>CAWHLC010000001.1:0-422992 GCA_963830025.1 uncultured Acidimicrobiia bacterium
TCGCTCGCCAACGGTGCCGGGAGCAGCGACCCGTCCCGTACTGGATGCGCACGCGGTGGCGACATCCATCTCGATGGCGGCGAACGGCACGGCGAGGTCGGCGAACGTGGTTGCCGCACCCATGACGTCGCCGATAACCGACGCCAGACCGCGCTCGTGTCAATCCCAGATTTCGTAGATCGTTTAATGCGTTTAACTATCTCGACCGGAGAGGGGCGACTCTGCGGACTGGTCGGACGAGCCAGGCGAGTAGAGCCTGCTCAGCCGAGGCCGGGGGAGTCGGCGGACGAGGACCATCACCTTGCCAAGGTGAGGGTCGCGGGTTCGAATCCGTCATCCTTTCCACACAAAAGCCCTGGTAGATCCCCATTTCGGGAGTCGGCCAGGGCTTTCGACATTGTGGGATTCAGCGACATCGCTAAGCGTTCCCAGATGCGCACGAACCCGTAGCGTCCGCTCGTGGCGACCTGGTCGGCGTTGCCCGGCAAGCCTCATCGTCGTGGCCGGTGGCACGGCACTCGCGGCCATCAACGTGGCAGCGGGCGCTCGCGTCGGATGGGCCATACGGGGCTCGCTGTGAGCTACCTGTGGTTTGATGGCATCCCGCTCGTCGAGGACGTGCGGGGCATGGCCGCCGTCGGGTTGGTGCTCAGCTTCGCCAGCCGGCGCATTGGCGGCCCACCCCGCCGACGCGCCCCATTCGGCCCTACGGGACGAGGTGTGCAGCTCGACGACCGCACCTTGCACGAAATCGATCGAGGTGGACTCGATCTGTTGCCGTCAGTCGGTCGTGGCCGTCGTGTCGGGTGTGTCGTTGAACGGCGCCTCCGGGATGGTGTCGGGGGAGCTCACCTGGCGGTTCGAGCGGGTGTGCCAGATGAAGGCGGCGCCCATGACGGTGCAGACCACGCCGAGGCCGGCGAGCAATGCGGCGACACCGAGGGCGAGCTGCAGGGTGCTGTGCGTCGCCGCCCCGACACCCAACTCGGCGACGAGGGCGTGGGCGGTGCCGCTCCACGCCATGTCACGAGCCTTGGCCTGCACCGGGTCGGAGCGGTCGAAGCCGGTCCAGTAGCGGCCGTCGACCTCGAACTCGCAGGTGACACCCTCGGCGGGGAAGGGGTCGGGCACCGCGACCGTCTCGCCGTTGCACTGGTACTCGGTAGCGATCGTGCCATCCTCACCGGTGAGATCATCGGCGGTCAGCACCACGGTCTGGGTGCCGTGCAGGGTGTGGTAGGCGATCGTCGCCATCTGGTACATGTACTCAGTGGCGCTGTTGACGAGCGGATCGTCGGGGTCGAGATCGGCCCCGACGATGGGGAAATCCCAGTCGTCCTCCAGCAGCGACCTGATCGCCTGGGCACCTTCGACGGTGTCCCGGTCGACGAGGTCACCGTCCTCGTTGTAGGTGAGCTCGACGTTCTGAGCCTCGCTGAACGACTGGAGCGATTCGTAACCGCCCTGCACCTTGCTGTAGGCGACACCGGCCCCCACGAAGTAACCGATTCCGACCACGATCAAGAAGATCCCGAGTAGACCCAGTGGCTTCCTCAACATGACAACCCCCTCCAGGCGGATTTGGAACGGTTCGTGAAACTCCTTCGCAAACCGTGGTGTCCATGGTGCTCGTCGCAGGGACAACCCGTTAGCCCCAATCGCGCACCGGCGCCGCGGTCTGGGGTGGGGGCCATCGCTCCTCGGCCTGTGATCCGTGCACCGCCTACCCGCGGTGATCGCCTTCGCCTTGCTGCTCTGGGGTGCCCGTCGTCTGTGCCGGACCACTCGCGCGGTCACAACGCCCTCGATCCGCGCGCCGACCGGGACCGACGGGAGTTGCGTCGGTCCCCGGTCGGTTTGCAGCTCGGAGCGCGATCGGGACACCCGGATCAGTGCTCGCTCACCCCAAGGCTGTGGCCGGCAGTCGCCATTACCCAAGGTCAGCGTCGTGCCCGCATAACGCTCCGCAGCACGAGTAGGGCCACGACGGCCACGATCTGACCGCCGAGGACGATGCGATTGACATCCACCGCCGGGCGCCAACGCACGCCCGAGCCATCGATCACGTAGACCCCGGCCGGCTTGGCGACGAGACCGAACCCGCCGCCCGATCCAGATCCGCTGCCGGAGCCCTCTGGTCCAGGGCCCTCACCGTGTCCGCCACCACCTCCACCACGGACGACTGCAACTGGTATGACCGTCGTTCCGTTGCGCTCGTACGGTTCGCCGAACAGCCGCGACACCGAAAGTGCGTCGCGAGTCTGCTGCATGAGTTCGTTGACGTCCATGGTCGTCTCCTCTTGTCGAGATCAGTCCACCAGACGCGCAGACCGGCGGAGGCGCCGCTCGTGAGACCAGCGAGGCCCCTGCTCGTGTGCGGGGCCCGCTGGAGCCGCGCATGGCGCCGGCGCATTCGATCACCACGTTCTGTCCGTTGAATATCGGCTCGGGGCGCCCTTGAGTGATCAGGCAGTTCCAGTTCGGCGCCGTCCGATACGCCGAGTTCGTGGTGGCGGGCGCTGCGCAGCGAGCCATCACGATGCGGCGCGCTCGCTGACGCAAGTGGGGGACCCGTGTCTCGACCGGCGACGCGCCGCCCGGGCGGCGTCTGGGCACTCACGCGGGTGTGTCGGTGTCTGTCGTCGAGACGAGGCTGGTGACGCGCTCGCGGAATGTTCGCCAGCGGCGCTCGTTGTCGTGGACGAGGCCGGCTGAGTCGCTGCAGAGATCGGCGGCGTGGGAGATGAGTTCGGCGGCCGAGTAGAGCCGTCCGGCCGATACTCCGTGTGATGTGAGGTCGGCGCGGAGCGCGGCGGGTGTGAACTCGACAGCGTCGAGGATGTCTGCCGCACGGTCGAGCAAGTAGCTCATGAGGTCGTTCATGTGAGCGGCCTGCCAGTCGTTGGCGATGATGCGGTGCCGCTCGCCGAGCATGTCGGCGAGGCCGTCGATCTCGATCAGCGCGATCGCCATGTCCCAGGAGGCGTGCATGGCGGTGGCCAACCACTCTCCGGTCTCGCGTTGGTCCTGGGCGGCGGTGCGGAGGTCGCGGATGAGGTGGGTGATCTCAGTTGGTCGGCCTTCGCCTTCCATGAAGAGCACGCCGTCGAGCTGGATGGCGGCTGGGCTGTTGAGGTCCTCGGCCCCCTCGTACGGGCTGAACGAGGTAGCGGTCGACGGGTCGGCGGAGGACCAGGTGTCGGCGAGTGCCTGCAAGGTGCGTGCGTGGCGCTGCAGGTGCACGGCCATCTCGCGCGGTGCGGAGGCGTAGAACTTCTCGTGCTCGCGGTGGAACTTGGACAGGTTGAGGATGGCGTGGAGGAGCGGGGACGTGTCAGGTGGGTTGGTCGGGGTCATCAGCGAGTTCCTTTGGGTTCGTCTGGGAGCGTCGAGTTGGGCGATGAGGTCGAGGGTCATGATCCGGATGTGGGCGGCGAGCACGGTGGGCGCTGCACGATGCTGCCGTCGAGTTGGGGCGGCTCGTGCCGCTTTGACGGGTGCCAACCATCTCGTCACACGACGTCGCGTTTGTTGACCGCGATCGAGCGCGACCAGTGCGGGGATGATCGCCCAGGCGGCGAGTGCTGCGAGGGCGGCGGGGCGGCTGACGTCGTGGCCGACACCGGACAGGACGTTGGCCAGTGTGCTGGGCACCCACGAGGTGGCGTCGCTGACGAGTTGCACGATGAGGGGCGGAGCGACGATCAGCAGTAGGACCGTGCCGGTTACGGCGCCGCCGGTGTTGCGGACGAGGGCGCCGATGCCGGCGCCGAGTACTGCTCCTGCTGCGCCGGCGAAGGTGGATGCGGCGAGCACGGCGGTCACACCGCCGGTTGAGACCATGAAGTCGTAGTCAGTGGTCGGGAGTGTCAGGGCGACGCCGGCGACGGTGAGTGCGGCGCCGACCAGGCCGAGCACGCCACCGGCGAGGGCCACGGCGGCGAGTTGTGCAAGGACGGTTCGGTGGCGTCGGGGCGAGGCGAGGAAGGTGGGGACGACGGTGCCGTGCCCGTATTCGCGGGCCACGGCGATGGCTCCGAACAGCCCGGCGATCATCGTGGCGTTGGCGGCGAAGGCCATCAGTGACCGCTGGTCGGCGGCGGTGGAGATGAACGTCTTCGTGCCGTCCATGTCGGTGCCGTAGATGACGGCGATGGCGGTGGTGGCGCTGATGGCGATGAGCACGGCGAGGAATGCCCAGGGCATGCGGGTCGAGGTGAGCTTGCGTAGTTCACCGCGGATGAGTCGCATCCAGTTCATGGCGACACCGCCTCTGTGGAGTGTTGTCGGCCGCCCATCGAGTCGCCGGCGCCGGTCCAGTTCAAGAAGAGCTCCTCGAGTGAGTTGGAGTCCGTCGCCAGTTCGTGCACGGCGACGCCGGCCTGGTAGGCGACGTCGCCGATCGCGTCGATCGTCATGCCGCGAACGACGAGCGTCTGGCGGTCAGAAGCCGCCACGAGCCCGCCGGCGGCTTCGAGCGCCGCGGTGAGCTGCTGTGGCGATGGTGTGCGGACGAGCGTTGCCGCGGTCAGCAGTTCTCGGAGCGGGCCGCTCGTGACGAGCCGGCCACGGTTGAGGACGATGACCTCATCGGCGAGGTGCTCGACTTCGGCGAGGAGGTGGCTTGACAGGAAGACGGTGTGACCGGCGTCGGCGCGAGCTCGTAGAAGGTCGCGTAGTGCCCGGATGCCTTGCGGGTCGAGCCCGTTGCCCGGTTCGTCGAGCACGAGGACGGGCGGGTCGCCGAGCAGGGCGCCGGCGAGCGAGAGACGCTGGCGCATGCCGAGCGAGAAGGCGCCCACTCGGCGGTCAGCCCCATCGCCGAGGCCGACCAGCTCCAATGTCTCCTCGACGCGGCTGTGTGGGATGCCGGACGTGTCGGCGAGGATCAAGAGGTGGTTGCGGGCGCTTCGCCCCGGGTGGAAGGCGTTCGGTTCGAGAACGACACCGACGGTGCGGGCCGGGTGGGGCAGTTCTCGGTACCGCCTGCCGCCGACGGTGGCGCGGCCGTGGTTGGCTGCCGCCAGGTCGAGCAGGATCTTCATCGTCGTGGACTTCCCGGACCCGTTGGGTCCGAGGAAGCCGGTGACGCGGCCGGGCTGAACGGTGAAGGACACGTCGTCGACGACGACGTTGCGGCCGTAGCGCTTGGTGACGTGGTCGATGTCGAGGACCAGTCCCGTTCGCGCCGGACCGGCAAGTGTTGGCGCTGTACGCACCGCGGTGGCGGTCATCGGTTCTCCTCTGGCTCGATGGCGGTGCGCCGGTTCGAGCGGTTGATGAACGTGGTGAGCCACAGGATGAACCCGGCGATGAGGGCGAGTCCGGCGACCCCGAGCCCGGTGAGAGCGCCGGGCAGTGCCCGGCGCGCCGCACTGTCGCCGACGGCGATTTGTCCGGTGTTGACGCCGCTGACTTCAACCGCGTACGTCCCGGCCCGGTTGGCGTTGAAGGTGGCGACGGCGCGTCCCTGCGTGCCGTCGAGGTCCTCGTAGATCATCGCTCCCTCGTAACGCTTGACGTCGACGGCCGAGCCGGCGGGGTCGGTGACGATGATGGTGAGGTCATCGAACCGGATGTTGTCGTCGCCTTCGAAGTAGACGACCCGTCCGTCAGCCTCGTCGAGTTGCACGGTCATAGCGCCGGGAACCGTGACGCGGTCGAGCGTGTCGATGTCGCGCTGCCAGTCCCGGTAGCTGCTCAGCCCGAGGGCAACGCCGCTGACCAGACCGACGACGGCGATGGCGCCGGCGAGCCAATAGCGGAATGTCGATGCTCTCGGCCTGCGGCGAGCTGGTGTGGTCGGCGTGACGACGGGCGGTTGGACGATGGTGCTCATCTGTGCACCTTCCTGGTACTGGCGCGAGCCATCTCAGAGCTCCACGCTCGTGCGGACGGCGGTGGGGTCTCGGAAGTCGAATGGTGCCGGCACGAACTCGGCGGCCCGTTGCGAGACGGTCATGCCCTCGATGGCAGGCAGGCCGTTGGAGTAGTCGGTGAGCGTGCCGGTCACCGGCTCGGTGCTGCGCACCGCGATGGTGAGCTCGATGCCGTCCTCGCCCAGGTTGTAGGCGGCGAGGGGGAAGCGTCGCAGTGCAGCTTCATCGTCGATCTTCACCGGCTCACCTCCGACGGTGGCGGCTGACGAGGTCGCCGGGCAACGTGAGGTCGAGGTGGGCCATCGGGGCGCCTCTCGGTGAGGTGATCTGCAGGTCGAGGGTGCGCACCCCGTCAACGGTGGTGTCGCCGAGGACGATCAGTTGCGGGCGGTCGAGGTCGACGGCCGGGGCCGGGGCCTCGATGACGTCGAAGTCCTGGTCGAAGTAGTAACCGGGCGAGAACGCCTGGCGGGTCGAGGTGTAGCCGTCAGGAAAGAACTGCTCGGTCCAGCGATCGGTGTCGGTGCCCGCCGCCATCCAGGTGGCTTGGCCAGTGTCGGCGTCGAGGGTGTACTGGATGTAGTTGGGGCGTGGACGGTCGGCGCCGTAACCGGCAGTGAGTTGCAGGCCGGCGACGCAGGCCACGGCCACCGCAACGAGGGCGGAAGGTGTGACCCAGCCATGTCGCCCGCTCAGGTAGCGGAAGTGCGGGACCAGCACCGAGGCGAGCAGGGCGATGAACACCGCGATGACAGCGGCGAACATCGGCAGTGACACCGAGGCGGCGCTGGCGAGCAGATACACCAGTGGAACCCCGACGCTCGCGACGATCACCGCGACCAGGGCGAGCGCACCGGCTGCCGGCCATGGTCGGCTCGCGGGGTCGGGGCGCAGGACTTGCCACGCGAGCAGCGCAGTCCCGGCGATCGCCGGCCACACGAAGACGTAGCTGAGGGCGGGAACGGCGGCGCCGGTCAGCAGCCCGAGGAGGGAGACCACGATCAGCGGGCCGGCGGCGATGGCCGTGACCCGGGCCGGCCGCCTCAGCAGTCGGGCGGCGCCGGCAAACACGGCGGCGACCACGGCCAGGGTAATGGCGGCAAGCAGTAAGATCCGCCAGCCGATGCCGTAAGGGTTGCGGGCGAAGTGCGCGTCAGGGGCGAGCACACTGGTCACGATCGCGGTCACCAAGACCGAGGCGACGACCGCGACGGCGGTGGCGGCCACGCCGACCAACAACCCGGTGACCGTCAGCTCGTGGCGGCGCTTGGCGACGGTAAGGACCGCGGCCAACGCGGCCAGCGCGACGAGCGCCAGCGGGACCGCCCACGCAGTCGGGTAGGTGGCGACACGGCCTGCGGGGATGGTGAAGGCGACGAGACCACCGGCTTCGGGCGCGTCGGCGAAATCGAAGCGAGCGAAGTGCAGTGCCAAAGCGAGTGCGGTGTCTCCGCTGTCTTGGAGGCTTGCTCGCGACACACGGTCGGCGCGGTCGAGGTCGGTGTGATAGCCCGACGAGTTGCCGACCTGACTGAAGCTCACACCGCCGAGATCGCTGCCCCACATGCTCATCCCGAGATCGGGCGACGCGCCCAGCGCGAGGTCGTTGAGCGCCAACGCCACGATGGGGTGCGGGACGGCGTCGAGTGCCTCGCGTAGCCAGCGGCCGTTGTCGGTGGAGATCGCCGCGTTGTCGAGGGGGACGCCTTCGTTGTCGCCGAGGCTCAGCAACGGTGGGGCCGCCTGCGGGTTGCCCTGACCGGCGAAGGTGAGCATGCTCGGGCCGGTGGCGCCGGGTGCCTCGAACGCGAACCCGAACCGCACATCGCGGAACCACCGGTGGTCCTGCAGCAGGAGGGCGTTGAGGCCGGTGGTCTCATCGGCGTCGCCGAACCACAGCACCACGTCGTTGACTGGTGGGGGACCGGCCCGGATCGCCCGCACGGTCTCCAACACGGTGGCCACGCCAAGCCCGCCGTCGTTGGCGTTCATCGATGTTGGAACCGAGTCGAAGTGGCTCAGCAGCAGCACGCCGCCGGTACTGTCGGTGCCGGGGATGCGGGCGATGACGTTGCGGAGCCGGCCGGCGAACACCTGGTTGAAGTCGTTGCGGGTGGCGACCCCCTCCACCACCTCGGACTCCACGCCGAGTTCGGTCAGACGGGCACGGATGGCGACGATCGCCGCCCCATGCTCGATGGAGCCCATCGGGCGGGGCTCGGCGGCGACGGCGCGCAGCTCGACCAGGGCCCGGTCGGCGGAGAACACGCCGGCTGGTGCGCTCGCAAGCTGTGGTGACGGCGTCCGGGTGAACGGCAGGTAGGCGAGCACAGCGGCACCGACCATCACGGCGATGAGGGCCGCCACCGCGAGTCGCCGGCTCCACGGCGAGGTTGCCAGCCACCCACGGGCTGTCGCGAAACGCCGCTGTCCAACGGTTACCTGACTTTGCCGCTGCATGCGCCCGCCACGGGAACGGAGTGAGGCCGGCCAGTGTGCGTGGTCGATTGTCATGAGACTTGCCGGCTCTCGTGAGTGTCGACTGCGGTCGGGGAGGACGGGCTGCCGGCGAGTTGGGTTCATCACTGGGCGCCGAGCGAGTCGGTGAGGAAGGCGATCACACGGGCTTCCCACTCGTGGGGCTGCGTGTCGAGGCCGTCGGTGTGTCCCGCGTTGGGCACTGTCCAGGTCTGCACCCGGTCCGGTGCCCCGGCGGCGACGTAGGCGGCGGCGTGGCCCTCGTCGATGATGTCACCCGCGGTGATCAGTAGATAACGGGCATCCGACGCCTCGACCGCGGCGCGGCTCGACGTGGGAACCGACGCTGTGGTCAGAGCATCGGTTGCCCAGTCCTGCACGCGCTCGAGCTGCTCCTGCACCGCGCCCCGGAGGCCGAACTCGTCGGACAGCCACGCCTCGTCGGCGGCGCTGCGGGCTGTCGCGCCCTCGGCCACCACGGCCCGGATCAGGTCGTTCGTAGCGCTGGCGCCGAGCGCCTCCTCGCCGCCCATCGACATGCCGACGACGCCGATGCGTTGCCGGTCGACGTCCGGGCGGTTGGCGAGGTAGCGCGTGGCGGCGGCGATGTCGGCGTCGCCGTGCCAGCCGAAGTCCATCGCCCGGCCAGCACTGTCGCCGTGACCGCGGGCGTCGATCATGACGACACCGAATCCGTGGCCGGCGAGCACGGCGGCCTCGTCGAGGACGTCGGACCGCGTCGACCCGGCGCCATGCAGCAGCACCACTGCGGCACGGTTCGTGGACGCCAGGTACCACCCGGCCAGGCGCACACCGTCATCGGTGGTGAGGGTCAGGGCCTCGTAGGTCAGGCCCTTGCTGGCCGGCGTCGCCCCGATCTCGGGCCGTGGGACGTTCGTCGCCGCGACGGCCGGCGCCACGACGAACGCGACGAGAGCTGTGACCACCAAAGTGCCCAGGCCGGCACCGATCCTCCAGACAGCGCGCCGCCCGCGAGTGCCGACCATCGTGCCGGCCGCGGCGACGGCGAGACCGGCGACCAGCGCGACCATGCTGGCGACGGCTTCAACCGACCAACCGTCTTTGACGACATAGGGAATGAACCCCGCTCCGATCGCGAGGACAACGACACCGACGGCCACGGCCAGCCGGCCGCGTCCCCGATCGCTGAGGCGGGTCTGCAGAGCGATCACCGCAAGTGTGAGTATGGCGACGCCTGCGACTCGTACGAACTGCCAGCCGGGGGTTCCGTCATGACCGACGAGCACGGCCACCGCGACACCGCCGACGGCTGTCGCCGTGGCGACGCGGCGATGGCGGAGCTCGGGGCGGTGCACACCGTCGACGAGGCCCGTCGGGTCTCTGCGCTGCGCGGCGACTGCCATGTCAAACCTCTCCGGTTGCGTTCAGCCTGCGCCGTGGTCGTCTTACCCGAAAGAGGCGAACGTCCCGAGCCGCAGCGGTCCGTGCGGAGCGCATCACCGACGGAGGCGTGCGAGCCACCTGGCATCGTTGACCTCCCGGGCTTGATGGCGACGAGGGAGCGCACGCCATGATCGAAACCGAGACTCCCTTTCGTCAGGCCGATCAGGGTGAGCACCTCAGGCGGGGGACCCGCCGTGCTCTGCTCGGATAGCACGCCGGACGCGGTGGTTCCTGCGATGGCGATCGGTGTCGCGGTCGGCATGCGGTCACCGCTCGACGCGATCTTCCTCATCCCAGAACTGCCCGGTGACTATGCGCTCGTGCTCCCGCTCGCCGCCGTGGTCGGGGTCGCTTGGCTGCGCGACCGCGCGCTCGATCGTTTCATGCTGCGGATCGGCGCGGTCATCCCGTCCGACATCTACGACGAGGACGCGTGGGTCATCCGGGCGCGGGCGGTCGCTGTGCGTATCGACGGCGGGTTTCAGGTGAAGATGATCTGGCCTCCGGCGGCCAGTTCGTAGAACTCGCCGACGGTGATGATGTCGGCGACCTGGTCGATGAGGTCGTCCTTGTCGAGGCCGAACAGGTCGACGGAGGCTTCGCAGGCGTAGAGGCCGGCACCGGTGTCGGCGATCATCTCGATGAACTCGGGGATGGAGGGGATGTCGAGCTCTTCCATCTTGTGGTTCATGTAGCGGGTCATCATGGTCGACACTCCCGGGAGTCCGCCGGCAAGCGTGGGCAGGTGAAGGCCGGGGTTGCCGACGGTCGCCAGCTTGATGTGTTCGTGGCGGGCTTTGTGGATGGCGTCGAGGCCGAAGAACGTGAAGAACAGGTTGGCATCGATGCCTTCGGCGCGGGCGCCGTTGGCCATGATCAGCCCGGGGTAGATCCCCTCGAGAGATCCTTTGGAGATGATGATCGAGACCTTGTCGATGGTGTCGCCCATGGTGGTCGCCCTTTCAGATGCAGCCGCGGGGCTTGGGGATGCCGGCGATCTTGGCGGCGGTCTTGGCCGGGCCCTTGGGGAACAGCTGGTAAAGCTGCTTCACGGAGACGCCGGAGGTCTTGCCGAGCATCCGCACGGTGGGGCCGGTGCCCTTGTCGAAGTACTCGGAGCGCATGAACTTGATCACCCGCCAGTGGTCCTCGGTGAGATCGTCGATGCCTTCGGCCGTGGCCAGCTCGGTGGCCATGGCGTCGGTCCACTGCGTGGGGTCGGTGAAGAAGCCTTCGTCGTTGCGGTCGACGGACGTGCCGGCGATGGTCTGGATGGGCATGGTCAGTCCTCGTGGTTGACGGGTGGTCGCTTGCCCGCGATGGGCATGTTGGAGCCGAGGCCGGGTAGGTCGCGGCCAGGTAGCAGGCTGTGCCAGTAGAGGGACTGGAACAGCAGCTTGCCGAGGTGATTGAGTCGGGATTCCTTGAGCAGTGGCAGCCCGATCGTGGTCGGATAGTGCCCGGGTTGGGGTTCGGTGTCGTAGTTGAAGTCGATGAGCAGGGCCTTGTGGAACCCGGTCTCGATGAAGCAGTTGGCGTGCCCGTCGAAACCCGCCTCCAACGGCTCGCCGGCCAAGAACCGCTGCACGTTGCGGACGAGCGTCTCGCCTTCGAAGTGGGTGACCGAACCGGCCTTGGAGGCGGGCACGTTGGCGGCGTCGCCGATGACGAAGATGTTCGGGGCCGCCTTTGCCTGCAAGCGTGTGCTCGTCTGCGGGCACGAAGTCGAGCTCGTCGCCGAGACCCGGTGAGCGGCCGACGTAAGCGGCGCCGCCGTGCAGCGGGATGACAACGGCGAGGTCGAAGGGGACCTCGCGACCGTCGTAGCCGACCAGCCGTCCGCCGGCGCCGTCGACCTCGCCGGTGTTGAACTCGGTGACCAGCTCGATTCTCCGCTCCGGCAGCATCCCGCCGAGATGCTCGGCAGCGATGGGCTTCGTGAACGCACCGTCGAGCGGCGTCGCGTAGGTGATGTCGACCTGATCGCGGATGCCGCGCTCGGTGAAGTACCAGTCGGCCAGGAAGCAGAACTCGAGCGGTGCGACGGGGCACTTGATCGGCATGTCGACCACGTTCACCACCAGACGGCCCCGGTCGAAGGTCTCCAACGCGGCGCCGAGCGCGGCAGCGCCTTCGGGTGTGTAGAAGGTGAACACGTCGTCCATCCACCCTGGCCCGGTGAGGCCCTCGGTCTCGTCAGGCACCAACCTTGCCCCGGTTGCGATGATCAGCACGTCGTAGCCGAGGCAAGCGCCGTTGTCGAGATGGACTTCCTGGGCGACGATGTCGACCCGGTCGATGGCGGACTCGACGAAGGCGATGCCCGTGCGCAGCTGCCGTTCGCGGGGGCGGACGATGTCCTCGCTGTGGGTCAATCCGAAGGGAACGAACAGCAATCCCGGCTGATAGACGTGGCGGTCATCCTGGTCGACGACGGTGATCTCGGCCTCATCGACGCCGTACAGGCGTCGCAGCCGGTTTGCCGTTAGGGTGCCCCCGGTCCCACCGCCGAGCACCACGATGCGCGATCTCATGTCGACAGCATCCCTGTTCGTCCCGTGGGGCGGTAGGGCCAAACGTCACCCGCTGCCGATGCGCGTGATGGGACTGCGCACTTGCGGACGACTCCGAGCAGAGCATTGCTGCATCACCTGATCTCGTAGCAGGTTCCGGCTCGGCGCTGCCAGCTTTGGGGAGGTCGTCGCGGCGCCGATGGTCGGGCGGGTTCGCTCGTTGCTGGTCCATCGTGATGTGAGGTGGAGGCGGTCGGCCCGGAAGCTGACCCGTCGGCATTCGAACGGGAGGCCTCGCTGCGCTGCTGCGGGTGGCGACGGTGAGGAGCGCCATCTTGGTGGGCATGTCGAGGAGCGCCCGCAGTTCCCGTGAGGCGACGGCGGCGCCGATCTGCTCGTCGACCTCGTCGGCGGTGCGTCCGCAGCGGTCGCGGACCTCATCGGCGAGCACGGCGGTCGTGAAGTCGACGTCGAGCAACGTTTCGCCGATGGTGGCGGGTAGCCACGCCGTGTCGTGGGCGATCGGCCCGTCGGCGACGTGGCGGACGCGCTCGATGACGATGAGCGTCGTCGGCGGTGGTCGAGGCCGAGCCGTTCGGCGACGTCGGGGTCGGCGGCGCGCTGCACTCGTCGCACGGTGCTGACGACCGGTCCGAGGTGCTCGCGGATGGAACCGAAGATCTCCGGCAGGGTGCCGACAGGATGGTGGAGGGCACTCGTGCGCACGAACGTGCCGCGCCCGCGTTCGCGGTCGAGCAGGCCCTCGCCGCTGAGCCGGCGCACTGCCTCGCGGACGGTCTGGCGGCTGACGCCGTAGTGCTCGACCAGCTCGGAGTCGGTCGGGAACCGCGGCGTCGAAGTCGTGCCGCGCGAGGCGGTCGCGGAGGTCATCGAGCACCTGCGCCCACAGCGGAAGTGGACTGGTCCGGTCGACGGCGGCCATCACGACGACCAGTGTGGCACCTCGAACATCAGAATGTACGCATCAAGGTTGGAAAATACGATCGAAAGTCATAAAGTACGTACATATCGATCCGCAATCTGGAGGTGCCCCATGACCCAAACCACCCGAGCGACGTGTGTCGCCCGCCGAGCTCGACGCTTTGATCGGGCAGCACGCCGACGTCCGCGTGTTGGACGTGCGCACGCCGGGCGAGTTCGAGACGGCGCACATCCCGGGGGCCTACAACATCCCGCTGACCGATCTGGGTGACGCGCTCGAGGAGTTGAGCGGGGTGAGCTCGCGCCTCGTGGTGGTTTGCCAGTCGGGGTCCCGGGCCGACGCGGCGTGTTCGACGCTCACGGCCGCAGGAGTCGACGGCGTGGAGCTGCTCGACGGCGGCATGGCGGCCTGGCACCGCAGCGGTGGCAGGGTGCGTCGCGCTCGCCATCGTTGGGACCTCGAGCGACAGGTCCGCCTCGTCGCTGGGTCGCTGGTGCTCGGCTCCGTCCTCGCCAGCATCGCCAAGCCGGCGGCGCGGCCTGCTGGCCGGCGCCGTCGGTGCCGGGCTGGTGGTCGCCGCCGTGACCAATCGCTGCACTATGGCGATGGCGCTGGCCAAGCTGCCGATCAACCGGCCCTCCCACCCGTCCCTCGACGCGGTGACCATGGCACGTCACCTGCGCGCCGGAACGACGCCCGTCTCCCCGAACCCCAGCGCGGGTGCCGTCCGCGCCGCCTGCCCAGCCGCGTGAGGCCGACGATGAACATTCCCCACGACAACCTCGTCTTCCAGCAGTACTACCTCGAGTGCCTCTCGCAGGCGTCATACCTCATCGGTGATCGCGGCAGCGGCCGGGCCGTTGTGGTCGACCCCCGTCGTGATATCGCCGAGTACCTCGCTGACGCCGCCGCCAATGGGCTGACCATCACCCACGTCGTCGAGACCCACTTCCACGCCGACTTCCTGTCCGGGCACCTCGAGCTCGCCGCCCAGACCGGCGCCGAGATCGTCTACGGCGCGGCTGCCGCCGGACGGGTCGGCTTCCCAATCCGAGCGATGGCCGACGGCGAGCGCCTCGAGCTCGGCGCCGTCAGCCTCGAGGTCCGCGAGACTCCAGGCCACACGCCGGAGTCAATCTGCATCGTCATCTGGGACCGCGCCGGGCGTGAGCCATTCGGTGTGCTCACCGGTGACACGTTGTTCATCGGCGACGTCGGACGCCCCGATCTCCTTGCGGCAGCAGGCACGTCTCCCGATGAGCTCGGCCGCCAGCTCTACCACTCCATCCACGACAAGCTGCTCATGCTGCCCGACGCCACCAAGGTGTTCCCCGCCCACGGCGCCGGGTCGGCGTGTGGCAAGCAGCTCTCCACCGAGACCGTCAGCACGATCGGCGAGCAACGCCGCACCAACTACGCGCTGGCGCCGATGACCGAAGACGCGTTCGTCGACGCCGTCACCGAAGGACAGACCGCTGGCGCCGCTGTACTTCTCCTTCGCCGCCAACACCAACCGCCGCGCGCACCAAGTGCTCGACGAGCGAGCGGCGCTCGACCTGCTCCCACTCGACGACGTGCTCGCCCGCCAGGCCGCCGGCGCCGACAGTCGTCGACGGACGTGACAGCCGCCGCGTTCGCCGCCGGACACCTGCGCGGGTCGATCAACGTCGGGCTCGACGGACGCTTCGCCGAGTACGTCGGCGCGATCGTGCACCCTGGAACGCCGATCGTCCTGGTCACCGAACCCGGTCTGGAGGACGAGGCCAAGGTCCGTCTCGCCCGCATCGGCTTCGACACCGTGGTCGGCGCGCTCGAGTCACCTGACGTGGCGTTCGCGACCCGACCCGACGTCGTCGAGCGGGCGTCGCGACTCACTGCCGACGAGCTTGGCGAGCGCCGACGGGACGTTCCCGGGCTCCAGCTCATCGACGTGCGCAACAACGGCGAAGTCGACGACGGCATGCTCGACGGAGCCCGCCACATCGCCCTGCCCGGTCTGCTCGACCACCTCGACGAGCTGGATCCGACCATGCCGACCGTCGTCTACTGCGCCGGGGGATACCGCTCGAGCATCGCCGCCTCGACACTGCGGGCCCACGGCTTCAGCGACGTCTCCGACGTCATCGGCGGCTACGGCGCCTGCCGAACCGCCGGGCGCACGAAGCACGCCGGCGTGCCCACCACAGCGGGCTGACGTGCGCGCCCTGCTCGCCTCTCCCCTCGGGTTCCTCATCGGGCTGTCGCTCGGCGCGCTCGGGGGCGGCGGATCGATCCTCGCCGTGCCCGCCCTCGTCTACGTCGCCGGCCAAGACCCCAAGGCGGCGACCGCCACCTCCCTCGTCCTCGTCACCATCACCGCTCTCGTCGGCATCGTGCCCCACGCTCGGGCCGGACGAGTCCGCTTCACCCACGGTCTCGTGTTCGGTCTCGTCGGACTCGTCGGCGCCGTCGTCGGGTCGCGGCTCAACGCCGCCGTGGACGCGGACGTGCTGCTGCTGGCCTTCGCCGGCGTGATGATCGTCGCCGCCGCGTTGATGCGCCGCTCCGCCAACCGCCGTCGGTCACCCGCCCGGTCGGTCGGCGCCGCCGTCGCCGGCGCCGCCGCTCGAGCCGACTCCGCCTCCCCGCCGCCCACCGCCGGTTCGTCCTCGACTCGGCAACCGTGCTCCGCGTGCTGCTCGCCGGCACCGCGGTCGGGTTGCTGACCGGCTTCTTCGGGGTCGGTGGCGGCTTCGTCATCGTCCCCGCGCTCGTGCTGGCGCTCGGGTTCACCATGCCCGAAGCGGTCGGCACCTCGATGCTCGTCATCGTGGTCAACTCCCTCGTTGCGCTCGGCGTGCGGCTCGGCGACGGTGGCATCGACTGGAGCGCGGTGATCCCGTTCGCCGTCTCGAGCGTTGCCGGTGTCGTCGTCGGCAGCCGCCTCGCCGGCCGCTATGACGGCGCCAGCCTGCAACGCTGGTTCGCCGCCCTCCTCGTCGTCGTCGCCGTCTACACCGCCATCAACGCCACGCTCGCACTGACATGACCACCTACGACGTCCCACCACCGCACCCGGCCGGATCCGCCGAGTCTCCGCGGATCTCAGCAGCCGATCCCAACGAAGGATGACACCCATGGCGCGACACGAACCAGAACCATCGAGCCACGACGTCGTCCGCTGTCCGTCGTGCGGCAAGTCGAACCGGGTCCCGGCGAGCGCCGCCGGCTCCCCCCGCTGCGCGGTGTGCCACGCCGACCTGCCATGGCTCGTCGCCGCCGGAGAACTCGACTTCGACGACGCCATCCGGACACGGCTCCCAGTCCTGGTCGACCTCTGGGCGCCATGGTGCGGTCCGTGTCGGATGATCGCGCCCGGCGTCCAGCGAGCATCGCAGGAACTGGCAGGCCGGCTCAAGGTCGTCAAGGTCAACGTCGACGACGCACCCAGCGTCTCCGCCCGCTTCGGCGTCCAAGGCATCCCCACCTTGGTCATCCTGCGCGATGGTCGACCGATCGCCCGACAGGTCGGAGCCATGCCGGCCGACCGCCTCGTCGGCTGGGCTCGGCGGACCGTCGACGAACCGGCGTCACCGAGCGGGTCGGACCGATGAGGATGATCGAGGTGTTCCTCATCCGGACGAGACGTCGACCGATCGGTCTGGGTCAGCCTCGGGCGCAGGAGGCGCCGACGACCCGGTCGCTGGCGGTCCAGCCGGGGATATCACCGGCCGGCCAGTAGTCACCGGTGTGGGTGTCCTGGTCGTAGTCGACCGGTGCTGGTCGGCCGCTGGCGATATCGGCGACCGCCGCCAGCAGCCGGTCGATGTCATCGAGGGTGGTGGACAGGCCGGCGCTGGCTCGTACGGCACCTGGAATCTTGGTGCGGTCCCTGCGATGGACGGCCCGCCGGTAGCCGGCGATCTCGTCGGCCGACAGGTGGAGCAGCCGCATCAGATAAGGGTGGGCGCAGAAGCAACCATGGCGGACACCGATGCCGTACTCGCCGCTGAGCCTCGCCGCGACGAGCGCGTGGGGAATGCCGTCAACGGTGAACGTTGCGATCGGCAGTGTCCCGATTGCGATGTCCGGGCCGAGAACCCTGACTCCGTCGATGGCGGCGAGTCCGCTGCGCAGGCGGCGCGCCAGTCGGTTGTCGTGGTCGGCGATAGCGTCCCAGCCGATGTCGCCGAGGGCGTCGATTGCGGCGTGGAGGGCGACGGCACCGATGACGTTGGGGGAACCCGCCTCTTCACGCTCCGGTGGGTCGGTCCAGGTGACCTCGTCGAGGTCGACGAGGTCGACGGCGCCACCGCCGGCGAGGAACGGGTCACCGTCGGCGAAGGCGGCCCGGGGGCCGATCAGCACGCCGGCACCGAACGGGGCGTACATCTTGTGGCCGCTCCACGCCACAAAGTCGGCGGCGGCGGGCAGCGCTCGGTGGGGGGCGAGCTGGGCGGCGTCGATGAGCACGGGGATCGAACGGGCGTGGGCGGCAGCGATGATGGCGTCGAGCGGCGGCGACCAGCCGGTGACGTTCGACGCACCGGTGATCGCCAGCAACGAAGGCGTGCGTTCCGTGTCGAGGGCGGCGGCGAAGTCGTCGAGGTCGAACGTTCCGTCCGGCCGGCATTCGACGAAGCGGCGTCGGCACAGCCGGGCCCAGGGCAGCAGGTTGGCGTGATGCTCGACCACGGTGGTGACGACGACGTCGTCAGGACCGAGCCGGAGCCGGTAGGCCAGGTGGTTGATCGCCTCGGTCGTATTGCGGCAGATGATCGCCACGTCGTCGCCGTCGCGTGCGCGGCCGGCGAAGCACAGGGCTGCCGCTCGCGCCGCCTCGTAGGCCTCGGTGGCCAGGCGCGACTTGTAGCCGGCGCCCCGATGCACACTCGAGTACGACGGCACGAACTCCTGCACCCGCCCCGCCACGTCCGGATGGGCGCTGGTCGAGGCGGCGGCGTCGAGGTTCAGGTACGGCCGATCGTGGCCATCGACACAGGGCACGGCGGTTCCGTCGCCCACCAACGGCACCGGCAGCTTCGGGGCGGGGCAACTCATCGTTTGACCGCCCACACCAGCATGTCGATGGCCTCGAGATCAACTTCGTAAGCGGTGACCCTGCGACGCGCGGGCCCGACCGTGGATTCGACTCGCCTCATCGAGCTCGTCTCCGGGTCACGCTGGTCCTCCGCGTGGCCGTCCACTCCTCCCGCGTCACGCTGCCGCCGGCAGCACGCCACTGAGCCAATCGTTGAGCGTCGCTGCCGCAAGCGCTCCGACCTGGCGGGCGACCTCCCGGCCGTGGTGCAGCACGACCAGCGTCGGCACGACCTGCACACCGAGCTGTTGTGCGGCAGCCGGGGCGTTGTCGACGTTCACCGTGACGACCTTGACGTTCCCGGCGAATTCGCTGGCCGCCTGCTCGACAGTCAGGCCGAACTGTCGACACGGCTCGCACCACGGCGCCGACAGATAGACGAGCACCGGCAGCGGGCCGGCCACGGCGGCGGCGAACGAGTCGTCGTCGGCGTCGACCAGCCACGGCGGTGGTCGGCGGCGCGCCCGTCTTCGGGCGAATCTCCGAGCGATCGCCGAGAATCGGTCGCGCTCCGGAGGCGACGGACAGATCGAGATGCAGGAGTGTTCAGGGGACTGTTGACATAGCCATGGCGGGCCTTCCAGAAGAGGTATTTCTCGAACGCGATCCTCATCGCGTGCGACTGGGGACCGGGGATGAGTAACCCGTGCTTGCGCGGGCACAGCGTCTCTTCGGCCAGGGCCCCATCGGCCACGGCCGCCTGATGCAACGCCGAGAAACCCGCCCACAAGTCCGGGATGGCGCGTCGCAGCTCACGGGTGGGCTGAGCCAGTTCAGCAATGCCCTCGCGATACTCCGACATGACACGATGATCCCGCCTGGCGGAGTCGCCGCCTAGGGCCGAAGGTCACCGCATCGGCCGCTTCAAGTAGCGCAGGTACTCCATCGGGCCGAGCAGCTCCAGCCGGCGCCACAACACCGGATTGTCAACCGACTGGCTCCGATGACACCGAATGGCCTCCATCTGACGGGCCCGGTCAACCGTGATCGCCATGTCGAGTTCGTCCTCGCGGCGACCAACAAAGTCGGTCCCGAACGCCTCGTTCAAAGGACGGGCCACCTCAACGGGGACCGCCCAGGCCAACACCGGAACCTCGAGCATGTCAGCCGCGCGCGGGCCGCGGCGGTGGTGGCCCGGTGATCGGGGTGACCAGTCACGCCGCCCTCGTCGAAGACGAGCATGCCGGCCGCAGCGGTCGCGCAACACAACCGCTTGACGTGATCGGCGAGCTCACCGACGTCATGGGCGGCGACGCCACCATCCGGGTAATCGAGCAGCCTCACCGGGTCAACACCCAGCACAGCACTGGCAGCGGCAAGCTCACCGGCCCGGACCGCGCGCAGCTCGCCAGCCGCACTGTGCAGCGTCGAGGCCTCACCGTGGGTGAAACACAACAAGCCGACACGACACCCAGCCTCGGCGAACCGCGACAGCACCGCGCCGAGGCCAAACGACTCGTCATCGGGATGAGCGCACGCCACCACCACGCTCGACCACACCGGCAACGTCGTCGTCCTCATCCCTTGCATGTCTATCGCTCATCGCGAACGGCGAGCATCAGCCTCGCGGCTGCGATGGGCTACCTCCGCGGTGAGGACGTAGGTCTGGTCTCCCAGCTGGGGGATATCCGATCGGCCGTTGAGTGAGGCGATAGCCGGCTGCCAGTGCGGCTACTGGCGTGCCATCGCGATCTGCCAGCGTTCTTCGGGGGTGATCAGGTGGTCGAGGTCTTCGGCGTTGTCGTCGATGTCGATCTGCACCCAGTGCACCGTGCCGGTGAATTCGTTGTCGCCGGGTTTGTATTCGTCGCTGACGCCGGTGCCGGTGTCGCGGCCGACGTCGGCTGGTCTCGTCGGCGGAGAAGACCATCGGCACGGTTGCGTCGAGGCGTCCGTCGCCGACTTTGTCGCCGTCGACGTACAGGGTGATGGTGGCGCCCTTGGCGAGACCGCCGCCGTCGTAGTCGAACTCGACGCGGACCTGGTGGTCTCCCGGCGGAAGGGTCCGGTCGCCTTCGATGATCGAGCGCTGTGAGCCCGAGCAGGTTGTAGCAGTACTTCGGTTTGCCGTCCTTGGCGTAGAGGCTCCAGCCGGCGAACGCGCCACCCTGGGCGATGATCACGCCTTCGGCGCGCCGTCGTCGGGCACGGTGAGGTTCGCGGTGATGGCGTGTGACTTGTTCTTGGTGATCAGGACGCGAGTTCTCGGTGAGGCGTCCCATGCCGCCGAAGAGCAACTGGGTTTTGCCCTTGATGAGTTGGGGCCGCCCGGCGAGGTCGGCGTTGAAGCGCTCGATGCGTCGGTCGTCGAGCGGCAGCACGTTGTACTTGGTCGCCTCGATGAGGAAGAGGCGCTGGAGCTCGGCGAGCTTGGCCGGGTTGCTCGGCCGCGACGTTGCGGGCTTGGGTCCAGTCGTCAGGGCCGTAGAGCTCCCAGACGTCGTCGTCGATCGCGGGCAACGGGGCTCATCACCCAGGGCGTGCTGTGACGGGTGACCGCGGTCCATCCCTGGTGGTAGATGCCGCGGTTGACGAACATCTCGAAGTACTGGAGGTCGTGGCGTTCGGCGGCGCCGGCGTCGTCGAACGAGTAGGTCATGCTCGTGCCGTGGTGCGGCATCTGTTGCACACCGTTCACGAAGGTCGGCGCGGGCAGGCCGGCGGCGTCGAGCACGGTGGCGTGCGATGTCGATGACGTGGCAGAACTGTGAGCGCAGCTCGCCGCGGGCAGCGAAGCCGTTCGGCCAGTGCACGATCGTGCCGTTGCGGGTGCCGCCCCAGTGCGACGCCACCTGCTTGGTCCACTGGTACGGCGTGCCCATCGCGTGCGCCCAGCCGACCGCGTAGTGGTTGTAGGCCTCGGGCCCGCCGAACTGGTCGATCTTGGAGGCCAGGAACTCGGCGGTCTCCAGAACGCGGCGCCGTTGAAGATGAACGTCTCGTTGAACGATGCCGTTGACGGTGCCTTCGGCCGACGCGCCGTTGTCGCCGATGATGTAGTAGACGAGCGTGTCGTCGAGCACTCCGAGATCGTCGATCGTGTCGAGAGCCGCCCGACGTGGTGGTCGGTGTGCGCGAGGAACGCCGCGTACACCTCCATCTGGCGGGCGAGGACCGGCTTCAGCTCCTCGGGCATGTCGTCCCACGCCGGGATCTCCGTCGGGCCGCGCCGTCAGCTCGGCGTCGGCGGGGATCACGCCGAGCGCCTTCTGGCGGGCGAAGATCTCGTCGCGAAGCGCATCCCACCCGCATCGAAGCGGCCGCGGTAGCGGTCGATCCACTCCTTGGGCACGTGGTGGGGGGCGTGGGTGGCGCCCGGCGCGAAGTACATGAAGAACGGCTTGTCGCCCATGAGCGCCTTCTGCTGGCGCACCCAGGCGATGGCCTTGTTGGTCATGTCCTCGGTGAAGTGGTAGCCGGCGTCGGGTGTCTTGGGCGGCTCGACCGGAGTCGTGCCCTCGTAGATCGCCGGGTAGTACTGGTTGGTTTCGCCGCCGATGAAGCCGTAGAAGTACTCGAATCCGCCGCCGCCGGTCGGCCACGCGTCGAACGGGCCCATCGGGCTCGTCTGGTGCACCGGCACTTCGTGGCACTTGCCGAACTGCGGCGGTCGAGTACCCGTTCAGCTTCAGGATCTCCGCCAGCGGCGCCGCAGTGTTCGGCCGGATCCCGTTGTAGCCCGGCGCCGACGTGGCGAGCTCGGTGATGCAACCCATCCCCACCGAATGGTGGTTGCGGCCGGTGAGCAGCGCCTGACGTGTCGGCGCGCACAGCGCGGTGGTGTGGAACCGGGTGTACTTCAACCCGGTCGGCGGCGAGTCGCTCGGCGACCGGCGTGTCGCACGGCCCGCCGAACGCGCTCGATGCCGCGAAGCCGACGTCGTCGAGCAGGACGATGAGCACGTTCGGCGCGCCCGGCGGCGGGACGCAGCTGCTCGGGTCGGCGGAAAGCTCGTCGCCGGATCCTTGGCGTCGTAGGTGATCAGCCCCGGGTACGGCTGATGGGCGTCCGGGATGGGCAGGTTGTGCCGGCCCGGCTCGGGTTCGATGGCCATCTGCGGTTGTCTCCTCGTTGACGGAACCACCCTTGGGCTCGGCGGTTCGCTGGTGTTGATGGTCGGGAATGAGCCGGCGCCTGGGATTCGACGGCCGCTGGCGCCTCAGCGGTGCCCAGTCTCAATGATCCGATCGTCCACTTGGCGGGCGGACCATGCCGGTGAGCGTGTGATCGTCGAAGTCTGTCTGGCCCACGATCTCGAAACCTCGCTTCGTGTAGAAGTCGATGTTGGACTGCGTCCCGGTCTCGAGATAGCAGGGCACTCCGGCCGTGTCCGCGCGTGAAGTGCCCACCTCCACGAGGGCCGACCCCAGCCCCTGGCCCTGGCATTCGGATCGCGCGCCGACCGCGACGAGATACCAGTGGGGGCCGTGGACGGTCTTGTGGAAGGGCTCCGTTACGGAGAGTGCTTGCATGAACCGACGGCTACCCGCCATCCCCAGGCGGAACGGCATCCTCGCCACGCCGATCCGGAGCATCCGGCCAAGGCCCATCTCACCACTGCCCGGCGGCACCCAAACGGCGACGGCCGACACGTCCTCGGTGCCCCAGACTTCACCCCATCGCAGCCCATACCGCAATGGCAGGCTCATGAACCAGGGCGCCCACCGCCGTCGCGTCGCCTCGTCCGGGGCAACGATCAGCAGCAACGGGTCGTCGAAGAATGCTTCGCCCAAGGTCGCCGCCGCGGCGTCGGCATGACTGGCATCAAGTCGCTGCATCGGCACGGTGGCCTCCTGAGCTGACGGCCGGCCTGCCGCGTGCTCCCATCAGCTCGTCACGTTTGGTTGACGCGAGGCAGTGGTCGATGTCGTCGACCTCGTGGAAGATCAGCAACTCTGGCATCCCGATTCCCCCTCTCAGCTCGACCGCGAGCGCCGCGAGCGCACGCCTGGGAGCACATGTTGCCCGATTTGGGCATTGGAACAGCGGCTGGACGGGCGCACGCCGATCGGCACGGTACGGCGCGGCCGGTTCCGGTCTGGCATGCTTGAGGCCCGGTCAAGCCACAGCGGAGAGGGGACGGCAGTGGACCACGCCATGACGATGCGGAGCACCTACGAGCGCATCAACGCCGGAGATCTCGACGGGTTTGGTGAGCTGTTATCAGAAGACTTCGTCGAGCACGACGAGGTCCCCGGTCTGCCTCCGACAAAGGAAGGCGCGCTCGCCTACTTCGGGTCGTTGCTCACCGCGTTTCCCGACATGCGGATGGATGTCGAGGATGTGATTGCCAGCGGGGACAAGGCCGTCGCCCGGGTGAAGGCCTCGGCAACGCACCAGGGTGAGTTCATGGGGGTGCCGCCCACCGGCAAGGCCGTAGTGATCCAGCTCATCGACATCATGAACTTCGATGACGCTGGCCTCGTGAACGAGCACTGGGGGGTCGCCGACCTTCTCTCACTGATGCAGCAACTCGGCGTCGTGCCCGCTGGCCCTCCGGCGTGAGCTGACCGAACGAGCGAGGCTGGCCGATCGCTCTCCGAATGCCCTGATGGAGGATGTGCCGGCAGCGGCGCGCGTAGCGTCGGAGTGCTCGGCTGGTGGTCTCCTGAATGCCCTGCTGGCTGATGTCTGGTCGGCGCGGCGTCACGAAACGGCGGTCGGGCCGGTCAACCGGGTCCGCTCGGGTTCAATGCCGAACCGTTCGCAGTACGACCTGATGATCGGGTCAACCCACACGCCCGCCTGGTCGTAGCCCATCGGATCGAGGGTTGCCGGCGGTGCGGCCCGGTCGCCTGCCTTCTGGCGTTCGAGATACGCAACCACTTTGGCGGGCAGCTCGTCGTCGTTGGCGTTCGCTTCCAGCGCCTGTCCAACGACGTCGACGGGAGCGCGGACGAGCTCCGTGTACGAAACGTGCATCGCGCGTGACGGTGCGTCCGTCGTGAAGTCAGCGATGCTCGCCAGCTTGCTGGGCACCTGGCGGCTGATGATCTTCGACCGGTGCCCGTCGTCGGTCAGCGGGTTTATCTCGCAGAACCACTCGACGATGGCGTGACCCAGCGCGGCCAACGACACGATGCAGCGGTACGGGTCGCGATCCGTGATCACGAACCGCGCCTCGGGGAAGACCTTCGCGAACTGCGCGACCTGACGTGAGATCTGGGGTGCCTTCAGCACGAGGAATCCGCCGGGCTCGACGGGGTGCCTCCACAGCAGCAGTTGCACCACGCGCCGGTAGCTCTCGAACGCAGGGCAGAGGTCCTCCTCGGTAAGGAACCGCCACCACGTTGGCATGCACGGGCCCGCGGCCCAAGCGAACATCGACACCGAGTCGATGAATCCGCACACGCACTCCTCAGGGTCGGTCGCGTTCACCCAGTGCATGTGTTCGAGCAACGTTCCGCGGAGCACGTCGGTCTGCTGCTGCACTCGCGCGATGCGGGGATCGGTGTCGTAGGTCGCCGTCTCCGGTGGCGGCACGGGCTCCAGGAGTTCCCACCGGCGCAGGACTCGTGCGTCTCGATGGAGGGCGAGCAGGTTGTGCAGCAGCGTCGTCCCGCTTCGCTCGAGGCCGGTGATGTACACGATCGGCGGGATCGGCACGGCGGCGATCTCTGGGTGCTGCCGCAGCGTGTCGAGGACGCGCAAGCGCCGCACGAGGTCGAGCACCGCCCGCGATCGCAGGAATTTGCGCCCGAACTCGGTGAGATTGTACTGCTCGAGATCGGCGGCGTACGCGGACAGCGGGCCCAGAAACCAGGTCTCTCCAAAGTCGTCGAGTCCAGCCTTCCCGGCCGCGTCAGCGAGGATGCGGTCGACTTCCCCGGTCGTGTCCATCGTCGCCACCGTCCTCCCGTCTCCGGTTTGGTCCTTCCTAGCACTGGCCTCCGGCGTCAAGAAGACGTACTACTCGTCCATGGTCTCAAGGCGCCGCTGGCCCGCTGATGGCGATCTGGCGCCGGCGATCGGACTACCGCAGCTTGTCCGACGCGACGGAACGACGGCGGCGCCGGCTGCCCGGAGCGCGCACTGACGTCGCCCGCGCACCCACTGCGCGGCGACCTTCCGCGATGTCGTGGGTTGTCGGTAAGAATTGGTCGATGTCCGACGACGAGGTCGATCTCCGTCGCGCCGAACGGCACCTTGTCCGGTACGGGGCGACCTGGTCGCCGTTCGTGGCCGAGCGGGCTGCCGGAGCGTTCGTCGAGGACAAGTCCGGCAGACGGGTGCTGGACTTCACCAGCGGCCAGATGAGCGCCATCCTGGGGCACTCGCACCCCGAGATCGTCGCGACCGTGACGGAGATGATCGGCCGGCTCGATCACCTCTTCTCCGGGATGTTGTCGCGGCCGGTGATCGACCTCGCCGAGACCCTGGGCACCTTGGCGCCGGGCCTGTCGAAGGTGTTGTTGCTGACGACTGGGGCAGAGTCCAACGAGGCGGCCCTGAAACTGGCGAAGATCGTGACCGGTGGATGGGAGGTCGTCGGGTTTGCCCAGAGCTGGCACGGCATGACGGGTGCCGCCAGCGGGGCGACGTACTCGGCCGGGCGCCGCGGCCACGGCCCGGCGCCGGTCGGTTCGATGGCGGTGTTCGCACCCAACGCCTATCGGCCCCGCTTTGTCACCGCCGACGGGACTCTCGACTGGCTCACGGAGCTGGACGATGCTTTCGACCTCATCGACCGGCAGAGCACCGGTGCGCTTGCGGCGTTCATCGCCGAGCCGGTGCTCTCGTCGGGCGGCATCCTGGACCTCCCACCTGGCTACCTCGCCGAGCTACAGGCGCGGTGTCGCAACCGGGGCATGCTCCTGGTGCTCGACGAGGCGCAGACCGGCATCGCCCGCACCGGCACGATGTTCGCCTGCGAGCGCGACGGCGTCGTGCCCGACATCCTGACGTTGTCGAAGACGCTCGGCGCTGGCCTGCCGCTGGCAGCCGTGCTGACGACTGACGAAATCGAGAAGCAGGCGCACGAGCGCGGGTTCCTCTTCTACACGACGCACGTGTCTGACCCGCTGCCCGCGGCGGTTGGTTTGAAGGTTCTCGAGATCGTCGTCCGCGACCGCCTCGCGGAGCGGGCCGAGGTCGCCGGGACACGGCTGCGCGCCGGACTCAACGAGCTGAGCGAGAAGCACGAATGCATCGGCGACGTGCGTGGGCGAGGCCTGCTCGTCGGGACGGAGATCGTCGCCGATCGGGACTCGAAGAAGCCGGCACCCGAGCTCGGCGCAGCAATCACGCGACGCTGCTTCGAACTCGGACTGTCGATGAACATCACGGCGCTGCCGAGGATGGGTGGGGTGTTCCGCATCGCGCCACCACTGACGATCACCGATGCCGAACTCGACCTCGGGATCACGATCCTCGACCAAGCACTCAGCGACATCCACGCCTGAGCGAGCGGGCGCGTCCGAGCGATCGTTGAACTGGGTTACTGCGAATGGCGCCACACGTTCGATCCTCGACCGGCCGGTGTCCCGTGCGGCGATGAGTTCGGGCCCGGCGAGCCGTCTCACTGGTATGGAAACCGAGCGCGTTACCGCGTCCACGACGATCGAGGCCGCCCCGGAGGCGGTGTTCGCGGTGCTGGCCGACCCGTCGGCCCACGCCGACATCGACGGCACCGGCTGGGTGCGCGAGTCCCTGGACGGCGATCGCATCACCGCCGCCGGCCAGGTGTTCCGGATGGCGATGTACCACGAGAACCACCCGGACAAGGACTACAAGATGGCCAACCGGGTCGAGGTGTTCGACGAGCCGCGGGCCATCGCGTGGCAGCCCGGGCAGGAGTCGCCCGAGACCGGGGAACTCAGCTTCGGCGGCTGGATCTGGCGCTACGACCTCGAGGCGACCGGCCCGTCGCGGACGACGGTGACGCTGACGTACGACTGGTCAGCGGTCCCGCCCGAGGTGCGCGAGTACATCCAGTTCCCGCCGTTCGGGCAGGACCACCTCGACAACTCGCTGCAGCACCTGTCCGACCTCGTCGCCTAGGTGTGGCTGCCCCGATAAGCGGTCGTCCCCGCCCGGCGTTCACGGATACTCCCGAGATCCCGAATCCGTGCGCGTTCTCCGGATGCTTCGGGGCAGCATCGTGATCAGACGGCAGCCGTAGCGACCAGAGCAGCGATGCCGGCCATGCCCCGTGCGTTGGGGTGCACCGGCGCCGCCGGGTTGGAGGGCACGAGCGGCTCGACCCAACGTGTCCCCGACGAGGCGCAGGCGCTACGACCCTCGCTCGGAACGTACGTGTCGACGAATCCCACACCTGCAGCGGTTGCCTGGGAGCGCAGCATCGTGTTGAGCTCCTTGGTCTTCGCCCTCAGGTACGGGACGTCGCCCCAGGAGATCGGCAGGCTCGGCCAGCAGCCGCTGCCTCGGTCGGGAAGGATCTGGGGGTAGCCGACGACGAACACCCGGGCGCTGGGCGAGCGGACGTCGATCTCGGCGAGCACAGCGCCGACCTGGGGCGCCGTGGCGGCGATCCGGGCGGAGATCTCGTCGACGCCGTTGCGCACATAGCGATCACGACAGGGCGTGCTGAACGGGTTGTACGTCACGCAGTTCTGGATGACCTCGGTGAAGCCGATGTCGTTGCCGCCGATGCCGATGGTGACGAGCGTGGTTTCCGGCGACAGCGCCGAGAGCTGTGCCGGGTTGTCTGGGCCTTCGACGCTCTGGGCAGCGAACATGTCCTCGGTCTCGGCGCCGCTGCAGCTGATGTCGGTGAATGCCGTGCCGCCGAGTGAGGCGTTGACGACGTTGGGGTAGTTGCGGTTCGACTTCAGGCAGCCGAGCGGCGCGACCTGGGAGGGGATCAGCGGACCGGCGGTGTACGAGTCACCGAGGGCGACGTAGCGGTCACCCGGGCGCGCCTCGCCGCCGCTCGCCGGTGCGAGGACTGCCACGACGAGCACAAGCCCGACCGTGATCCGCTTTCCCGTCCCGCCACGTGTCAGTCGAATCCGTGCCATCCGAGACCCCCCGGTCCGCGTGACTGGTGTCCGAACCCTAGCCGTGGTTCAGCGGCGCACCGGACGGCGAAGGAGTCAGTGACAGTGACCGCCTTCCACCCAGAGCGTGGCCTGGGCAGCTCGACGGACGCGCTTGGTAGCGTGCACCAGTGCTCGAGGTGCGTGGTTCGTGAAGGCAGCGGTGTGCGAAGGGTACGGGCCGCCGGAGGTCGTGCGGATCAGGGAGGTACCGAAGCCGGCTCCGGCGGAGGGCGAGGTGCTGATCAGGGCGACGGCGACGACGGTCAACTCCGGTGACGCCCGGGTGCGCGCGCTACGCGTCCCGCGCGGCATGGGCCTGGCGGTGCGGCTGAGGTTCGGTCTCACCAAGCCGAAGCAACCCGTCTTCGGCTTCGACGTCGCCGGCCGGGTCGAGGCGGTCGGTCCGGAGGTCACCCGGTTCGAACCTGGTGACCGGGTGGTGGCTTCTCGCGAACCTCGACTTCGGCTGCCACGCCGAGTACGTCACCGTGGCCGAGCAGGGAGCGATCGCCACGATCCCCGACACCCTCAGCGAACCCGACGCCGTCGCGTTGTGCTTCGGTGGTTCGACCGCTCTGCACTTCTTCGAGCGGGGCAAAGCTCGCCGCCGGTCAGAAGGTGCTGATCAACGGCGCCTCCGGGGCGGTCGGTGCGATGGCCGTGCAGCTCGCCAAGCACACGGGGCGCCGAGGTCACCGCCGTGTGCAGTGGCGCCAACGCAGACCTGGTCACGAGCCTGGGAGCGGACCATGTCGTCGACTACACGGCCGAGGACTTCACCCACAACGGACAGCGCTACGACGTGATCATGGACAACCAGGGCAATGCCACCTACGCGCGGGTCAAGGGCTCGCTGGAACCCGGCGGCCGAGTCTTGATGGTGTACGGCGAGCTCTGGCCGACGATCGCTTCGTCGTGGCAGAAGGCGGTGGTCAGCGGCACCGCCACGCTCAGCGCTGACCACCTCGAGACCCTCATCGTCGTTGACCGAGCATGGAGCGCGTGCAGCCGGTGATCGACTCCGTGTTGCCGTTCGCCCAGATCGTCGACGCACACCGCCGAGTCGACAGCGGCCACAAGGTCGGCAGCCTCGTGCTGACGTTCGATCACGACCACTGAACCAAGCGCCCGATGTGCCGCGCCGTGAACTGGACGAAGGGTGGCGCGATGCCCGGATCCGAAGCCTGGTCGACCTCGCTACGCTTGCCGATCGACTCGCAAACCCTTCCTCGCAAGGGCGAATATCCGTCGGGTCTCTCGTGGCGAGGGGACGGCCGAGTTGCCGTTGGGGTCGCCAGCGGGGGTGTAGACATTGCGGGCGATGCGGGGCGACAGACTGATCCCGATCGTGCGCTGGCTGCCGGCGTATCGGCGCGCGATGTCCGCTACGACGTGATCGCCGGGATCACCGTGTCGGCCCTGGTCGTGCCCAAGGCGCTGGGGTACGCCGGGATCGCCCAGCTCCCGGTGGAGCGAGGCCTCTACGCCGCCGCGGCCGGCGCGCTGATCTACGCGGTGTTCGGGACGTCGCGGCAGATCTCGACCGGGCCGAGCTCGGCGCTCGCCGCCGATCGCCGCCAGCGCCGTCGTGCTGACCGGGGTGTCGGCCGGCGACGCAGACCGCCGAGCTGGTCGTCGGCCATCACCTTGCGTCACCGGCGCCCTGTTCGTGCTCGCCGCCGCGTTGCGGATGGGCTGGCTGTCGCGATTGCTGTCGAAGCCGGTGATCACCGGGTTCCTGTTCGGCGCCGCCATCGACGTCGTCATCGGTGAGCTTCCCAAGCTGACGGGCACCGCCGCCGAGGGCAGCAACAGCTGGCGGCAGCTGGGAAGCTGGATCCGCGGGGTCGACGAGCTCCACGGGGTCACGCTGGCCGTCGGCGCCGTGGCCCTGGTCGTGGTGGTGACGCTGCACGTCGCCGCGCCGAAGGTCCCGGGTGCGCTGGTGTTGGTCGTCGGGGGACTCGTGGTGTCCAGCGCTGCTCGATCTCGCCGGGCACGGCGTCGCGACGGTCGGTGACGTTCCCCGCGGCCTGCCGGTCCCCGAGCTGCCGCCCGGTCGATCTGGTCGCGCGACCACGCCGCGACGATCGTCACGGCCGCGGTCGCCCTGTTCCTCATCGGGTTCTCGCAGACCGCGGGCGACGCCCGGATGTTCGCCTCGCGCCACCGCTACCGCATCCGGGTCGACCAGGAGATGGTGGCGCAGGGGATGTGCAACGTCGGCGCCGGCGTGTTCCAAGGGCATGCCGGTGTCGACCAGCTTGTCGGCGAGCTCGCTCAACGACTCGTCCGGAGCACGTACGCCGATGGCGTCGATCGTCACCGGCGTCATCGTGATGCTGACGTTGCTCGTCCTGGCGCCGCTGTTCTCCGACCTTCCCAAGCCGGTGCTCGCCGCCATCATCATCGACGCCGTCGTGTTCGGGATGATGGACGTCGGCGAGATGCGCCGGCTGTGGCGGGTCAAGCGGGTCGACTTCTGGATCGCCGTGCTGGCCATCGTCGGCGTGCTCAGCGCCGGTGTGCTGGCCGGTGTGGTCATCGGCATCGTCCTGTCGGTCGGATGGCTGGTCTACGTCAGCGCCACGCCGGCGATGACCGAGCTCGGGCGCGAGCCGGGCTCGTCGGCGTTCCGACCGCTGGAGGAGTATCCCGACGGCGAACGCGCCGCCCGGGATGCTCGTCGTGCGGTTCGACGGCGGGCTGACGTTCGTCACGGCCGAATCGCTGGCCGACGGTGATCGAGCAGCGGCTGCGCGATGCCGCCGACCCGCGTCACCGGCGTCGTGATCGACTTCGCCGGCGTCAACTTCATCGACTCGCAGGGCGCGGACCACATCGGCCAGCTCGTCGAGCTGGCCCGACGGGACGGCTGGTCGCTGCGCCTCGCCCGCGTGCGCGGCGACGTGCTGTCCGTGCTCGACGCGGACGGGGTCCTCGAACGGCTCGGGGCCGACCGCGTCCACAGCAACGTCGACCAAGCGGTCCGGGCAGAGCTCGATGCTTCACAGGCGGGGAGCGGCGACCCGGCCGGCGGCCGCTGAGGAGGCGAAAGTGGGGTGTTCATTGCGATCTGGGGTCAGGCGCCGATGTGCAGCGTGCCGTCGACAGTGCGGTGGGCGTGGCGGCCGGCGAGGCCGTCGGTGATGGCGGTATGCATGAGTGCGCCGTCATTGCTGCACGCCCGGCCGCGAGCGCCGTCGGGGCTCAGCACTGCGGCCAATGTGTGCGCTCGGCCGTCGCGGTCGTGCACCACGGTCGCGGCCTCGACCATGCATGCGCCGGCCCAGTCAGTGGCCACAGCGGTGCGACGGCGATGCTCCACCTGCGGCTGGCAATCGAGGAGCGTGAACGTCTTGGCGGGCGGCTCGGCGGAGTACAGGCCGAACGAGTGCTTCGTGGCAACTCCGCCGTTGCCATGCACGAGGCCGATGCCGCCCGCCCGCACCAGGTGCGTCATCGCCGCGATCGACTGGCCCACCGCGTTGCCCACTGCTGCACCGGCAAAACCCAGTCCACCAGTGACCGTGAGCTGCCGATCGTGGGAAAGGCCCAGTGCGTCGGCGGTCATTTGCACGATCGCGGGGAAGCAGGCGTAGAGATCGACGTGCTCTACATCGTCGATTCCGATGCCCGTGTGGGCGAAAGCAGCCGCAGCGGCGGTGGCGAGCGCCGGGCAACCGTGCAATGCGGTCGCGCTCCAGCGATCAGCCAGGTGTCGTGGCTGCAGGCCACGACCTGCGGGAACACCCAGCGATCGGATGCGATCCCCGCCGCGCGGGCTGCATCGGCCGAGCACAGCAGAACCGCAGAGGCGATGTCGACGGTGTTGTTGGCCACCATCGCCTTCGTGTACGGGAACGAGATCATCCGGTTGTCGGACGATGGTATGGCGATCGCCTCGGCGGTGTGCAGCTGCCGATCCCAAGCCGATGGATTGGTGGCGGCAACCTCGCTGAACCCGGCCCACAACGTCGAGATGCGGGCGAGGTGATCCGCCAGCGATTCGCCATGGGCCGCGCGGCGGCTGTCGTCGAGCAGGGCGTAGGCCGCAGCAGCGGGGCCGAGTGCCTGCGATTCGTGCACCAGCTCGATGGGATAGGGCGACAGCATCTCCGGGTAGCCGTTCCCCGGCTGGGTCTCCCAGTGCGGCTCCAGTCCGGCCTTGCGCAGCCGCTGCAGCGACCATGCGGCTTCGCCGCCCACTACCAACGCCACGTCGAGCTCGCCATCGGCGATGCGTTGCGCGGCGACGCCCACCAACTCCTGGGGCGCACTGCCGGAGATGGGGGTGAGCGCACTACCGGCATTGGGTGAGCCGACGGAATCGGCCACCAGCTGACCCGGGTTCTGGTAGTCGAACCAGCCACCGGCCACGCCGATCCACTGCACCTTTGCCACGAGGCCGTCGGCGCCCGCATCGCCTGCGGCCTCGCGGCCGGCCTGGGCCATCAGCTCGATGTGGCCGAGGGCATGGGTGAGATCGCGCTCGCCAGGGCGTTGCACCACTTGAGCGGCTCCAATGACCACCGGTGTCGTGTCCGCCACGTCGCTCCTCTACCGCCCGCCGACGGCGCCCGCCGCGGCGGCGTCGCGGGCCCAGCGGTAGTCGACCTTGCCCGATGGGCTGCGATACACCGCGTCGACGAAGCACACCTCGCGCGGGGCCTTGTAGTTGGCCAGCTGCTCCTTCACGTGGGCGATCACGTCTTCAGCCGTCGTCGAGCTGCTCGGCTGGCGTGACGCCACCAGCACCACGCGCTGGCCGAACCGCTCGTCGGGCATGCCCACGGCGACGCAGTCGAGGATGCCCGGGTGGCTGCGCGCCGCCACCTCCACCTCGTCGGGGTACACCTTCTCGCCGCCGGTGTTGATGCACACGGAGCCGCGGCCTAGCAGATGCACCTGCCCGTCGGCGTCGATGGTGCCGTAGTCGCCAGGTACGGAGTAGCGCACTCCGCCGATCACCCGGAACACCTTCGCCGTGGCCTCGGGCTGGCGGTAGTAGCTGTCGGGTCCCGGGCCGGAGACTGCCAGCACGCCGGTGCGCCCCGAGCCCCACGGGATCGGCTCCCACGTCTGGTCGTCGAATACGACCGTCGCTGGCGTGGCCATGAACTTCGCGGTTTCCGGCGGCTCCTGGCCCGGCGCGGTGACCGAGATGGCGAACGGCCCGCCTTCGCTGGCGCCGATGAGGTCGAGGATCGTGGCGCCGGGGACCGCCCGGCGGAGGTCGCGTTTGATGTCGGCCGACATGGTGGCGCCGCTGGACACGATGCGGCCCAGGCTGGACAGGTCGTAGGGCTCGTCGGCCGCGGCGGACCGTTCCAATTCGGCGACGATCGGCCTGGCGAATGCGTCGCCGACCATGGACAGCTGGGTGACCCCCTCGCGCTGCACCAGGCGCAGCAGCTCGCCGGCGTCGAACCTGCGACCCGCCATGAGCACGACGCGCCCGCCGAGTACGAAGGTGGAGAATGCGAGAAACAGGCCCGTGCCGTGCATCAGCGGCGGTGCGGTCATGTTCACCGGGCTGCGGCCCGACGCCGACAGCTCGGCCGCCACTCGGCCCACCTCGTTTGCGGTGGTGGGCACCGGCACGCCGATCGACCCGTAGCCGGTGAAAGCCATCGCGCCGAACAGTCCGGCGTGGGTCCACACCACGCCCTTGGGCAGGCCGGTGGTACCGCCGGTGTAGAGCAACTGGGTGTCGGTTCCCGCCCGTTCGATGGGCGGCATGGGCTGGAACCCATCGAGCAGCTCTTCGTAGCTGATGGCTCCAGGCAGCAGGGGGACACCGTCGCCACCGTCGACCTGCACCAGCAGCTCTAGCTCGGGAAGCGCCTTGCGTGCTTCGTCGACCACCTCGGCGAAGGCCCCGTGGAACACAAGCGCCTTGGCCCCGGCGTCGCCCAGCACATGCACGATCTCGGGTGCCTTGTACCGGTAGTTCACGTTCACCGTGGCGGCGCGCAGCTTGAACGATGCGTAGGTGGTGTCGAGGTATTCCGGACAGTTGTAGAGGAGTTGAGCCACCCTGTCGTGCAGCCCGATGCCGTGCGCGTTCAGCGCCGCCGCGGCCCGCGCTGCGGCGTCGTCGAAGTCACCCCAGCGGATCCGGGCGTCGCCGATCACGACCGCGACCTGGTCGGGCTGCGCGGCTGCCAGTGCTTCCCACAACGTCGCCCAATTCTCCGAAAGCTCGGACGCGGTCACCTGTCGCCTCCCCGTGTCTACCCGCGCTCACGCTAGTGCGGGCACACCGCCCGGTACGCGCCGTCAGGGCGCGAGGATGCGCTCGATGACGCGAAGGTTGGCGACCGCGTCAGCAGGCGGGATCGGGACCGGTGTGCCATCGCGCACGGCCGCCGAGAAGGCGTCGCCCTGGACGGTGTAGGGGTCGGCGGCCGGTACGTCGATGATCTCGATGCCCGGCGCGACCGGCGGGTCGCCCCCGGCGGCCCGGATGATGCGCGTCGGGCGGTCGGGTGGGATGTTGAACGGGATCTCGACGACGAGCCGTCCCTCCGTACCGACCAGGTGCACCCGTTGGTCATCCTCGATCTGGGTGGAGCATGTGAACGTCGCATGGCGGCCGCCGAAGTCGAGCACGGCCGAGGTGAGCACGTCGGTCCCGAAGCGCGCGTCACGCCGGACGGTCGCCAGGACGTCATCGGGCTCACCGCCGAACAGCCAGCGGGCGACGTTGATCGGGTAGCAACCGATGTCCATCAGCGCGCCGCCACCGAAGGCGGCGATGTTGCGGATGTTGGCTGGATCGATGTTGCGGTAGGAGAAGAAAGCCTGGATGGTGAGCAGCTCCCCGATGGCACCGTCGTCGACCAGGGCGCGGACCCGCTGCCACAGCGGGTGGAGGCGGTACATGAACGCTTCCATCAGCGCCACACCCGACCGCTCGCACACGTCGATCATCGACTGTGCCTCTGCCGCGGTCATGGCCAGGGGCTTCTCGCACAGTACGTGCTTGCCACTGGCAGCGGCCCGCAGCGTCCACTCGGCGTGGAGGTGATTGGGAAGGGGGATGTAGACGGCCTCGATGTCGGGGTCGGCCAACAGCTCGTCGTACGACCCGTAGGAGCGGGGGATCCCGAGGTCGGCGGCGGAGGCGGCCGCCCGGGCGTGGTCCCGGGAGGCGATTGCCAGAACGTCGCAGCGCTCCGATCGCCGCATCGCCGGGACGACCTTGCGCGTGGCGATGGCGGCGCAGCCGAGCACACCCCAGCGCACGGGATCAGGCATCGCGGACGCTCGCGTACACGCTGCGGACCTCGGCGGCCGCCGTCGCACCCGGTCCTGGCTCCACGACGTCGCCGTCGCCCAGCTTCCAGCGATCGGCGACATCAGATGGATCGCTCCCGGTCAACACGGCGGCCGCCTGCAAGCACGCACCGGTGGCGACCTGCTCGTCGTCGTGCGGCACGAGCACGGCGCGTCCGCTGAGGTCGGCGAGCACGCGGCGAAACGCTGCCGATCGCGCCCCGCCGCCGACGAGGATCAGCCGCCCGTCGGCGGGAGCGAACGCGTTCAGCGCATCGAGCCCATCGAGCAGCCCGCACACCACACCCTCGACTGCGGCGCGGGCCAGCTGCTCGCGGCTCACGTCGCTGCGCATCCCCGCCAGGACGCCGGTCGCGCTGGGTCGATCGGGCGTGCGCTCGCCGTCGAGATACGGGAGCAGCGTCAGACCGCCGGCGCCCGGCGGCGCGGCCAGAGCCAGTTCGTCGAACTCCTGGTGGTCGACGCCGAGCAGCCGGCCCACGGCATCGGTGACCTTGGTGGCGTTGAGCGTGCACACGAGCGGGAGGTGACGGCCGGTGGCGTCGGCGAACCCGGCCACCATCCCGGATTCGTCGGCGGTCGGCCGGTCGGAGACCGAATACACGGTGCCCGACGTTCCGATCGATACCGCCACATCGCCCGAGCGCAGCCCGACACCAAGGGCGGCGGCCATGTTGTCGCCGGTCCCCGGAGCGACGACCGCGTGCCGCCACTCACCGGCAATCTCGCCGGGCCCGAGCACGGTGGGGACCGACGTCGACCAGTCACGGTGTGCGTCGACGATCGCCAGCAGGTCGTATCGGTACTCACCAGTGGCGGCGGACCAGTAGCCGGTGCCGGATGCGTCACCGCGGTCGGTGACGAACCGACCGGTGAGGCGGAACGTCAACCAGTCGTGCGGCAGGACGACGCGCGCCAGCCGTTGCCACGCGTCCGGTTCGGAGCGATGCAGCCACGACAGCTTGGTGATCGTGAAGCTGGCGACCGGCACGCTGCCGCAGGCGTCGGCCCAAGCTTTCCGGCCGCCCGGCAGCTGTTCGACCAGCCAGGCTGCGTCCGGCGCCGACTCGGTGTCGTTCCACAGCTTCGCCGGCCGTACGACTTCGTCGCGCTCGTCGAGCACGATCATCCCGTGCTGCTGCCCGGCGACACTGATCGCTGCCACCGCCGGATCACCCGCCTGCTGCCATGCCGACTCGAAGGCTCCCCACCAAGCGGCCGGATCCTGTTCGGAGCGCGGCGGCTGCGTCGGTGGGTGCGGCGCCGACCCGCGGCCGACGACCCGACCACTGTCCAGATCGCGCACCTCGACCTTCGTCGCGCTGGTGGACGAGTCGACGCCGGCGACGAGCGACATACTCAGCGCACCGTTGCAACGTAACGGGCAACGAGGTTCTCCAGGCGCTCCTGTCCGCCCGACACGCGCGCCGGCTCGCCGCGGTCGAAGGCCCGGTCGTGCAACTCGGCAAGCACGGCCGTGCTCTCCAGGATCGACCGGCCCAGCTCGCTGTCCCAGCCGGCGTAGCGCGCATCGCGGTTGGCGTCGAGCTCACCGCGGACGGCCTCGGCCACCAGCAGCGCCCGGGCCATCGTGTCCATCCCTCCGATGTGACCATGGAAGAGGTCGGTGCGATCGATCGACTGGCGGCGCAGCTTGGCATCGAAGTTCAGTCCGCCGGTCGTGAACCCGCCGGCGCGGAGGATCTCCAGCATCCCCAGCGCCATCTGCTCGACAGATACCGGGAAGCGGTCGACGTCCCAGCCAAGTCTGTCGTCGCCGGCGTTGGCGTCGATCGAGCCGAAGATACCGGCGTTGACGGCGACGGCGATCTCGTGGGCGAAGTCGTGCCCGGCGAGCGTGGCGTGGTTGACCTCGATGTTGACCTTGATCTCGTCCGCCAGGCCGTAGCGCTGCAGGAAGGCATCCACGGTGGCGACGTCGTAGTCGTACTGGTGCTTGGTCGGCTCGAACGGCTTGGGCTCGATGAGGATCGTGCCGGGGAACCCGATGTGGTGCTTGTGCTCGACGACCATCGTGAGGAAGCGGGCGAGCTGGTCGAGCTCGCGGCGCAGGTCGGTGTTGAGCAGCGTGTCGTAGCCCTCGCGTCCGCCCCACAGCACGTAGTTGTGGCCACCGAGGCGGTGGGTGACCTCGAGGCAGTGGGCGACCTGGGCAGCGGCGTAGGCGAACACCTCGGGATCGGGGTTCGTCGCCGCGCCGGCCTGATACCTCGGGTTGGAGAACAGGTTGGCGGTGCCCCACAGCAGTTGCACACCGGTGCGCTGCTGGTGCTCGGCCGCCCTGTCGGCCATCTCGTCGAGCAGCGCAGCGGACTCCTTGAACGAGCCGCTCTCGGGGGCGATGTCGCGATCGTGGAAGCAGTAGAAGGGCACACCGAGCTTGGCGAAGAACTCGAACGCGGCGTCCATCTTCTGGTTCGCCGCGTGCAGCGGATCGGCTGCCGGGGCGAACGTCGGGTGCCAGGGACGGTCGAGCGTGCCCATGCCGAAGATGTCGAAGCCGTCCCAGTTGAACGAGTGCCAGTAGCAGGCGGCGAAGCGGAGGTGGTCCTCCATCCGCCGTCCGGCGACGATTCGGTCGGCGTCGTACCAGTGGAAGGCGAGGGGGTTGTCGCTGTCGATGCCCTCGTAGGGAATCCGCTCGGTGACCTCGGTGAAGAACTCAGCCATGCCTCGTGCCGGATCTGCCGGGTCGGAGCGGGATTCGTGGTCATCCGCCGTGGAGCTCGGCCAGCTCGCCCTCTGAAACCTCGCCTGGCAGCTTGCCCATGATGATCATCGCCAGGACCTCGTCCTTCGTCACGTCGTCTTTGTTCACGGTGCCGACCAGGCGGCCCTGCAGCATGACGCTGATCCGGTCGGACAGGTCGAACACGTCGTGGATGTCGTGGCTGATGAGGAAGATGCCGATGCCCTCCGCCTTGAGCTGGGTGATCAGCTCGTGCACCTGATCGGTCTCGGCCGGGCCGAGGGCCGCGGTGGGCTCGTCCATGATCAGGATCCTGGCGTTGAAGTGGACGGCGCGGGCGATGGCGACGGACTGGCGCTGGCCGCCCGACAGCGAGCGCACAGCCGTCTTGAGGTTCTTGAAGCGCGGGTTGAGGCGCTTCAACACCTTGGCGGTGGCCGACGCCATCGCCGAGTCGTCGAGCGCGCCGGTGCGGGTGCGGATCTCGCGGCCGAGGAAGACGTTGCCCGCCGCATCGATGTTGTCGGCCAGCGCCAGCTTCTGGTAGATCACCTCGATCCCGTGTTGCCTCGCATCGCGTGGGTTGTGGATCGTCACCGGCTCGCCGTTGACGTAGGATCTGGCCGGAGTCAGCCGGATGGGCGCCGGCGAGGGTGTGCATGAGCGTCGACTTGCCGGCACCGTTGCCGCCGACGAGGGCGACCACTTCTCCGGGGTACAGGTCGACGGTGACGCCGTCGACGGCATGGATGCCGCCGAAGGCGACGCGGATGTCGCGCATCTCCACGAGTGGGACGGTCCCCCGCTGCGACGGGGCTGTGGTGTCGGATGCGTCGGTCATGGCTGCTCTCCCTCCCGTCAGGGCCGGCCGGTCTGGATGATGATGGCGGAGACGATCAAGCCGGCGGCGAGGGCGCCGGCAGCGACCGGCTTGCGCCCGCTGCGCAGCGCCGAGTCGATGGCCACCGCCGTCACGAGCACGATGCCGACGACGATGTCCTGCGACGGTGAGTCGATCTTCAGCAGCACCATCCCCGACCGCAGCGACTGCATGACGATCGCTCCGAGCACGGCGCCTGGGATCGTCCCAATGCCGCCGGCGAAGGAACTGCCGCCGATCACCGCTGCGGCGATGACATCCAGCTCGTTCTGCACGCCGAGGTTGGTGACAGATGCGTCGAGGCGGGCCGTCGAGATGGCGGCGCTCACAGCACACAGGACGCCCATCAGGACGAAGGTGAACATCACCGTGCGGCGGGTGTTGATGCCGCCGAGCTCAGCGGCCTCCGGGTTTCCGCCGTATGCGTAGACGTAGCGGCCGAACGGCCGGCGCCGGGCGAGGTAGCTCATGCCCAACGTGACGAGGATCAGGATGACGACTGGGTAGGCGACGCCGGTCGGATCGCCGGTGGTCGGTGAGATGTACTTGTTGGCGACGAGGCCGACGCCGACGAGCACGGCGGCACACCCAGCCACGCCGAGCGTGATGTCGATCCACATGGGTCGCAGGGCGAGGTCGTGGCGCTTTCGCCGGCGGCGGGCGAGGTAGATGGTCAGGAGGATGAGGGCACAAGCGAGCAGCGCGAGCACCCAGCTGCGCCACTCGCCGAGCGAGCCGTTGGCGCCGCCGCCGATCCGCTGGAAGGTGTCGTTCAGCGGGCTCAGCGTTTGGCCCTGCTTGTCGCCGACGCGGAAGATCATGCCGCGCCAGACGAGGAAGCCGCCGAGGGTCACGATGAACGCGGGGACGCCGACATAGGCAACGATGAAGCCCTGTAGCCCGCCGATGATCGCCCCGAGCAGGAGGCCCAACAGCAGGGCAACGATCCAGACGTACGCCTTGTTGTCGAGCCCGTCGATCGTCACCGACAGTCCGAAGAAGTCGAGCACGCCGTCGGTCTGGACGAGTGCCATCGTGTACCCGAGGAACCCGAGCAGCGAACCGACCGACAGGTCGATGTTCCTCGACACGATGATGAGCACCATGCCCGTCGCCATGATGGCGATGGACGTGCTCTGGACGGAGAGGTTCCACAGGTTCCGCGCGGTGAGGAAGCCACCGTCGGACAGGAGGTGGAAGGCGATCCAGATCGCCACCAGCGCCGCCAGCATCCCAAGCAGGCGGGTGTCGAGCTCCGTGGCTGTCATCGTGTCGCGCCAGCGCCTGCTCTGCGGCGGCGGTGTGATCAGCGTGGCCGAAGAAGAGTCCGCTGGTGTCTCGACTGTCGCCATCAGATTGCCTTGTCCCCACTGCCTTCGATGTGGACGTGCCCCCGCCCATACGGGATGAGACGGGGGCACGTCGGTGCGCTATCTACGACGCTGCGGTCAGCCGCAGGCCTCGACAGAGCCGGCTTCCACGCCGGCGCAGAGGTCCTCCTCCGGGATCCAACCGGCGTCGAGGACCACGTCCAGGTTCTCCTGCGTGATCGGGATCGGGTCCAGCTGGATCGCCGTGACGTCGATCCCGCCCGGCGTCGTGAACGGCGCCGTTTCGGGCGACGGACGCGACGTCCGGGTTCGCGCACAGCGCCACGGCCGCCTCACCGGCGGTGGTGCCGAGCTCGCGGGAATCCTTCCAGACGTCCACTGTCTGCGTGCCGAGGGCGACGCGGTTCAGCGCCGCCTGGTCGCCGTCCTGACCGGACACCGGGATCTGGCCGGCGAGACCCTGTGCTTCGAGAGCGGCCACGACGCCGCCGGCCATGCCGTCGTTCTCGGAGAGTACGGCGTCGATCTCGTTGTTCTCGGCTGTGAGGACCTGCTCCATCGTCGTCTGCGCGATCTCCGGCTCCCAGTTGTCGGTGTAGGTCTCGCTGACGATCTCGATGTCGCCGGCAGCGACCGCGTCGCCGATCACCGTCTCGTAGCCGGCACGGAGGAAGTCGGCGTTGGCGTCGGCCTTGTTGCCCTTGACGATCACGTACTTGCCCTCCGGCACGGCGTCGAACACGGCCTGCGCCTCCATCTCGCCGACCCGCACGTTGTCGAACGTGACGTACAGCGCGTTCTCGTCCTCGATCAGGCGGTCGTAGGCGATCACCGGCACACCGGCGTCGATGGCGCTGGTCACGGACGGCTTGATCGCCGTGCCGTCCTGGGCGAGGATGATGAGGACGTTGGCGCCCTGGGAGATCAGGTTCTCCACGTTGCTCGCCTGGGTCTCGGCCGACGATTTCGCGTCGTTCGAGATGTAGGAGCCGCCGCCGGCCTCGATGGCCTCTTTCAGCGCCGGCTCGTCCCACTTGGCCCAGCGCTCTTCCTGGTAGTTGTTCCAGGAGACGCCGACGACGCAGTCGCCACCGGCAGCACCAGTTCCCGGTGTGGTGCCGCCGGCGGCAGTGGTGTCCGCCGCCCGCCGATCGGTGGCCGCAGTCGTGTCGGCCGAGCCGTCAGATGCCTCATCGTCGTCGCCACAGGCGACCATCACCACGGCGGCGCTCATCACGAGCGCCACCATTCGACGTGCGTACATGCGCGTCCCCTCCCCCTTGTCGTGCGGCCCTCGATTGGTCCGCGATCGCCTGGACATAGTAGCTGTACCCCCTGCTTTGATCGGATGATTGGTCCCGGCGGCGAACAGGCCGGCCGGATCGGTGAGGAGCGGCTCGAGCGCCAGCTCCGCCGCGCCGAGAAGCGGGGCGTCGACGCCGAGCGTCGCCGGCACGATCTCGACGAGCACGCGGGACGCCGCCAGCGCCCGCCGGTGAAGCGTGCCAGCGATGGTCCCGGCGATGAACGGGTGGAGGCGGGCGAAGCGACCACCGAGTACGACGCGGGCCGGGTTGAGCGTGTTGACGAGCCCGGCGAGCCCGATCCCCAGCCACTGGCCGACCTCGTCGAGGGCGGCCAGCGCCGTTGGATCGCCAGCGGCGGCGTCGGCGAGAACCGCCTCGAACCCGGCGCTGCCGCCGTCGGCCGGTCGCCCGGCCCTGACGAGCAGCGCCTCCTCGCCCACCTCGGTCTCCCAGCAGCCGACCGAGCCGCACCGGCACGTCGTGCCCGCCAGCGGGTTGACCGGGATGTGCCCGACCTCACCACCGTGGCCGGCGACGCCGGTCAGCGGATGGCCGCCAGCGATGATCCCACCGCCGACGCCGACCTCGCCGGACAGGAAGATCACGTCGTCGGTCCGGATCGCGGCCCCACGTCGGTGCTCTGCCAGGGCGCCGAGATCCGCCTCGTTGGCGATCGTGACTGGCGCACCGAGTGCTCGGGAGAGCGCGTCGCCGAGGGCGACATCGCGCCAGCCGAGGTTTGGAGCCGTCGACACGAAGCCGTCGTCGCGGCGGACGATGCCGACGACCGCGACGCCGATGCCGACGAGCGCATCACGGCGCCACAGAGGGCCGACCCGCTCGGCGAGCTTCACGAGATCGGCGACGACATCCTCCGGCGTGACGTGGCCACGCGGCCGCTCGACGCGGACGCGCTCGAACACGTGACCACCCAGGCCGACGACTGCTACGGCCAGCGAATCGACGGCGATCTCCAACGCCAGGACGACGGCGCGCTCGGGATCGAGTTGGACGAGCGGCGACGGGCGGCCGGGCGCACCCAGCGACTCGCCCCGTCGCTCGACCACGAGCCCAGCCGTCACCAGCTCGCCGACGAGCCGGCGGATCGCACTGCGCGTCAAGCCCGAGCGGTTCGCCGAGCTCCGAGCGCGAGAGCGGTCCCTCGGTGTGCAACGCCTGCACAAGCGCGCCGAGGTTGGCCCGTCGGACCGTCTCGCTGCGTTGCCCCCCACTGCCAGTCACGAAATTTGTGCCTCTCGGGCTCAAACGTTTGTGCCAGAGTGCTACATGCGCCGCCTGGTGTCAAGGTTGGCTTCGCCGTGCCCGGCGGACCTGGTGCCCAGAAGTTCAGACCTGAGATCGTTGTGGTTCAATCCTGACATGCGTCGGCTCGGCTTCGTTGCGGTGGTGGCGCTGGCGATCGGCGGCGCCACCGGGTGCGGCGGGGACTCGGCCGCGGGCCAAACCGTCGCGGCGCCGCACATGGTGCCCGAGCCGGCCGGCATCGATCACCGCTACGACGGCGATTTCCAGTACTTCGTCGGTGGCGGGGTGGCGGCGTTCGACTGCGACGACGATGGGCGCAGCGAGCTCTTCTTCGCCGGCGGCAGCGAGCCGGCCGCGCTGTACCGGAACGAGAGCCCGATCGGTGGGGCGTTGCGCTTCGCGCCGATCTCGTCGCCGGCCACCGACCTGTCCGCGGTGACCGGCGCCTACCCGCTCGACATCGATAGTGACGGCCACACCGACCTCGCCGTGCTCCGGGTGGGCGAGGACGTGCTCCTGCGGGGCCTTGGCGGCTGTCGGTTCGAGCGGGCCAACGAGGCCCTCGGCTTCGACGGTGGCGACTCGTGGACCGTCGGCCTTCAGCGCGACGTGGGAGGCGGACCACGAGATGCCCACCCTGGCCTTCGGCGACTACCTCACCGCGGATCGAGAGATGTGCGAGGACAGCCGGCTGCTGCGTCCTACTGGCGGGCGGTACGACCAGGCGATCGCGCTGACGCCCGGCTACTGCACGCTCTCGATGCTGTTCAGCGACTGGCGCCGGTCGGGCGAGCGGGACCTGCGCCTCACCAACGACCGGCACTACTACCGTGATGGCTCGGATCAGCTGTGGCGGATCGTGCCAGGGCGAGGCGCCTCGGCCCTACACCCAGGCCGACGGGTGGCACCCGCTGCAGATCTGGGGGATGGGCATCGCCAGCCAGGACGTCACGGGCGACGGCCGGCCCGAGGTGTTCCTGAGCAGCCAGGGCGACAACAAGCTTCAGACGCTCGCCGCCGGAAGCGCATCGCCGACGTATGAGGACATCGCCCTGCGGCGCGGCGTCACCGCCCACCGCCCGTACGCCGGCGGCGACGTGCTGCCATCGACGGCGTGGCACGCCGAGTTCGCCGACGTCAACAACGACGGCTTCACGGATCTCTTCGTCGCCAAGGGCAACGTCGAGGCTCAAGAGGGCTACGCCACGCGTGACCCCAGCAACCTCCTCCTCGGCCAGCCGGACGGCACGTTCGTCGAGGGTGGCGAGGCCGCTGGGATCGTCAGCTACGCCAAGGCCCGAGGTGCGGCACTGGTCGACCTCAACCTCGACGGGTTGCTCGACCTGGTCGTGGTCAACCGCGCCGAGCCCGTAACGCTCTGGCGAAACACCAGCTCGGCATCCGGTCACTGGGTGGCCTTTCGATTGCGCCAGCCGGCACCCAACGTCGACGCTGTCGGGGCGTGGCTGGAGATGCGGGTAGGTGACCGCACCGACGTCCGGGAGATCACGGTGGGCGGTGGCCATGCCGGCGGGCAACTCGGCTGGACGCATGTCGGCCTCGGGGAGGACGACGAGGTCGAGGTCCGCGTGCAATGGCCCGATGGCGAGTCCGGTCCATGGATGACACTCGCGGCGGGAACGTTCGCGATCATCGAGCGAGGTGCGGACGAGCCGACCCCGTGGCAGCCGCCGAACGGATGATGACGATCACGACGAGGAGGACGGCGAGCGGGCTCTGCCGGGTAGACGATCGCCTTGGGCCGATCGGCTCTGGTTTGTGAGCGATCTCACCTACCGGGTAGCGACGACCATCGGGGTGCCGCCTCGGGGACGGCTCACGACGAGGCCGGTGGGCGGTGGGATCGTCGTGGTGACGGGGTGCAGGTCGAGTTGCTGTGCCATCCGGGCGATGATGATCGTCAGCTCCATCTGCGCCAGCGCGAAGCCGATGCAGCTCCGTGCGCCGCCGCCGAACGGCACCCATGCGCCGTTGGCCAGCGATCGTTGCTGGTCGGTCATCCGATCGAAGCGGTGTGGATCGAACGTGAGGGGGTCGTCCCATGCCCGCGGGTCGCGCCCGGCGAGGTATGGCGAGGGCATGACCATCGTGCCGCGGCGCATCATGTACGCGCCGAGGACGATGTCCTCGGCCGCCCGGCGCGGGGCGATGACGCCGGCCGGGTGCAGTCGCAAGGTCTCGCGGACCACCGTTGCGGCGAATGGCAGTCGGGCGAGCAAGCCCTCCTCGGTCGGTTCGGCGAAGGCGGCGTCGGCTTCGCGTCGGAGCTCGTCCCACACGCCCGTCGGTGGTCGTGGCTCGCCACGCGATCCATGAGAGCGACGCCGCTGTGGTGTCGTAGCCGGCGCCGATCAGCGTTGCGACCTGGTCCCGGATCTCTGCGTCCGACAGCTCGCCGGCGCGGACGAGTGCCGTGAGCAGGTCGCTCTCGTCGGACGCAGGATTGATGCGTCGGTCCGCGATCTCCACGTCGACGATCGAATCGATCCTGCGTCGATCCTGCCGCACACGGGCGCGACGGGTGAACGGGAATGGGTGCGGCAGCTGCCGGACGGCGGGCGACTCGAGGTAGGCCTGGGGGCGTTGGAACAGCTCGCTGAGCTCGTCGATGCGGGCCGACAACCGATGCCCGAAGAGGACCTCCACCACCACGGCCATCGTCACCCGTCGAGCGTGCGGCGCCAGATCGATCGGCCCGTCCTTGCGACGAGACTCAGCGAGCAACCCGTTGATGGCGGCGTCGGCCCGGTCGACGATCGTCGGCACCCATCGGTCCAGCCGTCGTCGGGCGAGGGCGGGGAGCACGGAGCCCCGTCGCCGCCGGTGGTCCTCGCCATCGGACACCAGCATCGACTGATCGCCGACGACAAACCTGAGCACGTTCAACGGATGGGACCATCGGAACCTCGTTGCCGGCATCGAGAACACTTCGTGGACGAGCTGCGGTTCGGCGACGATGGCCATGCGCAGCAAGCCCCGGCCGAGCCCCACGACGGGGAGGCCGGCGGCCGCGATCTCGTCGAGCACCGGTGTTGGGTCGCGCAGGATGCGCCGGATCACCGCGATCTGGCTGCGGCCGGGGGGTAGCGGCGGTGCGGTCGTCGAGGCCGGGCTGGAGATCTCCAGGTTCGTGCTCATGGAGATCGAGCGTGCGCTCGTTGGTGCAGCACGTCATCCGTGAGATGACGGAAATCCGTGTCGCGCTCAGGTGCTGGACCGCCGGGCCACCTCGGCGGCCAGTTGCGATCGCGTCGCGAAGTCGAGCTTGCGGAACATGTGGGCGATGTGGCTCTCGACGGTGCGGCGGGAGATGTGGAGTCGGTCACCGATCTCCGGATTGGTGAGGCCCTGCGCCACGAGATCGCTCACCGTCAGCTCCATCGGTGTGAGCGAATCCCACCCGAACGCGGGTCGCGGGGCGCGAGTCGAGGTGGCCCGTCCCGCGATCCGGCGCAGCTCGTCGTCCGCCCGCGCCAGGTCGCCGTCCGCACCGATCGAGGCGAACAACTCGGCAGCCTCCTCGAGCAGCGGCGCCGCACGGCCTCGATCTCCGTCCGCGGCAAGCTGGAGCGCGAGGTCCTCGCAACAGCGCGCGACGAGCGGGCGGAACGGCGTTCCGCGGAGATGTTCGAGGGCCACGCCGATGAGCACGGCATCGCCGGCGGCGAGGCCCCTGGCCTGGATCGCGCCACCGATCGCGCTGGGGACCGGAGTCCGTCTCGCTCCCTCCTCGAGGCATTCGACTGCCTCGGCGGCGAGATCGTCGCGGTCGTTGGCGATGGCAAGTCGTAGCAGCAACGAGCAACGGTCGCGGTACCCGTAGAAGTAGCGGAGGTGGACGGTCTGGCCCCACATGAGCGCGGCGGTCGCCAGCCCTGCCGCGGGATCGCCCGAAGCGGCCTGCAGCTCTGCCTGGGCGTCGAAGAGCCAGTCGACGCCGAAGAGTGATCCGCTGGCCAGTTCAGCGAGGCCACGCTCGATGTGTCCGGCGGCGTCGTCGAGTCGTCCGCGTCCGATCGCCATTCGGGCGAGGAGCGCGCGGAAGAACAGCACGAAGTTCCGGCTGCCAGTCTCGTCTGCGACGGTGAGGCCGGCATCGATCTCGGCATCGGCGTCCTGCCACGCGCCGGTGGAGAAGTGCGCCGCGGCCCCGAGCATGTGGGAGAGAGGGAGCTGCGTCAGGGCGCCTCGCTCGACGTGCCGTCGCCGTGAGCGGTCGGTGGCGCGAAGACACGCCTCGACGTCATCGAGATACAGCAACGTGCCGGCGTGGAAGAGGTCAGGGATGATGTACGACGTCGTCCGAACGTGGCCGGAGTCGTGCAGTGCCATCGCTCGCTGGAGGTGCTCGCGGGCGACGGCGGCGCGCCCGGCGATCCCCTCGACGGTGCCGAGCACCTGGAGGGCGACGCATTGTCCCGTGACGTCGCCGACGTCGCTCGCATGGATCAGCTCCTGCTCGCTGCGCTGTCGCGCTTCGTCGAGCGACGTCGTGCCCAGCAGTGCCTCGAGCTGGGCACTGAAGCACCGCATATGGCGCGCCTCGGCATCAGGAGCCGTCGGCATATCCGCTGCCCGGTGCAGGTGCGCGATCGCCGACGCGATGTCGCCGCGGTTGCCGTGGACGGCGGCCATGCCGCGCACGACCTCGAACGCCAGTTGCGGGTCGGGGGAGGTGGCGAGCACGCTCTCCGCCAGCTCCTCGGCGCGTTCGAACCGTCCACACCACGCCAACGGCTCGATGAGTTGCGCCTGCACCGTGCTGCGGTCGCCCCACGTCGGCGGTGCGAGAGCGAGCGCGGACTCGAACAGATCGATCGCCGCGCTCGGTGCGACGGACACCACCTCCTCAGCTGCGCGCACCAGCCAGCCGACGGCCTCGAGATCTCCCATCGTCGCGCCGCGCGAGTACTGCCAAGCGACCTGCTGCACCGGTGCCCCGGAACGAGCGAGCGCCTGTCCGGCGGCACGGTGCAAGTCGCGACGCTCGGCGGGCAGCATGTCGTCGTACACGGCCTCGCGGACGAGGTCGTGACGAAAGCTGAGCCGCTCACCGTCGCCGACCACGAGCCCGGCGAGCGTGGCGTCGCGCAACCACGTCGCGACCTCGACGACCGTTCGGCCGGTCAGCGCGGACAGCTCCGTCAGCGTGAAGCTCGTCCCGAGCAGGCTCGCCAGTCGGAGCAGATCGCGTGTGTCCTCGGGGAGCCAGGACAAGCGACGCGTGAGCGTTGCTCCCAGGCTCGCGGAAACGGCCGACTCGGAGATCTCCGCCACCCCCGCCTCGATGCGCAGGTGCTGTTCCTCGTCGAACGAGCGCAACAGCTCCGACACGAACAGCGGGTTGCCGCCCGTCGCCTGCAAGCGGTCGCGCAGCCGCTCTCCGGGGGCGGCTCCCATCAGCGCCGCGGCGAGCGCCTGGACATCGAGCCCGTCGAGCGGACCCAGATGGAGGTGATGCCCGCCGACCTTCGCCACCGTCTCGAGCACACGGTCGAGCAACGCGGGTCGGGGCACTGGCCGGAGCGCGCCGACAACGGCAAGGCGTGGACGACGACGTGCGCTGGACGGCGGCTCTCATCACGCCGAGCGACAGATCGTCGGCCCAATGGAGATCCTCGGCGACCATCAGGACCGGTGCCGCGCGCGTGAGCACCTCGAGTGCGTCAGCGCACCGCTCGATCACCGCGTAACTGAGATCCTCGACCTCGCCGTTGAGGGTGGTCCGATGAAGGAGATCGCGCAGCTGGGAGCGGTGCATTGCGGGGAGCCGCTCGTCGGCGGCAAGTGCGTGGGCCATCTCACCAGGACGGCGGGCGATCTCGTCGGCGGTCACCTCGATGACGGTCATCCTCGCTGCCCGCGCGGCGTGGGTCAGCGACGTCAGTAGGTGGCTCTTGCCGATGCCGGCCTCACCCTCGATCAGTACGGCACGACCCGTCCGGTGGCGAGCGCCGTGAGCACCTCGTCCAGAACGGCGAGCTCGACGCGTCGACCGATCGTCGTGAGCTCGTCGGCCGGGGACGTCCCGTCGACCGCCGCCCACAGCTGCCACGGCTCGGTGAAGCCCTTGAGGCGCACGCGCCCTCGGTCCACGAAATGCACGACGGGGATCGCGCCCGCCAGTTGCATGACGACATCGGACACCAGCACGCCGCCGCCGTCGGCTCGATCCGCAATACGCGCGGCAGCGTTGACTGCGCCCCCGATCGGGTCGTTGTCGAAGTCCATGACCTCGCCCGTGTTGACGCCGATCCGCATCCTCGGCACCGAGTCGCCGAGCGCGCGCTGGCACGCCACGCCGAACGCCACAGCCTGGCGCGGTGAACCGAAAGTGAGCAGCAGACCGTCCCCGAGAGACTTGACCTCGTGACCTCCGTAGGAGGCCAGGCGTTCGCGTACGACGTCGAGCTGACGCATCACGGCGCGGGTACCAGCAGCATCGCCGAGCCGGTCGACGAGCCCGGTCGAGCCCACCACGTCGACAAAGACGATCGTCGTGAGGGTCTCGCCCGTCGCCTGCGTCATCACCGGATCGTACGACGGCTCGCCCCGGGCGGTCATCCGTGAGATGACGGACCTGCCGGAACCGCTGTCCCAACCCCCGAGCCGCCGTCGGTGGCCCGAACTAGCCTGCGGCGGGTGAGTGCGATCGATTGGCTGCTCGACGGAGATCCCGCCATTCGCTGGCAGGTGCTGCACGATCTCACGGATGCCTCGCCCGACGAGGTCGCTGCCGAGCGAGCGCGCGTGGAGCACGAGGGTTGGGGCGCCCGCCTCCTGGCGGTCGAGGATGACGACGGGTTGTGGGACGGCGGCGCCTGCTTCCCGGCGGCCTACACCGGCGACGAACCCGGGCAACCTTGGACAGCGACGATGCACACCCTGCAAACTCTGCAGATACTCGGGCTCGACCCGGCGTCCGAGGCGGCTCGCCGGGCAACCGTGCTCGTCGCCGAGCACGGTTGCTGGGAGCACGCCGGTCAGCGGTACTTCGACGGCGAGGTCGAGCCGTGCATCAACGGCCGGACGATCGAGACCGGCGCCTACTTCGGCGTGGACGTCGCCCCGATCGTCGAGCGAATCCTCGGCGAGCGACTCGCAGATGGCGGATGGAACTGCGAGGCCGAGAACGGGTCGGTGCGCTCTTCGTTCGACACGACGATCGACGTGCTCGACGGGCTCCTCGAGTTCGAGTGCGCGACCGGTGACTCCGCTGGGGTGAACGAGGCTCGCCGCGGCGGGGAGCAGTACCTGCTCGAACGGGGCCTGTTTCGCCGCAAGAGCACGGGCGAGGTCGTCGATCCGGCGTATCTCGACTTTGCCTTCCCGTACTACTGGCACTACGACGTGCTGCGCGCACTCGACTACTTCCGCCGCGCAGGCGCCGTGCCGGATCCGCGGATGGCAGAGGCCGTCGAGGTTGTGCGGTCCAAGCGGCAGCCCGACGGCCGGTGGCCGCTCGACCGCATCTATCCGGGTCGCGTCCACTTCGACCTCGAGGATGGGGTCGGAGGGCCCAGTCGCTGGAACACCCTCCGCGCCCTCCGCGTTCTCGACTGGTGGGACCGAGGCGCGCGTACGGCGACCTAGCGGGTCAGCCGCGGCGGTGTGCGACGGTCGCAGAGGTGCACCCGTGCGGGTGCGTGAGTCCGACTCGAGGTTCGTCGTCGCTTACTCGGCCAGACTGAGCGGAAGGTCGAACCGTGTGAGGATGCTGGCGTCGAAGCGGGTGAGTGCGCTCACCCGGCCGCCGGCCAGCGTCACGACGACGGCGCTGGTGGCGCGAAGCGGCCCGCCGCGGGGATCACGAACGTAGGTGCCGAACGCCGGCTGCCCATTCGCCCGGGTCTCGATGAGGTGGTAGGTGCGACCGTCGCGGAAGGTGATCGCGGCGAGGAAGCGTCCCGCGTGCTCGATGCCGTGGTACTCGAGCGGCATCGGCGGCATGGTCACAGCCACGTCGTGGGTGAGCAGGGCGACAAGCGCGTCGAGGTCGGCGGTCTCGTAGGCGCGGGTGAGGCGGTCGACGAGCTCGCGCTCCTCGGGCGAGCCCGGACGCGGTGGCAGTTCGTGTTCTGCGATTGGGGCGAGCTGTTTCTGGACGATGGCCCGCGCCCGTTTGAGGGCGCTGGTGACCGATTCCTCGCTGGCATCGAGGATGGTGGCGACCTCGCTCGCCCGGTAGCCGAGGACGTCGCGGAAGATGAGCACGGCTCGCTGGCGCGCCGAGAGCGCCTGGAGCGCCGTCAGGAAGGCGATCGAGATCGCTTCGCTCGCTTCGTAGCGGACTTCGGGCCCGGGCTGCTCCTGTGGCCCACCGAGCAGGGCGTCGGGATAGGGCTCGAGCCAGATCACCTCGCCGGTGCGGCTCGGCGCGGGCGCCTCGACGTCTGGGGGAAGCGGGCTCACGACCGGCCGCCGCCGCTTGGCGCGGAGGATGTTCAGACACCGGTTGGTTGCCACCTGGTACAACCAGGTGCGCAGCGACGAGCGTCCTTCAAAGGCGTCGAGTCCACGCCACGCCGCAAGGAGGGTGTCCTGCAGCGCGTCCTCGGCGTCTTGGAGCGAGCCGAGCATTCGATAGCAATGCACTTGCAGCTCGCGACGATGGGGCTCGGCGACTTGACGGAACGCATCGCCGTCACCCCGCGGGCTCGATCGAGGAGCTCGGTGCTCATCGGCGGCCACCTCCTTGCCGCAGTCCATCCTGTAATGAGACACCGCGGACGGTGGAATGTGGTCGCTGCACGCGCGCCCAGTTTCGCAAGTGTTCGGTGTCTTCCTCTACGAAGCGGCAGCTCTCAACGGAGGAGTCAGATGAGCACGTCAGGAATGTTGCAGGACAAGCGCGCCGTCGTGTTCGGTGGTGGAGGTTCCATCGGCGCGGCGGTGGCGCAGGAACTGGCGTCGGAAGGTGCGGAGGTGTTTCTCGCCGGCCGGTCGTCTACGAGCGTGGAGCTGGTCGCCAAGCAGATCGCTGCCAGAGGTGGCCACGCCCACGCTGAGGTCGTCGACGCCCTCGACGCTGCGGCGGTCGAGGACTACCTCGACGCCGTCGTTCAGCGGGCCGGCGGCATCGACGTCGAATTCAACGCGACGGGACCTCGCATCAGCGAATACGGGCACGGCAAACCGGCCATCGACCTGTCGGTCGAGGAGTTCATGACGGCCTTCGCCACCGTCGTGCGATCCCAGTTCATCACGGCTCGCGCCGCGGCCCGCCACATGCTCACCCAGCCGTCCGGCGTCATCATCTTCCTGACCGCCAGCCCGGCACGGCTCCCCGTGCCCGGCGCGTCAGGCATCGGCGCTGCCTACGGCGCCATCGAGAACGTCATGCGGACCATGGCACTCGAACTCGGCCCTGCCGGCGTCAGAGTGGTCTGTCTCCGCACCCACGCCCATCCCGACACGCGATCGATTCGGGACGCAATCGAAGTGCGCGCCAAGACGCTGAACATCACCGTCGACCAAGCCGCGGCCCTGCTGGCGGAGGGCACGATGCTGAACGTCTCGCCCGAGACCGTGGACACCGCGAGGGCTGCCGTGTTCATTGCGTCGGACCGGGCGCGGATGATGACCGGCACCGTCCTCAACGCAACAGCCGGAGCGTCGATGGACTAAGTGGACCCAGACGCCATGGCCCTGATTGGGTGGCGGCTCGTAGGTCCCGTGGCCGCTCCACGAGACGCTTCATGCCGCTGGGACATCGACCTCCGTGCGGTAGACGATGCCGGTGCGAGGACCCTTGCCGATGTTCTCGGGCCCGTTCCATTCGTTGGCCACCATGAACAGCGTCGTCCCGTTGTCTCCGCCGAGGGCGACGGAGAACGCCGGACGGTCGAGCTCAATCCGTTGGAGGATCTGGCCGCCCTCCGCCAGCCGGGCCGCCCCGCCTCGGGTGGCGCACCACAGCGCACCCTCGGCGTCGAGGCTCACACCGTCCGCGCCACCGTCGATCTCGGCCCAAACTCGCCGGTTGGTGAGGCTGCCGTCGTCCTCGACGTCGAAGGCTGCGACTCGCGAAGCGAACGACTCCGCGACGAGCAGGGTTTGACCGTCAGGGGTGATCGCCATGCCGTTGGGGAAGGCGATGGTGTCGGCAACGATGCGGCTGTCGCCGTCGGGCATGACCACCGCGACGAGCCCACGCTGGGAGCCCAGGTCGAAGTTCATGCCGTCCGCTCCCATCATGTCGAAGTTGATGCCGTTCACGTAGGCGGCTCCCGACGGGTGCACGGCGACCTCGTTCCACCCGTAGTCCGAGAGCTGGGACAGATTGGCGTGAGGTAGGAGCGCCCCGTCAGGCCCGAGCCGTTCGAGTCCGTCGTGGCCAGTCACCACCAGCGCTCCGTCGGGCATCCAGTCGAAGCAGAACGGGAACGATGTCGAGCGGGTGACGATCTCCGGCTTCCCCGCGTCTGGACCGTCAGTCGCCATGGCGAGCACCTCCCCGGCGACCCAGTCCGAGCACCAGAAGCGCCCGTCGTGCCAACGGGCCGACTCTCCCATGGCGAGCCCGGCCGTCAGGGTGGTAATCGTGGTCATGAGAAGTCTGACGAGCCGTTCCCGCGGAACTCATCGCGTGCACCGCTGGCGGTATGTCCACAGCTTCAGGCTCGAAGGAAGCCGCTAATGCGTGAGGCAACGTAGTCGGGGTCGTCGATCCACGGGGCGTGGCCGGCTTCGGGCATGAGTTCCAGCTCGGCGTTGGGCAGCTGCCGCACTATCTGACGGGCCACCGTCGGGCCGCCCATGGGATCCTCGCCGCCCCACAGGAAGAAGGCGGGCATGATCACCTGAGCCAGCAGGGACGCCGGGAGGATCGTCTCCGCGTTGAACCCGCGCATCGTGACGACACGCGGGCTGGTATCGATCTCGTTACGCATCGTGTCGGTGTCGCGCAGCAACGAGAGGAACCAGGCGATCTCGACGTCGCCGAAGCGTCCGGTCTCGACCGCGCGGCGGAGGCCAATCTGCTTGAGCAGCGACCTCACGATGCGCTCGTTCGGCTTCATTCTCGTCATCAGCCGGCCGAGCGATGGCTGCATCGCGACTCGCATGACCAACGGGGTCGATTCAATCGGGGCGCCGAACGTCCACCCGAGCTCGATCAACGAGGTGATCCGATCGGGGTGCGCGGCGGCGGCGCGAAGCGCGAAGTAGCCGCCGAACGATGTTCCCACGACATGACTTTTGGCGAGGTCGAGTGCATCGAGGACATCGACAACCAGAGAGTCAGCGAACGCGGCGAGGGCAGGCCTGTCGGGCAGATTCTCGGGGAGCCGTGGGCTCAGGCCACAGCCTGGCCGGTCGATGAGAATGCAGCGGAAATCGTGCAGCCGAGCGGCAAGCGATGCCCAGCTCGTGCCGGCGTTCGAGGCGCCGTGTACGAACAACACCGGGGGTCCGTCACCGACCTCGAGAACGCGCACCCTGGCGCCGGTGCGGCGCAGCTCCAGCCACGACTCGGTCGGCTGCGCGCCGACGGACGCCCACAATGAGCGTTCGGCGTGCCGGTACCGGTCCTCGTCCACGGCCCTACGAGGGCGACGCACCGATCCGCTGGCGCAGCAGACGGCGGCTGAAACGCCACGGTGAGCCGTCGTCCTTGCGGAAGGTGTCCTCGTAGTAGAAGTAGATGAGCGGGCGCGTCTGACCGTCACTGAATCTCGTCGCCAAGCACCACGCGACTCCGTGCACCTCGGTAGGTGACACTGCGGTGAGGAGGGCGGGTCCCGTCATGTGCATCATCGGCTCGGAGTCACGGAAGTGTCCGGTTACTTGCTCCGCGATCGACGACGGCCCGGCGGCGATGCCGTAGCCGAGCTCGGTGCCGTCCCACTCGGAATCGGGCGTGAAGAGCGCGGTGAGCTCCTCCGTGCGCCCGTGGTCAGCCCACAGGGCATACACCTGGAGCAGGTTGTTGAGTTGCAATGCGACATCTGGTTGGGGTGCGGTGGTCCACTCGCCTGCCACTGCCATCCCGACATCGGTTCCCATGCGCGAAGATCTTACTCGACTAGATGTCAAGTTAGTCCCCCGAGTCGACTGCGTCCGACGGCAGGCCCTGGTGTCCGGCCTCGCGAGCGAGCTCGTGACGCGTCGCCCAGCGTCCGTGTTCTCCAGGCGCGACGTTCTCCTTGCTGCCGGTCGTGAGGCCGCCGTCCACGACGAGGGTGTGACCACTGACGAATCCCGCGTCGTCGCTGGCCAGCCAGAGCGCGGCGTGGGCGATGTCTTCCGGGATCCCGATCCGGCCGCGCAAGCGGCGTGCTCGTCTGGAACGCCTCGCGCGCTTCGTCCATGGCGTCAGGGTCGCCGACGATTGCGGCGGCGTTCATCGGCGTGAGGATCTTTCCCGGGGCGATGGCGTTGACCCTGATCGACCAGGCGCCCAGCTCCGCAGCGACGTTCTTGGTCAGCGCCACGATGGCACCCTTTGCCGCCCCGTAGACGTGCGTGCCCAGTCCGCCCTGCAGACCGCCGATGCTCGACGTCGAGAGAATGACGCCGGAGTGCTGAGGCTTCATGACCCGCGCGGCGTGCTTCATGCCGAGGAACACCGAGCGCAGCAGCACGGCCATCGTGTACTCGTACTCGTCGAGTGGTATCTCGTCGATCGGCCCGTGGGCGCCGATGATTCCGGCGTTGTTGAACATGCAGTCGAGACGACCGAACGTGGCGACCGCGCCGTCGATCACTGCGGCCACGTCGGCCTCGGACGTCACGTCGCAATGCATGTACGTGGTGCCCTCGCCGAGCGTCGTCGGCGAGACTCGTGCCCCGCTCGTCCTGGATGTCGGCGAGCACGACTCGGGCGCCCTCGCTCCACCATGAGTCGGGCAGTCGTTTCGCCCAGTCCGCTCGCAGCGCCTGTGATCACGGCGACTTTGCCGGCAAGCCGGCCGCCGGCAGCAACTTCTCCTTCGGCGGTCATCGGCTCGCACCAGACGGGCGAGGGTCGACGAGGACCTTGATATCGGCCGACGACCCGGCCGAGAGGTCGCGCAGTGCCCCATCCAGGTCATCGAGGGGAACGGTCCGCGTGTGCAAGGGCGCCGCCTTGACCCGACCGTCGGACAAGAAGGTCATGCTGCGGCGGAAGTCGTCGTGGGTGAAGGCGTTCGATGCGACGACCGTGAGCTCCTTCGCCAGCCACCGCCCTGCGTTGATCGTCGCCGGCTGCGACAGGAAACTGAGCAACTGCACGCGCCCTCCGGACCGGGTCATGTCGGCTGCGGTCTGTAGCAGAGCCGGAACTCCTGCGCACTCGATGACCACGTCGGCGCCGATGCCACCCGTCAGGTCATTGACCGCATCGGTCGCCTCATCCGGAGCGAGCGCCATCGACGCACCGAGTTCCAGGGCGACCCGTCGTCGCGACTCCGACGGTTCGATGATCAGGACGTGGCCGGCTCCCGCCGCCCGGGCGAATTGCATCGCGAACAGCCCGATCGGGCCGGCTCCTTGCACCACAACGGTGTCACCGGGAACGATTCCGGCTCGACGAACCCCGTGGAGAGCGACGGTTGCCGGCTCGACCTGCGCAGCATCCTCGTCCGTGAGATCCGGATGGGCGTGCAGGACCCGCGCCGCGGCGACGGTGATTGTGGGAGCGAAGCCACCGTGTGGAGGGGCGAGTGCGTCCCGCCCCCGTGCGACGGCGGAGACCGTCCGGCAGTACTCGGTGAGGCCACCCTTGCACTCAGGACAGGACCCGCACGGTGCGGGGACCCCGACGACGACCCGGTCACCCTGTTCGAGTCCCTCCACTGCGGGGCCGATGTCGCCGACGGTGCCGACCCACTCGTGGCCACACACCGATGGCTGGTGAAGATGCCCGCTCCGGAACGACGCGATGTCGGTTCCGCAGATGCCGCACAACGTGATGTCGACGGACACACAACCGGGCCGCGGGGGTTCGTGTTCGAACGTCAAGAACTCGACTGTTTCCTTGGCGGTGATCAGTCCAGCGGTCACTTGGGACATGTGGTTTTCCTTCCTTCCTCAGCTGTTAGTCGAGGATGTGCGAAACGATGTCGTCGGGGCCGCGCACGCCTCGCGTGTATGCCGTCGAGGCCACCGTTGTAACTGCCGTGGTCGTCGGTGCCGTCGGGCCAGTAGCAGGACCGCATCAGCTCGAGATCGAACCGATCGGCAGCGCGCGAGTACGTGTACAGGACGCGAGCAATCGCTCGCTCGGCCAGCAGCAACTCGATCTCATCATCCACGGCTCATCTCCTCGTTCTCGAAAGCATCGGCGACCAACTCCCGCTTTCGCTGTCCGGTCAGCTGGGCGGCGTCCGCGGCGGGCATCGCGGCGGTCTCCGGTGAGATCACCTCGGGTCCGACCAGCCGAAGTCCGCCGATGCGAGCCAGCGTCCGGAGCACTCGCGGCAGATCGAAGGAGCCATCGCCCGGCAGCAAGCGCCGCTGCGTGTCGTCCCACAGGCTGCCGGTCACCACCTCGTGAGCGTCGTCGACCTGGACGGCGAGGACGAGCTCGCCGGGCACCGACTCGAGCGCATCGAAGTCAGCCGATCCACGGAAGAAGTGCCACGTGTCGAACAGGATCCCTCCGTTGGGCCGGTCGGCCCGGCGTCGGATCTCCGCGCCGGACAGTCCCTGTTCACCTGAACGGGCGACGTCGAGCGGGCTCAGCGACACATAGTCGTACCCGCCAGCGGTCGCCGCAGGGAAGCGGTCGAGCACTGCACTCTCCAACCCGATCGTGCCCGACCACAGCACCCATTGCACGTCGTTCGCGGTCATTGTGCCACTGCTCCGCTTGAGCCGATCGGTCATCACGACGCTCCGATGCCGGTGTCGAGTGCGTCCTTGACGGAGCGGGCGTAGTCGAGGTGTGCCGCGGCCGTGTCCAGGCCGAGCTTGATGGTGAGGACCGAGACGTGGGTACCGCCTGCCGCCTGCCAGCGTTCGGCCGTCGCCACCACTTCGGCTGCGCTCCTCGCCCGTGTGGCGACCAGTTCGAAGCCAAAGCCGTCCGCTGACCGGCCGGACTCGGAGAGGTGGTGGCGTACCCGGGTCATTCCGTCCAGGGCGCCATCGAGATCACCGGCGAAGGTGAAGCCGTCGCCGAGTTGGCCCCCGCGGCGGTACGCCGGCTCGGAGAATCCACCGATCCAGATCGGGATCTGCCGGCGCGGCCGGGGGTTGATGCAGGCCCGCTCGAGACGATCGAAGTGCCCTTCGAACGTGACGAGCGGTTCCGCCCACAGCCGGCGCAGGAGTTCGATCTGTTCGTTGAGACGGGGGCCGCGAGTAGCGAACTCCTGACCCAGCGTGTCGTACTCGACGTAGTTCCAGCCGGTGCCGACGCCGAGGCGGACCCGCTCGCGAGAGAAGAGGTCGGCGTCGGCGGCCTGTTGGGCGACGAGTGCTGTCTGGCGTTGGGGCAGGATCATCACTCCAGTCGCCAGCTCGATGCGAGATGTGACTGCGGCGAGATAGCCGAACATGACGAGCGGTTCGTGGAACGGATCGTGCTCGGTGTAGGGGCCCCACAAAGGTGGCTCACGGTCGGCGTGCTCGGCGCCGACGACGTGGTCGTAGACGAGCAGGTAGTCGAACCCCGATTCCTCGACCCCGACGCCGATGTCATGCACTGCCTGCGGATCGCCGCGCAGTTCGACCTGCGGATAGACGACGCCGAGCTTCATCCCTTCGCTCTCCTCGGGTTCGGGGCGCCCCCGTCGCGACGGGGCTCGATCCCAGCCTCCAGAACCCGACGCTCCTTGATTCGCCACGTGCCGTCGATCCTGGCCCACTGGTCGTGGTATTCGCCCCACAGCACCATGTCCGGTCGACTGTGGTCGCGGGAACGATGCCAGGCCCGTACGTAGCTCACCGCGGTCGCCGATTCGGGGCCGGTGAATTCGACCGAGATGTTGCTGATCAGATGTTGCGTCGCCTCGAATTGGGCGAGTGCTGCGTTCATCCACTCCACCACACCGTCCACGCCGGCGATGTCACCACTGTGCGGGGAGGCGAACACGCAGTCTTCGACGAACACCTCCCGATGCCCGTCGGTTTCGAGCCAGTCGGTGGCACGTGCGTACCGATACATCTGCTCAGCGATCGCGGCGCGATCCTCCAGCCGGTCGAGCGTCATGGTGTGCTCCCGAGCGAAGCCACGAACCACCACGCACGCCGGATCACGTGGCGACATGGATGCTCGAGCGTCCTGCAGTCGGGGCGCGGCCAATGGAGCATGGGTGGTTTCCCTTTCTCGGTATTCATCGGACGATGACGGCGGGGTTTCCGCTACGCCAGCTGTACTCCTGTGTCCGCTCCAGGATCTGCCATCCCGCTGCGCTGCGGCGGAGATGGTCGCGGTACGTGCCGGCGATGACGTACAGCTCGCCGCCGGGTGCCGCGGCGCGAACGTGCTGAGCGTGGAAGTACGACGTCGCCAGTGCGGAATCGCCGTCGACCGCGACGAGGACGCTTCCAAGTAGATGCTGGCTGGCGTCCAGCGGTTCGAGTGCAGCTCGTGCTCGGGCGACGATGGCGTCGGGACCTTCCACCCGTCCCCCGGGATGTACGAACGCGGCCTCCGGAGCGAAGCACCCGGCCACGGCGGCCCAATCGCGGCTGTCCAATCCGAGGACGTAGCGAATCAGCAGGTCGTTCACTGCGTTCTGGTCGATCACGGTGCGGATGTCGGTGTCGCCGTTCATCGAGCGCCCGCCGACGGGCCGCTGCCTGTAAATCGTCGACGTCTGCGACTCGTGATGACCGTCCGTTGCACTACGGTTGTTGTACAACAGACGTTCTATCAAGTCAAGCGATCCTCGGTGCGTTGGCGCCGACGGGGGAGCGGGCGTCGGTTCTGCCGGACGGTCAGCGTGCGGGCGCCCCGAGGAGCAGGCAACCCAGTTCGTGTGCCAGCACACGCCGTTGCTCTGCAGCGGACCAGTGATCCGCATCCAAGGCGCTCTGGGCACCGAGTCCGTGGACGATGGTGACAAGTCGGCGCGACACGACGTCGAGCTCGAGGTCAGTTGCCTCCGGATAGTCGTTGCCGAGGAGCGCCTTGATCCGCGCCTGTGCTGACCGGACATGACCGGCATCCTCGGCGGCGAACTCGGGATCGCTGATCGCTACACCCCAGAAGCAGGTCAAGAGGCGCCATTCCGTGCGACGGGGAGCATCGAGAGGAAGCAGAGCTTCGAGGCAGGGGCGGAGCCCCTTGCCTGCCCGCTGCGCTTCGTCGAATCTGGCTCCCAGACGATCGGCCACCTCGCGGAAGGTCGACAGCAGCAGGTCGCGCTTGTCGGCGAAGTAGTGCGTGACCACGGTCGTGCTGCATCCCGCCGCATCGGCGACATTGCGAAATGTCAACGCGTCGAGTCCGTACGTGCCCACCAGTTCGGCGGCCGTCGCCGCGACATGGCGGCGCCGCACCGCGTGGTCGACATATCTGGGCATCAACCGCAACTGTAGCGCCGAGTTACAACAGATGTCGTACAACACGCGGTACAAGACGGCCTCACGGCAGGAGCGATCGAGTCAGCCGCCCTTTCGTGGCGCGTCTCATGCGACAAGTGTCCGCGTACGTTCACCCTTTATCTCAGGCAGTATGCTGACCATGTTCCGGCGCCTTCGAACGCGCCTGAGGATTCGAGGGGAGCATGCACGAACGCATGAGCGTCGACCGTCGCCGGCGCGAGCAAACCGCGTTGCGTGACGAGCGGGCACCTGTTCCCCCGCCGCGGCTTGTGGTCCGTCGCCATCCGCTCGTGGTCGGTGCGGCGGACGACGCACACGAGCGAGAAGCCGATCGTCTCGCTGATCTCGTGCTCCGCAGCGAAGCCGTCGGTCCGCTGTTCGGAGCGACGGGGGGCGAGCGCATCCAGGCGTCGACCACTGGCGGCGGAGGCGCAGACAGTGAACCCCAACGAGCGCCTGCGGCGACGCGGATCGCCCGTCGGGCCACGATCGGGCCGGAGGGCGGGGAGCTCGACGACGACTCCGCACGATCGCTCGCCGTCGCACGCGGCGGTGGGACACCGATCGACGCCCGCGTCCGAGAGCCGCTCGGCGCGGCGATGGGTGCCGACGTGAGCGGCGTTCGCCTCCACAGCGGACCCCGGGCGACCGAGCTCAACGAGCGGATCCAGGCGTCCGCCTTCACCGTCGGTAACGACGTCTTCTTCCGTGAGGGCCTGCCCGACACGGGCACCCCGGCGGGAATGCATCTCCTCGCCCACGAAGTCGCCCATACCGTGCAGCAGGGTGCGCACCCGTGAACCGGCGCATCGTGCGGCGCAGGTTGATCCCCAAGGCGGTCAACGCGTTCAACGCCGCCGTCGCCGCCAACCCCACGTTCGCCACTGGACAGAAGGACACCGACGATCTCGCCGCCGAGTCGGATCAGGAGGACTTCGCTCGGGTCCACGGACGGATGCACACCGGTCAGGATTCGCCGATGCACAGAAGGTTGCGAGTTTCGTGCGCGCGGTGGTGCTGACCGAGTACTCGGCACGGCTTGCGCTCGCTCGAGACCGCGAAGGACAAGAGCGGAAATGATCTCGGCGCCAAAGCGAAGGCGGCCAAGAAGTCCCTCTACAAGTCGAAGGCCGACGAGTTCCGCCAGAAGCACACTCCCTTGTCTCCAAAGGCTCGAATGCGCCGGAAACGAAAGGTTTCCTGAAGGAGCATGGGTTCGCCGGTGCGTTCAGCGGTGCGCCGACGACGGCGGCGCCGGCGCCTCAGGCGGCGGCGCAGGATCGACGTGCGTTCGACCTTCATCGGTGGGCCGATCCTCGGCGTGCGTGTGCGCGCCCATCTGTTCATCGTGTACACGGCGAAGGACGGCCGGCAGATGTACTTCCGTGGCGGGCCGGACGAGGACGATTTCACCGAGGCCGCCATGGGCGACTACGTGCCCGGCACGATCGATTGGGACCCTCCGCACCCTCTGTAACTCTGCTCGAGGGACCAGCTGCGGAGGCGAAGTTCGACGCACTCGTCGAGGCGACGAGCGTCATCAACGGGATGAAGGTGCCGTATCGGGGGTCGATCGCCAAGGAGTTCGGTGGGAACAAACCCAACAAGGCACAGGAACTGCTCAGTGAAGCAGCGATGGCGCTGAGCTCGGAGGGCGAGAACTGCAACGCCACGGCATGGACGATCCTCACCCGGGCGGGCATCTCGAAGAGGAAGAAGCCATCAGGCCGTCACCCCGGCTGGGGCTCGATCCTCGGCAGCAAGACAGCTGGCAAGGAGAACGCTCTCCCCGCCATGGAGGTCTCCAACGTCGGCAAGTCGTATATCGCCGACGAATCTCGTGATCTCGCCGACGACACCGGCACGATCCAGGTCTACCGCGATCGGGCCTTGTTCGATCCTCTGACGACGATCGCCACGGGCACGACGGTGATGCTGTACGACGAGTCGGGCGAATGGCGTCGCATCGGGGTCAACGGAAAGGTCGGTTACATCGCCCGCCGGGTGGACGACGTGGTCTACGACCTGCTGCCGCGGTGGCTCGATGATCTACGCGACGAGTACGACGACACCAACATCCAGCTGATCGTCGACAATCCGACCGATGCGACGATCATCAAGACAGTCAGCAAGGCGACCGGGATTCCGCGCGACTACGTCGTCTACACGGCGAAAATGGCGTTGTTCCCCGATGGCGACGTCGCTGCGCTCCTCTGGTACAGGCTGAGACATGCTGGGCAAGCCACGAGTGCGCGAACTGCTGGACAATCCGGCGGAAGTTGACCGCCTGGCGACGAACCTTGGTGTCACAGCCAAGGACGTCACGGACGTCGCGGCCGGCATCGTCGGCGACATCGAGAAGGAGCAGAAGGTCCCAGTTGCTCTTCGCAAGCACATCAACGATCCCAACGCAGAGAACATGGCAGCGAACCAGGCGCCTGACTACCCGGCAATCTTCGCGGTCGCCACGGAGCTTGGCGAGGACGCCAAATGGGTGCTCGAGATCGTCAACTCGCTCCGGCCGAACCAGAACAAGGACAACTACCTGGTCCAGCTGCTCGAGGCAGATGCCATCGCCCAGGGTGAGATGCCCAACGTCGCCGGATTCATGGTCAAGGATTGGGCCCAGCGGACAGGCGTCGCGGAGGACTTCATCAAGCAGCGCCTCGTCGAGATCCACAAGGCGAACGAGGCGGAGAAGGCCCGTCTCACGGCGGAGGCGGAAGCAAAGGCCAAGGCCGAAGCCGCCGCGAAAGCGAAGGCCGCCAAGCGCAAGGCCGCCAAGAAGAAGAAGAAGCCGCCAAGGGCAAGGGTGGAGCGAAGGCGAAGCAGCCGGAGCAGGCCCCGAAGGAGTTGGTGGCGAAACCGGCTGCCCCGGGCCTTCCCGAGGACCTCACTCGCAGCGTGTTCTTCCGGCTTGCCGGACTCGGCCTCGAGGACCAGGCAGTCTGGGAACTCGTCAACGACGTGCCCGACTTCGACGAGCTGAAGGGTATTGCGACGGACACGTTCGTCTCCGTGCAGGATGTGATCACCGTTGCGATGTACTACTTCCAGAAGCACAAGGGCACGGTCCAGCTGATCGACACGCTTCAGAAGTGGCCGGAGGACATGGCTCGTTCGTTCGCCGAGGGCAAGGCGCCGGAAAGTGCCTACACGAAGGTCATGAGCATGGTGGGTCTGGAACGCGACTTCATCGTCGAGAGGGTCGCCGCCTACGTCCAGCAGAAGTGGGGCTGATGGCGACCGGGGAGACCATCGACCTTGTCGAGCAGTTCGGCGACGGTGACACGGTCGTCATTACGGACAACCTCAACCGGCCCCTGGCGACGCGTACTGATCCAGAGGAGTTGGCGAAACTCCGTGACGTGCTCGCCGAGCTCGGCAATGGGTGGCAATTCCCGGATGGCGGAGTGCCGATCGCCAAGCTGCGGCTCAACTTCCGCCGCAGCGATCAACCGATCGGCAACCTGGAGCTCGGGCGCCAGTTCCTCGCTGCCCACGTCCACGGCACGTTCCTGGCCAGGGAGAGTGATCCGGACATCCGTGAGCGCCTGCTCGAAGCCGTAGGCGCGGACTACCTACTCGACGATCTCGCCTGACGGCGCCGTTCGACCGACATCTCGCCACGCGTGGGTGGTGATTCCGGGGGGAGGTTCGGTGGCGTTGCGTGACGGCTTCGCCGACAGAGGATCGTACGGAAGGTCACGCATCGCGGCCTCGAGGCGGTTGCCGTCGTACGTGATCCACTTGACGGGTTGTAGTTCGATCACGACGCGAGTCGGAGTATCGATGCGACGGATGAACTCAGCACGGGCACGCTCCGCCTCCGGCGTGTCTCCGCTGCGCTGCCGGGCGGCGAGGGCGGGGAAGAACCACTCCTTCGTCTCTCGGTCCTCGTGCATGGTGGCCAGGGTCTTCGCCGTCGTGGTGATATCGCCGCCGAGCCACGTTCCTTCGCTGGACACCACGATGGCGCTCTTCGGGCGCGCCCGGAGCGCGATTGCTCGTTTGCGCTCCGCGGTGAGTGTCAGCCAGAACCGCTCGTCGTGCCACACGAAGCGATGCATGACCCCGACCGGCCAACCGTCGCTCGTGGTCCACAGCAGGCAGCACTCGGTCTGCGCCGCGTACAGCAGCTCTCGCTTGGCGTTGTCCACGCCGACGTCGCTGACGTCGACGTAATTCGACTTGGGCTTCATGGTTCCTCCTAGTTCCGCGGCAGCGTTGCCATGAACTGCTCCGCCTCGCTGTCGATCCACGCGTATTCCTGGTAGTGGTCGAGCACGGCGGTCGTATCGGCGTAGAACAATCGCGTCTCGCCCAAGCTCGCTGACAGGGGGATCGCGTATCCGCCTTGCTCGTACTTGGCCTGCAACGCCTCCAGCTCTTCGACGGAATCGAGGCGATGGCAAAAGTGGTGGTGCCTGAGGGCGAACTCCTCGGGCAACCACGTCCGGTAGAGATCGACTTCGCCGGACACCGGCTCGATGATCTCCAGCTGTGTCTCCCCGACATAGCCCAGGGCGACGTTGATGACTGCGGTGCGACCTCCTTCGATGTCGAGGGTGAAGTCGTCGAAGATGGCGAGCTGCTCGACTCCCTCCTCGCTGTGGAACACCGACACCGCACGGCGAAGATCGTTGGTGACGTACGCGATCTGGAACACGTTCTTGAACACGGCGCTGAAACCTTCCTGATCGAGGCGATGTGGCACCATCTGCTGCCGAGTGCGCACTCGAAGACTCTCAAGTTAGTCGCGATGGCAGCAGTAAGAGCCCCTGTCAAGAGGAGGGTCTCACGGCGCGTACGGTTCTTTCTTGATCGACCGCGAGTCGCAATGCTGGCCACGCCGTGAGGCGACGACGCGTCGCCCCGAACGAAGGAGAAGCACATGAGCCGGTTCAGCCTGGACAACAAGACCGCCGTCGTCACGGGGGGAACCCGCGGCATCGGCCGGGGGATCGCCGAGATCCTGCTCGAGCACGGCGCCAAGGTGGTGGTGAACGGACGCTCTGTGGAGAAGGGGCAGCAGGCGATCGAGGAGATGGGCGGAGGCGACAACATCCATTTCATCGCCGGCGACGTGATGAAGAAGGACGACATCGAGGCCCTCGTCGACGGAGCGCACAGCCGCTACGGGAGCGTCGACATCCTCGTCAACAACGCGGGAGGCATCACCGGCCACGGGATGATCGCCGACATGGACGACTGGGCGTGGCTCGGCACGATCGAGTGGAACCTCAACTCGGCGTTCTTCGCCACTCGCCGAGCGTTGAAGTACATGGTCCCTCAAGGCTGGGGACGGATCATCAACATCTCGTCGGTGGAGGGAAAGCAAGCGAACAAGGCTGCCGTGAGCAACTACATCACGACCAAGCACGCCTTGAACGGGCTGACGAAGGCAACGGCTTTCGAATACGGCCCGATGGGCGTCACGTGCAACGCGATCTGTCCTGGCGCGATCGAGACGGACATCATGCGCGAGTCGGGCCCGGACGCCGCTGCGCAGGCGGGCATCACGTACGAGCAGTTCCTGAAGAACTACGCCGACGAGTCGATGATCAAGCGACTGAACGAAGTGGAGGAGGTGGCGGCGATGGCTCTGCTCCTCGCATCGGATGCCGGCGCCGGGATCACCGGCGCGCTGCTCAACGTCGACGGCGGGAGCGCACCCTGGTGAGCTGCACACCGTTCACCGTCGCCGTCCCCGACGCCACGCTCGAGGACCTGCGCTCGCGGCTCGAGCGCACGCGCTTCATCGACGATTTCCCGGGAGACGACCAGTGGGTCTGCGGTGTCAGCCGGACCTACCTGCGCGAGCTCTGCGACTACTGGCGGACAACGTTCGACTGGCGGGCGCAGGAGGCGATCCTCAACTCGTTCGAACAGTTCCAGTGGCACGTCGACGAACAGCCGATCCACTTCATCCACGCTCGTTCCCCGGAGCCCGACGCACTTCCCCTCCTGCTCGTCCACGGCTGGCCGGGCTCGATCTTCGAGTTCGTCAAAGTGATCGGGCCGCTGTCCGATCCGGCGCGGCACGGCGCCGCTGGACGCAACGCCTTCCACATAGTCGCTCCGTCGATTCCCGGCTATGGATTCTCCGGACCGACGGTCTCCGCCGGATGGGGTCCGAAGCGCATCGCTGCGGCCTTCGCCGATCTCATGGAGGAGCTCGGCTACGCGCGATATGGCGCAGCGGGAGGTGACTGGGGAGCGGTCATCACGTCCGAGCTCGCCCGCACGGACGGCGGCCGACGCCTGTGCGGCCTGCACCTGACCTCGCCACATGGCGAGCAGCCGGATGACGACGTGGAGCTGAGCGAGACTGACCGCGACGGTCTTGCTGACTGGGCGCGACACGTCGCCGGCGGAACGGTGGTGCACGTTCAGATCAACAGCACTCGGCCGCACACTCTCGCCTTCGCGCTGAACGATTCGCCGGCCGGGCTGGCGGCCTGGCTGTTGGACAAGTACCGCTCGTACAGCGATTGTGACGGCGACGTCGAGCGCCGGTTCACGAAGGACGAGCTCCTCGCCCAGATCACCACGTACTGGGTGACCGGCACGATCGCGTCAGCGTCTCGCCTCTACTACGAGCGCGTCCAGGGTGGAGATCTGTGGGCGTCGAGGGCGCGCATCGAGGTGCCGACCGGCTGTGCCATCTTCCCCCGAGACGTGAAGCGCGCTCCTCGCCCCTGGGTCGAGCCCCTGTACGACGTGCAGCGCTGGGTGGAGATGCCAGCGGGCGGGCACTTTCCCGGTGTGGAGGAGCCGGAGCTGCTCGTGTCGGAGCTGCGTACGTTCTTCCGTTCCCGGCGTTGAGCATGGTCAGGTGAATGCCGGCATCACCTCGCGGGCGAACAATCCCGTCGCCCTCGTCATGGTCGCCGGATCGACCGCCTCCTGCGCCGTGGCGAAGATCAGGCACGCCTCGTCGAACCCGATCGCGTCGTGCCAGCGCTGGATCTCCTCGACCACCATCTCTGGCGTGCCGGCGAAGGCACGGTCCTTCACGAACTCCTGGTAGGTGACCGGCTCGCCGGTGCCCACGCGCTGCAACACGGGGTCGTCATGGTCGCCGCGGGTCCCGGTCTCCCAGTAATAGCGATGGAACGAAAGGGCTCTCCGGAACCACTCTTCCTCGACGGCCTCATCGCTGGTTGCGACCCAGCCCTCTCGCATCAGACAGATCCGCGGTGTCGTGCCGTAGCGGGTACAGGCCTCCCGGTACTGGTCGGCGAGGTCACGCACGTACTCCAGCGTCTCCATCGGCAGGGTGAACCACGTGTCGCCGAGCCGGGCCGCTCGCTCGATCGCCGCCTGCGATGTGCCGCCGACGTAGATCGGGGGATGCGGGCGTTGCACGCATGGTGGGTACAGCGGGATGTCGTCGAAGTGGAAGAACTCACCCTCGTGCTGGAAGGAGCCGGTCGTCCAGGTCGACCGGAGGATCTCCAGGGTCTCGTTGAGGCGGCGTCCACGTCGTTCGAACGGCGACCCGTATGCGTCGAACTCGTACTTCCGGTAGCCGGTGCCGACCCCGAAGATCGCCCGCCCCCCGGAGATCTGGTCGAGCGTGGCGACCTGCTCGCACACCGCGATCGGGTGGTGCAGCGCACCGAGGAAGACTCCGGTGCCGAGCCGTAGCTGCTCCGTCCTCGCCGCGATCGCAGCGAGCATGACGAGTGGCGCAGATGGGTCCTTCGTCTCCGGCGTGAAGGAATGGTGGCCGATGAAGCCAGCGATGAAGCCGGCATCCTCGACGTGGCGGGCGAACTCGTACGTCTGCCGGAACGGGTCGCGTTCGCCGCGGTCCTCGTAGCGGGGGAGCGTCAAGTTGAAACCGATCGGGCGGGCTGTCACGTCGCTCCTCCTGGCTGAGTGGCGCGCACTCGCCGGGTAGTGAGGCGCGCGGCAGGCTGCACGGAGCCGCAGTGTGCCACGTCCTGCTGTCGGGCGCCAGGCTTTCTTGACACTGTGTCCAACTAGCCTAGATTCGCGGCGAGACTCTCTCCCGGTCTGGAGTGGCCATGCCCTATCCGCATCTGTTCGAACCGATCGAGGTGGGTCCGATCACGATCCCGAACCGCATCGTCCGCTCCGCCCACGGGACGATGCTGACGGGTGAACGCCTGATCGCCTACCACGAGGCGCGTGCTGCGGGGGGCGTGGGCATGAGCACGTTGGAGGCGACCGGCGTGCACGCCAACGCACCCAGCATCACGCCGCTGTACAGCGACGACGTGATCCCCCTGTACCGCGAGCTGATGACGAGGATCCGACCGTACGGGATGAAGATGCTGCAGCAGATCTATCACCCGGGGTCGGCAACGCGGCCGAAGAAGGCATCGACGCAGATCTCGTCCAGCGCGATCCCCAATCCGATGGTCGGCGGCATTCCGATGGAGATGGACCACACGATGATCGCCGAGATGGTCGAGGCGTTCGCCGCGGCCACTCGGCGGTGTCGCGAGGGTGGGCTCGACGGTGTCGATCTGCACGCATCGAGCGGGTACTTGATCGAGCAGTTCCTGTCGCCGGCGAACAACGTCAGAACCGACGAGTACGGCGGCTCCCTGCAGAACCGGATGCGCTTCCTGATGGAGGTCCTCGAGGCGATCCGTGCCGAGGTCGGCGACGACTACTGCGTGGGTATCCGCCTCCCCAACGAGGAGTACATCCCCGGTGGCCTGACACCGCAGGACGTTGCCGAGATCGCCCAGATCGTGGAGCCGTTCGTCGACTACGTCTCCCTGCACATGGGTTCCTACTGGCGGTTCCACAAGTTGCTCTCGCCGATGGACGATCCCCTCGGCAGCGAGATGCCTGTCAACGAGGTGATCACGCGGGTCATCCACAAACCGACGATCGTCGTCGGCAGGATCATGACCCTCGACCATGCCGAGCACATCGTCGCCAGCGGCGGAGCGGACATGGTCTCCATGGTGCGGGCGCTCATCGCCGACCCTGCCCTGGTGAACAAGGCTCGTGACGGGCAGGAACACCTGATCCGGCCGTGCATCGGATCGAACTTCGGGTGCGTCGGCAACCTCATGGCGACGGGCACGTTGTCATGCGTGGTCAACGTCGCCGCCGCCGAGGAGACCACGGTGACCTTCGAGCCGTCACCGGCGCCCGAGCCGAAGCGGGTGCTCGTGGCCGGTGGCGGACCCGCCGGACTGGAGGCGGCGCGGACCGCCGCGCTTCGCGGCCACGAGGTCCATCTTCATGAGGCAACCCGCCGCCTCGGCGGTCAGGTGGCGATCGCCGCCACTGCTCCCCACCGGTCCGATGTCGGCGCCATCACCGAATGGCTGACGAGCGAGATCGAACGGCTCGGCGTGACGATCCGGCTCAGCTCCATGGTCGAGCCGGATCTCCTCGCAGAGCTTGCTCCGGACGAGGTGATCATCGCCACCGGCAGCTCACCGCGCCGCGACGGATTCCAGCTCTCGGCGCCGATCGCTCCCGTCCCGGGCTTCGATCTGCCCCACGTGTACACGTCGTGGGACGTGTTCGGCTTCGGCGGTCGTGCGAAGTTCGAGGATCCGGCCGTGGTCTACGACGACACCGGGACGTTCGAGGCCATCTCCGTCGCCGATGCGCTGCTCGAAGCCGGCCTGACGGTCACCATGGTCGCCCGTACCCAAGCGATCGGTGAGAATCTGCCATATCCGCCGGCGACCGTCGGCGCGGCGAGGGAACGGTTGATGTCGGGCGACTTCGACTTCATCGGCGGGCATCACCTGATCGGGATCTCGTCCGACGACGTCACGATCGGCGTGCCGTTCACCGAACGAGCCCGCACGGTCGCCGCCCGCACGGTGGTGCTCGTCACGTACAACCATCCCAATCGCGAGCTGGCCGAGTACCTGACCGAGGAGCCGGGTTCCGCGGCGAGGATCCACCTCGTCGGGGACGTTACGGGTACCAACGGCATACGTCCGGCGATCCATCAGGCCGCCGCTGTGGCCCGCGCGATCTGATTTCCGGAGGTCATCCCGGCCTCACTGGCCGCGGTACGGGTGCATCACCTCGAGAGCGAACTGCTCCATGTTCTCCACTTGTTCGGTCGTCGAACCGAACGGATCGGAGGTGAACCCGGATACGAGCTGGTGCATCCCAGCGGCCTCGTACTCGGCAATCACCTCCATCAAGCGGTCGGCCGGACCGGCCAAGGGAAGGTCCGTCACCCCTTCGAACTGCGTTGCGCCGTCGGCGATCACGATCGCCTGGAAGTCGTACAGCTTGACGTTGTCGGGGTCGTTGCCCGCCTGCTCCGCCTCGGCGCGCATGCGGTCGACGATGCCTCGAACCTCGGCCACGGGAGTGAGGATGCGGAAGAGGCCGTCGAACCGGCTGCCCCGTCGCAGCGCTCTCACACTCGTGCCACAACTGACCATCCGGATTCGGGGCTGCTGCACCGAGGGCGGGAAGAACGGCACCTCGTCGAACGAGACGTGCGTGCCGTGATAGTCGTGGATGCCACCGCCACAGGCGAGGGCGAACACGTCGAGATACTCGTCGAGCACGGCGCCCCGCGCCTCCCACGGCAGCCCCAACACCTCGAACTCCTCCTTCCACCATCCGGGCGCAAAGCCAAGGGTGAGGCGTCCCGCGGAGATGTGGTCGATGGTGATCAACGCCTTGATCGTCGGGAGTGGCGCGCGCAGCGGGACCACGAGTGTTGACGTGCCGATCCTGATCCGATCGGTCACCGCACCCAACATGGCCAGCACCGCCAAGGGATCGTGGACGTCCGCGTCCGGTGGAAGCGGCCACGGTGCGCCTCCGATCGGGTAGTACGACTTCTCTTGGCTCACCGGAGTGATCACATGGTCGTTGATCCACACATGATCGAACCCCAGCGCCTCGGCAGCCTGCGTGACGCGGGTCATCGCCTGCGGCGTGTTTCCCGTCTCGCGCAGTCCTTCGTCCCACACCTGTACACCGAACTCCACGATCACTCCTCCCTGAGCAGCGTCGCCGCCCAGCTCTTGTCGGTCATCTCGCCGCGGCGTGCCGCCCGGCGAGGAAGCCGTAGACCATCGCAGGACCAAGGGTCCCACCCGGCCCGCCGTACGTCATCCCGAAGGGCGAACCCATCACGTTGCCAGCCGCGTAGAGACCGGGGATCGGATCACCGTCGATGTCCAGCACTCGCGCGTCCGGATCGACCCGCGGGCCGCCCTTCGTGCCGAGGGCACCGCTGTGGATCTCATATGCGTAGTACGGACCACGCTGTAGAGGCCCGAGTGTGGCGTCGCGGCGGCCCTTGCGATGAGGATCGCCCCACCAGCAGTCGAAGGCACTGTCGCCCCGGCCGAAGTCGGGATCGTGACCCTCGGCGCAGAGCTCGTTCCATCGTTCGATGGTCTTGGTCAGCTCGTCACCGTCGATCCCCAGCGCATCGGCCAACGCAGCAGGCGTATCACCTTGTGGCACCCACGACGGCACCTCGCCACCGCCCGCGCCGGCCGTGACACGGAAGCCGTAGGTCTCGACGTAGGTCTGGTCGAAGATCAGCCAGCAGGGCAGGTTGGCATACTCGAAGCGGGAGACGTCCTCGACGTGGAATGCTGCACCGAAGGCGTTGTAGTTCGCTGCCTCATTGGTGAAGCGCCGACCGCGGCGGTTGATCATGATCGAGTGGGGCAGCGTCCGCTGTCCGTTCACGAGGATCCGGCCCAGCGGGTTGTCTTCTACCGGCACGTCTCCGACGGGGATCCACCACGCCTCGCGCATGTTGGTGATCATCGCTCCCGCCTTCATCGCCATCAGCAGACCGTCCCCCGTCGACGTCTCCATCGAGACGGGATGTGTCATCGGACCACGGAGAAACGCGCGGCAGAGGTCCTTGTTCCACTCGAAGCCACCCGAGGCGAGCACCACACCCCTCGTAGCCCGGACTTCGACGGGTCCGTCTGGCGTGTCGAGGAGGATCCCGACGACGTTTCCATCCTCGACGACCAGCTCCCGTCCGGCGCACGACGTGCGTGGCTCGATGCCTCGATCGAGGCAGGCGCGCAACAGGCGGCCGGCAAGCGCTTGTCCGCAGCCGCGTTCGTTGTGTTCCTCGCGCCGCGCATGTTCTTCCGGCGACGGCGGTTCGGGAACAGCCTTGCCCAACGGCGTCTCGCTCATCGTGATGTGAGGGTCGGCGAAGTACGGCGACGGGGTCACTCGTGAAGCCCAGTCTCCGAGCTCGTCGAACGGGTACAGCGGACACTCCAGCGTCCGTCCACCGCTCGGGCTCCCGCCGGGGAACTCGGGGTGATAATCGGGCATCCCCGCCACGGCGTAAAACTGCACCGGTGTCTTTGCTTCGAGCATCTCGACCATTTCCGGTCCAGCGTCGACGTATGCCTCCACGAGACGGCGTTCGAGCAGATCTCGTGACAACGACATGATGTAGGTCAGCGCCTTCTCGCGGCTGTCTTCCACGCCGACGTCGCCCATGTGGGAGTTGTTCGGGATCCAGACCTGGCCTCCCGACCACGCGGTCGTACCCCCGACGAGGTCGGCTTTCTCGAAGACCGCAACTGTTGCGCCGCTCTCGTGCGCCGTGATCGCGGCCGTCAAGCCGGCGGCCCCCGTTCCCAGCACCACTACGTCGTATTGCTCCATGGCTTCCACCACCCCTCTGAGTGTCGACGTGTGGCAGCGATGCTAGTGCGCCCGGATGACTAACTTGACACGACCTCAAGTCGTAGGCTGATCTTCACGGCGCGCGTCACCGCTGGTCGTCAGCCAGGTCCAGGCAGGGGAAGTCCTTCGATCCCGAGAGCGAAGCGCCACAGCAGGCCACGACGGGAATCGGTGACGTACAGATCGGTTCCGCCGAAGCAGCAGTTGGTGGCCATGCCGTCGCCGCACACGAGGCGCTCGACGATCTCGCCATCAAGCACGACGCTCACTGCGTGCGAGTAGGTCGTCGCGACGTAGAGCGTGCCGTCGGCGCCGACGCAGAAGCCATCCGGGGCGTGGCGCTCGGGTAGCTCGATGAGCAGCTCGGACGTCCCACCGCGCCAGCGCATCACGCGGCGGGTAAACGACTCCGTCCAGACGAGTGATCCATCGCCGAGGAAGCCGATCCCGTTGGGGAACACGGGCCCGAGCTCGAGGATGAGCTCGCCCTCGCCACGCTCGATGTCGAGGGCGAAGATCCGACCCGGCTGGAGGTTCTGTGCCGGGTCGGCCGCACCTCGCGGGTCTGTGAACCACAGCCGGCCGTCGGGGCCGAAGGCGAGGTCGTTGGGCCCGTCGAGCTGCACCCCCGCAATCTCCGTGGCGGCATAGTCGGAGGAACCATCCTCCAGCGACACCCGCAGGATTCCGGCTGGCACACGCCCATCGGCGAACATGCCACCGTTCTGCGTCACGTAGAGCGCTCCGTCGGGACCGAGCGTCGCGCCGTTCGGTCCGCCGCCGGTGGGGGCGATCCGCTCCACTGTCTCGCCTGCACCTTCCGTCCACCGCGACACGAACCCGCCGACGACCTCCGTGCAGATCAGGTGGTCACCGTTCCACACAGGGCCTTCCGGGAACTCGAGCCCGCGGGCGATGACCTCCCCCTGCGTCATGCCAGTCGGTCCCGCGGATAGCCGGGATACGACTCTTTGAACACGCCCGAGTGGAGGAGGACGGTGGCGACGGTTGCCCGTGTTTCCGGATCGAGGAGGGTCGTCCGTGTCCAATACGACTCGGTGCGTCGACTCTGGCCCAACCCGACGAGCTCGCGTTCGAGTGCGTACGGCTGATCGACGAAGACAGGACTGAACAGGGCGATCTCGAGATCGAGGAACAGTCCGAGCGACGGCGTCCGCACGGGCCATGCGAAGTGAGTGCCGGCGGCGAGCACACTGATCATCTCGAATGGCACGATCGCTCTGCCCCACGGCGACTGGGCGCCGCCATCGATCGTGTACCAGGGGTGCCGTTCGGTGATCCGCTCCAGCTTCTCGGACAGAGAGAACGGGTAGGCGTAGCCGTTGCGCTCGTCGCGTGTCATCGTCACGATCTCGCTCTGTTCATCCCGCATGCCGACCCGCAGGCGATCGACGACGAACAGTTCGCCAGGATCCCCGAGCGCGGCGAGCCGGCGACCGAGCTCCGTGTCGGCGGGGTCGGGAGCGATCGCCGCAGTTCCGACGAGCACCGGTGTTCCGTCCACCTTGTGCGCCTCCACTGCCGCGCTGTTCGTTCCCGTCGGGGTCAGCGACGCCTGCACCTGTTCGCCCTCCACGACCATCGTGCGGAAATGGCAGCTCACGCAGCCCCGCTCGAACCACACGTGCCCCCACTGCGCGACGGCGAGCGGATCGATCTGGCTGAAGTGGGTCGGCGCCTCGATCGGTGCTCCGGTGAGCCCGAGTGACTCCGCCGTACCAGCGTCGTGAATGCTGAGGTGTCCGCCGTACTCCTGCTCCTCGAGCATCTGCGCGGGCGATCGGTAAGGCCCGACGAGTGTCACTCCTGTCGAAGTCTCCTCGGTCGTGATCGGCGTGTCGAAGCGCATCCGAGCAACGTACGCCGTGTGTTCCCAGCAGCTCGTCCCGTCAGGAGGCCTCGACGGCCGCTTTGATGCGGGCTGCGAACGCGGGCGCGTCCTTTTGGGCGGCTCGTGCGGCGACACCGACGAGCAGCTTGCCCAAACCGTGAGCCTCGAAGGTGTTGTGGATCGTCACGGTCGTCTGGCTGTCGCTGATCGTCTCGAGGTCATAGCCGCCGTCGGGAACCGTGATCATGTTCTTCGACCGCTCGGTCCAGCGGATCTTCGTCGGCGCCTCGAAGGCGGTGAGCTCGAAGCTGCGACCGGTCTTCATCCCGGCATCTTTCACCCTGCTCTCGAAGACGGTGCCGACTCCGACCGGACCATCCGTTGTCTTGCGAATCTCCAGGACACGCGGGCTGAACTTCGGGTCGTTCGTGCCATCGGCCAGGAAGGCGAAGACCTCGTCGATGGGCCGATCGATTATCGCCGTTCCGCTGAACTCATGAGCCATGGCCGGACCCTACCGCAGCCCTTGGATTTCGAACGCCTCGCTGTCCGAGACCAGCGCTCACGGAGAGCCTTCGATGTCGAGTTCCGGGGCATCGGCCTCGGAAGGTGGCCGCCAGTCAACCGTCACGATGAGTCGACCGACGATGGCGAGCAGCATCGCCGCGACGAGCAGCCCGGCGGCGAGACGTAATCCCTCGTAACGCGTCGCGCCGAATTCGATCGGAACGATGACCCGATGAACACCGGCACTCACCGAGATGTGGCAGTCGCGACAATTGCCGCCGATCCTCACGTCGGTCGACGAGTCACCGGACGAATCCGGCCGACGAGGACACGGTTGGACCGCACTCCGACCCGCAGAACGTAACGTCCACGCGAGCGCCGGGCACGACATGCTTGACGTCGACGCGCACCACGTCGCCTGCGTGGTAGGGGCCACCCGGAGTCACGGTGACGGTCGGCCGATTCGGCCGTGCTCCACCGAATACCGTCGCCGCGACCGCTATCCGCTCGCCCTCGTCGTCGCCGACGACGACCACACACGAGCCCGCCGGCCCGCATTGGTCGCGCGCTTCGAGCTGGTATTGGAACCTGGCGGCGCCGTCGGCGTCGAACTGGACGGGGAACGTGTTGAAACAGCCCGTCGCATCGAGGGTCTGTGTGCACTGCCGGACATGCCCAGCGGCTGCGGCGGCGCCGTCGTCGACCTGGATGCGGAGGACATCGCCGTCGTCGAGCTGGTCGATGATCTGTAGCGGCCCGGGCTCTTCTGTCGCTGGCGTGGCGACGCAGCTCCAACTCGCGGCGAGTCGTCGGCCCCTGATGGCGCGGTGACGCCGATCAGCCAGAGCAAACCGACGGTCCAGGCGTGGAGCATTTGCCGCTCAGTCGTCGACGTGGCTCGGAGGCGTCGAGTCGTCGAGCCGCCGGTTCAGCGTGAGGAGTCGGCCGATGATCGGAAGTGCCAGGACGTTGACGCCGTGGAGCAAGCCGTTGATGAGCAGGATCCCGGCCACCCGTGCGGTCTCGTGCTGGAGCTGTGATGCCGTTGACCGTGTCCGCCCATCCGTCCCGCGGCTCGGTATGTGACCGTGAACAGAATGTAGGAGATGAAGATCAGGTAGTAGGCGACGTCGACGAGCATGATGAAGCTCTTGCCGGTGCGCGGGTTCGCCCGGAAGACGTCGGCGGCGTAGCTCCTTCCGAACCGTTTGATCAACGGACCGAGCCAGATCGCGATCGCGACGAGCACGGCGGTTGTGATGAGCTCCAAGAATCCACCAGTCCATGAGGAGTCCCCCTTGTTGACGATCGGTGGTGGCGACGACGATCGACGCCACGGTTGCGACGACGCAGACGCCGATTGCGACGAGCGCCCGGTGCTGAATGCGGAGGCGATGATCGTCCTCGATGCTGAGTTCGACTCTCGCGAACAGGTCCGGGCTCTCGCTGTACCGATCCAGCACCGTCGCGTAACGCGTCGCGCAGCCGAGTTTCGAGATTCGTCATCCGAGCACTTCCGTCGGCGATCGCGTGGATCGATCGACGCATCGTCCGCCTCGGCGAGACGCGATTCGAGGGCGGCGAGTCCACGCTGCAGGTGCGTCTTGACCGAATTCCGCGAGATGCCGAGTGTCGCCGGCGATCTCGTCGGGGCCGAGCTCGTCGTAGTAGCGCAATACCAGGCAGGCTCGTTGCCGGTTCGGCAGCTCGCGCAGTGCCTCGAGCACTTGGCGCTGGTCGTCGCGCACCGTGATCTCGTCCTCGACACCTCGCTCCGGGTCGCGGAGCGGCAGGCGGTGACGCATCGAGACCAGCCCACGGCGGTTGTGGTCGCGGGCCAGATTGAGCACGATCGACCGCAGGTATGCCGGTGCCGCGGGTCCGATCATCGATGCGGTGAGCATTGCGCGCGAGCCGGATGAAGGCCTCTTGCACGAGGTCCTCGGCGGCGTTGCGGTCGTCGACGAACAGGCGGGCGAGGCGCACCAGCGATGCGCCCTCGACCGCGAAACATGTCGGTGACGAGCTGATCGACATCGAGCGGGAGTCGCCGGAGTGGCGGCGACGACCGGGAGGTTGGCGGTGAAGCGAGGCGCCGACTCCACACCACGCGACGAGCGCACGGTGAAGGCGCACGCCCGTCGTCTCCACGGCCGGGATCCTACGCCCTGAGCGAGCGATCGCGTCTCACGCCGTGGCGGCAACATCTCGCCGGGCGAACGCGACCGCTGCGCCTGCGGCGATGATCACCGCGAGGTATCCGATGAGGGCGACGAGTGGCGACGATGGGTGGGCGTTGGAACTCGACACCGTCGATCTGCTTCCACGGAACGAAGGTGACGACGTTCTCGGCGATCATGAACCGCCCGAGCTGCGGACGGAGTCCCGCTACGAGCCGTTCGACGACGAGCGCCCAGACGGCCAAGGCGATCGAGCGCTGCGCTCGTGTTGCGGCCGATCGTGGCGACGCTCGCGGCGAGCACGGCAACGAAGGCGGCAGAGCAGGGCAATGCGAACGACGGCCAGAGCCAGGCCCGCCCACCAGCAGCGTCGGCACCCGCGGTCGAACCGTTGATCAGAACTGCGGGCAGCGTTGCGGCGAGGAACAGCATCTCGAGCAGCAAGCCGATGACGAACGCCAGCCCGAACACTGAGCTGAGCCGTGCGGCGTGGAGTCGCAGTCGTGACGGTTCCCAGGTCAGCACCGTGGTGATCGTGCCGGCGCGCCACTCGGCGCCGGCGACGGACGCGCCACAGATGGCCGCGCCGACGACGAGACACACGGCTGCGGTCAGCAGGACCGAGTCGTCGCCGCCCGCTCCACCAGTCGACCATCCGCGCCGGATGCCCGACGGCGGAAGCGAACTCGACCGGGTCACGGCTGGAGAGGAAGGCGATCACGCCAGTGGCCGCGCAGCCGACGAGGGCGACGACGATCATCCAGCGCACGAGGCGGCGGTGCATTGCCCGCCGCATCTCCACCATCGGTCAGATCGTAGGTACATCACGCGGCGACCTCCTCGACGTCGGGTGTCGGTGCGCGTGAGCGTCGAGGAACAGGTCCTCCAATGTCACCGTCTCCGGCTCGCAGCTCGTTGACGTAGAGCCCGGAATCGGCGAGCAAGCGGGTGATCTGCGGCGGCGCCGGCCGCGGGCATCGCCACCCGCAGCCGCGCCCGTCCGACTCGACGGCGACAGCCGGTGCGCCGAATGAGCTCGGCGCCCGCCGCAAGGTCGTCGAGGCCGACGACCAGCATCGGTCGGGCGGCTTCGGCGAGCACCTCGTCGACACGACCGCTGAGGCGGAGCCGGCCATCGGTCGATGATGGCGACGCGGTCGCACGTGTTCTCGACTTCGGCGAGCTGATGGCTGGATACGAAGACGGTGCGACCGTCCGGCGCCGAGTCGGCGAAGGAGCAGGCGAATCTCGCGGATTCCGGCGGGGTCGAGACCGTTGGCTGGCTCGTCGAGGATCAACAGCGCCGGGTCCTTGAGCAGAGCTGCGGCGAGGCCGAGCCGTTGGCGCATCCCCAACGAGTAGTTCTTCACCGGATGGTCCGGCACGCTCGCTCAGCCCGACCAGCTTCGAGGCACTCGTCGATGCGTCGGCTCGCCGATCCGGTCGATCGCGGCGAGCAGGCGCAGGTTCTCGCGGCCGGTCATCGTCGGGAACATCGCCGGTGTCTCCACGATCGCGCCGATGTCCCGCATGACGCTGACAGGGCCTGCGGCGTCGGATGGCCGAGGATCGACATGCGGCCGGACGTCGCACGGACGAGGCCGAGGAGACTGCGGATGGTGGTCGTCTTCCCCGAGCCGTTCGGGCCGAGGAACCCGAACACGCCACCCTCGGGGACGCTCAGGTCGAGCCCGTCGACGGCGCACACGTCTTGTCCGCGTTGTCGGTAGACCTTGCGCAGGCCTTCGATCTCGATTGCTGGTGTCATGCCCTCACAGACGATCGATGCCCGTCTCGGGCGACACGCCGGCGGAGAAATGTCCGACGCTGACGGCGAGGAAGAAAATTCGTCGAGTCTGTCACCCGTGATCGCCAGGGCTCGTCTGTCGGATCGAGTGCACGAGCACTCCTGAGGACGAGGAGATCCGAATGGGTGCAGCACATGAGTAGCTCGGCATGAGCCGGAAGAAGCGGTCGCGCATGGCCGTCGCAGGGGCCGCAGTGGCGTCCATCGCAGGGGCGGTGACGCTTGCGCTGGCGGCCGGCGGACCGGCCTCGGGACACGGCTGGGACGCCAAGGCTGTACTCCGCGGACGTCAAGCGGCGAGCGAGTCGGCATCGTACGTTTCGAAGGTGACAGCGACGGCACAACCGTGAAGGTCACGCTCGACGGGGTGACCCCTGGGGTCGACGACTTCCATGGCATCCACATCCACGCCAACGACAATCGCCGAGCAGTGCAACCCGGCGGCGCCCGCCGGGCCGTTCACCAACGTCCTCGGACATTGGAACCCGACGCCGGAGCTGCACGGCCACCACGCCGGTGACATGCCGTCGTTGCTCGTGGACGCCGATGGCGATGCCGATGCCCGATTCCGCACCGGCCGCTTCGATCCGACCGACGATTGCCGGGGAAGGCCGTCATCCTCCACGCCGGGCCCGACAATTGGGCAACATCCCCACCCGGTACTCAACCGGCGGGGTCCCGGGTCCCGACGCAACCACGCTCAGCACCGGTGATGCCGGCACTCGCTACGCCTGCGGCATCGTCATTCTCGACTAGCCGGCGTCATCTCGCCCGCCTACCCCCGCGGTAGCCGGGCGAGATCGCCGTTGCGCAGGTCCTCCAACTCGTCGATCAAGGTGCTGCGCTGCGGAGTCACGACGGATGCTGGCACCCGAACCGCACGGCGGCGGCGCCGGTAGCCGAAGGATCTCGAGCACGGCGCTCACCGACTGGGCGATCTCGCTGCGGCTTCGCCGTTCGCTTCAGCTTCACGCCGGCACCCCGCTCGGTGACCCGGACGGCGTTGTCGGCCTGGTCCCGGCCGTGGGGCAGCACGACCAGCGGAACGCCGGCGGCGAGCGCCTTGACGACCGTGCCGTGGCCGCCGTGGGTCACGACCGCTGCGGCGTCGGCCGAGCACCTCGCGGTGCGGGCGCGCGGCGACCACGGTGACGTTCGGCGCGGCCGCGTGACCGCCGCCGGATCGAGGGCCGGGCCGGTGGTGACGACGGCCCGCACGGGCAACGTGGCGAGGGCGTCGACGATGCGTTGCAGCGTCGCCACGTGGTCCTGGAACGTCGACGACAGGGCGACGAGCACGAGCGGCTCGTCGCCGGGCGGCGGCGTCCACCCCGTGCCGCGCCCACGCCGGGTCGTCGAGCACCGGACCGACGTAGCGGGCGTTGGCCGGGAGCCGGCCAGGGAAGTCGAAGTCGGCCGACGTCATCACGAGCTGCCGCCGGGCGCGATGGGGCTGGTCCATGAAGTGCGCGCACGGGCGCCAGCCCGCGCTCGCGCACGGACGGCGTTGAGCCGGTCGCGGCCCTTGTCCCACATGTGCTGGGTCACGACCGAACAGCAGCCGGTCGCGGGCCCGTCCGAGCGGCCCGCGCGCCGGGCGCACGCCCATGCCCATCGGCGTCATGCCCGGCGACGGCAGCAGGTAGATGTTCGGCATCAGCACGTCGAACGGGATCCCCGCCGCCTCGGCCGCCACCATGGCCCCGAAGGCGAACTGGGAGCACACCACGAGGTCGGGGCGGCGCTCGGCGATCGCCGCGGTCGACGTCGGCGGCGTAGCGCGCGCAGGGGACCGACGAACTGGGTCTCGAGCAGGCGGTCGAACAGTTGGCGCGGGTTCGAGCACTCCCAGTCCCGGTAGGGGTCGTGCTCGGGCTGCCGGTCGGGGCGGTTCGGCGCTGCGACCCACCGGCGGAACACGGCGCCCGGCGGCTCGCACGTCGGCCTCCATCGAGTCCTCGGCGAGAACGGTGACGTCGTGGCCGCGCTCGACGAGCCGGCGCACGGCGCCGAGCTCGGCGGGCACGGTGCCGCCGCCATCGACGAGGGCGACGAGGTAGGCGATTGGCGTGGTCATGTCTGGACTCCTCCGGTGGGTGACGGTCGAGGAGGCCCTCGACGAGTTGGACGATGGTCTCTCTCGGTCTCGGCGCGGCTGAGGCCGAGGTCGCGGCGCAGCAGCTTCCACGTGTAGACGTCGGTCGCCGCGTGCAGGGCGTTGACGGCGCGCTCGGCGAGCTCGGCGCCGAGGACGGCAGTCGGGCGCCGAACATCTCGCCGAGCCAGGTGCTGGTGCGACGCGCGGCCCTCGTCAATGAGCGGCGGCCAGGCTGCCGAGGCGCTCGGCGGTCGCCGCCCATCGGGCGTTGGCGTCGCCGAAGCGCTCGTACTCGCCGACGAGGACGCGACGGCGCCGGCGACGTCACCGGGCGTCGGCGCGGTAGCGGGCATCGGCGTCGTCTCTGCCGGACGACGTCGGCGACGGCGAGCACAACGCCCTCCTTGGACGCGAAGTGGTTGAGCACCGTCTGGTGCGACACCCCGGCGGCCGTGGCGATCGCGGCCAGCGTGACGTCCTCGAAGGCTTGCTCGAAGAACAGCTGCATGGCGCCCTCGACGATGCGCTCCCGGGTCGAGAGCAACGGCGTCTGCCCGAGCGCCCATCGTGTACGTGCGGCGAGATTTCATTGGAGTCGCACTCAACCAGAAACTTGACCATTAGTCAAGCGAAACTGTGCGAAAGCAGCGCCGTGCGTGTCGAGATTCGTGTCTCGCCTGCTCCGAACACGTCGCTTGCTCGACGGGACGTGGTCCTCGCGCAATGAGAGCTTGCTACTCGCCGGCCGGGAGAACTCGACGCGGCCGGCGAGCCACTCTCGTCGGGGCAGCCGCTATGGAAGGAGCTCCAACACCATCAGTGCGGCGGCGCCATCAGTTGCCGTGACGACATCGCTGCCGGCGAGGCCATTCACCGTGAGCCGATCGAATGTCGGGTCGGCACCGTCGATCTGCACGTCCGCCGACAGGCCGTCGATCTCGACGGCGGAGCCGTTGTCCTCGAGGCTGATCGTGTCGTCGCCTGCGGTGCCATTGACGACAACCGCGTCAGCGGATCCGTCGTCGCTGCCCGCCGAAGGCGGCGAGGTCGGTGTTGATGGTGGTCAGGTCGGTGCCGGTGAGGTTGTTGATGGTGATCGTGTCGGCGCTGGAGAGGGGGTTGAGGTCGACGGTTTCGAGGTCGTCGAGGTCGAGTGTGATGGCGGCGATGTCGCGGGTGAGCTGGACGTGGCCGGCGGTGGGGGTGAGCTCGATGCGTTCCGAGGCGCCGCTGCCGTTGAACACGAGCCGGTCGTTGGCGGTGCCGCCGTTGATCGTGTCACTGCCGTCACCGGGGTCCCATTGGAATCGGTCGATGCCATCACCACCGCTGAGGGTGTCGGTACCCATGTTGCCGTCGACGACATCATCCCCGCCACCACCGGTGATGAGGTCGGCGCCGTTGCCGCCGAAGAGTGTGTCGTCGTCGCTGCCGCCGTCGATGCTGAGTGCCACCAGTGCGGCGAGGTTGCCGGCTGTGGAGAACTGGTCGGTGCCGGCGGCGAGGCCGAGGTCGATCTGGTCGACGGTGGTGGTGCGCAGGTAGAGCCCGGGGGTGGCTCCTTGGATCACGACGTCGGTGCCGTCGGCGACGGCGGTCACGGTGTCGGGGCCGGTGGTGCCGGCCACGGTGACGGTGTCGGGGTTGGCGCTGCCGGTCACGTGGATCAGGTCGTTGGCGGCACCGTTGTTGATCCGCACCTGGGCGCCGAGCCCGTTGACGATGGCGCTGTTCCCGTCTCGACCAACGGTCGTGGCGGGTGGGGTGACGACGGTGTCGATCTGGGTGTCGTCGCTGCCGCCGAAGGCGGCGAGGTCGGTGTTGACGGTGGTCAGGTCGGTGCCGGTGAGGTTGTTGATGGTGATCGTGTCGGCGCTGGAGAGGGGGTTGAGGTCGACGGTTTCGAGATCGTCGAGGTCGAGTGTGATGGCGGCGATGTCGCGGGTGAGCTGGACGTGGCCGGCGGTGGGGGTGAGCTCGATGCGTTCCGAGGCGCCGCTGCCGTTGAACACGAGCCGGTCGTTGGCGGTGCCGCCGTTGATCGTGTCACTGCCGTCACCGGGGTCCCATTGGAACTGGTCGATGCCATCACCACCGCTGAGGGTGTCGGCACCCATGTTGCCGTCGACGACATCATCCCCGCCACCACCGAGGAGCCGTTCGGCGCCGTTCGCACCGACCACGGTGTCGTTGCCGTCGCCACCGGCGAGTGTCGTCAATTCCGTGTCGGTGAACGTACCGCGGGAGGGGTCTGCCACGACCGTGTCACCACCGCCCCGAGCATCGATGACGATTGTCGCGAAGCGCTGCCGGTCGAACTTGAAGTCCGCAGTGCCATCGGCACCGACGTCGACTTCCAGTGTGCTCGAGTCACCCGACTTCAATCTCGCGCTGATCACATCGGCTCCACTCGTGCCGGTAACTGTCAGCACGCCTGCCTTGATCTTCGCCGTCACCGACGCGGCGTGTGCGCCGTGCGCCGACACGCCGAGCGTGACGAGCGCGATTCCACCGATGATGAGGCGGCCGACGTGACGTGGCTGCCAACCGAGCGTGATCATGTTTCGTTCCTGTTCGTGATGTGGCGGATGGCCACCGCCGAGTCAGTCGACTGCCGGGAGCGTTCCTCGCCGGTGTCGGTGACTCGACGGTGCCAGCCGTTCCGTTCGCATGTCCCATCGACCCGTCTAGCTCGGGTCGATGTCCCGGCCACTCTGAATGAGCGGAGCGGAGCGTGCTTGGAGAGAGTCTGAAGATGAGGTGGAGACGCAGCGGTGGTCGCGCCCGTGTCGAACGGACCCTCGAGACCGTCACCGACCTCGTGCTCGCTACTCGCCCGACCGCTTCCAGAAGTGGTAGTCGGCGGTGTAGGCGATCTCTTTCGTCTCACCCGTCGTCGACGCGTTGCAGGTCTCCGGTGTGGGAGGAAGCCCGCCGGTGGTCGCGGTGCGCTGGATGAAGGTGGTCTCCGTGAGCCGGTCGCCGCCGCTGGGGCCCTCGGTCGACGAGGCGCGCTCCAGCAGCAGCCACTGGATCGCCGTCTCGTCGACGGTGACTCCATCCACGCGCCGGCCGACCACCGTGCTGCCGTCCCTCGCCTGCCAGCTGGGGCCGCCGAAGTGGGTGATGATGAGCTTGCCCTTGTCGTCGTAGAGGTCCCCGCGAGGTGCCTGCAACCCCCAGCTGTGGCCGGTGGGCGTCAGGACGCACGAATAGATCTGAACACCGACTGCATGGCCGGCGAGGAAGACCGTGTGTCCTTCAGGCACAGCGATCTTGCCGGGCACATCGGGTGCTGTGGGCTTAGTCGCGGCGGCATCGGCGGTGCCGACCATCAGCGAGGCGGCAGCGAGGCCGCTCAGTGCCGCGTGTGTGAACCGTGTAGAGCGTTTCATTTGAATTCCTCCGAGTGGATGTCCCACGTCACTCTCCGCGAACGGGCGTACCGAGGCTTGGAGGGCGTCTGAAGATGTCGTGGAGACGGTCTGACACCGCGTCGCGCTACCAGCCGCGCCGGCGGCACGATTCGATCACCGCGCCGTAGCGGTCGACCGCCTGGGCGTCGGCCAGATCGGCGAGGCTCACGATCACTTGGTCCACTCCGGCGTCGATGAATCGCTCGATCCGGCCGACGTGCTGGTCGGTGGTGCCGGCATTCACGGATCGGGCAAATCGTTCGGCGGCGACGCGTTCGGGACGCGACGTCTCCACCAACTCTCGTACGTGCGCGGCGTCGGAGCCGACGAGCACCGTGGACAGGTGCGACACCGACACCTCTGTCGCGTCCCGTCCGAAGTCGCGACAGTGCTGGTGGAGCACGGCGACCTTCGTCGAGACAGCCGTGGCGTCGCCGAACAGGTTGCAGGCGTCGGCGTACTGAGCGACGAGCCGGAGCGTGCGGCGTTCACCGGATCCTCCGATCAGAATCGGCAGCCGCGTCTGGAGCGGGCGCGGGTAGCAGGTCGTGTCCGGAACTGCCAGCACGCGGCCTTCGAACGGCTTGCTCCCTGGACCCCACAGCCGGGGGAGGAGTTGGAGGGCGTCCTCGAGCAGTGCATATCGATGGGCGCGGCTCGGGAACGGCCACCCGTAAGCGCGGTGCTCGTCCTCGAACCAGGCCGTGCCCAATCCACACGTGACACGACCACCGGAGAGCACGTCGAGTGTGGCCGCGATCTTCCCCATGTGGGCCACATTGCGGTACGTGATGCCGCTCACCAGCGTGCCGAGTCGCATCGTGTCCGTGCACGCGGCGAGGAACGCCAGGGTCGTCCAACTCTCGAGCATGTCGTGCCACGCCGGGCCCATCGAGGGGATCTGGCGGAAGTGATCCATCACCCACACCGTCTCGAACCCGGCAGCTTCCGCCCGTGCGACGACATCGCGCAGATGGGAACTGATGCCGTCCGGGCCTGACGGCCACGTGAACTGAGGGATCTGGAGTCCGAACGAGAGCTGGCGGGGCGCGACGACCCGATCGGGCACGGCCGGAGCCGTGCGCTTGGCCGGACTGCGACTGAGCAGTTCGCTCGGCACCAGCTCGGGTTGCTCTTCCGGTTGCACGAGGTGGACGTGGGCGAACGGCTCTGCCCGGACTTCATCGACGAGCTGAGACCAGTTGGATAGCTGCTTGGCGAGCACGGTGTCGGGCACGCGTGGCCGTCTGGCCCTGTTCTGGCGACGCGTCCGCGCAGGTGTGACGTCGAAGAGCAGTGCCACGCTCGGGACACCGTGGCGTGTTGCGATCTCCCGCCATTGCTGCCGACGCACCGCGTCGTTTCCGAGCGAGTCGATCACCGTGGTGAGTCCGCGACGCAACCGCCGATCGACGACCTCAGCGAGCACATGGAAGGCGTCGGTCGAGGCGCGCAGATCGTGCTCGCCCTCACCGACGAGGGCAGCGGCAGCGCGTCGGTGGAGACGACGTGAGGTGCGAGGTTCTGCTGGGCCCATGTCGTTTTTCCGGAGCCGGCGACACCGATGAGCACCACCAGGCATGGCGATGGCAGCTCGAGCATGGGTGCGATTGTGGCAGAACGTGACCACCTCCGATCGGGGGTCGAACGGGCCGTACGATCTCCGCATCAGCCCGCCGCTGCGGAGGGAACGACATGATCATCGTCACAGGGAGCATCGTCGTACGTGACGACGCCGTCGACGAGGCTCTCGACCTGAGCCTCCAACACGTCCGCCGATCGCGGACGGAACCGGGTTGTCTGTTGCACTCCGTCCACCGGGATGTCGAGCAGCCGAATCGGCTCCTCTTCCTGGAGCATTGGGCCGACATGGACTCACTCACTGCCCACTTCGCGGTGCCCGACTCGGGCCAGTTCGTCCGCGCCGTTGCTGCCCTCGCCGCGACGGCGCCCGTGATGCAGATCTTCGATGCAACCGAGTTGCACCAGTGAGTGACGTGCGTCATGAGCCCTGACTGAGCGCCCGAGCGGCTCGTAGGCTCCCGCCTCGTGGACGTCTCCCTCGCCGTCGAGTCGCCCGCGGTCGGTCATGATCCCGCCCATCCGTGGCGCGAGATCGCCCTTCCAGGAAGAGGTGTGACGTGGGCATGCGATGTTCCTGGGCCGACCGCGGACACGCCCGTGGTGGTGCTCCTCCATGGGCTGATGGCAACCGGGGCGCTGAACTGGAGCGCGCACATCGACGTGCTCACGGATCGATTCCGCGTCGTCGCCATCGACCACCGCGGCCACGGGCGGGGGATCTCCGCACCGTTCACGTTGGAGGCATGTGCCGACGATGCAATGGCGCTGCTCGACGTGCTCGGGATCGACAAGGCGATCTTGGCGGGCTACTCGATGGGCGGTCCGATCGCGCAGCTCGCCTGGCGCCGGCACCCGGAGCGGGTCAGCGGGCTCGTCTTGTGTGCGACGGCAGCGACGTTCCGCCGGACACCGATGGACGCCGCATTGCTGTCACTGCTCGACGGCGCAGGTCGGGCGCTCGGGATGGTCCCACCTCGTGTCCTCGGGCGAATGCGCAGAAGATTGATCTCGATGCTCGTGCTCGACGACGATGGTTTGGGCGGTCTCGCCGAGGCGTTCGCCCAGCACGATCTCGTGTCGTTGCGGGCGGCGATCCGCGCCATCCACGAGTTCTCGTCGGTCGAGTGGCTGGGCGGAATGAGTGGGCCCGCCGCTGTGGTCGTGATGACCCACGATCGCGTCGTTCCCACGCGCCGGCAGATGATGCTCGCCGAGCTGCTGCCCCAGGCGACGCTCGTGCAGGTGAACGGCGATCACCTCGCCTGCAATCGCCCTGCGTCGGGGTTCGGTCGGGCGTTGTTCGCCGCCTGCGCACTCGTCGCCCGAGCGACAGCGGAGGATCGCGACTCACGGCGGAAGCGGCTGCCGTGGACCGTCGCCCGTGGCAAATGGTGGAACCACGATCGCCGCCAACGGCGAGCGGCGAGCGATCAGGCGATCCCAGCGTGGCGTCGCGGCGTGAGGTCACTTCGCAGCCGGCGGAGAAGGCCGACTTGCCGAGCGAGAACTGATTCCCGGCGGCGAACTAGTCGTTGCAACGATTAAATTATGGCTGATCGTCCTGAGTGGCCCACAGCGCCTTGGCGAGGAGATCGTTGAGGGTCGCGATCTCTTTCTCCGACAGGTTCGCCCATTCATGGCGATGGAAGTCCTGCAACTCCGGCGTCACGGCTGCGAACACGCGCCGGCCCTTCGCCGTCGCCCGCACGAGGACGCCTCGACGGTCGGAGGGATTGGGAAGCCGTTCAGCGAGTCCAGCCTTGGCGAGGCGGTCGACGAGTCGTGTGGTGTCCGCAGCGCGATTGAGGAGGCCGTCTGCGAGCGATCCCATCGGCAGACCGTCGTCCCCGTCGTCGGAGAGACACAACACCCAAAGGGCGATGTATTGCGCGTGCGACAGGCCGTGCTCCCGGCAGATCTCGTCCATGCGCTCGGTGCTGCGGTTGGCGAGGAGGAGCACGTTGAGATGAACGTACCGGGCGAGCTCGACGTCACGCGGCTCGCGCAGCTTGCCAGGAACAGCTTCCATTCGCCGGAGGGTAGTGCATGTTTCCGTTGCAACGACTTTCTCGACGGGTTGGGGTCTCCGCCGTCAGCGGAGGCGTTCGATCGTCTGCTCGATGCGGCGCGCTCGCGTCTCTGCTCGCTTCGCCTCCTCGATCCAGGAGACGTACTCGCGTTGATGCGAGAAGCTGAGCGCGTCGAATGTCGGGCCCATTGCAGCTGCCGCGAGCGCAGCGGCGAGATCCTGCGGCACGATGACCGTTCGCTCCGCCGTGTCGCGGTCGACGGTCACGACGACCGAGTCTCCCGGTTCCTTGCCGAGCGTTTGGCGGATTGCATCCAGCACCCCGAGCACCATGCCACCACCCATGCTTGCGATCGAGCCGCTGTAGTGGATGCCGTCGAATGTCGCCCGGACGGGGATCCGCCCACCGCCGCCGAGGGCGTCCACGACCTCAGTGGGCACTTCGACATAGGCGCCGCCGCGATCCGCAGCGTGAATCGTCGCCTCGAACTCCTGCACGTGGCCCACGGTATTCGTTCCGCCTGATCCGCGGACTCGGCGACGAACTCCACCGATCACTCGTATCCGAACAACGCGGAGACGATGTCGCTGGCGCCCTCCGGCGCCCGCACCTCGAGTCCGATGCCCCGATCATCGATCGTGAGGGCGAAGGACAAGAACGCACAGCAGCGTTGTTCGTCAGCGATCAGAGCGGCGAGCGTCGGGATGTCGACAGCGTCGTCGAACTCGATGCGTAGGGCGCCGTCGCCCGTGGTCGAGTGACGGGCGGCAGGCGCGAGCGCGACCTGCCAGTCGGCGATGCGTCCCGAGACAGACCCGCCGTCGAGCGTGCAGGCGATCGGCACGTCCGCCGGCAGGCGACCGAACCCGACCGACTTCGCGGCCTCCGGCGTGGCGAGACATGCGCAGCCGTCGCCGCATGGACCGTCGATCGGCTCCTCGCTGAGCTGCGCTGCCGCGATCTGCAACTGTGCGGCAAACGTGGACAGCTCGGCGATCTGCTGCCGCGCGCCGCGGATCTTGGCGGTGACGAGGTCGTGGAAACGTCGTTGCACCGGACCGCATCGCTCGCCGTCCCAGATCTCGACGAGGTCGGTGATCTCCTCCAACGAGCAGCCCAGCTGCTTGGCGCGGGCGATGAAGTCGAGGCGGGCAATGGTGTCGTCGTCGTACAGGCGGTAACCCGCGTCCGTCCGCTCGCGGGCGAGACGAGCCCGATGCCCTCGTAGTAGCGCAAGGCCGATGCGCTGAATCCGCTGCGCTCGGCCGTCTCGCCGATCGTGTAGGTCTTCATACGATCACGGTAAACCTTCGAGCCAGGTCGAAGGTCAAGTTCAGGCAGTCGCCCGCCGTTTCGAGGTTCGCTTCGGGGAGTGTCAGTGGAGGGGGGCGAGCGACCGAGGTGATGTCCTAGCGTTGGACCGTGCCGCTCAGCGTTCGCAACCTCACGGGGCGGGCAGTGGTGCGTAACACCGACGAGACATACCGGGCGTCGACGCCGCTGGAGCTGTTCTTCGACCTCACGTTCGTCGTCGCTGTCGGGCGGGTGGCGGCGACCCTCCACGAGGAGCTGGCCGAAGGCCACGTCCGTGTTGGCGTGATCGGGTTCACTGTCATGTTCTTCGCCGTGTGGTGGGCGTGGATGGGCTTCACGTGGTTCGCCTCGGCGCACGACTCAAACGACGTTCCCCACCGGCTGCTGACGTTCGTGCAGATCGCCGGGGCGCTCATCTTCGCCACCGGCGTGAGTCACGCCATGCAGGAGCGCGACTTCGCGATCTGCGTCGCCGGCTACGCGATCATGCGTCTCGGTCTCGTCGCCGCGTGGCTTCGGGTCGCCCGTGATGCACCCGAGGCACGAAGGCGAGCACTTCGGTACGCGATCTCCCTCACGGCGCTCCAAGTGTGCTGGATCGCCTGGCTGGCCGTTCCCGACGACCTGATGTACGTCGGCTTCGCCGTGCTCGCCGGGATCGAGGTGGCGATCCCGTTCGTCATCGACCACGGCACGACCGACCGGATCTTCCACGCCGGACACATCGAAGAGCGCTACGGACTCTTCACGATCATCCTCCTCGGCGAATCGATCCTGTCCGCCGCGGCAGGGTTCCAGACGGCGTTCGACGAGGCCGGGCTCACCGGCGAGCTCCTGACAGTCGGGTTGAGCGCTCTCGTCGGCGCCTTCGCCTCGTGGTGGCTCTACTTCGACCACCCCGGCCACCTTGCCCCGTCGGCCGAGACGGCGTTCCGCTGGGGATACGGACACGTCGTGCTGTTCGCCTCGCTCGCCGCAGTCGGCGCCGGCGCCCACGTCGCCGCCGAAGCAGCGAACGGCCACGCTGACGAGCGCATCGCCAGTCTCGCCGTGGCGATCCCGTCCGCCGGATTCCTGCTCGGCCTCGTCCTCGTCATGGCGCTCGTGCGGGTGCCGCTCCTCGATCAGCGCATCTGGCCGAAGGTCGTCGGCGCGGCGGCGATCCTCATCGGTGGGACCGTGCTCCCGTTCCCGGTCTCGATCGCGGCCAGCGCCGGCGTCACCGCCCTGCTCGCCGTGTGGATGATGCTCGCCGGCGACGCGATCAGCCAGCAGGCCGATCCGATCGCTTCATCGGACACCTTCAGCCACGAGACCACACCGCCGCTGCATTCTCGACGTTGACGGGTCGGGACGTAGTGCGAGGATGGGATCATGTTCGATGTCGACCAGCTCATCGCCGATTGCGAGGCGGCCTGTGCCGAGCCCGAGCCGCGCCTGGCGATCAAGGAAGTGCTCACGCGGACCCTGGAACATTCGGGCGAGCTCGCCGAGGCGTTTGGCGGAACGTCCGCCGGGTTCACGCCAATCCATCAGGCGGACAACCTGACGGTGCTCCACGTCGTGTGGGCCCCGAAGATGACGATCTACCCGCACAACCACAAGATGTGGGCGGCGATCGGGATCTACTCGGGCGCCGAGGACAACGTCCTCTACCGCCGGACGGGGCCGGGCGAATCGACGATCGTGGAATCGGGTGGGCGCCACCTCACGACGCGTGACGTGTTCCTCCTCGGCGACGATGTGATCCACGGCGTCACCAATCCGCGCGACGAGTACACCGGCGCGATCCACGTGTACGGCGGCGACCTCATCAACGAGCCGCGGAGTCAGTGGGGACCGGGCCCACTCGAGGAACGGCCCTACGACGTCGACGAGGCATTGCGCCAGTTCACAGACGCGAACGCGGCGTGGGCGGCCGGGCAAGACGCCTGATCGCCACTCCGAACTGGCGTCGCTGTCGGGCGCGCCATGACACGATGGCCGAGACGTAGGTCTCTAGCTCGCAGCGGCTAGCCGGTCACCTGGTCGTCGACTGCCGAGCGGGCGATGAACACCGCCCGCTCGATGCCGTCGAGCAGTGCGGTGAGGCCGAATTCGAAGTCGACGAAGTTGCCGAGCTGGAACTCGGACGACGGCTTGATCGCCGTCTCCAGCGCCTGATAGCCGTGGCTCGAGGCAGGCAGATCGTCGAGCCCGCCGGCGATCGCTCCCCGCGGCCCGACGCGGAAGTCGAGCAGGGTGACTCCGACGACGAACGTGAGCACGGCGAAGAACGCTCGCGCCGCAAGAGGCGGTGGCACATCCTGCTCGACGAGCGGCACCAGGGCGGCGTCGCTCACGGCGAGGGCGTTCGGTCCGAGGAGGCGGGCCGGTCCAACGACTGTGAGAAGCGCCGGGTGGCGGCGCAGGACGCGACGGAATTCGTGGGCGAGTTGCTCGCTGTGCTCCCGCCACGGCAGGTCTCGCGGCGGGAGGTTGATCTCGCCGAGAGCGTGATCGAACACCTCGACGAGCAACGCCTCGCGGCTCTCGATGTGGCGGTAGAGCGAGGCGTGACCCGTGCCGAGCTCGTTGGCGAGTGCACGCACGGTGAGCTCCTCGAGCCCGTGCTCGTCGATGAACTCGAGCGCGGTGGTGGTGATCCGTTCGGAGTTGAGCCCTCGCCGGCGTCGCCGAGCGCTGCGCTCCCGGCGCCGCACTCGCGCTTCCCACCAGGCCGCCGTACCGAGTTCCATGGGTGTCACTGCGACCATTGGTCGCAAGTGTACTCTTCCGTATCACTGCGTGTCAACGACGACTATCAACAGTGTGACAGTTTCTGTAGAGGGCGTCGACATACTCGTTGCAGTGTCAAAGCAGACGCGATGATGCCCACATGACGCAATCGCTGAACGACCTTCTCTACGCCGGGATGCCGTTGTGCAAGTTCCTCGAGATGCGCGCCGTGGAGGGAACGCCGCAACGGGTGGCGATCGAACTCGACTGGCGTGCAGAGCTCTGCACGACTGCTGGAGCGCTGCACGGAGGAGTGATCATGGCGCTCGCCGACTCGGCGGGCGGCATGTGCGCCTTCCTCAACTTGCCCGACGGCGCGACGGGCACGTCGACGATCGAGTCGAAGACGAACTTCATGGGAGCCGTGCGCGACGGTGTCGTCACGGCCACGGCGACGCCGCTGCACATCGGCGGCACAACGATCGTGATCGAGACCGACGTGACACGCGCCGACGGCAAGCGCGTCGCCAAGACGATCCAGACGCAGGTCGTACTGCGCTGAGGCTCGGTCAGCCGACGATGTCGTGGGCGATGCCGTGCCAGAACTCGGCCGAGAGCCCGAGTGACGCCACGTCGATCCGCTCGTCGTTGCCGTGGAAGCGCTGTCCGAACGACTCGAACGTCACGTCCGGGGACAGCACTGCGGCACCGTAGGCGACGGTCCCTCGCTGGCGGTAGAAGCGCGCGTCCGTCCCGCCAACGACCAGACCGGGGACCAACTCGGCACCCGGATGCGCGACCTGCACCCGCTTGGCGATCGAGTCCCACAGGACGTTGCCGGTCGACGACTTGGTCGCCTCCGATTCTTGCAGCGTGCTGATCTCGACGCGGTCGGCGAGTTCGCCGAGCGCCTCGGCGAGATAGCCGTCGACTGTTTCCTTCGTGTCTCCGGGCACCGTGCGGATGTCGACGTCGAGTTCGATGACGTCGGGAATCGTGTTCGTCTTCTGCCCGCCATGGGCGACGTTGGGCGAGATCGTGGTATGCGTGCAAGCGTGGGCGATCCGGGCGACGTTTGGCGGCAGCGAGGCGATCGTTTCCCAGAGACGGTCCGGATCGAGCAGGGCGGCCTTGAGCTCGGCGTCGATCGGCATCACCGCCGACCTGCTGGCGCCACGTCTCGTCGATCACGCTCCGCGTGCGGAACGTGCCGAGGCGGCGCACGATCTCCGCTGCGGTGAGGAGCGCATTGTCTGCGCCGTAGGGCATCGAGCCGTGACCGGGCGTTCCGTGCACCCGCAGCCGGCGCCAGGCGATGCCCTTCTCACCGATGTTGATCGTCACGTGGCGGGTGCCTTCGTTGTCGACCGTCGACCAGCCGCCCAGCTCGGTGAGCACGTAGTCGGCGCCGACCGCGTCCCAGTGGTTCTCGAGCATCCACTTCGCTCCCCAGTCGCCGCCCGCCTCTTCGTCGGCGACACCGAAGTAGATGAGGTCACCTTTGGGCCGGAAGTCGTCGTTGGCAAGCTGACGGAAGGCGACCGCCATCGATGCCGTCACGTTGAGCATGTCGATCGCGCCGCGGCCCCAGATCTCGCCCTCGACGACCTCTCCGCCGAACGGATCGCGCGACCAACCCTCCGGGTTGACGGGCACGACGTCGGTGTGGCCCATGAGGCACAGGGAGGGCGCGTCCGGGTCGGAGCCCTCGATGCGGGCGACGAGCGAGGTACGTCCCGGCCGTGATTCGAAACGTTCGACGGCGAGGCCGGCGCCCTCGAGATAGGTCTGCAGCAGGTCGGCGTTGCGGATCTCCTCGCCGGAGTCAGGAGTGCCGTCATTCACGCACTGATTGCGGATGAGCTCCTGCAAGAGATCGGTGGTCGGGCCGACGTATTCGGCGGCGGTAGGCATACCGGTGACCATAGGCGAGACCGTGGACGGGTGGCACCCGGCTGGTATCGTGCGCCTCTCCGGTGGCGCATGTTGTCACTGTGGCGACGTGGCCGAGTGGCTTAGGCAGGGGCCTGCAAAGCCCCGTACCCGGGTTCGATTCCCGGCGTCGCCTCCAGAGTTAGACCCCGTGCCCTGCTGTGAACGTAAACGGGTCGGGTGGGACATCGGCACCTCGACTGCGGGTCCGCGGGAGAGACCCTTGCGGCGAGCAGCTGTCCCACTTGGGGTCGTCACCAAACACGGCGACACTCGCGGTCGCCGCCCCCGACCGAGCATTGTGTGGGTGTGGGCGTGGACACGATGACACCCGCAGGGGAGTGAGCAGGGACCGATGTGGTACGAACCACGCAGATCGATCCCTCCTTGTGTCAAGGCCGGCAGACTCGATCGCCCACGCACGACACTCGAACAGCGCCGCCCAGCTGAGCAGCTCGACCACCTGACGCGGGCCGGTGCGCACTTGCAGCTTGGCCAACTCCGTCTCGCTCGTGTCGATCGCACATGCCGCATGAAGCAGCTTGTGCGGGTCGATCCCGGTGATCACTGACATGACAGTTCCCATTTCAACAGTGGATGGGAACCGCGATGGGCACTCCTGGTTGAAGATGATCCTGCGCGCCTCTTTCGAGCCACACCACGGCCGGTTCACCCGGCGGGGCAGCCCCTCGATCGGAAGCCAACCCCGCAGGCGGCAGGCAGTTCGTGAGCCCACCCGCCGAGCGAACCGAGACGCTACGAACAAGCCGCACCGTCGTCCAGATTCTCAACCAGGCAGTTCTGGCGCGTGCGCGGCTAGCCCTTCTGGTTGGCCCGATAGACGAGGACGTCGACGTCCTCCAGCGTGATCAGTCCTTCCGTGACCATCTCATCCAGGATCGGCAGAGTATTCCGTATCCGGTCTTCTCGGTCCACGACCTCGATGACCAACGGCAGGTCCTCGGAGAGCCGCAGTATTCGGGCAGTGTGGAGACGACTGTGTGCGCCGAAGCCTTCGATACCCCGCAGCACCGTCGCACCGGCGAGTCCTTCCTCCCGCAGACGGCGCACGATCGCCTGGTAGAGCGGTCTGCCGTGCCAGGTGTCCGACTCCCCGATGTAGATGCGCAGTGCCTTGCGCCTACCTTCGATCTTCACAGCATTCTCCCCAATGTGATGCCGACTCGGATGGCGATGATCCCGGCGACAACCGAGGCGACGATGTTCAGCAATGCGATGGCCATCGCACCGTCCTCGCTGAGGCGCACCGTCTCGAGCGCGAAGGTCGAGAACGTCGTGTACGCGCCAAGCAGGCCCACCGTGAGCGCAGTGCGCACGTCGGCGCTGACCGCGAAGCGTTCGGTCAGCGCGCTGAACAGCACTCCGAGGACGAGGCAGCCGCTGATGTTGACGACGAACGTACCGAGTGGGAAGGCACCGAGATAGAGCCGGTTGACGACCCCCTGCAGGAAGTACCGAGCGAGCGCACCGGCAGCACCGGCCACACCGATCAACGCAGAACGAACCACTCCAACCTCCAATGTCATCACGAAGGTAGGAGCCATCAGCAGCGGACGCTGCGGTTCAGGGCGAGCCCCATCGCCGAACGGCATCGTACCGCAGTCCTGCGGGGTGACCAGCCGGTCGCAGCCCGCACCGAATGCCCAGTGAGAGTGGTGCTGTCGACTGACGGTGGTTCGCCGGCTTTGTGCATCCAGGATCGTTCGAGCGCCAGCGGCGGATGCCTCCTTCCGGCACCCCTAGTCCTCGCGGGTGACGTATCCGCAGTGGTTCTACTACCCGTCGCACGACGAGCCTCCGGTCTGGGCGCGCCAGTTCGTCGCCCTGCTTGCCTCAAACCAACCATTCCATCGATTCCACCAAGGTTGACGGCCTTACCGGTGACCGGACGCTGGCCTTGCCCTCCTTTCCATCATCGATTACTATCGATCATCGATGGAGATCGATCGACGATCAGCCGAGGTCTGGGCAGGATGGTTCCGTTGCCTGACGGACCCTTCCAGGGTGCTGCTGCTCAATCGGCTGGCGAATGCTCACCGCCCGATGACGGTCGGGGAACTGGTCGAGGCGGTCGACATCGGTCAACCGACGGTGTCGCATCACCTCAAAGTCCTCGCCGACGTCGGCTTCGTGCACGGCGAAGCGAAGGCGAACACCACCCAGTGGTCGGTGAACGAACGCTGCTTGGAGCGGTTCCCGTCGGCGGCCGAACTGATCATGGGCGTTCTGCCCCGCTATGAGCCCCACGACCGCAACTGCCTCGCGCCGTGGCAGCACGACGACACCAATGGCACCAGCGAACATCCGAGCCGGAAATCCCGAGAGGCCCGAGCCAATGCCTGACCGCACCGAGATCGAAGACGCCGTGCGCCGACACTATGCCGCCGCCGCAACGTCGGCGTCAGCGTGTTGCCCTGTGCCCGAGGGGTTCGGCACCGACGGCCCCGCGGTGTACGGCGCCGCCCGCTACCAGAGAGGTGACCTCGCTGGGCTACCCGCCGAGGCGGTGGCGGCCAGCATTGGCTGCGCCAACCCGGTCGCCCTCGCCGACCTCCAGCCAGGCGAAACCGTGCTCGACCTCGGCTCAGGGGGCGGCATCGACGTGCTGCTGTCGGCCCGACGCGTCGGGCCGACCGGCCGGGCCTACGGCGTCGACATGACCGACGAGATGCTCGAACTGGCGCGAGCCAACCAGAAGCGAGCCAGCGTCACCAACGCCGAGTTCCTGCGGGGCCGCATCGAGGAGGTCCCCCTGCCCGATGACGGGGTGGACGTGATCGTGTCCAACTGTGTCATCAACCTGTCCTCCGACAAACGCGCTGTCTTCGCAGAGGCGCACCGGCTGTTGCGCCCCGGCGGACGGCTGGCCGTCGCCGACGTCGTCGCCGACGCCCCCGTCGACGAAGCGCTGCGCGGCGACCTGGCGGCCTGGACCGACTGCGTCGCCGGGGCCATCACCCGCGACGAGTACCGGTCGATGCTCGAGGCCGCCGGTTTCGTCGACATCACGATCGACGAGAGCCACTCTGTAGCCGACGGCTTCACCTCGGTGCTCGTACGCGCCGTCACAACGTAGCGCTCGGTGTGAGGGCCACCGTGGAGCACTCGGCGCCCTTCCATAGAAGAGCGATGGACATCAGCGACATCGACGCCAACATGCAGCGGGTCTCTAGCCGACTTCAATGAACTGGTCGGCTCAGCCACCCGCAGCGAGCTTCGCGCCAAGACCAACGGCACGAAGTGGACAAACGAACAACTGCTGTTCCACATGCTGTTCGGCTTTCTCCTCGTCAGAGCCCTGCTCGTCCTGGTCAAGGTCTTCAGCCGACTCCCAGATGCCGTCTCTGGCGCCTTCGCCGCGGTCCTCAACGCAGGCACCCGTCCGTTTCACGTCATCAACTATCTGTCCGCCCTCCCCGGCGGCACGGTCCTGCGCGGCCGCACCATGAGGCGCCTCATGGACCACACGATCCGCCACCTGCGCACCCGCCTCCAGCGCGAATCGCCGCGCACGCTCACACTCGCTATGCACTTCCCGACCGGTTGGGATCCCTACTTCAACGACCTCATGACCGTCGCCGAGGTCTACGACTACCCGACCAAGCACTACGACCACCACCGCCGCCAGCTCACAACGCGCCGCGCTGCAACATCGCGAGCCCCTTCCTGCCTGTAGCGAGCACCACCGAATGCTCGTTCGGACGTCGCTCATCGTGGGTGCGAGGCTCCTGGCGTTGGGAGTCATGTCCGAGTATCGCCACCTCAACGCCGGACAGACCGTGGCCGCTCAGAGTTACCCGGATGCGAGGAACGAGCTCGATGCCATCTGTGCGAGTGGTCGGCTGAAGCTTCCTTTGAGGAAGTTCTCCTCTACGGCTACTGACCGTTGGTTTGCCGGATCTCTCCCGGCCGCACCGAGCGGCAGTTCCGCACCTCACGCTCTTGACGAGGCTGCGATTTCTCCGCGGGAAACTCCGACCGTGGCCACGACTGCACCGTGCCGAGCTCCCCGCGACCGAGGGGATTCCGCAGGTCGATCTATGCGTCGAACCGATGCCACTGCCCTTCCGACACGACATCGACAGCGTCGTCGACCACGCGGAGAGCGGTCTCGTCGTCGATCGCGTACGCCGGACAGTCGAGGCCGGCAGCCCATGTCTTGGCGTTCGCCAGCGTGTTCTCGGGTATGGACTCGTGGTCGAGGTGAGGGTAGATCGAGAAGTCGACCAGGCCGAGCGCTCGGTCGTCGCCGGCGGGCGGCCTCCACCCGACGAACTCCTTGCCGATGCGCGGCGTCATCACCATGCTCCCGGCACTCATGCCGATCCACACTGTGTCGTCGAGCGAGGGCAGCAAGTCGGTCAACCCGCTTTCGCCCATCCAGTGGCACAGGTAGAGGGCGTCGCCGCCCGACACGAGCAGCACGTCCGCCCTGCGCACGAGGGGAACCCATCGCTCCTCGTCGATGCTGGGCAGAGCGGTCAGCTCGATCAACCCCACCGACTTCCACCCCAGTTCGGCCATGGGCTGTTCGGAGCGTCCGGCGACGAACTCCCACACGCTCTCCCCCGGACCGGCATGGGGATGGCCGTACATCGCAGTCGGGATGCACAGCGCCGTGCAGTCCTCGATCGGTCGACCGAGCAGGTCGAGCAGCGCGTCGCGAATGGTCGCGTTCCTGACCCCGGCCGAGGTGAGAAGTAGTCGATTCACCCGCCCAGACTGTCCGATGAGCAAGCCGCTGTCCACGGAGTAGAGCGGAAGTTCGGGGCGCTGTCCCTCGGCGGGTCAGAGGTACATCTCCCACTCACCCGAGGCGATCTGTGCTGCCGTGATCGTCAGGGTCGGGACGCCCGGCATCGAGTAATACCCCCGCGCCACGGTCACTGCTGAAGCGTTCGCTTCCTGGATGCACACCACCTCCTCGTCCCCGCTGTCACCATGTCGCAGCGTCCACCGCTCGGCAAGCGACGCGAGACCTTCAGTCAGCACTTGATCCCGTGCATCCTCGCGTTGGTCATGTCGACCCAGCACAGCACCGAACGCCGTCAGGGCGTACCACTGGCTGGCGCGCTGTTCGAAATGACCACACAGCTCCCCGTCCCGTGGCCTCCTCACCTCTTCCACGGCTCGAGCATGCCAGGTCACGATCGACGGTCATACCGGTCACGTTCCCCGATCAGACCACCCCTAACGGTCGGACCGTTCGTGCTCCGAGCGGCAGTTCGGGCGCGATCCGTTACCGAGTCGCGGGCGTCGATTGGAGTCCTTCGGCCCTGTTGTGCAGGCGCTCAGCGAGTCACGATGGCGGTGGACGAGTCGGTGCGTCGTACCGGCCCGGCTGGAGGTAATCATCATGGGCGAGAAGACCATCATCCGTCGTCGGGCGCTGCTCACTGGCGGCGTCGGAGCGATCGTCGGCACAGCCGTCACCGGTCTCAAGAACCCCTCAACGGCGCAGGCCGAATCCAGCCCTGTGCTGCTCGGTGAGGAGAACCACGCGACCGGTGTGACAGCCATCGTGAATGACGACGCGCACACGGACTACGGCAACACCTTGCGTGTCACCTCGCACGCCACGGCGCTGGAGGTCTACAGCGAGTCGCCGAGCCAACCGGCCATTTGGGTCACCGCCGTGGGCGAAGCCATAAGGGCGGAGTCGCGAGGAAAGGCCCTATACGCCTACAGCTCGGAAGATACAGCCGTGTTCGGCTGGACCGTGCGCCCGTCGGGCACCGCTATTTACGGATATGGCGCCCTTCCCGCCAGTCGGGGGGTTCACGGCTACGGCTCGGTCGAAGGTGTGAAGGGCGAGAGCAATGGCGAGATTGGATACGGGGTTCGCGGCATCGTCTGGCGCGGCGGGGCGGGCGTGTATGGACAGTCGGACCACAAGGGCGCAACGGGCGTGCTCGGAAGTTCGATGTCGCCGAAGGGGTTCGCCATCCGCGGCGACGGTCGGATCAAGTTCGACAAGGTCAGCGGTCAGGCGAAGATCACCGCCGGACAGACGGCGGTGACGATCACGCCCGGCGTCAACATCCACAGTGGCTCGTTCATGCTGCTCACCCCGAAGGCCGACATCGGCAGCCGGGGACTGTGGTTCACCACGAACCCGACCACCGACACGGTGACGATCCACATCAGCTCGCCGCGGACGGTGGCGACCACGATCGCCTGGCTGCTGCTCGGCTGAGCACCGATCGGTGCGCCGCACTGAACCGAGTAGGCCACAACCACGCGTCGCCTCCGGCCGCTGCTCGCGGGGAATGCGTCAGCAGTGTGTTAGCCGCGTGCCGTGGGACGAAACGACGGTTCGGGCGTCGTCCGGAGTTCGGATCGGAAGCCTGACCCGGCAGCGCCGAATGCCCGCTCCGCGCTCGTTCTGTCGAGCACGGAGTGGGCGAGTTATGGCTATCGGGATGCGCCGGCGATGAACGTGGAGACGATGTAGGTGGCGTGCCGGTCGAGCGAGACTCGGGCTCGGTCGTAGCGCATCGTCGTGCGCGGGTCGGCGTGGCTGGCGGCCTCTTGGACGTCACGCGAGCGGCACGCCGGCGTCCAAGGCAGCGGTGATGAACGCGTGTCGCAGAGTGTGGGGTCCGACACGCTTGGGGATCCCGGCGTAACGGGCGATCCGACGTACGATCCGCGAGGCACCGTGGCGATCGAGGCGAGCGCCATCGCGGCCGACGAAGATCGGCCCCTCGCTACGTTCGCCTACCACCAAGTCGATCGCGCGGGCGGTGCGCGGTGCAAGCGGGATGGTGACGGTCTTGCCGCCCTTGCGTGACACGACCAGCGTGCGATGCCCCGCTCGAGCCCGAGCCGTTCGATGTCGGCGCCGATCGCCTCAGAGACACGAAGACCGTTCAACGCCAGGAGCGATACCAGCGCATGATCGCGGGCACCGGCGAGGCCGGCGGTGACCAGCATCGCGCCCACTTCGTTGCGGTCGAGCCCGTGGCGTTGGACTCGTAGTCGAGGCGTGGCCGTCGCACATGCACCGCTGGGGAGCGTTCGAGGAGGTCTTCTTCGACGGCGTAGCGGTACAGCGAGGTGATCGTGCACAACCGCCGCGAGATCGTCGCTCGTGCCCGACCGCGATCCTCGAGCTGGTGGGCGAAGCGCTTCGATGTCGTGACGGGCAACGTCGAACAACGCCAGCCGGCGTTGCTTGCACCACGCCGCGAACTGACGCAGATCTAAGGCGTAGGCATCACGGGTGAGTCCCGAGTAGCCGCCCAGGAAACCGAGCAATGCCTCTTGTTCGACGGCGCTGAACACGCCATCAGCGCGCCGCTCCACGTTCAGGGTTGAAGTGATCATCGTGTGTTCCTCTCACGAAGTGGCGGGAACACGACCGTTCGATGCGACGAGTTCCCGCACCCGATAGAGCATCCGAACCTAGACACCACTCGAGCCGCGCCCTGCTCGACAGAACGAGCGCGGAGCGGGCATTCTGCGCTGGTAGTCGGCCCGTCTAGAGTTCTAGTGATGTCCCGGACGGACACGGTGTCTCGAACAATCGCCGCTCCGTTGTCGAGGGTTTTCGCCGCTCTGATCGACATCGACGCGCTGACGATTTGGCTCCCGCCGAAGGGAATGACGGCCAGGTTCGAACGGTTCGATCCACGACCTGGAGGGTCGTATCGCGTGGTGTTGATCTACGACGACCCTTGGGGGGGCCTGGAAAGACCACTGCTGACGCGGACGTTGTGGAGGCCCGATACGTCGACATCGTTCCCGACGACGCGAGTCGTGCAGGCAGTCGACTTCGTGTCCGACGACCCTGCGTCGACCGGCACGATGAGAATGACATGGGAGGTGAACGCCGTCGATGGCGGGACGTGTGTCACCGTCACGGCCGACGACGTTCCAGACAGCATCTCGGCCGAGGATCATGCGACAGGTCTCGCCTCGTCTCTAGCGAACCTCGCCGACTACGTCGCGCGGTAGGTCGCTCGTCGACGACTACTCAAGAGCTCGTCAGTTTCACCTTGAGCCACACGCCGGACCTTTAGGCCCGACGACGTGGAAAGGCACCCGTGCGGAACTGCCGCTAGGTGCGGGCGCTCCTGATCGGGCAGTCGGCGCGCGCTGAGCGGCCCTCCAGCCCAGCGGGTTCCTGGACCGTCGGTCCGCAGGCGACGGACTCGACTCGTTCGCCCGCCGCGGCCTTATGAGGATCCCAACCGACTTCTATCGAATGGTGTCGGGCACCTCTATTATCCTGCGTTCGAATGGCGCGCCCGTAATGGAGACCCGGCGGAGATCGTTACAGCACCGACTCCCGTGCAGTCCCCGTTCATCCCGACTGACGCGAAGATCGTCGTTGGGGTGGTCGCTCCGACGTCGAATGATCCGATCCCGATCGTGCTGCTGCCGGGTTTCGAGTACCGGCTGCGCGAGTGGCGGCACCCCGACACTCGTGAAGTCCATTGGCTGCTTGAGCGGAGAAAGTCCGCCCAGCACGGCGACGGCGACGAGTAGCCCCACCGAACGCCGAGCCGCAACTCTGGTCGGTCACGCTCCGGCGGGTTTGCCGGGTTCGGTCTCGGGGAGCAGCCCGGCTTTGCGGGCGGCGAGCACTCGTTGGGTCCGCTGGCGGGCGACAGACCGCGGGCGAGGGCAACGGTGGCGGTCGGTTTCGGGCTTTGGAAGGCGACGGCGAGCAGGTAGATCAACGCGTCCACGGCGAGCGGGTCGTGGTCGCCGTGCTTGGCGAGAAGGCCGGGCCAGCCGGTGCCGCCGAGGTACTCGGTCTCCAGGGCGGTCTGGACGGTGTCACGAAGGGCGATGCGGGCGATGCCGGCGGGCGAAACGTCGTCGCCACCGGGCAGGGCGGTGCAGCAGACCCGGCGAACGGCGAGTTTGCCGACGGTGGGTGACCATTCGAGCCGGGCTTCGACGTCGTAGGGGACGGTGTCGGTGATGGTGACGGTCACCGCGGCGGGGATCGTCTCGCTGGGGCCGCCCGGTGGCCCGATCGTGATCCGGCCGCGGCCCGGGGTGATGGTGATGCGCATGAACTAGGACCTTAGTCCTCCGCACACCAAAGTTTCGGGAATACCACGGTAGGTCCGTAGGTTGTCATTACCAGTCGGGTGCACACAGCAGCCGCACCCAGCACCGGAAGCCAACGGGGCAACCGGGGCAACGAACCTCACCAACAACAAGGAACACGGACAACCAATGAACCGCATCACCAAGGTCGCCACCATCGCGGCCACCGCCCTCACCGCCCTCATCGCCACCGGCAGCGCGGCCAACGCCTACACCGCCAACGCGGACGGCACCATCTCCGTCACTAAGGGCGAGGTCCAGACCGCGCTCGGCTGCAACAACGGCGACTTCGACGCCAACGTCGGCAAGGCTAAGGACGTCAAGTTCGTCGTCGCTGGCGAGCGGGTCAACGTGGACTACCCGATGGTCTGCATGAACCTGACCACCGGCGACATGAGCACCGTGGGCCACCGGCTCATCGTCCAGCCCGGCACGGCCACTGATCTCGGCCACCCAGACGCTCTCCGGGAACGGCAAGCAGATCAACGGCTGGACGCTGACCGGCGGCGCTGCCTCGGGCTTCACGCCCAGCGGCAACGCCGTGGTCCGCGACACCGGCTGCGAGGGCGGCGCGCTGGTTTGGAACACCGGCACGCCCAGCCAGCCGCTCACCGTCACCGCGACGGGCGGCGGGGTCAGCGTGCAGGGCGTGGACAAGAGCGGCGCCAGCGTGACCGTCCCGCTTGTGGACACCACCCCGGTCGTGGTCCCCGCGGCCTGATCCGCAGCTTCACTACCAGCCCCCGGCCCACCAGGGTCGGGGGCTTACTCCATTTCGCCCGGAGGGGACGCGCCATACCTGCCGAGCGGCACTCAACAGAACGAGCGTGGGAGCGGGCATTCGGCGTGCGTCTGTGCGGCGCAGGACATCCGGCCTTCGGTGCTGAGCAGCTTCGGTTGGGGTGGTTATCGTCGTGGGAACGACCGTCAACCCAACACGGGAGAACGCATGGCAGCATTTCCACCCATCACCCACGTCGTGCTCACCGTCCGCGATCTCTCCGTGAGCGTGCCGTGGTACGAATCGCTCTTGAGTGCCGAGCCCGTGCTTGACGAGGACACCGATCCCGACTTCCATCACACGGTGTACTTGATCGGCGACGGCCAGCTCTTCGGGCTGCACCAGCACGTGACGCCTGTACCCGACGAGCAGTTCAGTGAGTTCAGGCTCGGCCTCGACCATGTTGCGTTTGGTTGTGCCAATCGGCAAGAACTCGAGGAGTGGGTACGCCGACTCGATGAGCTTGGCATCGCCCACGGAGGGATCAAGGACGCGACCTACGGGTTGGGTTTGAGCTTCCGAGATCCGGACGGCATCGCGCTTGAGTTCTTTGCCCCGCCGGACTGAGACGCGGAACTGCCGATCTGGAGCGCACATCGGACCCGGTCGCTCACTCGGCTCTCGGATCATTTCTCATCACTCGCCAATCGGTGTCGTTGTCGCCGATGGTGCGATCGGTCAGGAGAAAGTGGCGCAGGGCTAGTCGGACGCGATCTATTTCGTTGCCGTCGGAGCGGCGAGCGGCGATACGCCGCGCAGTCGAGCTTCCGCCGCGAGGGCTGCTGGCGTGCACGTGCTGACGAGCGGCTGGATCTACTTGGACGGACCGTGCTCGAGGAGTGCGGCCCCTACCGCACTCGCCAGAAAGAGCAGACTTCCGCAGAGGAACAGCGTCACTGAGCCGGCATACAACGCGGGCCAGTAGAACCCGACACAACCTGTCACGAACAGAGCGGCTGCAACGACATTGCAGAGCGTGAGGAGCCATCGCCGCCGATCGAGGGCCCAACACATCCGGGCCAACAATCGAAGGCCATCATGCTCCACACAACGATCGTGGCAGATGAGATTCGCCGATGGCCACCGACATCGACGCCGTGAGTTCTGCGGTCCTAGCGTCGAAGTGCTATCGACCGGGCACCAGTTCGAGCGAGGCAAGGAGCGCCTCGACGCGATCGCGAATCTCGTCGCGGATCGGGCGAACCGACACGACGTCGAGACCGGCGGGGTCGTCGAGTTCCCAGTCCTCGTACCGCTTGCCGGGATACAGCGGGCAGGCGTCGCCGCAGCCCATGGTGATGACGACGTCGGCGGCCCGCACGATCTCATCCGTCCAGGGCTTGGGGTAGTTGTTGGCGATGTCGATTCCGACTTCGGCCATGGCGGCGACGGCGGCGGCGTTGACGGTGGAGGCCGGTTCGGAGCCACCGGAGAAGACGTTGACGCGATCGCCGGCGAGGTGTTGGAGCCAGCCAGCGGCCATCTGGGAGCGGCCGGCGTTCTGGACGCAGAGGAACAGGACAGAGGGGGTGGTCACGTCGAGCGTTCCTTCGATCTTGCCGAGGGCGTTGAGGCGGTCGCGGGCGAAGCGTTCAGCGAAGATGGGCGTGAACGTGGTGATCTTGGCTTGCGGCAGGAGCTTGTCGAGGCTGTCGGTGAGGAACCGTTCGATCGTCTCGGGTCCGAACGTGCCAGCGAACTCGCGCTCGAGCTGGCTGCGGATGGTAGTGAGGAGATGTTGTTGGGCGAGGGTGAGCTCGTCTCTGGTAGCCATCAGTCACCTGCGGTTCGTGTCGGGGTTGGGTAGAGGTATCGGATGAGGGGGTAGGCGAGGGCGGCGCCGAGGAGCTGCATGACGATGAACATCGGCGCTGAGGACGGTTTGATGCCGGCGAAGGTGTCGGAGAGGGTGCGGGCGATGGTGACGGCAGGGTTGGCGAAGCTGGTCGACGACGTGAACCAGTAGGCGCCGCCGATCCAGACGCCGACGGCGAAGGCGACGATGGTTGGCGCGGCCGCTGCGGACGCAGCCGTGGATGACGAGCAGCAGTCCGACGGTGGCGACGACTTCGGAGAGCCACAGAGCGCCCGAGGAGCGCGGTCTTTGGTCGACCACTCCACGGCGGGCAGCTCGAACATCAGGTTGGCGACGATGGCGCCGATGCAGCCACCGATGATCTGGGCGAGGATGTAGAGGCCCGTGTCGCGGTTGCTGATCGCGCCGAAGGCGCGGTCGACGAGGGTGACGGCCGGGTTGAAGTGGGCGCCCGACACTGCGCCGAAGATGAGGATGAGCGCCGATAAGGGCGGCGGCGGTGGCCGCCGCGTTCTCGAGGAGCTGCAGGCCGACGTCGTCGGGCGAGCAGGCGGCTGGCCATGATCCCGGAGCCGATGATGGCGATGATCAGTAGGGCGGTGCCGAGGGCTTCGGCGACAAGGCGGCGGCCGAGGTCGACCGGGAGCTCACCGGTGCCGGTTTCGACTTCGACGTCGAGCTGGGAGTCGTCTGGAATGCTCACGCCTCGCCCGACTCGACGAGACTCTGGATGCGTCGGCGCAACTCGCGCACGGTGGCGTCGAACGCTGCCGTTGATCCGATCGCGACCGGGTCGGGGATCGACCAGTGCAGCCACGTGTCGGGTGGGTCGAGTTCTTCGTGCGCTTGGTCGCAGACCGTGATCACGAGCGGCGCCATGTCGACCACGTCGTCGATCGATCGTGGCTCGTCGGCGGCGAGTGGGAGCTTGGCGCGCCGAGCCGCTGCGACCGCGCCGGGGTGCACCCGATCGGCGGGGTGGGTGCCCGCCGACTCGGCTGGAAGACTCGTCACTGAACGCCACAGTGCGGCGGCGAGTTGGCTGCGGGCCGAGTTCCGGGTGCATACGAACAATGCCAGTTCGGGTGTGCGGCGTGGACCGGGCTGCATGCCTTCGAGTGCGGCGCGTTCGAGATGCACGTAGCGACGACGCCCGTCCCCGCTCGATCGGAAGCGGTTGATCATTCCAACCTGTTCGAGTACGTCGAGGTGATGAGCCAGCAGGTTGGACTCGATCTCGACGAGTCGTCGCAGCTCGACCGGGGAGCGATCAGAGGCGACGAGCTCATCGACGATCATCAGTCGGGTGGGATCGGCCAGAGCCGCATACCGGCGGGCTCGGAGCTCGATGCTGGGCTCGGTCACACTGTCAGATTATTGCTCAGTGCTTATTGAGTCAATAATTGACGAGTCGTACCGTCGAGCGAATCACGACTGTCTCGAGGGTGCGATGGCGACGACGATCCACATTGCGATCGCCGCAGCGAGTGCAGTCAGGATGTCTGCAGCGGTCGCCGTTCCGAGCACCGCACCGCGCAACGCGTCGGTGGCGTGGCCGACGGGGTTGGCGTTTGCGATCGTTCGCATCCAGCCGGGCATGGTGTCGAGCGGAGCGAAGGCGCTGGACACGAACATCAGCGGCATCATCACCATCATCCCGGCGAACTGGACGACGTCGGGTCGACGAAGGCGATCGCCGATCCTGCCGAACAAGGCACTCATCGCGCCGGCGAGCACGACCAACACGGCGAGTCCGGCGATCGCGTCGAGCGGGTTCGCCGTGGAAGCGGAAGCCGAGTAGCACCGCGGCGGCCGTGACGAGCAGTACGGCGCGGGCGACCGTGAACACGATCTCGTTGATCGTTCGGGCGATGCCGGGGAGTGAGCGTGGCATGGCAAGAGTCCGGAAGCGGTCATGAAGTCCGTTGGTGTGATCGATCGCGGCGGCGACTCCGACGTTGGTGCCCGCCATGACGGTGGCGACGGCGAGCATCGCTGGTGTGATGAAGTCGATGTAGCTGACGCCCGCCGGGAAGTTGGGGCCGTCGGCGACGCTGCGGAAGACCTGACTGAACAGCACCAGCATCGCCATCGGCATCGTGAGTGAGAACATCAGCAGCTGCGGCACCCGGGCCGTGGTGCGCAGGTTTCGTGCCACGAGTGCACCGAGTTGCGATCCGACGGATGTCGTCTCGTCGCCGAAGTCGGCGTCGGTGTCAGCGGTGCGGACGATCGTTGTTGCGGTCATGGCCTGGTTCCTTCCAGGGTGAGATGGGCGAAGACGTCGTCGAGCGTTGGCGACGTGATGGCGAGGTCGTCGAATGAAACGCCTTCCGTGGTGAGACTGGCGACGACGCGTGCCGCGGACTCGGCGTCGGTCGTCGAGTACGAGATGTGGCTGAGCGACGCGTCAGCGGCGCGTACTTCGTGAGGTCGCTGAGCGAGCCGTGGCAGATCCGCGGTTTCGATCGTGGCCGTGACGACCTTGCCGCCGACGAGCCGTTTCAACTCGGCGGGCGTTCCGCGGGCCGAGATGTGGCCGTGGTCGAGCACGACGATGTCGTCGGCGAGCCGGTCCGCTTCGTCGAGGTATTGGGTGGTGAGTACGACGGTGGTGCCGTCGGCGGTGAGTTCGCCGACGAGTTCCCACAGTGCGGTCCGCGCCGACGGGTCGAGTCCGGTGGTCGGTTCGTCGAGGAACAGCACGGACGGTTCGCCGACGAGGCTGGCGGCGAGATCGATCCGGCGCCGTGATCCTCCGGACAGCTCGCCGACTCGGCGTTCGGCGATGTCGTCGAGAGCGAGCCGATCGATCAGCGCTCCGGCACGTGCACGTGCGCGGGTGCCCAGCTCCGCTGAGCCTGCCCACAAGTTCGAGGTTCTCGCGCCCGGTGAGGTACTCGTCGAGGCCGGCGTACTGGCCGGTCACCCCGATGCGCCGGCGCACCTGATCCGCGGTCGTGCGACGACATCGAAGCCGTCGACGAGTGCTCGTCCAGCGTCGGGTCGGATGAGGGTGGTGAGGACCCGGATCAGGGTCGTCTTGCCGGCGCCGTTGTGGCCGAGCACGGCGAGTGTCGAGCCCGCTGGGGCGGCGAGGTCGATCCCGGCGAGGGCGTGCACGCCGCGGAAGCGGACATGCACATCCTCGACGAGCACAGCTGAGGTGCTCATTGTGAGCTCTCGGGCGTTCCGGCGCAGCAGGGGGTGCTGTCGCTCGATGCGGTTGTGCAGCACACGCTGTCGGTGCTTCCGGTGTCCTGGTCTGGGTCGTCGGCGAGGACGGTGTAGATCTCCCAGCCGCCGAGAGGGACGTCAGGGGCGTCGACCCACACCTTGTCCTGCACGGCGTGGCAGCACCGGTCGGACTCGGCCATGTGGTGCGTCGAGGCCGGCTGCCGTGAAGCGCTCGGCCGCGGCGACGACGTCGGCCGTCGAGCGAACCTCGACGCCGAGATGGTTCAGCGCCGAGGTCGCCGTCGGGTGCTCGAACAGCACCAGCTTGAGCGGCGGGTCGGCGATCTCGAAGTTGGCGTACCCGGCGCGCTGCTTGGCCGGGCCGACACCGAACATGTCGGTGTAGAAGCGGGTGGCGGCATCGATGTCGCTCACGTTCAACGCGAGCTGGACTCGGCTGGTCTCCATCAGAGGATCTCCTTCGTCTGCTCCCGCCCGATGCGGGAGTCAGCCGCAGATGACGAATCGACCGAGGGATGGACGCACGTCGGACGCAATTTGCGTCCTTTTCGTGTCGCGTTCGTCTACACAGTGAGGAGACCTCACATGCATATCGATGACACCACCGCACTCGTCCCGCCCGGCGGCCTCGACGATGGTTGGGCCGACACGCTCGGCCGGTTGCGGGCCTTCGTCGCTGCCCGCGTCGAAGACCGTGAGCTGGCCGCCGACATCACCCAGGACGTGATCGTGCGCAGCATCGCCTCTGGCGCCCTCGACCGGGTCGACAACCCTGCCGCGTGGCTGTACCGATCGGCCCGCAACGCCGTGATCGATCACTACCGGACACGACGTTCCAGCGATCCGCTCACCGACCTCGATGCCTGGCCCGATCCCGATGAGGTCGATGATCGCCCCAACGAGGCAACCCGCGAGCTGTCACGCTGTCTACAACCGCTGCTCGATCAGATGGCGCCTGCGGCTCGGGAGGCTCTGGTGCGCGTCGACGTCGACGGCCAAACGCAGCAGCGAGCCGCCCGCGACTTGGGCATCTCGGTCTCAGGGATGAAGTCGCGTGTGCAGCGCGCTCGCCGCGATCTCAAGGCACTGCTCGAGCACTGCTGCGTCGTCGAACTCGACACCCAGGGAGCGATCGCCGACTACCACCCCACGCCAGGGGCGTGCGGATGCTCGGCAACGCCCACGGGCTGCTGACCGACCATGGGCCGAACACCGGGCGAGGTCATCGACCGACGCCCCTGCTCCCTGTCGGCAGTTTCAGATGCGCTCCTTCGTTTGAGTAACTCGTTTACGACATCACGCTGCGAACATGTTGGGAGTGTGGTCACCTGTTCGCCAGCCACCCATCCCCAGTGCGATTCATCAGGTCGCCGAGATCCTCGATCCGGTCTTGACCCCCCTTGGGTTTGCACCGGGCCAAGCGGTGCCTCCCAGGACGTGGTCAGGTGATCTTCTGCCGTGGTGAAGTGGACACCACCGATGGCGGCTGCGTCGATCTGGTCGTCGACCTCGAAGCGACGCCCGCCTGGCGGATCAGGGACGTCCGGTACTGGGGATTTCCGAGCGAAAGGTGGCACCTCGACTTCGACGCACATGCCGATCTCTCGGAGCAGCTGAAGCGCCTCGCCCAAACACTGCCGATCGACCTCGCCTAGACCGACCGACGCCCGGCCTGCCGGCGCCGATGAGTCCACGTGGTGCCGATCAGCAGAGCTCGTGGAACGGGTTGTCCGTCAGCTGGTGCAGTAGATCCGCAGCGGGTCAACGAGTACTGCCACGCGCCGCTCGCGGTTCATGACGCGGTCGTACTCGTCCCAGTCGTCATGAGTGCCTCCGGCGGCGGTGAAGATGTCGCGAAGCAGTACGCGGAGGCGCTCGTCGTCGATGCCCTCGAGCTGGTCATCCGGCCCGGCCAGCTCGACGGGACCTTCAACACCAGCCCATTGCCAGCCGGCGCGGAGTACGACGGTGGCTCGTGGCCGCGCCCGTAGGTTACGAAGCCGCTGCGAAGTCCCGGCTGCCACGAACGCGACGACAGGTGTGTCACTGAGCGGATGCTTGAGCACGCCGGTGTTCACGACCGACGATTGGATCGTGCCATCGGCCCGCGTCGTCGACACGACAGCGAGACCATGATCCAGCGGCACGAGCTTGGCGAAGGAGTCGAGCTCACTCATCTCGACAGTCTGCAGGATGGCACCGGGCGAACGCATCAGCCGCCGCCGTTGCGTGCAGATCACCCTGAACGGGTGGTCTACGCTCACCACGTCGTCCATAGGTTGACCACGATGGCCGATGACGCCGATCTCGCGCTCGGCGCCGACGTGGCGCTCGTTCTCGACCTCGAGCTGCTCGACGGCCGGATCTCGATGAGTCAGCCAGTGATTGGAGACTGAGACATGTTGGCGTACGACTACCCGATACTCGGGATCTTCTTCACCATGATGTGGATCTTCTTCTGGATGATGTGGATCTACCTCCTGTTCAAGACGATCGCCGACGTCTTCCGCAGTGACGATCTCAGCGGATTCTCCAAGGTGCTGTGGCTGCTGTTGGTGCTCGTGCTGCCCTATCTCGGCGTGTTCATCTACGTCATCGTGCGGGGCAACGGGATGTCCCGTCGGGACCGGGAGCGCAATCAGGCTGCGGAGGATTCCTTCCGCCAGTACGTCCGCGAGACAGCGTCTTCTTCTTCCGGATCCGCCGATGAGTTGGCCAAGCTCGCAGACCTGCGAGAACGAGGCGTGATCAATGATCAGGAGTTCGAGCAGCAGAAGGCGAAGATTCTGAGCTGATCCGCATCAGCAACCCGAGATCGAACGCCGCGTCGACGGCGTCGGCTCGTGACGTCACATCGAGCTTGCGGTAGATCGACTTGAGATTCGACTTGATGGTGTTCACCGACAGGAAGAGTCGATCGCCGATCTCCGCGTACGAGTAGTGGGTCGGGAGCAGCTCCAGCAGCGTCATCTCCCGTGGGGACAACGGTTCTACCAGCTCCTTGAAGCGGTGCGATCCCGCCCGCTCGTTAGGGCGCAACGTCATCGCCAGCGCCGGATGGAGTGTCTCCAGAGGCAGCCGGACGAGGCGGGCATCGACCTGGTTGCCGAGCCCGAGAAACGGCGAGACCCAGCCCGTCTCGTGACCCGTCGCCACCACGGCGGCAAGGCGCTCGTCCCCGTTGCGGGGCTCGTCCGCGATGGCAAGTAACAGTTCCGCCTCGAGCCGCTCGGCGACGGACCAGTCCGAGCGATGCTCGAGTAGCACCTCGATCGGCTGACCGGACCGGCTCGCCAACGCCAGCCGAGCCTTGAGCAGCAGGGTCCGCGGCGCGTCGGCCAAGCGCTCGACTCGCGCCTCGGCGGTGCGGTATCGCCCACAGCCGATCAACACGGCCACCTCCGTCGCCTCAACCCATCGATCCAGCTCATCCCATTCGCTCAACTCGACGTCGTCGCGGAGCTCCTCGATGACCGCAAGTGCGGAGCGAGGCCCGCTTCGAAGCATCACCAGCTCAACCGCCAGAAGCCCGGCGCGAACACGTGGCAGCGGCCACCCCAGGACGGCGGCGTCGATGCGTGCGAGCTCGAGCAGCTCCTCGGCTTCGCGAGGCTCTCCCATGGCGAGCCTGCACTGCGCGGCGACAGCGAGCGCCTCGAAGGCACCGTGGTGTGGTCGAAGACCGAGCCGCTCGGCGTGACGGCACGCGGCATCCGCCAATGAACGGGCCTGGCGCAGATCGCCGACCTCGAGTTCGAGCCAAGCGGCGAGCGAGGGGACCGTGACGCGCGCGGTCGTCGCCGGTTCGACGATGGTTTGCGCTCGCTCGATCCATGACCTGGCCTCGTCGAATCGCTGCGCGAGGAGCGCCACGTACGCGCCGACGGGGGCGAATTGCTCGTCGACTAACACGTCGTGCTTCGTGCCCGTGGCGAGGCGCTCGAAATCTGCAACGTGAGCGGACGCACCCGAGACTGCGCCCTGCATCAGCTTGATGACCGCCCACGCACAGTGGGCAGCGCGTGCGGTCGGTCGGATCCGTTGGATCGCTGAGGTCCTCGCCGACCACGCACCAGCGGATGGCCTCATCTTGATCGCCGGCCAGGAACCACGCGAGCGACAGGTCGAACGCTTGAGACGCCGTACGTACGTTGAGACGTCGAGGGAGGGACCGCATGTGGCCGGCCAGCGCGGTGACGTCGCCGTGATTGACCAACTCCAACGCCAACTCCAAGATCACATCTGCTGCCGAGTCGTCGGCGATGGCAACCAAGTGTCGGTACGCAGCCGCCAGATCACCGCGTTCTTTCCAGATGTCGGCGGCCCGTCGATGAAGAGCGATCCGCCGGGACGGATCTCGCCAGCGCAGTTCGTTCTCGAGGAGCTCGCGGAACAGCCGGTGGAAGCGCACGGCACCTGTTCGCGCCGTCGATCGTGGTCAGGAACAGCCGGCGCCGGCGTAGCTCGTCGGCGGCCGGCACCGCCGTCTCGCCGAGTAGGTCGCCGCACAGCCCAGCGTCGAACCAGTTCAACACCGACAGCGCCAGGGCAACCTCGCGTTGGTCGTCCGGCAACCGGTCCACCACTTCGGAAACGAGGTAGTCGAAGAGCAGGCGATCTGAGCTCGCCATCGCACGTGCCTTCGAGTCGGGCTCCGGCTCAGATGCCAACGAGACGAGGGCCAGATGAAGCGCGATCGGCCACCCTTCTGCCCGAGTGTTCAACGCAACGACTGCGCTTTCGGACACTGCAAACTCGTCGAACCCGGCGGCAATCCGCATTGCCTCGTCGTCGGAGAAGCGCAGGCGCTCCTCGCGGACCTCGGTGACCCAACGCCGCGAGCGCCACTGGGCTGTCGGGAGTGGTGGATCGGAGCGACTGACGATGACGAACCGGATGAGGTGCCCCACGCGGGCGACCAGCAGAGCGAGCCCGTCGTATACCGATCTGTCCGTGACCCGCCAAACGTCGTCGATGACAAGCGCAGCGCGCTCGCCGGCCCGCTCCAGTTGAGCGATCAACGCGTCGAGGAACACGAGGTCGCCCGGACCGCGTTCCGTGAGCAGTAAGCCTGGCTCGTCGTCGATCCCGGAAATGACCCCGCGCAGAGCACGCAGAAAATCGCTCCAGAAGACGGCGGGTGCGTCATCGAGCAAGTCGACGGCTAACCAGGCGGCGCCGGGTGTGACCTCTGCCCATTGGCGGGCCAATTCCGTCTTGCCGTAGCCGGGCGGAGCGACGATCAGGACAACCCGCTCGTCGCCAGACAGGTGGGCAACGAGGCCCGGGCGTGCGATCGAGTCGGCGGGCGGGCCGGGTGCCGTCTTGTTGCCTGGCGAGACAGTCAGCGGCTCCCTGACCGACATTACGCACTCCCCTTTTTCAGTTGCGCCGCCGACCAGTCAAGCCGTGTGTACCCCGAGAGCACCCTACCAGGGTGGTTTCGACGACGGCTGAGGAGGAATACGTTGCGCGAAGCGTGGAGGTTGAGGTGTACAAGCTGATTGGCGGAGGTTGCGCAGAGCGAACCTGGCGCACGGCGCTGGAGGACCTCGGTGTCGATTGCGGAACGGGGCCGGGCCTGGGGACCTTCGTCGTGACGATCGGTGACCAATCGGGCCTCATCGCGGTCGTCGAGCGACTCCACGAGTTGGGCATCACGATCGAGCACGTCGAGAAGGTCTGAGCCCGCGGCAGAGCGTCCGTCGCTCTCCGGCTACACCACCTGGATCGGGGCGATGCCGTCGGTCGTCACCACGTCCGGCCTGATCGCCGGTCCTGGTCCCCCCGGGCGTTCACCGCTCGCTTGAAGACGTAGACCGGTAGCAGCAGGGCGGCGATCATCGCCGCCGCCCACACGATCACGGTGGCCAGCACCCATGTCGCCACTCCTTGGATCTGCAAACCTTCGGAGAGGAGCGTCGTCACCACGAGGCCGAGGAACGTGGCCAGCAGGGCTGAGGCACCGGTGACGGGCTGGGCGTGCCTCCACCCGATCTTGATGATCAAGGGTTGGGCGACGACCTCGACGGCACTGAAGATCAGGATGGCAATCACGAACGCGGCGCCGCTGAGTGTGACGTCGTCGAGGAGCACGGCGGCGAGGATCAGGCCGATCGCATTCGCGATCAGAGTCACCGCGAGTGCGACGAGGAGCCGGATCATTCGCCCAGGTCGCGTTCCCGACAGTGCGATGCGACGCCGGTCGCATGCAAGCACATTCCTTGCGCGACCATTTCGTCAGCTGGTTTCATTCACGCATGTTCCGGTGGCGCTGGTCTGCCGTCTACACCTGATGTGGGTGTAGAGCCGACCTTCGTTCCGTCATAGCGTGCGACCGACGACCGACGACCGACGGGCGATGCCGCCGGGACGAGACAGTGCCGCAGGAGGGTCGAGGGCAGGCATGGATGTTCGCACGGCCGGCGTCGATCGGCATCTCCTGCGCTCGGACATCCTTCGCAACCGGCCACAGCTGTTCGCCACCCCGGCGGACGAGCCGCGGGCCAGGCGGGCGAGCGACGGCATCCAACTCGTCGTGTGCGCCCTCCTGCTGTTCGTCGTGAGCCTGACTGCGGTGCCCGCACCGGGATTCTCCAAGGCCCTGTCGGACTTCCTCGCCGCGCTGCCCGGGTTCCTCGATTCCCTGTGGCAGTTTCTCGTCGACAGCCTCACCCTGTTCGCCATCCTCGTGGTGATCGCCACCCTCGTGCGGCGACGCTGGTCGGTCGCTCGGGATCTCGCCCTTGCCGTCGCCGCCGCGACCGTCGTGTGGCTCGTCGTGGCGAGGATCGTGGAGAGTTCGTGGCCCGACGCTTGGGACGCGTTGAGAGCCGCCGAGCCGCCGGCGTGGTATCCGCAGCCACGCATCGCTCTCACCGGCGCCGTCCTGTTGACAGCATCGCCACATCTCACGTTGCCGATCCGACGGCTCGGAGTGTGGGTCCTCGCGTGCGGCTCGTTCGCGCTCGTCGCCCTCGGCGCGGCGAATCCGATCGGCGCCGTCGCTGGCGTCCTCGTCGCGGTCATCGCCGCCGCCGGAGTCCACCTTGCGGTCGGGTCGAGCGCGGGTAGACCGGGGCTCGACGTGGTCCGCTCCGCACTTGCCGAGCTCGGCGTGGGGACGACGTCGCTGGGCGCCGCCGACAGGCAGTTGGCGGGTCTGTTTGTCGTCCAGGGCACTGACACGGCAGGCGACGAACTCGTCGTCAAGGTGTACGGACGCGACGCGCACGACACCGCCTTGACGGCCACGTTGTGGCGCAAGATCTGGTATCGGGAGGCGGGTTCTCCGATTCGGTTGGGCCGCCTGCAGCAGGTGGAGCATGAGGCCTTCCTGACGTTGTTCGCCAATCAGGCTGGAGTTCTCACCGATCGAGTGGTCACCGCCGGGGCGACCGCGTCCGAGGACGCCCTGCTGGTGCTGCGCCGAGACGGCCGGTTGCTCGCGGACCTCGATGCCGAGCAGGCGCAACATCTGGCCGCTGATCAGGTATGGACGATGCTGAATCGTTTGCACGACAGTGGCGTCGCCCACGGCCAGATCGACGACCATCATCTCGTCGTGCACGAAGGCGACTTCGGGCTCGTCGACTTCCGCGGAGCATCCGTTGCCGCGACGGCGGCCCAGCTGCGCACCGACGAGGCTCAAGCGCTGGTCACGGCGGCCGCGATGTTCGGCACCGAACGCGCAGTCGCGGGAGCGCTCGCCGCACTCGGCACCGACGAGCTCACGGCAGTGTTGCCGTACGTACAGGTCGTGACTCTGACGTCGAGGCAACGCCAGTGGGTCGCCGACGAGGTCGTGGATCTCGACGAGCTTCGGGCGAGCGCCGCCGAGGCCGCTGGCACGGTCGCGCCGGCGCTGCTCCAGCTACGGCGCATCACGGTTGGGTCGATCGTCCGCGTCGTGCTGCCGGCGATCGCCGTGATCGCCCTACTGTCGGGCTTGGCGGGCCTCGACCTGAGTGAGCTCGGCGATCAGCTGCGCGATGCGACCTGGTGGCTGGTCGTGCTCGGGGTCATCGTGGCGCAGCTTCCCCGGATCACCCAAGCCATCTCGACGCTGGGTGCTTCCCCCGTCTCGTTGGCATTGGGACCGGTCTACGCACTGCAACTTGCGGTGTCGTACGTCAACATCGCAATCCCGACGGCCGCTGCGAGGGTGGCCGTGAACGTGCGCTTCTTCCAGCGCCACGGCGTGCCACCGGGCGCCGCCATCGCAGCCGGAGCGATCGACGGCTTCAGTGGTTTCGTCGCGCAGGCGCTGATCCTCGTCAGCCTTCTTCTCTTCACGCCGGCGTCGCTGGACCTCGATCTCGGAGACGCGGTTGACAGCGGAGCGTCATTGCTGATCGCGGCGCTGCTGATCGCGGGCGCGGCAGCGGCCATCGTCGTCGCCGTCGGCAAGTGGCGCAACTTCGTCGTCGGCTGGATCAAGCGTCTCGGCAGCGAGGCCAGCCAGGCGGTGCGAGGGCTGCGCTCGCCGAGACGGCTCGCCCTGCTGTTCGGCGGCAACCTGGCGACTGAGCTGCTCTTCGCTCTGGCCTTGGCGACATTCGCTCGCTCCCTTGGCGCACCGGTCAGCCTCGCCACGGCGCTGCTCGTGAACATCAGCGTCGCCCTGCTGGCCGGGCTGCTGCCGGTTCCGGGCGGCATCGGAGTGGCAGAGGGCGGTCTCACCTTCGGGCTGGTGCAGGCCGGTGTTCCCGAGGGTGTGGCGTTCGCCGCCGTGCTGTTGTACCGACTGGCGTCGTTCTACCTCCCCCCGATCTGGGGCTTCTTCGCACTCCGCTGGCTGGAACGCCACGAGCACCTCTGACCAACGCGGCCACGTGCCGCCGGTGCCGTATGCGCGTCCGGACCACGCCGTGGCCACCCTCACCGGGTGTGCCGGGGACCGAGTCGGTCGCGGACGATGTCTGGATGAGCACAACACCAACCTGGCGTCGGAGTGTCGCCATCGTCGTCATGGTCGTGCCGACGGTGGTCGGAGCATGCGGTGACGACGACGACGAGGGCTCGAGCGACGTCACATCTGCTGATCTGGACGGGCTGACGTTCTCCTCCACGGACGTAGAGGGCTACTCACTCGTCGACGGCTCCGAAATCACGCTCTCGTTCGACGCCGGGAACATCGCCGCGAACGCTGGCTGCAACGGAATGAACGGAGCGTTCTCGATCGCCGACGGGACCCTCTCCACCGGTGAGCTGGCCAGAACGATGATGGCCTGCGAAGAGCCCCTGATGCGCCAGGACGATTGGCTCGCTGCGTTCCTCGCAGACGGTGCCGCGATCTCGCTGGACGGCGACGAACTGACTCTGGCATCGGATGAGGTGACTCTCACGGCCACCGCCACTCCGAGTTGACGTGGCCGACAGCACGATCGTCTTCCTCATTCTCGGAGGGGTCGTCGTGCTGTTCGTGTCGAATCTCGTCCCGGTGGAGATCGTCGCATTCGCCACGGCGCTCTCCCTCTGGGCGACCGATGTCCTCGACCTGCAGCAGTCGCTCGCTGGCTTGCTACCCGGCCAAACTCTGATCAGTCGAACGCTGATCAGTCCGAGGGCGGCGACGACGACGTCGTTCAGATGGGGATATCCGGATCCGACCCGGCCGGCGGGCGGGCAGGAACGACGGGGGTCGGTCGTTGACTCGCACCTCCCGGGGTCGGAGTGCCGGCGAGAGCCGGAGGAATCGATTGCTGCGCCGCTTCGGCGTTGGCAAAGGCGACTTGCGATTCGTATTCGAGTTGGCGTCGGCGCTCGTCGATCCGGTCCGTGATCCAATCGATGCCGGCACGCAGCAGCAACGCGATGAAGCCGTAGACGATCATGGCGAAAAGCAGGGACGTGTCGAGCACCGACTCATCACTGAGTGCGACTGGCTCGAAGAGGCCTCGGAACGGAGCCATCACTCGAGCCGTTGATCGGTAGACCCACTCGGCGAAGCCGGCCTGCGGGTTCGCGCCGAACAGGCGCAAAATGAACGCAAAGAAGAGCAACACGAGATCGATGACGAGCCACGCGTAGATCGAGCCACAGCAGCACCCGCGACATGGTGCCGATGGTCATTCTCACGTCACGTGTGCGCATCTGAATGCCTCCTTGACAGCGCCGGGAGCGACTCGTCGGAGACGGCTGCCTGGCCTCGAAACCTTAGTCACGCGGGTGACGCGGCAGCGCCAACGCCCCGCCGTAGAACGCACCCACGAGCGCGCCGAAGACGAGTCCCAGCAGCGCTCCGAGCAGCTCCCGGCCGACGAGGTTCCCGTCGTCGCCGATGATCCAATGGATGACGAGAGCGACGATCGCGCCCAACACCGCGCCGGCGACACCGCCGACAGCGGAGCGACGAACGACGCGACGCTGTGCGTCTTCCAACACGGTCCTCATCGTGGAGTGTCGCCCCGACCGGGACCACACCCGAAGCGGGTGATCCCCGCTCCAGTACAGCAAACGCCGGCGAGTCAGTCGGATTCGACCTCGACACCCTCGCAGGTGAGGACGACCTCCTCGATCACGACGTCGTTGCCTTTGGCGTTCAGGTCGGGGCCCGTGTACTTGACCGGGAACGCACCGGACACGATCCAACGCCGGACGGGTAGGCGCTCGGCGTCGAGCAGGACGACAACGAGATTGCGGCGGCTGAGGTTGCCGGCGCGCACGTCGTTGAACCATCGATAGAGATCGAGGTTGGGCGTGACTCCGCGGCGCAGGATCACGTCGCCGTACCGAACGCGGCCGGGCAGTTTGCGGGTGCTGGAGACCTTGTCCGACTCCCTCTCGATACTCGACGACATCGATCACGGCGTCGGGGATCTCGACCTCGGCGAACCCGACTTCGGCGATGCCGTCGATCTCGACGATGAAGTTGAAGTTCCGGTACGGCACCTCGTCAGCCATCGGTGGCTCCTCTCGGGATGTAGGCCAGGTCGCGGTAGATGGTGAGGTCGTGGACGATGGTCGTCTGCCGCTTCTCGCCAGCGATCGTTCGCCACGCGACCGTGATTCGCAGCCGTGTGGGTTCCTTGCGGGCGAAATAGGCGGCAGTCGTATCCAGCAACGTGCGGATCGTGCGGCCGGGAGCGAGGAACGTGATCTTCCGGAAGAGGGCGAGCTCGTTCATCGGGCGCGTGCCGCCGAGGCCGCGGAAAGCCTTGTCGAACGTGCACGTCACGTCGAGAACGGGACTCGCACTGAGGCTGCGGAGTGCGAGATAGAGCACGCCCTCTTCGAACTCGACGTCGACGATCACGTCCGGGTCTTGTGGTTCCCCTGGCACGGCCAGACGCTACTGGCCGCAACGACAGCAGAACGGTTACGGAGAGATGACGGGAAGGCGCGATGTCTATTACAACAAAAAATAACGGCCGTATGTACGTGGGGGGTGGCTTGTCCCGGCCGCGTCCCCTGCCTAGATTGAGCGCTACCAATTCCGGCGAAGAAATGGGGAGTAATGAAATTCAAATGGCGGATTGCCGCGGCTGTGTCCGTGGCGATGACGGCGACGGTCGCAACAGCACCGTTCGCCGAGACAGTGAAAGCGGCCGAGGTGACGGACTTCGGTATGGCGGCAAGCGGGTTCGTATCCCAAGTTGTCGGCGGCGAGTTGCCGGCGAACTCGGGACGCACGGCATCCTCGATCGTCGCCTGCACCCGAACGGTGCCTATCGAGCACTCCAACTCTCTGACCACTCTTGATCTCGGCGGCGTGATCACGGTGGAGGGCGGGTCGACGAACAACAGCACCCAGCAGGCAAACGGTAAGCCGGCGTCGATCAGCCGTACCGAGATCGCCGACGTGTTCGTCGGTCCCGACGCGCTGACCCAGCTGCACCTCGAGGCACTGGTCGTCGAGACCCGTACGTGGCACGCGTCAGATGGTTTCCATCGCAAGACGTCCCTCGACATCGAGGGCCTGTCGCTGGTGCTGGCTGGGCTTCCGGTTTCGATCCCGCTCGACAACTTCCTCGAAGGAACACCGGTCATCATCCCAGGCATCGCCGAGATCCAGGTCGGCTCTGCAACGGGCAGCACCACGGCCCACTCGTCTCGCAGCCAGCGGACGCTCCTCGAGATCGAACTGCTCGGTCTCGGCGGGGATCCGGTCGAGATCATGATCGGCCGTGCGGCGTCGAACATCTCTGACGGGTTCACCGGCGGCGTGCTCAACGGCACTGCCAACGCGGTGACCGGAACGGTGGCGGGCGGCCTGCTCACTGTCGGTCCGGTTGCCCCGAAGAAGATGCCCTGCAAGGGCACCGCAGGTGGTGCTTGGTCGGAGAACGCAGTGGCTACCTTCAACGTGCCACTCGTCGTGTCCGGAGGCGTTGCTGCAAGCCGCGTCGCCGGCCTGCAGGGCGACAACTCGGCCATCGGCCGGGCCCAGTCGGAGGTCGCCTCAGCGACCTTCGCAGGTGAGCTCGTCATCACGGGCGTGAAGTCGAACGTGTACGTCAGGAAGAACGCGAATGGAACGTTCGTCAAGAACGTCACGTTCGATCCTCTCTCGATCACGCTCGCCGGAACTCCGATCGAGCTTCCTGATCCGGGAGTGCCGCACCGAGATTCGAGGGCATCGGCACGCTCACCCTCGGGTACAAGCGGACAAGGCCCAATGGCGTCCTGGCGATCGCCGTGAGGCTCGTGCTGCTCGACACGACAGTCGTCGACCTCGGTCAGTCGAGCGTCTACATCAACTAGTCCGGCCCCCGACACCAAACCGGCATCACACAGCGTCGGCACGGCGAGTCCTACTCAGCTCGTCGTGCCGACGTTCATTCATGTCGGGCGCGCTACCGTAGGCACAAGATGACTGATGCGAGATCACATACCGAATGAGAACGACGGAAACGACCACCGCAGTCGTCGTCCCGGGCACCCATCTGATGGCAGCCCTCCTCGGTCCCCGCGATCAGCATTTGCGTCAAATCGAGGATGCGTTCCCCGAAACAGAGATCCATGTTCGCGGCAACGAGATTTCCGTCAGCGGAGACCGCAGCGATGAGGTCGGCCGCCTCTTCGAAGAGCTTGTCGACCTGCTACAGCGGGGCCACCACCTCGACGCCGCCAACCTCGACGCGGGTGATCGACATGAACGCCGCTGACGAGCGTCCCTCCGAGATCCTCACCCACGACGTGCTGAAGGCGGGTCGCGGGCGCCCGGTGCGTCCGAAGACAGCCGGCCAGAAGCGCTACGTCGACGCCATCGCCCGCAACGTCATCACATTCGGCATCGGCCCGGCTGGCACGGGCAAATCGTGGTTGGCGGTGGCGATGGCCGTGCAGTCACTGCAGGCGAAGCAGGTGCAGCGGATCATCCTCACTCGCCCGGCGGTCGAGGCAGGCGAACGGCTCGGCTTCCTGCCCGGCGATCTGATGGCCAAGATCGACCCGTATCTGCGGCCGCTCTACGACGCCCTGTACGACATGGTCGAACCGGAGGGTGCGCAGCGGCTACTCGAGCGGCAGACGGTGGAGGTGGCGCCCGCTGGCGTTCATGCGCGGCCGCACGCTCAACGACTCGTTCATCATTCTCGACGAGGCGCAGAACACCACGCCCGAGCAGATGAAGATGTTTCTCACCCGTATCGGGTTCAACTCGAAGGTCGTCGTCACCGGCGACACCACGCAGGTCGACGTCCCGACCGGCAAGAGTGGACTCGCCGGGTTGGAGCGCACGTTGACCGGTATCGAGGGGCTCGAATTCGTGCACCTCGGGGCAGGTGACGTCGTCCGCCACAAGATCGTGGCCGACATCGTCGCCGCCTACGACCGCTCCAACGGCGACGCGTCCACCTCACCCTCATGAGTGAAGGAGACAGTCCCACCGGCGCCACCACCGATGTCGTCGTGGTGTGCGCCAACGAGCAGGACGAGATCGAGCTCGACCCAGAGCGATGGCGCGCCCTCGCCACTCGTGTGCTCCGCGTTGAAGGTCTGCGCGGCGAGCTCACCGTGACGTTCGTCGGCCGAGACGAGATGGCCGAGTTGAACGCCGAACACATGGGTGAGTCCGGGCCGACGGACGTGCTCTCGTTTCCCCTGGACGCTGTCGACGGGCCAGCGGATCCCGGTGTGCCGCTGCTGCTCGGCGATGTGGTCGTCTGCCCGGCGGTTGCCGCCGAGCAGGCACCGGGACATGCCGGCACCCTCGAGGACGAGCTTGCGCTGCTCGTCGTGCACGGGATCCTTCACGTGATCGGCTGGGACCACGCAACCGATGACGAGACGGCGGCGATGCAAGCGAAGGAACGCGAGTTGCTCGAGGCATGTCACGAGGGCAGCAGCGGATGATCGCCACCTCCTTCTCATCCGCCGATGCGGTCATGGTCATCATGATCGTGCTGATCCTGGCGCTGCTGGCCTTCCTCGCCGTCGCGGAGACGTCCCTGAACCGAATTTCCAAGGTCAAAGCGCAGACCCTGGCGACCACCACCGAATCGAAATCTGCGGCGCGCCCTGCTGCGTCTCGTCACTCACCCGGAACGGTTCATCAACCCGGTGCTCGTCACCACGACGTTCCTGCAGACCGGCCAGGCGTTCCTCACCTCGCTCGTCGCCGACAGACTGTTCGGTGCGTGGGGCGTGTTCGCCGCCTTCGTGCTGAACGTCATTCTCTTCTTCGTGTTGTCCGAGGCGATGCCGAAGACGTGGGCCGTGTTGTCCCCAGAACGAGCGGCATTGGCGACGGCGCGTCCGATCGAGCTCCTCGTCGGGTTCGCGCCGCTGCAATACGTGTCGCGAGGACTGATCTCGCTCACCAACGTGTTGCTCCCAGGAAAGGGCCTCAAGAAGGGACCGTTCGTCAGCGAGCTGGAGCTGCTCGGCATCGTCGACGAAGCAGTCGAGCACGAGGTGATCGACGCCGAGGAGCGAGAGCTCATCGAGAGCATCATCGAGTTCGGCGACACCGTCGCCCGTGAGGTGATGGTGCCTCGTCCCGACATCGTCACGGTGGAAGAGACGGCCACGGTCACCGAGGCGCTCGATGCGGCCATCGCCCACGGCTACAGCCGGCTGCCGATCGAGGAGCAGGACGGCGACGACTTCGTCGGGCTCGCTTACACGAAAGACCTCATCCGCCTGGAGCGGGACGGACGCGGTGAGGTCCCCGCCACCGACGTCGCCCGTCCCGTGCGCTACGTCCCGGAGAACAAGTCGGTCAGCAACCTGATGCGGGAGATGCAGGCGGAGAAGTTCCACTTGGCGATCGTCGCCGACGAGTACGGAGCGATCACCGGCCTGATCACGCTCGAGGACTGCCTCGAGGAGCTCGTCGGTGAGATCGTGGACGAGTACGACAACGAGGAGGCACCGCTGCAGCGGTTGGCGGAGAGCGAGTACGAGATCGACGGCGGGATGCAGATCTCCGACGTGAACGACGAATTGGAAACGCGAGTTGCCGGACGACGACTGGGACACATCGGCGGGTTCATCTTCGGCACGCTCGGCCACGTGCCGTCAACGGTGAGGTGGTCGCCCACGACGGGTGGCAGTTCATCGCCGCCGAGGTCGACGGCCGGCGGATCCGTCGGGTGCGTGTCGTCGCGCCGCAGCCGGTGAGCGAGAACGCGGCGACGAACGAGGTCGATCAGCAGTAGTTGGGCGTGCGACCGGCGGGCGGTGACCGGGTGCGCCACCGACGGAGACCGTCGACGATTGCCGCGGACAAGCGGGTGCAGCTCGGCGCTCGCTAACGTTCCGCCCGCATGGAGATCTCACTCGACGGCAAGGTCGCGCTCGTCACGGGCGCATCGAAGGGCATCGGCAAGGCAATGGCGGCTGGGTTCGCGACATCGGCGCAAGGTGATGCTGAGCAGCCGCAAGCAGGACCAGCTGGAGGCGGCAGCCGCTGAGATCGACGGTCGAGACGGCCGTGTTCGCCGCCAACGCCAGCGACCTCCAGGCGGCGACCGCGTGCGTCGACGCCACGCTCGAGCGATTCGGGCGGATCGACGTCCTCGTCAACAATGCTGCGACGAATCCTCACTACGGGGCGACACTCGAGATCGACGAGTCGCAAGTACGACAAGACGTTCGAGGTCAACCTCAAGGGGCCGCTGTTCTGGTGCCAGGACGTGTACCGCAAATGGATGAAGGAGTCAATCCCGGCGTCATCATCAACATCGCCTCCGTGGGCGGCATGCGTGCCGAGTTCGGCCTCGGGGTGTACAACGTCACGAAGGCGGCACTGATCCATCTCACCCGTCAGTTGGCATCCGAGATCGGTCCGACCCGGGTCGTCGGGATCGCGCCCGGTCTGGTGCAGACCGACTTCGCCGTCCGTTCTCGTCGAGAACTTCGGCGAGCGGCTGGCCGCATCGATGCCGACGAAGCGCCTCGGCACGCCGGAGGACATCGCCAACCTCGCCTTGTTCCTCGCCAGCGATGAGGCGAGCTGGATCACCGGCGAGATCTACGTGATCGACGGCGGCGCCGGCGTGCGGTCGGGCGCGATGTAGCCGGCGAGCTCGGCCGCGCCGGATCTTGCCGAGCGACGTGCGGGGGAGCGAGTCCACGATCATCAGCCGGCGAGGCGCGGCATACGGCGGGCAGTGTCCGTTTGACGAGGTCGCGGAGCGACTCGAGCGACGGCGGAGCACCGCGCGGTACGACGAAGGCGGCACGGCATGACCCCAAGTGCTCGTCGGGAATGCCGGCGACACCGATCTCGGCGACCGACGCGTGCCGGGCGAGAGCCGCCTCGACAACCGCCGGGATAGACGTTCTCGCCACCCGACACGATCATGTCGTCGCGGCCGTGGACGACGAGCCGGCCGGCGGCGTCCCACGATCCGACGTCCCCCGTCGGCGAGCCAGCCGTCGCGAATTGGGATCGCTGCCATCGCGATACGCGCGCAGCAACGTGGGTGACTTGATGCTGAATCTCCTGGCGCTCGTCGAGCATCGACCTCGACGCCGTCGAGCGGTATGCCGTCGTACACGACACCGCTGCCGGTCTCGGTCATCCCATAGGTGGTCACGACGTTCGGCTGGGACCGACGACGGTGGGGCCGCGCCGCCGATCACGACCTGACGGAAGCGGCCGTGTCGACCCGATCCAGCACCGTGGCGACGAGCGACACCAGCGTGGCCGGCGACGCGTTGACCGCATCGGGGTCGAATCGTGGATGCACCGTCAACGTCGTCCCCTGATGAAGCGCCTTCGTGATGACCGTCAGTCCGCCGACATGGGCGAGGGGGAGGCAGGCGAGCCAGTGGTCGTCGGCCGTCACGCCGAGCCGTCTGTCCTGTCAGTTCGGCGGACGCAGCGACCGCTTCGTGGGTGAGCACGACGCCCTTCGGATCGCCCATCGAACCACTCGTGGCAACGACCAACGCGTCGCCGTGCTCGGCCGCTGCGCGCCTTGTCGATCGTGCCAGGCTCCGTCGGAGTCGACCACCGCCGCCGGCGCCATCGCTTCCAGGACGCGCTCGCGCAAGCGCAGGCGGCCAGCGGGGGTCGATCACGAAGGCGGCGTCACCCTCGTCCCAGATTCGGCGGAGCGTGTCGACGAACAACGGTCCGCCGGGAACGTCCAGCGCGACGAGGCGTCGGGTCATCGATCCGGGACAGGTTGGTCCCGGCTTCCGGGAGCACTACGTCCCTGATCGGTGCCTGGGTGCGAAACGTCCCAGATCGACCCGACGCTGACCGGGGGCGACATCATCGAGGGTCGATCGGCGTGAAGATGCCGACCGCATCCTCGAGCGCCTGGGCAGCGGCGAGCGCAGTCAGATCGCCGAATCGGCGGCTCGTGAACTGCGCTCCGACCGGAAGACCATTGACGATCGCGGCCGGAGCAACGGCAGCGGGGAGTCCGAGCAGATTGGCTGGCAACACCGGACGCATGGCGGTGAGCGCGCCGAACGCACCGTCCACATCGACGATGTCGGCGCCATGAGCGAACGGTGGCGAGGTCCACGTCGGTGTGAGCAGCACGTCGTAGTCGAGGAAGAACTGCTCCCACGCCCGGCCGACGACGTGGCGATCGACGAACACCCCCGCCCACTCGGCCGTGGTTGGGTCGCCGACGTTCCCCTCGGTGAGCTCGAGGAAGGCGCGACCACCTTCCCCGATGACGGCGAAGAGCAACTCCCGCTGAGCGTTGAGATCGGGGAGGAGGAGCAACATCCACAGCTCGATCGCGCGCGCATAGGTCTCGGGTACGGCTTCCACGACGTGGTGGCCGGCTGCAGCAAGGGCGTCGGCCGCCTGACGGATACCGTCGACGATGTCCGGATGGGTGTCACCACCCGGCGGTTCGAGACAGACGGCGACGCGGAGTGGCTCGGCCGGCGCCGGGGGGAGCGCCGCCGGCACGGACTTGGGGTCACGCGGATGCTGCCCGGCGACGATCGACAGACCGGTGGCGATGTCAGCAACCCGTCTCGCCATCACCCCTTCGACTGCCATCAACTGGAAGGCGATGCCGAAGTCCTCCGGCGGGATTTGGTTCGCCGCGGGAACGAGTCCGCTCGTCGGCTTGTGCGACGCGATCCCACAGCAATGCGCCGGGTTGCGCAGCGAGCCGCCGAGGTCGTTGCCGAGGCCGATCGGCGACATGCCGGAGGCGAGCGCAGATGCCTCCCCGCCACTCGACCCGCCTGCGGTGACGTCCGCGTTCCAGGGGTTGCGCGTCAGCCCGTGAAGTGACGACTCGGTGTGCACGCGGAGTCCGAGGTCGGGGAGGTTGGTCCTTCCGATGGGAATCGCCCCGGCGGCACGCATCCGCTCGACGACGGGCGCGTCGAGGGTGGCGACGGCGTCGGCGAGGATCGGCAGGCCCTGCGTCGTCGGTGTGCCGGCGACGTCGATGTTCTCCTTGACCGTCATCGGGACACCGTGCAGCGGACCGACCGCGGCGCCATCGGCGAGGGCCTTGTCCGCTCGGTCAGCTGCGGCCAGCGCCTCGTCGTCGAAGCGGCGGACCACCGCGTTGAGCGCGCCGTTCACCGCGTCCATGCGGCTGAAGTGTGACTCGACGACCTCCCGGCTCGACGCTTCGCGTCGTTGGATCGTTGCGGCGAGTTCCCTCGCGCCGAGTTGCCACAGTTCGCTCATCGCTCCATGATGGCGCACGCATGAACCGCTGGATCATCGGAGCTCGGCCGCGTACGCTCCCGGCTGCCGTCGTACCGGTTGCCGTCGGGGCGGCGTGTGCCGTCGGGGAGGGCGGAATCGTCTGGTGGCGCGTCGCCGCCGCGCTCGTCGTCAGCCTCGCACTGCAAGTCGGCGTCAACTACGCCAACGACTACAGCGACGGTGTGCGAGGCACCGATGATCGGCGTGTCGGGCCGGTGCGCCTGGTCGCGTCCGGGTTGGCCACACCTCGTTCCGTGAAGCGGGCGGCGTTCGCTGCTTTCGGGATCGCTGCTCTCGCTGGTCTGGCCCTCGCTGCGGCGGCGTCATGGTGGCTCCTCGTCGTCGGTGTGGCGAGCATCGCCGCCGCCTGGTTCTACACCGGAGGTCCCCGGCCGTACGGCTATCTGGGTCTCGGTGAAGTGTTCGTTTTCGTGTTCTTCGGGCTGGTCGCGACCGTTGGCACCACCTACGTCGCGGTCGAAGGGATTCCCGCGGTGGCTTGGGTGATGGGTTGCGGTGTCGGCTCGCTGGCGTGTGCGTTGCTCGTCGTGAACAACCTGCGCGACATTCCCACCGACACCGTGTCCGGCAAGCGCACGCTGGCCGTACGGCTCGGCGACGCTGTCCACGCGTTGGTTCTACGTGACGCTCATCGCGGGTGCCTTCGTCGCCCTGGGCGTGGCAGCGGTGTGGCGGCCGCCGGCGTTGGTGGGACTTGCCGCCGTGCCTTTGGCTGCACCGCCGATCCGGGCGGTGAGGCGTGGCGCCACGGGTCCGGCGCTGGTGGCCGTGCTCGGAATGACGGGCCGCCTGCAGCTCGCCTACGGCGTGACGGCTGCCGTCGGACTTGCCCTGGGCGGATGAGTACTGAGCCAATCGATGAGCACCGCGGCGGTCACCGCCGGCTGCTCGAGGTGGACGGTGTGCCCGGCACCTTCGATGGTCGCCAGCGACGCGTCAGGGAATCGGGCACACATCCGGTCGGCGATCTCGCCGAACTTGGAATCCTGCTCGCCGACGAGCAGCAGCACGGGGCAGTCGATCACCGGTAACCGGTCCCACAGCGGCCGCTGCGTGCCGGTGCCGGCATGGCGCAGACTGGCGGCGAGACCATCCGGGCGGTTGCGGCGACGATCGGGCAGATCGGCCGCTGCGGTGGACAGGCCGCTGAACAGCGGTTGCGCCAGCCACTCGTCGAGGAATTGTTCGAGCCCGACGTCCTCCAGATGGCCGGCGAGTGCGTCATCGCTTGCCCGCCTCGCAGCGCGATCTGCATCGTCCTCGATGCCGGGCGTCGCACCGATCAGCACCAAACGCTCGACGAGGGACGGGTGGTAGACGGCGGCGTGCAAGGCGAGCCTCCCACCCATCGAGTAACCGACGTAGGTTCCCGCGCCGCCAGTGGCCGTGAGAAGCGCAGCGCCCTGCTCCAGACTTGCGTCGTCATGACCGGAGTCGCCGTGACCGGGCGCGTCGACCGCCACCACTTCGTGCGCTGCTGTCAGGAGGGGGAGCAGCGGTCGCCACGAGCGTCGCGTCTGTGTGAACCCGTGGACGAGGACGAGCCGAGGTCCCGCCCCGCGGCGGTCGGCAGCAAGCGTGTCAGCTGGCACGCGCTCGGTGAGCGAGCTTGCGCAGGACGGCGACGAAGACGGTGGGGTCCTGCGCGCCGGGGATCGCCCAGGCGCCGTCGACCACGTATGTCGGCACAGCGGTGATGCCGTCGGCTTGTGCCTCGCGGAGCAGCGTCTGCACCTCGTCGGACCCTTCGTCGCTGTCCAGAAACGCGATCACCGTTTCGTGATCGGCACCCAGCTCGCCGGCGATGTCGGCAAGTACGTCCGGGTCGCCGATGTTCTCACCGCGGGTGAAATACGCGATGAGCAGACGTTCCTTCAACGCCGCCTGGTCGAGGGGCGACGACGGCTGCTCCGCCCACCACAGCAGGCGATGGGCGAGCAGCGTGTTCGCCCGCTGGGCGCGGTCGAGATGGAACTCGAGCCCCTCGCCGGCCGCGGTGTCGGTGACTCGATCGATCATCGCCTGTGCGTGCTCGTACCCGCCGAACTTGCGGGCGTAGGCGTCGATCACAGGCGTGGTCGTGCCGGGTGGAGCCTTCGGATCAAGCTGGAACGGTCGGTACACGACCTCGACGTCGATGTTGTCACCCTCGGCGGCGAGCGTCGCCAAGGCAGCCTCGAACCGTCGCTTGCCGATGTAACACCAGGGGCACACCACGTCGGACCACACCTCGACGCGGATCAGATCACCCTATCCACAGGTGGGGTGCGGTGACTGCACCGCGTATCGTCGGACCGATGAATCCCGCCGACGTGCAGGCGACGTTCTGCGCCACCCTCGTCGACGAGTGGATCCGAGCGGGAGCGACCACGGCGATCGTTGCGCCCGGCTCGCGCAGCACACCGATGGTGCTGGCAATTGCCTCCCGCAGTGAGGTGGGGATGCATGTCGTGCACGACGAGCGATCGGCGGCATTCATCGCTCTCGGAGCAGCTCTGGGCGGCGTTCCGGCCATGCTGGTCTGCACCAGCGGCACCGCTGCGGTCAATTTCCACCCGGCAATCGTCGAGGCCGGCCTGTCGGCCGTGCCGATGCTCGTCGTGACCGCCGACCGGCCGCCGGAGCTGCGCAACGTCGGCGCTCCGCAGACGATCGATCAGACGCAGTTGTACGGCACGTCCGTGCGATGGTTCCACGATCCTGGTGTGCCTGCCGACCAGCGGCGGGGAACGTGGCGCTCCCTTGCCCGGAGTGCCTGGGTCGCGGCCGTTGGTGCCACACCGCTCGAAGCGGGACCGGTGCATCTCAATCTCCCCTTCGGCGAGCCACTGCTCGGCGAAATCGGAGAGCTCCCGCCGCTCGTACCTTCAGGTTCGGCGGCACCCGGTAGCGAGAACAGCGCTCCGACGGCCCTCGACCCGCTCCTCGGCGACATCGACCGTCAACGAGGTGTGATCATCGCCGGCAGCCGCTCCGGGGTGACCGTCGTGGACATCGCTGCGCTCGCGGCCGCGACGGGATGGCCGGTGCTCGCCGATCCCGCATCCGGTGCGCGTCACCTCGACAACTCGATCCCGTCCTTCGATGCGCTGCTGCGCCACGAACGCTTCGCCGCCGACCATGCACCCGATGTCGTCGTGCGACTGGGTCGGCCACCAGCCTCGAAGGTCCTGTCCCAGTGGTACACAGTCGCCTCCCCACTCGTCGTCCAGATCGGCGGTCCGGGCACGATCGACCCTGAGCGCTGCGTGGGGGTCTCGCTGCCTCCGTCCGCGGTGGCCGCGCTCGCTGGGCGCCTGCACGGCGCATCGAACACGACGTGGTCGACCCGCTGGCGCACGGCGTCGCAGAAGGCCGAACGGGCGATCGCCGCTGCGCTCGATGCCGAGGACGCCCTCAGTGAGCCCGGCGTCGCCCGCACCATCGCCGCTTGGCTCCCACCCGAGGCGGAGTTGGTGGTGGCGTCGTCAATGCCAGTGCGCGACCTCGAGTGGTACGGGGGCTCGGTCGCCCGCGCCCACGCCAACCGCGGCGCGAACGGGATCGACGGCGTCGTGTCGACGGCGGTCGGTCTGGCGACGAACGGGCAGACGGTGGTTGTCGCCGTCGGCGACATCGCCTTCGTCCACGATGCAGGTGCGCTCACCGCATTGGCCGACGCGGGGCGTGGACGTGCGGATCGTCGTCGTCGACAACGACGGCGGCGGCATCTTCTCGTTCCTTCCCCAAGCTGCGGAGTTGCCCAGGGATCGATTCGAGCGGTTGTTCGGCACGCCCCACGGCACCGACGTGATCGCGCTCGCTGAGGCGCACGGGGTCAAGGCCACGACCGTCACGACTCGCGAGGCGCTCGTGGACGCGCTCGCACGGCCCGGCCCGACATGTATCAGAGTGCCGTCGGACCGGGCTCGCAATGTCGAGGTTCACGCAGCGTTGCACCGGGCGGTGCACAACGCTCTGTCGTGAACGAACTGTTCTTCGGCTCGCCCTCGCAGGCGGTGATGCTCAGCGGTGATCGTGGTCGTGTGACCTGCCGAGCTGCGCACGGATCTCTCCACCAGGCCTGAGTTCCGAGTGCACATTGACATACGTGCTCCCGGCACGGATGGCGTTCACGAACTCGTCGAACTCACCGGCGGCGATGCCGGACGTGCCAGCGGCGAGCACGTCATCCGCGGTGATCGTGCCTTCGATCGAACCACCGTCCGCGGGGCAGGCTTGTGTGCCGGCCGGTGGGCTGGGCAGGTTCGAGCAGAGGAACACGACGATCGGGCCGTTGTTGGTCTTGTTCTCGAAGTGGATGTGCGATTGCGTCACGGCCGACTCGAGGTCGTCGAAGAAGAGGCGGTAGTGGATCTCGTCGTCGCGCCGGTTGATGAAGGCACGGAACGAGCCTTTGCCCGACGTCGACAATGCCGGCACTTCCTCGTACCCAGAGAGACGTTCCTCGATGCGGTTGCTGTTGTCGTGGGCAGTGACGACAGCGGCGCCAGCGCCGATGCCGAGACCCCCGACGACGAGCGTGGCAAGTTTCGCCTTCTTGTTCAGCATAATTTTCCCTCCCGAGGCAGCCAGCGGTGATCGTACGCCGCCGTGTGCCCCGTGTCACCGCGCGAGGTTGCTCGTCGCGGTCTTTAGGCGCGGACGATTGCGGAGAGCATCGCCTGGAACTTCGCCTGTGTCTCGGCGAGCTCGGCCGCCGGATCGCTGTCGGCCACGATTCCGCCGCCGGCGACGAGACGCGCCCGTCGTCGGTCGGGAGACAGCTCGGCGCAGCGGATCGCTACCGCCCACGTCCCGTTGCCGGCCGCATCGACCCAGCCGACCGCACCGCCGTACGGGCCGCGCTCGACGCCCTCTACCTTCTCGATGAGGGCGAGGGCGTCGGCCCGAGGATGGCCACCGAGCGCGGGCGTGGGCGAGAGTGCCGTCACCAGCTCGAGAACGTTCGGCCGCGGGTCGGGACAGCCGGCCTTCGATCGCAGTGCCGAGGTGCTGGACGTTGGCCACGGTGACGATCGACGGTTCCGGCTCCCAGTCGAGGTAGCTGCACCACGGCAGCAGGGTGTCGTGGACGACATCGATGACCACGCGATGCTCGATCTGATCCTTGGTGCTCTCGATCAGCCGTGCGGCGATGTCCGCATCGTGGTCGACATCGCCCGTGCGCGGCGCCGTGCCGGCGAGGGGATGGGAGCGTACGACGTCTTCGTCGACGGCGACGAGCAGCTCCGGTGAAGCGCCGATGAACCCGTCCACCGAGAAGCGATAGCTCGAGCCGAACGACGCCTTCAGCCGGCGGAGCACGGCATGCACGTCGATCGGGAAGTCGGTGCTGATGGCGATGTCGCGGGCAATGACCGCCTTGACGAGTTCGCCCGCCCGTACCGCATCCCGGATCGCCGCGACGGCACTGAGGTACTGCTCGACGGGCACGATGGGCTCGATGCGGTAGCTCCCCGCCTCGATCGACGACGCCGTGGGTGGCGTCCAGTCGGCGTCGATGCGATCCTGCGGAGGCACCTCGTGCTCGTCGGGTTCGATCTCTGTGAGCCACACCGCGCCGTCGACTGTCTTGCTGACGATCGTGGCCGGCACGATCAACGTGGCGGGATCGCCAGGCCGGAACGGCACACTTCCGAGGGCCACCGGCCCCACGCCGGGAAGTTCGGACGGACCGTCATGCGTGATGCTGCCAAGGAGATCGGGTGCGTCGGCGGGCGCAACACGAGCGACCACACCGCGGCCGGCGAGACCGACTCCGTCGCGGACGAACAGCACGCCGTCGCCGGCAGCGACATCGTTCAGGTCGAGGGGACCGTCGTAGACCTCTGTCAGCGGGCGGCTGCGTGCCTTCATCGACCTCTCGTACCGCTCAGCAGCTGCGTCAACCCGCCGGAAAGGAGCTCGTGCCGGGCGTCGGCGAACCCGGCTCGCTGCAACATGGAGACCATGTCGCCGGGTTCGGGCAGGTACGCAACGGACTTGGGGAGGTAGCGGTACGCCGCCGCATCCGACAGTGCGGCGCCGATCTTCGGCACGACCTTGCCGAAGTAGATCCCGTTTCCCCAGCGGATCACCGGATTGCGGGGCACCCCGACGTCGAGCAGCGCGACGCGCCCGCCCGGGCGGACAACGCGGTCCGAGCTCCGTGAAGAAGGCGCCGAGATCGACGAGGTTGCGCAGGGCGAAGCCACACGTCACGCCGTCGATTGAGGCGTCGGGAAGGGGCAGTCGGGTGATGTCCGCCTGCACCCGCGGTGCGCCGCTTCGGTCGGCCCGGAGCATCCCGGCGCTGAGGTCGATCGCCAGCGGTCGGTATCCGGCGTCGCGGAGGTCGATCGACAGGTCGCCGGTGCCGGAGGCCAGATCGGCGACGAGGCTCGACGGTTCGAGGGCGAGTGTGCGAACGGCGCGTTTGCGCCAGCGCACGTCGAGCCGGAACGTCATGATGCGATTGACCAGGTCGTACCGTCCGGAGATGGCGTCGAACATCTCCTGGACGGCGACGCGCTTCTCGTCGCCTTGCGGCAGCTCGGCGCGATCCCACCGGGTCGTCGGTGCATTCGTAGTAGCGGAACACCACGTTGGCGACGCACGACGGCTTCGGAGCGCCCTCGACCTCGAACACGAACTCCATCGACACTTGCACGCCACCGGCGACGTCGTCGACTCCGGTGAGTGTGGCGCCGAGACGGAGCTTCGAACCGACGGGGACTGGAGACGGGAAGCGCACCTTCTCTGTTCCGTAGTTGATGCCCATGGCGATGCCCGACACCGAGTAGATCTGGGGGGCGAGGTGTGGGCCCGAGGGCAAGGGTGAGGTATCCGTGGGCGATCGGCCCGCCGAAGGGCCCCGCCTTCGCCCGCTCGATGTCGACGTGGATCCACTGATGATCGCCGGTGGCTTCGGCGAACGTGTTGACACGCTCTTGGGTGATCTCCAGCCAGTCGCTGTAGCCGAGGTGCTCGCCGACGAGTTCCTTGAGACCGCTGATGCCTTCGATCGTGCGTGCTGCCATGTCCGCGAGCTTGTCAGATGGGGCAGTGGAGACGAGCCGCAGGCAGTGCCACGGGCTAATCCGACACTCTCCACATCGTGGAACGACCGTCCAGCCCCGCCCGCGGAGCATCGCTCGGGTTTCGTCACGATGGCCGGGCGACCCAACGTCGGCAAGTCGTCACTGGTCGAACGCCCTCTGCGGCGAGAAGGTCAGCATCGTCTCCGACAAGCCGCAGACCACCCGCCACCGGGTGCGTGGCGTGTTGACCCGTGACGCTCATACCAGATCGTCTTCGTCGACACGCCCGGTCTGCACAAGCCGGTCACCGCGCTCGGCGAGCGGGTCAACGCGACCGCCCTCGACAGCCTCGCCGACGTCGACATCACCTGCCTCGTGCTCGACGCCACGCAGCGCTTCGGCGGCGGCGATCGGTGGGTGGCCGACCGCATCGACCTCAGGCAAACGATCGTCGTCGTCAACAAGATCGACCGGGCGAGCCGTGGCCAGATCGGCGAGATGCTCGACCGCGGCGTCGTCGCTCGACGCCGCCGCCTACGTGCCGGTGTCGGCGCGGACCGGCGACGGCCTCGACATCCTGGAGGCCGAGGTCGCTGTCGCGCTTGCCGGCCGGACCCCAGTTCTTTCCCGCCGACACGGTGCGTGACGTCCCGACGAGGAATGGATTGCCGAGCTGGTCCGCGAACAGCTGCTCGCCGTGACGCGCGACGAGCTGCCGTACTCGATCGCCACCCAGGTCACGGAGTGGGAGGGCAATCGGGTGCGCGTCGACATCGTGGTCGAGCGGCAGAGCCAGAAGGCGATGGTGATCGGCAAGGGTGGCCAGTGTGCTGAAGGAGGCGGGCGCACGGGCGAGTGCGCAGCTCCCGGAGGGTCTCTACCTGGACCTGAGGGTGAAGGTCGACAAGAACTGGCAGCGTCGGCCCGACCGCGTCGAGCGGCTCGGCTACTGAGCCACGATCATCCCGAGGCTGCGTCGTGGTCGAGCGCGTGGGGCGAGGCGACCGTGGCGGCGTCGTTGTGGTGGTCGTGCGTGCGAGGGGCCGTGTCGTCGTAGATGTCGCTTCGCCGGATGTCGTCGGCGGCGGCGTCTCGGTCGTCGGAGCGGACGGCTCCGAGCTCGTCGGCGGTGGATTTGTCGCATCGGAGAGCAGCGACATGGAAATCGTCGGCTGCAACGGGGAGGGCACTGAGGACGTTGCCCCGGCTCGGGCACGCGGATCACGAACGGTCTCACCGTCGCTGACGAACTGCACCTGCCCGACGCCCGGCCGGCTGCCCGAGGGTGAGCACGAGTTGGGCGATCAGCGCGTCCTGGTCACAGTCGGCCACCTCGCTGAACGACCTCGTCGTCGAACTCGACGACGGCGACGCCGAACCGTCTCGTGACGCTCGTAACGAGGCCGTCGGGCACGAGCGGAACGCAATCCGGTGCCGATGCCGGGCGGGTGGTCCCTCCTGGAGCGCGGCGATCACCTGGCTCAGCCCGCCGGGCGTGACGAGCGCACGGGTGATGCTCGTCAGACGGGGGTCGAGATCGACGCCGGTGACGAAGTAGAGCTCGACCGGTTCGGTGTCGACGACGGTGGTCGTCGTCTCCAACGACGTCGTCGGATCGGCGGCTTGACCGTGTTCGACGACGGACTGGTGTCGTCGGCACTGTGGTGGTGGTCGACGTGGTGGTGGTCGTCGTCCTCGAGCCCGAAGGGGATGTCCTCCGGCTGGATCGGCTCGAAGTCGGAGCTGTCCGGCACGCCGCACGAGGCTGGCGAGCACGGTGGCCCGCGGCGGAGGCGAGCGACGATCGCCAGGCAGCCGCGCTGGCGCGAGCGTCCGACGCGGTGCCGATCACGGGTACACCGTCTTGATCTGCACCACGAACCGTGCCCCGCCTCCTGGCCGGTCCTCCACCCATGCCTGCCCTCCGAGGGCGTTGGCGTGCTCGGCGACGAGCGCCAACCCGAGCCCCGTGCCCACCCGGTGGCGTGCGGCGCTGCCCCGGGCGAATCGCTCGAAGATGCGTGTGCGCTCGCTCTGTGCCACGCCGGGGCCGGCGTCCTCGACGGCGATCCGGAGCTGGTCGCCGGAACGTGCCGGTTCGAGGCTGATCCGGATCGGTCCGCCGGCGTGGTTGTACGCGTTATGGAGGAGGTTGCTGAGGATCCGCTCGTACCGCAGCTTGTCGGTGGTGACCAGCGTCGCGACCCGCCTGTCGACGTCGATCGGCACGTCGACGTAGCCGAGGCGGGTGGCGATGCGGTCGGTGAGCTCGTAGATGTCGAGCTGCTCCAGGTTGAGGTCGGTGGTGCCGGCGTCGAGGCGGGACAGCTCGAGCAGGTCGATGACCATGTCGTCGAAGCGGCGCACTTGGTTGACGACGACGTCGAGCGCCTGCTGGGTGCGATCCGGCAGTTCGTCGCGCCGCCCGTTGACGACCTCGATCGCCGCCGACAGGGCGGTGATCGGCGAGCGCAGCTCGTGGCTCACGTCGGAGGCGAATCGGGCCTCCCGCTCGATTCGATCCTGCACCGCGTCGGCCATGTTGTTGAATGCCCGGACGAGCCGGTCGAGATCGGGGTCGGACTCGGGCTCCATCCGCGTGTCGAGCCCGCCCTCGGCGATCTTGCCGGCGGCGTCGGCGACCCGACTGAGCGGGCGCAGCAGACGCCGGCTGGTCGACCACCCGAAGAACGTGGCCAGCGCCGTGGTGCCGATCGCTGCCGATGGTCAGCGCCGTTTGGATGGCCCGCAGTGTCCGGTCGGCGGTGTCGAGCGAGAACGCCTCGAAGTAGGTGGTGTCGCTCTGCGGGATGTGCACGCCGACACCGACGTAGGGCTCGCCGTCGACGCTGAAGCGCTGCATGCCCGACGTCCCGCTGGTCGCCCCTTGCCGGAGGCCCTCGGGGAACGCGGTGAACGGCCGGTCGAGATCGGAAATGGCAGGTGCGGTGGCGTGCGGCCTCGAGGACTCGCGGCGAAGCCCCCCGATCTCGGCGGGTAACGAGTCGGCGGAAGAAGGCGGCGATGCCGTCGGGATCGGCGGCCAGCACCTCGCGGACACGTGTGGGCATTGGTGAACGCTTGCTGCGCGCGCCGACGTCGCCCGCTCGTTGACGAGGTAGGACCGGGCGAAGAGGTAGGTGGCGACCGACAGCCCGATGCCGGCGACGAGCGCGATCAGAGCGAAGAACAGCGTGACGCGCGTCCGAAGGCCAAGGGTGCGGGTCGCCACGGCCACAAGTGTGGCATTGCAGCCGGGCGGATACGGTGGAACGAGCGGGCAAACGGCCCGAAAACGCCGCTGCCGGTGAGACACCAGGGGGAGGAAGGTGTCTCACCGGGGCAGCGTGAACAATTGTCATCTTGTTATCCCAGCGTGTGACAGCACGCCGCGCGTCATTGTGCGAATTCTGTAACAGACGCTCGTCACAATTTCGCAACCTGAATTCCGACACTCGAAGGAAGCCTATCGCCTTGCCAGAATGAGACGAGCCATGCACTCACTGCTGTTCATCGAGGACGACGACCAGATCCGGCTCGCTCTTCGGCTCGCCCTCGAGGACGAGGGCTACGAGGTCCGCGAGGCGAGCGACGGCCCGCCGGGCTGGCGGCGTTCCGCGAGCGGAGGCCGATCTGGTGCTGCTCGATCTCCGTCTGCCGGACATGTCCGGGTTCGACGTCTGCCGTCCCTGCGGGCGACGAGCATCGTGCCGATCATCATCATCACCGCCCAGACCGACACCCACGATCTGGTCGCCGGGCTCGAGGCGGGCGCCGACGACTACATCACCAAGCCGGTCGTGCCGAAGGAACTCGCGGCCCGGATCCGGGCCCTGCTGCGTCGGGTGCAGCTGGACGGAGACGTCGGCGGTGCACCACGCCCGGCTCGGTTCGGCGACATCGAACTGCGTCGTGACCAGGGCATCGTGCTCAAGGGCGGGCACGAGCTGAGCCTGACCAAGACCGAGTTCCGGCTGATCTGCGAGTTCGCCGACCACGCCGGCGCGGTGCTGTCGCGCGAGCAGCTGCTCGAGCGGGTGTGGGGCTACGACTACCTCGGCGATTCGCGCCTCGTCGATGCCCACGTGCGGCGCCTGCGCGTCAAGGTCGAGGATCACCCCGACGATCCGAGGCTGATCGTCACCGTCCGCGGCATCGGTTACCGGCTGCTGGATGATCATGTTCGGAGCTTCGGCTCGCAACGAAGTTGCTCGCCTCGCCTCCGAGCCGCGCTGGCGCTGGCGGCTCACCAGCTCGAGGCGGGGCGAGCTATCACTTGTCTGCCAGCGAAGCGCTTTCGGCGAAGCGCGATTCCCTCGGCGGCGTCGTCGCTGGCAAACATCGTGTCCGAGAGCTGCGCCATCGCCGCCAATGCCTCCTCGCGTGGCATGCCGGCACATCGCTGAGGATCTGCTTCGTCACAGCGACGGCCGTCGGCGCTCCGAGAATGATGCCGTCGCAGAGCTCATGTCACGTGCGAGTCGACGCCTCGTCGGTCCTCGCTCGACGTGCGTGACGAGACCGACCGCGCAGGGCGTGCTCGGCGTCGAACGTCTCGCCGGTGAGGAACGCCGCCGCCAGGTGGGACGCGTTCACGCGGCGGAAGATCGGCACGGAGATCATCGCCGCCGCCAGCCGAGGCGAACTTCGGTGAGGGCGAAGTCGACGTCGTGCGCGCACGACGACGAGATCGCACGCCGCCATCAGCCCGACTCCGCCGGCACGCACAGGTCCCTTCACGGCGGCGATCGTCGGCTGCGGCGCGTCCATGAGACGGGTGAACAGGCGCACGAACGGAGCCGAATCGGGGACGCCGGACTCGCCCGCTCCTTGAGATCGGCGCCGGCACAGAACACGGGCGGCACGTGGGTGAGCACGATGGCCCGGACGTCGCTGCTGATCGTCGCCGCTGCGGGCGTCGATCTCGTCGAGGGCGTCGTTGCAGTCGGTGACCAGCTGGCGTGAGAGTGCGTTGCGGTTGGACGGAGAGTCGAGGGTGACTCGTGGCAATGCCCGAGTCGACGCGCAGCGTGACCAGGGTCCTCATCGATCGGCACCGTAGCCGGCGACGGTCGCCGGTGATCTCAGCGAGGAATGCCTCCACGTCGCTGCGATTCGCGCGCGTGCGGCGCATCGGCGGCAGCGCCTTGACGATGTCCCAGCGGTAGCCGGCCGTAGCCGAGACGGGAGTCGAACACGGCGACGACGCCGCGGTCTTCGGTGTTGCGGATCAGCCGTCCGCACGCCTGGGCGAGCAGCATCGCCGCCCGGGGCAGGTCGATCTCGGCGAACGCCGATGCGCCCAGCCGTTCACGGCGCGCCGAGAGCAGCGGATCGTCGGGCCGGCGGGAACGGCAGCCGGTCGATCGGTGACCATGCTGAGCGTGCGGCCGGCACGTCAATCCCCTGGAACAGGCCCATCGTGGCGAACAGACAGGTCGACTCGTCGGCTCGGAACGCTTCGATCAGCGCCGGTTTGGGCAGGTCTCGTTGCGTCAGGACCGGCGACGTCGAGCCGGTCGGCGAAGGCCTCGGCGGCGAGGTCCATCGCCTTCCAGCTCGTGAACAGCGCAAGCGTGCGTCCGCCAGCGGCGGAGATCAGCGCCTCCAGCTCGTCGTGCACGGCGTCGCGATAGCGGTCCGAACGAGGATCCGGCAGGTGCATCGCGCAGTAGAGCAACCCGTGGTGGGCATAGTCGAACGGGCTCCCGACATCGGCACGGCGACGTCGCCCAGGCCCACACGATGGGGCAACGAGGACGGGGATCGTGGCGCTCGTCAGCACGGCCGTCCGCTTCGACCAGACGGCCTCGGCGAGGGTGGGGCCGACGTCGAGCGGAGCCAGCTCGAGTCGTGGTGTGCGTTCGCTGCCGGACACGAACACGACGTCGGCCTCGCCGGCGGACAGGACACGGTCGACGTTCTCGATCAGCCTGGTGGTGACCTGTTGGGCGCGCAGGCGTCGTTGACGTGCACTCCTCGACCTGGGTGTCGATGGCACCGAGGGCGGCGAGTGCGTCACCGAGGCGCAGGCGCGCTTCGGCGAGGGTGGTGTTGATGCTGTCGGCGAGCGGCAGGCGCAGACGCTTGCCGACATGGGGGGCGATCCGGGTGTCGAGGGTCGACGCCATGTTCTCGACCGCCTCGATGATGCGGCGGTCATCGAGGATGCGGCGGATCGTGGCGGCCGACCGCGGTGAACCGCCCGGGTGTCATCTGCACGCCGACAGTGTCACTCATCACGTCCTCGAGCACGTGAGCCTCGTCGAACACGACCATCGCGTGGTCGGGCAGGATCGCGCCGCCGCTCGCCACGTCGAGCCCGTAGAGGTGGGTGTTGACGACGGTGATCGCCGCCCCGGCCGCCCGGGCATCGTGCGCGTTCGGTGAAGCACTCGGCACCCTGCGGGCAACGGTTGGCGCCGGGACACTCGTCGCTGCCGACGCTGACCGCCTTCCATGTGGCCTCCGCCGGTGCCCACGACAGCTCGGCCTGATCGCCTGTCTCGGTCTCGTTGGCCCATTCAGCGAGCCTGTTCATCTGCTCGCGAATCGACCGGCGTGACGCCGTCGAGCTCGAGCTGCCGTTGATCGGCGCCGGTCACCTCCTCGAGCCGCTGCAGGCAGAGGTAGTTGCTCCGTCCCTTCAGCACGGCGAAATCGACCGGTACGTCGAGCGCACCGGAAGGAAGGGAGGTCCTTGGTGGCGAGCTGATCCTGCAGCGCCTTGGTGGCGGTGACGACCACCACCCGCCGCCTCCCCGCTGCGGCGGGATCGTCGTCGGCCTTCTGGTCACCGGCCGCCGCGGCCGCGGCGGCGATCGCCGGCGTGAGATAGGCGAGCGACTTGCCGGTGCCGGTACCAGCCTGGACAACCAGCTTGTCGCCGTTGGCGAAAGCGGTGGCGACGAGTCGCGCCATCTCCCGCTGGCCGGGCCGATCCTCGGCAGCCGGCAGCGCCGCTGTCGCCGCGGCGAGCAGCGCCACCGCGCCATCGACGTCGCCCGCCATCAGCAGAGCGCCAGCGCCCGGTCGAGCTCGGCTGACGTCGAATTCGGGCCAGTTGGTGGGGGAGAAGTACACCGCCGCGCCGGCCGATTGCCAGAGCAGGAAGTTGGAGACGCGGCGTTCGCCGCTCGTGCGCACGAGCACGTCGACAGGTGGCAGTTCCGGGAGGTAGAGGTGGTTCGTTGATCGACGCCGGGGGTCACCGGGTAGGTGTGCGGCGCGGACCCGTTCGACGGCGTCGATCAGCTCGCGCCGACCTCCGTAGTCGAAGGCGATGGTGAGCACCATCCCCTTGTTGCCGCGACGGTGTCCTTCAATCGCCTTGCGGATCGCCCGCTGCACGCGATCGCGGTGTGCGCGCGTCGGGCGCATCGAACGGCCGGCCGATCCACTGCAGTCGCACGTCGTGCCGGTTGAGCTCGGCTACCCGGGCGAACAACTTCTCGTGGAGGGCGAGGATGTGACGAACCTCGGCCCGGGGGCGGATCCAGTTCTCGGTGGAGAAGCCGAACAATGTCAGCCAGCCGATGTTGCGTTTGACGGCGACGCGGACGAGGCGGGCGATGTTCTCCTCACCCTCGGTGTGACCCGCCGGTGCGGGGGAGACCGCTGCCGCCGCCCAACGACCGTTCCCGTCCATGATGCACGCGACATGCACGGGAGGAGCGACAGCGGGATCGGTCGACACAGCATCGGCCACCCTATCCGAAGCCCCAATCGGCGTTGGGTGACGTGCGAGGATGGCACCGTGCCCACGTCGAGCCATCAGAGCGGAACACTGCGCCGCCGCCCGTGGGTGGGTCCTGCGGCATGTGATGGTCGTCGGCGGAACTCTCGTCGAGTGGCGAGAGCTCGGCGACGAAGGCTGGGAGAGCGGATCGACACGCTCGGCGAGTGCCGTCGCCGCAGAAGGTGCGTCGTGGTTGACGCTGCTTCCCTACGCCGCCGGCAGTGACGGCGGTCGAAACTCGGTCGCCACCAGCGCACCGTGGAGTCCGAGGGACGCCGTTGCACGGTGATCGTCGAGCCCACCGCCGACGGGCGGGACGGGATTCGCCACGGCGATGTCCGACCTCGATCCCGGCGATGCCGGTCAGCGAGGAGTCGGTTTCGGCGGTCCTGTACGCCCCGGCCGAGGCGGAGCCCGATCTCGTGATCGTCCTCGGGCCCGACGATCGCTGCCGCCATCGCTCGTGTGGGAACTGGCATACGCCGAGCTGGTGTTCGTCGACGACGACGTCGGACGAGCTCGAGGGCAAGCACGTCCATGTCGCGGCGCCGAGTTCGCCTCGCGTCATCGTCGTTTCGGGGGCATCGAGACGTGAGCCGGCTGTACCGCGACACCGGGGTGGTGCTGCGCACGTACAAGCTGCGGTGAGTCGGACCGCATCGTCGTGCTGCTGACCGCGGAGAACGGCAAGGTGCGCGCCGTCGCCAAGGGCGTGCGCAAGTCGGGATCGAAGTTCGGCGCCCGGCTCGAACCGATGAGCCATGTCCGGCTGCTGCTCTATCGCGGCCGCGAGCTCGACATCGTCAGCCAGGCGGAGCGGTGGAATCGCTGGCGCCGCTGCTCGGTTCGCTCGATCGGGCGTCGCAGGCGATGGCGGTGCTCGAGGCGGTGGATCAGCTCGCTCTCGAACGTGAGCCGAACGCCGGGCTGTACCGGATGCTCGTCGGCGCGTTGCGTACGATCGCCGTGCGTCCAGGGCCGCTCGTCGTTCCGGCGTTCTTCTGGAAGCTGCTCGCCGCCGAGGGGTTACCGACCCGAGATCGATCACTGCGTGCAGCTGCCAGGCAGCACCGAGCGACTGGTCTCCTTCGATCTCCACGAGGGTGGCGTCATGTGCCGTGACTGCCGTACGGGTGCGCGCTGTCACCGGCCGCTCTGGCGCTGATGCGCGACATCCTCGGTGGACGTCTCACCGAAGCCCTCGACGTTCCCGAGTCGCCGATCACCCACGAGGTCGGCCATCTCGCCACCGCCGTCTTCGAGCACCACATCGAGCGCCGCCTGCGAGCGGTGGCGATGTTCGAACACACCTGATCAGGGCGTGATTCGTTCCGGTCACGTTCCGTTCCGGGCGTGACTCGTTCTGGTCACGTTCCGTTCCGGGCGTGATTCCTTCCAGCTGCTGAGGGGATGACGCCCAGAACGGGGTGGTGGGAGCGATCGCGCCCAGATCGGTGAGGGTCGGTTCTGGCGTCATTCGTTCCTTGGGCTGTTCCGGGCGTGATTGCTTACAGATGCTGAGGGGAAATACGCCGAAGGGTGGGTGGGGAGCGATCGCGCCCAGATCGCCCAGAACGGGAGGTGGGAAGGATCGCGCCCAGAACGGCTTGGGACGCCGGATGTCCGTTGGCGGGCGGCGGCGTAGCCTCTTATCCCTATGCCAGCGACCGAGCTCGACCAGATCGTCAATCTGTGCAAGCGGCGCGGGTTCGTGTATCCGTCGGCCGAGATCTACGGCGGCTTCCGCAGCACGTACGACTACGGCCCGCTCGGCTCGTTGCTGTTGCGCAATGTCAAGGACGCCTGGGTGCGGGCGATGGTGCAGCAACGCGACGACGTCGTGCTCATCGACGCAGCGGTCCTCGGCCCGCCAGCGGTGTGGGAGGCGAGCGGCCATCTCGCCAACTTCAGCGATCCACTCGTCGACTGCACGAACTGCAAGCAGCGCTTCCGGCTCGACAAGCTCGACGATCCCGAGACGTGCCCCAACTGCGGGGCGAAGAAGTCGTTCACCGAAGCCGCGCCAGTTCAACCTGATGTTCAAGACCTATGCCGGCCCGGTCGAGGACTCGAGCGCCGAGGCGTACCTGCGCCCAGAGACGGCGCAAGGGATGTTCACGAACTTCGTCAACGTTCTCCAGACGACACGCAAGAAGCCACCGTTCGGCATCGCTCAGGTCGGCAAGAGCTTCCGCAACGAGATCACACCGCAGAACTGGATCTTCCGCACCCGCGAGTTCGAGCAGATGGAGATGGAGTTCTTCGTCCCGCCCGGCGACGGACCCAAGTGGTACGACTTCTGGTGCAACGAACGGCTCGACTGGTACGTACAGCTCGGCATTCCCGCCGAGATGCTGCGCTTGCGGCCGCACGATGCCGACGAGCTGTCGCACTATTCCGCCGGTACCTCCGACGTCGAGTTCCTCTTTCCGTGGGGATGGGACGAGCTGGAGGGCATCGCCCAGCGCACCGATTTCGACCTCAACGCTCACAGCGCTCGCTCGGGGGAGCGGCTCGACTACTTCGACCAGGCGACGAACGAGCGCTATGTGCCCCATGTGGTCGAGCCGGCGGCCGGCGCGACCCGCGCCATGGCGGCGTTCCTGCTCGCCGCCTACGACACCGACATCATCAACGACGAGGAGCGCACCGTGCTGCGCCTCCATCCGCGCCTCGCGCCGTACAAGGTGGCGGTGCTGCCCTTGTCGAAGAAGGACACATTGACCCCGCTCGCCCACCAGGTGCGAAGGCTGCTCTCCGAGCGCTACCTGGTGGACTACGACGAGACCCAGGCCATCGGCCGGCGCTACCGCCGCCAGGACGAGATCGGCACGCCATTGTGCGTCACCATCGACTTCGACTCACTCGACGACGATGCCGTCACCGTCCGAGATCGGGACACCACCGAGCAGGTGCGGGTGCCGATCGCCGACGTCGTGGCAACGGTCGGTGAGCGGTTGGGCTTCTGATGCCGGTCCGGCTGCGATACCGCTGGTACCGTCCGACCCCATGAGCGAGCACGAAGTGCGAGCGAATGAACGCAATACGGCGAGATAGTCGCTGCGACGTGCTCATTGGTGCGTCGTCCCGTCGAGTAGGTGAGGTTTGTTGAGAATGAGGAGTGTGCACCAATGAGCAAGATCGGTGTTGTCGCCAAGATCCCGTGTCAACCCGGCAAGCGTGCCGATGCTGCCGCTGCCCTTACCGAGGTGGTCGAGGCCACAAAGGAAGAGTCCGGCACGGTGCTCTACATCCTTCACGAGGACAGCAAGGACGAGAACCTCTTGTGGATGTACGAGCTGTACACCGACCAGGCGTCTCTCGACTCGCACATGACGTCGGCAGCGTTCGGGGCGATGTTCGCCAAGCTCGGCGAGCTCGTCTCCGGCCGCGCCGAGATGAACTTCCTCACACCGGTCACCGGCAAGGGACTCTGAACTGGCGACCTACCTCGACCGCATCCTCGAGCGACATCGTGCCGTCGCCGCAAACGACACGCGGTCGCTCGACGGGCTGATCGACGAAGCGCTCGCGGAACCGCCGACCCGTGGATTCCGGCGGGCCCTCGTCGAGGCGCCGTCTCTCGCCGTCATCGCCGAGATCAAACGCCGGTCACCGTCGAAAGGTGAGTTCGATCTCGACCTGATCGCGCCGAGCCTTGCCCAGACCTACGAGGTCGGGGGAGCGACGTGCCTGTCGGTGCTGACCGACGAGGACTTCTTCGCCGGCTCGGTGGACGATCTGCAAGAGGCGCGCGACGCAACTGACCTTCCCGTATTGCGCAAGGACTTCACAGTCGCCGAACGTGACATCTGCGACGCTCGGATCATGGGTGCCGACTGCGTCCTCCTGATCGCCGCTGCCCTCCACGAGGCGGAGCTCTCGGCGTTCCATGCGCTGGCCATCCACCTCGGGCTCGATGCCCTCGTCGAGGTGCACGACGAGGCCGAGCTCGACATCGCCCTGGAAATCGGCGCAACGCTCGTGGGAGTGAACCAGCGTGACCTTGTCTCGTTCGAGGTCGAGAGCGACCGCGCCGCGCGCCTCGCCGCTCGCATCCCCAGCGATGTCGTCTCCGTGGCGGAATCAGGCGTACGCGACGCCGCTGACGCCCGCCGTCTGCGGGATTCGGGCTTCGCAGCCGTGCTCGTTGGCGAGATCCTCGTAACAGCGGACGACCCGATCGCCACGCTCATCGAACTGCGGGTCTGAGATGTTCGTCAAGATCTGCGGCATCACCAACGAGGACGACGCCTTGCTGGCGGTCGCCATGGGAGCCGACGCCGTCGGCTTCGTGTTCGCCCCGTCGCCCCGCCAGATCGCTGCCCAGCGCGTGTTCGACATCACCCGTCGACTGCCGCCCGAGGTGCTCACCGTCGGCGTCTTCCGTGACGAGCATCCCAACCGCGTCGTGCAGCTGGTCAACGCCGCCGGGTTGAAGGCGGCTCAGCTGCATGGAAACGAGTCGGCGGCCGACGTCGCCACCGTCGTCAAAGCCGTGCGCTGGGTGATCAAGGCCTACCCGGCGGGGTCGCCGAAGCTCGCCGCTGCCGGGTCACTCGCCACCGACCTGGTGCTCGTCGACGCAGCGAGTCCGGGTTCCGGCCAGGTCTTCGACTGGTCGCTCGTCGACGACGTGCCCGAATCGGTGCGCGGTGATCCTCGCCGGCGGTCTCACGCCGGAGAACGTCGCTGACGCGGTGCAGAGTGTGGAACCGTGGGGCGTCGACGTCTCCACCGGCGTCGAACGCGAACCCGGTAAGAAGGACGCGCTCAAGGTGAAGCACTTCATCGAGCGTGCCCGGGCGGCGGCACCCGAGCCGTATCACGGTCCCGACGAACTGCCCTACGACTGGTACGACGAGTGAGTGAGCTGTCCGAGGTGCACGCCGGGCTGATCGATCCGGACGCGTCGGGCAGGTTCGGAGAGTTCGGCGGGCGATTCGTTCCGGAGACGCTCGTCCCTGCGTGCCAGGAACTCGAGCGCCAGTTCACGGCGGCGTGGGCCGACGAGTCGTTCCGCAGCGAGCTCGACACCTTGCTGCGCGACTATGCCGGGCGCCCGTCGATCCTCACCGAGTGTGCGAACCTCAGTGCGCAGCTCGGGGTTCGCCTGTTGCTCAAGCGCGAAGACCTCAACCACACGGGGTCACACAAGATCAACAACGTGCTCGGTCAGGCACTCCTCGCCAAGCGGATGGGCAAGTCGAGACTCGTGGCGGAGACAGGTGCCGGCCAGCACGGCGTCGCCACGGCCACTGCGGCGGCGCTGCTCGGTCTCGAGTGCAAGGTGTACATGGGTGCCGTCGACGTCGACCGCCAGGCGTTGAACGTGTTCCGGATGCGCCTCCTCGGTTCCGAGGTCGAGACCGTGCACAGCGGCAGTCGCACCCTCAAGGACGCCGTGAACGAGGCGATGCGCGACTGGGTCGCCACCGTCGGGCACAGCCACTACTGCCTCGGGTCCGTGATGGGACCGCATCCGTATCCGTGGATGGTGCGCCAGTTCCATCGCGTCGTCGGTGACGAAGCACGCGAGCAGTGCCGCCAGCGCACCGGCGCCGACCCGGACGTGGTCGTCGCCTGCGTCGGCGGCGGATCGAACGCGATCGGCATCTTCAGCGGGTTCGTCGAGACGGCGGCTCGTCTCGTCGGCGTCGAACCAGCCGGGGGAGCGGCAGTCGGTCACGGGGTGCCCGGCGTCGTCCACGGAATGCGCAGCTACCTGATGCAGGACGAGTACGGCCAGGTGCTCGAGGCGCAGTCGGTGTCGGCGGGACTGGACTATCCGGGTGTCGGGCCGGAGCACGCCTACCTGGCGTCGATCGGCCGCGCCGAATACCCGCCCGCCCGCGACGACGAGGTGCTCGACGCGTTCGAGTTGCTTGCCCGCACCGAGGGGATCATTCCCGCACTGGAGTCGGCGCACGCCCTCGCATGGGTGGTCCGCGAGGCGCCCAACATGGCCGGCCAGACGGTGCTCGTGTGTCTCTCGGGACGTGGGGACAAAGACGTTGACCAGGTCATGCGCCTCCGGGGTGACGGGGCGTGACGATCACGATGGAGGCCACGCTCCGGGGCCTGCGTGACGGCGGGCGGAAGCTGCTCGTGCCGTACATCACGGGCGGTTATCCCGGTTGGGAACACGCCGTGCGAGAAGCGATCGCCAACGGGGCGGACGGCATCGAGATCGGCGTCCCGTTCTCGGATCCGGTGATGGACGGCCCAGTGATCCAGCAAGCCTCGCAAGCGGCGCTCGACAACGGCGCAACGCCGCCGGCGATCATCGACGCGGTCGCCGATCTCGACGTCGAGCGTCCCCTGGCCGTCATGACGTACTACAACCTCGTCCATCACGAGGGGCATGAGCGGTTCGCGGCGCGTCTCGCCCACGCCGGGATCGCCGGTTGCATCCTGCCCGACCTGCCGCTCGAGGAGAGTGGCGAGTGGTGCGCCGCGGCCGACGCCGCCGGCGTGGAGACGATCATGCTCGCTGCGCCGACAGCGCCCGATGATCGGCTGCCGCTGATCGTCGAGCGAGCGCGCGGGTTCGTCTACTCCGTCGGTCTGCTCGGTGTCACGGGTGAGCGCGAGTCGCTGGCCGACACCGCCACGGCGCTTGGCCGGCCGGCTCAAGGCGCTCACCGACGTTCCCGTGCTCGTCGGCGTCGGTGTCTCCAACGCCGAGCAGGCAGCGATCGCCGTCAAGATCGCCGATGGCGTCGTGCAGGGTGCCTCCGTGATGCGGCGGCTGATGGACCATGGTCCGGCAGCGGTCGGTGAATACGTCGCCGAGGTTCGCGCCGCCATCGACGCCGTGTGATGCAACGCAAACAGCGGTCGCCGTCATCTCAGTCGTGCGATGAGTTCGAGGCGCGACGGGAGTCAACCCCCCGATGCAACACGATGACTGGGAATCACCGGAGTGGTTCGCCGGCGCAGCTGAATGGCTGGACCGGCGACTGGTCGATGCCGGCATCGAACGCACGGGCGACGTCGAGCGCTACCGCGTGCGGCCCTGGGCGGCGATCCTGACGGCACCGACGGACAACGGCCCAGTCTGGATGAAGGCTGCTGGACCGGGAACGGCGTTCGAGGTCGGTCTCTACGAGCTGCTGCATCGCGTTGTGCCGGGGCACGTACTTGCCCCGATTGCACTCGACGTCGAGCGAGCCTGGATCGCGCTCCCCGACGGGGGAACGCCGCTCGCCGAGCTCAACGTCGACGGCGAGGAGCTGATGTCGGCGATGCTGGCGATCCTTCCGCAGTACGCCCAGCTCCAGCGTGACCTTGCGCCGCACACGGAGGAGATGCTCAAGCTTGGTGTCGCGGACATGCGGCCCGCGGTGATGCCCGATCGGTTCGCCGAGGCCATCGACGCCGTGCGGCCGTCCGTCTACGGATCGACCGAGGAGGGAGATCGACTCACGCTCGCCAGGGTGCTGGCGATGCGGGACGACTACGAGTCCTGGTGCGAGCTGCTGTCTGCGTCGGCGGTGCCGCCGAGCATCGACCACAACGACTTCCATCCGGTCAACATGCTGGCCGGTGAGGGAGGCGATTTCGGGCGAGCCCGCTTCTACGACTGGGGCGACGGTGTGATCGCCCACCCGTTCGCCACGATGCTCGTCACGCTCGGGGTGGCAAGGGCGCAACTCGAGCTCACCGATGACGACCTGCGCCTCCTCCGCATCCGCGACGCGTACCTCGAAGTGTTCAGCGACCTGGCACCGCACCGGGAGCTTGTCGAGACGATGGAGCTCTCCTGCCGCGTCGCCAAGGTGGCGCGGGCGTTGGTCTGGCACCGGGCCGTGCGTGCGTACGAAGGGCACGTGCCCGACGACTTCGCGATGGCGCCGGCGGAGTCGCTGTTCGCCGTGCTCGACGACTCGTACCTCGGCGGCGCCTGACGCGAACTAGCTTTCGGTCGCCATGAATGCTCTGCCGCGACCGATCGATGTGCTGCCGCACCGTCCGCCGTTCCTCTTCGTCGACGAGTTGACGGCACTCACACCCGGCGAGTCGGCCGTGGGTACGTGGTCGCTCGTGGGTGACGAGTGGTTCTTCCCGGGGCACTTCCCCGGACGGCCGACGCTGCCCGGCGTGCTGATGTGCGAGGCGATCGCCCAGTTGGGCGCGATCGCGGTGCTCACCGACGAGCGATTCGCCGGAAAGCTGCCACTGTTCGGCGGTCTCGACGGGGCGAGGTTCCGACGTCAGGTCGGTCCCGGCGACACCCTCACGTTGGAGGTCGAGCTCGGCCGGATGTCGGCGCGAGCAGGCAAGGGCAGTGGCAGAGCGAAGCTCGGCGACGACGTCGCCGCCAGTTGCGACCTGCTGTTCGTCGTCGTCGACAGCTGAAGGCGCGGGCGGCCCGGCTGGTGCCCTCCCGGCGGCTCAGGCCGGACCGAAGATGACGCTGCCGTTGTGGCCACCAAAGCCGAAGTTGTTGGAGATGGTCGGGCCAGGTTCCCAGTCGCGAGGTCCCTCGGTGACGACGTCGATCTCCATGTCGTCGTCGATTGCCTTCGTGTTGGCCGTAGGCGGGATCTGGCGGTGCTTCATCGAGAGCAGCACTGCCGCCCCCTCCAGCGCGCCGGCAGCACCGAGAGCGTGGCCCGTGACGCCTTTCGTCGAAGTGACTGGCGGACCGCCGGGTCCGAACACCGCGGTCACTGCCGCCGCCTCGGCGGCGTCGTTGAGCGGCGTTGACGTTCCATGCGCGTTCACCTGACGGATGTCGGCCGGTGACAGCCCGGCCTCGTCGAGAGCGAGGTGCATGCAGGCGATCGCTCCCGTGCCGCCCGGCGAAGGTGCGGTGATGTGATGCGCATCGGCGTTGCTGCCCGAGCCGAGCACCTCGCCGAGGATGGTTGCGCCACGCGCTTCGGCGAGGTCCCACGCCTCGAGGATGAGCACGGCTGCACCTTCACCCATCACGAATCCGTCGCGGTCGGCGTCGAACGGCCGTGACACCCCGCTCGAGGACAGCGCCGTCATGTTGCCGAACCCAGCGAGCGACGTGGGCGTCGCCGAAGATTCGCTGCCGCCCGTCGCCACCGCGTCGCAGCGGTCCCATGCGATGAGGCGGGCTGCATAGCCGATGGCGTGGCTCCCGGCGGCGCACGCCGTACAGATCGTCTCGTTCGGACCCTGCAGGCCGTAACGCATCGAGATCGCCGCCCCCGCCGCGTTGGCCATCATCATCGGCACGAGGAATGGCGACACTCGGCGCTCACCTCGTTCCAGGCGGGTCCTGATCTGCTCCTCGAGTGTGTGGATCCCGCCGATGCCGGTGGCGAAGATCGTGCCGAACCGCGCCGGATCGACGTCAGGCCGTCCAGACATCTCGAATGCCTCGGCCGCAGCTGCCCGGGCGAACTGCTCGAACCTGTCCGACCGCCGGGCGTCCTTGGGCGAGTCGAAGTACGCGCTCGCGTCCCAGTCCTCGACCGTGGTGGCCGTGCCGCTCGTGACGCCGGGACCGAGCAGTCCCGACCAGAACGCATCGACACCGATGCCGCATGGTGCGACGACGCCGAGTCCGGTGACGGCGACGCGGCGTGCTGTCATGAGAGCTTCGAGGTGACCAGCTCGTATGCCTGGCCTACGGTCTCGATGCCCTCGAGGTCTTCCTCGGGTACCGAGATGTCGAACTCCTCCTCGAGTGCCATGACCAGCTCGACGAGGTCGAGGCTGTCGGCGTCGAGATCGTCACCGAACTTGGCCTCGGGCGTCACCTGGTCCTCGGAGACCGAGAGCACCTCGACGGCGCACTTCTTGAAACGGCCGAATAGTTCTTGATCCACGGGTGGCTTCCTGTCTTTCGTGTATTGGCTGAGATGTGGAGGCCGGCGGCGAGGCCGGCTCGATGGACGAGATCGGTACGCGTTCAGTGGCCCATGCCGAGTCCGCCGTCGACGGGAATCACTGCACCGGTGATGTACGCGGCGTCTGATGAGGCGAGAAAGGCAACCACACCGGCGATCTCGGCCGGGGTGGCGGCGCGCCCCAGCGGTACGGCGGAGGCCAACTCGGCGCGACGCTCGTCGCTGAGGGCGGCGAACATGTCCGTCTCGACTGGTCCAGGAGCGATCACGTTGACGGTGATGCTGCGCGACGCCAGCTCGCGGGCGAGCGAGCGGGCGAACCCGATCGAGTCCTGCTTTCGACGCGGCGTAGTTGACCTGCCCCGCGGAGCCGAGCATGGCGACGACCGAGGAGACGAGGATGATCCGGCCCGACCGGGCGCGGAGCATTCCCTTCGACGCCCGCTTGACGATCCGGAAGGTGCCCGTGAGGTTGGTGTCGACGACCGCGCCGAAGTCGTCGTCGGACATCCGCAGCAGCAACATGTCACGGGTGATGCCGGCGTTGGCGACGAGCACGTCGATCGGTCCGTCGAAGTGACCCTCCAGCTCGGACCACGCCCGATCGACGTCGTCGCTGGAGGTGATGTCGCACTTCACGCCGAACACGCCGTCGGGAGGTGGGCTGGTGTTGTACGTGACGGCGACGTCGTCGCCGTCGGCGAGGAACCGCTGGGCGCAGGCGAGACCGATGCCCCGCGCGCCACCAGTGACGAGCACCCTGTGCGTCACCCGGTCTCCCCACCCCACTGGACGACAGCGCTGGCGGCGGTCATCCCGGCGCCGAACCCGACGAAGAGGATCAGATCGCCGTGGGTGACGTTGCCCTGATCGAGCTGGTGGGCGAGGGCGAGAGGGATCGAGGCCGCAGACGTGTTGCCGGTGTGGTTGAGCACGACGGCAGCCCGTTCGGATGGGATGCCGAGGCGGTCGCATGCCGCCTGGATGATGCGAAGGTTCGCCTGGTGAGGGATGACGAAGCGGATCTCGTCGGCGGTCACGCCGGCGAGATCGAGCGACTTCGTGGCCGAATCGACCATGATCCGCACGGCCCGGCGGAAGACCTCCCGGCCTGCCATCTTGATCGATCCGCCGATCTCGGCGTAGAGCAACTCCTCAGCGGTGCCGTCGGCATCGAGGTCCCAGGCCAGCAATTGGCCCGCTCCGTCGACGCCCTCCAAGACTGCGGCGCCGGATCCGTCGGCGAACAGGACGGCAGTATTGCGGTCCTCCCAGTCAACGATACGCGACAACGTGTCGGTGCCGATCAGCAACACCTTCTCCGCCCCCATGGCGATGAGCCCGTGGGCCTTGACGAGGGCGTAGACCCAGCCGGAGCACGCGGCGTTGATGTCGAAGGCGCCGCAGCTCAGACCGAGCTCACGCTGCACCGACGGGGACGTCGCCGGCACACAACGATCGGGTGTGGTGGTGGCCAGCACCAGGGCGTCGATGTCGGACGGAGCCAGCCCGGCCATGGCCAGGGCCTTCTCACCGGAGCGCACAGAGAGCTCCATGGTGGAGCCGCCGATGTGACGCTCGGAGATCCCACTGCGCTCGACGATCCACTCGTGGCTCGTGTCGAGCGTCTTCTCCAGATCGTGGTTGGTGATGGTCTTCTCCCCGAGGGCGGTACCCCATCCGGTGATGACGCCGCCTCGGAGGCCGGAACGGGTGCGCGGCATGTCAGTTGGCTCCTTGCATTCGCAGCCAGGCGATGGGCTGGCGGGCTGTGACTCGCTCACCCTCGACCGCGATGTAGCTCTGCACCACACCGGCGAACGGGGAGCGGACCTCGAGATCGGCGACGTGCCCGAGCACGGTGCCGACCTCGATCGTGGACGAGGGGCCGATCCCCGGGCTCGCTCGGAAGACGCCGGCAGCAGGGCTGACGACGATCCGCTCGATGGCGAACAGGTGCTCGCCCTCCACGGCTCGGGGGGTGCTGTCGGCGGTGACGGCGACGAAGTCGAGCAGCTTGTCGAGATCCTCCGGGGTCTGAACGGAGATCGTGCGGGCGTCGTCGACCGTTCGCTTCACCATGCCGGTGAGCACGCCCCCGGGTCCGAGCTCGACGAAGTCGGTGACGCCCCGATCCTCGAGCGTCAGCAGACAGTGCTTCCAGCGCACGGGATTGGACAGCTGCGCCGAGAGCAGGCTGGCCCACTCGGCCCCGCGTGCATGAGGGAGGGCGTCGACGTTGGATACGACGGGCACCTCGGTGTCTCGGGGGACCGCGGCACGGATCGCGGAGCGAAGCCGGTCGCGAGCGGGTGTCATGAACGGCGTGTGGAACGCGCCCGGACACCTGCAGCGGCATGATCCGCTTGGCGCCGAGTTCCTTGGCGTGCTTCGACGCCTCGTCGACCGCATCGGGTGACCCGGCGATGACCACCTGGCCGGGAGCGTTGTAGTTGGCGACCCAGACGTCGGCGTCGGCGCGGCGGCAGGCGACGTCGACCTGATCGTCGTCGAGGCCGAGAACCGCTGCCATGGTGCCCGGGTTGGCGGTTCCGGCGTCGTGCATCGCCAGCGCCCGTTCGGTGACGAGACGCACGCCGTCGTCGAAGGCGAGCGCGCCAGTCGCCGTCGAGCGCGGTGTACTCGCCGAGGCTGTGCCCGGCGCAGAAGCTGGGTTCGAGGCCGACCCGCTCGACAGCGTCGAGCACCATCAAGCTGGCGACGAAGGTGGTGAGCTGGGCGTTGCGCGTGTCCTTCAACTCCTCGGCGTCGGCTTCGCACATGAGGGCGGCGAGGTCGCGTTCGGCGTACTCGCTCGCCTCGTCGATGAGCTCCCAGCTGTCGTGTTCCCGCCACGGCCGCCCCATGCCGGGACGCTGCGAGCCTTGTCCCGGGAAGATGAAGGCGAGCATTGAGTCGAGCGTAGACGTTGGTCCTGGAACCCTGCGCCTTACCACACGGTAAGAGGTGAGGACCGCGCTGTGCCCCGGGTGGGATTCGAACCCACACTGGACGGTGTTTGAGACCGCTGCCTCTGCCGTTGGGCTACCGGGGCGCGTCGCAAGCGTAACGGCGACAGGCTGCCTGAGCGTGGTTGTCAGCGTCGCGCCGAGGGGTGGCTCCGGCACAGGACGGGACCTGGCGCAGAGCTACCGTCGGGCGCCATGACCGCTCCCGAGTCACCCCCCTCGACGACGTCCACTGACGACGCGGTTGCGCTCGGGCGGCTGCAGTCGCGGTACGCCGATGTCGTCACGAGGCGGGCGTGGGAGGAGCTCCACGACCTGTTCCTCTCCGACGCAGCCGTGCACATCGACATGGTGACGCAAGCGCCGATGTCGTTCGTCGGACCGGGAAGCCTGGGGGAGTTCATCGGCGCCGCGATCGAGCGTTTCGACCACTTCGCCTTCGTGATCCTCAACTCCGTCGTCGAGGTCGACGAGGACGACGCGGACAGCGCCCATGGGCGGATGTTCATGTGCGAGGTGCGCCACGAGACCGCCACCGACACGTGGCCGATCGCTCACGGCGTGTACCACGACCACTACGCCCGCCGTGAGGGGCGGTGGTGGTTCGCCGAGCGTCAGTACCGGTCGATGGCTCGCATGGGACCACAAGGCGTGGTCCTCGGCGTTCCCCCCGACACGGGCGCGCTCGGCGGGCGCTGACGTCGAACCGCTCCACCGAGCAGGTGCTGAGCGGGTGCTGAGACCTACTCCCTCGACTGCGAGGTGCGGCCACTAGCATGACGACACTTATGGCAGCCTGGCTCGTCGAACGCCGTCTCGTCGCAGACCGCGACGCGCCTGCGTTCGCTCCGCGACGAGCTGGCGATGATCGACGAGCAGCTCCGCGCCCTCGCCGACGAAGCCGACGACCTCGCTCTTCGTGCGCTCGTCTCCGAGACGCCGTTCGCGTCCTTCGAGTCGAACGACGCCCGCAAGCACGCCGAGACGATGCAGCGTCACCGCCAATACGTCGTGGATGAGATCGCCTCGCTCGAGGCCCGCCAGGATGCGCTGCTCGACAAACTCTCTCAGAGCCGGGCGTGAGCTCGGCCCGGCCGCAAAGGACCACATCGTGACGATCCGGGTCGTGATCGCCGAAGACGAAGCCATCATCCGCATGGACCTCCGCGAGACGCTCGAGGAGGAGGGCTATGACGTGGTCGCCGAGACGGGACGGGGCGATCGGGCGGTCGATCTGGTCCGCGAGTTGCAGCCCGATCTGGTCATTCTCGACATCAAGATGCCGGGGATGGACGGAATCGAGGCGGCCCGCATCATCAACTCCGAGAAGATCTGTGGGATCCTCATCCTCACCGCGTTCAGCCAGCGCGAGGTGGTCGAGCAGGCACGCGACGTGGGTGCCCTCGCCTATCTCGTCAAGCCGTTCCAGAAGAGCGACCTCGTGCCCGCCATCGAGGTGGCCATCGGACGGTTCCGCGAGCTGCGTTCGCTCACGGGGGAGATCGATGCCCTCGGCGAGCAGCTCGAGAACCGCAAGATCGTCGACCGGGCGAAGGGCACGCTGATGGACAAGCACGGTATGTCCGAGCAAGACGCGTTCACCTTCATCCAGCGCACGGCCATGAGCGGGCGAACGAAGATGCGCGATGTGGCCGACCGGATTCTCGATGGATCGCTTGTGCCAGCGGAAGAAGACTGACGGTCGATGGCTTCGCTGCTGCTGATCGACGGCAACTCCCTCACCTACCGGGCGTTCTTCGCTCTCCCGCCGATATGGCGACCGCCAGCGGTCAGGTCACCAACGCCGTGTTCGGCTTCACGTCGATGCTCATCAACGTGCTCAAGGACCACCACCCCGACGAGCGTGCTGGTGGCGTTCGACCGGCCGGAGCCGACCTTCCGGCACCTGGCCGACCCTGATTACAAGGCCACTCGCTCGGCGGCGCCGGACGTGCTTCGCCAGCAGATGGGTCTCGTGCGCGAGGTGCTCACCGCGTTGGGCATCTCGATCGTCGATCTCGCCGGCTGGGAGGCAGATGACATCATCGCCACCGTCGCCGAGGAGTCGGCGGGGCGGGGTGACGACGTCATCATCGTCACCGGCGACCGCGACTGCTATCAACTGGTGGCCGACCCCCACGTGAAGGTCCTCTACAACCGGCGCGGCGTCAGCGACTACACGCTCTACGACGAAGCCGGCATCCTCGAGCGGACGGGGGTCACCCCGGCGATGTACCCGCAGTACGCCGCTCTCCGCGGCGACCCGAGCGACAACCTGCCCGGTGTTCCCGGCGTCGGGGAGAAGACCGCAGCCAAGCTGCTCAATGCCTACGGCAGCCTCGACGGGCTGTTCGCCCACGTCGAGGAGCAGACGCCGAAGCTGCGCGAGTCATTGGTCGCCCACGAGGACCGTGTCCGCAAGAACCACGAGATGATGGTGTTGCGTCGCGATGCGCCGATCGACGTCGACTACGACACGCTCGAGCATCACGCCCAACCCCGCCGAGGTGAAGCGGCTGTTCGAGTTCCTCGAGTTCCGCACGCTCGCCGAGCGACTCAACGAGGCGCTCGACAAGCCCGTCGCCGAGCCTGCGGGCGAGCGCGACGAGCTCGTCGCCGAGGTTGATCGGCTCGACGACGCCGAATGCGGCGATTGCTGCGCTAGCTGGTTCGGGCACGCTCGACATCGGTGCCGCGTGGTCAGGCGAGCCGGGGCGCAGCGATCTGGTCGGGCTGGCCGTGGTCACCGACGGCGCGTCAGGGGCGGTCGCCTGGATCCCGACAGAACTGCTGCTCGCGCCAGAGGTCACATCGGCGCTGCTCGAGGGCGGTCCACTCCGCGGTCACGACGTCAAGCCACTGCTGCGATCGTTACTCGATCTCGGTCTCGGTACACCGTCAGGTCGCGCTGGACACGGCGATCGTCGGCTACCTCATCGACCCTGCCGAAGCTCGGTACGACCTGCCCGCCTTCGTGGAGCGGTACACCCGGTACCGCTTCCCCGACGACGCGGCCCCGCCCGAGGGCCAGCTCGACCTCGACGGTGGCAAGGCCGACGATGCATCGCGGGCAGCGCACACAGCGCTCGCCGTCCAGCACGTTGCCGAGCCAATGCTCGCCGCACTGCACGGGATGGGCATGACCGAGCTGTACCAGTCGATCGAGAACCCGCTGATCGGTGTGCTCGCCCGGATGGAGCACGTCGGCGTCGGAGTCGATCTCGACGAACTGCGGCGGCTGAACACGCGCCTGATGACCGAGACCGTGCGCCTCGCGGCCGACCTGCGTGCGGTTGCTGGCCGCGACGACTTGAACCTCAATTCGCCGCTGCAACTCCGCCAGATCCTCTACGACGAGCGCGGCCTCACCCCGGTGAAGAAGACGAAGACCGGTGCCTCCACCGACGCAGCGACCCTGGAGAAGCTGCAGGACCAGTGGCCCGAGTTCATCAAGCCCCTGCTCGAATTCCGCGAGCTGGAGAAGCTGCGCGGTACGTACGGTGAGGGCCTGCTCCAGGAGGTCGGACCCGACGGGCGGATCCATGCCACGTTCAACCAGACCGTCGCGCGCACCGGACGACTCAGCTCCGACAAGCCGAACCTGCACAACATCCCCGTGCGCAGCGACGAAGGCCGCCAGTTCCGCAAGGCGTTCATTCCCGCACCCGGCTGCAAGCTGCTCGTCGCCGACTACAACCAGATCGAGCTGCGCTGCATCGCCCACCTCGCCAAGGATCCGGGGCTCATCGCAGCGTTCACGGGCAAGCAGAACATCCACACGGCGACGGCGTCGCGGGTCTTCTCCGTCGCCCCGGAGGCCGTCACCATGGATCAGCGATCGAAGGCGAAGATGGTGTCCTACGGCCTCGCCTACGGGATGGAGGCGTACGGACTCGGCCAGCGGCTGAACATCCCCACCGAGGACGCTGCGGTGATCCTCGACGCCTACTTCGAGGCGTTCCCCAACGTGAAGGCGTACATGGATGCCACGGTGATCGAGGCACGCAAGGCCGGCTACACGGAGACCCTGTTCGGCCGCCGCCGGCCGATCCCGGAACTGCTGAACTCGAACTGGCGAATCCGCCAGGCCGGCGAGCGGCAAGCGATGAACGCCGGCATCCAGGGCCTCGCCGCCGACATCTTCAAGGTCGCCCTCGTGCGGATCGACGCCGCGCTCTCCGCGGGTGGGTACGAGAGCCGGCTCATCCTGCAGGTGCACGACGAGGTCCTCGTCGACGTTCCCGACGGCGAACACGACGAAGTCGGCGAGCTCGTCGTCGACCTGATGTGCAACGCCGCTGTCCTCGACGTCCCCCTCGATGTCAACGTCGCCTGGGGAGACACGTGGGCCGACGCCAAGGGCTGATGCCTCCGGCGTGGCAACCTGACGGGGGATGAAGGTCCGCTCGGCGATCGGGGTCGCTCTCCTGCTCCTCGTTGCCGTGGCCTGCACGGACGACGACGCACGCGGCGGTTCTGCTGTGTCGCCGACGACAGAGCGGGCGGCGGCCACGCCGACGACCGCGGAATCGATGCGGAGTGGGGCGACGGGCGGTGCCGCCGTCACGACGACGACGGCTGCACCAGCTCCGCCGAGCACGAGGCCCTCGAAAGCGGGGCCCGTCACGACCGTGCTACGACCGGACGACGACACACCGCCCGCCACGGTGGAGACGTCGCCGGCAACGACTGTCCCGCCTGTTGCGACCACCGCGCCGGCGAGCGCACCGCCGCCAACCACAGCCGGAGAGTCCGTCGACAGGATCACGCTCGGGCAGTCCGTCCAGGGACGAGCGATCGAGGTCATCCGGCGCGGCACTCCGGGTGGTGTCGCCATCCTCGTCGTCGGCGTGATCCACGGCGACGAGGACGACGGATCGAAGATCATCGACGCCCTGCGGGAGATGGCCGTCCCAGAGGGCATCGAGCTGTGGCTCGTCCCGTCGATGAACCCCGACGGTCAAGCGGCCGGCGTACGCCAGAACGCCAACGGTGTCGACCTCAATCGCAACTTCCCGACGAACTGGGGACCTGTAGCGGGTCCGGGCGACTGGCAGTACGCCGGCGCCGGCCCGGCCAGCGAGCCGGAGGTACAGGCGATGGTCGCTCTCTCCGAGCAGGTTCGGCCCAGTCTGACGCTCTGGTACCACCAGGATCTGTTCCGCATCAATCCTGCCGCCGGGCGCGACGGTGAGCTCCGGGTGCGTTACGCCGAGCTCACCGGCCTGCCCATCATCGCCGTTACCGGGGGCACCTACACCGGCACCGCCTCGCAGTGGTCGCGGACGATCGCCGCTGACGCCGGCATCGGCTTCACCGTCGAGCTCGGTCCGACGCTCGATCGAGCGGGCGCCCTGCAGCACGCCGAGGCCGTGCTGGCCGTCGCCGCGGAGCTCTGACACGACGGAGTGCGTGCGTTGAGTTGTCGCGCGCCGGCCGTGGCCGGGTAGTACTCGGGTGTGACGGACCACTGGTTCGAGCCGATCGCCCAGCACCTCGGTGAGGCATACCTGCGCTACTCCTTCACGAAGGGGACCCGGCAGGAGGTCGATTTCCTCGTCAACGCGCTGACGCTGGCACCCGGTGCCGCGGATCCTCGACGTCGGCTGCGGCCCCGGGCGCCATGCTTACGAGCTCGCCTCCCGTGGCTTCCGCGTGCACGGCGTGGACATCAGCGAGCGATTCATCCAGCTCGCCCGTTCGACGGCACCGGATGGCGCGACGTTCGAGCGTGCCGACGCCCGCTCGCTGGGCTTTCGCGCCGAGTTCGACGCCGTGATCTGCCTCTGCCAAGGCGCCTTCGGGCTGATGACCGCCGAAGGCGACGACGAGGTGGTGATCGGCAACCTGGCGCGTGCGCTGCGCCCCGACGGCATCGTGGCCCTGAGTGCCTTCAACGCCTACTTCGCCGTGAAGCACCACACGGCGGCGGCGTTCGACGCGGATAGCGGCGTGTCGCACGAGCGAACGGAAGTCCGTGATCCCGACGGCAGGGCGATCGAGGTCGATCTCTGGACCGGTTGCTATACCCCGCGGGAACTGCGCTGGCTGTTCGACCGCCATGGCCTGGCCGTCCTCAGCCTGTCCAGCGTCGAACCAGGCAGGTACGGGCTCGATCCGCCGACCACCGAGTCGCCGGAGTTCCTGGTCATCGGTCGTCGCCGATAGCAATCGCTGCTAGCGTTCTCCAGGCATTACGCCGCCGTCGACCGACGCGGCGCCAGTGTCCACGATCCTCTTATCCCTTCCGAAAGCAGCGAGTTCCTTGTCCGAAACCACAGCTCCCTCCCTCACCACCCCCGAAATGGGGACGTTCGACGAGGAGGGCAACTACACCCCCCGTGAGGTCGTCGCCGACGATCTCGGCATGTCCTTCGCCGAAGCAATCGACGGCACGATGGTCGACGTCGAGGACGGCCAAGTCGTCAATGGCACGGTCGTCAAGATCGACAAGGACGAAGTGCTCCTCGACATCGGCTACAAGAGCGAAGGCGTCATCCCGTCCCGCGAGCTGAGCATCCGCAACGACGTCAACCCGGCCGACGTGGTGTCGCTGGGCGAAGAGGTCGAGGCGCTGGTGCTGCAGAAGGAGGACAAGGAAGGCCGCCTCGTCCTGTCCAAGAAGCGGGCGCAGTACGAGCGTGCGTGGGGCCGCATCGAGGAGCTGAAGGAGAAGGACGGCGTCGTCGAGGGGCCAGTGATCGAGGTCGTCAAGGGCGGTCTCATCGTCGACATCGGCCTCCGCGGCTTCCTGCCCGCATCGCTCGTCGAGCTGCGCCGCGTGCGCGATCTCCAGCCGTACATCGGAGAGACGGTGCAGGCGAAGATCATCGAGCTCGACAAGAACCGCAACAACGTCGTGCTCAGCCGCCGCGCTCACCTCGAGGAGACACAGAAGGAGTCGCGCGACAACTTCCTCAACAACCTCAAGATCGGCGAGGTGCGCAAGGGCACGGTGTCGTCCGTGGTCAGCTTCGGCGCCTTCGTCGACCTCGGTGGCATGGACGGTCTCATCCACGTCAGCGAGCTGTCGTGGAAGCATGTCGACCATCCGGGCTCGGTCGTGCAGGTCGGCGACGAGGTCAACGTGCAGGTGCTCGACGTCGACTTCAGCCGCGAGCGGATCAGCCTCTCGCTGAAGGCCACACAGGCCGACCCGTGGCAGGAGTTCGCCGAGAGCCACGAGGTGGGTCAGCTCGTCTACGGCCGGGTCACCAAGCTCGTCCAGTTCGGTGCGTTCGTACAGGTAGGCGACGGCATCGAAGGTCTCGTCCACATCTCCGAGATGTCCGCGCACCACGTCGATTCGCCGGAGCAGGTCGTCACCCCGGGTGAGGAGCTGTGGGTGAAGATCATCGATCTCGATCTCAGCCGCCGTCGCATCAGCTTGTCGATCAAGCAGGCCGCCGAAGGTGGCGAGTTGGCCGAGGAGTACCGCGACCACTTCGAGGTCGACGAGCACGGCAACTGGACGTCCGGCGACACCGATGCCGAGCTCGAAGCGGCGTGGGCAGAGCACTACGCCGAGGTGACACCGGAAGACGGCGAGTCTCCGGCCGCCGACGACCGACACGCCCGCCGCCGATACCGAGCCGGTGGCGACCGACCCCGAGGCACCGGCCGCCGAGGCCGAGCCGGTGGCAGCCGACCCGAGGCGCCGGCCGCCGAGGCGGAGCCGGTGGCAGCCGACCCCGAGGTGCCGGCCGCTGACGCGGAGCCGGTGGCAGCCGACGCCGAGGCACCCGCCGCTGACGCCGAGCCGGTGGCAGCCGAGGGCGAGCCGGACAACGAGTCCGACGACGCATCGGTCTGACCTCATCGACCGCGGATGCTGCTCGTCGGGCTCACCGGGGGCATCGGATCGGGCAAGTCCACGGTGTCTGCGGCGCTCGCTCGGACGCGGTGCGGTGATCATCGACGGAGACGCCATCGCCCGCGAACTTCAGGAGCCGGGTAGCCCGATTCTCGACCGAATCGCTGAACGCTTCGGCGAGCAGATCGTCATCGATGGCCGGCTCGACCGGGCCGGTCTGGCCGCCATCGTGTTCAACGACGCCGCTGCACTCGCCGACCTCAACGCGATCGTGCATCCCGCACTCGGCGAGGAGATCCAGCGCCGCATCGACGCCGAACGGGACACCGACCACATCGTCGTGCTCGACATGCCGCTGCTCGCCGAGCGCCCCCGATCCGACCTCGCGGCCACGATCGTCGTCGATCTCGAGGTCGACCTGGCGGTCGAGCGCCTCGTCATGCAGCGCGGCATGGACATCGACGACGCCCGTGCTCGGATCGCCAACCAGGCGAGCCGCGACGACCGGCTGAAGATCGCCACGCACGTGATCGACAACTCGGGCGACGTCGACGAGCTCGAGGCCCAGATCGACGTCATCTGGTCCGATCTCCAATCGCGACTGCTCACCGTCGACTGAGGCTGCGGTGCTCGACTCGCTCGACGCGGCGTTGCTCGTCGCCTTCGGCGTCGCTGTCGTCACCGACTGGTGGGCAGTCGCCACGTCTCGCAAGGCCGTCGAGGTTGTCGCCAAACCATTGAGCACGGCGATCCTCGTCGCGCTGGCCGCCACCAGCGGAGCCGCCGGCGGCTGGACCCGGGCGTTCCTGGTCGCTGCAGCGGTGTTCGGTCTCGCCGGTGACATCGCCCTCCTCGACGACAGTGAACGCGGCGTTCATGGCGGGCCTCGGGGCGTTCGCAGTCGGCCATCTCGCCTATGTCGGCGCCGCGCTGTCGGTCGGGGTGGGGTGGTCGGCGCTGTGGGCCGTTCCATTCATGGCGTTGCTGCTCGGATGGCGGTTCGTCCCCGAAACCGTGCCTGCGGCACGTCGCGCCGGGGGAGCAGTGCTTGCCGGCGCCGTGGTCTTCTACGCCGCGGTGATCTCGGCGATGGTGCTGTCGGCGACTGGCACTGGTGTGCTGCTCGCCGCGCTCGGGGCGATGCTGTTCGCCGTCAGTGACTGGGTGCTCGGTTACGACCGCTTCGTCCGACCGATCACGGCGCGGCCACCTCATCGTCCACGTCACCTATTTCACCGGCCAACTCGCGCTGATCCTCGGCCTCGCCCACGCCACCTGATTTCTCGGGCTCGATTCGAGAAGTAGTCGCCTCGTCTCGCCTGCCGAGCTCGCCACCGCCGCTGCGCTTCGGTGGCTCACCCAGCTCATGTGGGTGGTGATTTCTCGGGCTCGATTCGAGAGTAGTCGCTCGTCTCGCCTGCCGAGCTCGCCACCGCCGCTGCGCTTCGGTGGCTCACCCAGCTCATGTGGGCGTGTCCGGATGTGTCGAGCAGTCGGCCATCGGAGCAGGTAGGAATGGGACATGGCGTTCACCGGAGTGACCACCACGGGGATCTACTGCCGGCCTGGATGCGGGGCGCGTCCGAACGCCGAGAACCGCCGGTCGTTCCCCACCGCGGCGGCCGCGGAGGCTGCCGGGTTCCGGGCATGCTTCCAGTGCCGCCCCTACCGGGCCGGCATCGCCATCTCGCCGGACGCGCCTGAGCTCGTCTGTCGCGGTGTGCAGTTGATCCTCGACGGCATGCTCGACGAGCACTCGGAGAGCGATCTGGCTCGCAAGCTGGGAGTATCCAGCCGGCACCTGCGCCGGCTGTTCCTCACCGAGCTGGGAGCGACACCCGATCAGCTCGCCCGGTCGGCACGTGCCCACTTCGCCCGGCGGTTGCTCGACGACACCGATCTCTCGATCACGGAGATCGCCTTCGCTGCGGGGTTCGGCAGCATCCGCCAGTTCAACCGGATCATGCACGACACGTTCCGCGCACCGCCACGCGAGCTCCGTGCCAAACGACGGCGCTCCGATCGACTGGTCGCCGACGGTGGGCTGCCGTTGCGTGTTCCGCTCGCCGAACCGATCGACTGGACGGGCACGCTGCAGCTGCTGGCCACGACTGCGATACCGGGCGTGGAGCACGTCGGGCCGACGGTGTACCGGCGCACGATCGTCATCGAGGGCGCGCCGGGCGTGGTGGAGGTAGTCGCCGGCGGCCGCGACGAGCTCGTGGTCACCGTGCACCTTCCGTTCTGGACCGGGCTGATCCACGTCGTTCAGCGAGTGCGCCACATCTTCAACCTCGATCTCGACGATGCCGAGGCCGAGCGTCAGCTCCTTCTCGTCCGTGGAGAAGAGGTTCGGGTGCCGATTCGTCCCGGACTTCGGCCGCCGGGCACGTGGGATCCGTTCGAGACCGCAGTGGCGGCGGTGCTCGGCGAGGGCCGTGACGCGGCTGCGGCGCGACACGTTGCCGGTCGCCTCGTCGCAACGTTCGGGGCTGCGGTCCCGGGCCTCGCTGCCCTCGACTTGAGCCACACATTTCCAGCGCCAGCCGATCTGATCCAGGCAGATCTCACCGCGGTCGGCATCTCGTCGCGGCGCAGTGCCACGATCCGCTCCCTCGCGTAGGGCTGCGCTCGATGGCTACCTCGACCTCGATCGCACGGCCGGTCATGCGGCGCTGGTGCGCTCGCTCTCCGCCGTCGATGGGTTCACCGCCGAGATGACCTCGCGCGTTGCGGCTCGGATGGGAGTCGTCCCGATACTCGAACGGGCGATGTTGGCCTAGCCCTGTATGGTCGCTGCGGAGCGCACGAGAGGACAGGCCACGTGACCGATCTCGATACGGTCGGAGACGCCGACCCGATCACTCGTCTCGACCCGGCCGATCTCGACCGAGTCTTCACCCAATACAAGGGCGAGTTGACCGGATATTGCTACCGGATGCTCGGCTCGGTGTTCGAGGCCGACGACGCCGTGCAGGAGGTGATGGTGCGCGCCTGGCGTAACGCCGAACGCTTCGAGGGGCGCTCGTCGGTGCGCACGTGGCTCTATCGCATCGCCACCAATGTCTGTCTGGACGTGCTGCGCGGTCGCGCAAGCGTCGTGCGATGCCGATGGACCTCGGCCCGGCGTCCACCGTCGACGCCTTCGTCGACGCCAAGCTGCCCGAGCAGACCTGGATCCAACCGATCCCCACCAGCCGCCTCGAGCAGCCCGGCGCCGATCCGGGCGAGGTCGTCGTCGCACGCGATTCGGTGAAGCTCGCCTTCATCACCGCGCTGCAACACCTGGCTCCCCGACAGCGGGCGGTGCTCGTGCTGCGTGAGGTGTTGCGCTGGAAGGCATCCGAAGTGGCCGAGTTGCTGGGCACGACCGTCGTGTCGGTCAACAGCGCGCTCCAGCGTGCCCGCACGGCAATCGCCGCGGCGTCGATCGACGACGAGGCGAGCACTGCTGTCGAGGAGGACGTGCAGGACGTCCTCGACCGATACGTGAAGGCCTTCGAGAGCTACGACATCGATTCCCTCGTCGGACTGCTCCGCGACGACGCCACGATGTCGATGCCCCCGTTCGACTTCTGGATCACAGGCAGCGACGAGATCGCCAAATGGCATCTCACTGCGGGTGCCGGGTGTCGCGGCTCGTACCTGGTGCCGGTCCAGGCCAACGGCGTCACGGCCTTTGCCCAATATCGCCAGGGTGGTGCGCAGCCGTGGGCCATTCAGCTCCTCGACGTCACCGACGGCCAGATTCGGTCGATCCACTCCTTCGTCGATCCCGAACTCTTCCCGGTCTTCGACCTTCCCTCGCAGTACAGCCGCTGACCGCCGGCGAGCACCGAACGTCCGTACGACCCGTCACACCCTCCCTGTAAACTGGTTGCCGTGCCGAATCTCAAACTCCCTCACCTCCCAGTGGAGCCACCGTCGGCCGCGCGCTCGTTCCAGGTCGTGTCCGATTTCGCTCCCTCGGGCGATCAGCCGGCCGCGATCGCCCGCCTGTCCGAGGGCGTCATCCGCGGCGACCGGTTCCAGACGCTGCTCGGCATCACGGGCTCGGGCAAGTCGGCCACCATCGCCTGGACCATCGAGCACACGCAGAAGCCCACACTGATCCTCGCCCCCAACAAGAGCCTCGCCGCCCAGCTCGCCCAGGAGATGCGCGAGTTCTTCCCCAACAACCGGGTCGAGTTCTTCGTCAGCTACTACGACTACTACCAGCCCGAGGCGTACATCCCGTCGAGCGATACCTACATCGAGAAGGACAGCTCGATCAACGACGAGATCGACCGCCTGCGCCATTCGGCCACGGCGGGTCTGCTCACCCGCCGCGACACCATCGTCGTGGCTTCCGTGAGCTGCATCTACGGCATGGGCAACCCCGACGAGTACCGCGGGCAGCTCGTCGACCTCAGCGCCGGCGTCGACTACGACATGCGCAGCATCCTGCGCGGGCTCGTCAACCTTCAGTACGACCGCAACGACATGACGCTCGGCAGGGGCAAGTTCCGTGTCCGCGGCGACACCATCGAGGTGCACCCGGCATACGAAGAGCACGTGCTCCGCATCGAGATGTTCGGCGACACGGTCGACCGAATGACCACGCTCGATCCGCTCACCGGCGAGACGCTCGGCGAGCTGCAGCGCACCCAGATCTTCCCGGCAACGCACTACGTCGCCGGCCGCGAGCGGATGGATCGGGCGATGCGCGGCATCGAGACCGAGCTCCGCGAGCGGCTCGCGTGGTTCGAGCAGGAAGGAAAGCTGCTCGAGGCGCAGCGCCTGCGGATGCGCACCCAGTACGACCTGGAGATGATGGCCGAGGTCGGGTTCTGCAACGGCATCGAGAACTACTCGATGCACATCGACGGGCGCACGTTCGGCGAGCCGCCGTTCACGCTGCTCGACTACTTCCCCGACGACTTCCTGATGGTCATCGACGAGAGTCATCAGTCGGTTCCCCAGCTGCACGGCCAGTTCGCCGGCGACCGCAGCCGCAAGGACATCCTCGTCGAGCACGGGTTCCGGCTCCCGTCGGCACGCGACAACCGCCCGCTCACGTTCGAGGAGGTCCTCGAACGCATCAACCAGGGGGTGTTCCTCTCGGCGACGCCCGGCGACTACGAGCTCCGTGTGTCCAGCCAGGTCGTCGAGCAGATCGTGCGCCCGACCGGCCTCGTCGACCCCGAGGTGATCGTCAAGCCCACGAAGGGCCAGATCGACGACCTGATCGAGCAGGTCAACGGCCGCGTGGTCGGCGGCGAGCGTGTGCTCGTCACGACGCTCACCAAGAAGATGGCCGAGGATCTCACCGAGTACCTGCTCGAGCAGGGGCTTCGCGTGCGCTACCTGCACTCCAACATCGACACCGTCCAACGGATCCAGATCCTCCGCGCCCTGCGGCTCGGCGAGTTCGACGTGCTCGTCGGCATCAACCTTCTGCGCGAGGGTCTCGACCTGCCCGAGGTCTCGCTGGTGGCGATCCTCGATGCCGACAAGGAGGGGTTCCTGCGGTCGGAGACGTCGCTGATCCAGACGATCGGCCGCGCAGCCCGCAACGTCGGCGGCCAGGTGGTGATGTACGCCGACCGAGTGACCGACTCGATGGAGCGGGCGATCGGCGAGACGCACCGGCGGCGCGCCCTGCAGGTCGCCTACAACGAGAGCACGGCATCAACCCGCAAACCATTCGCAAGGCGGTCGGCGACATCCTGTCGATGCTGCGACCAGACGACAGCGCCCCGTGCCCGGCCGCGATCGGCGCCGCCAGCGCGAGCGCGACAAGGTGCAGCGCGAGCTCAAGACGCTGCCCCAGCAGGAGATGGCGCGCCTCATCCAGACACTCGAGGAGGAGATGCACGAAGCGTCCGCGGAGCTGCGTTTCGAGTACGCCGCCAAGCTCCGCGACGAGATCGCCGAGCTACGGCGCGAGCTGAAGGACGCCGGCTGAGAGCTGATGTCGGCGGCGGTGTGCCCGTCGCAGCTACAGCTGGAGGGCAGCGATGACCTCGTCTTCGTCCATCTCCCCGGTGGGCACGAATCCGAGGTTGAGGTAGAAGCGCTCCGGACCACCTCGCCCAGGCACCCAGCTCACCAGCAGTCGTCCGCATCCGGCTTCTCGCGCACGCTCGGCGAGCAGCTCGATCACGCGGCTGCCAACGCCTCGGCCCTGATGGAACCGGTCGACGAGCAGTCGCCACAGAAACGGTTCCGGCGAGGTCTCCGTGGCCTCGGCGATCATCACGAACCCCACCGGCACGCCGTCGGCCTCGATCGACCCGGAACCACGGCACCAGTGGGGCGTCGATTGTCGTCGAGGTCGGGGAGCAGCGCATCCCGATACGAGTACACGACGGGCGCCACGAAGCTCTCCTGGGTGTGGTGTGTGGCCAAGCGGCCGACGTCCCGTTTGGTTTCGGCCGTGATCTCCGTGAGGCGCGACGATCCTCCGGCCGGTTCCGGGGCGCGGCTGGTCCATGCCGCCGCGGTCCTCGGCGAGCATCGCGTAGCGGTCGTCGTCGTGCCACTCGCCGCGAACGTGGGCCGACTTCACGTCGCGACCCTCGAAGCGGAAGCCGACTCGTTCGAGCACGGCCGCCGAGGGCATGTTCGCCGGATCGACAGACGCCGAGACGCGGTGCACGCCCTCGGCGAACAGCGCGTCGACCACAGCCGCCACCGCCTCGGTGGCGAACCCTCGCCGTGGTGGGCCGGCGCCAGCGTGTAGCCAATGGACGCCTGTAGTCCGTCCTCCGAGCGGCTGACGCCGACGTCGCCGATCATCGTGCCGTCGTGCTCGACGGCGAGCTGGTTCCAGTGGCCGAGCAGAGGCCACGGCAGCTCGCTCACCTCGCTGACGAAGCGCCTCGCGTCGTCGGGCGTGAAGGGCAAGTTCCACTCCTGGTAGCGGGCGATGTCCTCGTCATTGCGGTACGCGGCGAGTGCTTCAGCGTCCGCGGCGATCATGGGCCGCAACGTCAAGCGGTCGGTGTGGATGGGCAGCGGTGTCACGGCCATTCCGACACCTTGTCAGAAATCGGTCTTGAACACATGTTCGGTTATCCGCCAGAATGCCACTGATGTCGTTTCTCGGTAGCGTGGCTCCCTGATGCCCCGTACGCCCCGTTCCCCCAACGGCGCAGGCTCGTCGTCCGTCATCTCGGTTCGCGGCGCGCCGCGAACACAACCTCAAGAACATCAGCGTCGAGATCCCTCGCGAGAAGCTCATCGTGTTCACTGGGCTGTCCGGGTCGGGCAAGTCGAGCCTCGCCTTCGACACGATCTACGCCGAGGGTCAGCGTCGCTACGTCGAGTCGCTGAGTTCCTACGCCCGGCAGTTCCTGGGGCAGATGGACAAGCCCGACGTCGATGTCATCGAGGGCCTCTCGCCGGCGATCTCGATCGACCAGAAGTCGGCCAGCCGCAACCCTCGTTCCACCGTGGGCACGATCACGGAGGTCTACGACTACCTGCGCCTGCTCTACGCCCGCATCGGCGTGCAGCATTGCTACAAGGACGGCACCCGGTTGCAGCGGCAGACGCCGCAACAGATCGTCGATCGCGTCCTCGAGCTGCCCGACGGCACCCGCTTCCAGATCCTCGCCCCCGTCGTCCGCGGTCGCAAGGGTGAGTACAGCACGTTGCTCGAAGACCTCTCCGGTCAGGGATACGTCCGCGCCCGCATCGACGGTGAGACCGTCATCATCGACGAGTTCCTCGCCCGCCCCGAGGGGCTCGCCCGCTACGAGATGCACAAGATCGAAGTCGTCGTCGACCGGCTCGTCAGGCGTGACGGAATCGAGCGGCGTCTCACCGACTCGCTCGAGACGGCGCTCAGCCTCGCCGACGGCGTCGCCGAGGTCGAGCTCGTCAACGGTGGAGACGACAGCGAGACGCTCACCTTCTCGCAGCACCTCGCCTGTCCGACGTGCGGCACGAGCTACGACGAGCCGGCGCCGCGCAACTTCTCCTTCAACTCGCCGTACGGGGCGTGCCCGTCGTGCGACGGACTCGGCACCCGTTACGAGGTCGACGCCGAGCTGGTCGTGCCCGACCCCGACCAGTCGATCGCCGACGGCGCCATCGCCCCGTGGCGGGCTGCGCACACCCAGTACTTCACCCGCATGCTCGAGTCGGTCGCCACTGACAACGGCATCGACCTCGACGTGCCGTGGGGCTCGCTCACGGCGAAGCAGCAGAAGGTGATCCTCCACGGCGCGAAGGGAAAGATCACGGTCAAGTACCAGAACCGGTACGGACGCCAACGGCAGTATTCGGCCGAGTACGAGGGCGTCATCCCCTGGATCAAGCGCCGCCACGAGGGAGCCGACTCCGACTGGTCACGTGAGCAGTACGAGGGCTACATCCGCGAGGTGCCGTGCCCCGACTGCGGGGGCGCCCGCCTCAAGCCGGCGACGCTGGCCGTCACCGTCGACGGCAGGAACATCGCCGAGGTCTGCGATCTGTCGATCGGCGAGTCGGCGAAGTTCCTCGCCGGGCTCGAGCTGTCCGAGCGCGACCGGCTCATCGCCGAGCGCGTGACGAAGGAGATCAACGCCCGCCTCGGCTTCCTCCTCGACGTCGGGCTCGACTACCTCACGTTGTCGCGTTCGGCGGGCACGCTCGCCGGCGGCGAGGCGCAGCGGATCCGCCTGGCGAGCCAGATCGGCTCGGGCCTCGTGGGCACGCTGTACGTGCTCGACGAACCATCGATCGGGCTCCATCAGCGCGACAACCGACGTCTGATCGACACGCTCACCCGGCTGCGCGATCTGGGCAACACCGTGATCGTCGTCGAACACGACGAGGAAACGATCCGCGAGAGCGACTGGGTCGTCGACATCGGTCCTGGCGCAGGTGAGCACGGTGGCGACGTGGTGTACAGCGGCCCCGTGAGCGGTCTCACCAAGACGAAAGCGTCCATCACCGGCGACTACCTCGCTGGGAGGAAGAAGATCCCGGTGCCCAGCGCTTCGCCGGCCGCCCGGTCTGCAGTCGCTCGTGATCGAAGGCGCACGGGAGCACAATCTCGCCAACATCGACGTCGAGATACCGCTCGGCTGCTTCGTCGCCGTCACGGGAGTGTCGGGTTCGGGTAAGTCGACGCTCGTCCGGGACATCCTCATGCCCGTGCTGATGCAGCGCATCTACAAGTCGAAGCTGGCGCCCGGCAAGCACAAACGGATCGCCGGCATCGAGCACCTCGACAAGATCATCGACATGGATCAGTCACCGATCGGGCGCACACCGCGGTCGAACCCGGCCACGTACACGGGCGTCTTCGACCACGTCCGCAAGCTGTTCGCCACCACGAACGAAGCGAAGGTGCGTGGCTATCTGCCCGGTCGGTTCAGCTTCAACGTCAAGGGCGGTCGCTGCGAGGCGTGTGCCGGCGACGGCACGATCAAGATCGAGATGCACTTCCTGCCCGACGTGTACGTCCCGTGCGAGGTGTGCAAGGGCGCCCGCTACAACCGCGACACCCTCGACATCGAGTTCAAGGGCAAGAACATCGCCGACGTGCTCGACATGCCGGTGTCAGAGGCGGCCGGCTTCTTCGCCAACCAGCCGGCGATCTCACGACACATGGAGACGTTGTCCGATGTCGGGCTCGGCTACGTGCGGCTCGGCCAACCGGCTCCAACCCTTTCCGGCGGAGAGGCGCAGCGGGTGAAGCTGGCAAGCCGAGCTCGCCAAGCGCTCCACCGGGCACACCATCTACCTCCTCGACGAGCCCACAACCGGGCTGCACTTCGACGACGTGCGCCGGTTGCTCACCGTCCTGTCCCGCCTTGTCGACCAAGGCAACACCGTGCTGGTGATCGAGCACAACCTCGACGTCATCAAGACTGCCGACTGGGTGATCGACCTCGGCCCCGAGGGCGGCAGTGGAGGAGGAACGGTGGTTGGCACGGGCACGCCGGAAGACATCGCCAAGATGCACGGCAGCCACACCGGCGCCTTCCTTCGCGATCTGTTCAGCTGAGCTCAGCAGCCCCGAGTGAAGCGGACCCGTTCGACGAGCCCATCCTCCGAATAGGTGAGGCTGGCAAAGGCCTGCGTTGCGTTCTCGGTGTCGAGGAACGAAGTCTGCACCGCGGTCCAGGTCGGCTGGGGGAGTGGATCCGGCTGCGGGGTCGTGCACGCACTGTCCTCGCCCGCATCAGCGAGTACCAGCACCTCCACGTCGGGAGCGAGCACGAACCGTCGCACGGTGGTGCTCTGGTTGACGAAGGGTGCGTTCGTCCACCAGTACTTCACCGGTTCTCTCTCGAAGCCGGCGGCGTCGATCGGCCCTGATTGCGGGTCCTGGTAGGAGTAGCGGTCGAAGCGGATCGCCGGGAAGTCGTCGATCTTCGTCATGCCGGCGATGCGCCCCACGTCGAAGCGGGCATCGTCCCAGTCGCCAACGGGACGACGGGCGAGGGTGCTGCTCGGCGACGCGCCGAGCGACACGGTGGGCTCGACGCTCAACGGAGTGGCGAAGGTCTCCGAGTCGGTGCCGATGGGCGGCGCCGACGCCTCCGGCTCGGACAGCGCGGTCGTGTCGCGGCTCACCAGCGAAGGCAGCGTCTCCGTGGAGTTGCTCTCGCTGACGCACCCCGTCACCGTGAGTACAAGGACGCCTGCGACCAACAGACGCAGGGCGCTCATCTCAGCGTTCGCGAAGTCGCTTCGACAACTCGTTGAGGCGCTTCTTCTCGCTGCTCGATAGTCCGTCCATTCCTTCCGCGTGGATCTTTTCGAGCAAGGAGTCGAGCTCGGACTGATCGGCCAGCGACGCGCCCGAGGCCGGGGCGGCAGGCATCCCACTGGGCGACGAACCCCACGGTCCCTCGACGACGCGGGGCCCGGACGATGACGAGCGAGTGGACCGTTTGCGGCGCGGGCTGCGCTGAGTGCCGGGAAGCGGGATCTTGGGGATCCACGGGACGCTCTCGGCGAGACCCCAGGCACGGGCGAGCAGTGCGGCCGTAGCCAGCGAGACGAACAGCACGAGGATCCCCTCGCCGTTGTCCTCGGCCATCAGCTGCAGGATCTCGAGGCCGATGAACACTGCGCCGAGTACCCAGGCGGGGATGCCGAAGAAGAACCGTGCGTAGGGAAACTCGAGGATGAACACGAGGAAGACACCGAATTCGAGCGGCCGGATCCCGCCTTGGGCCACATCGAAGATCGTTGCCGCGATACCGGGGATGACGATCAGCGCGGCGATCATGATGGCGAACCTGTTGCGGCCGAGGCGACTCTCGATCTCGGTGCCGAAGTACCAGAAGATGGCGATCGTCAGCAGTGTCCAGATGTCGGGTTCGTTGTAGAACGGCCAGGTGACGAGCCGCCACAGCTCGCCGCTGCGCACGTCGCTCGGGAAGAGGACGACGTTGAGCATCGCCTGCTTGTCGATGGCGTAGGCGAGGATCGACAGGACGGCCAATGCGGTGACGAACACCGTGGTGGTGACGTCGAGGCTGCCGATCCGGAACCACGGTCTGAGGCCGTAGCGACTGCCCGGCGCGGAGAACGAGTAGCGACCCATCGGTTGCCACGGTATCGGGTCGAGGCTGGCGCTTTGAGTCGTAGGCTCGACAGGGAGATGATCACGCGTCCCCCTGCCGGCACGATTCCCGACGCGCCTGGCTCCTATCAGTTCAAGGATGCCAACGGCCGTGTGATCTACGTCGGTAAGGCGGCGAGCCTCCGTCACCGCTTGTCCAACTACTTCGTCGACCCCCGCTCGCTGCATCCCCGGACGGCGCAGATGGTGGAGACGGCCGACTCGGTGGAGTGGACGACCGTCCGCAACGAAGTCGAAGCATTGATGCTCGAGTACTCGTTGATCAAGGAGCACAACCCTCGGTTCAACATCCGCCTCCGCGATGACAAGAGCTACCCGTTCCTCGCCGTGACGGTGGAGGAGGAGTGGCCGCGCGCACTCGTGATGCGTGGCCGCAAGCGCAAGGGCACCCGGTACTTCGGGCCCTACGGCCATGCCTACGCAATCCGCGACACGCTCGATCTGCTCCTGCGCAGCTTCCCCATCCGGACGTGCAGCCCGGCGAAGTTCCATCAGCACGAGCGGCTCGGCCGGCCGTGCCTGCTCTACCACATCGAGAAGTGTGCAGGACCGTGCGTCGGTGAGATCGAAGAGATGCCGTACCGGCAGCTCGTCACGGAGTTGTGCGACTTCCTCGACGGCGACACCGACGACGTCGTGAAGCGTCTCGAGACCGACATGCGTGGTGCGGCCGGCACCCTCGACTTCGAGCGCGCCGCTCGGTTGCGAGACCGGCTCGTCGCCGTGCGCAAGGCGATCGAGACCCAGCAGATGGTGGCCGACCGCAACGAGGACCTCGACGTCATCGGCCTCGCCGAGGACGACCTCGAGGCGGCCGTGCAGGTGTTCTTCGTTCGCAAGGGACGCGTCGTGGGCCGGAAGGGATTCGTGCTGGACAAGGTCGAAGCGGTCACACCGGGTGGTCTGATCGACCGCATCCTCGAGTGGCTCTACGGGGATGCCCCGGTGACCGGCGTGCCGAAGACCGTCCTGGTGCCACACGAATCGGCTGATTGCAGCACGTACGAGGAATGGCTGAGCCACCTGCGTGGGTCGCGAGTGATCATTCGCGTACCACGGCGGGGTGACAAGCGATCGCTGTTGCAGACCGTCACGCGCAATGCCGAGGAGTCGTTCAACCGCCACCGGCTGAAGCGGGCGAGCGATCACAACACGCGCAGCCGCGCCCTCACCGAGCTGCAGAACCAGCTGGGGTTGCCGGAAGCGCCACTCCGCATCGAGTGCTACGACATGGCCCACCTCCACGGCACGGACTACGTGGGGTCGATGGTGGTGCTCGAGGATGGTCTCCCCAACAAGCGCGAGTATCGCCGTTTCAAGGTGCACGTCGACGGGAACGACGATTACGCGGCGATGTACGAGGTGCTGACACGTCGGCTCACCGCTTATCTCGCAGAGCGCGACCGGCCGGTGACCGAGCGTGGCGTCAAACCCGGCAAGTTCGCCTACCCACCGCAGCTGCTGCTCGTCGATGGCGGCAAAGGGCAGCTCGGGGTCGCCGAACGAGTCGTGCGCGAGCTGGGTCTCGCCGACCAGATCCCAGTCGCGGGCCTGGCCAAGCGCTTCGAGGAGGTGTTCGTGCCGGGTCGCTCCGAGCCGGTCGAGGTCCCACGAGGAAGCGAGGCGTTGTTCATGCTGCAGCGTGTGCGTGACGAGGCACACCGCTTCGCCAACACGTTCCACGGTGAGCGGCGCAGCAAGCGGATGGTGAAGAGCGTCCTCGACGACGTGCCCGGGCTCGGTGAGGTACGTCGTAAGCGCCTGCTCAAAGAACTGGGCAGCCTCAAAGGCGTGAGAGCGGCAACCCTCGAGGATCTTTCGGCGCTGCCCTGGCTTCCGGCGTCCGTCGCCGCCGCCGTGCACGCCAAGCTGCACCCGGAGTCCGCTCCGTCGATGCTCTGAGCGGTGAGACGCGGGCGAGACCGGTCCACGACCTCCCGCCGCGCACAGTTCTCACTGCAGCGGTGTGGCGATCTCAGTCCAGAACCGAGCGAGCGAGTCGAGTCGTTGGGGGAGCTCGCGTCCGAGGGTCGAGTCCGGCACGATGAACTCTGCGAACCCGAGCTCGCGGTAGCGGCCGATCGTGTCGACGAGCTCGTTGCTCGACCCGGCGATGACACGTCCCGGAAATGCTGCCTTCCTCGCGCGATGACGTCGGCGTCATCGGTGAGGAAGACGAGCGCTTGGATCGACCGGCGCAGCGTGGTCGGGTCGCGGCCGACCGTGGCGCACGCCTCGTCGAGATCGTGCACCAGCGTCGCTGCCTCTTCCGGGTCGCCCCACCTGTTCCACTCGTCGGCGTGACGGGCGACGATGCGCATCATCCTGTGGCCGGCGCTGCCGACGAGAATCGGCAGCGGCGACTGGATGGGGGTCGGATCGCACGGAGCGTCGTCGATCTGGAAGTGCTCGCCGGCGAACGTCGTGCGCCCTCCGGACAGCAGTGACCTCACGATCTGGATGGCCTCCTCGAAGCGATCGACACGGGCACGCGGCTCGTGCAGCTCGATGCCGTAGGCGCGATGCTCGTTGATCTGCCACCCGGCACCGAGACCGAGCACGAAGCGGCCGTCGGAGATGTGGTCGATCGTCGCCGCCCGATTGGCGAGGAGCGCCGGATGATGGACGGTGGTCGGCGACACGAGCGTTCCCAGCCTCACCCGGGTGGTGACGGCCGCCAAAGCCGGTCAACACCGACCATGCTCGAACATGTCGCCGTCGATGATCGTCTCGTCGTCTGTGTTGGGCATGTAGTGGTCGGCGACCCACAGTCCGTGCCAGCCGCCCTCGTCGGCGACACGCGCGGTGGCGAGGACTTCCGACCACGGACGGGACACTTGCGGCCAAACGGAGAAGAGCATGGTGCCGAACCTACGAGCACTCGCCGGCGATCCGGCCACGCGACCTGTCCCGCCAGCGGAGAAGCCGGGCTCGTAGCCTGCGGGTATGACCGACGACGAGCAGGCGGGCCTGTGGGATCGCCACGCCCAGTGGTGGATCGACGAGTTCACCGACGGGTCCGACCCGGAGTACGTCGAACAGATCCTCCCCATGGCCGCGCGTGAGCTCGCCGGGGCGCGTCGCGTGCTCGACGTCGGCTGTGGAGACGGCCAGCTGAGCCGTGTCGCCGCTTCTGGCGGGGCCGCCGTGGTGGGCGTCGATCCGACTGCGCGGCAGATCGAGGTTGCCGTCGAGCGCGCCGGCGGGCCCCGCTACGCACGAGCCGCCGCGGAGTCATTGCCGTTCGCCGATGCATCGTTCGATGCCGTCGTTGCCTGCCTGGTCTTCGAACACATCGACCCGTTCGACGTGGCGATCTCCGAGATCGCCCGCGTTCTGGAGCCGGGTGGGCGGTTCTGCTTCTTCCTCAACCATCCGCTGCTGCAGACGCCGAGCTCCGGATGGATCGACGACCAGATCCTCGATCCGCCCGAGCAGTACTGGCGCGTCGGGCCATATCTCACCGAGCAGACCACGATCGAGGAGGTCGAGCTCGGGGTGCACATCCGCTTCGTTCACCGGCCCCTGTCGCGCTACGTCAACACGTTGAGCGCCGCGGGACTCCATCTGGAGTGGATGGAAGAGCCGGCGCCGCCAGCAGGTTTCCTCGAACGGGCGTTGGAGTATCCGGACGCCGCCACGATCCCGCGCCTCCTCTATCTCCGGACGCGCCGCGGATCGGTTCGGTAAGGTCCGCAGCGGTGGCCGACATCGTTCTCATCACCGGCCTGTCGGGGGCGGGGCGCTCCGGCGCTGCGGACGTGCTCGACGACCTCGGCTGGTACGTGATCGACAACCTCCCCACCGACCTCGTCGAGAAGATCGTCGAGGTGGCGGCCAACCCGGCGAGCGCCATCGATCAACTGGCACTCGTCGCCGGAAGACGCCACGGTGAGGTGCTGCCCAACGTCGGCGCATTCCGCGCCGACGGCCACAACGTCACGGTGCTGTTCCTCGAAGCGGCAACGGCGGAGATCGTCCGCCGCTACGACGCGACGCGCCGCCGGCACCCGCTGGCGGACCGGGCGGGGGGTTTGGTCGAGTCGATCGAGCTCGAACGGGAGGAATTGGCCGCAGTTCGCGAGGCCGCCGATCTGGTGCTCGACACGACGGATCTCAACGTGCATCAGCTCAAGGAGCGGCTGGTCGCTGCCTTCGACACGCGGGAACTCGGCGCAGATGCAAGTGTCCGTCGAGAGCTTCGGGTTCAAGCACGGGCTGCCGCTCGATTCCGACATCGTCATGGACGTCCGCTTCCTTCCCAATCCGCATTGGGTGGAGAGCCTGCGGCCGCTGACGGGTCACGATCCAGCGGTGCGCGACTACGTGCTCGAGCGTGCCCAGACGAGTGACTTCCTCGATCGTCTGGAGGGGTTGATCACCAGTCTGCTCCCGGCGTACCAGGCCGAGGGGCGGAGCTACCTCACCGTCGCCATCGGGTGCACCGGCGGTCGCCACCGCTCGGTGTCGATCGCCGAAGAGCTCGCCAGTCGTCTCCGCAATCACGGGGTCGCAGTGCAGACGACGCATCGCGACATGTCCCGCTGACCTGCGCAAAGGATCGATTCTGAGTAGGTCCCACTAGGCTCGCCGCGAGTCGTCCCAACCATCGAGAGGAACCTCCAGCCCATGACCGTTCGTGTCGGCATCAACGGATTCGGCCGTATCGGCCGCAACTTATTCAGGGCCGCCAAGGCGCGCGGCTCCGACATCGACTTCGTGGCGGTGAACGACCTGGGCAGCGTCGAGACGATGGCTCACCTGCTGAAGTACGACTCCGTGCTGGGCACGCTGCCTTACGAGATCAGGGCCAACAAGGACGGCGTCCAGGTCGACGGTGACACGCTCCGCGTGCTGTCCGAGCGCAACCCGAGCGATCTACCTTGGGGCGAGCTGGGCGTCGACGTGGTCGTCGAGTCGACGGGCATCTTCACGAGCCGTGACAAAGCAGCGGTGCACCTCGACGCGGGAGCGCCGCTCGTCGTCGTGTCGGCACCGTCGTCGGGCGCGGATGCGACCATCGTCTACGGCGTCAACCACAAGGCGTTCAACCCCCGCCAACACAAGGTGGTTTCCAACGCGAGCTGTACCACGAACTGCTTCGTACCGTTGGTGAAGGTGCTCGACGACGCGTTCGGCGTCAAGCAGGGCTTGATGACGACAGTTCATGCGTACACGGGCGATCAGCAGCTCGTCGACGGCCCCCACTCGGATCTGCGGCGGGCCCGCAGCGCGGCCATCAACATTATTCCGACCAGCACCGGCGCCGCCCGCGCCACGAGCCTGGTGATGGAGTCGATGAAGGGCAAGCTCGACGGCACCGCTCTCCGCGTGCCGGTACCCACGGGTTCGCTCACCGACTTCACGGCGGTGCTCGCCAAGGACGCCACGGTCGAGGCGATCAACGCCGCATACAAGAGGGCCGCCAAGTCGGCGGCGCTCAAGGGCGTGCTCCGCTACACGGAGGACCCCATCGTCTCGTCCGACATCGCCGGCGATCCGCACAGCTGCATCTTCGATGCCGAGCTCACGATGAGCATGGGCAACCTCGTCAAGGTCAACGGGTGGTACGACAACGAATGGGGCTACTCCAACCGGCTCGTCGACTTCGTCGAGTACGCCGGTGGCAAGGTCGCTTCGAAGAAGTGAGCGAGGCGCAGGCCTCCCCGGCGGCAGGCATTCCCCGACTCGAGGACCTGGCCCGCGGTGTCGACCTGTCCGGCGCGCGGGTGCTCGTCCGTACCGATTTCAACGTGCCGCTCGACGGCGACACGATCACCGACGACTTCCGCATCCGTGCCGCGCTCCCCACCATCGAGTGGCTCATCGAGCATGGGTGCCAACGTGGTCTGTGCAAGCCATCTCGGCCGACCCAAGGGACAGCCGAGACCCGAGTTCTCGATGGAGCCGGTACGAGCGCGGCTCGCCGAGTTGGCGCCGGAGGTCGAACTGCTCGAGAACCTCCGCTTCGATCCCGGTGAGGAGGGCAACGATCCGGCGTTCGCCGCCCGGACTGGTCGAGGGGATGGACGCCTACGTCAACGACGCGTTCGGTGCGTCGCATCGAGCCCACGCCTCGATCGTCGGTCCGCCGCGGACGCTCCCGTCGGCGATGGGCCGCCTCCTCGAGCGTGAGGTCGACGTCCTGCTCGGCATCCGCACGTCGCCGAAGCGCCCGTTCGTCGCCGTGCTCGGTGGCGCCAAGATCAGCGACAAGCTCGGTGTGATCAAGGCACTGTCGGAGGTCGTCGACTCGTTCGTCATCGGCGGGGCGATGTGCTTCACGTTCTTCGCCGCGCAGGGGCGTTCGATCGGCGACTCGTTGTTCGAGCCCGACTACGTGGACACATGCGCCGAACTGCTCGCCGGTTCGACGCCGATCCACCTTCCCGACGACCTCACCGGGGTCGACGCTCGTGGCGGGTACGCGACGTTCGGCCGCCAGGTGTCCGAGGGTGGCAAGGGATTCGACATCGGGCCCGGAGCTGCGGCCGCCTTCAGCGACGTCATCATGGACGCCCGCACCGTGTTCTGGAACGGGCCGATGGGGATGTTCGAGGACGAGCGCTTCGCCGCCGGCACGCGGACGGTCGCCGAGGCGATGGCGGCCACCAAGGCGTTCACCGTTGTCGGAGGCGGAGACTCCGCGGCCGCGCTCGCCCAGTTCCGGCTCGACGACGAGGTCGACCATGTGTCCACCGGCGGAGGCGCGTCGCTCGAACTGCTCGAGAAGGGCGACCTTCCCGGGCTCGCCGCCCTTCGCTCCGCACCCAACGCCTGAAACGGTGACGTCGAAAGGTCATCACATGAGCTCACGCCGGATCCTCATCAGCGGCAACTGGAAGATGAACCACCACCACTTCGAGGCGATCGCCTTCGTCGAGAAGTTCCGCACGATGCTCGACGACGCGGTCTACGACCGGATCGACGTCACCGTGCACCCGCCGTTCACTGACCTGCGTTCCGTGCAGACGATCATCGAGGCCGACAAGCTGAGGTTCGGGCTGGGCGCACAGAACTGCCACTGGGAGGACAGTGGGGCGCTCACCGGCGAGGTGTCGCCGGTGTTCCTCGCCAAACTGCGCGTCGGACATGTGATCTGCGGTCACAGCGAGCGACGTGAGCTGTTCGGTGAGACCGACGAGATGGTGGCGTCGAAGGTGGCTGCGATCATCAAGCACGGCATGACGCCGATCATGTGCGTCGGAGAGACGCTGGAGGAACGGGAGGCCGGCGGCACCACCAGCAAAGTGGTCGGCCAGGTCGGCGCCGGACTGGCCAACTGCACGAAGCAACAAGTCGCCGAGCTCGGTCATCGCCTACGAGCCGATCTGGGCGATCGGCACGGGCCGGACGGCCACCGCGGAGGACGCCCAGGAGGTCTGTGCCGCCATCCGGGCGACGATCAGCGAACGCTTCGGGGACGATGCAGCCGCCGCGATTCGGATCCAGTACGGAGGCTCGGTGAAGGCCGACAACATCGCCGAACTCGTCACCCGGGACGACATCGATGGCGCCCTGGTCGGTGGCGCCAGCCTCGATCCAGACCAATTCGCCCAGCTCGTAGCGAATGCAGCGGGCCAAGCTCGCTGACTGGCCGTTTTCGGAACAGTTCGTCCGCGATCGTCGCGAATTTGGAACGTTGGCTGTTGCGCCGACCGTGCAGGCGCGATGGTAGGGTCGTTTCACCCCAATCGATCGGGGAGGACGAATGGGGTTCCGATTGACTGAGTTGCAAGCGAGCCATGTGCCTAATGCGCATGCTCCTTCTCGGCGATCGGTGGCACCTCCCTCCATCCATCTCTAGGAGGATCCTTGAGGAAGCAACGCAAGAGCGCAACGCTCATCGCGGTGCTCGCAGGCGTCTCACTCATCGCGGCAGCGTGTGGCGATGACGATGACACTGGCACCACTGGCGGCACCGGCGGCGACACCGCAGCCCCCCGGAAACGACTGCCGGCGGCGGCACCGACACCACTGGCGGCGCCACCGTCACCACCGGCGGCGCAACGGACACCACCGGCGGCGCCGACCGACACCACCGGCGGCGCGACCGACACCACCGGCGGCGGCGCAGCCCCGCAGGGTGGCACGGTCACCTTCGGAACGGCGCAGGAGTTCAACAGCCTCAACAACAACCTGGCCGAGACGAACTCCGTGAAGAACGGTCAGATCACCACGATCGTCCTGCCCGATGCCCTCCCGTTCAACGGATCGAGGGCGGCGACACGGTGTTGGACAGCGATCTGATGGTCTCGGCCGAGGTCGTCAGCGAAGAGCCCGAAGTGATCGAGTACAAGGTGAACCCAGAGGCCGTCTGGTCCGACGGTGACCCGATCGACTGTGATGACTTCTACCTGCAGTGGATCGCCTCCAACGGCACCCTCACCGAGCTCGACAACGCCGGTAAGCCGGTGGTCGACGAGACCGGCGCTGAAGTCCTGCTGTTCGCCCCCGCCGCCACCACCGGCTTCGAGGACATCGGCGAGATCGAGTGCTCCGAGGACGGCAAGACCATCACCACCACGTACAAGACGAAGTTCGCCGACTGGCAAGGAAACTTCCAGGACATGGTGCCGGCGCACGTCGTCGAGCGCGAAGCAGGTGTCGATGATCTCATCGCCGCCTACGAGAGCGAGGATCGCGGAGCTCTGGAGAAGCTCGCCACCGCCTACAAGACGATCTTCACTCCCGACCCGGGCAAGTCACCCAGGACGATCTTCGTCTCCGGCGATGCCTTCAAGATCTCGGAGTCTGGGCGCCGGGTCGAGAGCATGACGCTGACGCAAGAACGAGAACTACTGGGGCACCCCGGCGAACGTGACTCGATCGTCATCCGTCTCGTCGCCGAGGAGGCGCAGGCCCAGGCGCTCGCCAACGGTGAGATCAACTTGATGAACCCGCAGCCGACTCCCGACCTGCTCACGAACCTCGAGGGCATCGACGGCGTCACGGTGGAAACCGGCTCGACTAGTTCCTGTTGGAGCACTTCGACTTCAACTTCCGGCCGAAGAGCCCGTAAGTGCGACATCAAGGTGCGCCAGGCGTTTGCCAAGTGCCTGCCTCGCGAGCAGATGCTCACCAACCTCATCCAGCCGATGGCTCCGGAAGCGCCGCTGTTGAACAACCGCTGGGTCCAGGACTTCGAGGCCGGACTACAAGGACACCTCGGGCGGTGGGTACGACGCCGACCGACATCCCGGGTGCGCAGGCCCTGCTCGCCGAGGAGGCGTGCGAGACGCCGCTCGACAGTCCGCCTCGGGTGGAACGTCGACACCGGCAACCAGCGCCGCGTCGACCAGATCGCCGCCACGCAGCAGAGCTGCGCCGAGGCTGGGTTCGACGTCGTCGACACCGGCACTGAGACCTTCTTCGAGGGCGACCTCGACCAAGGCGAGACCTGGGACGTCGCCATGTTCGGTTGGTTCGGCAGCCCGGCTGAAGACCGGCTCGCTGTCGAACTACATCACCGGTGGTGGCAACAACAACGGCCGCTACTCGAACAAGGAAGTGGACGACCTCAGCGTGCAACTCGGTCAGGAGCTCGACACGGCCAAGGTGATCGAGCTGGCGAACCAGATCGACACGATCCTGTGGCAGGACCTCGCCACGATCCCGCTGTACAGCCAGCCTGCGTGTATTGCATGGAACGACACGGTGCAGAACGTCGTCCCCAACCCGTCGCAGAACGGGCCAATGTGGAACGCCAAGACATGGGCGGTTGCCGGCTGACGCCGACAACTGGCTGACGCTTATAACACAACTCGGTCGGAGGTCCGAGCGGGCAGTAGTCCGCTCGGGCCTCAGATCGTGACCACGGAAGGCGCCTTGGTCTCATGTTCTTCTTCATCATGCGGCGGCTGCTTGATCAGCTTCCCGATCCTCTGGCGTCATCGTTTCTCATCTTCGGGATGGTCACCATCTCCGGGGATCCGCTCGCCAGATCTCCGTCAGCGCCCGAACGCCGAGCAGCAGATTGCCCAGCGCAAGCAAACACTGAATCTCGACAAGCCGTTCATGAGCCGGTACTTCGACTGGCTCGCCGGCGTCATCCCGTTCAAATTCCAGGCGCCACCGGCCTTCGTCCATGGGCAGGGCTTCGATTTCGGCAACACGCGCGAGGGCCAGGATGTGTACACCCTGCTCCGCCAGGCGATGCTCACGTCGTTGCGGCTCGTGTTGCTGGCCACGGTGTTGTCGATCCTGCTCGGACATCGTCGTCGGGGTCATCACCGCCGCGCGTGCAGTACAGCTCGCTCGACTACGGGTCGACGTTCCTCGCCTTCCTGTGCTTCTCGCTCCCGGTGTTCTGGCTCGCCGTGCTCCTCAAGGAGTTCGGCGCCATCAAGTTCAACGACTACCTGGAGAACCCGGGCATCTCGCCAACAGCGATGATTCTCCTGTCCGTTCTTGCCGCCCTCTTCTGGGCGAGCATCGTCGGTGGCAACTGGCGAAGACGCCTGACTGCCGGGGGAATCGCCGGCGTGTGGTGTCCGCCGTCTTGTTGCTCCTCGCCGACGCCACCGAATGGCTGGACAATCCCGGTATCTCCATGCCGGTGCTCGCCGTCCTCTCGCTCGGGGCGGCGGTGTCTGGCGGCAAAGATGTTCGCCCCACTCGAATCCCGCCGCCGTGTCTCATCGCGGGTGTGGTCTCGGCCGCCATCGCGGTGGTCGGTCTCGATCGTGTTCGACGATTGGTCGGGCGACCCGAACTGGACGAAGCTGCTCATCCTGCTGGAGCTGTCGGTGTGGGCGTCGGGCTCGCAGTCGGCTGGTTCACCGGGTGCGGTCGACCGCCGCGATGCGATGAAGGCCGGTGAGACGGCGACGGTGATCGTCGGACTGCTGGTGCTTCGCCGACCACTTCATGTCGGCGTTCGCGCCGGGCCGCATCATCGGCACGATCGGACCGCAGACGCCGAACTTCGAGGGCACGTTCTGGGAGCGGATGATCGACTACATGGGCCACCAGATCCTTCCCTCGTTGGCGCTGATGCTGATCGGCTTCGCCACGTTCATGCGCTTCACCCGGGCGTCTATGTTGGAGACGTTGAATTCCGACTACGTGCGCACGGCGAAGGCGAAGGGTCTTCCGGCGACGCAGGTCGTGCTCCGCCACGCCTTCCGCACGGCTCTGATCCCCGTCATGACCGTGGCGACGATCAGCTTCGCCACCGTCATCGAGGGTGCGGTCATCACCGAGACCGTATTCGGCTGGCAGGGCATGGGCCGGTTGTTCATCGACAGGCCTCCAGAACGTCGACCCGTATCCCGTCGATGGCGTTCCTGATGGTCGTGTCCGTCTCGATCGTCGTGATGAACGCCATCGCCGACCTGATGTACGCCGTCCTCGACCCGAGGATCCGCAATGACTGATCTGCAAGCCTCGTTGGGTGGCGCGGCGAGTCCACGCCGGTCCCGGTCGAGCGTGAGTTCACCGTCGAGTCCAAGGGTCAGTTTCAACTCGTGCGGGGGCGGTTCTTCCGGCACCGGGCGGCGATGATCAGCCTGACCGTTTTCATTCTCGTGATACTCGTCGTCCTTCGTCGGGCTCAGCCTCTGGAAGTACAGCCCGTCAGAGGGCGGGTTGATGCGTCGACGGCGGGACGTCCCACGCTCGATGTGATTCCGTGGCTCGATGGCGATGGCCTCGCGTTCGGTGAGCATCCCTTCGGGCAGGACAACCTCGGTCGCGACTACATGGCGGTGACGCTGCGCGGATCGCAGCAGAGCCTGATCATCGCCATCACGGCCGGGCTGGTGGCGACGTTCATCGGCACGCTCGTCGGTGCGCTCGCCGGCTACTTCCGCGGATGGACCGACAATGTGCTCATGCGCTTCGTCGACGTCGCCCTCACGATCCCGCTGCTCCTGGTCGCCGCCGTACTCGCCCGGCGCTCGGACGCCATCCCTGTCCTCAACTCGCTGTTCGGCGAGCACAGCATCTTGTTGTTCGGCAGGAACCCGGACGAGATCTTCTACGGCGAGTACTTCGGTGACAACAGCATCATCCTCGTCGCCTTGGTGATCGCCTTCGCCTCGTGGCTGACGACGGCACGAGTGATCCGCGCCGAGTTCCTATCGCTACGCGAGAAGGAGTACGTGGAGGCGGCGCGGGCCTTGGGGACATCCAACAGTCGCATCATCCGCAAGCACATCCTGCCCAACGTGGTCGGAGCGCTCGTCGTGACGGCGACGCTGCTGATCTCGTCGGCGATCTTGATCGAGACCGCCCTGTCGTTCCTCGGGTTCGGCGTGTCCAGCGGGCGACTGGTCGCTCGGTCTCCTGGTGTCGAACAACCGGAGCTTCGTTCAAGTCACCGACCATGGTTGTTCTGGTGGCCCGGCTTGTTCGTCGTCATCGATCGCATTGTCGATCAACTTCATCGGAGACGGGTTGCGCGACGCGTTCGATCCACGCCAGACGAGGGTGCGGCAGTGAGCGACGCGATTCCGGAGTGGAAGTACGATCCGGCGGCGGGCGACGGCGGAGAGGCTGAGCCGTCCATCGACGCCGAGCGTCTTGCTCGCCGTCGAGGATCTGAACGTGACGTTCCCCACCGAGGACGGCGATCTTCACGCCGTCCGTGGTGTCTCCTACGAAGTGCGTGCCGGGGAGGTGTTCGGCATCGTCGGCGAGTCCGGTTCGGGTAAATCGGTGTCGACGATGGCGCTTGATGGGATTGCTTCCGTCGACGGCCCGCATCACCGGCTCGGCGACGTTCCGCGGCCAGGAGCTCCTCGGCGTCAAGGACCGCGAGGTCCGATCGTTGCGTGGCCGGAAGATGGCGATGATCTTCCAGGATCCGATGACGTCGATGAATCCGGTCTACCCGGTCGGCAAACAGCTGGCCGAAGCGGTTCGCGCTCATCATCGGGTCGATCCGAAGACGGCGAAGAAGCGGGCGATCGAGATGCTCGACCTCGTCGGCATCCCTCAGGCGCGAACGCGCGCCGATGCCTACCCACACGAGTTCTCAGGCGGGATGCGCCAACGGGCGATGATCGCCATGGCGATCATCAACAACCCGGACATCATCATTGCCGACGAGCCCACGACGGCCCTCGACGTCACGGTGCAGGCGCAGATCCTGGAGACGTTGTTGGAGGTGAAGGACGAGGTCAACGCGGCGATCATTCTGATCACTCACGACCTCGGCGTGATCGCCGGCACGGCCGACCGGGTGAACGTCATGTACGCCGGGCGGGTCGTCGAGTCCGGCACCACTCCCCAGATCTTCGACACACCGCGGATGCCGTACTCGGCGGGTCTGCTCGGCTCGATCCCGTCGGTGACGACGGTGGGCACGGTGCTGACGCCGATCAAGGGTGCTCCACCGAGCCTGATCAGCCCGCCGGAGGGCTGCCCGTTCGTTGCGCGATGCCCGCTGGCGATCGACGAGTGCCATACGCACGAGCCCGATCTGCTCGAGACCGACCAGCTGCGCCACGTAGCTGCCTGCATCCGCTGGGAGAGCCTCGTCGGTCTCGAGGACCCGCGGTCGATGTTCCGCACACAGGACGAGCCGGTCGCTGCGACCACCGGCGCTCCCGCAACGGAGAACGAATGACTGCCACCGACGACCCTGACGACGAGTCCGTCCGGTGGTGACGTGGAGACGCCTGATCCCAGCGTGCCGCTGCTGCAGGTCTCCGACTTGGTGAAGGAGTTTCCGATCCGGGGCGGCGGCCTCGTGAAACACGTCGTCGCCGCGGTGCACGCCGTCTCCGGCGTGTCCTTCGACGTGGGTGCCGGTGAGACGCTTGGCCTCGTCGGCGAGTCGGGGTCCGGGAAGAGCACGACCGGCCGGGCGCTGTTGCAGTTGCACACGCCCACGTCGGGCTCGGTGAAGTTCGAGGGTCGCGAGCTCGTCGGCCTGTCGAACAAGGCGATGCGTCCGCTGCGACAAGAGATGCAGATCGTGTTCCAGGATCCCTACGCCTCGCTGAATCCGAAGATGCCTGTGAACGACATCATCGGTGAGGCGTTCGCCGTCCACGAGAAGTTCTCCCGCAAGGAACGTCACGCCCGGGTTGCCGACATCCTGCGCGACTGTCGGCTTGGCTCCCGAGCACGGCAACCGCTACCCGCACGAGTTCTCCGGCGGTCAACGCCAGCGCGTCGGAATCGCCCGGGCGCTGGCCCTCGAGCCGCGTTTCATCGTGCTCGACGAGCCGGTATCGGCGCTCGACGTCAGCGTTCAGGCCGGTGTCATCAACCTGCTCGAACGGCTGCAGGACGAGCACGGCATCGCCTACCTCTTCATCGCCCACGACATGTCGGTGGTGCGCCACATCTCCGATCGCGTCGCGGTGATGTATCTCGGCAAGATCATGGAGATCGGCGAACGAGACAAGCTGTACGAGCGGCCGACGCATCCGTACACGCAGGCGCTTCTCTCGGCCGTGCCGATCCCCGATCCGCACCTGGAAAAGGCGCGGCGACGGATCGTGCTGGAGGGTGACATCCCGTCCCGATCGATCCGCCGTCCGGCTGCCGCTTCCGCACCCGCTGCTGGAAGGCGACGGAGCTGTGTGCCGCCGAGGAACCGCCGCTCATCGAGCGCGAGCCCGGGCTGTATTCGGCATGCCACTACGCCGAGGCGATGGATCCCGTTCAGCTGGACGTGCGCCAAACCGCAGCACATCCGGTCGGCTGAGAAGCGGGAGAGTCTTCAATGCTGGGCAGGTCTCGTGGACTGTGTGCGGCTGGTGACCGCGGACAGTTCATGAGCAATCCGGACGCTCGTCGATAGGCTTGTCGGCCGTGCGTGACTTTGTCCTGTACCTCACCTTGGGCATCAACGTCGTCTCGATGGTGGCGATGGTGGCCGGCATCTTGATGCACTCCGGCAAGGGCGGCGGCCTGTCCGACATGTTCGGTGGTGGCGGGGGAGCGGCACTCGGATCCACTGCCGCGGAGCGCAACCTCAACCGGATCACGACCGTGTTCGCGCTGATCTGGTTCGTAACCGTGATCGCCCTCGGCTTCCTGTTGGTTCGGTAACAGCCCGGCAGGTATCGTCGTAGTCCCACCACGTCGGAGTGGCGGAATGGCAGACGCGCTAGCTTGAGGTGCTAGTGAGGTATTAATCCTCGTGGGGGTTCAAGTCCCCCCTCCGACACGAACTCGCCCCCCATCGGGGCCTTGCTGGGGCTTCGGCGGGCGCACCGTGACCTCAATGTGGTCCGAGCCGGGGGTGAAGTACACCCGCACCCCGAGGGCGTCGTAGGCCTTGGCTCGCAGCTTCGGGTCGGTCGCTGCGATCCTCGGGGCGAGCTTGGCGATCGCCGCCACGGCCGCGGGTCAGCTCCGCCTCGGTGAGCGGCGGCGGGGGAGTGGCGTCGACCAGATCCCGCTCCGCCACCGCACGTGTCGCCCGCGTCTCGGTCATCCACTCCGTGACGATCACCGGATCCGCCCCCGACTCCAACGTGGCTGCGGTGGCGGACGAGCTTGCGGTCGCACTCGGCGATCGTCCGCCGGGCCGCCTCGGCCCTCACGTCGAGGGCCGGGTCGTGGTCGTGGGCGTGGAGGGCGCGCATCGTCGCCGTCAGTGACTCGGGGGTGAACGCCTCCGCCAGCCAGGCGTCGAGGGTGGGGAGCACTGCGGTCCTCGCGGAGCTGCGCTGAGCGGGGGTGGCTGGCGTCGATGGCCGCGTTGCGGGCGTAGTCCGGACCGGACAGCCGGCAGCGGTAGCGGGCGTGCCCGTTCACGGCGTCGGCCTCCATCCGCCGCCCGCAGGTCTGGCAGCGGATCAGGCCGCGGAGCACGTAGGTGCGCTTGGCGTTCGACGGTCGACGGTCGGTGCGCCGCCCTCGCCCCTGCGTCGCCTCCCGCTGTGCAGCGGCGAACACCTCGGGGCTGACCAGCGCCTCGTGCACCACCCCCAAGGAGATCCACTCGGCGGGATCGGTCCACTCCTGGACGGTGACGAGGACTCATCCTCAATGCCGCTCGCCGAGCACCTCGCCAGTTTCGGCCACAGCCCCTCGCCTACAAGTGATCCGCCGGGATGACCAAGTCGCCATGCCGTGATGATCGAGAACGCCCTCGCCCACCTCACGGCCACAGAACGTTGTGTACTGGATCTGCGCTTCCGCGAAGGACGGTCCAGCGCCGAGGTTGCCGACCTCCTCGGCTACAGTCGGCCGCCGTCGTCGACACCACCGTCAGCCGGGCCCGCAACAAGCTCCGCGCCCACATCTCGCCGACACTCATGGGCCTGATCCGCAGACTATGGAGTTGAACGCATGCTCGCCGCACGTTCGGGACATCACGTGATCCGAGACGGGCGGGGATCGCCGAACCCTCCCTGAGGATGACCACGAACCTGATGATCGGTGTGTCAGCGCAATAGGACCACCACAGGTGGTCGTTGTAACCCCAAGTGAGTGTGACCCAGGCAGGTGTGTTCCATGCGGTCCCCGTGGCTGCCTGAGCGGGTGATCGGCCTGGCCGACCGTCGCTTGCGAGCCCTCCCGCGGGTGCTGCTCAGGTGGTGCTCCCGTTGGCGACATTTGTCGCCTCCTCGAGCGCCTCGCCCTGGAGGTGCTTGTGGTACCAGAGGACGTCCGTTCCGGATGGGAAGTCCTCGACTCGGCCCACTAGTGCGTAGCCGTTGCGTTCATAGAGGTCCCGGGCCTGGAAGTCGTAGGTGAAGTGGACGGTCTGCGAGCACCCGCGCTCGGCTGCCTCGGCTTCGGCGGCGGCGAGCAGCCTTGTCGCGAGGCCGCGCCCGCGAAGGCTCGGTGCGACCCAGAGACTTTGCAGCTCGCAGCAGTTGCCCCAGGTCCATCCGCTGATGCCCGCGACGACTGTCCCCGCGTCGTCCCGGACGAAGATCGCGAGGTCGACTTCGTCACCGAGTGCCATCGCGGCGGACGCCTCACGACGGATCTGCGTCTCCAGGAGTTCGATGTCGAGTGGATCGGGATGGTCCTCGACGTGGAACTCCACAGCCGACCGAGTTCCTCAGACGCCGACGATCTGCTCGATCAGGGACACGTCGTCGAAGTACGTCCGGTACGACCGGATCTTCCCGTCGCGGAAGTCGGCCACAGTGACGCCAGGCAACTTGACGTGGCGTCCCGTCGCTTCCAACACGGCATCCTCATCAAGGACGAGTGGTCCAGTGTGATCGGCTTCGATGACCCACTCGGCGAACGCCTTGTTGCCCACTTCGTCGAGTCCCCTGTACAAGATGACGACGTTGGAGAAAGCTACTTCGCGGAGCGCGGCGAGGGCCGCGAGTGCTTCCAGCCCTGAGACGGCGGCATACGGCGACCAACCGACGACATCATCGGTGAACAGGGTACCGAGATCAACGGATCCACCAGCCACCTCGGCATCGATTGCCTTCGACAACACATCTTTGCGCGATTCACTCATCGAAGTCCCCTATCCCTGTCGGAAGCGATCCGTGCAACAGCTCCTGAAATCCGACGAATGCTCAGGACCCGAGCACCTTCGCCTTCGCCGCCGCGAACTCTTCGTCCGAAAGCGCGCCTGAGGCGTGCAACTGTGCGAGGTGCTCAATCTCGTCCGCGGGGCTCGCCGGAGGCGGCGCATACTGCACCTCGGAGTCGTAAACCGGCCCCTCGTCGTACGCCGGCTCCTGCTGCTTCGCTCTGTGATGAGCGATCGCCCCTCCGGCCACGGCTCCAGCAACGAGCCCGCGGCGCCTTGCCCTTCGCCTCATCCCCATCGGGAACTCCTCACAACTCATTCGGCCGACCACGACCTGGCCGAGCGGCCTACCGAGAGGACACTACACGCGGCCCCACCATGCGACAATTGCGGACACCGACCAGGAACCCGCGCAGGACCGGCTCGATCGCACCCGCATCCGTTGGATACCGGATAGCAAGCATTTCGACGGCCTCGTCGCCGCCGTCTTCGACCTGCTCTCCTGTCTCCGCTACGCGGTCGGCCTCGACGCGCTCGGCGTGAGGGGTGGCCGGTTCCTCCCGCAGCCGGGTCGAGCCCGGCGAGAACGCGATCCGCGCCGCCCGGCGAGAGCTTCGGGGTCGCTGCGGCGTTCGACTCGCTGCGAGTCGCGAGTGCGCTGCCGACTCCTCACGATCGCCCAAGCTGCGAAGTTGCTCGGCTGCGGCCGGGCGACCGCCTACCGCTGGCTGGGCACATCGCCACCGCCAATCACCCCGACACCTACTTCCACGCGTTCCCGATCCTCGTACTCACCACGGCGTCGCTCGACGCCCTGCGCCAGCTTCGTCCCGACGGACCTGGTGCCGGGCACGGCGCTCGGCGAGAGGATCGGGACAGCCGACTGGCAGGCGGTGTTCAGCGCGATGGCGTGCTACCGCACCACCTCGCCGACGTAGCAGCGTGACCTGGCCGCCGCAGCAGCGGCGCTGGCCGACGACACGGGCTTCCCGCTGCTGGTCGACCTGCGCCCCGGGCTCGTGATCATCGACAGCGGTAAGGACCAGTGGGAAGACGACGCCCACGGCCTCGAGCTCGACTTCACCGACCTCGCTGGGAACCTCCAGACCGCTGCCCGCGAACTCGGGGCCACTGCGGATCCGGGGCTGCCGCGCTTCGCTCAGCTCTTCCTCGACGCCGTCGACGTCGCCGCGGTCCGCGCCTTCTGGGTCGCCGCACTCGGATACACCCACGACCGGCGAGCCGGGGTCATCGACATCCACGATCCGCGGCGGCTGAACCCGGTGCTGGTGTTCCAAGAGCTCGATGCTTTGGAGACGGAGCGGCGCCGGCAGCGCAACCGCATCCACTTCGAGCTCGCGGTGCCGTCGGACCTCGCGGAGACGCGCCTCGCCACCACCGTCGCAGCCGGTGGCCGGCTCCTTGACGAGTCGGAGGATCGCTGGCGGGTCGCCGACCCCGAAGGCAACGAAATGGTGATCGTCAGTGGGGCATGAGCTCGCATTCGGCTGAGCTCCACGCCAGGCGGTTTCTCGTCGACGAGCGCTGGATCTCCGCCGCAATCGGCATCGAACACGCACGCCACGCTTGAACGCCAGGGACGACGCGCCGTATATAGCGATGGCTCGGCGCTGGTGTTGCCAGCCGTCTCGTGCGACGTCGAGGAGCCGAGCCACGGCCCAGGCCCACCAGGGGGACGCGCACAGAACGCTCCGGGTGACTGTCCGGATAGGACGAGGGCAATCCCGACGCATCATGTCATCGCACACTGGATCCGGGCGGAGAGTCCGGCGGATCGCTGCGGACCGCTCGCTCTCGCGAGCGCCGCTTCGATCGTTGGCGTCGCTCTAACTCCCACGCGTCGGTGCCGATGGCGGCGGCGTGGGAGCGATAGCCGCCCCGCCCATGCAGAGCGACGCCGCTGAGCGCGTCGCCGGTACCCGGGGCCGAGGCGGAGCTCCTGGGCCGACTGGTGGGCGTCAATCGTGCGCGGCGATGACGCCGTCATGCTCGCCGGCCGCCGCGCCGACGTTGCCGAGCTGAACATGTGTGGCCACGTTCGCGCCGAAGCGGCTGGCTACCCCACCGGATCGGCGCTCGACGTCGGCGGCGCGCCCATCAGAGCCGGCGACCGGGTGATGATGCTCCGCAACGACCACAAGCTCGGCGTCCGCAACGGGAACCGAGGCACGGTCGTCGCGGTCGACGCCGACGAACGAACCATCCGCGTTCAGCTGGCGCGCGGAGCTGTGGACGTGCCTGCCCGCTACCTGGACGCCGGCCATGTCGGTCACGCCTACGCGATGACCGTCAACAAGGCCCATGGCACGACGTGCGACGCCACGATGCTGCTCCGTGACGACCTCGTCTACCGCGAGCTCGCGTACGAGGCGATGTCTCGTGGACGCAAGGAGAACCGGATCTACATGTGCCGGGCGACGGTGGCGGACTTCGACCTGCAGCTAGACGACGGTCCACACGCCCGAACGGTGGATGCCGGCGACCCGATCGACATCCTCGCCGCCGGACTCGAGCGCCGCCGCAACAAACAGCTGAACCTCGCGAGCATCGCCTGCGTTCCGCTCGAAGCGTGGAGCACGAGCGACCTGCTGGCCGAGCGGCACCGAGTCCGGTCCGTCCTCGATCAAGTGCCGCCGGAGGCAGGCGCCGGGCTGGACACGCCGCACGATCGCCGACGCACTGCTCGTCTTGACCAGTCTCTCGGCGCTCCTCTCGCTCCACAGCGCGTCCTTTGGGAACGTCTGTACTGGCGCCCCGGGTGCCGCTGAATGCCCGAGGGGGCCCGCGTAGCGAGCGCCGAGCCGTCGATCGGAGCGTGGTCCGGCGATCGACTGACTCGCCGTCCTTGCTCCGTGGCCCGGACATTCTACGCTATGTCATGGCGCTACGGTGCGTTGGTGCCCGCGCGTCGGCGCTCGCCACTTCAGGTTGAGCTCGATGCCCTCCGCAGGCTGGAGTAACAGGTCCGATCACCCGACCGAAGAGGAGTTCGTCATGGCGTCAATTTCCGAGCGGGAGAATCGCGAGATCGAGGCGGCCAACGCGTCTACCGACACGACCCCGGTCGTCTTCATCCACGGCCTCTGGGTGCTACCGAGCAGCTGGGCGAACTGGGCGGACTTCTTCAAGCAGGCCGGCTACCCGCCGCTGACGCCGGACTGGCCAGACGATCCGGCCACGGTTGAAGCGGCCCGGGCGAACCCGGACGTCCTCGCCAAGAAGACCTTGCAGCAGATCGCCGATCACACGACCGAGATCATCAATGCCTTGAACAAGAAGCCTGCGGTAATGGGGCACTCGACCGGGGGCTTGCTGGCGCAGATGGTCGCTGGCCGGGGCCTCTCGGTAGCCACGGTGGCGATCGACCCCGGGCCCTTCCGCGGCGTTCTGCCGCTCCCGGCCTCGGCGCTCAAGGTGGCGGGCCCGTTCCTGGCAAATCCGCTCACGCGCGGCCGCGCTATCACACTCACGTTCGACCGGTTCAAGTACGGCTGGGCGAACGCGCTGGACGAGAAGGAGGCCAAGGAGCTCTACGACACGTTCCACGTCGCCGGCTCCGGGATCGCTCTGGCGCAGATGTGCAACGCGAACCTCAACCCGTGGACGGAGGCGAAGGTGGACACGAAGAACCCCGACCGTGGCCCCCTGCTGATCATCGAGGGCGAGAAGGACCACACCGTGCCGTGGGCGATGGCGAACGCCGCCTACAAGCGGCAGCAGCGCAACCCCGCCGTCACGGAGATCGTGAAGATCCCGAACCGAGGCCACGCCCTCACGATCGACCACGGCTGGCGCGAGGTCGCCCAGACGGCGCTCGACTTCGTCAAGCGGTTCGCCTAGATCTTCCAGTCCTCCTGGAGTCCAGCCGCACACACAGCCGCCGCTCGACGGGCCTCCCCTTCATCGATGACCAGGCGCGCCACGCTTGCCGGCGTCGGCTGGCTGAAGTCGACGATGACATCGACGAGGCCACCCGGACGAACGACATCGGTCGCGTCGAACTCGCGCAGCGCGACCGCGACTACCTGGTAACCGAGCTGGCCCGAGCCGTCGGGCTCGGAGGGCGTCACCGATCAGTCGGCGGAACTGCCGAGCGCGCCCGCACCAGCGTGACCCGCTCACTCCGTTACGCACTGGCGCGGTTGGCCCCGCATCACCCGCCACTCGCGGCACACCTCGAGCAGAGCGTGCACACCGGGACCTACTGCGTCTACACCCCTGACCCACTCGCCGCGATCCGCTGGCACATCTGACGCCGCAAACCTCGTCCACCTTCAAGAACCGTTCAGCTGGGCGCTCCGCTCCCCATGGACATCCCTCCTTCCCTGGCACGCCATAACGAAGACCCACCCAGCGATGTCGACACGGCGGAGTCGGTGGGAAAGCCTTCTTCCGGCAGCCGACATGCGTCCCGACTCGGCGATCGGCGTGGTCACCGCATCGACGTCGATGAGGTCGGCGCCCGCCCGACGGCGACCGCTCGGGTCGGCTCCGTCGCCCCCCAACGGCGTTCCGAACGCCGTAGCCGCCGTCCGGTGCGCGATCACCCTGGATATCTGGCTAACCCGGACACCGCTCGTTGGTATTGCTGGCAGCCTCCATCAGACCCGGGGCGCTTCAAATTATCGGATGCCTGGTCCCGTGCTTCCGTGTGGTTGAGCGGGCGGATTCTGGCGTGAGTTCAGCCCTCACCTGGGCGGCGCGTGGCCGACGCCCGCGTCTTGTTCAGGCGGCACGACGGCGTTATCGGCGAGGACGCCCGCGTCGGCCACTGCTGACTGATCTGCCCGCCCTCGTCGCGTCCGATGACGTGCGCGTGGTGGTGGAGTCGATCTGCCCTCGTCGACTCCGACAGTCTTACCGGGGATTCCGGTGAGCGGCGCCGACGAGCGAGTCCGGAAGGTGTTCGAGTCCTCGAGTGGCTAGAACGTTTCTAGGTTGAGGGCCTCGAAGATCTCCGGCTCCCCCGTGAGCTGAATTCCTGCCGCTGCCAGCTGCGGTTGCAGCTTCTCGCCGAACGCCTGAAGCTGCTCCTGCGACTCCCAGATTTCGCTGACGCGGACGTTCTGGTCGTCGCCGAAGGCGACGTGGATTCGACACCCCGCTGGAGGCCAATCGCCGGACTGTTCGAGCGCAGCGTGAACGGAGTCGTACTGCTGTTTCGTCACGTTCGAGAGTGGAAATCGGACGACGATGCTCATAGGTGACCTCCCGGGATCTGGCAAATAGACCTTACAGCTACACGGTCAGGGTCGTAGTCCGCGGTCGGTTCGATCACCATGTCGCTCGGGTGGGCATTGGCACGTGAGCGCTTGAGCACGTCGTCGTCGAAGGCAGCGCACGCGAAGCTCGAGCAGATCGCTTGATCGCTCACGATCGTTCAGACCCGCTCTTCGCGGCGTTCGCCACGGTCATCGACCACGCGAGGCACGCAGCTCTGGCCATCGCGACCGCAGTCGACCGAAGGGCAATCCGGAACGGTGATGCGCGGCCCAGAGGTCCTCGAGAACCGGTTCACCGACGGGCGGGTGTCCGACGACCCAGGTGTCAACGGCGGCTGAATTTTGACCCCCTGCCGATAGGGGGACGCTTCACGTGCCGTTGACACCAGGCCGGTAGCGCCAGAACTGTTGCCGATCACCGCAGCGTCCCGAGGCCGTCGCACCCCGAACCGGGCCGTGCGACGATCGGCGGGTCGGAGACTCGGGAGCGTCGAGGATGACGGTGAGCATCCACGGGGAGTCGAAGTGCGCACCGAACGCGCGACACCCTGTCCGATGTTCGCGGGGCTCTTGCCGGTCACGAGCGATCGCGATCGTCGGCTGCATGATCGCTTGGGCGGTGCAGCTGGTAGGGATGGGCCGGACAGGTTGACGTATCGGGAGGACGCTGTGGATCGACGTGATCTCAGTGCTGAGACGTACGAGCGGCAGGATTGCACGTGGAGGCGGCGGCGACACCGCTGAGGCAGCTGGGCTGTCATTGCAGCAGTCGTGTCACAGTCGGTTGGGCTCGGTCGGCGACCATCTCGGCGATGCCTCGCGAGCGGAAGCGGGTGATGGCGCTGCGGGCGATGACGTAGGCGGGCACGGCGAGGAGGAGGCCGACGATGCCGCCGAGGAGGCCGCCCAAGGCGGTGACGACGAGTACGACGAGGGGGTGGATGTCGAGGCTGCGTCCCATCACCTTGGGTTCGACGAAGTTCTCCAGCAGCAGGTTGGAGGCGAGCACGACCACGAGCATGATCACGGCGTCGGGGAGGCCACCGTCGCCGAGGGCGACGATGATGGCGAGCCCTCCGCCGAGGAAGGCGCCGATGTAGGGGATGTACCCCCCGATGAAGTTGACGACCATGATTGTGAAGACGAGCGGGAGGCCGAGCAGGAGGGCGGTGAGGCCGATCACTGCCGAGACGATGACGGACATGATGCTGCGTCCCTTCCCGTACTCGCGCAGGATCCGGATGCAATCGCCAACGAAGCCGTCGACGTCGCCGCGCATCGCCGGGCTGAATGCCCCGACGACGGCCCGGCGGAAGCCGTTGCCGTCTTTGAGCAGGTAGTACATGATCAGGGCGCCGAGGATGATGCCGCTGACCAGGCCGATGATGTTGCCGACGCCCTCGATCACGTTGGTGAGGAAGCCGTCGGCGATCATCGGGGCGGCACCTTCGGCGGCCGCCCGGGCGTCCTCCAATGCTTGTGGATCGACGCCGGCTACGTCGAGTTGATCGGCGGCGTTGGCCAAGGCCTCGTCGGTGACCTCGCTGATCTGGCCGGCTTGGTCGGTCACGCCGCGGACGGTGGCCACGAGGACGCCGGTCATCAATAGGAGCAGTCCGAGCACGACCGCGCCCGCGGCCAGGGTGGGCTTCAGCTTGTGCCGTTGGAGCACGCCGACGAGCGGTTTGAACATGATGGCGAGCACCGCTGCGAAGAGCATCGGGAGCACGATCTCGCTCAACGCGGCGAGCACGATGACGACGATGACGGTGGCGGCCGTGAACCCGACGAAGGCCCACGACCAGACCCCGACCTTGGGCATCGGGGTCCGGCGCTCGCCAGGTTCGACGGTCACGGTGTCGCGACCGCCGTCCGGCGGCTCGCTGCCATCGGCGTTGTTTGGTTCGGTGATGGCGTCGGTGGTGTCAGTCATGGGAGTCGCCCTCCAGGCGTAACGGGGTCGGTGCTTCAGGTCGTGTTCACGAGTCGTCCGTGCTGTGGAATGGGTGGCGAAGGCTCAGCGCGTGGGCGGGTGCTGGCGCGGTCGGCGCCACGCGTGGAAATGGACGCGCTGCAACGCCGTCGTGAACGAGCTGGCGAAGAGGATCGTGAGCACGAGACCGAGCAGACCGGTCGCCTGGCGTAGGTCGTCGGACGACGCGAACGCTCACCCTCCTGAGTATTACGTCGCGTTTCCCTCACGCCGGGTGATGCGTCACGGGTCGAGTTCGTGTTGGCTCGCTACCAACAACGTCGCATGCTGATCGACCCTCCACGTGGCGATCGCCGAACCTCCACCCAAGTTCGGACGAAAACCGAGTGTCAGAAGACGGTGAGCCAGTCGTGCTTCATGCTGATGACGGTCCAGCCCTCGGCCGCGGCGCGATCGAGGGCCGCCTCGGCACCGGTGGTGTAGGCGAACTCGCGCTCGTCGTCGTCGTGGAGGATCAGCAACCGCAATGTCGGCTTGTCGTGGTGGTTCGTAAACTCAAGCATCGGGACGTCACCGTTCGAGTTCCCTGCAGCGAGCACCGGCCGGCGCCCGGTTCGGCTCCAGATCCGCACCGGCTTCTCCGCTCCGTCGTCGATGTAGTCGGCCTCCGGCTTGCGGCGGATGACACCGCCGGCCTCGTTCCCGTCATAGCTCAGGGCGGTGCTGCTGCCGATGACGCGATCGCGCGGGATCGCGTACACCGGTTGGCTGATCGGTCGCATGAAGTCGCGGCCACCGCCGGAGACGATGTAATTCGCGAAGTCACACGTCGTGAGGAGTTCGAGAAGCTCGATCATCGGCACATAGGCGGTCTCGATGTACCGGCGTCCCAGCGTCGGGTGCTGCGCTCCGTCGAGGAAGTGGCTCGCTTGACGCTCGAACTCCTCGACGCTGATTCCGCCGTGGGCGGCGAGGACACCCGCCGCCAAGGTCCCGAGGTTGGTGTCGTCGCCGGCGTAGTGCGCCGCCAGCACCGTGCCGAGCCACGTGTAGTCCCGGTCGTACGCTGCCTTCCAAGGCTGGCGGTTACGCAGCTCGGGCTGTTCTTCGGCCATCTCGTGCAACCGGCGCAGGACGAAGTCGAGCTGGATCGGCATCGGCTTCTCGCACCACAGCGTCCCGTCATTGTCGAAGACGGCGACTCGCTCCTCCGGCGGCACGCCAGTCGATCCGTCCTCTCCGCAGACCGTGGCGACGAAGTCGATGATCGCCGAGCTGGTTGCGCCCTCGCGCCAACTGGGCAGGGGATTCCGAACCCATCCGGCGGGTTCTGCCGGCGGCACCGTCACACTCCGATCGTCGCCGCGATCGAGCCGTCGGCGACCGCCTGCTGGAGTGCCGCATGGTCGCGCTCGTTCTGGTCGGCGTAGGTCTCGGCGAAGTCGGCCATCGCCCGATCGAACGTGTCGGATCCCCCGAGATACGAGGCCAGTTCCACACTGTCGCCCGATCGCGCGTGCGCCCTGGCGAGGGTCCAGCCGCAGAGGTTGGCGTACATCGACATGCCTCGTGCGTTCATCAGCTCGATCTCGGCGGAGCCCTTCTGGTCCCACAGCTGACGGACGAAGAAGTCGCGGGACATCCCGTCGAATCCCGGAACTCGTTGCCACCCCAGGAGGATGTCGCTCGCCGCCTGCATCAGGCGCTGCCCGTGGACGATCCGCTGACCGTGGTTGCGGTAGCGGCTCGGACCGAGGTGCGGCTCCAGGACCGACGGCTGAGCCTCCTTGAACTGTAGGAGCAGCGGGTCGTCGCGGATCGCGGCCGAGCATCAGGACGACCCAGGCCCTGGTGCCGACACTGCCCACGCCAACGACCTTGCGGGCGATATCGACGAACCGGTACCGCTCGATGAGGACGCGGCGATCGTCCGGCAGGGACGCCTTGTAGGACCGCATCAGCTTCTCAGCGGTGGCCTTGAAGCGGGCTGCTTCATCGGGTCCGACGAGCTCCTCGAGGCGCGACAACAGCGGTGGATCGCTGATGAACCGCGGCTCCCCGTCGACGACCTTGGTCAGCTTCGCCATCGCCTTCAGGCTGTTCTTCGATGCCGCCTTGTCCGCGCCGCGACGCATCGTGCGCATCTGTTTGGCGTGAGCGTTCCTGCCGAACTGGCGGGCGATGTCGTCGACGTCAAGTCGGGTGTACCAGACCTCCAGGAAACTCATGCCGGCGAATGAGCGCATCGCCCGGCGGTAGGCCGCGGCGGCGGCCATCACGATCGAGCGCCGCTTCTGCGTGCTGAAGTCCTGCTGTCGCCCGGCGATGGCAAAGCTGGCGGCGAGTCGTTTGAGATCCCACTCGAACGGGCCGGGAAGGGTCTCGTCGAAGTCGTTGATGCTGAACACCAGCCGGCGATCGGGTGCTGCGAAGCCGCCGAAGTTGGACAAGTGGGCGTCGCCGCACAGTTGCACCTCGAGCCCGGTGTGCGGCGTGCGGGCGAGGTCGGCGGCCATGATCGCTGCCGCGCCCCGGTAGAAGGCGAAGGGCGACGAGACCATCCGTCCGTATCGGATCGGGATCAGCTCGGGCACCCGCGTCTCGGCCTGCCGCTGCAGGGCCGTCATGGCTGGCTCCCGGTCGGCTGCTGCTTCCCAGGTCGCATGCGACGCGCGCGGGGAGGAGGCGCGGACGGCGCGGCCGGCGGCGGCGCGCTCGTCGACTGTCGCGTGGAGGTGAGCGCGCTGCCGTGGCGGGGCTGTGGTGGTCGCGGTCATCGGACGGCCGCGTACTCGTCGCTGGCGAGGTACTCGTAGTCATAGGCCAGCATCGGTGGACCCCCTCATCTCGTTACGCCACGCGGCGATCTTGACGATGCTGCAACAAGTGGCGCCGACGTGCATCGTCCAGTTCGGACGATTCCCCGGGATACCCGTCACGTCGGCGCGACCGCCGGGTTCGGCGGAGCAGCGCGCGGTCCGTGCTCGACGTGGCCGATGACGTCGCTGACGTGCTCGTAGAAGTGGTCGGGGCCGACGAGGTCGACGATGCCGTAGCGCTCGAGCTCCTGGCGGGCCGACGGCAGGACGGACGCGAAGACGAGCCGCACGGAGTGCGCTGTACATGCGTGATGCGCTTGACGCAGCGTCTCGGCGCCGGTGTAGTCGATGTCGAAGATGGCGCCGGCATTGATGCACAGCTTGCGCAAGGGCGGCTCGCTGGTGCTGGCGAGGATCGCTTGCACGTCGTCGAGGAACCGGCTGGCGTTGGCGTAGTACAGGTCGGCGCTGAAGCGGTACACGACGAGCCCTGGAGCAGTCCGAAGGGTCGGCGTCATCGGCATCGAGCGCCACTGGTGGTTGCCCGCCGGGACCAGCACCGCGTTGTTCGGCCGGTAGGACTTGCGCAGGTGGTCGACGATCGACAGGACGATCGCCAGGATGATGCCCTGCTCGACGCCGACGACGACGACCGTCAGCGCCGTCAGGCCGGCGATGACGAACTCGTCGCGTCGGAGGGCGAGGACCCTGCGCATGCCGGCGAGGTCGATCAGCTCGATGGCGATGAGGAACACGATCGATGCCAGCACGGCGTTCGGCATGTATTGCAGCGGCGCGGTGAGGAACACCAACACGACGATCACGATGGCGCCTGCCGCCAGCTGGGCCAGCTGGCTGCGGCCGCCTGCGCTGTCGACCATCTGCGTCTTGGTCGGGCTGCCGTTGACGACGTAGGAGCCGCTCAGCGTCGCTGCGACTTCGGCGAGGCCGAGGCCGACGAGGTCGGTGTTCTCGCTGAACGACTCGTCGTACTTGGCGGCGTACGCCCGTGAGGTCGCCGCGCTCTGGGCGAGGATCACGACGAAGATCGACACCGCGGTCGGCAGCAGGTCGGTCACGTCGCCCCAGCTGAGGCCGCTCGGGAAGCCGATGCTCGGAAGTCCTCGCGGAACCTTGCCCAGGGTGGAGACGCCATGCGCGGCGAGGTCGGCGGCGGCGCTCACGACGATCGCGCCGACGACGGCGAAGAGTGCGCCGGGGATCTTCGGCGACACCTTCTTCAGCACGAGGATGGTGCCAATCACGCTGACGGTGACGGCCAGGGTGGTGAGGCTCGTCTCGCCGAGCTTCCCGAGGGTCTCAATGAACTTCGGGATCGTCTTGCCGCTCACACCGGTGATGCCGAGCATTCCGCCGATCTGGCCCAGCGCGACTTGGATGCCGACACCGGTCAGGAACCCGATGAGCACGGTCCGAGACAGGAAGTTGGCGATGAAGCCGAGCTGGATGAGGCGGGCGAGGATCATGAAGCCGCCCGCCATCAGTGCGAGCAGGCCGGCGAGGGCGATGTACTGGGAGGAGCCGGTGGTCGCGAGGCCGGCTAGCCCGGCGGCCATCACGGCCGCGGTTGCCGAGTCGGCGCCCACCACGAGATGTCGCGAGGAGCCGAAGACGGCGAAGACCATGAGAGGCAGGACCAGCGTGTAGAGGCCGGTGATCACCGGCATGCCGGCGATGTTCGAGTAGCCCATGACCTCCGGAATCGCCAAGGCGGCGAGGGTCAGCCCGGCGAGGATCTCGGGCGCGACGCCGGCGCGGTCGATCGGGAGCACGCCTTGCAGGATCGAGACAGGGAACCGTCGATGCCGCTTCGCCGTGTGGGCGGCGACATCTCCGGGAGCCGGCGCCGTTGCGTCCTCAATGCTCGTGTTCGGTTCACCGACGGCTCCCGCCGTCGCGACGTCGGGCGCCAGCACCGGATCATCTCGGTCCGCCATGGGGACCTCCTTCCTGCGCGGTCACCGCTGCCGGCGACGTCGGCATCGTGCGCCCTTGCCGACCGCTCGGGCATCGCCCACATCGGGCGAACCGTGGCTGGGGCCCGGTGTTCGCCCGTCGGGGCCGCCTGGTGCGTTACGTGTTGGCGCTCAGCGCGTGGAGCATCTTGTGCACCTGCTGCTGCACCTGGGCGTCCTCGATCTCGAATACGGCGCCGCTGATGCCCGCCGACTGCAGTGGCCGGTTCGGGAACTGTTGGTAGGTCGGCAGAAGGCTCAGCGCCTTGGCGCCCATCTGCGGGGCCTGCCAGGTCTTCTCGGCCCAGTTCGTCATGAAGATGTCGTACTGCTCGCCTGGGTCCTGCCAGAGGTCGAACAGCTCAGGGACGACGTTGGTGTACTGCGCCGCTCCGCGCCAGCCAGTCCGGATGTTCCAGATCGCCTTCCACTTGCCGAGACGGACGGCGCCGGGGATCAGCTCGCTCTCGGTCATGTAGTACCAGTGGTCACGCGTCGACGGCCCCGCACCGGTGAGCAGGTCAGTTTGGTCGCAGCTGTCGAAGATCGTCGGCTGGCCATCCCGGTCCTCGGTCGGCAGGTCGAGCCCGGCGAGGCTGGCGAAGGTCGCCATGAAGTCGAGCGAGCCCACGATGTCGGCGTTGCGTCGCCCCGCCTCGATCGTGCCCGGCCACCAGGCGATGGCGGGCACGCGGCTGCCGCCTTCGTAGTCAGTGCCCTTCGTGCCCTTGAACGGCGTGTAGCCACAGTCGGGATAGACGTCCTGCCACGCGCCGTTGTCCGTCGTCCAGATGATGAGCGTGTCCTGTTCGATGCCGAGCGCGCGCACTTTGTCGACGACGACGCCGACATGGTGGTCCAGCTCGACGAGGGAGTCGGCGTACTTGCTCTTCGCCATCGACCGCCCGGCGAAGTCCGGGTGCGGCAGGTTGGGCTGGTGCATCTTGGCGGTGTTGAGATACAGGAAGAAGGGCTGGTCGTCCGTGGCGTGCGCCTCGAGGTAGGCGACGGCGTGCTGCACCGATGTCTCGTCGATGAAAGGGATCTTCTCCGAGTCGAGTTTCCCGGCCTCGCGCCACGGCTCACCCGCCTTGCCCTCCACTGCGCCGATTACGTTGCCCCACATCGCCATCGTCTCGGCGTCGTCGAACGGGAAGTCGGGATTAAAGGCCGGATCGGTGTAGGTGTACACGTTCAGGTGGTACAGCGTCGTGTTGGACATCTCGTCGAAGCCGTGGGCCGTCGGCATCGAGTAGTCGGCCTCGCCGAGGTGCCACTTCCCGATCTGACAGGTGCCGTAGCCGGCCCGCTTGAGCACGCTGGCCAAGGTCCACTCTGCTGCCGGCAGCCCACCCCCCTGCCCGGGGAACGAGACCGTCGTCATCCCGCTACGGATCGGCAAGGCGGCCGGTCATCGCCGCGGCGCGGCCCGGCGTGCAACTCGGTTGTCCGTAGAACGATAAGAACTGCAGTCCCTCGGCGGCGAGCCGATCGAGACGCGGGGTGGGCGCGCCGCGGTTCTCGCCGCCGCCATAGCAGCCCAGATCACCCCAGCCGACGTCGTCGGACATGAACACGATGATGTTGGGCTTCGATCCTCTCGCTTCGGCGACCATGGCCGTCTCCTCTCCCTCGATCAGACCGCTCTGACTCCAGAGCCATCCTGTTGATCGATGGCGGGCCGGGCATCACCCGAACCGGGCGATCCGGGCTCACCCGGCGAGCAACCTGTCGTGGTCCTGGCGACCGGCGCGCCAGTAAAAGGCCCGGCCACATCGCCCAGACCGGGTGATCCGTCGAGACGCCGGTGACATCGCCCACTGTGGACGATGTGCTGCGCGGCTTGCGTCCGTACTGTCCCTGGTGCGACGTCAGACCGAACGCACGGAGGTCGAGTGGGGCTGTTGTTCCAACCGCGGCGAACGGCGAACGGGCCGGCGCACGCCGACCCACCAGGGTTCGTCGACGCGCCACTCGACCGCCCACGTGTGCTCGTGGCCACGCTGGAGGCGATCATGCTCGGCGACGCCAGCCGGTTCGCCGAGCTGTTCATCGAGGACGTCGAATTCGCCAGTCCACACCTGTCGCTGACGTCGCTCGGGTCGTTGCAGCGCGAGCTCGGCACACCAGAGGATTCGCTCAGCGACATCGAGATCGTCGTCGTCGAGATCGACGCCATCGCCGACAAGCTCATCGCCGAGTGGCGACTCGAGGCGATGTTCACCCGGCCCGTGCTGCTGGACGACCGCCTGCTCATCGAGCCGACCGGCTGCCTGGCGCGTCTCACGGGGGCGTCGGTGGCCGAGTTCCGCGGCCTGCGCATCCGTGCGTTCCGGCACTACTTCGACGACAGCGAGCTGCTGGCCGGCGTCCCTGGGCCGGGCCGCCAACGCTTCCCCGCGTCGAGCTGACCCGAGACGGGTCATCGCCGTCGCGCGACGTCGGGCAGCAGGCCGGCGGAGACGGCAGCGTCGATCGCTCCGCCTCGCGACGACGTGCCGAGCTTCCGGTAGATGGCGATCGTCTGGGACTTCACGGTGTGGCGGGAAACGTACAACCGGTCGGCGATCTCGGCGACGGAAAGGTGGGTGGGCAGTAATTGCAGCACGCGCAGCTCCGCCGTCGTCAACGAGGCCGGCCCGAACCGCTGGGCCGGGTCTCGGGCGGTGTTCAACTCGCGCCGCAGCGCGGCCGACTGCCGCGCCACGCCGACCGCGCCGGGTGTCACGGCAACCATCGCGTCGACCTCGTCCAGGAGCTCAGCCACAGCTGCGCGGTCGCGGCGCAGCAGCGACTCGCGGGCGAGGGCGACTCGCGCCTGGAGGTTGAGCCAGGGTGCGACGCCGACGAGCTCGACGAGCAACCGGTGGCACCGATGCCGGTCGGCGTCCACCTCGGTTGCGCGTCCCTCGTACGTCTCGACGAGCACGCTGCTGGCGAGCACAAGGATTCCCGGGGTCAGCATGGCGGACAACCCGAGCAGCGTCTTGGCGCGACGCGCCAGCACCGTCGCCTCATCCCACCGACCATGCTCCAACTCGATCACCGCAAGATGGGCCAGCGCCGACGCCTGTACCAGCGGTCGCTCGAGCGGGCTGTCGATGCACTCGTGGAACCGTCGGGCCGCCTCCGCCTCGTCACCCAACATGAACGCCGCGGCGCCCAACGCGACGCACGCCAACGGATGGCCCTCGCCGAAGCCGGCGTGGTCGTACGTGTAGCGCGCCTCGGCCGTCATCTCCGCCGGCGACAGCGGGGCGATGATCGCGCGCGCGACCGCGAGCAGCACCGGCGCCACCGGACCCCGGGCATCGACCGGATGGTGCTCGGGCAGCCCGGCCACGGCGCGGTCGAGCCACTGCACGGCGGCGCCACCCTGTCCCTCACAGAACCGGCCGTGGGCTGCCGCGACCATCAGGCCCGGCCGGGTGACGAGCTCATCGGGCGTAAAGAGCGCCAACCAGCGTTCGAGGGCCGCCGAAAGGCCGGCGGCGGCGACGCGTCCGAACCAGAACAGGACCAACGACTCGGCCCGCTCGAGGTCGCCGCTGCGGATGGCGTGGCTGATCGCACCCTCGGCGTCGGCGCGAGCTTCGAACCACTGGCTGGCCCGGCGGTGTATCTCGGCGCGCCGCGATGGGTCGCGGCGGTCGAGCTCCGACTGCAGGAACTCCGTCATGAGGTGGTGGAAGCGGTACCACTCGCGGCGATCGTCGAGCGGGATGACCAGCAGGTTCTGTTGGCATATCCACTCGATCAGGTTCGCGGAGCCGGAGCGTTCGAAGAGGTCGTCGCAAAGGGGGCCGGAGATGCGGTCGAGACACGACGCATCGAGCAGGAAGGCGGCGACGTCGGGCTCGAGGTCCTCGAACAGCTCCTCGCCGAGATAGTCGACGAGGAAGCGATGATCGCCGGTGAAGTCGCTGAGGAGCTCTGGCACCGGGCCGCGGCCGTTGTTGTGGGCCAGCGTGGCGAGGTACAGGGCGACGGGCCACCCCTCGGTCCGCCTGACGAGCTGCGCCACCTCGTCGGGCGACGCGTCGACGCCCAGCGCCTCGAACAGGATCCCCGCCTCGCGTTCGTCGAACGCCAGATCCGCCGGACCAACCTCGACGAGACGGCGCCGCACGCGCATCCGGCCCCGCGGCAAAGGGATCTCGTGGCGCCCGCCGAGAACGAGGCGCGAGCCGGGCGGCAGCTCGCTGGCGAGCACACTCAGGGCGTCGAGCACCTCGCCGCGAGCCAGCTCGTGCATGTCGTCGAGGACGAGCGTGAACGGCCGCCGGCGGTCGGCGAACATGGCGCCGAACTGCTGCAGGGCCGGCGAGCCGACCGTCGGTGTCCGTGCCCACAGGGCCGACACGCAATCGGGATCGACCGGGTCGATCTCGTCGATCGCCAGGGCGACGTAGGTCAGCAGGGCGGCCGGGTCGTTCTCGGCCGCCGTCAGGGAGACCCACGCCGTCGGGCGGGGATCGGCCGCCGCGAGCTCGGCGATGAACGTCGACTTGCCGTAGCCCGCGGGCGCCGTCACCGTGACGACCTCGCCGCCGCGCGCCTGGACGCGGTCGACCACCGACGTGCGGGGCACGAAACCCGGTAACGGCCGGTACAGCTTGGACGCAGCCGGAATCCACCCGATGTGACGCAGCTCGTCGCGCACCGAACTGCGCAGTGCTCCCTCAACGTCAGCCATGGGCGAGGCTGATGCTAGGCGGTTGCCGCCGCGTTTCGGAGAACGGGCTGGTCAGGTGCCCTCGCTACCGCTGGCTGTCGGGCGCTCCACGCCGATGAAGGTACGTTCAAGTTGCCGTCTGAGCATCCCCGGGATCTGGGTAGGTGAGCACCACCCCCAAATGGGTGGCGATGGTCGACGGCCCGACGACGACGCTCGCGGCGAACGGTCAGCGCCGTCGAACCGTTCCTGTGGGTTTGGCGTCGCCCGGGCGCCTGGATGGACGGTCCCATCGTCTCGGCAGGGACCGATCCGAGCTCGGTGGGCCGACGCGCCACCCGTGTTCGGGTGGTGCGCGCAGGCGCCGGCGGGATCAAAGTGTCGTGAGGTACGCGGGATGTCGCAGAAAGGGACACGATGATCGAGGTGACACTCGACGACGGCCTGGTGGAGGGGATGCGCACCCGCGAGGACGTGCGCGCGTGATGTCGCCACCCGATCCACACCAGGCCGGCATCGCCACCGACCTCGTCGAGTACCTCGTGCTGATGATCCCCGGTCCACAGGCGCTGAGCTCGGTCGGTCCCGACCTCGTGCGCATGGTCGACTCGGCGGTGATCCGGATCCTCGACCTCGTCGTTGTGACCATCGACGAACGCGGCCGACCGGAGATCGTCGAGATCGACTCGATCTCTGACCTCGATGTCATCATCGATGTCACCACGTGTCACGGGTTCCTGCTGAGTCGGCACGACATCGAGCTCGTGTCGCTCGCCATGCGGCCTGGTGATTGCGCCGTCATCCTCGTCGCTGAGGATCGGTGGGCGGAGCCGCTCGCCGCCGCGGCGCGAGCGCTCGGCGGCGAGGTGCGGGCCGGCGAGCGGATCGCCCGCGAACGCGTCGAAGCGGCGCTCGCGCGGGTGAGGCACCACCCTCAGGAGGGACGATCGTGACAGCGGCCACACACGGACGGGACGGGATCCCGGATCTGTTGACGCGCCCGCCATCAGGCACGCGCGAGTTCGTCTCCGAATGGTCACATCTCCTCGTCGACCCGGTTCAGCAGCTCGCGATGCTCGCTGACCTGTTCGGCGTCGGTCTGCTCACGTGGGCCGAGTACGAGCATTACAAACGCGACGTTCGCGGGCTCTGACTCCGTCCGCCCCGACGCTGGCTCGAGCGAGGCCGCCGGTCCGTCGTGTCGTCATCGACGATCCCCGACCCGTACGTCCTCCGCATCCTCGACGTCGCACCCTGGCGGCACGTCGATGCTCCTCCTCCTGCCGTACGGGTGGTATCTTGCGATCACAGGAGCGTGGCTCGATTCCTAGGACTTGTCGTGTTCGAGCCTGCCCGACCCGAGGACCCCGGCCCGGTAACTGTTGAAAAGTCTGCAGGAGCTCTGCTTGGTCATGACAAGCAGCATCGATGGCAGGCGAACACCTGGGACGTCATCGCTGTTGCGTTCGAAGCTACGCAGCCCCGCGGTCCCGGACCACTTCGTTTCTCGGCCCCGCCTGGAGCAGGCGTTCGCCGACGTTATCTCTCGCCCGCTCACGCTGGTGATCGCGCCGGCCGGGTCCGGCAAGACCAGCTTTCTGTCCAGCTGGGTGGGCCACGCCTCCGTCCGGACCGCATGGTTGTCGCTCGAGGAGCTGGACGACGATCCGGTCGCTCTGTGGACCGGTGCCATCGGCGCACTCGAGCCGCTGGCCCCCGGTTGCGGTCGAGCCGCGCAGGGCCTGATCGCTGGCGGCGCGCTCGGCCGGCGACGTCGTCCGGGTGCTCCTGGCAGGCTTGGAGGAGGTGTCGCGCTGACGACGGGGTGCTCGTGCTCGACGACGTGCATCACATCAAGGACCCGCTGACCGCAGAGTCGCTGGCTCTCTTCGTGCAGCACCTCCCGCCTTGGTTGCACGTCGTGATCGCTGCCCGCACGGATCCGAGCATCCCGCTCGATCGGCTGCGCGTGCGCGGACAGCTGGTAGAGGTGCGCTTCGCCGAGCTCCGGTTCACACGGACGAGGCGCGCGAGGTCCTCGCCCGCCTCGCGCCAGACTTGTCGGAGGCCGAGATCGACGCATCCGTCGAGTACACCGACGGCTGGGCTGCAGGTGTGCAGCTCACCGGGTTGTCGGCCAGGGCCGGCCTGACACTGACTCCGAACTCCTCGCGCGCCCGACATCCAGCTACTCGCCGAGGACTACGTGCGCCATGAAGTCTTGGCGACGGGCGATGCAGACGTCGTCGACGCGCTCGTCCGAATCTCGGTGGTCGATCGAGTCAACACCGCTCTGGCGACGGCGATCACCGGGCGGTCGGACGCCCGTGAGCTGCTGCTGCGCGGCGAAGCGCAAGGACTGTTCGTGTACCGACTCGGCGACGAGGACTGGTTCCGGATCCATCCTCTGGTGCGCGAGGCGTTGCGCAGGGAGCTGGTGCGGTCGTCGCGGCACCACGAGCACCACGAGCGGGCGGCGCGGTGGCTCGAGGACGCAGGCGAGACCGTGCATGCCCTCGAGCAGTGGCTCCTCGCCGCTCGGCCCCGAGACGCGCTCAGATTGCTCGCCGAGCGTTCGACCGAGCTGTACGACCAGGGCCGCGAGTCCGTCATCGGCCGCACCCTCGAGGCGATCCCTCGCGATGTTGCCGCCAGCGACGTCCCGGCCCTGATCGACTTCGCAGTCAGCCATATTCTCGGCCCGCTCCCGACGGTTCGTCGAGACCGTCCGAGACGCGATGTGGCTCGCCGAGCAGGCGGAGGACGACTTCTCGCCACAGCTCGACGCGCTGCAGTCCATCTCCCTCACGACGTCTGGGAGCTGGACGACCGGCCGCGCCTGCGCGCTTCGCGCGATCGCCGAGTTCGGCGGTCGCTGGTGGAGCGATCCTGCGGGTCGGTTCGCGTGGAACACTGCGGCGAGAGGTGTGGCGTTGTCCGAGCAGTGGGACGACGACGAACGTGTCGTGCGAGACGCCACGATCGCGATGAGCAGGGACCCGCGACGGGGATCTCCTTGGAGGGTGTTCGAGCCCTCGGGCACGCGCTCGCGGGGCGCCCGGTCGACGCACTGCGCGTCGCCGCCGGGGTCCGGCCGGCGGCGCACACGATGTCGATCCTGCAGGTGGAGCTGGCGCTCGCCGAGGCGCTCGCCCGCCTCGAGATCGGCGACCGCGAACGAGCAGCGTCGGAACTGCAGGCGATCGCCGACAATTCGACCGAGCCGAGGCTCTACGCGCCGGTCGCAGCGATGCTCGCCCTTGCCAGCGTCGCCGTCGACGAATATGACGTCGACTCCGCATCCCGCGAGCTCGCCCGCGCTGAAACGCTGGTGGCGTACTGCCCGGGGCGGTCCCGACCTCGTCGACTGGGTGCGACGAACGGCGACGGCGGTCGCCATTGTGGGCGGCGGCATCGACGAGGCCCGACGCAACGCGATGTCGATCGCGGATCCGTTCTGGGGTCCCGTCAGTCAGGCCGCGCCTGCACCTCGCGCTCGACGATCGGACGGCCGCCGCTTCCGATCTGGAGCTCGCCCAGCCGCGGAACGTCCGGCACGAGGTGGTGCTTGGCCTGCTCTTGCCCACCGCGACGGCAGTCCGCGAAGCTGTGCTGGCACACGTGACGTCCGCCGTCGAGCTCGCCTGCGCCCACCGCATCGTGCAGACCATGGTCTCGGATGGCCGAGAGCTGATGGACGTGATCGAGCGCGCGGCGTGGCGAGTGCCCGACGAGTCCATGCATCGCTTGCGGCTGGCGATGGCCCCGCCGGGACTGCCCGGACGGCTCCCCGACACGCGAGTTCCCGGACGATCTGACCGACCGCGAGCGGGACGTGCTGCGGCTCTTGCCGACCAGGCTCACCTTCGGCGAGATCGCCAAGGAGCTCTATGTGTCGGTCAACACCGTGAAGTTCCATATCCGAGTCATCTACCGCAAGCTGGGTGTGAACAGCCGCGAGGAAGCGGCAGCAGTCGCCCAGTCGATGACGAGCATGGCGCGGACGACGGCGAAGTAGGGAGAGATCGATGAACACGATACGGACGTACGCCATCCTGTGGTTGTCGGGCATGATCGCTGGTGTGATCGTCATGGAGAGGTGGCGACGCACCGGCCGACGCCTGATCCCGACGGCACCGCCCGCCGAAGACAGCGTCGAGACGCCGACCGCGAGCTCGGACTCGACGGCGCCACGCCGCAAGCCGAAGGTCGCGGCAGCGCTAGTCGCGGGCGCGAAGGCCGACGCCGAACGGCTCCACCACCTCGTCAGGCGGACGATGCCGTTCACCAGCACCGCGGTCCCGTCGGTCGACCAGCTGCGACGGTCGAACCAGACAGCAACACCGGGCAACCCTCCCCAGCAGCCGGCGTAGCTCGATCGCCAGCGCGGCGACCGCGGAGCGCACTCGAACACGAGCGCCACCGTGTGAACGCGGCGCGAACGTCGGGTGAACGGTCTTCGACCACCCCGTCGAGGGTGGGTCCGGCCTACCCACGCCGGTCGTACGGTCGTGGCGAAGTGGGCATCCACGACACGAGGAGCGGCGCCACGATGTTCAACCTGCGCAACCGCAGCTTCTTGAAAGAGATCGACTTCGAGCCGCGGGAGCTGCGGTTCCTGTTGCAGCTCGTCCGAGGCGGTGAAGATCGCCAAGTACTCCGGCACGGAGGTCAAGCGTCTCGCTGGGAAGGAGATCGCGTTGATCTTCGAGAAGACCTCGACCCGCACGAGGTCAGCGTTCGAGGTCGCCGCGTTCGATCAGGGTGCGCACGTCACGTACCTCGACCCGTCCGGGTCGCAGCTCGGCCACAAGGAGTCGGTGGCGGACACCGCGCGCGTGCTCGGGCAGGATGTACGACGCGATCGAGTTCCGGGGCAGCGAACAGGCCGACGTCGAGGAGTTGGCGGCGAACGCGGGCGTGCCGGTCTACAACGGCTTGACGAACGAGTGGCACCCGACGCAGATGCTGGCGGACTTCTTGACGATGCACGAGGCGACCGGCAAGCCCTACGACGCGCTGTCGTACGCGTTCGTCGGCGACTGCCGGTACAACATGGGCCGGTCACTGCTGGCGATGGGTGCGTTGATGGGTGCCGACGTGCGCCTGGCCGGTCCAGCGACGCTGCAGCCGCCTGACGACGTCGTGACCATCGCCCGCGAGATCGGGTCGCGGACGGGAGCGCGGATCACGATCACCGAGGACGCCGCCGAAGCCGTGTCCGGCGTGGACTTCGTGCACACCGACGTGTGGGTGTCGATGGGTGAGTCCAAGGACGTCTGGACGGAGCGCGTCGCGGCTGCTCACGCCCTACCAGGTGAACGCCGCGCTGCTGCAGAAGTCCGGGAACCCGAAGGTGAAGTTCATGCACTGCCTGCCGGCGTTCCACGACCCGAACACGGTCGTCGGTCGGGAGATGATGGAGCACACCGGGATGAGCGAGGGTCTCGAGGTGACGGGCGAGGTGTTCGAGTCGCCGGCGAGCATCGTGTTCGACCAGGCCGAGAACCGCCTGCACACGATCAAGGCGCTGCTCGTGGCGACGCTGGGGAGCTGACGTTCGCCGTGCGCGTCCTCGTCGCTCTCGGAGGCAACGCCCTGCTCAAGCGGGGCGAGCCGATGACCGCTGACGCGCAGCGGCAGAACATCCGGACCGCCGCCCGGGCGCTGGCCCCGGTCGCCGGCCACCACCAGCTGGTGCTGTCGCACGGCAACGGTCCCCAGGTCGGTCTCCTCGCCCTCCAGGCGGCTGCCTACAAGGAGGTCGAGGCCTACCCGCTCGACCTCCTCGGCGCCCAGACCGAAGGGATGATCGGCTACCTGATCGAGCAGGAGCTCGGGAACCTGCTCCCCGCCGAGGTGCCGTTCGCGACCATCCTGACGATGGTCGAGGTGGATCGGGACGATCCCGCCTTCGCCGAGCCCACGAAGTTCGTCGGACCGATATACGCCGATGCCGAGGCGCAAGCGCTGGCGGCGGACAAGGGCTGGGTGTTCAAACGCGACGGCGATCACGTCCGCCGGGTCGTCCCCTCGCCGGCACCGAAGCGGATCTTCGAGATCCGGCCGATCCGCTGGCTGCTGGAGCAAGGCGTGGTGGTCATCTGTGCCGGTGGCGGGGGGATCCCCACGGCGTGGGTGGCGGGAAAGGAACGCACCCTCGAGGGCATCGAGGCGGTCATCGACAAGGACCTCGCCAGCGAGCTGCTCGCCCGCGAGATCGACGCCGACCTGTTCGTGATGGCGACCGACGTCGACGGCGTGTACGAGCAGTGGGGGACCCCTGAGCAGCGCCGACTCGACCGCGTCACGCCGGCCGAGCTGCGCGACCGGCCATTCCCCGCTGGCTCCATGGGCCCGAAGGTCGACGCCGCGGTGCGGTTCGTCGAGGCCACCGGCAAGCGCGCCGCCATCGGCTCACTCGCCGACATCGAGAAGATCGTGGAAGGTCAGGCCGGCACCAACGTGGTGGCCGAACAACCGAGAGAGGGACGAGGATGACTGAGTTCGGTGTGCACTCGGAGGTGGGCAAGCTCCGAAAGGTCATGGTCCACCGCCCGGACCTGAGCCTGCAACGCCTGACCCCGTCGAACCACGACGACCTGCTGTTCGACGACGTGCTGTGGGTCGAACGGGCCCAGCACGAGCACGACCAGTTCGTCGCCCGGATGCGGGAGCGGGGCGTCGAGGTCTTCCACCTCCACGAGCTGCTCGCCGACGCCCTGGCCGCGAGCGAAGAGGCGCGACAGCGGCTCATCGAACTGGTCGCCTCGGAGTACACCGTCGGTTGGTCGCTCGTGGACGAGATCCGGCTCCTGCTCGCCGACCTCAAGCCCGACCAGCTGGCCAAGCACCTGATCGGTGGACTGACCGTCGCCGAAGCGGGCATCGACCTGGCCCGGGCCGCCGAGGTCTCGCTGATCGGCGCCGCGTTGGACGACCCGAGCACGTTCGTGCTCCCGCCGCTTCCCAACACACTGTTCACCCGCGACTCGTCGTGCTGGATCTACGGTGGCGTGTCGATCAACCCGATGTACTGGCCGGCACGACGCCGCGAGGCCTACAACGTGGCGGCCATCTACAAGGCGCACCCGATGTTCGCCGACGACGACTTCGAGTTCTGGTATCCGCCTGAAGGACCCGACGGCCGGTTCGAGATCGCCGACTTCGGGCTCGCCTCGCTCGAAGGCGGCGACGTGATGCCGATCGGCAACGGCGCCGTGCTCATCGGCATGAGCGAACGCTCCCAGGGGCGGATGATCGAGCAGATCGCCAAGGCGCTGTTCGCCACGGGCGCGGCGGAGCGGGTGATCGCCTGCGTCATGACCAAGGACCGCGCCCACATGCACCTCGACACCGTCTTCACACTGCTCGATCGCGACAAGGCGACCGCCTACCCGCAGGTGGTCGGCAACATCCGCGCGGTCAGCCTTCGGCCCGGCACGAGCTCCGGCGACTTCCATGTCACCGTCGAGAGCGACTTCATCGGCACCGTCGCCGACGCCCTCGGGGTGAGCAAGCTCCACGTTGTCGAGACCGGAGGCGACGAGTACCAGCAAGAGCGCGAGCAATGGGACGACGGCAACAACGTCGTCGCCCTCGAACCGGGCGTCGTCGTCGCCTATGAGCGCAACACCTACACCATCGCCAAGATGCGCCAGGCCGGCGTCGAAGTGATCGAGATCGAGGGCTTCGAGCTCGGCAAGGGCCGCGGCGGCGGTCACTGCATGACCTGTCCACTGCTGCGCGATTCCTTGTAGGAGACGAAACCATGCTGGAGACGACCTGGGGACGATGGATGGTCGGGGCGATCGCCGTGGCCGCCATCGTGGCCATCCTCGCCTGGGCTCGCAACGACCCGGGCGTCGGAGGGCGGGAGCCCGATCCGCCCACTGCGACCTCCCTCGTCGGTGACGGCGACTCCGTCCCGCCACAAGACACCACACCCGTCACCGACACCGTCACGTCGACGACGTAGGCCAACCGGACGATCCATGATGTACAGCTGCGATATCTCCAAGACCGGCGTCCTCGGAATGCGACGCGAGCAGGCGGAACAGGTCTCCGCATCCGTGGTCGCTGCCGTCGGCGCCCCATCGAGAGAAGGCGAACACCGGCAGGCACGCGGAGGAGGGCATCGTGTCGACTGACGTGCAGCCAGAGGAGGCCCAAGGCGCCGGCGGGGACGGGCCTCCGGACGCTCCCGACGAGTCTCGGTTCACGTTGCCGTCGGCGTACACGATCCTGTTCGCGTTGATCGTGATCACGGCCTTGGCGACCTGGATCATCCCGGCGGGTCGTTACGCCCTCGACCCTGACGGCTCTCCGATCCCCGGCACGTATGAGGAGGTCGAGTCCACACCGTCGCGAATCATCGTCGACTCGTTGGAGGCGCCGATCAACGGCATGTACGGCATCGAGGACCCGGCCACGGGCAACGTCGACGTGTTCAACAGCGGTGAGCTGTTCGGCGCTATCGACGTCGCCTTGTTCATCCTCGTCATCGGCGGTTTCATCGGCATCACGATGAAGACGGGTGCCATCCAGGCCGGCATCGCGCTGCTCGTGGCCCGCCTTCGCGGTCACGAGCGGTGGATGATCCCGATCCTGATGACGGTGTTTGCCATCGGTGGCACGACATTCGGGATGGCGGAGGAGAGCCTCGCCTTCTACGTCTTGATCATCACGGTGATGATCGCCGCCGGCTACGACGCCCTCACCGGTGCGCTGGTCATCTTGCTCGGTGCGGGCATCGGCGTGCTCGGCTCCACCGTCAACCCGTTCGCCACCGGGATCGCGTCCGGCTTCGCCGACGTCTCCCTCAGTGACGGGCTCGGACTGCGGCTCGTCATCCTCATCGTCGGCCTGGTGGTCGGCATCTGGTTCGTGCTGCGCTATGCCGAGCGGGTGCGGCGCGATCCGTCCAAGTCGCTCGTGTACGACATGAAGGCGGACAACGAGCGGCACTTCACCGCGACGACCGACGCCGATACCGGTGAGGTCGTGCTCACCGGTCAACACAAGCTGGTCCTCGGGCTGTTCGGTGCCGCGTTCGTCGTGATGATCTACGGGGTCATCCCGTGGGAGGACCTGAGCATCGGGTTGCCGACGCTGTGGTGGTGGTTCCCGGAGATGACGGCGTCGTTTCTGCTGTTCGCCATTCTGATCGGCGTGGTGGGCAGGATGAAAGAGGGTGAGCTCACCACGACGTTCGTGGATGGGGCCCGTGACCTGGTCGGTGTCGCCCTCATCATCGGCATCGCCCGTGGCATCACCGTCATCATGAACAACGGGCAGATCACCGACACCGTCCTGCACTGGGCGGAGTCGGCGCTCGGCGACGTCGGTGAAGCCGCGTTCGCAGTCGTCATGTACTTGCTCTTCCTGCCGTTGTCGTTCCTGATCCCTTCGTCCTCGGGGTTGGCGACGGTGGCGATGCCGATCATGGCGCCTCTCGCCGATTTCGCCGGGGCCGACCGCAGCCTGGTCGTGACCGCCTATCAGAGCGCCTCGGGCCTGCTCAACCTGGTGACGCCGACCTCGGCCGTCGTGATGGGCGGACTCGCCATCGCCCGGGTTCCCTACGGCAAGTACCTCCGCTTCGTCTGGCCGCTACTCGTCATCCTTGCCGTCCTGACGATCATCGTCCTGGCGCTCGGGGCTCTGTGATTGTGGCTCGGCGATGACCGACGTCGCCCCGACAACCGGGACGTTCAGTGTGCGTCAGGCGGCGTTCATCGGCGTCGGCGCGATGGTCGGCGCGGGGATCTTCGCCCTCCTCGGCGCAGCGGGCGAGGTCGCCGGGGCGGCCGTGTGGCTGTCGTTTCTCATCGCCGGCGCCGTCGCCGGGCTGCAGGGCTACTCCTTCGCCAAGTTTGGCTCTCGGTATCCGTCGGCAGGTGGCCTGCTCGAGTACGTCGTACGCGGGTTCGGCGATGGCCACGTCACAGGGGTCATCGCCTGGTTGATCCTCGCCGCCAACGCCATCGTCACCGGGATGGTCGCCGTGTCGTTCGGCAGCTACGCCAGCACGGTCGTCGGGGATGGCGGAGAGGCGTGGACCAAGACCTTCGCCGTGCTGGTCGTGGTGGCGATGACGATGGTCAACGTCATCGGGTCGCGAGCCGTGGCGCGGGCCCAGACCGTCGTCGTCATCGTCGTGATCGGCATCCTCACCGTGTTCGCAGTGGCGACGCTCGCCAACCTCGATCCCGATCTCCTCGCCTTCTCGGGCTACCCACCGTTCGGCGACATCGTGGCCAGCGTCGCGCTCACGTTCTTCGCCTTCCTGGGATTCGGCGTCGTCACGTTCACGGCAAAGGATCTCGCCGACCCAGCCCGCCAGCTGCCCCGCGCCATGTTCCTCGCCTTGGGGCTGGCGACCGTGGTCTACGTCGCGGTCGCCCTCGGGGTGTTCGGCACCCTGACCGTCGACGAGGTCATCGACTCGGGCGGAACAGCGCTCGCCGTGGCCGCCGAGCCAACGCTCGGTCGCGCCGGCTACTGGATGATGACCGTGACCGCCCTCTTCGCCACCGCCGGCGCCACGAATGCCGGGCTCTACCCGGCATCGGGGCTGTGCGAGGAGATGGCCGCGATCGGCCAGTTCCCTCCAGCGATGGGGCGGCGGTTGGGGGGTCGCGTGGGAACTGGTCTGGTCATCACGGCAGCGCTGGCGATTGTGCTCGCCGTCGGGTTCGACCTGTCCGCGATCGCCTCCATCGGCAGCGTCATCGCACTGCTCGTGTTCGGCCTGATCTCGGTCGGGCACTTGCGGGTCCGGGACCAGACCGGTGCGCGAGCCTGGATCCTCGTCCTCGCCGTCGCCTCCGCCGCGACCGTCCTCGTCTCGTTCGTCTTCACGACCCTCGTCGACGAGCCCGGCACCGCCGTGGCGCTCGTCATCATCCTGCTCGTCAGCGTCGTCCTTGACATCGCATGGAAGCGATCCCGGACCAGCGCGGTCGCGACCTGACACGCCGGAACACCACAGGTAAGGAAGAAGACATGCCGGGACTGCTCCGGGGTGGGACTGAGCACTCGACCGTAGAGCGATGACGACGCCGACTCCGACTGACGACGCCGGAGTCGCGGCGTTCCGCGAACTGCTCGTCCAGGTCGGACTGGCGATGTCCGCTGCCGGCGATTCTGTGGATGCGATTGACTCCAACCTGAGGGCGATCACCTCCGCATACGGCGTGGAGCATGTCGAGGTCGCGGTCCTTCCGACGTCGCTGATGGTCGCGACGGGTCAGGGCACGGGCACACAGATCGAGATCGGCATCCCGCAACGCCCGCCGCTGCGCTTCGATCAGGTCGCCGAGCTGTACACCCTCGTTCGCGCTGCGTCGGTCGCGTCGATCTCGCCGAACGCGGCGCTCGATCGGCTGCACGCGATCTATCGGCATGGCTCCGACGTTCCGCTGGCCGGTCCGGACACTGGGCCATGCGGTACTCACGGTCGGTCTCGCCCTCCTCCTGCAGCCGACCGTCGGCGCCATCGGTGCTGCGGTCGTCCTCGGCTTGCTGGTCGGACTCGCCAAGTTGCCTCGACTGGCGTCGCTCGCTCTCGTGTTCCCGGTGGTCGTCACCTTCGCTGTCTCGGTCATCGTGTTCGCAACATTGGAGCGCGTTCAGATCGACAACCCCGTGCGCATCCTCATCCCGCCGTTGGTCACGTTCCTACCGGGTGCTGCGTTGACGATCGGCACCGTCGAGCTGGCGGCCGGGCAGATGGTGTCCGGTGCCAGCCGACTCGTCAGCGGCCTCGTGCAGTTGCTCCTCCTGGCCTTCGGCATCCTCGCGGCCAGCGCCCTCTTCGAGCTCTCGCCAGCCGTGCTCGCCGACAACCCCGTCAACCGGCTCGGATGGTGGGCGCCGTGGCTCGGTGTCGCAGTGTTCGCCATCGGCATCTACTTGCACCTCTCCGCACCGGCGAGCTCGCTGCCGTGGATGCTGGTGATCATGCTCGCCGCATACGCCGGACAGGTGGCTGGATCCGCCGTGTTCGGCGGGTTGCTCAGCGGGTTCTTCGGCGCCTTGGCGATGACGCCGCTGGCGCTCTGGGTGGAGACCATGAGGCACGGTCCGCCCAAGCTCATCACCTTCCTGCCAGGGTTCTGGCTCCTCGTACCTGGCGCGGCCGGCCTGATCGGCGTGACCGAGCTGCTCAGCGTCGACCACGAGCTCGGGGCGCAAACGGTCGTCGACTCCTTCGTCACGGTGATGTCCATCGCCCTCGGGGTGCTGATCGGCACCGCCGTCTACCAGACCACCGACTCGGGACTACGCGCCCTCACTCGGTCTGACTGATCGGATACATGGACCCGTGGGGCGGCATCGGGACCGGACGGCGCTGAACCAGTCGGCTGGCGACCGGCACGTGAATTCCCGGTGAATCAAGGCCATGGGCGATAGCAGTGGGTGCGGAGACCGTTAGGTTCGCCGCCGACACGACAGAAGAGGACTCCCGATGGCACAGGGTGTAGAGGCCGACCGCTTGGACGAGGCGCGAGCGGGGGTGGCGTGGAAGCGGTGGGGGCCGTACCTGAGCGAGCGGCAGTGGGGGACGGTGCGGGAGGACTACAGCGACAACGGTGATGCGTGGAGTTACTTCAGCCATGACCAGGCCAGGTCCCGCGCCTACAAGTGGGGTGAGGACGGGATCGCCGGGTTCTGTGACGACCACCAGCGCCTGTGCTTCGCCATCGCCCTGTGGAACGGCGTCGATCCGATCCTCAAGGAGCGCATGTTCGGTCTCACGAATGCCGAGGGGAACCACGGCGAGGATGTGAAGGAGTACTACTTCTACCTGGACGCCACGCCGACGAGCTCGTACCTGAAGTACCGGTACCGCTATCCGCTCGACGAGTTCCCGTACGCCGATCTGGTGGCGACGAACCGGTCCCGCGGCCGCCTGGAGATGGAGTATGAGCTTCTCGACACCGGGGTGTTCGACGACGACCGGTACGTCGACGTTGATGTCGAGTACGCCAAGAGCAGCCCGGACGATGTCCACGTTCGCATCACATTGTCCAATCGCAGTGCTGGCGAGGCGACAGTGCACCTGTTGCCGACGCTGTGGTTCCGCAACACGTGGTGGATGGATCAGCCGAAGGGCACGCTGCGGGCTGTGGAGCCCGTGACTGCGACGACCGTCGCCGCGGAACATCCCGATCTCGGGTCGCTCGAACTGCGCTGTGAGGGCGAGCCGGTTCTGTTGTTCACCGAGAACGAGACGAACACCGAGCGACTGTGGGGCTCGGCGAGCGCAGCGCCATACGTCAAGGACGCGTTCCACGACTACGTGGTCCACGGCAAGGAGGAGGCCGTCAACCCGTCCCGCACCGGGACGAAGGCCGCCGCCCACTATGTGCTCGATGTGCCTAGCGGGGGTTCACGTGTTATCCACCTCCGGCTGTGTCGGCCCGATGCGACTCCCCTCGTCAATGGCGCGGTCGAGCGGGTGCTCGAGGCGCGCATCGCCGAGGCGGACGAGTTCTACGGGTCGATCACTCCAGCGGCGACGCCGCCGGAGGAGGCGGTGGTCGTCCGCCGAGCGCTGGCCGGGATGCTGTGGGGCAAACAGCTGTACTCGTTCGACCTCGATCGGTGGCTCGAGGAGCACGGGGCCAACCCGCTCCAGGGGTCGGGCGCGCGCAGACGTCAGGAACCGGAGCTGGTTCCACATGATCAACGATGACGTCATCTCGATGCCCGACACGTGGGAGTACCCCTGGTACGCGTCGTGGGATCTCGCGTTCCACACGGTCGCCCTGGCGATGGTCGACATCGACGACGCCAAGGCGCAGCTCGGGTTGATGCTGCGTGAGCTGTACCTGCACCCGAGCGGGCAGCTGCCCGCGTACGAGTGGAACTTCAGCGACGTCAACCCGCCCGTGCACGCGTGGGCGACTCTTGCCGTGTACGAGGCGGAGCTGGAGCAGCGCGGCGAGGGCGACGTGGCGTGGTTGAAGAGCGCATTCCAGAAGCTGTTGGTGAACTTCACGTGGTGGATCAATCGCAAAGACCCGACCGGACGCAACGTCTTCGAAGGCGGGTTCCTCGGCTTGGACAACATCGGCGTGTTCGACCGCAGCGCGCCGCTCCCGACTGGTGGCAGCCTGGAGCAGTCGGACGGAACGGCTTGGATGGCGTTCTTCTCGCAGTGCATGCTCGGCATCGCGATCGAGCTCTCGGCGCACGACACGCTCTACGAGGACATGGTCCTCAAGTTCGCCGAGCACTTCTTGTTCATCGCCTCCGCGATGGACCGCATCGGTGACAACGAGGACGAGCTGTGGGACGAGGAGGACGGGTTCTTCTACGACGTCCTGCGCCTCCCTGACGGCCAGGCGACACGGCTCAAGGTGCGTTCGATGGTCGGGTTGCTGCCCCTGTGCGCGACGACGATCCTGCCCTTCGAGGGCGTCCAGATCGGCGACGACCTGCTGGCTCGCCTACGCCGCCGGCTCGAGGCGATGCCGGAGCTGCTCGCCACGATCCATGACGCCCGCGAGCCAGGTGTCCAGGGGCGACGCATGTTGGCTGTCCTGGATGAGACCAAGCTGCGCCGGGTCCTCGCCCGGATGCTCGACGAGGACGAGTTCCTGAGTCCTCATGGCCTGCGTGCCTTGTCCAAGGTCCACGGCGAGCATCCGTTCTCATTCGACGTCCACGGGCAGACCTATGAGGTCGCCTATCTGCCGGCCGAGTCGGACTCGGGCATGTTCGGCGGCAACTCGAACTGGCGCGGACCGGTGTGGTTCCCGGTGAACTACCTGGTGTTGCGAGCCTTGCTGCACCTGTATGCCTACTACGGCGACGAGTTCACCGTGGAGTGCCCGACCGGCTCCGGCCAGCAGTGCACGCTGTTCGAGGTCGCCACCGAGCTCGGGCGACGCTTGACGTCGATCTTCGTCCCCGACGCCGAGGGTCGGCGCCCGCTCTACGGCGGCACGGAACGGTTTCAGACCGACCCCCACTGGAAGGATCTGTTGCTCTTCCACGAGTACTTCCACGGCGACAACGGCGCCGGACTCGGCGCCAGCCACCAGACGGGCTGGACCGGGCTCATTGCCAGGGTCATCCAGTTTCGTGGATACCTCAGATCAGAGGACCTGTTGTCGTCGACGCTGCGCGCCAATCTCGTCTACCGAGGGACACCGAAGTGAGCACGTGGCCGTCCGACCCGGTGATCTACGAGCTCAACACGGCTGCCTGGCTCCATGACGTCAGCCAGCGGACCGGTGTCACCGCCACGCTGGCCGATGTGCCTGGGGCCGAGTGGGACCGCGTGACACCCTCGGGCGTGGACGCCGTGTGGCTGATGGGGGTGTGGGAACGCGGTCACGCCGGTGTGGAGTTGGCGATGGAATCGGCCGAGCAGCTCGCCTCGTTCCGGACGGCCCTGCCCGACTTCGACGATGCCGACGTGATCGGCTCGGCCTACTGCATCAGTCGCTACGAGGTCGACGAGCGCCTCGGTGGTCGCGCCGGCCTCGCCGCCGCTCGCGCCGCACTCGCCGAGCGGGACGTGCGGCTGCTCGTCGACTTCGTGCCCAACCACGTGGCGCCCGATCATCGCTGGCTCACCGAGCATCCCGAGTACTTCGTTGAGGGCGACGCGGACGACCTCCGCGACGATCCAGCAGCTTTCATCGCGGTAGGTGACGCCGTCATCGCCCGCGGCCGTGACCCGTACTTCCCGCCGTGGCCCGACGTCGCTCAGCTCAACGCGTTCGCTCCCGGCCTTCGTCAGGCCGCTGCCGAGACCCTCCTCGACATCGCCGAGCAGGCTGACGGTGTGCGCTGCGACATGGCGATGCTGTTGCTGAACACGGTGTTCGCCCGGACATGGGGCGACCGCGCCGGCGCGACGCCGAACGACGAATACTGGACCGAGGTGATCGGTGCGGTCCGGCGAGAACCACCCGCATTTCGTCTTCGCCGCCGAGGCGTACTGGGACCTCGAGTGGGAGCTGCAGCAGCTGGGTTTCGACTACTGCTACGACAAACGGCTCTACGACCGTCTGATCCACGAAGGCGCCGAAGCGGTCCGCGGCCACCTGCGCGCCGGTCTCGACTTCCAACGCCACCTCATCAGGTTCCTCGAGAACCACGACGAACCGCGCGCAGCATCGGAACTCGAACCGGACCGGGAGCGGGCTGCCGCGGTCGCCATCGCCACGCTTGCCGGGCGCCACGATGTGGCACGAGGGCCAGTTCGAGGGCTGGCGAGTGCACGTCCCCGTGTTCCTCGCCAGGCGGCCAGCCGAGCCGGTCGATGACGACCTGCGGCGGTTCCATCTCCAGCTGCTCGCCGCCATGGACGGACGGCGGCGCGGCAGCTGGGAACTGCTCGACACCAGCGGGTGGTCCGACGATTCGAGCCACGAACAGCTGCTGGCCTGGTCTTGGATCGACGGTGAGCAGCGTTCACTCATCGTGATCAACGACGGCGAGGGCCCCTCCGCCGCCCGTGTCCACCTCCGCTGGGACGACCTCGGCGCACACACGTGGCAGCTCACCGACCTCCTGACGGACGACGTGTTCACACGTGAAGGACCGGAGCTGGCCGACACCGGGCTGTACGTCGAACTGCCGCCGTGGGGGTTCCACGTTCTCACATGCAGCAAAGTTTCCGCGGCTCCTACCTGAGCGCGCACCCTGTCGAGCGAAGGAAAGCGGCAGCGTGCGTGATGAGCCGCCGTCCGTAGTTCCGTAGAGTGGCCGAAAGACGATCAGTCTCGCTAGGGGGCAACTGTGTCAGATCGAATGAGTCCGGTGGGGTCGATCATGTGGGGCGTCGGCCAGGATGCGGTGCTACGGATGACCGTCGGGAACCTGATCCTTCTCGACCGTGCCCCGACTCGTTCGGCGTTGGCCGAACGGCTGGGTGTCGCTGCTGAGCACGTCGAGCGGCTGCGCCAGCGCCCGGATGGGCTGCCGAGCATTCGGATGCGTCCGACGTGGGTCGACGAGGAAGCGTTCGATGCGGCCGACCACATCCGCAGCATGGCTGTTCCGTCGCCGGGCGATCACCGCCAGCTCCTCGATCTCGTCGCGTTGCTCGAGCCATCGCCGTTCGACCCCAGCATGTCGCCGTGGGATGTCACCGTCATCGAGGGGTTGGACGGTGGGGCGGCAGCGCTGTATTTGCGGGCCCACCATTCCCTCATGGACGGATCGCATGGCGTGTCGTTTGTCCGTTCGATCCTCGATGAACATGTCGCCAGCACTGATGCCGCTCACGAGCTCGAATCGCACGGAACCGGCGGAGACGTCCGAGCCGACCGACGCGATCGACCTGTCGTCCGAACGGCGAGTCGCGACGGAAGCCCGGCACTGTCAGCGTCACCATCGATCTCGCCGGCGCCGTCCATCCGATCGTCGCACCGGAGTAGCGGCGGCGATGCGCATCGATCCTGTGGACGCCGTCGTGCGTGTTGTCCAACGCAGCCTCGATGTTGCCAATTCGGTCTCTCGACAGGTCGTGGTGACCGGTGGTCGGATGTCGCCACTGGTCGCCGTCGCGATCGATGAACAGCCGGTTCGAGGCGTTCTCGGTGCCGGGCGCGCGCTCCACGGCGCTCGGCGCTCGGCGGAAGCCGCAACGATCTGCTCGTTGCCGGGGCGGCGATCGGGCTTGGGCTGTACCACGACCGTCTCGGGATCAACTGTCACGGAATTTCGACTCGCGTCTCCCGTCCGCTGGCGAAATGGCTCGGGCGGTGGCGGTTCGGTCGTGCCGGCCCGGGTGGAGATCCCGGTCACGAACGGGCATCCCGGTCCGCTGTTCGGAGTCGTTTCCGAGCGCTTGGCCAGGGCCCGCCGGGAGCCGGCGCTGCACGTGACAGACGTGCTCGCGTCGGCGATCAGCCACCTGCCTGGCCGCGTGCTCGCGTCGGCGATGCGGGCGCAAGCCAATTCGGTCGACTTCGTTGCCACGTCGTTGCCCGGCATCCGCGGTGTCCGCCACATCTGCGGCGCGGTCATCGAGGAGAGCTTCCCGTTCGGTCCGCGGCTCGGTTCGCTGATGAACATCACCGGGTTCGGTGTCGACGATCGACTCGACATCGGACTCGGCCTCGACCCCACTGCGATCGCCGAGCCCGAAGTGCTCGTCGAGTGCATGGTGGAGGCGTTCCAGAGGTTCGCCGCGACACATGGCTCGTGACAGGCGCCGCACAAACGCCTCGACACCACCGCGCTCGAGGTTGTTGGGCTCGCTGCGTAACGACGCCAGCGCGATCCTGCAGACGGTGGCCAACGAGGTCGCACCGGTCGTCGTCAATGCGATCGACGTCGACGATGTCGTCCAACAGATCGACATCCAAGAGATCGTCGACAAGATCGATGTGCAGGCGATCCTCCAGCGAGTCGACATCCAGGCATTGGTCGACGGACTCGACATCCAGGCGATGGTCGAGGGACTCGACATCCAGGCGATCCTCGATCACGTCGACATCGGCAAGGTCCTCGAGAGCGTCGACCTGAACGCGGTGCTCGAGCGGGTAGATCTCGACCGACTCATCGATCGCATCGACGTCAACAGGGTCATGTTGCGACTCGATCCGAACGTCGTCGTCGTTCTGCTCAACATGCTGTTGCCGCAGTTGGACATGAACGCAGTCGTCGCGCGTCTCGACTTCGACCGGATCGTGGAAAGGATCGACATCAACGCGATCGTGGAACGCGTCGACATCGATGCGACTCGTCGAGCGGACCGAACTGGGTGCGATCGTCGCCCGCGCCAGCGCCGGTGTCGCCAGCGATGTCATCGACTCCGCACGGAGCGCCGGTGTCGGCCTCGACTCGTTCGTACAGCGTTGGGTCGACCGCATCCTCCGCCGGCGAGGTTCGTCTCAGCCGAGCGGGCCTCCGCTCCTGGCACAGGACCTCGGGCCCGACACGACATGACCGTCACGACTCGAACCCGACCGCGACGTCGGCCTGCAGGGCCACTACGCCGGCATCGTCACGAGGGTGGCGGCATTCGCCATCGATGTCCTGGTGGCGGCCGCGCTCTTCACGCTCGGCGGCAGCGTCGTCGAGTATCTGTTGTCGTCGTTGCTCGGCAGGGACATCTCCTTGTCGGACGCCCAAGTCGTCTCCGCGGTCGCGTTGGGGGTCTGGCTGCTCATCTATTTCGCCTACTCCGTCGCCGTCGGTGGCAGGACGCTCGGAATGGCACTCGTCGGGCTGGAGGTCGTCACCAAGGAAGGTCGACACGTCGGCGCCGGGCGTGCCGTCCTTCGCACGATATGCATTCCACTCAGCCTGGTCCTGCTCGGCGATCGGCATCCTGATGATCCTGATCGACCGTCGGCGGCGCGCATTGCACGATCTGATCGCCGGGACCGCCGTCGTGTACTCATGGAACGCGCGCGCGGCTCGCCTGCGCTTTCTCGCCAAACGCAGCACTTGATTCGGACGTCGTGGTAGGAGCGCCTGCAAGGGCGCGCCAGGATTGGATGGTGGACGAAGCACAACCCGACCTTGGCCGGCATCGTGACCTGTGGGCGCTCGTCAACGAACGGTTCACAAACGCCGACGCCGATGACCAGTGGGCGAAGGATGGGATCCGGTGGGGACTGTTCCGTCTGCCCGACGCCGAGGTCGGGCTACTCGGTGACGTCCGCGGTCTCGATATCGTCGAGCTCGGCTGCGGCACAGCGTTCTTGTCGGCGAGCCTCGCTCGCGCTGGTGCACACCCGGTCGGCGTGGACCTGAGCCGTGCCCAGCTGGACACGGCGCAGCGATGTCAGCAGCGCCACAATGTGTTCTTCCCGCTGGTGGAAGCCGACGTCGGCCAGGTCCCGCTGCGCAGTGGCAGGTTCGACCTCGTCGTCAGCGAGTATGGCGCCGCTCCTTGGCGCGAGCCCGCCGCCTGGCTGGCGGAGGCCGCCCGACTCCTCCGTCCAATGGGCCGCCTGGTGTTCCTGACCCATAGCGTGACGGTTGCCCTGTGCGTACCCGAAGAAGGTGGGGTCGCCGGTGACCGGCTGCTGCGCCCGCAGCGCGACGTTGCCCGTGTCGTTTGGCCCGGGGGAGGAGTCGAGCACCATCCCAGCCACAGCGACTGGATCCACCTACTGCGCGCCAACAGCTTCGAAATCGACGCCCTCCACGAGCTCTTCCCGCCTCCCGATGCCAACACGCCCGGCTTCTACGACATCGTCACGGGCGAGTGGGCCACCAAATGGCCGGCCGAAGATGCGTGGATAGCGCATCGACACCACACCCTGCCTGCGCATCACGCGTAGGGACCATCACCGATCTCGGATTATCAGTCTCGACGCTCCTCGCGACGTTCCTTGCGCCGGCGGTGACGGCGAAGCACGCCCAGGCTGAGCCACACGAGCGCACCCACGAGAGCCGTTACGAGGGTGAGCAGCCAAACGGGCCACGTGAAGCTCCAGAACAGGAAATCGACGGTGACGTCATCGGTGTTCTGGATCATGAAGATCACCAGGACCGCTAGACCACTGAGAGAAGCAATCGCTCCGCCCCCGAACTTGCGGGAATCGCCGTTGGCATTGGGGGGAACAACTTCCATCGTCATGATCGATCGTGAGTCCTTCCGCACGCCTGCAACCTGGTGCCCCGTCGCAGCGCGCTCACGACGAGTCGATGCTCGACTCAACACCCAGGCCTGGTGACGGCGCATCACCCGAATGAGGGTGACCACACGCATGTCGACGTGCTCCGTCCCACACGAAATGGGCCGGCTTCGGCCACGCCAGCAACGTTCGGTAGTGCGCGGCTTGCGCGGCCCCGTGTAGTCGTACTCCGGATGGTGCAGCCAGGTGTTCATCACGATCAGTTGTTCGGAAGCGCTGGGAGTTGGTGCACGGCGTCGAGGAAGTGGGCCATCCACACGTCCTTGAGGGAGGCGAGGTACGGCGAGTCGGCTTCGACCCGCGTCTCATCGACCTTGAGCGAACCGTTGCGGTAGATGCCGAGGTCGTACGGCGGGCCGACCGACAAGTTGGCGTGGGCCGTGCTGATCATCGAGCTCAACGCAATCTTGATCGCCGTGTCCATGTCCACTTTGGCGTGAACCGCGAGCTCGAGCATGAACTTGCCGTACTTGCTCTCTCCGATCTGCAGGAACGGGCGTTCATCGGAGACACGGATGTAGTTGCCCTCGGGGTAGAGCAGCAGGACATCGGGACGCTCACCGACGATCTGGCCGCCCAGGATGAACGTGGCCGTTCCCGAGTCACCGAGCGCCGGCCAGTGTCGCTGGCTCGTTTCATGACTGAGCCGCCCGACGTAGATCGCCGCCTCGTGGAGATACGACACCGTGGCCAGGCTCTCGTGGTCGCCAGGTGCGGCGAGGTCAGCGTTGATGCGGTCGAGCACCTCGTGGGTGGTGGCCAGCGAGCCTGCCGACTGCAGCACGAACACCCGATCCTCGGCAGGGTTCACCACATGCAACTTGCGGTAGTTGCCGACGTTGTCGACTCCGGCGTTGGTACGCGTGTCGGAGAGGAAGATCAGCCCCTCGTCGAGGCGGAGAGCCATGCAGTAGGTCAGGGTGATGCCTCACTTGGTCGGAGTTGGAGCGGATGATAGTCAGACCGCCCATCGCCCATCGCCGCGAGTCGGCGGAGGCGAGACGATCACATCAGGTCGGGAGCACGGATTCGACCGGCGGTTGGCGAGGAGACGAGGGCGAGCCGCACGCGCATTCCAGGAGTAGACAACGGCGGACTCGAACGGGTTACGGTTCTGACGGGTCGTCAGATTGTCTGTAGTGTCCTTCCAATCGGCGCGCTCCTGGAGGTGTGACATGAAGGTCCACGACAAGCTGTTCATCGGTGGGGAATGGGTCGAGCCGGCCACGGACGCGGTCATCGACGTGATCTCACCGCATAGCGAGGAGGTCGTCGGGCGTGTGCCGGACGCCTCCACGGCCGATGTCGATCGGGCGGTCGCCGTCGCCCGTGAGGCCTTCGACGAGGGGGAATGGTCGCGGTGCGCGCCGGAAGAGCGGATCGAGACGGTGCAGCGGTTTGCCGAGCTCTACGCCAAGCGCCTTCCCGACATGGCCGCGGTGATCACCGAGGAGATGGGCTCACCGATCTCCTTCTCCAACCTAGGGCAAGCACCTGCGGCGTGGATGATGTTGAACACCTTCATCGGGATTGCTCAGAGCTTTCCCTGGGAAGAGACGCGCACGGGCATGCTCGGGACCGACGTCATCGTGCGCCAGGAGCCGGTCGGTGTGGTCGCCGGGATCGTGCCGTGGAACGTGCCGCAGTTCGTGACGATGGCGAAGATGGCGCCGGCGCTGCTGAGCGGCTGCACGATCGTGCATCAAGCCGGCTCCGGAGACGCCGCTCGACGCGCTACCTGATGGCGGAGATGCTCGAGGAAGCGGGCTTCCCGCGGGCGTCGTCAACGTCGTGCCCGCCGGGCGCGAGGTCGGCGAGCACCTCGTCCGTCACCCCGGCGTCGACAAGGTCGCGCTTCACCGGCTCGACCGCCGCCGGGCGAAGATCGCGCGCGATCTGCGGCGAGCAGCTCAAGCGGTGCACGCTCGAGCTGGGTGGCAAGTCGGCCGCGATCGTCGCTCGACGACGCCGACCTCGCCACCGCGATCGCCGCGCTCATGCCGTTCGCGTCGCTCATGAACAACGGCCAGGCGTGCGTGGCCCAGACCCGCATCCTCGCCGCCCGGACACGCTACGACGAGGTGGTCGACGCGCTGGCCGAGGCGGTGGCGGCGTTCGCCGTCGGCGACCCGCTCGATCCCGCGACCGAGATCGGCCCGCTCGTCGCCGAGCGCCAGCGCGAGCGTGTCGAGGGCTACATCGCCAAGGGCCAGGAAGAGGGCGCAACGCGTCGTGGTCGGCGGACGGCCGACCCGCGGGCCTCGACAAGGGTTGGTACGTGGAGCCCACCGTTGTTCGCGGACGTCGACAACTCGATGCGCATCGCCCAGGAGGAGATCTTCGGCCCCGTGCTGGCGCGTCATCCCCTACGACGACGACGACGACGCCGTGTCGATCGCCAACGACTCCGACTACGGCCTCGTCGGCTCGGTGTGGACCGACGACCTCGAGCGGGGCATCGACATCGCCCGGCGTGTCCGCACCGGCACGTACGCGGTGAACAGACTCGATGGACTTCGGCGCCGTTCGGCGGCTACAAGTCGTCCGGCATGGGCCGGGAGTTCGGCAAGGAAGGGCTCAAGAGCACTACGTCGAGATGAAGTCGATCATCCCGCCTGGCGGTGGCACCACCGCCGCCGGTGTGATCAACAACTACGGTGCCCGCCGCAGCGTCCCCGCAGCGTACGATCTCGCACGGGTAATCACTTGGGGAGTCGGCCCAGACGGGGAGGTGAACTCATGGTCGTCGAGATCGATCATCGTCGGACGCGGCGGGCATCTTTGCCGGAGCGATAGGAGGATTGACTGCCCCTGGTCGGCAGCCGGTTTGGGCGGGCGGCACCGGTCGAGGCCGGCGCCGGCGCGGCGGAGAACGACACGAACGCCGTCCACAAGGGCGTCAACAACTCGACGAGCGCAGCGACGTCCGTGACGTGCAACGGCGCGACGACAGCGATCCGCGCCATCTCGCAGGGCGGTGGAACCAACAAATCGGGCGTCTTCGCCCAGGCAAATGGGACGAACAGTCGCGGCGTCACGGGAGTCGGGGTCACCGGTGTGATCGGACAGAGCAACGGGACATCGGGACGAGGAGTGTTCGGGCTCGCATCGGGTACCGGCGCGATCGGTGTGTCGGCGACTCCACGGCAACCTCTGGGTCGCCGACGGGGGGAGTGTTCGGACGCGCGAAGCGCCCGACGATCCGGTGTGCTGGGCCGCAATCTCGCGCATTACGGGAGAGGCCATCGGTGTGCAGGGCATCTCGCCGAGCACCGCCGGGGTCGGTGTGCTCGGGAGCAACACCGCTGCGTCGGGCGTCCATGCGTACGGCGTCCTCGGTCGACGGCGAGCGTCAACGGCGCCGGCGTGCACGGTGAGCACAGTCCGAACACCGGTAACGGAGTGGGCGTGTCCAGGGCTCGCCAGTAACCCCAACGGCGCTGGCGTGCAGGGTCTCAACACGGCCACTTCGGGCGTCGCCTTCGGCGTCAACGGTCAGACGGACAGCGCAACCGGGCGAGGCGTGCGAGGACTCCACGACTCCACCGGTGGGGTCGGCGTCGGCGTCGAGGGAGAGACGAAGAGCACGACCGGCGTGGGCGTTTTCGGTCACGCCGAGGCGGCGTAGGCGGAACCCGGTGTGCTCGGCTCCGCCTCGCACAGCAGCGCCATCGGGGGCAGCTTCCAGGGAACGAACGGCGCGATCGCTCTTCAGGCGGCCGGTCCGGTGCAATTCAGCACCTCGGGAATCGCCACGGTCATCGCAGGCAGTAGCTCCGTGTCCGTCAACCCGGGCGTCGACGTCAATGCCGCCACGAAGGTGCTGTGCACATTGATGGGCGATCCCGGCGGACTCACCGTCGTGCAGCGCGTCAGCAGGAACGAGGGCGCCAACACGTTCCAGATCATCCTCACCACCAACACCACGGCGAACACCGAGGTGGCCTGGTTCGTGATCAGCTAGCGCAGCAGCGGTTCTGCATGAATCTGGAGACCTCGCAGTCTCCCAGTGTCAGGCTGAATCGGCGTCCGCGTCGTCTCCGGCCCGACCGAACTTCCAGTAGCCGCGGATCCAGGTCGCCGACCGGGCGACGTTGCGGTCGTCGAACAGATGGCGACGAATCCGTTGCATCGCAGCCGCCTCGCCAGCCGCCCACACGCGGGTGCCATCCGTCAATGGAGTGTCCTCGACGACCGCAGGCAGGGTGCCTGCCGGCGGTAGACCGTCCTGCTGGATGTTCCATCGCACACTCGCCGATGGATGTGGAGGGAGCTCCAGGCGGGCCCCGAGCTCACTCACCTCGAGTGCGACCTGCACCGGGCGATCGGGGGGAAGGACTTCAAGCAACTGGCTGATCGCGGGGATCGCCGTTTCGTCACCGATGAGGAGGAAGTCGGTGGCGGCCGGATCGACCGGGTAGCCCCGGGCCGGTCCGGACATCGCCGCCTCCATGCCCGGCTCGGCTCGCTCGGCCCACTGCGACAGCGGGGCCGTCGCCGTGGATGACGACGTCCAGATCGAGCTCCGGCTCGTCCGGGTCGGCACGGCGCGGAGTGATCGTCCGCAGCGTGGGCCGGCGGCCGTCGGGCATCACGAAGTTGTTCCGGTCCCATCTCGGCAGCGTCAGTTCGGTCGACGTCGAGAGAGGAACGAGGAGGCGCACGCTCGATGCCGGCTGGCTGCACCTCGAAGCCGCGCAGCTGCGGCCCGGTGAAGGTGATCCGCACCATTCGTGACGAGAGCCGGTTCGTGCGGCGTACGGTCATCCGGCGGAACTCGGGCGGCGCACGGCGAACCCGGGGAGGTACTGGCGAAGGAGCCACGGGAGTGGTTGCTAGCAGGTCGCACGGGCGTGCACAACGGCCGGCACGTGACGCGTACGGCACCTCGTGACGCCCTTGCCTGGTGGTGCCTGGGGTTTCATACTCGAACGAGGAGTTCGCAGGGCAGACGGGGGGTCGCCGATGAGCAACGTGGTCGAGCTATACCGCAAGGCACTCGACGAGTTCGGGCGGCGCGTCCGGCGGTGCCCGTCACTGCATGGCACCAGCCGACGCCATGCCCCGACTGGGACGTCGCGGAACTGGTGAACCACGTCGTCGGCGAGAACAGGTGGGCCGTCCCGCTGCTCGCCGGCAGCACGATCGCAGACGTGGGCGACCGTTTCGACGGCGATCTTCTCGGCGACGCGCCGCCGGACGTGTGGGACGAGAGTGCGGGCGAGGCGGCTCGCGCCGCCGAGGGCACGTCACCTCGACTCCACCGTGCACCTGTCGTTCGGCGACGTGCCCGCCGAGGAGTACCTGTGGCAGCTCACCGCCGACGCGCTGGTGCACAGCTGGGATCTCGCCCGGGCGACCGGGCAGGACGAGGACCTCGACGAGTCCGTCGTCCCGGCGTCGGCGGCAGTGGTTCGACGAGCGCGAGGAGCTCTACCGGTCGGCGGCTGGGCGATCGGTCCGGCCGTCGCCGCAGTCGACGACAGTCCGACGCGCAGGCTGCTCGGCCGCTTCGGGCGCGAGACATCCGGCCGACGCGCCGCTGGCGGTGATCGGCCGGTTCAACCCGCATTCAACGATCACGACCTCGACGCGATCCGCTCGATGATCACCGACGACTGCGTGTTCGTCGACACGAGCCCGCCGCGGGGAGGCACGCACAAGGGCGCCGATGCGGTCATCGCCGCATTCGGCAAGCTGTTCGCCGACTCGCCGGATGCCTTCTTCGAGACGCTCGGCGGCTTCGTCGGGTGACAACCGTGCCGCGTTCCGCTGGCTCTACAGGTGGGGTGACGGCGAGAGCGACTGCGTCGAAGGCGTCGACCTGTTCACGTGCCGCGACGGCAAGGTGGCCGCGAAGCTGGCCTACGTCAAGGGTTGAGCTCCGACGCTCCGACGCTCCGGCCCCGGAGCACTCTCGACGTGGCTGGCAGACTGCGTCGGTGCGCATCAACGACGTCGAGCTGAGCGAACTCCTCGACCTCGAACCGCACGGGCCGGACACATACATCGGTGGGGCTGTCAGCTATCCGTGGGGACCTCGCGATTCTACGGCGGGCAGGTCGTCGCACAGGCGCTGCGGGCGGCGGCGCTGTCCGTCGACGCCGACGCGCCCCGTGCATTCCCTGCACGCCTACTTCATCCGGCCGGGCACGCACGCCGAGCCGGTGCGCTTCGAGGTCGAGCGGCTCCGCGACGGTCGATCGTTCAGTACCCGGCAGGTGGTCGCCCGCCAATCGGCGGGAGCGATCCTCACCGCCTCGATGTCGTTCCACGATCGCCGAGCACGAGGTCGACGTGCCCGGCCTCGAACTGCCACGTCACATTCCTCCGCCTGACGATGCGTCGATGATCGACCAGGGGTGGGGCGCACATGCTCGATCGGCGGGCGCCGAAGCGACCGCGACCGATGAGCTCAACGGTCCGTGGATCCGGGTGTCCACCGACCACGACGACGATGCCGTGCTGCAGGCGTGCGCGCTGGCGTTCATGTCTGACGCGGCACCGTCGCGCCCGGCGCGCCGAGCTACATCCGGACATTCATCGGCGACGAGACCGACCGCGGCCAACTTCCAGGGCGCCAGCCTCGATCACGCGGTGTGGTTCCACCGTCCGTACCTGCCCGACGAGTGGCATGTGGTTCGACTGCCGTCACGCATGGTCTCTCCGGTGCCCGCGGTCTGGTCACCGCCGACGTGGTGTCCGCCAGCGGAGTTCATGTCGCAACGATCGCCCAGCAGGTGCTGTTGCGCCGCTACGCCGAGCGACCTGACCCCAGTGAGTGACTCAGGCGACGTCGCGGTCGGGAGCGATCGCGGCGGCGAGATCCGGTGCGTCGCGCATCTCGATCACTTCGTCGACGAGCCCGTAGTCGACTGCGGCCTGCCCACGCAGGATGTGGTCGCGATCGATGTCGGTCACGATCCGCTCGCGCGTCTGGCCGGTGGCGCGGACGAGGATGTCGACCATCCGCTCGCGCATGTCGACGATCTCGCGCGCCTGGATCTCGATGTCGGTCGACTGGCCCTGCGCGCCGCCGTGCGGCTGGTGGATGAGGATCCGTGAGTTGGGCAAGCGTGTACCGCATGCCCGGCTCGCCGGCGGCGAGCAGGACCGCGGCGGCCGAATCGGCACGACCGACGCACATCGTGGACACCGGCGAGCGCATGAAGCGCATCGTGTCGTGGATGGCGAACAGCGCCGGTCATGTCGCCGCCTGGGCTGTTGATGTAGAGGTGGATCGGCTTGTCGGGGTTCTCGCCCTCGAGGAACAGGAGCTGGGCGATCACGAGGTTGGCCGAGTTGTCGTCGACCTGGGTGCCGAGGAACACGATGCGGTCTCGGAGCAGCCGCGACCAGATGTCGTAGGCACGCTCGCCGCGAGCGCTGGTCTCGATGACGGTGGGTATGAGCACGGGTCCTCCTCGCGATTGCGCAACTGATACGGTTGCACATGGAGTGTAGCGTGCTATTCGCATTCACGCAACCGTAGAGTTGCGAATGATGGAGCACCGTCGAACGTCATGTGACGCTGCCGGTCGACGTCGACGAGGCCTGGCGTCTCGTCACCGACCCGAACGAGCTGGCCACCTGGCTCGGCGCCGAAGTCGACCTCGACGCCAGAGCCGGGTGCGTCCGGCGAGGTCGTCGATCCGGACGGCACGCGCCGTCAACGTGCGTGGTCGAATCGGTCGACGCCGGCCGCTCGATCTCCTGGTACTGGTGGAGCGACGACGTCGACGACGGCGGAGTGGTCAGCAGGGTCCGGATGCTCGTCACACCCGACGGTGACGGCAGTCGAGTCAAGGTGCTCGAACAACTGAGCGCCGCACTGCCGAGGGCTCAGGCGACGCGCGACTGTGTCGTCGCGCCACGGTGCATGGTCGTACCGACTCTTCGCCCTGGAGGTGCGGTGCCTCGCCGCTCAGCACCGCGGCGCTCGTGAGGGCGTGACGCCGCCTTCGCAGCCGACGACTCCGCACCCGACGCGGTTTTCGTCGCGCTTGTCGGATGCGACACGGCGCGCCGTCCTCCAGGCCGTCGCCACGGATGGTCCGATGACCGCCACCGAGCTTGCGGCGCGGCTGCCGGTGACTCGGCAGGCGGTGGCGAAGCACCTTGTCGATCCTGCGCGGGCTGGGCTCGTCGAGTCCCAACGGGCTGGACGCGAACCCGATTCACGGCCGCCAGCGAGCCGCTGCTCGAGGCGAGCCGGTGGCTCGCCCGCACCCAGAGTGCGTGGGACCGGCGCCTGGCGCGTTGGCCGATCGAGCCGCTGGTCGAGATCTGATCACTGTCACGGCGATCCGGGCCCGGCTGCGTACAATCGGCCATGCGCCGCACGCTGTTCGAGGAGGAACATGACCTGTTCCGAGACTCGGTCCGCCGCTTCATCGCCACCGAGCTTGCGCCGCACAACGACGAATGGGAGGCGGCGGGCATCGTCGACCGATCGATGTTCGCCAAGGCCGGCGCCCACGGCTTCCTCGGCATGTCGGTGCCCGAGAAGTACGGCGGCGGCGGGGTCGAGGACTTCCGCTACAACCTCGTCATCTCCGAGGAGGTGCAGCACGGCGGGGTGAACGCCGCCGGCCTCGGGTGGACGCTGCACAACGACATCTGCCTGCCGTACTTCCTCCACCTGTGCGATGACGACCAGAAGGCGCGCTGGCTGCCGGGGATCTGCTCGGGCGAGCTGATCACGGCGCTCGCCATGACCGAGCCCGGCATCGGGTCCGATCTTGGCGTCGATGACCACCACCGCCCGTCGCGACGGCGACCACTACATCGTCAACGGCTCCAAGACGTTCATCACCAACGGCATCAATGCCGATCTGGTGATCACAGCGGTGAAGACCGATCCCACGCAACGCCACGCCGGCATGTCGTTGGTGGTGTTGGAGCGAGGCATGGAGGGATTCGAGCGCGGCCGCAACCTGGAGAAGATCGGGATGCACGCCCAGGACACCGCCGAGCTGTTCTTCAGCGACGTCAGTGTGCCAGTGGCGAACCGGCTCGGTGACGAGGGACAGGGCTTCCGCTACCTCGTCACCAACCTCGCCCAGGAGCGGTTGTCGATCGCCGCCGCCGGTGTCGCCGCCGCCCGCACCGCCTTCGACACGACCCTCGAGTATGTGAAGCAGCGAGAGGCGTTCGGTCAACCGATCGGCACGTTCCAGAACACCCGCTTCAAGATGGCCGAAATGGCCACCGAGATCACCATCGCCCAGATCATTCGTCGACGCCGCCGTGAGTGCCCTCAATGCCGGCGAGCTCACGGCTGAAGAGGCATCGATGGCGAAGTGGTGGTGCACGGAGCTCCAGGGCCGGGTTGCCGACACGTGCCTCCAGCTCCATGGCGGCTACGGCTACATGGCCGAGTACGCCGTGGCGAGGGCGTTCGCCGACGCCCGCATCACGCGCATCTACGGCGGCACCACCGAGATCATGAAAGAGATCATCGGCCGCAATCTCGGCCTCTGACCGAAGGGTGTGGCGGGGGCGGGTCCCCCGCCACACCCTGCTCACGAGCCGTCGTCAGCTGGGAGGGTGCTGTCTGTGCTGGCGTCGGCGTCGGAGTTGCCCGTCTCGTTCTCGTCGTTGGAGCGGTCGTCGAAACGCCCCGGTCCGCGACCGAACCACGGGCCATCGTCGTGCCCGAACCGAGGTCCACCGCCGCGGCCCGAACCAGGGCCGAACTCGCCCGGTTCGGCGTTGACGCGGTCGGTGATGCGGTCCTGCAGGTCGGCTTTGAGATCGGCTGCTTCGTCGGCGGTGAGATCACCGTCGGCGACACGCTCGTCGATGCGGGCCTCTGCCTCGTCGACGAGCGCGGTGACCAGCTCGTCGGTCGAGACGCCGTTGTCCTCGGCGACCTCCGCCAGCGTCTTGCCGTCACGGAGCGCATCGAACAGGTCGGATGCCTCGATGCCGAGCAGGTCGGTGATCGTCTCGATGGCGAACCCGTCACCCGGGCCGTGATGCCCCATCCGCGGGCCGAACTCGCCGAGCTCGGCGTTGACGCGGTCGGTGATGCGGTCCTGCAGGTCGGCTTTGAGATCGGCTGCTTCGTCGGCGGTGAGATCACCGTCGGTGACGCGCTTGTCGATGCGGGCCTCTGCCTCGTCGACGAGGGCGGTGACCAGCTCGTCGGTCGAGACGCCGTTGTCCTCGGCGACCTCCGCCAGCGTCTTGCCGTCGCGGAGCGCATCGAACAGGTCGGATGCCTCGATGCCGAGCAGGTCGGTGATCGTCTCGATGGCGAACCCGTCACCCGGGCCGTGATGGCCCATCCGCGGCCCGTCGCAACGCTCGCCTCGCCGTCGTCGGACGTGTTGCCGTCGTTTGACTTCGTCGTGTCGTCGGTCGCGGTCGTGTCGTCAGTCGGCGTCGTCGCGTCGGTGGTGCGGTGGTGTCGTCGGTGGTCGCCGTGGTGTCGTCCGACTGCGCCGAAGAGATCAATGGGGCGCCGACCACTGCGCCGGCGATACCGCCGCCGGCGAGGGCGAGCGTCACGGCTGCCGTGTTGACGAGTTTGCGCCGGGGCGACGGCGCAGAGTCCTTGTTCAAGTTGAGCATGGGACCATCGTGATCCACCTGCCTGAGACGGAGCTGAGAACGAGCCGGGACGTCACTTAGAAAGCCGCACGGTGAACGGCGGTGCCTTCGCCGGGTGCGCTCACCACGTCGATCCGTCCGCCGTGTGCCTTCACGATGGCGTCGGCGATGGAGAGACCGAGGCCCGATCCACCGCTGCGCGCGATCTGGCGGCGTCGGCTCGATAGAACCGTTCGAAGACGTGCGGGACCACTTCGGGACGCATGCCGGGTCCGTCGTCGGCCACGGTCACCACGACGTCGCCGTTCTGCTGCGCCACGGACATCGTCACGGCCGCGTCGGCGGGTGTGTGCACCAATGCGTTGCTGACGAGGTTGGTGAGCACCTGGCGCAGCCGCGACTCGTCGCCGACCACCGTCACTGCGCCTGCTGAGTCGAAGTTGATCGACGCGGTTGCGGCTCTCGAACAGCGGCGTCGCGGGCGACGTCGTCGGCGATCTCGTCGAGGCGAACCGGCGCCTGCTCGAGGGGACGGCCCTGATCGAGGCGGGCGAGAAGCAACAGGTCGTCGACGAGCCGGCTCATCCGCTCCGCTTCCTGCTCACTGCGGCGCATCGCGTCGTCGAGGCGCTCTCGATCCTCGAGTCCGCCGGCTGCGGTACAGCTCGGCATAGCCACGCACCGTCGCCACCGGCGTGCGCAACTCGTGGGAGGCGTCGGCGACGAACTGCCGCAGCTGCTGTTCGGAGCGTTCCTTTCCGGCGAACGCCTTCTCGATCTGGTCGAGCATCCGGTTGAGTGCGATCCCGAGCGCACCTGCTTCGGTGCCCTCTGGCGCGGTGGGCACTCGATGAGACATGTCTCCGTCGGCGATCGCAGCCGCCGAGGCGGTCATCTGTTTCACAGGGCGCACGCCGAGGCGCAGCACCCACCATGTGACGAGAGCGAGGATGGACAGGATCGCCACTGTCGCCACGACTTCGGCCTTGATGAGCCGTGACATCGACGCCTCGACATCATCGAGTGGGAGCGCGACGACGACGAGGTTCCCGGAGAAGTCGCCGCCTGCCAGCTGGCGAGCGATGGCTCGAAAACCCGCTCCGCCCGATTCTGCCGGCACGGTGAACGGCTTCCCGTCGACGTCGTCGGGCAGCGACTCGAGATCCGGTTCGGGGAGATCCTCGGTGGTGTAGTCGGGCCGAAGGTGGTACAGCTCGCGGCCCGTCTCGGCGTCGACCACGAACACGGAGAAGTTGCTCGCCCCGCCCCCGAAGATCTCGGGCGGCGGTCGCCACCGGCTCCCGAATCGTCCTCCGTCCGACACCGCCGCCAGCAACTGCCGGTCGACACGTTCGACAAGGTCCTCACGGGTGATGCGGGTGACGATCACCGCCGCGCTCACGAGCAGCACCGAGATGATCGCCATCGCGGTGAGCAGGCGGGCGCGTAGCGACATGATCAGCTGCCGGCGCTGCGGATCGTGTAGCCGACGCCCCGAACGGTGTGGATGAGCTGGTGGCCGTACGGATCGAGCTTGCGGCGCAGGTAGCCGATGTACGTCTCGACGATGCCACCGTTGCCGCCGAAGTCGTACTGCCATACGTGATCGAGGATCTGCCGCTTCGACACGACCTTGCCGACGTGGGCGAGGAGGAACCGGAGCAGGTTGTACTCGGTGGGGGAGAGCTCGATCTCGTTGCCCGCTCGGCGAACGCGGTGGGCGTCGTCGTCGAGCTCCAGGTCGTCGCAGGTGTACCTCGTCGTCTGGGAAGCGCTTCCGGTGCGGCGCAGCACGGCGTGGATCCGCGCGACGAGCTCTTCCAGGCTGAACGGTTTGACGAGGTAGTCGTCGCCGCCGACGCTCAACCCGCGCACGGTGTCCTCGGTGGCGTCTCGCGCGGTGAGGAACACCACGGGCGTGCGGATGCCGTCCTGGCGCAGGCGACGGCAGACCTCGAAGCCGTCGAGGTCGGGCATCATCACGTCGAGGAGGATGAGATCGACCCGCTCAGACGCCGCGGACTGGAGGGCGCCACGTCCGTTGGCCGCCGTCGTCACGTCGAACCCGTGATGGCGCAAAGCGGCTTCGAGCATGATGCGAAGGTTCTCTTCATCGTCGACGAGAAGGATGCGCTCACCTGACATGGTGTACATGCTCGCAGAGGTTTCTGAGCGTTCCCTGAGAATTCGCCGGGAGTTGCTCCGATTCGGCTGCGAGCGTCTCGGCGAACTCCCAGCGAGCTCACGGGGCAGTCGGAGGCGCACGGCGCACGATGGGGTCATGTCCACCGACTACCCCCACGCTCCGGTGCCCGGTGATCCGTTCGTCCAGGCTCCCGCAGGCCCACCATCACATCTTCCTCCCCCTTCTCCCCACCGCACTCGCGGCGGGCGACGTCGCACGGCTGCCGTGGCCGGGCTCACTGTGCTGTCGTTCGCCGCGGGTGCCGGGGGTGGTCTGCTCGCCGCCGATCGTGGTTCGGATCCGCCGGGGACGACCGTCACCGCCGCCCCGGTCGATCTGAAGACAGCCGAGCATCGACGTCGCCGCTCTCGTCGACGCCGTCGAGCCCTCGGTGGTGTCTGTCGAGTCGGCGATCGAGGAGCGCTGGGGCCCGTACGTGCAATCGGGGACGGGCGCCGGTACCGGTGTCGTCCTCGACGACGGGTACATCGTCACCAACGCCCACGTCGTGGAGGGCGCCACCGACATCACGATCACCCCCGCAGCAGGTGCCGACTCTCGGCAGGCGACGCTGGTCGGCTCCGACCCGTCAGCGGACATCGCCGTCCTCCACGTCGACGATACGTCTGGGCTCACTCCGGCGACCCTCGCCGACGCCTCGAGCGTGGGTGTCGGTGACGATGTGGTCGCCATCGGCAACGCACTCGCTCTCGAGGGCGGTCTCACCGTCACCCGAGGAATCGTGTCGGCGACAGGCCGTTCACTCGAAACCGAGCAGGGCGAGCTGACGGGTCTGATCCAGACCGACGCCGCGATCAGTTCCGGCAACTCCGGCGGTCCGCTCGTCAACACCAACGGCGAAGTGATCGGAATCAACACTGCCGTGGCACAGAGCTCGGCGACCGTGAGTGCGTCGAACATCGGGTTCGCCATCTCCGCCGACAGCGCCCGCAGCACCATCGAGCGGCTGATCGCCTCGGCGTGACGGCCGGCCTCTCCGGCAGAGCTGATCGCCGTTGGTCGTCGTTATCGTTGCGGGCGTGACCAAACGCATGCCCGCAGTGTTCTTCGGTCACGGATCGCCGATGAACGCCATCGAGACGAATCGGTACACGGAGGCGTGGGCGTCGTTCGGCGCCACCGCCCCCAAGCCGGCGGGCATCGTGATGGTGTCGGCGCATTGGTACATCAACGCCACGGGCGTGACGGCGATGGAGCAGCCGCGCACCATCCACGACTTCTTCGGGTTCCCCCAGGAGCTCTTCGATCAGCGCTACCCGGCGCCGGGATCGCCCGAGCTCGCGGAGCAAGTGGTCGCAGCAATCGCACCCGACTGGGCCGGGCTCGACCACGACAGCTGGGGGCTCGACCACGGAACGTGGTCAGTGCTGTGCCACGCCTACCCACACGCCGACATCCCTGTGGTGCAAGTGGCGATCAACGCGACCTTGCCGCTGGCCGACCATCTCCGCATCGGATCGTCGCTCGCCGCGCTCCGTGACCAGGGGATCCTCGTCGCCGGCAGTGGCAATATCGTGCACAATCTCGGCATCCTCGATTGGAAGCGCGGAGAGACCGGTTTCGACTGGGCGGAGCGGTTCAACACGGCTGCGCTGGAGATCCTCACCACGGACCCCTCGCGGATCGGCGAGCTGGAGAAGCACCCTGACTACCGGCTTGCCGTCCCGACTCCTGACCACTTCCTGCCGATGATCTACATCGCCGGCGTGGCGGCGGCGTCCGACCAGAAATGTGACGTGCTCATCGACGGCTACGCCTACGGATCGCTGTCGATGACGGCTCTCACGATTTCCGGCGACTGACCGAACGGCGCGCCGCCAGAGGCGTCGGTCGTGCATCGGACACGGCTCAGCTCGTACAGTCGGCGTTCATGTCGATCGATCCCACTGTCCAGTGGCCCGTCCGCCATGACTGGACACCCGATGACGTCCTCGCCGTGATCGAGCGACCGTTCCACGACCTCCTCGCGGACGCGCAGCACGTGCATCGGCGGGCGCACATCGCCCACGCCGTCGAAGGTGCCATGCTCCTGTCGATCAAGACCGGCGCGTGTCCCGAAGACTGCGCGTACTGCCCGCAGTCGGCAAAGTGGAACACGGGACTCGAGCCGGGGCGCTTGATGAGCACGGACGCGATCGTCGCCGCCGCCGGGAACGCGAAAGCAGCGGGCGCAACACGGTTCTGCATGGGGGCTGCGTGGCGTTCGCCCAACGACCGGCAGGTCGAGCAGGTCGCCGACGCCGTGGAGGCAGTGTCGGCATTGGGCATGGAGACGTGCGTGACGCTGGGCATGCTCACCGACTGGCAGGCAGGACGACTGAAGCAGGCGGGCCTGGACTTCTACAACCACAACCTCGACACGTCACCTGAGTTCTACGGCGAGATCATCACGACCCGCGTCTACGGCGATCGCCTCGACACGCTGCGCGCCGTGCGGCTGGCCGACATCAAGGTCTGCTGTGGCGGCATCGTGGGCATGGGCGAGACGCGGCGCGACCGCGCAGGGCTGATCGCCCAACTCGCCACCCTCGATCCACATCCGGAGAGCGTGCCGATCAACATGCTTGTCCGCGTGCCGGGCACGCCGCTCGCCGACAGCCCCAGGCTCGATGGGCTAGAGCTCGTGCGGACGATCGCCGCCGCCCGGCTGGTGATGCCGGAGTCCGTGGTTCGCCTGTCTGCCGGTCGCAACGAGATGAACGACGAGCTGCAGGCTCTGTGCTTTCACGCCGGGGCGAGCAGCATCTTCCTCGGAGATCGGTTGCTCACGACGCCCAATCCAGGCAACGACGCAGACAGCGACCTGCTCCGGCGACTCGACATGACCGTTGCCGTGTCCTCGGCCGTGGGTGCCAGGTGAGCAGCTGATGAATCGCTAGGCGCGGCCGGCGAGCAGCGTCGTCAACGCCTCGTCGATCGCACCCAGATCATCCCTCTCGAGCCGGTTGAACACGTTGAGGTATGTGATCGCCACCTCGTCGTGTTCGACCGCGCCACCGTCGGTATCGATCGGCAGTTGCTGCTCGTCGCCCCACTCCATCGAGATGGCGAAACGGTCGTCGTGGCCTTGGACCGGAGTCTTGATCGCTCGTCCGACTGCACGTGGTGGCTTGAAGCCGATTTCCGCGTGGCGCCAACCGACGATCTCGTGAAGCTCACGGTTCGGCACGTTGACGTTCACGACGACCGGCTCGGCGGGCATCTCCTTCACCAACGAGCCGACGACGGCCGACGCGACGGTTCCCGCCGTCTCCCACTTCATGTCGGCGAGCATCTCCGCCCAGCCCTGACCTTCGACTCCGTACCCGTCGACGGCCTGGCTCACGGCAACTCCGCTGATGCCGCCATTGCGCGCCGTCGAGCGCGGCGCCGATGGTGCCCGAGTGGTAGACGGCGCGTCCGACGTTTGCGCCGGGGTTGATTCCCGACACGACAAGATCGATCGGCGAGCCGTAGAGCCCGAGTCGAGCAAGGAGCACGCACAGGGCCGGCGGGGCGCTGATCGCCCACGCTTCGGGGATCCCCTCCAGGTGCGCCTTGCGCATCTCGAGCCGCATGATGTTCAACGACCCGATCGCTGCGCTTGCGCCCGAGTACTCCTGGTCCGGTGCCGCAACCACCACGTCGCCGTGGGGCAGCATCGCCCGAGCGAGCACGCACAGGCCGGTCGAATCGATGCCGTCATCGTTTGTGACGAGAATCCGCATGACTCTTTCCTATCTGATTCTGAGCACGCAGAGACGGTCGAACATGTCTGTTAACACGTCATTCACCGGCGATCCGCCGGTGATGGCGGATGACTTCGTCGACGATGAAGCGCAGGAACTTCTCGGTGAAGGCAGGATCGAGCCCGGACTGCTCGGCGAGCGCCCGCAGCCGGGCGATCTGCTGCTCCTCGCGGACAGGGTCCGACGGCGGCATGCCGGTGTCGGCCTTGAAGCGGCCGACCGCCTGGGTGATCTTGAACCGCTCGGCGAGCAGATGGACGAGCGCGGCGTCGATGTTGTCGATGCTGGAGCGGTAGTCGGCCAGCCGCTCGGGAGTCGATTCCGCGCTCGTCATTCGAGCGGACGATATCCCGGCTCCCACGCCAACGCTTCGAAGCGGGACTCGATCTCGTCGTGGCCGTAGCGGGCGACCCCCTCGTCGATCGCGCTCGCGGCGACGGCGAACGCCACGGCCCGGGATGTCTCCCGGCTGTCTGCGATCGGCGGGAGCAGCGGCTCATCGGGTCCGCCGGCAGCGGCAGGCGAGCGGGCGCTCACCGTGTCGGCGGCGACGGTCATCATCGTGTCGGTGATCGATGTCGCCCCGGCGACCAGTGCGCCCATTCCGATGCCAGGGAAGATGTGCACGTTGTTGACCTGCGAGACCTCGACCCGTCGCGTCCCCAGCTCGACGGGTGGGAACGGGCTGCCCGTTCCCACGAGTGCCTTGCCATCGCTCCAGGCGAGAACATCGGCGGGCGCCGCTTCGGCACGCGGCGTCGGGTTCGAGAGCGGCAGCACGATGGGATGCTCGACATTGGCCGCCATGGCCCGGATCACACGCTCGTCGAAGAGGCCCGGCTGCCCGCTCACACCGATCAACACGTGCGGCGCGACGCGGCTCACCGTCTCGTCGAGCGGCACGTTGCCGGAGCCGTCGCGATCCCAGTCGCTGAGCTCATCCTGGCGACGCACAAGCCCCTCGTGGATCACGAGTAGCCCATCCGTGGCGTCGTGGAGGAGACCCTCGCGATCGACCATCCAACAGCGCCGCAGAGCCTCGTTGGTGGTCACGCCGGCGCGCTCCAGTGAGCGGACGATCTGGCGGGCGATGCCGGTGCCTGCCGATCCGGCGCCGACGATCACGACGCGGAGGTCAGCGAGCGATGTGCCCGTCGCCCGCAACCCAGCGACGAGCGCTGCCGTGGCGACCGCAGCCGTGCCCTGGATGTCGTCGTTGAACGAGCAGATGCTCGATCGGTGCCGTTCGAGGATGCGGGTGGCGTTGCGCTGGGCGAAGTCCTCCCACTGCACGACGGCATGGGGGAAACGGCGTCGCACGGCATCGACGAAGCCGTCGATGAACTCGTCGTAGCGCTCGTCGCGCAGGCGGTGGTGGCGCCAGCCGAGGTAGAGCGGGTCGGAGAGCAGCGCCTCGTTGTCGGTTCCGACGTCCAGCATGACCGGCAGCGTGCGGGCGGGGTCGATACCGCCGACCGCCGTGTACAGCGAGAGCTTGCCGATGGGGATGCCCATCCCTCCCGCACCGAGATCGCCGAGCCCGAGTACCCGCTCCCCGTCTGTGGCGACGATCACGTCGACGTCACGATCACCCTGCTCCCTGTCTACGGCGTTCTGCAGCATCTCGTCGATGCGGTCGCGGAGCGGCCAGGAGAGGTAGAGCCCGTGCTCGCGCCGGTAGATCCGTGACCACCGCTGGCAGACGAGTCCGACCGTCGGGGTGTACACGATCGGCAGCAGTTCATCGATGTTGTCGACGACGAAGCGGTAGAAGAGCACCGAGCTGCGCTGCTGGAGGAGGCGGAGGAAGATGTGCCGGGCGAGGTCGTCGGCGAGGGCGTCGTACTCGACCCGAGTGCGCTCGAGCTGAACTGCCAGCGTTTCGACCACCGGGGGTACGAGGCCGTGCAGACCGAAGCGATCACGCTCTTCTGCGGTGAACGCGGTGCCCTTGTTGAGGTAGCGGTTGCGCAGCAACCTCCGGCCACTCACTCTGTCCACGTTCACGGCGCACGCTCCATCGTGGTCAGCTCACCGTTGGGAGGTCGTCCCGATCGGCTCCGAACGGCGGATGTAGCCGAGGACGGGCGAGGCGACGACGTGAGCTCGGGCGCCTTGCGGTACCGCCGTGCGCTCGTTGGCGAGCCAGGCGACGATCGTCGAGCTGCTGCCGTCGTCGACAGCCACGTAGAGGGCGAAACGATCGCGCCGGACGAGGGGCCCGAGCAGCTTGGCGAGGGGCACGATCCGCTCCGGGCGTCGAGCTCGCACGACGAGCCCGCGCCGGTTGACCGACAAGACACAGTCGACGAGGCCGGCGAGGATCGTCCACACCGACAGGACGAACGGAATGACGAGGATCGCGGCGAGGGTCAATGACGTGTTGCGGATGAGGTCGGTCTGGTCGGGAAAGTCCTCGTACAACGACTCCATGGCCTCACTACGGGAGACGTCGAGGAGGAAGCGCTGGAGGAGGAAGATACCGACGGTGAGGAGTGCGCCGACGATCAGCACCATCAGCGGATGACGGCCATACGCAGGGCGGATGGGGTAGTGCACGCGCACGATCCGCGCTGACCCGGTGGCGTCGCTCCAGGCGAGGCGACTGTCCTCGGGCACGATCGGCACTTCCGCCGTGGCCGAATCGGCGAGACCCATCGCCGCCGCGTAGGCGAGGCGCCGGTCGCCATGCTGGCTCATCACCGCCGAATAGCGCCCGATCCGCTCGGCCTCGAATCGGCGGCGGACACGCAGCCACAGCTGCGCCCGCTCCAGTCCGAAGGGGGTGGGGCGCTCGTCGTGCGACTTGACGAGCCCGATGAGACGGATTCCGAGCCACAGCAAGCCGACGAGTACGAGCACCGACAGCGACCGCTCGAACATCGACACGTTGATGGCCAGATCCTCGCCGCCTACGGCGGCTCGCCACCACACGAGCGCGGCGATCACCCAGAGGATGACGGGAACGAACAGGTTCAGCACGTCCCATCGCCGTCGGGAGTACTCCGACGTGCGCGAATGTTTGACGACGGACTTCTGGAAGCGGCGCCACCAGCGCTGGGACAGGCGGAGACCGGCGACCTGGATCCCTGCTCCGCTGACGCCGGACACGGTGCCAGCCGTCAGCTTGTGGACGTGGTTGAGCACCTGTTGCTCGAACGGGAGAAGCTGGTCGCCGGTACGACCGTGACGATTGGTGAGGACCACCACGTCGTCGCCGAGCTCGTCGATCGACAGCCAGTCGCGAGCGGCGAGGTCGAGCAATGTGGCGACCGCAGCGTGCGGCGTGACCACGAACCCGCTCGTGATCAGGCTGACGACCGCGGGTGGATCGTCGGGCTGGTCCTCGACGGGTTCGTGCACCTCGAGGGCAGGAGGCTCCCCGACGCGCGCCGATCGGTTGAGCAGCAACCAGGCTGCGCAGAGCAGGATCGTGGCGACGACAGCACTCGCCACCGAGGGCGACGTGATGAACGCCAGTTGGGTTGTCACCGTGTTACTCGAGGATTTTCCGCCTCATTGCGCTGGCGCGGCATCCGAGCCATTGTGTCACTTCGACTCTTCCTCGGGATTGATCCTCATCCACATCGTTCGCTGCGGATACGGCATCTCGATGCCTGCGTCGTAAAGCTTCTCCTTGACGGCTTTTCGCAACGCACGCTGGAGCGCCCACTGCGTCCCGGGCACCGTCTTCACGAGCAGCCTGATCGTCATGCCTTCGGTGGCGAACGCTTCCACACCGAGCACCTCGGGCGGTTCCAGCACCGACGGAGCGAACGCGTCGGACTCGGCCACTTCGGCAGCAGCGTCGTGGACGAGCGTTGTCACGCGCTCCAGGTCGGCGTCGTACGAGACAGTGACGTCGACGACAGCGACCGACCAGAGCTGGGACATGTTGCCCACCCGCTGGATCTCGCCGTTGGGCACGTGCCACACCGTTCCGTCCTGCCCGCGCAGCACCGTCCGGCGCAGGGAGATCTCTTCCACCGAGCCCCGTGCCTCGCCAAGGTCGACCACGTCACCGATGCCGTACTGGTCCTCGATGATCATGAAGAGTCCGGTGATGCAGTCCTTGACGAGGCTCTGTGCCCCGAACCCGAGGGCCACGCCGGCGATCCCGGCTCCGGCGAGCAGGGGAGCGAGATCGACATCGAGCTCCCCGAGCACCATGATGAGGGCGATCACCCAGATGGCGACGGTGACCGTCGATCCGAGCACCGTGGAGATCGACATCGCCCGGGCGTGGCGGCGGGGATCACGGACCAGTGCGCCCAGTAGTTCGTCGGCACGCTTCATGCCGATCCGGCGCAGACCGGCCTGCGCCAAACTCGGATCAGGCGCCACGACGCGGTACGCGGCGCGACGGATGAATCGCCGGGCGATCCAGCTGAGGATCAACGCACCGACGAGAATGCAGACGATGTTCAGTGGTGCGCCGGCGAACCAATCCGCAAAGTCTTCCCAGTTGGTGTCGTCGCTGTCGGCCGCAGCGGGCAACGGCATGAAACGACCGTAGCGAACGCCTCGCCGAAGGAGGGGGAGCCACGCCGCGCAGGACCACCGATGTCCGCAGCGGCCGGACGCCGTTCGGCGCGCGCTGTCACTATCCTGGCCGCTCTGTGAACGAGCCTGCAGCCACTCGCGTGACGATCCTCGGTGCCGGATATGTCGGACTCACCACCGCCACGGCATTGGCATCGCTCGGCCATCGAGTGATCTGCGCCGACATCGACACCCGCAAGATCAACATGCTCCTCGACGGGCACATCCCCATCGTGGAGGAGGGTCTCGAGGTCCTCGTCCACTCCGCAGTCGATGCCGGCAACCTGGAGTTCTCCGCAGATCCTGCCGGCGCGGTCGCAGGTGCCGATGTCGTCTTCCTCTGTGTACCAACGCCCTCCGACGACGACGGTCGTGCCGACCTGTCGTACATCACGGCAGCCGGAGAGATGATCCGTGACACGCTGCGCCCCGGTGCCGTCGTGGTCAACAAGTCGACCGTTCCGGTCGGCTCGACGAAGATCGTCGAGCGGGTGCTGCGACGCGACGACGTGTCCGTGGTGTCCAACCCGGAGTTCCTCCGCGAGGGCACTGCCGTCCACGACTTCCTCCATCCCGATCGCGTCGTCGTCGGGTCGGACAGCCCCGACGCCGCCGAGACCGTCGCTCGCCTCTACCGGGCGCTCGACGCCACCGTGCTCATCACCGATCCAGCATCGGCCGAGACGATCAAGTATGCGGCGAACGCTTTTCTGGCAACGAAGATCTCGTTCGTCAACGCCGTGGCGGCGATGTGTGAGGCAGTCGGTGCCGACGTCGAGCACGTCATCTCCGGCATCGGTTCCGATCACCGCATCGGCCCCGACTTCCTCCGCCCTGGTCCCGGCTGGGGTGGCAGTTGTTTCCCGAAGGACACTCGCGCCCTGGTCACGATCGCCTCCGACAACGGCTACGACTTCGCGCTCGTCCGGGGCGTCATCGCTGTCAATGAAGAGCAGCGTCACCGCATCGTGGAGAAGATCCGTCGTGCCGCAGGCGGCTCCCTCGAGGGTGCGGTCGTCGCCGCATTCGGGCTCACCTTCAAGGCCCATACGGACGACCTCCGTGACTCACCCGGGCTGGCGATCGTCCACGACCTCGCCGCCGCCGGTGCGATCGTCCGAGGTCACGATCCGACTGTCGTCGAGCCGCTGAACCCGGTCCAGGAGCAGATGTTGGCGAGTCTCGACGGTTCGCTCACCGTATGCCCCGACCCGTTCGAGGCTGCGACGGGTGCACAGGTCGTCGCCGTGCTCACCGAGTGGCCGCAGTACGCCGAGCTCGATTTCCAGCGACTTGCCGACCTGATGGCGCCAAACGCAGCGATCGTCGACGCCCGCAACCTGCTCTCCCCGGACACGGTGAAGAAAGCCGGCCTCGGGTACGACGCTGTCGGGCGCAGTTAGACGTCGCATCGCTCATCTACGATGCCGGGCCATGGCGCGTGTGGTCGTGACTGGCGGTGCAGGCTTTCTCGGGTCCCATCTCTGTCGAGCGCTGCTCGCCCGCGGTGACGATGTCGTCGCCATCGACAACCTCGTCACCGGATCGGTGACGAACATCGAAGAGCTGTTCGGTCGGCGGGGCTTCACGTTCCACGAGCACGACGTCAGCTCGTATGTCTGGGTGCCGGGCCATGTCGACGCTGTGATGCACCTCGCCAGCCCGGCATCGCCGATCGACTTCGAGCGCATTCCGATCCAGATCCTCAAGGTGGGCGGTCTCGGCACGCACAACTGTCTCGGTCTGGCGAAGGCGAAGAACGCCAAGTTCTTCCTGGCCTCGACATCCGAGGTGTACGGCGATCCGCTTGTTCACCCGCAGCCGGAGACGTACTGGGGAAACGTCAACCCGATCGGCCCTCGTGGCGTGTACGACGAAGCGAAGCGCTTCGCCGAAGCGATGACGATGGCCTACCACCGCCACCACGACCTCGACGTGAGAATCGTTCGGATCTTTAACTCGGTGTTGGCCGATGAGCAGGTCCTGTTCGACGATGGTGTTGAGTTGCGTCGCGAGGCAATCGGCACGCTCGCCACGCACGTCGGCGACAATGTGCTCCTCGACGGGTACACCGTGCCTGCGTTCGGAGCGGATGGCGCCACGATCGCCGCGCCGGCATCAGCGCTTGTCGGGCACCCGCCGACGGGCGCGTGCTTCGAGGTGCGCACGAGGTACGGGCGGTCGATTCGTGTCACCGGCGACCACAGCCTGTTCGTCGAGGGTCGCCACGGCGAACCCGTTGCCCGTACGGTCGGTGAACTGCGCGTCGGTGATCGGATCGCCATCGCCGGGCGTGTCGAGGTGCCCGAGCGGGATCGATCGGTGGTCTCGTTGCTCGACGTCTGGCACGACCGAGGTGGCGATCCTTGGGCGATCAAGATCTCGTGGCCCGGCCTCGGCGAGACGGTCTGGAATCGACGTCAGGAGCTCCTCGGATATCTTGCCGACGTCACTCCCGGACCAGAACCGGCGCTCGAGACTGTGGCCGCGGGTCATTGCCAGCCGGAAGTCCGAGTCGTTGACGCTCGCCGAGGTCCGTCGATTGGGTCTCCCCATTCCCGGCGACGCACGGATGCGGCTTCGGTGCGGCGGGTTCTCTCCGTTGCTGCCGGTCGACATCGAGCTGACCGAAGAGCTGCTCTGGGTGCTCGGGCTGTGGGTGGCCGAGGGTTCAAGCCATCGTTCCTCCCACGATCACTTCCTCACATTCAGTTGCGAGGACTACCTCCTCGAACGAGCGGCGAAGGTCTTCGAGCGCGACCCTCGGAGTTCACGTCGTGCGCTCCCGGGGTAGTGAGCACCGGGCAGCGGCGATCTTCGTGCACAGCCGCCTCGTCGTCGCATTGATGGACCACCTCGGTTTCGATCACAACCGCAAACGGATCCCTGGCTGGATTCTGGGCTTGCCGCTCGAACGGATGAAATGGTTCATCGAGGGGTACCGCTGCGGCGATGGCGTTCACTCGGGACAAACGTATGAAGCGGGCGTCCGCCACGAGTTCTCGACGGTGTCTGACGAGCTCAAGGACGACCTGATCGTCGCCTTCGCCAGGTTCGGTCTATGCCCATCGGTCGGACGATACGAGACGACCTTCAAGCAGAAGACCGGCGACCGGCGTTACCCGTTCTGGCGTCTGACGCTCGCCAACGTGAACCCTTGGAGTCCACTCGACTGGGACGAGTACGTGTCTCAGAAGCTCAACGCCCGGCGTACGGGCGATGTGGTGTGGGCTGCTGTGACGGCGATCGAGGAGATCGAGCCGACCTCCCTGGTGTACGACTTCTCCGTTCCCGGCTTCGAGAACTTCGTCGCCGGTACGGGCGTGATGGCCCACAATACGTTTGGGCCTTTGATGCGGCCCGACGACGGGCGGGCGGTGTCGAACTTTCTCGTGCAGGCGATCCAGGGCAAGCCGATCACGGTGTTCGGCGACGGGAGTCAGACCCGGTCGTTCACATACGTCGACGACGAGGTGCGCGGCTTCCTGCTGCTGCTGGATTCCGACATCCGGTCGCCGGTGAACATCGGCAACCCGAAGGAGTTCACCATTCGGCAGCTTGCCGAGCAGGTGCTCGAGGTCACCGGTTCGACGTCGGAGGTCAACTTCCTGCCGCTCCCTGTCGACGACCCGACGCAGCGCCAACCCGACATCACCATCGCTCGCGAGCGCCTCGGTTGGGCGCCCACGGTCGAGCTTCGCGAAGGGCTGGAACGCACCGCCGAGTACTTCCGCCGGGTGCTCTCCACCTGACGGGTCGTCTGTGATGATGGCCGCATGCGCGTCACCAGCGACCTGCAGGGCACGATCGTCTCGGTCGAGGTCGATGCCGGCGCGCTGATCGGCGGCGGGGGTGTCCTGGCCGTCGTCGAGTCGATGAAGATGCACCACGAGGTGGTCGCGCCACGGCCGTGCCGGGTAGAGAAGGTCTTTGCCGCACCCGGCGACGCCGTGCTGGTCGGCACGGAGCTGTTCGAGGTCGAGCCGGTCGAGGAGCACGAGATCGCGGCCGAGGCCGGCGACCTGCCCGGCGTCGGGCAGCTGTCGCGTGAAGTGCGGGCAGATCTGGCCGAGGTGACCGAGCGGCACCGGGCGGGGCTCGACGAATCGCGGCCGGAGGCCGTCGCCCGCCGCCGCCAACGTGGCCATCGGACGGCTCGCGAGAACGTGGATGATCTGGTCGATGCAGACAGCTTCGTCGAGTACGGCCCGCTCGTGATCGCCGCCCAACGGCGGCGTCGCGACGTCGCCGACCTGATTGCCAACACGCCCGGTGACGGCCTCGTCGCCGGGATCGGAACCGTCAACGGAGATCGCATCCAGGGCCGCGATGCCCGGACGATCGTGATGTCGTACGACTACACCGTCCTCGCCGGCACACAGGGCACACAGAACCACCGCAAGAAGGACCGCTTGTTCGAGCTCGCCGAAAAGCTGCGCCTGCCGATCGTGTTCTTCACCGAAGGTGGCGGAGGGAGGCCGGGCGACACCGACGCATTCGGTGTGAGCGGGCTGGATTGTCTCGCCTTTCTCTGGTTCGCCGGGCTGTCCGGCACGGTCCCGCTCGTCGGGATCACGTCCGGGTACTGCTTCGCCGGCAACGCGGCGATCCTCGGTTGCTGCGATGTGGTCATCGCCACTGAGGATTCCAACATCGGTATGGGCGGGCCGGCGATGATCGAGGGCGGTGGTCTCGGCGTGTACGAGCCGGATGCCATCGGTCCGACATCGGTGCAGCGGGCGAATGGCGTGATCGACATCGTCGTCGGCGACGACGCCGAGGCCGTCGCCGTGGCCAAGCGGTATCTCTCCTATTTCCAAGGCGCCGTGAACGATTGGGAGGTTCCCGATCAGGACGCTCTGCGGCGGGCGATCCCCGAGGATCGCCTGCGCGCCTACGACGTGCGCCAGGTGATCGCGGGCATCTTCGACACCGGATCGGTGCTCGAGCTGCGGGCGGACTTCGGAAAGGGGATGATCACGTCGCTGGCGAGGATCAAGGGCCGGCCGGTCGGCGTCGTGGCCAACGATCCCAGCGTGCTCGCCGGCGCAATCACGTCCGACGGCAGCGACAAGGCTGCCCGCTTCATGCAACTGTGCGACGCCCACGGCGTGCCGATCGTGACGCTCTGCGACACGCCGGGGATGATGGTCGGCCCCGACGTCGAGGAGACTGCGCTCGTGCGCCACTGCAGCCGGCTGTTCGTCACCGGGGCCAACGTCACGGTGCCGACCATCACCGTCGTGCTGCGCAAGGCGTATGGACTCGGGGCGCAGGCGATGATGGGCGGCTCGACGAAGGCGCCGCTGGCCTGCATCGCCTGGCCGACGGGGGAGTTCGGACCGATGGGACTCGAAGGCGCTGTGCGCCTCGGATTCCGCCGCGAGCTGGAGGCCGCGTCCGACGGGCAGGCCCGCGAGGCGCTGTTCAACGAGATGGTCGAGCGGGCGTACGCCAACGGAAAGGCGACGAACATCGCCTCCTGGTTCGAGATCGACGACGTGATCGACCCCGCCGACACGCGGCGCTGGATCATCGCGATCCTCGACTCGGCCCCGCCGATCGAACGCACAGGCCGGCGCCGTCCGAACATCGACACATGGTGATCCGTGCCGGCCGGTGACCTGCTGGCCGTCGCTCTCGTCGTCGTCTTTGCCGGCGCGGTGCAGCTCACGACTGGATTCGGGTTCGCCCTCGCCGCCGTCCCCCTGATGGCACTGGCGATCGACCCGCATGACGCGGTGATCATCACGCTCGCCCTCGCCACGTTCTCCAACGGCTATCAGGCATGGGAAGGGCGGGCGGTCGGCGTCGGCGACCGCCCAGTTGCCCTGCGGATGCTGGCTGGCGCGGCCTTGGGGCTCCCGATCGGCTTGTGGGTTTTCGTCGTCACTGATCCGGCCGTCCTCCGCCTCGGCATCGGCGTCGCTGTGATCGGCGCCGTGGTCGCCTTGGCGCAAGGCGTCGATCTCCGCAAGGCGAGCGCTGCGCTCGACGTCGCCAGCGGCGTGGTCTCCGGCGCGCTCACCACCTCGGTCGGTACGAACGGTCCGCCCATGGTCTTCGTGCTCCAGGCGCGTGACTTCACACCGGATCGGTTCCGGGCGACGATCACGAGCGTCTTCTTCGTGCTCGACATCGGCAGCATCATCGTCTTCGGGGTGGCGGGCGAAATCGACCGAGGCATCGTCGAGGCCGTCGCGGTAGCTCTCCCCGCGCTGCTTGTCGGCGCCGTTGTCGGCGTGCGGCTGCGCAGCCGGCTCGACCCGGCCCGATTTCGCCGCACCGTCATGGTGATGCTCGTGCTGGCCGCCGTATCAGCGATCGCTTCTGCAGCTGTGAGCTGGGGCGACGACGAGGAGGAGGAATCGCACCCTGCGGCTGCCGGTTGTCAGCCTCCGAACATCGTCAGCCACTGCTCTCGCGAGCTCGGCTTGAACACGTAGTTCTGCTCCTTCACGGCTTCGAGCGTCGCGCTGGAGGGCATCGAGTAGCGGTGGCCGGGGTACACGATCGTCGACGGCGGGAGGCCGGCGAGCGTCTGCAGGCTGTCGTACATCGCCGCCGGGTCACTGCCGGGTAGGTCGGTGCGGCCACAGCCGTCGAGGAACAGCGTGTCGCCGGCGACGAGCCTTCCGTCGACGAGGAAACATTGGCTGCCGGGCGTGTGGCCCGGTGTGTGGACGAGCCGGATCTCGACACCACCGATGGTGATCACGTCGCCTGGCTCGTGAGGAACGAGGTCGGCTTCGGCGAGACCGGTGGTACGGGTGACCCACGGGGCCTCATCGCGCTGGACGTGGACCGGGCAGCTGACCCGTTCGAGCAGGCGGGCGACCCCCTCGATCGTGTGCCCCATCATCGGACCGCCGACGTGGTCGGGGTGGTAGTGGGTGGCGAGCACCCCGCTGACCGCCATGCCGTCGCTCTCGATGAGGTCGACCAGCTCGTCGACTGCGTAGGCCGGGTCGACCAGAACACACTCGCCCGTCTCACGGTCGCCGACTGCGTACACGAAGTTCACCATCTGCGTGGCGAGCGGGTCGCCGACGGCGAAGTCTCGCCCCGACAACAGTTGGCGAAAGTAGAGCCGGTCACCCATGCAGCCGAGCGTAACGTTCGCCCCTAACGTGGATTCATGTCCGACCGGCTGATGGCTCTCGAATCGGGCCAACCGATCGTGTACGGAGGAGACCAAGTCGTCCGCGTGCCCGACGAGCTCGCATCCGCGTTCGTTGCCGGCGATCGGCTCGTGGTGGTCCAGGACACCGGGACGCTGCTGCACATCCCCTCCGCCGAGCACGAGATCGCAACTGCTGCGGTCGACGCCGCGTTGGCGTGCCTTCGGGGCGCTGGCGTCGTGCACGGATGAGCAGATCAGCGACTTCTTCGAGAAGTTCGCCGGTCGTCTCGAGGACGACGATGGATTCGCACCGATCGCCGCAGCGAATGCCGACGACGTTCGTCTCGCCGCCGAGCGCGGCCGTTCGACGACCCGGCTGCTGCTGACGGCGACGATGCGCGCCGACATGATCGCCGGCCTCCGGCTGTGGCGCGACGCGGATCTCGGTCGCGACATGGTGGAGCGCCGGATCGAGCACGACGGTTGGTCGGTCGAGAGCCGGCGCGCCCCGCTCGGCGTGGTCGCCTTCGTCTTCGAGGGCCGGCCGAACGTGTTCGCCGACGCGGCAGGAGTCGTGCGCACGGGCAACACCGTGGTGTTCCGTATCGGATCCGACGCCCTCGGGACTGCCCGCGCCATTGTCGGTCACGCGCTCGGCCCGGCGCTCGCACGCCGCAGGGCTGCCCGCTGGAACGATCTCACTCGTGTCGTCTGCGGCGCACGCCGCGGGATGGGCTCTCTTCACCGATCGCCGCCTTTCTCTGGCGGTTGCTCGCGGATCCGGTGAGGCCGTCGCCCAACTCGGTGCCGTCGCCCGGCAGGCCGGAATCGCCGTGAGCCTGCACGGCACAGGCGGGGCGTGGCTCGTGGCCGGCGAGGCCGCCGCGAGTGACCGGTTCGCGGCGAGCGTCCGCCACTCGCTCGACCGCAAGGTGTGCAACACCTTGAACGTGTGCGCCATCACTCGGTCCCGTGCCGAGGAGCTCGTGCCGATCTTCGTCGACGCGGTCGGCGCCGCAGCCGATGACCGTGACGCCTCGCCGCGCGTGCATGTCGACAAGGCCGCGTCCGCGTACGTTTCCAACGTAACTTCGATCATCGATCGCACGGAGCTCGGTCACGAGTGGGAATGGGAGAACGATCCCGAGCTGACGCTCATCGTGGTCGACGACCTCGACGAAGCTGTGGCGTTGTGCAATGCGCACAGCCCACGGTTCGTCGCATCGATCGTCACCGATGACGTGGAGGAAGGCGACCACTTCTACCGCACGGTCGATGCTCCGTTCGTCGGTGACGGCTTCACGCGCTGGGTCGACGGGCAGTATGCGCTCCTCGCCCCTGAGCTCGGGCTCTCGAACTGGCAGGCCGGGCGGTTGCTCGGGCGCGGCGGGGTGCTGTCCGGTGATTCCGTCTACACCGTGCGGTACCGGGCCCGGATCGACGACCCCGACCTGCACCGCTGATCGCTTCAGGCGAGTGGTCCCCCTGGCCGGCTTACGCCGTGAAGAGTGGCTCGGCCACACCGTTGAACGGCTCCTCCTGCGGGTTCGGGATGCAGCCTTCGCTGCCCCGGCCCGATGATGCTGGCGATCTACGACGGGGATCCCGTGCCGGGCCCGGGATCGCTCCCCACGAGCGGCTGCTTCTACTGACCCGGCGGCTGCGCACTCAGGGGTCGATTGTCGATCAGGCGCACGTCGCCGAACCACACCGCTGTGGCGATCCGAGCGCGATCGTCGACCTCGACGCCGTCCGCCACCGGGATGAGTGACTCGCCATCGAAGACGGTGACGTAGTCGAGCTTCGCAGCGGGCTCTTCCTCGACCACCGCAGCCGCTTCCAATTCGACGGACCGCGGATCTCGGTTGCCCCGCTCGTACGCCGCGGCAGCCGCCGCCAGTGAGCGAGGGACGACGACGGCCCGCCGGCGATCCTGCTCCGACAAGCGACGGTTGCGGCTCGAGAGCGCCAGCCCGTCCGCCTCGCGAACGATCGGTGCAGCGACGATCTCGACCCCGAGGTCGAGGTCGACCGTCATCCGTTTGATGATCGCCAGCTGCTGGTAGTCCTTCTCGCCGAACACGGCGACATCGGGACGGACCGCGCCGAACAGCTTCGCCACCACCGTGGTGACGCCCGTGAAGTGCCCCGGTCGCGTCAGTCCTTCCATGCTTGAAGCGAGCTCGCCGGGGACGACGGCGGTGTCGAAGCCCTCTGGGTACATGACCGCTCTCGTCGGGGCATAGACGGCGTCGACCCCGCGCTCCTGGCACACGTCGAGGTCGTCGTCGATCGGGCGCGGGTACGCGTCGAAGTCGTCACGGCGGTCGAATTGGAGCGGGTTGACGAAGATCGAGACCACAACGACGTCGCTGTGGCGGCGAGCAAGCTCGATCAGGGAGAGGTGTCCTTCGTGCAGAGCCCCCATCGTCGGGACAAGGCCGAGACGGCGGCCGGCGCGGTGCTGGGCGACGGACCACGACCGCATCGAGTCCGGCCGGTCGAGCAGCGCCACGTCGTTCCCGACGGTGGCGCGCTCAGTGGAAGGAGTGCGCATCGTCGGGCCACGCTCCGGACTTGACGTCAGACACGTACGACGCCGTGGCGGCGATGGTCGCCGTGCGCAACTCGGCGTATCGCCGGGCGAACCGGAACTGTGCGTCGCCGAGCCCGAGTACGTCGTGCAGCACGAGCACCTGGCCGTCACAATCGGGCCCGGCCCCGATGCCGATCGTCGGGATGGACAGCTTGCGGCTGATCTCGGCTGCGAGATCACGCGGCACGCACTCGATGACGACGGCGAATGCTCCTGCCTGCTCAACAGCGAACGCATCCTCGATGAGCCGTTCCCGTTGTCCGGCCTCGGTGCCGCTCGTGCGGCCCTGCACGCGGTGGCCACCCATGCGGTGATAGCTCTGCGGCGTGAGGCCGATGTGGCCGACGACGGGGATGTCGACACGCGTGATCGCCGCGAGCTGCTCGGCCACGGACACGCCGCCCTCGAGCTTCACGGCTTCCGCCCCGGCCTGGATGAGCTCGACCGAACTGGCCACTGCCTGCTCGGCGCTCACCCGGTACGACGGAAACGGCAGATCGCCGACGACGAGTGCCAACGGGGCGGCCCTCGCCACGATCGAGGTGTGGTACCGCATCTCGTCGAGCGTCACCTGCAACGTCGTCGCCCGGCCCTGAACGACCATGCCGAGCGAGTCGCCGACGAGGATCATGTCGACACCGGCTTCGTCGACGAGGGTGGCAAAGGTGGCGTCGTACGCGGTGATCATTGCGATCGGATCGCCTGACACCTTCATCGCGCCGATCGTGGGGACGGTGACCTTCGTGCGTGTACCGATACCCCGACGCTAACCAACCCCGAGCACGGTCGGGCAAAGATCGCGGTAGGCCGGTGGTCCGTCATTGTGTGCCGCTGCGGCGAGCACGCCGTCCGTACAGGCGAGGGCGAAGCACCGCGCCGCCGCGTCGAACAGTTCGTGCAGCGCGCCGGCGCGGGATCGCGGATCGCGAAACGCCCCGCTCGCCGGTCCGGGCTCGGCGTCGAGGTCGACGTCGCCGGTGGCCAGGGCGAAAACCGTGTCGCCGTCGAACAACGAATGGGCGGGCCGAACGGCTCGCGCCAATCCGTCGTGGGCGACATCGGCCAACTTGGTGGCCTCGGACTTGGTGAGACGTGCCGATGTCGCCACGACTCCGATCGTGGTGTTGAGCGGCGGGGGAGCGGCCGGCGGCGTCGAGGGCGCTCTGCAGCTCCTGCCGTTCGTCCTTCGACGGCCGCCGCAATCCTTCATGCTCGTACGGCAGTGCCGTCGCCCGGTCGATGACGGAGCCGGCCGAATTCACCACGGCGAGTGCGCCGATCGTGACCTCGACGTCTTCGATGGTCACGGTCATCCCGGCGGTCCCCACGCCGCCCTGGAGGGCCCCGGCGATTGCTCCCGTACCCGCTCCGACGCTGCCCCGATCGACGACGCCCCCACTCGCACCGCGGGCCGCCCGGTACCCGAACTCGGCGGTCGGACGATGGTCGAACGCGCCGCCGCGGCCGAGATCGAAGATGACTGCCGCCGGGACGACGGGTACCACCCAGCTAGGAAGTTCCTGCCCAGGAGGACTCACCGAGACACCCAGTTCTTGCTCTTCGAGCCAGGCGGCCACACCGTCGGCCGCGGCGAGCCCGTAAGCGCTGCCGCCGGTGAGGCAGATCGCGTGCACGACGTCGACGAGGTTCTCCGGCCGGAGGGCGTCGGTCTCCCGAGTTCCTGGTCCACCGCCGCGCACGGACACGCCTGGGGTTGCGCCCCGCGGCGCGAGCACCACGGTGGTTCCGGTCCGCCACAATCCCCGTCGGCGTTGCACGTGACCGACACGGATGCCGTCCACCTGGGTGATCGCACCGAATCGCACGGCACGCATTGTGACAAAGCGGGGACCCTGGGGGATAGCCTCCCGGCCGTGCTGACGCGGGAACCTGCCGACGACACGTGGCTGAACCGGCTACGCGGCAGCGCCACAAGAGCGGTTGGTGAGGTCGTGCATGCCGCTCATCGTGTCGCTGTCGAATCCGCCGCGATCGGCCCGACGACGCGTCGCGGCAAGCGATTTGGGGCGCTCGGTCGGGACACGGTCATCTGCTTCCCGCCGGCAGCTCTCTTCAACGAGTCGTACATCCGCATCGGCAGCAACACCATCGTCGGTCCCCACGTGACGCTCTCGGTGGGCATGGCGCCGGGCCAGGTGATGACCGAACCGACCGTCGTCAGCATCGGCGACCGATGCCTCATCGGCCGCGGCAGCGGAATCGTCGGCCACCTGTCGATCGTCATCGAGGACGACGTCTGGACAGGGCACAACGTGTACATCACCGACCAGAACCACGGCTATCTCGATCCCGATCTGCCGATCTCGCGACAGATGATGCCGGAGAAGCCGGTCCGTATCGGCGCCGGATCCTGGCTCGGCTTCGGCACCGTCGTGCTGCCCGGAGCACAGATCGGACGTCACGTCGTGATCGGCGCCAACAGCGTCGTGACCGGCACGATCCCCGACTACACAGTGGCAGCAGGCTGCCCGGCGCGAGTGGTGAAGGAGATCCCTCGCGAGCCGCTCACTGATTGTGAGGAAGGTCCTTGAACGGTGTGTTCTTGTCCGACCCGGGCTCCTTGGGCAGGCCGAGCACGCGCTCGCCGATGATGTTGCGCTGGATCTGATCGGTTCCGCCGTAGATCGACGGCGCCGGCGAGAACAGGGTCAGGTCACGCACCACGGAACCGACCCGGTCGGTCGTGTTCAGCGTCGCGTCGGGTCCGAGGATCGTCGTCGCCAGTTCCCGCGTCTGGCGGTGGAGCTCGGAGTCGATCAGCTTGGCGATGTTCCCCTCGGCACCGCTGCGTCCACCGCCGCTCTTCGCCCGCTGCGTGTTGAGCCCATTGATCGTGTTGAGCGTGTGCAGCTTCATCAGGCGGTCGCGGAGCACCCGGTCACCGAGTCGGTCATACGTGCTGGCCAGACGAACCAGCAACGCTGCCCGGCCGGACGGAGCGTCGCGACGCTCCGCGACCGGTTCTCTCTTGGTCGCCTGCGTGCGCTCGACGACGAAGTCGCCGACCCGCTTGTCCAGATCCCCGGCGATCGTTCCCGGTCTGGCGAGCGACAAAGCCGAGCCAGCGCCGATCGAGGCTCGCTCCTCGGTGAGCGTCGTGTTGGCCACGCGCCAGCCGTCGCCGAGGTCGCCGACACGACCGTCGTCGCCCACGCGGGCGTCGTTCATGAACACTTCGTTGAAGAACGCCTGGCCGGTCATCTCACGGAGCGGCCGCACCTCCACGCCGTCTTGCAGCATCGGGAAGGCGAAGTAGGTCAGACCACGATGCTTCGGCTGCTCTGGGTCTGTTCGGGCCACGAGCATGCCGAGGTCGGCGAACGAACCCTGCGACGTCCATACCTTCTGGCCGTTGACGACCCACTCGTCGCCGTCGCGGACCGCTCGCGTCTGCAGTCCGGCGAGGTCGGACCCGGCGCCCGGCTCCGAGAAGAGCTGGCACCACCCCTCCTTTCCAGTGAGGATGGCGGTGACGTAGCGGTCGACCTGTTCCTGGGAGCCATGGGCGGCGATCGTCGGGGCGGCGAGCATCGCTCCGAGCCCAGACGGCGGCAGCACTACTTCGAGGTCGAGCAAGGTGTCCCGCACGTGCAGTGACTCCGCCCGACTCCATCCTCGCCCTCCGGCCTTCTCCGGAAGCAGCGGATGAGACCAGCCGCCGTCGTACAGCCGTTGCCACCATTCGCCCACCGTGAGGTCGGGATCCCACTGTCCGTCGACGAAGGCGCGTACCTCTTCGGTGATGTCGTCCAGTGTGCGTTCGGCCATGGTTCGAAAACTAATAGTCGTCCTCGTTGCCACCGCCATCGGCACCGACGCGCGCGGCCATCTCCGCGGACGATGCGGCCGGCCTCGGTGGCGTGCTGCCGCACGGTCCCAAGCGTCTGATCGTCCCAGTCCTCGGAACGCCGTCGATCGAGCTCAGCAGCGATCGCCTCAGGGTCGGCGGCGACACCGAGGGCCGCTGCCGCCCCCGCAAGGTTCTGGTCGAACTGCGAACCGAGGTCGGCGACAACGCTCGGATCACCGTCGCCGATCGCCTCTCGACGGCGGCGGGCGAACGACCGGAACGCGACCGCCAGGTCTTCAGGTGATGACTCACTCATGCGTCCAGCGTGCCACATGCCCGGTCGCTCCAATCCTGACCCGGCTAGCCTGGGGTCGATGTTCGACGGCAAATTCCGAACACCGATCGACCGGGCGGTGCGGCCAATCGGAAACGGTTTGCGTCGTACCGGCCTGACACCCGACCACCTCACCGTGATCGGTCTGTTGATCGGCATCGGTGCCGCGTTCGCCATCGGCGCGGGTTTGCTCGGTCTCGGTTTGCTGCTCGTGATCCTTGCCGCGCTGCCCGACATGCTCGACGGCGCCCTGGCCAAGGCGTCCAACCAGGCGAGCCAGCGAGGAGCCTTCTTCGACTCCACCATCGACCGCGTCACCGATACGGTCTTGCTCGGCGGCATCGCCTGGTACCTCACCAACACCGAGTCGCCGCACATGGTGATGGTGCCCTTCGCCATCCTCGGTTTGTCGTCGCTGATCTCGTACCAGCGGGCGAAGGCCGAGTCGTTGGGCCTCGAGGCAAAGGGCGGCCTGATGGAGCGGGCCGAGCGGATCGTGGCGATCTGCTTCGGGCTGCTCTTCCAGTGGCTCGTGTTCGACTGGGCGCTCGTCGCGGTGCTGTGGGTGATGCTGGCGCTCACGGCGATCACCGCCGTGCAGCGGTTCGTGAAGGTGTGGAAGCAGGCGGCCATCGCCCCGGTCACCGCCGCTCGTATCGAGATGCGACGCTCGCGCCGCCAGACTCGGCGGGTGGCGCGCATCGAACGGAGGCGTACCCGGGTGCCGCGCCGCCGTCGCCCGTGACCGACGAGCGCTCGCCTCGCGAGCGCATGAACGACGCCGTCGTCGTGGGCGGGTATCGCGCCGGCGCCCTCGCCCTCCGCCTGATGCCGGGATTTCTTGCCTCGGCGATCGACGCGCCGATCGGACTCGGCGCAAACTTTGCCAGCTCCGAGAAGAGGGCGATGATCCAACGCCATCTTCGACGCGTCAATCCGAAACTCCGTGGCCTGGCGCTGCAGCGAGCCGTGCAGGAGGCTTTCGACTCGTACGTGCGGTACTACATCGAGAGCTTCCGGCTGCCGTCGCTGTCGAGCCGCACCGTCGATCGAGGCTTCAACGTCGACGGCTACGAGCACATCGCCGCTGGACTCGAGCAGGGCAACGGGGTGATCCTCGGCCTACCCCATCTCGGAGGGTGGGAATGGGCCGGGCGGTGGATGACCGACCAAGGGCACAAGCTCACGGTGGTCGTCGAGAAGATCGAGCCGCCGGAGGTGTTCGACTGGTTCGTCAAGCTGCGCGCCGACCTCGGCATGACGGTGGTCCCCCTCGGGCCGGCCGCCGGAAAGGCCGTGCTCTCGGCACTGCGCAACAACGACATCGTCTGTCTGCTGTCCGATCGCGACATCACTGGCGGCGGGGTCGAGGTCGAGTTCTTCGGCGAGCGCACCACGCTCCCGGCCGGTCCGGCGACGCTGTCGCTCCGCACCGGGGCGCCGCTGCTGCCGACGGGCGCATACTTCACGCAGCGCTACAACGGGCACTTCGGTCTCGTCCGGCCGCCGCTGAGGATCGCCCGCACCGGCAAGTTCCGCGAAGACGTGACGTTGATGACCCAGGAGCTCGCCCGAGAGCTCGAGTTCCTGATCCGCCGCGCCCCCGAGCAGTGGCACCTGTTCCAACCCAACTGGCCCAGCGACCCGGGTTACGGCGAAAAACCCAGCTAGACGGCCTTTTTCACGAATCGGGTGTGTCATCGTGACACGGATCTGACACGGTCTGACTCTCCGAGGTTCCCTCATCCGTAGACGCCCCATGCGTTGAGGCGCAGTACTTGAACCACTCGGTGATGCCGTCGCAGTGATTCCGCAAGTCACCGCGGACGGGTTCAAGGTGAGCCAACCGGTTCTCGACAATCGACTTGTGAACCTTGTAGGCGAGACACTTCTCGGCGTCAGTCCACAGTGCGGACGGTCGCTTCATCATGTCCCGGATGCGACCGATTTCGTCAGTCGTTGGCTTGGGTGGCGGCAGGCTGCCCATCGCGACTTGTCTACTACCGCATCGCCCACATCGAATCCGTCGAACCCCTCGAGTCCGACAGCAAGTGCCCGCCTCGTGACGTCCTCCGAGTCCGGCCACAGGTGCGCGTACGTGTCGAGCGTCGTCGTCGCCGAGGCGTGTCCCAGGTGTCGCTGGACAGCCTTCACGCTCGCCCCTTGATCGATGAGCACCGATGCCGCGTAGTGACGCAGATCATTCGGCGAGAAGCCGTCGACGCCCACACCGGATCTCGACTGCGGCGACATTCCGTACTACCGCAACTTCAGGGCGAATGCTCCGGACCCGCACGGCTAAGACACGAATGACGCCGACCACATCGGCTGTGACCAGCTAGGTAAATCCAACTGCTCCGGGCAGCCGAAGGGTTCGACAGTACGACGACGTACTGGAGTATGCTCTACAGTATTCGCACCTTGTTGGTTGGGTTGTCCTGACAGCCTGATTCCACTGGGAAGGAGGGCGTATGAGCGGTGTCCGGGGGCGTGCGGCTGCGGGGTGCCTGTGTGTGGGTCTAGTGGTGACGCTGACATCGCCGCTGCCAGCTTCCACCTCACCTCAACCTGCTCATCAGGGGTCAAGTGCGGTTGACGCCGACTTTGATGGCGATGGCCGGACGGATCTGCTCATCGGATCGTCTCTATCCAAAGCGATCCAGGTGCAGTTTGGCGATGGGGATCGGCAACGAATCAGTGCCAGGTCGTTGCCGCCGCATGGCACGTACACGTTGTTCGGCTTCCACGCCGTGACCTGTGACGTTGATGCTGACGGTTTCTCGGACGCGGTCGTCGGGGCGCAGCAGGCGGATGTTGGTGACGCGTTGATGGCGGGGAGGGTCGTGGTGTTCTACGGGGCTGGGTCGGGCTTGTCGCCTCGTCGAGTCTCGGTGCTGTCGCAGTCAACTCCGGGTGTACCGGGTGTTTCGGAGTCGGATGACTTTTTTGGCGGGTCGGTTGAGTGCGGCCAGCTCGACGCTGACCGGTTCGACGACGTCGTTGTGGGGGTTGTCAACGAGTCGTTCCCAGGTGCGTCCAGCAGTGGGCGGGTGGTCGTGGTGCCCGGCGGCGCCGATGGTGTTGTGCCGGCCCACTCGTGGTCGTTCAATCAGGACACGAGGGGGATCCCGGATCAGGTGGAGAACTCCGACTTCTTCGGCCAGCGGTTGTTGGTGGAGGATGTCACTGGAGACGGGCGGAACGAACTGATCGTCACTGCATCCGAGGGGGGCAATGGCGCGCTCGTTCGCGCTGCCCGGTACGAGGGATGGGATTCGTACCGTAGGTACGACGGTGGTCTACGGGGGGATTGATGGGCGGCCGCTGTTCTACGGCCCAGTCGTGGGCGGGAATTTCGACCGTCGTGGTCCACGTGATGTCGTCATCGGCACAGCGCGTGGCGGCGAATTCCGGGGTTCAGTGACCATGCTGCGCGGCACAGCGACGGGACTTACAGGCGACGGCAGCGTGACGATCAGGCGGACTTCGGACGGGATGCCACTCAGAAACGACGGCTTCAGGAATTTTGGGGCGACGCTCGCCGCCGGTGATGTCGACGGTGACGGTGACGACGACGTCTTGGTAGGCAGCTTCTCCGAGACGGCACGCGGACTGGAGTCCGCTGGTCGGGTGTTCTTGATTCGAGGGGCCCTTGGTGGCATCACGACGGAGGGCGTGCAAGCGTTCAGCCAAGCGTCGCCTGGTGTGCCCGGAAACGCACATTTCAGCGGCGTATTCGGCTTTTGTGTCGAACTCATCGACCTCGACGGAGACGGGCGCACCGAAGCGGCCATCGCCTCCTCGGAATTCTTCGACGACGAAGTGTCTCCCGACTCGGGCGCTGTCACGATCCTTCCAGCGACGCCATCGGGACTCAGCGGGCAAGGCGCAACTCGCCTCGACCCCGCCGACTTCGGTGTCACCACGCGAGGCGATTCAGGGTTCGGATGCGATCTCGCCGGCGGATCCGGCGCGAACTAGCCGACCGCCGAGGCATGTAGGGCAAGGTGCGCATACCGCTGAACGAGCTGGCGCAGTCCGCTCGGCGACGTCGAGCATGAGCACTCAATCCGGCGGACAGGTGGTCGCAGCCCGGCGCTCCTCGACAAGCGTCGCGCCGATTGCGACGAGCTCGGTCACCTGGTCGCGGCTGAGGTGGGCACACGCCGCCGACCGGCGCAGCTGCTCGATCTTCTCCTCGACGCTCATGACCGCATAGTAGCGAACGTGTGTACGCCCCCCGGATCGACCGGACCGAGGTCCGGCTCGTGACGTCTCGCGTGGAGGCCAACTCCGGTAGTGAATGGCCGCTAGGGCACGCCCCCGGTCGTGAACCCCAGAGGTCGTGCGCTCTCTCACCTGCAGCACATCGCCGATCCTCGGCGGTGCGACGCTGAGCGTACGCCGCTGCTGCTTTCACGTCGATGGGCTCTTGCTGGAAAGACGCTTGCTGGTCGTGTGATCGATGATGGTCGTCGGTTACGTCCCAGTGCAGCTCGTTGGATCGAGTGCACCCCCAATTCTGTAGACCGTCGTGAAGCGGGAATGGAGGACTTCGTGAACGGCCGCATCGTCGGTGAGGTCGAGAGCATCCGGTCGGTTGAACAAGGCGACGCCGAAGGACGTCACAGCGAGGTAGTCGAACTCGCCGTCTGACAGCGCGGTTCGCCAGGCGCGACACCCTTCATAGGTTTCGTCGTCGCCGAGCAAGACCACCTCGTTGGAGAGATCGATCCCGAACAGTGGATACACCTCGGTGGTGCCAATGACTCCAACACGCGCTGAGCTGATAAGCCTGAAGTATCTATAGAGAGCGTCGATCTCGTCGCCGCGTTCGGCGACATTCAGCTGTGCGTCCGCGTAGCGTCGGTCGACGTAGTGGCTCTGTGCAATCCGGCCGCCCACTAGCAGCCCGATCGCCGAGAGCACCAGTGCGGCGCGCTTCACGCGTGGTTCGACGCGGCTGAGCTCTCGTGCCATGGCTGTCAGGCCGCCGAGGATCAGCACCGTTGGGAGCAGACACTCCCACGGCCAGGCTTCAACGCGCTCATGGTTCGCCGAGAGCGCCGTCGCCAGCAAGACACAAGCGAGCGCCGCGACGGAAACGGCCCGGGCGACGCGAGCTTTCGGCAGCATCGCCGGAGCGAGACAGGCGCCCGTGAGAAGGACCGGCGTCAGGTAGCGAATGTTAAAGACAAACGAGAGACCACCCGAGTAGGGCGTGAACAGATAACCGGCCACGCCGGCGAGGACGGCTGCTCCGGCGATCCGACGAACGGCTGGCCCGACGATTAGGAAGACGACCGAAGCAATCACCGGTACCGGCACGACAGCCGGCCAGGCGACACCGAACGCCTGCCGCAAGCCGGGCAGATACATGTCGTTCCATGCATTCGCGTCGGTGGCAGTCTCGACCAGTGGATCAACACGCCCAGGGACCCGAGCCGGCAGGTTCAGCGGACCGACATCGATGTCGAACCAGGGGACCGGCGATCCTGAGATCACCCAGTCGCGGAGGAACCAAAAGGATCTGGTCGCGACAACTGCTGCCAGCCACCACACGGCCAACCGGAGCGATCTGCGAACGATGAGGAGATGGCCGGTGACGAGCACCATCACTGTCGCGGCGGGCACGATGATTGTCAGCTTCGTGCTGATGGCGAGGCCCAACCCGAGCCCAGCGAGGACAGTTGGCCAGGTCGCGAACTCGCCGACGACGAGTAGGGCGACCGCAGAGGCAAGCAACGCGACTGCAGCGATGTCGTTAGAGCCTTGGCCCGGTTGAGTGCCTACGAGGCATGGAGAGGACACGACAACACACGCGGCGAGGAGTGACAACCACCCATGGCCCGCACTGGCGCCGATGCACCACGCTGCGAGGAGTGCGAGCGCGAGCCATCCCAGATTCACGAAGATGCCAATCTCGTCGCTCCGACCCGGAAGCATGACGAGTGAATGAGCTAGCTCTGAGTTCATCGGGTAGTAGCTCGCAGACTCGTACCCGATTTGGTCTAAACCGGTTAGCGCCCCAACCTGCACGAAGCGCGCAGCGAATGGCTCATGATAAATAAGCGTGTCCGCGTGCGTCATCCCTCGACCCAGCGCATCGAGCACGTGGCTCGACCATTGCAGCGCCACGACCGCAATCGCACCAACTGCGAGGCGCCGTTCCCAATTCGAACCTTGAGGTCCTTGTGGCAAGCCGATCTCGGTGCTCGGGCGAATCGCGCCGGTTGTTCATGCGCCAACATCGCGATGGAGGCCCCCACACAGAGTTCGACCAGAACGACGGGAACCGGTCGGAACAACTGCATCGCTCCAAGCAATTGCGCGGTCGTCAACATCGTGGTCAGCGCGACGACAACCTCGATCAACCGCGCCACCGCCGCGGACAGCGTCGGAACGAGGCGCCGCCTCAGCATCACAGCCGCGAGGATGTGCGCCAATAGCACCGCGGCGCCGGCGAGCGCACCGATCACGTACGTGCCGAGCGCTGACATTTGGTCCAGATTATCCGTCCCGTCTTGGCGCGGAGGTTGGGCGCACGACTGGCCCGCCAAGCGGTTTCAACCGTTCGCAACTGGCTGTCCGTGGGTAGCCGCGGCGCAGCCGAACAACGGGTCCGGGCGACTTGCGCTGTTTGCGTCAGCGCCTGACGAGGCTACGTCGAATGCCCGATTCGGTCGTGTCGCCGTGGCAAAGGTTCCCACCTCCGCTGCTCTACGTAATTCGCAACGAGTCCCAGACGGAACGGCGACGACCTACCGCACCGTCCTCGCCAGCTCGTTCAACAGCTCGCGCACCTCGATGAAGTGCTCCGGCAGCCGCTCGAGCACACGCCGGATTCGCCGGCGCTCCTCGACGAGGGTGGCGCCGATGGCGATGAGCTCGCTCACCTGATCGCGGCTGAGGTGGGCGCACGCCGCGGATCGGCGCAACTGCTCGAACTGTTCCTCGATGCCCACCCCGGCCACTCTACCGAACGGGTGTACGACATGCGGGCGGAGACTGCGGAGGTCCATGCGCGGTCGGCGTCGTAGCGCTTTCCGCTGCCGCTGATTTCCGGCGGCCAGTGTTCGACAGCGGCGGTGCAGCATCTCGCCAGGGGGCCGAGACGTGGAGACGTCGCGCGCTAGTCGATCGGGGTGAACCGGGCGCAGAGCGGAGCGGTATGCCTGATGACTTCGATCAAGCAAAGATCCCTGAACAGCTGTGGCGTCAATTTCCCACGCAGGTGGCCTACGTCCACCACCTCGGACAGTTCTTGTCGAATGTCCTGACGATGGAGACGGGGCTCGACGTCGCCCTCGCGTTCAGATTCGTCACCTACGACGATCAGCAGCTATTCACCGCCAGCGTCCTCAGCCACGTCCCGCTGGGTAACAAGGTGGAGGCACTCGAGGACGCTCTCGTCGCCGCGGGGCACCACGATGCTCGCGGACTATTACGACGTGCGCGGCAGGCGGTCGAGCGACGAAACAAGCTCGCACACCAGTCGGTGCGTTACGGCACGGACGAGAGCTCGGGCGAGACGACGATCACGCTGACTGGCCGTCGGGGCAAAGAGACCCCGGTGTCGGTACAGGAACTCCAGGACTGGGTGACGGACGTGCGCGCAGCGCAGGAGGACGTTCTGGAAGCGGCCTCCTACCTCGTCGAGCGTGTCCTCGGACCCGCTGGCCGTGACACGAGCGTGACACAAGAGGACACAAAACAGTGAGACCCGGCGTGACGTGATGAGTAACCGAATCGCCAGGTCAGCGGGCATTTCGGCGCGAAATTCCAGGGCACGAACTCCCTGCGGTCAGTTCCAACCCAATTGGCCGAGCGACCCCGGATATGGGGAGTGAGCAGGTCTTTCTCAACAGCGCGTTGCGACACAACATCGAGAACCAGATGCTGCTCATCCTCCAGCGAGACGGAAAGCTTCGCGGCGTTGACGTAGCTCTGCCTGAGACCGAGGAAGAGGGCTACTGGCCGATCATCTCGGCGACCGGAGCTGAGTGAGGAATCGGCGAGCCGTCCTGCGACGCCGCCCCACGTTTGCGCCGGCCTTGATCTGACGTGCCGGTGGGTGGTTGCTGCGCCACGACTCGGCTCTTGACCTTCCGCCTTATGTGCTGGTGGCGACCGGCAGATGCGGGGTGACCTGGTGGCTCGTCGCAGGCGACGTTGTCGGCGACCACGCCCTCCAGCCGGCGTAAGCCCCGGCCGGCGACCGATGGCATGTCGGGTCGAGTGGTGCTGCCGGTGTTCTCGGATGTGTGTCAAGCGGTCTTTCGGGGCCGGAGTCCGAGTTCGCTCAGTCGGGCCCGCACGAGCTTGTCGACGAGCCCGCTTGGCAGAGGCGAATCAGGCGCGAAGGACAGGGCACCCTTGGACGTGCGGTAGTCGGTCACGTCGGATGCCAGCTCGGCGAGCACCGTTCCACTGTGCGGCAGATACGACACGTGGCTCTTGGCAGCGGAGAACCCGGCGAAGACCTTGCCCTCGACCCGGAAGGCTGGAGCGCCGTACGACAACCCTTGCTCGGCGTCGGGAACGACGCTCAGGATCGCTCGTCGTAGCGCTTCGAGTGTCTCGCGGTGCTGAGGCTCAAGACGGGCCAGGTAGTCGTCGACCTCTCGCTTCGTCACCACGTCAGTGTGACAGCCCGCTGCGCGTCGCGCGACGGCTGGGCCGGATCGTGTGACACTGGAAGCGACCGAGCTGACAGGGGGGTCGACGACGGCTGGGAAGTTCGAGCTGTACAAGGACGCCGGCGGGAAGTTCCGCTTCCGGCTCAAAGCGAGCACTTCGGCTTAGACGTCAGATGCCCGCAGCGCCGAACAACGGTTCTGGTTCGGGCGCCCGCCGCCCGGCGGGGCGACGCATCGAAACCTGCCCGAACACAGATCCGACACGGGTGCGGGCGCCTGCGCTCCGCGCCGTTTGTCTCTCCCCGTTACACGGAGACACTGACGGGGAAGGTGGCGATCCAGGCGGCGGTGCCGAGGAAGACGATGCAGCCGACGACGAGCAACGCTTTGCGCGTACCGGTGCCTCGCAGCTTGGTGCTCATTCCGGCGAAGAACAGGGCGACGGCGAACATGACGACGGCGAGGACGTAGTTGGCCGAGCGCTGGATGTTGCGGCGAACGGCGGCGGCCATCGCCTCGGCTTCGGCGTCGAGCCGTTCCGAGTCGGAGCGAGCTTGCAACTGGTACTCGTCCATGGCGAACGGGCTCGGTGGAGCGTCCGGGTTGGTGAGGGGGTCGGAGGCCTGCCAGGCGTCGAATGCCGGGCGGAACTCCGGACGGAACCGGGCGGTGTAGAAGTCGGCGAGTTCCTGCTCGTCGGTTTCGGTGGCGTTGACCCATTGGAAGAACATGGCGATGTCGACCTGGGTCTGGCCCTCGGCCAGTCCTTGGGCGCGGGCGGCGTCGATGCGCAGGGCGTTGACCCGACCAGCGGCCTTCGCCTGCTCGCCATTCCATCGGTTGGCCTGGTAGCTGCTCCAGGCAGTGGCGACGGCGGCGAGTGCGAGGAGGACGGTGGCGACGATCTCGACCCAGTCGTAGCCCACCTTGTCGGCGGCGATCGCCGAAGCGGGCGCCGTCATGTCGGTATTCCGGAGTCGTCGCAGGGGATCGTCACGTCGCCGCCGATCGCGGCCAGTTGCCGATCGATGAGCAACACGGTGCGTTCCATCGCTGCGGGCTCGAGTGCGCCGACGTCGCCGCGGTACGGGTCGTCCAAGAAGCGGAGGAGCAGCAGCATGGTGACGATCACCGAGACCACGCTGCCCATGAACATTCCCTGGACCCATGCCCGCTCACTGCTGTCGGCGAAGCCGAGGAGGTACACCAGGACGACGGCGGAGATGAAGAACAGGGCGATCCACAGCGGGGTCGGCATGAGTCCGGCGGCGCCGTGGATGCGATCCTGGCGGGCTAGCTCTCGGTCCGAGGTCTGGTCCAGCCACTTGCCGTAGGACGCCTCCTGCTGCGGGGAGCCGAGGTCGACGCCTTGCAGCGTTTGGAACATGGCGACGCCCCACGGGTTGATATTCTCGCCGAGCGTGCCGTCCTGCATCCGCTTCCACTCGTCGTGGATGACGGACCGGGCGTAGCACACCAGCTCGCCGGTGAGCTCGGCGCTGACCTCGGCCGGGAGTCCCTGGGCGGTCTGGATCTGCTGGGCCACGGTCAACGCCTCGGTCTCCGCTCCCGAGCGGGAGGCGTCGTAGCTCTCGAAGCCGAGGAAGATCAAGAAGCCGAGCAGCACGGAGAACCCGGTGGCGATGACCCCGAAGATGCCGGCGGCGCGGTCGCTGTCGGCGAAGTAGCTGCCCTCCGGAGCGCGGCGGCGCACCACGAGCATCACAGCCACCGCCACCGCTGCCGCCGCCACCACGATCAGGGCCGCCCAGACGATGTTCATGGCGTGATCACCTGGCACGGGCCGGCGTACCGGCTGCAGGTGCACCCAACTGTGCCGCCGACGGCCACCTCGGGCTCGGCACGCCTGCGGCGGCTCCCGGTCCGCAATGTGGTGTCGCCCATCTCGTGCCCCTCGGGTATCTCAGTCGGTGTGATCGCTCGGCCAGAGGCCGGTGTACGTCCGGGTATGGCAGCCGTTCCGCCAGGTCATTCCGTGTCGCGGGCGGCAGCTTAGACCGTGTCGCAGTTGGCGGTGAGGAACAGCGACGCCGAATCCGTCAGTTCCCGAACACGTGCGTGAGCAGCAACGCCCATTCTCCAGCGCACGCTGATTCAGTTCGTCCGGCGGCAGGTGTAGGTGGCGTAGACGCCGCGGACGATGACCCTCTCGACCACCTCGAAGCCGGTTCGCGAGAGCAGCTCTTCGAGCAGCCAGCTGTAGGTGCCGAACTCGAGGCGCACATGCTCGGCGAGGTCGCTCGGTGTGTATCCGACGGCGGGATCGGAGACAGCACCCGACATCCACGTCTCGATCGCCGTGTCGGCTTCGGACGGCTCGAAGTCGTAGACGAGGTCGCGGAGGTGGAGGACCCCTCCCGGACGGAGGAAGCGTTCGCACCCGGTCGAGGGCGATGCCTTTCCAGAAGTCGGGGAGCTGGTGCAGCGCGTTCGCGGCTGTAGATGACGTCGAACGGCCCGCCGGCAGGCTCGTAGGACAGGAATCCGGCATGCTCGATGGTGAGGTTCTCGACGCCGGCGGCTTCCGCTCGGTCGCGGATTGCCGTCGACCATCGCCGGCTGAGACGTCGACTGCGGTGACGTGCTTGCAGCGTGACGCGAGCAGCGACGGCGAGCTTGCCCGTTCCCGCACCGAGGTCGAGCAAGGTTGACTCCGCATCGAGGCCGTGGCGCACCATCGTCTCGACATCCTCGGCGGGGTCGTACCCGGCCTTGCGGTCGTACGCCGCCACGTAGTCGGCATCGAGGTGTTCCGCACCGGCGAATGCCGTCTCGTCGATCCACCACTCGCGCTGCATCGTCACAGTCTTGCCACGGTCGTCGACGAGAGCGGCCTCCGTTCGTCGGTGCCGACCGTGGCATGACCGTACGATGCGGTCCATGGCCACCGCTGACCCCTCACCGACGCCCAACCCGGACGCGATGAAGTTCACACTCGATACAACGTTGCCGGAGATGCTCAACGTGTCGAGTGCCGACGAAGCGGCGCGGCAACGCCTTCGCCGAGGCGGTGCTCGCCGTCGACGGCGTGGCGTCGGTGTTCGGAGTGAACGACTTCGTCACGATCACACGCCAGCAGGGAGCCGGCTGGGAGCCGATCATCGCCGCTGTCAAGGCTGCGGCAGCCGAACATCTCTGATCCCTCAGCGCAGGTCGGTCACCTGTCCGGCGAACAGCACGAGGCCGCTCTCGCGGTGACGGATCACGTAGAAGAACGGCTTGTCGGCGTGCACGCGGAATTCAGGCGGAGGCGGACCGGATTCCTCGAACCCGAGCCCTGTCGCCGCGGCCGCCACCGTGCCCCACTCGTCGACCTCGATGTCGGCGGCATGGACGGCACCGCTGAGGAACGCATCTGGGCGTGATTTGCGGGTATGCGCCTGGAGCGACGCCGAGCTCTTCCAGCCAGGGGAGCAGGTCGAGGTTGGACGTGTTCTTCCACTTCGGCAGTTGCAGTTCGTACGGTCCGGTGGTGAAGGTCCGGTCGATCTCGTCGAGAAGGTCCTGACCGAGGCGGTCGCGGACGTCGGCGAACCGGCCTTCCCGCGGAACGATGACCAGCATCGAGTACTGATCGCCGGCGTATGGGATCTCGGCGCCGACGAAACCCGTGCCGCGACCGCGACGATCGGCAAGCTCCAACTCCTGCATGAACGTCGTCGGGACCTTCGTGCCATCGAGCATCGTGAACTCGCCGTCGACCGGGCCGTACTTGCCGAACACGGTTTGCCAGCGGGCCTTGAAGTAGATGGCGTCGGTGAGCACGAGCACGCTCTTGGGGTTGAGGAAGCCTTGCGGCAGGAGTTCCGGAATCAGACTCCGCTGTCTTGTCGCTGACCCAGCCGTTGATCACCTTGCGACTGCCTTCGGGATCGCCGCGGAGATCGAGCTTCTGCACGTCCGCGCCGTGCTCCGCAGCGAGCAGGTCGACCCATCGCTGATCGGGTTCGACGTCGAGCGCCGGCCAGATCCGGTCCGCCATCGTCACGGTGACGTCCTCACCTTGTGCCGCGTCGATCTGCTGACCAACGACGTTCCACGCTTCGTGGGCGGAGACCCCCGACGGCAGTCCGAACGCCTCGTCGATGGCGGCGCCCGTTGCCTCGTCGGCGGCTCCCCGTGCCATCAGGACGGCGTGGCCGATGCTCGCCGGACTGAAGACGAAGTTGTCGTCGGCGGGTTGGGTACGCCAGAGATCGAACCCGGCGTCGTTGATGCCACGCACCAGCTCCTTCGTCGGAGCGGCTGGATCAGGCACCGGACCGCTGCACGCCAGGGCTGGCCTTCAGCACCCCTGCCTCGGGAGGGAGAGGAGACGAGGCAGACGATGCTGGATCGGTGGCAGGAGCGGAAGTCGTCGCCGAGCGCGGATCGTCGGAGCCGCACGCTGCGATGAACATGCGCGGCGGCGACTGCAGCCGGCAACACGGCCCGTGCACGCACGGTCATTGGACGCCGCAGACGAGCCCCCGGTTCCCGGAAGAGTGAGAACATTGCTCGATGACCGTCCGCGACGACACCGTGGTGTTCGTCCACGCCCACCCCGACGACGAGGCGATCTTCACCGGCGGAACCATGCTCCTGCTGGCGGCGCGGGGGCATCGAGTCGTGCTCGTCGTAGCCACCGGGGGAGAACTGGGCACGGTCCGGCCCGGGTACGAGACCGCATTCGACGAGGCGGGACTCGCCGGGATCCGACTCGGCGAGTGCGCCACGGCTGCTGCACTGCTCGGGGTCGAATCGGTCGTTCACCTCGGTTACCACGACTCGGGGATGCCAGGCGATCGAGCGAACACGTCTGACGGCGCATTCGCCGCGATCGCCGTTGAGCAGGCGGCGAGCCGGCTGGCCGAGGTGTTGCGTGACGTTGGCGCGATGAGTGTCGTCGGTTACGACGACGAGGGGATCTACGCCCATCCTGATCACATCCAGGTGACCCGCGTCGTTCGCGCCGCCGCCGAGCTGGCGGGAATCCCGACCGTCTACGGCGCAACCGTGGATCGCGAGTACCTCCACTTCGTGGAGAGCCACGTGGTCGCCGAAGCAGCACTCGTCGAAGACCTCGGCCTCGTGCGCTCCCACATCGGCGTGTCGACAGTCGAGGTGGCTGTCACCGTCGACGTACGCCGGATGCTCGATCGCAAGCGTGCCGCGATCGCCGCCCACGCCAGTCAGATCCCGGAGTCGGCGAGTGTCCTGCAACTGCCGGACCACCATTTCGCCGACGTCTACGGCTGGGAGTGGTTCGTGCGGTGGGGTCCGCCGGGTCCGCTCGACGAACTCTCCTGACCATCGACGGCGTCGATACCGTCGAGACATGTCCGACGATCTCACCGCGCGCATCGAACGACTGGAATCGGTCGAGGAGATCCGCCAACTGGTCGCCAAGTACTGCCTCGCACTCGACGTGCGCGACGCGGACTCGTGGGTGAACCTGTTCCCGGCGGACGTGCGTGTCGGTCGCGACGAGACCGGCAGGCGGGCTCTCAAGCGTTGGTTCGACTCGACGATGCGCGATCAATTCGAAGGCACGGCTCACGTCACCGGCAACCACATCATCGAACTGATCGACGGCGACCACGCCCGCGGCGTCGTCTACTCACGCAACGAGCACGAGTGCGGAAACGAATGGGTGATCATGACGATGATGTACTGGGACGACTACGAGCGGATCGATCGGCGGTGGTACTTCCGCCGCCGCCTGCCCCTGTACTGGTACGCCACCGATCTCAACAAGCCGCCGACAGGGCGACACAAGATGCGCTGGCCGGGACGCGAACCCTATGAAGGGGAGTGGGAGACGTTCTGGCCGACGTACCAGGAGTTCTGGGCGCAACGACTCGAAGAGCCCGTCGACGTAGCCGCCGCCGCCCCACTCGGCGAGTTCCTCACCCACGTCCGCAGGGGTCGCGCCGACGTCCCCAACATCCGTGTCCGCTGAAGCGACAGTGCCCGCCACGGTACGGTGACCGGCGTGAGCGATGGACAGGCTTTCCGGATCACTGTGCCCCCGGAGCTCGAGGCAGGCGTCTACTCCAACGCGATGTCGGTGTGGCACACGAAGTACGAGTTCACGCTCGACTTCCTCTCCTTGGGCCAGCCGTCGACCGGCGAGGACGCGGATGTGGCGCGTGCCGCCCCGGTGGTCGCCCGCATCAAGGTGCCCACTCAGGTGATCTTCCAGCTCGCCCGGGCGATCGCCGACAACGTCGATCGCTACGAGCAGCAGTACGGCAGCATCGACGGATGAGCAGCGCAAAGCCGGGCGCGGTCCAGTCACCGCTGCGCATCGGTCTGATCTGTCCCTACAGCCTCACCGTGCCGGGTGGTGTGCAGCACCAGGTGCTCGGTCTGGCTCGCGAGCTGCGGCGGCAGGGACACGAGGCCCGCGTCCTCGGCCCGTGCGACGGCCCGCCACCGGCCGGCTTCGTGACACCGCTCGGCAACAGCCTGCCGACATCGGCGAACGGTTCGATCGCTCCGCTCGCCCCCGACCTGTCGGCGGCACTGCGCACGATTCGCGCCCTTCGTGACGAGGCGTTCGACGTCCTCCACGTCCACGAGCCGCTCGCCCCGGGACCGTCGATGACGGCAGCGATCATGCACTCGGCACCGACCATCGGCACGTTCCACGCTGCGGGTCGTTCGTCGAGCTACAAGGTGTTCCGTACGGTGATCGACTGGATCCTCGAACACCTCGACATCCGCGTGGCGGTGTCGAAACACGCCGTGGAGCTCGTGCAGAGCTACTTCGGCGGCGACTACGAGGTGCTGTTCAACGGTGTGGAGACCGACCAGATCCGGGCAACGGCCCCCGCGCGTCAACGAGCACCCGACCATCTTCTTCTGCGGCCGGCATGAGGAACGGAAGGGCCTCGCCGTGCTCCTCGAGGCGATGCAACAACTCGGCCCCGACGTGCGCTGCCAGGTTGCGAGCGACGGTCCCGAGACGGCGCGCCTGAAGGCGCAGTTCGCCAACGACCCACGCGTCGAGTGGCTCGGCCGTGTCACCGACGAGGAGAAGATCGCCCGCCTGCGCGGCGCCGTCGGCGTTCTGCGCGCCGTCGCTCCACGGCGAGTCGTTCGGCATCGTCCTCATCGAGTCGATGGCCGCCGGTACGCCGGTGGTGGCGAGCGCCCTCGACGGGTACCGCAACGTCGCCACCGATGGCGTCGATGCCGTGCTCGTCCCGCCCGGCGACGTCGATGCCCTCGCTGCGGGTCTGCGCGTCGGTGCTCGACGATCCCGAGACCGCGGAGCGGTTGTGCGTGGCCGGCGGCGCTCGCGCCGACGATTTCGCCATGTCGAAACTCGCCAGCGAATACCTGCGTCTCTCCCGCCAGCTGGTCGAACGCCCGCGCCCAACACGGCGGTCCGACCGGCGCTTGCTTCGGTCGTGATCACCACGCATCTCGCTGATCACGACACCGTTTTCGCTCGGTCGACGTGCGCCGCGGGGCTCGGCCTCTAGAGTGACCGCACATGTGGGTCCCCATCATCGTTCTGGTGATCGTCGTGCTGCTCGTGCTGTACGTCATCGTCGCCTACAACGGGCTGATCCGTCGGCGCAATCAGATCGAGAATGCCTGGTCGCAGATCGACGTCCAGCTCAAGCGTCGCCTCGACCTCATCCCCAACCTCGTGGAAACCGTGAAGGGGTACGCCAAGCACGAGCAGGAGACACTCGAGCGGGTGATCCAGGCACGCAACGCTGCCATCCAGGCACCCGACACGCCAGGTGCGCAGACCGAGGCGCAGGGTGCGCTCACGGGGGCGCTGCGCCAGCTGTTCGCCCTCGGTGAGGCGTATCCCGACCTCAAGGCGAACCAGAACTTCCTCCAGTTGCAGGAAGAGCTCACCGCCACCGAAGGTCGGGTGGCGTACGCCCGGCAGTTCTACAACGACAGCGTGCTGGGGTACAACAACAAGCTCCAGCAGTTCCCGACGTTGATCTTCGCCCGCATGCTCAAGTTCGAGGAGCGGGAGTACTTCGAAGCCGAGGAAGCTGCTCGCACGGTCCCCGACGTCAACTTCTGACCGTGTGACCAGGGCAGCGGCACCCACCGTGTGCCGCTGTCCCTAAGTACCGCTCATCTCGGGTGGGATCCCACCGCTTCGGCTCGGCCGCTCGTAGCCTGGGCGGACCATGTTCGAGTTGATCGCGTCGAACAAGCGCAGAACCGTCATCCTGATCGTGTCATTCGTGATCGTCGTCGCCCTCGTGGGCACGGCGATCGGAGCGATCACCGGCCTGCGCTGGATGGGAACGGTCATCGCCGTGGTGATCGCGGCGATCTTCGCCATCGCCTCGTACTGGAAGTCCGACTCGATCGCTCTCGCCGTGAGCCGCGCTCGTCCTGCCGATCCGAACGAGTTCCAGCGCCTGCACAACCTCGTCGAGGGGCTGTGCATCGCCGGCGGTCTGCCCAAGCCGCGCGTGTACGTGATCGAGGATCCGGCGCCCAATGCCTTCGCCACCGGCCGCAATCCGAAGCACGCAGCGATTGCGGTCACGACGGGTCTGCTGGAGAAGATGAATCGTGTCGAGCTCGAGGGCGTCATCGCTCACGAGCTCTCGCACATCCGCAATTACGACATTCTCGTCTCGACACTGGCCGTCACCATGGTGGGTGCCGTCGCCCTGCTGACCGATACGGCGATCCGTTTGATGTGGTGGAACGGTGGACGGGTCTCTCGCCAGGGCGACCGTGACGACGGTATGAACCCCCTGGCAATCGTCGGTTTCGTGCTCCTCATCGTGGCGCCGATCATCGCCAAGGCGATGCAGGCGACGATCTCCCGCCAGCGAGAGACACTCGCCGACGTAAGCGCCTGCCAGCTCACGCGGTACCCGCCCGGGCTCATCGCGGCACTGGAAAAACTGAAGGAAGACACGACGGTGACGCACTCTGCGTCCACCGCTACGGCACACTTGTGGATCGAACAACCGATGAGTGGAGTCGGTGACCGCGGGCGGCTCGCCGGGATCCACCGGCTCTTCGACACGCATCCGCCGCTCGACGAGCGGATCGCGTTGCTGAGGGAGTTGTGATGCTTCGAACCTCCAAGACTGCTGCTGCCGGTGCTTGCGATCGCGCTCGCTCGCCCCCGCCTGCTCGGGTGGCGACGACGACTCGGCAGCCAGCACGTCGACTGGTTCCACCGCCGCCGCCACCACGGTCGACGCCGGCCACGACCGGCGAGCAGATCACCACGACGACTGGTGCCCCGGCGTCCACGACCACCACCACGACGCCGCACCGTCCGATCACCACACCGGTCGTGCTGCGCACGGAGTGCGCCAAGCGGATGATGAGCGCCGCCCGCCTGCACAGCGCCGCTGCCGACCGCGACGCGGCCGCCGCCGAGTGGCGCACACGCATGGCGACGAAGAACGCCAACGCTGCGGAGAAGCATCCGCAGCGGGCAAAGGTGCTCCGCGCCGCCGCCCGGAAGCACACCGCGATCGGCAAACTGCACACAGCCACCGCCCGGGCCGAGGGTACCGCAGCGAAGAAGCTCCAACGTCGCGCTCTGGCGTTGAACAAGAGGCCTGCCTGCCACGCATGGCTTGCCAACCAGCCCCTGCCGCGGATGCCGCTCACCGGGGAGCTGCTCGGCAAGGAACGAGCGACTGCCCAACCGTCCGGCCCTCGTCGTGAAGATCGACAACCACGTGCAGGCCCGGCCTCAGATCGGGCTGAACAGCGCCGACATCGTGTTCGAGGAGATCGTCGAGTACGGCACGCGCTTCGCGGCGGTATTCCACTCCCGCAGCTCGAACCCGGTTGGGCCGATCCGCTCCGGCCGCACGCAGGACATCGCCATGCTGGGCCGGCTGCACCGTCCGCTGTTCGCATGGAGCGGAGGCAACGCCAACGTCACCAACGCGATCAACTCGTCCGAGCTGGTGAACGTCGGCTCCGGTGTCGTGCCCGCCTATTTCCGCGACAGCTCGCGCAACGTCGACTACGAGCACACGCTGTTCTCCAACACCGACACTCTGTGGAGCTTCGCCCCGGCCGGCTGGCGCCAACCCGGCCCCTATTTCCACTACCTCAAGCCCAACGAGAAGTTCGGCGGCGACCCGGCAGCGGGCGCCGACGTGCAGATGGATGCGTACGCCATCCGTTGGGCGTGGAGCCCCGAGCGGCGGGGGTATCTCCGCTACAACAGCGGCGCGCCGCACTACACCAACGATGGTCAGATCATCGCCAAGAACGTCGTGATCCTCGATATGCAGTACCGCCCGAGCCCCGCCGATGCCCGCAGTCCCGAGGCGCAGACCATCGGCAGCGGTCGGGCGTGGGTGCTCGTCGACGGCCACGTACGAACCGGTAGCTGGAGGCGCCGGTCGGCGAATTCCCCGTTCGTGCTCACCGGCAGGAGCGGGAAGATCATCGAACTGCGACCTGGGCGCACCTGGGTGGAACTCGCTGAGATGGGAGTCGATGGCCCCCCGAGCGTGATTCCCGCCCCGTGACATTGTCAGACAGCTAGCAAGGACCCCCATCCATGAAACGCACCACGATCCTCGTCCCGTTCATCACTGGCAGCCTGGTTCTCGCTGCCTGCTCGTCGGGCGACGACGACGATGCGGCCGAGACGACGACGCGCACCCGCCAGCAGCTCCACGATGATCGACCAGCCGATCATCACGTCGGCCACCACACCGCCGCCGACAACCGCACCCGACACGACGTCGAGCAGCACGTCCACCACTGTGGAAGAGCTCAACCGGATGCCCCTCACCGGTCAGATCCTGGAGGACGACGTCGAGCCGCCGCAGCGTCCGGCACTCGTGGTGAAGATCGACAACGTGCCACCGGCGTGGCCGCAGTCGGGTCTCAACAAGGCTGACATCGTCTTCGAGGAGATCATCAACGACAACGCCACGCGCTTCGCCGTCGTGTTCCATTCGCAGGACGGTGGGCTCGTCGGTCCCGTGCGTTCCGGCCGGCTGCAGGACATCGACCTGCTCGGATCGCTGAACCGTCCGCTGTTCGCATGGAGTGGCGGCAACAAGACGGTCACCGACTACATCGCCCTCTCCGATCTTCGGGATCTCAACTGGCAGAAGAACGTTGCCCTCTATCGCCGTGACAGCAGCCGCGGCCACTCGAGCCCGAACGACCTGTTCTCGACCACGGAGGAGTTGTTCGCCCAGGCGCCGCCCGACGCCGAGCCGCCGCACGCCGATCTTCGACTACCTCGGTCGCGACGAGACGCTTCGACGGCGACCCGGCCGCCGGGCTCGAGGTGAAGCTCGACTCGATGACCGCCCGCTGGGAGTGGAGTCCGGAGGCGAAGCAGTACCTCCGCTACACCAACGGCCAGCCACACGACACGAGCGACTCGGGCCAGTTCACGACGAACAACGTCGTCGTGCTGCAGATGGAGTACGTGCCCAGCCCGGCCGACGCCCGCAGCCCCGACGCCGTGACCGTCGCCAAGGGTCCGGCGTGGGTCTACAGCAACGGCAAGTACGTAGAGGGGACGTGGCAGCGGAAGAAGCGCACCGACGGGTTCACCCTCGTCACGGGCACCGGCAAGGACGCCCGCCGAATCCTGCTCACGCCGGGTCGCACGGTCGTCGAGCTGTCGCGCAACGTGCCCGAGGGTGTGCCCGGTGCCCGATCCCCGTACCTGGTGGCTGAACCACCAGGTACGCAGCGCAATCGCCAGACCGCCGACATCGGCCGGTGTCGGTAGGCTGGAACACATGAGCACCGATACTCCTCGTGCCCACGGGACCTTCCCCGTGAAGCGCGGCCTCGCCGAGATGCTGAAGGGTGGCGTCATCATGGACGTCGTCACGCCCGAGCAGGCGAAGGTAGCCGAGGACGCAGGCGCCTGCGCAGTGATGGCGCTCGAGCGGGTTCCTGCCGACATCCGCCGCGACGGTGGCGTAGCGCGGATGAGTGACCCCGAGATGATCGAGGGCATCAAGGCCGCGGTATCGATTCCGGTGATGGCGAAGGCCCGCATCGGTCACTTCGTCGAAGCGCAGATCTTGCAGGCGCTCGGCGTCGATTTCGTCGACGAGAGCGAAGTCCTCACCCCGGCCGACGAGGCCCACCACATCGACAAGTGGGCGTTCGACGTGCCGTTCGTGTGCGGCGCCACCAACCTCGGTGAAGCGCTGCGACGCATCAGCGAAGGCGCAGCGATGATCCGTTCCAAGGGCGAGGCCGGCACCGGCAATGTCGTCGAGGCCGTGCGTCACCTCCGCTCCATCGTCGGCGACATGAAGAAGCTCGGTCAGGCCGACTCGGCCGAACTGTTCGACTGGGCGAAGCAGCTGCAGGCGCCGCTTCCGCTCGTCCAGGAGATCGCCGAAACGGGCACGCTGCCGGTGCCACTGTTCTGCGCCGGAGGTCTCGCCACGCCCGCCGATGCGGCGCTGGCGATGCAGCTCGGTGCCGAGGCGGTGTTCGTCGGGTCGGGCATCTTCAAGAGCGACGATCCCGCGCCTCGGGCCAAGGCGATCGTCGAAGCGACGACGCATTTCAACGACGCTGCCATCCTCGCCAAGGTGAGCCGCGGCCTCGGCGCCCCGATGACCGGTATCGCCATGGACGAGATCAACCAGCGCTACGCAGAGCGGGGCTGGTGAACGCGTGAACGACCGGCCGGAGCCTCCAGGTGCACCGCATCTCCACGCCCACGGTCGGTGTGCTCGCCCTGCAGGGTGCGTTCGCCGCTCACCAACGCCGGCTCACTGAGCTCGGCGTACGACGCGCCCGCCGTTCGACAGCCGCGCGATCTCGCCGGAGTCGACGCGCTCGTGCTGCCCGGAGGCGAGAGCACAACGATGTCGAAGCTGCTCGCGTCGGCCGGCCTGTTCGACGAGATCAAGGCACTCGTTTCCGACGGCCTGCCCGTCTTCGGCACCTGCGCCGGGCTGATCCTGCTCGCCACCGAGGTCCACGACGGCCGGCCGGACCAGACGAGCTTCGGCGCACTCGACGTCACGGTTCGACGCAACGGATACGGGCGTCAGATCGATAGCTTCGAAGCCGACATCGCCGTCGAGGGTCTCGACGACGGGCCGTTCCACGCCGTCTTCATCCGGGCCCCGGTCGTCGAGTCGACCGGTCCTGGCGTGGCGGTCCTCGCCGAGCACGACGATGGTCCCGTAGTCGTAGCCCAAGGCGCGATCATGGCGGCGGCCTTCCACCCCGAACTGGTAGACGACACTCGTCTCCACGCACGCTTCCTCACCTTCCTCACAAATCAGTAATCCAGCACTCGCACACGGAGCGCACATGTCCGGACATTCCAAATGGGCAACCATCAAGCACAAGAAGGGCGCCGTCGACAAGGCACGCGGCAAGCTGTTCGCCAAGATCGCCCGCCAGCTCGAAGTCGCCGCTCGCGCCGGGGGCGGTGATCCCGACAGCAACCCGACGCTGCGCACCGCCATGCAGAAGGCCAAGGCGGCGCAGATGACGAACGACGCCATCGACCGGGCGGTCAAGCGCGGCACCGGCGAGAACGACGGCGAGAGCTACGAGTCGATCATGTACGAGGGCTACGTGCCCGGGGGAGTGGCGCTGCTGATCGACGTGCTCACCGACAACCGCAATCGCACGGGCTCGGAGATTCGGGGCGTGTTCAGCAAGCTCGGCGGATCCCTCGCCGAGCCGGGTGCCGTGAGCTGGCAGTTCGCCCGCAAGGGCATCGTGATGATCGACGGCGGGGCAGACGAGGACGAGCTGATGATGGCGGCCCTCGATGCGGGCGCCGACGACGTGGCCGACGATGGCGGCACGTGGCGCATCACGACGCCGCCGTCACAGGCCTACGAGGTGAAGACCGTGCTCGAGGACGCCGGCTTCACGGTGATCTCCGCCGACACGCCGATGGTGTCGGAGACCCTCGTGCCGATCACCAACGTCGCGAGGCGAAGTCCGTGCTGCGCATCATGGAGGCGATCGAGGACAACGACGACGTGCAGGACGTGTTCTCCAACTTCGACATCGCCGACGACGTGATGGAATCGGCAGCGACATGAGCGTCGGCGTGGGTGGTCGGCGGCGCCCGACTTCTCCCTCCCCGGTACGGGCGGTCGCTCCCTACTCGTTGTCCGAGTATGCGGGGCAGCCCGTCGTGCTCGTCTTCTACCCGGGCGACGACACTCCGGTGTGCACGCGCCAGCTCAACACGTACAACGACGGGCTCGACCAGTTCACCGACCTCGGGGCGCAGGTGCTCGCCATCTCGCCGCAGGACGTGCCGAGCCACGAGGCGTTCAAGACGAAGCACGGATTCGAGTTCCCCCTGCTCGCCGACACGAGGAAGGAGGTCGCCGGGCTGTACGGGACGCTGGGCCCGATCGGCTTTCCCCGGCGCAGCGTGTTCATCGTCGACACGGACGGCGTCATCCGGTACGCCCACCGGGCGATCGCCGGGCTCACCTACCGCCCCGTGTCCGAGCTCGTCGCCGCCCTCCAGGCCCTGTAGCCGCTCCCGTGGGATCCACCGGGGGAGGGCGGGAACGACTAGCCTACGAACTCGTGTTCGCTGGCTCGCTGCGAGTTCTCGGGATCGATCCCGGCCTCACCCGATGTGGCTACGCCGTCGCTCGACGGGCGTGGGCCCGGGGCGGCCGTCAGTCCGCGCGCTCGGCGTCATCCGCACGCCGGCCGGTGAGCCGATCCCCTTCCCCAGCGACTCGCCAGCCTGCAGCGAGAGTTCGTGGCACTGATCACCGAATTCCGTCCCGACGTCGTCGCTGTCGAGCAGGTGTTCTTCCAGGTCAACGTACGGACGGCGATGAGCGTCGGCCAGGCCAGCGGGCTCGCCCTGGCGGCAGCCGCGGCGAGCGGGTGCGAGGTCGTCCAGTACACGCCGAACCAGGTGAAGGATGCCGTCGCCGGATGGGGCGGCGCGGACAAGGCACAGGTTGCCAAGATGGTGCAGATGCGACTCGGTCTCGCCGCCCCTCCCACGCCCGCCGACGCCGCCGACGCGGCGGCGCTGGCGCTGTGCCACCTCGCCACCGTGCCGATGCGGCGCAAGCGTCGAGGCGGCGACGAATGTCCGCCCACGACGCGAGGACGGGACGATGATCGGCTCGCTGCGAGGCGAGATCCTCGAGCGAGAGCTCGACGGGCGCGTACTCATCGACGTCGGTGGCGTCGGCTACGAGGTGGTCGTGTCGCCGCGAGCGCTGCCCGAGCTCGAGCCGTCGACGTCGGCCGCTTCCTGTACATCCATCACCACATCCGCGAAGACGCCCAGACCCTGTACGGGTTCTCCGCCAAGGACGAGCGGGCGACGTTCCAGACGCTGCTCGCCACTCACGGCGTCGGCCCGGCGCTGGCGATGGCGATCCTCGCCACCCATCCCCCTGCCGTTCTCGCCGACATCGTCGCCAGCGGTGAACGCGCCGCCCTCACCCTGGTACCCGGCGTCGGGCAAGCAAGACCGCCGAGCGGCTGCTGGTCGAGCTCAAGAGCCGGCTGTCGGTGCCCGTGCTCGACACGGTGGCCGCCGGCGACGGCGACCGGCGACGGCGCGACGTCGGGCTCGGCGATCGGTGACGTCCGCGAGGCGCTGGGCGGCTTGGGTTACGCACCAGAAGAGATCCGAGAGGCGTTACGCGAGCTGCCCTCCGACGTCGATGCGGCGACGATGCTCCGCGACGCTGCTGAAGCAGCTCGGAGCGCGTCGTGCGTGACGAGTTCGTCGATCCGGCGCTCAACGACGATGCCGAGGCCGCGGTCGAAGCGGGCCTCCGACCGCAACATCTCGCCGAGTTCATCGGCCAGGCCGAGCTGAAGGAGCACCTCGAGGTCGTGCTCGGCGCCGCCCGGCGCCGCGACCAGGCGGTCGACCACGTGCTGTTCGCCGGGCCGCCCGGCCTGGGAAAGACCACGCTGGCGGGCATCGTCGCCGCCGAGATGGGCGTGCATCTCCATATCACGTCGGGCCCGGCGCTCGAGCGGGCGGGCGACCTGGCGGCGATCCTCACCAAGCTCGACGAGCGCGACGTGCTGTTCGTCGACGAGATCCATCGCCTGTCCCGTTCGGTGGAGGAGATCCTGTACCCGGCGATGGAGGACTTCCAGCTCGACATCGTCGTCGGCAAGGGCCCGGCAGCGTCGAGCATCCGCCTCACGCTGGCCCCGTTCACTCTCGTCGGCGCCACCACGCGCACCGGCATGATCACCGGGCCGCTGCGCGACCGGTTCGGGCTCGTCGCCCGCCTCGACTACTACACCGACGAAGAGCTGGCGGCGATCGTGCGTCGCGCCGCAGGCATCCTCGACGTCGAGGTCGACGACGAAGGGGCGTGGGAGATCGCCCGCCGTTCGTGCGGCACGCCACGCATCGCCAACCGGCTGCTGCGCCGGGTGCGCGACTTCGCCGAGATGCGGGCCGACGGTTCGATCACCGCCGACGTCGCCCGACGCGGGCTGAAGCTGTTCGGTGTCGACGACCGTGGGCTCGACAAGCTCGACCGGGCGATCCTGTCCGTGCTGTGCGAGCAGTTCCGGGGACGTCCCGTCGGGCTTTCCACGCTGGCGATCAGCATCGGCGAGCAGCCGGAGACGGTCGAGGACATGTACGAGCCGTTCCTCATCCAGCAGGGCATGATCGCCCGCACGCCGCGAGGGCGGGTGGCGATGCCGGCGGCCTACGAACACCTCGGTCTCGTCGCCCCCCGCGACGACGGCGCCGGACCGGTCAGCTTGTTCTCGTAGCTCCGACTCGCAGGCAAGCTGCTCGCGACGCCTCCCGAGCTCGCCGCCTCCGCTCCGCTTCGGCGTCTCACCCAGCTCCAGTCCTCGTAGCTCCGCACCGGGCACGCCGCGTGCGTGGTATCAGCCGCGGTCGGCGGGGCGTCGATGGGCACGAAAGGACGACGGGTCACCTTCCGACATGGCTCGTCAGAACGGCCATGAACATCTCACCCGAGCTCGCTCGCCGTCTGATCGACGAGCGCATCGACACCGCCCAGCGGGGTCTGCAGCGGTCGGCCGCTCGCCCTGCCCGGGCGGCGATCCGGCGCCCACAGCTGCTCGCTCGCCTCGCCCGACCGTGGTCGCGGCGGCGTCTCGCAGTGTCCACACGCCCCGGATGACCGACATGGGGCGCGCCCGGACGACCGGGGTCAGCGCTCGCGCCCCGGGCCGTCAGCGACGTGCTCGGTGAGGAAGGCCATCGTCTTCGCCCAGGCCGGCTTGGCCGCCGACTCGTCCCAGAACATCTCGGCAGGTGGTTGTCGAATGCGTGGCCGGCGCTCTCGACGTTGAGCGCGAAGCCCGGGCGACCGTCGATGGCTGCGGCGAGACGATCGACTCCCTCGCCGGGGATATACGGGTCGGCGTTGCCGAAGTGGAACAGCGTCGGACAGGACACCTCGATCGATCAGGTCGAGCATGTCCGGCACCTGTCGATCCGTAGTAGCTGACGCACACGTCGGGATCGCCGTTGGCGGCGACTCCCCACGCCAGGCTGCCACCCAGGCAGAAGCCGAGCACGGCTGACCTGACCAGTGACGTCTCGGGCAGGGCACGGGTGGCAGCCCAAGGGCGGCCGCGCAGTCGGCGATCGCCTGCGGCACATCCAGTTCCTGGGACTTTGCGATCGACTCCTCCAGGCCGGCCTGGTCGTGGCCCGTCTGCCAGCCGGGTGCGAACCGCCAGAACACGTCGGGTGCGGCGACCACGTAAGCCGTCGCCGCGAGACGGGCGGCGACATCGCGGACGTACTCGCCGACACCGAAGATCTCCTGGATGAGCACGTATGCCTGGCCCGGCGCTGTCGGGCAGGGCCAGACGTGCAGATCCATCGTGCCGCCGTCGAGGGCGACCTTGTCCGTGCGGGATGGTGTGGATGACGTTGACACGACCGCGATCGTGGCACACCCGGCCCGCGGCGGGTCAGCCGTGTCGATCAACGGTCGCCGTAGCCTGCCACCGTGCGGCTCGACGACTTCTCCTACGACCTGCCCGTCGACCGCATCGCCCAGAGCCGATCGAACCTCGTGACTCCGCCCGCCTGCTCGTCGACCGAGGTTCCGCCGCGCCCGAGAACCACCATGTTCGCGATCTCCCGGCGCTGCTGGGCCTGGCGACCTGCTCGTGGTCAACGAGTCGCGGGTGATTCCGGCGCGGCTCCGCGTGCGAGGACCACGGGCGGAGCGGTCGAGGTGTTGCTGCTCGAGGCGCTGCGACGAGGACGACCACGGTGGGAGGCGTTGTCCGCCCGGCGCGCAAGGTACGAACGGTGAGGTGCTCGTCACCGATGACGGCACCGATGCGGTGCGCGTCGGTGAGCCGCACCGCGGCGGGCGACACGTTCGAGGTCGAACTGCTCGCCGACGAACCACTGCACTTCCTCGATCGAGCGCGGCGAGATGCCGCTGCCGCCGTACATCACCACCCGCCTCGATCGACCGGAGCGTTATCAGACGGTCTATGCGGCCGAGCCCGGTTCGGCGGCAGCGCCGACCGCCGGCCTGCACTTCACTCCCGAGCTGCTCGGTCGTCTCGCCGAGCGCGGCGATCGAGCGGGCGAGTGTCGAGCTCCTCGTCGGTCTCGACACGTTCGCTCCCGTCACGAGGCCGACCCGACGCGGCACCCGATGCACACCGAGCGCTATCACGTGCCAACGGAGACGTGGAAGCGGTGCCAGGCGGCACGAGCCGCGTCGTCGCCGTCGGCACGACGGCCGTGCGGGCACTCGAGTCGGCGGCGACCACCGGCTCGCTTGTCGGGCCGCACGCGATCTGTTCATCCACCGCGGCTACAATGGAACGTCGTCGACGTGACTGATGACCAACTTCCACATGCCGCACACGACGCTGTTGATGATGATCGACGCCTTCGTCGGTGATCGCTGGCGCGGCCTCTACCAGACGGCGCTCGACGACGGATACCGCTTCCTCTCGTTCGGCGATGCGATGCTGCTCGACCGGAGCGCGGCGCTGATGCACGCCGTGGACTTCGCGGCCGACGCCATCGACAACGCCGCCCGCACCGGCGTGGCGACCACCGGCCGGCGGCCGCGTACACCACACCCTGCTTCATGCCGGTCGGCACGCGCGGCGCCGTCAAGTACCTCAGCGGCGGCGGATTACGAACGGCTCGGGGCGCAGATCGTGCTCGGCAACACATATCACCTGATGCTGCGGCCCGGTGCCGACGTGGTGGCCCGTTTCGGCGGGCTGGCCCGCTTCGCCGGGTGGGACGGGCTCACCCTCACCGACTCGGGTGGCTTCCAGGTGTTCTCCCTCGAGCCCCGATGTCGACGACGACGGCGTGACCTTCAAGAGCACGTATGACGGCATCGCTGCACCGGTTCACGCCGGAAGGTGCGGTCACGACACAGGTGCTGCTCGGCGCCGACATCCAGATGGTGCTCGACGTGTGTCCGCCGTTGCCCAGCCCTCCCGACGTCTCCGCCTGGCCGTCGAGCGCACCGCGGCATGGGCGGCGCGGGCCAAGGCGGTCCACCGGCGGGAGGATCAGGCGCTGTTCGGCATCGTGCAAGGGGGAACGTCGACGTCGTATGCGCGCCGAGAGCGCCAAGCGCACCGTCGAGATCGGCTTCGACGGGTACGGCATCGGCGGCCTGTCGGTGGGTGAGCACCGCGAGGAAATGTTCGCATGCGCTGGCGGCGACGATCGAGCACCTGCCCGAGGACCGGCCCCGCGTACCTGATGGGTGTCGGCGACCCGTGCGGGCTCGTCGAGTCGATCGGGCTCGGTGTCGACCAGTTCGACTGCGTGATGCAGACGCGCCTCGGTCGTCACGGGACCGCACTCACCGGCGCAGGGAAAGGTGCATGTCAAGGCGGCGCGCTACCGCGACGACGAAGGGCCACTCGACGCCGAGTGCCCGTGCGAGGTCTGTGGACGCCACACGCGTGGATACATCCGTCACCTCTTCTCCGTCGGCGAGGCCTCAGCGTCGCGCCTCGTCAGCCTGCACAACATCGCCTGGACGTTCGATCTGATGGCACGTGTCCGGGCGGCGATCGTGGCCGGCACGTTCGATATGCTGCGCCGCGATGTGCTGTCGGTGTGGCACTGACCATCGCTAGGCTTGGCGCCTCATGTCTCTCCTCACCCTCCTGGCGTCCGGCGACGACGGCGGCAACGGCGGTGCCGCAATCATCCAGTTCGGCATCCTGCTGCTGATCCCGGTCGCGATGTACTTCCTGATGATCCGCCCGCAGCGGCGGCGGATGCGGGAGCAGGCCCAGCTGCAGTCGTCGCTCGGCGGTGGGCGACGAGGTGCATCACCACTTCGGGCATCTACGGGTTCATCACCGGGTTCGACGGCGATCGCGTGTGGATGGAGGTCGACGACGACGTGCAGCTCCGGGTCGCCCGGGCAGCGATCCAGGGCAAGGTCGACACGAGCGAGCCGCCCGCGAGCCGCTGACGACCAGCGCCGACAGCCGACGCCGACACCGACGCCTGATGCAGACACGGCGGCTCTGGTTCTCGTTGATCGGGATCGTCGTCGTTGCCTTTGCGCTCCTCGGCAACGAGTTCGTCAGGATCACAAGCCGGCGCTCGGTCTCGACCTGCAAGGCGGTGTGTCGGTCATCCTCGAGCCGACCGAGTCGAGTGACGTCGAGCCGAGCTGGACACGCTCGCCGACATCGTCCGCGACGCGGTCGACTCGCTCGGCATCGCCGAGCCCGACGTCCGCGTCGAGGGTGAGACGATCGCCGTCGACCTTCCTGGTGTGAAGGACCAGGAGGAGGCGCTCGAGCTCACCCAGGTCACCGGCGAGGTGTCGCTCCACCCGGTGATCGCAGTGTTCGCCGGCGCCGCTCACCGACGAGCCGACAGCTCACCCGCACCACCGGGCCGGTCGGGCCCACCACGACCTCCGCAGCGCCGGGCTCCACGACCGCACCGCGGCAGCCGCCACCACGACGACGGCGATCGACTCGACCACGCCGGCGGCGCCGTGCCACCACGACACCGGCCACTGCAACTCCGGCACCGCGCCGTCCCGACGCGACGGCCCTCTCGCCGAGGATTCGGGTCGACGCCGACACCACGGGCCACCGCGTCGACAACACCGGGTCCGACGTCACCCGGGCACCACCACGCCCGGTTCCACGACGCCGGGTTCGAGCACTACCCGGGAAGCACGACACCGGCGGACCGGCAAGGATACCCGATCGAGCGACCCGGGGGACAGCTGCTCGTCGCCAACCGACCCACCGGTGAGTGCATCGTCGGTCCATCGGGCGGTAGCGGTGAGGTGTTCACCCGCAACAGCGCCTCGGCGATCATCGTCAACGGCGGGTGGTCGGTGGAGGCAGGCATCTCCGACAACGGCACGTGGAACGCACTCGCCTCGCAGTGCTACCAGGCAATCCCGGTGTGTGCCCGCGATCACCGTTCAGTGCCGAAGGCCGCGGGGCGCTGGCGATCGTGCTCGACGGCGAGGTCCAGTCGGCGCCGACGGTCAACGCGCCGAGCTTCGACGACATGGTGTCGATCACGGGCAGCTTCACCGAGCGCGAAGCGCGCGATCTCGCCGGGGTGCTCAACCGCGGCGCCTACCCGTTCGAGGTGCGGCCGGCGACCGTGTTCACGGTGTCGCCGTCGCTCGGCAGCGACTCGCTCGAGCCGACGTTCATCGCCGGCGCTCGTCGGCGTGGCTGCTCGTCATGGTGCTGATGTTCTTCTACTACCGCAGCATGGCCTGGTGATCCTCGCCGGCCTGGTGCTGTCGGGCGTGATCATCTACGGGTTGGTGACCTTCCTGTCCGAGCAGCGCAACCTGGCGCTCACGCTGTCCGGTGCCGCCGGCATCATCGTCTCGATCGGTGTCACCGTCGACTCGTACGTCGTCCTCTTCGAGCGCTTGAAGGACGAGATGCGCCACGGGCGCACGCTTCGCAACTCTGCGCTGCGTGGCTTCAACAACGCATGGCGCACGATCGTCAACGCCGACGTGACGGCGCTCATCGGTGCGCTCGTGCTGTTCTGGTTGAGCGTCGGGTCGGTTCGTGGGTTCGCCTTCTTCCTGGCGATGTCGACGATCATCGACCTGATCGTGCTCGTGGTTCTTCACTCGACCGATGGTGCTCCTGCTCGCCCGGAGCGATCGGTTCGGCTCACACGTGATGGGGATCGACACGAGCAGGATCGATGTCGTCCCGTCTGACAAGCTGGCAGGTGATAGCCGATGAGCGTGGTCGAGAGCGACACCGAGTTCGAGCCCCGCCCAGCGGAGCACAAGGGTCATTGGCAGCGCCTCAACGACGGCGAGACCGCCATCGACTTCTACGGCCGGCGCTGGCTGTGGCTCGCCATCTCGATGGCCTGCGTGGCCATCACGATCGTGTCGCTGTTCGCCAAGGACCTCAACCTCGGTCTCGAGTTCGAGGGCGGCGTGTCGTGGGACGTGCCGGCAGCGAACCTCACTGTCGACGAGGCGCGCGGTGTCGTCGACGACGCCGGGCTCGACGGCGGTGGCGCGCGCGTGCAGGAGGTCACCGCGCAGGGAGAGGACCGGATCAAGATCCAGGTTCAAGTACCGAGCGACGACGACGACGCAGAACCAGCAAATCCGCGGCGACGTCCGGGATGCGCTCGCCGAAGCGGCCGGCGTCGACTCCGACGACGTCAGCGTGCAGGCGGTCAGCGCCAGCTGGGGCGAGACAGTGACGAAGCAAGCAGTGAAGGCGTTGATCGTGTTCATCGCCCTCGTGATGATCTTCATCGCCATCCGCTTCGAGCTGCTGATGGCCCTCGCCGCGATCATCGCCATGCTGCACGACGTGCTCATCTCGGTGGGTATCTACTCGGTGTTCGGCCTCGTCGTCACACCGGCGACCGTGATCGCCTTCCTCACCATCCTCGGCTTCTCGCTGTACGACACGATCGTCGTGTTCGACAAGGTGCGGGAGAACCGAGCCCGTTATGCCGGGTCACACCTCGGATATCCGGACATCACGAACATCTCGATGAACCAGGTGCTGATGCGCTCGTTGAACACCAGCATCGCCGCCGTGCTGCCGGTGCTCTCATTGCTCGTCGTCGGCACCTGGATCCTCGGCGTCGAGACCTTGCGCGAGTTCTCTCTCGCCCTGATGATCGGCATGATCATCGGCGTCTACTCCTCGATCTTCATCGCCACGCCGTTGCTGGCGATGATCCGCGAACCCCACCGACCGAGCACGCCACCGGCGAGGAGCTGCGCCGCCTTGTGCGGGGTGGCTCGCCCGGCGGCAAGCGGCGCACGGCCCGGATGCGTCGTAGCGAGGCGGCCACCGAAACGCAACTCCCCGCGGAGGCGCCGACCCTCGGAACAGACGAAGGCGAAGAGACCGTGCCTGACCCGGAGACGTGGCAGCAAACCGCCGACGCCGCGGCCGGTGGTGGACGCCACGCCGGAAACGCTGCTCCAGCACGCCCCCCGCCCGCGCAAGAAGAAGCGCACTGAGGTCTCTCGGAGCTTCGACTCGCGAGCCAAGTCGCTCGTCTTCGCCTTCCGAGCTCGGCGCCTCCGCTTCGCTTTGGTGCCTCACCCAGCTCCATCACGTCGCTCGTCTCGACTCGCGACAAGTCGCTCATCTCACCTCCCGAGCTCGGCACCTCCGCCCCTCCCGCCGGGGAACCGTCGCGGAACGGTAACCTCTCAGTCATGACAGGAGATACGACGGTCGGGGTCGGTAAAGGCACGCCTCGACTCGTCACGCCTGCGCTCACTGGTCCGTGCGATCCCCGACTATCCCCAGCCCGGGGTGACGTTCCGCGACATCACGCCGCTGCTCGGCGACGGAGATGTGTTCGCCGCCGCAATCGACGCACTCGTCGAACGCTTCGCCGACACCGGCGTCGATCGAGTGGTCGGCATCGAGGCGCGCAGGGTTCATCCTCGCCGCACCGATCGCCTACCGGCTCCACGCCGGCTTCGTTCCTGCCCGCAAGGCGGGCAAACTGCCGTGGGCAGTGGTTCGCGAGCAGTACCAGCTCGAGTACGGCACCGAGAAGCTCGAGATCCATCGCGACGCGATCCATCCCGACGAGCGCATCCTCGTCATCGACGACGTGCTCGCCACGGGTGGCACGGCGATCCGCCGCGGCACAGCTGATCGAGGTGCTCAACGGTCAGATCGTCGGGCTCGGCTTCCTGCTCGAGATCGAGCAACTGGGCGGTCGTGCACGACTCGGCGATCGGCGGGTCGAGAGCCTGGAACGGTACTGATCGAGGGAGACGGGGGATGGGGACCGTAGACCGGGTGCTGCCATGGCGCCGCCACCAGGAGGCGTCGGCGACGGAACTCGTACCGCTGCTCGCCAGCTACCGCCGCCGGCACCCGAAGGCATCGATCACGCTGATCGACCAGGCCTACCGCGCCGCCTCGGAAGCTCATCAGCACCAGCGCCGCTCCAGCGGCGAGAGCTACATCAACCATCCGCTCGCCGTGGCACGCATCGTCGCCGACATCGGCCTCGACGAGATCTCGATCGCCGCAGCCCTGCTTCACGACGCCGTCGAAGACACGACGATGACGCTGCCCGACGTCGAGAGCGGCTTCGGCGGTGACGTGGCGGCGATCGTCGATGGCGTCACCAAGCTCGACCGCATCCAGTTCGACTCACGCGAGGCGCAGCAGGCGGCGACGATGCGGAAGATGCTCGTGGCGATGGCCCGCGACCTGCCGCGTGCTCGTCATCAAGCTCGCCGACCGGCTGCACAACATGCGCACGATCGCCGCCATGCCGGCCGAGAAGCAGCAGCGCATCGCCCAGGAGACGCTCGACATCTACGCCCCGCTGGCCCACCGGCTCGGGATGCAGGAGATCAAGCAGCAGCTGGAGGATCTCTCCTTTGCCTCGCTGCATCCGAAGCGGTTCGCCGAGCTCGATCACCTCGTCCGCATGCGCTCCCCAGAGCGTGATGTGTACCTGGTGCGGGCGATCACCGAGGTACGGGCGCGGCTCGCCGAGCTGAAGATCGACGCCGAGGTCACCGGGCGAGGCAAGCACCTCTGGAGCATCTACGAGAAGATGGTCGTCCGCCACCGTGAGTTCGACGACATCTTCGACCTCGTGGCGATGCGGGTCACCGTCGAATCGATCAAAGACTGCTACGCCGCGCTTGGATGCATTCACGGCCGCTGGCGGCCGGTGGTGGGGCGGTTCAAGGACTACATCGCGATGCCCAAGTTCAATCTTTACCAGAGCTTGCACACCACGGTGATCGGGCCGGCCGGCAAGCCGATCGAGGTGCAGATTCGCACACGGGAGATGCATCAGCGGGCCGAATGGGGCGTCGCCGCCCACTGGGCATACAAGGACGGCTCGCCGCGGGGCGACATCGACTGGATCAACAGGATCATCGACTGGCAGGCCGAGGTCACCGACCCGGCACAGTTCATGGAGGGCCTCAAGACCGATCTCGAGCAGGACGAGGTCTTCGTGTTCACGCCGAAGGGACGGGTGATCACGTTGCCGGTGGCCTCCACCACCGTCGACTTCGCCTACGCCGTGCACACCGAGGTCGGGCACCGCTGCATCGGTGCCCGCGTCAACGGCCGGCTCGTTCCCCTCGAGCACCAACTGCACAGCGGCGACACGTGCGAGATCGTCACCGCCAAGGTGGAGACCGCCGGTCCGTCGCACGACTGGCTGCAGTTCGTCGCCTCGCCGCGGGCGCGCAACAAGATCCGCCAATGGTTCAGCCGAGAGCGCCGGCTCGACATGATCGAGACGGGTCGCGACCTGCTCGGCGACGAGCTGCGCCGTGAAGGCCTGCCTGTGCAACGGATGTGGAAGTCGCCGCAGCTCGGCGAGGTCATGCAATCGATGGGCTACGTCGACCTCGACGCGCTGCTGGCGGCGATCGGTGAGCATCACGTGTCCGCACAGAGCGTGGTCCAGCGTCTCGCCCGTCTCTATCGCGGCGGGGGTGAGGAAGAGCAGATCCCAGCAACGGCCTTGCGGCCGCGACGGCTACGGGCCACACCTGGCAGCGACTCGCACGGCGTCCACGTGGAGGGTCTCGACGACCTCCTGGTCCGCCTCGCCCAGTGCTGCACGCCGGTGCCGGGCGACGAGATCATCGGCTTCGTCACACGCGGACGCGGCGTGAGCGTGCATCGCGCCGACTGCGCCAACGCGGTGTCGTTGATGTCCAACGAACCGACCCGCCTGATCGACGTCGACTGGGACGACGAGCGGCCGGCGACCATCTTCCGGGTCGGGGTCGAGGTGGTTGCCCTCGATCGCTCCAAGCTGTTCCGCGACGTCGCCAACGCGCTCGCCGATCATCAGGTCAACATCGTGGCGAGCGAGACCGTCACGGGCAGCGACCGCGTGGCGAAGATGCGCTTCGAGTTCGAGATGGCCGATCCCGGCCACCTCAATTCGGTGCTCCGCACGATCCGCTCGATCGACTCCGTGTACGACGCCTATCGCCTCGTTCCCGGCGCGCAAACCGCCACCGCCTGAGGGCTCTCTTCGAGTTCGTCGATCACGTTCCTGGCGCGGAGGTCACCAAACCCGGAGTGTGCCTCAGGGTCTTTCGGGGACCGAAGGGGGATGTCCCCGATGCGCCGCGCGCGTCGTCGGACATACCGTCGTCGTGTGGAGATCGTCGACGAGCGCTCGTGGTGTTGCCGTCGGAACCGCGGAGGTGCTCGTGAGGCGACACCGTGATTCGACATCGTCCGATCGTCGTGCTGCTGCTGCCGCTCGCCGTGATTGCCTGCACCGATGACGATGGCGATGCTGATCCCACAGTGGCCGTCGACAGCACGACGACGACGGTCGCGGCAGCGACGTCGGAGCCGGTCGCGACGACCACCGAGAGCACCTTCGATCTCTCCGCGGACGAGGAAGCCATGTTCGAGGCTGAGTCCCGGTTCGCCCAGTGCATGCGTGAGCACGGCATCACGGGCCTCCCCGACCCACAGCTCAGCGGGAACGGCTTCATGTTGGTCGGTGTCCCGTTCGCAGAGCCCTCCGAGGAGTGGAATGCAGCGCAAGACGCCTGCCAGCGCGTGTTCGACGAGTCCGCCCCGGAGGATGGGACTGCCGCCGGCTGGGAACAGGTCGTGCCGGGAGGCGACTGCCAGTGCGCCGACGGCTCCGAGTTCAGCTTCTGGGTGCACGAGGCGAACCCGCAGAAGGTTGTCTTCTACCTCCAAGATGGCGGCGTCTGCTTCTCCGCGGAGACGTGCGCGCCTGACCGCGACCTCTACCAGGCGACGATCGACGAGGGTCCCAGCGGTGGCGGCATCTTCGATTTCGCCGACGAGCGCAACCCATTCGCCGACTACTCCGTCGTCTTCGTCCCGTACTGCACGGGTGATGTGCACCTCGGCAACACCACCACCGAGTACGAGCCCGGCCTCACCATCCAGCACAAGGGCTATGTCAATGGCTCCGCCGCTCTCGACAACTTGGGCGCCTCGTTCCCCGGCGCGTCCGACGTGGTGGTGATTGGCGAGAGCGCCGGCTCGGTGGCGGCACCGCTCTATGGCGGGCTGGTTTCGGACCGCCTTCCCGACGCCAGGGTCACCGTGGTGGCGGATGGATCGGGCTCGTACCCTGATGTGCCCCGATTCAACGAGCTCTTCGCCGACTGGGGCTTCGGCGACGTCGTTCCGGCATGGCCGGAGAACGCCGGCCTGACTGCCGAGCAGTGGAGCGCACCGAGGATGTTCATCCAGAGTGGACGCCACGACCCGGACATCGTGTTCGCCCGCCACGACTACGCCTACGACGGCAACCAGGAGTCCTGGTACCCGATTGCCGGCGTCCCGTTGGACGATCTCCTCTCACTGATCGACGCCAACGAGACCCAGATCGAGACTGCTGGCGTGAACCTGAACAGCTACATCGCGCCGGGCGACGAGCACACCGTGCTCGGCGACGGGCGGTTTTACACCGAAACGGTGAACGGTGAGAGGCTGGTCGACTGGGTCACCAAGCTGGTCGCGGGCAAACCGGTCGCCGACGTGCACTGCACGGAGTGCACGGCCGGCTGAGTGGCCGGCGGCCTTCACCGGTCAAGAGCGGAGCTCGTGCGTCATTCTCCCGAGCTGAGCGCCGCGCGGTGATTCAGCGAACGCCGCTGGTGCGCTGTCGGTAGCCTCCTCAGTCGTGTCGGAGTTTCAGACGAGCCCCGGGTTCCGCGACCTGCTGCCGCCCGACTCGGCGCGCTTCCGGCGCTTCGTCGACGCCTTCGAGGCGATCGTCACCCCGGCGGGCTACGGGTACGTCGTGCCGCCGCTGCTCGAGGATCTCGGCGTGTTCAAGCGCGTCGGAGAGGCGACCGACCTCGTCACCAAAGAGATGTACGACTTCGTCGACAAGGGCGGCCGCCACGTGACGCTCCGCCCGGAGCAGACGGCGAGCATCTGTCGAGCGTTCGTGCAGCACAGGCCGCCGACGCCGTGGAAAGTCTGGTTCGCCGGGCCCAACTTCCGCTACGAGAAGCCACAACGCGGCCGCTACCGACAATTCGACCAGGTCGACGTCGAGGTCCTCGGGTCCGACGATCCGCTCCTCGACGCGGAAGTGATCGCCCTCGGGTGGCAGTTCTTCGAACGGCTCGGCCTGCGCCAGGTGACGTTGCTGCTCAACTCTCTCGGCGAGCCGTCCGACCGGGCTCGGTACGTGGAGGCACTGCACGCGCACTTCGGTGCCAACGTCGACGCGCTCAGCGAGCAGAGCAGAGAGACGTTGCAGCGAAACCCGTTGCGCGTCCTCGACTCCAAGCGTGCCGAAGATGCTCCGCTGATCGAATCGGCGCCGACGATCTCGGACTTCTACAGCGCCGAGGCCGACGCCCACTTCGCGTCGGTCTGCGCCGGGCTCGACGCACTGTCGATCCCGTACACGATTGCGCCGCGACTCGTGCGCGGCCTCGACTACTACCTTCGCACCACGTTCGAGTTCGCTGGCGGCACGCTCGACTCGGCGCAGAACGCGCTGGGCGGGGGAGGGCGGTACGACGGGCTCGTCGAAGCGCTCGGCGGCCCGCCCACGCCCGGGATCGGGTTCGCCATCGGCGTTGACCGCACCTTGATCGCCTGCGACGACGAGGGTGTGTTCGGCGCCCCCGAGCAGACGGTCGACGTGTTCGTCGTCGACGTAGCCGGAGGCAACCACGCCCTCACGATCACCGACGAAATGCGCCGTGCCGGTCACAGCGCCGACCGCGCCTACGACAACCGCAGCATGAAGGCTCAGATGAAAGCCGCCAACCGCAGCGGTGCCGTCGTCGCCGTGATCGTCGGCCCCGACGAGGTCGAACAAGGAACCGTCGTGGTGCGGCCCTTGCGATCCGACGACGGCCAGATCACGATCGCCCACGCCGACCTCCTCGAACACCTGGAGAAGCTCCTCAATGACTGATCCCGACTTCTCCACCGCACTGCGCACCCACCGTTGCGGTGACCTCCGTGCCGAACACATCGGGCAGGAGGTACGTCTCGCCGGATGGGTCGGTCGTCGACGCGAGCACGGCGAGAAGTTGGCGTTCGTCGACGTTCGCGACTACTCCGGCATCGTCCAGTGCGTGATCGACGAGCACACCGACGTCCGCAGCGAGTTCGTCGTGCAGATCGAAGGCGTCGTCCGCGCCCGGCCGGACGGGACCGTCAACGACAACCTCCCCACGGGTGAGGTCGAGATCGGTGAGTGCAAGGTCACGGTGCTCCGCACGGCAGAGCCGCCACCGTTTCCGATCGACCAACGGGCAGACGACGTCGACGAGGTGATCCGCCTCGAATACCGGTACCTCGACCTGCGCCGCACCCGGATGCAGAAGAACCTGCGCATTCGCAGTGCCATCAACTCGGCCGTGCGCCGGGCGATGGAGGCGCAAGGCTTCGTCGAGGTCGAGACGCCGATGCTCGTGCCGTCCACGCCGGAAGGCGCCCGCGAGTTCCTCGTGCCGTCGCGCAAGGAGCCCGGCGCGTTCTACGCCCTGCCCCAATCGCCGCAACTGTTCAAGCAGTTGTTGATGGTCGCCGGCGTCGACCGCTATTACCAGATCGCCCGTTGCCTCCGCGACGAGGACTTGCGCGCCGACCGCCAGTACGAGTTCATGCAGCTCGACATGGAGATGAGCTTCGTCGCGCAGGACGACGTGCTGGCTGCGATCAGTCGTGCCGTGCTCGATGCGGCCGAGGAGGCAACCGGCGAGCGACCTCCCGACATCGACCGCATCACGTGGCACGACGCGCTGAACCGCTACGGCGTCGACAAGCCTGACCTTCGTTTCGGGATGGAGCTTGTCGAGCTCACCGACGTGTTCGCCGCCACCGAGTTCAAAGCATTCGCCGGTGCCGGCGCGATCAAGGGCATCCGCGTTGCAGGGGCCGCCGGCGACTACGGGCGCAACCAACTCGACAAGCTCACCGACCGGGCGAAGAGCCTCGGCGCCAAGGGCCTCGTGTGGCTCAAGGTCGCAGCCGACGGCGCGTTCGAGTCGCCCGTCGCCAAGTTCCTGTCGGTCGACGAGCAAACCGCCGTGACCGATCGGCTCGCCGCCGAGCCGGGAGACCTGCTGCTGATCGTCGCCGACGAGTGGCTCACCACGTGTGAGGTGCTCGGCCAGCTGCGCAACGATCTCGGCCGGCCGCCGGTCCATCAGGGCCCGTATCGCTACGTCTGGGTCGTCGACTTCCCACTGTTCGTCGGTGTCGACAAGGAGACCGGGCGGCCCCAGCCGGGACACCACGCCTTCTGCATGCCCCATCCCGACGACCTCGAGCGCCTCGAGACCGATCCGATGTCGGTGAGAGCGCTGGCCTACGACCTCGTGCTCAACGGTTGGGAGCTCGGTTCGGGATCGATCCGGATCCACGAGAGCGACCTTCAGCGCCGCGTCTTCAACCTCCTCGGCATCACCGACGACGAAGCCGACGCCAAGTTCGGGTTCTTCCTCAACCCGTTCCGCTACGGTGCCCCGCCCCACGGTGGCTTCGCCTTCGGGCTCGACCGGCTGGTCGCGGTCCTCGCCGGTGAGGACAACATCCGTGAGGTGATCGCCTTCCCGAAGACGCAGTCCGGCGCTGACCCGATGACGAACTCACCTGTGCGGGTCGATCCGAAGCAGCTCTCCGATCTGGGCATCCGCATCGTCGTTCCGCCGACCTGATCAGCGGCCGAGGACAACAGGTCAGCGCAGGGCGCGCTCGGTGGTCACTTGGCGCACGCCTTTGACGTCGAGCAGCTGCTCGATCAGCTCGTTCGTACGATTCCAGCGCGGCTCCACGTCGAGCACGACGGTGTCGCCCTCGAGTCGCACCTGCCGCAGCCGGCTGGAATTGGCGATCTCGCCGTCGGACGTGATCGCCCACAGCACCCGACCGATCGTGGCCAGCCGTGCAGGGGCGATCGGGGCCGGGCTCCTCAGCTCGGCCCACAGCGTGCGACCCCAGCGAAGGATGGAGTGACGGTGCCTCCAGGCGAACGCCAACACTGCCGTGCGGGTGAACGGCATGAGTACTCGCCTGAACGGACGCACCATGCAGGTAGCTTGCCACCTCGCCGGGCCGGCGAACCCGATCGTCAGCGGACGAGGGCGCGCTGCTGCTGCGACCGGCGCGATCGGCCGGCGACCGAACCGATGGCACGCGCCAAGGGGGCGACGTGTTCGGCGCGCAGCAGACCCGTCGAGATGCGGATGCCGCACCCGGCGGCGAGCCGGAACCGCTCTCCGGCGGAAACCTCGAAACCGGCATCACGGCAGGCAGCGAGCGCAGGTGCTTCATGGCGGAGCGGAACCCACACGTTGAGGCCCGAGCGCCCGGTAGCTTCCACGCCGGAATCGGCGAGGGCTGCGATCAGAGACTCGCGACGATGGCGGTACGTGTCGGCGGCGGTATCGACGATGGTCATGACCTCGGCACTCGACCACAGATCCACGACGAGGCCCTGCAGCAACGTGCTCACCCATCCCGCGCCGACCGCCCGCCGTCCGGCAACGCGTCCCAGTGTCTCGGCATCGCCGGTCATCACGGCGACGCGGAGATCCGGCCCGAGCCACTTGGAGACGGAGGCGACGACGGCCCACGGATGCCCGGCGAGGAAGGCGCACACGCTCACCGGCGCCGCCCCGGCTACCGGCCCGGCATGATCGTCCTCGACGACGAGCACCCCCGGCCGGCTGGAGAGGACATCGGCCAGATCGGCGGCCCGTCGCTCGTCGAGGGCGGCGCCGGTGGGATTCTGGGCGCGCGGAGTGATCACCACGGCCGCGGCGCCGCGGCTGAGGGGCATCGTCAACTGTGAGGGGACAAGGCCGAGATCGTCGATCGCGACGCCCACTGGTTCGAGACCCATCGCCCGAAGAAGATCGACGAGCGGAGGAAATCCAGGATCCTCGACGACGACGCGATCGCCCGGGCGCAGGTTGGCGCCGAGCACGCGCTCGATGGCGTCGAGAGCGCCACCGAGAACGAGCGCGTCTCCGCCTTCGAGGCCGGCGGACCGGAAACGGTCTCCGGCAAGGGCGACGAGCTCGGGCAGATCGATCACACCCGTGGCATCGACAGGAGGAGACGACGCCACGGAGCGACGCACGCGGGGGAGAGGCGGGAGCAGCTCGGGATCCGGGTTACCGGTGGCAAGATCGACGAGGCCGGCGCGAACCTGTGTCACGACGGTGGTCGGCACCGGCGGGCGGGGTGCGACGTGCGTGCCGCGCCGACCTGCCCCGACGACGAGGCCACGGTCGCCGAGGTGTCGGTAGGCGGCGGCCACCGTGTTGGGACTGACGCCGAGATCGGTGGCGAGGTCTCGCACAGAGACGAGTCGGTCGCCGGGTTGAAGCGTGCCCTGCCGGATGGCGGTCTCGACGCTGGCCGAAATCGCTTGCGCCGTGCTGCCGTTTGGACGATATTGGTCTATGACATTCACTTCTTCGTACCATAACAAATGACCCTGAATTGTGCCATGACCAATCTCCTCACCGCCCCCAGCGCCCGGACGACCGTCAAACGGATCCCCGACCGCGCTCGCTACGACCGTGACGCCGTCGCCTCCATCCTCGATGCGGCGCCGATCTGCCACCTCGGCTTCGTGGTCGACGGCCATCCGTTCGTCGTGCCCACGATCGCAGCCCGAGTCGACGACACCGTGTTCGTGCACGGGTCGCCAGCGAGCCGAGTGCTCCGTGCCGGCGTACGCGGCATCGACGTCTGCCTCACCGTCAGCGTGATCGACGCGCTGGTGGTGGCCCGATCCGCGTTCCACCATTCGATGAACTATCGGTCCGTGATGGTGCTCGGCACGGCGGAGGTCGTGACCAGCATCGACGAGAAGCGGCGCGCCCTGCAGGCGATCACGAACCACGTCGTGCCGGGGCGCTGGGAGGAGACGCGGCAGCCGACAGAGAAGGAGCTGCGCGGCACGTCGGTGCTGGCCCTTTCGCTCGACGAGGCCTCGGCGAAGATCCGCACCGGACAGCCGATCGACGACCCGGAGGATTACGCCTTGCCCGTGTGGGCGGGCATCGTGCCGCTGGCGACCGTCGCCGGCACGCCGATCCCGGATCCGCAGCTGGCGCCTGGCATCGAGATGCCGCCCAGCGTGACCGCGCTGCTCCGCTGACCCCACCCGCGGGTCGATACACCCTCTCGATATCGTCTCGACTGCCGGCTTCCCCTTCCACTTCAACGGAAGGCTCTGCGATGGATGCCACCAACCTCGTCGTTCTCCGCGGCGTGCTGTCACGCCCGCCGGTCACTCGCGAATTGCCGTCAGGGGCGACGGCCATCGAGCTCAACGTCACCACGCCCCACGACCACGGTGCCCGCTCCGTCCCGGTGACGTTCGTCGATCCACCCGCGGCAGTGCGCCGGCTCGATGCCGGCCACGAGGTGATCGTGGTGGGCCACGTCCGCCGCCGCTTCTTCCGGTCCGGCGGCGCCACGCAGAGCCGTACCGAGGTCGTTGCAGAAGGCTTGATTCGCCCCAGGCGTCAGCGCGACGTCGAGCGACTCCTCGCGCCGGTCGCCGACGCCCTCCGCGGCTGACCTGTTTGGGCACCTGAGCGGGCCGATTGATAGCGTCGTCGCCACAGCTCCGTATGCCCGCGCGCCGGATGGGTCCGGCGGCGACCGACTCGACAGGCCCCACGATGAACGATCAGCAACTCCAGAAAGTCCAGTCCGGGCAAGGCTTCATCGCCGCCCTCGACCAGAGCGGTGGCAGCACGCCGAAGGCGCTCAAGCAATACGGGATCGACGAGGACACATACTCCGGCGACGACGAGATGTTCGCCAAGATGCACGAGATGCGCAGCCGCATCATCACCAGCCCGAGCTTCAGCGGCGAGCGGGTGCTCGGCGCGATCCTGTTCGAGAACACGATGGACCGCCAGATCGAGGGCCGCGACACCGCCGAGTACCTGTGGGATGTGAAGAACGTCGTGCCGTTCCTCAAGGTCGACAAGGGTCTCGAGGACGAGTCCGACGGCGTACAGCTGATGAAGCCGATGCCCGACCTCGATGCGTTGCTCGCACGCGCCAACGAGAAGGGCATCTTCGGCACGAAGATGCGTTCGGTGATCAAGAACGCCGACGACGCCGGCGTGAAGGCAATCGTCGACCAACAGTTCGAGGTCGGTAGGCAGATCCTGTCCGCTGGACTCGTCCCGATCATCGAGCCGGAAGTCGACATCCACAGCCCGCAGAAGTCCGAGGCTGAGGCGCTGCTCAAGGCGAACATCCTCGATCAGCTCGGCCAGCTCGGTGCCGCCCAGAGGGTGATGCTCAAGCTCACCCTCCCCGACACCGACGGCTTCTACACCGATCTCGTCGACCACCCCAACGTGCTGCGCGTCGTTGCCCTGTCTGGTGGCTACAGCCGAGACGACGCCAACGCCCGACTCGCCAGGAACCCGGGCGTCATCGCCAGCTTCTCCCGCGCACTCACCGAGGGGCTTTCCGCTCAGCAGAGCGCTGAGGAGTTCGACGCCGCGCTCGACGCGACGATCGACGGCATCTACAAGGCGTCGATCACGTAGACCCTGCAGCGCGGTCAGCCCGCGCTGCGGACCACGAAGCCGGTGCGTAGCTTCGGCGTGAAGAACGTCGACTTGGGCGGCATCAGCAGACCTTCCCGCGCTGTGCGCGTGATCTCCGCCACGCTGACCGGCCGGATCAGCACGGCGGCCACTGCAGTCCCGTTCGTCACGGCAGCGACGGCCTCGTCGAGACCGTGCTGGTAGGTCACCTCGTGGTCGACGCTCCCGAGAGCGTGCTCCAGCCACTCGCCGTCGAGGGCACGCAGGTCGTCGAACGCGCCGGGTCGAGGGACGAGCCACGAACCCGAACCGTCGCCGTGCACGAAGAACAGCCGCCCGTCGCGATTCATCGTCGCCAGCGTGGTGTCGTCGGGCGCGCCCGCATCTTCGATCTCGAACGACGTCCGCAGCGCCTCGAGCAGTGCCTCCTCCGTCGTGCCTGAGTAGAGACGGTGGATCGCTTCGATGCTCAACTGCTCGTCGATCAGCTCGCTGACGAAGGCGAGTGTCAACTCGGCGTCGGTGTCGTGGCGTCCCGTGGCGTGGCGGATCTCGTCGCGGTAGATGCGACTCACGCCGTAGCGATGATGACCGTCGGCGATCAACACGTCGTCGCTGGCCACGGAGGCGGCGATGGCGTCGATGCGGGCGAGATCAGTCACGCGCTCAACGATGTGCTCGACACCGTCGACCTCGACGGAGCCCACCGGGTCACCCGGCTGGTGGAGGAGCTCGGTCAGCCCGCCGGCGAGCGACAGCCCCCACACCGGGGAGAGGTTGGCGCTCGTCGCCCGGGTGAGATCGAGCCGATCGGTCGACGCCTTCGGTGTGGTCCGCTCGTGGGGGAGCACTCCACCCGCTCCCTCGTCGACCACCTCGAGACCGCCGAGCACACCGACGATGTCGCGGTCGCCGCCTGATTCATCGCGGAACCGCATCCGGTAGAGGGTGAACGTCGGAGCGTCGTCGTACGCCATCACGCCGTCGGCGATCCATTGCCGCAATGTGGCCGCTGCGTTCTGGTACCGATCGTCGCCATCCCGCTCGCGAGGCACGTCGACATGGACGATGTTGTGCGGGCTGCGCCCAGCGAGCTCGTCGATCTCGGCATCGGACAACACGTCGTACGGCGGTGCGACCAGGTCGTCGAGGTCGTCCGCGCAATAACGCAGAGCGAGGAACGGTTCGAAGCGGGCCACTGGTCCAGCCTGGCACAGGGCGTCAGACGTCACAGAATGTGCACGCCGCATCGATGGGGTGAGCCTGTACGGTCGGCGCCCGTGACGACACGACGTAGCGCCGCCGCAGCCCTGCTCGCTGCCGTACTCGTCGCCACTGCATGCTCCGACGAGGTCGGTGTCGGCGACCGTTCTGCCACCACGACCGCCGTCAAGGAACGACCCGCCGGGAGGAACGCTCGACAACGCGGCGCATCGAGACGGGCGGCGCCGCGGACACAACCATCCACGACGACGGCCACCGCACCGGCAACGCCGGCGACAGTCCCGCCGACGTCGCCCGCACCGGTCACCACTGCAGCGCCGACGACGGTCGCACCGACCACCATCGCACCACCAGTCGTTGCATCCACCCAACCCGCCGACGACGTCCCTGCTGTCGATGCCAAGGCGTTCGCCGTGTTCGACCCACGAACCGGGGAGCTGCTCGCCGGTCACGACATCGACCGGCAGCTCCCCGTCGGCAGCGTGATGAAGCTGCTGACGGCCTACGTGGCGTACGCCGCGGGAAAGCCGCACAAGATCGTCACCGCTCCCGAAAAGCCGCTGATCTCCTACGAGGAGTCCGCCATCGGCGTCTATCCGGGCGAGCAGCTCCCTCGTGACCTGCTCATTCGGGCGTTGCTGATCGTGAGCGCCAACGACGCCGCACGGGCCCTTGCCGTCGACATCGCCGGAAGCGAGGACGCGTTCGCCGGCGAGATGACGGCCGCGGCGACCGCGCTCGGCCTGACGAACACGCGAGCCGCGAACGCCACGGGGCTCGACGCAGAGGGCCAATACTCGTCGGCCTCCGACGTCGTGCGGCTCGGAGCACTCCTGATGAAGAACCCCACGTTCCGCGAGACCGTGGCGCGACCGGATGCGAGCCTGCACGATCTGACGCTCCCAGCGACGAACGACTGGAAGCCGCTCTATCCGGGCGCCAACGGGATCAAGACGGGGCACACGACGGATGCCGGCTTCTGCATCGTCGCCTCCGCTGCTCGAGACGGACGAGAACTGATCGTGGCGGTGCTCGGCGCGCCCACCGAGGCGGCGAGAAACGCCGGCGCCACGGCGTTGCTCGACTGGGCGTTCAGTCGGTGACAGTGCCCACGGCAGCGCCCCTTACCCTGAGCGCATGACCGAGCCACGTGCCGAGCGTCCGCAGATGCCCGACTACGGCGTCGACACGGAGGCCTGGGAGCCACTCCCATGGTCGTGGGCAGCCGACCGACTGGCGGGCAATCGCAACTACTGGGTGGTCACTGTGTCGGCCGGAGGTCGACCACACGCGCTCCCGGTCTGGGGCGTGTGGGACGACGACGACCTTCGCTTCGCCTTCTCCTGCGGTCCCCGGTCGAGAAAGGCTCGTGACCTGGCTGCGAACCCGCAGGCCGCGGTCGCCATCGACGACACGGTCGAGTGCGTCTCGCTCGAGGGACGGGCGGCACGGCTCGACGGTGAACGAGCCGAGACGTGGATCGAGCGCTATCTCGTCAAGTACCAACCGCTGGCCGATGGCTTGACCGCCGAGTTCCTGCGTCAGAACGTGCTGTTCGAGTTCGAGCCCGAGCGTGCCTTCGCCGTAATCGAGCGCGAAGAAGAGTTCGCCGCCCGCGCCACCCGATGGCGATTCGACTGATGCGCTACCCGGTGGTGCTGTGCGACCTCGATGGCGTCGTGTGGCTCTCTCACCGCCCGATCGAGGGATCGGTCGTAGCCATTCGGCGGCTACGCGAATCGGGTCGACGCGTCTTGTTCGTCACCAACAACTCGGCGGCCCGGCTCGACGAGCACGAGGCGGCGCTCGCCGCGATCGGCATCGAAGCGTCGGGGAACGTCGTGTCATCGGCGGTCGCGGCAGCGACACTGCTTCAGACGGGAGAGCGGGTGCTCGTCGCCGGCGGGCCCGGGATCGTCGAGGCCGCCACTGATCGGGGAGCCGAGGTCGTGCCCGACGGCGCCGCCGATGCGGTCGTGGTGGGGTTCCACCGCGACTTCGACTACGAAGGAATGCGGCGAGCGGCGACCGCTGTGAGAGCCGGGGCACGCCTGATCGCGACGAACGAGGACCCGACGTATCCGACGCCAGACGGGCCGATCCCCGGCGGTGGCGCGATCGTCGCCGCCATCGCCACGGCATCCGAGGTGCAGCCCGTCGTTGCGGGCAAGCCGCACGAGCCGATGGCACGTGTCGTCGCCGAGCTTCTGGAGTGGGAACGAGAGCGACTCAGCGACGTTCTGATGGTGGGCGACAGAGTGTCGACCGACGGTGCCTTTGCGCGCACGCTCGGTGCCGACTTCGCCTTCGTGCGAACCGGGGTGCCATCTGACGCAACCTCCGTGATCCCTACCATCGAGGCGCACGATCTTGCTGCTGTGGCGTTCGCCGTCATTGACGGCGGCTGAAAGATACGATGTCGCACCATGGCAACAACTCCGCTCAAGAAGCTGCTCGACAACAGCCTGCAGGTCGCCGAGATCACACGCTCGCAGGCGGAGGGGGTGGTGCAGTCGCTCATCAAGGCGGGAGAGGTCACGCGGAAGGAATCGGAGGCGGCGATCGAACAGCTGATTGCACGGGGCAAGGAGACGACGGCGCAGTTCGTGGCGCTCGTGCAAAAGGAGGTCGCCCGGCAGGTGGGCACCCTTTCACAGCGGTTCGATCAGCTCGAGGACCAGTTCGAGGATCTCGCCGCCAAGCTGGCGACAGCGGCGCGACAGTCACCGGTCCGCCGCCGCACGAGCGGCACCACCGCCCGTTCGACAACCGCGCCAGCGGCGACGCACCGCGGCGAAGAAGGCTCCGGCGGCGAAGACAGCGGCTAAGAAGACCGCCGCCAAGAAGACCGCCGCCAAGAAGACCACCGCCAAGAAGACCACCGCGGCACGGTCGACGGCGAAGAAGGCCACGGCGCGCAAAGCGCCGGCGAAGAAGGCGGCGGCCAAGAAATCGTCGGCCCGGAAGACGACCGCCAAGAAGACGACAGCTAAGAAGTCGACGGCCAAGAAGACCACGGCGTCGAAGGCAGTCGGCAGTTCCGGCGTGCGCAAGGTCAGCACGAGTCGGCCTTCGTAGCTCCCCGCCGCCTGGGAGGTCATGGTCGGGTCGTGGCAGAAATCCGGCGACGTCTCGACGCCGAGCTCGTACGGCGCGGCCTCGTGCCGAGTCGCGCCGAGGCCGCCGCAGTCATCGCCGCCCATCGTGTGCTCGTCAACGGCGCCGTTGCCTCGAAGGCAGCGCACCAGGTGGCGGCAGGCGATGCCGTCGTCCTGGCCGGACCACCGTCGCGCTTCGTCGGCCGCGGAGGAGAGAAGCTCGACGCGGCGCTCGACGCATTCGGTCTCGACGTCGCCGGGATGCGCTTCCTCGACGCCGGCGCCTCCACCGGCGGTTTCACCGACTGCCTGCTGCAACGAGGTGCGGTCGGCGTCGTCGCCCTCGACGTCGGTCACGGCCAGTTGCATGAACGTCTGCGCCGTGATCCGCGCGTGGCGGTGATCGAACGGCAGAACATCCGCACCGCATCGGTCGATCAGATCGGCGGTCGCGTCGGCGGCGTGGTCGGCGATCTGTCATTCATCTCCCTGCGATTGGTCGCCTCGAAGCTGATTGAGTTGTGTCAGCCTGGAGGTCCGATGGTGTTGCTCGTCAAACCGCAGTTCGAGGCAGGACGCGACGAAGTGAGCCGGGGACGTGGTGTCATCAGCGACCCCGAGATCCACCAGCGCGTCCGCAACGAGATCGGCAGCCACCTCGCAGGGTTGGGCTGCGAGATCGCTGGGTGGATCGACTCGCCGATCACGGGTGCAGACGGCAACCGCGAGTTCCTCGTGCATGCGATCACGCCGCTCGTGGACCCACGATGACGGCAGTCGCGATCTTCGCCCACAATGAGCGCGTCGACAGTGCTCGGCTGGCACGCGAAGCGATCGAGTGGCTCTCCGCACACGGCCACCAGGCCTGGGTCCACCGGCCCGATGCCGTAGTGCTCGGCCTCGACGAGCTCGCCGGCGACGCCCCGGTCAGCACCGCCGATCTCGTGGTCAGCCTCGGCGGCGACGGCACGATGCTGCGCACCGTGCGTGTTCTCGATGGAGCTGCGGTGCCGATTCTCGGCATCAATCTCGGCTGGCTCGGCTACCTCACCGAGCTCGAACCGCCCGACATGATCAAGGGTCTGGAACGGTTCATCGCCGGGCCGGTAGAGGGGGAGTGGTGGCTCGACGAGCGGCTGATGCTCGACGTCACCGTGAACGGCGGCGCTCTCGGTCGCTGGCGGGCATTGAACGAGGCTGTCGTCGAAAAGCTGGAGTCCGGTCACACGGTGCGGCTCCTGGCGAGGATCGACGGCGAACCGTTTACCTCGTATTCGGCCGACGGGCTGATCGTTGCCACCCCCACGGGTTCCACGGCCTACTCGTTGTCCGCCCGCGGTCCGGTGGTGTCGCCGAAGCACCGGGCGCTGCTCCTCACTCCGGTGTCGCCGCACATGTTGTTCGACCGCAGCCTCGTCCTCGATCCTTCGGAGACCGTCGAGGTCGAAGTAGTCGGCCATCGTCAGGCGGTGCTGGCCATCGACGGCCAGCAGGTGGCGACGTTGACCGACAACGACATCGTGACGTGCACGCCGTCAGCAGCGACCGCCCGGTTCGTGCGGTTCGGTGAGCGGCACTACCACCAGATCCTCAAGGCGAAGTTCGGGCTGGAGGATCGCTGACGTGCTCAGCGAGCTCCACATCGAGTCCCTCGGTGTGATCGAACGGGCGGCACTCGTCCTCGGTCCCGGCCTCACGGCGCTCACCGGAGAGACCGGCGCAGGCAAGACGATGCTCGTCGAAGCGATCGAGCTCCTCGTCGGCGGTCGAGCGGATCCCACGGTGGTGCGGCCCGGCGCAGCAGAAGCGCGAGTCGACGGCCGGTTCGTGATGGGCGACGACGAGTTCGTGCTGACACGGGTGATCCCTGCCGAGGGGCGGTCGCGGGCTTACATCAACGGTCGCCTCGCCACGGCGTCGAGCCTCAGCGAGATGGCGACGGGCGTGGTCGATCTCCACGGACAGCACGCGCACCAGGCGCTGCTGTCTGCAGCCGCGCAACGGGACGCGCTCGACACTTTCGGTTCTGTCGACCTCACGCCGCTCGTCGAGGCCGGGCGGCGATCACCGCCCTCGACGCGGAGCTGGCCACGTTGGGGGGAGACGAACGGGCGCGGGCGCGGGAGATCGACCTCCTCCGCTACCAGGTGGCGGAGCTCGACGCCGCCGCCATCGAGCGAGCCGACGAGGACGACCAGCTCGACCGCGACGAGGACCTGCTTGCCGACGCGCAGGCGCACCGTGAGGCGGCGGCCGAAGCCCACGCCGCGCTCACCGACGACGGCGGGGCTCGCGACGGAGCGACCGGCGCGCTCTCCGCCCTGCAGGGGCGGAGCCCGTTCTCCGACAGCGCGACACGACTTGCGGCGCTCGCCGCCGAGCTCGACGACGTCGCAGCCGAAGTCCGTGCCATCGGCGAGACGATCGACGACGATCCGGAGCGGCTCGACCAGATCCGCCAACGCCGCCAGTTGCTCGCCGACCTCCGCCGCAAGTATGGATCAGATCTCGGCGAGGTGATGGAGTTCCACCGCCAAGCTGCCGACAGGCTCCGTGAGCTGGAGCACTTCGACGAGCGTGCCGCAGAGCTGGACGCGGCACGTGCCGCGGGCGCTGCGCCACTTCGACACGGTTGCTGCCGCCATCGGTGACGCCCGCCGCGAGGCGGCGCCCCGCTTGGCGTCGGCCGTGGAATCGCGGCTTCGCCAGTTGGCGATGAAACATGCGTCCGTGGCCATCGACATCGGAGCTGGCGACCCAGCGGGCGGCGACGTGCAGTTCCTGCTGTCCGCCAACCCCGGCGCGCCGCTGCTGCCTTTGTCGCGGGTCGCCTCCGGCGGAGAGCTCGCCAGGGCGATGCTGGCCCTCCGACTGGCGTTGAGCGACCTCGAGCTGGGCGAACCCGAGCCATCTGACGATGACGACGTGCCGCAGACGCTCGTGTTCGACGAGGTCGACGCAGGCATCGGTGGCGCCGCTGCCGGCGCCGTAGGAGCCGCGCTCGCCGCCCTCGGGAGGCGTCACCAGGTGCTCGTCGTGACGCATCTCGCCCAGGTTGCCGCACGAGCGACCGCCCAGATCGCCGTCGACAAGCGGATCGAAGGACGTGTCACCGTGGCGACGGCGGCGGAGGTCGACGGTGAGCATCGGGTGGAGGAGATCGCCCGGATGCTGTCCGGGTCGCCCGACAGCGCGTCGGCTCGCCAGCACGCCGCCGAGCTGCTGCGCAGCTGAACGCCCGGAGCGACACGCGCGCCATCGCGACTCTGCGCCTGTGCCCGCGGTAAGCTGAGGTCCCGTGGTCAGTTCGATCCGATCGGCGGTGACACGGAGGTGCCCGGCATGACGAAGCACATTTTCGTGACGGGCGGCGTAGCCAGCTCGCTCGGAAAGGGACTCACGGCGAGCTCGTTGGGGCGGCTGTTGAAGCTGCGGGGATTGCGGGTCACGCAGCAGAAGCTCGATCCGTACATCAACGTCGACCCGGGCACGATGAACCCGTTCGAACACGGCGAAGTGTTCGTGACTGACGACGGCGGCGAGACCGACCTCGACCTCGGCCACTACGAGCGGTTCGTCGACGAGAACCTCACCCGCAACTCCAACGCCACGACCGGCTCGATCTACCAGGCCGTGCTCGCCGCCGAGCGGCGTGGCGACTACCTCGGCAAGACGGTGCAGGTGATCCCGCACATCACCGACGAGATCAAGCGTCGCATCCGGCGCCTCGCCACCGACGACATCGACGTCGTCATCACCGAGGTGGGCGGAACCGTCGGCGACATCGAGATCCTGCCGTTCCTGGAGGCGATACGCCAGTACCGCAAGGAGGCCGGACGGGACAACATCTGCTACGTGCACGTCACGCTGGTGCCGTTCATCGGACCGTCCGGCGAGCAGAAGACGAAGCCGACACAGCACTCGGTGACCGAGTTGCGCAGCCGGGGCATCCAGCCCGACCTGATCGTGTGCCGCAGCGAGGAACCGTTGAGCGAAGAGCTCAAGGTGAAGGTCTCCAACATGTGCGACGTCGACGAGCGCGCCGTCGTCAACGCCGCCGATGCCCGCAACATCTACGAGTTGCCCTTGATCCTCCACGACGAGGGGCTCGACGACGTCGTGTGCGAGGTGCTGCGCATCGACGAGCACGAGCATCCGCTCGACCTCACGTCGTGGGAGCAGGTGGTCGCCCGCTTCGAGGCCGCCACCGAACCGGTGAAGATCGGCCTCATCGGCAAGTACGTGCAGCTCGCCGACGCCTATCTGTCGGTGGTCGAAAGCCTGAAGCACGCCGCGTTCTTCCATGGCGCCGTGGTCGAGGTCGACTGGATCCAGGCCGAAGACGTCGAGGGCTTGCTCGCCGCCGGTCGGCTCGCCGATCTCGACGGCATCGTGATTCCCGGCGGTTTCGGTGCACGCGGCATCGAGGGCAAGATCGCCGCTGCGCAGTACTCGCCGCGAGGAGCTCATCCCCTGCCTCGGTCTGTGCCTCGGGATGCAGACGATGACGATCGAGTACGCCCGCCATGTTCTCGGGCTGACGAATGCAAACTCCACCGAGTTCGACCCCTCGACCCCGCACCCGGTGATCGATCTGATGCTCGAGCAGCGGGGGATCACCGACAAGGGCGGCACGATGCGGCTCGGTGCGTACTACGCCGTGCTGGCGAACGACTCGCAGGTCGCAGCGGCCTACGGCGAGCCGGTGGTGAGCGAGCGGCACCGCCATCGCTACGAGTTCAACTCCAACTATCGCGCCCGCTTCGAGGCGGCCGGCTTCGTGTGCTCGGGCACGTCGCCGGACAAGAAGCTCGTCGAGTTCATCGAGTTGGCGGGCCACCCGTTCTGGGTCGGCACGCAGGCGCACCCGGAGTTCAAGAGCAGGCCCGACCGGCCCCATCCGCTCTTCCGCGAGCTCATCGGAGCCGCCCTGGAACGCCGGCGCGCCGGCGCCTTCGGTGCCGCGATCGAGTCATGCGTCGATGCGACCGCGGCCAATGAGAGTGTCGTCCAGGTCGCGGTCGAGACGAGCGCCTGAAGGTGACCGGTGGCTTCCGGCATCACGGAGACACCGCTATCTACGCCGGGCGGATCTGGGATCTCGTCGTCGGACACTTCGAGTCGCCGGAGGGTGAGATCTTCGATCGTGACATCATCCGCTCGCCGGGAGCCGTCGGCATCGTGGCCCTCCTCGACAGCGCCGAGAGCGATGAGCCTCATGTGGTGCTCGTCGCCCAATACCGCCCGGCGCACGACACCGACGTGATCGAGATCCCGGCCGGCATGCGTGACATCCCCGGTGAGCCCGTGGAGGAGACGGCGAAGCGGGAGCTGATCGAGGAGGCCGGGCTCGATGCCGGGGTGGTCGAGCCACTGACGGAGATCTTTCCCTCGCCGGGCCTCACCGATTCGGTGACGACGATCATGCTCGCCCGCGAATGCACACTCGTCGAGAACGACCGGCAGGGGCCCGAGGAGCGGCACATGCGGGTGTTCGACGTCCCGCTCACCGAAGCCGTCGCGATGGTCGAACGGGGGGAGATCGCCGACGCCAAGTCGGTGGCGGGGATTCTCCTCGCCGAGCGGCGGCGGCGCGACGGGCAGTGAGCGAGCGTCGACGGTGAGCCTCGCTCTACCCCTTGTCATCGAGGACTTCCTCGGGTGGCTCGACGCCGAACGAGGACGGTCGGCGAACACGCTCGCCGCGTACCGTCGCGACCTGCGCGGATACGTGACGTGGCTGGCGGAGCATGGAGCGTCGCTCACCGACGTTCGCACGCCTGACCTGGAACAGTTCGTCGACGAGCGGCGCAAGACCGTGGCTGCAGCGTCGGCGGCCCGCCAGCTCGCCGCAGTCCGCATGTTGCATCGCTATCTCGTCACCGAGGGTGAGCGCACTGACGACCCGACCGCCGACCTGGAGGGAATTCGCGTGCCATCGGGGATCCCCAAGCCCCTCTCCGAGTCCGAGGTGACGTCGTTGCTCGACGCGGTAGTCGGCACGTCGCCCATCGAGCGACGCGACCGGGCGCTGCTCGAGCTCCTCTACGCGACGGGTGCCCGCATCTCCGAGGTGTGCGGTCTGTCCGTCGGCGAGCTCGACGTCGACGACCGCCTGGTCCGTCTGTTCGGCAAAGGCGCCAAGGAACGAATCGTGCCCGTATGGCTCGGGCGCGGCCGACGCTCTCGACGAATGGTTCTCGCCGGCGGGCCGCCAGGCACTGGTGCCGGCGGAGTGGAAGCGGCGCAGTGACGCCGAAGCGGTCTTCCTCAACCAACGCGGAGCGCGGCTGTCGCGCCAGGCTGCGTGGGCGGTCGTGAAGCGCTACGGCCGGCGGGCCGGGCTCGATGCGGACCATCTCTCCCCGCACGTGCTGCGTCACTCCTGCGCCACCCACCTGCTCGACCACGGCGCCGACCTCCGCGTGGTGCAGGAGATGCTCGGCCACGCCTCCATCTCGACGACGCAGGTCTACACGAAGGTCAGCCAGGAGCGTCTCTGGGACGTCTACCGCGCTGCCCACCCCCGTGCCGGGATCGCCTCATGAGAGGCAGGGGCCCCAAGCACTGGGTACGCCAACCGGTCCATCTCGCCCGGCGCTTCTTCGGCGCTCTGTCGCGCCAACCGCCACCGCCCGACGACGAGGCGTGGGCGAGCGAGTTCCTGCTTCCGGGCGAGGCGGCGTTGTGGGCCGCGATGGAGAACCACGATCGCCGCCACTCGGTGATGGTCGCCCGTCGCTTCCACTCGCGGCGTCCCGACGCCACGCGAGAGGAGATGGCCGGCGCACTGCTTCACGACGTCGGCAAGATCGAATCAGATCTCGGTGTGTTCGGGCGCGTCGCCGCCACGCTGGTGGGCCCGCGCGGGAAGCACTTCCGGATCTACCACGACCACGAGGCGATCGGCGCACGCCTCGCGGCCGACGCCGGCAGCGACGCCCACACCGTGGCGCTCATCGCCGGCACGCCGGGCACCCCCGGCGTCGACGACCTCCACCACGCCGACAACATCTGACCCGCCGACTCGACCCGCCCCGCCCATCCCGGCGGCGTGGGGCGGATCAGGTGTGTTCGGCGAAGAGGTGTTGGGTGCGGCGGTGGTTGACGGCGGCTCGCATCACCATCCACGCCGTGAGCCCCGCCCAGATGCCGTTGATGCCGAGCGACGGCAGCCCGAGCACGAGCAAGCCGATCGGGATCACCGCGACGAAGTAGATCAGGGCCACGATGCCGAGGAAGCGGTAGTCGCCGGCGCCGATCAGCACACCGTCGTGGGCGAAGGCCACGCCACCGGGGAGCAGCAGCAACGCCAGCCACAGCAGGGCTGGCACGGCGCGATCGATCACCGCCGGGTCGGACGTGAACAGGTGGGGGAGCGACGACGACAATCCGGCGGTGATCACGGCGAGGACCGCCGCAGCGAGGAGCGACAGTCGCTCAGCCCGCAGGGCGACCTGGTAGGCGCCACGCGGATCGTCGCGGCCGAGCTTGTCGGCGACGAGTGTCTGCGCCGGTACGGCGATCGCGTCGAGCGTCAATGCCAGCAGCGTGAACATGCTCAATGCGATCTGGTGGGCGGCAAGGGTCGGCGTGTCGATGCGGGCGGCGACTGCCGTCGACCCGCCGAGCACGGCGAGGATCGACAGCACGCGCACGAGGAGGTGCCGTCCCGCCGTGACGAGAGGGCGCATCCGTTCCCAATCGGGTCGCCACGACGGGACCGCGAACAGACGGCGGCGGATGGCGAGGAGCGAACGCGGCGGCAGCGCATGCCTGGGCGATCACCGTCGACGCCGCCGATCCGGGCACACCCCAGTCGAAGCCGAACACGAAGACGATCTCGAGCACGACGTTCAACAGGTTGGCGCCGAGCAGGATCAGCAGCGGACTGCGGTAGTCCGTCGCCCCGCGTTGGATCCCCTGCGCAGCGAGGGCGACGAGGATGAATGGCACGCCGAACGAGCCGATGCGCAGGTACGTGACGGCGTAGTCGAGGACGTCGCCACTGCCACCCAGTGCACGGCCGAGCAGGGGCGCCGCTCCGGCGAGCAGCGGAACGAGCAGCACCGACAGCCCGGCAGCGATCCACATCGCCTGCACCCCGATGAGATCGGCCCCGACTCGATCACCGGCGCCGAGGCGCCGCGCCACGCGTTCTGTCGTCCCGTACGTGAGGAAGTTGCAACCGGCGACGACGAACGCCAAGACCGTGCTCGCCAGGGCGAGCCCGCCCAGCTGGGCCGTGCCGAGGCGCCCGACGATCACGGTGTCGACAAGCACGTAGAGCGGCTCGACGGCGAGGCTTCCCAGAGCCTGCGCCGCCAGCACCGCCATCTGGCGGTCGTTCGGATCGAACCGCCTGCGGATCGTGATGCTGCGCACGGCGCCGCCGTCAGCCGGCGAGCAACCCGATGTTGTCGTAGACCCGTTTCAGCGTCGCGGACGCCACCGTATGGGCCTTCTCGCTGCCGGTGAGCAGGAGCGTGGCGAGCTGCGCCCGGTCGTCGAGCAGCTCCCGGTACCGCTTCTGGATCGGCTCCAGCAGGGCGACGACCGCGTCGGCGGCGGCGGCTTTCAGTGGGCCGTACTGGGTGAACTCGGCTGCCACGTCGTCGATGGTGCGGTCGGTGGCCGCGGCGAGGATGTCGAGCAGCGCGCTGACGCCCGGCTTCGTCGCCGGGTCGTAGCGGACCTCGCTCTCCGAATCGGTGACTGCCCGCTTGAACTTCCTGGCGATCAGGTCGGGCTCGTCGGTGAGGTAGACGATGCCCGCTTCGGAGCTCGTCGTCTTCGACATCTTCGATGTCGGATCCTGCAGATCCATCACCCGTGCACCTGCTTTGGGCACGACGGCCTCGGGGATGACGAACGTCTCGCCGTAGCGGCTGTTGAACCGCTCGGCGATGTCACGGGTGATCTCGACGTGCTGACGTTGATCGTCGCCGACCGGCACCTCGTTGGTGTCGTAGAGCAGGATGTCGGCGGCCATGAGAGCCGGATAGGTGAACAGCGCCGCCGGAGATGAAGCCTCCCTGGCGCTTGGCGGACTTGTCCTTGAACTGCGTCATCCGCGACAGCTCTCCGTAGGAGACGGAACACTCCATCACCCATGCCAGCTGTGGATGCTCGGGAACGTGGCTCTGGACGAAGACCGTCGCCACCTCGGGGTCGATGCCGGAAGCGAAGAACGCGGCGGCCAGGGCGACCGTGCGCTCGCCGACGACGCCGGGCTCCTCGGAGACGGTGAGCGAGTGCAGGTCGACGATGCCGTGGAACGCGTCGTGCTCGTGCTGGTGCTTCGCCCAGTGCTTGATCGCGCCCAGGTAGTTGCCGAGATGGACGTCACCGGTGGGTTGCATGCACGACAGAACGCGGGTCACGGCCACGGAGGCTATCGGTGCCGATTGCCGCGGTCGAAAGGCTTCCGGCCGTTACCGTTGAGTCGATGGCGATCGACGTGGCGACCCCTGTATTCAGCGGGCCCTTCGACCTCCTGCTGCAGTTGATCCTGAAGGAGCAGGTGGACATCTACGAGGTGAATCTCGCCACCATCGTCGATGAGTACCTCGTCGAGATCGAGCGGATGCAGGAGCTCGATCTCGATGTCGCCACCAGCTTCCTCCTCATCGCCGCCACGCTCGTGGAGCTGAAGGCGCGGCGCCTCCTTCCGGGCATGGCCGACGCCGACATCGACGACGAGCTGGCCCTCTGGGAAGAGCGCGACCTGCTCCTCGCCCGGCTGCTCGAATGCAAGACGTTCCAGGATGTCTCCTCCGTGTTCGCCCAGCTCGCCGATGCCGCCGACCGTTCCTTCCCGCGCACCGTCGGCCCCGACGAGCGGTTCATCCACGTGATGCCCGACCTCCTCGAGGGAACCACCGCGGAGCAACTCCAACGAGCCGCCATCCGGGCGCTCACACCGCGCCCCGAACCCCACGTCGACTTGTTCCACGTGGCGCCGGTACGGGTCTCCGTGGCCGACGCGGTCGCCGAGCTCGTCGACGAACTACCTCGCGCCGGCCGGATCACGTTTCGCCGCCTCACCAGCGGGTTCGCCGATCGACTCGACGTCATCGTCCGCTTCCTCGCCGTGCTCGAGCTGTTCAAGCAGGGATACGTCGAGCTCGTTCAGGCCGAGTGGTTCGGCGAGATCCAGATCGAGTGGGTCGGCGGCGACGATCCCGACCGCGCTCTGGCCGAGCTCGTCATCGACGACTACGAAGGCTGACATGGACGACGCGATGCCGTTCGGTGTGCAGCCGGAGGGAGACGACCAGCAACGCCGTGACGTGAAGCGGGCGATCGAGGCGATGGTGCTCGTCGCCCACGAGCCGGTGGCACCGGAGCTGCTCGCCCAGCTGCTCGAGGTGCCGCTCTCCGTGATCGAGGACTGCTGCGCCGAGTTGACCAGCGCTTACGAGGAGGCCGCTCACGGCTTCGAGCTGGCCCGGGTCGCCGGTGGATACCGCTTCCAGACCGCACCCGACCTGACGCCCTACGTCGAGCGCTTCCTGCTGCACGACCAGCGCGCCCGCCTGTCGGGCGCGGCCCTGGAGACGCTGGCGATCGTCGCCTACAAGCAACCCATCTCCCGTGCCCAGATCGCCTCGATCAGGGGCGTCGATCCCGACGGCGTGATCAGGACACTCACCGCCCGCGGGTACATCGACCAGGTCGGACGCGACGAAGGCCCCGGTCAGGCGATCCTGTTCGGCACCACCACGATGTTCCTCGAGAAGCTGGGGCTCGACAGCCTCGACGAGCTGCCGCCGATCGCCGAGTTCATCCCCGGTGCCGATGTCGTCGAGGCGCTGGAGGCGGGGCTCGGCGCATCTCAGAATGACCTCTGATCGAGCGGAGCGGCTGCAGAAGGTGCTCGCCCGCGTCGGCTGGGGCAGCCGGCGGATCTGCGAGGACCTCATCGCCGACGGCCGCGTCACCGTCAACGGTGAGATCGCCCGGCTCGGCCGGCGGATCGATCCCGAGCACGATCTCGTCGAGGTCGACGGTGCACCGATCGGCACCCGCCCGGATCTCGTGTACTACCTGCTCAACAAGCCGGCGGGGGTGGTCACGACGGCCAAGGACACCCACGGCAGACCCACCGTCGTCGAACTGGTGCCCGACGAGCCGCGGGTGTTCCCGGTCGGCCGGTTGGACGCCGACACGGAAGGCCTGCTCCTCCTGACGAATGACGGTGAGCTGGCCAATCGCATCGCCCACCCGAGTCGCGGGGTGGAGAAGGAGTACCTCGTCGAAGTGGGCGGCGGGCTACTGAGCGCCGGTGCGATCCGCGCCCTCCGCGAGGGCATCGAGCTCGATGACGGCATCACTGCGCCGGCAAAGGTGAGCCAGCCACATCCGGGCGTGCTGCGCATCACCATCCACGAAGGACGCAAGCGTCAGGTGCGGCGAATGTGCGGCGCGCTCGGCCATCCGGTGACGAGACTCGTGCGGACACGGATCGGATCGCTTCGCGATCCGACGGCTTCAACCGGGACAGTGGCGAACGCTCACCACCGACGAGCTCCTCGGCCTGCAGCGCCTCGTCGGTCATCGACCGCGATCGTGAGCAGCTGCGGCCGATGCCCTGATACGCCGCGGCGTTCGCCGTAGCAGCGCATATACGCTGGGGCGTTGTGAACCACCGGCACGCCAACGTGATCGGACTCGGACTCGTCGGCGGTTCCATCGCGCTCGGTCTGCGCGAGCGGGGATGGACGGTGACCGGCGTCGACACCGACCGCCGACGCGTCGCCGACGCCCTCGAACGCGAGGTCATCGACGGCGAGCAGCTCGATCCGAATGCCGAGATCACCTTCGTCGCCGTGCCCGTGCTGACCGTCGCCGACCAGGTCAAGATGGCGCTCGCCGAGACACGGGGACTCGTCACCGACGTCGGGAGCGTCAAGACCCCGGTGACGATGGCGATCGACGACGCACGGTTCGTCGGCGGCCATCCGATGGCCGGTAGCGAGCTGGAGGGGCTCGAGGGCGCCGATGCGGCGATGTTCTCCGGAGCCGTCTGGGTGCTCACGCCCGTCGCCGAGACCGCCGACACCACGTTCTCCGGGGTCGCCTCCGTCATCGCCGATCTCGGCGCCGAGGTCGTGGCTCTCGCCCCCGACCGCCACGACGATGTCGTGGCCGTCATCTCTCACGTTCCTCATCTCGCCGCAGCGACGCTGATGGGTCTCGCTGCCGAACGGTCTGAAGAGCACGCGGCGCTGCTGCGCCTGGCCGCGGGCGGCTTTCGTGACATGACCCGCATCGCCAGTGGGCATCCTGCGATCTGGCTCGACATCTGCACCGAGAACCGGGGTGCGATCGTCGCCGGGCTCGACTCGCTGATCGAATCGCTCGCCGAGCTGCGCACGGTCGTCGACAGTGACGACCGCGACCGTCTCAACGCCAGGCTGCAGCACGCGCGCGAGGCCCGTCTCAACCTCCCCAGCCGTGTCACCCAGCCGGAGAACCTGGCAGAGGTGCGCATCCCCGTCCCCGACCGACCCGGTGCCGCCGCCGAGATCTTCACCCTCGCCGCCGAGCTGGGGGTCAACATCCCCAGCTTCGAGGTCGTCCACATGGCCGAGGGAAACCTCGGCGTGGCAGTCGTGCTCATCGACGCCGACACGTCCGACCTGTTCCGCGGCGGGCTCATCGCTCGGGGATACCGGCCGTCGATCCAGCCCTTGAGCTGACCGCATGGACGACGTGTACACGGTGCCGATGGGACGAGGCCCCGTCGAAGCGATCGTGAACGTGCCAGGGTCGAAGAGCGTGATGAACCGGGCTCTGATCTGCGCTGCCCTCGCCGATGGCACCAGTCGTCTGGAGGGCCTGGCGCCCGGAGACGACACGATCGCCATGATCCGCTGCCTCGGCTCACTCGGCGTGGAGGTCACGGTCCGAGACGACGACTCGCTGTGGGTGAAGGGCTCCGGCGGGGTCCTCCCCGGCCGGGCAGGCACGTTGCACGCCGGGCTCGCCGGCACGACCTCGCGTTTCGTCACCGCCCTCGCCGCGCTCGGCACCGAGCCGTACGTGATCGACGGCGACGTCCCGTTGCGACAGCGGCCGATGGGGCCACTCCACGACGCACTCGTCGCCCTCGGTGCCGACGTCGAGCCGCACGGCGAGCACGGTCACCTGCCGGTCACGATCACCGGCCCGGCACGCGGGGGAGTGCCGCTGCTGATGCCGGGTGACGTGTCCAGCCAGTACCTGTCGGCGCTGATGATGATCGGGCCCTGCCTGCCGGGCGGGCTGGAGATCCGCCTCACGACGCCGCTTGTATCGGCGCCCTACGTGTGGATGACGGCGGCCGTGATGCGTTCGTTCGGCATCGACGCCGTCTCGATCCACAACGAGCGGGCGATCACGGTCCACCCCCGCCGCTACGAGCCGGCCATCGACTATGTCGTCGAGCCGGATGCCTCGTCGGCCAGCTACCCGCTCGCCGTGGCCGCCCTCCTGGGTGGCACGGTGAAGATCGCCGGGTTCGACCGGCAGCCGTTGCAGGGCGACGTCGGATTCCTCGAGATCCTCGGCGACATGGGCTGCGACGTGCAGCTCGACGACGACGGCCTGCGCGTGAGTCGTGACCCGAGTCGCCCGCTGATCGGCGTCGATATCGACATGCGCGACATGTCCGATCTCGTCCCGACGCTCGCCGTGGTCGCCGCTACGGCATCCACGCCGACGACGATCTCGGGCGTCGGGTTCATCCGCGCCAAGGAGAGCGACCGCCTCGGCGATCTGGCGCACGAGTTGCGCAAGACCGGCGCCGGCATCGAAGAGCTTGGCGACGGGCTGTTGATCGAACCGCGATTCCTGCACGGCGCCGTGCTCAACACGCACCACGACCATCGGTTGGCGATGGCGTTCGGCGTGCTCGGCACCGTGGTGGACGGCATCGGGATCACCGACCCCGACGTGGTCTCGAAGAGCTGGCCCGACTACTGGGAGCTGCTGGCGTGGCTCACCGAGGCGTCCTCGCCGACCCGGTAGATGCGCCGTTCGAGCACGGCATCGTCACCGCGCCGGTACTCGGGCTTGACGATGTCGTCGTAACGGATCGTCGGGGAGCCCCGCCGATGACGGGTGCGCCACGTGAGGGCGCTCGTCAGCACCTGGGCAACGCGGTTCTCCGCGCCGCGATGGTGGCTTTCGACATGGAGTGCGGCCTCGGCGAGCTCCTCGTCAACCGTGCCTTCGATGCGCACCGGTACCGAGCCCGACCAAGGAAGCGAGATGATCCGATGATCGAACCTGCTGTCGAGCAGATCGGTGAGCTCCCGCTCGATCCCCGCCTCGGCGATGTAGCGATGGATCTCGGCGTCGAAGAACGGACCCGACTTGGCGGAGAACACGAGCGTGGCAGGCTCGCTGCTCTGGTCGAGACGGCACCACCAGAGATGGCTCGGAAAGTCGACGATCTTGGCACTGGCGGCCTCGGGCACCTCGATGTAGCCGGCGCGAGCCACCCGCGTCAGCTCGCCGATCACTGCCGCCGGATCGCGCACGTGCTCGAGCACGTGCGAGCAGATGGCGTACTCGAAGACACCGTCGGCAAAGGGCATGTCGTCGGCGTCGGCGTCGAACAGCGGACGCGTGACACGAGCCACGTCGCCACCGGAACGCTGACCGGCGTGCTCTGCTCCGATGTACCGCTCGAGCAGCACGTCGGCCCGCCACGAGGGCTTGTCGCCACTGCCGACGTCGAGCACCAGCGCGTCATCGGATACCGGCACCACGATGCGGCGGCGGTGGAACGAGCGCAGTTGGTCGACGATGGGCACGAGACGTGATTCTGGCACCCCCGGGAGGAGTTCAGCAGTCCCACCGCGGGGAACCTGTGGCACCAGAGCAGCGGCATGGCAGGATTGCACCTCGTGCACGGACCCGGGACGATCGCTGTCTTCGACTTCGACGGCACCCTGAGCCGGCGTGACTGTGTCGTCCCGTTCCTCCGCGAGGTCGCCGGCACGGCGCGCCTCGTGGCCGGGCTGCTCGCCGCACCGCATCGCGTCGCGCCCGCCCTCGGACGACGCGACCGCGACCAGCTGAAGGCGATCGCTGCCGCGCATCGCCTTCGAGGGTCGATCCGTCGCCGAGGTGTCGGCGATGGGTGTCGAATTCGCTGCCACAGTGATTGCAGACCGGCTGCGACCTGACGTGATGGCCCGTTTCGAGGAGTATCGGACAGGCGGAGCGCGCACCGTCATCGTGTCGGCATCGTTCGAGCTGTACCTGACGCCGATCGGCGAGAGGATCGGTGCCGACGCCGTCTTGGGCACCCGTCTCGAGTCCCGCGAAGGGCGCTTCACGGGCCGCCTCGAAGGTCCCAACTGCCGGGCGGCGGAGAAGGTGCGCCGCTTCGAAGCGTGGCTGGACAGCCAGTCGCTCCGCCGATCCGACCTCACGATGCACGCCTACGGCGACTCGAACGGCGACCTCGATCTCCTCCGCGTCGCGGATCGAGCCTGGTGGGCGGCCGGCCGTACACTGACGCCGTGGTCGGCACCATGACGGAGCGGGCCGGGCTTCTGCGTTCGCTCCTCGCCGAGGCGCGGCCGCGGCAATGGCTCAAGAACGTGCTCGTGTTCGCCGCGCCAGCCGCGGCGGGTGTCCTCGACGACCCCGGTGAGCTGGGCAGGACGATCGTCGTGTTCATCGCCATGTCGATGGCGGCGAGTGGCACGTACTACTGGAACGACCTGTTCGATCTCGAAGCCGATCGGGCCCACCCGGAGAAGAAATATCGCCCGATCGCCTCGGGCCGAATACCGATCGGCACCGCTCGCGTCGTCGGTACGGTCCTGCTGCTCGGCGGGCCGGCATTCGCCGCGTTCACCGGACGATGGCAGACAGTCGCCGTGGTCGCCTTCTACGGCGCGTTGACGTTGAGCTACACGGTCGTCTGGAAACACATCGCCGTGCTCGATCTGATCGTCGTCGCATCCGGGTTCGTGCTGCGGGCAGCTGCCGGCGCCGTCGCCGTCGACGTCGTCATGTCCGACTGGTTCGTGCTCGTCACGACGTTCGGTTCACTGTTCATCGTCACCGGCAAGCGCTACGCGGAGCTCCACGAGCTCGGCGACGGGGCCACACTCACCCGAGCGACGCTCGGCGAGTACAGCCTCGACTACCTGCGCATGATCGTCGCTGTGAGCTGCGGCGCCACACTGCTGAGCTATTGCGTGTGGGCATTCGAACGGAAGGCCGCGGCCGACTCCGACTGGCCCTTCTACGAGCTGACGATCGTGCCGATGCTCGCCGCCCTGATGCGCTACCTGCTCGTGCTCGAGGCCGGCGATGGCCACGGCGCGGCGCCGGAAGACGTGTTCGCCGATGACCGTGTGCTGCAGCTGCTGGGACTTGCCTGGGTGGTGCTGTTCGTGCTCGCCGTGTACGCCTGACAAACCATGGAGACAACCGCTCGATGACCACTTTCGACGACGTGCTGCCCCGCCTCGATGGCGTCGAGGGATGGCTCTCCGACGACCAGGCCAGCATCACTCTTCGAGACCGCCTCCCGATGCCCTCCGGGCGGGCGAATCGTCGAGATCGGCAGCTTTCGCGGTCGGTCCACGATCGTGCATCGCGTCGGCCGCCGATCCGTCCGTCGAGATCGTGGCGATCGATCCACACGCCGGGAACGATCGTGGCCCCCAGGAGATCGAGGGCTATGCGGAAGAGGCATCTCGCGACCGCGCCGCGTTCGAGGCGAACCTCACCGCCGCCGGTGTGCGCGATCGGGTCCGCCACGTCCGCGCCTTCTCCGCAGCGGCGCACGACGAGGTGAAGGATCCCGATCGACTTCCTGTACATCGACGGCGCCCACCGGTACCGGCCGGCGCGCGACGACATCCGCGACTGGGGGGCTCGCGTCGCCGACGGGGGATCGCTGGCGATCCACGACTCCTTCTCGTCGATCGGTGTGACGTTTGCCATCCTCACCCAGCTCATGCCCAGTCGCCGCTTCCGCTACGTCGGGCGAGCACGGTCGCTCGCGCTCTACCGAGCCGATCTCGCCGCCTCATCGTCCAGCAGGCGAGGGAACGCTGCTCGCCAGCTCGCCCAGCTCGTCTGGTTCGCCCGCAATGTCGCCTTGAAGGTGTTGCTGTCGCTCGGCCTCGGCAAGGTCATGCGAAAATTTGGGCGGAGGGTGCCCGACTGGCCGTACTGACCGCTGGGTAACATCTGACTCCGGTGGTAACAAGGCGTCGACTTCCGTTCTCCGGCTGGGGTCGTACCGCGCCCACCGTCGGCGACGCTGGCCCACGTCCGCGTCGACCGTGGGGTCGACGAGCTGGCAGCCACGGTGAAGGACGCCCCGCCGCGGGGTGTCATCGCTCGCGGACTCGGTCGTTCGTACGGAGACCCGGCTCAGAACAGCGGCGGTCTCGTCATCCAGCTCGACGGTGGCACCCACCGCATCGTGCTCGACGCCCATCAGGGCACCGTCACCGCGTCCGGTGCCGTGTCCCTCGACGAGTTGCTGCGCTACCTCGTGCCACGCGGATTCTTCGTTCCCGTCACGCCGGGCACCCGCTTCGTCACCGTCGGCGGGGCGATCGCCAGCGACATTCACGGGAAGAACCACCACGTCGAAGGGTTCATTCGGGAACCACGTGCGGCGCTTGAGCCTGCTGCTCGCCGACGGCACCGTCGCCGACGTCGGGCCCGACCGGCGGCCCGATCTCTTCTGGGCGACGGTGGGCGGGATGGGCCTCACCGGGATCATCGTCGACGCCACGTTCGGATTGATCCCGATCGAGACGAGCCGATGCATCGTCGACACCTACCGAGTGCCCGACCTCGACGCGCTGATGGAGATGATGAGCCGAGGAGGACGCCGACTTCCGCTACTCGGTGGCGTGGATCGATCCGATGGCGAAGGGCGCCCATCTCGGACGCAGCGTGCTCACCCACGGCGAGCACGCCCGGCTCTCCGATCTGCCTCCGAAGATGCGTTCCGCGCCGCGCGCGTACGGCCCGAAGCAGCTGATCAGCGTGCCGCTGGTGCCCCCGATCAGCGCCATCAACCACACGAGCGTCGCCGCCTTCAACGAGCTCTGGTACCGAATGCGCTCCCCGCGAACGTCTCGGCGCCCTGCAGGGCGTCACCCAGTACTTCCATCCCCTCGATGCGATCGGCCACTGGAACCGCCTGTACGGCCCGAGTGGCGTCGTCCAGTACCAGTTCGTCGTGCCGCTCGGCGAGGAGCGCGCGCTGCAGACGGTGATCGAGCGCTTTGCCCTGTCTGGGATGATGAGCTTCCTGTCGGTGCTGAAGCGCTTCGGGCCGTCGAACCCGGCTCCCTTGAGCTTCCCCAAGCCCGGTTGGACGCTGGCTCTCGACATCCCCGCGGGCATCGCCGAGGTCGCTCCGCTGCTGCACAGCCTCGATGACCTCGTCCACGACGCGGGTGGGCGGCTGTACCTCGCCAAGGACGGCCACGCCACGGCAGCTACGTTCCGGCGGGGATACCCGCGGCTGGCCGAATGGCAAGCCGTCCGCAACGCTGTCGACCCCACCGGGGTGTGGGTGAGCGACCAGGCGCGCCGGCTCGGCCTGCACGGTTGAGCCTCCCTGCGCGACCGGCCGGCGACGCCCGATTCAGCAACCGATCAACATGTGCCAGCGAACATCGCTGACACGGCAAGGAGCCACATTGGACAACGCACTCGGCGAATCGCAGACGATCGTGCTGCTCGGCGGTACCAGTGACATCGGGCGTGCCATCGTCACCGAGTTGATGGGACCGAGCACGAGCACGGTCGTGCTCGCCGGCCGTCATCCCGACGAAGCCCAGCCGGAGGGGCTCGCTCGACCTGGCATCACGGTCGAGACGGTCACCTTCGACGCCGCCGACACCGAGCACCACGAGGATTTCGTGCAGCAGCCTGGCCGACCAAGTTCGGCGACCTCGACATCGTCATTCTCGCCTTCGGTGTGCTCGGAGATCAGGCGGAGTTCGAGCACGATCCCGCCGCGGCGGCGCGGGCCGTCACCGTGAACTACACAGGCGCCGTGAGTGCCTCGCTGGCTGTCGCAGGGCAGTTGCGACGGCAGGGACACGGTCGTCTCGTCGTACTCTCCAGCGTGGCCGGCGAGCGTGTGCGCAAGGCGAACTTCGTGTACGGCTCCTCGAAGGCCGGGCTCGATGGATTCGCCCAGGGACTCGCCGACTCGCTGCAGGGTTCGGGAGCCTCCGTGCTCGTGGTCAGGCCCGGTTTCGTGCACTCCCGGATGACCGCCGGCCAAGATCCGGCACCATTCGCCACCACGCCCGACAAGGTCGCCGCCGACACCGTCGCTGCTCTTCGCCGTGGACGGCACACGGTGTGGTCACCCGGCGTCCTCCGCTACGTGTTCATCGTCCTTCGACACCTACCACGGGCGTTGTTTCGTCGACTTCCGCTGGGCTGATCCCCACGCCGTTGCCCTTGCCGCAGCGGTGGTACAGCGTGACGAGGGCGGGTCGCGGCGTGACGTCAGCGCCGTCGTAGCGCCCGACGAGACAGAACCGGTCGGCGATGATCCGGTTCGGACGCTGCGAACCGTGGTCGACCGAGGCGTTCGGCTCGCTCCAGTTGTCCCAGAAGCGGGTGAGCATGATCCAGTCGGCCTTGGCGACCTCGCCGGCCAGCCCCGAATCGGCGTCGTCGGCCATGCCCGGGTCCATCTCGATGTAGTAGGTGCCCGGCTCGAGTTCGGGGAACATCCAGTACACGATCGCGTCGCTGTAGTACGTGCGGCTGAGGTCGTACGGACCGACGATCAGGCGCTCGCCCGGCTTCGACCAGCGGTCGAGGTCGTCGATCGCTGCCTGCAGCGTGTCAGCGGCGTCCGGCGACCCGAAATAGAAGTTGCGGCCGTCTCTGCCCACCTCGAACGGGTCGGGCAGTGCGCCGACAGTGACACGGGTGTGCAACACGTAGATCCGATACGTGTAGAAGGGGCACACCACGAACATCAGCAGGCCGACGACGGTGAACGCGATGATCGGGCGCGCGCCACGCGGCCGCAGGAGCTCGCCGAGCCGTTCCGATCGTCGCACTCGACCGAGCAGCTCGATGACGAGCGGGACGAGGAGCGGCCACGAGGCGATCGTCACCCAGGCAAGATGCGTCGAATCGGGCCGCTGCAACCCTTGCCCGAGGACACCGAGCGCAAAGAGACCGGCCGTCAGCAGCACGACCGCGTTGTCCTCCCCGTCGGCTCGACGTCTGCGCCACCACCCGTAGCCAACGAGCACGAGCGGGGCGAGCACCATCCCCCAGAACCACAGGAAGAGCTGTTTGGGGGCGCTCATCGCGGGGAGTTCCCACCACGGCGGGAAGAACTCGACGATTCGCAGCAGCGATCCGTCGATCTTGTCCAGCGACGGTGGCGCCGGCAGCTCGCGGCCGGGCCGTAGCTCGAACACCGGGTCGAGCACCATCCCCCGGAACGACGGGCGGATTCCGGCGATGGCGAGGTGAATCCACATCGGCAGGAGGCCGACGGCGGTCCCGGCGAGCAGCGGCTTCCAGGCAGTACGTCGGTCGCGCCACACCGCGTAGCGCGAGGGCGAGTCCGATCCCGATGACGATGTCGGGACGGAAGGAGAGCGCCAGTCCGGCGAGAGCGCCGGCGATCGCCAAGTTGATCGCTGCCGACCGTCCTTCCAGGTGGCGGGCACGAATGGCGAACACCAGAGCCCACAGACCGAACGCCAGGGCACCGTGCCAGGCCATCGCTTGCAGCCCGATCGGGGTCATGATCAGCAGAGCGGCGACGACGCCTGTGCCGGCGGCCGCGCCGCGACCCCACTGGCGACCGATGACGTACAACGCCAGGACGATGCCGAGGTTCTGCAACAGGCCGAACGTGCGTTCAGAGACGATCGAGTCGCCGAAGACCTCGTACCAGCCCGCCAGGAAGTGCAGCGAACCGGGCCCGTAGAGGTGGAGGAAGTCGATGTTGGGGACCTTCCCCCGTTTGATGCAGCTCGGGGAAGTAGAGCATGAAGCCCTCTTCCATCGTGCCCCCGGTGGCGACGTACAGCCCGGGAACGGGCAGGAACGACACCGCCAGCACGGTCGCCAGCGCCAGCACGCCGCGTCCGGTGGTGCGCCACAGCGGTCCGCCGCTGATGAACGGGGCTTCGTCTTCGGGGGGTGGCCCGTCCTCGGTCACCGACGCAACAGCCGGCGTTTCGTTTTCGTCGACAATTGCAGACAAGCCCTGGACTCTACCTCTACGCTGCCGTCCGTCATGGGTACGGACGAGGGTCTGGCGGCTGCTGCAGCGGCGGACGAAACCGTCGCCGACGTCATCGGCGACGTCATGTCGCTGGGTGTGAATCGCCTCCACGTGCTGGCCTGGCGGGATCTCGACGACCCCGACGCAGGCGGATCGGAGCGGCACGCGGACGAGTTCATGCGTCGCTTCGCCGCCGCCGGGCTCGAGGTCACTCACCGTACGTCCGCCGCCGTCGGCCAGCCCGCGATCTCGTGGCGCAACGGGTACCGGGTGATCCGGCGCGGCAGCAGGTACTCCGTGTTCGGGCGCACGGCCGTCAGTGAGCTGACACGCCACATGGGGCCGTACGACGCCCTGATCGAGATCCTCAACGGCGTGCCCTGGCTCTCCCCGCTCTGGTGCCGTCGGCCGCGGTTCACGTTCCTTCACCACGTGCATGGGCCGATGTGGGACCAGATCATGCCCGGCCCACTCGCCGGCGCCGGCCGCTACCTGGAATCACGTGTCGTTCCCCGCCTCTATCGCCGCGAACGCGTGATGACCCCCTCGGAGGCGACCCGCGAGGAGCTGATCGAGCTGGGGTTCTCACCGGACCGCGTGACTGCCGTCCCCAACGGTGTGGAACTGCACTTCACGCCCGGTGGCGAACGAACCGAACGCCCGTCCGTGCTGGCCGTCGCCCGGCTGGCGCCGGTCAAGCGGTTCGACCTGCTGATCGAAGCTGCCGTGGAGGCTCACCGTGAGGTGCCGGCGATGCAGCTGTCGATCGTCGGCGATGGGCCCGAACGCGAGCGATTGGAAGCGCTCGTGGCGCGCCACGGCGCCGAAGAATGGATCACCCTCGTCGGGCGCGTCGAGCACGACGACCTGGTCTCCCTCTATCGCCGCTCGTGGATCGTCGCCAGCGCTTCCCTTGCCGAGGGGTGGGGACTGTCGCTGACCGAGGGCGCTGGATGCGGCACGCCGTCGGTCGCAACGGACATTCGTGGTCATCGCAGCAGCGTCGTCGACGGCGTCACGGGGCTGCTCGCTCCGCCCGCCGAGCTGGGACGGGCGATGGCGAGGGTGCTGCTCGACCACGATCTGCGGGCGCGGTTGGGCGAGGCCGCCCATGCCCGCGCACGTACCCTCACCTGGGACGCGAGCGCACTCGGGGTCGCCCGCCAGCTCCGCGCAGTGGTGAGGAGAGTTTGAGGGTCACCCACTAGTCTCGCTGCGATGCGCACCGTGATCGTGCTGCCGACCTACAACGAGTACGAGAACATCGACCCGTTCCTGCGCAACGTCCGCACGACCGTTCCCGACGCCGAAGTGCTGGTGGTCGATGACAACAGCCCCGACGGAACTGGCGTCGTCGCCGAGCGGTTGGCCGCCGAGCTGGGGCATGTCAATGTCCTCCACCGGGCCAACAAGGAGGGTCTCGGCAGTGCCTACCGGGCAGGGTTCGCCCGCGTTCTCGACCAGGACTACGACGTCATCGTGTCGATGGACAGTGACCTCTCCCACGACGCTGCCGTGATACCGACGATGGTCGACCTGCTCGACAACGGAGCGGACGTCGTGATCGGCTCCCGGTACACGCTCGGTGGCGGGGTCACCGACTGGCCGGTGCGCCGTCAACTGCTCTCTCGCTGGGGCAATCGCTACACGCGAGCTGTGCTCGGCGTCGCCCCGTACGACTGCACCTCGGGCTTTCGCGCCTACCGCGCCGACGCGCTGCGCAGCATGAAGCCCGACTCGACCAACGCCGAGGGCTACGCCTTCCTCACCGAACTGGTACGCAAGGCGGACCGCAGCGGCCTGCAGGTGGTGGAGACGCCGATCGTGTTCCGTGATCGCACCCGGGGCAAGTCGAAGATGTCGGGACGCATCATTGTCGAGTCGATGCTGCTGGTCACCCGGTGGGGCGTGGCCGATCGGCTCGGTCGTCGCCGTTGACATGACGGCCGCCGCCGAGGTGACCGTCGCGGCCGGTGAGCCCGAGGAGCGAACTTCCTGGCTGAGTCGCGTGCCGCCGCTACCGCTGGCCGCAGGGCTGTACGTGGCGCTCGCCCTGCCCTTCGTGATCGCGCTCGTGGCACTGTCCCGTGACCGCTGGTATCCGGTCCTCGACCTGGCCATGACCGAGCTGCGCGTCCGTGATGTCGGCACCTCGCACACGCCGCTGATCGGACTTCCCGGGCGCATCGGCGTGTTGCCGGATCAGGGGAGTCACCCCGGCCCGCTCAGCTTCTGGTTGCTGGCGCCGATCTACCGGCTCCTCGGACAGACGGCCGGGTCACTCGAGGTAGGCACCGTCGTCGTCCATCTCGTCGTGATCGCCCTGATCCTGTGGTGCGCCTACCAGATCGCAGGCCGCACGGGTCTGGTTGTCGCCGCTGTCATCGTGGCCCTGCTCACACGTGGATACGGGTCGCTGCTCCTGATCCAGCCCTGGAACCCGTACTTCCCCTTGCTGGCGTGGCTGCTCACCTTGTGCGCCACGGTCGCCGTGCTCAGCGGGCACCATCGCTGGTTCTTCGCCGTTGCCGCGGCCGCATCCTTCTGCGCCCAGACCCACGTGCCCTATCTGATACTCGGTGTGGCCATGTTCGTCCTCGCCGCCGGGGCGATCGCCATCCGTGCCAGGCGCAGTGACGGCGCGCAGCGCTCGGGCGACCTGCGTCTGCTCGGAGCCGGGACTGGACTCGCTGTGCTGCTCTGGCTCGCGCCGATCGGTCAGGAGCTGTTCGGCAGCGACGACGGCAACCTGTCCCGTCTCGTCGACCACTTCAGCTCACCGTCCGAGACACCGCTCGGCTTTGGCGAGGCGATCCCTCGCCTGTTGCGTCATCTCAACCTGTGGGAAGCAGCCGACGGCATGCTCCACGACGACGGCGGCATCGCGTTCCTCGGAATGGACACGTCCACACCGTGGTGGCCCGGCGCACTGCTCTTGATCGGGTGGATCGTCGCCGCCGTCGCTGCGTGGCGGCTCCGCCACCAGCTGCTGCTGGCGATGCACGCGGTCGTTGCGGTCGGCCTCGTGCTGACCTGGGTGTCGATCGCGCGTATCTTCGGCGAGCCGTGGTACTACCTCACCCTCTGGGCGTGGGGATTCACGGCGCTGATGACGGTCGCCATCGTTGCCACGGCGGTGACCGCGCTGCGCACGTGGGGCTCGCCGTCGTGGCAGCGCCCCGCACTGGCCGGTCCGATCGCCGCCGGCCTGGCCGGGATCGTGCTGCTTGCCTCGACCGTCGCCTTCTCCGTCGATGCCAGCGAGGCCGAGCACCCCGAACAGCACCTGTCAGTCGGCCTCGGGCCGCTCGTCGAGCCCACCTACGAGGCGATCCTCGACGGGGTAGGTGCAGCGCCGGGTGCGGACGGTCGCTACCTCGTCCGCTGGAGCGACGCGCAGAACTTCGGCAGCCCCGGCTATGGCCTTCTCAACGAGCTCGACCGTCTCGGCATCGATGTCGGTGCCGACGTCTACTTCCATGTCCCGGTCACCAATCATCGGGTGATGCTCCCCGCCCCCGAGCCGGAGGGCTCACCGAACGCCGAGTACCCGGTGGCCGACGCCGTGATCCAGTACGCCGCGGGGGCGTACGTGGACGAGTTCCGGGCGGACCCTGACGCCGTCGAGGTAGCCCGCTTCGATCCCCGCAGTGAAGAAGGGCGTCGTCGCTACGCGGAGTTGCGCAGCAGGCTGCTCAAGGGGCTCGGGGATGCAGGGCTCGACGACCTCCTCGAAGCGGTCGACCGCAACCTCTTCATCATCTCCAACGAACGGGTGCCGCCGCGGCTGCGTCAGATCGCCAACGAAATGATCCGCCTCGGCGACGAGACGGCGGTCTTCATTCTTCCGCTCGATCGGGCCACAGACGGCGGAGGATGAGGGAATGAGCGCCGCGATTTTATTGTGGGCGAGAAGCTTTCGCGTACGATGGCGGCGTGCGTCTGCGAGGGGCGCCCCAGGTGCTGACGGGGCTCGCAATGGCAGCAATGATCGCTGTTGGGTCGTGCACGAACAACGACCCACCTGAGGTCGTTATCACGCGTCCCGCCGAGTCGACGGGCCCCGACGTCTCGACCGACACGCCCGGGACGCTCGATACGGATTCCGAGCTGCGCGTCGTGATGACGCCGATCGGAGACGGCCAGCAAGGCCTCGTCGACCTCGAACCGGCGCCGGCCGGCGGCTTCTACGGCGTATATCGCAACGGCGTGATCCGTCTGATCTCCGCCGACGGACGGGAGTCACGGGAAGTACTGCGTCTCGACGACGTCGTCGACGACGACCTCGAGCAGGGCTTGCTGGCTCTCGCCGTGAGTCCGGAGGGAACGCACGCCTATATCAACTACACCGCCGACGCCCGCGAGGGTGTCGAGCGCGGCGACGGCCTGCTCGTCGAATACCGGCTGGCGGGCAGCGGCTCGTTCGAGACCGACACGGCGCGCACGGTGCTCGTCGTGTCCAAGCCGTCGGACAAGCACAACTCGCACGAGCTGGTCTTCGGTCCCGACGGGTACCTCTACGTCGGCGTCGGGGACGGCAGTTTCGCCAACGACCCGTCGCGGCGCGGCCTCGACAAATCGACCCTGCTGGGCAAGATCCTCCGCGTCGATCCCTTCGTCGACGCAGGCTCGTTCGTCCCGCTCGACAACCCGTTCGTCGGGGAGGTCGGAGCACGACCGGAGATCTGGGCATATGGCCTGCGCAACCCGTGGCGGTTCACGTTCGACGAGGCCAACGGTGACCTGTGGATCGCCGACGTCGGCCAGTCTGGCAACGAGGAGGTCGACGTCGCCCGCGCCGTTGACGGCAGGGATGCGGGCAAGGGGATCAGCTTCGGTTGGAGTGCCTTCGAGGGCAACAAGCGGTTCCACAAGGATCAGCCGGCGGCCGGTCACCGCCGGCCGGTGTACACGTACCACCACGACAACGGCCGTTGTGCGATCGTCGGTGCCGATGTCTACCGCGGCGAGCGCCTCGAGCAATTGCGGGGCGCCTTCGTCTTCGGGGATTTCTGCAGCGGTGAGATCTGGGCGATCGGCAACCGCCGTCACCAGAACGCGTTGCCGCTCGGAACGGTGCCCGCGGCCACTGCTGTCCGCGAGATCGACGGCGACCTGTACGTACTCAGCCTGAGTGACGGGCTGTTCCGCGTCGACCCGGCCTGAGCTACGTGCACGACCCGAGCAGTCGCTGGTCGGCGGCGTCGCCAGTCTGGAGCTGGGTGAGCCGTCGAAGCGAGCGCTCGGCTTCGCCTCCGGAGCTGCCGCCGCTCCACTTGGCTCCGAGCTCGATCGTCGACGATCAGATATGACGATGGCGGAACAGCGACGGGAGGGTGCGGGCAAGGATCCGTAGATCGGACGTGAATCGCCACGTAGCCAGGTACTCCGCGTCGATCTCGGCCCGCTCGGGATAGCGAATGCTGTTGCGTCCGTTGGTCTGCCAGCGGCCCGTCATGCCTGGGCGAAGGGAGAGGTAGGCGCCCTTCCACGGGCCATAGCACGACAGCTCTGCCGGCACCACGGGTCGCGGACCGACGAGGCTCATGTCGCCGTTGAGGACGTTGAGGATCTGAGGGATCTCGTCGAGCGAAGAGTGGCGGAGGAGGCGCCCCAGCGGGAAGACCCGCGGATCACGGCGGATGGGGAGCTTGAAGTCGTGGGCGACGTAGTAGGCGTACATCTCGGGGTCGCCATGCAGCCGCTCCTCGGCGTCGCGGCGCATGGTGCGGAACTTGATGCACTTGAACCGCTGCCCGCGGTAGCCGACGCGCTCTTGGAGGAAGAACGGGGTACCTGGAGAGGAGAGCGAGATCGCGGCGGCCAGGATGAACATCAGCGGGAGCAGGAGGGGGAGCATCACGAGCGCAATCGTGACGTCGAGACCGCGCTTCAGATGGCGCTGCCAGCCGTGGTAACGCAGGCCCGGTGCAGCATGTTGCACCCGTTCCATCGTGCGCGGCGGGCGCGCCGCGGCGCCCCGCCTGGCGACGGCGCCCCGCCCTTCGTCGACGCGCTGCGCGATGCGCGCCCCGTGCTCATGCATGAGCTCCTCAGACATGTCCGCCCCCATCCCGTCGTCCCGTTGTCACATCAGAGTGTTTCATCCGTGTCCCGTGCCGTGCGATGTCCGTGCGCGCGCGATCTATGTCAAGTCGTGCCGCCCGTGAATTCACCCGGATCTGGTCTCACCTTCTTGTCCCTGCATAAATCAATAGCAGATTCGCGACCATCGTGCGCAAATACGCGGGTACAGACGCGTGAAGAACGTGTTTCGGACGTCTTTCTCGCCCCGAGAACGGCCCTGGTTACGGTGCCGTCGTGGCAGGCACCGCCGATGTAGCAGTGGTATCGCTGCTGTTCGCCGCCGTGTCCACGGGAGCGGATGGCCCGTCGCCCGAGTCAGCTGACGTGGGAGCGGCGCTCGTCGGTATGCCAAGGTCGCCGAGTGTGGTCGGCGTCGCCGGGCGCTCGGTGATCACGAGATCGTTCTCGACGTCCGCGGGGAGCCCGGCGATCGCGAATCCGCCCAAGGCGCCGGCCACAGCCACAGCGACGTATATCCACGTCCGTTTCATCGGCGGTCACGCTAGCGGTTGACCACACCGAGATCCGGGCGACCCATCAGTGTTCAGCCGTTGCCGTGTGCCCGGTCGGTGACGGCACAGCCTGCCACGGACCGGTTCGTACGATCTGCCGGACGAGCGCCTCGACGGTCGTCACCATGCGCTCGTGCTCGTCGCCAGGGCGTCCGTATGGATCGGCAAGATCGTCGTGGTCGTCATCGCCAATCGTGCTCGCCGCGTTACGTCCTGTGTTCAGCGATCGACAGCCACGCCTCGAACGTCGGAGTCAGGTGACGGTCCGCTGCGGCGGCGCTGCGGCGAGCGAGATCGCGCAGCGTGAACGTTCGTGTCCAGAGTGCGGAGTCGAGGCCGACCACGGCGCGGACGTGCTCTCGTGCTGCGGCGATGAGGAGATCGGGCGACTCAGCATCCAGCAGTTCGCCGGTCAGCAGGCGCGGGCGGTGGCCGGTGATGTCAATGCCCGCCGCGTGCGCAGCTCTCACCGTGTGGCCGTCGAGGGGGACGGCGCCGAGGCGCACACCAGCCGACGAGACCACCCAGCGGCGGCCCTCGACGTCGATCTTGTCCCCGAGCTCACGCTGGAGCAGGCGGGCGATCACCGGCGAGCGGCAGATGTTCGCGGTGCACACGACCAGTGCACGACGGGTGTCGCGCGGACGCGACGGATGGTCAGTTGACGCTGGCACCGGCCGGCGGCAGGTACGACGAGTACTCGTAGTTGGCGTGCTGGGCGGAGGTGGCCTTGTTCAGCACCGTGCCGATCACAGGCGCCGCAACCTGGTCGAGCCGCGACAGCGCCGCTGCCATCGTTCGGCTCGACGTACCGGCGCCCACGACGAGGAGCACGGCATCGACATTGGGGGCGGTGGCCACGGCGTCGGTGACGGGTAGCACCGGGGCGGAGTCGATGATGACGTAGTCGTAGCGGACGACGAGCGAGTTGAGCACGTCGCGCATCGCCTGGCTGCTGAGCGTGTCGCTCGGCTGCGGCGAGAGCGGTCCGGAGGCGATCACGTCGATGCCGGTGAACTCGTCGAGGTCGACTCGATGGGCGACGGTGTCGACGGAGTGGCCGAGGATGAGGTCGGTCAGGCCGGGGTGTTGCGGCACGTCGAACACCTGGTGGATGCGGGGATGACGCTGGTCGGCGTCGACGATGACCACCCGCTTGCCCGACTGAGCGAGCACCACCGCCAGATTGCTCGCCGTGGTGGTCTTCCCTTCGCCGGCGAGGGCGCTGGTGATCTGCAACGTGCGGATCGGGCGGTCGAGGCCGAGGATCTGCACACTCGTTCGCATGCCCCGGTAGATCTCGACGGCGTGCTCGTTCGGGTGAGTCATCGCCAGCGGGCGGAGGCTGCTGCTGCCGCGCAACGGCAGCGTTGCCAGCGTCGGCAACGTCGACAGCGTGCGGAGATCGTCCGCGGACACGATCGAGTCGTCGAGGTAGTCGACGAGGAAGGCCGCGGCGAGACCAATGAAGAGCCCGACCAGTGCGGCGAGGGCGACGTCGCGCACCGGCTGCGGGGCAACTGGCGACGTGGGGCGTTCAGCCGATTCGACCCGGGATACGCCGCCGCTCTCGATGGACGCGTCGACCTGCGCCTGGTAGAGGGCCTGCTCGAACTGCGCCTGCTGGAGAAGGAGCTGCTGGCGCCGGTTGTCGAACGGGGAGAGATCGTCGATCTGCTGCTGCAGACGGTTGATCTGGGTCTGCAGCGCCTGCGTGGTGACGAGCATCCCCTCCACCGCCTGGTCGCGGCGGAGACCGATGAAGGCATTGACGTAGGCGTCGGCGAGGATCTGCGCCGTGCGGCTGTCGGCGCTGCGCACCACGACAGCGACGACATCGGTGTCACCGACGGTGTGCGCGGTGGCCCGTGGCGGAGGCTGCGGCGAGCCGAGCGCGTCCTGCACCCGCTGCCGCACCTCGTCACCGACGAGCACCTGGATCTCGGTGTCGATGGCGCGCACCTCGTCGCGGATCGGGCGACTGTCGTCGTCGAACAGCCCGCCGGTGTCCTGCGTCTGCGACGAGCATCTGGGCGTCCGCTTCGTAGATCGGGTCTGTGAGGAACGCCATCAAGAGCGCAACGGCCACCGACGCCAGGACCGAAACACTGATCAACCATCTTCTTCGAATGATGACGCGGCCGTAGTCGCGCAGCGTCATGTCCACCGGCGCTGGTCCCATGCGGGGGACAATCTACTCGGAGGGCTGTCGTGTCACGCGGTCAACCCCATGGCTAGAGTTCCGCGCGTTCGATGGGCGGACTGCCACGTTCATGGAGGGAATCAGTCGTTGGCGACGAGCAGCGGAGGGCCGGACGGGCGCCACCGACGAATCGCAGCCGTAGCCGGCGTCGTCGTGTGCGCCGGCATCGTCGTGGCCATCACCACCGTGCTCGCCGACCGTGGTCGGGAGTCGTCCGACGTTGCCGAGTCGAGGACGCAACCGGCGAGCAGCACCTCCACCACATCGCCCGCCGTGGCGATATCCGTTGCCCCATCATCGACTGGCCCGAGCCGACCGATCGGGAACGGCCTGGTCACCAGTGACATCGGGTGCGTGGACGACCTCTCGGCGGCATCGCTCGACGCGGTGCTCCAGGAACGGCTCGGCGCGGGTCTCGGAATCGGTAGCGCCCGCGTCATCCGCACCGGCACCGACCAGTTCGTGTGGTTCTTCGCCGACGCGTTCCTCGACTACTCCGGCGAGGGTGAACGCATGAGCGAGGCGGCGTACGTCCCCAACGTCGCCGTCGTCCAGACCGCCCAGTGCTTCCAGATGCTCCACCGCGGCAGTGGGGCGACACCGCGTCCCTTCGAGGTCGGCTCCGGAGCGGCGCAGCGAGGACGGTTCTTCTGGCCGCTCGGCGGCGAGGTGGGGGAGAACGGCGATCTGTACGTGTTCTGGTCGGAGATGCAAGAGGACCCTCGCCCGAGCGCGGAGGACGGCATCCGCCGCCATCCGGTGGGTACGTGGCTCGGCATCTACGATCCGGTCAGCCTGTCCCGTCTCGGATTCGCCCGTGCCCCGGATCCTGACGTCGCACCGCAGTATGGTTCGGCAGTGCAGACGGACGGTGAGTACTCCTACCTGTTCGGCAACACGAACGTGCTCAACCTCGAGCGGGAAGGTGGGTACGACGCAGGGCCGTTCAGCGGCAACCGGGAGTACCTCGCCCGCGTGCCGGCCGGCGAGTTCACGGCCTCACCGGAGTACTTCGCCGGGTCGGAGTGGTCGAGCGATCCGACTGCCGCGGAGCCGATCTCGACGCGCTTCTACACGTCGAACGCGATGCAACCCCGCCTGATCGACGGTACGTGGTATTCGGTCGTCAAGGAGGACGACCTGTGGGGCGAGCGGTTGCTCGTCGAGCAGGCCGATGACCCGAGGGGGCCGTGGACGACGGTGCACGAGCAGGACGTCACCGCTCGCGTCCCCGCCGGTGCAGCAGTGGAGGGCGGATTCGTCACGTACCAACCCGTGCTACTGCCGTGGCAGGACGACGTCGGCACCGTCACGGTGCTGATCGCGCAGAACTCGAAGAAGTGGAGCGATTCGGTCGACGATCCGCGTCGATACCGTCCCCGAGCAATCGCCGTTGACATCGGGTGATGGCGTCCCCGACGACCTCTCGAGCACGGCGGCGATCTCCGCTGGCACGCGTCCTCGGTCGGCTGTTCTGGCCGGACGTGCCCGCCGACCTCACGGGCGCCGTCGTCGTCTGTCATGAGTGGCTCGTCACGCTGGGTGGTTCCGACAAGGTTGCTGCCGAGATCGCCAATGCCATCGACGCCGACTGCGTCGCGGTCCTGGCCGCGTCACCCGACCTCGTCGCCCAACTGCGCATCAAAGCGCCCGTGATCGAGAGCCGGGTCGGGAAATACGTGCGCGACGATCGTCGGTGGCAGCTGCTCCTCCCGCTGATGCCGCTCATCTGGCGAGCATTCGACGCGCGGCAGGCGCGCCTGCTCGTCACCAGCTCGCATGCCTTCGTGAACTGTGCGCGCGGCCCTGCGGGGCGCGTCGTGTCGTACTGCCACACGCCGATGCGGTACGCCTGGGAGTGGCAGGTCGAAGCGGGACGTATCCCGGGAGTACTGCGCCGGATCTGGCCCGCCGTCGCCGGCGTCCTGCGTTCGATCGACCGGCGGGCGAGCCGCTCGGTGAACCGCTTCGTGTCGAACTCGGCCAATGTGCGAGAACGGATCGCCCGTTGTTACCAGCGGGACGCCGTCGTCGTTCACCCGCCGATCGACCTCGACTGGTGGACACCCGATCATGGTCAGCGAGAAGACTTCGTCCTCGTTGCCGGACGGATGGTCGCCTACAAGCGGCCCGAGCTCGCCGTCGAGGCCGCCCGCAGTGTCGGTCTGCGGGTGGTCCTCGCAGGCAGCGGCCCGGCTCTCGCCCGAATCGGCAGCCGAGACGGCGTCGAGGTCGTCGACTCACCGCGGGACGAGGTTCTGCGCTCCCTCTTCCGCCGCTGCCGGATGCTCGCCTTCCCGGCGATCGAGGACTTCGGCATGATCCCTATCGAGGCCCAGGCGTGCGGCGCGCCCGTGGTCGGGATGGCGTCGGGCGGGACCTTGGAAACCGTTCGCCATGGTGACACGGGCCTACTCGTGGCCGAGCAGACTCCCGCTGCATTCGCGGCCGCCATGCGTCAGATCGCCGACGAGCCGTTCGAAGTTCTTCCCCATGCCACGGTTGCCTTCGGCCGGGAGCGGTTCGTCGACGAGATCCGCGCCGTGGTCGCCGAGGTGACGAGAACATGAGCCCGTCGCTCGCGCCGCAGCGGATCCTCGTGTGCGGCACGCCGCGATCCGGCACGACGCTGGCGCAACGGAGCGTCGTCGCCAACCTCGACGGCGCCGTTTCCGGCCCCGAGACCCACGCCTACGCAGTGGGTCCCGGCGACGTGCTCCGTCAGCTCTCGGCATGGGCACGCCGCGGCCCCGTCGCCGGTGCGGCGTTCTACGACGCGATGTGGGCACGGCTCTCCGCCAGCAGCCCCGTTCCGGCGCGCTTCGTCGTGGAGAAGACTCCCAATCACCTGCGCTGGCTGCCCGCCTTCCTCGGCCACGATCGTCAGCTCGTTGCGCTCGTGGTCGAGAAGCCCGTCGATGCTGCCACGGCGTCGCTGGCCCACGCTGGCTACGGCCCCGTGCCGCTCGGGGTCGCATATGCCCACGTGCGCTTCGATCGGGTCGTCACGGGACGGCTGCGTCGTGACCACCCCCGCCGTGTCGGCGTGGTCGCCCTCCACGATCTCGCCGCCGAGGAGCGAACCACCCTCACCGAGGTCTTCACAGGATGGGGGATCGAGCCGGCGTCGGTTCCCGACCCCTCTCGGGCCGTCAACCTCGTCGACGAGGACGAGACCTGGAAGGCCGATTCGTTCACACCGGGCGATACCAGGTACGTGGACCGGGCGCTGAAGTCGCTTCCGGCGGTGCAGCGCAGCCATCTCATCGCGCTCTCTCACCTGCACGACGCGCACTACCGGGCTTCAGGACGAGACGTTCCGCCGCTTGGCGACACGCTCGTCGCGCTGGGATGGCAGGCGCCCCGGTTTCTCGGCCATTTGGTGTTGATCAGGGCGAAGCACCTCGTGGTGCGGACGATTCTGGCCCGACTGTTCGTCGGCAGGCGGGCGACGTGACCGCCAAGCTGTACGTGTTTGCCGGTGCTCCGAAATGCGGCTCCACGTGGATGTACGAGCAGTTGCGACGGCATCCGGATGTCACCGTGGCGCGCATCAAGGATCCGTTCTACTTCGACCGTCACCACACTCGCGGAGACGACTGGTACTGGGCGTTGTTCGGTCTTCGCGGCGCCGCCGCTGCATCGGGCGTGTACGCCGATCTCAGTCACGACTACCTCTACGACCCGGAGTTCCCAGCGCGTTGCGCCGCGACGGCTGCGGGGCGTGGGGTCGAGCCGTACATCCACGTGGTGCTCCGCAATCCGCTCGACCGGCTGTTGTCTGCCGTGCGCTACCAGATCTCGTTCGAAGGGAGCCGCCGGCCGGGCGCCCTCCAGGACGCGTATCCGAAGATGGTCGCCGAGTCGCAGTACTCCGAGCACGTCGCCCGGTTGCTGGCCGCGTTTCCCGCAGGACGGGTGCGCGTCGACCTGTTCGAGGACCTCGCCACCGACCCAGAGGGGTTGATGAGCGAAATCTGTGGCTGGCTCTCGATCGTGGCCGAGGGTGGCTGGCTGGACAGCTCTCCCAGTCGCGCCCGTCGCGCCCCGCGCCGCCCGACGCTCGCCCTTCGTGCCCGCCGCGCCGGCGTCTTCCTCCGTCGGGCCGGCCTCGTCCGCGTGGTCGAGCGGGCGAAGGGATCGGCGACTGCCGAACGCTTCCTGTTCCGCTCGATGGAGAACGGCGACGACCATGCCGATCCAATCGGCGAGGTTGATCTGGATCACGTGACAGCCCTCCTGCGACTCGAAGTGACGGCGTTGTCACGCATCCTCGATCGCGACCTCGAAACGACCTGGGGTCTCGGCGCGTGAGCGGCGTCAGTCAGCCGCTGCGGCGGCTGACCTCGCCGGTGCTGGCGCGTGGGCTCGTGCTCGCCGCGTCTCTGGCAGCGTCGTCGGTACTCATCCGCGTCCGTGGTCTTGGCCTTTTCGGCCTGCTCGCCACGCTGCTGCTGCTGGCGAGGATCGGCAGCGCCCTCATGCTGGGCGAGTCGCAACTGAAGCTTGCTCAACGCACGACCAAGTCGCGCGCCGTGCTGAACATGACGGCGTTCAATCTCGCTCGCGTCGTGGTGGCGGCGGCGCTCACCGCCGCCGGGGCGGCCGTAGCCATCGATCGGCAAGGGGCGTCCACCCAGCTCACGAACTCGCTCGCCGCGGTGACCGTCGTGATGGCACTCGTTGCCGCCCTGCTGCGGCTGTCGTCGATCAAGTTCGCCCAGTCGGGTCACACATCGCTCTCGGCGATCAGTGACATCTCCGTCATCGCGCCTGTCGCGGCGCTGACTTTCGCCATCGACAACCTTTACGTCGCCGCTTTCGTCCAGGCCGTGGTGTTGATCGCCATCGGGGTGTGGTCGATCCACCACCTTCGTCATGGCGAACCACCTGGGCTGCCGCCACGTACGACCGCGACGGGCGACCTCGTCGCGTTCGGCGTCTACGTCCTGCCCATGCTGCACGGATCGATCGGCCCCATTCTCGGTGTGTTCGGCCTCGATTCCGATGCCGTCGGTCTGCTGGCGTTTGCCCAACGGTTGGCATCGGCGGCACCGTTGATCCTCGCCGGCGCCGGCGCCTCCGTGCTCGCCGTGCCGATCGCCCGCGCCAGAGCGACCACGATTCAATGCGCCAAATGGGGTGGGATCGCGTTCGGCGTCATCTCCGTCGTCGCCATCGCCGCCTGGCCGCTCATCCGCGCCGTGCTCGAACGTCGAGGACATCGGCGTGACCGTCGTCGCTCTCGTGTTCCTCGCCAACTTCATCAACGTTGCCAGCGGTCCCGTCGGCCAGTACTGCGCCGTCGCCGGGCGTCAGAACCTCGACCTGATCTCCTTGATCGCAGCGGTCGGCGTGCTGGTGCCATTCGTGTTCCTCGACCAGTCAGCGACGCGAGCTGCGGCTGCGGCGGTGCTCGTCGCCGCCGTGCGCGCAGTGAGTGCGTGGTTGCTCGTCGCACACGCCGACCGGCATTCCTGGCACACGGCGCGAACCCCGACCGCTGTCGGAGGAGTGCCCGTTGAGTGACCCGGCGCCGATCGTGGCGCTCCTGAGATCAGACCCGGGGTCGGGAAGGTACGGCGGGGTGCGACTGTCGTTCGACGCGTTGCTCGTGCTCGCCTCGCTCGGCCACGCGGTCGCCTTCGTCGCTCCTGGCGACGTCGTCGAGGTCCGATCCACGCACCTCGACGGGCTGCCCGGGTACATCGTGCCGTTCTTGCCCGCCACGCGGCGCCTCAGACGCGGGGTCTCCTATCAGGTGGCGAAGCGGGGGGCGCGGCACGCGCACGGCGTGGCAGTGGTCGACGCACTCAGGCACGACTTCTCGGGCAGGAGCCCCGTACTGCTCCTCGAGCAGTTCCCGATGCTGGCGTGGTTCGACACGCTCGCCGAGGCGTTTCCTCGTTCCCCCCGTGTCCTGCGGGAGCACAACGACGAGCCTCGCTACGCAGCCATGGTCTCGGTGCACGAGCGCCGTGCGCGGCGGGCGGTGGCGCTCCGCGAGCTCAACGCGGTGACGCGCCTCTACCACGACCCCGCGTTCCTCCGTTCGTTCGACGCCGTCGTGAGCATCTCCGCCGACGACGACGTCGAACGGTACGGGTTCACGGCACCGGTCACGGTGGTCCCGGCGTTCCTGGCCCCGCCGCCGGCCGAGCATGGCGATGTCCACGCGCCGGTGTTCGACTTCGGCATGTTCGGCTCGCTCGACCACGGTCCCAACGCCGACGCCGTCGGGGCATTTCTCGCTGAGGTGTGGCCGCAGGTGCTCGCCGCGCGCCCGGCGCGGTTGCTCGTCGCTGGTCGCTCGCCGACGCCCGCACTCCGCACGCTTGCGTCGTCGGCGCCGTCGGTCGAGCTGCTCGCCGATCCCCCCGAGCGCGCGTCGGTCTACGATCGGTGCGGCGCAATGGTCGACCCGTCGGTCGACGGAACAGGTGTGGCGGTGAAGACGCTCGAAGCACTCACATTCGGACGACCCGTGATCGGGTACTCGGCCGCGCGCCGCGGACTGTCCACCGACCTGCGCTCATACGTCGTGTCGGCGACATCGCCGTCCGACCTCGCGGCGACGCTGGCAACGCCCGACCGAATCCCGCGACGGGTGCCGCGGGCAACCATCCTTCAGGCGATTGGCAATGCCGCAGCATCCCTGTCGAGCGTCATCAACGGAGCGACCCGTGGCAGTTGACCGCCTGTCACTCACCTCGCCATCGGCAACTCGCCTCGGGAGCGTCGCCGCCGATCGCTTCTACGTCTTCGCCGCGATCGGCGCTGTCGTGTTCTCCGGCACCTGGCTCGCCACGCCTGTCATCCTCGTCGTCGGCCTCGTGGGGCTAGCCCTCCTGATCTCGGGCCGGCCGATCAGCACCGGTTGGGCGCTGCTCGCCGTCCCCCCGATCGGATACGTGCTCCTCGGGATCGCCAACGGTCAGCTCGGCAGCCTCCACGACATCAGCGAAGCGGTCCCCACCGACTTCCGGGTGATCGGCCTCATCCCGATCCTCGTGTTCATGGCCACTCAGCGACATTCACCGGTGCAAGCCACGCGCACCCTCCGAGCCGTCGTGACGGGGGTTACAGGGGGATTGGCGTTGGCGCTAGGCGTGAGTGTGCTGACCGGCGCACATGGCAACCTCCCGTTCTCCAGCCACCACGCTGTCGGCTTCGCCGCGGCAGTCAACCTGATCGCGGTCGTGGCGCTGCCCGAGATCTCGTGACGCACCGCGGCGTGATCGTCGTCATCTCGGCGTTCGCCCTCGTCGCCAGCGGGTCGCGCTCCGGTCTCGTCGCGGCGATCGCCGGCCTCCTCACGATCCCGGTCGTTCGCGATGCTCTCCGGCCAGCGCTCTGGTTGGACCGTGGGCAAGGTCCTCCGCTTCCTGCTGCTGTCGTTGCTCGTCGCCGGCGCCGCGACGATCGTGGCGCCGCAGTCAGTCGAGCGGATGACCTCCACGATCTCGTCCGTCGTCGACAGCGGGCTCAACGCCGCCACGTTCGGCGGCGTGTCGTCGGGCTCGGGCGTCAGCGTGGCCGACCGCAACGTGGCGGTGCGGCTCTCTGTCTGGGAGCGCCTCAGCCGCGACGCCGGTCTCTCCGCCATCTTGCGCGTCGACACCGGAACCGTCGACGACGTGCTTTCCGACACGCCGGCGGAGGAGGTCACCCACCGCGTCTTCTCCGCCCACAACTTCTACCTCCAACTCATCGTCGAGATCGGTTGGATCGGCATGCTCGCCTACATCGGCTTGAGCTCGGCGGGGATCCGCCTCCTTGCCCGGGGACGATCGACCGACGCCCGGGCGGCGATCATCGGCGTGTGGATCGCCGTCCTCGCCTTCGGGCTCACCTCGAACAGCCTCATCAGCCCTGCCGTGATGGTGCCTGCCGCCTTCTATCTGCACCTGCTGGAATCGGACCCTCAACGGCGGCGACGGATGCCCGCCTGACGGCGCACGCCGGCACCGAAGTGGCGGGACGGGGGCCTGTCAGGGACCAGACTCGGGCGGTGGGTCGGCGGCGTCGCCGGCACCCACCGCGGCAATCACCGCCAACGCGACAACGGCGAGACCGATCGGGTGGAGCCATTCGATGTAGCCGAGCCAGGCGCCGTTGGGAAACGGGTCGTCCCGGCGAACGGTGTAGTAGACGGCGCCGCCAACATACGCGGTGACTGCGATCGCTCCGTAACCGGCAAGTCGCGGCCGGCGCGTCACCACCACGACCGTGCCGGCGAGCGCGATCCACAGCGCGGCGACCGGGTCGATGAACAGGGCGGCGACGACCACGCCGGCCACCGCGGCGAACACAGCGATCGGCAGCCCGGTCGTCGGGCGGGCGATGGCGAAGCCGGCTCCGACTGGCGCGGCCGGCGAGGCGACCATTCGAACGTCGATCGATCAGGATCAACGCGATGGCGACGACCGCAGCGATCCCGGACGCAATCAGGCCGAGCGTCACACGTCCCTGCGCCTGCCATGCCACGGTGACCTGCATCACCTTCGTCGTCGGGGGGATCCACCAGCCGTTGAACCCACCGTCGACGTGGTCGATGGTCCGAGGTCGGTGTCGACGTCGGTCAACGACTGGATCTGCCCCACGCGGCGCATCGACGCCGTCCACTGCGGGCTGTACCCCTCACCGAAGACGAACCAGCACCCCTTCGGACAGGGGCCGACGCGGACGATGGACGATGTGCGGCTGGAGGACGTCACGTTGACATGGATCCGCTCGGCATCCGGCTCGGCGGTCGATTGCGAGGAGTCGGACGACAGCACGACACGATCGATGTCGAGGCCAGTCTCGATGCCGGGCGTGCTCGTAATGCGGTGAGTGCCGGCTCCGAGCTCGACGAAGCGGGGGTCGCAGAACGACACCGTGAACGGCTCGCCGTCGAGGATGTCTTCGGTCTCGCCGACGAGACGCAACGACACGGGTTCACCGTCGACGCTGAGGAGGTCGTCGCGACAACCAGTGTCGACGAACAACGGGAGCTCGATCCTCTCCCCGATCGAGATGTCGCTGATCGCCGCCGGCGGATAGACGGGCTCCCCGTACCGGCGGTCGAGGAAGGGGCGATCTTCGACCTCGGCGACGATGATCGACAACTCGTCGACCGGTGACGGGCTCCGGGAGCGTGATCGTGCTCGTGCCGTCGGCGTCGGGGTCTGGCACCGGCAGCAGCCAGTCGTCATCGCCGGCGACGACCCGCACGGCGGTGATGGGGACGTAGTCGTTCCCGACGAGCTGGGTCATCTCGAACGACTGCACCGGTTGGCCGTCAGGCAGAGGAACGTCGAGCTGTGCTCCCTGTGGGAACGCGAATGGCGTGCGCCACGCCGATTTCGGATCGTCGTCGAACGCAGCCCAGCCACTCGATCGTGGGTCACCCATCACCCGCTCGGATGCGATCGGCGCTTCGATGTCGAGTAGCTCCTGCAGCAGGTCATCGCGTACCCGGGCGTGCAGCCGCGCCGATGACGTCGAGCGACCCTTCGAGAGGCTCCTGGAGGGTGAACTCGCGGATCAAGGACGGTTCCGGATCGGACCGATAGCGATCCTTCACGTCGTAGCGCAGCCTGGAGACCACGATCGACAGCGGAGCCGAGCTCTTCCCGGCCTCGAGCTGGTCGAGGAGATCGTGGGGGAGCACGACCACTTCTGTGGTGGGTCCGAGGCCGAAGTCGATCTCGCGGAACCCGACGGCCGCGAGACTCGGTCCAGGAACCTCGGTGCGGCGTCGCAGTGGCGGCGATGGTGATGCTCACGGTGGTCGCACCATCGGTGCCTTCGAAATCGACTCGCTGCCCGTCGTCGAACGACTGCTCGATCGAGCTCGACTCGCTGGGACGGACGATCGCCGACCTTCACGTCCACTGCAGTGATGTGTCGCTGCCGGACCGCATTGGCGAGCTGCGTCAGCACGACATGGTCGATCGGCTGGGAGACCTCGAGAAGGATGCGCTGCCCCACCGCAGCCGGGGCTGCGGTCGGCCACACGCCAGGCAGTGTCCATGCTGCCGTCGATCGCCATCGCGGCCCGATCCTCCGGCCGGTAGGCGAACGGTTCGCCGTACGCGGTGGCCAGTGCCGTGACGGGTCCGACCTGGTGGGCGGTGGTCTCGGTCGCCGGGTCGGTGGTGTCGAAGTTGGGAATGCGGGCGTCGGCGCTCTCGAAACGCAGCAGGTCGGTGCCGGGGCCGCCCGACTCGGTGAACCCGACGTTGTCCTGGGACCCGTTCCACCGCCGCGCCCGGTCACGATTCGAGTCCGTCACGATGAGTCCCTCGGCGCCCTTGATCGCGCGCCTCATCTCCTTCCCGCCGAGATCGGCCGAGTAACGGAGCAACTCGGTGCCGTCGATCAGACCCGCCGCAGACGGCGTCGACGACACCGTCGCCGCTTCCGGACAGGATGACGGTTTCCGTCTTCGCTCGCACGATCGGGATCGGGTTCCTGACGGGAACCAGCATCACCGGTGGCAGCGGACGACCGATGTTGGGGGTGGTCACCGACTCGTCGTCGGTCATGTTGACGTCGGGAGTGTTCACTACCGGGTCGCCGAAGGTCACGGGTTTGCCGAGACCGTCGGGGCGTCGGCGCAACATCGCCGCGGTCACCTCCGGGCGCGGCGTGCGGAAGCGTTCGAACGCCGAGTCGTTGACGACCCACATCGTGTCGGCACCGAACAAGCGAGCGACCGGGGCGAGTGTCTGTGGCTCGAGGATGCCGTCCTGGAAACGGTCGTCGACGGCATACAGCAGGTCCATCGCCTGCGGGCTCCCCAGGGGTAGCAGGTCGCGCGTGATCAACGGACGGCGGGTGAGGCCGGGGAGGGGTTGGTCGACGGTGTACCCCCACCGGTACGCCCCGAACTCCTGCCCGGGCACCTGGAACACTCGGTATCCCGGCGCTTTGGCGTCGAGAGCGGCGGCGGCGGCGAGCCAGGCGTCGGGCGGGTTCTCGTCGCGGGAGAGTGCCGGATCGACGTAATCGTGGCGCCACAGCGAGGGGAGATTGAGCACCGCCAAGACGGCAACCGCAACCGGCACGAGGGCGCGGACCCAACTCCGCCGCGGCCGCACAGCCGCCACCAGCGCCCCGGCACCGAGTGCGAGGCCGAGCGACGCCATCGGTACGGCGCGGGTGCTGCTCCGGAGGGCGAGCGCCAACCCCGACGACGTGTCGTTGACGAGCAAATCGGTGATCGGGGCCGGGTCGTTGAGCGGGTGCACGCCAACGGCGAGCAGGACACCGGCAGCGAAGATCAGCAACGCGTACCGCCGGTGTGCCCAGCGAGTTGAGACGAGGCCGAGGAGACAAACGCCGATCAGCGCGTAGCCGACGAAGATCAGCGATGTCGCACGTGAGGTAGTCCTTCGACGCCGCTGGTGGTAGCCGCATACGCGTCGCGGAGGTAGAAGAGCCAGTAGCCGAGCCCACGCAGCACCTCCGACGAGTTGGACGTGAACGAGACCGCCTCGAGCGACTCGGAGTAGGCGAGGACATCGGCGCCGTAGCGGCCCTGCACGCCGAGCATGGCGATCCACCACAACGAGACGCAGAGCGCGGCTCCGCCGATCTTGACGCGCGGTGACTGCCGCACGTCGCCAGGAGATGCATCCGCGCCCCAGGCGGCGTGGACGAGCCAGAGGACGGGCGCCGGCGCGACCATGGCCAGCGCCGTGGCGTTGGGTGAACCGACGGTGGCGATGATCAAGGCGATGATGGCGACATCCCGCCATCGGCCGCGAACGGCGGCGCGGGCCGTGAGGCCCACGATCCAGCGCAACCCCGCCCACGGGGCAGCAGCATCAGCGACGTTCGCGAGACGTAGGGCAGCACGTAGGGCGACAGTTGGTAGACGAGGGCGGCGACCAACGCGCCGGGCACTCCGATCCCGAGGAGCGCGCCAACCAGCGCACCCCGAGTCCCGCTGCGAAGAACAGCGTGCCGAGCCACAGCCGGTGGGCGACCCAATCGGGCACCCCGACCTTGTCGAAGAACCAGAACCACGGACCGGAGGGCCACAGGTACGTGATGTGCTGGTGGGGGACCCACCCAGCGAACTGCCGGCCGTCGATCGTCCACGGCGCGTCCGACGTGAGCCGGCCAGGGTCGAGGTACAGGTAGAGCTTGGTGTCCGCTGGCATCCGTCCCGGCGACGACGCAAGTGTCGGCACATAGGCGAGCACTGCAAGGACGAACACGCTGATGTGCGTCGAATAGCGACTCAGAGTCGCCCGCCAGTCTGGTCAACGCCGGTCACCCCGCGCCGGAAGGGCCTTCGTGAGCCGCTTCACCTGCTGGAGGATGCCGCTTAGGGCCGTGCGTCGATGGTGCGACACGTCGTCAGCGCGGTCGGTCTCGGCCCGATGGGAGACGAACCAGTCGTAGCTCTCGGCGAGCATCTCGTCGGTGGAGTACTGCGGCTTCCAGCCGAGCTGCATTCTGGACGTGCTCGATGTCGAACCACATCGACTTGCGAGTACATCAGCCAGTGATAGGGGGCGAACGGCGTGAGCCCGAGACGCGGCAGACACCTTCATCCCCAAGCCGTGGGGCCGATCGGCAACGAGCGCACGGTGGCACCGGTGCCGGCGTGCTCACACAAGTTGGTGAGCGCTTCCCGCATCGTCCCGAAACGGTCGGTGCCGACGTTGTAGATCGCCGTGACCGGAGCGTCCGCCGGCGCGGATGCACGCGTCGGCAAGGTCATCGGCGTGAATGAACTGGTAGCTGTTCGAGCCATCACCGAGGACGAACGGCGACGCACCGTCGGCGATCCAGTCGAACAAGATCCCGAAGATGCCCAACCTTCCGTGACCAAGGATGGTGCGGGGGCGAACGATCGACACGTCGAGGCCCATCGGCGGCAGCCGCCAGGCAGGCCCACTCGGCTGCGAGCTTGGCGTGTCCGTACGCCTCCTGACGGCTTGGGAACGGTCGTCGGCAGCACCGGGTTCACGCCGGGCACGCCGAACACCGCCGAGGACGACGTGTGGACCACCTTTCGCGACACCGTGCGTCCCGGCACGCCTCGAGCAGGCGTGTCGTGCCGTCGACGTTGACAGTGCGGAGCAGCTCTCGGATCGCGAGCGAGCGGCACCTGGGCGACGTTGTTGATACACGACGTCGACGCCGTCGACCGCCGCGGCGACGACGGCCCGGTCGCGGATGTCGCCCTGGACGAGCTCGACGCGTCGGGGCGGTCGTCGGCGTCGTTGAGATCGAGCACCCGCACCTGTCTGCCCGGCGCTCGACAGGCGGCGAACGAGCAGCGTGCCGAAGTAACCGCTCCCGCCGGTGACCAAGCGCGTGTCATCGTTCCACCGCCTCACCAATCGGCAACTGTTCAGGAAAAGTGAGGCCGGTACGCACCTTTCCTGAACAGTTCGTGGTTTCGGCAGTCAGAGCTCGATGCCCTGCTCGCGGCACCAACGGATGCTGGTGCGCATGCCCTCGTAGAGCGACACCGACGGTGCGTAGCCGAGGTCGCGGCGAGCAGCGGCGATGCTGACGGCGATCGTCTTGTCGAGCTCGCCGAGCACGTGGATGCCCTGGTGGTAGCGGTTGGCGCGCTGGATAAGCCGCGTCGACCGTTTCGGCGACGCGACCGGCGAAGCGGGGGAGGCGGACGCGGTTGGGGACGACCTCGTAGCCCTCGTCGCGGAGCGCGTCACCGACCGTCACGACGATCTCGTTGAGCGTGTACGGCCTGGCGTCGGCGATCCACCACGCACCGCCCGGGGCGACGTCACGAAGCTCGGCGAGCAGCACAGCCGTCGACGAGGTTGTCGACGTAGACCATCGACCGCCGTTGCTCGCCGTCACCGATGATCGGGAAGCGGCCTTTGCGGATCATCGTGAAGAACGTCGTCTGACGCGGCGGCTGGAACGGGCCGTAGAACCACGGAGGACGGACGACGACGGCGTCGAGGCCGCGATCGACGGCAGAGAACACATGCAGTTCGGCGGCCATCTTCGACTCGCCGTAGCCGTAGTACGGGTCGTACGGCCTCGTCGTTGCGGAACACGTCGGTCGGATGCGGATTGGTGCCGAACGGGCTGTTCGACGACACGTGCACGACCCGTCGCACGCCGGCATTGCCGGCCGCGTCGAGCAGGTTCTTCGTGCCCTCGCTGTTGACCGCCGAAGTCGCTCCAGCGGCCGGGGTGGATCACGCCCGCCGTATGGAGCACGTCGACGGTGCAGCCGCTCGAGCCCGGCGAACAGCGCGTCGAGCGGCCCGGGCCTGCGTGAGGTCGCCGACCACGATCTCGCCTTGTCGGTGATCGACCGCACCGCTCGTGCTTCGCGCGGTCGTCGCGCACGAGCGCCCGCAGCGCCGACGCCGGGTCGACGCGGACTTCTCCGTCGTCGGCGAGACGGTGGACGAGCGCCCGCCCGAGCCAGCCGGCGGCGCCGGTGACGACGGTGACGTCGGCGGAGCGGCGGTGCGGCGGTCAGCCACCGGGAGGCCTCATCTCCAGAAAGCGCCGCGTGTTGCGGATGGCGAGCGCCATCACCGTCGCCTGCGGGTTGACGCCCGGCGCGTCGGGCAGGAGGGAGGAGTCGTTGACGCAGACGTTGTCGACCATCGGCAAGCGCCCGAACTGGTCGGCGCCGCGTCGCCGGATCCTTCGGCCCGCCCAGCGGCACCGTCGAGCACAGGTGCACGGTCATCACCGACGCCTTGCCGACCGTGAACTGTCGCTGCTGGCGGGCGATGTCGGCGCGGTCACGTCACGATCGGGCGCGCCGCGGAACGACGGGATAGACCTCGTCGGCACCGGCCTCGAGCATCAGCAGCGACAAGCGGGCCGAGCCCGCGGCCGCAAGAGTGCGCGGTCACGAGCGCGTCAGCCGGTACGTCACCAGCGGGTCGGCGCAACCGGGGCAGCGCCCGCACGCTGCCGTGACCCTCGCTGATGATCGCCGCGTAGTACACGGCGATCCGTGGCCAATCCGTCGATCCGCTGGCGGAATCGCTCCCACGAGTCGCTGAGTGCGAGCGCGACGAGACCCGGGATGCGACGCCGAGCCGCCGAAGGACAGGTCGCGGGGCGAACTCCTTCACCTGATGGACAGGCACCTCGTCGGGGACGTTGAACGGCTCGGCGAAGCGGGCAGCCAACTTCACCGTCGGGTGCACGGCAAGCGTCCTGCCGATGTTGTGGCGGAGTCCCGGAGCGCTGCAACAGCGCCGGCGTCTGGATCGCGCCGCCGCACACCATCAGGTGGGCGAACCGGACCTCGACCATCGCGCCGTCAGGGACCGCGAGCGGCGACACGGTCGGCGCGCCCGTTGCGCTGACGGATTCGGTCGACGCGGTGATCGGTGAGAATCCGTGCTCCGGCCTTCCGCGCCCGCGGCAGGTACGTCTCGGTCATGCTCTGCCGGCGGCCGGTCGCTCGCCGTCGGGCGTGTCGTACGTCATCCACCGGGGGACCTCCTCGTTGCGCCAACCGAGCGCGGCGGCGCCCCGCGCCAATGCCGTGCTCGGTCCGATCGGTTCACCCGGCACGAGGCCGACGTCGAGGTCGCGCTCGACCTCGTCGAGGATGTCGCCGATCTCGTCGGGGTCGAGGTCGGGCAGGTCGTGCTGGTCACGCCACCGCTCGAGCAGCGACGCCGGCGGACGCCAGTAGAGCCCGCTGTTGACCTCCGTGCCCCCGCCGGCGCATCGTCCTTCGGTGTAGGCGATCGACGGCCGGCCGAGGGCGACGGTCACGCCCCCGGATCGATACTGACGATCCATCTGCTCCAGCGAGAACGGGGTCACCGACCCTTGCTCGACCCACGAGCCTTCCTCGAGCACGATGACGTCGAGACCCGCCTCGGCGAGCAGCGCCGCGGTCGGAGCCCCGCCCGCACCGGAGCCGACGACGACGACGTCGGCGGAGAGCGGTGTGGCAGCTCATCCAGGAGCTCCATCGGGCTGGGTGTCGGGCCACGTCTCCCAGATGAAGGCGAACCCGAGCGAGCGCACGAGCCGGGCATAGTCGCCGAGCACCGGCAGCGGCCGAGATGCGATGAAGCCGGCGAGCCGGCGGTGGCCGGCGACCGTGCCGGCGGCGCGAACGGCGACGGCGGCGATCGAGACCCCGGCAGCCATTGGCGCGGGGAGTGATGCCATCCGCCGCTGGATGAACCGCACGGTCTCGTCGCGTCGATCGCTCGGGAAGTCCGGGCAGGTCGAGCTGCAACAGCGCGTCGGCGAAGCGGGCCGGCTGGGGAATCACGGGATCACCCCGTACACCGCATAGAAGGAGGTCAGCGCGACCAGCCCACCGCCGCAGAGGAGGAGCGTGAGCTCCCATCCGTAGCGGTCGCGCCTGGGCCACCACGCGGCAACGGAGATGAACAGCGGGAATGCCGTGAACAGGAAGCGTGGCCTGGCGGTGACCGTCTCCGGGATCAGCATCAGGGCGATGACGACGGCGATGTACGCGATGAGCGGCCATGGCAGGGGGCGCTTCCACAGGCAGAACAGCATGAACAGCATCGTCAGGAAGGTGACCGCCGTGACGGCATCGGTGGGCGAGCTGAACGGATGGGCAAGGAAGCTCAGCGTGTTCGTCACCGCCGTGGTGCCGAAGCTCGTGCCCTCCTTCCACGCTTCGGTCTGCACCCGGAACCACACGCCCCACTCACCGGTGTGGAAGCCGAGATAGATGTGGAACGCGGCGACACCAATCGGCGCGAGCAGCACCGAGACGAGGGAGGTCCAGTCGCGGCGGCGGCGTATGGCCACGAACGAAGCGACCGCGCACATGGCGATGAGGGCGATGCCGTTCGGTCGGCAGGCCGTCCCGACGGCGGCGGCGAGACCGGCGAGCACCCACCGTTCCTCGAGCAGCAGCAACATGGCGAGGATGGCGACGACGATGAACAGCGGCTCGGCGTACGAGAACGACAGCACGAACGAGCCGGGAAAGATGGCGAACAGCATCATCGCCCGCTTGGCGACATCGACGTCGAAGAGTCGCTGTGCGAGCAGGCCGAGCAGCGCCATGGCGGCGATCGACAGGACGAAATTGACGAACAGGCGCGGCGTACTGGTCGTTGCCGGGGATCACCTTGTCGGCGAGGCGCACCAGCATCGGGTAGGCGGGGAAGAAGGCGGTGCGTGCCTCGTACTGATGGAACGTCATGTTCGGGGGGACGAGCGCGTGGATAGCCGTCGCGCGACGATGGCGAGATACCAGTTGCCGTCCCAGTCGGTGAGCACGCCGCGCGATGATGCTCACCACGCCGGGAACCGTTTCGCCGTCGGTGCGGGCGTCGACCGTCAGCTGCATCGCCCGTATCGCTGCGGCGGCCAGGACGCACAGCCGAGAGGCGACGTACACACCGAAGGCGAGGAGGAACGGGCGGCGCATCGCCCGCCACGACGTCACGTCGACCACGCTGGTCTCGTCGACCGTGGTCATCGTGCCCGGCGCGGTCGCGGCGCGCAGTGTGCTGAGCAACGTCATGAAGTCGTGGTCACCATCGAGACATCGGGAGAATGCGTTGCCGGGGCCCGAACGAGGGTGGCCGATGACCCCCCAGCACGAGCAATCGTACGAACGCGACCACGTGTCGCACGAAATGGCTCGAGCAGTTCCAGCATCCGTCGGTCGTCTGCCCGTGGTTCGCCCGCCAGCGCCCACGACACGATGCTGGGGAGGTGGTAGTCGCCGACGGGGACGGCATCCGGATCGCCGAGCGCCGGCCCGCCCACCGAGCCGATCGTCCACGGTCCGACACCGCCCAGCAGAGCGAGTTTGGCCGCCGCCTCGTCGCAGGGCAGCGTCGACCACTCCCAGAGGCGACCGGCGTGTCGTGCCGCGGTCTGCAACGTCCGCGCCCGCGTGCGCTCGATCCCGAGACGGGTGGAGCGCCCAGTACGGATGGCGGCGGAGGACTTCCGGGGCCGGGGGTGTACGCATTCCTGGGAAGGGACCGGGTGCCTCCTCGCCCAAGGCGGAGCAGAGCCGGACCCATTGACGCGCCGCTTCGCCGCTGGTGATCCGCTGGGCGATGATCGTGGGAAGGATCTCGTGGTAGAGGTTTCCACTCCACGCCATGCGCACGTTGGCGAACCGCCGCGCTGCGGCAGTGACAACGGGATGAACGTCGGGGATCTCGAACGGGGGAGACCGTTCGCCCGACATCGCCGGTGCCCGTTCGGCGAGCCAGGTCCCGCCGGGTCCGAACACGTCGACGTTGGCCCCCTGATCGGTCACGCGGATGGCGATCGTGCCTGGCCCGTCCGGAGTCCACGACGCCCTGATCAGCCCGCGGTCGCCGACGCGCGTCGTGGGATCGCTCCTGCTGTGACAGAACCATCGCACCGAACGCGCCCAGTCGAACACCGAGGCGACCAGTTGCATCAGGCGACGGTAGCAGTACGCCTCCGAGCGGCCCGGACGCTCCGAACGGGCCTCAGCCGGTCAGGGCTCGCGTCTACCTCGCCCTCTAAGGTCACGGAAATGTCTGCGGCACCGACCCCTCTGCTGCGGCGCGATTCGACGTTGACTCGCCGCAGCAGTAGTTGTCGGGGTCACGGTGCGACTCATCGCACTCGGCTTCAAGATGTCGGATCGGCTGCTGCTGGCCGACGCGTTCTTCTACAGCGCTCAGGCCACGGCGGTCCGTCAGGGACAGGGATTCGACGAGCTGTTCGGCAAGGCGCCCACGGCGGAGCACGGGCCGCTCACCCAGATCCTGCTCGCCCCGTTCAGCAGCAGTGTGGACCAGCAGCGGCTCGGCGTCACGGTCTTCGGGATCATCGGCCTCGTGCTGTTCGCGCTCGTGGCACGCCGGTTGCTCCCCGGCAAGCTGGCGCCATTGGCTGTGCTGGTGGCAGCCATCTACCCCAACATCTGGCTCAACGATGCCACGGTGATGTCCGAGACGCTGGCGCTGCTCCCGATCAACGCGGCGATGTTGTTGCTGATCGAGTTCCGAGATCGTCCCACCTGGTGGCGGGCGGCGGGGATTGGAGTGGCCACAGGACTGGGTGCCCTCGCCCGCAGCGAGCTGATGCTGTTCGCCGTGATCTGTGCCGGCGTCTGCTTCTGGTTCGTCAGATCGAGGGACGGAGCCGATCGTGGCTGGCGAGCGCCGATCACCGCCGCCGTCCTCGTCATGGCCGCGGCAGTGGCGACCGTCGCCCCGTGGGTGGGCGCGAACCTGGCCCGGTTCGACGAGCCGGTCTTTCTCACCACGAACGACGGCACGACGTTGCTCGGCGCGAACTGCGAATCGACCTACTACGGAAGCGGCGTCGGCTCGTGGAACGTGCTCTGCGTGTACGCCCTCGAACCACCTGACGGAGCTGATGCGTCCGTCATCGCCCGTCTCCGGCGGGAAGAGGGCCTGGAGTTCGCCGGCGACCACCTCGGCACGGTTGCCGCTCGTGGTCGCCGCCCGGATCGGCCGCTCGCTCGACGTGTACGACCCGGCAGGAATGGTCGCCGGCGACGCCCGGGAGGACAAGTTCAAGTGGGCGTCTTGGGTGGGCGTTGTGATGTGGTGGGCTGCTGGCACCGCTCGCCGCGATCGGACTCGTGCGCATGGCGAACCGCGACCGACTGATCATCATCGGGCCGATCATCGTGGTCGCCGTGACCACCGTCGTGTTCTACGGCGGGCACCGGCTGCGCGTCCCGCTCGAGCCGTCGATCGTGCTGGCGGCGATGTTCGGCCTGCGTGCCGTGCTCGGCTGGCTCAGGCCCGGCGGCGCCGAACGCGCTCGCCCAACGGCGAGTACTTGATGATGCAGACGAAGGCGCGCATGCCGTCACGCCACCCGATCTTCTTGCCCTCGTCGTACGTTCGGCCCGAGTACGAGACGCCGACCTCGTAGATCCGCACCTGGAGCCGAGCCATCTTCGCCGTGATCTCCGGCTCGAACCCGAAGCGGTCTTCCTCGATCGTCACCGACTGGATGACCTCCCGACGGAACGCCTTGTAGCACGTCTCCATGTCGGTGAGGTTGAGGTCGGTGAACATGTTCGAGGCGAGGGTGAGCAAGCGGTTGCCGAGTGAGTGCCAGAAGTAGAGCACGCGGTGGGGACGTCCGGAGAGGAATCGCGACCCGTAGACCACGTCGGCGCGACCCGACTCGAGGGGGTCGACGATGACCCCGTACTCGACAGGGTCGTACTCGAGATCTGCGTCCTGCACGATCACGTAGTCGGCGGTGGCGTGGGCGAACCCGCTGCGCAGCGCCGCGCCCTTGCCCTGGTTGTGGTCGTGGAGCACCACCCGGACTTTGGGCTCGTCGACCTTGGCGAGGAACTCACGCGTGCCGTCGGTCGACCCGTCGTCGATCACGACGACTTCCGCCACCCACGGCGAGGCGAGCACCCGGTCGAGCAAGGTGAGGACGGTGGCGTGCTCGTTGTAACAGGGGACGACGACGGTCAGACAGCTCCGGCTGGTGGCGGTCACGGTTGCCTATTCTGGCCGCGGGCCATTGTCCGAGCGCGAAATTTCGACGGTCGTCTCGGTCATCGGGAAATGGCATGCCAGGAAATGCCCGCTCGCCATCTCCCTCATCTGCGGTTCCTCGGTGAGGCATCGGTCCTGGGTGTTGGGGCAGCGTGTGTGGAAGCGGCAGCCGCTCGGCGGGGCGACCGGAGAGGGCGGCTCGCCGATGACCTCCACGGCCCTCGGCTCGGCCTGCGGATCAGGGATCGGGATCGACGCCAGCAGTACGTTCGTGTAGGGATGCATTGGCTGGCGGTAGAGATCGTCAGCGCCCGCCACCTCGCACAACTTGCCGAGGTACATGACTGCGACGCGGTCGCTGATGTTCTTCACAACGGCGAGGTCGTGGGCGATGAAGATCAGCGTCAGGCTGTAGCGCTCCTTGAGATCCTCGAGCAGGTTGAGCACTTGCGCCTGCACGCTGACGTCGAGCGCTGAGACCGGCTCGTCGCAGATGATCAGGCTCGGGTCGAGCACGAGGGCGCGAGCGATGGAGATGCGCTGGCACTGACCGCCGGAGAACTGATGGGCCTGGCTCGTGGCGGCGCGGCTCGGGTCGATGCCGACGTCCTCGAGCACCTTGTCGACGAGCTCCCCGCGGGACGCCTTGTCGCCGCGCTTCCAGATGTTCAGCGGCTCGAGGACGATGTCACGGACCTTGCGCCGCGGATTGAGGGACGAGATCGGGTCCTGGAAGATCATCTGCATGTGCGTGCGTGCCTCGCGCATGTCCTTGCCCGACAGCGACGTGAGCTCCCGTTCCTCGAACTTGATCGAGCCCGACGTCGGACGGGGGAGCTGCATGATGGCCCTCCCCGTGGTGCTCTTCCCGCAGCCCGACTCGCCGACGAGTCCCAGCGTCTCGCCTTTGCGGACGTCGAGGCTGATCCCGGAGACGGCGTGGACCTTGAGACCGGTGCGGCCGACGGGAAACTCGACGGTGAGGTCGCCGACGCGGAGAAGGATGTCTGGATCGTCGGGCCGCAGGTGAGCAGTACCGGTACCGGCCACTACGACGCCTTCTCGGCGGAAACGACGGTGAGCGCCCGCTCGTCGAGCTCGGCGTCGCGCTCCTTGAACTCAGGTGAACCGACCGGGTACCAGCAGGCGTAGACGTGATCGCTCGACTCGGCGGCGATGAGCGGAGGCTCCTCGTTGTGGCAGCGCTCTCGGCTGTACGGACAGCGTGGTGCGAAGCGGCAGCCCTTGGGAGGGTTGGCGAGATCGGGCGGCCGACCCGGGATCGTCGTCAACCGTGTGTGCGATGGAGCATCGAGCGTCGGGATGCTCTTCAGCAACGAGTACGTGTACGGCATCTTCATGTGCGCGAAAAGGCTTCGGGTCGGCGCCTTCTCGACGAGACGACCGCCGTACATCACGGCGATCTCATCGGTGTAGTTGGCGACCACACCGAGGTCGTGAGTAACGAGGATCACCGCCATGTTGCGGTCGCGGCGCTGCTCCGCGATCAGGTCGAGGATCTGCGCCTGGACGGTGACGTCGAGGGCGGTGGTCGGCTCGTCGGCGAACAGCAGGTTCGGCCCGCAGGCGAGGGCGATGGCGATCATCACACGCTGGCGCATGCCACCGGACAGCTCGTGCGGGTATTGACGAAGGCGCCTCGTCGGCTCGGGGATGCGGACATCGGAGAGCAGACGGACGGCCGTCTCCGTGGCCGGACCTCGATCCATATCGAGGTGGAACCGCAGCGGCTCGGTGATCTGCTTGCCGATCTTCATCAGCGGGTTCAATGAGCTCATCGGGTCCTGGAAGATCATCGCCATGTCGGTGCCCCAGAAATGGCGCAGCTGCTTCGGTGTCAGTCCGAGCAGCTCGTGGCCCTCGTAGCGGACCGACCCGGAGTTGTTCACGTTGCCGCGTGGCAGAAGGCCCATGATCGTCCGGGACAGGACCGTCTTGCCCGAACCCGACTCGCCGACGACGCCGAGCGCCTTGCCCCGTCCGAGCGTGAACGTAACCCCATCCACCGCACGGACGACACCGCGTGGCGTCTGGAAATGCGTCTTCAGGTCCGTGACCTCCAGGAGCGGTCCGTCCTCGCTGCGACTCGAGGCCTGAGTCGTGGTCGGCGGGGTCACAGGGCGGCCTCCCGGATGTCGAAGCGACGGGCGATGTGGGTGCCGAGGAGGTTGAACGACAACACGGTGAGGAAGAGCATCAGGCACGGGAAGAGGGTCGCCCACCACGACGGGTCGATGAACTCGCGACTCTCGGCGATCATCAGTCCCCACGAGGCTTGCGGTGGCTGCACGCTGTAACCGAGGAACGCCAAGCCGCCCTCGGCGGCGAGAAGGATGGCGATACCGGTGAAGACCACCGCGTTGAGCGCCGGCACGACGTTGGGAACGATCTCGCGGAGCAGGACTCGGCTCGGTGCGGGCACCGAGACTGCGCGCCGCCAGCACGTACTCACGTTGGGTCAGCGACAGCGTCTGAGCCCGCACGATCCGCGCCACCGGTGCCACCGACAGCAGCGAGAACACGATGACGAGCGCCCAGGTGGGGGTGGCCCAACCGAAGCCGAAGCCGACGAGCGTGATGTCGCTGTCTTTCAAGACCCGGAAGCGACCGACGATGAGGGCGGCGATGACGATCGCCGGGAAGGCCAGGAGGGAGTCGACGAGGATCGAGACGGTGCGGTCGACCTTGCCGCGGAAGTAGCCGGCGAGCATCCCGAGCGTCCCGCCGACGAGGAGTCCGATGAGGATGCTCGCGGCGGCGATCGTGAGGGAGATCCGGGCGCCGTAGACGCAACGGGCGAACACGTCCCGGCCGATGCGGTCGGAGCCGAACCAGAATTCGTTGCCCGGTCCGAAGGCGAAGTTGCCGGCACCTTCGACACGTGTGGCGTAGTGGCGGACGAACGGCAGTTGGTCGGCGAACACGGCGAGGAAGATCACGGTCAGCAGCCAGGCTGCGCCGAACAACACGCCTAACGGCGGGATGCGGCGACGTCGTACGGCAACGGCGACGTCCGCGCCGGAGAGTTGGCCACTCGGCTCCGTGAGAAGTGTCGCTGCTTCCATCCGTCCTCTCTCAACCGATCGCTCTCGCCGCACGGATCCGTGGATCGACCACCGCGTAGAGGAGATCGACCGCCGAAGTTCACGAGGACGACGGCGACGACAAGCAGCATCGACAGCGCCTGGATGACGAGCAGGTCGTTCTGCTGGATGGCGAACACGAGCCGGTCGCCGAGGCCGCGAGGACCGAAGAACTGCTCGGCGATCACGGCGCCGCTGATGAGGGCCGAAATCTGCAGGGCGACGCTGGTCATCAGCGACAAGATCGACGCCCGCAAGGCGTGCACCCACAAGATCCGCCGCGAGCTGATGCCCTTCGCCTTGGCCAGCGTGATGAAGTCGCTCTGCAGGGTGAGGATCATGTCGCCGCGAAGGAAGCGGCTCCATACCGCGCCGAGACCGACCCCCAGCGTGAGCGCGGGTATGAAGAAGTTCTTGAAGTGCTCGTACAGGATTGTCCCACGGGCGCGACGTAGGTCGATCCGGCCACGGTGGAGAACATGTCGACGCGGACCACTACCAAGTACAGCAACAGCACGGCGACCACGAGCGGCGGCATCGAGATGACGGCGAACGAGCTCACACTCGACGTCTTGTCGAAGAACTTGTCGCGGCGGTAGGCGCTGTAGACGCCGAGCGGAACAGCGATGACGAGTCCCATCACGATCGCCCAGAAGACGATGAAGAACGTCGCCGGGGCACGCTGCGCGGAACATCTCGCCGACGGTCTGGCTCTGGATGTAGGAACGACCCCAGTCGCCCTGAAGACGTCCGCAAGCCAGTACACGTACTGCACGGGAAGTGGCTTGTCGAGGTACGGGTAGTCCTCGGCGACCTCCTCCATCTGTTGCTCGCTGACCTGCCCCCGGCGAGGTCGCGCAGCGGGTCCTGCTGCCGATCCGCGTCGCCGCCATCACGATGAACGTGACGACGACGAAGACGATGACGAACTGGAAGAGTCGTTGAGGAAGTACCTCACGGCAGGGCGCGGCGCTCAGTCGCCGAGATACGCGGCCGTGAGCCACACCTGACCTGGGAAGCCGGCACCGTCACCGAAGAACCCGCCACCATCAGGGGTGCGGTGTCGTGCCGAGACCTCGACCTGCGGGGTGTGCACGATTCCCCACTTCGTCTACCACGTCGGCATGACGTAGCACTGCGAGGCGAAGCGCCGGTTGATCGCTTCCGCAGCAGCTTTGCGCTCGGCGGGGTCGGTGCGTGGACCGGGCGATGGCCAGGTTCTCATCGATCACGTCGTCGCGGATGCGGCCGAAGTTCAACGACAGGGTGGGTGTGTCGGCGTTGCGCGTTCCCCACCAGTGGTTCTGCTGGTCGACGTAGATGCCGCCGTGGTTGCGCCAGCCGAACGCCTCGAAGTCGGTCGGAGCCGGTGATGGCGTTGGTGATCAGCGTCGACTGCTCGGTCGTGGCCGTGTCGACATCGATGCCGAGCCCTCCCACTCCTGCTCGAGGAAGTCGGCGTGCGCCTTCGTGGTGCCCGTGGCAGTCGTCATGTACTTCACCTCGCAGGACCGTTCTGCGCCTCGTACGCCTCGATCGCGTCGGCGGCGGCGTCCGTGTCGTAGGGGAGCAGCCCGTTATCGTCGAGGTATCCCTCTTGCCCCGGCGAGAACAGGCCGTTGGCGACCTCGGTGAAGTCGTTCTGGATGACCTCGTTGAGAAGCTCACGGTCGGTGCCCTGGATGATCGCGCAGCGCACCTCTTTGCTGGCGACGTCGCGGTCCCACGGTGCGATCTTGCCGTCGGTCATGGCCCCGCCGACGTGGAACATGGTGTGTGCCGTCTCGGTGAGCTGATCCTGCAGCTCGGTCTCGAAATCGGCGTTCTCGGTGAGGTTCGACAGGGACGTTCCGTCGCGACGTGGCGATGGCATCGACATCGCCGGATGTCAAGGCGGTCTCCCGCACCTGCGCGTCGGGCAGCACCCTGAACTCGATCCCGTCGAGATAGGGGAGCTGGTCGCCGTTCGGTGCCTTCATCCAGTAGTTCTCGTTGCGCTCGACGACCAGCCGGTCGCCCGTCGCCATGCGACTTGAACACGAACGGACCGGTGCCGACCAGGCGGGCGGCGAGCTCGGGCTTATCCTTCACCGCCTCCAACCACTTCGGCGACGCCATGAAGCCGATCTGGGCGGACAGCAGGTAGGGGAGCGTCGGCCACGGGATGGGCTCGTCGGGATTCCCGTTGCGCCCGGTCGTCAACTTGAAGGTCAGGTCGTCGACCTTCTCGATGTCGAACTCGGTGTCGGAGCGCTTGGCGATGTCGAACAGCGCCGGCCCGGAGAGGAAGCTCGTCGCGTGCTGCTGCAGGTTGTAGATCGCCGCGTCGGCGTTGAACGGCGTGCCGTCGTGGAACTTGATGCCCTTGCGCAACTTGACGGTCCACACCGTGAAATCGTCGTTGGGCGTCATGCTCTCGGCGAGGAAGGGCTGCCACCCGAGCTCGTCGTCACGCGCCGTCAGCGTGTCGTAGAATGGAGAAGGCGCGCATGTAGCAGTACGAGTCGCACTGCACGTTGGCGGGGGTCCACGGCGTTGCCGACCTCGGCCTCGCCGCCGAAGCGCAGCGTTCCGCCGTACACGCCCTTGGGCGTCGTGTGCCGGCGTGGTGGTCTTCCAGGCGGGGGGTGTCGGTTTCGCGGAGTGCCTCGGGGCCGCGGTGGTGCCCGGACCGATCGGACCCTGCGGCGTGGTCAGCCGGTGCCGGTGGTGGCGGTCGTGTGGTGCCACCCTCGACGACGGCGTCGTCATCCTTCTTGTCGCTGCAGGCCGCGGCGATGAGCACGAAGCTCACGCCGAGAGCGGCGAGCGTTGTGACCCGTCGAGGCCGTCGCGAAGCTGTCACCATTGTCTCCCCCATGATGTATAAAGTGGACCGAGACTGTGGCGTCGTACCGTGCCGTGCGTCACAGTCGTCGCCGTACCTTACCGATCGTCCGAATTTGCGTCGAATCATGCTCAAAATTCATTCACTCAGGAACGCCGCGGTCAGGCTGGTGCGACCGGCGAGGGCTCCGCATGCCGAGCGTGTTCCGCTCGGCAGCGGCAGCCGGCCGAGATCCTCCACCTGCGGCGTGTGCACGATGCCCCAGATCGTGTACCAGGCCGGGAGCAGATAGCACTGCTCGGCAAAGCGACGGTTGATTCGCTCGGCGGCCTTCTCCCGGAAAGCAGGATCGTCGCTCATCCTCGCCGCGAGCAGGTTCTCGTCGATCACGTTGTCCTTCATGCGAGAGAAGTTGAGCGCCAATTGTCCCGGTGGTGACGTGGTGAACGAGCTCCACCAGTGCGTCTGGCCGTCGACGAAGAAACCGGAATGGTTGCGCCAGCCGAACGCATCGAACTCGTCGCTGCCGAACACGGCATTGGTGATGTACTCCGACTGCTCCTGCTGGTCGATGTCGACCTCGACGCCGGCCGCCTTCCAGGCGTCCTCCAGGAACTCGGCCTGGGCGAGCGCCGTCGAGTTGGCGACGGTGCTGTAGTTGATTCGGATCGGACCGTTGGCGGCCTCGTACTTCTCGATCGCTGCACGTCGCCGCCTCGGGATCGTAGGGGAGCGAACCGTTGTCCTCGAGGTGCCCCTCCTGACCCGGCGAGAAGGGCCCGTTGGCGACCGTGTCGAAGCCGTTGTTGAGGACCAGGTTCATGTCTCCCAGTCGACGCCTGGTAGAGGCGCGCAGCGCACGTCGCGATCGCCGAGCGGGCTGCCCTCCTTGCCGACGTGGAGCATCACGTGGTTCGTCTCCGAGTAGCGGTCCTGGAGGAGTGGTCTCGAAATCGTCGTTCGTGGCGAGCTGCGACAGGCTGTTCCGTCGGAGGTCGAGACCACGTCGATGTCGCCCGGAGAGCAGCGCCTGGCTGGCGCACGAGCGGATCGGGGATCACGCGGAACTCGATCGCAGTCGAGGTAGGGGAGCCGGTCGCCGTTGGGCGCCCTGCAACCAGTAGTCGTCGTTGCGCACGACACGGAGGCGATCGCCGGGGCGGAACTCGGTCGACCTTGAACGGTCCTGTGCCCACGGCTCGGTGGGCTTCGGCCTTGCCGTCCTTCACCGCCTGCAACCACGTCGGCGAGGCGATGTACGCCGACCTGCAGTGACAGGCCGTACGGCAGCAGCGGCCACGGCATCGGGTCGTCGGGATTGCCGTTGTGCCCGGTGAAGATCTTGAAGGTGTAGTCGTCGATCTTCTCGGTGACGAGTGTGCCGTCGGGGTTCTTGGCGATGTCGTGCAGGGCGGGACCGGTGAGCAGGCTCGTGACCGCCTCGTTGAGGTTGTAGATGACGGCATCGGCGTTCAAGCCGGCGTGCCGTCGTGGAACTTGATCCCCTTGCGGATCTTGATCGTGAACTCGGTGTAGTCGGAGTTGGGCTCGATGCTCTCGGCGAGGTACGGCTCCCAGTGCAAGTCGCTGTTGACCACCGTGAGCGTGTCGTAGAACGTGTTCGCCCGCTGGTAGCAGAACGATCGCACTGCATCGTCGCCGGCAACCACGGGAGCCCGACCTCGGCCTCTCCGCCGAACCTCAGCTCGCCTCCGTACCGTGGCTCCTGATCCGAGGCGGGTGCCTCGAGGAAGGGCGGGGCAGTCGTGGGAGGGGCGGTCGTGGCGGAGGGTTCACCAGCCGACGTCCCCGGCGCCGTCCCGCCCTGGCCACCGGTCGGAGCAGTGACCGCGGCCGTGTCGCCTGTCGTCGTCTGCGAGTCGGGTTCGACTGAGTCCTGATCCTTCTTGTTGCTGCACGCCGGGCCCACCAAGGCGATCCCGATTGCGATCGCGACGATCCGCCGCCGGCTGTCGCGTCGTCTCCCTGCCGTCATCTCGCCATCTCCTGCGCGTCGCTGGGCTACTCGCGGTGACCGTAGCCACGCGTGGCCCGGCGCATCGCAATCCGCGCGAGCAATCGTCCGCCGTGCTGGTGCTTCGCCGCAGTCCGTTACGGTCCTGCGCGATGGCGAAGCACCCCGCCCACACCGACCATCGCGCGATCACGTCAGCGGTCCGTGTCGCCAAGCAACCCCGTCTCGACCGGCGTGATCCGGCGGAGAACTTCGGCTGGGACAAGGAGACCATCAAGGCGTACACCCCGGAGGTGCTGACCTCGCTCTCCGAACTGCAGACCCGATTGTTCGCCGAGGACAAGCGGGGGATGCTCGTGGTCCTGCAGGCGATGGACGCGGCCGGCAAGGACGGCACCATCCGCACGGTGTTCACCGGCTTCAACCCGGCCGGGATCACCGTCACACCGTTCGGCGTGCCGACGGAGCACGAGCTCGCCCACGACTACCTGTGGCGGATCCACCAGCACACGCCGCAGTCCGGTCGGATCGCGGTGTTCAACCGGAGCCACTACGAGGACGTCATCGTCGTGCGTGTGAAGGAGCTCGTGGCGAAGGAGCAGTGGCAGGACCGCTACCGGCACATCCGCGAGTTCGAGCGCCTGCTCGCCGACGAGGGGACGGCGATCGTCAAGATCTTCCTCCACATCTCCAAGGAGGAGCAGCGCCTCCGTCTCCAGGATCGGATCGACACTCCCGATGAGCGCTGGAAGTTTCGCCTCGCCGATCTCGATGATCGTGCCCTGTGGGACAGCTTCATGGAGGCGTACAGCGACGCCCTGGAGCGCACGACCACCCGCACCGCGCCGTGGTTCGTCGTCCCCGCCGACCGCAAGTGGGTGCGCAACCTGGTGGTCGCGTCGATCCTGCGCACGGCGCTCGAAGCGCTCGATCCGCAGTACCCGCAGCCGGAGGACGGCATCGAAGGAGTGCGGGTGCCGTGACCGTCGGCGAAGGGATAGGTTCGACCGCTATGGCCGACGAACGCGAGATCATGTCCTGGGACACATTCGGCACGGCGTCGCGCGGGATCGCGCAGATGGTCGCCGACGACGGCTACGACCCGGAGATGATCCTCGCTATCGCCCGCGGTGGCCTACTCATCGGGGGCGCCCTCGGCTACGCGATGGCAGTGAAGAACGTCTACACGATGAACGTGGAGTTCTACACCGGCGTCGACGAGCGACTCGAGGTGCCCCGCATCCTCCCGCCGGCGCCCGACTTCGTCGACCTGCACGACGCCGCGCATCCTGATCGCCGACGATGTCGCCGACACGGGCCACACGTTGCGCAGCGTGCAGGAGTTCTGCGAGGGCAAGGTGGGCGAAGTGCGCACCGCGGTGCTGTACGAGAAAGCCCACTCGGTGGTGAAGTGCGACTACGTGTGGAAGCGGACGAACCAGTGGATCAACTTTCCCTGGAGCGACAAGGACCCGGTCATCGCCCGCGCCAACGCTGTGCGCGACGCCTAACCGCCGTTCGTTCGCCCAACGGCATCGAGGATCACCGTGGCACAATTGCGCCCGCTGGCACCCCAGATGCCGGCGCCGGGAAAGGTTGCTGCGCCCGGTGAGGTAGAGCCCGTCGACGCTGGTCTCGTACTTCGTCAGCTCGGGGTGCGTGTTGCGCAAGGCGGCCAGTGGACCACCGGCAAAGCTGTCGGCGTGGCCGGAGGGGAGGCGGAACTCCCGCTCGTAGACGTCCGGTGTCACGGCGCGCCAGTCGAGCACCGACTCTGCGAACCCCTCCTCGTACACGCCGGCGGCGAGGTCCAGCCAGCGGAGCGGCTCGGCGCGATCGGCCCATCCCGGTGCGAAGCGGTACGGCGTGTAGAGGCACTCGAGGCTGAACACATGGCGGCCGTCGGGCGCGAGTGTCGGGTCGATCACCGACGGGGTGTTGAGGAAGAGTGCCGGCCGGTCGAGCACCGCTCCTTGGGCGAGCATCGTCGCGCCCCGATCGATGTCGTCCGAGGTGGGCGCGATCACGACGCTGGAACCGGTGACGGCGCCCACGGCGCGCACGACCGGCGCCCGGCTCGAGCACCGCGTCGACCTTCGATTCGTAGCCGTCCGCGCCTTCGACGGATCGCCACCGCCGAATTGCGCGCGCCGCGGATGCCGGGGGTGACGACAGCCAGTCGACGAACGTGCGACGTGGGTCGGTGGCGGACACGACCACAGGTGCGCGCAGCTGATTGCCGTCAGCGAAGGTGACGCCTCGCACCGCCTGCCCGTCGCAGTCGACGGCGCGTACGGCGACGCCCGTCGAGATCCGGCCACCGCCGGCGCGTACCGCCGCGGCCAGCGCCTCGGTGAGTGCTCCGCTCCCACCACGCGGCCGGCCGACCTTGCCGGCGTGGCGAGTGGCGAGTGCCATCGCCCCGAGACCGGTGCCAGGGCTGCGTGGCGCCACCCCCCACACCATCGGGCCGATCGCCAGAGCGGGTGCGATGAGCAACTCGTCGTCGAGGAAGCGCCGCAACACCGCCTCGGCGCTCATCCGGCTCCAGCCGAACAGCGAGCGGATGCCGCGGAGCCGCTACGGCGCGCCGCGACGCCGGTCAGACTGCCGCACCGTCGGGGGCTCGACGGCGGCGGCGAGGATCATCTCCACGACGGGACGGGCCGCCTCGGCGTACGCCCGATACCCCTTCACCTGGCTCGGGCAGACCGCGGCGATCGACTCGATGGTCGCGTCGAGGGAATGGCTGTGCGACCACCACCGATCCTCGCCCCACACCGTGGCGTGCATCCCCGGCTCGACGTCGATGTACTCGAGCCCGTGTGACTGGAGATCGAGGTCGCCAGCGACCGGCGTCGTGCGGAACGCGACGTGGTCGCAGTTGCAGATGTTGACGGACGCGCCGCGGAACACCTCGCTCGCCGCCGTGCCGCCCACCTGTGAGCGTGCCTCCACGACGTGCACGTCGAGCCCCGCCCGAGCGAGATATGCCGCCGCCACCAGGCCGTTGTGCCCACCACCGACGACGATCACGTCATGATCGTCACCGGCGCGGCGTCGTAGCTCCCGCGTCATCGTGCCATTGTGGTCCGCAGTGCCCACCTGGGCGTGTCGTATCGTTTCGCCGTGGCGCGAATGAGACGCAACTTCGCTGAGCTGAAGGGCCCCGAAGTTCTCGATCGCATCGGGCCCGACAGCATCTTCGTCCAGCCGCTCGGGGCGATCGAGCAGCACGGGCCGCATCTGCCGCTCAACACCGACGCACTCATCGCCAACGCCGTCGCCACCGCTGCCGTCGATCGCGTCGGCGACGAAGTGGACGCGTGGCTCCTCCCTCCGCTGGCCTACACGAAGTCGAATGAGCATGCGTGGTCGCCGGGAACGATCTGGCTCTCGGCCACCACCTTGCTCGCCGTACTCAACGACATCGGCCGGTGCGTGGCGAGCACGGAGGCGCGCCGGTTGGTGTTCTTCAACGGGCACGGCGGCAACTCTGCGCTCGTCAACGTCGCCAACCGCGAGATTCGTCTGCAGCACGGCCTGATGACCTTCCTCGCCCACCCCGGTCTGCCTCCCGATCAGGGCGGTGCTTCGGCGCGAGGCGAGCTCGGCATGGGGATCCACGGCGGCGCCGACGAGACGTCCCTGATGCTCCACCTCGCCGACAACCTCGTCGATCTCACGCTCGCCGCGCGCAACGTGCCGGAGTGGCTCGACAACAACCGCTTCGTCCGCTTCGGGGGACCGGTGACATTCGGCTGGCTGTCCGACGACTTCGGGCTCGAAGGTCACATCGGCGACCCGACCATGGCTTCGGTCGACCGGGGGGCGGCATTGTTCGAGGGCGCAGTCGACGCGTTCGAGAGTGCGTTGCGAGAGATCGCTGATTTCGAGCTACCGGTGAAAGGCGCCTCGGAGGACTGATCTCGCCCGGCGGGCGCCGTCAGGTACGAACACCGCGACGGAACACGAGTCTGTCGTCGGGACCGTTCGGCGCGAAGGCGATCGCCTCCCGCAGGCTGCCGGCGCGGACCGCGAGGAGATCGGCTGCACATCCCGGTGCGATGCGCACGTCCGGGATGCCGAGCACGGTGCGGGCGGCACCGGACACGGCGGTGTAGGCGTCGTCGACGGTGAGATGACCGGCGAGAACCATCAAACCGGCGATCTCGAACGGGTCGGCACGACCGAGTGGATTGAACGGGTCCTGGACGTTGTCCTGCCCGGCGGCAACGGGCACACCCGCCTCACGCAGGGCTGCGATCGCGGTGAGTCCCCGGGGCGTCGATGCGTCAACGCCGCGTCCCTGGAGGTAGAGGTTGGTGGCCGGATTGGTGACGATGCCGATGCCGGTGCGAGCCAGGTCGGCGGCGATGCGGGCCTGATCGGCGGATGGCAGCGAGCCGAGGCTGACGCAGTGGCTGGCCGTCACCGGGTATGGGAATCCGGCATCGACGGCATCGATCAGATCGACGAGGCCGAGCGTCGCCGGGTCGAGTGTCTCGTCGGTGTGGAGGTCAACCCCGACCTCTCTTCCTGCAGCCACCGACAGGAGGTACTCGGTGGCCACGCGTGTGCCGTCGGGCTCGAGATGGGGACATCCTCCGACGAGGTCGGCGCCCATCTCGAGCGCAGCAGCCAGTAGCCGCCGATGGTCGCCGCCGGCCGCTCCGGTCATCGGCGAGCCGATCAGGGCGACGATCTCGACATCGACGAGGTCGGCCAACTCGCGCCGGGCGGCGATGACAGCTTCCATGGGCATCAGGCCGCTGGACGTCGTCACATCGACATGGGTGCGAATGGCCGTGTAACCGTTTCGCGCCATGAGGTGACCGGCGCGAACGGCACGCGCAGTGATCTCGGGAACGTCGGCGGTCGTCTGGTAGGCGTACATGCCCGCGATGGCGCCGTCGAGATCGCCCTCCGGATTGGGGACACGATCGCCGAGGAACGCCTTGTCCAGATGGGCGTGAGCCTCGACGGCCGACGGCAACAGCACGTAGCCACTGAGATCGACCTCGAGTGCGTCGTCTGTGGTCACAATCTGCTCGACGGCGGAGATGACCCCGTCGGTGATCCTGACGTCGCGGACGAGGCCGTCGACGAGCGCCCCCCGCAACACCGTCTCGGCCATCAGGCCGAATGTAGCGACTGGTACCGTGAGCAGGGTGAGTGGCTGGCACGACCTGAAGCTCGGAGCGTTTTTCTTCGGCGGCGTCGAGATGGACGATGCCGGCGCCGGCCCTCCGGCGCCGACCGACCGGCGGGCGTCCAACGAGGCGTTCTGGCAAGCCACGCTCGATTACGTCGAGTCGGCGAAGGTGGCCGAACAGCTCGGATTCGAGTCGTTCTGGACGACCGAGCACCACTTCCAGTACGAGGGATACGAGGTCATCCCCAACGGCCTCCAGATCTCCACGTGGATCGCGGCCCAGACCACGCGCATCCGCCTCGGGTCGATGTTCAATGTCGTGCCGCAGTGGAACCCGTTGCGCCTCGCCGAGGACTTCGCCACGCTGCACAACTTGTCCGGCGGGCGAGCGATCCTCGGTGTCGGGCGTGGCACGGTGCCCCGTGAGGTGCTCCACCTCAACGAGAAGGGCGTCTCGATCGGTTCCTTCGACAATCCCGACCAGCGCGCCGACGACGACCTCAACCGCGAGGTGTTCGAGGAGTCGATGGAGATCGTGCGTACGGCGCTCGACCAGGAGTCGTTCTCCTTCAGCGGCAAGCACTTCCAGATCCCGGTTCCGGGCATTCCCGACCGTGGTTCGACGGTCTCCGAGCTGACGCTCGTGCCGCGGCCGCTGTACCCGTACGAGATCTGGCAGGCGGTCACGAGCCCACCGACTCTCGATTACGTGCCCGTCGTCGGACACGGAGCGGTCTTCTGGAACCAGCACTACTCGTTCATCAAGCGTTTCTGGGACACGTATGGCGAGCGCTATGCCGCCGCCCACGACGGCGCCGAGCTCGCCCCGCACGAGAAGCGGATGCTCGTCGTCGCCGTGCGCATCGAGGACACGATGGAGAAGGCGCGCGAGACGGCTCTCCCGGGGCACGACGAGTTCTGGAAGTTCCTCGGCCCCTACGGGTGGAGCCGTGGGTACATGGGCGACGACGGGAAGCCGGCGGCAGCTGGACTGATTCCAACGCTCGACGAATCGATCGAGAACAAGACCATCCTGCTCGGCACCGCCGAGGACGTCGCCGCGGAAGTGCAGTTCTACCGCGACCTGCTCGGCGTCGAGCACTTCACGATCTTCCCCCACCTCCTCGGCGATCCCTACAAGAAGGCCGACGAGCAGATGGCGCGGTTCGTCGAAGACGTCCTGCCGCTCCTGTAGGCGCTGCTCAGCGACCCGCCACCGATCCGACGATCGAACGCGGATCGGCCGCTCCGGCATACCCGTGCGCGGTGACGACGATGGCGTGGGCGTGGCCGAACTGGCTGCTGAAGGCGTCGCTGGGGCGGACGTCGTAGCCGCGTGCGCCGAGAGCGCCCGTCCAGGCGTCGGGAGCGTGCCCTTCAACGGCCACCGTCGCCGGCCGCCCGTTCTCCCAGGTGTCGAACCCCGTTGACGGCCCGCGCAGCGCCCATCGCGGCGCGGCGATGGCGTTGGCGACACCCTCGTCGTGCACGAAGAGCCGTGCCGCAACCTGGAGCAGGATCTGCGGTTGGGCGTCACCGCCCATCGTGCCGAGCACGCTGCGCAGCCCGAATGCGTCGGTGGCGAGGGCGGGGCACAGGGTGTGCGGCGGGCGGCGTCCGGGGGCGTACTCCGCCGGGTGTCCGGGGACGAGACTGAAACCGAGCCCACGGTTCTGCACGTTGATCCCCGTGCCGGGCTCGACCAGCCACGACCCGAACCCGGAGGCGTTCGACTGGATGAGGCTGACGGCCCGGCCTCCGCTGTCGGCAGTGCAGAGGTACGTCGTGTCTCCGTCCGCCGCGGGTGCCGGACGGCCGCTGGCCCGCGCCGGGTCGAGCGTGCCGGCACGCCCCACGATCGCGGCCAGGAGCTCCGCTCCGTCGGCGCCGTCGTGGAGTACGTCGAGACGGTCATGCCCGGCGACCACGGATGCCTCGATCAGGACGTGCGCCCAGCGGTCGTCAGCGGGATCATCAGGTACGCCGGCATGCTCTGCGACGAGCGCACTCCCGAGCGTCAGGTATCCCTGCGAATTCGGCGGGATCGTGTGGAGGCCGACGCCGAAGACGCTCGTCGTCAGTGGCGTCACCCAGTCGGCGTGGGGAGCGATGACGTCGTCCTCGGTCAGCAGTCCGCCGGTGACACCGACGAGTCCGGCACCGAACTCGCCGCCGTAATACGCATCGCGACCCTTGTCGACGATCGCCCGCAGCGCTCGTGCCACTCCCGGTCGCTGGACGATCACACCAGGCGCGACGGCCTGCTCGGCGAGCTCTCGCAGCTGTGCCCGTCCCCGGTCGTCGAGCAACCTCACCGATCCGACGAGCAGCGGGCTCGCGGCGAAGCCGTTGGCGGCGAGGCGGATCGCCGGTGCGAGCACGTCAGCGAGGGCGAGCTCCCCGAAGCGCTCGTGCAGCGCCAGCCAGCCGTCGACGCAACCGGGCACCGTCACCGCAGCGGGGTGGTGCCGGAACGGCATCGACGCGTGTCCCTCGGCGCGAAGCGCGGCCGCGTCGGCATTGCTCCCTGCCCTTCCGCTGGCGTTGAGGGCATGCACATTGGAGCCATCCCAGACAAGGGCGAAGAGGTCGCCGCCCATCCCGCAGAGATGCGGTGCGCAGACGGTCATCGCCGCGTTGGCGGCGACGGCAGCGTCGATCGCGTTGCCGCCCCGGTCGAGCGCACTCATGCCGGCCTGCGTCGCCAACTGGTCGGCCGTGGCAACCATCGCGTGCGCGCTGTGGAACGCGCGGAACGGGGCGTGGACCGGGGTCATCGCCCCACCGTACGATGCGGCGACGGAGCCCGACCAGCGGCAACGCGGATTGCTGCGTAGCTGTCGTCTCCCGGCTTCGGCCGGCAAGTGCATACGCTTTCCTCGATGGCTGAGAGAGGCGGACGCACGCTCGGGCTGGCCGGCGCGGGAACGCTCACCGTCGGCGCCGTCGTCGCCTGTATCGGCACGCTGCAGCCGTGGGTGGCATCAGGGACCCGCAATCGCAACAGCTACGACATCGTCGAACTGGTGGGTCGCCTCGGATTCGAGCCGGATGGCCCCGTCGGCATCGGGCTGCGGGCATGGCCGCTCGTGCCGCTGATGCTCGTCGTCGCGGCGACCGCGGCGTGGTGGGGCTACCACGCCATCGGCGCCCTCGTCGGGGTCGTCGCTGCGCTGTACGCCGGGGGAGTTGGCGCCGCCGTCGCCAGAGCTCCCGACGAAGGCTTGCTGCGGGTGCTCGACGGGCCGCGCCTCACAGCGATCGGTGGGATCTTCGTGCTGGCAGGCTCCATCCTCACCGCCGCCGCTGCGTTACGGTCGACTCATGCAGGTTGAACGCGCCGCCGGGGCGCTGGGTGCCTTCGTCACCGGCATCGATCTCAGGCGCCCACTGGGCACGGAAGAGGTCGAGGAGCTGACGCGCGCTCTCGACGACCACCTCGTCGTGTTCTTGCCCGATCAGGACCTCACCCTCGACGATCTCGAGCGGTTCACCGAGGAGCTCGGGGGGCGTGACATCACGCCGTTCGTGAAGCCGCTCGACGACCGGCCCTACGTGATCCGCGTGATCAAGGAGGAGCAGGACGAGCTGAACTTCGCCAACGCGTGGCACACGGATCTCAGCTACCTGCCGGTCCCGCCGGCATACACGGTGCTCCATGCGTGGGACGTCCCCACCGCAGGGGGCGACACGGTGTGGGCCAACCAGCAGCTCGCCTTCGACACCTTGTCGCGAGGGCTGCAGGACACGCTCATCGGCTTGCATGCCGTGCACTCCGCCGGCATGGCCTACGGCACGGGCGGTTATCTCGACATGACCAAGGACAGGTCCTCGATGGCGATCGAACCGTCGAAGGAGGCCTACGCCCAACAGACGCATCCTGCGGTGACGCGTCATCCCAACACGGGCCGTCCGGCGCTGTACGTGAACTCGGTGTACACGACGGGTTTCGAAGGCTGGGCCGGTGGCGAATCGCATGCCCTGCTCGGATACCTCAACCGGCACGCCGTGAACGAGAACTTCACCTGCCGCCTCCACTGGCGTCCACGGACGCTGGCGATCTGGGACAACCGCTGCACCCAACACAACGCGCTCAACGACTATCGCGGCGTGCGCCGGGAGATGTACCGCACCAGCGTGAAGGGCGCAGCCCCGATCGGCTACGCCCGCTGACGCGGGCCACGGCGGTCAGGCAGGGGTCTCGATCGGCGGGAGCTTCTTCAGCTTGCGCGGGCGACGACGTCGCTCCGGGATCATCGAGCGCATCTCCTCGAGCCGGCCGAAGCACAGCAGGCGGTCGTTGGCTTCGAGGACGCGGTTGCGGCGCGGGTTGGGGATCACCTGATGCGCCGCGGTAGATGCTGAGCACGCTGATGTCGGCGTCGGCGATCGAGGAGTCGCCGAGCGGCTTACCCACCATGTCAGCCCCCTCCTTGACGAGGAGCTCGGCGACGCCGTAACCGGTGCTCACGGTGAGCCGCTGACGGACGTCGAGCTCGGGGAAGGCGACCTGATTGTCGATGAAGTCGATGATCGCCCCGGCGACGTCGAGCCCTGTTGTGGTCTCGATGCCTTCGAGACCCGGGGAGGAGTTGACCTCGAGGATCAGCGGTCCGTCGTCGCTCTCGAGCATGTCGACACCGGCGACGCGCAGACCCATGATCTGTGCCGCCCGCACGGCGGCGGTCTCGAACTCGGGATCGAGCTTCAGCGCCTCGGTGTGCCGCCGCGATGCACGTTGGAGCGGAACTCGTCGCCCTGGGCGACCCGTCGCATGGCCGCCACGACTCGGTCGCCGACGACGAGAGCGCGGATATCGTGTCCCCGGCTCTCAGCGACGAACTGTTGCACGAGGACGTTCTGGCGCGTGCTCTGCAACGTCTCCAGGATCGCCTCGGCGACCTGTCTTGTTCAGGGGCGAGGATCACGCCGATGCCCTGCGTGCCTTCCAGCAGCTTGATCACGACCGGCGCGCCGCCGACCCGCTGGATGGCGGGCAGCACGTCGTCGCGGCTGGTGACGAACGTGGTCGCCGGGATCTGGATGTCGTGGCGAGAGAGGATCTGGAAGGCGCGGAGCTTGTCGCGAGAGTTGGTGATGCCGTTCGCCGGTGTTCGGTGTGTACACGTCCATCTGCTCGAACTGCCGCACGACGGCGGTGCCGTAGTAGCTGATCGACGGCGCCGATGCGGGGCAGCACTGCGTCGTAGTGGGAGAGCGGCCGGCCACGGTACTGAAGATCAGGGTTCTCGTGGGAGAGGTCGATGGCGAAGCGCATCGTGTTGAGCACGCGACGGTGTGCCCGCGATCTTCCGCCGCCGACGCGGAAGCGTCGCGTGCTGTACGCCTGCGGGGCGCGGGAAAGTATGGCGATCTTCACGGCTGTGCTCCGTTCGCTGGCGGGCGAGGATCGACGAGAACCCCGTCGGGGAATACCGCATTTGCGAAGATACACATGATGCGCACCAAGCGGCGACCGAAGGTCACCCTCGGGTGGCGTGAATGGGTTGCCCTTCCCGATCACGGCGTCGACTGGATCAAGACCAAGGTCGACACCGGGGCTCGGACGTCGGCATTGCACGCCCACGGGCTGCGCTGGTTCCGAGCGCGACGGCGAGGACTGGGTGCGGTTCCGAATCCAGCCGTGGCAACGCAGCGCGCGCGACGCACACGCGATCGAGCTGCCCGTCGTCGATGTGCGCCATGTGCGCAGCTCGTCGGGCCACCCCGAGCGCCGGCCTGTTGTGCACATCGACGATCTGCCTCGCCGGTCGCAAGTCGTGCCGATCGAGGTCACTCTGACCCGTCGTGACGAGATGGGTTTCCGCATGCTGCTCGGCCGCCAGGCAGTGCGCCAGCACTTCGTGGTCGACCCGGCACAGAGCTATCTCGCTGGACGACCTCCTGTCGAGCTGCGCCAGCGGAACCGCGGAACCGGAGGCGGCGAGCGGGGTCGGGCGGGAGACGACGATGAGCCGGGGGCGTCCGCCCTTCGAGATCGACGGCATGGAGCGTGCGACCAGGGTCAGCGACGCGAGACGGAGCTGCCCATCTCGCGGCTGGTGTCGGGGTCGATGGTGTCGCTGCCAGTGATGGTGCTCCACGGGCGGGCCAAGGGTCCGACGGTGTGGATGCAGCGCGGCCGTGCACGGCGACGAGATCAACGGTGTGGCGATCATCCGCAAGGTGCTGGCACAGGCTCGACGCCACGGCGCCTGCGTGGCACCGTGCTGGCAGTGCCGATCGTGAACGTCTACGGGTTCGTCGAGGGAGATCGATACTTGCCCGACCGCCGCGACCTCAACCGGTCGTTTCCCGGCTCGTCGCGTGGTTCGATGGCGGCACGTCTGGCGAACCTGATGATGACGAAGGTGGTCGCACGTTGTTCGGTGGGCATCGACTTGCACACCGGCAGCGACCATCGCACGAACTGGCCGCACGTGGAGCGAACCTCGACGACGAGCGGACGGCGGAGCTGGCCGGGGTGTTCGGGCCGCGGCTGATGCTGCACGCGGAGACCCGTGACGGCTCATTACGGCACGCGGCGACGAAGGCCGGTGCGACGGTGTTGTTGTACGAAGCAGGACAGCCGTGGCGCTTCGACGAGGAGGCGATCTCCGTGGGTGTCGACGGCGTGCTGCGCGTGCTCGCCGCGCTCGGGGATGATCGACGACGCGCCGGCCATCGCCCGCGGCCGGCGACCTCTCGTCTCGCGGCGGCAGCCGCTGGGTGCGCGCCGGCACGAGCGGGATCCTCGACCTCGAGGTGGAGCTCGGCGATCGCGTCGTCGTGCACCAGGTGCTGGGCACGGTGTTCGATTCGTTCGGTCGACGGGTCGGTGCCATGCGGGCTGCGAGCGACGGCGTCGTCATCGGGCGCACCCTGTACCCGTTGGTGAATCGCGGAGACGCCGTCGTGCACGTCGCCGATCTGTCTGCCTGAGCCCGGTTCGCCGCCGGCGCTACTCATGCCACTGGCCGCGTTCGAGCAGCACCTGCTTGAGCTCGGCGGGGCGGTCCGTGATGAGCCCGTCGACGCCGAGATCGAGGAGGCGGATCATCTCGTCGCGCGCGTTGATCGTCCACACGTGGACGACGATGCCGCGCTCGTGTGCGCGACGTACGAACCGTGATGTCGGTACGGCCACCCGCCGAAAGGTCGCGGGGACCTGCGCGGCAAGCCCGCCGGTCGTACGGCCGATGAACTTGAAGAGGGCTGTTTCCCGCTGGGCGAATGATGTACAGGCGCGGGGGCCGAGCAGCGTCCGCAGCCGAGCCATGCGGCGGTCGTCGAACGACCCGATACACACCCGGTCGAGGCAGTCGTGGCGACGCATCAGCTCGATGAGCGGCTCCACGGCGGCATTCGACTTGCAGTCGATGTTGAGCCGCGCCTCGGGCCAGGCGCCGAGCAGGTCGTCCATCAGGGGAATCGGTTCAGTGCCGTCGACGCGAGCCGACGACACCTCGTCGAACGGAAGCGTCGAGATCACGCCCGGCCGTCCGCACGTGCGCAACAGGTCGTCATCGTGGAAAGCGAGCAACACGCCGTCGGCGGTGACCTGAGCGTCGGTCTCCACGTAGCGGTAGCTGAGCTCGACGATGGCGTGCTCGAACGCCGGCATCGTGTTCTCCGGCGCTTCGCTCGACCCGCCACGGTGGGCCATCGCGATCGGCCCCGGCCAGTCGAGGTACGGGTGCAGGACGGCCATCGCGCCGGTCAGCTGGTCGGGTGGTCAGATCGACCGACCAGCTTCCTTCCAGTACTCGTCCTTGAGCAGCCGCTTGTAGAGCTTCCCCGTGGGATGGCGAGGCAGCTCGGCGCGGAAGTCGATCGTGCGGGGCGACTTGATGTCCGCCAGCGATGCGCGGCAGAAGGCGACCAGCTCTCGCTCGAGGGCATTGGCCTCCTCGGCGTCGGCGGGCATCACGGTGGGCTGTACGACGGCCTTCACCTCCTCGCCGAAGTCGTCGTTGGGCACGCCGAAGACGGCGACATCCAGCACCTTCGGATGGGTGATGAGCAGGTTCTCGGCTTCCTGCGGGTAGACGTTCACACCACCGGAGATGATCATGTACGCCTTGCGGTCGGTGAGGAAGAGAAAGCCGTCCTCGTCGAGGTAGCCGACGTCGCCGAGCGTGCTCCATCCCTTCGGGTGGCGGGACTTGCCGGTCTTGTCCGGGTCGTTGTGGTACTCGAATGTGGCGCCGCCCTCGAAGTAGATCGTGCCCTGTTCACCCCGGGGGACCTCTTCGCCGGCGTCATCTACGATGTGCACCGTGCAGTTGAGTGGCGTGCCCACCGTTCCCGGATGAGCGAGCCACCCTTCCGGGCTGGCGTAGACGAAGCCGTTCCCCTCCGTGCCGGCGTAGTACTCGTGGATGATCGGACCGAACCAGTCCATCATCTGCTGCTTGACCGGAACGGGGCACGGTGCGGCGGCATGCACGACGCTTTGCAGGGTCGACACGTCGTACCCGTTGCGCGTCTCCTCGGGCAGCTTGAGCAGGCGGACGAACATCGTCGGTACCACCTGGGTGTGCGTGATCCGGTGGCGCTCGATCGCACGGAGGAACTCCTCGGCGTCGAAGTGCTCCATCACGACGACGGTGGCGCCGGTGGCCTGGGCAGCCATCGAGAAGCGCAACGGTGCGGCGTGGTACATCGGTGCCGGGCTGAGATACACGGAGTCGCTCGTGAGACCGAACAGCAGCTGCATCAGCACCGCCACCGGCAACGTCGTCTGATCGAGCGGTGTACCCGGGTAGGCCTGCTCGACGCCTTTCGGCTGGCCCGTCGTGCCCGACGAGTAGAGCATGTCGACGCCGCCCCGACGATCGGGAAGCGGCGTCGGCTCGGCTGCCGCGACGGTCGCCTCGTACGAGTCATACCCGTCGATGGTGGCGTCGAGCATCAGCCGCAGCTCGATTGCGGGCGTGTCGTCGACGATCGCCGCCGCCGCGTCGGCGAGGTATGCGGACGTGATGTAGGCACGAGCGGCGCAGTCGTTGACGATGTATGCAAGTTCAGCGGGACCGAGCCGCGAGGACGCTGCGGTGTACACGACACCGGCATAGTGACACCCCCACAACACCTCCAGCATGCGGGGATGGTTTTCCATGCTGAGGGCGACATGGTCGCCAGGCCGGAGGCCGGCATCGTGGAGCACGCGGCTGAGGCGGTTGGCCGCCTCGTCGAGCTCGGCGAAGCTCTGCGTCCAGCCCGAGCCGATCATGACGACGGCAGGCTTGTCGGGCGCGGTGGCGACGTGCTGTCCGGGGTACATGCGCCGCGAACGTATCCGACCGGCGCCGATCGGTCATACGTGTGGCGGCGGTGATTTCTGCTGTTGCGTTCTGGCCGCACACCTACTGGTCGGTAGCGTCGAACGGGTGACGTTGACAGATCCCGTGACCGCTGAGGACGCCGACCAAGCCCGCATCGACGAACTGGTTGACAGGTTGCTGAGCGAGCACCCTCCCGCCGGCACACCGGCGCGAGAGTTTCTCGGCGCCCAGTTCGATCTCGGGCTCGCCTGGGTCCACAACGACGAAGCGTGCGGGGGACTCGGGCTCAACCCGAAGTTGCAGAAGCGGATCCAGGAGCGGATCGCCGCCGCCGGCGGTCCTCACTCGGCGTTGCGCAATCCGATCGGTTACGGAATGACCGGTCCCACCGTGGCCGTCTGGGGATCTGAGGAGCAGAAGGCTCGGTACCTGCGGCCACTCTTCACCGGCGAGGAGGTCTGGTGCCAGCTGTTCTCCGAGCCGGGCGCCGGATCAGACTTCGCCGGCCTCGCCGCGCGAGGCGTGCGCGATGGTGACGAGTGGATCGTGAACGGGCAGAAGGTGTGGACCACACTCGCCCATGTCTCCAAGTGGGGTCTGCTCGTCGTGCGCACCGATCCCGAAGCGATGAAACACGCGGGGCTCACGGCGATGGTGGTCGACATGGAGGCGCCCGGGGTGGAGGTGCGACCGCTGCGTCAGATGACCGGCGAGGCCGAGTTCAACGAGGTCTACTTCACGGACGTCCGCGTGCCGGCCACGGAGCTGCTCGGGAACCCCGGCGACGGTTGGCGCGTCTCGCTGACCACCTTGATGAACGAGCGTGTCTCGATCGGCGGCGGCACGGCGCCCCGCGGTACGGGAGCGATCGCCGATCTCGTCACCGTGTGGGAGGGGCTCCCCGCCGAGCGCAAGGATGCCGCCAGGCTCGACCGGGTGATGCAGCTGTGGATCCGTGCCGAGGCGTTGCGCCTGACGAATGTTCGCGCCAACCAGAACCGGAAGAAGGGCGATCCGGGCCCAGAGGGATCGATCGGCAAGATGGCGGGTGCCGATCTGAACAAGGACATCTACGACGCCGTGGTCGACCTGCTCGGCGCCGAGGGGTTGCTCTACGAGTCCTACGAGATGACGCGACCCGAGTTCGCCAACCGCTTCTCGTCGCACCAGAAAGGGTTCCTCCGCAGCCGCGCCAACTCGATCGAGGGCGGCACCACCGAGGTGATGAAGAACATCCTCGGCGAGCGCGTGCTCGGTTTTCCCGGCGACGTCCGCGTCGACCGCGACGTTCCCTGGAGCCAGGTCCCGCGGAACTAGGTCTCTCGCTCTGCCCGCGACGGACCGGGCGATGAGGTCAATCGGTGGCGAGGATGGCGAGGACGTCGCTGGCGCCGAGGCCGCGGTCGTCCATGCTCGGCCGGTTGAGCAGCGATCCGCCGAGCACGACCGTGGCCGCCGACTCGATCGCGTACTGCAGGTCGCGGAGGTTGCGCGGGGGAGGGAAGTACTCGTCCTCGTGAGTGACGTCGACGACGTCGACGCCGTGCTCCGGAGCCAGCCGGTCGATCACCGCCTCGACAAGCTCTTCCGGCGCCGATGCGCCCGCCGTTACCCCCACCACCCCCGAGAGGTCATCGGGCAGTTCGTCGGCGTGGTTGATGCGCAGCACCTGCTCGCAGCCTTCCTCGCGGGCGAGCTTCTCCAGCGCCCGCGTGTTGGATGAGTTGGCGGAGCCGATGACGACGATGACGTCGCACTCCTTGGCGAGCTCCATCAACGCCTGCTGGCGGTTGGTGGTGGCGAAGCAGAGGTCGCTGCGTCCGGGCGTCCACACCGTGTCGTACTTGTCCTTCACGGCGACGGCGACACCAGCCCAGTCGCGGTGGGAGAGCGTCGTCTGGGCGAGCAGGGCGACGGGCTCCGTGAACTTCGGGAGCGCCTCGACCTCGGCGACCGACTCGACGCGACTGATCGCGTGGGGGGCCACGGCCATCGTTCCCACGGCCTCCTCGTGGCCCTCGTGTCCGACGTACACCACGCGGAAGCCCTTGCCCGTGCGCACCTTCACCTCGTGATGCACCTTCGTGACGAGGGGACACACCGAGTCGACCACGTAGCTGCCCCGCTCCCGTGCCGCTTCAACGACCTCCGGCGCCGACCCATGCGCCGACAACATGATCGGCCGGCCCGGAGGCACTTCGGCGATCTCGTCGACGAACACGACGCCGAGGTCCTCGAACCGCTTGACGACGAGCTGGTTGTGCACGATCTCGTGGTAGCAGTACACCGGGGGCTCGAAGCTGCGAACCATCCAGGCCAGGGCCTTGATCGCCATCTCGACGCCGGCACAGAACCCGCGCGGTTGGGCGAGCAGCACCCGTTCAACACTCATCTCAGCGTCGAGGCTAGCCCGAGGAGCCCGCCGATAGCCTGCGTACGGCCATGTCTTCTCCCGTTGTCGTGTCTGTCGCCGCCGGCTCACCGGCCGAGCGAGCGGGCCTCGTGCCGGGCGACGAAGTCCGTCGTCTGAACGGCCAGATCCCGCGCGACGTCATCGAGTGGAAGCTCCTCTCCGACGAGGGCGAGGTCGAGCTCGAGGTCGCCCGCCAGGGCATGGATCTCGACGTCCAGATCGAGAAGCGGCCCGGGGAGCCGCTCGGTGTGGAGGTCTCCAGCGCCGTGTTCGATCGCGTCCGCACGTGCGACAACCACTGTGAGTTCTGCTTCATCTATCAGCTGCCGAAGGGGATGCGGAAGAGCCTCTACCTCAAGGACGACGACTATCGGCTGAGCTTCCTCTACGGGAACTTCACCACGCTTACCCGGTTCACCGAGGCCGATCTCGAACGCGTCGTCACCGAACGGCTGTCGCCGCTCAACGTGAGCATCCACTCCACCGACCCCGATCTCCGCTCCCGCATGCTGCGCAACCCGCGCGGCGGGATGAGTCTGCGCTGGCTACGGGCGCTCCTCGACCACGGCATCGAGGTGCGCGGCCAGCTGGTGGTGTGTCCCGGCGTCAACGACGGCGCAGCGCTCGACGACACGCTCGCCGGCATCCTCGACCAGTATCCAGACCTGGCCTCTGTCGCGGTCGTGCCGCTGGGGTTGTCGCGGTTCAACGGCGAGGCGAACATGCGCCTCCACACCGCCGCCGAGGCCGCCGCCGTGGTCGACCTCGTCCACGATTGGCAGGACGTGTTCACCACCGTGCTCGGCCACCGCATGGCCTACCTGGCCGACGAGTACTACCTGATGGCCGATCAGTCCTTCCCTCCGGCTGATCACTACGGCGACTTCTCGATGTACGAGGACGGCATCGGCATGGCGCGGGAGTTCGAGCGTGAGTTCAACGGCGTGACGGACACGGTCACGGCACCGCAGCGGGGGTTCTTCGCTTCCGTCGACGCCCCGCCCAATCCGGCGGCATACACAGGACTGCGGTCGCTCGCCCACACCACGACGGTGACGCTGACGCCGCGCCGCCAGGCGCCTGTCGGCGTGCTCACCGGCACACTCGGCGCAGCCGTCATCTAACCGCTCGTGACCTCGCTCGATCGCGCCGATGTCCGGGTGATCCCAGTCGACAACCTCTTCTTCGGGGGCAACACCGGCGTGACCGGGCTGATGGTGGGGGAGGACGTGCAGCGTGTGCTGCGCTCCGAGCCGGAAGGGCACCGTTACCTGCTGCCCGATGTCTGCCTGTCCGACGACGATCGTTTCCTCGACGGGCTCACGCTCGCCGACCTGCCCCGCCACGTCGAGGTCGTCGCCACCGACGGGAGCGCCCTTCGTGCTGCATTGGAGGCGGCGTGATGGCTGTTGCCGAACAACTCCCGTCTGTCGCCATCATCGGCCGTCCCAATGTCGGCAAGTCGACGCTGTTCAACCGCATCGTCGGCGAGCAGGCGGCGATCGTCGAGAACCGGCCCGGCGTCACTCGTGACCGCAAGGAGCTCGAGGCCGAGTGGCTCGGTGCCCACTTCCGGGTGATCGACACCGGTGGCTGGATGCCGAGCGGCTCCGACCTCGAGGCCAAGGTCAGCCGTCAGGTGGAAGCCGCGGTGCGCCATGCCGACGTGGTGCTGTTCCTCGTCGACGCCTCGGTCGGCATGTCCGACGACGACGAGGCCGTCGCCGCGTGGCTTCGACGCCTCGACAAGGACGTGCTGGTCGTCGCCAACAAGGCCGACAACGACAACCGCGAGAACACCCGGTGGGAGTTCCTCTCGCTCGGCCTCGGCGAGCCAATCCCGGTGAGTGCGCTGCACGGCAGACGCGCCGGCGACCTGCTCGACGTGGTGATCGACCTGCTCGGCGACCGTGCCGTCTACGACGAGCTCGACGACGACGGCAGCGTGCTCGACAGGGACCACGACGTGTGGAGTCCCGAGTCGGCGGCGCCGCCGCGAGTCGCCATCGTCGGGCGGCCTAACGTCGGCAAGTCGACGCTGTTCAACCGCCTCGTCGGCGCCGATAGGTCCGTCGTGCACGACATGCCCGGCACCACGCGCGACGCGGTCGACACGCTCGTCGAGACCGAAGACGGGCCGATCGTGTTCGTCGACACTGCCGGGATGCGGCGACGGGCGAAGATCGACGACTCGGCTGAGTACTACTCGCTCGTGCGCGCCCTCCGCGCCATCGACGACGCCGACATCGCCCTCCTCGTGATCGATGCCACCGGCGAGGTCAGCGGGCAAGACCAGCGGCTCGCCGAGCGGATCGACGCGGCAGGCTGCCCCATCCTGCTCGTGCTCAACAAGTGGGAGCTCGTCACCGAAAGCGAGGACCGCGATTCCGTGCTCGTCGAGCTCCACCGCAAGCTCGCCTTCATCGGCGACGCGCCGGTGCTCAAGATCTCGGCTCTCACGGGCAAGGGCGTCCACCGTCTGCGACCGGTGCTGCAGGAGGCGATCACCCAGTACCACCGACGGGTACCGACGCGCGACGTGAACCGCGTCATCGCCGCCGCGCAGCAGCGCCAGCCGGCCGGTGGGGGAGCGAAGGTGCTCTACGCGGTGCAGGGCGCAAGTGACCCGCCGACCTTCACGTTGTTCACCAACCGCGAGCTCCCGCAGCACTACATGCGCTTCCTCGAGCGTTCGATCCGGGAGGCATTCGAGTTCGGTTCGACGCCCATCAAGCTGCGCGTCCGCAAGCGCGAACGGTGATCCATGCCGTGGTGTGAAGACTGCGCGAAGTACATGGCACCCTCGGCTCTGAATCCCGACGGAACCTGTCCGACGTGCGGCCGTCAGGTCGCCGAGGCTGACGAACCTCGAGAGAAGAGTGACGAGAAGGCTCCGTGGCACTTCAAACTGATGATCGTCGCACTCGTCGTCTACCTGGGCTACCGATTCACCGAGATGTTCCTCTAGCGGTAGCATGACCGACCGGCGCGAACGACGGCGTCGCACATACATTCGTCGTCGAGCAAACGGGCTGTGGCGCAGTTTGGTTAGCGCGCTTGTCTGGGGGACAAGAGGCCGGGAGTTCAAATCTCCCCAGCCCGACCCTGAAAGTCCTGGTCAGAGGGCATGGATCCTCGGCCGGGACTTTCTCGTTTTAGCCGGGACGCCAACGGGGACGCCAACGAGTCAGTCCCAACTCGGTTGGCGCAGGTCGTCTTGGTGCCGTCAGGGACTCTCAGCAAATCACCTAAGAGCGCCGGACTTGTCGCAACGAGAAGTCACAAAGGTGCGACCCGGGCCCGAAGGTCCTCGGGAGTGTCGAAGCCGTCGACTCGGCTGCCGACGTATTGACCAGAGAGGTGATCAGCGCCACCACTCACGAGGAAACGGAAGAGGTCCAAGGTGTTGCTGAGCAACTCGTCGGGGTTGGCGGTGAAGTAGGACTCATAGAACTGACGCCGCGATGCTGGCATCGCCGTTGTCTCGAACAGCGATCGCGCCAGACCAGTGAGTGCGGCCGGACCGAAGGCCAAGACGACGATCCCCTCGTCGGCAAGCTCGGCCGCGAGACACGAGGTCAGTTGGCTCAGCGCCGCCTTCGATGCGCAGTAGGCGCTGGCATAGGGATGTTGGGTGTAGGCGCCACGGCTGGAGATGTTGATGATCGTGCCGGCTCGGCGGTCGCGCATCCACGGCATCACGGCCTTTGTCCAGATCAGTGGTCCGCGCACGTTGACGTCCATCACGCCCCACCAGTCCTCGACGGCCATGTCGGAGAGCGGTCCGATGGCCATCGTTCCGGCATTGTTCACGAGCACATCCACGCCCCCGAACCGCTGCACGGTTCGAGCCACTGTTCGTTCGGCGACGACAGGGTCCGCGACGTCCCCAGCAACGATCTCGAAGGCACTCTCGGCGCTGGGCAGCAACGAGGCAGTCTCCTCCAGGCCCGTGGTCGACCTCGCAGTGATCGTCACCTTGGCTCCAGCGCGCACCAGATCCAACGCGAAGTGCCGTCCGAGACCACGGCTGGCACCGGTGACGATCGCCGCCGCCCCGGCAAGGTCGCGTCGTACTCATGGAGTCCTCCATTAGGTGGTCGACCCCAGTGTCGCGCAAGCCTCCTTCACACAACTGGTGGAAAGAGCCGTGCGGGGCGGTCAGTCGACGAGCGGCCAATGAGTGACGTTGACCCATTCTTGGAATGGTCGATGGCGGATCACGAGGACACGGCCGCCGACCCAACGAAGATCTGACCCCCTTCTCACCCGCCAACACCCACTCGTTACCCGAACGATTGTTCGCTACGGTGATGCCGTGGGCATCGAGGAGCGGTTCGAGCAGTTGCGCCGATCGGCGGCGTGCGCCCACCTCAGCCGCGACCAGGTGAGCGAGCTCGTCGCCATCGGTGCCACCCTCGTCGAGGAGCGCCGACGAATCCGCCGCGTGCTCGAGCAGCTACCGGAGCACTTCACCGAGGTGCGCGAGCTGCTGAACGAGCTGGCGCGGGCCATGCGGTAGGGCTCTTTGCTCGCCCGCTCGGCGATCTGAGGATCAACCGTTAGGGCGTACGCGAGGGGTGGGTAACTCCCAGCGCGAGTCGGCGTCTCAACCCCGAGTTGCCAGGCTCCGTGCTCCGGGTCGGGTCTCTCCGTCTCCGGCCGGGGCACGCACAAGGCAATCCGCCGCAGTGCCTGGCCGAGCCCATTCACGAGCGTCGGCCAGGCACCTGACCGGATTGATAGGCGGCGAAGTTCCGGTCACGCCACGGTGGCGGCGGCGAGACGTGCCCGACCGGTGAGACCAGGTGCGTGCTCACCGGCCGGGCACGCGTGCTGTATCTGAAGCCATACCCGCGTCGAACTGACGGCAACCTCGTTTGTCGGAGATGGGTTCGCTACGCGGGGGTCATCTCCGTGAAGCCCGTCGCCTTAGCGTTGACCCTGGGCCAATGCGTGTGCGCCGAAGGCCCCGGTCCAGCGGGCGTTCCGGACCGGGGCCGGCGTCTGGGCGAGACTTCCCCAGCGCCCGAAACCACCGTACCCGTCTACGCTGTGTCAGAGACCTGTCGCATGCGGCACCACCGCTCGCAAACAGGAATAACGGAGTGTGTTGCCGTTTCGAATCGCTCTGTCCGGGTACAACGCACGGGACACATGGAGGTTCGTCATGCCAACCGCTCGCCCACAGATCGTTGTCGAGCCCCGACCGGATGGCCGCTGGGCACGTCAGAAGAACGGCACGAAGCGTGCCGCCTCACTCCACGCCACCCAGGCTGACGCCGAGAAGGCCGCTCGCGCACAAGCGCGGCGTGAAGGCGCCGAGCTGGTCGTGAAAGGCGGAGACGGTCAGATACAGCGCCGGCACAGTCACGGTCGAGACCGTGCCGACCGGCCCGGCTGACCGATGTCCTCCCGGAGCAGGGAGCACACGGCATGAACAGTGAATCCCGGTCGCTCGGGGAGCGACGCATTCGGGCGAGTCAGACGTTTCGCGTGATCGTCGGGCTGGTTGTGCTGGCAGCGGTGCTGGTGTTTGCCGCGCTCAACACGGACAACGTCAACGTCGACTGGGCGTTCGACACCGCAGACGTTGCGCTTTGGGTCGTGATCGCGGTCAGCGTCGTTGCCGGCGTGATCATCGGCTACCTCGCCCGACCGAGACACCGCTAACGACGCACCGCGCTCGGAACGGCAGTTCGATGCTTGCTGCGGGCTCCGCGAGACTGCCTGGGCCCTGGTGTGGTTCGACGACCCTGACGAGCGAGCCGCGTTTGCCGCCCACGTCGACGCGGTCGCCGGCGGCGTCGGTGTCATCGGCCCTAGTGGCCGTCGTGCAGCGACGGGAAACACGGCAGTGACTCGGACGAGAGGCAGGGTCGTGACTCAAGAGTGTGTTGGGTTTGAGCCTGGGTCCACGGAGGGAGACTAGGTCACATGGTCGATGCACCAGCCGCCAGCGGCGGGGCCGTCGTGTCTAGGGCACAAGATTGGAAGGAGCCGATCGGACGGATCGGTCTCGTTGGCCAGGGGGTCGTGGCGACGATCATCGGCCTGCTCGCCATTCGCATCGCGATGGGCGAGAAGGATGAAGCGGCCACGAGCGAGGGTGCGGTCGCGTGGCTCGCCGCCCAACCACTTGGGAAGTTCCTCCTCATCGCCCTGACAGTGGCGCTGTTCGCCCTCGCAGTCTGGCGCTTCCTGTGCGCAGTGATGGGCGATCCGGTCGAGGGCAGCGAACCGAAGGATCGACTGAAGTACGCCGTGCTCGGGGTCGTCTACCTCTTGCTCGCGATCGCCACCCTTGGAGTCACGATCGCCAACTGGACCGGATCGGGTGACACAGCGGGCAGCGAGCAGTCCGGCGACGAAGGTTCTCAGAAGGCGGCCTCGACGTTGTTCGACTGGCCGGCGGGTCGGTGGCTCGTCGGCATCCTGGGTGTCGCCGTTATCGGCTACGCGGGCTACAACTTCCACAAGCAGGTCGTGAAAAAGACGTTCGCTACACGCCTCGACGCCAGCGAAGGGTCGTGGGTCGTCCGGCTCGGGCTGGTCGGGTACACCGCGCAGTCCCTCGTGTATGCGGTGGTCGGCTACTTCCTCATCCAGGCCGCGATCGCGTTCAAGTCGACGACCGCAAAGGGGCCTTCGGGCGCGTTGATCGAACTGGCCGACACGACGTGGGGCAAGGTGCTTCTGTGGATCATCGCGATCGGGCTGTTCGCCTTCGGCGTCTTCTGCATCGCCGAGGCCAAGTATCGAAAGGCGGCATGAAGCAAGGCGGACGGAGACAAGCCGCTCGGGGGAGAACCGCAGGTGAGCGAGCTCGTCGCCATCGGTGCCACCCTCGTCGAGGAACGCAAACGGGTCCGCCGCGTGCTCGAGCGGCTGCCGGAGCATTTCACCAGGGTGCGCGAGCTGTTGCACGCGCCGGCGAGGACTGTTCGCTAGGCCGCCGCCTGAACGCGCTGACGCCACCAGATCGGGCATTACGCGCTCGTCAACTGCGCCGCCTGTCGGTGGGGTGGCGGTGCGCCGGATCCGCCGCTATATACGGCGCGTCGTCCCTGGCGTTCAAGCGTGGCGTGCGTGTTCGATGCTGATTGCGGCGGAGATCCAGCGCTCGTCGACGAGAAACCGCCTGGCGTGGAGCTCAGCCGAATGCGAGCTCATGCCCCACTGACGATCACCATTTCGTTGCCTTCGGGGTCGGCGACCCGCCAGCGATCCTCCGACTCGTCAAGGAGCCGGCCACCGGCTGCGACGGTCGTGGCGAGGCGCGTCTGCGCGAGGTCCGACGGCACCGCGAGCTCGAAGTGGATGCGGTTGCGCTGCCGGCGCCGCTCCGTCTCCAAAGCATCGAGCTCTTGGAACACCAGCACCGGGTTCAGCCGCCGCGGATCGTGGATGTCGATGACCCCGGCTCGCCGGTCGTGGGTGTATCCGAGTGCGGCGACCCAGAACGCGCGGACTGCGGCGACGTCGGCGGCGTCGAGGAAGAGCTGAGCGAAGCGCGGCAGCCCCGGATCCGCAGTGGCCCCGAGTTCGCGGGCAGCGGTCTGGAGGTTTCCGGCGAGGTCGGTGAAGTCGAGCTCGAGGCCGTGGGCGTCGTCTTCCCACTGGTCCTTACCGCTGTCGATGATCACGAGCCCGGGGCGCAGGTCGACCAGCAGCGGGAAGCCCGTGTCGTCGGCCAGCGCCGCTGCTGCGGCGGCCAGGTCACGCTGCTGCGTCGGCGAGGTGGTGCGGTAGCACGCCATCGCGCTGAACACCGCCTGCCAGTCGGCTGTCCCGATCCTCTCGCCGAGCGCCGTGCCCGGCACCAGGTCGACCTCGTTGCCGTCGGGGTCGGTGTGGCAGACCCCGAACGGTCCGGATGCCTCACCAAGACTCGCCTGCTCGACCGCCGCGGCCGGCCGCACCACGTCGAGGTGGATGCGGTTTCGAAGCGGCCGCGGCTCCGTCGACTGCCGGATCCGTATCGCGGGGTCGCGCCGCAACGGATCCGCCAAACCGCCGTCCTCCCCAGGCGCGTAGTCGAGCACGCGCTGCCAGAACCGCCTCACCACAGTCGGGTTCGCGGAGTCGAACACGACGCTCAGGTGCTGCAGCACGGCAGGGTTCGCGGCCAGCCCGAGATCCCGCGCCGCCGCCGACACCGCCTCGGCGTGCTCGTCTGAGTCGAGGCGCACCCGAATGCCTGTCGCGCGCAGGTCGACCACGATCTCGGCCGACAGCTCCACGATGCGCCCGGCCAGCGCAGCCCCCTCGATCAGCGAAGGCGCGTCGAACCATGCCGTCGCAATGCCATCGACCACCCGCCAATCCGTTCCGATCTCTGTCATGCCCGGCACCGTAAAGCACATTCCGGACGATCTCCTTCCGGATAGTGATCATGTCCCGGCCGCGGGCATTGATGTACGCCGTTCCCGCACGGCCTCCTAGCCCTTAGCTGTCGTGGCAGCGGAAGAATTCCTGCACACTCCCGTCTGCGGCGCGTGTTGGAGTGGGCCGTCTCGTGGTGCTTGAACGTCGAGCCGTCGTCCCCGGTGCCATGCACGGTGAACGTGAAGGTGGTGTTCTCGGTCTTGCCGTTGGCGTTGAAGTTGCCCCAGGTGGTGAACTTTCCAGTGAAGTCGGGCAGGCTCGGGTCCTCCAGCGGAACCGCAACAAACCTCCCCGTCTGGGTGAACGTGGCATGAACGCGGCCGTCCGCGAACACCGTCTCGTGCTCCACCAAGTTCGACCTTGACGTGATCGTGTATTCGGCGCCACTTGCGTCGCAGGTCGGCACGACGTCAACAAAGGTCTCGACGAGGTTCTTCGTGGTTGTGGTGGTGGTTGTGGGTGGGGCCGCCGACGTTGAGGTGACACCCAGCCCAACGGCGAGGCCGGCACCCATAACGATCGCGGCAAAGCGACGCTTCATGTCTCTCTCCTCCAAAGAGGTGCGCGCCCACAGGCGCGCCAACGTATGGATGAGGCAGCTTCGCCTCCTTCCCTCATGCCGCCCGCGGCGCCCTGCCGCGGCCCGATTGCCCCACAGACCAGAGTCAACCCACGTTCGGTCGGTGTCAAGGTCGCCCAGATGTCAATCGTTCCGGCACCATCGTGGGGCTATGCGGTACCAGGCTGGCCGTCCGCGGTTGTCGGCGTGACCGGAGTGTTGCTGCCTTTGGCGGCGCCCAACCGGGCCCGATCTGCGTCGCGCCCACGTTCGAGTTGGCCAGCGTTGCGAACGCCCGTACCTGGCGATCGGCGCTCTGCGGCGGAGTGATGCTCAACGGTCACCCGATCGGGTTCGAGCGATTCAGGTCGTGGGTACACCATGGAGCGCCCGGCCGGGAGCTCAGACGTGGAACTCCGAGATCCCCCGGCCGGGCATGACCGACGCCGGTCGAGGGGCGTCCTGGGGTTAGGTGCCCCTCGGCCGGTGTTGCCGTTTCGAATCGTTCTGTCCGGTACACCGTCATGCGAGACCCGGAGGGGATGGACCGATGCCGAAGAGTCACCCGCAGATTGTTGTCGAACCCCGACCTGATGGCCGCTGGGCGCGTCAGACGAACGGCACGAAGCGTGCCGCCTCACTCCACGCCACCCAGGCTGACGCCGAGAAGGCGCTCATGCCCGGGCGCGCCGTGAATGCCGTGCGGAACGGAGATCTGGCGCGACCGCGCCGACCGAGCCTGATCCCGGCCGGGTCGAGGATCTCCGCGTCCGCCGGGTCGTGTGACTCGCGAGCTTCCCAGAACGGGGAGCCGTGGATCACGGAGAGCCGAGTAAATCGTCGTAGGTCGGCGGATACGTGCGCAGGTCGCCTCGCCACCTGTTGCGGTGCACGACGCGGTCGTAGCCCACGCGCTTGACCGGGCCGAACTTTGCGTCGGGCCATCCCATCGGGATCATGCATCCGATATGGACATCCGCGGGAATCTCGAGGGTCTGTCGGACGACGGGCTCGGCAGCGCCGGAGAACGTGGTGAACACCGTGCCGAGCCCCAGCGCGCGTGCTGCCACGATCAGGTTTTGTGCTGCGGGGTAGATCGAGGACCAGACGAACGATTCACGTGGTGAGTGGTAGGGATACACCGCCTTGCCGCAAATAAAGATCAGGACTGGACAGTTCTCGAGGGTGTCCAGGAGGTGGGCCGTGCCGTCGAGGATCAAGCGGTGAGTACGGTCCGGCCGCTCCATCGCTGCGACGGCGCCGCTCATCACGTCTGCGATGGCGCCGCCGATGATCTGTCTCGTTTCTGCGTCGGTGACGACGATGAAGTCTCGCCCCTGGGAGTTGCCCGGGCTCGGCGCCCACGTGGCGGCGGTGATTACCTGCTCGATGAGGCCCTCGTCGACTGGGTCGGATTTCAGGTATCGGATCGCCCGGCAGGTGCTCATGGCTTCGAAAACATCCACGGCGTTGGCTCCTTTGGCTCTTGGATGCAACCCCGGCTCGTCGTGTGGTGGTCCTGGCTGCCCGTAGATCGTGGGACGTCAACGTTTCGGGCGGTGGGAGGTGACGGTGACGGTGGTCCATCGAACGCTTGACGACGGAGCTTGGTTGTGCGGATGAGCGCATGCACCCGAATCAGACGACGAACACATCGACCTCGTCCTAGGAGGCATCGCGGGTGAATACTCCTTGACGCGGTTCGCGGCACGATGCCGGCAATGCGCTCGCCGGGCACGATCGCGAAACGCTTCGGCCGGAGCGACCCACCGCGCCGGCCGGCCCACCGACGGCACCCGGGCCTACCGCCGGTGCAGAATTCCTTGAAGCCGTGAGCACCTCGCGTGGACGACGCGGCGCGATCCGTAGAGATCCCGGGGCTGTACTCGCCACCACGGCCCCAGCTGCTGGAGTCCCCTCGCCCGCCGCAGCTCATTCGCTTCGCGAAGCATTCCCTCTGGGTCGTGCTCATCGCTCGGGAACATCCCGATCGTGCTCACCGACAACTCCTCTCGTCTCCGCTGACCCCCTGTGATCGAGACTACATCGAGCCAGCAATCGCGGACGCGGCGGCCGGGGATTTGTCACGTGTCGGTGACGGATACGGCGTCGTCGCGTGTTCCGCTCGTGTCGGGCATGACACTCGTGCGGTCTGGCGTCAGCGGTGAGGTTCCCGACAACGTCGTTCGGTCCAGTCGTTCGCTGGTCGCGCGGACTTTGTAGTCCCGCGCTTGGACGGTTTGTCAGGGTCGAGAACGTGATCGTCCGTTGTTGTCGGCGGCCGGCCGGCGTGTCCATGCTGGTCGCGGGATGGAAGTGGTCAAGGTCGGTTCTGCGGTCCGGTTCGTCGGTCGGGCGGTCGAGATGGACGTCCTGCGCGCCGTTGTCGAGGATGCCGCCACAGGACGGGGGCGGATCGCGCTTCTCGAGGGCGAGGCGGGGATCGGCAAGTCCCGTCTGATCGCCGAGACGCTGGCGTTCGCCCGGCGTCGTGGTTTCCGGGTCCTATGGGGAGCGTGCGACGAGGTCGAGCAGGATCGTCCGCTGCGGGCCTTGCGCGAGGCACTGGAGATTGAGCGGGGCGCGCCCGATCCCTCGCGCGCCGCGTTGGCCCGCCTGGTGGACACCGACGGCGGGTCCGGACGCGCTGCGGCGCGGGCGCCGCCGACGAGGGGTGGCTGATCGTGGAGGCCGTCTTGGATGTCGTGGAGGAGCTCGCCTCGACGGTCCCGGTCGCTCTCGTCGTTGAGGACCTGCAGTGGGCCGATCCGTTGACCCTGCGTGCGCTGCACTCCATCGCCCGTCACCTGACTCGTGTGCCGTTGGCGTTGCTCGGGACGGTGCGCGGTGGATCCCATGGCGTGGACGTCGACCGGGCTATCGCCGACCTCCTGGCGCGGGGCGCCGAGCATGTGCTCCTTGGGCCGTTGAGCTCGGAGGAGGCGGCTCAGCTCGCCGGCGAGGTGGTCGGTCTCCCGGCCGGCCCTCGGCTGCTCGAGCAGGTGGGCGGCGCTGGGGGGAACCCGCTGTTCGTGATCGAACTGGTACGGGCGCTGGACGACGAGGGGGCGATCAAAATGCTGGACGGGCGGGCCGAGGCCCGCCCGGCGTCGCTGCCACCCACCTTGCGCCTGACACTGCTGCGCCGGCTGAGCCTGCTCCCCGAGGACGCCTTGAACCTGCTGCGGATCGCCTCGATCTTGGGTGCGACGTTCTCGCTGGCCGAGCTGGGGCTGCTCGCCGGCCGAAGTCCGGCGCAGCTGGTTCCGGCGCTCGCAGCGGCGGTGGATGCCGGGCTGCTCACCGAATCGGGTGATCGTCTCACCTTCCGCCACGACCTCGTCCGCGACGCCATCTACCAGGATCTTCCAGCAGCGGTGCGCAAGGGTCTGCACCGCGAGGCGGGTGCTGTGCTGGGCGGCGCCGGCGTACCGGTCGAGCGGGTGGCGGGTCACGTCGCCCTCGGGGCCGAGCACGGCGACGCCGAGGCGGTGGGGTGGCTGCGACGGGCGGCGCAGCTGTCGGCGGCGCGGGCGCCGGCGACGACGGTTCGGCTGCTGGAGCGAGCGCTGGAGATCACCGATCCCGCCGACCCGATCTGCGATGCGCTCGCCGCCGAACTGGTCGAGCCGCTGCTGTCGAGCGGCCGGCCGCGAGACGCCGAGGCGGTGGCCCGCAGGGTGCTCGCCCGAGCGCCAGAACCCGGGGTGGAGGTCATGGTCCGCACCGGCCTCGCCAGTGTGTTGTCGATCGGGGCGCGATACCCGGAGGGCATCCACCAGCTCGAGCAGGCGTCGATCGCGGCCCCCGAGCATGAACGCCACTCCCTGGCCGCCGCCGCGTCTCTGCTGATGGTGTTGGACGGGCAGCTCGAGCGCGCTCGCGGCCAGGCCGAAAGGGCCGTCGAGACCGGCGAGCGCCTGGGCAACGATCACGCGCTGTGCCTGGGACTGCAAACCCTGGCCATCGTGGCCCTGGCCGAGGGTTTCGTCGACCGGGCGGTCACCGTGGCCGAGCGGGCGGTCACCGTCGCCCAGCGCAGCGACGCCGCCTGGGCCAATCACTTCACCGCTCAACTGTGGCTCGGCACGGCCCTCGCCGACGGCGACCGCCTCGACGAGGCCGAGGTGGTGTTGCAGGCGGGCCGGTCGAAGGCGGAACAGGCCGGCGATGTTGCCCGCCTTCCTCTCTACCACTGGGCCATCGCCGAGGCCCGCCTCGCCGGCGGCCACTGGGACGACGCCCTCGCCGAGGCCCAGGCGGGCCTCGGCCTGATCGAGGAGCACGCCAGCCATATCGGCGACGTGTTCGCCCACGCCATCTGCGCCCACGTCGCCTTCCACCGAGGCGATCGGATCTTGGCCCAGTCGGCGGTGCACGAGGCCCATCGCAGCCTCGTCGCCGGCCCCCTCGAGATCGGTTTCGACTGGATGAGCTGGATCGGCGCGCTGCTGCTCGAGACGCAGGGCCAACCGGCCGCGGCCCTGGCGATGCTGGCCCAGACGTGGGATCTGATCGCTCCGCTCCGTTACCTCCAGGCCACGTCCCGAGCGATGGGCCCCGACCTGGTGCGGATGGCTCTCGCCGCCGGCGATCAGCCGCGAGCCCTGTCGGTCACCGAGGAACTCGAGCGCAGCGCTCAACGCAGCCCCACACCCACCGCCCGGGGCCTGGCGCTGCGCTGCCGCGGTCTGCTCGCCAACGATCCCGACGTCCTCCTCGAAGCCGTCGCCGCCCACCGTGACGGGCCCCGCCCATACCAGTTGGCCGCGGCCTGTGAGGACGCAGCGATCGCCCTCGGGCACAGCGCCCGAGCCGACGAAGCGGTGCCGCTTGTTGAGCGAGGCGGTCGCCGCCTACGAGCGGCTCGACGCCGTGTGGGACGTCGCCCGAGCCCAATCGGCGCAACGCACCTTCGGTATCCAGCAGGTGCGCCGCGCGCCGCGCCGCCCCTCCTTCGGATGGAACAGCCTGACCCCGACCGAACGAGGGTGGTGGGCCTCGTGGCCGAGGGTCTCACGAATCGCCAGATCGCCGAGCGGCTGTACGTCTCGAGGCGCACCGTCGCCACCCACCTCGAGCACGTGTTTCAGAAGCTCGGCCACGCCAACCGGGTCGAGCTCGCCGCCGACGCAGTGCGCCGAGCCGTCAGCGATGAGGCGACGCCAACAGCTCAGACAGCACCCGGAGCAGCCCGAGCCAACCCACGAAGGCAAGCTCCGGTTCCCCCGCAACGGCTGACCCGCCCGGCGGGGGGATCGATCGCATCGAGCCGGATCGTGATCACCACATCCCGATCGTGCCAGCCCGATCGAGACCGCACATCGGTCACCCGACCGATGTTGGATGTGCACTCCGGAGCGTCACGGACCACGGCCGGACATATCGGTCACGTGACCGATGCGCCGCGCACCGACTCGGCTCACCCTGGCACGATGACGAGGAGGACGCCCATGGCCGGTCGCCGTACGGCGATCATCGCGATCTCTGCGCTCGCGGTGCTCCAGCCGGCGGCCTGCGCCGGCGACGCGACGGAGCAGACCGATGCCGCAGCGACGGTTGCCGCCACGGCCACGACCGACTCGGCGACGACGCACCGCGGCCCGACACGACGGTGGTGCCCGACACGACGGTGGTGTCCGACACGACGGTGGTGGTGTCAGATGTGACGGCACAGCTGCAAGCTGTGGTCGAGGAGGCTGTCGGTGCATCGGCGAGCATCCCCGGCCTCGTTCTCCACGTCGAGGCGCCCGGCCGACATCTCGACGTGAGCGTCGCCGCCGGCGTCGCCGACCGAGCGACGGCGACACCGCTGACACCCGATGCCGGGTTCCGCATCGCCAGCAACACCAAGACGTTCACCGCAGCCGCGATCCTGCGTCTCGTCGAGCAGGACCGGCTGGCGCTCGACGCCCCGATCGGTGATCTGCTTGCACCGGAGACGGTCGACGCGTTGCGCGCCGGCGGTTATCGGCCCGACGCCATCACCGTCCGCCAAGTGCTCGTGCACACGAGCGGGATCTACGACGTCGGCCAGGACCCGGCCTACCAGGCCGCGGTGAACGCCGACCCGGCGAAGCGATGGACCCGTTTGGAGCAGGTGCGCTTCGCCATGGACCACGGCGCCCCCGTCGGGGAGCCGGGCACCGTGTACGCCTACTCCGACACCGGCTACGGCTTGCTCGGCGAGATCATCGAACGGGCCACCGGCGCACCCCTGGCCGACGCCTACCGCACGCTGCTCGACTTCGAAGGCCTGCACCTCGACGCGACCTACCTCGAATCATTGGAGCCGGCGCCGCCCGGCAGCGCCGGCCGCGCCCACCAGTACGTCGGCGACATCGACGGGTTCGACGCGGACCCGTCGTTCGATCCGTACGGCGCCGCCGGGCTGGTCTCCACCGTCGATGACCTCAGCCGCGTTCTACCGGGCGCTGCTGCGCGGCGAGGTGTTCACCGAACCCGAGACGCTCGCCACGATGCTCGAGATCCCGGCCAGCAACACCGAGACCGGAGCCGGGATGGGCATCTTCCGGATCGACGTCGCCGGCAACACCTGCTGGCAGCACTCCGGGTTCTGGGGAACGTTCGTCGCGACGTGCCCGCAGATCGACGTCACCATCGCCGCCTCCTGGAACCAGGCGATGCCCGACCAGGACTTCGACGCCGAGCGTGTGCTCCGACGCGCCTTCGAGCTGGCCACCGCGCCCTGAGAGGTGACGTCGATGGCATGCCAACCCAACCCGGTCGCCACGGGCCGACGGCCCGAAACCCGCAGTTCGCCGACCAGATGAAAGGCATCGAGATGAATGATCCCCACAGCGTCCAGGCGACGGGTCGCCGCTGGATCGTGAGCGTGTTCGGTGACATCACCCGCCGCGGCTCGTGGCCGTCCCGGGACCGCTTGTCGCCGGTCGCCGTGTTCGGCGACATCGACCTCGATTTCAGGCAGGCAGACCATGCCCGCCGGCCAGGTTGCGATCAACGCCGTGGCGCCGTTCGGGAACATCGACGTGCTCGTACCCGACGGTGTCCAGGTCGACGTCGGCGGGTTCACGTTGTTCGGCAGCAAGAAGATCGCGGTGGGAGAGGCCACCGCGAACGAGTCCGGCGGCGGTGATCCGGGTGCGGGGCTTCAGCCTCTTCGGGAGCGTCAAGGTGAGCTCGTGACCCTCGCAGGGGCGGCGCCGGCGCGCCGGTCGAGGTCGGGAGGTGAGATGGACAGCGGAGACCAGGCGGCAGCCGCCGGCCCCGTTGGGCTCTGCCGGGGTTGGGCGTTCGTCTCGGCGACGGCGTCCGTCCGGGCGGCCACCCCCGTTGCCGCATCCGCTGCAGACCACCGGGGTCGGTTGGATGACCGCCACCGTGGTGCTGGTGGCGCTGTCGCTGGTGGTCTTCACCGGTGAGCTGCGTGGCCCGGCCGTGGCGGTCACGGCGGTCGATGATGCCGTCGTCGGGTGGCTGGCCGGGCTGGACGGGCCCGGTCTGTCGGCGACGATGAAGGTGTTGGCGGCGCTGGGTTCGTGGGTGGCGATCACCGCCCTGTTGTGGGGTCTGTTGCTGGCGCTGGTGATCCTCCGACGGTTGCGGCATCTGCTCGTCGTGGTCATCGCCTGGACGCTGCAGGGATTCGTCATCCAGTACGTGCTGGGGCCGCTGCTGCGTCGGCCGCGGCCGTTCGGGGTGGAGTTCCGGACCGATTGGTACGCCTGGGCGTTGCCGTCCGAACAGATCGCCGCGCTCGCGGTCACCCTCGTCGGGATCTTGTACGCCCTGGTGCCGGAGGGCCGCTGGCGTCAGGCCGGCAAGTGGGCGGCGACCGCGGTGGTGGCGCTGGTCGCCATCGCCCGCATGCACCTCGGGGTGGAGGCGCCCACCGACGTGGTGGTGGGTGTCGGTGATCGGCGTGACGATCCCGTTGCTCGGCTTTCGTCTGTTCACCCCGAACGAGGCCTTCCCGGTGACCTACCGGCGGGGACGGGCCGCGCACTTGGATATCGGCGGCGCCCGCGGCGAGGCGATCCGCCGGGCGCTGGAAGACCAACTCGGGTTGGTGGTCGAGGACGTCGAACCGTTCGGCCTGGCCGGGTCGGCCGGGTCGACACCGCTGCGCATCAAGATCAACGACGGCCCGAGCACCTGGCTGTTCGGCAAGCTCTACGCCCGCAGCCACCTGCGCGCCGACCGCTGGTACAAGCTCGGCCGGGAGCTGCTGTATGGCCGGCTGGAGGACGAGAAGCCCTTCCACACGGTGCGGCGGCTGGTGCAGCAGGAGGACTACGCGCTGCACAAGCTGCATCTCGCCGGCCTGCCCACCCCGCGGCCCTACGGGTTCGTCGAGCTCACCCCCGAGCGGGAGTACCTGCTCGTCACCGAGTTCTTCGACCACGCCACCGAGCTCGGCGAGGCCGACATCGACGACCGGCGTCGTCGACGACGGCCTGGCGCTGATCCGCAAGCTGTGGGACATCGGGCTGGCCCACCGCGACATCAAGCCGGCCAACCTGCTGGTCCGCGACGGCCACCTGCTGCTGATCGACGTGGCGTTCGTCCAGGCCCGCCCGAGCCCGTGGCGTCAGGCCGTCGACCTCGCCAACATGATGCTGTGCCTGGCGTTGCGTTCCGATCCGGAACTCGTCTACCAGCGGGCACTGCGCCAGTTCAGCGTCGCTGAGATCAGCGAAGCCTTCGCCGCCGCCCGAGGGCTCGCCCTGCCCTCCCAGCTCCGGCGCATGCTCCGCGACCAAGGCCGCGACCTCCACGGCGAGTTCCTCGACCTGCTGCCCGGCCCGGCCCCGACCGATCAGGATCCAACGCTGGAGCGCTCGGCGCGTCGCCCTGCTGATGCTGATGGTGCCGGTGGCGATCCTGCTCGCCTTCTCGTTCCGGACCGTGCTCGTCAACAGCGACGCCACCACCACGCCGCTCGCCACGCGGCAGCCCCGGTTGCGACGAGCTGGAACCGCTCTGGCTGGAGGCCCAATCGGTGCCATCGGCCTCCCTGGTGCCCTGCGTCCGATCGCTGCCGGAAGGCTGGACCCTCGGCGCCGCCAACGTCAGGAACGGCTGGTCCAAGTTCACCCTCGACCACGACCGCGTCGGCAGGCCGGCACTGGTCGTACGGCTGACCGCCGACTGTGACACCACCGGGGCGATCCCAACACCGTCCGACCAGCCCGGGACGCGACGCTACGAGCGGACCGAACCCGGCCAATCCGGGCCGACCACCTGGCACACCGTCTTCCCGGGCGGCTGCGTCACCGCCCAGCTCCGATCGACGAGCAATGGCGACGCATCACTCATCGATGAGGCGGCATCCGCCATCGGCTTCACCACCCGCCACGCCCTCCAACAAGCACTCGACCAACGCTCCAACGGGCGACTCCACCTCGACCCAACGGAAGCGGAATGAGCATCGCTGCGCGGGCCCAATCCTCCCCGTTGTTGATCTCGGTGTGTCGACCGCGTGCGGCGCCGACCATGACTTTCGCCGAGCTGACGACGCCGCCGTCAGCAGTCCAACCGTCGACGTCGCAGCGGTTCGCCGGCGACGCAGTCAGCGGCTGGAGCCAGGGTCGTGATGGTGCCGGTGGGCGGGTTCCCGTCGTGTCTTCACGTCCGTGAGCTGGCGGGCCAGTTCGCCGCTCACCTCGGCGAGTGCTTCGTCGAGTCCGGCGCGCACCGACGTGGCGACGACGCGCGGGCAGTTGGCGATGGTGGCCTCGAGCGTCGTGTGCTGGCTGGGTGTCTCGCGCTCCTTGACAGTCAACAGCAGGTCGACGGCATCGGCCCGAAACGAGCGCAACCGCACATCGAGCCCAGCGAGCCGGCGCAGGACCCGTTCGCGGTCTTGCTCCTTGAGGCCGTTCCCGAGGCGGAGGTTCGCTTCGAGCGACGCTGTCCCGGCTGAGTCGGTCATCGCAACCCCCTTCGTCGTGGCCATCCAGACCAGACGACCACCCCCTCAACCGTAGCGATCTCGCACTTCCACCGACTGCCGACGGCAACAAGGCTCAAGCGCGACGCATCAGTCCAAACCGTGACCGGAGCGTCATTGTGACACCATCAACCGACTTCAAGAACACCGTTCACGCCGCGGCATGAGCCCAAACGAGCAACGAGATGCCGATCGGGGCGGCTCACCTTCGGCGAATCGGCGACGTTCGGGTACCGGTATTCGGTGCGCGGTGTATTGGACGGGTCGCTGGGTCGGGGTGCTCAGCCAGCCCGGTGCACGTGGACGAGTAGGTTGTGATCCTGCCAGTGCACCTCGTCGCGGGCTTCGATGGTGTGGAGGAAGCGGTCCAGGGCGTCATCGAGTTCGTCGGCGTCGTAGAGGGCGAAGGTGGAATAGGCGTGACCCCTGACCCGTTCGGCGAGCTGGTTCGGTGTTGCCCGGCGAGGGAAGCTGAACGATCGCTCGTTCACGCTCCCGAGACACCGCAGCGCTCGACGCAATGTCATTTCGGCGTGAAGGCGGTTCTCGCGCGACGTGAAACCGGGGAACGCTCGACCCCAGATCGACATTGCGTTCTGCTCCGGGGTGCGCGTGTAGATGAACAGATGACCGTTCGGAGCGAGCACTCGTGCGGCTTCTTGCACGAACTTGTCGAGATCGAAGTGGTGGACGGCATTGAAGGTTGTGACGAAGTCGACCGAGCCGTCGGCGACGGGGAGCCGCTCAGCTTCACAACACGCCACGGCACGTTCGCCTTGTCGTCTTTGCTGCAACAGGACGCGCAGCATCGCCGCGCTGAGATCGACAGCGAGAACCGATGCTCGGTTGCTGAGGAGTCTGATCAGCGGTTCCGTGTAGCGACCCGTGCCTGCCCCGACATCGATTCCGATCAGCGGTCCCATCGGGAGTTGATCTCGAATTTCGTGCAGGGGCTCGTGATCGGTCTGCCGCAGCGATGTGTACTGCGGTGCGACGCGTGCGAAGTGCTGCGCCACCGGGCGCCGCGCCCTGGAAGCACTGGGCGCGCCCTCGATGCGCTTGTTGGGGTGTTCAGCGGACGCACGTATCCATGCAACGTAACGACTGCACGTCGCGGGACGGTTACGTTCCGGTGCCGGCCCGGCGTCGATCAGGCTGCAGGACCCTGATCGAGCGTCGTCGCCACGATCGGCGGGTGAGCCCGCCTCGTAGCCGCGCGCTCGTCCCGCCGTGCATCCGATCTCGTTCGGCCGTGGATGCACGATTGGCACTCATGCCCAATGGGTAAACGATGCGAGGGACGGAGAGCAGTCGCACCGGTGCGGAACGGGCGAGTGCAGGAGCGGGTGAGGTGGAAAGGATCGAAGTCACTCATATGCGTGCGTGCGAGGCGGCGACCTCCGTGAGTGGCGACGAAAGTGTCGCCCGGTCGAACGATGACGGGGGGCACGGAGTGGGAACCGACCGGCCCCGCATTCTTCTCCTCACTGAACGCACGCCCGGGTTCGACAGCGGCTTCGGGATGCGCGTACACAACACGATCCGAGGTCTCGCCGCGGCTGGAGAGCTGCACGTATGTCTGGTTGACGGCAGCTCGCGAGGGGAGATGCTGCCCAGCACTGACGAGTCCTCGGAGGAGTCGTGTCTCTGGCACACCGCTCCGGCGCTGGCAGAAGCTGCTCACCTTTCTCCATCCCCATCCTGCGAATGTCCGCTATCGCTCGTCGGGGACGCTGCGCGCCGACATCGAACGCACGCTCAACGGCGGGATCATGGGACCTGATCTGGTGTTGCCGTGTCCGTGTCCACCCTCTCACCGATGTGCTGCGGAGCCGGAACGTAATCGTCGACTTCGACGATGTGGGTGATCGTCTGCTCCGCTCGGTGATCCGCGATCGGATCGCCCAGGAAGGTTTCCTTCCGACGTTGCCCCGCAACGCCTACGACTGGCTCGATTTGGTGAAGTGGCGGCGATTCGAGCGACTGACCGCCCGTCGTGCCGACCGCATCGTCGTGTGCAGCGACGTCGACGTCGAGCATCTCCGTTTCTCGAACGCCGTCGTGGTGCCGAACGGGTATGCACTCCACACGTCGCGCCCGGTCGACGTGGGCAACAGAGAACCGAGGCATCCGCTGACCACGGCGCCAGCCGCGTCAAACTCGCTGATTTTTGTCGGACCGCTGACCTACACGCCCAACCGTCTCGCGGTGAAGTGGCTCATCGACCGCGTGCTTCCCAAACTCAAAGAGCGCGTCCCCGACGCCGAGCTCGTGGTCGTCGGCGACCCCGCCGGACTAGCGATCGCACATAGCGAGAGGCGCGATGTGCGATTCACAGGCTGGGTACCCGACGTGACGCCCTTTTACCGAGCCGCCGACGTTGCAGTCACACCACTCCACTCCGGAGGTGGCACCCGGCTCAAGGTCGTCGAGGCACTGGCCCGACGCGTGCCGCTTGTGTCCACGTCCTTCGGCTGCGAGGGCCTCGGCCTCAGAGCGGGCGAGGAGCTGCTCGTCGCAGATGATCCCGACGAGTTCGCCGCCGCCTGCGCGTCGATCCTCGAGCACCGACAACTGCGTCAGCGCCTCATCGCCGCAGGCTGGAACCGTTACGTGCGGAACTTCACCTCGGCCGCGTGCAGCCGCGCGGTGACAGAGCTGGCCCTTTCGACGCTGGGGCGGTCACCTCGGGCACACCATCCCACGCTCGACGGACACCTGCTGCCATGACGGCCACCTCGGAGGCTGACGGCGCATGGACCGTCAACGCTGCCCGTGACAGTCTGCTCCCTGCGCGGATCAGCTTGACGGGACGCGTTGAATCGTTCGTGTGGTGATCGATACGCGCCTATATCAACGGCTCGCCGACCTCCTGGACATGCTGGCTGGGACCCAATCGCCGCAGTGCCTGGCCAAGCCCATCCACGAGCCCGGCCAGGCACCTGACCGGATTGATAGGCGGCGGGGATCCGGTCACGCCACGGTGGCGGCGGCGAGACGTGTCCGACCGGTGAGACCAGGTGCGTGCTCACCGGCCGGGCACGCGTTCTGCATCTGAAGCCATACCCGCGCCGAACCGGCGGCAATCTCGTTTGTGGGATATGACTTGCATTTGGACGGTTTATGAGGGAGGAGCCGTCCGCCGGGCTCGTCCACGGCACCAAATGCCGTTGCATACACACGCCTGGGCGGAGAGCACCGTTTTCGCCGTGTTTGCCAACGGCCGTTGCACGCTGCAACTACCGCTTTTTCGAAATCAACGTGATACCTGAGGCGGTCGAGTTCTGCGCTCCCGACCGTCCGGGTACGGACCAGCGTGGGCGAAATTGAAAAGGGAGAACCACCATGAAAAAGCAACTAACCGCGGCCGCGGTCGCGCTGTCACTAATCGGCGGTGCAGCCACGGCCATCGCTGCCGATGACGGCGGCGGATCTACGCCGGCCACAGCAGCGTCAAGCGCCGGCGAGAGCGCAAGGAGCGCCACGGGCGTTCGGCACGCGGCCACGACAGCACAGGCCGCCCCCGAACTCGGGATCGTCGGCCTTCGCTCCGTGCGGCGATGCACATTCCGTGGTGAAGTCACCACCTGCCTGATCAACGTCCACCGCCTGCGGGTCAGTGACAACGAACGCCGCGTGATCGCACTCGGCACCGTGACACCGCGAGGGATCGCCAACGTGCCGTCGTTCGGTTCCGGACGCACGTGCTCGGCGTCGACACGCCAGCGGGTCCGTTCAACGAGCGTGGCGGACTGCAGGTGTTCCCGAGCTGCGACATCGTGAAGCTTGGTACTTGGCCCGCTCCACCTCGATGTACTCGGCTTGCAGATCGACCTCAACCGCGTCGTGCTGAACATCGTTGGTCAGACCGGACCAGGGAACCTGCTCGGCAACCTGCTCTGTGGCCTCGTCGGACTGCTCGATGGTGGCATCGTCATCAGTCGCTTCCTGGACGTGCTGACGAACCTCCTCGCCGCTATCACCGCGCTCGTTCGGCTTTAGATCCGTCCGATCGATGACGGGCGTGGTCGCACGTCGCCACGCCCATCGACAGGATGCCCCGGCGCCGCTTTCAACCACACCGCGACCCGGGACCTCTGCATGTGACGGAGATGCCCGGCCGAATAGACCCCCGTCGTCCCGGCCAGGCATCTCCCACGTGTGCACGGAACGCACCTATCGAACGTTCGCCGCCCGCGAGCGCTCGACAGTATCCGAATCGCGTGCGTGCGCCGCTGCCCGAGCGATCGCGGACAATTCGGACCCGCCGGCGGGTATATGGTCCGACGGCTCGAGAAGTTGCATCGCGCCGGTTGTTGCTCCGGCACCTGCAATCCGACGGGGTGCCCTCTCGAGCGCGCTGGGCTTCAACCAGCAACCCGTGTCCCGACTCTGTTACGGCGGCGTCGGGGCACGGACCAGCCGGACAGGGCCACAACGAGTAGCCGAGGTTGATCGTGAGTGACGGCAAGGACGAACAGGAGCAGGTCGAGCAAGCGACGGAGCCGGCACCCGAGCCGGGCGTCCGCCAGGACGCTCGCGGCGAGCGGTTCCCCGACCCGACTGACGGCGATCCGGATTCCGATGAGTCAGCGCAGAGCACACTCGAGATGCACCGCCGCCACGCCGAGCGCCTGGAGGAGCACGGTGAGGCAGAAGGCGACACGGACGAGTAGCTGATCGAACGGTTTGCACGCCGAACGTCCGTTCGGTACTGTCGCCTCCGGTGGGACCGGAGGAGCGCTTCACACAGCTACGCATGTCTGCGGCCTGCGCACACCTGAGTCGCCAGCAGGTCACCGAGCTCGTCGCACTCACTGCCGACCTCATCGAGGAGCGCAAGCGAATTCGTCGCGTCCTCGAGCAGCTTCCCGAACACTTCACCGAGGTCCGACAGTTGCTCAACGAGCTCGCCCGCAGCGTTCGCTGAACGGTGGGCTGCGCACGAACCCCGGTGCCGTCACCGCCGTGGACGGCACCGGGGCACAGGCTGGGAAGAAGCCCAGCGCAGTGACCGGGAGGAAGCACCTTCCCGGTCGTCGGACGATGTACCCCGCCGGGGCTCACTGCAAACCGGGATCGGTCCAGCACGCGAGAAGGAAAATGTGTGGTACGGCGTTTGCGTCACATCGCAGCGGGGTACCGAATTCTGTAGCGACCGAGCTATTGCCTCCTCGGTTGACGGCGTGCCCGGCCGTGAGGTCCCCTTCGACTCACGAACCTCCGGCCGGGTACCGCCGCATTCGTGCCCGCGACGCCCGATCTACAGATGCGCAGTGGCCCGCACCGGCCAGTGATCACTCGGGTAGCGACCGTGCGGTCGTTCCGTCACGACGGCGGCGTCGGTGATCGTCCAGTGCCGGCTGAACCAGATGTGGTCGATCCAGCGATCGGCGACACTCGAGTAGCCGTGGTTGGTCGCCCCATCGACCTGGGCGAGTTGGAACCCGTGGTCGAGGAGTGGTGCGACCACGGCCTTGTCGTCGGGGGTCGTGTTGAAATCGCCGATGACGATGGTGGGGAAGTCGTCGTCGATCCAGCCGGCGATCTGTGCCATAGAGGCGGCGCGGTTGGCCTCGTGGTACTCGTCGAGGTGAATGTTGATGACCTGGAAGGGACTCCCCGAACCGGATTCGCGGCAAGTGACGAGCGTGCCGATGCGGGGGAAGGACGCGCCGGGGAGGCGAGTGCCCGGTTCGTCCTCGGTGTCACCGAACCATCTGGTGACGTGGTCGATCAGCTCGATCCGATCGCCGAACACGACCACCGGGCACTGTTCACCCTTGCGAGAGCCGAGCCGTCCAGTGCCAGCCCACGTGCCATGGATTCGCCGGTTGAGATAGCGGCGCTGGAACTGGTACACCTCCTGGAGACCGATCAGATCGACCTGCAGGCGCACGATCGCAGTGGCCGTCGCCTTGCGTCGCAGCGGCCACGAGTTGCGGCCGTCCCAGGCGCGGCCGTTGCGGACGTTGAACGTCGCCACCCGCAGCGACATCGAGGTCATACCCACTGCTCCGACACCGCCGACCTTCGTCGCCTGCCGATGAGCACCGCCACGCCACCGCACATCACTCCCAATCCGGATCCGCCGACGACGTCGAGCAGCCAGTGTGCGCCGAGGTACACGCGGGCGAACGCCGTGAGCGCGGCGCAGGCGACGCACGCCGTCATCGCGATCTGACCGACGGACTTCCTCCCGACGCGCGTCGAGCGCAAGGCGCCCGCAAGCGTGAGCATCACGGCGGCCGACATCGCTGCGTGGGCCGAGGGAAATCCGTAGCCCGATTCGGCGACGCGGGGCGCCTCCCCGAGAGCGGCGGCCGTGGGCCGCGGGGCCGTGACGAGATGCTTCAGCGCGGTCGTCAGTAGCCACGCGCTCGCTCCGGCGACGAACAGCGCCATGGCGAGCCGGAACCGGGCCAAGCCAGCGGCGCACGCAACGAGGAGCAGGCACCACCACCGTGTACCCGTCTGCATGACGAGGTTCAGCAGGGGCTCCAGGTTGTCAGGCAAACCGCGAGCCGCCTTGCCCACCGAGACCTCGAACCGCTCCGGCTGGTCATCTGCGGCGTACCACCACGAGACGGCAAGGGCAAGGAAACCGAGGACCCACATCCGCCAGCTGAGCTGCCACGAGTGCTCGTCGAGAACGACGCGGTTCTTCTCCCAGGACCCAACGCCTGGAACCGCACGTCCCGACCGAAGCACACCACCAGTGTGCACGATCCCGAAGCGATAACGGAACGCTCGGGGCGGAGTGGCAAACCGCCGGGAACGCCCCTGGTGAGAGCACTTCGGTTATTCGCGCCCGGTGCGCGATGTTTGCCGTTGTCTAATATCGCCCGCTATGTGCATGAACTGTCTGTCCGGAGCTGAGGTGGCCGTCATCAACGGGGCTGCGGCGGCGGCGTTCGCCAAGGCGGGCCTCCTCCGCGCCCACGAGCGGCTCACGGGACGTGACCCTAATGAGCGTCGGCTTGCGGCACACCGCGCCAACGCTGATTTCATCGCTTCCCTCGGTCTCGATCCCGTCGCCGTCCTCGGTCCGCCCCCCGCCCCCACGCCCATCAGACTGCGTCGACCCGTTCCGGTTCCACTCGGATGGCGCGGCGCAGCTGCGTACGCAGGTGGCTGAGCCCGACGAGGCGATCGAGTCCGCTTCCGAGCCGATCGCACTCGGCTGGTACGCGTTCGCCCTCGCGCTCTACGTAGCGCTCGGGTACTTCCTCAAGTCCTGGGTACTCAACTGGATCATTGGGCCGCTGTTTCTCCTGATCGTCCTGTACCTGATCCCCACCGCAGTGCGACGCCTGTTCCAGCGGGAGCGGGGAGGGTGAGCTGGGCTGCCCATGAGTTCGAGAACTACTTCATCCAGAAGCACGTCGCGCTCGAAGGCGTCGTTCCTCGGCATCGTCCTCGGCACGTTCGCCCCCGATCTGTTCACGAAGAGCTTGGTGTATGCCAGCGACGACCCCGCTCGCTTCCACCGCGGTTGGCCAGGGGTCGGGTTCTCCCATTCGTTCATCTTCGGGGTGGTCTTCGCCGTCATCGTCCTCGCCATCACGCGAGCCGCAGCTGGGCGCTCGGCATCCTCATCGGGCAGTGGGCTCATGTCCTCACCGACATTGCCGACACGGCCGGTGTGATGCCATTCTTCCCGTTCTCCACCGAATCGGTGACGATCAGCATGTGGAAGCACGCGGCGGCCGAAGGTCGGTACGGCGACGCCGCCGCCTACTACAGCAGCCTGGGCGGTGTCTGGGACCTGTTCTGGTTCACGATGGCGGTGGTCTTCGCCCACCAGACGTTCACGCGCGGATACTTCCGCCAGGTGATCGTGCCCGCCGATCCGCGGGTGTGGGGCTGGATGCATCGCACGCTGCACCTGCCCGAGAAGGCCCTGCTGCTCATCTATCGCGGCTTCCTCTTCTACGGCCTCGGTCGCATGATCACGTGGTTCCTCTACGCCCGGTTCGGCGCGAGAACACCGTTCCAGGCGGTCTGGGGCGGGCCTCGTTACATTGCCGGCAACGACCTCTCCGACTCCGGCCCGCTGGAGGTGATCATTCGCACGGCGATCGGCGGGGTGCTGTTCGCCGGCTTCTTGTGGCTCTGCTGGTGGCTCTTCATCCGACGCCTCTGGAAACGCGGCTACGACCCGCCGATGGTCGAGCGAGGCACAGTCCACCGGCAACGCGACCCCCGCGCCGACGAAGTCGCATCGCCGACCGGCCGCTAGCTTCACACCCATGTGTGGCCGGTTCGTCTCGTCGAGCAATCCCGAACGCATCGCCGCCTATTTCGGTGCCGAGTTCGACGGCGAAGCACAGCTTCCGGAGAACTTCAACGTCGCCCCCACGCAGGACATCTATGCCGTGGTGCTCGGGCCCGACGGCACGCCGCAGCTGCAGACCTTCCACTGGGGGCTGGTCCCCGTGTGGGCGAAGGACACCAAGATCGGCAGCCGGATGATCAACGCCCGGGCGGAGACGCTGGCCGAGAAGAACGTGTTCAAGAGCGTGTTCAAGAAGAATCGCTGCTTGATCCCGATGGACGGGTTCTACGAATGGAAGGCGGGCGATCCCGACGGGCCGCTCACCAAGTCGGGGAAGCCGCGCAAGCAGCCGATGTACATCCACCGTCTCGACGGTGAGCCGCTGGCCGTTGCCGGGTTGTGGTCGGCCTGGCGCGACAAGGAGGCCGGCGAAGGTCCGTGGCTCCACAGCGCAACGATCGTCACCACGTCCGCCAACGGCACGATGGAGCCGATCCACGACCGGATGCCGGTGATCCTTCCCCAGTCGGTGTGGGACACCTGGCTCGACCCGGCGAACAACGACATCGAAGCGCTCGGGAAGCTGCTCATACCCGCCTCCGACGACGTGCTGACGATGCAGCCCGCGAGCCTCGACGTCAACAACGTCCGCAACAACGGAGCGGAGCTGCTCACGTCGGCGAACGACGAAGGGGCCGGGGGACCGAATGCTCCGACGACCGGCTCGCCGGCGGAGAAGGCGGCGGCGGATACCGCCAAGCTCGGTACGAAGCCGTCACGGTCGGGCAAGTCCGCCCGCAGCGCGAAGAAGTCGGGCGGCGACGCAGGCGACGAACCGGGCGATTCGTGAACGGGGCGGCGTCCGTCGTTCCATCCGGCGAGACCTCGCGGATCCTGACGGTCCCCAACGCTTTCACCCTCGCTCGATTGCTGTGCCTGCCGATTTTCCTCTACCTGCTCATCGGCCGCGACAATCCTGCCGGTGCGGCGTGGCTGCTCGGCGGCCTCGGTGCCACCGACTGGGTCGATGGCTACCTGGCGCGCAGGCTGGGCCAGGTGAGCGAGTTCGGCAAGGTGTTCGACCCGACCGTCGACCGGCTGTTGTTCATCGTTGCCGTCGGCGCCATCATCGCCACCGAGTCGGCACCGATGTGGTTCATGATCGCCGTGCTCGTGCGTGAGCTGGCCGTCGGGGGAGCAATGGTGATCGCGACCCTCGTGTACCAGATGGAACGCTTCGACGTCACCTATCTCGGCAAGTGCGCCACGTTCCTGCTGATGTTCGCCGTGCCGGGATTCATGCTGGGGTACTCGGATTTCTGGGGCCACGAGGGGTTCCTGATCGCTTCTTGGCTCCTTGGCATCCCCGGCCTGGTGCTGAGCTACTACACCGGCATCATGTACATCCCGCTCATCCGCGAAGGCATCCGCCACGGACGAGAACAGCGCGCTGCGACCGGCTCTGTCGGGTGACGCGAGCAGCGGAAATTCGCCCGACGGAAGGACATCGAGACTCCCACCATTGGCTACGGTTGGCACCCATGAACGTTCCCGCGGAGCTGCTGTACTCGTCAGATCACGAATGGGTACAGCGAGACGGCGAGAGCAATCGGGTTCGGATCGGGATCACCGACTACGCCCAGGACGCGCTCGGTGACGTCGTTTTCGTGCAGGTTCCGACGACTGGCGCCACCGTCAAATCCGGTGACACCATTTCCGAGGTCGAGAGCACCAAGTCCGTGTCCGACATCTACGCCCCGGTCGCCGGGACGGTGGTCGAGGTCAACGACGCGCTGGCCGACACGCCGCAGCTGCTCAACGACGATCCCTACGGCGACGGTTGGATCTGCGTGATCGAGATCGCCGACGCAGCGGACCTCGACGAACTGATCAACGCGGCAGCCTACGGTCAGCTCGTCGAAGGCTGAGCCGGGGCACGCATGGCATACGTGTTCTGCAACCAGTGCGGTCATCGCAATCCGCCTGACAGCAACTTCTGCTCCAGCTGTGGCGAGCCACTCGACGTGCTCGACGACCGCACGATCAAGCTCACTCGCGTCGATCCGTTGCAGGACGCACCCGGCAGCGACGACGATCTGATCGTGCCCGTCGGTGAGATCGAGCCCGACACGAGCGTTCTCATCGTACGTGCCGGCGCCCAGGCCGGCGCCCGTTTCACCCTCAGCCCGACGGTCACCCGTCTCGGCCGCCACCCCGACAGCGATATCAGCCTCGACGACATCACCGTCTCACGCCGTCACGCCGAGATCGAGCGCACCGACGACGGCTACCGCGTCACCGACGCCGGTTCGCTGAACGGCACCTATGTGAACCAAGAGCGTGTCGACGCTGCGCTGATCCGGCACGGCGACGAGCTTCAGATCGGCAAGTTCCGTCTCGTCTTCTTCGAACACGAAGATGCCTGACACCACGCGCCACCCGGCAGCTGGCCCGATGGCGGACGGCTCACACCTGTCGATCGGCGAGGTGCTCGCGCTGCTCCTGGAAGAGTTCCCGGACGTCACGATTTCCAAGATCCGCTTCCTCGAGAGCCAAGGACTGATCGATCCCGAACGCACACCGTCGGGCTACCGCAAGTTCTTCGAGGCAGACGTCGAGCTGCTCCGCGTGATCCTTCGCGAGCAGCGGGAGAACTACCTGCCACTGCGCGTCATCAAAGATCGGATCGACTCCGGCGAGCTCGACGCGAGTGGCGAGCATCCCACCCCACAGGGCATCCGCAACGCCGACGCTGCCGCTGGTGCCGACGAGTCGGACGCCACTGACGACGTGTCGTCGCAGATCGAGTTGCCCATCGACGACGGCGATTCGATCGCCGAGAGCAACTCCGCCGTCGAGCCGACCGACGACGTGCACCCTGAACCTGAGAAAGACGTCGAGGTGGAAGATGGCGCCCACGATCCCGAGCCCGGCACAGTCGACGAGCTGGCGACACCGCCGACCGACGACGCCGACGCGGTCGTGGCGGCCGTGCGCGCCGCCGGCGAGCGGTCGGCACAGAGATCGAGTCCACCGCCACCCGCACCGACTCCGCCAGCAGCGAGCGCCCAGCTGCTCCCCGGCGTGAACCTCACCGCCGAGGAACTGGCGGGAATGGTCGGCGCCACGCGCGAGGAAGTGGCGCAGCTCGAGGAGTACGGCATCATCTCCGCCCGGAGCAGTCTCGGCGAGCGGATCTTCGACGAGGACGCCGTCGAGATCACCAGTGTGGCCGTCGAATTCCTGCGGGCTGGCGTCGACGCCAGGCACCTCCGCGGTTGGAAGTCCGCCGCCGACCGGGAGACTTCCGTCTACGAGCAGCTCGTCATGCCGCTGCTCCGGCACCGCAACCCGGAGGGACGCCAAGCGGCACACGAACAGCTGCAACGGATGAGCGAACTCGGTGGCAAGCTCCGGGAAGCGATGATGCGGGCGACGCTGCGCTCCCACCTCGGCGGCTGACCCCGGGATTGTCACCGGTCCGCCCTTGCGCTGTGTGCTCAGCGGGATACGCTCGGAATCGTGGTCGCGATGGATCTTGTCGGTGTCCGGGTCGAAGTCCCCGCCAACACGCCGATGGTCCTGCTCCGCGAGCGAGAGGGTCGCCAGCGACTGCTGCCGATCTTCATCGGCAATGTCGAAGCCACGGCGATCCACTACACGCTCGAGGAGATCGAGCCGCCCCGACCCCTCACCCACGACCTGTTCGCTGACACGCTCGAGACGTTGGCCGTCACCGTCGAGCGGGTCGTGATCACCGAGATCCGCGAGCACACGTACTACGCAGAGCTCCACCTTCGGCAGGCGGGCAAGCCACTCACCGTGTCGAGCCGTCCGTCCGACGCGATCGCCCTGGCCGTCCGCTGCGGGGCGTCGATCCACGTCGACGACGACCTGCTCGACGAGGTCGGCCAGGAAGCGACCGTCGAGGCCGAGGAAGATGCGGAAGAGATCATCGACGAGTTCCGCGACTTCATCGAGAACGTCAGTCCCGAAGACTTCGCTCCCTAATCTCGTCGCCACCCTTGCTACGCGCCGCACGGCGACCTAGAGTCACAAACTCACAAGTCCGTAACTACGGCCGTGTCAGAGGGTGACGAGATGAACGACGTGCACAGGAACGGCTTCAGCGGGACGCAGGCGGCGAAGGTGGTGGGGATCTCGTACCGCCAGCTCGACTACTGGGCTCGCACCGACCTGCTCACCCCGTCGCTCCACGAGGCTGAGGGCAGCGGTAGCCGGCGGCGCTACTCCTATCAGGATCTTCTCGAGCTGAGGGTGATCAAGACGCTGCTCGACGCGGGCATCAAGCTCACTGCCGTACGTAAGGTCTTCGACTACCTCCGCCAGCACCTCAACGGTGACGTCGCCGCTGCCAACCTCGTGATCAGTGGCTCCGACGTGTTGCTGTGCGACGGCGACACGCTGATCGACGTGGTGAAGCGTGGCCAGGGCGTGCTCAACGTGCTGCCCCTGGCCGGCATCGTCAGCGATGTCGACTCGCAGGTCGTCTCGCTCGGCGGAGACGACGAGCACGACTCGAAGTCGCGCCGAACGGGCTGACCGCTCACACTCTGACGCTCGTATCGCCAGCGGTAACCTCCGCGGCGTGACCGATGCCCTTGTGCGCTCCCCACTCGACGCCGCCCATCGCGCCCTCGGCGCACGGATGGTGGAGTTCGGCGGGTGGGACATGCCGTTGTCGTATCCCACCGGAACGGTCGACGAGCATCTCGCCTGCCGCAACGAGGCGGTCGTGTTCGACGTGTCCCATCTCGGGTCGGTGCGGGTCGAGGGAATCGATGCGTTCGACCGGCTGCAGCGCACCCTGACCAATGACCTCAACAAGATCGAGCGGGGGAAGGCGCAATACACCCACCTCCTCGACGACGCCGACGGGTCGGTGCTCGACGACATCATCGTGTGGTGGCATCCCGACGATGGGGGAGCGGACGTGTTCGACGTGATGCCCAACGCGTCCAACACCGAGCGTGTCCTCGACGCGATCGGAGGTGAGGAGACCACACACCGGCGCGCCGTGCTCGCCGTGCAAGGCCCGAAGGCATTGGAGCGGCTGGCGACGGTGTTCCCGGCGGCGGCCGAGGTCCGCCGCTTCCGTGTCGGCCACTGCACATGGGGCGACATCGCATGCGTCGTCGCCGGCACCGGGTACACGGGAGAAGCGGGAGTCGAGATCGCCGTGCCCGCCGACGCAGCGCCCGAACTGTGGTCGGCAATCGTCGACGACGCCGACATCCGGCCCGCCGGTCTCGGCGCTCGCGACACGCTGCGGCTGGAGGCCGCGCTTCCACTGCACGGCAACGAGCTGGGACCGGGGATCACGCCGCTGCAGGCCGGCCTCGGGTGGGTGGTCGCGTGGGGTAAGGGAGACTTCCGCGGCCGCCAGGCGCTCGAGCGGAGCGCGAGGCGGGACCCAGCCGCGTGCTGGTCGGTATCGCCACGGAGGGCAGGCGTCCGCCTCGGCATGGCTGCGCCGTGGTCGTCGACGAACGGACGGTGGGCGAGGTGACGAGTGGCAACTACTCGCCCGTGCTCGAACACGGGATCGCGCTCGCGTTCGTCGAGCCGTCAGTCGCCGAGGGGACGGCCGTCGAGATCGACGTGCGCGGAACGAGGATCTCGGGTTCGGTCGTTCCGACCCCTTTCGTTCGGCGCTGACCTGCCGGACGTCAGCGCTGCGTCGAGCCGCGGGGCGCGACGAGGTCGACTTCTTCTTGGTACCTGACGCGCGCGACGACGTCGACTTCTTCGCCGCGGACGAGCGGGACGAGGTCGCCTTCCGTGACGACACCGTCCGCGGCGGCGGCGACGGTTCAGGCTTCGGTGGCGGAACGGCCCCTGGGGCTGACGCGGTGCGTCCGAAACCGGGGAGTCGAAGTCCGAACATCCCGGTTGCAGATTCGGCCACCTGGGCGAGGGGAGTGAGACGGTTGCTGAGGTCCATCATCGCCTTCATGAAGTCGGCGGGATCGACGGGCAGGTTGGAGAGCTTCTGCGTCAGCTCGTCGGCCGCCTTCACGGTACGTGTGAACTGAGGAAGGATCACGCGGACAGGTTCCTCGAAGTCGTCCAGCAACCGGTTGATCCGCGCCGTGGCCTGATTCAGGTTCTCCATCGTGGCGTTGAAGTTCTCGACGCCGCGCATGAACTCCTCGCCACGCGGCGGAGCTGCTCGACCGAACGGATCGCACCAGCGATTGGTCCGCTGACGAGAGCGACGATGTCGCCAAATGGATCGAACTGATTTGCGTTGTCGGCCACGCCCAAACGGTAGTGCTCGCTGATACTCCCGTAGGCGGACCGATGGTCCGCATCCGACCAGAGATCGTCGTGAGCGTCCGCCTACGCTGCGGTCGTCGTCCAGGGAGGAGCCCCGTTCATGAGCGAGACCCGCACCGCGTTCCGGATCTGTCCATTGTGCGAGGCGACCTGTGGCCTCGAGCTGCGGATCGAGGACGATCGCATCACTCGTGTGCGTGGCGATCGAGACGACATCTTCAGCAACGGCTTCATCTGCCCCAAGGGCTCCGCGTTCGGACACGTGGTCCACGATCCCGATCGCCTCCACCGCCCGCTGATCCGCGAGGGCGACACGTGGCGCGAGGTCGGGTGGCAGGAGGCATTCGCCGAGATCGACCGCCGCCTCGCGGAGGTGATCGCCCAGCACGGACACGAACGCAATCGGCGCGTACGCCGGCAACCCCAACGTGCACAACCTCGCCGGCGGACTGTTCCTCACCCACGTGCTGCGCGCTCTCGGGTCGCGCAACCTCTTCACGGCGAGCACGATGGATCAGCTCCCCAAGCAGGTCGCCTGCGGTTACCTCTATGGCAACCCGAACCTGGTTGCGGTGCCCGACCTCGACCGCACGGACTTCGCCCTCTTGCTCGGCGCAGATCCGTACGAGTCGAACGGGTCGCTCGCCACCGCACCCGACTGGCCGGGACGGTTGGCGTCGATCCAGAGCGCGGTGGGGAGTTGGTCGTCGTCGACCCCCGGCGCAGCAAGACCGCCGACGTCGCCGACGAGCACATCGCCATCCATCCCGGCACCGACGCCTTGTTCCTCGCCGCGATCGCCAACGTGCTGCTCACCGAGGAACTCGCCGCGCCTGGACGAGCCGGCGAACACACCGACGGGCTCGATCGCCTTCCCGCGGCACTCACGCCGTTCACACCGGACGCTGTCGCCGAGCGCTGCGGTGTCAATGCCGACCGCATCCGTTCGCTGGCGCGCCGCCTTGCTGCCGCCGAGCGGGCCGTCGTCTACGGCCGTATCGGCACCACCACAGTTTCGTTCGGCACGCTCACGAGCTGGCTTGTCGACGTGTGCAACCTGCTCACCG
>CAWHLC010000002.1:0-177038 GCA_963830025.1 uncultured Acidimicrobiia bacterium
CGGGAACAGCGTCCGAACCGGCCAATATCCTGGGCGCGTTCTTCACCGGATCCGACGGGAACAGAACGTCGTCGTAGGTGCTCGTGCCCAGCGCGGCGCGGAACTCGTCGACGGAAGCTCGGTGCTGGAGCCCGAGAGCCCGCCAATGGCGGTGATGTTGAACCCGAACCCGATCTGCCACGGCGTCTCGCGGAACTCGGCGAACAGTAGAAGGAGCAGCGACCAGCCCGCAGGCTCTGGCGCCTTCGTGTTGAGGCTGCCGATGGCCTTGACGGCGAAGTTGCCCAGGACGAACTCGAGAAAGCCGCGTACTCGCCCCGCTCGGCGTCGAACCTGAGGAACCCGCCACCGCGCAGGCCCCGCGTCGACGAGAAAGCCGATGCCGTTCGGCGGTCTGAACCGGGTCCGCAGATGGCGATTCCGAGGTTCCCACCACCATCGGAGAAGAAGAGAGCGGTCGAAGCGCCGATCCTGTCGACCACGATCCGAAGGCCCGACGGACGGCGACGCTTCCCAGCATCTCGAGTTCCAGTTCCGCGGATGGCCTTCACGCCGATGAGAGGGACACGACAGGTACCGGGCCGAACTCAAGGGCGACCGGCGCTCCATCTGGGGCCCGCTGCCCCTTCGATGTGGAGACCCGTCGAGCTCGACCAAGCAAGGCGCGAGTCGAAGTCAAGACCGAGGTGGTCCTCCGGAAGAAGAGCGCTCACGAAACTGTCCCCACGCCTGCCAAGTCGAGGATGAGGCAGCCGTCGGAGATCGACGCCGACAACACCAGCTCCCCAGTGGCCTGTGCGGTGGCAGGATGCCATTGGAGCTCCGCGCCGCCGGCAGGTCGCAGCGGACTTCGCGTCGACGCGAGTACCGACGGTCGATCCCAGCATTACGATGCGCACCCGACGAGTCCTCGATATTGATGCCGATCCCAACCTCACCGCTGAGCTCGCGGCTAGGCGGCGCTATCCGAAAATCCGCAGGTGGCAGGAGTTCGATGGCCGCGGCTGTTCGATCTCGCCGTCAGAGGAGATCTCTCAGGCCACACTGTCGGAGAGCGGATGACTCAGTGACGTTTCTGCGCGCCGCGCCCGCGCGTTCGTCGCGCGGAGACCCGGTACTGCGTCGTCGGTGGGAGCGATATCGACCATGGGAATGCTCAGAGATGGACGATCGTGTGATTCCACTCCGGCAAAAACGAAGCCGGTGCCTGCCATCAGGTTGAACAGCGCCTACGGACAAGATCCCATCAGGTCGCCGTTCCCCAGCCATAGCTTGCGCCCATCACGCGGAACGGGTCGTCGATGGAAAGTCCGAGGAGATCGAAACTACGGTGCGGCGGATGTGGGCTGGGGTGTGCCCTCTTTCCGATGTGGGTCACTCGAACGATGCCGAACAGCGCACGAACGTGGTGAGACCTGGGAACGTCCGCCGAAGATGTGTAGCAAGCAGATAGCCGAACAGCCGGTCGGGCAGCTTCGCGGGCGAAGTCGCGTAACTCGAGTTCCATTCGGTCCCTCGATTCCCGACGAGTCGATCGCATTCGCAGACATCCTTGACCGCAAAGACGAGGGCGTCGACGGCAGGCGCTGCCTCGTTGAGGATACGTTATCTTCTCCGAGGTCCCGCTCCTCGCCGCCGTTACGAGGCTGGGGCAAATTGTGAAAGGTTGATCAACCGCGAGGACCACACTTTCTGTCTTCGTCCTCACCGCGGGCAGGTCGGCCACCACATCCGGCCTCGGCAATCGGATTTCGCCAAGGAATTGGCCCGCCGAACCGACCGCGAATCTGTCGAGCGGGCTAACAGCTTCCGCCAGCCGAGCCGATACGTTCAAGGGTAACTGCCATCGTCAGTTCATCTCCACACAGGCCACGAGGGCATAGCCCTGCGCCCTACGCGCCTTCCGTTTTTCGAGCCTTGCGTCAAAGGCGTAAGAGTTGGATGAACCTTGTACGCCTTAGATGATCATGATCCAGCGGCCGCTGGAATCGTGGAGATGAGGTCCGTAGTGTCAACCACTACCTGCCGGACATTGTTCTTAGTCATCCCGATCAGGATGGAAGCTTGACAGATTGGCGCGGAAGTCACGAAGAACTGAAACGTGTTTCAAAAAGTCATTACCAAAGTAGCCAAATTGCAACTTGGGCGGCACCATCACCTGAAGATCCAGTCGGTTTAGCGCTGGGTCAGTCGCACCAGCCTCGACGGGTGGATCGTTAAACACGAGCGTAGTCCTGATCGCCTTCGCATTCGCACCCACGCCAGCGGGAACCACGCTTCCTCGGCCTCTTCCTCCAGCCCGTAATAGTGACGCACATCGTGGACCTGCAACGAAAGCTTATCACCGTGGAAATGGAGCGTTCTCTTTGAGTTGAAACGGCCCCAACCATCCCTTCTGCTCGGGTACCTCTCCCCGGTGAGGTACGGTCGCGGTCCAGGAGCACTGCCTTCACGAGCGACCCCAACGAGCGGCGAGCCGGTTTCTCGCTTCCTTCCTTCCACTCGGGTAGCCAGCCTTCACTGAAGTACTGACGCACGAGTGCCGCTGCGGCAGCGACATGTGGCGCCGCGAAGCTATTCCCAATGCGGGGCGATACATTGAAGCGGTCCGGCCCCTCCGGCGAGAGAATACTCGTCGTCACGTTTCGGCGACAGCTAACAGGTCTGGTTTGCGCCGCATCCGGATGTTATAGGCCGTGGATCAGACCTTCGGGAATTTTGGTTGGTGGCCTCAAGGACGCCACCTACCTCGATCGGGTTCTTTGCGTCTCCGCGCCCGCCACTGAAAACATTAGTTGGGTCCTTCGGGTCCGGCGGGTTCGGGCAGTAACGACCACTGAGATCATCTTCATTGGTCAGATAGAAAGCCATCTATCGGAAGCCGCGACGAATGTCATACGGAGGTGCCGTCGGCTTGCCTGTCGAGCGCCAATTGTCAGTGTGAATCCTGGCACCGGCCAGTGCCGCTTTGAGAGTATTCACCCAAGACGCTCGTTCCGTTTGGGCTGGGACCGAAACACCCGGTCGATATCGCCGTACGCGACCTTCGCTGCCCAGGCGCCTCCACGGTTCGGTCTGCTGGAATCCCCCTCCTCGTCGCCGACCGCCAGCCCACCACGCTCGTCGGATGGTTAGGGTCTTTGGTTGGCGTCGATGAAGCGGCCTTTCTCAGCTGAAGACCTTGCGATGGGCAGGGCCCCGGCTCAACGGCCTCGCCGTTACGGCACCGAAAAACTTCTGCAGCAGTTCGAGTTCGCCGTGGTCGAGGACACCAATATCATCCCCTCGCCAGGATGTAGGCCCTTGTCCCAGATCGGGGTGCCTTGTTCCGTCTCCACTTTCGGCGACTCCCGCGTTGTCGCGGTTCTTGGTCGTTACCTCGACTGGCGGATAAATCCAGGCAACGTCCTCTATCCCGCTAATGACGCGGACGTCCACGGCCCGTGCTCCGTCGATTGCAGTGAGCGTACACCGCCTCCGTAACGAGTGTCGTCGCTCAGCAGCACGATCTGTACTCCGAGCGCCTCGACACTAACACCACGCCCGTGACATCGTCGCCTTCGATGAGACCGATTCTGACCCTCGAATGGTCGTCATCGTGAGCGATTCCGCCGGCCGTGAGCTTGGACTCGGGGTAGTACCGAATACACGCCCGGACCTCGGGTCTTTACGTACTTTGATTACGATTGACCTGTTGTCGATCCGCTCAAGGAACGCAACTGCACGATATTCCTCGTGTCAAGTGGAGGCCGTAGGGTTATGCAGAGGGTCGCAGACGGGTCTTCTTTCGAAGAGGTCGGTCCCGAGTTCGACGGGATCTGCTCCGCGCCTGCACCGGGGAGTCGGTGAGACGGTGACTCGAGCGCTTCGGGCGAGCCGGTTCCTGTCTGCGCTCAGCTCCGCCCGGGCGTCGGTGGCCTTTCAGTTTCGGGTCAGTAATCGCTCGGATCCGATTCCGACCATGACCTGCGCTGAGCCACGGTCTTCTTCCTCGCCATTGCTCATCCCCAACCGGTCCGAAGCCCTGTGTTCGATCCCTCATCGATTGGCGCTCCGGGCGGTAGGTTCACGGCTGCCCGCCCCGGAATGTATTTCGCCGTCCGTCGCAAATGGCGCGAGATCCGCTGTTGAGCGGGACGGTTCGGTAAGCGGACATTTTCCGGCTCGCCTCTCGCGCCAGTGATAGGCCTTGGCGCCCAAGGCCACGGTACACCTGGACGAGCTCCCGCGTTTCACAGCGGGTACTCGCTTTCTTCTTACCTCGTGCCACCCTGACACGATGGGGTGCAAAAATCAATGTTCACGCAGTAGCCGTGGCAGTGCAGACATCCGCGTGACCTCGGCCGGTGGCGGGGTGAGGTGGTACGCCGCAACGCTGGACTGCCGGATCGGGCCGGCGAGGAGGTTTGCTCGAGGCTGCGTGCGATGGCAGGGTCTGCGGTGACGGTGCCGATCGCCGGGGCGCCAGCCGGACGGTCTGGGTAGGGTCGAACCGCGGAATCGTTAGATCGCGGGTGGGTGATCTCGCTATCGAGCGTAGACATCTGTGGCTTCGGAAATGAGCGGGGTGTAGTTGTGTAGCGAGGGTCCGCGGCGCGGAACAGGGGCTCGGCAACTCTGACGGTGTTATACGCCGGACGGAGTCGAGGGGCCCCTGTTGGAGACGACACCTACGCGTATGTGTGAGTTGCTCGTTGGCCTGCCCGAGGTGCGCACGTCGGGGTCGTCGACGTCGTCGGGAGCCGCTGGTGGTGGTGATCGAGCAGCGGGTTGAGCGCCCGAGGTGCTCGAGCTGCGGTGGCGCGCGGCGGTAAGAGCGACCGCAGGTCTCGTTCGCCGATCTGCCGTGCTTAGGTCGGTCGGTCCAGCTGGTGTGGCGCAAGCCCGTTGGGAGTGCCCTGGCGTCGGGTGTCCGGTCGGGTCGTGGACCGGTGAGGACCCGCGGATCGCCGCGCGCCACGGATGGGCGCTCACCGACCGGGCGGGGCGGTGGGCGACCGAGCAGGTTGGCCGTCACGGCCGCTCGATCAGCGAGGTCGCCAAGGACCGGGCCTGAGATTGGCACATCGTGAACGACGCCGTCCCTCCCTCCCTCCCTCTCTCTCTCTCTCTCTCTCTCTCTCTCTCTGAAATGGGGACCGGCGACCAAGCAACCGAATGTCGGGCGACGGCCGCGCCGCGGTCTGCCACAGCCGGGGTTCGGCAGACGCGCCGGGCGGCTGAACATCTCTGACGTCTGACCGACGAATGACGGCGAGAACGAGCGATCCGCCGCCGGCGCCACGCGCAGATCGGCGGCGGTCGGCATGCTCAGGAGCGGCTCGCCTCGCCTGACGGTCCAGGCGACAAAATGAGGCGCCCGCCGAAGGCGAGCCGTGCGGGACCGTCGCCAGAGCCGGCGTTCTGTACATGCGCACCCGAACGGTGGCAGGAGCTCGGCGACTCAGAGACCGCCAGGCTCCGGTAGGACGCAGTTCTCGAGAACGATGCCCGATGGGAGGTCCATTCCTGCACGAATTTCCTGCACAGGATCTGCCGACACGGCACTCCGGGGAGCACATTCGCCGGACTGCACGGACGGAACCACCAGATCCGCCTACCAGACGGACGCGAGCGCATAGACCGGACGGTATCGAGCGGTCTTAAACCCCCCTCTCCGCAAGGAGGTGTGGGTTCGAATCCCACCCCGGGCACACAATCCAGCTGGATATATACGGCGTCATCCGGCCCGGGGGACGGCGGCGAGGGCTTCGACAGCCATGATCGCCGATGGCCCGGCGATGGCCGTGTTCGTGGTGACGGCGATGGCGGTGCCGTGCTCGTCGTCGTAGCCGAAGTACGAGGACCCGGTGTTGCCCGTGCCGAGGTGGCCGATGACGGTCATGCCGTCCATGGCGTAGCGCTCGAGGCCGAGCCCGTAGCCGTGGTCGATGCCGAACTGGGAGAGGTCCTCGGCGGGCAGAAAGGTCTGCATCGCCGCCTGCGACTCGGGTGACAGCAAGGTGCCGTCGGCGAGGGCGGTGGCGAACGTCAGCAGGTCTGGGCTCGTGGACTGCATCGCGCCGGCGGCGCCTCCGACTGACGGGTCGGAGTCGGATGTGACGTCCACCAGGGAACCGTCGATGAGGTTGTAGCCGGGGGTGATGGTGTCGGTGATCAGGCTGGTGTGGGTCATGCCGAGCGGCTCAGTGATCCTGGCGTGTACCTCGTCGGCCCACGGGTTGCCGGTGACCTGTTCGATGATGTCGCCGAGAACGATGTAGTTGGTGTTGGCGTAGTGGTGCGGGCCGCCCGGTTCGCCCATCCGTCCGGCCGACTCGGCGACGGCGATCAGCTCGGACGGGGTCCAATGGTGCAGCGGGTCGTTGACGACGGCCGACCGGTCGCCGTACTCGCTGAGGCCGCTGGTGTGGTTGAGGAGCTGGCGTGGCGTGATCCGGTCGGCTGCAGGTAGGTCGGGCAGGTAGCCGTCGATGCCCGTGTCGAGATCGATGCGGCCCTCTTCGGCCAGTTGCAGCACGACGACGGCGACGAATGTCTTGGTGGCACTGCCGATGTTCCACGGCACGTCGGGATCGACCGGTCCGCTGGCCGGGTCGAGCGTCGGCGTCCCGGCCCGGACCTCGGTGATCGTCCCATCGGCGTCGCGCAGCGCGATGCGCGCCCCGACGAACTCACCGGCGGCGTGGTGTGTGACCAGGATGTGGCGCAGCTCGCCGGCGCGTGGGATCTGCTGCCACCGGCGTCGCTGTGGTCGAGGTCGACGGCGACGGCGGCTTCCGAGTGGTCGGAGGTGCCGGCTCGGGAGTAGCCGCACGCACTGGCTCAGCGGAGGTCGGCGGCTCGGGATCAGGAGTCGCGCAGGGCGACCACGCGTGCGGCGGTCACCGTCTCCGTGGCGGCGATGCCATCGTCATCTGAAGAGCACGCCGTCGCGGTCAGCAGGACCCCGACCGCGGCCAGCGTTGCCGCGATCACCCCGACTCGGCGACGGCCGGAAGAACAGGAAGAGGTGGAGGAGGAGGTGTAGGCGGAGGTCATGGTCACGATCATGAGGATCGCGACTGCACCCGTCGTCAGCCTCATGATCGATTGTTCGCCCCGCGGATCATCCATTGGTCGCATATCGGACTCCGACGTCATCCGTGCGGAGGTAACGGCCCGCGGTGGCGAATAGCCCGCGGACGATCCTGGAGTTGGTGTCGTTGTGTTTCTCGTGCCCGAGGGTGTGATCCCCGTTGGATCATCCGATCCGGCGGATCGGGTCGTGGTCGACGCCGTGCTCGCCGAGGTGAACGACGTGTTCGACGCGATACGTGCCTCGGGTGGCAGATGGCACGACCTGTCGAGGAAGGTCACGCGACGTCGGGGAGCACCTCGCCGGCCAGCCGCTCCATCTGTTCAGCGTGCACGGCGACGGTGTTGAGGAGAATCATCTCGGCGCCAGCGTCCGCCACCGCGCGAGCCGTGCGGCGCAGTCGTCCGGAGAACCCGTGACGGCGACGGGTTCGAGCCGGCGCCCGAACTCGCCATAGATCCGCACCAGTTCGGCAGCCATGCGCTGCCGCGCCCGCTCGTCATCGTCGTCCACCACGATGTAGACCCGTTTGGCGATCGGGAAGCTGCCCGGATCGCGTTGGCGCTGCTCCAGTTCGTGCCGCACGTCGGCCACCTGCTCGGCGAAGGCTGCTGTCGTCGTCGACCCGGCGCCGAAGAAACCGTCGCCGTGGCGAACGGCGTGCCGCAGAGCAGGCGGGGCGCTGCCACCGAACCACACCGGGGGATGCGGTTTCTGGAACGGCTTGGGCTCCATCGTCGCCCCATCGAGCTGCCAGAACCGTCCAGCGAAGGTGATCGTCGGCTCGGTCCACAATGCCTTCATCAGCGCCAGGCCCTCGTTGAACCGGTCCACCAAGCCGTCTTCCGGCTCAACCTCGAACGCCGAAAACGGCCGGACTCGGCCGCCGATACCGACGCCGACTTGCAGTCGTCCCCGGCTCAACTGGTCCAACGAGGCGAGGCTCTTGGCGAGATGGACGGGCTGGTGCAGTGGAGTGACGAACACGGCGCACCCCAGACCCAACTGTTCGGTGCAGGCCGCAGCAAACGTCATCGTCTCGAGGGGGCTGATCGACGAGGCCGAGCCAAGCACCCCCTCCTGCGTCCACCCGCTCTCAAACCCGAGAGCCTCCGCGCGAACGAGGTAGGTCGCGAAAGCCGGCCGGATCGAACTCGCCGTCCTCCACGAGTTGGGGAATCGCGATCGACCAGCGCACACACCGACGCTACCCCTGGACCCACCGACACACAGACCAGACAACGACATCCGATCTGTGCGCATCACGACGAGACCGAGATCGTCGGTCGGTCATGTCGTCGACGAGGCCGGTCATGCGGCCGGTCTCCGCTTCAATGCGGCGTATTGGAACCAGTCGGACCGACGCTGACGGGCATCGTCAGCGTCGGGTATCCGTCGAGCGGGCATCGTGACCGATGGTCACGACCGTCAAGTCAGTACCGACGGTTATGACCCCGTCGTAGCCGCCGGCACGCAGATCGCCGGCGAACGCGTCGGCGTCCGACGGCTTGTCGAGCGGCGGGATCAGGTGCGTGAGCACTACATGCGGAACGCCGGCGCGCGCCGCCATCGCTCCGAGCGGGACGGTGTCGGCGTGATAGCTGAAGATCGTCTCGAGCGGCGTGCCGGCGATGAAACCTGAGAGTGGGGTGGTTCGACAGGCCTCGTGGACCAGAACGTCGGCGCCACGGGAGAGGTGCTCGACTTCCTCGCAGACCCTGGTGTCGCCGGAGATCACCACCACCCCGTCGGGCGTCTCGACCCGGTAGGCGACCGCGTCGGGCACCGGCTCGTGGTGCACCGCCACGGCGAGCACACGAACTGAATTGTCCTCGCTCGTCCACACGAGGGTCGGCTCGGCGTGACGTCGAACGGGCGAAGGTCGATCTGGACGGGTCGCCGCCGACGTGCTCGATGCGCAGCGCGATGTCCTCGTCGAACGGTTCGAGCATGCGCCGCACGAAGCCGACACGCGCCTCCCTCCGGCGCCACGACGACCAGCGGTCCGTTCGCTTCGACGCGCCCGTGGATCCAGCGTGTCATGGCCAGGTCGGCGAGCCCGACGACGTGATCACTGTGGACGTGGGTGAGGAACACCGCCGTCAACGCGTGCGGTGGCGTGCCGGCCTCCATCAGCCGCATCACGGTCGATCGTCCGGCGTCGAACTGCAGGGCGATGTCGCCATGGCGAACGAGCGTGCCCGCCCCCGCGCAGTGCGGCCGGGCGTGAGGCACGCCGGTACCAGTGAGGATCACCTCGGTCGCCATTAGCAGGGTGCGGAAATTCGCCGCAGCCGTCGCAGGGCGGCGTCCATCGTCGGCTGCGTCAGGTCATCGAACTGGCCGATCGTCCCTCTGCGGCGATTCTGGACGACTGCGGACAACTCGTCGCCGAAGAGTTCGCAGCTTTTCCGCATCCTGTTAGCCGACCGCCAATCCGGCGAGCGTCGGAAAGAGTCGTCGCGTGTTGTCGGCGAGCGAGGAGAGGAACGACCCGGCCGGGTCACCGAGTTCACGGAGCGGGGCAGCGAGCATCTCGACGACGAACTCATTCGTGAACGGGTAGTCGCTGCCGTAGTGCAGGTGGTCCTCGGTGGTCATCGAGCGAGGAGCCGTCGAGCGTGCGCGGCGTCGGCGAACCCGGCGACGTCGTAGTGCAAGCGGGCGAGATCCGCGAGCACGGCGGCGGACGGGTCGACGTCGGGCAGGATCATCGAGAAGCCGGCGACCCGATCGGCGATCATCGGCAGCGTGGCCCCCGTGTGCGGGACGATGAACTCGATGTTCCGATGGCGGGCGACCGTGCCGTTGAGGATCATATTGACGATCGTCCTGGTGGTGTCAAAGAGGAACTCAACCATTGGCCGTGGGCGACCGAACGAGGTGTGCTCCCAACACGCCGGCGAGGTCGGATGGATGAAGACCCGCGCCCCGCGCCGATCGAGCTCGTCGAAGACCGCTTCGATGGCAGGGTCACCGAGGTACACGCCATTCGAGTTCGTCAGCAGGCACACTCCGTCGACCGCGAGCTCGTCGTAGCAGTAGCCGATCTCCTCCATCGCTCCTTCGACGTCGGGCAGTGGGAGCGTGGCGAGCACCCCGAAGCGGCCAGGATGGGCGCTTCGGGCGCGATGGCCATCGTCGTTCACCTGACGGGCCAGGAAACGTGCGGCGGCATCGTCGCCGAAGTGCACGCCCGGTGACGAGATCGACAGCATGCTCACGGCGATGCCGATCCGGTCCATCATCTCCACGTGCGCATTGGCGGTCCACGCGGGCAATTCGTGGAAGCCGTCGGGCATGCGTGTGCCCGGCGGCGAGGGCCGCCTCGCGGTAGGCGTCGGGAAGATAGTGGGCATGGACGTCGACGTGATTCCCCATCGGCTTGAGCCTAGGTCATCGGTATCCCGAAGCCTGTTGCAACAGCTTTCGTATCTGCAGGAAGATGATCATTCAGTGTCGTAACCTGTGCGGATGAAAGCGAGGACCCGCCCCCGCCAGCTGCGAGAACCGCGTGGGGTCGCGCGTGGTCGCAACGTCCACCTCAACGTTCTGTTGCTGGCCAACCGCAGTCTCGAACAGCTCGAAGCGATCTGCCGCACGGTCGATCTGACCCACGCGCAGTACGTCGCCCTGTTCGTGCTCTGCCTCACGCCGGAATCCGACGCCGACGGCCTCCCGATCGGTGCGGTCGCCGACGGGCTCCTGAACCGAGCCTCCGACACGACCCGTCTGGTCGATCGCCTCGAGCGCGCCGGGCTGGCCGAACGGTTTCCCGAACCCGGCCGATCGGCGTGGCGTGCTGGTGCGTGCCACCGCCAATGGTCGCGAGGTCTTCGCCCGGATCACGCCGGACATCCAGGAGTTGCACCGCACCCAGTGGAGCAACCTGTCGATCGACGAGATCGCACAGCTCGACCATCTGCTGCTGAAGGCGCTGTGGGGTGACGATCTCGGTGCGTCTCGGCTCGACCCGTAAGGTTCCAAAAACAATACTTGTTGCAACACTTATCGTCATACCGTACGGTTGGCGATGTGTACCGCCACATCGAACTCGCCTACCTGGGAATCCAGGTCCCCGATCCGACTCGATCTCAGCCCGTTCTTCGGCGAGGTCATCGGACTCGACCCGGTGAGACCGTCGGCTCCGACACGCTCACCTGGCGCAACGACCGCAAGGCGCACCGCCTGTTCGTCGAGCGCGGCGATGCCAACGACGCTACGTTCCTCGGCTTCGAGGCGATCGACGACGCGGCGTTCGACGCAGTGTGCCCGCACTCGAGCACGCCGGCTGTCGAACTCACCGAGGGACGATGCAGCAGCTGCGGCGCGCGCGGCGTGGAACGGCTCGTGTCGACGGTGGCGCCTTGGGGTGTGCGTGTCGAGATCGTGACCGGTCTGGCCGACGCCGCCGACGCCGTTCGACTCCGCGCTGATACCGGCCGGCTTCCACACCGATGGTGTCGGGTTCGGCCACGTCGTGTTCGCCACGACCGCGTTCGACGAATCGCACCGGTTCGCCGTCGAGGCGCTCGGGCTGCAGCAGACCGACTGGCTCGAGATGGACCTCGGCGGGGGCATGGTGCTCGAGGTCCGCTTCTACCATTGCAACGAACGGCACCACACGCTGGCGCTCGCCCATGCACCGTTCGACCTGCCACAGACGCTGCACCACGTGATGTTCGAGACCAACGACCGCGACGATGTCGGCGCCGCATTCGACCGCGCCTGGGCCTCCGGTCTGCCGATCCCGAACGGTCTCGGCCGCCACGACAACGACGGCATGTTCAGCTTCTACGTCGGCAGCCCGGCCGGCTTCCAGGTGGAGGTCGGTCACGGGGCGAAGGCCGTGCCGCCGGACTGGGACGGCAATCGCGCGTACGACCAGATCAGTGCGTGGGGCCACCAGCCACTCCGCCAGGCATGACCGACACCGACACGACCACGACCGCTCTGCGCCGACCGACGTGGCGATCGTCGGGTACGGGCCCGTCGGCAGTGCCCTCGCCATCCTGCTCGCCCAGCGCGGCCACACCGTCACGGTGCTCGAACGGTGGCCCGAGCCGTACCCGATGCCGCGGGCGGTGCACTTCGACGACGAGGTCGGCCCGCATCCTGCAGTCGTGCGGGATCGGCTCAGCACTGAAGGAGATCTCGGAGCCGGCCGACGTGTACGAGTGGCGCAACGCGGCGGGCACGCCGCTCGTCCGGTTCGGCAGCGTCGGGACGGGTCGCAGCGGGTGGCCGCCGTCGTCGATGTTCAACCAGCCGGCCCTCGAAGCCCAGCTTGAGGCTCGAGCCAAGCGAACTGCCGACGATCACCCTGCGACGCGGGGTCGAGGTCGTCGGGCTCATCCAGGACGACCAGGGAGTGACGATCCTCGCGGTCGGACGCGACGGCGCCGATGTCGAGGTGCGGTGCCGGTACGCCGTCGGCTGCGATGGGGCCAACAGCACTGTCCGCCACCTGCTCGGACATCCCCTCGACCGACCTCGGGTTCTTCTATGACTGGTTGATCGTCGACGTGGTGCTCGACGAGCCTCGCGTCTACGACCCGATCAACGTGCAGCTGTGCGACCCTGCCCGGCCGACCACGGTCGTGTCGGGTGGGCCCGGTCGGCGACGGTGGGAGTTCATGCGGCTCCCCGAAGAGACGCTCGACGACCTCAACGACGTCGACGCGGCGTGGAGGTTGTTGGCGGCGTGGGACGTGACGCCGGCCAACGCCACGCTGGAGAGGCACGCCGTCTACACGTTCAGCGCACGCCACGCCGAGCGGTGGCGCAGCGGGCGGGTGCTGCTCGCCGGCGACGCCGCGCACCTGATGCCGCCGTTCGCCGGCCAGGGAATGTGCTCGGGGATCCGTGACGCCGCAAATCTGGCGTGGAAGCTCGACCTCGTGGTCACCGGCCGAGGCGCGGCCACCGTCCTCGACTCGTACACCGAAGAACGTCTGCCCCACGCCCGAGCGGTGATCGACCTGTCGATCGGGCTCGGCAGGATCATCTGCGTCCCCGACCCGGCCGAGGCTGCCGCCCGCGACGAGATGATGAGCGTGGGCGTGACCGACGCGCGGACGGCGATCCCGCCCTGCCGCCGATCGCGGGCGCGCTTCTCCCGGCCAGCGACCCGGTCGCAGGACACGTCTTCCCCCAAGGCATCGTGGCAGTCGCCGGTGGCCGGGAGCGTTTCGACGACGCGCACGGCGTCGGTTGGCGGCTGGTGACCGTCACCACCGAACCCGTCCAACTGGATCCGACGCTGGCCGAGTGGTTCGGCAACGAGTCCGGTGCGGTGGTCGTGATCACACCCGCCGACGACGTCGACGGGACGTACGCCACCTGGTTCGCCGAGCACGACTGCACTTGGGCGTTGCAGCGGCCCGACTTCCACGTACACGGCGTCGCGTCCGACGGCAACGGTGCGCCGGGCCCTACTGACCGACCTCCGGCACCGACTGACCGACCGCCTGCACGACGACAAGACCCACGAGGGAGTGACTCGATGAAGATCGCCAACGCCAACGGACGCGCCACCCTGGTGGTGGGAGACGAGATCGTCGACGTCGAATCGTCCTCCGACGGCGTCTTCTCGTCCGATCCGATGAGCCCATACGACGACTGGCCGGCGTTCCGTGACTTCGCCCGCGAAATCACGTCCGGTACCGGGCCACTCGTCGAAGCCGACCTCCGCTGTCCGGTCACGAGCCCACACCAGGTATTCGCGATCGGGCTGAACTACCGGAGCCACGCCAAGGAATCGGGGATGGAGCTGCCGACCGTCCCGGCAACGTTCACAAAGTTTCCCGCCAGCCTCACCGGACCGTTCGACGACGTCACGATCCCCAACGCCGCGACCGATTGGGAGGTCGAGCTCGTCGCGGTGATCGGCCGACGCGCCGACCGTGTCGACGAGCGCGACGCGTGGACTCACATCGCCGGGCTCACGGTCGGCCAGGACATCAGCGACCGAATCCTGCAGTTCGCCGCCGGCGGCCAGTTCTCGCTCGGCAAGTCGCATCGTGGGTTCGGCCCGCTCGGCCCATGGGTGATCACGGTCGACGAGTTCGACAACCCCGACGATCTCGCTCTCGGGTGTTCCGTCGACGGGGAAACGATGCAGGACGCCCGCACCAGCGACCTCGTGTTCAGCGTGCCAAACCTCGTTGCCGAACTCTCCGCCGTGCTCCCGCTGCTGCCCGGCGACATCATCTTCACGGGGACGCCATCGGGCATCGGCGCCACGCGCCAGCCGGCCCGGTTCCTGCAACCCGGCCAGCTGCTCGAAACGTGGGTCGAGGGCATCGGCACGATCCGCAACCGGTGCGTCTGATGGGAACGTACGCAAACGCGTTCGGGCCGCACGCTCCCGACGAGACCTACGTCCCCCACGCATTCGACGAGCAGCTGTTCGACACCGGCGAAGTCGAGCTCAACCACGTGGTCGCCGGCGATGCCGGCTCGCCCGCGCTCCTGTTGATCCCCGGCCAGACCGAGTCGTGGTGGGGCTACGAGGCAGCGATCCCGCTGCTCGCCGAGCAATTCCACGTCCACGCCGTCGACCTACGCGGGCAAGGACGCTCCACCCGCACACCCGGCCGCTACACGCTCGACAACATGGGCAACGACCTCGTCCGCTTCATCGACGGCGTCATCGGCCGACCGACGATCGTCGCCGGCCTGTCGTCGGGTGGCGTCCTGAGCGCGTGGCTGTCGGCGTTCGCCCGGCCGCGGCAGGTGATCGGCGCGTACTACGAGGATCCGCCGCTCTTCGCGTCCGAGATCCGCCCCATCATCGGTCAGGGGATCGGCCAGAGCATCGGACCTCTGTTCGCCCACATGGCGAAGTACCTCGGCGACCAGTGGAGCGTCGGAGACTGGGACGCCCTGGTCGACTCGATCCCGACCGAGCTGCCGCCGAACCTGCGGTTCGTCGCCGGCCTGTTCGGACTCGCCGACACACCACCGCAGACCCTCAAGGAGTACGACCCCGAGTGGGGTCGGGCGTTCTGGTCAGGGTCGGTCGGCGCGTCGTGCCCGCACGACTCGATGCTGCGCTCCGTCACGGTACCGGTGCTGTTCACCCATCACTTCCGGATGGTCGACGACACATCCGGCCTGCTCATGGGCGCCATCTCGGATCTTCAGATCGAACGCGTGCGGGAGCTCGTCACAGGCGCCGGCAATTCGTTCGAGTACCACTCGTTCCCGCAGATGGGTCATTCGATGCACGGCCAGGACCCACAGCTCTACGCCGACACCCTGACCGCATGGGCGAAGGAGCTGATGGCGTCGCGCACCTCAGATTGACTGCTTCTATTGCGGCGCCATTGCCCGAACACCGACGGATCTCGCAGGTAGCCGTGCTTCGCCGAGCCCCCAAAGGGACACCGGTGTGAGTGCGTGTTACCGTCCGTCGCATCGCGGGCCCTGTTGAGATCCGGTTCGCTGGGGGCGCGGACGTCGGTAGCAGTCTGAACGATTCCAAGTTCGGTCTGTTGCGCTATCTTGCCGTGACTCCCAAGCTCGAATGAGATTTCGCTGGCAGCGACGACCGCCAGAGGGCGAACAGACCGAACATACTTCTCGGCGCTAGACACAGCGGGGGCGAGGGCGCGGCATTGGTCCGCGGGGAAGGCACGCGGATCCTCGGTGAGAACTTGGATGCAGACGTGGTCCGCTCCTGCGTCGCGATGTTCCTGCAGGCGGGCGGCGATGGTTGTTTCATCGCCCCACACGACGAGTGCGTCCACGAGGCGGTTGCTGCCGCCCTCGGCGAGGTCGTCGTCGGTGAAACCTTGACGCTTCCAGTTGTTGGTGTAGTTCGGCAAGCCGAGATACGTCTTCAGGTGGAGCCGGGCGATGAAGCGCGCCTTGGTGGGGTCCTTCTCCAGCACGACCGCCTGCTCGCAGGCGACGAGACCGTCGGGACCGATACCGGCGCGCGCCGCCTTCGTCAACTCGGGAGTTACGAGGTATGGGTGTGTGCCGGCTGTGCGGGTGCGGGCGAGCTCCAACATCCTCGGACCGAGCGCGGCGATGACGCGGTCGTCCGGCGCCAACGGGGCACTGGCGGCGTCGAGGCCGTCAAGGTAGGTAGCCATCGTCTCGATCGGCTTGCGGTACGTGCCCGCCTCCTTGACGTGATCGACGAACGGCCGGTGGCTGATGCCGATGCCGCACAGAAAGCGAGGACCGTGCTCCATCGTCAGCCGAGCGTGTTCGGCCGCAGTCTCTTCGGCAGTGTGCATCCACACGTTGAGAATGCCCGTGGCGATCGTGGCCGTCGTCGTTGCGTTGAGCAGGTTGTCCAGCGGCCCGAACAGATCCCCGCCGACGTCCGGGATCCACAGAGCCGAGTAACCCAAAGTCTCGAGTTCGGCGGCGAACTCGGCCGCCGCCCCGTGATCGCCGTAGCGGAGGACGCCACTCCAAATTCCGGTGCCGGATAGGTGCGTGACCATCGCCGTCAGTCTGCCAGCACGTCCGGTCGCGGCGGTCATACCCTCGTTGAGGTGCCAGTCGGCGGCGGTGCAACTTCGCAGAATTGGTCAACGCGGGGCGGTTCAGCCGAGGGCTCGCACCGTGGCTGCGAAGCCTGCCCGCTGCTGCGCCACCAGCTCCCGCGTTGCTGCCCAGTCGTCGACCTCGATCAGCATCGACGGGACGCCGGCGATGAACACTGACCAGCTCTCGCCGCCACCGTGCTGGGTGACATCGGGACGGACGGGAAGCCCGGTGGCGGCTGCCCACGCCTCCGCCAGGGTCGAGCGGGTGGAGCCGATCGAGCTCACATAGCCGAGCGGCTGGTGGACCCAGATCACCAGGTCGGGCTGCAACCCCTCGACGAGCGCCACCAGCGCCTGCGTCTCGGGCTCGCTGATCGGCGATGGCCCACCGTCGGCGGCGCTCCACGCCCAGGAGAAGTTGCGGTTCAGGTCGACCCCGTTGGCATTGCAGCGCAGACCCGCCGCCGAGCCGTCCGGATTGACGACCGGCACGAGCCAAACCTCGACGTCGGCGGCGATGTCGGCCTGCATCAGCCCACGGACCGCCGGAGGCGTCACCGGTTCGTTGCCGTGAATGCCGCCGATCACGACCACTCGCCGCCGCGGCGATTCGACCGGGCGAACGAGCGCCTGGATCGTCCGTCCCTGCACCGACTGGCCGATGTCAGCGCGCCGCCACGCCGCGGGCAGGTCCGGTGGCGGGATGTCCGACGGCGGTCGCATCTCCCAGATCTGCGGACGCGGTTCGGGGGGAATGCAGGCGAACTGGCCGACGACGGGGGCCACGGTGGTCGTCGTGGCCCCCGTCGTCGGCGCGGTGGTTGAGGTCGGTGGTCGTCGTCGATGTCGTGGTGGATGTAGTGGTCGTGGAGGTCGTGGTCGTCTCCTTGGAGGGGGGCGACGTAGTGACGGTGGTGGACGTCGTGGTCGAGGCGGACGGCGTCGTCATCGCCGCCGCGGATTGCGATTCGGTCGAGGTCGACGCCGACGATCGTTCCATGCTGCACCCGGCGACGATGATCAAGCCGGCCGCCAGGAGCGTCAGGACGAGCGGCCGTTGTCCGCCGACGATCCGCCTCCGAGCCACATCGACAGTCTGCCAGCGGTGCCGCCGGCGTCGCTGTGTGCGCGACGTGGAACCGGCTGATACGAGATGATCCTCGTCGACGCCAACGCCGCCCGATCTGCGCGCCGAGACACCCACTCCCCAACAGGCCAAATCGGGTCCACGTCGACATCACACCCAACGACGGCGTCGACTCCGCGATCGAGCAGATCGTCCGACTCGGCGGCTCCGTCAAGAAGGCCCCAGCCTGTACCCCCGCCGAGGGAGCTACGTCGACGACGCGCCACTCATCAACTGGGCCGTCACGCATGATCGCTTCGGCAACGAGTTCTGCCTCGTCCCCAGCGTCGGAGTACCGCGGTAGAAGTCGGAGCCGAACGGCACCGGCATGTGTCGGTATCGGATGCGGTGCTCCGTCTGTTCGATGCGACCGGCGTCGTACTTTCGGCCGAGATTGTCCATTGGTGGCACTTGCTACGGTGGTTTGGTGGCGTCCGATTCGAAGGGGACTCCGAAGACGTACGGTGAGCTGCGCAGACTTCTCGCCGAGGCGGGCGACCCATGGCAGCCGGATCCGACGAAGTCGGATGACGAGCCGCTCCCCGAGTTCCCGACCGGGGGCGACGGCGTTTATGAGCCAGACAGTCAGACGATCGGAAAGGGCGGTCTCGACGATCTTCTGAAGGGTGCGACGGCTCCATCCAACCCGGATCTACGAGCCGTATGGCGTGAGGCGGGATTGCTCCCCGACGAGGACACGGAAGTGTCGCGCCGGAAGGGACGGTCGCGGAAACGGCCGTCGACGAAACCCGCACCGGATACGGGGGGCTGAGCGCCATGGCCGTCGTCGACTGGCGAAATCGCTTCAACGCGAACTGGGTCACGAGCGTCCGGGATCAGGGCGGAACAGTGAATTGTTGGGCGTTCGCCATGGCTGCGATGTACGAATCGATGGTCCGAATCGAGCACGGCGTGTGGACCCGCCGCTCAGAAAGTGATCTTGGTCGGGCGACCGGCAAGCAGGGGTGGGACTTCGGCAACCCCGGTGAGGCTTCAATTGCGGCGGAGCGTTTTGGTGTAGCCGATCCGGACTGTCTTGCGTGGAGCGAAGCCGCCATTCTCTACACGGCCAAGCCCCACGGGGCTGCGATGACGTCGTTGCCACTGTCGCCGACGCCCGACCGTTCCGGTCGGACGCTGCGCATCGACGCCGGTGTACATACGGTCATCGGGGCGGGTCTGGTGTCCGACAAGAAGAAGTGGCTCAACCTCTACGGCCCGATGGCGTTCATGTGCACGCTGCCGGCCGATTTCACTGGCGCCCCGCCATCGGGAGTGTTCTCGACGGTCACCGGTGGCAGCGGCGGCATCCACGCGATGCTGTGCGTCGGTTTCGACGACGTCAACAAGTGCTGGATCATCAAGAACTCGTGGGGAGCCGGTTGGGGCAATGGTGGCTTCGTGCGCGTCGCGTACGGCGAGGGTTGGCTCGAGGGCACGCAATGGTGGGGGGTTCGCAACACGAATCCCGACCCCTGGACGAAACGACGCCAGCGCAACGGTGTGGTCATCGAGAGCGGAAACGGTGCGGCCCACCAGAACCGCGAGGTCTTCCTGCGCCGCGGCCTTGACATCTTCCACGACTGGCAGGAGGCCGGAGCTGGGCCGTGGAACACGGCCGGGCCCGTGCGCTCGACCGACGAGTGGCGTGGGTTCGGTCCTGATGCGCTGGACTGCCCGGCCGCCGTCCAGAGCACGTTCAACCGCAACTTCGAGCTCGTCTACCGCTCGAGCCAGGGCAACCTGCGGCACGTCTACTACGACCAGGCATCGCACATGTGGTTCGACGCGACGCTCTTCGGGCCGCCGAAGCCACAGGGGATTCCGGGATTCGTCCAAGGCAATCGCGGTGCTCCGGGCGACTTCGAGGTCGTCGTGATGACTTCGACCGGTGCCGTCGAGCATTGGACCAAGCACAACGGCTCACCGTGGACGAATCCGCCCGGGACGTGGTACAAGCGAGCAACGGTGACGAATGTTGGCACGGCCAGCGGACCCGCTCTTGTTTCGAGCCGGCGGAGCCTCACGAGTGAGCTGGAGCAGGAGACCGGAGAGTTGCACTACGTCTGTGCCTCAGGTCTGCAACTACAGCACTTCGTGCGCACTTCGGCAGGGGGTTCGTGGAGTCTGGCCGCCGCCTTCGGCATGGGGCCGTATACCGGGCCGGCGATGATCGAGACGCTCAACGAAACCGGCAACGAGCTCGAGGCAGGGCCGCTGCAACTCTTCGTCGAAACCGGCAATCAGATCGAGCATTGGTTCCTGCCCGCCCCGTCGCCGTGGCTGCCGGTCCCGACGTGGAACCGGGTCACCGTGTTCGGTGCTGATGTCCTTCGCGTGATCGGAGCCATCCAGGGCAGCGGGTCGCTGCTGGAGGTTTACGTCGAACGAACGGACGGTCGCTATCAGGAGTACACCCGGTCCGGCATCAACTGGATCGCTGGCCCGATCCTGCCGTAGCAAAACTCGCTCGGTCGTCGCCACGAGCAGGATAGGTCGGTGCGCGATCGTCCGAGTGGACGGTCCCGTGCGACACGACGAGCCGATCAGCTCTGGGGGGCGTCGATGCTCATCTGGTCGTGCAGCGCGGCCTCGTAGGCGGCGTGCAGCTGATCGCTTGCACGCGGTGCGTCTGGGTCGGGGCGCGGGATGCCGAGGTGGAGCTCGCGCAGTTCGTCCATCATTGCCGCCACGAGCTCGGGGCCCCCGTCGCGAAGCAGTTCGGCGCGGACCCGTAGGCGGTGCTCGCCAAGGCGGTGGTCGAGGCCCCAGTTGCCGAGCGCGACCATGACCGGGAGCACTTGGATGCCTGCCTCGGTGAGCGAGTATTCCGCCCGCTGCCCACGGCGGGCGTCGTCGCGGGTGAGTAGCCCGGCGGCCACGAGCTGCTTGAGGCGGCTGGCGAGGATGTTGGTGGCGATGCCTTCCTCGGAGCCGGCGATCAGCTCGCGGAAGTGGCGGCGGTTGCCGAACATGATGTCGCGTAACACGAGCGTCGCCCACGGGTCGCCGAGCACCTCGACGGCGGCGTTGATCGGGCATCCCGAGCGTGGGGTGATGTCCATGTCTTCCTTCATGAAAAGTGCTTGCAATCCGCTACTGCTTTCGCTAGCTTAGCGCCAAGCAGTTGCACATCGCAACCACCTACCGCTCAGGAGGCAGCCATGTCCCAGGTCCGTGTCCACAACTTCTCGATCTCCCTGGATGGGTTCGGGACCGGAGACGGCATCACGTTCGACGCCCCGTTCGGTCACGCCGGGGAGCGCCTGCACGAGTGGATGTTCGTCACCCGATTCTGGCGCTCGATGGTCGGCGAGACCGGCGGCACCTCGGGTGTCGACCACTCGTTCGCCGACCGCCACAGCCTCGGCATCGGTGCCGAGATCATGGGCCGGGGCAAGTTCGGCGCACAGACCGGCCCGTGGACCGATGTCGGCACCGACGACGAGTGGCGCGGCTGGTGGGGGCCGAACCCGCCGTTCCACACGCCGGTGTTCGTGCTCACGCACCACCCGCGCCCGTCGATCGAGATGGAGGGCGGCACCGTGTTCCACTTCGTCGACGCCCGACCGCAGGAGGCGCTCGACCTCGCCCGAGAGGCAGCCGGCGACCTCGACGTGCGCATCGGCGGTGGCCCGACGGTCGTCCGCGACTTCCTCGCCGCCGACCTCATCGACATGCTCCACGTCGTGCAGGTGCCGATCCTGCTCGGCCGCGGCGTCCGCCTGTGGGACGGCGTCGAGGGCGTCGAGGAGCGCTACGACATCGAGGCGGTCTCGTCACCGAGCGGCGTCACCCACCTGACCTTCACACGTCGGTAACCGATCCTGCGAGGGAGCGGGGCACGGCATGGAGCAAGCCGTCTGGGAGTCCATCAACCATGCGATGCTGCGCCACCGTGGTGTGGTCGATCGCGAGGCCTGGCAATGACTGATCGCGCCGTTGCCGGCGTGCGTTCGGGCCTCTTCTTTCCCCTCTTCGACGAGTTGGCCGACCCGATGGTGTTCGCTCGCCTGGCCGCTGAAGCGGAGGCGGCCGGCTGGCACGGGGTGTTCGTGTGGGATCAGGTGCGTTGGCACGAACCAATCGTCAACGTGGCCGACCCCCAGATCACGTTGGCAGCGATCACCGCGTCGACCGAACGGATCCTGGTGGGACCGATGGTCACTCCGCTTGATGGCGAGGGCCGTCGCTTTCATGATGCAAGTGGATGGCTAGGATCGAGGCGTGCTCGGCAAGACCTACGACTCCCAGCTGTGCTCGATCGCACGGGCCCTGGAGGTGGTGGGCGAACGGTGGAGCTTGCTGATCGTCCGCGACGCCCTGTTCGCCGGTTCGACTCGCTACAGCGACTTCCAACGCGCCTCGGGATCGCCACGAACGTCCTCAAGGCCCGCTTGGACGGCTTCGTGGAGGCGGGGATCATGCGGCGGCACCAGTACTCCGTGCAGCCCGAGCTCCACGAATATTTGCTGACCGAGAAGGGTCGTGACCTGGCGCCGGCGCTCATCGCGCTCACGAAGTGGGGCGACCGGTGGGCCGCTCCCGACGGTCCACCGATTCTCTACCGCCATACGGTGTGCGGTGCGGACGTCGGCCACGAGATCGTGTGCGCGACATGCGGTCCGCTGGAGGCGCCCGCAGAGGTACAGGTCCGACCGGGCCCCGGCATGCCGGCCGAACAGATCGGGCTCATGGAGAAGTTGCAGGCGGGTCGATCGGGGAGCCGGCGGGCGCGGTGGCGTAGCGTCGCGTCGGCGCGGGTCGTCATGGGAGGGCGTGCAGTCCGGCGGCGGTGAGGAGGTACGTCGGGACCGTGGTCGATGGATCGGCGCGGGCCAGGTCAACGAGGGCGTTACCGGCGATCTCGGGGGTCAACAGCGCACCGAGTTGTTCGAGGTATGCCTCTTCGGTGATGGCCGCCGCGGGCCGCGTAGGCGCGAACGCCCTGTCGGCCCACGTCGCCGAACGGCGTCATCGTCGGCAAGATCGCGGTGACGGTGATGTCCAGCCCGGCGCGGCGCAACTCGTCCTGCGCGTAGGCGGCGATGAATCGCTGGGTGGCCTTCGCGCCGGCGTAGCCGCCGCTGGCCGGCGATCCGTTGAGCGCGGCTCCGCTGCTCACGACGACAACACGGCTGCTAGGTCGCAGCGGTTTCAACAGTGCTTCCCGCATCCAGGTGAACGCGATCTTGACGTCGGTGTGCCAGTTGACGGAGAACGTCTCCCAGGTCTGGTGGTGGAGCGGTTTCATCACCGGGTTGGCGCCGGCGACGAGGACGAGTACGTCCGGGTCGTAGTGGTCGAGCAGGCGACGGGCCAGCGGTGGCGTCGGTCGCGTCAGCTGACCTCGGTGCGGATGTTCGCGCTCGTGGCCGCGAGCTCGTCGAGCGCCGAACTGGTCCGGGCGACAGCAACGACGGGTGCGCCGGTCTCGGCGAAGGCTCGAGCAATCCCGCGGCCCAAGCCTCGGCTCGCGCCGACGACGAGCGTGGTCGTGCTCGACAGGTCGCTCAGGCTGTTTCGGGTCGACGTGGCGGTCTCGGCGTTCACGAGCGCCGCAGGCTTGGCGCTCGAACGCCTTGGCCGCGCCGGTGCGCCAGCTGTCGGCCATCGACGCCGACATCGGGTCGGGGAAGATGTCCTCCTCGCCGTTCTCCACGCCGTCGAAGATGGCGCGCGGCAACCGATTGCGGCGACGCCTTCGGGATGTCGAAGCCGCGGGTCATGTCGGTGTCTACAGGGCCGGTGAGTGCGGCATGAACCGTCACACCTTGTCCGGCCAGCAGCGCGCGGAGCGATTGGGTGAGGTTGAACGCGGCCGCCTTGGAGATCGCGTACGCCGGCGTGAGCGGCAAGGGGGCGAAGGCCATCATCGACAGGTTGTTGACGATCGCTCCCCGAGAGCGTGTCAGCAGCGGGAGGAAGGCCTGGGTCACGGCGTAGGTGCCGAACAGGTTGACGGCGAGGTGCTGTTCGAGCACGGCACGATCGCTCAAGTCGTCGTACAGCGCGACGCCGGCGTTGTTGATGAGGATGTCGAGGGACTCGACTGTCTGCGACCGCGGCCTCGATCTGCGCGGCGTTGGTCACGTCCAGGGTGAGCGGCGTGACGCGCCGATCCGGGTGGGCCAAGGGCTGGCGGGTGCCGGCGTACACCCGCTCGGCGCCTCTTCGTCAGGGCTTCGTCGACGAGCGCCTGTCCGATGCCGCGGTTGGCTCCGGTCACGAGCACTGTCTTGTCGGCGATTGTCATGCGTTCTCCTGTCCGTTGTTTCCGACTGTTCGGTGATGGCTTGCACTGCTGTCCGTCATCGAGTCCGCTCCTCGACCGGGCTGGCGTGGGAGCGAGCGCCGCTCTCCGCGGTCTCCGGCACGGAGACGTCGCCTTCGGCCGGTCGTGGCCGGCGCGGGAAGACGACCCCAGCGGTGACGGCTCCGAGGGCGGCGGCGACGCAGATCACGACGAAGGCGGCGCGGAAGCCGTCGAGGCCGGCTCGAGAGACGAGCGCGGTCGACACGGCGGCGACGCCGGCGGCGCCGCCGATCTCACGCATGGTCTCGACGAGGCCCGACGCGAGCCCCGATGTCGATTCGGAGACTCCCGACAGCGCGCCGATCTGGGCCGAGGGCGCGCAGAGTCCGATCGCCAACCCCGCGAGCAGGAAGGCCGGGAGCAGGTCGGTGAGGTAGTTGGCGTCGGCCGGTACCCGAGTGAGCCAGAGCATGCCGATCGCCAGCAGCGACAGGCCGGTGACGAGCAGCTTCCGTACGCCGACGACGGCGACGAGGCGGGCGCCGGCGACCGCCGACCCCGACGAAGGCGGTGACGGACGTGGCGAGCCAGGCGACCCCGGTCTTGGTCGGTGAGTAGCCCGAGGACCTGCTGCATGAACAGCGACCCGAGGAAGATGAAGGAGAAGAACGCGCTGAAGGCGAAGAACGCCGAGAGGTTGGCGGCGACCAGCGTGCGGTGCTTCACCACGCCGGCAGGGACGAGCGGCGCGCGCTGACCGCGCCTCGATCCGCACGAACGACGCCAGCAGCAGCGCGGCCGCCGCGAACAGCAGCAGCGTCGTGATCGCGGTCCAGCCGTCCTCGGCTCCCCGGTTCAGGCCGTAGACGAGCACGCAGCAGTCCGCCGGTCACGGTGGTCGCGCCCGGCGACGTCGAAGTTCCTCGTTCCGCGCTCTGCCCGGTCGGGGCGAGGAAGGCCATCGCGAGGCCGATGAGCACGATGCCGACCGGGATGTTGATGAAGAACACCCAGCGCCAGCCGGGCCCGTCGGTCAGCAGGCCGCTGGCGATCACGCCCACCGAGGCCGCGCCCCCGCCGATGGCGCCGAAGATGCCCAGCGCCCGGTTCCGCGCCTGACCCTCGGAGAAGGTGACGGCCACGATCGACAGGGCCGCCGGCGCGATGAGGGCGGCGCCGAACCCCTGGAACCCTCGCGCAGCGATGAGGACCGCTGACGACTGGGCGATGCCCGCGACGAACGATGCGGCGGAGAAGATGGTCATCCCGGCGAGGAGGATCCGTCGTCGCCCGAGCAGGTCGGCCATCCTGCCGCCGAGCAGGAGGAATCCTCCGAGCAAGAGGCCGTAGGCGATGACCACCCACTGCAAGGTGCTCTGGCTGACGTCGAGGTCCTGCTGGACGGACGGCAAGGCCACGTTCACGATCGCGATGTCGAGCACGACCATGAACTGCGCGGCGCACGCCAAGCGCCAGGATCACGCCGGGGTGGATCCGCGATGTCGTGGTGTCCATAGCAGTTCGACTGCGACCACCGCGGAAAACCGTCGCGACCGGTTTCAGCCGCGACAACAGTCACTGTACGTGACCGTCGTGGTCGTGATCACCGGTTCTGCGGGCATGGTGCTCGATGCGCTCGGTCGACTGCGGCTCGCCGCGCGCCGGTGGGGAGGGGAGATATGCGTACAGGATCCCGAGCCCGCGCTGGTCGAGCTGCTCGACCGCTGCGGGCTGGCCGGCGTCCTACCGGGGAGTGTCAGCGGGACGCCGAACAGGGCGAACAGGCTCGGGTCGAGGAAGGCGTGGATCCCGATGATCTTGCCCTCTGACTGCTCGATCACCTCGATGCCGAACGCCTCGTAGCCGGCCGCTCGGGCCCGTCGGCTTGTAGACGGCGAGCCCAGGCGAACCGTTGGCGGCGACGGGCAAGAAGCGGGCGTTCCGGCAGGCGTCGGCGATGGTGCCGAAGCAGGTGCGCACCGCATCGATACCGCGCAGCCACAGCGGGTACGGCGGCATCGACAGCGTCACGTCCTCGTGCAGCAGCGCGACGAGCGCGTCGACGTCGTAAGCGCTCGAACGCCTCGACGTACCGGTCGACAAGCCGCGGGCCGCGGCATCGTCGACGGATCGTCGTGGCCGGCCGTGTTGGCGTTGGCCAGCACGGCGCGTGCGCGGCGCAGCAGGCTCTCCACCGACTCGATGCTGGTGCCGAGGAGCGCGGCCACCTCTTTCGTCTTCCACCGCAGCACGTCGCGCAAGGATCAACGCCGCCCGCTGCTTCGGGGTCAGGTGTTGCAGCGCCGCCACGAACGCCAGCCGGATGCTCTCGCGCGCAACCGCGACCTCAGCAGGGTCGCCGTTGGAGGGCACCACCCGGTCGTCATGGACGGGCCCGACCCACAGGTGCTCGGGAAGCGCGCGCGCCGGGCAGGGCATCGCCTGGCGACGGCGGCCCAGCTCCATCGGCAGCGCCCGCCGGCGCCGGGCGTTGAGCATGTCGATGCACACATTGGTGGCGATGCCGAACAGCCAGGACCGCAGCGCCGCCCGGCCCTCGAAACGGTCGAGCGCCCGCCAGCCGCGAACAATCGTCTCCTGCACCGCATCCTCGGCCTCGAACGGCGAGCCGAGCATCCGGTAGCAGAATCCGGTCAGCTCGGCCCGGTGCTCCTCCAACTCCCGCTCGAGGACGTCAACACCGGACGACGCCGCGGCGAACTCTGTCATGCCACGCCGCCCCGGACACTGATCTCCTGGCCGGTGATGCACGACACGTCGTCGGATGCACATGCTTGCATGATGCAAGTCATATCACAGCACTTGCATCATACAAGTCCCAATTGAAGGGGCCGGTCATGAGGACATCCAGTTGAAGCCGATCGACGAGCTCGCCGACCTCGGCCCGCCGCGCGTCGAGCCGACGCGACGACGCCGGCGGAACCGAACCGAGCGGGTGCGGGCGGACCGGCCGCCAGTGGCTGATCTGGCCACGCCCCGGGTTGTCACGCAGCGGGGATCGATAACCGAGCCTGCGGCCGTCTCACGCGCGTCAGGGTACGGTGCGGCTCGAATGAACGCTTCGTACGACGCCGTCGTGATCGGCGGCGGGCACAACGGCCTGACTTGCGCTGCCTATCTCGCTGGCGCCGGCCGGTCCGTGCTCGTGCTGGAGCGCTCCTCGGCGTTCGGTGGCGCGGCGAGATCGGAGAGGGTGTTCCCCGGGAGCGGGGCACACCTGTCGAAGTACGCCTATCTCGTGAGCCTGCTCCCACCGCTGATCGTCGAGGAGCTCGGTCTGGACATCACGTTGTGCCGCCGGCGAGTGTCGTCGTACACGCCGGTCGGGGACTCTGGCATCCTCGTCGACGAGACCGATCCCGTTGCCACCCGCCGCAGCCTCGGGGAGGATGCCGCAGCATGGGAGGAGTTCGGGGATCTGACCCGCCGGGTCGCCGGGCGGGTGTTCCCGACGTTGACGGAACCGCTCATGAGTCGCAACTGCTTCCGCCGCCATCTCGGCGACGACGACGCCTGGCAGGCGCTGTTCGAGCGACCGCTGGGAATGCACCTTGAACAGCGGTTCTCGCACGACGTCGTCCGCGGTGTCCTGTTGACCGATGCCCTCATCGGGACCTTCACCCACGCGCACGATCTCCTCGCCAACCGGTGCTTCCTGTACCACGTGATCGGTGGCGGCACGGGGCATTGGGACGTGCCAGTTGGTGGCATGGGGACGATCTCCGTCGCAGCTCGTCGCGGCAGCCGAAACCCGCGGCGCCGAATTGCGAGCGGGCGTCACGGTCGTGGGCTTGGCGACGGACGGTCGGACAGCCGTCGTCACCACCGACGAAGGCCGGCGCATCGAAGCGCGGCAGGTGTTTTCGAATGCGGCGCCGGCGATCCTGCAACGTGTGCTCGGTCGCGCCGACCGAGGCCACCGGCCCGAAGGTGCTCAGGTCAAGATGAACATGCTGTTGTCGAGGCTGCCCCGCCTGCGCGACCGCCACGTCGAACCGGAACAGGCGTTCGCCGGGACGTTCCACGTCAACGAGGGCTACTCGCAGCTCGAGACGGCATACCGTCAGGCGGCGGCCGGCGAAGTGCCGGGACTCCCGCCCTGCGAGGTCTACTGCCACTCGTTGACCGACTCGACGATCCTCGACGACGATCTGCGAGCCGCCGGCGCGCAGACGCTGACGCTGTTCGGGCTGCACATGCCCGAGCGGCTGTTCCGGGCCGATCCCGAGGGCGCCCTGGAGAAGGCGAAGCATGCCATCCTGCGGTCGCTCGACAGCGTGCTCGACGAGCCGATCGAGGAGTGTCTCGTCGATCCGCGGTGCATCGAAGTGATGGGTCCGCGAGAGATCGAGGCCAACCTGGCGATGCCCGGCGGGCACATCTTCCACCGTGACCTGCAGTGGCCGTTCGCCGAAGATCCGGCGGAGGAAGGCCGTTGGGGTGTAGAGACCGAGTACCCCAACGTGTTCATCTGTGGGGCCGGGGCGCGGCGTGGTGGCGGCGTGTCCGGTATTCCGGGCCGCAACGCGGCGATGGCAGCCCTGCGCGCTAGCGGGGGAGCGCTGCACCCTGGCCTACCATCGACGTCAGCTCTCGTGGGGGACGTCGCGTGCCCGATCTCGATCTCTGCTATACGCCGGCGACGGAGCTGGCGGCGCGCATCCGCGGTCGAGAGCTGTCGCCAATGGATTTGATGAGGAACGCGCTGGCGCGGATCGAGGATGTCGATCCGACACTCAATTGCTTCTGCTTCGTGTATCCCGACGAAGCGATGGCCGAAGCCCGCAAAGCCGAGGACGCCGTCACCGCCGATCGCGCCCTCGGGCCGCTGCATGGCATCCCCATCGCCATCAAGGATCTGACGCCGACGAGAGGAAAGCGCACGACGCTGGGCAGCTACACACACGAAAATTGGATTCCTGAACGCAACGCCGTCATCGTCGACCGGCTGCAAGCGGCGGGCGCCATCATGGTCGGCAAGACCACGACGCCCGAGTTCGCCTACTCCAGCTTCACGGACAGCCCGCTGTGGGGAACCACCTACAACCCGTGGGACCGGACGCGCACTCCCGGCGGCTCATCCGGCGGGTCGGGCGCGGCAGTGGCGAGCGGCTGTGTGCCGCTCGCCGAGGGCACCGACATGGGCGGCTCGGTGCGCATTCCCGCCGCCTGGTGCGGCATCGTCGGCCTGAAGCCGAGTCTCGGGCGCATCCCCATGGATTTGCTGCCGAGCGTGTTCGACAACATCTCTCACTTCGGTCCGCTGGCACGCACGATCGATGATGTTCGGCTGTTGTTGGCAGCGACGCAGGGACCGCATGACGACGACATCCAGTCGATCGGCACGAAGATCGACCTCAGCGGGCCACAGCCCGCATCGGTGAAGAACATGCGGCTCGCGCTGGATCTCGATCTCGGCTGCTATGCCGTCGATGCCGAGGTGGAAGCCGCCGTTCGAGCCGCGGCCAGCGCTTTGGAGTCCGAGGGCGCCGTCATCGAGGAGGTCGGCCTGCCGTGGACGCGGCGAATCGTCGACTTGTGGGTGGAAATGTGGCAGGTCTTCATGGCCGCATACTTCGGACACTTCGTCGAGGAGTTCGGCGACAGGATGGACCGCCACGTCGTGGAGTTGATCGAAGCGGGAAACCGCATGTCCGCCCGCGACTACAAGCGGTTGGAGGTCGAGCGCACCCAGTACTGGCGTCAGCTGTCCGCGATCCTGCAGCGACACGACGCACTGCTCTGCCCAACGACGCGGGTGCCGGCGCCGGCCGCCGATGAAGACGAGTCGTTCTACGAAGGGGACCCCGGCGACGGGCTGTACCACGGCCTCGACATGACCAGCCAGTTCAACCTGTTCGCGCCTTGCCCGGCACTGTCGGTGCCCGCAGGGTGGTCGGACCGTGGCCTCCCGATCGGGATGCAGATCGTCGGCCGCCGCTTCCGCGAAGCGAGCGTGCTCACGATTGGCAAGGCGCTGGAAGGCGTCCGACCGTGGGTCCACAGGCGACCACCCCTGTAAACGGCCGCGGTCACCGGCTGACCCGCCCAGTCCGCGACGGCACGCGCGACGGAGGGGCGAACGCCGACACATGCCTCGCCGACCCCGGCGACGCCACGCTCCGCTGCTGACCCGAAGCCGCTCCATGTCAGCTCAACGGGTGGCAGGACTTTGGGGTCGGCGCTCCGTTCACGACCTCGGCCGATACGTGAGTCAGACCCGTTCGAGCCGGTCGGCGGCGCGCACCGTGCCGGACCGGGCGCGGATTGCCGCCCCCACCGACTCGGCGCGGGACTTCGCCGCGCCGTCCACGAGCAACCGCTCGATCGCCTCGTGCAGCTCCGCGTCCTCGAACGTGTACGTGTCGAGCCGCACGCCGTAGCCAGTCTCGTGGACGCGCTGGGCGTTGTCGTACTGGTCCCAGAACAGCGGCAGCACGATCATCGGCTTGCCGAAATGGAAACACTCGGTCATCGTGTTGTTGCCGCCGTGTGTGATCACGAGATCGACGAACGGCATCACCGAGATCTGGGGGACCTGCGGCGCGCCCCACATGTTGGGGGCCAACTCGAATAGTTCGTGCTGGGGACCCTTCGACACGATGTAGCGATGCGGGGTACGCCCGAGCACGTCGACGAGCCGGCGCATCAGCCCGACATCGGCCGAGCCGAGCGATCCGAGGGAGGTGTAGATGAGCGCCCCGTCGCCGCCTCGCAGCGATTCGGGAAGCTCGAAGGGCTCGTCGGTTGCCCGCACCGACGAGTCGAGGCGTTGCCAGGTCGGGTCGAGGGGCCGTCGCGTCGTGTAGTCGACGACCTCCGGGTACACGTACAGGTTGAGGTGCGCGCTGGTGTAGACGAAATCGAGATCGGGCAGCCCGGCGGCACCGCACGAGCGCCCCCACTCGTCATAGCCTGCCCACATGTCGCGGTGGGTGCGGTCGTATTCGGCCCGGAACTCGTCCCAGCCCCGGCGGTCGCTGCTGGGGTAGCCGGAGAACACCGGCGGCACGTCCGGCCCGCGCACTTCCAGCGGGTTGCACGACATCACCCGTACGAACGGTACGCCGGCGGTGACGAGAGCGGGGAAACCGATGACGTTGTCCTCGACGATGACGTCAGGTCGCTGGCGTTCAATGATCTCGCGCAGTTGGGGCTCGCAGTAACTGGCGCCGTCGATGAGCGCCTGCCACGTAGGCTGGATGAACGAGCCAAGCTGCTCGATCGTGGGTTTCCGGAACTCGGGCGCCGTGTCCCGGATGAAGTCCACCCAGAATTGCCCGGCGTCCTGCTCGACGCCCTCATCGGGCGCGGCGGCCAGCACCACGAGGTCCTCGACGAAGCCGAGCGCCTCCAGCTTTCCGGCCCACGACGCCTCGGCGGCGAACACGACACGGTGTCCGCGCTGGGCCAGCACGTCGCCGATGCCGATGCAGTTGTTGGTCGGCCCGTAGGCGCTCTCGGGCATGAGGAGAAAGGTTCGCGGCTCGCTCATCGTCTCCCTCGCGTGGGTCGCTGGGTCGGTTTCGTGAACGGGGTCGGGGTGACCGGGCCATCGGCGAGGCACGCCGTGGTCGCTGACGTTCCTACCGTAGGCCATACCGTGGATCTCGAGGATCAGGAGGGCGCCCGGCGACTGACCGGCCCGAGTCAACGCGCCGTGCCTCGAGGGCCCGGACTACGGCTGGCTTCCAGGAACCAGGACCTTCTGGACGCCAGTCTCGATCCGACAAGCGGAGGAGTTGGGCTCGACGGCGAGTCGGTCGGTCTCGTCGCCCACGAATACATCGTCCCAATCGACGCCTGAACCTCTCGGAAAGCGCCGCAGCTGTTCGGGATCGAACTTCACCGCCATGCTCGCCGTGGGACCCGGGGCCTTGTTGACGGCACAAGCGTGCATCAAGCGGGAGTCGCCGGCTCCAGCGAGAGCATCGTCGGGGTGTGGCGGCACCGCACGAGCGATGACCATCCCGGCATCTACGGCCGAGTCACAGGAGCCGGCAATGCTGTTCGATGAGCACCTCCTTGCCGCCGAGACCCGAGCACTCCGACACGACACGGAGGCGGCGTTGCGCCACGCTCCCGCAATCGCGCAGCTGCGACAGATCGGCCGCGAAAATCGGACCACAGTCGAGCCACGGACAGCGCCCGGTCAAGGCGTCGTCGCAGCGCTGAACCGGCTCATCTCCGGTTCCACCACCCGCACCGCCCGACGCGCCTACAACCCATCGTCGAGCGCTCATGGCGCCCGAGAGCCGAGCCCGAGCTCACAGCGCGATGACTCGGTCCGCCTTCGCGCAGCACGTTTCCGACAGTCACTGAGGTGAAGCTCCTGGCACTGCTCGCCCGCAACCGCTGACCCGTAAGGATTGACGACATGAGCGAGCGAACATTGCACGTCTTCGACGACGACACCGAGCGGATGGCCCACCGGATTCTCGACTACGTCATTCACCGCATCCGTATGTCGCCGCCCCCGCTCGATGCGCCGCGCGACCCCGCCGAGCTGGCCGCCGCCACCGGTGAGACCATCACCGACGACGGCCTGGGGTGGGAGCGCGCGCTCGCGCTCTTCCGTGAGGTGCTCGCTCCAGCCTGCATCTCGAGCGACCATCCGCGCTACCTCGGTTTCGTCCCGAGCGCCCCGGCCGAAGCGGCGACCCTGTTCGACCTCGTGGTGTCCGCATCGTCGATCTACGGCGACTGGTGGATCGAGGGCGCTGGCGCGATCCACGCCGAGAACCAGGCGCTGCGCTGGCTCGCCCGCCTCGCCGGTCTGCCCGAGACCGCCGGCGGCGTGTTCGTCAGCGGTGGCACGGCCGGCAACCTGACCGCGATGACGGTAGCCCGGGAGACCTGGCGGGAGCGGCGCGGCCGCAACCGTGTCGCCGGCGTCGCGTGCGCGCCCAGCGCCCACTCGTCGATCCGGCTCGCCGCCAAGGTCATCGACGTGCCGGTCGTGCTCGTCGAAGCGGACGAGCGCGATCGCCTTACGGGCGAACGGCTGGCCGTGGCCATTGAGAGTGCCGACGTCGACGTGTTTGCCGCGGTCGCCACAGGCGGCGCGACCAACACCGGCGTCGTCGACGACCTCGACGGCGTGGCCACCGTGTGCCACGAGCGCGGTGTGTGGATGCACGTCGACGCCGCGTACGGCGGTGCGGCGATGGTGGCGCCGTCGGCCCGACCGCTGTTCCACGGCATCGAGCGGGCCGACTCGTTCGTCGTGGACCCCCACAAGTGGCTGTTCACACCCTTCGACTGCGCCGCGCTCCTGTACCGGGACCCGAACCTCGCCCGCGCTGCGCTGACCCAGCAGGCCGGCTACCTCGAGGTGCTCACCCCGACCTCGCCATGGAACCCGTCGGACCTCGCGATCCACATGACACGTCGCGCGGGGGCTGCCGCTGTGGTTCTCGCTGGCTTCCAACGGGACGAAGGCCTACGAGCGAGCCGTGGAGCGTGGGCTGGCCCTGGCACGCGAGGCCGCACATCGCATCGCCGAGGCACCCCACCTCGATCTCGTGATGGAGCCCGAGCTGTCCGTCGTGCTGTTCCGCCGGCGAGACTGGGGTCCCGCCGACTATCAGCGTTGGTCCGATGAGGCACTCGCATCAGGCCTCGCCCTGCTCGTGCCGACCGTGCACGAGGGCGAGACGATGTTCCGCTTCTGCTTCGTCAACCCGCTCACCACGACCGACGACATCGAACTCGTGCTCGACGCGATGGGCTGATCTCGATTATGGGCGCACGCTCAACCGGGGCGGATGTTCTTGTTGTGGTGGAAGGCGTTGTCGGGGTCGTACTTGGCTTTGACCTCCGCCAGTCGCCGGTAGATGTGATCGCCGTACGCCTCTCGAACGCGGCTGGTGTCGTCGTCGGAATCAAGGAAGTTGACGTAGACGCTCCCGGCGCTGTGCGGTCGGAGGGCTTGGAGAAACCGCTGCGCCCAAGCGGTCTAGACCTCAGCGTGCTCGCCGGACTCCTCAGGGAGCCACACGCCGTCGATGACGATGTTGTGGCTGTCGACGTCTGGCATGTCTCTGAGCCCGACCGATGTCGGTTGTGACCCCGACGATCCGGGACATCGCAGGTCCCGCTGTATTCCCCGCGAGTTTCAGACACAGATGGTGTCGCCCACAAGCCGGCCGTCGGCGTCAAGCGCGATCTGGCCAGTGAGGTAACCGTTGGTCGAGGGGCAACGCGGGCCCGCCGCGGGCGCCCGTGGTCCGGGCTTCCCGCGGCGGATCGCCGCATTGGTCATGAATTCATCGCCAACCACGTCTCGCACGGGTAGCCGTCACCCAACTGATTGCGAGCGAAGACTCGGACGTTGTAGAAGCCTTCGGGAAGGATCGTGAACAGATCGGTGTCCGTGGTGTCCACGCTCTTGATCAGGACGCCGTTGTCCCTAACGTTGACGTGGTAGTTAATGATCGGCGCGCCACCGTCGCTGGCCGGGGTGTTCCAGTCGATGTACGCCGTGACGTAGCCGGGGCCGCCGTATTGGATGGCGGTGCAGGCCGTCGGGGCGCTCGGAATCGTCGCCGGCTTCATTGGTGTGAAGGCCCACGCTTCGCTGTAGCCACTCCAGCCGAGTTCACCATGGGCGGCGACGCGGAGGTAGTAGGTGGTGCCATTGGCCAGCCCGCTGCCGCTATAGCTCGCGTTGGATGTGCTGGCGACGATGTCCCACGGCCCATTCGCGCTCGTGGCCCGCTCGACCTGGTAGAGGTCGACCATCCCGGGGAGGTTGCCGGGGACGTACCACGAGAACGCAAGCGTCCCGTCGCCAACCGTCGCCGAGGCCAGGTGTGGCGCGTTCGGCACGGCGTCCGCCACGGCGTCTGCGACGGGGCTGTACGGGCCCCAGCCAGCGGGGTTATGGGCGGCGACCCGGAAGTAGTAATGGGTGCCGTGCGTCAATATGGCGGTGGTGTAATCGCGCGCTCCCGTCTCGGCGATGGCCGTCCATGGCCCGCCGGCAGTGGTGGCCTGCTGCACGCGGTAGTTGTTGATGGACGCCCCGCCATTGGAGGAAGGCGCCGGCCATTGCAAGCTGATCCGGTCGCTGCCCGCCTTCGTCGCCGCCAGTGACGGTGGCGCGCTCGGTTGGGTTCGCGGCACGGCGTTGACGACGGTACTGGCCGGGCTCCAGCCGAGGCTGTTGTGGGCGCGCATGCGGAAGTAGTACTTGGTGCCGTTCAACAGGCCGGTGGCGGTGTAGCTGCGGGTCGTCGGGTAGGCGATGTTCTTCCACTCGGATGTGCCAGTCATCGATCGTTGCACGACGTACTTGTCGATCGGCGCCCCGCCCGTGCTCGACGGCGCCAACCACGCCAGCTTGACCTTGGCGTTGCCCGGTGTGGCGTTCGGTGAACGGGGCGCCGTCGGCCGGGCCGCCGTGGCTTGGATGGTCTGCATGGCGCCGGGGCCGGGTGGCGAATCCAGGGCTGCCGGGCCGGCAGCGACATTGGTGCCGGCCCCCGCCCCGCCCGCCATCCCGACGCCGACGGCAATCGCGACGGCGATAGCGGCGCGACGCGTACTTTTGATGCGATTCATGATTTTGTCGTCTCCTCGTCCTGGGTTCCCGTTTGGAACCCGCTGCGGCGAGCATGACGATCAGCGCTCGGGCACGGATGAGTAACCGTCACTCAACCTGTCCGCGGCCAGGCGTTGAGTAACGCGGCATCCCACACAGCGACGGCGGTGGCCCGCCCAGTTTGAGGTTCCATCGGACGCCGAGGCGCTGCGGCGGATCGGCGGTTGCGCTGGCGTTGAACGACCGTTGACATGACGACGGATCGTTGGGGTGGTCGAGTCTGCGCAGCACTCACCGCTGGTTTGTATCTGCGGCTGGCGCATCGCCTCTTTGCGTGGGAGTGCGGCAATTCGGTCGCCTCGATCACCTTCGGGTGTCTCTTTCAAGGAGCAACATGATGAAGCGAATCCTCACAACCGTGGCGCTGGTGGGTGCGTTGGGCGCTGGTGCGTTCACCCTTCACACAGCGGGTGCCGACGCCTCCACTGTCGCCGTGTACAAACGGGTCACCACCGCCAGCGTGGACCTCCCCTCGACCGGCGGCACGCCGGTCGTGCTCAAGTCCGTGTCGGTCCCTGCGGGGGACTGGATCGTGTCGGCGAAGGCCAATCCGGTGCATTTCGGCGGCGCCGACTATGTGCGCTGCCAGATCATGGTGGGCGGCACGCAGAAGGATGCAGGTGCCACGCTGTTGGGTAACGCGTCGCCGGGTCCGACGGGTGAGACCGGTCCTTCAGTGGCCACGATCGCCCTGCAGACGGCCGTCCACACCAACATCACGCGCACCTTCACCCTCCAGTGCCAGCACGACTTTTCCCAGCCGTCGGGGTACATCGATCCCGGTGCGTCACTGATCGTCGCCAAGGCACCAGGGCCGATCGGCTGATCAACCATCGAGAGACGATTGCAGGGGTGAACCCTCTGTCAGGACGGGCTGGCCGAGTCTTCGAGACCGGCCAGCCCGTCGCAGTCTCATCCGATCTGCGACACGCCGATCGCCTGTGGAGAGGTCTCACTGATGAGTAAAACGCGAGGTTCTCGTCAGCTGATGAGATTCAGCTTGCGTGCGCTCCGCACCGCATCACGGCGGTTGGCAACATGCAGCTTGGCGAGGATCGAGGACACGTGATGATCGACCGTCTTCGCCGAGATGTAGAGACGCTCGGCGAGCTCCGCGTTCGTGAGTCCTTCGTCCAGTAGGCCGAGCACCTCGATCTCACGGTGCGTGAGTCCGGCGTGGTTGGTGCGGGTGCTTCGGCGCCGCCGTGCCGGCACCGTAGCGATACCGCGCTCGCGCAGGTCGAGTCGCACTTTCGCTGCTACCGCGTCGGCACCCAGTTTGTCGAGAAGCTCGACACCAGCGCGGATTTCCTCGACTTCGTCAGTCTCGACGAGGGCGAGGGCGCGCTCGTACGCGCAGGAGAGCTCATCCCACAGCGCTGCTGCGTCTCCGTGGCGACCGCTGAGCTGGAGCTGATAGGGCTCGGCCACGTGATCGAGCAGCGCGGCGACGTCGATCGTCCGGTCGAGGCGCCACAGCCAGACGGCGAGATCTCCTCGAGCCCACTCGAGCCCGGGCTTTATGTCCCCACCGAGCAACGTGCGACACGTTGCGAGACGCGTATCGTCGAGACCCGTCAGCCATGCCTGCTCGACGATTGCCGCAGCTGCGGGCAGGACGCGAATGTCCTCGCCGTACCGGCAGGCGAGGTCCCACGCCGAATCGATATCCGTGCTGGCCTGACCCATACGTCGCAGTGAGACAAGTCCACGGACGAGGTGCGGCCACGTCCTCGTCAGCGGCGCGCTCTCTCCGGCGAGGACCTGTTCCGCGTCTCCACTGGCTTTCTCCCACTCGCCCTCGAGCATCCGCATCCTCGCCCGCGCACCGAGCTGCCAGACACGGCAGATAGGCATTTCCCGCTCGATGGCGAGAAGCAGGCTCTTGCTGAGGACGGCGGCAGCGTCGCTCAGCCGGCGCTGCTCCACGTCGAGATACGTGAGGTTGCTGTATCCCATCGAATAGATCTCGTCGAAGTCGTCGTCAGCCTTGTCGAGCAGGGAGAGAACCGCATCCCTACCCGTCTCGTCGCTCGTGACGATGCGGCAGATTCCCTCGATCAGACGAGAGCGCACCGCTAGTGCGTGGTCGCCGCTCCGTTCGCTGATCTGCGCGGCGACTTCGACGAGTTCCTGTGCGTCGGCGATGTCGCTCGAGTGCATCGCCAGGTAAGCCTGCATGGCAAAGCCGTGGCCGAGGTGGACGAGCCCCTGCCCACCGGCCGCCGTCGGTTCGTCGACGACTGCGATCGCATCGGTCGCATGTCGCTCCGCCCCTGGGCGATCGGCGTTGTACCAGTGGTAGACGGACAGTGCGTGATGATTCGAGCTCACGCCGGCGACATCGCCGGATCGGAGACGAAGACTCATCGCCCTGTCGCACGCATCGATGGCGCTGTCGATCTGATCGATGAGGTAACACTCCTCGGCGAGCCATTCCAACAGCTCAGCCTGCTGTGCCGACGACGTCAGCGCACCGCGATCGAGCGCGAGACGCAGCAACGCGGCCGACTGGCGCCTCGCCCCAGAACGGGTGGCAGCTCGCGCCGCCTCCGTGGCGTAGCGCAAGAGACGGACCGGATCGCCGGCGCCCAATGCGTGGTGTGTCAGCACGGATGGATCCGCCGACGCCGACGATTCGAGTGCGTCGAGCATGCGACGATGCATCGCCACCTCGCCGCCCGGCGGGATCGTGCCCGCGATCGCTAGCCGACACAGGTCATGACGGAACGTGACACCACGAGGCCCGCGAGCGATCAGGCCGGCGTGGTCGAGGGCGCGCAGCGGACGGATGCCCACGCCAAGGATGGCGAGCAGGTCGTCGGGGATCGCCTCCGGCGCGCACGCCAGCAGATGCACGACCTCCCACGCCTCGGCGTCCAGGTTGGTGGTCCGGGCGAGGATGGCGTCGCGTACCGACACCGGCAGGTCCTCCCCGGCGTGTTCGAGCATCTCGGTGACGAAGAACGCGTTGCCACCCGTGAGCTGCTCGATGCGATCGGCGTCCAGAGGGCGCCCGTCGGCGAGTATCACGATCGCCTCACGGCTCAGCGGCCGAAGCGTGACGGTCGTGGCGTCGGTCGAGCGGGCAACGTCGCCGAGCAATACGCGGACGGGATGGTCGATGCCGATCTCCTGGTCGCGTAAGGCGGCAATGACGATGCTGCCGCGTCGCAGCGATACGGCGGAGGAGGAACCGAAGGAAGTCGACGGTCCCCTGATCCGCCCAGTGAAGGTCGTCGACTACCAGCATCCTCGGCTCTGCCCGGACGTGTTCGAACACAGCGGTGAAGATCTCGTGCCCCTGCTCGGCGTCGTTCAACGCCGCCCGTGAGGTCTCGTCGAGCTCCTCGAGCAACGTCGTGGAGGGGGCCGAGGGGCCGTGGTGTCGCGAGCGGGTCGCACGCACCCCACAGCACGGTGGCATCCGTCGTGTCCTGGGCGACGAACGTTTCAATCAGTGACGTCTTTCCGGCCCCCGGCTCGCCTTGGAGGAACACCATCCCACCGCGGCCGCCCTGCGCACGCTGCCAGGTCGTCCGGAGGACTGCCAGCTCTTCCTCCCGCTCGAGCAAGGTCACGTGGCGATCGTACCGAGCGTTGATCAGCGCCGCCCGTGTCGAAGTCGGTCGCGATCGGGTCGACGGGTTCTCTGCTCGACGGGTCGTGACGGGTGGCTCGTGCCGGACGGATCGACCGTCCGGCACGAGCGAGATCACGGTCATGAGCCGGGCGAGTTCTCCTCCGTGTCGGCTCCGAAGATCGGGACGCCTGCCGGGCACAGTCGCACAGCCGGGTTCCAGTCCTCGAACATGCCCCCCAGGGTTGTCCTTCCACAGCCAGGTGTGCAGCACCCACAGGGGCAGGGTGGAGTGGCGGTGGAAGTCCATGCCGAAGAGGCGGGGCGGCTTGGGCGAGGTCCACGCCTCGGTGGGGACGATGTACTCGTGAGCGACGAGCGCGACGGGTTCGCCGTTGCGTCCGAGCTCGTAGACGAGCGCCTCGGGCTTCGTGATGTCAACGGACGCGTCCATCAGCTCAGCGTTGATGTAGTGGACGCCCATGCCGCCCTCTGCCGGGTTCTGGAAGCATCCGAGGGTGTCGAGCGAGCTCGCATACCCGGCTGCCTCTGCGGCTTCGACGTCTTGATAGCCGGCCGTGGCGAGCATCGCTGCCGATTGCAGGCGGGGATCCATCCTGTGACCGTGGCCGTGTCGATCCTGGTGGTGGTGGTGAACCCGTGCTGTTGTGACGGCGGGAGAGCTGCTCGCGGCGCTGAGTTGATCGGCTCCGAACGCGGCGGCGACCGTTGCCAACGGCAGCAGGACGGCGAACGCGAGACGGCGCCTGCGGACCGAACTGCGGTCAGATGACGGGTTCTGGGTATTCGTGTTGCTCGACATGTCGACTCCTTCGTCTTGGTGATCCGGTCGAGGCGTCGAACGTACGGCTGTGCCTGCCGCCGGAACATCGGGAGGACTTCCCTATATCTGGAGTCGGCGAGAAGCGCAATTGGGGAGATGTTCCCGATGTGGTGGCGTCGGCGCCGGCGCACCATGACGATCACTGCCTGCACAGTGCGGGCGGGATCAGTCAAGGAGAGCCAAGTCATGAAGCGATTCATTATCGAGCGGACCATCCCGGGTGCGGGAGAGTTCACCGAGGAGCAGCTGGCGGAGATCGCCAAGACCTCGAACGCCGCGGCAGCCTCGCTCGGCGTGCCGTACAACTGGGTGACCACGTACGTCACCGGCGACAAGATGTACTGCGTACACGAGACGCAGGACGAGGACGCCGTCAGGGGACGCTCGCCGAGGCGGATTTCCGTGCGACGTGGCGTCTGTGGTGGCCAGTGAGTTCGGGCCGCAAACTGCGGAGTTGGTCACGCACTGATCGCGACGCACACCGGAACAACGCAACGAAGTCGAGGGGCGGACGCACACGCCAGGGAATGGCGTGTGCGCCCGCCCTCCGACGCGTCCGTCGAGCTGCGTTGCCAGCGGACCCGTGACGCGTTCTGCGCTGCCTTTAGCTGTGCCAGTCGACCAGGACGTCGGGCACCGGTCCTGGGAGCGGTGCTGAGAGGTCGACTCCGGTGACGTCTTTGACCTGTTCTCTGAACCACGTGGCGAACTCGGAGTTGTCGCTCGCAAGATCGCCGAAAGCCTTCTCAACATCGCCCTCGAACCAGACGAGCATGAAGCTTCCCATTGGGGTCTCCTGCATCGCCCATGTCTCCCGCGTGATGTTCGATCGCGCTTGAAGTGCGTCGAAGTCCGCCTTGCGAGCACCGATCGTCTCGGCGGCGAACGCACGCGCCGCATCCTCCTTCCCTTCCGTAATAGGGAACATGCCGTTGAAGATGCCCATGAGTCACCCCTCCTCGTCTGGCGAGTGGCCGAGCGTACATCCAGAGCGCGCCGTCGCCGGTCGGCAGCCCCGACACGAAGCGGTCAGCAGGGACGACCTCGGGACAGCACCGTGTCGCCAATCCGAGGGGGAGATCTCCGTAGGGAGGTCCGCAAAACCCGTACTCGTCACGGATGGCGGCGCGACCCGTGCAGTTCACCATGAATTGCGATCGACGCCGAGGAGCCTGCGATGACCACGACATCCCCCACAACGCCCGACCTGGAATTCGAGTTCGCTGTTCAGCCGCACTGCTCGCCGTACTGGCGGCCGTCGGCGCGGCCGGATTGAGCGGTCCCGACGGTGCCGCTGCAGCACCGCCCGCCCGATTCCTCGTTCGACGCCGTGGCGGCGTCGCTCGACGGCGTCGACAAGTCATCCGATGACGTCGCCCCCGGTGCGGCCAGCTCGCCAGCCGGCCGGCGCTCCAGTTCCGGCATGCACCGAACCGTCCATGAGCGAGAGCACCCTGCCCTCGCCGGACACAACGACGATCTCGACGAAGCGGAGGGCATCCGTCGCCGTACCTCGCGCCCGAATGGCGTGGACCTGCACATCTCCGGCACCTTGGCCGACGTCGCCGCGCCGGTGGCACCTATCGGTCCCTTCGCCGAGGACGACGGTGCCATCCAGGTCGCCAACCCGAGTGGACTCTCCGGACAACGTCCGGGCGGTGCGAGCATCGGCCACGATCGGTGACGGTCCGCACGGCACGGCTGGCGACGGCACCGGTGACTTCGACTTCTACTCGATCGCCGACGCGACAGCGGGCCAGACGTTGACGGTCGACATCGACGCCGCCTCCACCGGCTCCGCGCTCGACGCCGTGGTCGCCGTGATCGACCCGGCGGGCGCCATCCTCGCCTTCAACGACGACTCGCCCGAGCTGGACAGCTTCCTCCAGTTCGAGTTGCCTACGGACGGCGACTACCTGGTCGCTGTCGCCGCCTTCGGCTCCTTGCCGACCAATCCGTTCGATTCGGGAAGCGGTGGCGGAGCCACCAGCGAAGGGCACTACGAGCTCACGATGTCGTTCGCCTTCGCCGAGGACATCGACGTGTACTCGGTCAAGCTGCACCGCGGCGACGTTCTCGGCGCCAGCATCACCGGAGCCGGCCGCGTGCTGCAGCTGTTCTCGCCGGATGGCGATCTCGTCATGGGCGCCGGACGAGACCTCTCGGCCTTCTACCCCGATGCCAGTCCCCTCCGGGTCGGAGGCAACGCGACGGTCGACCATGTCGCTGCGGCGACCGGTCGACACTACGTGATGGTGTCAAGAGGGGTCGGCCCGTACCAAGTCGACGTTCGCCTGCGCCGCCCCGGCTTCGAGTCGGGCGGACGCAAGGAGCGCCAGATCCTGTTTCTCGACTTCGACGGCGCCTTCGTCGACCCGTCCACGTTCGGCACCGAGAGCGGCACCCTGTCCCCGCTCGAGCACTTCCTCGGGGGCTGGGAACTCGACAGCTCCGACGAGGACGCCTTGATCGATTCCATCCTCGCCACGTTCACCGAGAACATCGAAGCGGACCCGTCACGCCGCGGCGGCAACCGCCGCTTCGCCGTGGACATCCGCAACAGCCGCGACGACGGCGATCTGTGGGGAACACCGAACGTCACGCGCATCATCATCGGCGGATCCCGTGACGAGCTCGACTTCGACACGGTGGGGTTGGCAGAGTCGGTGGACACAGGCAACTTCGCCGGCGAGGAGACTGGCGTGGTCCTGCTCGATCAGGCGAGTGCACCGGCAGGCTCGGGTCTGCGGACGATCAACGACTTCGCCACGCCGGACACCGACATGATCGGCCTCGTTGGCCGAGTTCTCGGATTCATCGCCTCGCACGAGGCGGGACACCTCCTCGGCAACTGGCACACCTCCCCAAGCAACGGCGTCACCGGCATCATGGACACCGCACACGTCGACCAACTCGGGCTCGGGAGCGACCTGGTCTTCGGCACCGACGACGATGTCGACGTCGACTTCTTCACCGACGAACTGATCGAGGGCCACATCGGCCACGAGGACACCTTGACACGCGTCGCCTTCGCGCTCTCCGGCCACCGTCGTCGTTGACCCCGCGGGCCGCCGTCGACCGCGCCGGCGCGCTGGTGGTGAGTGAAGTGTACGCTGGCTTCCAGACGGTGTCACACCGTGGTAGTGACCGCCGCCTCGACGGCGTCCGGACTGCACACCGCAGCGCATTCTCCGATCACGGCGACGAGCAGCTCGTACAAGCGCCCATCGGGATCGGGTACACACGCTTCGGCGATTCCCGGAACGGCGACGCGAACGACGGTCGGCGCGCCGAACCGGCGGAACCCGTGGACGGATGCGTCGAAACCGCTCGCGAAGGTGCCGGCCCAGCGGGCAGCGACTGGCGCGCTGTCCAGTGCCCGCACACTCGGGGCGCTGAGGCGACCGGCCGGGCGGCCCTCCAGCGTGGCCAGTGTCCGCTCGGCGGCGATGATCGCCACGGCCAGGGCGTTCTGACGCTCGGCCGAGGCGATCGGCAGCGCCGTCGTCGCGCACCGCAGGGCGATGCGCACGTCGGCGCGGGGATCCTTCGTCGTCAGTCCGATCACCGAGGGGATCAGCTCGACAAGCCGCGGCCGGTTGTGGTCCACGGTGAGGTCGTTGACGAGGCGCGCCACGGAGGCCAGCAAGGGGTGGGTGCAATGGGGGCGATCGCTCCAGCGCTCACCGGCGAGGTACGAGGCCATCTCCATGAAGCAGGCCCCCTTGCGGGGGCTGCGGTGCTTGCCGCGGGAGAGGATCGGCACCAGCTCGGGAAGATCAGCTGAGGTTCTGCGCATGAGAAACCCCCGGGGAGACGTCGGTCGTACTACCAGTCTGCATCCGATCAATCGCTGGCGACACCCCCGATTACTCGGAGCATCAGCGGTTGCCCGGTGGGCGTCGGCCGTGACCAGCGGCTCGCGGGCGCCGAACCATCGCCCCGAGATCAGTTGTGCTCTCGGCCTTGAGAGAGAGCATCCTTCGCCGGGTGCCCATTCGGACGTCAGGGAGACGTCGTCACCCCCGCCGTCAGCGTGATTCGTCTCGTGCAGCGATCAACCGGGGGATCGAGGTACCCGCAATTGCCGTCGCACGGTCGCTGGTACGACACCACCTCGTACCGCCCCGGTGGGAGTTGTCGATCGACCACTGCGCCGGGCGTGTCGAACTCGAAGAACGAACGGCGCAGCACGACCTTTCCGGTGGCGTCACGGACGACCACATACGAGGTCTGGCCCTCGATGTAGCAGCACGACTTCTGCTGTTGGAAGAAGCGGAACCGCGCTGGTCTCGACCGGAGGTGACGTGGGCGGCGGTGCTGTGGTGGGGATCGTCGGCCCGGTTGTCGGCGGGTCCGCGCCTCCTGGAGGGCGCCCCTGCGCATCAGAACCGGCGCATGAGGATGCCAGCAGGACGAGGATGGCCACCGTCGTGACCGACAGCGATGCTCGGTCACGACCGGCGATTGTGTGGATGATTCTCATGCGACTTCGACGGCGACTGATTGACGCCGGTTCCCGATCACATGGCTATTGCACGGCGTCCGAGTGTGTGCGGGCACCGACGTGGGAGTTGCTGCGGCGCAGCATCACCATCACGACCGCCCGGTAAAACGGCCGGACCACACGGCCGGGGAGCGTGCCGTGGCGCTCCTCCTTCCAGACCCTTGCCCTCGGGTGGGAGTGGAGGAGCACGTCGAGCACGAACGAGCGTGGGCCGCCGGTCGGCGCCGCTGTGTGGACGTCGATGCGACAGAGGTGCTTGGTGCTGATGTATCCGTATTGAGCCGGGCTGACGACCCTGAGCGGCGCGCCGTGGTCGTTGCTGAGCGGCTCGCCGTCGAGGTGATCGGCGAGGAGCACGTCGTCGTCGAGTGCGTCCTCGATCATGACGACCGACCTGAAGCCGTCGAGACCGCGGAACTCGACATGGGTGACAACGGCGCCGGGGCGCAGCATCGGCTCGATGCGGAGGCGGTAGAAGTCGGCGAACGCCACGCCCTCCCAATGCAGGTCGACCGCGCGTCCAGCCCGAGACGCAGTGGAAGTCGGCATGGAGTCGTCGGCGGGGGAGCGTCGCCAGATCGGTGACAGACACGGCCAACATCTCAGTGACTGCACCGCCGATCTCGAGGATCGGATCGGCGGGGATCTTCGGTGTCGGTCCGCTGAGGTGCGTCCCAAAGCGCGGGAACCAGTCGACGAGTCGTTGACCGGGCGGCAACGTCCCACGGCGAGCGTCGTCGCCGCGGCGCTCACCTCCGCTGCGGTCGCCCGGGTCCTCGTCGTCGCGTTCTGGGTCACTGCGCACTCCTTTCGCCGACCGACGGTCGGTCACCGACCAACGGTCAGTCTCTAGAATGTCGGTGTGGTTGTCAAGTACACACTGCGGACCCGCCAGGCGGAGGAGACCCGGCAGCTCCTGATCGCCACGGCTCGCGAACTGTTCACTGAGCGAGGCTTCGCAGCGACGTCGATCGAGGAGATCATCCAGCGCGCCGGTGTCGCCAAAGGGGCGCTCTACCATCACTTCAGCGGCAAGAACGACCTGTTTCGGGCGGTCTACGACACCGTCCAGGCCGACGCCGTCGCCGGCGTCGTGGCCGCCGCATTGGCCGTGCCGGAGCCATGGGCCGCCGTGCGGGCGGGGTTGTCGGCGTTCCTCGACGCGTGCCTCGACCCGGCGTTCCGCCGCATCGTGGTGCTCGACAGCGTCGGCGTGCTTCAACAGGACGTGTGGGACGGCGGGATCGAGCACAACGAATTGCCGATGCTGCGCACGGTGTTGACGCCGCTGGTGGCGGCCAACCTCCTGCCCGGCGTCGGCGTCGAACCACTCGTCCACGTCACGCTCGGCGGACTGTACGGCGCCGCGTTGTTCATCGCCCGATCACGCCAGCCGCGCGTCGCCCGCCGCGAGGTCGACGCCGTCCTCGACGCTCTCGTCGCTGGCCTTCAGTCGCGCGTCCTGGGTCCCGACTCAGGTGCCGGCGCCGGCGTGGGTCATGAGGCCCAGTCCGGATGCCGCCGAGTGCGAGTGGGAATCGTCGGCGTCGGAACTCCAGGTGCCCGTGCCGTCGGGCCGCAAGACGAAGAGGGCATGGCCCGAGACGAGCAGGTAGCGGCCGTCGGGCGACCACGTGACGAACTGCCCGATCTCGGGCGTCACGCGGCGCTGGTTCGAGCCGTCGGCGTTCATGATCCAGATGTCGTGGTGCTCACCCGGTTCGCCCGAGCTCCAGCAGTCCTGGTCGTCGGGTAACTCGTGTGGAGCTGTCCTGTCGCTCCGGGCGCGATCTCGCGGCTCGTGGAAGGCAAGCTGAGGACGGGACCGGAGGGAGATCCGCCATGGCGACAGCAACGATGTCCGTCAAGAAGGCGTTCGACACCCAGGCGGATCTCAAGGACCACCGTGAGCACTGCGCTCCGGCGGCGAGAGCGCTGGCGTCCCTCGACGGCGAGCCTGGCCAGCAGGTGAGAATCCACCGCAACGGCGAGTTCGCGCTCTACACCGTGAGCGAGCTGCTGCACGAGACGACGGACTCGGTCGTGCGCGTGGGTCTCGGCGGCCGGCAGCGGCTCCAGGAGGAGGAGGAGTTCGAGGGTGTGCTGGACACGAAGGTCGTCGATCCGGACCTGTCCGACACGGAGGCCAGAGATGCCGGTGAGCTGGTCGAGCGGCTGGACGACGACGGATCCCAAACGCACCTCATCGCCATCGCCCCCCACGGTGGCGACATCGAGGAGCACACCGACGAGCAAGCGGAACGGGTGGCCAAGCGCCTCGGCCCGCAGCTGGCCAGCGCGTGGCGGGGCAAGGGCTGGAGGCCGGGCGGCGGCGCGTTCGTTCGCTGGCACATCACCTCCACGGACCTCAACCCGGCGTGCTTTCCGCTGCTCAACTCGGTCATGTCGCGGCGCTTCGCCCATGCCGTGGCGTTCCACGGCTTCAACGATGAACCGGGGGTGGTCATCGGAGGGACGGTGCCCGCCGAAGTGAAAGAGCGGCTGAGGCAGGCAATCCAGCAGGTGCTCCCCGCGGGGCTCGATGTCCGGGTCGCGCTGCCCGATGAGCGGTTCGGGGGCGACGATCCGAACAACATCGTGAACCGGCTCAGCCCGTGCGGCGGCATCCAGATCGAGCAGGGGCCGAGCCCCCGCGACGATCACGGCTGCGACATCGCCGACGTCGTGGCCGACTTCTTCCGCCCGGCCGCGGCGCCTCCCGTGTCGTCGGTGCGCCGCAGGATCGAGCGCGTGCTGGCGCGAGCGTGGGCGGCGATGCAGTCACTCGTCGACCGCGTGCGTGGGCGTCGCCCGGGCTGATGCCCGCGCTGACGCAATTCTCGAACCGGTCGTGCAATCGTGCGTACGCCGTGCAGAACTGGACCGGCGGGTGCGCGGCGGAACGAGTCATTTCTGGCGACCGCGCCGATCGCACCCAGCTGAACTTTCTTGCGAGGACCCGTCCGTTGATCGGGCGTTGATCGACGTCGGTTGATGCCCGCCGGACCAAGGTGGCACCTCGACACGTCCTGAAAATCCGTGAGAGACAACCGATCGAAACGGACAGCGTGGTCCGTGCAACCGGAGAGGAACAGGTCGACAGAACGGGCGAACAGTTGAACGCACGCGGACGTTGTTCGCGCAACCCGAATCGTCCAGGAGGTAGCAGCCACGGTCTCGAAACGTGGCACTCACCACGATCAGGCGGTGGTCCCGCTCCCGGGCGGGGCTATTGCTCGCCACACTCGTCGGCTCCGCAGCAACGCACGCTGTCGCCGAGGCCGGGCGAGCTGGACAATCACCCGGCGGCGCTGGGACCGAAGCCTGAATCTGTTCTGTCACCGCTGGGAGAGTCGTTCCGGCTGATGGCGAGTTCTTGACCATGCGCGACCGGATCCGATTCAACTGGCGGCACGAGACGAAGAACAGCGCCAGGACCGGCACGGGCCGGTCACCGGAGTCACGGACCTGGGTGCAGTTCGGGCTCGGCGGTGATTGGACCGGCATGGACCGCGGCGTCGTGCCGGCGCTCGACCGCGGCGACACGCATTCGGACCGCGGCGCCTTCGTGGTGGACTTCACCGACCCGTTCTGGGAGTACGGCACCTATGGAATCAGGATCTGCGCTGATGGTAAGCGGAAGATCGCTGAGCGCAACGAGCGCAACAACTGCCGGAAGGTGCACCCGTTCTATCTCGTGCCAACGGCATTCGAGGGTTCCATCACGGGCACCGCGCTGATCCCATTCTTCTGGCCCGGGGTCACGCTCAGCTGGCAGGAACCGTGGAGTTCGACGTACGTCAGGGCGCCCCGCGTGGCAACAGCGGACGCTTCGAATACCGGCGTTCGACCGGGCGACTGACGTTCACGATGGGGGGAGGCGCAGGCGGCTGCACGTTCAGTGGGACTGGGAGATACACGCCGTCCACTGCAGACGGGTTCTTCCAGCTGGACTTCGGAGACGACCCGTCGTACACGGGTGGCTTCGCCATCAACCCCAACTTTCATTTCATCGTGACCCGAGACTGTGGCCACGGCGACATCGCCACGATCGACTTCACCCCATCCCCCTTCTTCCTGGGGACATGGCTCGACAGCGGTCCGGAGCTCGCCTTTCGAGATCCCGGAGTCACCCGGCTCAAGGGTGACTTCACCTTCGGTGACCCGAGGACCGGGCTCATGTCGTCACATTGGGACCTCGCCGCCAAGCCCAGCCGCTCGTGCGCAGCCCCCAGCCGTAGGGGAACGCCGGGTGGTAGTCGGTGTCGCCGACGTTGATCGGCTCTTGGGCGGCGCTGGCTCGCGAGTTCTACCGCGCTCAGCGCTGGCTCCCTCGCTGTCTATCGCGGTCGCCTGAGAGACGACCGGGTGGATGCAAGGGCGTCGACGCGAAGGCGCGCGCCTCGTCAACGATGCGTTGCAGGCTGGCGTCGACCGAGCGCGTGTCGGCATCGAACCTCCGGAAGCGAGGAACGACGCTCGCCACGAGCCACCCCCAGCGATCGTCGAAGCGGGTGATCCTCGGCCACGCTTGCGCTCGCACGGCGTGCGGAATCCCACGTGTCATCGAGTAGAGGTAGAACGAGGTGAAGTAGGCAACCTCACGCCGTACTCCACGTACCTCGAAGGTCGTGGCCGAGCCGATCGAGACGAGCCTGGCGAACGCACAGGAGAGGAGATCGAAGTTGGGTTGCACGAAGGCGCGCTGCTCGTGCTCGAGGAGCTGGAGGTTGCCAGTCCATATGAGATCATCGGCCGTTCGTCGAGCTGCCGTCGGCGCGGTGGCGTCCTCCAAAACACGGCGTCCCTGGTCGATTGCCTCGAAGCCGGAGAGGATGGGAGCGTAATGGCGCTCGGCTTGCAGAAGGGCGCGTAAACGTTCGATCCCGTCTTCCGCGGTGACGTAGGCAAGGTGAACCCAGAAGATGTCGTCGAAGATCGCATTGTTCGTCGCCCGGATCGTGTTCACGTCCTCCGTCAGCAACATCTTCCGCCGACCCAGGCTGCGCGTGATGTCCAAGTAGCCACTGCGATCGGTGTCCAGCCGGAGCGGAAAGAGGGCGAGCCGGACGTGGTGTGACGCGATTGCGGCCATCGTGGCCCATTTGAAGCAAGCGGGCTGGAGCCTGTAGATCCAGGCGTAGCGGGAGGAGATCTCCATGTTGCGGTGGAACGCGCAGCACTGGGCGCTCAGGAGACTGTCGGACACTGCCTTCCACCCGGCGATCGTGTCCGGCGTCGGCCCGTTGATTGCTGACGGTCCGTTCTTCGGCCACAACCGTCCCGGCGACGACGACCAGGTGGTCCCGTTCCCGGTTGGCGGGGAGGCATCCGCCGCCGCCATCATGGACTCGAAGCTGGTGGTGTAGGACGGCGGCCCCACGGATCACCGACACCTACAAGGAACGCCTCAGCCGCGATCTCCTCGAGTTCGCCACGTCGTAATCGCCAGGCATGTCATCGACAAGGAGCAACCAATGAACACACCCGACACCATCGTCCTGATCCACGGTTTCTGGGTAACACCCCGCTCGTGGGAGCACTGGAAGTCCCGCTACGAGTCCAAGGGCTTCACCGTCCACACGCCCGCTTACCCGGGATTTGAGGTCGAGGTCGAGGCACTGCGAGAGAATCCGACTCCGATCGCCGACCTGACGATCGAGGCGATCATCACCCACCTCGAAGCGTTCCTCGACACAATCGACGCGAAACCGATCCTGATGGGACACTCGGCGGGCGGCGCCTTCATGCAAGTCGTGATGGATCACGGCTACGGCTCTGCCGGCGTCGGACTCAACTCGGCCCCCACCGAAGGGGTACGGGTCACGCCGTGGACGCAGCTGCACTCGTTGTTCCCGGTGCTCAAGAACCCGCTCAACCATCACAGAGCTGTCGGGTTTGACGCCGATCAGTGGAAGTACGCCTTCACCAACACCTACACCGACGAGGAGTCATTGGCGTTCTACGAGCGCTATCACATCCCTGCCTCGGGTCGCGTGCTGTTCGACTCGGCGACCGCCAACTTCAAGCCTGGGCACCAAGACGCCTGGGTCGACTTCAAGAACCCGAACCGCGCCCCGCTGCTGTTCCTGTCGGGCTCCGAGGATCACATCATGCCGCCCGCCGTGCAGGCCTCGAACGCCAAGCACTACAGGGGCAAGGGCACTGTCACCGAGCACGACACCTACGACGGTCGCCCGCACCTGATGGTTGCCGGCGCTGGCTGGGAAGAAATCGCCGACCGTGCGCTCGACTGGGCGCTGGCGCATGCCAACTGGACGCCCGCCCCGGCATCGGACGAAGCGTGACCGGTGTCGACCATCGCGTTCACCCACATCGGCGGGCCAACCACGCTGATCGAGGTGGGGGGTTGGCGGATCCTCACCGATCCGACGTTCGACGCCGCTGGCCGAACCTACAAGTTCGGCTGGGGCACCTCGTCGCGCAAGACCGCTGGCCCGGCGATCCGGGCCGCCGAGATCGGCCCGATCGACGCCGTGCTACTCACCCACGAGCACCACGCCGACAACCTCGACGACGCTGGCCGCAGCCTGCTGCCCGGTGCCGACCTCGTGCTCACGACCGAGTCGGGTGCACGCCGGCTCGGCCCCAACACACGCGGCATGGGCAACTGGGACACGACACGGCTCGCCGCGGCCGGCAAGCCGACAATCACGGTGACTGCGACACCGTGTCGCCACGGACCACCGGGCAGCCACCCGATCGTCGGTGACGTGATCGGGTTCTCACTCACGTGGGGCGGCCAGCAGCACGGAGCCGTGTGGATCTCTGGCGACACCGTGCTCTATGAGGGCGTGCGCAGCGTCGCCGAACGGGTCGACGTCGGCACCGCGATTCTGCACCTCGGCAGCGTCCATTTCCCGATCACCGGTCCGGTGAAGTACACCATGAGCGCCAAGGACGCGATCGAACTGTGCCAGCTACTCCAGCCCAACACGGCGGTCCCGGTGCACTACGAGGGTTGGAGCCATTTCAAGGAGGGGCGCGAACCAATCGAGCGCGACCTGGCGGACGCGCCCGCCGACGTGAGCAGCCGAGTGGTGTGGGCACCGCTCGGGCACCCCATCCGAATCGACGTCTGAAGGTGTTCCCGAAAACGGCGGACCGGACTGCGAATGGGCGGCAAACGCCAGCTCGCCGTCTGCGTTTAGGCAGGCAGTCAGCGCGAACGCTCGTGCACCTCGACGAGAACGACCGGGTCCGAGAGCCCATCCCAGCTGGCGGTGAGGCCGATGGGTGGACGTGGTCCGGAAGCTGGGCGCCGGAATACGGTCAGTTCGAAGCGGTCGTTGCGAAGCACTGACTTGGCGGCGTCGTCCGACTCGAGTTCGAACTCGTCGACGGGGACACGCTCCAGGGTCCATCCGCCGCCCTGGATGCGCACGTTCGACGGCGCGATGTACCAGCGGCCGTCGTAGACGGCCATCCCGAGCGCTTCGCCCTGACCGGTCATGGCAACGGCAGCAAGCATGAGGACAAGCCGCGGATCGCGCAGCCCGTCGTACACCCACCGAGTGCCAAGCACGGAGTGCTGCATCTGAACGATCAGCGCCTGTTCAGCTTCAGCCAGTGGCTCATCCCGATAGGTGAGCGGGACTTGGAGCAGCATGCCACCAGCGTCGAGGAGGTGGATCTCCATGCCGACGCGTCCGTCGGGATCGTCGAAGCGGAACGAGCCGATGAAATCAGTCGGGACGTTTGCTGGCGGCCCCCATGGTTGGGTCGGAGCCCATTCGCCGATGAGCTCTTGCTTGGTCGGTGAGATCGTCGCAAGGTGGAAGAGGGCCATCAACGAACGACTGTAGAAGGCGTCAGCAATCGAGTTGCGCGTACTTCAGATGGTCCGGAATGGCGTCACCGCGGTGGACCGAAAATCTCGCCGGAGAATTGCCCGCGAAGACCGGCGCGCCACGGCGGCAACCACCGCTCGATGAACACCACCACCCAAGACCCGTGCGTCTCACTGCGGTAGCCGATGTCCGTGCGTTCGAGATACTCAACCAACTGCGTCGACGAAGACACTGTGCTCGTACAGCACATATGTCGACGGCTGCCGATCCAACGTCAACTGTTCAAGATGTCGGAATCGCGGCACCTCGAACGAACTCGCTTCTATACGCCCATGGCTGAGGTAGGTGATCTGGTTGCCTGCGTCATCAGTGATGGCGACGGTGACGCCTTCCTCGTCGAGTCGCTCGATCACCGATTCGAGTCCGGGCCGGGAGAGGAACAGGTTCGGTTGAGCGGCATCGCCGTTCATCCGACCGAGAGCAATCGACGAACCAATCGTCGCGCCGGCCACCACGGTCGCCCCCAACACCGCACGTACGCGAGGGGTGGACACCTCCGGCAGCAGCGCAGCGACCGCTACGGCCAGCCACGGCGTCAGGAAGTACAGATATCGCAGATCGTCACGGACGTTGGCCGTCGCCGTGAACATCGGGTACAGAACGAGGTATCCGACGATCAATGTGGCGAGCAATCCGGGCGCCCGTGCACGAGTCCGGTAGTGCGCGATCCCGACCAGTACGACGAGAAGCACAAGCGTGAACCACGTAGGCAAGTCGGCCGACCAGTTGGGCAAGTCCGGCCAACCCGCCAGCGGATCAGGGACATGACTGGCGCCGAACAACGCAGGCACCTTGTCCACGCCGTCCCGCGCACGTTCGACGAGCGAAAGGGGGAAAGCCGCGCGTTGTTCGAGTGAGTCGAAGCCGTGCTGGACGTTCCAGACCAGCCAGGGCAACGCTCCAGCAACCGCGGCTGCGGCCATCACCGGCAACTTGCGGATCACCGATGGGCGCCGCACCGCGATCCAGGCGCCGCACGGCAATGCCACGAGTGCGAGAAGGGGGGTGGTCCAAAGGGCCAGCCCGATGACAATCCCGAAAGCGACAGCGTCGCGCAGTGCGCCCGACTCGACGAGGCGCATCGCCAGGAGCACCATCAATGTGGCGAGAACGATGCCGACGCCGTAAAAGCCACGTTCCTTGGTCGACTCCCACACCGTCCACCCAGACCCGCACCACAGGAGGATCGGTGCCGCCAACTGCCCTGTACGCGAGTCGATCACACGGAGTGCAATCCTCCAGACGATCACCGCGGCCACGAGGTGAAGCAAAGCTGGCACCAACTTCATCGCAATTGGTCCGTCAGCCCCGACCCCGTGAAGGATCCACACGAACATCGTTTCGAGCGTTCCCCCGTAGCTCTGCTCAGGGAAAAACACCATCGGCCTTGCGGAGAACCAGCGGGCCTGAAGGCCCACCGTGGCTTCGTCGAGATCGACGTAGCCGAGCCGGCTCCGCAGCACCCACCAACGCAGGCCACAGCCGACGACGAAGCCAACGAGCAGCACCATCCCGTCGAGCGTGACGATTGCTCGACCGGATTCGTCGCGACCGGCAACCGTCAGCCTTCCGCCATTCTCCTGCGGCACGACCAGTATGTTCCTCACCTCGCCTCTCCTCCATCTGGCGCGGTTCCGGCTGCCGGCGGGCCACCACACCTTATGGGCGGTCAGGTCGAGTCAGCGGGGATCTTCGGACGGGCCCTCGACACATTGGCAGCCGAAATCGTGCCCAAGCGATGATTCCCGGCGGCGGGAGTCGTCTACCGCTTGAAGCGGGCCGTCGGTGCCCGCTCGAACTGGAGCAGACGATGAACGCGACCGTGGTGCGCTACCAGACCAAACCCGACCGAGCCGACGAGAACCAGAAGTTGATCGAGGCAGTGTTCACCGAACTGGAGGAGCGCCAGCCAGAGGGCTTCACCTACAAAGCCTTTCGGCTCGAAGACGGCGTCAGCTTCATCCACGTGGTGATCGAGCACGGCACCGACGAACCCGACTCGCTGCAAGCTGTGCCAGCCTTTCAAACATTCGTGGCCGATATCGCCGATCGCTGCGACATCCCGCCCGCGGCGAGCGGAGCAACAGTCGTCGGCGGGTACCGGTGACCCGACGCCCAGTGCCTTCGAGAGGGCCGCTAGCCGACGGTTTGCTTCCAACGGTTGAGGTACGTGACGTCCCGCGCCGACCGCCGTGGGGCGGGCGTGAACGTCTCACCGGTGTAGTAGCCGACGGCGAGGAGGCACACCTGGGTGACGGTGGCCGGGATGCCGAGGAGTTCGGCGATCTCGGCTTCGTGCTCGAGATGGAACGTCGTCCATGCCGAGCCGATGCCCCGCGCTCGTGCTGCGAGCTGGAAGCTCCACACGCCCGGCAGGACCGAGCCGTAGTACGCCGCCGCGCCGCCCTGCGTGGATGGGTCGAGCGGCGGTCGGTCGAGGCGTAACGCGATGACGAGCGCGGGCACCTCCGCGAGGTGATCGACGAGGAACTCCGCCGAATCGAGCACCTTCTGAGTGCGGTCATCGGCGCGGGTCTCCGAGTTCGCGGCGAGGTAGGGCCGACCGACGGCTGCGAAGCGTTCGGCGATCTGGGCCTTGAGGTCCGCGTCGGTGACGATCATCCAACGGTTGCGCTCGAGGTTGCCACCCATCGGGGCGTGGCTGGCGATCGTCGATGATCTCCAGCAGCTCGTCGGCCGGGACCGGCCGTGTCAGGTCGAGCCGCTTGCGAACCTGCTTGGTGGTGGTCAACAGTCGATCGACCTCGTCGAGGTCGAATCCGGTCGTGGGATGGGTGCTCAATGGTCGCTCCTCCGTCTGGATACTCAAGTGTGCTCCATCCGAGCGTTCTCGCCGAACTACCGGCTTCCGCACGTCCAGGTCGGCTCGTTGGTCGGGAGCGTTACTGGCCTACGCGTCCGTCGATCCGCTCGCGCAACAGGTCGACGTGACCCATGTGGCGGGCGTACTCGGCGATCATTCCGACCAGCACCTCACGCAGCGACATCGGTCCTCCACCGCTGCCGTGCAGATTCCAGGGATCGTTGCCGGTGATGTCGAGACTGGGCGCCTCGGCCACGAACTGAGTCGGCGAAGTCCACCTCCGCTCGCCATGCCTCCCACGCCTCCGCAACCACCTGCGGGTCGGGAACAGCGCCATCGAAATCACCGTCCCGGTCGGTGTCGGAGCAGAACAGCCGGGGCACGTCCTGCCCCGACATCATCTCCCGGAACGTCGCACGCTCCACCTCGGCGAGGTGTCGCACCAGACCCAGGAGCGACATCGTCGACGGCTCGACGGCACGCCGCGCCATCGCCTCCGCATCAAGACCTGAGCATTTCATCTCCAACGTCAGGCGTTCACAGCGCAAGGCTTCGACCAGCGTCGTGCGCTCGTCGCCCAACGTTGGTCCGTTCTCACGCGGGTCGTCGTCCGATGGCTTGCCGTCCGCAGTGAACATGTCGGCGCGTCGGGTCGTGGCCATGTCCGCCATCATCGGCGACGCGCATGGCGACCGACGAGCGGATTAACGACACCCCGGGTGCTGTCTCGGCGCGTCAGAAGTCGATGCGCATGATCACGCGCCGCTTGGTGGGCGCGGCGACCTGGCGCATGCCGGCGTCGGCGAAAATGCTCCTGCTCCCCACGTGCAGTTCGCCCCACGTGATCTCCACGCCAGGTTCCGTGACCATCGTGTAGCCCTCGACGGCACCAGCACCACGGGCACGGGCGAACTCGACGGCCGCCTTGGCGAGCGTGCGGCTGACGCCGGTGTAGCGGAACGGCGTTCGTGTGACGAAGCAGGCAACGACCCAAACTCGGTCGTCGGGGGGCTCCTGGCCGCGCTTCTTGCACCAGGTCCGCTGCTCAGGGATGAGTGGGAAAGCGGGGCGCGGTTCGACGCAGCACCAGCCGGCCGGCTCGCCGCCGACGTACGCCAGCAGCCCCGTGGTGGAGTCCGACTCTGGGTACCCGCAGTCGGTCTGCTCGCGGAGCATCTGGGCCCGCTCGTCGACGGTTGTCTCCCGCCAGCCCGGGACGCCCAGCTTGAAGCGCTGGCAGAAGCACAGGCTGTCCCAGCTGCGCGCCTTGCCGACCACAGCCTCGATGTCCTCCCAGGTCGCCTGGTTGGCCGGGACGACGTTGATCGGCGAGGGGTCGGCGACCACAACCTCCACGGTACTGAGACGGCGGCGGGCTCACGGTGCTCGAAATGGCGCAAGCTTCCTCGTCCACCTCAACCGAAGGACCGAGCGGATGCATCTCTACGGTGATGGGCGGGAACTCGCCACGGCTCCCGGCTCACTGCCCCTCGACCAGACAGAAACGATCCTCGACGCATTTGCCGCCCTCGACAACTGACGCCCACGCACAGGCTCCGCATCTCGTTTGGGGCTAAGTCGGCGCGACCGCAGTGCGTCGTTGTGAGGCCCAGGTACGCGAGACGACCAATGCAGCGCACGGCAGGACGAGGAGGTTGGTCAACACCACGAGCGGGTCACCGACGACGACACCGTACGAAGCCCACGACATCGTCGTCAGACACAGCAGGGCATAGGTGGGCACGGACACCCCGTGAAGGGTTGGAGCGTGCAGCACGTGGAACGTCTGCGGGAGCACTGACGTCGCTCCCGCAATGATGGCCAGCCAACCGACAACGTCCGGTGAGACTGCGAGGCCACATCCGCCCACGATGACGACGAGCAGAAACGTTGAGGCGGCCGTGCGACTGCTCAGTGTCCGATACCGGATCTGCTGGCTCGCAATGAGCGACATGGCAACCACCACGGCGGCGTTGGCGACACTGATGGCGACGTCGCCGTGGGCGAGGCCGTACAGCATCCACAGTGCGGAGGCGACTGCGCCGTGCAACGTGCCGGTCGGGGCGATCCCATCGACGGTGCGCTGGCGAAAGACCCTCGCGACCTGTGGCCAGACGAAGGCCACGCTGAGCCCGGTACACCACAACCCGAGCACCTGCGTCCAACCCACCACGACGATGATACCGTCGCCGGGCAGTAACTTCACTTGATGTCCAGTAACTGATTCAGCCGGACGGCGGGTCATTGGGCGCAGGGTCATCGTGCCTCCGAGTTCGACACTCCCGGAGACGGTCATACGTCGGCCAGCGAGTCCAGGACAGCGGCGGCATGCGCGACGTCGTCGGACAGCGGACGATCGGTCAGGTCGGAGTCGAGCACCTCGCCGGCGAGCTGAAAGGCCTGTCGCACCGGGAGATCGGCGAGGTTCGCTTGCAGCATCCGCAGCGCGTGAACGGCCGCCACGAGCTCGCAACCAAGCACGAGCCGGTAGGCGGTCGCAACGTGGTCGGATTGTCGGGCGGCCTGGGTGGCGAAGCTGGCATGGTCCTCGAGGCCGCGAGACACCACTGCAGTCCCGATCGTGACCGGGAGTGCGGCCTGTCGTAACTGGGCGAGCGCGGTCGTGGGCGACGTACTCCAGAATCATCACCCCGGAGCTGCCTCGGGGTCCTGTGGCTAGGAACGCCGGCAGTCCAGTGAGCGCCGGCTCGACGAGGTCGCCAAGTCGGGCGGCGGAGAGTTCCGCCACGTGGTGCACGGTCGCTCGCGCGCCGTCCAGTGCGACGGCGAGGTACGCGGTGTGGAAATGCGCATGATGAAACGCGTCGTGCGCTGCGACCGACACCATCGGGTTCTCGGTGCTTGCGTTGATCTCGATCGTGAGGACCTGCCGCAGATAGCGGATCGCGTCCAGTGCCGGGCCCTGCACCTGTGGAAAGGCACGCAGGCCGTAGGGATCCTGGATCTGCCTGCCCGGAGTGGGTACCTCGAGCACGCCCAGTAGGCGGCGCATCTCGGCCGCGCACTCCATCTGGCCCGGGTGGGGGCGCGCCTCATGTACTGGCGCCGCGTACGCCTCGGGTGAGCCGTCCAAGGCGATGAAGGACAACGCCGCGACCGTGTGGCTGGCGCGCAGCAGCCGGTCGAGCGCGACGCAAGCGAGCACTGCCTCCGCAATGGTCGCCGCGTTGCTGCTCTGGAAGGCCATCGCGTCGCCGGTGTCGAACGGTACGGGCGCCAGGTCGCCACTGGCCCACGGTCTTTCACCAACCAAGGTGAGACCCGTCTCGGCGAGCGCCGTGAGGTCGCCGGTGCCGATCGAGCCGGTGCGGTGCACCGACGGCACGGCACCGTTGGTCAACGCGTCGGCGAGCGCCGTGAGCAGCCGCGGATGCGCCCCCGAGCGACCCGCCGCAAGCTGGTTCAACCGGACGAGCAGCATCGCCCTGGCCAACTCGGGAGTCATCATGTCGCCTGTGCCCCCGGCGTGACTGCGCATCAGCCGGCGGCCTTGCTCATGAGCCGTCTCGGCATCCAGCATCTCGTCGCGGTTGGCGCCGACACCGGTGGTGTGGCCGTACAGCTGGCGGCGTGCGACCAACTCGGGCACCAGCCGCCACGCCTCCTCGGCGTGCCGCAACGCGTCCGAGTCGACCTCGACGCGAACGTCATGGTCTTCCGCGAGCCACACCACGTCCTCACACGTCAGGCTCCGCCCGTCGACGTGCAACACCCCGTGGTTCATCCCTTAGCTCGGTGCCTGTGGCGGGCCGAGGAGTTCGACGCCGTACCGGGCGGCGACAGCCGTCAGCCTGCCCATCTCGTTGCGGGGGTCGGCGGAAGGCGTCGCGATCGCGGCGACCTCCTCGAAGAACGCCTCGAAGCCTCCCGGCATGGTGAGACTCAAATGCCGGCCGGCTCCGAATCGATCTGGTAGCCGTGTGGCACACTACGCGGCCCCCACACCCACGCACCGGGGGACGCCTTGATCACATCGTCACCGATAAAGACGCGGTAGTCGCCCTCGAGGACATAGAACGCTTCGTCCTCGCGATGATGCACGTGGAGAGGAGGCACTGCCCCTCCCGGACCTGCTACTTCGATGGCACCCAGTGCGCCGTTGGTATCGCTCGCAGAGGCGAGTACCGCGATTGTCTGATTGAAGAACTGGAAGGGCACGTGTCCTCCTGATTTCTACGCTGCGGCGTCGGCGCTGCCGTCGCGAACGTTCAGGTTCGGCAGGCTCACAACCCTAAGGTGCACCGCCCGGCCGCCCCGCCCAAATAACCCGACCACAGCCGAAATCCCCAGGATCCTGGGATGTTTGCGCCACCACGCCTTCCTAGCGTCGTCCGTACAAGTGCCTGTCGACTCGAAGGAGACCTCCCATGGCAGCACCTCGACATTCCTCCGCCGGATGGCTCAAGGGACGGGTCATCCTGCCCGGCGAGAGCGAGTACGACGACGCCCGGGCACTCTGGAACGGGCGCTTCGACCGGCACCCGGCGGTCATCGCCTGTGTCGCCGACACTGACGACGTGGTACGGGCCATCGAGTTCGCCCGCACCTCGGCGCTGGCCGTCTCCGTACGCGGCGGCTCCTACAACGTCGCCGGAACCGTCTGTGGCAGATAGCGCGCTCGTCATCGACTTCACGGACATGAACGGGATTCGCGTCGACGCGCCGGCCAAGAGAGCGTGGGTCCAGCCCGGCGTACGTACCGGCGACCTGCTCCAGGCGCTCGAGCGGCACGGACTCGCCGTTCCGGTCGGCCGGGTGTCGCAAGTCGGCGTGGCCGGGCTCACCCTCGGAGGCGGCATCGGCGCTTTGATGGGAACGTACGGTCTGACGATCGACAACGTCGTCTCGCTCGAGGTTGTAACCGCCGATGGCCGCGTGCTGCGTGCCGCCGGTGATGACAACCCGGACCTGTACTGGGCGCTGCGCGGCGGCGGCGGCAACTTCGGTGTCGTGACCGAGTTCGAGTTCGAACTCCACGAGCAGGGGACGTTGCTGGCAGGCCGCGTCGTCCATCCGGCAACCGAGGCGGCCGATGTGCTCCGCTTCTATCGCCAATTCGCCGCCGCCGCACCCGATGAGCTGACCGTCAGCGCCGGCTTGCTTCACACGCCCGACGGAACACCCGCGGTCGCGGTCGTGCCCGTCTACTCAGGCGACGACCTCGTGGAGGGAGAACGGCTGCTGCTCCCGTTGCGCGCGGTTCGGCCGCCCGCTCGTGGACACCATCGATGCGATGACCTACTCGGAGGTCAACTCGATGATGGACGAGTCGGGCCGAGCCGGGCGCCGCTACTACTGGAGGTCCGGCTTCGTTCCGGAGCTCGACAACGGCACCATCGACGTGCTGACCGAGGGCTTCAGTCGGGTGCCCTCGCCGAAGAGCCTGCTGCTGATCGACTACATGCACGGCGCCGGCCACCCGAACTGAGCCAACCGCGACGGCATTCCCCCACCGCAGCGTGGGCTTCAACCTGATCCTGTCGTCCGGCTGGGAAGACCCCGCCGACGACGAGCGGAACATCACGTGGACCGACGAGGTGTGGAGACCAGTGCGCCCGCACTCGACAGGCATCTATGTCAACACGCTGGGAAGCGACGGCCAGCAGTTCATCCGCGACGCCTACGGTCCCAACTACGACCGCTTGGCGCGGATCAAGGCGCACTACGACCCGGAGAACTTCTTCCGGATCAATCAGAACATCGAGCCCGTGCCGTCGGTCAGCTGATCGCCGCAGCGCCTTCGGTTACCCGAGTTCGAGGCGCTTTGTGTACGTCGGATCGAGGATCTCCTGGATCGCGATCACGTTGCCATCCGGGTGACGCTCTTAGGCAGCTCTGATCTTGCCGCCAATCGCGGCAAGGTCAGCTCGCTGCGATCTCGTGCCCCGAGTTTGTGCAGGGCCGCCGCCACGTGGGAACGAACTGTGGCGTTCGACACGACGAGGTGCTTTGCGATCTCAGCGGTCGTGCACGCCTGTCGTAGCTGCACCAGCACCTCCCACTCGCGGATGGTCAGCACGGCGGATCCACGATCAAGCGCGTCGATCTCGACGCCTCGGCCTCCCCACCGGAGATGCTGAACGAGAGAGACAGGACACGGCGTGGGGGAGCACGGCACCGCCCGCCAACAGAGTCTCGACGGCATCGGCAACCGCGATCGGCGTGCTCGGCGACGGCAGATATCCAAGCGCTCCGACGCCACGGCGATCAGGATCTCGACGCTGGGCTCGATCGGGCCGATCACGAGCACCCCGAGCTCGGGGCGACTCAACGTCACGTCGGCCATCGTGCGCAGTGCGGCGGCCGATGGGAAGCCGTCGAGCACGACGAGCGCAGTGTCGGCGTCGGCCCCGCTGGCGACAGCCCGCTCCAACGGCCAGGTCTGTGCGACGGCGACCACACTCCGTGCTGCGATCTCCTGCGTCATCTCCGCAGCCCGAAGCGGGTCACGGCAGCCGATCACCACTGTCGTTGTGCCCACTGAACTCATTGAACGACCGGACGTCGCCCTGCGTTACGGTCCGCTGACTGGACGGGAAGCGTTCGGCACGACCGGGTCGATCGTCGACGAACCAGCGGCTTCGGAGTTCGGGGTCGTACACGACTGGAATGCGAACGCGGGCCCGAAACAGGCGACGCCGTCCGGAGGATGATAATGGTGTATGGCGACCCCGCTCCCGAGCGGCGCGTTCGAGGACTTGCTGGGCACCGGCGCGGGCGGGGGACGAGGTCGCGTTTGCCAAGCTGTGGCGCTGGCTGCACCCGGCGTTGGTCCGCTGGCTCAGCGTCGTCGTACCCGGTTACGCCGATGACGTGGCGTCGGAGACATGGCTGTCCGTCAGTCGGGGGTTGGCTTCGTTCGAGGGTGGCGAAGGGGACTTTCGCGGGTGGGTGTTCACGATCGGTCGCCGCAGGGCGATCGACTGGGCTCGTCATCGCCAGCGGCAGCCACGCAGTCACCACCCTCGATGCGACCGAACTCGTCGACCCGTCCGCGGGAGAGCTCGTCGTTGGTGGAGGCGACCAACGACCCTCGAATAGGCCCTAGCGTTGCTGCGGCGGCTGACTCCCGATCAGGCCGAGGTGGTGGCGCTGCGGGTGATCGTCGGATTGACGGTGGCTGAGACTGCGGCCGTGGTGGACAAGGCCGAAGGTGCAGTTCGGGTCCTTTGTCATCGCGGGCTTCGGACACTGGCACAGCAACTCGACGACGAGCAGCTGGCCGAAGGTGTAACGGCATGAACGGCTGGATCGCTGATGAAGGCGGGATGTTCGATGACCTGACGTCGCGGGTTCGACGACGACCCGTTCGCCCTGGATGACACACTCGTCGATGAACTCCTCGACGGCACCGATTGCGAGTCCGTGCCAGCTCGTTACGAGCCGCTGGTGGCGGTTCTGGCGGCTGTCAGGGCACCAGCCACCGATGCCGAGCTAGCAGGGGAGGGTGAAGCCGTCGGTTTGTTCCAGTCCGAGGTCGCGAATGCCCGCGGGTGCAACCGCAAATTGCCGACTCCAGGGCGCGCCGGCGTTCGAGCGCCACAACACTCGTCGCGATCGGCGCCCTCACCGTGGGCACCGTAGGCGGGGTCGCCGCGGCCACAGGCAATCTTCCCGACAGCGTCCAGCACGTGGCAGCTGTGCTGCTCTCCAAGGTCGGGATCAACGTGCCTGACGCCGGGACCGTCGGTGACCACTGGGGCGACTCCGGTCGCGCCGACGTTTGGTTCTCGCTCTCGCCAGCGGTGATGACCGTCAGTGCCCCTCTCGACGACGACACGATCCGCGTGGTCGGCGTTCCCGCACCGCCAGCGGGGATCAGCGTCGGCGCAGCCGTTCCCCCAGCCACTCAGGACGGACGTGGCGACGACGCCCTGAAGAGTCCGCGCTCCATCTCGCCTGGCCGGTCGCCATCCGAGCGACACGGTGCCCAACCGGCGACCCCGCATCCCGCGCCCCCGCCGACGAAGCCGAGCTCCCCGCCCCCGCAGCCGCGGCCGTCGACACCTGCGAAACCCCCACCGTCGAACCCGCCACCGACCGCTCCGTCGAATCCGCCACCGACCGCTCCGTCGAATCCGCCGCCCGCCGTGCCACACGATCCTCCACCGTCGCCTCCGCACGGTCCTCCGCCGTCGACACCTGCGCACCCCCCACCGTCGCCTCCGCACGGTCCTCCGCCGTCGACACCTGCGCACCCCCCACCGTCGCCTCCGCACGGTCCGCCGCCGTCACCTCCGCAGGGTCCGCCGCCGTCACCTCCGCCCAGGGTCCGCCGCCGTCACGTCCCCAAACGGTTCGCCGCCGCCGAGCACACCGGAGAGCCCGGAGCCGTCTCACCCAAGCAGCCGTCCGCCGGCGGGGGGCCCGCACGACCCGATGAGTTCTTGTCGGGCGTACCGCTGTGACGGTGGTCTGACGCCAAAGGCTCTGATTGAGAGAATCCAGGGTAGTGTCGATGGTTGTATCAATGCGCATGTGACCGTGGTTGATGCGCATGCGTATCGCCAGTCGAGTGTCGGCGTGCGAGGTTGGGGCGCCTCCTGATTTGTGCGTTGAGAAAGATCAACGTGTCATCCTCTTTCACAATTGTCCTGCCCCGCTTAGGGTGCAGTCAGGGCAGACGTTGATGATTGCTCGTGGACCGCTCAGCGTGTTCACGGCTCGGCTGCCACAGGGACACGAAGGGGAGCAATCCAGACGGCCAATCGTGATTCGGCTGCTGGGGCACACGGTCGCCCAGTCGCATGCGCCGGCGTCACTTTGCTTGTGGTTGATCGGGTGCAATCACCCGGTTCACACCACCGCGAATTCACGCTGACTCCGCACACGTCATGAAGTAGTGAAGGGGCACTCTCATGAGGCGATTGATCGCGATCGTGATTGGCACGTTCACGCTTTCGCCGGCCGGGCGAGCGCTACGAACGCCCATTTCATTCGCACCTCCGCCGCCGGGACCGCGGCGATGGCAGGCACCTTCTCACGCGCTTTCGTCGACGTGTGACCTACCGCAATGACAGTGGCGACCGATCCGGTCGCCGGTACGAGACAAAGGAGTACCAATGACGGCATCCAAGCATCGTCGGCGCGCACGGCGCGCCCACATTCTCGCCGCAGTCGGCTTGATCGGCGGCAGCATCGCTCTCGGGACGGTGGAGGCGTCGCACGGCGACGCCACGCTGGCGGGAGCAACTTCGAGATCGACGACAACGCCAACCTCAAGCTCGACCACGCACCACCGTCGGAGTCGACTGGGGAGTCCTCGCCCACCCGAACGGGCCCGAGCTGCGAGCGACCGATGTCGCCCACGGGAGCGAACGACGACTCGTACAAGGGCGGTGTCAAGGAGGACACGCAGTGTCCCGATGAGGTGACTGGCAGCATCCCCAACAACAAGAGCGATCTGCTCACGTTCCATGTCTACGAGGAGGCGGGCACCGGCGGACATCCGGGTTTCCTGAACCTGGCGTGGAGCCGGGTGTCGGATCCGAGCTGGCACCACCCTCATGGACTTCGAGTTCAACCAATCGGGCACGGACTGCGCGGCGGGCCCCAACCGGGTCCGCACGGTCGGACGACCTCCTGATCGAGTACTCGATCGATCAGGGCGGCGCCCGTGCGGAGATCTCGGGCGCGGATCTGGACCGGCACGGCCTGGAGTGCTCCGATCGATCTCGACGACGGCACGGAGTGCGGTGGCGGCCCGTGTGCGGTGGGTACGATCAACACTTCGGTGATACCTGCCGGCCGAGGCAGATGGGCTGGGCCTCGAAGCAGCCCAGGACCTTCGGCGAGGCGCAGATCGACCTGCGGTTGATCTTCAACGACGACAGTTGTGTCGTCGTTCGGCAGCGCGATGATCAAGAGCCGGTCGTCGGACTCGTTCACGTCACAGTTGAAGGACTTCATCCGAGCCCGTCGACATCGACCTGCAGAACTGCGGCAACGTCATCATCCGCAAGCAGACGATCCCCGACGAGGATCCGAACATCACCTCGTTCGGCTACACCAAGTCGTTCGACACCGACCCGACGACGCCGAACACGTTCACCCTGCATCGACGACGGCGTGCAGGACTACGGCGACACGGTGCTGTTCGGTAGCGGCTACACCGTGACCGAGGACGTCATCCCGGCCGGATGGGAGTTCGTTAGTGTCGACTGCAGCGCCAGCAGTGGGGTGACACCGTCGATCGTCGACGAGACGGTCACATTCGCCATCGACGACGAAGACGACGTGCTCGACTGCACCTACACCAACCGGGCACTCGGTGACATCACCGTAGTGAAGATCACCGACGACGGGTTCGGCACGTTCGACTTCACGTCCGGCACGTTGCCGCAGCTTGCGTTCAAGCTGACCACCACCGCCCCGGGCCTCGCTGGGCAGGACTCGCGATCGCGTTCGACGACCTGCGCCAGCGGTCCGTACGACGTGGCCGAGACGGTCCCGCCCGGCTGGCGCTTGGTGAGCGCTATTTGTGCCGGCGACGACGACGGGACCGACCCGGCCAGTCGATCCAGCTGGACGCCGGCGAGAAGCGTGGTGTGCACGTTCCACGACGCACGTCGGCGCGGCGCAATCGAGATCAACAAGACACGCAAGCACGCCGCCGACGGACAGGGCGACCATCCGCATCCGGGCGTGACGTTCACCGTCACCGGTGGCGAACTGCCAGCGGCCGGCATCGACGTGGTCACAGGCGCTGGAGGACAGGCGTGTCTCGACGGTCTGGTGGTCAGCTCGCTCGTGGGCAACTACACCGTCACCGAGACGGTGCCCGACGGCTACGTGGCCGACGGTCTGACCGCCAAGCCAGTGTCTGTCACTCAGGCAGGCTCGTGCACCGACCCGCCTGATGACGACGAGGCCACAGTGAGCTTCAGCAACACACCGCTGACCAACCTCACCGTGTCGGTCGACTCGCAAGTGGACGGCGGCACCGCGTCGACCATCGACTGCGGCGACGGCCCGGTCGGCACCGATCCCGACGGGGACGGCTCGCTCACCCTGGAGGACCTGCAACCGCAGACGGTGATCTGCACGATCGTGATCGATCCGTGAGTCGGGCGATCGGCTGACACTTCAACACTGGGAGGGGTGCCGGATCCGGACGGCACCCCTCCCGTCGCGGGTACGGGCGCGCTGCCGGCAATGATCTTGTGGTTACCCGAGTTCGAGGCGCTTTGTGTACGTCGGATCGAGGATCTCCTGGAGTTCGATCACGTTGCCATCCGGGTCGCGCCCGTAAGCAGCCCTGATCTTGCCGCCCATATCGGCGGCGGCCGGCGGCGGGCCATGGAAGCGCATCCCAGCCGCCGTCAGACGCTCGTACTCGGCGTCGATATCGGTGACATCGAGGCAGAAGTGCGTGTATCCGTGGTCGCTGACCGGGCGGTTCGGGTCGCCTGGTCGACCGGCCGGCGACTCGTACTCGAACACCTCGACGTAGAGGTTGCCGGCGAGCAGCACGGCGGTCCTCGCGGCCGAGTTCTGGATACCGACGATGCTGTCGATCACCGCCGAGCCCGCCTGCCACCCGCTCTGCGAGACGACGTCGAAGCCCAGGTGGTCGCGGTAGAACGCGATCAACCGGTCGAGATCGCCCGTGGCGACGGCGACGTGATGCACGCCACGTATCATGATCCACCTCCCGTATGCAGGGCTTGAAAGGGTAGTTGATGGAGTACGACCCGTTCGACCCGGCTGTGCACGCAGATCCGGACGACCATTTCGACGCGCTTCGCGATCACTGCCCGGTCCATCATCACGTGGAACGTGACTTCTACACGGTGGCCCGAACTGAGGACATCACACGGATCTTGCGCTCACCGGAGATGTGGTCGAGCCGGTTCCGCAACGGGCTGACGTACCGTCCGGCGCCCGGTCGACCGATGCTGCTCGACGCCGACCCGCCGACACACCTCTGGCAGCGCCGACTCGTGCAGAAGGCGTGGACGCCGCGCTTGATCCGCGCGCTCGAGCCTCGCGTGCGCGAGCACGTCGACGAGCTGCTCGCCCCGGCCATGCGGATCGGGCGGGCCGACTTCCACGAGGTGCTGTCAGCTCCGCTTCCGGTGCGCATGATCGCCGAGCTGGTCGGGGTGCCCGCCGAGGATCGGGATCGGTTCAAGGCGTGGTCGGACGCGCGGGTCGAGGTGACGGCCGGGACACTGGGCGCCGAGGAGGCCGAAACGGTCGCCACCGCGGAGCTGGCTGAGTACTTCGGCGAGCACGTGGCCACTCGCCGGCGGCGCCTATCCGCCGGCGAGGCGGTACCCGACGACTACACGACGATGGTGCTCCGCGCCACTCACGAAGGCCGCGGTCTCTCCGACGATGAGATCTGCCAGGTGCTGCAGCTGCTGATGATCGGTGGCATCGAGACCACCACCCTGCTGCTGGGGAACCTGCTACATCGCGTCATCACCGAGCCGTCGTTGGCCGAGACGCTTCGCAGCCACCCGCATCTGTACGAGGTGGCAGTCGAGGAGAGCCTCCGGCTCGATTCGCCGACACTTGGGCTGTTCCGCACGCCCAATCAGGCGTGCCCCGTCGGCGACGTCTGCATCCCCCGCGACGCCAAGACGATGGTGTTGTTCGCCGCCGTCAACCGCGATCCCGCGCTGTGGGACCGGCCCGACGAGTTCCGCCTCGACCGTGACCTCAACACGCTGCGACGCCACTACGCCTTCGGACACGGAATCCATCTGTGCCTCGGCGCTCCTCTCGCCCGCCTGGAAGGTCGCGTCGTGCTGGAAGCGATCGTCGAACGCCTGCCCGCCGTGCGCTACGACGGGGAGCCCCATCGCACCCCGACGATGATCTTCCGCGGCTACGACCGCCAACCAATCGCCTGGGATGTCGGGTGACTGGCTGCCGACCCACGTTTCGCCCAGCTCGTCAGGAGTGACACAGATCGCAACGTCGCCGGTGGGAATGCCTGGCGCTGACCGCCTCGCAGACACGCCTCAGGTGATGGCGTGTTCGGCGCGATCGCGGATGAACTGGAGGATCTTGATGTGCTTCGAAGTGTCGTCCTGCATGAGTTCCAGCAGGAGCCCCCACAACGTCGTCTCGCGCACGTCTTTCATGTTCTTGGCCAACTGCTTGAGATCCTGAGCGTCAGCACGTTCGGACTCGAGCAGCTGGTCTGTGGTCGCCATGATCCGGTCGTGGTCCGCCTTGAGGCCATTCAGCGACGGGATCGGCTCATCGTCGGTGCGCATCTCAGCCATCTGTTGAATCGACTCGGCCAAGTCGTTGAAGAGCTGATGATGGCGACGTTCATCGGCGAGGATCAGGTCGGCCAGGTAGCGGAAGGCCGGGGAGCCGGCTGGGTCCTCAGCAAGTCGCTGATACTCCTTGAGGATTGCCCCCTCGTTCACGACGTGGGCAGTGACGTGATCGTAGATCTCCTGTTCCCACACGCTGGCTCCGACTATCTGCGTCATCATCGTGACTCCTATCTCGTGTTCTCGGCTTGTAGCAATGATCACCCGAGAGTGGCCACGCCCGGCAGGGCTGTAAGTCCCTTTCACGCCGAACCAGCGGCGGGCGACGAACCGAAATCCTGACCGTCAGGTCTTGGGGGCGAATAATGCGGTGGCCAGCTCGGATAGTTCCAGACGTACAGCGCACGTCCGCTTCGGGCAGGTCATCGTCAACCGTTGACGACTCCGACGACCAGATTGATGGTGGTCGCCAGGATGCTGGTGCCGAAGGCATACGACAGGAGAGAGTGCCGCAGCGCGACAGCGCGAATCGCCGAACTCGAGACCGCTGTGTCGGAGACTTGGTACGTCATTCCCAGGTTGTAACTGAAGTACAAGAAGTCCCGATACGTCGGTGGTTGGTCGGAGTTGAAGTCGATCCCGCCAGTGGACGACTCCCCGTCATCGGTCTTCACGTAGTACAGGAACGCATACCGACTGGCGTACATCAGGTGCAACGCCGCCCACGCCATGAAGACTCCGGCGAGCGCCAATGCGGCGTGTTCGGTCTCCGAGTCGCCGCCGACTAGCAGCACAACGATGCCGATCAATCCGCTCAGAGCCGCCCCAACGACGACGAGCTCCTCGATGACCGGTCGAAAGTCCTCGCGTCGTGCGTTGTCGTGGGTGGCGGTGGCGTCCATCGGCCACAAGACGATCCAGCCGACGGCGACGAAGACGGTCTCCCCGCAGCGATGCCGGCGAGAATCGCCAGCGGCGCGTCCGTCAAGAGACCGAAGAGCAGACCGATCACGCCCCCGACAGCCATTGCGCCGGCCAGCCGCGTGACCGCAGACAGCGGCAACCGGGTGCCCACGAGCGATCACCGTAGCTCTGTCGTGCATGTCGTCCGCCGGGCTATCTCCCACCCCGGCACGCCCGGGTATCGTCGTGAGATCTTGGAGAGGGAGATCGCCGAACCGCGTCCGGCACCGGCGGAGCCGACCGTGCGCCGTCGAGCCATCGAGCGGCCGCGGGTCGTTCGCCGCTCGGCGCTCACGGTCGGGCCGGCCAGCGATCCGGCCGAGCGTGAGGCAGACCAGATCGCGGAGCAGGTCGTCGCACGGCTTCGCGTCGGCGACGGACGAAGCGCAGGAGGCCTCGCCCGCGTCGGACCCGCATCCAGCGAAGTGACCGCGGCCCCGTGCTCGGATGGCGGGGCCGTGGATGCCGACACGGCCTCTGGTATCGCCGCGGCCCGCCGCAGCGGACGGGGGCTACCGGAAGCCGTGCGGTCGACGATGGAACGCGCATTTCGGTGATGCCGATCTCGGAAACGTCCGCATCCACCGCAGCGCTGCCGCCGACCACCTCACCGATCGTTGGGAGCTCGCGGCTTCACGCTGGGCTCCGACGTGTTCGTACGGCGCGACGAGCGGGATCTCGCCAGCGACCGGGGCCAGCGGCTGCTCGCCCATGAGCTCACGCACGTGGTCCAGCAGACGCCTGCGTCCACTCGCATCCAACGCAAGATCGGTCTCGAGTTCGAGTTCGAAGCGTGGCAGACAGCGGAAGCGCCCGCCGCCCACTACGCCGCTGCGTCGGCGTTCCCACCCGACAAGACGAACTGGCAGCGGCTGCCGAAGGGCAAGGCGCTGGCGCGGGGCGCTGGCTTCGAGCTTCAAGCCGACGACATCCGTCCAGCGCCGCGAGATCCGACCTCGAGGTGGTGACCTCGGCGTCGACGAGTCACCGGCAGGTCGTGGTCAGCTGCGCACTGCCATGCAGCGCATCGTGGCCGCGTCAACGCGATCACGGCGAACAAGAACGTGTTTATCCCAGCCGGCGACCTGCCACGCGCCACCGAGCTGGGCCTCAGTGTCGCCACTCCGCGATCGTTCCTCGCCGGCGTTCCCAACATGTTGAAGTGGGAGTTCAAGCGAAGCCGCAGACGACGATCGGGTTCCGCCTCGATGCGATCGCCAAGGTCCTCGAGGACCTGTTCGCACGCCTGGTGACCGGCGCCGATGCGGCGGCGCGACAGTGCCGGTCGGCAGCATGGTCGGCGGAACTGGAACCTGGCGGTCGCCGCAGGTCAGATCGCCACGACACAAGGTCAGGCGCCCAGTCAGGCACGGCAGTCGATCGCGGCCTATACGTTCGCCAACGGTGCCTCCGCCTCGACGCCGGAACCGTCGGCCTGCTCAGCCTCGTCATCGCGTATCTCCGCATGGCTGACCAAGGGCTCGTCCGCTCCTATCCCAAGACGATCGCACCAATCATGGCGCGCACAGACTTCGGCGCGATGTTCAAGATGTTGTCGCCTGCAGACGGGCGTGGTATGGCTCCCACAAGGGCCAACCGTTCTTCGACCTCGTGCAGTCCGCGCCATGGCTCGCCGGGATGGCGGCGAACGACGAGGTGTTCTCGCAGGGTGTGGCCAACGCGGAAGCCGGCGTCGGCCAGGCACAGGGGTTGACTCGCAGCAAGTGGCTGAAGGGCATCGGCCGAGGCACGGACTACCTGACGGGCAAGAAGTTCCCGGTCAAGGCAGCCCGAGAGGACATGCAGGGCCTCGGGTCTACGGCAAGAAGACCGACGCGATCGACGACAACGGCGCGATGGCCAAGGCGGCGATCGTCGAGCTGAGGTCGATGCCGCAGACAGATTTGGCTGACCTGCCGGCCCTGGCGGACCGGCTCTTCCTGTACGCCTACCTGGCGAACCGGGGTGGCGACGAGAAGTTCGGGCAAGTCAACATCCGCGTTCTGATCGCTTCGAAGCCCGCCCGACCTTGATCAGCCGGCCTACCCCGCTGTTGCGTGGGAAACGAAGACGACGTTGTACAGGTCGGCGCGCGGCTTGGTCCTCCGCTTCGAGGTGACGCGCCCGATATCCGGCAGCGGCCATCAGATCGGCGACGTCCGGCTGGGTGCGAGTGCGTACCTCGACGAGAACCTTTGGCGCCTGCTCACGCAGCAGCCGGTCAGCTCCCTGCAGCACCTGTAGCTCGGCACCGTTGACATCGATCTTGATCAGTCCGGCGGCGGGTTTCCGAGTTCGTACACGTACTCGTCGAGCGTGATCGCCTGCACCTCGACTGTCACAGTGTCGTCTGCGGTGCCGTCACGGCTGATGCGTCCATCGTCGAGTACGGATACATCTCGAACGAGAGCGTCCCGGTTTGAGCGCTGACCGCTCGATCGACGATCTCTGTGTTCGTGAACTCGTCGGCGGCGAGGTTCGCTTGAGGGCCGGAAGCACGCGAGGACTCGCTTCGAACGCGAGGACCGTTCCGTCGGGTCCGGCGCATCTGGACATCACCATCGTCAAGTAGCCGACGTATGCGCCGACGACGTAGGCGACCCCACCGGGAACCATCTCTGCGCGGATGGCGTTGACGACGTGGCGTTCGAAATTGCCGAGCGCGAACGATGGCCGTTCGAGCGCGGGAGCGTCAGCATCGTGCCTGCGAGTGGGCCGGTGAGCACCCGGTTCGTACATCCCTGGCATTGCGGGACCCGCGAGGTCCACCCTGTGGCGACGCTGAGCGCGCGCAACACAATCCGGTCGATCGAAAGATTTGCCAAGCGAGCGCCTCCTGGTCACAGACGTTGCTGGATTTGTCCGGCCGGTCGACCGAGTCAGCCGCCGCCGATCCGCCAGCGTAGTTCAATTTGCTGCCGCGGTGTCCGCGACACTCCGGCTCCTCGAGATGGCTCGCCGGTCAACCCGGATGCGGGTCGAGGTGGGCGCGTTCGCCGTGCGGACCGAAGATGGCGAGGATCTCGACAGGCCCGTCGATGGCGCCGAACCAGTGCGGTGTGGTTGTGATGAACTCCACCGCGTTGCCAGGCTCGATCGCCAGGTCCTCGCCGCCGAGGATGAGGCGGAGCCGGCCGGAGAGGACATACATCCAGTCGTGACCGTCGTGGACGGGCAGGGTCGTGGGCGGACGGCGCCGTGAGGCAGGGATGTGAACCTTGTAGGTCTGCAACCGGCTGGTCGAGCCGACGTGGTTGAGCGGCCACATCGTCAGGCCGTTGCGACGAATCGGTCGCGCGGCGACGCGGGGGTCCGGCACCGGCGGCGCAGTGAGCAGTTCGTCGGTGGTGACACCGAGCGCGTCTGCCAGCGGCGGAAGGTGGTCGAGAACAAGCCTGCGCTGCCCCGATTCCAATCGGCTCAGCGTCGAGACGTTGAGGTGGGCGCGAGCGGCGACGTCGCGCAGCGTCAATCCGTTGGCCAGCCTCAGCTCACGGAGGCGACGTCGGACGCGCTGTTCGGTGGACTCGCTCGGGTCCGACTGGGTTCGCCGTCTTGTTGCCATGATGGCAAATCAGTTTGCCAGAGCCGAACACATCCGTACCGTCGTGACCATGAACGAACGTTGGGATTGCATCGTGGTGGGCGGCGGAGCCGCCGGACTATCCGCCGACCCTCGTCCTCGGACGGGCTCGCAAGCGGACCCTCCTGGTCGATGCCGGCGAGCCGAGCAACCGGTTCGCCCATGGCATCGGCGGGCTGCTCGGCCATGACGGGCGGCCACCTGCCGAGCTATACGCCGCCGGGCACGCCGAGCTCGCCAACTACCCATCCATCGAGGTGCGCCACGCGGCGGTGACCGCAGCGTCAGCAGTCCGACGACGGATTTGCCGTGACGTTGAGCGACGGCGTCGTCGAGCAGGCGCGGCGCGTGATCCTGGCGACCGGTATGGACTACCGGCTTCCCGAGGTGCCGGGTCTCGCCGAGCGATGGGGACGCTCCGTGTTCCACTGCCCGTTCTGCCACGGCTGGGAAGTCCGCGACCGGGCGCTCGGAGTGCTGGACGCCGATCCGGCAACGGGCGTACACCGTGCGCTCCTGCTCACTGGGTGGAGCGCGGACGTCACGCTGCTCACGAACGGTCCGTCCGAACTCGCCGAGGACGACCGGGACCGTCTCGCCGCAGCGGGCGTCGAGATCGACGAGCGTCGAGTCGCCGCACTGCACGGCCAGGGCGACGAGCTCTCCACGATCCAGTTCGCAGACGGCACCGAGCGCCCCTGTGGCGGCCTGCTCGTGCCCGCCCCGTTGCACCAGCGCAGTGACATCGCCGCTCGTCTCGGCCTGCCCTTCGCGCCACCCAATCCCGTGGCCGCCGACGCCATCGTCATCAGTCCCACCGGGGACACGACCGTCGCAGGTGTGCTCGTTGCCGGCGACGCTGCCGTCGGCATGCCGTCCGTGGCCAACGCCATCGCCGAAGGCTCCAACGCCGCCGCAGCTGTCGTGCGCAGCCTGCTCGTCGAAGATCACGGGCTCCCGATAGCCGGATGAACCCACCAGCACCTGCGGTTCGGAGTTCGGCCGCGAACCGGCCGCGCTCTCCCGAACGTAGGGACGCATCAGCCAATCCGAACACCGATACGGAGAACACTGATGTCCAACCGCTCTCGTTGCCTCCTCCGCGGCATCTGTCGCGCTCTCCTCGCCGCCCTCGTCGGCGTTGCCATTTCGCTCACAGTGGGTGCCGCGTACACGGCGGCCCTCAACCCCCAGCCGGAACCGCCCGGCGTGACCGGTCCTGCGGACGCGGGAAGGTGAGCGAGCCTCGTCATCTTCGCCGGCACTCTGACGGGTCTCGTCTAACCCTTGCCCGATGCTTCATCAGGCCCGTGCCGACGAGCTCGCTCGCGTCCCTTTGTTCGCCCGTTGCTCGAAGCCGCGCGCTGCGCCGGCTGGCGTCCGAAGCTCAGCGCACCCAGTTGCCGTCGGCGTCGAAGGCCAGGTCGGTGAGCACACCAGGGCGAACCTCTTTGTCGACGCCCGAGGGCGACGGGCACCTTCTGGTAGTTCCACTTCATCACGTCGAGGGTGAGCTCGAGGAGCTCGCCCTGGCTGAAGTGGCTGCGCAGTTCGGCGACGACGTCGGGCGGGAGATCGCCGGGTAGGGACATCTCGGCGTCGGCCAACGCGAGTGCTGCACGGTGGTGCGCCGGCAGCGTCGCCTCGCGGTCACCGGCGTCGGCGATGGTCGCTTCGTCGAGACCCTGATCCCTGGCAACTGCCAGGCGGAGCGACAGTCAAGTGTGGCAATCGTGGTAGCTGGCGCAGCGCAGCCGGACCAGCTCGGTAGTGACAGCGTCGACGGCGTCGAGGCGCACGACGGCGGCCTGCCAGTTGCTCAGCGCCTGCTTCAGCGGGAGGGCGGCGCGGATGCCCTCGGCGACGCGAGGTGACCTGCTCACGAGGCATCTCCGAACAGCTGCTCCCAGATCAGACGCAGACGCTGGCGCTGCTCGACGACCAGCAGCGCGTTGACGAAGTCGACGAGGCCTTCCTCACCGAGCTCGTCCCGCACGGCACCGGCGGTGGCGTCGTCGAGGCTGGCGACGTCGATCACGAATTGCTCGGTGAACCCCAGGCAAACCCGTTCGCGCCTCCCGAAGCGGGGAGACGTTGGCCATTGCGCCAACGCCTCGACACAGTTCTCGTCGAGTCCGGCGGCGACGGCGGCGGGCGTGCGCGCGGCTTGTTCGCCGGGACAGTCGAGGAGGGTCGCGATACGCAACCGGCACAGCTCGAGGAGGACGGGATCCACCGCTTCCCATGCCGCCCGCCACGCCGCGCTCGAGCGAGGTCCTCACGTCGGGGTGGCCGGCGAGGACCGACGCAATGACCTCATCGGTCGGCCGGTCGAAGAGCGTGTCCACGTCGCGGACGCTAGCGGTATCTGTCGCAGTGCTCACGATGATCGTCACCGGCGGCCGTTCTGGTCTCGCCACTCTGTAAGGCGATGTAAGCGTCGTGTGAGGCCACTCGGAGATGCTCGTTGCATGCACACGCGTGAGAGTCCGTTCGCCGTCGAGGAGGCGATAGCGGAACGCACCAGGTCCACGGTCGACGGAATCATCCTGTCCGTCTGGGCCCACCCCGACGACGAGACCTACCTCGCTGGCGGGATCATGGCCGCCGCCACAGACCGCGGACAGCGGGTTGTCTGCGTGTCGGCCACGTCCGGCGAGCAAGGCACCGATGATCCGCGGGCATGGCCGCCATCACGGTTGGGTCGCGTGCGCCGCTGGGAGGCAGCTGCTGCGATGGCGGTGCTTGGTGTCTCAGATCACCGCCTGCTCGGTTTGCCCGACGGTGCCCTCGCCGAACACGACCAACACGGTCAGGCCTTGATCGGTGGGCTGCTCGACGAGGTCCGACCTGACACGATCCTCACCTTCGGCCCGGATGGGATGACGTTCCATCCCGACCACATCGCGGTCTCCCGCTGGGTGACCGAGGCGTGGCGCCAGCGCGGATGTCGCGGCCGCCTGCTCTACGCCACATCAACTGCGGAGCACCTCGATCGATTCGGCGAGGTCTACGAGGAGTGGGACGCGTACATGACCGACGAGCGGCCGTCGGGCGTCCCGTCTGCTGAGCTTGCCGTTCATCTCATACTGGACGATTGGCGCGCTCGACCGCAAGCTCACCGCTCTCCGCGCCCTGGCCTCTCAGACGGGAGATCTGATGGCGCGGCTCGACCCGGCGGTCTACGCCGAGCAAATCGCCGAGGAAGCCTTCATCGACGCGCCAGAGTCCGAGAACCCGGTAGACGGGCGTGCGCTCGTGAGCAGCGAAACTCGCTGGCCAGTGCCCACTGACTCGGTCTGATCGACTGACGTGTGACTCTCGGCGGTCGCCGCGGTCCCTTGGTTCGGTGCGTTCGCCGAGAAGTCGACGTCATCGACACGTGGCTCGGAACCGCCTGACACGCGTCGCCGGGCATCCTGGTCGACTTCCGGTCCTCCTGGCCAGATCGTTTCCGGATTCGACAATTGGGAGGCGCTGGATAGTGTCGAAGGCGCCATGACCACCGACAACGACCGGAAGCCGATCCTGCTCACCGTCGACGACGATGCGGGCGTCTCGCGTGCAGTCGCCCGAGATCTGCGCCGCCACTACGGCGAGTCGTACCGAATCGTGCGCACCGAGTCGGGTGCCGAGGCGCTCGAGACGCTCCGTGAGTTGAAGCTTCGGGGCGACTGCGTTGCGGTGATGCTCGCCGACCACAGGATGCCGGAGATGAGCGGTCTCGAGTTCCTGGAGGAGGCGATGGACCTCTTCCCCTACGCGCGGTCGGGCGCTTCTCACCGCCTACGCCGATACCGAGGCGGCCATTCAGGCGATCAACGTCGTCGACCTCGATCACTACCTGCTCAAGCCGTGGGATCCGCCCGAGGAGAAGCTGTATCCGGTGGTCGACGCCCTCATCGACATGTGGCTGGCCGCCGACGAGCAGCCGGTGAGTCGCACCCAGGTCGTCGGGCATCGATGGTCGGCTCCCTCGTTCGAGATACGCGACTTCCTGGCCCGCAACTCGGTTCCGTACCGCTGGCACACGAGCGAGGATCCCGAAGGCCAACGGCTGCTGGCGGCCGCCGGTGTGGACGAGCAGGCGATCCCGCTGGTTGTGACCCCCGGCGGCGAACATCTCATCGCGCCCGACCGTCGGCGACCTGGCCGCTCACGTCGGCCTGTCCACGACGCCTGCCATCGATTTCTACGACGTCGTCATCGTCGGTGGAGGTCCGGCCGGGCTCGGCGCCGCTGTGTACGCCGCGTCCGAAGGCCTCCGCACGGTGCTGGTCGAACGCCGGGCAACGGGAGGGCAGGCGGGTCAGAGCTCACGTATCGAGAACTACCTCGGATTTCCCGACGGCGTCAGCGGATCGCAGCTCACCGATCGGGCCCGCCGACAGGCGCACAAGTTCGGCGCCGAGATCCTCACCACTCGCGACGTGGTGAGCCTCGACGTGCGGGCCTCATCTCGCGCCGTTCGCTTCGACGACGGCGGCGCGGTCGTCGCCCATGCAGTGCTCCTGGCCACCGGAATCGCCTATCGCAAGCTCGACGTCCCCGGGGCCGACGGTTGACCGGACGCGGCGTCTTCTACGGTTCGGCGGTCACCGAGGCCCCGGCGTGTAGCGGCGACGAGGTCTACATCGTCGGTGGGGCGAACTCGGCCGGCCAGGCGGCGGTGTTCCTCTCCCGCCACGCCCGGCACGTCACGATGCTGGTGCGAGCCTCCAACCTGGAGGCGTCGATGTCGCATTACCTCATCCGCCAGATCGCCGACATCCCCAACATCGACGTGCGGCTCGACTCGGAGGTGATCGCTGTCGAGGGCGACGACCACCTCGAGGCGCTCACGATCTGCACGATGCCCGGCCGTACTCAGGAGACCGTGAAGGCCGGCTACCTGTTCGTCTTCATCGGTGCTGCTCCACGAACCGAGTGGCTCGACGGAGTGGTGATCCGCGACCAGCGCGGCTTCGTCGTCACCGGACCCGACCTGATGAAGGACGGGCGGCCACGCGGCTGGGATCTCGACCGCGATCCGTACTTCCTCGAGGCCAGCGCACCCGGCGTGTTCGCCGCCGGCGACGTCCGCGCCAACTCGGTGAAGCGCGTCGCCTCCGCCGTCGGCGAAGGGTGCGATGGCGATTCAGCTGATCCACGGGTACCTGGAGCGCCAATGAGCGAGCATGATGGGTTCGTGACGGCTGCAACGCCATGAGTGAGCCAGAACGATTGTCCACCGACGAGCTGAGGTCGCTGTTCCTCTTCGACGGGTTGGACGACGATCAACTCGGCTGGCTGGCTGCCAACGGTCGCATCGTCGAGTACCCGGCCGGGGCAACGATCCACGCCGAGGGTGCGCCGGCATCGTGCTTCCTCGTGCTGCTGTCGGGCACGTTGGCGATGTCGCGCCGCGTGCAGGGCGGCGAGTTGGAGTTGATGCGCAGCGACTTCCGCGGCTCCTACACCGGCGCGTTCGACTTCTACGTGTCCGAGCAGACCGTGCCGAGCGTCTACCCGGCCACGGCCGCGCGCCGTGACGCGACTGCCGGTTGTTCGAATTGCCTGCCGCCGTTCTCGGCCGTGCTGTCAGGGAGTGGTTCCCGATGGCAGTCCACCTGCTCGAGGGACTGTCCACCCAGGGCATGCAGAACGCGCGACGCCGTCGAGCGTCACGAGCGGCTGGTCGCCCTCGGCGCGGTGACCGCGGGGCTCACGCACGAGCTGAACAATCCGGTCGCCGCCGTGATGCGGGCCAGCGGTCGGCTTCGGGAGATGCTGGCGGAGATGCGTGAGAAGCTCGGTCTGTTGGTGCGCAGCCAGTTGCCGAGTGAGACGTTGGAGGCGGTCGCCGACATGGCCGCCTTTGCCCTGGAAAGCTCCCGGGCAGCAGCGCCGCTGACACCGATCGAGGCGTCGGATCGTGAGGACGAGGTTGCCGACTGGCTGACGGAACACGACGTCACCGACGCTTGGGACATCGCTCCCACCTTGGTCTCCGCCGGGCTGGGCGTCGAATGGCTCGACGAGCTTACTCGAAGGTCACTCCGCCGCCGCATCTCGACTACGGCCTGTCGTACCCGGTGAGGGCGATCGAGTCCGACAACCTGCTCGACGAGATCAGCGATGGCGTCGAGCGCATCTCTGCGCTGCTCGCAGCAGCCAAGCAGTACACGCAGATGGACCGTGCGCCGCTTGCAGACCTTCGACGTGCACGAAGGTCTCGACGCCACGCTGACCATGCTCAGCCACAAGATGGGCGACGACATCAAGGTCGTCCGCGAGTACGACCGCAGCCTTCCGCAAATCGTCGCCTATCCTGCCGAGCTCAACCAGGTGTGGACGAACCTCATCGACAACGCCATCGACGCCATGGATGGCAGCGGCACGCTCGCTGTGCGGACGCGATCCGAGGGTGAACGGCTGGCGATCGAGATCGGCGACACGGGCCCTGGGGTACCGACCGAGATCCGCAGCCGTGTGTTCGAGCCGTTCTTCACGACCAAGGACATTGGCAAGGGCACGGGCCTCGGCCTCGACATCGCCTGGCGAATCGTCGTCGGGCGCCATGGCGGTGAGATGAGCCTCGAGTCGGAGCCCGGCGACACCCGGTTCGTGGTCGTGCTTCCGCGTGCGTCCGATCCGGGGCGAAGATTGATAGGAAGACAGTTGTGAGATCGTTACGACCGGGCAAATGGCGCATGAACGGCAGACAGAAGTTGAGGTCATGAGCGAGCGAGGCCGACCCATCGTGGCCCAAGGCTCGCCTGTCAGGGAGGGGGTGCACGCATGAGCGAGGAGGATTTCGACCGCTGCAGCCGAGGCCGCCATGGACCGACCATTCGTGGTCGGCCTCGGCGACGCGACAGCGCTCGATGCCGCGACTCACCGGTGGCAAGGCGGCGGCCTTGGCGCGAGGAGTTGGCGCCGGGCTGGCGTGCTCTCCCCGGCGTCGTGCTCACGACGGCGTTCTCCGACGCGATCGACGCCGGAGCCGACGTGGCAGGACATCCCGCCACGCGGCAAGCCTTCGAACAGGCGAAGGCGACACGAGCAAGCGCTGGTTGCCCGGAGCTCGTCGGTGGTGGAGGACATGGCCACCTCGTCGATGGCGGGTCAGTTCGAGTCGGTCATCGGCATCAGCGGCTTCGACGCGTTCGTGACAGCAGTGACTGCGGTGCTGGACTCGCGGCAGCGAGCCGGGGCGGCCGAGCATCCGATCGCCGTTCTCGTCCAGCCGCTGATCGAGCCGGCCTACGGCGGCGTCATGTTCGGCGTCGATCCGGTGACCGGTCGCACCGACCGGCGGGTGGTCAGCGCCGTGCGCGGCGGGCCCGAGCCGCTGGTGAGCGGTGAGGTCGACGGCTGCTCGTTACGTGCTCGATCCGTCGAACGCCAAGGTGCTCGAGTTCGCCGCCAACGACGGTCCAACGCTCGAGCAGGAACGACCTGCGCCGACTCGTCGAGCTCTCCGCCAAGGTCGCCACGGTGTTCGGCGGGCCGCAGGACGTCGAGTGGGCGATCGCCACCGACAAGCAACTGTGGCTGTTGCAGTCTCGGCCCGTCACCACAGAGATTCGGGGCGCCCCGCGTGGCCCCGTCTACGGCCCGGGCCCTGTTGCCGAGACCTTCCCGTCCCCGCTGATGGAGCTCGAAGCCGACCTCTGGGTCCCACCCGCTACGCGATGCGGTGCGCGAAGCAGTGGTCCTTGCGGGCTCGGCCACCGAGGCACAGCTGGCCGCCAGCGACGTCGTCGTCTGCGTCGACGGTCATGTCGCCATCGACTTGCGACTGGCCGGGGAGATCAAGCCCAAGGCAGCGGCTGATCAGCAAGCTGAACCCGATCCCGGCGGCACGCCGGCTGCGCGGGGCGTGGCGAGTGGGCCGCCTCCGCAGCGCACTGCCACGCCTGGCCGAACACCTCCTCGACCGCACCGACGCCGATCTCGAGGCGGTACCGACACTCGACGAGCTCACGAGCCGGCAGCTGATCGCCCTGCTGCATCGAAGCCGGGCGATCCTGCGCGCCCTCCACGCCCACGAGATCCTCATCGGGATGCTCACCGACACCGGCGGCAACCGGATGACCGGCGCCTCGGTGGCGCTGCGCGTGCTCGCCGAAGCGCGCCAGGACGGCCTCGACGACAAGGAGATCCTCGCTCGCAGCCCGGCAGTGCTCGCCCTCACCGGTCCGCAGGTCGCCCGCTCGCCGGTGCTGCCGGAAGAGGCGATGAGCCTCTACATACCGACCGCATCCAACTGCCAGCGCTGCAGCAACAACGGGATTCTCCGCGAGGCGCTCCGGCTCCGTGTGCGATGGGTGCAGGAGTTGTCGGGTCGCGCCGCCTGGGAGCTCGGCGAGCGACTGGCCGCTGCCGGCGAACTCACCGAACCCGAGCTCATCCGCCACATGACGCTCGAACACGTGGAGGCGGTGGCCACCAAGCGGGCGGTGGTAATCCCGGCGCTCGTTGCGGGTCATCACCACGACTTCGGTAACCCGCTACCGGCCTCGTTCCAGCTGTCCGACCTGGGCCGGCCGATCCGCATCGCAATGCGAGAACGAGGTCGGCGGCGGTACCGGCGCCGGCGGTGGTGAGGGCAGCGGACCGGTGAGCTACGACACCGACGATCCGCCCACCGGGTCGGTGCTCGTCACCACCACGTTGTCGCCCGGGCTCGGGCCGTTGCTCCCGCGGCTGAAGGGGATCGTGTCCGAGACGGGCTCGGTGCTGTCCCATCTCGCCATACTCGCCCGTGAAGCGCGGGTGCCCACGGTCGTCGGCTACGCGGGCGCCCCGACGATCTTCCCGAAGGCGCAATCGTCCTCGTCGACGGCGACAGTGGACAGGTCACCATCCAGGACAAGGAGCTCGTGTCGTGAAGATCATCGCCTGGCTCGCCGGCATCGGCACACTGCTCGCCGGCGCGATCTACATGGTCGTCTCGTTGAATCGCTGGGAATGGAACCGAGCGCTGTTCTTCGGGTTCATCGTTCTCATCGCCGAAGTCGGTCTGGCAACGGGTCTGATACTGCGCCGTCTGGCCCGTCTCGAGTACAACACCAAGGGCAACAACGTCGACCCGGCGGTCGTCGAGATCCTGAGCGAGACACGACCGAGCCGCGACCGCTTCGCCTGGATGCGCGAGTCGACGAGTCAGATGAACGTCTTCATCACGTTCCTCGTCGGTGGTGGTGTGCATCCTCTCGGGAATCGCCTGGGTCGTCGATCGCGTCGCCTCGAAGACCTCGTCACCTGCCGGTGAGGAGCGTCTCGCCCGCCAGCTGTATCCGATCAGCTATCCGGCGGGTGGGCTGCTGCTCGACGACGTCACCGTGCTGGCCCAGGAGGTGCCGGGCGCCGACGACGGCCAGATCCGGCAGTTGCTGCGGCGCGGTGGTCGCCCGTGAAAGCTCACGCCGGCGCGGCTGGCGCTCGGCACGGTCGGGCCTGGCGATCGGCGTCGCGGGCGTGCTGGCCCTACGAGAAGCGACGCTCTCCACGCACGAGGAGGTCGCGGGGCGAGGGATGGAGCTCGTCGTGTCGGCCAGAACCCGGGGCGGTGAGCCGAGTCAGACGCTCGCCGAGATGGTCGAAGCCCAGCTGTTGACATGTCGCCTCGAGGTCACCTCCGACGTCGACGGTCCGATCGAGCCACTCGGTGACGGGCGGTTCCGCCTGGTGCTCGTGCCGGCGATGGATCAGACGAACCGCCGGCAGTTCCGGGGCTGCGTCGAGGACTTCATCACCGACCACCTCCAGATCAACGTGCTCGAGCTCGCCGTCCTCAGCTGAGCGCTCGTCGGCGGCGTCGATGCCGCCTATTGCACGAACCGCTCACGGCCTTCCCAGTACGGCGCACGGAGGTCCTTCTTCAAGACCTTGCCGCTCGGGTTGCGGGGGAGGGTGTCCACGAAGTCGACCGACGTCGGGCACTTGAACTTCGCAATCCGTTCCCGGCAATAGGCGATCAGTTCATCGCCCGCAGGATCGCTGCCGGGCTGCTTGACGACGATGGCCTTGGCCGTCTCCCCCCATCGTTCGTCGGGGACCCCGATCACCGCCGCGTCGGCGACGGCTGGATGGCTCATGAGGACGTTCTCCACCTCCGCCGGATACACGTTCTCGCCGCCGGACACGATCATGTCCTTCATGCGGTCGTGGATGTACAGGTACCCGTCGCTGTCGAGATAGCCGGCGTCGCCGCTGCGGAACCAGCCGTCGGCATCGATCGCCGTGGCCGTCGCGTCGGGCTGCTTCCAGTAGCCCTTCATGACCTGTGGCGACCGCACCCAGATCTCACCGACCTCTCCGACGGGCAGGTCGGTCTCGCCATCTGGGTCGACGATGCGCAGCTCCACCCCGGGACCCGGGAGGCCGCACGATCGCAACCGGTTCCGGTGGGCTCCGGTCGGATCGTGGTCCTCCGGCGGCAAGTTGACGATCGCGCCTGTCGTCTCGGTGAGGCCGTACGCCTGCCAGAACTTGCAGCCGAACACCTCGATGCTCCTCGTCAGGACCTCCTCGCTGATCGGTGATGCGCCGTAGACGATCACCTGCAAGCTGGAGAGGTCGGCATCGGTCGACGCCGGGCACCATCAGCAGGAACTGCAGCAGCGCAGGAACGATGAACGCGTGCGTGACGTGCTCGTCGCCGATCAGCTGGATCAGACGGGCAGGGTCGATGTCGCGCACGATGACGCTTCGTGCACCGACGTACATGCCGGCCACGGCCCACCCACCGCCACCGATGTGGAAGAGCGGCATCGCCACGAGGTTGACCGACTCGGGTCCGATCTCCCACATCCCCTCGGCCAACGGCAGCAGACCGAAGAAGTTGGCGTTCGTGATCATCACGCCTTTGGGCAACCCGGTCGTGCCGCTGGAGTAGAGCTGGAAGGCGACGTCGTCGTCGGACGCGGTCGTTCCCGGATCGGACCGGTCCTGGCCGGCTAACCAGGTCGCGTAGTCAGTGAACCGTTCATGGCCGCCGACAACCAGCACCAGTGCGACCGTGTGGAGCCGATCGACGATCGCGTCGAGCACCGGCACGAAGTCCGGACCGACGACGAGCACCTTGGCGTCTGCGTCGTTCACGATGTACTCGACCTCTGGCGGAGCGAGACGCCAGTTGACGTCGACGCACACGGCATTGATCAGCGCCGCCCCGAAGAAGACCTCGAAGTGCTCGATTGAGTTCTTGTCGAGGAAGGCGATGCGATCCTGGTTGCCGACGCCGGCTGTGGCGAGCCCGTTGGCAACAGCCTTGGCGTTTTCGAGCAGGTCGTGCCATGACTGCCTGCGATCATCCTGGGCGAGAACCTCGGCGTCGGGACGTGCGGCCGCGTGCACACGGAGGATGTCGGCGATCGTGGTGATCGAGGATGTCATGGCCGGAGGCTAATTGGACAGCCCACCGTCGTGTCCCCAACCCGCTAGGGCACGGTGTCAATGGTCATCGGACCGTCGCCTGCACCTCAGCCCGATCGTGCCTCCGGCGGGATCTCCGTGGTGAGGCAGAACGGGTGACCTGCCGGATCGAGAAGAATCCGCCATCTGTCGGGAGCCGGCTGAAACGGTGCGAGCCGGGCTCCCAACTGCTCGGCCTCGGCAACCGCCGCATCCAGGTCTGTGGCTTCGAGGTCGAGATGGATCTGCTTGGGGATGTCGCTTCGCGGCCATGTCGGGGCCACGTAGTCGGGGATCTTCAACGCGGCGATCCACACCCAGTCTGTTCGAACGCCCACGGCCGACTCGTTCGTGAACGCGATCTCGCCGCCGAGCATCGCCGCCCAGAACTCACCGAGGGTGAGTGGGTCGGCACAGTCCATCGAGATGAAGCCGGTCCGAGCAACAGCCATGGAGCCAACGGTACGCACCTGGTGGTGCGGACCGGTTTCTTCACGGTCGGTCACGACGACGTAGCTAATGGCCACGTCGCCGAACACGCGGTGCCCCTGAATGACGGGGATGGCCGACGATCTGCACGGTCAAGCGTCACGTGCTTGCCCCGGAGCGGATCCTCACCGAAGCGCGTCGTACGCCTCGAGCAGAGCGCGCTGGTAGGGGTTCGTCCGTAGAAATCGCTCGCGGGCCGCTCCGGCGGGAAGCTGTTCGGAGCTGGCGAGCAACGTTGCTCGGCTCTCCTCGAGGATCGCTCGTGCCCGTGGGTCGCCGAGGTGATCGAGCACGGTGAAGCACTCGAGGCGGACGCGGAATGGTTCCTCGATGGCGGTCAGCTCGCCACCCGCCGCAGTGAAGGCGAGGACCTGCTCCACGCCATCCATGGCGCGTTCGGCCTCGCCCTCGGCCAAGTCGAGGATAGGCGAGTGCCGCGATCGGGTCGACGGCGTAGTGCTCGCCGCCGTTCTGCACGAAGAGGTCCCTGGAGCGGGTCAACGCGGCGCGAGCCTCTACGCCGTGGCCGAGGCGAGAATGCGCCACGCCGAGGTGGAGGAATGCGGCCGCCTCCAAGTCGCGCGATGCCGAGGCCTTCGCCCGCTCGACCGCCGCCGTGCCCTGTGTGATCGCCTCCTCGTTTGCGCCAGTAGCGGTGGCCAGCCCGGCCAGGTTGAGAAGCACGATCGACTCGCCGTAGGTCCACTCGAGTTCGCGACTGAGCGTCAGCGCCGTCTCCCATGTCTCGCCGGCGTCATCGAACTCGCCGAGGGTGAGCTCGATGGTGCCGATGTTGTTGAGGAGCCGTGCTTCGAGCAGGCGATTGCCTGTCCGCCTGGCGAGATCGAGCGCCTGACCGGTGAAGCGCCGATCGGACATCACATCGCCGTTGTCCGAGCATGCCGTCGCCAGCGCATGGAGGAGCGCGGCCTCGACGGCCGGGTCGCCGAGCTCTCTGGCAAGGTCCAGACCGCGGGCGGCGAGGTCTGCGGCGTCACGAGCGCGGTTGGTTCGCCGGGCGGCGCGGGCGAGCTCGGCGTAAGCGAGGGCAGCCAAGCGAGGCGTACCCGCACGGGTAGCGAGGTCGATCACCCGCTGACCCTCGATGATGCCGGCGTAGTGCTCGGCCCGATCCATCAGAGCCAGCGTGCGGCGGAGTCCGGCCTCGGCCCGCTTGGCATCGTCGTCGAGCGCGTCGGCGAGCATTGCGAGAGCGTCGAGATCTGCGTCGTGTTCGGCGGGGTCGCCGGCGATGGCGACGATCGATTCCCGGGTCAGGACGAGCCGCCAGCGGATGGCATGATCGTCTGGCAGGGCCAGAGCAAGGGCGCGGGTGACGTACTCGAGCGCCGTTGCTCGGGCGTCACGAGCGGCGGCGTTCTCGGCGGCTCGGGTGTAGTGGTCGACAGCCATCGCGGACTCGCCGGCGAGCTCGTAGTGCTCGCCGGTCGCGCCATGGAACTCCGGGCCACGTTCCGCAGCGAGTGTGGCCAGCCACGCCGCAGCCAACAGCGTGGTACTCGCTTCTCTGCCGTTTGAGCACCGAGTCGTAGGTGAACTGTTGGAGGAGGTGGTGCTCGAACGTGAACTCCTGCGCATCGGCGATGGAGCTGCCCGGTTGCGGTTTGACGAAGCCACGACGGGCAAGTGACCCGAGCGAGGGAGGTGAGCGCTTGTCAAGCGCGGCGACTGCTCGGTCCCAGAAGACGAACCCGATCACCGACGCCTGCTGGAGCGCCACGCGCTCTTCGACGGGTAGCGCGTCGTGGCGCGCCTGCAAGACGCCGACGAGCGTTGACGGAACATGCTGGATGTCGAGCCGCTCGGGGACCGCATCCCAGACATCGCGATCGGTGGGTACGAGCACGCCCTCGTCGAGGAGCATCTTCACGATCTCCTCCATGAAGAACGGATTGCCGTCACCACGCTCCGTGAGTGCTCTGCGGATCGCGGCACGAGGGTCGTCGAGCTTCCGCAGCAAGGCATCTGCCAGGACGGTTGCTTGCGTCTGGTCGAGCGGAAAGAGATCGATGCGTTCGTTGGGCGCGGTGTCGTCGATCCAGGACGGGCGGCGTTCGAGCAGCAGCGGGCGGGTCGTCCCGACGATCATCATGGAAAGGTCCGGATGGGTTCGGGCCAGATAGATCAGAAAGTCGAGCGTCTCGTCGTCGGCCCAGTGCAGATCCTCGATGAGCACGACGACCGGGTCGTCGACGGCCATGCGCTGGAGCACCTGGGCCGCTGCCGCCTGCGCCCGAACGCGTATCTGTTGCGGATCCGACGCGATGCCGTGCACGTGTGCGCTGTCGCCGAAGTCGAGTCCGAGCACGTGACCGAGGAGGTGGATCGGTGCCTCGTCGTTCTCGGAGAACAGTGCTCCGACACGATCCACGAAACGCTGGCGAGCCACCTCCGCCGTGTCGTTGTCGGCAATCTGAAGACGCCAGGCGAACAGGTCGCGCAAGAGTCCGTACGGCTGCTGGCGGGTGTGTGGCTGAGCTCGACCCTTGAAGATCACGAACCGATTTGGCTGCACGTCGGACCAGTTCTCGAACTCGTACAGCAGCCGGCTCTTGCCCAGGCCCGGCTCGGCGACCACCGTGACGACCCTCAACGACGGCGCCGTGTACAGCGTGGCGAATGACCGTTGCAGGCAGGCCAGCTCTGTTGCCCGGCCGACCATCTCGGTCTCCAGCCCTTCGATTCCACCGCGTCGGGACGCGGAACGCCCGAGGCTTGGCGCCGTGGATCACGTAGGTGCGCACCGGAGTTGGGATGCCCTTCACCGAGATGGGCGGCTCCTCGGTGACCTCGAAGACTCCGCGCACGAGGCGATAGGTCTCATGGCTGATGCGCAAACCGCCGATGGGGGCGGACTGCTCCATCCGCGCGGCCACGTTCACGGCATTTCCGCGGATGTTGCGCTCCCCCTCGACGCTGCCGCCGAGGAGCACCGGCCCGGTGTCGATACCGACACGGACATCGAGGCCATCGACCTGGAAGCGGGCAAGCACGTCAGCCGCCATCGCGCGGGTCTCGTCGAGGATCGCCAGACCGGCTCGCACGGCGAGCTCCGGATCGTCCTCGCGGGCCTCGTCGGCGCCGAATGCGGCGAGGAACCCGTCGCCGGTGTAGTTCACGACCCGGCCACGGTGGAGTTGCACAGCGGCGGTGAGGCGCTGCAGGATCCCGTCCATCAGCTCGTCGACGTCCTCGGGGTCGAGCCGGTTGGCGATGGCAGTGGAACCGACGATGTCGACGAACAGGATCGACGTCTGTCTCAGCTTCTGGTCGGATCCGCTGGCTGGGAGATCAGCTGCGGCGAGTTGTTCACGGAGCGGTGCCAACGCCAGGTCTGCGACCGCGTCGCCGAGCACGTGCCGCTGCCGCTCGATCGCCTCGATCGCGGCCGCGACGTCCTCGCGGTCGACGCGCCCGTCTGGCATGGCCGGACTCTAGGGCGTCCGTTCGGTTGGGTGACCCGATCTGTGTCGGCGGGGGTGATCTGCAGGCCGCCGACCGGGTCGAGGATCTCTGGCCCCGGTAGTCGCCCGTATCGAGGACGCTTCAGCGCGCTGCGGCCGCCGGCGGACGAGAAATCGGCGCAATCTTGGCGCGCAGCTCCGTTCCGGCGCGACGCAGACCAAAGGCCAGGAAGAACGAGGAAATGCCTCTCGCCAACGCTGCCGCACCGACCCAGACGACGAGCAGCGTGATCGAGCGACCGGCGTACCCGACAGCCCAGAAGCCCACCATCACCTGGGCGATACCCAGCACCAGCTGGAGCCACCAGAGATCGTTGTCCTCGCGCGTGGCGAATGCCGTGGCGAGGTCGGCGATGCCGGCAATCATCGCGTACCAGCCGATGATGGCGGCGAGGACGAGGAACGTCTCGCCCGGCCAGAACATGGCAACGACTCCGGCGACGATCGCGATGATGCCGAACGTGATGTGCAACCAACGCCAATCGCGTGTCTGCGCACTGACGACGAGCTCCATCACTCCGCCGAGGATGAACCCGATGCCGAAGAACACGGCCACCGCCCACACCGTGGTGAAGTTGAACGACAGGACGACCCAGCCGAAACCGATCCACAGGAGGCCCGCGACGAGATACAACCACCACCCTTTGGAGACCTCGATGAGGTCATCAACGTCAGCCATCGGATCCGTCATAGCTGCCCCCTTCGCTGTGGAACCGACCGAAATCCTATTTCAGAGGGCACCGCCGTCAGCGTCTTCCTTGCCGTCGGCTGGAGGAAACGTGCAGCAAGCGCTGAAGCGACTCACGTGCTCTTCAACAGCGCGCTCAGCGCACCCGCCTGGTTGCCGTCGACGTACTCCTCGAGCCGCGTGATCCGACCGTGCTCGACGGTGCCGAGGAAGCAACCCACGACGCGAAGAATGTCGCCGTCGGGCATCGTGCCGATGAGCACATGCTGCTCGACGAATCCTCCGGGAACTCCACGCCGCCGCACCCCCTCCATGCGCAGATCCGGCACCTTCGAGCGAAGCCGGGCGAAACCGGGCAGCGATGCTTCCAACGGGCGGTCCTGCTCGGTGAGATTGATCCACAGCACGGAGCCGGGGGCGCACGAGTCCTGAAGCGCACCGAGGTCACCGGCGAGCAAACCGTCGAAGAACTGGTTAGCCGCGGACAGACCGTCGTCGCTGCCATCTTGGTCGTTCATCTGCTTCCCCTGTCGGCCCGACGAGAGCCCGTCGCAGATCCTAGGGCAACGACCGCGACTCATCCGCTGACCCGGCGGTCGAGCTTCAGCCGAACCCGTCGCCAGTGCCACGGCGTCGTCGGCACGGCGCGATCACGTCGTGTGTCGACGGCGATGACGTGACAGGCTGGCCACATCGCTACCGCCTTCCTGCATCCGGAGCGCAACGTCGAGTCGCTCGTCGACTACGTCGCTGCTGATGGGGGAGGGGCCTTGACCGTGGCGCGGGACATGTCGCGGCGCCGCTCTCGTGCAAGAGATCCAACTCGCTCACCTGCGCGGGCGCGGCGGTGCCGGATTCCCGACCGGTACGAAGTGGTCGTCGGTGATGCTCGGCGAAGGTGGTAGTCGGTACGCCGTGTGCAACGCTGCCGAGGGAGAGCCGGGCACGTTCAAGGACCGTGCGCTGATGCGGGCGAACCCGTACGCCGTGCTCGAAGGTCTGCTCATCGCCGGCCATGCAGTCGACGCCCGGGCGGGCTACATCGCGACCAAAGCCAGCTTCCACCGTGAGGTCACGAGGCTCGTCGGGCGCGCTCGCAGAGATGGCCGAGGCGGACTGGGTCGATCGGCCCGTTCAGATCGTCACCGGTCCGGAGGAGTATCTGTTCGGCGAGGAGAAGGCGTTGCTCGAGGTGATCGAGGGCAACGAGCCGCTCCCACGCTTGCTGCCGCCATATCTCCACGGATTGTTCGCCCTCCCGCAGATCGGCTGGGACGTGCGCAACGCCGACCCGGATGGCGTTCTCCGAGGACGGAGCGCATCCGACGCTGGTCAACAACGTCGAGACGCTGGCCAACGTGCCGCACATCCTGGTCCGCGGTGCCGGAGTGGTTCCGGTCGATCGGTACCGAGCAGTCGAGCGGAACGGTGTGCTGCACGGTCGTGGGCGACGTGACCGACCCGGGAGTGGTCGAGGTCGAGTTCGGCACGTCCGTTGGCTGACGTGATCGAGCGGTCGCGGAGGTATTGCCGAGGGTCGCTCGGTGCGGGCCGTGCTGTCGGGAGTGTCGAATACCGTGATCACCGACGACAAGCTCGATACGCCGGTCAGCTACGAGGGCTTCGAATCGATCGGCAGCGGGCTCGGTTCGGCTGGGTTCATCGTCTACGACGACACGACCTGCATGGTCGAGGTGACAGCGATGCTGTCGCGGTTCCTCAGCGTCGAATCCTGTGGCCAATGCTCGCCGTGCAAGCTCGGCACCGCTGCCATCACCGACTCACTCGATCGCATCGTCGCCGCCACCGCCACCGATCTCGATCTCGCCGGTGATCAATGAGCGGCTCCGCATCGTCACCGACGGCAACCGATGCTTCCTGCCGGTCGAGGAGCAACGGCTCGTCTCCAGCCTGCTGCCACCTTCCCCGAGGACTTCGCCGACCACCTCGAGACCGGCGAGTGTCCGCGGTCCACGACAGCTGCCGATCCCCAAGATCGTCGACATCGCCAACGGCGTGGTGACCTATGACGACGCCCAGTGGCGAAAGCGCGGAGACTGGACGTACTCCGAACGCTGAGCGGCGTCGACGGTGCGGGTCGCGGTGGTGCGCCGCGGATTGTCGCGGTTAGCCGACGCCGGGGGAGCGGCGGAAGAGGTGGAGGTTCTCGTAACGCTTGCCGAGCACTTCGGACGAGCCACCGCCGAGCCAGCCGTCGATCATGCTGGCGTAGTACGAGCGGAAGTCGACCTTGAACGGCTGACGCTCCCATCGAGTGATGCCGGCGAGCGACGGGGACGATCCGTAGAACCCACCCTTCACGTTCTTCCCGAAGACGAACGCACAGTTGGCCGAACCGTGGTCGGTGCCGTTGGAGTCGTTCGACCACGGCGTGCGGCCGAACTCGGAGAACGTCATCAACGTCACCCGAGTCGACCAGATGCTGTTGAGCAGCGGGTAAAAGGCCCGGACCCCCGCGTCGAGCTCGCGCATCCGATCCGTGTGCATCGTCGGCTGGGCGCGATGGCTGTCGAAGTCGGCCCAGCGACACCTCGATCACACGGAAGCCGAGGTTGGCGTTGATCAGCCGTGCCGCCGCCGAGAGCTTGGCGACGATCTCCTTCCCTGGTGGCTGCGCCGGCAGTGATCGGACCGATTCGTTGGGCGACGTCGAGCTGATCACGGAACGTTCCACTGATGGCGCCCATCCAGCCGCCCTGACCGTTGTCGGCGATGTCGCGAAGGGCGCGATAGAGACGCCGGTCGGGTGCTCGGGTCTGGCCGCCGAAACCCGGCTTGCCAGGTGCGACGGCGGTGGCGCGGCGGACGTTGCCGACCATGTGCAGTGGCACCCCCGAGCCGATCGATGCAGCCGCGTACAGGTTCGGCGTGGAGTATCGACCGTCGAGCCATCGTCCGACCCAACCCGTCGACCGCGTCCCGTTGCGGATGGCGCTCATCCAGATCGCCATCGAATTGAAGTGGCTGAGGTCCTGGTTGGGGTATCCGACACCCTGCACGATCGCCAGCTGACCGTGATCCCAGAGCGATTTGAACTTGCCCAGCGCCGGGTGCAGCCCGAGGTGCGCATTGAGCCGGTGCGTGGATCCAGGTGAGATCCTCATCGCGGCCGGCCGGTAGCGCTCCAAGTTGGCGTTGTCCAGCGGGACGACGGTGTTGAAGCCGTCGTTGCCGCCGTTCATGCCGATGATGACGAGGACGCCGTCGTGGGCACCGATCGGGCCCGCCGACCACGCCCGATCGGCGCCGGGGAGCAGCCCGTCGAGGCCGTCAATGCGCCGGTGCCGACGCCCGCTCCGACGAGTTGCAGGAAGCGACGCGCGACACGCCGTCAGGGTCGTCGTCGCGAGTGCTGAGGAGGGTCATGGGCGTCGGCGGTGGAGATGTCCGGATCAAGCATCGTTCTTCCTCACGCCACGTGCATCTCGGGGACGAGCATCATCAGCAAGATGGCGTTGGGGGACCGCCACCAGTCGACATGACCGGATCGGGACGACCTCTCGACGTGCCCACGCCACGAGCGAGTTCGCGTCGCGGTCGTGAGTGAGAGGCCGAACGCCTTGGCCATCGTGTCGATCAGCTCGCCCGGAGACTTCGCCTCGAGCCCGTCCCACGACCACGAGCCGTACTTCATCCGGAACGGTCGGGCATCGTTGTGGTCGGTCAGCTCGAATCGCACCCGTTGGGCGAACGCTGCGCGGGCGGCGAGCGCACTCGTGTTCACCCAGTACCGGTTCACCTTCCAGCCACTCACGTCGGGTGGGTGGAAGAGCCCCTGGCCCATCTCGTCGCCGTACCATTCCGGGTGCACGAGGCTGGCCGTCAGACCGGTCTGGCCGAGCACCGTGGCGACGTATTCGGCCGGCGAGCGCACCAGGCCCGTCCGCGCCTTGGCCGAGTAGAACTCGTCGCGCATCAGCATTGCCTTCAGCCATGGCTTGATCCAGAAGTTGTTGGCGATCAGCGTGTCGGCGAGTGAGTTCACGATGGCACTCGTCGGGTTCTGGTAGGCGAACGCCTCCCACAGCTTCTTGGACAGGAAGCGAGCCGCCACACGTCGCGTTGGTTGACCCCTGTTCGGGCCGGTCGTGATCCGTCCGTTCGGGCCGAGCACCAGGTCGATCACTCCCGGTCCGACCCGGCCAGGTCCGTCGAACGCGGCGTTGCGGCCGAAGATCGTCTTCCGGCCGGAGGCGTGGTGGTGCGCGTTGAACTCGTAGCGCTTTGTGGTCCAGTTGATGTTGTGCCCGGTCCACGCCCGCGTGCACGACTCGACTTCGTGTTCGGTGTAGTTGCCGACACCGAGCAGGAACAGCTCGAGCAGCTCACGGGCGAAGTTCTGGTTGGGCGAAGACGCGTGTTGTTGGCGTTGTCGAGGTAGAGGAGCATCGCCGGCTGGATCGACATCGCCCGCACCAGCTCGCGCAGGTTGCCCGTCGTGCCCTTGTCGCGGAACAGCTTGTTCTGCCGCATCATCGCCGGCGTGTTCGCCACCTTGCGCCACTCGCTGCAGAAATGACCGTGCCAGAAGAGCGCCATCTTCTCCTGGATCGGACGCGGTGACTTGTTCGCCATCCGGTCGAACCACCAGTGCACGGCGAGCTGGTACTGCACATAGTTCGCCGCGCCCTCGTCGTGATGCGTGAGCTTCGTCGGGATCGGCACATCCGTGGTCCACACGTTGAGGATGTTGTCGACCGCCTGGCTGCGCGTCAGCGGGAGCAGCGCGTCGATCCGCCCTGGCCGGGGGATGAACTCCGTCCGCCGTAAGAGATGCTTCGCTTCCTCACGCGCCACCACGGTGAGTTCCCTTCTGCTATGTCCGCCCGTAGCCCTCGCGCTGGCGGCGACGCTATCGGGTCATCCCCTACGGTGCAATGCAGCCTGCGGGCGCCCCGGTGAGCGGCGCCGCCGCCGATGCGGCCGTCATGAGGGCAGCCCGCGTACCGGACGACTGGAACGCTCCGTAGCTCCCGGCGAAGTTCCGTACTCGTCACGGATGTGCGTCGATCCCTGGTCTGAGCATCTCTCGGAGGACATCACCAGTGGGCAGGGATCCGACCGCCTCACGGGCAGCTCGGCCCCGAACAGGTTCTTGTCCGGGTCGGGTAACGACATCATCGACGGTGGGCTGGGTCCCGACCGCTTCAGTGGAGGTTCCGGCTTCGACCGCGTCACCTACGAGACCCGTACGGATGGAGTCATCGCCAACATCGACGGCCTCGACAATGACGGCGTCGGCGACGAGAAGGACAACATCACCAATGACGTCGAGAGCATCATCGGCGGCAGCGACGACGATCTCCTCGGCGGTCGTGACTTCGGCGACGACAACCTCGCCGGCGGCCCTGGCAACGACGTCCTGCTCGGCTTCGGCGGAAACGACGAGCTCTTCGGTGACGCCGGCATCGACGGTCTCGGCTGCGGTCCGGGTGCGGACGACTTCGCCAACGGGGGGCCCAACAACGACAGCTCGAACGGTTGCGAGACGACCGTCAGCGTCGAAGATGTGACCCCCTGACAATCTGTCGTCTTCCGAACACTCGCTGGGTTCCGGTTTGCGCCCGGAACCCAGCACGCAGATGTAGCGGTTGGCTACTGGCCCGGTGCGGTGTAATCGACGCTGCTCTGGGTCGCGCGATCGATCTCCTCCGGCGTCAACAGCACGGTGGTGCTCACCGTGGCGCCTCCTGCCCCGCTCACGGTGAGCGCCAATGCTGCCGCGGCAGCATTGTCCGGCAGGTCGGCGACGGCGAAGACGTCGGTCGACCCGAAGGCGAAGTAGAGAGACTCGAGAGAGCCGCCAGCACTGGCCGCAGCCGCTTCGGCTGCTGCACGTCGAGCAGAACCTCCCTTCGACAACACGCCCTTGACACCATCGAGGGTGTAGTTCACTTGCAGCAGGTACTTCGGCATCGTCGACCTCCCAGGTCGTCTCCCGTCCGATCGTACGCCTTGGTGTCGACACCATGAACAGGTGCCGCGGGAATGCCATTTCGATGGTGAGCATCCGTTCGTTGATCCGCTACGAACTCCGGAGCGAAGTCCAGAGAAACGTCTGCTTGCTTTGCGACTGGGTCGCATTTACTGTGAGTTGCGAGCCCGTCGCATCAAGCGCAGGCCGGCGGAAACGAGAGGGGCACGGATGATCGGTATGCACATCCCGGACGGGTTCATCGACGGACCCACGTCGCTCGTCGCCGGGCTGATCGCGATTGCCGGGGTGGCATGGTGCCTCAAGAAGACGAGTACGTCGCTCGAAGACCGCGACGTCCCCATCGTGGGGTTGGCGGCCGCCTTCATCTTCGCCGCCCAGATGCTCAACTTCCCGGTGGCAAACGGCACGAGCGGTCATCTCCTCGGTGGCGTGCTGGCGGCTGTCCTCGTCGGGCCATGGTGTGGAGCGCTGGCCGTGACGGTTGTGCTCGTCGTGCAGAGCTTGCTGTTCGCCGACGGAGGTCTCTCCGCGCTCGGCCTGAACGTCGTCAACATGGCTCTCGCCGGTGCGTTCATCGGCTACGCCCTGTTCGCCCTGTTGAAGCGGGTGTTCCGGCACCAGCCGTGGTCGGTGACCGCGGCTGCCGGTATCGCCGCTTTCCTCGTGCCGATCGTCGCATCGATCGTGTTCACGGTCGAGTACGCCTTCGGCGGCAACGACGCGGTGTCGGTCGGCACTCTTGCGGGAGCGATGATCGGAGTTCACGCTGTCATTGGAATCGGCGAAGGGTTCATCACGGCGATGGCGATCGGCGCAGTGATGAGCATGCGACCCGATCTCGTCTATGGCGCTCGTGATCTGACGCCGGTCCGGGTCACCCCGATTCTCCAGGGAGTGCCGTCGTGAGGAAGGCCTCGACCCTGACGTTCGTCCTCGCCGGCATCGCCGCCGCATTGGCACTCGTGATCTTCGTCGCCCCCAACGCCAACTCGAACCCCGACGGCTTGGAGAAGGTAGCGGCCGACAACGGCATCGACGCCGATGTGAGCGACCACGCCTTGGCGGACGGGCCTCTCGCCGACTACGGGGCGGATGGCGTCGACAACCGTTACGTCGGCACGTGGATCGCTGGGCTCGTCGGCGTAGCGGCCACGTTCGTCGTCGGTGCCGGTGTGGTATCCGTCGCTCGGCGAACGCGCAAGGCGTCGGCGCCATCGCCACCACCATCCGTCACGACACGTTTGAGCGAGGGCTGACGTGAGTGGTGCCCATCGGCACCTGCTGATCCACGAACCCGGTCCGTTGCACAGGCTCTCACCGCAGTGCAAGCTCGCCGCGACGGTCCTCTTCGTGTTTGCAGTCGTCGCTACTCCGCGTGAGCAGTTCTGGGCGTTCGGCGTGCACGCCGGTCTCGTCGTGACCGCCGCCCTGATCGGTCGGGTGCCCATCCTGGCCGTGGTGCGGCGGTTGGTGATCGAGGTTCCGTTTCTGCTGTTCGCCGTGCTGCTCCCGGTGCTCGGCCGCGGTCCACGAGTCGACGTGCTCGGACTGCGCCTCTCGGAGGCCGGTTTGTGGGCGGCGTGGAACATCGTGGCGAAGGGAACCATCGGCGTCGCCGCATCGATCGTGCTGGCATCGACGACGTCGATCCCGCAGGTGCTCGACGGACTCGAGCGGCTGCACGTGCCGCGGGTGATGGTGGCGATCACCGCCTTCATGATCCGCTACGCGGACGTGATCGGCGACGAAGTGAGGAGGATGACGATTGCCAGGGAGTCACGGGCGGGCGGCGGTGGCCGGATCGGCCAGGTGCGCACGCTGGCGACGACGGCCGGCGCGCTGTTCGTCCGTTCCTACGAGCGCGGGGAACGCATCTATCTGGCGATGGAATCGCGCGGCTACGCCGGGCTGATGCCCGTACGCAGCACGGCCGCCTCGATCAGATCGTGGACGATGTGCCTCCTCTGGCCGGCCGCCGCGGCGTTGGTAGCCGGCGTCGCCTGGACGCTCCAATGAGCGGACCGCTGGCCCTCGATCTGCGCGACGTGACGTTCGCCTATCCGGATGGTCACCTGGCGCTGCACGGGATCGATCTCGCCGTGGAGGCCGGCCAGCGGCTGGCCGTGCTCGGACCGAACGGCGCCGGCAAGACGACGCTCGTCCTCACGCTGAACGGGATCCTCAACCCGAGCAGCGGAGCCGTGGCCGTCAGCGGACTGCCTGTCGTGAAGAGCAATCTCCGTGAGATCCGCCGCCGCGTCGGCATCGTGTTCCAGGATCCCGACGACCAGCTGTTCATGCCGACGGTGCGCGAGGACGTCGCGTTCGGACCGGCGAACCTCGGTCTGCGTGGCGACGAGCTCGACGAGGCAGTCGCCGAGGCCTTGGCGACCGTCGGGATGACGGCGGCCGCAGATCGTCCCCCCACCATCTCAGCTTCGGTGAGCGGCGTCGTGTGGCGCTGGCGACCGTGCTGGCAATGCATCCGGACGTCCTCGTTCTCGACGAGCCATCCTCGAATCTCGATCCCGCCGCCCGGCGTGAACTGGCCGACATCGTGGTCGGCCTCGACGTCACGGTCGTGCTCGTCACCCATGATCTGCCGTACGCGCTGCAGTTGTGCGAACGCTCTGTCGTGCTCGACAACGGTCGGCTCGTCGCCGACGGCCCAACGGCGAACTTGCTCGCCGACGAGGCGATGATGGCCGCCCATCGACTCGAGCTCCCGTTCGGCTTCGGCGTCGTTCCCGCCTCCGATCGTCGAGCCGGGTGACGGCGAGGCGAGCGGGAGGGTGATCAGTGCGCCCGATGCGCTGATCCGGCGAGTGCCTCCGCGCCCTCGCTCGGGGCACATCGCCGGCACAGACCGCCGAGGGCGAAGTGGTGGGCGTTCAAGCGAAAGCCGTAATCGTGCTCGACTCGACGGCCGAGCGCGTCGAACACGTTCGCCGGCAACTCCACGACCGACCCGCAGCTGTCGCAGACGAGGTGATGGTGTTCCTCGTCGACGAGGTGATAGACGGCCGGACCGTGGCCGAGATGGACGTGATTGACGACGCCCAGCTCCGTGAGCGTGTCGAGCGTGCGGTACACGGTGGCCCGGTGGATGTCGGGTTCGGCCCGCTGCACCGCCTCGGCGAGTGCCTCCGCCGTTACGTGATGCTCGCCTTCGAGCAGGGCGGAAATGATCGCCCGCCGGGGCGTCGTGACCCTGCCACCACGCTCACGCAAGCGGAGCAAGATCTGCTCGAGGCGGTCATCGGCCATCGCGTCGAGCCTACCGATCCCTCGTCAGGGGCGAATTCGGACCGTGGTACGGTCGCCCGCAACGGGAGGGCAGGCATCATGCACGAGTTGTCGCTGTGCCAGGCGATTGCCGATGCCGCCGACGGTCGCGCCGACGGACGCCCCGTGAGCCGGGTGACGGTGCGCATCGGTTACCTTCGCCAGGTCGTTCCCGACTCGATGCTGTTCGCCTGGGAACTTCTCACCGACAACACGACGCTGGCCGGCTCGGAGCTCGACATCGAACACGTTCCGGCAGTGATCGAATGTTCGGGATGCGGCGAGCAGACGACGCTCGACGCGCCGCTGATGATCTGTGGCTCCTGCGACGGCACCGACGTGCATGTTGTCCGCGGAAACGAGTTGCTGCTCGTATCGCTCGACGTCACCGAGCCGGTGACCTGACGTGGGCCGCTTCCATCGCCATCCGGACGGCACGGTGCACGCCCACGACGACGGCGACGGCGATCAGCCACCACCACGACCACCGCGACGTCGGTGACCACAGCGGGTACGAGGACACCGGCGGGATGCGGATCGAGGTGCTCGAGGACATCCTCGCCGAGAACGATCGCATCGCCGATGCGAATCGCGCCGACCTGGCGGCGGCCGGGGTGCGGACCGTCAACCTGATGTCGTCGCCCGGCGCCGGCAAGACCGCACTGCTGAAACGCACACTCGAGGGGCTCGGCGACCGGTTCCGCGTCGGCATCGTGGAAGGAGACATCGCCACCAGCCTCGATGCGGATCGGCTCGACGGGCTCGGCGCCCGGGTGGCACTGGTCAACACGAGCAACGGCTTCGGCGGTGAGTGTCACCTCGACGCCGTGATGGTCCGCTCCGGGCTGTCCCGTCTCGATCTCCACGACCTCGACCTGCTCGTGATCGAGAACGTCGGCAACCTCGTCTGTCCGGCGGAGTTCGACGTCGGCCAGGACCGCCGGGCGATGGTGTGTGCCATCACCGAGGGCGAGGAGAAGCCGCTCAAGTATCCGGTCATGTTCCGCGCCGTCGACGTGGTGGTCGTGAACAAGATCGATCTGCTTCCTCATCTCGACTTCGACATCGACGCGCTGCTCGCCAACGTGCGCGCCGTCAACCCGGAGGCGAAGGTGATCCTCGCCAGCGCCCGTACCGGCGAAGGCATCGACGAGTGGTGCGATTGGCTCGTCGACCTCGTCTCGACAGCCGCACCGGCGCGACACGCATCCCGCTGACCAATCCCCAACGACGACCGCCCAGGCTCGCCAAGTCCCGTCGATGGCGCGCCACGCTATGGTCGAGCCGAGGACGGGAGGGGCTGATGCTCGACTCCGGCGATGGAGAAAACACGACGGCAGTGCTTCCACCAGGCGTGCTCAATGCCGTGATCGAGCTATCCGATGATGCGGTGATCGTGATCGGCGACGAAGGGACGGTGACGTCCTGGAGCCGCCCCGCCGAGCGACTGTTCGGCTACACGCCCGACGAGATCGTCGGCCGCCTCTTCGTGACGTTGATCGCCGACCATGAGTGCGAGCGACTCGCAACGGTCATCACCTCGATGCTGTCCGGCGAGCACATCCGTCGATTCGAGACCAGCGCCATGCGTAAGGACGGCATGCCGGTGCCGATCTCGTTGTCCGCCCGCGCCGTGCAGGCCGAGCGCGACTCGCCGCTGATCGCAGTCGTCGTCGTCAGCGACATCACCGAGCAACGGCTGGCGCAGGCGGCCCTCGCCGAGGTCGAAGGACGACTCCGCGAGAGCGAGACCCTGGCCGGGGTGGGCAGTTGGCTGTGGGATGTCGGTTCCGGAGCGATGCAATGGAGCGACGAGGCGCATCGGCTGCACGGGGTCGATCCCCTCGACTTCGACGGGACGTTCGAGTCGCACATCGCGCGTGTCCACCTCGACGACCGGCAGCGCGTGCGGAACGCAATGCAGGCCGCGGTGTCGTCGGGGCGACCGTTCGACGAGGAGTACCGCATCGACCGGCCCGACGGCGACGTCCGCCACGTTCGCGCCCGTGCCCAGCCGACCTACGGCGCAGCGGCCAACGCCCTCGGCTTGCGCGGCGTGGTGCAGGAGGTCACTGACCGCAGCGATGCCGGCAGGGCGCTCTCCAGCGGGGGCCGCTAGCGGGAACCGTCGGGAGTGGGCGTCAGCGTCGCCCGACGAGCTGCGAGACGCGCTCGATCAGATCGCCCCCGGTGTCGTCGGTCGCTCCCGGCGTGACTCCGTGCTCGACCATCGTGGCCATTTCACGCATCGTGTGGGCGAGATGTACGCGTCGCCGCGGACACGAGGTCGGTGAATTCGTTCGACTGGCGCACGGCGCGTGCAGCACGCAACAGGTCGTCGAGGCTCTTCCCGCCGGAGCGAGCGCCGACCACGTACCCCACCGCCATCGCCACGATCGGTCCCATCAGTCAGCCTCCTCGACAGGGTCTGCTTCGACATGGAGATGAACCCGCACGTCGGGATAGAACCGCAGCATCAGCACCGTTGGGCAGGGGATGTCGAAGTCCCTGATGTCGATGGCCTGCTGGCCGGTGATGACGAGCTTTCCCGACGGGTCGATGGACGCCGACACGGTGCCCTCGATCGGTCGCGTCACCCCGTGGAACGTGAGAGCGCCGCCGAGGCGGTACTGGTCGCGCCCGTGGGCGGCGCTGCACTCGCGCAGATCGAGCGTCGCTGTCGGAAAGCGGCGAGCGTCGACGCGGCGGCGGAGCTCAGCGTCGTACACGCTGTTCCCAGACGTCAGCGAGTCGACGGCGACCTCCACGTGAGCGCTCGGCTGTGTGCCCGGTGACAGGGCGAGGCCGTCGACGACGGCGCGCATCGTGCCCACCAACCCGGCTGCTCCGAAGCTCAGCGGGCCGACCGTCGAACGCGCCTCGATGAGCACGACGGAGCGGTCGGGGATCACTTCGTAGCATCGCTCGACGTGTGCCGCGCCCACCCGGGTCACCGGCGAGAACAACGCTGTCGTGTCATCGTCGCTGGCTCCGTTGCGCTGCGTCGAACACGGCGGCCTCGGGAGCGAGCTGGTCGAGGTCGAGCCGCTGCGCCCCGTGCGACGCCAGAGACGATGGGACGACCGGCGACCATCCACATCCGAGGTCGCCTGCCCAGCCGCCTTGCACCTCGGCGAGCACCGCGTCGGCGCTGCCCGTCGCCTGGTAGCGACGGACGACACGACCCAAGCAGTCGTGCTCTTCCTTGACGACGGTCATCCAGTTGCGCAGCACCTGTTCGCCGAGCGCGGTGATCGTGTAGACGCGACGCGACTGCCCCGCCCCGGACTCGGTCGAGGACGCCACCAGCCTGTCGCTCTCGAGCTGGGCGAGAGCCCGGTAGGTGGTCGGCCGGTCCGTCTCACCGAAGCGAAAGTCCTGGAGGCCCTTGTGCAGGCTGTACCCGTAACCGGGTTCCTCGGAGAGCAGCAGGAGCAACGCTGGGAGTACGAAGCGACGCGGCGGAGCCAGGCCGAACCGCGACGACGCGGTGGCGGGTGCCGTTGACGTGGCCGTCACCTCCTCCCGCGGGCTCCGAGGCGTCGAATCCCTCCTCTGAAGACCCCGCTCGGGCCGAGTGTAGGTCAGTGCCGCGACATGGGTGGGAAAGACACTCATTGACGGTTCGCGGGTGCGGACCTCTAATGGAAAACGGGCTCCGTTATGTCGCGGAGTGTGTTCTAAGGAGTGAGCGCGTGACTGCTACAGAAGCGCCACCGGATGAGACCGTCAACGACGAGCCTCTCGTCCATGTCCTCTGGATCAATGCCGGATTGAGCTGTGACGGGGACTCGGTCGCGCTGACCTCCGCGACACAGCCCAGCATCGAAGAGATCGCCCTCGGCGCCCTTCCCGGGCTTCCCAAGATTGCCGTGCACTGGCCGCTCATCGATTTCGAGTGCGGTCCGGTGGGCGGTGCCGATGACTTCATCGAGTGGTTCTTCAAAGCCGATCGCGGCGAGCTTGACCCCTTCGTGTTGGTCGTCGAGGGCTCAATCCCCAACGAAGCGATCAAACGCGAAGGGTACTGGTGCGGATTCGGCAACGATCCCGAGACCGACCAGCCGATGACCACCAGCGAATGGCTCGACCGTCTCGCTCCGAAGGCGCTCGTGGTGCTCGCCGCTGGGACGTGCGCGTGCTACGGCGGCATCCACGCCATGGCGGGCAACCCGACCGGTGCGATGGGTGTTCCCGACTACCTCGGCTGGGGGTGGAAGTCGAAGGCGGGCATCCCCATCGTGTGCGTACCGGGATGTCCGACCCACCCGGACAACCTGTCGGAGACCATCCTCTACCTGCTCTACCAGGCGACCGGCCAGGCGCCGATGATCCCCCTCGACGATTCGCTGCGCCCGCAGTGGTTGTTCGGGGCAACCGTTCACGAGGGTTGCGACAGGGCGGGCTACTACGAGCAGGGCGAGTTCGCCACCGAGTACGGCTCGCCGAAGTGCATCGTCAAGCTCGGCTGCTGGGGGCCTGTGGTCAAGTGCAACGTCCCCAAGCGAGGCTGGACGAACGGCGTCGGCGGCTGCCCCAACGTCGGCGGGATCTGCATCGGCTGCACGATGCCGGGATTCCCCGACAAGTTCATGCCATTCATGGACGAACCACCAGGTGCCCGGGTGTCGACCATGGCCAGCGGCGTGATGGGCGGTGCGATTCGCGCCCTGCGCAAGATCACCATGAAGACCGTGGACGAGGAACCGAAGTGGCGCAAGCGCGGTGAGGAGCTCCTCACCGGACACAAGAGCACGTGGAGGTAACCGTGGCACCAAGACAGCGGACGCCAATGGCCTCGTCGAGATGGCATGGGACCCGATCACGCGCATCGTCGGAAGTCTCGGCATCTACACCAAGATCGACTTCGGCAAGGGCACGGTGGCCGAATGCCACAGCACGTCGTCGATCTTCCGCGGCTACAGCGTGTTCATGAAGGGCAAAGACCCTCGCGACGCCCACTTCATCACCAGCCGCATCTGCGGCATCTGCGGCGACAACCACGCCACGTGCTCGTGCTACGCGCAGAACATGGCGTACGGCGTTCATCCACCGGCGCTCGGTGAGCAGATCGTCAACCTCGGCGAGGCCGCCGAGTACATGTTCGACCACAACATCTTCCAGGAGAACCTGGTCGGGGTCGACTTCTGCGAGAAGATGGTCGCCGAGACGAACCCGGGAGTCCTCGACCGGGCGAACAACACCGAGGCACCGCACGCCGGCGACCATGGTTACCGCACCATCGGCGACATCATGCGTTCGCTCAACCCGTTCTCCGGTGAGTTCTACCGCGAGGCCCTCCAGGTCAGCCGGTGGACGCGGGAGATGTTCTGCCTGATGGAGGGGCGTCACGTCCATCCTTCGACCCTGTATCCCGGCGGTGTAGGGACGACTGCGACGATCCAGCTGTTCACGGACTACTACACGCGCCTGATGCGCTACGTGGAGTTCATGAAGCGCGTCGTGCCGATGCACGACGATCTGTTCGACTTCTTCTACGAGGCGATGCCCGGGTACGAGGAGGTCGGCCGGAGGCGCATCCTGCTCGGCTGCTGGGGAGCGTTCCAGGACCCATCGGTGTGCAACTTCGACTACCGCGACATGACCCAGTGGGGCCGGGCGATGGGTGTCACACCTGGCGTGGTGGTCGACGGTCAGCTCGTCACCAACGACCTGGTGGAGATCAACCTCGGCATCCGCATCCTCCTCGGCAGCTCGTACTACGACGACTGGGAAGGCCAGCCGATGTTCGTCTCGCGCGATCCTCTCGGCAATCCGGTCGATCGGCGTCATCCGTGGAACCAGCACACCAACCCGCAGCCGCAGAAGCGTGACTTCGACGACAAGTACAGCTGGGTGATGTCGCCCCGCTGGTACGACGGCACTGACCACCTCGCCCTCGACACGGGCGGTGGACCACTGGCACGCCTGTGGGCCACTGCCCTCGTCGGGACTGGTGAACACGGATCACATCAAGGCAACTGGGAACAGCGTCCAGATCCACCTGCCGAAGACGATCCTGAAGCCCGAGATGGACCTCGAGTGGAAGATCCCGCAGTGGTCCAACACGATCGAGCGCGACCGTGCCCGCAGCTACTTCCAGGCCTATGCCGCCGCCGCAGCACTCGACTTCATCGAGCAGGCGCTCGCCGAAGTCCGCGCCGGCAACACCAAGACGTGGGAGCCCTTCGAGGTGCCCGACGAGGGCATCGGGTGCGGGTTCACCGAGGCCGTTCGCGGTGTCCTGTCCCATCACCTCGTGATCAAGGGCGGCAAGATCGCCAACTACCACCCGTACCCGCCGACGCCGTGGAACGCCAATCCGCGTGACAGCTACGGCACGCCCGGACCGTACGAGGACGCCGTGGTCGATACCCCGATCTTCGAGGAGAACGACCTCGATCACTTCAAGGGCATCGACATCATGCGCACTGTCCGCAGCTTCGACCCGTGCCTGCCCTGCGGCGTGCACATGTACCTTGGTAAAGGCAAGGTGCTGAAGAAGATGCACACACCGACGCAGGTGCCGAATCCCGAGCTTGCGTGACGCGATCGCCGGAGGTTTCGATGACCAGCCAGCCGAACCTCCACGCAATCGGTGACCGGATCGAGCGGCTGCTCGACGACATCAGAGCGAGCGAGGATCGGCGGGCGATCGCCAACGCCGAGGAGCTGCTGCGGTTGGTCACCGAGCTCTACGGCGCGGGGTTGGCACGGATCATCGACGTTGTGGCGCAGGATTCGCCAGCCGTGATGGACACGTTGCGCGGCGACGAGCTCGTGTCGAGCCTCCTCACCGTCCATGACATCCATCCCGACCCGTTGCCGGCGAGGATCGATCAGGCTCTGACGAGTGTTCGGCCGTTCTTGGCGCAGCACGGCGGTGACGTGGAGCTGGTTGACATCGACGTCGAAGCAGGAGCCGTGTTGTTGCGGCTACTGGGAAGCTGCGACGGTTGCCCGTCGTCGTCGGTCACCCTGCAGCACGCCGTCGAGCGGGCGATCCTCGACGCCGCGCCGGAGATCGGCACGATCGATGTCGAGCAATCGAAACCCGATGCGCCCACGATCGGTGTCGCCATCGGTCCCAAACCGATCTACGACGAGTGTCCGACCGAAGCGTTGGCATGACCGCGACGAGCGACCCTCTGGCGGTGCTGCAGCGGATTCGCAAGGCGCCGCCGCGCCCACCTCCGGGTGAGCGCTGCGAGATCTGCGCCGAGCCGATCTCCGACGAGCACGGCCATCTCGTCGATATCGAGGCTCGCAACCTGCTGTGCGCCTGTCGTGGCTGCTACCTGCTCTTCACCTCGCCGGGAGCGGGCGGTGGGCACTTCCGGTCCGTGCCGGACCGCTATCTGGCCTTTCCCGGCTTCCGCTTGTCCGCATCGCAATGGGAGAAGTTGCAGATCCCGGTGAGCGTCGCGTTCTTCTTCGTCAACTCGTCGCTCGATCGGGTAGCCGCCTTCTATCCGAGCCCTGCCGGGGCGACCGAATCTCTGCTCCCGCTGGACATGTGGGACGAGCTCGTCGCCGTCAACCCGACGATCGGCACGATCGAACCCGACGTCGAAGCACTGATGGTCCGTGCCGGGCGCGAGGAGGACGGGGCGGAGTGCTTCCTCGTGCCGATCGATGCCTGCTACGAGCTCGTCGGCGAGATGCGACGCTTGTGGCGCGGGTTCGACGGGGGGAGCGAGGCGCACGAGGCACTCGATGCGTTCTTCGCCCGGATCCGAGCGAGAGCCAAATGACCGGGCTGACGTTCTCCGTGATCGAGGCGCGGGCCGGAACGGTACGCCGCCCAGCCCACGCTCGTGCTGCGGCTCGCCATCGAGGAGCTCGACGGTCGGTCTGTGCACGCCATCGCGCTCAAGTGCCAAATCCGCATCGAGCCTCAACGCCGGCGCTACGCGGACGGCGAGGAGGAACGACTCGTCGAGATGTTCGGCGAGACGCCGCAGTGGGCGGACTCGCTGCGCCCGTTCCTCTGGACCCACGTGTCGACCGTGGTGAGCGCATTCGACGGGTCGACCGAGGTCGACCTGCATGTGCCGTGCACGTACGACTTCGAGATCGCCGCCAGCAAGTACCTGCACAGCCTCGAGGACGGCGTGGCCCCCCTCGTGCTGTGCTTCTCCGGTTCGACCTTCACGGTGGAGGACGGGCGGATCCAGCTGATGCCGGTCGCGTGGAATTGCGACGCCACGTTCTCCCTGCCGGTCGCCACATGGCGGGAGACGATGGATCTCTACTTCCCCAACAGCGGATGGATGCGCGTCAGCCGCGAGACCCTCGACGCGCTGACCCGGTTCAAGGCCGAGCGGGCGCTGCCTACATGGGATCTCGCCCTCGAACGGCTGGCCAAGGAAGCGGACGTAGAGTGGTGAACCGGACCACGATCGATTCCCGCTTCGACGCGGCGCGAACCGTGGCTGATGCCGTGCTCTACGAGGGGTATCTCCTCTACCCGTACCGCGCTTCGGCGACGAAGAACCAAATGCGCTGGCAGTTCGGCGTGGCGGTTCCTCCGTCGTACGCCACGGCCGATGCGTCCGAGCGATGCCGCCTGTCTGCGGAAATGATCGTCGACCCGGGCGCCCAACCGGTGCTCAGTGGTCGGGTGCGCTTCTTGCGCGTGCTGCGGCGCACGGTCGACTTCGCCTGGTGAGGGCGTGCGGACGTGGGACGAGGGGCAGGTCCACGAGGTCGACCTGGAGCCCATCTGCCTGCTGCCGATGGCCGACGCGTCACGGTCGACGGTCTTCCATGTCGACGGTGTGGAGGAGACCGATTCGGCGAGCGTCGAAGGAGGCGTGCTCCGCGGGGCCGAGCTCGACGGCGTCGTCGACGTCGAGGTCCGCTGGGCGGCCGGGCTGGCGCCTCTGATCGCCGTGGGGGTGACCGTCACCAATACGTCGGAATGGGACGCCGGCGATGCCCGGCGCGACGATGCAATGGCGCACTCGATGGTCGGACTGCACGTCGTGCTGGCGGTCGACGACGGACAGTTCGTCTCCTCGATCGATCCTCCTGCGGACGCTCGCCCGGCGGTCGACGCGTGCACCAACGACGGCCTGTTCTCCGTCCTCCTCGGGGACGAGGGGTCCGCAGACGTCGTCCTCGCCTCCCCGATCATCCTCTACGACCATCCGGCGGTCGCACCCGAGAGCCAAGGGGACATGTTCGACGCGACGGAGATCGACGAGATCCTCGCCCTGCGGGTGCTCACGCTCACCGACGATGAGAAGGCGGAGGCGCGGCAGACCGACGCGCGCGCGGCGGCGATCATCGACCGCTGCGACGAGATGCCCCCGGAGCTGTGGTCGCGACTGCATGGCGCGATCCGCACACTGCGGCCGGCGGCGGCATCAATGCCGGATGAAGAGACGATGCCGTGGTGGGAGCCAGCGGTCGATGAACGGTTCGATCCGTTCACCGACACGCTCAAGGTGGGGGAAGTGGTCGTCGGCGCGGGTACCAGCGTCAGGCTGTGCCCGACGCGCCGCGCCGACGCCCACGACATGTTCCTCGTCGGGATGAAAGCGACGGTGGGCGGGATCTTCAGCGACGTCGACGGCGATGTCCTCGTCGCCGTGACGCTCGACGACGATCCGGCGACCGAAGAGCTCGCCTGGCAGGGTCGCTATCTGTTCTTTCACCCCGACGAGATCGAGGTGGAGCCGTGAGCGACATGCGTGTGCTCGTCGCCGGCATCGGCAACATCTTCCTCGGCGACGACGGATGGGGAGTCGAGGTCGTCCGTCGTCTCCGTCAGCATCCGTTGCCCGAAGGCGTACGCGTCGCCGACTTCGGGATCCGTGGTCTCCACCTTGCCTACGAGTTGCTCGAAGGGTACGACGTCGCCGTGCTCGTCGACGCCGTGCCGATGGGGGAGCCCCCGGGCACGGTCGCTCTCCTCGAGCCCGACGTACCCGCGGTCTCGGCGACATCCGGTGACGACGCTGCCGACCTCGTCGATCCGCACGGGATGAGTCCCGACGTCGTCCTGCGGATGGTCGCCGGGCTCGGCGGGTGCGTGAGCCGTCTCTATGTCGTCGGGTGTCAGCCGGCGGATCTGGACGAGGGGATCGGCCTGTCCCCATCCGTGACCGAAGCAGTCGAATCCGGCGTCGCCATGTGCCGCCAGTTGGTGGACGAGATCGTCCACCCTTTGCGAAAGTGAGAATCAGATGATCCGTAGCCTCCTTGTGCCGCTTGCTCTGGCCGTCGTCGCCGGCGTGGTGATCCAGTCCATGCCCGACATTGCCCGCTACCTGAAGATCAGGGAGATGTAGGAACGACGCCGACGAGCGACTGGGATCGAGGACACAGAACCGTGCCGCGCTACCGCATCGTGCCGGAGCAGTCCCGCGTGTGGATCGAGGCGCGCTCGAGTCTGCATCCGATCAACTCGTCGACGGATGGCCTCGAGGGGTACATCGACCTCGGAGCCGACGACGGCGATGTCGAGGTCGGCCCGGACACGGCGGGCAAGTTGTCGCTTCCCGTCGATCGTCTGTCCTCGGGCAACCGCCTCGAGGATCGTGAGTTGCACAAGCGAATCGATGCACGTCGCTACCCGACGATCGACGGTGTGCTCACCGGGATCCGTCGAGCCGACGGCGACGGGAGTTACCGCGTGTCGGGCCAGCTGACGTTCCGTGGTGTGGCCAAGAACGTCGAGGACGACATGACGATCGAGGTGGTCGACGAACGCACGCTCCGGCTCGAGGGCAGGTCCCAGTTCGACATCCGCGACTTCGGCATGGAACCTCCCCGGATCCTCATGCTGAAGGTCGAGCCACGGGTCGACGTGCGTGTCGACATCGTGGCGACGATCGACGAGACGAGGGGTTAGCGCATGTGCCTTGGTATCCCCGGTCAAGTCGTCGAGTTGCTCGAGAGCCACGAGCATCTCGCTCGCGCCGACGTGTCGGGAGTCAGTCGCGTCATCAACATCGGACTCCTCGAGGACGAGCACCTCACGATCGGCGACTGGGTGCTGATCCACGTCGGGTTCGCGATGTCGAAGATCGACGAGGAGGAAGCGGCGACGGCGTTGGCCTCATTGCAACTGATGGGGCAATCCTTCGACGACGAGCTCGCCGCGTTCTGGTCGTCGAAGATCACCAGCGAGACAACAGAAGGAGAATGACATGGGGGCGATGATCGGGGTCGTGATCGGCTACATGCTCGGCACCCGCGCGGGCGCCGACGGTTGGAAGAGGTGCGCTCGTCGTGGGCGACGATCCGCAGCTCGGAGGAGGTGCGAGACACGCTCGCAGGCGGTGTGTCGATGGTCGGGAGCGTGCTGCAGCGGGGTAGTGCCAAGCTCGCCGATCGCCTGCAGGGCGCCGACACCAACACGCTGCGCCGCGTCGCCTGAGGTCACGCTGTGCGCTTCGTCGATGAGTACCGCGGATCCGGCAGCCCGCGCGCTCTCGTCGCGAGGATCACCGAACTCGCCGGCGACGACCACTTCAAGTTGATGGAGGTGTGCGGCGGCCACACGCACACCATCTATCGACACGGGATCGAGCACCTCCTGCCCGAAGCGGTAGAGCTCGTCCACGGCCCGGGCTGTCCTGTGTGCGTCATCCCGATGGGGCGCGTCGACGACGCGATCGCGCTCGGCAACCACGCCAGGCACCATCTTCACGTCGTTCGGCGACATGATCCGCGTCCCGGGCAGCACGAAGAACCTGCTCCAGGCGAAAGCCGAGGGTGCCGACGTGCGGTTCGTGTACTCGCCACTCGACGCCTTGCAGCTCGCCGTAGAGAACCCCGACAGGCGTGTCGTCTTCTTCGCCGTCGGTTTCGAGACGACCGCACCGTCGACGGCGCTGACGCTCCTCCAGGCACGCGAGCACGGTGTCGCCAACTTCAGCGTGTTCTCCAACCACGTCACGATCGTGCCGCCGATCAAGGCGATCCTCGAATCGCCCGACCTGCGGCTCGACGGGTTCCTCGGCCCTGGGCACGTGTCGACGGTCGTCGGCCAGCGCCCGTATCGCTTCGTGCCGGCGCAATACGGCAAACCCCTGGTCACCGCCGGTTTCGAACCGCTCGACATCCTCCATGCCGTGGCGATGCTGCTGACGCAGATCCGCGAGGGAAGGTGTGAGGTGGAGAACCAGTACACGCGAGTGGTGCGCGAGGAGGGAAACCCGCGGGCCCTGGCACTGCTCGCCGAGGTGTTCGAGCTACGACCGCACTTCGAATGGCGGGGGCTCGGGTTCATCTCGCAGAGCGCGCTCAAGCTGCGCGACGAGTTCGCCGAACACGATGCCGAGCTGCTCTTCGAGGTGCCCGGCGTTCGCGTCGCCGACCCGAAGGCGTGCCAGTGCGGCGAGGTGCTGAAAGGCGTCATCAAACCGTGGGAGTGCAAGGTCTTCGGCACCGCCTGCACACCGGAGACTCCGATCGGGACGTGCATGGTCTCGTCGGAAGGCGCCTGTGCCGCGTACTACAACTTCGGCCGCCTCCACCGGGAGGCCGCAGTCACGCTCGGGCGGCGGAGTTGACATCGACATGACCGTCGACGACGCGATCGCGGATGCGTCGCTGGACAGTGTCCGCCGCCGGCTGCGGGTGCGCGGCGTCGTGCAGGGGGTCGGGTTCCGCCCCTTCGTCCACCGCCTCGCCCGCGAGCTCGATCTCGGCGGGCACGTGGGCAACGACGCGGAGGGCGTCTTCATCGAGATCGAGGGTGAGGGCCCCGTGCTCGGAGACTTCCAGCGCAGGCTCGTCGCAGAGGCCCCACCACTCGCCCGCATCGATCTCGTCGAGACGGCGACGATCCGACGCCGCGGCGAGAGCGACTTCCGCATCGTCGAAAGCGTGAACGGCGCACCGCGAACCTCACTGCCTCCGGACGTGGCCGTGTGCGACGACTGCATCCGCGAGCTGTTCGACCCCGGCGATCAGCGATACCGCTATCCGTTCATCACGTGCACCAACTGCGGGCCGAGGTTCACGATCACCAAGCGCCTGCCCTACGACCGGCCGAACACGACGATGCGGCACTTCGATCTGTGCCCCGCCTGCGCCGCTCAGTACCACGACCCCACCGACCGCCGTTTTCACGCCCAACCGGTTGCATGCAGCGACTGCGGACCGCGGCTTCGCTTCGAGCACGACGGAGTCACGGTGGACGGCGACGACGCAGCTCTCGCCGCCACACAGCAGGCAATCGGCGCGGGAGCGATCGTCGCGATCAAGGGAGTCGGCGGTTACCACCTCGCCTGTGACGCCACGTCGACCGACGCCGTCGGCACGTTGCGCCGTCGGAAGCAACGACCGGACAAGCCCTTCGCCGTCATGGTGCGCGATCTCTCCGTCGCTCATCGACTGGCGTGCATCGCGCCCGGCGAGGCGCACCTGCTCGCCAGCCCTCGGCGGCCGATCGTGTTGCTGCCCCGTCGCGACCACTCGCCGATCACCGACGCCGTTGCTCCGGGCAACCCGTTCGTCGGTGTGATGCTGCCGTACGCGCCGCTCCACCATCTGCTGTTCCGGGAGGTGCCTGGTCGCGATTCACCCGTTCCAGACGTACTCGTGATGACGAGTGGGAACCTGACCGACGAGCCGATCTGCTACGACGATGACGATGCCCGTCAGCGGTTGGGGCGCATCGCCGACGCCTGGCTGACGCACGACCGGCCGATCCACGTGCCGTGTGACGACTCCGTCATCCGCGTCGATGCCAATATCGAGGTCCCGATCAGGCGTTCCCGCGGGTACGCCCCTCTGCCCGTGCGACTGCCGTTCGTCGCCCCGCCCACGCTTGCTGTCGGCGGCGAGTTGAAGAACACGTTCTGTCTCGCCTCGGGCCGAGACGCGTGGATGAGCCAGCACATCGGTGACATGGGCAGCCTGGAGACGTTGCAGGCCTTCGAGCGCTCGATCGAGCAGTTCTCCGACCTGTACGACGTCCGCCCGACCGTGCTCGTCACCGACCGCCACCCCGGCTACCAGACGCACCGGTGGGCACAGCAGCAGCACGGCGTCGAGGTACGTCTCGTCCAGCACCACCACGCCCACATCGCGTCGGTGATGGTGGAGCACGGGCTGACAGCCGCCGACCGCGTGATCGGCATCGCATTCGACGGCACCGGCTACGGACTGGACGGGGCGATCTGGGGCGGCGAGGTGATGCTCGCCGGCTACGCGGATTTCGAACGAGTTCACCATCTCCGCTACGTGCCCCTCCCCGGGGGCGATGCGACGATCCGCAAGCCCGTGCGCGCCGCGCTCGCCCATTTGTGGGCGGCCGGGATCGCCTGGGACGACGACCTCGCCCCTGTGGCGGCGACTTCCGACGAGGAGCGGGCCGTGCTCCGCCGGCAGCTCGAGCGTGACGTGCAATGCGTTCCGACCTCCAGCATGGGCCGGCTGTTCGATGCGGTCAGCTCCCTGCTCGGAGTCCGTCACGTCGTGTCGTACGAGGCCCAGGCTGCGATCGAGCTGGAGACGATCGCTGCCCCCCGATCCGGTGTCGCTCGCGAGTACCGCTTCGAGGTCGACGGCGCCGACATCGAGGTTGCCCCCGTCTTGCGGGCGATCGTCGACGACGTTCGCCGCGGTCATCCCGCCGGAGCAGTGGCTGCCGGCTTCCACCGTGCGGTCGCCCGGCTCGTCGTAGACGTCGCCGAGAACATCGCCGACCGCACCGGCACGCGGTACGTGGCGCTCAGCGGCGGTGTGTTCCAGAACCTTCTCGGCTTCCGCCTGACGCGCGCTGCGCTCGCAGCACGCGAGCTGACCGCGCTCACTCATGGGATCGTTCCGCCCAACGACGGCGGGCTGGCGCTCGGGCAGGTTGCCGTTGCCACCTGCGCCGCGGCGACGGCACCGGAGCACTGACGTGGACCGCTCTGTGCCAACGCCGTTAGCCACCGATCTCCCCGCTGCCGCTCTCGCCCTCGCCCGCCGGTTCGCCCATGACGCGACCATGTGGTGCGTCGCTCCCCGGTGGCCCGCGCACGGTCGCCATCTGGCCGTCGAGTTCGTACATCCTGTCATCGTCGGCAAGCGTGCCCTGGCCGCCGTCTTCGTCGAGGGTGACGATCTCGTCGGCCAGATGCGCCTCGTTGCCCGACCGGGTGACATCGTCGCCACCATCGGCGAGATCGACGATCCCCTGCGCGACCTGCTTCGTCGCGCCGAGCCGTGGGGTTTGACGAGTGTGTGCATCGGTGCCGGCGCCCGGCCCCCGGCCGGTCTCGCCGACCACGTCCTCTGGGTCGACGACGGAGATGCGGACATGTCGATGCACGACGGGGATGTCGTGCTCGTCTATCACCTGCTGTGGGAGCTGACCCATGTCGTGTTCGAGCATCCCGGCTTGCTTCGCCCCGAGGTGGAATGCACCGAGGACGTGTGCATCACATGCTCCGACGAGGGCCGGCTGGCGGAGGTGACGCTCGTCCACACCGGAGGTCGGGCAGACGTCGTCACCGGTGGAGAGCGTCGTGCCGTCGACGTGAGCCTGATCGAGCCGGTACGGGCAGGCGATCTCGTGCTCGTTCACGCCGGCGTGGCGCTCACCCATCTGCCCGAGGAAGCATCCTGATGGACGAGGCCACGGGTTTCCTATACCCGTTCATCGAGGGCGACGAGCGCGACTCGTCGGTACTGCTCGCCGATCTCAGCCGGTCGGCACAGGAGAAGGTCTCCGAGAGCCTGTCGCTGCGCGCGGCAACGCTCGAACGTTGGCGCGGCGAACTCGCTACTGCGGCGGCGAAGGTGGCTCACCGGCTACGGCACGGCGGCCGCGTGTTCACGTTCGGCAACGGAGGTAGCGCCACCGACGCAGATGCGACTGCGGCGCTGTTTCGTACGCCTCCCCGGGGACGTCCACTCCCTGCGCTGTCGCTCGACGACGACCAGGCGGTGCTCACGGCGCTCTCCAACGACGTCGGCTTCGACCTCGTGTTCTCCCGCCAGCTGATCGCCCACGGACGCGCCGGTGACGTGGCGATCGGGTTCTCCACCAGTGGCGGTTCGGGCAACGTGTTGCGCGCCTTCGAGGAGGCGCGCCGGCGGGACATGCTCACGATCGGCTTCAGCGGCTACGCCGGCGGCGCGATGGCGCAGTGCCCCGACGTCGATCACTGCTTCGTCGTGCCGTCCGACAGCGTCCACCGCATCCAGGAAGCACAGTCGGCATTGATGTTCGAGCTCTGGTTCGTCGTACAACACGACTTGGCGGAGGAGAGCGCACATGCCTGACGACGCACCTGCGACCACGGCCGTGGGCGGCCGTGAGGCAGAGGTGTTCGAGCGCATCGAAGCGTTCCGTCGCCGCCACCCGCGCTTGCGCGACGAGGTCGTCACACTCGCCCACGGAGCTGGCGGAAAGGCGTCGGCGGCACTGCTCGACGCCGTCTTCCTTCCAGCGTTCGGTGGCGACTCGGCGACACAGGACGATGCTGCGCTGCTCGAGTTCCCCGGTGGCGGCCGGCTGGCGTTTACCACCGATTCGTTCGTCGTCCAACCGCTCCGGTTTCCCGGTGGATCGATCGGTCATCTCGCCGTGCACGGCACGATCAACGACCTCGCCGTGATGGGGGCTCGGCCGCTCGGCGTGTCAGCCGCATTCGTCCTCGAAGAGGGCTTCTCGATCGCCGCCCTGCGCGAGATCGTCGCCGACATGGCCGAGGCGGCGGCGAGCGCCGGCGTCGCGATCGTCACGGGCGACACGAAGGTCGTGGATCGGGGAAAGGCGGATGGGCTGTTCATCGCCACGTCCGGTGTGGGTGTCGTTGGCGAAACGGAGCTCTCCGCCGCCGCGGTCGAGCCCGGAGATGTCGTGCTCGTGTCGGGAACGCTCGCCGACCATGGCATGGCCGTGATGCTGGCTCGCGGTGATTTGGCGCTGGAGGCGGACATCTCCTCCGACACGGCGCCGCTCAACGGCGTGGTCGCCGACCTCCTGGCAGCCGCGCCGCGGACCAGGTGGATGCGCGACGCTACGCGCGGCGGCGTCGGCACCGTGTGCAACGAGCTGGCTCGCGACGCCAACGTGACCGTCGTCCTCCACGAGTCGACCCTTCCCATCCGTCCGGCGGTCGCCGCCGCATGCGAGCTGCTCGGTATCGATCCGCTGTATGTCGCCAACGAAGGCAAGCTGATCGCCATCGTGCCGCCCGACGAGGCCGATGTCGCCCTCGCCGCACTCCGCGCCCATCCTGTCGGTCAGGACGCCGTCGCCATCGGTGAGATCCGTGCCGAGCCGCCCGGCATCGTCGTGCTGGTCACGGCCATGGGCGGCACGCGCATCGTCGACATGCTCGTCGGCGATCCGCTGCCTCGCATCTGCTGATCTTCGCCTGCGTGCAATCCAGTGAGTACGAGCGACGCCGACACGCCAGACTGCGGTCGTCCGTGGTGACTCGACGAGAACCGATGAACGACCAGAGCACAAATGACGTTTGTTGAGGACGCGGCGATCGCGTCGGCCGACGAGGGCTTGTCCCTGAACTCGTCACGGGGGCGCATCGCCCTCGTTGCAACGGTCGCCGGCAGCGGAATGGCCTCGCTCGATGCGACAGTCGTCAATGTCGCCCTGCCACGCATCGGCGAGGACCTCGACGCCAGCATCAGCAGCCTGCAGTGGGTGCTCACCGGCTATCTCCTCGCCTTGGCGTCTCTGATCCTCCTCGGCGGCGCGCTCGGGGATCACTACGGCCGGCGGAAGGTGTTCGTGGCGGGCACGGTGTGGTTCGCGGCTGCGTCGCTGCTGTGCGGCGCCGCCCCCAACGTCGAGGTGCTCGTTGCCGCGCGAATCCTGCAAGGTGTCGGCGCAGCGCTGCTCACGCCCGGCAGCCTGGCGATCCTGCAAGCGAGCTTTCGGGAGAGCGATCGAGCGAGGGCCGTCGGCGCATGGTCGGGCTTGGGCGGTGGCGTGGGCGCGATCGGCCCGTTCGTCGGTGGTTGGCTGGTCGATGGTCCGGGATGGCGATGGGCGTTCCTCATCAACATCCCGGTCGCGGTGATCGTCGTGGTCTGCGCTCGCTCCGCCGTGCCGGAGACCCGCGATCCGCATGCGGCGCGCAATCTCGACCTGGAGGGCGCGGCGCTCGGTGTCGTGAGCCTCGGCGCGGCGACATGGGCGCTCACCGAAGCGGGCCCAAAGGGGTGGACGAACGGCAGCGTGCTCGCCGCAGGAGCCGTGGCCGCGCTCGGGATGACCTGGTTCGTGCACCGGATGATGCACACGCGGAATCCGCTCGTGCCGCCATCACTGTTCCGAAGTCGCGTGTTCACCGTGACGAACGTCGCTACCGTGCTGCTCTACGCCTCGATTGGCGTCACGTTCTTCCTGGTGGCCTACGAGCTGCAGGTCGTCAGCGGATGGTCGGCATTGCGTGCGGGCACAGCCCTGCTTCCCACCACGATCCTGATGCTCGTCTTTTCGGCCAAGTCCGGTGAACTGGCGCAGCGGATCGGACCTCGGCTGCAGCTGACCGTAGGACCGGTGCTCGTGGCGGTCGGTCTGCTCCTCCTCGCCCGCATCGGATCCGGCGTGTCATGGGAGACCGACGTGCTGCCCGGATCAATCGTGTTCGGCGTCGGCCTCGTGACATTCGTCGCGCCGCTGACGGCCACCGTCATGGGATCCGTGAGCCCCGATCAGGTGAGCATCGCCTCGGGCGTGAACAACGCCATCGCCCGGACGGCGAGCCTCGCCGCGCTGTCCGTGATCCCCGTCGTCTCCGGTCTCACGACGGCGACCGGCGAAGACGTCACGAGCTCGTTCCGCACGTCGCTGATCGTGGCGGCGGTCATCGCGGTTCTCGCTGCGCCGGTGTGCTTCGTCGGCCTCCGGGCGAGGCCGCGCACGGAACGTTCGGCACGCCGGGTGCACTGTCCGGTCGACGGGCCGCCGATCCAACCCGACCCACGGCGCTGTCCGACGTTCGCCCGCCGCTGACGAGTCCACCGCCTCGATCCTTCGGCGTCGCATACGTGATCTGCGCCGCACCCTGACCGTGCAATCCCCGGTGCTCCACATCAGGCGGTCACGCCGATCGGCGAAGCCCGACCAATCTTGACGGAGCACCGGGGATCGATTGCACCGTGAGCGGCCCTCGCCTGCAACTGGGCGACGGCACCGCGACGCCTTAGTGCTCGATTGACGTGGCACAGATCGCCATTGTTCGACCGGTCGTTGGCCTTCGCCGTGCCGGCGGGCGAAGGCAGCCTTGGGCATGGCGGATCTCGCCGGACTGGCTCGGATCAGTCGATCGACATGAGCAGCTCGGGGCGGGCGACGCCGCGACCGGCACTCGCAGTCTGCGCCGTCGCGTCGCAACTCCACCGGCGATATAGGCGCGGATGGTGTTCTTCGTTGCATCGTCGAGCTTTCCGCCCCTACGTCCGGTGAGCTCGAAGCGATCGACCGCCCACTCGCCGTCCGTGGCGATTCGAGCTGCATGGACTTGCACCGCGGCCGCGGTGAAACCCGTCGCCAGGGCGTGAAGCACCCCGGTGGTGTCGGGGACGCGAACTTCGCAGATGGTGTGCCATGGGGAGGCGTCGTCGGAGAAGACCACACCCGCATCGGGTAGCGGTGACGACGTGAGCGGCGCGTCGAGAGCGGTTTCGACACCGGCGCGAATACGCCCCGCGTTCGGCGGAACGCTGCTCGTGAGGACGAACGCCTCCAGCGCGCCGCCGTCCGGCCAGGTGGCGACCGCCGCATGCTGCACGGCGTAGCCCACGTCAGCGATCGCTCCCGTGACGGCGGCGAGCAATCCTCGTGTGTCGCGGGCGGCGATGTCTACAGCCCACGCACCAGATCGTCCGTCGACGGGCGACACGGCAACTCGGACGGTGCCCCGCTCAGGCAAAGGGGTCAGCAGTCGTGCGTGGCGGGCGATCGCTGTCGCCCGCTGGGACAAGACATATGCGGTGGGGGCTTGATCGATGCGGGCGATGTCGTCGGTTCCTTCGCCCACAGCCGTGATCGCCTCCACCCGACGGCGACCGGCAAGGTTGCGCGCATCGAGGCCGGTGAGATCCGAATGAGCGAGCGCCTCCTGGACGAGACGGTGCAGTTCTTCGACGAGAGCGACCTCCCATCGGTCGCGACCCATGTCGGCAGCGACGGAGAGCACATACAGCGCTCGCGCGACCTCCGGGCGGGCGAGGTGCGAGGCCAGTTGCAGCACCGACGCCTCGGTGAGCCCATCGGGCCGGCGCGCCATCGACCAGAAGAGCTCGCGGTGACGCACGAGCGTCGCGATCTCGTCCTCGGCTGTGGGTCCGAGATCGAGCCGGCGCACGACTCGCTCGGCGTCGGAGATGGCCTCCTCACCGCCGCCGAGCACCTCGGTCAACAGTGCTCCGAGGAGCAACCACTCGGGCCGATCGAGGCGCTGGACCTCGAGGAACAGTGGATCGTCCTCATCGAGTGTCTGCAGACGTTCCACCAGCCCCCAACCATGAACCGAAGCGAGATCGAGCCAGAACGGATCCGCACGGCGGGCGCGGAGCGAATCGGCAAGCTCGGGCATGGCTTGCGTGAGGACTCCCGTTGTGTCGAGAAACCGCCAGGATCTGGCGTTGCCGCGCTGGAGGAGGCGAAGGAACGCATCAGACGCGCTGTCGTCCCAGCGCATGGCTGCCGGAGGCACCGTGGTCAGCCAATCGAGAAGGCGCTGCGACGGACGGGCGCGTGCTGCCTCCACGGCGGCCTCGAGCGCCACCTCGAGACTGCGGTGATCCGCTGGCTCGGCAGTCAACACGACCTCCCCGTCACGGACGGTGATCCATCCGACGGCCGGCGTAAGCGCAACCTTCTCCGTCGACACCGATCGGGCGTCGCGACGAAGCCGTTCGAGACGCCACCGCAGAAGCGGCGGGCTCATCAGCGTCGTCGCCAGCACGACGAGCAGCAGTGATGCGTACAGATCCTCGTCGAGCACACCTGTTTGGAGCCCGATCGTGGCGAAGATCAGTCCCACTTCGCCCCGCGGCAGCATTCCCAGGCCAATGAGCACTTTGTCGCCCGGGCTCCCGATCGCTCCGAGAGGGGAGACGAGCTTGCCCACGACCGCCACGGCGAGGAGCAAGCCCGCGTCGCGCAACACGTCGGCGCGGGCGAACGCAGCGATCTCGGCGTCGATGCCGATCTGGAGGAAGAAGACAGGGATGAACAGATGCCCGACCGGTGCCAATTCGCGACGGATGCGGTCGGCGGACCGACTCCGATTGAGGGCAAGTCCGGCGACGAACGCGCCCACGATGGGAGCGAGCCGGGCCGATGTCGGCGAGCTGGGCGAAGGCCAGTGTGAAGGCGAGCGCGAGCGCCACAACCGTTCCGGTCGATCGCGAATACCGCTCGACAGCGACGAACAGCGGTGGGGCGAGTCGTAAGCCGACCACGCAGCCGACGACGAGAAAGCCCACAGCGACCACGACGATTCCCGTCACACTCAGCGGCGATACGGAGCCGTCGGTCACGATCCGGACGACGACGGTCAGGACGACGAGGCCGATGACGTCGTCTGCGACGGCGGCGCCGAGGACGACACGGGCCTCCGTCGTGGCGAGGGCGCGTAGATCACCGAACACACGCGCCGTGATGCCAACGCTCGTCGCGGTGAGCGCCGCCGCAACGAACAGCGCAACCTCGAACTCGGTTCCCGTCGCCTCCATTGCGACGAGGCCGAGCGCTAGCGGCGCAATCACGCCGACTGTGGCCGTCAACAACGACGCACGGCCGACGGCGCGCAACTCGCCGAGGTCCATCTCCAGGCCGACATCGAGCAGCAGGAGGATCACACCGAGCTCACCGAGCGTGTGGAGAACCTCCTCGCCATTGCCCACGAGGCCGAGCATCGATGGTCCGATGATGATGCCGGCGACGATCTCGCCGACGACCGCCGGAACGCCGATCCGTTCGGCGACCTCCGCAGCCAACTTGGCGGCGACGATCACAACGAGGATGTGGGTGAGGATCGTTCCGATCTCAGCGTCCATCGTTCACCCGCTCCGACTTCGGCTGCCGTGGGCGAACACGCATCAGCGGACACAGCATGAGCGCCGTGTCCGCTGTGCGCGTCGCACCTGAAGGTGAAGTCGACGATCACTTATCCGATGATCTCGGGCTCCTTCACGGGCTCTGCGTCGGCGCCGTCCCCGTTGCCGAGATGGAGCACCGCTTCGACCATGTGGAACTCGGGATAGGCGTAGACGCCCATCTCCGGCATGTCGAGGCCCTCGATCTCGTCCTCCTCGTCGGATCTGATCCCACCCTTCATGACCGCGTTCTGGATCTTGAAGAACCCGAAGACGAATCCGAACATCACCGTCCAGATCACCGCGACGCCGATCGCTTGGGCACCGAGTTGGCCGAGGCCGAAGCTGAAGTCACCGCCGAAGATGCCGGTCACTCCTCTGCCTTCGGCAAGTGCGTCGGCGGCGGGCGTACCTTCCTTGGTGAGGAAGTTCCAGCCCTGCCCGTACGAGCCGTTGGCGAAGAGGCCGACGGACAGCACTCCCAGCGTTCCGCACACGCCATGAACGGAGATCGCGCCTACTGGATCGTCGATGCCACGCCGCTCGACGAACCCGATGGCGATGACCACCACGACGCCGGCGATACTGCCGATGATGGCAGCGGCGTACGGATCGACGAACGCGCACGGGGCGGTGATCGCCACGAGCCCGGCGAGCATGCCGTTTGCCATCATTCCCGGGTCGGGCTTCTTCGCCCCCGTGTACATCACGTAGAACATCGAAGACACGGCGCCGAAGGCACCAGCCAGCGCCGTGTTGGTGGCCACCATGGCGAAACGGGTGTCGCTCGCTGCCAGGGTCGAGCGCGGCGTTGAAGCCGAACCATCCGAACAGCAGGATGAACGTGCCGAGCATCGCCATCGGGATGTGATGAGCAGCCAGCGTGCGCGGCTTGCCGTCCTTGCCGTACTTGCCGATGCGCGGCCCGAGCACGATGGCTCCGGCGAGAGCGGCAGCGCCGCCCATGGCGTGGACGATGCCCGATCCGGCGAAGTCGGCGTAGCCGTAGCCGAGGTTGACGCTGTCGCCGAGCTGGCTCAACCAGCCGCCGCCCCACGTCCACGCTCCGAACAGCGGGTAGAAAATCGCTCCGCAGAACAGCCCCCATCCAACGAACGCCTTCCACTTCCACCGCTCCGCCATCGCCCCGGTGGGGATCGTCGCTGTGGTGTCCATGAACGCCACCATGTAGAGGAAGAAGCCGGCGACCGCGGCGCCGGTCGGTCCGCTCAGATCGGTGAGGGCGAAGCCGCCCTTCCAGGCAAACACCCAATCACCGCTCCCGACCAGATTGCTCCCGACGGCCGAGTCGTAGCCGAAGTCGAATCCGGGTAGCACGTAGCTGTAGCCCCCGAACATGATCCCGTACCCGACGAGGAAGAAGGCGACGAAGCCGAGACCGAAGATGGCGAAGTTCGTCGCCACGACGTGTGCCGCATGCTTGGCCCGACAAAATCCGGTCTCGACCAGGGCAAAGCCGGCCTGCATGAAGATGACAAGGACAGCGCCGATGACTATCCACAGCAGGTTGACCTGCTGCGCCGTGGCCGGGATCGTTGCCGGGTCGGTGTCCCTTGGGCAAGCGCCGGGGCCCCGAAGGCCACGGTGAGCACGCCGGCGAGCCCGAGTCCCATGAGGATCTTGCGCCGCATCAGCCTGTCTCGTACTCTCGTCGGATACAAAGCGCCGTATCTGGTCATGGTCGATGGTTCCTTTCCGAGCAGTCTGAGCCCAGCGCCGTTGACGGACCGGTTCAGTGTGAACCTGAGACGACCGTAGGAAGAGCGGTCACGTCGCCGATGTCACACACGTGAAGGCTTCGGTACGGGTTCCTGACAGGTTTCTGACGGTGTCACACCGAACGTCAACCGCGGAGCCCGACAGCGTGGTCGCCTCGATCACCGGCTCCAGGAGGAACCCGCGCGAACGCACATTGCGGATGACGAGCCCGACTCGTGCGAGGCGGCGCCGCAACCGAACGAGGTGCGCGTCGAGCACGTTTGTGGTTGGCGGGTCCTCCGGCCAGCCCGCCCGCTCCATCGAGTCACGGCTCACGACCGCACCGAATCGGTCCATGAGGACGGAGATCAATCGAGTCTCCACGGGGGACAAGGAGACCCACGACCGCCCGACATGGAGGACCCCGTCGTGGTCGAGCATCGGCTCTACGCCGAATGCCGGGCGTCGAGCGGAGCTCGAGCGCTGCGATGCGGGCGCGGAGGTCGACCTCGTTTGCGGGGAGGCGGATCCAGTCCTCGAGGCCGTCGGACGCCACCGGCGGTGGGGTGTTCCCTTCGACGAGCAGCAGGCGCGGGATCGATGCGGTCCGCAACTCGGCGCGCCGGGCCTCCTCCGCCGGCCAGCGCAGCTGTTTGACCTCCATGATGCGGATGGTAGGAGCGCGCTGTTTCACGGTTGTTTCGTTGCCATGAACGGATGTTGAGGTGTTTCTTCGTCCGCTGACACGGGCTGCCCGGATCGTGCGCCCGCACGGGCGCCCGTGCTCGGCGGCGGTACGGTCGGCAGCGGTGGAAAGTCGGTCTCAACGACGCGTCGACGTTCGACGATCAGGTGTCGATCGCGCGGCTCGTGCTGCGTTACATGGTGACGGCGGTCGTCTCCCTCGTCGTCGTCGCCGTGGTGACCGCCTTCATCGCCCGGCGCATCGGCACGTCACAGGCGATCGACGACGCCGATCGGCTTGCGGTGCTCACTGCAGGGAGCACGCTCGAACCCGCGCTGGAGGATGGCATCGTCGACATGGACCCGGAGGCGACGGCACGGCTCGACGAAGTCGTACGCAGCCAGCTGATCGGCGGTTCGCTGGTTCGCGTCAAGCTCTGGTCCGAAGACGGCATCGTCGTGTACTCCGACGAGTCGCGGCTGATCGGCGAGCAATTCGAGCTCGACGAGGCGGAGTTGGACGTGCTCGCCAACGGTGGGTCCGAGGCGGGCTTGAGCGATCTGTCCGAGCCGGAGAACCGCTACGAGGATTCGGCGGTCGAGTTGCTCGAGGTGTACGTGCCTGTGCAGACGCCGAACGGGACGCCGCTGCTGTTCGAGGCGTACTTCCGCTACAACGGCGTGGCCGAGGCCGGACGTCGCGTGTGGCTCCGCTTCGCGCCGGTGATGCTCGGCGCGCTCGTGCTCGTCACGCTGCTGCAGATCCCCTCGGCGGTGTCGCTCGCCCGCCGCCTGCGCCGCACGCAGGCGCAGCGGGAGGCATTGTTGCGAGCGGCGATCGACTCCACCGATGCCGAGCGGCGACGAATCGCCACCGACCTCCACGACGGCGTCGTCCAGGATCTCGCCGGTCTCGCCTTCTCTCTCAGCGCCGCCGCCCGTGAAGCCGAGTCGTCGGGAGCCGACAGCAGCGAGCTCAGCCATGCCGCCGACCAGGTGCGGGACGCGGGCCGATCGCTGCGCTCCCTGCTGGTCGAGATCTACCCACCGAGCCTCGCCGAGGCGGGCCTCGAGTCAGCACTGTCGGACCTCGCCGCCCGTGTCGAGGCACGCGGCATCGACGCGTCCGTCGTCGTCGACGTTCCGGAAGCCGACCTCGACCAGGACACGACACGTTTGCTGTACCGGACCGCCCAGGAAGGGCTGCGCAACGTCGTCGCGCATGCTCACGCGTCGCGTGTCGACGTGTCCCTGTCGCGCCGGGACGGGGTGGCCGTACTCGAGGTCAGCGACGACGGAGTGGGCATCGAGGGTGACGCCGTGCCGGCCCAGGAAGGCCACATCGGTTTGAAGGGTCTCGCCGGACTCGCTGCGACGATGGGAGCTTCATTGATGATTGACACGACCCCGGGCCGGGGTACCACCTTGCGCCTGGAGGTTCCGGTGTGACGATCAGGGTGATGGTGGCGGACGACCACGCGATCGTGCGAGAGGGACTGGAACGGCTGATCGGCACTGCCGACGACCTCGAACTCGTCGGCATGGCCGCCGATGGCGCCGAAGCCGTCGAGCTTGCCCGTGAGCGCAATCCCGACATCGTGTTGATGGACCTGTCCATGGCAGGCATGGACGGCGTCGAGGCGACGCGCCGCATCGTCGCCGAGCACGAGGACATCCGCGTCGTGGTGCTCACGTCGTTCGGAGAGGAGCAGCGGATCACCGACGCACTGAACGCCGGCGCCCACGGCTACCTGCTCAAACACGTGGACACCGACACACTGCTGGCGGCCATTCGGTCTGCCCACGCCGGTGACGTCCCTCTCGATCCACGTGCAGGTCGGGTGTTGCTCGAGCAGAAGCGTCGTCAGAGCAGCACCGACGAGCTCACGCCGCGCGAGGAGGAAGTCTTGCGGTTGCTGGGACAGGGTCTCGCCAACAAGCAGATCGCCCGCCGGCTCGGAATCGGCGAGCGCACCGTGAAGGCGCACCTCACCGCGTGTTCCAGCGGTTAGGCGTCAGCGACCGTGTCCAAGCGGCATTGTGGGCACGAGAACACCTTCCCCCTCGGCCGGCACGCGACTGACGTCCGGGAGGCGGCCGAACTGAGTCGCCGCGAGGCGGGCGTACAGCCCACCGCGCTCGCACAGCTCGTAGTGCGTGCCGGCATCGCTGATCCTTCCGTCCTCGACGACGAGGATCCGGTCGGCGTCGCGGATCGTCGAGAGACGATGGGCGATGACGATGCGCGTGCGGCCGCCGGGGAGGTTGTCGAGTGCTTCGAGGAGCATCTCCTCCGATGCCGCATCGAGCGCAGACGTTGGCTCGTCGAGAATGACGATCGGAGCGTCGCGGAGAATGGCGCGGGCGATCGAGACCCGCTGGCGCTGGCCGCCAGAGAGATCGGCGCCGCGCTCGCCGAGCGGGGTGTCGAGACCCAGCGGCAGACGGGCGGCGAACTCGTCGACCAGCGCGAGATGGGCGGCGCGGATGACGTCGCGGTCGCACACCCCAGGTCGTCCGCAGACGATGTTCTCCCGCAGCGTGCCGTCGAGCAGGACAGTGTCCTGGGCGACCATGGCGATCTGGCTGCGCAGCTGGTGCAGCTGATGGTCGCGGACGTCAACCCCGTCGATGAGCACCGCCCCGTCGTCCACGTCGAGCAGGCGCGGTACGAGCGCGGCGATCGTGGTCTTGCCAGCACCCGACGGTCCGACGAGGGCGACGGTCTCGCCGGCGTCGACGCGGAGTGAGAGGCGGTCGATGACGGGCTCACGACCGTAGGAGAACGAGACGTCGCGCATCTCGATGGCGCCACTGATCCGGATCGGCCGTGCGCCAGGACGGTCGACGATGTCGAGCGGGGCGTCGAGCACTTCGCTGATCCTTTCCGACGCGGCGGCGCCCTTGCTGATGATCTGGGCCAACTTCGACAACGACCGGATCGGCTTGTACAGCGAACCGACGTAGCTGAGCATCACGAGCAGGACGCCGAGGCTGAGCCGGCCGTCAAGCACACGTTGGGCACCGAACCACACGACCATGCCTGTCGAGAGCACGCCGCAAACGTCGACCAGCGGTCCGAACCGGGACTCGAGTCGGACCGCGTCGAGCCCCGCATCGAGAGAGTCCTCGGACAGGTTCCGGAAGCGGCGGGAACGGTCGTCCTCGAGCGTGAACGCCTGGATGAGCTGGATCGACGACAGGCTCTCCGTCGCTGCCGAGGCGAGCACACCATCCGCCTTGCGCACGGCACGCGAGGCGATGCGCAGCCTCACTCGGGAGCGGTGGGTGGCGAGCACGAGGGGCGGTGTGGCGAGAAGGGCGAGCAACGTGAACGCGGGGTCGAGCGCCATCATCACGACGAACATCCCGATCACCAACAGGGCGCTCGGGAGGAGCGTCGAGAGCACCTGAACGAACATGTCCTGTGTGTAGGACACATCGCTCGTGACGCGGGCGACGAGGTCGCCGACTCGTGCCGTCGAGTGGTAGCGAAGTGACAGGCGTTGCAGTCGGTCGAGCACCTCGACTCGTAGCGAGTTGGCGATGTGGAGCCCAGCCGCGCTGAGCAGCCTGGAGGCGAGGTAGTCGATCACAGCGCCGGTGAGCACCAGGGCGACGAGCGCCGCCGACGGCGATGGCGAGCAGCGTCGTGGCGTTCTCAGGCGGCCCGGATCCGCCGACGCCGAGCACGTCGTCGACAACCCACCGCAGCGGCCACGGCTGGAGGAGGCCGATCCCGACGGAAACCAGCGACAGCAGGGTCCCGAGCACCAAGGCGCGGCGGTAGGGCCAGATGAACGGCCAGCACCGACGAATTGCAGCGACCATTACGCGGCAACCGTCCGCCGGCCGGCGAGAGTGACCAGATGCTCGGCCATGCGGGCGGCGCCGTCGAGGCGGATCCCCGCGTCGTCGAGCTGACCGTGATCGAGGGCGCGATCGCGGCGAAGGAGCCAGGCGATCTCCGCTGCGGAGGCGGGTTCGTCGACGACGTCGGCGAGTCCGAGCGCGGCGAGGCGTGTCGCCCGGATGATCTGCTCCCGTCGCGGAGTGCGGCGCGGCACGAGCACCGGGCGAATACCTGCGGCCAGGCATTCGAATGTCGAGTTGTAGCCAGCCATCTGCACCACTCGGTCGGCGGTGGCGAACAACGGCCCGCAACCCGGCGTGTCGCGCACGAGGCGGACACGATCGTCGAGCCCACGCGCGGCGAGACTTCCCTCGTCGATCGACGACGTCGCGTACGGACCGGCGACGAGTACGGCGCGTAGCTCGGGCATCTCCGTGCAGACGTCCAGTCCGAGGGCGAACACCGCCTCCCCATCGCCCGAGCCGCCCGCGGTGACGACGAGTAGTCCGTGTTCGCGCCGATCGAGCGCTCGCGGTTCGACAACCCATCCGCAATACGTCGGGGCAACCGGCAACCCGTACTCCGATTCGTGATCGCACAGCAATCGCTCGCCGTAGACGACGACCGAGTCGTACAAGGTCGACACGTTGCGCCATGCGTCCTGCGCCAGCTCGGCAGCGACGACGTCCGCCTCGTCGAGAATGTCGCGCAGACCGAGGACGGTCACCGCCCCGCTCGACCTCGCCCGCATCAGTCCCGGACGCAGCTCGCCGGCGATGCCCTCGGGATGGCGGTCGACGACGATGAGGTCGGGGGAGTGGGCGGCGACGACCTCGTCGAAGCGCGCCGAGCGCCGCTCGACGGTCTCCTCGAACGATGTCGTCTCGTTGCGATAGGCGCCCGCAGCATCCTTGACGAGCCCGGGGATCTGCACCACGCGAAGCCGCTCGTCGCCGAGCCACGAGGGTCGCACCGTCAGGCCGGTCACGATCACTACCTCGGCGTCGGGATCGACGGTGCACAGGGTCCTGGCGACGAGCACGTTGCGCCGGACATGACCCACGCCGAACCCGTCGTGGGAGAAGAAGACGTACCGCGCCATGTCTCGACGGTCGCGCCTGGCGCCTGCCGTCAACCAGTGGACGTTGGTCGTAGCACCGCCGTGGTCAGTCGTCGCCGCCGGAGTGGCCCTAGCCCGACGAGCCGGAGCCTGACGATCCGGAGCCGGAGGAGCCCGATCCGGAGGAGCCGGAGCCTGAGCTCAAATCGTCGGAACCTGAACCGGAGGATCCGGAGCCGGAGGAGCCCGATCCGGAGGAGCCGGAGCCTGAGCTCAAATCGTCGGAACCTGAACCGGAGGACCCGGAGCCGGAGGAGCCCGATCCCGAGGAGCCGGAGCCTGAGCTCGAATCGTCGACACCGGACCCTGGACCTGATGAGCCCGAACCAGAGTCGTCGGCGCCCGATCCAGGGCCGGACGAGCCGGAGCCCGAGTCGTCGCTTCCGGAGCCGGCATTGCTCGACGGGCCGGAATCGTCCGCCGCCGTCGTCTTCGGCGCAGTCGTCGTCGGCCGATCGGCGACGGTCGTTGAGGTGGTCGACGTCGTCGACGTCGTCGAGGTGGTCGACGTCGTGCTCGAGGTGGTCGTTGTACTCGAAGTGCTCGACGTGGTCGTGGAACTCGGTGGTGCCAGGGCGAGAGCCGCAGGCGGTCGACCGAGCCACACATCGCCGCTCTCACTGTCGCCGTAGAGCAGGTGCCACAGACCGAACACGCCGCCGGCGACGGTGACCGCCGTCAGCGTCCACCCGCCGAACACAGCGGCTGCGCCCGCACGCCGCGACCAGCGGCCGTCGGACGGCGACGCGCCAAGGATCTGACGGATCGGTACCGCGGCGCCCGCCTCGTGCGTGGAGTTGTGGCGCGCATCCGACAACCAGAACCGCCGACCGGATGGTGGCGGCGTCGAACCTGCCGGATCGCCATTGCTCACGCCTCCAGTCTGCCCATTGGGCCCGCGGTCTGCACCTGCCCGATGGTCGTACGACCAAGGGGCTAGCCCGCACGTGCAATGGAGGGCCGCCCCAGATTGCGAGGACGATCGAAACGACGAGAGTGCTCGGCCGGTCCCCGCCGGTCCCGAAGGGAGACGATGTGCGCGCAGTGGTCACCGGGTGTGCCGGATTCATCGGTTCACACCTGAGCGAGCGGCTCGTGGCCGACGGCTGGCACGTGCGCGGCGTCGACGCGTTCACGCCCTACTACGACGTCGCCGAAAGGAAGCCAACATTTCCGGCCTCGATCGTGAGCGGCATTTCACGCTGGTCCGCGGTGACTTGGCGACGATGGCGCTCCGGTCGCTGTTGGGCGACGCAGACCTCGTGCTCCATCTCGCCGCCCAGCCGGGTGTCCGGTCGAGCTTCGGCGCAGGCTTCGCCGAGTGCGATCACGACAACGTCCTCGTCACCCAGCGCGTGCTCGAAGCGTCGCTCGACGCCGGCGTCCGCCGCGTCGTGATGGCATCCTCGTCGTCGGTCTACGGCGACGCCGTCAGCTTCCCCTGCCCGGAGTCGGCGCCGCTGCGCCCCCGTTCTCCGTACGCAGTCACGAAACGCGCCTGCGAGGACCTCGGCGAGGTCTACCGGCACCTCGGCCTCGACGTCCTCGCCCTCCGCTACTTCACGGTCTACGGCCCCCGGCAGCGACCGGACATGGCAATCCGCCGACTCTGCGAGGCATCCGCCGGAGGGCCCCAGTTCGAGCTCTACGGCGCCGGCGATCACGTCCGCGACTTCACCCACGTCGACGACGCCGTCGACGCGACCGTGCGAGCTGCGATCGCAGCCCGGCCGGGCGCCGCGCTGAACGTCGGCGGGGGCGAGCAGGCGTCGATGAACGAGGTGATCGACCTGCTCGGGGCGCTCGCCGGATCCCCCGTCCCGGTCCGCGCCGGCGATGCACAGCGCGGCGACGTTCGCCGCACCGGTGCCGACACCTCCGCCGCCCGCACCCTCGGCTGGTCGCCACAGGTATCGCTCGCCGACGGCCTCCGGTCGGAGTTGACGTGGGTGCGAGAACGTGCCGCTCATCCGCTGGCAGTCGCCGGGAGGGCGTCGTGAGGACCACACCGAGCTGCGATCTCCAGCGCGTCGTCGTGGTCGGCCAGGGCTACGTCGGGCTGCCGCTGGCGATGCGTGCAGTCGAGGTCGGACACCAGGTGACCGGACTCGACGTCGACGAAGGCAGAGTGAAACGCCTCGCCGACGGTGACTCGTTCGTCGAGGATGTCACGCCGACGGTCGTGATGGATGCGTTGGCGAGCGGGCGGTACGCCGTGACACTCGACGCGGACGACTGCGCCGGCTTCGACGTCGCCGTGATCACCGTGCCCACGCCGCTCCGCGACGGGGCGCCCGACCTGTCGGCGATCGAGCAGGCGGGCGGTGCGATCGCTCCTCTGGTGCGCCCTGGCTGCCTCGTCGTGCTGGAGTCGACCACCTACCCGGGCACGACGGACGAGTTGCTCGTGCCGATCCTCGAGCGCGGTTCGGGTCTGACCGCGGGCCGTGACTTCGCCGTCGGATACAGCCCGGAGCGGATCGACCCGGGCAACCGCGAGCACACCTTCGTCACGACGCCGAAGATCGTGTCCGGACTCACGCGCTCGTGCCTGCGGCGCACTGCCAACTTCTACGACACGCTCGTCGACACGACCGTGGAGGTGTCGTCGACACGCTCCGCAGAGCTCGCCAAGCTCGTGGAGAACACGTTCCGTCACGTCAACGTGGCACTGGTCAACGAGCTGGCGATGTTCGCCAACGATCTCGACATCGACGTGTGGGAGACCGTCGATGCCGCCGCGACGAAGCCATTCGGATTCATGCGGTTCACGCCCGGACCAGGCGTCGGTGGACACTGCCTGCCGATCGATCCGAGCTACCTGTCGTGGGCTGTCGAGCGTCGCCTGGGACGTCCGTTCCGATTCGTCGAGCTCGCCAACGACATCAACGATCACATGCCGGGTTACGTGGTCGCCCGCCTCGCCGAATCGCTCGCCCGGAGCGGTGGAGCGCTCGCCACGTCCCGCGTGCTGGTGCTGGGTCTGGCATACAAACGGAACTCCAGCGATGCACGCGAGTCGCCGGCGCTGGCGATCGTCGAGCAGTTGCTCGATGAAGGCGCCGAGGTCGGCGTCGCCGACCCACACGTGGTGGAGGACGTCGTCACATCGACCGCGGCGCGTCGGGTGACGCTCGATCCCGCCGAGATTGCGGCGGCGGATGCCGTGGTGCTCGTCACCGATCACGACGCGTTCGACTACGACATGGTCCGCACCCATGCCCGCTATGTGCTGGACACGCGCCACCGATTGGACGGCCCCCGTGTCGAGCATCTGTGAGTCTCGGGCCGACCAGGCCGCTGTCGACGGCGCCAGCGGCCGCCGGCCAGCACAGATCGCAATGGTGCTGTCGGGGTGGCCTCGCGTTTCGGAGACGTTCGCCATCAACGAGCTGCTCGCACTGCAACGAGCAGGGATGCTCGCCGCTGCCTTCGCCACCAAGCCGGGCGACCGCACGCTGTGCCAGCCCGGGCGTTGCTGCCCTCGACGAGCACGTCGAGGTGTTGCCCGACGGCACCGCCGATGAGCAGGCGGCGATCGTGGCCAAACGGCTCGCGACGACGCCGGTCGCCGGTGTGCACGGTTACTTCGCCCACCAACCGGCTGCGGTTGCGGAGATCGCCGCTGCCCGCCTCGGCGTGCCGTTCGGCTTCAGCGCCCACGCCCTCGACGTCCGCAAGGTCACGCTCAGTGAACTCGTTCGCCGAGCTGCCGCGGCGAGGGTGGTCGTCGCCTGCAACGCCGATGTGGCCGCCACGCTGCACGACGCGGGTGCGATGCCGCGACTCGTCGGACATGGTGTCGACGCCGAACGGTTCGCACCCGATGAGCTCGGTCACGGCGACGGACTGCGGCTACTCGCCGTGGGGCGGCTCGTCGCCAAGAAGGGCTTCGACGTGCTCGTCGACACGATGACGCGGGTCGACCCGACCGTCACCCTGACGATCGTCGGTGACGGCCCCGAACGCGAAGAGCTGCTCGACGCGATCGCAGCGCGAGGACTCGCCGACCGCATCACGATCGCCGGAAGGATCACCCACGACGGTCTCCCCGCCGTGTACGCAGCCGCCGACGTCGTGGTCGTGCCGTCGCGGGTCGACCGCAGCGATGATCGTGACGGGCTGCCCAACGTCGTACTCGAAGCGATGTCCTCGGGCCGCCCGGTGATCGCCAGCGACGTCGCTGCCATCGGTACCGCCGTTCGCGACGGACGCACGGGTCTGCTCGTCCCGTCCGAAGATCCCGTCGCGCTGGCGCACGCCATCGCCGCACTGCAACGCGATCCGGTGCGTCGTCGCCGGCTCGGAGACGCCGCCCGTGAGCACGTCCTGACCCATCACGAGCTGACGAGCTGTGGTCGTCATCTTGTCGCGACGCTGGAGCAGGCATATGGCTGAACGCGCCATCGCCTATGTCGTGAAGGGCTACCCGCGTCGGAGCGAGCTGTTCATCGCCAGCGAGATCTGGCGGATGGAGCAGCTCGGTGTGCCGATCCGGCTCGTCGTGCTGACTCCGCCCGACGAGACGGAGCACCACGCCGTCGTCGACGAGGTGCGCGCCCGGCCATGGCACCTCCCGGCGATGACGTCGTTGTCGGCGACACGCGCCCTGCCCTGGTTGCGTGCCAACTTCCGGCCGTACGCTCCTGCCATCGCCCGCGTGGCGCGACGGCATCCGTTGCGCCTCGCTCGTGTGGCGGCGATGGCAGCCGCGCAGTCGATCCGCGCCCGCCAGGGCTGGCGTCCCCGGAAGGTGTATCTCAAGGAGCTGCTCCAGGCGGTCGCTGTCGCCGATCGCATCGAACAGTGGGGCGACGTCGGCCATCTCCACGCCCACTTCGCTCACGGGTGCACGACCGTGACGTGGCTCGCCGCAACGTTGCTCCGACGTCCTTTCTCGTTCACCGGTCACGCCAAGGACATCTACCGCGAGTCGCTCAACCCGGCCGGGCTCCTCGAGCGCAAGCTGCGCGCCGCGGCATTCGCCGTGACATGTACCGGCGCCAACGTCGAGCACCTCCGCCGTCTTGCCGGTGACACCCCGGTCCATCTCGTCTACCACGGGCTCAATCCCGACTTCGCCCGCCTCGTTGCCGGCGAATGTCCGCACCCGCTCGATGGACCGTTCCGCGTCGCCAGCGTCGGGCGGATGGTGGAGAAGAAGGGTTTCGACGTGCTCGTCGAGGCCGTCGCCCGTGTTCAGGCTCGTGGCATCGCTATCCGGCTGGTGCTCGCCGGTGAGCCGGGTCCCGCCGGCGCGACCGTCGAGGCACTCATCGCCCGGCACGGTCTCGATGAGTGCGTCGAGCTGAGAGGTCCGCTCAGTCAGCCCGAGTTGCTCGCGCTGCTACGCGAGTGCCACGTCTTCGCCCTCGCCTGTCGTGTCGCCAACGATGGCGATCGAGACGGCATCCCGAACGTGCTCGTCGAGGCCATGGCGGCGGGCCTGCCCGTCGTCTCGACCCGCGTGTCCGGCATCCCCGAGCTCGTCAGCGACGAGCGAGACGGCCTGCTCGTCGAGCCCGAGGACCCCGATGGCCTCGCCGCTGCGCTCACCCGTCTGGCCGGCGACGAGACGCTGCGCGGGCGACTCGCCGCTGCAGCACGGGCCACCGTCGCCGACCGTTTCGACGGTGACGTGCTCGCCCGCGACCTGGCGACACTGATGGGAGCCGGTCGATGAACGCCGTGCGCGTCGCCGGACCGCGGCCGATCATCTGCGTCGTCGAGGAATCACGACGCAGCATCCCAATTGCCCGCAATGTCCTCGCCGGGCGCTTCACCCACAACGGCGTCACGCTGACGCTGGGGACGTCACCGGACTGGCTCGCCAGTGGGCTCAGACGCAGACGTGGAGTGGCGCGACGGAGTGGGTGAAGGCGAACGAGGGACTGGATCTCGCTCACGCCTACGCCGTCACGGGCGACGACGCGTACGTGGGCGCCTGGGAGCGCCTGGTCACGACATACACCGAGCAGGTCCCCGTGGGGAACGACCGCTCGGAGATCTCGGCCCGACGCATGCAGAACTGGTTGTACGCGTGGCAGCGGTTCCGCGATGCAGGTGCGCTCGTGGACGCCGGTCTGGTGGCGACGATGGTCTCCCGCCTGCGACGCGACGCCGATCATCTCGCCGCCAACCTCACGGCAGAACGCAACCACCGGACGTTGGAGCTGTACGCCCTGCTTCTCGTCGGGCTCGCCCTCGGTGACGGCGAGCGCGCCGCGCAGGCGCTCGCCGATCTCGCTGACAACGCAGAACGGGACGTCTTGCCCGATGGTGTCCATCGGGAGCGCTCGAGCGACTACCACATGATCGTCCTCCGCTCGTTCGTCGGGGCGATCGCCAACGCTCGCCAGGCCCGGCTGGAGGTTCCGGCCGTTCTGGTCGAGCGGACGAACCGTGCCTGCGACGTCGCCCTGTACCTGCAACGGCCTGACGGGACCACACCGGCGCTGTCCGACGGAGACGTCGGCGACTACCGCCCGCTCTTAGCGAGAGCGAGCGAGGTGCTCGGGCGAGCGGATCTCCGCTGGGCCGCCACCGAAGGTCGGGACGGGACGCCGCCGCTCACCCGCTGCGCGGCGTTCCCGATCGGTGGCTACGCAATGATGCGCAGTGGCTGGGGCGACGGCGGGCGACCGTACGCCGACGAGCACTGGGGCGTGTTCGACTGCGGCCCACTGGGCGACGGCGGTCACGGCCATTACGACCACCTCTCGGTCGAGCTGTGGGGCGGTGGACGTCCGCTCGTGCTGGACCCAGGACGGTTCACGTATGCCGACGACGACGACGGCTGGCGACGACGGTTCAAGGGAACGGCGGCGCACAACACGGTGTGCGTCGATGGACTCGACCAGACCCCCTACCGTCCCGGCAAGCCGAAGGGTCACACCTCGACGGCGGGCCTCGCCCACTCGCCCCGCAACGGTGGCGCTGAGCCGACGAATGGCGTGAACGCGTTCGTCGGCACGGCCATCAGCCCTCGATACGACGCCGTCCACACGCGAAGTGTTGCGCTCGTCGCCGGTACGAGATGGATCGTCCACGACCGTCTCCGTGCCGGCTCCACGCACGACTACGCGGCGCGATGGCACCTACCGCCCAGCTCGCAGGGCACCGTCAGGGTCGCCGAATGTGGCGACGAGCACGTCATCGAGGCAGCCGACGTGCGCCTGGCGGTGCCCCGCATGGCGGGCGAGGTGACGATCGAGGACGGCTGGATCTCACCGGAGTACGGGGTCAAGCACGAGGCGCCGGTGGTCGTCGTGCGCACACGCAGTCGCGATGCCGACTTCGTGACGAGGATCGAAGCGGCGTCATGACGACGTTGGCGAGTGTCCTGCTCGCCCCCGATCCGGCAGTGCCACTGCGCGACGCCCTGCTCGATCCGCAGCGTGCACCGGTGCCGGTCGACGCCTCCGCGGTGGAGGTCGTGCGCTGCAAGTACCGCGTCGGGGAGAGCATTCGTGTGCTCTACCGATGCGCGACGGCCGACGGCCCGCGTCTCGTCACCGTGAGAGCGTCGGCTGGCCGCGAGCCTCGCTGGTGGACGCTCCCCGACGATCGCCGGCTGCCTCACGTCGCCGCGCTCCTCGAGCCGGCGCCGGAAATGGTCGCTCTGGCCGGAGGACGGGCGTGGACACGCAGCGAGATTGCCGAGTACGCGCCCGAACGCTCGATCACGGTTCGCGCCGTCGCCTCCGACGGGTCGGCGACCGCCTTCGCCAAGCACTACGCGCAGGGCGAGCGGGACGTCAGCGTGCTCGCCGCCCGCTACACCCACGTCGCCCGGGCACGCGCGCGGACCGTCGGTTCCTCGGCCGCTCGGATGGTCGTCCGATCACGCCGTGCTGGTGCTCGACGCTGTGCCGGGAAGGCAGTGGGCAGACATCGACGCGGCGGAGGCGTCATCCGTGTCGTCGTCGATGGGCCGCGCGATCGCAGCCCTCCACGGTGTGCGTGCTCCAGCCGGGACACCACCGTTCGAGCGGCTCGGCGCCGGCCGTGTCCGGCGGTCGGCGCAGGTGCTCGTCGCAGCACGGCCCGACGTCGCGTCCACGTCCGGGATCTCGCTTGGCGACTCGCCGCGAGCCGGGTCGCCGGACCCCCAGTGCTGCTCCACGGCGATTGCCATCCGAAGAACGCCATCGTCGACGGAGAGCTGCTCACGTTGATCGACCTCGATCAGGCGGGCTGCGGTGCCGCCGCGGCTGACATCGGCAGCCTTCTCGCCCGTGTCCGCACCGCCGACATCATCGCCGCCGCCGATGCGGCTCCGGGAGCGTCCGTCGCCGATGCGTTCCTCGCCGGGTACGCATCGCAGCGGTCACTGCCGCCCGACGAGTCGCTGCGCTGGCACACCGCCGCCGCGCTGATCGTCGAACAGGCCGTCCGAGCAGTCAACCGTGTCCGTCGTCGAGGTGCTCGCCGAGCTCCCTGCCGTACTCGAGGCCGCGGGCGAACTCCTGCCACGAGCACCCAGATGAGACCACGTCTGCTGTTCCACTGCCAGCATTCGCTTGGCCTCGGCCACCTCGTCAGGTCGCTCTCCCTCGCCGGGGGACTGGCCGAGCATGCCGATGTGACGTTGCTCAACGGCGGACGCCTACCCGCCGGCACGATCGTGCCTCCAGGCGTGGAACTCGTCGATCTGCCGTCGCTCGGCCACGACGACACCCACACGCTGGTCAGCCACGAAGCCGGGCGCAGCGTGGACGAGGTGAAGGACGAGCGCCGGCGCCGGTACTCGACACGTTCCACCACCTTCGTCCCGACGTGGTCGTGGTCGAGCTGTACCCGTTCGGCCGACGCAAGTTCGAGTTCGAACTGCTGCCCCTCCTCGACGCCGCGCTCGACGCTCGACCGCGACCGCTCGTCGTGTCGAGCGTGCGTGACATCCTCGTCGGACGGCGTGATCAGACTCGCCACGACGAGCGCGTCGTCGAGATCGCCAACCGTTACCTCGACGCCATCCTCGTCCACAGCGACCCTGAGTTCGCAACGTTCGAGGAATCGTTCCGGCCGGTCACTCGCCTCACTGTCTCCGTGCACCACACCGGGTTCGTCGTCGCCCCACGGCCAACCGGAGCGCGTCGTCAGCAGCAGATCGGACGCGTGCTCGTCTCCGCCGGCGGCGGCATGGTCGGCGGGTCGCTGCTCACGGTCGCCGCCGACGCAGCGCCCAGCCTGTTCGCCCGCACCGGCCTCACGACGACGATCGTCGCCGGGCCGTTCCTTCCCGACGCCGATCGCCGCGAGCTGACCACTCCGGGCGGGCGAACATGCAACCGTGCTCGACCGGGTCGACGACCTCAGCGGTGAGATCCGCCGCTCCGTGGCTTCCGTGAGTCAGGCCGGGTACAACACCACGATGGACCTGCTCGTCGCCGGACGTCCGGCGGTCGTCGTGCCGTTCGAGGCGCCGGGAGAAGACGAGCAGACCAAGCGGGCGGTCCGGATGGACCGCCTCGGCGTGCTCCGTCATCTCCCATCCGCAGAGCTGTCGCCGCACCGTCTCGTCGACGAGGTGGTCGGCGCGATCCGGCTCCACCACCGCCGACGCGTCTCGACCTGGGCGGCCGTGCTCGCTCCGCCGAGCTGATCGCCCGCCTCGTCGCCCACCGGAAGACCACGGTTCCGTGAGTGCCTGGCTGACTCCGCTGGAGGCGACGCTCGACAGCGATCGAATCGCCGTGTCCGTTCTTCTTCCGCGACGACGACGCCGGATGGGACGACGACGGCGCTGATGGCGCTCCTCGACGAGTTCGAGGCCGCCGGTGTCACCGTCGACGTGGCGGCGATCCCACAGGCGTTGACTCCCGACGCAGGACGGCTGCTCGCCGCCCGCCTCGACAGTGGGACGGTTCGCGTCCATCAGCACGGATACGCACACGTGAATCACGAGACGTCCGGCCGCAAGTGCGAGTTCGGGCCGTCCCGGTCGGCTGCCGAGCAGACCGTCGACATCTGTGCCGGCCGAGCGCGGCTGGAGGAAGTTCTGCATGCGAGAGGTCGACCCGGTGTTCACGCCACCCTGGAACCGGTGCAGCGCCGACACGGCAGACGCCGTGCTGTCCGCCGGTCACGTCGTGTTGTCTCGGGACCACACCGCCGGGTTGCTCCGGCGGACCGGTCTTGCCGAGGTCCCGGTGACCGTCGATTGGTCAGCGACGCGCAAGGGCGTTCCCCTCAGCGCAGCGGATCGCGGACGGTCACTCGCTGCCGCCGCGTCGTCGGGCGGGCCCGTCGGGGTGATGCTCCATCACGCGGTGCTCGCCGCGGAAGATCGCGGCGAGGTTCGTCGGCTGCTCGATCTCGTCGCCGCCTCGCCGGCGGCGACGGTCACGTCGATTCTCGAAGTCGCCCGCAGCACAACTGAGCGACTCGACCCCGAATCGCTCACCCGACCGCGTTCGGAGCGAATCCCATGAGCGCATTGCCGAACGCGGTCTCTGCCCACGCCCGCTACGGCGAGCGCATCGCCACGGTGTTGAGCATTGCCACGCTCGGTCCGATCGGAGGCGATTCGGCGCCGGGGTGGTCGATCCACACCGCCCGCTTCCAGCCCGAGCGAGGGTCGTGGGCAACGGTGGTCCAACGAGGACCCGGTCGTGCGGTGCTGCAGACGGTGAAGCTCTACGACGAGTACTCGACGGCTCCGGACGGGTGTGTCGACACCGGTGCGAGCCCCGCCCGGGTGACCGCCTTTCCTGCCGACGAGGAGCTCCCCGCGCTGGACCGGTTGGTGGCCTCGATCGACGACCCCGACATCGTTCGCTATCGGCCCGGCTCGCGATGCACGGTCCGGGCGACGGCTCCTGCCGGCGTCCGCTGGCTGAAGGTGTTCGCCGGAGGAATCTCCCGACAGCAGGCGAGCGAGGCCATCGCTCGGTGGCGGGCGGCGGAACGCGGCGAGCTCGCCTTCCGCGTTGCGGAGCCCATCACCGTCGACGTCGCGAGCTCCGCCGGAATGGCAGTCGGCCGTGCCCGGGCGACCCATCGCCACTGCCCTCCGCGGTCTCGGCGCGGTCGGGCTCGGGCGACGCCTCGGTGCAGCGCTCACGACGCTCAATCGCTCGTCGCTCGTGCCGTCACGCAGCACAACCCGCGAGGACCAGATCGCCCGCATGGAGCGCGGCGCACGCCGTCTCGCCGGCACTGTTCCCGACCTCGCCGCCGAGGTAGGCGCACGCCTGCGACGGCTTTCCGACAGAGCGACGGACCTGCCCGATCCACGCCGAGTACCGATCCACGGCAGTCCCCACGAGCACCAGTGGCTCGTAGACGGCGACGGTCACCTCGGACTCGTCGATTTCGATCGATGGGCGTACGGCGAACCGGAGCTCGACGCGGCCACTTTCCTCGGCGAGCTGTACTTCGAACGCGACATCTGTGTGGACATCGGTGAGATCGAGGCGGCGACGATCGAAGGATTCCGCGACGGTGGCGTGCCGCTCGACGAGCGGATCCTCGACTGGTACCTCTCCCACAAGCTGCTCACCAAGGTCGTCCGCACGACGACTGCGCTGCGCGTCGACGGGGACGCGCGTGCGTGGCGCCATCTGGCGACGGTTGACACCATCCTGCCCAGACGGTGACCGGGTCGCTCAGCTCGCCGCACCTGTCGGGCCTGTCTCAGCGGCTCGAATCGGCAGGGTTCATCGACACCGAGATCGACGAGAACGAGTACGCCTGGAAGGCGGTGGCGAGGCGTTGCTGATCGACCGACAGTGCGGGTGACCTGGTCCTATCTCATTGTCGTGATATCGTTCTCGATATGAGCGACGACAGGGACAGTAGCCGCCGAAGCCGGTTCCCGGGGTTCGAGGCGCTGGCCGACGGTTCCGAAGCGTTGATCGAGCGGCTCGTCGAGCGGCGGCGCGCACTCGGTCTCTCCCAGACCGACGTCGCGGCGCGCATGGGCACGTCTCAGTCGGCCGTCGCCCGTCTCGAGGCGGCGCCGTTCGGACACGCGGGTTTCCACCCTCGAGCGGTACGCCACAGCGCTCGGCTCGAGCCTCTACTACGCCGTCGGTGACGAGGAGGAACGATGATGGATATCGCCACATGGCCCGACGATCCTCGCCGGCCACAGCCTCCCGGCTTTCCCTACCCGCCGATGCGTGAGGTGCCCAAACGGGAGGGGCCGCTGATGGTACCGATGGTCGATCTTCCCGGCGACGACGTCGAGACCCACCTCTTCGCCCGACGTCGCGTGCTGCTCAGCGGCGTGCTCGACGGGGACGCGGCGAACCGCGTCGCGGCGCAGCTGATGGCGCTCGACGGGCGCTCAGCGGAGCCGATCGAGATCGTCGTCAACAGCGACGGTGGCCCGATCGCCGACGTGTTGACGCTGCTCGACATCGTCGGATTGATGCGGGCTCCGGTTCGCACGGTGTGCGTCGGGCGAGCGACGGGCACCGCCGCCGTCCTGGTTGCGTGCGGCACTGGAGGCCGCCATGCCGCACCGAACGCGCTGATGTCGTTGCGCACCTCACACGACGAGCGCATCGAGGGCTCGCCGGAGCAGCTCCGTCGCCAGGTGGACGACCTCGAGCTCGTGCGCAGCCAGATCGTCACCGCACTCGTGTCCGCGACCGGTCGCGGAGAGGACGAGTTGCGTGGTCAGCTCGACGACGGCCGCACGCTCGATGCCAAGGGGGCAATGGAACTGGGTCTCGTCGACGGCGTCAGCGTGCCGTAGGGGTCAGCAATGCGGATCGGCTCAGACGGGAACTCGGGGCGGAAGCCGCCACGAGCCGTCCACGGGACGCGACAGCACGAGCTGCTCGACGTCGATCAGCCCTGACCGAAACCCGGCTTCGCTGTAGGCGAGGTACAGCCGCCACATCCGGGCGAACACGTCGTCGATGCCGATCTCGGCGGCCAGGTCCGGAACCGCGGCGTCGAACCGCGACCGCCAGATCGCCAGCGTGTCGGCGTAGTGACGGCCGAAGGAGATGCGGTCTTCGATCCCCAGCGTCGTGGCGCGGAGCAGGTCGGCAAGCCGCTCGATCGAGGGGAGGAGACCGCCGGGGAAGATGTATTTCGTGATCCACGTCTGGCTGCGGCGCGTGGCGAGTAGCCGGTGATGGGGCATCACGATCGCCTGGATCCCGGCGCGACCACCGAGTGACAGGCGGGCGTCGATCACGTCGAGATACGTCGGCCAGTACTCCTCGCCGACTGCTTCGATCATTTCGACGCTGAGGACCGCATCGTAGGTGCCGGTGACCTCGCGATAGTCGGCGAGGTGAACGTCGACCAGATCTCTCACCCCGGCGGCGGCGATCCTCGCACGGGCGAGGTCGACCTGCTCGCTCGACATCGTGATCGTGGTGACATGGGCGCCGCGAGCCGCAGCGCGAATGGCGAGTTCACCCCAGCCGGTGCCGATCTCCAGCACGGATGAACCGCGACCCACGCAGCACCGATCGAGGAGGCGGTCGATCTTGCGTCGTTGCGCCGCCGCCAAACCGAAGGCGTGGTGTGGCTCGCCGGCGTCGAACAGGGCGCTGGAATACGTCATCGTCTCGTCGAGGAACGCGCCGAACATCTCGTTCGACAGGTCGTAGTGGTGGGCGACGTTGCGTTCCGCGCCGTGCCGCGAGTTGCGCGAACTCGCTGGCGCGAGCGGGTACACGAGCGGCCGGAACCTGTGCATCCAGGCAGGGATCAGTGCACCGTGCGCGGTGGCAAATGCTCTGAGCACACCCACCAGGTCCGGGGCGTCCCACTCGCCGGCCATGTACGACTCACCGAACCCGATCAGGCCGTCGTGCGAGCACGCGGCGGACGAAAGCGTCAGGTTCGTGTAAGAGGAGCCGAGGGCGACTGCGGACCGCCACCGCCGATGGTCGAGGTCGGTGTCTCGACGACGATGTCGGTTCGATCGAATGCCCGCCGCACGAGCCGCTCTCCGACGAGGCGGCGGACTCGGGCGGACGGAACGCGGGCGACATCCGGCCAGCGCGTCGCCATGATCGGCGCCGCGCTGGCCGCTGGCCGGCTCAACGTCGCGCTCATCGGCCCTGCCTGGCCGGTCGCGGCGAGCGGTGCTGGCGCACGTTGCCACTGCCGTGCGCGCCGGCGACGGGTCGACGTACGAGCGGGACGCGGGCGGCGTAGAGCTTCAGCGCCTGGTAGCGGATGCGAGCGGACCCGGTCAGCGGGGCGAGCGGATGGCGGGCGGCGAGGCCGAGAAGCGTCGACGGCCGCGCCTCCCGCCTCCGTCCGTGCAGCGACGCAGCGAAAGGAGCGCCGCTCGGTGGCCGCCATACGATCGAGATTCCGATGTCCGCCGCCGGCTCGGGCAGGCTCAGCTCGTACGTCCCGATCACCGGGTTGTAGGGCGACACGAAGAACTCCTTGGTCGTCGTGACCCGACCGGCGGCGTCGGGTCGGAGCAGGTAGCGATGCCGTCCGCCGTACGTGTTGTGGACCTCGGCGATCACGCATTCGAGTGCTCCTGCGCTGGCGTGGCACCAGTAGATCGTCACCGGGTTGAAGATGTGGCCGAGGACGCGGGCGTGGGCGAGCATCGTCACGTGCCCGCCGTCGAGATCGACCCCTTGCTCGGCAAGGAACGCGTCGACGTCGGCGCGCAGACTGACGCACCTCCCGGTGCCGTGGTCATGCGGGTCGAAACGGGCGAGAGCGCGGCAGCGGCCATCGCAGCGCAGGCAGCCGGTCGAGATCGACCAGCCAGTGATAGGTGCGGTACGTGAACGCGTTGACCACCGGCGACGTGCGCGAATGCCGCACGGTCGTCTCGTAGAGCGACGCACCTGGCCATGGCGTGGTGCTCACCACGTGACGCCCAGCGCGGCCGCCGCCTCGACACCTGCCCGGCAGCCGTCCTCGTGGAAGCCCCAGCCGTGATGGGCGCCGGCGAACGCAAGTGTCGGCGAGTTGAGGCGGGGCAGCTCGGCCTGAGCGGCAACCGATTCCGTCGTATACACGGGATGGCTGTAGTCCATGCGAGCGATCACGAAGTCAGGGTGGACCATCTCGCCCGCATTGAGGCTCACGATGTAGTCGCTCCTGGCATCGAGTCGTTGGAGCCGGTTCATGTGGTAGCTCACACGCACCCGCTCGTCGGACGCGTCGCACGAGTCGAGGTGGTAGTTCCACGACGCCCAGGAATGGACGGATCGCGGCATCATCCGTGTGTCGGTGTGAAGCAGTGTGGGATTGTGCGAGTAAGGGAAGGCGCCGAGGATGCGCCGCTCGTCGGCAGTCGGTTGGCTGAGCATCGCCAGTGCCTGATCGGCGTGCGTCGCGATGACAGCAGCATCGAACCGGCGCCAGTCGCCGTCCTCCGTGTGGACGGCGACGCCGCCCCGCAGCCGTTCGACCGACGCCACCGGCGTGGCGAGGAGGACTTCGTGCACGGGCTTGACGATGCGTTCGACGTAATCCCGTGAACCACCGACCACGGTGCGCCACGACGGCGAGCGGCGCACCGAGAGCATGCCGTGGTTGTCGAGGAACACGAACAAGTAGCGCGCCGGGTACCGCATCGCCGCCCCCGGCGGGCAGGACCACACGGCGGAGACGAGCGGTCGCAGGAAGTGTCCGACGAAGTACGCGGAGTACCCGCGGCGGGACACGAAGTCGTCGAGTGTCTCGTCGTGGTCTCCGCCGAGCAAGCCCGCGCGTCGCGATGGAATCGGGGGATTTCGAGGAGCATGCGCGACGCTCCAGGCGGCGGCCGCCGGCGCAGGCGGGGGAGGAAGTCGCGCAGGCCGGACAGACCTCGCGCCCCGGCGTACTCGAGGCCACACTCGGCGCAGCTGACCGAGAGACTCATCTCGCACTCGCGGGTCTCCACGCCGAGTTCGTCGAACAAGCGCGTGAGGAGCGGGTAGGTGCGCTGGTTGTGCACGATGAATCCGCTGTCGACAGCCAGCGTCGGGCCGCGCCCGTCGTCGACGTCGTGGGTGTGCGCGTGTCCGCCGAGCCGGTCGGCGGATTCGAGCACCGTCACCCGGTCTCCAGCAGCGGTCAGGACGTGTGCCGCCGTCAGCCCGGCGACCCCGCTCCCGACGACGGCGATGTCACGCCTACGTCTGAATGCAGCTGCTGTTCGTCGTTCGCGTTGATGTCCGTACCGATCGTCATGTCTCCGGCTCGCCTTGGCTCACCCCTTGTTTCGGAGCGATCCGTCCTCGTGGATGTCGGCCGCCGGCAGGCAATCGACGTCGGGTCGACAGCCACTGCGCTCGACGCACCACGACCACAGCTCGGCACGTCGTCGTGGGGTGTCGCTGTGGCGGGTCTTCGCCAGGCGGTGGATCGGACGGGGACGTCTGTCCAACCAGAATCCTCCGGTCGAGAGCCGCGGTCGCCCGTCGTCGGCGGCGAGCCAGACCATCGTGTCGCTGCCCTGCTCGACGTTGCGCAGCAACGGACCCATCACCTTGCTGAATGTGGGCAGGGAGGCGGTCACACCCGGCGTGTCCGCCCAGCCCGGGTGCATCGCGTGGAAGACCACGTCACGGGCGTCGACGGCGCCGGCCCAGAGCTCGTTGAGGGTGACCTGCGCCCGCTTGGCCGCGGGCATACTGCTCGGTGCCACGGAATGTCTCGGCGGGCATTTCGAGGTCGGCGACCGTGAGTGCCGCGGTGTACATGCCTCCCGACGACATCGTCAGCACGCGGCCCGGTGCAGCCGCGCGGAGCTGATCGAGGAGCAGGCCGGTCAGCAGGAACGGCCCGACCACCTGGCCCGCCACCGTCGCCTCGGTGCCGTCGGGCGCGTCCCGTCGAGCAGCATGCAACGCACCCGCATTGTGGATCAACGCGTCGAGGCGATCGAATCTGTGGCTCAGGTCGGTCGCCGCTCGTCGCACCGCGTCCATGTCTTCCAGATCGGCGATGACGATCGACAGCGATTCGTTTCCGGTCGTTTCCGTCAACTCGTGGCGCACCCGGACGGTCTTCGCCTCGTCTCGACCGAGCAACACCACGGAGGCGCCGCGTCTGGCGAGTGCCGCAGCTGTCGCCCGTCCCAGTCCCGAGGTCGCTCCGGTGACGACCATGACGCGGTCCTCGAGGTGGTAGGCGTCGAGTGGCGTCCAGTGCTCGAGGCGCGACCGGATCGCGTAGCCGAGGCGTGTGAAGCTCGGCACGACGGGTGCCTCCAGGGCGGCATCGACGATGCCGGACGCGTTCATGGTTCGACGAGATACCCGTCGAGCACGGCGCACAATCCAGCTGCCGCCCGATCGGCGAGCTCGTCGAATCGCTTCTGCACGAATCCGTCGGCGAGCCGCAGCGGGCCGCGGAGACGGACCTCTGCGTCGTAGATCACGATCGTCTGGTCACCGTGCGACTCGACAACGATGCGATCCTCCGACTCGAGCAGCAGGTTCGAGGCGATCACCGTGAACCGTTCCGGCGGCGAGAACGTCGTAGTGCGATAGTGCAACGTGGTGCTACGCGACCCCATCCGGACCGTGACGTCGAACGTGCTCGTCGCACCACCGCCGACCCCGTCGACCTGAACTACCCGTTCCACGCTCGGGTCCCACTCGGCGAAGTTGCGGAGGTCGGACATGTAGTCGAACACGTGCAGCCGGTCGCGGGTGCTGGTCATGCGGGCTACGTAGCGGGCCATGGGCACCTCGTCATCATTGGGAGAGAAATCATCGGACAGGGACGGCGTACACGACGATGTTCGACTTGTAACGGTGGATCTCAGGGTTGAACTCGCCGCCGCACGTGATCAGTACAAGCGTCTCCGGTCCGGCCGTCGTCCAGATCCGATCGGCCGGGAGCTCGGTCTTGAGGTAACTCGTGCGCTCGGTCACCTGGTACGAACGTGTCGTTCCGTCGGCGAGATCGATGTCGACGAGAGCGCCGGGCTCGACCTGGTCGAGGCGAAAGAACGGCCCGATGGTGTCGTTCCACGACACGTGGGCGGCGAGTACGGAGGCTCCCGTCTCGCCGGGCGACGGCCCGAACCGGTACCAGCCGACCTCCGTCTCACCGGGGATCTCGAGCTGCCCGTCCGATGCGACTCCGACGGCGCGGATCGGGACTGGCCCGACTTCGATCGCGGCGATCGTGACCCCGACCGGCGACGGCGGGCGCGCCACGGGCGCCGGGACCACTGACACGAGCTCACCGAGGTGAGCGCTGAGCGGCGAGATCGGTGTCGTCGTCGTGGTCCGCGCGACGCGAGTCGGGGTGTTGCCGCTTCTCCGGCGGTCGAGGTGACCGTTGTTGTCGCGGCGATGTGGCGTCGCGTGGCCGGCTCGGGTGTCGGGACGATCAGCTCGGCGATGGTCGAGGGCACCGCCGGAGCGCTCGCCGGGGACGCGTCGAACGACGCGCCCCCGGGCGAGCGAGGAGTGATCAAGGCGGCAATCACTCCGAGCGCCACGGACAAGCCGAGGCATGCTCCTCCGGCGAGCAACCACCGGCGTCGATGGGCAACTGATACGAGCACGTGAAGCCGCGTGCCTCAGCTGTGGGCACGACGGGATGCGGCAACGACCATTGCTGATCCGGCGAGGGCCATCACTGCGGCGAGCGCGATGAGCACGTTGGTCGTCGTGTTGCTGGTCCCGGAGGACAGGTCGCTGTTCCCAGTCGGCACGCCGCTGGGGGCGCCGCCCAGCCCCTCGATCGTTTGCGTGTAGAACGTGAACGAACCGTCGTCGAGGCCTCCCACGGCATACACGATCAGGTTGGTTCCGGCCTGCAGCTCGACCGTGGGGACGTCGGCAATCGGATCGCCGCCCGCCGGGGCTACCTGGGCGCCGGCGATCTCGCCGGCCGGTAGTGCGGCTGACGCCTCGTTGGGATTGGACAGGCCGGTGAAGGGCCTGCTGCCGTCGGCGAGGACGATGTCGACGGCGGGAGCCGCAGCCGTGTGACGCACGGTCAGCCTTCCTTGCCCTGCGGCGAGCGCGCTGGTGTCGTTCTCGAACGGCGTCAAGGTGGGGGTACCGTCCTCCTGCAGATGGGCGGTCACGGTCCAGTTCCCGGACGCTGGAACGTCAAGCGTGTCGATCGGGCCGATGACGACGTCGTCGGTGCCGGCGGCACGCACCTCGACATTGCTCAACGTCTGTCCGGCGAACGAAGAGAGGTCCTGCATCGTGCCCGGCTCGAAACCGGGAATCACGACCTGGCCGTCGACGACGACGTCGACGGTCGCACCGGGAATCCCGTGCAGCAGCATCACGGTGGCGGACTCTTGGGCGCTCGCCGCGGACGGCGCGGCCACGAGTGCTGTCAGGGCGAACGTGAGTAGGGCGAGTACTCGTTTCATGGGCTGGAACCTTTCGGCTTGGGGTCAGCAGCGGCCATGGGGCGCGCTGTCACCGTGTATCCGGAGCCGTCGCCGGCGGTGGATGACGTCAGCTCAGCTCACCGACGAGAACGGCGCCGGTGGTGGACGACACGACGCCGCCCGCCTGCTCGCGAGTGATGACCAGCGCGTCGATGTCGCCGAGCGCGCTGAACGGCTCGATGTCCGGCCGGTTGCCGATCACACCGAGCGAGATGACGTCGCCGTCGCCGTAGACGCCCCACAGCTGGTAGGTCTCGGTTTCGGGGAGAGCGGGGAGGGCCGTGGCGGCGAGGAACCCGATGCCGTCCTCACGAACCACGGCGTCGGCGTGGAGCTCCCCGTCGTCGGATGCGAGCGCTGCCGCGACGACCGCTCGGGTCCGACCAGGCATCGCCGTACGCCTCCTCGATCGCGGAGCTCGATCCGTCGTCCTCATCGGTGACGAGGAGTGTGACGACCACCCCAGCGCCGATCGCTACGAGAGCAGCGGCAGCGAGGCCGACGACCGCGCGACTCGACTCGAGCGGCGTCGCGGCATGAGGTGCGTCAGTTTCGAACCCGGTCGTGGCGGCCGGTTCTCGAGCGCGTCGACGATCCGCGGCCAAACGCCCTCGGGCGGTGCCCCGCCGGCGTCGCCGAGCATCGCCGCCGCCTGGCGCATCTCCCACACCTCGGCACGGGCGCGAGGGTTCTCTTCCAGGTACGCCTCCACCCTGCGACGTTCCTCGTCGTCGACGGCGTCGAGGGCGTACGCACCGAGTAGTTCTTCGATGGGTTCGTCAGCCATCCGACCCTCCCATCTCCAGCCCCGCCGACGACAGTGTGCTGTGTAGTCGACGGAGTCCGTTGCGGATCCGGCTCTTCACCGTGCCCTCCGCGACACCCAGCCGGAGGGCTACCTCACGGTAGGTGTAGCCGCCGAAGTAGGCGACCTGGATCGCCTCCCGTTCGCCGTCAGGAAGCTCAGCCACGGCGCGGCGGACCTGGTCGGAGGTGACGAGATCAGCCACCTCGTGCTCGACGTCGTAGCCGCGATTCGACGACTTGAGGGCGTCCCGTTCCTCGCGCAGCCGTCGTGATGTGTCCGACCGCAGCAGATCCACCGATCGTCCGTGCGTCTCCAGGAGGAGGAAGCTGCGCAAGCTCCCGCGCCCGGGATCGAAGCGTGTGGGGTCATCCCACAGTCGCAGGAACACCTCTTGCACGATCTCCTCTGCCGTCGACCTTTCGAACAACAACTTGCGGGCGAGGGCGAACACGGCACCTGCGTGGCGCCGGTATACCTCGGCGAGTGCCGCCTCCTCGAACCGCGCCACGGCGACGACGAGCGCGACATCGGAAGCGTCCTCGTAACTCGGCGACACACGATCCATTCGTAGCGGTGTACCCCACCGGATGTCGGCCCACCCATGATCCCGGGTTTGCAAGATCGTCGCTCGCCGCGATCGATCGGTTCAGGAGTGTTCGAGTCCGCGGTGCAGAGCCTGGAGCAGATGGTCGTAGCGCTCGTCGTGAAGCGGGGTGGTGCCACCCACGTGCTCGAGCGCCACGAACCCGTGGATCGCGCTCCGTGTGCTGCCGGCGGCCAGATCCGCGTCAGTGGCATCGAAGCCGGCGCCGACGAACACGCGAGCAAACACGTCATGCAGATGTTGCGTCGCCGTGAGCAACTCGACGTTGTCCTCGGCGGCCGTTCGCAGCATCGACCCGTACTGACCGGGATACTCGTGAGCGAAGCCGCGATACGCATGTCCCATCGCGTCGAGGGCGCGAGTTTCCGGCGACGCCCATCGCGGCCGCGCCGACGACTGTCGTGAGATGCTGGGTAGCGGCGACGGCAATCTGGTCACGCAGCTGATCCAGGCCATCGACGTGCCCGTACAACGCGGAGGGCCGGACACCGAGCACGTTCGCCACGGTGGACAGGTTGAGCGCCTCGAAGCCTTCGCGATCGATCAGCTGCGATCGCGGTGTCGACGATGCCGCCGGGGAGGATGCGGACACGACCCATCGCGAGCAGAATACACCCTGAGGAATGTTGTGTCACCGGTCTTGACAGGACTTTCAATATACTGAATCATTGTCAGCAATAGTGAGACACTTCCCAGGAGGTGAGCCAATGCTCTTGCAGAACGATCCCTTCCGTGACGTCGACGCGTGGTTCGATCGGATGACCGGTCGATCCGGCAACGGACAGCAATGGGCGATGCCGATGGACGCCTACAAGCGCGCGAACGACGTGTGGGTCCACCTCGACCTACCCGGAGTCTCGGCCGACAGCCTTGACATCGACATCGAGCGCAACGTGCTCACCGTCTCCGCGCAGCGCAACTGGCAGCGCGAGGACGGCGATCAGATGTACCTCGCCGAGCGGCACCGGGGCACGTTCCGGCGCCAGGTTCACCTCGGCGACGGTCTCGACCCCGAACGCATCGAGGCCGACTACCACGACGGCGTACTCACCCTACGCATTCCGGTGGCGGAGGTTGCTCAACCACGCAAGATCGCGATCAACACCGGATCGCAGCGCCATCGACACGTCCTCCAGCGAGGACACGAGCGTGCAGGATCACGACGAGGCACCGAGCAGCTGAGCCTCGTGCGCTGGCGAGCGTCGGCTGGACACTCAGAACCGAACGGCATGATCCACACCATTGCAAGTGACGGAGAGGACACGTACTTCTCGGTCGCCGGTCGCGTCGTCGGCGACGACATCGTCATTGACGTGACCGGCGACCTCGACCTGGCGACGGCTGAACGTCTGGAAGCAGTCCTGCAAGACGCAGTCGTGAACATCTCCGGAGACATCGTCGTCGATGTGTCGAAGGTGACGTTCCTCGACTCGACCGGCCTGGCCGCGTTGGTGAGAGCCGTGACTGCACTCGACGCCGAACGCTCGCTGCGATTGGTTCGCCCCTCGGCCGCCGTCAGGCGTCCACTCGAGCTCGCCAACCTGGGCGAGCTCTTCCCCCTCGTCGAATGACCCGCCGGGACGAGCGCCTCCGGGCCTGAGCGACGTGGTTTCGTAGAGTTGGGCGATGCCACCTCTACCCGTCATCCTCGAGGAGATGGCACGATGAGCGGGCAAGGTCCGTTCGGGCCGTTACCGCTGACGCCGACGGCGTTCCTCGACCGGGCGAGCCACGCATTCGCCGACCGGCTGGCGCTCATCGGTGATGACAGACGCTTCACCTACGGAGAGTTTGGGGACCGCTGCGAACGCCTCGCCGGCGCTCTCATGGCGCGGGGAGTCGCGGCCGGCACTGTCGTGTCGGTGCTTGCGCCGAACACACACGTGTTGCTGGAGGCCCACTTCGGAGTGCCGTACGCGGGTGCCGTGTTGAACGCTTTGAACACGCGGCTCACCGGCGAGGAGCTCGCCGGCATCGCCGCCCACGCGGAAGCGAGAGTTCTCATCGTCGATCACGAGCTGGTCGACGCGGTCGGTCCGATCGCCGCTGCGCTGCCCGATCTCGACGTGGTGATCGCCGGTGGACCCGAGGACGAGTACGCCCGGTTGATCGCGGAGGCAGTGCCAGGTCGGATCGAGACGACGGACGAGCGGTCGCTGCTCGCGCTCAATTACACGAGCGGCACGACAGGCACGCCCAAGGGGGTGATGTACCAGCATCGCGGCGCCTACCTACAGGCGCTGGCGATGGCGGCACAGGCGGAACTGCGCCCCGGTTCGGTGTTCCTGTGGACATTGCCCATGTTTCACTGCAACGGGTGGTGCTTTCCATGGGCGGTCACCGCCGCCGGCGGCACTCACGTCGAGCTCCGTCGCGTCGAGCCGGATCGGATCTGGCGCGCCATCCGCAGCGAGGGCGTCACCCATTTCAACGCAGCACCGACCGTGCTGACAGCGCTCGCATACGGGCCGTGGGCCGACGAAGGTCCGGCTCCGTCGCCGATACGGGTGATGACCGGCGGGGCGCCACCGTCGCCGACGCTTCTGGCGCGGATGGCCGAGCTCAACCTGCACGTCACCCACCTTTACGGGCTCACCGAGACATATGGCCCGGCGGTGATCTGCGACTGGCAACCCGAGTGGAACGACCTTCCCCAGGCCGACCAGGCGCGGCTGAACGCCCGTCAGGGCGTCACGAACCTCGTCGGGGTCGCTGTCCGCGTCGTTGACGAGCATGGCGCCGACGTTCGCGGCGACGGCGAATCGTTGGGCGAGGTGGTGTTGCGAGGCAACAACGTGATGCTCGGCTACTTCAAGGATCCGAAGGCCACTGCCGACGTCGACATCGACGGCTGGTTCCGCACCGGAGATGTCGGTGTCATGCATCCCGATGGCTATGTCGAGCTCCGCGACCGGTCGAAGGACGTGATCATCTCCGGTGGAGAGAACATCGCCTCGATCGAGGTCGAGCAGGTGCTCGCCAGCCATCCTGCGGTGCTCGAGTGTGCAGTTGTGGCGGCGCCCGACCCGAAGTGGGGCGAGGTCCCGGTCGCCTTCGTGACGCTCCATCCTGGCGCCTCGGCAACAGCGTCGGAGCTGGTCGACCATGTCCGTCAGCGCCTCGCAGGGTTCAAGGCGCCAAAGGACGTCGTGTTCGGCGAGCTGCCCAAGACCGGCACCGGCAAGATTCAGAAGTTCGTGCTGCGCGAGCGGTTGTGGGCGGACGGTGAGCGCATCGGCCGGATCTGAGGAGCGACGCCGCTGCGTCAGAGCGCCTCCCAGAGCAACAGGCCAGCGAAGGTGAAGAACGACACCGCAGCCGCGATCTTGATCGTGCGCTCGGGTAGCCGCGCACCGAGCAGGCGCCCGATGCCGATCGCCATCGCGTCGGCGACGACCATCCCGATGGTCGAGCCGAGCCACGTGCCGAACACTCCCTCCCGCGTCGCCAACGTGACCGTCGCCAGCATGGTCTTGTCGCCGAGCTCGGCGAGGAAGAACACGGTGCCGACCGTCAGGATCACATTGCCTGCCGGTTGCGCGGCGCGCCGCTCCTCGTCGTCGCTGAGCGTGTCGCCGCGGAGCGTCCAGAGCCCGAACAGGACGAAGGCGATGGCGGCGGCGATCGTGACAGGCCGCGTCGGGATGGTCGCCCCGAGCGCGGCACCGACGAAGACAGACAGGGCGTGAACGACCGCAGTGGCGACAGTGATCCCGATGAGCACGGGAACAGCGCGGTAGCGGGTGGCGAAGGTGAGCGCCATCAGCTGGCTCTTGTCGCCGAGCTCGGCGACGAAGATCACGCCGAAGCTCACCAGGATTGCCGTCAACATCTCTCGTCACCTTGATCTCCGGGCGCCGAGGCGATGGAGCCGGACGGCCTTCGACTCGGCGCACATGTGCACCATGCCGAAGGTCTCGCCCGCTCGCATCCGCCGCCATACGACGACGATCGCGAGCCCGGCCGACCGGGCATCATCTGCCAGCGTGTCGATCGACCGACGAGAGGGCTACTCCCCTTCGCCGTCCACCATACCGGCGCACGGCGTGGTCACGTACGCTGCGACGATGCCGCCGAGCCTCGACGTGACGATCGACGGGGCAGTCGCCCACTTCACGCTGTCGCGACCGGAGGTGCTCAACGCTCTCGACGACGGCACTCGCCGTCTCCTCGACGAAGCGCTGGTCGACCTCGAGGCGCGCACCGACGTGCGCGTGGTCGTGCTGCGCGGGAGCGGACGATCCTTCTCCGCAGGAGCGGACCTGACGACCACCGCTTACCCGCGCCTCGAGGGTGACTGGATGACGCGGCGTGCCGCCACCGGTACGTGGCAACGCGTGCTCGAGCGGCTCGACCGCACGCCGCAGGTGACGATCGCCGGACTGCACGGCCACGTCATCGGCGGCGCCGCGCTCCTCGCCGCTGCGTGCGATCTGCGCATCGCCGCCGACGACACGGTCCTGCGCATCCCCGAGCTTGCTCTCGGCCTGCCGCTGACGTGGGCGGGCATTCCGTTGCTCGTGCGCGAGATCGGGCTGCCCCTCACGCGCGATTGGGTGATGACGTGTCGCGACGTCAGCGCCGACGAGTTGCTCCGAGCCGGCTACGCGCAACGTGTGGTGGCGGCCGGCGACCTCGACGACGAGATCGAACACTGCGTCGACGGGCTCATCGATCTGCCGGCGGCGCCGCTGGCGATGACGAAGGCGATGACGTCAGCGATCGGGCGGACCCACCCGGCGATGGCCGCCGGATGGGGCGATGCCGACCTGCAGATGTGGTCGTACTTCGAGGACGATCGCAGGCAAGCTGCCCGCGACTACCTCAATCGCACGATCCGCCGCCGCGGCGACAGCGCTGAGTAGCAACGCCCGTCAGTTGGCGATCTCGACCATCCTCGTCGCTGTACCGACCTTGCCCGCTTCATCGGTGACAGTGACTCGGACTTTGTGGGTTCCATTGGGGAACCATGTGGTCTCCCAAGTGAGCGGACCCCAGGGCGACGAGTCGTCAAAGGCGACGTACACGTTGTCGTCGATGATGAGCGACGCGTCGCTGATCGGCGAGTTCGTGGCTTGATTGCGGGCGACGGTGAACGTCACCTGTGAAGGGCCGCTCACGGTGGCGCCCCCAGCGGGACTCGTGATCGCAGATCGAGGGCTTGTCGGTCACCGGTCGTACCGTCGGCGAGCTCCCCGCCGCCGAATTGCCGACCTGGTTGACCGCGCGAACGGCGAACCGGTAGGTCTGGGAAGTGCTCAGTCCTTCCCAGAGATAGGAGGTCAGCGTGCCCCCGGACGACACAACCGTGCGCTTGGCGCCGTTGTCCAGGCGGGTGATCTCGTAGCGACGGATGATCGAGCCGTTGTCATTGGGCCGGTTCCAGCTGATGCGGGCAGCGTTGACCCGAGCGGCCGCTTGAACCCCGTGACGGTGCGTTCGGAGCGCGGCGCGGCGACGCCGAACGTGAACGCCAGCGGTTGCGCCGGTCGAGCTCTGCGAGGTGAGTCTGATGCGGACGCGCTGTGGCGTCGTCCAGCTACTGCCCGGCGGCAGGTGGCCATCGGCGAAGTCGTAGAAACCGACGGTCGTGCCCGGACCGGCGTCGAGGAGCTGAGTTTGCGTACCCGCCTGGTAGCGGATCTGCACGCCGGCGGTGCCGGGGAGCATCGCCTTGTCGAATCCGGTGCGGGTGCGGTACTCGATCCAGAACGTGGCGCTTCCCGAGCGAAGGCGGATCGCCTTCACACCCGATCCCCTCGTCTCGTATGGCCTCAGCGTGACCGTGCGGGTCGACGTAACGGTGGCGAGACTCTGCAGCCAGCCGATCTGGTTCTTGTAGCATGGCGTTGTAGTGCCCCGGGCGACGGTTGCCCATCGTGTCGATCTCGTCGCCGTACTCGAGGATGGAGCAGTTGTCGGACCAGGTGACGCCGCCCCACGGGTTGCGGGTGCAGGCTCGGGACGAGGCGTGGGGAAGCCCGAGGTTGTGACCCTGCTCGTGCATCACCACGTTCTTCTCCATCGTGCCGTAGAGCCACACGTACGACCCGGGGAACGACCCGAGGCCGAGGATGCCGCCCGCATCGCATGGCAGGTAGAGCACGAGCCGCCCGTACGTCGACGTGTGGTAGCCGGCCCGTTCAGCGGCGGCGAGCGCGTTGTCCATCGACGTGTACGAACTGCCGTAGCAGTCCTCAGGTGCTGGGATGCGCAGCCAGGGCGTCACCGAGCCGGCGACCGTGTAACGACGGTGGGAGACCTCGCCGAACCACGCTTGGCTGTCGGTGATGATGCGTTGCTTCGTCGCCGCCGTGGTCGGATTGGCCGGCCGGTTGGCCCCCCAGTAGACGCGCATCACGAGGACCTTGGTCTGTACGGGGGCGAGCGGGCTCGCGTCCGCGGCCGACGCTTCGGTGACGTGCAGCGACTCCACCGCGATCGTCGTGTCGTCGAGCGGAGTGCCGACGACCTCGACGGTGCTTCCCGGAGCGGGTACGCCGTCGCCGAGACCGTCCAGCCACCACGTCTTCGCCGCACTGCGCAGGGCGTAGCGGGTGTCGTGACTCGTCTGCGAGGTCGACGGCGACGCGCTCGAGTGTGCCGGTGACCGTCAGCGAACCGGTGTGAGCGGGACTCGGGCCGGCGTTGACCGGCGCGACATCGCCGATCGCCACCCCACCAAAAGCCGCCGCCGTGGCGACGAGCGCGATCAAGCTGGAACGAAACCTCATCGTGACCTCCATTCATGCCCGGATCACGAGGTATGGAGGGTCGTCCGTCCGACCCACCGGGGAGCAGACTACACGGCGGGAGGTCTTGAACTCCTCGATCGGGAGCAAGAATCCGCCTACGTTGCGGCCATGGATGCGCAACTGACCGTCGCTGCTCGCCGTCTCGGCTCCTTGATCGAGCCGCTCACGGGCCAGGTGTACTTCTCGCCTGAGTGTCACGCCAAGTACGTCGACCTCGGCTTCGCCCCGAGCCCCGGCGATGCGCAAGGCGTCGCCCTGCCCGACGGTCCCGCCTACTTCACGAGCCGAGGAAGCGTGATGGGCCAGGTGCCGGGTGAGGTGGTCGCTGCCGCATTCGGTGTGTTCAACCCGGAGGTTGTCGTCCCGTGCGTCGAGCTCGGGTGGCAGCGCACGGATGCGTCGACGATCTGTCGCGCCCGTGATGAGGGCGGCATCGGACAGCTCGTCAGGCTGCTCGGTGAGCAACCTGACGGGATCGGGCGAGCCAACGACCTGCTCGCCCGTGCCGTCGAGCCCCTGCGCCCGGAGGGGAGACCGTTGTTCGCCGGCCTGCGCTCGCTGCCGATGCCCGACTCGCCCGTGGGCGCGCTGTTCCGTCGGGGCGACATGCTCCGCGAGTACCGCGGTGACAGCCACATCGCGGCGTGGGTGTCGGCGGACCTGACGGCAACAGAGATCGGGCTGCTCACCGAGCTCTATTGGGGTGTCCCGCTCCGTTCGTACAGCCGCACGCGGGCGTGGACTGATGCCCAGTTCGACGAGGCGACCGACTCGTTGCAACGGCGGGGACTCGTCGAGAACGACTCGTTCACCGCGGCCGGGCGCGACGAACGGGAGCGGATCGAGGTGCTCACCGACCAACAGATGGCACCTGCCATCGCTGCGATCGGCGACGACATCGACGAGCTCTTCGCCATCCTCGAGCCATGGGGTGCAGCCGTGCGCGAGGGCCGTGGGTACCTGCCGGCAGGGCCGCACGACCTGGCTCGTGCCGCGTCCGGCTCGAGATGACTTGCGCTCACCCGCTCAGCAGGTCCGCGAGCGGGCCGTCGAAACGGCGCGGCGGGTGGAGGCCGGCAGTGACGCTGGCGCGCATCCAACACACTTCGCTGGCCATGCCGTCGGGGTCGGTGAAGTGCACCGACAGCATCGCCCCGTAGTCGTTGATGATCCCGTCGCTCGCGCCGCGTGCGACGAGACGGTACCGAACCTGTTCCAACGCGTCCGGTGTCGCGACGTCGAGGGCGATGTGGTCGAGGTGTCCGCGGTGGAGCTCGTTCGAGGAGCCGGCGCGAGAGTCACTGCCGGGTGTCTCGACGACGGCGAGTCCGCAGCTGTCGGAGAACTGGATGAGCAGGGCTGATCCGGAGCCGGGCGGGGCCGGGACCGGGAGGGCGGTCGCGCCGAACACGTCGCAGTAGAACTCAGCGAGCGCGGCCGCGTCGGACGTGACGAGGGCGGCGTGGTTGAGGCCGGCGATGAGTGAAGGGGCAATCGTGGAGGGGATCGTGGTTTTCATGCGGTGATCATCCGCACCGAACGCTGTGGTCGGGCTGTGATCGAGCTGTGGTCACCCCGACGTGGCTCATTACCGTTTGCGTCATGCGTATCCGCGTGCTCGGTCCCGCCGAGGTGCGCGGGGCGTCGGGCGCGGTCCAGCCGCTCGAGCGCAAGGCGCGTGAACTGCTGACGATCCTCGCCCTCCGCTCGCCGGAGGCGGTCACCGTGGACGAGCTCACCGATCTGTTGTGGGACGCGCCGCCGCGGTCGGCGACGAAGTCGATCCAGTCCCACCTGTCCCGGCTGCGCACGGCGATCGACGCAACGACGGGTGGAAGCGTGCAGATCGAACGGGCTGGGACTGCTGCCTACCGCCTCGTCGCCGCCAACGGCGAGCTCGATCGCGACGTCGCGGTTCGGAACCGCCAACGGGCCCGCCTGTTGCGCAGCGAGGGCCGCAACACAGAGGCGGCTGCGGCGTTCGCCGAGGTCCGTTCGCTCTGGCGAGGTCCTGTCGAGCTCCCCGGCAGCATTGCCTCGGCGGCGCTCGCAGCGCGATGCGAGCACGATCACCGTCAGCTCGTCGAGGAGCATCTGGCTGCGGTCGTGGCTGGCGACTCGCCGGCGGACGCTGTCGCCGAGCTGCGCGCGCTGACCATCGCCGAGCCGCACGCCGAGCCGTTGTGGGTGCTACTGGTCGCCGCACTGCACCGCAGCGGCGAGCCCGCCGAGGCGTTGCGTGCGGCGCGTGCTGCCCGTGCCGCCCTCGGTGACATCGGCCTCGTTCCGGGGAATGCGCTGCGAGCCGCCGAACAGGCGGCGCTGCAGGATCCACCTGGCGAGACGTCCGACGGTCACGGCGCGACGGGCCCCGTGGCGGCGAGTGCCGTGCGCTACACGACCGCCGACGAGCACCGCATCGCTTACATCGTGCTGGGCACGGGCGAGACGGGCATCCTCCTCCTCAACCCGGGAGTGATCTCGATCGACGGGTTGGGCGACGAGCCGCGCTTCACCCACGCAGTGACGCGTCTCGGAGCGCTCGGTCGAGTCGTCACCTTCGATCGTCGGGGGATGGGTCTCTCTGACCGGGGCGGGCCGCCGCCGTCGCTCGAGGATTGGGTCACCGACGCCGCCGCGGTGCTCGGTACGGCGGTGGACGGACCGGCGATCCTCGTCGCCAATTCCGATGCGTGCCTCCTCGCCATCGCGCTGGCCGCGAGCCAGCCACATCTGGTGCGTGCACTCGTGCTCGTCCACGGCTATGCCCGCTACACCCGCGCCGACGACTACCCGTGGGGCGTCGATCCGAACACGGCGTCGGCAGTCAGCGCAGAGGTGTTGTCGCTCGACGACCGTCCGACGCGCTTCGACCCCTTGTCACACATCGCCCCGTCCGCCGCCGCTGATCCGCACTTCCGGCTGTGGTGGGACACACTCGGTCGCCGCGCTGCGAGCCCGACGTCAGCAGCGGCCCTTCATGCGGTGATCCACGGCAGCGACGTGCGACCGATCCTCGCCGGAGTTGCGCAGCCGGCACTGCTCATCCATCGCGAAACGTGCGCGAGCGCAGACGTCGGTCACCTGCGCTACCTGTCCGAACACCTTGTCGCCAGCCGGGTGGCGATGCTGCCCGGTGCCGACGAGCTGTGGTTCGTCGGTGATGCCGACGGCCTGCTCGACGAGGTGGAGCGGTTCGTGCGGAGCCTCCCGCCGCGGTGAGGCACACTGTCGTCGATGATGGATCGGCTACTCGATGGCAAGGTGGTGCTGGTCAACGGTGGGACGCAGGGCGTCGGAGCCGCCGTCGCCCGCGCCGCGGCGCGGGAAGGCGCCGCGGTCGGTGTGACAGGTCGGCGTGCTGAGCTCGGCGAAGCACTCGTCGGTGAGCTCCGCCAAGCGGGTGCAGCTGCGTTGTTCGTCAGAGCGGATCTGAGCCACGTCGACGAGGTGCGGAAGTCCGTCGACGACGTCATCAGCGAGTTGGGTGCCGTCGATTCGCTCGTGAACTCGGCGGCGACCACGACGCGGGGAACGCTGCTGGACACCAGCGAGGAACTCTTCGACGCGCACATCGCCATCAACCTCCGGGCGCCGTTCTTCGCCATGCAAGCGGTCGTCGCTCACCTTCGTCAGCGGCAGGCGCCTGGAACGATCGTCAACATCATCTCCTCGAGCGAGCTCGGCGGTCAGCCGTACCTCGCTCCCTATGTGGCGTCCAAGGCAGGGCTCGCCGGGCTCACTCGCAATGTCGCCCATGCCCACCGCTGGGATCGGATCCGCATCAACGGGCTCGACATCGGCTGGACCGACACCGAGGGGGAGGACTCATCCAACGGACGTTCCACGACGCTGACGACAGCTGGCGTGAGCGAGCGGCGCAGTCGGTTCCGATGGGGAAGATCGGTCAGGTCGACGAGATCGCCGACTTCGTCGTGTTCCTGCTCTCGGCACGCAGCGGCGTCGTCACCGGTTCGGTGATCGACTGGGACCAGAACGTGTTCGGCGGTCTGGACTGATTCTAGTCGATCTCGCGGCAAGCGCGTCGTATGGCCTCGAGTCGCCGCCCCGGTGCGCTGACGTCGTCAGTCGTTCGTCGACCAGTTGCTCACAGAGATGCGGAGCACGCGCCGGTCGTGCCACCTCGATCCGGCGATCCAGGCCGTACCGTCGGCGAGCAGCCGGTCGAGCACGCGATCCGTGCGCTCGTCGTCGCCGAAATGGACGCACACCTGGGTGAACACGACGTCGTTCATCACGGTGGCGCCGTCGATGTCGGCAAGTCCCTCGGCGAAGGTCGAGGCGTGGTGGCACAGCCGGTCGACGAGATCCGCCACACCGGATCGACCGAGTGATCGCAGGGCCGCCCACACCGTGAACGCCCTGCCCCGGCGGGACAGCTCGGGCACCTTGTCGAGTGGGTCGCCACCTTCATCCTGGATGAGGTAGTCACCGTGCATGCCCATCGCGGCCCGCACCGCGGCCGGGTCGCGAACGACGGCGAGGCCGCAGTCGTAGGGAACGTTGAGTGTCTTGTGCGCGTCGGTCGACCACGAGTCGGCCTGGTCACAGCCGGCCATCAGGTGTGCGTACTTCGGTGACGCGGCCGCCCACAACCCGAAGGCACCGTCGACGTGGACCCAGGCTGCCCCCGCTCGCGCAGCGTCGATGCTCTCGACGAACGGGTCGAAGGCGCCCGAGTGGACATCGCCTGCCTGCAGCACCACGATCGTCGGCGACCGCGGGTCGGTCTCGAGCACGCGACGCAGGTCGTCGGGTCGTAGGCGGCCCTCGTCGTCAGCATCGACGAGGGTCGTTCGCCAAGCCCGACATAGCGCAGGCGAGATCGATGGACATTGAGTGCCTTCGCCAAGCCCGACATAGCGCAGGGCGAGATCGATGGACATGTGCCGCGCCACCGGCGATGACGCGGACGCGGGGACCGCCGGCCAGCCCGTGGCGGGCGACGTCCCACCCGGCGTGGCGCAGCACTGTGTCGCGGCCGGCGGCGAGACACGTGAGGTTCGCCGTCGTAGCACCGGTGACGAAACCGACGGCACTGCCGGCGGGAAGTCCGAGGAGGTCGACGAGCCAGGCGCTGGCGATGTCCTCCACCGCCGTGTGCGCCGGCGTGACGGCGCGCAGCAGGCAGTTCTGGTCCCACGCGCTCACCAACCAGTCTGCGGCGAGTGCCGCCGGCACGCCGCCGCCGGCGACGAGCCCGTAGAAGCGACCGCTCGGGAACGCCGTGAGGCCCGGCTCGCATGCCGTGGCGAGCAGGTCGATCACGTCGGCGGGCTCGCTCGGCCCGTCGGGGAGGTCAACACCGAGTGCATCGACGATCTCGTCCACCGAAGCCCGCGGTGGCACGCGTCGCTCGCCGAGACTGGACAACCACCTCGTCGCATGGTCGTGGGCTCGCCGCAGAGCCGCTTCTCGTGCGTCCATCTCTCGCACTATGGGCGAGCGCTCATGGCGGCGCAAGCGGCTGAGGCCCGGCGGCCACGCCGTGCGGACGAGGCTCAGGACTTGGCGAAGCGGCCGGGTGTCACGCCGAGGAAGCGGCGGAAGTGCCGAGTGAGGTGGGCCTGGTCGACGAAGCCGACCTCAGCGGCAACGTCCGCCAGTGGCTGGCCGGCGAGGATCCGCCGGCGGGCAGCATCCATCCGCCGGCCAAGCACGTAGCGGTGCGGGGGGATTCCGAACACAGTTGCGAACGAGCGCGCCAGGCGGGTGGGGCTTGCTCCCAGTACTGCGCTCGCCTCGGCCATCGTCACCGGCTCGAAGAGGTGGAGGTCGAGGTAGGCGCGAAGCGCTTCGGCGAGGTCGTCGGCGGGGAGGTCGTCGCCGGCCACCCGTGTCGCCGACCGTGTGAGCGCCATGCGCACCCGCTCGATGACGAAGGCGAAGCGGGTCTCTGCCTCGAGCAGATCATCGGCTCGGGCGAGCGTCTCGTGGACTGCGGACACCGCGGCCCGCAGCCGCGGTCCACCGACGACCGGTCGATCGACGGACGGGCCGATCAGTTCCTCGCCGAGCATGCTCAGCTCGACGTAGAGGACTCGCTTGCGGAATCCGGCACCCGTCGCCGGACGGCCGTCATGGACCACGTGGGGCGGGAGGATCCAGACCTCCGCTCCTGTCGCACCGCGTGCTCGTCGCTCGATGTCATAGCGGATCGCTCCATGATCGACGAGGAACAACGTCCACGTGTCGTGCGTGTGGAGCGGGTAGGCGTGATCGGTGAAGCGGGCGTGGAGCACCTCACGGATGCCGGGGACGCGTGGCCGCCAGGCGCGTATCGACGTCTCGTCGCGCACGACCGTCACTTGCAGGATCGTACAAGACCCTGCCCGGAGGCCCGCCGTACGTTCGACCGGTGGAGTCGCTGCTCGCGCTGGTCGGTTTCGGGTTCGTCAGCGCCGCCTCACCGGGCCCGAACAACCTCCTGCTCTGGGCGTCGGGTGCAGCGTTCGGCTTCCGTCGGACCGTTCCCCACATCGTCGGCACGGCTGCGGGAATCGGCGGGATGGCACTTGGTGTCGCCGCCGGCCTCGGCACTCTGATCACGACGGTCCCCGAGATCGCCTTCGTGATGAAGCTTGCCGGCTCCGCATACCTACTCGCCCTTGCCTGGCAGGTTGCGGGCGCCCAGGCCCTCGCCCGCGCCAGCATCGCCAGGCCGATCGGGATGCTGCAGGCTGCCGCACTCCAGTTGATCAACCCCAAGGCCTGGATCTTCGCCCTCGGGGCGATGACGACGTTCCGGCCGGAGAACCTCCCACCGTTCGCCGGCACCGTGCTCGTGGCGACGACGATGGTTTTCGTGATCCTTCCCTCGGCGGCGATCTGGGCGGGCGGCGGGGAACTGCTCGACCGGCTCGTGAGCAGCGAGCGTGTGCACCGCACGACCAGCCTCGTGCTGGCCGTGATCCTCGTCGCGACGGTCGTGTCCGTTTGGGTGTGAACGGCAGTCGTGGTTGCCGTCCGCCGTTCACGCGGTCCGTCCACGTCGGGCCCAGTGGCCGCCAGTAGGTTCGGGCGGCGATGGCTGCCCTCAACGTGCTCCTTATCACGCTCGATCAGTTTCGCGGTGACTGCCTCTCCTCGGCCGGGCATCCGGTGGTGCTCACGCCCAACCTCGACCGGATCGCCGAGGAAGGCGTGCGTCTCGCCCGCCACTACAGCCAGGCGGCACCGTGCGGTCCTGGCCGAGCGAGCCTCTACACGGGCATGTATCAGATGAACCACCGCGTCGTCGGCAACGGCACCCCGCTCGACGCCCGTTTCGACAATGTCGCCCAGGTCGCCCGTCGAGCAGGCTACGAGCCGGCTCTGTTCGGCTACACCGATCAGTCGATCGATCCTCGTCAGTCGGCCGGGCCTCACGACCCCTGGCTGTCGCGCTACGACGGTGTGCTTCCCGGGTTCGACGAAGCGCTCCACCTGAACGACGACCAAGGTCCGTGGATCGAGTGGCTCGGCAGCCTCGGCTACGACACGTCGGGCGGGCCGACGAAGCTCCTGGTCACGGAGAACGAGCGGCCGGCCGAGCACAGCGTGTCCACGTTCCTCACTGACCGCGCTCTGACGTGGATCGGCCAACAGGACGAGCCGTGGTTCGCCCACCTCAGCTATCTCCGCCCGCACCCGCCGTACTCTGCGGCGGGAAAGTGGGCAAGCGCCTACGACCCAGCGGACGTCGGTCTTCCCATCGCTCCGGGGGACGACCTGCACTGGTTCCATCGGGTGGTCTTGAAGGTCCCCGCGGCGATGGCGCCTACGGACGAGTCGCAGCTGCGCCGGATGCGAGCGCAGTACTTCGGGATGATCGGAGAGGTCGACCATCAACTCGGGCGGGTGTGGAGCGCATTGCGCGCCTCGGGTGCGTGGGATGACACGTTGGTGATCGTCACTTCCGATCACGGGGAGATGCTCGGCGATCACGGCCTGAAAGAGAAGCTCGGGTACTGGGAGCAGAGCTACCACGTCGTCGGCCTCGTCCGTGATCCGCGCCAGCCTGCTGCCCACGGCACCGTCGTGGAATCGTTCACCGAGAACGTCGACCTCATGCCGACGATCTGCGACGCGCTGGGGGTACCGGTGCCGGCCCAGTGCGATGGGCTGCCGTTGACACCGTTCCTCGCCGGCGAGACACCGGCAGCGTGGCGGGATGCGGCCCACTGGGAGTACGACTGGCGCGACGTCTCGATCGCGCTCGGCGCAGCGCACGAATGGCCGTGGGACCGCGACCTCGAGAGCCAGCACCTCGCCGTCGTCCGCGACACGGGTGCGGCGTATGTCCAGTTCGGCGACGGGTCGTGGCGCTGCTTCGACCTCGAGCGCGACCCGACGTGGAGGACGGAGCTCTCTGATCCGGCCGTGGTGCTACCGCGGGCGCAGTCGATGCTGTTGTGGCGGTCGCGCCACGCAGATCGCACGCTGGCCGACATGCTCGTCCGCGACGGTGGCATCGGCCGCTGGCCGGCGATGCCGGCGAACTGGGGCTAGCTCCGTCGGCACGTGCTCACAGCGACCGTTCTGGCTCTCGTTGCTGCACTGCTCCATGCGGCCTGGAACCTCGTCGCCAAACGCAGCGCCGACGTGTTCATCGCGCTGTGGGGCCAGTTCCTCGTTGCCGGCATCATCGGGTTGATCGTGGTCGTCGCCACTCGCGGTTTGCCCGCCGAAGGTTGGGGCTGGGCGGCCGCGTCGGGAATCGTCCACGTTCCCTATCTCGCCGGCCTCGCCCGCGCGTATGCGGTTGGAGACTTCTCCCTCGCCTATCCGATCGCACGCGGCGGTGGTGCGCTGCTCGCAGGCATCGGAGGCATCATCCTGCTCGACGACGATCTCGGCGTCTGGTCGTTGCTGGCGATCGCGATGGTCGCCGCCGGCATGGCACTGCTGTCCGCCGGGGCGGACCCCGTCGAGGTTGCCTTCGCCCTGTTCGTGGCCGTAACCATCGGTGCGTACACCCTGATCGACAGCCAGGGTTCGCGCTCGGTCGACGACCCGACGTATGCGTTCGCCTCCTTCCTCGCCACAGGGGTCACCGTGTCGGCGTACGGCCTCGCCCGAGGGCGCGGCGCCGATCTGATGGTGTCGGTCCGGTCGAGGTGGCGGCAGTACGTGGTGACCGGTGCGATGAGCGTTGCTGCGTACGCCCTGGTGCTGGCCGCCGTCCGCAAGGCGCCGGTGGGCTACGTTGCCGCGCTGCGTGAGTCGAGCGTGCTGGTTGCCGCGTTCGTCGGCTGGCGCTACCTCGGTGAGCACGATGCGCGTCGCCGGGTGGTCGCCGCGTCGATCATCGTCGCCGGCCTGGTGGCGCTCGTCGTGTCCGCCTGAAAGCAGCTCGATGCGGCGCCGGGTCTGTGGCCACAATCACGACATCGATCCACGATGGGAGCAGGCATGGAGCTGATTCACGAGATGACGTACCGGGCGATGTTGGCGCCACCGCTGACGATCGGTGCCGGACCGTTCGGGACGCGGATGGTGATCGATGTGACGGGAGGCGAGGTCGAGGGTCCTCGCATTCGTGGCACGTTCGTCGGAGCAGGTGCCGACTGGCTCATCCTCGGCGCCGACGGGTTCGGACGCGTCGACGTCCGGGGCCAGATCGCCACCGACGATGGTGCGTTCATCTATGCCCAGTACGAGGGCGTCCTGGAGATGAACGAGAAAGTCCTGGCCGCGATGGCGGCCGCCGAAGGAACGGACTTCTCCGACCAGTACTTCCGCACGACGCCCCGCTTCGAGACCGGTGATGAGCGGTACGCGTGGCTCAACCAGTCGGTGTTCGTGGCCGAGGGGCGGCTGTACCCGGGGCCTGGCGTGGAGTACCGCGTCTACCGCGCCGCTTGACCGTCGTGGGCGAGTTGCACGGTTTGCACGCCGGGAGCTGGCTCGTCGGTCCCGACGATGGTGAACCCGAAGCGCGCGTAGAGAGCGAGTCCCGGCGCGTTCCCGAAGCCCGTCGAGACCGTGAACCGTCGCGCGTCGCGCTCACGGACGAGGAGTTCACGCAGCAACTTGGTGGCCAGCCCGCGCCGGAAGAACACCGGATCGATCGCCAGTCGATCGATGTTCACGACGTCGCCGTCGCGGCGGTAGCCGAGCAGGCCGGCGAGCACGTGGTTGCTGCTGACACCCAGAAAGACCAACGGTCGTGACCGCAGTTCGTCGAGCGTCTCGTGGAGCACCGGGATGTCGTCGTACCCGACGAGGTCGGCCTCCGCGCGGTAGGACGCCTGCTGGATCTCGAGCACCCGACGGGCGACCTCGATGTCGGAGGCGAGCACGATGCGCACGCACCCGTGTCTACCGGACCTCGCCGCCGGCGTCGGCTGCTTCGAGGAACTTGCTGAGGATCAACAGATCGGCGCTGGCCCCTGCTGTCTCCCGCACGTGGTCCTTGAGGAGCGCCTCCTGCACGAACCCGGCCCGAGTGAACATCGCAATGAGACGTTCGTGCACGGCGGCCACCTCGATGGTCAGTTTGGACAGTTCGAGGTCATGAGCGAGGTCGTTGCTGCGCTCGAGCAGCAGCCCGGCGACCCCCTTGCCCCGCGCCTCGGGCGCGACGACGAGCCGCATCTCCCCGACGTGGCTGACCCAGCCGGTGCCGGGAATGATCGAGAGCAGGGCGACGAGACGCCCGTTCTCGAATGCGCCGAGCCGTCTCCCCGGGGTCTGCCGTGTCCATCCGGCGATCGCCACCTGGCTGATCAGCGAACGGTCGAAGAACGCCTTCTCGCCGGCGGGGAACCGCTCGACGAACGCTTCGGTCTCGGCGCGGTCGTCGACGCGCAACGGCCGCAGCTCGATCGCTTGTCCACCGTCGGTCACGGCCACGAGCTTGCAATGGATCACCAGACGTGTCAACGAACGTCCGGACGGACGAAACTCCCGCCACTGGCGATCATCCGTCGGCCAGCATGGCCGGATGCCCATCGACGTCGACCAGGCGCGCGCCGACACACCCGGATGTCGCCAGGTGGTCCACCTCAACAACGCCGGCGCCAGTCTTCCTCCGCAGGTCGTGCTCGACACCCAACTGGAGTGGCTCCAGACCGAGGCTGTTACCGGCGGCTACGAGATCGAGGCCGACCGCCGGCAGGTTCTCGACGCAACGTACGACGAGGTGGCCGCCCTCGTCGGTGCCTCAACCGATGAGATCGCTCTCGTCGAGAACGCCACGTTCGCCTGGCACCAGGCGTTCTGGTCGTTGCCCATCGAACCCGGCCAGCTGATCCTCACCGCCAACGTGGAGTACGCGACCGGGTACATCAGCATGCTGCAGGCGGAGCACCGTCGTGGCGCGGAGATCGTGGTGATCCCCGACGACGAACACGGACAGATGTCCGTGGATGCGCTGGCCGACCTGTTGCACCGGCATGGCCGAGCGCGTCGCGCTGGTGGCGATCACCCACGTGCCGACGAATGGCGGGCTGGTCAACCCCGTCGAGGACGTCGGGCGACTGACGCGCGAGGCAGAGGTGCCGTATCTGCTCGACGCATGTCAGTCAGTGGGGCAGATGCCGGTCGATGTCGAAGCGATCGGCTGCGACATGCTGTCCGCCACGGGCCGGAAGTTCCTGCGCGCACCCCGCGGCACTGGGTTCCTCTATGTGAGACGCGGCGCGCTGGAGCGAATGGAGCCGGCGTTCCTCGATCTGCTCGGTGCGGAGTGGACGGCGCCGGACCAGTTCCAGATGCGGGCGGACGCGCGGCGATTCGAGAACTGGGAATCGAGTCACGCCGCTCAGGCAGGCCTCGGAGCAGCGGTGCGCTATGCGCGCGCATGGGGGCTCGAATCGATCGGCGCACGCATCGACGAGCTCGCCGTTCACGTGCGAGCGGCACTCGCTGGCGTCCCGCGCGTCACGTTGCACGACCAAGGGCTGCGAACGTGCGGCATCGTCACGTTCTCCCACGCCTCTCACGACGCCGAGGCCGTCAAGGATGCGATGCGGGGGCGGGGCGTGAACGTGTCGGTGTCGGATCCGTCGTCGACGCTCCTCGACGCCACGCGACGCGCCCTTCCGTCGCTCGTACGCGTCTCGCCCCACTACTACAACACCACCGACGAGCTCGACTCTCTCGTCGCCGCCCTACAAGAACTCTGACGAGCGCCGGCTCTTACTCCACTAAGCCGTGACGGACTGCGTAGCGGGTTGCCTCGGTGCGATTCGCACACCCGGTCTTGCGCAGGATCGCCCGGACATGATTGGCGACGGTGTTCTGGCTGATGAAGAGCCGGGCTCCGATCTCGCGATTCGATCGACCTGTCGCCACGAGGCGCAGCACCTCGGCCTCCCGCTCGGAGAGGTTGTCGGGGAGGGCGACCGCGTTCGGTGGCTCGGGATTGCTGGGCACCGGGACGAGGATCGGTTCCGGTACGGGTCGGTTGGCGATTCGTCCGATGCCGTGCACCCGCGCCGTGGTGATCGCCTGCTCGGCGAGCTCGCGAGCGCGGCCCGGATCGCGGTCGATGAGCGCCGTTGCCCAGTCGTACTGCACCTCACTCGTCCACAGCGGCGAGCGGAACTGCTCGGCGAGATCCAGTGCGACCTGGAAGTGCTCGTCGGCCTCGGCGGCGTGTCCGAGCAGCGCGGCCAGTCCTCCGAGGAGGCGGTCGGCGGGACCGAAGCAGATGGTCATACCGGCCATGAGGTTGCGTCCGCGATGGACGGTGAGCTCGGTGGTGAGCAGGGCCGCGCGCTCGACGGTCGCCGAGGGCGAGGCAGGTCTCGGCGAGGAACGTCAACGACGCTGGCCAGACGGCGTCGCGCATCACTGCGGCGAAGTCGTCGGGGGCCAAGGATTCGAAGACAGTCCGCGCCTCGTCGAGCATCCCGAGGTCGGCATACAACGCGGCGAGTCCTGGACGCCACATCGGCGCCACATCACCGGAGTCGGCGATCATTCTCATCACGGGCTCGACCTCGGCAAGGCGTCCCTGGGCGCGCCGGATGGCGTACATCTGCAGGCCGTACACACCCTCGTCGTACGGCGCATCGTCGGCAGCGCCCTTCGCCTGTGCCCGTTCGGCTGCCTGCTCGGCGCCGACGAAGTCGGCCGCCGCCAGGGCGAGCACGGCGTCGTAGGCATGTGTCATGAACTCGAACGTGGCGAAGTGGCCGACAGCGCTCGTCGTGCGATGACGCTGCTGCACCTCGATGGCGTCGTCGACGCGACCGAGAATCATGTAGGCGCGCATCAGATTCGCCGTTGCGTAGGAGGCGGCCCACGGATCACCGAGCCGTTCTGCGATCTCGGCGAGCTCTGTTCCGGCAGCGAGCTGCCGCAACGGATCGTCGCTCGACGAGGCCACCGCCTGCAGGGCCACGGACAGGATCTCTGGATCGCCGACCTCGCGCGCAAGTGCGACTGCCGCATCCGACGTCTCCAGTCCTTCCTGGCTTCGCCCCGAGTACACGAGTGCGCGGCCGAGAGACGCCATCACCTCTGCCCGCTTCGCCAGCGCGTCCTCGTCGAGCATGTCCAGCGCCACGCGAAGCATGTCGACTCCGGGTCCGCCCGGATAGCCGGGCACATGCATCGAGATCTCGAACCCAATGGCGGCGTCGGCGACCGCGTTGGCGTCGCCGAGCTCGGTGGCGATGCGGAACGCTTCGAGGCACGCATCCCGGCTCTCATCGAACGCAGCCTGACGGACCTGCGCCCTTGCGAGCTCGACGAGGGCGGCGCTGCGGTCGAGCGAGGGCGGTGTCTTCTCCAGCACGATCTTGAGGTGTTCCACCGCTTCGTCGTACGCCGCGGCCCGCATTGCCTGCGCCGCGGCGCGCCGGCCGTAGTACGCGATCTTGTCGAGCGGACCACCGGCCAGCGCAAAGTGACCGGCGAGCTCGGCCAGCACCGGTCGCCGGTCGGCACCGTGGACCGTCTCGATTGCCTCGGCGAGGGCGCGGTGAAGCCGCGCCCGGGCGTGCGGAGCCACGCTCGCCACGACCGTGTCCCGTACGAGCACGTGGGCGAAGCGATAGACGAGGGCCGATCCGGTGACTTGAACGAGCAGACCGGCCGCGACGAGGTCATCGACGGCGGCGTCGAGGTCGTCGGGAGAGATCTCGCCTGCTGCTTCGAGCACCTGGAGGTCGACGCGCTGACCGGAGAGCGCGGCGAGCTGGGCGACGCGGCGCGCCGATGGGGAGAGGTGAGCGAGCCGGTCGGACACGACTTCGCGCACGCTGTCGGGCACCGAGGACGTTTCCGCTTCCTCTCGCACCGTCCACTGCACACCGTCGAGCGACACCGTGCCCACGTCGACGAGGTGACGCCATAGCTCGCCGAGGTAGAAGGCGTTGCCGCCGCTGCGCTCGGCGAGACGTGCAGCAAGGTGGCGGAGGTCGTCGTCGAGTGGCTGACTGACGGCATCGGCCACGAACCGCTCGACGGCGGTCGTGTCGAGACCGATCAGGCGCAGCCGCGTCACCCCCTCGACGCGGCGCAGATCGGCGAGAATCGAGGCGAGCGGGTCGGTGATCTCGTCGCCGGTATCGCGGAACGTGCCGACCACCAACAGTCCAGCGGGCAGGCCGGCACGGGCCAGGTGGCGCAGCAGGGCCAACGTCTGCGTACCGGCCCAGTGAAGGTCGTCGAGGACGACGAGTGTCGGCCACCGTGCGCTCGATTCGCCGAGCAACGCGCCGAATGCACCATATGTGCGGTATCGCTCGGCGCTTGCGTCGAGAGACATGCGTCTCGCCTCCGGCGTCAGCCAGTCGGCGCGAGGGAGAAGGTTGGCGAGCGGAGTGATCGACTCGATGAACTCGGCCGTGAGCGTCGAGTGGGGGAGCGCCGGGAGCAGCTGGTCGATGGCGTGTACCCACGGCTGGAACGGCATGGCGAGATCGAAATCGCAGCCGCCGTACAGCACGCAGGCACTGGCTCGGTGGAGCTCGGCGGCGACCTCGGCGCCGAGGCGGGTCTTGCCGGCGCCCGCCTCACCGCCGATCAGCACGATGCGTCCTGGTCCGTGCTGGGCGTCCGACCACGCCTGACGAATGCTCGTGACGGCGTCGTCCCGCCCGACGAGCGGGTGCGTCGCGGCCACCGTGAGTGCCAACGGGAGCGGGGGTGGCACACCGGCAGCCCCGGCCTCGTCACGGGCCTCGGGGCGGATCCAGCCGACGGTGTAGGCGTCGACTGGGTCGGGGAGACCCTTCAGATCGAATGCGCCGATGTGTTCGTAACGATCCCCGGCACGGTCTCCGGCCAGCAGTCGGACGATGTGGCTGACGAGGATCTCTCCACCCTCCGCGGTCGCTTGCAGGCGAGCGGCGATGACGACCGGCAATCCGAAGCAGTCGTCGTCTTCCCACGCCACGTCGCCGGCGGCGATTCCGACGCGCACCGAAAGGGCAGGTGTCGAGCGGGTGACCTGTTCCTGAAGGGCGACGGCAGCGTTCACGGCCTCGGAGGCGGAGCCGAACGATGCCATCACACCGTCGCCCCCCGATTTGACCACCCGACCACCGTGTCGGGCGACGATTTGGCCGAGCTGGCGTTGGTGCTCGATGAACAGCCGGTCGGCGCCGTCCTCGCCGAGGCGCGCGCAGGTCCGTTGACCCGACGACGTCCGTGAACAGGATCGTCGCCGTTGCGGTGCCTCGTTGTGCCATGTACGCCGCGCTCTCCAGGATCACTGGTCAGATCTGACTATAGGACCGCTGCGCCGATGCTGGTCGGAAACATTCGGACAACGACCAATCCTGGTGATGACACCAGGCGTACTGGCGGCGTACGTTCATCGATGACGGCGACGGGTAATTCCTGCCCGGCCAGGCAGGAACGAGGAGAAACGGGGCCAGCGGATGCCGATGTACGTCATCGAGCGAAACTTTGCCGAGCAACTCGATGTCGATGAGCTCGACAAGGCCGGCGCAAAGCTCGTCAACGATGACGTTGGGATTCGCTGGCTCTACTCCTTCCTGTCCGCTGACAAGAAGAAGACATACTGCCTCTACGAGGCGCCGAATCCGGAAGCAATCCGCGAGGCCGCAGCCCGCCTCGGCATTCCGGCCGACGTCATCATCGAGGTCGACCAGATCATTCAACCGACCTGATCCGCCGCCGTCACCGAGCGAATCAGGAGAATCGCACATGACCACGACCGAACCCAGCGCGCCCGCGACCACGGACGCCCTGCTGACCGACGAAATGCTTGCCCGCTTCGACGAGCGAGCGCCGATCTACGACCGGGAGAACCGGTTCTTCGACGAGGATTTCGAGGAGCTCAAGGCGTCCGGCTACCTCAGCTGCGCCGTGCCGACCGAGTACGGCGGCTCCGGCCTCGGCCTCGACGGCTACTCGAAGCTCGCCCGCCGCCTGGGCTACGTGGCGCCTGCCACGGCGCTGGCCGTCAACATGCACGTCTACTGGACCGGCCTCGCCGCCGATCTGATGCGCATGGGCGACGACTCGCTCAAGTTCATCCTCGAGAAGGCAGCCGACGGCGAGATCTTCGCCGCCATTCACGGCGAGGCCGGCAACGACATGCCGTTGCTCCTCTCCACCGCCAGCGCCGAGCGCGTCGACGGAGGATGGCAGATCAGCGGCCACAAGATCTTCGGCAGCCTGTCGCCCGTGTGGACCTACGCCGGCTTCCACGCCATGGACACCACGAGCCCCGACGCCCCGCAGATCGTCCACGGATTCATGCCCCGCGACACACCGGGCCTCGAGATCGTCGATACCTGGGACACGCTTGGCATGCGGGCGACGCAAAGCCAGGACACCGTGCTCGACAAGGCGTTCTGCCCTGACGAGCTGTGCCCCGTCGTCTGCCCCATCGGCTTCGCCGGCGCGGGACCGTTCCATGTCGGGATCTTCGCCTGGGCGTTGATGGGCTTTGCCTCCGTCTACTACGGCGCTGCCAAGCGGGCGTTCGACATCACCGTCGAGAAGATGCCCAAGCGAACCTCGGTGGCGCTGACGAACTCGATGGCGCACCATCCCGAGGTACAGCACAACGTGGCGAAGATGAGGATGGCGCTCGACGCCGCCGAGGCGCTGCTCGACAAGACCACCGCCGACTGGGCGGCGGGAGCCGAGTACGAGGACTGGCCGGTGCGCTTCGTCTCCACCCGTCAGACGGTGATCAACAACGCCTTCGACGTCGTCGACCGGGCGATGGATCTGTCCGGTGGCGCCGCTGCGTTCCGGTCCAACCGCATCGAGCAGATCTTCCGTGACGTGCGGATGGGCAAGTTCCATCCGGGCAACACGCTGCTCGCTCATGAGCTGATCGGGAAGTTGAGCCTCGGGCTCGATCCCGACAATCCGCTGCGCTGGGGCTGAGGACCTCCTCGAGCACAGAAGCTCGGGTGAGCCGGCCGGACGACACGATCCGGCCGGCTCACCCGCTTCGCGTCCGGGCCGCGCCAGGCGCGGCACGTACCCTGACGGCCATGGACGCGATCGAGTTGCTGCGAGAACTCTTCGGACGCATCCCCGAGGAGATCCACATCGCGGTCGACGGGCTGACGGCCGACGACCTCGTCAGGGCGCCCGCTCCGGAGGCGAACACGATCGGATGGCTGGTGTGGCATCTCACCCGGGTGCAGGACGATCACGTCGCCGAGTTGCTCGGCCGGGATCAGGTCTGGACCACCGGGCCGTGGCCGCAACGGTTCGGTCTCCCCGCCGACGCCGGCGACACGGGGTACGGGCACACCGCCGAACAGGTGCGATCGCTGCGACCCGACGGCGTGGACGCGCTGATCGACTATTACGCAGCGGTCGAGCAGCAGACCACGGAACTGCTCGACAGCATCTCCGCAGCCGAGCTCGACCGGGTGATCGACGAGCGCTGGAACCCTCCGGTCACGCTCGGCGTGCGCCTCGTCAGCGTCGCCGACGACGACAGCCAACACGCTGGCCAGGCGGCATACGTGCGCGGGCTGCTCGGACTCTGAACGACAAGGCTGAGCCACGTGGACGCATCGCGCGTGCCGCGAAGCGTGATCCTCGTCGAGGGCGTGAGCGATCAACGGGCTGTCGAGGCGCTCGCCAGGCGTCGCGGGCGTGACCTGGGAGCGGAAGACGTGGCCGTCGTTCCCATCGGTGGTTCGAAGAACATCCGCCGGTTCCTCGCCAGGTACGGGCCACAGGGTCACGACATCCGGGTGGCCGGTCTCTGTGACGTCGGCGAGGAACGCGACTACCGGCGCGGCCTGGAGCGCACCGGCTTCGGGACTGGGCTCACCCGCGAGGACGTGGCGGCGCTCGGCTTCTTCGTGTGCGTGGAGGACATCGAGGACGAGTTGATCCGCGCCCTCGGTGTCGACTCGGTAGAGCGCGTCATCGAGGCGTCGTGGCGAGCTCCGCTCGTTACGCACATTGCAGAAGCAGGAGGCGCAGCAGGGCCGTCCGGTCGAACAGCAGCTGCGCCGGTTCATGGGCAGCCGAGGGGGCCGCAAGATCAGTTACGCCTCGCTGCTCGTCGACGCGCTCGAACTCGACCATGTGCCAGAGCCGCTCGACCGTCTTCTCACCCATGTCTGACGACTGCGGCCTCAGGAGCGGCGCAGGGTTTGACGGCCGTCGATGGCCGACCAGCGATCGACGACGAGCTGGCCGTCGCTCACGGAGATGACGACGAGTGAGTCGATGTCGACGGTGAAGAGGTCCCAATCGGCAGGCCGTTCGTAGCCACGCTCGGTTCTGAGCCAGCCGCGGCAGAGAGGCTGCCCTGTCCGCGTCGGCGAGGAGGGCACTGCCGGTGATCTTCGCGTCGGCGTCACCGGGATCCTCCGCTCCGTCCCGGACTTGGCGTGAATCCCACGGAATGCTGTGCAACGCCAGACGAGGGTCGCGTCGCAGATCCTTGCCCTTGCGCGCTCCGGGCATCGAATCCAGGCACAGGTGACCGTCGGCGAACAACGGATCGATACCGCTCAGCCGGGGCGATCCGTCACCACGCACGGTGCCGATGATCGCGTTTTGGGCGGAGGAGAAGATCGTGCGTGCCCGCGCAGCAAGCTCGGGCTCGGCCTCTTCGATGTCGTGAAATTCGGCCATCGGATCAGTTTGTCCGGCGACGGCCCGTAGGTCGCACCGGTTACGCGCATCGGGCCGAACCCTGCAGGTCCGACCCGACGCAACGCTCACACTGAGCTCAGGTGTCGCTTCACACGACGTCATCCGACGCGAGCGGTACTCGATTCGACGGTGGTCACATGACGTCGCTTGGCGGGGATCATGGCGGCGAGCAGCACGGTCGCACCGATCACGATCGGCACCCAGCCAAAGTCCTGCTCGGTCCCGAGCTTCTGGACGGACCAGTCGAGCTCTGCCAGCACGACCGCACCGGCGACGATCAGGAGGATCCCGAAGAAGGCGGCGAAGGCGCGTCCTGCCGGGCTCAGTACCGGCAAGGAGGAGGACAGCCCCAGCACCCATTTCGATCAGACCGAGCAATGGCGTGTGGGTGAACCCGAGCACCTCGACGACCGGCTCGCTCAGCGGTCCGTCGAGACCACCACGGACGGTGGCGACGATGCCGAGCGCCAACAGGGCCGCGCCGCACAGCATGATCAGGATCTGACCGACGGAGAATGCCCGCTCCGTCGTCGTCACCTCGTCGGCTCGCGCCATCTGCGCCGCTGGTACGACCGTGGGAGCGGGCGTCACGACTGGGCGAGCGGCTACGACTGGCCGGGCTGCCGGATATTCGGCAGTCGGCGCAGCACGTGGCTGCGGACGATCGCGATAGTCGGCGCGATCGGCATATCCGTCGCCGTCCACATCGTGACGGTCGCGGTCAGTGAGGTCCTGATCTTCGAGTTGTTCTTCGTCCACGGGGTGCCTGGGCTTGAGCATCGGAGTTCCTCCTGCTTCCGGCGGCTTGGAGGAGCCTTACCGTCGCAATCGCGCCGCAAACCTGCTGTTGAGACCGCGATCAGCGATCGCCCGAGTCGCCGGGCTCAGACGATCGTCGCGAGGAACCGCTCGACATCATCGGCGCAGCGGTCGGGAACCTCGGCGAACGGCACATGGCCGACGTCGAAGTAGACCTGCAGGCCGCATCGGCCCATCGCCTGGTGCGTGGCGAGGTGGTTGCGGAGCGGCACGTGCCGGTCGCGGTCGCCGCAGATCAGAATCGACGGCACGCCGACGGCGCCGAGCTCACCCTGACACGTGAACGTTCTCATCGACCGCGCCGCACCCTCGATGTGCTCTCTCGTCGCCTGCTCGATCACTGCCATGAGCTGTACGAAGTCCGGCTCGGCGGGCGGATGGCGGAACGCTGCTTGAGCAAGGGCGGCTTGCTGCTCGGGTGTCGGATCGGCAAGAGCGGCGAAGCTCGCCTCGTCGGGGAGGAAGTCGAGCCCAGTGGTCGACGCAGGCGCGACGAGGACGATCCCAGCGAAGCGTGTGGGGTTGTCGAGCGTCGCCCGCAGCGTTGTCGCGCCGCCGAGGCTGTGTCCGATCACGACCGGCTCGTCGAGCGCACAGGCGTCGCAGAGGTCGACGAGATCGGCGGCGTACTCGTCGATGGTGCACCGTTCCCACGACCCAGGACGGTCGCTCATGCCACAGCCAGCCAGGTCGAACGACGTGCACCGGTAGCGACTCGAGTCGAGGCGCTCGACCAGCGGATGCCACGCCGTGTGGTCGTTCTGGAATCCGTGGACGAACACCAGGTCCCGTTCGCCGTTGCCCGACTGCCAGACCGCCAATTCGGCGCCGCGCACTGACTGCCGATGCATCGCTGCGACGCTATTCACGCCGACAGGGACCAGGCGAGATGAGACGGGTGGACCGACCGTGAATTTCCCGTCATCTCCGGGCGACAACCTTGACCGGTCGCACCGTGACGACAACGCGCGCGCCGGCGTCGGCTGCGGGATCGGACCAGTGATCGGGGCCGAGATACCGGCGATCGAGTGCCGCCCGATGCTCGAGTGCACCGTCTTCAGTGATGTCCACCACGTCACCGCGGATCTCGACGTAGCGGTGCTGGTCGTCGGGATCGAAGACGAGCAGCGTCACCCGCCCGTCGCGCTCCATATTGCGCACCTTCGCGCGTTCCCGCTCGCTGTTGAGGCGGAGCACGTCACCGGTGAGCTCGAACCACACGACGCTCGCCTGCGGCCGGCCGTCGGCGAGCAACGTGACGAGCACAGCGGGGAGCGGTCGCTCCAGTAGATCGCGGTGCGTTTCCGGGATCATTCCGTCGACCACCCTACGAGTCGTGGCGAACGCCCGGGGCAAACGCGTCGTCGGTGCTGAGCGGGACTCGCTCATGATGACAATCGTGAGATTTGAGGAGTTCGTCACCAGCCGGCACGTCGTGCGGGACACGTCGTACTTCGTCGCCAGCGGTGGCGATGGCTCGCCGGTGTTATTGCTCCACGGGTTTCCGCAGACGCATCGGTGCTGGCACCGCGTCGCGCCGAGTCTCGCCGAGACTCACCGCGTACTCGCGGTGGACCTTCGTGGCTACGGGGCGTCGAGTGCGCCCGCAGGTGGCTCGCGCGGTGAGGGCTACACGAAGCGGGAGATGGCGGCTGAGATCGTCGACCTGATGACACAACTCGGGCACGAACGCTTCGCCGTCGTCGGCCATGACCGCGGCGCGCGGGTGGCGTTCCGGATCGCTCTCGAACACCCCGAGCGGATCACCTCGGTGGCGGTAGTGAACGTCGTGCCGACGATCGACCAGTTCGAGCGGATGGGAGATCTGTCCCTCGGCTACTGGCCGTGGTACCTGCTGGCCCAACCCTCGCCCTTTCCCGAGCGTCTCCTGCTCGCGGACCCCGATGCCCTGCTCGAACACGTCTTCGACACATC
>CAWHLC010000003.1:0-20965 GCA_963830025.1 uncultured Acidimicrobiia bacterium
TAGCCAATTGCTTCGACGAGCAGATGGCCCGCCGTTGGCCCCGACGCGACAAGATCGCCGTCGGCCGATGCACCGATCAACTCCACGCGGACCACCAGCAGCTCCTCGGCGCCTGCCACACCGAATCCACCGCCCGAGCCCGCTTCGGCGACCTCGATCAGCATGAACAGGACCGTGCGGCGGCACTGGCCGCCACCGCTGGCGATCGCTTCGAGCTCACCACCGCCATTGACCAGCTCGACAGCGCTCTCGACCGCACCCGAACCGAACGGGTCTTGCAGCTCGTGGATCAGCCAACCCAGCTTCACTTCGACGTACTCGGTCCGATCCCGCCGGGCGCCGCCGGCCGAGCCGTCTGGTGCTACCAAGCCGCCCGCCTCGAACATCATCTCGATCACGACACCGGCAACGACGGGGCCTGGCATCGTCTCGTCGATGACCTCAGCGCGACCCGCACCCTCGCCCGGCTCGCCGATCGTCAAATTCGTTTGGACCGCGAGCCTGTCCACCCCAGCCACTGGCGCCAGATCACCGACCACGCCGCCGCGCTCAACGCCTCAACCATCGAGCAGACACGCCACATCCCACAACGCGATCCTCGGCATCGGCCTCGAACTGTGAGATCTCTCCACGGCTAATCTGTCGCGTCGAGCTCAGGGCGAAGGTGGCTTGAGCCACGCGACCGTGCCGGTTTCTGGGCGACCAGCCTCGACCGTCGCGGCGAGTGCCTTTACGAGTCGGCCGACGATCTGCCTGTGGTGTCGTGGGAACGCGCCGGGCGCGACGAGCACGAGACCGTGATGCGGCGCCTCCTGCTCGCTCCGCCAAGCTGCCTCGACCTGAACGAAGTCCGGAACGTTCTCGGTGACCAAACACCGCTCGTCGAGCTGCGCCGCGACGAAGACCTCTGGATCTGGGAGACCGCGCATCGACGGCATCTCCTGGATCGCCACAGCATCGATGCCCCGCCGTCGCAGTCCTTCGGCCACCGATGGCGGAAACATCTCGTCGAGCAGCAGCCTCACCCGTAGAGCCGGGCACGGGCCGCCGACGCTCGTTGCGCTTCGTCAGCAGCGGCGACGTTCTCGGCGATGCGATCGTCGATCTCGGTCGGGTAGGCGCCGTAGTAGCCCTCGGCCGCGGACTTGCGCTTCGCTGAGCCCGAGCCACCGCGCCGTCTTCTTGACGGCGGCCGCTGGTCCGGCTGCGCCGAAGTCCTTCAGCACCACGATCACCTCCCACACGTCCGGGCCGTTGGCCAGCCCGGCGCGCCGCCCAGCCGGGCCGTCGCGGAACACGACGCCGGGGTGCTCCTCCATTCGCATGCCCTCATCGACGAGCCGCACGACGAGACCCGAGGCGGGCTCGCCGGTGCGCGTGCTCCGGCGACGCAACCGGCCAGCCACGTCCTCAGGAAAGCGAACCGAGACCGGAGTGCTCATCGAACTACATTGTAGCGCGGACCGCAAGCGAGGGCGACCACGTTCAGTAACCGTCACGCTCCGTAGGCGGACGGCGACCGCGCCAGAAGGACCCCGACTTCACCCAACTTCTACCGAACTCGCTAGAAGTGGTCAGCACGGTCGAACACAGGTACGCATGCTGAGAACCCGAAAGTCCCTGCTCAGGGCATACGCAGCAACACGCAGCGACACTCGGCGGACGCTCTCCGGGGGTTCGATTCCCCCCAGCTCCACCCGCAGAAAATGGCGGTCTACCAGGATTCTACAAGTCGTGAGGGATCCGTGCGGTGCACGGATGACGACGTGACGACGCTTTGAGCAGGGCTTTTGCGGCTCTGAATGCTGGGGGGAACCTCAACCAAGCATCACCCCGTCGATTGGCAAATCGCCTGGTCAGCGCCGGTCTTTGTGGCCGAGGGCGTGAAAGGGCGTGCCGAGATCCGCATCGATCACGAGCGCGCCGAGTTCGGTCCGAGTGTGGTGTATGCGAACGCCTACGAGCCGACGTTCGGGGACGCGTGCCCGGTCGCCCCGCTTCCGAGCGGCAACGGTCGAGGTCAGTCGGCCCAGTCGGGCGGCTGGACCAGGATCATCCACAAATGCCCGTCGGGGTCGTCGACCTGGGCTGCGAAGGCGTTCCAGTCCTGCTGCGCGGGCTCGTAGACGCTGGTTCCGCCGGCGGCGAGGGCGGCGGCGTAGCGCGCCCGCACGGCGTCCTCGTCGGGGGCGTACACGCAAAGCACGCACTCGTTGGCGCCTGACGGTGCCACGCGTTCCTCGCCCGCGACCCAGCCGAAACCGCCGGTGGGGATCAGCAACAGGCTCACGCTCGACCCGAGGCGGAACTGCAGCGGCTCGGGGATGCCGTCGTCTGCAAGGGGGCCGAAGGCTTCGAGACCGAGCCCGTCGCGGTAGAAGGCAAGCGAGCGGCGCCTATCAGCGGTAGCCAGGCTGATCGTGTGTTCCATGGACGTGCAGGACTCCCGATTCGAAGAACTCATCGATTGGGCTGTCCCCGACGGTAGTAGCCCTCGGACGGTTCGGCGATGGGCGGGGCACGCGGTCTCCGCCTCGCTGTGTGCGCCGGACGACCCCGATGCGCCTTATGACGCCGGGCATCATGGAGATGCCCGCCACCCCCTGGCACCTATCGATCGAGGAGCAAGCATGACCACGTCGACCTACATCGCCGAAGCCTTCTCGCGCCATGACTCTCCGGCGACGTTCGAGCATTCGCTGACGACATCGAATGGAACAACGTCGGCGGCGAACAGCACCGCGGTCGCGGAGCCGTCATCGCCGCCTGCACCGCCACAGCCGAAGCGCTCGCCACGGCCCAGGTCGTGTTCACCCGGTTCCGGACGATTACCGCCGGCGACACCGTCGTGATCGACAGCCAAGCGAACTACGTCGACGAGGACGGAACTTCGACGGTGGCGTCGTGCGACATCTACGACTTCAAGAACGACCGCCTTACCACCATCACGTCATACGTCGTCGAGGTGCACACACCCGATTAGTCGTGGGGGCGACTACGGAACGGCCGTTCGGCGCTCGGACGTGGGACGCGTTGCCGACCGTCGTGTCCGCCCGGTGTTCTGGGTGAGCGGACACGCCCGAGCCGCGCCAATTCATTCACTCTGTTCGACGGCACGGAAGAGATCCTGACGGGTCGGCCCACCGACCGAACACCGGCCAATGCTGGGGGATCGCCGAGAAGCCCGTCAGACCTCCAGGCGGTAGAGGTCTCGCACCTCGCCTTGCACCGGCGCTTGCTTCCAGTACTCGAACCCAAGAATCTCCCCGACGTACTCCCTCGCGGCGACATCGAGGAGCGCGACGCTTGCCTCCGTGGCGTATCCCTTACCCCGAGCACCGGCGCCAGCCGATACCCCCACTCGAGCCAACGACGATTGTCGAACTCGATCCAGTCAACACCCGCATCCTGTCGAAGCGCCCGTTGGCCTCGATCTCCGACACCGCGCCGTCTGAGAAGACCATGAAGTCCTCGTCTGAGTACAGCTCAACGAAGCGAGCGCGATCCGCCTCCGCGGGGCGGCGAACAATCAGCCGCTCGGTCCGAACGCAGTACACCGACTCGACCATCAGGACATGATGCACTTATCGGCTCGACCGATACCCACACGATCGCGTCGCGCCGACCGCGCTGTGCATCGAGTCGCCGCCTGAGGTGGGGCCAACTCCCTCCGACATGCCTGCTTGTGTTGAGGCGGGGGACTGTCCGAGCGGCGGCGTGAATGCTCGGAGAACTCCGGCCAGTCCCGCCCCCTCCCCCGGGTATCGGGCGTGGAGTGCGGTGTGTTTATCGCTGGGCGTCGAGGTCGGCGGCGAGTTTCGTCAGTAGCTGCTCGAGGGTGTGCCGGTCTGCGTCGGTGAGTCCCCGGAGCAGGCTGGCCTCGGCGGCCAACAGGTCCTGTGCCGCGGCGTCGATGAGCCGCTGCCCGTCGGCGGTCAGCGCGACGGAGACGGAGCGTCGATCGTCGTCGGAGTGGGTCCGGCGAACGAGGTTGCGCCGCTCGAGCCGGGTCAGGCGTTCGGTCATCGTGCCCGAGTTGACGAGCACGCTTCGCGAGAGCTCGGGTGGGCGTGAGGCTGTGCGGTGGGCCGGTCCGGCGCAGGGCGGCCAGCACGTCGTACTCTCCCGCGTCGCATCCATGGGTCCGGTAGACCTCGCGCAGCGCAGTGGACTTCTGCCGTTCGATCCGACTGATGCGTCCGAACACCGCCACCGGCGAGACATCGAGGTCGGGACGCTGCACCCGCCATTGATCGAGGAGGTCCGACACGTGATCCCTCATCCCGCCACGCTAGCACATGCCTCGTCACTGAATTACCTATTGACGAGATATATACCTCGTGATTGAATAACTCTAGATCGAGTTACATCAGCGAGCAGCGCTGCGCAGCAGCGCACCAAGGAGGAGATCGTGGGCAAGGTAGTTGCGCAGGCGATGATGTCGTTGGACGGGTACATCGCCAAGGAGGACAACAGCATCGGTCGCCTCTTCGACTGGTTGCAGAACGGCGATGTCGAGGTTGTCTCCCCGCGAGGCGACAGGACCTTTCGCCTGACCCCGCAGAGCGCCGAGCACTGGCGCGGCTGGGAGTCAAGCTTCGGCGTGCTGGTCTGCGGTCGAACGTTGTTCGACGTCACCGACGGCTGGGACGGCCGTCACGACTTCGACGTCCCCGTCGTGGTGGTGACGCACACGGCCCCCCACGAGTGGATCGATGCGCATCCCGATGCGCCGTTCCACTTCGTCACCGACGGCGTCGAGGCCGCCATCGCCCACGCTCAGCAGCTGGCCGGTGACCGCGCTGTCAACGTGACCGCGGGCGTCGTCGCCGGCCAATGCCTCGAGTTGGGGCTGCTCGACGAAGTCGCCATCGACCTGGTGCCCGTCGTCATGGGCGGCGGCCGCCCGTTCTTCGGCCAGCTCCCCGTCAAGGACTCTCCGTTCGGCAATCCGACGACCTGCATCCAAGGCGATCAGGTCACCCACCTCGTCTTCCCAGTGATCAACTCGGATTGAGGTCACCCCTTTGGGTCTACAGGTGATGCAAACAGGCGAGGCGATTTTCGACGACCTACGCCAGGCATGGGCACGCCAACTCGGCAGCGCAGAACTCGAAACACTCGAGACACAACTCAAGGACTTCGTCGGCGGTGCACCGATACGAAGCGAAGTGCCCGGGTGGGTCGCCCTCCAACTCGACTGAAGTCAACTCGTCGTCCAGCCCAGCGAACGCCGGCCCTTAGCGTCGGTCTAGGGCAAGGTCACGGACACGCTAAGACCCACCTGATCGCTGGAGTCCGTCGAGGACGCGCGCGAGATCGCTCCGAGCTCATCGAGCTGCTCTGGGCTAATCCTGTCAAGTACCAGATGTCGGACATGTTGCCGGTGGAACGGTACGGCGGTTTCGAGCGCGGACAGGCCTGCCGACGTGATCGTGACGTTGACGGCTCGGCCTTCGCCACTGGATCGGCGGACAAGGCCGCGTTTGCACATGCGTCAATTGATGGTGCAGTCGGCTCTTCTCCCACCCGAGTCTCTGCCCAAGCTCAATCGCACGGAGTCGGTGACTGTCCGCCTCGGAGAGGACGGCGAGCACCGTGTAGTCGGCGTGCGACAGGCCGCTGTCAGCCTGGAGGTGCTGCTCGATTCGGCCTCGCAGAACCTCCTGCAACTCGTAGAACGCCCGCCAGGCGGTCTGCTCCCGATCGCTGAACGGTTGCTGCCGCGGTTCACGCCGTGGGAGCCTACAGCATCGAGTTGACATATCAACTCAGTTGATGTAGGGTGACACATCAACTCGTTGACGGTTGCTGCGGCGCCGGTCGCACAGAACATCGGAAGGTGATGACATGGACACACAGGGACAGCAACTCGTCGGGACATATCTCAAGATGTTGAATACACATGAGCCTGATCTCGTCGACCGGTTCGTGGCCGAGCAGTACCGCAACCACAACCCCTTCGTCGCCGACGGTCGTGAGGCCAATCGAGAGTTCTGGACAGCGTTCTTCGGTGCGATGCCCGATCTCAGCGCCACGATGGAGGACCTGGTGATCTCCGGTGACCGCGTCGTGGGCCGTTTCGTCTACCGAGGCATCCATACCGGTGAGCTGATGGGAATCCCCGCCAGTCGGGAACACGGTGGAAATGCGCTCGATCGACATCTGGCGCGTACAGGACGGCATGTTCGTCGAACACTGGGACGAGCTCAACCTGCTCGAAGTGTTCCAGCAGGTGGGCGCTTTGCCGCCCTTGGGCGGCAGTCCGGGTGGAGATGCGTGATGCACATCTCCGCTCAACTCGCGGCGCTCATCGGGATTCTGAGCGTTGGGGTCATCTACGGCACTGACGCGTTCTGCACGCTGGTGCAACGAACCACGCTCGCCCGTGTCGATGACGCCACGCTGACAGCGGTCATGGGCAACGTGCATCGCTTCGGCGACCGACGCCTGCCCGTGCCTGGGATGCTGGGCATGATCGCCTCCGCCACAGCCTGCGTGCTGGCCGCGATGGCTGGCCGATCGGTCGCTTCGGCGACTGCGGGAGCAGCACTGGCACTACTGATCAGCTGGCTGTTGATCTACCTGCGGACCAGCGCGCCGATCAACCGTACCCTCACCGCCGGAGCAGACAGACACGAGACACCGACCAATGCCCGCTCCCTGCAACACGACTGGGACCGGGTCATCGCGCTCCGCGCAACGCTGCAAGGCTTGGCCGTCGCCGCGTTGTGTATCAATCTCATGAACTGACGGCCTCCCCGATTCACACTGTCGCCACGACAACCGCCGAGTTCTGAGTCACGGGAACGAGTTCGGAACATGACTCTCGACGTGGGGTCAGTCGTTGAGTTGACCCGTTCCCTCGGCCCAGTCAGCCGCTGTGAAACCGTCCGCATGTTCGTGTGGCCATTGGACGAGTTCGATCTGATTGCCGTCGGGGTCGGTGATGATGACCGTTCGCGGTGTGTCGGGGTTGTCGGGCGGCTCCGGCGAGGCGGCGTCGGCAACTCCGGCAGCGCACAGCGTAGCGATGGAGTCGTTCAACGAGTTGACCGTGACGACGATGTGGTTGAGGCCGGGCGGGCTGGGAGGGGTGGGTCGGCGACCAGCTCGATCGTGACGAACTCGTCGCCTGGAAGCTTGAGCATCGTCAGGTCGCCGATCTCGGTTCGTGGCACGGTGCCGACGACCTCGTAGCCGAGCGATCGGTAGAAGTCGAGCGAGCGGCCTCGGTCGCTGACCCGAAGACCGAAGTGGATAGTCCTCTTCCCCACTGAGGTTGGCGGGGTCGGCGACTCGGTGCTCATCGTTCACCGGGAACACGAGGTGGGTGACCTGCTCGCCTTGGATGCACACCGTCGGGTCGCCGAGCAGGACATCCTCACGGTGGTCGCGCGTTCGCGGTGGTGTTCCCGGGGGTCCGGCAGCCCGGCCTCGCGGAACCATGCTCGGATCGGTCTGTACAACTGCGGAACAGACCGAGAGCCCTACGTTCTTCACCGACCCGCCAACCCCTCCGCGCTCGGTGGTAGTCCGCATCGTCGCCGTCGGCGTCTTCCCCGACGAGGTACTCCAGGACGACGTCGACCGCCTACCACGGATCCTCGTCACGCCGACGTTGACGCGCGCCATCACGTCGTCGATCACATACGGCCAGCAGGGCGTCGTGCTACGACGCGGCGACGACGACATCGAGTCGTTCAACCGGCGACTCGAGGCGTTGCTTCCGCCTGGATTGTCGAGCTCCAGTGTCACCTCGATCACCGAGTTTCATGCCCAACAGGCAATCCAGCCGGTGGTGCTCGCGCTCAGCCTGTTCGGCATCGTCACGGGCATCGCCGGCCTCGTGCTCACCGGCCAGGCGCTGAGCGCTCGCAGGCGCATGGACCGCTTCGACGATGATGTGCTCCCGCGCTCGGCGCGTCGGACCGTGAGCTCACACTTGCCGCGCTCGGCCTGCCCCTCGTCGTGTCGGTGATCGGCACTTCGTGGCTTGCGCGATCGCGACCGCGCTCTCGCCCCTCATGCCGGTCGGTGCGATCCGCACCGTGGAGGTCGACCGCGGGTTCAACGTCGACCCGACGGCGTTTGCGGTCGCTATCGCGCTGATCTTCGTCGCGCCGGTTCTGATGTTGGCCGTCCGCACGGGTCGACGCCGACCTGGCGGTGCGGTGGTGCGACCGGCGGCTGTTGCAGGCACGCGGCCGACGCTCAGCATCGGCGTGTCCCACGCCTTGGGAGCGAGCGACGGCGCCACGGCCGGTGGGCGCGTAGCGGTCGTCGGCGCCACGGTCGCGGTCGCGGCGGTCGTCGCCGCGACCACATTCGGCGCGTGCCTCAATCGCCTCACGAGCTCGGCCCGGCTCTACGGCTGGGACTGGGAGATCGCGGCGATCGCCGGAGAGGGCTTCGGGAATCTCGACAACGCGCGCCTCGACGCGACGTTGATGGCGGATGCGGATGTCGACTTGTACTCGGAGGTCCACATCGGCGCCGATGCGATCGACGGGGTACCGGTGCCGCTGCTCGGGATTGCTCCGGATGCCGAGCTGATCCCGCCGATCACCCGTGGCCGAATGATCCGCCACGGCCGCGAGATCGTTCTTGGCAGCGGCGACCGCCGCTGCGCTTGGGAAGAGCGTCGGGGATGAGGTCGAGGTGCGTTCCATCGGCGGCAGTCGCGAGAGTGATTCACTCGCCGTGTCCGGGATCGCGACGTTCCCGACAATCGGTCGCACCAAGGCGGAGCGCACATCGCTCGGCGTCGGTGCGATTGTCGTGCCGGAACGCGTCCCCGGGCGGGACCTCGACATCACAGGCGCACAAGTTGACGATCTGGGGCCGAACGTGGTCTTCATCCGCTTGATCGATGGTGCTTCTATTGACGCCGCAGCCACACGGTTGCGTGCCCGGCTCGCGCCGCTAGCCGGGTTCGCGGGCGTAGAAATCGTGGGTCCTCAACGCCCTGCCGAGATCGTCAACGCGCGGTCCATTGGCGGGGTGCCGCTCGTGCTCGGCGCGCTGCTCGGAGTGGGTGCAGCCGTCTCGCTCGCCTCGGCGATCGCCGGGTCGATCCGCGCCCGCCGTCGAGAGTTCGCGGTGCTCAAGTCGCTCGGCTTCGCCGCACGCCAACTCGCGTCAACGGTGTCGTGGCACGCGACGACGATCGCTGTGCTGGGCCTCGCGGTGGGCGTCCCGCTCGGGATCATCGGCGGACGCCTGGCGTGGGCGCTGTTCGCCGCGAAGCTCGACGTGATATCCGAGCCAGCCGTACCTCTGTCGCAACTCGCACTCGTCGCCGTGGTCACCGTTGTGGTCGCGAACCTGGCTGCCGCAGTGCCGGCACGCCGCGCCCGCGTCGACCCCACGCTGATCCTTCGGTCGGAGTGACGACTCCTCTCAACGGGGAGCCGACCGTGATCTGGGCGGCATTCGCCATCGGAGCCCTCGAACAGCGTGACGGCCTGCGGTTTCGCGACAGCGACGGCCCCGTGCAAGCGCAACCCGCCGGCCGATCGCCGTCGCGTTGTGCACGACCCGTTCCGGGCGATCCTCGAGGCCAACGCTCCGACGTTCCTCGACGAGGCCCGCGATCCGACGTCCGGATCGGTCGACGCCGCCGCCCTGGCCGTGACCACGGTGCCGCTGCTGTTCACATCCGGCAGCGAGGGCCCGAGCTTCTTCTCTGCCGTGATCGGCGAGTTGGCGTTGCTCGTCCCGACCGCCCAGGTCGCGACCATCGCCGGCGCCGGGCACATTCCCCACGCGACCCACGCCGACCAGTGGGTCGCCACCCTGCTGGCCTTCCACGACACGATCGCCACGTCCGCAGACGGGGCCCGGCGATGAGCGCCGACCGCTTCGAGGTCCCGCCGCCGACGGCTCACCGATCGCCGTGCGGGCCAAGGGCAGTGGACCGGCGCTCGTGATGGTGCATGGCTCGATCGCCGACTACACGACGTTCGATTCGCTCGTGGCCGTGCTGGACGAGCACTTCACGACCTACGCCATTGACCGCTGCGGCCGCTGGTCCGCGGCTCCGTCGCCGCGGTTGGCCGTCGGCGGCTCAGTCCGCGGTGTGCTCTTAGGGAATGTTCCAGAGATCGCGGCGGATGAAGGTGTCCGCGATCTTGTGGGCCAGCGCCGAGATCGGGTAGTGGGGGCTTTGCACCTGTACGGGCATGACGCTGCCGTCGACCACCATCAGGTTGTCGAAGCCGTGGACGACGAGATTCAGGTCGACCACGGAGTCTGCGGGGTTACGACCCATGCGGCACGTGCCCTGGCCATGAGAGGCCATCAGTGGCTGCGGCACGGTCTCGATGGTCTTCACGTGGGGGCGGCCGGCCAGGCGGTTCATGTTCGTGAAGATCCTGGCCGCCTCGTCGTAGCCGGTCTGGATGAGCGCCTGGTCCTCCGGGGTGACCTGGTACTCGATGCCAGCCCCGTTGGGCTTGGTGGGGTCGAGCGTCACCCGGCCCACCGCGGTGGTGAAGACCGGGAAGACGAATGCGCCACCCCAATTGCGCCAGTTGCGGATGTTGTCCTTGAAGCGCTGGCCCCACTGGGTGCCCAGCATCAGGCCCAACTGGCCCTGGGAGATCGTGGCGATGAGGTAGGAGCGGCCCGGGCGGTGATAGTCGACCTGCACCACGGTCCCGATCGGGTAGCCGAACTGGCCGTGCAGCGGCTGGTCGTATTCGATCGACATGAAACCGACAGCCTGGTTGACGTAGTTGCGCCCGACCTGCGGCAGGTTCACCTGGAGACCGGCGCCGATGCCGGATCTCATGAGTAGCGTCGGGCTGCCGAACGCGCTGGCGCAGACGAGGATGAGCTTGCCCTCAGCGGTGTGAGTCGCGCCGCTGCGGTCGGTGTAGCGCACCGCCTGCGCGTGCCAGCCGCCGCGGCCGCGGCTCGTACAGCACGCGATCGACGAGCGCGTCCGGGATCAGGGTGAAGTTGGAGCGGGCGCGCGCGGGGCGGATGTAGACCTCCAGCGGCCCCTGTCGCCCGCCGTACTTGTCGATGAGGCCGTTGCCCGAGGTGGGGTCGACCAGGCCGCGTGCGTTGTACGGGTTCGGTCCCACACCGCGGGTGACGTTGTTGCCCGGCGTGTCGTTGAAGTCCTCGATCGCCGGGTAGCCAAGGTCCAGCGCTGATTCCTCGAAGGCCAGAGCGGCGGGATCCATGGCGATGCGGGGCAACGGATGCACGTTCATGCGCTGGCCGACCGCGTCGTAGTAGGGCGCGAAGTCGTTGTAGTGCCAGCCGGGGGGCCAGAGCGAGTGCTGCAAGCGCGTCGCGCGGTACGACTGCATGCCGTTGTGAGATCCGCTGCCGCCCACGTTCTTGCCGTACGGGATCTGGTTACCGCTGGAGTCGGTGTATGCCCAATGGAAGGTGTCCATGCTGTGCTGGGTGCAGTTGGCCCGCACAGAGCGAAGGCGCGAGCGCTCGTCGGCAGGGTCGGTGCCGGGATACATCGTCTCGAAGTCGGGACCGGCCTCGAGCACCAGAACCTGCTTGCCGGTGCCGTCGGTCAGGCGGTCGGCGAGAATGCCGCCCGCAGACCCGGTGCCGACGATGATGGCGTCGTAGACCATCTCACTACCTCCTAGGCCTGGCCGGCGTTGGACAGCTCGTACAGCGTGTCGCGCGCCGCCAGGCGCTCGGCGTCTGACAGCGGATGGTCCTCGTCGAGGACCGGGGTGCCGTCGAAGTCGATGACCCGCAGACCGCCTTGCCACGCCCACAACAGCTGCTCGACCTCCCAGTCGATGGCGTGGAAATGCATGACGTCCCAGCCGGTGCCGGTGTCGGGCACGTTGGGGTCGCTGATCAAGTGCTCGGTGTCGGCGAAGATGGGCACGCCAGTGGCGCGGTCGCGCACGGTCGTCTCCGGCCAGTTGTTCACCCACGCGACCTTGATGAGGGTCCGCACTGCGCCGAACCACGCAGCCTGTCCGCCCGGGCCGAGCTTGGGCCACTCCGTACCCGGCGCGGAGTTGGTCTCCACCTGCTGCAACAGCTGCGTCTGCTCGTCGAACGAAAGTTCGGCGAAGTCCTTGCCGTGGAGCACTTGGCTCGAGTCGTCGAGGGCGGCCGCGGCGAACGTCATGAACCCGCCAAAGGCCGCATCGCCCAGGGCCACGACCTCGAGGAAGCTCGCCAGGCACGTGTGCATCCCGCCCGGCTCATGGTCGGCGGGCACGATTTGCTCAGCGACGTGGGCCAGCGTCTCGAAGGTGTGCGCGTCGAACACCCCGAACCGCGGGCATGCCGGCCCGCTCTGAGCATGCGCCTGTGCCGGCCTCGCCAGAGAGAGGCCATTGGCAAGGGCGCCGAGGATCGCCGCCCCCAGCGCGGTGTCACGCAGGAACTCGCGCCGCGTTCGTGCCGTCGGCTGGTCCATGACTTCCCCTCCCTATGAGCCGAGTGCCCCTCACCCACGGTCCTCGGACGACCGTTCCCCTTGCGTAGAGCGGTCCAGCCGAGACGCCGGTCGATCAGCTCTGCGAATGGAGCACTTCTAGCGCGTTCGAGCCCTGCTGGCAAGGAACGACTGGAAGGCAAGCGGTACCACGCCGATGGGGTCGCGCACCCGGAGGACCTGGTGAAGCGCCTGTCCCGCCCCGAGCGCCCGGACAGGTTGTGGGTGCAGGACATCACCCCAGCACCCCACCTGTGAGGGCTGGGTATGCCTCGCGGGCGTGATCGATGCCTGGTCCCGTCGGGTCGTCGGGTGGTCGATCCCGATCATCTCCGCGCCGAGCTGGTCGTCGACGCTTTGGAGATCGCGATCGAGGACATCTGGGCACTTCTCGACGCACACCGATTGATGACCGGATGCGTCAGGCTCGGCGCCAGCGACGATCCAGCCGCGCGAATCGAACCAAATGCCGTCGGCGCGAGCGTGGGCGTCGAGCGTGCGAACGAGCCGATCAAGCGGTGTTCCCTCGACGAGGGTTCGAGTTGTTGCAGCGTCCTCCTCACGTCGGCGAACGTGCGAACCCAGTCGAGTGCCGCAGACACGTCTCGGCCGTAGAACACAGGCTCATGAACGTCGGTGAACGACAGCTCGACGAATCCGGCTGCATCCAGGATCGTGGTGACGGCGGCGGGATCGCCGAGCGAGAACGGGTCCATCGCGTCGGTAGGAAGCAGCAGCGATGCCTGATCCGCGGCGAGCGCGTTGTCGATCGACAGCGCCCACTCGTTTCGGTCGTGGTCCTGCCAGACCATCATGACGAGTCGTGCGCCGGGCCGCGGAGCCCGGCAATGTTGCGGAAGGCGGTAGTGGGATCGGCGAAGAACATCGTGCCAAAGCGGCTTATCGCCACGTCAAAATCCCAGCTTCAAATGAGTGGACCTGCGGGTCTGCGACCGCGTGCGTGACATTGAGGAGTCCTTCCCCGACGCGAGTTCACGGGCCCGCTCGATCGCCGACGCCGAGGTATCGACCCCCAACACGCTGCCGACGACGGCCGTCCACGCAGCATCGCAGAGTTGTCTGACCGGTCCCGCATCCGATGTCGATCGCACGGTCGTCGAGACCGATGTGGTGGACGCGCCGCAACCTCGCATTGTGGACACGCACTTCGGCGTCGTAGTCCACGGGCACACCGCGCGAGGTTGCCGCGATCGGCGCTCACTCGCCACCGGGAGGAATCCCGGACCGTCACAGAACGCGCATCGCGCTGGCCGAAACCCGCCGTCCGGGACCACCGGCTCCGAGGCATGGCTAGCGAGTTTGCGTTCGCTACGACTCCACGTAGCGAGCGAGGCTCTCGAGCAAGGAGGACAGCCTGCCGCGTGATCGTCGGCAGAGATGCCCTCGGGAACATCGTCGGCGGTGATTTCGACGCGAGTCCCGCCGCCGACCGCCCGCACGGCCCACGTCATCGTCATCGTGCCGGCAAACGCTGAATCGTCCGAGACGAAGTCCACCGCTTGGACGACGCGATCGTTGGCGACGATGTGGACGTAGCGCGCCTCGACGATGTCCGAGTCGGCTGAACTCTTTCCCGCGTCGGTCAGTTGGATCTACGTAAGTCAAGACCAGGCGGTAGGAGCCGCCTGGTCTGCAGGATGAACAGCTCGAACCTCGCTGTCATCCTGCCAGGCGCGAGGCACGATTCCAGGGCTTCGCGGTCCACGAGCGCCGTGAACACGCGGGCCACGGGGGCGTCGATGGCGCGCGTGAGGCCGAGTCCGTTCGAGGCATCGTCGGGATGTTAGGTGCGACTCCCGCCTAGAACATGGTGCGCCACAACACCACCTGAAGGTCGGGCCGTTCCCGAGCTGTTGTGCCCGTGTGCGAGTTCGCCCGATCCTGAGCGGCAGACCACCCGCGGGCATGACCGCAGAGCACGCTCTGCACCTACTTCGCGTCGGACCCCCCGCCCGAAGGCCATTTCATCGGTGTCTTGGGTCAGGCGACTCCGAGATGACGCGCGAGCTTCTGCATCGTCTGGAGACCGAGCTCGACCGCACCGAAGCCGATGCCGGCGTCTCGCTGCTCGACCGTCGGATGGAGCTGCCGCAGCGTCAGGACCGTCTTTCCGTCGGCCTGCTCGTCGAAGCTCACCGTCACTCGGAAGCGTGCCGGGTCGTCGTCGATGTCGGACCCGTGATCCATCACGAGCCTCTCGCTCGGAACGATCTCGAGGTAGTCGAATCGATTCGTGAAGACGGTGCCGTCGCCGGAGGTCATGTCGAAGCGGGCTCGTCCCCCGTTGCGCACGTCCATCTCTCGGACGGTGCAGGTGAACCCGTCCGGGCCGAACCACTGACAGAAGGCATCGGCGTCGGTCCACGCGGCGAACACGGCTTCGCGTGGAGCATCGAGGACGCGAACGAGGACGATCTCACGGTCGAGAGCCCACGTGGTCGCGTCGGTCGTTGTCGGGGTCGTGCTCATGGCTTCTCCAGTGTGGGTGGGGATGTGCTTCGGGTTCGCGTGCGCCGGAGGTGGGCATCGAGGCGGTCGAGGCGCTGCTCCCACGCAGCGCGGGTGTGCTCGGCCCATGTGGCGATCTCGACCAACGGCTCGGGCCGCAGGCGACACGGCCGCCGCTGTCCATCTCGGCTCCGGCTGATCAGCCCTGCTTGCTCGAGGACCTTCAGGTGACGGGAGACGGCCGGAAGACTGATCGGGAAGGGTTCGGCCAGCTCGAGCACCGTTGCCTCACCGTCGGCCAGCCGGCGCACGATCGCGCGCCGCGTGGGATCCGACAGCGCCGCGAAGACGACGTCGAACCGATCGGTGGTCGCCAGCGTCATCGTTGCGTTGCCTCGTCCAGATACTTCACAGATCAGTTATTTAACAAGATAGACAAGTCTTGTCAAGTTGTGGGTGTGAGCCGGTGGGGGTTGCTGTCACGGGAGTGACGGTGCGGAGCACGTGTTCTATCGGACGGACCGGGGTACGTAGAACCCGTGGAGATGGACCAGGTCCGGTCGAGCTCGTGAACAAGATCCGCCCGAAGTCGACGCATGATCAACGCCGAAGGAGCAATGAGATGGGTACGAACGGCCTCGACACGACCGGCATCGACACCCCGCCGGTGGTCTCAGCCGAGGAGTGGCAGACGGCGCGTGACGCGCTGCTGAAGAGAGAGAAGGCGGCGACACGTGGCCGCGACGAGCTTGCTGCCGAGCGGCGCCGGCTGCCGTGGGTCGAGATCGAGAAGCCCTACCGGTTCGTCGGACCCGACGGCGAGCAGTCGTTGGTCGACCTGTTCGACGGCAGGACGCAGCTGATCGTGTACCGGGCCTTCTTCGAGCCGGGCGTCGAGAACTGGCCTGACGGCGGATGCTCGGGGTGCGCGATGTTCATCGACAACCTGGGTCACCTCGCCCACCTCAACGCACGCGATACGACCTTCGTGCTCGTCTCGCCGGCACCTCTCGACGCCATCGAGCGCTACAAGTCACGGATGGACTGGGACGTGCCCTGGTTCAGCACCCTCGACGACTTCTCGCGTGACTTCGGCGTGGACGAGTACTTCGGGCTGAACGTGTTCGTTCGCGCCGACGACCGCATCTACCGCACCTATTTCACAAACGGTCGTGCCGCCGACGCCATCGGCAACGTCTGGAGCCTGCTCGACATCACCCCGCTCGGCCGACAGGAGGACTGGGAGGACTCGCCGGCCGGCTACCCGCAAGGTCCGCCGTACGCCTGGTGGAAGTTGCACGACGAGTACAGCGCGACGACGAGTCGTCGGCGCCATCGGCATCCCGGCGTCGTAGCTCGCAAGGTTGGCTGCGGTGAGCGAGTCTGACCTTGGCGTCGCCGCCGGAAAGGCGATCGGCCGATCACGATCGTCGACGACGATGGCGGCGAACGCGATCACGTCGTCAGGCCGTCCGGAACGAACCGGAGTTCCTCACGTGCACGATGAACGTGCCGATGTCACTGCCTCCGCCCGCCGACCGCCGTTGGCAGTCGTGTCCCGATCAGGGATCCCTCTGCGAGACGCCTCGGAGGTCGGCACCGGCCGGGAACGCGCGTCCGCTCACGCTCCGCTGTCCCTCTCGTGAGGCGTCCGCCAAGCGCCGAGCTGCCCGCTGCCGATCTCAGTGCGTCCTGTCCGAGACCCGCCAATAGCGCACGCTCCAGATCGCTGGGCGCTCCTCGAAGCGCCGTTCCCCGATACTTCGATGACGCTGCGACCAGCACGAGACAGCAGGCTCGTGATGTTCTCCGTGACGTCGCGGAGGGCAGAATCGGGCCATGGATCCCCCGGGGCACCAACGGGACTGCTCGCAGCGCTCATCGGCGCGACGGCCGTCGACGCAAACACTTCGCGTGACCCCGCCACACCCACGCCACGGACCCGATCGCCAGGGCCGTCATCCGCTCGGACGTTCGGTTCTCAAGCGAAGCCAATGATGAGGCCGCCGGCGCGGATCACTGCCGTCGGCACCCGCAAGACTCGACTCTCCCGGTCGGCGAACTACTCGCCCTTCAGAAAGTGGAGCCGCCTGTGAAGTCACCTTGGAAATCGTCCGCCACCCTGGACCCCGACGCGGAGTACCTCGTGCTCGCGTCGATGATCCCGCCTCGAAGTCGCCGGTCGACGTGGCGGTTGTTCCGAGGCTCACGATCCGTCGGAAAGCAACTCGCTTCGGCTGAGGGCCTGATCGGCTTCTCGCTGCTGGCGCGTCCGCTACGCAAGCAGTACGCCACGCTGTCGGTGTGGCGGGACGAGGCGGCGCTGTCCGCATTCGCCGCAACCGACCCGCATCGTCAGTTGATGCGCGAACTCGCCCCGGAAATGGGGACCACGAAGTTCGTTCGCTGGACGATGTCGGGAGCGAACGGACACCCGTCGTGGCGCGGCGCACTCGAGCGCCTTGGGCGCGAACTCGACGCCGGGACCTGAGCTAGCCGTGTCGATGCCCATCGGTGTCCGAGAACGCCGTCACCGGTTGCCTCGATGCGACACGGTCGGCTCTGGTCATTGCTGCATCCTCGGATCGTGCGTGGGGTCGGCATACATGCGGAGGGCAACCACGATCGATCGCCTCGGGGCGCAGTTCGTAGTGCCAGGACTCGTTGCTGTAGATCTGGCACAGCCCGTACGCGGCGCCATGTTCGGACAGCCACGCCGTGGCATCGAACGAGCCGATGTCGACCGCGTTCCCGGACACGTGAGCGGACGTGTCCGCAGTGGCGACCCATCGGGCCGCTTCCTCCTCGGACCCGTACTCGGAGACCGCCTCACGAAGCAGCTGATTCTGGTACTCCGGAGAGCGCCATCCACTGTTGACGTAGAACTCGATGCCGTCGTCGGCGGCATCCGTCGCAGCTTCACGCAGGACCTGGAGCAGATCGGGGTCGAGGTTGGCGACGCCGGGATACCCGTCATCAAACACCGTCACGCCGTCGGGGAGGGCACCGTCAGCCTCGGTGACGGCACCGTCAGCCTCGGTCGTCCGCACCACCCTGGTCGCCGCGAACGGCTTCGCTGAACGAGGGCGCCGATGACGATGCTGGCTGATGGACGAACGTTCCGATGATCGCAGCGGCGACGACGACCAGGCCGACGGCGGTGGGCCTGGCGTCCTGTGGGTCGTCGTCCGTGCTGACGCCGTTTGACTCATGCTGCCAGTCAAGGCAGCGTCGTGTTGCCAGCATGTCTGTGATTCTCGGTATGCCGACGATATGCGCCGGCTCGTAACATCGAGCGGCAGGGTCAGGCTGGTCTTGGTCCGGGAGCGTGGCTCGTAGCGTCGGTGCCGTTTGTGGCCGTCATGCGTTCTGCCTTCCTGGACGCGGCTGGCCGCTCGCTCGAGGAGCGTGGCGTCGCCGCACTGAGTGGGTCTCCACCCTCCTGTGCGCGCCGCCCCAGCGGTCGACCTCGCCGAGGCGGCTTGACAGAGGAGGAAATGATGCGTGTGTTGGTCGTCGAGGACGAGCCCTACATGGCAGAGGCCATCCGCGACGGGTTGCGCCTGGAAGCGATCGCGGCCGACATCGCCGGTGACGGCGACACCGCGCTGGAGCTGCTGAGCATCAACGCCTACGACATCGCCGTCCTCGACCGCGACATTCCCGGGCCCCTCCGGCGACGAGATCGCCGAACGCATCGTCGCTTCCGGCAGCGGCATGCCGATCCTGATGCTCACCGCTGCCGACCGGCTCGACGACAAGGCCTCCGGGTTCGGGCTCGGAGCCGACGACTACCTCACCAAGCCGTTCGAGCTGCAAGAGCTCGTGCTCAGGCTCAGAGCACTCGACCGCCGGCGTGCCCACAACAGGCCACCCGTGCGGGAGATCGCAGGTCTGCGTGCTGGATCCGTTCCGCCGCGAGGTCTACCGCGACGGCCGCTACGTCGCGCTCACCCGGAAGCAGTTCGCCGTGCTCGAAGTCCTCGTCGCTGCCGAAGGCGGTGTCGTCAGCGCCGAAGAGCTCTTGGAGCGAGCGTGGGATGAGAACGCCGACCCGTTCACCAACGCCGTGCGCATCACGGTCTCCGCGCTGCGCAAACGGCTCGGCGAACCCTGGATCATCGCCACCGTGGCCGGCGTCGGGTACCGCATCGACACCGGACCAGACGACGGAAGTGAGGGAGGCGAACGTGGATAGGGCGCCTGGTTTGAGCGTTCGCCTCAAACTCACCCTCAGCTACGCCGGGTTTCTGATGGTTGCAGGTGCCTTGCTGCTCGCGGTCGTGTGGGTGTTCCTGCTGCGTTACGTACCCGACGTGATCGCCAGCCCGATGCTCGGGCCCGACCGCTCCGACCTCCAGCGCGCCTTCGTCCCGAAGGCAGCCTCGGCGCTGGCGTTCCTGCTGGTGTTCGGTCTCGTGGGAGGGTGGATCCTCGCTGGCAGCATGCTCGCCCCGCTGACTCGCATCACACATGCCACACGCCTGGCCGCGGACGGATCGCTGTCCCACCGGATCCAGATGGAGGGCCGCAACGACGAGTTCCGCGAACTCGCCGACGCCTTCGACACCATGCTCGCGCGGCTCGAAGCACACGACGCCGAACAGCAGAGGTTCGCAGCCAACGCCTCCCATGAGCTGCGTACCCCGCTGGCGATCACGCAGACACTGCTCGACGTGGCCCGCAACGATCCGAACCGCGACACCGGCGAACTTGTCGACCGCCTTCGCTACGTCAACACCCGAGCGATCGAACTCACCGAAGCATTGCTCCTGCTCAGCCGCGCCAACCAGCGGGCCTTCGCCCGGGACCACGTCGACCTGTCACTCCTGGCCGAAGAGGCCACGGAAACACTCCTTCCCCTCGCAGAGAAGCACGGCGTCACCATCGAGACCGCCGGGGACATCACCCCCACGATCGGCTCACACGCGCTCTTGCTCCAGATGACCACGAATCTCCTGCACAACGCCATCGTCCACAACCTCCCCGAACACGGCACCGTGCAGGTCAACACCGCCATCGGCCCCGAGTCCGTCATGCTCACGGTCGAGAACACCGGCGACACGCTCAGCCCACAGCTGGTCTCGACACTCACCGAACCGTTCCAGCGCGGCACCCAACGCATCCGCACCGACCACGCAGGTGTCGGCCTCGGACTGGCCATCGTCAAGAGCATCACCCAAGCACATGAGCGGAACACTCACCATCGTCCCCCGCCCGGCCGGCGGGCTCCGCGTCACGGTGCAACTACCCGCCGCACCGCCTCCGGGGTGACTACACCTCGCCGGCGGTGGGATGACCGATCCCCCGAAGCCGACGGCGGCTGCCTGTCACCCTCCGCAGGACTGCCTCTGCAGGTACCGCACACATTCGTCCTCGGTGAAGCCTCGGGTCACGCGTGCGCTCGGCGATTTCGACCAGTTCGTCGAGGTCGAGCGCCCAGACCCGGACGGTGCCGTCCATGCCAGCCGTGGCGAGCTGCGTGCCCGCAGGGTTGAACGCGACCAGACGATCGCGCCGATATGACCGTCAAGCGTGAGCACGTGCGCACCGGACGTGGGATCCCAGAGGCGGATCGTGCCGTCGGCACCGGCGGTTGCCAGCCGCGTTCCGTCGGCGCTGAACGCAACGTCGTAAACCGCGCCGGTGTGCCCGGCGAGCGTGGCCACCGGCTGACCGGTGACCGTGTCCCACAACTTCAAGGATTGGTCACGGGCCGCCGTGTGGGGGCCGATGGCGACGAGATCGGCCGTCGGGCTCGGCACGGCGATCCACGGCAGGACGTCGATGGTGGTCACGATCTCGCCATCACGCCAGTCCCAGACTCGACGCGTCCCGCGGTGGGGTCGAAGGTATCCGCCGGACTGTTGTTGCCGGGTGGCTCGAGGTCGACGATCAGCCGCTCCCCGTCGCCGTTGAAGCGCGCCGATCTGACCGACGCGCCCGGGAACAGCCGTGTGATAGAGTCCTCCGCCGGGTGGGCGCTCGACGGCGCGGACGGCTTGCGGCGGGCCGCGGCGCGCACGGGAAGGCCGATGGCGGCCACTGCCCCCGAGGATC
>CAWHLC010000004.1:0-400397 GCA_963830025.1 uncultured Acidimicrobiia bacterium
GACCGCCGCAAGCACGACCGGCTGCCCTACGAAATCCCGGTCACGCTCATCAACCGGGCGGTGTTGCGCACGGCCAGACCCGCGATCTCTCCGAGGGCGGCATGCGGGCGGTGTTCGACGGCATCGGCACATTTCCGGCCGGCACCGTGCTCGAGGCCTCGATAAGCGGCATCGGCGCCGCCACCGTGCGGGTGGCGAATTGCTCGAGCGAGGGCGTGCACTTCGCGTTCATCCGCCTTGACGAACGCGAACACCGGGCACTCGACGCAAAGCTTGCCGTCATCCGCGAGGAGAACAGCGTGCTGGTCGCCCGTGCCGTCAAGCTCGGCGCGCAGATATCGGCAGAGTTCGAACGGCTGGTGTCGAGTGGACGGATCACCTTCGACGACCTGTTCGACAACAACTACGTGCCGATCGCAGGCAGCAACCCGGTGCAGGTCAGCACGAAATTCCTGCCTCTGCTGGAGCAGGTGCTGCCGCCGATCCAGAATCCGTTCTACGACGCCAACCCGAACATGACGCTTTGTTCGGCGATCGACCGCAACGGCTATATCCCCGTGCATCGCCCCCAGCACTCGCAGCCGCAACGCCCCGGCGATCCGGTCTGGAACGAACGCAATTCCCGCAACCGGCGCATGTACGACGACCCGATGCGCCTCACCGGCGCGCGCAGCACCCGGCCCTACACCATCCAGCAGTTCCGCCACGCACGCGAGGGTGAACAGATGCTGATCCGCCTGGTCGCGGCGCCGATCCGCGTGTTCGGCAAGCACTGGGGTGCGATCCGCACCACCTACCGGGTCTGAGCTCTCGGGCGCTCAGCGGCGGCGAATGCGGATGCCGGCTGCCGCGCCGGCTTCGCTTGCGATGACCGCCAAACGCCAGAATAGCCGCAGGCACGCGTTCCGTGAACGCGACGCTCAAAAGCCATGCGCTCTGCTAGGGTCCGATTAGGCACCGCCGACAATTGCAAGCCGATCATGCCGCGTCCGCTTCGCCGCCCGTTCTTTGCCCGCGACGTCCACGCGGTGGCGCGCGATCTCATCGGCGCGACCTTGCTGTTCAAGGGCGTGGGTGGCCGGATCGTCGAGGTCGAAGCCTATCATCACACCGATCCGGCGGCGCATTCCTACAACGGACCGACGCCGCGCAACGCCGTGATGTTCGGCCCGCCGGGCTTTGCCTATGTCTATCGGTCCTACGGCATCCACTGGTGCGTGAATTTCGTCTGCGAGGCGGAAGGCTCGGCAAGCGCGGTGCTGATCCGCGCCATCGAGCCCACCGACGGCATCGCCGCGATGCGCCGCCGCCGCGGGCTCAAGGACGAGCGGCTGTTGTGTTCGGGCCCCGGGCGCATCTGCGCGGCGCTCGGCATCACCGGCGCGCACAACGGGCTCGCGCTCGATACGCCGCCGTTTGCGCTGATGCCGCGCGAAGACGAGGTGACGATCGTGGTCGGCCCGCGCATCGGCATCACCAAGGCGACCGACCTGCCCTGGCGCTACGGCCTGAAAGGATCGCGATTTCTGAGCAAGCCGTTTCGTGCACAGGCAACGCGATGAACGTGCCGAGGTCTGGCACCGACTAACGGGCGTGGTATCCTCATCGGCACGATCTCGTTTGACGCGGGACATCATGCGGCGGGCATTTCAGGCAGTCATTGCGGTTCTGGTGCTTGTCGTTGCCGCAGTCGAGCGCGCCGACGCGCTGGAGATCACCTGCATCGAAGCGTCCCGCTATCGGCACCTCTATCAGCTCTTTGGCAACGATCCGAAACAGCTCGCCGCGTTCCTCGACCTCGATTCCGCCGAAACTGCCACGGCCGGAGTTCTGCCGCGCGATGCTGCTCACCGGCAAGGTCGATACCCGGTCCGCCAATGACGCCGACAAGCTCCTTGCCGCGATCGAAGCCAACCAGGGGTGGCTCGCGACCTTGCAGCTGTCATCGCCGCGGCGGGATCGTGCAAACCGGATACCAGCTCGGCTTCATCACGCGGCTGTTCTGGCTCAAGACCCAGACCGCGACCGCGCAGGGCCGCACCCTGAGCTACACGCCCGACTTCTTCGTTCCGCCGGCGGCGTCGGCTCCTGATACCGGCGAAGAGCAGCCCGACGCCGAACGCATCCGAAACTGGCGAAGCTATCTGACCTCACGCAAGGGGCTGAACCCGGTCCCGCTCGACTACACCGGTTGCGCGTCGGCCTGCGGGCTCATTCACACCGCGGGCGTCGACCGCACCGGCGAGGTGCGCGTGCATCGCGCGCGTGTCGGCGGCGCGGGCAAGGGCGAATTCATCAATCTCAAGGCCACGATGTCGGAGACCGACAAGCGCCTGCAGCGCCTCGAACTCGAGCAGATCGCGTTCTACCGCCAGATGGACCCGGGGCCCGACTTCATCCGCCACTACCAGGAAACACCGGCGCAAACGACCACGCCGGTCGACGTCTCGCGTTTCCCCCGCTACGTGGCCGACTACCTCACCGGCAAGTGCAAGATGAACGGCGATCAGCTCCAGGAACTCGATCGGCAGATCGGCAACACCATCACCGAGCTGAGCGCGCCGCAATTCGGCTACTGGATCAAGACCGACAATCTGCGGCGCTCGTTGCGGCAGCTCCGCCATCTGCGCTCCGACGCCGAGCGATGCATCGCCGCCGCCCATGAAAGCGAGCGGCGCTCCCATTTCGCCAAGCTCTGCCCGAATGGCTGCGACCGCAAGAAACTGATGGGCATGGTGGACGACAGCGTGCGTGGTCTCCTGAAGCAGGCGCAATAGCCGGCAATCCGAGATGGTCTCGATGATCGCCAAGAACCTGAGATCGGCCGCACTGGCGATGTTGCTCGTTCCGGCGCTGCTATCGTCGGCTCCCAGCCCGGCCGTGGCCGCGCTGGAGTTTCACTGCATCGAAGCCTCGCGCTACAAGAACCTGCTCCAGATCTTTCATGACGATCCGTCGACGTTCTTCAGCTACTTCAACCTGTCACGGCGGCCGCTGCCCTCGCCCGAGGCCTGTCGCGCGCTGCTGGTGACCGGCACCATCGCCCCCGACTCCGCCGACGCGCTGCTCGGTCGCGTGATCGAAGGCCGCGGCTGGCTTGCCGCCCTCTATCTCTCGTTCAGCGGAACGAACCTCGAGCAGGAGGTGGCGATGGCGGCAATGGTCCGCCAATTCTCGCTGAAGACCTACGAGGTGCGCGGGCCGGTCTATTTCTATCAGCCCGACTTTGTCGTGCGGTGGACGCCGGCCGTCGGCAAGGGCGGCTTCCTGTCGGCGGCGGCGAGCGCCGACCCGTCGCCGCTCGACAGCTCGCTCGCGGCGTTCCTCCGCCGCGACCGGGCGCTCAAGCTCGACCCCAAGCGTTATGCCTGCGCCGAGGGCTGTCGCGTCGTCTGGTCGGCGGGCGCCAACCGCATCCACAACCTGCGGTCCGGCCCAGCGGATGCGCCGAGCACGACGGACCAGACGATCGAGCGGCTGCGCAGCGTGTTCGCCTATCGGCTCGATCGCGGCCGCCTGCCGGCGGCTGACGATCCGATCCTGTCGCGGCCGTGGGACCGCATCCCGACGACGCCCCCGGCCATCGCCGCAACGCTGCGCAAGGAATGCGATGCCGAAATAACCGTCGCCGAAGCCTTGGAATCGCGGGTTGCCGACGTCTTTACGGAAGCCGCCGGCAAGAAGCTCACGCCCAACGCGGTCTCCGCGCTGGTACCGCATCTCAATGCGTTGAAGCGGGCCGGAGTCCGGTTGCAGCAATGCCTCGCGGCGGCGCATGAAAATCTGCGTCTGCGCAGCTTCCAGACCCACTGCCCGAAGGTCTGCAGCCGCGCCGAACTGCTCGGGTCGATCAGCAAGTCAGGCGCCGAGATGCTCGAGCAAGCCGGCACGCTCTGACGCAGCGCGAGCGTCAGCGAGTCGCCGGACGATTGTAGATGTCCTTGATGTCGGTGAACCGGACGCCGGGGGCGTGCTCGCGGGCGTAATCCAGATAGAACTGGTTGCGCGCGAGGAAGACAACGTCGCCGTCGAGGTCGTCGGCGATCGCCGCCGCATTGGCCGTGACGAACGCGTTGAGTATCTTGGGATCGTCGGCCGCGATCCAGCGTGCCAGCGTGAACTCGGCCGAATCCCACATCACCTCGAGGCCATACTCGTCCTTCAGCCGCGCCTGCAACACGTCGAGCTGCAACGTGCCGACGACGCCGACCAGCGCCGGCGAGCCGTCCTGCGGCCGGAACGCCTGCACGACCCCCTCTTCCGCCATCTGCTGAAGCGCTTCCTTCAGCCGCTTTGCCTTCATCGCGTCCGGCAAGCGCACGCGCCGCAGGATTTCCGGCGCAAAGCTCGGAACGCCGACGAAATTCAGCTTCTCGCCCTCGGTGAGCGTGTCGCCGATCCGCAACGTGCCATGGTTCGGGATGCCCACCACGTCGCCCGCATAGGCTCGTCGGCGAGCGCGCGGTCCTTGGCGAAGAAGAACTGCGGCGCGCTCAAGGTCATCAGCTTGCCGGTGCGGTTGTTCAGGACCTTCATGCCGCGCGTGAGCTTGCCCGAGCACAGACGCGCAAAGGCGATGCGGTCGCGGTGGTTCGGATCCATGTTCGCCTGGATCTTGAAGATGATGGCCGACATGCGGTCCTCGTCGGCCGCGACCGTGCGGGTGTCGGCCTTCTGCTCCCGCGGCGGCGGCGCCATCGTGCCAATGGCATCGAGCAGGTCGCCGACGCCGAAATTGTTCAAGGCGCTGCCGAAGAACACCGGGCTGAGATGACCCTCGCGGAACGACTGCAGGTCGAACGGCTTGCAGGCCTCCCGCACCAGCGCCAGCTCCTCCTCGATCGCATCCGCGCTCAGCGCCGGGCTGCGCGCCGCGACCTCGGCGATGCTCATGGTGCGCAGCGTGCCGGCTTTGCCGGCGTCGCCTTCGATCAGCCGCACACCGCCGTTCACCACGTCGATGGTGCCGACGAAGTCGCGGCCGCGGCCGACCGGCCAGTTGCATCGGCGTGACGTCGAGCGCGAGCGTCTTCTCGATCTCGTCCAGCAGCTCGAACGGATCGCGGCTCTCGCGGTCCATCTTGTTGATGAAGGTCAGGATCGGGATGTCGCGCAGGCGGCAGACCTCGAACAGCTTGCGGGTGCGCGGCTCGATGCCCTTGGCGGCGTCGATGACCATCACCGCGGAATCGACCGCCGTCAGCGTCCGGTAGGTGTCCTCGGAGAAGTCCTCGTGGCCGGGCGTATCGAGCAGGTTGAAGATGCGGCCGTCGTATTCGAAGGTCATGACCGAGGTGACGACCGAAATCCCGCGCTCGCGCTCGATCGTCATCCAGTCGGAGCGCGCCGACTGGCGGTTGCGCTTGGCCTTCACCTGGCCGGCGAGCTGGATCGCGCCGCCGAACAGCAGCAGCTTCTCGGTCAGCGTGGTCTTGCCGGCGTCAGGATGCGAAATGATCGCGAACGTGCGGCGGCGCGCGATCTCCGGGGCGAACAGGGCCCGCGGTTCCGCGCTCTGGGTGGCGCTCAAGGGCATTCATGGCGGCGCGTTGTAACGCCCGCCCCTCCGAAAGCAAGCCTCTTCTCCTGCGGTTCAATGATAGGCGACGATGAACTCGCAGCCGGCCGCGGTCGGGAACGTACGCGTCACCCGGCCGGTCGCCAGCTCGAACTCGAACACCTCGGCATCATCGTGGCAGCAGATATAGGCGTGCGTGCCGCCGGGCGCGAAACCGAAGCCCATCGGCGACTTCTTGACCGGAATCGAGGCGATCTGCTTCAGGGCGCCACGCTCGAAGATCGCGACGTGATGGTCCTGGTTTGACGACACGACGACATAATTGTTGTCGGGCGACACCCGCACCCGGCGCATCTGCTTCTTCTCGGGATTGGCGCCGTCGATCGGCACCGTGCCGGTGACCGCATGCGAGCGCGTGTCGACGACATAGAACTCCGCCGCATCCTGCCCGCAGGCATAGACCGTGGCGCCGTCGGGCGAGACCGCGAGCCCCTCGACCACGTGCGGGAGCGCAATGCGGTCGATGACGGCGCGGCGGGCGGCATCGATCACCACCAGATAGTCCGACTTCACCGACGCGAAGACCTTGCCGGTCGCATGGCTGACCGCGACCCAGTGCGCGGTGTGGCCGACGTCGATCTTCTCGACCTTGTCGCTCGCGGGGTCGATCGCCAGCACGGCGTTGCCGAGCTCGCCCGACGACCAGAGCGTGCCCTGCTCGTCCATCATCACGCCGTGCGGCGCATAGACCGCACCCAGGTCGATGACGCGCGTGAGCGACCTCGACGGCAGATCGATCACCACGATGCGGCGGTCGGGATTGACACGCTTGGCGAACACGCCGTCGCCATAGACCGTGCCGTAGGCGGTGCGGCCGTCCGGCGAGAGCGCCAGCTCGTGGGTCGAGCCCGGCATGTCGATGGTCGACTGCATCGTCAGCGTCGCCGCGTCGAGGAAATGGACCTTGTGCGCGGTCTTGGCGGTGACGATCAGGTTCGGGCCGCCGGGGCGGTTGTTCAGGTCGGTCACGATCGCGTTCCTTCCGCGCACACCTCAGGCGGCGGCGTGCACCTGCGCGGTGTCGAAGTACTCGTAGTACTCTACCGCCTTGCCGTTCGCGAAGCGCCAGGAATCCGCTTTCGGCGTGCTCACCACCTTGCCGGTGTGCTTGTTGCGCCACGAGCAGTGGCCGAGCATCACCACGCGATCCTGTTGCGCGACGAGATGATTGACTTTGTACTCGATCATCTCCCAGTCGCGGGCAAGCCCCTCGAAATAGCGGCCAAGCTCATCGCGCGCGTTGTACCCGGTCAGGTAAGCGACCCGCGGCTCGGCGCCCAGGCTGAGCGAGCCGAACGCAATGTTCTCGGCGCAGATCGACATCCAGTGATCGACGCTGCTGCCGCGGCTGTCGTGCCAGCGGCGATAGGCTTCCGTCAGAACAGCGACTTGTTGGCTTCGTCGGACATGACAACCCTCCCCTCGCAATGTGAGGGGCAAATCGTGCGCGATGATCGCGCTGGTTGCACCGAGGCGCGGCGGTCGATGGTGAGTGCGTCAGGCGACGGCGCGGTCACCACTCCACCATCGCACACACGGATCGCGGAACGAGACGTCGTTCCGCGAGTCAGCCTGGCATACCGGCCCCGCTCGCCATCGGATCAGGGCGCGAGTGCGGCTTCGAGGCCGGCGAGGTCGGCAGAGCCGAGGACCACCCTGTTGTGGGTGGCGATATAGACGAGATCGAGTCGACGCCCGCCTTGGCAATCTTGTTGGCGAGGTCGGCGAGGACGCCGGGGCGGTCCTCCACCTCCACGACCACCACGCCCCGTTCCGCGGGTGATAGCCAGGTTCGAGATGGCGAGCGCGTGCTTGGCTGCCTCGGCGTGAGGCACCAAGATGTGCAACTCGGCACGTCCGGCGTGCCAGTGAATGTGGCTGCCGACAGGTTGACGCCGGCGTCACTGACTGCCGTCGCAACCTTGGCCAGCGCTCCTGGCTCGTTGTCCACCTCGATGACCAAATCTGCGTGCATAGGGTCCCCGTGTGGTCGTTGGGGTCGGTTGCGTCCATCCCGGACGATGCAACGCTAACAGTGCTGGAGACGCACCCTGAACGGGAGTCGGCGCGGACGAAACGACCGGAGTCGACCCGGCTCCACGTGCTGTGCAACGGGCTCGGCGCGAGGCTCAGGAGGAGGCGAGCCGGTAGGCGAGCCGACCAATTCATTGCGGCCGGTCTGTATCGGCTGCGCAGCACCCGAAACGCAAATCGTGCCGCAGCTCGACGGCGAACCTACCCGCGCACGTCTTCAGAGGACGGGCTCGGTGCCGTACGCTGCGCCGCCGCCGCTGCGACGACATCGTCGAGCCAGTTGCCTTCGTAGACGTCGTTCGGTCCTTGGAGGAGATCGTTCTCGTCGGCGCCTCCGGCGGCGTAGTGACGAGCGTCCAGGCCTGTCGTTTGTACGTCCAGTTGCCCGGGTCGAGGCGGTGCGCCTCTCGCCACCACCGGACCGCCGCGTCGTGATCGACCGTCGTGCGCAGATGCTGCCCGAGCTCGAAGCACGCCGCGGCGCGGGCCTCGTCGTCACCGACCGGCACGCGAGCGGGTGACGACCTCGTCGGGGCTCAGGGCGAAGCGTGAGTCGGCGCCGTTCTCGGCCCAGTCGATGATCGCCGCCCGATAGTCCTCGGCGTGGTCGGGGATTGCCTTTGCTTCGACGAGTATGCGGGTCGAGGCGCTCGTCGAGCCCTTCGGGGATCTCCATGTCGCGCAATGGGCTGCGTTCGACGCAGGCGCTCTCGGCAGGTCGGACGAGCATGCCCGCCTCGTCGATCCAGACCGCCATCGGGATGTTGACGAAGCCGAACAGCTCGCCGGTCACGTGGCGGGTGTCGATCACCGCCGGGTGAGTTGGTGCGGCGGCGTCGATCCACTTGTACGTGTGCGCCGGCTCGACGTCGAGGGCGACGGTCACCACCGTCAGCCCTTGGGCTCGATCTCTGCGTGGAATGCCTGCCACCCGGGCAGGCCCAAACGGCAGCCTCAATAACTCGCCCAGGCGTGGAGCACGATCTTCCGGCCGCGGAGCGACGAGAGCCGGAACGGCTGGCCGTCGCGGGTGAGCAGTCCGGGATCGGCAGCCTCGGCCGAGGTGAACGTGTGTCCGGCGAGGGTCGCGGATGCCGTAGGCCGTCGATCGCAGGAGGTCGTCGCGAACCACCGGCATCCCGAGACCTCGCTGCGGCGACGTCGACGTCGACCGTGCCGTCGTCGAGCAGGGCGCCAGGCGAGGGCACACAGACCTCGCCTTGGCAGAGGTCCTTGCGGCTTCGGATCCCAGCCGGTCGCTTCCTCTGAATGCAGCGGTGGAGATGCGACGACCTCGCGGTCGGACAGCAGCATGCGGGACGAGCATCGGCCCGAGATTGGGGGATGTGTCGCCGGGGTCGGCGGTCTGCCGAACCTCGGCGACGCCCCCCGTCTCAAACGTCACACGACCGGGTGGTCACGACACCCGATGTATGACTGCAGCGCCGTTGCGCGCCGTGCATCGTCGACGCTGGTGTGGAGTCCGTTGATACACGCTAATCGGTGGCGTCGGTCACGCCTCGTCGGCCGGCGGCGTCGGCTGCCGGGAGCGCACGGCCGTCGGACCGAACGTCGTGCGACATGCGGGACACCAGAAGCCCTGTTCGAACTCGGTACCGCATGGCAGCGTGGACGAGCACGGCGATCGGATGCCGTCGGGCCCAGCCATCGGTCGCCCCAGTGGAGCAGGGCGACGAGCACCGGCGAGAGCTCGAGGCCCATCTCCGTGAGGCGGTACTCGTGCCGTGCCGGCCGGTCCTGGTACTTCACCTTGGTGAGCACACCGGCGGCCGTCAGGTTGCGGAGCCGCGATGAGAGCACCGCGCGTGACACGCCGAGATCGTCGTGGAGCTCCTCGAAACGACGGACACCGCGGAACACATTGCGCACCACGAGCACCGACCAGCGATCGCCCACCAGTTTGGCGACGGAGGTGATCGTGTCCTCATTCGTGTCGATGCCGGGGAGGGTACGCCGCCTGTAGGTCGGTGGACAGCCACGACGAGGGTAATTTCCCCGCGATGGCAACGGCGAACGTCAACGGCATCACGATCGGCTACGACGTCATCGGCGACGGCGAGCCGATGCTCCTGGTGATGGGGCTGGCCACGCAGCGCATCTTCTGGCACGACGACTTCCTCAAGCTGATCGCCGCCGAAGGGTTCCAGGCGATCCGTATGGACAATCGTGACATCGGCGAGTCGACCCACTTCGACACGTCGCCGCCGCCGACGAGAGCCAGCTGGCGAAGGCGCTCACTCTACCGTCGCTTCGCCACCGCCCGCCGTATCTCCTCGCCGATATGGCCGACGACGCCGCCGATCTGCTCCGTCACCTCGGCATCGATCGGGCCCACGTCGTCGGCGTATCGATGGGCGGCATGATCGCCCAGTCGTTGGCGATCGGTCACCCGGCCGGGTGAGGTCGATGACCTCGATCATGTCGAACACGGGCAACCGTCGTTACGGGCGGGTCGCACCCAAGCTCTTCTGCGGAAGGCGCTCCCGCTCTGAACCCCGCTCCGGAGAACCGCGTCGCCGCCAGCATGGAGATGTGGCGATTGATCTCGGGCCCTCACTTCGACGCCGACGAGAGCCGTCTGCTCATCCAGCGCGCCGCGGAGATCAGTGACGACCGAGATGGGACAGCACGTCAGACGCTTCGCCATCGCTGCCAGCCCCGACCGCACGCCGCTGCTGCGGAAAGTGAACGTGCCGACGCTGGTCGATCCATGGTCTGCTCGATCGCCTCGTGCTTCCCTCGGGTGGTGTCGCCACGGCCCGCGCCGTCCCGGAATCTCGACTGTTGATGTTCCCCGATATGGCGCACGACCTTCCCCGGCCGCGATGGGACGAGATCGTCGCAGCGATCGTCGCCAACGCCCGCCGCGCCAGGTAGCGATTGCCCCGTAGAACCGTTCGATGACCACGCCGTTCTGTACGGTGTGCAGCGTGGTCGCACGTTCCAACGCGGAGTTGATCAGCGGCGTGGTCAACGGCGAGCAATTGGCGTGGGGCGAGCTCGTCGAGCGCTACTCGCAGACCGTGTGGATGGCGACCGCGAAATACGAGCTCGATCGGGCTACCCGTCTCGACGTCGTGCAGACGGTGTGGTTGCGCTTGCACGATCGCGTACGTCAGGTACGAGATCCCGACCGGCTCGCCGGATGGCTGTCGATCACGGCGCGCAACGAGTGCGTGAACGTGCTCCGTCGCCGCTCGAGGACGTTCTCCCTCGCTGACGACTACGAGGTGGTCAGCGACGATCCGCCGCCGGAGACGGATCTCGAACGACGCACCACCGTCGCCGCTGTCGCCGAGGCACTCTCCGGAGCTCGACCCCCGGTGCGCAGAGCTGCTTACAACTGCTGTGCGCTGATCCCGCTCCGTCGTACGAAGACATCAGCGTCATGCTCGACATCCCGGTGGGAAGCATCGGCCCGACGCGCGCCCGCTGCTTGCAGAAACTGAGGAACCGCCCTGCGATTGCCCGTATCATCCACGACCTCTGAGCGTCACCTCCACAGAGAGTTATGAACAACGAAGACAGTGATCTGAATCAGACGGAGCCTGCTATGGAACCAGACGAGGACAAGCTGCTCGCGTTGCTCCGAGAGGTGTCGAACATGAACGACCGGGTTCCGGTTGAGGCTATTGAGGCCGCCAAGCTCGTCCCGGAGCTAGCGGAGCTCGATGCCGAATTGGCGGAGTTGGTGGAGGCGGAAGCCCTGGCGGAGTCCGCTCGGCGGCAACGACCGTGTGTGTCGTTCCGACTCGGAGGCGCCGAGATCGAGGTGCACAGCCTCGCCGCGGGCGCACGAGTGGAAGGCACCGTGTACGACCTCGACATCACCGGTGTCGCCCTTCGCCATCAACGCGACCGCATCATCGGTCAGGTCAGCGGACCTGACTTCGTGATCGGCGCCGCCCCGCGGGGGACGTGTCGGTTGGAGTTCACGACGCCGTCGGGCGTCGTGGCCACCGACTGGTTCGTCGTCGCCTGAGAGCCCGCGCAGCGCCGCCTGGCGTTGGGCAGTACCAACCGTTCAGCCGGAAAGGGCTCGTTCGACAGCTCGTGCTGCGCCGACAACGAGATCGATCGGTCCTCGAGCGGCCCGTCGCCATCTCACCTGCGGTTACGAGCGCCGCCACGCCGCCGAGCGTACACGGACGCGACCTGCGCCGAGTCGGCAGCATCGTCGGTGACACGGGCGAATGGAGACTCGCACGTCAGCGTGGTGCTGCCGGCCTTGTCGGCGGCGAGCGGCTGGATGGCGTCGATCGCACCAGTCGGAGCGGCTCCGTGAACGACAACCGTTCTCAGGCGCCGTAGCAGTTGAACGAGCCGTCGCGGAGGAAGGCGACGGCGGGGTCGTCTGTCTCCACGGCGCAGCGCGCGGCGAACCATGACTCCGGCACGGTCAACCCCGACCGCAGGTTCGCGTGGAACATCGTCATCAGTTCGCGCGTGAGGTCGGCGTCGGCGACGAGTCCGGGGCCGGCGACGAGCGAGCGGGTGCCGAGCGACAGGAAGGCGATCGTGAGGCCGAGCATCTCCGCACCGCCGACGTCGTCGGTCGCCGCCGACTCGCAGGCCGAAAGCACCACGACCTCGGGCACGGCGCGCACGTGTTCCAGCTCGAAGATCGTGAGCTCGCCGTCGGCCAGATGGAGGTGAGAGAACAGCGCGTTGCCACGACGGTGGGCTCCGTGGCAAGCGAGGTGGGCGACGCCGGCGCGAGGGAGCGCCTCGAGGACTCGCGCCACGGTGCTGTCGGGATTCCTGAGGATGATCAAGTCGCCGCCGAGGGCGGCGATCGACTCGAGCTCGGCGTCCGCTTCGGCAAGCGCCGGTCCGCTGACGAGGAGAAGCGGACGTCCCTCCGATGTCGAGCCGGTGCGCGGGCGACCCCAGTGCGAGGCGGAGGGCGCGACCGTCACGACATGACGGGCGTAGGAGGGGAGCACCGACCACGGCAGTGCGAACATCGCCGAATTGGGCACGATGACGATGTCGTGGCGTCCGTCCGTGGGCAGCTCGAGCGGTGCGGCGAGCCGCTCGTCGAGTTCGATCGCGGCCGCCTCCGCCGTCACCACCGCGCGATCGATGCGACGCTGGGCGGCGAGGTCGTCGAGAGCGCGAGCGAGGCGCCGGTGGGCAGCCGTCACAGGCTCGGCGTCGCCGAGCCGAACGATCTCCGTTCGATCCGGTGAGAGCACGGCGGCGGCCACCTGCCCTCCGGTCTCGACGTACTGCACCATCGTCACCGGACGGGTGGGATCGGCAGCCAGTGCCGCCTGCAGCGCTGGCGCCGCGATCGGCTCGTGGACAATGAGCCGATCACGCCCGAACGACCGCGAGGCGTCCTTGAGCCGGCGGACGAGATGCGCTCGGCGTCGAAGCAGCCCACTCGTTTTCTCCGCAGGCTCGTCCTCGAGCCGCTTCGACACGGCGCGCAGTTCGGCCAGCAGTTCGGTCTGCTCCGAATCGGTGTCCACCTCGACCGCGGCGAGCCGCAGCGATGCCGCTCGGTTCGTCTCTATCCAGTCGACGAATGCGATCGGATCGTCCCGCTCGAGCAGAATCTCGCACCCGAGGAGGGCGAGTTGGCGGGTGTGCTTCGCGACCGCGGCACGGAGGTCGCTCGCCCGCAGCGACGCCTGATGGCTGTGCGCCAACCGCAGCGCTGCAGCGAGCGACCGGAGAGCGGGCGACCGGTTGCCCTCGGCCCGCTGACCGAGTGCCCGTGCGTGCCACGCCGCCAACCGCAGCTCGATCGGACCGTGATCGCGATACGGATCGAGTCGGGCGATGTCGGTCCACGCGCCGACGATGTCGTCGAGCTGCAGCCCGAGTCGCACGGCTTCCACCCGGCCACGCGCCGACGCGTACGCCTGGCCCGACACCTCCAGCGAGTCGGCCAAGCGGCGGGCGCGGTCGCGACGCTCGACGGTGGGGGCGGTGTCGTCGCCTTGCAGGGCGATCAGCGCCGCCCGCTCCGCCCACGTCTCGCGGCCCTGCTGGGAGAACAAGCTGGCGGCGTCGTCAGCTGCCGAGACGGCCTTCGCCGATTCGCCCATCGCCATCGCCGACTCGGCGGCGAGCAGGAGCGCCTCGGCGCGATCGAGGTCGAGCCCCGACTCGGCCATCTGGTCGGCGATCCGGATCGCCAGCTCGTACGCCTCGTCGAACAGGCCGGCAGAGACGAGCGCTTCGCCATGGCTGACCTGCAGCTCGTAGACGTTCCCCGTCTGCTCCGCGATCGCACGCTCCGACTCGGAGAAGATGCGCAACGCCTCGGCCAGTTGGCCCTGGTAGAGCGCCACATGTCCGAGGTTGTGGCGGGTGTACGCCGCCATGACCGGGATTGCCGTGCGATTCGTAGATCTCGACCGCCCGGCGCATGTCCTCTGCCGCGTCGGCGCTGCGTCCCCACGAGAGTCGGAGGTAACCGCGATTGGAGAGGACCATGGCCGCGAACTGTTGCTGCTCGCCGTCGGCGAACACCGTCAGCGCGTCGGAGAACGCCTGGTCGGAGGCCTCGACGTGGCCAAGCCGGGCGAGGATCGTCGCCCGTTGTGCATCGAGCCTGGCCGCGGCGAGCGGACCGGCCGCTGCACGTGCCGCCTCGAGCACGGCGAGGGCGGCGTCCGGTTGCCCATTGAGCGCCAGCGACCCAGCCAAGCTGCGCTGTGATTCGACCACGAGGTCACTTCGTTCCGCCGCCGTCGCCTCGTCGATGGATTCGTTGAGCAACGACACGGACCGCTCGAGCGTGTCCGTCCACCTGACCGCCAGCCCCCAGGCGCGTAGCAGCAACGAGCGGATCTCGTGATCCTCCGGCGAGCACTCGTCGAGGGTCGAGGCTGCCTCCACGGCAACCGCATCGCACTCCTCCTGGGCGCGCTCGATCAGGGACTCGGCGTGATGAACTCTCGTATCAGTCAGCGTCATGCCCGCGTCAGGTCAAGGTGAAGACGGAGCGCGCGTATCATCGAGCGCGTCAGAAAGAGGGGATCCACTGATGACACGGAGGCTGTACGCGCCGCTCGCTGTCGTTGCCGCGCTGCTGCTCTTCGTGACCAGCACCTGCTCACGAGACGATGGTACAAACAAAGACGATCGCGTCATCAAGATCGACAAACCTCTCGTCGAGCAGGACCCGGGTTTCGGCGTGTACCGCCGCGATCTTCTCTTCCTCACCGATCTCGGCGTTCAGCAGATCGTCGATCGGGAAAACCGTGAGTTGGCCAAGCGGGTTCCCCGCAACCAGTTGCTCGAACTGGTGCCGAGCCTCCGCAATCAGGAGAACCGTCAAGACGTCCTCGACGCCGTGTTCCGGTCGATCGCCATCTTCCGTGTCGGCGCCAACGTCGATCCGCTGAGCCTCACAGTCGCGTTCCGCGATCAGGCCTTCGTGGCGAGCCCAGTGCACTCGGTGGGACTGTCTTCCCATTGGAAGTTCTCCCCTGGTTCGGCGCCCCGCGCCATCGACGATGTCAAGCTCGCCGGTCCCTCACCGGCTCCGCCGGCGAACGCGCGGACGGTCGCCGTGATCGACACCGGCGTCATCGACGTGGGTCCAACACGGTCGTTGCCCGGCTCGACGCTCGTGGGCATCGATCCGGTAGCACCGCAGGACATGGAAACCGCGTCAACGCCAGCCGCCCTCGAAGGACACGGCACGTTCATCGGCTCGGTGATCCGCCAGTACGCGCCGGCCTCACGAGTGCTCGTCGCACGGTTGCCGCAGAGCCCGGCTCAGTTCGCCGGCCACGACGGAGGCGAGCTCAACGGCATGGTCAGTGATGAGCTGCAGCTGCTGGCGACGACGATCCGCGTGACGCAGCATCTCCTCAAGAACAACATCCGCACCTCGGCGCTCAACCTCTCGCTCGGCACAGCGCCTGCAGGGGCGCAGATCACCGAGAACACCGACGTCAACGGTCTAGCGCTGGGCGTGCGCAAGGCGATCGACTTCTGGAAGCAGGCCTCCTGGCCGAAGCGGACGGTTCCACCCGTGATTGCGGCGGCCGGCAACCACAAACCGTCGCGTGCCGTGACGCCACCGGCGCCATTCGTTCCCGCTGCCTACTCGGACGTGTACGGAGTCGTCGCCCTCGACGGTGACGGGAACCGGCGAACTTCACCTATCTCGGTTGGCCTGGCGATCCGACGACGGTCGAGGCGCCTGGCGTCGAGCTTCTGGCGCCGCGTGGGATCGCGGCGACATCGGGCCCGGCCGATCAGCTGTGGGCCTGGGGCGGAACGTCGTTCGCGACTGCGTTCGTATCGGCGCAGACCGCCACAACAGGCGCGGTGAACGACGTGCCGACCTCCGCCGTCACACCCGAAGCATCCGGTGCCGGACCTCCGGACGTGCTCGTCATCGACTGAATCCTCGGAGCTTCGACTCGCGAGCAAGTCGCTCGTCTTCGCCTGCCGAGCTCGCCGCCTCCGCTTCGCTTTGGCGGCTCACCCAGCTCGTGGTGGTGGACACGCTCGGGCCGGAGCTGCGACTCGCGAGCAAGTCGCTCGTCTCGCCGGACGTGGAACCTTCCGACGCTGACTGGTGTAGGTAGGGCATGAAGCGATGGATTGCACGCATTTCCCTGGCCGTCGTGGCGCTTGGCGTCGTGATGGCACCGTCTGCAGCTCGCGCCGGCGGGTGGGCACTCGCCTCGTTCGACGAGGTTCCCGCGCTGACTGCGGGATCTGACGTCGAGATCGGATTCACGATCCTGCAGCACGGCGTCACGCCGGTCGACGAATCCGTACTGGGCGAACCCGCCGGGCTCATCGTCACCGACTCCGATGGCACGCAGACGGTCTTCCCGGCGGTCGAGTCCGGACCGAGGGGGCATTACGTCGCCACGATCACGGTGCCGGCGGCCGGCGCTGCCACCATCAGCGCCGACATGGGCTGGTTCGAACCGTCGGCACCGATCACAGTCGATGTCCAGGCTCCGTCCGACCCGGGTGGAGGCTGGCCGACGTGGATCGGCATCGTGTTGCCGATCATCGGCCTCGCCTGCCTGCTGATCGTGCTCCTCGACGTCCTCGCCGGACGGCGGACGCGGGTCGCCGCTCGCGGTCGCCCGTACGGACATCGACGTCGTGGCCGACCCGTCGGCGCTGTGACCACCGCTTCGTGAGAACACGCACCGTCGTCGCCGCTGCCGGGGCGTTCGTCACGCTCGCCCTCACACCCGTGGCGTGGGCCAGCCGCGACTCGGGTGGCGCGTCCGTCGCGGCGACGCCGGACGGCGCCGAGCTCTTCGTTGCCAAGGGATGCTCCAGCTGTCATCTCGGCCCGGACACGCGGCCAAGGTCGAGTCGGGGCCGTCCCTCTTTGCTGCACCGCAGTGGGCGGGGAGCCGCCGCGAGGGCATGACGGCCGAGGAGTACATGAAGGAGTCGATCCGCACGCCGTCGGTTTTCATCTCCCCGGCAGCCGAGTCGGGTGGTCCCGCCGGACCGACGATGCCGACGCTCACGCTCACCGACGACGAGATCGAGGCGCTGGCCGACTACGTCCTGCAACGGTGATCGACGCCGGCGGTGGTGCGCTATGAATCGGGGATCGCCGACCTCGATGACACCGATTTCGGCCAGTTGGTCGACCAAACCCGTCCGGCCGCTCTCCGCCTGGCGACGGTCGTGCTCGGCACGGCACAAGGTGCCGACGACGTGGTGCAGGTGGCGTTGGAACGTGCTTGGAAAGCAAGGGGCTCGTACGACCGGGAGCGTCCCTTCCGTCCGTGGCTGCTGCGCATCGTCGCCAACACGGCCCGAAACGATCGACGCTCCCGCGGCCGTCGTGCTCATCTCGCCGTACGCGCCGCGCACGCAACGGTGCGCAGGCGAATCGCTCGAGGACGCGATGGTGTCAGCCGACGAGCGTCGGGTGGTGCTCGATGGGCTCAATCGGTTGGCCAGCGCCGACCGTGAGGTGATCGCGCTGCGCTACTTCGAGGACATGTCCGAAGCTGAGATGGCGACCGTGCTCGACTGCCCGTCGGGAACGGTCAAGTCCCGGCTGTCGCGGGCGATGAGCAGGCTGCGGGACGAATTGGCGCGGGGAACGGGTGAGACCCGATGAGCATGCGCCTCGACGACGACCGGCTGGAAGCCGTGCTGCAGAGCATCGGTGTTCACCTCGACACAGGCGTGGCCACTGATTCAGAAGAAACCGCGCCGCCCACGAAGCCCGACGCGATCAGTTCGCTTCCCGCCCGTCGCGCCCGTCGCCGGCCAACCCGTTGGCTCGCCGTCGCAGCAGCCGTGCTCGTCGTGGCGGTCCTCGTCGGCATTCTGACTCCGGCCGGGGAGACGGTCGCTCGCTGGTTCGGGATCGGGAAGCTGACGATCACGTTCGTTCCTCCCGACGACACCACACCACCGCCGACCGAGACGATCTTCAGCGATTCGGTGACCGCGCTCGACTCGGCGACGGCATATGCGGACGCTGAGCTCGATCCGGCGACGTTCGACGCCAGCGTGCTCGGACGACCCGACCGCTTCGGTCGTCCGCCGGAGCAGGGCGTGCTGTTCGGCTGGACGCCCAGCGACACGACACTGTGGGTGCGTGACGGCGCGGATCCGTTCGTGGGCAAGAAGGTCGTCGAGCGAACAGGCGTGTCCGAGGTCCCGGGACTCGGCGACTACGCCCTCTTCATCGATGGGGCCCACGTGCTGGAGACGCCGTCGCGTCGCTTGCGCGCCGATCGGGTGCTGTGGTGGATCGCCGATGACCACGAATACCGGCTCGAATCTCCGTTGCCGCAGGGCGAGATGATCCGCATCGCCAGACTCGTCGACTGATTCTGTCGGGCTTGCGGCCGCGACCGTTGCCACGTTGCAGAATGGATGGACCCGATCGGAAGGATCCGCATGTCCAACCCGTCTGCCGGTGAGCCCGTCGATCTCGACACGCTGGGCGAGATCGAGCAACGCATCCTCTGGCTGGCGGTGCGCATGGTCGATCACGCCAATCTCGGCGACGCCGGCGGCATCAAGGTCGGCGGTCACCAGGCATCGTCCGCATCGATGACGTCGATCATGGCCGCGCTTTGGTTCGCCCATCTCAACGGCAACGACAAGGTTGCCGTGAAGCCTCACGCCTCGCCGGTGTACCACGCCATCAAATACCTCACCGGCGAGCTCGACCGCGGCTACCTGACCCGGCTGCGCAAGCAGGGTGGTCTGCAGGCGTATCCGTCGCGCACGAAGGATCCCGACGTCGCCGACTTCTCCACCGGTTCGGTCGGACTCGGGGCGGTAGCTCCGCTGTTCGCCGCCGCCACCCGCCGCTACGTCGACGCTCACTTCGGCGAGCGGCCGCCGGCGCGCTTCATCGCCACGATCGGCGACGCCGAGCTCGACGAGGGAAACGTGTGGGAGGCGATCGCCGACTCGGCCACCCACGGACTCGGTTCGGTCATGCTCATCGTCGACCTCAATCGGCAGAGCCTCGACCGCATCGTGCCCCAGATCCAGGCCGGGCGTCTGGAGCAGTTCTTCGCCAACGCCGGCTGGCACATCGCCGAAGTGAAGTACGGACGGCGGCTGCAGGCGGCATTCGCTGAGCCGGGTGGGTCCGAACTGCGTGCACTGATCGACGGCATGCCGAACGAGGAGTACCAGCAGCTGTTCGTGCTCGACGCGGAGGTGCTCCGGGCACGACTGGAGGGGCGCGTTGGAGCGACGCTGCGGAAGCGGTTCGCCGCGCTCGCCGACGACGACCTCCGGGCGTTGATCTTCGACCTGGGCGGACACGACCTCGCCGAACTGATCGACGCGTATCGCCAGTGCGACGCCCATCCCGACCAGCCGAGTGTCGTGTTCGCCTACACGATCAAGGGATGGGGCTTGCCCTACGCCGGTCAGGCGCTCAACCACTCGGCGCTCCTGCCCCCGGACCAGATCGACGCGTTTCGATCGGCGGTCGGGCTCGATCTCGAGACCGAGTGGGATCGCTTCGACCCGGACTCGCCGGCTGGGTCGTCTCTGTGCCCGTGTCGGCGGTGAGCTGAACAACGTCCCGCCACCCGAGCGCAAGCGCCTCGAGGCACCACAGTCGTCGGGACGCAACGCCGGCAGTGGAGCCGTGTCCACCCAGGAGGCGTTCGGCAAGGCGCTCGCCGCGCTCGCCGACGCCGAAGGCGTGGGTGAGCGCATCGTCACCACGTCACCCGACGTCTCGATCTCGACCAACCTCGGCAACTGGATCAACAAGGTCGGCGTGTTCGCCCCGCACGAGCTCGACGACTTCGGCGGTGCGGAACGGTTGCTGAAGTGGGCACCGGGCCCGACGGGGCGCCACATCGAGCTGGGCATCTCCGAGATGAACCTGTTCATGCTCCTCTCGCCAGCTGGGGCTCGCCCACGAGCACCACGGCGAGGTGCTGGTGCCGGTCGGCACCGTGTACGACCCGTTCGTGTTGCGCGGCCTCGATGCCTTCATCTACGGCCTCTACAACGGCTCGCGGTTCATCGTGGCCGGCACTCCGTCGGGCGTCAGCCTCTCTCCGGAGGGTGGCGCTCACCAGTCGACCATCACACCCTCCGTCGGGCTCGAGCTGCCGGGCGTCGTCGAGTTCGAGCCAGCGTTCGCCCTCGAGACCGACTGGGTGCTCTGCGATTCCGTGGACGAGATGACCCGACCGGGCGGTACGAGTCGCTACTTGCGACTCTCGACCCGCCCGATCGATCAGTCGCCGTTCGCCGAGGCGCGGCGATCGGCTGGGTGACGACGTGCTCCGCCGGCAGGTGATGGAGGGCGGTTACCGGCTCGTCGAGGCTTCCGTCGACGGCCGGCCGGGGGTCACGCTCGTGGCGACCGGGAGCGATCCTGCCCGAGGTCGTCGCCGCTGCCGGCGTGCTCGACGATGAGGGCGTGGCCGCTAACGGTCGTCGCCATCAGCAGTGCCGACGGCTGTTCGCACGCCTGGCAACAGCGGCTGCGCGGGCTGCCGGTGCCGGCGAGCCTTCCCAACGACGACGGCGTGCTCGACCGGCTCGTGCCCGGCGACGAGCGTGTGCGCCCGGTGGTGTCGGTGCACGACGGCGCCAGTCACACGCTGGCGTGGCTGGGGAGTGCGTTCGGTGTTCGCCAGCTTCCGCTCGGCGTCGACCGCTTCGGCGAATCGGGAACGATCGAGGAGCTCTACCAGCTTGACCGGCATCGACACCGGCACGATCGTCAACGCTGCCCTCATCGCCCTCGCCCGTTGAGCCTGGCCCGTCGGTGACGACGGGGCCCTCAGCGGGCTCGAGGACGACCTTGATGGCGCCGCTCGCCCGGTCAGCAGCGACCTGGAACGCGGTCGACCGCCTGATCGAGCGGGAAGCGATGGGTGATGATCGTCGTTGCGATCATGGAGTCGGCAGCGAGGATCGACGCCGCGTCGTCGATGTCGCGACCGCCGTCGTAGCGGTTGTATGTGATCGTCGGGATGATGCGCAGCTCCTTCAACAACGCCGGGATGCCCGGCACCGGGAGAATGCCGCCGTGCACACCGAGTACGAGCATCGTCGCGCCGGGACCGGCGAGGTGCGTCGCCTGTGCCATCGCCGATTCGCTGCCGGCCGCCTCGACGACGATGCCGTGTTCGCCGTCCGCCGGCGCCGACGCCGAGCGTCTCGGCAGCGGCGTGCTGGTGTGGATGGCGGGCGACGATGCCGACCTCGGCGCCGAGCGCCTTGGCGGCTGCTGCGGCCGCACAGGCCCGAGTCCAGCCGGCGCCGACCACCGCGACCCGGTCGCCGCGCCTTGATCCCGGCCAGCCGCAGTCCGTGCGGGCGACGGCCATCGGCTCGACGAGGCAGGCGTCCTTCACGGCCAGCGCCTCGTCCAGCGCCACGAGTGCCTGCTCCGGCACACGTATCTCGTCGGCCATGCCGCCGTCACGACCGGTGCCGATGAAGACGACGGACCGTTCCGGCAGAGGTGGTAGGCGCCGGCGGCGCATTGGTCGCACGAGCCACACGGGGCGATCGGCTCGATCGCCACCGGCGTGCCGTCGTCGGTCACCCCGGCGAGCTCGTGACCCAGCGTGACCGGCAAGGCGCCGAGCTTGACCATGTTGAGATCGGTGCCGCAGATGCTCGCCGACCGGATCCGAACTCGCACGCCGTCGCCGGCGGGGGGATCGATGTCGACGACCTGGATGCCCTCTTCGGTGCTTCGAACCGCACGCATGACCTCTCCCCGGTGTGGTGGCGACTCGTGCCCGGGCTGACGCAACACGCCCTGTCTGACACGCTCAATCTGGTGTCGACTATAGTTCGACACCGGCAGAAGACGGAAGGAGCGACGATGCCCGCCGAGGAGCGTTACGCCCAGTCCGCTGTCCTACCGCCGCGGTCGAGCTGGTGCGCAGCATCGACGAGCCGATCCGGCTGGGCACGATGCTGTGGGTGCTCACCGACCCGCACCACGGTCACGAGTTCGCTTACAACCGCTGGTACGAGCGCGACCACTACTACGCCGGTTGCATGATCGGCGAGTACACGCTGGCGGGCAGCCGGTGGGTGGCCACGGCGCGTCACAAGGCGGCGCGGCTGCCCGCGTCGGGCACGGCGATGCCGTTCGATCGCGACGAGGGGTCGTACGCCTGCCTCTACTTCGTGCTCGACGGCCACCACGACGAGTGGGACGCGTGGGCGGCGCCGGCGATGCACGCGGCTGTACGCGCAGGACCGCGGCTTCACGCAGCGCACGCACTACAACACCGGCTTCTATCGGCTCGCCTGGCGCTGCTACCGCGATCCCGATCCCGGTGCCACTCGAGCTCGCGCTCGATCATCGTTATCCGGGGATGGTGGCGATGTTCGTCGACGCCGACGATGTCGATGCGGCGGACGAGTGGTTCGAAGGCCATCTCGACGCTTGGCTCGACGGATTCCCCGGTGGCGACGGTGATGACGCTGTCGAGCGTCCCGCTGTCGGACAAGAAGCCGGACTTCATCGACGTCGATCCGCGAGCTGCGGCTCGACGTCTGCAGATCCACTTCGTCGAACAGGACCCACTGTCGTGCTGGGACCGGTTCGAGCGCCTGATCGAGGACATCACGTCGTCGGGCACTGCCCAGGTCGCCTTGGCGGCTCCGTTCATCCCGACGGTGATCGGCACCGACCGATACGTCGACGAGCTGTGGTGAGCGGGAGGGTTGAGGTGGCCGCACGTGCGGGGGTCCGCAAGCAGGACGTCGTCGACGTCGCGGCTGATGTGCTTGCCCGGCGGGGGGGCCTCGACGAGCTCCTGCTGCGCGACGTCGCCGCCGAGCTCGGTGTGCGCACGCAGTCGCTCTACGCCCACGTCGACGGGGTCGACGGGTTACGTCGTGAACTCGCCCTACGCGGGCTGCGGCAGATGGCCGACGAGATGAGCGAGGCGGGCATCGGCCGCTCGGGCGGCGCGGCGGTCGATGCCATCGTCAGGGCGTGGCTCGCCTTCGCCGCGGGCAGCCCGGGGCTCTACACGGCCGCGGTGCGCCCGCCGGGCGACGACGAAGAGCTTGCCGCGGCGATGGCCTCGGCGATGAAACCATTGCGGCTCGTGTTGCAGTCGTACGGTCTCGACGACGAGCTGGTCGGCCATTGGCACCGGCTGATCTTCGCCAGCGTTCACGGGTTCGCAACGCTGCGGCGGGAGGGCAACCTCACCCTCCCCGGCGCTCCCGATGACACGGTGGAGCTGATGATCGCCGCCTACACGGCCAGCTCGAGGACCCTGAGCTAAGCGACGAGCTGTCGCTCACGGCCACCACAGGCGCAGCGCTGTGCGCGCCGAAGAAGCGCGCGCGGCCGGCGTCGTCGAAGTGGCGCACGGCGCGTCGGGCGAGATCGAGCTTCTGCGGATACGTGTGCGACCGGTGTTGGGGATGATCAGAGCCCCAGCACAGACGATCCGCGCCGAACGCCTCGGCCAGCACGTCGACGAAGGCGGCAGGGTCGCCGTTCGCCGCTGCCGCGGCAAGCACGTACGACGAGACCTTGAGTGACACCGACGGCGTACCGGCCAGCGCCAAGAGCAGCCCCATCGCGCCGGGCGTCCGCTGCGTCGACGAAGCCGCAGTGGTCGAGGGCGACCGGCACATCGGGGTGGCGGGCGGCCAACTCGAAGACGTTGGTCAGCTGGGCGGCGAAGACCGTCGGCACGACGTGAGGCCGAGCTCGCTCGCCCGGTCCCATACGGCTGCGGCCCGCCCGTCGCCCAACCAGCGCGGTTCCTCGAACCCACACCGAACAGGCGCACTCCGCGCACCGGGCCGAGCGCGGACATGGTCGTCGAGCGACGCCGCAGGATCGGCGACGGACATGTCGATCGCGCCGACAAGGGCCAGCCGTCCGGCGCCGACGCTGCTGCTGCCACGGCGCATCGGCAGTCGAAGCCGTAGACGCCGACAGCCTGCACGACCACGGCGCGATCGACATCGTGGCGATCGAGCGTCGCGAGCAGACAGTCAGCCGACGCATCGTGCTTGCCACCAGTCGCTGCCGAGCCCGCCGGCTGGCGAGGGAACCGCTCGCATATCCGCCGACGCGACGTGGACGTGGGCGTCGACGATCACAGGCTCAGCCCAGCCGAGGATCGTCGATCACGACGCGGCGCACGTCGGGCATCGACGAGCGGAGCATGTCGGCGGCGATCCGTTGGAGATGTTCGACGGGCATCACACATTCGGCACACGAAGCATCATCGATGCGCAGGCGGAGCGACAGCGTGCCGTCGCCGGCGTCGAAGCCGACGAGCTCGAGGTCGCTTCCGTCGGGTTGCACGAGCGCCCGCAACTCGGCGTGCGCGATGGCTCGTCCGCTTCGGTCGACCGATCCACGTCCATCGCCTCGATGCCTGCGTCGAGTGGTCGACGACGCGTGATCGTTCCGGTGAACAGGGCGGCGAGCGAATCGATCGCCCGCCTCGGCCCACGCGTGCAGCGTGTCGCGTCGGTGCCGCCGAGCGGGTGGGGCAGCACGAGCAACCGCGTGTTCGGCGAGGCCGAAGTCGGCGGCCATCGTCTCGGCGATCGGGCGGAACTTCGTGGTGGTCGACGACGACCGCGGGCTGCCCGGCCGTCTCCAGCTCGATCGCGTCGTACACGCTGTAGGCGGTGCAGCTCCCGCAGTCGGCGGCGCCGGTGATCACGACGTCGGCCTCGGCGAGCAGCCGCTCGAAGATGTCGGGCGCGCACGGGATGGCGGCGTTCGCCGATCGCCCTGCGGGCCCTTCTTCGTGATCAACGACACGGTCGCGCCGGTGCGGCGCGGCGAGCGTCTCGGCGGCGCGGGTCATCACGACGCCGGCGTTGGGCTTGCCGTTGTCGAGCACGGCGATGCGCAGCCCGGCGAGGCGACGCCGGCGACGGCGCGGGCCGTCGCGCGGCCGGCGCAGCCGAGGCTCGTGGGCAGGTAGATCATCGTGGGCATCGGTCGCTCCTCGTCTGGTCAGCCCTCGACGGGCAACGTCACGCTGCGGGTCATGCCCCACGAGGGCACGAGGAGGCTGTGCTTGCCCGGCCCGCCGGCGACGAGCACGCGGATGTTGTCGGGCTGGCCGGTCATCGGCAGCAGGATGGTCGTCGCGCACCGTCTTCATCCACTCCGCCCAGGCCAGCTCCTCGAAGTGGCGGCGGAAGACGTGCGGCGGGCATGCGGGCGTGGTCGTAGAGGTACGAGCGAGACGTCGTCGCGGTGCAGGCCGGCGGCGGCGAGGCTGTGGGCGTGCTCGGGTCCGAGGATCACGAAGAACTCGGCCTGGCTGATCGGCGCGTTGTTCATGCCGAGCGTCGTCATGCTCGACGCCGATCTTGCCGAGGATCAGCTCGGGGTCGCCGTCCGCCTCCGCGTCGTGCACGTTGTGCGGGCCTTCGCCGCAGTGCACGGTGACGGCGCTCGGCGCGTTGACGCCGCGGCTCGCCGCGTACCCTCCCACGGGCTCTCGGCGAGGTTCTCGGCGGCGCAGAACGTGTACTTCGCGCGGCTGCCCGTGCGTCGCCGCGTCGCCGAAGCCCGGCCGGGCGCCGGCGACGTGGAGCAGGATCAGCCGCACCGCCCGCCCAACGGTGGCGTTGGCGCCGGTTGCCGGGACCGAAGGCGCCGACGCCGGCGTTGAACCCGCACTCGTCGGCACGATCCGCCGTGGACGATCACCATCGGCGCGACGGGGTGGGTCGTGGCGTTCACGCCGCGCAGGTTCACCTCCGGCTCGAGCGAGGGCGAGCGTCGCGGTCGAGCACCACCGGGAACGTGTCGGCCGGGCATCCGGCGAGCACGGCGTTGATCGCGACGACGCGCCGGGTCACGGCCCCGACAGCGGGCGGCAGCGTGGCGAGCACCTCGTCGGGGTCGCCGGCGGCGTGCGCGAGCATGGCGTCGACCCGCTGCGGGCGTCGGCGGCACAAGGGGCAGGCCGTCGCCGAAGCCGCGCCGTTCGAACAGGTCGAGCAGACGCCTCCGGCGAGTCGTCGGAGAGCTCGTACAGTTCGGGCTTCGTAGGTGGTCACCAGTGCTCCCCTCGGATCATCCTCGATCCGGGCACGATCGAACTGTGTCTACATCAAAGAGACTTGATGTCTGAACGTCAATCAGACATCGGAGGGAGGCCCAATGGCGGCCGAATCGGTCACGCGGCGTCCGGCATCGCATCGACCTCTCCGCGACGAATGGCGCTCGTCACCGGCGCCGGCGCCGGCATCGGGCAGGCGATCGCTCGCCTGCTGGCGCGAGCCGAAGCCCACCTGGTGGTCAACGACATCGACATCGGACGTGCATCCGCCACGTGCGACGCTGATCGTGGCGGCCGGGGGAGTGGCGGCGCCGTGCGTGGCCGATGTGACCGACGAGGAAGAGATCGCCCGACTCGTTGATGCCGCCGTTGCCACCTTCGGCTCGCTCGACATCGCCGTGAACAACGTCGGGATGATGGGCGGGCTCGCCGCCGCGCCGTCACTCGAGCTCGACGCCGACGTATGTCCGCACGATCGTCGACCTCAACCTGATGAGTGCCTGCTCTGCTCGGTCGCCGAAGCGCGGGCGATGGTGTCGGCCGGCGGCGGCGGCGTCATCGTCAACGTCACGTCGGGCGAGACGACGCGGGCGGCGCCCGGGCTCGTCCGTATGCAGCGGCGAAAGCGGCGGTCAACCATCTCTCCCGCTCGCTGGCAGTCGAGCTCGGCGCCCACCGGATCCGGGTGAACGCGGTGGCTCCGGGAACGACACCCACCGAGCACGTGCGGTCGGCGATGAGCGCCGAGCATCTGGAGGCATCGGGCGGTCGACGCCGATCGGCCGACTCTGCGAGCCCGATGACCTCGCCGCCCTGGTCCTGTTCGTCGTGTCCGACCTGGCTGCCACGGTCACCGGACAGTTCCTGCTTGCCGACGGCGGCGCCCACGCGTCGCTCACCCGCCCGCCGTCTGCGCGGCAGCGGAATGGAGAGCGGCGGTTCTGCGGTTGGTTGCTCTATGACATCCCCTGCCGCGTCAAGGCCCGCCGTGACGGAGATGCGACTCGTCGTCACCGCCGCCGACTACGACGAGGCGCTGCGCTTCTACCGCGACGTTCTCGGGCTGCGCGAGCTCGGCGCGTTCTCGTCGCCAGGCGGCCACGTGACGATCCTCGACGCCGGCCGGGCGACGCTCGAGCTGACCGACCCGACGCATGCCGCGTTCATCGACGAGGTCGAGGTCGGCCACCGCGTGGCGGGACACATCCGCGTGGCCTTCGAGGTCGCCGACTCTGCGGCAACAACGTGTGCGTTGGAGGCGGGCGGGGCGACAGTGATCGCCGAGCCGACCCTGACTCCGTGGAACTCGAGCAACGCTCGGCTCGATGCGCCTGGCGGCCTGCAGCTCACGCTGTTCACCGAACTACCGCCGACGCACGACGGCCGCTGATCGGCCGTCGCCGCTGATTCAGCGATAGCGCTCGGTATCGGGCGCCTTGCCGGCGTCCTGCACCTCGACGATGTATCGCCACGCGTCCGGCGCGCTGCCGTCGAGATCGGTGAACCCATACTCGCCAGCGAGCTGCCCCGCTGACAGCGAGGCCTGGTTCCAGCGGCCGACCTCCGGATCGGCGGCGAGTGCAACCACGGCACGTCCGGTGAACCGCGGCGTCTCCGAAATGCCGAAGTGCCCCGGATCGGGATAGGGAGGAGTGACGGGCCGCTTCATCACGTCTCGCCAGTTGTCCTCCGTCACGCCGTAGTTCTCCAGCATCATCTCCGAGCGCAGCCAGCCAGGGGTGAGGGCGACGGCAGTGCAGTTGTGCGCGGCCAGCTCGTGGCCCTGGCTCCAGGCCATTCGGAGCACTGCCGTCTTGGCGAGGTCGTAGAACGCCGACACCCGGAAGTTCGTGGAGTTGTACTCGGCGGTGCCGTCAGTCATCTCCACCACGAGGCCGCCCGGACGTTTGATCAGCAGTGGAAGGGCATGATGGCTCGTGACCAGATGGGTGTCGATCGCCAGCCGCAGAAGGTGCAGGCCGTTGTCGAGGTCGTGCTCCCACAGCGGCGTGTCCCATTCGAAGAGATGCTCACCTCCCCAGATGTCGTTGACGAGGATGTCGAGGCGACCGGAGTCCCGCTCGATCCGCTGCACCAGTTCGGCGACCTCGCCGGGGACGAGATGGTCGACGGCGACGGCGGTGGCGGTCCCCCCGGCTGCGGCTACGAGCTCGGCCGTTTCCTCGATCGTTTCTGGACGGCCGTACTCGGATTGGTGCTCGCGTGTCGTGCGACCGGTGACATACACGTGGGCGCCGGCTGCGCCGAGCTCGATCGCAATGCCGCGCCCTGCTCCACGTGTGCCGCCGGCGACCAGTGCGACTTTCCCGTCGAGAGTGCTCATCAGGATCCTCCAATCGAGCGCAACCGGCGGGGAGTCCGAATGCGCATTTATAAACGACCATTCGTTTATACTCACAATCGGTATGCCACGCAAGCGCACGATCTCCGACGAGGCACTCCTCGACGCCGCGCTGAGCATCGTCAGGTCGATGGGACCCGATTCGCTCAGCTTCGGGACGCTCGCCGCGCAGGTGGGGCTGGCGGGCTCGACGATCGTGCAGCGGTTTGGCACGAAGGCGGCCCTGCTCAGGGCAGCGCTCTCGCGGAGCGTGGGACTTCCTCGACGAGGACACCACCGCTGCGGACCGAACCGCGCCGCTCGACCCGTCCGGCGCGATCGAGCTGCTGATCCTTCTCAGCGGCCAGTACGCACCCGACGACGAATTCGCCGATCAGCTGCTCGTGCTCCGCGAGGATCTGCGTGATCCCGGTCCTGCGCGCCCGTGGCCAGGCGTGGTTGACGCGGCTTGCTGCGGCGGTGGAACGCCGTTTGGGCCCGGTTGAAGACGGAGCAAGCGGTCTGGGCATGTTGATCGTCGGCCATTGGCAGGGGGCACTGACGATCTGGGGGTTCACCCGAGAGGTCCCGTTGCGCACTGCCCTGCGGGCGTCGCTGGAGGAGCTGTTCGACCGCCTCGGTCTCACGTCGACCTAGCCGTCGACGTCCTCGACGGTCGTGCCTTCGTCCGCCGCGCGGTCCAACTCGACGCGGTGGAGGCGCACCTCATCCACGCCGCCGCCGATCACCAGCTCGCCGGCCTCGAAGGTGTGGGCGACGCCCCTCGAGCGCGCGCAGCAGCCGGTTTTCGTGGGCCATCGCCGGTTCCGGACCGGCCATGCGAGTGGTGAACAGCGGCCCGAATTCGAGCTCGGTGTCGATGATGTGGAACGTGCCGCCGAACGTGTTGACCCCACTGTTGCCCTGTGCGCGACCGGCCTCGGTGAACGTGATCGTGGAGACGACGTCGTCGGGGACGTCCTCGCCGCCGAGTCGGACGGTCTGCCACGTCCCGATCACGGACGCGGCGTCGCTCGGCTCCGGGTCCGCCGCCTGTTCGCTCGTGCTGTCGGTGGGTTCACTCACGTCACGAGCCTACGACGCGCCGCGTGCGCCTAGGGTGACATCGTGACGACGGTGCGTACGGCGACAGCCGACGATCTTCCTGGCGCGGGGCGGGCGCTCGCCGCCGCGTTCGCCGATGATCCCGTCTGGACGTGGATGGCTCAGGAGAAGTCGTGGAACCGGCGTGCGCCGGGTTTCTACCAGGCCATTGCCAGTGCGGCGTCGCGCAGCGGGGGACAGGTCTTCGTCGACGACCAGCATCGCGGCGCTGCGGTCTGGGCAGCGCCCGGCGAGTGGAAAGCGGGCGTGATCGACGTGCTGCGTCTGATGCCCGTGTCGATCCCGTTGTTCGGAAGAAACCTCGTCCGGGGGCTGCGCGCGCTCGGTGCGACTCGAAAATAACCACCCGAGCGAACCGCATTGGTATCTGGAGTTCGTCGGCACTCATCCCGATCATCAAGGGACCGGGATCGGCAGCGCCCTCGTGCGCGCGGTCACCGATCGCTGTGATTCCGAAGGGCTCCCTGCCTATCTGGAATCGTCGAAGGAGTCCAATGTCCCCTTTTATGCGCGGCACGGCTTCGAGGTGCGTGACGAGATCCACCTCCCCAGTGGCGGCCCGACACTGTGGCCGATGTGGCGCGAGCCGAAGGGTTGAACCAACAGCCCGACTGATGGTGTGAGCGCACGGGCGTCAGTGGGCGCCGTGGATCTCGTGCCGGATGCGCTCCCGATGCTCCGCGTAGGCGATGGACTCGAAGAGCACGAGGCCGATCATCACCGCCGTGACGAGTCCGAGCGCGGCGAAGGCGGGGACGGTGGCGGCGAGCGGGGTGAGCGCGACGAGCACCACGATCGCCACGAGGCGCGTATGGCTTAGATGCCGGACAGTCCGCCATTTGAAGGCGATGTGCCCGAAGAGGTACAGGGCCACGCCGCCGATGAGCGCGTACAGCGGCGTGCCGTTGAGACTGTCACCGAGCTCGTGCGCTTCGGCGTCGCCGACGTATTCGATCACCTTCTTCAACCCGACAGCGGTGAGGGCGATGCCGACCATCATCGGGATGTGGCAGAAGCTGTAGGCGTCGCGGCCGAGTCGCGCTCTCGTCGCCTCGGGCTCTGACGAGAGCGCGTGTTCACCCTGCAGGGCACTGATGTCGAAGTACGTCCACCACAGCGCGGCGGCCAGGGCGAGACCGACGACGGACGCGTTCACGATCGGCCACGACACCGGGAGCTCGGCGGCGCCGACGCCGATGGCCACGATGGATTCGCCGAGGGCGACAATGATGATCAGTCCATGGCGCTCGGCGAAGTGCCGGGGTGAGTTCAGACCGCCAGCCCTCGGCGCCTCCGGCGATCGTGCCGCCGTAATCGACGAGCAGGGCGACGGCCCAGAGCAACGTCTGCGCCGTCCCGTGGAACTCGGCGGCAAGCAGCAGCAGCGTCGTGCCGGCCAGCATCGCCGGCGCGAACTTCACGAGCTGACGGTGCAGGCCCGGGTCGTCTCTCGCGATGACGAAGTACAGCACGATGTGGAGCAAGCGAAACACGAAGTAACAGACGGCCACCACGATCGGGCCGGTGAGCCCACCGGTCCTGTCGCGGAACGCCTCGGGGATCGCCAGGGCGAGCACGAACATCGCCGCCATGGCGGTGAACATCACGAGCCGGACGGTCCCCTCGTCGGCGCGCACCGTGTTGCCGATCCACGCGTATCCGGCCCAGCTCCACCACAGGAGCGCCAGCACCATCACCCCGCGGATCACGCCTCGCGCGGTCAGATCATCGACGATCAATTCCGTCGACTGGGTGAGGGCGAACACGAACACGAGGTCGAAGAACAGCTCGATCGTCGTGACGGAGGCCTGCGCGTCGACCGCGTGCAGACGGAGGTGCGGTCGTGGGAGGTCGGTGCCTGTCACAGCCGCCACCCGATCGCGACCCACTCGGTCCCCATCGCGAGCGCAGTGTACCGATGCTGTCGGAAACGCCCAGGGGCGGTTCCGACGCCATTGCTACCGTTGCCGCCGATGCCGATCACGCCCGATACGAAGGACTGGACCTGGGTGCTCGAGCGCCCCTGCGACGAGTGTGGATTCGACGCGTCGACGGTGGCGGTCGCCGACGTCGCCGGCCTCGTTCGCCGCAACGCCGTCGCCTGGCGTGACGTGCTCGCTGGAGACGACGTCGCCGTGCGGCCGTCTGATGATCGCTGGTCCGCACTCGAGTACGCCTGCCACGTGCGTGATGTGTTCCGTCTCTACGACGAGCGGCTGAAGCTGATGCTCGCCAACGACGACCCGACGTTCACCAACTGGGACCAGGACGTCACGGCCGTGGACGACCGCTACAACGAACAGGATCCCTCGCGGGTGGCCAGCGAGATCGACGAAGCGGCGGCGGTGTTCGCCGCCAGCCTCGACACGCTCGGTCCCGACGACCTGCACCGTGCGCGGGACGCGCAGCGACGGCGCCACATTCACCGTCGACACGTTCACGCGGTACATGATCCACGACCCGATCCACCATCTGTACGACGTCGGCGTGCAGATGCCCGGCTGACGGCACGGGCTACTCGACGGCGGTCACGCCCCCGTGGCCGGCGTGCTCCACAGACCGTCGACGAAACGCTGGTCCTCGTCGTAGAGCCAACACTCGGCGAGCTTGCTGTCGCGGACCGTGTACACGAACACACGACGCACCACGCGGAGCGGATCGCCGACGCCTTCGCGGGCGACGATGGCGGCGTACGTGTCACCGCCGAGCACGTCCTCGATCGCGTCGAGCTGGCGGCCGGACCGCTGTGTCGCCTCGACGAGCGTGGCGATCGCCGCCTCCTTGCCGACGTGGTCGCCTGCCAGCGGGTTGTCGCCGAAGTAGTGCAGCACGAAGTCGTCGTGGTACAGGTCGAAGACGGTGGCGATGTCGTTCGCCTTCCACGCATCGGCGTATCGGCGCACGGTGTCGATCGGATCCATCCTGCCAGCGTGACACAGGGGCGTCACAGGGCTTCGGTACTGTCGCCAGTGTGATCGAGGCGGTCCACTCCGTTGCGTTCGGGCGGCCCGCGACGGCTGCTCTGGCCGCGTCAATCGATCGCGCCCAGGCTTCGCGCCCTCTGGCTCCGGTCACGGTCGTCGTGTCGTCCAACTTCGCCGGCCTCGCCGCACGAAGGACGCTCGCCATGGGGCGTGACGGCGGGCGAGGGCTCGTCAACGTCGCCTTCGTGACGCCGCTGCGCCTCGCCGAGCTTCTCGCTGCCGACGTGCTCGTCGACCGCAAGCCGCTCACCAACCCGGTGCTCGGTTCGGCCGTGCGCCGGGCGCTGGGCGCCGATCCACGTCCGTTCGGCGAGGTCGCCGATCATGTCGCCACGGAGGCAGCCGTTGCCCGGTTGTACGGCGAGCTGTCGCGGCTCACGCCCGATGCGTTGCAGGCGCTGCGCTCCGACGCATGGGGCGACACCATGGTCGGTCTCTTCCAGCGCGTACAGGCGCTCGTCAGCGACTACCACGACGAGGACGCAGTCGTCCGCGCCGTGTTGGCCCGACCCGACATCGGCGCTGCCGTGCAGCCTTTCGGCCACATCGTGTGGCACCTTCCCGCACCCCTGTCACCGGCGCAGGTGGATCTGGTCGCCGCCACGATCTCCACTGCTCCTTCCACCGTGATCGTCGGCCTCACCGGCGACACCGCCGCCGACGAACGCGTCATGCGCACCTGCCGCGACGCGCGGCGTCATCGTCGAATCACCACCTGCTGCGCCGTCGGTCTGCACCGCCGACCGGATCATCAGCGTCACCGACGCCGACGAAGAGGTCCGTGCCGTGCTCACGTCCGTCCTCCAGTTGGCCGGCGAGGGCGTGCCGCTCGACCGAATCGGCGTGTTCTATCCGGTGCCCCGTCCGTACGTCCGCGAGATCGAACACCACGTGTTCGCCGCTGGGCTACCCGCCAACGGGCCGAAGCATCGACCGGCTGGCCGACAGCGTGGCGGGCCGTACGCTGCGGGCCGCATTGCGCCTCGCCGACGAACGGTGGCGCCGCGATCGGGTGATGGCGTTGATCGCCGAGGCACCGGCCCGGTACTCAGCGTGGACGCGCCCATCCCGGCGCATGGGAGCGAATCTCGCGAGACGCCGGGGTCGTGCGTGATGTCGCCGATTGGCACCGCAAGCTCGACGCATACACCGCTGCCGCCGACGGCCCGCGGTCGCCAACGGCAACGAATGGGCGCAACGCAACCACGACGAAGCTGTCGACGTTGCGTCGGTTCCTCGACGAGCTCGTCATCCTCGTCGATGCGGTGCACGCCGCTGCCGACTGGGCGAGCAAGGCCGAGGCGGCCCGCGCCCTCCTGTCGTCGGTCCTCGGTGCTGAGCAACGCGCATCTGCGCTGGCCCGACAACGAGCGCGACGATCTCGACCGCGTCGTCGATGGCCTGGCCCGGCTCGCCGCCCTCGACGAGCTCGAGCCGACGCCGACTCGCGAGGCATTCGCCCGTGCCCTCGAGGCCGAGCTCGACGTCACACGTGGCGCGTTCCAATCCGTACGGCACGGGCATCGTGTACGGGCCGCTCTCCTCGGCGGCCGGCCACGATCTCGACGCCGTCTTCGTCGTCGGCCTGGTCGAGGGCTTCTGCCCGGTTGCCCGGCGTGACGAAGCGATGTTGCCCGAGCGGGTGCGCCTGCTCGCCGACGGCGAGCTCGCCCACGCCGGATGACACGATGGCCGATCAGCACCGCGCGCTCCTGGCCGCCCTCGCCGCGGCACCGCCGGGACGGCGCACCGTCACCTTCCCCCGCGGCGACCTGCGCAGCAATCGCCACAACCTGCCGTCGCGATGGCTGCTCGACTCGGCCTCCGCCCTCGCCGGGCGTCGCGTCCACAGCACCGATTTCGCCGAGCTCACCGCGCCTGCGGTCGAAGTCGTCGCCTCGTTCGCCTCTTCACTCCGCGGCGACGCTGGGGCGCCGTCTGTCGTCGAGCGCGACCTCGCCGTCGTCGCCGCCCACGTCGATCACGGCCGCGACGCCGCGAGCGCCTCGCCGAGGTCGCCCCCGTGGCGAGGTCGCTCGACATGCAGACGCGCCCGACGGTCCGACGCGCTTCACCGAGTTCGACGGCAACCTCGCCGGTCAGCCAGTGCCCTCCCCGGTCGGTGACACGGTGTTGTCGGCGACCCGGCTCGAACGGTGGGCGCGCTGCGGGTTCCGCTACTTCCTCGCGCGACGTACTCGGCTTGCAGGTGCGCGACGATCCCGAGCGAATCGTCATGGTCTCGGCCCGTCGACCGGGGCTCGGTGGTGCACGAGGCACTCGAACGCTTCTTCACCGAGGTGATCGGCGCCGGGGCTCCGGCGCCCGACGAAGCCGTGGTCGCCGCAGTGGCACCAACGGCTGCACGCGATCGCCGACGAGTGCTTCGACGAGCTCGAGGCACGAGGCCGCACCGGTCGGACGCTGCGCTGGCGGCTCGAGCGCGACCTTCTTCACGACGTGCTCGACGCGTTCCTCCTCGCCGACGACGAACATCGCTGTCGCGCAGCGGGCAGCGGCCGACGCGGGTCGAGCTGCCCTTCGGCTGAGGCGACTCCGGCCGGTGACGCTCGGCTCGCCGACGGCCGCACCGTTCGGTTCCGGGGCAAGGCCGACCGCGTCGACACCGACGAGACCGGCCGTCACCTCGTGCTCGACTACAAGACCGGCAAGGGCGACAAGTACGCCGGGCTCGCCGACGGCGACCCGGTGATGGGCGGCACCACCCTCCAGCTCGGTCTCTACGCCGAGGCCGCTCGCCAAGCGCTCGGCGCCACGGAGACGGCCGGTTTCTACTGGATGGTCGAGGCCAAACAGCCAAAGGATCGCTTCGCCGGCTACGACTGGACGAGCGAACGGCAGACGCGCTTTCGCGATGTCTTGCACACGATCGTCGACGGCATCGAGCACGGCGTGTTCGTGCAGGTGCCCGGCGAGTGGGACATCTTCTTCCGCACCCACGAGCAATTGCAGGTACTGCGAGTTCGACGCGGTGTGCCCCGCGTGCTCGCGGCGAGCACGCCGAGGCGAAGGCGGCCGATCCGGCGCTGCAGATCCGCGTCGGCTTGTCCATCGACGACGACGAAGAGCGGGCGCCCGAGGCCGAGGCTGTTCCCGGATGACCGTCGTACTCGCCGACCAGGACGTGCGCCACCGCATCAGTGTCACCGGCCTCGGCGACACGCTCTTCGTCGAGGCCGGTGCAGGTACCGGCAAGACCACACAGCTCGTCGAACGCGTCGTCAACCTGGTCCTCGACCGAGGCATTGCTCTCCGCGACATCGCTGCGATCACGTTCACCGAGGCGGCCGCCGCCGAGCTGCGCGACCGCATCCGCGTCGCCTTCGAACGCGAGGCGCTGGCGTCCGCCGGTGATCGCCGTGACCGCTCCGTCGCAGCCGTCGCCGACTCCGATCAGGCGGCGATCACGACGCTGCACGGGTTCGCCGCCGCATACTGGCCGAGCACCCACTGGCCGCCGGCCTGCCGCCACGTGTCGAGATCGCCGACGAGATCGAATCGCAGCTCGCCTTCGAGCACCGCTGGGAGCGATTCGTCGACGGGCTGTACGCCGATCCCCGGCTCGAGACGCTGCTCGAACGGGCGGCACTCACGGGCGTCGAGCTGGAGCAGAGATATCCGAATCACGCCACCCTGAAGGACGTCGCAGCCATCCTCAGTCAGAGCTGGGACCGTCTCTCACCCATCGCGGTGCGCACCGTCGAACCGCTCGGACCGGTCGACTTCGCCCCGTTCGACGACGCGGTGGCCGAGCTCGCCGAGGTGCACGATTCGTGCCTCGACCCCACCGACAAGCTGTGCGGCCATCTCGATGGTCTGCTTCCCGAGCTGCAACAACTCGTCGAGATCGTCGATCCCAACCACAAGCTGTCGGCACTGAGGGATGCCGGCGAGTGGAAGAAGTCCGGTTTCGGTACTGCGGCGGCCTGGGGACGCGACGCCAAGGAGGTGCGCGACGTACGTCGATGCCGTCAACACGGCCAAGCGACGCGTCACGACCTCCGCTGCGCACGGCGTGCTCGAGCGCCTGCGGATCCTCATCAGCCGCGAGATCCTCGCCGCCGCCGAGTCGCGACGAAGCGACGGCCGCCTCGAGTTCCACGACCTGCTCGTGCTCGCCCGCACCGTCCTCCACGACTCCGACCGTGCCCGCCGTTCCCTGCACGATCGCTACCGCTGCCTCCTGCTCGACGAGTTCCAGGACACCGATCCGATCCAGATCGAGCTCGCCGTGCAGATCGCCGGTGCCATCGACGGTGACGAACGTCGGGCCTGGAGCGACGTCCTGGTCGAATCGGGCCGCCTGTTCTTCGTCGGCGATCCGAAGCAGTCGATCTATCGATTCCGGCGCGCCGACATCGAGCTGTTCCTCGCCGCTCGCGACCGGTACGGCGCCGACGACTGCCTCGTCCGGCTGTCCACGAACTTCCGCACGGTCGAGCCGATCGTGAACTGGGTCAACCAGCTGTTCCTGCAGTTGATGCCCGAGGAGAATCCGGGACGGCAACCCAAGTACGAACCGCTCACCGCCTACCGCCAGCCGTCCGCTGAAGGCGATCACCGTCCGGTTCGTCTCGGCGGGCCGCACAGCCGACGGGACGTGCCGCCGACCTGCGCGACGCCGAGGCGGCTGACGTCGCCGCAGTCATCGCCGACGTGCGCGACCGCCCGGATGCCTGGCCGGTGTTCGACGCCGAGCTGGGCACGTGGCGGCCGGGGCGTCTCACCGACGTGACGATCCTCGTTCCCACGCGGACGTCGGTGCCGTATCTTCGCGCCGCCCTCGACGCGGCGGCGATCCCGTACCGCCTCGACACGGGCACGCTCGTGTTCGACACGCAGGAGATCCGCGACCTGCTCTCCGCCGTGCGAGCGGTCGACGACCCCACCGACGAGGCGAGCGTCGTCGCCGCGCTGCGGTCGCCGCTGTACGGCTGCTCCGACGTCGAGCTGTTCACCTACCGCAGGGTGGTGGCCGCTGGAACCCCGCCACCGAACCGCCCCCAGGTCTCGTCGAGGCCGGACACCCGGTGGCGATGGCGATGGCACACCTTCACGGGTTGTGGCGAGAGCGCTGGTGGCTCCGACCCGCCGACGTCGTCGAGCGAATCATCCGCGAGCGGCGGGCGATGCTCGCCGCGTTCGGCGACGAGCGGCCACGAGAGGTGTGGCGGCGGCTGCGCTTCCTGCTCGATCAAGCGCGGGCGTTCGACGACGCCGGCGGCGGTGGCCTGCGGGCCTTCACCGAGTGGGCTGAGCTGCAGCAGTCGGGCGGCATCGCGGGTCCACGAGCCGTTGCTCGCCGAGACCGACGACGACGCGGTGCGGGTGATGACCGTGCACGGCGCGAAGGGCCTCGAGTTCCCGATCACGATTCTGTCCGGGATGACCACGCGTGCCTCGTCGCGGCGCTCGGGCGCCAACGTCATCTGGAACGGCGACGAGCCGGAGATCAAAGTGGGAAGCAAGGTGCTCACCGACAACTTCGACCCTCGGGCCGAGGTCGAGGACGAGATGGACGTCGACGAGAAGCTGCGACTGCTCTACGTCGCGGCGACACGAGCTCGGGATCACCTCGTGGTCAGCTGCCACCACAAGAGCGGGCCGAAAGGCGGCGACGGTTCCTACGGAAACCGCATCTGGGATGCGATGACGGACGACCTGCACGCCGAGCAGTGGCGACCGGTGGAGCTCGAGCCGGCGAAGCCACCGAAGGAGGCGAGGGCGGCCGCGTCCCGCGGCGGAAGACCTGTCCGACCGGGGAACATGGCTCGCCCGCGGCCGGAGCTCCTCGAACGCAATGCGATCACCCGAGTCACGTCGGCCACGGCCATCGCCGCGGCCTCTCGCGTGCAACCTGCCACCGCGTCCGGTGTGCCGGTACAACTGTCATTCGGTCTCGACGCCGACGACGGAGTACAGCAACTCGAGCTCGCCGCCCACACCGAGGCGACGTCCGACGAGCTCTCCGAGGAGGCTCGCGGTACCGAGGAGCAGGCGACCGGAGACGACGAACGGGTCTGGCGACGCGGTCGAGCAGGCACGGCGATCGGTCGTGCGGTGCACGCCACCTTGCAGTCGGTCGCGCTGTCCGTTGCGCTCGACGATCCGGTGATCGACCGCATCGCCGCCCGCGAGGCGTCACTCGAGGCGGTGCCCGAGGCGGCAGACACCGTGGCGGCGATGGTGCGCTCGGCGCTCGCTCCGACGCCGTCGCGCTCGCCCGACGGCACCCGCACCACAAGGAGCTCTACGTCGCCGCGCCGGTCGGCGAGCGGGTCATCGAGGGATACGTCGACCTGCTCGTCGAGACGCCCGACGGACTCGTGGTCGTCGACTACAAGACCGACACGGTGGGCTCCGAGGCCGAGATCGACGCGAAGCTTGGCCGCTACGAGCTGCAGGGCGCGGCATACGCCGTAGCCCTCGAGGCGACCACCGGCAGCACTGTGATCGAGTGCCGGTTCGTGTTCTGCCGGCCCCGCGGGGCCATCGAGCGGTCAGTCGCCGACCTCGACGCAGCTCGCGAACGGGTGCGCCAAGAACTCGAGGCTCACCCCGGCTCGTCTGCCTGACCGTGCAACTCGTAGCGAAGGATCAGTTCAGCTCGTAGTGCTGAACGAGCATGCGCTCCACGTCGTGCGTGAGCACGTGGTCGTGCGACGCCTTCGGTGCCGCCTTCACCTGCGATTTCGTGAAGGGGATCGTCATCGCCCCTCCTTCGGTGAGGTACGAACCGGCGACGGGCACGTAGTGCGACGCACGCAGCAAACCGGGGTTCACAACCACCCACTGCGGCTGGCCCTCGTTGCTGTACACGACGTCGGTCACCGTGCCGACGTGATCGGCGTGATCGTCGATCACCTCGTGGCCACGGTAGTTGGCGTGGTCGATCGGACTTTCGGTCATCTGGGGGCTCCTTTCGTCCGAAATGCAAGCGAGCGCCGTCGTGGCGCCCGCTTCGTGTTGTGATCCCCGCCGGACGGACGGTGATCACGACCTCGTCCAGTTCTAGCGACTCGCTCGTGCGTCGAGCCGTTATATGTCGATCATGTTACAACCTTGCCTCGAGCCTGTCGACAGCTTTGAGCTGCGATGACGCGCCGGTCGGCTGTCTTGGTTCTACCCGGTGCGGGTAGGGGTTCAATCCGATCTGTCACGCTATGGACATGTCGCGGCTGCTGGTGATCCACCGCGACTGTCGCCTCTGGCGACGCCGGGGCGGTCAGCCGTCGTTGCGCTTGTAGATCGAATGCTTCGGGCTGGCGAAGAACGACTGCAGCAACGGCGCGAACTCGTCCAGCTGCATGGTCGGGTAGTCGGGTCGAACGCCGGCTGGTCGTACACCTCGCAGAACTCGGCACACAGGTCGTAGTACTCGTGCCCGGCGAACTCGTCACGCAGTTCCGATCGAGACCCAGGTAGTGGAAGAAGTAGTAGCCCTGGAAGATCGCATGCTTGTCGACCATCCAGTGGTAGGCGTCATCGACGAACGGCTTCACGACTGCGGCGGCGATGTCGGCGTGGTTGTACGAGCCCAGGGTGTCGCCGATGTCGTGCAACAGTGCGCACAGGCGACGTACTCGTCGTCGCGGTTGTCGCGGTACGCACGGGTGGCCGTCTGCAGCGAGTGCGTGAGGCGGTCGACGGCGAAGCCGCCGAAATCGCCGTCGAGCAGGCGCAGGTGGTCGGTGACGCGATCGGCGAGACCGGGGTAGAACTCGAGCTGCGAGGCGACGATGCGGTTCCAGTCCTCCTGCGTGCCTTCGCTCATCGCGTGAAACGTGGCGCGGGCGGCGGGGCGTGGACATCGGTGGAAGACATGGAAGACGTTACCTCCGGCGGGAACCGGCACCAGCTGGCGGGCGTCGGACACCCCGCCGGCTAACGACGGCAGTGACACCCCGTCGGTACGCTCGATCCCATCGACCAACATCCCGCGCTCGAGCCTTCTCGCCCGCTGTGCAGGCGTGGTTCACGTCGTCGTTCCCCGAGCCGACCGACGCTCAGGCACACGGATGGCCGCACATCGTCGCCGGTGATAACACGCTGATCTGCGCACCGACGGGCAGCGGCAAGACGCTGACCGCGTTCCTCGCCGCCATCGACAGGCTGATGACGACTCCCGGCACCGAGCGAACGGAGCCATCGCACCCGGGTGCTGTACATCTCGCCGCTCCGGGCCCTCGCCTTCGACGTGGAGAAGAACCTCCGCTCGCCGTTGCGCGGCATCGCACTTGCCGCCGAGCGGCTCGGCAGCCTCGTGGGCCCGCCAGGTGGCGAATGCGCACCGGCGACACGCCGGCGGACGAGCGGCAGAAGCTCGTCCGCCGTCCGCCCGACCTGCTGATCACCACGCCGGAGAGCCTGTACCTGATGCTGACCTCCTCGGCGCGCGAGACGCTCGCCGGGGTCGAGACGGTCATCGTCGACGAGATCCATGCCCTCGCCGCCACGAAGCGAGGCGCCCACCTGTCACTGAGCCTCGAACGGCTCGTCGAGGTCACCGAGAGTCCGTTCCAGCGCATCGGGCTGTCGGCCACGCAACGCCCGTTCGAGGAGGTCGCCCGTTTCCTCGGTGGTTTCGAGCCGCCGACGAACCCCGGCCGGTGCGGATCGTCGACGCCGGCATCCGCAAAGAACTCGAAGTCGACGTCGTGATCCCCATCGAAGACATGACCGACATCGGTCAGCCGATGCCCGTCGAGCTGCGCAGCGGACCGGCCAGTGCCGCCCTCACCCAACAGCGCACGAGCATCTGGCCGAGCATCTACCCGCGCATCCTCGCCCAGGTGCTCGAGCACCGCTCGACGATCATCTTCTGCAACGCCCGGCGGCAGGCCGAGCGCCTGGCAGCCAAGCTCAACGAGTTCGCCATCGAGAAGCACGTGATCGCCGACGGCGATCCTGATCTGGTCAAAGCCCATCACGGTTCACTGGCGCGCGAGCAGCGGGTCGTGATCGAAGATCAGCTCAAGGCGGGAACGCTGCGGGCGCTCGTCGCCACGAGCAGCCTCGAGCTGGGCATCGACATGGGTGCCGTCGACCTCGTCATGCAGGTCGAGTCGCCGGGTGCCGTCAGCCGCGGCCTGCAGCGGATCGGCCGTGCCGGCCACGGGGTGGGCGAGCCGAGCCGTGGCTCGGTCTACCCCAAGCACCGTGGCGACCTGCTCGAAGCGGCGATCGTCATCCGCCGGATGCTCGATGGCGAGATCGAGCACACCCATTACCTGCGCAATCCCCTCGACGTGCTCGCCCAGCAGATCATCGCTCATGTGGCGAGCGTCGAGGAGGCGTCGACGTGGCCGACGTCGCCGCCCTCGTGCGCCGCTCGGCCAACTTCGCCGAGCTGTCCGACGACCTGCTGGTGAACACGCTCGACCTCCTCGCCGGCCGCTACCCCAGCGAGGAGTTCGCCGAGCTTCGCCCGCGGCTGGTGTGGGATCGAGTAAACGATCGGTTGCGTGCCCGGCAGGGCGTCCAAGCGGCTCGCCGTCACGAGCGGCGGCACGATCCCTGATCGTGGTCTGTTCGGCGTGTTCCTGCCCGACGGCACGAGGGTCGGCGAGCTCGACGAGGAGATGGTGTACGAGAGCCGTCCGGGCGAGACGTTCCTGCTCGGGGCGTCGACGTGGCGCATCGAGGACATCACGTTCGAGCGCGTCACGGTCACGCCGGCGCCCGGCGTGCCGGGCAAGATGCCGTTCTGGCACGGCGATCGGCCCGGCCGCCCGCTCGAGCTCGGCAGTGCGCTCGGTGCGTTCGTGCGCGAGCTCCGTGGGGACGAACCCGAGATGGCCATCGCATCGGTTGCGAGACCACTACCGACTCGACGAGTTCGCCGCCTCCAATCTGGTGCAGTACCTCGACGAGCAGGCCCAGGCCACCGGAGCGGTGCCCGACGATCGCACCGTGGTGGTCGAGCGCTTCCGCGACGAGATCGGCGATTGGCGGATCTGCCTGCTCAGCCCATTCGGTACGCCGGTCCATGCTCCCTGGGCGATGGCGATCGAGCAGCGTCTCGCCGACCGGTACGACATGAACGTCGAGACGATGTGGAGCGACGACGGCATTGTCTTGCGGCTCCCCGAAGCAGCCGACCAGGTGCCCCTCGACGCGCTCGTCTTCGATCCCGACGAGGTGCACGAGATCGTCGTCTCCGCGCTTCCCCAGACGGCGCTGTTCTCCTCCCGCTTCCGCGAGTGCGCCGGTCGGGCGCTGCTGTTGCCGCGTCGACGGCCCGACAAGCGCACACCGCTGTGGCAGCAACGGCAGCGGGCGGCCGATCTGCTGTCGGTCGCGGCGCGGTACCCGACGTTCCCGATCCTCCTCGAGACCTCACGAGAGTGCCTTCAAGACGTGTTCGACGTGCCTGCCCTCCGTGAGGTGCTGGGGCAGTTGCGGTCGCGTGCCGTCCGCCTGGTCCACGTCGACACCGCCAAGGCCAGCCCGATGGCGCAGAGTCTCCTGTTCAACTGGATCGCCGCCTACATGTACGAGGGCGACGCACCGCTGGCCGAACGGCGGGCGGCAGCGCTCGCTCTCGACCGCGATCTGCTCCATGAGCTGCTCGGCGCCGAGGAGCTGCGCGAGCTGCTCGATGCCGAGGTGCTCGCCGACGTCGAGCTGGGGCTGCAGTGCGTCGCCGACGGCACACGAGCGCGCTCGCCCGACGAGCTGCACGACGTGCTCCGTCGCATCGGCGACCTCACGCGCCACGAGATCGACCTGCGTTGCGAGTCAGACGTCGCTGCCGAACCGACTGCGTGGATCGACGGCCTCATCGCCGAACGTCGTGCGATCGAGATCGGGATCGGCGACGACGTGCGCATCGCCGCCGCCGACGACGCGGCGCTCTACCGCGACGCGCTCGGATGCGCACTCCCCCTGGGGCTGCCCCAGGCGTTCACCGAGCCGAGGCCACGACCACTCGAAGAGCTCGTCGGCCGGTATGCGCGCACGCACGGCCCATTCGGTCTCGGCGAAGTGGCGCACCGCTTCGCCCTGCCCATCGAGCGCGTCGAGGGAACGCTGCGTGCGCTCGCCGCCGACGATGCTGGGGCGCGCGTGGTCCTCGGCGAATTCCGGCCCGACGGCGTCACCCGCGAGTGGTGCGACGTCGACGTGCTGCGACGGCTGCGACGGCGTTCCCTCGCTGCGCTGCGGCGTGAGGTCGAACCGGTCGAGCCGGCTGCGCTGGCCCGCTTCCTCCCGGCCTGGCACGGCATCCCGGGCTGAGCGCGGTGGTATCGACGCCCTCGTCGAATCACTCGGTCTGCTCTCCGGCTCCGCTCTCGTCGCCTCGTCCGTCGAAACCGACGTCCTTCCCGGCACGGGTGCACGAGTACCGGCCCACGCTGCTCGACGAGCTCTGCACAACGGGCGACGTCGTGTGGGTGGGTGCAGGTGCGATCGGGTCGTCCGACGGGCGGGTGCGGCTGTGCTTCGCCGACCAGCTCGCCCTACTCGCGCCGACGTGGGACCACCCCGACCCACCCGACGGACGCGCTGCACGAAGCGATTCGCCAGCACCTCTTTCAACGCGGCGCCAGCTTCTGGACGAGTGTGCGCGAGGCGGATTCCTCAGCCTCCGACGTCGAGCTGCTCGCCGCCCTGTGGGACATGGTGTGGGCGGGCGAGGTGACCAACGACTCCTTCGCCCCGTTGCGGGCGGTGCTCGGCGGTGCGTCCGCATCGCGTTCCGCCAGGCGATCCCCGCCCCGGCGGCCGGCCGCGGCTCGGACGCCTCACCCGTATCGGGCCACCGGCCGGGGCCGGACGATGGAGTCTGGTTGCGCCTCTGCTCGAACCGGTGCCGTCGGCCACCGAGGCGGCACACGCGGCGGCGTTGCAGCTGGCAGAGCGCTACGGCGTGGTCACCCGCGAAGCCGTGCTCGCCGAAAACCAGGTCGGCGGGTTCAGCGGCGTCTACGGCGTGCTCAAGATGCTCGAAGAGCGAGGCCAGGTCCGTCGTGGGTATTTCGTGGCCGGCTTGGGAGCGGCACAGTTCGCCCTTCCCGGTGCGGTCGACCGGCTGCGAGCCAGTGACCAGGCCGAGCGAGTGGTCGTGCTCGCCGCCACCGACCCGGCGCAGCCCTACGGCGCCGCGCTGGCCTGGCCCGAATCACCGGGCCGGCCAGCGCGCGCCGCCGGGGGGCTGGTGGTGCTCAAGGGTGGCGAACCACTCGTCTGGTACGACCGCCGCAGCCACCACCTCGTCACGTTCCCGGCCATGCCAGAGCATCCCGAGTGGGCGTCGGCGCTGACCGGTCTCGTAGCGGGCGGCCGCGCCCGGCAGGTCGAGATCCGCAAGGTCGACGGCGCCACGGCGATCCCCGAGGCCATCGCCGAAGGCGCACGTGCCGTGGGCTTCATCGATTCCTATCGGGGGCTCGTGTACCGGCGAGAGCGGACGCCGTGACCTATTCCTCGAGCTCGAGCATCGTGCCCTGGTCCATGATCGACAACCAGTGGCCCCGCTCGTAGATGTAGGTCACCACGGTCAGTGCTCGCTGGTGGAATCCCGCCGACGGAATGTCGTACGTCGCGTCGTAGACGATGAACGCGGTCTTGCAACCGTCGACGCGACGGTTGAGCTCGGTCCACGACCACACGGCGTTCTCGTTCGTGAAGTGCCCGTTGAGAGCGGTCATGATCTCGTCGATCCCCGTCGCCATGAAGCCGCTCGGGAAGATGCTGACCGCCTCCGGGTCGTGGCCCTCGCGGAAGGTCTCGGCGTCGAAGTCGCGGAACGACTCCATGTCCACACGCTGAGCCTCGTCGAACTTCTGCTCGCATCGCCTCGCCGGATGGTGCGAGGTGGTTTGCGCCGAAGCGGTCAACGTGGCCGGCACGGCGACGGCGAGGGTGGCCAATCCGATCAGGGCGGCTTTCGTCTTTCGTGTCATGTGAGCCAGGATCGCTCTCCACGATGGATCTGTGGAAGGTCCAAATCACGCCAGTTCCACCTGACCAAGTTCAGCCGCGGGCTGCGAATCCACGCGATCGACGGCGCTCGGCGATGCCCACCAGGCTGGCGTCCAGGGCGCGGACAGCCGCTGCCATCTGCGCCGCCGGCAGCGCTCCGAACCCAACGACGAGACCGCCTGGTGGTTCGGTGAAGTGGTACGTGTTGACCAGCGACCCGACCACGATGTCGTTCGCCCGCGTCGCCGCGGCCAGATCCGCGTCGTCGACAGCCTCGTCGTACAGCACCGCCAAATGGAGGCCGGCGCTCGAGGGCACGGGGCGGGCGCGCACTGAGAGCTCGTTGGTGAGGGCGTGCCACAGCCGTCGCCTCCGATCTGCGTACACGCGGTGCACACGGCGCAGGTGGCGGTCGAGGTGCCCGTCGTCGATGAAGTGAGCGAGCGCTTCCTGTGTTGCCGCCGGCGGGCACCAATCGATCGCCTGGCGCAATGCGTGGATCGCCGGTGCGAGCGTCACCGGAACGATGGCAAACCCGACGCGGAGCGACGGTGCCATCGTCTTCGAGAACGTACCCACGTAGATCACCCGGCCGTTCGTGTCGAGTCGCTGAAGTGGTTCGAGGGGCCTGGGTCCATAGCGGAACTGGCTGTCGTAGTCGTCCTCGATGATCGCCGCGTTGTGCTGGTTCGCCCAGCGCAGGAGGGCGATCCGCCGACCGTGTGACAGCACCCCGCCGAGCGGGTAGTGGTGCGACGGCGTGACGTACACCATCCGCGCGTCAGAAGGGAACGCATCGACGACGATCCCGTGATCGTCGACAGGCACCCCAACGACCCTGCAGCCGAGCACGCGCAGGAGATCGATGACGGGTGGGTAGCCGGGCTCCTCCACCACCACGGTGTCGCCGGGCATCAGCAGCACTCTGGCGATCAGGTCGATCGCGTGCTGCGTGCCGGACGTCACGACGATGTCGTCGGCGCTCGTGCGGACGCCTCTCGAGCGCGCGATCCAACGGGCGAGCGCGTCGCGCAGTTCAGTAGGTGCCTGCCGGGTCGCCGTAGTTCGACGGTGGGCGGCGCAGCGACTTCACCATGCATCGTCGCCAGGCGTCAGTAGGAAACAACGACACATCAACGGCACCCGGGCGCATGTCGTATCGCGCCTGGCGGGACGGGTAGCGCTCCATCCGGCGGATCCCCGTAGCGCTCGCCGTCGGGGCGAGGGCCGTCCCGGCGACAGCGATTGTCGGCGCGCTGAGGGTGCTGGCCACCATGGTGCCGCCGCCGGCGCGCCCCTCGGTGTATCCCTCGGCCGTCAGTCGGGCGTACACCTCGGTGACTGTGAACCGTGACATCCCCAACTCGGCGGCCAGCGCGCGACTTGGGGTCAGCCGGTCGCCCGTGCGCAAACGGCCGTCGACGATGGCGTCGCGGAGTTGGTCGTACAGCTGCGAACCCAGCCCGCGATCGGCAGCGCGGTCGATGAACAGATCCATCGGTTCTCCATTTGGTCAGGCGGTCTCGGGACAGTTTGGACCTGGACGGCGATCCAATCCATTCATACGTTTCATCTATGCCCTCCGTGAACTCGGCCGACGGCACGCCGATCGTGTACGACCGCACGGGTGACGGTCCTGCACTGGTGGTGCTCTGAGATGGGAAAGCTGGTCGCCGTCGAGTTCCTGTCGCTCGACGGCGTGATACAGGCGCCGGGTAGCTCCTCGGAGGATCCCGACGGCTTCGAACACGGTGGGTGGACGCGCCGCCACTTCGGTGAGCACGGGCGGAACCTGACCGCCTGCCTGGTAGCTACGGACGCGCTTCTGCTCGGCCGGCGCACGTACGAGATCTTCGCTGACTACTGGCCGACGGTCACCGATCCCAACGACGACATCGCCACGGCCTTGAACTGCCGTCCGAAGTACGTTGCCTCGACGACGCTGGAGAAAGGTGACTGGGCGCCGACGACGGTGATCGCTGCGGATCTGTTCAGAGAGGTGGCGGCACTGAAGCAACGCCACCGGGGGATCCTCGTCATCGGCAGCTCCGCGCTCGTCCAGCAGCTGTTCGCCCACGGCCTCGTCGACGAGCTCCACCTGTGGCTGCACCCCGTCGTGCTCGGCGGCGGAAAGCGTCTCTTCGCCGACGATCGGCGGTTGCACCAGATGCGTCTCGTCGAGTCGAAGACGACCGGGACCGGGCTCGTGCTGCTCACCTACACGTCGGCGTACGCGCCCGGTGCGCCGGTAGGGCGATCGAACCTGAGCACGCTCGAGATCGTGTGAGGCGGCCGGGTCCCACGGCTGAGGCGGCATCAATGGCCGGTGAAATGCGGCGCCCGCTTCTCGAGAAAGGCGGTGCGACCTTCCTCGGCATCGTCGCTCGACCAGGCCAGCCTCCGGGCGGCATCGAACTCGGCGCTGTGGTCGCCCGGGCGCAAGGCGACCTTGTGGGCAGCGATCGTCAACGGTGCCAGTGCAGCGAGCTCGAATGCCCAGCCGACCGCCGCATGGAGATCGCCGATGCGATGGATGCCTCCGGTCCGGGCGAGCTGCTCTGCGTCGAAGCGCTCGGCGGCGATCAGCATTGCTCTCGCCGTGGGTGCGCCGAACTCGGAGACGAGACGCTCGACCGTCGGCTGGTCGACGACGAGGCCGAGCCGTGCGGCGGGGATACCGAACACGCTCCGCTCGGTGGCCACGCGGAGGTCGCAGGCGGTCGCCAGCTGTGTGCCGGCACCGAGCGCCGCGCCGTCGACGGCAGCAATCACGGGTACGGCTGCCTCGACGAGACGATCGAGTACGGCGCGCAACGTGGCCACGAACTTGCCCTCCTCGACACCGGTGAGGTCGGCTCCGGCGCAGAACGCCGGCGGCGCGCCGGTGAGCACGACGGCGCGGGCGTCGCCGACGTCGTCTAGCACATCGATCAACTGCACCGCCGTGGCGAGGTCGATGGCGTTGCGCCGTTCCGGTCGATCGAGCGTGGCCACGACGATCTGGTGGGTGCCATCTGATCGCCGTTCCACCCGTACCATGGTCGCCGACCTTATGGCCTCTCCGATGCCCGACCACGACCCGGTCCGTGCCCGCCGGGCGCAGGTCGCGAAGTGGACCGCCCTCGCCAACCGCGTCGGTTACGTCGTGCTGGCGCTCGCCGTGGTGCTGTTCTTCGTCGCCCTCGCTGCCGGCTTCTCCTCGGTGTTCGCCGGCCTTGTCATCGCATGTCTCGTGGTGTCGGGAGTGCTGCTCGCACCATCGATCGTGCTCGGCTATGCCGTGAAGGCGGCTGAGCGCGATGACCGCGAACGGGGCCTGTGAATCGTTACCCTGTGGTAACGATGTCCATTCGCCTCACCGCTTCCGCGCGGCGTGAACAGATCCTCTCGGTGGCGCTCGAGGCGTTCTCCGTGCACGGCTATCACAACACGTCGATGAACGACGTCGCCGAGGCGGCCGGCGTCACCAAGCCGGTGCTCTACCAGCACTTCGACTCCAAGCGTGACCTGTATCGGGCGCTCCTCGACGAGGTCGGCAACCGGCTCGTGACGGCGATCTCCAAGGCCACGGCGGGTGCTGCTGACGGCAAGTCGGTGACCGAGCTGGGCTTCCAGGGTTACTTCCGCTGGGTGGCTGACGACCATGCCTCGTTCCGCCTGATGTTCGGCAGTGGAGCGCGGCGCGACGACGAGTTCGCGGCCGCCGTACGCCGCTTCACCGAACTGGCGGCGAACGCCGTCGCCCCATTGATCGACGTCGACATCGACGACGACCACCGCGACCTGCTCGCCCACGCCCTCGTCGGCCTCGCCGAGGGGGCCAGCCGTCTGCTCGTCGAGCGCGGCGAGGCGTTCGATCCCGACGAGGTCGCCCGCAACGTGTCGAGCCTCGCCTGGGCGGGGCTGCGCGCCATTCAGCGCCGATCCGGCGGATCTGACTGTCGATCGTCAGAACCAGGTGTTGCACCAGGGCGTGACGCTGCTGGCGAACAGCCCGTCAGCGACGCCGACACTGCCGGTGCGGTGCTCGTCGAGCCAGCCGGCGGCGAACAGGGTGGACACGCGCTGTCCGCCGAGGCTGACCGCTCCGAGGGTGCGGACAGGCATCGTCACGTCGGCGGACTCCTGCGTAGGGACGCAGCTTGCCCCGCCTTCGGAGGCGTCGAGCAGATAACGCCCACTGGCGTGACCGTGCTCGTCGACGACGTCGAGCACGACGCCGCGCCGAAACCGCGTACGCTCCTCGCCTCGAGCAGGGCGGGCACGTCGAGGGGTCGTACCCACAGGAAGTCGTGCGCCGAGTGCACTTCGCGGCCCGGGCGTCGTGGAGGAGCCAGGGAAGGATGTCGTCGACCGGCCGATCTCCAGCGGCGACGATGGCGACGAGATCGAGCTCGGCGAGGAAGCGCCACAGACGCGCCTCGGCGTGCGGTGTGGCCGCACACAGATCATCGACCTCCACCCGTACCTTGCGGGCGCATCCCCTCCCACTTCTCCTCGATGCGGTAGTTCGCCCAACCCTGGGCCGTCCCGTCGTCATCGCGGCACAGGATGCGGAATCCGAGCCACGGCTTCGACTCGGGGCGGCGGCGGAGATCGGCGCTGACGTCCCAGTCGAACTCCGATCGGGAGATCATCCCGGGGCGGGTCGCCCGCACGCGATCGAAGATGGGCGGCGCCTCCTTGCGGAACGTGTCGTTGTCGACGAACTCGATCGATCCACGGCCAGGAGTGGCGAATCGCGTCGCCGGCACGTCGAGCTCCCACGCCATGGAGAGCACGGCGGGGCCGTAGCCGAACCGACCGTAGATCGGGTATTCCGCGGCGATCAGGATGTCGACCGGTTCGCCCCGCTCCTTGCTCGCCGCCAGATCGGCCCCGATCATCTGCGTCAGCACACCCTGGCGGCGGTGGGTGGGCTGGCAGGTGACAGCGGTCAGGGCACCGGCGGCAACCTCCGCCCCACCGGGGAGCGTCAGCGTCGAGGGGAACGACTGGAGTGTGGCCACGATGCGACCGTGCTCGAATGCGGCATAGCAGCGGTCGACCGGGTCGACCGCTGACGCTGTCCATTCCGGGTCGTCGACCGTGTCACGGTTGCCGAAGCCGAACCGGACAGCGGCGCGGTAGGCGCCCGCCTCGTCAGGCGTGATGGTGCGGATCTCGACTGGCATGGGCGCCACGCTACGCATCGCCGGGATGCGCTCGGACCCGGGTTTCGCCACCGGATGACGGCTCGGCGGCCTCGGCGACCACACGGCAGCCACAGCCGTGCGCGGCGACCACCAGCTCAGCGGCGGAGACGACGATGACGGCGAGAAGGAGCCCGGCGACGACGTCGGACGCCCAGTGCACGGCCAACCAGACCCGGCTGACCGCGATCATGCAGGCGACGATCCACATGACGAGTGCGGCGCCCCGCCAGAGCGCGCGCCGGCGTGTGTACAGCGCGATCACCATCGGCACGAACGCCCAGGTGAGAGCGAAGGCGAACGGGTGGCCGCTGGGGAAGGCGGGACCCTCGCCGTGGACGAGTCGTCCGCCGACCGGCCGGGGCCTGTCGATGAGTTCCTTCAATGTGAACTCGACGAGCGGTCGGATCCCGGCGAGGAGCAGGATGGCGATGGCCAGCCGCGGACACCGTCGCCAGGCGAGGAGTGCGAGCAATGCGGCGGCGCCGATGATGGCGGGGGTGGAACCGATGAATGAGATGCGCAGGGCGATGGTGTTCAGCCAGCGGGTGCGGTGGTCGAGGACCCACTCGTTGATCTCCTCGTCCCACGGCAGCGAGTCGGTCGCGGCGCCGATCGCCAAGGCTACGAACGCGACACCGGCGGCGACGAGAGGGCCGATGCCGTATCTCGTCGCCGCCGGGTAGGTCACCGGCGTATGCCGGTGGGCGGTGGTGGTCACCCGGGAGTCCGCACGTCGACGACCGTGCCGACGACACGATCGATCGTGAGATCCTCCAAGCATCCGAGAAGCCGCTTCTCGCCGTGTTCACCGAGCGCCGGTTCGATCGTCACCTGCCAATGATCGCCGATCTGCTCGGGCAGCGGGGACACATCACCGGGCACGGTCGCCGAGCACACCGCCCACAGGGCGTTGGCGGCGGCCGGCTTGCCCCGCTGGAAATCGTGGATCGACACCTCGAACTCCACGACGCTGGTCGATCCGGTCACGGCCTCGTCGGGTTTGTTCATCGTCGCATCCGCCATCAGCTTGACGCCGAGCCCCAGCGCCACGGCGACGCCGAGGAAGATCACGATGCGCTTCATGGCTGTGGCCCACGAAGCAGGGCGAGCGGATCGAGCCCGCCGTCGAGCAGACCGCCGTGCGGCAGGTCGAGTGCACCGAGATCACGGGCCAGGCCGGTTTCGGCGTTGCGGCCGGCTGTGGCTCGGGCGACGCGCTCGACGACCCAGGCGAGGCCGGAGAGCACGGCACCTGCGCCCAGCAGCACGGGGATGAACACGTTGCTGCGGTCGGTGCGGGTGAGCCAGGCGAAGTTGGCCCGCGGGGCCGGAGCCGTCGTGCGGATGACGTGCAGGCGGCGCTGCTCGGCTTCGAGCGCGAGCGCTGTCGAGACGGCGATCGATGCGGCGCATGCGATCGGCGAGGATCCATCCGATCATGGCGATCTCGACGGCGATGAAGATGGCGGCCGACACCTGGGCGCGGTTCCACTCCCAGCGGGCGAGATAGATGAACACATAGGCGCCCGAGGCGACCAGCGTGAACACGGCGGCAAGCATGCCGATGCGACGGAGCGTTCATGATGCAGCTCCTCTGCTCAGCAGGGCCGGGTCGCCGGCGACGATTGGTTCGGGTTGGCGACGACATCCACGGTGCCCGTGTCGCCGTCGATGGTGAGGACCTGCCCCGCGGAGAACCGTTGCGTGGCGTCGGCGACGCCGACGATGGCGGGCACCCCGTACTCACGAGCGAGGATCGCCAGGTGGCTGAGGGCGTTGCCGGTCTCGGCGACGAGGCCGCCGAGGCGGGGGATGGCCGCCGCCAGACGTGGATCGAGATGGCTGACCACGAGCACGCTGCCAGCAGGGATCTCGCCACCTGCGCGGGCGACAGGCCCGGTAACGGTCCCGCTGCTCACACCGACGACCCCGTCGTTGGTCGAGCCGCCGCGGCGCTTCTTGCCCCGAGGTGCGGCGACCGCCCACGCCTTGCCGTCGCCGTCGAGGCGGAAGCGAGCCGGGAGGGACCGCTGGGCGTCGGGCTCGCTGCGCTGGGCGAGCTCCCCCGGCACGACACGCTGCTGGGCGGCGTTGGCCAGCTCGTCGATCGTGAGGAGGCGGACCGACTCGGCGGAGGGCAGCACGCCCACGTCGGCGAGGCGCCGGCCGAGCTCCCAGGCCGGCGCGGCCGGTGAGCTCCTGCATCCACCGCACCCGCAGGCGGAGGGCTTCGCGGGCGACGGCGGCCGGATCGGGCGTTTCCGCATCCTTGCTGCCGTGGCCGAGCGGTGGCGGATGCCAGCGCATCCAGCCCGTCGGTGCTCGGGCGGGGCCCGATGCGAGGCGCAATGAGGGCGAGCACGACCGGGTCACGCTCGACCATCTCGTCGTAGCTGACACCTTCGGCGCTGGCCTGGGCAACGGCGGAGAGGGCAAGTGAGGCGCCGGTGACGGTTGCTCCGGCAGCTTCCGGGATCAGGAGGCCAGCGATGGCCTCGTGCCCGTGCAGCGATGCCAGCTCCGTGCGGCCGTTGCGCAGCACGGCGATCAGCTCGTGGTTGGTGAGGTCCGCAACGGCAGGCACCGCCATCAGGTCGGCATCGACGCGATGAACGATGTCGGTGGCCAGCCCGGCGAAGGCGCTGCGCAGCCGCCCCACTCTCCATGCGGCGCGCAGGCGGCGGGCGGGCGGACGAGGATCGAGCTTGCGGAGGATGTCCACCAGCAGGCGTGTCGACGCCGAGTGCCAAGAGGTCGGCGGCGGCCATTCCGTCGATGGCGATCACCAGCTCGCGCTTTTCGAGCTCCTTGGAGGGCATCGATGCCGGAGAGGCGCAGTGCCTCGCGGATGCCGTCCCGCATCGGAGTCAGCCAAAGATCCTGCTCGAGGACCGACAGGGCTTCGGGGAAGGACTCCGCTACCGGTCCCGGACCGTAGACCGGTCCAGTCGTCGGCGGCAGCGTCGTGATCGGGCGAGCCTGCAGGAGGTGGAGCGTGCCGGCGCCGTCGACGGCCCACTCGATGTCCTGCGGCCCGCCATACGTGTCGGCGACGTCGCGGGAGAGCTTGGCGAGCTGGCGGACCACTGCGACCGGCGGGCGGTCGGTGTCACCACCCGAACGGACGTCACGAACCTTGCCCTTGCGGTCGAGGATGGCCGTCCAACCCTCAGCCTCGCCGGAGACGAGTGCGGACGGGTTGCCGGCAACGGCAGCGAGCAGGAGGCGGTCGGTGCGACCGGTCGTGGGATCGGCGCCGAACAGCACGCCGCCGAAGCGGGCGTCGAGCATCGGCTGCACGAGCACTGCCATGTTGGCATCGACGAGGCCGGCGTCCTTGGCGGCTTCGGCTGATGCGATCACCAGGTCGACCGCCTCCAGGAAGGCAGCCTCGTCGGCGACGTCGAGGATCGACTCGAACACACCGGCCATCGACGACTCGCCGCCGTCTTCGCCCGTCGACGACGAGCGGACGACGACCTTCGTCGCGGCGTTGGAGGAGAGGAAGCGCCATGCCGTCACGGCAGCGGCCTTCTCGGTGAACGACCAGTCAGTGGTGAGCACGACGCCGGGAAGGGCGGGGAGTCCAGCCGCCCGGGCGGCAGCGAGATTCGCGGCCTTGGCGCCCGCCACCGTCGGGTCGAGGGCGGTCGGATCGTCGAGCGACACGACGTTGGTGGTGGTGTTCATGGGACCAAAGTCGCGCCAATCGCTTGCGAACCGCTTGCGATGCGCTTGAGACCCATCCCGCGGCGAGCTGTCGCTCGCCTGCGCTTCTCGCCCAACTGTGCGGTGAAGGTGACGTGCGAGCGTAAACGAGTCAAATAACGATCGCGTTAGGCGGGCCGACGAGCGACGGTGATCACCCGCCCAGCTCGTCGGTGCGGAAGACCCGCTTGCCGTCAACGGTGGCCGTGAAGTTGCCCTTGAGCTCGGTGAACGATTGACCCGGGAACTCCGACGTCGTCCCCTTCAGGACCGCCTTGCCGCCCTTCTTGGTGGTGCCGGTGCAGCGGATCGTGACCTTCGTCAAACCCGTGTCGGCGTTCGCCTTGCACGTCAGGTCGCCTTTGAGCTCCTGGCCGGCGTCGTTGAACGCCTCCTCGCCCTGTTCCTTGGCGAACGCGCGAGCAGCGAGCTCCGTTGCGTCGTCGACCGCCGACTCCGCAGCATCCTGCACCTTGTCACCGGTCTCGTCGCTGCACGCGACAGCTCCCACGGCGAACGCCGCAGTCAGCGCGGCGAGGACAACACGGTGGGGAAGCAGGGTGCTCATCCAGGAAGTATTGCCCGCGCGCGGCTTCTGCGAACCGCAGCGCTGGATCGGATGCGCGCCACGTACCGGGGCGTACGATCGCTCGATGGAAACCGAGGTGCGCACGTTCGTGCTCACCGACCTCGTCGGCTCGACGGAGCTGTGGGACATCGACCCGGAGGCGATGTCCCACGCCCTCGAGGAGCACGACGACCTCGTCGAACGGATCGTTCTCGACGGCGGCGGCGAGCTGTTGCGGACGAAGGGCGAGGGCGACTCGACCTTCTCCACCTTCACCGACCCGGCGTGCGCCGTACGCGCTGCGGTCCGCATCGCTTCGGCGGTGGAATCGGCGGTGTGGTCGACGCTGCAGCCGCTCTCGGTTCGTGTCGGCGTGCACGTCGGGCCGGCGCAGCGGCGGGGGAGCAATTGGTTCGGTTCCACCGTCAATCGCACCGCGCGCATCCGCGGTCTCGCGCCGGGCGGAGCCGTGTTCGTGTCGGGAACACTTGCCGCCGCGATTCGTGGCGCCGACCTGGGCGTGGCTCAGCTCGAGCTGCTGGGGAGCAGACGGCTTCGAGGCTTTCGCGAGCGGGACGAGATCTGGGCGGTCGTGGAGGAGGGCGTGGCACTGCCGCCGTTGGAGCCCGACCGCAACGACAGCAACGTCGTCGTGCCCGATCACGACTTGCTGGGTCGCGACGAGGACGTCCGCCGAGTCGACAAGCTGGTCGAGCTGCACCGCCTCGTGACGCTCACGGGCGCCGGCGGGAGTGGCAAGACCCGACTCGCGGTCGAATTTGGGCTGCGCGCCCGGTCGTCGTTCGTGGATGGGGTCTGGATGGTGGACCTCTCGTCCGTGAAGGCCGATGGCGTCTGGCCGCTCGTCCTGTCCACGACCGGCGCGGGCGTGATCCCGTCTGTGGCGAGCGTTTCTGCACTGGCCGACCGCGATTGCCTGCTGGTGCTCGACAACTGCGAGCACGTCGTCGACGCAGCGGCGGAGGTGTGCATGTCCCTCCTGCGGTCGGGAAGTCGGGTCCGAATCCTGGCGACGAGCCGGCGGCCGCTCGGGCTCTCCGCCGAGGCGACGTTTCCCACGCAGCCACTGCCGGTCCCTCCACCCGGGAGCAGCCGTGCCGACCTCGATTCATTCTCCGCGGTGCAGCTGTTCGTCGAACGGGCTCGGCTCCTCGATCCGGGCTTCGTCCTCGACGCGGGCGATGCGGAGGCGATGGTGCGGTGCATCGTCGCGCTCGAGGGCGTTCCACTGGCGATCGAGATCGCTGCCTCGCAGACGCGAACGATGTCGTTGCGCCGGCTGGCGGACGCACTCGAACGCGATTCCCCATCCCTGCGGACCAGCCTGCGCGACGTTCCCGATCGCCATCGGTCCGTGGGAAACACGATCGAATGGAGTTTCGAGCTGCTCGACGATGCACACCGGGCAGTCATCGAGTGCCTCTCCGTCGCACGCGGCTTCGACATCGATACTGTCGCCGCCGTCTCTGAGTCGACCGAGGTCGACGGTGCCCTGAGCGCGCTCGTCGACGCGTCACTGGCCGTATCCGTGGGCCGTGACCGCTTCCGCTTGCTCGAACCCGTGCGCCAGTACGCCGCCAACCGCCTCCTCCAGCGAGGGGACGCCGACCGATGCGCCGAGGCGTTGTCGGCGCACGTCATCCGTCGGGCGGGCGAGCTCGTCGGACGGATGTTCACCGATCCGCTCGCCCGTCAACGGCTCCACGACGAAGCGGGCAACGTCGAGCAATCGCTCACGTGGCTCCTCGACAACGGACGGATGCGGGAGGCGACGAGAATCGTCGGGCTGCTTGGCACCTACTGGTTCTCCCATGATCAACCGACCGGTGTGCGCTGGACCAGCAGGCTGGAACCGCAGCTGGACTCGATCGACGCCGGCAACGCGGCACCTGTTCGCCTGACGATCGGCATGCTGCGCCAGGGTGTCGACGACGAGTCGGCCATCGTCCATCTGTCCCGGGCCCTCGAGGCGTTCACCGCCCGGGCTCGAATGCGACGGGCTGCAAGCGCCGCCTTCTTCCTCGGCCGCGAGGTGGTGCTCGCCGGCCGCCCCGACGCCGAGGCCGCGGTCACCCGAGCCCTCGAGCTCGCCCGCACGGCAGAGGAACCGCTGCTGATCAGCTGGTCGCTCACCTGGCTCGGGCTGCTGGCTGACGAAGCTCACGATGCGAAGCTCGCCGCCGGGTACTTCAGCGAGGCCGTGGACGTGAGCGCCGCTGCCGGGCTCGGCGACACGATGGCGGAGGCGCTCGCCGGTCAAGCTCGGCTGGCTCTGGCTGACAACGACTTCGCTGGCGCTCGACAGCTCGTCGACCGAGCGGTGTCGGCGGCACGTCGCGCCGCCGACAACTTCCAGCTGGCCAATCAGCTGAAGCACCGCGCCGAGGCCTGTGTGCAGATCGGCGACCTCACCCAGGCGGCGCTCGACGTCGCCGAGTCGGGAGTTCTCGCTCTCGATGTCGGCGACGAGAACCAGGTCATCGACACCTTGGCCGTCGTCGTCACAGTGCTCGACGCGCTGGGTGACCGCACCGCCGCGCAGTCGGCGGTGCGCGGGCTCGGTCGATGGCTCACGGCCGTGCATCCCGGACGGCACTGGGTCGTCGGACGCATCCACGACCTGGCGGGATCGGCGGCGACGGACGGCGCCCCGGCCGAGCCGCTCGTAGCGCGGTCATGCCTACGCGACGCGCTGGTCCATCTCCACGGTGACCGCCCGTGACAGTGGTCAGAGCGGTGAAGGAAGCAGGCGGTCGACGCGAAATGCGGCGAGACTCGATGCCCAGGGCGACCTCATTGGTGTCGACGGTGGTCATCGGATCAGGGCCGCTTGCCGTACCCGAGGGCCTCGATGATCTTCCCGTCCCGGACGCGCATGAGGTTCACGCCCCGGTAGTTCTCGGTGCCGGTGATCCGCCAGCGGATGACGGCTCGGTCACCGTCGACGTCGACGTGTTCGACTGCGAACTGGATGGCGGGGTCGGAGGCCAGCCCCTGCCAGCCGGCGAGGCATTCGTCGTATCCCGTCCATCGGTTGCCGTCGGGCGCCGGGCCGGTGCCCTCCATCACGCAGTCGGCGGCGATCAGGTCGACGAGCTTCTCTGGTGCCCGCTCGAGGAAGGCGGCGTTGAACTGGTCGATGATGGTTGCGGTGTCGGTCATGGCCACATCGTCCGGGGCGGAGGGCTTCGCAGCAACTCCCGGAAGGGAATGGCGTCGAGGTCCGGAGTGGGTGAAGATCATCGCTGATGTCTCGATTCCCGACCGAGCTGCGGCGCTGGCGCACGGCCCGCCGGTTGAGCCAGCTGGAGCTGGCGATACGGGCGGAGACGACCCAGCGGCACGTGAGCTTCATCGAACAGGGCCGCTCCCGACCTGGCCGCAACGTGGTCGTGCGGCTGGCGGAGTCGCTGGACCTCACGCTGCGCGAGCGCAACGAGCTGCTCCTCGCCGCCGACTTCGCCCCGGCGTTCCCGGAGTCACCGCTCGACGACGCGGCGCTCCGGCCGGTCCGCCAGGCGCTCGACACGATCCTCGACGGCCACCTTCCGTACCCGGCGATGGTCGTACGACCACACGGGATCCTCGTCACGGCCAACCAGGCGTTCGAACTGTTCCACGAGGGAGTCGACCCCGCACTGCTGGCGCCGCCGGTCAACGTGTTCCGCCTCGCCTTGCACCCCGACGGACTCGCGTCCCGGGTTCGCAACCTGCCGGCGTGGGCCCGGCACATCACCGAGAACCTGCGGGCCCAGCTCGCGCGCAGCCCGGACCCGTCCTTGGACGCGCTGCTCGTCGAGCTCGAGGGCTACCTGCCGCCGCTGCCCCCGCAGGACGACGTGCTCGGCTTCGCCGTGCCCTTGGAGCTCGGCTCGGTCGACGGTGACCTCCGGCTCATCACGACGCTCACGTCGTTCGCCACCGCCGCCGACGTGACGCTCGCCGAGCTGCACCTCGAGGCATTCCTACCCGCCGACGATCGCACCGCCAAGGTGCTGCGCCGCCGATGGGGGTGACGATCGACGACGCCCGGGCGATTGCCGCCACGCTCCCTCGTTCGTACGAGGCGCTCGTACGCGACGAGGTGAGGTTCCGGGTCGGCCGCATGGTCTACGCCGCCTTCTACGACGACGACACGATCATGGGCTTCGGCTTCCCTCGAGAAGAGCGGGAGGCACTCGTGGCCTCGGAGCCCGACAAGTTCCTCATGCCCCGCCCCTCCGACATGCGGTACCGGTGGGTTTGCGTCCGCCTCAACGCCATCGACGGCGACGAGCTGCGAGAGCTACTCGTCGACGCGTGGCGCATGTGCGTGCCGAAGAAGGTGGCTGCCGCCTACGAGGGTTGAGTTCCGTCTGACGGATGTCAGATCGACTGCGAACGCAGTGGTCGAAGGTAACGAATTGCGGACGCCGCGAGGATCGTGTGTTCGTCTCGGTGTCTAACCGACGCGGGGCGGTGCGGTACTGTTTGACCGGGCGAGCGCCATGGGGGTGGCGCCACGGGGAAAGGAGACGCTCATGGGGCGTTCACGACTTTTTGGGCTGGCCGCGGCACTTGCCGGGGCAGCGTCGATCTCGATGACTGGTCTGGTCTCGGCCGCGCCGCTGGAGCACGGCGTTTTCCATGATGAGTTCAGCTTCGTGGAGACGAACTTCTGCGGGGTGGCGGGTCTCACCGTGCGGGCCGACGGTGTCGCTGACGGTAGGTTCCTGGTCAAGCGGCAGGGACGGGATGGCTTGGTCTATTTCATGGAGCACGTGCACGTCTCCAGCGTGCGGACGAACCTCGCCAACAACAAGACGATCAGCGACGACGAGCGGACGGTGACGAAGGATCTCAAGGTCGTCGACAACGGGGACGGCACGCTCACGATCACCGTTCTGGCGACCGGCAACTTCGTGGTTTACGGCGCGAATGGCAAGGCGATCGCGCGGAATCCGGGCCAGGTTCGGTTCCGGTTCATCGTCGACCATGGCGGTACACCGGCGGACCCGTCCGACGATGTGGAAGTCGCGGACCTCGGGATCGTGAAGGGGTCAACTGGCCGCAGCGACGACGCATGCGCGGCCGCCGTTGCCGCACTGACCTGAGACTCGTCGCGTCCATACGCCGTTGACGGTCGGCTGGTCAGCACAACATGTCTGCTAGAGCGCGGAAGGAAGCAGGCGGTTGACGTTCTGGTAGAGAATGCCTCAGGGTCCGCGCTGACCTGCGGAGAGCGGTCGATCTGGCCGTCTACCAGGAGCTTTCATAACTCTCGATTTCCCACCGTGACCCGTTGTGTCCCCATGAGGTGTGCACGAAATGTGCACGGTGACCACGGTGTGCCCAAGGGCGGCTGCGCTACTGCGGGTCGGGCCGGTGGCGATCGCAAGGGTTGCCATACGTGATCGGCGTGCCGTCAGGGACTCTCAGTGAATCACGAAAAGCAGGGACCTCTGCCATCGCCTGCGACTCGTTCGACGCATTTGCCGACGCCGCGGTAAGCGTGGCGATCGGCAGGCTCATCGATCTCGACGGCTGGTTGACGGTGGCGGGTGCAGCCACGCGCGGAGCGAATGTCGGCGCAGTCCGTGGTGGCGCTGACATTTCTTGAGACCTCCCCGCCTGCATAAATCGGGGCTGCTCATGCGTGTGTGTTGGTATGGGGACTAGTGGGCTTGTTGAGGTGGCGGTGATGTCGACGGTGCCAGCGTCGTTGACGTCGGGGTTCGAGGACATCTATCTCCGCGAGTATCCGGGGCTTGTGGCGGTCGCGACGGCCTGTCCGTATCTGGGCGAGGCGAGGAGCCGTGAGGAAACGATGGTGAGGGCGTTCGTCCGCTGGGATGACGTCGGTCAACTGGATCGGCCTGGGGCGTGGTGTCATCGGGTGTTGCTCAATGCCTGTCGGTCGCGATGGCGGCGGCGGCGGACCGAGCAGCGGTTCTGGTCTCGTTCGCGTCGCAGGAGCCGTCGACACCGGCGCCGTCGGCGGACGTGATGGTCTTCTGGGCGCTGGTCCACAGCTGCCTTCGCGGCCGCGTGTTGTCGGTGACGCTGCATTTCGCGGTCAGCGACGATGGCCGAGATCGCCTCGATCTTGGACGTGCCGGAGGGAACCGTTCATTCCGATATCGCCGCGTGCTCGGGCCGTGATCATCTGAGGACGGCTGAGACCAAGGGGCTGACGATCGTCTGACGGTGACGACGATGAGGTGTTCGACGAGCTTGCTCGTCGTGCCGGAGCGGCCCTCGTCGTCCGGCACCCGAGGACGGCGTGAGCGTCATCGTCCACCGGCGGCGACGCCAGCAAGCACTCAAGGCAACCGTTGTCGGCGGGGTTGGGTTGGCGACGCTGATCGGCGCCGTGTTGGTCGTCTCCAATCACGACGACGACTCGCAGTCCCCCGTCGACTCTCGTACCGGACACGCTTCCGGCCACCACGCGTACCGACGCTGTACCGGACACGCTTCCGGCCACCACGACCCCCGCACCGATGACGACTGCGTCGGTCCCGGTCGATTCGGAACCGGTAACGATCCCACCACCGCCGGCGGCCGTCCAATCGTTGTGGCAGGAACTCGAGCCGGGCGCGACCGCACCGCTTCCTCCAGCGCCCCTTCCTCCCGCATTCTTGATCCGGGACTGGGTGTGGACCGGCACCGAGTTCATCGTGTGGGGCGGCCTCGCGGACAACCCAGGGGAACCCCCCTCCCAAGCGTTGGCTGCGGCGTTCGACCCAGCGGCCGGCACGTGGCGACAGATCGCCCATCCGCCCGACCGGGTCGGGGTGGGCGTGGCGCTGTGGACCGGCACCGAGATGCTCGCGTTCAGCGACGGGACTCCCGACACATTGAGCGCCGCCTACGACCCGGCGACCGACACATGGCGGATGATCGCCAACCCGCCGGTCCCCGGGTGGGACGCCCTCTGGATCGGTGACGCGGCCGTGTTCCTGGGAGATCCGAATGGCGGTGGGTCCGGATATGCGTACGTGCCCGCGACGGACAAGTGGCGACGCCTCGCCGACGGCCCGTGGGACCCCGGCTCGGCGGTGTGGACCGGCGCGAGGATCATCGTGACGACCGATATGGACTCGGACGGCAACGGCGGCGCTGCCTACGACCCGGCGACCGACGCGTGGCGGGTCCTCAAAAGGTTGGACGAGGGGGGCAGCCGCTGGTCATCCCCGGCCGCGGTGGGGCGGCGGCCACGGTGGCCATCCTGCCCCCCGATTCGGGCACCCCAGGCTTTCTGTTGGACGACCGCGGCAACGCGATCGGCGAGTTGGCCGGTCGGCCGGCGGAGTTGGCCGGGAGATGCGAGACAAACCCTGAGGAAACGGTATGCATGCTCACCACGCAGGATGCGGTGTTGGTGGGCGGCGAGGTGCTGTACTCGAATGTCGGAGGCTCTTGGGCGTTCGACCTGGAAGCGCAGACTTGGCGAGCGACCCCGGGCTACAGCGGCGTCGCCGCCGGCGACCTGCTGTTCGACTGGGCAGCCGGAGACGGCCTCGTCTACCGGGCAGCGACGCCGGCGTGATCTTGGCGACGATGTCGCCGCCGCCGACCGTGTCGCCGGGCGCGACCTTTGATCTCGGCGACCGTGCCGGCCATGTCGGCGTTGATCTGTTTCGTCATCTTCGGCGTCATCTTCATCGCTTCGGAGGCGCGTGTACCGGCTGGACTCGGGCCGGCCGTCGCGCTTACTGAACACGTACGCGCACCTGTGGCCGAACGACGAGGACCGAATCACGGCCGCCATCGACGCGGGCCTTCGCGGAGATGTGCACGAAATGTGCACGACGGGTGTGGCCCGCGCGAGCTGACGCCGCACAAGGTGCCTGTTAGAGCGCGGAAGGAAGCAGGCGGTTGACGTTCTGGTAGAAGAAATACAGCGCCACGAGGAACGGAACCGCGCCGACCACGAATCCCACCCAGAGGCGACGGAACCGCCGGGCGAGCAGGTAGGCGCCCACTGTCACGAGCGCCACGAGCCCACCCCACACCAGCACGTGCGGCCACGCCGCGCCGTCGGAGAACCAGCCGTGGGAGAAGGCATCGGCTGCTTCCTCCGACAACCCATCCGGATTCGAGGGCGTCTGCGGCCCGCCGGCGACGGGGGTCGTCGCGACAGTTGCCGCCTCAGTCGTCGACGTGGTGGTGGTCTTCCCGCCCGCAGCACCGCGACTCGTGTCGGTGGACGGCGTCGATGTCGTCGTCGTGGTCGTTCTGGTCGTCCTGGTCGCCTCCGTCGTCGGAGGCGGCCTCGTCTCGTCCTGACGGTAGGACCGTACCGACTCGTCGATCGGCGCGGAGACGGACGTGTCGAGCGACGCGGTCACGACGATCCGCTCGTTGGCGCTGTAGCGCGGATGGCAGGAGGTGAGCGTGAGCGTGGCCATCGTCGGGTCGGTGGTGGTGACCACCTGGTAATCGTTGGGACTGACGATCTGCTGGCTGGTCATCCGGTATACGAAGCGACCGTCGAGCGTCGTCACGATGATCTCGTCACCCGGTTGCACTTGATCGATGTTGAAGAACGGGTGACCGTACGTTGTGCGATGGCCGGCAAACGCGCTGTTGCCGAGCTGCCCCGGCATTGGGGTCTCGGTGTAGTGGCCGACGCCCTTCTTCAGCTCCTCGGTACCGACACCGGCGACCAGATAGAACTTCAGGTCGATCCGGGGGATCTCGATGAACCCGAGCGCATCGCCGATCTCGATCGGAGGCACCGGGGCTGCAGTGGTCGGCGCGACGGTCGGGGCGACCGTGGTCGTCGGTCGCCGGGTCGTGGGTGGTCGTGTGCCGGGTGGACGTGTCGTCGGGATCGTCGATGTCGTCGTCGGCACGGTGCTGCTCGTCGTCGATGAAACGACAGGACCGTCGACTCTGCGAAGCGAGGTCCTCGAACTCGTTCTCGAGGGAGTTCTGGGCGCGCGCTGTCTCGATCCCCGTGCCCCACAGCTGGTATGCGACGAACCCGAACATCAGCAGCCCGATAACGATGAGGATCCGTCCGGCGAGACCGACAGCCCAGCGCAGGTCGCGAACCACGACCCGATCCCACCTGCTCACCCGCTTGCGCCGCCACGGACCGCCCTCGTCGAGGTCTTCGAGCCGGTGGAGTGCGCCGGACGCGGGCTCCTGCTCGTCGTCCGTCACCAGGCGGAGCTTACGTCCGGATCTGGAAGAAGTGGGCGAGCTCGGCCGTGCCGGAGCACCATCGTTCGGTCCCGTGAATGTGTTCGAGCTCGCCGCGGAACGCGTCTCCTCCCCGTTCCTCCCGTAGCCTCGCGGACGACCGCATGCCGCCCAACCAGCCTGTTCCTGCGCCTGATCCGACGCCGCCGGTCGTCGAGTTCGTCGATGCCGTCGCCGTACTGGGTGGGTTCCCCGCTGTCGCCGGCGCGTCGCTGCGAGTGGAGCGGGGCGAGATCGTGCTCCTCCATGGGCCCAACGGCGCGGGCAAGACCACGCTCCTCAGGCTCTGTGCCGGCCTCCTGCCGCTGGAGCGCGGCACCGGGCACATCCTCGGGCTCGACCTCGCCACCCAGCGCGCCGAGATCCGTCGTCGCGTGGGCCTGCTCGGGCACTCCAACGGTCTGTACACGGACCTCACCGTCTCGGCCAACGTCCGGTTCTGGGGTTCGACCGTGGGCGCCACCGATGAGGAAGTCGAGGCGGCGCTCGATCGGATGGGTGTTTCCGGCCGGTTGAGTGAGGTCCCCGTCGCCAAGCTCTCGGCTGGCCAGAGGCGCCGCACGGCGCTGGCCTGCGTCGTCGCGAGGCGGGCGCAGCTCTGGCTGCTCGACGAGCCCCATGCCGGACTCGACGCCGAAGGCCGCGACCAGCTCGACGAGATCCTGCGCGCCGCAGTCGCCGCGGGCGCGACGGTGATGGTCGCCAGTCACGAGTTGGAACGTGCCGGCTCGCTCGCCACGCGCTGCGTGCGTGTCGCCGGTGGCCAGGCGTTCGTCGACCAGGAGCCGGGGTGGCGATGAGTCGCTGGAGACTGGCGCTGCTGATCGCTCGCAAGGATCTGCGCGTGGAGTGGGCCAGCAGGGTCGTCACGAATCAGGTGCTGCCGTTCGCCGCGATCGTGATGGTCATGTTCGCCTTCGCCCTCGCCGGCGTCTCGGTCCAGGCAGAGCTCTCTGACGACACCGTCCGGCTCGACTCGGTCGCCGAGCTCGTCGCGCCCGGCCTGATCTGGCTGGCGACCTTGTTCAGTGTGCTCGTGCTCGTACAGCGGTCCTTCGCCATCGAGACCGCCGACGGTGCCCTCGACGCACTCCGCATCGCCGGCGTCGATTCGATGGCCATCTACTGGGGAAAGACGATGGCCCTCGCCGTGCAACTGGCGGTGCTCGAACTGATGCTGTTCATCGCCGCAGTGCTGTTGTACGACGCAGAGCTGCGCTGGGGCGGCGTCGTGCTGTTGGTCACGACCTGGCTCGCCGCTACCGCCGGACTGGCCGTCGTCGGTACCCTGTACGGAGGCCTCGCCGCAGGGATCAAGGGCAGGGAGACACTCCTCCCGCTGCTCGTGCTCCCCGTGGTGGCGCCCGTCCTGATTGGAGCAACACGAGCTGTCGAAGCGGCGCTCGGCACCACCGGGGTGGCGATCAGCGAGGGCTGGCCGTGGGTCGGTCTGCTCGTCCTGTTTGCCGTCGCTATCGGTGTCGGAGGATCATTGGCATTCGGTCCGTTGATCGACGAGTAGGAGACGCAGTGGCAGACGCCATCGCAGACAAGGCGACACCCACCGCAAGCACGTCGACCCGGGGCACCCGCACCCTCGGCGCCGCCGCTGCGCTCGGTGTGGCGTGGCTGCTCGCCTTCGCGCTCTTGTTCTCGCCTGCCGACCGTGACCAGCGCGAGTCGGTGCGCATCCTCTACGCCCACGTGCCGTCGGCGTGGCTTGCCTACCTGGCCTTCGTCGTCACCGCGGCAGCATCCGCGTTGTACCTCTTCCGCCGCAATCATTCTCTCGGATGGGACCGCCTCGCCGGCGCCAGCGCCGAAGTCGGGGTGCTGTTCATGGCGATCACCCTGGTCACAGGCATGCTCTGGGGCCGGTTGTCGTGGGGCGTCTTCTGGACATGGGATGCGCGCCTCACCACCACCGCCTTCTTGTTCGTGACCTACCTCGGCTACCTCGCCGTGCGCCGTCTTGGCGGCACTCATCACCAACGGGCGAAGCGCAGCGCCATCGTGGCGATGCTCGGCGTGATCGAGATCCCGCTCGTCCACTTCAGCGTCACGCTCTGGCGCAGCCTCCACCAAGAGGCATCAGTTGCCCGTCCCGAAGGCGACGTGAAGATGGACGGCCTGATGCTGTTCAGCCTGTTCGTCGGTCTGTTCGCGTTCACCCTGCTCTACCTCTGGCTGGTCATCCACCGCCAGCGGATGCTCGCTCTCGAAGACCTCACCGAAGACCGCGGCCTCGATCAAGCACTCGTCGCCCGCCGCGCCGAAGCCGCCATCGGAGGCCAATGATGGAGGACGCCGGGTTCATCGTCGGGAGCTACGTCATCACGTTCGGCGGCATCGCTGTCTACGCCATCACCATGCTCCGGCGCGCCCGGCGCCTGGCGGCGCAGGTGCCCGACGAGGAGAAACCGTGGATCTGACCCCACGGCCTGCAGGCGACGCGCCCGCACCATCCCGTCCCCATCGTCGCTGGATGCCGATCGCCGTCCTGGTGCTCGTCCTGATCGCCGGCGGCGTGCTCGTCGCCCAGTTTCTCAGCTCCGCGGTCGACTACTACTGCAACGTCGACGAGGTCGGACACAAGTCGGGGTGTGACTCCGACCGGTCGATGCGCGTCCAGGGCACCGTCGATGAGGGCAGCCTCGAAACCGGTGATGGCGGTGTGGTGACGTTCACGATGTCGTTCAACGGCGCCCACATGCCGGTGCGCCTCGACGACGAGCCCGGTGGCATCTTCCGCGAGTGCGTGCCGGTGGTGGTGCACGGCCGGCTGGGTGCTGACGGCGTGTTCGACGGCACACGCGTCGAGGTGAAGCACTCGAACGAGTACACCGCCGAGAACGAGGACCGCATCTCCGACGCCGAGGCGAAAGCCGAAGCATGCTCGCCGCAAGCCTGAACGGCGCCTTCGGGCGCGCCGGCCTCGTGCTGGCGCTGGCCGCGTCGGTGTCCGGAGCTCTCGCCACGGTCGCCGGCATCCGCCGCCACGACAACCGGCTCACTCGCCACGCGATGTGGTACGCGGCGATGGTCGCAGGCGGCGCCGTGCTCGCCGTGGCAATGATGCAGCGGGCGCTGATCACGCGGGACTTCTCCCTCGAGTACGTGCAGCAGGTTGGCTCGTCGACGACGCCACGCCTCTACAACATCGCCGCCATGTGGTCGGCGCTGGAGGGATCGATCCTCTTGTGGCTGCTGATCCTCGCCTTGTTCACCGGTGCCGTGGCGTGGCGATACCGCAAGCGTCTCGACGACGAACTCGTCGGGTGGGCGATGGTCGTGATGTTCGCCATCGTCGCCTTCTTCAGCCTGCTCAGCTTCGGACCCGCCGACCCGTTCGCGGCCGGAGCACCCGGCATCACCGACGGTCCTGGACCCAACCCATTGCTGCAGAACCACATCCTCGTCCTCTTCCACCCGCCGATCCTGTACCTCGGGTACGTGGGGTTCGCCGTCCCGTTCGCATTCGCCATCGCCGCGCTCGTCACCGGCCGCGTCGGTGAGGGGTGGCTGCTCGAGACGCGCCGCTGGGCGTTGTTCTCGTGGGCGTTCCTCACGATCGGCATCCTGCTCGGCGCCTGGTGGAGCTACGAGGTTCTCGGGTGGAGCGGGGTGTGGGCCTGGGACCCGGTAGAGAACGCCAGCCTGCTGCCGTGGCTCACCGCTACGGCGTACATCCACTCCGTCCTGGTGCAGGAACGGCGAGGGATGCTCCGCGTCTGGAACCTCAGCCTGCTCGTCGCCACGTTCTCGCTCACGATCCTGGGCACGTTCCTCACCCGGTCCGGGGTGTTGAAGAGTGTCCACGCCTTCAGCGCCGGCACCGTCGGCGGTTACCTCCTCGGTTTCTTCGCCCTCGTGGTGGTTGTGTCGTTGGCACTCATCGCCTGGCGTGGCGACCGGCTGCGGGCGCCAGGCAGCATCGATTCGCCTCTGTCGCGTGAGAGTGCCTTTCTCGCCAACAACCTCGTGTTCACCGTTTTCGCCTTTGTCGTGTTGCTGGGCACCGTGTTCCCACTCATCGTCGAGGCCGCGCAAGATCGGCAGACGATCGTCGGAGCGCCTTACTTCGACCGATTGACGATGCCGATCGGGTTGGTGCTGCTGTTCCTGATGTCGGTCGCCCCGGTGCTGCCCTGGCGCAAGGCGTCGGGTGACCTGCTCCGCAATCGGCTCTTCTGGCCGGCATGGTGCGGCGCCGCGGTGCTCGTCATCGCCGTGCTCGTCGGAGCAACCGGGTGGGCGCCGCTCACCGCCTTCTTCCTCGGTGGCTTCGCCGCGGGAGCGTCGCTCCGTCAGCTCGTGCTGGCGACGAGACGGCAGGGATGGAGGGGGCTCGTCGGTCGCGCCAACGGCGGCATGGTCGTGCACCTCGGCGTGATCGTGATCGCCGTCGCCCTCGCCGCGTCGAACAGCTTCAGCCACTCGGCGACCCTCGACGTGAAGGCGGGCCAACCCGTGGAATGGGGTGGGCACACGTTCGAGCTGCAGCAGATCACCGAGACACAGGACGAGCGGGCGCGGGTGATCAAGGCCGACGTGCTCCTCGACGAGTCGAAGGTGTACCGGCCGGCACTCACGAAGTACCTCCAGTTGGGGATGGACGTCGGCACGCCCAGCGTGCGCACGGCATGGAACAAGGACGTCTACCTGACGCTCGAGCAGGGTGCGCGTGGTGGCGACACGGAGGCGACGCTGCGCGTGTTCGTCAAGCCGATGATGATCTGGCTGTGGATCGGCGGTGCGGTGATGGCGATCGGCACCCTGCTGTCGGCATTCCCGTCCGGCCGTCGCCGGCGGCCGACCGATCCCGTCTCGGCCCCCGTGCCCGACAAGCAGCTTGTGACCACACCCGATGGCGAGCCGGTGCTCGCCGGCGACGAGGAGCTCACCGGTGTCTGACCTCGAGCTCGATACGTCGCCCGCTGAAGGCCCGTCCGGCGAATCGACGAGTCCGCGTTCCGGCCGGCCCCGGGTCGCGCCCTTCGTCGTGCTCATCGTGGCGGTGGTGATCGCCGGTCTCTTCTGGGTGCTGCTCGGAGCCGACTCGACGCCGAACGAGACCGCAGACACCCCGTTGATGAACGGCCCCGCACCCGAGGCGGTCGGCACGCTCGACTCCGGTGGGCGATTCGACCTCTCCCGGCGCAAGGGCAGCTGGGTGGTGCTCAACTTCTTCCAGTCGTCGTGCACCCCGTGCATCCAGGAGCACCCCGAGCTCGTGCGGTTCGTCGACCAGCAGCGCACGTTGCCCGGTGGCGGCGTCGACTTCTACACCGTCGTCTACGACGACGACCGCGACAACGTCGAGGAGTTCTTCGCCGACGAGGGAGGCGACTGGCCCGTCGTCTACGACGACGACGGTTCGATCGCCGTCTCCTTCGGTGTGTCCAAGGTGCCCGAGACGTGGATCATCGATCCCAGCGGCTTCGTGCGTGAACGGATCATCTCCCGCACGACCGCCGATTTCCTCGGCACCCTCATCGGGCGGATGCAGGAGCAGACGTGAGTGCATCGTCCCGCATCAAGCGGTGGCCCGGATGGGTGCTGCTGGTGTTCGTCGTCGTCGGGTTCCTCGCCGTGGGCTCGACACGCGACCGCGGCGAGCAGACTCCCGACGATCGGATCGCCTCCATCACGCAGCGCATCGCCTGCCCGGTGTGCGACGGCGAAAGTGTGTTCGAGTCGCGCAACACGGCGTCGGAGAACATCCGCAACGCCGTGGAGGAGCGGGTCAAGGCGGGGCAGATGAGCGACGACGAGATCATCTCCTTCGTCCAATCGCGCCAGGATGCAAGCCTGCTCCTCGTCCCGAAGAACAGTGGGTTCGACGCCCTGGTCTGGGCGCTCCCGGCCGTCGCCGCAGCGTGCGCGATCGCCGGCCTCGCCGTGGCGTTCCGTCGATGGCGTGACGACGAGCGCCGCACGCCTGATCCCACCGACGCCGATCGACAACTCGTGGCCGACGCGCTGTCGGCCGACGCCAACCGATGACGCAGGTAATGAACCCTGATCGCCTCGCCGAGTTGGAGGAGGAGCGGCGGTTCCTCCTCCAATCGCTGCGCGATCTCGAGCGCGAGCACGAGTTCGGCGACGTCGATGATCACGACTACCGCGAACTTCGCGACGACTACACCGTGCGTGCCGCGAGCGTGCTGCGCGAGATCGAGTCAGGACGTAGTGCGCTGCCGCCTCGTCCGCCTCGCAGGTGGGGCCGGGTGGCAGTGATCGCCGCCGCCGTCGTTGCGATCGGGGTGGGCATCGGCGTCCTGGTCGCGTCGTCGTCCGGTCAACGTCTCCCGGGTCAGAACGTGACCGGCATGAACCCGGGCGACGAGCAAGCAACGTTGCTCGTCGCCGCTCGTACGGCGCTGTCGAGTGACCCGACGCTGGCGGCCGATCTCTACGAGCGGGTGCTCGACAGCGATCCCGACCATCCTGAAGCGCTGGCGTACCGCGGCTGGCTCAACGTTCTCGTCACGCAAGGAAGCGACGACGCAGAGCTGAAGGAACGGGCGCTCGATGGTGGGAAAGCTCTTCTGCGGAGATCGGTCAAGGCAGATCCGACGTACGCCGATCCGCACTGCCTGCTCGCTGTCGTCGCTGCCCGCTTCGAGACGAACGCCGACAACACGACGGCGCGCCGAGAAGGCAGGAAGTGCCTGCGGCTCGACCCGCCCGACGAGATGCGCGGTCTCGTCGAGAACTTCGTCAAGAACCTCGACGAGTGACCTCGCAAGAGGGTCAGCGGCTGCTGCGGTGATCGAGCCACGACGCGACGGCGAGCAGCACGTACGTGATGGCGACGCCGATCGTGATCTCCCGAAACTCGTCCTCGGCGACAGGGAGCATCGCCAGGCACACGATGGCTGCCGCCATGAAGAACTGGGCCCGCTTGTCACTCACGACAGGGCCTCCACGATCCAGTAGGTGAGCGCCGAGATGCCGAACGCGCCGGGGATCGTCAGCAGCCATGCCCACACAACCCGACTGGCGACGCCCCAGCGCACGGCCGACAGGCGGCGCGCCGCGCCAACCCCGACAATGGCGCCGGTGATCGTGTGGGTGGTCGAGACGGGGATGCCGGCCGACGATGTGAAGAAGAGCGTCGCCGCCGCGCCCGTCTCGGCGGCCATGCCGCCTGCAGGCTGCAGACGGGTGATCTTCGAGCCCATCGTCTTCACGATCCGCCATCCACCCGTGAGGGTGCCGAGCCCGATCGCCGTGTGCGCGGACAGCACGACCCACAGCGGAACCTCGCCATCCGCAGCGACATGTCCTCCGGCGATCAGTAGGGCAAGGATGACTCCCATCGTCTTCTGCGCGTCGTTTGCGCCGTGGCCGAGGCTGAAGGCAGCCGCCGACACGAGCTGACCACGGCGGAACCCTTTGTGCAACGCATTGACGTTGCGGACACGGTGGAACAGCCAGGCGATGAGGATCGTGATGATCAGGCCCACGGCGAGGCCGATGAGCGGCGAAAGGACGATGAACAAGCCGATCTTGCGCAACCCTTCCGAGACGAGGACGTCGAAGCCCGCCTTGGCGACCGCCGCCCCCGCCATCCCGCCCACGAGCGCGTGCGAGGAGCTGGTGGGGAGGCCGAGGTAGAACGTGATGAGGTCCCACGCGATCGCGCCGACCAGGCCGGCGAAGATCACACCGATCGACAACACGTCCTGCGCGACGACGTCGTTGGCGATCGTGCTGGCGACGTGGGTACCGAAGAAGAGGAACGCGATGAAGTTGAACGCCGCGGCCCATATGACGGCCAGCCGCGGTGTCAGCACCCGCGTCGACACAACCGTGGCAATCGAGTTGGCGGCGTCGTGGAACCCATTGACAAAGTCGAACCCCAACACGACGAGGATCACGAAGACGAGTGCGACGCCGTCCATCTATCAGGCGTGCTTGAGCACGATGGCTTCGACAACGTCGGAGATGTCTTCGATCGTGTTGAGGGCGCCCTCGAGCGCTTCGACGATGCCCTTCCAGCGGAGCACCTCGAGCGCGTCGATCTCGCCGCTGTACAGGCGACCGAGGATCCGTCGATAGATCGCATCACCCGCCGACTCGAGCTGATCGATCGCGTCGAGATGCGGCTGAACGTCCTTCATCGATTCGAGCTGGGCGATCAACGCTTCCGCTTCATCGGCCGCTCGAACGAGGACGTCGACCTGCTCGTCGAATTCGGGCAATGGCGTTGGAGACAGGGATCAACACGAGGAGCTCGGAGACGGTCTGGATGTCGTCGACGACATCGTCGAGCTCCTCGGCAAGGGCGTGGATGTCCTCTCGATCGAAGGGCGTGATGAACGTCGAGTTGAGACGCTGCATGATCGTGCGAGTGAGATCGTCGCCAGCGTGTTCGCACTGGCGGATGCGTTCGTGGGCGCTCGTATCGCCGTTCGAGATCGCGTCCCTCAGCAGGCGCGCGCACTGCGCCACGTTCGCGGCGGCGTCGTTGAAGAGCTCGAAGAACTTCTCGTCGGTTGGGAGCAGACGAAAGCGCACTCGCCGGAGGCTAACCCTCGACGGTTCACCGGATGGCAACTGCCCGACCAGCCACGCGACACCGTGGGGTCGGCGTCAGGGCGGAGGCACCGCGTAGGCGGACACGTAGTTGCCGCCATTGCGCTCGACCACCCACGTCGACCCCTTGCGCCAGTCGATTTGCGTGGTGATGCGCATCCCGCGTCGCTCCAGGCCGACGATGAGATCGGGAATCACGTCGCCGTGACTGCAGGCCACTGACCGGTCGGGAAGCTCATCGAGCAGCGTCAGTGCTTCGTCGAACCACGAACCCTCGGCGAGCCGATCATCGCCCTCGACCGTCATTCCGAGTCGCTTGCCGAGTGGCTCGAGTGATTGGACGCACCGTACGTACGGGCTCGACGTGAGTCGCGGCCGTAGTTCGGCGGGCTCGGCGACCACGTCCCCGATCTCCGTCTCCAGCCACTCGGCGAGCGCCTCCGCCTGGGCCCAGCCCGGCTTGCTGAGCGGGCGCAGCTCGTCGTCCCCGTCCCACTTGGACCGACTGCCAGCCTTGGCGTGGCGGACGAGGAAGAGCGCCATCAGCGAGCGTGACCGAGCAGTCGCTCGTGGCGAGCAGTGAGCTCCCGCACGAGAAGTGCCCAGGCGACCGCGGCGCCGAGGCTCACGATCGACGAGGCGACGTTGATCGTGCTGCTGTCCTTGACGAAGTCGGCGAGGTCTTCGGTCTCGGTGCTGAACGTGTCGAAGCGCGACAAGGTGAGAGGGATGAAGACGAGCGGGACGAGACCGAACAGTGCCCACCAGATCCACACCATCGGGCTCGTCGGGGACTTCTTCCAACTCTGGTCGCCGGCCGGGACATCGGGCGACGACGCCTGCCACGCCTCGCGGATTGTGAGCAGCGGGATCACGAAGAGGAAGGGCGGCAGGAACCAGCCTCCGATCGCCCAGCCCGGCGCCCACGTGGTCTGTCGCATCACCCGTCGATGGTTGCTGAGCACTCGCTGGAGCCAGATGATGCTGAACACGACGGCCGCGATCTGTGCGAGCCCGGACACGCTCGACACGGCGTTGACCGCGTTGAATGCGTCCTTGAAATCGTCCTCGGAGGCGGTTCCATTGAGGAAGTCTTTCGCCTTGTCCACGATGCCGAGCTGGAGCAGCGACGACACCACGCCCAGCGCGCCGGTGATGACGACGGCGATCATCGACCCGCGGGCTGCACCGCTCACGGACCTCAGTCCTGCCGCTCCGGCCGCCATGCCCGGCTGATAGGCGGCATAGCCCGACGGTGGTTTCAGGTCGGCGGGAGGCGGGGGTGGAAAGGACGGCTCGTCTGGCGGCGGAGGAATGTCGCTCACGCGGCCCGAGTGTAGTGACGGGCTCATGAAACGGGTTCTGACGCTCGGCGGTTCGACCAGCACCGGGATAGACGTGACCACGGTGTTCGGTCGATAGAGCAGGCGCGCCTTGAGCGCGAGGGCCGACTGGTTGTGGAGCCACTGCGAGCTCCACTTGGTGACGAACTCGGGGATCACGACCGTGAGCTGCTCGTCGGGGTTCTCCGCATCAAGCTCGTCGAGGTAGTCGAGCACGGGGCGGGTGAGCTCGCGGTACGGCGACGAGATCGTGTGCAGCGGGATCGACATTTCGCGTGCTGTCCACTCGGCGGAGAGCTGCTCCATCTCGGCGTTGTCGGTGACGACCGAGACCGCGATAAGCCGCTCGGGCGCCAGGGAACGCGCGTAGTCGACGGCGTCGATAACTCCCTGGTTCACAGATCCGACGAGAACGACGACGAGATGCTGTCGCCTCCGGCGTCGATGGCCCTCCTTGGCCCGCACCGCTGTACGCACCTTGTCGTAGTGCTTGCCGATGGAGCGGAATCCGACGACGAACACCGGGATCACGACCGCGGGGATCCACGCACCCTCGGTGAACTTGGAGACCACCACGACAAGGGCGACGACGCCCGTGGCGACGCAGCCGACGGCGTTGATCACCGCCGACGCCCGCCATCGTGGTTCTCGCAATCGGAAGTGGTGCACCACCATCCCCGCTTGGCTCAGCGTGAACCCGGTGAACACGCCGAACGCGTAGAGCGGGATCAGAGCGGAGATGTTGCCTTTGAAGATGATGATCAGCACGCTCGCCAGCAGGGCGAGGGCGATGACCCCGTTGGAGAACACGAGCCGGTCACCGCGGTTGGCAAGCTGCCGCGGCAGGTGGCCGTCGCGAGCAATGATCGACGAGAGGCGGGGGAAGTCGGCGTAGGCCGTGTTCGCAGCGAGGATGAGGATGGCGAACGTTGCGATCTGGGTGACCCAGAACAGCAAGCCCTTGCCGCCGTAGACGTGTTCCGCCATCAGCGCGATGCCGGTGGGATCGTTCTCACCGCGCCACGGCTGGAGCTTTGATGCAAGCACCGAGACGCCCAGGAAGCAGGTGCCAAGGATGCCACCCATGATGGCGATGGTCATCGCCGCGTTACGGCTCTCCGGCCGGCGGAAAGCAGGCACGCCGTTGGAGACTGCCTCGACGCCGGAGAGGGCGACAGCACCCGACGAGAACGCCCGCAGAAGCATCAGGAGCCCGAGCGCCTTCCCACCTTCGGCAAGCTCGCGCGCCTCGTCGGAGAGCTGATCGAGCGGGATCGCGCCGAGGTCCTGGAAGTAGATCCGGAACAGGCCGACTGTGATGAGGAGGACCAGCATCACGATGTAGATGTATGTCGGCGGGGCGAACAGCGCGCCGGACTCGCGGACGCCGCGCAGGTTGGCGATGGTCATGATGGCGACCATCACGAGACAGATCGGGACTCGCCACTTGCTGTCGAAGCCGAACGCCGACTGGATTGCGAGCACACCGCCGGCCACGGACACGGCAACCGTCAGGATGTAGTCGGTCAACAGACTCGCTCCCGCGACGAGCGACGGGATCACGCCGAGGTTCTCGCGCGACACGACGTACGAGCCGCCGCCGCTCGGATAGGCGTAGATCGTCTGCCGGTACGAGAGGACGACGATCACGAGCAGGATCGCGACGACGATCGCGATCGGCGTCAGGATTCCCCATGCGGCGGCACCGATCCCCGCCTGGGCACCGAGCACAACCATGATCTCGTCCGTTGCGTAGGCAGTGGAAGAGATCGCGTCCGACGCGAACACGGGCAGGGCCACACGCTTACCCAGGCGCTGGTGGTGTTCCTCCGACGTGGCGATCGGGTTGCCGATGAGGACGCGCTTCATCACCGGGAGCATCTCGATCAGCTCCGTACGGCTGAATTTCGACACGGCGCGCTGACCACGACCCAAGCGAATCCCGCTGCTCGAGTTGATGCCGTCCTCTTCACCAATCCTTAACGCCGCCGCGCCGGTTCCTCACGCAATCTTGATGGTGCTCGCCGGAACGCCGGCGGTGTCACGCCCAGCCGAGCTCGTCGAGACGGTCGTCGTCGATGCCGGCGGCGTGAGCGAGTTCGTGGACGACGGTGACGTAGATCTCCTCGGCAAGGTCGTCCTCGTCGTCACACTCGTCGCAGAGGGCGAGACGGTAGATGGTGACGACATCGGGCCCCTCCTGCCCGGTTCGCTCGGTGTGGGGTGTCCCGTCGTAGAGGCCGAGCAGGTCCGGCTCTTCATCGTTGCGGTCGGCGATCACGAGGGCGACGTTGTCGAGCACGGGCGTCAATTCCTCGGGCAGATCGTCGATCGCTTCGGCGACGAGCCGCTCGAACCGATAGCGCGGGATCGGTTCCACGTTCGATCGCCCGTCGGATCGGTCAGAGGACCTTGAGCGCCGAGCTGTACACCTTCTTCGGCTTCATGTCGACGGCGATTCGCTCGGCGATGGCGTGGAACGCCTGCGCCGATTCACTGTTCGGGTCGACCGCCGTGATCGGCCTGCCCACGTCGCCGCCCTGGCGGAGCGCGGGCACGAGCGGGAGTTGGCCGAGGAGGGGAACCTCGAGCTCCTCGGCGAGCAGCGCGCCGCCGCCCGAGCCGAAGATCTCATAGCGCTTGCCGTCGTCGCCCGTGAACCAGGACATGTTCTCGATCACGCCGCGCACGTCGAGGTTGACTTTCTGCGCCATCGCCGCCGAGAGGCGGGCGACCTCTTGAGCCGCAGGCTGGGGCGTGGTGACGATGTACACCTCGCCCCGCGGCAGGTATTGGCTGAGCGAGATGGCGATGTCGCCGGTACCCGGCGGCATGTCGACGAGGAGGAACTCGGGGTCGTCCCAGAACACGTCAGTGAGGAACTGCTCGAGTGCCTTGTGCAGCATCGGGCCGCGCCAGATGACCGCCTGGCCGGCGGGCACGAAGTAACCGATCGAGATGCACCGCACGCCCCACGCTTCAGGTGGGAGCAGCATCTCGTCGATCACGGTCGGGTCGCGGTCGGTGCCGAGCATGCGGGGGATCGAGTAGCCGTAGATGTCGGCGTCGACGATGCCGACGGAGTGACCCTGCGCGGCGAGGGCGACGGCGAGGTTGGTGGTGACACTCGATTTGCCGACGCCCCCCTTACCGGACGCGATGAACAGGGGGCGGGTCCGCGAGCCCGGTTGGGCGAAGGGGATGGCCCGACCTTCGGCGTGCCCGTGGGCTTGGCCCTGCCCTGCCGTGGAGGCAGGATCGCCGTGGAGTCGGTGGCGCAGCTCCTCGCGCTCGTCGTCGGTCATCACGGTGAAGTCGAGGTCGACGTGATCGATGCCGTCGAGCGCGGTGACGGCATCGGTGACACGTCGTTGGATCTCATTGCGCAGTGGGCAGCCGGCGACGGTGAGAGCGACCAGGATGGAGGCCGAGCGGTGGTCGGTGAGCTCGACGTTGCGGACCATGCCGAGGTCGACGATCGACCGGTGCAGCTCGGGATCCTCGACGGGGCGGAGGACGTCGATGACCTGGTCGGGAGTGACGGACATGCGGACCCTTCGATGTGGGTGGTCGGGCCGGGGACCCTGGGGCGGAATTAACACTATGTGCATAGGTAGAATACCGGCATGGCTGGATCATCCGATCAGTTCACGGCCACGGTGTCCGCCATTACCGACGCGTTCGGTGACCCGACGCGCCGTCGCGTGTTCCTTCTCGTGCGCGAGCAATCCGCCGTCGACGACGACCTCGAGCCGGTGGGGGTCACCGCCGGATATGTGGCCGATCACATCGGTGTGCATCCGAATGTCGCTCGCCATCACCTCGACAAGCTCGCCGCTGGTGGCTACCTCGAGGTCACCACGGCTCGCCTCCCCGGGGCGGCGACCGCTGGCCGCCCCTCGAAGCGTTACCGGTTGGCGGCCGCGTCAGACGGTGGTCCGGGCGACCTGCACGACGTGCCCGTGCACGGCGACGATCTCGTCCTCGCCCTCCTCGGTCGCGCTCTCGACAGCCTGCCGCCGGAACGTGCCGAGGCGATTGCCGAGCAGGTCGGTGCCGAGTACGGCCGGGCGATGGCAACTGCTCTCACCGGCGACGCGCTGACCAACAGCCATCGTTCGCTGCGGTCGGCGATGCAGGCCGTGGCGAGTGCGCTCACTGCCCACGGCTTCGCCGCCCATACGGAGAGCCGCAACGACCGCCTCCGCATCATCAACGATCACTGCCCGTTCGGCGACGTCGCCACGGATCATCCAGTGATCTGTGCGGTCGACCGGGGCATGGTGCGCGGCATGCTCGATCAGCTGTATGACGCCGGCGAGCTCGATGTCGCCACCGAGGCGAGCAAGGCTCACGGCGACACGTTCTGCGCCACCACCCTGTGACCCGACCGAGGGCGGGGTCGGTGGTCGAGCGGCTGTCTTGGTGCACGCGAGAGTTGGGCGCATGATCGCAACGCTGTCGGGAGCCCGTGTGGTGACCCCTGGGGGCGTGCGCGACGGATCATGGGTCGTCGTCGATGGTGATTCGATCGCGGAGATCGGCACCGGACTCCCCCCGCACGGCATCGACGTCGTCGATCTCGACGGACGCTGGGTGCTCCCCGGGTTCGTCGACATCCACGTCCACGGCGGAGGTGGGCACAGCATGGTTCACGGTCTGGCCACGGCGGTGGAAGGCACCGCCGAGTTCCATCGAGCGCACGGTACGACGGCATTGCTGGCAAGCCTCGTCACCGCCCCCGGAGACGAGCTCGTCGCGGCGACCGGCCGCATCGCGACCCAGCTCGCGTCGGTGGTGCCGCCTGCGCCCACCGTCTCCGGAATCCATCTCGAAGGTCCGTTCCTCTCGGCAGCTCGCTGTGGCGCACAGAATCCCGACGACATGATCGATCCCGATCCGGATCTCGTCGTCGAACTGCTCGACGCCGCAGACGGCCGACTGCGGATGGTCACGATCGCCCCGGAGCGTCCCGGGGCTCTCGAGGTCATCCGGATGCTGGTCGACGCCGGAGTCGTCGTTGCGGTCGGTCACACTGATGCGTCGTATGACGAGACTCGCGCCGCCGTCGACGCCGGCGCCCGGGTGGCGACGCACCTCGGCAACGCGATGCGTCCACTCCACCATCGCCGGCCCGGTCCGATCGCGGCATGCCTCGAGTCTGCTGATGTCGCGTGTGAGCTGATCGCCGATGGCCACCACCTCGATCCAGGCTTCGTCCGATTCGTGGCGGCGACGAAGGGTGCCGCCGCGACGGTGCTGATCACGGATGCGATGGCCGCCGCCGGGCAGCCCGATGGCCGTTATGCGCTCGGGTCGCTCGACGTCGACGTCATCGATGGTGTGGCAACACTCGTCGATGGTGACGCGCTGGCCGGCAGCACGCTCACCATGGACGCTGCGGTCCGCAATGCCGTCTCGTGGGGGATACCCATCGAGACCGCCAGCGCGGCTGCCTCGGGTACGCCTGCGCGCCTGCTCGGCCTCGATGATCGAACCGGTGCGATCGAGGCCGGCAAGCGGGCAGATCTCGTGGTGCTCGACGACTCACTCCATGTCGACGCCGTCATCGTCGCCGGCGACGTGGTCCACGGTGCTCTCATGAACTGGCGCACGTAGCCAACGGCGACGACAGGCAGTGCTCATTCGACTCCGACGAGCTCCGCCTCGAGAGCGTCGAACTCGTCGCGCTCGTCGATGGTGAGCTCACCGGGCGTCGCGGCAGCAGCATCGCTGCGTGCCCGTGCCGGCAGGAACACCAGCACCGCCACCGCACCGAGGGCTGCAGCGCCGGCGGCGACCAGGGATCCGAAGGCGAGCCCGTCCATGAATGCGGAGCGAGCGGAATCGACGATCACCGGTTGGGCACCTGCCGGCGCCTGCTCGGCGACGATCATCGCCCCGGCCATCGACTCCCGAGCGGTGTCGAGGGCGAACCCAGGTATCGGCAGGCCGCGCAGGTTCTCGACGAGCTGCGGTCCGTAGGTCGACGAGAACACGGAGCCGACGACGGCGACACCAAGCGTGCCACCGAGCTCACGTGTGGCGTCGTTCACGGCTGAACCGACTCCGGCCTTCTCCAAGGGCAGGGAGCCCATGATCGCCTCCGTGGCGGGGGCTGTGGTGAAGCCGAGGCCACCGGCGATCAGCAGCATCGATGGCACGACGTGGAACCAGTACGAGCTCTCTGCCGATGTCGTTGCCGACACGATGAAGCCGGCCGACATCAGCGCCAGCCCGGTGGCGACCACCCGCGTGGTTCCAAACCGGTTCACCAGTCGAGGTGCGAACGGAGCGGCGAACGCCGCAGCCACGGCGAACGGCAACGTGTGCACGCCAGCGCTCAGTGTCGAGTACCCACGCACGAACTGGAAGTACTGGGTGATGAGGAAGATGAAGCCGAACAGGGCGAAGAAGGCGATCGCAACAGCGGCGCTGGCGGCGCTGAAGCGGGCGTTGGTGAAGACGCTCACGTCGAGCATCGGGGACTCACGGCGCTGCTCCCATGCGACGAAGCCGACCGTCAGCAGTGCGGCGAGGACGAACCCACCCAGCGTGGCGGGCGACGTCCAACCGTTGTCGGGCGCCTCGATCACGGTGTAGACGAGGCTGGAGACGGCGGCGACGGAGAGGACCAGGCCGAGCGGGTCGAAGCGGCCGGCATGGGGATCACGTGACGTCGGCAGGAGCAGGTGGCCGCCGATGAGGGCGACGATCACGATCGGCACGTTGACGAAGAACGCCGAGCCCCACCAGAAGTGTTCGAGCAGCCACCCGCCGGTCACTGGGCCGAGTGCCACGGCGATGCCGGACACACCGGCCCACAACCCGATGGCCTTCGCTCGTTCACGCGGATCGGTGAAGACGTTGATGAGGATCGCCAGCGTGGCGGGGAAGATCGAGCGCGGCGCCGATGCCCATCGCCGACGCGTGCGGCGATCAGCTGCCCGGCGGAGTTGGCGAACGCGGCAAACACCGAGGTGATGCCGAACGAGATCAGTCCGAGCTGCAGAGCGCCCTTGCGACCGAAGCGATCGCCGAGGCTGCCAAAGGCGAGCAGGAGGCCGGCGAACACGAGGCTGTAGGCGTCGACGATCCATTGCAGCTGACTCGTGGATGCACCGAGGTCGCGGCTCAAGGTGGGGAGCGCGATGTTCACGATCGTGTTGTCGACGACGACGAGGAACACGCTCAGGCTGAGGATCGCGAGGATCGCCCAGCGGCGTCTGTGGATGATTTCGGCGTCCATCGCCTCTCCTTCGAACGGGGGTTTGGGGGTAGATGTGTGCTCTATTTGTAGAGAACACTGTTCTACAGTTGTGGTCAAGTGCTATGATCATGGCGATGGTCACAGCAGACTCCGCCCGTGCCAAACGGACTCGCGCCGTCGACGTCGAGGCCGTGTTGCTCGAGGCAGCCCACCGGATCCTGGAGAGCGAGGGAGTCGACGCGCTCACCGTGCGCCGTGTGGCGACCGAGGCCGGTGTCGCCCCGATGGGCATCTACCACCGGTTCGGCGGCAAGGACGGGCTGATCGGTGCGTTGTTCAACGACGGCTTCGAGATGCTCATGCGCTCGATGCGAGAGGTCGCCGTCGGGGATGCGATCCAGGAGCTGCGCAGCGGCTGTCGTCAGTACCGCGCGGTTCGCGCTCGCCAATCCGGCGCTGTACGAAGTGATGTTCGACCGCGTCGTTCCCGGCTTCGAACCGTCAGCGGAGTCGCGTGACTCGTGCTATCGGTCGTTCGGCGTGCTCGTCGACTGCGTGCGCCGGGCGCAAGCGGCTGGGGCGGTACGCGACGGCGATGCGGTCGAGTTCGCTCAGCGAATCTGGGCGGCCTGCCATGGGGCCGTGTCGCTCGAACTGCGGCAGATCGGTTTCATGGAGGACACCGAGGCGTATTACGACGGTCTGCTCACGACGTTGCTCGAGGGGCTCGCCCCACCGTCGCTGGCGAGGTAGACGCCTGCCTCGGGGCACACAGCTCTCAGCTGCGGGCGAAGAACAGCTGCAGTTCGATCGTCGCCTGGTCGGAGACCGACACGACGATCGGAGCGCTCGGAGCCTCGACGCCGTACGTCGACAGGTCGATGTCGAGCGACCCGACAACGACGATCGTGTCGTCGACGACCTGCGCCTCGAGTGGGAGCGTCACCTTGGTCGTCACGCCGTGGATCGTCAGGTCTCCAGTGGCATCGACTGACGTGGCGGCGCCGGTGTTCGCCGCTTCGCCGAGCTCGATCGGTTCGGTGAGCGTGAACGTCGCGGTGGGGAACCGAGACGTCTCGAGGGCGTCCTGCACACGATCGTCACGCCGGTTGTCGTTCGTGGTGATCGCGGTCATGTCAGCCTCGACGGTCACGTCGGTCAATGTGGTGCCGTCGATGTTGATGCTTCCCGTCACAGTCGGCGTGCGGCCGACGGCGGTCGTGGATCCGATGCTCGACAGCTCCTCTTGGATGCGGAACCCGACGAAGGTGCCGGTCGAGTTCTCGAAGCTGAACTCGCCGACCGAAGTGTCGACCGCCCACGTCCCGTCGACTGACCTGCCCGATCCTGCCGCATCCGCTGTGCCGGTTCGCGGCGGTATCCGCGGTGGCCGTTTCCGCGGGCGCCGTGTCGGCACTTGCCGTGTCGGCGACAGTCGTCTGGGCAGTAACCGAGTCGTCCGTCGACTCCGTCAGCGATTCGGTCGCCGACTCGAGGTTGACCGCGGCAGGGGCGTCGTCACGAAGGAACCACCAGATCGCACCGCCACCAGCTGCACCCAGTAGCACGAGCACGATCGCACTGATGACGAACCACCGCCGCCGGTACCACGCCCGCCGTGGCTTCGGGGGCGCGGGGTCGCTCTCGGGCGTGATCGTCGTGCTCATGGGTGCTGAGCCTGTCCGATCAACCTGGGTGGATCCTGAGAACACACCGAGAAGTGGCCGCACACCGGCCGTGTGTCACCGTACGGCTCGCCCAGTCCGGTTGCCTCGGGGTCGGGACCGTTGCCCGCCGCGGCTCGTCCGCGTGTCGCCTCGATCAGCGCGCCGGACGGCTGTCGGTCCTCGCAGGTCGCTCGTCTCTCGCCGGCCGGGTGTTGGTGGCGGCTTGCGCAACGAGCGGTGTGAACTCTGACGAATCAACACCGTGGGGCTCGCCGATCCTCTCCTCGAGCCCGATCTCGCGTTGCATCCGTCACGCGTCGCGCATGCCGTCGGCCTGGACGAGGGAGATGACCCGGCCGCCAAGTCCCGCGCGTGCGGTGCGACCGGACCGGTGGATGTAGGTCTTGTGATCCACGGGCGGGTCGAAATGGATCACGGTTGCGATCCCGTCGACGTGAATGCCGCGTGCGGCCACGTCAGTGGCCACCAGCGCTGCCACCCGGCCGGCGTGGAACTGATCGAGGGCGCGAGTGCGCTGCGCCTGGCTGCGCCCACCGTGGAGCGCTGCTGTACCGACGCCTCGCTGGGCGAGTTGCCGCGCCAGGCGATCGGCGCCGTGTCGTGTGCGACAGAAGATGAGCGCCGGCGACGACCTGTTGACGACGGCAGCGGTGATCTGGAGCCGGTCGGGGCCGGCGACCTTCCAGAAGAGGTGCTCGGCGGCCGTGATGTCCGGACTGGCGTCACCCACTTCGTGGCGAACCGGATCACGTTGATACCGGCTCGTGAGGGTTGCGACGTCGCCGTCGAGGGTGGCCGAGAACAGCACGGTCTGCCGTTCCTTCGTGGTGCGGTCGAGGAGGCGCTTCACCGCCGGCAGAAATCCCATGTCGGCCATCCGGTCGGCTTCGTCGACTACGACGCGGTCGACGTCGTCGAGCTGCACTGAATTCTGCGCGATCAGGTCTTCGAGCCGGCCGGGGCAGGCGACGAGGATGTCGATGCCGCGACGGAGGTCCTTACGCTGCGCTCCGTAGCCGACTCCTCCGTAGACCACGCCGACGCGCACGGATCCGGCGATTGCCTTCAACTCGGAGGTGATCTGGTCGGCGAGCTCGCGTGTCGGGGCGAGCACGAGGCCGCGGGGTCGGTGCGGTCGTCCCACACCGACGGTGGCGACAAGGGGAATTCCGAACGCCAGGGTCTTGCCCGAGCCGGTGGGTGCCCGGCCGCATACGTCGCGTCCTGCGAGCGCGTCGGCAATCGTGGCGGCTTGGATTTCGAATGGATGGATGACACCGCGGCGCGCGAGCGCCTCGCAGATCGGTGCCGGGACGCCCAGCTGGGCGAACGTGGGGGACATGATGCTCCTTGCCCGCGACGTGCGGGCGGATGAAGGTTCGCGGATGCCGCGACGAAAGCGTCGTGCACAGCTCTACAGGGTTGGCTCACGATGACAAGAAGAACCAACGCCCGTCTGCGAACCCACCGACCGAACAAGCGGTCAAGCGCCGTCGACGTTACCGCCGCGGGGGACGAGATCCTCTGCTGATCGATCCGCTGTGGTCACACCGCTACCGGCGTGCCGACCGCGCGCCAGCGGCCGGGTGTCCGCACCCGCGAACAACCCGGCCGTGACGGCGTGGGTTCAGGTTGAGGGGACGGGGTCGGCCGCGTAGACGCGAGAGACCTCGACACCGGCGATCTGGGGAACACCACCGGGCTCGGGGCCGAGCACCTGGGCGAGCGCTGGGCCGAGGATCTCGGTGTAGAAGCGATCCGCGTGTGCCTTCGACTCCCAGAGGTTGACGACTCGTAGCGAGCCGTCTTCGGCGGTGCCGAGGTAGCTGATCTCCAGACCTGTCCGATCGCCGACGTGGGCGCGAACCTTCTCGAACGTCTCGATCGAGTCGAACGCTGGGGTTGCGATGGTCATCCACTTCATTGGTTGCTCTCCTTGTTCGTGGCTGTTATGCCTGTAAGGAGAACGGTACGGATGGCCGTCGATCGGCAAATCCGCCGGATGACTCATCGCGGCTACTCATTGTCGACGTGAGTACGCCATGTCGCGATCTGCGTGCGCCTCGTGAATCCGAGCTTGGTGAGGATGTGTTGCACGTGGTTCTGTGCCGTCCGCTCGGAGATGAACAGCCGTCCGGCGATCTGCCGGTTGGTGAGTCCCTCGGCGACCAGCGTGGCGACCTCGCTCTCTCGCGCGCTGAGCATGTTCGACGTCTGCTGTGGTCGCGTCGAGTTCGGCGAGCAGTGCTGCGATGCGGTCCGTGTAGACCGTCATGCCGAGGTCCCGGATTCCCCGATCGGCGTCGTGGGCGACGCGGCGACAGCGGTCGCGATCGTCTGCCGCGTCGCGAGCGTGGAGCGCTACGGCGAGGTGGTAGCTCGCCTCGGCGACGAATCCGGGCGCACCGGCGTGCGTCGCCCTTGACACCGCGGACGACAGATCGTCAATGGCATCGTCGACCCTGCCGAGCGCGAAGGCGCCGCGACCGAGCGCCAGCTCGACCGGGCCCAGGTAGGCGATGCTCTCCCCGACGATGTGCTCGCCGCGCACCGCTTCGAGCCGGCGCATCAGCTCGGTGAGGTCGTCGGTCAGCCCCAGCTCGATCGTGACGAGGGTGGCGTACACGTAGCCCACGTGAAGGAAGAAGACGGGAAGCGTCCATCCGTCGATCGGGCCCAGCTCTCGATACGAGGCTGCTGCGTCTTCGGGCAAACCGGAGCGAAGATGGAGGAAGGCTCGCGAGATCCGACCCATCGTCCGGAACCGCGGAGGTCCTTCGAACGGTTGAAGGAGGAACGTGGTGACATCGTCAGGCAGGCGCACATGCTGGGCAAGAGCGCAATGCAGCGCGAAGTGGGCGCCCGTCGCCGGCGTTCGCTCGATTGGTTGCATGCGCTCGAACGCCTGACGGGCGGAGAGCGACGCATCGGCGTAGCGCCCTTGGGCTTGGGCGATGAACGCCTCCACCCGTCCGAGGGCCCACGCGCTGAAGGGACCACCCACCCGCTCGACGGCCACCCGCAGCGCGGGCACCTCGTCTGCCGCCTCGGCGATGTGACCGTTCTCGACGAGCGTGTCGATGCGCCACACCGTTCCCCACATCGCCGTCCGGGAATTCGCCGTCCGGCGGGCGACCTCGAGCATCTCGGTTGCGATGCGCTCCCGCTCCCGACGCCCTGCCGGGCCTGGACATGCCTCCTTGCGTGCGTGCAATGCCTCGACGAGGGCACTGTCGTCTCCCGACTGATCGAGCGAGCCCGACCGCCGCCGCGCTCAGCGACTCGACCCGATCCTGCTCCCCATCGTAGAAAGCCAGGTGACTGCGCTGGGCGAGGAGCCGCGCCTCGAGCGCCTCGTGCTCGCCATCGCCGAGAAACGACAATGCCTCGTCGCAGAGTTGCTTGGCGATGGTATTGGCACCGATGTCCGTGGTCGCCTCCAGCACCAGCGCCGCCTCCGCCATCAGTTCTGCGCTCCGCGCGGTGCGCGCGACGTCTGCGGCGGCCGTGGCCGCATCTGCGCACGTGCGCAGATCACCGGCGAAGTACGCCGCTCGCCCGAGCGCCACGAGCACTCGACACCGATCGGCGCCGGCCAAGCCAGCCGCGTCGAACTCGAGTGCGGTTGCGATACAACCGCACGCCTTCCTCGTAGGCCAGCCGTTGTACAGCGTCGTCTGCGGCGCGGATCGCCCACGTACGGGCCACCGCGGCTTCGCCATACGGGGCGAGCTCGGCCCAGTGACGGGCGATGTCGGCGAGATGCTCGGAGAGGTTCGCTGAGAAGTGGGCTTCAGTCGCGACGGCCACGGCACGGTGCAGCGCCCCCCGGTCGGCTGTCGACAGCGAGGCCTCGACAGCGTCCCGAATGAGCGAGTGGACGAATCGGCACGAGCTGGAGTCACTCATCTGATCGAGCAAGCCGTGCGTGATCGCCTCGTCGATCAGCGAGAGGCAGTTCGGAATCGGCTCGCCGATCGCCGCCGCAGGCACCGCAAGGGTGAAGTCGCGTCCGACCACGGCAGCGGCTTGGACGAACCGCCTGCAGTCGACGGACACGTGATCGAGCCGTGCGGCGACAACATCGAGCACTGATCGGGGCGGGCGGTCGGAGCGCCACGTGCCGGCGGCCACGGCACGAGCAACCTCGCGCACGAACAACGGGTTGCCGCCTGTGATGTCGAGAATCTCGTCGACGTCCGGAGAGGCGTCGAGGGTGATCAGCCGAGCGAGCTGTTCCGCCACCTCCGTCGCACTGAAACCGCCGAGGTCGAGGCGCTCGGCGCTGGATGACCGGAGCAGATCGACGAGGGCAGGGGAACGGCGGCCGGCGGCCGCTACATCGCGGAAGGTCACGAGTACGAGCACTGGCGTACTGCCCAGTTGGTCGACGAGGTGGCGCAGCACGAGCACGGATGGCTCGTCGCTCCAGTGCATGTCGTCGAGGATGATGACGAGCGCTCCGCCGCCGGCGGCCGCGAACACCATCGCCGTGATCTCCTCGAAGAGACGGAAGCGGTCCTCAGGGCTCTCCGCTGTACCGCCGAGCACCGAGTCCGGATCGACTCCGAGCGACACGCAGCACCTGTCGCCACGGCCAGAATGCCGGTGCACCCTCAGTCTCGACGCAGCGCCCCCAGGCGACGGCGGATCCGCGAGCGAGCGCCGCGCCGGCGAGCTCTTGGGCCAGACGCGTCTTGCCGATTCCAGGCTCGCCGGCACACAGAACCAGGCGGCCGCTTCCCTGGCGAGCAGCGTCGAGCCAGCCTCCGAGCTGGTCGAGCTCGCGTCGCCGACCCACGATCCCGTCGCTCGCCACCTGCGACGGCCCGCCCGTCGGAGTACCCACGCCGCAAGTTTTCCTCATTTCACACCATGCAGAGAACGAACACTCGTGTTCTGATCGTCACACTCGGTTTCGGCATCAGGGCGCTCGGGTATCGATGCGGCATCCATCAATCGAAAGGGAGACGCCCATGAGCGGAGAGACCGACAAGGCAAAAGGTCGCATCAAGCAGGCCGCTGGTGACTTGACCGACAATGACGAGCTTCGTCGTGAAGGCAAGGCCGACGAGGCCGCCGGCAAGGTCAAGGACACGGTCAACGACACCGTCGACAAGGTCAAGGACAAGATCGACAGGGACTGACCCGTCCCGGATCGTCACTGACGATGATCCTTCATGAGCTCAGCGGTCACACCGATCAACTGGTCGGTGAGGCCGCTGAGCCTTTTGACGATGGATCGACGTCGCAGTCGCGAGCAATCCCCAGTCGACAGATCCAGCAGCTCGCCGAACTGCTGATCAGCCTCCGCGGCGGCTCGGCCCCGGCCAGACTCGCTCTCGCCCTGCGTTCCCGTCGAGTCGAATACGCTCTCGGCGTGGGCTGGACCCGGAGGGCGGGCCACCTCAGGGCGATCGACGGCGCCTCGTCCTTCGACGTCTGGTTCGCGCGTCTCCTGCCATTGGCGTACAACGTCGGCTACCGCTTCCGGGGCGGTGATCCCGCGTTCGCCGAGGAAGTCGCGCAGGAGGCACTCACCCGCGCGTACGTGTCGTGGGATCGCATCCGCGGCCACCCGAACCTCGAGGCATGGGTGACGACGACGGCGCTGCATGTGTCGCTGGAGTTCGGTCGGCAGAAGCAACGAGCCAGCAGGCCGGACCCAGCGCCGCACCCGGTGGAGGTTCCGGGCGACGAGGATCAGATCGTCGATGCCGATGTCTTGGCGCAGGCAATGCGCCGCCTCTCGGCGCGTCAGCAAGAGGTGCTCGTCTGGCGGTATTACTTCGACCAGAGTGTGCGGCAGACCGCGGAGCGGCTCGGACTGACGGAATCCAAGGTGAAGGACGCGACCCACGAAGCGGTGACGAAGCTCAGTCGCCTGCTCAACAGCGAGAAGGAGGCGGTGTAATGCCTGACTGGCGTGACGACCTGCCCCCGATCCCGTCCGACCGGATCCTCGAGAACGTGAAGCGAGAAGGCGATCGTCGTCTCGCCGCGCAACAACAACGCCGCAACCGCTTCTACGCCATCGGCGGGAGCCTGGCGGCTGCGGCAGCCCTGGTCGCAGTGGTGGCATCCGGTGTGTTCGTCTCGGGTGATGGCGACGACGATGACGCCGGTGGTGTGACCGTCGCGGGTACTGCTGAGAGCACCGCTGTCGCCGCCGGCACGACACGCGGTGCGGCCAGCACGCTTCCAGAGACGACCGTGTTGCCGGGGACCACCGCAGCCGCGGCTACGACGGGGGGTGCCGCCACCACCGGAGCGCCCGCCACGACGGGGGCCGCCGCTGCGACCACGATCCCGCCGACGGCCGAGGTCACGCTCTCGCGCCAGGAGATCTGGGAACGACCGCAGGGAGGGGGCGCCGCCTGTGGTTTCACCACCCTCGAGGTCACGTACTCTCCGGACGGGGTTGAGCTGGCTTCCGCGCAGCTGTTCGGCGCTCGTCCGGGCGACGAGGCCATGGACATGACCATCGTCGGCAATCGTGCGACAGCGACCGTCGGACCGTTCGATGCCGGCACACTCCCGGCCGGAACGCGACAAGAACTGCCTCTCTACGTCAGGTGGACCGACCTCACAGGCCGCATTGGCTTCGTTCGCCCGTCCGAGCCCGCGTTCCTGAACGACTGCTCCCCGTAGGGGCGTAGAGACTGTCGCACGTTTCCACCCAACCTGGCGGGCCATCGCGGTCATGAACAGGTGAACACGGCAGATCCGGATCGTTCCGAGACCTGACCGAACCGAGACCGCCCCGGCGATGACGGTTGCTGGGGCCATCACCACGACGACCGCCGTCGCTGGGGCCGCGACCTCACTACTCGCCGACACGGACTTCCTTCTCGTTGCCCGCGCTCGCCCGCAGGCCAGCTGCCTCGCCGAGGCGGCCTCCGGGAGGCGACATGTCTATCAACACACGCGTGACCGCGCTCGCCCTCACGTCGGCGATGCTGGCCGGAGTCACGGTCAGCAAAGCGTTCGACAGCGAGATCCGATGTGAACCCGTGATCGTCCTCAACGACAACGGGGCATGGTCGTGGTTCGAAGACGAACGTGCCGTCGTCGACGCCGCTACCGGCACTCTGCTCGTCAGTTCCGTCGCCGATCGATCTGGCACGGGTGGCGCACGCCGCGATGGCAATGTCGAAGTGGTCGCATACGACATCGCGTCGAGGACACCGAGACGATTCGTCCTCCATCGGCAGCTCGAAGCCGACGACCACAACTCGGCCGCCCTGCACCTACGCCCTGACGGGCGCTACGTCGCGGCCTACTCCCGCCACACGACAGACCAGCTGACTCGTTGGCGTGTGTCGGCAGGCTCGGGTCCGGCGCTGGGGTGGGCCGCAGAAAGCACGTTCGACCATGGCGCTCCGACGACCTATTCGAACCTCGTTTCCTCGAACGGAAACCGCTTGATGCTCTTCGTCCGAACGGCGGAACGCGACCCGCACTATCTCGTCTCCGACGACGCGGGCTCATCCTGGAGGCGCGGTGGCAGGCTGCTCGCCGGACCCGGTCGACCCTACGTGCGTTACACCGCCGACGCGACAGGACGCATCCACGTCATCGCCACCGAGCAACATCCAGCCGAATTCGGCACCAGCGTGTATCACGGCGTCGTCGACGACGGCCGTCTGCTGTCCTCGACGGGCGAGCCGATTGACACACGACTCACCGATCGGCACGCGGCGCATCCGACGCAATTGACCAAGGTGTTCGCAGGCGATGGCCGACATCGGGCGTGGACGATCGACGTCCAAGTCGATCGGGCCGGCCGCCCGTATGCCGCGTTCTCGGTTCGAACACCTGACGCCCGTCTCTACTACTACGCCCGCTTCGATGGCAGGCAGTGGCACGCCCATGAGATGGCCGATGCCGGCGGCGGTCTCTACGAGGCAGAGGACGCCTACACGGGTCTCGTCGCCCTGGATCCCCACGACCCATCTCGCGTCGTCATCTCAACCGACGTCGACCCGACGGATGGCTCACCCGCGGTGAGCCGCAGCGACGGCCGTCGTCACCACGAGCTGTTCGAGGGGCGCACGGTGGACGGCGGAGTGACCTGGTCCTGGACGCCTATCACGAGCGACTCGACGGTCGACAACATCCGCCCGATCATCCCCGTGTGGGACGAGTCCCACACGGCGCTCCTGTGGTTGCGCGGCTCGTACACCACGTACCAGGACTACGACCTGGACGTTGTTGCCCTCGTCGATGCCACCGAGCCGTGCGAGCAGGCATCTGTCGGCCTGGAGACTGCAGGTGAAGATCCGTGTCATGGCAGGCGATCCGATCCGGTGTGCCCGGCCGTCACGGGCGAATGCGGTGGACGAGGGTCAATGACTGTCTGTGGCGAAGCGGAACGGCATCATGCGGGTCGGGCTGGGGTCGGCGAGGAAGGCCTGCACCAACCTGGCGACGACGTCGGGCTTCTCGTAGGGGAGGAGATGCGAGGTGCCGGGGACGACGGCCAGCTGACCCTGTGGGAGCGACTCGAACAGCTCGATGGTGTGGCTCGTCGTCATCAAGTCGTCGTCGCCCGCCATCACTAGCACCGGGCAGTCGATCCGTCTCAGGTCCTCGACGGTGAGAGTCGGACCGTTGCCGATCATCTCGCCCACCTTTCCGACGAACTCGGGCCAGTGATCAGGACCGTCGGGCGACTGGGCCGCGTACCCCTCGCGCAGGGGCGCCATCTCGGCAGCCGCCGGATCCCAACCCTCACGGGCGGCTTCGAGGAACGGCGGATGCAATCCGTTCCAATGAAAGTTGGCGCCGATCGCAACGATGGTGCGCACCAGGTCCGGTCGAGTGAGCGCGACGTGCAGTGCGACGATGCCACCGTCGCTGTAGCCGACCAGCTGCACGGGCCCCTCCACCAACTGCTCGATGAAGGAGATCGTCTCGTCGGCCATGGCCTCGTATGTGTACCGACCCTCGACGTCGGGGGTCCGCCCGTGTCCACGCCGGTCCGGAACGAGCACCCGGTAGGTCTCGGCGAGTTCGGGGACGAAAAGGTCCCACGAGTCGCCGGCGATCAGCCCTCCGTGGAGGAGTACGACCGCGTCACCCGAACCGGCCTCGCTGTAATGCGTGTGAACTCCCGCGGACTCGATCTCAGGCATGGCTCAACGATGCTCGCTCGTCTCCGAAAAGACCAGCTGACCCAGGCCGAGCAGGTTGCCCTCACTGTCGTGGAACCACGCCGCCCGCTCGCCTGACGCACCGGTGGACGGATAGTGGCCTTCGATGTCGGCAATGCCGCCGACGGTCTTCATGCCGGGTGCGTCGAGCTCCATGAAATCGACTCCCCGTGCCTTCAGCTCGGCCACCGCTGCCTCGATGTCGGCGACATAGAAGCCCATCTGTGTGTGCTCCCCCGACGGACGCCCGCCCGACTGGAAGACGGCGAAACTCGATCCTCCGCACTCGTAGCTCACTCCACCGACCCGTTCCTCCGCTGGTTCCAACCCGAGTTTCTCCGAGTACCAGCGGCGGGCGCGGGCGAGGTCCTGAGCGGGCAGTCGCACGGCGATGTGAGCGTCCTCCAGTGGTCCGCGCGCGTTCGCCTCACCACCGTGCCGCGCCCGGCGCTTCATCCAGTATTCGTGGGTGAGCTCGATCAACTGGACGTAGTTGCCGTCGGGATCGGTGACCGTGCCGAACCACGCTCCGCCGTCCTCTCGGTATTCGACTGGCGCGACCCACTCGACGCCGATGCTGTCGAGATGACGCGCCACCGTCTTGATGTTGCTCACCTCGAAGTTGAGCACCACTCGTCCGGGCTCGACCGTGGCCGGCCGCACATCGTCGCGGTCGTCGAACAGCACAGCGACTGGTCCGAACGGCACGAAGCCGTCAGGATCTGCGCGTGCGTTGAGCGCCTCCTCGTACCACTTCCGCAACCGATCCGGATCCGTGCTCGCCAGGAGCAGGCTCGACAGTGATGGCGTCCTCATCGTTGATCACCTCGCGTGACTTGTTCGTGTGCGAGTAGTTGAGACGATCGCAACTCGAGCAATTCATCGCGGTTCGCACTCGTCACGCATCGCCGGCTTGGCGCGCCACGCGTTCCAGGCGATCGCGATACTCCTTCCACCACGCGGCATCTGCGGGGGCCATGTTGTCGTTGTCGACGCGCAGCCCGACCCCGCCGTCGATGAGCTCGCGGACGATGTCGGCGTGTCCGGCGTGACGATTCGTCTCGGCGATCACGTGCACGAGGATCCGGTTCAACGTGACCTCTGCGCGCTCGCCCCACCACGGCACATTTCCGATCGAGTCGAGTCTGAGCGCCTCGATCGTGGCATCCGAGTGTGCCCACACGCGCCGATAGAAGTCGACGATCTGCTCTCGTGACTCGTCGGCGGTAGCCCACATGTCGGCGTTCGGCTCGGCGTCCTCCTCGAACCACGGGAACGGCTCATCCGGGAACGGGCGGTCGAACGTGCTGCCGAGGTAGCCGGCCTCGACGCTGGCAACATGTTTGACCAGACCGAGCAGGTTCGTGCCCGTGGGGACCATCGGACGGCGGATGTCGTACTCGGCGAGACCGTCGAGCTTCCACACGAGCGCCTCGCGGGCGATCTGCAGGTAGCGATGAAGCTCTGCTTTCGGATCGAATTCCGGCATGCCGACAGCATGACAAGCGTGTGCTTCGTCATGCGTGAGGTTTTCAGTCCGATCGCATCGTGTCCCCTGCTCTCCTGCAATGTGCCCCGGCGGCGCGTTGGAGGCGTTCTTCGTTCTGTCGCCGAGCGTCCCCGATAGGTTCATCCTCACTATGGACGTACGCATCGGTGTGACGCAGGCACCTCGGGAGTTGACGGTCGAGATACCCGACGACGAGCGGGACGATACGAAGGTCAAGGTCGAGGCGGCGTTGTCCGGAGCCGTCGACACCTTGTGGCTCACCGACAAGCGGGGCCGTCTGTTCGGGGTTCCCACGGCGAAGATCGCCTATGTCGAGCTGGGCGCTGACGACGGCGACCGGCGTATCGGCTTCGGCGGCTGAGCGAACTGCGACCGATGGCAGGGATGATCGAACGTCCCCTGCTCGACCTCGACCTGGTGTTCGTCACGGGGAAGGGCGGCGTCGGAAAGACGTCCGTGGCCGCCGCGCTCGCCGAACTGTCCGCCCAGGCTGGCCGGCGCACGCTCGTGTGCGAGATGGACGCCAAGGGCTCGCTGGCCGATGCCTTCGACGTCGACGAGCTCGTCTTCAAGGAACGTCAGATCGAACCGAACCTGTTCGGCATGACGATGAACACCGAGGATTCTCTCAAGGAGTACCTGCGGTTGTTCGTGAAGGTGCCGCTCGTCGGGCGCATCGGGCCGTTGGCTCGCACGTTCGACTTCGTCGCCGACGCTGCTCCCGGCGTGAAGGAGATCCTGTCCGTCGGCAAGCTCTGCTACGAGGTACGTGAGCGGCACTACGACCTCGTCGTCGTCGACGCCGAGGCGAGCGGTCACATCATCGGCCAGATCTCGGCGCCATCGGTGATCGCCGACCTCGTCAAGGTCGGCCTCGTTCGCGATCAGACCGCCTGGATGACCGAGATCCTCAACGACCATGCGCGGACCGGCGTCGTCGTCGTGACAACTCCCGAGGAGATGCCCGTCATCGAGACGTGTGAGCTCCTTGACCGGCTGGCCGCGGAGACCAACGTCGCACCGGCCGCCGTCGTGGTCAATCGAGTCCTGCCAGCGTTCTTCGACAGGCGCCAGCAGGCGGTGATGGACCGTATCGAGGACGCCCTTCCCCGACTCACGCAGGCCGCCGGTCCGGCGGTGGCAACCGTGATCGAGGCCGCCGAGCTCACCGAGACCCGGCGACGCATCGGTGCGGAGCACCTCGACCGCCTGCGCAAGTCAGTGAGCAAGGAGATCCCGCTGATCTACGTGCCCGAGCTGTTCACCCGTGCCACCGGCCGACGCGTTGTCACCCAGGTCGCCACAGCTCTGGCCGAAGAGATCGAGACAGGTCCCTGATGGCCGGGTCTGCCACCCGCACCCGTCGCGGCGCCCGCGGGCGGGCGCACCCGCTCGACGCCCTGCTGGCGACGAAGGAGATGATCCTCATCGCCGGCTCGGGTGGTGTCGGCAAGACCACGATGGCAGCAGCGCTTGCTGTCGAGGCCGCAACGCAACAGAACGGCCGGGTGCTCGTCCTCACCGTCGACCCCGCTCGGCGGCTGGCCACGGCGCTCGGCATCGGTGCGTTCGGCAACGAGGCGGTCCGCGTGCCCAACGAGGCATTCGCCGAGTCGGGCATCAAACCGCAGGGCGAGCTGTGGGCAGCGATGCTCGACACAAAGGCCGGCTGGGACGATCTCATCCGCCGCCACGCACCCGATGAGGAGATTCGTGAGGCGGTGCTCGACAACCCGCTCTACCAGAACATCACCAGCCGCTTCGTGCACAGCCACGACTACCTGGCGATGGAGCAGCTCCACGATCTCCACGCCACCGGTCAGTACGACCTCGTCATCGTCGACACCCCACCGTCGCGCAACGCCCTCGACATCCTCGACGCCCCGTCACGAATGGTCGAGTTCTTCGGCAGCCGGCTCCTCAAGTGGCTCACCGTCCCCTACCGGTCACGGATCTTCTCCGCCGCTTCGAAGCCGTTCTACCAGATCGCCGATCGCATCCTCGGCAGCCACTTCCTACGCGACATCGCCGACTTCTTCATGCTCTTCCAGGCCATGGAGAAGGGCTTCGTCAAGCGGGCGAAGCAGGTGGAGGCACTACTCGCCGACCCTCGCACCGCGTTCGTCGTTGTCTCGACCCTCGAGGCGGCGCCGGCGCACGAGGCCGCCTATCTCGCCAACGAGCTCACCCGACGACGACTCCCGCTCGGAGCGATCATCGCCAACCGCGTACTGCCCGAAGCACTGTCGGAAGACGCCGCCCGACGCAGCGCTGTGAAGCTCGGCGAGCTGGTCGGCGACGCCGGCTTCATCAAACCCGTCGCCAAGGCGCTCGACACCGAGCCGGACGTCGCCCGCGACGTGCTGGCGGAGATCTCGGCACGATTCCATGACGTCGCGCTCGTCGCCACACGGGAAGCCGAGCGCAGCGCCGAGCTCGCTGCACTGGCGCCGATGCTCCTCACGGCGCCGATGCTCGACCGTGACGTCACCGACGTCGGTGGCCTGCTGGTGCTCGCCCGCGCCTTGCGTGGCGAGCTCGACCAGAACGACAGCTAGGCGAACTCGGGGGCGAGCCTCACCGGCGGCGGCCGTCGAGGCGAATCGTCCACGGCTCGATCGAGTCCACGACGAGGTGAGTCTCGCTCCACGGATCCTGGGCGAGCGTCGTACGGACGGCTTCCTCCGAGGCGGCCTCGATGGCGAGCACGACCCGCTGGTCGTCGGAAAGCGGACCACCGAGCACCACGAAGCCAGTATCGACGAGCCCGTCCATGAACGACGCGTGCGCGTCCCACGCTGACTGCTCCTCCATTGGCACGGACGGATCCCAGTCCGGTCCCAATCGCCGCAGCACCACGAAGAACGTCACTGGGAGCGTTCTAGCATCCCTTGCCGCGGCCTCACTGCTTGCTCGCGACGAGCAGAATGTGCTCGTGGAGGATGGCGACCGAATGCTCATCCCGTGCGATGGTGGACCGGCGCCGGGGCGCACCGTCACATATCCTCCTCCGCTCGAGCTCGCCGCCGCTGGAGGTATGTATGTGCTTGTCGACCAGGGGCCAGCGGAGCAGTGGCGGTACCAGTTCGTCGCGATCGAGTGAGCGCGATGAGTTTTCAGTCGTCGCTGCGTCCGTAGTGAGTGCGAGGACGGCTCGATGCGGAAGGAGATCAGATGACCACGTTGAACAAGGAGTTCACCGCAACGCTGCAGAAGGGCACGAACAAGGGCGCCTGGACATGTGTCGTGATGCCCGGCTCGGCCGAGTTCTTCGGCACACACGGGCTCGTCAAGGTACGTGGCACGGTCGACGGTCATCCATTCCGCAGCGCCTTCATGGCGAATGGCGACGGAACCCACAGGCTGCCGGTCAAGAGTGATGTCCGCAAGGCGATCTCCAAGGAGGCCGGCGACGAGGTGAAGATCGTCCTCGAGGAGCGCCTCGAGCACTGACGGCTTGGTCCCCACGCAGGCGGGGATCGCATGTCGTACGACGGCAACGCCGTGGCGGAGCGCGACCGTGGCGCGCCAGAATCGGCCGCGCCGGCTCTCATTCGCCCACGGTGCGGAGCTGTGCGTGCCTTGCGAAGCGACGTCGATACGGCAGACTTCTAGCAATGGCTTTGCTCGCGGATCTGGCTAGAGAACACACGCGGTTGCACCGTGAACAAGTGGCGCACCTCCACCGGCTGATGTCCGAGTGGGGGGTGCTCGCCGACTTCTGCTTCGCCGACCTGCTGCTCTACGTGCCGACGGGCGACCGCCAGTGGCTCACCGTCGGGCAGGTGCGCCCCTCGACGGCGCAGACCATCTATCACACCGACTGGGTGGGCAGTTGGGCCAACGAGACGGAACGACCCGTGCTCTCCAAAGCCTTCGACAACGGCGAGATCGTCGAAGGCGAGGTGCGTGTCGAGGAGTTGCCCGACCAGACCCGGATGCAAGCAGTGCCGGTTCGGTACGACGGTGAGCTCATCGCTGTCCTCACGCGCGAGTGGATCGAACGGGCGGGTCGTCCACCGGGCGCCCTCGAGCGGACCTATCTGTCGATCTTCGACCGCTTCGCCACAATGATCTCCGACGGAACGTTTCCGTTCCCTGGTCGTGTGCAGGACTCGAGCGCCGCGCCACGTGTCGGGGACGGCGTTCTCACTCTCGACCACGACGCTCGCGTCAGCTATGTCTCGCCCAACGCCAACTCGGCGCTGCACCGGGTAGGGATCCACAGCAACGCGATCGGTATGCGTCTCGCCGAACTCGGCTTCCACGACGGTCCCGTGCGAATGGCTTTCGAACGCCGCGTGCCCGTCATCGAGGAGTTCGAGCAGGGCACCGAGGTGACGCTCCTCTGCCGGTGTGTGCCGATCATCGAGCAGGGCGAGGTGCGCGGTGGTGTGCTGCTCATCCGCGACGTCACCGAGCTGCGCAAGCGTGACCGGCTCCTGCTGAGCAAGGACGCCACGATCCGCGAGATCCACCACCGTGTGAAGAACAACCTGCAGACCATCTCGTCGTTGTTGCGGTTGCAGGCTCGGCGGCTGTCGAACCCGGAGGCGAAGGCAGCGGTTTCCGAGTCGGTGCGGCGGATCCGCACGATCGCTCTCGTTCACGAATCGCTCTCCCGAGAGCCCGGCGACGACGTCACCTTCATCGAGATCGTACGTCCTCTCCTCAGGCTCGCCGAAGAGGGTCTGCAATCGCCCGACCGCCCCGTCCGCTTCGAGGTCACCGGCGAGGGCGGGCGCATCCCGTCGACGATTGCCACACCCCTCTCCGTCGTGCTCACAGAGCTGCTCCAGAACGCCGTCGACCACGGGTTCCCGGAGGGCAGCAGTGGGGGACGGGTCACAGTGCACCTCGACAACGACGACACCCGCCTGCTCGTCCGTGTCACCGACGACGGGCGCGGCGTCGACCCCGGTTTCGACCTCGACGCCGCCACCGGACTCGGTCTGTCGATCGTGCGCACACTCGTCACGACCGAACTGAATGGCACCATCGACATGCGGCCGGCGTCGACCAGTGACCTGCGCGACGCGGGGCTGTCGAGCGCAGTCGACGAGCAACCAGGCGGTCTCCCCGTCGGCACCGTGGTCGAGCTCGTCGTTCCCATCGACGTCGACTGAGTCTCTCGGAGCTCCGACTCGCGAGCAAGTCGCTCGTCTTCGCCTACCGAGCTCGCCGCCTCCGCTGCGCTTTGGCGGCTCACCCAGCTCGTGTCGGCGGACACCTCGGGCACGCTCCGACTCGCGAGCAAGTCGCTCGTCTCCGCCTACCGAGCTCGCCGCCTCCGCTGCGCTTTGGCGGCTCTCCCAGCTCGTGTCGGCGGACACCTCGGGCACGCTCCGACTCGGCGAGCAAGCTCGCTTCGTCTCGCCGCCTCCGCTGCGCTTGACGGCTCGTCCGCTCCAGCGCTCGCGCCCGAAACCTCGGCTCGCTGGACGGCGGTCGTTGTTGCTCGGGGGCATGATGGTGCGCGAGGGAATCACTGACGCCTTTGGAGGGTGACATGTCGGGACGAATCGTCCACTTCGAGATCCCGTTCGACGACGGGGATCGGGCCACGAACTTCTACGGCACCGTCTTCGGCTGGCAGGCACAGCCGGTGCCGGAGATGGAGTACACGATGGCGATGACAGGTCCGGTCGGCGACGACGGGATGCCGGCTGAGCCGGGATTCATCAACGGCGGGCTGTTCCCGCGGACCGACACACTCGACCGACCACTCCTCACCATCGACGTCGAGGAGATCGAGGCAGCGCTCGAGAAAGTGGAGGCGAACGGCGGCAAGACCGTGGAGCCAAAGGTGGCTGTGGGCGACATGGGCTTCGTCGCCTACTTCACCGACAGCGAGGGCAATCTGATTGGAATGTGGCAGAACGCTTGAGATCCAAAAGGTCAGGTGGTCCTGCTTTATTTCGCCTGACCTGGGGGTTCATCAATTGACCGTCATGTGACAGAAGTAATCGTCATCTGACGGTCACATTCGCCCAGCACGTTCCATACTGGACGTGATGCCCGATTTCTCGACTTCCGCCGCACCGGTGATCGCCGTTGTCGTCGGCGCGTTCCTCGTCACGAGGATCAGCGGCGTCATCGTGCGCCGGGTCGTCCGTCGCTTCGCCGAGGCGACGAGTCCCGACGGCCCCACACGCTTCTGTCCGCACGCGGGTTACTCGTGTGGGCTCGGAAACAGCCGAGCTCGGCGAGCGCCGCCGCCGCCAACGCATCGATGCCGCCGCACGCGGCGTCAACCATCTCGTCTCGCTGCTCGTGTGGCTCGCGGCGTCGATCACGCTGTTCCACATACTCGACATCGACGCGGCGTTCTTCCTGTCGAGTGCCGGCTTCCTCGGAGCTGGCCTCTCCATCGGAGGACAGCACAAGGTGCACGACTACTTCACCGGGCTGTCAGTGTTGTTCGAGGATCGCTACGGCGTCGGCGACGACATCGAGATCGTGATGTCCAACACGAACGAGATGCGTGCCACGGTCGAGCACGTCGGCCTCGTGACCACCCGTCTGCGCGATGCCAACAGCACCTACCACGTCCCCAACGGGCAGATCCACGTCATCCGCAACCGCAGCCAGGATCGGGGAACCACCCGCCTGCAGGTGAAGGTCGAGGCCGGCGAGGAAGGCAGCGATCGCACCAGCGAGGTGTTGTCCGCAGTGCGGCGGCAAGCGGGCTCGTCGCAGCTCACCGACGTCTTCTTCGTCGGCGACCTGTCTGCGCACCACACGGAGCCCGACGTGGTCAATGTCGACGTCACCACGATCAAGCCGCTCGACGAGCGGGCCAAGCAGACGCTTGTCCGCCGCGCCGAAGCCGAGCTCCGCACGTCATAGCGCGATTGTTCCGGACAGTCCGCGCTATCGCGAGATCGAGACTCGATCGCGGTCCAACTCAGGTCCTGTTGTGGCTGACGAGCCCGACGAGCTCGTCGTCGAGCGAGCCGGCGTCGAGGGCATCGAGCACGGCATCGAGGTCGCGGCCGGGGACCGACACCCAGCGAGTCGAGTCCTCGGAGTGGACCTCCAGCGCAGCCGCGCAACCAGGTCGCCGCCGTCACGGTCACGACGATCCCGCCGGCGCGGATCCGCCGGTCGTAGTTGCGGTCGCACGGGATGTATCGCACCACGCCGTCGTTGTCCGTCGGTTTCTCGAGCGGAAGCGGCCGTCGACCACTCACGACGTGATCGACGAGCTGCAGTTCGTCGGCACCGAGAGCCGATTCACCGAACGGCCGGGCGCGCTCCCAGAGATCGGTGAGCCAGTCGCCCGCCGTGAACTTCGTTGATCCGTGCGTGAATTCTGCGTCTCGCCCTGCCGCGTACAGGTCTCCGCCGAACGCGGTGCGGTCGACGTAGTACCCGAAGCGGTCACGTGCCGACTCGATGCGACCGGTCGGATAGCGATCCAACTGTTTGCGCAGCCCGCGATCGGACACAGCGTGTTCGGCGAGCAGCACGACTGACACTGCGAATGCCGTGGCCGCCCGCAACTGCGACCCGGCGGCGAACTCCCCGCCGATCTCGAGCCGGCGGTAGCGCGGCCGGATCAGGAGGCCCGGTGAGTAGCGCCGATCGAGGAGCAACATCATCGGTACGGCAAGGCGGCGGGCGATCAGACGAGCAATCTTCACCAGCGCGCCGATCGTCGACTTCGACGTTGATGTGCGTCGAGTACCCGCGCGGCACGACGCTCGAGCGGGAGAACCTGCCGCAGGTGCGATTCACCGGCGGCAGCGAGCGCCAAGGCCCGATGCGTCGCTCCCGGGCCAAGCACGACGGGAGGGGTGGCGACCTCGGCTTCACGCCCATCGGCCGTCAGGACGCCACCCCATGGTCCCCGCCGAGACCTCGAATCGCCTGGATCGAGCGCCAAGCCGACATCCCGCAGTGTCGGCCACAGCAGGCGGGCATCGACCGGCTCGCCGTCTTTGCGCAGCTCGTACTCGCGCTCGATGCCGATCACCCGCCCGTGCGCGACGGACAGCGCCGCGAGACGAGAGACGAGGGAGCGATCCATGCTCACGTCAGCACCGCCCGTGGTGCGTGACGAACGCATTGTGGCGCCGGAGCAGCCGTCCCGCCGTCGCCACCGACGTCTCCCGATGTCACCACGACACCGACGGCAACAGCGAGGAGCGCTGCTCCGGCACCGATCTTGTTTCCGGGTGCAGCATTGGAGAAGTCCACGTCGGCGGAGTGCGTGCGCCCAACCATCAAGGCCCGCTACGCGGTCGAGGGCGTGTCGTCATGGCCGTCGCCGGCACTCTTCTCGTGAATGCTGTCGCGGACCGTCTCGACGACATTGTCGGCGACGGCCCCGATCGACTTGTCCGCGATCGTGCCGGCGAGGTCCTGACTGACGTCGGCGATCGTCGTGGTCGCGGACAGGGTGGTTCGTTCGATGATGGATCCCACGCCCGGACCCGTGACCAGCGACGTACCCCCTGCCAACCCTGCGGGGTTGCCCTTCTCGCCCATCGACGATCGCCCTCCGTCTTCGGCCACCGACAATGCACCACGGTGGTTACACCCTCGTTACACAATGCGGTACACCGGCGTTACGATGCCCACGTGTCGGCAGTGCGAGCCACGCAGGTGCTGGTACTCGGCCCCATCGCCATCGTGGCGGGCGGTGTGCGCCGAGAATTTGGGGTGTCGAAACGCAGCGCGGTCCTCGCCCGCCTGGTGATCGCCGCTGGACGACCGGTGACAGTCGGACAGTTCGCCGAGGACATCTGGGACACCCTCGCCAGTGATGCGGAGGGCACCCTGCGTGTTGCGATCAGCCGCGTCCGTGACGTGATCGGCCGTGACGCCATCGTCCGCTCGAGTGGCGGCTATGCCATGAACCTCGATGCGGTCGAGCTCGATGTCACGCGCTTCGAGCGGCTCGTCTCGTCGAGCCCGTCGAACGATCCGCGCGCCCGTCTCGACGCGCTCGACGAGGCGCTCGCGCTCGTGCGTGGGCCCCCGTTCGCCGGACTCCAGGACTACGCATTCGTGGGCGCCGAGCGTGCCCGGCTCGACGAGCTGCGCGAGCGGGCGATCGACGAGCGGTTCGGGCTCCTCCTCGATGCCGGCGGTGGAGCCGAGCTGATCAGCGAGATCGAGGCGGCGGGTCGTGAGCAACCGCTCAACGAGCGCCGCTGTGGCGCCCTCGTCATCGCCCTCTACCGCGCCGGACGGCAAGCGGATGCCCTCGCCGCTCTGCGACGCACCGGCAACCTGCTGCGCGACGAGCTGGGACTGTCGCTGAGCCCGGGCCTCCGCGACCTCGAGCAACGTCTGCTTCATCACGACCGGACGTTGTCCGGTCCGGAAGCCACATCGGCGATCACCTCCGACCGGTCCGGCGAGATCGAGGCGATGGTCCACTCAGCGCTGTCGCTCGCCCGGGCGAGGGCCTGGGAGCCCGCGTTGCGACTCTCGACACGCGCCCTCGACGCCGCTCGATCTCTCGAGGACCCAGCGATGATCTGCCGCAGCCTGGTAGCCCACGCCCGGATCACCTTCATGAGCGGCGAGGATCGCGTCGATGCCGATCCCGCCGCCGCTCGCGCCAACCTCGAGGAAGCCACGGCGATCGCCCGCCGGCGACGGGATGGCTCGCTCCTCGCTCTCGTGGCGTCGGCGCGGTTCATGCTCGGCATCGGCGCCGGCGACGATGTAGAGCTCGTCGGCCTGACCGAACCGCTCGACTACCTCCCCACACGGGCAGCGGAACGAATCGAGTTGCTCGGGGCGACAGCGGCGATGGTCTCCTTCTCGGCGGCGAGCCTCACCGCAGATCGCGTCCTGGAACAGATCGACGCGCTCGCTGATGAGGTCGACGACCCCCGTATCGAGCTGATCCGACTGATCACCTCCTGTGTCGTCGGTTCCCGACGCGACGCTTCGATCACCGAGATCGACAGCGCGTCACGCAAGGCGGTCGACATCGCCGGAAAGCTCGACGATCCGCTGATGTTGTTGGTGGCACTGCATGCCCGGCTGCTGGCGGAGCTCGGCGCAGGCAATCTCGACGGAGTCGAGCGCCTGGCACCGCAGATCGAACGATCCGCCCGGGAGGCACTGGCGCCCTTCGGTGTGCAGCGCCGCCGGCTCCTCGTCCACACGCTGGCGCTTGCCCGCGGCGAACTCGAGAATCTCGTCGCCGGTATCGACGAGACGGCAGAGGTCGGCAGGCGGATGGGCGCCGCGGCGACCGCCGCGCCGCTGGCCCAGAAAGTGGTCACGCTGCTCGAGCTCGGTGAGCACGCATCGGTCGTCGGCTTCCTCGACCTCGCCCCGCGTGAGGGTCACATGATGATGCTCGACGTGGTGCGCGCACTAGCCCACGCTGAACTCTGCTTCGCCTCCGACCCGCGCGACGCCCGCGAGGTGGCCTCCATCGAGGAGACGGTGGACGAGCTGGTCGAGCGGCTCGCTGACGTTCCCGACCCCGAGGTGCACACCGCGATCGCCGCGTTCGCTGCCGAGCTGGCGTGGTGGACCCGCTCAACGGCCCTCGCCCGATGGGCGCTCCCCTACTTGGGCGCGGGTCGCGGTCGGATGGTCACAGTCGGCCTCGGCACCCTGATCGTCGGGGCGGAAGACCTGTTCGCTGGTCTGTGCCACGACGTGCTCGGTGACCACGAGAGCGCCATGCCGTTGCTCGAGTCGGGACTGGGATTGCTGGACTCGGGACGCGCCGACCTGCTCAGCGCCCGCGCCCGTCTGTACGTCGTTGCCGTGCTGCGCGACCGCGGCCACGATCGCGACCTCTCCCTGGCGCGCACACTGGACGCGGTACCCCGACCGGACGTTCCGCGGTTGGAGATGCTGGCGCGATTGACCGGTTAGTCGGATCGCCGAGAGCTGGTTCGGCTGGCCGGCGACCGGACGAGCTCCGGTGCCTTCCCGATCAGATGGCTTGCTTCAGGCGGGCCGCACGCTCACGGCGGATCGTGCGACGTTCCTCTTCGGACATCCCGCCCCAGATGCCGGAGTCCTGGTTCGTCTCGAGCGCGAAGTCGAGGCATGGCAGACGCACCGGGCATTCGCCGCACACGGATTTCGCCTTGTCGATCGCTACGAGTGCCTTGCCTGTCGTCCCGACGGGGAAGAAGAGCTCCGGATCGGTGTCACGACAAAGCGCTTCCTCACGCCAGTCGTAGTCGGCGGCGCCCAGGGCCAGGCTCGAGGCAAGGATCGACACGGAGACTCCTCTGTTGTACGTCGGCGGAACGGGGACCGCCGGAAGCTCAGGCTAGGACGGGAATGGTTATACCCGGCCAATGGCCGGAGCAGACGCTAGGCGAACAGAAACCGGTTGACAAGGGTTAGGTTCGCCGAGTGACATTCGTCATTGCGCACCGCGGAGCCTCGCGGGCTCATCCGCAGAACACGATCGAGGCTTTTCGCGCCGCTCGGGAGATGGGCGCCGATGCAGTTGAGCTGGATGTTCGTCCGTCCGCGGACGGTCACCTCGTGGTCCACCACGACTCTGCACTGGCAGACGCGCTGGCCGATCACCGCGGTGCGGCGCGCCGATCTTCCCGCAACTGTGCCATCGCTCGTCGACGCGCTGAACGCCTGCGGCGGGATGTGGGTCAACGTCGAGATCAAGGCCGACATCATCGACGAGGACGGTTGGGTGGGCCACGATGCGCTCGCCCGATTCGTCGATTCTGTGGTCGCCGCCGTCGAAGACACCGGGGATACCGAGCGCGTGCTGTACTCGTCGTTCGCCGTCGAGGTGATCGACCGTTGCCGCCAGACGGGTCCCGCTGCGGTGCGGACGGCGTTGCTCTGCGAGGCGCTCACGGCGGAGGCGATCGCGACATGCGTCGAACGCCATCACGAAGCGGTGCATCCGCATGTCGCCGGATTGACCAGCGCCGACATCGTGCGGTGCCACGACGCCGGCCTGCGGGTGAACACCTGGACGTGCAACGAAGCGGCAACGATGGATGCACTCATCGAGTGGGGTGTCGATGGCATCTGCACCGACGTGCCCGACCTGCTCGTTGCCCGCCGCGCCGCGGCTCGAGCGTCATCCACGGAGTGAGTGGCGCCGATCGTTCAACCTCGGCCGATCCATCCCGCGGACTGGGCCAGACTGGCGCCGTGCCCGGCGTGTACTACCACGACTACCTCCAGCTCGACCGGCTCCTCGGCAGCCAAGATCTGGCAAGCGCCGCGAGCGGCGGAGCACCAGCACATGACGAGATGCTGTTCATCGTCATCCACCAGACCTACGAGCTGTGGTTCAAGCAGATCCTGTGGGAGCTCGACGACGTGTTGTCGTGCTTCGTCGGCGAGGAGTTGCACGAAACCGACATCGCCCGAGTGATCGCCCGGCTGCAGCGGATCGTTGAGATCCAGCACGTCCTGATCGGCCAGATCGACGTGTTGGAGACGATGACGCCACTCGACTTCCTCGAGTTCCGTGACCTGCTCGTGCCGGCGTCGGGCTTCCAGTCGATGCAGTTCCGGCTCATCGAGAACAAGCTCGGCGTACGGCCGGAAGACCGGGTCACGTTCGGCGGGGCGCGATACACGGAGCGTTTGCACGGCGAGCAACGCGAACGCGTCATCGTCCTCCGAATCCGAACCGTCCCTCCACGAGTGCGTCGCAAACTGGCTCGAACGCACACCATTCCTCGACTCGTTCGACTTCTGGAGCGCGTACGAGCGGGCCGTGCGCACGATGCTCGAGGCGGACCGGAGGATCGTCGCCGAAAACCCGAACCTCACCGACGATGAGCGCGAAGCTCAGCTCAAGGCGTTCGAGCAGACGATGCACATGTACGAGGGGCTCGTCGATCCGGAGGCGTACGAACGGCTCGTCGAATCCGGTTCACGACGATGGCCACGACGCGCGTTCCAGGCGGCCTTGTTCATCAGCGTGTATCGCGACCACCCGGCACTGCATCAGCCGTTCCGTTTGCTGGAGCTGCTGATCGACGTCGATGAGGGATTCACCACCTGGCGCTACCGTCACGCTCTGATGACACAACGGATGATCGGACGCAGGGTTGGCACCGGTGGTTCCGCCGGTGCCGCCTATCTCACTCGCCAGGCCGAGCGTGGGCGGGCATTCCCCGACTTGCTCGCGCTGGCGACCTTCCTCGTTCGCCGCGATGCCCTCCCGCCGCTTCCGGCTCAGCTCGCCGACCAACTCCGCTTCAGGTACCAGTGATGGACAGCGCGAAGAATCTCTTCAGCCGGTTCTACGCGGCGAGCCCCGAGCGCACGTTGCACGCGTCCGCTCACAGCCATCACGCCTGGCCCGACGCGACGTTCGAGGCGCAGCAGGAGGAATGGCTCGACGCGGTGCGCATGGTCGACGACAAGTGGGACCACATCTACGGCGAGGTGGTCCCCGCCACGCAGCACGCCGTTGCGGGCATCCTCGGTCTTCCCGACCCGGAGACGCTGGTGTTCGCCGCCAACACTCACCAGTTCGTCGTCCAGATCCTCTCGTCGCTCGACGGTTTCGGCTCCCGCCCCGTCCGCATCCTCACGACCGATGCCGAGTTCCACTCCGCAGCTCGCCAGTTCAAGCGGTTGGAAGAAGAAGGCATGGCAACGGTGGACCGCATCGCCGCGCAGCCGTTCGACACGTACCTCGATCGGCTCTGCGCCCGGCTTGCCGAGGGCAGAGACGACTTCGTGTACCTCTCGCACGTCCATTTCGACTCGGCGTATGTCACCCCGGACCTGCCTCGGGTGGTGGCAGCAGTGCCCGACAGCGTGCCGGTGATGATCGACGGCTACCACTCGTTCATGGCGCTCCCTGTCGACCTCGGCGCCATCGCTGACCGGGCCTTCTACACCGCCGGCGGTTACAAGTACGCGATGGCGGGGGAGGGGTGTTGCTTCCTCCACGCCCCGCCCGGCTGGATCGACCGACCGGTGATCACCGGCTGGTTCGCCGGCTTCGGGCAGCGCGCGGACGACCAGTCCGGCGCGGTGCACTACGACGCCGGCGGGGCTCGCTTCGCCGGAGGAACGTTCGATGCCACAGGTGTCTACCGGCTGCGCGCGTCGCTGGCGACGCTCGACGAGGCGGGGTGGACCGTCGACGCCATTCACCGCCACGTCCGCCGTCTGCAGAAGATGCTGCTCGACGCGCTCGCCGCCGAGGCGGCCGGCAAGACGCTCGTCGACTCGCTGATCCCGCCATGGGGCATCGAACGAGGGAACTTCCTCACGTTCGTCACGCCACGCGCCGGGGAGATCGACGACGCCCTTGCCGCCAAAGGAGTGATCGTCGATCACCGCAACGACCGCCTCCGCGTCGGGCTGGGCATCTACCACGACGACGCCGACATCGTCGAACGGCTCGCGCCCGTCTTGCTCGACGCGGCCAGCTGACGAGTCGACGCGTGCCGGCGGTCGTCGCACGCGTCAGTCAGTCGGACGGCTTGGCGCCGGGGAACACCATCTGCACCGCGTCAGGCACGTGGGTGAACTCGAGCCGCGTCGCCTCGCCGAGGTAGTCGCCGTCGAGCTGGTAGGGGAACGGCACCTCGTTCTCGATCACGAACTGGGACAGGCCGACCAACTCGACGAGCGTGTCGCTCGTCGTGACCCCGCGACCACGGAGCGCCCCACCAAGGCCCTTGAGGATGGCAATCGCCGACATCGTGCGGAACGTGATCGCCACGAGCGGCTTGTCGAGGGTCGCCTCCCGGGAGAGGTCGAGTGGACGGTTGCCGAGGTACGTATACGGATTGGTGTTGAGCACGATCGAGAAGTAGCCGTCGTCGATCGTCCGCTCGGGCGTGACCACCGAGAAGTGGGGGTGCTTGCGGTCGTAGCCGCGGAGCCACGTCGACAGGCTCGCCGTGATGAACAGCGGGATGGCCGAGCCACCGCTTCAGCGAGGCCCGCTTCTCGACCGCCTTCACCACCTGCGCGTCGTAGCCGACACCGGTGTGGAAGCAGAAGAACCGTCCGTTGACTCGACCGAGACCGATCGGTCGGAGGTCCTCGGCGTCGAGCCCCACGGCAAGCTGCTCGGCGGCGGCGACGGGGTCGTTCTCGAGGCCGATCGTGCGGGCGAACACGTTGGTCGAGCCCCCGGGCAGCACACCGAGCGCAGTCGAGGTTCCGGCGATACCCGTGGCCACCTCGTTGAGCGTGCCGTCGCCGCCGTACCCGATCACCACGTGCATGCCGCGCCGCGCGGCATCGGCGGCGAAGCGCGTGGCGTGACCGCGACGGTTCGTCTCGACGATGTCCACCTCGTGGTGGCGCGACAACCGGCGGTGCACGACGACGGTGTTGCGGGCGGTCACCGACGAGGCGAACGAGTTGACGACGAGGAGCACTTTCACGGCAGGCTGACGACCGTAACCCAGTCCCGGCAGCGCGGATGGATCGTTCGTTGTGCGGCCGGTCGCGCGAGTGGGCGCAGATGGTTGCGTCCTCGCCAGCCTGCGGGGCCGACCCGAACGTCAGGTTTGGTGCGCGCTGGCCGCCCCGGCACGCACTCGCTCGGCCACCGCATGTTTCTCGGAGGCATCGAGCCAGCTCGCCTCGACACCGTCGAGGGCGATCGAGACGAGCTCGTCCCAGTCGTAGTCGAAAGCTTCGGCAGTGAGGAGGTACTCGGAAGTCAGATCGAGATCGATCATCGCCGGATCGTCGGTGTTGAGCGTGACGAGCAGGCCCGCATCGCGCATCCGTCCAAAGGGATGCGAGGCGATGGCGGGGAACTCATCAGGGTTGATGCGTACATTCGCGTTCGGGCAAACCGTCAACGGGACCCGGTTGTCAACCATGGCGCGACGAGCGCCGGGTCGTCGATCACGGTGACCCCGTGGTCCAGGCGTTCGCATCCGAGTATCTCCACTGCCGCGGCTGCGGCTTGGGGCGGCGAATTCTCGCCCTGATGCGCCGTGAGCCGCAATCCTCCGGCGCCGGCAGCGCGATAGGCCGCTACGTAGCTGGCGGGATCGATTCCGAGCTCGGTCGAATCCATGCCCACGCCAATAACGCGCTCGATGCCGCGCGCTCCTGCACGCCGAAGCTCCACCAGTTGTTCGACCTGGTCGAGGGCGACTGCTGGGCCGAACTCACGGTCGATGTCGAAGATCAGTCGAGCGACGACACCGGTCGACCGTTCGGCGGCCGTCAGTCCGTCGTCGAGCGCGGCGATGATGTCGGCCAACGATTGGCCACTGAGAAGGTGACGCGGCAGGTGTGAAGAACGTCTCGCGATAGACAAGCCCATGCTGAGCACCATCCGAGATGCTCTCGAACGCGAGTCGTTCCCACGCCTCGGGTGTGGTGAGAACGGACTGCACGATCCAGAACAGGTCGAGAAACTCGGTGAGGTTGGCGTAGCCGAAGACATTCGTCGGGTCGACAGGAAGCTCAATTGCTGCCGCATCGGCGAGCTCGACGAGGGTGCGAGGCCGCATCGTGCCCTCGACGTGGCAGTGCAACTCGACCTTTGGCAGTGCCCGAATGCCGCTCTCTGATACGCCCATCTCGAACCCCCTCGACAGTCAACCACGAACCCGTCGTATGGCTTGCAGGAGGATGCACGCACAACAAGCAGCCGAGTGTCCCGAGACGCAGTTGGGTCGAGACAGAACCAAGCGGTAACAATGTCCGGCATGAATGTGATCGTGTGCGTCAAGCAGATCCCCGACCCGGCGCTTCCGGGTGAGCTTGATTCGTCGACGAAGACCCTGAAGCGCGACGGCAAGTTGATCCTCGACGAATCCGACAGCTATGGCGTCGAGATGGCGTTGCAGCTCGTCGATGCGGCCGGCGGTGGCGAGGTCGGCATCGTGTCGATGGCCCCCAACGGCGAGGTCTCGGGGTTGCGCACGGCGCTTGCCATGGGCGCCGCCAAGGGTGTGCTCGTGTCCGATCCCGAGCTGCAGGGCTCCGACGCACTCACCACGGCGAAGGTCCTCGCCGCTGCGGTCGGCCGCCTCGGCGATTTCGATCTGATCATCGCCGGCACCGAGTCGAGCGACGGCTACACCGGCACCGTTCCCGAGCAGCTTGCCGAAGTGCTGGGCTTGCCCTCGGTCACCTTCGCCAAGCACATCGTCAATGAGGACGGCACGCTCAAGGTCGATCGGCAGACCGAGGCAGGCTACGACGAGGTGTCGTGCCCGCTGCCGGCGGTCGTCAGTGTGACGGCCGGCGTGGTCGAGCCCCGCTATCCGAGCTTCAAGGGGATCATGGCGGCCAAGTCGAAGCCGGTCGAAGAAGTGACCGCCGGTGACCTGGGCGTCACCCCCGTTGGATGGGCAGGCGCCAACCAGGAGATCGTGTCCGTCGACGCCGCCCCCGAGCGCGAGGCCGGCGAGATCGTCGAGGACGACGGCGAGGCGTTCCAGAAGATCGTGACGTACCTCGAGAACGTGAAGGTTCTCTGAGGCAGCCGGCAGACGACGAAGCGAATCGGAGAGATCAATGGCTGTTTCCAACATCTGGGTGATTGCCCAAATCACCGACGGCGTCCCGACGTCGGGCACGCGTCGAGCTGATCGCCAAGGCTCGCACGCTCGCCGACGGCGTGACGGCGTTCGTCGTCGGTGACGGCGCTGCGGCGGCCGGCGCGCTCGGCGAGTACGGGGCGACGAAGGTCTACAGCACCGGTGACCTCGAAGGACACTTGCCCGGCGCGGCCGTGGCGTCGGCGATCAAGGACGTCATCGACGGCGGCGACAAGCCCGACTTGATCATGTTCCCGCAGAGCTACGAGGGCCGCGACGTGATGAGCCGCCTCTCCGTGAAGCTGGACAAGACCGTCCTCACGAACAACACCGACATCAGCGTCGACGGCGACTCGGTGAAGGTCACCACGCCCGTGTTCGGCGGCACGCAGCTCGTGACCACGACGTTCACCGGCGAGGGTCCGCACCTCGCTGCGTTCCGACCGAAGAGCTTCCCCGCCGAACCGTCGGGCGGGTCCGCCCCGGAAGTGGTCGATGCCGCGGTTCCCGACCTCGGGGCGACCGGTGGCGCCAAGGTCACCGCCGTGCACGTCGAGGAGCACTCCGGCCCGAAGCTCGACGAGGCCGCCGTGGTCGTGTCGGGCGGACGTGGCCTCGGCGAGGCCGGCAAGTACGAGATGATCGAGCAGCTCGCCAAGTTGCTGAAGGGCGCACCGGGCGCATCGAGAGCGATCGTCGACGCCGGCTGGGTGCCGTACAGCTATCAGGTCGGCCAGACGGGCAAAGTGGTGAAGCCCACGGTGTACATCGCTGCCGGCATCTCCGGCGCCACCCAGCACATGGTCGGCATGAAGGGCTCGAAGAACATCATCGCCATCAACAAGGACCAGGAAGCGCCCATCTTCGGCATCGCCGACCTGGGCATCGTCGGCGACGTGCACAAAGTTCTGCCGAAATTGATCGAAGCGCTCCAGGCGCGCTCGATTTTCGACACCCGTCGTGCAGTAACGTCGGCGTCGCTCGACGTTGCAATGACGAGATCGGCCCGCCCGCAGGGTGGGCCGGTCCCGTTTCGGGCTGTCCGCGATGAGACACCGGCTCCGATGCGCTGCCGGTCTGTCAGTCTCACAGCGGTCGGAAACGAGCTGTTCACACAGATGGACAGGGTTCCCGGGTTGTACATCTCGTAAAATCAGATGGTCATGACGGATGCTCGAGGCGTAGAAGGCGCCGGCATTCCCACAACGCGACTGAGCGGGCGACGAGCAGTCGTCACGGGCGCGGGCCGGGGGATCGGTGCCGAGATCGCCCGTGCCTTCGCGGCGAGAGGGCGCCCGGGTGGCCGTCCTCGACCGGGCGAACGCGTCGGCAATCGCAACCGAGATCGGTGGGCTCGCCTTCGAGGTCGACCTCGCCGACGCGGCTGCGACCCGCGACGTCATGGACGCGGCGATCGACGCCCTCGACGGCGTCGACCTGCTTGTCAACAACGCCGGCGTGTTCTCCATCGTTCCGCTGTTGGAGATCACGGCCGACGAGTGGGACGCCACCTTCGCCATCAACACGCGGGCGATGCTGATCGGCATCCAGACGGTCGGCACCCGGATGATCAAGGACGCCACCAGGGGCAGCATCGTCAATCTCGCCAGCATGGGCGGCAAGGTTGGCGCAGCAGGTCAGGCCCACTACGCCGCTTCAAAGGCCGCCGTCATCTCGCTCACGCAGGTCGCCGCGCAAGAGCTCGGCCCGCACTACATCCGAGTGAACGCCATCTGTCCTGGCTACGTCCTCACCGAGATGGGCGCCGACACGCGCACGCAGGATCAGGTCGACGCGTGGTGCGCCAAGTCGCCGTTGGGCCGCTTGGCACAACCTGCCGACGTTGCCAACATGGCACTGTTCCTCGCCTCCAGCGACTCCGACTACTGCACCGGTCAGGCGTTCAACGTCACCGGTGGCATGATCATGCACTGACAAGGAACTCGTGACCCACACCTCAACCGCCACACCGACCGCGACGACCAAGGGTTCGTCCGCTCTGCGCTTCCACGGCGTGTCGATGACGTTCCCCGACGGGACCGAAGCGCTGGCCGGCATCGACCTCGACGTCGCGCCGGGTGAGTTCGTCACGATCGTGGGGCCGTCCGGCTGCGGGAAGTCGACGCTGCTGCGCATCGCCTCGGGGCTGGAGAAGCAGACGGCGGGCACGGTCGACGTCGACAGGTCGAGCCTCGGCTACGTGTTCCAGGATCCGACGCTGCTGCAGTGGCGCGACGTCCGCGGCAACGTCGAGCTGTTCGCCGAGCTGGCCCGGATGCCCAAGGCGGAGAAGGTTCGGCGCGTCGACGAGAGCCTCGAACTGGTCGGGCTGACCGGCTTCTCCGGCCACTACCCGAAGCAGCTCTCGGGCGGGATGCGGATGCGCGCGTCGCTCGCCCGGTCGTTGGTGATGGAGCCCGATGTGTTCTTGTTCGACGAGCCGTTCGGCGCACTCGACGAGATCAGTCGCGAGCGGCTCAACGACGAGTTGTTGGCCCTGTTCCAGGCGAAGCGGTTCGGAGCGCTCTTCATCACGCACTCGATTTACGAGGCCGTGTTCCTCTCCACTCGAGTGCACGTGATGTCCGCTCGTCCGGGCCGGCTCGTCACGTCGTTCGAAGTGCCGTTCTCCTATCCGCGTTCTCACGACCTGCGCTTCGACCCGGCGTTCGTCGAGCTGTCCGGCGCGGTGTCGCATGCGCTCCGCGGAGCCAACGCATGACCGCCGGCACCGAACCCGACGTCTACGCGGGCGAGCCTGTCTTCGCCGGTCAGTACGGCCCACCTGCCTCCGAGCCGCCGGCCCTACGCCAGAAAAGGCGCGGCGCCGGCCCGTTCGCTCTGATCTTTGCCCCTCTGGCCTCACTCGCAGTCTTCGTCGCCGTGTGGGAGTACATGCACCGCGACGGAATGCGCCGCTTCTTCGACAAGCCGGGCTTCCTGTTGCCGTCGCCGGTCACGGTGGTCGACCAGTCGTTCCTCGATGAGGCCGTTCGCGAGCAGATGCTCACGGGCCTCGCCTGGACCGCGTACGCAGCGCTGATCGGTCTCGCCATCACGATCGTCGTCGGCGTCTCGCTGGCGGTCCTGATGGCGCAGGCGGGTTGGATCGAACGCTCGATGTACCCGTATCTCGTCGCGCTCCAGGCGATTCCGATCCTCGCCGTCGTGCCGCTGATCCTCTCCGTCTTCGGCGGCGGAATCGGCTCGCGGATCTTCGTGTGCGTGATGATCTCGATCTTCCCGGTCGTCACGAACACGTTGTTCGGCCTGATGTCGGCCGATGTCGGCCAGCACGACCTGTTCACGTTGCGCGGCGCATCGCGGCGGACCCGGCTGCGGAAGCTGCAGTTCCCCGCGGCAATGCCGGCGATCTTCACCGGGTTCCGCATCGCCGCCGGCCTCTCGGTCATCGGTGCCGTCGTTGGCGAGCAGTTCTTCCGCGAGGGTCAGAAGCCAGGCATCGGCGTGATCATGGAGCAGTTCCGTCAAAAGGCGCGCTTCCCCCAGGTGTACGGCGGGTTGATGGTCGCCGCAGCCCTGGGTATCGCCGTGTTCTTCCTCTTCGGGCTGCTCAGCAAGCTCGTCATCGGCCACTGGTACGAGAGCACTGGACGCAGCCGGTAACCGCATCGTTCTATCCACCGAGGCGGCAGCCTCATGACTCAGCGTGAACAACCAATCAAGGAGTACTCAATGCAACACCGACGCACCGTGCGACTGCTCGCAGTCCCACTCGTCGCCGCCGCCGTGCTCGCCGCTTGCGGCGACGATGACGACACCGCCGACACCACAGCCGGCGGAGCCCCGGGCACGAGCGCCACGCCTGGCACATCGAAGACCACCGGCACAGGTGGAACGGGCGAGGCCGTCAGCCTCGCCGGCGACTGCCCGGAGACCGTCAACATCCAGACCGACTGGATGCCGGAAGCCGAGCACGGCTTCCTGTACCAGATGGTCGGTGAGGGCTACGAGATCGACAGCGGCAAGGCCGCGGTGGTCGGTCCGCTGATCGATGGTGGCGGCAACGACACCGGCGTCGACATCCGCATCCAGTCCGGCGGCGGAGCGCAGAACTTCCAGCCCGTCACCTCGATCATGTACCAGGACGACAGCATCCTCCTCGGGTACGTCTACACCGACGAGGCGATCCAATACTCGGAGACGTTCCCCACCGTCGCCATCGAGTCCGGTTACGAGAAGAACCCGCAGATGATCATGTGGGATCCGGAGACATACCCGGACGTCAAGGGCATCGAGGACCTCGGCAAGGAAGGCGTGAAGATCCGCTACTTCGGTGGCGCCGCCTACATGGACTTCTTCACGTCGACCGGCATCCTCAAGAAGTCGCAAGTCGACGGCTCGTATCAAGGTGACCCGAGCCTGTTCATCGCCGACGAGGGCAAGGCCGCCCAGCAGGGCTTCAGCTCCGCCGAGCCGTATCTGTACGAGCACGAGATCGAGGACTGGGGCAAGCCGGTCAAGTACCAGTACATCAATGAAGTCGGCTGGGAGAACTACGCCGAGTCGATCGCCACGAAGCCGGAGAACATCGAGAAGTACTCGGCGTGCTTCGAGAAGCTCGTGCCGGTCATCCAGCAGGCGAGCGTCGACTACATCAATGATCCCGCCCGGACCAATGCCATCATCCTCGACGCCGCCGAGGGTTTCGGCGACGACTTCGGCTGGACATACACCGAGGGTACGGCGGACTACGCGGTCGAGACGATCAAGAAGGACGGTCTCGTCGCCAACGGCGCCGACGGCGTGATGGGTAAGTTCGATCTCGAGCGGGTCTCCGGCCTGATCGAGAAGGCAATCCCCGTCTATACCAAGCAGGGTTCGCCACCGAAGGAAGGGCTCACGCCCGAAGACATCGTGTCGAACGAGTTCATCGACGACTCCATCAGCCTCTGACCACACCAGGGGGAGCTACGAGGCCCGGGCCCAGCCCGGGCCTCTGCGCGCCCGACAACCGACGCAAGTCATCCGCCGGGCCGATCTGGGCGCGATCCCTCCCATTCCCCGATCTGGGCGCCATCTCTTCCAACTGCTCGAACGAATCACGCCCAGATCGTCCGAGACACTCGGCCGGCCCGGGGAGCATCAACTGCTGAGGGGTACCTGGCCCACCAGGTACAGCCATGGGCGGCGTGGCTACCCTCGTCTCATGACCGAAGGGCAATCGTCGAACGCGCAGGACTCCGTCACGAAGGTCGACGTCAAGCCCGCGTTCGCGGGATGTCACCGACGGGATGCAGAAGGCTCCCGCCCGGGCGATGCTCCGCGCCGTCGGGATGACCGACGACGACTGGGTGAAACCACAGATCGGAATCGCGTCGTCGTGGAACGAGGTCACGCCCTGCAACATGACGCTGAGGGCGCTTGCCGCAGAGGCGAAAGTAGGCGTGCGCGCCGCGGGGGGCTTTCCGATGGAGTTCGGCACGATCACCGTGTCCGACGGCATCTCGATGGGCCACGAGGGGATGCGTGCCTCGCTCGTGAGTCGCGAAATCATCTGCGACTCGGTCGAGGCGGTGATGCATGCCGAGCGGTTCGACGGCTTCGTCGGCCTGGCGGGATGCGACAAGAGCATCCCGGCGATGTTGATGGCTGCCGCACGACTCGATCTTGCGAGCGTGTTCGTCTACAACGGCTCGATCCTTCCCGGCGAGCACAACGGCCGGGCGCTCGACGTCGTCAGCGTGTTCGAGGCCGTCGGCGCCTGCGCCGCCGGCGAGATCGACGAGGCCGAGCTGCTGGAGATCGAACGCAAGGCCTGCCCCGGCGAGGGCGCATGCGGCGGGATGTTCACCGCCAACACGATGAGCTCGATCGCCGAGGCGCTCGGGCTGAGCCTGCCAGGGACGGCGTCACCTCCGGCGGTCGATCATCGGCGCCACGACGACGCTCGCCGTGCCGGCGAAGCTGTTGTGCGTCTGCTCGAGCTCGGGATCACGCCGCGGCAGATCCTCACCAAGCAGGCGTTCGAGAACGCGATCGCCGTCACGAGCGCGCTCGGCGGTAGCACGAACGCGGTGCTCCACCTCCTGGCCATCGCCAACGAGGCCAGAGTCGAGCTCGAGCTCGACGACTTCAACCGTGTCGCTGGCCGTGTCCCCCACATCGCCGACATGACGCCGGGCGGCAAGTTCCACATGAGCGATCTCGACCGCGTCGGTGGCGTGCCGGTCGTCCTCAAGCTCTTGCTCGAGGCGGGTCAACTGCACGGCGACGTCATGACCGTGACAGGCAAGACGATGGCGGAGAACCTCGCCGAGATCGACCCGCCCGCCGCCGACGGCGTGGTCGTCCACCCCTTCGACGCGCCGATCCACACGGAGGGTGGGATCAACATCCTCACCGGTTCGCTCGCACCGCGAGGGTCGGTCGTCAAGGTGGCAGGTCTCACGAAGGACCAGCTCGAGTTCGAAGGTCCGGCCCGCGTCTTCGACGGCGAGGACGGGGCGATGCAGGCGGTCCTCGACAGCGACATCCAGCCTGGCACCGTCATCGTGATCCGCTACGAGGGCCCGCGAGGTGGTCCAGGCATGCGGGAGATGCTGGCGATCACCGGAGCGCTCAAAGGCGCCGGTCGCGGCGCCGATTGCGCGTTGATCACCGATGGCCGATTCTCCGGCGGCACCTGGGGCTTCTGCATCGGCCATGTCGCTCCCGAGGCCACCGATGGCGGGCCGATCGCATTCGTACGAGACGGCGACCGGATCCGCATCGACGTCCACGGCAAGTCGCTCGACCTCCTCGTCGACGACGACGAGCTGGCGTCCCGCCGCGACGGATGGACCCCGAATCCGGCGCGCTACACGTCCGGAGTGCTCGGCAAATACGCCAAGCTGGTGCAGGGCGCCGAAACCGGCGCCATCACCAATCTCCTCTGACGTCATCGATGGCCGAATCCAGCACGCCCCGCTCCGCCCTCGCCACGATCGTCGGCTGGCTGATCGTCGCCGTGATCGGCTGGTTCGTATTGAGCTCAGTGCTCGGCGCGGTGTTCTGGGTCGCCCGCGGCTTCCTGTGGGTGCTGATCCTCGGCGGGCTCGTGTGGGCATACCTCGCCCTCAAGGCGCCGTCCGACGACTGACTGACCCGCACCGGTGGGTCATCGAGCCGCGACAGTTGCGTCAGCCGACGGGGGCGTCGGCAGCCACATGTGGCACGGCGGCTCCCGGGTCGCTCGCTGACAGCTGCACGATGACGACAGCGGTGAGCACGACGACACCGCCCAGCACCTGGATCACACCGAGGCCCTGTTCCAGCCAGATCCACGCAACGACCGCGGCGAGCACCGGCTCGACCATCCCGACCACTCCGGCGGTGGTCGGGGCGAGGTGGGTGAGGGCGCGCACCTCGAGCGAGTAGGGGGCGAGCGTGCCGAGCACGATCACCCACAGCAGCGGCAACCACACCGGCACGGAGATATCGCTCAGCGAGCCGAGCAACGAGACGTGGTGCACGAGGACGCCTGGCGTCGAAGTTCCACCACGGCTGCAGGATCGCCCAGAACACCGAGGCGAACGCGAACATCCAGAACGACAGCGTGATCGGATCGCGTTTGCGCAGCGTGTGCTTGCCGAGCAGGTGGAAGGTGGCGAGACAGCCGGCGGCACCGAACGCGGCCGCCAGCCCGATCGTGTCGAGCCCCACGTCTCGCCAGATCTGAGCGACGAGGGCAAGCCCGCCGAGCGCCAGACCCAGGGCGAGCCAGATGCGGCGGTGCATGGCATGGCGCAGCACGACCCGTGAGTACACAGCCACCATGAGCGGTCCGGTGAACTCGATCAGAAGCGCGATGCCCACCGGGATCCGGTCGAGCGCCACGAAGTACAGCCACTGGATGAGAGCGGCGCCGGCGAGCCCGAGAACGATCAGACCGGGAATGTCGCGTGGATCAAGCCGAAGGCGGCGCCGATCGGTGGCGAGCAGGAACAGCAGGAGGCCGACTGCCGCACCCGTGCATCGCAGCGTGGTCAGTCGGGCGGGTTCGATGCCGGCATCGAGCACAACCTTGGAGAACCCGGCATTGAGAGCGAACAGCGATGCACCACCGAGCACCAGCATGTAACCAACGCGTGGATGCGTCGCCGGCGGGACCGCACCCATCGAGGGCCGCGACGGTGCTCCGCTCGGTCCGCGGTGGCGTGGCAGGCCGCCGAAGGTGTCATGAGTGAATTTCGCTATGCTCATGACACTACCTACACGTGTGTCAGGATTCAAATGCTTTTAGATCATGACAGCGAACTGGCGGTCGAGGCTGCGGTGCTGCTCGTCAACACCGACGATCGGCGAGCCGGCCACGACACGTTGACCACCGCCGACGCTGTGCTCGCTTACGCGCGCGATCAAGAGCTGAGTGGCACGGTGGCAGGCGACGAGACCGAGCTGCGGGCGATGAGGCGCTTGCGCTCCCGCCTTCGGAGCATCTTCGACCAGGCAGCCGCCGAACATCGACACGACGCGGTCGACGCGGTGAACCGACTCGTGGAGGACACCGGCGCCGTTCCCCAGCTCGTCGAGCACGACGGGTCGCCGTTGCACCTCCACTACACCCCGTCCGACGCACCACTCGATCGACGTCTCGGTGCCGAGATCGGCGTCGCCCTCGCCATCGTCATTCGCGACGGCGGCCTCGAACGGCTCCGCGTATGCGAGGCGCCGGGATGCGGGCGCGTCTTCGTCGACCTCAGCCGCAACCGGTCGCGTCGGTACTGCGACACGCTCTGCGGCAATCGCCAGAACGTCGCCGCTTACCGGCAACGGAGAGCCCTCTCCTCCTGAATCTCGCGTCTACCGGGGCTCGACTCCATGGAGCAACAGGTCGGCGAGGCGAGCGACGGACCGCTCGGAGAGCTCTTGACGGCCACGACCGGTGGAACAGCGCACCGGCAATCGTGTCGAGCAGCGCGTCGGCGTCGACGTCCGGGCTCACTTCGCCGCGGGCGACCGCTCGGGCGACGACACCCGCGAGGTGGACGCGCACCTGGTTCTCGAGCCGATCGATGACGGCCGACCGCAGTTGTGGGTCGTCATGCAGGTCGGACAGGAGCCCAGGAATTGCTGCCTGCGCCCCGGGGCGAGCGTACGACCGCAGCGTCCGGCGGATTCGACGGCGCCGCTACCGGAGCCCTACCCGGCACGACGCTGTGACGGTCAAGTTCGCAATGCAGTGATTGCGTCATCCAGCGTCGACACGGGAATCGAGCCGCATCGCGCCGGGATCGAAGTCGGCGAGCTCTGATGCCTGCTCGGCGGGGAAGAGCAGGACCTGTGCGCCGGCTCGTCGCGCCGCGGTTGCCTTCGAGCGCAGGCCGCCGATCGGCGACACCGATCCGTCGCCACGGATCCCTCCCGTACCGGCGACCGAACGTGTCTCGCCGAACGATTCACCCGACTCGTGCATGTAGGCGAGCAACGCGACCATCAAGCCGTGGGACCCTCCGAGCGACAAACCCCGCCACCAACGCCCGGGCGGCGAGTTGGCGAGTGGACCGCCGACCTCGGCATCCACCTCATCGAGTGGAACGTCGTAGATGTCGACCCGCCGGTACGGGAACAGGTCGCCATCGAACCAGACAACCTCTCCGTCGGTCGTCGTGAGCGCGTTCCGCTGCCCGAGTGTGTCGATCGCGTTGACCCAGTGATCTCGGTCGGTGAGGGGGATGCCGTTCAACCTCGTCACGACGGCGTGCTCGGGGAAGTCGACCGACGCCGGACCAGTCGCTTCGACTACCAGTCCGAACGAAATCTCCCGGCCCCCACGCCGCAGGCCGACCGCTGCTGCTGCAGGCTCGTTGAACTCGGGACGGCTCTTCGTCGATCCGCGACGCAGGTCATCTGCTCCGTGTCCGTCGAACATCCAGCTGTAGACGAGCTCCGCGACGAGTGGCGGTCGCCCGACGGTGAGCCAGTACCACGACCCCGGTGGATCGACGACCTCTCCCTCGATCGTCAGACGGCCGTCGAGCCGCCAGGCGGTGCCCGGCGGGGTGTGCAGGTTCGCCGTCATCCACGGCACCGGGGCGAGCGCGCCGAGCGAGGCGATCACCGCTCCCAGCGCCGACCAGCGCAGCAGGCCAGGTCCTGTCCGCCATCGCACGAGGCGCCAACCAACGACAGGCAGCACGAACACGGACGCCAGATAGGGGACCGGCACCCACGGAACCTGCTGTCGGACCTTCGTCCACATGAAGATTGCGCCGGCGAGCGCACAAGCGCGTGCGGCGCCCCAGATCCACACCGAAATCCGGTGCGTCGCACCCCGGCGTTGGGCGAACGCGGACGGCTGCAGAACGCACACAGGAGCAGTGCTGTCGGTCTCCATACGCCTCGCCCGGTCTCCCCCGTCGAAGGCACATGATCCCCGCTTTGTGCGCGAAGCGTGTGACGATCGCCGCGCACTTGTGTATCCGGCGCACCGCCAGTCGTTGCCCTGGCGCACCGCGGACGGTCAGGTCATTCGTGACGCCAGGAGCCGCCAGCCGACGATGGTCACGCCGAGGAAGGCGCTGGTGACCAGGATGAAGGCGAACGCGGTCCCGTCGTCGAACAGCATCCGCCGCAGCGCCATACCGAGGAGAACGGTGATCGCCCAGACCTCGACTCCGGTCTGCCACGCGAAGGGACGCCGCCACGCCCTGGTGGTTGCCCACGCGACCACGAGCGCGATGGCAAACGGAGCGAGCACCTCGAAGAACGAGCTCGCCTCCTCGACGTCGTCGTGCTCCTCACGGCCGAGTGCAACGAAGATGACGATCGATGCCACGTCGAGCACCGCCGCAGGGACAGTGCGCGTCCGCGACACCAGGCGGGGGAGAGCGCTCACGTCGGGTCAGTCCTGAGCCGCGAGGGGATCTTCGGGACGGAAGAAACCGCCGAGCTGACCACGGAAGAAGACGAGGGGCACGTGGTCGCCTTCCTCGGCGTGAGCTAGGTCGATCACGCGACCGAGAACGAAGGTGTGGTCACCCATGACGTGCGTTTCGTCGATCTCGCAGTCGATCCAGGCAAGAACACCATCGAGTACAGGAAGGCCGAGGGGCGATTCGGTCCACCTCACGCCGTCGAAGCGGGCCGAGTCGATGCCCTTCTTGGCGAACTTCCAGCACAGCTCGTCCTGGTGATGGCCGAGCACGTTCACGCAGAAACGACCAGCTGGCGCCATCGCGGCCCATGTGTCGCTGTCGTCCTGGGCGAAGAAACCGACCAACGGCGGATCGAGCGACACCGACGTGAACGAGCCGATCGTGAATCCCAGCGGGCGGTCTTCGGTGACGCCCGTGACGACGGTGACGCCGGTGGGGAGGTGTCCGAGGACGGCACGAAACGTGATGGAATCGAACGAGGCCATTGCCCGGCGATGGTAGCGAGACGACGAGTTGCGACCAGGATGGAACGGGTGAGCAACGACGAGAAGGCGGTGCTGCGACGCGACATGCGAGCGATTCGCCGGGTGATCACCGCCAACGTCGACGAGCGAGCTCATCGCTCGGCGACATTGTGGGCGAACGTGCTCAAGGCGTTAGCGAGTCGGGGCATGAAGGACGAGCTCGAGGTGATGATGTTCGACTCACTCCCCACCGAGCCGGACACGGCGGCCTGGAAGTACGACGCCTCGGCCCGGGGCTGGCGCGTGTACGCACCGGAGGTCGACGGAGACGCCCTGCGGGTGATGCCGGGTGATGTAGATCCGGAGCTGCTCGACGTTGTTCTCGTGCCCGGTCTTGCCTTCACTCCCGACGGCCACCGTCTCGGGCAGGGCGGAGGACACTACGACCGGTTCCTCGCCCGCCTCCCCGGCGAATGCGTCACGGTCGGCGTGTGCTTTCACGAGCAGGTCGTCACAGAGTTGCCGGTCGAGGAGCACGACATCCTCGTCGACGTCGTCGTGACCGACCACCCGCGCATGGCTTGAGAGACTGGGCTCATGGATCGTGACGACGTGATGAGATGGGTCGGCGAGTACGAGCGTGCCTGGCGCGATGGCGATCTCGATGCACTCGATGCGCTCTTCGCCGACGATCTCGCCTATCGAGTCTCGCCCTACGAGGAGTCGATGAGCCTCGTTGCTCTGAAAGATATCTGGCTCGACGACGAGGCCGAGGTGTTCGCCGCCAACGCCTGGCCGATCGCCGTCGACGGTCGCGACGCCGTCGTTCGTGTCGATGTCAGCTACGGCGATCCAGTACGCCAGGAGTACCGGGACATCTGGTTGTTGCGATTCGCCGAAGACGGGCGCGTCGACGACTTCGAAGAGTGGGCGTACTGGCCGGGCAAGGCGTACTCAGCGAGCTCGGAGTCGGCTGAGTAGGTCGTCTCACTCGCGCGGGGCGCGGCCGTTGAGGAACTCGATGCTGCGCGTCACGTTGGCGGCGACGAACCGCTCGAGTCGTGGTGCCTCCATGAAGCGGGCGACGGCATGGAGCGGCTCGAACGAACCGGTGCGGGCAGCCTCTAGCGAGGCGGCGCGAGACGTCTTCACGGCATGGGCGTGAACGATGAACGCCGAGGTGCCGTCGCCGAGCGAACGGCGCTGCAGGTGTTCACCTGCGGCCACAACGTCATCACCGAGCTCGGCAGGCTCCGCCGGCTCGTGCACGGTGGTGTGCCACTCGTGACGCCCGGTCCACAGCGCGAGGAACGCGCAGAACAGGGCGAGCCGCACGGTGTCGGGTCCGGGTGCGTTGTGATGGTGCCAGCGAGCAGCGTTGGCGTACGTGATGCCGTGGGTGATGTCGAGCCAGCCGAAGTCGTCGGCGAACTCGAACTCTCCGGTGGTGTCGTAACGCATCATCCGCCTGCTCACGGCGGCGACAACCGCATCGAGCACCCCGTCCACTCCGGCGCCCGCTCGCAGTGCCGACGACACAGCGGTGGCGGGTGCGACCCGGTCGGAGCCCAGCAGCGCGGCGACGAGCTGCCCGTCGTCGCGCCATGTCGGGTCGGGCTCGATGGCGGCAAGGGTGTCGAGGTCGAGCGCCGCCATCGCTCGCATGTAAGGCCGCATGTAGGGAAGCGTGTCCTCGCGGGTGCCGTAGACGATGGTCGGCACGAGATGGGGAAGCACCGTGTCTGCCCGATCCCAACCGAGCATGTCCAGCAGCTGGAAGGCCTTCTGGGAATAGATCGCGCCGTGGCCGTAGGAGAGCAGGTGATCGCTGACCACATCGGTGAACCACGTCGAGATCTCATCGCGGCCCCGCCCGGCGTGGATCGCGCCGAGGAGCAGCGACTGCGCCTCCTCGACGTCCTCGCCTTCGACGAACTCGCGGAACGCCGACCGGGCGTCGACGGGGAGCGAGCGGGCCGGCTGGGGGAGTGGGTTGACGCGGCGCCCTCGCTCCATCTCGGCGGTGCCGGCGATCGCTTGGACGACCGGCAGCGCTCGTTGGTCGCCCTCGTAGAGGTCGAGCATGGCGAGACAATCGGTCGCCGAGGCGATCGAGTGGCCCCAGCCGAACTCCACCGCGAGGGGCGCCGTAGGCGACGGCTTCCCACACCAGTTCGCCCGGGTTCTCGTCGGCCTTGAGGAGGCGGACCACGTCGCGTGACGTCTGACCGATGTAGTTGTCCGCGATCGCCGACCGGAGGCTCGTTCGCAGGCGGGACCGCAGAACATCGGGATCGGGCTGGTGGAGCGTGATCGTGATCCGCCCGTCGGCGTCGACCTCGACGTCGTGCGACGTGACGGCCTCCTCGCCGAGCACGCACGATCCGTCGGTGACCTGGAACTTCCAGTTGTGCCATGCACACGTGAGCAGATCCCCGTCGAGCTGTCCTTGGGTGAGCCCGTACCCCTCGTGCGGGCAGGCGTGATCGAGCGCGGAGAGCCCCTCGCTGGTTCGCACCAGGCAGAGCTTCCGGCCACCCACCCGCACGAGGCGGAGCGACCCGACCGGGAGGTCGTCGAGCCGCAGGTCGATGGTTTCGGCCACAGGCGCAGGGGAGAGGTCGAGCGACATGGGGCGACCGTATTCCCTCAAGTGCCCTTGAGGTCAAGGGGACGTGACGCGCATGGCGCAGGCGCTAGAGCTCGTCGAGGGGCAGGCTGCGGGCGTGATGGCCGGCATCGAGCAGGGCTGCCACCACTCGATCCCGGTGGTCCGCATCGAGGCATTCGACCGTGATGTCGACTTCGGCGGTGCTGACACCCACGGGCGCGAAGAGGCGTTGGTGGGCCACCTCCTGGACGTTTGCCCCGGCATTGCCGATGACGTCGAGCAGGGCGGCCAGGGAACCAGGTCGGTCGGCAAGGGCGACGCGCAGTCGGGACAGCCGGCCGGACCGGACGAGTCCTCGTTGAACGATGGAAACGAGCAGCCGGGGGTCGATGTTGGCGCCGGTGAGGACCACCCCGACGCGGCGCCCGGCGAACCGATCACGATGCGCGACGAGCGCGGCGATTCCCGCCGCACCAGCGCCCTCCACGACGACCTTCTCGATCTCCAGCACGAGGTTCACGGCTTCCTCGATGGCCGCTTCGCTGACAGTCACCACCCCAGCGGAGAGATCGCGGATGAGGGGGAAGGTCAGCCGTCCGGGCTCTCGCACGGCGATGCCCTCGGCGATCGTTGCGCCGCCGGCGCACGGTCCGGCACCGGCCAGCGCCATCGCCGTCGACGGCCAGACCTCCGACTCGACGCCGACCATCTCGACATCGGGCGCGATCTTGGCGGCGACGACGCTCATGCCGGCGAGCAAGCCACCGCCTCCGACGGGGACGACGAGCGCGTCAAGATCGGCGAAGTCTGCGAGGAACTCGAGGGCGACCGTGCCCTGGCCGGCGATGACCAGCGGATCGTCGAACGGATGGATGAAGGTGGCGCCGCTGCCTTCGATCTCGTGGCCGCGGGCCATCGCCGCCACAAGGTCGTCGCCATACAGCTCGACGATGGCGCCGTGATGGCACGTCCGCGCGACCTTGACGAACGGTGTCCCTCGCGGCATCACGATCGTCGCCGGGATTCCGAGGAGTGCCGCGTGGCGCGCCACGGCTTGGGCGTGGTTGCCGGCGGACACCGCGACCACACCGGCCGCTTTCTCGTCATCGCTCAGTTTCAACAGTCGGTTGCGAGCGCCCCGCTCCTTGTAGGACGACGTGAACTGCATCGTCTCGAACTTGAGGACGACGGTGCAGCCGAGGATCTCCGAGAGGGTGTCCGACACCGCCGACGGCGTGCGCACCACGGCACCAGCGATCGCCTCCGCGGCCGCCTCGACATCGGCGAGGGTGACGGCAGCGCTGGAGTCGGCCGTCACGTCTCGTCGGCGTAGTACTCGCGGCCGAGATGGGTGATCTGGTCCTCACCCATCATCCACCGCAGCGTGTTCTTCAGCTTGGTGTGCTGGATGAACAGGTCGTGCTCGGGGTAGAGGCCCGGAGCAGTCTGCGGGCTCTTGTAGTAGAAGCTGAGCCACTCCTGGATGCCGCCGAGCCCGGCGCGCTGGGCGAGGTCGGAGAACAGCACGAGGTCGAGGGCGAGCGGGGCGGCGAGAATCGAGTCGCGGCAGAGGAAGTCGACTTTGATCTGCATCGGGTAGCCGAGCCACCCGAAGATGTCGATGTTGTCCCACCCTTCCTTGTTGTCACCGCGCGGTGGGTAGTAGTTGATGCGCACCTTGTGGAAGATGTCGCCGTACAACTCGGGGAAGTTTTCCGGCTTGAGGATGTGCTCGAGCACACCGAGCTTCGACTCTTCTTTGGTCTTGAAGCTCTCCGGGTCGTCGAGGACCTCGCCGTCGCGGTTGCCGAGAATGTTGGTGGAGTACCAGCCCGACAGGCCGAGCATGCGGGCCTTCAGCATCGGCGCCAGCACGGTCTTGATGAGGGTCTGGCCCGTCTTGAAGTCCTTGCCGGAGATTGGGAGCCGCCGCTCGGTCGCCAGGTCGCGCAATGCCGGGATGTCGACGGTGAGATTGGGCGCGCCGTTGGCGAACGGTACGCCTTCGAGCAGCGCGGCGTAGGCGTAGAGCATCGACGGGGCAATGTTCGGGTCATTGGCGTCGATGGCCTTCTCGAAGCTCTCGAGGTCTCGGTGTGCGTCGGTCGGCTCGAGGAACACCTCGGTGGATGCGCACCAGATCATCACGAGCCGGTCGATCTGCTTCTCCTCACGGAAGCGGTTGATGTCCTCGCGGATGGTTTCGAGCATCCGCCGCTTGTCGACGGTGTCCATCGTGTTCGACGAGTCGATGTTCTTCACGTACGAGCGGTCGAACGCCGCCTTCATCGGACGGACGTCGCGCATCGCTTCGGAGATCCCCTCGATATGACGACCCGCCTCGAGCACGCCCGCACGCTGGGCGGCTACGTAGGCGTCATCGGGGAACGGATCCCACGCGCCGAATACGACGTCTTCGAGCTTGGCGAGCGGCACGAAATCCCTGATCTTCGGCGTGCGGCCTTCGGTCCGCTTACCGAGCCGGATCGTGTCCATCATGGCCAGTGAGCCAACGGGCTCAGCGAGGCCCTGCTTGACGAGCTCGACGCCTGCGACCAGGGTCGATGCAACGGCGCCAAGCCCGATTGTCAGAACGCCGAGGCGCCCTTCGGCCGGCTGCACAGTAGGGGAGGGAGGTGTGGTCACGGCAGCAGACTACTGCCGGTGTATTCGCCGCCGATTGGGCGATCAGTCGCTCGATATCGGAACCACTGCTGTCGTAACGCCGCACGAAGTCCTCGCCTAGCACCTCAGCCGCAACATCGGAGAGGACACGCCGGTCGGGAAGATCGAAGTGATCCACCGGCTCCAACCCAGCCGCCGCCAGGCACGCCTCAATCTCCACGAGATACTCGTCGAGCGAGCTGTAGAACTGCAATCCGTCCGGCAGGCGACGCTTTGCCAGCGCGTACATGTCCGCGCACGTATCCGCTCGACCAAGCCGAGCGCAACAGGTCGCTAGCAATACGTAGTTTTGGAGCACATCCCAAAGGTTGTCTGAAGCGCTCGCCGCCAATGCCGCTTCATAGGCTGCCTCGAAGGCGGCCTCTGTCGAGGAGGTGGCCAGCAGCACCTCGCCGATGTTCATGAGCACGAATGCTCTAACTGATTGCGGTCCGATGCGGTCGGCGACATCGGACGCTGCTTGTAGGTAGTGAAGCGCCGCCGTGTAGTCCCCGGAGGCGCGTGCGACATCGCCGACAGCGGCCAGAGCCATGGCTTCGCTTGACTTAAGTCCGCGGGACCGAGCGATCTGCAGTTGATCGAGCGCGAATTGTCGAGCACGTTCGAAGTCACGTTCGAAGTAGCTGATGCCGTATTCCAGATTGGCGAGCACACGATCTCGGTCCGGCCAGTCGTGTATCTCGCGGACCGCCTCGGCGGCTCCCTGCAGTTGCGTGTCCAAGTCGCCGAGTCCAAGTTCGGCCATCGCGACAAGCGCAAGATGAGCGTCGGCACGTGCTCGAGCGCTGGAGGCACTCGTGCGAATTACACGTTGAGCCTCCTGCAGGGTGGCGGCGGAGGGAGCGAGGCGCGCTTCGACAAGGCACCGCTTGGCAGCAAGTCTGAGCAGTATCGAATCGTCGAGGTCACCTTCCGACAGCAGCCGTGTTGCCAAGTCGATCCAGCTCGTTGCGGGATTCCAAACCCGACTGTGCCACCAGGCGATTCCAAGCAACGCTTGCGCGGCGAGCAGTGCGTCGCGCTCGATTGCCCACGCGATTGCGCGCACGATGTTCGGATAACAAACCGCCAACATTGAGCAGAGGGCCTCGTCATCTTCGTACTCACCCTGACTCGACGCGGCCGCCAGAGTGGCGAAGTGACGTGCGTGAACGCGTGTCGCCATCGCATGCTCCGAAGGATGAGCAGCTAGAGCTGATAACGCGAAGTACTGAATGGAGTCGAGCAAACGAAAGCTTGTCTCGTTGTTGTGTGCGGCACGCTCGATGAGACTCTTGTCAGCCAACGCGTTAAGTGCGCCACGGAGATCACTTTCGGTTGCCATAGTCCCGTAGGTTGCTGCCACGTCCGACACCCGTATCGGCGGTGCGAAGGTGGACAGGAGTCGGATGAGGCGTTGTTGGCTTCGATCCAGACGCTCGTACGACCACGCGATGGCGGCGGTGAGTGTTTGGTGACGCAGGTTTGTCGGTTCGGTACGGCGATCGCATCAAGGGAATGCAGTCAGGAAGTTCGGCAGCCAGCTTCGTTGCAGACTCGTGACTCATCTGCGCCGCCGCGAGCTCGATCGCTAGCGGGAGCCCATCGAGCCGAGTGCAAATTGAACGAACTGTCGATGCGCTCTCCGCCGTGAGCCGAAAGTTGCTGACGGCAGCGGCGCGCTGCTCAAACAGCTCGAGCGCCTCCGAGTAGACGTTGTCCTGGTCCGTCGCAGCAACAACCCGCATCGGTGGAATCCGCCAAACGATCTCAGCGGAGATCGCAAGGGGTTCCCTGCTCGTCACAAGAACTCTTGCGCTTGGACATTGACGCAGCACCTCCGCAAGAAGCGTTGAGATCGGCTCGATCGCAGATTCGCAGTTGTCGACCACCAGGAGAAGTTCTCGGAACTGAATGGCGTCCAAGAGCGACTGTCTGGTCGACAGCGTTGATCGACCTGGTCGGAGAGCGTCGCAGAATGCCGTCACTACCTCCTGTCCGTCTGCGGAGTTCGCGAGTTCGACCCACCACGGGCCGTCCTCGTGCTCCCCGACCAGGCTCTCCGCAACCTGCAGCGCGAGTCGGGTCTTGCCTGCACCAGCCGAACCTACGATCGTCACCATGCGGTTGGCGCGAAGAAGCTGCTCCACTTCGTCCAGTTCGCGCGTCCGTCCCACGAAGCTCGTGACCTGCACCGGCAGGTTCGTCCTTCGCTGTCTCTGCGCGAAATATCGCATTGAATTGCCAGCGTAGTCGTCCGCTGGCACCTGCGATTCCTCTCAGCTCGGAACCGCAGTGACGATCACATTGCTCAAGTAGTGATTCGTGTCGTCGTTGAACTCGCCTCCACACGTGACGAGGCGGAGGAGTGGCTGTCCGCCGCGATCGAACATCCCGAGCGGCGCCACGGCGGGCTTTGGCACGAGATCGACGCGCTGAATGGTGAACATTCGCTGTGACCCGTCGGTGTAATCGACGACGACCTGTTGGCCCGGTGCCGCGACGGAGAGATTCACGAAAATCCCCGGTACGCCGCGCCAGTTGAGGTGACCGGCGATGACAGCGGATCCTGGACGACCAGGCGTCGGTCCGTGCTTGTACCAGACGAGTGATGCGCGCGTCCGGTGGTACCTCGAGCTCACCGAAGGCGTCCACGCCGGTCTGCAGCACTGGCCCATCGATCTGGAGCGTCGGAATTTGCACACGCAACGGCGTCACAACCTGCCGAGGCGCGATCCGGTCGACTTTGGCGCTGATGGTCACAACCGGTGGCAGCGGTGTTGTCGTCGTGGTGGTGGTTGACGTCGTCGTGGTCGACGACGTCGTCGTAGAGGACGGGGGCCGTCTGGCGGATCGAGGACGCCTCGGCTTGGGCGGCACATCGCGCGTCGTTGCAGTCGCAACGTTCGTCGCCTCTGTCGAGGCTGTCGTCGCCGTCGCCTCAGTCGGCGGCAGTACCTCGACGTCAGCCGAGGGAATGGTCTTCGGTTCGGGCGGTGACGTCGTGACCGCGCTCGCCTCGCTGCTCTCCGATGAGGTTTCGCCGGCGCAGCCAGCGAAACCCCATCCAAGCCCGAGTACGAGCGCGGCTCCACCAAACGTCGCCACCGCCCGAACGCGCATGGTCAGGCGACGGCGCGACGTGTGCGCAGGCGCCAGAAGGCGATGCTCGATCCGACGATTGCGATTGCGGCCAGCATCAACGGGACCTCGGGCCCGTTGGAGTGCGGGCGGGTGCTGCCGTCGCCGGTCTGTATCGCCTGCGGCGCCGTTCCGAGGCCATCGATCTGGACCGCGATCCAGGCGAGGGTGTCGTCCTTCTCGGAGCCGATCAAGTACACGAAGTTCGCCGTTCCGTCAGGGAACTCCACCGATTGTGGTGGAACGAGCTGCTTCTTGGCGCCCGATTTCGTCACCGTCGCTTGGTAGGCGCCAGCGTTCACGAGCGTCCCTGAACTCGACCCCGACTGCAGCCGGCCGATTGCGATGTCGTCGTTGAGTCGAACGTCGACCGCAGCTGTCGCTGCTGTGTGTCGGACCACGATTCGCGATTGACCAGCCGGTATTGGTGAGAGGTCATCGACGTACGCACTCAACGTCGGCGCGTTCTTCGCGTCGAGGTGAGCCACGAGTGAGCCGATGAAACCTTCCGGAACCGTGACGTTGGCGGCCAGGAGTGGCGTCGACGTCGCCGGAGCTTGCGCTTTGCGCAGCTCGATTCGGTGGTCACCAACCGGCACCGGTAACGGCGCGGTTGTTCGTTGTGGTTTGAAGGCCTGAAGCGTCAGATTGCCGTCGACATAGACATCGGCGACAAGGCCTTGGATGGCATGTACCACCCGAACCTGCCCGACTGGAGCCTCCTGTGCGGATGCTGTCAATGACGCAGCTCCCGCTACTGATGTGATGGCTGCGAATCCCGCCGCAGCCCCAAATATGCGCATGCGCGCGTACGAGGTCATGGTCCCGTCCTTTCCCCGTGTTGTAGCCCAGGCGAATCGTACATCTGGTCGATCGCGAATGTCGAGCAGGTCGATGGACGTCGATGCTTCCGTTGCGGACGCCGTACGATCGTCCGCGTGACTCGCGCGGTGATCATGGACGGCAACCAACTCCGCGATGAAATCGTCGAGACGCTGGCGAAACGCCTCGAAGCGGCTGGGTCTCCGCCGGTCTGCCTGGCGACCGTCCTCGTCGGAGACGACAAGCCGAGCCAGATCTACGTGCGCAATAAGAATCGCAAAGCGGAGCAGGCGGGTATGCGTTCGAGGCACGTCGAACTTCCGGCCGATACGAGCCAGGCCGACGTCGAGGCAGCCGTCGCCAGCCTCGCCGAGCGATTCCGAAGTCCATGGGATTCTCGTGCAACTACCCCTTCCGACAGGGCTCGATGCGGATGCCGTACTGGGTCTGATCCCGCCGGAAAAGGACGTCGATGGACTCACCGAGCGCTCCCTGGGTCGACTCGTCCGTGGCGTGCCGGGACTCGTGCCGTGCACGCCGCTCGGCGTGCTCCGGTTGCTCGAGCGATACGGCGTGGAAATATCGGGAGCGAGTGCCGTCGTCGTGGGCCGGTCGACGCTGGTCGGATCACCGCTGTCGATCCTGCTTGCACGGAAGGGAACCGACGCCACCGTGACATTGGCGCACTCCAGGACGCCAGATCTCATGGAGGTATGTCGGCGCGCAGACATCCTGGTCGCCGCCGCCGGGCAAGCCCGAATGATCACCGCCGGGCATGTCAAACCAGGCGCCGCAGTGATCGATGTGGGCATTTCGCGAAGCGACGAGGGACTCGTCGGCGACGTCGACTTCGAACCCGTTGCCGAAGTTGCCGGCTGGCTGACACCGATGCCCGGCGGTACTGGACCAATGACGATCGCATGTCTGCTCGAGAACACACTGCATGCAGCGCAGCTGCAAGGGGCGTTTCCGGACCAAGACGTGTAGTCGCGTCCCAGGTCACGGTGCATCAAAGGATCGAATGGGACGCGCGCGTCTCGCGTTAGGCTGTAGCCACGTCGGTATGTCCCCGTCATGCCGACTAGCGACGGTGCCCTTTTGCCCTGAGAGGGCACAATCGTGAGGGGGTCATCGCGTATGCGCCTGCCACGTTCCGGACTTGTTGAGCGGCTTGCTCGTCCCGGAGCCGCGCCCGTTGTTCTTCTCGAGGCTCCAAGTGGCTACGGCAAGTCATGGCTGCTTCGCCAGGCTGGTGGCGCGGACACCCTGCGGTGGCGTGCCACCGTCGGTGCGTTCGATGACAGTTCCTTCCGCCACGCGAGTCGAGTCGTGATCGAAGATGCGCATGCACTACGCGACGACGAGATCGATCAGCTCGTTGACTACCTGGAGTTCACTGACGGTCATATTCCACTGCTGATCGCCGGACGTCTTCTTGATGATCGGCTGCACGAAGTGGCGGAGCTGGTGGACGGCCTAATCCTCGACCATTTGGCGCTTTCCGTCACCGCCGAGGAGATAGTCGAGTTCTTGCCGACACGCTCGATGCGCACCGCCGAACAGCTCATTGACGTAACCGAAGGCGAGGTGCGCGCGGTTTCCGCGACGTTGACGCAGCTCCGACGCGGTGCTGGTGACAGCGCTGTCGCGTTCGCAACCCGAGTTGTTCGCGCGAACTGCACCGCGGTATACGAACTTCAACGCACGCCAGACGACGGGATTGTCGCGGTACTTGCGAGGTGTCCCGGTTTGAGCAGGCATGTCTTGGAGACGCTCGGCGGGCGCGAGGTGATCAAACGCCTCGTCGAGAGCGGAGTGCCAATTCGACGTCACCCCGCCGAGGGTCTCGAGCTCGGCGCGTCCCCGATCTTCAGGTCTTTCGCCGTTGATCCCACGGCCGCCTCTCGATTCGCGACAGAGCTCGTTCATGAGCGACCAATCGATGCGATCGGACTACTGCTAGACGCCGGCGAACATCAGCGTGCAGCACAGGTGCTGACGACGCTCTCGGAATCCGTGGTCGAGGCAATCGAGCCGAGAGCCCGCCTTGGCCTGCTCTCTCGTTTCGGTGCCATCGTCGACCGCAGCCCTGCTCTGTTGCTCATCAGGTCGGGGGGCCACGCTGGGGTAGGACGTGGAAGTCAGGCGATTCGTGACGTCGACCGTGCGATGGCCATCGTCGATGGCGCCACGCCCGCGTTGCGCCGGCGAGTGATCGTTGAGTCTGCACGCGCCCGGCTGATCGAAGGCGACCACGAGGAGGCCATTCGCCTCGCCGAGGCGGCCCTTGTCGACATCGAAGCCGGTGAAGAACGAACCTACGCCCGAGCACATGAGGTTCTGGCCGAATGCGCCGCATCCTCCGACGCGATGTCAGATCTGCAGCGTGCGGCTGAATCGCTCCGCATAGCCGCAGCTGCATGGGACGGTTGCGGCGAGCACGTGCGTGCCCGATCGTGTCGCCGAACGCTGGCTGTCGGCGTCCTATCGTCGCTCGGGCGATTCGATCAGGCGCTGTCCCAGCTCGCGCCGATGATGGACGCGTTAGATCTCTCAGACGGCGAGCGCATCGTGACGCTCCTTTCTGAAGGCTTTGTTCTCATCAACGCGGGTCGGTTCGACGCCGCCCAGCAGCGCTTCGAGCGGGCCCACGAAGTGGGACTGATGCTCGACAATCCACGAATGATTGCAGCGACGGCGTGGGGGTTTGCTCAGATTGCTAGCTGTCGCGGCGATCTCGATCTCACGCTTCGAAACATCGCGGAAGCCGAGAACACGGGCCTGAACGATGACGGCGACACGCTCGGTGTTCCATTCTTGTGCGATGTCGTCGAGATGCTTGGTGCCCTCGGCGAACTGGATTCGGCTCAACAATATTTGCAGCGCGCCATCGACAGCGCACCCCTTTTCCTGACACGGTCGCCACGGCGCGGTTCGTTCTGAACGCCCGACGCGGTGATCTCGGCGACTTGGACGCACAGCTGGAGCGGACATCCCCTGTCCAGCGATGGCGCGTGCTGCTCGTCTCCGCTCACGCCGTGGCGCGAACTGGCGATCTCGCTCGTGCCCGGCAACTGCTCGCCGAATCCGAGCGGGAATTGACCGTGATGGGACGCGGCTCGGCCACGGCACTGGGCGAGGGACGCGAGGTGGACGGTGTCCGGCGACTGCTCGACTCGGCCGCGCCCGTCGCGCACCCGACGACCCCCGCAGAATTGCAGACTCCGGGCGTCGAGCAGACCGCCACGCCACTAAAGAAGCAACCGGTTAGTCGCCGGCTTCGAGTCTTTGGGAGCCCGATCACCGTGTGGACTGGCACCGAGGAAGTCCCGCTACCGAGTGGCAATCCTCAGCGATTGGTTGGCGCGGTGGCGGCTGCTGGCGGGGCGGCGACCTTCGACCAGCTCGGCGAGGCGATGTGGCCGGACAAGGATGTCGCGGCGAGCCGTACGCGGCTGCGAAACGTGCTGATGCGTCTGCGCAAGGCGGTCGGTGACATTCTCGTGAGATCCGAGAGCGGCGTGCGACTGGCCTCAGACGTCACATGCGACCTCCACGAGTTCGATCGGGCGGCGCTCGACGCGATCAGCTCCACCCGTGCCGATCCGGACATGGCCGGACGGTTGGCGACGCACGCCGTTGAGCTTGCCTCTGGTACAGCGTTTGCCGACTTCGAGTACGAGGAATGGGCGATCAGAGCCCGCCGGGCCGCGGAGCAGCGGCTGATCGGCCTGCTCGATCTGCTCTCGATCCAGGCGGAAGACAGCGGCGACCTGCCGAAGGCACAGGCGATGGCGGAACGTGCGCTTCAGCTCGACAAGTATGCGGATTCGCGCTATGTGCGGCTCGCAGAACTCCTGGTGCTACAGGATCGGAACGCTGCGGCGGTCGCCGTTCTCGACGATGCGGCAGCGATTTCCCACGGCCTCGGCGAGGTCGCCCCGACGGAGCGATTCGAGGCGCGTCGGAAGGAAATCTTGCGCCGAACTGCGAGCGGTGAGTAGCGGTTCTCCCAAGTACGCATCGAGATCGCATCAGACCCACCGACTGAACAGCAGGCGCGACAAAACGCCCGCTGTACTCGATCCTGCGGCCATTTCGGCGACATGACCTCCAGCCGGGCGACTCCGTTTCCGCAGCGGATCCGAAGTTTCGTAGTTAGCGGCGCATTCCGCCTAGGCTCACCAGAACCGAGGCCCAGTGGCGAAGCAGTGCAACTGCCGGAAGAACCTTGGCAGCGAGAGACAAAAGGCGGTACGTGCGCGACGGGGTCATGACTCCATAATGCCGGGCGCGCGTCCCCTCGCGTCCCACTTCGTCAATGGGACGTGGCGTGACGCCCAGAGGACCCGTCCGGAGCAAGCTCGCCGCTATGAGTAGCACGACTGTCATTGCCGACGAACCCTGGCAGTATCCCGATTCCGCCGACGTCCAGATCACACATCGCCGCACGTCGACGCCCGTTTTGATCGGCCCGAGTGCCGCCGTGGTCGCCCTCCGCCAGGCCACTGTCGTGCCGTTCGGCGGATTGCCCGAACGCCCCACCAAGCATGACGGACGACTGGTCGCCGCCTACGACCTCGACGGTACTGCCTGGTGGATCCCGGCAGACGCCGTCTGGACCGATGCAAACGACCAGATGCACCCCGAGCACTTGCGGCCCACGGGTCTCGCCACCGCTGCATCGCCGTCCCAAGCGATCCTGATGGGTCTCAGCGATCGTCTCGGCCGCGAGGCGTATCTCGAGTTCGAGCGTGGAATCGACCTTCCAATGCTCGAAACGCCAGAAGGGTGGGGTTCAGTCGTCGCTCTCGATGGCCGTACCGTCGCTGATGTACCAACTGTGGTGCTGGTCAGCGACACGTTCGTGCGGTGGGGAGCGGGCTCTTCTTGGGACGTCGCGTTCCGCCGGGCGATGTACGGGAAGGCGTACCAGGGGGACGCAGGACGCGAACTCGCCCAGCTGCAAGCGTGTCTACATGCTGAAGGACTTTTGGTCGTCGGCGTCGAAGTGGGCTCTGACCTGCTGCGACGCGCCGGGATCTCCCGTCTCTCCGTTCAACTCGTGACGGCACACGACGGGTTGGGACGGTAGTGGGACGCTGATCTAGTCGACTGAAGAACACGGCGGCGGCGACTTGGCCGCCAATCCGACAGGTCACGACATCGCCGTTGCGCCCCGAAGCCCAGCGCCCGTCTCACCCGTGGTGACGTGACCGTCGGCGACTTAGTCGCCGCCGCTACCCCTGTTAGCTGTGACGAACGGCTCACGAGAAATCGTGAGCCGTTTGCGCGTTGTGAATTGACTTGCCCCCAGTCAGTCGATAACTTAGCTCCCAGCTTCGTAGGCGACGGGTTTACGAGGAGGGGCTCCAGCCTCAGTCGGAAGTGAGACGCCGGCTCGGTTGGCAATTGAGACGGGAGTTGGGCTTTGATAGCGGGCGATTATGACGCGCGATTCGGGAGCGCGTTCAACGACCCGGCTGCACCGAGTGCGCTCGATGCTGTCGGCATCGGCACGGTTTCTAAAACTGTGCCCTCTGCGGGTTCACCCCGCAGACACCTTTTGATTGGAGACACCGTTGCGCTGAGCACCGGGCTCTTCGTCATGTTCCTAATCCTCGAGTTGCGCTTGCGCAACCCGTGGTACGTGTCACCGGCATACCTCGCCGCTGCAGTTGTGGCTGGCGTGTGGTCGATGCGCAACCAAGGCATCTGGTCCGATCGTGTCAACGCGGTGCGCAGCATCGAGATGTCCCGGATCACTCGCTCGGTCGTGCTCTTCGGCCTCTGGGTGCTTGTGCTCGACCGGCTGTTCAAGACCGGTTTCCACATCGAGGAGGCGATTGGCCTCTGTGCCGCGGTCTGGGTGTGCCTCGTCGCATGGCGGGCGTACTACCGGGAGTGGCTCTGCCGTCAGCATCGCAACGGGAAGTACCAGCGTCGGGTGGTGATCGTCGGCACCGACCGGCGCGCCATCGACCTGTTCAACCTGTTCGCGGTGCATTCCGAGGCTGGGATGCAGGTCGTTGGCGTCATCGGATCCGAAGACGAGGCACGTCGCCTCGGCCTCGGTGCGCTGTGGCTCGGTGACCACACCGAGGCAGCAGATGTGCTCGACCGGACCGAAGCCGATGGCGTGCTCCTGTGCGCCACCGACCTCGAACCCGCCCTGCTCAACGCCCTGATCCGGCTCGAGCGGGCTCGCGGTCGGTCCGTGCTGCTCGATCCAGGCCTCGCCGGGATCGACTTCCGCAGCCTGCAGGCGTGGCCTGTGGCGCACGAGCCGTTGCTCGCCATCGAGCAGCCGGCGCTGTCGAAGTTCGACGTGGCCACCAAGCGTGCATTCGACATCATCGGCGCCTCCCTGGCACTGATGTTCACCCTGCCTGTCCTGGGCGTCGTCGCCATCCTCAACAAGCTCGAAGACGGCGGGCCGCTGATGTTCCACCAGAAGCGCGTGGGACGCGACGGCGTCGAGTTCAAGATGCACAAGCTGCGTACCATGGCCGTCGACGCCGAGGCTCGGCTGGCGGCGATCCAGGGTGACAGCGAGCGTACGGGACCGCTCTTCAAGCTCGACAAGGACCCACGTATCACTCGGGTGGGACGCGTCCTGCGCAAGACCAGCCTCGACGAGGTTGCTCAGCTCTGGAACGTGCTCCGCGGCGAGATGAGCCTTGTCGGTCCGCGCCCGGCGCTGGCCACCGAGGTCGCTCAGTTCCCTCAGGACCTGCACGCTCGCCATCAGGTGCGTCCAGGCCTTACCGGCTTGTGGCAGGTCGAGGCTCGCGACAATCCGTCCTTCGAGGCGTATCGGCGCCTCGACATCTTCTACGTCGAGAACTGGTCATTGGTCCTCGACATGGTGATCGTGCTCGGCACGATCGAACAGCTGCTGATGCGGCCCTTCAGAGCACGGGCGATGTCATGAGTTCATTTCGCTCCCGTGCCGGTGTCGGCCCTCTCAGCTTCCTGGGGGTCGAGACCGTGCGTGGGCCAGCCCATGCCGTGGTGTCGGGGGTCATCGCGGCATGGGCTACGCGAAGTGACATCGCCCGCTACACCTTGGCCCCAAGGTGTGAGGGCAGTTCCGCGTCGGTGGTGGACGTGTCCGTCTCCACGTCCACCGCCGGCGCACCCACTCTGACCAGGTGTGTTCGTCGCGGGCTCTACGCCTCGACCAAGCCCGTTCTAGTACGTCGGGCCGGTTGCCAACGGCGCCAACCGGCCCGAAAGTCGCTTTACCATCCAACGATTCCAGAGGCGGAACGATGACTGCTAACCCTTCCCGCGTCACGGTGCTCGGCGCCGGCTACGTGGGCCTTACCACGGCTGTGGCGCTCGCCCACCTCGGCCACCGCGTGACATGCGCTGACATCGATCGGGGCCGCGTCGCGGTGTTGCGCGGTGGTGGGGTTCCGATCGTCGAGGAGGGCATGGGTGAACTGCTCATGTCCGGCACGGCGTCCGGTCGCCTCGACTTCTCCGATGACACTGCGGCCGCCGTCGTCGACGCCGAGGTGGTGTTCCTGTGCGTACCAACTCCGTCCGACGACGAGGGACGGGCCGACCTGAGCTACATCCGTGCGGCGAGCCGTGCCATCCGCGCCTCACTCGCTGCCGGGAGCGGTCGTCGTGAACAAGTCGACGGTGCCGGTCGGCTCGACCAAGATCGTCGAGCGTGAACTGCAGCGGGACGACGTGTTCGTGGTGTCCAACCCCGAGTTCCTCCGCGAGGGCACGGCACTCAACGACTTCCTCCGCCCCGATCGCATCGTGATCGGATCCGACAATCCGGCTGCGGCCGAGGCCGTCGGCCGGCTCTACGAATCGATCGACACGAAGATCCTGATCACGGATCCGGCCTCGGCGGAGACGATCAAGTACGCGGCGAACGCGTTCCTGGCGACGAAGATCTCGTTCATCAACGCTGTGGCCGCGATGTGCGAGGCGGTCGGCGCCGACGTCGCCGACGTGATCGCCGGCATCGGTTCCGACAAGCGCATCGGCCCGCAGTTCCTGCAGCCGGGGCCCGGCTGGGGTGGCAGTTGCTTCCCCAAGGACACGCGTGCTCTCGTGTCGATCGCCGCCGACCACGGCTACGACTTCGCTCTCGTGCGTGGCGTCATCGAGGTCAACGAAGAACAGCGGCATCGCATCGTGGAGAAGATCCGCATCGCCGCCAACGGTGATCTCTGAGGGCGCTTCGATCGCCGTGTTCGGGCTCACCTTCAAGGCGCACACCGACGACCTGCGTGATTCACCGTCGCTGGCGATCGTGCGTGAGCTCGTCGCCGCGGGCGCCGATGTACGCGCTCACGACCCGACGACCATCGACGGGGTGCGGCCGTCCCAGCAACGTCACGTCGCCGACATCCTCGACAACGTCACCATTGCACCCGATCCGTACCAAGCGGCAGCGGGCGCAGCGGTCTCGGTCGTGCTCACCGAATGGCCGGAGTACGCCGAACTCGACCTTGAGCGCCTCGCCAAGGTGATGGCACCGCTGTCAGCCGTCGTCGACGGCCGCAACCTGCTCGTGCCCGATCTGGTACGCAAGGCGGGCCTGATCTACGACGGCGTGGGACGCAGCTGACGCGCGCACGCGGCGTACCGCCGCGTCCGCGTTGGGTCCCAGCGTACAATGGAGCACCCAGCAGCTAGTCGACGGTGACCGTGTCCCAGTGCCACGTGAAGCCGATCGGCATTCCGTCCTTCGTTGGCGTGTAGTTGTGGTCGGTGAACACGAGCCGGAATCGATGCGGGAAGGACCCGCTGAACGAACCGTGATAGGCACGCCCGGCGCGGTCCTGGTAGACGTTGATCCGGCCTCGACGGTTGTCGGTGAGGCAATGCTTGTAGCGGGTGGCCTTGTCGTGGCCGGCGCTCCAACCGCTGCCCGACAACCTCTGCGACCTGCCCACCCAGGCACGGATCTGGTGGTTGAAGAACGAGAAGTTGATCGAGCCGGTTGGGAAGCCGAGGGCCGTCTCGTCGGTGTTTTGCCGTTCAGGGTTGACGTAGGCCATCGAGCTCTTGCGCCACTGGCTGAGCGGGATGAGGTGGACCTCGGTCCACTTGCGCAAGCCGAGATCGGTGAGGTTGACGTCCCAGCACACCCGGCGAGCGTTCGTGAACTTCCGCTTCGGCGAGAAGGCGATGAGCGAGTAGCCGTCGATGTCACCCATGCTCGTCATGAGGTGCTGCTTACAGCTGAACATCTGCTCCTTGTTCCGGGACGCATGGATGATTCGGTAGGTGTCGGGCGGGTCGCAGTGCATGTTGTGATCGCCATGCCACGTGGCGCCGAAGTTGTGCCCGCTGCGATAGCCGAGCGCAAGGTTCCGATGGTGGAACTCCTTGGCGATCCGGTCTCGGTCGGACGGGCGGTTGAAGAGCAGCCGGTACCAGATTCCATCGGCGTTGTCCTTCACGAGACGGTCGTTTCCTTGGCCTCCGGCGAACCGGTCATTGCCCGGGCCTCCGTTGAGGGCGTCGTCGGAATCACCGCCGAACAACTGGTCGCTGCCTTTGTTGCCGTACAAGCGATCAGCGCCGGCACCGCCGTAGATTCGATCGTTGCCGCGGCCACCACAGATGATGTCTCTGCCACCCAAACCCCAGATCAGGTCGTTGCCGCGTCCGGCGAGGATGACGTCGTCACGCGACGTGCCACGAATCGTCTCCGTACGGCCGGATCCGACGATCGTCGGTCGACGGCCGCCGCAGGTGGTCGAGACAGCAGCGTCTGCCGAACTGCCGGCGGTCAGTGGGATTCCGGTCGCCGCCGCGCCCGTGAGCAGGGCAGCAACCATTGACAACCTCAGTAACGACCTGCTTCCCGCCCGCTCACCGGTGGACGAATCGTCCCGGTGGCGTGCGAAGTCAATGAGGCGCGACGTGCGGGGGTAGTGCACCTGGTTCTCCTCGTATGCAGCGGTCCGGCCCCTTCGACCGGCAACTGGAGAGACCGACGCCGTTCTCGAGTTTCCCACCCGAGCCATTCGGAGGAGATTCCTTCATCGATCTGTAACAAGACTATCGCGGAACTGGCATGCCCGAGCAAGCACCTCGTGACAGTTCTGCTGCTATTCCGGCCGCGCTAGCACGCGAGCAGGTACTCCGACTGCGGTGTGACCGGAAGGAACATCGTCGAGGACCACGGCGTTCGCCCCGACTTGGACGTCGTCACCGAGCTCGATCTCGCCGAGGACGCGTGCCCCGGCACCGAGAAAGACGTCGTCGCCAATCGTGGGCCACCGGGGTGTACCCCGGTTGCCGACGGTTACTGCGGCGATCACGGATGCGTTTCGACCCAAGCGTTCGACGAAGACGGTGCACCCGGCCGGATGCACGATGTAGAGACCGCCGCCGATGTCGTTGCCGGGGGCGAGCTCGAGCCCGTACAGCCGCAGCATGCGCCGTTGGAGGTACCCAGGTGCCAGCGGAATCCCCATGTCGACGAACCACGAGGCGAGGCGGAACCAGCCGACGGCACGCAGCGGGAGATGGCGGTACAGCAGTGCCACGGCCACCTTCAGGGTGACGTCACGCACGTCACCGACTTCGCCAGGACGGATCCATCGGGCGACGTCTGCCTTGAAACGCTCGACGTGGCCGTTGCTCATCGTTCCGGTCTGCCGCCATCAGGGCGTCGCACGCACATGCGGTGGATCGTAGAGCGTCGAGGGCCGATCACAGCAGCCGTCCCCGCGGCGACAAGGCGGATAGTGTGACATCTCCCTCGACGCCGCAGGGGCGGTCACCACAGGCGGTCACGAACGATGACGTGGATCTCCCGGGCACGCGAAGCCAGGCTGGACACACTCGCTGTGATCCGCGGACTGTGGCACCTGCGCTCGGCGAAGAACCATTCCGTCACCGTGCGCGTCACGGGCAAGCCGTACATCACCAACACAGGCAGCCTGTACGTGCGGCCGCGGGTCCAGCTCGTCTCCAATGTGGCTGCGCTCGAGCTGGCGACAGGGCACGGAGCCGTGCTCGAGATCGGGGAACGCACCTTCGTCAACTACGGCACGTCGATCTTGGCGAAGCGGTCCATCTCGATCGGACCGGACTGCCGTGTCGGGACCCATTGCGTGATCCGTGACTGCGAGCATCACCCGGTTGACGACGACGTCGGCGCCTGTCCCTCGTGTGCGCCCATCGTCATCGGACCGCAACGTGTGGCTCGGCGGGGGTGTGATCGTCGCTCCTGGCGTGACGATCGGGGCCGACAGCGTCATCGGGGCGGGCAGCGTTGTGCAGGATGACGTTCCCGCCGGGGTGATCGCGGCCGGTATACCCGCAACGGTGCTTCGACGCCTCTGAGCCGCCGATGCGTCCACTGTGTGCGTTGCCAGACGGCCGTTGTCGCACGTAAAATTGCGGTACTACGTCTCTGGGCGGACATGCGGGTGGACTTTTATCTCGTGTGCCCGAGGAGCTGAATGGAGGAGACATGGCGGCGACCGGGCGGAGAGAGATGGCTGCGGCCCTCAGAGTGCTGGCACGGGGCAACCTGTCGCGTTTCAGCACGGGCGGCACGAGCCAGACGCGTCGATTCGAAGAAGGACTCTCATCACTCACCGGCGCGCGGCATGCACTCGCCGTGAACAGTGGCACGAGTGCACTGGTCTGTGCGCTCGTAGGGGCCGGCATCGGACCGGGAGACGAGGTGCTCGTCCCGGCCTACACGTGGGTGTCGACGGCGGCCGCGCCGCTGGCTGTCGGCGCCGTCCCGATCCTCGTCGACGTCGACGAGAGCCTCACGATCGATCCGATCGACATGAAGCAGAAGATCGGGCCGCACACCAAGGCGGTCATCCCCGTTCACATGCTCAACGTCGTCGCTGACATGGACGCCATCATGCAGCTGTCCGGCGAGTTCGACGTGAAGGTCATCGAGGATGCCTGCCAGGCCGTCGGGGTGCGCTATCACGACCAGCGTGTCGGCGCCATCGGGCACGCTGGAGCGTTCAGCTTCAATCAGCACAAGAACATCAAGTCGGGCGAAGGCGGCGCCCTTCTCACCAGCGACCACCGGCTGTACACGCGGGCGCTGATGTACCACGACGTCGGCAGCTTCACCCGTGACGAGAAGATCGAGAGCGACGAGCCGCTGTTCGTCGGCATCAACCTGCGCATGCCCGAGCTCTCCGCCGCAATCCTCAACACCCAGCTCGCCCGGCTCGATCGCCAACTCGAGCGCCGTGCTGCCCGCCGCCGGGCCATCGTCGAGGAGCTGTCGGCCGGACGTGGATTCCGGGTGAGCCCGCACAACGATCCCGCCAATGCCGTCGGCATCAGCGTGATCTTCGACGACCCGAGCGCAGCGAAGTCGTTCGCCACCGGACGTGGGGCCAACCGGCTCATCGAGACCGGTCGTCACGTCTACACCAACTGGATCTCGGTGCTCGAACGACGCTCGTTCGATCCCCGCATGGATCCCTACGCGTGGGCTCACCGTCCGATCGAGCACGATCTCGACAGTTGCAAGGCGACCCTCGACATCCTCGAACGCACGTGCAGCATCTCGGTCGATCCGCAGATCCCGATCGCGGTCATCCGTCGGGTCGTCCGCTCCTTGCTGCGCAACAGCTGGTGATCAGCGCGTCGCCATAGGCACGACGCTCACAAGCGATCGTTCTTGAACGAACTCGTCCTCCAGATCTGCTGGTTGTAGTAGCCACGCACGTTGGTGATGTACTGGTTAGCGGGCGGAGTGTGCCAGCGTCCGGCGAACCACACCCCGAGGCAGCCCCAGGCGTCGCCCTTGGCGTAGTTGCGTCCCCGCTCCACGTTGTTCAGCCACGTGTATTCGCCTTCGTAGCACGCGCGCCACGAGGCGTAGGCGTAGTCGGCGTTGTAGGCGGACGAGCGGATCGCGTTGGCGTCCTCGAAGGCCTCGAGGTGGTAGAGGTACCGGACCTGCAGCAGGCCGATCGACTCCGGGCAGGGCCCGCTGCTGGTGCGCAGCAGGGGATGGCAGCTGCTCTGGTCGGAGGTGAGGTCGCCGCCAGCTTGCTGGTGCCACCACGACTCGCGGGCCGCCTGGGCGCGGACGATGCGCTCCTCGATGCCCCACTTGCAAGCCGCCCATTGGAGGACCCGGTCGGTCGAGCCGCGGAAATTGCCATTCACGCGAGGGAAGCGCTCGTTGCGACTCGTGCCGATGCGGCGGTTGTACGTGGTGTTGTCGGGCCTGATCTCGGCCGCACGGCGCACCTGAGCCCGACACGTGGCCCCCGATGGGAGACGCACGCCAGGGGCGAGCATGGCGAAGTGGGGAATCCGCTCGCACTTCACCCGCACCTCGGCGGCCGTGCAACGATCGCCCGAACCATCGCCAGCGTCGACTCGGTCGAAACCGCCTTGCCCGTTGATCCAGTCACCACCGGCGCCGCCCGTGAGGATGTCGCGACCGTCACCGCCGCAGATCGTGTCGTTGCCGCCGCGCCCGGCGACCTTGTCGTTGCCGGCACCGGCCCAGATCACGTCGGATCGGCTCGTGCCACGCAACGTCTCGCTGCGCGAGCTGCCGACGATCGTGGCGCGTTTACCGTTGCAGCGACGCACGGCCGCTGCCTCGGCGGTCTTCGTGGGCGCCGCTCCGGCGAGCAGCCCGACGATCAGACCGAGCGCGAGCAGCGCGCTCGTGGCGAGGCGACGAGACCTTTGACGGCTGGGACGCGCCGCGACTCGTCACGATGACGGACGGCGTACGGGGGTAGGACACCTGGTTCTCCTCGGATTGGACAGTCCGACCCCTTCGACCGGACTGTCAGAAGATCGATGCCGTGCTCAAGAACCCCGCCAGGCGATCGCCACGAACGGTCCCTTCATCGATCCGTAACAATTGTAACCAGAATGCCGGCTGCCGCAAGGCCCACACGCAGGCTCATTTGTGGGCATACATCTGCCGGCCTTGCCGACGCTCGTCGATCTTCGCCTTCACGAGGCGCAACTCGAAGGTTCGATACGCGGCATCGTAGGGGCGTCGGTAGAGGTCGGAGGCGAGGAACCGCATGCTCGTCGGGATCGAGGCCAGTTCGCGCTGGAGCTCGTCGAGGTCGTAGCCCATGACGGCCAAACGCTCGGCGCCGATCCAGTCGAGGTAACGCCTGCACCACCGCTTGCGGAGAGGATTCGACAGCACCGAGCGCCATTGCTCGACCCGGTCACTGCGCACTTGGCTGAACTCGCGGGACGCGACGTTCGGGTCCTGGACGCGGCCTTCGAGTCGCAGCTCGCTGAAACGGGTCAGCACGGTCGGATCGAACTCGAGGTCGAGGTAGTTGAACATCCTCTCGGCGGTCGTCGTCGGTTCGGCCACCAGGTCCTCGTACCGGACCGCACAGACCCGGTCGGCGTGAGCCTGGGCCACCTGGACGAGGTGCTCCACACCCTCGAACAGGTCGATGCGGAAATGTTCCAGGTTCCACTTGCCGCCATCTCCGCCCCATGTGCTCATCAGCGAGGCGACGATGGCGAGTGGGTTGCGCCACAGGAGGATCACACGGGCAGTGGGGAACAGTTCGATGATCTCGTTGGCGACGAAGTGGTACTTCGGTGTCTTGTCGATGAAATACTTCGATCCGTCTTCGGCGGCGGAGCCGATAGAGGGAATCGGCGAAGCGACGCGTCGCCCACGCGTAGGTCGTCCTCGCCACCGGGCAGCGAGCTGACGAAGTCCTCGATCGCCCACGACGTGTACATCTGGTCGTATGTGGCGAAGACGTCACCCGTGCGGGCGAGATGCAGGAGCGGCAGGAGGAACGTCGGCTCGGCAGCCGTGGAGACATCCTTGTGAGAGGCGAGGATGCGCTGGCAGAGCGTCGAGCCAGAACGGGGCAGCGACATCACGAAGACGAGCTCGAGCGGTGATCCATCCATGGAAGCGTTCACCAGCTCGAGTATCCCTTGTTGCCGTGGAGCGAGGCGACGAAGCGGTACGTCGAATAGGAGAGCGGTGCGGCGACGAAGACGCGCTCGCGGATCCTGCCCAGCCTCGACGTGTTGTACCAGTTCGGATAGAAGGTGATCGTGCCGCCGTTCGCCATGAACGGATCGGGGTCGGTCGAGGCGAGCTCGCCGTAGGTGAAGGCGAGCATCGGCCGCGGCCCGCCTGCTGCGGTTGGACATGCCGCGATGCCACAGCGTCGACTTGCGCACGACGACGTCACCTTGCTTCAGGACGACTCGTGTGGTGAGCCGGTAGCGCCGGGCGACGGCGTACTGCCAGAACTTGTAGAAGCGCTCGTGCGTGCCCGGCAACACGTCGAGTGCGCCGTTGCCGAGGTCGGTGTCGACCACCGCAACGTTGCAGATCAGGAACTCCTCGGTGTACAGGCCGTCGGAGTGGTAGTGCTGCGCGGTGCTCCCGGGCAGGTTGTAGTTGAGCGTGACGCCACTGATCGGCGATGTCGGGCCGCACTTCGCGCACCATGTCGTCGATCCCGAACTGCTGCAGCTCGTCGAAGACGCCCGGCAACTGCTCGCCGGGAAAGCAGTTGAGGTGTCCGCTGATGGTGCCGCCGCCGCGGAACATCGTGCCCGTCTCCTTGGCGGCCTCGTATTCGCTCGTCAAGGCGCGCAGCCAGCTCGGCGAGGGGTTCGGGCGACACGACGTCGCGGAACACGACGAAACCGTCGTGTTCGAGGCCATCGCGGAACGACCTCATTCGATCTGCCTCAACCTGATGCACAGACATCAACTCGCCCTCGAATCGCTGGCGGCTGTGCGACGCGTTCCATCGCTGGATCGGGCCGACGATACCACCCGGTAGATCTGCGCCACGTTGCTGGCCAGGCGCTCCATGCGGAAATGCTGCTCGACGCGACGTCCGTCCTGCCGCACCCATGCGAGCGCGCAGGCCGGGGTCGTCGAGGAGGGCGAGAAGGTGGGCGACGAGTCGTTCGTGGTCGCCGGGAGGCGACAGGAGCCCGGTCTCACCGTGGACAACCACCTCCTTGGTCCCGCCGTTGTCGAGGGCGACAACGGGGATCTTCATCGCCATCGCCTCGGCGAACACAAGGCCGAACGGTTCCTCGAAGGACGGCATGGCGAACACGTCGGCGCCGGCCATCACCTGCGGCATGTCGTCCGCGACCGAGGGGACAAGGTGACGGTGTCGCTGAGTCTGCAACTCGGCGACGAGATCCTCCAGGCCGGTTCGGTACTGATGATCCTGGGAGACGTCGTCGCCGACGATCCAGAGCCTCACGTCGGGATGCGTCGACACGGACGTCGGCGATCGCTCTGATCAGCTCGCGTGCTCCCTTCTCGGGGAACAGCCGGCATGCGCAAAGCACCACGGTTCGTTGTCGCTCACACCGAACTCGGCGCGGATCGCCTCACGGCCCTCGCCGGGGTGCCACCGGTCGATGTCGATCGCATTCAAGGCGGCGAACGTCTTCGCCCGAGAATGTCCACCCTCGACGAGCGAGTCGGCACGAACACCGAGACTCCGACGAGTGCATGGGCGCGTCGCAACGCCCACTTCAGCGGTCCGCGAATCCACTCACGGAAGACCACGTGGACATGGATGATCGATCGTGCCCGGCTGATACGGCCGAGCACGACGGACACCGACGCACGTCGCGCGGCCGGTCGGTGGTGTGGATGATGGAGATGTCTTCGCGTCGGATCAGCCGCGCCATGCGGAAGACGCCTGGAACGATGGTCAGGGAGCGGGCGAGGTTCCGGATCCTGCCGCCGTTCGCCGCGTCGAGACGCTCTCGACCGAAGTCGACGGGATGCACCGAGACGTCGGGCACGTCGCGGATCGCCTCGAAGGCCGGCGTCGGCGAACGTTCGCTCTCGACGACGCAGGCGACGTGCACGTCGTGGGTCGCCCGATCGAGAGTGCGGATGATCTGGGTATGGACCCACGTGTCGGCACCGAGCGGTGATCTCGTCGGTGTGGTGACGAGTAGGACACCGAGCTTGCCGCTGTCGCCGGGCATGCGGCGGCGGAGAGCCATCAGAGGCGGCCGTTGCTCAGATCATCGGCGAGATCGATCAGCTGCCCGGACGGAGATCGCCATCGCCGTGAGCGTGGGGTTCTTTCCGGTCCCGTGGTGAAGCAGCTCGCGTCGCACACGGCGACGTTGGGGACGTCGTACAGGCGGTTGCTGGCGTTGACGGCGCCGAACTCGCGTGAGTGGTGCATGCGCACCGTCCCGCCGTAGTGCACCGCGGAGCCCGGGGTGACCTCGTGGAAGGGGCCAGGGATCTCTGCCGTGATCGCCGCGTCGGCGAAGAACGAGCGCAGCCGGTCTCGCGCTTTCGTCAGGTTCGAAAGCGTCCCGTCGTCGTAGGCGAGCGAGATCGCGGGCCGGTCGCCGTGCAGCGTCACGCCGACCTCGGGGAAGGAATCATGGTGCCGAAGACCTGCACGCCGAGCGTCGTCGAGCGTCCGCGGTACAGCGTCTTGATGCGTTCTGCCGGGCGTGCCAGACCGATCGTCAGCGATGTCGCCAGCAGCGGCTCCTCGCCGTCGTACTCGTCCCGCGCCACGTATACGGGGTGCGACAAAGCCGGAAGGGGAGCGTCGAGCTGGGCGGTCCACCACTCTCGCGGGTGATCGTGGAGGTATCGACCGATCACGCCGTTCGTGTTGCCCAGCCCGGTGGGGAAACCGGGTGACGTCGAACGCAGCAAGAGCGCCGTCGTGTCGATCACGCCGGCGGAGACGACCACGGCCCGTGCCGGAACGGTGGTGAGAGCACCCCTTTCAGCGTCCGCGTACTCGACGGAATCGACACGCCCTTCCTTCTCCGACCAGTTGAGTCGCGTGACCCGGGCGCCCTTGCGGAGGTCGAAGCCGCGTTCGGATCGCAACGGGGCGACGACGCAGTGGTAGCTGTTGAACTCCGAGCCACGAAAGGCGACCATCCACGGTCGCCCCTTGGCCATCGGGAGCGCTCCGGCATGGTGGCCCGCCACGTTGGCGGTGGCGATGACGTCGCGCCATGCACGAGGCATGACCTGCACGAACCGCTGACGGTTGGGCGGCACGCCCGGGATCGACGTCGGACCGGCGGTGATCTCGAGCAGGCGCTCAGCGGCCTCGTAGTACGGAACGAGATCGTCGTACCTGATCGGCCACTCGTATCGCTCATCGACGGCGGAGCCCTCGGTGAAGTCGGCTGGGGCGAATCTCGGGACCGCCGCCGTCCAGTAGTTGGACAGGCCGCCCAGCGACTGACTCGAGTACCAGTCGACCGCCCCCTTTTCATCGTTCTCGTGGCGATCATCGGAGAGCTCGGCCTGGCTCACCCACCGGAACATCGTGTTTCCCTTGGCCTTGATGACGATTCCCTTGGGGACATGCGTGCCGGCATCGAGCAGCAGCACGTCGTGCCCGCGCTCGACGAGTCTGGCTGCGGCGGCGGCACCGCATGGTCCACTCCCGACGACTACGACCGGCGGGTCAGCGGGCATTCGGCTCCGGTCGGCGGCTGCCACGGCTCACGATCTTGCATGTCGCGGCGAGCACGTCGGGTTCGAGCGGACCGGCGGACGCGAGTTCGATGTTGCGATGCAGATGTTCGCGACAGCCGATGCCGAGGAGCGCCGTGGAGAACCTCGCGTTGGCGGACACGAAGCCGAGAGCGAGGCGATAGATGTCGATACCGCTTTCGGCTGCGAGCGCCCGTAGCTCCTCGATCAACGGGAACTTCGGATGGGCACGTACCCATTCCTCCTGACGATCCACTGCAGAGAACAGGCCTCCGCCGAACACGCCACGAGCCCAGAGCTCGACACCAGTGTCCGGGGCATCCGCCGCACAGCACACGCCATGGGGATCGAGCAGCCCGAACGGCATCATGAGGACCTCGACGCCCGCGGTGCCGGACCACTCGGCGGCTGCCTCGACCGTGGGGGCGCCGACGCCGAGACGGCCAACCTTGCCTGCGGTGACCAGGTCGTTGAGCTCGTGGAGTAACTCCGGCAGCGGGTGCGCCGGTCCGTGGAGCTGGAGCACGTCGACGTGGTCGGTGCGCAGACGCCGCAGGCTCTTCTCGAGGGCCTGCCTCACATAGGCCGATGAGAAGTCCTGGCTGTCGTAGGTCGAGGCGTCATGTGGCTGGTACCGGCCGGAGCGGTGATCCCTCAACGGTTGTCCTACCTTGCGCAACGCCCGCCTCGCCGTGACCTCGGCTCGCGTCCGTTCTCGGAATGTGTAGCCGACCTTCGTTGCCAGCACCACGCCATCGCGACGACCGGCCAGCGCCTGACCGACGATCCGTTCGCTGGCGCCGTTGCCGTAGGCGTCGGCGGTATCGATCACCGTCACGCCAGCATCGACCGCCTCGCGCACGAGGCGAATGCACGACCGCCAGTTGCGGTCGCCAGAGGCAGTGCCGAGCGCGACACATCCGAGACCCATCCCCACAGAGCGAATGCTGGCACGAAAGGGGGTGCTGCCGCTCATCTGGACCATGCGGCGGCGGCTAGACGGCGATCACCGGTCGACGACCGGCACGGTGGTCGCCTCCTCGGCCACAAGCGGCTCGAGGTCGGCGCAGATGGCGATTGCGACGGCGAGGAACACCATGCTGCGGATGTCCCACGCGATGTCGACATACGCGTAGACCATGTACATGGACACGTAGGCGAGGGCGCCAAATACGACAATCGAGGTGTTCGGGTCGTTGATTCGCAGCAGGCTGCGCATGCCGTACTGGATGCTGCGCACGATCAAGAACAACATCGAGACGAATCCGAAGAATCCGGTCTTGATCCAGATCCACATCACAGAGTTGTGGGGCATGTACTCCCAGAACACGAACGAGCTGATGTCGGGCAGCTCAACGGGCCGCAGGAAGGGATTGCCGAACCCCTGGCCGAACAGTGGCTGGGCGCGGATCGTGTACCAGAGGTTGAACGACTCGATCTGGCGGTACAAGTCGGAACTCTGGTCCTTGGCACTCAACGAGCTCTGGGGCGATCACGGATTTGATCGCTTGGGCGGCGAAGCCGATCGAGCCAGTGCTGTGCCAGAAGCGCCAGTGTGTACCCGATGCCGAAGATCGTGACGATTGGGATGAACCACATCGCTGCGCGCCGGTTCTTGTAGCAGAGCATGACGGCGACGAGGACGATGCCGACGAGGAAGGCGATGGCGGCGGCGCGCCGCTGAGAGAGGATCCACGCCCACCCGACCGGAATCGCCGCGACGAGTATCAGCATCCGTCGTAGCGTCGAGCCACGGCGGATCGTGAGCATCGCTACCAACACGAGCAGCACAACGTTCATCGGGATCGCCGACGAGTGCTCGGTGAGCGCCTCCAGATCGGTGCGTTTGTCCGGGGCGAGCCGGTGGAAATAGTCGAGAGCGAGCAAGCTCTGCGCCACGACGCCGGCGAGGGCGGTGTAGAAGAGGTACTCGTACTGGCGGACCGTGGTGAGCAGGTTCGTGACGAGCACGTAGACCAACGGCGCGTAGAACAGGGGACGGATCTCCCACAGCGCTACCGTTTGGTTGCCACCCTGTGACATCCCGTACACCAGGCCGAGGAAGCAGAACCCAGCGAACACGAGGGCGGGTGTCAGCAGGCGGCCGCGGACGAGCTTCCAGTCGGGGCCGGCAAACGAGCGGAATAGCCACGACGCGGTCGTGGCGATGAGCACGAACTCGAGCGGGTTGAGGGAAAGCCCGTCGGTGACGAAGAGGATCGACTCGCGGCTCGACAGGTTCTTCGTGAACGGGTACCACGCAGCGGTCACGGTGTCGCCCACCATCGTGAACAGGACCGCCGCGTAGAGGCCCCACACCGGCCTGAACACCGCCGTCGCGCACACGCCGTAGACCAACACGGCGGCGAGCGAGAACGGCCTCGGCGCAGTGGCGTACGCGATCCCTCCCGCGATGGCCACGAGCAGGGCGAGCTGCGCGTAGGCGAGACGGCGCATGCGTCGATCGACGCGCAATTGGTCGCGAACAGTGACCGGTGTGGCCGTCTGCAGCATCAGAGGGCCCGCTGGGACAGGTACGCCAAGGCGACGACACCCAGCACGAGTGCCAGGATCAGCGGTGGCGTCAGCACGTCGCGATGACGGGCTCGAGCACCGGTGGCGATGGCGCCGGCCAGGATGATGAGCAACAGCTCCATCGCGTCGAGAAGACGTCAGCCGCCGACGAGCTGACGGATGCGCCGCGGGATGTGCGACGACACCTTGTTCAGGACGATGCCGAGCGAGACGACGCCACGGAGCTCGTCGAGCGCTGTGGCTACCTGACTGTCCGTGGTGACACCTTGGTGGACGACGACAGCAACCGCATCGGACAGCCGGGCGAGCGTGAGGGCGTTGCTCGTCATGAGCACCGCCGGCAGGTCGAGGATGAGGTGGTCGTACGTGGTGCCGAGCTGGTCGATCACCGTTGCCAGCTCGGTGCTGTTGGCGAGCAGCGAGCGACGGCTGCTCGGCACCGTGCCGGAGCGAACCGTGTGCAACGTCGGCAGCACGGTGGCCTCGATGGCGTCCTCGATCGGCAAGCCGTCCTCGATCACGCCGGCCATGCCGCCTCGCGGGCGGTCGTCGGTGTGCTCGGACCACCAGTTCAGCTCGACTACGCACACCGAGCGCTCGAGGTCGTGGGCGATCACGGCGCCCAACGCGCGACTGATGAACGTCACGCCCTCGCCACTGAGCGACGAGGTGATCGCCAGCTTGCGGGGGAGTCCGGCGGCGTGGTTGAGCTGGATCCGTTCGAGGAGATAGCGCAACGCCGCTGCCGTCTCGGGAGCGACGAGGTCGCCGATGGGATTCGCCGTGTCGTCGTTGTCGCGTCTGCGACCAGATCGCCGGATCACACCGACGCTCCCTTGCGTTGCAGCTCGGCCGTGGCGGCCGCAGTGGGCCCGGCGCCGATCGGGCGCTTCTTGCCCTTCGTCTCGGGCACCTCAGCGAGAACATCCACCCCGTCGCCGAGACGGGACTTCACGTCGGCTGCGCCGTGGATCGAGCGATCGAGCACAGTGAGCAGCGCCGTGATCGCCAGCGACATGAGCGCGCCGAGCATGAGGTAGAGCCCGACGGTGATGACCTGCTCTTTCTTCGTGGACAGCGGCGCTGTGGCGGCCACCGGCTTGTCGATCACCCTCAGCCGCTGATCGACCGACGCCTCGGCCTGTGCCGAGAGGAGCTCCGCCTCGTCGACCTTCGTCTGGATCTCGTCGTACTTGTCCTCGGCCTTGTTGAGGTCGTCGGTGAGGGTCTCCAGCTGGCGCGCTTCGATTTCCGGTCGCGGCGCGTCACCGTCGGGTTCCGGGTTCTCCTCGAGGAACGCGTCATAGGCCGCCTGAGCCTGGTCGACGTCCTCGCGATAGGGACCCGCCTGGTCCGTCCAGAACTCGATGGCGGTGTCGCTCTCGGCCCTGGTGCTGGCCACGACGGCTTGGCGGAAGCCCTCGATCGTCGATTCGGCGAGGCGCCGCGATGCTTCGGGGTCGGCCGTCGTCGCCCGGACCTTGACGAGGTGATCACCGTCGGACCACGTGCTGATGGCACCGCGGAAATCGTCGAGCGTCACCAGTCCGGGCACAACGCCCAGGCTCGATCTCTGCTCGGACACGCACGGATTCGACGAACTCGTCGGTGCGCAACGATTCGGCGATCTGTCTCGACGCGATGTCTGCTGGAGTCTCGAACGAGAATCCACCGTCATCGTCCTGCGAGGCGAGCAACGTCTCGTCGTCCGCCCGGACGACTGCCGTCGATTCGAATTCTCGTTCCTGTCCCTGCAACGACACCACGGCAAGCGCCGCCATGGCCGCCAGGGGCAAGCAAAACACCCACCACCGTCGGAACGCCGTCTCCAGGAACCGGAGCATGGCTTGTCGTGCCATCCGGTCCTACCTCCCGATCTCATCAACAACGGCGGCTCGTGACGTCTAGCCGCCCGCCGAGCCCTGGGGGACTCGTTTATCCATGATAATGGGCGGAGCTTGTGTTCATGTGCGCGACGCAGCGATTATGTTCGTCTCCTTCGATTTCATGACTCTCCGCCGACTCGCGGCGAGCGGCGGCATACTTTCATCCGTGCCCCATCGAACGGGGCACGGCGTCAGGGCGGCGCGTCGCACCTCCCGGCCCGCGAGACGGAACAGCGACGGGGTGTGACTGATGATCGAAGAAGCTGAGGAGACGCAGCAGTCCTCGCTGCGCACGGTCGGTCGTAACACCGGCATCCTCTTCGGCTCGCAGACGATCACCTGGGCGATCGCTACAGCGGTCACCGCCATCGTGCCGAGGTACCTCGGGCCCGTGGCAATGGGTGAGTTCGCCGTTGCCAACTCGCTGTGGGCGATTGCAGTTGTCTTCGTCGGATTCGGTACGGCACGGCTGATCACGCTCGAAGCCGCCCGCGAGCCACGTCTCGCCGGTTCGTTGATCGGGCCCGGACTCCGCGTGCGAGCCTTCTGTGGCGCGCTCGCCTTCGCCGGCGTTGCTCTCTTCTGTTGGATCGTCGGGTACAGCGATGAGATCTTCATCGTCTCGATGATCGCCGGCGGGGCGGCGCTGATCCTCGCCGTGGGGGAGCTCGTCCGGGGCTCTTTGCTTGGCATCGAGCGGGCGGGAGCGATCGCTCGTGCCGACATCGTTGCCAAGATCATCGGCTCGGCAGCGATCGTGGCCGCCCTGCTCGCCACGCGGAACCTGTACGTCGTCGCCGCTTCCGTCGGTGTCGGCGTCCTCGTGAGCACCGTGATGATGCTCCGCTCGCTCTCGCAATCGGTCCCGGTGACCTACAGGTCGACGTGGCAGGAGACCACGTCGATGGCGCGCAGCGGACGCATCTTCCTGTTCGCCGGCGTTGCCCTGATCGCTTATCAGCAGGTCGACACGATCGTGATGTCGATGCTGGTCGACGAGGAGCAGATCGGTTGGTACGGCACGGCCGACTCGCTGTTCGGGGCGCTCCTTTTCGCACCGGCGATCCTGACGATGGCACTGCTGCCCGCACTCGCCCGGGAGCACTCCGTCGACCCGGCGAAGGCGCATGGCATGCTCGGCAAGGCGTTCGACCTGTTGCTCGTCGTCGCCATCCCTGTCGGTCTGCTCACGGTGGAGACCGCCGATCCGTTCGTCAACCTGCTGTACGGAAAGGAGTTCGATGAGGCGGGCGAGGTGCTCGCCATCTTCGGCTTCGTGCTGCTGTTCACGTTCTTCTCGGTGTTGTTCGGCACCTACGCCACAGCAACCGGACAGCAGCGCCTGTGGAACACCGTCCTGGTCGTTGCGGTATTCGGCACGATCGGTCTCGACCTGCTGCTCGTGCCCTGGACCGACGAGCGCTACGACAACGGCGCCATCGGTGGCGCTCTCTCGTTCCTCATCACGGAAGGGGCGATGGTCGGAATCGGGCTGTGGCGAGTCGCACCGGGCCTGCTGACCGCGAGGCGACTGCTGCGCGTCGCCAAGTGCATCGCGGCTGGCGGGGTGCTGGCGCTCGCGATGTGGCTGTTGGGCGATCTGTACTTCGTCCTGTCCGCAATCATCGGCGCGGTCGCGTACCTCGCAGCGGTCTTCGCGCTCCGTATCCTCGATAAGAACGAGATCGATGCACTCAAGGACATCGGACGGATGCGGCGCGGCGGGTGACGGAGAATCACGTGGACATTTCACTGAAGAGGCTGGGCAGGAAGGGACGGGCGGCGTTGCGCGCTCAGTGGTACCTCCGCTCGGCCGACGTCGCCAAGACGGTGCGTCTCACGGGTAGGCCCTACGTGGTGAACGAAGGAACGATGATCGTGCCGCGACCGTGTCCGCCTCATCTCCACCGTCGCCACCCTCGAGTTGGCCACCGGTCCCGACGGCGTGCTGGATATCGGCGAGCGCAGCTACATCAACTACGGCTGCTCGCTGTCGGCGAGCAAGCTCGTCAAGATCGGCGCCGACTGCCAGATCGGCACGCATTGCATTCTGATGGACAACGATTTCCATCGGCTCGAGCCCGACCGTCGCAACGAGCGTCCCGAATCGAAACCGATCGTGCTCGAGGACAACGTCTGGCTCGGCGGCCGAGTGATCGTGCTGTCCGGCGTCACGATCGGGGAAGGCAGCGCCATCGGTGCGGGCAGCGTCGTGACCCGCGACATCCCGCCCAAAGTGGTGGCTGCCGGCGTGCCGGCCCGGGTCATCCGGGGTCTGTGATATGAGCGCTCCCACGATCAGCGTCGTCGTTCCCACGTACAACCGCCGTGAGCGCCTGCACCGGGTGCTCGCCGCGTCTGCGCGACCAAACCGGCACGGACCCGTTCGAGGTCGTCGTCGTGTCCGACGGCTCCACCGACGGCACCGACGAGTACCTCGCCAGCGGGGATGCGCCCTTGCCGGTCGTCGCTGCGACGCAGGAGAACCAGGGTCCGGCCGCAGCGCGCAACCGTGGCGTCGAGCTCGCCACCGGTGACCTGATCGTGTTTCTCGACGACGACGTTGTCCCCGATCCGGGGCTCGTCGCCGCCCATCGTGACGCCCACGGCCGGCTCGGCGACGACGTCGTCGTGATCGGTCCGATGCTCAACCCGCCTGACCACGACATGTCACCGTGGATCGAGTGGGAGCAGTCGATGCTCGCCAAGCAGTACAAGGCGATGTTGCGCGGCGACTGGGAGGCGACGGCACGGCAGTTCTACACGGGCAACGCGTCCCTGCGTCGCGAGCACTTCCTGGCTGTCGGCGGATTCGACACCGCCTTCCGGCGCGCCGAGGACGTCGAGATGGCCTACCGCCTCGACGACCGTGGTCTCAAGTGGGCGTTCGAGCCGGACGCGGTCGGGCTGCACTACGCCGAGCGGAGCTTCGACGCCTGGCGTGACACGGGGTACGCCTACGGACGCAACGACATCGTCTTCGCCCGCGACGGCGGCCGGCGCTACGTCTATGCGTGGATCATCGACGACTATCGAAACCGCCCTCTGCCGATGCGGCAGATGCTCCGCCTGTGTGTTCCCCGGCGGCGGGTGGCGGATGCAGTGGGTGGCGGACTGCGACGCCTCGCCGAACTGAGCACCCGCATCGGCCTTTCGTCCGTGACGAGGTTCTCCCTCAGCGGGATCTACGCGATCGCCTACTGCCAGGGAGTGGCGGTCGAGCTCGGTCACCCCGACGCGCTGTGGGCGCTCGTCGGGCACCATCACGGGTCTGCGGTGTGACATCGCCACACGTCGGGTTCGTGCTCGAGCAGACGCTCGGACATATCACCCACACCGACAACTTGCGGCGATTGGTGCCGCGCCATTCCTCGATCGATGCCACGTTCATCCCCGTCGAGTTCGAGGTCGACGGGCTGGCGGCGCGAGTTCCCGGGTATGGCAATTGGACCGTCCGCGCCGGCGTGCGGGCGCGACGTGCAGTTTGGCGGGCAGCACGGCAGCGGCCGTTCGACGCGATGTTCGTGCACACCCAGGTCCCCGCCGTGCTCATGCCCGATCTGCTCCGGCGCACACCTACCGTCGTCTCGCTCGACGCCACGCCGCGGCAGTACGACGAGCTCGGTGAGCACTACGCGCACGCCACCGGCAACGCGCGCGTCGAGCAGATCAAGTGGCGAGCGAACCGTGCCTGCTTCGAGCGTGCCGCCCACCTCGTCACGTGGGCGCAGTGGACCAAGGACGGCCTCGTCTCCGACTATGGGGTAGCGGCCGAGAAGGTGACGGTCATCCCTCCCGGCGTCGACCCGTCTACCTGGGCGCGTCCTCACGAGCGAGCGCGACGTCACGAGCGGACCCGTGCTGATCCTCTTCGTCGGAGGTGATCTCGGCCGAAAGGGAGGCAACGACCTCGTCGAGGCGTTTCGCCGATTGCGCGCCGATGCGGACGTCCCGCCCGTCGAGTTGCACTTGGTGACTCGCGCCGCCGAGTTCGACGACCCGGACATCGTCGTGCACACGGGGATGCAGCCGAACAGTCCGGAGTTGATCGATCTGTATCACCGCAGCGACATCTTCTGCCTGCCCACGATGGGCGATTGTCTGCCGATGGTGCTGTCCGAGGCGGGCGCCGCGAGTCTCCCCCTCGTCTCGACCTCGGTCGGCGCGATCAGTGAGATCGTCCGCGACGGTGACAACGGCTACCTCGTGACACCCGGCGATGTGCCGATGCTCACGAGCCGCCTCCGCGATCTGGTGACGGACGCGACTCTCCGCCAGAAGCTCGGGCGGCGCGCCGAGGACGTCGTGGGTGAGCACTTCGACGCCGCCAAGAACGCGGCCCGCCTCGTTGACCTGTTGGTCGCTACGGCGCAGCGGGCCACACCGTGACCAACCGGGTGTTGCTGACCGTGTCGGGAACCATCCCGGCCGATCTCGATGCGCAGATCGCCGCCGGCACGCGACCGCGGCCCGACTATCACGCCATGGCAGAGGCGATGGGTGCCGATCTCATCGATCACGCCGAGGCTCGCGCGGCCGCGGGCCGCGTCGCCCGCTTAATGACGAGGTTCACCGGAGCCAACGTGCTGCTGGCGTGGGCATGCTTCCGGCGGCGGAAGCGTTACGACCTGATCTTCACCGACGGTGAGCAGATCGGCCTGCCCCTCGCCGCGATGTGCCGCATCGGTGGCCGCCGCGGAGTGCGCCACTTCATGATCGTCCACATCCTCACCGTGAGGAAGAAGCGGCTCCTGTACCGGGCGCTGCGCCTCGGTTCGCTGATCGATCGGCTCTTCGTGTACGCCAGCCGGCAGCGCGAGTTGATCCACGACGAGCTCGGCTACCCGCTCGACCAGATCGTGCTGACGACGTTCGCCGTCGACTGCCAGTTCTGGGCGGTGGACCGAATCACGCGCGAACCGCGGCGGCTGATCGCTGCGGCGGGGCTCGAGTTCCGCGACTATCCGACGCTCGTCGAGGCCGTGCGTGGCCTCGACGTCGACGTGGTGCTCGCCGCCGCGAGTCCGTGGTCGAAGCGACGGGACAACTCCGGAGACGTCGAGGTGCCCGCCAACGTCACCGTCGGCAGGCTCGACTTCGTGGCGCTCCGCCAGCTGTACGCCGACTCGACCGTCGTGGCGGTTCCGCTGATCGAGACGGACTTCCAGGCCGGCATCACGACGATCCTCGAGGCGATGTCGATGGCTGCTGCCATCGTCTGCACGCGCACCCGTGGCCAGACGGACACGCTGGTCGACGGCGAGACCGCCGTGATGGTGGCTCCCGGCGACGCGAGCGAGATGCGCAAGGCGCTCGATGTGCTGCTCGAGGACCCCAGTCGGCGCGCCGACCTGGGGCAGGCGGCCCGCGCCTGGGTCTTGGCCAACGCCGACGTTCACGCCTATGCCCGGCGACTGGCTGCCGAGGTCGACGCCGCCTTGTCTCGGCGTTGAGAGCGACAGCGGCAGTACCGTGCTGCGTGGTCGGTCTGCGCCCGCCCGCAGGCTCGCCAACTATGATGCGGCGACGACGTCCGCGTATCACGAGACGGGTACCGGCGTCGATGGGCACGAGGGCTTTACGTGGGGAGCGCAACAGGGACTTCTCCTGGCGTCGATGACGCTGCGGGTGTGAGTCGACCCCGGCGTGGGCCGGATCCGGCTCGGCTACCTCGACGGCCTCCGCGGCCTTGCCGCGCTGTACGTGCTGCTGTACCACGAGCTGACCATCTCGTTGCCCAACGAAGCCGAGCCGCTGTCGGCGCCGATGCGCGCTCTGCGTGCTGTGTTCGGCTACGGCCACTTTGCCGTCTGCGTGTTCATTGTGCTCTCCGGCTTCAGCCTCATGCTCCCGGTCGTCCAGTCGGGCGCTTTGCATCTACCCCATGGATTCCGGCCGTACCTGCGCCGCCGTGTGCGGCGCCTCTTCCCCCCGTATTACGCAGCACTGGCGTTGTCGATCATTGCTGTGCTGGCGGCGACCCACATTCCAGGTTCTGGGTCCACCGACGAGTCGTATGACGCGGCCCTGCGCCCGGGCTCGATCGTCTCGCATGTCCTGCTCATCCACAACTGGGACTTCGACTGGGTCTACCGCATCAACGGACCGATGTGGAGCGTCGCGACGGAATGGCAGATCTACTTCTTGTTCCCACTCGTCTTGCTGCCGCTGTGGCGCCGTATCGGTGGGTTGGCCACCGTGATCCTCGCATGGTCGATTTCTTTTGCACTCGACCTCGGGTTGTCCGATGAGGGGGACCTGTCGTGGGCGGCGCCGTGGTTCGTCGGTTCGTTCGCGCTCGGGATGTGGGGAGCGACGTCGATGTTGCCCGTCGCACACCGCCGCCCACGGCCGACGGCGACAATGTGGGGATGCGTCGCAGTCCTCGCCTTGGGCTGCGTTGTCGCCATCGTCGCCATCGAGGCTCGATGGCAGCCGTCGATCCCGGATCTGTTCGTGAGTCTGTTCGCCATGGGTCTGATCATGGTGTGCGCGACGCGAGTGACACCCGAGACGGCGTCGCCGAACGGTCTGGCGGCGGCGTTCGCTTCCCGTCCGCTCGTCCTGCTAGGAGGGATTTCATACAGCCTCTACCTGCTACAACACCCGCTGTTGCGTCTCACCGAGAGCGTGCTGGGCGAGCTGCCTTTCAGCTACGAGCAGCTGCTGCTGTTGCAGCTCGTCGTCGGCACACCTCTCGTGTTGGCTGCGTCATGGCTGTTCGCCGAGATCTTCGAGCTGCCGTTCACCACGGGAGGACACGTCGTGCCGGCAGTCAGACGGCGCCTGCGGCAGGAGAGCACCGTGCAACCCGCCTCTAGCGGCTGAGCATGTCTCCCAGCCCCAGGTCTTCGAGCCTGGCGAGCTGGGTGGCGGATGATCCTCGCAGTGTCACTTCGGTGCCGCCAGCGTGGGCGGCGAGGGCGATCGCGGCGAGGAGCGCCCCCGTGCGGTTGTTCGGCCCGTCGAGGGCGGCAATGTCGACGACGAGGTCATCTCCGAGCGTCGACGTGTCGATCATGCTGGCGACGGTCTCCGGCGCCGGCGCACCGGCGAGGGTCAGCACTGACGTGCCCAGCGGCGGTGTCGAGGGCGACGGAACCGGGGTGACGCGACCGTGAACGGCCCGTCCACGCCTGGCGGGCCATCTTTGGCCCGAACACGGCGATGTCGTGGGCGTAGCGCCCGACGAGACGGCGAGGCTCCTGGGCGGCGCGGAACACCCACTCGAGCCCGCTCCGCTGCATCCATGCCGGCGCCCGTCGCTTCTCGCCGACGAGCAGGTCGAGCGTCCCGCCGATCCCGATGCACACGGGTGCTCCGATGGCCTGGCTGTAGCGCTCGATCCAGAACTCCTGCTTCGGATTGCCGAGCGCGACGCCGACGATGTCGGGATTGGCGTCGATGATCGGCTTCAATGCCTCAGGGTCCATTTCGCCGGTCGCCGAAGGCGGCGCCCTCCGTCCCGACCACCTCGATGCCCGGGGTTGGCTCGCAGCATCGATGCCGCTCGCTCGGCGACTCCCGGTGCCGATCCGAAGAGATAGAGGCGCAGGCCGGCGCGCGCCCTCGCGCGGCGAGCGCCGGTACCAGATCGGCGCCGGCGACGCGTCGCGCGAACGGCGTCCCGAAAAGCCTCGACGCCCAGACCAACGGCATCCCGTCGGGGATCGACAGCTCGGTCCGCTGGAGGATGTCCCGAAGGAGCGGATCCGATGTGGAGCGGACGATGAAGTCGACGTTGACGGTCGCGACCTGGTGGTGCGGCCCGTTCGCGGCCGTCGTCGACGAAGGCGAAGATTCGCTCCACCGCCTCGTCCATCGTGACGTCGTCGACGGGAGCGCCGAGGACGACGGCGACACGTCTCATGGCGTCCGTCCGCATCGTTTCGCGATGTGCGCACCCATGTGGAGACCGACGGACCCGTGGCTTGGTCGAGAACTCCGTAGCCACAGCGCCAGCTTCCAGGACGACGAGACCGGTGCCTTGGCGAGCGAGCGGTACACCGCCGGCGGCGTGCCACCATACCGCAGCCCGGACACGACGTAGGTCACCTGGGTGACGATCGTCGCGGCCGCGAGCGCGACTGAGCAGCCCGGCGATGGTGCGCCGGCCGGTGAGCAGTGACAGGCCGCCTCCGGCCACCGCTCCGGCGGCGAGCACGGAGAAGGGCGGCACGAGCTGGTCAGCGGCGGCATCGGCGAGGGCGAAGCGGCGCCGCCCGCGCGCACGCACCGCGCCGAGAGCGAGACGAGGCACGAAGCGGCGGCTGAGGTCGGCGCCCCCGCTCCCACCGCTCGTGCTGGTCTCGAGGCGGCGAGCGTCGTCGGCATCTCGGCGCGGATCTCCGCGTCTGCGGCGAAGGCAACCATCGTGCCCTCGAGCAAGAGGGTCGAGCTGGAGCTCGATGTCCTCGGTGAGATGATCGGAGAACGAGTGGTTCCGCATCAACTCGTCCGTGAAGACCATGCCGTTGCCGAAGAGCCCCGACGACCCGCCCAACGACGTCCGGCCAGCGGCCGCAGGTAGTGACGCGCGGCGAGAGCGACCGCGCGCAGTCCGGTGTCTACGCCGAGCCCTCCGGATCGCGGACCGCGTAGTGGGCCTGGACGCCTGGTCGCCGGCGGCGAGCCGGGCGTCCATGACTCGCAGGAAGTCGCGGTCGACGAGCGTGTCCGCATCGACGATCACGACCGCATCGTGGGCGACGTCCGCTCCCACAGCCGGCCGAGCAGCCAACGCAGTGCCGGGCCCTTGCCCCCGCCCTCGGGCGTGTCCAGCTCGTGCACCTCGGCGCCGCGATCGCGGACGATCTTCGCCGTGTCGTCGGTGCAATGGTCGGCGACGACGTGCACCCGGTAGAGATCGGCGGGGTAGTCGAGCGCCGCGCTGGCAAGCGTCTCGCCGATCAGCTGCTCCTCGTTGTGGGCGGGGATGAGCACGACGAAGCGGGTCGTCGGAGCTTCGGCCACGGCGGTGCGATGTCGGTCGCGACCGACCGCGCTCCAGGCGGCGACGGTGAGCATCCCGAGGTAGGCCGTCGGCGCGCCGACGGTGAGTTGACCGAGGAGAACAGCCCGCCGCGAGACCCGCTTCAGCGAGTCCAGAGCTGCCACGGTGGATTTCCCGCCGCCATGATCTCGTCGAGCTGGATCTTGTCCTTGAAGGTGTCCATGTTCTGCCAGAAGCCGTCGTACGGCACGGGCAATCAGCTTGCGCTGCTCGATGAGCCGTTCGAACGGTTCGAGTACGAGCTCCTCGTCGGGGTTCATCACGTCGAAGATCTCGCGTCGCAGAGCGAAGAACCCGGCGTTGATGCGAACCGGCGAGCGCCCGATGTGCTCCATGCGCACGACGTGGTCATCCTCATCGGCGTGCACGATGTGGAACGTGTGCGGTGCGGGGACGCTCAGGAAGAATGCCGTCACATCGCGCTCGACGAACGACTTCACATAGGGAGTCGAGGTCGAGATCGCAGAGGCCGTCGGCGTAGTTGGCGAGGAACATCTCGTCGTCGCCGATGTGATGGCGGACGCGGCGCAACCGCTCGCCGATGTTCGAAACGTGAGTCCGGTGTCGACGAACGTGATCCGCCAGTCGTCGATGTCGGTGCTCAGCAGCTCGACGTTCTCGCCCGCCGTCGGACAGCACGAAGTCGTTGGTGGACGCATTCGTTGTAGTCGAGGAAGTACTGCTTGATCTTCGTCGCACCGTGGCCGAGGCAGAGGATGAACTCGTTGTGCCCGAAATGGGCGTAGTACCTCATCAGGTGCCACAGGATGGGACGTTGCCCGACCTCGACGAGCGGCTTCGGTATCTGGTCGGAGTAGTCGCGGAGGCGCATTCCCTGACCGCCGCAGAACAACACGACCTTCATGTGCCGTCCGATCGTCACGTGGTGCGTCCGCATCGCGGCGAACCACATCAGGCACCGCCGTATGATGGTGAATCGGTATCACCGGACCTCCTTCGCCCCCCGACTCTGGGGCATCCCGTCTCGGGCCGCCATGGTAGCGCGAGGGCCAACGTCACTGCAGCTCAGCCACTGGTCGTCGAGGAGCGGTGCGGCTTGCGGAAGACGAGGCACTCCGACCAGCCAGGCAGCATCGCCACCGGGAATGCGCCGACGAGGTCGAGCCCGTGGCCCGTCATCAGATCGAGCACGAATTGGCGTGGCATCAAGGCCGGGTAGCACTGGTAGCCGAGTCCTCGTCGAACCACGTTCGCAGCGCGTCCTGGTCCAGACATTCCTCGGTGAAGACATCGAACACAGCATGACCTCCGGGCGAAAGGGCGCGAGCCATCTCCTCCATGTAGGTGCAGCAGGCGAGCGTCGGCAGGCCGGGGAAAACCTTGTGCGCCTGGACGAGATCGACGGATCCGGAGGGCGTGTCGCGCAGCGACCTGCCGTCGGCGTTGTGACCGATGACGCCGTACGTGGCGACGAGCCAGTCGCGCCATTCCTCGGCGGTCTCATACACCTCGCAACGGGCGCCCGGCGAGTACTGAAACACCTTCTCGAGCAGGTGTCCGGAACCGGGCCCGATCTCGCAGATGCGCTCTGGAGGCGGTTCGAACACGCCGAGGCGGCCATCTTGTCGACAGTCTTCTGAGTGAGGCCCGGGGTGTTGTGCCTCCAGTCGATGTAGTCGCCCACCGTCATGTCGCGATCACGGGCCTCGTCGAGCGTCTCGGTGAACGGGATGTAGTTGCGGTAGTCGCCGTACTGCAGTGCGCTTCGACCTCATCAGACCGAACTGGCCCAACGTGGCGTCGACGCCGACACGCGCGACCGTCTTCAGTCGGCGCGCGGTCAGCACGTCGACGAGTTATAGGGAGCGGGGGCCACGATGATCCTCAATCCCTATAGTTCGGCGTCTGCCCTGTCAAGTTTCGCTCGCCGGCTTTGCTCGCCGAGCCGTGACGCGCGATTACCGCGTAACCTCCGGCTAAGAGGTGGAGGTGAATCGTGGACTTCACGAAGTCGCGTGAGCTGGGCGCTCGCCTGTCGGAGGTCGTCCCCGGCGGCGGGCACACATATGCGAAGGGAGCCGACCAGTTTCCCGAGCTGTCGCCGGCGGTTCTCGTGCGCGGCCTCGGTTCGCACGTGTGGGACGCCGACGGCAACGAGTTCATCGAGTACGGCATGGGTCTGCGTGCCGGTCGGTCTGGGCCACGCCTATGCCCCGGTCGTCGACGCTGTGCGCGCTTCGCTCGAGCTCGGCACGAACTTCACTCGCCCGTCGCAATCGAGCTCGAGTGTGCCGAGCGGTTCCTCGGCGCTGATCCCGACGGCGGAGATGGTGAAGTTCACCAAGGACGGTTCCACCGCGACGAGCGCAGCACTGAAGCTCGCCAAGCGGGCGACGGGTCGCGACATGGTCGGCGTCTGCGCCGAGCACCCGTTCTTCTCGTACGACGACTGGTTCATCGTCACCACGACGATGGCTGGGGGCATCAACGAGGACGGAGGCGGATCTCACGACGCCGTTCCGCTACAACGACCTCGACAGCGTCGAGGCGATGTTCGCCACCGCCCCGGACCAGATCGCCGCCGTTTTCCTCGAGCCCGCCCGCACCGAGCCGCCGGTGGAAGGGCTTCCTCGAGGGTGTTCGCCGCTTGTGCACCGAGCACGGCGCGGTGCTCGTGTTCGACGAGATGATCACCGGTTTCCGCTACGACGCTCGCACGGCGCCCAACAGCCGCTACGGCGTCGTGCCCGACCTTTCGACCTTCGGCAAGGCGCTCGCCAACGGGTTCTCGCTGTCTGCGCTGTGTGGCAAGCGCGAGTACATGCGGCTCGGAAGTCGCGAGCGCGACCCGACGACGACGTGTTCCTCCTGTCGACGACCCACGGTGCAGAAACGCCGGCGATGGCTGCGGCGATCGCCACGATCGACGTCTACGAGCGCGAGCCGGTCATCGAGCACCTCTACGACAGGGCGAGCGACTCGCCGCCGGCCTGCGCGAGGTCGCCGACCGCCACGGCTTGTCCGACTACGTCGGCTCCCGTCGGGTTCCCGTGCAACCTGCTCTTCTCCACACACGATCCCGATGGCCACCCGTCACAGTCGTATCGCACGTTGTTCCTCCAGGAGACGTGCGGCGGGGCGTGCTGATGCCGTCGCTCGTGGTGAGCTACTCGCACACCGATGAGGACGTCGATCGCACGCTCGAGGCCATCGACGGCGCGCTCGACGTGTACGCCAAGGCGATGGTCGACGGCATCGAGCAGTACCTCGTCGGTCGAGCCGTCACGCGCGTCGTGTTCGAACGCGATTCCGCTGACCGGCCCGTCGTGCCACGGTCAGTGACCGCCGGCGGAGGTGCTCGTCTCCGTCGGCGCAGCAGGCCGTGGTCTGTCGAGCACGTCGGCGGTGGCGGCGATCGGCATCGAAGGCGATCCCGACTGCGCTCGGCGATGTCGAGGAGGCTGTGCTCGTCCGTCGGAGAGGTTGAGCACCCACAGCATCGCCAGTTGTGCGTCGGCGATCGTCGTGCCGCCGAGCGCCCCGTAGAGCCCGCGTGCAGCCGAGCTGCGGCTCCGCGTACGGTTCGAGGTTGAGCAGGGTTCGATTCCCGTCGACGACGCGAGGACCGACGGTGAGCAACTCGGAACGATTCCACCATCCGTTCGCCCGACACGAACTCGAGGTCGTCGGCAGAGGTGTGGTACTCGGGGAACTCTCCGTGCCGTCCCCGCATCAGCGAGCCGACGGGTAAGCGAAAGCCCGGAGAGTTGTACTGACGCTCGTCATAGCCATACGGGAAGAAGTCGATCAGCCGATGGTCGAGGCCGGACGCGGCGAGCACGATGGGCGGCGGCGCGATCGATCGGTGGCGTCGCCGCCGACCGTCCGTTTGTAGGTGAACGGGTGGTCGTCGCCGAGGCACGTGAGCGTGAGCCCGTGGGCGATCCGATGAGCGGTGTCCTGGTTGCGGGCGAGCCACGTGATCGCGCCGATCGTGCCGGGCGCGATACAGGAATCGGAACGTATGGCGCGGTGGCGGCGCGACGAGGAGCCGCCGGCGAGGCGGGCGGAGACGGCGATGCCGGTGAGGTTGTCGTCGCACAGTGACGGGTGGCAGACGTGGGTCGAGATGAGGACTTCGCGATCGCTCTTGCCGGGCACGACGACCTCGCCGTAGGTGAGCGATCCCGGTGCCAGTGTCGAGTCGATGACGACGTCGTACTCACCGTCGACCATGGCGTCGAGCTGCGCCTGGCTGAGACAGAAGCCCCAGGACTCGTTGTAGTACGACGTTCGATACGGAACGAGGTCCGGCTGGTCCGGCAGGGTGTGGAGGTGGGGACGCAGCTCATCGAGCGTCATCCGCCGGGCGACGGGGACGCTGTAGCTCACGACATGGAGGTTGTGGCGGCGGAAGTCGACGATGCGCTCCCCGTCGGTCGTGCTGATGTGGGCGTCGCGGATGTTCCATTCGGGAGGAACGGTCCAATCGAGGCACACGTGTGCCCGACGGGACCTCGTGGATCTCGAGCGGGCAGGTCGCGGGCCAGCACGCGGAGGGTGTCCCGCACGCCATCGCCCGTGATGCTGCGGCAGATCGGGTAGAGCTCGGTGGCGAGCTCCATCAAGTCGGCGGCGAGCCCATGCGGCGCTTCGACGATGCCCGCCACCGTCATGCCTCCCACGACGCGGGATCGAAGGTCTGCGGATCGATGTCGGGATACGTCGCGTCCCGTTCGGAGATGACCGCCGGATCGAACGGCCAGTCGATGGCAAGCGCGGGGTCGTCCCAGCGCAGACCCCGTGCCGCGTCGGGCTGGAAGAACTCGCCCATGTGGTAGTAGGCGTCCGTTTCGTCGGTGAGGGTGAGGAACCCGTGGGCGAAGCCGGCCGGGATGAAGAGCGCACGGCCGTTGTCGGCGCTCAGCTCGACGCCGTAGGACGCCAGCCGCGTGGGCGACTCGTCGCGCAGGTCGACGATCACGTCGTAGAGGGCACCGCGAACGCAGCGAACCAGTTTTGACTCGCCGTACTGCTCGCGATTGAAGTGCATCCCCCGCAGCGTGCCCGCCTTGGTGTTCATCGACAGGTTGGCCTGCGGAAACCGCTGCGGCAGGCCGTGCTCGGCGAACTCGCGCTCACAGTAGGTGCGGGCGAAGGCGCCGCGTTCGTCCGCATGTCGGTCGAGATCGATCACCCACGCGCCCGCCAGCGGCGTCTCTGCGAAGTGCACGCGGGGAGCGTAGCCGGGTCCTCGTCTGCGGCGCCGGAACATCAGTCGGACGTATGGCTCAACGGAAAGGGTCCCCTACCAGCGGTAGGGGACCCTTTGCCCTGCCCGTCGTTCCGGCGAAGAAATGGGGCAGGCGCTCCACGGACCAGCTATTCAACTCGACGTGGAAGCGCGAGAACGTGCGACAGTCGAAGAAGGGATTGCTGAAACCCGAAGACCAGTTATGAAGCTGTGTGTACGATGCCCGTCTCACCAGGCGTCAACATCATAACCTATGCCGCAGGGACAATGCTCGTCAATCTTTTCGAATCGCGGCGGAGAATCGCGGAGAACTGTCACCAGAGGCGGACGGTGGGCGGATGGATACAGTGCTCGCATGAGACGATTCCCGTGCCGGTTCTGCGGCACCCCGCTGGAGCATCCGGTGGTCGACCTGGGCATGTCGCCGCTGTGTGAGAGCTACCTCACCGAGGACCGGCTCGACACGATGGAGCCGTTCTACCCCCTCAACGTGTGGGTGTGCCACGAGTGCTTCCTCGTGCAGATCAACGACTACGTCGCCGCCGACGAGATCTTCACCGAGTACGCCTACTACTCGTCGTTCTCGACGAGCTGGCTGCAGCACGCCAAGCGACTACGTCGACGATGATCACCGATCGCCTCGGCCTCGGCGCCGACAGCTTCGTCGTCGAGTTGGCGAGCAACGACGGCTACCTGTTGCAGTACTTCGTCAAGAACGGAGATCCCGTGCCTCGGGATCGAGCCGTCGGTCAACGTGTCCCAGGCAGCCGGTCGAGAAGGGAGTACCGACCGATACGTCGTTCTTCGGCGACGCCAAAGGCGGGGAGATGGCGGCGGAGGGCAAGATCGCCGATCTCGTGCTCGGCAACAACGTGCTCGCCCAGGTGCCCGACCTCAACGACTTCGTGGCCGGGATCCCGCACATCCTCAAGCCGACCGGCACCGTCACGATCGAGTTCCCCCACGTCATGCGCCTGCTCGACGAGAACCAGTTCGACACGATCTACCACGAGCACTTCTGCTACTTCTCGCTCATCAGCGCCGAGGCGATCTTCGCCGGTCACGGCATGACGATCTTCGACGTCGAGGAGATCTGGACCCACGGCGGTTCGTTGCGGATCTACGCCCGGCCCGCGGCCGACGAAAGCCGGCCGGTGACCGACCGTGTGCTCGAGCTGCGCGAGCGCGAGGAGCGTGCCGGCTACCGCGACGTGGCCACATATACCGGGTTCGAGGAGCAGGTGCGGGAGACGAAGCGCAAGCTGCTCGAGCTGCTCATCGGCACTCAAGCGGCGACGGCAAGGTGATCGCCGGCTACGGCGCCCCGGGCAAGGGCAACACGCTGCTCAACTACTGCGGCATCCGCACCGACTTCATCGACTTCACCGTCGACCGCAATCCCTACAAGCAGGGCCGATTCCTGCCCGGCACGCACATCCCGATCGACGCTCCGGAGAAGATCGACGAGGTCAAGCCCGACTACATCTTCATCCTGCCCTGGAACTTCAAGGACGAGATCCTCGAGCAGCTCGCCCATGCACGCGAGTGGGGTGCCCAGTTCATCGTGCCGATCCCCGAAGCAACGGTGCTGTGAGTGCTCAACGTCTGCGCTCGGCGGCGACCCGACGGCACCGCTGTCGATCCTCTGCCTCGGCGCCCACAGCGACGACATCGAGATCGGGTGCGGCGGCACGCGTGCTGCGGCTGCTCGCCGACCACCCGGGCTCGGCGGTGCACTGGGTGGTGTTCTCGGCCGAACGACGACCGCGAAGTCGGAGGCGCGTGCCAGCGCCGCAGACTTCCTCGCCGACGCCGGTCGAGCACCGTCGACGTGCACCGATTCCGGGAGAGCTACTTCCCGTTCGTCGGCGACGAGATCAAGGACGTGTTCGAGACCTGAAGCCGCGTGCGGCCCGACGTCGTCTTCACCCATCGCCGTGACGACGAACACCAGGACCATCAGCACGCTCGGATCGCTCACATGGAACACGTTCCGCGACCACCTCGTGCTGGAGTACGAGATCCCCAAGTACGAAGGCGACCTCGGCCATCCGAACGTCTACGTGCCGTTGCCCGCCGCGGTCGCCGAGCGCAAGGTGCAACTCCTCTGCGACCATTTCGGAACGCAGCGCAGCAAGGTATGGTTTCGCCCCGAGACATTTCGCGGCGTCATGGCGCTGCGGGGGATAGAGAGCAACGCGCCGGACGGCGCGGCGGAAGGTTTTTACGGGCGCAAACTGGTGGTCTGACCTCCGGTCCGCGCCCGGAGTCTGATTGGAGACGGACATGAAGGTCCTCGTGACGGGCCATCGCGGTTACATCGGGGTGGAGATGGTGCCGGCGCTCGTCGCTGCCGGCCACGAGGTCGTCGGGCTCGACACGGGCTACTACGACGAGTGCGACTTCGTCGGCCCGCCCGACGACATTCCCGAGCTCGAGCGTCGATCTGCGCGACGTCGAGCCCGATCACCTCGCGCGGTTTCGACGCTGTCGCTCACTTGGGCGCGCTGTCGAACGACCCGCTGGGAAACATCAACCCCAACCTGACGTACGACATCAACCTGCACGCGTCGGTGCGCTCTGGCGGAGGCGGCCAAGGCGGCCGGCGTCGAACGGTTCCTGTTCTCGTCGTCCTGCAGCCTGTACGGCGCGGGTGGCGAAGGATTGCTCGACGAGCAGGCGGAGTTCAATCCGGTCACCGCCTACGGCGAGTCGAAGGTGCGGGTCGAACAGGCCGTGTCACCGCTCGCCGACGACGACTTCTCGCCTGTGTACCTTCGCAATGCCACTGCCTACGGCGTGTCCCGCCGCCTTCGCGCCGACATCGTCGTCAACGATCTCGTCGGCCACGCCGTCACCCGGGCAAGGTGCTGATGCAGAGCGACGGCTCGCCATGGCGTCCGCTCGTGCACATCGGCGACATCATCGACGCGTTCGCTGCCTGCCTCGTGGCACCGCGCGAGGCGATCCACGACCAGGCGTTCAACGTCGGCAAGAACGGCGAGAACTACCAGATCCGCGACGTCGCGAACCTGGTCGCCGAGATCGTGCCGAACTGCGAGGTCGCCTTCGCCTCGGGAGCCTCCGCCGACGCCCGCAACTACAAGGTCGACTTCAGCAAGATCGAGCAGCAGCTCCCCGGTTTCGTCGCCGCGTGGACGTTGCGGCAGGGCATCGAGGAGCTGTACGAGGCCTACACCGCGGCCGGGTTGACGGCCGACGACTGGACGAGCGACCGCTACTACCGCCTGCGCACCATCAACTCGCTGCGTGAACGCGGAGTCCTCGACGACGATCTGCGCTTCGCATGAAAGCGTTCTTGCGCTCGGTCGACGACCGGCTCGAACGGATCGGTCTGAAGCAGTCGGCGACGCGTCGCCTGAGCGACGCGGAGCAGTACTGGGCGGAGGCGGGCACGGATCGGTGGCAATGCGACTCGCACTGGCGTGGCGCGTCCGCATTCGAATCCGATGACGACTGGCTGTCGGTCGGTGCCGACCACGTCGAGCTGACGCGACGGCTGGCGCCGCACGCGCTCGATCCTCGTCCGAACGCGCTGCGGATTCTCGAATGGGGTGCGGGTGGGGGTGCGAACGCTGTGCACTTCGCCCCGCTGGCGGACGAGTTCATCGCAGTCGAGATCTCCGCGGAGAGCCTCGATGAGTGCGCCCGCCAGGTGGCGTCTGTGTGCGCAACCCCGTTTCAATCCGTACGCGCCGAGCTCGATCATCCCGAAGGAGTCGTCGCCGAGGTGGACGGCTGCGAGCTGTTCCTCTGCTTCTACGTCCTGGAGCTGGTGCCCTCCAGGGAGTACGGCCTCCGTCTGCTCCGGATTGCCCATCGGCTGCTCACCCCCGGCGGCACCGCCATCGTCCAGGTCAAGTACTCCACCGCCGACAAACGAACTCGATCGCACGTCCGCCGGTATCGCCGCAACCTGAGCAACATGACCACGTATGCGATCGACGAGTTCTGGATCCAGGCGGAGCGCTGCGGGTTCGTGCCCCGTACGGTGGCGCTCGTGCCGAAGAACCGTCTCGACGAGCGGTATGCCTACTTCGCCCTCGTCAAGCCGAGTGGCAGCGATGTCGCGATAGCGATCCGCATGTTCCGCCCGGAACAATCTGGCCCACGGCTGATAGCGTCAGTGAGCGGTGGCGACACGGGTGGAGCCCCACGGTGGGGAGAGAGGTCCGCGGACGATGAACGGTCAACGGCGTGCGTCTCAACGGCAGAGGCGCCGTTACCCAGTGGCCATTCTCGGCGCCTTCGGCATCGACAACTTCGGAAACGACGCGACGTTGGACGCAGTGATGCACAGCCTCACGAGCATCGAGCCGGGCGACGTGCTCTGTGTGTGCTCTGAGGTGGAGTACGTGCGCTCGCGGTTCGACCTCGATGGCGACTACCTACACGGCCCGCCGAACCCGCACCCGTGGACCTACTCGACGAATCGGGTACTGCGATCTGTCAGCCGCGTTCCGCGTGAGCTGCACCGTTTCGTCTCCGCCTACCGTCGGATGCGGGACGTCGAGGTGCTTCTCGTCGCCGGTACGGGGTGCCTCGACGATCAGCACGTCGGCCCAACCGGCCTTCCATTGGATATGGCCATCTGGTGCGTCGCCGCGCGCGCCGCAGGAACTCGCGTGATCATGCTCAGCGTCGGCGCAGGGCCGATCGATCACAAGCTCAGCCGAGTGCTCCTTCGTGGAGCCGCACGCGCCGCTCACTTCATCTCGTATCGAGACACCATGTCGCGCGACTACATGCGCTCGATAGGTCGCGACGTCAGCCACGACGAGGTGAGCACCGATCTGGTATTCGGTCTCCCCCCAGCGCCAACTGGTCGTCGCGATGTGGCGACGCCGACGGTGGCGATCGGAGTGTTGTGGAGTGGCAATTGGGCGGAGAGGCCCGACGCACGCGACCGTTATCGTGATCGCCTGGTCGAGCTCGTCGCGTTGCTGTGGGATGCGGGCAACAACGTCGCCTTGATCATCGGCGATGCCGCGGACACAGAGAGCCGCGACGACCTGCTGAACGCCTTGGAGAAGCGCGACTCGAAACGCGCTCGGGAGCGGCTCGAGTGCCCGCCGCTCCGATCGTTCGACGACGTCCTGCGGACATTGGCGAGCTGCGATGCGGCGGTCGTGTCCCGCTACCACAACGTCGTTGCAGCGCTGATGACGGCGACGCCGGTGATCTCACTCGAGTACGGCTTCAAGAATCGAGCGTTGATGTCCTCGGCAGGGTTGACGGAGTGGTGCCTGCACATCGACGACTTCGATCCGGCCGATGTGGCCCGGCGAGTCGCCAGCGCGAGCCCAGAAGTCGCCGTCGAGGAGAGCCGCGCCGTCGAGGCATTGCGGTGCGACGTCGGGGAGCTGTTCGCCGACGTCCTGAGCAAGGTGGGACGATGACCGGTCAGGCGGCCGCTCCTCGCGTCAGCGTCGGACTGGCCGTGTACAACGGCGAGCGGTACCTAGCCCGCGTGATCGAACTGCTCCTCGGTCAGACCTACGAAGACCTGGAGTTGATCATCTGCGACAACGACTCCACGGATCGCACCGCAGACATCTGCAAGGAGTTCGTCGCCAAGGACAAGCGCGTGCGCTACTACCGCAACCCGTTCAATGTTGGCGGAGTGCGCAACGAGAACCGTACGTACTTCCTTTCTCGAGGTGAGTTCTTCAAGCTCGCCGCTCACGACGACCTCATCTCGCCGAACTTCATCGAGGTTGCTGTCGGCGCGCTCGATCGTGATCGTGGCGCCGACATCTGCGTGCCCCGGGTGATCGTCATCGACGGCGATGACAACGAGCTGGCAGACGACGCCCGGGTGGCCGGACTCGAGAAGACGCCGTCGGCCAGGATGCGCGCACTCGCCGATGAGGGCTACATGTGCGAGGCGACGTACGGCGTCGTCCGAATGAGTGCACTTCGTGCAGTCAGGCCGCAGGGAAACTTCCTGAGCAGCGACCGCATCATGCTCTGCGAGCTCGCGACGCGAGGACCGTTCCGATACGAGCCCGATTCCGTCTTGTACCGCCGCCTCCACGACGGCAACGCGTTCCGCGACTGGCGGGCGCGCATGGCTTGGTTCCAGCCGGAGCTCAAGCGTTCGGGCAAGGTACGGCTTCCCTTCTGGCACCAGCTGTTCGGCTATCTGGCGATGATCGGGCGCACGCCCCTCGGTCTTCTCGACCGAGTGCGGTGCACGCTCGAAGTCGGGCGGTGGTCCGTGAAGATGTCGCGCAGCTTGGTCGCCGACGTCGTCTATGCGGTGCGCATGATCCTGATGGGGCGGTCACGGCGACAGGCTCGCTACATGGGCGAGGGACGCGTCGCGACGACAAAGGCAACCGGGCCTACCCGCCGGACGGTGAGTACGGCGGTGCTCGTGATCCGTGGCGACTCGTCACCCTCCGACGCAGCAGTCGTTGCGCGTCAGTTCCTCGAATCCCTCGATCAGACTCTCCACTACCCCACTGTGCTCGCCGCGGCTGACCTCGAGCAGAACGCCTCCGAATTGCTCGACACGCTTCGCGAGCAGGGTGTCCCGGTCATGGTCGCCCGCCCGGATCGTCCGCTCGTAGCGCGCTCGCGCAGGGTCTCGACCCTGCTCGAGCTCGCCTTCTGGCTTCGCGCCGCGGATGCGAAGGCCGTCTACATCGCCGCTGGCGACGAGGAACTCCGTCGAACGATCGGGCAGGCTCGCCGGTTCGCTCCAGGTGTCGAATCAGTCGTCCAAATGGGCGTCGATCCAGCTTTGCTTGTCCACGGAGGTCTGCCATGAAACGTGCTCGGCGTACATCGGCACAGTTCGCGGCGTGCGTCGCCGTCGTCGCGGTGACTGCGGGAACGTGCGGCGACGACGACAGCAGCGTCACGACGTTCTTGGCGCCGCCGACCTCCACCTCCGAGGTCCCTATGACTGATCCGACGACTGTGTCCACCACGCCCCCAACGAGTGGAACGACCAACACTGATCCGACGACTGTGTCCACCACGCCACCAACGAGTGGAACGACCAACACCAGTCGACCCCGCGACGACCAGCGTGCCGGCCAGTTCGGTCGTCCCCGCCACGTCTGTCGCCGCCTCGCCAACGGGCAGCTTTCCGGTGGCCATCTCCGAGAGTGGCCGTTACGTCGTCGACAGCTCGGGTGCACCGTGGTTCATGGTCGGCGACGCGGGGTGGTCTTCAGCCGTCATGCTCGACGAAGGACAAACGAACCAATACTCGACGCACTAGCCGCCAAAGGTTTCAACACGGTCCTCGTCAACATCGTCGAGGTGCGCTACTCGAATCACACGCCGGTCAACGCAACGGCGACGGCCCATTCACGGGTGGGTTCTTCCAGTCCGAGCCCAACGAGGCGTACTGGCAATGGATCGACTCCTATGTCCAGGCGGCCGCCGAGCGCGGGATCACTCTCCTGGCGACGCCCGCCTACCTGGGCTTCAACGCAGATGGTGTCGGCGCTGGACGTCGAAGCGTCCACCAACGAACAGATGCTCGAATACGGCCGATTCCTCGGCACCCGTTACGCCAACGCACCGAACATCATCTGGGTCATCGGTGGTGATCGGACAGCCGTCTCCGACGAACAGTTCGAGCGAATGGACAGTATGGCAACGGGAATACAAGAGACCGCGCCGCAACTGATCACGGGGCACACCGCTCAGAATGCCACCGCGGCCGACGTGTTCGGCTCGTACCATGGCTCGACTCAACAACTCCTACGACGCCGACAACGAGCCCGTGGAAGAAGCCGCTCGCTCGTACGAGCAGGAACCTATCCGCCCGACATTCTTCGTCGAAGGGATCTACGAACAAGAGCGCGACGACCCGCTTGAGCCGGGCGCTCAACTGCTTCGGTATCAGGCGTACGGCGCGGTGCTCGCGGGATCGTTCGGGCACGTCTTTGGCAACAATCCGCGCTGGCACTTCGAGGGCGCCCCGCTGTTTCCCTTCGAAGGAACGTGGGAGGAGTCCTCTGGACGACCCCGACGGCGACCTCGATCTCGGTACCGTGCACATGGGCTACTTCGGAGAGACCTTCCGCAGCCTCGACTGGCAGAACCTCGTACCGGATACCGCAGACGAATTTCTCGTCGATGGTGAGGGGGACGGGTCCGAACAGGCTGCGGCGGCGGTGGATACCAACCAAGGAGTCGGAGTCGTCTACACGGTCTCGACCTCGACGATCGAGCTCGACCTCACTCGACTGAGTGCGGCTGGGCAGGTGGTGGTGCGTCGTGTCGATCCGACAACAAACGAATCGATCGAAGTCGGCACATATCCGACCGATGGCACCCAGTCGTTCGAGCACCCGGGCGACAACGCCCATGGTGACGACGACTGGCTGTACATCGTTGAGCCAGCCTGAGCCGATCGCGACGAAGCGGAAGAATCCTGGTCACCGCATGCAGCGATCTCGTATCCTGGCCCGGTTGGCGTTTGTCGAGCGACGCTTGAAGGGGGCGTGACCATGCCGGCGCCCCACATCTTGGCGTTGCACCTGACGAGCCCCTCGGGTTCGGAGGCAAAGGTGTTGGCCAGCCTCTTGCGGCACAAGGATGCCGATCTTCGAGTCGTCGCTCGTGGTGAACGCACGCGCGGCGTGGGCGATCAGCACTCACACTTTCGATCGCTCGACGGCGATCCTTCGGTCACCGTGATCCCGTGTGAGGTCGGCCTACCTGTCGATCACTGGAAGCCGGACTCTCGGGCATCTCCGCTTGATGCACCGCGCGACGCACATACCGCGACGGCTCTCAGTCATCAACCTTGCCCGCCGGTTGCGTCCAGATTTGATCTACACCAGCCAGCAACGCTTCGACTGCAGGATCGGTGCCATTCTGGCTGGTCGCCTGCGGCTGCCGCACATCGTCCATCTCCACTACCTGCCAGACGAATCGCTGCGACGACCTGCCCTCGAGCGGTTGCGCAGCTGCGAACAGGTCATCGCCATCAGCCAATTCGTCGCTGATTTTGCCGAGCAGCAGGGTGTCGATCCGGCGAGGCTCACCGTGATCCATAACACCGTCGAACTGCCGCCGCTGGCGGGCTTGACCGTGCGGAGCATGAGCGGACGGGCGTCACGGTCGGACAGTTCGGGCGGATGCATCCTGGCAAGGGGTTCCCAGACTCGGTCCGAGCCTTCGCCCACTTGAGCGCCGAACAACACGATGCACGTTTGGTGCTCGTGGGCGAAGGCAGTGAGCAAAGCCTTACCGCGTCTGTTGTCCGCGAACCTTGGACTCGACAAGGCGGTAGAGATGGTCGGACGTGGCAGCCCGATGTCGCGCCGTTCCTGCGGGAGCTCGACATCTTCATCCATCCCTCTCGGCGGGAGCCATTCGGTCTTGCCGTTGTCGAAGCAATGGCGGCCCGTCTACCGGTCATCGCGTGGCGCGAGGGAGGGGCTTGCGAGATCATCAGCGAGGCGTCACCGGGCTGCTCGTCGAGCCCGAAGATCACGCCGCGCTCGCCGAGGCTTTGATACGGCTGGCCAGGAACGGCGACGAACGGAGGATGTTCGGTGATGCTGCGCGAGCTCGAGTCGCCGAGCATTTTGCACCCCCTGCGGCCGGCCGAGCGTTCTCCGAGACGGTGCACAATGTGATCGGCACAGTGCGTGAACGCTAGGGGGTCCCTTTGCCGTCCAGCAGCGCATGTCGCGGTCGGCTGCGGCACGAATCGAAGGCTAGAGGTATAGCCTCACCCTTACGGGATGGGCGAGCCGCACGACATAGTCGCCGTGGCACAAGGGAGAAGACGATGGTGAGGCGCGTCGTTCGGGCAGTGCTCGTGGGTTCAGTGGTGTTCGGGTTGCCGGGGATCTCCGTTGCCGCTCCACGGCAGCAGGCGGATCCACCGCCCGACCCGCTCGTCGCCGACGTCGACGGTGCTGCGTTCGCCGAGCCGTTCGACGCGCCGGAAGCGCTCGACCGGTTCGACTGGTTCGTGCACAACGCGGCCAACTTCAACGAACGGCCGGACGTCTGGCACGGGGACCACGACGGGCACTGCGGTCCGCCGACCTCGACACGAGACGTGCACTTTCCCGACACCGGGGTGGGCACGCATCTGTCCCCCGATCGAGGTGAGCTCGCCTACTGGTGCGCGCCGGGTGGTGACGGCACAGGGCACTTCATGACGTCGTTCACCACGGCGGGGTACGGGCAGATCGACTTCTCGCCGGCCGGCGCGTTCACGGACGTGTCGAAGGTCTGTTGGGACCAGAATCTGACGCAGCTGGGCAACCGCAAATGGACGCAGCTGGCGGTGATTTCCGAGAAGCGGTACCTCGATAACGACGAGCGGCTCGACTACGTCAAGCCGCAGCTGCAGGACGGGCCGGGCGCGGAGGCCGTCCGCCTCGCTGACGACGATTTCCTGCTCGAGTACAACATGGGCGGGACGAACACCTTCGTCGGCCAGGATCGGGAAGAGCTGATCTCCAACGCATCTGACCTGTACAGCAACGACGACAAGGCAGCGCGCTACACGATCTGTGTGGAGGACCTGGACAACGGATCGGTGAAGATCGACCTCGAACGTCCGACAGGCGTGGTCGAGCGGGTGCAGGCAGGTGCGTTCCCCGACGGACCAGCACGTGTGATCTTCCAGGACGACAGTTACAACCCGCCGAAGTCGGAGAGCCCCGCTCTGGTGCCCGATCCGCTCAGCTGGCATTGGGACAACGTCGTCGTCGATGCGAAGGCATCGGAATTCGGTGACGATGCTGCGGCGTCCGAGCCTGCCGCTGACACGTCGATGTCCGAGGAGACGAACACGATCATCGGCTCGGTGTGGATCCTCGCCGTGATCGCCGCCATCGGCTGATCGAGCTCAGACGCGCCGCAGCCAGCTCGGATCGCGCCGCCGGCGGAGGATGGCGCCGGCGTCCGGCATGCCGGCCACGCCGCTGTAGACGGCGAAGGCGTCGGCGTATCCCTGCATCCGGTTGCGGAGTCCCCCGAGATGCGACGCCGAGCGGTCGAGCAGGAGCGCGCTGCGCCACAACATCGATCCGACTCGATGGCGGGCAACGCGCCGCAACATCCGGTCGAGACGGCCCGCCGTCGGCTCGAAGACGACGTCGGAGAGCTCCGGATGCGTGCGCACGAAGCGAATCCGATTGCCGCCCTCCTCGCGCAGCTTGATGAGCCGCTCGGATCGAGTCGGGGCGAAGTAGTGGATGACGGCGGCGTCGGGATCGAAGGCGATGGCGACCTGATCGCCGAGCAAGCGGGCGGCGAGCTCGTAATCCTCGATGCCGTACCCCCGGAAGTGCTCGTCGAACGGATAACGGCGGAGCAGCGTGGTGGGTGCTGAGGTGTTGGCGAACGAGCAGTCCTGCGGACGGACGACCGCCCGCGTCACCGCGAGCTGCTCGTGCCTCGGTGCGTAGAAAGCAGTGGCGTGGAGCAGATCCGGGTGTTCGCTGGCGACGGTGCACGGACCCATCAGCAGCTCTGCCCGCTGCCGGTCGTGACCGAGGTGGCGCTCGAGCGCCGTGCGATCGATCTCCATGTCGTCGTCGAGCAGCCAGACGAATCTCCGCTGCGCCTGTTCGATCCCGGCGTTGCGTGCGGTGGCGAGCCCACCGTTCTCCTTCCAGATCGCCTCCAGATCGACGGGAAAGGTCTCCCGACGGGTGGCGACCAGCTCGCTCGACCCGTCAGTCGAGCCGTCGAGCACCACCAGCACGTCGATCGCCGCCGCCGGCGGCGGGTCGAGGGCGGCGGAGATCGACGAGAGCAGCCGGTCGAGGTCGTCGCGGCGTTGAAACGACGCGATCACGATCGTCATCTCCTCGACCATTCTCTCGAACGTAGCGGCCAGGGCCCGCCGCCACCATCCGACCTCGGCCACTAGCGTGCGCTCCCGACGGAACGCTCTGGGCAGGACACGACGACGCAGGACGGACACTGAACTGATGAACCAGCACGGAGACAGCGACTCCCGATTGCGGGGCACGGTGTCACGACTGCCACCAGCGGCACAACGGGTGGTGCGGCACGTGGGGCGCCGCGTGCGTGGGGGAAGGCCCCATGGCCGCCTGATCCGGTTCGGTGACCTGGGTCGGGTGAGACCGATCGACCCCAATTGGGGTCTCTCCCGTGGCACGCCAGTCGACCGTTACTTCATCGAGGGGTTCATGCACCGCCACCGCGACCTCATCACCAGTCGCGTGCTCGAGGTGCAGAACGACGGCTATGCCCGCGGGTACGGCGCCGGCGTGACCCACGTGGAGGTCGTCGACATCGACGCGTCCAACCCGGCGGCCACGATCGTCGCCGACCTCGGTGTGGCGAACTCGTTGCCGCCCGAGGCGTTCGACTGCGCCGTCATCGTCCAGACTCTGCAGTTCGTCGGTGACCTCGACGTCGCGTTCGCCAACCTGTGGCAGTCGTTGGCGCCCGGCGGCGCCCTGATCGTCACGATGCCGACCGTGAGCAAGCTCGAAGTGAGCCTTGCCCACGTCGAGGCGTGGCGCGTCACACCGCACGGGATGGACATCCTGATGCGACGCAACTGCCCTGGCGCCGACGTCCAGGTGGAGGGGTACGGCAACGTGCTGGTCAGCACGAGCTTCCTGCAAGGGCTCGCCGCGACCGACCTGTCGGAGGACGAGCTGGAGCACTTCGACCCCATCTTTCCGACTGGCGTGTGCGCCCTGGCGATCAAGCGCTGAGCTCATGGAACGCGCCGTCGCTGTCGTGGTCGTCGACCCTCCTGACGGTGACGTCGACGCGGCAGACGACCGCATGAGAGAGGAGACGGTCGCCTCGGTTCGCCGCCAGACGGTCGCACCGGACGAGGTCCGCGTCAGCGGACGATGGGGCGCGCTCGATCCTCCGCTGCACTCCGAGTGGGTGGTGTGGCTGAGGGCCGGTGATCGGCTCGAGCCCGGATGGCTCGCTGCTATCCATCGCTTTCTCGATGCGAACCCGTCGATCGACGTCGTCGTCACAAACGGCACGGCTCGGCGCGGCGACCACGCCGCCGCCTTCTACGACGACGAACGGCCATTTCCTGTCGAACACCAACGGGAGGCGATCCTGCGGGCTGACTTCCTCATCGGACCCGCAGCGGCACGATCCGCCCGCGCCAACAGCACCGAGCCGGCAACGACGGCGTGGGCGATGTGGATCCAGGTGATCCTCGACGGAGCGGAGGTCGGGTTGATCGACGAGCCACTCGCCACCCGCACCAAACCCGCTGCCGACGGCGCCGCGGCGTCGATCGACCTCCGCCTCGCGCACGCGGCGGCGCTCTCCCATCCTCGACTGCGTGCGAGTGAACGGCAGATCATCGAACGCCGGATCGCCGACGACCGGGAAGTCTCCGGCAGTTCCTCCGGCCGGATGCTGGCGCTGCGACGACGGCGCCCCGCAGTCGTCGACACGCCGCGGGCAACGGCCGACGGACCGGTGGTGTCGGTGGTGCTCTCGTTCTTCAACGAGGAGGACTTCCTTCGCGGCGCTTTCGAGACGGTCGCCGCGCAGACCTTCCCCGACTGGGAGCTGGTGCTCGTCGACGACGGCTCGACGGACAGCTCCGGCGCGATCGCCGCTGATCTGGCGGAGGGCGATGCGAGGGTCACCGTGGTCCGCCACCCTGGTGGGCTCAACAGTGGCCTCGCGGCGAGCCGCAATCTCGGCCTGGCGCGTGCCCGCGGTCGCTTGCTCGCCTATCTCGACGCCGACGACCGGTGGCAGGCGGACAAGCTCGAACGGCAAGTGGCCATGCTCGACGCGACGCCCGCGCCGCGATGGTCTGCGGCCCGACGTGGCATCGCAACATCGGTGACCCGGGATCAGGCGAGGTGGTGCCCGTCGTGAGGAAGGCACCCCGCCTTTACCGCCGTGGCGGCTTCGCCGGCGATCTCGTCTGCGGGGGACTGATCGGATCGCCGCCGCCGTCGAACGTGATGTATCGCACCACCGACCTGCGTGCATCAGGAGGCGTTCCCGTCGGTGACAGTCTCTACGAGGACCAACGTGCGTTCGTCGCGCTGAGCTTGAACGGTGGCGTGCTCGTCGGTGATGTGCCGCTGTCGACCTACATGGTCCGCGACGACTCGTTGTACGGCTCGGTGAAGCGCGACGTCGAGACACAGCTGCGTCAGCGGCGCAACTTCGAGCGGTGGATCGTCGCCAATGCCATCAATCTCGGCGGGGTGAGCGGGGTCGTGCTGATCGTCCGGCTCATCGCCCACCGAGCTCGCCGCGGTGTGTCCCGCCGCGCTCGGGCGCTAGCCGCCCGGATCTCAGCTCGGCGGTGAGCTGCCCACGAGCTGCGTCGATTGGCCGCGCAGAAACTCCTCGAACTCATCGCCTCCGATGTCGCCGGGCTGGAGCCGCGGAAGAAGGAGTCGATCGTCGAAGGCCGAGACGAGGCCGCGACGTGTGGTGACACCATGGCGAAATCCCGCCTCCTTGGCGGCCCCGGCCGTCACGCGGGAAGCATCACCGTACGGGTACGCCATCAGTGGTGGGCGGTCTCCGACGACGGCTTCGAGCTGACGACGTCCGATCACCAACTCGTCGATGACCGTGGCCCGGTCGAGCGCGCCGAGACGGCGGTGGTTGACCGTGTGCACGCCGACCGTGATCAGCGGGTGCTGGTCGAGCTCGACCAGCTCGCCGGTCGTGAGTGGACGGCCAGTCGACGGCGGGTAGTTCCTGCGCCAGGCGAGCAGTCAGCGCGTCGAGAGTGGCGTCGATCTCGTCAGGGTGACGCCATGCCAGGTGCTCGTAGACGACGTCGTGCAGCCACTCGTGGGCGGGCGTGGGTTCGCCCGAGTCGGGGTCGACGTCGTACAGACCGAGTGAACGGCAGGCGTCGCTGATCTCTTCCACCGGCACTCCGGATCCGAGGATGATGGCGGAGAGACGGTCCCACCAGAACGACGGCGTGTCGAGGAACCGCGTCGCGATGAAGACCGTCGCAGGCACCCCGTGCCGTTCGAGGATGGGGACCGCAGCGGAAAGGTTGTCGGCATAGCCGTCGTCGAACGTGACTGCCGTCGTCGGCCGACGGCGACCGTGACGGCCCCGTCGATGCATTCGCAGTGCCTCACCGAGCGGCCGAACCGCGCCTGAACGGGCGAGCACCGAGACGTGCTCGTCGAAATGACGTGGAGTGACGGCGAGGCCCCACGGATCGCACGTCGGTTCGGCGACGCGGTGATAGCCGAGCACGGCGAGCGGTGCCGAGAAGCGGAGATCGATGGATCGGGCTCCCCGGTATGTCCACCGAGCCGTCCGCTTGGCGACATCAGACGCGCGTCGGGCGAGGTCCGTCACGACGGTCAGCGTAGTTGCGACGTCGCCGGTTGACCCGCTGGCCTCAGCGGAGAACGGCCGGGAACCGTGGCGACCCGTTGGTAAGGTCCGCCCGTGCGTGACCAGCGGGGGCGCGGATGATGTACCAGGTCGTCGAGGTCGACCTCGACCGGCTCGACGGAGCGGTGACCTGGTCCGACGGTGCGCTCGTCGTCGGGCGGCGTGACGGACTTCCGGTGGCAGCTGCTCTGATCGACGGCGCTCCGCCCGCGTCGACGTCTGCGATCGCGGATCGGCTCACCCGCCGGTTTGGCCGGCCCTTGCCAGGTCCGGGCGCGCCAGTCACGGTCACCGTGGCGGTCTGCGCACGCGACCGGCCGGAGCGTCTGGCGCGTTGCCTCGTCTCCGTCGCGGCGGCGATGGAAGAGGCCGGCGTCGAGGTCTCCGCCCAAATGCTCGTCGTCGACAACGCGTCGGCCGACGGGCGCACGTCCGATGCAGGACGGGCGGCGGGGGCGCGTGTGGTCGTCGAGCCCGTCGCCGGGCTCGACGGGCGCGGAACCGCGCCCTGTCGGAATGCACGACCGAGGTGCTCGCCTTCGTCGACGACGACGTCGTCGTCGACCGGCTCTGGCTGCAAACGGTCGCCCGGACGTTCGCTGCACATCCAGACGCGGGGGCCGTCGTGGGAGGCGTGCTTGCGTACACGCTCGACACGGGCGCACAACTGGAGTTCGAGCGCGGTGGTGGCTTCTTTCTCGGCTGGGAAGCGCGGCGACTGGACGACGACTCCCGGCGCGATTATCCGTTCAATGCTTCCATCGGCGTGGGCTGCAACATGGCCTTCCGTCTCGAGGCGCTCGAACGAGCCGGCCCCTTCGACGAGGCGCTGGACGCGCCGGGCATGCCAGGCGGTGGCGATCTGGACATCCTCACCCGCGTCGCACTGTCGTCGCCCGTCGACTACGAACCGTCAGCGATGGTGTTCCACGAGCACCGACGCACCGGAAAGGAGCTCCGTAGCCAGTACCGCTCGTGGGGACAGACGTGGGCAGCGACGCTGAGCAAGTGGTATCGGCTCCATCCTGAGCATCGTCCCGCCCTGCGGCGCGCCGGCGTCCACGCCATCTCCGGGTATGCGACGGATCTGCTGTTCGGGAGGCGCCATGGCGGCAATCGCCGCGCCGACGCGGCCGTGATGACCGCCGGGTTCCTGAGTGGCTTGCTCGGTGGGTATGACCGCTCCCGTCGTCGCAGCGAGCAGCGTCGCAGAGAGCATGTCACCGCAACGCTCCCCGCCCGCACGCAGAAGGTGCACGCAAGCGGTAGTGCCCGACCTTCCGTGTCCGTGATCCTGCCGTTCCTGAACGAGGAGCGTTTTCTCGCGGGAGCAGTCGCGTCCGTGCTGGCGCAGACGGATGCTGCGTGGGAATTGCTCCTCGTCGACGACGGCTCGACCGACTCGTCAGCGGCAACTGCGGACGAACTGGCCGCGGAAGATCCGGGTCGCATCCGCGTGCTGCGGCATCCCTCCGGAGAGAACAGGGGTCTGCCCGCCAGTCGCAACCTCGGACTGTCCGAGGCGGAGTCATCGCTCGTGGCGTTCATCGATGCCGACGACCGCTGGGAGCCGTTCAAGCTTGCCGAACAGGCGGCGCTGTTCCGGCGCGATCCGGAGTTGACGATGGTCTGCGGACCGACGCTGTATCGACCCATCGGCGAAGGAGAGCCATCGACGCTCACGCCCGTCCTCGTCGACGCGCCGCGACGCCTCGGCACGGGCGAGTTCGCCGCGGAGATGGTGCGAGGCAACGTCACGCCGCCGCCTCCGTCGAACGTGATGTTCCGCACCACCGCGTTGCGGCAAGCCGGCGGCGTGCCAGCAGGCGACAGCCTCTATGAGGATCAGCGCACGTTCGTCGCCGTCAGCCTGATCGGACCGGTTCTCGTGTCGGATCGTGCGTGGTCGAGCTACACAGTTCGGCCCGACTCGTTGTACGGCTCACTCGCCGACGATTGGGTCACACGGCTCCGCCAGCAACGCGACTTCCACCGGTGGATCCTCCGCTGGGCGCCGCGACGAGGCCCTGCCGGGCGTTCGCTTGGTGCTCTGCTCGTGAGGAGGCGGCTGTGTGGGGCCGTGCGACGGCGTGTCGTCGACGGTGCCGACGCGGCCGCGGGGGTTGCTGTCCCGACGATCGTGACGGTGACCGCTCGGGCCGCTCGGGCCTCCCGGTCACTCGATGCGGGCAATGTCCCACGGCGCATCGAGACGCAGATGGCGTCGTGGCCGGTCGTCCTCGCCGTCAATGGTGAACAGCACGGCATTCTCGTAGTGGTCGAGCGTGTCGTACGTCGATCCGAGCCACACGCTCGCTGTGTATTCGCCCGACGTGAGGATCGGCGGGAGCGAGCAACGCATCCGGTATCGCCCAGGTTCGTAGAGACCGGAGAGCGATCGGTCGCGCAACGCCTCGTCGACCAGATTGGTGCCGCTGCTCGTGGAGACCAGAACCGCCATGTCGAGCGGGACCGGCTCGTTGACGACGAGGTCGACCTGGATCGTCAGCGGTGTCCATGGGTTGAGAACCGCCTGCGAGTGACCGTCCTCATCGACCACCGAGAGTCCCACGATCTGCGCGCTTGCGTCGGTGCGAACCTCGAACGTCGAAGTTCCACCCGTCTCACCCGATGACGACCGGGTGTACTCGTCGATCACGGCCTTGGCCGGACCGATGCGCCGGATCTGGCCACGCTCGAGCCACATCGCCGTCGGGCACAGCCGCGACAGAGCCTCGAGATTGTGGCTGACGAAGAGCACGGTGCGGCCGCTCTGCTCGACTTCGCTCATCTTGCCCAAGCAGCGGCGCTGGAAGTCGGCATCGCCGACGGCGAGCACCTCGTCGACGACGAGGATGTCTGCCTCGAGATGGGCGGCGATCGAGAAGCCGAGGCGTAGGTACATTCCTGAGGAGTACCGCTTGACGGGTGTGTCCATGAACCGTTCGAGCCCGGCGAACTCGACGATGTCGTCGAGGCGACTGGCGACCTCGCGGCGGGTCATGCCGAGGATCGCCCCGTTGAGGTACGTGTTCTCGAAGCCGGTCAGCTCGCCGTGGAAGCCCGTACCGACCTCGAGCAGCGAACCGATCCGACCCTTCGTCCTGCACTCGCCCTCGGTCGGCGTTGTGATGTTGCTGACGATTTTGAGCAGCGTGCTCTTTCCCGCGCCGTTCGCGCCGATGATGCCGAGCGCCTGCCCGGCGGCCACGTCCATCGAGATCTCACGCAGCGACCAGATCTCCGACGGTGGGGCCGGTGCCCGACCCCGCATCCGTCCGGCGAGGCGAGCGATCGTCTCGCGCAGATCGGACCCACCGCCGTGGTGTTCGCCCAGCTGGTACCGCTTGCCCACGCCATCCAGCTCGATCACGTTGCCGCCCATCAGATGATGTCCACGAACTCTTGCTCTCGCGTGCGGAAGTAGAGGAGGGCGAGCAGGGCGATCACCAGGGCGCTCACTGCCGACAGCAGCAGCAATCCGATCGCAGGGAGTTCCGAGCCGCCGAGCGCGGCTCGATACAGCGCCAGCGCACCGGCCAGCGGATTGACGTATTGCAACGTCTGCCAGCGGTCGGGGACGAGTTCGGGCGGGTAAGCGACGGGACTGACGAAGAGGAACAGCTGCAGTCCGAATCCGACGATCGTCGCCACATCGCGATAGCGAACCACGCATGCGCTGAAGTACAGGGCCGGTCCGAGCGCACTGAGGATCAGCAGGGCGGTGCCGAGAGGCAGCGCGACGACCAGGGTGACGATGTTCGTGCCGCCACCCCAGATCACCGCCGCAACGAGAGCGATCACGACGCCGACGGCGAGGTCGATGAGGCCCGGCACGAGAGCCGACACGGGGAGCGCGATCCGCGGAAGTGCCACCTTCGTCAGCAGTTCGGAGTTGTAGAGCAGGATGTTCGTGCCGTTGTTCACAGCAGTCGAGAAGTAGGCCCACACGACGAAACCGACGAGGGCGAAGACGAAGTAGGACTCGTCCTCGACCTCGACCCCGGCGAGCTCGTTGAACAGCAACGTGAACGCCACCGCTCCGGCAAGCGGTTGCAGCGCGGCCCACGCGGCGCCGAGGTACGCCTGCTTGTAACGCACCTTGACGTCGCGGAGGGCGAAGAAGAAGATCAGCTCGCGGTGGACCCACGGCTGAGAAAGCTGTAGCCGCGGCCACCGGTTGTCACGGGCAGCGTTGACGGTCCATGCGCCATCAACGTCCGCCGTTGCCGTCATGGCAGCAGGTCCCCGTCGGGCGAGCGATCGTGCTCGGGAGGCGATTGTCCGATCGTCGACAGGGCCACCTCTGCCACCGTGCGGCTGCATTCGTCCGAGGTGAAGCTCTGCAGGTACCGGTTCCAGCCGGCGCTGACGAGGCTCTGTCGCAGCTGTGGGTCGCGGAGGATCGAGGCACAGGCGGCGGCGAACTCATCGGGTTCGTCGGCGACGAGCATCTCCTTGCCGGCCAGCAGTCCGAGGCCCTCACAGCCGAACGACGTCGAGACGAGCGGCACCCTGCGCGCCAGTGCTTCGACCACCTTGAGCCGCGTGCCGCCTCCCGAGTGGAGCGGCGTGACGGCGACACCGGCGGTTCGGTAGAACGGTGTCACGTCGGGCACCCAACCAGTGAACCTCACACCTCGCATCTCACCATGTGCGACCGCCAATCCTGCGGGATCGCCGACAACCAGGAGTTCTGCCTCGGGGATGCGCTCGAGGAGCCTGGGGAGCACGCGGCGGATCAGCCACTTCACGGCGAGACGGTTGGGCGTGTATGTCAACGGTCCGACAAAGATCAGCGAGTTCGACGAGGGTGGCGCAATGGTCAACTGATGCCTGGGTTCGTCGTTGGGTACGTCAATCGGACGCGATTCGGTGAACGCGTAACCGTTCGGCACCACGACGGTGTTGGAGAGTCGGAGATGGTCGACGTCGATATTGCTGCACACCACGACGCGATCGGCACCGCGCGCGGTCAGGCGCTCGAAACGTCGCCATTTCAACGAGTCGAGCCAGTCGAAGGCGTTGCGGGGCAACGTCTGCAGAAAACCTTCCTGGGCGATCCGGTCGCGGATCGCGGATCGGAGGAGACGATCACCCACGTCGTCGAAGTCGACGATCACCGTTCGGGCCCGGAGCACATCGACGAGTGGGTGGACACGGACCCGGCAGCACCAGATCAGGTCCCAGGTCCCTCGGTTGAGCGTGCGCTCGATGTCGGCGCGCAACGTAGCCAGGGAGCGATACCTGACGTTGGCCGGACGGGGATCGGGCAGAGTGAGCAGTTTCTGCCAGCGAAGCAGCGGTGCGCCAGCGACACGACTTGTCGAGTAGTCGTCACTGCTCGGCAGCTTCTCCCCCCGCGAGCTTCCGTCAACGAGACAGACGTGCAACTCGCCGGCCGCGGCAAGGCCGCGGATCGTGTTGTGCACGCGCATCCCGAACCCGCTGTCGAATCCGGGCGTGCGCTCGGTGAGGAGGAGGATGCGCGGCCGGTCGATATTCGCTCCGTGACGCCTGAGTTCGCCCGACCGAGCGATACCTTCGTCGCCACTCATGGAGGTCGCCGCCTCACACACTCACGCATGAACGACTCATATTCCCTTCCGCTCGCCCGCCTATCCCGGGACCGCGCACGACCGAGCACCGGAGCTTCGGGGTGACTGGAGCGCCGCCCCGTATCGGCCTGTACAGCGACAGCTCGATTGTAGGCGGAGCCGAACGCTCGATGATCAACCTGGTTAACGCGTATCAGGGGGAGGCGGAACTCGTGGTGTGCGGCAACCATGCCGAGCTGCTCGACGAGGTCCGCACACTGGCGCCGGACGCGACGACCTACCAGGTGGCCAGTCGCCACTCGACTGTCGGGGCGATCTCCGATCATCGACGCGCCTTCCGCGCGCGGCACCTCGACCTGTTGCAGGTGACGCTGTGCAACCCGTTCGCCGCCCGTCCGGCGATGCTGGCTGCGTTCTCGGCGCGAATCCCGGTGGTCGCCGTGGAGCAGCTGGTGCTCCCCAGCCGCCGGCGACGGGGTCGGATCTTGAAGAACCTGCTGTCCCGCCCGCTGGCAGGGCATGTAGCCGTCGGGTCCCGCTCGGCTGACGATCTCGGGCGGTTTTTCGGTGTATCCCGTCGGTCCGTCACGGTGATCCACAACGGCGTCCCGGCGCCTGCGGCCAAACCGGTCGACTTCGACGATCGGCCCGTGATCGGCTGTGCCGCCCGACTGGAGGACCAGAAGTCAATTCACGTGCTCGTCGACGCGATGGCCCAACTCCCGGACGTGCGGCTCGTCTTGGTCGGCGACGGCGAGCGGCGGCCAGACCTCGAGGCGCGCGGCCCGCGAGCTGGCGGTCGATGACCGTGTCGAGTTCGCCGGCTGGAAGGACGACGCCTGTCCCTACATCGCCGGCTTCGACGTGTTCGTTCTCCCCTCACGAGATGAGTCGTTCCCGCTCACGATCGTGGAAGCGATGCTGGCGCGCACGCCGGTGGTCGCGTCGGACGTCGGCAGCGTGTCCGACGCGATCACCGACGGCGTGACGGGACTTCTCGTGCCATCCGGCGACGTGGCTGCCGTATGCCGTGCCGTCAACCGGATCCTCGAGGACGCGGAGCTACGCCGAGCCGTCACGGAGGCAGCGTTCGATCGCGCGCAGCAGCGGTTCACAGCGGCGACGATGGCGTCGCTCTACGACTCGCTGTGGACCGCGGTGCTGAGCTGATCACTGTTTACCGGCGCCCGTGATCGGGATGAGCTTCTCGGGATTGACGACGGCGTAGATGCGGTCGATGCGGCTGTCGACGACGGAGCAGACGAGCGTGGCGAAGATCGTCCCACCGGCGCTGATCACGAAGCCAGGCTGGGCGTTCACCAGGCGTGGCTCGGCCGAGGCCCCTGCAGCTTGCTTGGCGAGGTTGATGAGGAGCCGAGCGACTCGATCGGCGCCGACGACCGGCCGTCGGGCGGCGTGATAGTCCGGCCCGCCGTCACTGATGTGGACGACGTCGGGAGCGAGCATCGCCAGCACCTTGTCGGTGTCGCCGGCGGCGAGGGCGGCAACGAACTCACCCGCTACCGACCAGGCGAGAGGATCTGTCGGCGCGAACCGGGGGCGTTCCTGACGCACCTTCTGCCGGGCGCGATGGGCGATCTGCCGGCAGGCGTCGGTACGACGATCGACGACTGTGCCGATCTCTTCGTACGGCACGCCGTACACGTCGGACAGCACGAAGACCGCCCGCTCGATCGGCTTGAGATGCTCGAGCACCGCCAAGAACCCCATGGTGAGACTCTCCGCCATCTCCGCTTGCTCGTCGGGAGCAGGCTCGATGCCGGCGACGTCGGGGAGCCATGGACCGACGTACTGCTCACGCCGTTGCTGTGCTGACCGGAGGTGGTCGAGGGCGATTCGGCTGGTCACCGTCGTCAGCCAGCCGGGCGGATTGTCGATCGAACCGGGCGCTGCGCTGGACCACCGGATCCACGCTTCCTGGACTGCGTCCTCGGCGTCACTGCGGGAGCCAGTGATCCGGTAGGCGACGCCAACCAACCGATCTCGTTGGGCGGAGAAGACCGCCTCGGCGTGATCGTCGGGGATCGTCGTCATGACACCGCCAGCATCGCAGACACATGCGTTGCGGCAGCCCGCCCGGCAGCCGCTGCGCTCGCTGCGACAGCGTCGCTGAGCATGCCCTCCGCACCGACCCAGTCACCTGCTACGTACACGCCGTCTCGTTCCGGCACGGCGATGCCTGGCCGTCCGGCGAGTCCCGAGGGATGAGCGGTCGGAACGGCGGTCTGGGCGACCATCCTGGCGAGAAACCGCTCGGTGACGATGTCCTCGGCCGTCACCCCCATGTGCCGGGCGAGCGATCGCAGTTGTGTCTTGCGATCGAGCGAGTCGGTGTCGTCGTCGACCGGCAGGTACGCCATGAGGTGGACGACAGCGGCGCCGTCTGGGGCGAGTCGGGCCGGTGGGCAGTGCGTCGAGAAGTACAGCGGCTCGTCGATGCCGAGGGCGAACCGTCGGGTCGGCGGCCGGCGCAGACCGAGCTCCAGGCAGGCGACCTCGGCGGCGGGACCGAGTGACGCCCACGCCGCGGGCATGTAGCCGAGCACTGCGGCACAACTCGCCGCTGAACCGATCGCGAGCACCGACGCGTCTGCGTGCAGCTGTCCTGACGGTGTGGTGACGACGTGCGCCCCTGCCACGGGCTGCATCGACACGGCGACCTCCTGACGGACCGTGATGCCGGCGTCGCGGACTTTCGTAAGCAGCTGGTCGACAAGCGTCTGCCACCCGCCGTCGAGGTAGCGCACACCGGCCGAGAACGCCGTGTCGCAGGTTGGCGATCGCTGCGGAGGCCTCGACGATGTGAGGAGCGTTCGTGTAGGTGGCGACGCGCACGAGTGCATGGACGAGCGCAGCAGCGTCGTCGTCGAGGCCGAGCGAGTCGACCCATTCGCCGACCGTGAAGCCCGTGGCAGCGTCGCTGTCGAGATGGCCGATGCGAGCGAGGAGACGCGCCATCCGCGCCCGGTCGCCGCCATGGAACAGGGGCGTTCGCAGCAGCCCGATCGGACCCTGCGGAAGTGGCAGGAGACGGCCACCGCTCCACGCCAGCGCACCGTCCGTCGGGGGCTTGTGCCCACTCGCGTCTACGCCGAAGTCCGTCAGCAGCCGCTCGACGGCGCCACCGCCGTAGAGCGCTCGCGGGCCTCGGTTGAACACGTATCCGTCGCGCTCGTCGCACCGTGCTCGCCCTCCTGGCTCGGTACCTGTGACGAGCGTGATCGTCGTGCCGGGCGGCGAGTGTCGATGTGCGGCGAGGGTGGCGATGAGCCCGCCGAGCCCGCCGCCGAGGACGGCGATGTCAACGTGTTGGAGCGCAGAGTCGTTCATGCTCGGATGACGAGGTAGCTCGGTCCAACGTGACAAGCGCTGCGGGGCTCGGACAGCGCAGGCGTGCCTGGTCGCCGGGTGTCAGACGCCGGTAGCCTCGACTGCGTGCTTGCGGCAGGCGGAATACTCGACCCGGAGAGGATCATCGACACGGTCGGGCTGATGGGCATCTTCGCCATCGTCTTCGCCGAGTCGGGCCTTCTGATCGGATTCTTCCTTCCGGGCGACTCGCTCTTGTTCACCGCAGGATTCCTCGCCTCGTCGCCCGACTCCGTCAGCGAATCGCTCCATCTCCCGCTGTTTCCCCTGTTGATCGGCTGCTTCCTGGCGGCGGTCGCCGGCGACCAGGTCGGTTACCTGATTGGCAGGCGTGTCGGGCCGAGCCTGTTCAACCGACCGCAGTCGAGGTTCTTCAAGCAGGACAACGTCGACAAGGCGCAGGAGTTCTTCGACAAGTACGGGTCGAAGACCATCGTCCTTTCCCGGTTCGTCCCCATCGTCCGCACGTTCGCCCCGATCGTGGCCGGCGTGTCGCGGATGAACTACCGCACGTTCGTCACGTTCAACCTCATCGGTGGGTTCCTCTGGGCGGTCGGAGTCACGCTCCTCGGCTACTTCCTCGGCCAGGTCGACTTCATCGAGAACAACCTCGAGATCGCCATCCTCCTCGTCGTCGCCATCTCGGTCACCCCGATCGTCCTCGAGATCCGCAAGGCGCGGAAGGAGAAGCGTTCGATGGCGCTCGACATGGCCCACGACCTGGTCGATCCGGCCCTCGGCGACATGGTCGACGAAGCTGTCCACCCCGACGGCCATCTCGACTGATGTCTCGGAGCTGCGACTCGCGAGCAAGTCGCTCGTCTCGCCTCCCGAGCTCGCCGCCGCCGCTTCGCTTCGGCGTCTCGCCCCAGCTCGAGCAACGTCCGGGTTGCTGCAGGGCGGTGAGTTTGGCAGACTGGCACGCAATGCGTCGCGACCTCCGTGTCCTCGTAGTACTTATCCGGTAGCGCACCGGCACATCTGCCGCGTGCGCTCCTCGACCTCCCGAACCGGGAGGTCGTTTCGTTTTTCCGCCGACTGAAGCTCTCCCGTCTCACTCAACTGCCCCATCGAAGGAGCACCCGCCATGAAGATGACCGGCGCACAAGCCCTCATCAAATCGCTCGAACAGGAATCGGTCGACGTCATGTTCGGCCTTCCTGGCGGCTGCATCCTCCCCGCCTACGATCCCCTTCTCGAGTCGACGATCCGCCATATCCTCGTGCGCCACGAGCAAGGCGCCGGCCACATGGCGCAGGGATATGCCCACGTCACGGGACGCCCGGGCGTGGCGATGGTGACATCGGGCCCGGCCGCGACGAACCTCGTGACGCCACTGTGCGATGCGTACATGGACTCGATCCCGATGGTGGCGATCACGGGCCAGGTGCCGACCACTGCCATCGGCTCGGACGCGTTCCAGGAGTGCGACACCGTTGGCATCACGCGTTCGGTCACGAAGCACAACGAGCTGGTGATGACACCCGAGGAGATCCCGCTCGCCGTGCGGCAGGCCTTCCACATCGCCTCTACCGGGCGCCCCGGCCCGACCCTCGTCGATGTGCCGAAGGACGTGCTCGTCCGCGAGATGGAGTGGCACTGGCCAAGTGATGAAGACGTCGCCGCATCGTTGCCCGGGTATCGACCGACGACGAAGGGTCACCCACGGATGATCAAGGAGGCGGCGCGGCTCATCCTCGCCGCCGAACGGCCTGTGCTCTACGTCGGCGGCGGGATCCTCAAGGCGCGAGCAGCCGAGGCCCTGCGCGACCTCGCCGAGCTCACCGACATCCATGTCGTGACGACGTTGATGGCTCGCGGTGCGTTCCCCGATGATCATCCGCTCTGTCTCGGCATGCCCGGGATGCACGGCAACGCCGCCGCCGTCACTGCGATGCAGCGCAGCGATCTGCTGATCGCGCTCGGCGCCCGCTTCGACGATCGGGTCACGGGCAAGCTCGACGGTTTCGCCCCCGAGGCGAAGGTGATCCATGTCGACATCGATCCCGCCGAGCAGGGCAAAGTGCGCCGGCCGGACGTGCCGATCGTCGGAGACTGTCGCTACGTCATCACCGAGATTGCCAAGGCGATCAGGGCGATGAAGGAGGGCGGCGCCGCGCAGGCCGACATCAGCGCCTGGAAGAGCCGCATCTCTGGCTGGCGGGAGCAGTTCCCGCTCACCTACGAGGACAACGAGCCGGGGCACGCGCTCAAGCCGCAGTTCTGCCTGGAGAAGATCCGTGACGCTGCGCCGGAGGGCACGATCCTCGCTTCCGGCGTGGGGCAGCACCAGATGTGGGCGTCGCAGTACTGGAAGTTCAACGAGCCCTACACGTGGGTCAACTCCGGTGGCTTGGGCACGATGGGGTTTGCGGTGCCGGCAGCGATCGGCGCCAAGGTGGGCCGTCCCGACCGAACGGTGTGGGCAATCGACGGTGACGGCTGTTTTCAGATGACCGCCCAGGAGCTCGTCACCGCCTCGGTGGAGCGGATCCCGGTGAAGATCGGCATCCTCAACAACAGCTATCTCGGCATGGTCCGTCAGTGGCAGGAGATGTTCTACGACGAGCGGTACTCGGAGGTCTACCTGTCCACGGACGTGCCCGACTTCGTCAAGTGGGCAGAGGCAATGGGCTGCGTCGGGATCCGCGTCGACGCACCCGAGGAGGCCGAGCCCGCCATCGAGAAGGCGAACTCGATCAACGACCGACCGGTGGTGGTCGACTTCCGTGTCGATGCCCGGGAGAAGGTCTTCCCGATGGTGCCGGCCGGCGCCTCCAACGACGACCTCATCGTCCCGCCGAGCCAGGATCGCTACAAGGAGTCATTGCGGTGAGCGAACCAACCCATCACATCCTCTCCGTGCTCGTGCAGAACCGGCCGGGCGTGCTCGCCCGTGTCGCCGGTTTGTTCGCCCGGCGTGGGTACAACATCTTCTCCTTGGCAGTGGCACCAGCCGAGGAGGAGGGTCGCAGCCGGATCACGATCGTGGTCGACGTCGAGTCAGCACCTCTGGAGCAGGTCGTCAAGCAGCTCTTCAAGCTGATCGACGTGATCAAGATCTCCGAGCTCGACCCACGCTGGTCCGTGGAGCGTGAGCTGCTCCTCGCCACCGTCCGTGTCGATGCCGAGCTGCGCAGTCAGGTGCTCGAGCTGGTCAACGTCTTCGAAGGCAAGATCCTCGCTGTCGGCAGCGGCGCGTTGACGCTGAGCCTCGAGGGGCGTCCTGACAAACTGGACGACTTCGAGGCGCTGCTCGACGGCTACGGCATCGTCGAGCTGCAGCGCACCGGGCGTGTCGCCCTCCCCAAACTCGACCGGCAAGCGCGCCTGCGCCCGGCAACCAGAAAGGCAGGCTGATGGCAGCCAACGTGTACTACTCCGACGACGCCGACCCCACCCTGATCCATGGGAAGAAGGTCGCCGTCATCGGGTACGGATCGCAGGGCCACGGTCACGCTCTCAACCTGAAGGACTCGGGCGTCGACGTCGTCGTGGGATTGCGACCCGGCTCGTCGTCGACAGCGAAGGCCGAGGCGCAGGGGCTCACGGTTCTGTCGGTCGCCGACGCCGCCAAGGAGGCGGACGTGGTGATGATGCTCGCTCCCGACACCGAGCAGCGGAAGATCTACGCCGAGCACATCGCCGAGCACATGACGCCGGGCAAGGCGCTCGCCTTCGCCCACGGCTTCAACATCCGCTTCGATCTCATCACGCCACCCGACGGTGTCGACGTGATCATGGTCGCCCCGAAGGGGCCGGGGCACCTCGTCCGTCGCACGTATACCGAGGGTGGCGGCGTACCGACGCTCATCGCCGTCGCCCAGGACGCGTCGGGTCAGGCGAAGGAGCTTGCGCTGTCGTACGCCGACGCCATCGGTGGCACGCGTGCCGGTGTCATCGAGACGACGTTCCCGGAGGAGACGGAGACCGACCTGTTCGGCGAGCAGGTGGTGCTGTGTGGTGGCCTGACGCGTCTCGTCCAAGCCGGTTTCGAGACGCTCACCGAGGCAGGGTATGCGCCGGAGATGGCCTACTTCGAATGCCTCCACGAGGTGAAGCTGATCGTCGACCTGATGTACGAGGAGGGCATCGCCGGGATGCGCTACTCGATCTCCGACACCGCCGAGTACGGCGACCTGACCCGCGGTCCGCGCGTAGTCACCGACGGTACGAAGGCGGAGATGAAGCGCATCCTCACCGAGATCCAGGATGGCTCCTTCGCCAAGGAATGGGTGGCCGAGAGCGACAGCGGTCGAGAGAACTACACCCGCCTGCAGAACGAGGGCAAGGCGCACCCGATCGAGGAGGTCGGTGGCACCCTGCGGGCGATGATGCCGTGGATCTCGGCCGGCAGGACGAAGGTCGCCGACGCCTCCGGCGGCTGAGTCGCTGCGAACGCTCGCTAGGCGGCGGTGATCGTCGCCCCCAGCGTCTCCTGCCACGCCTCGTTGTTGGCGAGCGCCCGCTTGATGAACGGCGAGTGGCGGATGGCGCCGATGAACGCTCGGTTCGGGACCGCCAAGTACCACGGCAACTTGCGGATGACGTCGACGAAGAGCACGACGCGGATCTCGTCGCTGTCGTTCCACGCCTCATGGTCGAACGTGTCATCGAAGACCAGGCTGCGACCCTGCCCGCCAGTGCTCCGTACTGCTGCCGACGCGGATGCCGGCGACTGCTTCATCGGTGCGGCGTGCGCACGGCGAGGTGATAGCGCAGCACACCCTTCCACGGTCCGACATGAGGCGGGATGTGCTTGTGCGGGAGCAGCACCGAGAACATCGCCGTCGTCATTCCCGGGATCGATTCGACGATCTCGGCGGTGCGCGGACAGCGTCGGCAGTTGCCATCGGCACGGTACCCCGTAGCCGTAGAAGAGGAAGACCTTCCAGCGGTCGTCCTGGGTGAGCATTCGCTGCTCCTCCTGGATGTCCTGGAAGTTGGGGAGTTGGTCGACGCGGGAGAGGAGCCCGTCGAGCTCCTCCTTGATCTCGTCGGCGCGCGCTTCGACTCCAGGGATCCATGGGAACTGTGCCGGGTCGAAGAACTCGGTACGCCCAGTGGGTGTGCGGGCGATCAGGCGCTCGAATGCCGCTCGCGCCCGCCAGGCGAGCGCGCCCGGAATCCGGCGCAACCGCCTCCCAACCATCGGCGCACAGTACCACCGAGCCCTCAGCGGCGACCGTCCGGCTGCGTAGGGTACGCGGGTGTCGCCAACGCCGGACGCCGACGAGCGGGCCCTCGCCACGGCGCTCGCCGGACTCGCCCCGCCTGCGGTGCGCGTCGGCGTGCGCCGCATCGACGCGAGCCACGTCAGCGGTCTGCGCGACGTGGAGCGGCAGGCGATGCGGACCGCTGTGCCGGGGCGCCTCCGCGAGTTCGCCACTGGGCGAGCATTGCTGCGTGAGTTGATGGAGGTCGACGAGGCGATCCCCGTTGCCGCCGACCGCACCCCGCTGGTCCCGTCCGGTTTCCGCGTGTCGCTGGCGCACGACGATCGGTACGCGATCGCTGCGGTGAGCCGTGACGAGCAGGTCGAGGCGCTCGGCATCGACCTCGAGCCGTCTATCTCGCTCGAACCCGAGATCGGGCGAATCATCCTCCGGCCAGACGACGCGGAGGTCGACGCCCGCCTCGCGTTCACGTTGAAGGAGGCTGCCTTCAAGGCGTGGAGTGGTTCAGGCGGACGGATGCTCGAGCATCACGATGTCCGCCTGACTGCAGCGGAGTCGACGTTCGAGGCAGAGGTGGTGCCCGACGGTGTACGCATACGGGGGCGGTTCATCGAAGCCGTCGAGCGCTGGCTGGCGCTCGCTGTGGTGCTGACCGGCGCACGCGACGAGGCGTGAGTCAACGGGTCAGCTCGACGCCGCTGTCGATCGATTCGTCTCTCTCGAGCGAGGCGAGTGCGGCGTTGAGCGCCTTCGCCATGGCCGCCGCGTTGGGACTCTCCAAGAGAGCGGCGTGCGTGCCCGAGATCAGCTCGACGGTGACGGTTCCGTCGATGACCTCCGCCCAGCGCAGGTGCCAGTCCTTGTCGGGGAGCGACGCCGACTCGTCGCTGCGCAGGAACAGCGCATCGCCGGCGATGCGTCCACCCCGGTAGCGGTTGTGCGCCTCGGCGTGCACCCGCCGCACCGCGGCGACTCGCTGGCGGTCGTGCTTCGGCTCGGCAGAGGCGGCGAGCATGCGCTCTCGGGCCAGGCCGATCCGCCACCGGATGGCGTCGAGGAGGCGACGCTCCCGGGCGTAATGGACGACCCGGCTTGCGACATGCCTGACCCTGCTTCGCTTGGGAGGCTCGATCCCCGGCGGCCCGGAGTCGACGAGGAACAGCAATGACACCTCGTCGCCCGCATGCTGGAGCTGTCGAACCATCTCGAACGCCACCCAACTCCCGGCACAGTGTCCACCGATGCGATACGGACCGGATCGCTGCACCTGCCGCATCTCGGAGATGTAGTGCGCCGGCCATCTGCTCCACCGTCGTGTGGGCCGGGTCGTTGGTGTCCATGCCCTGCGGTTGGAAGACATAGAGGGGTTGGTCGTCACCGAGGTGGCGGGCGAGGTGGGAGAAGCTGAGGGCCGTGATCAGGAACGGTGCCACCACGAACAACGGCGGTTCCGTGCCGTCCGGCTGCACCGTGACCAACGACGTCCACGGCGTCGTCCACCCCTCCTCGTAGAGCATGTCGGCGAAGCTCGCCACCGTCGGCACCTGGAACAGCTTCGTGAGCGGGTACGACTTGCCCGTCGCCTCCTCGATCTTGGCGAACACGCGGATCGCCAGGAGGGAGTGGCCGCCGAGGTCGAAGAAGTTGTCGTGGCGTCCGATGCCGGTGGTGCCGAGGACGTTTTCCCAGATGGTGGCGATGGTGGTTTCGATGCCGGGGCGGGGTGGTTCGCTGCTGTGGCGGATGGTGTGGGTGGGGGTGGGGAGGGCGTTGCGGTCGATCTTCTTGTTGGGGGTGAGGGGGAAGGTGTCGAGGGCGACGTAGGTGGTGGGCACCATGTAGTCGGGGAGGTGGGCGCGCAGGCTGGTGCGGAGTTCGTTGTCGGTGGGCGGGTTGGCGGTGTGGGTGTAGTAGGCGAGGAGTTGGGTGTTGCCGGGGGTGGGTTCGTAGGTGGTGACGAGCGGCTTGGTGATTGACGGATGGTGTGGCGCTGAGGAGGGCTTCGATCTCGCCGAGCTCGATGCGGTGGCCGCGGATCTTGACTTGGTTGTCGAGGCGGCCGAGGAGTTCGATGTCGCCGGTGGGGAGGCGGCGGGCGAGGTCGCCGGTGCGGTAGAGGCGCTGGCCGGGTTGGTGAGGGGTCGGGGACGAATCGTTCCGTGGTGAGCTCGGGGCGGTTGAGGTAGCCGCGGGCGACGCCGTCGCCGCCGATGAACAGTTCGCCGGGGACGCCGAGGGGGAGTGGCTGCTGGTAGCGGTCGAGGACGAGCAACGTCGTGTTGTCCAAGCGCCCGCCCCATCGTGATCGGCGCTCGCCGCCCTCGATGCGCTTGATCGAGGACCAGACGCGTGGTCTCGGTGGGTCCGTAGGCGTTCCAGAGACGTGTCGCAGCGGGTGAGCAGCTCGTCGGCGAGGTCGCGGGTGAGTGCCTCGCCGCCGCACGACGATCGTCAGGTCGGGAGTCACCCCGCCAGCCGGCGTCGACCAACATCCGCCACGTCGTGGGTGTCGCCTGCATGCAGCGTCGGTCGATCGCGCTCGATGTGGGCGATCAGGGCGTAGCCGTCGACGACGCGATGCTCGATCGACGATGACGACGCGGCCCCCGTTGACGAGAGGGAGGAACAGTTCGCAGCACCGAGATGTCGAAGGAGAGGGTGGTGACGGAGAGGAGCGTGTCGTCGCGGGTCGATGCCTGGCCGGGTGGTCATGGCGTTGAGGAAGTTGACGACGTTGCGGTGTTCGATCTGGACGCCTTTGGGGCGGCCGGTGGAGCCGGAGGTGTAGATGACGTAGGCGAGGTCGGTGGCGGTGACGGCGACGGCGGGGTCGCTGGTGGCGTGGTGCGGCGATGGCGTCGGCGTCGGCGGTGAGGTCGACGATGGCGCGGCGCGGATCGCCGTCGGCGAGGGCGGTGGTGGTGATCACCGTGGCGGCGGCCGAGTCGGTGCGCATGAACTCGAGCCGCTCGGGGGGGAAGCCGGGATCGAGGGGGAGGTAGGCGGCGCCGCTCTTGAGGGTGGCGAGCACGGCGACGACCATGTCGAGGCCGCGTTCGAGATGGATGCCGACGATGTCGCCAGCAGTGACGCCGCGGGCGATGAGGTGATGGGCGAGCTGGTTGGCGCGCTCGTCGAGCTGCCGGTAGGTGAGCGACTCGTCGGCGAAGATGACTGCGGTGGCGGAAGGGGTGCGGTTGCGCCTGGCGGGAGACGAGGGAGTGCAGGCAGACGTCGCGGTCGTAGGCGACGCGGGTGTCGTCCACGGCGGTGGTCGAGCTCGGCCCGTTCTGTCTCGGTCAGCATCGGCAACGCACCGATCGTTTGCTGCGGGTCGGCCAACGCCGACTCCAGCAACACCACGAAATGATCCGCCAACCGCTCCACCGTCCCCGCCTCGAACAAATCCGTCGCATACTCGAAGACGAGGCTGTTCGACCACGACGTGTCGACGGACAGGGACAGGTCGAACTGTGCTGCCCGCCGGTCGAGCGGTACGGCCTCGACGGAGATGCCGGCGAGTGCGGCAAGCTCATCGGTGCGTTCTGCAGGTTGAAGAAGACCTGGAACAGCGGTGACCGGCTGAGGTCGCGCGGCGGGCGCAGCTCCTCGACGAGCCGGTCAAAGGGTAGATCCTGATGGGCGTAGGCATCGAGCGTCGTCGATTGGACGCGGTCGACAACCTCGCTGAAGGTCGGATCGCCGGCGACGTCGACACGCAGCACGAGCGTGTTGACGAAGGAGCTGATGAGATGCTCACTCTCCAGCCAGTTGCGGTTGGCGATCGGCGATCCGACGGCAAGGTCGGAGGCGCCGCTGTAGCGATGGAGCAACGTCAGGAACGCGGCGAGGAAGACCATGAACGGCGAGGCGTTGTGGTGCCGGCTCAACTGCGCTGTCATCGCGGCGAGCTCGGCGCTGAGCGGGACGATCACCGATGCACCACGCATCGACTGCATGGCGGGCCGCACACGATCGGAGGGCATGTCGAGCACGGGCAGCCCGGCGAGCTGCTCCTTCCAGTACTCAAGTTGTCGCTGATGAGCGTCGGTTTCCAGCCATCGGCGATGCCAGGCGACGTAGTCGACGTGCTGCAGCGGGAGCGGCGGCAGCGGGTCGGGTTCACCGGCGCAGCGGGCCGCGTAGATCGTGGACAGCTCGGTGCTCATCACACCGAACGACCACTGGTCGGAGACGATGTGATGCATGCTGAGGAACAGCAGGTGCTCTTCCTCGCCGACGCGGTAGAGCGCAGACCGGAACAACGGCAGCCGGCCGAGGTCGAACGGCTCGTTCGACGCTCGTGACCATGGCCTCGAACGCCGCTTCCTCGCCACCCCCGTCGGGTGACCGGCAGTCGATGAGGGGGAGCGGCACCGGGTACGGCGCGACGATTGATTGCGACGGTCGACCTTCGTTCACCTGGAAGTAGGTACGCAACGATTCGTGGCGCTCGACGAGCCGGTCGAACGACCAACGAAGTGCGTCGACGTCGAGCGGACCCTTAAACGTAGAGCGCCGGACAGGTTGTACGCCGTCGCGGTCGGGTGCAGTTGGTGGAGGAACCACATCCGTTCCTGCGACAGGGACAGCTCCAGCGGCTGGCTGCGGTCGACGATGGCGATTGCCGAGCCCGACCCTGGGGCAATGCTCTCCCGTTCACCGATCTCCGTGGCGAGCTCGGCGATCGTCGGGGCGGCGAAGATCGCGCGCACCGCCAGGTCGACACCGAGCTGGTCGCGAGGCGGGAGACGATCATCGTGGCGAGGAGGGAGTGGCCGCCGAGGTCGAAGAAGTTGTCGTGGCGGCCGATGCCGGTGGTGCCGAGGACGTTCTCCCAGATCGTGGCGACGGTGGTTTCGACGCCGGGACGGGGCGGGTCGGTGGAGTGATGAATGGTGTGGATGGGGGTGGGGAGGGCGTTGCGGTCGATCTTGTTGTTCGGGGTGCGGGGGAAGACGTCGACGCGGAGGTACGTGGCCGGCACCATGTAGTCGGGAACGTGGCCGCGAAGGTACGTGCGAAGATCGTGATCCGTGGGCGCTGGTTCCGAACCGACTGTGTAGTACGCCGCGAGTTGGGTGTTGCCGGGGGTGGGTTCGTAGGTGGTGACGATCGCTTGTGAGACGGATGGCGCGGCGCTGAGGAGGGCTTCGATCTCGCCGAGCTCGATGCGGTGGCCGCGGATCTTGACTTGGTTGTCGAGGCGGCCGAGGAGTTCGATTCGCCGGTGGGGAGGCGGCGGGCGAGGTCGCCGGTGCGGTAGAGGAGCTGGTCGGGTCGGTGAAGGGTCGGGGACGAATCGTTCTGCCGTGAGCTGGGGGCGGTTGAGGTAGCCGCGGGCGACGCCGTCGCCGCCGATGAACAGCTCTCCGGGGACACCGACCGGGAGTGGCTGCTGGTAGCGGTCGAGGACGAGCAACGTCGTGTTGTCCAAGCGCCCGCCCCACCGTGATCGGCCGTCGTCGAAGCGCACCTCTCCCATCGCCGACGCAGACGGTGGTCTCGGTGGGTCCGTAGGCGTTCCACAGCACGTTGCACCGGGTGAGCAGTTCGTCGGCGAGGTCGCGGGTGAGTGCCTCGCCGCCGCACACGATCGTCAACTCGGGATCACCCCGCCACCGCGCATCCACCAACATCCGCCACGTCGTGGCGGTGGCCTGCATCAGCCTGGGTCGCCGCGTCGTCAACTCGGCGAGGATCAGGTTTGGGTCCATCCCCGCTTCTGCGCTGGCCACGGCAAGCGTCGCGCCGTTGACGAGGGGGAGGAAGATGTCGCCGACGGCTACGTCGAAGGAGAGGGTGGTGACGGAGAGGAGGGTGTCGTCGGGGGTGATGCCTGGCCGGGTGGTCATGGCGTTGAGGAAGTTGACGACGTTGCGGTGTTCGATCTGGACGCCTTTGGGGCGGCCGGTGGAGCCGGAGGTGTAGATGACGTAGGCGAGATCGGTGGCGGAGACGGCGACGGTGGGGTCGCTGGTGGAGTGGGCGGCGATGGCGTCGGCTTCGGCGGTGATGTCGACACGGGCGGCGGGATCACCGTCGGCGAGGGGGGTGGTGGTGATCACCGTGGCGGCGGCCGAGTCGTTGCGCATGAACTCCAGCCGCTCGGGAGGGAACCCGGGATCGAGGGGCAGGTAGGCGGCGCCGCTCTTGAGGGTGGCGAGCACGGCGACGACCATGTCGAGGCTGCGTTCGAGATGGATTCCGACGATGTCACCAGCAGTGACGCCGCGGGCGATGAGGTGGTGGGCGAGCTGGTTGGCGCGCTCGTCGAGCTGACGGTAGGTGAGCGACTCGTCGGCGAAGGTGACTGCGGTGGCGGAAGGGGTGCGTTGCGCCTGGCGGGAGACGAGGGAGTGCAGGCAGACGTCGCGGTCGTACTCGACGCGGGTGTCGTCCACGGCGGTGGTGAGCTCGGCCCGTTCCGGCTCGGTGAGCATCGGCAACGCACCGATCGTTTGCTGCGGGTCGGCCAACGCCGACTCCAGCAACACCACGAAATGATCCGCCAACCGCTCCACCGTCCCCGCCTCGAACAAATCCGTCGCATACTCGAACGTGGCGACGAACTGTCGATCGACTTCGGCGACCAGCAATGTGAGATCGAGCGGCGTGGCGCGCCACTCGCGTGCCATCGACTCGACGTTCAGGCCGTCATCGAACGATGCGGGGTTCTCCGTGTTCAGGATCTGCGATGAGGCAAAATCGCGACCCACCAGACGGCTGGTCTTCTGCCAGGCGAACATCACGTTGAACAACGGCTGGCCGGCCGTCTCGTGGGCCGCCGCCATGTCCTCGATGATCTTGTGGAACGGGAACCGGTCGCGAGCGAATGATTCCTTGACGACGTCGCGGCAGCGCTCGACCGTGGCGAGGAACGACGGGTCGCCGGACAGGTCGGTGCGCAGCACGATCGGATTGAGGAAGCAGCCGAGCACGCGCGCCGACTTCGCCGAGCGGTTCGCCTTCGGCGAACCGACGAGGATGTCGTCGCTCCCCGTGTACCGATGGAGGAGCGTCTGGAAGGTGGCGAGCATCACGACGAACGGCGATGTGCCCTGCACGCTGGCCAGGTCACGGATTCGCTGCGTGCCGTCGACTCCGATCGCGATCGATACCGAGGCGCCGTGTCCGGTCCGCGACGCGCGGCGGGCGTGATCGAAGGGCAGGTCGAGCACGCCGTGCGAGTTGGCGAGCCGACGCCGCCAGTAGGCGGACATCTCCGCCCCTTTCGCGCTCTCGAGCAGGGCGCGCTGGTCGGCGACATGGTCGACGTAGGAGGAGCGTGGAGTCGGTAGATCATCACTGATCTCCGACGACTCCAGGCGATACAGGTGGAGGAAGTCGCTGAGTGCGACCGCCACCGACCACATGTCGGTGATGATGTGGTGCAGGGACAGGACGAGTACATGCTCGATCGCCGCCCGTCGCAGGATGGTGACCCGGAACAGGGGGCCGGTCGACAAGTCGAACGGCCGGGCGGCGAGCGCCGACAGATGTGCGATCACCTCACCGTCGGTCCATGCCTCCGCATCCTCGACCTGAAGGGTGATTGCCGACACCGGTGTGGTCACACGGGATGGCACACCGTCGACCTCGACGTACGTCGCGGAGGATCTCATGACGAGCGACGAGGCGCTCGACCGCACGCCGGGCAGCGTCGAGGTCCAACGGACCGTGAAGCCGCATGGCCTCGGTGACGTTGTTGGCGATCGAGCTGGGATCAAGTCGCTGATCCAGCCAGAAGGCGAGTTCGTTAAAGGAGAGCGGCGCGCCGGCAGCGCCGCTGGGCGACTTCATTCAGATCAGCGCCGGATCCCGTCGTGCATCGGCATTCCACCACGATAGTGCGGCGATCGCGTGATCGGGGTCGGGACATTGGGCGGGACACAGTCGCCCCCACAGGGCGGGCGACAATTCCGACTCACGTGGGCGATCGAGGACACCCTCGCCGACCTCGACGCCGGCTGCGCCGCCATCTCCTGACCGGTCAAGCCGGAGGGGTGTCGTCGGTGCCTCGGCCGTGCTCGCGGAAGAAGTCCTCGAACTGCTGGCCGAGCTCATCCGATGACGGAATCGCCGCCTCGGTCCTCCGGTCGAAGTCGCGTTCCGAGCGCGATCACGTACTGCTGCAGCTGACGGTCGTCCTCGAGCAGCTCTCGGTGCACCTCGGCGGCTCGCTGGATGTCGTCACTGAAGTCGGCCACGAAGGGCGTGCCGAGGACGTGGGAGAGGTGCTGCACGAGGGCGGCTGACGCGCCGGCGGATGCTCCGTGGACGAGAAGTAGTGGGGGATGCCGACACGGAGCGAGACGGCGGGGATGTCGACCACGTCGAGATCGACGAGCAACGTGCCGATGAGACCGGTGATCCCCTGGTAGGAGGGTGTCGTGAGGCCGAGGTGACGGGCGAGGTCCGGATCGGTGGTACTGCCCACCACCGGCGGTGTGCGCGAGTGAGGGATGGCGTCGGCGGCGGCGCCGACGGTGACGACGGCGCGGCAGCGAAGTTGTTCGACCGCGCTCACGAGTGCCTGGGAAAACGTGCGCCAGTGCAGGTGCGGCTCCACGCCGACCACGACGACGAGGTCGCGGGTTGCCATTCGCAGGAGGCGGATGTTCGTCACCGGCCACTCGACGACCCGGTCGCCATCGTCGTCGAAGGCGACCTGCGGCCGCTGCACCGTGAAGTCGAAGAAAGGGTCGGGATCGATCGCGCCGATCGTGACGGCGGTCCCCTCGGGGGCGATCCGGTTGAGCGCTGACGTCGCCGCACCGGCGACGTCGAACCAGCCACGAAGTCCGATCAACATCACCGGCTCTCTCGGTTCGCCGACCTCGTCGGTGGCCAGGGTGAGCACCGACGCCGCGCTCGAAGCCGGCGTCGTCGGTCACGGTGCGAGCGATTCGCGGTGGTTCTCGACGAGCCAGTCGAGAGAGGCGGTGAGCGCTTCCACATCGGCCGTGTCGACCGCGGGGAACATGCCGATGCGCAGTTGGTTGCGGCCGAGCTTGCGGTAGCTGTCGGTGTCGAGCACCCCATTGGCACGCAACACGCTGTTGACGTTGACGGCATCGATCGAGTCGTCGAGGTCGATCGTGCCGACCACCGGACTGCGTTTGCCGGGATCGGACACGAACGGCGTCGTCCAGTCGTTCTTTTCCGCCCAGGCGTAGAGGTGGCTCGACGAGGCGATCGACCGCTCGGCCATCCCCGCCAAGCCGCCATTCGTGAGCATCCATTGCACCTGATCGGCGAGCATGATCAACGTGGCCACGGCGGGGGTGTTGTAGGTCTGGTTCTGCCGGCTGTTGGTGAGGGCGATACCGAGGTCGAGGGATGCTGGTTGCCATCGGTCCGATGCTGCGATTCGTTCGATGCGCTCGACGGCGGCCGGTGAGCACGCCGCCAACCACAGGCCGCCGTCGGCGGCGAAGCACTTCTGTGGGGCGAAGTAGTACACATCGACGTGGGCCGGGTCCCAGACCATGCCGCCGGCGGCGCTCGTGGCGTCGACGGCGACGAGGGCATCGCCGATGCCGTGGGGGCGGCGCAGCGGCATCGCCACGCCGGTCGAGGTCTCGTTGTGGGTGAAGGCGTAGAGATCGACGCCTTCGGCGGCGATGGGGTCGGGGTGATCTCCGGGTTCGCTCGAGATGCGGATGGGCTCGTCGAGATGCGGTGCGGCGGTCACGGCGTCGGCGAACTTGGCGGAGAACTCACCGAAGACAAGGTGCTGGCTCCGTTGCTGGACGAGGCCGAACGTGGCGACGTCCCAGAAGGCAGTCGTGCCGCCGTTGCCGAGCACGATCTCCCAGCCGTCGGGCAGCCCGAACAGCTCACCGAGGCCGGCCCGGATCGAGCCGACGAGGTTCTTCACCGGAGGCTTGCGGTGCGACGTCCCGAGCAGCGACGTGGCGCCGGCGACGATTGCGTCGACCTGTGCCGGCCGTACCTTCGAGGGCCCTGAGCAGAATCGTCCGTCTGCCGGCAGCAAGGCCCTGGGTATGGCAATGTTGGTCGGGTCAACGAGGGTCACTGTGTCAGCATTGCATCTGGCCTGCAGTGACCGTAAAGGAAGTTCACGTGAATCGAGTCTCAGCCCGCCTCGCCGCCATCGCCGAGTCCGCCACGCTGGCGGTCGACGCCAAGGCGAAGGCACTCAAGGCCGCAGGTGACAACGTGATCGGGTTCGGAGCCGGCGAACCCGACTTCCCCACGCCCGACCACATCGTCGAAGCCGCGGTCGCCGCGTGCCGCGAACCCCGCAATCACCGCTACACGCCGGCTGGCGGTCTACCCGAGCTGCGGGAGGCGATCGCCACGAAGACCAAGCGCGACTCGGGTTACGACGTCGCTGCCGCGCAGGTGCTGGTCACGAATGGGGGCAAGCACGCCGTGTTCACGGCGTTCGCCGCCCTGTGCGATCCGGGCGACGAGGTGCTGCTCCCCGCGCCGTACTGGACCACGTATCCGGAGGCGATCGTCCTCGCCGGCGGCGTTCCGGTCGAGTTGCCGACCACCGAGGAGACCGGTTTCCGGGTGACCATCGACCAGCTCGAAGCGGCGTGCACATCGCGAACCAAGGCGTTGCTGTTCGTCAGCCCGAGCAACCCGACGGGGGCTGTGTACACCCGCGAGGAGATCGAGGCGATCGGTTGGTGGGCTGTCGCCAAGGGGATCTGGGTGATCACCGATGAGATCTACGAGCATCTCACGTACCGTGACCACGAGTTCACTTCGATGCCGGCGCTCGTGCCCGACATCGTCGAACAATGCATCGTGGTCAACGGAGTCGCCAAGACATACGCCATGACCGGGTGGAGAGTCGGGTGGATGATCGCCCCCGCCGACGTCACCAAGGCGTCGGTCAACTTCCAGAGCCACGCCACGTCGAACGTCGCCAATGTCGCCCAGATGGCCGCGCTCGCCGCGGTCAGCGGCGACCTCGAGGCGGTGGCGATGATGCGTGCCGCATTCGACCGCCGCGGCACGACGATGCACAAGCTGCTCACCGGCATCGACGGAGTCACGTGTATGCAGCCCGAAGGTGCCTTCTATTGCTTCCCGAACATGACCGGGCTACTCAACCGCGAGCTCGGCGGCCAGCGCGCGTCCACCACCCTCGAGCTGGCGGAGATCGTGCTGTCTCAGGCGAAGGTGGCGTTCGTGCCGGGAGAAGCGTTCGGCGCACCTGGATACGCCCGGTTCTCGTTCGCTCTCGGTGACGACGATCTCGGCGAAGGCATTACCCGCATCGCCGATCTCGTCGCCGGCTGAGCCGGTCAGCGCCACCACAGGTCGTAGCGCGACGCGAGAGCGGTGAGCGCAACCAGCGCAGCGCACTCGCCGGCCTGCTCGACAGCCCCGAGCACGTCGCCGCTCACACCGCCGAGAGCTCTGCGGGCGAGGGCGACCGTCACGAGCGTCGTTGCGCCGACAATGGGAACGAGCACGGCGGCCCACCAACCGACGGCGAGCACGGCAAACGCCAGTCCTCCGAGAGCGCCGATGATCGCGGCGAGTGGGGCGACGTCGCGAGCGACGTCGGCGCCGAGTCCGTGACGACCATCCGACGGTTCGGTGACGATCGTGACGGTCGCCGCGGACCTGCCGAGGGAGTGGGCGCTGACGAGTCCGGCGAAGGCGGCGGCCGGACCCAGTGATGCAACGGACACGATGCGCAGCACGATCGAGCCGCTCAGGGCAGCCACTCCGTACGACCCGTGGCGGGGATCCTTGAGGATCTCCAGCCTGCGCTCCCGGGTGAACCCGCCGGCTACCGCGTCAGCCATGTCGGCGAGACCGTCCTCGTGGAACGCCCCCGTGAGAACCACCCCGGCGAGCACGGCGACCGCAGCCGCAACAGCTGCGGGGACGAGCTCCATCATTCCCGCGGCGATGCCGCCGACCGCCGCTCCGATCAGCGCTCCGACGGTGGGGAACCAGGGCACCGATCTCGATGCCGGGATCGCGTTCGGCGTGCGGATCGGCACCCGGGTCAGGAACTGCAGCGCACCGATAAAACCCCGCACGGCTAGCTCGCGACTCGAGCTGCCCGAGGTGTATGACGGCACGAGCTGGGTGAGACGCCAAAGCGAAGCGGAGGCGGCGAGCTCGGCAGGCGAAGACGAGCGACTTGCTCGCGACTCGAAGCTGCCCGAGGTGTATGACGGCACGAGCTGGGTGAGACGCCAAAGCGAAGCGGAGGCGGCGAGCTCGGCAGGCGAAGACGAGCGACTTGCTCGCGAGTCGAAGCTCCGACAAGTCAGCCGAACCATTCGGCGAACGTGGGGACCTCGGTGATACCGGCGCAGGCCATGGCGATCAAAGGCACAGCGGCCATCGCCCCACTGCCTTCGCCGAGACGCATGTTGAGATCGAGCAACGGTTCCTTGCCCAACCGCTCGAGCAACATCCTGTGGCCGGGCTCCGATGAGCAGTGCCCTACGAGGCAGTGGTCGAGCGCGGTCGGCTCGGCGAGCGCGAGGGGCAGCACGGCGGCCGTGACCACATATCCGTCGAGGACGACGGGGATCGATCGGTGTCGCGCTGCCAACGCCGCGGCGGCCATCGCGACGAGCTCGGCACCGCCCACTTCGCGCAGCACCTCGAGTGGATCGGTCACGCCGGCAATGCGGCGGATCGCCGTCTTCACCGCCTCGCGCTTGCGGGCGAGACCCTCGTCGTCGACTCCGGTGCCGCGACCGACCCAGCCAGTCGCTTCGCCACCGGCCAGCGCAGCAGCGACGGCCGCAGCCGCCGTGGTGTTGCCAATGCCCATCTCGCCGAGCACGAGCAAGTTCGTATCGAGGGTACCCACAGCCTCCAGGGCCGTCGCAACGATGGAATCGAAGCGCTCCGGTGACAGCGCGGCCTCGTAGCGGATGTCGCCGGTGGGATCGCCGATGCCCACGTCGATGGCGACTACGGATGCTCCCACTTGTCGGGCGAAGGCGCTGAGCGTCGACTTGCCCTGCTGGTACGCGGTGTACATCGCTCGCGTCACGTCGGTGGGGTAGGCGCTGACGGAGGTCGCCGCGGCGACTCCATGGTCGGCGGCGAAGATCAGCGCCGCGGGACGCTCCACGGACGGGGTCGAGGTGCGCTGCCAGCCGGCCACCCACTCGGCCGTGGTGTCGAAGCGGGCCAGTGCGCCCGCCGGGCGGAGGATGTTCTCAGCGCGCTCGCGCACCGCGGCACGGGCGTCGAGGTCGGGTCCAGGCAGATCGGCGAGAAGGGTGGCGAGGGCGTTCATGGGCGGATCCTTTCTACCGAACTCACACGCTGAACTCGTCGCTCGGCCGCAACGGCAGGACACGACCGGCGACGAGCAGCAGGGATTGGCCCGCGCTCGCCACGAACGCCTGGTTGACGTATCCGAGCACGTCGCGGTACCGGCGGCCGAGCTCGTTGTCGGGATGGATGCCGAGTGCCGACCTCGTTGGTGATCACGACGATCGGTCCACGTCGCGCGGCGAGGTGCACGGCGCCGCGTCGGCGAGCTGGCGGCGATGGCGTCGTCGCCGTCGCCGCGCAGCAGCAGGTTGCTCACCCAGAGGGTGAGGCAGTCGACGATGACCAAGGCATCGTCGTGGCCGGCAACGGCGGCAGGCGAGGTCGTGCGAGTTCCTCGACCGTCGGCCAGCCGGGGCGGTCGACGCGATGACGCTCGATGCGTCGCCGCCATGTCATCGTCGAAACCAGACGCCGTGGCGACGAACACCACGGCGCCGCCGCCCGCTGCATGACGGCGCCCCCACTCGACGGCAAGCGTGCTCTTTCCGCTCCGCGCTCCGCCGAGGAGCAACGGTGAGCGCGCCCATCGACTCAGTAGTCGATGCCGCGCATCGCCCGGATGCCCTCGTCGTAGGCGTGCTTGACCATGACGCATCTCGGTGACCGTGTCGGCGATGTCGACCAGCTGCTGCGGGGCATCCCGGCCGGTGATCACGATGTTGACGTGACGAGGGCGGTCGCGGACGTGCGGCGGCCACGACCTCGACGTCGAGCCAGTCCCAGTTGCACAGGTAGGTCAGCTCGTCGAGGACGACGAGCTGGTGCTCGCCGGCTTCGATGATGCCCGCCGGCGACGCCCAGGCGTCGGCGGCGCGGGCCTTGTCGCCGTCGAGATCGGTCGGAGTCCCATGTGAAGCCGTCGCCGAGGGCGTGCCACTCGACGCCGAGCTGGCGCCCGATCTTCTCCTCGCCGACCTTCCACTCGCCGCCCTTGATGAACTGGCACACGGCGACGTTCCAGCCGCGGGCGCACACCGCGCAGCATCACGCCGAAGGCGGCCGTGCTCTTGCCCTTGCCGTCGCCGGTGTTCACCAGCACCACCGACGTCGCGCGGTGCAGCTCGGGGCGGATCGGGCTGTCGGCGCGCGGCTCGTGGACGTGGTCACCGATCGGTGGGCGGTCGGAGGTCTCTGCTGGCTGTTCGTCGGTCACGGATTCTCGAGTGTACGACGGTCGCCGGGTACTGTTTGTCGTGGTCGCAGGATGCAGCGAAGCCGGTGAGAACCCGGCACTGTGCCGCAACGGTGATGTGCGTGTCCTCCTTCGGGAGCGAACGCGACGAGTCCGGTCGCCTGGCCTGCGACGCGAGAACCCGACCCTCGAGGCAAGGGCGGTCCGCACCGGTGTGCCGGTGGTCGACCCGCTTGTCCTCCTGCTTTCATGGAGGAACAGACCCATGAAGCGCACGTTCATGGTCGGCCTGGCGGCCGTCCTCGCTGCTCGCCGCGTGCGGCGACGACGACGAGCTGCCACCGACAGCACGTCAAGTCGCCGGCACGACCACCGGTGCGCGCCGTCACTGACTCGACGGTCACAGCGGCGACTCCGTTACACCGACGACGTCGCCGCCAGCCGCGACGACCGTCGCCGGAACCGGCCGTCACCACGTCGCCGATGAGCCACCGCCGCTGCCAGCGGACACCACGGCTGCCCGCAGAGGACGTCCCGCAGCGCATCGTGTCGCTGTCGCCGACGCACACCGAGATGCTGTTCGCCATCGGTGCCGGCGACCAGGTCATCGCCGTCGACGACGAGTCCGACTATCCCAAAGGCCGCCCTCGCCGTGCAGACCGACGTTGTCGGGCTTCGAGCCCAACGTCGAAGCGATCGCCGGCTACGAGCCCGATCTCGTCGATGGTGTCCAACGACGGCGGCCTCGTCGCCCAGCTCGACGACCTCGGCATCGAGACGTATCTCGGTCCGGCGGCGACGGTCTCGACGACAGCTACACCCAGATCGAGCAACTCGGCGCGATGACCGGCCACGTGCGGCGAGGCCGCCGAGCTCGTCGGGCAGATGCAGGCCGACATCGCCGCCCTGACCAGCCGACGCTGCCCGAGCTGGCCGAGCCGCTCGCCGTGTACCACGAGCTCGACCCGACGTACTTCAGCGTCACTCGACACGTTCATCGGTCAGATCTACTCGCTGTTCGGGCTGCGCAACATCGCCGACGAGGCCGAGGGAGACACCGGCGGGTATCCGCAGCTCAACGCAGGAGTTCATCGTCTCCAACGATCCCGGACATGATCTTCCTCGCCGACTCGGAGTGCTGTCAGCAGGATGCGGCCGCCGGTGGCCGCCCGCGACGGGTGGCAGGACATGTCCGCCGTGCACGAACGGCCTCGTCTTCTCGATGAGCGACGACATCGCATCCCGGTGGGGACCGCGGACCGTCGATTACGTCCGCCACGTGCGGGCCGCGGTCGAGAAGGCCGCCGCGTTGCAGCCGGCCGGCTGAGCGCCGCCGGATGACGACGATGGAGCGTGCTGACGATGGCGGAGCCGTCGCGGCGAGGACCACCCGGTCCGGGTGGCGGTGGTATCCGATCGCAGTCGGCGCTCCTCGTCGTCGCCGTGTTGCTCGGCGTGATGATCGGTCCCGCCGGACCGACGTGGTGGCGCATCCCGCTCGAGTTCCTCGATCGCCTTCCGTTCGTCACCATCGACAGCGGCATGAGCCCAGCCGGAGTGGAACATCGTCTGGCGCTTCCGCATGCCGCGAGTGCTGCTCGCCGGGATCGTCGGGGCGATGCTGTCGCTCGCCGGGGCGAGCTACCAGGGCGTGTTCCGCAACCCGCTCGTCGACCCGTACCTGCTCGGCGCCGCAGCCGGTGCCGGGCTCGGGTGCGACGATCGTGTTCACCGTCGGCCGCACCGATCACCCTCGACTGGCCCGTCGACCCGGTGCCGGTGCTGTCGTTCGTCTTCGCCCTCGTCGCGGTGCTGCTCACGTACGCCGTCGGGAGTCGCCTTCGGCGCGGCAGTCAGGCGAGCGCCACGCTCGTGCTCGCCGGGGTCGCCGTGACGGCGCTGGTGACGGCGATCCAGACGTTCATCCTGCAGCGCAACTCCGATGTCGTCCGCGAGGTGTACAGCTGGATCCTCGGGCGGCTGAGCCTGGCGACCTGGGCCGACATCCGCCTCGTCGTTCCCGTATGTGGCGTTCGCCACGATCGTGCTGCTGCTGCACCGCCGCCACCTCGACCTGCTCCGCGTCGGCGACGACGAAGCGACCACGCTCGGCGCTCCGGTGGCCCGGATCCGGCTCGTGGTCGTGATCGCCGCCACGCTGGGCACGGCGGCCGTGGTCGCGGTGAGCGGTCTGATCGGCTTCGTCGGCCTCATCGTCCCCCACCTGATGCGGCTGCTCACCGGATACAGCTACCGCACGCTGCTGCCGCTCTCGGTGCTGTTCGGCGCGGCGTTCCTGATCCTCGCCGACATCCCCGGGCGCGTCCTCACCGATCCGGCGGAGACGCCGATCGGTGTCGTCACCGCTTTCTTCGGCGCTCCCTTCTTCATCCTCGTGCTGCGCACGCGTCAGGGCTCGCGATGAGCTCGCTCGAACTCCGGGAGCTGTCCGTCAGCTACGACGGCCGTCCGGCGCTCTCGTCCTACTCCGACACCGTGCGATCCGGCGAATGGCTCGGCCTCATCGGTCCGAACGGTGCCGGCAAGTCGTCGATGCTGCGTGCCGTTGTCGGGCTCGTGCGCCACGACGGGGACGTGCTGGTCGACGGCGTCGCCCTCGCTGCCCGGTCGCGCCCGGCAACGGGCGGAGCTCGTCGCCTACGTGCCGCAGATACCGCTGATGCCCGACGACATGGCGGCGTTCGAGTACGTGCTTGCTCGGCCGCTCGCCGTACGTCTCCTACTTCGGCTCACCGGACCCTCACGACCGGACGTTGTGGCCAGCGTGCTGGAACGCCTCGACATCGGCTGGTTCGCCGATCGGCGCTTGGGCACGCTGAGCGGCGGCGAGCGGCAACGTCTCGTGGTCGCCCGCGCCCTCGCCCAGGAGGCGCCGATCCTGCTGCTCGACGAACCGACGAGCGCGCTCGACATCGGGCACCAGCAACAGGCGCTCGAGCTCGTCGCCCGGCTGCGCCACGACTCGGGCTCACGGTGGTCTCAGCGATGCACGACCTCACGCTCGCCGGCCTGTACAGCGATCGGCTGGCGCTGCTCCACGAAGGCACTCTCGTCGCCAGCGGTGCGGCCGCCGACGTGCTGCGAGCCGAGACCCTCGCCGAGTTCTACGGGGTCCGCGTCACCGTCCACCACGAGGCCGACGGCACGGTCGTCGTCATCCCCGCCGAACGGTCGACCTGGCAATGAGCCGGCGAGCCGGTAGCACGTCGTGGGCAGGGAACCAGGTGTTGCCGTCGAGGATGCGGTCGGCCTCGATCGGGCCCCACGAGCCCTTGAAGTACGGGTGCACCGGCGCCGGCGACAGTCGAGCGCCGGCTGGACCACGCTGCCAGGTGAGCTCGACGATGTCCTGGCGGGCGAAGCGCCGCGTCGAGCCGTCGAGCGCGTCGCCGAGCAGCCGCTCGTACGCCTCCTGCCGCTCGCCGAGCGCGGCGGCGAAGTCGACACCGACTTCGACCTCCTGGCTGTCGAGGTGGGGACCGGGTGTCTTCGCCTGGAGGGTGAACGTCACCCCGTCGTTCGTGCCGAGGCGGAGGCGGATCTGGTTGCGGCCCGGGGGTGGTCCGCCGGCCTCGTCGAACAGCAGCCGCGGCGGACGGCGGAGCTCGACGACGGCTTCCGTGGCAGACCCGGCCAGCGCCTTTCCGACGCGCACGTACCAGGGCACGCCGGCCCACCGCCACGAGTCGATCTCGAGCGCCGCGGCGACGTACGTCTCGACATCACTGTCGGGGGCCACGCCGTCCTCGTCGCGGTATCCGACGTACTGGCCGCGGATCACCGTCGCGGGATCGAGCGGGCGCATCGCCGCCAGCACCTTGGCCTTCTCGTCCTGCAGGAATCCGGCGTCGGGGCCCGTGGGGGGTTCCATCGCCATCAACGCGACGACCTGGAGCAGGTGGTTCTGGAGCACGTCGCGGATGGCGCCGACGCTCTCGTAGAAACTGCCGCGACCTTCGACCCCGATGGTCTCGGCCATCGTCACCTGCACGCTGCGCACGTAGTTGCGGTTCCACACTGGCTCGAGCAGCGTGTTCGAGAAGCGGAAGACGAGCAGGTCCTCGACCGCCTCTTTGCCGAGGTAGTGGTCGATGCGGAAGATCCGCTCCTCGGGGAACGCGGTGTGCAGCGTGTGGTTCAGCTCCTTCGCCGTGGTGAGGTCGCGTCCGAACGGCTTCTCGACCACGATCCTGCCCCGTTCGTTGAGCCCGACGCGGGCGAGCGACTCGGCCACGGTGGGGAACATCGAGGGCGGGATCGCCATGTAGTACACCGCTTGCTTGGAGCCATGCTCGTCGAGCGTGTCGCGAAGGCTCTCCCACGTGGCGGTGTCGGCGTAGTCGCCCTGGATGAGATCAAGGCGCTCAGTGAGCCGGGCGAGCACGTCGCGATCGACGTTGTCGAAGTTCGCCTTCGCCGATTCCCGGGCGTGCTCGCGGAACGAGTCGTCGCTCCAGTCGCTGCGGGCGACGCCGATTACGGGCACGGTGAGCTCGCCTCGGCATTCGAGCTGGTACAGCGCCGGGAACAGCTTGCGCTTGGCGAGGTCGCCGGTGGCGCCGAACAGCACCAGCGCGTCGGCTGGTGGTTGCTGCGACGTCGAGGCGACAGCGGGGCTGACACACGGGTCCTTGGTGTTGGGCTCAGGGGGAAAGCCGGTCATCGTGAGCTCTCCTTGGTCTCGAGGTGTCCGCCGAAACCTGCCGCGCATCGCCGACAGCGCCTTGTCGGCGATGTCGGCGCGGCCGCGGGAGGAGAAGCGCTGGAACAGCGCCGCCGCCAGTACCGGCACCGGTACGCCTTCCTCGACGGCGGCATCGACGGTCCATCGACCCTCACCGGAGTCGCTCACGTGTCCGGCGTAGCGGTCGAAGCGGGGATCGTCGAGCAGCGCCTGGGCGGTGAGGTCGACGAGCCACGAGCTGATCACGCTTCCTCGCCGCCACACCTCGGTGACCTTGGCGAGATCGAAGTCGTACTGGAAGTACTTGGCGTCGTCGAGCGGAGCTGTCTCCGCGTCGTCGGCGTGGCGTTCCGCACCGACGTCGGCCTTGGCGAGGACGTTGAGCCCCTCGGCGACCGCGGCCATCATGCCGTACTCGATCCCGTTGTGGACCATCTTCACGAAGTGCCCCGCACCCGCTGGACCGCAATGCAGCCATCCGCGTTCCTCCGGTGCCGGCTCACCGGTCCTCCCCGGGGTGCGCGGAGCAAGGTCGACGCCGGGCGCAAGGCTGTCGAAGATGGGCGCCAGCTCCTCAACTGCCTGTGCGTCGCCGCCGACCATCAGCGAGTAGCCGCGTTCGAGGCCCCACACGCCCCCACTCACACCGACGTCGACGTAGTGCAACTGCTGGGCGGTGAGCGCTTCGGCTCGGTCGACATCGTGCCGATAGAACGAGTTGCCACCATCGATCACCGTGTCGCCAGGGGCGAGCAGCGGCGCCAGCTTCTGCACGGTCGAGTCGACGAACGCAGCGGGCACCATGATCCACACGTGCCGCGGGGCGGCGAGGTTGTCGACGAGGTCGGCGAGCGACGACGCACCGGCGACACCCTCGCCGTCCAACTCGCGGACCGCATCGGGGTCGACGTCGTAGCCGATGCACTCGTGCCCCGACTTGTGCAGGCGTCGGACCATGTTGGCTCCCATGCGCCCGAGTCCGATCATTCCCAGTTGCATGACCTCACCGTAGCGAGACACCGCGAACGGCGCGTCTCCGTTCCGGCAGTGCGGGCTAGGTTCGCCGTGATGGATCCGCGTGCAGTCAACCGTGACGTGACCGGCGCCGCCGAGTCACATCAGCGACTGCTCGGTCACCTGGATGAGCTGCTCGAGCGGGGCTTCGATCCGTCGGCGCCGAGCCGCCTGCCGGGCTGGACGGCCGGGCACGTGCTCAGCCACATCGCCCGCAATGCCGACAGTTTCACCGGAGTCCTCGAGGCGTTGAGCGCCGGCGAGGAATCGCCGAAGCAGTACCCGTCGATCGAGGCGCGGAACGCGGACATCGAATCCGGCGCGGGCCGGGCGGCCACCGCACTCGTCGCAGACGTGCGCTCGTCGATCTGGCGGCTGGAAGCGGCGTGGAGCGGGTTCGATCGATGGACCGACAGCTTCAGCGGGCCGCGTGGCGGATCGATCCCGGTCGCCGATCTGCCGTGGCGACGGTGGCGGGAGGTCGAAGTCCACCATGCCGACCTCGGGCTCGGCTACGGGTTCGCCGACTGGCCCTCCGATTTCGTGAGGTTGGAGCTGAACCGTCTGGAGATGCAGTGGAGCTCCCGCAGGCCGATGGGGCAGACGACGCTTCCCGAGGCCGTCCTGCGTACGCCGCGCCAACGAGCGTCTGGCGTGGCTGTTCGGCAGGCGCGACATCGACGGTGTCGAGCCCGCCGGTCTGCTCTGACGATCCTCGTCGGTCGACGCCTTCCGCCTCACAACCGCATGCGGATCACATGATGGGGGAGACCCGTGTCACGCGTGACGAACCCGTCACCCTCGACCGTGAAACCGCAGCGCTCGTAGAACCGCAACGCCGAGTCGCGTGCGTTGGCCCACACCTCGGCAACGTCGGCCTCACGAGCGCGACGGATGCCCTCGGCGACGATCTTCGCCCCCACCCCGAGTCCTTGTAGGTCGTCGAGCACCGCCATCGCCCGCAGCTGTACCCGGGCCACGCCGTCGGCGTCCTCGGTGCGAAGCCAGCTGCTGACGCCGACGAGTCGGTCGTCCACTTCGGCGCCGAGGTGCACCGTGGCCGGATCGTCGTCGCCGGTGAAATCGACGCTGGTGCTCGGTGTGCCCGTGCGCAGCATCATGAGCCGGATCGGCTTCGTGTCCGCAGCGGTCACCTCGCGGATCACGACGGAGGTCTCGTCCATGTGATCCGGAACCTACCGGCCGCGTGGAACCATGAGAGCGTGATCTCCCACGACGACGTTCGCCGCATCGCCCTCGGATTGCCCGGTGCGTACGAACAGCCCTCGTTCGACGGGCGGCCGTCGTGGCGCACCAAGCCGCGGATGTTCGTTTGGATCCGTGACGACCCGGAGGCACTCGTCGTCTGGGTCGAGTCGGAGGACGACAAGGAGGCGCTCATCGCCGCCTCGCCCGACACGTTCTTCACGACATCTCACTACGACGGACATCCGATCGTGCTCGTGCGACTCGACGCGGTCGACAATGTGGAGGCGTCCGAGCTGATCACCGACTCGTGGCGGCTGCGCGCCCCGAAGTCACTCGTCAAGCTGTGGGACAGCGCGCACGGCTGAAATCGTGCGGGTCAGCGTCGTTCGAGGATGACGACGGGGATCTCTCGCCCGGTCTGCTCCTCGTACTGGGCGAACTGGGGGATGTCACGCTTCTGCGCCGACCAGATCCGCTCCCGTTCCTCGCCCTCGGCGACACGGGCCCGAACGGGCACGGTCTCGGTGCCTACCTCGACTTCGACGTCGGGATGGGCGACCACGTTGTAGAACCACGCCGGGTTGTCCGGCGCGCCGCCCTTCGAACCGAACACCACCCAGGAGTCACCCTCCCCGCGATAGGCGAGGGGGTTGATCCGCGGCTGACCGGTCTTGGCCCCGGTGTGGTGCAACAGGAGGAGGGTGGCATGGGCGAACATCCCGCCCACTCTTCCTTCGTTGGCGCGGAACTCATCGATGATGGACGCGTTGAAATCGTTGATCTCGTCGGTCATGCGGTCACGGTATCGACGACCCTCCGGCGATCGACCTCCGCCGCGATGCCGTAGAGCTGCAAGCGCACCGACTCACCGCCTACTGTGGCGACATTCACGGCGTGGTCTCCGACACGAAACCTGCTGGCGATGCAGCGGCGGGACGACGTTCATGGTCCCTGCCGATCGCCATCGACGACGAAGAGCTGGCGCTCCGCTTCCGCACGATCCACGGTTACCGGCGGGCGTTCCGCATGGCCGGATCGGGTCCGGCGATCCTGCTGCTGCACGGCATCGGCGACAGCTCGGAGAGCTGGCTGCCGTTGATTCCAGCTCTCAGCGAGCGCTACACGGTGATCGCGCCTGATCTGCTCGGCCACGGGCAGTCCGACAAGCCCCGCGCCGATTACGCGATCGGTGCCTTCGCCAACGGCATGCGCGACCTGCTCAACGTGCTCGAGATCGACCGGGTCACCGTTGTCGGTCACTCACTCGGCGGCGGCGTCGCGGCGCAATTCGCCTATCAGTTTCCCGATCTCTGCGAGCGCCTCGTGCTGGTCGCCACAGGCGGCGTGGGGCCACAGGTCTCGGCGATCCTTCGCCTCGCCACTGCGCCGTTCTCCGAACTGGTCTTCCCGCTGCTGGGCAGCCGGCCGGTGCGTGTCGGCCGCTCGGTCGTCCTCGGCATCCTCAGGTACTCGGGTGCGCGACTGGGCAAGGACGCCGGCGAGATCAATCGCGTGCTCGACGGCCTGCCCGACGCCGAATCGCGTCTGGCGTTCACGCGCACGTTGCGGTCAGCCGTCGACGGACGCGGCCAAGTGATCACGATGCTCGATCGCTGCTACCTCGCCGAATCCGTTCCGCTGCTCGTGATCTGGGGCAGCGAGGACGCGGTGATCCCGGCCTCACACGCCGACCTCTTGGGCGAGGCGCTGCCCGACAGCAAATTGGTGATCTTCGACGGCGCCGGACACTTCCCCCATCGCTCAGATCCTGAGCGATTCCTCGGTGAGCTGGTCGATTTCATCGAGACGACCGACCCGGCGCGGCACGACCCGGGCGAATGGCGACGGCGCCTCCTCGTCGGACGGCGCACCGTGACCGCGGCGGACGAGCTCGGCGAGCCGGCTATCGCGCCGAGCTGAGGCTGGCGAGCGCGACCACCCGATCGGCGATCGTCGACGCTTCAGCGGCGTCGTGTGTCACGAGCAGCGCCGTGGTGCCTTCGGTGCGCAGTATCGACGCCACGTCCCCGGCGAGCCGGTCGTGCAGATCGCGGTCGAGGCCCGTCAGCGGCTCGTCGAGGAGCATCACACGGGGACGCGGGGCGAGTGAGCGAGCGAGTGCGACTCGCTTCGCCTCGCCACCGGACAGGTCGGTCACGTGACGGATGCCGAAACCATCGAGTCCGACCAGGTCGAGCAGCTCCTCGGCCCGCTCCCGGCGGGCGGAGGCGTCGATGCCCTGCATCTTCAGCCCGAACTCGACGTTCTGCTGCACCGTTCGATGTGGAAAGAGCTGCTCGTCCTGGAACACCATCCCGACCCCCCGGCGATGGGTGGGTGACGAGGTCACGTCCGTCCCGTCGATCCACACCGAGCCCGCGTCTGGTTGATGGAGGCCGGCGATCACACGCAACAGGGTGCTCTTCCCGCTTCCGGACGGCCCGAGGAGACCAACCACCTCGCCGTCGGACACGCTCAAGCAAGCCCCGTCGAGGACCGTTGTCGCACTGCCGCCGCGGGTGGCGAACCTCACGGTGATGTCACGCACGTCGAGCACGCTCACCACCCCACTCGACGAGGGCCACGACGACGATCGTCGCCACGGCGAGGATCACTGACAGTGCGTAGCCACGCGCCTGCAGCGTCGCGCCCGTGCGCGACAGCAGCTTTTCGATCGCAACCGGCACTGTCTCGGAGTCGCTGCGGGAGAGGAAGCTGGTCGCCCCGAACTCGCCGAGGGAGATCGCCGCCGCCAACCCGGCGCCAACGGTGAGCGGGCGCCAGAGGTGGGGAACCACGACCGCTCGCCAGGCGCGTCGGGGCGAGGCGCCGAGAGTCGCAGCCGCCTCGGTGAGTTTCGGGTCGACGGAGCGGAGTACGCCCAGGGCGCTGCGCACGACGAACGGAACGGCGACGAGCGCGTGTCCGACCGGCACGATCCACGGTTCGGCGCGCCAATCGACGGGCGGCGTGTCGAACGTGATCAACATCCCGAATCCGATCGTCACTGCGGACGTGCCGAGAGGCAGCATCAGCCCGGTGTCGAGGAGCCTGCCGCCGCGCTCAGCGGTGGCGATGGCGAGCGCAGCGACACCACCGACGACGACGGCGATGGTGGTGGCGAGCAGCGCCGCTCGCAGCGAGTTGCCGAGCGCGCCAACCGGGTCGACCCCGACTGATGCCCCGCGGCGGGGACGGACGTCACCGAGGTTGAACCAGGCGTCCAACGAGTGACCTGTCGACGAACGCGTCGACCGTTCGAACAAGGCGAGGAGCGGCACCAGCACGAGCAGTGCCGTGAGAGCAGCCACGCCGAGCACGACCAGGCGCTGGCGGCCCGCCTGTGGTCGGCGCCGTCGAGCCAGCGGCCGCAGGGCAAGGGCACGGCTGTGCCGCCGTTGCAGCACCGCTGACCAGCCGACGACGACGCCGAGGACTGCCAGTTGCAAGACCGTCAGCACGGCAGCGGTGTCGATCTCACCGAGCTGCGTCGCCCGGCGCCACACCTCGACTTCGATCGTTGCCATGCCGGCGCCACCCAGGACTCGCACGACGCCGAACGACGTGAACGTGAACAGGAACACGATCGTGCCGGCGGCGATCAGCGCTGGCCGGAGCAACGGGAGGGTGACCTCGCGTACGACCCGGCTCGGTGAGGCGCCGAGCGTTGCCGCGGCGCCTTCGAGATCGGTCGGGAGATGCTCCCAGACGGCGCCGACCGTGCGCACGACGACGGCGAGGTTGAACGTGACGTGGGCGGCGAGGATGGCCCACACGCTGCGGTCGAGCGAGTCGGGAAGGAGGGCGAGAAACGCTCCCGCGACGACGACGGTAGGCAGCACGAACACCGCCATCAGCAAGCTCGAGAGCAGGCGCCTGCCGGCGAACTCGAAGCGGGCGATGACGTACGCCGGTCCGAAGCCGATGACCAGGGTGAGCACCGTGCTGGCGAATGCCTGCCACGTGGTGAACCAGACGACGTCCCAGGTCTGACGGTTCCCGAGTACGTCTCCCGCCGCATCGAGGTCGAGACCGCGGGCGAGCAGCGTCACGAACGGCCAGGCGTAGAACACGGCGAGGAACAGCACCGGAGGCGCGACGAGCGCCGTTTTGATTCCCCGTCCCAGACGGTTCGCCTGCGGCTGACCGGTCACGTCAGCGCAGCACCGTCTCTGTCCACTCGTCCGTCCATTCGGCTCGGTGCTCTTCGATCGCCGCTGGGTCGAGAGATGCCGGATCATCGGGAACGACGGTGAACTCGACGAACTCCGGTGGCAGTTCGACGGCCGGATTCACCGGGTACACGAAGAGATTCAATGCCAGTGTCTCCTGGAACGGCGCCGAGACGAGGAAGTCGATGAGCGACCGGGCGGCGGCAGGTTCGTCCGTTCCGGCGAGGACGCCGGCGTACTCGATCTGGCGGAAGCAGCTCGACTCGATCACTCCTGTCGGAGCGTCGTCGGGCCGCGGGTCGGCGTAGATCACTTCCGCCGGCGGACTGGAGCCGTAGCTCACCACGAGTGGCCGCGAGCCTCCACCGACCCACGAGAACTCCTCGTTGTACGCCTGCTCCCAGTCGTCGACGACGGCGACACCGTTGTCGCGGAGCCGCTCCCAGTATCCCCTCCAGTCGTCGCCGTACTCGGCGATCGTCGCCAGCAGGAACGCCAAGCCCGGTGAGGACGTGGCGGGGTTTTCGACGACGAGCTGATCGGCGTAGCGCTCGTCAGCGAGGTCGGCGAGGTTCGACGGAGGTTCGAGGCCGTGCTCCTCGTACCAGCCGATGTCGTAGTTGACACAGACATCGCCATAGTCGACGGGTGTGGCCTCACCATCCGGTGTCAGCGCACGCAGGTCGGCCGGCAGGGACTGAAGCCCCTTCGCCGCGTACGGATCGAACACCTTCTCGTCCACCACACGCGACAGGAACGTGTTGTCCACGCCGAACATGACGTCGCCTTCCGGGTTGCCGGCGGTGAGGCTCGCTTTGGCCACCATCGTTCCGGCGTCGCCGGCATGGAGCACCTCCACCTCGATCCCCGTCTGTTCGGTGAACTGGTCGAGGGCCGCGTTCACCGGCGACTGGTCGTCGTCACGTTCGGGGAACGAGTCGTAGGTGACGAGCGTGATCGTCCTGCCGGCGAGCTCGTCAGCCGCGGTTGTCGTCGGTGACGGCGTCGGCGCGTCGGAGGAGACCGCGGTCGTGGCACCGCCGGTGTCGTCGGGGGTGGACGGAGCGGCGTCGTCATCGCCGCAACTCGTGGCGAGCAGCACAGCGACGACAGCGAGCCAGATGGCGGACTTGTTCATGATGGTTCCTGGGGGATGACGATCGTGAGCACGCCTTCGGCGACATCGACGGTGACGGCACGCTCGGTGGTCTCGTTGCTGACTCCCCATCCCGACAGCGGTGGCAACGTGACAGCGTCGAGTGGCCACCGGGCACCGGTGACCGAGACGCCACGGGCTTCGCCATGGAGGGCGAGCACGGAGAACACGGTGCCGACCGGGAGGTCGAGTCGAACCTGATGGCCGCCGTGGACGACGGCGAGGCGCGTCGTGCCCCACCATCCGTCCAGTTGCAGGCCGGCGAGATCGGGTCGTCCGAGTACGCCGATCGTGGTGATGGCATGGTCGAGGCGCGTGCCGTCGCCGGCACCGACGAGCACGAGCCGTTGCGGTCGACGGGCAATGGCAACATCGACGGCGAGCTCAGTGTCGGTTGCACTCTTGTCAATCGGGTGCTGCTCGATCGCGGCGTGCCCACGCGCCCAGGCGAGGCCTTCGGGCGAGATCGAGTCGAGATCGCCGACGACGACGGCCGGGCTGAGGCCGGCTTCTCGGGCGTGGTCGAGCCCGCTGTCGGCGGCGATGATCCACGCATCGGGTGGCAGCGCAGCGACGGCGGCGGGAGGGAGTGCTGTTGCGCCCGTGACGATGACGACCGTGTCGGTCATGTTCCTCCGCCGGCATTACCCGGATCAGGTTCTCGGGTCGGTGCTCGGACGTGCACCCTCTCAGCCCGCCGGTCGTGCGAGCTCCCCCGTGTGGGACGATCCCAGCCTACCGAGACGCGAGGGCGAACGCCGCCAGTCCGGCGACGACGAGCACCATGCCGGGGATCTGCGCCAGGCGAATCTCCTCGTCGAGGATGACCAACCCCCACATCACGGCGATCGCCGGCTGGCCGACTTGAAGGATCCCGATCGTCCCCACCGGCACACGACGCTGGGCGACGACGAGGAGCCCGTGGGCGATGATCCCCGTCAGCAGGGTGAGCAGCAGCACCACCCACCACCCTCGGGCGCTGAGCGACCAGAACTCGTCACCGGCGATGAGCACGGCGAACGGCGCCGAAGAGGCCACCGCGATCGGCATCGCGCATGCCATGAAGGCGCCGACGTCGAGGGCGCCCCTCGCGTACTTGGCGGAGAGCAGGTATCCGGTCCAGCAAACGAGCGAGGCCACCATGATGAGGTCGCCCGATGCGTGAGCGACGCCCCGGTCCGGCCCGTAGGCGAGGACGATGGCGATCCCGACGAGCGACACCACTCCCCACGACATCGCTCGCCAGTTGGGACGCTCGCCGAAGATCAACGCGCCCGCTGGCACGAGCAGCAGCGGGGCGAGAGCGGCGATGAACTCGGCGTGGGCGATGCTCGTCTTCGTCACAGCCGTGTAGAAGAGGGCGATGTTGGCCCCGAAGAACAGGCCGGCGGGCACTGCGAGCCGCCACTCGGCAGCGGTGGGATAGGCGATCGCGTTCCACCGGTGGCGAACGACCATGACGGCGAGCCAGGCGATCGATGCACCCAACAGCCGCCAGAACCCGACGACCGAACCGGGATCTCCCGACCATTTGACGATTGTCGAGCCGGCGGCGAGGCCGACGACCCCGCCGATCACGCACAACAGTCCGACGGCACGGCCGCCGGCGGAATCGTCAGCCGATGGCAGCTCGGCGTCAGTCACCGACCGGCGTCGATGCCGTCCGAGCGATGTCGGGCTCGATGTACACGACGCGTGCGATCGGCACCGCGGCGCGCAGCGATTCCTCCGCGGCGTCGATCGCGTCGGCGAGGGCGCGCACGGAGAGCGTCGGGTCGAAATCCAGCTTGGCGGCGACGAGGAGCTCGTCGGGACCGAGGTGCTGCGTTCTCAGATGGATCAAGCCGTTCACACCTTCCGCGCCGGTGAGCGCCGATTCGATCGCGGCGAGGTCCTGCTCCGAGGCCGACTCGCCGATGAGCAGTCCCTTCATCTCGACGGCGAGCACGATGGCGATCACGATGAGCAGGATGCCGATGGCGATCGAGCCGACGGCGTCCCAACGGGGATTGTCGGTGGCCTCCGCGATCAGCACTCCGCTGAGAGCGAAGAAGAGCCCGATCTCGGCACCGATGTCCTCCAGGAGCACGACCGGTAGCTCCGGGCTGCTTCGACCTCCGCAGCCACGTCCACCAGCTGACCGCAGGGTCCCTGTGGTGCTGCGCCTCGCGGTATGCCGTGCGCAACGAGATCGACTCGAGCACGACGGCGAACCCGAGGATCGCGATGGCGACGACGAGGTTCTCCGTCTCGTGAGGATGGCGCACCTTCTCGATGCCCTCGAACAGGGCGAACAGGCCGCCCACGCTGAACAGGATCAAGGCGACGACGAATGCCCAGAAGTAGCGCTCGCGGCCGTACCCGAAGGGATGCTCGCGGTCGGCGGCCCGTTGGGCGCGGCGCCCACCGAGCAGCAGAAGGCCCTGGTTGCTGGTATCGGCAACGGAGTGGACGCCCTCGGCGAGCAAGCCTGCGGAGCCGGTGATGAGGAAGCCGACGAACTTGGCGAGGGCGATGCCGGCGTTTGCCAGCAGCGCGGCGATGATCGCTTCTTGCTGCCGTCAGTCACGGCGACATGATCGCATATCGGCTCGCAGCGCCTACAGCGATCGCCGAGAAGGCGATCGCTTGCCGCCGTGATCACCGGATTCTCGTGATCACGGCACCGTTTCGCTTGGTCGGGCTTTCGCCTATCGGCTCGCCCTCACTCGATCGCCGCGGTCGCCACGACAGCGCCCGAGCTGTCGAGGAGCTTGGCCGATTCGAGCCGGTCCGGGCTCGGGACCGAGTGGTCCGCCCCACGAGCCTTTGCCGTCGGCGATCGACAGCACGCCGACGGTCACGGTGGAGGCATCGTCGAGCACGACGACACAGGTGAGTGTCCCGCTTCCCTGGCCGCGCTCCACCGTCATCGAGATCCACGGCGACTTGTCATCGTCGATCGAGACCGAGCCGATGGTCTCGCCGCCGGCCGCGACGAGATCGAAGTCACCGCGACCGCCGTGAGGGCGCGTCCGCCGAGCGAACCGTGAGCACGACGCCGGCGACCACGACCAGCAGCGCAGCGGCGGCTGCCACCCAGGCATGGCGCCACGGCGACGCTCCCGGCGAGGCTCGCCGGTGGGTGCGCTCTGTCGACGCCGATTCGAGCCGGCGCGGCACCGACGCGTGGAGCCGGGCGGACAGTTCGGCGGGAACGTCGTGGGCGGGTAGGGCGGCGAGCAGCGTGTCGGCGGTGCGGGCGAGATCGTCGACCGCCTCCCGGCAGCTGGCGCAGCGTGTCGAGATGGGCCAGCGCCGCCGAGCGCTGGTCGCCGTCGAGGGCATCGAGGGCGAGCTCGGCGGCGAGATCGCGGAGTTCGGCGCACGAGAGCGAGTTCATCGAGGCTCCTCGGCGAGTTCGTGCAATCCGGTGCGGAGCTTGTCGAGCCCGAGCCGGATGCGGGTCTTGGCGGTGCCGAGGGGTACACCCTCCATCTCGCCGATCTCCGCTGCGGTGTATCCATAGAAGCCGGCCATGAGCAGGGCGCGGGCCTGCTCCAGCGGCAACGTGCCGAGCAACTCGCGCACCTCGGTGGTGACCCGATTCACGGACGCCGGCCCGGGCGCCTCGTCGTGCACACCGACGAGATCCATCGGGTCGACCGCCGTGGGTCGTCGCACACGGAGTGCGTCGACGGCGATGTTGCGCGTGATCCGCATCACCCAGCCGATGACGGTTCCGCGTCGCGGATCGAACGACTCCGCGCGTCGCCACACGCGCATGAACGTGTCCTGCGTGATCTCGTCGGCCAGCGCCGCGTCGCGCGTGATGGCAATGGCGGCGCCGTAGACCCGACGTTCGAAGCGGTCGACGAATTCGTGGAGCGCCGGTTCGTGACCGGCGGCAACCCCGGCCATGAGCGCCTCGTCGGAGACAGCGTGGAGCCCGGCCGCAGCCGTCCCCTTCGCTTTCCGATGCCGAACGCCATGACCGGGGCTGGGCCCGTGTCAGTAGTCGTAGCCCGGGTCGGAGCTGAAGCCGGACTCGTCCTCGCCCACCGCTTCGCCTTCGGGGCTCACCGGATACCACTCGGGGATGCCGACGCCGTTGGTGTCACCGGGCGCCTGGTCGCCGGCGAAGTAGTAGAGCAGGTGGCCGTTGTAGGCGACATGGTTGTCGCCGATGTCCGTTGCCGTCGTCTCCAGCTTCGACTGGTCGACACCGTCTCCGGCGGTGGGATCGGCGGCGTCGAACGCCGGCCAGTTGTCGGCGCACGCTCCCGTGCATGCCGTCGTCAGTCCGTTGTCCTGCTCGAACAGGTAGAGGGTGCGGCCGTCGCCGTCGGTGAGGAACTGCGCCGAGTTCGTCGTTCTCGCTGACGTTGACCGTGGCGGCGCCAGCTGCGGCGCCTCGGTACCTCCGGCCGTGGTGCCGGGGGCGGCCGTGGTGCCGGGAGCGGCGGTGGTGCCCGGGGGCAGCCGTCGTCCCGGGAGCGGCAGTCGTACCGGGGGCCGCCGTCGTACCGCTGCCGGCATCCGTGCCTGCCGGCTGAGTGTCGGCGGAGTCGTCGTCGTCGCCGCAGGCGGCGAGGACGAGGGTGCCGGCAGCCAAGATCGCTGCGATCCGTGCTGTCTTCATGTTCATTCCCTTCGGGGTCAGGTCCTTTACCCACTCCTACGAACGCCAATGGGTGTTGGGATCTCGGTTTCGAGATTTCCGCCCACGTCGCAGGGTTAGAACGTGGGCAACGTCCTCCATGCGGCGACGGCTGAATCGTCGCCGACGACGTCGATGTCAGATGGAGATTCGATCCGTCCGAAGACGAACAACAGCAGCGACGCAGCAGGTCCGCGAATCGCCGCATCGCCCTTGGCGTGCTCTCGGCGGAACTGGTAGCCACTGTCGTCGGTCCACACCAACCACTCACCGGGCACATCGGTGCAGTGGATGTGCAGGCTCTTCGACGGTGTCAGCACCTTCTCGCGGACGCTGATGCGGGGAACGATCATGCTGAAGAACTCGTCGACGCCGTCGCTGGCGAGCGCTGGATCGATCGGGTCCGGCATGAGCCCCGCTGCGAGCTGGGCATCCCAGCGGTGGATCGCCGCCTCCTGCGCCTGGCGCCGCTTCCACACGGCCGCCTCGAGGGGCGCCGGGAACGGGTGCCACGTCGGTGCGTCGTCGGCGACGCCGCGCAGCACATCCAACAAATCGGTGAGTGCGGCGCGATACCACGCCGCGATCGGTTCGTCGGAGCCGTCGTAGCCGGGTGTGTTCTGCGGCCGCTCGCCGGTTCGTGCCGACGAGGCCGCCCAGCGGTGCACCTGGCCGAGGTGGTTGGCGAGGTCGTGCAACGTCCAGCCTGGACACGTGGTGACCGGGGCATCGAGTGGGCCGCGGTCGACGGTTGTGGCGAATCGGTCGCCCTCTGTCTCCAACCAGCCGATGTGCTCGGTTGTGTCCACGAGGCGAACGTACTCCACGGCTCGGGACACCCTGGGTTCTGTTCCGAGCGGGCGATAGCGTGAAGCCATGAGCCCGCTCGAAGCGCCCTCCGGCAGCGATCTCATCATCACCATCACGTCCGACGCGGTCGACAAGCTGAAAGAGCTGCGCGCCGAGGAGGCCGATGCCGACCAGCTCGGGCTGCGCCTCGAGGTCGTGTCCGACGCCGGTGAGGAGTTCCGCTACGACCTCAGCTTCTGCGAGTACCTCGATGCCGCGTTCACCGACGAGGTGCGCACGCACGACGGCCTCAAGGTGGTCATACCCGGGCGCGACATCGACCGTTTGCAGGGTGCGACGCTCGACTACGGCGACGCCACCGGGCTCGTCATCCGCAATCCCAACCGGCCCGATCCACCGCGTGTCGAGGGGCTCACCGGTGACGACGACCTCTCCGCCGAGATCGAGGCGATGGTGTCGAACGAGGTGAACCCGGCCCTCGCCGCACACGGGGGTTTCGTCACCTATGTCGGCCACGACGGCGCCGGTACCGCCTATCTCACCATGGGTGGTGGATGCCACGGCTGCTCGATGAGCAAGATGACGATGCTCGAGGGTGTGCAGACGATGTTGTGCGACGCCATCGACGCCGTCACGGCGGTGAAGGACCTCACCGACCATTCCACCGGTGAGAATCCGTACTACAACTGATCGCCGCGACGGCGCACGGTGAAGACGCGGACGCTCCTCTTGTTGGCGATCGCCACCGGCATGCTCATCCTCGTCGCCGGCGGCATCCAACTCATCCGCGTCGCCGGGCAGGAGGAAGCGAGCCCAAGCCGCTCGATCGGTGAGCGCGTCGAGGTCGGCGACATGACTGTCGTCATCGGCTCCGCCGCCGAAGCCGACGGAATCCTGCGTGTCGACATGACGATCGGAGGGGTCGACGATCCCGACGGCGGCAGCACGTTCCAGCTGGTGGTTCCGGGTACCGGGGTGATCGATCCGGCCCGCTCGGACGATCCGCATTCGTGCGGAGCGACGCACGTGGAGGCATCGCCGTGCGTCCTTCGGTTCGGCGTTGCCGACGTCGAGAGCGACGTACGCGCGTTGCGCTACCAGCGCGGCGAGGAGTCGGCGCGGTGGCTGCTGAGCAGCGGCTGATCGCTACCGGCGGTAACGGAACCGACAGGTTGGGACAACCGCTACCGTGAACCTCTGTACAACATCGGTGCTGGTGCGCCGCGACGAAATGGGGTGATCCCGACGGCTGAGCAGTTCGATCTCGTGGTAATCGGCGGTGGCCCGGGCGGGTATTCGGCCGCGCTCTACGGGGCCTCGGCCGGGCTGAAGGTCGCCATGGTGGAGAAGGACGCGCTCGGAGGTACCTGCCTCAATCGCGGGTGCATCCCGGCGAAGGCGTTCCTCGAGACCGCGTCTGTGCATCGCCATGTCGCTCATGCCGCTGATTTCGGCATCGAGACGTCGGCGCCCTCGGTCAACTTCGCCCGCACGCAGGAACGCAAGCAGGGCATCGTCAAGGATCTCGTCGGCGGTATCGCCGCGATGTGCAAAGGCCGCAAGGTCGAGGTGTTCAACGGCACGGGATCGCTCGGAGCCGACAAGACCGTCACCGTCACGATGGCCGACGGCAGTCAGACGCAGATCAGCGGCACCAACGTCCTCCTCGCCGCAGGGTCGGTGCCCCGGCTGATTCCCAACTTCGAGCGCGGTGGGCCGATCATGACAAGCGACGAGGTGCTCGATCTCGACACCGTGCCCCCGCGTGTCGCCGTGATCGGCGGCGGCGCCATCGGCTGTGAGTTCGCGTCCACGTTCGCCGATCTCGGCGCCAAGGTGACGATCCTCGAGGCGCTGCCGAAGATCCTGCCCGGGCTCGACAGCGACGTCGCCAACGTCGTCGTCAAGAGCTTCAAGAAGAAGAAGATCGACATCCACACGGGTGTGAAGGTCACCGGGCACACGCCGAACGACAGTGGCGGCACGGCCGTTCAGTTCGGCGACGGCGAGAGCGTTGAGGTCGACGCCGTGATCGTGTCCGTCGGGCGCCGGCCGTTCGCCGACGACCTCGGGCTCGAAGGCACTGGCGTCAAGGTCGACGAGAAGGGCTTCGTCGAGGTCGACGAGCTGTGCCGCACCGACGAGCCGGGCGTCTACGCCGTTGGCGATCTCATCAACACCCCGCCGCTCGCCCATGTCGGCTATGCCGAGGCCATCCTGGTGATCAAGCAGATCCTCGGCGAGAATCCGATGCCGGTCATGTACGACCGCGTTCCGTGGGCGATCTACTGCCATCCGGAGGTCGCGTGGGCAGGACCCGGCGAGCAGGAGGCGAAGGACGCCGGGTACGACGTCGTCGTCGCCAAGCACCCGTTCAAGTACAACAGCAGGGCAAAGATCATCGGTGAGCTCGACGGCTTGGCCAAGATCATCGCCAGTCAAGAACCCGGACGGCACAGGCAGGTCGGATCCTCGGCGTGCACATGGTGGGGCCCTGGGTCACCGAGCAGCTGAGTGGTGGGTACCTCGCCGTGAACTGGGAGGCAACCGTCGCCGAGGTCGCCGAGTTCATCCAACCGCACCCGAGCCTCACCGAGTTGTTCGGCGAGACGGTGCTGTCGCTCACCGGCCGCAACTTCAACGGCTGACGCCGCCGTTCGCTCCATCCGACCACATCGACGCATCGACACATTCGAAAGGGACATCCATGGCCGAAGTGACCCTTCCCCAACTCGGCGAGACCGTGACCGAGGGAACCATCACGCAGTGGTTCAAGGCAGTCGGCGACGCCGTCGCGGCTGACGAGCCGCTCTTCGAGGTGTCCACCGACAAGGTCGACACGGAAGTGCCGTCGCCGGTGGCAGGCACGCTCACCGAGATCAGGGTGCAAGAGGGCGAGACCGTCGAGGTCGGGGCGGTGATCGCCGTGGTCGGCGATGGAGACGCAGCGACGACGGACGCGCCTGCCGGAGAGCAGGCGTCTGAGGAGACACCAGCGCCCGCGGCGGAGGAGCCGGAGCAAGCACAGGAACCGGAGCAGGCCGCCGGCAGCGGAGGAACAGCCGCAGGCCGACGCAACCGCGGCGGAAGAGCAGGCACCAGCTGTCGACGAGGCGCCGGCCCAGGAGGCAGCGCCAGCGGCATCGGCACCCGCCTCCGCGTCAGCAGCGCCGGAAGCCGGACCCGACAATCGCCTGCTGTCACCCGTGGTCCGCCGGCTCGTCAACGAGAACAACCTCGATCCGTCACAGATCAACGGCACGGGTCCCGGCGGGCGCATCACGCGCGAGGACGTGCTCGACCATCTCGACAAGGCGGGAGCCGGCACTCCCGCCGAATCCTCGACACCAGCAGCGGCGCCAGCGGCCGAGGCGAAGGCCGCGCCGGCGGAACCCTCTGCCGCGGCGCCGTCAGCTCCTCCGGCACCCGCTGCCTCGGCTCCGGCGGTTGCAGCCAGTGAGCGGGACACGACCGTGCGGTTGTCCAAGATCCGCAAGCTCACGGGCGCACACATGGTGATGAGCAAGAGCGTCAGCCCTCACGCCTGGAGCGTCGTCGAGGTCGATTTCGCCAACGTCGATGTCGCTCGATCCGCAGCCAAGTCAGAGTTCAAGTCGTCCGAAGGGTTCAGCCTCACCTATCTGCCCTTCATCAGCAGAGCGACCATCGATGCCTTGGGCGAGTTCCCCCACCTCAACGCCAGTGTGGGCGAGAAGCAGCTCGTGCTCCACAACTACGTCGATCTCGCCATCGCCGTCGACCTCAACTACGAGGGGCTGCTCGCACCGGTGATTCGTGACGCAGAGTCCAAGCGCCTGCGGGCGATCGCCCGTGAGACCTGGGACCTGGCCGAGCGGGCGAAGACGCGAAAGCTCGGGCCGGACGAGATCAGTGGAGGCACGTTCACGATCTCCAACAACGGGTCCGCCGGGTCGGTGCTCACGATGCCGATCATCAACCAGCCACAGGTGGCGATCCTCTCGACCGACGCCATCGTGCGCAAACCCGTCGTCGTTCGCGCCGCGGATGGCTCGGAGGCGATCGCCATCCATCCGGTCGGCAACCTGGCGATGGCCTGGGACCACCGCGCCTTCGACGGCGCCTACGCGGCGAACTTCCTCCGCCGGGTGAAGGAGCTGCTCGAGACGAAGGATTGGAAGGCCGAGCTCTGAGATGAGTGTCGTGGCGACTTCCGCAGCAGTCGAGTCGTCGGACCTGCACGTTCGCTGGCTGGGCACGGTTCCGTACCGAGAGGCCCTCGCCGTTCAGACCGGCCTGTTCACCAACGGAAGCGGGCAGCACTTGTTGCTGCTCGAGCATCCACACGTCTTCACCTACGGACGGCGCACCGACCTGTCCGTCAACCTGCACTGCGAGCCGGCCGCGGTTGGCGCCGAGTTGGTCGCCGTCGATCGGGGAGGCGACATCACCTATCACGGTCCGGGTCAGCTGGTGGGCTATCCGATCGTCAACGTGGACAACCGGCTCGGGGCGAGCGACCACGTCCGCAGCGTCGAACAGTTGCTGATCGACACCTTGGTCGAGCTCGGGCTGCCGACGGCGGGACGCCTCCACGACTACCCGGGGGTGTGGATCGATGCGGCAGGGCCAGAGCCGCGCAAGATCGGCGCAATCGGCGTTCGTCTGCGCCACGGCCGCACGATGCACGGGTTCGCGCTCAATGTGGTCACCGATCTCACCTACATGCGCGAGCACATCGTCCCGTGCGGCATCCCCGATCGACCGGTGACCTCGCTCGCCGAGGAGGGTGTGGACGTATCGATGCACGACGTCACCGACATCGTCGCCCGCCTCGCGGTGGAGCGATGGGGGAGTGGACGCGGCGGCCGGGCCGATGTTGCGTGGCGCCACCGCCCGTCACGACCTGAGCGCGTTCTCGCGCGTGGCAGCCGGCCCCGGCGAACCGGTCCGGCTCGCCGGGCGGCTGGCGGCCGCTGGCGTCACCGAGGGGCTGTCGATCGAGACCCGCAAGCCGTCGTGGCTGCGACCGAAGGTGCACCACGGTCCTGAGGTGCTCGATCTGAAGCGGACGATCCGTTCCCTCGACCTCGTCACGGTGTGCGAGGACGCAGGATGTCCGAACCTCTCCGAGTGCTGGGCCGACGGCACGGCGACGTTCATGGCTCTCGGCGAGCGCTGCACGCGGGCGTGCGGGTTCTGCCTCGTCGACACCCGCCACCCGGATGCGCCGGCGAGCGACGAGCCCGCCCGGATCGCCGAGGCGGTCGACCGGATGAACCTCGACCATGCCGTGATCACGATGGTCGCCCGCGACGACCTCGTCGACGGTGGTATGGCCCACATGGCTGCAGTCGTCTCAGCGATTCGCGAGCGGCGTCCGTCGACGGCGATCGAGACGTTGATCTCCGACGCCAAGGGTGACGACGCTTCCCTCGAACTCCTCTTCGCCGCTCGCCCGGATGTGCTCAACCACAACGTCGAGACCGTGGCTCGGTTGCAACGGGCCGTCCGCCCGTCTGCCGGGTACGCACGCAGCCTCTCCGTGCTCGCCCGAGCGAAGGCGGCCGGGCTCGTCGTGAAGTCCGGGCTGATCGTCGGGATGGGCGAGACCGACGACGAGGTGGTCGAGTGCCTCGCCGATCTCGCCGGTCTCGGCATCGACATCGTGACCATCGGTCAGTATCTGCGGCCGACGTCGCATCACCTGCCGGTGGCACGCTGGGTGGAGCCGGCGCAGTTCGAAGCGTGGAAGTGGGCCGGCGAGGCCCTCGGCATCGGCCATGTCGAGGCCAGCCCGCTGACGCGGTCGAGCTACCACGCCAAGTCGGCGGCGAGCCACGTCACGCCGGTCGCCGTCTCCCTGTCCGCCGGCCGCTGACCAGCGGCGACCCTTGCATCACCAGATCGCGACAGTCGCGCCTGGGTATCACGGTCGGCTGGGACGCGGCGACTGTCGCGCCCGTGCACTTGTGTTGCGTGTCAATAGTTGTGATCGCAATGAAAAATTGGTACAATTGAGGCCATGACTCTTCGCAACGTGGTTACCACCATCACTGCCCAGCGGCAGTCCGAAGGTGGTGGCTTCATCGTCCGTCGGCCGTTCCCGACGATGTCCATCGACAACCTCGATCCGTTCCTGCTCCTCGACGAGATGGGACCCACCGACTATCGACCGGGAGAGGCCGTCGGCGCTCCCGACCATCCCCACCGTGGCTTCGAGACAGTCACCTACATGCTGTCGGGTGGCATGGAGCATCGTGACTCCACCGGTGCCCACGGCGTGATCCGTCCCGGTGCAGTGCAGTGGATGACGGCCGGTGCCGGCATCGTCCACAGCGAGACGCCGCCCGAGGACGTCATGCGCAGTGGCGGTGTGCAGCACGGATTCCAGCTCTGGGTCAACCTGCGTGCCAAAGACAAGATGACGCCGCCCAAGTACCAGGGCTTCGAGGCCGAGGAGTTCACGACGGCCGATCTGCCCGCTGGCGGCAAGCTGCGCGTCATCGCCGGCACCGTCGCCGGTCTCACCGGGCCTGTGAACACCACGATCCCGGTGACCTACGCCCACGCCACGTTGGAGCCGGGCGATCGCGTCGAGTGGGAGGTCGCCGATGGTCTCACCACGCTCGTCCACGTCTTCTCCGGCAGCGCGACGGTCAACGGCACCGATGCCGTCGACGGTCAGTTGGTCGTGCTCGACCGCGACCACGGCGACGTGGAGGTCGTGTCCACCGACGGCGCCGAGGTGCTGTTGTTGGCCGGCGAACCCCTCAACGAGCCGATCGCCCGGTACGGACCGTTCGTGATGAACAACCGCGCCGAGTTGATCGAGGCCTTCGACGACTACCAGGCGGGCCGCCTCGGCTCCATCCCTGCCGTTGGATCCGGCGTCACGCGTCTGACATCGAACCGAGGGGGCTACGCTTTTCCGGGCCGACGGTCGGGGCGGCGTTCAGGCACACTGGAGTGATGAGCGTTGAGACGTCGACCCCGGTGCTCGCCGACCGTATGGCGCGGGTGCGCGCCGCCATGGACACGGAGGGGATCGACGCCGTTCTCCTCTCGGTCGGAAACGACCTGCCCTACCTGACCGGGTACGAAGCGATGCCGCTCGAGCGGCTCACGATGCTCGTCGTGCCTCGTGACGGCGAGGCGACGCTGGTCATCCCTCGTCTCGAGGCCCCGCGTGTCACCGAACGTCCTGACCTGTTCTCACTCGAGCCGTGGCCAGAGACGACCGACCCCGTCGGGATCGTCGCTGGTCTCGTCAAGGGGGCCCGCACGATCGCCATCGGCGACCAGATGTGGGCGCGCTTCCTCGTCGAGCTGCTCGGCCAGACCGACGACGTCTCGTTCACCCGCGCGGTCGACGTGCTCGGACCGCTGCGGATGGTGAAGGACGCCGCCGAGATCGACGCGCTCGCCGCGGCCAGTGCCGCTGCCGATCGGGTGGCGGTGCAGCTCCAGGCCGGTGATATCGAGCTCGTCGGTCGCACCGAGGCAGAGGTGTCGGCAGACATCTCCGCCCGGCTGATCGACGAGGGACACGACGTCGTCAACTTCGCCATCGTGGCCGCTGGCGCGAACGCCGCCAGCCCTCATCATCACGCCGGCGATCGGGTGATCGGCGACGGCGAGATCGTGCTGTGCGACTTCGGCGGCACGATGAACGGCTACTGCAGCGACATCACGCGATGCGTCTTCACGGGTGAACCGCCGGCAGACGTCGCCGAGGCGTATGCAGTGCTGCACGAGGCGCAACAAGCGGCCGTGGTGGCGGCAACCGTCGGCACGACGTGCGAGGCAGTCGACGCCGCCGCCCGTTCGATCATCGCCGAAGCGGGGTTCGGTGAGTATTTCGTGCACCGCACCGGTCACGGCATCGGCCTCGATGCGCACGAGGATCCGTACATCGTCGAGGGCAACACGGCGCCGCTCGAGGCAGGTCACGCCTTCAGCGTCGAACCGGGCATCTACATCGGCGGCGCGTGGGGCATGCGTCTCGAGGACATCGTCGTTGCGTCAGCCGACGGTCCGCGACCGCTCAACCGTTGCGAACACGCGCTCGGTGGCGCTCGCCTAGACGGTCGACGTGACGGCGAGCACCACGGCGACCCAGGCGTCCTCGACCCCGACCACTGATCAGCACGGCGGGGCAGGTACGAGCGGATGGAAGCTGCTGCGCGCGGTGCTGTGGTCGCAGCGGCGCGGCCTCGGCATCGCCATCGCCGTCGGCATCGGCTGGACTGCGGGCAAACTCGCCGTACCACGGCTGATCCAGCTCGCCATCGACCATGGCATCGACGGCAACGGCACGCTGTGGATGTGGTCGGCCTTGATCGCCTCGGCCGGACTCGTCGCCGGCGCGTTCACCGCCTTCCGCCGCTATTACGCCTTCCGTGAGGCGCGCTGGACCGAGACCAATTTCCGGGAGCGGCTGTTCGACCACATCATGAGCCTCCACGTCGGCTATCACGACCGGTCCCAGACGGGGCAGCTGATGAGCCGTGCCTCGAGTGACCTCAACCTCGTCCAGATGTTCGTGACGATGGTCCCGATCACGATCGCCAACGTCGTACTCCTCGTGGCCACAGCGGTGATCCTGTTCGTGACCGACCCGTTCCTGGCACTCGTCGCCCTCGCGCCGTTGCCGTTCGTGAACACCACGGCGACGCGCTTCTCGAAGCGGATCCACCCCGTCGTCCGCGAGGTGCAGGTCGAGCAAGCCGAGCTCGCAACAGTCGTCGAGGAATCGGTCACGGGCGTGCGCGTGGTGAAGGGCTTCGGGGCAGAGGCCGTACAGATCGCCAAGCTCGAGAAGGAAGCCGGCGACATTCGCGACGTGTCGCTCCGCGCCGCCAAGATCCGGGCGTTCTACATGCCGGCGATGGAGCTGCTGCCACAGCTCGGCCTCATCGCCGTGCTCGGCATCGGCGGGCACCGAGTGCTCGAGGGACAGATGACGATCGGCGAGCTCGTGGCGTTCAACACGTACGTCGCGCTGCTCGTCGTCCCGTTGCGGATGATGGGAATGACGGTCGCCTGGGGCCAGCGCGCCGGCGCCGCGCTGCAACGTGTCGACGAGGTCATCTCCACCGTTCCCGAGGTGCACGACCCCGAGCGGCCCGTACCCCTACCCGCCACCCGCGACGCCAGTGCAGAAACGAGGCCTACCGGCGCAGTCCAGTTCGACCATGTCACGTTCGGGTACGACCCTGCTGTGCCGGTGCTCCGCGACTTCGACCTGCACATCCCTGCTGGCGACTCCGTGGCGATCGTGGGTGGAACGGCGTCGGGCAAGTCGACGGTGGCACGGCTGCTCGTCCGGTTCTACGAGCCGCAATCGGGCGTCGTCCGGGTCGACGGCATCGACATCCGCCAGCTCAGCCTGCACGACCTGCGACGCGCCGTTGGCATCGTCTTCGAGGACACGCTGCTGTTCCACGACACTGTCGCCGCCAACATCGCGTTCGCCTGCCCCGACGCCGACGCACGTCAGATCGAGAGGGCAGCGCGCCTCGCCGGCGCCCACGACTTCATCAACGGGCTCCCCGACGGGTACGCCACGTTGCTCGGCGAGCGGGGCTTCTCGCTGTCGGGTGGTCAGCGGCAACGAATCGCCATCGCCCGGGCGATCCTCGCTGATCCGCGCGTGCTCGTGCTCGACGACGCCACGTCCGCCGTCGATCCGTCGAAGGAGCACGAGATCCGCGAAGCGATGCGTACGGTGATGGAGGGACGCACGACGATCGTGATCGCCCACCGCCCAGGCACGATCGCACTTGCTGACACGGTGGTGCTCCTCGACGAGGGTCGGGTCGCCGCGACGGGTACGCACGATCAGCTCGTCGCCACGAACGAGCGATACCGATCGGTGCTGGCATCGATGTCCGAGCGCGATGACGCTCGTCGGGCGGAGCTCAACGAGCAGCTCGACGCCGGTTCCGATCTCGACTCCGGTGCCACCGTCGGCGGCGCCGGTGGCGGAGGAGGCGACTAGGCATGTGGGCCGGCGCCGTCAGCGAGGAGGACCGTCTCGACCGCGAGCAGACGAAGTGGGTGATGCGTCGCGCCGCCCGGCTGGGCAGGCCGCAGCGCAGGGTCGCTCTCGCCGGGCTCGGTTTCGTCGCCATCTCTGCGCTCGCCACCGTGCTCGGTCCGGTATTCGTGCGCTACGGCATCGATCACGGCATCAGCAAGGGTGATTCGGGACCGTTGAACATCGCCGTGATCGGCTACATCGCCGTCGTCATCCTCGCCTACCTGGCGGGGCGGCAGCAGTACATCTACGTCAACCGGGCAGGTGAGGCGTTCCTACGCGCGCTGCGGGTGCACGTCTTCCGGCACATCCACAAGCAGTCCCTGGCATTCTTCGACCGGAACCAGGCGGGAGTGCTCGTCGCCCGCATGACAGCCGACATCGAATCGATGTCGGAGCTCGTGCAATGGGGCTTGATGCAATTCCTCTCGGCCACGCTGCTCGTCTTCTATTCGCTGATACTGCTGCTCCTGCTCTCGTGGCAGCTGACACTCGTCGCCCTGCTGGTGTTGCCGGTGATCATCGTCGCCACCATGAAGTTCCAGCGTGACTCGAACGAGGCCTACCTCACCGTGCGCGAGCGTGTCGGCGAGAACCTGTCGAGCATGCAGGAGGGCATCAGCGGTGTCCGTGTGATCCAGGCCTACGGGCGGGAGGGGGAGCAGTCGCGACGGTTCAAGGAGTCGAACAGGTCGCTCTACCGCTCGCATGTGCACAGCCTGCGCGTCTCCACGTGGTACTTCGGGGTGGTCGAGTTCGCCGGCGTGCTGTCGACGGCGATTGCCATTGGAATCGGCGGATGGCTCGTGCATCGCGACGAGATCACACTTGGAACGGTTGTCGCCGTCGTGCTCCTCCTCGGCAACCTGTTCGACCCCGTCCAGCAGCTGAGCCAGCTGTACAACACGGTCCAGTCGGCGGCGGCGTCGCTCAAGAAGCTGTTCGTCATCCTCGACACCGAGCCGGACATCGCCGAGCCGGCGTCGCCGGTGGAGCTGCCCGAGACCGGCGTGATCGACGTCGCCAACGTCACGTTCTCCTACGCTCGCGGCGCAGCGCCCGCACTTCGCAACGTGTCGCTCACCGTCGGCGACGGCGAACGTCTCGCCCTCGTCGGACCGACCGGCGCCGGGAAGTCGACGCTCGCCAAGCTCATCGCCCGCTTCTACGACCCCACCGAAGGCACGGTGACGTTCGGCGGTGTCGATCTGCGCCAGGCCCGGCTGGACTCGTTGCGGAACCGGATGGTGGTCGTGCCCCAGGAAGGGTTCCTCTTCGGTGGCACGATCGCCGACAACATCCGCATCGCCCGCGCCGACGCCAGCGACGCCGAGATCAGTGATGCGCTCGAAGCGATCGGCGCGCTCGACCGGTTCCGCTCGCTCGCCGAGGGCCTTGACACCGAGGTGCGCGAACGAGGCTCCCGACTGTCGGCCGGCGAGCGTCAGCTCGTGTCCTTGGCGCGCGCCGCTCTCGTCGATCCGGCCGTGCTCGTGCTCGACGAGGCGACGTCGAACCTCGACCCGGGCACCGAGCTCGTCGTCGAGCAGGCGCTCGAACGGTTGATGCGCGGTCGCACGGTGATCGTCGTCGCCCACCGCCTCTCGACGGTGCGTCGCGCCGACCGCATCGCTGTCGTCGATCATGGCCAGCTCGTCGAGCTCGGAACGCACGACCAGCTGGTCGCGCTCGGCGGCCGCTACTCGGCGCTCGCCGACGCCTGGGCTCGCAACCAGACGGCGCAGCCCTCCGCGCTCTGACGCGTTCCGATCGCGGCGATCTCACCGTTCGTGCGATTCCCAGTCGATCCGGTTGGTGGCTGCCAGGTCTGGTGGATCGACTGGGAATACGCGAATGGTTCGTCAGGCGCGTTCGAAGACGAGGACGAACTCGAGCAGACCGTTGTTCTCGGTCTTCACGACGGCGCTGGACGGGTTGGGAATCTCGTAGTCGGAGAAGAGCACCGGGATCGATCCCAGTACGCCGATGCGGCGTTCGGACGCCTCGGCCGTCACGTCGAACGTCACCGACCGGGTGACGCCGTGCAGCGTCAGGTCACCGCTGGCGGACGCGGTCAACTGCTGGCCCGCACCAGGGACAGCACCGAAGTCCACCGGCTCGGTGAGGACGAACGTCGCGTTGGGGAACTGCTCGGTGTTCATCACCCGCCCCCGGAAGGCGCTGTCGCGGCGACCGGAGTCGCTCGTGATCGACGCGACGTCGACCGTGAACTCGGCAGCGGTGGCCGAATCGCCCTCGATCGTGAGTGAGCCTTGGATCTCGCTGCCGCGACCGACGGCGGTGGTGTTCACGCCCGCCAGCACCTCCTCGACCCGATAGCCGAACTGTGAGGCCGACGTGACCTGCCACGTTCCGTCGAACGACGAACCGGACGCGGCCCCGGAACCCGACGCTTCCCCCGGCGCGGCGGTCGTCACCGGGGCCTCACGCGGCGGATCGACAGTGGTCGCCGGGGGAGTGGGATCCGATGCGGCCGAGGAACTCGCCGCCGATGTCCCGGGAGGATCGCTCGGAGCTGCGGGCACCGTCGCATTGACCGCCGCCGTCAAGTCGTCCTCATCCAGCTTGTCCGGCGAGTCGTTGAGCACCTTTGCGTAGAAGAGGATCGCCCCATAACCGAGGGCGACGAGCACGACTGCGGCGATACCTCCCCGGATCAACCAACGTCGTGTTCGGTCAGTCATCGGGGTTCCTCCGTCAGTGCACGGCCGCTGGGGCGGGCGATCGTTGCCCTGTACTACGGATCGGAGGGCCGCCGGAGATCTCGTCAGGCGAAGATCTTTGCTGGCGCAACTGACAACGGAGGAAGGGTTACACCAACTCGTCGATGACGCGGTTCGTGAGCACCCCGACGTCGGTGATCTCCACGTCCACCGTGTCGCCGTCGCGGAGCCATCGCGGGGGTGTGCGGGCGGCGCCCACACCACCCGGGGTGCCGGTGGCGATCACGTCGCCGGGTTCCAGCGTCGTGAACGTCGAGCAGTACGCGATCAGCTCGGGGATCGTGAAGATCATGTCGGCGGTCGACGCCTGCTGCACGACCTCTCCGTCGACACGCGTCGTGAGCGTGAGCGTCGCCGGATCATCGATCTCGTCTGCGGTGACGATCCACGGCCCCCACGACCCGGACGCATCGAAGTTCTTGCCGGGCGTGAACTGCGAGGTGTGCCGCTGGAAGTCGCGCACCGACCCGTCCATGAAGCAGGCGTACCCAGCGACCGCAGCCATCGCCGAGCTCGGTGGCACGGCGTGCGTCGTCGCCCCGATGACGATCGCCAGCTCCCCCTCGTAGTCGAGGTGCTCGCTCGCTCTGGGACGCGCGATCGCGTGACCGTGTCCAACGAGCGACGATGGGAAGCGGGTGAAGATGACGGGATGGTCGCCCCTCGGCGGTGGTGTCAGCGACTCGGCAACGTGCTCGGCGTAGTTCAAGCCGGCACAGAGGATCCGCCGCGGAACGGGCACCGGTGGCAGCAGTTCGACCGTTGCGAGCGGGATCGAGGGAGCGTCGGCGACTGCCGCCTCGACACGCATCGGCGGCGCACTCAATGCGTCGATCATCGACGACCAACCGGGGACAGCGGACAGGTCGCGAACGGCGTCATCGACCACCGCGCCGAACATCTCGCGCCCGTCGACGACGGCCGAGACGAGCTTCATGCCGTCCGTCGGTTCGTCGGCGGCAGCGATCTGTCGGCACCGAAGAGCAAGTGCTACACACTACCCATGGACGATCTCTGGGAGGATGCGACCGCCGCCCGCTGCGAGGGACCGCTCGACGAGATCGTCTACGGGTCCCGCCTCATCGGTGGCGATCCCGACCTCGTCCTCCACGGCGGCGGCAACACGTCCATCAAGGCTCCGTGGGTCGACATCACCGGACGAGAGGTCGATGCCCTGTACGTGAAGGGGAGCGGGTGGGATCTGGCGACGATCGAAGCACCGGGCTTCACACCACTACCGCTCGCCCGTCTCCATGAGCTGCTCGGCCTCGACAAGCTGTCCGACACCGACATGGTCAACGAGCTGTCTGCGGCGAGGCTCACTCCGGCCGCGCCGCAACCGTCGGTCGAAGCCCTGCTCCACGCTCGGCTGCCACATCGTGCCGTGCTGCACAGCCACGCCGACGTGATCGTCACACTCACGAACCTTGCCGATGGGGAGGAACGTGTCCGCTCCGTGTTCGGCGATCGGGTCGTGGTGATCCCGTACGTGATGCCCGGATTCGACCTTGCCCGTGTCGTGCACGAGCTGTGGCCGTTGCAGTCGCACGACGCGACGATCGGGATGGTGCTGCTGAACCACGGGCTCTTCACGTTCGGTGACACGGTGGGCGAGGCGTACGCACGTCACGTCGAGTTGATCGGCCTCGCTGAGGGCCACGTCGCTGAGGTGATCGAGGACGGCGGCGACGGTGACAGTGCGACGCTGCCCGGTGTTCCCCTCGAGCAGCTCGCAGGGATCCGTCGGTCGCTGTGTGAGTGCGCCGGCCGGCCGCTCGTCGTCACTCGCCACACCGACGGGTTGACGCGCCGCTTCGTCGCCCGCTCCGACCTCGACGAAGTGACCCAGCAGGGACCGCTCACGCCGGATCACGTCATCCGCACGAAGCGGATCCCCCTCGTCGGCCGCGACGTCGACGGCTACGCCGACCGGTACCGGGCGTACTTCGACGAACACGTCTCGCGGAGGGGTGGTGGGCTGACGATGCTCGATCCCGCCCCTCGTGTGGTGCTCGACTCCGAGCTGGGGATGCTGACCGTTGGACCGAGTGCTCGAGACGCCGGCATCGCCGCCGACATCTACCACCACACGATGAGCGCCATCGAGCGCGGCGAGGCGCTCGGTGGGTATCGCGCCCTGCCCGCTGCGGACATCTTCGCTGTCGAGTACTGGGAGCTGGAGCAGGCCAAATTGCGACTCGCGGGACCGCCCGGAGAGTTCCAGGGCCGCGTCGCGCTCGTCACCGGGGCAGCCTCGGGGATCGGCAGGGCATGCGCTGCGGAGCTGTTGAAGCGCGGTGCGGCAGTGGTCGGAGTCGACCGTGACGATCGAGTGGATGCGGCGTTCAGTGGACCATCGTGGCTCGGCATCGCTGCCGACGTCACGGACTATTCGGGCGTCCGTGATGCGGTGCGCATCGGCGTCGAACGCTTCGGCGGCATCGACATCGCCGTGATCGCGGCCGGCGTGTTCGGCGCGACGCAACCCGTCGCCGAGCTCGACGTCGACGAGTGGCGATCGGTGATGGCGGTCAACGTCGATTCGGCCGCCGCCCTGCTGTCGGGGCTGCACCCGTTGTTAGCGCTCGCTCCTGGAGGTGGTCGGGTGGTGGTGATCGCCTCGCGCAACGTGACCGCACCAGGGCCAGGCGCGGCGGCCTACTCCGCCTCGAAGGCGGCGCTCACCCAACTCGCTCGCGTGTGCGCGCTCGAGTGGGCGCCCGACCGCATCCGCGTCAACACGGTGCATCCGGACGCCGTGTTCGACACCGGACTGTGGACCGACGACGTCCTCGCCGACCGAGCGGCGAAGTACGGAATGACGGTGGATGAGTACAAGCGCCGCAACCTCCTCGGCGCAGAGATCACATCGGCGTCGGTCGGGCGTCTCGTCGCGGAGATGTGCGGGGACACGTTCGCCAATACGACGGGAGCGCAGATTCCCATCGACGGCGGCAACGAGCGGGTGATCTGACCGGCGCCGCAGGCGCGGCGCTGTCAGCGGAATGCGGCGATGAGGAGCCCGACCGCAGCGACGACTGTGGCTTGGCTGATCAGCATCCACGTCACGAAGGTTCGCTGAATCATCTCAGCGGGCGACGAAGTACTTGGCCTGGGGGTGGTGGCAGATGAGTGCGGAGGTGGTCTGCTCGGGCTGGTACTGCCAGCCCGTCTCCTCGCCGACCTCGATGCCGAGGCGGCCCGCACCGAGCAACTCGGCGACGAGAGCGTTGTCCTCGAGGTTGGGACACGCCGGGTAGCCCCACGAGTAGCGGCCGCCGCGGTACTGCTGGCGGAACAAACCGGCGACGTTCGGCCCGTCCTCGTCGACGAAGCCCCACTCGGTGCGGATCCGCAGGTGCCACAGTTCGGCGAGCGCCTCGGCCATCTCGACACCGAGTCCGTGGAGGAGCAGATACTGCTGGTACTCGTTGGCAGCGAACAGCCGAGCCGTCTCCTCGCTCACGGCGCCACCCATCGTGACGATGTGGAACGCGGCGTAGTCGACCTCGCCCGACTCGATCGGGCGGAAGAAGTCGGCGATGCAGAGGAACGGATCGGCTTGCTGACGCGGGTAGTGGAAGCGGGCGGCTTCCGCCGTGCGTGACTCGTCGGTCCACACCACGAGGTCGTCGCCGTCACCGTTGGCCGGGAAGTACCCGTAGACGACCTGGGGCACGAGGATCCCCGAGGACTTGGCCGCAGCGAGCTGCTCACGGAACAGAGAGCGGATGCGCGTCTTGAACTCGTCGTCGGTCTCGGACGTGCCGCCGTCGTGCTTCTCCGGCCGGAACTGCCACTGGTTGCGGTAGAGGGCGGTCTCGTTGATGAATGTGGCGATCTCGTCGAGCGCGAGTCCCTTCACGACCTGCGATCCGAGAAACGGCGGGACGTACACCTTGTTGTCGGTCTCGACGCTCGGCGCACGCCGGGGGAGATCGACCGGCTTGGCGGTGCCGGACTTCTCGGGCAGCACACGCCCGGTGGGCACGCGCCCGAACTCGGGATCCCAATCGCCGCTTCGCTTCATCGTCATCAGCGAGTCGAGGGTGGACAGCCCCTCGAACGCGTCGCGACCGTAGAAGAGCCGGCCCTCGAAGATCTCGCGCAGGTCGCGCTCCACGTAGCGGCGGGTCAGTGCCGCCCCGCCGAGCAGGACGGGGATGTCGGACAGCCCGAGCGTGTTCAGCTCCTCGAGGTTGTCGCGCATGATCAGCGTGGACTTCACGAGCAGCCCGCTCATGCCGAGCGCGTCGGCGTCGACCTCCTTCACCTTGGCGACCATCTCGTTGATGGGCACCTTGATGCCGAGGTTGTGCACCTCGTAGCCGTTGTTCGTGCAGATGATGTCGACGAGGTTCTTGCCGATGTCGTGCACGTCGCCTTTCACGGTGGCGAGCACGAGCTTGCCCTTTGCCGACGACTGGCCGTCGATCTTCTCCATGTACGGCTCGAGGTAGGCGACGGCCGTCTTCATCGTCTCGGCCGACTGCAGCACGAACGGAAGCTGCATCTCGCCGGCGCCGAAGAGTTCGCCGACGACCTTCATGCCTCCGAGCAGGACGGTGTTGATGATGTCGAGGGCGGGCATGCCGCCGGCCATCGCCTCCTCGAGATCGTCGGTGAGCCCGTCGCGGTCGCCCTCGATGATGCGATGGTGCAGGCGTTCCTCGACAGGAAGCCCGCTGCGGTCGGGCTTCTCGGTCTTCAGCGACTTCACGTCGGCGAACACCTCGAGCAGCTTCTGCAGCGGGTCGTAGTCGTCGCCGCGGCGGTCCCAGACGAGGTCGAGGCACACCTCGCGCTGCTCCTCGGGAAGCCGGTTGAGGGGGATGATCTTGCCGGCGTGGACGATCGCCGAATCGAGCCCTGCCTCGACGCACTCGTGGAGGAACACGCTGTTGAGGGCGTGACGCGCGGCGGGGTTGAGACCGAAGCTGATGTTGGAGACGCCGAGCGTGGTGTGCGTGCCGGGGATCTCGGCCTTGATCCGTCGGATCGCCTCGATCGTGTAGATCGCGTCCCTGCGCAGATCGTCGTCACCGGTGGAGAGGGGGAAGGTCAGCGCGTCGAAGATGAGGTCGGAGGTGGACAGCCCGTAGCGCTCGACGGCGATGTCGGCGATGCGATGGGCGATCTCCATCTTCCACTCGACGTCGCGAGCCTGACCGCGCTCGTCGATGAGAAGGCAGATCACGGCGGCGCCGTATTCGCGGGCGAGGTTCATCACCTTGTCGAACCGTGAGCCGGGCAGCTCACCGTCTTCCAGGTTTGCCGAGTTGAGGATCGCCCGGCCACCGATGTGCTGCAGCCCGGCCTCCAACACGGGTGCCTCGGTGGAGTCCATGACGAGCGGGACGCTCGCCTGCGTGGCGAAGCGTTTGGCGATCTCGTCCATGTCGAGGGCGCCGTCGCGGCCGACGTAGTCGACGCACACGTCGAGCACGTGAGCGCCCTCGCGCACCTGCTCGTTGGCCATCTTCGTGCAGGTGTCCCAATCCTCCGCGAGCATCGCCTCGCGGAAGGCCTTCGAGCCGTTGGCGTTGGTCCGTTCGCCGATGATCAGGAAGCTGAGGTCCTGCTCGATCGCGACAGGGCTGTAGATCGACGACACGGACGGCTCGAACTCTGGCGTCCGTACGGCAGGGTCGACGGCGCGGACCGCTTCCACCACCTGGCGCAGGTGCTCGGGCGTCGTGCCGCAACACCCACCGACCACGTGGACGCCGAGCTCGGCGACGTGTCGGCGGTGGAAGTCGGCGAGGGCCTCAGGCGTGAGGTCGTAGTGGGTGCGCCCGTCGACGACCGACGGCAGGCCGGCGTTGGGCAGCACACTGATCGGCAAGGGTGAGTGCTGGCTGAGGTAGCGGATGTGCTCCTGCATCTCCGCCGGACCGGTGGCGCAGTTGATGCCGATGACATCGGGACGCATGGCGTGGATGCTGACGAGCGCAGCACCGATCTCGCTGCCGACGAGCATCCGGCCGGTGGTCTCGATCGTCACTTGCACCTGGAGGGGTAGCTGGACGTCGGCTTCGGCCATGGCGATGCGGCAGCCGTTGATCGCCGCCTTCACTTGGAGGAGGTCCATGCAGGTCTCGACGAGGAACAGGTCGACACCGCCGGCGACGAGACCCCGCGCCTGGTCGGCATAGGCGTCGCGCAGCACCGCGTACGTGATGTGGCCGAGGCTCGGCAGCTTCGTGCCCGGGCCCATCGACCCGGCGACGTAGCGCGGCCGGCCGTCGGCGGCTTCGTAGCGATCGGCGACCTCGCGGGCGATGCGCGCCGATGCCTCGTTGAGCTCGTACACCTTGTCGGCTACGTCGTACTCGGCGAGCACGGGAGCAAAGCTGCCGAAGCTGGCGGTCTCGATGGCATCCACGCCGACCTCGAAGAACGCCTCGTGCATCGCCGTGATGACATCGGGCCGGGTGAGGCAGAGCATCTCGTTGCAACCCTCGAGGGCGGCGCCGCCGAAGTCGTCGGGGCCAAGGTCGAGGTCTTGCACGAAGGTGCCGAACGCGCCATCGAAGACGATGACCCGCTCGGCAACCGCGTCGAGGTACGGCTGCCTGCTCATCAGATCTGCAAGGCTATCGGCCAAAGTCCCAGCGAGTGGGTCGATTCGGTGGCCGCATCAGGCAGACTGGCTCGATGACTGCAGTCCCGAATGTCGACGTCAACGTGGTGAAGACGGTCCCGAAGGGAGTCGATTCCGTCGGTATCGGTGTCGCCGAATCCGGCGCGGTGCCGCGATTGCTCGGTGTGTCGCGAGCGGTGCTCACCGCGAACGGTTTCGAGGGCAAGGTCGGGCAGACGCTCGCTCTGCCGCAGGCGAACGGCCCGACGGTCGTCGCCGTCGGCCTCGGTGAGCCCGGCACGATCGACCGCGATGGCCTGCGCACTGCGGCCGCCGCCCTCGGACGGGCCACGTCGAAACATGCCCGCGTTGCGACATCGCTGGCCGACGTCGACAACTTGCCGCCCGACGACGCCGCCGAGATCGTCACTGAAGCGATGCTGCTGTCGACCTATCGGTACGTCGGCCTGAAGAACGACAAGTCGAGCGCACGCCAGTTGTCCGAGCTCACCCTCGTGTCGAGCGGGAAGCGCGATTCGCCCGCGACGAAGGGTGCGCTGAAGGCGCAGGCGGTCGCGGCTGCGGCGGAACTGGCGCGTGACCTCGCCAACACCCCGCCCGCCGATCTCAACGCTCGCGATCTCGCCGACCGGGCGGTAGCGATCGCTGCGGCGTCCGGCCTCGAGGTCGAGGTGTTCAACGCGGACGACCTGCGCCGCCTCGGATGCGGCGGGATGCTCGGCGTCAACAAAGCGAGTGCCGAGCCGCCGCGGATGGTGAAGCTCACGTACCGGCCACGACGTCCGAAGGGCCACATCGCCCTCGTCGGAAAGGGCGTGATGTACGACTCGGGTGGCATCAGCCTCAAGCCGAGCGATCCGATGCACGCCATCATGAAGATGGACATGTCCGGCGCCGCCGCAGTGCTGGCCACGATGTCGGCGCTCGCCGCGCTCGGCGGTCGGAACACGGTCACGGGGTACCTGATGTGCACCGACAACATGCCGTCGGGGAGCGCGCTCAAGCTCGGCGACGTGCTCACGATCCACAACGGAACCACCGTCGAGATCCATAACACCGATGCCGAGGGACGCCTCGTGCTCGCCGACGGCCTCTCCCTCGCGGCGGAAGAAGAGCCCGACGCGATCATCGACATCGCCACCCTCACCGGTGCGGCGTTGATCGCCCTCGGCGACAAGATCGCCGGAGTGATCGGCAACGACGGCGACCTGGTCGACCGTGTCCGCTCCTCTGCGGCGAACGTCGGCGAGCCGGTGTGGGAGCTGCCCCTCGCCAAGGAGCACTATCGCAAGATGCTCGACTCCAACGTGGCCGACATGAAGAACATCGGTGGCAGGAACGCAGGCACGATCACAGCGGCGATCTTCCTCTCCGAGTTCGTCGGCGACGTGCCGTGGGCGCATCTCGACATCGCCGGCACGATGAATGTCGACAGCGACAACGGCATCTACTCGAAGGGCGCCACCGGGTTCGGAACCCGCTTGCTCATCGATCTCGTGGCCTCCTGACCGAACCGCGGCGCGTTACGCTCGCGATGCGGGCATGCGTCACTCGTCGCCGTTGACGCGCCGAGCGATGGCGCGAAGCTCCTCGCGGAGACCATCGACGTCTGTGCGCGTGGCGAAGGTGTCCGGATCGGTCTCGGCGGCGAGCCGTTCGAACGCCTCGATGCGATCGAGGTAGAGCTCCAGGTCCGTCTGGTCACGTTGGTGGAGCAACAGTTCAGCAGCGCCCATGCGGTCGCCGAGCTCGTCGAGCCGCTTGGACATCTCGCCGATGCGCCGTGCCGCGTCGGCAACCGATGCGACCTGGCCCTCGAGACCGCGCACCGTCTCCGTGAGCGAGGCGTCGGCGCCGACGAGGCGCGACTCGGTCTCGGCCAATGCCTCGCGAGCCGCCCGATCGTGCGACTCGAGCTCGTTGCGCAAAGCCGTCTCGGTACCGGTAAGAGCGTCGCTCGCCGCCTGCCGCTGCGCTTCCAGCTCGGTGTGCAGCGCCGTCTCCGTGGAGGTGAGAGCCGCGCTCGTCGCCTGCCGCTGCGCTTCCAGCTCGGTGCGTAGCGCCGTCTCCGTGGAGGTGAGAGCCGCGCTCGCCGCCTGCCGCTGCGCCTCCAGTTCGGCGTGCAGCGCGGACTCCGCGGCCGCATGGGCCTCACGAAGGGCCACGACGCGGGTGGTGATCTCTTCGTGTGCCGCGAGCTCGGCGGCACTCAACGCATCGCGGATTTCCCGCACAGCCTCGTTCGAGTCGTCTCGGAGCTGGGCGCCGGCTGTGCGCTGGACGTCTGCTTCAGCGGCGAGCGCGGCTCGCAACGAGTCCACCTCCTCGGACAGCTCGAGGCGTAGCGACGCCAGCGAACTGGAATGCTCGGTACGGTGCAGCCGGCTGGCCTCGTCGAGCCGCACATCGACGTCGCCTCGTGCGGCAGCGAGTTGCTCGGCGAACTCGTCCGTGAGGGCGGCGATGGCGGCAGCCTGCTCGGCGTGCAATGCAGTCAGTCGAGAGGCCAGTTCGTCGTGACGCCGTTGCACGGCCCGCACCTCGCTGTCGTGCCGTGCCGACGACTCGGCCAAGGCTCGCTCCGACTCTGCGATCGACGTCCGCAGCGTGCCGATGCGGGCGAACAACGCCTGGAGATCGGCCGTGACGTCTCCCGTCGGGGCGGGCTCGTCAGGAGTGCGTCGACGGCGACGAAACACCATCGCCGTGACGTTACCTGATCGGCCCCGAAGCGCTTCAGATTACGAGTTCAAGACAAATTGAGGAGGTGGCGTTGTGGAGGTTGAGACAACTGGTATCTTCCGGTGCGCTTCGGGGACCTCGTAGTCCCGGAACGGAATGTGAACGCGTGGAGCTAGACGGGCCGATGCAGCGTATCCACCGTTTCAACCCTTGAAAGGAAGTCCCTCGGTGGAGACTTTGGAAATCGGCCCGGAAGAGCGCGCGGTCGAACGTGTGACGACGGATTCACCCTTATCGAACTACTGATCGTCATCGTCATTCTCGGCATACTGAGCGCCGTCGTCGTGATCGCTGTCGGTGGCATCACCGACCGGGGCGAGGACAGTGCCTGCGAATCCGACGAGCGCGCAATGCGCACGGCGGCCGAGGCCTACTACGCCCAGGAAGGCGAGTACCCAGCGGATGGAGATGCGCTCGTGCCCGGCTTCCTCAGCGAGCCGTCGGATCTTCACAACTACGCCGTCAGCGGGACGACATACGACATCACCGCTGAGACCGGCAGCGGCTGCTGATCACCTGATCGTTCGATCAGGCAAGGGGAGGCAGTTGTGCGGTCACGCACTCAGGTCATAGACGACGCGCCGTCGCCGGTGCGCGACCCGGATGCGCGGTTGGAGGAGCTCGGCGCGCGCCTCGTCAGCGATGGCGTGACGACGCCCGAGCGCCTCGCCATCGCGCTGAGTGCGGAGCCGCTCGACGAAGCGCAGCTGGTCGACGAGTTGATCACACAGGGTGCGGGCCAGGCGGCGATCAGTCGGTCGTGGGCAGCTCTCCACGAGCTGCCCACGGTCGACCTGCGTCAGGTCACTCCTGACGAACATGTGGCGGGAACAATGGACGCGCGCGAGATCAGGAAGCTTCGTGCGCTGCCTTTCCAGGCGGATGGATCGACGACGGACGTCGCTGTCGTCGATCCATCTGTCTCATCCCGCCGCGCCGTGTCGGCGGCCATGTCGGGGCCGGTTCGGTTCTACGTTGCCGGCTCGGCCGACTGGATGCGTGCCGTCGATCGCCTGTTCCGCGCCGACGTCGAGATCACCGCACTTGCCGATGCGGTGGCCGCATCGGACCTGCAGGTGTCGACGGCGAATGCGTCTCGCGGCGCCGAATCTGACGACGACGCTCCGATCGTCCAGATCGCCAATCGGTTGATCGCCCAGGCGATGCGAGATCGTGCTAGCGACGTGCACCTGGAGCCGCTCGAGGATCGCATCCGCGTCCGGTTCCGCATCGACGGAACCCTCGTCGATGTGATGTCGCTGCCGTTGTCGATCCTGCAGGCATTGGTCAGCCGCTTCAAGATCAGAGCGGGTATGAACATCGTCGAACGACGTCGTCCTCAGGACGGTCAGTTCTCCACGAGCGTCGACGGTCGCGATCTCGACGTCCGCGTGTCGACCGTCGCCACGGTGATGGGGGAGAAGATCGTGATGCGGCTGCTCGACAAGAGCCGCAGCGCACTCGAGCTCGGCCAGTTGGGAATGCCCGCCGACACGGCCGAGAAGTGGACCGATCTGATCCACGCCCCGTACGGCATGGTGATCTGCGCCGGCCCGACGGGCGCCGGAAAGACCACCACGCTCTACGCCACGTTGCGGGAGATCAACTCGACCGGCAAGAACGTGATGACGATCGAGGACCCCGTCGAATACGTCTTCTCCGGGATCAACCAGATCCAGACGAACGACGCCGCCGGCGTCACGTTCGCCCAAGGGCTCAAGGCCGTGCTCCGGCAGGACCCCGACGTCATTCTCGTCGGCGAGATCCGCGACGTCGACACGACACGAATCGCGGTGCAGTCGGCACTCACCGGCCACCTCGTCCTCTCGTCTCTCCACGGGACGGACTCGGTGGCCGCGCTGCACCGGATGCTCGACATGGGCATCGAGTCGTTCCTCGTCGCCTCATCGGTCGTCGCCGTCGTCGGCCAGCGGTTGCTGCGTCGCATCTGTGACGCCTGCAAGGAGCCCTACACGCCGGAACCCGAAGAGCTCGAGTTCTTTGCGGCGGAGGGTGGCACGCCGAAACACGAGTATCTGGCACGGCGCGGGTTGCACGTTCTGTGCCGGCACTGGCTTCCACGACCGGACCGGCATCTACGAGCTGCTCCGCCTCACTCCCGAGCTTCGCCGGCTGATCGTCGGCTGGGCGACGCAGGAGGAGCTGCGCCGCCTCGCGGTGAGCCAAGGGATGCGCACCTTGATGCAGGAGGGGATCGGGCTCGTCGAGAACGACGTGACGACGATCGCCGAAGTGATCCGTACGTTGCACGGGGACTAGACGACATGCCTCGATTCGCTTATGTCGCCGTCGATCCCGCCGGCGCGACCGTCGAAGGGGCGCGCAAGGGCGAGACGATCGGAGACATCCGCTCGTGGCTCAAGCAGAACGAGCTGTTTCCGGTCAAGATCGTCGAGCAGCAGCGCAAGCTCCTCGACTTCGAGATCACGTCAGAGAAGCTCAAGAAGCGCGAGCTGATGCACTTCTCGCGGCAGCTCGCGGTGTTCATCAAGGCCGGCATCCCGATCATCACGGCTCTGGAGACGATCGCCGACGAAGCGCAGGACAAGGTGCTGCGGCGTGTCATCGCTGACATGGTCGAGCGCTTGAACACGGGGTCGACGTTCGCCGACGCCGCAGCAGCACACCCGGAGGCGTTCCCTCGTTACTACACGGGCGTGCTGCGTTCGGCGGAGCTGACCGGACGACTGGACGAGACGGTCGACAACCTCGCCGCGTACCTCGATCGGGAGATCGAGGCGCGGAACAAGATCATCTCGGCGCTCGTCTATCCGGCCATCGTGATGGTGATGGCGGTGGGCACGATCCTCATCCTCGCCGTGATGGTGCTGCCCCAGTTCAAGGACCTGTTCGACGAGCTCGATGCCGACCTGCCGCTATCTACGCGGATGCTGCTCGGGACGGTCCGCTTCTGGACCGACCTCTGGTTCATCCCCGTCGGTATCGGCATCGTCTTCGCCCTCGTCATGATCTGGATGGTCAAGAGCGACCGCGGGCGACACGTCCGCGACCGGTTGATCCTGCGTCTGCCTGCCGTCGGCTCGATCATCCAGTTCTCGATCCTCGAGCGGTTCTGCCGCATCCTGGCGACGATGACGTCGGCCGGCGTGCCGCTGCCGGAGGCGATGGAGGTGACGGCCGAGTCGACGAACAACACCGTCTACAGGGAGCGACTGGAAGAGGCGAGGCAGGCGATGCTTCGTGGCGACGGGCTGGCTCGGCCGCTGATCGACACCCAGCTGTTCCCCGGCGCTGCGCGCCAGATGATCACGGTCGGCGAGGAGAGCGGCACGCTCGACGACCAGCTGGCCAATGCCTCGCTCTACTTCGACCGCGAGCTCGACGTCAAGGTCCGTCGCTTCACGAATGCCGTCGAGCCGGCGACGATCATCTTCGTTGGCGTCGGCGTCGGATTTGTCGCCGTCGCCTTGGTGCAGGCGATGTACGGGATGCTCGACGGGTTCGATCAGTGAACGCACGCCGCGACGAGGGGCTGTCGCTCGTCGAGGTGCTCATGGCTGTCGTGCTGTTCGGTCTCGCCGTCGCCGCCGTCCTGCCTGCTCTCCTCGGTTCCGTGCGCGGCTCGGGCCTGCAGGACCGTTTTGCCGGCGCTCGTCGGTGGGTGGTGAGCGCTGGCGACTACACGGTCTCGTCGGGCTTGCCCCGGGTGGCGTGCGCGACGCCGACCGATTATCAGAGCTCGGTGCGCACCAACGCCCAGACTCATCGTCCTGACGAATGGGCGAACAGCCAACTGACGATCACCCAGGTCGCCTACTGGAACGGCACGGCGTTCACGTCCACGTGCAGCGAATCGGCGTCGTTGTCGTTGAAGCTGCAACAGATCTCGTTGCAGGTCGTCGACCCTGAGGGGCGGATCGTCGAGACACTCGACGTCGTCAAGTCCGATGGGTGACCGGTCGCGCCGCGACGAACGCGATGCCGGCTTCACGCTCGTCGAGCTGCTCATCTCGATCATCGTGAGCGGCATCCTCGCCGGAGTTCTCGGCACGGCCGTCAACGTCGTGCTCCGCAACGATCGGCCGACGCAAGAGCGCTTCAACGGCGCCAACGACTCGCTGACGATCACGACGATGTTCCCCGGCGACATCGCCGCCACTCCGCCCGGCGGTCGGGAGGTCGGCAACCTGACGAGCGGCTGCGCCGGGTCGGGCGTCAATCGGGGAACCAACGTGCTCCGCTTGACTTGGACAGAGTCGACGGGCAGCACGAGGACCTCGTACCGCGTCGTCCTACCGGGTCGATGCGGCAGCGAAAGAGTTGTTGCGGGTGGCGTGCACGGGCAACAGCGGGCTCTACGCCGAAGGCACGGTGCGCACCCTCGGGACGCTGGTGTCCGGTGCATCGTTGACATACACGACGCTCGACGCCGACGACCTCACGCTCGTGCTGACCATGGCGACGACGCCGCCGTCGACCACCCGCATCCGCGGCATTCGATCAAACCCGGCCGCCACACTTCCGCCGCCGCCCGTCGTCGCTTCGAAGTCGGCGATCCGCCTGCTCACCACTACCGAGGCGTTGCAGTACACCACGATCGGGTCGCAGATCACGTTCAACACGGTCGTCCTCAATGCGGGAACGACGGTTCTCACCGCGGTGGGCATCAGCGACGCGGTTGCCGACGCCGGATCGATCTCGTGCGACTCCGCCGAGCTCACACCCGGTGCCACGACGGACTGCTCCTTCACCCACACGATCGCTCAGGCCGACGTCGACAACGGCAGCGTCGTCTCTCTCACGACGGGCACGGGCACACCGCCGTCGGGGTCACCCGTCACGAACGTGTCGGGCACCGTGACGGTGCCCGGCGTGCAGGCGGCTCAGCTCACCGTGACCAAGTCGACGACGGCGACGAACTACAAGCTCGCCGGTGAGGTCCTCGACTATTCGGCAACGGTCCGCAATACCGGCAATGTGACGCTGAACTCGTTGAACCTCACGGATCCGAAGTCGGACGGGACCATCAGCTGCTCGCCGACGGCGCTCGCTCCGCTCGATACCGCCACGTGTACGTACCAATACACGGTGAAGGCGTCCGAGCTCGTCGTGGGTGGGACGATCGCCTCAGCCGCGACCGCGACGGCGTCGAAGGTTTCCGGTGGCAACGTCTCGGCGACGTCCAACTCGGTGTCCGTGCCATTCCTCGCCAGTCCAGCGATCACCGGCACGATGGTCGCAGACCGTTCGAGCTTCAACCTTCCCGGTCAGGTGATCACGTACACGACGACCGTCACGAACACCGGCAACGTCAGCCTGTCGTCGATAGCGGTCAGCCACACCAACGCGACGTCGCCGTCCTGCACGGCCACAACGCTCGCGGCCGGCGCATCGACGACCTGCACGGCGCGACACGTCGTCACGCTCGCCGACACGCTCGCACTCTCCGTGCGCAACCGGGGGACCGTCTCGGGCGTGCCGGCGAGTGGCGGCGGGGCGATCACGGCGAGCACAAACGAGGTGGTTGTCGCGGTCGTCGACGGAATAGCGCTCACGGTGACGAAGGTTCACAACGCCTCCCTGAGCGTCTACCGGCAGGTTGGCGAAGTGCTCCAGTACACGATCACAGTGAGGAACACCGGCACCCTGGCACTGGCCAACCTGACCGTCACGGACCCGATGAACGACGGATCCTCCACCGTCTGCTCGTTCACCACCGTTGTCGCCGTCGACGCACAGCGGACCTGCACGGCGCAGCACACCGTGACCGCAGCCGAGCTCGGTTCGCCGATCGTCAACACTGCGCGTGCACGTGCTCAGAACGTGCTCGGGCTGCTCACCGTGACCGTCGACTCCAACGACGTCACGGTCAACTTCCTGCCGACTCCGCAGCTCGCGGTGACGATGACGTCGAATCCGACGCCGACGTTCACCACGCTCGGTGCGGCCATCAACTACACGATGACGGTCACGAACACCGGCAACGTGCCGTTGACCGGCGTGGGCGTGACCGACCAGACCCTCGGTGGGGCGAGCACGCCCAACTGTGCGGCGTCGACCCTCGCTGTTGGGGCCTCGACCACGTGCACGTCCTCCTACACGACGACGACGTCTGACGCGGCGGGATCGGTGTCGAACCGGGCGACGGTCAGCGGGACGTACGCCTCGACGCCGGTGACGGCACTGTCGTCGACTGTGACTGTCAACTCGACGGTGCCGTGTTCGGTCACGGGCATTACCGCCAGCCCGACGACGGTCGGAAGGCAGGCCAACGGGCGACTGAACAATCCGGTGGTCGTCAGCGTGGCGACGACGGGGGTGTGTTCGGGCATTCGCATCCTGTACTACCCGAGCACCTCCAAGCCGGGGGTCATCGATACCTTGTCGGGCTCGGCGTCGACGTGGACCTACACGATCCCGACGAGCGGCTCGAAGGCGTCGAAGTGGGACGCCGGCCCGGCACAGGTCGACGTGTTACCGGCGACCGGATCGACAACGATCAACACCACCGACTTCTACCCGTTCGCGGTGACCTAGATGGCGTCGCGGGCTCAGGACGGCACCGAGCGTGACGAGGGCTCGATCCTCATCATGGCGCTGATTCTCGTGACCCTGTTTGGCGTCGTCATTGGTTCCATCGCCGCCTACGCGGCGGTCAGCTTCAAGCACACGAGCAACGTGCGCGCCCAGACGGAGATGCGGGCGAGCGCCGAAGCAGGAGTCCGTGTGACGCTCGATCAACTGAGCCGACACCAGACGCTGTGCGCCGACACTTCGACCCCGGCACCGCTGACGATCTCACCGAACGCCGCCACGGTCACCGTCCGCTGCACGAACATCGGTGGCGCGAACGTCGCCGCCACCAACTTCGCCGTGCTCCTGACCGGCGTGGGTGTCAACGGCAGCAACCCGTCGCTCCTCTCGTCGGGTGGGGGAACGCGCAAGATCGGCGGCGGTCTGTACATGGCGGTGCCGTCGAGCCACAGCGTCAGCAACCTCGAGCTGCAGGGCGACTTCTGGTACCTCGACTCGACCTGTACGTCGGTGACGCCGCCGACCATTTCGGGGATGACGATCACGCCGGTGCCGCCGCGCACGAAGATCTGCACGACGAAGACGTGGCAGGAGATCGTTCCGACGATCCTCCTTCCGGTGAAGCCGACATCGGTGAACCCGGCAGGCCGAGACGACCTGGTGCCGGGCTGCCGCATCTTCTTCCCGGGCACGTATACGTCGCCACCAGATCTCGCCGACCAGAACTACTTCGTCAGTGGCGACTACTACTTCGAGTTCAACGATTCGTTCGACATCAAACAGGCGACGATCATCGGCGGGAACATCGACCCGACGCTCGGTGACACGCAATACCTGTCCGCACCCAACTGCGCCAACGCCCGGAACGTCCCGGCCGTCGGTGGAGCTGAGGACGGGTACGGCAACAGCTGGTTCCTGGGCAAAGGAGCGTGGATCGACGTCGGCACACAAGGGGCGCTGGAGATCTTCCGCCGCGACCAGGGAACCCAAGAGGTCAGCATCATGGCGGTGGCCAGCACCGCCGCCGGCTACTCGGCGAGTACGAACATCATCGCCGGTGGGACTCCGATCCTCTCCACGAAGTCCGGATCGAACAACGACCTCGTCATCCACGGCCTGATCAACGTGCCCAAGGCGCAGGTCGGATTCGGCAACGTCTCCAACTCGGCCAATGCCCAAGTGTTGGGTGGCGTCGTGGCCGCCGGCATCGACATGGAGTCGTCGGCGAGCGCAACGGGATTCGTCGTGAACCGGGCGAGCATCCCCGCCCAGACACGGCTGCGGATCACGTCCACGGCGACCGACTCGCGGGACATCTCCGCGACAGTGCAGGCGATCGTCGAGTATCAGCCGGCGCGCTTCGTCAACGACGGCGTCGTCACGAACGGCTCCACGACCGTGACGTCAGCGACGGCGGCGTTCACCGCGAACGACATCGGCAACCGCATGTCGGGTACGGGTATCCCGGGCAGCGCCAGGGTCTCTTCCGTCACCAATGCGACGACGGCTCATCTCTCCCTTGCGGCCACCGCCAGCGCCTCGGCGACGCGGCTTGTGATCGAGACGCCGCAGGTCGCCGTCAACTCGTGGAGAAAGGTGTAGACGTGACCACGGCAGACGATCGTCGCTCAGTCGCCGAGCCAGAACCGGATCAGCGGCTGGCCCCACCAGATCACGACGACGGCACCGAGCGCCATGAACGGGCCGAACGGGATCGCTGTCTTGCGGCCCGACCGGCTGCGTCCGAGCACCATCACGCCGACACCGGCGAGCGCCCCGGCGACGAAACCGAGGAACAGGCCGACTGGCACGTGCATCGGACCAATCCATCCGAGGAAGACGCCGAGCAACGCGGCGAGGCGCACATCGCCCTCGCCCATCGCTCCTCGCCATCCGAGATGGAGCACCAAGAAGAAGACGAACGCCCCCGCTCCTCCGGCGGCCGTCCACAGCAATCGCTCGGGCTCGTCCGCAACCAGCGCGCCCGTGACAAGGAAAGGCACACCGAGCCCGGCCGCAACGTAGATGATCTCCCGTGGCAGCCGGCGCGTGCGGAGGTCGATCACCGTCAGCGCAACGAGCGCCGCGACCAGCACGACGTAGCCACCGAGCTCCCAGTGCCATCCGAACCGCCACACCATCGAGGCGAACAGGAGCGCTGTCGTGGCCTCGATGAGCGTCGACGTCACGGCGATGTGGGCGCTACACGTCCGGCACCGTCCGCGCAGCACGACCCACGACACGACGGGCACGAGCTCGAACCAGCGGAGCGTGCGCCGGCACGAATCGCATCGCGATCGACCCGACGCCGTCGACTCGCCAGCCGGCAAGCGATCGACCACCAGCCCGAGGTACGAGCCGACGAACAATCCGAGGACGATCCCTGCCGCCGTCAGCACGGCAGGGCAGCCTAGGGGAGACCATGGACCACGACGAGACCACTCGCAACGGCCCCCTGGACGACGGCGCGCCGGGCGGCGGTTCGCCGGCAGCCACCGATCTGCCGATCCCGTCCGCACCGGACTTCGGCGGCGTCGATCCGCGGCTGGGCACGTACCTCTTCGATGTCCTCCAGTGGGGCGGTTCCGACCTCCACATCACGTCCGGTCGCCCCCCGATGGTTCGCATCGACGGGACGCTCCGGCGGCGCGATCAGACCGCCGCGCTTCACGACGACCTGATCTTCACGATGTTGCGCAGCACCATGGACGACGAGGTCTGGGAGACATTCGAGCAGCGCCGTCAGGTCGATTATTCGCTCGCACTCGGCAACCTGGGACGGTTCCGCGTCAACGCCTACCATCAACTCGGCTCGCCCGCTGCTGCGTTCCGGGCGATCTCCCCCAAGGTGCCGACGCTCGCCGAAATCGGAGTTCCGCCGGAAGTCTCCCGGATGACGGAGTTTCCCTATGGGCTCGTGTTGTTCGTCGGCCCCACCGGTTCGGGCAAGTCGACGACACAGGCCGCGCTGGTCGGGAAGATCAACGCCGAACGACCTTGTCACATCCTCACGATCGAGGACCCCGTCGAGTACCTGCACGGCCACGGGGTGGCGATGGTCAACCAGCGTGAGGTGGGCAACGACGTCCACTCCTTCGCAGATGGACTGCGATCCGCGCTCCGTGAAGACCCCGACATCATTCTGCTCGGCGAGATGCGCGACGAGGAGTCGATCTCGATCACGTTGACGCTTGCGGAGACGGGCCACCTCGTGTTCGCCACGTTGCACACGAACGACGCGAGCCAGGCGATCGACCGCATCATCGACAGCTACCCGGCCCAGCGGCGCGACCAGATCCAGACGCAGCTCTCCGCAGCGCTCCAGGGTGTCGTCAGCCAGCGGCTGGTGCCGCGCATCGGGTCGGGTCGCGCCGTCGCCTGCGAGGTGATGGTGGCGAACGAAGCCGTGCGCAACCTGATCCGCGAAGGCAAGACCCGCCAGCTGCGCAATGTCATCTCCACTGGGTCCACCGAGGGCATGCGGACGATGGAGTCGTCGCTCGACGCCCTCGTGCAGGGCGGTGCCGTCGCCTATGAGGAAGCGATCGCGATCAGCCAGTACCCGAAGGAGATCCGCCATCCCGCGCTCAGTGCCGGCATCGCCGAGGCCCAGGCGCGCCTGGCCGGACGGAGCTGACGCGTGCCGACGCCGCTCCCGTACACACCGATCGCCGGGGCGGTGCCGTGCCCCGGCGGGTGGCTCGTACTCGGAGCGCGGCTGATCGGGGTCAACCTGATGCCCGAAGAGCCGTTCGTCCTCAGCACGCTGGTCGAGGTCGTGGACTACCGGCCGGCGTACGCCACCATCGTGCTCGGTGCGCCGATCGGTTTCACTGAGGAGCCAATCGGCGGCTATCGAACGTGCGACGTGCAGGCGCGGGCGATGCTCGGGTGGCCGCGACGGACGACGGTGCCTCACGTGCCGAGCCGCGAGGCGCTCTACGCATCGAGCTTCGAGAAGGCGGCGGCTGCGGAGCCGTGGCTGACGCCACTGGCATACCGGCACTTCCCGCGATGGCGCGAGGTCGACGCCGAGATCCAGCCCTATCACCAGCGCCGCGTCTTCTCGGCCTTGCCCGAGTTGAGCTTCTACCTGGTCAACAGTGATTCTCCGACGTCGCAGTCGTCGTTCTGGCCGGCCGGGCCGGAGGAGCGTTTGAGCCTGCTCCGCGATCGCCTCCCCGGTCTGCGCGCGATCGCGGCAGCGGAGGCGCCGAAAGGCGCGTCCCTGCGCCACGTGATGGATGCGGCCGGGCTGTTGTGGACCGCCCGCCGGATCACTGGAAAGGCGATCACGCGGCTGCCCGTCGACGCGGAATGGGACGATCAGGGCCGCCGGATGGAGCTGGTCCGATGATTGTGTGCGAGCAGCTCCCGACCGCGTTTCGGTGTGCGCCCTCAGGCCCCGGTCTGGAGGCGGTCGCAGGCGGCACGGGCCGTCTCGGCGGTGATGCCGAGCATACGCAGCTGCGCCTCGACGACGTCGGGCGCGTCGCCGGTTTCGACCATCGCCTCGGCCAAGCGGTGGGCGCGGACCAGGTCGTCGACGGTGACCGACGAGTGGTCCCAGCGTGCGTGCATCTCTTGCACCGACGTCGGCAGCTTGCGCAGGTGGCGTTGAGTGACCGTGGGCAGACGCCGCCGCACTTCCCATCCGGTTACACCGTCCCGGAGTGGCCGGGCCGCACCGAACATGACGCATCGGTGCAGAGCTCGACCGAACGGACTGGATGGACCCTTGGCGACGCTGAGGCCGAGCGAGCCAGCCAGCTCGTGGAGATCGATGCTGCCACCGTCGGGTCGCGCCTCGAAATGAACGGCGATCCGACGCAACAGCCACGTCGCCGTGGGACCGATCACACCGAGCCAGAAGTACTCGACATAGATGCGACCGAGGATCGTGCCCGCGCCGGTCGACGGTCGGGATCGACCCACGGTCGGATCGTCGCCTGGCGCGGGAATTCGGTGGGCCGTGCTCTCTGCTGCCTCAGCGTGTGTTCGTTCATCAACACCTCCATCGTGCAGGGCTACCCGGATGAAGGTGACGACGGGCGCGATCCGGAACCCGATCGCCGGGACAGCTCGATGAACGCACCGCGGCACGACGACCGCTCGCGGCGCCGGACGGATAAAGCGACGCCGGGGAGCGCCAGTGGTCCCGGGCCACCCATCCGACGCCGGCTGGCCGCGGTGCTCAGCCTGTACGTGATCGGGCTGCTGGTCGTCGGGGGTGTCGGGGTTGCCTCGGTGGCCGCCGTAAATCGGGCCAACGCTCGCGTCACCGACGAGATCGATCCGCTCGACAGTCGGCATGCCGAGATGCTGCAGCAGATGACGAACGCGCAGACCGGCCTGCGCGGATACTCGTTGACGCTCGATCGAGAGTTCCTCGAGATCTACGACGCGGCAACTACCCGCTATCCCGAGGTGGTGAGCGAGGCGTATGACCTCGCCGGATCCGACGGTGAGCTCCCCGCGTTGCTGGACCAGGAGGTGGCACGCGCTGACGAGTGGCGCGAGCAGTACGCCGAGCCACTCGTGACCACGATCGAGAATGGTCAGTCGGACGATGTCGACGTCGCCGAGCGCCGCCACGGCGAGGACCTGTTCGTCCTGATCGCGCGCCGACCACGAGGCGGCAAGCACCGCCATCGCGGCTCGACGCGACGACGCACGCGACGACGCGCGAACCGTCGCTCGCGTCGGAGGAACAGCCACGCTACTGACGATTGTTCTCGTCCTCGCCGGCATCCTCGCCACCGCCCGTCGCGTGCGACGCAAGATCGTCACGCCGCTCGCAGCGGTGCGGAGCGCGTTCAACGATCTCGAGCAGGGTCGCATGTCCGTCCGAGTCACGCCCGGACGGTCCGGCAGAGGTGTATGCAGTCGGCCAAGCGCTCAACGAGTTCGCCCGCGTCGCCGAGCAGGCGGCGGCGACGACCAGGGCTCGCAGCACGAGCGACTGGCTGATCCGGCAGGTCTCTTCGACCGATGGGGACCTCGACGTGGGGACCTTGCTGTCCATCACCGTCGATGAGATCGGTCCGGCGCTCGCCTGTGATCAAGCCATCGTGCTGCTTGTCACGGACGATCTGACGCTCGGACCGATCACCGCCGAATGGGTAGCAGCGGGCGTGCGTCCGCTCGGCGCCGGCACACAGCTCGATCCACCGCCATCGTTGGCGACGTTTGTCGAGCAGGAGCTCGGCCAAGGAACGATCATCACGATCGACGACATCGAGCACGACGATCGCTTACCCGACGACGCGGTCGCCTTCTTCCGCCGGTACGGCGTGTGCGCCTTGGTGGTCGCTCCGATCGGAAGCGGCGAGCAGATCTCGGGTTTGCTCAGTCTCCATTCGCTCGACAGGACGAGGCAGTGGACGCAGATCGACCGGTACGTGGCGGCGTCCGTCGCCGGCGAGCTCGGGGTGGCGTTGCGACTCGGCGAGCTCTTCGAGCATGAGCGGCGAATGGTGAAGGAGCTGCAGCAGCTCGACGAGGCGAAATCTGACTTCATCTCATCGGTGTCTCACGAGCTGCGCACCCCGCTGACTTCGATCATCGGGTACACGGAGATGCTGGTCGACGGCGACGCCGGCGATCTGACGCAGCGGCAGCAGAGCATGATGGCCGTGGTCGATCGCAACGCCCGCCGGCTGCTGCTGCTCATCGACGACCTGCTCACGATGTCGCGGATCGATGCAGATCGTCTGGTGCTGACGCCATCCGAGACTCCCGTCCAGCAAATCGTGGGATCTGCGGTCGAGGCCATGCAGCCGCTTGCCGACGCCGCCGGCTTGACCCTCAGCACAGACCTCGACGGGGCTGGGGTTGTGTTTGCTGACGAACGCGCCATCGAGCGCGTGCTTCTCAACCTGTTGTCGAACGCGGTGAAGTTCACGCCGGCAGGCGGCGCGATCACGGTCGCCGCTGCTCCCGGCGTGGACACGATGACCATCGCCGTCACCGACACCGGCCTCGGCATTCCGGCGGATGAGCAAGCACAACTGTTCACACGTTTCTTTCGATCTTCGATCTCGCGGCAGCACGCCGTGCAGGGGACCGGGCTCGGTCTCGCCATCGTGCGACATCTCGTCGCCGCCCACGGAGGCTCTGTCGACGTGGAATCAACACCAGGGCAAGGAACGCGGATCGCGTTCACGCTGCCCATGAAACCCGAGGAGGAGTGACCATGCCTCGAATCGTGATTGCTGATGACGACCCCGACATTCGAGACCTCGTGACCTTCAAGCTCACGTCCGCCGGGTTCGAGGTCGAGGCGTTCGCCGACGGCGAGGCGGCCCTCGCGGCAGCGTTGGACCAGGTGCCCGATCTGATGCTGCTCGACGTGATGATGCCGAAGATGACCGGGACGCAGGTCGTGGCCGCGATCCGCCAGCACGAAGCGACGGCTCAGGTGCCCGTGATCCTGCTTACCGCTCGCTCCAAAGAGCTCGACATCGAGCGCGGATTCGATGCCGGGGCTGACGACTACATGATCAAGCCGTTCAGTCCGCGTGAGCTCGTCACCCGAGCACGGGCGGCACTTGGACGGCCGACCTGACTGTGATCGAGCGCGTGACCAGATCCGTTGCGGTCCCCCCGCAGAGACGAGATTCACGATGACGGTACGAGCGGCGTTCGCGATTGCGTTGACCGTCATCATCGCTGTGATGGTGCTGCTCGTCGTGGTGGTCGTTGTCAACACCGCGTCGCGGCGACGCGCCGAGGCTCGCCGGCGGGAAAGGATCGAGGCGGTCAGGCCCTCCGTCATCGCGCTCGCCGCCGCCGACGACGCTCACGACGTCGCTGCCCTGATGGCACCGCTGCGGCGCGCCCAGGTCAGGACGCTCGAGGACGTCGCGTACGAATTTCTCGGAAAGGTGCGGGGCGTCGGTCGCGAGTCACTCGTGACGTTGCTCACCGAGCGAGGAGTCGGAGGGCGGGCAGCTCGACGCGCTGAGCGATTCGGGGCGGTCGGTCGAGCGCGAGCCATTTCGATCCTCGGTCAGCTCGGCGATCCTGCGTCGCTCGACCTGCTCGTCCGGCACCTTGCAGACCGCGATCCGGAGGTGCGCGCGGTGAGCGCTCGCGCCCTCGGCCAGCTGCACGAGCCGCAAGCCGTCGCGCCGATGCTCGGCGCGCTGACTGCTCATCGAGCACTTCCGGCGAGCACCGTCGCGATGTGGCTGCTCCAGATCGGGCCGGCGGCGGCCACGCCGTTGCGTCAAGCACTCAACGATCGCAATCCCCTCGTTCGAGGGCTCGCCGCCGAGTTGCTCGGCCATCTCGGGTCGTTGGAGGCGACGGATGAGCTCGTTGAGGCGCTGACGGACGAGAGCTGGGACGTGAGGGCTCGTGCGGCCCGCTCACTCGGCCGAATCGGATCGCCGCGCGCCGTCGCACCTTTGCTGGGTGTGCTCGTGGACCATCCCGGGGCGAATTCCGCAGCGGGAATCGAGCTACGGCGGAGCGCAGTAGCCGCGCTCGCCGACATTGCCGATCCGAAGTGTGCGCCCATGCTCGCGGTCGCGATGGGCGACGAGGACCATGTCGTGGCGAAGTCGGCAGCGGCAGCGCTCGTGCATCTCGGCGAGCCAGGACGAGCACTTCTACGTGAAGCCGTCCACGGGCCGCCACGCTGTGCCGCGTACGCCGCGGAGGCCCGTGCGCTCGCCGAGCTCGCCGACGCACGTCGTGCTCGGCGGAGGGTGTGATGGACAGCCTGCGCGACGCGGTCGACGTCTCGCTCGGATCGTTTCAGTGGTTCGTCCTCGTCTACTTCCTCGTTCTCAACACGATTTACCTGGTGCTGACTGTGATCGCCACGATCGATCTCGTTGGCTACTTCCGCCGACGGATGTTCTCCGGAGACGATGTCGTGTTTGCCAATCCGATGACCCTGCCCGTGTCGGTGATCGTCCCCGCCAACAACGAGGAGGCCGGCATTGTCGACAGCGCCCGAGCAATGATGGCCTTGCGGTATCCGGCTCACGAGGTCGTGATCGTCGAGGACGGTTCCACCGATGCGACGTTCTCGCGGCTGAAGGCGGCGTTCGATCTCGTCGAGGTCCCGCTTGTGGTCCCTGAGCTGGTCCCTGCTCGCGGACGCATTCTCTCTACGCATGTGCCTCGCGATGGAGCCTCACTCGTTGTGGTGCGGAAGAAGACAGCCGGCTCGAAGGCCGACGCCAACAATGTCGGCATCAATGCGGCCAGTCACCCGTTGGTGTGCATGGTCGACGCCGACGCAGTTCTCGAGGAGGACGCGCTCTTCCGCGTGACGAAGCCGTTCGTGGACGACCCGATCCGCACAGTGGCGACGGGAGGCACGATCCGCGTGATCAACGGCTCTCGTGTCGAACATGGACGACTCGCCGATCCTCGCTTGCCGCGCTCATGGCTCGCCCGCATCCAGGTCGTCGAGTACCTCCGGTCGTTCCTACTCGGGCGTGCTGGTTGGTCGCGACTGCAGGGACTGCTGATCATCTCCGGGGCGTTCGGCGTGTTCCGTCGTGACCTCATGGTCGAGATCGGTGGGTATGACCTCGACAGCGTCGCCGAGGACGCAGACGTCGTCACCCGCATCCATCGCCTGCTGCGCCAGCGCAAGACCGAGTATCGAATCACGTTCGTCACCGAGCCGGTCTGTTGGACGGAGGTGCCCGAGACGATTCAGTCACTCGGCCGCCAGCGACGACGCTGGTCGCGCGGTCTCGCCGATCTCCTTTGGCGGTACCGGGCGATGATCGCCAACCCACGGTACGGTCGCATCGGGACGGTCACGATGCCGTACTACCTCGTGTTCGAATCGTTGGGCCCCACGATCGAGCTCGTCGGCCTGGCATCGGTGATCGTCGGCCTCGCCTTCGGACTCGTCGACGTGCCCTTCGCGCTGTTGTTCGCCGCCGTCGCAATCGGATACGGAGTTGCGCTCTCGCTCACTGCGCTCGCGCTCGAAGAGCTCTCGTACCGGCGATACCGTCGCGGGCGCGATCTGGCGGCGATGGGAGCTGCTGCGGTATTGGAGAACGTCGGCTATCGACAACTCCACGCGTGGTGGCGACTGCAAGGTCTGTTCGCCTCCGTACGACGACGGGAGGCGGTGTGGGAACCGATGGTGCGGGTCGGTTTCGGTGCCGGAGCAGCGGTTGACGTCGATAAACGTGACGCGGTCGACGGTGGACGTGACAGTCTCGGGAGATGACGATCGACGACCACGCCGACGAGGTTCGTGCCTGGATCGCTGACGCCCGCCGCATCACGGTCCTCACCGGCGCAGGCATCTCCACCGACTCCGGGATTCCCGACTTCCGTGGGCCGAACGGTGTGTGGACGCGCAACCCCGCTGCAGAAAAGACGGCGACGCTGCAGAACTACCTTGCCGAACCTGATGTGCGCAAGACGTCGTGGCAGCAACGGTTGTCCGCCACGCTCTGGACCGCTGCACCGAACGCCGCCCACCGGGCGCTCGTCGAGCTGGAGCGTCGAGGCGTGCTCCAGGCAATCGTCACACAGAACATCGACGAGCTCCATCAGCAGGCGGGAATCGATCCGGAGCTGGTCGTCGAGGTGCACGGCACGGCTCACTGGACGCGGTGCTGGAGCTGTCATGACCGGCGGCCGATGAGCGAGGCCCTCGACCGCGTTCGCGCCGGCGAGGAGGATCCACCCTGCCTGGTGTGTGGCGGCATCCTCAAGAGCGACACGATCAGCTTCGGACAGCAACTGGTTCCGGAGGTGATCGAGCGGGCGATGCGGGTGAGCGAGGAGTGCGATGTACTGCTCGCCATCGGCTCCACGTTGAGCGTGTACCCGGCGGCGAGCTGCGTTCCGGTGGCGAAGGCGGCCGGAGCACGGGTGGTCATCGTGAACGGGAGCCCCACTGAGATGGACGCACTCGCCGACGTGATGTTGCTCGGGCAGATCGGGGAGATCGTTCCCTACCTCATCTCGGGAACCGACCGCGTCACCTCCTCGTAGGCACACCGCTCGCTGCGGCCGGGCGTGGCGGTCAGAGACCGTTTGCGGGCGTATCCGCCGGCTTGGCGCCGGTGAACAACCAGGCGTCGAAGAATCCGTCGAGCTGCTCACCGCTGAGCCGTTCGGCGAGGGCTTTGAACTGCTTCGTCGTCCCCGTGCCGTCGCGATGGGTTCGCAGCCACGTCCGCACGATCCGGAAGAAAACCCCTGACCCGACCCGGTTGCGGAGTGCCTGTGCCGTCATCGCCCCACGGTCGTACACGGCGCCGTCGAACAGTCGAGCGGCACCGGGATCGCCGATCTTCAGATCCCAGAAGGGGTCGCTGGCCGGGATCCCGCCGTAGAGCAGGGCGAGACGGTTGGCCGGCAGGGGAGCACCTTGGGTGTGCTCCCACAGCCACTCCATGTACGTGGCGAATCCCTCGTTGAGCCAGATGTTCTTCCAACGGTGCACCGACACGCTGTCACCGAACCACTGGTGGGCCATCTCGTGGATCACCACCGACGCGTTCAGACCGTTGTCGAAGAATCCCCGCGTGTACACCGGGCGGGTCTGCGTTTCCAGGGCGAACCCGAACCCGGCGCCGCTCGGCACGACGCCGCCGATCTGAGCGAACGGATATGGGCCGAGGCGCTCGGCGAGGAACGTCGTCGCCGCGTCCGTAAAACGGATCGAGTTGCGTGCATTGGCGCCGACGTCAGGGCCGTAGGCGTGGAAGAACTTGCGGCCCGACGGCGCGACGCCCCGCTCGATGTCGTAGTCACCGATGGCGGCGAACACCAGATAGCTGGCCGTCTGTGAACCCAGCTCCCACTTCCACGTGGTCCACCCGGCGCGGGTGGAGCGACCCTTGAACGTGCCTCCGCTGATCGCCTCCTTCCCGACAGGGACCTTGACCTGGATTCGGTAGCGGGCCTTGTCGGTGGGATGATCGTTGGAAGGGAACCACCACACGGCGATCTCGGGTTGGCCCAGGGCGAGGGCACCGTCGGGCGTCGTAATCCACGGCGACACCCCGTTGTACGTGATGTCCTGGGGGATGCCGGCGTAGGTCACCGCGACGCGAGCGGTCTGACCGCGCCGGAGCGGGCCGTCGGGGACGACGTGCAACTCGTGGGCGCCGCTGCGGAACGACGCGCTGGCGCCGTTCACGGTGACACGTGAGGCGGGGAGAACGAGATCGAGGTTGAAGCTCGACAGGTCCCGCGTGGCCCGCATCATGATGATCGTCTTGCCGTTGAGGCGCTCGGTGTTCGGGTTGAATCTGACCGAGATCGCATACTCGCCGACGTCGTATCCGCCATTGCCGTACTTGGGGAAGTACGCGTCGCCGGCACCGTCACTACCCGGTCCGGGGGCGGCGACGACGTCGCCGGTCACGAGCGTCGTGACCAGGAGGCTCGTCGTGAGGGCTGCTGCAACGGCTGCGCGCCGCATCCGCCGTGACAGTCGGGGCATTTGCGGCACTGTAGTGCCGGTGGCAGACAGACGGCGATGGGCGGTGCCGGAGGGATGAATTCTTGACCAGCTCGGTAGGATTTAGACATGGCCAGTTTCCGAGATCTTCTGTCGGCCGCCAAGGCCGAGATCGCCGAGGTCAGCACGTCCGAGGCCGCCGATCGCATCGCCGACGGCTGGCTGGTGCTGGACGTGCGTGAGCCCGATGAGTACGACGAGGGCGCGCTCGACACCGCCGTCCACATCCCCCGCGGGCACCTCGAGTCACAGGTCGAGAACAAGCTCACCGACAAGACGAAGCCGGTCGTGGTGTACTGCGCCGGCGGCGTGCGCTCCGCGTTCGCCGCCCGGACCCTCGGTGAGCTCGGCTACACCGACGTCGTGTCGATGGAGGGTGGCTTCGGCCGTTGGAAGGACGAAGGCCGCCCGTGGTCACAACCGGTCTCGCTCACCGCTGAGCAGAAGAACCGATACAAGCGGCACATCCTGCTGCCCGAGGTGGGGGTCGAAGGGCAGGCGAAGCTGCTCGGATCGAAGGTGCTCCTCCTCGGTGCGGGAGGACTCGGCTCGCCGGCAGCGCTGTACCTGGCGGCGGCCGGAGTCGGCACGCTCGGCATCGTCGACATGGATGAAGTCGACGCGTCCAACCTGCAGCGGCAGATCCTCCACAACGTCGACCGCATCGGTGAGCGCAAGGTCGAGTCGGCGAAGACGACGCTGCAGGCGCTGAACCCCGACGTCAACGTCGTCACGTACGACACGCGCCTCGACGCCAGCAACATCCTCGACATCCTCGACGGATACGACGTGGTGATCGACGGGGCTGACAACTTCCCGTCGCGATACCTGCTCAACGACGCCAGCGTGAAGCTCGGCATCCCCGTCATCCATGGCTCGATCTTCCGCTTCGAAGGCATGGTGTCGGTGTTCCATCCGACGCAGGGACCGACGTACCGCGACATGGTGCCTGAGCCGCCGCCCGCCGAGTTGGCGCCGAGCTGCGCCGAGGCCGGCGTGCTGGGGGTGCTGCCAGGCATCATTGGGTCGATCCAGGCACTCGAGGCGATCAAGGTCATTCTCGGCCTCGGCGATCCGCTCATCGGGCGCATCCTGGCCGTCGACACGACCGAGATGAGCTTCCGCGTGTTCAACCTCAAGGCCGACCCGAAGAACGAGGTCACCTATGAGAACCGCGACCGGATCCAGATCCGCGAGCTCGAGGGGCTCTGCGCTCCCGGTCTCGACCCGCACTGACCGAGCGAGGGATCAGCCCGGCTCCAGCTCCACGGCGAGGTGCTCGCGCTCCTGAGCGGCGACCCCGATCAGCACCAGCGTGATGCCGGCACAGTCGAGCGGTGACGGCGGTTGGTCGAGCACGAGCCATCCCACCGCCACGGCAGTGACGGGGAGCAGGGCGAGGAGCAACGAGAAGCGCCGCACCGGGATGCGACGCATCACGTGCTGATCGATGCCGTAGGCGATCGCGTTGGAGAACACGCCGACGAGGAGGCACAGCCCGAGCAGCCGGGCGGACGCCCACACCGGTCCACTCCACGGCGCGCCGATCGGGGCGATTGCGACGGCGCCGATCGCGAGGCCGATGCCAAGGCCCGTGAGCCCCGAGCTGACCTGGGCGACCCGTGCGCCGACGACGATGTACGCCGCCCACATCGCCGACGCAGCCAGCACGAACAGGAGGCCGACGGCGTTGCTGTCGACCTCGACACCCCCGAGAACGAGCACCCCACAGGCGGCGAAGGCGAGGGCGACGGCATTGCGTGACGTGCGAGTGGTGGCAGCGGCAACGGCGATCGGACCGATGAACTCGATCGCCACGCTCTTGCCGAGATCGAGTCGGTCGATCCCGAGGTAGAAGAACAGGTTCATCAGCGCGGTGGCAGTGCCGAAGATGGCGACCGCGCCCAGGTCGCGCCGCGACCAGTCTCGCCAACCGCTGCGCGACACGGCGAGCACGGCCAACGCGGCGCCGATCACCCGGAACCACGCCACCGCCTGCGGCTCGACTTCGTCGAACAGGAGCACGGCGATGCTGGCGCCCGTGTACTGGGCGAGGGCGGAGAGAACGAACAGCGCCTCCGGAGTACCGCTGTCGAGGTAACGACCGATCGGCCCGGCGCGAGTCGGAGCGGCCGGAGCCGATTGCCTCACCGTCAGTCAGGCGTTCGCTCGCAAGTTGAGCGCTGTCCGAGGTGTTCGACGACACGAGCTGGGTGAGCCGCCAAAGCGGAGCGGAGGCGGCGAGCTCGGCAGGCGAGAGGAGCGACTTGCTCGCGGTCGGGCGCTGTCGAGGTGTGCGACGACACGAGCTGGGTGAGCCGCCAAAGCGGAGCGGAGGCGGCGAGCTCGGCAGGCGAGAGGAGCGACTTGCTCGCGAGTCGAGCACCATGAGATCAGTCGAACAGCTCGGGTTCGTTGCGCGAGATCTCGTCCCACAGCGGCTGGAAGCTCAGCCAGCCGGCGTAGTGCGAGCCAGTAATATCGCGGGTGTACGACGCGTACTCGTGGTTGATGTGTTTCGGCTCGCCCGCCGCCATGGCTGCCAGTTGGGCCTGGCAGGAACGCTCCATCGTGATGAACCAGAACGCCGCTTCGTCGACTGTCTCACCGACCGTGAACAAGCCGTGGTTCTGGTGGATCGCCGCCTTGCCGGTGGGGAAGTGGCTGGCGAGCTCCTTGCCCGCCTCGATCTCGAAGACGACCGCGCCGCCCTGGGCGCTGATCACGGTGTGATCCTCGTAGAACGCGCAGGCGTCCTGAGTCAACGGGTCGAGCGGGACGCCGAGTGACGAGAACGCCTTGCCGTACACCGAGTGCGAATGGGCGGCGGAGATCACGTCGGGCCGTGCCTCGTGGATCGCCGAGTGGAGCACGAACGCCGCCTGGTTCACCGGCTGGTCGCCGTACACGACCTCACCGTGATGGTTGACGAGGATGAGATCGCTGACACGAATGTGGCGGAAGTTCATGGCGAACGGGTTCACCCAGAAATGGTCCGGGTACTCGGGATCGCGAGCCGTGATGTGTCCGGCAACGCCTTCGCTGAACCCGAAACGGCCGAACAGGCGCAGGGCGCCGACGAGCTTCTGCTTCCGGTGAAGGCGCTCCTCCTCGACCGTGTCGAACGTGGGCGGGAACCGCAGCGCCGTGTCCTTCGGCGTGAGGGCGACTCCGTCGATCGTCGGCAACTCAGTCTGCGGGTTGGCCTGCTCGGTGATTGCCATGCCCGTAGCGTACGCGCCGAGGGCGCCGGCCGGGCTCGTCGTAGGGCAGAGTGAGGCGATGACGAGCCACACGCAGATCGCCCCAGACGCCATCGCACCGCCCGCAGCGAACTACGCCCATGCCGTGCTCACGACCGGTGCCGGGCGGTGGCTGCACGTGTCCGGGCAAGTCGCCATCCGACTCGACGGCAGCGTGCCCGACACCGTCGGTGATCAGGCAGAGGTCATCTGGGAGAACATCGGTGCCATCCTCACCGAGGCGGGGATGCGGCCCATCGACGTGGTGTCGATCACGACCTACGTGGTCACTGCCGAGCTCATGCCAGTGATGGCAGCGCGCGACCGGTTCTTCGGCGAGCACCGGGTCGCCTCGACGCTCGTCACGGTCCCCGCCTTGGCTCGTCCCGAGTGGCTGATGGAGGTGGCCGTTGTCGCCGCCGGAGACTGAGAATGGGCGCGTGAAGCCGGCTCTCGACGCAGACCACGAACTGATCGCCGACGGTGTGCGGGCCGTGTGCGCCTTGTTCGACGACGCGTACTGGCGGGACTGCGACAGCGAGCACCGGTTCCCGTGGAAGTTCTACGACGCCCTCGCCGCAGGCGGGTGGGTGGGCATCGCCCTGCCTGAGCTGTACGGCGGTGGGGGCAAAGGGATCACCGAGGCAGCCATCGTGTTGCACGAGATCGCGGCGAGCGGAGCGGCGATGAACGGATGCTCGTCGGTTCATCTCACCGTGTTCGGGCTCAACCCCGTGGTGAAGTTCGGCAATGACCGTTTGCGGGAGACGTTCCTGCCTCGAGCTGCGCGAGGTGAGCTGCACGTCGCGTTCGGCGTCACCGAGCCCGACGCAGGAACCGACACGAGCCGGATCACGTGCCGGGCCATCGCCGACGGCGACGGGTGGCGCATCCGCGGTCGCAAGATCTGGACGTCGAAAGCACTCGAGAGCGAGGTGGTGCTGCTGCTCGCCCGCACGTCGGAGGCGCCGCCGGACGATCGCTTCGGCGGGTTGAGCCTGTTCTTGGCAGACCTCGATCCGGCACACGTGGAGATCACTCCGATCAGCAAGATGGGTCGCAATGCGGTGGCGAGCTGCGAGGTCGTCTACGACGATCTTCCGGTCGAACGGTGGCGGCTCGTGGGGGAGGAGGGCGCCGGATTCAAGCAGATCCTGCACGGGATGAACCCGGAACGGATACTGCTCGCCGCGGAAGTCGGTCGGCATCGGGCGAGCGGCACTCCGCCGCGCCGTCGCCTACGCAGGGGAGCGGGAGGTGTTCGGACGGGCCATCGGCCGCAACCAGGCGATCGCCCATCCGCTCGCACAGGCACACGTCCAGCTCGAAGCAGCGTGGCAGGTCGCCCTGCTCGCCGGCCGGCAATACGATGCCGGGCTCGACTGTGCCGAGGCGGCGAACTCGGCGAAGTGGCTCGCCGCCGAGGCAGCCTTCTTCGCCGCCGACAGGGCGGTGCAGACGCTCGGCGGGATGGGCTATGCCAGCGAGTACGACGTCGAGCGCTATTTCCGCGAGGCGCGCCTGATGCGGCTCGCCCCGGTGAGCCAGGAGATGGCGCTCAACCACATCGCCCACAACGTGCTCCGCCTGCCGCGGTCCTATTAGACGTGGCCGGAAGGCCGTGCCATCTCCCCCGATCCGGGCTAGGTCGGGTGCGCGTCAGGGTCGTACGCTGGGGTGATGGCAGGCGACTCGAAGCGCTCGGACGTGCGGCAGACCGACTCCGGCATCGACATCAAGCCCCTCTACACCGCTGCCGATCTCGGCGGCTGGGATCCAGCCGAGCAGCTCGGTGCTCCCGGCGAGCCGCCTTATACCCGCGGTGTCTACCCGTCTATGTACCGGGGGCGACTTGTGGACGATGCGCCAGTACGCCGGATTCGGCAGCGCCGAGTCCACGAACCGACGGTTCAAGTTCCTGCTCGAGGCGGGCCAGACCGGACTTTCCTGTGCCTTCGACCTGCCCACGCAGATGGGTTACGACTCCGACCATCCTCGGGCTGAGGGCGAGGTGGGCAAGGTGGGCGTGGCGATCGACTCCATCGACGACATGCGCCTGCTCCTCGCCGACATCCCGCTCGACGAGGTCACGACGTCGATGACGATCAACTCGACGGCGTCGATCCTGCTCCTGCTCTACGAGCTCGTTGCCGAGGAGCAAGGAGTGCCCTCGGAGAAGATCTCCGGCACCGTGCAGAACGACATCCTCAAGGAGTACATCGCCCGCGGCACGTACATCTACCCCCCGCGAACGTCGATGCGACTCATCACCGATCTGTTCGCCTACTGCGCCGAAGCACGTGCCGAAGTGGAACACGATCTCGATCTCCGGCTACCACATCCGCGAGGCCGGGCTCGACGGCCGTGCAGGAGATCGCCTTCACGCTCGCCGACGCGATCGCGTACGTGCAGGCGGCGATCGACGCCGGACTCGACGTCGACGATTTCGCTCCCCGCCTCAGCTTCTTCTGGAACGGGCACAACAACTTCCTCGAGGAAGTCGCCAAGTTCCGAGCGAGCCGGCGAATGTGGCACCGCATCATGACCGAGCGCTTCGACGCCAAGGATGAACGCTCGAAGATGCTCCGCTTCCACACCCAGACAGGTGGATCGACGCTCACCGCGCAGCAACCGCTCAACAACATCGTGCGAGTCGCGGTGCAAGCACTCGCCGCCGTGCTCGGCGGAACGCAGTCATTGCACACGAACGGCTACGACGAGGCGCTCAGTCTGCCCACCGAGGTGGCGGCGCGCATCGCCCTTCGCACGCAGCAGATCATCGGATACGAGTCCGGCGTTGCCGATACACCGGATCCGCTCGCCGGCTCGTATGTGATCGAGTCGCTCACCGATGAGGTCGAGCGGCTGGCCTGGGAGTACATCGAGCGCATCGATGAGATGGGTGGTGCCGTCGCCGCCATCGAGCAGGGCTATCAGATGGACGAGATCGGACAGGCTGCGTACGAGTACACGAAATCGATCGACGACGACGAGCGTGTGCTCGTCGGGGTCAACAGGTTCACGATCGACGACGACCCGGAACCCGAGGTGTTCCCGAGTGACCCGGAGCTTGAGCAGGGCCAGCGGGACCGGCTCGCCGCGTTGCGGTCCAAGCGCGACAACGACGAGGTGAACGCACGGCTCGCCGAGATTGCCGACGCAGCGCGGGGATTCGCAGAACCTGCTCTACCCGATGAAGGACGCTCTGCGCGCCCGGGCGACACTCGGTGAAGTGAGCGATGCGCTCCGAGAGGTGTTCGGCACGTACACCCCGTGAGCGATGGCTGCCGTCACCCGAGTCGGAGGCGGTGAATGCTGCCCGAATCGGGGACATGCCGTCGGTAGCCTCCGTCGCGTGATGTCGGAACCGCTGGTGCGCGCCACGAATCTGGTCAAACGGTTCGACGAGCTCGTCGCGGTCGATGGCATCGACGTCGACGTCGCCCGCGGCGAGGCCTTCGGGTTCCTCGGCCCGAATGGTGCCGGGAAGTCATCGACGATGCGGATGATCGGCTGCACGTCGCCGGCGACTTCGGGAGACCTGCGCGTGCTGGGACTCGATCCGGCGACACATGGGCGCGAGATCCGGGCCCGCCTCGGCGTCGTGCCCCAAGCCGACCAGCTCGACCAGGAGCTCACCGTCGAGGAGAACCTCGTCATCTACGGTCGCTACTTCGACATCCCCCGCCGCGAGTGCAAGCGGCGAGCTGCCGAGCTGCTCGACTTCGTGCAGCTCTCCGAGCGGGCGAAGAGCCGTGTCGAGCCGTTGTCCGGTGGAATGAAGCGGCGCCTCACGATCGCCAGGTCGCTGATCAACGAACCCGAGCTGCTCCTGCTCGACGAGCCGACGACCGGGCTCGACCCGCAGGCCCGGCACGTCCTCTGGGACCGGCTGTACCGGCTGAAGCAGCAAGGTGTCACGCTCGTGCTCACGACGCATTACATGGACGAGGCGGAGCAGCTCTGCGACCGGCTCGTTGTGATGGACAAAGGCAGGATCGTCGCCGAAGGGTCGCCGCGGGAGTTGATCGAGGCGCACTCGACGCGAGAGGTCCTCGAGTTGCGCTTCGCGGCGGGCACGAACGAGTCGTACGCCTCGGCCGTCGACGGGATCGGTGAACGGCTCGAGGCGTTGCCCGACCGATTGCTGATCTACGCCACCGATGGGGAGAAGGCGCTCGCCATGGTGCACGACCGAGGGGTCACGCCGGAGAGCGCGCTCGTGCGACGGAGCAGCCTCGAGGACGTGTTCCTGCGTCTCACCGGACGCAGTCTGGTCGACTGATGCCTTGGTGCTCGACAGTCAACGACGTGGCTCGTCTGACCTGCCGAGCTCGCCGTCGGGCCCACGCAGCGCCGGGGTGTCGTTTCGTATGAGCACGCCGGCCGCCATCCGAGTGTGGGAGAGCAACTTCGCGGTCTACCGACGGATCTGGAAGTCGAACATGCTCGGCAGCTTCGTGCAGCCGTTCCTTTACATGCTCGGGATGGGTGTCGGCGTCGGTGCGCTCGTCGACAGCGGCACCTCGTCGCCGGAGCTGCTCGATGGCGTCGGCTACTTCGAGTTCCTCGCTCCGGCGCTGATCGCGACAACGGCGATGACGGTCGTCGCCCAAGAGGCGTTGTGGCCGGTCATGGATGGCTTCAAGTGGAGCTACGCCTATGTCGCCATGACCACGACGCCGCTGCGTCCCGCAGATGTGGCGACGGGCGTGACGCTCTGGCACGCAACACGCGGTGCGATGTCGGCCGCAGGTGTCGCTGCCGTGCTGGCACTGTTTCCCGATACACGCTCATGGGGCCTGATTCCGGCGGTCGGGTTTGCCATCTTGACCGGCATGGCGTTCTCGATACCGATCTCAGCGTGGTCGTCAACCCGCGAGAGCGATATCTCGTTCCCCGCGATCATGCGTTTCGGGATCGTGCCGATGTTCCTCTTCGCGGGCGCGTTCTATCCCGTCGATCAACTTCCCGGCTGGCTGCAGGTGGTCGCGATGGCCACGCCGTTGTGGCACGGCGTCGAGCTGTGCCGCGGATCGGTCCTCGGCACGCTCGGGGTGGCAGATGCGGCGATGCATGTCGCCGCCCTCGCCACCTTCGCCCTTGCCGGCTACGCCGTGTGCCGCGTCACCTTCGCCAGGCGGCTCGCCCGATGACTGCTCCGATCGCGCTGCGCATCCTTCCACCCGAACTGTTGGCGGCACGACGGCCGCAACGGATGCTGGAACGCTCGCTGATCGTCAATCGGCGGACGTGGCTGATCATCGTCAGCGGCTTCTTCGAGCCGCTGTTCTATCTGCTGTCGATCCGGATCGGCTTCAGCGAGCTGATCGGTGACGTCACAGTCGGCGGGAAGACCATCGGGTACGCCGAGTTCGTGGCTCCCGCGTTGATGGCATCGTCGGCGATGAACGGAGCCGTCTACGACTCGACGATGAACGTCTACTTCAAGCTCAAGCATGCCCGCCTGTACGACTCGGTCCTGTCGACGCCGATGGCGCCCGCCGACGTGGCGCTCGGTGAGATCGGCTGGGCGGTCGTTCGAGGCTTGCTGTACTCGATCGCCTTCCTGCTCACGATGTGGGCGCTGGGCATGACCGGGTCGGCGTGGGTCGTGCTCTCGGTGCCGATCTGCGTGCTGATCGGGTTCGCCTTCGCCGCCGTGGGGATGGCGTGCACGACGTTCATGCGGTCATGGGCCGACTTCGAGTACGTCACGGCAGTCACGCTGCCCCTCTTTTTGTTCTCTGCGACGTTCTATCCGCTGTCGAGCTACGGCGACTGGGCATGGATCGTGCAACTCAGCCCGCTGTACCACGGTGTCGCCCTCGTGCGCGCTGTCAACCTCGGGATATTCCACTGGTCGATGCTTGGTCATCTGGCGGTACTCATTGCGATGAGCGGGATCGGGCTCGTTGTCGCCGCCCGTCGCCTCCAACGCCTGCTGCTGCCCTGACGTTCGTCCTCGCCGCGGTGTGGAAGCCTTGCGGTGATGCGTGTGTCGTTTGTACAGGGAGACGGGATCAGCGACCACGCCTCCGGCGAGTTGGAGGCCCTCCTCCAGCGAGAAGAAGGGTTCGTCTGGGTCGACATCCCAGCGCTCGACCCCGAGTCCGAGGCCGTCCTGAGGTCCTGCTTCGGTTGCCATGGTCGAGTCGTCGAGTCGTGTGGAATGCGCAATCACCTACCTACCGTCCACGGCTATCAGGACCATGTCTTCGTCGTCCTGCACGCGCCACTGGCGGGAGCCTCCGGTCACGTCCATCTCCTCGAGCTCGATCAGATCGTCGGGCGGCGCTACCTGATCACCGTGCACGGACCACTCAACCCGGCTGTCGATCCGGCACAGGCGATGGAGGAGACCAACTCGGTGTACCAGCGAGTCGTCGCCGGCCGGTTTCGTCCAGCGTCGCCGGCTGAGCTGTCGTACGCGCTGGGTACCGCGATCGCCCGCCGTCAGCGAGCACTTGTGAGCAGCGTCGCCGAGCGTCTGCCAGTCCTGGAACAAGAGGCGATGGAAGGGGACTTCCGCAGGCCGGAGGATCTCCTCGAGAAACTGTTCCTCATCCGCCACGAGCTGATCACCGTGCGGACGATGGCGGCCCAGTCGCACGACGTGTGCGCTCGACTGGCGTCCCTCGAGCGGTTCGTGCCTGACGCCGATCGACCGTATGCGCGCGACCTCACCGAGCAGTTCGAGCGAGTCCGCAGCATTGCCGACGGGGAGAACCAGTTCCTGTTCGGTGTGATCGACCTCTACTCCACGTGGGCGACGACGAAGATGACCGTCGCCATGGAGCGTCTCGCCGTGATCGCCGCGGTGACGCTGCCGATCACCGCACTTGCGTCGGTCTACGGCATGAACGTCATCGTCAACTCCGAGACCGACTTCCCCCACCTCTTCCTGCTGCTCGCCGTGATGGTGATGATCAGCGGAATACTCCTGCGCTGGACCAAACGCCAAGGCTGGTGGTAGCGGCTGATGCTTCGGCGGTCTATGCCAGACCGACGGACGGCAGCCACCAGTCGAGGATTTTGTCGATGTCGGCGCGGGCGCGATCGTGGTTCTCGGCAGCATCGGCACGCAACTGATCCATCGAGGTGCCGGCTTCGGCGGTCGCTTCCGCGGTGTCCTCCGGACTCTGCGATTCCCAGACGTCGATCATCGACACGTCGACCTCGGGATGGAACTGCGTCGCCAGGTTCTTGCGGAGCGTGAACACCTGCGGGCCAGCGTCGGTGGTGGCCAGCAGCTCGGCGTCGTCGGGGACCGTGAACACGTCGTAGTGCCACTGCATCCAGGGCCCGCTCGGCACCCGCTCGTCGTCGAGGGTGTCGATCTCGGAGAAGCCGAGCTCGGGCGTGCCAGAGCGCACGACCTGGCCACCGTGCGTGGCGGCGATCGCCTGGGCGCCGAAACAGATGCCCCACACAGGCGTGCCATCGGCATCGGCCGTCCGCAACAGGTCGAGCTCCCGCCCGATCCAGGTTTCCAGGTGCTCCTCGTCGTACACGGACCAGATCGAGCCCATCGGCAGCAACAGGTCGACGTCGGTGAGATCGGGGAATTCGCCGTTGAAGGTCGGGTCGTCCATCGACTTCGCCATCTCGAGGACGGAGATCTCGAAGCCGCGATCGGCGAGCGCTTCGCCGACGATGCCAGGCAACGATCCCGGCTCGTGTTGGAGGAAGAGGGCTCGCATCGTCTGGACGTTAAGGGTAAGGTTCAGACGTTCACAACGTGAAGTTCGACGGGCGGTCGCTCCGGGACGGGTACCGCTTCCTTCGGCCATCCGAGATAAATGACTGCAGTGAGGGTCACGTCGGCCTCGAAACCGCACAGCTCCAGCACGCGTGGGGCGTTGGGCAGCGGCGGTGTGCTCCAGAACGTGGCGAGTCCCAGAGCGGTCGCCCCGAGGAGCAGGTTCTGCACACCGGCGGCAACCGCATCGCGGTTCTCGGCGTGCAACATCGGGTTTTCGTGCGACGTCGTTCCGACGACGAGGATGTTCGGGGTGCGGAGGTACTTGGTGAGTGTCTTCGCCCGCTTGCCTTCGTCGCCGAAGTCGGCGTCGACCATGTCGGCGACGAACGCCTCGCCGAGACGAGCCCGCCCGTTGCCGGCGAACAGGGTGAAACGCCACGGCCACGTCTTCTTGTGGTTCGGCGCCCAGGCGGCGAGGTTGCACAACTCCTGCACCACGTCGACGGATACCTCTCGATCCGGCTCGACCAGCATGTGTGTGCGTCGAGCATGGATGACGCCGGCGATGGCCTCGAAGGAGGTGGAGGTGGTGGCTGACACACTTCGATGATACGGACCGGATCAGCCGGGTTTGCGGGCTCGGCTCGGCGCCACTCGCGGCGGCTCGTGCGGCATCTTCGGGTACACCGGTGGCCACGGCGCGTCGGGAACACCGCGGGCGAGGTCCGAGCGGTAGCGGTCGAGGAGTGGCTCGATCGATTGCCGCTCGTCGTCGATCTCCGCCCACGGATCTCCCTGCGTCGCCACACGCTCGGGGACCGTGCCGATCGTGAGTACGTCGGGATGAATCGCCGGCAACTCGTCCCATCCGAACGGGGTCGACACCTGGGCTCCGACACGGGAGCGCACGCACCACGCACCGAAGACGGTCTTGTGTGGGGCATTCTGGTTGAAGTCGACGAAGACGCGCCTGCCCCGCTCCTCCTTCCACCACGCACCGGTGATCAAGTCCGGCCGGCGTTCCTCCATGAGTCGGGCGACTCCGACGGCAGCCTGACGGACGGCAAAGGAGTCGTGCCCGGGCTCCACGCGGACGTACACATGGAGGCCGCGGTTCCCGGTGGTCTTGGGGAATGCACGAATGCCGATCTCCTCGAGCATCGTCCGCGTCTCCGCCGCGGCCTCACGCACCATGTCGAAATCGACTCCCGGCGACGGGTCGAGATCGATGCGCAGCTCATCCGTCTGTTCAGGGGAGTCGGCGCGGTTGGGCCACGGATGGAATCCGAGGCAGCCCTGGTTGGCCGCCCACAGCACATGGGCGAGATCGGCCATCACGATCGCCCGCGATGTCGTCCCGTTCGGTGTCGACACAATCGTTGTCTGCAACCACTCGGGGGCCGAGTCCGGAATGCGCTTCTGGAAGAAGGACTGGCCCGTCACGCCGTTGGGAAATCTCTGCAACAACGTTGGCCGGTCGCGCACCGTGCGCATCAGTGCGTCTCCGACCGCCACGTAGTACTTGGCGAGGTCGAGCTTCGTCCCACCCTGCTCGGGAAACATCACCTTGTCCGGACTGGAGATCGTGACGACGCGATCGCCCGTTTCGACGTCCACCGGATCGCCGTGCTTCGCGGCCATGCGCCGACCGTACCTTGCAAGGGGGAACTCGGATTGGACGCGATTCGTCCGCGAGCCAGACTCCGGGAGATCAGTTGTGGTGCAGGGCGGCGTTGAGGCCGCTCCACGAGCCTGACCGCTGGCGAGCCTCGACTGCTCCCGTCTGGGCATGGCGAATGAAGAGCAGATTGTGGGCGCCGGACAGCTGCCGCGCCTTGACGATCGTGCCATCGGGCAGCTTCACGAGTGTCCCCGCTGTGATGTACAGCCCGGCTTCGACCACGCAGTCGTCGCCAAGGCTGATGCCGATGCCGGCGTTGGCGCCGATCAGGGTGCGCTCGCCGATCGAGATGCGTTCCTTGCCGCCTCCCGACAGCGTGCCCATGATCGAGGCGCCGCCGCCGATGTCGCTGCCTTCGCCGACCACGACGCCGGCGGAGATGCGTCCCTCGACCATCGCCGATCCGAGGGTGCCGGCGTTGAAGTTGCAGAAGCCCTCGTGCATCACCGTCGTTCCTTCGGCGAGGTGTGCGCCGAGCCGCACCCGGTCGGCGTCAGCAATACGGACGCCGGGCGGCGAGACGTAGTCGATCATGCGGGGGAACTTGTCCAGCCCGTACACCGTGACCGTGCGGCCAGCTCGTCGTTCCGCAAACCGGACACGATCGAGCTGGTCGACCGCGACCGCACCGAGGTTGGTCCAGGCCACGGTGGGGAGCAGACCGAAGATCCCGTCGAGGTTGATCGTGTTCGGCGCGGCGCGGCGGTTGGAGAGCAGGTGCAGGCGGAGGTACACGTCGGCGGCAGACGCCGGCGGTTCGTCGACATCGATCGACAGCCGGATCGGACGGACAGTGACCGCGCGGAGTTCGTCGTGGATGTCGCTGCCTGCCAGCTCGTCGTCGAAGTCGCCGCCCGAATACTCACCCCAGTCGAGCCAGCGGAACCACGCGTCGAGCGTCGAGCCGTCCGGTGTCTCCGTGGTGAGCCCGGCGCCCCAGGCCATGCGTGTCATCGATGGTCACTCCTCGAAGTCGGTTGGAAGCACCGTCTCGCTCGGGTCCGGGTCACGCGAACGTCTCCGGTCGCAGTGTGGGGAACAGGATCACGTCGCGAATCGTCTCGACGCCGGCGAGGAGCATCACCAGGCGGTCGACCCCGATGCCGAGCCCACCCGTCGGGGGCATGCCGTACTCGAGGGCGCGGAGATAGTCCTCGTCGATCGTTCCCCGCTCATCGTCGCCAGCTTCCTTGGCGCGCTGCTCCTCCTCGAAGCGCAGCCGCTGCTCGACTGGGTCGTTGAGCTCGCTGTACCCGTTGGCCAGCTCGCGGGAGTCGACGAACAGTTCGAACCGCTCCGTGAGGAGTGGATCGTCACGATCGACGCGGGCGAGGGGGGAGATGTCGACGGGGTGACCGGTGACGAACACCGGGGCGACGATGTCGCCCTCGACGGTCGCCTCGAACAGCTCCTCGACCAGCTTCCCCGCCGACCATGAGGCCTCCCATCGGACGCCGTGATCCTCGACGAGCTTGCGCAGCTCATCGACGGGTCGCGAGGGGTGGACTTCCTGCCCGACCGCCTCGCTGACGAGATCGACCATGCGTCGCTTCGGCCATCCGCTGGCGAGGTCGACTTGTTGGCCACGGATCTCGACAGTCGTCGTGCCGCGCGCGTCGCGAGCAGCCTGCACGATCAGCGACTCCGTGAGTGCCATCACGTCGTTCACGTCGGCGTAGGCCTCGTATGACTCCATCATCGTGAACTCTGTGTTGTGTCGCGCCGACAGCCCTTCGTTGCGGAAGACGCGCCCGATCTCGAAGACGCGGTCCATGCCGCCGACGATGAGCCGCTTGAGGTGCAGCTCTAGGGCGATGCGCAGATACAGCGACATGTCGAGCACGTTGTAGTGCGTCTCGAACGGGCGGGCATGGGCGCCGCCCGCCTCTACGTGCAACACCGGAGTCTCCACCTCGACGAAGCCCCGCTCGTGGAACGAGCGGCGGAAGCTGGCGATCACCTCGTGGCGAACCTCGAAGACGCGCCGCGCGTCGGCGTTGACGGCGAGGTCGGCGTAGCGCTGGCGGAACCGCGTCTCCGGGTCGGTGAGGCCGTGCCACTTGTCGGGCAGTGGTCGGATCGATTTGGCGAGCAGTTCGAGCCGGTCGACCTTCACCGACAGCTCACCTTTGCGCGTGGTCATCACCGTGCCGTGCACGCCCACCCAGTCGCCGAGGTCGAGCTCCTTCACCTCATCGAAGGAGTCCTCGCCGATCACAACCTTGGAGATGAACAGCTGGACGTCGACGCCTCGATCGGCGAGCGTGGCGAACACGAGCTTGCCGGTGTCGCGCTTGAGCATCACGCGTCCGGCGATCGTGACCTCGTCGGCTGTCTCCACCCCGGGTTCGAGCGCGCCCCAGTTGTCACGAACCTGGGCAACCGTGTGTGTGCGGTCGAAGCGGTAGGGGTACGGGTTCTCGCCGCGTTCGCGCAGCTGGTCGACGCGCGCCGAACCGTCGGGCCCGCTCGGCGCTGAGCCCGCTGCCGTGGTGGGCGATCGGTTCATCGCCGGCGTCGGCGGGCGGTGACGTCGGTTCACTCACAAGGAGTTCACGCTAACAGCGCGCCGGATGGGCGCACGATGGCGATCGGCCGCGCCGCGTCTGCTTCACCCGTAACCTGGGTCTGTGAGCATTCGTTTCGTGATCGTCGGCGGCGGACCCGCGGGCAACACCGCAGCCACCCACGCTGCCCGGCTCGGCGCCGACGTCGTGATGATCGAGCGCGATGTCGTCGGTGGTGGCGCCCACCTCTGGGACTGCATCCCGTCGAAGACGATGATCGCCACCGGCGGAGCGATGAGCTTCTCCCGGAGATTGGAAGGCATGGGGCTGGAAAAGGCAACGACCGCGGTCGATGTCGACGCACTCACCAACCGGATCGAGGGCATCGAGCGCCACATGAACCGCTCCACGACCGAACTGCTCGTCAGCCAAGGGGTGCGCATCGTGCGCGGCCAGGCGAGGTTCTTGACTCCCAACGAGGTCGAGGTCGACACGGTCGAAGGCTCCGAGCGCTTCGCGTTCGACAACGCCCTCGTCGCCACCGGCTCGCGCCCGCGGATTCCCGACTGGTGCCAGCCCGACGGCGACCGCATCCTCACGACACGCGACTGCTATCCGCCGAAGGTCTTCCCCGAGAGCGTGACGGTGATCGGATCCGGCGTCACCGGCGTGGAGTTCGTCCACATGTTCTCCTCGTTCGGGGCGAAGGTCACCCTCGTCGTCAGCCGCCAGCAGGTGCTCCCGGGGAAAGATCCCGAGGTCGCCGCCGTCTTGGAGGAGGATTTCCTCCGTCGCGGTGTGCACCTGCTCAAGGGGGCTCGCGCCACGGCAATCGAACGAGACCCCGACGCCGACGGTGTCGTCGTGCAGTGCGACGACGGTCGCTCGGTGCGGTCGACGCACGCCGTCCTCGCCATCGGTTCCGTCCCGAACACCGACGGGCTCGAGCTCGGTGCGGCGGGCGTCGAGACCGACGACGGCGGGTATGTGCCGATCGACCACAACTGCGTCACGAACGTGCCTCACATCTACGCCGCCGGTGATGTCAGCGGCAAGCTTCCCCTCTCGTCGGTCGCGTCGATGCAGGGGCGAAAGGTCGCCGAGCGACTGATGGGGCTGCACACCCGTGAGCATCGCCATCTCGACTACGACAAGGCCGCCTCGGCCATCTTCACCGAGCCGGAGATCGCCGACGTCGGGCTCGCCGAGGCGGAAGCGTTCGCCTTGGGCCGCAAGATCCGCGTCACCAAGGTTCCGTTCTCGGCGGCGGCGAAGGCACTCATCAATGACGATCCGCGCGGTTTCATCAAGATCATCTCCGACCCTGCTACCGGCGTGGTGCTCGGCGGTTCGATCGTCGGCCGTCACGCCGCCGAGCTCATCTCCGTCATCGCCCTCGCCGTCACAGCGGGTCTGAAGGTGACCGACATCCACGAAAGCCTGCTCGTCCACCCGGCGCTGTCCGAAGCGCTCGCCGAAGCCGCCGAGTAGTACCTCATCGCGAGCTTCGTTCGGCGTCGTTCAGACGAGCGCCTACTCTCAGGTATCACCTCACGCGACGTGTGCGTCGTTGGGAGAGGACGGACGCGCTTCCGCCATCACTCACGCGAGTCGCCCGCGAGACCGGAGGGCCGCCCTGGCCGCCAGCAACAGCGTTTTCATCTCCTACCGGCGGGACAAAGGTGATCTGTGGGCTCGCGCCGTCTATCAGGAGCTCCGCGAAACGCGAGATCGAGGCCTTCTTCGATATCGAGGAGCTGACCGACGCCGGGTTCTTCGATTCCAAGATCCTCGCCCAGATCGCATCGCTGTCCGTACTTCGTCATCGTCCTCACTCCGGGCACGTTGGAGCGCTGCGCGGAGCCGAACGACTGGGTCATGGCCGAGGTGCAGCACGCCTTGGACACCGGCCGTCTCGTCATCCCGCTGCTCACGACGGGGTTCCAGCTCGCAGAGGCGGACGAGTTCCTGCCACCCGCCGCAGCGAATGCCGTCCGCACGTCGCAAGGCGTGAAGTTCAGCACTGAGTTCTTCGGCGAAGCCGTAGAGCGACTCGTCGCCATGCTGAAGCACGTCGACCTCGGTGCCGGGGAAGATCGCCCGACGACGAAGCGCGTGCGCGCGACGTTGCGGAGTCCGTTGCTGCCGAGCCGCCGGTCACGCTGACCGATCTGAGGCGGTTGGAGGCGGCGCTTCCCGACACCACGCGAACAGCGGGGGAGGCGGAACCTCCTCCGCCTCTTCTACCCCCACCCTCGCCGCGTCCTCCCCAACAGCCGTCGCCGCCTCCCAAGCAGCCGGCGGCGCGGCCGGCTCGGCGCGGTCTCATCGCCGCCGCAGCCGCGGTGGGTATCGCCCTCGTCGCTGGACTCGTCTTCGCTCTCGTCAGCTCGGGAGATGAGGACGGGTCTGTTCGTACTCGGCTGAACGAGAACGAATCGATTCAGCGCGGCGAGCGGATCGAGTCGGCCGACGGTCGCTACTACCTGGAGTTGGCGACCAACGGCAAACTCGCCGTGAGGAGCGCAGACGGGTTCGAGTGGTGGACTTCGAGGAACCTGGAGCCTGCCGCCATCGCGGTGATGCAGGGCGACGGCAACTTCGTCGCGGTACTTGGACGATCCCCCACAGCGGGAGAGATGGGTGCTCGAATCAGACACGTCCGGCCGCGGCGCATATCTCGTCGTCGTAGAACACGAAGGCGGCGGGGCCGTCGTAGTCAAGGCCAGGGACGGTACCGAGTTGTGGATTCGTCCGGAGCACAACGGTGGCAGCCCAAGTCCCGGCACCGAGCCGGACGGTGTTGACACCACTGCACTCAGCGTAAGTACGAGTTCATCGAGCAGCAGCTCGACGTCGTCGACGGGTCCTGGCGGTGTCGCTGACGTGCAGGTACCTGACGTTTCCGGGATGCCATTCGAAACCGCAGAGCGCGTCCTCGCCGACTCGTCTCTCATCGCTGAGGCTCAAGCGGAGAGTTCGGATGTACCTGCTGGCACGGTGATTCGCACCGAGCCCGCCGCGTTCAGACTGGCCGCTCCGGGCTCCGTTGTGACCGTCTTCGTTTCGGACGGAGCCGGCAGCAATTCGCCGTCCACGTGAGCGGTTGCCGTCGCACCGCCTGTCAATGCGAGTCGATCAGACGTTGGCGGCGGCGCGAGCGGCGTACTCGTTGGCGAGCCGGTCGGCCTTGCCCTCCACCTTCATCCACGTGCCCCGAACCTCGTCGGGGTGCTGGAGGAAGTGGTTCTTCCAACCGTTGCTGTGTACCAGTCCGCGCCGGGCGAGCTCCTTGCGGATCGGCGCCGGCAGCGCCCGATACTTGAGCTCGGTGCGCGCGAACCGGAAGTAGGAGTACATCCGCGCGGAGTGAGCGTCGTCACCGCCGAACACGAACGACAGCGTGAACTTCTCGCCGCCGCCGGACCGGGAGACCGTGCCGTTGCGGAACCGGCGCCCGCAGTGGTACATCCGCTCGTCGAACACCAACACATCGCCGGGCTTCGCCGACCACACGATCGGACGGGCCCGCTCGTCAGGCGAGAGGCGGCGGTTGGGGTCGTCGCTCGGCTTGATGACGAGGTGCTTGTTCTGCCCCTCGAGTTCCTTCACGCCATCGAAGTCCATCTCCACCGGGGTGCGGTGAGAGCCGGCCATGATGCCCATGGCTGCGTTCTCACTCTCCAGATAGAGAATCGCCTTCACGACCCGATACGGCGCCGACGTGTCTGCCCAGTCCGGAGACGCCGAATTGTCGGCGGCGCGGTACGGGCTGTCGCGGTGCCACACCGCAGTGTCGTGGTGATAGTGGAGATCGGACACCTGCAGGAAGCGGGCGTCGTTGCCGATGGCCTTGCGCACGGCCGACAGCAGCCGCTCGTCGAGAAGCACCTTGCTTGCTGATGGGAAGCGATTGAGCGCATCGATGTTGGTGCTCTTCTCCGTTTGCCCCTCCTCGATGCCCGCCTCGTGCTTCAGCGTCGCCGCGATCCATGCCGTCTCGGAGGGTGCGAACTGGCCGCGGAAGATGTAGAACCCGTTCTCCACGAGCGCCTCAGCCGGTGAGAGCGAGGAGCCCGTACCCTCACTCGCCTTCGTTGTCGCAGGCGCTTTCGTCCCGGCGCCTTGGGCGGCGGGTGGTGGGGCCACTGGCTGCCCGCGCCGGCGGGCGATGTATCGGCTCACCGTGCCGCGTGGGTCTTTGGCGAGGCGGCGCACGCGGCGCCACTGGCGTTGCGCAGCCAGTTCGAGCTTGTGGACAGTGGATGCTGAGCTCATGTGACGGGTCCTCGTACAGGGGGTGACGCGTGTGCGATGTCACGCAGATGGGCTTGGCGCAGCGTCACACGATAACGGTACCGGCGCGGTGCACGTCACTACGCGCAATGCGTCGTGTCGTGGTCACATCTCGGCGATGTACGGAAGGTTCAGCCCATCGAGGTTGTCGACCTCGATGATGCGCGCTTCCAGCCGCGGAGGTAGGACGGCCTGCTCCTTGAACGCTTTGACGCCGGCGTTCGCCACCGGCCAGTCGCGGACGATCGACGGGTTGCTGTGGCCCACGATCTCGAGCAGCTTCTCCATGTCGTCGGAGAGGTACGAGGTTCGCAACACGTGTGTCGAGCCGTTGAGGAAGTTGCAGTACATCGACCGCACGAAGCCATTGGGAAAGTTCTTGAGCACCTTGCGGATGAACCGTTCGAAGTTTGGCGCACCGCCCGTCCGATCGATCGGGTTCGTCGGGTGGTCGGGGTCGCCGGCCTCCCAGATCGGCCAGGCGCTGCCACGCTTGGTGACCGCCCGAGCATGCGCCCAGTACGACTTGTACCAGGACAGCGGCTCGCGCACCGTGAAGACGCGGATCGACGGGGGCGGATCGAGCTTTGCTTCGACCCGACGGTACGAATGGTGCTTGCGTCCGACGCGCTCGCCGTCGAGGTGCTGGAACAGCACACGCTCGACGAACGTGCCTCCGTTCTTCGGTACATGGGCGAATAAGAGGTCGTAGTCGCGGCAGAGGATTGGCACTCGGGAGCTCCTGGACAGATCACGGAGGCGTTCACGGACAGCCGCCTTCGGGCGACGGAAGCGTACTCACAGCGACGCCAAAGCGCTCGCTGTGAGCCGTGCTCCTTGGTCAGGCTCGCCTCACGACTTGCCTCACGGCTCGCCTTCAGTCGATCACGACGACGACATCGCCGCCGCCGACGGTGTCGCCGGGCTTCACCTTGATCTCCTTGACGGTGCCCGATTTGTCGGCGTTGATCTGGTTCTCCATCTTCATCGCTTCGAGCACGACGACCGGTTGCCCGGTTCGACCTCCTGGCCGACCTCGACGAGGACCTTCACGATCGTTCCTTGCATCGGTACAGCGACCTGGCCGGACCCGACCACGGCCGCCGCCCCTCCCGATCCCGCCCGTCGCGGGGAGCGGCCCTTGGCCGCGACGCCGCCGCTGCCGGCTACCGCTGCCGGTGCGTCCGGCACCCACATCTTCACCCTGAACCGTTTGCCGTTGACTTCGACGGTCGTGGCGCGCTCGACGAGGTTCTCGGCGGCGTCCCCCTCGTCATCCTTCTCGGTGGCGGCCGGCGTGGCGTCGACGCCGGAGAGGTCGAGCGTCTCCTCCACCCATTTCGTGGAGTGCGTGACGTCGGCGAAGTCGGGGTGCTCGAGGATGGCGACATCGGCGGGAATGGTGGTGGCGACCCCTTCGACGACTGTGTCGTGCAGGGCACGCAGCGTGCGGGCGATGGCAGTCGGGCGGTCCTTGCCCCACACGATGAGCTTGCCGATGAGGTTGTCGTAGTACTGGCTCACCTCATCGCCGGACTCGTAGCCGCCGTCGAAGCGGACCCCGAAGCCGTCCGGCGCGGACAGACGGGTGATCGTGCCCGGGGACGGGAGGAACTTGCCGCCGGCAGGGTTCTCCGCGTTGATGCGCACCTCGATTGCATGGCCGCGACGTGTGGCGAGCACCTCGTCCTGGGTCATCGGCAGGCTTTCGCCGGACGCGACTCGGATCTGCCATTCGACGAGATCGATGCCGGTGATCGCCTCGGTCACGGGGTGCTCCACCTGGAGCCGTGTGTTCATCTCGAGGAAGTAGAACTCGCCGTCCTGATAGATGAACTCCACCGTGCCGGCGTTGTAGTAGCCGACGGCCACGGCGGCCTTGACCGCGGCGGCACCCATCGCCTCCTCCACGCCGTCGGCGAGCCCGGGCGCCGGCGCCTCTTCGATCAACTTCTGGTGGCGTCGTTGGGCGGAGCAGTCGCGGGTCGACACCCACACGACGTTGCCCTGCTGGTCGCCCACGACCTGCACCTCGACGTGGCGTGGCCAGGTCAGATAGCGCTCGACGTACACCTCGTCACGACCGAAGAAGTTCTTCGCTTCGCGCTGCGCGCCCGCCATCGCCTCGGCCACGTCGCCGGCCGACTGCACGACCTTCATGCCTCGGCCCCCGCCGCCGAAAGCAGCCTTGATCGCGACGGGCCACCCCTGCTCGTTGCCGAACGCCTCGATCTCCTCGGGGCCCGCTGGCGAACTCGGTGGTGCCGGGAACGATCGGTGCCCCGCCGCGTTGCGCGGCCCTCCGGCTGGAGACTTTGTCGCCCATCTCCTCGATCGCCGCCGGTGGGGGCCCGATGAAGGCGACTCCCATCTCCGTGATCGACCGGGCGAAGTCGGCGTTCTCGCTGAAGAATCCGTAGCCCGGATGCACCCCGTCGGCCCCACTCTGGCGAATGGCGTCGAGGATCACTTCGGTGTTCAGGTAGCTCTCGGCGGCTGTCTGCCCGCCGAGGGCAACGCCTCGTCGGCGAGCCTGACGTGGAGTGACTCGCGGTCGAGTTCGGAGTAGACCGCGACCGTCTTGATGCCGAGTTCGCGAGCGGCGCGGATGACCCGGACGGCGATTTCGCCGCGGTTGGCGATCAGGATCTTCTGGAGCACACATGCAAATGTAAAGGGTGTGGCTGCTGTAGGAGCGCATTTGGTCCCCGGGCTGGACGGTGCGACATGTCCAGTGAACCGGGCAGTACCAATGCGGATCTCGTTGCCGCTGCGGCGGCCGGTGCCGCCCGACCGCACCGTGCTCGTCGCCGACCATCAGACGCGGGCCGAGGACGGTTGGACAGGCGCTGGGAGGCGCCATCGGGGGCGAACCTGCTCGTGTCGATCCTCTTCCGGCGAGGTGCCCGACCACCCCTCCGAGCTCACCCAGCGGGTCGGGCTCGCCGCAGTCGCCGCAGCCGCCAGCGTGGCCGGCGTCGAGGCAGGTCTGAAGTGGCCGAACGATGTGCTCCTCGGTGACCTCAAGCTCGGTGGGATCCTCGCCCAACGCACGCGGGACGGCAGCGTCGTGGTGGGTCTCGGCCTCAACGTGCGCTGGGCTCCCGAGGGAGCGGCGCGCCTCGGCGAGGTGCACGACCCGCTCGACGTGCTGGCTGCGCTGTTGCTCCACCTCGACAACCTTCCTGCCGACGTCACGCAGCGATACCGCACGAACCTGACGACGCTCGGGCGGAGGGTCGCGTTTCGCTGCCTTCCGACGAGCTAGTGGGCACCGCAGTCGACGTCGACGAGACAGGACGGCTTGTTGTCCTCGACCGATGCGCTGTCACCCACCACCTCGACGTCGGTGACGTCGTCCATCTCCGCACCGATCCGTGATCCGCTGCGCCCGGGCTGGTGCGATGCCCCGGATCACGAGGTTGTTGCCGTTAGCGTGATGCGGATGAGCTCGACCAGACGACTCCGCCGCCGGCAGCCCGGCGCCTGTCGCCGCTGCTCCTGGCGCTCGTCGTCGGTGTGGTCGGGTCGATCGGCGTGTTGCGCGCGGCGGAGGAGACATCCAACAACGTGTCGCGGGTGAAGGGGCTGGAGAAGGTCCTGGCCGAACCCACCAACGACGGTCCAGCCGAGAACTTCCTGCTCGTCGGATCCGACAGCCGCGAGGGGGTTGATCCCGGCGATGCCTCCCTCGGTGAGGTCGCCGGCCAGCGCAGCGACACGATCATGCTCCTCCGCCGCGAGAAGAACGGCGGCGCGGCGCTGATGAGCCTGCCTCGCGACCTGTGGGTGGAGATCCCTGGCAAGGGCGAGGGAAAGATCAACGGCGCGTACAGCGGGTGGCCCTCAGCTGCTGGCGAAGACCATCACCGAGACGTTCGGCATCCCCGTCCATCACTACGTCGAGGTCGACCTCGCCGGCTTCAAGCGAGTCGTCGATGCAGTCGACGGGGTGAGAGATCTGCTTCACTGTTTGCCACCCGCGACCGAACTCGGGGCTCGACGTCGCAACCCGGATGCCACAAGCTCGACGGCACGCAGGCGCTTGCCTACGCCCGCAGCCGACACTACGAGGAGTTTCGTGATGGCGATTGGCAGGAGGATCCACGCGCCGACCTCGGTCGCATCGAGCGCCAGCAAGAGCTTCATCCGGGAGGCAGTCAATCAGGCGTTGAGGACGATGAAGAACGACCCGTTCTCGGCGAACCGGCTGATCAACGCCGTGCTCGAAGGGCGTGAGCATCGACGAGAGGCTGGAGCCGATCAATGCCGCCAACGCCCTCCGCGCCGCGGCGGAGGAGGGATTGGTCACGCTCACCCTGCCGGTGTTCGGCGACACCGAGGGCGACCAAGTCGGTACTGCGGCTCGGCGAGGGCGCCGAGCACGTGCTCGACTACTTCCGCGGCAAAGCCCCGCTGGCCGTAGCCGGCTGCCACGACTGAACCCGAAGAGTAGATGAAAGCGCTGATCCTCGCCGGCGGGGCAGGGACCCGGCTGCGGCCGATCACGCATACCCGGGCGAAGCAGCTGGTGCCCGTCGCGAACACGGCCGATCCTGTTCTACGGGATCGAGGCGATGGTCGTCAGCCGGGATCACCGACGTCGGCGTGATCGTCGGCGACACCCGCGACGAGGTGATCGAACGCGGTCGGCGACGGCACCGAGTTCGGCGCCAAGTTCACCTACATCCCTCAGGAGGCACCCCTCGGTCTCGCTCATTGCGTGCTCATCGCCCGCGAGTTCCTCGGCGACGACGACTTCGTGATGTATCTCGGCGACAATCTGCTCGAGCAGGATCTCTCCGCGTTCGTCCGCGCCTTCGAGCGTGCGCGGGCCGGGGACGAACCCGCCGTCGGCGCAGATCCTCCTCAAGGAGGTCGACGATCCGCATCGATTCGGCATCGCCGCCCTCGACGACGACGGCCATGTCGTGCAACTCGTGGAGAAGCCTGACGATCCGCCCTCGAACCTCGCCCTCGTCGGCGTCTATCTCTTCGACTCCTCGATCCACGATGCCGTCGCCGCCATCGAGCCGTCGGCGCGTGGTGAGCTGGAGATCACCGACGCGATCCAATGGCTGATCGACGAGCGGTCACCGCGTCCGCGACCGAACGGCTCAGACGGGTGGTGGATCGACACCGGCAAGTTGACGCCACTGCTCGAGGCGAACCGGCTGCTGCTGGAGAAGACTCGAGCCGCGCATCGACGGCAGTCGTCGATTCCGCATCCAGCGTCGACGGTCGCGTCGTGGTCGACGCCGGCGCCGAGATCGTCAACTCCACGTCCGCGGGCCCGTGGTGATCGGATGCAACAGCGCGTGATCGTCGACAGCTTCATCGGGCCGTTCAGTGCGATCGGCGACGATTGCACCATCACCCACAGCGAGGTCGAGCACTCGGTGGTGATGGACGGCAGCACGATCACCGACATCCCCCGGCTCGAAGACAGCCTCATCGGGCGCGGAGACGGTGTTGACACGGTCGAAGCAGCGACCGCGGGCGTTGCGGCTGATGGTCGGCGACCATTGCCAGATCGATGTCGAGTAGGAAGGTCGTCCGAGGGGGCTGCCGATGCCGACCGTGACCGAGAGCGACGTGATTCGTGGCGTGTACGTCGTCGAACCCGACATCCATGGCGACGAGCGAGGGCTGTTCATCGAGACCTATCGGCGCGAGTGGATACCCGGCGCACGGGAGATGATCCAGGCCAACCGGTCGAACAAACAGGCCGGGGCGCTCGTCGGGATCCACTACCACCTCCACCAGAGTGACTACTGGTACGTCCCGTTCGGCACGATGCGGGTGGTGCTCCACGATCTCCGTGAAGGCGGCCCGACCGACGGGGCCACGTGTCTGCTTCGACATCTCCGGCGACGACCACCGCGGCGTGTACATCCCGCCCGGCGTCGGCTCACGGCTTTGCTCGCGCTCACCGATGCCGTGCTCACCTACCTCGTCGACGGGTACTACAACCAGGCCGACGAGCTCGGCGTGAGGTGGGACGATCCCGGACATCGGCGCCGACTGGGGCGTCGAGTCGCCGATCCTGTCCGAGCCGCGACCGAGTCGAACCCGTTGCGGGCCGACCTCCCCGCCGGTCGCCGCCCCTACTGGCCGATGCGGACCTGAGAGGCACGATGCCGTCGATCCTCGTCACCGGTGCCGCCGGCTTCATCGGGACGAACTTCGTCCACTACTGGCGCGAGCAGCATCCCGACGACCATGTCGTCGCCCTCGACGCGCTCACATATGCCGGCGTGCGGGAGAACGTCGAAGGTCTCGACGGCGTGTCGTTCGTCGAAGCTGACATCGGCGACACGGATGAGATCGTCGCCGTGCTCGACCGTCATGACGTCGATCGGATCGTGAACTTCGCCGCCGAGTCGCACAACAGCCTCGCCATCCTCGACCCGGCGCGCTTCTTCCGCACCAACGTCCTGGGCACGCAGGGTCTGTGCGAAGCGGCGAAGCGGGCAGGCGTACAGCCGCTTCCATCACGTCTCGACATGTGAGGTGTACGGCGATCTCGATCTCGACAGCGACGAGAAGTTCACCGAGGAGTCGCCGTACCGGCCGCGCACGCCGTACAACGCGTCGAAGGCTGGCGGCGACCATGTCGTGCGCGCCTACTACGAGACGTGGGACCTGCCGATCACGATCACCAACTGCGCCAACAACTACGGGCCGTACCAGTTCCCCGAGAAGGTGATCCCCTTCTTCACGACATTGGCGCTGCAGGATCGTCGAGCTGCCGATGTACGTGTCCACACAGAACCGGCGTGAGTGGATCCACGCCGTCGACCACTGCCGGGCGATCGACGCGATCCTCGGCGAGTGGCCGGGTCGGGGAGACGTACCACGTCGGCACCGGCATCGAGCGGAGCATCGAGCAGATCGCCGATCTGGTTCTCGCCCACCTCGACAAGCCGTCGTCGCTGAAGACGATCGTGCCGGATCGCCCGGGCCACGATCGGCGCTATGTGCTCGACTGGTCGAAGATCCGACGAGAGCTCGGCTGGGAGCCGGTCGTCGACTGGGAGACAGGGCTGGCGGAGACCATCGACTGGTACGCGACTCATCCGAGCGTGGTGGGAGCCGCTCCGCGACCGAGCACCCGTCGTCGAGAGCTCGGCCTGGAAGACCTGAGATGCGAGTGCTGATCACCGGTGCCGGCGGACTGCTCGGGACGCGACATGGCCGACGCCTGCGCCGCGGCCGGCGACGAGGTCGTCGCCTTCGATCACGCGCAGCTGGACGTCACCGATCGTGATGCGGTGCTCGCTGCGCTCACGTCGCTTCGACCCGAAGCGGTGGTCCACTGCGCGGCGTGGACGGAAGTCGACGCGTGTGAATCGGATCCGGAGCGGGCGTTCACGGCCAACGGACTCGCCGTGCGCTGGGTCGCCGAGGGCTGTCGTCGTGCCGGCGCCCACCTCGTTCACGTGAGCACCGACTACGTGTTCGACGGGACCATCGACCGCCCGTACAACGAATGGGACACGCCGAGTCCGCGATCGGTCTACGGCGAGTCGAAGCTCGCCGGAGAGCGTGAGGCCTCTGCCCTGGGGGATGGCTCCACCATCGTGCGGACGTCGTGGATGTGCGGCGAGCAAGGCCCGAACATCGTCAAGACCGTCCTTCGCCTCGCTGCCGAGCGCGACGCGTTGGCATTCGTCGACGATCAACGTGGCTGCCCGACGTTCGCCTCCGACCTGGCGCCGATGCTGCGCCGGCTCGCCGTCGACCGGCGGGCGGGCCTCCACCACGTCACCAACCAGGGCGCGGTGTCGTGGTTCGACTTCGCTCGCGAGGTTCTCCGCGCTGCCGGCAAGGACCCGGGATCGTGTCGCCGATCAAGACCGCGGATCTCGATCCGCCCCGGGCAGCGAACCGACCGGCCAACAGTGTGCTCGACAACGCCGTGCTCCGCGCCGCCGGGCTGCCGCTACTCCGCGACTTCCGCGCCCCCCTCGCCGAGTTGATCGCCGTCCTCGGTGAGTGATTCCAGGTCGGGTCGGGCGGTGGCGAGCTGCTCGCGCACCGCTTCGATGCCGGCGAGCTCGATGTCGTCGCGCCGGATCGTTTCCCAGTGGAGGCGGGCCATCTCGAAGCCGATCAGCGTGTCGGGCTGGGTGCGCCGTCTGGCTCGTCTCCGTCCCACCTCGGTGTAGCCGAGACCGCGTGTCACACCGAGCGAGGCGGCGTTGTCGTGCCACGCGCCAGTGGTCGCGTAGTCGGCGTCGAACCCGGCGAAGATGAGGTGCAACGAGGCGGCGCGCAGCTCCTTGCCGATGCCGCGACCCTGGAACTCGCGGCCCAGCCACGACCCCGTCTCGATGCTCCGCATCGTCGGGAAGTCCTCGGCGACCAATCCACCGGTCCCGACGACGTTCCCGTCACAGATCACGGCGAGGTTGATGTCCCATCGCTCTGGGGTCAGCTCGGCACGGCCACGCCAGAACCACTGCAACGAGCTGCGCTCCAGGTCGCCACCGGGCTCGGCGTCGGTCCACGGGATCGAGAACGGCATCGTCGACGGATCGTGGATGCCTTTCGCCGCCAGGGCACGCCAACTCGACCGCCAGATCGTCGTCGACGTAGCGCAGCACGATCCGCGGCGTCCTGATCTCCAGGTCGAACAGCGGCCAGTACGGATGCCCCATCCAACGATGGGACCACATCTGCCACCCCGGTTCCCAGCGGATTCGATTCTCCAGTCAACCCAGCCGGGTCCACGCCCGGGTGAAGTGACTGGGAATGCTGGGTGTGGCGTACGGTCGGCGCGATGGGGTTCACGAGGGCCGAGCTGGAGGCGTTTCGCGATCACGAGGTGCCAGATCTCGTCGGCCCTGGCCTGCGGCTGCTGTTCGTGGGCATCAACCCCGGATTGTGGACCGCGGCGACGCAGACCCATTTCGCCCATCCGGGAAACCGCTTCTATCCGGCGTTGCTCAAGGCGGGGATCATCACCCGTCCGGTCGATCGCGGCGTCGGGATGAGCGACGACGACCGTCGCCATGTCGTCGAGCGGGGCATCGGGATCAGCAACCTCGTCGCTCGAGCCACGCCGAGGGCCTCGGAGCTCTCGCTGGCCGAGTTGCGCGAGGGCGGTGCGCGCCTCGTGGCGTTCGTCGAGAGCCACCAGCCGCGGGTCGTCGCAGTGGCCGGCATCACGGCGTTTCGGGCCGCGTTCGACCGTCGCCACGCAGTGGGCGGGCGGCAACCGGAAGATCTCGCTCGGTGCCGAGCTCTGGGTCGTTCCCAACCCAGTGGGCTCAACGCCCACGAGACGATCGACACGCTGGCGCCGGCATACGCCGAGCCTGCCCGTGCCGCCGGGAGTGCTGTGAGTTCTCAGGGCTCCCGTTCGGCGCGGTCCTCGCGATTGGCGCGGTACCACTCGATTGTGGTGCTGAGCCCTTCGCGGAATGGCATCTCCGCGTGCCAGTCGAGCAGCTGCTCGGCGCGGTGGCGTCGACCCGCCGGCGCGGTTGCCCGTCTGGCTTCGACGGATCCCACTTGAGCTGGCCGTCGAACCCGACGAGCTCGGCGATCGTCTCCACGGTCTCGCGGATGGTCACCTCGTGGTTCGTGCCGAGGTTGAGTCGGTTCGGTGCCCTCGTGTGTCTCCGCGGCACGCACGACGGCGTCGGCAGCGTCGTCGACGTACAGGTACTCCCGGCTGGCCGTGCCGGTGCCCCACACGTCGATGGTGTCGGCGCCCGACTCTACAGCGTCGACGCACTTCTTGATCAGGGCCGGGATCACGTGCGACACGCTCGGGTGGAACTTGTCGCCCGGTCCATACAGGTTGGTCGGGATCAGATAGGCGAACTGTTGGCCGTACTGCATCGGCGTTGACCTGGGCGTGGACGAGGTGCGCCTTCTTGGCGATGCCGTACGGCGCGTTCGTCTCCTCGGGGTAGCCGTCCCACAGTGACTCCTCCCGGAACGGCACCGGCGTGAACTTCGGATATGAGCACACGGTGCCGAGAGCACGGTCTTGTCGACCGACTCAGCGTGGCGGGCAGCTTCGATCACATGGGTTCCCATCAAGCAGGTTGTCGAGATACAGCGGTGCGGGCTGCTCCTGGTTGAACCCGATGCCGCCCACCCGCGCCGCGAGATGGACGAGGTGGCTCGGGTGGTGATCGGCAAGCATCGTTTCGGCAGCGCCAGGAACCGTGAGGTCGTAGTCCTTGCTGCGCGGGGCGACGACCTCGGCGCCACGAGCGAGGAATCGGTCGACGACCTTGCGGCCGAGGAAACCCCGTCCACCGGTCACGACTACCCGACGTCCCGCCCAGAACGATGCAGCACCTGCGGTTGGCATGACGAGGATCCTACGGTCGGGTCGCGCCACATGGACCGGTCGCGTTCGTCGCGACCGATCGCTCCGTGGGCCGGAGCGAAGTCTGCGGTCAGGCGGTGAGGTCGGCGAGCTTCTGCGAGAACGCCTTCTGTTCCTCGCTCGGCGGAACCGTCTGCATCATCATCAGCTTCGTCATGTCGCCGGTCACCTTGATCTGACCCGACATGAACGCCTGCATCGCGGCGGCCTGGTCGTTCTGGACGAACAGTGCCTTGGCCGTGTCGTAGGGCACTGTCATCGTGGTCGGTGCGCCCTCCTTGTGCCCACGTTCCAGCTGCCCACCGTCGATGCGAAGCTCGAGATCACCGGCTGGTGCGCCGGTGACCGTGAGGTTGATGACCAGGTCCTTGACCACGTCCGGTGGTGCGGGAGCTTCGGGTCGAAGAGCGTCGAGCGCGGTGAACCAGTCCTCGGAGAGGAATTCGTGTGCCATGGATGGTGACCTCCTGGTGGTGTCGTGAGATGGGAATGTAGGCGACTCAACCGGCGGGGCTCGGGTAGTCCTTCACCAGCTCGGATGGTGGTCGCTCGTTGTAGATCGTGACGGAGTTCGACTGGTCGAACATCTCGTCCTGCGACGGCCACTCCCCGACCTGGTAGCGGGCTCCACCGTTCACGAACTGGTACATGCCGGCGCCGTCTCGCCGCAACTCGTCCTGACCCGTCGCCGCCGGATCCCACCAGATCAGCGTCGTGTCGTCGACGCCGTGGTGGTCGTAGTCGGGCCACCTGTCGTCGCCCCAATCGAGGGAGGCGACACTGATGCCGCCGGTCGTCGTCGGATTGCCTGCCGCCAGCGCCTCCGCCCACGACTCGCGCGTCAGGTTGGGTCCGACGCCTTGCAGCACGGGGAAGAACACGGCCGCAGGGAGGACGTCGGTGTTGAGCCGAGTTTCCGCCGGAGGCTCCTCGCCGGTGAACCACTCGTAGTAGTACTGCACGCCGGACACCTCGGGCGAGACGCGGGCCGGGATGACGGAGACCCCGAAGGCGTGGTTCCACTGATCCTGGTCGTACGTCCGGGCGAACGCCGTCGTATCGACGAGCGCCGCGGCAGCGATGACCCATTCGGGGAAGTAATTCTGCGCCGTCGCCTCCCGAGTGAACTCCCGAGGTGCTACGGGGTCGCCGGAGAAGACCACGGTCGTCACGCCGGCGGACTTCATCCGGGTGATCGTCTGCAGCGCGGTCTGCTGGATCGTCGCCGGATCGAGCGCGTACTGGACCACTTCGGCGAACGGCGCACCGGCGTCGTGCATCGAGGCGGCGAAGCGATCGGCAAGCTCGGATTGGCCGGAGCCGGTGTCGATGTAGATGAGGCCGAACTTGCGCTCGGTGTCGACAAAGTCGTCACCGGCGTGCGTAGCCGGCTTGCCGATGAGTTGCTTCTGGATGAACTCGAAGACGTGATCCTGCTTCTGCTTCGGTCCTGCATCGACCCCCCAGATGAACGGGTCGTTCTGCTCGTAGAACGAATCTGGCTGACTCGTTGCGCAGCTCATGCACAGCACGCCGCGCGCAGCGAGCTCGTCGCCGAAGGCCGGGGTGAACGCCGGACCGCCCCACACCATGAACGGTTTGATCTCCTCGGCGACGCGTACCGCGTCGGCGCGGGCGGCCACCTCGTCGTTCGCGTTCCCGCTCGCCTCGAAGCCGATCACCTCGACGTGGCGTCCGTACATCTCGTGGTACGCCTCGTAGTACCGGACGATGTTCTTCATGCTCTCGACGCGCTGTTTGTTGGTGTCGTCGGACGCGACGGCGTCGGTGATGAACCTGATGATCGGGTCGGTCTCCTGGTCCATGTAGAACACGATCTTGATCGAGTCGCCGGTGACGCCCTCGTCGGTGGCGCCACCATTGTCACCTTCGAATGGCGCCATGCACTCCTGGGCATACGGGTCGGGGATGGCCAGCCGGCCCGTCTCGGTGTCGCACCGGTCTCCCCACTCGACCTCGATGCCCTGCTCCTGGGCTTGCGAGAAGCTGAGGGGGTAGGTGATCTCTCCGCTCGGCACCGTCGTTGCAGACGTCACCGACGTCGCCGTCGTGGACCCAGTGTTCGCCGGCGCCGTGCTGGCGGTTGCCGGCTGGGTGGTCGTCGGAGCCACGGTCGCCGGCTGCCCCGTCGAGGCCTGGGTTCCGGGCTCGGTCGATCGTCGTCATCGTCGCCACCACCACCGGTGGCGACGAGCACGCCTGCACCCAAGGCGACGACCACGGCAATGCCGGCGATCGGCCCCCATCGCCTCCACGGGTTGGAGCCGTTTTCCGACGATCCCTGCGTGCTTGCTGGTTGCATGGTTACCCCCTGATTCCCGACCGTTGAACGGATGCTTCCGACGTCCCGAGATACGAGTCGACCACTTGAGGGTGGATGAGCACATCGTCGGGTGGACCGGTCGTGATCACCCGACCGAGATCGAGCGCCACGAGCCGATCGGCGATGCTGCTGACGAGTGGGATGTCGTGCTCGATGACGACGAGCGCGGCGCCCATCTCGTCGCGCAGGCGACGCAGGACCGGTGCCAGCGCCTCGACCTCGCGCTGGGCGATGCCGGAGGATGGCTCGTCGAGAAGGATGACTGTCGGCCGATGGGCCACCTGGCAGGCGAGGTCGACGATGCGCCGCGTGCCGGTGGAGAGCTCGCGGACGAAGGCGTCGCGGAAGCGCTCGAGTCCCATCAACTCCATCAATTCGTCGGCACGGGCGCGGAGCCGTTGCTCGTCGTCGAAGACCGTCGGCAGGCGAAGGGCGGCGGCGAATCGCGCTGCGGCTCTCCACCCATCGCTCGCACGCCACCTCGAGAGTTTCGTGCACCGTCATCTCGGCGAACAGCGCAGCATCCTGGAAGCTGCGGCCGAGCCCGGCCGCAGCACGCCGACGACGGCGACGACCGTGTCACGTCGCGCCCATTGAGCATGACCCGTCCCGAGTCGAGGGGGATGAAGCCTGATACGAGATCGAAGACGGTCGTCTTGCCCGCGCCGTTCGGTCCGATGACACCGACGATCTCATGCTCGCGGACGTCGAACGTCACGCCGTCGACGGCGCGGATACCGCCGAAGCTGCGGACGAGGTCGTCGACCTGCAGTGCCACGGGTCGATCCGATGGTGCGACGGGCCGGGTAGATGTCGTCGTCAGCGGCGCGGTCTCGTGCCCGTCACCGTTGGTGCTCAATGCCCGTGCGGCGTGTGTGTCGGTGCCGGTCGTCGGTTCGGCGATCCCGGTGAGGAAGACCGAGCGGAGGAGGTCGGGACGTTGGAGGAGCTCCTGCGACGGTCCACTGAAGCGGATCGTGCCACGCTCCATGAAATAGGCGCGCTCGGCGACGGTGAGGGCGACATTGACACTCTGCTCGACGAGCACGACGGCGACGCCGTTGGCGGCGAGTCGCTGCACGAGCCGGCAGCATCTGCGCGACGATGACCGGCGCGAGTCCGAGCGACAACTCGTCGATCAGCAACACGCGTGGACGACCGACGAACGCCATCCCGAGAGCGAGCATCTGCTGCTGACCGCCGCTCAGGTCTGCGGCCGGTGCTCGACCTCTCGATCGCGCAGCACCGGGAACATCTCCAGCACCTCGTCGACGGCTGCTGAGACCTCCGCCTTGGAGTCGCGTGTCCATCCGGCCAGCTCGAGGTTCTGCCGCACAGTGAGCGAACCGAACACTCCGGCGCCGCCGGGCACCTGGGCGATGCCCAGCTGGGCGATCTCGTTCGGTGGGGCATGGGTGATGTCGCGACCATCGAGCACGACGGCACCGCGATCGGCTTCGACGATGCCACCGATCGCTTTGAGCAGCGTGCTCTTGCCGGCGCCGTTCGTGCCGAGCAGCGCGACGATCTCCCCCTCACGCACGTCGAGGTCGACGCCGTACAGCACCTGGCGGTCGCCATAGCCGGCGTCGAGCTTGCGAACGAGGAGGAGGTCGGCCGCACCCTGACGGCGCTGGTACAGCGCTTCGCTGCGCGCCGCCATCGAGCGCCACACCTCACCGATGTCGTCGACGACGAGCTCCGAGGAGCTGCGCAACACGAGGCTGCCGATGAGGAACATCGGCACCATCGCCATCATCCCGGCACGGATCGTCCACACATCGGCGAGCCAGCCGACGAAGGGCAGGATCAGCAGGCCGGGAATGGTCCACAGCGACGCGATCGAGAACCCGGTTGCCCGCGCCCTCGCCGGGATGGCGAGCGACAGCACGGCCAGCACCCCGGGGGCGATCGTGGCCAGTGCCGCCGAGATCACACAGTTGATGGCGACGGCGACGACGATGTTCGGTGCCAAGGCGAAGCCGAGCGCGGCGATCGAGGTGCCCATCGCGATCGTGGCGAGGAACCGGAGCAATCCCGGCGAAGTCGGTGCTGTAGCGGCGCATCGCGATACCGGGTGCCGTAAACGATCCCGACGAGCTGGAACGGCTCGGCGATCGCCGCGGCCACCCCTCGAGCTCGCTCGTCGAGCCCGAACTCCTGCTCGTACATCAGCGAGGCGAGGACGACGAAACCGACGAGCGACACGGCGAGGAAAGGCAGCGACCACCAGATGCGGCGCAGGGTCGGCACCTTGTTGGCGATCCGCCAGCTCTCGGCGAACGAGGGCACCGGCTCCTCGGTGGCGATGACATCCGCTGCCGCCCCGGCGGCTTTGCGCTCCCAGCGGCCACGCACCGGTTCCTGCATCCGCAGGGCGAGAACGGAGACGACGATGGTAGGGATCACGAACACGAGGAACGGGACGCGCCAACCGAACCTGAACGCCAGCCCGCCGGCGACGAGCGGGCCGACGAACGCTCCGACGGCGTTGGCCGCCCGGTGCGTGCTGAAGACCCGGTTGCGCGCCTCGACGGGGTAGTAGTCGGACAGCAACGAATTGTGCGTCGGGTCGATGACGGCCTTCCCGATGGCGCTACCGCTGCGGGCGATGGTGAGCATCACGAGTCCTGTGGCGAGACCGGTCAGCCCCGAGAAGCACGCCCACACGAGCGCGCCAGCGATCGCCAGCGGCACCCGCCGTCGACGGTCGGCGATCTGGGCGATCGGCACCTGGAGGGCGAGCGCTGCCACGCTCGACACGGCGACGATCGACAGCATCGCCTGCAGGTCGAGCCCGAACTCGTCGCGGATCTCGGGAAGGAGGATGCCGAAGGCGGTGCGGTCGAACTCGTCGACGGCGTTGAAGCAGAACAGGATGACGAGCGGATAGGCGGCTTCGCCGGCACAGATGCCGCGCAGCCAGCCGCCGGGGTGGCGCACGTGGGTGAAGAACCGGTTCATCGGACCGCTTCCAGCTCGCTCGGCAGCGGCATGTCCGGCTCGTCGGGAACGGTCACCGTGGGTTCGGCGTCGACTCTCGCCGGATCGCCGCAACAGCCATCGCACCCCGAAGTCACGAAGACGCACGAACACCGACACGAGCCCGCCGGGTAGCAGCAGCAGAACCAGCAGCACACCGGCCGCAGTCGACAGGAAGTACCACTCCTGGAGCAGTGATGAACCACTGCGTGCCGCGCAGGTACGCCGCCCCCAGCACAGCGCCCCAGACCGAGCCGAGGCCACCGACGACGGAGGAGACGAAGACGTTGAGGCTCTCCCCGGGGTGGTAGCACGTTGAGGCTGAATGCCTGATTGAGGTGGACGAACAGTCCGCCGCCGACGCCCGCCACGGCGCCCGAGATCGTGAAGGCGGAGAGCTTCGCCCGCACGACCTTCACCGAGAAGCTCTGCGCGGCGCGCTCGTTGTCGCGGGTCGCCACGATCGCGCGGCCCGTGCGACTGCGGCGGATGCCGATGACTGCGGCGAAGACGAGGACGGCGATGACGATCGTGTACCAGTAGTAGGCAGTTGCACTGTCGACGCTGATCCGCCCGAACAGCTTGGGGCGTTGCAGGCGCTGAGTCGTCGGCGGGAACCAGTGGAACCACTCGTCACTGAGCAGCCACGACTGAACAGCGAGCGCGAAGGCGAGGGTCGTGACCGCCAGGTACAACCCGCGTAGTCGCAACGCGGGAAGCCCGATGAGGAACGCCGTGACGGCGCCGGCGGCTCCGCCAGCGATCAGGGAAAGGGTGATGTCGACATCCCAATTGGACGTGCAGGTGGCGCTCATCGCGGCGCCGACGGCGACGATGGCCATCTGCCCGAGAGAGATCTGTCCTGCCCAGCCCGTGAGCACGACCAGGGACAGGCCGATCACGGCGAAGACGACGATCGCCGCTGGCCTTGATGACCTGGTCGACTCGCAGCAGCGTGGGTATCAACCACAGGCCGACGATGCCGGCGACCACGAGCGCAACCTTGGCGACGCGGACGCCGGTGAGGCGCGAGGCCTGGGGCGTCAGTGGCCGGATCTCCTCCACGCCACGCCACGACGAGGTCTCGTCGGTGTCGCGACGCGTCGTCCGCCGCCGCTGCAGCAGCAGTGCGATCAGCACTGCCGCAGCCACCATCGGGTCGATGAGCGACGGATCGTCGTGGTTCCACCGCACGCCGTATTCGAGTACGCCGAAGGTGATCGCCGTCAGGGCAATGGTGGGGAGCCGGTCCATGCGACCGATGACGAGCGCGGCGAGCGCCTGGACGAGAGCAGTGACGCGGATCGCGCTGCCGAGGGGCACGCCGAGCACCGTGCTCTGCAGGAAGAGGGCGAGGAACGAGAGGGAGGCGGCGAGCGCCCACACGATCGTGGAGAGGCGAGCGACGGGGATGCCCAGCATCGCCGCCCGGTCGCCCCGTTCGGCGGCAGCGCGGACCGCCAGCCCGGTGCGTGTGGCGCCGAGGAACAGTGCGACGCCGATCATCGCCAGCGGGGCGACGATGGCGGCGATGAGGTCGTTGGCGCTGAGCACCACGTCGCCGATCTCGAACGTCCAGTCGAACGGTGCGCTGATGCGCTCGGACGAGGCGTTGCGCCCCCACAGGCGTGGCGTCACGATCGCCAGTGCGACGAGCAGGTTGGCGATGCCGACCGTGGCGACCGTCAGCACGAGGCGCGACGACCGCCGGAAGCGGCGCACGATGGCGACCTCCGTCACGACCCCGAGCAGCAGCGAGAACAGCAAACCGCCGATGAGGCCCAGCCAGTACGACCATCCCCAGAAGACGGTCAGGCCGACGGCGAGGGCGACGGGGGCGCTTCCCAGGTCGGCTTGGGCGAAGTTGATGACGCGATTGGCGCGGTAGACGAGTGCCAGTCCGACGGCGAGGAGCGCGGTGAGCATGCCGAGCACGACGCCGCGCAGCCACAGCCCGAGGGGCATCCCGAAGAACACGAGTTGCACCGCCAGGATCACCGCCGGAGCGGCGACTGCCGCCAGCGATTCCGGCCGGGTGATCCGACGGAGCGTGCGGTGCATCGTGGCGGTCCTTCAGCCCGCGTTCGGCGTGACGAGGATCTTGCAGTGGTCGTCGGGGTTGCCTAGTGCCGTGAATGCTCCGGCCAGACCGTCGAGGCCCACCTCGCCGGTGATCATCGGGGCGACGTCGACTTCGCCCTCGGCGATCGCCCGAAGTGTGCTTCCGAACTCGATCCAGGTCGTACCCGAGCACGAACTGCAAGTTGAGCTCTTTCGTGATCGCCCAGAGCGGCGTGATCGGGTCGTTTTCCATGCAGACGCCGACGATCACGATCCGAGAACGGGCCGGCGCGTCGCAGAGGATCTCATCGATCATGCCGCGGTACTCCGACGGCCTCGAACACGACCGGCGATTCGGTGCCCTTGGTCTGGATCCAGTGCTCGAACGGCGAGTCCGACCTCGGATCGAGCACGATGTGGGCGCCCATCGTCGCCGCCAGCGCGCGGCGGGTTGGCGAATAGTCGGAGGCGATGATCGGCTCGATCGCTCGCGAGGCGAGTGCGGCGATCACGGCGAGACCGACGGGCCCGCAACCGAGCACGACGGCACCGTCGCCGTCGGTGAGTTGCGCCTTGTTGACGGCGTGGAGGCCGACAGCCATCGGTTCGGTGAGCGCCGCATGGCGGGGGTCGAGCCCGTTGGGCACCTCGAGCAGCAATGGTGCCGACAGCAGCATCCGCTCGCTGTACCCGGCGACCACCTTGTCGTCGAAGCCGATCGGTGTCACGCCCAGATTTGACATGAGGATCGGGATCGACGTCACGATCGTTCCGGGCGCGAACGTGGCGGTGTCGGGTCCGGCGTCGATGACCTCGGCGGCGAATTCGTGGCCCATGAACACGTCCTGGCTGAGATCCGCCGGCGGCGGGCGCCACAACAGCCCGCCCATGCTCGCCGAGACCTCCTGCATCCGCTTGCCGTGCTGCGCGAAGTGAAGGTCCGATCCGCAGATGCCGCATGCGGCGACACGGGCGAGAACCTGCCCGGCTGCGGGCACCGGGTCGGGGACGTCGTCGCGCACGATCAGCTCGCCGTCACGCAGCACCGTTGCTCTCATGACGGCGCGGCCCTCATCTGACGATTGCCCTCATGTAACTGTTGCGATCGTGTCACCGTCGCCGTCCTGTCACCGTCGTCTGTCCAGTCACCATCGTCTTTCATGTCACCGATTGTCTTCATGTCACCGCTTGTCGTCATGGCACCGACCCCCGTGGTGTTGCGTCGCGCCGCCACGCGTGGTGCAGCAATCAGGGATGCGCGTCTTCCTTCTCCGGTGGCGGCGACGCGCCGACGTCGGCATCGCGTTCCTCGACGTGTGACTGAATCGCGTTGAGGATTGCGGCACCGGCTCGGCCGAACAGCTCGGGTCGCTTCGCCGTCGCCCAGTCGTGCGACGCCCGCGGCGCTCTCCAACTGCCCCTGGAAGTGGGGGACCACGTAGCGAGCGAAGAGCTCGTAGCAATGCATCGTCGCTTGCGGGTCGGCCCAGTCGTGCCCGAGCAGCAGGAACGTCCCGAAGCCGCCGGACTGGTCGATCAGGCCCTGGACGTACTCGATCGCCTCGTCCGGCGTGCCGATCACCACGTTGCCCGAGGACGCGTACGACTCGACGAACTCGCGGTCGGACAGTGTGGCCGGATCGACGTCGTTGGAGAGCGGCACGAAACCAGCGCCACCGCCGAAGTAGTTGGCGAACTGCCGCAGTCCGTACGTGCAGTCGTCGATCGCCTGCTCCTTCGTCTCGGCGATGTGGATGTTGCCGAGGATGCGCCACGACTGCCGAGAGGGAGGAGCGTGTCCCGCCTTCGCCGCCTGATCCTGTACGACCGACCAGGCAGTCTCGACGGCGGCGAAGCCACCGGGGATCTGCAACGACAATGAGAGCAGCGACGTGTCGAGGCTTCCTGCCAACCGTGGCCCGGACGGTGAGACCATCGCCGCCACAGCCACCTCGAAGTGGGGTCGCGTGTATGGCCGCACTTGCAGGCGCGCGTCGCGCATCGTGAACCAGTCGGTCTCACGGTTCACCGGCTCCTCGGAGCGCAGCAGAGCGAGGATCGCTTCGAGCGACTCCTCCATCATTCGGCGCTGGTCGACCGGGTCGATGCCCATCACGTGGGCGTCCGTCGGCAGCGCGCCGGGACCGGCTCCGAAGATCATCCGTCCCCGCGTGAGGTGGTCGAGCAGCACGAGCCGATCGGCGACGAGCCACGGGTGGTGGTAGGGGAGCGAGACGACGCCGGTGCCGAGCTTGATGTGCTTCGTCCGTTCTGCGGCGGCGGCGATGAAGATCTCCGGGCAGGCGATGATCTCGTAGCCGCCCGAGTGGTGCTCGCCGAACCACACCTCGTCGTAGCCGAGTCGATCCAGGGCGACCGCTCGATCGAGGTCGTACTCGAGCGCCAGTGTCGGGCTCTGCCCGACTGGGTGGAACGGCGCGAAGAACACCCCGAAACGGAGCTCACTCATGCTGGTTTCCTTCCTTCGGCTCGTTGCCGCTCGTCACGCTTGTGGCGAACTCGATCAGCGCTGTGTTGACCTCGGCGGGACGCTCCTGCTGCACCCAGTGACCTGCTCCGTCGATGAGGATCGACCCACGATGGTCGTTGACGAAGCCATCCATCACGGTCGGTGGCGTCAACACCAGAACCGGATCGAGCGATCCTCCGATGAACAATGACGGCACCGCGACTGTGGCGCTGACACCCTCGGTGAGCTGCCAGTTGCGGTCCAGGTTGCGATACCAGTTGAGGCCGCCGGTGAATCCGGTGCGGGAGAACTCGGCGACGTAGTGGTCGAGCTCGGCCTGGCTGAGCCAATCGGGCAGGCCATCGGGTTCGGGTAGCCGTTCGATGAAGCCACGCCCGTCGTTGGCGAAAGCTGTGGCGAGGTCGTCGCCCGGACGCACGCTGGCGCCGCACAGCAAGCGTCGCATCGTCCGCGCCGGGTCGCCGCCCAGCTCGGCGTCGGCGACTCCCGGATCCTGGAAGTAGACGATGTAGAAGAAGTTGTCGGCGAACAGTTGGCGCATCTGCTCGACGGGCGGCAGCGGTCCACGGGGAATGAACGGCACACTCATGCCGGCCACCCCGGCGACGCGATCCGGGTGCATCAGGCTCATCTGCCACACGACGAGCGCGCCCCAGTCGTGGCCGACGAACACCGCTTTCTCGACGTTCACGTCATCGAGCAGACCGAGCAGGTCATCGGTGAGATGGGTGATGTCGTAGTCGGCGATCTCGTTGGGTCGGCTCGATCGCCCGTAGCCACGTTGGTCCGGGGCGAGCACATGGAACCCGGCGTCGGCGAGGGCAGGCAGCTGATGTCGCCAGGAGTAACCCAGCTCGGGGAAGCCGTGGGCGAGCACGACGAGGGGACCGTCGGGTGGCCCTGCCTCGTGCACGTTCAGCTCGATGTCCGTTGACCGGCACGGCGCGGGTGGACACCTCCGTCACGATGCACGCTCCTCGGCCGGCGCGAGCAGCGCCAGCAGCTCCTCTCGCGATGGCCCGGTGCGGTCGGGCAGATGGAACTCATTCGCCCGGGCCATCACGTCGAAGGCCGTGGCGCTGAACTCCGGTTCGGCGAACAAGTCGGCCGGTGCGACGAGCAGGTTGAACAGGCGGGTGAGGCCGCGAGCGAGGATCGGTTCGCTCTCGGCGGCGAGGAACAACGCCTGCACGGGATTGGCCGTCCGGTCACCTGGCTGGCGCGTCGCTTGATCGGCGCGGGCAGCGTCATCCCATTGCACCGACATGTGGAACCACGGCTCGATGTCGTGCGCGCATTCGCGCTCGTACTGCTGCGCACGCCCAACCGCGTCTCCAGGATGGTCGCGGTAGGCGTCGGCGAGGAGCGTCGATTGGGCGAGCGCGAGGGAGCAGCCGCGACCGTAGATCGGGTTGGTGCACGTGTGCGCGTCGCCGACGGCGTGGAGCCCGAGCACGAGGGGCTGTCCGTCATCGTCGGTGAACCGCCGCAGCCGGTTGATCAACCCGCCCATCGGCAGCACAGATGTCAGCGGGTGGAGTTCCTCGGTGAAGAACTGATCGGGTCCGGGAAGGGCGCGGCAGGCGGTATCGAAACGGTCCGGATCGGACAGGGCGCGGCGCAGGTCACCGTCCTCGGGACGGATCCCGAGCGTGATCGACAGGGTGTCGCCGTCGCCGGGCACGGCAAGGTATTTGACGAACCCGGAATCGACGCCGCGGAGCTCGGCGACGGGAGTGCTGCCTGCCGGCCGTCGGTACCAACGGGAGAGGTACATCAGGTCCGTGTCCTGCACCGTCTCGGTGAGGTTGACGCCGATCCGCTCCAGCCATCCGGGGACGTCACCGCGCCGCCCCGTTGCGACGACGACAGCGTCAGCCGCCAGTTCGGAGCCGTCGTCGAGCACGACACCCTTCACGACAGCCGGCGATCCGTGCGTCGACTCGGCCGCGAGCCCGGCGACGCCGACGTCCATCGAGACCAGTGCGCCCGGCTCGTCGAGCACTGCGGTGCGGAGCACCCATTCGTACGTCGTGCGCCGCACGACGAGCAACGTCAGATCCTCGTCACCCGGCATCGGTGTGCCGAGGCGTTGACTGGCCGGCATGAGGGTCGCCCCTGCGGCGAGCAACGCCTGGAGGACGTCGGGGAAGCGATCGCGCAGGGTGACCACCGTGCGAGCGAGAAAGGCGTGGGTCTGGTGGACCTGCGGTGCGCCCCGGCGGTCGGCGAAGAACGCGGCGTCGGCACTGGCCGACATCGGGATCACGTCCCGCTCGAACACGGTGACACGGCAACCGACCCGGGCCAGCGAGAGCGCTGAGGTGAGACCGGCAATGCCACCTCCCACCACCACGACGTGCTCGCGCTGATCTCCCAATCGTTTCCCCCATTCGCACCGGCGCAGACGCAATTTGGATACGGCCGTAACCAACTTCGGGGAAGCGTATGCGCTCCGTGAGTGCGGCCACGAATCGGACGAGAACCGCCACGTCGCGGGCTACTCGGCGACGCCTTTCGGAGCACGCTGGCTCATGAAGCCGAACATGTAGCCGGCCACGCGCCGCATCTGGATCTCCTCGGCACCCTCCGTGATGCGGTAGCGGCGATGGTGACGATAGATGTGCTCGAATGGCTTGTGGCGCGAGTAGCCGAGTCCGCCGTGAACCTGCATCGCTCGGTCTGCCGCCTCGCAGCACAACCGGTTCGACCAGTAGTTGCACATCGACACCTGCTTCGAGACCGAGAAGGCGCCATGCTGGTCCATGTTCCACGCTGTCTTGTGGACCAGGGCGCGGAGCATCTCGCACTGCGTCTCGAGCTCGACGAGGGGGAACTGGATCGCCTGGTTCGTCGAGAGCGGCTTGCCGAACGGCGCCCGCACCTTGGCGTACTCGACCGATTCGTTGATGCAGTACTGCGCCGCGCCGAGACTCGACGCCGCTTGCCGGATCCGGTTCTCGTTGAAGAAGTGCTGCACCACCTGCAGCGCGCGTCCCTCTTCACCGAAGATGGCGCTGTTCGGCACCCGCACGTCGGTGAGGGAGATGTGGGCGTGGTCGGTCGGCATGTTGAACGTCCACAGGAACTCCTCGATGCGGAAACCGGGGCTGTCGGTCGGCACGAGGAACGCGGTGATGCCGATGCCGTCTCCCGGTTCGCCGGACGTGCGGGCGAAGATGAGGTCGTACTGCGCTCGGTGGATCCCGGTGTTCCATGTCTTCTCGCCGTTGATCACCCAGTCGTCACCGTCACGGAGCGCGTGGGTCTCCATGAACGTCGCGTCGCTCCCGTGATCGGGTTCGGTGATGCCGAAGGCGAATCCGCGCCTGCCCTCGGCGAGGTCGTCGATCCATTCCGCCTTCTGCTGGTCGCTGCCGTACTGGATCATGAGCAGCAGGCCCACGTTGTTGCCGACGATCGAATGCTCGTTCTGCAGGTCGTTGTGCAGCCCGAGCCCCTTGGCGGCAAGGTGCTCGCGGATGACTGCCATCCCGAGGTTGGTGCCATCCTTGCCGCCGTACTTCGCGGGGAACGGGTAGCGGTAGTGGCCGGCGGCGTCGGCCAGGCGTCGCGCCTCGGCGAGCAGCGCCTCCCATCCCTCGTTCGGCAGCCCGCCCCGGTCCCAATCGGTCCGCGCGTCTTCCCGGCGATGGTCGAAGAAGCGGATGTTGTCGTCCGTATCCTCGAGCGGCTTGATCTCCCGCTCGATGAACTCGTCGAGCTCACCCAGATAGGCGGCGAGCTCCGCGGGCAGTTCGAAATCCATGTGGACCCCCTGGCGACGCAACCGTGCGGCGACAGTCGTCGCCTGCCCGAGCGTCTCAGCGCTGAGTGCCCACGCGCAACTCGGAGAACGGGACGTCGCGGTCGACGGCGATGTCGCGCGGCAAGCCGAGCACCCGGTCGCCGATGATGTTGCGCTGGATCTCGTCGGTGCCGCCGGCGATGCCGGAGGCGAACGAACTCACGACTTGGCGCTGCACCTGTCCGGTTCCCGATTCGGTGCCGCTCCAGGCGATCGATTCGGGTCCGGCGATTCGCTGCGCGATCGAGCGGTAGAACCAGGAGATGTTGGAGCCCATCAGCTTGCCCAACGAGCCGCCGGGACCTGGCGTCTTGCCCGCCTGGAGCTCGGACCGAGTGCGCAGCGAGACGAGCGACTTGCACGTCTCCAGCGTGTACAAGCGGGCGAGATCGTCACGCACAACCGGGTCGTCGAGGACACCTCGCCGGCGAGCGATGTCGACGAGCTGGTCGTACATCTGGTGGCCGGATCCCCCCGCACTCATCGACCCGATCGCCACGCGCTCGTACATCAGCATGCTCGTCGCCATTCGCCAACCGTTGTTCAGGTCGCCGAGGATCCAGTCCGCCGGGACGCGGACGTCGGTGAAGAACACCTCGTTGAAATGGCGTCCGCCGTCGATCTGGTGGATCGGCCGGATCTCGACGCCGGGCGCGCGCATGTCGAGGATGAACATCGACAGACCGGCGTGCTTGGGCAGGCTGGGGTCGGTGCGGGCGACGATCAGCCCGTAGTCGGACACGTGGGCAAGCGTGGTCCACACCTTCTGACCATTGATGATCCACTCGTCGCCGTCACGCTCGGCCCGGGTCTGCAAACTGGCGACGTCGGAGCCGGCGCCCGGCTCGGAGAACATCTGGCACCACATCGTCCGTCCGGCGATGTTGTCGGCGAGGAATTCCTTCTTCTGCTCTGGCGTGCCCCATTCGTTGAGCATCGGGAGGCACATGCCGTGGCTGATCACGAACTCGCCGTCCTGCGTCGGGAAGCGACCCTTCTCCTCCCGCCAGATCTTGTCGTGGGCAGTGGTGAGCCCGGCGCCGCCGTACTCGGCGGGATACGTGATTCCAGCGAGGCCCGCCTCGACGGCGGCGGCGAGGAAGGCCCGCCCATCGTCGATCGACGTGTCAGGACGGCTGGCGTGTTCTTCGAGGAAGGCGCGACAGCGGGCGCGGAACTCCTCCGCCTCGGCGTCGGTGAGCTCGGTGTCGGTCATGGGGACGTCCTCCTGGGTCGACTCCTCGGAGCGGGCGTGTGCGTGGCGCACACTCGACGTTGACATCTTTGTATGTAACCATGCAGTATGTCAACGTGCATGATGTCGGCCACGAGCTCGATGCGCCCCCCTGGCTGCGGGTCGAGACGACACTGATGTCGGTCGCACGGCTCCTCCGCGAGGCGTACGACGCCCGCTTGGCGGCGCTCGAACTTAACCTGACTCAGGCGAGCACCGTCGCCTACCTGGCCGAATTCGGGCCGACCATCCAGACACGGATCGCCGATCACCTCCACCACGGTCGTGCTGCTACAGGCGCCAGCATCGACAGGCTGCAGGATCGCGGGCTCGTCGAGCGCCAACCCGATCCCGACGACCGCCGCGTCTGGCGCATTGGGCTCACATCTGCCGGGCACGACGCGGCGGCGCGAATCGCCGGCATCGACACGACCCTGCGAACCGAACTGCGAGAAGGCATCACCCGCAGCGAGCGGCACGCGCTGAACGACCTGCTGTCCCGGCTGCAGCGCAATCTGTCCTCGGCGATCGATCGAACCGAATCGCCGTCCGATTCCCCTCATCCCCAACAAGGAGCAACCCCATGACCGACGCCGTGATCATCGACGCTGTGCGGACGCCCGGCGGCAAGCGCAACGGCAAGCTGAAGGATTGGCACCCGACGTCGCTCGCCGCCCATGTGCTGAAGGCGTTGGAGGAGCGCAACGGTCTCGATCCGACGATCGTCGACGACGTCGTGATGGGCTGCGTGATGCAGGTGGGTGAGCAGTCCCTCAACATCGGACGCAATGCCGTGCTCGCTGCCGGCTGGCCAGAGTCGGTGCCGGCGACCACGGTCGATCGCCAGTGCGGGTCGAGCCAGCAGGCGATGCACTTCGCCGCGCAGGGCGTGATGGCGGGAATGTACGACGTCGTTGTCGCCGCCGGCGTGGAAGTGATGACGCGTGTGCCGATGGGCGCGTCGGTGGTGAAGGACATGGGCTTCCCGTTCCCGCCGGAGCAACTCGACCGGTACGCCGAGACAGGTCTGCCTCCGCAAGGGATCGGTGCCGAGATGATCGCCGACGAGTACGGGCTCACCCGGCGAGGACCTCGACGCGTTCGGCGCCCGCAGTCAGCAGCGTGCCGCCATCGCGTCCAAGGAAGGCCGCTTCGAGAACGAGATCGTGCCGGTGCCTGTGCGCATCGAGGACGAGACCGAGGTGATGACCAACGACGAGGGAATTCGCGAGGGCACCACGGCCGAAGACGCTCGCCCAGCTCAAGCCGGCGTTCAAGGAGGACGGCAAGATCACGGCCGGCAACTCGTCGCAGATCTCCGACGGCGCCTCCGCCGTGCTGATCACGAGTGCCGAGAAGGCAGCCGAGCTCGGTCTGGAAGCCACGCGCCCGGTTCCATTCGTTCGCCGTCGCCGGTACCGACCCCGTGACGATGCTGAAGGGTCCGATCCCCGCCACGAAAAGATCCTCGAGCGAACGGGGCTCACGATCGACGACATCGACCTGTTCGAGGTGAACGAGGCGTTCGCATCGGTCGTGCTCGCCTGGGCCAAGGAGACCGGGGCCGACATGGACAAGGTGAACGTCAATGGCGGCGCGATCGTGCTCGGTCATCCGCTCGGCTGCTCGGGTACGAAGTTGATGGCAACCTTGCTCAACGAGCTCGAGCGCACGGGCGGACGCTACGGCCTGCAGGTGATGTGCGAGGGCGGCGGCATGGCCAACGCCACGATCATCGAGCGCCTCTAGCTCACTCGGGGGCACTATCGGTCCCCGGTGGGCTGGCGGGTGCGGCGTCCGTTCCGGCTCCTTGAAACATGCTCTGAAGATGGAGGATCCGTGATGCGCGACGGCGGCGAGCCGTGTGCGGGTTCATGCAGCATGGCCCGGTGCGGTCGGGCGATCGGCGCCAGTGAACGGTCGTCGCCACCACCCGACCGAGGCGGTTGGTCGCAGCGGACGTGTGTTCTTGACCCGGCGTGGATCGCCTGACCCCTGGTGCGGCTCCGTCCGGTGGGCTGGCGGGTGCGGCGTCCGTTCCGGCTCCTTGAAACATGCTCTGAGGATCGACGGCCCCGATGCGCGACGGCGGCGAGCCGCATGCAGGTTCATGCGGCGTCGCCGGGCGCGGTCGGTTGCTCGTCGTCGGTGGGTGGCGGGGCTTGCTCGTTTGCCGGCGGCGGTGATTCGTCGGTTGGCGGGGGGTTCCCCGGTGGGTCGTTGTTTGGGGCGAGGCCTTTGAGGGGGTGGGTTCGTCGTGTGCCGTCGGGGTAGGTGATCGTCAACTGCGCGGGTGTCGGGGTGGAGGCGGAGTTTCCAGTTGTGGGCGTGGAGTTGGTGGTGATGCCGGCAGCAGACGGGGCCGAGATCGATCAGGTTGGTGTTGCCGTGATGCTGGTATTCGACCAGGTGGTGTTGCTCGCAGCGGTCGAAGGGCATGTCGCAGCCGGGAAACAGACAGCTGCGGTGCATCACGCGCAACGCCAGTTTCTGGTCGGGGGTGGCGAACCGCTTGTTGCGGCCGTGGTTCAACACGGCGTCACCCAGCTGTTCGACGACGCCGTGTTCGTTGACGTCCGCTTCGACGATGCTGGTGGTCGGGTCAGCGAGCACCTGTTGCAGGGTGTGGAAGGCGATCGGGGTGCCATCGGCGTATTCGTGCACCGACGCTGGCGTGGGGTCCGCTGGTGGCTGTCTGCTGGTCGCAGAGGACGATGGCGGTCACCCCAGCAACCTTGGTGCGGTTGGAGATGGGGGTGTTGCAGATCAGGTTGGTGATGGCGTCGGCGGTGATCTGCTCTCGTGTGCGTAGATCGGTGTTGTCGCCGCGGCGGGCGTGGTAGATGGCGTTGACCTCAGCGGTGATCGCTGTGTTCAACGTTTGGCCGGTCAACGGATCCCACCGGCCCGACAATCCCCACAACCCCGTCTCCAACTCGGTGAAGATCTTCGCCCGCCGTTGATGACGTTGCCGTTCCGCCCGCTGCACACCGAGATCCTCGAGCAACAACTCGACCAGATGGCTGACATACAACCGGAACGCCATGCACACTGCGGGTGGCGGCGATCGTGTCGAGGTCGGGGTGGCGGCGGTAGAACTCGGCACGCACATCGACCGCCAACTTCGCTAGTGCTTTGGCGACTACGTCGGCGTAGGCGGCGGAGAGTTCACCGGAGCGGGTCGCCTCATCCATCCCCGCCAGGTTGTCGAGCACCGCGCCGCGGTCCTTCTCGACCAACTCCTCCTGCGGGTTGGCGCGGCCGTCGGGGTTCAACGTCGTGTCGACGACATCGTTCACATCGACCTGACGCAGCTCGCTGGCGCGGACGGCGATGTCGGTCTTGATCGCGCCGCATATGTTCACCAGCCGGTTCGCGGCGGTTCTTGACGGCGGCTAGTGATCGAGATCGCAGGTGACCGAACTCGATGTGGAGCGGCGGCTTGGCGGACCTCGTCGACGAGGTCGCGGAAGGCGGCGACCCGCTGCTCGAGATCCGTGTCGTTCATGCCATCAGGATAGCAGAATAGCAACATATATTCGATATATAAAGTGCTGACAGTTCGATGTTCTCTGGCGATCAGCTCGAGCGTGCGCAACCCGGTACCCTCCGGCGTGTGACTGACGGTGTCGAATCACGGCTGCGTGTCGCCTACACGTTGGAGCAGTGCTGGCACACCGTTCCCGGAGGGATGGCGACGGCCGCCATCGAGGTGGCCAAGGCGATCGTCAGCAGCGATGCGGTCGACCTGATCGGCGTCGCCGGCCGGCATGCACGTCTGGCGCCGCCGGCTTTCTCGCCTCCGATCACAGTTCGCGCTCTTCCCGTGGCTCGTCCCTGGCTGTACGAGACCTGGCTGCGCTTCCACTGGCCGAAGGTCGAGGGGGCCACCGGTGTGATCGACGTCGTGCATGCCACGGGTCTCGTGCCCGCCGCTACCGACGTGCCGCTCGTCGTGACGGTCCACGACCTGGCCTTCATGCACACGCCGGAGCACTTCTCCCGCCATGGCGTGCGGGTGATGCGTCGCAGTCTCGACGTGATCCGTCGCCGGGCGGCGTTGGTTCTGTGCTCCAGCCAGGCGACGCTCGACGATTGCGCCGCGCACGGGATCGACGGAGACCGTCTGCGCCTCGTCCTGCTCGGCACCAGCGCGACGGAAGTGACCGACGCCGAGGCGGAACGAGCCCGGCGCAGCTACGGCTTGCCGGAGGAGTTCGTGCTGTTCGTCGGGACGATCGAGCCGCGCAAGAACCTGCGCAGGCTGGCTGCCGCCGTGGCGCGGGACGGCGGGCCGCCGCTCGTCGTCGCGGGTGCTGACGGGTGGGGCGACGCCCGTCCCGACGGAACGGCCGATGTGACCTTCCTCGGTTTCGTGCCGCCGAACGATCTGCCCGGGCTGTACCGGGCGGCAACGGTGTTCGCCTACCCGAGCGAGATGGAGGGCTTTGGTCTCCCGGTGCTCGATGCCATGGCGCAGGGAACTCCGGTAGTCACGAGCCGGGGTACCTCGACGGAAGAAGTGGCTGGGGGAGCGGCGGTGCTGGTCGACCCGTTCGACGAGGAATCGATCGCCGAGGGGCTGCGACTCGCCGATGAACGGCGGAGCGAGCTCGCCACGCTCGGTCGGAGCCGAGCAGGTGCGATGACGTGGCAGGCGACGGCCGATGCCACGGTCGACGCGTACCGCGACGCGGCGAGCTGACGGGGCGAGCAGGCGGATTGCGGAACTCAACCCGGGCGGACTGGGTACGCTCTCGGCGATCGCGCTGCCACCGGTAGCGCTTGCCCTGACTCGCGCGATGCACATCGGCCTCAACCTCCTCTACCTGCTCCCAGGCGTCGTCGGCGGCACGGAGACGTATGCCGTCTCGCTCCTGCGCGGTCTCGTCGGCCTCGGTGGGGACGAGCGGTACACCGTGTACGTGAACCGCGAATCGGCATCGCTCGATTTCGTCGACTCGCCCGCTGTGAACGTGGTCGTGTGCGACGTCGGCGCGTCCAGCCGCTCCGCCCGCTACGCGTACGAGCAGTTCCGGCTCCCCGGGCAGCTCCGTCGCGACGAGGTGGACGTGCTCCATTCGCTCGGGTACGTCGGTCCGCTGCGGACGCCGTGCCCGCACGTGGTGACGATCCACGACTTGATCTACGCCGGATTCGCCGACTTCATGCGGACCACACGGCGCGTCACGTTGCAGATGTTCGTGCGTGGGACGGCCCGGCGAGCCGACCACATCATCACGGTGTCCACGGCTTCGAAGCGTCAAATCGTGGACGACATCGGCGTCGACCCAGCCAAGGTCTCGGTGATCCATCACGCACCTCGTGAGTCGCTCCGAGTGAGCTCGGCGAACGGCGACGGCCACCGCGACGACACCGTGCTGAAGGAGCACGGGCTGGCGCCCGGGTACATCCTCTCCTTCAGCAGCCTCAGCGCGAGCAAGAACATCCCTCGCCTGGTCGACGCCGTGGCATCGCTCGACGACGACCTCGACTGGCGGCTCGTGCTCGTCGGGCATGTCCCCGACGACGGAGAGGTGGCGGCGGCGATCGCCCGCCACGGGATCAGCGATCGCGTGGTCACCACTGGTTGGGTGGCGGACGGCGACGTTCCCGCGCTCGTGCGCAACGCAGGCGTGTTCGCGTTCCCGTCGATCTACGAGGGGTTCGGGATGCCGGCGCTCGACGCCCAGGCGGCCGGTGTGCCACTGGCCTGCTCGAATGCCGCCGCGCTCCCCGAGGTGGCCGGCGACGGAGCGCTGTACTTCGACCCGATGTCGACCGAAGAGATCGCCGGCGCGTTGCGGCGTCTGCTCACCGACCCCGAGCTCCGCGCGGAGCTCGTCGAGCGGGGGAGGACGAACGTGAGCCGTTACTCATGGGAGCGGGCGGCGCGCGAGACACGCGACGTCTATCGGCGTCGTCGCCGCTGCATCTGGTGAGGCGGGCGATGGCTGACGAAGCGGTACGTCGTCTCCCCGAGTCGACGCCGATACTCGTCACCGGTGGGTCGGGCTTCATCGGCACCAATGTCGTGCAGCACCTTCTCGACCTCGGGTTCGACAACGTCCGCACCCTCGATCTCGAAACACCGCGGCATCCCGGCCACGGTGAACTGTGGACGAGCGGCGACATCCGCCGCTCGGACGACGTCACCCGGGCGGTGAAGGAGCACGCGCCGCAAGTGATCGTGCACCTCGCCGCGCGCACTGACCTCGACGGTGCCGGCCTCTCCGACTACACGGCGAACACGGATGGCGTCGGCAACTTGATCGACGCCGTGCAGTCCGTCGGAGGAGTGGAGCGGGTCCTGTTCTCGTCATCGCAGCTCGTGTGCACCCCGGGCTACACAGCCGCGGGATGAATTCGACGTCTGTCCGCCGAACCCGTACGGCGAGTCGAAGGTGGTCGGCGAGCGACTCGTGCGAGAGCGAATGGGCGACGAAATCACCTGGATGCTGCTCCGGCCGACCACCATCTGGGGACCGTGGTGGGGCCCGCTCTACAGCGCGTTCTTCCGCACGGTCCGAGCCGGACGCTATGTACACCCACGTGGAGTCCATGTCAGCAAGGCCTTCGGCTACGTCGGCAACACCGCCCACCACGTGGGCACGCTGCTCGTTGCTCCGGCCGAGGCGATCCATGGCCGCACCATCTACCTCTCCGACTACGAGCCGTATCCGATCCTCGAGTGGGCACGGGAGATCGCCGCCGAGTTCGGCGCTCGCCGAGTTCGGGAGGTTCCCGTCGGCGTGTTGCGCGCCATGGCGAAAGCAGGCGACGTCATGAAGAGGGCGGGTGTGTCCGATCCGCCGATCACGTCGTACCGGCTGTCCAACATCCTCACCCCGACGAGGTTCGACATGACTCCGTTGGAGGAGCTCTGCGGGCCGCTCCCGTTCAGTCGCGCCGAAGGCACCGCCGCAACCGTCGCCTGGATGCGCGGCGTGAGATGACAGATTGGGCTGATGCGCGCCGGCCGCTCTCCGCTCGCGACGAAGGTCGTCGTGGTCGTGTGTCCGCACTTCGAGCCCGACACGGCGCCGACCGGGCGGGTGATCGCCCGGCTCGTCCACGAGCTTGCTGATCGTGGCTTCCGCCTCCACGTCGTGACGGCCCTGCCTTGGTACCGCCACCACGCCGTCGAGCCCGGTTGGCGGGGGAGGTGGGTGCGCACCCAGCCGACGGCCTGGGGTTCGATCACGCGTGTGCATCCGTTTCCTGGCCCCGATCCGCGCAACATCCTCCGGCGAGCAGTCGGGTTCGTCGGATTCTCCGCGCTCGTCGGACTCACCGCGCTGCGCGCCGGTGGCTGGTTCCGCCACGCTGACGCCGTCATCGCCATGTCGCCTCCGCTGACGCTCGGGCTCACCGGGCGGTTCGTCGCCTGGATGCGCCGGGCACCGGAGATCTTCAACATCCAGGATGTGTTCCCCGACGCCGCCATCGCGTCCGGCGCGATCCGCAATCGCGGGGTGATCGCTGCGACCGCCTGGCTCGAGCGGACCAGCTACAGCCGTGCGGATGCCGTCACCGTGCTCTCCGACGGACCTCCTCGCCAACGTGAAGGCGAAGGTCGCCCGCGAAACACCATCCGAACTTCCTCGTGATCCCCAACTTCGTCGACACCGACGCGATCCGCCCCGCCGAGCGCCTCACCCCGTACCGCACTGAGCTCGGGATCGGAGACGAGCCAGTCGTCCTGTACGCCGGGAACATCGGCTTCTCTCAATCGCTGCACCTGATGCTCGGCGCCGCACGCGCATTCCCCGACGTCACGTTCCTCGTCAACGGCCAAGGCTCGCGTCGTCCCGACCTGGAACGGCATGCACGCGGTCTCGCCAACGTCCGGTTCGGCGACTACGTGCCCGACGAGCGCCTCAATGAGCTGCTCGCCACCGGCGACATCCACGTCGTTCCCCTCCGCGCCGGCTTGGCACGAGCGAGCGTGCCGTCGAAGACGTACTCGATCCTCGCCGCCGGGCGGCCGGTGCTGGCGGCGATCGACCCGGGCACCGAGATCCCCACGTGCTCGAGCCGGTCGGCGCCGGTATCGCCGTCGCGCCCGACGATCAGGCGGCGTTCGACGACGGGCTTGCGCCGCCTGCTCGACGACCCCGACTCGGCGCCAGCGCGATGGGGGAGCGGGGACGCGGCATGGGTGCAGGTCTCCGCCTCTCCAGGTGCGGTCGCCGACGCCTACGCCCGGTTGATCGACAGGCTCTGACGTTCGGCGAACGCGCTCGAGGCGACGGACCAGAGAATGGGGTCACTCCGATAGGATCCGATCCTCGTGGCAACCTCATCCTCCACCAAGAAGGCAGCGAAACTGGCCCAACGCACCGGCCGCGCCTCGGTGCGCTTCCAGGGCGGCACGCTGTTCCCCGCTGTTGGTCGCCATCATCCTCGTCCTCGGCATGGCGGCTCATCGTCTACGCCCGCGAGTCACGTCCCGAGCAAGTGCATCCGACCGTCAACGATCACTGGCACGTGGCCTACGGCTTCTATCTCTGCAACCCCGAAGACCGGCGAGATGGAGTGGAAGCAGCTGGTCGGCAACCTCGACGGTCGCCCGAATACATCGGTGTGCACAGCCACGACGACGGCATGATCCACTGGCATCCGTTCTCGTCGAGGGCCGTCGGTGAGAACGCCCAGCTCAAGGTGTTCCTCGATTCCTACGGCGTGAAGCTGTGACAACGACGATCTCGATTCCGCCGGCGATCGGCTCGGGCGGTGTCGAGCTACAGCGAAGAGGACACCAAGTGCGGCAACAAGGACGGTCAGTTGCGCGTGCAGACGTGGCAGAACTTCACCGACACCGACAAGGGAAACACGCTACACGGCGGGCATGGGCGATCTCCGCATCGACCAGGACGCGATGGTCTTCTCGATCGCCTTTGCACCCACCGACCAGGACATCCCCATGCCGCCATGGGCGAAGCAGCTGCCCACGCTGGGCGCCGCCGACAGCGGTAGCACCGGCCAGACGCGATCCGTCGATCCCGACGGTTCCGGGCGTGACAGCGCCGCCCGTGTCCGCTGCCACCGGTGACACCAGCGTGCCGACTCCGACGAGTGGCTCGCAGCCGGCGAGCGCAACCACGGCGGCTACGGAAGGGTCGACGCCGGCCACCGTGGCTCCCGCGACAACATCCGGCTGATGCGCGCCGTCGTCCTGGTTGGGGGCTTCGGGACGAGGCTGCGCCCGCTCACGAACGACATTCCCAAGCCCGTGCTGCCAGTGGGGCACGTGCCGATGATCGTGCGACTCGTGCAACGACTTGCACGCGGCGGTGTCGACGACGTCACGCTGGCGCTCGGCTTCAGACCCGAGCCCTTCCGGTCGGCGTTTCCCGACGGTCGCTGCGATGACGTCGTCATCCACTACGCCGTCGAGCCGGAACCGCTCGACACCGCCGGTGCGATCCGCTTTGCCGCGGCTCGCCGCGGGCATCGACGACACCTTCGTCGTCGCCAACGGCGACATCCTCACCGATCTCGACGTCGATGTGCTCGTCGACTTCCATCGGGCTCGTCACGCCGAGGCGACGATCCATCTCATCCCTGTCGCCGACCCTTCGGCGTACGGCGTCGTCGACGTCGACAACAATGGTCGTGTGCACCGCTTCGTCGAGAAACCGGCGCCCGGCACCGAGCCGTCGAACCTGATCAACGCCGGTACGTACGTGCTCGAGCCCCGCGTCCTCGACCGTATCGAGGGCGACCGGAGGGTGTCGATCGAGCGGGAGACGTTCCCGGCGATCGTCGCTGCCGGCGGGATGTTTGCCCTGCCCACCGATGACTACTGGATCGACACGGGGCGGCCGGAGCCGTACCTCCAGGCCAACCTCGACGTGCTCAACGGCGTGCGGAAGATCGACCGTGCCGACTCCGTCGCACCAGGCGCACGGGTCGATCCCACCGCCTCGGTCGCGTCGAGCCTCATCGGCGAAGGTGCTTCGGTCGGAGCCGACACAAAGATCCTCGAGTCGGTCATCCTTCCCGGGGCGAGTGTCGGCGCCGGGTCGGTCATCGAGCGCTCGATCGTGATGGGTCGCGTCGGTGACCGGGCGGAGGCAGAGCGCGTCGTCGTCGGCGCCCACGGTGCGGTGCACGACGGTGAGCGGCTCGCCGACGCCCGCCGTCCCGATCCCGACGAACAGTCGTGAGCGAACACCGACGCGCCGATCATGGTCATCGGCGGCGCTGGCTTCATCGGGTCGCACCTCGTCGATCGCCTGCTCGCTGAAGAGCAACGCGTCGATGTCGTCGACGACTTGTCGCGGGGATCGCTCTCCAACCTCGCCGATGCCCGGGCGGGTGGTCACGCCCTCAAGTTCCACAACCTCGACGCCATGTCATCGGAGGGGCTGTCGCTCGTCGGGTTGCGACGACCCGCACTCATCTATCACCTCGCCGTGTTCTGCGGAGGACACGAGATGGCACCGGCGTCGGCGATGCGCGGGCTGCAATCAGTGGTGGCGGTGGTCGACGCCGCTCGCGAGGCTGGGGTCGGCAAGGTCGTCGTTCCTCTGCCTGCCGGCGCCATCTATGGCAAGCCGCCGGCGCGCAGCCTGCCGGTGAAGGAGATCGACCTCGAGCCGCGAGGATTGCGCGGGGTTGCCGCCCGGGCGATCGTCGACACGCTCGCCCACTATCGCGAAGCGCACGCGCTGGAGTTCACCGTGCCGGCGCTGGCGACCGTGTACGGGCCACGCCAACGACCCGACGGCGGAGTGGTCGGGCGGTTCGTGGCTGCAGCACGGGCAGGGAACAGCTCCGCGGCTCGACGGTGGCGGTCGGCAGACTCGCGACCTGATCTACGTCGACGACGTGGTCGATGCGCTCGTGAAAGCCTCTGAGCACGGGGGTGGTCTCGTCGTGAACATCGGCACGGGCGAGCAGACGACGATCCGCGACCTGTGGTCGATGGTCGCCCCCGGCGATGGATCGGAGCCGCAGGTCGGACCGACGCGATCCGACGAGCTCGTGCGCTTCGCCGTGTCGCCCGTCCGGGCGCGGATCCACCTCGCCTGGGCGCCCTGGACGCCGGTCGCCACCGGTCTCGCCGAGACCGTGGCGGCAACCTGATCGAGCGGAAGCCGCGTTCTGCCGGTCAGCGGCTTGCGGCAAGGGTGGCGCGAGCGAGCCGGCCGGCGATCTCCGGCGTCGACATCACCGATGGCGTGACAACGCAATGCACGCCGGCCGCCTCTACCTCCGCTGCCCGATCGGCATCGGCGGGATCGATCACGAGCGTGCCCGCCACCGGCGCGTACAGACGGGCGACGCCAACGACCGACGATTCATGCCCGAGCTCGAGCAGCAGCCGATCGGCGGGGCCTTTCAGTGCGACACCGGCGACGATCGGTGACACCGCCACAACCGAGTCGCGCCGCGCGGCGAGCAGCTCGTCGACACCGTCGAGGGAGCGAATCGGACCGACCGACACGATCGGGTTGCTCGGGGCGATCACGACGGTGTCGACCTCGGCGATCGCCGCACGAGCGGGCGCCGAGAGCGTCGCCCCTGTGGTGGTGAAGCGGACCGCTCGGGCAACGACATCGTGACGGAGGCGGACGAAGTAGTCCTGGAACCCGATCCAGTCTCCGTCGACGAGCTGGATCTCCGTCGCCACACGCTCATCGGTCATCGGGTAGGAGCCTCACGTCGACGCCGAAGGCGCGGCGGATCTCGTCGGTCACCGTCGTGAGGTCGGCCCCTTCGGCGAGCCGCGCTGTGCGGTAGAAGTGCGTCGCCAGGTCCTGATCGCCGAGGCTGAACCAGCTCCCTCCGGCAGTCGAGGCCGGCGGCCGAACGCCGTCGAAGCGGCCCAACGCCTCCATCGCCCGCCACGTCTCGTCGCGGAGTCCCCAGCCGCGTGATCGGGTCGATCGCTCCGGCGAGGGTGTACGTGATCGTGTCGAGGTCCGGCGAGATCGCCAACCCGTGCATCGTCGTGTCGTCGCCGGTGTTGACGACTGCCGTGATGCGTTCGGGGTCGACGACGGTCGACAGCGCGCGGAGCATCCGCGCCGCGCCGACACCTCCCGAGATCACCGTGACGGTGGGCTCGGCCGTAATCACCGTGCGTGCTCCACGACCGCCCGACGATAGAGGTCGCTCAGCCCTTGTGCTGTCGACGCCCACGAGAAGCGGGAGAGGTTCTCGCTGCCCTTGGCGACAAGGGCGGCGCGATGCGTCTCGTCGTCGAGCACCAGCGTGAGGGCGTCGGCGATCGCCATCGGATCATGAGGATCGACGAGCTCGACGCCGTCGCCGCCGATCTCCGGGATCGATCCGGCGTCACCGCCCACGACGGCGAGACCGAGCTGCTGCGCCTCCAGGACGGGAAAGCCGAAGCCCTCGTCGAGCGATGGGTAGGCGAGCGCTGTGGCGTGGTGCAGCAACCACCATTTCGTGGCGTCGCTGATGCGGCCCAGACGGACGATGCGCCGCGCGGCCCGCGACGACAGGCGGGCGATCGCCGCCGTCACGGCATCGGCGTCGTCTCCCGGTGCGCCGGCGATGACCAGTGAGGCGTCGAGCCCTCCCCCGATCGCGGCGGCGAACGCGTCGATGAGCCGGGGAAGGTTCTTGCGCCGTTCTTGCGTGCCGATCGACACAGCGAAGCGTCCGGCAGGCAGCCCAGCGATCGGCGGCTCGACGGGCGGGTCGGACACGCCGAGCGGGGCGAGATGGACAGCCGTCACGAGGTTCGTGTCGAGCAGGCGGCGAGCAACCTCCGCGCTCGCCTCGGACGAGGCGTGGACGTGCGCGCCGTCTGCCGCGGCACGGCGGAGCACGTCGCCGGCGCGGGCGACCACCGGGTGGGCGAGCTGCGGATGGGCGAGGAACCAGCAGTCGTAGACAGACACGACTCGGGGCAGCCGGCTGGGTGGCACGACGTAGTTGGTTCCGTGGATCAGATCGACGCCGCGCAGGCTGACATCGAGGCGCGGCCAGTCCCGGTGGGCCCACATGCGGTGCGCCAGCGCAGCAGGGATCGGCAAGCGATGCTCGCCCGGTGCGAGCCGCGCCCGTGCGCTGATCACGTACGGGTTCAGCTCGATGTCGTCCCGCCTGGCGAGCGACATCTGCATTGCCTCGACCGCGTGGCCGATCCCGGTGCGGTGGCCGTGAAGCGGCCCGACGTCGAAGGCGACACGCAGTCGAGCGCTCATGGACGCCTCAACCTATCGGTCAACCACCAGCGGCGTTCTTGCTGGTAACGGCAGAGAGTGGGCACCTCTCGGCGCCCGCTCCTAGACTCGCCCCGGGCCGCCGACTCGGGGCTCGTCTCGACAAGGAGAACTTCCTCACATGCCGCGTGCGTTCATCACCGGGATCACCGGACAGGACGGCCAACACCTCGCAGAGTTCCTGCACAGCCGCGGGTACGACGTGTACGGCATGGTCAAGGGGCAGTCGAACCCGAAAGCCAACCAGGTTCTCGAGGACATGCCCTTCGTAGAGCAGGTGCCGGGCGACCTCGCCGACCTGCCCTCGCTGGTCGCTGCCCTCGAGTTGGCCCAGCCCGACGAGGTGTACAACCTCGGGGCCATCTCGTTCGTCGCGCTCAGCTTCAGCCAGGCCGAACTGACGGCGAACATCAGCGGCCTCGGCGTGCTGCGCATGCTCGAGGCGATTCGCATGATCGGGGGCACGCAGAACAACCCGATCCGCTTCTACCAGGCGTCGTCATCGGAGATGTTCGGCAAGGTGCGGGAGACGCCGCAGACCGAGCGCACGCCGTTCCATCCCCGCTCGCCGTACGGGTGCGCCAAGGTGTTCGGTCACGACATCACCGTGAACTACCGCGAGAGCTACGGCCTCTACGCCTGCTCCGGCATCCTCTTCAACCACGAGGGTCCGCGGCGTGGAATCGAGTTCGTCACTCGCAAGGTCACCAACGCTGCGGCGCGCATCAAGCTCGGGCTGCAGCACGAGCTGGTGATGGGCACGCTCGACACCAAGCGTGACTGGGGGTATGCGGGCGACTACGTCAAGGCGATGTGGCTGATGCTCCAGCAGGACGAGCCCGACGACTACGTGGTGGCGACCGGCCAGACGCACTCGATCCAGGAGCTCGTCGAGCGGGCGTTCGCCGAGGTCGGCATCGCGGACTGGCGGCAGTACGTGCGCCAGGATCCGAAGTTCTACCGGCCGGCGGAAGTCGATCTGCTGATCGGCGACGCATCGAAGGCGCGCACGACGCTCGGATGGGAGCCGGAGGTCGACTTCGAGGGTCTCGTCAAGGTGATGGTGCAGCACGACCTCACGCAGGAGGCGAGGAAGGCCGGCCTGTCGCTCGAGTGACGCGCCGTCACGACGATTCGAACGGGATCTCCGTGATCGCGTCGAGCAGCGACTCCGCGTCGGGCACGGCCCCGCTCGACAGCTTGTAACGCAAGGCGACCGAGAAGGCGATGAGCGCGACCGCGGACGAGATGACGAGGCCGATCTCGATCCGTTTGAACAGGTCGTCAGTGGACAGCCAGGTTCCAAGCACGAAGGCGACCACGCTGATCGCCCAACCGAGGGCGACGAGCGAGTGTCCGTGGAGGGCGATGACTGCCTGGGACGTGCCGATCGCCAGCATGTAAAAGGCGCTACCCAGGGCGAGCATGGCCAGCGTACGGCCACTGAGCTCGGCGTCGTACATGATGTCGACGACTTTCGGCCCGAGCAGAAACGCGCCGACCGTGCCGACGAGCCCGACTGCGGCAACCACGAGCATCAACTTGCGGAAACCGCTGCGGAACTCGTCGAACTCTCCGCGGGCGGCTTGCCGGCTGAGGCGGGGGAGCAGTGCCGCCTGCACGGCCTGGAAGAGGAAGAGCGGGACGCGGGCGATGAGCACGGCCTGGCCGAACGCCGTGACGAGTGCGTCCTGGTCGTCCTCGGCGAGGATGTTGGCCGTGACGGGGCCGGCGTTGAGCAGGATCGCCGCGCACACCGTTCCTACCAGCAGCCAACCGAGGTTGGGCGTGACCTCCTGCCACGACGCTTCCGGACCGGGGTTCGTCTTCAACGCACCGCGCCGCCACACGAACAGCACGGAGAGGACCGGCGCGAGCGCAACAGCGAACCCGTAGGGGCCGGCCGTCTTGATGCCGATCACCGACAGGAGCACGCACAGCACGATGCGGACGACGCCGTCGGACCCCATCACGATGGCGTAGTCCCGAAAGCGTCCCGAGCCGGAGCAGACACCGCGGGTGAGATGGGCGGGCGCGTAGGCGACGAACGCGGTGACCAGGGCGATCAGCATCACCCAGTCGCCCTCGAAATAGCTGCTCGTGATGAACGGGCTGACGCACAGAATGGCGACTGCGACGAGGCCGGCAAGGAGGAGTCCGAGCCGAACGACGCGATGGACGACAGGCTGCCCACCCATGCCGAGCGCCCGCCTGGCCGACAATGCTCTGCCGAGCTCCTGCTCGAGGGGAAGGAAGAAACCGGGCGCCAAGGCGAACGTGGCGAACCACAGAGCCAGGATCGGCTTGAACTCCTCCTCGCTGCCGATCGCTTCCTCGCCGACGCGGAAGAAGGCGAGTGTTGCGCACCCCGCGATCAGCAGCGCGAACCCGACAGGCAATGTGCCCTCGGGCAGCGGCGCGCGCGACGAAAGGGAGCGGCGGTCGTTGGACACGAAGCCGTCATGGTAGCGGTCGAGGTGCAAGGCGCGCCCTACGGACGCGGGTGCTCGACGAGCCGAGCCAGCGGCTGGAGGGGGGAGGCCGCAGTGACCCGGCTCGTCGATCTGAGGGTCGCCTAGGAGCGCCCGAAGAGTGCCTGAGGGTCGATCAGATTACGGCGTCACGCAGCTGGTCGACACCGTTCTTCACCGTGCTGACGAGCTCGCGGCTGCTGCTTGCGTGCCGCCTGCACGCCGAGCACCGCGAGCCCGACCGTGACGTAGGCGGCGTCGCGGGCGAAGCCGACGAAGAGAGCGGCGTCGGGCAGCTCGACGGAGGGAAGCTCCACGTTCGGCATGCCGAACTTGGGAAGCTCGAACTTCGGGAGGTCGAACTTCGGAAGGTCCAGCTTCGAGAAGTCGAGATTGAAGAGGTCGGGTGCGGCGAAGGAGGGCATTGCGATACCTTTCGAACGAGCGGGAGCCAGTCCCGGGTTGCTGCACAGAGTATACGCTACTGCTAACTTTTGCAAGCAAATCGGGTGACGGACGGCTGAATCCGGGTCGGAGACATCCACCGATAGCGTGGCTCGTTCGTGGAAGCAGACCAGTCGTTCGCCCCGCCGGTGGTCGCGGTCGTCGTCGTGCACGACCCCGGCGCATGGTTCGACGAGGCTGTCGCTGCCCTCGCCCACCAGGATTACCCCAACCTTCGCCTGCTCTTCGTGCTCGCTGCGTCCGCCGATGGCTCGATCCGCGCAGTCCGAACAGCGGATCCGATCGCCGCGGCTCCGGATGCCCTCATCCATCGGGCGCGGAGCAATCGTGGCTTTGGCTCGCTGGCCAACGAGGTGCTGCAGCTCGTCGAGGGCGACAACGGGTTCTTCCTGGTGTGTCACGACGACATCGCGCCTGAACGCGACGCCGTCCGGATCCTCGTCGAAGAGCTCTACCGGTCCAATGCGGGCATCGTCGGTCCCAAGCTGGTCGACTGGGACAGGCCGTCGCTGCTCCAGCACGTCGGACTGGGCCTCGACCGGTTCGGCGAGGTCGACCCGATCACCGAACCGGAGGAGGTCGATCAGGAACAGCACGACGCGGTGAACGACGTGTTCGTGGTGTCCTCGGCCTGCATGCTGGTGCGCGCCGATCTCTTTCGCTCGCTCGGGGGCTTCGACCCGGCTATTTCCTTCCACGGCGACGATGTCGACCTGTCGTGGCGTGCTCACCTCAGCGGTGCCCGTGTCATCGTCGCCCCGTCGGCCAGGGTCCGTCACCGCGAAGGCTTGACGGCGCGGCGGCCCGATCTCAACCATCGCACGCTGCGGTCGCGACACCGGATGCGTGCCGTCGCCACGCTCACCGGCGCGGCTCGTCTCCCGCTGCGTTCGCTCGAGTTGGTGCTGCTCACCCTTGTCGAGCTGGTGGTCGGCATGTTCACGGGTCGCTTCGCCGAGGCGTGGTCATCGCTACGGGCGCTGATCGGCTTGATTCCGCGCGCGCCGATGCTCGTCGCCCGGCGAGCGACGATCCGCCGCTCGCGGACGGTGCCGGAGCAGGAAGTGCTCGAACTGCAGGTGCGCGGGAGCGCCCGGCTGACGTCCTACCTGCGCATGCGGGAGACGATGACCTACATCGGCGCCGACTCCACCGTGCGCCGCTGGCGGGAGAACTCTGCGGCCACCGCGGTCGCCTGGATCGCCGTCGTCGTGGCGCTCGTGATCGGGAGCCGCACCCTGCTCGGGTCCGGAGTTCCGGTAGTCGGCGAGTTCCTGCCGTTCCCCGACAGCGCCCGCGATCTGTGGGACAGCTTCACCTCCGGGTACCACCCGGGAGCGTTCGGACAGACCGAGCCAAACCCCACCGGCTGGGCGATGATCTCGATCCTCAGCGCGGGCACGTTCTTCCAGATGGGGCTCGCCCACACGATCGCTGTGCTCGGGCTCTACTTCATCGGAATCGTCGGCGCCGGCCGGATGGGCACGGTGTTTCCCTCGACTCGCGCCCGCATCGCCTGCTTCGTCGTCTACGCCGCACTGCCGTTGGCGCCCGGGCTGCTGGCTGAAGGCCGGTGGTCGGGACTGGTCGCCTACGCGGCGGTTCCTTGGTTCGTCTACGTCGTGCGCTCGGCGGCGGGCATCGCCACGGCCGATCCACGCGCCGCCGAGTACGACATCGTCGACGGCGTCATGCCACTCGATCTCCGCGACCGAATCCGCTACATCGCCATCGGCGGTCTGCTCGCCGGAGCCGCAGGTGCCTTCGCGCCGGTGGTCGTCGTGTTGCTCGTCGCTGTCGGCATCGTGCTCGCCGTCGCCACGTTGCTGGCCGCCGCCTCGTGGAGAACCGCACTCTGGATCGCCGGCGCGACCGCCGTCTCAGCCGGACTCGGATTCCTGCTCAACCTGCCGTGGTCGACGACGTGGTCGTGGGACTCGATGACGCCGGCGCCCACGGCCGGGCCGGCGGGTCGAGGTCTCATCGAGATCGCCAGCTTCGGGCTCGGCGACCAGACGTTCGGTGTGCTCGCCCTCGTGCTGTACCTGCCGCTCGTTGCCGCTCTTCTGCTGGCGCGGGCGTGGCGGCTCACCTGGGCGATCCGGTCGGCGGCTCTGGTCGTGGCCTTCGGCGTCGCTCGGCGTTGCTCAGCGACCATGGCACCATCGCCAGCGCGCTGCCCGAGGTTGGCGTGCTTCTCGTCCCGGTGGCGCTGGGCGTATCGCGTCGGCGCGGCTGCAGCGCTGGCCGCGTTCGACCTCGACGTCCGGGGGAGTGGCTTCGGATGGCGCCAGCCGGCGGGAATCCTCGCCGGGATGGCGGTCGCCGTGGGTGTCGTGCCTGGCATCTTGTCGATCGGTGATGGCTCGTGGTCGATGGAGGAGACACCGCTCGCCGGTGTGATGGAGAACCAGCTCGCCCCCCAGCCTGAGCGAGGGCGACGGGCGGGTGCTGTTGATCGGCGATCCCCGCGTGCTGCCCGTGCCTGGTCACGAAGTCACCGACGGCGTTGCCTACGCCGTCATCGGCCGCGGCGCCCTCGACGTTCGCGATCGCTGGATCACCCCGGAAGGCGCCGGCGACGACCGGGTGCTGTCGGTGCTGCAGCTGATGAAGGACGGGGAGACCGTCCGCGCCGGGCGGCTGCTCGGAATTCTCGGGATCCGCGACATCGTCGTGCCACGCGTCGACAACACGTACTCCACGAGCGCCGCCCCGTTGCCCGTCCCAGCGGGACTGATCGAGGCGTTCGAGGACCAACTCGATCTCGCCCTGACGTTCAGTCCGCCGAGCGTGGAGATCTTCGAGAACCGCGGAGCGCTCCCGGTTGGGGCGCTGCTGACGGGACCGAGCGCGGACGCCATCGACGCCACCGGACAACGGGGCATTGGTCCGTGCCGACCTCAGCTCCGTCACCCCGGCGTTCATCGGCGCTGCCGAGGGTGAGGCGGAGAGCGACGACGTCGATGCTGGAGTGGTGCACCTGGCAACGCCGTTCGACGACCATTGGCGCCTCACGGTCGGCGGGGCGGAGCGCGAGGCGCGCGAGGCGTTCGGTCTGACGACTGCGTTCGAGGTCGGAGGTGCCCGGATCCGCCGAGCTGGCGTACGAGACGGACGGTTCCCGCCAGACGTTGCTGTTTGCCCTCGCCGGGATGTGGTTGCTGGTGACGCTTGCCGCCAGCCGCGCCCGCGGTCCGTTCGGTCGCCGCCGCGGTGCGGTCGACGACACCACGCTGCTCGACCTCGACGAGGATCCGGGCGGAGACGTTCCGCTCGACGACGTGTTGGCACTTGACGACCCAGGTGGCTGGATCAGTGAGGTCTTGGAAGCGAGCGACGACGAGCGGGGGCGGCGATGATTCGCCGTCTGCCCGCGCTCGTGCTCACCGTGGCGGCGATCGTCACCCTGGTCGTCGTCACGCGGCGCACGCCCGTTTCCTCCGATGCGGTGTTCTCCGAGCGCCAGGCGCCCTGGATGCCGGCCGTGTCGGAGAACCTCGAAGTCCCGAGCACGTGGTTCTGTCCCGGCGTCCCGGCCCGCGGCGACGGCGTCGGCGGCGAGCTGATCCTCGTCAACCGAACTCAGCGGCCACTCGAGGGCCGGCTGACCTTCCTCGCCGACGCAGACCGGCGAGTGAGCCGCCCGATCACGCTCGACGGTTTCGAGCGGCGGTCGATCGATCTCGACGAGGAGCTCACGGCCGACTACGTCTCGGCAGTGGTCGAGTTGGAGGGATCCGGGGCGATGGTCGAGCAGCGCGCCGTGCACCCCGCCGGTGACGCCGTGGCACCCTGCGCCAACAGGACCTCGTCTCAGTGGTACCTCGCCGATGGGTTCACCGTCGACGGGAGCATCGACGAGCTCGTGCTCACCAACCCGTACGACGTCGACGCTGTCGATCAACATCGACATCGCAACTGCAGCCGGCGAGCGGTCACCGGCGCAATACCAGGGCTATCCGGTGGCGGCACAGTCGGTGCTCGGTGGTCGATCTGGCGCGCTCGGGGCGCGAAGCGAGGACTTCCTCGCCGTCAGCCGTCGCCACCACCCGCGGCCGGCTGGTTGTCGGCCGGGCGCAGCACTTCCTCGGCGGCGGACGGCTCGGCTACACGATGACGCTCGCCGCACCGGCGCTGAGCGACCAGTGGTGGTTCGCCATCGGGTCGAAGGAACCGGAGGTCGACGAGACGTATCGCCTCTACAACCCGACCGATGAGGACGCGGAGGTCACCGCTGCATACCTGGGCGTGCCCACCGATCCCGACAACTTCGTCGGCCAGGAGTCGATCGATGTTCCGGCCAACTCGGTCGTCTCGTTCGACACCGCCACATCGGAAGGTCTGCAGGAGAGTCGCCATGCGATGGTGTTCTCGACGCTGGCCGACTCGGCGATCGTGGTCGAGCGGGTGATCACACGTACCGTCGGCGGGCAGCCGGTGACGTCGGTGAACCTCGGTGCTCCGAGTCGCAGCGACGGCTACGTGTCGGGCCAGTGGTACGTGCCTCGATCGCCGGCGGCGGCCACGGAGAACGCGATCGCCGTGTACAACGTCGATCTCTCCGAGGCGGTGCTGTCGGTCCAGCAGATCACCGACGAGGGATATGTGGCTGTTCCCGGGCTGGACGACGTCACCGTGCCGTCGTACGGGCCTGATCACGATCGATCTCACGAGCGAGCGGGCACTCAGCACGCCGTTGGTGGTGTCGTCGAACAACCGCATCTTCGTCGAGCGGTCGATCCCACGCGAGGGAGACCTCGGCGGGCGCAATCCTGCGTGGGCGCTGCCGCTCGGCTGATCACCAGGCGACGATCGTCGTCGTGCTCGTCGAGCTCGGGTCCCGACCGGGCTTCTCACCGAGCCGTCACGTTGCGACGGGGCTCCTCCGCAAGGCAGCATCGGGAGGTGGTGCGCATGCTGGTGGCGCTCGGGATCGTCGTCGGTGGCAGTCGCCGTGGCGTTCGTGCTGCGCCGTCGACGGCTGACCGGATGCGCCGTCGTCGTCCTCCGCGTCAGGGTATGCCGCACCACTCCAACTCGACCGCAGCGACTTCGACCGGCCCGACGCACCCTGGCTCGTCGCGCTCTTCAGCTCGGCGACGTGCGACACCTGTGCAGCGGTTCGCGAGAAGTCAGTGATCCTCGAGAGCCGGGACGTGGCCGTGGTCGACATCGAGTTCACCACGGCCCGCGAGCTGCACCAGCGCTACCGGATCGAGGCCGTGCCGACGCTCGTGGTCGCCGATGGTGAAGGCGTCGTGGTGCGGGGGTTCGTCGGCCCGGTCACCGCCACCGACCTTTGGGCGGCGGTGGCAGAAGCACGCGACCCCGGCTCGTCACCGGAACCCGGGCTCGGGCGCTGGCACCCGATGCCGCCGAACGATGCGCCGCCGAACGAGGTGCGGCCAACCGAAGCTCAGCGTGTTGTGCTGAGGCTCCTCGGGAGCTCAGTCGCTGGACGACTCCTGCACGACATCAATGTCGACAGGCGCCTCGGTGGCCGAGCCGTTCCCCGTGGAACTGGCGCTCGCCGTCGTCGGCTGCCTTGTCGGGGCTGACCGCCCTGCCGTCTTCGGCCAATCCCTGTTGAATCAGCCGGGCCGCCTCGGGACCATCGATCGTCTCATGCTCGAGCAGCGCCTCGGCGATGAGCTCGAGCCCACGCCGGTGCGTGCGGATGAGCGACGAGGCCCGATCTTCCTGCTCGTGAAGGATGCGGGCGATCTCCTCGTCGAGCAGCTTGGCGGTGTCGTCGCTGTACTCCCGGCCCGACGACATGAGGTCCTCGCCGAGGAACACCTGTTGCTGGCTGCTCCACGCCATCGGCCCGATGCGGTCGCTCATGCCCCACTCACGCACCATGCGGCGGGCGATAGCGGTGGCCTGTTCCAGGTCGTTGGCGGCGCCGCTGTTGATGTGGCCGAACACCGTCATCTCGGCGACGCGCCCACCCATCGCCTTGCAGATCGTGTCCTCGAAGTACTCCTTCGAGTAGGTGTGTCGCTCCTGGGGGAGGCTCCACGTGACGCCGAGCGCCATGCCGCGAGGCAGGATCGTCACCTTGTGCAGCGGGTCGCCATGGGGAAGCACCGTCGCCAGCAGGGCGTGGCCGCCCTCGTGATAGGCGGTCGCTCGCTTCTCCTCGGCATTGAGCACGAGGCTCTCCCGCTGCGCGCCGAGCACCACCCGATCGCGGGCGTTCTCGAAGTCGATCCGCTCGATCTGTTTGGCGCCGCGCCGCACGGCGACGAGCGCGGCCTCGTTGACGAGGTTGGCGAGGTCGGCGCCAGACATGCCTGGCGTCGCTCGCGCCATGACCTCGAGATCGACATCAGTGCCGAGACGCTTGTCGCGGCTGTGCACTTCGAGGATCGCCAGACGCTCGGTCGAACTCGGGGAGTGGCACGACGATGGTGCGGTCGAATCGACCGGGTCGCAGCAGCGCCGGGTCGAGGATGTCGGGGCGGTTGGTGGCCGCCATGATGACGATGCCTTCGGACGTCTCGAAGCCGTCCATCTCGGCCAGCATCTGGTTGAGCGTCTGCTCGCGCTCGTCGTGGCCGCCACCGAGACCGGCGCCACGCTTGCGACCGATCGAGTCGATCTCGTCGATGAAGATGATCGCCCGTCCCATGCGCCGCGCCTGCTGGAACAGGTCGCGCACGCGGCTGGCGCCGACGCCGACGAACATCTCCATGAAGTCGGAGCCGGTGACCGACAGGAAGCCGACGCCGGCCTCACCGGCGACCGCTCGGGCGAACAACGTCTTGCCGGTTCCTGGCGGGCCGACGAGCAGGATCCCCTTCGGGACCCGAGCGCCGATCTCGCGGAACCGCTCGGGCATGCGCAGGAAGTCGACCACCTCGGTGATCTCGGTCTTGACCCCCTCGTACCCGGCGATGTCGGAGAACGTGGTGGACGGTTTGTCCTGCGAGTACGCCTTGGCCTTGCTGCGGCCGATCGACATCACGTTGCCCATCTGGCCGGCAGCGCGCCGCTGCATCCACACGAAGAATCCGATGATCAGCAGCACGGGTAGGAACAGCCCGGCGATGCTGAGCAGCCAGTTGGAGCTGGGTGCCTTGAACGTGTAGTCGACACCCTTCTCGTCGAGCAGGGCGAAGTCGCTGTCGGACAGTGCCCGGTCGCCGCCACCGGTGCTGGTGAACTCCGTACCGTCGGTGAACTCGCCGGAGATAGCGCCCGAATCGTTGCTGATCTCGATCGACTCGACCTTGCCCGCTTCGACCTGCTCGATGAACTCCGTGTAGGTCAACTCCTCGCCACGATCACGCGGCCACAAATTGGGGAGAAGGAACGCCAGCGCCATCACGCCGACGAGGACCCAGATCGACCATCGGGGCAGGCCACCGGGGCCGCGCCCACCACCCTCGTTGTTCTCGGAACCGAACCCGCGCGGCCCTTCCGGGCGCTGCTGTCCGCGCCCGCGCCCACCTCGCCGGCGGCGGCGGCGGAGGCGGCGGCGGCAGGTTGCTCATGGAGACATGCTACGGGTCGATACGGGCCTTTCCCGGTCGATTCCACCATCTGCACGGCGTGGTCGCATACATTTGCCGCCCATGGTCTCGCGGCACTGCTCACGGACGATGTGCTCGCAACCGGCAGTGGCCACGCTGACGTACCAGTACGGGCATTCGCACGTGTGGATCGACGAGCTCTCCGACGAGCGTGAGCCGCACTCGTACGACCTTTGCGAGCACCATGCACGCACGTTGTCGGCGCCGGAAGGATGGCGCCTCGACGACCGCCGTCACGCCTCCACATCGACGCTGATCGCGAGCTGACACCCAGCGATAGCCTCGCACTCCGTGTCCGACCGCAAACCCGTCACCACGCGCGCGTCCGGCATCACCTTCGGCTCGACCGTCGCCGGTTACGTCGGCGCCTGGGTGCTCGGGCAGCTGCTCTTCGCACTGGCGATCGCGGTCGCCGAGGGAACAGGCGCCGTCGATCTCGCCGACGACGATCCGATCCCCATCCCGCTCCTGTTCATCGGCACGATGCTCAGCTGGACGGCGTTCGTGCTGATGGTGTGGTGGCTCTCCCAACGGGAGGGCAGCGGCAGCCTTCGGCGGGACGTCGGCCTGCGATTCGAGTGGCGCGATCTGATCGGCGTTCCCATCGGTGCCGCCACGCAACTCGTCGTGCTCCCGGCGCTGTACTGGCCGCTCAACGAGCTGTGGCCGGGCACGTTCAACGAGGACAAGCTCTCGGAGAACGCCGAGGAGCTGGTCGACCGGGCCAACGGCATCGGCGTCTTCCTGCTGATCGTGATGGTGGTCGTCGGTGCCCCGATCGTGGAGGAGATCGTGTACCGCGGGTTCGCTGCAAGGAGCGGTGGTGCGCCGATTCGGTCCGGCGATCGGGCTCTTCGTTGCCGCGGCATTCTTCGCCCTGATCCATTTCCGGCCGATCGAGTATCCTGGTCTCTTCGTCGCCGGCCTCGTGTTCGGTGGTTGCGCGCTGGTGAGTGGCCGGCTCGGGCCGGCGATCGCCGCCCATCTCGCCTTCAATGCGATCGGGTTGCTGGTTGCTGCCGGGTGACCCCTTGAACGCTCGGTGGTTTGCCAAGATGATTGAGCGAGGACGACATGACTGACCGGACAGACGAGCGGGTGGAGGACGGCGGCGCGGGCACGTCGCGTCCGCCTCAGCGCGCGGACGACGCAACGTCGAGCGACCCTGACCCGAAGGACTGGTCCCTGCTCGAGGACGATTTCGACGACGGGTTCGATTCCGGCGACGATGAATTCGAGTCGCACGACGACGGAAAGGAACCAGCCGGCAACGGCGACGACTTCCTGCACCCACCACTCGTCGAACCTGAGCCGATCGACGACCGCTACAGCGAGGCCGACACGCCAGCCGTCGCACCGTCGAGATCACTCGGGCTCGATGTCGCCGCTCTCCGCGCCAGCGACGACGGCGGCTGGTTCCGCCGCGCCGGTCAGCGCATCATTCGCCGTCCGCGGCGATACATCGAGCGGCCATGGCCGACGGAGCGCGTGGTGCAGACGATCGTCACCTCGGTGACGCTCACCGTGTGCACGATCATCATGCTCAAAGTCGTTCACTTCTTCCCGGGCGACAACCTGATCTTCAAGAACACGACGCCGAACGGCGGCGACATGGGTGCCCACGTGTGGGGCCCGGCGTACCTGCGTGACGAGCTCCTGCCCCACTGGCAACTCAACGGGTGGAGCATGGACTGGTACGCCGGCATGCCCGCGTACCGCTTCTACATGGTGCTCCCGGCGCTGGCGATCGTCGCCCTCGACTCGGTGCTGGCGTACGGCATCGCGTTCAAGCTCGTCGCCATCAGCGGCCTCGTGCTGTTCCCGATCTCGTGTTGGTCGTTCGGGCGCATGGCCCGCTTCCGCTACCCATTGCCCGAGCTCTTCGCCTTCGCCGGCCTGGCGTTCGCCCTCGACGAGAGCTTCAGCATCTACGGCGGCAACCTCAAGTCGACGATGGCGGGCGAGTTCTCCTTCTCGATCGCGCTCGACTCTGGCGATGTTCGGGTTCGGTTTCCTGGCGCGGGGCATGGAGACCGGCAAGTACAAGGTCTGGGTGTCGGTGCTGCTCGCCGCGGCCTGCGTGTCGCACGGCATCGTGCTGATGTTCGTCGCCGTCGTGGCAGCCGCCATCGCCCTCATCTGGATCGTCGTGTCGCTCGACGTCCAGCGGCTGAAGTACGCCGCCATCGTCGGCGTCACGACCGTTCTGCTGTCGCTGTTCTGGGTCGGGCCGTTCCTCGGCAACCACGACTTCATGACCGACATGAAGTACGAGCCGAAGCCGAGCGGCGGCTCCGAATCGTTCTGGGACATGTTCTTCCCGCTCACCGCGCCGCTGAACGTCCTCATCATGATGCTGGCGGTGATCGGCGTGATCTCGGTCGCCCTGCGGCGTCAGGTGAACGGGGTTGCCCTCGCCGTGAGCGCGTTTGTCGGCGTTGCCGGTGTCTATGCGTTCTCCAACGGTGGATTGCCCGGCATCGGGCTCCTCTGGAACCCTCGCCTCCTGCCCTTCATCTACCTCCTCCGCTACCTGCTCATGATGGTCGGCCTCGTCGAGGTGGCATCGCTCATCCGCAACCTCGTCGGCAACCGTCCCGCCGGGCTCCTTCCCGGTTTCGGTACGCGGACCGTGACGCTCATCGCCGGCGGGCTCGGTGTGCTGGTCGTGCTCGGGTTCCTCTTCAACGCTTTGCCCGGCGGCGGTTACGTCACTGCCGGCGGCAAGCAGCTGTACGCCTGGGGGCCGTTCCACAAGAACCCGCACGAGGACTCCGGCGCGGTGTACAAGGCCGAGGGCATGGGCTGGTCGGCTTACAACTTCAAGGGCTACGAGGACAAGCCTCTCTACGCCGAGTACCACAACGTCGTACAGGCGATGGCCGACCTCGGTCGCACCGACGGCTGCGGTCGCGCCTTCTGGGAGCACGGCGACGGGAATGGCAGCTACGGCACGCCGATGGCGCTGATGCTGTTGCCGTTCTGGACCGACGGCTGCATCGGCTCGATGGAGGGTCTGTTCTTCGAAGCGTCGGGCACGACTCCGTATCACTTCGTGTCGACGGCGGCGATGTCGGAGACCAGCTCCAATCCGGTCCGTGAGCTGCGGTATGTGCAGCTCGATGCGGGTGCCGGCATCCCCCAGCTCCAGTCGCTCGGGGTGCGCTACGTGATGCTCCGCAGCGACGCGGCGAAGAACGAGATCGCCGATCACCCCGAGCTGAGGCTCGTCGCCGAATCGGCGCCGTGGTCGATCTACGAGCTCGCCGGGAGCGAAATCGTCACGCCGCTGGCCACGCAGCCGGTCGTCGTCGACCCGCGAGGTGGCGACCAGCGCGAGCGGAACCTCGAGCTCGGCATGAGCTGGTTCCAGAATCAGGGCGATTGGCCGGCGCTCCCCGCCGACGACGGACCCGAGTCATGGCAGCGCATCGACGTCGCCGTCGACGGGTCCCGTGTCGAGGACAAAAGGGTCGACTACGTGCTGCCGACGTCGCCGATCGAACGCGTGGACCTGCCGAAGGTCAACGTGAGCAACATCGAGGTCGAGGAGCAGTCGCTGTCGTTCGACGTCGACAAGGTCGGCGTACCGGTGCTCGTCCGCGTGAGCTACTTCCCCAACTGGAACACGACGGGAGCAGAGGGGCCCTACCGCATCGCGCCGAACATGATGGTGGTGATTCCCACCGCCAACCACGTCCAGCTCGACTACGGGCGAAGCGGGATGGACACCATCTACTACATCCTCACCGCGCTCGGCATCGTTCTCTGCATCGTCCTGCGGGTGCGTGGTGACCGGCCGAAGGTCGCTCCGTGGCCGCCCGCCGACTGGTACGACGACGGCACGTGGGAGTGGGGCAACGGCGAGCAGTTGGTGCCCACTACACGGCGTTCCGCACCGCCACCAACTCGGCCGCCACCGCTCGGTGACGAGATCACCGAGCCCTCCGACCGACCGCCGGATCTCCCCGACGACGAGCTCGACGACTCAGACGACGTCGTCGACCACGACGACGAGATCACCAGACCTCGACGACAGCGCTCAGTCGCACCTCGGTTCGGATCCCCCCGAAGAGAGCCCGGGAGAATATCCGGCCCCTCCGGACGCGACCCGGTAGCGTCGTAGCCCGTCATGACTTCCCTCGATCAGATCGTCAAGGCGTACGACATCCGCGGCACCGTTCCCGACGAGTTGAACACCGAGATCGCCCACGCGCTCGGTGTCGCCTTCGCCCGGTTCGTCGACAGCGACAGCATCCTCATCGGGCGTGACATGCGCTCGTCGGGGGTGCCACTCGTCGAGTCGTTCACCCGCGGTGCCCTCGAGCAGGGCGTCGACGTCACCGACATCGGACTGGCGTCCACCGACCTGCTGTACTTCGCCGCCGGCAAGCTCGACCGACCGGGAGCGATGTTCACCGCATCCCACAATCCTGCCGAGTACAACGGCGTCAAGCTCTGCCTCTCCGGCGCACGGCCGGTCGGCATCGACACTGGGCTCGCCACCATCCGTGACGCTGCCGCCGAGGTCCTCGCCGGCAAGGGTCCCGCACCGGCGGCTCGGGCCGGCAGGCGCGAGGAGCGCGACCTGCTCTCCCAGTTCGCCGATCACGTCGCATCGTTCGTCAAGGCCGACGCCATCCATCCGATGCGTGTCGTCGCCGACACCGCCAACGGCATGGGTGGCCTGGTCGTGCCGGCCGTCTTCGAGCGCTTCGACAAGGTCGAGCTCGAAGTGATGTACGGCGAGCTCGACGGTACGTTCCCCAACCATCCCGCCGACCCGCTGCAGCCCGCCAACCAGCGCGATCTGCGCAGCCGGGTGACGGCGGGAGGGTTCGACGTGGGGCTCGCCTTCGACGGTGACGCCGATCGCGTGTTCGTCGTCGACGAGGCCGGTGTCGGACTGAGCGGTTCGACCACGACGGCGATCCTCGCCACGGCGGTGCTGCGCACCAATCCCGGGGCGACCGTGCTGCACAACCTGATCTGCTCCAAGGCCGTTTCCGAAGTGATCCGCGAGCAGGGCGGCGTGCCCGTGCGCACGCAGGTCGGTCACTCCTACATCAAGCAGTTGATGGCCGAGACGGGCGCCGTCTTCGGTGGCGAGCACTCGGCGCACTACTACTTCGCCGCGCAACTACCGGGCCGACAGTGGCCTGATCGCCTCGTTGTTGCTGCTCGCCGAACTCTCGCGGAGCAACCAGGACCTCTCCGTGCTGCGCCTGCCGTTCGAGCGCTACCACCAGAGCGGCGAGATCAACACCCACGTCGACGATGCGACGGAGGTGATCGAACGGATCGCGGCGGCGTTCTCCGCGGCCGATCAGGACCGCCTCGACGGTCTCACCGTTGACAACGGCAGCTGGTGGTTCAACTTGCGACCCTCGAACACCGAGCCGCTGCTGCGGCTCAACCTCGAGGCGGGTACGGCCGACGAGTGCGAGAGCCGCGTCACCGAGGTCCTGTCGCTGATCACACTCTGAGCCCCACCTCGGAACGCGTCGTTCGTTCCCGGCTCACACGGCCGTCGGTCCGCTAGGATCGTTCGCTGGCCATGACGCTCGACCCGACTCTTCTCTCGATCCTCGCCTGTCCGGAGGACAAGGGCCCGCTGTACTACTTCGCCGACGAGTCGCGCCTCTACAACCCCCGGTTGCGGCGCTCGTACGCGATCGACGACGGGATCCCGGTGTTGCTGATCGATCAAGCCGTCACCGTCGACGACACCGAGCACGCACGGTTGCAAGGTCGTATCGACACCGAAAACCTCGAGCCCACGTTCACGGCGGAACGCTGATCGACAATGGAGAACACAATGACCGCAGACACCATCGCGCGCCGCGACTTCCGAGTCGCTGACCTGTCCCTCGCCCCGTTCGGGCGCAAGGAGATGCACCTCGCCGAGCACGAGATGCCCGGCCTGATGGCGATCCGCAAGGAGTACGGCGCGGCGAAGCCGCTCGCAGGCGCGCGCATCTCCGGCTCACTGCACATGACGATCCAGACCGCAGTGCTGATCGAGACGCTGGTCGAGCTCGGCGCTGAGGTGCGCTGGGCGAGCTGCAACATCTTCTCCACCCAGGACCACGCTGCAGCGGCAGTCGTCATCGGCCCCAACGGCACGGTCGACGATCCGCAGGGCGTACCTGTCTATGCGTGGAAAGGTGAGACGCTCGAGGAGTACTGGTGGTGCACCGACCAGATGATGACCTGGCCCACCGCCGGTGCCGACGGCTCAGACGGACCGAACATGATCCTCGACGACGGTGGTGACGCAACGATGCTGCTGCACAAGGGCGTCGAGTACGAGAAGGCCGGGGAGGTCCCCGACCCGGGCTCGGCATCGAACCCCGAGCTGGCAATCGTGCTCGGCCTGTTGCAGCAGTCGTTGAAGAACGATCCCACGAAGTGGACCCGCATGGCGGCGTCGATCAAGGGCGTCACCGAGGAGACCACGACGGGCGTGAAGCGGCTGTACAAGATGGCGGAGCAGGGCGAGCTGTTGTTCCCGGCGATCAATGTCAACGACTCGGTCACCAAGTCGAAGTTCGACAACCTCTATGGCTGCCGTCACTCGTTGATCGACGCCATCTGCCGCGCCACCGACGTCATGATCGGCGGCAAGACCGCGCTGGTGCTCGGATACGGCGACGTCGGCAAGGGCTGCGTGCAGAGCCTCCGCGGCCAGGGGGCGCGGGTGATGGTGACCGAGATCGACCCGATCAACGCCCTCCAGGCGGCAATGGAGGGGCTCCAGGTCGTCCGCCTCGATGACGTCGTCGCCGACATCGACATCTTCGTCACGGCGACCGGCAACGCCGACATCATCAGCGCCGAGGACATGTCGCGGATGAAGCACAACGCGATCGTCTGCAACATCGGGCACTTCGACAACGAGATCGACATGGCCGGTCTCGCCCGCTCCGGGGCGACCCGCGACGAGCTCAAGCCGGGTACCGATCTCTGGACCTTCGACAGCGGGAAGTCGATCATCGTGCTCGCCGAGGGCCGCCTCGTGAACCTCGGCTGCGCCACGGGCCATCCGAGCTTCGTGATGAGCTGCTCGTTCTCCAACCAGGTGATCGCCCAGATGGAGCTGTTCGACCATCCGGAGAACTACCCGCTCGGCGTGTACGTACTGCCCAAGCGCCTCGACGAGAAGGTCGCCGCGTTGCACCTCGACGCCCTCGGTGTGAAGCTCACCAGGCTCACCGACGAGCAGGCCGAGTACATCGGTGTCGAGCCGGCCGGCCCCTTCAAGCCCGAGCACTACCGCTACTGACCGACCCTGTTCGTCCCGTGTGATTCGGGGAGGAATTTCTCGCGGCGCGCGCGCTGACATCGTCGCCGATGGTGCGGTATGGTTCGCGCTCCCGGCGAGGAGGAAGATCCATGGGGCGGCGAAATTGTTGGATCGGTGCGGGCACGGCTGTCACCGCTGCGGTCCTGGCGACCGTTGGTGCATCCAGTGCTGCGCCAGTGGAACATGGACCGGGTGTTGCCTGCGACGGCGTGCTGGCGACCATCGTCGGCACCGACGAGCCCGAGACGCTGCAGGGCACGACCGGCAATGACGTGATCGCCGCCCTCGGCGGCAACGATCGAGTCAACGGTGCCGGCGGCAACGACCGCATCTGCGGCGGCGACGGCGTCGACGCGCTCACCGGCGGGGCGGGTAACGACATCATCCTCGGCCAGGCGGCACGGCGACACGATTCTCGGTGGCCAGGGATTCGACACGCTGCGCGGCGGGACAGGAGTCGACAGCATCAGCTACGCGCCCGTGCCGAACGGCGTGATCGTGAACCTCACCGACGGCACCGCGTTCGGATCCGGCGACGACACGCTCGTGAGCATCGAGAACGTGAACGGCACGGAGTTCAACGACCGGCTGATCGGCGACGAGTTCGCCAACACGTTGTGGGGCAACGGTGGCGCCGATCGTCTCGACGGCCGCAACGGCAGCGACACGATGCTCGGTGGCGTCGGCAAGGACCGGATGCTCGGCCGGCTCGGCAACGATGACTACTTCGGCGGCGAGGACCTCGACACCGCCGACTTCTCGGGATCGACGTCCCCGGTGACGGTTGACATCGCGGAGAACACGGCGACCGGCGAGGGTGTCGACGACCTCTTCGCCGAGAACCTGCTCGGCACCGAGTTCGGCGACATGCTCCACGGAGGGCCGAACATCAACACGATCCGGGGCGGCGGAGGTCCCGATCACATGCTGGGGCGCGCCGGGGACGACGTGCTGCTCGGCGGTAACGGCAACGACGAAATCTTTGGAGAGGCGGGGGACGACGAGCTCGGGGGCGATGCGGGGAACGACTCACTCCGCGGCGGTGCGAATACCGACCGCTGCAACGGGTCGACGGGCACCGATAACGCGGCGGGCTGCGAAACCACACTGAATATCCCCTGATCGGGGATTCACGATCTCCGGAAAAGACGTATCTGGCGAACGCGCAGAGCGTCATCTCCGGGAGGCAATGACTGCGGTCGCAGGAGACGGGGAGCAACCTCCTTCATGGCGCGGCCCGGTCAACAACTGAAGGAGAGAATCCATGCGCAAGCGCCCAGTAGGGACGCATCGCAGGCGATGGGGGATTGGCGCGCTCTGCAGTCGCGTCGATCGCCATGGCCAGCGGAGTGTCCACGTCCGCTCAAAACCCTGAGCGGGCACCTGACTCAACCGACACCCAGGCGGGAACTGTCGACGAACAACCTACGTTCGCCGGCGACTGGGTCGACCAGGGAGTCGGTGCATCATCGGCCGCTCCGGCGGAAGACGGGGTCAAGACCGAGGGTCTCGGTCACGTCGGCTCCAACAACAACCACAAGCCCGACGTCGTCGGGGGCTCTGTCGCGTCCGCCGAGGCGCCTCAGGTCGCACCACTCGTGGTGCCCGATCATCGCGTCGGTTCTACCGATGCGAATCTCGCCGCCGCTGTTGCCAACGGCAAGACGGCGCGCGTGATCGTGATGACCAAGACGCAGCTCGGGATCGAGAGCCAGATGTCGTCCGCCCAGGTGGATGCTCAGCGGGCGAAGATCGACAGTGCGCTCGCCGCGCTGAAGACCTCGCTGCAGGGCACCGGCTCGAAGAAGGTGTCGCAGCTCGACATCATCCCGGCGGCGACCTACGAGGTGACCCAGGCTGGCATGGACGCCCTCCTCGCCAACCCGAATGTCGCCGCGATCACGCTCGACGGCTACGTCCAGTCGCAGCTCGACACCAGCACCGCGGTGATCGATTCCGACCTGCTCAACCAGGCGGGCGTGCTCGGCGACGGGTTCGATGGCAGCGCAGTCCCACGGTACGAGGTCGGCATCATCGACTCCGGCGTCGACAACCAGCACAACGCCTTCACCGGCCGCATCGTCGCCCAGGCGTGCTTCGTCACCGACCTCGCTCCAGCGAGCACCAATTGCCCGAATGGTTTGAACGACCAGATCGGTGGCGCCGCCGGCGACAACTGCACGCACTCGACCGACTGCGACCACGGCACGCACGTCGGCGGCATCTCCGCCGGCTCCACGTACGGCGACGAGCACGAAGGCGTTGCTCGCGGCGCCGGGATCGTCGCCATCGACGTCGCATCGGACAGCTCGACCAGCGCCCGCTGGACGGCGACGTTCAACGACATCGACCAGGCGCTGCAGCACATCCACAACCTGAAGAACGAGCACTCGTCCTGACATCGTGGCGATCAACATGAGCATCGGCACGTCGGCGACGTTCGCCGACGGGGCGACCTGCGACAACGTGAGCATCACTACCACCAACCTGATGCAGACGCTGCGCAACGATGGCGTCGCTCCGGTGATCGCCGCTGGCAACAGCAGCAGCATCACGCAGATGAGCTTCCCCGGCTGCGCCTCCACGGCGCTGGCGATCGGCGCCACTAACGACGCCGACGTTCCCGCCGGGTTCAGCAACTCGAGCCCCGGGCTCGAGTGGTGGGCTCCTGGCGTGAGCATCGAGGCCCCGGTTCCATCCGGTGACAACAGCGACTTCAAGGACGGCACATCGATGGCCGCCCCGCACGTCGCTGGCGCCTTCGGTCTGCTCAGCGAGTGCGTCGACGGCAATGGCGTCCCGCTCACGCTGGCGGCGAAGATCTCGCGGCTCAACAACACGGGCGTGAACGTCACCCGCAACGGTGTGACACGCAAGCGGATCAACGTCCTCGACGCGGCGACCGGCACGGTCAACAACAACGACTTTGCTTCGCCTGAGAACCTGCCCGCGGCCGGCAACTTCAACGACTTCGACTTCACCGTGTGCTCGGACGCCGAGCCCGGCGAGCCGGGGCCGTTCAGCATCGACAACGGCATCTGGTACACGTGGACGCCGAACGCGACTGGCGTGGCGACGATCTCCACCGACGACGGTGGCGGCAACGTCACGACGTTCGACTCCACCCTGACCGTCTACACGGGTGCCTCGCTGGGCTCGTTGACGACCAGGGCGTTCGACGACGACTCTGGCGTCGGTCTGCGCAGCCTCATCACGATGGGCGTCAACGCCGGCACCACCTACCGCATCAAGGTCGATGGTTTCGGTGCTTCGAACGGTCTGCTCAACCTGCACCTGAGCGCGATCACCCCGGCTCCGTGCCAGGGTGTGAACGCCACGCTGGTTGGTGGCCCGCTCGCTGACACGCTCGGCGGCACTGCTGCCAATGACGTCATCGTCAGCTTCGCCGGTGACGACATCGTCAATGGTGGCGGCGGCAACGACCGCATCTGCACCAACGAGGGTGCCGACACCATCAATGGCGGCGACGGCAACGACGTCGCCTTCGGTGGTCCCGATACCGACCGCGTCAACGGCGACGATGGTGGTGACACGCTGCTCGGCAATGCCGGTGGTGGTGACCTCAACGACGTCGGCGACGTGATCAACGGTGGCCATGGCAACGACACCCTCGACGGGTGGGTCGGCAACGACCTGCTCCAGGGCGGCCCGGACAACGACCTCATCGGCGGTGCCGCCGGTGTCGACACCGCCAACTATGGCGGCTCGGGCAATGCTGTCACCGCCAACCTGACTTCGGGTACTGCCACTGGTGCAGGTTCGGACACGTTCACCGGGATCGAGAACCTGCGGGGTAGCCCGCAGAACGACAATCTCACGGGCGATGCCGGACCGAACAACCTCGAGGGTCTGGGTGGCAACGACTCGCTCAACGGACGTGCAGGCAACGACATCTACGACGGTGGTGACGGGGTCGACGCGGCTCGGTTCGTCAGCGCACCTGCTGCGGTGACCGCCGATCTGCTGCTCGGCACCGCCACTGGGGATGGCAACGACACCATCCTCAACACCGTCGAGAACCTCGTCGGGTCGGTGCACAACGACACCCTTCGGGGTCGTGGTGGGCCGAACGGGCTCCAAGGTGGTGCCGGTAACGACACCCTGCGGGCCTTCGGAGGCAACGACCGGCTGTTCGGCAACGGCGGCACGGACACGTTGTTCGCCGGCGACGGAAACGACCTGCTCCGTGGTGGTGACGGTAACGACACCCTTCGTGGCGAGGCCGGGAACGACGACTTGTTCGGCGAGTTCGGCAACGACGCCCACCTCGGTGGCACCGGCAACGACAGCTGCGACGGTGGGCCTGGCGGCGGCGACACGAAGTCGTCGTGCGAGGTGTTCTCCAACATCCCATAACCAGAACATTGGCTGCTACGCCAGTGATGCCGTAGCAGGCTCAACCCGGCGGTAGACAAGTCGGGCGGCACAAACGGGCCAGGAACCGGAGATCCGGTTCCTGGCCCGTCCGCGTCTGCGGCGCACCCACCGCACGTCAGTTCGCGGGCGGCGTTGCCCGCTTACACGTGCGATCTGCGGTTGAAGATGCTGTACCCGCCGGGGCCGACGATCAATCCAAGGATGATCAGCACGATTCCGAGGATGATCTGTCCTTGGATGAGCTGCACGATGCCGACGATCACGAGAATCGCGGCGATGATCCATAACACGGTGGCGGACATAGGTTCTCCCTATCTGTAGGTACCGAAACCGGCGAGTGCGTACCCGTTCCACGATCACCGCAAACCATCGTCGAACCGCCGACGGAGATGTGGTGTCACACGCCTTCTGTACAACGATGGACATGCTGTTCATCGAACGTTGTGCCGGGTGCGACCGGTCCGGTGCGGTGCTGTGTCGCACGTGCCGCTTCGCCCTGCTCGGGCCGGCCCCCATTCCCCCGGGCGGCGCCATCGCCGCCGTGCCGTTCTGCGGCCGCGCTCGCGATGTCGTGCTCGGACTCAAATACCGCAACCGCCGGCCGGTGGCCGCCCATCTCGCCGGGTTGCTCGTCAACCGTCTGTTCGGGCGCGGGTTCTCCGGCCACTCCTTCGATGTCGTCACGTGGGCTCCCACCAGTCCCCAGCGGCGCGGCGAGCGTGGTTTCGACCAGGCAGAGCTCATCGCCCGCCAGGTCGCCCGTCAGCTCGGTCTCCCCTGCCGGCGCCTGCTGCGCCGGCCGGCAGGCGAACCGCAGACCGGGCACGACCGGGCAAGCCGCCTCGCCGGGCCCGCTTTCTCCGCCAAGCCGCGCATCGCCGGCCGGCGCGTCCTGCTGATCGACGACGTCGTCACCACGGGCGCCACGCTGCGAAGGGCTGGCGACGCGTTGCGCGAGGCCGGTGCGACGAGCGTCGTGCGTGCCGCCGTAGCGGCCACTCCCGACGGTGTCCGCCGCGGTCGCGTCATCCAGGGCCCGTGGGATGTCCCCGCCGCGTGCGCGGGCTGCGTTCGGCATGAAGGCGTCCAGCCGACTACAGTTGGCGCATCTCGTAGCGGGTGGCTGCGGCAACGATGAGGAGCGGATAATGGGACGGTTCGATGTGACACGACGCGGGCGGCGGACGTGGATCGCGGCGGCAGTGGGAGTGGTGCTCGTCGCCGCTACAGCTGCGCCGGTTGAGGGCAACTCGCCCGATGAGCCCGGGGACACCGTGCTCGAAACTCGCGATCGGCGGTCGGCGTCACCGTGCCCGCCGGCGACGACCTCGCCCAGGCGCTGGCCACCAGCGCCAATGGCACGGTTCGCGTGAACGTCATGACCAACGTTCGAGTCGCCGCCGAGGCGAAGATGTCCGCGCGGCAGGTCGCCGCCCAGCGGTCGGCGATCGCTCGTTCGCTCGCAGGTGTCGAGGCATCGCTCGCCGGCACCAAATCACGCGTGCTGAGCAGCCTCAACACGGTGCCTGCCTCGACAATCGAGGTCGACAGCGCCGGTCTCGCCGCACTGCGCGCCAACCCGTCGGTCTCCTCGATCACACTCGACCGTGAGTACGGGCTGCTCCTCGACTCGTCGACAGCAGTCATCCAGTCCGACAGACTCAACCAGGCCGGCGTGCTCGGCAACGGCTGGGAAGGCGGCCCGGGTCGGTCCCGTGTGGTCGTCATCGACACCGGCTTCGCCCGCAACCACAACGCGCTTGTCGGTCGTGTCGCCAGCGAGGCGTGCTTCTCCGGCTGGCAACGCCTGCCCGGGCGGCACGTCGCAGTTGTTCGGCACGAACGCTGCCCGCCCGTGCACCTTCTCCGACGACTGCCATCACGGCACCCATGTGGCCAGCACCGCGCTCGGCGCGGCGTTCACCGGCGGTCACGAGGGCGTCGCTCGTGGTGCGCTGCTCGATGCAATCCGCATCGGCCAGCGCGGCCCGAGCGGCCGCTGGACGATTCCCGTCGAGCGACCTGCACCAGGCGCTGCAGCGCGTCCTCAACCTGAAGAGCAGCGGGAATCGGATCATCTCCGTCAACATCAGCCTCGGTGGTGGCGCGTTCACGAGCGAATGCGCCGGCAACTCGTCGACCCGGCCGGCAACCAGCTCACTCGCCAGCTCCGCTCGGCCGGCGTGGCCGTCATCGCCGCTGCCGGCAACGACGGCTTCCTCAACGCCGTGAGCTGGCCGGCGTGCCTGCCCAACGTCTACGCCATCTCGGCCGACCGACGATGCCGACAACATCGCGCTGTTCTCCAATTCGAGCGCCAAGACGCAGTGGTGGGCGCCGGGCGTCGAGATCACCGCGGCCATCCCCGGTGGCCCCAACACCAAGGCCACGTTCCAGGGGACGTCGATGGCCACGCCGCATGTCGCCGGTGCCTTCGCCCTCCTCGCCGAGTGCCCGGGCAACACCACGCCGGGCAAGATCGCCGACGATCTCAACGCCACCGGCCGCACGATCAACGACGAGGGCCGTCTGCGCAAGCGGATCAACGTGTTCCAGGCGGCAACGCGCAACGTGGCGAACAACAACTTCGCCAACCCGACGTTCCTCACGTCCGGCCCCAGCGACACCTACCGGAAGAACACGTGCGCCAGCGCCGAGTCGGCTGAAGACCCGGTGGGCACGCCGCAGAACACGGTGTGGTTCCGCTGGATCCCGAGCCGTTCGGGCACGGCTCGCATCTCCACCAACTCGGTCGGATCGAAGGTGACGACGTTCAACACTGAGCTCACAGTGTTCACCGGCAACACGCTCAACACACTGGAGCGGGTCCGGTACGACAACAACAGCGGTGTGGGCAACAACAGCCTCGCCGTCTTCCATGTCACGGCCGGCACCAAGTACCGGATCCGGGTCGACGGCGTGAATGCCGAGAACGGCAAGTTCAACCTCCACGTCGCTCCGCCACCGGTGTGACAGCGCGCTGACTCACCGGTGATAACCCTGGGGCAGTTCCGCGGCGCAGCCGCGGAACTGCCCCGGTAGGCTGGCATGCCGCATGGGACTTATGGATCGAATCCTGCGTGCGGGCGAGGGCAAGAAGCTCAAAGCGTTGAAGGGCATCGTCCCCGACGTCAACGCCCTCGCCCCTGAACTGCAGAAACTCTCCGACGACGACGCTGCGAGGGAAGACCACCGACCTCCGTCAGCGTCTCGACAACGGTGCCGATGTCGACGACCTGCTCATCGAGGCATTCGCCGTGATGCGCGAGGCCGCCGAACGCGTGATCGGCCAGCGCCACTACGACGTACAGGTGATGGGCGGCGCCGCCCTGCACTTCGGATGGGTCGCCGAGATGAAGACCGGTGAGGGCAAGACGCTCGTCAGCACGTTGCCGGCGTACCTCAACGGGCTCACGGGCAAGGGCGTCCATCTCGTCACCGTGAACGACTACCTCGCTCGGCGCGACGCCGAATGGATGGGACAGATCCACAAGTGGCTCGGTCTCACCGTCGGCCTTGTCATCCCGAACTTCAAGAACCGGCCGGAGGAGAAGCGGGCGAGCTACGCCGCCGACATCACCTACGCCACGAACAACGAGGTGGGCTTCGACTACCTCCGTGACAACATGGCGTCCCGCCTCGCCGACAAGGCGCAGCGCGGGCACAACTACTGCATCGTCGACGAGGTCGACTCGATCCTCATCGACGAGGCGCGCACTCCGCTGATCATCTCCGGTCGCGTCGCCGACGCCGCCAAGCTCTACTACCGCTTCGCCTCGATCGTCCGCTCGCTCCAGCGCGACGTCGACTACGAGGTCGAGGAGGACAAGCGCGTCGTCGTAGCCCTCGATGCGGGCATCGACAAGGTCGAGTCGGCCCTCGGTGTCGAGAACATGTACGACGAGGTGCAGCGCAACCTGGTGCACCAGTTGCAAGTGGCGCTCAAGGCCAAGGAGCTCTACAAGCGCGACAAGGACTACATCATCCAGGGCGGCGAGGTGAAGATCGTCGACGAGTTCACCGGCCGCATCCTCGAAGGACGTCGGTGGAGCGAAGGCATCCACCAGGCGGTCGAGGCGAAGGAAGGCGTGAAGATCAAAGAGGAGAACCAGACCCTCGCCACGATCACGCTGCAGAACTACTTCCGCCTCTACGACAAGCTCGCCGGCATGACGGGAACGGCGATGACCGAAGCCGCCGAGCTGATGAACACCTACGCGCTCGGCGTCGTGCCCATCCCCACCAACAAGCCACTCGTCCGCGCCGATCAGGCCGACCTCATCTACAAGGGCGAGTTGGCCAAGTTCGATGCCGTCACCAACGACGTCGCCGAGCGCTACGAGAAGGGCCAGCCGGTGCTCATCGGCACCGTCAGCGTGGAGAAGAGCGAGACGCTGTCGCGGCTGTTCACCCACAAGGGCATCCCCACGAGGTGCTCAACGCCAAGCAGCACACCCGTGAGGCGAGATCGTCAGCCAGGCGGGTCGCATCAGCGCTGTCACCGTCGCCACCAACATGGCAGGACGCGGCGTCGACATCCTGCTCGGCGGATACCCCGAGGGCCTAGCCCGCCAGGACGTTCTCAAGGAGGGGTACGGCGCCGATCTGCTCGCCGACGACTTCACGCTGCCCGCCCCCATCGACGAGATGCCCGACGAGTTCCGCGAGAACCGGGAGAAGGCGCTTCACCCGCTACGACGAGCTGCTCGACGAATACCGGCAGCAATGCACTGCCGAAGGCGATCGGGTCCGTGAGCTCGGTGGCCTGTACGTCATCGGGTCGGAGCGGCACGACAGCCGCCGCATCGACAACCAGCTGCGTGGCCGCGTCGGGCCGGCAGGGCGATCCGGGCGAGAGCCGCTTCTACCTCAGCCTCGACGACGAGCTGATGCGCCTGTTCGCCACCGGCGCGCTGAGCTACGTGATGAACCGCACGATGCCCGACGACGAGGCGATCGAGGCGAAGATGGTCACCAAGGCGATCGAACGGGCGCAGACCACCGTCGAGACGCGCAACGCCGAGATCCGCAAGAACGTGCTCAAGTACGACGAGGTGCTCAACGAGCAGCGCAAGGTGATCTACGCCCGGCGCGACCAGATCCTCGAAGGGCTCGACCTGAAGTCGGCAGCGATGGAGTACCTGCCGAGGCGCCGTCGACGCGCTGCTCGAGACGCATTGCGCCAGCGTCGCCGACGACGAGTGGGACCTCGATGGCCTCGCCGCCGAGCTGCACACGTTCTGGCCCACCACGATCGACGAGGCCCGCCTCTCCGAGTGCCGCTCGACCGCCGAGATGGCCGAGCTGGTGCTCGACGACGCCACCGCCCACTATGCGCGCCGCGAGGGCGAGCTCGGCGACGAGACGATGCGTGAGATCGAGCGCCAGGTGATGCTGCGCATCATCGATCAGCGCTGGCGCGAGCACCTCGAGGAGATGGACTACCTCAAGGAGGGCATCAACCTGCGGGCGATGGGCCAGAAGGATCCCGCTCACCGAGTGGCAGCGCGAGGGCTTCGAGATGTTCGCGGCGATGATGAAGGGCATCGCCCAGGACTTCGTCAAGTACGTCATGCACGTCCAGGTGGTGAAGCGGGAGGAACGCGAGCGACCGGCGCCAGCGAGGTGCAGAACCTGCAGCAGACCTCGTCCGACGACGACCAGTCGAGCGGTTTCGCTCGGGCTGCCACGGCCGCCGCCGCCGATGGCGACATCGAGCCCGAGGCCGGCGAGGCCGCGCCGTGCCGTGGCGACGCAAACCGCGGCGCCAGCAAAGCAGGAGACCGTGGTGAAGAGCGACTGGGAGAAGACGCCGCGCAACGCGCCGTGCCCCTGCGGGTCGGGCAAGAAGTACAAGCAGTGCCACGGCGCAGCGTGAGCCGGTGCGCTAATGCGCGACTTCTCCGACGAGCTTCTCGAGCTACGCAAGCGCACCGGCGAAGCGGAGATCTACCTCGACATCGCCACCGGGCGCACGCGCCTCTTCGAGCTCGAGGCGGAGATGTCGCGGCCCGATCTGTGGGACGACGCCGAGGTGGCGAAGCGGCTCAACACCGAGTACGCCAACCTGAAGGACGACGTCGGCGCGTTCGACGCGATCAGCCAATCGCTGGAAGACGCCGAGGTCCTGCACGAGCTGGCTCGCGACGAGGATGACGAGAGCCAGGAGCCGGAGATCGAGGCGAGCGTCGTCGACATCTCTCGGCGGCTCGACCAGGTCGAGCTGCGCAGCCTGTTCACCGGCGAGCACGACGACGCCGATGCGATCGTGCAGATCAACGCCAAGGATGGCGGCGTCGATGCCCAGGACTGGAGCGAGATGTTGCTGCGCATGTACGAGCGGTGGGCGGAGCGGCGTGGGCTCAACATCTCACTCAACGGCGTCTCCGAAGGCACCGAGGCGGGCATCCTCTCCGCCGAGGTCACCATCTCCGGCCGCTACGCGTACGGGTTGATGACGAGCGAACGCGGTACCCACCGCCTCGTGCGCATCTCGCCGTTCGACAACCAGGGCCGCCGTCAGACGAGCTTCGCCGCGGTGCAGGTGTACCCGGTGCTCGAAGACCCCGACGTCGAGCTCAACGACGCCGACATCCGGATGGAGGTGTTCCGCGCCTCGGGCGCCGGTGGCCAGCACGTCAACAAGACGTCGTCGGCGGTGCGCCTGATCCACGAGCCGACGGGCATGGTGGCAAGCTCGCAGGAGGAACGCAGCCAGCTGCAGAACCGGGAGAAGGCGATGGGCCGGCTGCGCACTCTCGTTGCGGCGCAGATCGAGGAGGAGCGCGAGGTCGAGCTCGCCCAGATCGCCGGCAAGCAGGCGCAGGTCGGCTGGGGCAGCCAAATCCGCAGCTACGTGCTGCAGCCCTACCAGATGGTGAAGGATCTGCGCACGGAGATCGAGACCGGCAACGTGGCTGCTGTGCTCGACGGAGACATCGACGAGTTCATGGAGGGCTACCTCCGCTGGAGGCGGACGCAGAACTAGGAAGCGAGGGCGCCCGAGGGGTGCCACCGGGATTTCGGCGAAGCCGCGCTGACCCTGACCCGTCGCTTCCACGAAGACCCCCCCACACGCATGATCCGGTTAGAGAACGTCACCAAGACACTACGGCACCGATGTCGTCGCTCTCCGCGACGCCAGCTTCGACGTCGCCAAGGGCGAGTTCGTCTTCCTCGTCGGGCCGTCCGGCTCGGGCAAGAGCACCTTGCTGCGCCTGCTCAACCGCCAGGATCGCCCGGAGAAGGGCTCGGTGTGGGTCGCCGGTCGCAACATCGTCGACATGCCGTCGGGGCGTGATCCCGCACCTCCGTCGCAACATCGGCAACGTCTTCCAGGACTACAAGCTCCTGTCGAACAAGACCGTCGCCGAGAACGTCGCGTTCGCCCAAGAGGTGATCGGCAAGCCGAAGAACGTCATCCGCAAGCAGGTGCCGGCCGTGCTCGAGATCGTCGGACTCGCCGGCAAGGAGGATCGCTTTCCCGCATCAGCTGTCGGGTGGTGAGCAGCAGCGGGTGTCGATCGCCCGGGCGTTCGTCAACCGGCCGTTGATCATGCTCGCCGACGAGCCCACAGGCAACCTCGACCCGGGCACGGGCGAAGGGATCATGCGCCTCCTCGACCGCATCAACGAGACCGGCACCACCGTGCTGATGGCGACACACGATCAGCGGATCGTCAACGCGATGCGCAAGCGGGTCATCCAGCTCGACCGTGGGTTGATCGTGCGCGACCAGGCTCGGGGCGTGTACGACTGATGTGGTCACGTCGTCAACTACACGTTCCGTGAAACCTGGGCCAGCTTCGGCCGCAACTTCACCCTCACGGCGGCAGCAATCATCACGGCCGCCGTGTCGCTGTTGCTGTTCGGCCTCACCCTGCTGATGCAGAAAGGCTTCGACAACCTGCTCGTGCTGTGGCAGGACGACGTCGAGATGGTCGTCTACGTGCAGGGCCAGGCCACCGAGGCTCAACGGGGCGTGATCGAGGAGTCGCTGTCGGCACAGCAGGGCTCGGTGATCGAGAGCTTCGACTACTGCGACAAGGAGTGCGCACTCGACGTCGCCCGGACCGTGCTCGCCGGCAAGCCCGATCTTCTCTCCAACCTCACCGAGGACCAGATCCCCACCTTCTACCGCGTCATCCCCACCGACGACGCCGGTGCCCGACGTGCTCCGCGAGTTGCGCGCCGACCTCGTCAGCCAGCCCAACGTGTACACGGTCGACCTCGCCGAGGACCAGGTGGAGCTGATCTCCAAGCTGAAGAGCTTCTTCGGCCAGTACTCGTTGATCGTCTCTCGTCTCGCTGCTGCTCGCCGCGGTGCTGCTGATCTGGAACACGATCCGTACTGCGATGTACGCCCGCCGACGTGAGATCGAGGTGATGAAGCTCGTCGGCGCCACCGACTGGTTCATCCGCGTCCCGTTCATGTTGGAAGGCCTCCTGCAAGGCATGCTCGGCGGCATCGCCGCCTCGGCGGCGATGTGGTTCATCAACGGCAAGTGGACCGACAGCGTCGAGAAGTTCCCCGACAACGCCGGCGGCTTCAACGCCATGGTCGTCGAGAGCGGCTTGGTGGGCATCCGCATGCTGGTGCTGATCGCCGTCGGCATGCTCGTCGGTGCCATCGGCTCGGGCATCGCCGTGAGCCGCTTCCTCGACGTCTGACGCGCCTCGTCGACCCGTCCGCCCAGATCGGATCGGGGCGGCGGAGGTGACGGCGCGAGACTCACCGGATGCGGTTCGTCGTCGTCGGTGCTGGCGCGGTCGGGGGAGTGGTGGGCGGGCTGCTCAGTCGACACGGGCACGACGTGGCCTTCGTGGCCCGCGGCGGGCACGGCGCCACGATCGCCGAGCGCGGCCTCACGGTGCGTTCGCCGACCGGTGAATGGGTCGTCGAGACCACCGTGGCGCCGACGCTCGGCGAGCTCGGGATTCACGACGGCGACGTCGTGTTGATCGCCGTGAAGAGCAAGGACACCGAGGGTGCGCTCGACGACCTTGCTGCCGCCGGCTCACCGTCGACGCCTGTGGTGTGCCTCCAGAACGGAGTCGTCAACGAGGCGCATGGCGGCCGCTCGATTCGAGAACGTCTACGGCGTGCCGGTGATGTGCCCGACGCTTCACCTCGAACCGGGTACGGTCGTCGCCTACGCCTCGCCCGTGGCGGCGATCCTCGACGTCGGCCGATATCCGGCAGGACGCGGACGACACGGCAGCGGCGGTGGCGGCGGCGTTCGAGTCGTCGACGATGGTCAGCGAGGTCGGCCCGACATCATGCGCTGGAAGTGGGCGAAGCTGCTGCTCAACCTCGGCAACGCGATCGAGGCGGTGTGCGGACAGGCAGCCCGGTTCGGCCCACTCGGCGCCATCGGTGCGCGAGCCGAGGGAGAAGCCGCTCTCCGTGCCGCCGGCATCGTGTTCGCATCGGCGGAGGAGGACGCCGCACGTCGCGGCGACATCCTCCGGTGGGAACCCCGTCGATCGTCCGGGCGGATCGAGCTGGCAGAGTCTCGCTCGCGGTCAGGCGATCGAGACCGACTACCTCAACGGCGAGATCGTGCGGCTCGGCGCGGCCACGGCGTGCCCACGCCGTTGAACGACGTGCTCACCCGTCTTGCCAATGGAGCTCGTGCGAGCAACGGCGCGGCCCCGGGTCCGTGCCGGTCGAGGAGGGTCCGGGTCGCCGACCGTGACCGGCATCTCGTGCAAGACCGTGCGTCGAGGACCGCACGACGTTCACGAGGCTCGGGTCGTCAGTGAGACCAGCGGGTGTCAGTGCTTGCAGATCAGGGTGAGTCCGTCGGCGACGGGCAGGATGAAGCTGTCGACCCGATGGTCGGCTGCGATGGTGTCATTGAACTCGCGGATCGGTGGCCACCACAGAGCCAGGCTCGGCGTTCGCGTCGACCACCTCTCCCGACCAGAGCGTGTTGTCGACGATCATCAGCCCGCCGCGTACGCAGGTGGGGAAGCACCTGCCTCGAAGTAGTGGAGGTAGTTCTTCTTGTCGGCGTCGATGAACACCAGGTCGAACTCGGTCTCGGCGGGAAGGGCGGCGATCGTCTCCAAGCGCCGGCGCGATCGCGCAACTCGATGCGGTCGTCGACACCGGCGTCGGCCCACGCTTGGCGGGCGATCGAGGCGTACTCCTCACTCACATCGCAGCACATCAGGTAACCGCCCTCGACGAGGCCACGGGCGATGCAGATCGACGAGTACCCGGTGAACGTGCCGATCTCCAGCGCTCGTTTGGCGCCGGCCACGCGGGTGAGCAAGGTGAGCAGGGCGCCCTGTGATGGCGACACCTGCATCATCGCCCGGTCGCCCGTGACCTCACGGGTGCGCTGCGATGAGCGCCTGAGCACGCGTCGGGCGGCGTGTGTGATCGGCGACGTAGGCGGCGACCTCGGGGTTGAACCAGCTTGGCTCGGTCTTGGACGGCATGGCGAGCACCCTACCGGCCGACAAATTCCCGGGACTCGGGGAACTGTGTCCGATATGCACAGCATCAAACGGAACATCTGTGACGTCATACATGTTGCAGAGAGCAGTTCGATCCGACGACGGAGACTATATGACGACCCTGCTGAACGAAAAGATCGAGACCGGAGACGTGCTCGAGCTCGACATCGACGGTGAGCCGTCAGCGTCCTGGTTCTGCTGGCCGCCGACACCGCCGTGATCCTCGACCGTTGCGATGGCAGCACGCCGTTCGTGATGAAGTTCGAGGAGCTCGTCGACTACCGCAAGTTCGAGCCCGCCTCTGAGCCGACCGAGCGGCTCGATTAGGCAGACTACGTGCGTGGCCACGACGAGTGAACCGACCCCCAGCCTGTTCGACCGAGCGGGCGGTATGCCATTCTTCGAACGGCTCGTCGATACCTTCTACAACGGCGTCGCCGGCGACGACGTGCTCGTGCGGCTGTACCCGGAAGCTCCCGATCTGAGCGGTGCCCGCCACCGGCTGACGTTGTTTCTCGCCCAGTACTGGGGAGGACCGACCACATACTCCGACGAGCGTGGCCACCCGAAGCCTGCGCATGCGGCACATCCCGTTCACCATCGGCGCACGCCGAACGCGACCACTGGCTCCGTCACATGGCCGCCGCTGTCGAGGCTGACACCGACGACAGGCGGTTCGCGAGGAGTTGCTCGGCTACTTCGTGCGCACGGCAGAGCAGATGCGCAACGACACCGGATTGCCGATCACGAGCGGCGAGCTACCGTGATCCCGTGCGCCGGGCGGCCGCACCCTGCCAGTACCCTCGCTGGCCTATGCCAGTGATCGACGTGCGCGATCTTCGCAAGGAGTACGCCGGTGTGGCGGCGGTCGACGGTATCAGCTTCCCGTGGAGGCCGGTGAGGTGTACGCCCTGCTCGGCCACAACGGCGCCGGCAAGACGACGACGGTCGAGATCCTCGAGGGCCACCGGCAGCGTAGCGGGGGCGACGTGGAGGTGCTCGGCGTCGATCCGGCACACGGCCCGCGAGTGCTGCGCGACCGCACGGGCATCGTGCTGCAGGCATCGGGAATCGAGCCCGAGTTCACGATCCGTGAGGCGGTCGAGATCTACGGGTCCGTGTACCGCATCGGCGTCCGGCCGGCGAAGTGATCGCCCTGGCGGGTCTGGAGGACAAGGCCGACGACCGCATCGGCTCGCTGTCGGGAGGCCAACGCCGACGAATCGACCTCGGCATCGGGATCATCGGCTGGCCCGAGCTGCTCTATCTCGACGAACCGACGACGGGGTTCGACCCGGCGGCACGTCGTGCGGCGTGGGACCTGATCGAGTCGCTCGTCGCCGACGGCGCCACAGTGCTGCTGACCACCCACTACCTGGAGGAGGCGGAACGCCTCGCCGACCGCGTGGCGATCATCGCCACGGCCGTCTGGTCGCCGAGGGACCGCCGGCGCGAGCTGACGGCACGCATCGGCAACACGCGGATCGGCTTCGACCTGCCGTCCGGCGCACAGCAACGGACCTGGCGGGATCAGCTCCCCTCCGGCCGGCGCGACGTGAACGGTACGGAGCGTCGAGTACGTCTCCACCGAGCCGACGATCGACCTCCACCGCATCACGGCATGGGCCGTGGAGCGGGGTGTCGAGCTCGAGCACCTCGCGGTCACCCGGTCGTCGCTGGAGGACGTGTTCCTCCAGCTCGGCCGGGAGTCCGCCGCCGATGCCGCCGCGCCCGTCGGCGACGACGACGATTCCGTGAGGCTCGGAGAAGATCGACCCGTGAGCCGGTGGCCATCGACACGTCGCGGCTCGTGTGCCAGATCCGTTACCAGTTGCTCACATTCGTTCGCACGCCGATCGCACTGTTCTTCACCATCGTCTTCCCGTTGATGTTCTTCGTGCTCATCAACACCGTCTTCGGCGGCAAGGAGATCACCACGCCGGCCGGACGTGGAAGGAGGCGCAGTTCTTCACGGGTGGGGTGGCGGCGTTCGCCGCCGTCTCGGCCACCTACACCAATCTCGCCAACATGGTGCCGATCCGCCGCGACGAGGGCGTGATGAAGAGGTGGCGGGGCACCCCGCTGCCGTCGGGATCTATCTCGCCGGATTCATCGGCAATGCGTTCGTGCTCGCCTTGATCGGCGTGTGCTGATGGTCTCGGTCGGCGTGTGCTTCTACGACGTCGACCTCGAGCTCGCGAAGATGCCAGCAGCGATCGCTGACGTTCCTCGTCGGGGTGTCGACCTGGGCTGCGCTCGGGCTGGCGTTCGCCGGGTTGGTGCCGACGGCCAGTTCCGCTGCTGCAGCCGCCAACGCGACCATCCTGCCGCTGGCGTTCATCTCGGACACGTTCCTGCAAGCCGAGGACGGCCTCGGTGTGCTGTCCGACATCGCCGACTGGTTCCCGCTGAAGCCGTTCGCCAACGCCTTCCAGGATGTGTTCAACCCGCTCGTCGAACCCCCCGCCTTCGACTGGCGAGCGCTGGGCGTGATGACCGCCTGGGGAGTCGTCGGAGTGGTGGTCGCCATCAAGTACTTCCGCTGGGAGCCTCACCCAGCGGGCGACAACCGCCGCGGCCGCCGCGCCCGCCAGCTCTCGACCTGACCGGCTGCCGTCGTCGGGGCAGGAGCAGGGAGCGGGGTGGCGGGGCGGAGAGATCACGGATGCGGCGCGGTGCGGCGGACGGCACGGCGGTGTCGTCGTGGTCGTGGTGGTCGTGGTGGTCGTGTGGTCGTCGTGGTCGTGGTGGTCGTCGTGGTCGTCGTGGCTGGCGGCGGTGGGGGTGCGGCGGTGGTCGTGGTCGTGGTGGACGGTGGCTGCGGCGCCGTGCTAGGTGACGGGGTGGTGGTCGGTGACGGTCCCGGTGACGGGGTGGTGGTCGGCGATGGACCAGGTGGTGAGGGCGGTCGGTGACGGGGTGGTGGTCGGTGACGGTCCCGGTGGCGGAGTGGTAGTCGGCGAGGGTGTCGCGGTTGGGAGAGTCGTCGTGGACTGGCCGGGAGGTACCGGCGACGGGTCTTGCGGCGCATCCGTTCGTGGCGGCGAGGTCGGCGCTGGCGCCGAAGTCGTCGTGGTCTCGGCGTTCTCGCCCGATGTGCGCGCGCCACGTTCGCGCCTGGTCGCCGTCGTGGGCTCGGGTCGGACGGTGGTGGCACACGGGCCTGTCGTCGTCGACGACGAGGCGTTGTCGTCGGACGATTGTTCGTGGGCGAAGCGGCGCGCCCGAAACTTCGGGCCTGGCCACCGTGGTCGCGGTGGCCGTCTCCGGCTGCGCCTCGACCTCGGCCCGCAACGCGGCTGCGGCGGCGAGGTCGAACTCGTCCGCTCCATTCCGCCACGCGAGTGCGACCGTGGCGGTGACGGTGAGCACGACGAACGCGACGACAGCGGCGATCTCGCGCGGACCGATGGCGCGCGGCCAACTCTCAGTCGGATACCCGACGCCGGACTCCCTGGTCGGCGCTACCGTCGCCAGCGGCACCGGCTCGTCGCCTGTCGGCCGCGCGAGCGAGCGCACGCCCGTACGAACGGGCAGGCCGATCGTCGGCCGGATGGGGACTACAGTCCCTGTGCTCACGGCGTCGCTCGGCAGCACGAGTGCCGTGCATCGCTGCGTCCCGAGACCGACCGCGATCCCCTCGAGCACATCCCGAACGTCGCCCGCCGCCGGACGGGCTGCGGGATCCGGATCCGTGCAGCGCTCGACGAGCTCATCCAAGCGGCCGAGCAACCCGCCCGAGGCCCGGTCTCCGTCGATGGCGTCGTCGGCGCGGCGACTGCTCATGAGCTCGGCGAGCAGCGCACCCAGCGAGTGCACATCGTCGTGGGGCGCAGCCTCGAGGTGTGGTGTTGTGTCCCGTCTGAGCGCGCTCAGCCCGAAGTCGGTGAGCCTCACGTTTCCGTCGGCGTCGACGAGGAGGTTGTGCGCACTCACGGCGAGGTGGACGGCGCCCACGGCGTGGGCGGCAGCGAGGGCGGCAGCAGTCCGCTCGCCGACCAGGACGATCTCGGCCGACGTCAGCGCCTCGCCACGCTGGTCGATCAGCGCCGGTAACGGTTCGCCGGCAACGTTTTCGTGCACGATGTACCGGCTGTCGTCGGTGACGATGACGTCGAGCACAGGGACCACGGACGGATCGGTGACCGAGGAGAGCAGATCGATCTCGGCTTCCGCCGCCGACCACGCGGACGCACTCGGCGCATCCGCGAACGTACGCAGCACGACCGTGTCGCCCATCCCGACGCGGCGCGCGCGACAAACGTCACCAACGCGACCGACAGAACTGCGGCCGAGCCGCGTTAGGACGACGAAGCCCTTGAGCCGTCCCACTAATGCCGCACCATAGCCGCTGTATCGCGGGCGTTCAAGTGGTCCAGCCCGACTAGGCGAACACGACCGTCTTGCGGCCGTAGACGAGGATGCGGTGGTCGAGATGGGCGCGCACGGCGCGGGCGAGCACGACCGTCTCGAGGTCACGTCCCTTGGCCGTGAGGGCGGCGACGTCATCGCGATGGCTCACACGCACGACCTCTTGATCGATGATCGGCCCCTCGTCGAGGTCCTCGGTTGCGTAGTGGGCGGTGGCGCCGATGAGCTTCACGCCCCGGTCGTGCGCCTGGCGGTAGGGGTTGGCGCCGATGAACGCCGGCAGGAAGGAGTGGTGGATGTTGATCATCCGGTGTCGGTAACTCCCGATCACAGTCGGCGACAGGATGCGCATGTAGCGCGCCAGCACGACGAGGGAGATGTCGTGGCGGGCGAGCACGTCGAGGACCCGCGCCTCCTGTGTCGCCGTGTCGTTGGCCTCGACCGGCAGGTACTCGTACGGCACGCCGTGAAAGGCGCACACCTCGGCGTGGTCGGGATGGTTGTCGATCACGACGCGCAGGTCGGCGCGCAGCTCGCCGGTGCGCCAACGGGTGAGCAGGTCGTAGAGGCAATGCGGTTGCTTCGACGCCATGACTGCCATGGGCAGCGGCGGCTCGGAGAAGCGCACTTCGGCATGCATCACGAACTGGCGAGCGATCGGGTGCGAACGCGTGCTCGATCTCCTCCGGAGCGAGGGCGAACCCGTCGAGCTCGAACTCGACGCGCTGGAAGAACACGCCGTCGACCGAGTCGACGTGCTGGTCGGCGTGGGTGATGTTGCCGTGATGGTCGAGGACGAACCGGGCGACCGTCGCCACGATTCCCTGCTGATCAGGGCACGACAGCAGCAGTACCGCAGTCGGTGGACGGGCGGGCGCGGCGGGGGTCATGGCCGCCTCAGCACGTAGCAGGCGATCGCAGACGCTGCCGCGGCATTGAGCGAGTCGACATCCGAGGACATCGGGATCGTGGCGCGGATGTCGACAGCCGCGAGCGCCTCATCGCTCAGACCGGCGCGTTCGCTCCCGACGAGGATGGCGCACCGTTCGTCGCCGATCCGGTGTGCCGTCTCGTCGAGAGAATCGGGTCGTCCCGCCAGATGTCAACGCCACGAGTGTGAACCCTGCCGCACGCAGCTCGCCGAGATCGGCAACGAAGCTGCGCGTACGGGCGTGAGGGACCGTGAAGGCCGTGCCCATTGCCACCCGCAGCGACCGTCTCGCCAGGGGATCGGCACTCGTGTGGTCGAGCACGAGCCCGTCCCATCCGAAGGCGGCGGCATTGCGCACGATCGAGCCGACGTTGCCCGGGTTGTCGACACCCTCGAGAAGCACCAGCCGGTGTGCCGTTCGGCCGAGCTCGGTGACGGAGGGACGTGCCGGCCGTTCGAACAGCGCCACGATCGGCAACGGCACGCCGAGGCGGGTGACGTACCGGCGCAATTCCTTCTCCGCCGGCGTAGATATCTACTTCCAACGACGCTGCGATCGGTGGGATGCGGTCGCGATCGACGAGTGCGGCGACCGGACGGCACCCGCCCGCCAACGCCCGTTCGACGACGAGATCTCCCTCGGCGAGGAACAGGCCGGCGCCGGAATCGTCGCGCTTGTCGGCGCGGTTGGCGAGCCCCCGCTCGTTGAGCCGGAAACGCGCGAGCCTCGGATCGGCCGGGTCGTCGACGAGGATCATCGCCACGTGCCACATCACACGTAGTAGGGGAACGGCGACCAGTCGGGTGGACGCTTCTCGAGGAACGCGTCGCGGCCCTCGGCCGCCTCCTCGGTCATGTAACCGAGACGGGTGGCCTCGCCGGCGAACAGTTGCTGGCCGACGAGACCGTCGTCGATCAGGTTGAACGAGTACTTGAGCATCCGCTGCGACATCGGGCTCTTGGCGCACACCTCCTTCGCCCACTGCAAGGCCGTCGCCTCCAGCTCGGCGTGGGGAACGACGGCGTTCACGGCTCCCATCCGGTGGTAGTCGTCAGCGGAGTACTCGCGGGCGAGGAAGAAGATCTCGCGAGCGAACTTCTGACCCACCTGGCGGGCGAGATAGGCGGAGCCGTACCCGCCGTCGAAGCTGGCGACGTCGGCGTCGGTCTGCTTGAAGCGGGCGTGCTCGGCGCTCGCCACGGTGAGGTCGCACACCACGTGCAAGCTGTGGCCACCGCCCGCGGCCCATCCGGGCACGACGCAGATGACGACCTTCGGCATGAACCGGATCAGCCGCTGCACCTCGAGGATGTGCAGACGTCCCGCCCGCCCCTGCTCGATGGTCTCGCTCGTCTCACCCTCGGCGTACTTGTAGCCGTCCTTGCCACGAATGCGCTGGTCGCCACCGGAACAGAACGCCCACACGCCGTCCTTTGGGGACGGTCCGTTGCCGGTCAGCAGCACGCAGCCGATGTCGGGGGAGAGGCGGGCGTGGTCGATCGCCCGATAGAGCTCGTCGACCGTGTGCGGTCGGAAGGCGTTGCGCACCTCGGGACGGTTGAAGGCGACGCGCACCGTCCCGTGGGCGACCGCCCGGTGATAGGTGATGTCGGTGAAATCGAAGCCGGGCACCTCGACCCAGGCCTCGGCGTCGAAGATCTCGGAGACGGGCATGGCGCCCATGATTGCCCATTCGGATACCGTGCAGCCATGTCGTCGCTGACGATCGTCGGCGTGTTGGGGCTGCCCGAGATCGAGCCCGGCGCCGATCTCGCCGCGCTCATCGCCGGTGCGGTCGAGCTGCGTGACGGTGACATCGTCGTCGTCACGTCGAAGGTCGTCTCCAAGGCGGAGGGGGCGGTCGTCGAGTTGGCGGATGTCGAGCCGTCGCCGTTTGCCACTGAATGGGCCACCCGGTGGGACAAGGATCCACGCGTCGTCGAGGTGGTGCTGCGGGAGTCGACGCGGATCGTGCGCCAGATCGGGCCGGTGCTGATCACCGAGACGCGCCACGGTTTCGTCTGTGCCAACAGCGGCGTCGATCAGTCGTCGAGCGGAGCGTCCGACCGTGTCGTCGTACTACCGGCCGACCCCGACGCGTCCGCACGCCAGCTTCGCAAGCGGTTCGTCGCCCTCGGTGCCGACGTCGCCGTGGTCGTCTCGGACACATTCGGGCGGCCGTGGCGGGAAGGCCAGACCGACGTCGCCATCGGCATCGCCGGGATGCACCCACTGCAGAGCTACATCGGTGAGGTCGACCCTCACGGTCATGAGTTCCGCGTCCAGGAGCTGTGCATCGCCGACGAGCTCGCCGCCGCCGCCGAGCTGGTGAAAGGGAACACGAGCCGGATTCCCGTGGCCGTCGTGCGAGGCCGCCAATGGGACCGTGACGACGATGCGACCATGCGTGTCGTGGTCCGCGACAGCACCCACGACCTGTTCCGCTGACGCCGAAATCGGGTACATGCCCGAGGTGAACAAACGGAGAACTCGGTCACGTGGCGCGAATAGCGGACAGTTCTTGTCCGCAGGCCGTCCTACACTCGGCTCCATCGAACCCCCCATTGCTGTCTCCTCCGCGCTCTTGACGCGCTTCCAAGCGATGCGTTCGGTCACCGACGCGTTGTCCGAACCGTTGTGTGCCGAAGATCAGGTCGTGCAGTCGATGCCCGATGTGAGCCCCACGAAGTGGCATCGGGCTCACACGACCTGGTTCTTCGAGACATTCGTGCTGCCCCGACGGGAGACGGGCTACCGCCCGTTCCATCCCGACTACGGGTATCTCTTCAACTCCTACTACGAAGGCGTCGGGGCGCGGCACGCACGCAACGAGCGAGGCCTGCTCTCCCGTCCCACCGTCGCCGAGATCACTGCCTACCGCCGCCACGTCGACAGCGCCGTCGGCGAGCTGCTCACCGACGGCATGCTCGACGATGCCACCGCCGGCCTGCTGGAGCTCGGCATCCATCACGAGCAGCAGCACCAGGAGCTGATGTTGATGGACATCAAGCACGTGCTCGCCCAGAACCCGCTCCGTCCCGAGTACGCCGAGCCGTGGGTGCAGTCGAGCACGACGGCTCCGCCGCCGCTGCGCTGGCACGACCACGAGGGCGGCATCGTCACCGTCGGCCACGACGGCGACGGGTTCGCCTTCGACAACGAGTCGCCCCGCCACGACGTGCTGCTTCCGCCGTTCCGCCTCGGCGACCGTCTCGTCACCGCCGGCGAGTGGATCGAGTTCATCGATGACGGCGGCTACGAGCGCGCCGAGCTGTGGCTCTCGGACGGTTGGGCACGCTGCACTGCCGAGCAGTGGGACGCGCCGATGTACTGGCATCGCGACGATGGCATCTGGCGACTGTTCACGCTGCGTGGCGATCGCCCTGTCGATCCCGCCGAACCGGTGTGCCACGTGAGCTTCTACGAAGCTGATGCGTACGCCCGGTGGGCCGGTGCCCGACTTCCCACGGAGTTCGAGTGGGAGACCATCGCCGTCGAGCAACTCGCCGCCAACGGTGGGCTGCACGAGGGGCACTTCATGGATGACGGGCCCGTTCCATCCGACTCCCGTGTCGAGCAGCGGTACGCACCCAGTGCGCCAGCTGTTCGGCGACGTGTGGGAGTTCACCGCCAGTCCGTACATCGGCTACCCCGGCTTCGCTCCGGCCGCCGGCGCGGTCGGCGAGTACAACGGCAAGTTCATGAGCGGGCAGATGGTGCTGCGCGGCGGCTGCTGCGTCACACCGTGGAACCACATCCGGGCGACGTATCGCAACTTCTTCGCCCCGCACTGCCGCTGGCAATTCGGCGGCGTGCGACTGGCCGCGGACGCCTGACGACCGGCTGGCCGGCCGGCTGAGAAAGGAAACCCCCCATGAACGACCACGACATCGACGTCGTGCTCGACGCCACGCACGATTCGCTCGCTGCCGATGTGCGGCGGGGACTGCTCGCCGCACAAAAGTGGCTTCCTCCGAAGTGGTTCTACGACGAGCGAGGCAGCGAGCTCTTCGACGCCATCACCCGCCTCGAGGAGTACTACCAGACCGAAGCGGAGCGCTCGATTCTGGCTTCCCATCGCGACGAGATCGTGTCCGGTGTCGACACGCTCATCGAGCTCGGGTCGGGAACGTCCGACAAGACCCGCACGCTGCTCGATGCAGCACTCGACCACGAACTCCACCAGTTCGTGGCGTTCGACGTGTCCGAGCAGACGCTGCGCGACGCGGTGAAGATCCTCGTCGACGAGTATCCGGCGCTCCGTGTCGAAGGAGTCGTCGGTGACTTCGAGCAGCACCTCGAGCTGCTGCCTCGCGGCGACGTGTACGGGCGGCGGATGGTGATGTTCCTGGGCAGCACCATCGGTAACTTCACCCCCGCCGATCGGGCGTCGTTCCTGGCCGCGGTCGCTTCCCAGCTCGACCGTGGTGACGAGCTCCTCGTCGGGTTCGACCTCGTCAAAGCAACCGAGCGTCTCCTTCGCGCTTACGACGATGCCTCCGGCGTCACCGCCGAGTTCAACCTCAACGTGCTCAGCGTGATCAACCGGGTGCTCGGTGCCGACTTCCGTCTGGGCCTTGTTCGAGCACCGTGCCGTCTGGGATGCGGCCAACGAATGGATCGAGATGCGCCTCGTTGCCCAGGAGGCGATGACGGTCCACGTCCCCGGTGCCGGGATCAACGTGACGTTCGAACGCGACGAGTGGATCCGCACGGAGATCTCCGCCAAGTTCCGCCGTGAGCGCGTCGAGCGAGAGATGGCCACGGCCGGCTTGCAACTCACCGATTGGTGGACGGACGTCGCAGGAGACTTCGCCGTGGCACGAGCACGTGCTCGCGGTTCGGAGCGTGGCCCGAGGTGTCCAGCTTCACGAGCTGGGTGAGACGCCAAAGCGAAGCGGAGGCGGCGAGCACGGCAGGCGAAGGCGAGCGACTTGCTCGCGAGTCGGCAGCGCCCCAGCGAGTCAGCCGACGAGCAGATCTTGGTAGTCGGGGTGCTCGCCGATGTAGCGGCGCACGAAGGGGCACTTCGCCTCGACCCGCTTGCCGCGAGCGCGAAGGTCGTCCAGTGCTCCCTGCACGAGCACCTCGGCGAGACCTTGCCCGCGCGAATGACGGTCGATCTCGGTGTGCGGCATGATCACGATGTCGTCGCTGGCCTCGTCCGCGACGAACTCGGTGAAGCCAGCCAGAGTGCTCTCGGCGTATATCTCATAGCGACCCGCGGTTTCGCTACGCCGAACCTCGGTGGTCTTGGTCACGTGTGGTCCTCGTCATGTTGCGCCCCGTCTTGAGGCTTCGGCTTCCCCCGTGCCCTCAGCCTGCCACAAATCGCGACGATCACGTTCCGCGGAAGGGGTTGCCCGGGGGGCCCGGTAACGCTGCGATCGCGCTGTCGTCAGCCGGTGGTGACGGAGACGAGCGTGAGCCCGAGGACGGTGCGGGCCCGGTTGTTCGACACCGCGCCGAGATAGCGGCGAGCCGGCTCGAGCCCCTCCCAGCTGTACTCGATCGACCCCGTTCCGCCGAGCGTCGGCGGCGGCGGGCGCTGAATCGACGGCGAGCGAGCCGTCGTCGTCGCGTGGATCAGACGGGATCGACCAGTCGAACAGGGTGTAGTTGGCGTCGGGACCGTCGGTGGCCCACCCGTGAACGACGACCGTGTACGTGCCCGGAACCGGGCTGTCGACGTCGACGGACTCCTCCGACGTGCCCGACCCGCTGCTCCCGACGAAGTTCCCCGACTCGTCGAACACGTACAGGTCGAGGTCGTCGTTGCCGTCGGTCTCGTCGTCGAACAGAGAGAACCGGGTGAAGGCCGCACCGTCGGGCACGGCGACATCGTGGAGCGTGACGCCGATACCCGTGTCGAGTGCGGTGTTGATGTCGTTCGTCGGGATCGTCGACGACGTTTCCGTCTTGGGTTTCGGCGGCCACGAGCCCGTGGGCCTTCGCCTTGTACTTGCCGTCGTATCCGAAGCCGATCGCGAACGAGTCGCTGCCCTGACGGCGTGCGTTGGACTGTTCGCCCGGCGCCGAGATCGCGACCGGTCGGACGACCAGCTCGCTGTCGACGCGATGGGTACCGTCGCTCCACATCAACGATCCGAAGACATACTCGTCGAGCGGCGCTCCGTTGCGGGTGAAGCTGACCTCGTAGCTCGCCTGTCTGACCAGGCGTCAGCACGAGGGCGCTGGGTGACACCTGGACGTCGACGCCTGCGGGAGCCTCGACGGTGGGGAGATAGGTGCCGGCGGCGACCGACATTGGTGACGGTGCGCGTCACTGTCTGTGTACCGGCGAGCTCGCCGATGGCGATGTTCGGCTGGTTGAGATCACTCGGGTCGAGCCGGAGGACATCGCACTGCGCCGGATTGACGTACTGGCCGGTGCCGCAGAGGAACCCGATGTAGTCGGCCGGGCGGACGTTGTAGACGAGCCCCGGGTCGAGCGCAGGATTGATGTCGACGTGTCCCGAACCGACCTCGAAGGGCGAGGCGCCGGCGACCTCGTAGGCGGTGGTCATCAGCGCCGACTTGATCGACGCCGGAGTCCAGTCGCGATGAGCGGAGCGGACCACTGCGGCAAGCCCGGCGATGTGGGGAGACGACATCGACGTGCCGCTGAGCGAATTGAAGGCGCGCCCGTGTTGTCCGGGCGGAGCGACTGCGGCGATCACATCGACACCCGGCGCGGTGAGATCGGGCTTGAGAACGTCAGCAGACGCGAGCGACGGTCCCTGTGACGAGAACACAGCAGGCTGCGGTGCCGACTCGTCGATGCGCGACACGCCTGGCGACAGCTGCCCGGTGGGAGACCCTCCGGCGTGGACGTAGTCGAGGAGAGCGGCGCGGATCAGCTCGTTGACGTGGATCGAGGGTACGTAGTGGATGTCGGCGTTGATCGAGTTGGCTGCCGTGTTGGCGAGCACCATCGCGGCTCCGCCCGCCTCACGGATGACGAAGCTCTTCTCGTCGCGGGCGTTGACGCCGCGATCACAGATGACGATCGCCCCGGCGACGGCCGTGGTGTCGAGCGAGTCGGGGAAGCACAGTGCGGCGTCGGCGGGATCGGCACCGTCGGCGGGTACGTCGCCGGCGTAGACGAGCGGCAGCACAGCGGTTCCGGCTTTCTGGAACGAGGCTCCGGTGTAGCTCGCACCGTTGCCCAGCGTGAGCGTGGCATCGGACGCGCGATCGTGCGTGCTCGCTGCGACGGTGGTGATCCACGGACTGTTGTGGGCGACGGTGCTGGCACCCGGTCCGTCGTTGCCGGCCGACGTGGCGACGAACACTCCCGCCGCCGACGCGTTGAAGAAGGAGACTTCGACGGGGTCGAGGAGCTGCGTCGTCGAACCGGAGATCGAGTAGTTGATGACGTCGACGCCATCGGCGACGGCCTGGTCGATTGCGGCAACCGAGTCGGACGTGCTGCAGCCGCCACCGTCCGCCTCGCGACCCCAGCAGACCTTGTACGCGGCGAGACGCGCTCGCGGCGCCATTCCGCTGGCCAGCGCCGACCAGCAGACCGTCGATGACGACCGCCACACCACCGTTGCCACCGGCTGTGCTGGCCGTGTGCGTTCCATGTCCGTCGGCGTCGCGGGCTGACAGGTATTCGTAGGGGAAGTCGTCCTTGACCGCCTGCGTCGCCACCCGCGCCCTCGTTGAAGGAGCGGGCACCGATGAGCTTGTTGTTGCAGTCGTGCTTCGTGAATCGCTCGCCGCGTCTGGCACGCTCCGTCCCAGTTGCGCGGTGGCTTGTACAGCTTCTTCGCCTTGCACGGCTGGGCGGGTTTGTTGTTCTTGGGCGGCTTGGTCGCCTTGTCGCAGAACGAGTCGGACTCGGGCCAGATCCCCGAGTCGACGACGCCGATGACGACGTTGTTGCCGCGGTGACCCTGTTCCCAGGCGCCACCAGGGGCGGTGAGCCCGAGGAAGTCGGGCGTCGAGATCGTGTCGAGGTGGCGCACTTCGTCCTCGACCACGGCGAGCACGCCCGGCTGACGCGCACATCCGCGCCGCCTGGGCAGCGGTCATCCGGATGGCGAAGCCGTTGAACGCACAGCGAGTAGTCGTAGAGCTTGCGGGCCTGATCGGCGCGGGCACCTCGTATCGCCGTGTTGTGGCGCCCCTCGAGATAGGCGCGGTAGTTGCGCACGTTCGTCGCGGCGACGTCGATCTTGCGATCACTCGACGGCCGCGTGGCCGGGATTCGCGCCGTTCCGCCGGCGTAGGTGAGGGCTGGGTCGCCCTTCATCATCACGAGGTATGTACGGGCCGATCCGGCGCGCGATCCGTCGCTGTGGCGAACGGCTACGGCGGGAACGTCGAGGTCGTCGCCCTGGGCGCGCGCGCCGTCGAGCGGTAGCAGGCCGAAACACAGCCCCACCACTGCGAGCACCCCGCGACTGACCGCGCTCCGTCGCATCGAACCTCCTCGTGCTTCACCGCGACAGACGACTGACTCTACTCCTGACAAGGGTAGACGGTGCTGGTCGCGGCCACGATACGCGTGTACGCACGTTTGGCCGCAGGCGGTTGGTGAGGAGGTCAGTCGGTGCTGCCGGCGCCTTCCGGTGCCGTGCCGTCGGCGGCCGGTTTCTCGCAATAGAAGTAGTCGCCCTCGGCCGAGTGGTAGGCGTAGTCCTCGCCGTTGGCAGTGAGGATGAGACGGCGACCCGGTACGAGAGCCTGCGTGTACATCATCCCTGGCTCCGGGCAACCGGCGCTGCCGTCCCGCCAGGTGACTTCCTCCTCCGACTTCACGGTGACGTCGGCCTCGTCGATTCCGAGCCTCTGGGCAAGGTCGGCGATTGCAGCGTCGCTGTCGGATGTGAAGTCCTGGCCAGTATCGCCTTCATCGGTCCCGGGTGTGGGAGCAGTCGTGTCCGGGGCGGAGGTCGAGGGTGGTGTGCTCGGTGTCGACGTGGTCGGCGGGGTGCTCGGTTCTGACGGGTTCACGGTGGTGTCCGGGCTCGTGTTGGGCGACGACGCGCCGTCGTCACCGCACGCGGCGCCGGCGAGGATCAGGCTCGCCAGGGCGAGCGAACGGAGTGGAATACGGCGGGTCATCGGGGTGAATTCCTCCTTCGATCGTAGGACGTTCGAGGTGGCCGAAAAGTTCCCACAGCGTTGCACATGCTCGGCTGGCTCACCTTCTACACGGTCTGACAGCGCTACGACGTCGGTCTGACGTCATTAGTGGGTTGACATGACATCACTGTGATGTCATCATGGCGTCATGGACCTCAGCCCGATCGTCGACGACCTCCGCCGCGACTTCGCCGCGGCCGCCGAGATCGCCGGACCGGAGGCGAGCGCAGTCGCCGACCGGTTGATGGCGTCGCTCGACTCGTCCATCCGTCTCGCCCTGATGGATGCGCTTTCGGCAGCCGCCGAGGAGATCACTCGGGAACTGGCGCCAGGGGCCGTCGAGCTGCGCCTTCGTGGTCGTGAACCGCAGTTCGTCGTCACCGCACCGGGGCCGTTGAGCGTTCCCGCACCGCCTCCACCCCCAATGCCGCCGATGCCCGAAGGTGATGAGTCGGGAACCGCCCGGATCTCCCTTCGTCTCCCGGAGTCACTGAAGACACAGGTCGACGCGATGGCTGCCGCCCAAGTCAGCTCCGTCAACGCCTGGCTCGTCGACGCCGTCGCTCGTGCCGTCGCGGACCTCGGCGACGGCCAGCGACGAGGCAGACGTTCGTCGCACGGCGACCGTAGCCAGCGGATCCAGGGCTGGGTCCGCTGACCATTCCAGCAGCGACGGCAACCCGCCGTCACCTCCCGACAGGAGAACCTCATGCACACCTTCCCCGCCTCTGGGCCCGCGCGCCTGCGAGTCCGCATCGGACACGGACGGCTCGTCATCGTCGCTTCAGAACGCGACGACGTCGAAGTCGACGTGTTGCCGTTCGACGAGAACAGCCGCGACGATCGCGAGCACGCCGAGAAAACAGCCGTCGAGCAGAAGGGCGATCGCATCATCGTCGAGGCTCCCGGCGATTCGTTTCGCGGGCGACGAGCCCTCGATGTCCGCATCGCCGTGCCGAGCGAATCGAATGCCGAGATCGTCGTGGCGTCGGCGGACGTGATCTGCAACGGGCAGCTCGGCGACGTCAGCACCACCACAGCCTCAGGTGACGCCGAGCTCGAGCACGTGCGCTCGCTCGAAGCTCGCACGAGCTCGGGTGACACAGCATGCCGGCGCGTCGATGGCCCAGTAGCCGCGACCACTGCTTCGGGTGACGTGGTGATCGGCACGTCGGTCGGCGACTGCGAGTTCAAGTCAGCCTCCGGCGACATCATCGTCGAGGAGGCACGGAGCGACGTCGAGGTTCGCAGTGCATCCGGCGACATCATCGTGAGCTCGCTCGCCGGCTCGGCCGACGTTCGCACCGCCTCCGGTGGGGCTCACCTGCGCGCCGTGCGGTCCGGCACGATCGCTGTCGACACGACGTCCGGCGAGATCCGGATCGGTGTCACCGGCGGCGTCGCAGCGTGGCTCGACGTCGAGTCGCGGTCCGGTGATGTGTACTCCGATCTCGACGAGGTGGCGGCACCAGGAAACGACCAGCCGAAAGTATCGATCGTCGCTCGCTCGGTGAGCGGTGACATCTCGATCTTCCGGGCATCAGCGGCGCAGCCCGCGACGGCGTGAGGTGCACGATGATCCCGATGATGAGTGAAGTCGTCGTTCGCGACCATCATCGAGCGCTGCTCGATGAAGCGTCACACCGCGGACTGGTCCGGCGGGGCAAGAACGCCACGCGACGCGCCCAGTCGATCGCACCGCAGCGGTCATTCCGCCACTCGCTCGCCGGCGCGTTGCGCCACGCCGCCGACGCACTCGATCGGCGTGAACGCCAGCCGACGTTCTGGGTGTGACGTCGGAGCTCAGACCTCCGTCGATGCCGGGGCGAACGGCGGCGGCGAGAGAAACGACGACTCAGGATCTGACGGCAGCGCTGTCGTCGGACACCTTGAGTGGCTTGGTGTCGACAGCCACGAAGGCCGAAGCGGGGATCCGCTTCAATTGCTCGACGAGGCCGGCTGGCCACTGCGCGTTGCGCTCTCCTTGGAAGAACCACGGCGAACCGTTGTCGGCGAGCACGAGGCCGTACTTCTTCATCGCCACGATCACCACTCGTGCGTTGCGACTGAAGCCGGCGGTACGGAACGACGAGCGGAGGCGGAACCGGGCACCCATCGGCGGGTAGTTCAAGCTCGCGGTGTCGCCTGCGTCGTGTCGGGCGGGCCATGCGTGGTGCTGGCTGGTGATGTCAGTCGTGAACCGAATGGCGTGGTTCACGTTGTTTTCCTTGACCTCCCGCCAGCGGAGTAGGCCGGGGAGGATCGGCAGCCCGGCGGCATCGGCGGATGTCCAGCCGTCCGGCCGCAGCCGGTTGCGGCTCAATGACCAGACTGCACCCGAGCCCGCTGACCATCGTCCGTCGCGGACCCTCGTGTTCCACGTCTCGTAGAGCTTGCAGTTCGTCCGGTCGACGACCACTGCGTGCATGTCGCCACCCGAGTTGCGGCCACCCTCGATCTTGGTGTCGGAGCCGAACGGATACCTCACCCGGTCGCTCTCACCGGCGTACTGGAAGCTGACGTTCACCTTCGGGTGCGACCCGGTGACCACCGTGATCGGGATGCCGTAATTGGGGCCGTCGCCGAAGGATGGTCCGAAGTCGGGGTGGAGGTTGACGCCCGTCGACATGTGCGACAACCACGCCTGGTTGCGCCGGTGCACGGGAAGGGCACGGATGTCCGCATGCCAGTAGTTGTTGGCCGGGAACACGCGACAGCCGCCCACCGGTCCACGCTGGATCGACGCCGGCGCTTGGGCGTGGGTCTCGGGCACCACCACCACAACCGTTCCGACGGCGACACCGAGGGCGAGCGACAACGAGACAAGACGGCGGACGGGGGGCATCTGCCTCGACCCTACTGACCGACCTGCTCGTAGCCGGGCGGGGGGACAAAGCCTCCCAGCTCACGCTCGATGAGTGCGGCGAAGCGGATCGGCGTGCGGTCCTCGAGGTAGGGGCCGATCACCTGCAGCCCGATCGGCAACTCGACGCCGTCCACCGTGGTGCGAGTGACGGGGAACGCGGTGGCGGGAAGGCCAGGCAGGCTGGCGACGGCGGCGGGAACGACTTGCCGGCCGTACGGGATGTGCTGCCCGTTCACGACGATGGTGCGGTCGCTCCACGGAGCGTCGGTGTGCTCGAACGGCGGACCGAGCGTGATCGGCGCGACTACCGCATCCCAGTCGTCGAAGAATGCCGCCCATGCTCGCCGCACGTGCTCACGCTGGACGAGCAGATCAGTGAAGTCGAGTGCGGCGATGCGGAGCCCGGTGATCGTGCCCCGTTCGAACTCGTCACCGGCTGCTTCGAGGCTGCTGGCGAGCTCGTCCCGGGCTTCCGCGGTGAGTTGATCGAAGACCATGATCGCCAGCAGCGTGCGGTACGTCTCGATCATCGCCGGCCAGTCGAGATCCGGGCCGACGACCTCCGGTGACGCACCGGCGCGGGCAATGGTCTCGGCGACGGTGTCCATCGCTGCGCCGACGCTGTCGTCGATCGGTGCCGCGTCGAGCGGCGGGAGCATGGCGACCCTCAGGTCCTCCAGTGTTCGGCCGCGCGCCGGCGGCAACGTCACGGTCCACTTCTCCTCGCCTGGCTCGGGTCCGGAGATCACGGCGAGAGCGAGCTCGAGGTCCACGGCACTCCGCGCCAACGGACCGAGCACACCCATGATCGCCCCCGGCACAGGCGTGGTCGGGCCGGGAACGTGCCCGCTGCGTGGCACCAAGGAGTCGGAGGGGCGGTGTCCATACACGCCGCAGCAGGCTGCCGGGAAGCGGATCGATCCGCCGATATCGCTGCCGAACTCGAGCGCCGTGAGGCCAGCCGCCAGGGCGGCAGCGCCGCCGCCGGTGCTGCCGCCCGGTGTGCGGCGCGGATCCCACGGGTTCACGGTGCGACCGAAGATCGGATTGGACGCCTGCCAGTCGTTCGCGTACGGAGGCACGTTCGTCTTGCCGATCAGCACGGCGCCCGCATCGAGCACGGCCGCCGCAAGTGGTGAGTCGGACTCAGGGACGTTCTCGCGCAGCGACTCGACGCCAGCCGTGGTCCGCAAGCCGCCGACATCGATGCAGTCCTTGATCGTGAGTGGCAGGCCCTCCAGCGCACCGCGGCCGGGATGACGGTCGATGTCGGCCGCACGAGCTCGTGCCGCCTCCTCGTTGGGGATCACGATCGCGTTCAGCGCGCCGTTGAACGCGGCGATCCGGTCGAGGTACATCTCCAGCAGGTCGCTGGCGGACACGTGGCCGTCGCGCCGCGCGGCGAGCAGGTCGACGGCTGTGGAGAACGGGCTGATCGTCACGAATGCCAAACGTATCGATCTCAGCGGCGCAGACTGATAGAAGGAGTACGTGCGCTCGTCGTTGGAAGACCTTCTCGCCGCTCGGACCGTGCTCCTGGCCGATGGGGCGACGGGTACGAACTACTTCCAGATGGGTCTCGGTGCCGGCGAACCGCCCGAGCTGTGGAACGTCGAGCAGCCGGAGAAGGTCGCCGACCTGCACCAAGGGTTCGTCGACGCCGGAGCGGACATCATCCTCACCAACACGTTCGGCTGCAACCGGTACCGCCTCGCCCTGCATCACCGGAGCACCGGGTCAGCGAGCTCGCCAAGGCGGCGGCAACAATCGCTCGCGGGGTCGCCGACGCCGCGTCACGGCCAGTGGTCGTGGCAGGCTCGGTCGGCCCCACGGGCGAACTGTTCGAGCCACTCGGCGCGCTCACCCACGCCGGCGCGGTGGAGGCGTTCAGCGAACAGATCGAGGGTCTCGTCACCGGTGGCGCCGACGTCGCCTGGATCGAGACGATGTCAGCCCCTGAGGAGGTGCGCGCCGCGGCCACCGCTGCGATCGAGGTCGGCGTGCCGTACACGGCGACCTGCTCGTTCGACACGGCGGGTCGCACGATGATGGGGTTGCTCCCCGGCGCGCTCGGTGACGTGTTCGGCGAGCTCGCCGTGAAGCCGGTCGCCTACGGCGCCAATTGCGGTGTCGGTGCGCCCGACATCCTGGTGTCGCTGCTCGAGATGACGGCCGCTGACGGCACTGCGGCGACGATCTCGAAAGGCAACTGCGGGGTGCCCCGGTTCGAGGGCACGGAGATCGTGTACTCGGGTTCGCCCGAGCTGATGGCGCGATACGCGGGCCTCGCCGTCGACGCCGGAGCGCGGATCGTCGGCGGATGCTGCGGAACGTCGCCCGAGCACCTCGCCGCGATGCGACGAACGCTCGACGAACACGTGCGAGCCCAGCGTCCCGACGTGGAGGCGATCGTCGCCAACGTTGGTCCGCTGGCCAATTCGTTGCCCACGGCGACGGGCGCGCGGTCGACCCGCCGCTCCCGCTGAACCCGGTCGCGCGAGTCGAGTTCACGCAAATTCGTCGGGCAGCTCCGCCTTGCGCCGGGCGACGTACTCCTGCAACTCGGCGTCGATCGCTTCGTCGATCGAAGGCGGCTCGTAGGCGGCAAGCCGTTGCTTCCAGATCGCGTTCGCCCGCTGAGCGGCGTCCAGGGCTCCGTCCTCGGTCCACTGCTCGAAGCTGGAGTTGTCAGCTGTGCTGCTGCGATAGAAGGCCTGTTCGAAGTTGGCCATCGTGTGCTCCGTGCCGAGGAAGTGCTCGCCCGGTGTGTGCCGGCGGATCGCATCGACGGCCTGTCCGTTGTCGCTGAGGTCGAGCCCGTTGACGAACACCGCCATCATCCCCAGCTGGTCTTCGTCGAGGACGAACTTCTCGTAGCCGATCGAGAGTCCCCCTTCCAGCCAGCCGGCGGCATGGAGCACGAAGTTGACGCCTGCCATCACCGTGGGAATGAGCGTCGATGCGCTCTCGTAGGCGGCCTGGGCGTCGGGCACCTTGGACGCGCACAACGATCCACCACTGCGGAACGGCAGGTTCAGCCGGCGGGCGAGCGCGGCAAGCGTGTAGAGGACGAGTGCGGGTTCGGGGGTGCCGAACGTCGGCGCGCCCGTCTGCATCGACATCGAACTGGCGAAAGAGCCGAAGATGACGGGCGCCCCGGGTCGCACGAGTTGGGTGAACGCGATCCCCGCCAGCGCTTCCGCCAGTGTCTGCGCCGCGACGCCGGCGCTCGTCACCGGTGACATCGCCCCGGCGAGGATGAACGGGGTGATGATCGTCGCCTGGTTGGCGGCGGCATACACCTCCGCCGCGGCGAGCATCGACGCGTCCCACACGAGCGGCGAAGACGCGTTGATCAGGCTGGTGACCGCCGTACGGTCGGCGAGGTCGCCACCGAAGGCGATGCGGGCGAGCTCAACCGTGTCGGCCGCTCGTTCGCCGGCAGTGACGGACCCCATGATCGCCTTGTCGCTGTAACGGAGGTGGCTGTACACCATGTCGAGGTGACGTTTGCTGACCGGTATGTCGACGGGCTCGCAGACCGTGCCACCGGAGTGGTGCAGGTACGGCGACATGTACGCCAGCTTCACGAAGTTCTGGAAGTCGGTGAGCGTGGCGTAACGACGACCGTTGTCGAGGTCGTGCACGAATGGCGAGCCGTAGTTCGGTGCGAACACGGTGGCATCGCCGCCGATCGTGACGTTGCGGGCGGGGTTGCGGGCGTGCTGCACGTAGCTGGACGGCGCTGTCGACACGAGCGCAACGGCGAGGCCGCGAGGAAAGCGCACCCGCGTGCCGTCGACGTCGCACCCTGCGTCGCGATAGCGGTCGACCGCGGACGGGTAGTCGCGCACCTCGATGCCGACTTCCTCGAGGATCGTCTCGGCATTGCCGAGGATGATCTCGAGTCCCTCCTCGCTCACGATCTCGACTGGCTTCATCGTTCGCGTGAGGTAGGCATCGGCGCGGGTGGCCGCCGCCGCGCGCATCGCCTGTCGCGCGGCACGGCCGCCCGATCGCCGGCCGTGCGCTCGATCGTTGCTGACCTCGCTGCTCATGGCTGTGACTCCTTCGCCATCGTGCGCCGGTTCCGAGTCCGCCGCCGGGTGGGCTGGCTGGGTGGACGTGCCGGCAGGTCGACGAGCCGGCCGAGGTGATCGGCGCGCGCGGTGGCGTGGGGGAACGCCATCGCTGCGACGAACAGGTCCTGGAACCTGGGTTCGGTGGCCGTCTCGATCTTCTCGATAGCGGCCACCGTCTGCTCCATCTCGACGCGGGCGGCGCCGGAGAGCAGCGCTGTGACGGCCCCTGCGCCGGCAGCATTTCCGACGGAGCGGACGCCTTCGAGCGGGCAGTCGGGTACGAGACCGAGGACCATCGCGTGAAGGGGGTCGATGTGGGCTCCGAACGCCCCGGCGAGCCGAATGTCGGTGATCTCCGGCCCGCCGGCGTGCTCGAGGAGCAGGTCGATCCCGGCGCGGAGCGCGGCTTTGGCGAGCTGCACGGCGCGCACGTCGTTCTGCGTGATCGCCAGCTCCCCACCCACTCCTCGATGAAAGATGTAGCGATAGGTGCGACCATCAGCCTCGACGTCGCCGGTTCGGGATGTGTTCACGCCGAGGATCGTGCCGTCGGCGTCGAGGATTCCGGTCAGGTACATCTCGGCGATGAGATCGATGATGCCCGACCCGCAGAGTCCAGTGACCCCCGTCGCCGCGACCGCGTCCTCGAAGCCCGGCTCGTCACTCCACAGGTCGACGCCGATCACCTTCACGCGGGCGCGCGAGCGTGTCGGGATCGATGCTCACCCGCTCTACTGCGCCAGCAGTTGCCCGCTGTCCGCAGCTGATCTGGGCGCCCTCGAATGCCGGACCCGTCGGGCTCGACGCGGCCAGCTGACGATCACAGTTGCCGAGCACGATCTCGGCGTTCGTCCCCACGTCGACCACGAGCTGCCAACCGACACTGCGGTGCGGCCCTTCGCTGAGTACCACCGCGGCGGCATCGGCACCGACGTGTCCGGCGATGCACGGAGCGGCGTAGAACGAGCTGAACGGGAGATCGACGTCGAGATCGGAGGCGTCACCGACGACCGCGGCGCTGGTCGCAAGCGTGAACGGTGCTGCGCCGAGAGGCGTCGGGTCGATTCCCAGCACGAGGTGGTGCATGATCGGGTTGCCGACGATGACGGTGTCGAGCACGCGATCGCGCCCGATGCCGGCTCCGGCGAGCAGTTCGCCCGCTAGCTCGTCGAGTGCGGCGCGCACGACCGAGGTGAGCTGCTCGTCTCCCCCCGGGTTCATCATCACGAAGGACACGCGGCTCATGAGGTCCTCGCCGAACCGGATCTGGGGGTTCATCCGTCCGCCGGTGGCGACGACGTCGCCGCTGAACAGCTCGCAGAGATATCCGGCGATCGTCGTGGATCCGACGTCGATGGCGAGCCCGAAGGCGGTGTCGACGAAGCCGGGCCAGAGGCCGACGACTCGGTCGCCGCGACAGGCGACGGTTGCCGTGCCGTCGGAGACGGCGGCATGGATGCGTCGCAACGACTGCCTCGTGAGGCCGTTGACCCGGGTCCCGTGCTGTTCGAGCAGGGCGTTGACGACGAGATCGCTGGCCGACTGCCCGGAGCCGATCTCGGCCGCCGCCACCTCGATGTAGTGCAGGCTGAACACCGGATCCACGGCAACCGAGAGGAGGTCGAGATCCTTCCGCACGACCTGACGATGCACCTGACTCGTCGCCGGTACGTCGACCACGACGTCGGCGCAGATCGTGGCCGCACATCCGAGCCGGTGCCCTTCGACGAGCGGCCGGGCGCCGCGATAGTCACACTCGATCGCGGTCCACTCGCCGAGCGCGTCCGCATCAGCGGTGATGTCCCACTTGGCGAAGGTGCCCACGGGCTGACTGATCTGGCAGTGCCCACAGATACCCCGCCCGCTGCACACGCTGTCGAGGTCGACGCCGAGGGCGCGGGCGGCGTCGAGCACGGTCGTTCCTTGATCGACCTCACCGGCGAGACCCGATGGCGTGAAGACGACGCGGCATGTTGTCACGGTCAACCCTCGGTCTGCGGCTCGAAGCCGCCGTTGAAGGCGATGGTGCCCAGCCGCTCCACGGAGTACTCGGCGTTGAGCCGGCGCGCCACCTCGGCCGCCTCAGCCGCGGGGTCGCCAGTACACGGTGTGCTCACGCGGTGCCATTGAGTGACGTCGTCGTGGGCCGTGACGATGCGCGCCTTGCGCTTGGCGCGGTCGATCGCGCGCTGGAACTTGGCGGCGAGCGGGACCTGATGCCGGTCCCTCCCGCTCTGGCCGTTGACCTGGGCAGGGATGTCGCGCCACATGATCACGACCACTTCGCGGCGGGACGCCGACCGTGGCATCACGACACCGTTCGAGCGACGCCGACGGACACGGCGGCAGCGAATGGATCGAGTCCGGTGTGCTCGTGGCGGAACTCGAGACCGAGCCGTGTCGCCGCGTCCTGTGCGGCGAGGACGATGGCGGGATCGTTGCGCTGGGAGAGCAGTACGACTCGCCGGTAGTTGCCGAAGTACGTCGGCAGCAACGACGGGTGACGGTCGAGCCCGAGCCCCTGCCACACGAGCGCGTCGAAGTGCTTGGCGAGGAAGTCCGTCAGGTAGAACGTGCCCGGCTCGGCGTCGTGGAGCGCAGCGAAGCGTTGCCCGCCGGCGAAGAACTCGTAGCAGTGGGCGCCGGGGAGGCGCTCGATCCCGGGATGCTCGCCGAGGAACGCGTCGAGTGCACCGCCTGTGCCGCAGTCGGCGTAGGCGACGAACACGTGGCGACCGCTTCCTGCAGACGTGACCAGCTCGCGCAACTCGGGCACGATCTGCTCGGGCCGATTGTGCAGGTTGGCGGGCAGGAACCTCACCTCGACGTCGTCGAGACCCTGCCCGGAGAGCACGGCGCGGAGCTCCGTGGCCAGCGCGCCGCAGGCGAGAACGAGTGTGCTCATGCCACCGAGGGGCCGGGCGGTTCGGCAGCGAGCTGCGAGCGGCGCGCGCTGACGAGCTCCTTCGCGGTCTCGGCGGCGATCGAGGCGTCACGGCAATAGGCGTCCGCGCCGACCGCTTTGCCGAACTCCTCGTTCAGCGGCGCACCGCCGACGAGGACGATGTAGTCGTCGCGCCGACCCTTGCTCTCCAACGTGTCGATGACGACCTTCATGTACGGCATCGTCGTGGTCAGCAGGGCAGAGAGCCCGAGGATGTCGGGCTGGTGCTCGTCGAGTGCAGCGAGGTACTTGTCCACGTCGCTGTTGATCCCGATGTCGAACACCTCGAAACCGGCACCCTCGAGCATCATTGCCACAAGGTTCTTGCCGATGTCGTGGATGTCGCCCTTGACCGTGCCGATCACCACCTTGCCGATCGGCTTCGCCCCGGTCTCGGCGAGCAGCGGGCGGAGGATCGCCATTCCCCCCTTCATCGCGTTCGCCGCCAGCAGTACCTCGGGCACGAACAGGATGCCATCGCGGAAATCGATACCGACGATGCGCATGCCCTCGACGAGGGACTCGTTGAGCACACGCTCGGCGCTCCATCCGCGGTCGAGCAGGATCGTCGTGCCCTCCACGATCTCGTCGGCGAGGCCGTCGTAGAGATCGTCGTGCATCTGTTTGACGAGATCGTCGTCCGGCAGCGTCGCCAGATCGATCTCCTCCAGCCCTTCGTCCGTCATCGATGCACCACCCAGTCAGGCACGCTGCTCGCTCTCTCCCTCGCTTGATCAGTCGGCCGTGCGCCACGATCCGGAACGAGACCGCATCGTGGAACCCATCGTACCTGGTGCGAAACCTGCGGAACGGCGCTCGTCAACCCTCGTGCCGGTAGAAGTCGACGTGCTCCGGGGGCAGCGGTGTGTTGCCGAGGATGAGGTCGGCGGCCTTCTCGGCGATCATCATCACCGGTGCGTAGATGTTCCCATTCGTGACGTACGGCATCACCGACGCGTCCACGACGCGGATGCCCTCGAGTCCGTGGACCACCATCGACGCCGGATCGACAACAGACGTCGTCGCCGGTCCCCATGGCACAGGTGCACGACGGGTGGAGCGCCGTCTCGGCGTCGTGTGCCACCCAGGCGAGCACGTCCTCGTCGGCCACGACGGACGGTCCGGGCGAGATCTCCCCGGCATCGAACGTCATCGAACGCGGGCTGGCGGAGGATGTGACGCGCCACCTCGATCGCCTCGACCCACTCCCGGCGATCGTTCGGTGTGGAGAGGTAGTTGAAGCGCAACGCCGGCTTGACGCGGGCATCGGGCGATGTGATCCGCACCGAGCCCCGCACGTCGGAGTACATCGGGCCGATGTGCACCTGGTAGCCGTGTCCACCGGATGGTGCCGATCCGTCGTAGCGGACGGCGATCGGGAGGAAGTGGAACATCAGGTTGGGGTAGCGCACCTCGTCGTTGCTGCGCACGAACCCACCACCCTCGAAGTGGTTGGATGTTCCCGGACCCTTGCGGAAGATCCATTGCAAGCCGACCCAGGGCCGGTGCCGCCACTTGAGCAGCGGGTTCAACGACACCGGTTGGGTCGAGCCGTGCTGGACATAGACCTCGAGATGATCCTGCAGGTTCTCGCCGACACCGGGGAGATGATGCACGAGCGGAACCCCGACGTCGGAGAGGTGGTCACGGTCGCCGACGCCCGACACCTGCAGCAGTTGCGGGGAGTTGAACGCGCCACCGCACAGCACGACCTCGTTCGCTCGCACGGTGCGAAGACGTACCGCGCCACGTGCGGTAGGTGACACCGGTCGCCCGTGTGCCGGCGAACTGCACGCCCATCACGTTGGCACGCGTGCACGACGTCCAGGTTCTGACGGTCCATCACCGGGTGCAGATAGGCGCGGGCGGCGCTGAGGCGGCGGCCGCGATGGAGGTTGCGGTCGAAGCGGGCGAAACCCTCCTGGCGGTAGCCGTTGACGTCGTCGGTGAGCTCGTACCCGGCCTGCTGCACCGCCTCGAAGAAGGCCGCGAAGAGGGGGTTCGTCGCCGGTCCGCGCTCGAGCACGAGCGGTCCGAGTCGCCGCGATAGTCGTCGCCGCCGGCGAGGCAGTCCTCCATCTTCTTGAAGTACGGCAGGCAATGGGCAAAGTCCCACTCGGACATGCCCGGGTCGGCCGCCCAGCGCTCGAAGTCGAGCGGGTTGCCGCGCTGGAAGATCATCCCGTTGATGCTCGACGAGCCGCCGAGCACCTTCCCCCGAGTGTGGAAGACGCGTCGCCCGTCCATGTAGGGCTCCGGCTCGCTCTCGTACTTCCAGTCGTAGAAGCGGTTGCCGCTGGGGAACATCAACGCCGCCGGCATGTGGATGAACACGTCCCACCAGTAGTCGGGACGGCCCGCTTCGAGGACGAGCACGCGCGTGCTCCGGATCGGCGCTCAGCCGGTTGGCGAGCACGCTCCCCGCAGAGCCGCCACCGACGATCACGTAGTCGTAGTCAGTACGGGCTCTCAACGTCGCCCATCTCCACGTACACGCTCTTCAGCTGGGTGTAGTGCTCGACGGCCGCCGTCCCGTTCTCGCGGCCGAGCCCAGACTGCTTGACCCCGCCGAAGGGCAGCTCGATCGGGGTGATGTTGTACGTGTTGATCCACGTCGTGCCGGCCTCGAGACGCCGCACCACACGATGCGCTCGTTGCAGGTCGCGGGTGAAGACGCCGGCCGACAGCCCGTACGGCGTGTCGTTGGCGCGACGGATCACCTCGTCCTCGTCGGCGAACTCGAGGAGCGTCATCACCGGCCCGAAGATCTCATCGCGCACGATCGACATGTCGTCGTTGCAGCCGTCGAACACCGTTGGTTCGACGAAGTACCCGTCACCGAGGGCGCCATCGGTGACACGTCGTCCGCCGACGGCGATCTTCGCGCCGGCGACCCGACCGGCCTCGATGTACCCGAGCACCTTCTCCAGATGCTCGGCGGAGATCAACGCGCCGACGTCGGTGGCCGGATCGGTCGGATCGCCGATCGTCATCTTCGCCACCCGCTCGACGAGACGGGTCGTGAACTCTTCCTTCACGTCGCGGTGCACGAACACGCGCGTGCCGTTCGAGCACACCTCGCCCTGGGTGTAGAAGTTGCCGAGCAGGGCGCCGGAGACGGCATTGTCGAGGTCGGCGTCGGCGAACACGATCAGCGGGCTCTTGCCGCCGAGCTCCAACGTCACGTGTTTCAGCGTTCCGGCCGCCTGCGCCATCACCTTGCGTCCGGTGCCGACCTCGCCGGTGAGCGACACCTTGGCGATGCCCGGATGCTCGCTGAGCAGCTGCCCGACCCGATGGTCGCCGTGGACGACATTGAACAGGCCGGCGGGAACGCCCGCCTCGGAGTAGATCTCGGCGAGCTTCGACGCCGTCAGCGGGGTGAGCTCGGCAGGCTTGAACACCATCGCGTTGCCGCAGGCGAGGGCGGGCGCCGACTTCCAGCAGGCGATCTGCAACGGGTAGTTCCAGGCGCCGATCCCGGCGCACACGCCGAGCGGCTCGCGCCGCGTGTAGCCCCACGCCGTGCCGAAGTCGAGGTGTTCGCCGTGGAGTGTCGCCGCCATGCCGGCGTAGTACTCGATGCAGTCGGCGCCCGACGCGACGTCGACGGCGATCGCCTCGGCGATCGGCTTGCCCGTGTCCGCCACCTCGAGCGCGGCGAGCTCGTCGTTCCGGTCGCGCAGCAGGCGGACGGCGTCCATCAGCACTCGACCGCGGGCTGCGCCAGCCAGCTCCCGCCACTCTTCGAACGCAGCCCGCGATGACACCACCGCCGCGTCGACGTCGTCCGCCGATGCCTGCTGCACATCGGCAAGGGTTCGCCCGGTGGCCGGGTTGATCGTGGGAAACGTCTCTCCGGAGCTCCCATCGACGTAGCGGCCGCCGATGTACTGCCGTATCGCCTCGCTCATTGCTGCAACCTCGCGCTCATCTGTCTTGCTGCGGCTCGCAACCGCGGCAGCGATCGCCGCCGGGTCGCGCTCTCCCGGGAATCGATACGAAGGACCGTGGATGTGCAGCGCAGCGACGGCCGTGCTGTTGCCGTTGAACACGGCGGAGGCGACGGAGTTGATGTCCTCGGAGAACTCCCCGTACACCCATTCGCTGTCGCGGCGAGCGATGGCGGCGAGGCGGCGACGGAGCCGGCTCGGTGTCGCCATCGTGTTTGCCGTGAGGCGGGGGAGAGGACCGGCGAGCACGCGTGCTCGATCTGCGGCCGGTGCGTGGGCGAGCAGCACCAGTCCCGACGAGACGCAATGGGGTGGGATCCGTTCACCGGTCCAGTCACGCAACTGCACGGCGGCGCCCGAGCTCACCTGTTCGAGGTACAGCGTCTCCCCGCCGTCGAGCACGGAGAGACCGGCATCCTCCCCGTAGGTCGCGACGAGTCGGGCCAGATAGGGCCTGGCAAGCGCCGTCAGCCCCTCGCCTTGCCCGGTGCCGAAGGCGATCTCCGCAATGAGTGGCCCGACCCGATAGCCGTTGTCGGTGGCTTCTACGGCACCGAGATCCTGCAGCGTGGAGAGCAGCCGGGACACCGTGCTCTTCGGGAGCCCGACCGTTCCGGCCAGCTGCGAGACGCCCGCTTCGGTGTCGGCGAGCGAGCGCAGGATCGCTACGGCGCGCTCGACTGACTGGACATTGCCCATCGGACCTCCTCGGTCCGCAGTGTTCCACAATGCGGAACGCGCCCACGACGAGAACGATCAGCGGGCACGCCGGGAGGCGAGCCCGACGGCGTAGCACGCTGCTATGCGAGCCAAGCCTTCCAGGTGTCCTCGTTCTCCTCGACCCACTTCGCCGCGACGTCGGCAGCGGGCTCGCCGTCGATCTCGACAGACGGGAGCAGGGCGAGCTGATCCTCGTTGGTCATCGTGAACTTGGCCAGGAACGCGCTCACCTTCGGGTCCTTGTCGGCGAGACCCTTCGACGCCACCTTCACGAGCGTGTCCTCGGGATAGGCGCAGTCGATCTTCGCCGGGTCGGCGTAGCACTCCTCGGTGTACGCGGGCAGCTCGACTTCGACGAGCTTGTACTTGGCCGCCGCTGCTGTCGGCACCCACCAGTACATGAGGATCGGGTCCTTGGCGGAGACTGCCGAATCGAGCGCTGCCACGGTTGCCGCCTCGGAGCCCGAGTAGACGACCTGGAACGGGAGCTCGAGATTGGCGATGATCGCTTCGTCGGCCTGCGAGTAGGACGGATCGGTGCCGAGGAAGCGGCCTTTGTCGCCGGTCTCGGCGCTGGAGAACTGCTTCGCCAGCTCGGGGTCCTTGAACCCTTCCCAGGTCTTCGTCGCTGGGAACTCCTGCTGCACGTAGTCGGGCACGTACCAGCCGATGCGGCCGATGGCGCCGAGCTCGCCGATCTCGACGACACTGCCTTCGTCGAGGTACTTCTGTTCGTCGGCGCTGATGCCGGACGGCCACAGCTCGAGACAGGCATCGAGATCCCCGTCGGCGAGTCCTTGGAACATCGTGTTCTCGTCAACCGCCTTCACTTCGACCGAGTTGCCGAGGTTGTCCTCGATGATCTTCTTGGCGATCGCCACATTGACGGCCGACGCCGTCCAGGCGTTCTGCACGAGCACGATCTTGCCGCCTCCGCCGCCGCCGCCAGTGTCTGCGCTCGGCGCGGTCCCGGGCTCGGTTCCGCCTCCACCCGTGTCGCCTGATGCCGAGTCGTCCGACGGCGCGGTGTCGTCATCGTCGCCGCATGCAGTGGCGAAGAGTCCGCCGACGGCCGTGGCGGCCATCATCTGCAGAAAGGTCCTCCGCTCCATTGATTTTCCTCCCCTCGACGGGCCCGTCGCGTGGGCCCGCTCCCCGTCGGACCAGTGTTCCACATCGCGGACGACGCCCGCGTCATGGGACGGTGGCCGTCGGGTACCGCTCGGCCCGCGCGCCGATGACAACTACTCTGCGGGAGATGTCGGGGGACAAGGTGATCGAGGTCACGAGCCTGTGGAAGGTGTTCGGGCCCGGGAACCCGAAGCGGGCGATGGACATGGCGGCCGACGGCGCGACGCGTGCGGAGATACAGGCCGTCACCGGCCATACCGTGGGTGTGCGGGACATGTCGTTCGACGTCGAGCGGGGCGAGACGTTCGTGGTGATGGGACTTTCCGGCAGCGGAAAGTCGACGTTGATCAGGTGCATGTCACGGCTCATCGAGGCGACGGCCGGGTCGGTGAAGATCGACGGTGACGACCTGATGCAGATGGACGCCGGCACGTTGCGCGCGCTCCGCCGCTCGAAGATGTCGATGGTCTTCCAGCACTTCGGCCTGTTCCCCCACAAGCGAGTGATCGACAACGTGGCGTACGGGCTCGAGGTGCAGGGTGTGTCGAAGGCGACCCGTCGGGAGCAGGCGGCCACGGTGCTCGGCACCGTCGGTCTCGCCCACTGGGCGAACCACTACCCGCAGCAACTGTCCGGGGGCATGCAGCAGCGTGTCGGGCTCGCCAGGGCGCTCGTCCTCGACCCCGAAGTGCTGTTCTTCGACGAACCGTTCTCCGCACTCGATCCCCTCATCCGGAGGGACATGCAGGACGAGCTCAGCGCACTCCAGCAGCGGCGGCCGCGCACGATCGTCTTCATCACCCACGACTTCGACGAAGCGCTCCGACTCGGCGACCGCATCGCCATCATGAAGGACGGTGTCCTCGACCAGGTCGGCACGCCGGAGGAAGTCGTCGCCGAGCCGGCCACCGACTACGTACGCGAGTTCACGACCCATGTGCCGCAGGCGGAGGTCCTCACCGCGCGGCGGGTGATGGGCTCGGTGCGCGAATGTGCCCGACAAGCCGACGAGTCGGCGAAGATCGCCGACCTGATCCCGATGCTGCTCGCCGATCCGTCGCCGATCGCCATCCACGACGGCTCCGACCAGCCCATCGGCAGCGTCGGTCCTGAGGAGGTGGCAGCGCTGCTCTCCAAGGAGCGGGCGACGTGACGACGACGGCCATCACTCCCTCGATCGGCGAACGGCGGGATCTGTCCCGATACCTGCCGTATGCCGCCGTCGCCGCACTCGTCGTCATCGGCTACGGGCTCCGCCACACCGGCGGCTTCCCCGCCAACTGGAACATCAACCTCGCCGACCCGATCGACGAGTTCAACGACTGGGTCCGCGACAACGAGTCGACTCACCCGCTCTTCGAGTACTTCTTCACGCCGATCGGCGACTTCGTCGACTGGGCGCTGACCAGCCTGTCGCACCATCTCCAGGCGCTGCCCTGGTACGGGTTGTCTCTCATCGTGCTCGTCCTCGTCGGCCGCACGCGGCAGTGGTCGACCGCACTCATAGCCGCGGTCGCCATCGCCCTCCCCGGGATGTTCGGGCTGTGGGCGCCCACGATGGACACGCTGTCGTTGATGCTCGTGTCGGTGGCGATCTCCGTGCTGCTGGGCGTTCCGCTCGGCATCGCCGCGGGACTCAGTCGGCGGGTGTACTCGCTGCTGCGTCCGATGCTCGACACCATGCAGACAGTTCCGTCGACGGCATACCTCGTGCCCGCTGTCCTGTTCTTCGGTATCGGGCAGGTTCCCGCGGCCGTGGCCACCGTGATCTACGCCCTCCCACCGGTGGTGCGGCTCACCGCCCTCGGTGTGCGTCGCGTGCCGGCGGAGACGGTCGAAGCCGGGCACGTCTTCGGCTCCACTCGCCGGCAACTGCTGTTCAAGGTGCAGCTGCCCCAGGCGGTGCCGTCGATCATGACCGGCATCAACCAGACGATCAACATGGCGCTCGGCATCATCGTGATCGCTGCTCTCGTCGGGGCGGGAGGCCTCGGCCAGGAGGCAATCGAGACGCTGCGGTTGCGTTCGCCGGGACGGGGCATGGTGGTCGGCATTGCCATCGTGGGCGTGGCCGTGATGCTCGACCGGGTGAGTCGGTCGTTCATCGATCCGCCGGCGGTCGTCAGCCCGACCCGGCGAGGGGTGGTTCCGCTCGTCATCGTCGCCGTTGCCGTCGTGGTCCTCGTCGGCCGCCAGCTCGAGTGGACGACGTTTCCCGCCGAGTGGGGTGTCACGTGGGCCAACTGGGTGGACGACGTCGTCATCTGGATGCGCGACCACTGGCGCGAGCAGACGAAGTGGATCAACGAGTTCATCGTGGGCGACATATACGTGCCCATCTCTGGATGGCTCAAGCAATCCGTCGCCTGGCCGGTGATGATCCTCGCCTCGGCGCTGGCGGGGTTCGTCGTGAGCGGCTGGCGTCTGGCCCTCTTCTGCGCCGCGGCAGCCACCTCGATCGGGCTCGTGGGCATGTGGGATCCGGCGTTGGAAACACTGGTCCAGGTGAGCATGGCCGTCGTGATCGCGATGCTCATCTCCGTTCCGGTGGGCGTGTTCGCTGGACGCCATCCTCGCTTCGAGAAGGGAATCGGTCCCCTGCTCGACGCGTTCCAGACGGTCCCTCCGCTGATCTATGCCATCCCGTTCGTGACGATCTTCGACGTCGGCATCGTGCCCGGAGGCATCATCGCCTCAGTGATCTACGCCATCTCACCCGGAATCCGCGTCACGGCCCTCGGAGTCCGGTCGGTTCCGGAAACGACGGTCGAGGCGGCGACGACGTTCGGGGCGTCGAATCGCCAGCTGATGTGGGGTGTGCGTCTTCCTCTCGCCCTGCCGGCGATCATGCTCGCCGTCAACCAGGTGATCCTGATGGTCGTGGCGATGGTGATCATCTCCGGCCTCACGGGCGGGGGCGGGCTCGGCTACGAGATCGTCGACACGTTCACCCGAAACGACATCGGGCGCGGTGTGGAAGTGGCCGTCGCCCTCACGCTGATGGCGATGATGCTCGACCGTTTGACCCAGGCGCTGGCGGAGCGATTGCAGCCACCGATGACAAGTCACTGACGGCCCGGAGATGGGTTTCAGGAGGGCAGTGCGCCGAGCTGGCGAAGCATGGTCAGGTCGTCTCGCACCGCCCAGCGCTCCGCGATTCGGCCGCCTTCGAACCGGTACATGGCGGCGAAGCCTCGGCTGTATTCGCCGGGGGCTGCCTCGATGCCCATGAAGCGTCCGCCGTGCCAGCGTCCGTGACGGACGCCGAACTGGACGACATAGTCACCGTCGGCAACCACGACCAGTTCCCGCCAGCCCTCGTGTGTCATCTGCTGGCGGCCCATCGTCTCAAGGAACTCACGTGTGCCCGCCAGCCCGGCCGGTCGATCAGCGGCGATCGCATGGTTCACCATGTCGGGCGTGCAGAGCCGGTCGAGCGGCGTCAGGTCGTCCGCGCCCAGTAGCAGGTCGAACTCAACGAGCACCCGCTTGTTCTCCTCGACGCTCATCGGCGGCCTCCTCGTTCGTGGGACGAGCATCCAGTCTCGCGACATCGCGTCGGTTGACGCGCGAGTGTTGGCGCTAACCCTTATCCTCCTCGTCGCGTGTCAGAGGACGAAGGGCGGGTGGGCCTCGTCGGTGCCGGCGAGGGTGCGGGCGAGGTGGGGGCGTAGGCCGCGGTTGAACATGGCGTGCTGTCGGGCGGTCTCGACGTCGCGGAGCGCCCGCAGCAGCGGGCTGGTCCGGTATGCGGCGGCGCCGCCGCCGAGGCGGTGGGCGGTGGCGCAGACTTCGACAGCGACGTCGGTGCAGTGCTGGGCGGCGAGGAAGGCGCGGGCCTGCAGCGTCCGGTCGACGGGCTCGCCGGCTTCCGCCCGGGCCCAGCATTGGTCGGCGCTGGCGAGGAGCCCGGCCCGGGCGCCGCCGAGCTGGGCGTCGGCGGCTCCGAGGTCGGCCATGGCGACGTGGTCGTCGAGCAGGGAGCCTCGCATCTGGGCCCGGCGGCTGATGGCCTGTCGATTCACTTCGTCGAGGGCGCCCCGGGCGACGCCGAGCGACACGGCCGCCAGCGTGCGGGGCGAGGACGACGAACAGCGGCAGGCGCCAGAGCGGGCCGTCGGGCCAGGGCCGGTCGGCGAACGAGCAGGTGTGCCGACGGTGGACCTCGACGGCGGCGATCGACGTGTCGTTGCTCGCCGTGGCCCGTAGGCCGGCGACGTCCCACGTTGGGTGGATCGTCACCTCGGACCTCGGCACGAACACCAGGCGGGGGGCGGGCTCGCCCGGGAAGCGGGCGGCCAGGCCGAGCCAGGCCGCCTGTTCGCAATTGCTGGTGAACGGCCAGCGCCCGGTGAGGCGCAGGGTGCCGTCCGGGGCCTCGGTCACCTCCGGCAATGGAGCGAACATCGCCGCGTTCGACTGGTCGGGGTCGGCGAACACCTCGGCGGCGCCGTCCGGGGGGAGGTACCCGGCGAAGTGGTTGGTGCCGAACCCGATCGCCGCCGCCCACGCCGTGCTGCCGTCGGCGGCGGCGAGCTGCTCGACGATCTCCACCGTGCGTCGGGGTGACGCGGCGAGGCCGCCCAGTTCGGCCGGCAGCAGGAGCCGGTTGATGCCCGTTGCCGCCAGGGCGGCGACCACCTCAGGGTCGAGGTGGCCGGAGTCGTCCCCGGCCGCCGCCCGGGCGGCGATCAGGGCGATGACGTCAGCGGTGAGCTCGACCTCGAGGGCGAGGGTGATGGTCATGGCTGCGCCTTCCTCCTGCGCTTCACATGGGCGAGGAACATGTCGACGGCGGGCTCGACGTGGTCGACGAAGCGACGCCCGCCCGGGTCGTTCGCCCACTGCTGTTCGGTGATGCCCATCTGGATCGCCGTCCACAGGTCGACGTCGGCCTGGTCGGTCACGCCGGCATCGGCGAGGGCGGCAACCAGATCGCCGTATGACTTCCACGCCAGGTCCATCGACGCCTCCGACGGGGCGAAGCCAGGAATCGTCCGCTGGAACAGAAGCTGGTAGCGCACCTCGTCGGCGAGGCAGAACTCAGCGAAGCGCCGCGACCCCCGCTTGAACACGTCGACCGGCTTCCCGCTGCGGTCGAGTCCGTCCATCCAGGCGTGCAACTCACGGTGGCCGTGGGCAAACAGAGCGTCGTAGATGGCGTCCTTGGATGCGAAGTATTGGTACAGCGAAGAGGCGTGGAGCCCGACGCGGGCCCCGAGCTCCCGCATCGAGATCGAGGCGAGCCCGTGCTCGCGGGCGAGGTCCCGCGCCGAGGCGAGCACCTCGTCGATCGTCGCCTGACGGCGACGCTCCCTCCGTCCGAGATCAAACATTGTTGGAATACTCCAACACTGTTCGAGCTTTGTCAAGTGGCGACGTCGCTGCCCTGGAGGTGCTCCCCTAGGCGGCGACCTCGGCGAGCAGGGCGTCGATCTGGGACATCCAGGCCTTCATGCCTTCGACTACGCCCGTGGCGATTGCTTGCTCCATCCCTTCGAGCGAGTCGAAATGCGTGGTGAGGATCATGCGGGTCGTGTCGCCCGCCGCTTCGATGTCGATCTCCATGCGAGTCATGGAATTGCCGTCGCTGGGCGTTCCGTCATCTTCGACGATGGCGTCTTCGACCACGAGCCTGGTCGGGGCGTCGACCTCGACCACGTTCCAGGTGCCGTCGAACTTGTCGCCGCCGTCGGGGCCGGACATGAAGTAGGTGATCGTGCCGCCCGGCGTGAGGTCGTGATGCTCGAAGGTGGCCGGGAATCCGGGCGGACCCCACCACCGCTCGAGTAGGCGCGGGTCGGCCCACAGCTGCCACACGCTGATGATGGACGTCTTGAACTCCGCAGTGATGACCATTGTCTTGGCCTCTGCGTTCTTGTCGACATTCCAAACCGTCATTCGCTTTCCTTTCCAGTGGTTTCGTTGAGGACGTCTTCGAAGCGTTCGAGGCGAGCCCGCCACAGCGTTTCGAGTTCATCGAGAAGTTCGTGTGCGCGGCGCAGTTGGTTGACCTCGCCGCGCACCAGTTGTTCCCGTCCGCTCCGGTGCTTTGAGACCAGACCGGCGACGACCAGCACCTCGACGTGCTTCTGCACCGCCGTGAGGCTGATCGGATACAGCCGGCCGAGCTCGCTGACGGAGCGCTCACGGTCGAGTGTCTGCGTGACGATGTCGCGCCGTGTTGGATCACTGAGCGCGAAAAACAACCGGTCGGTGTGTTTCGTGCGCTGGAGAGTTTCTACAACCATTTGGTTGTAGATTACACATCCCGCCGACGATGTCAATCGGGCAGCGCTAGCCGTGTTCGCCGGGGAGGTTGTCCCTGGAGGCGTGGCCTTGAGGTCCGCGACCGAGGCCACGCACAACCACGCTCGAAGCCGGTGTTTGGGGGCAATTAACCCGACTCCCTGTCCTAGATCCGATCAGTTCTGGATCAGTCCTGGCGTCAGTCCCAGCAGAGACAGAAGGGGTGGCCAACGGGGTCGAGGTAGACCCGCCAGTTCGAGTCCTCGTCGATCCCGGGCTGGAGGTCGGTACGGCGGGCGCCGAGGGCGAGGACCCGCGGCTCGGCCGAGTCGACGTCGTCGACGGTCACGTCCGAGCGGGTACTTCAAGACTTTTGATCGAGGTGGCGCAGCTTGTCCGGGTTGACGATCGAACGCACCGCCGCGATGTGGCCGTCGGCCGCGATGTCGAGCACCAGGACGCCGAGCAGCTTGCCGGCGACGTCAGAGATCAGCGCGCCGGGTTGGCCGTTGACCTGCGTTTGGTTGATGACCCATCCACCGAACCGCTCGGCGGCCCGCCTTCCCGACACCAGCATCCGGCAACCTTGGCCCGACCGTGGACGGGGCGGGTGATGGCCCGTACCTGGCCGCCACCGTCACCGTGCAACACGACGTCGTCGGCCAGCAGTTCTTCCAGCTTGTGCAGATTGCCGTCATCGACCGCGGCCAGGAAGCTACGCGCCAGCTCCTCCCGCCGCTTCTGTGACGCCTCGAAGCGGGGCCTTCGCTCGTCCACCTGCTTGCGAGCCCGCGCCACGAGCTGGCGAGCATTGTCCTCGCTCGTGCTGATGATGGCGGCGATCTCCGCGTAGGGGTAGTCGAACACCTCGCGGAGCAGGAACGCGGCCCGCTGCTCGGGCGTCAGGCTCTCGAGCAACACGAGGAACGCCAAGGACAGCGAGTCCGCCATCTCGGCATGGTCGGCGGGATCGCCGCGACCGCCGTCGAGCAGCGGCTCGGGCAGCCATTCGCCCACGTAGTGTTCGCGCCGGACTTGAGCCGAGCGCAGCTGGTCGATGCACAGACGGGTGACCACGGTCGAGATATAGGCGCGTGGCGACTCGATCCGCTCGCCCTCCTTGCATCTTGAGGTGCAGACGCAGCAACGCCTCCTGCACGATGTCCTCGGCCTCGCTCACGCTGCCGAGCATCCGGTAGGCCACTGCGAACGCCCGGGGCCGAAGCTCCTCCAGGATCGCCACACCAGCCATTGTGTCAGCCGACGCCATCGTGTCACCCGAGCCCCTTCGTGAAACCCAGCCGCCAGGTCGGATACCGGAGCTGCAAGCCGAGCTCGCGCTTGGCCTTGGGATTCGAGGCGCCCCGCACGTCGGTCATCGAGGAGCACCGCCGCCTCGCCGCCCGCCAGCCGCCCCAGCCAGCGCGGGATGCGCCGCGGCGGCTGGCGCCCAGCTCGCTCGCCAGGGACGGGCAGCCACTCCCGGCTCGGGCGCGGGCTCGTCGTCGACGATGTTGTAGATCCCCCGGGGGGGGCCGTGCTCGACCGCGGCGGCAGTCGCGGCGGCGGCGTCTCGATGTGGATGAAGGGACCAGACGCCTCCACCGTCGCCGATCAGGGGAACCTCCCGCTTGCGGATCAGCGCCGGCTACCATCTCGTCGGGATCCGCGCGGAGGCCGGTCCCCGGACCGTAGAAACCGCCGTAGCGCAACGCCAGGCCCTCACCCCACTCGATCGTCGTCACCGCCTGCTCCAGGTGGAGCAGCGCCTGCCACCCCCTGCTGCAGGGCCCGCCGGCGGGTTGGGATCGAGCGGATCGTCCTCGCTCAACACCGGTCCGCCCGTGCGGGCGAAGCGAAACGCCCGTGAAGCTCTGCGCCACGAATCGCCGAGCTCCCACGGCGTGGCCGGCGGCCAAGAGATGGTCCGTTCCCTCCGAACGCAGCCGGTTGGTGG
>CAWHLC010000005.1:0-22706 GCA_963830025.1 uncultured Acidimicrobiia bacterium
TATTGCCTGGCCATGGCGATGCGGAGGCGTTCGTCGGGGTCGATGAAATGGTCGTGGTCGTCGGTGCCGACATCGAGTTGGACCCAGTTGATCTTCCCGGTGAACCGGCTGTTCTGGGCGCTGTAGTCGGGTGTGACGGTGGTGCCGGACTCGTAGCCGATATCGGTGGTCTCGTCGGCCGAGAAGACCATCGGTTGGGTGTGTTCGACCCGTCCCGTGCCCACGGCGGTGCCGTCGTAATACAGCGTCACGCCGCCGCCTTTGGCGAGTCCGCCGCCGTCGTAGGCGAACTCCATGCGCACCTGATGGTTGCCGGCGGCGACCGGCGTGTCGGCGACGGTGGCGTATTCGTGGATGCCCAAGGCGTTGTAGACGAACTTGGCCTTGCCGTCTTTGAAGTAGACGGTCCACCCGCCGAACCGGCCGCCTTGGGCGATGATCACGCCGTTTGCGCCGCCATCGGGGACGTCGACGTCCGCACTGACCGAGAACGACTTGTTCTTGATGCTCACCACGCTGTTCTCCGAGAGCCGCCCCATACCAGCGAAGAACAGTTGCGAGTTGCCGTGGATCAGCGTCGGTCGCCCGGCCATCGACGGCTCGAACCGCTCGGAGGTGCGATCGTCGAGCGGTAGCACGTTGTACTTGACGGCCTCGATCAGCCACAGCCGTTGCATCTCGGCCAGCCGCTCGGGCTGTTCGGCGGCGAGGTTGTGGGCCTGGCTGTAGTCGACGTTGCCGTCGTACAGCTCCCAAACGTCGTCGTCGAACGCCGGCAGCCCGCCGCCGACCATCACCCACGGCGTCTTGTGCTTGGTCACCGCGCTCCAACCCTTGTGGTAGACGCCGCGGTTGGCGAACATCTCGAAGTACTGCAGCTCGTGTCGCTCGGCGGCGTCCGCCTCGTTGAACGTGTAGAGCATGCTCGTGCCTTCCATCGGCGACTGTTGGACGCCGTTGACCATCGTCGGTTCGGGCAGCCCAGCCGCCTCGAGGATCGTCGGAGCGACGTCGATGACATGGGTGAACTGGCTGCGCAGTCCACCCTTCTCCTCGATCCCGTTGGGCCAATGGACGATCGTCCCGTTGCGCGTACCACCCCAGTGCGACGCCACCTGCTTGGTCCACTGGAACGGGGTGTTCATCGCCCACGCCCAACCGACCGCGTAGTGGTTGTACGACGCTGGTGAGCCGAACTCGTCCATCTTCGAGATCATGAACTCGGGCGTCTCCAAGTCGGCCATCCCGTTGAAGTTGGCCATCTCGTTGAACGCACCGTTCAGCGTGCCCTCGGCGGAGGCGCCGTTGTCGCCGATGATGTAGTAGATGATCGTGTCGTCGAGGACCTCGAGGTCCTCGAGGGCGTCGATCAGCCGGCCGACGTGATGGTCGGTGTGCTCCAGGAACCCGGCGTACACCTCCATCTCCCGGGCCAGCACCGGCTTGAGCTCGTCGGGCATGTCGTCCCACGCCGGGATCACATCGTGCCGCACGGTCAACTCGGCATCGTCGGGGATGATTCCGAGCTCACGCTGCCGGGCGAACGTGCGCTCACGCTGCACGTCCCAACCGTCGTCGAACTGGCCCTGGTACTTGTCGGCCCACTCCTTGGGGACGTGGTGGGGGGCGTGCGTTGCCCCCGTGGCGAAGTACACGAAGAACGGCTTGTCGGGCATCAACGCCTTCTGCTGGCGCACCCAGCCGATCGCGTGGTCGGCGAGGTCCTCGGTGAGGTGGTAACCCTCCTCGGCCGTCGCCGGCGGCTCGACCGGGGTCGTCCCGCTGTACAGCGCCGGATCCCACTGGTTGTTCTCCCCGCCGATGAACCCGTAGAAGTACTCGAACCCGCCACCACCCGACGGCCAGGCGTCGAACGGACCCATCGGCGACGACTGCCAAACCGGCACCTCGTGGCACTTGCCGAACTGCGCCGTCGAATATCCGTTCAACTTCAACGTCATCGGCAACGGTGCCTTCGTGTTCGGGCGCAACGAACTGTTCCCCGGGGCCGACGTCGCCGTCTCGGTGATGTTGCCCATGCCCACCGAGTGGTGGTTGCGCCCACACATCAGGGCCTGTCGCGTCGGCGCGCACAGCGCCGTCGTATGGAACCGGTTGTACCGCAGCCCACCCGCCGCCAAGCGGTCCGCCGTGGGGGTGTTGCACGGACCGCCGAACGCGCTCGAGGCGCCGAAACCGACGTCGTCGATCAAGATCACCAGGACGTTCGGAGCGCCCGCAGGGGGCAACAGCGGCTCGATCGGCGGATACGCCGTCGCCGGGTCCTTGGCGTCATAGGTCGTCAAGCCCGGCGCCGGGCGGTCCGGGATCGGCAACATCGTGCGGGCATGCCGGTCAACACTCATCACACTTCTCCTCGAATGGTCGTTGTCATGGGCGGGTTCGAACTCCCCGACGCGCCAGGCCTTGTCGAACACCGGCCGTCAGAGCTAGCCAACATCAAGCCGGCGACGGGCGCATCACGAAGATCGTGTGATTCGTCGCGGCTATCCACAGTCGCCGCGGCGTTCACCCCATGTTTCGAAGGGGGTTCATCCTAGGATTCGTCCGTGACGGATGATCCGGGTTTGGCGGCGCCGAAGGCGGGTGAGCTCGATGAGTTGCTGGTCGATGCCAAGCTGTCGGTCCCCCGCCTCGCTCCGGTGTCGTGCCGCGCTCGCAGTTGATCGAGAGGGCTCGGGTGAGCGGCTGTCCGGTGGTGGGCGTCAGTGCGCCGGCCGGCTACGGCAAGACGACGTTGCTGGCCGAGTGGGCCCGGGCGGAGGATCGTCCCGTCGGGTGGGTGTCACTGGACCGCTTCGATGATGATCCACGTCTCCTGCTCACGTTGTTGGCGTCGGCGTACGCACGGGTCTCGCCGGGCCAGGCCGATGTGGTCGCCGACGTGGGCGGTTCGGGCGTCTCGATGTTGGGACGGGCGGCGCCACGTCTCGCCGCAGCGTTCCGGGCCAGCGAGGTTCCGTTTGTGCTGATGTTGGACGACCTGCACGAGTTGCGATCGCCGGATTGTCACGATGTGCTCGGCGTGGCGATCTCGGGTATTCCGCCGTGGCTCTCAACTGGTCGCTGCGAGCCGTTTCGAGCAACCCCACCTGCCTCGACTGCGGGCTGCGGGTGACGCACTGGAGTTCCTGGCTGGCGACCTGGCGCTCGACGCGGCAGGCGCCGAGCGCATCTTCTCGCACGCCCAGGTCGAGATCACCCCTGAGCAGGCGGCGTCGGTGACGGCCCGGACCGAGGGTTGGCCGGTCGGTTTGTACCTCGCCGCGTTGATCGCCACTGACAGCGGTGGCACGGGTTTGACGATCTCCGGTGACGATCGGTATGTGGCCGACTACCTGTATCGCGAGTCGCTGATGCGACTGGCCGACGAGGATCAGCAGTTCTTGCGCAGGACGGCGGTGCTCGATCAACTGTGTGCTCCGCTGTGCGACGCCGTGGTCGGCGAACCGGGCGGTCAGGAACGGCTGCGCAAGCTCGAGGCGGCGAGTCTGTTCCTGGTTTCCCTTGACCGGCGCCGGGAGTGGTACCGCTACCACGGCTTGTTCCGCGAGTTCTTGCTCGGTGAGCTTCGTCGGGTCGAGCCCGACGCCATCACCAAGCTGCACCTGCGTGCCGCTGACTGGTACGAGTCCAACGGGTGGCCGGCGATGGCGGTCGAGCACTTGTTGAACACGGATGAGCGGGACCGTTGCAGCCAGTTGGTGACGGCCCTGATCCTGCCGACCTACCAGGCCGGCCACATCTCCACGGTGCAACGTTGGCTGTCGGCGCTCGGCGACGCGGCCATCGCGGAACACCCTCCGCTGGCAGTGTTGGCCGGCTGGATCGCTGTGTTCAGCGGGCAAACCACCGAAGCGGACCGATGGGCGGCGATCGTCGACGCCGCTTCGTTCGATCTCGTGCCGGCGGACGGCTCGGCGTCGTTCGATTCGGCGCGGGCCATGTTGCGGGCCGGGATGTGCCGCGCTGGTCCGGAGCAGATGCTGGCCGACGGAAGCTTCGCGGCTGCCCAAGAGGCGGAGGGGAGCGTCTGGCGCGACACGGCCCTGTGCATGCATGCCGAGGCGCTGCTGCTCGCCGGCGACGTCGACCAGGCTGCTGCCCTGTTCGCCGAGGCGTCCACGCTCGCAGCCGCCATGTCGAACACCGACTCGCTCGTTGACAGCGAGGCCGAGCTCGCCATGCTGGCGATGAATCGTGGGCGATGGACAGAGGCGGACGAGCACCTTGAACGTGCACTCGGGGCCATCGATGAGTATCGGATGCATGACTACCCCACGAGCGGGCTCGCCTTCGCCGGCGCGGCCCGTCTCGCCGTGCACCGAGGCGATCGCAACGAAGCCGAACGCCAGCTGACCCAGGCGATGCGAGCCCGTCCGTCGCTGACGTTCGCCCTGCCCTATCTCGCAGTGCGCGTTCGAGTGCAGCTGGCCAAGGTGTACTGGGCGCTCGGCGACGTGCTGACCGCACGACACCTACTGCAAGAAGTCGACGACATCCTCCACCATCGCCCGGCACTCGGCACACTCGTCGACGAGGTCTCGGAGTTCAGCGGTGCGATTTCCACGACCGGCCATGCCGGGGCGACCGGCGCGTCGCCGCTCACCGCGGCCGAGCTGCGGCTGCTCCCGTACCTGCAGACCCACCTCACCATCCGCGACATCGCCCAGCGGCTGTTCGTGTCCCGCAACACGGTCAACTCGCAGGTCAGCTCGATCTATCGAAAGCTGGCCGTCTCATCGCGTGACCAGGCCGTGCAAGGAGCGATCGCATCTGGTCTCCTCGGCGGATAGATAGGCGTCACCCGGTGAACTGGGGTTCGATGTCGTCGGTGTCGCAGCCGAGTGCAAGCGCAAGCTTTGGGGCCGCAGCGACCGCGCGGGGAAGCCCGACGACGGGAAGGACTCCGACCAGCACGTCGACGACCTCGGCGGCCGACGCCCCGGCACTCACCGCCGCGTCGGCCTGCGCGCCGTACGAGGGGACTGCGCCGCCGACGGCAATCAACGCGGCGAGGCGGACCAGCGCCAGCGTCTTCGGATCGAGCTCTCCACTCCCGAGCCCGTCATCGTGGTCGTCGGCGATGCGGGCATCGTTGATGGCCAGTCGGCGCAACCGTTCCGTGTAGTCCAAGGCGCACTCACCCTTCTGTCTGCTCAGCCCGGTTGTACCCATCGTCGATTGAGCCGACACAAACCGCATCACCACGATCGTGTGAAATCGCCCGCGGCGTGCCCGTCGTCGAAGACTGTCTTCTGTCTGCGCGTCACGAGTGGTCGCCGTCGTGACGTCTCGAGCCTCGCGCTCGAGGTCACACGGTGGTGTCCGGGAGCGTCGCTGCGACCCAGGCTTGGGCGTCGTGGAAGGCTTGCAGGCTCGACTCGCCGATGATTGGGTGTGCTTCGTAGAGCTTGACCGGCCCGTCGTCGGGGATCGTCCCGGTGCGTTGTGCTTGGGCGATGAGCGTCTGGTCGAGGCCTGCGACGTAGAGCCGGCCGTCGACGGCGGCCATCTGCTCGGCGTAACTGGCAAGCACGTTGAAGAAGGTGGCGCCGAGTGTGGTGCGGCCGCGCATGCGCAAGACGAGCGCCGGGGCTTCGGTGCCGGTGGGGTCGGGGAGATGGTGTTGGAGGGTGCGGGCGCCGGCGTAATGGAGACTGCCGTAGACGTCGATGAGGGTGACGGTGTGGCTGGTCAGTCGTTGCGGGGCGACCCGTTCCTCGAACCGTCCGTCGGCGCTGGGCACGAGCTGGACCACCTTGAGATCGAGGGCGGCCTGGTTCAGCTGGAGCAGTAGTGAGATGACGACGCCGAGGCCGACGGCGGTGGCGACGGGGAGCAGGAGTGTGGCGATGAACGTGGTGGCGATGGCGATCTGCGAGGTGAGCCCGGTGCGCCAGATGGTGGCGATCTGGCCGATGCGCAGGGAGCCGGCAGCGGCGAAGATCAGCAGTGCGGCGAGGGTGGGCATGGCGACGGCGCCGACGATGCCGGAGAACAGGGCCAGGATCAGCAGCATCCACAGGCCGGAGAAGATCGATGCCCACCGGGTGCGCGCTCCGGCCGTCTTGTTGAGCGCTGTCTGCCCGACCGAACCGCCGACGGGCTGGCCCCTGAAGAGTCCGGAGGTGACGTTGCCGACGCCTTGGGCGATGAAGTCGACGTTGGCGTTCGACCGTGTGCCGTCGTCGTTGGGGGCAGATTCGGCGACGCCGACACCTTGAACGAGCACGATCGCCGCCACTGCCAACGCCCCGGCGAGCAGCGACCACGAGAACGCCAACAGCTCCGGCCAGGCCGGCAGGGGGATGCCTCGGGGGATATCGCCTTGATCCTCGACCTGGGCGACGTCGGCACCGGCCACGATCACGGCGATCGTCGGGATCGCCAGGGCGACCACAGCGCTGAAGGCGGCGATGCGGGTACGGCCGAGCACGACAATGATGGCGAACGCCGCGGCGCCACACAGCAACGACGCCGTATCGATGCGGCTCGGATGGATGAGCACGTCCCAGGCCTTCGCCACTGGCACCGATCCGTCCGCCTCTGCGCCGGTGAGGTCGGGGATCTGACCGGCGATGATGTTGACCGCCACGCCGCTGAGGAAGCCGACCATCACCGACTGGCTGACGAACCGGGTGAACCGGCCCAGGCGCAACAGCCCGGCGGTGATCATCGCCGCCCCAGCGAGCAAGGTCAGCAGGAACAGCGCTGCCGGTCGGTCCTCGGGGCTGAGGCTCTCCACCGCCGACCCGGCGGCGAGCGCGGCAGCGCTCGTCGTCGTGATGACCATCAACTTGGTGCTGGCGCTGAGGCCGCCGGCGACCGGACCGGCGAAGCTGGCGTAGAGGCCGTGGATCGGGTTGACGCCGGCCAGCACGCTGGCAGCCATCCCGTCCGGGACGCTGCCGATCGCACCCGGCAGTCCGGCCACGGCGTCGGGCTTCAGGGTCTTGCGCTCGGGCGCCAGCGATGACAGCCAGCCCCGTACAGCTCGGGTCGTGTTGCCCTCCACGACTACTCCCGGTTACGGCGATGATCAGGTCGTGTCGACGTCGACCAGAACGGTGGCCGGCTCGGCGGATCGAGCGCGACGTACCAGCCAGAACGCGCTCATCGCCCCGACGACGAGGGCGACGAGGACGAGCGCCCACTTCTTGGACGAGATCCCGACAGTCTCCTTGAGGGCTTCGTCGAGGATGGCGCCTATCTGGTCCATGCTGGGGCTCGTCACCGTGAGTGCAGCTCGGCGGAGAAGAACTCGAGCGCCGTTTTCGTCTTGGTCTGCTGCTCGGCGTCGGTGGGGATGTCCTTGGAAGCGAGGAAGTCGAGCAGTTGCTCGGTGACGTCGAGACCCTCCCCGGGCAGGCACTTCGTCGACAGCTCGACGATCCGCGAGCCATCCGGATACAGCCACATCTCGGCGACCAGCCGACGACCGAACGCCTTCGGGGAGAGCTTCAGCTTGAGCACGAAGATCGGTCCCAACACGTCGAGCTCGTCGATCGCCAGACCGGCCGGCGCGTGCTCCTCGAAGAACGAGCGCTGGTTCTTGGAGAACACCTTGCTCAGCTGGCCCTTGCCCGCCACGGTCTCGCGAACTGACGACTTCGGTACACCTTTGAGTGATGCCGAGCAGACGTATCCGCCGGGCAGGGCGTCGACCTCGACGACGAACTCGGGCAACTTGCGCAGTGACGCGGGCAGCTCTGCAGGGACGACGGGCCGTAGCTTGACCACCGAATCGTCACCGCGACCCTGCACCCGCCGTGCCCGGGCGACGACACCGGCCTTGTTGAGATCGAGGCCGGGGGTGTCGAAGAAGAACACCTGACGGATCTGGGCGTCGAGCGGATCGACACCGAGGGCGGCCGCCGCCGACCGGTACGAGTGTTCCGGCAGGGTCAGCTTGAGCTCGATACTGTCCGCGCCTTTCACCAGTTGGCGCAGCTCGCGCCCCTTGTCAGTGATCAGAGCTGTGTTCGATGCCATGACTATGTCCCTTCCGTCTGGAGCATTTCGCGTCGCGTGTGACGCCGTGCTCCGGTTGTCGTCGCCATGGACCCGAGCATGAACGGTGCCGGCCGGTCCGTCATCACGTGATTGACGTGATCCGCGCTCATTTCGTGACCGCTGGACTCGTTCACGTGTTCCACAGGTGGGTGAGGATCCCGGTCATCGATGGCTCGGCGATCCGCAGCGCATCGGGCCAGGTGAACCAGAACACGTCTTGGCTCTCGTCCGGTGGCGGCGCCGGATCGGTGTCGTCGCCGTCGAGGAGGTAGCGCAGATCGAGGTGGGTGTGGCTGCGTGGCCCGGGATGGACGTCGACGTGAACGAGGTCCGACGAGCCGTTGGCGAGGCCGAGATGTCGAAGGCCGGTCTCCTCGCGGGCTTCGCGGACGGCCGCCTGCCACGGTTGCTCGTCGGCGTCGATGTGACCGCCCGGGGCCACCCATGCACCGAGTAGCCGGTGGCGGTGCAGGACCACGCCGCGGCTTCCAACGATGAGCGCCGACGCGGTGAGGTGCACGGGGTTGGCGTGCTCGTCGAACGGGTCGTCACCCAAGCGTTCGAGCGTGGCGAGGCTCGTTTCGATGGACCGCTCCTCCCGGTCGTCCACCGGTGTGCGGGTCTGAACCGCGGCGACCACGGCGTCGCGCCTCGAAATCACGGTCGCAGACCGTCTCACGGCGGTGACGTCGTCAACGCTCCACACACGCCGGCCTCCAGCGAGTCGAGCAACGTTGCTGCCGAGCCTGCCAGCTCGGACACCGCCGCGAGTGCGGCGGAGCCGCCACCGGAGTCGATCTCGTCGACCGCCGTCTCCAACTCGTCGAGGTCGTCCTGGACCGCCTGCACCTGCGGCGCCAAGGCATCGCCGGCCGAGCTGCGCAGCGCGGCGAGATCGTCCTCCACGTCGCTGACCGCCGCCGAGACACCGTCGGTCCCCTCAGCGACCACATCGACGTTTGTCAGCACATCAACCGACTCGCTCAACGCCTCCCGATCGGCGCACACATCGGCTCCGGTCGTCGCCGTAGCGGAGTCGTCATCATCACCGCACGACACCAACAGGAAGGCGAGCGCCATACACGCCACAACGGCTCGAGCGAGTGGTGGTGGACTGTCGCTGCGTTTCATCGAGGTTCCTCCATCATTGGGTGCATTTGGCTCTCTTGCGGCGAGCACCTCCCCGCTCGTGTGCTCATGCGTTGCGGTCCGCCGCTGCCCACCGCGACGACGCTCCGCTTGCCTGGTCGGCCGGCGCGCGTCGACGCCGGCGACCGTCACGGCTCGTCGTCGTCCGCCTCGGCGGCGGCCTCGGCGCCGAGTACGCCGATCCCGAGGGCGCGGGCGATCTTGGACCCGGCGGAGACGACCCGCGCAGACCCGACGAGGGGCGCCAGGGCGAGCAGGACGTCCTCGACCTGTTCGGCAGTGATCCCGGCTTCCTGGCCGACGGCGAGGTGGGTGAGGTAGGACAGCGGGGCGGCGTCGAGAGCCACGAGCGCGGCGAACCGGACGAGCACCACGGACTGCGGGTCGAGTCCGGTGACCTGCTCCAATGACGCCAGGTTCATCGCGGTGATCGTGTCGAGCACTCGGCTTTCGGTGTCGGACATGGTCAGATCCTTCCTCTCGGTCGAAACGGCTGCTGCCACTGTCGCAACCGGCGCCCCGCCACGCATCACGTCATCTGTGTGATCCGCGAGCGCGGCCCCTTGTGTTGGCGTCACCGCGGTGACCACGTCACGGCATTGGCCACAACCTTCAGCAGGCGACGACACGGCCGTCGGCGGCTCCAACGCCGGCGGACGGGGCCCTACCCGGTCCGTGACCACCTCGAGTAGAGCGGTGGCCGTCGAGGCGCGAGAGATCAATCACTCGATGTACGTGATGACGTCGCCTGCCCGGCAACTCCACGATGGAACACGATCCGAGTGATGACGTCTTCGGAACCGACTCGGAGACCCGACATGACAGAAAGGCAACCGCGATGACCGACGGCACCTACCAACAGACCGATTATCCGACATCTGGGAGTTACGAGACGGAGCGCAGCGGCTGGACCGGGTGGATCGCCTTCGCCGGCGTGATGATGATCATCAGCGGCGGGCTCAATTCCGTCTACGGACTGATCGGAGTCATCAACGACGAATGGGTCGTGTGGACGAATCGAGCATCGCTGTACCTCGACATCTCCCAATGGGGCTGGGTCCACCTGGTCGTTGGCCTGGCCATGCTGTTCTCCGGCATCGGAGTGTTCAGCGGCAACATCCTGGCTCGCACCGTCGGCGTCATCGCCGCCAGCATCAGCTTGATCGCCAACTTCTTCTTCATCCCGGCGTACCCGCTGTGGGCGCTCGCCGTGGTGACGATCGACGTGCTCATCATCTGGGCGCTCACCGCCCACGGCAGCGAGATGCGCAAGGCCTGAACCGCCAAGCTGATCGCCGTTCCACGCGACGCCTTCGTCGGCCTAGTCACCGAGACACTCACCGCCGGTCTCGGCCGGATCAGGGTCGGTCTCCAGGTGGCCGCTTCGAAACGTGGCGGCTCGTCGAGTCGACCCGGAGCGTCCATGGCGTTGATGTCCCATCTCGGGCAACGGCGCCGCGGACGACGTTTGCCCCCAAGGTCCGATCCGCCGGTCGAAGGCGGCAGCGCTGAAGCACCGCTGATCCGAGACGCCGTTCAGCTCGGCGCTCGCAAGAGATCGAACCGACGCAGCAGGTCCACGGCGGCACGCTCGCTGGTCCCCTCGGCGTCGATACCGCACGCGAGTGACTGAGCGGAACCACCTCTGACGCCAGCAGGCGCGGCCGCGGCGCTGCGTCGAGCGCCGGGGTCGTCAGCGCAGCGAGGTGTGACGCCGGCGCGGAGCCTCGCGATCGGTGATCCCGAGCCCTCGGACACTGGATGTTACGTGTCAGGCGGACGCGCCTCGGCCACCTGCAATCTGATCCGCCAACCCGCGCCTCGCTCGGCGAGCTGCACCATGCCAATCCTGGCGCTCGGGTCGAGGTCCGCGCGGGGCACGCCTGGTACAGGGAAGGACGAACGAGTCAGACACCACCATGTCACGGCGCCGAGCCCGCGCTGTTCGACGCCGACACCGCCTCGTTGTCGATGCTGTGGTGGGTCGACGGTCACGATCGAGTTGGTGGATGGCCGACCTCGGCGAGCCAGCCCTTCAGAACCTTGTACATCGCCGGTGAGGTGAAGATCGGCTCGACCGGATCGGTGAGCTCGGCGGGGTAGAGCAGGAACGGGTGGGTCTGGGGGCCACCGAGCCCGCCGTGGGAGCTGACCTGGTCCTCGAACGCTGCGACCTCTTCCAGGTCGGGGTCGTAGCGGCTGTTGACCATCAGATCGGCAGCTGTGGCATAGCTGTCGACTTCGGCGACCTGCTCGTGGGCTCGGGGACCGAATGGCGCCAACGGATCCTCCCCGACCACGTCGCCGGTCGATCAGATCGAGGCTGCCGCCGTTGCCGAGTACGACCGACGATCCGGTCGCCTGGCGGACGAGGACGAACCCGATCTCCGGATGGGCCGCCAGCCCCGAGATCAACCGCGGGTAGCGGGTGTCGATCTCCTCTCGGGTGAGGCGACGTGCCTCGCCCGGGATCGAGATCAGACCGAGGCTTCCCGACCCGAGCACGACGGGAACGTCGGCTGGCACCGGCTCGGTCGATCCCTCTTGGTGGCGGGCGTGGCGCAACCACGCCGACGACTCGGTGTTGCCCGCTTCGGCATCGCCGTCCCCCGACGCCGCCGCGCCGCAGAGCTCGGCGACCAACTTGGCCAATGTCTGGCCGGTGCGTTGCTCGAAGGTCGCGCCTTGGGTCTGGCCGTGGTCGGACAGGACGACGATCTTGTACGGCCGGGGCGTCCAGGTCGCGGTGCGCTCGATACGTCCGACATGGCGGTCGAGGTCACGCAGCACGGCCAGGGCGTCGACGCGTTCGGGCCCGGAGTGGTGGGCGACCTCGTCGTAGCCGAGCATGTCGACGTAGATCGCGGCCCGGCCCTCGCACATGTCGTTGACGACCCCTTGCACCGACACATCGCGGGTGACGACCGTCGTGAACGTGCGCAACAAGGCGTACACCCAGCCCCGCTCGACGCGGGGCTCGACACCTCGCCGTCGCTGCCGGCCCGCTGCCAGCCGTTCCCGTCCGATCTCGACGATCGCCGCTAGCAACGTCCTCGTCGCTTGCCCCGGCCGCGAGAAGTAGCCGAAGTAGCCCGCACCGGTGCGGCCCTCCTTGCGCTGGCCGGCGCCGCTCATCGTCAGCACGGCCCGCTCGGCATCGCCGGAGAACAGGTTGCCGTAGCTCGAGCCGTGGTGGGCGAGCAGACCGTTGCCGTCGGAGTGGGCCTTCTCGATCACCGCCGCACACTTCGGATGGTTGGACACCATCACCTCGCCGGTCGTCTTGTCGATCCAGCGGAACGCCGGCATGTCGACGGTCGACCCGTGCAGGATGCCGCACTGGCTGACACCGGTCTGCGACGACCACCCGGTCTCCCAACCGACCAGCACATGACTGCCGTCGCGGATCCACCGATGCAATGTGGGCACGTCCCCAGAGCGGATCGCCCGCCGGAGGACCGCATGGGCGAGACCGTCGAGCTGGATGAACACCACGCCTGGCACGTCGGTGACGACGGCGTCCTTCGACCGCCGACGGGCTTGCCGGGCCACTCGTTGGTCGAGCCACGAGTCGTCGTCGATGGCGAGCAGCGCGCTCACCAACGTGGTCACGATCACCAGGCCGACGACCACCCACAACGCCGTCCAGAACCCGTCGATCTCGACCCCCGGCAGCAGCGTCGAGCAGCAGGAACACGAACAGCGCGTTGAGGATGATGGCGCCCAGCCCGAGGGTCAGCACCGAGAGCGGGACGACGAGGAACGCCAGCGCCGGCCAGACGACGGCATTGGCGATGCCGACGACGAACCCGGCCAGCAAGGCATCCCAGAACGAGTCGATCGAGAACCCCGGCAAGATGGCGGCGAGCAGCCACAGCCCGGCCGTGGTGACCACCGTGACGACGATCGTGCGCCACAGGACCGTGCGCCACGACGGTCGGTCAGCGGCGGGGCGGACAACGCGCGATGTCTGGGTCATTCCTTCCGATCGTGCTACTTGGCGCCGACCGAGTCATCACGTAGTTCGAGTGATTGACCGTAGTGGCGAGTCGGCCGAATGTCGGCGGAGCGCATCGCTGAGACCAGCCAGTCGCAGCAGAAGTATCCCGGCGCCGCCGGTTCTCGACGCGAGCGACCAATCACGAGATCTATGTGATGCGGGCGGCATCAGCTCCGTCGATGATGGGCGGAACAGGGGTTGGCGCACCGGGCGCCGAGCCCGAGTGAGGCGGGCCGACGTCTCGCACGGCGCGGGAATAGCCGCAACAAGAGAGGCATGCGATGTTCGAGGCCAACACGTAGCACTCGAGTACGTCCGCGACGGTTGCAAGGTGTTCCTCCGCTACATCGACCGACCGATACACGTCGTGATGCGGGAGCAGCGTCGTTGATGCCGCCCGGTCCGCAACGCTCGACATCCATGCGGCGTGGCTCGCCAAACGGAGCGAGTGAGATGACCTGGCGCACGCGGTTCCGCCAGCGCGAGAGCCTGCTCGAAAGCCTGTGGCAGGTCCCCGTCATGGGAGCGATCCTCGGTGCGATTCTCGGCCTCATCGTCTCGGTCGCCGACGAGCACCTCGGGGCGCCGGCGCTGTGGCAGTACTCGCCGTCGACGGCAAGCGCCGTCCTCACCTCGATCGTCGGTGCAACGGCGGCGCTCACCGGCTTCGTCGTCACCGTCACCGTTCTCGTCGTGCAGATGGCCACCGGGACGTTCTCGGCCCGCATCCTGCGCCTCTGGTACCGCGATCGCATGCTCAAGGCGACACTCGCGCTCCTCGCCGGCACCCTGACGTTCTCGTTCTCGGTGCTCCGGCGGATCGAGGACGACTTCGTTCCCGACCTCGGCGTGACACTGGCCGGACTCTCCGTCGCGCTGTGCGTGCTGGTCTTCATCCTTTTCTTCGATGCGTGCATCCGTCGGCTGAGACCCGTGGCCGTCGCCGCGGACGTGGCACGGGTAGCTCGCTCGACGTTCGAGCAGAGCGTGCGTCTCGCCGATCGAACGGACATCAGATGGGAGTACGGGACGACGCGTCGGGATCCAACGCTCGTTGTGGGAGCCAGCCGCGGCGGCGCGATCCAGGCAGTCGATCCCGACGGTTTCGTCGCGTGGGCTCGGGCCCGTGGCGCCGAGATTGTCCTGCCGCATCCGGTCGGCGACTTCGTGCACACCGGCGAAGCGCTGGTGCTTGTCTACGGCGGCGAGTTCGGCGACGGTGCCGCGGAGGAACTCGAAGGAATGACTGCGCTCGGCGACGAGCGCACCTTCGACCAGGACCCCGCGTTCGCGCTACGGATGATGGTCGACATCGCGAACAAGGCGCTCTCACCTGCCGTCAACGATCCCACGACCGCCGTCCAGGTGCTCGACCACATCGGTGAGGTTCTCGGCTTCATCGGGAGGACCGAACTCGAGAAGTACACGAAGGCTGCCAGCACCGGTCCGCCGGCGGCGGTCGTGATGGTGACTCGCCGCTGGGAGGACTTCGTGACGCTCGGACTGACGGAGATTCGTGAGTTCGGTGCCACGTCGGTGCAGGTCATGCGACGACTCCGAGCGTTGCTCGAGGAGCTTCTCAGAACGGTTCGGCCAGAGCACCGTGCAGCGATCGAAGAAGAACTCCGCCGTCTCGACGCCACCGTCGCCGACAGCTGGCACGACTCGGTCGACCTCGATCGCGCGAGCGACGCCGACCCCCAAGGGATCGGCGGCCCAGCGACGGCATCACAGGAAGCGCCGCTTCACTAGCCAGTCGTAGCAGAAGTACCCCCAGATCGGCGGCAGGTAGAAGCTGGCGAAGCGGTAGGCGAGGGCGGCGGCGAAGGCGATCTCGACTGGGCAGCCCGGCGCTGGTGAGGCCGAGGGTGAGTCCGGCTTCGGAGACGCCCATCCCGCCAGGCACCGGGAGCAGCCCGGCGAACAGCGACACCACGGTGTTGATCAGGACGAGCGAAGAGAGCGGGAGGTCCTCGCCGAACGCGTTGACACACGCGCCGAGGGCGACGGCGAAGAGGACCTGGCTGAGCAGGTTCCCACCGAACAGCTGCAGCAACTTCGTCGGCGAGCGCAGCACCGCGGTGGCGGCCCGAACCTTGTGCCACAGCTCGCTGACGCGGCGGCGCCACGACGGCACGACGAGGACGAGGACGGCGAGCACGACGACGGCGGCGATGACGATGAGGGCGATCGTGGCGAGACCCTCGAGATCACCGGTGTCGAAGGAGAGGCCGAAGTCGACATCGGACCAGAAGAACACCACGAGGAAGAGGAAGATCTGGACGATGAACCCGGAGACCGAATCGATGGCCCCTGCCGTGGTCGCCGTGGTCGCGTCGACGCCGAAGCGTTGGAAGAACCGGATGTTGACGGCAACCCGGGCCGCCGTGCTGGGGACAGCCAGGTTCACGTAGCTGATGGCGAACTGCAGTGTGGTCAGCGGGCCGAGCGGGAGGGGCCGCTCGATGGCGCCCATCGTGCTCACCGCCGCCGGGATCCGCGGGATCTGGGCGAGCACCAGGGCCAAGGCCAGCCACCACCAGTTGGCGTCGGCGAGGGAGTCGACGAACGACTCGAGATCGAGGTCACCGAGCAGACCGATGAGGGCGACGGCGGCGAAGGCCAAGAGCGCGGCGTTGAGCAGCGAACCCCACGTGACGCGACGCAACTTGACGAGCGGCTGCTCATCGACCTCCGAGCGTGGTGGCGAGCCGGGTCCGGACCTTGTCGAGCTCGACCTTGCGGCGGTGGTACTCGGCTCGGACCAACGGCGGCATCGCTGCCTCTTGGAGGAACGGCAACACGGCGACGACGTTGTCGTCGCCGTATGTTCGGGCGACCGCCACACCGCGATCCTCGCCGAGCAGGAGGATCGACAGGGCCAGCACCTGGGCCTGATCCAACGCCGCGTCGTCGGGTTGACCGGCGACCGTCGCGGAGGACAGGTCGCCGAGCGCCAGCGACCCGTCTGACGTGACGACCACGCGGTCGAGATCGACGCTGCGATGGATGATGCCGGCGGCGTGCAGCCGGTGGATCTCCTGCCAGAGACCGGCGACGGCGTCTTCGTCGATCGCGCTTGGCGTGTCGGTGCTGGCCGATCTCGCTGCGATCGTGTCGCCGATCGGGCGCACGACGACCAAGGCGTCGCCACGTCCCGCACTCCCGGCGGTGACGACAACGGGGACGTGGGCGCCGGCCCGCTCGGCGAGCAGGGTGACCAGCGCTTCGTGCTCGACGAGCTCGACCCCACGGTGGCGGACCGTCCGCTCGGCACCCCGGTACCACAGGCGCCGCCACATGTCGGCCAGCAGCCGGGCGTCGCCGGCATCGCGGCCGTACACCTTGACGTGCAGCGCCCCCTCGTCGTCGTGGCCCTCGAACAGCACCACTCCTTCCCGCTGTATCGACGCCGGCGCCAGATCGTCCACGACGAGCCCGAGGTCGCTGAGGGCGAGCCGGATCCGAGACGACGGTCGGACGGCCGCCCGGCGACCCCAAGGCGAGGTGGACGATCGCCGCTGCCAGCACCCCCAGCGCGATCGCCGCCGATCCGCCCGACGGCAGCGCCGCCCCGAGCAGGATCGCTCCCACCAACTGCATCGGGATCAGCCAATTGGCGAGGTTGCGGAACGGACGGGTGAGATGCGGCGACGCCGTCGACATCACCGCGGTGGCGACGACCACCAGGGCGGGCGGGAACACGGGTGGTCCATCGACGTCGAACAGCAGGTCGGCGACGCCGTGTCCCGTCGTCCATGACGATCGCTGCCGCGGCCACGGCACCGGCGACCCCCAGGCCGGACGCCACCACCAGGTCACGGGCGAGAGCCAGGCGACCGCGGGCGACGGCGGCGACGAGGAGCACCAGCGACCACGCCACCGGTGTCCAGAACATCAACCGCCACAACGTGTCGAAGAATCCGGGCACGTCGGCCACTGCGTCCGCGACGGACTGCTCGAGCTCGGCGAGCAACCGCGCCGCCAGGCCAGCGATGACCACCACCAGCGCGCTGACGATGGCGACGACAGCATCGGTCGGTCGACGCGACCTCGGCTCGTCCTGCGCCGAGGCGAACAACTGGAGACCGAGCGCACGCCGCTGTGGTGGCCTCACGGCCCCTACGATGCTGTCCCGGCGCTGATGTGGTCCGGAGTCTTGGGCGGGTCGTGGTTGACCGGCCGAGGTCATTGGAGGAGACGGTCAACGGTCGGTTGGGCGCGGTCGGTGACCATCTCGACGATGCCACGCGACCGGAAGCGGGAGATGGCGCTGCGGGCGATCACGTAGGCGGGCACGGCGAGGAGGAGGCCGACGATGCCGCCGAGCAGGCCACCGAGCGCGGTGACGACGAGCACGACGAGGGGGTGGATGTCGAGGCTGCGGCCCATCACCTTCGGTTCGACGAAGTTCTCCAGCAACAGGTTGGAGGCGAGCACCACCAGCAGCATGATCGCGGCGTCGGGGAGGCCGCCGTCGCCGAGGGCGACGATGACGGCGAGGCCGCCGCCGAGGAAGGCGCCGATGTAGGGGATGTAGCCGCCGATGAAGTTGACGACCATGATCGTGAACACGAGCGGGAGGCCGAGCAGCAGGGCGGTGAGGCCGATCACCACCGCCACGCTGGCGGACATGATGCTGCGACCTTTGCCGTAGTCGCGGAGGATCCGGAACGAATCGCCGAGGAAGGCGTCGACGTCGCCGCGCATCGCCGGGCTGAACGCGCCGACGACGGCTTGTCGGAACTTGTTGCCGTCCTTGAGCAGGTAGTACATGATCAGGGCGCCGAGGATGATGCCGCTGACCAGGCCGATGATGCTGCCGACCCCTTCCACGACCTTGGTCACGAAGCCCTCGGCGATCATCGGGCCGGCCCCTTCGGTGGCCGCCCGGGCGTCCTCCAATGCTTGCTGGGTCGACCCCGGCGACGTCGACCTGTTCGGCGGCATTGGCCAAGCGCTTCGTCGGTGACCTCACTGATCTCACCGGCTTGGTCGGTCACGCCGCGGACGGTGGCGACGAGGACGACGCGCATCAACAGGAGCAGACCGAGCACGACGACGCCGGCGGCGAGGGTGGGCTTCAGCTTGTGCCGTTGGAGCACGCCGACGAGCGGTCTGAAGATGATCGCGAGCACCGCGGCGAAGAGCATCGGGAGCACGATCTCGCTCAACGCGCCGAGCACGATGACGACGATGACTGCGGCGACTGTGAACCCGACGAAGGCCCACGACCACACTCCGATCTTGGGCATCGGGGTCCGGCGGGCGGCAGGCTCGACGGTCACCGTGTCGCGACCGCCGGCGGGCGGCTCGCTGCCATCGGCGATGTTGGGTTCGACATTGACGTCGGTGGTGTCAGTCATGGGAATCGCCCTCCAGGCGTTACGGGTCGGTGGGTGAGGTCGTGTTCACGAGTCGTCGGTGCTGTGGAACGCATCTGCGAAGGCTCAGCTCGTGGGCGGGTGCTGGCAGCGGTGGGCGGGCGCCGTCGGTGAGGGTCTGCGACTCGGCGCCGCGCACGAGCGTGCCGATCCGTCCGGGGTCCTCGGCGAGGACCACGCCCGCGCAGGCCCCGACCAGGATGCAGATGGCCGCGCCGGAGAACCACGTCACCAAGGCGAGGGCGACACCGAAGACGCCGAACTGGTCCTCGTTGCTCGTCACCACCTCGGGCATCCAGATCGTCGCCGATGCGGCGTACGCGGCCGTCGCCACGCCGGTGATCACACCAGTCGGCGCAAGCACTCGCGCCCGCACCTCGCCGAGCAGCAGGAACCACGCACTGAACCACCACAACCCCGACGTCGCCACCAGCGCGGCGATGGCGAAGAGGCCGACCTGGAGCCCACCGTCGAGGTCGTCGCCGAGACCACCGAGCAACGCCGTGGCGACCAGCACCGCCACCAGGCACACCAAGCCACGCCAGTACACGGCGGCACCGCCGCGGCGCGGTCGCCGCCACGCGTGGAAGTAGACGCGCTGCAACGCCGTCGTGAACGAGCTGGCGAAGAAGATCGTGAGCACGAGCCCGAGCACGCCGGTCGCCTGGCGCACGTCGTCGGACGACGAGAACGCTCCCCGGGTGAGCGTCAGCGCGTCGCCGCGGAGGCCGAGCCGGAACGTGACGTCGGCTGATCATCGACGAGCGGATGCTGTCGGGCATGAACGCGGCGACGACGATCACCAGCGGGAAGAACGACACGAACGCCTTGCCCGCCAGCGCCACGCTGCGATCGATGAACTCGACCTCCAGCATCCGCTCCCACACCCGCCACACCAGCAGCCGTTCCAACCGGGTCCGCAGAGCAGCCATGCGCGTGCGCCTTTCGTTGCTGCCTGTCCATGGGCGTGGTCGTCCCTCGTGCAGCGGCGCCGACTACGAGCCGCTCGAGCTGTCCTGCGCCTTGGCGATCTCGCTCTCGATCTCAGCGTCGAGATCACCCCAGGTGGTCTGCACGACCACCGTCTTGTCGGCGCCGGCCAGCAGCGGCTCGATGTCGGTGCCGACCTTGTTGACCGCCACCACGATCAGACCCGACTGCCCGGACTCGAGCAGCTCGGCGATGGCCTCCACGTCCTTCTTCGGGATGTTGTGGTGGAAGTGGCCGACGAGCGCTCCCGCCCCCGCGCCGGCCACCACGCCAACGGCGGCAACTGGCGCGACGACGGCCAGTGCCGCGCCGACCCACGCCAGGTGCTTGGCCGTCGTGTCGTGCCGCTCGACCTGCAGCTTGCCGGAGTCGTCCTTGGTGAGCACGGCGACAGCGGTGTGATCGAACTCGCCCCCGTGGTGCGCGTCCCAGACCATGTCGAAGTCCGTCGACCGCGGCGTCGCGGCTGCTGTACCTGGCGGCCGCCAGCGTGATCGGCGTGTCAGCCTTCATTGCCAAACCTCCTCGGTTGCGTCGTGGCGTGCCCTTCACGCCACCGACCCGGTGATCATCCGCCTCCGATCGTCGGGCGTCGTCACACAGAAGACGTGAAATCTACCCCGCCGCGGCGAGGCCGGTCATGCGAGCACTCGACGGCGCCGACTCCCGAGCAGCGGCCGGGGATGGTTGGTGGATCTGCGAATCACACAGACTTCGTGATGCGTCCGGGTCGAGTTCGTGTTGGCTCGTTCCCAACAAGCTCGCACGCGGATCGACAACGCGTCGACGTGAAGGAGGGTGTCGCATGGCTAGCTCAACGGTGCCGAACGTCGTCTTCATCGTCGGCGACAACGTCGGCTGGGGGGACATCGGCTGCTACGGCGGGCTGGCGCCGACGCCGCGCATCGACGCCCTGGCTGGCCAGGGGATGCGCTTCAAGAACTACAACGTCGAGGCCCAGTGCACCCCGACCCGCTCGGCGATCCTGACCGGCCGCCTCCCGATCAGGACCGGCAACTGCAGCGTGCCGCTGCCGGGGCAGGGCGACTACGGGCTGGCCCCGTGGGAGTACACGCTCGGCGAGCTGTTCTCCGACGCCGGCTACGCGACCGGGGCGTTCGGCAAGTGGCACGTCGGTGACATCGAGGGCCGCCTGCCGACCGATCAGGGCTTCGATGAGTGGTTCGGCATCAAGAACACCTCCGACGAGGCCGCGTACAGCGCCTATCCGCTGTTCGCCGAGTCCGGCGCTGACGTCCCGAAGATCTGGGAGGGCGTGGCCGGCTCGCCGGTGACGCCGGTCGACGAGTTCGACCTGCGAGACGCGGCCGCTGCTCGACGAGCAGATCGCGGCGCGGACCGCCGCGTTCATCGCTGAGAAGGCCGCGGCGAGCACGCCGTTCTTCGCCTACGTCTGCTTCACCCAGATGCACCCGCCGCTCATCTGCCATCCGGACTTCCGCGGCAAATCCGGCGGCGGCGTCTACTCCGACACCCTCGCCGAGCTCGATCACCGCACCGGCCAGGTGCTGGACGCCATCGACGCAGGCCGGCATCGCCGACGAACACGATCGTCGTGTGGACCAGTGACAACCCGGCCGGACGAGCGACAGTCGATGGGCGGCTCCAACGGGCCGTGGCGCGGCCACTTCGGGTCCGGGTTCGAAGGCGGCATGCGCGCCCCGGGGATGGTGCGCTGGCCCGGCCACGTGCCCGCCGGCGCCGTCACCGACGAGATCGTCACCGCCGTCGACTGGCTGCCGACACTGGCGTCGATGGTCGGCGAGAGCGAGCGGGTTCCCGCCGACCGCCCCATCGACGGCGTCGATGCCTCCGCGCTGCTGCTCGGGCAGAGCCCGACATCCGGGCGCGACCACGTCATCTACTACGGGTCCGACGGCGCGCCGATGTCGGTCAAGTGGCGAACGATGAAGGTCGTGTTCCGCTACAGCGAGAGCACCAGCGGTCCGATCATCAAGCCGCAGTGGCCGTTCGTGTTCGACCTGATCGACGACCCGAACGAGGAGTGGGACCTCATCGAGAAGCGGCTCGACGGCGCCTGGGTCGTCGGGCCCGTCGCCCAGCGCCTCGGCGCCCTGCAGCAGTCGATGACTCGCTACCCCAACATCACGCCGGGTGAGGAGTTCACCGGCTACACGTGATGAGCACGCCGCCCGCTGGACCGAGCTCGACCGGCGCCGACGGAGCCGCGAGATCGTCACCACGGCGATCACCGTGATCCTCGCCTGGATCCTGCTCTTCGGGGCCTTCTACCTCGTCCCGTTCGACGACCGTACGAGCGGCGAGTCGCTCATTCGTCTCGTGATCGGCATCGCCGCCTTCGTCGTCGTCCTCGCCTTGCAGCTCCACGGCGTCAAACGCGACGCGGTACCCGGGCTGCGGGCGATCCAGGCGCTCGGCGTCACCATCCCGCTGTTCCTCGTGGTCTTCGCCATCGTGTACCTGTCCTTGTCGCAGTCCTCGACCACCCACTTCAGCGAGCCGCTCGACCACACCGGTGCCCTCTACCTCGTCATCACCGTGTTCTCGACGGTGGGCTTCGGCGACATCACCCCCGAGACCGGCGGTGCCCGCATCATCGTCAGCATCCAGATGCTCCTCGACCTCGTCGTCATCGGCGCCGTCGTCAAACTCCTCCTCAACGCCGCCAGGTCCGGGCTCGACAGCGACAGGTAATCGGGACTTCGGGTCACAGGTCGGAGGCCACTCACTCGCTCCAGCGAAGCCGGTGTGTCGTTGCGGCGGGGCTTGGTCCATTAGGCCGGGTCGCGCCAATCGAGCTTGCCAGGCCGGCGACCATGAAGGCGAACGGATCAGTCAGGTCGTGGCGGGCGAACCAGTCCGACAGGATCGCCCGCCCAAGGACCACGACCGGCAGCGGCTCACTCGGTGGTGTCCGCCTCCGCCTCGAGCTCGATCTCGTCGCCTACATCCATTCCGAACGCGATCAGCTCCTCCGGGGTCAGCGAACGGTGCCCGAGCACTAAGCCACCGGCGTCACGCACGGCGTCGCGCAGCGGCACCGCCCATAAATGCTCGATCGCCAACACGAGCGCTGAACTGCCGTCGGGCAACTCGTCGAGCAGGCTTGCCGCCACGACCTCGACGCCGGTCGGAACATGTGC
>CAWHLC010000006.1:0-160801 GCA_963830025.1 uncultured Acidimicrobiia bacterium
CACTCCCCGAGAACCTCGCCGCGCACGCTACCAACGACTTCGTTACCGGGTGGGAGGATCTCTTCACCATCAACGATGAGATCAAGGCCATTCCGTGGCGTGCCAACGTCAAGTCGATGGTGTGGTACAGCCCGGCCGTGTTCGAAGCGGGCGGCTACGAGGTCCCCGAGACTCTCGAGGAGCTCACCGCACTGTCCGACCAGATCGTCGCCGACGGCGGCACCCCGTGGTGCGCCGGCATCGAGTCCGGCGTGGCGACCGGCTGGCCGATCACCGACTGGTTCGAGGACTTCATGCTGCGGCATCAACGGTCCCGAGGTGTACGACCAGTGGGTCAGCCACGAGATCCCGTTCAACGACCCGCAGGTCAAGGCCGTCGCCGACGCCGTCGGCGGGACCTCAAGAACCCCGACTACATGGGCGGCGAGAACAACGTCAAGGCGATCGCCACGACGAAGTTCCAGGAGGGCGGACTGCCGATCACGACCGGCGACTGCTACATGCACCGCCAGGCCAGCTTCTACTCGGCACTGTTCCCCGAGGGACGGACGGTCGGCCCGCCCGACAGCGGCAGCGACGTCACGTACTTCTACCTGCCCGTCGCCAAAGCCGGTGACCCGAAGGTGATGCTCGGCGCCGGCGACCTGCTCGCTGCAGGTACCGACAAGCCCGAGACCTGGGACGCCATCCTGTACGCCACCTCGGCCCAATACGCCGTGGACATGGCCAACATTCACTCGGAGTTGTCGCCCCGCAACGACATCGACCCCGCGCTGATCGAGGATCCGCTGCTGGCGTCGTTCTCCGAGCTGCTGGCGAGCTCCGATGTCTTCCGCTTCGACGGTGCCGACATGATGCCCGGCGCGGTCGGGTCCGGGACGTTCTGGACGGAGGCGACGGCCTGGATCGTCGGTGGCAGCACCGACGACATGCTCAACAACATCGAAGCGAGCTGGCCCGCCGACTGATCACACAGATGCGAGCGAGAGCCCGGGGCTGCGGCTCCGGGCCCTTCGCTCATTTGAGGTAGTTTGGCGTCCATCGCTGGTGGGCGGGGATGAGCGGGAGAGGGGACGGCATGCTCCAGGCATTCGGCCAAGTCGTAATCTTGCTGGTGCTCCTGGGAGGCGTCCTGCTCGGGTTGTACGGCCTCACCCGGTACCTGCCCGGCGGGTGGCGCGAGCGGGGGCAGGTGCTTCTGTTCGCCGGGCCGGCCGTCTTCTTGGTGTTCGCCGGGCTGTTCGTGCCGGCGATCCGCACGATCTGGGTGAGCTTCCGCGACGACAGCGGCGACAACTGGGTCGGGCTCGACAACTACCAGGAGATCTTCTCCGGGAAGGGCACCCGGCTGATCTTGTTCAACTCCTTCACCTGGGTGGTGGGCGGCACCCTCTTCGTGGTCATCGTCGGGCTCGCCATCGCCCGCTTCGCCGACGGGATGAAGGCGAGAAGATCGCCAAGTCGCTGATCTTCATCCCGGCAGCGATTTCGCTGGCCGGCGCCGGCATCATCTGGAAGTTCGTCTACGCCGGCCCACCGTTCGAGGTCGGCTTGGCCAACGAGGTCACGGGGGCGATCCCGGGGCTGCCGGCCAGCCTCGGCGGCGAGGGCGACAAGATCTGGCTCGTCGATCGCGACATCGGCGGCATTACCCCGCCGGCCACGGCGCCCGGCATGAACACGTTGCTGCTGGTCGTCATCTTCATCTGGGCCGCGGCCGGTTTGGCCACGGTCTTCTTCTCGGCGGCCATCAAGGGCGTCCCCGACGCGCTGATCGACGCCGCCAGGGTCGACGGCGCGACCAAGCGTCAGGTGTTCTACAAGGTGACCCTGCCGTACATCAGCGCCACTGTGGTGGCGGTCGCCACGATCACCGCGATCGGTGCTCTCAAGGTCTTCGACATCGTGGCCGCAACGACCGGCGGCAACTTCGGCACGAGCACCATCGCCAACGAGTTCTACCGAATCTACTTCGTGCAGGGTCGCAACGGCTTCGGATCGGCGTTCGCCGTGCTGTTGTTCCTGTTGGTGATCCCGGTCGTGGTCTTCAACCGGCGGGCCCAGCGGCGGGCGGAGGAGCTGTCATGAGCACCGTCGAACCCACCGTCGAACCCAGCGCCGACCCCGGTGTCGGCGGCAGCGTCGTCACCGAGCCGGTCGAGGCCATCACCATCGGGTCCGGGGCGCTGCCAGACGACGCGACGGTCGAGGCGGCGCTGGGAGGAGGCGAACCGCTCGGGCGGTCGGTGAGCGCCTCGCTGTCGAGCCGCGGCGGGCGCTACATCGTCCTCGCTCTCGTGTTCCTGTGGACGATTCCCACGTTCGGCCTGCTCGTCTCGTCGCTGCGGCCCGAGGAGGAGGTCAAGACGTCGGGGTGGTGGGAAGCCTTCATCCGGCCCAAGTTCACGCTCAGCAACTACGACTCCGTGCTGTCGTCGTCGCCGGGCAGCGCCAACCTCACCCAGTTCTTCTTCAACTCCATGAAGATCACGGTGCCAGCCGTGGTCCTGTCGGTGGGCATCGGTGCGATGGCCGCGTACGCGTTCTCGTGGATGAGATTCAAGGGCCGCGACTGGTTGTTCGTGGCCGTGGTGGCGATGCTCGTGGTGCCGCTGCAGATGGCGTTGATCCCGTTGCTGCGCCTGATCACCGGCGGCGTCCACATCGGGGACGTCACGATCTTCCCGTACCTCCACCTCAACAACAGCGTCGCCGCGGTCTGGGTGGCGCACGTCTGCTTCGGCTTGCCGTTCTGCATCTTCATCCTCAAGAACTTCATGTCGTCGTTGCCCAGGGACATCATCGAGGCCGCCCGCGTCGACGGCGCCGGTCACCTCACCGTGTTCGCCCGCCTCGTGCTGCCGCTCTCGGTGCCGGCCCTGGCCTCGCTGGCGATCTTCCAGTTCATGTTCATCTGGAACGACCTGCTGATCGGCCTGGTGTACGGCGGTAACGAGAACAAGCCGATCATCGCCAAGCTGGTCGAGGTCGGCGGCACGTTCGGTCAGTCGTGGCATCTGCTCACCGCCTCGGCATTCGTCTCGATGTTCGTCCCTCTCGTCGTGTTCTTCGCGCTGCAGCGGTACTTCGTCCGCGGACTGCTCGCCGGAGCCGTCAAGGGATGACCGCAAGACACCGGCGTGCTGCCGGCGCCGACGGTCAACCCCCATCGCACGCCGACCCGGAGTGGCGTCGGTGTCAGCTCAAGCCGACGTAGCGGTCGACGGCTTCGGGGGCGAGCACGTCGTCGATCACCATCACCGCGGCTCCGACCACGCCGGACATGTCGCCGGCGGAGGCGGGCACGATTTGCAGCTGTGCAGTCGCCAGCGGGAGCGAACGCCGGTACACGACTTCGCGAACACCGGCGAGCAACGGGTCACCCGCTTCGGCGAGGGGACCGCCGATGACGATGACGCTCGGATTGAGCAGGCTCACGGCACTGGCGAGCACTTCGCCGATGGTCCGCCCGGCATCGCGGAGGAGCCGGTTGGCGAGCACCGATCCGCCACGGGCGAGCGCGACCACATCGTGACTCGACGTCGCCTCCAGGCCCGCCTCGCGCAACCGTCCGGCGATTGCCGTTCCTGAAGCCACCGCTTCGAGGCAGCCGATGTTGCCGCAGCGGCAGATCGCGTCGACGTCGTGAGGAACCTGGATGTGGCCCATGTCCCCGGCGGCGCCCTGCGCGCCTCGTCGCAATGCGCCGTCACTGATGATGCCGCTCCCGATGCCTGTGGCGACCTTGATGAACAGCAGATGGTCGACGTGGCGGAAGCCGATGAAGTGCTCGCCGAGGGCCATGATGTTGACGTCGTTGTCGACGATCACACTGCTGCGGTCGTTCATCTCGCCGAGCTCCGACCGAACGAAGCCGGGTACATCGAATCCGTCCCAGCCCGGCATGATCGGTGGGTTCGTCGGCCGGCCGGTGGCGTGCTCGACCGGCCCCGGAAGCCCGATCCCGATCCCGGCAAGGTCGCCAACGGTCCGCCCCGCCGAGGCGATGAGCGCCCGTCCGTGATCGATCACCCAGCGCAGCACGGCGTGGGGCCCGCGGGCGATGTCGAGATCGACGAGCTCGTCGGCGAGCAATGTGGCGGCGAGGTCTGTAACGGCGAGCCGGACGTGGGTTGCCCCCACGTCGGCGGCGAGAACGACCCGTGCCGACGGATTGAAGGCGAACTGCGTCGGAGGCCGGCCTCCCGTGGAGGTGGCCTCGCCGGCTGTGCCGACGAGAGTGCTCGCCAGGAGGGCGTCGACGCGCTGGGCCACGGTGGACCGGCCGAGCCCGGTGGCGGCGGCGAGCTCGCTCCGTGTGCGCGGCACGCCGTCGCGGAGATACTGCAGCAACGTGCCGGCACTGTCCACGCCGAAAGTGAAACACACCGGACTTATCTCACGCCAGAGCAACTTTTGCTTGACAAGCGGCAGAAGTGTCGTATGGTCGGCGCCATGGGGGTGGACGGCCTCGCCGCCGCGCTCGGCGTCGGCGCACCCGTCGACCCGCAGCGAGCTCCTGGGCGTCTCCAGGGGAAGGACGGCCGGACCGCAGGCCCGGCCCGGAACAGGGGGACCGGACTGACATGAGAACCTCGCCCGCAACCAAGGGGTTCGCCGCCTTGGCGGTCGCCGCGCTCGCTTTCGTCACCGCTTGCGGTGACGACGACGACGCCGGCGGCGACAGCGGTGACACCACAGCAGCCGATGGAGGTGGGGACACCACCGTTGCCGGCGGCTCCGATACGACCGCTGCCGGCGGTTCGGATACGACCGCTGCCGGCGGTTCGGACACCACCGGAGCCGGCGGAGGCGGTGACTACGTGATCGGCGTCAGCAACACACTCGCCGGCAATGGCTGGCGGGAGGAGATGATCTGCGCCGTCAAGGCTCAGTCGCTCGCCAGCGGCCAGGTCAGTGAGGTCATCACGATCTCGAAGAACGGTGGTCCGACCGACCAGATCCAGGACCTGCAGAACCTCATCTCGCAAGGTGTCGACGCGATCATCGTCAACCCGTCCGACCGGGAACAGCTGAATCCGGTGATCGAGGAGGCGATCGCTCAAGACATTGTCGTCGTCGCCGTCGACCAGGCCGTGACGGCCGAGGGTGCCTACGTGGCCAGCAACGACCAGGTGGCCTACGGGCGCCTCGGTGCACAGTGGTTGGCCGACTGCCATCGGGGGCAAGGGCAGCGTGCTCTACATGCGAGGCATCGAGGGCGTCCCTGCAGACACCGACCGTGATACGGGCTTCCAAGAGGTGATGGCCGAGTATCCGGACATCGAAGTGAAGCAGGTTTACACCGGTTGGGACTTCACGAAGGGTGGCGACATCGCCGTTCAGGAGCTGACCGCTGCTGACTACGACGGGATCTGGACATCGGGGATCGACTACACGGTCGTGAACGCCTTCGACACCGCCGGCAAAGAGCCGGTGCCAGTGGTCGGCGCCGACAACAATGGCTTCGTCAAGCAGCTGCTCGACGGAGCGAAGGGCGCAGCGGTCACGAATCCCGCCGTCATCGGAGGCGTTGGCACCGCGATCGCGCTGCAGGCGCTCAATGGTGAGGAGCCCGAGCAGACGACGACTGCTCACCCGGAGGTGTGGGACCTCGAGAACAACAAGGCGGAGCTCGAGGCGAACTACTTCCCCGAACAGGACGCCACGTACAGCTCCGCCGTCACCGTGGAGGGGTACACCACGTACGAGCCCCAGCAGCTGCTGGACTGCAAGGGCCCGGGCGAGTGACTCGTCAGGTCCCGGCCGACCGGATGCGGCCGGCCGGGACCCGACTCATCGCAGGTCGATGAAACCGCCACTGCTGCAGACGGCCGCCGTCGCCAAGGCGTTCGGGAGCGTGGTCGCTCTTCGCGCCGTCGACGTCGTGGTCCATCCGGGTGAGTCGCATGCACTGCTCGGTGCCAACGGTGCGGGCAAGTCGACGCTCGTCAAGGTGCTCACCGGGGTGTTGCGCTCCGACGCTGGGACGATCGCCATCCATGGCCGTCCGGCGGAGTTGCGCCGGCCCGCCGATGCGCGCAGGCATGGCCTGGCGCCGGTGTTCCAGGATCCGGCGCTGGCGCCTGATCTCACCGTCGCCGCCAACCTCCGCTTGACGGGGGCGGATCTCGGCGCCGTGCGCGCCCAGCTCGCCGACATGGATCTCGAACAGCTCGACTTCGACGAGCAGGTGCGTGATCTGCCGCTGCCGTTCCTCCGCATGGTCGACCTTGCACGAGCACTGGCGTTCGACCCGCAGTTGTTGATCCTCGACGAGATCACCGCCGCCCTCCCGCCTGATCTCTCGGAGCGGGTGTTCGAGGTGATGCGGCGCTGGAAGGCACGAGACCGGTCGGTGCTCTTCATCTCCCACCGGCTGGCAGAGGTCCGCGAACACTGCGACATGTGCACCGTGTTGCGCGACGGCCGTGACGTGGCGTCGTTCGTGCCCGGCGAAGGCGGCGAGGGACAGATCGTTGCAGCGATGCTCGGCGAGGCCGTGACGCACGTGCGCGAGGAGGCACGCGTTCGAGCCGCGACGGCAACGGTCGGCGACCGGCCGGTGCTCGAGGCCGAGCACATCGGCGCCGGCCGCCAGTTGCGACGACGTGTCGCTGGCGGTGGCGTCGGGGAGGTCCTCGGGCTCGTCGCCCTGGAGGGTCAGGGACAGGAGGCGCTGTTCGACATCCTCTCCGGTGACCGGAAGGCGGATCGTGGCCAGCTCCGCATCGACGGCCGGCCCGTGAAGGCGAGGCACCCGTACGACGTGATCCGCAAGGGTGTCGTTCTCGTTCCCGCCGATCGGCTGCAGGCACTGCTGCCGCAGCGCTCCATCCGCGAGAACATCGCTGCTCCGTTGTTCAATCGGGTGGCGCGGTGGGGGCCGATCAACGGGCGTGCCGAACGCCGCCGCATCGCCGAGGCAGTCGACCGGTTGTCGATCGACACGTGCGCGGCGAGTCAGGTGCGCCGCCTGTCGGGCGGCAATCAGCAGAAGGTGACGATCGCTCGCTGGCTGGCGCCGGGACTGCGGGTGATGCTGCTGTTCGATCCGACCCGGGGGATCGACGTGGGTACGAAGCACCAGGTGTACGACCTCGTCCGATCGCTGGCCGACGACGGCGCCGCTGTCGTGATGTTCACCAGTGAGCTGCGGGAAGTGGCGCTGATGTGCGACCGCGTGGCCGTGCTCCACAACGGTCGCATCGTCGCCGAGTTGCCCGCCACGGCGAGTGAGTCCACGCTGCTCACCGCCGCTCACGGACTCGAGATCGTCGCATGACCGTTGCCGACGCCACCGCTCCCGGCTCGTTCGACGGCGGCACGACGAAGCTGCCCGAGCCGACCACGCGGTTCTCGCGGTTCGCGCGGCGGAGTGGTTGGACCGTGGGCGTCGCCGTGCTGCTCGCCGTGCTCCTCGCATGGCGCGTATCGCAGCTGCCCGATTTCGGTGGCTTCGAGATCCGCACGATCACGGCCGGCACGATGACGCTCGCCTTCCTCGCCATGGCCCAGGCGATCATCGTCATTTCCGGCGGCATCGACCTCTCCATCGGTTCGATGATGGTGTTCGCCAACTGCCTGTCGGCGCTGTGGATGGAAGATCAGGGCCTCGGAGCATGCATTGCCCTCGGGGTGCTGGTGCTCGCCGTGACCGTCGCCATGTCGACGGTGACCGGTCTCGTGATCACGGTGTCCGGCGTGCCCGACATCATCGTCACTCTCGCCGGCAGTTTCATCCTGGCCGGCTTGGCCCTCTTCGTGATCGGAGGACCCGGTGGCGGAACCTCGCCCGACTTCCAGCGGCTCGTCGCCGGCGGGCTGTCCAACTACCTGCCGTCGGTGCTGTGGATCATCGGCGCCCTCGTGGTGGTGTGGGTCCCGCTTCGCCGGAGCCGGCTCGGGCTGGCGATCTACGCCGTCGGCAGCGACCGCAAGGCGGCGTTCCTCTCGGGGGTGAGCATCGCCAGGACGCGCGTCCTCGCCTACTCGATGGGTGGGCTGTTCGCCGGGTTCGCAGGACTCGCCGTGACGGCGGCGACGGGAGGCGGCGAGCCGAGGGCGACGATCGGCAACAACGCCACGCTTGAACAGCGTCGCTGCAGTCGTGCTCGGCGGTGTGGCGCTGACCGGCGGCGTCGGCGGTCTCGTCGGGCCGGTGCTCGCCGCACTCTGTCTCACCTTGATCCCGGCGATCATGCTCGGCCTCGGATGGGATCCGAGTAACGCCGAGACCGCCCGCGGCGTGATCATCATCCTCGTCGTGCTCGTTGCCGGGCTGCTCCAGAACCGCAGGCGAGCGCAATGAGCGACCATCTCCAGGAACCGTCAGTCGCCGTCGCCGACGAGTCGGGTCACGTGCCGACGCAGGCCGAGTCGACGGCGGTCGTCGCCAGCATCGCCCAAGAGGCGGCCCGTCCTGGATGGCGGACGCGTCTCGCCGAGCAACCGACGCTCGTGCTCGCCATCGTGTTCGCCATCCTCTATGCGATCACGGCGTGGCAAGACGACAGCCTGTTGACTGCTGCGGGCGTTCGTTCCATCCTGCTGTTGGCCTGTCCGTTGGCGATCTTCGCCGCGAGCCAGACGCTGTGCATGCTGACCGGCGGCATCGACCTGTCGATTGCGATGACGGCGAACCTCGCCGCCTACGTCGCTGCGACGGAGAGCGGGCGGGGTGCGCCGGTTGCGCTGTCGATCGCGATCGGGGTCGGGCTGGCAGTTGGCCTCGTCAACGGGCTCGCCATCGGTGTGTTCAAGGTCAACCCACTGATCATGACGCTCGGCATGGCCAGCGTGCTGCTGGGCATCATCACCGTCGGTCTACGGGGTTGGCTGGCAGGGTCGACGAGTGTGCTCAGCGTGGTTCGCGATATCGGGTCCGGAACGCTGACCGGATGGTTGCCCAAGAACCTCATCGTCTGGGCGATCGTGGCGGTGCTGCTCGTGCTCGGACTGCGGTCGTCCGGGCTCGGCCGGATGATCTACGCGGTCGGCGACAATCCTGTGGCGTGCCGCCTCGCCGGCGTACGCGTGTGGCAGGTCCTGCTCATCGTCTACGTACTCAGCGGCCTGTTCGCCGCGATCGGCGGCCTGCTGTTCTCCGGCACCACCGGATCGGTCGGGGTGGACCAGACGAACAGCTATCTGCTGCCTTCCGTGGCGGCGACGGTCATCGGCGGCACATCGATCCTGGGCGGCACCGGCGGATACAGCGGAACGATCCTCGGCGCCCTGATCCTCACGGTGCTCAACCGGCTGCTGTTGCGCATCGATGTGAGCGAGGCGTTCAAACAGATGCTGTACGGGGTCATCGTGCTGCTGCTGGCGTGGTTGTACGTCCGGCTGACGCGACAACAGGTGGGCGAGGGCGAGCGATGATCGGCGTCGGCATCATCGGGACCGGGTTCATGGGAGTCGCCCACACCGAGGCGCTGCGGCGGCTCGGGATCGATCCCGTCGGCATCGTCGGCTCCTCGCCGGATCGGGCGAAGGCGAAGGCGAAAGCTTCAAAGGTGCCGCTCCCTCCCGTCGTCGACTCTGTGGAGGAGCTCCTTGCCGACCCGGTGGTCGAGGTGGTGCACGTCACCAGCCCGAACCATCTCCATGCACAGCACGTGCGCGCCGTCGTCGAGGCCGGCAGACACGTCGTGTGCGAGAAGCCGCTCGGCGTGACGGCGCGCGAGTCCGCGGATCTGTTGGCACTCGCCGAGGCGGCTCAGGTCGTGCACGCCGTGTGCTTCAACCTCCGCCACTACCCGCAGAACCAGAACGCGGCGGCGTTGGTCGCCGGCGGCGCGATCGGCATGCCGCGCTACGTCACCGGGCGGTATCACCAGGACTGGTTGCTGCTCGACACCGATTGGAACTGGCGGCTCGACGCCGAGCGTCAGGGTCAGCTGCGTGCAGTTGCCGACATCGGGTCGCACTGGCTCGACTTGACCCGGTACATCACCGGGCGCGATGTGGTCGAGGTGTGCGCCGACCTGCACACGTTCGTCACCGAACGCAACCATCCTCTCGGCGAGGTCGAGACGTTCGGTGCTGCCGCCGTGAGCGCCGACGTGGAGCGAGTCACGCAACAGATGCACAGCGACGACGCGGCAGGTTTGCTCCTGCGGTACGACGACGGCCTGCGCGGGACGTTCTCCGTGAGCCAGGTGTCAGCCGGGCGCAAGAACACGCTGGAATACGAGATCGATGGCTCGACGTCGACACTGGCGTGGGCGTCGGAGGATCCCGAGCACCTCTGGATCGGCCATCGCGACCGGCCGAGCGAGGTGGTCGCCAAGGATCCTGCCGCGATGACCCCGGAAGGCGTCGCAGCCGCCGCCTACCCGGCGGGTCACGTGGAGGGCTATCCAGGCACGTTCCGCGGTCTGTTCGCCGAGGTCTACCGTGACATCGCTGCCGGCGCCGCGTCACCACACCCGACCTATCCGACCTTCGCCGACGGTCATGATGCCGTGCTCGTGTGCGAGGCGATCAGCGCCTCGGCCCGGTCCGGCACATGGGCCAAGGTCGAACGGGGCTGACCAACCAGAAGAGGAGCACACTCATGCGACTCGGCTTACTGACCGCCGCTTTCCCTGAGACGCCGCTCACCGACGTCGCCGACTGGGCCGCTGGCAACGGCTTCTCGATGCTCGAGGTGGCATGCTGGCCGCGGTCCGACGGCCCCTCGCGCCGGTACGCCGGCGTGTGTCACATCGACTGCGCCGACCTTTCCGGCGAGCAGGCCAAGGAGGTGGTCGGTGACTTGGGCGACCGCGGGGTCGAGATCTCCGCGCTCGGCTACTACCCCAATCCACTGCACCCCGATCTCGAACATCGCACCGAGGTGATCACCCATCTCGGCGCAGTCTTCGAGGCCGCCAGCAAGCTCGGTGTGCCAGTCGTCAACACCTTCATCGGTCGCGACAAGGACAAGACGCTCGAGGAGAGTTTCGACGAATTCCGCCGGGTATGGCCGGACATCGTCAAACGTGCCGCCGACAACGGCGTCAAGATCGCCATCGAGAACTGCCCGATGATCTTCACGAACGACGAGTGGCCGGGCGGCAACAACCTGATGCACGCGCCATCGTCGTGGCGCGAAGTGTTCGGCTATCTCGACGGCGACACGCTCGGGCTCAACCTCGATCCGTCGCACCTCGTGTGGCAGATGATCGACTACGAGCGGGTCGTGCGGGAGTTCGCGGACCGCATCTACCACGTCCACGCCAAGGACATGGAGATCGATCGCGACGGGCTGTACGAGCGAGGAGTGCTGTCGGCGGGGATGGGGTGGCAGGTTCCGCGCCTCCCCGGACTCGGCGAGGTCCGGTGGGATCGGTTCATCAGCGCCTTGTACAAGGCGGGCTACGACTATGCGGTCATCGTCGAGCACGAGGATCGCCGCTTCGAGGGCACCGACGAGAAGATCAAGGACGGCTTCGTCATCGCCCGCAATGCCGTGGCGCCGTACATCGTGTGAGGGCCTTCGGCCCGGCTAGACGATGCGGTCGAGGAACTCGCCGGTTGCGGGGTCGCTGAGGATCAGCTTGCGCCGTCCGTCGGGCAAGTGCTCCTCCTTGATCACCACCAGGTCGCCCTCGGTCCGCGTCGCCTTGGCGATCCGCGGAGTCGCGCCGTACCGCCATTCGAGCTCCACCGGCTCCCAACGCCGGCTCGATGACGATCGGAAGCACGCGTCCATCACGGCGTTCACCACGTACCCGTCGTAGAACGTCTCTGCCGGTTCGGTGCTGCCTTCGATGGCGTCGAACATGTCCGTGAACATGTCGACGTAGCCGAGCTCGGCTGACCTCGTCACCGACAGGGAACAACCAGCCGCTCTCGGTCTCTGCCTTCTCGGCCACGTAGCCGCCCTGACCGCTGGAGAACATCTCGAAACCCGTGCGCAGGAAGTGGTTCGTCCAGATCGTGCCCTCGGTGCCGGCGACCTCGTCGTGCAGGTCGATGCCGCCGCGGAACGTCCAGCTGACCTCGAACTGGCCGATGGCGCCGCTCTCGAAGCGGATCAGGGCGATGGCGTTGTCCTCCGCCGCGATCGGATGGACGAGCGTGTCGCTCCAGCACATCACTTCGACAGGCCGATTGGTCTTGCCCACATAGGTGCGGATGATCTCGATGCAGTGACAGCCGAGGTCGATGATGCAGCCCCCGCCGGCCTGGTCGGCGTCCCAGAACCACGGCGCTGTGCGGTCCAGGATGGGTCTCTCGACTGCGCACCCACATCACGTCACCGATCGCGCCGGCGCGCACCGACGCCACGGCTTTGAGGGTCTTCGGCGTGTAGACGAGGTCCTCGAGGTATCCGGCGAAGATCCCCGCCGATTCGGTCACATCGAGGATGTCGCGTGCCTCGTCGGCGGATCGGGCGAGCGGTTTCGTGCACAGAACGGGCTTCCCCGGCGCCGCAGCGAGCCCGATCGCTTCCGCGTGCATCTGGTTCGGCAAGCCGACCACGACCGTATCGACGTCAGGATGGTTGACCGCTTCCTCGAGGCTCGTCGTGGCGTGGGGAACGTTCCACCGCTCACCGAACGCCCGACCGCGCTCGTCCGAGCGCGAATAGACGACCTCGACCCGGTCTCGGCTCCGTCCGCTGTGGAGCGTCATCGTGTAGAAGTCGCCGATCAGCCCGGTCCCGAGCATGGCGACGCGTCGTCCCGATGTCACGAATTCCTCCCCTTCCAGACGTCGCGCCATTGAAGCACAGGAGAGCCCGCAGAGGCCGCTGCTGTGCCCCCTGCCCAGGCATGCATGCGTGAGGCCGCCGATGGTGGCACGATGTCGCCGAGGGCGACACCGTGCAGATCTTCATCAGCTACCGACGAGAGGACACCGCGGGTCACGCCCTGACGGCGGCGATGCAGACGGTCGGGCGAGCATTGCTCAATTCACCTGACACGTTGGCGTGCGGCGGGCAGCTGACCGGCAGGTACGTGCCGTCGGTTGCCTGGCGATAGACGCCGCGTACCTCGTACGCCACGATCTGCTGCAGGGCGTCGATCACATGGTCGACGTCGCCGCGGGTGTTGTAGCCGCCGATGCTCAGGCGCACGAGGCCGGGGGCGCGGCGAAGATCGCCGCGAGTTGCGTCGGCGACCCAGCGGGCGACGTCGGGGCGGTTCATGCCGAGGAGATGGTGCACATACGGCTGGGCACAGAAGCAGCCGCTGCGCACACCGATGCCGTGTTCGTGGCCGAGGACGTCGGCCACCAGCCGGTGGTCCCAGCCGTCGACGGTGAACGGGATGACGCCGAGGTCTGGTGCGGCGGGCCCGATGATCGACACGCCGTCTACTGTTGCGAGCCCGCCGGGCATAGACGGGTAGACGTGCCTCGTGGGCGGCGAGAGCATCCATGCCGACCTCCCGCAGTCGTCGGGCCGCAGCCGCGAAGGCAACGGCGCCGAGCAAGTTGGGGCTGCCCGCTTCGGCCCGGTCGGGAAGGTCGGCCCACACCACGTCGTCGAGGGTGACGGCGCGCACGGTCCCACCGCCGCACTCGTCGGGGTCGGTGCCGAGGCAGTCTCGACCGGTGATAAGAGCCCCTGAGCCGTACGGGGCGTACATCTTGTGTGCTGACATGGCGACGGCGTCGAGGTGCTCGGCGTCGTCATGGCGACGCATGTCGATGTGGCGATGACCGGCCAGCTGGGCGGCGTCGACGAGGATCCGTCCACCGACCGCGTGAACCTTGGCTGCCATCCGATGGATCGGCGGCGCGATGCCCGTCACGTTCGACGCGCCGGTCACGGCGAGCACGGCGATGCGGCCCGCGTAGCGAACCAGTTTCGTGTCGAGGTCGTCCTCGTCGACGGAACCGTCGGCTTCGGCGCGTATGTGCACGACCTGCCCGCGACGACGCCACGGCAACAGATTGGAGTGGTGCTCGAGCATCGTCGTCAACACCACGGAGTCGTCGTGCCACGGTCATCGTGCGGGCGAACCGATTGATCGCCTCAGTGGTGTTCTTCGTGAAGATGACGACGTCGCGATCGGGGTCGGCGCCGACCAGATCGCCGACCACCCGCCGGGCGTCCTCGAACGCCGCCGTGCTGAGCCGAGACTTGTATCCACTCCCACGGTGCACGCTCGCCGCCATCGGCAGGAAGTCCTGCACGGCGTCAACCACAGCACGCAGCGGCGGCGTCGTCGCCGCGTTGTCCAGATTGACGTACTGGACGAGGCGCCCGTCGAGCACTGGCACCAATTCGTCGACTCCCACGATCTCGTCACGCAGCATTCCTTCAACCTCCCCGAGCAGCGCTAGCGATGCGCTAACCAGGTAGATGTTGCGGGAGGCCTCTCGTTCGGCAGCGGCGGTGGCGACTCGTGCGGGATCGGGAGCGTCAGCTCGCTTCAGGACCCGCCAATCGTCGCCTGCAGCCGGTCCGTCAGCGGCGCACGCCGCGGAGATGCCCGAGGTGGCCGGCGAGACGGCGATGGGCGCGATGCGAGCGCGACTTCACCGTCCCCACGGGCACACCGAGGTGGGCGGCCGCCTCTCCATGGGTCAGCCCGTGGAGGTATGCGATCTGCACGACTTCCCGTTCGATGGGCGGCAGCTTGTCGATCGCCTCGCGCACGTCTTGTCCCGCCCATGAGTCCTCCGCGTGCGTGGTGACGACCGGGAGCTTGCGACTCAGCTCGAGATCCTCGACCGGCACGGGATGGCGCCTGTGGCTCCGGTACGTGTCGATCGTCGTCCGCTTGCAGATGGCGTGCAGCCACGGTGCGAGTGGTCGCTCCGGATCGAACGTCTCGGCGTGTTGCCACGCCTGGAGCAGCGTGCGCTGTACAGCTTCGGTCGCCATGTCACGATCGCCAAGAACCCGGTAGGCAGTCGCGTACAGCTCACGGGAATGCCGCACGTAGATCTCTTGGATGGCGATCGGATCGCCGTTCACGAAGCGGACCGCCAGCCGCTCGTCGTTGCGTCGCCGGTGAACCCGCCGTGATGTGGTCGCCGCGGGGGTCCGCGATCCGTGATTCATCAGTGGTCCTTTCGCAACCATGTCCGCGGCCGCCCGGCCGCTCCGTCGACCGTACGGATGGCCGTCTTGCAGGTCATCCGTGGTGTGTACGGAGATCTTCTGCCGGGATACGGAGACCGGCGAGGCGTTCGACGGGGCCGGAGATTTCGCGAACCGGTGGCCGTGACGGGTCCGTAGGGATCGCCATGCACACGAGCACCACGACTCCCGCCGACACGTCAGGCGGGCTCACACACGACGCAGCGATCGCCGTGGCGATCCGTTCGATGGAGATCATGGTCGACGGCTCGCTGGCCGACTTCGAGCAGGTCGTCCACCCCGACGCCGTCAATCGCGAGGCAGCCGCCGGCCACCGGAATGCAATGGACGCGGACCGGCCGCCTTCTACGCCACGGCCCTGTGGCTACGCGGCACGTTCGACGAGCTTGCTTTCGACGTCCACGATGTGGTGGTCGACGGCGACCTGGTCGTTGTCCACAACACGATGTCCGGTCGCCAGACGGGAGTCGCCACGATCTACGCCGGCGGACGTGTCAAACAGGCGATGCCGGCTACGGGCCGGGTCTTCGCGAGCACGCAGACACACTGGCTGCGCCTCCGTGACTCGATGGTCATCGAGCACTGGGCGAACCGTGACGACATCGGTACCGCCGAGCAATTGGGCTGGGTGCCTCCGTCACCCTGGTTCCTCATCCGGTCCGCCCTGGCGACACAGCGGGCGCGCAGGGGAGACGAGCGATGAGAAGCCTGCTCGTCATCCGGAAGTCGCTGATCGTCCTGATCGCCGCTCTCGCCGTATGTCCGACTGCCCTTCCACCCGAGGGTGCCGGATGTGAACAGCTGACGGAACCGTTCGGAAGCTGACCGATCCGAGCCGACGCCGGCCGCGAACCGTGTGGCCGGCGTGGTCCGTACAGACCGTGAATCGGCGCACCGACGCGACTGCTCATCACCCCTCGATCCACCGGAGCATCACATGAAGTTCCTTTTCCGCTCGTTGCCCGCCTACGGGCACATCTATCCGATGATGCCGCTCGCCTACGCGGTGCGGGAGGCCGGCCACGACGTCGTCTTCTCCACTGCCGGTGACTTCGTCCCTCGATTGCGGGCTCTCGGGTTCGAGACGTACACCGCCGGGTTCACCGTGGAGAAGGCGAGGTCGCAGTTTCGGTGCCGACGCCACCACCGACAGTGAGGATGAGACGCCGACTGGGACGTGATCGGCGACCTGTTCGACGAGTGCGCGACGGCGACGGCCCGAGACCTACTGCCGCAGATGTCCGCCATCGCACCAGATCTCATGGTGTACGAGCAGCTCGACATCGGCGCCGCAGTCGTTGCTGCGTCGACCGGGACACCCGCGGTGTGCCAGGCGATCCTGCGCGGCCTGCCGTCAGCATCCACGAGCGGCTCTACGGCGCCCGTCCGGAAGCACTCCTTCGCAGCTCGGCGGCGGTGCGTCGCTGGACATCGCCCGTACGGGCCCGGTGCTCGACACGTATCCTCCCAGCCTCCAGTCGCCCTCGGCACTGGCCAACCCCATGCGCATCGGGATGAGTCCGGTGCCGTGGAGCGAACCATGGGCGCAGGTTCCGTCGTGGATCGGTCGCTCGCCGCGCCCGCTCGTCTACGTCACCTTCGGCACCGTGCGGGGGTATCCCGAATCGTTCCGGGTCGTGCGTGGAAGGTCTCGCCGACCTCGATGTCGACGTTCTCGTTGCGACGGCCGGGCACCACGATGGGGAGTTGGACGCGCTCCCGGGTCGTGTCCACATCGAGCCGTTCGTGCATCAGGCCGAACTTCTCGGGCACCTCGACGTGATGATCCATCACGGCGGATGCGGTACGACGACCGGAGCGTGGACGGGCGCGATCCCGCAGCTCGTCATCCCCCAAGGGGCCGACCAGTTCATCAACGCCGATGTGGTCTCGTCGTCCGGCTCGGGCATCGTGCTGAAGAACTCGAGCGCCGACCTCGTCGCTGCGTCGGTGCGCGCTCTGCTCGACGACCCGGCGTATCGCCGTGCCGCTCGCCCCATTCGCGACGAGATCGCTTCGATGCCACGTCCTTCCGACGTGGTCACGCGCCTCGTCGCCAGCGCCCACCGATTCGCGTGAGGCCGGTGATGTACGAGCTCCGTACCGCTCATCTCGACGAGCCCGCCGCCGCGCCGCTGCTCGATGCGCTGCGCGGCGAGTACGCCGCCTTGTACGGCGACGTCGTCGGCGGCGAGATCGATGCCTACGCAGCCGCGCGAGTTCGAACCGCCGGACGGGATGTTCGTGGTATTGACGAGAGACGCCGAGACGATCGCCGGTGGCGGTTTCGTCCGCCTCGCCGACGGTGTCGCCGAGATCAAGCGGATGTGGACGTCGCCGGATCATCGTCGCCGCGGATGCGCCCGCGTCGTCCTCTCCGAGCTCGAACGTCGCGGCGTACGCCGGGTACGGGCGGGTGCGGCTGCAAACGGGTGATGCCCAGCAGGCTGCGATCGAGCTCTACGAGGCAACCGGTTATCGACCGATCTCGCCCTTCGGCTTCTACCGGGACGAACCTCGAGCACGTGCCTACGAGAAGACCGTGGCGCGTCTCCGTACACACGAGGCGAACGTTCCGTACTGGGCACGGATGCCTCAGCAGTCGATCGATGCGACGGTGGCTCAATGTTGACGAGACGTGAACTGATCAAGCTCGGCGCGGTTGCCGGCGCAGCGGTTGCAATCCCCACCCGGCGCCTCGGGCGCGCGTCGGATTCACCCGTGCATCACCATGGCACCTCTCGATCGGCCGCCGCCCCCGTCGACGTCCCCATGTTCGAGGTACCGCTCACGGTGCCGCCGGTTCTCAGGCCGCGCCGCCTTTTCGGACTGGACATCTACGACGTCACGATGCGCGAGGCGACCGCCGAGATCCTGCCCGGCAAGCAGACGCCGATCTGGGGCTACGACGGTGTGTTCCCAGGTCCGACGATCCGTGCCCGTTCCGGCCGACCGGTCCTCGTCTGGCAGCGGAACAGGCTGCCGGAGGGCACCGCCGTGCACCTTCACGGCGGCAACGTGCCGGCGAGCTCCGACGGTCACCCGCTCGACTCGATCGCTCCCGGTGGCGCCCGCGCCTACTTCTACCCGAACCGGCAGCCGGCGGCGACCCTCTGGTACCACGACCACTTCCACCACCACGAGGCCGCCCACACGTATGCCGGCCTCACCGGTCTGTACATCATCGAGGACGACGCCGAACGGCGGCTGCGCCTTCCCCACGGCCAGCGCGACGTACCGCTCGTGATCCAGGACCGGTTGTTCAACGCCGACGGATCGTTCCGCCTGCCAGGCCCGGAGGAGTTCGTCGGTGACGTCCTCCTCGTCAACGGACGGCCGCACCCGCGGTTCGAGGTTGCCCAGCGCGCCTACCGGTTCCGCATCCTCAACGGCTCGTCACTCGACGGCCTGCTGGAGCTCTCGCTCGACTCGGGCGGAGTGTTCCACGTGATCGGCAACGACGGCGGGTTGCTCGAGGCGCCGGTGCCAGTGACGACGCTGCCCGTCGCGCCGTCGGAACGTGTCGACGTCGTGATCGACTTCTCCCGGTACGAGGTCGGCACGCAGATCGTCATGAGGAACACGTTCGCTGGGGCGCCGAAGGTGATGCGCTTCGATGTCGGGCGCCGGGCGCATCGGTACGAGCCGCTCCCCTCGCGGCTCGTACCGATCGCACGGATCGACCCGGCCAAGTCGGTGAAGCAGCGCGAGTTCGTGCTTGCCCTCGACCCGAAGAGCGGCCAGATGTTGATCAACGGGCGTGCGTTCGATCCAGAACGCATCGACATCAAGCCCAAACTCGGCACCACCGAGATCTGGACGATCGTCAACGGCGAGCGCGAGCTGCCGATCCCACACGTCTTCCACACCCACCTGGTGCGGTTCCAGATCCTCGACCGGGACGGCCGGCCCCCCGCACCGCTCGAGTCAGGGTGGAAGGACTCCGTGCGTGTCGATCCAGGCGCAAGCGTGCGGATCATCATGACGTTCGGCGACTTCCCTGGCCGCTACCTGTACCACTGCCACCTGCTCGGCCACGCCGACGCCGGGATGATGGCTCAGATGGAGGTGGTGAAGTGAACGCCGTCGCCGAAGGCGAGCTCGCTCGCAAGGATTATCTCCTCGACAACAGCGCCGACGAGGCCGCTGAGCGCTTCGCTGCGCTGTCTGAGCTGTACGACGCCGTCACGTTCCGCCACATGGCGGCACTCGGCATCGGCCCCGGCTGGCGGTGTTGGGAGGTCGGCGCCGGTGGGGCGTCGGTGCTGTCGTGGCTGGCCGCGCAGGTCGGACCCACCGGCTCCGTGCTCGCCACCGACGTCGATGTGCGCTGGTGCAGCCCCGATGCCTCCGTTACGTACGACGTCGTCCAGCACGATGTTGCTCGCGACGAGCCGCCACAGGACGGGTTCGATCTCGTCCACGCCCGGCTCGTGCTCGTGCACGTCCCGGCGCGCGCCGAGGCGTTGCGGCGGATGGTGCGGGCGCTCAGGCCGGGTGGCGTCCTGCTCATCGAGGACTTCGATCCGATGCTTGGCCCACTCGCCTGCCCCGATCGCGCTGGTGCTGAGCACCATCGCGCCAATCGCATCCGGGAGGACTTCCATGACCTCCTCGCCGAGCGCGGTGTCGACTTGATGTTCGGCCGCAAGTTGCCTCGACTGCTGCGGGAGAACGGATTGATCGATGTGGGAGCCGACGGGTACGTCGCCATTGCGACGGATGCGGCGCGGGCTCTCGAAGCAGCCAACGTGAGGCGGGTCGCCGCGGCGCTCGCCTCGCGGGGCGACGTGACCCAGGCCGAGATCGATGATCACCTACGCGCCCTGGCGATGGCCCAGATCGACGTCTCGATGCCGCCGCTCGTCTCGACGTGGGGCCGCAAGCCGGAGGGTGAGCCGGTCAGCTACGTCTACGCCGACGGAGCGCGCACCGCTGAGCTGCGCCGTCTGCGCCGGCTGGAAGCGGTGGCGGATCCGGAGACGCTCGCCGCGTTCGAGCGCATCGGCGTGTCCGCCGGTTGGCGCTGTCTCGAGGTCGCCGCCGGAGCCGGCTCCATTGCCCGCGCCCTTGCCGAGCGCGTCGGCGAGCGGGGCCACGTCGTCGCAACCGACATCGACACGCGCTTCCTCGCCAGCAGCGCGCGCTCCAACCTCGAGGTGCGCCAGGCCGACCTGCTCAACGACGATGTCGAGTGGGCGGCGTTCGACCTGGTCCACACGCGGCACCTCATCGCACACCTTGGTGCTCGCTCCGAGGAGGCGATCGAGCGACTTGCTGCAGCGCTGAAGCCGGGCGGATGGCTCGTCGTCGAGGACGTCGACCTGATGCCGATGCTGCTTCCCGCGCCGGCACCTGCCGAGCAGCGAGCCGTCGAGGCGACGTTCGAGGGATTCGCCCGGATGCTGCGCAGCCGCGGCGGGGACGCCCACATCGGCCGCCGCCTTCCGGAGCTCTTCGAGCGGACTGGTCTCACGGACGTGCGGGTCGACGCGCGCGTGCCGTTCGCCCGGGGCGACGACGACGAGACGGCGTTGACGCTGGCGACGCTGGCGGCCGTCCGCCCCGGCCTCATCGAAGTCGGAGTCCGTCCGGAAGACATCGACCTCGTCCTGGCGCTGATGTCGCGTCCCGAACACTGGGCATTCGGGCCGATGCAGGTGACCGTGGTCGGTCGTCGCCCGGGACTGGTGGCGGCGAGGCCGGGCACGTGAGCTCTTCGGGTTCGTCGAGCAACTTCCGCAGACGCGTTCGCACGTGTTCGATACCCTCTCTACTGGCCTCGTCTCGCCGAGATCGTCGGGCCGGAGGATCGGAATGGGCAACGCGCTGGTCGCTCGTGATAGCGAGCTGGATGAGCTGCTCGCTCTCGTGCGCCAGGGTGCCGGTGTCGTGCTGTGTGGCGAGGCCGGCATCGGCAAGACCGCCGTCGCCACGGCGATCGCCGCGCGGGTGTCCGCCGACGGCGACGTCGTGGAACGGGTCGTGGCGACTGCCGCGGCCAGACCGATGCCGTTCGGCGCGCTCGGTGCGCTGCTGCCCGAGGACCTGACGTCGCTGCACCCCGCCCTGGTGCTGGGGGCCATCGTTCGGCGGTTGCGCGACCTCGCCGGGAGGCGGGCGCCGCTCGTCATCATCGACGACGCCCAGTTCCTCGACGCCCAGTCGGCCGCCACGGTCCTCGGCCTGGCCACGAGCGGCGCAGCGAGACTCTTCGTCACCCTCCGCTCCGGTGAGACGGAGCATGACGCGATCCGTGCGTTGTGGAAGGACGGCGTCGTCCCGCGGATCGACATGGCACCGTTCGATCGTGCCGCCAGCCGCGAGTTCCTCGAGCGGCACCTCGGCGGCGACGTCGCGGCGACCACGGCAGAACTGCTGTGGCAACACACTCGCGGCAACGCGCTCTACCTCACCGAATTGGTGCGTCACGCGCAGCGCAACGGTGATCTCCGCGACGACGGAGGCGTGTGGGTGTGGTCCGGTGACGTCACGGTCCCGACCGCGCCTGGCCGACCTGCTCGAGCAGCGGTTCGATGGTCTCAGTCCTTCGGCCCGAGACGTGCTCGGCGCGCTCGTGCTCGGCGAGCCGCTGCCGCTCGACACGCTCAGCGAGGTGGTGCCCGACGAGGGAATCGCCGAGGTCGAGATGCATGACCTCGTCGTTGCGTCCGAGCACGACGGCTCCGTCCAGTACCGGTTCGGCCATCCTCTGCTCGCCGCCGTAGCCGCCCGACGTCTCACGCCGAGCAGGCGGCGTCACCTTGCCCGCGAGCTCATTGCCGCGAGCGGGGAGAACATCGATGTCGTCCGCCGCGCGACCTGGCACGTCGAGGCTGGCGTGGCAGCCGATGTCAACCTGCTCCTCGGCGGCGCGCGGGCGGTGCTCCTCACCAATCCCGCTTTCGCCCGGAGGCTCGCCGAGCGGGCCTTGTCGGCGGACGACGGTCCGGAGGCGGCCCTGACACTGGCGGACGCCAACGCCGAGCTCGGCGACGTGGTCGCGGCCCGATCCGCACAGGAGGTGGCGATCTCGCGCGTTCGGGACGACCGTGACCGCCTGTCGGTGATCCTCAACCAGGTGAGCCTGACGACGTTCTCCGAGCGCCGCCCCGACCTCGCCCTCGAAGCCGTCGCCGCCGCCCGCCGGCAGATGCCGGAGGACTGCCACGCCGACCTCGATTCATGCGCGGCATTGCTCACTGCGTTCTCCGCGCAGCCGGCGAAGGCGCGTGCGCTCGCCGACGACGTGTTGGCGGCGAGCCCGCCGCGCCCAGCGGTGATGCGTGCATCCAGTGCGCGGGTGTCGGCGCTCGCCCTGATGGACGACCCGGTCGAGTCGATCCGCGCCGCCGACCAGCTGCTGGCATACGTCGGCGCAGGGCCGGCGAGCCCGTATGCCCAAGGCGTCGCTCATCTGATGGCGTTGTTCGCCTACCTGACCGCGCGCTGATCCGGCCACGGCGCCGTCCACTGATCCGTCAGCCGGGCGATGGCCGCTCCCACCGTCGGCGCACGACGTCGACCGGCGCCTCGAGGCCGTTGCCTTTCCGCTCTACTCCGGTGCCCGGCGCCTGTTCGAAGGCCATCTCGGCCTGGCTATTCCCTCCTTGCGAGAGGCGGTTGCCCAGCAGCGCGTCGGTGAAGGTCTGCTGCGTTCCGAGGCGGTCGCTTCCCTGACGGTCGCCCTTGCTCTAGCGGGCCAGGTGGCGGAGGCAGAACAGGTGCTGGCGTGCGACATGCCGGATCGGCTGGCGATCTACTCCGGTTTGCGGCAATGGGCGATGGGTGCCATCGCCGCCGCCCAGGGTCGGCCAGAAGCGACGGAGTTGGCCTTCGAGGCGGCCGACGAGGCCCGCCGCGCGGGAGCGACGATCTCTGTCGTCGCCTACCTCGGCGATGCTGCCCGCTATGGCGCGGCGCGTCAGGCGGCGGAGCAGCTCGACGCCGTTGGGCAGTCGTTCCGGAGCCCGTTCACCGTCGCCCGGGCGCTCTCCATCCGGGCACTCGCGTCAGGAGACGGGAAGGCGCTCCTGGAGGCCGCAGAGGCGCACGCAGAGTTCGGCCTCGTCGGACCGGCGCTGGGCCTCGCCGAGCGGTCCACGAATGCGCTCGGGCGGGGACCGTCCGCAGTGCTCGACCGTGCTCGCTCGCTGACTGCGGAGCTGCGCCGGCACCTCGGGCGCGCCGACATCGGCCCAGTGGCTCCCGTGACGTTGACGCGACGCGAGCTCGAGGTCGCCCGTCTCGCTGCCCGCGGCATGACCGACCGTGACATCGCCGATCTCCTGGTGGTGTCGGTGCGCACCGTCGAAAGCCATCTCGCTTCGGCATACCGCAAGCTCGACATCAGCTCTCGTCAGGACCTGCGGCGCGCGCTCCCCGACGTCGGCTGACGCTTGTTGCAGTGTCGTGTCAGCGGGATCAGATCGGTGGGCGGCAGCGTCATAGGTCCATGACCGCCAATGAGCTCCATCAGCTGAGAACGCTGGAGGGTCGCCGCGTCAGTGTCGCCATGCGAGGCGGGCGTCGACTCGATGACTGCCAACTCGTTTCTGCCGGCCGCGGTCGCGGGGCGACGTTGTGGATCTTCGCCGACGGCACCGACACCTTCGTCCCCCTCGACGACGTTCTCGACCTCTGGGAAGCCGCCTAAGCAGCACCGCAAACCTGCTCGTCGGCATCTCGACGTCTTCTTGAACGTGAGTTCCGGCGGCATTTGGCCGGTCGCCTGCCGGCGTTCCGATCGATGTCGTGGCGGGCGATATCGACAGGCCGCGATGGCGTCGCACCCCGTCCGTAGAGTGGACGGGAGATGCCTGACGACCGCCCGCCGCTCGACGAAACACAGCTGCTGCCCGACGACGAGATCGAATTCGAAGACACCGCTCCATCCGTCGAGCTGTTCGTCGACGGGCTCAACCCCGACCAGCTCGACGCCGTGGTCCACCGTGGCGGGCCGCTGCTCGTCGTCGCCGGAGCCGGGTCGGGGAAGACCCGTGTGCTGACGCATCGCATCGCCCACCTCGTCCACGAAGGCGTACGCCCGTCGTCGATATTGGCGATCACGTTCACCAACAAGGCGGCCGACGAGATGCGCCGCCGCGTCGCCGAGCTCGTCGGACCGGTCACGCGGGCAATGTGGGTGTGTACGTTCCACTCCGCCTGTGTCCGCATCCTCCGTGCCAATGGCGACCGGCTCGGCTATCCGCGCCAGTTCTCCATCTACGACCAGGCCGATGCTCATCGCCTCACGGGGTACGTCATCCGCGACCTCGCCCTCGACTCGAAGCGGTTCCCGCCACGAGGTGTGCACGCCGTCATCAGCCGCTGGAAGAACGAGCTCGTCGATCCGGAGGGCGCTGCGGCTGGAGCGACGAACATCTTCGAGCGCAAGCACGCCGAGATCTACCGCGAGTACCAGCAACGCCTCCTCGCCGCCGGGGCGATGGACTTCGACGACCTGCTCACGAATACCGTGCGCCTGCTCCGCGAGCACCCCGACGTACTCGACCACTATCAGCAGCGCTTCGAGCACATCCTCGTCGACGAGTACCAGGACACGAACCAGGCGCAGAACGAGATCGTGTTAATGCTCGCCGCCGCCCACCACAACGTCTGTGTCGTTGGCGACACCGACCAATCAATTTACGCCTTTCGGGGCGCGGACTTCCGGAACATCATCCAGTTCGAGGACGCGTTCGAGAACACGTCGACGATCGTTCTCGATCAGAACTACCGGAGCACGCAGAACATCCTCGACGCCGCCAACGCGGTCATCGCCAACAACGCCGAGCGCAAGGACAAGAACCTGTGGTCCGAGGCCGGCAAGGGCGATCGCATCGTGCGCTACCACGCCGACGACGAGGGCGATGAGGCGCGCTACGTGGCGTCGATCGCCCAACGCCTCCGTAACCAGGGCGACAACTTCCGCGAGATGGCCGTGCTGTACCGCACAAACGCTCAGAGCCGCGTCGTGGAAGAGGCGTTCATGCGCAGCGGCATCCCCTACAAGGTCGTCGGCGGCACGAGGTTCTACGACCGGCGCGAGGTCAAGGACGCGATGGCGTACTTGCGCGCCGTCGTGAACCCGGCCGACGAGGTGAGCGTCAAGCGCGTCATCAACGTTCCCAAGCGCGGGGTGGGCGACGCCAGCATCAGCAAGATCGACGCGCTGGCCGCCGAGCTCGGCATCTCCTTCCACGACGCTTTGCGGCGAGCGTCCGACGCCGGCGTCACGGGAGCTGCGGCACGTGGCATCGACGCCTTCGTGGCGCTGCTCGATCGTCTCCACCTGATGGCCGATCCGCCTCCGTCGGACACCGCCGATGGGTTCGCCGGGTCGGGAGACGACGATGACAGCCAGCCCGACGCAGCGCCCGCGGAGTTGCTGAAGACAGCGCTCGAGGAGTCCGGCTACATCGCCGAACTCGAAGCGGAGAACTCGGTCGAGTCCGCCGGCCGCCTGGAGAATCTCGGCGAGCTGATCGGTTCGGCTCGCGAGTTCACCCGAGTCGCCGAGTTCCTCGAACAGGTCTCACTCGTCGCCGACACCGACGAGATCCCCGATGTCGACGCCGACGACGAGGTCGTGTTGATGACCTTGCACTCGGCAAAGGGGCTCGAGTTCCCGACGGTGTTCCTCATCGGCATGGAGGACGGTGTCTTCCCCCACAACCGGGCGCTCACCGAGCCCCAAGAGCTCGAGGAGGAGCGGCGGCTCGCATACGTCGGCATCACACGAGCCGAGAAGCGGCTGTATCTGACGCACGCTTGGACCCGCACGATGTTCGGTTCCACCCAGTACAACGTGCCGTCGCGATTCTTCGACGAGATTCCCGACGAGCTCATCGAGGAGCAAGGCGACCTGCACGGCCGCGCGCCGGGGCGGTCGAGCTGGCGCTCGCGGCACGACGAGCCGCCGGCGTATCGCCGACGTGGCCGCCGCGACACCGCTGGCTCCGAGGAGCATCGTGAGCGGGTGGTCGAGGCGGCGTTGGCAGCCGGTCAACGGAACGCGCCCGAGCCGGCGCGATCGCACGAGCTCGGGCTGCGCATCGGCGACGACGTCGAGCACCCCGCGTTCGGCGAGGGTGTCGTGATCGACATCACCGGCCACGGTGCAAGCGCAGAAGCGACGATCAATTTCCGTGACGCCGGCACGAAGCACCTGGCTCTCGAATGGGCACCGCTGAAGAAAGCGAGCCGTTGAGCACTGGGTTGCACCGGCCCGCGTGCATGAGGCCGGGCGACATCGTCGAACGTGGTTGAATCTGCCTGTATGAAGGCAGCGATCCTGGTCGAGAGCCTCACCGGCAACACGTGGAAGGCAGCCGAGAAGGTGGCTGCCAACCTCCAGCAGGAGCGGTGGACGATCACCGGCCTCACCCGCATGCGCAGCACCCGACTACGCCGCGATCCAGGCCGCTGACGTGGTGCTGATCGGTACCTGGGTGCACGGATTCATCGTGGTCGGTGTGCACCCGTTCGGGCTGTCCACGATCTCCTCGCTGCCCGTGATGCGCGGCAAGAAGGCTGCGGTCTTCTGCACGTTCGCCGTCAACCCGAAGAAGAGCCTCGACTCGATGAGCTCGGCCGTGCGTGGGCTCGGGGCCGACGTCATCGGCGGGTTGGCGCTCAACCGGCACAAGATCGACGCTCACAGCGAGATCTTCGCCGAGCGCCTCATCGGCGCCGTCGAGATGGTCTGAGTCGTTCAGTCGCCCTGTTCGTCGTCCTTCTTACCCTCCCCCTTCTGATCCTGTTCGTCCGCCGGTCGGATGATGTCGTTCAGGATCTCGATCGAAAAGTTGGCGATCGTCACCTCGACTTCGTCGTGCTTCGCCCAGTCCTGGATCTGCTTCGCCGCGTCGTGGGCAACTTGGCGCTGATCGGGGCCAGAGGATTCGGCGACGCCTCTGAGCTCGGTGAGGAGGTCGACTTGGCGCGATCCGACATCGGCGCTCTGTTCGATGAAACCGATCAGCGATGCGAGGTCGACAGGATTGCCGAGCGGCGGAGGCGTGGCGGGCGGCAACGTGGTCGCAGCTGGTGCGGCGGTGGTGGCCGATCGCGTTGTCGACGGTGTGGTCGCTGGCGCGGTCGTCGTGGATGGGCCGGCGCTCACCGGCACGGTTGTCGGTGAGACGGCGGTCGCTCGCGTCGGACTTGCGGTGTTCGCCTGGTCGACCGGTTGCTCGCTCGCGCCGGGATCATCGCGTTCTGCCAGCACTGCCACGGCGAGGGCGACGGCAACAAGTCCGCCCAGCGCAGCCCACAGCCAGAGCGGTCGTCGCGAGGCGGTGCCTCCGTCGGGAGCCGCCGCCGACATCGCGAGCAGGCGGTCGTCGGCGCTCGGTCCTTGGCGCTGCTGGATAGCCGTCGTTGCCAACGGAGAGCTGGGATAGGCGCGGGTGTCGCGGCCGCCGACCGTCGCGACCGGTGACGAGACAGCCCCGGCGAGAGCACGACGAAGTGCCCCCGCATCGGGATAGCGGTCCGAGGGCGACTTGGCCAGCGCCTTGCGCAGCGACGGCGGCCAGCTCCGGTGGCACGTCAGGCCGGATCGACCGTACATCCGGGATCGGTGCCGTCTGATGGGCGATGGCGACGGCGACCGGTTCGTCGCCCTCGTACAGCGGGCCTCCGGTGAGCATCTCGAACAGCACGACGCCCGTGGCGTACACGTCCGTGGCGGCTGTCGCCGGTCGTCCAGCGGCCTGCTCGGGGGACGCGTATCGAGGCGTCCCGACGAATTGCCCGTCGGCAGTGAGTGACGACTCGACGTCATCCAACCGCTTGGCGATCCCGAAGTCGGCGAGCTTGCCGTTTCCTTCGTTGTCGAGGAGCACGTTCGACGGCTTCACGTCGCGATGGACGATGCCGGCTGCGTGTGCCGCTTCGAGTGCTCCGAGGATCTGGTCGGCGACGCGTACGGCATGGTCCACGTCGAGGCGGCCATGGGCGTCGAGATGCTGGGCGAGGTTGGCACCGGCGACGAGCTCGGTGACGAGATACAGATAGCCGTCGCTGCTCCCGGCGTCGAACACGCTGACCGCGTTGGGATGGGCAAAACGGGCGCCGATGCGGGCCTCTGCGACGAACCGTGCCGTCGACGCCGGATCGTTGCTCTCCGCCTGATCTGCGGAAACGAGCTTGATCGCCACCCGCCGATCGAGACGAGTGTCGATCGCGGCGTAGACGCGTCCCACGCCGCCGGCGCCGAGGAGCCGTTGCAGCTCATAGCGTCCGGCAATCACGGTGCCCGCTGGAAGCGTTTCGCTCATTCGGTCAGTACGGCCCCGCCCGTCGAGTCAGGTGGCCGTGGTGGTAGAAGTGGTCGTCTCTGGAGTGGAGGAGAACCCGCCGAGGTCGATCGACAACCTGGTCCGGTTGTTCTCGAGGAAAGGGAATACCCCCCGGGGTGGGTCGGCTAGCTGGGTGACATCGAGCGTACGACCTTTGCAGTCGGTGAACATCGCGTCTGCCGCACCTGGACGACGTAGCACGATTCGTCGCGGTCGGCGGGATACGCCATGTACACGCGCCAGCCGTCAGCGTCCGAGCTGGCCTGGTGATCGACGACGAGCGAATGGCGCCCGGATGTCGTGTCGAGCCCTGGCAGCAGGATCGGACCGTCGTCTTCGACGAGATCCGCCAGGTTCTTCACGCCACCGAGCTCGATCTCGCCGGGCACGAAGGTCTCCGGAGGTTCCTCGTGGTTGGCGACGTAGACGGCGCTTCCCCAGGTGGCGAGAGCGATCACCCCCAACACGACGAGCCCGGCGCCCACCGGCACGAGGGCGCGAGCGAGCGGAGACCGCAACTGGGGAAGGGGCACGGAGCCATTCTGTCGGGCTGGTAGGGAGGTCACTACTGGCCTGAGGTCGACGTGCGAGCCGAGCGGCGAAGCCCGACCGAGCAGGTCGGTGCCGTGATCAGTGGGCGCCCCGCGATGACGGCGAAAATCGAGCGCTGGCTGGCGCTCGCTGTAGGGTCAGGAATTCGTGAAGCGTCCCTATCGCGTCGTCGTGGCGAAGCCAGGTCTGGACGGCCACGACCGGGGCGCGAAGACGATCACGCGAGCCCTTCGCGACCACGGTTTCGAGGTGATCTACACGGGCCTGCACCAGACGCCGGAGCAGATCGCCGAGACAGCGCTGCAGGAGGATGTCGACGCCGTCGGGCTGTCGTTGCTGTCGGGCGCGCACCTGACCTTGTTCCCCCGCGTGCTGGACGAGCTCGAGGCCCGCGATCTGGGTGACATGCTGGTGTTCGGCGGCGGGGTGATCCCCGACGCCGACGCCCGGGCGCTGCTCGAGCAAGGGGTTGCCGGTGTCTTCGGTCCCGGCTCGTCACTTCGTGAAATCAGTCAATGGCTCGAGGAGCAGCTCGATTCGAGAGAGGACCAGTAAGTGGATCTGTTCGAATACCAGGGCAAGCAGTACTTTGCCCGCTACGACATCCCGGTCAGTCCGGGAGGCGTCGCCCTCACCGTCGACGAAGCAGTCACTCAAGCGGACGCCGCCGGATACCCGGTCGTGGTGAAGGCACAAGTACAGGTCGGAGGACGCGGCAAGGCGGGCGGCATCAAGCTCGCCCAGAACGCCGACGAGGTGCGCGAGCACGCCGGAAACATCCTCGGCATGGACATCAAAGGTCACGTCGTCGAGCGGCTGTGGGTGGAGAATGCCTCCGACATCGAGGAGGAGTACTACGCCAGCTTCACCCTCGACCGAGCCGCCAAGAAGCACCTGCTGATGCTCTCCGCACAAGGCGGCGTCGACATCGAGGAGGTCGCCGCCACCGCCCCGGAGGCAATCGTCAAGCTTCACATCGATCCCGTCGACGGGCTGTCCATCGAGACCGCCCGCCAGGCGGCGGTCGACGCCAGGATCCCCGACAAGGCGGTCGACGGGGTGGCCGACATCCTCGTCAAGCTCTACCGCTGTTACACCGAGGGTGACTGCGATCTCGCCGAGATCAACCCGCTGATCCTCAAGCCCACCGGCGAGGTGCACGCCCTCGACGCGAAGGTGAGCCTCGACAGCAACGCCGAGTTCCGCCATCCCGAATGGGAGGAGTTCGCCGGCACCGAGGTGCTCGACGACCGCGAGCGGTTGGCCAAGGAGAAGGATCTCCAGTACATCGGTCTCGACGGCTCCGTCGGGATCATCGCCAACGGCGCCGGCCTCGCCATGAGCACGCTCGACGTGGTCAACCAAGTCGGTGGCGAGGCGGCGAACTTCCTCGACATCGGTGGAGGCGCCAACGCCGACGTGATGGCGGCCGCCCTGGGGGTGATCAACACCGACGACAACGTGCGGTCGATCTTTGTCAACATCTTCGGCGGCATCACCCGCGGCGAGGAGGTCGCCAAGGGCATCGTCGAAGGTCTGCAGCGGGTCGAGCTGAGGGCGCCGATCGTGATCCGGCTCGACGGCACCAACGCCGAGGAGGGCAGGCAGATCATCCTCGACGCCGGCATCGCTGCCCACAAACTGATCACCAAACCGACAATGCTCGAGGCCGCGCGGGAAGCCGTCCGGCTCGCCAACGGAAGTGAGGGGGGCGGCTGATGGCCATCTTCGTCGATCAGGACACCAAGGTCGTGGTCCAAGGCCTCACCGGTGGCCAGGGCAAGTTCCACGGTCTTCGCAACCGCGACTACGGCACGCAGGTGGTGGCGGGCGTGACGCCGGGCAAGGGCGGCCAGGATGTCGAGGGCATTCCCGTCTTCGACAGCGTCGCCGAGGCGGTCGAGGCGACCGGCGCAACCGCGTCATTCGTCGTGGTGCCACCGAAGGCCGCCCCGGGCGGGATCATCGAGGCGGCCGCTGCGGGAATCGGACTCATCGTGTGCATCACCGAAGGTGTCCCCGCCCAGGACGAGGCGAAGGTGTTCAACACACTCGCCCGCGAGTACCCCAACAGCCGCCTGCTCGGACCCAACTGCCCCGGCATCATCAGCCCCGGCAAATGCAACATCGGCATCACACCCACGTCGGTCGCCCCGTTACCGTCGGCGGACGGACCCAACGTGGGGATCGTCAGCCGCTCCGGCACCCTCACCTATCAGGCGCTCTACGAATTGCAACAGAACGGCATCGGCGTGTCGACGTGCGTCGGCATCGGTGGTGACCCCGTGCCCGGTACGAGCTTCGTCGACTGCCTCGCCGCCTTCGAGGACGATCCTGAGACTCACGCGATCATCATGTTCGGCGAGATCGGCGGGTCAGCGGAGGAGGAGGCAGCCGAATTCATCACCGCCAAGGTCACCAAACCGATGAGTGCCTACATCGCCGGCGTGACGGCACCGGCGGGCAAGAAGATGGGCCACGCCGGGGCGATCGTCTCCGGAGGCAAGGGCACGGCGCAGGGGAAGATGGATGCTCTCGCGGCCGCCGGTGTCAAGGTCGGCCTCAATCCCACCGAGGCGGGAGAACTGATGGCGGAGATCGTCAAGTCGATCTGAGGACTCCGCCCGAAACGAGCCCAGACGCGGACGAGCCCCGCCGGAACTGGCGGGGCTCGTCCGCGTCTCGATCAGTGAACGTCAGCGGCCGAAGCTGCTCTTGAGCTTGTCGCGATCGGTGAGGTCCTTGAAGGTCGCACCGGTTGCAAGAAAGTTCATCACGGCGCCTGCGAGGGCGACCGCAGCAGCGATCAGGGCGACGTACATCCCGATGCCGCGATCGAGGTCGAAACCCTGCTCTTCCCCGCCACCGAGGATGACCCTCAGCAGCATCAGCAAGGTAGCGATCCCCGCCATGGCGAGCAGGATGAGCGGCCACGGCGTGTTCGACGGCTTGATCGCGCCGACGGCGAGCAACACAGCGAAGATCCCGACAGCGACGGTGAGCAGCCACGCAATCCCGCCGGTGAAGAAGTAATCGAACGCATTGTTGCCGCTGACGTCGCCCAGCTTGGCCCAGTCGAGTGCCATGCCGAAGATCAGCATGACGAAGCCGCCGGCAACCATCAGCCAATCAGATGTCTTGAGCTTGGTGTTCATTTCTCGGGCGCCTCCTGTGTACGGCTGTACGAACCCGCCGGGCACAGTACTCCTCGGTGTCCGACGCAGAGTGGATGACTCCACGTTGTTGCGTGATTGTCACGAGAGCGTGACTCGGCGCCGGATCAGGGGACAGGTGGTGGCGGAGGAGGCGCATCGCCGCCGGTGCTCGGCGGCGGTGGGGGAGGTGTGTATCCGCCACCCGGCGGGGGTGGGGGACGTCCTGTGGAGTGGTGGTCGTCGTGCCGCTGCCGCTGCTCTGGGGGAACGAGACCATCTCGGTGCCCTTTCCGAGCAAGGCCATGATCGTGCCGACCGCCATGGCGATCGAGCCGAGCACTTGAAGCCAGAACATCGCCGACTTGTCGAGCCCGCCGAGGTCGGTGGCGATCCACGACAGCATCAGCCCCGCGGCGGCGATGCCCCACGTGGCCTTGATCTGCATCCAGTCGAACGTGATCACGCGCTCGGGGAGCTTGACTCCGCCGAGCTCGAGCCCGATCACCACGAGCAGGGCGAGGGCGAGGATCGCCGGCACCGTGGTGGCGAAGGCACCTCCGTCGCTGCTCCACGCCGACCGGGAGTCGTCGCCGAACTTGTAGAAGCCGAAGAACGAGAACAGCAGGGTCACCAACGCTCCCACGCCTGCGATCAGGTTTGCCATGGACAGTTTGCCGCTCATCGCTTCCTTTCAGATGTTGGTGGACGAGCCGAGACTAGACCTCGTCATTCGTCGACATCTGACATCTCGTACACCAGCCACCAGGCCGCATCGGCGGCTCAGTACAGTCGATCTCGTGCCTCTTGCCCTGCTCTCCGTCTACGACAAGACCGGAATCGCCGAGTTCGCCGGCGATCTCCATCGACTCGGTTGGGACCTCTTGTCGAGCGGGGGCACGGCACGGACGATCGCCGACGCCGGGCTCCCCGTCACTGATGTCGCCGAACTCACCGGCTTCCCGGCCATCCTCGGCCATCGCGTCGTGACGCTGCACCCGAAGATCCATGGAGGGATCCTCGCCGACGTCGACGACGAGACGCACCGCGACGACCTCGCCACTCACGGCATCGAGCCGATCCAGCTCGTCGTCGTCAACCTCTACCCCTTCGACGGCTGACCCGAGCATCGAGCTGATCGACATCGGCGGCCCGGCGATGGTGCGCGCGGCGGCGAAGAATCACGCCCATGTCGGCGTCGTGGTCGACCCGAACAACTACAAGATCGTGATCGACGAACTGGAGTCATCAGGCGGCGCTCAGCGCGGCGACCCGTCAGCGTCTTGCCCGCGATGCGTTCGCCCGCACGGCAGAGTACGACCGGGCCATCGTCGAGTGGCTCGACTCCGCGCTCGAAGCCGACGCGGTATCCGCCGGATCCCCTGGTCTCGACCTCTCAGTGGCGCTGCCGCCGACCATGTCGCTCGAGCTGGAACGCGCGGAAGTGCTGCGCTACGGCGAGAACCCCCATCAACAGGGCGCCCGCTATCGCCTTGCCGGAGCGCACGGCTGGTGGGACGAGGCCGTGCAGCACGGTGGCAAGGCGATGAGCTATCTCAACGTGTACGACACCGAGGCGGCATGGCGGCTCGTGAACCGCTTCGACCGGCCGGCCGCAGTCATCGTCAAGCACGCCAATCCGTGCGGGGTGGCGATCGCCGACGACATCGTCGACGCATACAAGCGCGCTCACGAGTGCGACCCGGTCAGCGCCTTCGGCGGCATCGTCGCCCTCAACCGGCCCGTACCCGTGGCACTCGCCGAGTCGCTCGCCCCGGTGTTCACCGAGGTCGTCGTCGCGCCCGAGTTCGATGCCGACGCACTCGCTGTCCTCACGGCGAAGAAGAACCTGCGCGTGCTCAGTGCACCCCCTCCGGGCCTGTCAGTGTCGATGTGCGGCCCGTCGACGGAGGTCTGCTCGTGCAGGACGGCGACACGATCAACCTCGACCGCTCGTCGTGGCGGGTCGTCACGGCCGCCCAGCCCACCGACGCGCAATGGGTGGATCTCGCCTTCGCCTGGACCGTGTGCGCTGCCGTCAGCAGCAACGCCATCGTGTATGCCAAGGACGGCCAGGCGTTCGGAATTGGTGCCGGTCAGCAGAACCGGCTCGACTCGGCGCGGATCGCCGCCCAACGATCCGGACGGTCGCGCCGCCGGTGGCGTGTGTGCCAGCGACGCGTTCTTTCCCTTCCGGGATGGCCTCGACGCAGCTGCCGCGGCGGGGATCACGGCGGTGATCCAGCCCGGCGGGAGCATGCGCGACGAGGAAGTGATCGCCGCCGCTGACGAGCACGGCATCGCCATGGTGTTCACCGCCGAACGCCACTTCAGACACTGAGCTCTTCCGTTCTGGTGGGCGCTCGACTCGCAGAGCAAGTCGCTCGTCTCGCCTGCCGAGCTCACCGCCTCCGCTCCGCTTCGGCGGTTCACCCAGCTCGAGTCGGCGCACGCTGGCCCGCAGCGGGCCACCATGCCCGCGATTTTCCGGGGTATCGCAAGTAGTCTCGATACGTTGTGGCACGCATAGGTGATCTCTTGAGGGCGGGGCGCACCGTGTCATTCGAGTTCTTCCCGCCGAAGTCCGATAGCGCCCAGCTGTCGCTCGGGCGCACCATCGCCGAGCTCGAGCCACTTGCGCCGAGCTTCGTGTCGGTCACCTACGGCGCAGGGGGCAGTACCCGCCAGCGCACGCGTGAGGTCGTCACGTGGGTGCGCCGCGAGACCTCGATCACGCCGATGGCCCACCTCACGTGCCGTGGCCACACCCGCAGCGAGGTCATCGAGCTGCTCCAGGAGTACCGCGAGGCGGGCATCGAGAACATCCTCGCTCTCGGTGGCGATGCGCCCGCCGACGGCGAGGACAGGCCAGGCGACTACACGTACGCCACTGATCTGATCGACGACGTCGACACGCTCGAACCACTTCTCCATCGGCGTTGCCGCCCACCCCGAGATGCACCCCCGGTCGCCCGACCGCGAGGCCGACCGCGCCCATCTCGCCGCCAAGCTGCAGCGCGCCGACTTCGCCATCACCCAGTTCTTCTTCGATGCCGAGCATTACGTGCGGCTCGTCGAGGAGCTCGCCGCGCTCGGCGTCTACAAGCCGGTGTTGCCGGGCATCATGCCGATCACCAACCTCAGCTCCGTCTCCCGCATGGCGCAGATGAACGGCACGGGCGTCCCCCAGTGGCTGCTCGAGCGCCTGGAAGGCGTCGACGATCCCGACGAGGTGCGCCGTGTCGGCGTCGCCGCCGCCACCGAGCTCTGCGCCGAGCTGCTCGAAGCGGGCGCACCCGGGCTGCACTTCTACACGCTGAACCGCAGCACGGCCACCCGCGAAATCCACGAGAACCTCCGTCTCGCCGCTGGCTGACGATGGAGACCGTTCCGATGGGACGCCCCGCGCCGATTCCCACCGCCTGATCGGTCGAATCTCAGCCGCGTCCCGTACCTGCCCGGCCTCGACGGGATGAGGGCGATCGCCGTGATCGCCGTGATGATCTACCACGCCGACCACGACTGGCTCCCCGGCGGGTTCCTCGGCGTCGAGGTGTTCTTCGTGATCAGCGGATACCTCATCACGCTGCTGTTGATCTCCGAACGGGAGAAGACGGGCCGGGTCGCGCTCGGCCAGTTCTGGCTGCGCCGGGCGAAGCGCTTGTTGCCGGCACTGTTCACGATGATGGCGCTGCTCATCATCTACACGGCCTTCTTCAAGAGCGACGCGCTCGGGCAGCTGCGCGGCGACGTGGTTGCCGGATCGTTCTACGTGTCGAACTGGTATCAGATCTGGGTGGGAGCCGGGTACACGGCCGGCGCCGACTTCGCCCCGCTGCGGCACTTGTGGTCGTTGGCGGTGGAGGAGCAGTTCTACCTGTTGTGGCCGCTGCTGATGGCGTATCTGCTCTTCCGCAAGGGCCGGCGCATCGGCGAGGTCGGCCAGTGGTTCCTGCTGGCTTCGGTGCTGGTCACGATCGCTCATCGCCCTCACGTACCACTCCGGGTCCTACGGAACGTGCGCCGTCACCCCCGATGCGTACTGGCATGTCGGTGACCGCTGCCTGACGAAGACCGACACGCTCTATCTCAGCACTCCCACGCGAGCCGGCGGATTGCTGATCGGCGCCGCGTTCGCCATGATCTGGCGGCCCGTCGCGGTGATGCACAGCCGCGTCCGTGACAAGGGGCCGCTGTTCGACCTGATCGCCCTCGTCGGGCTGCTCGGTCTGGGCGGCCTCGTGTGGGGCGTGCACCTCGTCACGGCCGAGGGTGCCGACCCGTGGCTGTTCCGGGGCGGCTTCCTGCTGTGCGGGCTCGCCACGGTGATGATGATCTCAGCGGTCACCCATGCGAAAGCCGCCTCCGGCAAGCTGCTCGGGAATCCTGTGCTGCTGTGGATTGGCACGCGCAGCTATGGGCTGTACCTCTATCACTGGCCGATCTACCAGATCATCCGTGAGCAAGCGGGCGCGCCGCTCTCCGTCGGCGAGTTCGTCGGGGCGATGGCGCTGACGGTCGCTCATCACCGAGGCGTCGTACCGATTCATCGAGACGCCGATCCGCACCGGTCGGGCATCGGCGTGGTGGCGCCGGTTGCGTGCCCATCGTGATCCGGGACCGCGGCGCATCATCGCCACCGGAGGTGCGATGTGCGTCGCCGTCGTCTCGATCGCCGGCGTGCAGATGGCCACGGCTGAGGTCAAGCAAAACGAGGTCCAGGTAGCTCTCGACGAGAACAAGGGCGCCGTCGACGATCCGCTGGGCGACGTGTCGGTGCCGTCGTCGCCGGCGACCACCGAATCCGACCAGCCGCGGCGCACCACCACGACCGCAGCGAGCAGCGAGAGCACACCCTCCACGAGACCACCGCGGGGCACGTCCGGCTCGCCTGTCTCCACATCGCCTGGGGTCATCCCTCCGGCAACCGTTGCGCCGGCGACGACGACCACTGCGCCCCGGCCTGCGAAGGGGGCGGTGTTCGCCATGGGTGACTCCGTGATGCTCGGCGCGGCGAACGCGCTCGACGGAACGGATCCCGAAGATCACCGTCAACGCCGAAGAGAGCCGCGCCCCGATCAACGGGCTCGATTATCTGATCGGGATGAAGAATGCCGGCATCCTGCCCAACACGGTGATTGTCGCCCTCGGCGCCAACGGCCCGATCAGCGACGACGAGATGCAGCAGTTCATGGAGGTTCTCGCCGACACGCCGACCGTGGTGTTCCTGACCGTGTTCACCAACGGCGGCTACCCGTTCCAATACGACGTCGGACCCACGAACCAGCGCATTCTCTCCGTCGACAGCTACCCGAACGTGATCGTCCTCGACTGGAACAACGTCGGGTTGCAGTGTCCTGGCGACTGCTACTACGACCGCCTCCACCTCAAGCCCGACGGCCAGGCCTTCTACGCCGACAAGATCGCCGAGGCGATCGGTCGCTGAGTCACCCGCATTCTCACTGGAGTCCTTGCGCGTTACTGGAAGTCGGGCGGGCGAATGCGGTCGGCGCACGAGGTGTCGGGCGTCGCCGTCGGGTTGGCGAGGAAGGCCAGTTCGATGCGTGTGATGCAACCGTTGAAGTCCGTCACGCCGTGGCCGACGGGCTCGACGTAGAGGAACGTCGAGTTCGGCAGCCTGTCGGCTACCTGCTCGGTGGATCTGTCGAAGCCACCGAGGGCAGGCACGTCGGACGTACCCTGCGGCTGCGCGTACGCTCAGGCGCATGACTACTCCAGTTCGTGTCGCCGTCACCGGAGCCGCCGGGCAGATCGGCTACAGCCTGCTGTTCCGGATCGCCTCAGGATCGATGCTCGGCCCTGACACCCCGATCGCCCTTCAGCTGCTGGAGATCACGCCGGCGCTCGGCGCGCTGGAGGGCGTGAAGATGGAACTCGACGACTGCGCCTTCCCGCTGCTCGCCGAGATCGTGTGCACCGACGATTCCGATACGGCGTTCGGTGACGCCGACGTCGCCTTGCTCGTCGGGGCGATGCCGCGGAAGGAAGGGATGGAGCGCAGTGATCTGCTGTCGGCCAATGGCGGCATCTTCAAACCGCAAGGTGAGTCGCTTTCGCGTGTTGCCAAGCGCGACGTGAGAGTGCTCGTCGTGGGAAATCCGGCGAACACGAACGCGTTGATCGCCCAGCGCAACGCTGCCGATCTCGACCCGGGACGGTTCACGGCGATGACTCGGCTCGATCACAACCGGGCGATCACACAGATCGCCGACAAGCTCCGCGTCAGTGTCAACGACGTGAAGAAGATGACGATCTGGGGCAACCACTCCACCACGCAGTACCCGGATCTCTTCCACTGCGAGATCAACGGCAAGAGCGCCTACGAGCAGGTCAATGATCACGACTGGATCGACGGTGAGTACATCCCGTCGGTCGCCAAGCGCGGTGCGGCGATCATCAAGGCACGTGGCGCTTCATCGGCGGCATCAGCGGCGAACGCTGCCATCGACCACATCCGTTCGTGGGCACTCGGCACGCCGGAGGGCGATTGGGTGTCGATGGGCATCCCCAGCGACGGCAGCTACGGCGTGCCGGAGGGCATCATCTCCTCGTTCCCGTGCACGTGCTCGGGCGGCGACTACCAGATCGTCCAGGGACTCGACATCGACGACTACAGCCGAGGCAAGATCGATGCCTCCACGGCCGAGCTCGCCGACGAGCGTGATGCCGTCGCCGAGCTCGACCTCATCTGACGTCGCTGGCGGTGGAGCGGCGTCAGTCCGTCGCTGCTTCGGCGGCGGCAGCGAAGAGCTGCAGTTCGTACGGCCAGCCCTGGTCGGAATCGACGGCGGCACGCATGTTCTCCCAGTCGTCGCCGTGACGCTCGAGCGAACGATGCTCGAGGTCGACGCGGGTGCGCTCGGGTGACTCGGCGACGAAGCGCACCTCCACCTCGCTCGCTCTGGCCGGATCGGGCTCTGGCGTGAAGTCCGGGCGGATCTGCCACGTGAGCACCATCCGGTGGGGCGGTTCCCACGCCAGGACCCGACCCCACTCGCACTCCCGCCCATCGACCGACCGCTCGTACCAGCGACCTCCGACTCGTGGCTCGAGAACCGCTGCCTCCATGTCGGCGTCGAGCATGTGGTGCTCCGGCGGAGCCCACGTCTGGCTGGCGTAGACGGCGAAGGCGCGCTCGATGGGAGCGTCGACGGTGATGCTGTGGCGTACGACGGTGGCCTCGGTGGCGGTGCTGTCGGTCATGACGATTTCTCCAGGGTGGATTCGACCGCCTGCTTGAAGGCGGTGAGTGAGCGGGACCAGAAACGGTCGAGGTCGGCTCGCAATGCTTCGATGCCGGCTGGATCGACCTGGTAGATGCGGCGCGTTCCGGCCTGGCGGTCGGTGACGAGCTGCGCCTCCTTGAGCACCTTGAGATGCTGCGACACCGCCGGCCGGCTGACCGGCAGGTTGCGGGCGAGGTCGCCGACGGCGGAAGGACCGTCGAGCAGGCGCTCGAAGATCGTCCGCCGGGTGGGATCGCCGAGGGCGTCCCAGGCAGCATCTCGGTAAGAAGGCACTTACCGTAAGCTACAACTTACGAATGGCGAAGTCAACGAACGAACTCAGCGCGGGCGCTCGCCGTAGTCGCCGAACGGGCGGTCGCGTTCGCGGACCGCTTCACGGAAGCCGACCTGCTCGCTGCGGGCGACGAAGTCGAGGCCTTCCTGGGTGTGGCGAGCGACGCCGTCGAAGAGGGTGCCCAGCCGGCGCGAGGCAGCCGGGTCGTACATCTCGGCCGCGACCGCATTGAGTGCCCACGTGATCATCTCCAGTTGCGTGGCCGGCACGAGGGCGATCCGCTGGGCAAGTGCCATCGAGTGCTCGTGCAACTCGTCGTCGGGCACGACCTCGAGCACGACCCCCATCTCGAGCGCCTGGCGGGCGTCGAACTCGTCGCCGGTGAGCATGTACCGCCGCGCCCGTTGCAGGCCCATCCGTGCCACCCACGTCCATGGCGCCTCCGGTACCCCCCACACGCGTGATGGCGGGTAGCCGAAGCGGGCCGACTCGCCGGCGACGATGAGGTGGGCATTGAACACGATGTTCGTGCCGCCGGCGATGCACCAGCCCGACACAGCCGCCACTGTCGGCTTCGACGAGTCGTGCAGCTTCGCCCACACCGAGGCGAACGAGCCGATCATGTGCTGGTCGGCCACGGAGTCCCACACCCGCCCGCCGGCTCCCCGACTCACCTGCCTGGGCCGAGGTCGACCAATCGAGCGCCGTAGCCGGCGCAGAACGCGGGACCCTCCGCATCGAGCAGGATCACGCGGATGTCACGATCGCGCTGCGCGGAATCGAGCATTGCCGACTAGTTCGTCACGCAGCGATGGCGTGATCGTGTTGTACTCGTCCGGGCGGCAGAGCGTCAGCCGGCGGACCGACTCGTGTGTCTCTTCGCGGACTGCGGATCCCACTGTTCGGCACCCGTCACGACACCGCGACGTGGCAGGCGATGCGCATCATCGCATCGACACCGGCGCGCAGGTCGGCGTCACTGATCCGCTCCGCCGCCTCGCCCTCGAACAACAGGTCGCTCACGGTCATCATCGCCAATGACTCGATGCCCTTCACGGCGGCGACCGTGTACAGCATCGCTGCCTCCATCTCGATCCCGAGGTGACCGAGCCGGCGCCAGCGGCGAAACGAGCCCTCGTTCGGGTCGTAGAACAGGCTGCTCGTGACCATCGGTCCGACATGGACGGTCGTGCCCTGCTCACGACTCAACCGAGCCGCCGTCTCGACAAGAGCGAAGGTCGCTGCTGGAGACCAGCCCGGCATGTCGGCGTAGCGCAGCGGTGCCGTGTCGTCGGCCGATGCAGACAGGGCGATGGCAGTGTCGGCGAAGTTCATGTAGGGCTGCAGTGCGCCACAGGTGCCAACCCGGATGAGCCGCTGCGCGCCGAGCATCGTGAGCTCTTCGAACACGATGCCCGCGCTCGGGCAGCCCATCCCCGTCGTCTGCACGCTGATCGGCTCGCCCTCGAACGTGCCCGTGAAGCCGAGCATCCCCCGTTCCTCGTTCACCTGTCTGAACCCGGGTTCGAAGAACGTCTCGGCGATGTACTTCGCCCGCCGGGGGTCGCCGGGGCAGAGCACGCTCGGCGCATAGTCGCCCTCATCAGCACGCAAGTGGATCGGCATGGCCGCATGGTACGACCTGCGCCGCCGGCGACCGGGAGCCACCACCGCACGACCCTCAGGTCGCGGTTCCGCTCGAAGCTCGAGCGGTTGCCGATGCGCCGTGCTACTTGAGGAACTTGCTGGTGGTGTTGTCGGCGAGGATCTTGCCGCCGGTCTGGCAGGTGGGGCAGTAGTTGACGGTGTACGACGAGTACTCGACGGCGCGGATCGTGTCACCGCAAACCGGACATGGCTCGCCGGTGCGATGGTGGACGCGGCTCAGGCGCTCCTTCGAAGCACTCATCGAGTCACGCTGGCGCTCTTCGGCGAGGCCTTCGGCGATCGCCTCCCGGATCGCTGTCACGACGATGGCTGCGTCGTCGGCGGTGAGCTTGCCGGTCATGGCGAAGGGCGACAGCTTCGCCCGGTGGCAGACCTCGTTGGCGAGACGCCGTCCAACGCCGGCGATCAAGGTTTGGTCACGAAGGAAACCGTGCAGCCGCATGGACTTCTTCGTGAACAGCGCGGCGAGCTCGCTGGGCTCGATCGCGCCCGCCTCGGGTCCGAGTTTGTCGAGTGGCGGCACCCGCTCGACGTCGCCGTCGACGCACCACACGCCTGCGCGCCGCTCGGTGCCGGCCTCGGTGAGCAACAACGCCGGGCCCGAGTCGAAGACGAAGCGTGCCTGGCCATTCCGTGGCTTCGCCGCCTGCTTCTCGTCGAAGAGGAGTCGCCCACCCTGCATCAGGTGGACGATGAACGTGAGCGGCTCGAACCGAAGCAGCATGTACTTGCCGCGCCGGCCGACCGACTGCAACGGCGCGCCGTAGGCCGTCTCGGGTGCTGGGCTGAACGTCTTCAACGCCGTGAAGGTGATCGGTACGAATCGCTTCAGCGATCGTCCGGCGAAGTCGCGCTCGATGCGCTCGGCGTGCGCTTGGATCTCGGGAATCTCGGGCATCAGATCGGGTCGAGGTGGGAAGCGTTTCGAGCTGGGCCGGCGTGCCAGCCGATTGATCAGGTGTAGTCGGTTTGCTCGCGCACGCCGGCGAAGATTGCATCGAGGGCACCGAACACCGGTTGCGAGTCGAGCAGCCGCTGCTGGTCGCCGTAGAGCCGGATGTTCCCGTTGATGAACGCTTCCTGGGCGTTCATCTCGCCCGTGGCGACGGCGACGGCCGTCTCCCACGACTGTTCCATCCGGACGTGCTCTGGATCGGCCTCGCCGGGGCCGAAGTGAGCGGCTCCGTTGGCCACCTGGAGGTGGTAGGTCACGGTTCCCTCCGGCCCGTCGGTGACGAGCTGTGTGAGCCCGATCTCGTGAGTCTTGGCGAGCTCGGCGAGGTGCTCGTTTCCGTCGACAGCTCTTCGGAGCTGATCGATCCAATCGAGACTGAGGTAGCGCACCATTCCGTCCAGTTTGCCCGATTGCATGCAGGTCGCGGCCGTAGCCTGCCGACCGTGGACCGCCGCCATGCCGACGCCGCCGTCGAGGAGTGGGTGTTCGCGGCATGGACGAGCGAAGCCGATCTCGGGCTCATCTCCGGCCATCGTCTGCTCGGCCGCCGTGCCTGGTATTGGGCCGCGCTCGCCAGGCGCGGACGTCCTCTGCTCCACATCGGGGAGTGGGACGTGGTCGTCCGCCAGTTCGACCCGATGATCGTCAAGGCGGAGGCGCTCTGGGCAGAGCACGCGTGCGTCGAGCCGATGAAGCAGTGGTCGATCGGCAACGAGACGTATGCAGCTGCACTCGACGACCCGGGCGACGGACTCCATCGCGCATACGGGCACCCGACGCCGATCGCCTTCGACCTCGAGTGGTACGCGACCGCCAACGCCCACGACATCGAGCAGCGGGTACGAGCAGGCGGGCGTCGTCCATGGGCGGATCGACATCGCCGGGGAGTCACCGCTCGAGCTGACCGAAGTGCCGGCCAACCGCTGGCATCGCTGGGGTGGGGCACTCGGCCCGCTCGAGCCCCGCGCAGCCCGAGCGCACACGGGTCTGCGCGCTGCGTTCTCGTTTCCCGACGGCACGTCTGCCGACTGGGTGCTCACCGGCGAGGGATGGGCGAGCCGGGGTGAAGGGACCGGATCACGAAGGCCGCGAGATCACGGGGCGGGGTAGAACGACTCGACGCGGAGCTCTTGGGCGGTGACGTCGATCGGGGTGCCGATCGTCGAGACGACCGAGAAGAACGACAGCCACTCGCCGTCGATCTCGAACCGGACGTCGAGTACGGGAGCGGTGCTCTGGGGATGGTGGTCGCCGATCGCAGCCGCGACGTCCGGGTCGGCCTGGAGCTCTGCGAGCAGCGTCGCGGTCGCCTGATCGAGGACGCCGCCGACCGCCTCGCGACGGGCGCGATCGAACAGGGCGGTGGCGACGTCGGTCCAGTTGACGACACAGCCCCGCACCGGACCGGGCGCGAGGAAGAGGCGCAGCACGTTGGCATCGGCGGGCACGGCTGCGGGGGCGAACATCCGCCCGAACAGCGCGGCCGCGCCCTCGTTCACCTGCACGACGTTCCAACCTCGATCCATCACGACCGCGGGAAGCGGGTCGTGCTGGGCGAGCATCGCGTCGAGCGCCGCCTGGACACGGGCGAGCGCGGGGCTGTCGAGCGGTTCAGCACGGTAAAGCGGAGCAAAGCCGGCCGCGAGCAACAGCTCGTTCCGCTCCCTCAGCGGGATGTCGAGGGCGCGGGCGAGGCGCACCACCATCGCCCGGCTGGGGCTGGCGCGGCCGGTCTCGACGAAGCTGACGTAGCGCGGCGTGGTGCCGGCCATCGACGCCAGGTCGAGCTGGCTGGCGCGTCGCACGCCACGCCAGTGCCGGAGCAAATCGCCGAGCTCGACTGTCGACGCGATCGCAGACATGGTCCACACGGTAGGGAACCCGGGCACTCCGCGCCCTTCCCTGCGCGGGAAGTGCATTCGGCCACCGCGTCATGGATGGTGGGGGCATGCAACTCACCACACTGTCCCCCGCCGATGCACCCGACGCCTCTCGCCCGATCCTGGAGGGAATCGCAGGCGACCTCGGGTTCGTGCCCAACATGGCGGCGACGATCGCCGCGTCTCCAGCATTGCTCACCGCCTTCGACGGCCTGCGACGTGCGGTCAGCGGTGGCTCGCTCGATCCGGTGCTTCGCGAGGTGGCCGGCCTGGCCGTCGGGGTCGCCGTCGACAACCACTACGGCGTGGCCTTTCACTCGACCGTTCTCGGCAAGCTCGGCGTCGATCGCACCGAGATCGACGCGATCCGAGCCGGCGGCGCCCCGAGCGACACTCGGATGGCGGCGGTGCACGCCCTTGCCACCGCCGTGGTGCTCGGCCGCGGAAAGGTTGACGCGGCCATCGTCGACGCGGCGAGCGAGCAGGGACTCGACGTCAACGACATGTTGGAGGTCGTCGCCGAGTGCACGTTCGCCGGCCTCGTCGGCACCGTCGACAATCTTGCCGGCAGGGTCGACCTCGACGCGTTCCTGCACGAGCACGCCTGGTCGCGATGAGACCGGAGTGGGCCGCTTCGTTGCGATCTCACGTGTCCCGGCGTGAAATCCCGCACCGCGCCCAGCGGTGATGGCAGACTCGATCGGGCGATGGGCTATGAGCGGGACATCCTCGACGAGCTGGCAGACGCCCGCAAGCCGGTGCAGTATCGCCAGCTCGAAGTCGCAACCGGTCTCGTCGTCGAGGACCGCGCCAGCGGGTTCTGTGGCGACATCGTGCGCTGGAACGTCGAAGCCGTGACGCTCCGCGACCGGCACCAGCACCTGCGCCATTTCGCCTGGAAACGCGGGGGCTTCCTGTTCGAAGGCGCACCGGTGACGCTGGTCCGCCCGCGGACGGCGGCAGCCTTGACGCAGCACACCACGAATTCGGGATCGGTCGCCGGCGACCAACTCGCTCGTGTTGCCCGCGGCAGTCGCATCTGGGTCGAAGGAACACACGACGCCGAGCTCGTCGAGCACGTGTGGGGTGACGATCTTCGCGACCTGGGCGTCGTCGTCGAGCCGATGCACGGGGTCGACGACCTCGTCGCACTCGTGCGCGAGTTCGGCCCGTCCCCGCAACGGCGTCTCGGGATCCTCGTCGACCACCTCGTCGACGGCTCGAAGGAGTGGCGGCTCGCCGCCCAGGTGCGCGGGCCCGACGTGTTGGTGACCGGCCATCCGTTCGTCGACGTGTGGGCCGGCGTGCGTCCCCATGTGATCGGACTCGACCGCTGGCCGGATGTCGATCATGGCGTCCCCTGGAAGGAGGGTGTCTGCGCCGCCCTCGGCGTGCCGCCCGAAGGCTTCTGGCCGCGACTGCGCAACCGCGTCTCTTCGTACGCCGACCTCCGCCCGGAGCTTGTCGGTGCGTTCGAGCGGCTGATCGATTTCGTCGCCGAATCCTGACGTGCGGCGGTGACGCGACGAGGACGGCGAGGAGATTCCTGGCGACCGCTCAGGGCCAGGTAGCGTCTGTTCCATGGCACAAACGGTGACTCGCCGATCGGTCACTGGCACGGCGAACAAGCCGGCGAAGCGGAAGCCGTTCCTGCTCGATCTGTACTCCACGGCGGTCGGCAAGAAGTACGTGATGGCCATCACCGGCATCATCGGTATCGGCTACGTCGTCGTCCACATGATCGGCAACCTCAAGGTCTACCTCGGCACCGACGGCACTGGCGTCTACGAGATCGATCACTACGGCGAATTCCTCCGCGAGCTGCTCGTACCCTTGCTCCCCCGCACCGTCACCCTGTGGCTGTTGCGGATGGTGTTGATCGGCGCCCTGATCCTCCACCTCCACGCGGCGTACACGTTGACGCTCCTCAACCGTCACGCCCGGCCGGTGAAGTACCAGACCCAGCGCGACTACGTGGCGGCCAACTTCGCCAGCCGCACGATGCGTTGGACCGGTGTCATCGTGCTGTTGTTCCTCGCCTGGCACCTCGCCGACCTCACCTGGGGATGGGTCAACCCCGACTTCGTCCGCGGCGAGGTGTACCGCAACCTCGACGCGAGCCTGTCTCGGATTCCCGTCGTGCTCCTGTACATCGTCGCCAACATCGCTCTCGGCATCCACCTCTTCCACGGCACCTGGAGTCTCTTCCAGTCGATGGGATGGAACAGTCCCCGTTTCAACCGCTGGCGGCGCGGTATCGCCGTCGGCGTCGCCACCCTGATCGTGGTGGGCAATGTGTCGTTCCCGATCGCCGTCATGGCCGGCATCATCGAGCACCCGTCCGTCTGAGTCGCCGGCGAGGAAAGCATGAGCATCACACTCGATTCGAAGATTCCCGATGGCCCGGTCGCAGAGAAGTGGGACAACTACATCGCCCACACGAGGCTGGTCAACCCTGCCAACCGGCGGAAGTTCAAGGTCATCGTGGTCGGCACCGGTCTCGCCGGCGCCGCGGCGGCTGCCACCCTCGGCGAGCTCGGCTACCAGGTCGAGGCGTTCACGTTCCACGACTCGCCCCGCCGGGCGCACTCGATTGCCGCCCAGGGCGGCATCAACGCCGCCAAGAACTACCGCGGCGACGGCGACAGCATCTACCGGCTGTTCTACGACACGGTGAAGGGCGGTGACTTCCGCGCCCGCGAGGCGAACGTCTTCCGCCTCGCCCAGGAGTCGGTGAACATCATCGACCAGGCAGTTGCTCAGGGCGTCCCGTTCGCTCGTGAGTACGGGGGGCTGCTCGACAACCGCAGCTTCGGCGGCGCCCAGGTCAGCCGCACGTTCTATGCCCGTGGTCAGACCGGCCAGCAGCTGTTGATCGGTGCTTACCAGCAGATGGCTCGCCAGGTCGGCCTCGGCACGGTCACATTGTGGAACCGGGTCGAGATGGTCGATGTCGTCACGGTCGACGGTCGGGCGGCAGGCATCGTCACTCGTGACCTGCTCACCGGCGAGTTCCGGTCACACGCCGGTCACGCTGTGGTGCTCGCCACGGGCGGCTACGGAAACGTGTTCTTCCTCTCCACCAACGCCATGGCGTGCAACGTCACGGCAGCCTGGCGTGCACATCGCAGGGGTGCGTATTTCGCCAACCCGTGCTACACGCAGATCCACCCGACGTGCATCCCGCAGAGCGACGACTTCCAGTCGAAGCTCACGCTGATGTCCGAGTCGCTGCGCAACGACGGTCGCGTGTGGGTCCCGCAGAACCTGGACGAGACGCGACCGCCGTCGCAGGTGCCCGAGAACGAGCGCGACTACTACCTCGAGCGCATCTACCCCAGCTTCGGCAACCTGGCTCCACGCGACATCGCCTCCCGCGCCGCCAAGCGGGCCGTCGACTCGGGCCGTGGCGTGGGCGCTCGCAAGAACGGCGTCTACCTCGACTTCTCCGACGCCATCGGGCGCCTCGGCAAGAACGTCGTCGAGGAGCGCTACGGGAACCTGTTCGAGATGTACGAGCGGATCACCGGGGAGAGCCCCTACGAGGTGCCGATGCGGATCTACCCCGCGTCGCACTACACGATGGGAGGGCTGTGGGTCGACTACGAGCTGATGACCACGGTTCCCGGCCTGTATGCCACCGGTGAGGCGAACTTCTCCGACCATGGCGCCAACCGTCTCGGGGCGTCGGCGCTGATGCAGGGGCTCGCCGACGGCTACTTCGTGCTGCCCAACACGATCTCGAACTACCTGGCGCCGATGCTCAACCAGCCGATCCCCGAAGCCGGCCATCCCGCCTTCCAGCAGGCAGAAGCAGACGCTCGTCAGCGGTTCGAGCGGTACCTGTCCATCGGAGGTACGAAGTCACCCGATCACTTCCATCGCGAGTTGGGCAAGATCATCTGGGAGTACTGCGGCATGGAGCGCACCGCCGAGGGGCTCGAGAAGGGGCTCTCCGAGATCCCGGCCCTGTTCGAGGAGTTCAAGAGCGACCTGCGCGTCACCGGTGACGGCGAGAGCGTCAACCAAACGCTGGAGAAAGCTGGACGGGTCGACGATTTCTTCGAGCTCGGCATGTTGATGTGCCGCGACGCCCTCGAACGCCGCGAGAGCTGCGGCGGGCATTTCCGCGCCGAGTATCAGACCGAGGAAGGTGAGGCGCTGCGCGACGACGAGAACTTCGCCCATGTGGCTGCCTGGGAGTGGACCGGCGACCCGCAGAAAGCCACACGCAACGTCGAGCCGTTGGTGTACGAGGAGCTCTCCTTCCAGACGAGGAGCTATAAGTGAGGCACCCGTGAGTGAGGCGATCCGGAACCTGACGCTGAAGATCTGGCGGCAGAGCAGCCCCGGCGACGGCGGGCACTTCGAGACCCACCAGGTCGACGAGATCAGCGACGAAGCATCGTTCCTCGAGCTGCTCGACATCCTCAACGAGCGCCTCATCGACGAGGGGCTGGAGGCGATCGTCTTCGACAGCGACTGTCGCGAGGGCATCTGCGGATCGTGCTCACTGATGATCAACGGTCAAGCACACGGTCCGCAGCTGGGCACGGCGACCTGCCAGCTGCACATGCGCAAGTTCCACAGCGGTGCGGAGATCGTCGTCGAGCCATGGCGGGCGTCCGCCTTCCCGATCATCAAGGACCTCATGGTCGACCGCGCGCCGTTCGATCGGATCGTCGAGGTGGGCGGCTTCATCACGGCGCCGACGGGAGGCGCGCCCGACGCCAACCTGATGCCAGTCCCCAAACCGGTCGCCGATGCGGCGTTCGACGCGGCGGCATGCATCGGGTGCGGGGCATGTGTCGCCGCCTGCCCGAACGGTGCGGCCAACCTCTTCACCGGAGCGAAGATCGCCCATCTCAACCTGCTCCCGCAGGGACAGGCGGAGCGTTACGCCCGCGTCGAGGCGATGGTCGAGACGATGGACGAGTACTTCGGGTCGTGCACCAACCACGGCGAGTGCGAAGCGGCATGTCCGAAGGAGATCTCCATCGACGTCATCGCCTTGATGAACGCCGACTACCTGAAGGCGAAGTTCAAGAACCGCGCCAAGCTCGCGTGGACCTGAATGACTCCACGGCCCGGCGTGCCGTTCTCGGTGCGTCCGGTGGCGGCGACCGACTGGCAGAAGATGAAAGCCCTGCGTCTCGCCGCGCTCGCCGACCCGGCCGCGCCGATCGCGTACATCGACACGCTCGAGCAGGCGGCAGCTCGTCCCGACACGCACTGGCAGGAGCGCGCCGTGCTCATGGACGAGGGAGCCGAAGCCCGCCAGTTCATCGCCGAGGAACCCGACGGCACGTGGATCGGAAATGTCGTCGCCCTGCTCGAACGACCGGGTACCTTCGACTTCCTCGCCATCGCGGTCGAGGAACCTCAGGTACATCTCGTCGGTGTCTACGTCGCAGCCGACCGTCGGGGCGGAGGCGTGGCGGACTCGCTCCTCGAGGCGGCGATCGGATGGGCCTGGTCGCACGAGGAGCCTCGAGTCACCTGTGTCCGCCTGTTCGTGCACGAACACAACCATCGTGCCCAAGCCCTCTACCGACGGATCGGGTTCGTGCCATCCGGCCGAACCGTCGCCTTCCCCGGTGAGCCACCGGCCGACGAGCTCGAGTTCGTGCTCCGCCGGACCTAGCCCACTCTTGTGCCGGCGCGAAGGCCCGGAGCGGAGATGTTCGTCATCTCTTCTCGGCGGAGACGCCCTCTGCCAAGCGTCCGAAGCGTGTGAGGAACTGTTCTCGCGCCCGCCGATGCAACTCGACGTCGACCGGGTTCAGCGCGGCGATCCGCTCCCGGGTCACGTCGTCGACGTGATGCGACTGCGAGCGTGAGGCGCCGAGACGTGGCGGTCGCAGCATGACCGGGATGTCGAGCTGGGCGAAGAGCGACAGATATCCCGCTTCCATGTGCTCCAGCACGAGCGGCGGGAGGAACATCGTCTCGAGCACCTCGGTGGCCAGGTCGAGCAGTGTGTCCGCCGACAGGTGCGCAGTAGCGGGGCTGTAGTGGAGATCGTCCTCGAAGGAGATTCGGCGGCTGAGACGCGACGGCCGGTAATCGTTCCGGTACGCATCGCGGAGCGTCGGGTGCAGGATGGCGAGCTGTCGCGCCTGGGCGTCGGTGGGACCGAACTCGGCGAGATGCTCGACTGCGTCGAGCAGGCTGGGGCCGTTGTGCTCGCGCCACTCCCCGCCGCCGACGATCCGCGGGTTGTCGTGGCGCTTGAAGTAGCCCGAGAGGAACCGCGCTACGGGTTCGCGGAGCATCGTGAAGTACGTCAACCGCCGGCCACGGGGATCGAGCGGATACGGGTGGTGCTGATGCACGTAGCGCACGTCTTGCAACCGGTCGCCGGGAAGTCGCGTGTACCGGGCGAGATGACGTAGCCCGCCGCCCCGCCTGATGTTGTAGCGCTCGCCACTGGCGAACACGTACCTGAGCATTCGCCCTGCGCTCGTCCCTCCGGTGAAGGGCAGGTGGTAGAAGACGACGCAATCGTGAGCAGGTGCGCTGCTGTTGCGGAGCGCCTCCGCGAAGGCTCGTCCGACCTCACTCCGCTGGCTGGTGGTGCGCACCCGCTTGCGCACCTGCGGGATGGTGGCGGCGACGTCGTCGTAGACCTCGACGGCATCGTCGAAACGCCGTTCGCGGATCGGGATCTGGATCAGGGAGAGCGCGGCTGGCACGAAGTCGGGACGGTGTTGGAGCGATTCCTGCAGAAATGTTCGAGCCCTGGCGTGCTCGCCGTGCTCGACGAGGAAGACGCCGAGCCACCCCCGTAAGGCCTCGTCGTCATCACGCTGGCTGTGCGACTCGACGAGCCGGCACGCGGCACCGGTGTCTCCTGCCGACACCAACTGCTGGGCCTGGCGCACGAGTGCACGCCGCGTCGGGTCGTCCATGCGGTGGTGATCGTAAACAGATCTACTTCTCCGTGGTCGATCGCCTCGGCAGCGTGTGCGTCTCGTGGAGTCGGCGGGCGATGGCGAGGACTTCCGTGCGGAGCTCGTCGGGACTGCGGATCAGGCAGTCGAACGGCAGTCCGGCCAGATAGCGGGCGATCCACCCGAGTTCGTTGGCGCCGAGCCGGAGGATCGTCCCATCCGGGTTCGCCTCGAGGCTGCCCACGGTCGGCGGCACATGCATCGCCGCTTCTTCGAGGGTCGTCAGCAGTAGGACTTCGGCCTGCCATTCGTACCGGACGCGGGAGAGTCCGTCGAGGACCATGCGGCCCGCATCCGGTTGGCTCGTGCGGACGAACCGGTGACCGGTCAGCTCAGGGGCGTGGATGCGGTCGAGGCGGAACGTGCGCCAGTCGTTGCGGTCGAGGTCGTGGGCGACGAGGTACCACCGCTGCTCAGCGTTGACCAGGTCGTACGGTTCGACACGGCGGTGCGGTGATGTTGCCGCTGTTGTCGCGGTACTCGAAGCGCATCCGTTCGTTGCGGCGGCAGCCCTGTGCCGCGGAGAGAAGGACCTCGGTGTCGACCGTCTCGCCGCGAGTCGGCAGCAACATCGTCGCAGTGCCCAGCGCCCGCACCGATTCGCGCACCCGTGACGGCAACACCTGCTCGAGCTTGGCGAGCGCGGCGACGGCCGCCTCGTCATAGCCGGCGACACCGCCGCTGGCCGCAGCGCGCAGGCCGACGGCAACAGCGACCGCTTCGTCGTCGGTGAGGAGCAGCGGTGGAAGCGCGCCGCCGCCGTCCGAGTTGATAGCCCCCGTTGCTGCCCGCTTCCGCTTCGACGGGGTAGCCGAGGTCGCGTAGCCGGGTGACGTCGCGACGGATCGGTGCGCGTGGTGACGACGAGCCTGTCGGCGAGCTCGGTGGCGCTCCAATGGGGCCGCGATTGCAGCAACGACAAGAGTTTGAGCAGCCTCGCGGCCGAGGATTCCACAGCTGTAATTCTTTTCGAGAATGCGGACCAGATCTGTCCTAGTGGTCCGCGACAGTACCTGCATGACGCCGTTCCTCGCCACCGAGACACTGGTTCACCAACACCATCAGGCGTTGCTCACCGAGGCGACCCGCCGCCGGGCGGCCCGTCGCGCTCGGCGCTTCCGCCGCACCTTCGCCATCAGTCCGGCCCGCGCCTATGCGGCGCGCGTTCTGGTACGCACCGGTCTCCGGCTGGCCGGCGACCAGCAGGCACGTATGTGCGGCCACCGTCAGCCTGCAGGCGCTGCCGCGGTCCGACGGCGCGATCGCAACTCGGTGCGCCGGGCACCCCCCGCCGGCGCGCCGCCTAGAGGGAAACGGAGACGAACCCGCTCGAGATCACCCGTTCCGGCGCGTCGTTCCATTGGCCTGGAGGCGACGCGCCGGGGCGTGGTCATCCCGGCCGCGGACACGGGTGGCACGGTCACTGCGGTGGTGTAGCCATTCGTGATCACTTCCCCGGGACCGCCCTCGCTCGCCCCGAACGCGAGCCGGTAATCGAAGTGGAGGGCGCCGAGCGTGTCGGGCACCGACAGCGTCACGGTGCCGACCTTGGCCACGGAATCCGGTTCGATGTCGCCGGTGAACTTCCAGCGGCGCACGCCGCTCGCCCACGAGGCGATCACGTCGATCGTCGCTTCGCCGATGGCGCGCCGCGTGTCGTTGACGACGTGCACGTCGAGCGACGAGCACGTCGCCGGCGGAGACGTACGGTGGTAGCGGATCGGCGATCACCATCACCGGCCGGCACGCGTCGGTCACCGCCAGATAGCCCCATTTCGGCGTGCGCTCGTGGTCGAGCACCGACCAGGAGATCATCGGCGACGGGTCGTTGAGGGCGAAGAAGCAGAAGCCGCCCGTCGGCCGGTACTTGAGCCGGCGAAGGGTCTCGATCTGCATCCTCAGCAAATGCGCTTGGTACAGCTGCGTCGCGTCGCGCCACGCCGCGAACGTCGGGTACTCCGCCGGCGGCACACGCTCGTCGAACACCCATTTCTGCAGCCCGTGGTGCTCGGCGAGCGCATCCCAATCGAGATCCGGCCAGCGCCAGGCTTCGATGAAGTTCGACGACGTCGGCACCGCCTGAGCGCCGAACTCGCTGACGAACTGCACCGTGCGAGGGACCGTGCGGGCGAGCTCGGCGAGCTCGTGGACCTCGCCGTGGTACCAGCCGAAGTACCAGTGGCTGTCGGTTCCGGTGAGCTGCGGCAGGTGGGGGAGAACGCCGCTGTGGGCGACGGTCGGACGCGACGGGTCGGCTTTCTCGAACGCCCGCTTCACCCACCGATCGAGGACCGAGCGGTTCCACGACGGCAACTGCTGCCCGACGATGTAGCGAAGCTTGCTCTTCGCGGTGTCACCTTCGAGTCCGATGCCGGCCGCGGCGGGGTCGTTGTGGGCGGTCCACTGCACGATCGATGGATGGTGGCCGAGCATGTTGACCGCCTCGGTCGCCTGGCGAACGGCCTCTCGCCGCACCGAGCGTGCATGCTCCCACTGCAGCGGGAAGTCCTGCAGCAACAGCACACCCATCTCGTCGGCGGCGTCGTACAGGCTGCGGTCGGCGATGTGGCCGTGCACGCGCAGTGCGTCGAGTCCCGCCTCGACGGCGAACTCGAGATCGGCGCGCACGTCGGCGGGAGAGGCGTTGGCGAGGCCGGCCCGCGTGGGCAACAGGTTGGCTCCTTTGAGGAAGATCCGCTCGCCGTTGACCGCCAACGTCCAGTCGTTCCATGCCACCTCGCGGAAACCGGTGCGCCGCTCGGTGGTGTCGCTCAGCTCGTTGTCCACGAACACCTGCACGCTGATCGTGGTGAGGTGCTGCTGGCCGAGCGAGCGCGGCCACCACAGGGCGGGGCTGCCGATGTCGAGCGACCATTCGATCTCGTTGAATCCCGTCGCCAGCGGATGCTCGGACTCGTCGAGCGGTAGCCCGTCGGCCGACGTCCGCACGCGCACGGTTCGAGAGGTGTCGGAGTCGAGACGGGCGAACAGGCGAATGTGGGCCCGGGACTCGTCCGCGTCACGGCAGATCACGCGGAGCCGGTCGATGTGCACCGGCCCCGTGTCGAAGATCGTCACCGGACGCCACAGGCCGCCCGGGTTCCACGTGCGGTCGATGCCGTCCCAGTACTGGAAGACGCCAGTGATGTTGCGCCGGCCGCGATAGCTGTGCGTCGGCGAGCAGGTTGCCTCGATCGCCACGACGTGCTCGTCTCCGAGCCTGCTCAGCGCCGAGATGTCGAACGTATGAGGGAAGAAGTAACCCTCCGGGTCGCCGAGGTAGGCGCCGTCGAGCCAGACGTCTCCCTGGTAGAAGATGCCGTCGAGCGACACCCAGCGGCGATGACCGGCGTCGGGCGGCGCGATCGAGAACCGACGGCGGTACAGCACGGGGCCGTCGCTGGTGGCGAACTCGGGGTGATTCCGCCAGTGTCCCGGGACGTCGACCTCGGCCCAGCCGCTGTCGTCGGAGTCGAGGCCGATCCCGTTCCGGCGAAGTTCGTCGTCGGCCGTGCGCGCCCGCCACTTCCCGGAGAGATCCACGACCGGGCAGCGTATCCAGGGACTCTCCCGCTAGGTTCGGCCTATGAGCGCGAGTGAGCGAAGCGAAATCATCGAACGGCCGGTCACGCTCGGCGCCTTGCGCGCGTCGGGTTGGGAGTCCCGCTCGGTGAAGGCCGAGATTCGCACGAATGCGCTCACCAAGATCCGCGCCGGCGAGCCGATGTTCGACGGTGTCATCGGCTACGAGCAGACCGTGATGCCGCAGCTCGAGAACGCCCTCCTCGCCGGGCACGACACGATCTTCCTGGGCGAGCGGGGTCAGGCCAAGACTCGCATGATCCGTTCGCTGGTGGCGTTGCTCGACGAGTGGATGCCGATCATCGCCGGCTCCGAGGTCCGTGACGACCCGTACGCGCCGATCTCCACGGTACGCACGCGACCTGGTCGCGGCGGAAGGCGACGACACCCCGATCGCCTGGGTCCACCGTCATCAGCGGCTCGGCGAGAAGCTGGCCACTCCCGACACGTCGATCGCCGATCTGATCGGCGAGGTCGATCCGATCAAGGTGGCCGAAGGGCGCTACCTCGCCGATGAGCTCACCCTCCACTACGGGCTCGTGCCGCGCAGCAACCGGGGGATCTTCGCCATCAACGAGCTGCCCGACCTCGCCGAGCGCATCCAGGTCGGCCTGCTCAACGTGCTCGAGGAACGCGACGTGCAGATCCGTGGGTACGCCGTGCGACTGCCGCTCGACCTGTTCCTGGTCGCTTCGGCAAACCCGGAGGACTACACCAACCGGGGACGCATCATCACCCCCCTGAAAGATCGTTTCGGTAGCCAGATCCGCACCCACTACCCGCTCGACGTCGAGACGGAGGTGGCGATCATGCGGTCCGAGGCGCCGGTGCTCGCGGTGGGTGACGCCGACGTCAGCGTGCCCGAGTACCTCGCCGATGTCGTGGCCACGTTCAGCCACCTCGCCCGGTCGAGCAGCCACGTCAACCAGCGGTCGGGTGTCAGCGTCCGGCTCAGCATCAGCAACTACGAGACGTTGGCGGCCAATGCCCTCCGCCGCGCCATCCGTGCCGGCGAGCGCACTGTCGTGCCACGCGTCGACGACCTCGACGCGCTCGCGGCGAGCTCAAGTGGAAAGATCGAGATCGAGGCGCTCGAAGAGGGTCGCGAGGGTGCGATCCTGCAGAACCTCGTCAGTGGGGCGGTGCTCACCGTGTTCAAGGATCGGGTCTCTACGGAACAGCTCGGCGCCATCGTCGCCGCCTTCGAGGAGGGTGTGGTCGCTCACACCGGCGAAGACGTGCCGTCGGCCGAGGTGGCCGCGCTCGTCGACGCCGTGCCCGCCTTGCGCCGGCCGGTCAGCGAGCTGACCGGAGGCGACGAGTCACCCGCCGCAGTGGCGAGCGCGGTGGCGTTCGTGCTGGAAGGTCTCCACCTCTCCAAACGCCTCAACAAAGACGTAGCCGGCATAGGCGCCACCTACCGCTCCCGCAGCTAGACGCTCAGTGCCCCATGGCTGGATCGAGGCGAGTGGGGGAGCCGAGGGGGGCGCTCCGCGATCCCCCCTCGTCCGAGGGCGATCCGGCTCGGCCGGTCGCCCGATGGAGATGGGGCGGCCGAAGGCCGCTCAATCAGAAATTCGGCTGAACGGAGCGAGCGAGCGCAGCGAGCGAACGAGTGAGGCCGAGTCACAAGAACGGCGTGTGGGTCCAGAGCTCGCCGGTGTCGTTGTTCGGAGCCGGTTCTGGTATGCCTTCCAACTCGACGACCTCGATCGGTCCGGGGAAGCCGCGCAGCTCGACCGGGCTGTGCGGCTTGGTGGTGACGCCGGGCGGCAGTCGATCGAGCTGCATCGTCGGGATCAACACCTCGTATCCGGTGGCGACGTCGCACAGGCGGGCGGCCATGTTGACCGCCGAGCCGATGTGGTCGTCACCTTCGAAGAGGAGGGCGTACCCGCTGGCGATGCCGGCGCGCAGCGTGAGCGGAGCGCACACGGCTCCGGCGCGATGCTCGAGCTCCATCGTGAAGGCGACGGCGTCGGCTTGGTCGACGGCGACGATCATGCACCCGTCACCGAGCCACTTGGCGATCCGCACACCGCGTTCGGAGGCGACCTCGCGGACGATCGTGCGGAACGCGCTGAGCAGCCGCCCGGCGGCGTCGTCGCCGAAAGCGGCCGTGTAGTTCGTGAACCCGGAAAGGTCGACGAAGGCGAACGTGCGTGGCACCCGCATGAAGCAGAGGATATTGGCCTTGCAGCAATCGGTGCTCAGCCATTCCAGTCACTTCAACCGGTCCCGGGCCGGGTGGATCGACTGGGAATTGGGACGCTGGGAATCCTGGAGTGCTGGGGCAGGGGGCTGGCAACGGTGATTTCCTGGCCGAGACGCACGAGAGGTTGCGCAGTAGCGTGCGGTCATGGCCTCCCGCTTCACGTACTCGCGTTGGGATGGCAGCCAGACCGGTTTCGAGTTCGATCCGGAGAACCTGTTCTCCGAGCTCACCGACGAGCTGCTCTACCACGGTGACGTGAACGCCGCCCTGCGGCGGATGATGCAGCAGGGGCTCCGCGACCGCGAACGGTGAGCGGCTACAAGGGCTGCGCGAGTTGATGAACCGCGTCCGCGAAGAGCGTCAGCAGCCGGCTCGAACGGCACGACCTCGGTGGCGTCTACGACGAGATCAACCGCGAGCTCGACGACATCATCGACGAGGAGCGCCACGCCGTCGATGCAGCCGAGCGGGCCGGTGAGCGCAGCGGCGACGAGCGGCGCGCCGCCTCTGCCCGTGAGGCGGCCGCCGACCGGGGATGCGGCTCGACCTGATTCCCGATGATCTCGCCGGCAAGGTACGCGAGCTCGATTCGTACCCGTTCGAGTCGACCGAGGCGGCGCGGCGTTTCGAGCAGCTCAAGGAACGTCTCCGTGAGCAGCTGATGCAGCAGGTCATCGATCGCATGACGGGGGCGATGGAGGGCATGACGGCCGCCGACATGGAGCGGATGAAGGACATGCTGGCGGCGCTCAACGAGATGCTCGATCGACGTCAGCGTGGCGAGGATCCGCAGTTCGAGGAGTTCATGGAGCAGCTACGGCGACATGTTCCCGGAGAACCCGAAGACACTCGACGAGCTGCTCGAGGCGATCGCCGCACGGATGGCGGCGATGCAGGCGATGCTCAACTCGATGACACCCGAGCAGCGAGCGCAGCTGGCGCGCTGTCCGAGCAGTTGCTCGGCGACTTCGACCTGCGCTGGCAGCTCGACCAGCTGTCCAGCAATCTGTCCCAGCTGTTTCCGCAGATGGGCTGGAACTCGTCGTACGAGTTCTCCGGCCAGGACCCTCTGGGCTGGGCGCTGCGCTGCAGGCGATGGGCGAGTTGGGTGAGCTCGATCAACTCGAGGCGTTGTTGCAGGGAGCGGCGAGCCCAGCCGCACTCGCCGAAGCCGACTTCGACCGCGTGCGCGATCTGCTCGGTGACGATGCGGCGCGGTCGCTGGAGCGACTGGCTGAGCTCACCGAGATGCTCAAGGAGGCGGGTCTGATCGAACAGCGGGAGGGCCGCTTGGAGCTGACGCCTCGGGGGCTCGAGACGCATCGGGCGCAACGCCGATCCGCGACCTGTTCGAGAACATCGACCGCGATCTGCTCGGACAACACCAGACGCACGAGACTGGTTTCGGGCACGAGCGCACCGACGAGACGAAGCCCTACGAGTTCGGCGATCCCTTCAACCTCGAACTACAGCGCACGCTGCGCAACGCCTTGCGCCGGCAAGGGCCGGGCACACCCGTGCGCCTGACGCCCGACGATTTCGAGATCGAGCGAACCGAGCACCTCACCCGCTCGGCAACGGTGTTGATGCTCGATCTGTCACTGTCGATGCCGATGCGCGACAACTTCCTGCCGGCGAAGAAGGTCGCGATGGCGCTGCACTCGGTGATCAGCACGAGGTATCCACGCGACTACCTCGGCATCGTCGGCTTCTCCGAGACGGCCCGCATCCTGATGCCCGCCCAGTTGCCCGAGGTGTCGTGGGACTTCGTGTACGGCACGAACATGCATCACGGGTTCACCCTTGCCCGCACGCTGCTCGAGCGCCAGCACGGCACGAAGCAGATCCTGATGATCACCGACGGTGAGCCGACGGCACACATCGCACCGGACGGCGACGTGGTGTTTCACTATCCGCCGGTGCGGGAGACGGTGGAGGCGACGCTGCGAGAGGTGCTCCGTTGCACTCGCGCCGGCATCCGCATCAATACGTTCATGCTCGACGCCACGCAGCGCGCTGACGTCGTTCATCGAGCGGCTCACCGAGATCAACCGGGGGAGAGCGTTCTTCACGACCTCGCAGAACCTCGGCAGCTACGTGCTCGTCGATTTCCTCCAACATCACCGCCGGATGTCCCGCCGCGCCGGGTGACGATACTGGGCGCCGCGGCGGCTGCGCGGTCAAGTCGGCGGAAATGCTTGCTTAGCAAGGGATTGCGGAGATCCGCGCTTGCGCGAACGTGATGTGGTATGCGACAATGACAGCAGATGTAATTACAGAGACGGATGTTAGCCCTCCGCCGGTGCGTACCGAATGGCCGGTCACGAAGCGGCCAGACGGGACATCGACCAAGGCAGGGGTCCAGGCCAATGCAACCCATCATCGACACCAAGTACGATCCGACGAGCGATTTCGACGACCAGGGCTGGCAACGTCATGCCAACTGCCTTGGTGTCGATCCCGACTTGTTCTTCCCTGAGCGGGGCGCATCAACGCGGGAGGCCAAGGAGGTGTGCCGCGGGTGCGTGGTGCGCGAGGAGTGCCTCGAGTTCGCGCTCCGCAACGGCGAGAAGTTCGGCATCTGGGGCGGACTGAGCGAGCGTGAGAGACGCCGCATCCGCCGCCTGCGTGCCCAGGCGGCTCGCAGTGTGCTCGGCGCCTGACGACCTGGCGCCTCGCGAGCGCGCTCGTCGAATCACGGGGTAGCGTGACGCGTATGTTCAATGGTCCTGAAGTCTGGATCGTCCTTGCCGTCGTGTTGCTGCTCTTCGGTGGCTCTCAGCTCCCGAAGCTCGCCCGCAACATCGGCAAGGCGCAGAAGGAGTTCAAGGACGGGCTTGCCGAGGGGCGCGAGGCCGACGAAGCGACGACGACGACGAACACGTCAACCACGAATACACCAACCACGAACACGTCGCCAACCGGTCCGACCGAACCTCCTAGCTGACGTCCTGTCTTTGGTCATCATTTCGGCCGCACCAACGGCGAAACGCTGACCGCGGCGAAGCGCGTACCGCCTAGGACTGAGCGACGTGGAGCGTGATGCGGCGCTTCTTCAGGATTCGCCGGCGGGAACGCTCGCTGTGGCCGCCCCATACGCCGTGCTCGATCCGGTGAATGAGCGCATATTCGAGGCACGGCTCGGTGACGGGGCACGAGGCGCAGATCTTGCGAGCACGATCGACGCCCACGCCGTCACTCGGGAAGAACGTTGCCGGCGGATGGAGCCGGCAATTGCCCTCGTTCATCCAACCCGTGGCCGTGTCGTCGTCGTTTGTCATCAATACTCCTGACGTCGCAAGGGGGGCCAAAAGTTCTCGTCCTCCCCAATGCTTAACACAACTGTAAAGTAACTCCCAATCATGAAAGTTCGCTGAGAGTAGGCACAACAACCCCTGAGCGAACCCCGAAGCAGACTTTCTCCGGCCCGTTTCATCCCGTCTTTGCCGTCGCGTCGCCGGCCCGACGCCTCCCTATGACGGCCCTCGGTCCCGGCCGTCACGGCAACGATAGTCTGTCCGGCATGACCAATGCTGTTGCGCCCGTCGACGAACCCCCCGTCGGCCACGCCCGCATCGTGTACCTCGGCCCGGTCTCGCCGCACTGGGAGGTGTACTCCGATTGGGGTGAGCGCACGCATCTCGACGAGTTCCGCGCCCGCGCACTGGCGCGGTTGGTATTGCTCCCTCGCGACGACCCGCAGTTCCGGCGCAACCGTGAACGCATCGTGCGCGACGCCGAGCGGGAGCGCATCTCGCTCGAATGGGATCTCGGCAACGGCGCAGCCGGCGAGGGCGGCTGATCCACGGTGGACGAGCGCTTTCTCAACCGTGAGTTGAGTTGGCTCGACGTTCAACCGACGTGTTCTCGAGCTGGCCGCCGAGCCGGGTGTTCCGCTGCTCGAACGGGCCAAGTTCTGTGCCATTTGCTCGAGCAACCTCGACGAGTTCTACATGGTGCGCGTCGCTGCGCTCAAGGACCAGGTGGAGGCGGGGCTCGACAAGCCCACACCCGACGGCCGCACGCCGGTACAGCAGCTCTCCGAGATCAACGTCCTCGTCGACGAGATCGTCCGCTGGCAGGAGGAGCTCCTCGTCGACGACCTCCTGCCGCAACTGCACAAGCAGGGCGTGTCGATCGTCGGCTGGGACGACCTCGACGATGCCGACGTCGCGATGCTGTCCGATCTCTACGAACAACGCATCTTCCCCGTGCTCACTCCCCTCGCCGTCGACCCCAGCCACCCGTTTCCCTACATCTCCAATCTCGCCCTCTCGATCGCCGCCATGGTCGCCGATCCGCAGACCGGGGATCGGCGCTTTGTGCGTCTCAAGGTGCCTGATCTGTTCCCCCGCCTCGTCGATCTCGGCGACGGTCGCTTCCTCCCCGTCGAACAACTCATCAGCCACCGGTTGTCGACACTGTTCATGGGCATGGTGGTCGAGGAGTGGGCGATGTTCCGCGTCACCCGCAACGCCGACCTCACTGTGGAGGATGAGGACGCCGACGACTTGCTCGAGGCGCTGGAAATGGAACTGCGCCGCCGGCGTTTCAACCGTGCCGTGCGGCTGGAGATCGACGACGACGTCAGCGCCGAAATCCTCGAGCTGCTCGTACGAGAGCTCGAATTGCACCCCTCCGACGTGTCCCGTCACCGTGGCATGCTCGATCTCACCGCGCTGTGGCAGCTCCATGCGCTCGAGCGTCCCGACCTGAAGGACGACGTGTGGCCGCCGGTGACAGCCGGCCGCCTCGCCATCGCCAAGGAGACCGAGCGCCCCATCTTCTCCGTCATGCGCGACCGCGCCGTGATGGTCCACCACCCGTACGAGAGCTTCGCCAGCAGCACGGAGGCGTTCCTCGAGCAGGCCGCCGACGACCCGCAGGTGCAGTGGATCAAGATGACCCTCTACCGCGCCGGCGGCGACAGCGCCATCATCCGCTCCCTCATCAGGGCAGCCGAGCGTGGCGTGCAGGTGGCGGTATTGGTCGAGCTGAAGGCCCGGTTCGATGAGGCGAACAACGTCAACTGGGCGAAGCAACTCGAGCGCGCCGGCGTCCACGTGGTGTACGGCATGGTCGGCTTGAAGACGCACTCGAAGTGTGTGCTGGTGGTGCGCGACGATGGCGACCAGCTGCGCCGCTATTGCCACATCGGCACTGGCAATTACAACTCGCGCACCGCCCGTCTTTACGAGGACATCGGTGTGCTCACCTGTGATCTTGAAATCGGCGCCGACGTCGCCAAGCTGTTCAATCACCTCACTGGGTACAGCCGGGCCGAGCGGTATTCCACGTTGCTCGTCGCACCGCGTTACCTACGCAGCGGGCTGCTCGAGCTGATCGAGCAGGAAGCCCGCTACGGCGAGAACGGTCGCATTCTGATCAAGGCCAACTCCGTCTGTGATGTCGAGATCGCCGAGATGCTCTACAAGGCGAGCGACGCGGGTGTGCAGATCGAGATGATCGTGCGCGGTATCCAGTGCGTGCGCGCCGGTGTGCCCGGTCTGTCGGAGAACATCCGCGTCCGCAGCATCCTCGGCCGGTACCTCGAGCACAGCCGTATCTACCGGTTCGCTCACGGGCGGGGCGACGACAAACCGTTGTATCTCATCGGCTCCGCCGATCTGATGCCGCGCAACCTCGACCGTCGCGTCGAAGTGCTCGCCCCGATCGACCATCCCAAGCACCAGGAGTGGCTCGAGCAGGTCATCGACTTCGCCCTCGCCGACGACATCGTGCGCTGGGAGCTCCAGCCCGACGACACGTGGAAGCGCTGTGGTCCTGTCGGTGGCGAATTCAGTCCCCATTCCCAGGAGCGGCTGTACCACTGGGCGGTCGACCGCCAGACGGCGGCCCAGACGGCCACGCTCCGCTGACGTCCTGCTGCCCGCCTCGGCGTAGCGCCTTCATCCGCCGGTTGCGATCTGTTCACGTCTCGTTCACCACCATCCAGTCTTCGCGTCACCTGGGCTTCGTACGGTTCGCGTTGGATCGATGTGATCCGCACACCCCCCGCACGAGATGCAGACATCCCAGAAAGAGGATTCACGCGTGAACAGCACCTCCAAGCGCCGCCTGTTTGCCGGCGCGGTAGCCATCGCCCTCGTCCTCGCCGCATGCGGTGATGACGACGACGGCGGCTCGGACACCACGGCTGGCGGCGGCGACGACACCGCAGCCGCTCCGACGACCGGCGACAGCGAGAGCACAGCTGCCCGACCACGGGCGGCGACCGGCACCACAGCCGGTTCGGAACCACCGGCGCAACCGGTACGACGGGCGGCTCGGCTGCGCCCGTCGAGCTCGCTCCAGGCAGCGTGGTGGTGAGTGGATCGTCGACCGTGGAACCGATCTCCGTCCGCGTCGGGGAGCTCGCCGCGGAGCAGTCGGGCGGCGAGCTCAACGTCACCGTGGACGGGCCCGGGACAGGCGATGGGTTTGCCTTGTTCTGTGAGGGCGAGACGGACATCTCCGACGCTTCGCGCCCGATCGCCGAGGACGAGATCGCTGCCTGCGAGGGCAACGGCATCGAGTACGTGGAGCTGGAAGTTGCGATCGACGGGCTCACCGTCGCGACGAACCCGGCGAACGCCGACGTCACGTGCCTCGACGTCGCCGCGCTCGTACTCGCTGATCGGGCCGGAGTCGGAAGGCTTCGAGAACTGGTCGGACGCGACGGATCTGGCGACCGAGCTCGGCTCGGCGTCGCTCCCGTTCCCGGATGCGTCCGCTCGACATCTCCGGTCCCGGTGAGGAGTCCGGCACGTACGACACGTTCGTCGAGTTCGCGATCAGCCCGTTCGCCGAGGACCGCGGTCAGGACGAGGTCACCGCGCGCCGACTACAACGCGAGCGCCAATGACAACCTGATCGTCGACGGGATCGAGGGCAGTGACAGCAGCCTCGGCTGGGTCGGATACGCCTACTATCTCGCCGAGCAGGATGCGATGAAGGCGCTCGAGATCGACGGTGGCGACGGGTGCGTCGCCCCGACGACGGAGACGATCTCGGGCGGCACGTATCCGTTCTCGCGGAGTCTCTACATCTACGTGAACTCAGCGAAGGCGGCGGAGAACCCGGCTGTGGCTTCGTTCGTCGACCTGTACCTGTCGGACGCCGGCCTCGCATCGGTGTCCGCTGCCGGCTACGTCGACCTTCCCGCCGACCGTGTGGCCGCTTCCCGGGACGCGTGGGCAAACCACTGACCTCCGCTGACGTCCGGCCGGTCATTCCTGTGGTGACCGGCCGCATGTCTGCCTGGAAGGAGCAACGTCCCTGATGCTCACCGTGCAGGACCTCCGAGGGAGTGCCAAGCGACGACGTCGTGAGGCGCTCATGCGTGGTGTCTTCTTCACGGCGGCTGCCGCGTCGGTCGTGATCAGTGTGCTCATCCTCGTCGTACTGTTCCGCGGTCTGCTCACCTTCATGGGCAAGATCGACTGGGACTTCTCGTTGCTGAACGACACCGGGTGGTTCCCTCGTCGCGACCGGTTCGATCTCACGACGATCCTGGCCGGGAGTCTCGTGATGGGAGTGATCTCCCTCATCGTCGCGGTGCCCTTCGGTCTCGGCACGGCGATCTACCTGTCCGAGTACGCGCCTTCGCGAGTTCGATCGGTGCTCAAGCCGGTGATCGAGGTGCTCGCTGGGATGCCGTCGGTCGTGGTCGGTTTCTTCGCCCTCTCGTTCATTGCCCCCGACTTCACCCAGAAGCTCTTCAGCGACTCCGACCCGAAGAACATGCTCGTCGCGGGCCTCGGGATCGGCATCCTCGTGATCCCGATCATGGCGTCGGTGTCGGAGGACGCGCTGCGGTCGGTACCGGGCTCGCTCCGTGAGGCGAGCTACGGGATCGGGGCGAGAAAGGTCACCACAGTCGTCAAGGTCGTCCTCCCGGCGGCAGTGTCGGGACTCGTCGCGGCGTTCATCATCGCTGCGTCGAGAGCGATCGGCGAGACGATGGTTGCCACGATGGCCGGTGGGCTCGACGGGTCGGGACCGTATGCGATCAGCCCGCTCGACAAGGGCCTCAGCATGACGGGAGCGATGACGAACGCGGCCGGCGGCACCGACAACGTCCAAGGCAGCGCCCCGTACTACGCCCTGTTCCTCGTGGGCTTCATCCTGTTCACGATCACGCTCACGCTCAACCTCATCGGCGACCGCTTCGTGCAACGCGTGCGGCAGAAGTACTGATCGGCGCATCGATGGCCCTCGCCTCTCCAGCTTCCTCAGCCACGACGGCAGCAGACGTCGTCCGCACCTCGCTCACGCGACGGCGCGCCGACATCTCCGGAATGGTGATGCTCGTCACGCTTCTCGTTGCGGTCGCCGGCTCGCTCGGTGTGCTCGTGCTGCTCCTCGGTCAGGTCGTGACAGAGGGATGGCCTGCGCTGTCGCAACGAGGTACCGGCCTGCTCACCGAGTCGATCGGTTCGGAACCGGACAAGATCGGCATCTGGCCGGGGCTCTACGGGTCGTTCTTCATCGGACTCGGCGTGGTCGTCGTCGCCGTACCGCTCGGGATCGGCGCTGCCGTGTACCTCGAGGAGTACGCCCGCCCGAGCCGCGTCACGCGCTTCATCCAGGTCAATATCCGCAACCTCGCCGGTGTGCCCGCGGTCGTCTACGGCGTGCTCGGGCTGACCTTGTTCACGGACTGGTTCGACTTCATCACCCAGGGCAAGACCGTGATCGCCGCGGCCCTCACGATGGCGATCCTCGTGCTCCCGATCGTGATCATCACGGCGATGGAGGCGGTGCGGGCAGTTCCTCAAGGTCTTCGCGACGCCGGATACGGGCTCGGCTCGTCGCGGTGGGAGGTCACGCGCGATCACGTCCTGCCGTACGCGGCGCCGGGCATCCTCACCGGCGTCGTGCTCTCGATGGCACGTGCTCTCGGTGAGGCGGCGCCGCTGATCATCCTCGGTGCCGTCACCGGGCTCCTCAACGAGACCTCGTTGACGAGCAGCTTCACGGCCATCCCGATGGTGATCTTCGACTGGTCGTCGAACGCGGATACCGCGTCGTCGGAGCTGTCGTTCAGCGAGATGGCGGCGGCGGCCAGCGTCGTCCTACTTGTGCTCGTGCTCTTCTTCAACGCGGCAGCGATTCTGCTCCGCAACCGATTCGAAAGGAAGCGCGCCGGTGTCTGACCCGCAGCGACCCACAGCAGGCGCCGACGAGGCGCCCACATCCCGCCCTGACCGACAGGATTCCGCTGATCACGACACCGTTTCGTTCGGTCGGGCATCGCCGGTCGGCTCGCCCTCGAGCGCATCCGCCGAGCGACTGAGTACCGTGACAGGACAGGTACCGCTCATCAATCCGATCGGGGTGAAATCTGTGGCCGAGACCACCGAACCGTCTGTGACCATCGGTGCGCATCACACGCAGCCGGCCGCGGGGGTCGAGACGGTCTTTGACATCAACGACCTCGGTGTGTACTACGGCGACTTCAGGGCGGTGCGCGGCGCCACGCTGGAGATCAAGCAACACGAGATCACCGCCTTCATCGGTCCTTCGGGGTGCGGCAAGACCACGGTCCTGCGCTGCCTCAACCGGATGAACGATTTCATCGAGACGGCGCGCGTCGAGGGCAAGGTGCTCTACCACGGCGTGGACCTCTACGATCCGGCCGTCAATTCCACCGAGGTCCGGCGGCGGATCGGGATGGTGTTCCAGAAGCCGAACCCGTTCCCGAAGAGCATCTTCGACAACGTCGCCTACGGCCCACGGCTGTCGGGGATCAAGAAGAAGTCCGAGCTCGAGGAGATCGTCGAGCGCTCGCTCAAGGGCGCCGCGCTGTGGGACGAGGTGAAGAATCGGCTGAGTGCGTCCGGCCTGAGCCTCTCGGGCGGTCAGCAGCAGCGTCTCTGCATCGCCAGGGCGATCGCCGTCGGTCCGGAGGTGATCCTGATGGACGAGCCGTGCTCGTCGCTCGATCCGATCGCCACTGCCCGCATCGAGGAGCTGATGCAGGAGATCAAGAAGAAGTACACGATCGTGATCGTCACCCACAACATGCAGCAGGCGGCGCGGGTGAGCGACCGCACGGCGTTCTTCATCACCGAGATCAACCCGGAGAGCGACCGGCGCACCGGCTTGCTGGTCGAGTACAGCCCGACAGAGAAGATCTTCTCCAACCCCGACGACGAGCGCACCGAGCAGTACGTGACCGGGCGGTTCGGATGACCGATGACGACGCCCTGCATCTCCCCGAGGAGGCGCCTGAAGGCGACTTACGTAGTGGGTTCCACAAGGAGCTCGACGAGATTCGCGCGGCGATCTCGAAGATGAGCGCCACCGTCACGGAGAACATCCCGCGGGCCACCGAGATCCTCCTCAGCCAGGACCTCGAAGGGGCCGAATACCTCATCCTCGCCGACGACGCATTCGACGCCACCTCGCTGGAGCTCGAGGAGCGCTGCTACTCGCTACTCGCCCTGCAAGCGCCGGTGGCGAGCGACCTGCGTCAGATCGTCGCCGCGCTGCGCATCGTGGCCGAGATCGAACGGTCCGCCGATCTCACCACGAACCTCTGCAAGGCGGCACGTCGGATGTACGGTCACTCCCTCGACCCCAAGCTGCGGGGGATCATCCAGAAGATGGGTGACCAGGCCACCAAGCTCTTCAAGGAAGCGACGGAGTCGTACATGGCGATGGATGCCAACCGCGCCGCCGCGATCGACGACATGGACCTGTATCTCGACGATCTGCAACGGGAGTTCGTGCAGAGCATCTTCGAGAGCCACTCCCGTTCGGGGATCGAACTGCAGGTGGCGGTGCAGCTCGCCGTCGTCGCCCGCTTCTACGAGCGCATCGGCGATCACGCCGTGAACATCGGCGAACGCACACGCTACGTCGTCACGGGATGGGTCCCGGAGGCGGCCGGTGCCCATCGATACGCCACCAGGCAGGCCGCGAGCGACCTCGAGTGATGAGGACGTCGGCGTGGCGGTGGTAGCCGGGGCTCTCGTCGCCGCGGCTCGTCGGCCTGGCAATCGGATGGTGGATCGGCCAACGGCGATCTCCCGCGCCCGACAGTGATGCCGTCGCCACGCCGGACGCGGCAGGCGACCGCAACGGCGTGGCCCGACTACACCGAGGTCCTCGATCGTCTCCCCGTCGGCGTCGTGATCGTCGCGCGACGACGGCACCACCGTGTATCGCAACCCGGCGGCCGACGTCTCTCGCCGGCACGCACAGCGGCCTTCTCGTCGACGACACGGTGAGGTCGCTGATCGGCCGGGCGCTCGGCGGTGAGTCGTCCCGCCAGACGCTCGAGCTCTACGGACCGCCCCGCCTGGCGATCGCCGTGGCCACGTCACCCCTGCCGAGTGGCGGAGTGATCGCCTCGATCGAGGACGAGAGCGAGCGGCGTCGCGTCGACGCCGTCCGCACCGACTTCGTCGCCAACATCAGTCACGAGCTGAAGACACCCGTCGGCGCGCTGGCGGTGCTCGCCGAGACCCTGATCGGCGAGACCGAACCGGGCACCGTCGATCGCATGGCCACCCGCATGGTCGACGAGGCGCACCGGGTGGCCCGCACGATCGACGACCTGCTCGAACTGTCCCGCATCGAGCTCGGCGAGGAGCCGATCAGAGATCCTGTCCCTGTCAGCGACATCGTCTCCGGCGCCGTCGAGCGGGCGGCCGAGTACGCCCAGCAGCGGAACATCGAGATCGCCGCGCTCGGCGTGCCCGACGAGCGAACGGTGTCCGGCGACCGCCGCCAACTGATCTCGGCGCTCGGCAACCTCGTCGAGAACGCCGTCAAGTACTCCGAGCCATTCAGCAGCGTGCAGGTACGCGTCCGCCTCTCCGGCGACATGGTCGAGTTCATGGTCGCCGATCACGGCATCGGCATCCCGGCTCGCGATCACGACCGGATCTTCGAGCGTTTCTACCGCGTCGACAAGGCGCGTAGCCGCGACACGGGTGGCACCGGGCTCGGCCTGTCGATCGTTCGCCACATCGCCAGCAACCACAACGGCGACGTCCAGGTCTCGTCGCAAGAAGGCGAGGGTTCCACGTTCGTGCTGCGGATCCCGGCCGTCTCCCCACGAGCCACCGACCACGCGAGCCACCGCGCGGCCACCGGCGACCCGAGCACAGACCGAGAACGCGGCGAGGAGCGATACGTGAGCAATCCGACAGTTCTGGTGGTCGAGGACGAGGTCTCGTTCGTCGAGGCCCTCACCGTGGGGCTGAAGCGCGAGGGCTTCGTCGTCGAAGTCGCCACCGATGGACTCGAGGCTCTCGAGCGGTTCGACATCGTCAAACCCGACCTGGTCCTGCTCGACGTGATGCTGCCGAAGATCAGTGGCATCGATGTCTGCCGCCAGATCCGCAAGAAGAGCCAGACCCCGATCATCATGGTCACCGCCAAAGGCGGTGAGATCGACACGGTCGTCGGCCTCGAGGTGGGTGCGGACGACTACGTCAGCAAGCCGTACCGGCTGCGCGAGCTGGTGGCCCGGATGCGGGCGGTGCTCCGCCGCTCACCAAACGACGGTGCCGGCGAGATCGGTCCCGGCGGACTCGAGGTCGGCGACGTCGCACTCGACCCCGACGAGCACACGGTGGCGGTTGCCGGGCAGCCGCTCTCCCTGCCGCTGAAGGAGTTCGAGCTGCTGCACGTTCTGCTCGCCAACGCCGGCCGAGTGCTGCCACGCGAGACGCTCATCGACCGGGTGTGGGGCAGCGACTACGTGGGCGACACGAAGACGCTCGACGTGCACATCAAGCGCTTGCGGTCGAAGATCGAGCCCGATCCGTCGACGCCGTCGAAGATCGTCACCATTCGCGGCCTCGGCTACAAGTACGAGCGGGCGGGGTAGGACAGCGAGCCGAGAGCCCTCGTTTCGGCGGAGCGACGCGGCCTCCGAGACGGGCATCCGTGGGCCGCTCACGGTCAAGATCGGTCCATGTCAGCGCACGTCCGAAGTTTCTCCCTAGCATCGACGGCGTGAGCACGGCCCCGCCACGGCGGTCGCGGCCTACCGCTGCGCCGTCGAAGTTCCGTCGCCTGGCGATCACGCATGCAGCGATGACCGGCGGCGACGCGGTGATGCTCGTCGCCCTTGCCGACTCGCTGTTCTTCAGCATCGACCCCACCGCGGCACGGGACAAGGTGCTCCTCTTCCTCGTGATCAGCTTCGCCCCGTTCCTGCTGATCGCGCCCGTTGGTCGGACCGGTGATCGATCGCATGGCCGGCGGGCGACGGCTCGTGATCCAGATCGTCGCCGTCGCCCGGGTCGTGCTGTCGCTGTTGATCGCCCGCTTCATCGACGACCTCGCCCTGTTCCCGCTCGTGTTCGCCGCGCTCGTGCTGCAGAAGTCGTATCTCGTGTCGAAGTCGGCACTGGTGCCGTCGGTCGTGCGCACCGAGACCGAGTTCGTCGAGGCGAACTCCAAGTTGGGGCTGATCGCCGGCATCACCGGGTTCGTGGCGGTCGTCCCCGCCCTCCTCATGCAGGTGATCACCGACAGCTCGGTGCCGACGCTCGTGTACAGCTCCCTGGTCTTCGCCGTACGTGTTCGCCGCGGCCGACTCGGCTCCCTCACGATCGCGTCGCCACGTCGGACATCCAGCCGCCGAGGAGCTGGAGCTGCACGGCTCGCGTCTGCAGCTCGCATCGGTGGCCATGATCATCCTCCGCGCGTGCGTCGGGTTCATGTTCTTCCACCTCGCCTTCCTGCTGCGCGACAACGATGCCGGCGTTGCCCTGTTCGGGTTCGGCGTCGCCATGTCGGCACTCGGCACCATGGCCGGCAACGCCATCGCGCCCCGGCTGCGCCGCTTCCTCCACGAGGAGACGATGCTCATCGTCAGCCTCGCTGTGACCACCGCGGCTGCTCTGATCGCGGCACTGATCGCCGGGGCGGCGGCCGGGATCGCCCTCGCGGTGGTGGCCAACTTCGCCGCCGCAGTCGGCCGCCTCGGCTTCGAGTCGATCGTGCAGCGCGAGGCGCCCAGCGCCAATCACGGCCGGGCGTTCGCCAGGTTCGAGACGAAGTTCCAGTTCGGTTGGGCGATCGCCGGTCTCTTACCCGTGGTCATCGAGCTGCCGGGCGCGATCGGATACCTCATCGTCGGGTTGATGGCGGGAGTCGGCCTGCTCAACTACTTCGCCGCGGCGCCGGCTCGATCCCGTTGCCGCGACCGGGCGTCGCGGCGCGGGCAGCCATCCAGCGGCGCCTCCGCAACCGGCGCGGCCTACCACCGCCGAAGGGTCCGCCAGAGAATGGCAGCGGTCCGCTGCCGCGGCCGCTGACACCTCCGCCGCCGCCCACCAGCGACTGATCAGGCCGGCTGGGCCTCAGTCTTCGAGACGGGCGAGCCAGAGGCCAGGGGCATCGACCTCGGCAACGGTGGGGAAGCTGTCGGGGCGGGCGAGCAACGGCGACAGTGCTTCCTCGCCCGCCCGGTCGACGACTCCCTGGATGAACGACTTGCCACGGGCAACCTGATCGGCGCCGAGACGGATCCCGAGCAGGCGCTGGACGAACATGTCGTCCGGCGTTATCTCCAGACGCCGGCGTCGAACCGCTTCGGCGATCCGCAGCGCGTTGCCACCGACGACACGTACCGAAACCGCGTCGACGACCCAATCGAGGTAGCCGATCACGACTGCGACCGCCGCGTCGAGCTGCGGCTCGAGGGCGATCTGCTCCGGCGAACGCACTGCGCCGAGAAGGATCTCGGGGTCGTTGAACGCCTGCTGCATCGCCTCCATCGGGTTGCCGGTGACGTCGAGGCTGCCGAGCTTGTCGGTGAGCGCGGACGGGGTCGGGGCGGAAACCGGCGGCGTGCTGGCGGACGAGCGCTGGCGAGATGATCCGGAGACATGCGGCGCCGAGAACAGCGTGTAGCCGGTGAGCTCGTGGGTGAGCACCCACAGCCGCATCTCGTCGACGGGGATCTCCCACTGCCCGGCGAAGTCATCGATCGTGCTGGCGACGAGCGACATCGCCTGCGGCTCGCGAGGGATGGGCAGGTCGTAGATGCCGAACGCCCGGCGGGCGAGGCTGCCGACCATCGAGCCGACGGACATGCCCATGATCGCCGGGGCGAGCATCTTGTTGAAGCCCGGCCATCATCGCCATCATCGGGTCGCCGGCGTCGGGATCGTCGGGATCGGCCTCGTCGATGGCATCGCCGACACGGCCGAGCGAGGTGGCCAGCTCGGTGAACAGGTGGCGGTAGGCCTCGAGCGTCTGCTGCGCCCACTGGCTGCGGGTGACGACTGACACCTCCGGGATACTCCGATGTCGCTGCCCGTGACGTCGGCGACATGGAGCGCCGGCGATGTCGGCGAGGTTGGCGAACGCGATCCGCACGTTGGGATCGACGTTCGGCTCGTTACTCGCCGCCCGCCGCGGCGAGCAGGGCGAACTGGCGAGCCGCGTCCCAGTTCAGCGGACCCTGGCCGGCAAGGGCACGGGCCAGCTCGGCGAACATCGGGATGTCCGCAGAAGGGATCGTCGCCGGGGTTGTGCTCGGGAGTGAGAGCCATCGGCCATGACGTTGATGCTACGAGCACTGGCAGGCTCGCCGCGGCACCCGTCGCAGCTATTGCCGAACGACTCGGCGGGCAGCTGCCATCGTGCTCGAACGGCTCGAAGAGCCACGGCCCGCGGGCGGGGACACGGCGGCGGATCGACGCACCGAGCCGACCGGAGCGCCGATATGGTCACCGCATGTCGACCGCGTGCACCTGTCCGGCGCCGACAGCGGACTCGGCGCGCGGGTGCGTGTCCAGCTCGCCGAGCGGCAGGTCACCCTGGCGAGGAGATGACCGACGCCGACGTGATCGTCCACGTCGGCAGTGGCGATCACGATGCCCGCGCGCGGCGCCGGGAGAGCGTCACGACGGGGGTGGCGTCGATGCTCGCCGATGCCGAGAGGCACGGATGTCGCCACGTCGTGTTCGTGTCGTCGGCGATGGTGTACGGGGCCTATGCCAACAACCCGATTCCGCTGACCGAGGACGCCGTGCTGCGACCGGACGTCGACTTCGTGTTCGCCCGTCAGCTGGCCACCGCTGAAGCGCTGGTCGACGAGTGGCGGCGTGCCGAGCCCCAACGTGCCGCGGCGGTGCTGCGCCCGGTCGTGGCGATGGCCGCCGACGGTTCGTCGTCGCTCGCCCGCGCCCTCGCTGCCGGATTCGGTCAGCGGTTCGGCGAGGATGATCCGCCGGCGCAGTTCCTCCACCTCGACGACCTGGCCTCCGCCGTCTCGGTGGCCGTCGACCGGCGTCTCGACGGCGTGTTCAACGTGGCGCCCGATGGCTGGATCGCCGGCGAGCGGGTACGCGCCCTGACCGGATCGAACCTTCGCCTCAAGCTGCCGGATCGTGTCTCGGAGGTGGTCGCTGCCCTTCAGTGGCGGTTCCAGCGGGGACCGATCCCGCCCGGGATGCGCTCGTACACGCGGGCGCCGTGGCTCGTTGCCAACGACCGCTTGAAGTCGCATGGCTGGACGCCGACGGTGACCAACGAGCAGGCGTACGTCGAGGGCACCGAGGCGCGATGGTGGACGATGATCACGCCCAAGCGACGGCAGGAGCTGTCGTTGGCGGCGATGGGCATCGGGTTGACCGCGATCGTCGCGACCGCGGTCATTCTCCTTCGCCGGTGGTGGGGCCGTCGGGGATCGTCGTAGGCGGCGGCGCCGTCGTCGTCGATTCGGTGGTGGTGGTGGTCGTCGATCGGGCGGCGTGGTCGTCGTCGTCGTCGGTTCGGTGGTGGAGGTGGTGGTGGTCGTCGTCGTCGGCGGCTCGTGGTGGTGGTCGTCGGCTCCGTCGTGCTCGGCGGCCGTGTGGTCGTCGTCGTCGGGTCGGGGATCGTCGTCGTCGGCGGGGTCGTGCTGACCGGGTCGGTGGGCGGGGTCGCCGTGGTGTCGCGCGGCGGATCGGTCGGCGGTGGCGGCGTGGTGGTAGTGGTGGTGTCGACGGGCGTGGGCACGATGACGATGGGAACCCCGGAGTGGTCGCACAGGGCGACGAGACGTCCCTCGCGGTCGAAGATCGCCGTACCTGGCTCCACGTGGAGGTTGGCGATGTCGCCGAGCGGGACGATGTGGGGAACGCCGTCGATCATCGACGTCACCTCGTCGTCGCTGCGTGGCACGGATGTGGCGACGAGGTACTGGGTGAGCCCCAGCTCACTACCGGCGTCATCGTCGTCGAGATCGACGACGGCGACCCCGCCGACCTCGGCCATCAGGAGCGCCTGGGCAGTGATGCGGTCGGAGATCCACACCGTGGTGTGCGACTCGCCGGCCTTCCGGATCCCGTTGGTGACCGCACTGCTCGACGCCACAAGCACCACCGACCGCTCCGCTGGCACTGCGCTCGCCGACGCCGTAGCGACCGTGGCTGCGGTGAGGCTCACCGGACTGCTGGCAAACGCGGCGGGCGTCACCGTCGACGAGCTGACCGTGATCGGACCCTCGCCGGGTGTGATGGCCAGGGCGAAGATGCCCACGAGCGTGACACTGGCCGCTCCCGCGACCGCGGCGGCGATGCGGAACGTTCGTGTCGGCGTCTCGGGCGGAGGTGGGGCCAGTTCGGACGGATGCCGCCACGATCGCTCGTGCGGTGGTGGTACGGACTCCACGAAGTGGCCAGCGTAGCCACCGAGTGGAGGACGCGGGCATCGCCCTGCTCGCGTTCGGCTCGCCAGCAAATCGCTCGCCTCACCTCCCGTGCTCACCGCCTCCACTTCGCTTCGGCGCATCACCCAGTTCGACGCTGGCGAGGTGTCAGACACCGGCCTCAATGCGCAATCACGCTCCTCGTCCGGTCTGGTCACCGATGGGCACGGCTACGATCACGGGGGTGCAGGCTCCCCTCCACGGCGACAACTGGTTCGCGCTGACCAGCGCCGAGCTTCCTGTGCACGACGCGTACCGGTGGGCGGTGCGGCCCGACTGCGGCGCCGTCGTGCTGTTCTCCGGCACGGTCCGCGACCATGCCGAGGGTCGTGTCGGTGTGCAACGACTCACCTATGAGGCGTATGAGGAGCAGGCCGTCGAGCGCTTCCAGCGAGTGGCTGACGAGACGCGGAAAACGCTGGCCGGCGCTCGGACGGATCGTCATCTGGCACCGCACGGGCACACTCGAGTTGGGCGAGTCGTCGGTGATCGTCGTCGCATCGTCGCCGCACCGCGCCGAGGCATTCGAGGCGGCGCGCTTCGCCATCGACGCCCTGAAGGCCGAGCGCGCCGATCTGGAAGCACGAGGAATGGGACGGCGGGGCCGACTGGGGGACGGGCGCCACCCCGGTCGTCAGATCCGCTCGATGTCGGCGGCGCCGCCGGCAGCGAGAGCCGGTCGGGCGCATGATGCTGGCGATCAACGCTGCCGTGCCGATCGTCATCGGGATCGTCGTGGTCCTGCTCGCCATCGGCGTGATCGTCTGGCGACGCCGCCATCGTGGCGACACCGTCGAGGCGTTCCAGCGCCACATCGATGCGCTGTCGCCGCGAGGCACGCCGACCGGTGGTCGACCAGGTGCAGCAGATCGAGAGGAGGAGCGCCGTACCGACGCCGGGGAGCCACGGCGATGGCAGCTAGTGCCGGCGGGACGCACGGTCCAATGGCTCGTGACCTGGCGATCGACCTCGGCACCGCGAACACACTCGTCTACATGAAGGGTCGCGGCATCGTGCTCAACGAGCCGTCGGTCATCGCCCTCAACCGCCAGACCGGAGAGGTGCTCGCCACCGGCCGCGAGGCGTGGCAGATGATCGGGCGGACGCCCGGCTACATCGTCGCCGTGCGTCCGCTACGCGGCGGGGCGATCACCGACTTCGAGATCACCGAGCGGATGATCCGACTCCTCCTCCAGCGCGTCGGCGTCAGTCGCTTCACCCGGCCGAAGGTGGTGATCTGCGTACCGTCGGCGATCACCGAGGTCGAACGACGGGCGGTCACCGATGCGGCCCGCCGTGCCGGTGCCGCAGACGCCAACCTCATCGAGCAGCCGATGGCTGCGGCGATCGGCGCCGACCTTCCCGATCGACGAGCCGGTCGGCAACATGGTCATCGACATCGGTGGTGGCACCAGCGAGACGGCGGTGATCTCGCTCGGCGGCATCGTCGCCCTCGAGGCGGTGCGCGTCGGGTCGTTCGACATCGACAACGCCATCCAGAACTACGTCCGGCAGAGAGCACGGCATCGCCATCGGCGAGCGCACGGCGGAGGAGATCAAGATGGCCATCGGGTCGGCCGACCCGACCGGCGACGAGAACCAAGCGGAGGTCCGTGGTCGCGATCTGATGACCGGACTGCCGAAGACGGTGCTGCTCACACCGGAGGAGATCCGTTTCGCCATCGAGGACGTCGTGTCGTCGATCGTCGCCTCGGTCGTGCGCTGCCTCGCCAAGGCGCCCCCGGAGCTCTCGCAGGACTTCCTCGTGCGAGGCATGTACCTCGTCGGCGGCGGCGGGACTGTTGCGCGGAATGGCCCCGCGCATCGAGCGGGAGACGCAGGTGCCGGTGCGGATGTCGACGGTTCCGCTGGAAGCCGTCGTGCTCGGTGCGGGCCACGTGATCGAGCACTACGAGCAACTGAAGAGCATGTTCATGGGAGCCCGCCGCTGAGATGAGGTTCGACGCGGCGGCCGTCGAGTCGCTCGACGAGGGCCTGTTGAAGATCTGCGAAGAGCAGCACGTTCCGCAGGACTTCCCGCCCGAGGTGATCGCCGCGGCCGAAGAGGCTGCCGCCCGCGACAGCAGTGCCGACCGGGTCGATCGGACCGACATCGAGTTCGCCACGATCGACCCCGCCGCCTCCACCGACCTCGACCAGGCGTTCGCCATCGAGCGAGACGGGAACGACCTCGTGCTGCACTACGCAATCGCCGACGTCGGGTTCTTCGTGCGTCCCGGCGACCCGCTCGACAACGAGGCGTGGCAGCGTGGGGTCACGGTCTACCTGCCCGGACACCGCGCCCCGCTCTACCCGCCGGCACTGTCGGAAGGTGCCGCCAGCCTTCTTCCCGACGGGCCGCGTCCGGCTGTGGTGTTCACCGTGCGCGTCGATCCCGAGGGAGGAGTCGTGCTCGACGGCTGCGAGCGGGCCCTTGTCCACAGCCGGGCCAAGCTCGCGTACGACACCGTCACGGCAAACGATCTGCCCGACGGGTTCGCCGAGCTGTCCCAACGAATCGCCGCCGCCGAGGTGGCCCGTGGCGCACCGCGAGTCGACTTCCCCGAACAGGAGCTCGAGCGCGACGGCGACGGGTGGGAGATGTCGTTCCGCCCTCGCCTCTCCAGCGAGGATGACAACGCCGCCATGTCGCTCGCCACGAACATGGCCGTCGCCGACGTGCTGTTCGCCGCCCATACCGGGCTCTTCCGCGTCATGCCCGAGCCGGACGAGCGTCAGCTCGAACGCCTCCGGCACAGCGCCCGCGCCCTCGGCCTCGACTGGCCGAATGGCGTCGGGCTCGACGAGTTCGAGCGGTCGCTTCCCCGCGACGACCCACGTGCCGCGGCATTCCTCATCGCCGTGCGGCGGGCGAGCGGCGGCGCGTCGTACGAGACGTATCGCGAAGGCGAGAAGCCGTGGCACGGTGCCATGCAGGCCACGTATGCCCATGCGACTGCGCCCTTGCGCCGCCTCGCCGATCGGTACGTGATCGAGGCGACGCTCGCCGTCGCCAACGACCAGCCGGTGCCCGGCTGGGTGACCGAATCCTTCGACCGTCTGCCGAAGGCGATGTCGCACGGCGAGAATGTGGCCAATCGCGCCGAGCGCGCCGCCATCGAGCTCGCCGAAGCGGTGATCCTCTCCGATCGGGTGGGTGACGTGTTCGACGCCGTCGTGATCGACGAGACCGAGCGTGGTGCGCAGATCCAGCTCGCCGATTTTCCCATCATCGCTTCGGTGCAGGCGCACCGCATCGATCCCGGCGACGACCTCCGTGTCCGCGTCGATCGGGTCGACGTGACCGCCCGCCAGATCGAGTTCACACGAGTCAGCTGACCCGACGGGATCGCTGATCGTGCTGGGTCAGGCGGGATCGATGCGGTAGAGGCCGTCGGTGAGGCTGAGCGCGTAGAGCTCGTCGCCGATGACGCGGACGGCCGACAGGCTGGGAACCGAGCCGAGGCTGACGATCCGGGTGTCGCCGAACATCGGCATCGCCCACACCTCGCCGGTGCAGTAGTCGCCGAACACGAACCCCCCGGCGAGCTCAGGGATGTGGTCACTCATGTAGGGAGCGGCGCCGCTGACCGAGCAGCGTCCGTCGGAGTGGTCGTATTCGTACACCGGCGGGGTGTGCCCTTCGGCCGGCTGGTCGTCGTTGAAGCGGTGGGTGCCCTCGAAGGCGCTCCATCCGAACGACACCCCTCGCCCTGCACGCTGCCCGCTCTCCGCCCGGGCGACGTTGATCTCCTCGATGTCACCCTGGCCGACGTCGGCGATCCAGAGGTCGCCGGTGGTCTCGTCGAAGGCGAATCGCCACGGGTTGCGCAGTCCGTACGACCAGATTTCCGGTCGGGCGGAAGCCTCGTCGACGAAGGGGTTGTCGGCTCGGCACCGTGTACGGCTGGTTGCCCGATCGTTCCGGATCGATGCGCAGCAACTTGCCGAGCAATTCGCCGAGGTTCAGCGCACGGCGTTGCGGATCGCCGGCGGACCCACCGTCGCCGGTGGCGATGTACAGGAAGCCGTCAGGACCGAACACCATGTTGCCGCCGTTGTGGTTGGCGTATGGATCGGGTATCTCGAGCAGCGGTCGGGCCGAGTCGGCGACGAACGTGCCATCGCCGGCGAGCTGGTACTCGACGACGACAGTGTTTTCGTCGTTGTTCGTGTAGTTGACGTACGCCAGTGGATCCGATGGATGGACGGCGAGACCGAGGAGTCCCTGCTCACCACCGCTCTTGGTCAGCTCCGTGATATCGAGGGCGACAGCCGTGTCCGCCCCGTCGGCGGTGGTGAGGCGGATCACGCCATCGTGGAACACCTGGTACAAGCCGCCCGCGGGTGCTGCCGTGACCTCGAGCAGGTCGGGTCGTGACTCACCGATGTGGGTGAAGGTCACCTTCGGGTCGCCCAGTACAGGCTCGGCACCGCCCGCAGTCGCCGAAGGCGTGGTCGGCGGTTGGGTCGTCGCCGCCGAGGTCGGCGGTGCCGTCGTGGCCGCGGCCGGCGTGCTGGTGCTCGGCGGAGGGGCCGTTGTCGGTCCGGCGGAGTCGATGGGCGTCGTCGGCGGCGATGTCGTCAGCTGGACTGTGGTGGAGGGCGAGGCATCGGCTGTCGTGTCGGAGCCATCGTCGTCATCGCCGCAGGAGGTGAGGACGAGCACGGTTGCAATCACGGCGAGCCCGAGCGGTCGGCGCATCTTCGAACAGTAGACGTCGACCGTCGACGTCACGGTTCGGGTGCGGGGTGGGAGCGCGAGGCGTCCGGTAGCTTGCGACGTGGTGTCCGCAGCCCCAACGGAAGTCGAGCGGCCGGGTCTCGATGGACTCCGCGGCCGGCAGTTCCTCGCAGTCGTCCGCACACGTGCCTTCGTGATCCTCGGCCTCTGCGCGCTCGCCGTGGCACAGCCGTTGCTCGACCTGTTCGGCAAGAACCCCGAGTTCTTCGTCGCCGGGAACTACAGCTCGGCCCAGATCGTCTCGTTCGCACTGATCATCGTGATCGTCCCACCCGCCGTCGGAATCGGTCTGGTGGCCATCGCCGCGTTCGTCGATCGGCGCGTGGGTACCGTCGTCTTCGGCGTCGTGGTCGCCCTCCTCGCGGGTGCGTTCGTGCTCGCCATCCTGCGCACGCTCGACGTCGACGTCGTCGTTCTCGTGTTCCTCGTCGCCCTCGTCGGGGGGATCGGCCTGGCGTTGCTCGTCCTGCGCACGAGCGGGGCGCGACTGTTCTTCTCGTACCTAGCAGTGGCGAACCTGGTGTTCGTCGGGCTGTTCCTGTTCGGCAGCCGCACGGCAGAGCTCGTGTCGGGCGAATCGGCGAAGGACCTCGGTGAGGTCGCCGTGCCCGCCCTCAAAGGTCCGGTCGTGGTGATCGTCCTCGACGAGATGCCGGCGGCGACGATCATGCGCAGCGACGGCACGATCAACGCCGATCGCTTCCCGGGATTCGCCAAGCTGGCCGCTACCAGCACCTGGTTCCGCAACGCCACGAGCCAGTATCACCTCACCCACCGTTCGGTGCCGTCGATCCTCGACGGGCGGATACCCGACGACGACGACTTGCCGACGTACGCCGATCATCCCCGCAACCTGTTCACGCTCCTCGGGCAGCAGGTGCCGGTGCACCGCTACGAATCGGTCACGAGTCTCTGCCCGTCGAATGTGTGCGAGCCTCCGCCTCGCCAGTCGTTGGGGAGAGCGCTGGAGGACGCGTCGATCGTGTACGGGCACCGCGTGCTCCCCGAGCCACTCCGCGAGGATCTCCCGCCGATCGACCACGCGTGGGGCAACTTCGGCACCACCGAGGACGAGGGTGCCGCCAACGACCCGATGGTGCTCGCCGACCAGGACGAAGGCGAGTCGCTCGTCGATCGCGCCTACGCCAAGTGGCGTGACCTCGACGCCAACGAGAAGAGCCCCTTCGGACAGGCGGGCGTGCTCCGCGAGCGAATCGACGCCATCACCGGCGAGCCGTCCGTGCACTTCGTGCACGTCGCCCTACCGCACCGGCCGTGGACCCTGTCGCCGTTCGGGCTTCGCCACGTCGTACTCGCCCCAGGAGATCGAGGATCCCGACGACCCGGCCTACGCGTTCCGAGCGCGGATGGAGTACCAGTTGCACAGCATGCAGCTCGGTGCCGCCGACGTGTTGATCGGCGACATGGTCGATGAGCTGCGTCAGACACCGGAGTGGAAAGACACCTTGATCGTCGTCACGTCCGACCACGGCACCAACTTCACCCCACCCGACATCGGGCGCATGCCGGTCACCGATCACAACCGTGAGGAGGTGTACCGGATCCCGATGTTCATCAAGGCCCCCGGCCAGACCTCGGGCGAGGTCCGCGATGAGAGCGCGCAAACGATCGACGTGCTCCCGTCGATCGTCGATCTCCTCGGCGCCACGGTCGACTGGGAGTTCGATGGCCACTCACTGTTCGACGGATCGAGTGCGCACACCCCGCCGAAGCTGAGTGACGGAGTCGACGGAACACTGGCCATCGTCGAGCGGCGTGCTCGTCAGTTCCCGTATGGCGACGACTGGACGGCCCTGGCCGCAGTGGGCGAGAACGGCGACCTCGTCGGCAAGCAGGTCACATCGTTCGACGTTGGCGATCCGAGCGAGTACACGGTCACGCTCGCCGACTCGAACCTCTTCGCCGACCTGCCGACGGACAACGGCCAGATGCCGTTCGTGCTGCATGGCACCGTCACCGGTGAGGCTCAGCCGGCGGAGATGGTCGCCGCCGTCAACGGACGCATTGCCGGGATCGTCGGCGGCTACCGGCCGAGCGGAGGCGGATGGACGTTCATCGGCTACGTCGCCGACTTCTACCGCGATGGTGCCAACGAGGTGGCCGTCTACGAGGTGGAGCGGGCAGGCGACACCGTCACGCTGCACCCTGCCAGCTGACTGCCGCGCTAGCGGAGCTGGCAGCGATAGAGCGTGCGGGTGCCGCCAGGCAGGAGGAGTTGCTCGCTCACGACGAACCGGCGCTGCAATGCCTTTTCCCAGTTGGGGAGGTCGTAGGCGTCGAAGATCCCTTCCCGCTTGCGCTTCAGCAGGAGCGCTGCCATGGGATCGTCGCGATGGGGGAACTCGACGACCAGGGGCGCACCGAAGTCGGCGAGGAACGCGACGATCTCGTCGAACGGCACGGTGTTGGTGAGGGCGAGGTGGTGGACGACAGCCAGGCACAGCACCAGGTCGGGGCGCACTCGATCGACGAACGCCGGCCGTTCGCGTGACCGCCAACCGAGCCCGGGCGACGGATCGGACAGGTCGAGCACGAGGGGGAGGATGCGCTTCTCGCCCTCGCTGCGGAGCTGGCGGTAGAGGCGGTCGATGACGAGATCGTCCGAGTCGACGGCGACGACCGACGGGGCGCCCGCGTCGACCGCGATCCGCGAGAACCGTCCGTCGTTGGCGCCGAGGTCGAGCACCAGGCCTGGTCCGAGCGCCGCAACCGATTCGGCCACGAAGCGATCCTTTGCCTCCAGCGCGCTGTCTGCGTAGTGGCCACGGTCGCTGTAGTTCGACCATGTGGAGTCCTGGCGCTTCCACGTCAGCTCCTCGATCGACTTTTGCAGGCCTTTGAGCTGGGCGTCGATCACGGCCGGACCGAACCCGGCGCGTTTCAGTTCGGCATTGATGTCCCGTTCGGCATCGGCCATCGAGGCTTTGCGTTCGGCTCGCGCGTGCAGCTTGACATGGGTGAAAACCCCCTTCTGCAGCCGTCCGGCGCCCTGCAGTGCGTCGGCGGCGACTGTGGGTGGGACACCGTGGATGCTGCCCCGCAGCATCGGCTGGAAGGGGATGTCGCGCAGTGCCTGGAGGAGCAGCGGGTTGAGGAACAGCTCGCAGAACTGGCGATAGCCGGGCCACGGCTCGCTTCCACGCAGCCGCTCAAAGGAGCCGATGTCGATGAAGACCGGGCTCGTGCCGACGAACTGGACGTTGTACGCCGAGGCGTCCTTGGTGATGAGTTTGTCGGCCAACGCCTCACGGGTGAGCCGGAGCTGCAGTCGGGCGGCGTCGCGGAGCATCTCGAACGGCCATTCGTATGGATAGGAGAGCACGTCGATGCGATCGTGGCGGAGAACGGCGGGCCAGTCGCCGGGGAGGTGGGCGACGGACGGGTCGACCCGTTCGGTGCCGACGATGTCGCCTCGCTCGAGGGCTCGCCGGTAGAAGGCCGACGCGGCGAGTGCCTCGAAATCGGCGAGTGCCGTCTCCGACAACCCTCGCCACACCCCCTCGGCGTCGACGAAGACGCGCGACAAGGGATCGCGAAACGAACCGGGATCTGCCGGCCGGTCGTGCTCGGGTGCGTCTGCCGGGTCAGGCAGCGTCGGTGCCACTGTCGCCGTCGTCGCCGGCAAGCTGTGCGCGAACGGCGTCCGCCTGAGCCCTGTGCGACTTGGAGAACAGTCCCAAGAACCGGTGCCAGTGCATCTTGAAGAAGACGGCGATTCCGGCGACGCCTCCCGCCAAAGCAGTTGCGAGCATTCCGACTGAGGCGCCGTCGAGGTAACTGAGCATGGTGGCGACGTTAGCAAATGGCCATCTGGGAGTCGGGTGCGCGACATCTGCTGTTCATGTTGGAGGGCCGTAGCGTCGACCGCATGTACGTGCTCGCCATGGAGATGGAGTTGCGGATCCCGGGCGCGCGGTCGCTCAAGGAGAAGCGGCAGGTGATCAAGCCCATCCTCGAGGGCAGCCGCCGGCGTTTCGCCGTGTCCTCGGCTGAGGTCGGCCGCAACGACGCGTGGCAACGCGCCGCGCTCGGCTTCGCCGTCGTCGCGTCGAGCGCCCATCACGCCGAGGAGGTGATCGCCCAAGTCGATCGCTTCGTCTGGTCGTTCCCGGAGATCGAGACGATCTCCGCCGAACGCATCTGGCTCGGCTAGAACTGCTTCGTGGGTACGTCGACGTGGCGAGTTCCGTGGCTAGCGGTGACGGCGGCCCTGCTCGTTGCGTGTGGTGACGATGATGCGTCCCAGCCGGCAGGCACACTGTCCGACGATCCCACCGTGGCGTTCTGCCAGCTGATGGAGCAATCGGATGATTTGGAACCTGACGGCGGCGAAACCCCTGACGAATTGCGGGCAAAGCTCGACGAGTTCCGGTCGCTGCTTGTGCGAATCGCGGAACGCGCACCTGACGAGATCCACGCCGAGGTGGAGGATTCTGTGTCCGCATATTCGCGTTTGATCGACCTCACTGCCGGCGCCGATTACAACCTCGATCAGGTCGACGCGGCGAGCGTCTCCGAGCTGTCGGGCGAGATCGACGCCAACGGCGACGTCATCCAGGCATGGCTGGAGAGCAACTGCGACTGAACGGCTCAGACCCGGAAGGTCATCGGCGAACGCGGATCAGGCCCTCTTGCATGACGCTCACGGCCAGCTTGCCGTCGGCGGTGAAGATCTCGCCGCGAGCGAGACCGCGGGCCGAGCTGGTCGAGATGACGTGCTGCGAGTACAGCAGCCACTCGTCCGCCCGGAACGGTCGATGGAACCACATCGCATGGTCGAGGCTCGCCAGCTGGATCGACTCGTCGAACGCACCCACGCCGAATGGCAGCAGGGTCGTGTCGAGCAGCGTCATGTCGCTGGCGTAGGTGAGCACGCAGTTGTGCACGGTCGGGTCGTCGGGCAGCTCGCCGGCGGCTCGGAGCCACACACGCTGGACGGTGCCCGACGTTCCGGCACGCACGATCGGATCGCTGTCGACGAATCGCACGTCGATCGGGCGGGGTCGGTCCCAGAGCTCGGGGATCAGCTCTTTGTGCGGTTCCATACGTGTCTTCCAGTCGGGAAGATCCTCCGGGTCGCCGACGTCGGTTGGCATCTCCGTCTGGTGCTCCATGCCCGGCTCGTGGTCGTGGAAGCTCGCCTGCAGGTTGAAGATCGCCTTGCCGTGCTGGATCGCGACCACGCGGCGAGTGGTGAAGCTGCGCCCGTCGCGGATCCGGTCGACCTCGTAGAGGATCGGCACCGACGGGTCACCGGGCCGCAGGAAATAGGCGTGCAACGAATGGACGAGCCGGTTCGGCTCGTCCACCGTCCGTGTGGCGGCGACGAGGGCCTGGCCGGCGACCTGTCCGCCGAACACGCGCTGGCGCTTCTCGTCGGGCGACACCCCGCGAAAGATGTTCACCTCGATCGCCTCGAGGTCGAGCAGTTCGAGCAGGACGTCGAGGGCACGTTCCATGGTCGGACGACCCTAGCGTGTGCGCATGAGCGACCTCTCGCCTGCGGACCTGGCGTGGCGCGCCCACGCCCTGGCGGCGAAGGGCTTCATGCCGGAGGACGAGGGTGACGCCCTCTTCGTCGCTGCCGCGGAGGCCGCACAGGCCGTGCCCGAAGCGCCGTTCCTCGAGGTCGGCAGCTACTGCGGACGGTCGACGATCTGGCTCGCTGCGGCGGCGCGCGATACCGGTCGAGTGCTGTTCGCCGTCGACCACCACCGCGGGTCGGAGGAGAACCAGGCCGGGTGGGAGCATCACGACCGCACCGTGGTCGACCCACGCATCGGTCGCATGGACACGCTGCCCTTCTTCCGCGCCGCCGTCTACGACTCCGGCCTCGAGGAGCACGTCGTCGCGGTCGTCGGCCGTTCACCCGTGGTTGCTGTCCACTGGCGCACCCCCCTCGCTTTCCTGTTCATCGACGGCGGCCACGGTGTGGAGCCAGCCCGCGACGATTTTCGGGGGTGGACGCCGCACGTCGCGCCCGGGGGCACGCTGGCGATCCACGACGTCTTCCCCGATCCGGCCGACGGGGGCAGGCCGCCGTACGAGGAGATCTATCTGCCGGCACTCGAATCCGGCTTCGAGCTGCGCTCGACGATCGGCTCGTTGCGCGTCCTCCGCCGGCGGGCCTGATCGCTTTCGCCGGCCGCCCAGTGCCGGCCTGTCACAATTCCGGCATGGCACCCGACACAGAAGCGGGCACTGGCGGAGAAGGATCGCCACGGAGCGACGTACGGCGCAAGGCGATCTGGGTCGTCGTCGCCGTGGTCGCGGCGTTGCTCGCCTGGATCTTCGGTGCGTATGTCGTGCCGCGCTGGTGGGCGCAACGTCTCGGCAACTTCGTCGACGGTCGGCTCACGGTCGGTTCCGTCACCGGCATCGCGCTGGGCGCGGTGTTCACGCTCGCGCCACTGCTCGTGCTGTGGGCCGGCGTCCGGTTCCGCCGCACGTGGAAGCGTGCCCTCGCTTTCGTGCTGGCCGCCTTCTTGCTCGCCTCCCCGGTGCTCGTGATCGGCACGATCGTGTGGGGCAATGGGAACGCAGCGCACGCCGGAGAGCGGATCCTCGACGTCGACGGCCCTGGTGTCCGCGGCGGCGCCGTCGTGGGAGTGGTGATCGGCATCGTGGCCTTTGCCGGCAACCCTCTACCTCGTCGCCTCGCGGGGCGCCAACAAGCGCAAGGCGAAGCGGTACCGGGACGAGCTGCGCGATCGGGAGCACGCCGCGCAACAGCAACCCGGCTCGTGACGCCTCGGCCCTCGTTCAGGCGCGCTCGGCGCGCATCGCTTCGACTTCCGTAGCGATGCGGCTGCGGACTTGCTCGCGGAGGTCGGCGACATCCGATGCCGTGAGACCGTCGGTCGGGATGGGCTCGAGCACGCGCGCCTCGGCACGGGCGTAGCCGAACCGCCAGTCGTGCTTGATCAGCGCATCCCGCGTGCCGAGGACGGCGACGGGGAGGACGGGAACGCCCGCTTCGACGGCGAGCCGGAAGGCGCCGTCCTTGAACGCCTGCAGCTCACCCGACTTCGACCGGGTGCCCTCGGGGAAGATCATCACGGAGACCTTGCGGTCGAGCCACACCCGCGCTTGCTTCATGGCCGCCGAAGCGCTGCTGCCCTCGCCGCGGACGAGGCGGATGTCGCCGGCCAGCCACATCATCCATCCCATGAACGGGAACTTGAAGAACTCGCTCTTCGCCAGCCATTTCATCTCGAACGGGAGGTGGGCGATGAGGAGGATGTCGACGAAGCTCTCGTGGTTGGCGACGACCACATAGGGGTTGCGCGGGTCCTCTGGCACGGACCCCGAGGTCGAGAACTTCCACAGCGGGTTCAGCTTCTGGTGGAGCACGGCCGCCGATCGGAAGACTCGGCCAGTTGCATACCGGCCCTTGTCGAACGGAGCGGTGACCAGGCGGGTCACCGCGACGAGCGGCAGCCACACGACCACGATCACGGCGAAGACGAGCCAGCTCCAGACGCTGACGAGCGTGCGTCCCAGCTTCGATTGCAACATCAGCGGTGCGGCACGAAGAGGTTCGACGCCGGCGAGGCGGCGCTGATCGCGTCGGCGGCAAGGATCACTGCCGCCGCCGTGTACGACGTGTGCTCGTCGGCGGGAAAGCGCTGCCTGCCGGGGTAGACGATGCCCGTGTGGTACGACCCGTTGCGCCGGCGGTGTGAGCGCGTCCACAGCAACAGGTCGCTCGCCGTGTCGACGTCGCCGATCGCCGAGTAGGCGATCGATCCTTCGGCAGTCTCCGAGGCGGTGACCCACGGCTCGTCGCTGACACAGCGGATGCCCTTGCCGTCCATCGTGAACGTGTCGTAGCTGTCGGTGAGGCGGACCTTGGCCGCGTCGCCGATCATCGCCCCGGTGAGCACCGGGTAGTACCAGTCCATCGCCCATCGCGTCTTCGGCTCGAACGCAGACGGCTGCTCGTCGACGACGGCGCAGATCAGCTCCGCGGCGGCGACCCAGTCGGGCCGGTCGAGCTCGACGAGCCGGGCGAGGCGCGCTCCGCATCGGAGCGCGTGCTGGATGCTCGACGAGCCGGTGAGGAGGGCGTAGTCCCATGGCGTGTCGTCGACGTGGCGGGCCCACAGGATCGTTCCGTCGTGGCGACGGAGGGAGAGCACGAACTCGAGCGCCCGTTCGACGGTTGGCCACAGTTCGACGACAGCGTCGGTGTCGCCGGTGGACAGCCAGTGGTGCCACACACCGGTGGCGATGTAGGCGCAGACGTTGGAGTCGAGCTTGGCGTCTTCGATCGATCCGTCGGGCCGGTAGTAGTTGTGCCAGCTGCCGTCGGGGCGCTGCGCGTCGACGAGCCAGCGGTACCCGTGCAGCGCGTGTTCGTGGAGGCCGGCGACGTCGAGCGCCATGACCGACTCGACGTGGTTCCACGGGTCGCAGTGGCCACCGGGGAACCAGGGGATCATCCCCGTGCGGAGCTGCAGCGACGCCAAGTGCTCGCCGCTGGCGCGGACCTCTTCCGCCGTGAGGATGCCTGGGAGATGGGGGATGTCACTCACGGAAGTCCTTCCTGACCGTTCTGAGACTTGAGCTGGGTGAGTCGCCAAGTCGGAGACTGGAGCTCCTTGGTCGCATAGAAGACGGTGGATTTGCCGAGCACTGGGCTCAGGGCGCGATCGGCGATCTTCGTGCTGCGCGGTTGCTTCATGATGTCCCATTCGAGGAATTTTCGATAAGCGGAGACAGCGCGGTTGTCGTCGTTGCGAACGCCTACCGCGCACTTCAGCCACCAGTACGGCGAGTGCAAGGCGTGGGCGCGATGGTCGGCGGTGACGTCGAGGCCGGCGGCGCGGAGCTTGGCGCGGAGCTCGGTGGCGGTGTAGATCCGCACGTGACCACCCTCCGACTTGGGGGCGTGGTACTCGTCGGACAACTTCCAGTTGACGACCTCGGGGAACCAGCTGGGGACCGTGGCGGCGAAACGACCACCTGGTTTCAGCACGCGAACCATCTCGGCGATGGCGTCGACGTCGTCCTGGACGTGCTCGAGCACCTCTGAGGTGATCACGGCGTCGAACGAATCGTCGGCGAAGGGAAGTGTCGTGGCATCGCCGCGGAGCACTCCGACGTAGCGGTCCTCGGGGATCTGGTCTGCCTCGACCATCGCCGCGAACGTGTCGCGCGTTCCCGCCACCTCGTCGTCGGCGTAATCGAGGGCGACGACACGGTTGCCGCGACGGGCGACTTCGAAGGCGTGACGGCCGAACCCCGCTCCGACGTCGAGGACCAGCGACCCTGCCGGCAGGGCGAGTTCGTCGAAGCGGATGGTGAGCATGGTGGGGGTCAGATGCGCCCGTTGCGGGCCAACTTGGCGATGTTCGCCGGCATCGCCAGCACCTCACGGTACTGCTCGATCGTTTGCTCGGCGCAGCGGCGCCATGTCCAGCGTTCGAGGACGCGCTGGCGTCCGTTGGCCGCCACCGCGGCACGCAGCTCGGGGTTGTCGAGCCCTCTCGCGATGGCGGCGGCGAGGTCGTCGGCGTCGCCTGCCTTGCACGAGAAGACGGTGTCGCCATCCTTGCCGGTGACCTCGGGGAGGGCACCGCCATCGGTCGCGACGAGCGCCGTGCCCGAGCACATCGCCTCGATCGCGGGCAGGCTGAATCCCTCGTAGAGGCTCGGCACGACGGCTAGCTCAGCCTCCGCGTAGAGCTCGACGATCCGCTCGTCGGGCACACCGGACACGAAATCCACGTACGGGCTCAGGCCGAGTCGCTCGATGAGCTCCAACGTCTTGCCTTCTTTGGGTTTGCCGATCACCGTGAGACTCACGTCACGCTCGGTGCGCAGCTTGGCCATCGCTTCGATGAGGAAGGAGAGGCCTTTCAGGGCGACGTCGGCGGAAGCGGTGGTGATCAGCCGGCCCGGTACGCGCTGCACGTAGTCGAGGGGGCGGAACAGCTCGGGATCGACGCCGACAGGGACGAGGCGCATGGCGTCGAGAGGTACGCCCATGTCGGTGTGGATGTCGTTGATCGAATTCTGGCTGACCACGACGATGCGCGGCATGCGCTTGGCGACGCGACCCTGCATCTTCACGAAGCCGTACCAGCGACCAACGGAGCGGCGCTTGCGCCGGCTCGGTGCCTGCTCCATCTCCAAGTGACGGTCGCGGGTGATCGGATGGTGAAGGGTGACGACAGTTGGTATCAGCTTCTCGAGCTTGAGGATGCCGTAGCCGAGGCACTGGTTGTCGTGGACGAGATCGAACTCGCCGACTCGGGGCTTCAGCTCGCGCAGGGCGCGGGCAGAGAACGCCAATGGCTCGGAGAACGTGCCCGTGGAGAACTGGGCGAGCTCGAGCAGATCTTCCTTGTGCTTGATCTCCCAGTAGGCGGGGAAGCGGCCCGGGTAGTGGTCGTTGAAGATGTCGAGGCTGGGCAGCTTGGTGAGCGGCACCCGTTCGTCGAGCACCGGATACGGCTGACCGCTGAGCACCTCGACCTGGTGGCCGAGGTCGACGAGCGCTTTCGTGAGGTGGCGGGTGTAGATGCCCTGCCCACCGACGTGGGGCTTGCCGCGGTACGTCAGGTACGCGATGCGCAGCGGCGCGTCGATGGCAATGGGAGGTACGGCAAAAGCCATCCCGGCAGGCTACCGGCCGTAACGATCCGGAGTTACCGCCCGGTAGTCACGGTTTCGCGTCGTCAGATGGTCTGCACACCGTCGACGATCAGGGAAAGCGAGACCGCGACGCCGAGGGCACCGAAGAACTGAGTAGCGACCGTCCACACCACGGGCGGACCCTTCAGCGTGCCCGCCAGCCAAGCCAGGACGAGAGCGAGAGCCGCTGCCCCGGCGACGACAGCCGTGCCATGGTCGACGCCGGCAGAGACGCTGGTCATCACGAGCTGCGGCGTGAACAGCACAGGGATCAGCAGTGGCACGCCGATGCGCGCCGCACCGGTGGCGCCCTCGACGAGGACCGGGCGAGACCCGCTGATGAGCCAGCGGAGTGCAGCGATGCCGAGCACGACGCCGGCTGCGACGCGGAACGTCCCATCGCTGACGTCGAGCGCGTCGAGCACTGACTCGCTCGCTGCGGCGAGCGCAACGGCAGCTGCAGCCGCGATGAGAACTGCTACGGCCATCAGGCGGCGGCTCTCCGGCGGCCGCAGGGCGAGCGCGACGGCAGGCGGGTTCACTGCTGCGAGGAGGGCGAGGAATGCCCTCATTGCCCGACCGGTCCCAATTCGCCGGCCGCGACGAGCATCCCCGACAGGGAGTGCTGCTGGTCGTCCATGCGGGTGACGTCGTCACGGAACCACGCCCCCTCGACGAGCCGTGGAGTCTCGTATCGGGAGGCGTCGGCGGCGTCGGCCTGCCGGTCGTCGAGGATCGAGGCTCCGCACTCCGCTCGCTCCTCGATCGCCGCGCCGAGGTCGGCGAGTCGCGCATCCACTTCAGCGGCGTGTCCGAGGGCGCCGATGCCCTCTACCCACACGCCGAGCCCGGCGCCGCGAGCACGATGGTCGACGAACGGAATCGGCCAGCTCTCCTTCTGCGACTCGGCGCGCAGCAAGACCCCGAACCGTGCGGCCAGCCGTCGGGCGTACTCGACGTGCTCCTCGTCGAGTCCCGACGGTGCCAGCTCACCGATCGTGTACGCCGCCCACTGGTCGGGCCACGGTGCCGGCACGAGGTTCTCCACCTCGTCACGGGTGGTCGACAGGTAGTCGAGGACGTCTCGCGCCGGGCGGTCCCAGCCCTCGGTGGGAAAGAAGTTGTGCAGCTGGGCGAACGCCCATGCCGCCTCTCCGGTCGCGTATCTCGACGTCTGTCCGAGCACCGGCGTGTCGGTGTGGAGATCGAACCGTTCGAGCATCTGTCCTCCCGTGGTGATCTGCCCGACCATGAACCGTCCGAGGGCGCGGAGCTCGGAGTCGTACGTGTCGTCACCGGTCGCCGCGCGACGCTGGCCGAGTGCCGCCGCCATCAACGCGCTGGCGCCGAGACGGGCTTCGATGTCGTTCTCGACGAATGCCATCCCGTCGCCAGCCGGGACCAGTCGGTCGAGCATCCATTGCAATCCCCGGTCGGCGCTCGGCAGCACCTCGTCGTGGCCGGCGCGGGCGAGCTGATAGAGCGACATCGTGACGCCGGCGTGGCGCACGATGTTGTACGCCGTGCTGACGAGGTTGTCTGCGCGGTCGAACTCGTAGACGTAGCGCCCGTCCTCGGCCTGGTTGGTCGTGATCCACGTGCCCGCCTCGGCGGCCGCGGCGGTTAGTGCAGCCGGCGAGAGCGCCGGGCAGTGCTCTGGGGCGAGGAAGCTGATTCGCAATCCGAGGAAGCCGCCCACCCACAGCAGTCCGGCCGCAGCGAGCCGGCGCGCGATGGTCACGTCGCGATCGCCCGCACAGTGCGGCGGCGGACGATGGCATGGACGGGTGCGGCGAAGAAGAACGTGACTGGGATCCGCGTCAGCAGGAGCAGCACTCCTTCGCCGCCGTGGTGGACGCTGCCGTCGCGGTCGACGACGGCGAACGCGCTCGTGGGCGCGCGCTCGACGCGGAAACGTCCGAACCAGTCCATTGCCGTGATCGCTGCCCCGACCAGCGGCGCCGACGACGTGTCTGGTATCTCGACGACGCGGTCTCGCGTCGCCGGCGTGACCCAGATGGCGAGGGCCGCGATGGCGGCGAAGCTGAACACTTCGACGCTGGCGCTGAGCTCGATCATGAGATGGAAGAAGACGGCCGTCCAGATGGCGACGAGGCGAGTGCGCGGGAACCAGAGACCGATGCCGACGAACAGTTCGGTGAGCACTGCCGCCGGGGCGACGCCGTAGTACAGCCATCGCGATGTCAGCACGTCGATCGCCCACCCGGGCAGCGGCGTCGGGTCGAGCACGTGCTGGTAGCGCACCACCCGATCCCAGAGGACGAGCCCGCCGAACCAGTCGGGGTCGATCAGCTTGCTGAAGCCGGACGCGAGATAGACCATGCTCACCTGGGCGCGCAGCATGTACAGCGGCCAGAGCGGCGCCATCTCGTCGAACGGGCGCCCGCGCCGGCGGCGGAGCCACGCGTCGAGCGACAGCACGCGTCCCGTGGGGAGCAAGGCAATCCCGCCGAGCAGGATCATCAGGAACACGCGGTTGTGGCGCACGTGTGTCGTCGAGATCAGAAGGTTGAACGCCACGGCACCGAAGGCGGCGATCGAGGCGATCCGGGTGCACAGACCGACGGTGAGCAGCACGGCGGCGATCGCTCCGACCCACAGGACCGCACTCCACACCTCGCCGGGCACGTGCGGGAACCACGACACGAACGGTTCCCAGAAGTGGTCGTCGTAATAGACACCGTCGACGGCCTCGCGGAGGAAGAGTCGTAGGTGGAGGAGCGTCACGATCCCGAGCACGATGCGCAGCACGGCGAGGGCGCGGATGCTCCCGTGGAGCTCGAACACGGCGAGCACCGACCTCGCCGACGGTGCGCTGGCGTCGACGCGTTCACGGTCGCTCTGGAGCAGCGCCGCCCCGCGACTCACGGCGCCGCTCGTTCCACACTGCGCAGCACCGTCACATGCGGACCACGCGTGTTCTCGAAGTAGGTGACGGTCGCCTCCAGGTACCGCGTGTCGTGGTCGGCGGGCGTGTGTTCGGCCACCCAGTCGAGGGCGCTGTCGAGGAAGTCCACCGTCGCTCCCGCACCCATATAGGCGTGGCGCAACTGCGACGGCCCCTGCAACGCGGCCATGTGGACGAGCTCGTTCCAGCGGTAGCCCGACCAGTGCTCGTCGATCGGGATGCGGCGCCCGTCCCAGGTGACGCGCATGATGTCGGCCTTCCACGTGCTCGACTCGTTGAACGGCTGGAAGGCGAAGTACTTGTGCGGGTCGCGGTATCCGTTGATGGCAAAGCCGAGCTGGACTCCCAGCACACACGCCACGAACGCGACGAGCACCCGCTTGCGTCTCGGCGAGATCGGAACGGTCGTGACGCTCGTGACGGCCCGATTCACCGGCCGATTCTCGCACACGAGGGCGAGCGCCTCCCGACCTGATGCAACACTGACGGGGTGCGCGCGGTGGTCCAGCGAGTCGTGTCGGCGGCCGTCGACGTCCACGCCGGCGGTGACGTGGAGCGTGTCGGCGAGATCGGACCGGGCCTGCTCGCCCTCGTCGGCGTCACTCACGACGACACCGCCCAGTCGGCGGCGAAGCTCGCCGACAAGCTCTGGAACCTGCGCATTCTCGACGACGACGACGGCGTGATGAACTGCTCTGTGGCGGATGCGGGCGGTGAGCTGCTGATCGTGAGCCAGTTCACGCTCTACGGCGACACGTCGAAGGGGCGTCGTCCGGGCTGGTCGGCGGCAGCGCGGCCGGAGGTTGCCGAACCCCTGGTGGACGCCGTCGTGCAGGAGCTACGGACGCGGGGCGCGACGGTCGCCACCGGCAGGTTCCGCACCGAGATGCACGTCAGCCTCGTCAACGACGGGCCCGTCACCGTCATCGTCGATGTCTGACGCCCGGCGGCGACGGTCGAGGGCGGACATCGCCGTGAGGGCGGCGAAGGCAATCACCAGGGCTGCGATGAACGGACGGTCGCCGAGCCGCGAGTACCACGTGCGCCCGGTGCGCAACGGCACGTCGGCGTAGAGCACCTTCTGCTCGCTCACGGCCGTGCGCTGCAGGACGTCGCCACTGGAGTCGACGATCGCGGAGAACCCGGTGGGCGCAGCCTGCACCACCCAGCGACCCGTCTCGATCGCCCGCAGCCGGCTCGACGCCACCTGCTGGGTCTGCACGATCGTTCCCGTGTAGCTGGCGCCGTTCGTCGGGTTGGTGATCGCTTCGGCGCCATGGACGACGGCTTCCCGAGCGCGCCCGCCGAAGAACACCTCCCACGAGATCACGACACCGAGCCGGGTGCCCGAGGGCAGATCGACGACGGCAGGCGTGGTGCCGGCGATGGCGTTCGAAGGCACCTGGTCGACCGGCGCACCGAGCGCCTCGAGGAAGCCCCGCAGCGGCACGTATTCGCCGAACGGCACGCGACGCACCTTGTCGTAGCGGCTGACCACGTCCCCGTCAGGCGTGACGATCACCTGGGCATTCGTGATGCGCCCCGGCTTGCCCGGCACATCCTCGGTGATTCCCACGGAGAACGGCACACCGAGCCGTTGCGCCTCGGCCGTGATCGCCTCGAGCTGCCAGCTCCCGGCGAAGCTCTCCGTGTCGACGACGTTCTCCGGCCACAGGACGACGTCGAGATCTGGGTCGGGCTCGATGGTGGCGGTCGCCTGGAGATGCGCCTCCGTCACGACCTGGGACGGAACGTCCGTGGCGCGGGTGCCCTGCTCACCACCGCCCTGAACAGCGGCGATCCGCATCGTCTCGCCCGTGTCGCTGCCTGACGGCCCGGTGTAGCCGAGGACGGCGACGAGCACTGCGACGACGGTCGGCACCGCGAGCAGGAGTCCGTCGGATCGGGTGACGGTCGCCCGTTCGCGGACGAGGCGGACGGCGACGGCGAGTGCTGCGCCGAGCTGGAAGGTGACCCAGGTGAGGACAATCACGCCGCCGAAGCTGGCGATCGGCGCCAGCGGACCGGCCACCTGGGAGATGCCGAGCGAGGCGAGGGGCACGCCGCCGAACGGGAACGAGAAGCGGACGGCCTCCACCAGGGTGTGACTGACCGGAAGGCCGACCTCGCGCCATCTCCCCTGGGGGGCGCACAACGCGGCGACGCCGTGGTACATGCCGAACACGATGGTGGCGACGACGTACCCGGGTGCGGTGAGCTGGTACATCCACGCGGTTCCGATGGAGAGCCAGGCGAACCCGAAGGCGAAGCCGACACCGAAGCGGGCCGCGACGCGAGGAGACCTGCCCGTGGGCGCCGACGTAGACGGCGATCCCGACGAAGGCGAGCGGCCACCATCCCCACGGCGGGAGGGAGAACGCGACCAATATGCCGCCGACGAGGGCGATCAGGAAGGGCGGGGGACGGAACGGCACAGCGGGCGAGGTAGACGGTTCAGGCGACAAGCGACAGGTGGGCGACGATTCGTTGCTCGACCGAGCCCGGGGGATGGCAGGCGAACAGCGTGGCGGTGTGCGCCGGTGTCTGATCGACGATCCACACCGCCGAGTCGTCCTCGATCGTGATCTGGTCGACGGCGTACGTGAAACGCTGGTCGCCGACGGTGAAGAACACCTGATCGCCGGGTACGAGCTGGTCGAGGTAGCGGAAGTCCTGGTTGTGGCTGACGCGGTGACCGGCGACCACCACGTTGCCCTGGTTACCCGGCATCGCCGTTCCCGGCCAATGCCCTGGGCCGTAGTCGAGGGTGGTGAGGCGGATGCCCTCGTACATGGTGCGGTCGAGGGCGAGGCGAGGGATCTCGATGCGACCGATCTCGATCACCGGCTCCGGCGATTCGGGGTCGAGCGGCGGCGGGATGGGGGTCGGGAGCGTCGTGGTCGGTGGTGTGGTGGTCGAGGTCGTCGTCGTCGTCGTCGACGTGGTTGTCGTCGTGCGGCGCGGCGGCTTCGTCGTCGTCGTGGTGCGACGGGGCGCAGTCGTCGTCGTGCTCACCGTCGTCGGTGGTGCGCTCGTGGTGGTGGCTGCCGTCGTGATGGACGCAGCGGGAGCGACTGCCGTCGTGACGGGTGCCGCAACCGGTTCGTCGTCGTCGCCACCGCACGCGCCGAGAATGAGCACGGCGGCCAGGGCGGCCACCGTCAGTGAGGTCGTTCGGCACGCCACGCGGATCATTGTCGCGCTCCGGCCACATGTTGTGCCGCCACGAGCGCCGCCCGTGTGCCCTGTTCGATGCAGGCCGGGATGCCGATGCCGCGATAGCTTGCGCCGGCGAGAACGAGGCCGGGAGGGCAGGCGGCGTCGACCTCGGCGAGCCACCCTTGGTGACCGGGCCGGTACTGCGGGAACGCCGCCGGCCAGCGACTCACGCGGGACGCGGACGGTTGCACGTCGAGCTCGAGCTGCCTGCTGACCTCGTCGACAGCCGTGGCGACGAGTGCGGCGTCGTCGAGATCGTCGAACGGAGCACCGTCGCGTCCGATCGACACCCGCAGGATCTCGGTCGCGCCGTCGGCCCAATGCCGCCACTTCTGGGATGCGAAGGACACGGCGGTGACTCGCCCCTGGACGGACTTCGGTACCAGGTATCCACTCCGGCCGCGCAGACGGTCGGGCCACGACGCAGCGGGGACGGCCAGCGTGACGAGCGCGACTCCGGCGGTCTCGATGTGGGCGAGCAGATCCGGGAGGGCGGCGACGGACGAGACCATGCGACGGGCCTGCGGTGCCGGCGCGGCGAGGACGACGGCGTCGGCCGCGCGACCATCGACTCGCCACCGCTCGCCGTCTGGAGCTACCTCGATGACCGGCGACCCGGTCTCGATGCAAACACCCATTGCGGTCGCGGCCGCCGCCGTGGCGTCGACCAGTGCGCCCATCCCGGCGGACGGCGCGTAGAAGAGCGGTGTATCCGCTGGAGTTGGTGCGGCGCGGCGCGCCCGGCGGGCGGCGAGGAGGAGGCTTCGTCGCGAGCCGGCGAGTGCAGCGAGCTGGGGCACCATCTCCACACTGAAACGGTCGGTGTCGGCGGCATAGATGCTGCCGACGAGCGCGTCGACGAGGCGGTCGTGGACCTCGCTGCCGAATCGCTGCCGGATGAGGGCGCCGATCGAGTCGCCGTGATCACGGCGGGGGAGAACCATGTCGAGTCCGGCTCGAGCCTTGCCCCGCCATGTGAACAAGTCGCTCGTGGCCAGCCGGGTGATCTTTCCAGGCACACCGAGGACGATGCCGTCGGGGATCGAGTGGAGCCCGTCGAGCCAGACGGCGGCGTTCGCCACGGCCGGTGAGGTCAGCTCCGATCCGATCCCGACGGAACGGGCCAGTTGTGTCGCATGCGGCACGCGGGCGAGGAAGGCGTCGGCCGACTCGTCGATCGCCGGGCGGCCGGCGAAGGGAGAGGTGCGGATGTGCCCACCGAGTCGTTCGGATGATTCGAGCAGGGTGATCTCGATGCCGTCGATGGCGCTCAGCGCATGCGCCGCGGCGAGCCCGGTGATCCCGCCGCCGACGACGAGGACTCGCGCCATCTGTCAACCGCCAGCGGCGGCGTGCAGGCGACTGGCGAGCTCGCTCATCACTGCCGGGTCGTCGTTCACGCTCGCTGTGCGGGCGAACGCCAACCCGCGTGATTCGGCGTGTTGGCGCGCTTCGATGTCGAGGTCGTAGAGCACCTCGAGATGATCGGAGACGAAACCGCAGGCGCAAACGAGCAGGCCGGCTGTCTCACCGGCCTCGGCGAGACGATCGATGAGCTCGAGGATGTCCGGCCCCAGCCACGGTTCGGGAGTCCGTCCGGCGCTCTGCCAGGCCGTCGTCCACGACGTCTCCGTGGGCAGTTCGGCGGCGTCGGCGACCGCCATCGCCGTGGTGCGCACCTCGTCGGCGTACGGGTCGCCATCTTCGACCACCCGCTTCGGCAAGGAGTGGGCGGTGAAGACCGTGGTCGTCTTCGGCGGCATGCCAGCCAGACAGCGACGCACCTCTCCGGCGAGGAAGTTCACATAGGCGGGTTGCACCGCCCAGCTCTCGATCCCGACCACCTTGAGGCCGTGACCCTCGGTGGCGGCCGCAGCCGGCCGAGGTACTCGCCGACTGACATCGCCGAGTAGTGCGGAGCGAGAGCCAGGCCGACGACGAGATCGACGCCCTGCGCAACGACCTCGTCGACTGCTGTCTCGATCGTCGGCGCCGCGTGCTTGTTGCCCAGGGTGACGACGTATTCGCCCGGAGCAAGTTCGTCGAGAGCGGCCTGGAGAGCATCGCGTTGGGCAGCCGTGTGGGCGGCGAGCGGTGACAGGCCGCCGATGGCTTCGTACCCGCGGTGAGGTCGGCGAGCTGCTCCGGTGTCGGAGGACGCCCCCGGCGGATGTCGGTGTAGTACGCCTCGATCTCGCCGGCCGACGCCGGCGTGCCGTAGGCCATGGCGACCACGGCCCGGGTCATCAGCTCGTCCTCCGACGAGGCGGCGACGGCCGTGACGCCGTGCACTCGCTCGACGATGGCGCTGAGGACGTCCGGCTCGGTGGTGGGGAGCACGCCGTGGCCGAGGTTGAAGATGTGACCCGGGTGGCCGGCGTTGTCCTTCAGCACGTCCTCGACACCGACGAGCGCCACATCACGACCGGCGAGCACGAGGGCTGGATCGAGGTTGCCCTGGACGACCGTCGCTTCGCCGAGCCGGCGCCGAGCCTCGCTGATCGGCGTACGCCAGTCGAGTCCGATCACGGCCGGACCGGCAGCATGCATCGACTCGAGCAGGTGACCGCAGGCGACGCCGAAGTGAATGCCCGGCACATCCGGATGACGCGAGGCGAGCTCGGTGAACACACGGCGAGAGTGGGGAAGCACGAATGTGTCGTAGTCGGTCGCCGAGAGCGCTCCCGCCCACGAGTCGAACAGCTGGAAGGCGTCCGCTCCGTGCTGCAGCTGAAGGTCGATGAACGTGATGGCCGAGTCGGCCAGGCGTTCCATCAGCCGGTGCCAGAGCTCGGGGTCGGTATGGATCAACGCTTTGGTGTGCTCGTAGGTGCGGCTCGGTTGTCCCTCGACGAGGTAGCTGGCGACGGTGAACGGAGCGCCGGCGAAGGCGAGCACCGCCGTCTCGCTCGGCAGCTCGCGTCGAACGAGCTCGACCGTCTCGGTGACGAAGTCGACGTCGCCGGCCTCGAGAGCGCGAAGGCGGTCGAGGTCGGACGCCTCGCGGAACGGTTGCTGGGCGACGGGACCGGTGCCGGGCTTGACGTCGATGCCGAACCCCACGGCGTGGGCCGGCACGACGATGTCGCTGTAGAGCACGGCGGCGTCGACGCCGTACCGGTGCACTGGCTGGAGCGTGATCTCGGCGGCGAGCTCGGGTTGCTTGATCGCGTCGAGGATCGACCCGTCACCGCGCACCTTCCGGTACTCGGGCAGATGGCGTCCTGCCTGGCGCATGAACCACACCGGCGTGTGCGCCGCCGACCGACCTACGGCCGCGTCGAGAAACGGGGAGGAAGCAGCACCCATGTGAGGGAGGACGCTATCCGGCCACCGGTCGCGTCGTTCAGAGCGATGCACGGCGACCATGCGATCGCGGCGCGTCGTGCGGTGAATCGGAGTGCCGGGTGTTGCTCTTGAAGGGGCGCGGTGGGAGTCATTGGGTGTCGGGTTCGCTTGTCAGGTGCATCGGAGTTGCGCTCGAAGCCGTTGGTGGGTGCGACGAGCGGTTCGTTGCGGTGGCGGTGGAAGGCACGTTGGTGTGCGGGATGGGTGGGTTCTTTGGTTGTCAAGGTGCGTTCCATCGCAGGTTGATGGGTGCGGGGTCAGGCGGCGTGTTGTCGGGGGAGGGGGTGGTGTTCGGTGGTGCCGTCTCGGTAGGTGATGATCAGGTGCGCCGGTGTGTGCGTCGACATAGCCGGTCCAGCCGTTGCGGTGCCATTGGGCGTGATGGTTCGGCCCTGCCGTGCAGAGGGGGCGGAGGTTGTCGAGGTTGGTTTCGCCGTTGGCGGGTGGTTCCCAGGGTTTGAGGTGGTGGATGTCGCACTGGTCGAAGGGGATGTCGCAGCCGTTGATGGCGCAGGTGGCGTACATGGCGCGGAGGGCGAGGCGTTGTTCGTCGGTGGCTAACCGTTTGGATCGTCCTTCGTCCAAGACGACGCCGTGGCTGTCGAGGACGATGGGGATGATGTTCGCCTCGCACGCCAACCGGCGGACTTCGGCGACGGGCAGGTCGATGCCGTTGCTGGTGGTGCACACCCCGTGTTCGTGCAGGCCGTTGGTGAGGGTGTCGTAGTCGACGAGCACCGCCAAGTTGGTACCTGGCTTCACCTGACGATCGCCGCCGCTGGGGGTGGTGAGGATCAGTTCGGTGAGGGCGTCGGCGGTCAACTGGTCGCGGGTGCGGGTGTCGCCTCGGATCGTCACGTCCGGTGTGGTAGAGCCGGTCGGCGCGCTTGGTGATGGCGTTGGTGACGCGGGCGTAGGTTTCGGGGTCGAGCTGGGCGTGGATGTGCCCCATGCCGGTTTCGATGTCGGTCCACATCCGCACGCACCGGTCGCGGTGCTGGCGGGCGGTGTGATCGACACCGAAGTCGGCCAACAGGTTGGTGACGAGGTCCTTGACGCGTAGCCGGAACCGATGCAACGACATCGACTGGGCCAGTTCATGCAGGTTGTGGTGGCGGCGCCGGAACTCGGCGCGCTGCGATCTCCGACAGCCGTTTCATGGCGCGGGCGATCGCATCGGCGTACTGTGGCTGGGATGTCTCCGGCACGGGTGGCGTCATCGACGCCAGGAAACTGGTCGAGCACCTCGGCCCGGTCGATATCGCCTTCTCCTGTGCCGCCGAGCGTTGCTGGTTGGGATCGACGGCGTTGTCCACCGGACGCTCACCCACGACCCGGGACAGTTCGGCGCGGCGATGGGCGATGTCGGCATCAAGGCAGGCCAGCCTGGCGGTCAGCTTCTTGCGCACTGCGGCGACGACAGCTAGCTGCTCGAGATCGCATTGGGCGACGTCGAGTTGGTTCAAATCCGAGACGAGTGCATCAGCGCTCGCATCGATTCGTTGAAGCAGCTGCGTCACGGCTGTCATGGCCTCATGTTATCTCGTCATGTCTCGAATAGCAACATCAGTTCGTAAAAAAGATCAGAAATATTTGTGTGAGAGAAGTGCAAGCAGCCACCCGTTTCGGACGCCCGGCCAAATCGACATGGCTTTCCTGCGACCGCAACGTTGGTGGGTCCGATAGAGTGCTACGACCCCCCGTTTGGCAACGGCGGGGTCACACCGCTCGGGTCGCACCGACGGGCTTCCGACCATGACGCAGCACCATCCGGAACTGGCAGAAGAGCAGGCGTACATCGAGCACGCGTATGCGTGCCTCGAATCCACCAAGAAGTCGGCGTGGCGCCTTCGCGAGCTCAACGAGGCCGATCTCGGCGGTACGTTCCAGGCCCGCTTCGAGCGAAATGCCTTCGACGAAGCGCTGGTGAAGCGGCTCACCGATCTCGACCTGGGCAACGCTGCGCTCGTCTTCGGCCGCATCGATCGATACGCCGAAGGGCCCGACGCCGTGGAGAGCTTCCACATCGGCCGTCTGGCGGTCGCCGACGAGGAGCGTGAGCCAGTGGTCGTCGACTGGCGGGCACCCGTCGCGGAGCCGTTCTACCGCGCCACCGGCCGCGACCCGATGGGGCTGGCGCGGCGACGCCACTTCTCCGTCGAGGGGGCGACGCTGCTCGGCATCGAAGACGAGCTCTTCGGCGAAGGACACCTCGGCGTCGGCCAGGACGACGGGCTCGGCGACAATCAACCGACGCTCCGCGGTTACTCCACCCTGCTGGCCTCGATCGAGCGGGGCCGTACCGGCACGCTCGGCGACATCGTCGCCACGATCCAGTCCGAGCAGGACGAGATCATCCGCTCCCCGCACGCAGGAGTGCTGGTCGTGCAGGGCGGACCGGGCACGGGCAAGACCGTCGTCGCACTGCACCGCGCCGCTTACCTGCTCTACACGCATCGCTTCCCGCTCGAAGACCAGGGTGTGCTCGTCATCGGGCCCAACCGCGTGTTCCTCCGCTACATCGAGCAGGTCCTGCCGTCGCTCGGCGAGGCCGGCGTCGATCAGCACGTGCTCGCCGACCTGGTGCCCGATGTGCAATGGGCGCGTGACGGCGCCGACCGCGCCGAGTCACACACCACCGTGCGCATCAAGGGTGATGACCGGATGTCCGATGTGATCGACCGTGCCGTGCGCGACCGCCAGCGTGCGTTGCGCGACGACCTCGTCATCCCGTTCCGCACCGGCTACCTGCGTCTTCGCGCCGACGACTCGGCGCGCATCGTGAAGGCCGCCCGACGCCGGTACCGCCGCCACAACCTCGGCCGCAAGTACGTCGAGTCAGAGGTGTGGGCCACTCTCGCCGCCGGCTGGCGCGAAGGCGACACCACTGCGCTCGAGGTGCGATCAGCGGTGCGTTCGCTGCCCGAGGTGCGCCAGGCGCTCGACTGGATGTGGCCCAGCCTCACCCCGGCACAACTGCTCCACGACCTCTTCGGTTCGAAGGCGCTGCTACGGCTCGCCGTCGGCTCGACGTTCCCCGAGGTCGATGCCGTCGAAGCGCTCTACCGCCCCCGAGCCGAGCGCGTGGAGGATGTGCGGTGGACGGACGCCGACGTCGCCCTGCTCGACGACGCTCGCGACGTGCTCGGCGCGAAGCCGGGACGCGGCGGCAAGGTCGACCCCGCCGACGAGATCCGCACGTACGGCCACATCGTGATCGACGAGGTGCAGGATCTCACGCCGATGCAGCTCAAGATGGCGACGCGCCGTTCGCTCAACGGGTCCATGACCGTGGTCGGTGACATCGCCCAGGCGACAGGCCCGCATGCTCCCGACTCCTGGGACGAGGTCGTCCGCCATCTGCCCGATCGCAAGCCGCCGCGGGTCATCGGTCTGTCGGTCGGATACCGGATCCCCGAGCAGATCATGGATCTCGCCAACCGGGTGATGCACGTGGCCACGCCCGGGCTCCGTGCGCCTCGCGCTGTTCGCGTGGGCGAGGCGCCCCCCGAGCTTCTTCAGGTCAACGACGGCGATGCGTTCACGGCCGCTGCCACGGCGGCCACGGAGATGCTCGGCCAGGTCGGCGGCAACGTGGCGATGGTCGTCGCCGATTCGCAGCTCGACGCCATGTCCGAGGCGCTCACCCGCATGGGCATCGCCCACACGTGCGCGACGAGGGGTGGGCTCGACGACGCCGTCACGGTGGTCCCGGTCAGCGTCGCCAAGGGACTCGAGCTCGACGGTGTCGTGGTGGTGGAGCCAGCCGACATCGTGTCCGACAGCGTCACCGGTCTGCGCGCTCTCTACGTCGCCCTCACGCGTTCCACGCAGCGCCTCACGGTGGTCCACGCCAAGGCGCTTCCCGAACCGTTGCAGCCTCAGCCGACTGCCGCCTGAGCACCGTCAGTCGGAGTCGTCAGCGAGGCGCTGGCAGATGGAGTCCCAGGTCTGTGCCATGTGGAGCTTCTCGAGGATCGGCTCCACGAGCTCGCGGAACCACTCCGCGTCGGTGGCGTCATCGGCCGATGGTGCACCATCGCGTGGGTCAGTCATTCGGTACGACCCGGTGCGTCAGAAGGCTCACACTTCTATGACGGACGAGAGGCCCAAATCGTTGCGTGCCGTTTGTCATTTCATGTCGGCGATGTCCGATTCGTCAAAGACAGGGATCGGCGTCGCTCCGTACGGTTGAGGCATGACTCCCCGCATTGATGTCATCGGAATCGTCGTCGACGACATGGCCCGGTCGCTGGCGTTCTACCGCCGCCTCGGTCTCGATGCCCCCGCCGAGGCCGACTCGGAGCCGCACGTCGAGATCCAACTCCCGGGTGGCTTGCGTCTCACGTTCGACACGGTCGAGACGATCCATTCCTTCGACCCGAGCTGGACAGCACCCACAGGGAGCTCGCGCTCGGCGATCGCCTTCGCCTGTGCTGATCCCGACGAGGTGAACGCCACGTACAAGAACCTCGTCGACGCCGGATACGACGGACATCTCGAGCCGTTCGATGCGTTCTGGGGTCAGCGTTGGGCGTCGTTGCACGACCCCGACGGTCACGGAGTCGATCTGTTCGCCCCGCTCGCGCCCTGAGCGCTCTCCGCCACGGGGCGGGCCTCGGTGCCGCCGGACCGGACAGGAAAGGCAAGCGACTCCGCACGTCTCGCGTTGCGTTCCTCCGCAGACGCCCAGCGCCACATCGCGACAAGCAGCAGCGGAACGGTGGTGACCATCCCACCGATCCACATGATCGCCGCCGCCGTCCGCTGATCGGCGAGCGCATCGTCGAACCCGAGCCGCCGCTCGTAGGTGGGGATCAGTGGCTCCGACGCGGAGAGCAGCGCGATGCCGAGCACGGAACCGGCGGCAGCCACACCGAACGCCACGCCGACACGTGCGACCGCGGCGGCTCGCCCCGGGCCGAGCACCGCCGACCAGAGGAGGACAGCACTGCCGAGGTAGGCAGCATGCTCGAGCTCGTGGACGAGACGATCTCCCAGCGCGCGGTCGTAGATCGACGTGAGATGGGTGACGAACAGGGCGAGAACGAACGCCACCGGCCCCAGCACCGGGGCGGCCCGACGCCAGAACGCGCCGAGCGATCTCCCGGCGGCAGTCGTCGGCACAACGCCGGAACGGGTCGCCGTGCGCAACGGCTCGGCGACCACCAGCAACGGCGCGGCGATGGCGATCACGAGCAGGTGTTGGATCATGTGCCCGGTGAAGGACTCCTCGGCAACCGACTCCATCCAGGGCATTGACGCGGCGAAGATCGTCGCGACACCACCGATCCACGCCGCCAATCGCATCGTCGACCGAGCAGGCGTCAACGTCCACATCCACACGTACAGCGTGACGAACACGACCGACCCGATGTAGAGCGCCAGATGGTCGAGGCCGCTGCTGTGGGCGATCACCGGTCGGCATCTCTCACGAGCAGCGCCGCCTGAGAGGCGACGATGGCGAGTCCGCCGATCGTCATCCACGAACCGAGCACCACGCCGAGCACGGCGCCCGTCATTCCCACCGCGATCGCCAACGGGCGGAGGCTCGCCGTCGGGAACACACCCACAACACCCGATTCCTCGGCGACGTCACCGTCGGGCCGATCCTCTGGTCGGGGATGCGGGTGCTTCCGCCTCCACGCCCACGTCCAGTACGCGACCAGCCCGCCGAGCCCGGCGCCGAGCAGCAGGAGCGACGCCCCGGCCGGATCGTCGCCGATGATGGCGTAAAGGATGCCGAATCCAAGGAAGTGGACGGTGACGCCCGACCACAAGGCGAGCTCCAGCTTCACGTGTCGTCCTCTCGCCGCTGCGCGTCCCACGCTTCGCGGGTGCCCGGCGCGCTCACGCCCTCGTGATTGACCCAGCGCACGTCGAACACGGGGCGCTCCGAGCGGATCGGCGGCAGCCACGTGAAGTTGTGCGGCGGCGGCGGGGACGAGGTCGCCCACTCGAGAGAGTTGGCATGCCACGGATCGGCGCCCACAGTGGCCGGGCCACGCAGCGAACGGACGACGTTGATGATGAACGGCACGAACGACAGCGTCAGCACCACCATCCCCAACGACGACACCATGTTCAGCGTCTCGAACCGGTCACCCTCGGCGTAGTCGGCGACGCGGCGCGGCATCCCGTCGCGACCGAGCATGTGCATCACGAAGAAGGTCGCGTGGAACCCGATGAGCATCAGCCAGAAGTGGATCGCGCCGAGCCGCTTGGAGAGCATCCGGCCCGTGACTTTCGGCCACCAGAAGTAGATCGCGGCGAACAGGGCGAAGATCACCGTCCCGCCCATCACGTAATGGAAATGAGCCACGACGAAGTACGTGTCGGACAGCTGGAAGTCGAGTGAGGGCGAGGCGAGCATCACGCCGGTCACCCCACCGAGCACGAACGTGATGAGGAAGCCCATGGCGAACAACATCGGAGGTTCGAAGCTCAACGAGCCGCCCCACATCGTGCCGATCCAGTTGAACACCTTCACCCCGGTAGGCACGGCGATGAGGAACGAGGTAGCGGCGAAGAACGGCAGGACCACCTTGTCGGTGACGAACATGTGGTGCGCCCACACCGACGTCGAGAGGCCGGCGATGGCGAGCGTGGCGAGCACGAGGCCCTTGTACCCGAAGATCGGTTTTCGGGAGAACACCGGGATGATCTCGGTGACCACCCCGAAGAACGGCAAGGCGATGATGTACACCTCCGGGTGACCGAAGAACCAGAACAGGTGCTGCCACAGCAGCGGCGACCCGCCCGCCACCGGGTCGAAGATGTGGGTGCCGAACCTCCGGTCGGCCTCGAGCATGATCAGCGCCCCGCTCAGCACGGGGAACGCGAGCAGCACCATGAAGTTGGTGAGGAACAGGTTCCACGTGAGGATCGGCATGCGGAACATGGTCATGCCCGGTGCCCGCATCATGGTCACGGTGGCGATCACGTTGACCGCGGTGAGCGTGCCCGATGTTCCCGTGAGCAGGATCGACACGATCCACAGATCGGCGCCGAGTCCCGGGGACCCGATCGGCCCCGACAGTGGCGGATAGGCGAACCATCCGAAGCTCGCTGCGCCGCCGTCGGTGGCGAACCCGAGCAGCATCACCATTCCGCCGATCAGATACAGCCAATACGACATCGCATTGAGCCGGGGGAACGCCAGGTCGGGCGCTCCGATCTGCAGCGGCACCAGATAGTTGGCCAGGGCGAAGCCGAATGGCACGGCGAACAGGAACACCATGGCACTGCCGTGGATCGTGAAGATGCTGTTGTACGTGGCCTCGTCGACGACCTGCAGCCCTGGTCGCGCCAGCTCGAGTCGCATGATCCCGGCGAGCGCCCCGGCCACGGCGAGGAAGAACAGCGACGTCACTGCGTAGGCCACACCGAGCGCCTTGTGATCGGTGGTGGTGAGCCAGCCAACCAGTGTCCGCGGCAGTCCGCCACGGACCCCTGGCATCGTTGGCAGCGACGACGAAGTCGTCGACCGACACGAGCTCCAACCGCTCGCCGGCGGGGTCCAAGGTGGTCACGAGTCTTCCTCCGTGGCGTGTTCGCGAGCCCACGTGGCGAACTCGTCAGGCGTCACGACGCGCACCGAGAAGCGCATCTTGTGGTGATCGAGGCCGCAGAACTCGGCGCATACGCCGGTCTCCTCGTACGTGCCGGTGCGCTGGCCGATGTCGACCTGGAACGACGTGGTCTCTCCCGGGAACATGTCGCGCTTGTAGCGGAAGCCGGGAATCCAGAAGGAGTGGATGACGTCGACGGCCGTCAGGTCGAAGCGCACGGTCTCGCCCGCTGGGAGCACCAGCTCGGGGATCACGTCGTTGCTCCCGACGACATGCGCCCCGACGCCGGATAGCCGAACGCCCATTGCCACTGGAACCCGGTGACCTCGACGACGAGGTCGGGGTTCTCGTCAACGTCGTCAAGGGCGCGCACCGACACGAACGTGACGGCGAACAGTCCGATCACGATCGCCAGCGGCACGACGGTGTAGAAGATCTCGAGGGGGATGTGCTCGTGGACCTGCCGCGGCAGGGAATCGTCGCGGCGCCGGTGGCGCACCATCACGTACAGCATCAGACCGGCGACGAGGACGCTGACGCCGATGCCGATGTACAGGAAGCCATCCCAGATCCGGTCGATGTCCCGGGCCTGCTCGGTGAGCGGCGAGGGCACGGACGAGGATTCCGGCGCCGATCATGAAGTCGACTCCGCATGTGCCTGCTCGCCGTCGACTTCGGGTTCCTCGTGTCCGCCATGGAACCCGCCACGGCGGTCACGGACCACCACGCCGGCGCGCTCGGTTCGCTCCGGGGACGGCCGTCCGGCGAGCGTGCGGCAGAGGCGCCACGTGACGTACCAGGCGATCGGCGGTGCGACCAGCAGCGACGATCTGGAGGATCGCGGTGACGTGCCCGATCGAGATGTTGAACGTGCCGGCGATGACGTCCTGCGAGCCGCCGAGGAAGAGCAGGGCGACGACGGTGAGGCAGGCGACTCCCGTCGCCGTTCGCCCGGCGGCGTCCCGTGGGCGATCGAGGAGGTGGTGGTCGTTGTCGTCGCCCGTGAGCCAGCGCTCGATCCACGGCACTGCGATGAGGGACGTGAAGATCAACCCCGGGATGATCACCCCCGAGTACACGACGTTGTTGATCATGAACCCGAAGACGCGTGTCTCCCACGGCGGGAACAACCGCAGCGAGCCCTCGAGGAACCCGATGTACCAGTCGGGCTGCGAGTACGAGGTCGCCGCCGCCGGTGTCATACGGTCCGTAGAGCCAGATCGCGTTGACATGGAACAGCGTGCCCATTGCCGCCGTCACGCCGGCGACGGTGAAGAGCAAGCCGGTCGACTTCATCGCGAACGCAGGCCACACCCGTTCGCCGACGACGTTGTGCTCGGTACGTCCGGGACCGCGGAATTGCGTGTGCTTCTGCCGCCACACGAGCGCGAGGTGGACGCCGAGCAACGCAGCGATCAGCGCCGGGATGATGAGGATGTGCACCGGGTAGAGACGGCCGATGATGTCGGTGCCCGGCCACTCGCCACCGAACAGCAGCGTATGTGGTGCGCTCGCCGATGAACGGGATGGCGAGGATGATGGCATGGGTGATGCGCAGGCCGGTGCCGGACAGCAGGTCGTCGGGTAGCGAGTATCCGGTGAACCCGGCGGCGAGGGCGAGGATCAGCAGCACGACCCCGACGACCCAGTTCAGGTCGCGAGGCCGGCGGAAGGCGCCGGTGAAGAACACACGGACCATGTGCAGGGCGACGGCGCCGACGAAGATCAATGCCGCCCAATGGTGCATCTGGCGGATCAGCAGGCCACCCTTCACGTCGAAGGAGATGCGCAGCACCGAGTCGTACGCAGCGGACACCTCTACGCCCTGCAGCGGTTCGTACGAACCGTGGTAGATCACCTCCTCCTGGGATCCCTCGAAGAACAGCGTCAGGTAGATGCCCGTCGCGATCAGGACGACGAAGCTGTACAAGGCGAGCTCGCCCCACAGGAACGAGAAGTGGTTGGGGAACACCTTGTGCAGCACCTTCGACACCATCGAGCCACCGCCGACGCGGCTGTTGACGGAGTCGACGTAGCGCTCGACGGCACCGCGCCGCCGCGGCCTTCGGTCCGATCGTCATGGTCGCTCATGCCTCGTCCCACGCGAGCGGGCCGACGGGTCGATCGAAGTCGCCGGTGGCGACGAGGAACCCGTCCTCATCGATCGTCGAGCCGAGCTGGGGCAGCGAGTCGGGTCGCCGGTCCGCCCGTCGGGCGGGCGCCGTCGACTGGATCGAAGATCGACTGGTGGCAGGGGCAGACGAGCTGCGCAACGTGTCGGGCTCGCGGTCGTCGATGCCGAAAAGTCCGACCGAGCAACCGGCATGGGTGCAGATCTTCGAGTAGGCGACCCAGCCATCGAAGGCACCCCGCTCGACGGTGCGCGCGGAGAGGAGCCCGGGGCTCAGCGCGCAGCAGAACGACCTGGGAATCGTCGACGCCGACGTGGCCTTCGGGGAACACCGTGACGAGGTCGCCGAACCGCGTCGTGGCGCTGTCGATCGGAGAACCCCTGCCGTGACAAGCCGTGCCCCCTTCGTCCACGATGTCCGCCCTCGCTCACCTCGCGGCTTCGGTCCCAGCGAACCGATCGGCCCGACGAAGCCGACGAACGTGCTCAGGAACGCCCCGCTGAGCAGGAGCACGAGGACCTTGCGCCGGCCGACGGTGTGCTTGGCGAGCTCGATCTCCTCGCGCGAGCTGCTCCTGCTCCTCGGCGGTGGTGGAGAGCCGTTCGCGCTGCTGCACGGCGTGCTCGTCGAGGTCGAGGTACTTGGCCCACGAGATCAGGCCGACTGCCGATGCCGGTGAGTGCGAGGGCGAGACCGAGCCCGAGCAGGTCTCCGGTGTTGTCGGTGCCGTACCCGATGGCCGCCATGATCCCGCCGCCGACGGCGATCACGAAGGAGATGACCGCGGCCCGGTAGGCGCGGATGTTCTCGGGCCGCGCCACCGCAGCCGGCTCGCTCACTGCGCCTCCTCGTCGATCGAGTCGGGTGCGGTGACGGCGCGTGCATCGCGACCCTCGTGTGGCGTGCCGATCCACCGTCGTGAGCGCGATCAGCGGCACGAGCGCCAACAGCCACGCGGCGAGTCCTTCGGCGACCGGTCCGGCGCCGCCGAACTCGTCGGGCGAGGTCGTGTCGCCGCTGCAGGTCGCCCGATGTACGCGGCGACGGCGTTGATGTCGTGCGGCGTCGAACGACAGGAACGATCGGCATCGCCCCCGGACCGACGAGGATCGCCTGACCGATCTCGGTCGGCGACGACTCCATCAGCGACGGAGCCTCGCGCCCGCCCCCGATCGCCGCGCCGGCCACCGGATGCGACGTGGCATGCAGCGCAGTTCAGCCGGATACAGCTCGCCGCCGGCAGCGAGATCGCCGGCGGCAGGATCGACGTCCGGGATGTCCGGGCCGTCACCGAGACGCCCCGGCGTAGTCGACGAGGGCGACGATCTGCTCCTCCGTGTAGCGGACCGGTCCCCGCTGCGTTTGCAGGTTCGGTGCCGCCAACGGCATCCGTCCGGTGCGCAGCACGAAGTCGACCGCGGCGCGGCCCTCGTCGGTGAGCGGCGGTCCCCGGTCCTCCACGCCCTCGCCCGTCGTCTCCGTGGCAGGACGCGCATTGGGCGGCGTAGAGGTCGGCGCCGAGTGAGTCATCGGTGCCTGCCGCGCCTGCCGGCTGCTCGGCCGGCCGAGGGGTCGGTGAGGGAGAACAGACGCGATCGCCACAGCCGCTGCCGGCGGGAGGAGGAACCGGTACCGCACGACGCCGGGCCCCTACTGCAGCACCCAGATCGTCGTGGAACACGAACACCCAGATGATGTCGACGAGGTGCCAGAAGAGCGACACCCCTTCGGCCCACGGTGGTGAGCGCTTCCTGCGAGCGCGCCCGTACGGAGCGCACGAACAGCATGCCGAGCGCGGCGAGCCCGGCGGTGACATGAGCCCCGTGGAGCCCGGTGAGCAACCAGTAGACCGAGCCGTAGGGATGGTCGTCGGCACGGAAGTCGAGCGTGATGTATTCGGCGATCTGGTTGGCGAGGAACACCGCGCCGAGCGCGATCGTGATCAGCAGCCAGCGCCGCATCGCCTGCGCGCCCGTCGGGTCGCGCCCCGGCCCGGTCGGAGGCGATCATCGTGAACGACGACGCCACCAGCACCGCAGTGGCGACTGCGGTGCGCCCGACGGACGAGCTCCACGTCCGTCGGGCGGCCACGGGTCGGTGGTGGAGCGGAGCAGGAAGTAGGCGGCGAAGAACGGGGCGAACAGCATCACGTCCGATGCGAGGAACACGATCACCCCGAACTGGGCCGTGCTCGATCGGCCCGGCCCGGTGCGGCCGGCAGCCACTTCGTCGGCGGACGCAGCCAGATCCGACATCCACCCTTGTCTAGCGCGTCACCACGGCCCGTGCGGACGAAGCCCTCGCCAGTCGCGACGAGGGCGCTTCACGCTCAGCTGACGAGCTGGCGCAGCGTCAGACCCGTCAGCTGCTTCACATCGCGGGCGAGATGGGCCTGGTCGGAGTAGCCGCTGGTGATGGCGGTGTCGGCGAAGGCGTGCCCGTCGCGGGCAAGGTCCAGCGCTCGCGTCATGCGCAGGATCTTCGCCAGCGTCTTGGCGCCGTAGCCGAAGGCGTCGAGGCAGTGGCGTTGCAGTTGACGGTCGCTGAGACCGACGACGCGGGCGATCTCGGCGACGCCGTGACCACGGCGAGCCATGGCGACGACGTGATCGACGACGCCACTGTCATCGTGCGTGCGCGACCGCTCGATGGCGACCCGCTCGATCGTCTCGACGACGACCGCCGGATCCTTCGCCGAGGACAAGAGCTCGCCCAGCCTGCGCACCTCGGGACCCGTCCACAGGTCGTCGATCGGCACCCGCTGGTCGGTGAGATTCGAGGCGGGGATGCCTACCACTCGCCGTCCGAAGCCTGGCGCGAACCGCACCGCGACGAGGCGGGTGCCGGCCGTATGGGGCAGGACGTGGGCCCGCGTGTCGGGCCCGGCGACGAACAGCTCGTCGCCGTTCCAGATGAGATCGATGCATCCGTCGGGCAGCACCCGCACGTCGGTGTCGCCGTCAGCCGTCGACGTCCAGGCGACGGCGCCCGCGATCCGGCTGCGACGCTCCTGGTACACGGCGTCATCCTCGCAGCGCGAGGGTCCTCGCTCAACCTCCATTCTCGGCGAGGAACTGGTTGAGGAGGCGGCCGAACGCCCGGTCGAACGGGCCGTAGCGCCGGCGCAACTCGTCCGCCGCCCAGTCGGGCGGACGCAGGACGGCGGGGAGCAACGGATCGGAGCGCAGGAACCGCACTGCGGCCGCCGACACCTGGACCGTGTCGACGAGCGAGTCGTAATCGCCCGCCTCGAGCCGGTCGTGCGCCGCGGCGAGTCGATCGAGCAGCAGCCGTCCCAGGCGATCGAGCGCCGGCAGGTCCCACAGTCGTGTGGTGAGCGCCGTCGTGTCGGTACCGTCGATCGGCGATCGGGCGACGGCCAGCCGGGCGTCTCCGGTTGGCCCGGGCAGATTCGCCGGCCGCATCCACACGGCAGGCTGTAGCTCGCCCATCCGAGCGTTCGTCATCGCGCTGCGGAAGACCCGTCGCTCGGCCACCGATCGTCGTTCGCTGACGACGACGGCGATCCACCATGTGCCGTCCCACTCGTCGGGAGCTGGCCGGCGACCGGCGTCCTGCGCAGCCTTGCGGTCGAGGAGCCGCCCGGACAGCTCGTACACGCCGCCGTCGGCGTGGAGCTCGCCGTTCGTCGACATTCGCGACAGGGCCGTACGCATGGTGCCCGGGGAGATGCCGAACAACTCGCCGAGCTCGACGAGGGCGCGGGCGGAGAGCCGCGGTGGTGTCAACCCGAGCAGCATCGACAGAACGAGCGACCGCGCGCCGAGCGGCTCGATCCCGAGTCCGGCTGACAGCGCGGGCGAAGGTGTCGTCGGCTCGCGTCTGTTACGAGGTGTGTTCATCACGATCAGAATATGTAAGATAGGAGCATGGCCACCACGATGGTGCCGGACGCGTCCGTTCTGCCGGACGTGCTGCCGACCGAACGACTCAACGCTCGCGGGATGCCCGTTCCTGCCATCCGCGACCACCTGCGACGAATCCCCAATCTTCGCAACGTGGTCGCCCTCGTCGGCGCCATGGCGCAGACCTTCGGATTGATGGCCGCGGCCATCGTCGTCGACCGGTGGTGGATGTGGTTGGCCGCATTCGTCCTCATGGCGCGGGGCCACGCTCTGCTCAACATCCTCGCCCACGAAGCGGCCCACCGTCTTCTGTTCACGAACCGAGCCGTCAACGACTTCGCCGGTCGCTGGCTGCTGGGATATCCGTCCTTCCAGGCATTCGGCGCCTACCGGCGTGTGCACTTCGCCCATCACCGCGACGAGCTCGGTCCCGACGAGCCCGACACCGACCTCTACCGCGGCTATCCGATCCCCGCCGATTCGTGGCACCGCAAGCTGCGCCGCGACCTCACGGGCGAGAGCGCCTCGAAGAACTTCAAGGCATTGCTGCGTGCGGCTCGCGGTGGCGCTACGGAGGCGCGCCGCATCCTCGTCGTGCAACTCGTGCTGCTCGTCGTCAGCGTGCTCCTCCGCGAGCCGCTCGCCTATCTGGTGTGGATCGGATCGTGGTCGACCCTGTGGAAGTTCTCCAACCGCCTTCGGGCGATCGCCGAGCACGGCGGCATGGAGCGGTCACGCGATCGTCGGCGCACCACGCACCTCATCCGCCAGTCGCGGATCGCCCGTTTCTGGATGGTCCCCTACAACACCGGATGGCACCTCGCCCATCACGTCGACATGGGCGTGCCGTGGACGAAGCTGCCCGCCCTGCAGCGCGAATTGGTGGCCTCGGGTTGGGTCACACCCGACATCGAGTACCCCAGCTACCGCGCGTTCTGGAAGGCCTGCTCGTCCGGCTCAGGTGGTGACGAGGATCCGCTCGCTGGCGAACGAGCCGACACCGACGTGGCGGCCGCCGATCTCCACGGTCAACGTGCCGTCGGGTGAGATGGCGGTGATCGTGCCCGCCTTGCCCGGCTGAATCTCGCTGTCTTCGAGGAACTCGAGCAGACCGGGCGTGAACTCGAGCTCTTCGGGGATGCGCCGCACGGTGAACGACGATCCCACGGCGCACCGCGACAGCGGCGCCGCATCGGGATCGTGGTAGTCGGAGCCGGGAATCGGGTTGCCGTGTGGGCACGTGGTGGGATGGCCGAGCACCGTGGCCAACGCGTTCTCCACCGACTCGCTCATCACGTGCTCCCACTTGCCCGCCTCATGATGCGCTTCGGCCCACGACAGCTTGAGGATGTCGGTGAGGAAGCGTTCGGCGAGACGGTGGCGACGCACGACGCGCTCGGCGAGCGCCATCCCGTCCTCGGTGAGGGCGATGCCTCCCGCCGTGGTGATCAGCGCTTCGTGCTCGAGACGGCGCATCATCTCGCTGACAGCCGGCCGGGACACGTGGAGCCGGTCAGCAATACGAGCCTGGATGACGCTCATGTCGTCCTCGGCCAGCTCGAAGATCGCCTCGCAGTACTCCTCGAACGCGGGATGGTGCTCTTCCGGCTCGTACATGAAGCCAGCCTAACGGCCCGGTGTCACGCTGAGCGGCGGTACTTGTCCACGGCGAGCGGGGCGAACACGACGACGATCCCGACGATCCAGGCGAGTGCCTTCAGCACGGGACCGGCGGTCGGCCCGCCGCTGGAGAGATGTCTGACGGCGTCGACGACGAGCGAGACTGGCTGCCACTCGTTGTACGCCTGTAGCCAGCCGGGCATCTGCTCCGCCGGGGCGAACGCGGTCGAGGCGAAGACGAGGATGGCGAGCACGGGGAACGATGCGGCTTGCGCCGACTCGGCGTTGTGCACCGACAGGCCGATCAGGGCGAAGATCCACGAGAAGGCGTAGCCGAACAGCAGCAGCAGGCCGATGGCGGCGATGAACGCCGGCCAGCCGGCATGGATGTCGAAACCGACGAGGAACCCGACACCGACCATCATCGTCACGACGAACACGTTGCGGACGAGGTCGGCAAGGGTGCGTCCGGCGAGCACCGCCGACCGCGCCATCGGTAGCGAGCGGAATCGCTCGATGAGACCACTCTGCAGATCGTCCGACAGTCCGACGCCAGTGTTGAGCGCACCGAAGGCCACCGTCTGCACGAAGATCCCCGGCATCAGGAAGTCGACGTAGTCGCCCTCCACCTGGATCGCGCCACCGAATACGTAGCGGAACGTCAACACGAAGATGAGCGGCTGGATCGTGCTGAACACGATCACCTCGGGCGTGCGGCTCATCGACTTGAGGTTTCGCCAGGTGACGCTGATGGCGTCCTTCACAGCCAGCGAGAACGACGAGCCCACGCTCACCGACGGGGGTTGCACGGGAATGGTGGCGGCGGTCACTGGCCGTCCTTTCCGTCGTCGTCGGGCTCGATGTGTTGCCCGGTGAGGGTGAGGAACACGTCGTCGAGGCTCGGCTCGCGTACGGACACTGCGGCGGGCCGGAGGCCGGCTTCGTCGAGCTTGCGGACTGCGGCGAGCAACGATTCGCCGCTGTCGTTGACCTTGACCTCGACGGCGTTGCCATCGTCGCTGAAGTCGGTTGGTCCGAGCTCGGACAGGAGGTGTTTGGCGTCGTCGAGATTGCCGCCGGCTCCGAAGTCGACATGGACGATCGTGGTGCCGAGGCGACTCTTCAGCTCACTCGACGTGCCCTCGGCGATGATCCGGCCATGGTCGACGACGGCGATGTGATCGGCGAGCCGGTCGGCCTCTTCCAGGTATTGCGTGGTGAGGAGCACTGTCGACCCGTCTGCGACGAGCTCCTCGATGACCGACCAGAGCTCGGCTCGGGAGCGTGGGTCGAGACCAGTGGTGGGCTCGTCGAGGAACAGCACAGGCGGGCGGTGGACCAGCGCCGCCGCCAGGTCGAGCCGGCGGCGCATTCCGCCGGAGTACGTGCGCACGGGGCGGTGAGCTGCGTCGACGAGGTCGAAGCGCTCGAGGAGCTCGTCGGCTCGGGGGAAGATCTGCGCCTTCGGCAGGTGGGTCAGCTTGCCGACGAGGCGCAGGTTCTCGTGCCCGGTGAGGTTCTCGTCGACCGCCGCATACTGGCCGGCAAGTCCGATGAAGTGCCGCACCTGGCGAGGGTGGCGAGCGACATCGACGCCGAGAACCTCGGCGCGCCCCTCGTCGGGTCGCAGGATGGTGGTGAGAATGCGCACCGCGGTGGTCTTGCCCGCCCCGTTGGGGCCGAGCAGTCCCAGCACGGTGCCGGGGGGAACTGCGAGATCCACGCCGACCAAGGCGTGAACGTCGCCAAATCGTTTGCGGAGTCCTTCGGCGTAGATGGCCGGTGCATCCATGTCAACCAGGCTCGCATCAATCGTTGATGAGTGTCAACCTTTTATTTGAGTCAACACAACAGTTGAGTCGTCTCAACGGCTGCGTTAGTGTGATTGCGTGATCGATCGCTCGGGCCTTGCCCGCGAGTCGTGGGCCTGCATGATGAGCATGTTCATGAGCGACGAGGTCCACGGGCGCTTCCATGCGGCGTGCAAGGCGGCGTCGCTCCCGCATCCCGGGGCGTTGAAGACGATGCTTCACCTCAAGGCCCACGGCCCGCCGTCGATGCGGGCGCTGGCCGAGTACATGAGCTGCGACGCCTCCTACGTCACGAGCATGGTCGACCTCCTCGAGGAACTCGACTACGTCGAACGGCGTGTGTCGCCAACGGACCGCCGCGTGAAGCTGGTGGCTCTCACGCCCGTCGGCGAGGGCGCGATCAAGGTCGCCCTCGACGTGATGCTCACGCCACCAGTTGGCTTCGCCGGCCTGTCCGATGTCGAGTTGCGCACGTTGCGCAAGCTGCTCGGGAAGGCGTCGTCGGGCTACACGACGTTCGCTCGCGCCTGAGCACCGCAACCCTCTTGTGATCGCGTTCACAAGAAGGTTGGTACACTGAACGCATGGAGCGCAAGCACCGAGTCGTCGTGATCGGCGGTGGCTTCGGCGGGCTGGCGGCCGCCAAGGGCCTCCGCGAGGCGCCCGTCGATGTGGTCGTCGTCGACGCCAACAACTTCCACACCTTCCAACCGTTGCTCTACCAGGTGGCGACAGCGGGCCTGGATTCCGACAACGTCGCCTACTCGATCCGCGGCATCGTCCGCGGCGCACGCAACACCTCGTTCCGCCAGGCGCGGATGCTCGGCGTCGATCTCGACGCCAGGGTCGTGACGGTCGACCACGGGCAGCCCCTCGAGTTCGACTCGCTCGTGCTCGCCGCCGGGGCGGTCTCGCACGACTTCGGCACGCCCGGAGTCGAGCAGTTCGGGTTTCCACTGAAGAACCTCGAGGACGCACTCGACATCCGTGTCCACATCCTCGACGCGTTCGAACGAGCGATGGTCGAACCAGCGCTCATCGCCGACGGCGCCCTCAACGTCGTCGTCGCCGGCGGAGGACCGACCGGAGTGGAGATGGCGGGCGGCATCATGGAGCTCTATTCGCACGTGCTGGAGAAGGACTTTCCGACATTGCCCGTGCGTCACGCACGCGTCGTCCTCGTCGAGATGGCTGATCGTCTGCTCACCCCGTTCACCGACAAGTCGTCGGCGCGGGCGCTGCGCACACTCGAGCGGCGTGGCGTCGAAGTGCGGCTCGGAGTCGGCGTGCAGCGGCTGGAGGCGACCCGAGTCCACCTTTCCGACGGCTCGGTCATTCCTGCTCACACCACGGTGTGGGCGGCGGGAGTGCGTGCGAACCCGCTGGCCGAAGCGCTTGGCGTGCCGCTCACGCGCGGCGGTCGCGTCATCGTCGAATCCGATCTCTCCGTCCCCGGACACCCGAATGTGTACGTCATCGGTGACCTCGCCGCCTCGCCCGACGTCGATGGTGCTCCGCTCCCGCAGGTCGCCCAGCCGGCCATCCAAGGGGGCAAGCACGTCGCCAAGCAGATCGTGCATCGCCTTCATGGCGAGCCGACGACACCGTTCCGCTATCGCGACAAGGGTCAGATGGCGACGATCGGTCGCTTGGACGCCGTCACGGAGCTCGCCAACGGGTGGCGGTTCGGTGGTCCGCTCGGCTGGGTCTCCTGGCTGGGCTTGCACCTCGTGTACCTGATGGGGTTCCGCAACCGGGTCAACGTGTTCATCAACTGGGCCTGGAACTACCTCACGTACGACCGGGGCAACCGGCTTCTGCCCGAGTCGCGCCGCAACCGCCGTCTCGCCGAGACCGATCAGCGGCCGGCGATCACCGACGCCGGCGAGCAGCGGGCTGCTACTCCGACTCGATGATGGCGAGTGCGTCCACCACCTCGGCGCCTGCCTGACCGAGCAGCATCTCTGGCGGACCGAGCACCTTGCAGCCGCGGCTGCCCCCACCGACGATGATCCGGTCGCGCTTCGTCACTGCGGCGTCGATCCAAAGGGGGAGATCGTCCGGACGGGCGAACGGCGTGACGCCGCCGATCGTCATGCCGGTGAGCGCCGTCGTGGTCTCCGCAGGGGCGAACGACGCCTTCTTCGTGCCGAGTCTCTTGCGCACGACCCGGTTCACGTCGAGGCGGGTGGTGGCGAGCACCAGACACATCGCAAAGACGGGCGGATCGGACTTGCCGATCACGACGATGGCGTTGGCCGAATCGTCGAGCGCGTAGCCGTACGCCGCACAGAACTCGGCCGTGTCGGCCAGTGCGGGGTCGATGTCGATCACCTCGACGTCGAGGCCTGTCGACCTCAACTCGGCGACGCGTTCACGTACCTGTGCCTCGATCGGGTCCATGGCCGACCACGCTACGGGTGCGGCTGGCCGCCCGGCTCACGAAGAGTGGTGTGCGGTGTCAGTGGAACGACCGCAGGCGCTGGATGCGTTCCTCGGTGGAGGGGTGCGTGCTGAACAGGCGAGGAATGTTGACACCGCCGCTCCGGCTCGGGCGAGCCTCGGCGAGCGGGTTGTGGATGTATGCCTGAGCCTGTGCCGGCGGAACCGCCATCGGCGTGCGTGCGGCGAGCACCTCGATCTTCTCCAGCGCCCGGGCGAGCGGCTCGCCGGTGCCGAGCAGCTCGGCGGCGCCACGGTCTGCTTCGAACTCACGCGAGCGGGACACTGCCATCTGGATGAGCGCGGCGGCGATCGGGGCGAGCAACGACACGAGCAGGACGGCGAGTGGATTGGGGCGATCGTCGTCGTCGCCACCCCCGCCGAACATCGTGGCGAACATCGCCATCTGAGCGATGAAGGAGATCGCCGTGGCGATCGCGGCGGCAACCGATCCGATGAGGATGTCGCGGTGTTTCACGTGCATCAGCTCGTGCGCCATGACACCCTCGATCTCCTCGGGTGGCAGCGCGCCGCAGCAGTCCTTCGGTGGCCACCACCACCGCCTTGCGCGGGCCACGCCCGGTAGCGAATGCGTTCGGCTGCTCGGAGGGTGCGATCCCCACCGTCGGCATCGGCAGGTTCGCTCGCTGAGCGAGATTGCGGATCATGGCGTAGAACTCGGGTGCCTCGGCCTCGGTGACGATGCGAGCGCGCGCCGCCTTGAGGGCGAGCTTGTCGCTGAACCAATACGACCCGCCGACCATCACGAGCGCGATGGCGAGTCCGATGTAGAGCCCGGTGGAGCCGCCGAGCAGACCGGCGACGGCGACGATGAGGCCGCCGAGACCGGCGAGCAACACGCCGGTCTTCATGGTGTTCTTGAACATCTCAGTCCTTGGGGTGAGAGCAATCGGCTAAAGCCGAAGGTCTCTCCCGCACCACCATGACTGGGCGGTGCCGAGGCGCCGGGCGGGTGTGCCGTGATGACGACGCCACGTGATCGGGATACTCCCCTTCGATCCCGTGATGATATCGAGGTCAGGAGCCGAAACAGTGGGCGTTCAGCAACCTCGCAGCCGCGGCGCGATGGCCGATCTGGTACACCACGAGAGGTGGAGGCAGTGCGAGAGGTCGCCAACGGCGTGCAACTGCTCGTGCGCGCCCAGCCAGGTGCCAAGCGCACCGAGATCGTGGGCGTGCTCGACGGCCAGATCCGTGTCCGTCTCGCCGCTCCGGCGGTCGACGGGAAGGCGAACATCGAACTGATCCGCTTCCTCGCCCGGACACTTCGCATCCGCCGCGCCGACGTGTCGATTCGGCGCGGCGCAACCAGCCGGATCAAGGTCGTCGAGATCGTCGGGGTCGGCGTCGAATCGTGCCGCGCCGCGCTCGGCGCGCCTCCTCCGTGACCTGACCCGCGGCGCAACGACACGGTTCCCTGGCACACTGTCGACCATGCGCGCAGCCCGCTGAATCCGACTCGATCTGCAGGAGGGCGAGCCGATCGGCGACGCCCGACGAAGTTGTTTGGTCCTTGGAGGTTCACCGTGTCACGTGCCGCTCGCCGCGCTGCACCGCTGGTCGCCCGCTCTGTCACTGTCTCGTTCGGCGGTCGCGCCATCCTCGACGACGTCGACGTCACGCTGCCTCGCCGCCGGCGGGTCGGCCTGATCGGTCCCAACGGTGTCGGTAAGTCGACGCTGCTGCGTACTCTCGCCGGTCTCCTCGTCCCTGATCTCGGCCGCGTAGAGCGCACCCCACCGAGCGCCACGGTCGGGCTGCTCCACCAGGAGCTCACGACGGCCGTCGCCCGAGGCGACACCGTCGACACGGTGCTACGCGAGCGAACCGGCGTGGCTGAGGCGTCTGCCACCCTTGAGGCCGCGACCCATGCCCTGGCCGAACGTGCTGACGGCGCCGAGAATCGCTACGCCGACGCCCTCGAGCACTGGATGGTGCTCGGCGCCGCCGATTTCGACAGTCGCATCGACCAGGTACTGGCGGAAGTCGATTTGCCCGCAGGCTGCCTGTCTCAATCGGTGGCCACACTGTCGGGTGGTCAGGCCGGTCGTGTGGGGTTGGCCGCCTTGCTGCTCAGCCGCTATGACGTCTATCTCCTCGACGAGCCGACAAACGACCTCGACCTCACCGGATTGGACCTCCTCGAGCGTTGGGTCACCGGTCTCGATGCGGCGGTGATGGTGGTGAGCCACGACCGCCGTTTCCTTGCCAGGGTCGTCACCGATGTCGTCGAGCTCGACGAGTTCACGAGGACCGCGACGCACTTCGCCGGGGGATGGCAGGCTTACCTCGACGAGCGTGAGCGCGCCCGGCGGCATGCCTGGGAGCGGTTCGAGCAGTACGACACCGAGCGCAAGGGCCTGCTCCAGCGAGGGCAGCGTCAACGAGAGTGGGCAGATCGCGGTCTCGCCGCCGTGCGCCGATCCGACGAACGGGACAAGTTCATCCGCTTCGGCCGCATCGCCCAGACCGAGAAGCTCGCCGCCAAGGCCGCCCGCACGGAGAAGGCGATCGAGCGTCTGGAGAAGGTCGAGAAGCCACGCGAGACGTGGGAGCTACGGCTTTCCGTCGACTCGCCCGGTCGCAGCGGCGACATCGTCGCTGCCCTCGACGGGACGGTGGTCGAGCGTGGACACTTCCGGCTCGGACCGATCTCCCTCGAGCTCGGGTACGGAGAGCGGGTCGTGCTGGCGGGACTCAACGGCAGCGGGAAGTCGACGCTCGTCGATGCCTTGCTCGGCCGCGTGGAACCGGTCAGCGGTTCGGTCTACGTCGGCCCGAGTGTGGTGGTCGGCGAGATCACGCAAGCTCGCCGCCAGCTCGACAGCGAGCGTCCTCTGCTCCGCGTGTTCATCGATCGCACTGGCCACACCGTCTCCGACGCACGCACGCTGCTCGCCAAGTTCGGGCTCGTCGGCGACCATGTCGAGCGTGCCGCCGCCTCGCTGTCCCCTGGTGAGCGCACGCGAGCTGCGTTGGCGCTGCTGATGGCGAACGGCGCCAACTGGCTCGTCCTCGACGAGCCCACGAACCACCTCGACCTCCCCGCCATCGAGCAACTCGAGTCGGCCCTGTCGACGTTCGACGGCAGCGTGCTGCTCGTGTCCCACGATCGTGCGTTGCTCGAGCACGTCGACGCGACGCGCATCATCGAGCTCGCTCACGGATCGATCGTGCGTGACGAGCCCGTCGGCGGCTGATTCAGTGGGAGGCGCCAACCGGCTCGCCGATGACGGTGGTCACCGGCAGGCCGAAGCGCTGCTTGACGCGACGGGGGAGATCCATCTTCAGCCAGCGAGAGAGCTTCGTCGGCAGCGTTGACAGGATGATCTCGTCATGCGGCGCCTCGTTGAGGGCGTCCGTGATCGCCAGCACCGGACTGGCGTCGCCGACGATGCCTTCGACGGAGATGCCGGCGGCGCGGAACCGGTCGACCGCCTCGTCGAGCCGGTCACTGGCGATGTCGTGGGCATCACCCTCTGTCCAGGTCGCCTGCTCCTGCGGCGGCGTGGCGGGCACAACGAGGGTGAACTCGCAGGGCCCTTGCTTCATCCGCTCCCGAACCGCAGCGAGCAGCTCAGCCCCGCATGCGGTCTGATTGGCAACGATGATGATCCGACGAACGTCCATCACGATCACCTCCGTCTCCACTAAACACCCTGGTGCAAGCGAGTGAGGCCGGGGGAACGCGCATCGCTACCAGCGCTCGACGAGATGCTCCCGTCCCGGCGGCGGCTCGTAGGGCTCCGGCCAGAAGTCGGTGATCCTCGCGATCCGGCCCTCGCGGAACTCGAAGAACACCATCGCATCGGCCCCCTCGTCGCCGACTGTCCATTCGAACCAGACGACCCCGTGCTCGTCGTCAGTGATGATCATCTTCGGCGCGAGGTGCCAGTCCCCGGGATACTCCTGGTTGAACTGGAGGTACTGCTCGCGTCCGGTGATTCGCTCCCTCGTCTGGGGGATCTCGTAGACCACGTCGTCGTGCAGCAGCGACGCCCAGGCGTCCCAGTCACGACGTTCGAGCGTGTCGATGAAGCGGGCGGCGAGGTTCTCCATGGCCCGACGCTATGTCGGCAGGAGGGGACTCAGCGCTTGGAGTTGCGCTCCAGCATCAGCGAGGTGCCGATGCCCAGCATCCAGACGTCCTTGCTGATCGCCGATGCCGTCATGGGTCGGCCAGATGCTGTCCTCCTGGCGCAGCTTGGGTGCTCGCCAGTAGAGACCCATCAGCGCGCCGGAGAAGCCGGTAAGCATCGCTCCCGCGACCCGGTTGGGGACGAGCGGCACGAGCAACGCAGCGCCGACACCGAGTTCGGCCGCGGCGAGCGCTTTGAGGAACGTGGTCGAGCGGACCTTGCGCAGGAAGGGATAGGCGCTGACAGCCATCTCGTGGACGCCGTGGGCCTCGTCCTCGCCGCCTTTCCACTTTTCCAAACCGGAGTGGATGATGAACGCGCCGGTGGTGAGCCGGGTGGGGATGTTGCGGAGATGGAATCGCACGGGGGACTCCTCGAGGCTGGGGGTTCGATGCGTGCGCACTGTGTAGTGCGTGACGCGGGCGTACCCCGCCAACCGAGGCTTCACACCCGACGACGCCAGCCGTGGCCGAGCGCGACGAGCGACTCTCCCCAGATGCGGTCCGGCTCGGGCCCGAGCGAGTTGCGCAGTTCGAGCATCGCCAACCCGTGCACCGTCGCCCACGCATTCACGGTGATCACGTCGACGCTGCCGATCAATGCGCCGTACTCGACGCAGCGCGCCACGGCGTCACGCAACCGCTGAATCGTGCGCAGGCACACTTCCATGTCGTGCGCGGTCGGCGAGAACTGCGCGCTGTCGACGACGAACATGACCTCGTAGAGATACGGCCGCTCGATGGCGCTCTTGCGGTAGGCGAGGCCGAGTTGATGCAGGTCGTGGAGGGAGTCGTCGGTACGTGGCACCTCCGCCAGGGCCGCGTCGAACGCCTCGAAACCGGCGGCGAACATCGTTCGCAGTAGCTCCGTGCGTGAGCCGAACAGGGCGTAGACCGCACGCGTCGTCACGCCGGCGTCGGCGGCGACGCCGCGGACGGTGACGGCGTCGATGCCGTGTGCGGCAAGTCGGTCACCGGCCGCACGGAGCAGTAGCTCACGGGTCATCTCGTCGTGCAGCTTCGGTCGTGCCATCCGTTACATCCTCTTGCCTCGACCAGGATAGCACTGTAACGTCACGCTGTAACGTAACGACGTAACGAAAGAACCCACGGAGGGGATGACGATGAGTACGACCAGCACCACCACGCCGGAGCCGACGAGCAGTTGGGTGGAAGGCGGTCGCGCTCCGGTCACCGAGGAGATCACAGCGTTCGACCTTCCCGTCAGCGGCGCTCTGACCGATCGAGCTATGCGGCCGCTACGCCCGCATCGGCCCCAACCCGATCAACCCGGGACCGAACCATCACTGGTTCGTCGGCGACGGAATGGTGCACGGCGTGCGCATCGCCGACGGCCGCGCCGAGTGGTATCGCAATCGCTGGGTGCGCACCCCGGACGTCTCGGCCGCGCTCGGTGAGCGCGAGTTCGCCTCGCTCCCGGGCCGGGAGGGCGAGCGCGGTGCCGTCAACACGAACATCATCTCCATCGACGGGCGCACATTGGCGCTCGTCGAGGCTGGCACCGCGCCCGTCGAGCTCTCGCCCGACCTCGAAACCGTCGGCCCATCCGACCTGGGCGGCACACTTTCCGGCGCGTTCGCCGCCCACCCCCATCGGGACCCCGCTACCGGGCTGTGGCATGCCGTCACGTACCACTGGCCCGAGGAGGCGGTGCACCACCTCGTCGTCGGGCCCGATTGGCGCGTGCAGCGCGACGTGACGATCGATGTCGGCGACCGGCCGATGGTCCACGACTGTGCGATCACCGAGTCGAGCGTGCTCATCTTCGACCTTCCCGTGACGTTCGACCTCGACGAGGCGATGAGCGGCGCGGCATTCCCGTATCACTGGAACGAGGAGCGTCCCGCCCGAGTCGGGGTGCTGCCCCTCGAGGGCGACGCCGCGGCGGTGAGATGGGTGTCCGTCCCGCAGTGCTACGTGTTCCACGCCCTCAACGCCTTCGACCTCGCCGACGGCCGGGTGGTCGTCGATGTCGTCCGCTGGCCGAGGGTCTTCGATCGTGATCGCCTCGGGCCGAGCGAGGGCCCGACGCGGCTCGAACGATGGACGCTCGATCCGGCGACGGGGAGCTCGACGCAGCAGATCATCGACGATCGCACTGTCGAGTTCCCACGCGGCGACGACCGCCGTTTCGGTCGCCCCCAGCGTTACGGATACGCGGCATCCTTCCCCTCGGCAGGCGACGTGATCACGGCCGCTCCGGACCACGCCCCCCTCGTCCGCTTCGATCTCGAGCGGGGCACCAGCGAGCTGATCGACTTCGGACCGTTCGCCGCGGCGCAGGAGTTCGTCATGGTCGGCACGGGTAACGGCGTCGACAACGACGGCGACGAGTCATGGATGATGGGACTCGTCTCGGATCGTCGTGAGGGTACGACCGACCTCGTCGTCCTCTCGGCCGCGGATCCGACGGCTGGGCCGGTCGCTCGTGTGCACCTGCCTGCTCGAGTGCCGGACGGGTTCCACGGCAACTGGTTGCCCGATGCCCAGTCGAGCGCATGGGGCGCAGTGCGATGAGCTCGCTGCGACGAGCGCGCTCACACCGGATGAATCCGAATGTGCCCGACGACCCGGCGGTGCCGGTGCCGTCGTGACACATCGGCCCTAGCGTGGCCACGTGGTGCTGAGCTGGTTCCGACGGCGAGCCGACGAGCCGCCGCTGCCTGCCGGCACCGAGGCACTGCTGTCGGCCAACCTCCACTGGTGGCCGTCGCTCGACGCAGGTGAGCAGGATCGCCTCCTGGAGATCACCCGCCATCTGCTCGCGAGCAAGCATTGGGAGGCAGCACAAGGCTTCCAGCTCGACGAGGAGGTCCGCCTGTTGATCGCATCCCAGGCGGCATTGCTCGTCATCGGGCTCGACGACCACGCCTACGACGACGTCGACACGATCATCGTCCACGCCTCGACGGTGCGGCTGCGCGGCGAGCGGGGCACCGACACCGGACGAGTGGTCGTCGGTGGGCCGTTCGCCGTCTCGGGCCAAGCACATCAACGCGGGCCCGTGCTGATCTCATGGAATGCGGCGCGGAGAGAGATGCGCTTCCCCGGCCGCGGTCAGAACGTGGTGTTCCACGAGTTCGCCCACAAGCTCGACATGGTGGACTCGCTGGTCGACGGAACCCCGCCACTGCCCGATGAGGAGTCGCGCGCCCGCTGGATCGAGGTGTGCACGGCCGAGTACGAGTCGGTGCGTCGCGGTGATCCGGGTCCGCTCCGCCCCTACGCCGGAACGAACCCCGCCGAGTTCTTCGCCGTCGCCACGGAGGTCTTCTTCGACCGCCCGCTGGCGATGCTGGTCGAACGTCCGCCGTTGTACGCCGTCCTGCGCGACTTCTACCGGCAAGATCCGGCCGTGCGCCTCATCCGCTCCCCAACTCCACCAGCCACGCAGGGAGTCGGGTCGGGCGACCCGCCTGGTTGAGTGATCCGTGCACGGTCACGCCGAGGGCGCGCACCTCGTCGTCGACGGTCAACAGGTATGCCATCTGGAACGTCGTACGTGTGACGTGGGCAAGCCGCAGGTGGACGGTGACCACCTCGTCGAATCGCAACGGTTGCCGGTACTGCAGAAACGCCTCGAGCACCGCCATGTCGCCGTCGGCGCGCATCTCGTGGTACGGGTGGCCGATGTGGCGGAGATACGCCACGCGGGCCTCCTCCATGTAGGGCAGGTAGCGGCTGTGATGGACGATGCCCATCGCGTCGGTCTCGGCGAAGCGCACGCGCACATCGTGCGTGAAGTCGTAGTCGGACGGCTGCGTCGACGGCTGTTCGGAGATGCGCACGGCAGAGAACCTACGCAGCGAGAGACTGGCACCATGACACCCGCGGTCGTAGCGCTGGAGCAGGCAGGCATCACATTCCAGGTCCACGAGTTCGAGCACACCGCCGGCTCGTCGGACTTCGGTCGTGAGGCGGCTGCCGCCCTCGGAGTGGACGCCACCCGCGTGTTCAAGACGCTCGTGGTGCTCGCCGACGACCGCCCGTCGGTTGCGGTCGTTCCCGTCACGAGCCAACTGTCGTTGAAGGCGGTGGCCAGAGCACTCGGCGCGAAACGGGCGACGATGTGCGATCCGGCCGTCGCCGAGCGGACGACCGGTTACGTGGTCGGCGGGATCAGCCCGTTCGGCCAGCGCAAGCGTCTGGCCACGGCCTTGGACGCGTCGGCTGAGCATTTCGCCACGATCCTCGTCAGCGGCGGTCGCCGCGGGCTCGATCTGGAGCTCGCCCCCGCCGACCTCATCGCGATGCTGTCGGCGACTGTCGTGCCAATCGCCGCCGAGTGACCGCACCGCCGCCCGCTCAGCGGCTCGGGTGGCGCAGCATCGCCTCGATGCGAGCGACGCGCGTCCGCGCCGGTGGGTGCGACGTACCCAGCCGCTCCCGCCATCCGACCGGGCGAGTGCCGCCCCCCATGGCGATCGCTCGCCGCAGTGCCGAGGCGAGCTCGCGTCCGTAGCCCATCCGCACGGCGCGACGGTCCGCCTGGTACTCGGAGCTGCGCCCGACAGTGTTGGCGAGGCCGTCGGAGGCAGTCAGGGCGACGACGAAGAACCACGACACGACGGTGAGGATCGACGCCATGAGGGTGCCGATCGCCGTCAGGATTCGCGAGTCACGGGCAAAAGCGGTCGTCGCCGCCGTGGCGACGTTCTGCAGGAACACGCCGATGCGGGCCAGCAGAACAACCGGGATCGACAGCCAGTGTCCGATCGTGAGAGCGACGGTGTGCAGACCGAGGTGGTGGCTCAGCTCGTGGGCGAGCACGCCGGTGAGCTCACGTGGGGGAAGGTCGTAGAGGGCGAAGGTGGTGACGACGACGAGGTGACCGCCGCAGGCGAAGGCGTTGAGCTCGTCTGACGGCAGTACCCGCACGGCGTAACGCTCGCGTGGCAAGTGGTTGAGCTGGATGACGGCCCGCCACGCCGGCTCGACCCGTTCCCGCTCGCTCTGGTTGGGGCGGCGGGCACCGAGCAGCGGCGGGAGGACGAGAAGCTGCACGGGACGGACGAAGAGGAGCAGGCCGGCGAGCAGGTACCCGAGGGCGAACCACCAGAAGCTGATGTCGACGACGAGTTGCACCAGCAGCCAGAAGAGGAAGAGCGAACCGAGCGAGAAGGGAGCGATGAACAGCACCGGACCGATCGCCGTGAGCGCCGCCGACTCAAGATTGCGACTCGGCGCCCGTCGTGACATCGTCCCAGGCTACGGCGCAGAAGTGAGACCTCGAACGACCCAGCGACCGACGAATTCGGCGAGCTCGTCGACGTCCGTGTCGCAGCCCGCCGGCGCGAAGGGCGTCGGAGTACGACGAGACTGTGGTGACCACGCCGACGGCGAGCAGCGACGGATCGTCGTCGACGATGAGACCGGCGATCTGACCTGCTTCGACGAGGGCGACGACGTCGCCGGCGGTAGATCTCCCCGCCCTCGTTCACGGCGTCGGCGACCACCTGCTCGACCGGCGCCGAGTTGAGGCGGGCGAAGTAGCTCGCGTGGTGGGCCATGAACCGCACGCTCGCTTCCGTGCCGAGGCGGATCTGCTCCAGCGGATCTCGGCCGGGCTCCATCGCACGCCCCTGGCTGACCCGCAGCTCGTGGCGCAACGTGCGCACGAGCTCGACGTAGAGATCGCTCTTCGTGCGGAAGTACCAGTAGAAGAGGCTCTTCGTGACACCCGCGGCGGCACAGATGTCAGTGACTCGTGTCGCCTCGTATCCCTGTGCCGCGAACAGCTCTTCGGCGGCCTTCAGCAAGGTGCTCTTGCGCTCCTCACCCTGGGCCGTGTGCTGGCGTGGCACGCCGGCCAGTTGAGCAGTGTCTTGACCGGCGGGTCAAGGCGGTTGGTGCGAGGAGGTCCCTTCCGACCGGACGCACTACCGTCTGCCGGCATGGGTTTGAACATCAAGGACCTCGCCATCTCGAGCCCCGATTTCCTCGACGGCGGACGGCTCGACGACCGTTTCGCCTACGACAAGGGCAACGACCAGCCAACACTCGAGATCTCCGGGGTGCCGCAGGGAACGGTCGAGCTGGCGGTGATCTGCCACGACCCTGACGCGCCGCTGCCCGACGGGTTCACGCACTGGACGCTGTACGCGATCGCTCCCGACACCACCACGATCCCGGCGGACGGGTCGGTGGGTCGCGCCGGACCGAACGCGTTCGGCGAAACCGGCTACGGCGGGCCGATGCCTCCCGGCGGGCACGGCACGCATCACTACTACTTCTGGGTGTTCGCGCTGTCACGCGCGGTCGACGGTGCTCCCAGCCGGCGAGAGTTCATCGACTCCTACGGCGACGCCATCCTCGAACAGAACCGTGTCATCGGCACGTACTCGAACTGAGTGGTGACGTCGATGAGCCCTTCCGACGGACTGCCGATCATGGTCGGCGCCGAACCGTTCTCTCACACCGCTGACGGCGCCAAGGGCGCCCTCGTGCTTCACGGCTTCACCGGCAACCCGTCGTCGATGCGCGGCGTCGCCGAGGCGTTCGCTGCTGCCGGCTACCACGTCGAGCTGCCGCGCCTTCCCGGGCACGGCACCACTGTCGAGGACATGCAAACGACCGGCTGGAAGGACTGGACGAACGAGGTGGAGGCCGCCCACGCACGGCTCGCGTCGCGGGCCGACCGCATCGTCGTCGCCGGACTCAGCATGGGTGGGTCGCTGACGTTGTGGGTGGGAGCAGAGCATCCCGAAGTCGACGGTCTCATCTGCGTCAACCCGGCGACTGAACCGCAGCCGCCAGAAGTGATGGCCATGCTCGTCGAGGCGCTGGACGAAGGCACCGAGGTGATGCCCGGCATCGGCAGCGACATCGCCGACCCCGACGCCGTGGAGACCGCATACGAAGGCACGCCCATCCGGCCCCTTGTCTCCTTCATCAACGACGGCCTCGTGCCGCTCGCTGATCGCTACCGGGCGATGACCGTGCCGCTGCGGTTGTTCACGTCGCGTCAGGATCATGTCGTCGATCCGACCCAGAGCGAGTACCTCGTCGCGCAGTACGGCGGTCCGGTGGAGCACACCTGGCTCGATCGCAGCTATCACGTCGCCACCCAGGACTACGACCGCGAGCTCATCTTCACCGAGGCGATCGCGTTCGCCGAGCGGGTGACAAGCGGCTCGGTCGCGGCGGAAGGTGGAGCGGCCGAGTGACGTCGCACTCGCTGGTTCGTCGGCCACACTGCAGCCGATGATGCCGGCCAGCATCCCCAGCCCGTCGCAGGGCACGATCGACATCGGCCCGCTGTCGCTGACGGCGTATGGCCTGTTCATCGCCCTCGGTGTGGTGGTTGCGGTATGGATGTTCGGCCGCAGGCTCGAGCAACGAGGCGTCGGTACGCGAGACGACGCTGCATCGATCGCCGTCTGGGCGGTCCTCGCCGGCGTGATCGGGGCGCGGCTCTATCACGTGATCACCGACTGGGAGAAGTTCGAGAACGACCTCGGCAAGATCCCCAAGATCTGGGAAGGCGGTCTCGGCATCCCCGGCGCGATCATCCTCGGCATGGCCGTTGGTCTCTACTGCGCCCACCGGCGGAACATCCCGCTCGCCTACGCCGCCACGTGTGCTGCGCCGGCGGTGCCACTCGCCCAGGCCATCGGGAGATGGGGCAACTACTTCAACCAGGAGCTGTACGGACGGCCGACCGACTTGCCGTGGGCGCTCGAGATCGACCCCGACCACTTCCCACCGGGCACGACCTATCCCGTCGGGACGACGTTCCACCCGACGTTCCTCTACGAAATGATCTGGAACCTCGGGCTGTGTGGTCTGCTCCTGTACATCGACCGCGGTCGCCGCTTGGCGCCTGGCTCGCTGATGGGGGTCTACCTCGTCGGGTACGGCGTCGGTCGGTTCTGGGTCGAGGGCTTGCGCATCGACGAGGCCGACCACCTCGCCGGCCTGCGCTGGAACCAGTGGATGGCGGTGATCTTCATCATCGCCGGGGTGGTGCTCTTCGTCCTCTGTCAGCGTCAGGGACCGGAAGGCTTCGCGCCGGTCGCGCTCGGTGGCGACGAGGTCGAACGTGCGGACGAAATCGGCGAGGACGTGGACGAGGATGCGGACTCGGACGAGCCGGCTAGCTCACCAGACGGCGACCCGTTGCCGAGTCGAACAGATGCACAGCCTCGAGACGTGGGCGAAGACTGATCTGCTCGCCTTTCTCGATCGTGGTCATTCCCTCGGCGCGGGTGACGATCGGCGTCCCGTCGTCACTGCGGCAGTAGACGAACGCCTCCGTGCCCAACTCTTCGACCACTTCGACCGTTGCGGAGATCGCTGCGCCATCGTCATGGCCCGATGCGAGATCCCATCCATCGGGCCGCACACCGACCGTGACATCGTCGCTCGTCGCGTTCGACCGTTGCGCCGGGGTGATCGGTACGGTCACGCCGTCGTAGGAGACGCCCGACTCGGCGAGGTGGGCGGGGAACAGGTTCATCGCCGGCGACCCGATGAAGCCCGCCACGAACAGGTTGACCGGCGCGGCGAAAAGCTCGCGGGGCGAGGCGCACTGCTGCAGCAGGCCACGATCGAGGACTGCGACACGATCGCCCATCGTCATCGCCTCCACCTGGTCGTGGGTGACGTACACCGTCGTGACACCGAGTCGTCGTTGCAGCGCCGCGATCTGCGTCCGCGTCTGCACACGGAGCTTGGCGTCGAGGTTGGAGAGCGGCTCGTCCATGAGGAAGACCTGCGGCTGCCGGACGATCGCCCGTCCCATGGCGACGCGTTGACGCTGCCCACCGGACAGGTTCGCCGGCTTCCGGTTGAGGAACTCCTCCAGACCGAGCAGCGCTGCAGCGTCGTTCACGCGACGCGCCCGTTCCTCCTTGGGCACGCGCTTGATCTTGAGATGAAAGCCGATGTTCTCGCCGACGGTCATGTGCGGATAGAGCGCATACGACTGGAACACCATGGCGATGTCGCGCTCCTTGGCAGGGACGTCGGTGACATCACGGGCACCGATGTGGATTGTGCCATCGTTGACGGGTTCGAGCCCGGCGAGCATCCGTAGCGTCGTGGACTTGCCGCAACCCGATGGTCCAACGAGCACCAGGAACTCACCGTCGTCGATGGCCAGATCGAGATGGTCGACAGCCGGCATGTCTGATCCCGGATAGGTGCGTGTCGCCTGCTTGAACTCAACCGTCGCCACGACGCGGCAGTGTACTGAGGCCCCGTGTCGTGAACGGGTCTCGACCGGCGAGCACGACGCTGCAAGGTTCGCGCCGCCGATCCTGTGCTATCCAGATGGCGGCGACCCGGAAGGAGAGTGGTGAAGCGCAGCGTGTTGGCGTGGTTGGCGGTGGCATGCGCGCTCGTCGCGGCCTGCACGTCAGGTGGCGACGACGACGCTGCCGACGCGGGCGTGTCCACTGGTTCGCTCGGCACCGAAGCGATCGACACCGCCGGCAACGACTCCGGCGGAGCAGCGGTCGAGCGGGTCCGGCGGCGGACCCACGGGCTCCACCTCGGACCCGTCCGCGGAGAGCGACGACCCCGCCTCTGTGCCGCCGGCGACCGCGGTCGACACCGCACCGACGACCGGCGAAGACGCCTCGACCGTGGAGCAGGGCCCGGTTGGACGACCAGGGTCGCTGCGGTTCATCCGCGTCGACGATCCGTCACTGGAGCCGGAACAGCGGGGCGGACGCTTTACGACGCTCGACGGGCTCGACGGGCTCGGCTTCGTGATCGGGGGGTACGAGTTCGCTGCTGACGGCGCCGCTCACCCAGTCGTATGGAGGTCCCTCGACGGGGCATCGTGGGCACGTGACGAGCTGCCGCTCGCCGCAGCGGGCGCGACACTGACGACGTCGGTACGGATCGGCGACCGGCTCGTCTTCTTCGGCGCTGAAACGCTCACCGATCGTGCCTTGGCCTGGGCGATCGGCGGCGCGGCAGGGATCGAGGCGATCACTCCTCCACGACACGACGGACGCTGGTCGGTGGTCGGCGCAGAGCCGTTCGGCGATGGAGCGATCGTGTGGGGACGGGTTGCCAGCGTCGCGGCCGGCGAGCCAGCGGTGTTCGCCGTGACGAGCGCCGATGGCTCGACATGGCGTCAGGCACGCGCCGTCAACCAGCTGCTCGACGGGAACGAGGCCACCGACGTGATCGACGTTGCCAGCGGACCGAGTGGCACCGCCGCGGTGCTCTCCACGAAGAGTGGTGACTTCCTCGTGCTCGTCCACGATGGCACGAGCTGGGCGGCGTGGGTGCTCGATGATGGGAGTGCCGAGATCGCCGGTCTCGAGGTCAGCGACACCGTCCGTCTCGCTGGTGCGACGATTCGCGGAGGTGTAGCGAGGCCGGCATTGTTCGTTCTGGACGGCAGCGGGGAGTGGGTGGCGCGACGCGTCGATGTCGTTCCCGATGACCGCAACGCGGGGTTCCAGAGCGCCAGTGGGGATCGCCTGCGCGACGCCTTCCTCGGTGGGCGAGTGATCACTGGCAACGTGGCGACGGCCGAGGTCATCGCCGTGCGGGCAGGAGCCGGTACATGGATCGAGGCGGCGTATCCCGACGCCGTGAGCGGGCAAGGCCAGCCACCGATCGCCGAGGTGGTGCAGTCGGGCACGACCACCCTGGCGATCGCCCGCGATCGGCCGGCCGTCGTGCGACTCGACGGTTTCGCCGTCACGCCTGTCACCAGTGAATTCTTTCCGGAAGGAGCCTCGATTCCGTCGGCGGCAGGACCGGTGTCGATCGGCGATGCCGTCGTGTTCGCCGGAGCGTATGCCTCGGTGCCGGCAGGGACCGGCGCTCCGCGCCGCACCTGGGCGACGTGGAAGTTCGGCGGAAGGGGTCGTGTCGCCGTCAAGCGGGCGGCGGACGAGCGCCAGCTCGAGCTCGCCGATCTCGAGGTGGGGCGCGACGGCTCGTTGCTCGGCGTCGGCTTCGAATCGTTCGTGCCGGCGAACTTTGCCAACTTCATCCAGCCCTACGAATGGATCGACACCGGCGATGGGTTCCAGCCGCGGCCAATCGGCGGAGACGATCGCACGCTGCGCTTCCACCAGGTAGCCGACACCGGTGGCGCCGTCGTGGCCGTCGGCGCGGTCTTCGACGGTCGAGGCCGGCTCGATCCCGTCTTCTTCAGGCGCGGGATCGATGGCGTCTGGGTGCTCGCCCCGGCTCCGGAGCAGGACGAGGCCGAGCGCGGCTCGAGCGTGTCTCTGATCGAGATGTGCCCACTGCCGCTTGCTGGGGCGGTGCTGTTCGCCAGCTATGCCGACGAGGGTGCGCAGAACCGCACGTACGTCACCGGCGACGGCTCGTCGTGGCAGCACTTCGCTCCTCCCGAGCTCACCGGCGATCGGGCGATCGTCAACGGGTGTGCGGCCGGAGCCGAGGCGGTGATCGTCTTTGGCACGTTCGACGGGCGCCCCCAGCTGTGGCGGACTGTGGACGGCCAGGTCTTCGAGACCATCCCGACACCGGCCAGCAGCGGCATCGCCGACGTCGCTGTCGACGACGCGGAGCGGATCTGGCTGCTCACGACCCGGCGCAGGGTGATCGAGCTCGCTGAGGACGGAACCCGCCGGTCGACGGCGGTGGTTCCCGCCGGCGAGCTCGTCGCGCCGGCCGGGCCGGCCGAGGTCGACGAGCTGGCGGTGACACCGCGGCGGGTCGTGCTCCTCGGCTCGTGGAACGGCGGCATCGGGCTGTGGTCGGCCGACCGCGCGAGGAGCGCAACGACCTGGGTCGAGTGACGGGGCGACGCCCTAGGCTTCCCTCTTGTGCCAGAAACGACTGACTCGCGTTCACATCAGGCCTTGACGGTCGACGCGGTCGCCAAGGTTGCACGGCTCGCCCGGCTCGAGATCACCACTGCGGAGATCGAGACGTTCACCGGTCAGCTGAGCGACATGCTCGACCATTTCGCCGACATCGACGAGCTCGACCTGTCCGTGGTCGAACCGATGAGCCAGCCGTACCCCCTCATCAACGTGCTTCGCGAAGACGTCGTCGTCGAGGGCCTCGACCGCGACGAGGTCCTCGCCGTCGCACCTGCCGCCGAGGACGGGCGCTTCCGCGTTCCACCGATCATCGGGCTGGAGGAGTGATGGGCGAGCGCACCGTCATCGAGATCGCCGCCGCCGTTCGCTCCGGTGAGCTCACCGCCGCATCCGTCGTCGACGACTACCTCGCCGCCATCGACGCGCGTGACGCCGAGATCCATGCGTTCAACCACGTGATGGCCGACGAAGCGCGTGCCGCAGCAGTCGCACTCGACGAGGCCGTGGCCGCCGGGCGCGATCCTGGGCCGCTCGCCGGCGTGCCGGTAGCGCTGAAGGACAACATGTGCACGCGGGGCGTCCCGACGACGTGCTCGTCGAAGATCCTCGAGGGATGGCGTCCGCCGTACAACGCCACCGTCGTCGAACGGCTGCACGCCGCTGGCGCAATCCCGATCGGCAAGACGAACCTCGACGAGTTCGCGATGGGATCGAGCACGGAGAACTCGGCGTTCGGCGCCACCCGCAACCCGCACGACACCACCCGCGTCCCGGGCGGGTCGAGTGGTGGCAGTGCCGCCGCGGTGGCGGCTGGATTCGCGCCCGTCGGACTCGGCAGCGACACCGGTGGTTCGATCCGTCAGCCGGCGGCGCTGTGCGGGGTCGTCGGTGTGAAGCCGACGTACGGCGCGGTGAGCAGGTACGGCTTGATCGCCTTCGCCAGCAGCCTCGACCAGATCGGGCCGTTCACCCACACCGTGGCTGATGCCGCCGCCGTGCTGGAGGCGATCGGCGGCCACGACCCGAAAGACTCGACGTCGATCCCGCAGCCGAGTGCCCGCCTGCTCGACCATCTCGACGACGGCGTCGAGGGACTCCGCGTCGGTCGCATCACCGACCTGCCGAGCGGAGCGTCACCCGACGTGGAGGAGCGCCTCGAGGCCGCATTCGACGCGCTCGTCGCGGCGGGAGCGACGATCGTCGACGTGCAGGTGCCGGCGTTCACGTACGGTCTCACGGCGTACTACCTGATCGCCCCCGCCGAGGCGTCGAGCAACCTCGCCCGTTACGACGGCGTGCGCTACGGCCTCCGTGTCGACGCGCCCGACACGAACGCCATGTACGGCGTCACTCGGGCAGTGGGCTTTGGCGACGAGGTGAAGCGGCGCATCATGCTCGGTACGTACGCCCTCTCCGCCGGGTACTACGACGCCTACTACGGCAAGGCGCTCAAGGTGCGGCGTCTGATCGCCGACGACTTCGACCGCGCCTACGAACATGCCGATGTGCTGCTCACGCCGACGTCGCCGTCAGTGGCGTTCCCGTTCGGCGACAAGACGGCCGATCCGTTCCAGATGTACCTCTGCGACACCTACACGATCCCGAGCAACCTGTCCGGACATCCCGGGATCAGCGTTCCCTTTGGTACCGGCGACCACGACCTTCCCGTCGGTGTGCAGGTGCTCGCGCCCGCCCTCGGTGAGCCGATCATGTTCCGGGCGGCGAAGACCCTTGAAGGGAGTGCGTCATGACGGCCACCACGACGAAGGCGCAGACGACGGTCACGGAGGCGAGCGAGGGTCTGGTCAACAACGAGTCGTTCGTCATCGACGGCTTCCACCTGGTGATCGGTCTCGAGGTGCACGTCGAGCTCGACACGGCGACGAAGTTGTTCTCGCCGAGCGCCAACCGCTTCGGGGACGAGCCGAACACGCACATCGATCCCGTCACGCTCGGGCTGCCGGGCGCGCTCCCCGTCCTCAACCGGCGGGCGGTCGAGCTGGCGATGCGGATCGGACTCGCCCTCAACTGCGAGATCCGGCCGTGCACGTTCCACCGCAAGAACTACTTCTACCCCGACATGCCGAAGGCGTACCAGATCAGCCAGTACGACGAGCCGCTCAACGTCAACGGCTGGCTGGAGCTGCCCGACGGCACGCGCATCGGCATCGAGCGGGCGCACCTCGAGGAGGACACAGGCAAGTCGACACACGTGGGTGGCGCTGGCGGCCGCATCCACGGCAGTGACTACTCACTGATCGACTTCAACCGCGCCGGCGTTCCGCTGGTCGAGATCGTCAGCCGGCCCGACGTGCGTACCCCCGAGCAGGCCCGCCAGTACGTCAACGAGCTGCGCGCGATCCTCGTCGCCATTGGCGCCTCCGACGCCAAGATGGAGGAGGGGTCGATGCGCGTCGATGCCAATGTCAGCGTGCACAAGCCCGACGAACCGTTCGGGACGAGATGCGAGATCAAGAACCTCAACTCGGTCCGTTCGATCGGTCGCGCCGTCGAGTACGAAGCTCGTCGCCAAGTCGGGTTGCTGGTCGCCGGCGAGAAGGTCCGCCAGGAGACGCGCCACTGGGACGAGGGAGACGGCCGCACGCACACGTTGCGGTCGAAGGAAGACGCCGACGATTACCGCTACTTCCTCGAGCCCGACCTCGTCCCGCTGGCGCCCGATCCTGAATGGGTCGAGCGGGTGCGAGCCGAGCTGCCCGTGCTTCCAGCCGCTCGCCGCACCGCGCTGGCGGCGGCCACTCGGCCAGCCCGCCGATTCGGAAGCCGTGATGGTGGTCGTCGAGCGGGGGCAGGACGCGTACGTGCTCGCCGTCGGCGAGGCAGGCGGCGATGCGGCGCGCGCCCTGATCCACGTCAAGGAGGCGTACGCCGAGCAAGGGGCGGAGCCCGCCGTTCCGGCGGCCGACCTGGCCACGCTCACCACCCTCGAGGTCGAAGGCGCGCTCACGGCGACGCAAGCAAAGCAGGTGCTCGCCGACATCGTCGCCAACGGAGGTGGCGACGCGGTAGCGATCGCCGCCGAGAAGGGTTTCGAGGCGATGGACTCCTCCGCCCTGGAGACGCTCGTCGACGACGCGATCGCGGCCAACGCCGGGGCGTGGGACAAGTTCGTCGGTGGCGAGGACAAAGCGATCGGTGCCCTCGTCGGCGCCGTGATGAAGGCGTCAAAGGGCCAAGCCGACGGCAAGGCCGTGACTGCCCTCCTCAACGCCCGTCGCCAAGCCTCGTGAGCGCATTCCCAATCGGTTCAGCCGGCTCCGAGCCGGGAGGGATCGACCGGGACCCGGTCAGAGGCGGCGGGATGCGTCCTCGGTGACGGTGCCGCCGATCGTGGTGCTGTCCTCGTCCCACGAGAGGTGGATCGTCGACGGGTGTCCGATCTCGTCTCCCTGGTAGATGATCCGGGTGCCCTCCGGATCGCCCTCCCGTCGCAGCACGGCGGCGAGCGCCACGGCAGCGCTGCCCGTAGCCGGGTCCTCGTCGACGCCCGCCTGGCAGGCGAAGAACCGTGAATGGACCGCTCCCGGCTGTTCCTCGTCGGGCGCCCACACGAGCCGGTAGTCGGGGCGGTCGGAGAGGGCGTAGGCGCGCACCGCTGCGGCGTCCGCGAGCTGGTGCACCTCGTAGGACAGCGGCATCTCCACGATCCATGACGCGACGGTTCCGTCGCGTGGCTCGTCCTCCGTGACGTTTTGCCGGCCGGGTGCCACGATCTCGGCCACCTCGCCGTATCCGTGTCCGATCACGACACCGATCCCGCAGCGGAGACGGATCAGCTGCTCGTCCTCGCCTGCGTCCGTGTGATGGTGGGCGACGTACCACGTCGCACCGACGAGCGGATGTCCTGCGAACGGGAGCTCGACGCTCGGCGTGAAGATCCGCACCGGGCGGATGCCTTCTCGGTCGGGCGGACCGAGGAAGATGGTCTCGGAGTACCCGAGCTCGTGGGCGATGGCGGCCATCGTCGCGTCGTCGAGGATCTCGTCGACGACACCGAGGTGGTTGCCGCCTTGGCCTTCCCTCGTGAACACGCGCAGTACGCGGACCTCGCGTCCGGTCGAGCTCGCATCGTCACTCATCGGCATACCTTCGCAGGATCGCGGCGACCGCAGTCAGGAGTTGAGGAAGTGCAGCGGCAGCCCGGGTCGTGGCCAGTCGGTCTTCACCAGCCGCCCCGAGCCGGAGAGCGTGATGTAGGCGGTGCGCAGACCCTCGCCGCCCCAACAGATGTTGGTGGTGAGCGGATCGCCAGTCTCCACGAACTCGACGAGCTCACCGTCGGGAGAGATGACGGTGATGCCGCCTCTGATCAACGTGGCGACACAGACGTTGCCGCTCGCCTCGACGCCCATCGAGTCGAGCAACTGCAGGCCGGGCAGCCCGTGGAGGCAGACGGTCGGGTCGACGATCGGAGCCTCGGCTAGCTGTCCGGGTCCGAGGATCGTGCGGCGCATCACCCGCCCGGTCCACGTCTCCGCGTAGTACAAGGTGCGACCGTCAGGCGACAGCCCGACGCCGTTCGGCTCGTGTGCGGGGAACACCACTTCCTGCAGTGACGACCCGTCCGCCTTGCCGTAGAGAACGCCGGTGATGTGCATCATCCGACCTTCGCTCATGCTGTGGTCGGTCACGTAGAAGCCGCCGTGCTCGTCGAAGACGATGTCGTTCGGCGACACCAGCGGACGCCCGTCGCATTCGGTGTAGAGGTCGGTGACCTCTCCGGTCGCGATGTCGACGCGCTGGATCCGACCGCCGATGTAGTTCTCCGGAGTGGTCGGCCCGGGCAACGTGATGCCGTCCATGTCGATAGCCGTGAAGCGAGCGCCGTTGTTGCAGACATAGAGCGCACCGTCGGGTCCGAGCGCCAGGCCGTTCGGCCCGCCGGGGACCTCCGCAACGGTCTCCTTGCTCCCGTCGGGGAGCACACGAGTGATGCAGGGGCCGAACATCTCGACAAGGATCACGCTGCCGTCGGGCATCGCCATCGGACCCTCCGGGAATCGCAGTCCCGATGCCACCTCGATCAGTTCGGCCACGTCTGTCCCCCTCTCCGTCGGCGCCCATTCCTACCAGCCGCCACGTCTCTGTTCGATGCCGAGCGACCGCGTGTGCTTCGGTACTGTCTGCCCGCATGCCGGACCGAGCCACGATCGACGCAACCATCGACGCAACCATCGACCTCTACCTCGCCTCGTTCACGGCCAACGACGCCGACGGGTGGTTGTCGTGCTGGGCCGCCGAGCCGTGGGCCGAGGATCCGGTCGGGACGCCACGCAAGACCGGGCGAGACGAGCTGCGCGTCTTCTTCGAGGAGAGCCACGCCGTCGCCGATTCGGTCGAACTGCGTGCCGCTGGGATCCGCATCGTGATCGGCAACGAGGCGGTGTTCACGATGCACGCCCTGCCCGTGATCGGCGACACGACCTACATCCTCGACATCATCGACCACATGACGTTCGACGACGACGGCAAGATCACCTCGCTGCGTGCCTTCCACGACCCCGCCACCCTCCGTCCCGCCGACTGATCTCTCGGAGCTCCGACTCGCGAGCAAGTCGCTCGTCTCCGCCTGACCGAGCTCGCCGCCTCCGCTTCGCTTTGGCGTCTCACCCAGCTCGTGTCGTCGTACACCTCGGGCAGCGCTCGACTGGCGAGCAAGTCGCTCGTCTTCGCCTGCCGAGCTCGCCGCCTCCGCTTCGCTTTGGCGTCTCACCCAGCTCGTGGTGGTGGACACCTCGGGCGCGGAGCTCCGACTGGCGAGCAAGTCGCTCGTCTCGCCGCCTGCTCGCAGCCTCCGCCGCCTCCCGTCGTGTCAGGAGCGCGTCCGTCGGAGAGGACCGGCGAGGATCGCTCGCTCCACGGGGCATGGATCGTGGCCGTCCAACCGGAATGGCTCGAGCAGGGCGACACCAGGCTGAGCGATCACACGCGGATGGCGGCCGCGGTGCGGCCACGTGGCGCGATGGACCACAAATGGATGGCACACGAACACGTCCCCGGCATGACCGGTGGCGTACGCCGACGGACGTTCGAAGGTGGACGCGGGGAGCCCGGCAGCGAGCACGTCGAAGCTCGTGCCGACGTCGCCGAACGGTGCGAGCAGACGAGGGACGTCGAGATGCGATCCGACCTTCAACTCCGTCGGCGCATCGTCGTCGCCGACATCGCTGAACAGGAAGAGGGCGAGCAGCCCGCGTTCACGGCTGCGGACGTTGACCCAGTAGCTCCCCTCGTGCTCGAAGCTGCCGTCGATGTGCCAGCCGGCGTCACCGGGGTCGGCGGGGTGGGGGAATCGGACGGGAACGGATCCACCGACTCCCGACCGTCGCCACCACGTGCCTTCGCCGAGCAGGCGGTCGTACAGGTCCCACAGCACGGGCTGGCTGCCGGCCGCGGCGAACGGTGGAGTCTCTGGGCACCAGATCCTCACGACCGGTCGGGTCCACGTCGTCTCGTCGTCGGGGTCGACGCCGCGAGCACGCAACGCGGCTTCGATCTGTACCCGGCATGCGTCCACCACTCGCTCGGTACCGCGTTCCGCACCACGAGGTACCCATCCCGCTCGAACCGCTCCGTCGCGGCGTCGCCGGCCACCGGGCGAGAGTACGCGAGGCACCGGCCGGCGTGGTGTGGATTACACCGCGTCGCGTGCGTTGATCGCCCAGGCGAGCGATTCGGCAGGGTCCTCGACAGCGAGCTGGAGCTGCCAGCCTGTCGCGGGCTCGTGAGCGTCGAACCACCACCAGCGCAAGCTGCCGGCGACGTCACCGAGCTCGGCGGCATCGATCGGCCAGTCATCGATGAGGTTGGCGAGCGCGGTGAGCACCCACCACGCACCGAACCTGCCGAGTGCGGCGCCGCGCCTTCGTCCGAACGCGCCGCCGCTGGCACCTGCCCAACCGAGCCACGCCAGCGCCTCGGGCGTGGTGAGGGCGGCGACACGGGCGCGGCGTAGGCCGAGCGCGGCGAGCGCATCGGGCATCCCCCCGGCAACGGCGACGACATCACACCGCCCGTTGGACGACACTGTCCACGGCTCGACGAGCTGCCGGACCGCATCGTGGACGGGTCGACGTCGAGATCGCGTCCGGCCGTCGCGTCGACACCAGGCAGTTCGATGGACTCGAACACTGCGGGAACATCGGGCGACGGGAACTCGGCGCTCGACGTCGTGGTAGTCGGCGAGCCGATAGGTCGGCTCCCACTCGGCGAGTGCGTACGGCACCTCGAGTACGTCGGGGAGCCCGACGACGTCGGCAGCGTCGATGTGGTCGCCGCGGAGCGCACGCTCGTGAGCGACGAGCGCCGCCCGCGGCCCGGGCTCGAGACGGTCGCGCACGTCCGCCCAGGCGTGATGCTGGGCGATGACTTCGGTGAGCGGACCGATCGTGAATCGCCCCGACCCCTCGTCGAGCACGCGCGCCGCCCATTCGGGCGGAGCGAGAAGGGCAAGGCGGTACTCGGCGAGCGTCGCTGCCGGCCACAGCTGGCGCCCGGTCTCGACGCGTGGCGAGCCCGGTCCCGTAACCGCAGCAGACCCTCCCAGTCGCGGCCGGCGGTACGGCCGTCGATCATCCGCACCAGTTCGTCGAGGTCGGCCCGGTGGAGCGCTTGCGACACGCCGCTGTCGTCGAGCACCGCCTCGTCGCTCATACGAGCGGCCACGGGTAGCGGCGCCCGGACTCGTCGACCGGGAAGTGCCCGAGTCCGACGATGAGGTCCGCCCGCTGCCGCAGCGCCTCCACCTCGTCGTCGGCGAGCAGCGTGGCCGTGTCGAGCGGGACCGATCTGGTGAGCGGCCGAACTCGATCGAGAAGCGCCGCATCGATCGGCGTCACCGGCGAAGTCCCAGATCACGGTACGCAGCTTGAAGTCGGCGGCGAAGCACAGCCCGTGGTCGATCGCCCAGACGTGGTCGCCGTCGAGCAGGCAGTGCCCGCTCTTGCGGTCGGTGTTGTTGACCAGCAGGTCGAACATCGCGATGGTGCGCAACTGCTCGTGGAGGTGGGGGTGGTCCTCGAACATCGTGAAGTAGTGCTGCTCGTGGTCGGCGTCGACGAACCATTGGAACGAGCCCTCGCCGAGCGGGCCGTCACGGATCACCGTCGCAGGAACGATCCCCAGCCCCATCGATTCGGACAGGCGGAACGCCGCGGTCTCCCGCCGGTGGAGGCCGGGAGCGAAGTCCCACAGCGGGCGTTCGCCGCGCACGGGCTTGTAGATCGCCTGCTGGCTGCGCCCGTCGTAGGTCATCCGGACGAGGAACGTCGCGTTGCTGCTCCAGGGCATCCGGCCGACCATCTCGACCTCGCCCGCGACAGAGGAGCGTGAGTTGGGCGCTCAGTTCATCCGCGGACATGGGTGCCCGTCGGGATCGATCGGGTTGCCGCACCAGATGCAGGTGGGACGCCCGGAGCTGACGACTTCCTCGGCGTGCTCGCAGAACGCGTCGGCCTGGCTACGCGTGATGAAGATTCGGACGTGTCCTCGATCGTCGGCGTCGCCGATCTCCTCGCCCTCCTCGTTGGTCGGCAGCAGCTCCTCGAGCTGGATGAGGAGGCGATCGTTGGAGCGGTCGTAACCGAGACCGATCGGTCCGAGCACGAACACAGGCTCGTCCGGCGCCGTCATCTCCAACGTGCCCTCGAGGGGGCGATCCTCCGGCGGAGGCAGGTCCTTCAGCACCCGACGCAGGTAGTGCACGACGGCGGCGACCTGCTGCTTTTCGCACTTGACGTTGATCCGCTGGCCGCCGACGCGTGCTTGGAGGAAGAACGTGCGAGCACCCGGCTGGCCCACCGTGCCGGTGGTGAAGACGTCGACGTCGTCGAACTCGAAGAACGCGGTCACGGGCACGTCCTCACAGCGCTCATGCCGGCTTCAGCTCCGCCAGAGAGCGACCGGTGGAGTTGGCAGCGAGCACGATCGGCCCGCCGGCGTGCCACACGATCACACTGACCGAGCAGGGACTGACGACGATGCGCTGGAACAGATCGAGGTGCGTGCCGAGAGCGTGGGCGAGCACGGCCTTGATCGGGTCGGCGTGCGATACGCACACGATCGCACCGCCTGGATGATCGGCACGGAGCCCGTCGAGCGTCGTGACGATGCGATGCTGCATGTCGGTGAAGCTCTCGCCACCTGGAAAGCGGAACGTCGAAGGAGCACGCTGCACAGCCTGCCACTCAGGCAGCTTCATCAACGACTTCAGCTCTTGTCCGGTCCACTCGCCGAAGTCACATTCATTGAGACCTCGCTGGACACGCGCCTTCAACCCCAGCGTCGCCGCGATCGGTGCCGCCGTCTCCTTCGCCCGCTCGAGCGGGGACGTGTAGACCGCGTCGATCTTCTTCAGCTCGCCGATTCGCTCCGCCGCCTTGGCCGCCTGGTCGCGGCCGGTGTCGGCGAGGTGCAGACCCTTGGCCCGCCCTGGCAGAACGGTGCCGGTGGTGGCGGTCTGACCGTGACGCACGAGCAACACGGTGGTAGGGGGCGTCGACTTCTTCGCCATGCTCGCTGATCAACCTAACGTGGCTCGGCGTGGAACACCTTGCGGGCATCTGCGCCGAAGTCGTCGAATGCCGCCGCTGCCCGCGCCTCGTCGCGTGGCGGGAGCAGGTCGCTCGACGAGAAGCGGGCGGCATATCGCCACGAGACCTACTGGGGCCGTCCGGTCCCCGGTTTCGGCGATCCGCAGGCGTCGATCCTCGTCCTGGGACTGGCACCGGCGGCACATGGCGCCAATCGCACGGGACGGGTGTTCACCGGCGACCGCAGCGGCGAGTGGTTCTTCCGGTCGATGCACCGTGCCGGGCTCGCTTCGCAGCCCACCGCCACGCGCCGAGACGACGGACTGACGCTCGTCGACACGTGGGTGACAGCCGCCGTGAAGTGCGCGCCACCGGCCAATCGGCCCGACGGCGAAGAACAGGAGCGTTGCCGGCCGTTCCTCCGTCGCGAGATCGCCGCGTTGCGGTGCCGGTGGCGGGGGCTTGCGCGTCGTGCTGTGCCTCGGTGCGCTCGCCTTCCGCGCCGCCTGCGACGAGTTCGGGATCCGCCCCCGACCCGCGTTCGGGCACGGGGTCGAGGTCGCCGCGGATGACGGACCGACATTGGTGTGCTCGTACCACCCGAGTCAGCAGAACACGTTCACGGGACGTCTCACGGAGCAGATGCTCGACGCGGCGTGCGCTCGCGCCGCCGAGCTGGCCACGGCATGATGCCGGTGTGCAGCGTCGGTGCGTGCCGTTAGCCTGTCTCCCTTGTGACATCGAGCCCCTCGCCCCGCTCCCGCCGCCTGATCGCCGCTGTCGCGCTCGGTGGTCTGGTCCTCACGGGCTGTGGCGGTGGCCGCCCCGACGCGAAGCGCGTCGCCCTCGACGTCGATCGAGACGATGGGCACCGACCACGAGCGGCGGCACGCTGACCGACGCTCAGCAGCAGTGCATGGTCGACAAGGTCGAGAACGACTACACCGAGGAGGAGCTGTCGGCGATCGGCAATGCCAACCTCGAGCTCGACCGGCCCGACGCCGACTTCGAGACCGAGGGAACGCCCGAGCTGCAGCGGTTCGTCGCCGATCTCGCAGAGTGCACCGGCGAGGGGAGCGAGACGCCCACGTCGACGAGCGCGACCGGCAGTACCACCGATACGAGCGAGACCGGAACCACCACGGCGACGTAGCGGCCGACGGTCCCAGCGACGACCTCCGCCACCACGGAAGGCTGAGCGTGCTCGGCCGGGCATCCGGCCCTCTTGACTTCGAGTGAACTTGAAGTCGTACCGTGCGTGGCATGTTCGCCATTCGCCTCTACGAATTCGGTCCTCCGGAGAACTTGACCTACGAGACGGTGGACGATCCGTCGCCGAGTGCCGGTCAGGTGCTCATCGACGTCGCTGCCGCCGGCGTCCACCTCATCGACACGTCGATCCGGCGTGGTGAGGCCGGTCCCTTCCCGGTCCCCGACCTGCCGATGATCCCAGGCCGCGAGGTCGCAGGCATCGTGACTGCGATCGGCGACGGCGTCGATGCGCAGTGGGTGGGTAAGCGGGTCGTCGCCCACCTCGGTTTTGCCAGCGGCGGATACGCCGAGCGGGCGGCGCGCGATGTCGGCGCCATCCACGAGATCCCTCGCGGCGTGAGTGACGCCGTCGCTGTGGCGATGATCGGCACTGGGCGGACGACGATGGGCATCATCGAGGTGGCGGCGCTCACCGCAGACGACGTGGTCCTCGTGACGGCCGCGGCAGGAGGCATCGGCAACCTGCTCGTCCAGGAGGCGAAGGCGACCGGAGCCACTGTGATCGGAGTCGCCGGCGGTGCAGGCCAAGGTGCGCGCGGTGAGCGATCTCGGGGCGGACGTCGCCATCGACTACGACGCAACAGGCTGGACGGACGCGGTCCGGGCCGCCATCGACCGCCCCATCACCGTCGCCTTCGACGGCGTCGGCGGACGCCTCGGTAGGCGGCGCGGTCGATCTGCTCGGCCCGGGCGGCCGGCTGGTGATGTACGGATGGTCCTCCGGCGAACCGACGGAGATCACCAGTGGTTTGCTCTACGAACGAGGGATCAGCGCGACGGCGGCGATCGGGCCGCGGATGCTGCAGCGCCCGGGCGGAGTGCGCGACCTCGAGGAACGGGCGCTCAGCGCGGCGGCATCGGGTCGTTGGCGGCCCGTGACCGACGAGCGGTTCACGCTCAAGGACGCCGCCGACGCCCACGCCGCCCTGGAGCGCCGCGCGACGACCGGCAAGGTGGTGCTTCTCTCCCGCTAGCTCATCTGGTTCGCAACTGCGAACCCGCCATGGCGATCAGGCACGATGAGTGAGTGGAGAACGGTGACCCGCAGTGCGGTGGTTGATCGACGGCAACAACGTGATGGGCTCACGCGCCGACGGGTGGTGGAACGACCGGGCGGCCGCGGCAACGCGCCGCCTCACCGCAGGAGATCGCCGCCTGGTGTCGCACGCACGATGACGATGTCATCGTCGTCTTCGACCGCCCCGTAGCCGATGAGACGCTCGTACTCGCCGGCGGCAACCTCTCCGTCCTGCCCGCCAAGCGCGCCGGGCGGGATGCAGCCGACGACGTCGTCGTCGAGCTGGCCGGCGGTGCCTCCGGTGGTGAGACAGTGGTGGTGACATCGGATCGCGGGCTTCGCGCCCGCCTGCCGGAGGGGATTCGCGTGGTCGGAGCGGGCGCGTTTGGCGACACGCTCGACGCGGTCGACGGTTGACGGTTGACGGTCGACGGCACCCTGAGCAGCCGCATCGCGGTCGCGTCGTCTCGCCGGCGCCTGTGGTGCCCAGCAGATCAGCGACGATACGAGTGCCACCGGCCGGGGGCAGGAGGTGCCCTCACCGGCCGATGGCGCTCGCTGCGCATCCCGGCGCGGACAGCACGAATGTTGCCTTCGTCGGTACAGATGCGCACCAGCCGATCGACGTCGACGACCCACACCGTGCCGTCGCCGATCGGACCGGACGCGGATGGAGAAGAGCGCGGTGACGGGTGCCGGTGGGTGCACACGGTCTCCGTTGTGGCGGTGTGGCGTGGATGGGTGTGGTGTGCCAGAGCTTCACCGCCCGAGCGTCGTTGCCAGGGCTGCAACGGGAACCTACGCAGCACGTATTTCCCGCCTGTTGGGGGACGGTGAACGGTCTGTTTCGCCATGTGAACGGGATGTTTCCCGGCGGGACAGGATGGATTCGACGATGCCTTGACCCATGGGTCAAGATGAAGTCATGGACCTGACGTATCCCGCCGACGCCGAGGAGTTCCGCATCGAGATCCGCGCCTGGCTGGAGGAGAACCTGCCCGACGGCTGGCTCGAGCCCGGCTTCTAGATGACCGACGACGAGCGGGCGGCGTTCAACCACGACTGGCCGAAGAAGCTGTTCGACGGCGGCTGGATCTGCGCCACGTGGCCGGCCGAGTACGGCGGCAAGGGGTTGTCGACGATGCAGGGCGTGGTCCTCGCCGAGGAGTTCGCCCGCGTCAAGGCGCCGATGCGGGCCGACTTCTTCGGCGACACCCTCGTCGGTCCGACGATCCTGCAATGGGGGACCGAGGAGCAGAAGAAGGAGTTCCTGCCCAGGATCCTCAACGGGTCAGATGGCCTGGTGCCAGGGCTTCAGCGAGCCGAACTCCGGGTCCGACCTGGCGAGCCTGAAGACGTCGGCCGTGCTCGACGGCGACGAGTGGGTGATCAACGGGCAGAAGGTGTGGACGACCCAGGGCCACCACGCCGACTATTGCTTCCTGCTGGTTCGCACGGATCCCGAGTCACCGAAGCACAAGGGCATCTCCTACCTGCTGGTGCCGATGAAGCAGGACGGCATCGAGGTGCGCGGCATCACCCAGCCGGACGGCACGGCGGAGTTCTGCGAGGTGTTCTTCACCGACGCCCGCTGTCCCAAGGACAACGTGGTCGGCGGTGTCAACAACGGCTGGAAGGTGGCCAACTCGACACTCGCCTTCGAGCGGGGAATGTCGGCGACGACTGGCTATCGGCGCTTCGAGGACGAGTACAGGCTGATGGTGGGGCGGCAGAGACAATGGGGCGATCGACGATCCGGTCTCCGCCAGCGCTGATGGGGTACTACACGAAGATCCAGATCCTGCGCATCAACGGGCTGCGTTCGCTGTCGGTGACACTGTCCGGTGAGCAAGGATCTCGGCGTCGCCGCCCTCGGGGCGTCGAACAAGATGTTCTGGTCGGAGATGCACCAGCAGGCGATGGAGCTCGCACTCGACATCTTCGGCGCCGAAGCGATGCTCATCGACGCCGGCCCCGAGAGCGGTTCGTGGCCCGGCATCGGGACGCGACCGTCGGCGGCATGGGTATCCGGTGAGCCCGATGATGTCGGCGTTCTTCTTCTCCCGCTCGGAGACCATCTGGGGTGGGACGAGCCAGATCCAGCGCAACATCGTCGGCGAGCGGGTGCTCGGGCCTCCCTCGAGAACCGCGTAGCCGGGTTCGACTCGCAGCCAAGCTGCCCGCCTCACTCCCGGGCTCGGCGTCGCCGCCCCGCTTCGGCGACTCACCCAGCTCCAGACCGGCGACGCGTTCGACACCTGCGCCTCGCCATGCATCTGCAAGCCGACGTCGGCGACGTTGCGGCACCCATGTTCACCCCGCAGTCGTTGAACCATCCGTGGGCAATGCCGGTGAGGCGTGCCATGGGACGAACTCCTCGACGCCGAAGGTGTGCCGCGGCCCGCCGCCGAGGCCTTGATGAGGCGCATCGGCGACCTCACGTTCGAGGAGCTGCAAGGCGCGCCAGGACCACGTCGAGGCGGACATCCTCACCCTCGGGATCACGTTCACGGTCTACGCCGACGGCGCCAACATCGATCGTGCGTGGCCGGTCGACATCATTCCCGCGGATCATCGAGGCCGCCGAGTGGCGCCAGATCGAACGCGGCCTCGTTCAGCGGCTGAAGGCGCTCAACGCGTTCATCGACGACTCTACAACGACCAGAAGATCATCGCCGACGGCGTGTTCCCCGCTCGGTCTGCTCGAGGACTCGGTGAACTTTCGTCCCGAGTGTCGCGGCGTCCATCCGGCGTACGGCGTGTGGGCGCACATCTCCGGATCCGATCTCGTCCGCGACATCGACGGCACCATGTACGTGCTGGAGGACAACCTGCGCGTGCCATCGGGTGTGAGCTACATGCTCGAGAACCGTGCGGTCACGAAGCGCGCGTTCGCCGAGCTGTTCAAGTCGCTCGCGCATCCGGCCGGTCGACTCGTACACCGACGAGCTCAACAGACTGCTCTGCTCGCTCGCGCCCGAGAGGAGCGGCCACCCGACCGTCGCCGTGCTCACGCCCGGCATCTACAACTCCGCGTACTTCGAGCACGCCTTCCTCGCCCAGCGGATGGGCGCGGTGCTCGTCGAGGGCGGCGACCTCGTCGTCAGCGACGACGACTACGGTCTACATGAAGACGATCGAGGGACTCGAGCGGGTGCACGTCATCTACCGCCGCATCGACGACCTGTTCCTGGACCCGAGGTGTTCCGCGCCGGACTCGATGCTCGGTGTCCCCGGACTGATGCGGGCGTGGAAGGCGGAGCACGTGGGAATCGCCAACGCTCCCGGCGCGGGCGTCGCCGACGACAAAGTCGTCTACGCCTGGGTGCCGGACATCATCCGCTACTACATGAGCGAGGAGCCGAGCATCGCCAACGTCCCGACCTACCGATGCCTGTACGACGCCGAGCGGCGCTTCGTGCTCGACAACCTCCGCCAGCTCGTGGTCAAGCCGGCGAACGAGAGTGGCGGCTACGGGTTGCTGATCGGCGATCGGCGCGACTGACGACGACCTGCGGCGCTGCAAGGAGGCAATCGAAGCAGACCCACGCAATTGGGTGGCGCAGCCGATCCTGGGCATCTCGACGGCACCGACGATCTGCGAGGACGGCGTCGAGCCGCGGCACGTCGACCTCCGACCGTTCATACTCACCGGCCGGCGTAGCTACGTCACTGCTGGTGGGCTCACGCGGGTCGCTCGTGTGAAGGGCTCGCTGGTGGTCAATTCATCGCAGGGTGGAGGCAGCAAGGACACGTGGATCGTCGAGATCGGAGGCTCGCGTTGATTCTGCTGTCGCGCGTCGCAACCGCATCTACTGGGCGCGCGCGCTACATCGAGCGGGCGGAAGACACTCGCTCGCATCGTCCGTGCCTACACCGACCTTATCGCCGACACGCCGTCGGAGATCGAGGTGAGCTGGGAACCCCTCGTCGCCATCGCCGGCAGCGGTGAGGTGTACCGCGAACACCTCGCCTCCGCCCGTGACGCGGCGCCTTTCGACATCGAGCACGCGGTCGTCATGCACCTCGTCGTCGACCCGGGCAACGTCGGCAGCGTCAGGGCGTGCGTGGCGGCGTCCCGCGAGAACCTGCGCACGACACGAGACGTCGTGCCGCGCGAAGCCTGGGAGGCGCTCAACTACCTCTACCTGTTCACCGAGCGCGAGTCGGATCGTGGCCTCAACCGGTCGTTGCGGAACCGGTTCCTCACACGTGTGCTCAGCGACAGTCGCCGCATCGACGGCATCCTGGCGACCTCGATGACCCACGACGAGGCGTATGTGATGTGGCGCCTCGGCCGCGCCCTCGAGCGTGCCGACATGACCACCCGTGTGCTCGGTGTGCGGGCGGTGTCGGTGCTCGAAGGACCAGGCGTCGTCCACGGCCAGGCGGCGGCGGACGAGGTCGCCCTCGAGTGGATGGGCGTGCTGCGCTCCGTCGCTGCGCTGCAGATGTATCAGCGCTCCACGCGTGGACCGATCGAAGGATCCGCCGTGGTCGACTTCCTGTTGTTCCACGAACGCTTCCCACGATCGGTCCGTTGCTGCCTTCGCGAATTCGGCATGGCGCTGCGCGAACTGCCCGAACCGTCCGGTCCCCTCGGTGCCCTCGACGCGGCGCTGTCGGCGCTCGAAGCGGCGCGCGGCACGTCCGAGGACAGCGCCGCCTCGACGGGGCGATGGACGACATCCAGGGTGCGCTGGCCGCACTCGGGCGGCACATTGCCGAGCGCTACCTTCGCGTCGACGTCCCTCCGGCCGAACGACAGCTGCAGGGTCAGTGACGTTGCCTTCACCCAACGTCGTGACGTGGCCCGACGATCGGATCTTCGACGTCCCCGACCTGATGCGCCGGCAGCAGATCACGGATCGGCTGCTCGCCGCCGAGGGCGCCGGCCACCTCGTGCACGATCTGCCCCTCCGCGCCGACGGGCGGACCGTCACCCTCGCCAGCCGCCCCTGGCGGCTCGATCCGATCCCGATCGAGCTCAGCGCGTCCACGTTCGACCACCTCGCCGCGTGCGTGGTGCGCCGGATGAGCGCGTCCGAGTCGATCCTCACCGACCTGTACACGGAGCGACGTCTGGTGCGCGAGGGCGTGATTCCTGGCGCAGTGCTGTTCGCCAGCCCGCGTTACCGGCTGTCGGAGATCGGCCACACGCCGTCGCATCGCTGGCTCACGTCCCTGGCCGTCGACTGTGTCGAGCTCATCGACGGCTCATGGCGCGTCGTCGGTGACCTCACCGACGCCCCGTCGGGCCTCGGCTACGCGGTGCTCAACCGAGCCGCGACCGCCCTGCCTTTCCCGAAGCGCTCGGTGTCGATGCCCGCCAGGGGATCGCTCCGATCCGCTCGTCGATCGGCACGCTGCACCGCTCCCTGATCGGCCTCACCAGGGTCGACAGCCCCCGCGTCGTGGTGTTCAGCGGCGGTCACGACCACGATTCGTATGTCGAGCACTCGTATCTCGCTACCCAGCTCGGGTTCAATACCGTCGAGGGTGCCGACCTCGTGGTACGCGACCGCCGGGTGTGGCTGCGCACCCTCGGCCAGCTGGAACGCGTCGACGTGATCTACCGGCGGATCGAGGACAGTGGCGTCGATCCACTCGACGTCGCCGCCACCGGTGCCGCAGGCGTGCCGGGGTTGCTCCGGGCGTCCGCGGTCGGTGGTGTCGTCCTCGCCAATGCGCACGGCTCGGGAGTACTCGAGGAGCCGGCGCTGCGTCCCTACCTCGACGATGCAGCGCTCTCGCTGGGGCATGAGGCGTTCGGCCTGCCCATGCTGCGGCCTGAGGAGCGCACTCAGCTCCGCGTCCATCCGGTTCTACGTGGAGGGGCTCTGGTGGCACTGCCGGTGGTCGTCCGGTTGCAGGCGATCGCCGAAGGTTCCCGCATCGAAGTCATGACAGGCGGGAGCGGGCGAGTGCTCGAGCACGGCGACGACCCCTCGCTGCCGACGGCGTGCGTCGCCAAGGACGTGTGGGTACGCCATCGCGTCGTTCGCCGTCCCTGGCTCACCCTCGATGTTCCCCAGGTCGACCTGGCCCGTTCCGTCCCGACGCGCGCCGCGGATGCCTTGTACTGGATGAACACGGCCGCGGAGCGGTCGGAAGCGATCGCCCGCGCCGGTGCGCGTCGTGACGAGCAGGCTCGAGCAGGATCCGTGGATCGCCGCCGACGACTTCTCCAGCTGGTCGACGCGGATCATCCGCCTGCTCCGCGTGGTGCGCGGACTGGCACCCAACAACGCCGCGGGCAATGCGGCCGCGGCGCCTGCCGTCATGCCACCCCCGGTGCGGCTCCACGCCGACGCCGGGGACGCATCGGATCAGGCCCTCACCGACCTGCGCGCCGAGCTGGCGGCAGCGACGACGTCGGTCACCGTGCAACTCGGCAGGATGCTCGCCGAGGCGGTCGGCGTCGGCGAGTACCTGTCGTCGACGACGGGACGCGTGCTGGAACGACTGGCGCAGATGCGATCGAACATGGCGGCCGGCGACACCCGCGTCGACGTCTTCGACTCCCTGATCGCCGAGCTTGCCGCGCTGGCGGGACTGTGGCACGAGAGCACGGTTCGTGGTCCGGCATGGTGGCTCGGCGACATCGGGCGTCGCCTCGAACGGAGCTTGATCTCGCTGGGCACGGTCGAGACGGCGCTGAGCGGCGACGATCCGGCGAACCCCGACGTCACGGCGTCCACCGTCGAGACCGTGCTCGCCGCCAACGAGAGCCTCGTCGCCTACCGTCGCCGCCATCGCAGCACCGTGGAGGTAGCGGCGGCGACCGACCTCCTGTTACGCGACCCGACGAACCCGCGGTCGCTCGCCGCCGCCCTCCACGCGTACGCGCTCCCAGCTCGAGCTCTTGGAGTGGCCGGAAGGCGTGCGTCTCGCCGACCGGGCGATCGGCGCGCTGGTCGAGCCGGAGCCGCTGACGCTGATCCCGATCGCCCGGGCGGCGGTCCACGAGATCGCTTCTGGCATCGTCGAGCGCTGGTTCGCGGCGCCGGTTGTGCCAGTGGCGATGCGGGGCGGTGTCTGACCGTGGCGATCACGTATCGCGTGTGGCACCGCACCGCTTACCACTACGAGCGGCAGATGACCGACGGGTACACGGCGGCGTGCCTCACGCCGCGCGAAACGCCGAGCCAGCGGGTGATCGAGCACTCGATCGCCGTGATCCCCGAGCCCGACGTCTTCGACACGGTGCTCGACTCCTTCGGCAACGAGATCACCCAGGTCGGTGTGCACCGCGCCCATCACGAGTTGGTGATCGAGTCGACGAGCACCGTGGAGTTCAGCCCACCACAGCGGCCGGTGCTCGATACGCCCTGGGAGGAGGTGCGGGACCGGGCACGCACGCTGCTCGGTCCGGAGTCGCTCGACGTGGCGCCGTACCTGGTCTCGTCACCGTTCGTGTCCGTCGAGGATCATCGCGGCGGTTTGCACGCCCTCGCCGCCGCGGCGTTTCCGCCTCAGCGACCGTTCATCGACGCACTCTCCGACCTGTGCCACGAGATCTTCTCGACGTTCGAGTTCGACGCGTCGTTCAGCGAGCTCTCGACGCCGCTCGGCGCCGTGCTCGATGCCCGACGCGGGGTGTGTCAGGACTTCGCTCACCTGTCGGTTGGTGCTCTTCGCACGCTCGGCCTGCCGGCGCGCTACGTGAGCGGATACATCGAGACCGATCCGCCCGAGGGCGAGCCACGAACGTTCGGTGCAGACGCCTCCCACGCATGGTGCGCCACGTGGCTCGGCGAGGCGGGCTGGCTCGACTTCGATCCAACCAACGATCATCTGCCCGTCCGCCGGCACGTGACGGTCGGTTGGGGCCGCGACTACGGCGACGTGACCCCGGTCCGGGGCGTCGTCATCGGCCCCTCCGCTGCGCAGACGCTCGACGTGAACGTCGACGTGTCACGCGTCGCCTGACCAGACGATCACAGCACCACGCTGCCCTGACCGGCGGCTGAACCGCGCCGTGTTCGCGTCAGCATCCCGTCAGGGCGCGCTCCGTACGTTGATCCCGAGGCGCCTCACATCAGAGGGCGAGCCGACCGGCGAAGCCCAACGAAGCAGCATTCCGTCGTGATCAACGGAAGCCCGATGATCACGGCTGGTAGCGAACGCCGTTCGGTGGTCGCTCTGTGCGCGTGAGATCGGAGGATCACAATGAAGCGATTCGGAATTGGGGCGGCAACGGCATTGCTCGCCGGAGGCAGTGTGGCGTCGCCGCTCATCGCAGCGCGAGGACCCGATGTGTCCGAGCGACCGACCCGCAGGAGATCGTGCAGCTAAAGGACGCGCGACTCAAGTTCGAGATCAACGCTACGGACGAGGACGGTGGTGTGCAGGTGTTCATCGACGCCGATGACTGGCGAACGATGTCGATCTTCGACCCGAACGGACAGCGCATCTTCAAATCGGAGGCAACCGGCCGGCTGGGCAAGCACGGCGGCACGGAGCTGTTCCTCGAGAGCGGCGAACCGCCGTTCAGCGAGCTGCCGCTCGACAAGCTGCTGCGACGATGGCCAGAGGGCGAGTACGACTTCCTCGGTCGCGGTACCGACGGCGAGATCCTGGTCGGCTCGGCGGACCTCACCCACCACCTGCCTGACGGGCCGGAGTTGGTTTCGCCGATCGAGGGCGATGATCCTGCAGGATCCGGCCAACACGGTGATGCGGTGGAGGGGTGTCTCGCCTCCGGACGGCAGTCCGATCATCGGCTACCAGGTGCTCGTCGTCGATCCCGCCTCCGGGCTGACGGCGCTGCCCACGGTGACGCTCGACGTGACGATGCCACCCTCGGCAAGAAGGATGCGCGTGCCGCGCGCGGCTTCCTCCGTCCGGACACGGAGTACGAGTGGGAGGTGCTTGCCATCGAGGCGAGCGGGAATCAGACGCTGTCGTCGTCGACGTTCGGCACCGAGTAGGGCCGTGAGGGGGCTGCCGCCACTTTGTGATTTCGGACACGAAGTTGCGCTCTCCGGGAATTCGGTACCACGTCAGCTGGTTGTGTACGCAACAATGCACACGATGACATCGCCGGCTGGGTCGCGCCCATCGCTCATCACCCGGCCGTTCCTGGCGGTGACGTTGGCGACGTTCGTGTTCTTCACGTACGTGGGCATCCTCGTGCCACTCGTACCGCAGTACGTCGAGAACGAGTTGGGATACGGCGAGTTCGGCATCGGTCTCAACATCGCCGCGTTCGCCGGTGCATCGGTGTTGGCCCGAGGGTTCCTCGGCCAGCTCATCGACCGCTATGGCCGTCGGGCGATGATGATCGCCGGCGGACTCGTGGCCGGTACGGCGGGCGTGCTCACCGGCCACGTCGCCTCGCTCGGTCCGCTGCTCGCGCTGCGCGGGATCACGGGCATCGGTGAGGCCGCCCTGTTCGTCGCAGCAACGACCCTCGTCGCCGATCTCTCGCCTCCCGGCCGTCGCGCCGAGGCGGCCAGCTACTTCTCCGTCGCCGTGTTCGGCGGTATCGGCATCGGACCGATCGTCAGCGAGACGCTCCTCGGCGACGACCGCTACCAACTCGTGTTCCTCGTTGGCGGCTTGTTCGCCGTATTCGCTGCGATCCTGTCCATCGGTGTGCCATCACGCATCGCCGGCTCCGCATCTCCTCGTCCGGAGTCCAACGAGAAGCTGCCCTGGGTCCACCCGGCAGCGGTTGGTCCCGGTCTCGTCCTCGGTGCCGGCGTCGCCGCGTTCGCTGCGTTCGGCGCGTTCATCCCGGACTACTCCCGTGAAGTTGGGCTCCCCAACTCGGGTGGGCTGTTCGCCCTCTACAGCGCGATCGTGCTCGTGCTGCGCATCACCGGCGCTCGCCTCCCCGAAGTGCTCGGCACACGCCGCGCTGTCACGATCGCCCTGTCCAGCGTCGGCATCGGGCTCGTGGTGCTCGCTGCGTTCGCCACGACGTGGAGCCTGTGGTTGGCGGCGGCCATCTTCGGCGTCGGCAATGCATTCCTCTACCCGTCGTTGATGGCCACCACCGTCGACCGTGTCGACGAACATGAACGGGCGCGCGCTTTGAGCGCGTTCACGATGTTCTTCGAGATCGGGACGGCTGTCGGCGGGCTCGCCCTCGGGGCGCTCGCCGAAGGCGTCGGCAAGCGGGGCGCATTCCTCGCCGGCGTGATCGCCACCGTGTTCGGCCTGTGGGTGCTGCGCACGAAGGTCGCTCCCATCGACACGCCGCGCCCAGCCACGATCGTCACCGCCGACGTTCCTCTCATCCCTGCCGTGGGAGACTGACTACGTGTCCGAATCTCGCTAGTCAGTCGCCCGTCGCCCCGGCATGATGGCTCGGTGGACGTTCTCGACGAAGAGCATTGCTATCGGGCGGTGCAGAGTCGGGATCGGCGCTTCGACGGATGGTTCTTCACAGCCGTGCGCACCACCGGCATCTATTGCCGGCCGTCATGTCCGGCGAGAACGCCGATGCGGGCCAACGTCGTGTTCTTCCCCACAGCCGCCACTGCCCAGCGCAACGGCTTTCGCGCCTGCAAGCGATGTCGGCCCGACGTGTCGCCCGGATCGCCCGAATGGGATTCGCGTTCCGACCTCGTCGCCAGGGCGATGGTGCTGATCGCCGACGGCGTGGTCGATCGGGAGGGCGTGTCCGGGCTCGCCGCTCGCGTCGCCTACAGCGAGCGACAGCTGAATCGGATCATGACCGCCGAACTCGGTGTCGGCCCGCTCGCCGTCGCTCGCGAACATCGGGCGCGCCATGCACGGACGCTGATCGAGACCACCGACCTCGCCTTCACCGACGTCGCCTTCGCCGCCGGGTTCGGCAGCGTCCGCCAGTTCAACGACTCGGTCAAGGCTGCGTACGGCATCGCACCCGGCGAGCTTCGCCGGCGCGGTGGCGGACGTGGCGGGCGACCGTCTCCGCCTCACCCTCGCTGCCCGTCCGCCGTTCGCCGCCGCGCAGCTGTTCCGCTTTCTGGCGGCGCGTGCCGTTCCGGGCATCGAGTTCGGCGACGGCACGATATATGCGCGGGCGTTGACGCTGCCCCATGGTCACGGCGTCGCCGATGCAACGATCGCGCCCGACGGCGCGGGCGTGGTCGTCGATCTTGCACTGGCCGATCTTCGTGATCTGAAACCGGCCGTCCACCGGCTGCGTCGACTCTTCGACCTCGACGCCGACCCAGTCGCCGTCGACGCGCTGCTCGGTGCCGATGCCGTCGTCGCCCCGCTCGTGCGCTTGTCGCCAGGTCTGCGCGTCGCCGGCTCCGTGGACCCGTTCGAGACGGCGGTAAAGGCGGTCATTGGACAGCAGGTGTCCATCTCGGGTGCGCGCACGGTGGCATCGCGGCTGGTGATGGCGAACGCCGAACGGCTCACGCTCGACCACCCTCGACTGACGCACGTGTTCCCCTCGCCCGAGGCACTCGTCGAGCTGCCCGACGCTGCATTCGCCATGCCCGCCTCGCGCCGGGACACGATCCGCCGCCTGTGCCTCGCAGTGGCGACCGGCGCTGTCGTGCTCGATCACTCTGCGGATCGTGACGACGTGCGCGCGCAGCTCGTGGGCCTCAAGGGCGTCGGCCCGTGGACAGCGGAGTACGTGGCCATGCGCGGGCTCGGCGACCCCGACGCATTCCTGCCGACCGACCTCGGAGTGCGCCGCGCGATCCGTCTCATCGGGGCGCCAGCGGACGCGCCGGAAGGCTGGCGTCCATGGCGCTCGTACGCCCTGCACCACCTGTGGAATGCCCCGACCCCGGAGAGGATCTCATGACCATCGCATCTCGCACCCTCGAAACACCGGTCGGCGTCCTGCGCGTGACGGCTGACGACGATGGCGTTCGCACCATCTACTGGCCGCACGAAGCGTCGAAGGTGGAGCGCATACCCGTCGCCGAGCGCGGATCGCACCGGGTGCTCGACGATCTCGAGCAGCAGCTCGACGAATACTTCCGCGGCGAGCGTCTCGAGTTCGATCTGCCGCTTGCGCCCGAGGGCACGCCCTTCCAGCTCGCCGTCTGGCAGGTGCTCCGTCAGATCCCGTACGGCGCGACGATGACCTATGGCGAGCAGGCGAGACGGCTCGGTGATCCGCGCAAGGCCCGCGCCGTGGGCGCTGCCAATGGGCGCAATCCGCTGTCGATTGTCGTCCCGTGCCACCGTGTGGTCGGCTCCAACGGTCACCTCACCGGGTTCGGCGGCGGAATCGAGAACAAGGCGTGGCTGCTCGACCACGAGCAGCGCACGTTGGTGATGCGCTGATGTCGAGCGGATCTCGGCGAGTCGTCAGCGACCGCGGGCGCGAGCGGATTGCTCGCGGCGTGCCCGGGCGTCGGCCTGCTTCTTCAGCTTGAGATCCTTGCGCCGCGCCTTGATCGCCTCTCGCTCGGCTGAGTTCTCCGGCGTCTCCCGGGTATACACCTCCACCGGCTGCGGCTCGACGGGCGGCAGCTTCACGGTGTCATCGTTCTTGAGCAGGTCGCGGATGATCGCCGCCGCGGACGCCTCACCAGCAACGGTGGACGCCAGCATGACGCGTGTACACGGCAAACCATGGCGCTCGATGATGCCCGGCAACACCTCCCGCAGCTGATCGCTCGACGGATTGTCGGCGTGCTCGCCGAGCTCCTTGATGCAGTCGGCGAGGCACGCGTCGCTCAGCACCACGGCGATGCTCTCCATCGTGCCGTCGAGACGGCCCTTGGCGATCGCCTCCCGAACCGAGTCGGCATCGAGATCGTCGCTTCCTATCAGCTCACGTGCTGCATCGCGATGCTCGTCATCGAGCGCGTCGACGATGGCGGTGAGCTCGTCGTCGGTCGTCGCCTTGAACGTGCGGTCGAGCAGGCCAAGCGATTGCAGACGCGTCTTGGTTTGATTCACGCTCGGAGAGGGTAGCTCCGAAAAAGAATGCGCGAACTTCTCGCTTTTCGTGACAGATGCATTACAGTCTCGTAACAATGACCTCCGGACGTCGAGCGCCAGGCATGGCGGCCGTGGGCAGAGCAAACCCCCCTCATACAAGGAGCGTGAACATGCGTAAGACCCTCGCAATCGCCGCAGTAGCTATGCTGCCACTCGCCTTCGCCGCTTGCGGTGACGACGACGACGATGCACCCAGCGACGACGGTACCGAAGCGCCATCAGACGGCACCGAGGCGCCGGTCCTCACGACCGTCCCCACGACCTGATCACTGGTCAGGTCGTCCGGCCTGAATCGAAACGAAGCCCCCGCTACGGCGGGGGCTTCGGCGCGTCAACAGGCCCGGTCGTTTCAACGCGGGGGCGTGTGGGTACGGATGGTCCGGGCCGACCGCCGGTCCTGCCGTCATTCTGACGGACTCGCACAGGGGAATACCACCACATGCGCAAAGCACTCGCTGTTGCCTCCATCGCCGCCCTCCCGTTCGCCTTCGTGGCGTGCAGTGACGACGATGACAACAACCAGGACGAGATCGACACGCCCGACCTCGACCCAGGCGAGGGGTCGGGCCTGCCTGATGTCGATCCCGGCGAGGGCACAGGACTGCCGGGGGGCAACGACGACACCGGCACCACCGGCGGCGGATGACGTCAGACGTCCGCGATCGGCGGCTCCGGGAGCAGTGAGAACGTCTTGATCGGCTCGTCGAAGCCCTTCAACATGCGCTGTCCCGCCGGCTCGAAGGACAAGTCAGCGGCTCCGGCGGCGGCGTCCGCCGTGGCCGCATCGAGGAGGAGTTCGCCGGGGATCGCCTCGTCGGTGAGCCGGGCGGCGAGGTTCACGATCGACCCGTAGTAGTCACCGTGCATCGCCAGTAGCTCGCCGTGCGAGATCCCACCGCGGGGCCGGATGCCCTGCTCGGTGAACGAGGCGATCAGGGCTCGGGCGATCCGCACCCCCGTTGGCGCATCGAGGGCGACGAACATCACTTCGTCGCCGATGTGTTTGACGACGCGTCCGCCGTGGTCGTGAGCGATGTCGAAGGCCGTCGATTCGAACGAGGTCACGATCTTGTTGAGTTCGGTCGCCGTCATCTGTCGCGACATCGACGTGAACCCGACGAGGTCGACGAACCCAACCGCGAACCGAGCGAGCGACTGCTCGGCGACGTCGATCTGTGAAACGCGTTGCCAGCGCACTGCCTCGCGGAGCAAGTGGATGAAGATCGATCCCAGGCT
>CAWHLC010000007.1:0-1433827 GCA_963830025.1 uncultured Acidimicrobiia bacterium
GGTATCGCTTGGTGCGTGGCCGGTGACCGTGGCCACGAAGATCTCGTGGTCCAGCGACAGCAGGGAGCTCGGCTCGAGTCGCGATGACGGTTGCGGTCCGGGGATCGAGTGCAGCAGCGCGACCTCGCCGAAGGAGTCCCCGGGACCCAGTCGGCGTACGTCGTGGTCGTCCTTGGTGACCTGCAGCTCACCGCTCTCGACCATGAAGAACTCGTCGCCAACATCTCCCTCGGCCACCACGACCTCGCCGGCGGGCACCTGACGAGGCACGGCGTTGGCGGCCAGGCGTTCGAGGCAGACGTCCGGAAGGTTCGAGAGGACCTCGATCCGCGAGATCACCGCCAGCGCCTCCGGACGGGGAGTGGCGCTGGACTCGAGGAACCGCAGTCCCGGAGAGCACATGATGGGAACCAGGGCCGCGGCCAGGCCGACGAGGCACCATCGCCTCGTGGATCCCGAGCCAGTCGGCCAGCGCCGGAGCGGCGAGCGAGCCGATGGCCGCGGTGGCCGCGCCGACGCCGAAGAGCGCCCCCCAGGCCCGGCCGGCGACGTGGTCGGGAGCCACCTGTTCAGCAGGGTCGCGCCGTGGGTCCCGGCGAGCGCCGCGCCGGCCCCGCTGACCACGAGGAGCGCCGCGGCGAGCGGGATCTGGCTGGTCAGCCCGACGACCGCCAGCGGCAGGCTCGTCAGCACCGAGCCGGCGACGAACCACACCCGACCGTGCCCGTGAGTCACCATGGCCGCCGCCGAGCCCAGGAACGCGCCGACGCCCAGGGCGGCGAGGAGGGTGCCCGACGCGGAGTCGCCGTCGGCCCCGGCGACGTCGTGGGCGTAGAGGATGACGAAGGCGGTGACCAGTCCGCTCAGCAGGCGCTGGGTCAGGAACACCGCGAAGTGGGCCCGCCCGCCACGGCGCATGAAGAGCGAAACACCGCCGAAGGAGTCGCGCCAGAAGGACCTCCGGTGCGCGGGGTGCGTCGGCGGCTGGAACGGCGTCCGGATGCTGACCGCGAGCCAGGCCGTGGCGGCGTACACCACGGCGAGCGCGAGGAACACGCCCTCGGGCCCGACGGTGAAGAGCATGGCCGTGGCAGCGGCGGGGCCGGCAACGCCGCCGATCGCGTCGATCAGCCCCCAGGCCGAGTTCGCCGGCAGGAGCTGGCGGGGCTCGCGCACCAGCTGGGGCAGCAGCGCCTGCATGCTCGGCTTGATCAGGCCCGAGACCACCGAGCCGACGCCCTTGGACCAGCACGAGGTAGACCAGGCCCGAGATCGAGCAGGACGCCCGCCGCGAGCGCCAGGGCCACCACCACGAAGCAGGCGTTGACCCCGGCGATCACCAGCGGGCGCCGGACGCGGTCGGCGACGAGGGATGCGGACCCGGCCGTCACCATCGAGGGCAGCACCTTGACGGCACCCACGACGCCGACCGCCGCCGGCCCTCCGATGTCGTAGGCCACCACCGAGGTGGCCAGGAAGAGCGCGACGTCTGTCGCCGACCGGGCGCCGACGATGATCAGCAGCCGGCTGACGTCTCGGTCCACCATGCAGTCGAGCAGCGCCCGCCAACGCCCGTCGCCGAGAGGTAGGACACGGTCGCACGTCCCCCGGCGGAGTGGCCGCCGCGCGCAGGTCGAGGTCGAGGAGGCCCACGAAGGAGAGGCTACTCCCGGGCCGAGGGCGATCCGCGGTGCGAGGCGCGAGTACGGCGCGCGTCCTCGGCGAGGAGGTCGGCGACGGCTCTCTCGGCCCAGGTGTCCGTGGGGCGGTGACCGGTGACCGTGCGTGACGAACGCCTCCCGGTCCAGGGTGAGCAGGACGCTCGGGGCGGGTGGCGACCACGGTGGCGGTGCGAGGCACGTGCCGCAGCAGGGCCACCTCGCCGAACGCGTCGCCGCCGCGGCAGGCGGCGTACCTCCCGGCCGCTCGACGCTGACGACGAGCTCGCCGTCGGCCACCACGAAGAACTCCTGGCCCGGCTCGCCCTGGTGGACGACCACCTCACCGGGCTCGACCGCCCAACGCCCGGCTGCGACGGCGAGGCGCTCGATGCACAGTCCCGGCAGCGGCGCGAGCACGCGCGACGCTGCTGAGCAGGGCGACGTCCTCGGGCCGCGGCACGGTGCGACCGGCCAGGGCACGCAGCCCCGGGATGGCGACGAGGACGGCGACGGCCGCGAGCACCCCGGTGAGGAGCAAGGCGTCAGGCAGGCCGAGCAGCCGGGCCAGGAGGGGCGCCGCCAGCGAGCCCAGTGCCGTGGCTCCGGCGCCCAGGCCGAGCAGGGCGCCCCAGCCGCGGCCGGCGACGTGGTCGGGGAGCAACCGGGTGATCAGGCTCGAGCCGTAGATGAGGGCCCAGGCGCCGCCCGCGCCGCAGACCCCGAGGGCGAGCATCGCGGGCCCCACCTCCGTGGTGGCGCCCAGCACGACCAGCGGCAGCCCGGAGAGGAGCAGGCCGGCCGCGAACCACCACCGGGTGTGCCGACCGACGACCCCCAAGGTGATGGTGGAGCCCACGAGGCCGCCCACGCCCACCGCGGCGAGCAGGGTGCCCGACCGAGGCTTGACCGTCGGCACCGAACACCTCGAACGCGTAGAGGACCAGGAACGCGCCGACGAAGCCACCCAGGGCCCGCTGGACGAGCGAGAGCGCGAGCATGGTGCGGGCGCCGGGCGCCGCGAAGAGCCCGATGCCGCGCAGCGGCGACCACCACCACGCAGAGCGACGGAGGGCGCGAGATGGCTCGCGGGCGGGCTGGTAGGTCGTCCGGATCGACCCCGCGATGCCCGCGGTGACGGCGTAGACGACGGCCAGGGCGAGGAACAGCACGTCCGGACCTCCCGAGGCCAGCAGCCATCCGCCGATCCCCGGCCCGAGCACCGCACCGATGCCGTTCACCAGGCTCCACACGGCGCCGGCCTGGATCAGCTGGGACGGGGAGGGGGACGAGCCGCGGCAGCAGCCCGTGGAGGCTCGGCTGGAGGAGGGCGGAGGCGACGGAGCCGCGACCTGGAGCAGACACCAGCACCAGGAGGCTGCCGCCCAGCGGCCACGGTCGCGGCCATCGCCAGGGATATCGCAACGAAGGCAGCGTTGACGCCGGCCACGAGCAGGGGCCTCGAGACGCGGTCGGCGACGACGGCCACGAACCCCAGGCAGAGCGCGCCCGGCAGCACCCGCGCTGCACCGACGAGACCGACCGCGCCCGGACCGCCGTCGCCGTAGGCCACCACGGACACCGCGAGGAAGAACGCCAGGTCGGTCGCCGCCCACAGCCCCACGACGGCGTACATCAGCAGCAGGTGTCCCTCGGAGAGGATCGCCTTCAGCGCCTGCCACCGCGCCGACGCGCTCGCCCGGGACACGGCGTCACCAGCTGCCCGGGAGCGGGCCGCCGTACCAGTGCTCGACCAGGGAACGGCTGATGGAGACGCCGCCGGGCAGCACGCAGGCCGCCGTCCTCGGCCTCCTCGCGCATCTGGTCGCGGGTGAACCAGCGGGCGTCCTCGATCTCCTTGCCGTCGACGTTGATGTCGCGCGTCTCGGCGCGGCCGAGGAACCCGAGCATCAGCGACGCCGGCAGCGGCCAGGGCTGGTTGCCGAAGTAGCGTGACCTCGCCGACCCGGACGCCGACCTCCTCCCGCACCTCGCGTCGCACGGCGTCCTCGAGGGTCTCGCCGGGCTCGAGGAACCCGGCCAGCGTCGAGTAGCGGCCCTCGGGCCACGACTCCTGACGGCCGAGCAGCAGCTCCTCGTCGCCGGCGCCGGGCTCGCCGTGCGTGACCGCCATGATCACGGCCGGGTCAGTGCGAGGGAACTGCGCCTTGCCGCACGCGGCGCACACCAGCTCCGCGCCGGCCAGCCGCGACTCGAGCGGCCCGCCGCACCGGGGGCAGTAGCGGGTCGCCCAGTGCCACTCCGCCATCCCGATCGCGTGGAAGACGAGCGGCGCCTGGGTGAGGCGGCCCTGGTGTCGGTCCGGCGAGGTGCGGGAGCACGGCCCGGATGCCGACCCACTCCCCGCGCTCGCCCGGGCGCGTCGTCCGGGTCGACGATGCAGCGCGAACCACGTGCGCCCGTCGCGCTCGCCCAGCAGCACCCGCCGGCCGTCGTACGGCGCCTCGGCCGGCGCCAGCCACGGGACCGCTCCGTCGACCGGCCGGATGCGGGTGCCGGAGACGAGCGAGCACGCGAGTGTCCGGGTCGGCCCAGCGGGCCTCGAGCCACGCGTCGTCGACGCGCCGCTCCCCCGCCCGGTCGTGCGCGTCGGCCGCCAGGTCGAGGTGCGGGAAGCTCCACGGGATGCGAGGCTAGCCGCCGTGAGCACCCACATCGGAGCCCAGCCCGGCGAGATCGCGCCGGTCGTCCTGCTGCCCGGCGACCCGCAAGCGCGCGCAGTGGATCGCCGAGACGTTCCTCGACGACGCGACGCTGCTACTCCGAGGTGCGCGGCATGCTCGGCTTCACCGGTACCTGGCAGGGCCACCCGGTCTCGGTGCAGGGGTCGGGGATGGGCCAGCCGTCGATGGCGATCTACGTCAACGAGCTGTTCGACGAGTACGACGTGCGCGTCGATCGTCCGGGTCGGGTCGTGCGGCGGGCTGAGCGAGCAGGTCGCGGTCCGGGACGTCGATCATCGCCTCGGGCGCCTGCACCGACTCGTCGATGAACCGGATCACCTTCGAGGGCCTCGACTACGCGCCGGTCGCCGACTTCGGCCTGCTGCGCGCCGCGGTCGACGCCGCGGAGGCCGCGCGACGTGAGCCGCACCACGTCGGGCTGCTCTTCTCCGCGCGACTCGTTCTACGCCACCCGGCCCGAGCTGATGATGCGGATGGTGGGGTACGGCGTGCTGGCGGTCGAGATGGAGGCCAGCGCGCTCTACACGCTCGCCGCGAAGTACGGTCGCCGGGCGCTGGCGATCTGCACCGTCTCCGACCACGTCGTGACCGGCGAGGAGACCACGTCGCAGGAGCGCGAGCGGACGTTCGGCGACGATGGTCGAGATCGCCCTCGCGCGGCGGTCAGCTCGGCCGAGCCCGGTCGAGCTCAGCCCGGGCGTCAGCACAGCGCCTCGCAGCTCGGCTCGCGCCGCCGGCAGGTCGTCGGGCTCGACCGAGCGCGCCGGTGCGCACGTAGTGGAACGCGGCGCGGCACCTGCTCGAGGGGCACGCCGGCCAGCTCGGCCCAGGCCAGCCGGTAGAGCGCCAGCTGGAGCGGGTCGGCGTCGTCGCTGCGGTTGGTCTTCCAGTCGACGACCAGGAAGCCGCCGTCGGCCTCGGCGTAGACCGCGTCGATCCGGCCGCGGACCACCTGGCCGTCGAGGACCAGCGCGAACGGCGCCTCGACGGCGTGCGGGCACGCGGTCGGCGAACGGGCCCGCTCTCGAAGGTCGCGATCAGCTCGGCGAGGTCGGCGTCGTCGTCGATGCCGGCGTCGGCCCGGCCGGGCAGCTCGTCGGGGTCGAGCAGGGGCTGCTGGCCGAACCGCGCCTCGACCCAGGCGTGGAACCGGGTGCCGAACCGCGCGGCCGGCGACGGCTGCCGCGGCATCGGCCGGGCCAGCTCGCGGGCGAACGCCTCGGGGTCGTCGCGCAGGCGCACCAGCGCGGTCGCCGACAGCGACGCTGGGCAGCGGCACGTCGACCACCTGGGCGCGGTCGGCGCCGCGCCTCGGTGAGCAGCCGCTCGAGCTCGGCGTCCCAGTCGGCGACCCGGGCGGCCTCGACCATGTCGAGGTCGTCGTCGGGCGGCGTCGGGTCGGCCGCGGCGCACGACCGGGCCGCGGCCTCGATCCGCAGCGCGCCTCGCGGCCCGGGCCCGGCTCGCGGCCACGGGCGCGACGGGTCGTCGGCGTCGTAGGGGTTGCGGGTCGCCCTTCGCGGGCTTGTCCAGCCAGCGTCGTCGACGCGGCTCGCCCCAGGCCTCGAGCTGGTCGCGGACGACGCCCTGGTAGGCCGACGGGCCGAACGGCGTCGCCCGCGGGCTCCAGCAGGTAGGACGACGACGCTGAAGCCGGTGGGCGGCGCGGGTGAAGGCGACGTAGCCGAGCCGGAGCTCCTCCTCCTGGTCGTGGGCGCGGGTGTCGGCGCGGTAGGCGTCGAGCGCCGCCTTGTCGTGGCCGCGCAGCTGCGGCAGGTCGCGCGGCGTCGCCGCGCAGCGGCGCCGGCAGCACCGCCGGGCGAGGAGGTCCACAGCGTGCGCGAGCGGTTGGACGGGAACCGCGTCTCGCACACCCCGACCAGGAACACCGAGCGCCCACTCCAGGCCCTTGGCGCGGTGCACGGTCAGCAGCTTGACCGAGTCGGCCGCGGTCGGGGTGGCGACGTCGAGGCCGTTGCCCTGGTCGTCCTCGGCGGTGAGGTAGGCCAGCAGGGCCGGCAGGCGTGACGTCGCCGTCGACGGCCTGGAACTCGGCGACCGCCTTGACGAACAGGTCGAGGTTGTCGCGCCGGGCCGCCGCGGCCGGGCTGACCGCCGAGGCGAGCTCGACGTCGACGCCCGGTGGTGTCGATGATCCGGCGGACGATGTCGAGCAGCGGCTCGCCGACGTGCGCGCGCAGCATCCGCAGCTCGGCGGCGAGCAGCGCGAAGCGCTCGCAGCGCCTCGCGGGAGTACGGCGCGTCGCCCGGGTCGGTCGAGCGCGTCGTCGAGGCGCGGGGATCTCGGCCGGGTCGATGCCGTCGGCGATCGCGACGAGCTGGTCGGCCGACGTCGCGGCGTCGCGGCCGCGGCCCGCGCGCCCGGCGAGCTCGCGCGCCCGGTCGGCCGAGCAGCCGCAGGTCGCGCGGGCCGATCGCCCAGCGCGGCCCGGTGAGCAGGGTGAGCAGCGACGGCGTTGGCGGTGACGTCGTTGCAGCAGGTGCAGGATCGCGACGACCTCGGCCACCTCGGGCAGCCGCAGCAGCCCGGAGAGGCCGACGATCTCGACCGGGATGCCCGCGGCGGTGAGCGCGTCGAAGACCTCGGCGGCGTGCGCGTTGTCGCGGGTGAGGACGCCGATGTCGGACCACGCGCGCCGCCGGCGTCGTGGGCGGCGCGCACCGCGTCGGCCAGCCAGGCGAGCTCCTCGGCGTGGGTCTCGTAGCACCGCGCGTCGCGACGACGCCGTCGCCCGCCTCGGGCTTGGGCTCGAGCGGCGCGACCTGGCGTCGTACGCGTCGTAGAGCGGCGCGGCCAGCCGGTTGGCGACCTCGAGGATCCGGCGGTCGGAGCGCCGGTTGACGGTGAGCGGGTAGCGTCGGCGACCGTCGCCGCCGGCCGGCGCGGGAACGTGTCGGCGAAGTCGAGGATGTTGGAGACCGACGCGCCGCGCCAGCCGTAGATCGCCTGGTTGGGGTCGCCGACCGCGGTCACCGCGTGGCCCGCCGCCGAACGAGCCGCGACAGCATGGTCGCCTGGGCCACCGAGGTGTCCTGGTACTCGTCGAGCAGCACCACCCGGAACTGCTCGCGCTCGACCGCGCCGACCTCGGGCTGCTCGACGGCGAGCCGGGCGCCGAGCTCGATCTGGTCGGAGAAGTCCATCAGCCCCAGGTCGGCCTTGAGCCGCCGGTAGGCCGTCGACCAGGCCCGAGCAGCTCGCGCGCGCCGGTCGATCGCGTTGATCGCCTTGCCGACGGCTCGAGGTAGGTCTTGCGGTTCTTGCCCGCCTGCTCCTCGGCCGAGGCGCGCGCAGGAACCCGGCTCGGGCCTCGGCGTCGAAGCGCCGCACGTCTTCGGGTGACACAGGTGCTCGCTCATCGCGCCGTCGAGGGCGAGCAGGTTCTGGATCGCCGTCTGCGGGTGGTCGGTCAGGTGCTCGACCTCGCCGGTGTAGCGGTCGACCGACCCGCGCGCCGAGCTGGTAGCGGGCGGCGTCGGTGATGCACCCGGGTGTCGGGCTCGTGGCCGATGCGCAGGCCGTGGTCGGTGAGCAGGCCGGCGGCGTAGGCGTTGTAGGTCGCGACGGTGGGCTCGAGGCGTCCTCGCTCGCTCGTACCGGCGCTCGGCCTCCGGCGAGCGAGCGCCGGCGGCGAGCAGGGCGTCGCGGATCTTGGCGCGCAGCTCGCTCGCCGCCTTGGTGGTGAAGGTCAGGCCGAGCACCTCGTCGGGCCGCACCTGGCCGGTGGCACCAGGTAGACCACCCGGGCGGCCATCAGCGTGGTCTTGCCGGACCCGGCGCCGGCGATGACGACGGCGGGCTCAGCGGCGCCGGATCGCCTCCCACTGCTCGGGCTGGGGCGAAGCCCAGCGCACCATGGCGCGCGAGCTGTTCGGGAGTGTCGATCCGACACTGTGCCCACGCGGCGCACCGAACCCGCGCTCTGGGCCGGGCAGATCGGCACGAAGCGCAGTCCCGGCAGTGGTCACCGACGATCGCGGGGAACTCTCGGCGCGCAGCAGCTGGCCGCCCGCGCCAGCTGGGCGCGCAGCGCGGCCCGCTCGGGGCCGTCGTCGGCCTAGGGCGGCTGCTGCTGCACCACGCGTCGTGCCCGCCGTCCTTCAGCCCGAGCTGGACCAGCTCGGCGCCGCCGGCCTCGGCGCGGTCGTCGGGCGCCAGGCCGTCGATGGCCCCGTGGTCGACGGCGAACTGGTAGAGGCCGAGCTGGACGTGCCGCTGGATCGACTTGTCGGTGGGCTTGGACCGGTCGGTCTTGAGGTCGACGACCACGACGCGGCCGTCGGCGTCGAGCTCGAGCCGGTCGGCGTAGCCGGTCAGGCGCACCTGCTCGCCGCTCTCGAGCTCGACCACCGTCGAGAACTTCTCCTCGGGGCGGGCCGGCGTAGACGAACTTCCAGATGATGCCGGCGCCGGCCAGCGAAATCGCTGCCGGGATGAAGATCAGCGATTTGGCGATCTTCTCACCTTTCATCCCGTCGGCGAAGCGGGCGATGGCGAGCCCGACGATGACCACGAAGAGGGTGCCGCCCACCACCCAGGTGAAGGAGTTGAACAAGATCAGCCGGGTGCCCTTCCCGGAGAAGATCTCCTGGTAGTTGTCGAGCCCGACCCAGTTGTGCCGCTGTCGTCGCGGAAGCTCACCCAGATCGTGCGGATCGCCGGCACGAACAGGCCGGCGAACACCAAGAAGACGGCCGGGCCTGCGAACAGCAGCACCTGCCCCCGCTCGCGCCACCCGCCGGGCAGGTACCGGGTGAGGCCGTACAACCCGAGCAGGACGCCTGCCAGGAGCACCAGCAAGATACGACTTGGCCGAATGCCTGGAGCATGCCGTCCCCTCTCCCGCTCATCCCCGCCGACCAGCGATGGACGCCAAACTACCTCAAATGAGCGAAGAGCCCGGAGCCGCAGCCCCGGGCTCTCGCTGCAACGGTGCTGATCAGTCGGCGGGCCAGCTCGCTTCCATGTTGTTGAGCATGTCGTCGGTGCTGCCACCGACGATCCAGGCCGTCGCCTCCGTCCAGAACGTCCCGGACCCGACTGCGCCGGACATCATGTCGGCACCGTCGAAGCGGAAGACATCGGAGCTCGCCAGCAGTTCGGAGAACGACGCCAGCAGCGGATCCTCGATCAGCGCGGGGTCGATGTCGTTACGGGGCGACAACTCCGAGTGAATGTTGGCCATGTCCACGGCGTATTGGGCCGAGGTGGCGTACAGGATGGCGTCCCAGGTCTCGGGCTTGTCGGTACCTGCAGCGAGCAGGTCGCCGGCGCCGAGCATCACCTTCGGGTCACCAGCTTCGGCGACGGGCAGGTAGAAGTACGTGATGTCGCTGCCGCTGTCGGGCGGGCCGACCGTCCCGGCGGGGAACAGTGCCGAGTAGAAGCTGGCCTGGCGGTGCAGTAGCAGTCGCCGGTCGTGATCGGCAGCCGCCCTCCTGGAACTTCGTCGTGGCGATCGCCTTGACGTTGTTCTCGCCGCCCATGTAGTCGGGGTTCTTGAGGATACCGCCGACGGCGTCGGCGACGGCCTTGACCTGCGGGTCGTTGAACGGGATCTCGTGGCTGACCCACTGGTCGTAGACCTCGGGACCGTTGATCCGCAGCATGAAGTCCTCGAACCAGTCGGTGATCGGCCAGCCGGTCGCCACGCCCGACTCGATGCCGGCGCACCACGGGGTGCCCCCGTCGGCGACGATCTGGTCGGACAGCGCGGTGAGCTCCTCGAGAGTCTCGGGGACCTCGTAGCCGCCCTCCTCGAACGCGGCCGGGCTGTACCACACCATCGACTTGACGTTGGCGCGCCACGGAATGGCCTTGACCTCGTCGTTGATGGTGAGAGATCCTCCACCCGGTCACGAAGTCGTTGGAGCGTGCGTGGCGAGGTTCTCGGGGAAGTGTGATGAGGTCGGATGCCAGCGTGCGCAACAGACCCGGCTGCGGGAAGTCGATGACGTCAGGCGGGCTGCCTCCCTGGAGCAACACCGGAGCCTGGACCTCGAACTGGTCGGTGCCCTGGAAGTCGATCTTGAGGCCGGTGCACTCGGTGAGAGGCGCCCAGAAGTCGGTGAAGATCTGGATGGCGTCGGGATCGGTCTCGCTGTTGCGGACCGGCGAGAGGACGCTCACCGTCTTGCCCTCGTACTGCTGGTCGCACGTGATCTCGCCATCGACGAGACCTTCCGTGCCCCCGGCTGCCGTGGTGCCGCTCGGCGCCTCGGTGCCCCCGGCTGCCGTGGTGCCGCTCGGCGCCTCGGTGCCGCCGGCTGCCGTGGTGCCTGCTCGGCGCCTCGGTGTCCGATCCGCCATCGTCGTCGTCGTCGCCGCAGGCGACGAGCACCAAGGATGTGATGACCGCGAGTGCCGCGGCGCGCTTGCCGTATCTCATTGTCGAACTCCCCCGTGAAAGGCACGCTGCGGATCGGATCTTCCGACCCGTCGAGCTGGCGCCGGTCCCCGACCCCAGCACGCTTGCGTGCCTTGGAAATGATATGGAATCTATGGAAGATTCCGAGAGCTACCATAGCAGTCGGCGTGTCCGGGGGGAAGACGCCTCGTCGAGAATGGATGGCGTCAACGAAGTCGAGAGAAGGGGTCCGCAGTGGGCAGCATCGCGCTCAAGGAGATCGACAAGGTCTACGACAATGGGTTCCACGCCGTGCACAAGCTCTCGCTCGATGTGGCCGACGGCGAGTTCCTGGTGCTCGTCGGCCCGTCGGGCTGTGGGAAGTCGACCGCGCTGCGCATGATCGCCGGGTTGGAGACGATCTCGTCGGGTGAGCTGCGCATCGGCGGCAAGGTGGTCAACGACCTCGAGCCCAAGGATCGCGACGTCGCGATGGTGTTCCAGTCCTACGCGCTGTACCCGCACCTCACGGTGCGCAACAACATCGCGTTCGCGCTCAAGTTGCAGAAGATGCCCAAGGCCGAGATCAACGAGCGCGTCGAGAACGCGGCCAGGATCCTCGAGCTGACGGAGAACCTCGATCGGCGACCCGGTCAGCTGTCGGGCGGCCAGCGCCAGCGGGTGGCGATGGGCCGGGCGATCGTGCGCCAGCCGCAGGCCTTCTTGATGGACGAGCCGCTGTCGAACCTGGACGCCAAGCTGCGCGTGCAGATGCGGGCCGAGGTCTCCAAGATCCAGCACTCGCTGAACGTCACCACTGTCTACGTGACCCACGATCAGATCGAGGCGATGACGATGGGCGACCGAGTCGCCGTGCTGTCGCGGGGCGTCTTGCAGCAGGTCGACACACCGCAGGGCCTCTACGACCACCCGACAACGTGTTCGTCGGCGCGTTCATCGGCTCCCCGCAGATGAACCTGCTCGAAGCCACCGTTGCGAGGAGCGATGGCGGCACGACGCTGCGGATGGGCAGCAGCACGCTCACGGTGCCGGCGTCGGTGTTGGCGGCCCGCCCGTCGCTCGCCGGCTACGACGGGAGGCGGGTCGTCGTCGGGATCCGTCCCGAGCACCTGTCGACCGCCGCCGATGGTGCGCCCGACACCATCAAGGGGGTCATCGACGTCCGCGAGGGCCTCGGCTCGGAGGTCATCCTGCACATCACCACCGACGCCGTCGGCGTCGACACGGCGGCCGCCGAGAACTCGACGGATGGGTCCGACCGCGCCGTGGTGGCCCGCGTCGAGCCGCACACCACGGCGCAGGTCGGCGGGCGGGCCGTGCTCGGCGTCGACACGAGCCAGCTCCACCTGTTCGACGTCGAGTCCGGCCTGTCGATCAGCTGATCGTGCTCGGGCGAGCACGTCGACGCGGGTCCACGCGGCCAGCCGAGGCGCGGCGCCCCTGTCGTTCCTCGCACGACCAGTTCGACCGCCAGCTCCTCGACGAACGGGGTGGGCCTGATCCCGGTCGCCAGCGCACCAGTCAGGATGTCCGAGCCGCGCTGTCCGGACGCCTCGAGCGGTTGACGCACAGTGGTCAAGCCGCTGTACGCGGCGAGATCGATGTCGTCGTAGCCGATGACCGACACATCGCGTGGCACCGCGTTCCCGCTGAGCTGAACGGCGTCGATGACGCCGAACGCCTGGACATCGGAGGCCGCGACCACCGCCGTCGGTGGCTTCGGCATGGTGATCAGCTCGCCCGCGAGCTGGCGCGCGGCGGTCCGGTCGTGGGGGACGTACTTCATGTAGCGCCGATCGAGCGCGATGCCGGCATCGGCCAGCGCGTCGGCGTAGCCCAACTCGCGGTTGCGGCTCGACACGAAGCCGAACGGGTTGCGCTCCGGCTCACCGATGAACGCGATGCGCTCGTGGCCCAGCGACACCAGGTATTCGGTGGCGATCCGGCCGCCGTTGCGGTCGTCGATGACGACGCTCGGCAACGCTGGGTGCGACGTGTCCACCAACACGATCGGGAATGGCGCCTTGGCGAGCCGGTCGCCTTCGTCGGACCCCAGCGGGAGCGAGATGATGATCAGACCCTCGAGCTGGTGCCGTGGAACTTCCAACAGGCGGATGCGGGCGCGATCGGGGGCGTCGACGTTGTACAGCACGATCTCGAGGCCGTGCAGCTGCACGGCCCGGACGATGCCGCGCAGGCGCTGGTACGAGGACGGCTCATCGAAGTATGGAACGACCACGCCGACGAACCCTTGACGCCGGGCGTCATTGCCACCAGGGGATCGCGTCGGGCTGTAGTCCAACGCCTCCATGGCGGCCTGCACCTTGGCCCGCGTCGACGGGCGCACCTGGTGGCTCCCGTTGAGGACGCGTGACACCGTGCCGATGCCGACCCCGGCCTTTGCCGCAACGTCGGAGATGGTTGCCATGCCGTCACGCGATCCTGACATTTGTGGAACGGCGCTGGAAGCTTAGTCCGAAATTCCATGCTGTCACCATGCCGGATTGTCCCACCGGTGGGGCACCATCCGATGCCGAGCGCTGGCCCGAAAGGGACGTCCGGCAGCATCACCGGGCGAGCCGGCGGCCCAAGAGCCAGCCCTCGCCGGGTCCTCGCGGTCGGCCGACCGGCACGAACCCGTTGTGGACGTAGAACGCTGCGGCGCGACCATTGCGAGGGGCAACGCCGAGGTGGACCCCGGGTACGTCGACCAACGCGTCGAACAGGGTCTCGAGCAACCGGCGACCGACGCCGCGCCCCTGCAGTCGTGGGAGCAGGTTCACGTGGAGATGGGCCGGATAGTCGACCAACACGTCGGGCGGCGGGCCCGGCGGGTGATGGATCTGCTGGTGGAGCACCTGGTCCGGGGTCAGCTCGCGATCATCCGGCGGATCGGGGTAGCGGGCGCGCAGCGCCGGCCACCACTGCGCATCACACTCGATCGCGAACGCAGCGGTGTCCTCGGTCCCGACGATGTAGCCCTCGACACCGGCGGAGGTCTCGGCGACGAATGCCAGTTGCGGGCGCAGCGCCAGGTAGGGCCCAGCCCAGACGTCCCCCATCAGGTGACGGTCGACCACCAGCCCGGAGGCATCGCCGCCCGCGTCTCCCGTGTGCAGGCACACGTCGTAGACCGCGTCGCGATCGCTGGGCCGCGCCGGTCGGATGCGCACCCGGCCGCCGTTTCCTGGAGTGATGGCCGGGTGTCATCGGGCCCTCCTCGCCCGTGTGGTCCGGGCGCTCGTCGGCCGCATCGTGAAGACGGTACCGCGGCTCCTGCTCCTCGTGAACGCCGACAAGCGCGGTTGTAGCGATCGCCGTCAAGCCGCATGGGTGGGGCCACTATCGAGCGGATCTACGCTCGTCGCATGCCGGTGCGGTTCCAGTTCGTCCCGGGCAAGGCGCCGGACCTGCTCGATCTGCCGTGGTCGACCGCCACTCGAGGAGTGGGACCACGCGCGGCTGGTGGTGATGGCCCGCGGGTTGAGCCGGCACGTCGTGCGCTTCGTGCGTGGCGGGGAAGGGACGACCAGCGCGTCTTCGCCTTGAAGGAGATCCCCGAGCGAGTACGCCCGCCGCGAGTACAACCTCCTGCGCTTCATGCGGGAGGAGGGCCTCCCCACGGTGGAGGCAGTCGGCGTGGTCACCGGGCGCCAGACGCGGTGCGATCGGCCGAGCGCGAGGCGCTCTCGGCGATGCTGGTCACGCGTTACCTCGACTACTCGCTGCCGTACCGGTACGTGTTCTCCAACGAACGGCGCTCGGCGAGGTGCCCGGGCACCGACAGCAAGCTGATCGACGCCGCCGTCGTCCTGCTCTGCCGGCTCCACCTCGACGGGTTCTACTGGGGCGACTGCTCGCTGAACAACCTCCTCTTCCGGCGCGACGCCGGCGCCCTGATGGCGTATCTCGTCGATGCCGAGACTGCCGAACACCATCGCTCGCTGTCCGACGGCATGCGCCAGGACGGACGTCGACCTCGCCTGCGAGCAGGCCGGTCGGCGGACTGATCGATCTCGCCGCCGCCGGCGAGCTACCCGACTGGATCGATCCGATCGAGGTCGCCGACCGGATCGTCGGCGCGCTACGAGGCGCTGTGGTCCGAGCTCACCGACGTCGGAGGTGATCGGCGCCGACGAGCGCGCACGAGCTGGACCGGCGGATCCGGCGTCTCAACGATCTCGGGTTCGACGTCGGCGAGCTGGTCGTCGAGCACGATCCCAGACGACGAAGCGCGGACTGCGTATGTGGCCGGCGCTCGTCGAGGAGGGACACCACGCCCGCGAGCTGCGACGGATGACCGGTCTCGACGTGCAGGAGGACCAGGCCCGCCACCTGCTGAACGACATCGCCGCCTATCGGCGCGTACCTCGAGCGCACGGGCGGAGCAGACTGCCCTCAGCGGTCATCGCCGCCCGCTGGATCGCCGAAATCTACGAACCGCTGCTCCGTGCGGTGCCGGCCGAGCTGGCCGGCAAGCGGGAGGCACCGGAGCTGTTTCACGAGCTGCTCGAACATCGCTACGCGATGTCGGAGCGGGAGGGGCGCGAGGTCACGAACCGAGGAAGCGCTCGCCTCCTTCGTCGAGGAGGTGCTGCCGACCCGGCGGGACGAGCGGCTGTTCGTCGACGTGACACCGAGTGATCGGCGTTCCGGGTGCGGCGGCGGACGATGGATCCGACCAACTCGATTGAGCGACGGACGCCATCCTTGACATCTGCGCGACGGAGTCGGAGACCGTCGTCCGACCCCTTCCTGAATCGGACTATGTTCGGTCCCACGCCGACACGCCCAAAGCGTTCGAGTGCTGCCGGCCAGGATCTGTCGAGCGACGGTCCTCAACTCGAGGAGGGGGTCCGACCGTGGAAACTCGGTCAACCGCTCGCCGCTCTGCGCGGCGTCGATCGAGATGGACGAGACGATCGAGATTGACGATCGGAGTCGCCGCGGCCGTGCTCGACTGCTGCTCTCGGTGCCTGCGGCGGTGATGAGAGCGAGCCGGCCGACGCTCACGTGGTACATCAATCCCGATCCGCCACCGCCCTCCGGCGTAGCGCTCGATGACTTCGGCCTGTTCGGCATCGCCAGCCGGTGCAGCAACGAGCGGTACCAGATCGACGTCGAGGTCCTGCCGCAGAGCGCCACCGAACAGCGCATCCAGCTCGCCCGGCGGCTGGCGTCGGAGGACTCATCGGTCGATCTGATGAGCCTCGATCCGCCGTTCACGTCGGAGTTCGCCGACGCCGAGTTCCTGCTCCCGATCCCGGCCGACAAGCAGGCGACGTTGACCGAGGGAACCCTGCAAGCGCCGATCGATTCGGCGACGTGGGAAGGCGAGATCGTCGCCGCCCCGCAATGGGCGAACACGCAGCTGCTGTGGTACCGGAAGTCGTTCACCGACGCAGCCGGGCTCGACATGACACAAGCCGGTCACATGGGACCAGATCATCGACGCGGCCTCCGAGAACAACGGCAACGTTGGCGTCCAGGCCAACAAGTACGAGGGCTACGTCGTGTGGATCAATGCCCTCATGTCCAGTGCCGGCGGCGAATTGATGTCCAACACCGAGGCCGGCCTCGACGCCAGCGTCAACCTCGACAGCGACGCCGGACGGGAAGCGGCACGCATCATCGACAAGCTGGCCAGCTCACCGGCCGCCGAGCCCGACCTCTCCGTGTCGAATGAGGGAACGGTGCTCGGTCCCTTCGCCGACGGACGCGGCGCGTTCCAGGTGAACTGGACGTTCATCTTCGCCAACTACGCCGGGGACGAGGCAGTGTCGAAGGACCTCGGCTGGGCCCGCTATCCACAGAGCGTCGCCGGCGAAGAGTCCAAGCCACCGATCGGCGGCATCAACCTCGGTATCGGCGCATTCACCAAGCATCCCGAGGAAGCACTCGACGCGGTTGGCTGCATCGTGTCCGTGGAGAACCAGGTGCAGTACGCGATCGACACCGGGAACATGCCCGCCAGCGAAGCGGCGTACGACGACGCCGCGCTGCTCGAGGCGTTTCCGCCCGACCTGCTGCAGGCGTACCGCGACAGCATCGACACCGCCGGACCACGGCCCAGCACCCCGTACTGGAACAAGGTGGTCAGCGCGATCCTCAACGAATGGCATCCGGCCGACGGCGTGAATCCCGACTCCACGCCGGCGAACTCGCAAACGTACGTCGAGGACGTCCTCAAGGGCGAGGCATTGAGTTGAGGAGGTACTGAGCGATGACCGCGACCACGGTTCCCACGACCACCGAAAGCCCGGCGTCTCCGAAGGGAGGTGGCCGGATGTCCGATCGGACGCGAGCGGAAAACCGACTCGGATGGAAGCTCGTCGCCCCAGCCGTGGTGATGATGCTCCTTGTCACCGCCTACCCGATGTTCCAGGCGCTGTATCTCTCCCTGTTCAAGTACCGCCTCACCGCGCCGGACGACCGCGAGTTCACCGGACTCACCAACTACGTCACCGTGCTCACCGACAGCCTGTGGTGGCAGGATGTGTTCAACACCGTGTTCATCATGGTCGTGACCGTCGTCGTCGAGCTCGTGGTCGGGTTCGCTTTTGCGATGGTGATGCACCGGATCATCTTCGCCCGCGGCGTGATCCGGACTTCGATCCTGATCCCATACGGCATCATCACCGTGGTCTCGGCGTTCGCCTGGCAGTTCGCCTTCAGCGTCAACAACGGCTTCATCAACGACCTGCTGTGGACGCCCGAGGACTACAACTGGTTCGGGAGCCGATGGCCGGCGCTGTTCGCCATCTGCATCTCGGAGATCTGGAAGACCACGCCGTTCATGTCGCTGCTCCTCCTCGCCGGATTGGCCCAGATTTCGGAGGACATGATTGAGGCTGCCAAGGTCGACGGCGCCACGTGGACGCAGCGGCTCTACAAGGTGATCCTGCCCAACATGCGGGCGGCGATCATGGTCGCCGTGCTCTTCCGGGCGCTCGACGCCTTCCGCATCTTCGACAACATCTACATCATGACCCGTGGTGCGCAGAACACCGAGTCGGTGTCGTTCCTCACCTATCGGCAGGTGATCGAGCAGTTCGAGCTGGGTCTGGGTTCGGCGCTCTCCGTGCTGCTCTTCCTGTCCGTCCTGCTGCTCGCGTTCCTGCTGGTGAAGCTGTTCAAGGTCGACCTCGCCCACGCGAGAGGAGAGCGGTGATGGCCGTTAAACGTAAACTCACCCCGACGACCGTCATCGGGTCGATCGCCATCATGGTGTGGTGCCTGTTCCCGGTCGTGTGGATCCTCATGCTGTCGTTCAAGCCGCAGGCCGAGACGCAGGTGGGCAGTGCTCAGTTCCTGCCCGAGGATTGGACGCTCGAGAACTTCAAGTCGATCTTCCGCGGCGACACCGGAGACGACTTCAAGCGGGCGCTTCTCAACTCCTTCGGGATCTCTCTGATCGCCACTGTATTGAGCGTGGTCCTCGCCACGCTCGCCGCTTACGCGATCGCCCGCCTCGAGTTCAAGGGCAAGCGCCTCGTGCTCTCGATCGCCTTGGCAATCGCGATGTTTCCTGTCGTCTCCTTGATCGGCCCGTTGTTCGACATGTGGACGACGTTGGGGCTCTACGACACGTGGCCGGGTCTGATCATCCCCTACATGTCGTTCACCCTGCCGCTCGCCATCTGGACCCTGTCGGCCTTCTTCCGCGAGATCCCGTGGGAGATGGAACAGGCCGCTCAGGTCGACGGAGCGACGTCGTGGCAGGCGTTCCGAAAGGTGATCGTGCCGCTCGCTGCACCAGGCGTGTTCACCGCTGCGATCCTCACGTTCTTCTTCGCATGGAACGACTTCGTGTTCGGCATCTCGCTCACGTCGACCACCAACGCCCGGCCGGTGCCGGCGCAGCTGGCGTTCTTCGTCGGTCCCGATCAGTTCAACCCACCGGTCTCCACGCTGTCGGCGGCAGCCATCGTCGTGACTATCCCGATCATCGTGATCGTCCTGTTGTTCCAGCGCCGAATCGTCGCCGGCCTCACGTCCGGTGCAGTGAAAGGTTGAGTCATGACCGAAATCACCATGCAGAACATCGTCAAGGAGTACGGAGACGGTTTCAAAGCGGTCAATGACGTGAGCCTCGACGTCGCCGATGGTGAGTTCATGATCCTCGTCGGGCCGTCGGGTTGCGGGAAATCGACATTGCTGCGGATGATCGTCGGCCTCGAGGACATCACGTCCGGCGACATGCTGATCGGGGGCGAGCGGGTGAACGAGAAGACTCCCCGTGAGCGCAACCTGTCGATGGTGTTCCAGAACTACGCCCTCTACCCGCACCTCACGGTGTACGAGAACATCGCCTTTCCGTTGCGCTTGTCGAAGAAGTTCGACGACAAGACCATCGACCAGAAGGTGCGCGAGGCGTCAGCCACGCTCGAGCTCGACGAGCACCTCGATCGCAAGCCGGCCAACCTCTCCGGTGGTCAACGCCAGCGAGTGGCGATGGGACGGGCGATCGTGCGGGACGCACAGGCGTTCCTGTTCGACGAGCCGCTTTCGAACCTCGACGCCAAGCTCCGCGGCCAGATGCGAGCCGAGATCTCCCGGATGCAGCGCCGAATGGGCATCACCACCGTGTACGTGACCCACGACCAGACGGAGGCGATGACACTCGGCGATCGTGTCGCCGTGCTTCGCAAAGGCCTGCTTCAGCAATGCGCCACGCCGCGCGAGCTCTACGAGCAGCCGATCAACTTGTTCGTCGCCGGATTCATCGGGTCACCGCCGATGAACTTCATCCCTGCTGAGGTGAAGGACAAGTCCTTGGAGTTCCCGTTCGTCACGGTGCAGCTCGATGACGAGCAGGCGGCTGCCGTGTCCGGCAAGAGCCTCGTTCTCGCCGGAATTCGTCCGGAGCACTTCGAGACGTTGGACGTGGTCGACGAATCGCGGAAGTCGTCAGGCGCCACGTTCGAGGCCGTCGTCGACGTCACCGAATGGCTGGGCAACGAGCAGTACGCCTACATCCCCTTCGACGCGCCTGCCGACGTGGCACAGAAGCTCAAGGAACTCGCCCGCGAGCTCGACAGCGACTCGATGCGGACGCAGCTCGTCGTCAACCTCGACCCGATAAGCACCGTGCGGGAAGGTGAGTCGGCGGAGATGTGGATCGACACCAGTCGAATGCATCTCTTCGACCCGGAGAGCGGCGCCAACCTCCTGTTGAAGTCCCCGGCCGACGCCAACGCCTAGTCGCGCCTGACGGCGGTCAGCTGGCGTCGGCTGTGGCGAGGATGCGCACCGGGAGCACTCGCGGGCCCCGGATCTGGCCGACGCTCCACTCGACCGCGTCGGGATCGGCGAGCTCGAAGTCGGGAAAGCGGGCGAGGAACTCCTCCACCGCAACGCGGCAACTCGAGGCGGGCCAGGTTCGAACCGAGGCAACGGTGGATGCCGAGACCGAACGCGGCATGGCGATTGACCTGGCGGTCGATGACGACCTCGTGGGCGCGCTCGAACATCTCCGGATCGCGGTTGGCGGCCGGGAAGGGCAGCAGCACCCACTCGTCCGCCTTCATCGGGCAGCCGTGGAAGTCGTGATCCTCGGCCACCAGGCGAGCCATCGTCACGGGGGCGTACGCGCGCAGCAGCTCCTCGATGGCGAAGGGCAGGATCTCCGGCTCGGCGAGCATGCGCCGGCGATCGGCGGGATGCGAGGCGAGATGCCACAGCGCCGAGCCGATCGCGCTCCATGTCGTGTCGATCCCGGCGATGAGGAGCAGGACGATGGAGCCGGACACGTGCTCACGTTCGAGGGGCTGCCCGTCGATGTCCGCGGAGAGCAGAAACGACGTGAGATCGTCGTGTGGGTTGGCGATGTGGTCGTCGATCTGAACGGTGACGTACTCGTCGAGCCGGTCGAACGAAGCCTCCCGTTGCTCGGGCGCGATGTTGACACCCTCGAGCACGTCGTGCACGAACTCGCGGAACAGGTCATCGTCCTCGAGGGGGAAGCCGAGCATCCGTGAGATCACGTTCACCGGTATGTGCTGGGCGTACTGCAATGCTGCGTCGACGACCGACTCGCCGGTGGAGATCGCCCCCATCGCGTCGAGCCGCTCGCGGCAGAGAATGCGCACCTCCGGCTCCCACGGCTCGATCTGCTTCGGGGCGAACGGCGGCAGCATCAGCCGGCGGGCGATCTGATGGAAGGGCGGGTCGCTCGTGATCGGCGGCGCCGGGCCCACTGGCGCCGGCTCGTCGGGACGGCTGTTGCTCACCACGACGCCGCGACTGGTGAAGTGCTCGGTGTCGTAGGCGATCTCGTGCACCAGCTCGTGCGTCACCGGGAGCCAGGTGCCGCCGTACCGCTCGGTATGGGCGACGGGGCACGAGTCGCGCAGCTCGGTCCAGATCTCGTGTGCCCGGCGGTTGTACTCGGGGTCGGCGTGGTCGAAGTCGGTCGTCCAGTCGGTGACCGGACCGTGCTCGACGAATGGCTCAGCGGTCATGACGTCGTTCCGTTGTCGTCGATCGAGATCGCGTACTCCGGACAGTTGGCGACCGCCAGTTGCGCCTTCTCCTCCATCTCGGGCGTGACCTCTCCGTCGCCGATGACGACGGCTTGTCCGAGGTCGTCGACGTCGAACAGCTCGGGCGCCAGCGCGTAGCACCGGTTGTGGCCCATGCAGGCTTCACTATCGACACGTACTCGCATGTGCTGACACTACGCAATCGCTCTGCGCGGGCTACTAGTGGTCTGTCGCGGCCGAACACTAGGTTCTGCGCCAGTGGGATCGCTCCTCCTGTGGACGCCGCTCGACCTCGGTCCGGTCACGGTGAAGAACCGACTGGTCTTCTCCGCGCACCTCACGAACTACGCCCGCAACGGCATGCCGACCGAGCAACACGCGGCGTACTACGGCGAACGAGCGGCTGGTGGCGTGGGTCTGATCATCACCGAGGAGCACTCGACGCACCCGACGGACTGGCCGTACGAGAAGCTCATCCACGGCTTCCACCGCGAGGTCATCCCGGGCTACCGGCGCATCACCGAAGCGGTGCATCGCCACGGAGTGCCGATCTTCGCCCAGATCAACCACAACGGCGGGCAAGCCTCGTCGCTGTACTCGCGGTTGCCGGTGTGGGCGCCGTCGCCGGTCGCTGACCCCCTGTTTCGCGAGGTGCCGAAGGCGGTCAGCATCGAGGAGATCGACGAGATCGTCGCCGGGTACACCCTCGTCGCCGGGCACTGCGCCGAGGGCGGTTTCGACGGCATCGAGCTGCAGTGCTCCCACTCGTCGATCGTCCGAGGGTTCTTGTCGCCCGCCACCAACCGGCGCGACGACGAGTACGGCGGCTCGATCGAGAACCGGGCGCGGCTGTTGCGCCGGATCGTCGCCGCCGTGCGGGAGACGATCGGTACCGGGATGGCTCTCGGTGTGAGGCTCTGCGGCGACGAACTGATCGAGGGTGGCACGACGATCGACGACGCACTCGCCGTCGCCCGGCTCGTCGAGGCCGACGGTCACACCGACTACATCAACACCTCCATCGGCGTCGCCACTGCGAGCCTGTTCATGATCGAGGCGAGCATGCACATCCCGCCGGGGTATGCGATGTTCATTCCTTCGGCGATCCGCGCCGCAGTCGATCTTCCCGTTGTCGGCGTCGGTCGCTTCAAGGACCCGCTTCAGGCTGAACGCGCGCTGGACGATGGATTGTGCGACCTCGTCGGGATCGTGCGAGGACAGATCGCCGACGCCCAGTTCGCGGCTAAGTCCCGAGCAGGCGCTGTCGACGAGATCCGCCTGTGCCTCTCCTGCAACCAGGAGTGCGTCGGGCGGATGGGCCTGAACCGCTGGCTCGGCTGCATCGAGAATCCGCGCACCGGTCGCGAAGCGGAGCGCCAGCACGTCGAGCTGAACACCCGCCCGGTCAGCCACCCGCGCGACGTGATGATCGTCGGCGCCGGACCGGGCGGCCTCCAGGCGGCGATCGCCGCCACACGCGACGGCCATCGAGTCACGGTGTTCGAGCGCGACCACCAGGCGGGGGGTCAGGTGCGCCTCGCCGCCTCGGTACCCAACCGCGCGGAGTTCGGCGACATGATCCGCAACCAGCTCGCCGAGTGCCGTCGCCTCGGGGTGAAGATCGAATACGACACTGCGGTCGACGTCGGGCTCGTGACGACCATGGAGCCGGACCTCGTGATCGTCGCCACCGGTGCGGTGCCCCAGCGCCCCTGGTGGGTCGCCGACGATGCAGTGCCGGTCGCCGACATCCGCGATGTCCTCGCCGGCTCCGCCGACGTCTCCGGCTCGGTCCTCATGATCGACGAGATCGGTTTCCACCAGACCACATCCGTCGCCGAGCTGCTCGCCGACCACGGCTGCGTCGTCGAGATCGTCACGAACGGCATGGTCGTGGGACAGGACCTCGGCATCACGCTCGACATGGAGAGCTGGTGGATGCGCGCCGAGCGCAAGCACATCGCCCAGACGACCGATCTCGTGCCGATGAACTCGTCGGGAGGCATCGTGACCCTGCTCCACCATCCGACGGGCACCGAGGTCACGCGGCAGCCCGACTGGTTGGTGCTCTCGGTGCCACCACGCGCCGATGACGAGCTGTATCACGAGCTGAAGGACAGCTGTTCCGTCAGTGTCGTCCGCGTCGGCGACTGCCTCGCTCCGAGGCGTGCTCACAGTGCAGTTGTCGAAGGTGAGCGGGCGGGACGGTCCGTCGCGACAAAGTTACATACCGGTCGGTACGAACCAGTACACTAGTTACCGCATCAGGAGGGCAAGCCGAGAGGCGACGCCCGGGGTGAACCGGCAGTCACTCCACGAGGCTAAAGGACTGATCATGACGGCTTTCTCGCCCATTGAAATGCCCCCGGACGCGTTCCCTCGCACCACGACCGTGCGGGACGACGCGACGCGTGACGCCCTGCTGAAGGCTGCCGACCGCCTGCTGGTGACAGAGGGCCCGAGTGCCCTCACCGTGCGCGCCATCGCCAACGAGGCGGACATGAGCACGATGAATGTCTACTCCCGGTTTGGGAGCAAGGAAGGCATCATCGACGAGCTGTTCCGGCGCGGCTTCGCCAGCCTCAATGCGAGCATGGAGTCGGTGCCGGAGACCGACAATCCACTCCACGATCTGTACGAGATCGGCGTGATCTACCGCGACTTCGCCAAGACCAACGACGCCTATTACAGCCTGATGTTCGACCGTCCCGTGCGCGGGTACGAACCGACTCCCGAGTCGCTGGGGCTCGCCGCGGTCGGGCCTCAAGAAGCTCGGCCAGCGTGTGCAGCGCTGCGTCGACTCCGGCGTCTTCGTCGGCGAAAGCGCCGACGAGATCGCCGCCTCGATCTGGGCCACCTGCCACGGGCTCGTGTGCATCGAACGGTTCAGCGCCTACAGCTCGATCGACGACTGGGACTCGCTGTTCGAGTCGACGATGACGATGATCGCCCGCGGCTTGTCACCCGCCCACGTCCCGACGCAGTAGCCCACCGGCGAGGCGGTTCGCGTTGGCGCCCGTTGGAGGCCGCCCGACTAGCCTGACGCCGTGCTCGCCACTGGCGTGGTCGCCAACGTCTTCACTGACTTCACCGATTGGCTCGACGATGTCTCGTCGAAGTGGTGGTTCCTGTTGGTCATCTTCGGCGTCGCGTTCTTGGACTCGATCATCCCCGTGGTGCCGAGCGAGACGACGGTCATCATCGGCGGCGTCGCCGCCGGCTCCGGCGACCAGTCCCTGCTACTCGTCATCCTCGCCGGCGCGTGCGGGGCGTTCCTCGGCGACAACGCGGCGTACATGATCGGCTTCCGGTTCAGCGGACGGATCGAGCGTCGAGGGGAACGAAAACCGAAGACGAAGGCGCGCGTCGAATGGGCGAAGCATCAGATCCGGGAGCGGGGCGGGCTCCTGCTGATCACCGCCCGCTTCATTCCCGGCGGACGAACGATCCTCACCCTGACGTGCGGCATCACCCGGCAACCACGTGCCTGGTTCGCGGCTTGGGTCGCTGTCGCTGCCGTCATCTGGGCGACCTACGCAGCGGTTCTCGGCTACGTCTTCGGAAAGTCGTTCGCCGACAACCACACCGCCGCGTTCCTGCTCGCATTCGCCGCGGCGCTGTCGATCACGGTCCTGATCGAGGTCGTGCGCCACCTCCGGTCGCGTGGAACGAGACCGAGTCGAGCGAGGACGACGACCGTGTTGTCGCTGATCGTCGTCCGTGACGGCCAGCTTCCCCTTGGTGCCGCGGAAACCGTCGCCGAGTGCGACGGGCACTCGTTCCTCGTCGGCACCGGCCTGGAAATCGCTGCAGCTCAGCTGGAGGGCATCGCCATCTTTCTACTGTTCGCCGAGAGCGAACTGATCCGGGCCGACATGCTGGCGGCGCAGCTCGTCGAGCAGATCGACAGCGACGAGCCGGTTGTGCTGCCCGCCTCACCGGACGGGCGCGACCTCGCCCCGCACGTCGCCCACGGCGTGGCCAACCGCTGCTCGCAGGGGCGCTCGAGGTGACCCCCGAGCGTGTGGTCGCTCGTACGCGGCGCCGACTCGGTGCACGTCCATCCGGACGGCCCGTTCGTGGCGACGCTGCAACCCGGTGTCAGAGCCGTCTTTGGGGGAGATTCGACTCCGTCGATCCGGCGTATCGAGCTGCCCCGTGCGGCGGCCGTCAGCGAGCATGGCGCTGTGACGACCGATGCGGTGCTCCCGCCGGATGCGTCCACCATGGACCTCGCCGAGGCGCCGCGAATCGTCGCCGGCGGTGCCGGCCTCGACTCACCCGGCCGTTTCGATCAGCTCGCCGCGATCGCTGCCGCACTCGACGCCTCCGTCGGAACGACGCGTGTAGTCACCGATCGCGGTTGGCTCCCCCACGCCCGGCAGATCGGTACCACCGGTGTCGTCGTCGACCCGCGGCTCTACCTCGCCCTCGGCATCAGCGGTGCTGTGCAGCACACGAGCGGGCTGGGCCACCCCGAACACATCGTCAGCGTCAACACCGATCCGCACTGCCCGATGATGCAACTTGCCGACGTGGCGATCGTGAGCGACGCCAACGCCGTCATCGACGAGCTCGAGCAACGGCTGTTGGCGCAACTCGCGTCAGCTGCCGCCGAAGCGGGAGCGCCCCGGTGAGCGGTAGCGACGTCGACGCAATCGTCGTCGGAGCAGGCCCGGCAGGGTCGTGCGCCGCCTCGGTGATCGCCCGCGCCGGGTACTCGGTGGTCCTCCTCGAACGCGGCCCCTTCCCCGGCAGCAAGAACATGTACGGCGGAGTCGTGTATCCGCGCATTCTCGACGGCCTGCACGAGGACTGGTGGCAGGAAGCGCCCGTGCAGCGATGGGTCACGAAGCGGGCCACGATGCTGCTCACCGACACACAAGCGGTGTCGGTCGAGTTCCGCAGTGACGCATGGGGCCGTCCGCCCTACAACGGGGCAACCGCGTACCGGCCCGAGTTCGACCGGTGGCTGGCGGGGAAGGCAACCGATGACGGGGCGGAGCTGATCTGCTCCACCACCGCAACGGGACTCCTCCGCGAGGGCCGCCGGCGTCGTCGGTGTGGAAACCGACCGGCCCGACGGGGACCTCCGTGCCCCCGTGGTGATCGCCTGCGACGGGGTGAACAGCTTTCTCGCCAAGGAGGCCGGCCTCCACCCGCCGCTGGACGCTGCGCATTACACCGTTGGCGTAAAGGAGACGCTGCGGCTGCCGAAGCACGTCATCGATGAACGCTTCGGCGTGCGCGGGGATCACGGCGTCGACATCGAGATCCTCGGCGGCACCGCCGGTGTCAACGGCGGAGGCTTCATCTACACCAATCGTGAGTCCCTCGCCGTTGGGGTGGTGCTCAAGCTGCCCAAGCTCGCCGCTCAGAAGCGCCGCCCGGAAGAGGTGATCGCTGAGCTGAAGTCGCACCCGGGCATCGCTCCTCTGGTGGAGGGCGGTGAGCTCGACGAGTACTCGGCCCACCTCATCCCCGAAGGCGGCCTGGCGATGATGCCCGAGTTCATCTCCGACGGCATGCTCGTTGCCGGAGATGCGGCGGCGATGTGCCTCGCCGCCGGAATCTGGCTGGAGGGAGTCAACTTCGCCATGGCGAGCGGGATGTACGCCGGCGAGGCGACCGTCGAGGCGCTCCACGCGGGCGACACGTCAGCGGAAGGGCTGCGCGGATACCGCCGCCGCCTCGAGGAGACGTTCGTGCTCCGCGACCATCGCAAGCTTCGTCGCGCTCCGGAGCTGGTTCTGTCCGACCGGGTGCAGCACCTCTATCCGCAGATGGTGGCGAATACCGTGGAGCGCATGTTCCGCGTCGACAACCCGCTGCCCAAGCCCGGGCTGCGCCGCATCGTGCGGGAGGAAGCACGCCGGGCCGGTGTCCGCTGGCGCGACCTCGCCCGCGACGCGTGGGCCGGCTTCCGGAGCTACGGATGAAACCCGCGACACCGATGACGGAGACATGGCCGGAGGTGTCGTTCGAGGAGCGGATGGGCACGACCCGCTTCGACATCCACGAGCGCGCCCACATCACCGTCGACGCGGCGGTCTGTCGAGATTGCTCGACGCGCGACTGCGTCGTCGCTTGTCCGGCGAATCTGTTCGTCCCCACTGCGACGGCGGCATCGTCTTCAACTACGAGCAGTGCTTCGAATGCGGAACGTGCTACATCGTGTGCAACAAGGAGGGTGCGATCTCGTGGGAGTACCCGGTGGGCGGGCACGGCGTCGTGTTCGAGCGCTCGTGACAACCGTCGCCGTCTGCTCGAAGTGGGTGCGGGCCGCCAACGGCAGGCCCGGTGGGATCTCCCCCGCCGACGAGGCGGCGCTCGAGCTCGCCCTCGCCTTCGCCGATGCCAACCCGGACGTGGTCGTGCGGGCCGTGTCGTGCGGTGACTCGGATGCCGTCACCGGCCTCCGTCAAGCCCTCGCTGCGGGCGCCCACGAGGCGATCCACGTCGAAGGCAACCCGCTCGCCGCCAGCATCGCCGTCGCCGAGGCGCTGGCGGCCGTCACCGCCGATTGCAACGTCGTGATCTGCGGTGACCACTCACTCGATCGAGGTACCGGCTCTGTGCCTGCCTTCCTCGCCAGCCTCCTCCATCGGCCGCAGGCGCTCGGTCTGATCGAGCTCGACACGACCGAGCCCGAGTCGTGGCGGGCCACACGCCGGCTCGACGGCGGACGTCGCGAGCTGCTCACGATCCGTCCGCCAGCGGTGGTGTCCGTCGAGGCGCCGGCAGCGCACCTTCGCCGCGCCTCGTTGCCGTCGTCGCGAGCGGCTGCGGCGGCGGCGATCGCTGTGCGCCCCGGCCCCGGCGAACCCGCGCCGGAAGCGGGGGCACGAACGACGAGGTTCGCACCACGGGCACGAACACTGCCACCGCCGGCCGGGGACACGGCGCTCGACCGGATCCGTGCCTTGACCGACATCGGAGACATCACACCCAGCGGCGAACCGGTGACCGCCGCGCCACCCGAGGCGGCTGCGCTGATCATCACCACGTTGCGCGAGTGGGGCTATCTGCCGGAAGAGGTCTGACCCGATGGCGCGCCTCGCCGACCTCACGTGGACCGACATCGATGCCGGCGACCGACGGCTGGTGCTGATCCCCGTCGGTTCGCTGGAACAGCATGGTCCCCATCTGCCCCTGGCGACCGATCTGCTGATCGCCGAAGCGATCGCCGCTCGATTCGCCCACGGCCGCGACGACGTCCTCGTCGCACCAGGCTTGGCGATCACGGCGAGCGGGGAACACGCCGACTTCCCCGGAACCCTGTCGATCGGCACGCACGCGATGACCGAGGTCGTCGTCGAACTCGCCCGGTCGGCCGACTGGGCACGCGGACTGGTCCTCGTCAACGGACACGGAGGCAACCGTTCCGCCGTCGATCGGGCAGTGACGAGGCTCGCCCACGAGGGGCGACCCGTGCTGTCGTGGTGGCCAGCTCATCGCGGAGACGCCCACGCCGGCCACACAGAGACGTCGTTGGTGCTCGCCATTGCCGCTGATCTGGTCCGCACTGAGCGAGCAGAGGCAGGCAACACCGCACCACTCGAGGCGCTGGCTGGAGAGCTGCGCCGCAAGGGCGTGCGCGCCGTCAGCGCCAACGGGGTGCTCGGCAATCCGTGCGGCGCGACCGCCACCGAGGGTGAGGCGATCCTCGCCGCGCTCGTCGATGACCTGACCAGCACCGTCGATGCGTGGCTCGTCACGTGACGCACTACCGGCTCGATCCGTCCACTCGGCTCGTCCCCGGGTCCGATCTGTTGATCGGCGGCTCGCCGCTACGACTCTTCCGGCTCGCCGAAGCCGGGCGCAGGCGCTTCGAGCAGATCGCCGGCGGAGGAGAAGCCGAGCAACGCGGCCTCGTCGAGCGGCTCGTCGAGAGTGGCGCGATCCATCCCGTACCGGTCGGCGCCTCGCAGCGCCTCGCCGACACGACTGTGGTGATCCCTACCCACGCGCCGGACATCGGCCGCTTGTACACCCTCGTCCAGGCCTGCCAGGGCGCGCACGCGGTGATCGTCGTCGACGACGGTTCACCCGTCCCGATCGGAGACGTCGACGGAGCCACCGTCATCCGCAACAACGCCAGCTCAGGACCGGCGGCGGCGCGCAACACGGGGGTCGCCCACGCCACGACCGAATATGTCGCATTCGTCGACGACGATGTCACGGTCGCCGACCCGGAATGGTTGTCACTCCTCCTCGGCCACTTCGACGACAGCGCCGTCGTTGCCGTCGCACCACGAGTCCGCGCCCCGGACGGGCGGGACCCGCTCGCGGCATTCGAGCGGGAGCACTCGCCACTCGACCTCGGCCCGCTGTCGAGCGTCGTCGGTCCCGGCCGTCGAGTGAGCTATGTGCCCGCCGCGGCGCTCGTCATCCGCCGCGGAGTCTTCGAGGAGATCGGCGGTTTCGATCCAGCGCTGCGCTTCGGCGAGGACGTCGACCTCGTGTGGCGGCTCGTCGATCGCGGCTCTCGCTGCAGATATGAAGCGCACGTCGAGGTGTCCCACCGTGCTCGTGGCTCGTGGCGAGCCTGGGCGAGACAACGCTTCGACTACGGCACGTCGGCTGCGCCGCTCGCCTCGCGCCACAGCGGCGCGCTCGCGCCGGTGCGCACCACGGGGTGGAGCCTGGCGATCTGGGCGCTCGTCTTCGTGAAGCGTCCGCTCGCTGCGCTCGGCCTCGGTGCATTCACCACTGTTGCCCTCTACCGCAAGGTCGGAGGGCTGGGTGGGCGAGAGTCCGTGCGTCTGACGGCGACGGGTCACCTTTTCGCCGGGCGATTGTTCGCCGGAGCGGCTCGGCGAGCCTGGTTGCCTGTGCTGGCAGCTGGAGCCGTTCGCTCGCGATGGTGCCGACGTGTGCTCGCCGCAGCCCTGGCCGCATCGATCGCAGATCGTGGGTCCTCCCCTCGCAGCCTGCTGGTGGGCCTCGCCGACGATGCGTGCTACTGCGCCGGTCTGTGGAAGGGCGTCCTCACCGAGCGCGAGCCGGGACCGCTGCTGCCCGACATCAGCTCGTGGCCGGGGTCGTCCAGCGATCGGTGACGTCGCCGCACTCGGCGCACACGGAGGCGGGGATGACACCGCGTCGCATCAACTGGGCGAAGGCGTGGCAGCCGAGGCACAGGCCGAGCACTGCTTCCAGCGTCGCAGCGAGCAGCAGGCAACCGATGGCGATGAAGGCGACGACAGGGGCGCCTGCGAGCCAAGCGACCGAGGCCGTCGCGGTGAAGAGCAGGCCCATCCCCTGTGCGAATCGCTTCGGCGGTCCGGGCACCGGCCGACCGGAGCTCCCGGTCCGGCGTTCGAGTGCGGGCGTGGCGATCCGGGTGACGAACTGCCCGAGCGGGCTCAGGGTGGGACCGGTGGCGACACGGGCGAGAAATCCGTACGTCAGCGGGAGCAGCAACCATCCTGGGCGGAAGACGAGGAAGACCACGGCCTGCGCCACGACGCCCGTGGCGACGAGCCGCGCCGAGATCTCGTTGACCGGGTTGGGGAACCGGAACAGGCGACCCATGACTGTCACGCTAGCGGCAATCCCGACTTGATCAGTCGGGAATGGCGCCGCCGGGTGAACGCCGGCCTCCGATACCTTTCCCAGCGTGACGGTGACGCTCACGGTCTACCGCGGATCGTGGCGCGCCGAGATCGCCCGGACGGTCGCGGCGCTGCCCGGGCTGATCCCGGTGGTGAAGGGCAACGGGTACGGCTTCGGCCGGCGGACCCTGATGCCGATCGTCGCCGAGCTGGCCGACACCGTGGCCGTCGGCAGCGTCTACGAGCTCGAGTCTGTGACCGATGGGCTCACGCCGCTCGTCCTCACGCCGGCGACTAGCCCACCGGATCGACGCGACGCGATGCTCGACGTCGGCTCGTCCGCCGACATCGGCGCCGTGACGGGCTGGCCAGGTCGCGTGGTGATCAAGTTGCGGTCGTCGATGGCCCGCTTACGGGTGCACGCCCGAACGAGCTGGTGGCCATTCGCCAGGGCGCCCAGGACGCCGGCCTGGAGCTCGTCGGGTACGCGCTCCACCTGCCGCTCGCCGGCACGGACGACGATCGGCGAGCCGAGATCGACGCCTGGCTGGACGTCGTGCCTGGCGGCTCGTCGGTGTCCCTGAGCCACCTCGGTGCAGAGGCGTACCGGGTGCTGCGCACCGAGCGGGCGGAGCATCGCCTGGCACATCCGCGTCGGGCACGGCGTTGTGGCACGGCGACAAACGGTGCCTCGCCTTGAGCACCGAGTGCCGCGGAGGTACGAGCGGTGAGGGGTGGAGATCGTGTCGGGTATCACGCCACAGAAGTGCCTGCCGACGGGACGATGGTGATCGCCGGCGCGGGCACTGCCCACGGCGTGGCCGCGCGGTCACCGACGGACGCAGCCCGTTCCACTTCGCTCGACGCCGCTTGGACGCTGTCGAGCCGCCGCACATGCACACCTCGATGGTGCTCGTTCCCGACGACGGCGCACCGGTCCCGAGCAGTCGGCGACCGGATCGATCTGCAGCGGCCACTCATCGCAACGAACGTCGACGAGATCGAGTGGCTGTGAACCGAGGCGGTGACCCGATCGCGGTGATCGACGGCGGTCGCTCGGCCGGAAACCGCCCTCCCCCGTCGATCCAGATTGCCCCGAGCGGCGCGTCGATCGGTCCGGACGTCGTGCGCGCCGTCGCGCTGATCGGCGTCGTCGTGCATGAACTACTACGGCTACTTGATCCTCCGCGGCGGCGAGCGACGGCGACGGTGCACTCGAGCGGTTCTTCGACCCAGGACGGGCCCGCTGGCCACGCGGTTCGCCGCCACGTTCGTGCTCGTCGCCGGCGTCGGCGTCACGCTGATCACCCGCTCCGCGTGCGCGGGATCGGGCTGCGTTCACGGAGATGCGCTGGCGCCTCGTCCGACGCGGCCTGGTGCTGTACGTCGCCGGGGTCGGGTTCGACATGATCTGGCCGGGCACGATCCTGCCGTACTACGGAGCGATGTTCGCCACTCGCCGGGCTGCTCGTCACCTGGCGCACGCGCTGGGTCGTGCTCGTCGGGGTGCTGGCGGCACTGGCCGGAGCGGGGATCAACTGGTGGCGCGACCAGCGCGCCCTCGACGGCGAGTCAACGGCGTGGATCGAGCGCGGCGGCGGGTCACCGAGGGCGGCGATCCTCGACCTCTACGTCAACGGCACGCACCCGCTCCTGCCGTGGTTGGCGTTCTTCTGCGCCGGCATCGTTCTCGGACGGGTGCTGGCGCTGCCGTGGTGGCGGCCAGCAGCGATGGCCGCTGGATTCCTCCTGTTCTCGCACGGCGTCGATGAGCTCCAGCCTGATCATCGCCGATGCCCCGTCCGACGGCCTGCGCGCCACGCTGGCGAGCACCGACCCACTCGATCGAGGATTGCTGTACACGGCAAGCGCCCTCGGGACTGCCCTGATCGCCTTCGCCGGCATCTCGGCGCTGGCCGAGCGGTTCTCCGCGTCGCGCGACTGTGCAGGTCCTCCAGGTCGCCGGGCAGATGACGCTCACCCTCTACATCGCCCACGGACTGGTCTTCAACCTGCTCGTCGACTGGTGGGGTTGGGTCGAACCCGCCGGTCTCGGCACGGCCCTGGCCTTCGCCGCCGCGTTCTGGATCGCCGGATCGGCGTTCGCCTGGCTGTGGTCACGCCACCACCGGCGCGGACCGCTCGAGATCGTCTACCGCCGCCTCACCGCCTGACCATCGCGCCGACGACCGCTACGCAGTTGCCGCCCGCCGCCCATCCTCCGCGGTGAGAGGTGAGGACTCGACACATCCGCTCCGGTCCCTCATCTCGCACAGCGTGTCACTCGGCAAACGTGTCGCACTCGGACGCGGCGCCGGTGGAATAGCCGCGCCGGAACCAGGTCAGGCGCTGCTCGCTGCTGCCGTGCGTCCACGACTCCTCGTCGATCCGGCCCTGGGTCTGCTCCTGGATGCGGTCGTCGCCGACCGCTTCCGCGGCGTCGAGCGCCTCGACGATCTCACCCTCTCCGAGCTGCCCACGGGCGTCGGCGTCGTGGGCCCACACGCCGGCGAGGCAGTCGGCCTGCAGCTCGAGCGCGATCGAGAACTCGTTCGCGCGGTCGGGCTCCTGCTGCTGCGCCCGCTGCAATCTGGCCGTTGATGCCGAGCACGTTCTGCACGTGGTGTCCGTACTCGTGGGCGACGATGTACTGCGCGGCGAGGTCGCCCTCGGCGCCGAGCTGGTGCTGCAGCGCAGCGAGGAACTCGAGGTCGAAGTAGACGAGGTTGTCGAGCGGGCAGTAGAAGGGACCGGTCTGCGCCGACGCCTGGCCGCATCCGGTGTCGGTCGCGTTGGAGAAGAACACCGTGTCGCGTGGGCTCGTAGTCGCGCCCGAACTGCTCCTGGAACTCACGCTCCAGAAATCTGGACGTCGTCGGTGGCGCCGCACAGCACCTGCTCCAGCTCCGTGTCGCACACACCACCTCGTTCGCGGACGGCGAGCGCATTCCGTCGGGGTCGAGCGCTCCGGGCACCGTGTCGACTCCCCGCCGAGGAGCTTGGGCAGGAACAACGCGGCCAGCACACCACGATGCCGAGCAAGCCGCCGCCCATCTTGCCGGGGAGCGGGCCGCCGCCACCGCCGCCCATCCCGGGGAACCTGAGCCCACGCCGACCGCCGCGGCCACGACGATCCTGAACCCTGCTGGTGCTCCTCGAGCGGATCTTCGTCACGGCGAAACGCTACTCCGTCGGGCCGGAGTGTCGACGCGAGCAGTCGACGCGCCGGCGAACGGTGCGCCCGGCGCAGGCCACGGATCGCCACCGCCGACGCCCCGATCAGGGGAGCCCGGTCAGCCGAGCCGGCTGGACACGATGCGGGCGTGGCGGCTGTACGTCTGCGTCGTCAGCGAGTCCAGCTCGATCGTGGCCGCGTTGAAGAAGGTGGCGGCGAAGCCGAGCGCAACACCCCCGCCGACGACGACGAGGTCGAGATCCATCAGGTTGCAGATCGTCGCCGCCGCCCGGCCCACCATGCGACCGGTGCGCTCCATGATGTCGTAGGTCGGTTCGGTCGGCGGGCGACCCGGTGATCGCCTCGATCGCCGTGCCCGACGCCTCGGCTTCGAGGCAGCCGCGGGCACCGCACCCGCACCGGCGCCCGTTGGGCTCGACGATGATGTGGCCGATGTGCCCGGCGTTGCCGGTGTGCGCCGTCGATCGAGCCGGCCGTCGATCACGATGCCTCCACCGACGCCCGTGGACACGGTCATGGCGCAGTAGTTGTCGACGTCCCCGCGCGGCGCCGAGCCAGCCCTCGGCGAGCGCCAGCGCCTTCGCATCGAGGTCGCCGTATGTGGGCAGCCCGGTGCAGCTCGGCGACGCGGGGACTGCAGCGGGAAGTCGCGCCAGCCGGGATGTTGACCGGTGAGACGCCGCCGACAGTTGGGCAGGATCGGGCCCGCGGAGCCGATGCCGACAGCGACGAGGTCGACCTCGTGGCGCTCGTCGGCGACGGCACGCTGCTCGTCGATCAGCTCGGCGAGCATGGCGAAGTGCGGCTCGGGCCCGACGTCGCGCTTCGACCAGCTATCGAGCGGTCGAGCAGTTCGCCACGCGAGGTCGCAACGCCGACGGCGAACTTCGTGCCGCCGATGTCGATGGCCAGGAGCGCCTTCGGTCGCGGCGGACGGCTGCCGGCTCGTCGGCGGCGCCAGCATCGGCGTCGTCTGTCGTAATTCTCCTGGAGGCGGGCCTCGATCTCGTCCAGCTCGACGCGGCCCGCGGCGAGATCGTGCAGCGTCGTGTCGCCGTCGAGGGCCTCATCCCCGCTGCGGTGCGCTGCGCCGGACTCTGTGGTTCGGGGCGGCGGCTCGTCGGACATGCGGGGGTCACGGTAGCCGCCCGTCATCGGAGGGGACGGTGCGGCCGGCCGTCGGCGAGTGCCGTCGAGGACCTACCGTGCGGGTCCGAACGACCTGTTTCGATTCGACTACTCTGCGCCCATGAGCCGGCTGCATGGATTCATGTTCCCCCGCTCGGCGACCGGCATCTCGTCGCTCCTTCCCGCGCCGCCCTGGCACTACAGCGGTCAGATGCTGACCATCGAGTACCGCACCGACCCCGCTGCCGTCGCCGAACTGCTTCCCGACGCCACTCGTCCCGGCCGACGACGATCCGGGCGCCGTCGCCGTGATCTGGGCCGACTGGCAGAGCTGCGGCGACGACCTCAGCGAACTGCTCGACCCGGTGCGCGCCCAGTACATGGAGACGTTCGTCGTCGTGCGCTGCCAGCACGAGCGGCGAGACCTACAGCCGCTGCGTGCTACATCTGGGTCGACAAGGACTTCGCCATGGTGCGCGGCCACTTCCAGGGCTACCCGAAGAAGCTCGGCGAGCTCTACCTGACGCGGCCCGATCACCCAGGGTCGGGCCGGGCCGCGGCTCGAGCCCGGCGGACGGTTCGGGGCGACCTGCTCGGCCGGCGGGCGTCGTCTCATCGACGCCACGTTCACCATCACCGGCAGCGCCGAGTCGGCAGGCTTCGTCAACAGGCACCCGATGCTCCACTCGCCGCTGGATGCCGTCGATCGACGCCGATGGCGAAGACTCGCTCGACGAGCTGGTGACGATGCGCTACGAGGACGTCGAGCTCGGGCCCGTCTACGCCGGCGATGCCACCATCGAGCTCCATCGACGTCGCCCACCGAGGAGCTCGCCCGGCTGGCGCCGACGGAGATGATCGGTGGCTACTGGCGCGAGCTCGGAACGACGTTCCCTGGCGGCACCACCGTCGACGCGGAGCAACCGGCCATGACCGCGAACAGCGAGCACCGACTGACCGTCCGTAATGAGTGGTCGGCTCGCTACCGACTGGCCTCTTCAGCCGTCTGGCGGCGGCTGCCGATCGGTCGAGCGGAATGGAGGTGGATCAGTGAGCGGTCCCGGTCCCGACGGCGACCTGGGCCCTCCGACGCCGACATCACCGATCCCGACACGTACGTCGCCGGCGTCCCCCACGCCACGTTCCTCCGCCTGCGCACGCGACGACCCGGTGCAGCTGGTGGGACGAGCGCGGACGGGCCGGGGTTCTGGGCGGTCACCCGTTACGACGACCTGCTGACGGTGAGCCGCAACGTCGAGATGTTCTCCTCGGCGCAGGGCATCCGCCTGGAGGAGATGGACCCCGAGGAGACCGAGGCCAGGCGCACGATGATGGAGCTCGATCCGCCCGAGCACACCGCCTACCGCCGTCTGGTGTCGAAGCCGTTCAGCCGCGCGGGCTGTCTACGCCTACGAGGAGGTGATCCGCGAGCTGGCGCGAGGGTGCTCGACGAGGCGCTCGTCGAGGAGACGGCTCGACTTCGTCGATCGCATCGCCAAGCAGCTCCCGATGCGCATGCTGGGTGCGCTGCTCGGCGTGCCCGAGGAGCGACGGGCCGTGGCTGGTCGAGCTCGGCGATGCGCTGCTCGGCAACACCGATCCCGAGTTCACCGACGCATCCCGTCGATCTCGTCGACACCGAGGAGTTCCGCCTGATGCCGTTCCGCAGCCCGGCCGGGCATCGAGCTCTTCAAGTATGCGCAGATCAGGCGGACAGCACGGCGCGGCCGAGCCCACCGACGACGTGATCAGCGACTTGCTGCGGCCGAAGGTCGACGGGCACAGAGCTCACCGAGCACGAATTCAACAACTTCTTCACCCTGCTCGTCGCCGCCGGCAACGACACGACGCGGTACACGATGACCGCCGGGATGAAGGCGTTGATCGAGCGGCCCGACCAGCTCGAAGAACTGCGCAGCGCCGATCGATCGACGGCAACAGCGAACTGGTGGCCAGCGCCGTCGAGGAGATCCTCCGCTGGGGTTCGGTGACGATGCACTTCCGCCGCACGGCAACGGCTGACACCGAGCTGGGCGGGCGCATCGATCCGCGCCGGCGACAAGGTCGTCATCTGGTTCGTCAGCGCCGACTACGACACCGACCAGTTTCCCGACCCGTTCACGTTCGACATCCACCGCACGCCCAACCAGCACGTGGCATTCGGGTTGATGAGCCCGCATCTCTGTCTCGGCGCCCAACTCGCCCGGATGGAGATCAAGATCCTCTTCGAGGAGCTGCTCCCCCGGCTCGCCGACGTTCGCATCGACGGCGACGTGGCGCGACTGCGCGCAACTTCATCGCCGGCATCAAACGTCTGCCGATCAGGATCAGCCTGGCCTGAGCAGCACTCAGGCGGGCACGGCTTCGGCGACGGGCGTCCATCCGCGGGCGCCGGTCGATGCGGAGGACCGCCACAGCTGCAAAGAGGCAGGCGACACCGGCGACGATGAACGAGCTCCTGTAGCTGCCGGAGACGTCGAACAGCGCACCTGCGCCCCACGCGGCCAGCGCACCGCCGACTTGATGCCCGGCGAAAACCCAGCCGTACACGAGCGGGCCGCGCTCCCGGCCGAACACCTGCACGCACAGAGCGATCGTCGGTGGCACGGTCGCCACCCAGTCGAGGCCGTAGAACATCATGAATCCGGTGAGGCTCCCTCCCTCGGCGGTGAGCGCCGGATCGAGCACGAACAGGGAGAGTCCGCGCAGGAGGTAGTAGCCGCACAGGAGAGCGCGGGGGTCGTAGCGATCGGTCAGCAAGCCAGAGGTGATCGTGCCGACGACATCGAAAACGCCGATGAGAGCGAGGTAGGTGCCGGCGGTGGTCGCCGAGATGCCGTGGTCGTGCGCGGCGGAGATGAAATGCGTCTGGACGAGACCGGTGGTGGACAGCCCGCAGATCAGGAAGCTCCCCCACAGCAGCCAGAAGGCGGAGCTCGTCGAGGCGAGTCGCAGCGCGGAGAACGCGGCGGCGATCGGGCTCCCTGTCGAGGCCGTCGTCGGCGGGTCGCCGGGGTCGGCGCCGTAGGCGGTCAGGCCGACGTCCTCCGGCCTGTTGCGGAGGAACACGGCGACGACCGGGATCACGGCGAGCGCCGAGCAACCGATGACGATGCCCACCCACCGCCAACCAGGACCATCGGCGAGCCGGGTGAGCACGGGGAGGAACACGAGCTGGCCGCTTGCGGTCGCCGCGGTGAGCGCCCCGATCACGACGCCTCGGCGACGCACGAACCATTGCGTCGCCACGGTCGAGGCGAACACGGTGGCCATGCAGCCCGAGCCGGCGCCGACGACCAGCCCCCACAGCAGAAAGAGGTGCCACGGCTGCGTCATCTGCGTCGTCGCCAGGGCGCCGGCAGCAATCACCGTCAGCGCCACCATCGTCACTTTGCGCAGACCGAAGCGCGCCTGCAGCGCTGCGGCGAATGGTCCGATGAACCCGAAGAGCAGAACGTTGATGCTGACGGCGAGGCCCACCGTGGCCCGATCCCACCCGAACTCCTCGCGCAACGGGTCGATCAGCACGCTCGGGGCGCTGCGGAAGCCGGCCGCCCCGAGCAGCGTCACGAACGAGGCAGCGAAAACGACCCAGGCGTAGTGAAACCGGGGGGCGGCGACGGTGTCGACGTCGGGTCGCGTCTGCTCCACCGTCATCGCCGAAAGTTTCGCACCGCGCGCTCCCCCACCGCGTATCGAATCCGGCCCGGGCGGCGGTCGGACGGGCGACGAGCTCGGCGGGGGGGTGGCGGTGTCAGTAGAAGGGGAGGTAGGTCTCCAGCTCCCAGGAGCTGATCGTCTCCGCGATCCCATTCGGTGCCGCTCTTCTCCCAGCGGGCGAGGTCGTAGCGGCGCAGCTCGAGGTAGGTGCGCACGAGGTCGGCGCCCATCGCCTCGGTGAGCACGGTGTCGGCCTCGATCGCCTGGAGCGCCTCGCCCAGCGTGTGCGGCGTGTGCCGGTCGGTGTTCGGCTGCTCATCGGCATCGCCGATCTGCGGATCGCTGCAGTCGAGCCCGTCGACGACGCCGAGCAAGGCGGCGTTGAGCATCGCTGCCGACGCCAGGTACGGGCTCGCCGTGCCGCACGGCATGCGGTTCTCGATCCGCGTCGACGCTGCCCCGCTCGGCGGGGACGCGGTACGTGGCGAAGCGGTTGTCGAGGCCCCAGTTCGCCCAGTAGCCGGCGATGAGACCCGGCATCAGCCGCTTGTAACTGTTGGCGAGCGGTGCCGACAGACCGGCGACTGCCTCGTGGTGATGGATCAGTCCTCCGATCGCCTGGCGGGCCACGGTGCTCAATCCGTGCTCGGCGGCGGTGTCCTCCAGCGCGTTGGGGCCGCCGTTCACCGGGGACAGCGACATGTTGATGTGCAGGCCCGATCCGACCGAAGTGGCGTGCGGACGACCGAGGTAGGTCGCCAGGAAGCCGGCGCGGCGGCGATCTCGCGGGTCATCTCCTTGGCGAGCACGGCCCGGTCGGCCGACTCGAGCGCCGGACCGTACTGCATGTTGACCTCGATCTGCCCCGGTGAGAACTCGGAGAGGACGCCCTTCGAGGCGCAGCCCCATCCGCTCCGCGACATCGAAGTAGGCGAGCGCCATCCCGGTGGGATCGCCGCCGAGTCCGACGCCGTACACCCGATGACCCGGCGCCGCCGCCGGAGACCAACCGCATGCCGACGAGTCGTCGCGTTCAGCACGTACAGCTCGAGCTCGTAGCCGAGATGCGGCTCGAACCCGATCGCCCGCCACCCGTCGATCGCCCGCTCCAGCGCGGCACGAGGGCAGATGGCCAGCGGTGCACCGCTCGGCATCGGTCAGGCGGCAGATGGCGACGTCGGTATCGGGCTCCCAACCCGGATGCCGCGAGTCGATCAGCGGGGTGGCCGTGAGGTCGGGAAACCCGACGTCGGACGCGTACCCGGCAACGGGGAGGATCTCGCCGTCGATGCCCATGACCAACGTCGTGATGGCGTGATGGGTGGGGTGGTCGATGCGTGACGACGGGATGTAGCGACCATGGGTGAGGCCGTTGAGATCACTCCACACGGTGCGGACACGTCGGCTCGGAGCTGCCATGGGCCGGAGGGTATCCGTTCCTGACCGCGATCTCGGCAAAACGATCGCTCCACTGGCCAACACGTTGCACGACTCACCTCCCGAGCTCGCCGCCCTTCGCCTCGGCGCCTCGCCGAACGGAGGTCTCAGGAAGCGCAGAGCTTGAAAGGCGGCAAGCGCCGAGCCGCGGGCGCCGGCCATGTCGAGGTCGGGCACAACGGCGAACGTCGACACGCGGCGTTGCTCGTCGCGCAGCTGGGCGGCTTCCGGACCCGCTCCATGAACCACGCTCGGAAGTGGGGCGCCGTCTCCACGACACCGCCACCCACGAAATACGCGTGCGGGTCGGTGAAGTTGCTGGCCAGCGTGAACAAGACGGCCGATGGCCTGCGCCTGCTGGGCGAAGATCTGTAGTGCCATCTCGTCGCCGTGCTCTGCCATCGCCCGCACCTGCCGGGCCGCCGCACCGATCGACTCGACCGCGTGCAGCGGATGGTCGGCGTGGCGGGCCAGCCAGTACGGCAGCAGGTTGTTGGTGATCCCGCTCAACGATGCGACGCTCTCGACGTCGCCGGCGCCGCCGCAGTTGCACAACGGCACGAACTGGTCGTGTTCGAGCAGCCCTTCCATCGGGATCGGCACATGGCCCAACTCGCCGGCCATTCCGCTGGCGCCGCGCACCACCTGACCGGATTCGATCACTCCCCCGCCGAAGCCAGTGCCCACGATGGCGGCCACCGACGAACGTTCCATCGCCGCCGGACCGAAGTGCTGCCGGTGGGCGTACAGCGCGGCCGCGTTGCCGTCGTTGTTGTACACGACGGGCACCCCGAACAGATCCTCGGCCGCCTTCCGGACGTCGTACCCCCACCACTCCGGAGCGGAGAAGTTCGTGGCGCCTCGTGACGAGATCACGCCGTCAGCGCTGGCCGGGCCCGGCGTGTCGAGCCCGACGGCGGCGACATCGGACCGGGCGACGCCAGTGGCCGCGAGCACGGCCAGCCATCGCCTCGCCGATGGCGGCGAGCGAGGCCGGTGGACCCTCGACGACACGGCTCGGATGCTCGATCAACCGGTCGACCAGGAACGGCCCCGATCGTCGAGGACCGTGGCGTTGACCGACGTCCCGCCCACATCGAGACCGACGACGTACTGAGCAGTTCCCATCAGCTCCAGCTCCGCGACTGGGTCAGTCGCTCACGCGACGAGCATCTTCGACGAGGTTGATCTCGTACAGCACCTCGTCGAGTGCATCGGCGGCGCTGATCGCACCGAACTGCTGGGGATGCTCGGGCGTGCAGCAGCTCGGTACCGGCTGCAGGATCGTCCACGGGCGTGGGTGGCAGAACTGCACCACGCTGTACCGCTCACCGTCGAAACCTGGTGACGCGACAACACGATGCCAGCCGATCGGGATGACCCCGTTGGTCAACCGCTCGAGCATGATTCCGGTGTTGATGATCACCTGGCCTCCGGGTGGAACGGCGTCAACCCACCGATCGTCGACTCGCACCTGGAGACCCGGTGCCGTCGCCCGGGGCAGCGCTGTGATCAGGTTGATGTCGCCGTGCTGCGCCGCCCACTCGTGTCCGCCCTCGGGGAGCTCGCCCATCGGTGGATAGCGGATCGCGCGCGTGAGCGTCGGCCCATCGGTGACCATCTCGTCGAAGAACGACTCGTGGCAGCCGATACCCATGGCGATCACTCGCAGGAAGCGCTTCTGCAGATCCGCGATCGATTCGTGGAACCGGTACAGCACGTCGGTGATCCCCGGCACCGCCGACTCGGGCATCACCTGGTCGGGATAGGCGGTGGCGAACTTGCGCTTCAGGGGATGTCCGGCCGCGATCGGCGACGACCAGTTGAGCATCTCCTTCCAATCGGGCCGGTCGCTCGATGCCGCCGTCTCGACGAGCAGGCCCGTGTACCCGGTCTGACCGTTGGCGCCCGGCGCGTTGAACGTCGCCTTCTGTTCGGCGTGGAGCGAGAAGAACTCGCGGAGCATGCCGTAGGCCGTGTCGAGCAGGTCCTCGGACAGGTCGTGCTTGGTGTAGACGAATCCGGTCTGCAGGCTGTGCCGCACGCCGTCGACGACGGCCCGTCTCTGATCTCGCGAGCCGCGCTCGAAGGCCAGCAGATCGACGTCGAGGATCTCGCTCATGTGGTCAAGTTACCGAGTGGCGATCCGCCCGGCGAGAAGACTGCCGGCAACCCGCCGGTGTGGATGAACACGACGTCGGCGCCCGAAGGCCAGCGCCCCTCCGCGGCGTTTCCGAGCAGGCCGGCACAACCCTTTCCGCTGTACGTGCGGTCGAGTACCCAACCCCCGGCGCGGGCCGCCCAACCGATGGCCGCATCCCCCTCGGCGGTGGGCTCGGCGTAGTCGTCGCCGATCCATCGCCCGTCGATCAGCACGTCGGCGCGATCGATCGTGACATGCGGTGCGCCGGCGAGGCCGAGGGTCTCGGCAGCCAGTGCGGCGGGATCGGGCATGCCCGCGATCACGCCCTTGGCCACCCCGACCGCGACGATCTCGGGCACGTCGCGACCGGTCGACCTCCACCACGCCTGCCCGGCGAGCAGGCCGGCATGAGTGCCGCCGCTCGCCGACGTGAACACGATCGCCGTGGGCGCGATCCCCGCCGCATCGCACTGACGCATGAGCTCGTCGAAGCACCACAGGTATCCGAGCGCCCCGACTGCGGTTCCGCCACCGATCGGCATCGAATACGGCACCGCACCGTCGGCGGCGAGTTCCGTCGTGAGCTGCTCGCGGGCGATCTCCAGCTCGCCCCAATGCGCCGCTGCCACCCCGGTGTAGTGGATCTGCGCGCCGAAGAGGGCGCTGAGCAGCTGGTTTCCGGCGGGTGCGGCGGGTGCGTCGCCGGCAAGGACGAGGTGGACATCGAGGCCGAGCACGGCGCCGGCAGCTGCGGTCATGCGGCAATGGTTGGACTGGCCGGCGCCGACCGTGATGAGCGCGGTCGCTCCTCGCTCGAGGGCGTCGCCGCAGAGGAACTCGAGCTTGCGCGCCTTGTTGCCACCGACGCCGAGTCCGGTGAGATCGTCGCGTTTCACCCACAGGTGAACGCCATCGCCGATGTCCGGCCCACGCTCGAGCGGCGTCGGCAGCGTGGCGAGGGTGGAGCGGGGGAACGAGCCAGGCAGTGTCGGTCCCGCACCTCGCCTGTTTCCGGTCGTCGCCGTCATCGACGCGAGACTAAGACGTTGGTGGCTTGGTGAGATGACGACGACCGACTGGAACCCGATACTCCGCGGCGAGTTCGACAAGCCGTACTGGACGCCGCTGCAGCAGTTCGTCGCCGACGAGCGACGGAAGCACACGATCTATCCCGCCCACGACGAGGTGTTCGCTGCGCTCCACCTCACGCCGTACGAGCAAACGCGGGTGTTGATCCTCGGTCAGGACCCGTACCACGGCCCCCGCCAAGCGCACGGCTTGTGCTTCTCGGTGCGCCGTGGAATACAGGCCCCACCGTCGTCTGGTCAACATCCACCGCGAGCTCGAAGACGACCTCGGGATCGCCACGCCCGACCACGGCAATCTCGAGGCGTGGGCCGGCGAGGGTGTGCTGCTGCTCAACGCGACGCTCACCGTGCGGGCGGGCCAAGCCGGCTCGCATCACGGCAAGGGCTGGGAGACGTTCACCGACGAGGTCATCCGCGCCGTCAACGCCAAGACCGAACGCGTCGTGTTCATCCTGTGGGGTTCGAAGGCTCGACAGAAGAAGGCGTTCGTCAACCTGGACCGGCACGTCGTGATCGAGTCGGCGCACCCGTCACCACTGTCGGCGCACAACGGTTTCTTCGGCAGCAAGCCGTTCAGCCGCACCAACCAGGCGCTCGTCGAAGCGGATCTCCCGCCTGTCGACTGGCGCTTGTGAGGTCCGCCGGCACGGTCGACGGAGTTCCGGCCGGCGTCTGGGTCAGAGACCGGACGTCAGCTCGAACCCGCAGTTCTCCTTGATGAACGCGTTGAGGTTCGAGGTCGCCTCGAGCACCTCTTCGGGCGTGTCGGTGAGGAACTCGAACACCTCATCCGCCGAGCTCGCTTCGGCAATGGCGTCGAACGTCTCCTCGGTGTAGTCGGCCAACCGTTGCAGGTCGTCGGCGATCTCCGCCGGCGCGTTCTCGATCGCCGCGCCGTACAACCCGTCGGCGTCGTCCTGAACACTGAGCAGCTGTTCCTGCAACTCCTCGAACGATCCGCCCGGGTCGGGCGTCGGCGCGTCTGCGTTGAAGTTCGCCAGCTCTTCCATCGGCTCGCAGAACGCGACGAACTCCTCGGCGACGCTGCCGGGCGTCGACGACCCCGCGGAGTCCGACGGACTCGTGACGTCGCCAGCCACGGTGGTGGCCGCACCATCGTCGGAACTATCCGTGTCGTCGCTGACACTGGTGCTGTCGGGTTGTGTGCCGTCACCGGACGAGTCGTCGTCGCCGCAGGCCACGAGCCCGGCAGCGAGGGTGAGCGCGGCGAGCATCGTGAGAGATCGTCGGGGGGTCATGTCGCGGCACGCTACCGGAAGGTCTCGCTCGACAGCACCGGGACGAGTCCCCGGCGGATACGGTCACATCTCCGGCACGCACGACGATGGAGGGAGACCGGCGTGGATTGGGACATCGGCATCTGCACCGCGACACTCCTGGTCGATCCGATGCAACCGACGGAGAGGGACGTGCGCGGGGCGCTCGAGGCGGCCGCCGGCGTCGGCTTCACACATGTCTCGATCTGGGGGGATCATCTCGGCGTCGCCGGTGGCCGTCGCGGCTTCGAGACAGGACGAGCCGTACTCGACGATCTCGGATTGCGAGCGAGCATGGTCGAGGGGACCACGTCGTGGGTCACGGGCGAACCCCCGCAATGGGGGCCGAGCCTCGACGACCTGCTCGAGGCGGCATCCGTCACCGGGGCGACTCACCTCCTCGCCGCATGTCTCGAACCGTCGATCCCCGATGAGGACGTCGCCCGGCGGGGGCTCGACGATGCTGTCGATGCAGCGACCCGCGCCGGCGTGGCGGTGTGCGTCGAGTTCCTTCCTTGGACCGGATTGCCCGACCTCGCTTCGGCGTGGCGCCTCGTCGAGCCAACCGGCGCGACACTGCTCATCGACGCCTTTCACTGGCAGCGCCAACCCGGCGGTCCCGCTCCGGAGCTGCTCGCCTCCATTCCGCCCGGCCGGATCGGCGCCGTGCAGTTGTGTGACGCGTCGGCCGAGCCCGGCGACGACGTCATGGCGGAGGCGATGACCGCCCGCCTGCTCCCCGGCGACGGTGTCGTCGACATCGATGCACTCGTGGCGACGATCGCCGCGTCGGGCTCGACGCCACACGTGACGGCCGAGGTGTTCAATCCGGCGATGGTGGACGCGGCTGGAACCGCGGGTACGGCGCGCCGCATCCGCGACGCGTGCGCCCCGATCGCCGCGAGATGATCGGCGATCCGATCCACGTCTTCGTCTACGGCACCTTGCAGCCCGGCGAAGAGCGGTGGCCCATCCTCGAGCCGCTCGTCAGCGACGAGGGACGGCCGGCGACGGTGCGCGGCCAGCTCTACGACACCGGCGAGGGCTATCCGGCGGCGCTGTTCCCGGACGGTGTCGAGGCATTCATCGCCGGTCGCATCTTCGCGTTGCGGGAGGAGTCGATCGAGGACGCCTTGGATCTGCTCGACGAGGTGGAAGCCGCCGTCGAGGGCCTGTACCGCCGGGTGGTCGTGGAGACCACCGACGGTCAACGAGCATGGGCGTACGAGTTCGGCGCCGGGTTGGAGCTTGCCCCGATCACGTCGGGTGACTGGCTCCGGCGGGATTGATATCGTTCGGCTCCGAACGACCATGTCAGGACTGGGAGGGACTGATGGCCGAGTACCGGCGAATACTGCTCGACGGTTACGCCACCGTCACCGAGCGCGACGGGGACCTGTTGCGCGCAGGCGACGGGCGCACGATCGCCGTCGACGACGCCGTGCACCTCCCGCCGGTCGAGCCGACGAAGATCGTGTGCGTCCACCTCAACTACACCAGTCGCGTCACGGAGTTCATGACGAAGCTGCCGGCGGCGCCGACGTATTTCCACAAGCCGATCACGGCGCTCAACGCCCACGGCGCCGACGTCGTCCGTCCCGATGGCTGCAAGTGGCTCAACTACGAAGGTGAGATCGCGATCGTCATCGGCAAGGTGTGCCGCAACGTCGCCCCAGACGATGCGGGTGAGTACATCGCCGGATACACCGTCAGCAACGACTACGGCCTCCACGACTTCCGCGACACCGACGCCGGGTCGATGCTGCGCGTGAAAGGCAGCGACACGTTGTGCCCGATCGGACCCGGTCTCGTGACGGGGTGGGACTTCCACGGCAAGCGGCTGCGCACGCTCGTCAACGGCGACGTCGTCCAGGATGCGACCACCGACGAGATGGAGTGGGACATGCACTACCTCGTCGCCGACATCGCCCGCACGATCACCCTCGTCCCGGGCGACATCCTCCTCTCCGGCACGCCGGCCAACAGCCGGCCCGTGCAGCCGGGCGACGTCGTCACCGTCGAGGTCGAAGGGCTCGGCGCGCTCACCAACCGCATCGTCAGCGGACCGACCCCGATCCGCACCGACGTCGGCGCCCAGCCGTCCGAGTCGGAGGAAGTGATCTCCACGGCGATGGGCGGCGATTGGGAGTTCCGCGGCGTGCGAACGCCGATGGGTCCCGGTGCCAAGCACTACGAGTCGACGCTGGAGTCGTGACGATGTCGACACCGCGCTTCGACGTCGAGGGAGTCGCCGTCAGCGGCGACCACTTCATCGGCGGCCATCGCGTGGCATCTCCGAGCACGTTCGCCAACCACTCGCCGCTCGACTGGGAGCGGGACCTCGGCGCCATCGCTCGCGGCGACGCGGAGGCCGCCGACGCCGCAGTTGCCGCCGCGGTGAGCGCCTGCGACGGCTGGGCCGATCTCGGCGCCGTCTGGCCGTGCCGAGTACCTCCACCGTCTGGCTGATGTGATCGAGTCGCACACCGAGGAGATCGCCATCGTCGAGACGCTCGACATGGCGATGCTCTACGAGTCGATGCGGCAGCGCCTCGTCGGCCGCGGCGCGCTCAACTTCCGCACATACGCCGATCTCGCCGCCGACCTACGAGGAGCGCACCTGGAGCTCGAAGGGCACGAACAACCTGGTCCAACGGATGCCCGCCGGTCCGGCGGTGATCATCACGCCGTGGAACGCCCCGTTCATGCTCTCGACGTGGAAGGTCGCACCCGCCCTGGCCGCCGGCAACCCGGTCATCCTCAAGCCGGCCGAGTGGTCACCACTCTCGGCGTCGTTGCTCGCCGACTATGCCGACCAGGCCGGCTTCCCGCCGGGGGTGTTCAACATCGTCCAGGGCATCGGCGAAGAGGTCGGCCCACCACTCACCAGTGACCCACGCGTGCGGAGGATCAGCTTCACCGGGTCACCCGAGACCGCCCGTCACATCGGCCACGCCGCTGCCGAGAACATCGTCCCCTTCACGGCCGAGCTCGGCGGCAAAGGACCGCTGGTGGTGTTCGCCGACGCGGATCTCGACGCTGCCGCCCACCGCGCTGCGTGGCAGTACGACGACTCCGGGCAGGTCTGCCTCGCCGGCACGCGGCTCCTCGTGGAGGACTCGATCCGCGAGCAGTTCCTCGCCAAGTTCAACGCCTACGTGGACACGCACGTGATGGGCGACAGCCGCGACCCGACGACGACGATCGCGCCGATGATCCATCCCGACCACCTCGCCCGCGTGGAAGCGTTCGTCGAACGGTCCAAGGCCGCCGGCGACACGATCATGCGCGGCGGCAAACGAGCGGCTGAGGGACTGTGGTACGAGCCGACGCTCATCGCACCGGCCTCGAACGACGCCGAGATCGTGCAGCGCGAGGTGTTCGGTCCGGTGCTCACATTCCAGACGTTCCGCGACGAGCACGCCGCCGTCGAGCTCGCCAACTCGACTCCCTACGGCTTGTCGGCGATCGTGTTCACCGGCTCGCAGGAGCGGGCCGTACGCGTCGGCCGGGCGATCCGCGCCGGCATCGTGTGGGTCAACACGTTCCTGGTCCGCGATCTCACGGCGCCGTTCGGTGGCTTCAAGCTCTCCGGTATCGGCCGTGAGGGCGGCGATTTCGCCCTCGACTTCCACAGTGACCTGAAGACGCTGCAGATCCTCGACCGCTCGACGGCGTAGTACTGCCGTGTCAGGCAACGTCCCGCCTCGGGTCGACGTGCGCCCACGCGTGGGCGATACAGGACGCCGCTCGTCAGCATCTTCGAACGCAGTAAGCGGGCGCAGCGAGCCATCGTGATGTCGCTCTGACGAAAGGGCCATCGGCGACCGCCGTTCGTTCCTTTGGGACCTTCTGCTCTGCTGACACGGTTGTTCGGGGCGCACGATGGAGTTGTGGACGACAAGTCCGAAGGGCAGGGGTGTGCTCGGCGACGACGGATCGGTGGCGCGACTGCGTTGGCGATGCTCGGGCACGGCGTGTCCTGACCGAGGATCGGAGAGAGCGATGAGGTCCAATGGGCGTCGCGGCGGACGGTGTGTGGTGGTCGTGATCGGGGCGTTGCTGGCGGCGGTGGGGCTTGTCTCGACCGCGTCGGCTGAGGAGAGTCTGCTGACGCGGGCGTCAACTGGCCCGAGGGGCGGCAACGGCGACTTCGACGCGCGCTTCAGCGGTGCGTCGGCGGATGGGACGCGGATATTCTTCCTGACGAAAGAGCGGCTGGTGCGCGGCGCCGACACTGACTCGGCGTGGGACGTCTATAGGCGTTCGGGCACGCACACGCGGCTGATCTCGACCGGCCCGACGGGCGGCAACGGCCCCGTCGACGCGGAGTACATGGGTGCGTCCGCGGACGGGACACGGGTTTTCTTCGGGACCTACGAGTCGCTGGTGAGCGCGGACGCCGACACGGAGGGGGACGTGTATGAGCGTGCGGGTGGGCAGACGACGCTGATCTCGACCGGTCCGACGGGCGGCAACGGCCCGAACCATTCACACTTCGCGGGTGCGTCGGCGGACGGGTCGCGGGTCTTCTTCGAGACTCGTGAGTCGCTGGTGAGTGCCGACACCGACCCGGGGAGGTGGGATGTGTATGAGCGTGCGGGTGCGGAGACGACGCTGATCTCGACCGGTCCGACGGGCGGCAACGGCCCGAACCATTCACACTTCGCGGGTGCGTCGGCGGACGGGTCGCGGGTCTTCTTCGCGACACGCGCGGGACGCTGGTGAATGCCGACACCGACCCGGGGAGGTGGGATGTGTATGAGCGTGCGGCTGGGGAGACGACGCTGATCTCGACCGGCCCGAGGAGGGTCGGAGGCCATAAGGATGCACGTTTCAAGGGTGCGTCGGCGGACGGGTCGCGGGTCTTCTTCGCGACCAATGAGGCGCTGGTGAGTGCCGACACCGACGGCGGGAAACGCGACGTGTATAGGCGTTTCGGGGGGAAGACGGCACTGATCTCGACCGGCCCGACGGGCAGCTACTACGGCGACCACGCGTACTACAGAGGCACATCGGCGGACGGCACGCGGGTCTTCTTCGAGACCTGGGAGTCGTTGGTGAGTGTCGACGCCGACGGGCGCCAGGACGTGTATGAGCGTGTGGGTAAGAAGACGACGCTGATCTCGACCGGCCCGTGGGTTGGCCACAACGGCAGTCTCGACGCACGTTTCAGGGGGGCGTCGGCCGACGGGTCGCGGGTCTTCTTCGTGACCCATGAGTCGCTGGTGAGCGCCGACACTGACTGGAACAGGCGGGACATCTATGAGCGTGCAGGTGGGGAGACGACGCTGATGTCGACCGGCCCGACCGGAGGCAACGGCCCAATCGCCTCCTACTTCAGCGGTAGGTCGGCGGACGGGTCGCGGGTCTTCTTCAGGACGAACGAGCCGCTGGTGAGTGCCGATACCGACGGGAACCAGGACGTGTATGAGCGTGCGGGTGGGCGGACGACGCTGATCTCGACCGGCCCGACGGGCGGCAACGGCCCCGTCGACGCTTTTTACACGGGTGCGTCGGCGGACGGGACGCGGGTCTCCTTCGAGACGGCCGAGTCACTGCTGAGCGGCGACACGGACCAGGCCGTAGACATCTACGTCCGCCGCATCGTTGCGCCTTGAACGCCGCGCAGGTGCGTTACTGGTCGGCCGGCCCGATGTGCACATCGCCAGTCTGGGGCAGTCGCTCAAGCGACTTCGACGTACCGACGACGGCCATGCGAGGTTGCAAGTGAGGCCGTACTAGCGGGTCTCACTTGCCGCGGAGGCGTTCGGTAGAGCGCTCGACGGCGTCGTTGGAACGGCGCAGCCATTCGAGGATCGCTTCCAGCTGCTCGTCGTCGAATCCCTCGTTGATGGCGTCGGTCTCGTCCTGCAGGGGCTGGAAGATCGCCGCCGCCTCGGCGAGCCGTTGAGCGGCGGGGCCACCCGGCTCGGGAGGGGGTAACTCGACGATGACGCGCCGCCGGTCGTTCGGGTCGGCGGTGCGGCGAGCCAGGCCCGCTCGCTCGAGGCGGTCGATCGCCCCGGTCACGGCGCCGGATGTGATTCCCACTCGGCGGGCGAGCTCGCCGGCCGTGATCGGTCCGGTCCAGTCGAGAACGTCGAGGCATTCGAAGTCGGTCGAGTTCACGCCCATCCGTTCACCGATGGCACGGGCGTGGAGTGCTCCCGTCGACCCGGTGCGGCGCGCTTCGCGGATGAGCGCTTCGAGGAGCTCGAGGCGGCGGGCTGTCTTGCGTCGTGGCATCGAAATTTCGCTCAGTTCGTTGATTTCTTAGTAGCTAAGATTTATAGTGACTAAGGCAATTGTAGTCCTCGGAGGTTCATGATGGAACAGATCGTCGAAGCAGAACAGCTCCGCAAGCGGTACGGGAAGGTCGACGCACTCGACGGCCTGACGCTCTCGGCGCCCGCTGGAAGCGTGTTGGCAGTGCTCGGCCCCAACGGTGCCGGCAAGACGACGTTCGTGAAGATGCTGGCCACGCTGACGACTCCCGACTCGGGTTCGCTGCGAGTGGCAGGTGTGGATGCGATCGCCGAGCCGGCGCGCGTCCGCTCGATGATCGGCTTGGCCGGGCAGTACGCAGCAGTCGAAGAAGCGATGACCGGCCGCGAGAACCTGGAGATGGTCGCCCGACTGTTCGGCGCGTCGTCGACGTGATGCGAAGCACCGAGCCGGCGCACGTGCTCGCCACCCTGGACCTCACCGACGCCGCCGACCGTCTCGTCCGGGGCTGGTCGGGCGGTATGCGCCGCCGGCTGGATCTCGGCGCAAGTCTCGTCGGCGAGCCGCGGCTGCTCCTCATGGACGAGCCGACGACGGGGCTCGATCCGGGGAGCCGCATCGCACTGTGGGACGCCGTGCGAGGTCTCGTCAGCCGCGGCACCGACGTATTGCTCACCACGCAGTACCTGGACGAGGCCGACCAGCTGGCCGACCAGATCGTCATCGTCGACCACGGCACGGTGATCGCCGCGGGCAGCCCGAAGGAGCTCAAGTCCCGCGCCGGACGTGAGGTCATCGAGGCGCACCCTCGACTGCGCGGCGACGCTCCGGCTGTCGCCGCGGCCTTGAGTGCAGTGGCAGGAAGCGACGCCAACGTCGACGCCGACACCGGAAAGGTCGCCGTGGCCGTCGACAACGGAACGACCCGCCTGGCAGATGCGGTCCGACTGCTCGACGCGCGCAACGTCCCCGTGGACGATCTCACCCTTCGTCGTCCGACGCTCGACGAAGTGTTCCTTGCCCTGACCGGGCACGAAGCGTCAACAGAACGGAAGGCATCATGACCACGACCCTCACCCACGACCCCGTGATGACCGGCATTCCGGCCACCGCGCGCTCGAAGCCGCCGGGGGCGGTGGCGAGCTCGCTCGTCGTCGCTCGCCGCTCGCTGGTGAAATTCATCCGCACGCCGCAGTTGGTCGTCGTGGCGACCGTCCAAGGGGCGTTGTTCCTGCTCATCTTCCGCTACGTGTTCGGCGGTGCGATCGGGACAGCCGACGGACTCGACTACGTCGACTTCCTCGTTCCCGGCTTCGTCGTCACCGGAGTCCTGTTCTCCGGGATGGCGGCGGCCGCAGGTGTCGCCGAGGACCTTCAGCACGGCTTCGTCGACCGGCTGCGCTCGCTCCCGATCCCACGCTCGTCGATCGCCACCGGTCGCGCCGTGGCCGAGACCGTGCTCGTCGCCTGGGGAGTGCTGATCACGGTGGCCATCGGCGTCGCTGTCGGGTTCCGCCCCGCGGGCTCCGTCGCCGACAGCCTCGTGGCAGTCGGCCTCATTACGCTGTTCGGCTTCGCCTTCACGTGGCTGTTTCTCGTGATCGGCCTGGTCGCCGGCTCGGCCCAGGCAGCGCAAGGGATGTCGATGCTCGTCTTCCCGTTGACGTTCGTCTCGAGCGCCTACGTGCCTGTGAGCTCGATGCCCGGATGGATGCAGCCAATCGCCAGGAACCAGCCCGTGTCGGCGATGGTGGATGCTGCCCGAGCGTGGTTCAGCGACGACGCGGCCGCCACGTTGGGACACTCGACCGCCTCGCTCACGGTGGAAGCCGTGCTCTGGTCGGCGGGCCTGGTGGTCGTCTTCGCCCCGCTGGCGACGGTGCTGTACAGGAGGGCTCGCTGAGAGAGTCCGAACGACCTCATGATCGGCCAGTGCCGTGTGCAGTCCCGCCCCCACGCTGCACGCGGCACTGCCACGCCCGAACCCCGACCTCCGGGTCGCCGCCCGGTGTGAGCGCCACGATGCGCCCACACCGGCCCGGCCTGGCCTACCCGACGGCTCAGAGCTCGCAGGACAGGAGGTACGTGGTGTCGAAGCTGTCGTGAATGCAACGATCAGTTCCCGACTCACCGTTGAGGTGGTCGTGATTGGCGAACGACGGCGCCGGGTCGTCTGCCTTCAAGGAGTCATCGCCGGCGCCGGCGAAGAGGAAGTCGTGGCCGAAGTAGTCGATCAGCACGTCGTTGCCGCCGAACCCGTAGACGTCGTCGTCACCACTGCCCCCGATCAGGTAGCGGTCGTTGCCGCCACTGCCCCGGACCAGGTCGTTGCCGCCATCCCCGTACACGCTGTCGACGCCCCAGTTGCGGGTGAAGTCGTTGCCGTCTCCACCCTCGACGCGATCGTTGCCGTAACCGCCATGGATCTTGTCTGCGCCGAAGAAGCCTTCGATTTGATCGTTGCCGTCCGCGCCGTAGAGCGTGTCGTCGCCGTCGTTGCCGGCGATCTTGTCGTTCCCCGCTGCGCCGGAGATGTAGTCGTTGCCGGTGCCGCCGCAGAGGACGTCATCCCCGTCGGCGCCGACGATCGAGTCGTTCCCGCCGAGGGTGTTGATGACGTGGCGGCCCGAACCGGTGAGCACGATGTGGTCGTCTCCGTTGGTGTATCCCTTGGCGACCAATCCGTAGCAGTGCACGGTGGCGGCCCGGGCGGGCGTGCCGGTGACGGCGAGCGGCACCAGCAGGGCTGGGGTGAACGCCAATGCCCGCAGGACACGGCGGCGGGCCTGGAGGGTGGATCTTGTGGTCATGTCTCCTCTTTTCGTCGAGGACCAGCCTGATGCCGGTCTCACTGACGAAGGCGGGACACCCACCATGTCCCGATGGGACACGACTGCGCAGACGTCAACCAGGGCATGGACGGCGCGGGGCGATCGTGACCGTCCAGTCGATCGGTTCCCCCGGGTCGGGCACGTAGCGGCAATGGAAGCCGGTCTCGATCCGCGTGCGGAAGACACGCCCGATCACTGCATCAGTGGCCTCGACCTGTCCGATCGCCCGCCGGATCGCCTTCGAAACGCGGATCCGCGATCGCTCGGCTTCGTCGTCGAGCCGTCGCGACCGTCCCCACAATCCCACGTCGCGGCGCAGCTGCTGGATGATCTGGTCGCGCTCGGCGACGGCGCGCTCGCTCCGAGCTCCGTCGCCGAGCACGTCGGCGGTGTCCAGCTCCCGATCGAGCTCGGCGAGGCGCCGCTCGTACTGCTGGCGAGCCGTCTCGTCGAGCGTGCGGTCACCGTGGCATTGCTCCGTCGGCGCCCATCCGGTGACGGCGGCGCAGAGTGTGTCGGCGGCGATCGCCGTGCCGGGCCGTGAGACGAGCTCGGCGATGTACCGCATCCCGATCACGTCGCCCACCTCGGCGGTGCGCTGATCGACCGTGACGAGCCACCCGCCGTCGCGCTGTTGCAGTGACGCCGTCAGAGGCTCGACGTGCTCCACTGCGACGTCGAGCTGGGCCATCTCGTGCTTCCACTGAGGAACCCGCCCGCTCAGGCCCATCTCCTCGCCGAGCGTGATCGCCACCGCGTAGAGCTCGGCAGCTTCGTCCCGGTCGCCGCTCCCGCTGCGGCGGGCGAGGACGGCGGCGAGCTGGGCATTGATCAGCGCGGCGAACGGTCGGTTCCCGATGCGATCGTTGGCGGAGAGCGCGGCGCGGAGGCAAGAGACAGCGGCATCGAGCCGCCCGGCGGCTGCATGGGCAGTGGCGAGCACCCGCTCACCGGGACCGAGGCAGATCACCGCCAGCGACGGCATCACGGGCCAGCCGGCGTAGGGCTCGAAACGCCGTGCCACGTCGTCGGCCAGCTCTGGATCACCCAACTCGGCGGCGGTCTCGGCGAGCACCGTCATCGTCGTCGTCCACGTGCTGAAATCGGCGAACGTCATGCCACTATCGGCGAGGACCGCCTCGACCGCCGCCCGGCACGACGTGAGGTCCCCGCGCAGGGCCGACGTGTAGGCAAGCAAGGCGGGGTAGACGTGGTCGAGTCGGCGCAACGTCGACGACTCGATCACCGACGACACGAGATCGTGCATCTCCTCCAACCGTCCCTGTGCCCACCGCACGGCGAGCAGATGGGCGCCGTACCAGCTCAGCGCGTCCGCGTCACCCGCTTCCGTTCCGATGCGGAACGCCTCTTCCGCCTGACGCTCGGTCAGCTCGAGATCGCCGCGGCGGAACGTCCGCATGACGTCGAGGACAGCGGCCACGTATCCGATGGAGTCGCTGCCAAACACAGCCGCCTGCTCCCGAAGGTTGACGAAACTCGCCTCGGCGCGTGGATCGCCGAGCAGATAGAGGTCGACCGTGCGCCAGCACAACCCGAAGAGGGCATACCCTGCGGCCTTTGGGCATTCGGTCACGTCGAGCAGTTCTTCGGCGATGCTCAGGCGCTCGACGGCACGATCGGGGACGAGCAGGGTGTGGTGGTACAGGGAGAGCGCCTCGGCCGTGGCCGCGGGGTCACCGTGTCGCCGCACCTCGTCGACCGCCTTCGCTATCGCCCCGTCGAGCCGGCGCTGATAGACGTCCTCGGCGGCGAGGCGCACCGAGAGCCGTGCTGCAAGCAGCGAGTCGTCAGCCGAGAGGCGCGCTCGCGCTCGGCGGCAGAGGGCCAGCATCCGCCGTCGCGACAGCTCGTCACGCTGCTCCTCGACCCACACCCCACCGAGCCCGATAGCGGCGCGGGCGAGCAACCGGGGATCGTCTGCGCGCTCAGCCGGCTGCACCGCCTGCTCGTAGAGATCCCGCGCAGCGACCAAACATCCGCTGGCCAGCACCGCGTCGGCGTGAGCCAGGCGGAGCTCCGCCTGGAGCGCGGCTGGAGCGACCTCCGCGGCGAGGCGCCACCCCCGAGCCGCCCACTCCGCTGCCTCCTCGAACGACACAGACGCGTGGAGTACCGATGCGGCGTGCCTGCACGCGTCGATTGCAACGAGGGCATGGGTGTGGGACAAACCCGCTGCCTCGATCGCATGGCGGGCGCGACGCACCACCTGAGCGGTGTCCGTGGGAGGAATCGTCGCCATCGCTGCGGCGTGCAACTGCTGGCGTTCCATCGTGGTCATCGCGGCGAGAACCGACCCCCGCACAGCCTCGGCGGAGAACGAGATCTGCTGCCCACCGGCCGACATCCACTCGGCGACGTCGTCGAGGACGAGGAACACCTCGGCCGGCGGTCGCTGGACCATTGCCGTGACGGCGCCCACCGTCGCTCTCCCACCGAGCACGGCAGCGGCACCGACGATCTCCCGATGTACTTCGCTCATCGTGTCGAGGCGCTGTGCGATCGTGCGCTCTACTCGGGCCACGGGCAGGAGACACTGGGCTTCGTCAGTCACTGTCCTCATCCTCAACCGTTCCACACGCACCGGCATCGGCGCGACGACCTATTCGGCGTTCAACGGGCACCTCCGCCGATTTGCTGGACGTGAGGTGTTCCATCGGCTAGAAGTCCCTGCATGGGAGTACGACGGAAGCGCGGGTCGGGGTTCTTCTCGAAGGTGCGGAGGCTCGGATTCCTCGCCGTGATCGGTGTCGCCGGGTTCTTCGCGTGGCAACAGCTGCAGGCGCGGCGGGCGGGCTCGACCGCGCCACGCGCCCTCGGTTCCCCCATCCACCGCCACTCGCCCGAGTGGGGAGGCAGGTTCGGCGACCAAAGCGAGCGCCACCGGCAACTCGACGCCGGAGCAGCCCGCCGTAGCCGAGGCCACGGCGGCCGCCCAGTCGCTGTCCAGGCCGGCCGACAACGGTGACGAAGGCTCCACCGGCAGGATCAAGGGCAACACGGGCTCGATGCTCTACCACACCGTCGACAGCCCGAACTACAAGCGCACGAAGGCGGAAACGTACTTCGACACCGAGGAAGAGGCCCAGGCCGCCGGCTTCCAGCGCTGGGACCACAAACGGACGTCAGGCTCCTAGGCCGCCGTCCATCCACCTTCGGGTCGTTCGAACCACACGTGCACCTGTCCGGTGCCGATCGAGTTCTCGTAGTCGCTGTACAGCACCCCAGGGGCGACGCAATCACGCCCACCGATCGCCGCCACCATCATCAGATAATGGCCGAACATCCCTTCCGGCCGGTAGCGGAGGAACTCGGGCATCGTGTCGATCACGCGGGCATGGTCGCCGGCCTCGAACCAGGCGATCCGCTCGAGATCGGCCTGGCGTGCCTCCGGGCGTGCGGATGTGGACCGGATCGCTCGCCTCGTGCTGGCGCAGTTCCTTCAGCTTCCAGAACGTGTGGCTCATCGCCCCGCTGGCGAGCAGCACGACCCGTCGATCGGACGCGGCGATCGCTCGTCCGATTGCCTCGCCGACGAGCAGGAAGTCGTCGGGCTCACCGGTTTGGGCGACGCTCACGCTCATCCACCGCTCGTCACCCTGGAGGAACGGCAGCAGGTTCGTCGTGGGGTAGTGGATGGGCAGGTACGGATCGTCGATCGGTGTCAGCCAGGACCCGGCGGCCTCGACCTCCTTGGCCATCGCCCGCGCCAGCTGCGGATCGCCAGGAAAGTCGTAGGGCATCTGCGACATCCCGCGCGGCAGTTCCTCCGACGTGTACAAACCGGATCGACGTTCGTGCGCGGCGACCACGAACTCGACGGTGGTGAACCAGTGTGCGTCGAACACGACGACCGTGTCCGGCCGCAGCCGGTCGAAGACCTCGTCCTTGAGGCGATGCAGGCCGGGCACGAGGCTGATCTCCTTGCCCCCATTGAGCTCGTAACGGATCTCGGTGGGCAGCACCATGGTGGGCACGTGCGCGACGAGCGCAGCCCCGACGACCTCTCCCACTACGTGCCTCCTCTCCGTCGGCCGCGGCTCCATCGGCCGCGGCTCCGCCGGTCAGTTGGGTGAACTGTTCGGGTCCAAACTATCCAGCTGACGGAGCAGCTCGCGGAGCAGGTGGGCCAGGCTGCGGGTCTCGTCATCGGACAGGCGGCCAACGATCCGTGTCTCCTGGGCGTTCACCCTGGGGAACAGCCGCTCCATCAGGGCCGTCCCGGCCGGCGTGGCAGCCACCATCACGAGCCGCCGGTCGGAGTTGTGCCGGCGCCTGACGGCGAGACCTCGCCGCTCGAGTGTCGTCAGCACTCCCGTCAACGTCCCTTTCGTGATGCCGGACTCGGCGGCCACGTGGCGGAACTCGTCCTCGCCCCAGATCCACAGCACCCACAACACCGTGAAGGCGGTGAACGACAGGTTGTCGCCGGCGAGCGCGGTGCGCTCGATGTGCGCCCGCGCTGCGCTGGCAATGCGGAACACGTTCGCCACCACTGCGGTCGCTTCGTAGTCGACGTCGAGCGGAGGGTCCGACTGGGCCAGACGGTGGCGGACCGTTCGTTCTGCTTCGATCAGATCGTCGGAGTCGGTGGATGTCATCCGCCTGCCCATGAGCCCTCCTTCCGGTCGCTACGCGCCTCGGCCCGCATACTCGCCCGCTCGACGATCCAAGCGAAGAGGGGGTCGGTCGCCCGGCCGGGGAGCATCTCCGGGTGCCACTGCACGGCAATCACGTCGTGCTCGGGGAGCTCGATCGCCTCGATCGATCCGCTCTCGTCACAGGCGGCGACGACCCAACCCGGGGCGACTCGGTCGACGGTCTGGTGGTGCAGCGAGTTCACGTCGGCGGTCGGGCCGAACAGCTCAGCCAGCTGCGTGCCAGGCTCGGTCGCCACGCGATGGGCGACGGTCTCGACCGGAGCGTCGAACCGGGAGTGGGTGGGCATGTCCTGGAAGAGCGAACCCCCCGCCTGGACGTTGACCAGCTGCATCCCACGGCAGATGCCCAGCATCGGCAGATCGCGGGCGAGCGCGCCCCCGGCGAGCGCCATCTCGAACCGGTCGCGGATCGGCTCCGGTGGGTAGACGTCGGTCTCCGCGGTGGCGCCGTAGAGTGCCGGATCCACGTCGGTGCCGCCGGGGAGCACGATGCCGTCGAGTCGATCGAGGTAGTCGAGCGGGTTCGCATCCATCGGCAGATGGACGGGTAGTCCGCCTGCCTCGAGCACTCCACGGGCGTAGTCGACGAAGTACAGGTCGAGCTCGACGTCGAGCAACACCGCGGGGAACCCGGCGATGTCGGCGCCGCGCTTACGTCTTCCGGGAAGTCCGATCAGTGGACGGGCTGCTGTGCTCATGACGGTTGCGAACGTCCGTCGTCCCCCGACGATCGTTCGGGCGCAAACGGTAGTCGCCCCGACTCCGGGTGGCGAACAAGGATCGCTCCACGCCACGATGTGCCGGCGTTTCGGGCAGACGTGCGGCCGGCGACAGCATCTGACCGGCGGCAGGATGACAGCAGACCCGACGCTCTAGTCTGTTGCCCGGGCTGAGCTTGCGGGAGACGCACCGACCTTGGATCCAACCACCGAACGAATCCAGCCGACGCCGGTGCATGACGGCGACACGCTCGTCGACGAACGGCCGACGCCGCACGACGACGGACGCGACTCGCCGGAGACCGCGGCCGCTCCCACCCGCGACCCGCTCACGCCCACCGAGACCCGGTGGCTCTTCGGGATCCTCGGGCTTTCTGCCGTGCTCCGCTTCGCCTGGCTCGCCTACGCCAAGTCCGAGCCGCCCGTGAGGTGGGACCTCTCCGGCGACCAATACAGCTACTGGTACTACGGCAACGAGATCGCCGCCGGCCGCGGGTACATCCACTACATCACCCACACCGCCACCGCCTACTACCCCATCGGATATCCGGCGATCCTCGCCGGGATCTTCTGGCTCGCTCTCCACACCCCGATCACGAACGACCTGATGCTGGTGGCGGGAATCTTCCATGCCGTGATCTCCGTGGCGACCGTGTGGCTCACGTTCGTCGTCGCTCGCCGCCTGTTCGGTGTGCGCGCCGGCCTCGTCGCGGCAGCGGTGCTCGCCGTCTTCCCCAACGTCATCTACCAAGTGACGAGCCTCCAGCTGGAGACGACGTTCATGTTCCTGTCGATTGCCGCCTTGGCGGTCATCGTCGATCACGACTGGGCGAGCGGCCCGCCGAGCCGCAACCGCCTCATCGCCTTCGGTCTCGTCCTCAGCATCTCGGCACTCGTGAGGCCGTTCTCCGTGCCGCTCCTGCTCGGCTTGTTCCTCGCCATGCTCGCCATCAACACCGGCTGGAAGCGGGCCGCCGCCGCCGTCGCCGTCCCGCTTCTCGTGCTCGTCCTCGTGTTCATCCCGTGGACGATCCGCAACGCGGTGCGTCTCGACGCCTTCATCCCCTCGTCCACCAACATGGGTGACACCCTGTGCCTCGACCGCAACATGGACGCCTACGGCGGATTCCGATGGGCTGCACACGACGGCTGCGTCCCGTACGACACACCTGAGGTCGAGCGCAATCGGGGCAACACGCGCAAGGCGATCGAGTTCGTCACCCACCACCCCGGTCGTGAGCTGTTGCAGATCACCCGCCGCGCCCGGTTCATCTTCGCCGAGGATCACGACGGCGTGCAGGCGGCGGAGACGATGGGCAGCGGCGCATTCATGTCGTCGAGCACGCGGCATTTCTTCAACACGACGGCCGACGCCTATTTCCGGGTGATGCTGTTCCTCTCCATCGCCGGGCTCCCACTGCTGGCGCTGGCGACACCGCGACCCGAGCGCCGACTGGTCATCACGCTGTTCGCCACGCTGCTGATCGTGCCGCTGCTGCTGTGGGGCAACCCGCGCTTCCACCTGCCCCTCGCGCCGTTCATGGCGATCACCGTCGGAGGGTTGCTGACGTTCCTCGCCGATCAGGTCACGCAGTGGTGGCGCTCGGGGCGAGACGCGGCGCAGCGGAGCGAGCTCATCGAACCGGCCTGACGCCGAGCGCTCGCGCCACCACCAAGGCGACGGCGACACCGGCGACGAGTGCCGGGCCGAACGGCACCGTGCGGCGACGCAACACGAGCCCGGCGACGGCCGCCATGATCGCCCCCGTAGCCAGAGCGACGGCGGCCGCCCAGGCGTCGATCAACCCGACGATGGCACCGAGCACGGCGCCCGCCTTGACGTCTCCGAAGCCCAGGCCGTCAGGTGCGATGAGGTGGATGGCAAGCATTGGTGCGACCATCGCCGCCGCACCGGAGACCGTCGATTGGCCGACACGCCATCCGCCATTGGCTCCGTCCGCCGCCGCCACGATCAGCACGCCACCGAGCACGACGGCTGCGCCGGCGAGCACGAGCCGGTTCGGCAGTCGCCGCTCGGCGAGATCGATCGCCGCCGCCCACCACAACGGTGCGAGGGCGAGCCCGGCGATCGCCGCCCGAGGCGTGACCGGAAGCCAGATGAGCGTGGCACCGACGCAGGCGGCGCCGAGCAGCGCCACGATCGAGCGCGACGGCGGGTCGAGAGACGTCCAGCAGTCCCCTGGCGTCCTCCGAGACACTCCCATATGCAGAGCATACGTTTGATATGGCGACTGTTCTAGGACCAGATTCGGGACATGGCGAGGTGTCAGCGCGCCCGCTGGCCGACGGCGGAACCAAACGGCCGGGCGCGACGTCGAATTCTCATGACCCATTGGTGGGGGCGGCATCGACGCGTCGCCGTTCGAGCCCGCACTGGCGTAACGCGCCGTGGAGTGCCATACTCAGTATGCATGGAGACGGGACGGGCACGCGTGGTGATGCTGTCACTTGCATGCGCCACACTCACGGCGATACTCGCCGCTCCGGCGCACGCCCAGGAACCAACCGCCACGGTCGATCTGCGTGCCGTCATCGGTGTACGGGGCTATTGCGAGGTGGGGACGCCCGTCATGGTCACCGTGAACGTCGCCGCCCGTCAGGCGTTCCGGGGCACGATTGCGGTCAGCAACCCGGACACAGGCGCGGGAACGGTCACGACGCCGGCGGAGATCGCCGGCGGAGCCGAGAAGCAGTTCCGGTTGGTCACCAGCTGTTCGGACTGGGGAAGGGTCGTCGTGCAGGCGCGCGATGGCGAGGACGTCGTCGCCGAGGAGGACCTCCAGGCGAAGATCAGTGGAAACCACGAACTCGTCGGCGTGATGCCGGCGCTGTTCGACCGGGCTGGGGACGTGCCCGAGGAGGTACCGCTCGATGGCGACGTCGGTCGTGGCGTTCTCGTCGAGCTGATGCCTGACGACGTCGCCCTCGGTCCGGCAGCGCTGGATGTCTTCGACACTGTCGCCGCCACCGGCGGCGATCTCGCTGCGCTGACGGCCGACGAGCGCGGGTTCCTGCTGACCTGGGTCGGCGAGGGCGGCCGGCTACTGCTCGACGACGACACGCAGACGGCGGCCTTGCCGCGGGACTGGCGGCCGGGAGAAGCCGGATACGCGTGGGCCGGTGCGGGCGAGGTGCGTCTCACCGACGGAGCTGCCGCCGGTGGGAACTGGGGCTCGATCGTCCATCCGTCGCCGTATCGCGCCGCCGAGTTCGGCGCAGGAAACGTCGGCTTCGGGATGGGGCCCGAGCAGAGCCTCGTCGACCGATCCGGCCTCGACGAGGTCAGCCTCAACACCTGGCTGATCGCGCTCGCCGCGGTACGCGCTCGTCGTCGGGCCGATCGCATACATGGTGCTGCGTTCGATGCGCCGGCTCACGCTGGCGTGGGTCGTGATCCCCCTTCTGGCTGTGGCCACCGGCGGCACCGTGCTCGCCGCCGGCAGTGGGTTGCGCGGCGGCGCCCATCAAGCGACCGGCTCCTACGTCGAGACCAGTGCCGGCGGAGCGACGGCACTGACGACGGCTCTGGTGCTCGACGGAGACGCGACGCTCGACCTGCCACCGGGCTGGACGTTGAGCATCGATCCGTACAACGGCGGCTTCGTCGGCGGTATCCAAGCCGTGACCTCGGTCGAGCCGGGCGGACGGGCACACCTCGAGCTCGGCCTGGAAGCGGGTCAGTCTGCGATCACCACCTTGGAGGGATCCGCCACCATCGGTGGCCTGACGACCACGGCCGAGATCCGTGGCAAGAACATCGCCGGCACCGTCACCAACGAGACCGGGATGCGGCTCGGCGACGTCGTCGTGTTCGCCGGGCAGCGGGCAGTGGAGGTCGGTGCGCTCGAGCCCGGAGCGACGGCAGCCTGGAAGACGCCCCTCCCGCGGCGTGTCTCAGCACTCGACGAGTCGGCGCAGCGAGTGTGGGGCGGTTTCAATCAGTTCGGGGAGCCCGTGCCCAGGGCGGACGGCTCGTTGGCCGAGCCCGGTGTGTGGGAGTCGGGCGGCAGGCGCCACGTGATGAACCCGACGGGGTACGCACGCGTCGCCGGCTGGACCTCGGAGTGGCGGCCACCGGGCGGATCCGGCGACGGCAGCTCCGACGTGACCGTGATCTCGTCGGTCACCCCGATCACCAACGGCGCCGGACCGCTCCACGCTGCCGCGGTGCGGGCGACCGTCGTGCGCAGCCCGTTCACCGAGTTCGGCGAGGCGTCGCTCGGCAATGACGTCGTCATCCGTTACCTCCTCCCACCCGACGCAGACCCGGACGCCGCATACGAGATCACAGAGTTGGCGGAGGACGCGGGCGACGGCAGCGGTATCAAGATCTGGACGGGCGACGGGTGGGTCACAGTCAACCCGGTCGATGGCCGCGTCGACGTGCCGTCGGGTGCGGTCCGCAGTGGCATCGTGCTCACCAGGGCGACGGTGCGCCCCGACAAGATCGATCCGAGTGTCGCCATCCCGCTGCTGCACGAGAAGGGAGCGGACGCGTGACGACCACAGCCGCCGAACCTGTCGAGCCCGCCGAGCCGGCCGAGGCTTCGCCGGACAGCGCCGCCCCGCCAACGTCCGCCGCCGTCGAGACGGTGAGCCTCTCGAAGCGCTACGGGTCGCTCCTTGCGGTGAACGATCTCAACCTGGTGGTGCCTCTGGGCTCGATCTTCGGCCTCATCGGGCCGAACGGAGCGGGCAAGTCGACGACCTTCTCGATGATCTCCACGCTCCTCAAGCCGACGAGCGGCGACCTACGGGTTCTCGGCATCGATCCCGTCACGAACGCACGCGAGCTGCGCCGGCGCCTCGGGTACATGCCCGACGTACTCGGTGTGTACGACAACCTCCGCGTCGACGAGTACCTGAGCTTCTTCGCCTCCTGCTATCACGTGCCGCACAGGGAGTGGCCGAGCCTCATCGAGGGGCTTCTCGAGCTCGTCGACCTGGACGTGAAGCGGTCAGCGATGGTGAACTCACTGTCGCGCGGCATGAAGCAGCGCCTCAGCCTGGCTCGCGCGCTCGTCCACGATCCGGAGCTGCTCGTCCTCGACGAGCCCGCGAGTGGCCTCGATCCCCGGGCTCGCGTCGAGCTGCGTCACCTGCTGCTCCAGCTGCGCGGCATGGGCAAGACGATCATCGTCTCGTCGCACATCCTCGCCGAGCTGCAGGAGATCTGCACCGAGGTCGCCATCCTCGAAGCCGGTCAGCTGCTCGCCGCCGGCACGCCGGACAACATCGTCACCAACCTCGGTGGCGTGCGCACCGTTCGTGTCGTGTTCGCCGACGGGACGACCGAGTCGTTCCCGGTCGTCGACGACGCCGCACAGGCAGCGCTCCTGCGTCGCCTCGTGGTCGACGACGAACGCGACGTCGTCGAGTTCGTGACGGACAAGGTCGGACTTGAAGAGCTGTTCATGTCGATCACGAAGGGCATCGTGCAATGACGCTGCACATGAATCCCGTCGTCGGCCGCGAGCTCAAGGAGCGCGTCCGCGGACTCAAGGCGTTCGTGATCCTGTCGGTGTTCGTGCTCATCCTCGTGCTGACGACCTTCCTCGTCTACGAGGGCACGGCCCGCAACGTCGACGCATTCAACCTCGCTGAGCGAACGCTCGTCGGTCGGAGGATCTTCGAGACGGTCACGCTCGTGATGGTGGCGCTCGTCCTGTTCTTCGTTCCGGGGCTCACCGCTGGAGCCGTCGCAGGCGAGCGGGAGCGACAGACCCTGCTGCCGCTGCAAGTGACGCTGATGCGGCCGTATCAGATCCTCGCCGGCAAGGTGACGGCGGCGCTCGCTTACCTCGTGCTGTTGATCGTTGCGGCGATCCCGGTGATGGCGGTCGCGTACGCGCTCGGCGGCCTGCGCGTGATCGACATCGTGCGTGCGATCGTGGCCGTCGTCGTGTTGGCCGTGGTCATCGCGGCGATGGTGATCGCCATCTCGACGTTCGTCAAACGGGCCCAGACCGCCACGTTGCTGTCGTACACGTTCATGTTGTTGGTCTCGATCATCGGGCCACTGCTGTTCGGCGTCGTCACACTGATCAACGGACGCGACGATCCGACTGCCAGCGCCCCGGCGGCGCTCCTCGCCGCCAACCCCATCGTCGGCGTCGCTGATTTCGCCGCCGGCAGCACCAATTCCGACGTCGGGCCGATGGCGGCGATCCGCAGCGGTGTCTACGAGACCCGCTTCGAGAACGGAAGCAGCTGGTGGAGCAGCACGCAGCGCGTCGACGCGAGCTTCGGTGACGACGGCATCGCCGTCGCCGGGCCGGTGCTCGCCGACGGGAGGGTGGTCGCTGCCGGTGACGACATCGCAATCGCGGGCGGCGGTGCCCCGGACGTACTGCCCATCGACGGAGTCGTCCCCGACGGCGGCCCCGGTGGCGGCCTCCGGGCGTGGATGATCTCGCTGCTATCGCTCGGAGGCGTGGCCGCCATCATGTTCATCCTCGCCGCGCGACGACTGCGCGCCCCAGCCGACGAGGAAAGATGACGTGATGAGCTTCCAGCCGGTGATGCAGCTCCTGCGTCGCGTGCGGCGACGCCTGCGCACTGCATGGGCGCTCGAGACGTTGCAACTGGTCGCTCCGATCGTTGCCGTGGCCGCTCTCCTGCTCGTCGCCATCGGATGGTTCACTCCGTGGTGGTGGACTGAACCGGCGGCGATCGGCCTCGCCGCCGTGACGGTGCTCGCCGTCGGCGGCTACGCCGTGTTCGCACGCATCTCCGATCGCACTGCGGCGAGAGCGGCCGACACGGGTCTGGCCACCCGCGATGCATTCGCCACAGCGCTGGAGATCGCGGAGGACGACGAGCCATTCGGCACCCGCGTCCGGCAACGAGCCGTGGCGATCGCCCACAACGCCGACGCCAAGGCGGCGATCCCATATCGCAGCCACCCGTCGCGAGTCCTCATGGCTGCCGCCGTGGTGCCATGCGCCCTCGCCCTGGCCCTGATCACGAGCCCCCAAGACGAAGAACGGGAGGAGCAGGCACAGATCGCCGCCATCACCGACGACGCAGCGGCACGACTCGAGGCGGAAGCCACAGAGCTCGCCGCCGATCCGGCCGGAGCCGATGCAGCCGCCGAGCTGTCGGAGCTCGCCGACGAGTTGCGTCGCGCCGACGATCTCACCGAGGCCTCCGAGCTCGCCCGCACCGCGGCCGACGCGTTGACACCCGATCCCGAACTGCTCGGCACGAAGGCCGCCGTGCAGGGGCTGGACCACAATGTCGCCAACGAGCCGTTGGCGGGCGCCGAGCCAGGCACTGCAGCGGCCGAGCAGCTCGCCGCTGCAGCGAGTGCCGCGTCGTCGATGACCGACGCCGAGCGGGAGCAGCTCGCCCAACGCCTCGAGGATCTTGCCGAGACCCAGGTGGAGGGCGACCCGGCGACGGCGGACGCGCTCGAGCAGGCGGCGTCCGAGCTGCGCGCCGGAAACGTCGGCGCCGCCTCCGCCCGGCTCGGCGAAGCTGCTGCTGCGCACGATCAGGCTGCCGGCCAGGTCGCAGCCGGCGACGCCGCATCGAGTGCGTCGGACGCGGCGCGACGCGCATCGTCGCAGCTCGCCGGGCAGGGGTCAGGTGACCAGTCCGCCGCAGGCGAGGGCGACGGGCAGGGCCAGGGCGACGGGCAGGGCCAGGGCGACGGGCAGGGCCAGGGCGACGGGCAGGGCCAGGGCGACGGGCAGGGCCAGGGCAACGGGCAGGGCCAGGGCGCCGGAGGCAATCCAAGCGGAGACGTGATCGGCGGATCCGGTGGCCAGGGCCCGGTCAGCGGTCAGGGCGGTCAGGGCCAGGGAGCCGGGAGCAATCAAGGCGACGCGACGGGTGACGCTCCGGAGCTCGACACGATCTTCGACCCGGTCACCGGCGGCGAAGGCGAGCAAGTGGTGGTCGGCGGTGGAAAAGGCTCCGGCGACGGCGGGACGATCGGCACGTCGGACGGACCCACGAACGCGGGCACCTCCCGGGTTCCGCTGGACGAGGCGATCGAGTCCTATGAGCAGCGCGCCACGGAGGCGTTGGACCAGGCCGCGGTTCCTCCGCGGGTTCGGGATCTGGTGGTGTCCTACTACGACCACCTACAAGGACGAGACTGAGTGGGATGACCCCCGCCCGATGAGCCCCGAGGATTACGCGGCTGCCGCCGAGGCGCTGGAGAGGGAGATCGGGCGCGTCATCGTCGGGCAGCACGAGCTGGTCCGCACGGTCACGACGTGCCTGCTCGCCGAGGGCCACGCCCTCCTCGAAGGCGTCCCCGGGATCGGCAAGACCGTGCTGTTGAAGACGTTGTCGCAGACCGTCGACCTGCCGTTCAGCCGGGTGCAGTTCACCCCCGATCTGATGCCCGCCGACATCATCGGGACCCAGGTGCTGGAGGAGGACGAGCACGGGCGGCACGCGTTCACGTTCCGCCGGGGGCCGATCTTCGCCAGCTTCGTGCTCGCCGACGAGATCAACCGGGCGACGCCGAAGACTCAATCGGCACTGCTCGAGGCGATGCAGGAACGAGCGGTCACCGCCGGTGGCCGCACGCGCCCACTTCCCCGGCCGTTCCTCGTGATGGCCACGCAGAACCCGGTGGAGATGGAGGGCACGTACCCGCTTCCGGAGGCGCAGCTCGACCGGTTCCTGCTCAAGGCGCTCGTGCCGTTCCCCTCCGCCGCTGATCTGTTCACAGTGCTCGAACGCACCACCGGTGTGGTCGTCGCTCAGCCGCGACAGGTGCTCGACACGAAGACACTGGAGTCGATGATCGAGCTCACCCGTCAGGTTCCCATCGCCAGCCACGTGATGCGCCACGCGGTCGACTCGTCGTCGCCACGCAGCCATCGTCCCCGATGGCGCCCGACGCGATCGCGCGCTGATGTGCGCTACGGATCCTCACCTCGCGGCGCACAAGCGCTGGTGCTCGCCGGCAAGGTGCGGGCGCTCCTCGACGGCCGCCCCAGCGTCGCCTTCGACGATGTCCGCAGCGTCGCTCCAGCCGCGCTCCGGCACCGGATGGTGACGGGGTACGAGGCGGTCGCCGACGGCGTCACCACCGACGAACTCGTCGCCGAAGTCCTCGATGGAGTGCCCGTGCCGAGCGCGTCACTGCGTAGCGGGTGAGGGATGGCGAAGTCGTTCGAACTGCTTCCGCTCGACCTGCTCGCCCAGCTGGAGCAGCTGCAGCTCGTGACGCGCCGACGCCTCGCCGGGCGCTTCGCCGGCGAGCACCGCTCGCCCAACTTCGGGTCGTCGCTCGACTTCGCCGACTATCGCGAGTACCACCCCGGTGACGACTACCGGCGCATCGACTACCCGGTGTACGCCCGCACGGGGCAACTGTTCCTCCGCCTGTTCGAGGCCGAGGACGACGTCACGATCCGCATCCTGCTCGACCGCTCGGCGTCGATGGGCTTCCACGGCAAGCTCGAGCAGGCGATCCGTCTCGCCGCGGCAACCGGGTTCGTCGCCCTCGACGCGTCGTGACCCCGTCACGCTCCACCTCGAGCCGGCGACAGCGCCGGCGCAGCGATTCTCCGGTCGCGATGCGGTCTCGGCACTGTTCCGGACGTTGACCGCGGTCACCGCGGCCGGGTCGACCGATCTCGACCGCGTCACGGGAAATCTGCTCGGTCTGCCCGGACCGCGCGGCGTGACCGTCGTGATCTCCGACCTCCTCACGCCGAGCTGGGACGCCGCACTGGATCGACTCGCCGGCGCGGGAGGCGACACCGTCGTGCTCCACGTGCTCGCTGAGGCCGAGGTCCACCCTGATCTCACGGGCGATCTCGACGTCGTGGACGCCGAGACCGGCGAGCAGGTGGCGGTGAGCATGGCGGTCGACGCACGACACGACTACGAAGCGCTCGTCGACCGGTGGCTCGCCCGGTGTGCAGCGCGCTGCACCAGCCGCGGAGCGACGTATCAACGGGTGTTCGCCAGCGATGATGTCGGCGAGGTCCTCCTGCGCGGTTGGCGAGAACGCGGAGTCGTCCGGTGAGCCAGCCGTGAATCTCGTCAACCCCGCCGGATTGTGGCTGCTGGCGCTGGCGATCCCGGTCATCCTCGTCCACATCCTGCGGCCGCGACGCACGCCGGTGACCGTGTCGTCCGTGTTGCTGTGGCGCCAGATGGAGCGTCCGGTGAGCGCCGCGTCTCCGTGGCAGCGACTCCAGTGGAGCATGCTCCTCGTCGCCCAGCTGCTGGCCGTCGCGCTGCTTGCGCTTGCCGTTGCCGGGCCGAGCAGTACGCACGCCGCGGCGCTCGCCGAGCACACCGTCTTCATCATCGACGCCTCTGGATCGATGGCCGCAACCGACGGCTCGCCTGACCGTCTGGCCGACGCCAAAGAGCGCGCTCGACGAGCTCTACGACGATCTCCCCGAGGGCGGCCGCGCCTCGATCGTGGTCGCCGGTTCCGAGGCACGCGTCGTGGCGACCGCCACCGAAGATCGTGCCGAGTTCGAACGATCACTCCGTCCGATCGAGGTCACACCCGGAGCCGCCGACTTTGCCGACGCCTTCGCCCTCGCCGAGAGCCTCGACGCCGGCCAGGGGTCGGTCGGGTACGTGTTCATCTCCGACGGAGGGGTCACTGCCGAGGAACAGCGCCTGCTGCCACCCGGTACGCGCTATGAGCCGATCGGAACGACCGACACCAACCGCGCGATCAGCACGTTCTCCGTCCAGCCGACCAGCGGCGGGTTGCACGCGTTGGCGACGATCCGCAACACCGGTGGCCCTGATTCGAAGCAGACCGTACGGTTCGACGTCGACGGCAAGAACGAGGCGGCGATCGAGGTCGACATCCCCGCCGGCGGAGAGGCAGTCGTCGAGACAGATCTGCCCGCCGGCGAGCGGATCGAGGCGTTCCTCGTGGGCGATGACCTGCTGTCAGCCGACAACCACGCCGTCGCCGTCGCTCCGCGCGCCGACGACGTCCGCGTCCAGCTCGTCGGCGATCCACTGTTCTGGGAGGAGTTGCTGACGTCGGTTCCGGGCGTCGAGGTCGACGTCGTCGACCAACCGACCGACACCGAGGACTACGACCTCGCCATCTACAACCAGGTCGCCGTACCAGCCGATCCGGGCGTCCCGTTCATCGCCGTCGCTCCGCCCGCCGGGCTGTCGGGAACGATCACCCCTGCCGGCGTCACCGAACGTCCAGCGATCACGCTCGTCGTCGCCGACGACGACGTGCTACGTGGCCTGGACCTGACGTCCGTGGAGATCGCCGAGGCGCAGCGCGTCAACCCCGGCAGTTCCGAGGTGCTCGTCGGCGCCGAGAACACGCCGTTGATCATGCGTGGCACGTACGCCGGCCAGCGCTTCGTCTATCTCGCCTTCGATCTACGCCAGTCGAACTTCGGTGTGCAGCTGTCGTTCCCCCAGTTCGGGGAGCGGCTCGTGACCGGGCTGACCGGGCGCACGACGGCGGGCATGACGCTGACCGTTGGCGACTCCCTCCCCGTCCAGGCCAACACCACCGAGGTCGTCGGTCCGGACGCCCAGACACGAACGGTGACTCCGGAGCGTCGCACGATCCGCGCCGACCGGCCCGGCTTCTGGACGCTGATCGACACGGAGGGTGCGGAAACGCCGGTCGCCGTCAACACTGGGGCATCGGAGAGCACACTGGCGACGGCCACCGACCTCGACGTCCCGGTCGAGGACACCGATCGCTTCGAGCTCGCCCCTCCACGTCGTGAGTCGCTGCGCCACTGGGTGATCCTGCCGCTCCTGGCCCTGCTCGCCCTCGAGGTGTTCCTCGCATGGCGACGGCTCGGCGTGTCGCGTCGCCAGTGGTACCTCGCCCTCGGTGTGCGAGGGGTGATCGCCGGCGCTGCTGATCGCCGCCTTGTTCTCGCCGACCCTGCGGCGGGGGACGAACCGCGTCGGAGCACTGTTCGTGATCGACGCCTCGGCGTCGATCGATCGGTCGGCGTTCGAGGAAGCCAACCAGTTCGTCACCGATGCAGTGGAGGCGCGGCGGGGCGCGGACGAGGCGGGCGTCGTCGTGTTCGGCGCCGAGCCGCGGCTCGACCGTGTGGTCGGCCGGCTCGACGAGTTCGGGCAGTCGTCGGTCGTGATCGACCCGACGGCGACCGACATCGCTGCCGCGCTCCGGCTCGGCCAGGCGGCCCTGCCCAGCGACATGAAGCGGCGGATCGTGCTGCTGAGCGACGGGCGCGCCACCATCGGCGATCTCGGCGAGGAGCTCGAAGAGCTCGAAGCCACCGGCATTCCTGTTGACGTCGTCACCGTCGGCAACGCGGCCACCCGTGATGCGGCAGTCACCGGGCTCGACGTGCCCCGGGTCGTCCGGGTGGGTGAGTCCGTTCCCGTGGTCGTCAAGGTCGCGGCGACCTCGGCATCAAGCGCGACCGTGGTGCTCCGCCGCAACGGCGTCGAGATCGACACCCAGGAGGTTTCCCTGCAACCCGGAGACAACGAGGTTCGCTTCGTCGACGACCCCGGCGGCGAAGCCGGCGCAGTCGTCCGCTACCAGGCGACCGTCACGATGGGAGGTGACACGATCCCCGAGAACGACACCGGGTTCGGTGCCGTGCCGGTGGAAGGTCCGTCCCGCGTGCTCGTCGTCGAAGGGACCGATGGTGAGGCGTCCACCTTGGTGAACGCGCTCACGGCCGGCGGACTCGGGTCCGAGGTGGTCGGGCCCGCCGATCTGCCCACGGTGCAGGAGCTCGCTACGTTCGCCGGGATCGTGCTCGTCAACGTCGACGCCGGCACGTTGAGTGGCACCCACATCGAGGACCTGACGACCGCGGTCCGCGACCTCGGCCTCGGCCTCACCACCATCGGCGGCGTGCGTAGCTATGGCGTCGGCGGATACCGCGATTCGCCACTGTCCGACCTGCTCCCCGTCGACAGCGAGATCACCGATCCACTGCGTCGCAAGAGCGTCGCCGAGGTGCTCTCCATCGATACCAGCGAGTCGATGTCGAACTGCCACTGCGCCGAAGGCGTGACCGGAACCGACGGCTTCCCGATCGGCGGGACCGACCGGAGCTCAGGTGGTGTCAACAAGACCGACATCTCCCGTGCCGCGGCGGCCCGCACGATCGAGGCGCTCGAGTCAACCGACGAGGTCGGCGTGATCGCCTTCAGCGGCGCCGCCGAATGGGTGATCGACCTCCAGCAGGTGCCGGCGAGTGACGTGATCGACAACGGGCTGCGCTCGTTGCAGCCCGCCGGTAACACCAACCTCGGCGCTTCCCTGGACGATGCGGCGGAAGCGCTTCTCGACAGCGACGCCGAACTGAAGCACATCATCCTCTTCACCGATGGCTTCACCGAACCGGCGATGATCGAGGAGACTGCTGAACAGGCGGGCGATCTGTTCGATCAGTACGGGATCACGACCTCCGTGCTGGCGACCGGCGAAGGCGCGGCGCCACTGCTGGAGGACATCGCCAAGGCAGGCAACGGGCGGTTCTATGCGGGGCGCGATCTCACCGCCGTCCCGCAAATCATGGCCGAGGAAGCGGTGATCGCCAGCCGCGACTTCATCAACGAGGGTCAGTTCTTTCCCGAGGTGACGAGCTCCGACGAGGTAGTGGCGCCGATCGACGAATCACCGCCATTGCTGGGCTACGTGGCGACGACGGCGAAGTCACAGGCCACGACGTTGATGCGGATCGGTCCCGACAGCGATCCGCTGCTCGCCCGCTGGCAGGCAGGGCTCGGGCGAGTAACGAGCTGGACGAGCGACGCGGATCGGTGGACCGCGCCGTGGGAGACGTGGGACGGCTACGTCGACTTCTGGAGCCGTGTCATCAAGGACACGCTGCCTACCGGCGATTTCGCCGGTGCGGTCGAGGCCACCGTGACGCGGGGACGGCTCGACGTCAACGTCGCCACATCGGATTCGTTCCCGCCCGGATCGACGGCGACAGCAACTGTGGTCGGCCCGGACGGGCAGACCAGCGAGGTTACCCTGTCACGCACGGGACCCGGGGAGTTCGGCGGATCGTCCGATGCCCCCGCCGACGGCAGTTACGCCGTCGGGGTCGCTGTCGTCGACGGCAACGGCGACACCGTGCTCGCCTCGGGCGCTCTCGCCACTGCGAGCTACTCGCCCGAATTCACGCCCGGAGTGCCCGACGAAGCGCTGCTCGACCGTGTTGCCTCGTCGACGTCGGGTCGTGTGGGCATCGCGCCCGCAGATGCCTGGAACGGCGAGGGCCTCGCCGGCGGATCGCTGCCTGTGGCAGCTCACGGTGCCGATGCTCCTGCTCGCCGCCTTGCTGTGGCCGCTCGCCGTCGTGCTGTCTCGCCTCGTCCTCGGTCGTCGTGCCCTCGCCACCGTTCCGGGCGCCGTGTCCAGTGGGGCAGGACGGATGTGGTCGGGCATCCGTCGGCGTGTCCCGAGCATCACCACGCCCGACCCCGACAACCGGCCGCAGCGGCCGTCACGTGTGCAGCCTGCGGAGGACGAGACACCGCCCACCGGCATCGACTTAGGAGACGAGTTCGCACCGACGGTTTCGGCGCTCGACGATCTGCTCGCTTCAAAGCGAACCGGAGGCACGGTGATCGCTGAACGCCCCGTTCGCCGCCGCATGTCGCTGCTGGCCGCCGGTGTGGTGGTGGCAGCGATCTGGGTGTTGCTCATCCGCCTCGCGCTCGCCTTCTGGCGCAGCGAGCTCGGGTGGACGTACGTCGCCGAGCAGAGCCGCATCGACGCGCCGTGGTACTACCGCGTCGCCGGCGTGTGGGGCGGCATGGAAGGTTCGCTGCTGCTGTTCGCCGGTGTGGTCGGGCTGTGCGGTCTGCTCGCTGCGTCGCCGCAGCCCGGCAGGTGCATGGGTGGTCGCCGCCACGAGCGGCGGCGCTCCTCACCGTCGATCTCGCCGTGGCATCGCCGTTCACCCGGCTCGACATCCCCGCCGTCGGCGGGTTCGGGCTCACCCCGATCCTCGAGCATCCGGCGATGACCGTGCACCCGCCGTTCCTCTACCTCGGTTTCGGCCTGGCGTTCGGTGCGTTCGTGATCGCCGCCGGCAACCGTGACGCGTCAGCGTCGGCCCGCCCGTGGCTCCTCGGATCGGTGGCAGCGTTGACGCTGGCGATGACGCTCGGTGCTGTCTGGAGCTACGCCGAGCAGGGTTGGGGCGGATACTGGGCGTGGGACCCTGTCGAGAACACCTCGTTGCTCGTCTGGTTGGCGGCGCTCGTCGCGCTGCACGCCGCGCCGGGCAGTCCCCACGCTGACCGCTACGTCGTCGCGCCGTGGGTGGTCGCCGTGTTCGGAGCGGCGCTCAACCGCTCCGGGGCAACGCCGTCCGTGCACAGCTTCGCCGAGCAAGCAGCCGTGGGATGGTGGCTGTCCGGGATCGGCGTGGCGACGGCGGTGGCGGCAGCTGCCCTCGTGCGCCGTCGCGGGCGGCGCGGCGCCGTTCGCACCCGATCCACGCTCGTCGCCACCGTGCTCATCGGCGCCGTCGCATTGCTCGTCGCCGCCGGCGTGCTCGTGCCGCTGCTCATCGACCTGCTGGCCGACCGACCCAACGCCGTCCGCGGCGAGTTCTACAGCCGGACCGTCGGTCCGCTGGCACTGCTGGCTGTGCCCGCGTTGGTTCGCCACGTGCGCCGCCGGGGCGGCTGGACGGCCGTCGCCCATGCCGGCACGCTGGTTCTCCTGGCAGGCATCGGGGCGACGACCTTCGATCGGGTCGACACGGTGCCCGTTGCGGCGGACGCGACAATCCATGCCGCCGGCGTTGCCGTCACGAACCACGGCGTCGACGTCGTACCTGGGCCGCGTGACGATGCCGACTCCGTCGTGGCGTCACTCACCGTCGGCGGCCACCGCATGTCGCCGTCGCTCGTCGTGTACCGCGCCAACGGTGGCCGGCTCGCCGAGTCCGATCTCGATACTGGACTCGTGTACGACACCCAAGTCCTGCTCGACGACGCCGACGACGCTGGAGGTGTGATCGTGACGGTCTACCGGAGACCGTTCGTGTGGCTCGTGTGGTTCGGCGCCGCCCTCGTCACCGTGGGGACGCTCGGCGCAGCGGTACGGCGCCGGACACCGACTCGCGACCGCGTCGCAGTCGGAATCACCGGCAGCCGAACCGCGGAGACACCGCCTATCCTGAGTTGAGTCATGCGTACCGACGTCATCGCCAACGCCCCGGCAGTGCTCCCCCAGGCCAACGACCCGTGCTGGTGCGGCAGCGGCCGCAAGTACAAGCGGTGCCACAAGCGCACCGAGGGCCGCGTGCTGCCCGGAGAGGTCACGCCGATGCGTCCGGTGCCCGAGCACATCCAGCGGCCGTCGTACGCCGAGACCGGCGAGCCCGTCGACTGGGACGAGCCGCGCGTCAAGTCGCCCGAGATCATCGAGCGGATGCGCCACGCCGGCAAGGTTGCGGCCGAGATCCTGACCCTCGCCGGCGAGTTCGTGAAGCCCGGCCTCACGACCGACGAGATCGACGAGTACGTGCACGGCCTGCACCTCGAGCGCAACGCCTACCCGTCGCCGCTCAACTACCACGGCTATCCCGAAGAGCGTGTGCACGTCGGTCAACGAGGTGATCTGCCACGGCATCCCCGACCTCGCGGCGGCTTGCTCGACGGCGACATCATCAACCTCGACGTCACCGCGTACATCGGCGGCGTCCACGGTGACACCAACGCGACGTTCTTCGTCGGAGATGTCGACCCGGTGAGCAAAGAGCTGGTCAAGATCACCGAGGAGTGCATGTGGCTCGGCATCGAGGCCGTGCAGCCCGGGACGGCCGGTGAGCGACATCGGTAAGGCGATCGAGGACCATGCCAAAGCGCACCGCTACGGCGTCGTGCAGCGCCTTCATCGGTCACGGCATCGGCGAGCAGTTCCACACCGACATCCAGATCCTGCACTACTTCGACTCGCGGGCCGCCACCGTGATGCGTCCCGGGATGACGTTCACGATCGAGCCGATGATCGCCCTCGGATCCTGGCAGCACCGGATGTGGGACGACGGCTGGACCGCGGTGACCGCCGACGGCAAGCGCACCGCCCAGTTCGAGCACACGATCCTCGTCACCGACGACGGCGCCGACGTGCTCACCGGCGGCGACGGGCGCGGCGTCGCCGGCCGCCCCCTGGAACCGCTGAGCGCGTCGTACGCTCGCCGGGCGTGAACCCCCTCTCGCGGCGTGTCGCCGGCGTCGCCGCGGTGCTCGTCGCGACTTCGATCCTCGTCGGCAGCTGCGGAGACGACGACGGCGGTATCTCGGTGGAGGACGCTCGGTCCCGTCCCACTGCTCCGTCGGTGTCGGTCGGCGCGGTCTACATGACATTGGAAGCGTCGTCCGACGACGCCCTGCTCGGCGCCTCGGTCGCACCGGACATCGCCGCCCGCGTCACACTGCACCGCACCGAGACAGCGAATGGCACGTCGACGATGCACGCTCTCGACTCGCTCGAGCTACCCGCCGGTGAGCTGGTGGCGATCGAGCCGGGCGGCACCCATCTCATGCTCGAGCAACTCCCCGAACCGCTCTTGGACGGGACCTCCTTCGAGCTCACCCTCGACTTCTCGAAGGCGCCCGATCAGGTCGTCACGGTCGAGGTCAGCAGCGGCGACACGTGAACGGTCGCTCGCATCGACCGCCGATCGCGGAGCGCCCGGGCAGCCGCCCGGGTGAGCCGCTCGACCACCACCCAGGCGGCGACACCGGCAGCGATCGTCAATGGATAGGCGAGCGCAGGCGGGAACGCTCGATCGAGCACCGGCCACACACTGAAGTGGGTGATCAAGATCCACATGCTCGCCCCAGCCACTGCGCAGAGGGGCCGCTTCGAGATTCGTGGCACGGGCATGTCGCGTACCCAGAGCAGCAGTAGCAACCCGGCCGCGATGAACCAGTCGCGCTCGGGTCGGTCGAAGAAATCAGGGATCGTCATCACGCACAGCACTGACGTGAGGAGGCGCTGCCACCACGTGGTGGATCGGTGGACGAGCCATCCGAGTACGAAGAACCAGGCGACACCATGGGTGCGGAAGCGGAGGTTGTAGTCATCGTCCATGTGCGCCCAGTCCCAGCGAAGGACGAGCGTGGCCATGAACAGCGCGAGTGGGAACCAGAACGGATAGCGCCGTTCGATGCGTCGCACCGCCGGGATCGCCAGCAGGAGCACCGTGATCACGGAGAGGTGGACGAAGACCTCGATGAACCAGAAGTGCCACCTGCCGTCCTCGTGCCAGCGCGATCCGACGTAGTTGTTGACGAGCAGCAGCGTGCCGGCACTGTAGGTACCTGCGAGCAGCATCGCCGCGGCGACCCACAGCACCGTCGGAATCGCCGCCCTGGCGACCGTTCGTAGGCCGGCGCGGATCCGCTCCGCCGTGCTGGCAATGGGCAGATGGAAGCGACTGAGGTTGAACCCGACGACGGCGAGCAGCAGGTGAGCGCCACCGGGAAAGTAGAAGACGCCCATGTGCGTGGACACGATGGCGCAGATGGCAACGGCGCGCAGCACCACCGTCGTGTCGAGGCGCGGCAGCCGGCGCCGCTTCGCTACCGCGTCGAGCTCACCGACGGGAAGGAGGTGCCAGTCAGGTGGCAGATGACCGAGCAGGCGCTCGAGCCGCAACGAGCACTCCACGTAGTTGAGCGAATCGCCGCCCAGCGAGACGAACGTGCTGGACGGATCGACCACGGGTCGGGCCAGCACCGCCGAGTACACGGCTGCCACCGATCCCCACCCGCCGTCGCTCCGCGCCTCTGTCTCGGGCACGTCTGCCGGGGTCGATTCACGAACCGCGGCGCCGCGCTTGACGACGGCGTCGTAGTCGACCTTTCCCGACTTGGTGCGCGGCACCGGCCCGGTGCTGTCGACGGCGACGAGTGATTCGGGCAGCCCGATCTCGTCGCTGACTGCGCGTCTGAGGGCGACTGCATCGCCCCCGGGAGCAACGACGACGAGGTGCTCGTCATCTCCACCGACAGCGACTTCGGCCACGTCTCGGGCCAGTGCCCGCTCTACCTGGTCGAGATCGACGCGAACTCCGAAGGGCTTCACGAAGCGGGTGCGCCGACCGACGATCTCGAACACGCCTGCATCGGCGTCGTAGCGAGCCAGGTCGCCGGTGTGGAGCTCGGTGAGCGTCGGGCCCGCGGCGAGGTCGGCATCGCTCGTCGCGTATCCCATCATCACGTTGGGGCCGCGGTACACCAACTCGCCGACGCCTGCCTCGAGCCCGTCGAGATGACGCACTTCGAGCTCACCGCCGGGAATCGGGATGCCGATCGCACCGCTGTGGTCACGCGCCATCGCCGGCGGCAGGTAGGCCATGCGCGCCGTCGCCTCGGTCTGTCCGTACATCACGAAGAACTCCACGCCCCAGCGCTCGGCTCGGTCGAGCCAGCGTTCGACGAGGCCGGGGGTCAACCGTCCCCCGGCCTGTGTGATGAAGCGCAGCGAGGGTATGTGAAGGCGTTCGGGTCCGGCGCGCTCGAGCAGCTCGAACGTATGCGGTACGCCGGCGACGTTGGTGACGCCGTGCGTCCCGAGCGCGGACGGCGAAGCACGGATCGACCACGGAGGCGTCGCTGAGCACGACGGAGGCGCCGGCGACGAGGTGGGAGTGGAGCACCGACAGGCCGTAGCAGTAGTGGAGCGGGAGCGATGTGATCCCCCGATCGGCCGCGCCCAGCCGAAGGTATTCGACGATGGCAGCGGCGTTGCTCGTCACGTTCTGCTGTGACAGGCGGACGAGCTTGGGCGCGCCCGTCGACCCGGATGTGCTCAGCAGCAAGGCGAGATCGGGGTGAAGCTCGCGCCGCTCTGCGCGGCGACGGGTCACGTCGATGCCGTCACCGTGCGCGGCCACGACGATCGCGGGGTCCCACGCCGGCAGTCAGCCGGTCGACGTGACTCCCCGCGACGAGTGGCACATGACGGGCAGCGAGGACGGCGAGGTAGGTGACGACGAACTCCATCGAGTTCGAACCGGTGAGCAGCACCAGAGATCGTTCCCCGAGGTCGAGCTCATGGGCACGTTCGTCTACTCGTCTCGCCAGTGCGCCATACGAGACTGTGTCATTGCTGTCGATGAGCGCGGCGTGGGCCGGATCGGCTCGGCCCAGCGCTCCGGCGAGGACGTTCTCGGTGCCCGCGGTCTCCAGCACGACGAGGAATATTAAGAGTGCTTACTACCTCATGGCAAGACGAGTCACCGATATCTGGTCAGCGGACACGATGGTCGAGCAAATACGTCAGATCGTTGGTGAGATCGGTGGGCGAGACGCCGAAGATCCACGTGATGACGAGCTGTCCGTTGTCGTCGACGGCGTAGAGCGACGACGTGTGGCCGACATCGGCCTTCCCGCCAGGTAGCTCCTGAACGGTATAGGTGACGCCGAAGGCATCTGCTGCCTTCTGCAGCCGCACGGGATCATCCGTACCGAGGGCGTGACCGCCGGGCACGTATGCCTTCACGTACGCCGGCAGGGCCTTCAGGTCGCGGTTGGGATCGACCGTCACCATCGCCACGTCGACGTCGGCGGCCCGTTCGCCGAGCCTGGCGAGCGCGAACTTGATGTTCGACATCGTGCCGGGACAGATGTCGGGGCAGTTGCTGTAGCCGAAGAACACCAGGAGCAGCTTGCCCGTCTCGGCACGGAGCCGGAACGGGGAGTCGCCGTTGCTGAGGTCGGGGAGCGAGACGTCGACCGATCTTCGGAGCCGGGGTCTGCATGAACCCGACGGTCGGCGAGCCGTCGTCAGACACCGGTGATCCGTTGCCGGGAGACGATGAGCCCGAACCGTCGTCGTCGCCTCCGCACCCGGCGAGCGGCACAGCGAGGATCGCACCACAGGCAATGACGAGCGTGAGGCGACGGCTCATGGCGCGGCGTCCTCTCCCTCGCCGACCGAGGCTGCGAATGTACGCAACGAGCTCAGCGAGTTCCTCGTCGTTGACGTTGACGGTGGGCATCTTGACGTCGTAGCCAGCCACACGCTGGGCGCCCGGCTCTCTGATCGATCGCTGCAGGTAGGCGTCGTCGGCGGTGATGGTCGTGCCGTCCTCCAGGGTCACCTCGCTGCCGTATACGCCGTCGAGGTCGGGAGCGATGCCGGTGCCGTGGCAACTCGCGCACCCCTTGATCTTGAACAGCTGCGCTCCTGCGTCGCTCTGCTCGGAGCCGGCGCCGTTGCCACCGTCAGCGCTGCCACCGTCGTCGTCGCTGCCACCGCAGGCGACCAAGCTGACGGCGCCCGCGAGCAGCGGAACGGCGAGGCGGACGAGGGGTCGCATGACGGGTCAGTCTCGCGCCGGCAGGCGATCGATCCACCAGCACCCCACCGCCTCATCGGTCACTCCGTAGGCGCGATCGACCAGCGCTCCACACGTGGTCACGGCGCCGTCGCGCAGCGCCCGTACCGCATCGCCGAGGTCACCTGCCGGCCAGGGCAGGCGACCGATGATTCGCGGACCGAGGCGCAGCGTCGCCGGTGACAGGCCGGTGCCGGCGAGCTCGTGGGTCGCCCACAACGACGCCGTCGGCGACGTCAGGACGGCCGCCAGCGCCCACACGGTGCCGACGTCTCCGGTGTGGCGAGGGGTCACCGCCGTGACGGGAACGCCCGGCAGCCAGCCGCCGTCGGGATCGGCGACCGCCTCGACGACACGCGTCTGGCTGGCGACGAGCACTTTCGGGACGAGTTTGCGCTGCGCCCACGCCTGCATCCACGGGACGAGACGATCGATGTCGATCCGCGGCGCGGCGAACTGCTGGCGGGCGAACCGCACGGGGCGGTGGCCCCAGAGGCACCGACCCGGATCGATCAGCCCACTCGTGACCAGCGGTGCACCGACGCCGTCGTCGTTCACCGCCGGTGCCATCCCGTAGTACTCGTCGCGGAAGTTGGCGTTGAGCGTGGCCCGGTCACCGAGCGTCCCATCGGTGCGCAGCACCGGCAGCGCCGGCACACCGAGCGGGGCCGTCACGACGTCGGTCCAGGGACGACCGTGCTCGGCGCGAGGGGTTTCGCCTGTCTCGAACCCGAGCGCGCAGACCACGACGTCGGCCTCGAACATCCGGCTCGGCGACCACCACGACCAGATCCGCCGGCAGCGTCGTTCGACCTCGGCCCGCACGGGACCGGCATCGCGGGAGGCGAGCACCGACTGGGGCAGCACGAGACCGATCCGCCCTCCAGGCGCGACGAGCCGTGCAGCGAGGGCGAGGAACTCCACGGCGGCGTCGGCGTAGGGACCACCACCGTGACGGCTGGAGGCGCCGCGGGTCGTGGCCGCAGCCATCTGGGAGAGGAACGGCGGATTGCCGAGGATGATGTCGAAGCCGTCCCCGTTCCATTCGCGTCGCAAGGCGTCGTCGTGGATGACTGCGCCGCACATCGAATCCGTGGCGGTGCTCGCCGCGAGGGCGTGATGGGCGACGGAGACCGCCTCGCCATCGACGTCGACGCCGACGAGCTCCGCGCCGAGCCCACGACGTGCCAGCGCGTTCGCCGCGGCGACGAGGAAGCGGCCGTCGCCACATGCGGGGTCGAGGACGCGGACCGCGTGACCGGGGGGCGGTGTCCACCCGTCGAACGTGTTGGACACCACTCGCTCGACGAGCTCCACCGGTGTGTACCAGGCACCACGTCGCTTGCGCGTCGACGCAGATTCCGTGGTTGCCACGAGCTGAGCCTAGGGTTCTGGATCGTGCTGCACGCCGGATCCGAACGCCGCGACGGCCGATACCTGACGTTCGACCGAGACGAGTGGGCGTTCCTGCGAGCGGCGACACCGATGACGTTCCGCGAGCCCGACCTCGAGCGGCTGCGCGGCATCAACGTCGAGATCGACCTCGACGAGGTGGTCGCGATCTACCTGCCTCTGAGTCGGTTGCTCAACCTCTACGTGGCAGCTACGCAGGATCTGCACAAGGTCTCGGCGACGTTTCTCGGGACGATCGCCCCCAAGGTGCCATACGTGATCGGCATCGCCGGCAGCGTCGCCGTGGGCAAGAGCACGTTCGCCCGCATCCTCCAGGCCCTGCTCTCGCGATGGCCCGACCACCCCAAGGTCGACCTCGTCACCACCGACGGTTTCCTGTTCCCCAACAAGGTGCTCGACGCCCGCGACCTGATGAATCGCAAGGGGTTCCCAGAGAGCTACGACACACGGCAGCTGTTGCGGTTCCTCCGCGATCTGAAGAGCGGCGCCGAGCGCGTCGATGCCCCCGTGTACAGCCACATCGTCTACGACATCATCGAGGGCGAGCACATCACCGTGGAACGGCCCGACATCCTCATCCTCGAGGGGCTCAACGTGCTGCAGTCGGGCGCCGGGGCCGGTGCGCCCACCGAGTTCGTGAGCGACTACTTCGACTTCTCGATCTACCTCGACGCCGAGGAGGAAGACATCGAGCGGTGGTACATCGACCGCTTCCGTACCCTCCGCGAGACGGTGTTCCGTGACGAGCGGAGCTTCTTCCGGCACTTCGCCAACCTCGGCGACGAGGAGGCAGACGCCGTCGCCCGCGGGATCTGGCAGGAGATCAACGGCCGCAACCTGAACGAGAACATCGCTCCCACCCGCGAACGGGCATCGCTGATCCTGCACAAGACCGGCGACCATCGGATCAACGAGATCCGCCTGCACAAGCTCTGACAGCCACGACCCGCGGCCGGCCGTGCGGCGGGGCCCGCGTCGGCGGATTGTCGTCAGCCGGGCCCGCGCACCCAGTCGGGCACGTCGGCGATGGACTCGAGTGTGATCACGTCCTCGTCGTGCTCGATGTGCTCGAACTCCCAGGTGATGTGGTAGCCGATGTGCACGGCGTGACCACCGATCTCCAGCACCGGAAGGATGTCACTGCGCACCGAGTTGCCGATCATGCAGAACCGGTCGACGGGAACGTCGAGCTCCTTGACGATCTTGCTGTAGGCCTCGGGATCCTTCTCCGACACGACGTGGATGAAGTCGAAGTGGTGGTCGATCCCGGAGGTCTTCGCCTTGCGCTCCTGGTGGACGAGATCGCCTTTCGTCACCATGACCAGGGTGTGGTCGCCGCCGAGGTCGTGCGAGCACCTCCGGGACACCGTCGATGAGCCGCACCGGCTCCATCAGCATCTCGTGGGCGATGTCGATCATCTCGCCGATCACCGCGGCGGGCACCGACTGCTTGCTGACCGTGATCGAAGCCTGGATCACCGACAGGATCCACGGCTTCACCCCGAACCCGGAGATGGCGACATTGTCCCGCTCCGTCGCCCGCACGGCGGCCCCGAAGTCGACTCCCGGTGGCACGTAGGGCGCCATCAGCTCGTGGATCCGCTTCTCGGCGCGATGAAAGCTGTCCTCGCTGTGCCACAGCGTGTCATCGGCGTCGAACGCCACCACATCGAACCGCTTCGTCATGGCAAATGAGGCTACGAGCGCGGCGTCCGGCCGCGCTCCGAGAGCGTCACGTATCACCGTCGCCGAAGGCCGGCGCGGCGGGCGCGGGCCTCGGCGAGTGTCATTTGTGGATGGCGTTGAGGTAGTTGTAGACGGTGATGCGGCTGACGCCCATGGCGTCGGCGACGTCCTCGACGGCGCGGCGGAGGATGAACGCCCCACGCTCGTCGAGGAGGCGAATCGCCCGCTGCTTCGACTCCCGGGAAAGGCTCGTCAGCTTGCCGCCGAGCTCAGCCTCGACCGACTCGATGAGGCGATCGAGGGCACCGTGCAGCGGAGGCATGCGCACGGCGGCGACCGTCTCGCCGTCCCAGACGAGGGCGACGTCACCGGGCTCCTTGTTCTGCGGTGGAACGAGCGTGGCGCCAACCGCATCGACGATCGGCTTCACGGCGGCGATCAGCGGGTGCACCCGTCGCGGCTGCGTCGGCTGGGTGGCGGTCACGCCTGAACCTCATCCGGGTTCTCCACGCGGTCGACAGAGAGCCGCACGTGTGTCGCTCCGTTCGCGAATGCCGCCGCCAGGAGTGCCGCGACCACGCCGGGCATCTCTCCGTCTGCCGCCTGGCAGGTGGAGCTGAACGCACCGAAATCGACGGTTCCACCGGCGGCGGTGACGGCGTCGACCGCGGCGGTGACGTGCGGACCAGGACGACCCTCCTCGAACGGTTCGATGAAGAACTCGACTCGCTGCACGAGCGCGATGGTACGGGGTTTCCGGATCGGGTCGCCGACGGGACGAGCGCACCGCTGCGCGGGCGGTCGCGGTGCTCGGCGGTACGGGCGTACGATCGCTCCATGTCGGTGAGCACGGTCCGCGAGGAAGCCAAGGACCACCTCGACGACGCCGTCGCCTTGCGCCGCAGGCTCCACGAGCGACCCGAGATCGGCAACGAACTGCCGCTCACACGCGAGGCCGTGCTCGAACAGCTCGAGAGCCTTCCCCTCGACGTCACATTGCACACGACGACGAGCGGGATCGCGGCGACGCTGACCGGCACGAAGCCGGGACCGACGATCCTCCTCCGCGGCGACATGGACGCCTTGCCGATGCCGGAGGACACGGGACTCGACTTCAGCTCGCGCCACGAGAACGCGATGCACGCCTGCGGGCACGACACGCACACGGCGATGCTCGTCGGCGCAGCGAAGGTGCTGTCGGCGAGGCGCGACGAGTTCGCCGGGCGGGTGCTGTTCATGTTCCAGCCGGGAGAAGAGGGTCACCACGGGGCGAGGTTCATGCTCGACGAAGGGTTGCTCGACCTGCCGCCGCTGGCGGACGGCACGCCGTCGCCGGTCGAGGCCGCCTTCGCCATCCACGTCACATCGGCGTTGCCCACCGGGTGGATCACCACGAGGGTGGGCCCGGTGATGGCGTCCGCCGACCGGATCGAGATCCAGATCAAGGGTCGCGGCGGCCACGCCAGTGAGCCCCACCGAGCCCGTGACCCGATCCCGGTCGCGTGCGAGATCGTGCAGACGCTGCAGATGATGATCACCCGCCGCGTCGACGTCTTCGATCCCTCCGTGATCACCATCGGGCGGATCTCTGCCGGCACGACGAACAACGTGATCCCGGAGCTCGCCGAGATCGAGGGCACGATCCGCGCCGTCAGCGAAGGCACCCGCAAGAGGGTGCACGACGGCGTGCGCCGCGTGGTCGCCGGCATCTGCGCCGCCCACGACATGGAGGCGGACGTCGACATCGAGGCCGGATACCCGGTGACCTCCAACGACGGCGACTTCGCCGAGTTCAGCCTCCAGACGGCGACCGACCTCCTCGGTCCGGATCGGGTCGTGCGCCTGCCCCACCCGGTGATGGGTGCCGAGGACTTCAGTTATGTGCTGCAACGCACGCCGGGTGCGATCGTGTTCCTCGGGGCGACGCCGCACAACCGCGACCCGGGCAAGGCGGCACCGAACCACTCCAACCGGGTGTTCTTCGAAGAGGCGGCGATGACCGACGGCATCGCCTTGTACACGGCGATCGCCCTCCGCCATCTCGGCGACTCGTAGGTCAGTCGGTCGTCGGTCGAGACGGTCGCAGGTCGATTCGGTCGTAGATCGGAGTCGGTCGTAGTCGAGTCGATCTCCCGGCCCGACGCCTCGTGTCCACCGGCGGTCGGCGGGGCGGGCCGCTTGTGGCTACGGCCAAATCGTCCGCCCAAGCTGCTTGTTACCCGCGGTAAGTGACCGTACGATTGAGGCATGGAACCGTACGTTGCGCCTCTCGCCGACATTCGCTTCACGCTCGACAAGGTGGTCGGGCTGGGCGAGTTGCTCCAGGCCGACCGGTTCGCGGGACTCGACACCGACACTGTGCACGGCGCGATCGAAGAGGCGGCGCGTTTCATCACGGAGGTGTTCGGTCCGCTCAATGTCGTCGGCGATCAGCAGGGATCGAACCTGGTCGACGGAGCCGTCGTCACTCCCGACGGCTGGACCGCGGCGTACGCCAAGTTCGTGGACGCCGGCTGGGGCGCTTTGCCCTTCGATCCGGAGTACGGCGGCGGCGGGTTCCCCGATCTGATCGGCATCGTGCTGCAGGAGATGATGGTCGCCTCCAACATGAGCTTCTCGCTCTGCCCCCTGCTCACACAGGGCGCCATCCACGCCCTCGAGGAAGTGGCCGACGCCGAACTCACCGAGCGGTATCTCACCAAGCTCGTCACCGGCGAGTGGACGGGCACGATGAATCTCACCGAGCCCGAGGCCGGATCCGACGTCGGCGCCTTGCGCACCAAGGCGGTGCCCAACGGCGATGGCACCTACGCAATCACGGGCAACAAGATCTTCATCACGTACGGCGACCACGAGATGACCGAGAACATCGTCCACCTGGTGCTCGCCCGCACGCCCGATGCGCCTCCCGGCACGAAGGGCATCTCCTGCTTCCTCGTGCCGAAGTACCTCGTCAACGCCGACGGCTCGATCGGCTCGCGCAACGATCTCAAGTGCGTCTCGCTGGAGCACAAGATGGGCATCCATGCCAGCCCCACGTGCGTGATGAGCTACGGCGACGAGGGTGGAGCCACCGGATGGCTGTTGGGCAACGAGTTCGACGGCATGCGGGTGATGTTCATCATGATGAACATGGCCCGCTTGTCGGTCGGCGTGCAGGGTCTCGGCATCGGTGAGCGCGGCGACGCAAGCGTCGATCCGCCACGCCAACGAGCGGCTCCAAGGGCAGCTGCCTGGGGGACCCAAGGGAAAGAGCGTCGCCATCGTCGATCATCCCGACGTGCGCCGCACGCTGTTCACGATGCGCGCCTACAGCGAGGCGATGCGTGCGCTGCTCTACGAGGCGGTCGCTGCCTACGACCTCTCCCGCTATGCCAACGACGCCGAGCAGCGCGAAGCCGCTCGCGAGCTGTGCGAGCTGCTGACGCCGGTCGCCAAGGCGTGGGCCACCGACCTCGGTGTCGAACTGGCCTCGCACGCCGTGCAAGTACATGGAGGCATGGGTTACGTCGAGGAGACCGGAGTCGCCCAGTTGCTGCGCGACTCCCGCATCGCCCCGATCTACGAAGGCACCAACGGCATCCAGGCAATGGATCTCGTCGGCCGCAAGGTGCCGATGCGGATGGGCGGTGTCGTCACGGATCTGATCGCCCGAATGCGCGACCTCGACAAGGACCTCGACGCGGCAGGCGAACCGCTCGTCACTGTGCGAGCCGGTCTCGCCGCCGGTGTCGACGACTTCGAAGCCGCCACGAGCTGGATCTTCGAGCAAGCCGGAGAGCCGTTGGAGGTGCTGGCGATCGCCACGCCGTATCTCCGCCTGTTCGGCACGGTGGCCGGCGGATGGATGCTCGCCCGGTCAGCGCTCGCCGCGCTGGAGTGGAAGGACGCCGGCGGCGATGCCGCGTTCTGCGACGCCAAGGTCCACACGGCGACGTTCTACTGCGAGCAGATCGTCCCCCAGACGAAGGGGCTCCTCCCGCAGATCACGAATGGTGGGTCGACCGTGATGGCGGGAGAACTCTCCGTCTGACGGCCTCACCCACGGGCTACCTCGTCCGTCACACAGTGACGAGCTGCAACAACGTGGGATCGTCGGCGTACTCCTCGGCGAGCCATTCAGTGGGAGAACAGCCGCAGAAGTCGTGGAAGTCGCGGATCATGTGCGCCTGGTCGGCGTACCCACACTCGGCGGCAACCATGGCGAGATCCCCGCGACGCTGCGGAAGGCTCCGACGAGCACGGTCGAAGCGGATGACCCGGCCGACAACCTTCGGCGGTAGGCCGAACTCGTCGCGAAACCTGGCCGAGAGATGGCGACGGCTCCATCCGGTCTCGGCGGCGAGCTCGTTGACGGTGATCGCACCGCCGGTGCTGTGCAACAAGGTCCACGCCCGGTCCAGCTCCGGCGCGACGACTCCCTGCCGGCTGCCGGCTCCGTCGATCAGCCGGCGGGCCAGCGAGCGATCGAGCTCGTCGAAACGCTCCGCCCATCCGGTCGCTTCGGCGACCCGCTCCCACAACTCCAATGCCTGCGGTCCGAGGACGGTGTCGAGTTCAACCGCCCCTCGAGGAAGCGCACCGGCGGGCAGCCCGAACAGCGCTCGGGCGGCGAGCGGGGAAAGGTCGAGCTGAATGCCGTGCTGGTAGCCCTCGTGGGCGATCAAGGCCGGCGTGGTGTGGAGGCCGCCGATGATCGTCGTGAACCGGCCGGGCGTCTCCACACCATCCGGCTGACCGACGAGATGGACAGGGTCGTCGATCGTCACGATGAAGGTCAGCCGGCTTGACGGCAAGCCCGCGATGGGTGCCCGGCGTCGAGCCGCTCTCCCGGTAACCGATGTACGCCTCGATGGCGCGAGCGAGTGGTGGCGCCGGTACCTGGCGAACCATCTCGAACTCGGCCACGTCGTCACGGTACTGGCGAAAGGGGGCGTGCCGGCCGCCGGTGGCGAGCACCCGGGCGGAGATGTCGACGCCATCGACGGCAGCGGCACGTACGCACCGTACGGCCGCACATGGCGAGCGGCGAGGGGGACGAGTCCCCGCCCGTGTCGTGCAAGCCGGTCGACACGGTGGCCAATCAGGCAGTCTCAGCCTCATTCAGAAGTCGGCGGACACTTGGGTCGCTCGCACCCCGGCAAGTCGGGCGGTCGTGCGCACTCGCCATTGGATGTGGCGGATGGTGTTCTGCTCTTGAAGGCGGAGGGCTGCCGGAAGCCACGCGACTCGATCGCAGCGGCGCAGACGGCGGGCGGCCGTGAGCATTCGCCATCGTTGTCGCGTCGCCGCTCGCGCTGCCGGAGTCACCTCGGCAGGCAACACGAGCCCGTCGCGGCGCCGCACGGCCGACCCTTGTCGGGACGTGTCGCTCGAGTTTCGCCTTGCCGACCGATTGGCCGCACGCCTCTCCGGCAGACGCACTCGATCGTGGTGCCCTCGCACGATGGCAACAACGAGAACACTGGGCTCGAACGGCGACGTGCGTGGGAGGAGCCGCGCGCGGTGTGCGCACGACGCGAGGTCATGCGGCGTCGCCGGGCGCGGCGGTTGCTCGTCGTCGGTGGGTGGCGGGCGTTGCCGGCGGTGCGCTCGTCGGTTGGCGGTGGGACCCCTGGTGGGTCGGCACCTGGTGGGTCGTTGTTGGTGGTGCGAGTCCGGTGAGGGGGTGGGTGCGGGTGGTGCCGTCGGGGTAGGTGATCGTAAGTTGGCGGGTGTCTCGGTCGAGGCGGAGTTTCCAGTTGTGGGCGTGCAACTGATGGTGATGGCGGCAGCAGACCGGGCCGAGGTCGATCAGGTCAGTGCGGCCGTGATGCTGGTATTCGACTAAGTGATGTTGTTCGCAGCGGTCGAAGGGCATGTCGCAGCCGGGGAACAGACAGCTGCGATGCATCGCTCGGAGACGCCAGTTTCTGATCGGGGGTGGCGAACCGTTTGTTGCGGCCGTGGTTCAGCACGGCGTCACCCAGTGATTCGACGACGCCGTGTTCGTTGACGTCGGCTTCGACGATGTTGGTGGTCGGGTCGTCGAGCACCTGTTGGAGGGTGTGGAAGGCGATCGGGGTGCCATCGGCGTATTCGTGCACGGACGGCGTGGGGTCCGCTGGTGGCGTCTTGCTGGTCGCAGAGGACGATGGCGGTCACCCCAGCAACGCGGGTGCGGTTGGAGACGGGGGTGTTGCAGATCAGGTTGGTGATGGCGTCGGCGGTGATCTGCTCCCGTGTGCGTAGATCGGTGTTGTCGCCGCGGCGGGCGTGGTAGATGGCGTTCACCTCAGCGGTGATCGCCGTGTTCAACGTTTGGCCGGTCAACGGATCCCACCGGCCCGACAACCCCCACAACCCCGTCTCCAACTCGGTGAACATCTTCGCCCGCCGTTGATGACGTTGCCGTTCGCGCCCGCTGCACACCGAGATCCTCGAGCAACAACTCGACCAGATGGGTCACATACAACCGGAACGCCATGCACACTGCGGCTGGCGGCGATCGTGTCCAGGTCGGGGTGACGGCGGTAGAACTCGGCCCGCACATCCACCGCCAACTTCGCTAGTGCTTTGGCGACCACATCGGCGTACTGGGCGGAGAGTTCACCGGAGCGGGTCGCCTCATCCATCCCCGGCAAGTTGTCGAGCACCGCGCCGCGGTCCTTCTCGATGAGTTCCTCCTGCGGGTCTGCTCGGCCGTCGGGGTTCAACGTCGAATCGACGACATCGTTCACATCCACCTGACGCAACTCGGCGGCGCGCACGGCGACATCGGTCTTGAGGACATCACTGAGACCGCGCAGCGTGTTGGCGATCTGCTTCAACCCCGCCAACTGACCGACATCGCAATGGCCCACCTCGACGTGCAGCATCGCCTCGACGCACACCAGCGGCGGCGTCACCGAGAGCGGCGATACGGGTGTCAAGATCGGATGTCATGCCGTCCAATGATAACCGAGAAGCAACATTTGTTCTATATGCTATGTGCTGACAGTTCGAACCAATAGCGTGCAGTAAGCGATTACTACTGTCGATCGCACGATCGCCGCACGCTCCTGGCTTGCGACGTTCACATCACCCCGAGCTCTTCGCCGCCAGCTGCTCCGCCACCGACTCGAACGCTTCCACCTGGCGCTCCGGCGAGAGCTCGATGATGTTCAGATCCCAGATGACCTCGTCGACACCATGTTCTGCGGCCGTGGCGAGATCGTCGACGAACGTCGCTACCGACCATGTCGTATCGGGCTCGGGGATCAGCTCGTGAGGCAGCAGCGGTCCGGCGCGCAGCACCACCCGGCCCGTGCCGCCGGCGCGGCGATACAGGTCGATTTGCGTGAGCGTGCTCTCCCAGTCGCGGAAACCGATGATGAATCCGTCGCCGATGCGTGCCGCCCGCTCGATCGCCGGCGGGGCGAGCGCTCCGATCAACACCGGCAAATGTCCACTCACCGGCTTGGGGCCGATGTTCGACGCAGCGATCGGGTAGATCGGGCCGTTGTGTTCGACCGGATCGGGGCCCCAGCAGGCCCGCATCGCCAGCACGTGGTCCTCGAAGCGGGCGCCCTTGCCGTGGAGCGGCACACCCACCGCGGCGAACTCCTCCGGCAACCACCCGGCGCCGAGCCCGGCGTCGACCCGGCCTCCGCTGAGGCAGTCGAGGGTTGCGAACCGGCGGGCCAGGACGACCGGAGGCTGGTACGGACCGATCAACACGCCGGTCATGAGGCGAATCCGGCTCGTGTGTGCTGCGACCCACGTGAGCGACTCGAGCGCGTCGTAGGCGGGGTGCTCGGGAAGCCCGTACGTGTTCTGCCAGCCCGGCGCGGCCGGCAGGAGGAGCCTGTCGAATGTGGAGACGCTGTGGAAGCCGAGCCGCTCGGCCGCGGCCGCCACCGTCACGATTGCGTCTGGTCCGGCGTGCCGCCCGATGATCGGCAACCCGGCGCCCACCTTGGGCAGGTCATGTGGTCGATTACTGGCCTCGGAATGGCTGCTCATGACGCTCCTTGTCCGTACTCGTGCGGAAGTCTGCACGACAAGGTCGGAGCCAATCCACAGCTCTCTACATCCAGAGATCGAGGAACAGCACTCCAGCCGGTGGCGAGGTGACGATTACACGCCGACGGCGAGAGTGGCGGTGTAGCCCTGCTCGACACTGCCGGTGAGCGCAGCGAGCTGGTTCACGGCGCCGTCGTCGCTGAAGACCATGTCGCTCTCCAACGAGAGCTGCGTCATGTTCTGCACGCTCTGCTCGTACCCCTCGGTGGCGTATACGACGTCGCAGACGTCTTCGGGGAAGGCGAGTTGGGAGGTCACCGCCGGAGAGCCGCCCGAAGTTGCATCGTCCAAATTCGAGTAGATCTCGAAGTGGATGTGGGGCCATCTCCCGCTGTACGCAGCGGGATAGATCGACGTAAAGGTGACCGCGCCCGATCCGTCCGACTCCTGCACGCCGCGCAGATAGTTCTGGTCAGTCACGCCCTCGGAGTAGAGCGAATACCTGCCCTCCCGGTCACAGTGCCAGAGGTAGACCGCGGCGCCGGCCAGCGGCGCACCACCATTGGCGACGTCGACCAGATCGAGCTTCACCGTGAGCGGCACGCCCTCCGCCGTCCCGCTTGCACCGGCGAAGCTCGACGTGATGTCACTGCGCACGACGCCGCTCTCGGACAGCACGTTCGGACCGTTCGATCCATCGGCCGGGTATGGCCCGCCCGTCTCCTCGGGAATCTCGCTGACGTCCTCGGCGGCCGCCGCTGTCGAGTCGGTCGCTCCGCTCGTCGTCGCCGACGTGCTTCCCGAGGTGGAGCCGGTCGTCGTGTTTGCACCGCCCGCGGTCGTGTTGCTGCCGCCCGCCGTCGTGTTGGGGGACGTCGAGCCGGCCGTGTCGTCGTCGCTGCATCCGACGAGAGCCGCCACGGCGCCGGCACCGGCGAGCAGCTTCAACGCGGTGCGCCGCCCGAAGACCCGCTGCATGTCGACGGCGAGCCCGCCGTCGTGGTCGTCGTCGCCATCGTGACCGATGGCCGGGTGATGCTCCTGCATGAACCTCTCCTCTGCGCTACGGCGCTTGCCGCTGCTGACGGACACATCCTGCCGAGACGGCCTGGCCACCCGCTGAACTTCTGCTGAGTACTTCCTGAGAACAGGCGGCCTCACCGCGCGTCTCGCGGTGTGAGCCGCAGCGTGACGAGCTCGAACGGGCGAAGGGTGAAGGCGAGCACACCGTCGGAGACCTCGAACACCCGACGCCGGCTCCTCGAGCAGGTTGCAGCGCGATGCGGCCCCGATCGGCCACTGTGCCGCGCAGCGTGACGCGCTGCCGTGCACCGCGATGCTCGTGCAAGCGCACGACGAGATCTCCGCTGCCGTCGTCGGCCAGCTTCACGGCGTCGAGCTCGACGCCGCGTCCGGACAGTCGCACCACAGGCTCGGCGCCCGCCTCCTCTGAGCCGTCCGTAGCCACTGCCGATCCGTCCGGCGACGAGACGGAGTGGACGGTTGAGGCGCTCCGCCTCGGCGATCACGGCGTCGAGATCACCGTCGTACGCCATCACGGCGAGCGTGACGCGATGGGTGCCGTGATCGGCGGCGGGGTCGGGAAACTTGGCAGCTCGGGCGAGGCTGACGGTGATCGTGCCGTCGTGAATGCTGTGGCCGAATCGACCGTCGTTGAGCACCGCTGCTCCGAACTCCGGCTCGGCGACCGCCACGAACCGGTGGGCGCACACTTCGAACTTGGCTGCGTCCCACGACGTCGACCGGTGCGTCGGTCGCGTTCACAACGCCGAACTGGACGTCGCAGATCGCCGACTCCGACCGCACGTCGAATGGGAACGCCATCGTCAACAGGTGCTGGTCGTGCTGCCAGTCGAGCTCGATGTCGATGTCGAGCCGGCGGCTCTCCGCCGCAAGCCGGTACGTGATGGTGGCGGTGGAGGGGCCGAAGCGCCGTGTGTAGCGCGCGTGCACCGACGAGCGGGCCCGATGTCGACCACGGTCACCGGCTCGTCGGCGGACGAATCCTCGATCGGGCGGCCACCGCTGACGGTCCATTCCTCGACATCCCACGCGTCGTACTCCAGTGGTCGGTCGGCGGCGAGGCGGAGTACCGCCGCGAGCCACCCGGAGGGATCAGGTCGCGTGCCGTGTCGACATCGATCACCGACGTCAACGCCCCACTTGGATCCCATCGCACTGCGAGGTGCCCGTTGTTCATCGACCGATCGGTGACGACGACACGATGCGCCGGGGTGCCGCCGCCACCACGGGCGCCACGCAGGACCCGGCAACCTCGACGAGGAGCGCCCGTCACCCGTCCGCCAACAGCTGCGCCGACGCGGCGAGCGGACTGCGTCGGGGAATGATCCGGCGTGGATTGAGACGACCACCTCACGGCGCGACGTCGGGAGGCGGGGTTGGCGATCGACGGCGTCGCATCCGTCGAGCGACCCCAGCACGGCGTCGATGCGATCCTCGAGCTCGGCGGCCACCCGCTCGAACACAGACTCGGCATCGACATGGACCCAGGCGATCGAGGAGCCGGGCAGGATGTCGTGGAACTGCTGGGTGAGCACCTCCCGCCAGAGCTGGTCGACGCCGGCCGGACGGCCGAGCGCCGCCGACCACAGCTCGAGCTCGAAGAACAACCGCTCGCACCGACGATTGCCGATCTTCGTGCGGAGCTGACTGGTCAGCGTGCCGCGATGCGCCTCGAGGTACAGCTCGCCCCGCCAGCACGGAACGGGCGCGCCGGCGGGCGATCTCGGCCTCGACGTCCGTCGAAGAACTCGCCAGGTGTCCCGAGACGGACCGCCGGAGCATGCCGTCGAGATCGGCCATCCGGTGTGCCCGAGCGAGCATCTCGCGGGTCGGTCCGCCACCGCCGTCACCGAGCCCGAAGGGAGCGAGTGAGTGACGGCTCCAGCGGTGGTCGGCGAAGTTGTTGGACGCGTGGGCGAGCTCGTGGGGGCGGAGTTCGGAGTTGTACGTGTCGACCGGCGGGAAGTGGGTGAGCACCCGCGTGCCGTCGAGCCCCTCCCACCAGAACGTGTGATGCGGGGAGCTGGTTCGTCTTGTTCCACGACAGCTTCTGCGTGACGAAGCGCCGCATCCCACCGGCGGCGAAGAGTTGCGGCAGCCCGGCCGGATAGCCGAACACGTCGGGGATCCACACCTCCGTGCAACGAGTGCCGAAGTGCTCCTCGAAGTACCGCTGGCCATGCACGATCTGCCGCACGATGCGACTCACCCGACGGCAGGTTCATGTCGCCTCGACCCACATGCCGCCGACCGGGATCCATTGGCCACCCTCCACCTTCTCGATGATGCGGGCGAACAGTTCCGGGTGTCGTGCCTCGATCCAGGCGTACTGCTGTGCTTGCGAGCAGGCGAAGCGGTAATCACGATCGGCATCGATCAGAGCCACCGCCGAGGCGAACGTCCGTGTGCACTTGCGCACGGTCTCGCGCAGCGGCCACAGCCATGCCGTGTCGATGTGGGCATGCCCGACGGCGATGACCGATGGGCGCTCGCCCGGGCCGGCGACGGCGAGCGCCTGCTTGAGGTTCCGGCGGGCGGCCGCGACGTCGGGGACAGCCGTCAGCGCCTGCTCGAGCGCGCCGAGGATCTGTGCTCGTCGCGGGTCACGCGCGTCGAGCGTGTGCATCACGCCGTCCAGCACCTCGATGTCGGCAGCAGTGCCTCGGCATCGCAGTCGACGACCACGAGATCGGCTCGAGCGAGGCGATACAGCGGCTCACTCGGCGGCGGTGTCGGGCGAGCCCGATCGGTGACGGCGGCGAATTGCGGTGAACGAGGGGTTCGATGCCGCCTCGACAGGAACACCACGGGACCGGCAGTCACGGCACGGGCACGTTGGTCCGGCGTGGATGAATGCCCTGGACCGGCCGACCCTCGTCGTCGACGAGCAGGCCCTCGCACTGGAACCCGGGCAGGTCGTGGCGGAAACCGAGATCGATCACGGCCTCGATCCACGACGGCCGCCCCACTCGTCCGCGAACCTCGCCGCGTGAGCTCGAACCACGTCGTCGCCCCACGGCGCACCCCATTTCGAACCGACCTTGAACGGCTCCAACTCGTCGGACGACGGACCGGCCCGCACGTCAGCGGCCCGTGTGCGGGTGCACGAGCGGGAGCACCGGCTGGAACGGTGTCGCGGGCGATGCGGTGCTCCACGAGCCGGCGGTTGTCGTGCATCGCCCGACAGTATCGGGGCTGGGCAGGTGATGGTGGCCTCGCCAGTGGCGACGAATGGCTCGCGTGGCCCGACGTTTCCGGTCGACCCGATGAAGGCCGTGCTCGGCACGGCTGCCCCCAGGACGAAGGGTGGGCGTTCGAGGTCAAGTGGGACGGCTACCGCACGCTTGGCCTTCGTCGGCGACGGGCACTGTGCGCCTGCAGTCGTCGTCCGGTCTCGACGTCACGAAGACGTACCCGGAACTCGCAGCGATTTGCCGAGCGGCGTCAACGCCCGCTCCGCGATCGTCGATACGGAGCTCGTCGTGCTCGGCGACACGGCCGGCCTCGCTTCGAGCTCGTGCAGCAGTCACGCCCTCGAGGCGGTGCTGTACGTGTTCGACGTCCTCTCCATCGACGGCACCGAGACCATCACCTTCGCCTACGAGGAGCGACGCCAGTTCGTGACGGGGCTCGTCGAACCGGGTGCCAACTGGCTGGTGCCGGCCATCGGGTCGGCGACGGTGCCGCGCTGCTGGAGGCGACGGCCGCGCAGGGTCTGGAGGGGGTGATGGCCAAGCGGTTGGGCAGCACCTACCAGGTCGGCAAAGCGGTCGCCCAACGTGGCGCAAGGTGAAGAACCGGATCAGGGCGGAGGTCGTGATCGGCGGCTTCCCGCCGGCTCGGGCAATCGCACATCGACGTTCGGCTCATTGCTGGTCGGGCGTGGGACAGCGACCGTCTGGTCTTCGCCGGCGGGGTCGGCACGGGGTTCACCACAAATTGCTGGAGCGAGATGACGAAGAAGCTGCGTGCCATGACGCCCAAGGAGTGCCCCTTCGATCCGCCCCACCGACCTGCCTACCGTCGCGGCGCGACATGGGTGCGGCCGGAGCTGACTGCAGAGATCGAGCTCACCGAGTTCACCAACGAAGGCTTCGTCCGTCACGCGAGCTTCGTCGAACTGGTCTGATCAGACCGTCCGCCGGTGGTCTTGCGCGGGAAGGTTCGCCGTCGAGCTACGGCACGGTTGCGTTTCGGCCCTGGGCATTCTACCGACGGCGGCCCATGCTGCCAGGATGGTGCCATGAGCGTGGTCAAGATCAATGCCATCGAGGTGCCGGAAGGCATGGGCTCCGAGCTCGAACAGCGTTTCGCCGCCCGGGCGCGGCAGCGTCGAGCAGTCGGAGGGTTTCGAGGAGTTCCAGCTGCTGCGGCCCGTCGAGGGCGAGACGCGGTACTTCGTGTACACCCGCTGGGAGTCCGAGGAGGCGTTCCAGAACTGGGTGAGCAGTCAGGCGTTCCAGCACGGACACGCCCGCGCCGAATCGAGCGACGGAAAGCCGGTGTCGAGCGGGGCGAGCCTGCTCGGCTTCGAGGTGATCCAGCACGTCCGCAAAGGCGACTGAGAGCGAGCGTCGGGCGCTGCGTGCTCCGAGCGCGGAGCGAGCGGTCGCCTGCGGTCGGTAGCCTCTGACGTTCGTGGGTTTGATCGTTCAGAAGTACGGCGGCACGTCCGTCGCCGACCCCGACCGGATGCGTGCCGTCGCCGACAACGTGGCGTTCACGCGGCGCCACGGGAATGACGTCGTCGTCGTCGTGTCGGCGATGGGCAAGGCCACCGACAACCTGATCGCCCTCGCCACACAGGTGTCCGACACCCGGCCCGGACGAGAGATGGACATGCTGCTCACCACCGGCGAGCGAGTGTCGGCGGCGCTGCTCACGATGGCCCTCGCCGATCGTGGTATCGAGGCCGTGAGCTTCACGGGCAGCCAGGTGGGGATCATCACCAATACCACCCACGGCAAGGCGAAGATCCTCGAGGTGAAGGGCGACCGGGTGCGTGACGCCCTCGCCAACGGGAAGGTGTGCGTCGTCGCCGGGTTCCAGGGCGTCAGCACCGACAAGGAGATCACCACGATGGGCCGCGGCGCCTCCGACCTCACCGCCTCGGCGCTGGCGAAGACGCTCGACGCGGATGCGTGCGAGATCTACACCGATGTCACCGGCGTGTTCACCGCCGATCCCCGCGGATCGTGCCCCAGGCGCGCAAGCTGCCAAAGGTGAACTTCGACGAGATGCTCGAGATGGCGGGCGCCGGGTCCAGGGTGCTCGCCCTGCGCTCGGTCGAGTTCGCCCGCAACCACAACGTCCCCCTCCACGTCCGCTCCAGCTTCACGTGGGAGCCGGGAACGTGGGTGAGCAACGAGGAGCCCTCGATGGAAGACCCGATCATCTCCGGCGTCGTGACCGACACCACCGAGGCGAAGGTCACTGTGCACGGTGTCCCCGATCGGCCCGGCGTGTCGGCACAGCTCTTCGAACCGCTCGCCGACGCCAACATCAACGTCGACATGATCGTCCAGAACGTGTCCACCGACGGGCTCACCGACATCAGCTTCACGATGCCGATCGCCGACCTCGGGGCCGCCGAGGACATCGTCAAGCCAGGTCGCCATCGACGTTCACGCCAAAGGCGTCACCCACGATGCGGACATCGCCAAGGTGTCGCTCGTCGGTGCCGGGCATGAAGTCGACCCCGGGCATCGCCGCCACGATGTTCCGCGTGCTCGCCGACCAGAACATCAACATCGAGATGATCTCGACGTCGACGATCCGCATCTCGGTGGTGGTCGCCGTCCGGCGATCTCGAGCTCGCGGCGCGTACGCTGCACACGGCGTTCGGGCTCGACAGCGGTCAGGCGTACTCGGCGCCGCTCCCGAACGCCGATGAGGCGCTGCCGGCGCTTCGTCGGCGCAGGAACCTCATGCCAAGATGAGCCGATGCGACGGCGAATCGAGTTCCTGCCTTGGAAGGTCGCCGGGCGCGTCACCGAGCGTCAAGCCATCGGCGACGAGGTCGTACGCGACGACAGGCTGGGTGTTCAACAACGAGACCGGCCCATGGCTCACGCTCGCCGAGTTCGTGAAGACCGGCAACATCGAGGTCGATTCGTACCTCAACGCTGTTCGAGATCCCCGCCGATGCCAGGCGCCGATGCGACGCTGGTGGAGATCGGCTGCGGCATCGGGCGGATGACGCGTCGCCTTCACCCGTCGCTTTCGGACGGTCGTACGCCTGCGATCTCGACGCCGGGTTCCTCGAGCGGTGCCACGAGACGGTCGCTCAGTTCGGCCGTCCGGATCACCTGCGCACCATGGAGGTCGACCGACGGGCGGACGATCGACCTGCCCGCCGAGTGCGCCGACTACTCATTCAGCTTCATCACCCTCCAGCACTGCGAGCGTGACGACGCACTCGCGCTCACGTCGGAAGCGGTACGGGTAGTCAAGCCGGGCGGACGGGTGATGCTCAACTACCGCGCCCACGGAGCGATCGACGCTGCTGCTGCTGCCGCTCGGCGCGTTCGCCCGCGGCGCGTTCCGCATCCCGGGCGTGGGCACGTGGTTGTCCCGCCGCCGCATGTTCACCCGTCTGGCTTGGCAGGCGAACCGGTTCGCCCCGGAGCAGGTCGTGCGGGCCATCTACGATCGGCTCACCGGCATCGAGGTGTGGCACAACCCGAGGCGGTGGCTCGTCGCCGACGGCGCCGTCGACCGCACGTTCGAAGGCATCAACCCCAACCATTGGTGGCTCGTCGGTACCGTGCAGGCTGCTTCGAGCAGCAGCTGAGACCCTGATCGTCGTTAGACGGACGTCAGCTCGGGCTGCCGGCGCTCGGCAACACGGCTTGCCACGCGCCCGCTCTTGGCGATGTACGCGAGCAGGCGGTCTCGGGCGACTTCGGCGTCGTCGTCGAGCCCGGTGAGGTTCTCGATGTCCCAGTGGCGGAGCACGACGGGCTCGAGGATCTGCGAGTGGTGCACGGCGAGGTCGTAGATGCCCGCCTGGGCGATGAGCCGCGCGTGCGCCGCGAAGCCGGGGATGCCGGTGCCCGGCATGGTGAACCCGGTGACCTGCGTGAGCATCGCCTTCATCATCGAACTCGGGTCGAGCTCGATGGCGGCGGTGGCAAGGTCGCGGTAGAAGAGGTAGTGGAGGTTCTCGTCGATGGCGACGCGCCGCATCACCTCGTGACCGCGCGGATCGTTGAGGCGGGTCCCCGTGTTGCGGTGGGAGATGCGTGTCGCCAGCTCCTGCAGCGTGAGGTACACGAATCCTTCGTATGCCGACGCCGGGTTCGGCGTCTCGCCCTTCGAGACCTGCTCCATGCGACCCCGTTCGAGCGCGCACGGATCAATCGCCCGGCTCACCGTGAGATAGCCGTAGATCGCCATCGAGTGACGGCCTTCTTCAGCCGTCCAGCGTCGTGACCAGGCACCGAACGGCCCATCGGCGCCGAACATCCGCTCGACGGAGCGGAAGTAGTAGGGGAGGTTGTCCTCAGTGAGAAGGTTGACGTACAACGCACTCCGCACCGCCTCGTCGATCGTGCCTCCACCGAGGTCGCTGTCGTGGACCGACCACTCGTGCCCCTCCTCGAAGTCGCGACCGCGGCCGTAGGGGACAAACTCGTGCGGAAACCATTCCTTCGCCGACTCGAGGTGTCGCTCGAGCAGCTTCTCCGCCGTCGGTTCGAGGTCGCGGAGGATCTGGGTCTCGGACATAGGGTGATCCTACCCTACTGACCGGTAGGTAGGCCATCGCATCGATGCGACCGTCGTCACGGGCGGACATGGAAGCTAACCAACCCCACCCCTGTGCGGACCGGATCGGTAGCGTTGTCGCATGCGAGTTGGAGTCGTAGGAGCAACCGGGCAGGTCGGCGGCGTCATGCGACGGCTGCTCGAGGAGCGGGACTTCCCCGTCGACGAGATCCGGTTCTTCGCCTCGGCCCGCTCGGCAGGAACGCACGCTGCCCTGGCGTGGCGGCGAGATCACCGTCGAGGATGCGGAGAGCGCCGATCCCTCCGGGCTCGACATCGCCTTGTTCTCCGCCGGCGCGACCATCGTCGCGGGCGTACTCGCCGAAGTTCGCCGCGGCCGGGAGCGACCGTCATCGACAACTCGTCGGCGTTCCGGATGGACCCCGACGTCCCGCTCGTCGTCCCCGAGGTCAACGGCCACCTCGCCGCCGACGCGCCGAAGGGGATCATCGCCAATCCCAACTGCACCACGATGGCAGCGATGCCGGTGCTGAAGCCGCTCCACGACGAGTCGCAGCTCGTGCGCCTCGTCGCCAGCACGTACCAGGCGGTGTCTGGCGCCGGGCGGCGCCGGTGTCGACGAGCTCGACGAGCAGGTGCGCAAGGTCGTCGACCGGGCCGCCCAGCTCACCTTCGACGGGTCAGCCGTGGAGTTCCCTCCCGCGGAGAAGTTCGCTCGGTACGATCGCGTTCAACGTGCTGCCCTTCGCCGGCTCGCTCGTCGACGACGGTTCGGAGCGAGACCGACGAGGAGCGCAAACTCCGCAACGAGACCCGCAAGATCCTCGACATCCCCGACCTCCCGGTATCGGGCACATGTGTGCGCGTGCCGGTGTTCGCCGGGCACTCGCTGTCGCTGAACACCGAGTTCGCCCGCCCACTCTCGGTCGAGCGGGCGACGGAACTGCTGCGCGATGCCCCGGGGTCGAACTGTCGGACATCCCGACGCCGCTCCAGGCAGCCGGCCGCGACTCCACCTACGTGGGTCGCATCCGCGCCGACGAAGGTGTTGCCGGGGGCCGCGGCCTCGCCCTGTTCGTCTCCAGCGACAACCTCCGCAAAGGCGCCGCCCTCAACGCAATTCAGATCGCCGAACTACTGCTCGGCTGACCCGGCGACCAGGGTCGATCGTCGCGTCGGTCAGCCGTACCACTGGGTGTACAGCTGCTCGAGCTCGGGGCTCGCCGGGCCGCTGACGCCGCAGATCGCCACGACGTCGTCGATGACGGTGACGAGGTAGCGGTCACCCGCCACGAACTCGACCCCGTCGAGAGCGACGGACACGTCCGTGCCTCCCTTGAGGACGACCTGGTCGGCGTTGCCATCGGTGTACCAGTGGTCGACGTCGATCGTGACACCGTTGGCGTCGACCGATGCGACGGTGCCACCGAAGGCCACAGCATTGGGAGGGATGATCGAGTCGGCGACCGGGAGGCACATCTGCGTCGTCGGATCGCCGCCCGGGAGTGAGTAGGTCGCCACCACGGGCTCGGAGGGAACCGTAGGTGAGTCCGTGGTGGCGGGGTTGGTGGGGGCGGCGACCGGGTCACCGTCGCCGTCGTCGGCGAACAGCACGAAGCCACCGACGAGAAGGACGGCGGCAGCTGCGGCACCGAGGGCAGCAGTGATGATTCGCCGCTGCCCTCGGCGCGGTTCCGAGGGGGGTGATTCGAGATCGATGTGGGTGTCCATGATGCTCCTCATGAGGGCTTGGGCCGACGGAGTGTCGGCGCCTTCGACCGGCACGTCACGAGGACAGGGATCGACGGCTTGCAGTCGGCGTTCGAGATCGTCGGTCATCGTTCCTCCTCTCCGTGCTCATGGACTGGATGTCCGGGGCTGTTCTCCTTCTTTCGTCCCTCGCTGAGGATCTCGGCGAGGCGTTGCTTTACCCGGTGCAGCCGGATCGACGTCGCGTTCGACGTGGTACCGAGGACGACGGCGATCTCCGCCGGGGTGAGCTGCTCCCACGCCCACAAGCGGATGACCTCCCGATCGAGCTCGCCGAGTTGGGCGAGCGCATCGTCGAGTGCTGGATCGTCGAGCTCGGCGGACTGTTGCTGGCTCGTCCGCTCGGCGTCGGCGACCCGCAGGGCGAGGCGTTCGGAACGCGCCGTGGAGCGGTGCCGGTTGGCGAGACAGTTGCGGGCGACCCCGTACATCCACGCGACAGCAGCGTCGGCGGGGATCTCGTCGAGACGGCGCCAGGCGACGAGCAGGGCGTCGGCGACCACGTCATCCGCATCCGCCGCCGATGATCGGCGCCGCACGTACCGCTGGAGCGGCTCGTACGACTCGGCGAACAACCGCTCGAAGCGGGCGCGCCTGGTGGCACTGCTGCTGCCACTCTCGCGGTCAGGGACGGCCCTCACGGGATCATCATGTCCGCCAACACCGCCATTCTTTCGTGATCTGTCGTCAGGGGCAGACGCACGGTCGGTGGCCGCAGCGGGGGCAGCCGGCGGTGTACCGGTTCACGGCGACATCGAGATCGACGCCAACCTGGTTGGCGAGGGATGCGACCCAGGCGAGTACGTCGGCGAACTCGTGCTCGCGCCGCGCTTGATCACCCTTGCGGATCGCCTGGGCGAGCTCACCCACCTCCTCGGTGAGCCAGGCGACCGACATCGCCACACCGCGTCCGCGGTCGCGCTCGCCGTAGGTGACGTCCATCAGCCGTTGCAACTCGCCGAGCTCCATCGCGCCGACAGTAGGCGCCGATTCTCCGCCGCGGTGGCGTTAGCCCCACGGACCCCCGGGCACCGGATTGGGGAAGATCTCGATGCCGAAGCACACCTCGACCCGCTCGTACTTCCCCGTCTCCGAGTTCCTGACCCAGTAGGCCCGGCAGTTGCTGAGCCGGATCGTCCATGGCGTCCAGTCCGGTCCAGGCTTTTCCAGCGCGAAGATCCGGGCGCCCAGTCCCCTCGGCACCTTGAGGCCGAACGACGACAGGAACTTGCCCGGCGCATCCGTGGCACGTCGCAGCGCCTCCGGGTCGCGGCCGAGCTCGCCCAGGGCCTCGTGCAGCTCGGGGCGTTCGACCAGCGCCACCGCCCTGTCGTGCAGCGCCCTGTATTCCTCTGGGATCTCGAGACCGCTCATCCAACTCCCCTTCGATGTTGGCGCCCGGCATCACCCTGTGCCCGAACGAGGCCCGCCGCTCGTAGAACGACGCACCCTCGGTGTCAACGTACGCCTTCGCTGTCGGTTCGACAGCGCGGTCAGCGTGGGTCGCCGCGGTCGATGTTCCAGTGACGCGAGACCGACGAGATGTAGCCATCTTCCTGTCGGGGCAGGAGCGCGAAGCGGCTGATCGTGCGTTGGCCACCCTCGTGGTCGCCGTAGAGGAGGTCGACGGTCATCGGCCGCCGCTCTGCGATCGCCTCGGTCGCCTGCTTGAACGCCGGCGCAGTGGGATTCCGGAATGCCCCTTGCCAGAACCCTGTCCCTCCCGCCGGGATGTACAGATCGCGGGTCAGCCGTTGGAACTCCTCGATCGGCCGAGGCTCGCCACCAACCATCGGGCGGTCGGGATAGAAGTCCCAACGGTCGAGCACGGCGAGCCCATTGCCGACGTTGCGCAATCCGATGGCGAGATAGATCGCCTCGTCAGCGGCCTCTGCCGCCGCTCCACCGCCGGGCACCTTGAGCCACCGCTCGTCCATGAACCCGACCTTCTCCATCGGATCCTCGAAACGCTGACGGCGTCAGCACGGGACGGATCCCCGCCAGCAGCGCCCGCTCCGTCGCGTGCGCCGAACGATTCGCCGAACGGACCGACGAGAACGTCGCTACAGCGAGGACGAGCGTCCCACCCGCCGTCGCCAGCGAGGAGATCGTCGTCCAGTCGGCCACCGGGCAAGCCTACGTTCGACCGTTGGTCACGAGGCTTGCTCGGTGGCGGCGTGGTGGATCGTTACGGGATGCTGCTCCGCGTGTCACCCTGGGACGGGTTGAAATCTGTTGCGGTGTCGGTGCCTTGACCGCCCGAGAACTCATCGGCGCCCGCCCCGCCGGTGAGACGGTCGTTGCCGCGACCGCCGCACAGCACGTCGCTCTCGCCGGGACCGCTGAGCGTGCCGTCACCGTTCTGACCGACGAGGATGTCCGTCCCGGCCGTGCCGTTGACGGTGTTGTTGCTGTTGCCGCCGACGACCACCGTGACGGGCAGCGTGGTGTTCGACGTCCCGTCGCTGACCCTGACGGTGATCACAGCGGTCCGGATGCTGATCGAAGAACGCGCCGAACAACGACTGTTAGCGTTCCGGGCCGTGTCGAATCCAGGGCGCCGTCCCAACGTCGTCCTCATCAACTGCGATGATCTCGGCTACGGCGATCTCGGTTGCTACGGATCGACGCTCAACCAGACCCCGGCGCTGGACCAGATGGCGGCTGAAGGGCTGCGCCTCGACAGCTTCTACATGGCGTCGCCCGTGTGCTCGCCGTCGCGAGGGGCACTCCTCACCGGTTGCTACCCACCGCGAATCGGGTTCGGAAGCTTCGAGGGACTGCCGGTGTTGTTCCCCGGGCAACGGGTCGGTCTCCCGCCGACCGAGGTGACGATCGCTCGCGTGCTCGCCGGCGCCGGCTACCGGACGCAGATGGTCGGCAAATGGCACTGCGGCGACCAACCCGAGTTCCTCCCGACCAACCATGGGTTCGAGCACTACTTCGGGCTTCCGTACAGCAACGACATGGGTCGTCAGGTCGCCGGGCATGGCATCTCGCCTCACGATTATCCGCCGCTGCCGCTGATGGTCGACGGCGAGGTAATCGAGCAGCAGCCAGACCAGGCGTCGCTCACGGAGCGATATGTCACCGAGGCGGTCCGCTTCCTCCGCGCCCACCGGGACGAACCGTGCTTCCTCTACCTCGCCCATCTCTACGTGCACATCCCGATCTACGTCCAGGAGCACTTCGCCTCACGGTCGCGCAACGGCCGCTACGGCGCGGCGGTGGAGTGCATCGACTGGGCAACCGGCGTGCTGCTCGCTGAGCTGCAGGCTCTCGGCATCGACGAGGACACGCTCGTCATCTTCACCAGCGACAACGGCTCCCGTGTCCAAGGCGAGGGCGGGAGCAACGCGCCGCTGCGGGGGACGAAGGGCACCACGTGGGAGGGCGGGCTCCGCGTTCCGTGCATCGCCCGCTGGCCGGGCCGGATCGAGGCGGGACGTGCCACGAATGAGCTGGCGACGTCGCTCGACCTGTTCCCCACCCTGGCCGCGCTCGCCGGTACCGACCTGCCTACGGACCGCACCATCGACGGGATCGACATCTCGTCACTGTTGTTCGATGCGGACGCTCGATCTCCCGCGCGACGATTCCTCTACTACATGATGGACGACCTCGAGGCGTTCCGCGACCGTCGCTGGAAGCTCCACTTCTCCAAGTGGGGTGCCGAGACGCACGAGTTGTACGACCTCGCCGAGGATCCGGGCGAGACGACCGACGTCGCCGCCGATCATCCCGACGTCGTCGCCGAGCTCGAGACGCGTGCGGAACGTGGCCGCCAGTCCCTGGGCGACGCCCGAACGAACGTCACGGGCACCGACGTGCGCCCGATCGGCCGCACCGACCAGGCGCGGATGCTGACGACCTACGACGCGGACTACCCCTACTACGCCGCCGAGTACGACCTTCCCGACCGCGGCTGATCTCCGGGCACGAAGGAAGAAGACTGACGAACGTCGGGCGAAAACGAAGCTGGCCCGCATCCACGCGACCGTGCCGTGATCCGCCACCGCCGAATTCGGATGCGGGCCGACTCCGGCCAATGCTCCGTGTTCGTTGCCCTTGCTATCGCCCGTCTCACCAGGCGACGACAACATTATCACGCACGCCTGAGCCCTCGCTTGTCAACGCAACAGACGACAATGCTCCGGCAACTCTGGTCGGGCAGGGGAGATTTGAACTCCCGGCCTCCACGTCCCGAACGTGGCGCGCTAGCCAAACTGCGCTACTGCCCGTAGCAGCGAACGAGCCTACCCGGTGGTGGCTGGTTCTTCCTCGGCCGAATCCGGGCTGTCGACAGCCGCCTCGGCGTCGTTCGATTCGTCCGGCGCAGCGTCACCATCAGCGCCTCCGCCTCGCCGCGGCCGCGGTCGGACACCGTTGTGGTACTCCTCGCCTGCGGCCACTGCGCGCGCCGCCTTGCGCAGGCGGAGAGCATCGAGCGGCTTGACGAGCCAGCCTTCGGCACCGCAGCGGCGGGCGAGATGAATGTCGGCGGCACGGTCGAGCAGCATCAGCACCGGGACGTGGGGGATCACTCCTGCCGACTCGTCGAGGCGCAGCGACATCGTCGTGGCCATGCCACCCATCGTGCCGATTTGGAGGTCGAAGATGGCGAGGTCGAACGGCGACACTTCCTTCTCCTCGGTCCGCTCGGCGACGACCCCGGCGACGTCACGACCGTCGCGGCACACGACGAACGAGGTATCCGGACCACCGAGAGCAGAGACGACGGAGTCGACGATCCAGTCGCCATCGGTCGCGAGCAAGACACGCACGTGCTGAGGCTAACCGCCGCCGAACAGCACGGTTCGAATCCGCTCGAGGGCCACGGTGTCGTGCACGTCGTCCTCGAGCAGCGGCACCTCGACGATCGGCGCATCGCCCACCCGGCTCGCCAGCGGCGCGGCAACCAGCGTCTCGGCGTCGACCACGTCGGCGATCTCCGCGGCGCTGCGCCACAGCTCGGCGAGGTCGGCGTCCCCAGCCTCCTCGGCCGTGACGGCGGCCGCTCTGGCCTCGTCTGCGGTCCAGTCGCCGAAGCGTGGGTGAGCGCGGTTCACCACGGCCGCGGTGACGGCCAGCGACTGACGTTCGAGCTGGTCGGCGAACCACGACGCTTCGCCCACGGTGTCGTGACGAGGGGACGCGACGAGCACGAAGCGGGTCACGTCGGCGCGCAGCAGGGCGAGCACGTCAGCGGCGCGATCGCGGAACCCACTCTCCATGCCGGCGAACGCCTGGAAGAAGGCAACCGCATCGGCGAGGACATCTGATCCGACGACGCGACCGATCATCTTCAACACCGGCTGCGTGGCGAGGTTGAACGCCTTCATGCCCCTCCTCGCCGGCAGCATCATCAGCTTGAACAGGCGGATGGTCGAGGAACCGGGCGAGAACGCCGGGCGCCTCGAGAAAGTCGAGCGCGTTGCGGCTCGGCGGCGTGTCGACGATGACCCGGTCGAAACGCTCGTCGTTGTGCAGTTGGTGGAGGGTTCTCGGCGGCCATGTACTCCTGCGTGCCGCTGAGGGCGCCGGCGATGTTGCGGTAGAAGGGGTTCTCGAGGATTCGGTTGGCCTGATCCTCGTCAGCAGCGTGACGGCCGCACGAGCCCGTCGAACGTGGCCGCGGTGTCGAGCATCATCGCCCACAGCTCGCCCGGCGCTTCGAGCTCGATCTGCTGCGGCTCGGCGGCGAGGCCGTCCGGCAACCCGAGCGCATCGGCGAGCCGACGCGCCGGGTCGATCGTGACGACCACGGCCCGCTCACCGTCGCGGGCGGCCTGGATCGCCAGCACTGCGGCGACCGTCGTCTTACCCACTCCACCGGAACCGCAGCAGACCACGACTTCGGCAGCCCTTGAGGGCGCTTTCCAGCGATGTCGCCGTGCCGGGCGTCAGCCACAACCTCGCCCGTCAGCCGGTCGACCAGCGTGCGTACGCCGGACTCGTCGACACCTGCCACGGCGAGGAACGGGAGATGCAGCTGGGGAAGGGCGAGGAGGCCGGCGAGGCGTTCGATCTCGCCCGCTGCATCGACGTGCCGCGAGCGACGGAACCTAGCCGCGTCCCCGAGGGCCGCGGCCGTCACGTCAGTCGATGGTGCCCGCCTTGACGGCCCGGGCGAGTCACATCGTCGGAGGCTCCTCGTCGGGAGGTGCGTGACGACATCGACGCCGTTGACCACGACCGGGCCGAGCTGCACCCCGACACGCTCTTCGAGGGCATACGCGGTCTCGACCACCTCGTTGACAGGAGTCGCCTCGGGGAGCGTGACGAGCACGACCTGGCATCGCTTCGGGTCGCCGAGCAGCTTCAGCACCTCGTCGGCCTGCGTGCGCACGGGACCGCCGCCTGACGACGTCGTGGAGCCCCCGCGCGGCGGTGAGGAAGGTCATCGCGTGCCCCGCTGCAGGGCCGTCGACGACGATGGTGTCCCAGTCGCCACTGCTCTCGAGCTGCTTGATCTTGCCCAGCACCACGATGTCGTCGATACCCGGTGCGGCGGTGCCTACAACCTCGATCACGCCGCTCGTCGCGAGACGCTTGGCGGTGCGGGCGAACCCGTGATCGCGGAGGTACTCGTCGAGCGCGGAGGGTGCATCGATCGACTCGAGCGGGAGACCCGCGACCAACTCGTCGAGCGCCGGCTTGCCGTCGAGCTCGACGACGAGCACGCGAGCGACCTGCGTCGGCAGCCGCGCGAGCGATCACAGCCGTTACCGTGGTCTTGCCAACACCCCCTTTCCCGCCACCACGATCACCCGTGAGGCGGTCAACAACGGCACAGGATCGATTCGCTCCGGAGGCACTCTTGCGCAGGCTAGTTCGTGGTCTACTCGTTGTTCCGGCCGCACTGGCCGTGTTCGGGTCGGCGGCTGCGGCTCAGGACGACGGCGGGCAGGGCGAGGAGATGGCCGCCGCCGCCGGTCGACGTACTCCAGGTGAGCGGCCTGATCGACCCGATCCTCGCCGACGCCATCGTGTCGGCGATCGAGCATGCCGAGACCGCGGACACGCAGGCGTTGATCCTGCAGGTCGAACTCCCGGGGCGCGGTGATCGGCCGCGGCGAGCATGGCCGACCTGCTCGAACGGGTGGCCACTGCCGACGTGCCGATCGGCATCTGGGTCGGCCCGCCGGCGCCCGCCTCTACGGGACTCCGGCGCAGCTGCTGGCAGTCGCCGACGTCTCGGGCATGGCGCCCGGGTCGCGCGTCGGTCACATCGGCACGCCGTTGTCCTGCCCAGTGTGGAGTCGACTTCGGTGTGGCCGAGGACCAGCTCCGTTCGGCGTCGGCTGAACCTCACCGAGGCCAGAGACCTCGACGTGTTCCGCCAGGGCGGTTTTCCGACGAGGGCGTCCCGACGCTGAAGAACATGGTGGAGGCGTTCGACGGGTTCGAGCGACAACGGGGTCGTCTCTCGACACCACGACCGAGACCGTGAGTGACAACGGCACCTGCCGCAACGGGAAACGACGCTGGTACGGCTCAGCAGGCTCGGTCTCGTCGACGAGATCTTCCACACCGTGGCAAGCCCGGCGATGACCTACCTGTTGCTCCTCCTCGGTCTGGGACTTGCTCGTGTTCGAGTTCTTCACCGCGGGCGTCGGCATCGCCGGGGTCGTCGGCGCGGCAAGCCTGTTCTTGGCCGCACCGGCCTGGAGACACTGCCGGCGCGGGGATGGGCGGTGGCTCTCATCGTCGCCGCATTCGTCGCCTTCGCCATCGACGTGCAGGTCGGCATCCCGCGGTTCTGGACTGCGTGTCGGCATCGCTGCTCACCGTCGTCGGGAGTTGGTTCCTGTTCGAGTCGCTCCCAGGACGACGTTGCGCGCCGTCGTGGATCACGTTGCTCGCCGGCATCGGCGGAACGGATGCTCGCCTTCATCGTTGGGATGCCGTCGATGGTGCGAACCAGATTCGCCACCCCGACCATCGGCCGGGAATGGATGCTCGACAAGGTCGGTGTGGTCGTACGCGCCGTCGATCCCGACGGCATCGTCAGCGTCGACGACGCCCAGTGGCGAGCTCGGACCAACCGCGCCACTCCCGTCGGCGCCGGAGAGCAGGTGAGAGTCGTGGCGATCGACGGCGTCACGCTGGAAGTGGAGCCGCTCGAAGGCGCCGCCAAGGACTATCGCGATCGACGATCCTGACCGGCTGCGGTTCACGCCGCTGCAATCCCGGTACGTGTCACGCGGCAGTTCATCTCCCGCCCATACAGCCGTCACACCCGCGTGTCTACCGTCGAGATGCACCACATCCCTGTCACCTACTCCCCCACCGGAACATGATGACCGTTACTTCGCTCCAATCCGCTCGCTGGGAGACGCACGCTGCGTGTCGTGGCGAGATGGGACACGACTTCTATCCGCCAGTCCACGGTGAGCGCCGTCCCGATCGCCGGCTCCGCGAGGCGCGCGCCAAAGCAGTGTGCGCTTCGTGCCCGGTCCGGATCGAATGCCTCCAGACCGCCGTCGCCAACGACGAGCGTTACGGCGTCTGGGGCGGGCTCACCGATTCAGAACGGCGCGCCCTGCCTCGCCAGCTGACGTCGTCCCGGCTCCCGATCCGCGGCCCGGCGATACGGGTCTGATCGCGGCGGCGGGTCATCCCCCGTGCGTCGAGCTCGGCGAGCAGCGGCAGGGCGTACTTGCGCGACGTCTGCGCTGCTTCGCGGAACTGCGACACCGTGAAACCTGCTGCGTCCTGTTCGACGAGGGCCGCTGCCAGGCGGGCGCGGCGTCGACGATGGCGTCGGGTGGAACCACACACCATCGCGCTCCACGAGCAGGCCACGCTGGCGTAATGGCGGAGCACATCGCGGCTGACGTCGGGAGCGGGTGGGCTGAACCCGCCCGCTCGGACGAGCTCGAGCACCGGGTGATCCGCCAGCGGATCGTCAACACCCGCTTGCGGGCGATGCCCTGCTCGACGCGCACATGTCGAGGCTGGCGACGATGCTTCGCCGGCGTGCGTCGAGGTCCGTCAGTGGGACCCCGGTCGCCCCGGCCTGCTCCAGCAGCCGGCGGACTGCTCCCGGTCAGCGGCGAGCACAGCCTCGTCGACGACCCAGTGCTCCAGCGTGGGCTCGATCCGCTCACCGGTCAGACGCTGCGAGCTCATCGGCGTCGACCCAACCACGCTCGCCGACGACACGTTGCCATCGGCGATCGGGTGCCGCCTTCGAGGCGGGCAGGACGGGCGCCGACGTCGAGCACCTCACCGCCGCCGACGGTCTCGTCGCGCCCCGACTCGCGCAGCACGAAGCGGTCGCCAGGCAGCAGCGGGATCGACGCCGGGAGGTGGAGCCGCACCGGCCCCGTGGTGCCCGGGTCGAGCGGCCGGATCGCCGAGGACACGCAGACGAACCGGGTACTCGCCCGCCCCGATGTAGGCGACGTAGGCCCCCCGCCTGCTGAGGGGGTGTTCGATGGCGGAGGGCACGAGCAATGTGGCGTCGATCCGATCGGTCAGGTGCCATTGCCCTGGACGGACGATCCGTGCCGCGAGAGACGTCATCCACGGCGACGCCGGCGAGGTTCAGGGCGACGCGCTCGCCGGGTGCGACCTCCTTGACATCCTCGTTGTGGACCTGGATGCCGCGCACCCTCGCCTCGCGGTTGCCGGGTACCACCGGACCGCGCTGGTCTCCGACGCGGATCCGCCACCGCCGAGTGTGCCGGTGACGACCGTTCCACTTCCGACGATCGCGAACGAGCGGTCGATCCACAACCTCGGGCCGTCACGGTCGGAAGGACCGCTGTGCCGCGCGAGGTATCGGTCGATCGCCGTACGGAACTCTTCCAGCCCGCTGCCGGTGCGCGCCGAGACAGCCACGATCTCCGCGTCGGCGAGCACGGTGCCGGCGAGTGCGGACGGCGACGTCGTCCACCACCGGACGGAGGCCTGGTCGACGAGGTCGGACTTCGTCACGGCGATCACACCGCCGTCGGATGCCGAGCACGTCGAGGATGCGGAGGTGCTCCTCGCTCTGCGCCCGCCAGCCCTCGGACGGCGTCGACGATGAACAGGCACGCGTCGACCGAGCCGACGCCGGCGAGCATGTTGGGCAGGAAGCGGCTGTGGCCGGGCACGTCGACGAAGCTGACGGTCCGTCCCGACGGCAGCGTGGCGTGGGCGAAACCGAGGTCGATCGTGAGGCCGCGCCGCTTCTCCTCGGCCCACCGGTCGGGGTCGGTGCCGGTGAGCGCTTCGACCGAGCGTCGACTTGCCGTGGTCGACGTGGCCGGCCGTGGCAACAACGGTCATTGGTGCACACACGCCGCCAGGGCGGCGGCGATCTCTGCGTCGTCGGCGGGTTCGACCGCACGTAGGTCGAGCACCGTGGTGCCCTCGTGCACGCGGGCGATGACCGGAGTCGAATGGCCACGAAGGCCCGACGGTGACGTCGCCCGTCGGCGACCACCCCGTACGAAGGGATCGTGGCACCCGGGCGCCGATCCGGCGCCGGGAACAGCTCGCGTCGGCACCGGCGTGACAGCGCCGCCGAGGCGAGTGGCAAGGCGTTCGGCACGCTGGCGCGAGCTCGTCCACCGGCAGGGTCGCCATCCGCCAGAACGGGATCGCGTCGCCGTCGCGATCGAGGTAAGCGAGCGCCAGTTGCTGCAACGGCGCCCAGAACGAGGCCTCCCGGGCGCAGTGCGCGGGCCAACGGGTGCCGAGCACATCGCGCGACGAGGTCTCGACGGCCGGCGATGATGCCCGGCCTGCGGCCCGCCGAGCAGCTTGTCGCCACTGAACGTCACGAGCGACGCGCCCGCGGCGAGCGTCTGCACGGCAGCGGGCTCGCCCTCGAGCCAGGCCGGAGGCCTTCCGGGCAACCACGGACATCGTGCGTCGAGCAAACCGCTGCCGATGTCGACCACCACCGGCACGTCCAGGGCGGCGAGCGCGGCGACGTCGACCGACTCGGTGAAACCGTCGACGCGATAGTTGCTCGGGTGCACCTTCAGCACGGCCGCCATGTCCGGGTGTCGAGCCAGTGCCGCTTCGTAGTCGGAGAGTCGAGTGCGGTTCGTCGTGCCGACGTCGACGAGCCGCGCGCCGGACTGCTCCATCACTTCCGGTACGCGAAACGAGCCGCCGATCTCGACGCTCTCGCCCCGACTGACGGCGACGGGACGCCCGCTGGCAACGGTGGCGAGCACGAGCAGCACCGCGGCCGCGTTGTTGTTCACCACGATCGCCGCCTCGGCCTCGCACAGTCGGGCGAACAGACCGCCTACGGCCGTCTGGCGCGAGCCGCGTTCGCCGGTGGTGAGATCGAGCTCGACCGTGGCCGCCGCTTCCTGCTGCGCGTACGGGTATGTCGCCCGACCGAGGTTCGTGTGGAGCAGCACACCCGTGGCGTTGATGACCGGCGTCATCAGCTGACGGCGCGCGCTCGAGCACGAACTCGGCCGCGCGCGACGGGTCGCCAACAGCGATCGCCTGTCGGGCGGCGTCGACCAGCAACGGCTGGGGAAGTCCGGACAGGGTCCTGGCGAGTGCGTCGACCGACGGCGGACGCGAGTCCATCGCGCCCGAGGCTACCGAACCTGTTCCGCTGCCGATTTGTTGCGAAGACGTCTCGATTCCACCGCGCGTTGATCTTCGTATTCCTCGCCGCGTACCGTCGTCATCTGAGACGGACGGAGGAGCACGCAATGGAGACGGGCAAATCGGGACTGCGGCGGGCGCTTGTCGCCTGCGGACTGGGAATGGTCGTCATCACACCCGGTGCGGCGGCCGAATCGCCACCGGTCCAGCCGGCGGACACCGCCGTCACTGCTGCGCTGGCAGCCACCGGTCCCGATCGGGCGTTCGCCGTCGCCCAATCTCGTGCGTACGGCCCGGTCATCGGTGGCGCACCCGTGCAGGGCGGCGTCCTCGTCGTCGGTGATGCGGAGAAGGGTGCGTTCGGTCAGCAGATCCCGTGGCCGATCGTCCCCATCCATGCTGTGCTGCTCCCCGACGGTCGGATCCTCAGCTACGGCAGTGATCAAGTCGCGGCGAGCAGACGGGCTTCTACCACTACGACCTGTGGGACCCGAAGATCGGATCGGGCGTACGCGCCCACACGACACTGCGCAACGGCAGCCACACCGACCTGTTCTGCAACACGCAGACGCTGCTCCTCAACGGCAACGTCGAGATGTACGGCGGCGACAACCTCCCCATCGAGACGCAGACGTTCAACAACCACGTCGATCTGTTCCGGGCGAAGGACGACAGCCTCGCCCGTACGGGCACGATGCACCGCAAGCGGTGGTACGCCTCGTCCACGGTGCTTCCCAATGGCGCCGTGTTCATCCAGGGAGGCCTCGGCGGCAAGGACTTCCCCGAGGTGCGCACGACGAGCGGCACCTTCCGCCTCCTCACGGGCGCGCCCACCGGCGGCATGCAGGCGGGCTACCCGAAGAACTTCGTCGACCCGCGCGGACGGATCTTCGGCCTCGCCGGCAAGTTCATGTACCGCATCAACCCGAACGGCGACGGTTCGATCGCCTCGTTCGGGCAGTTTCCGACACGCAACATCGGGCCGATGTCGACGTCGGCGATGTTCGCCCCGGGCAAGATCCTCCACGTCGGCGGCTTCGACGGCCGTCTCGTGAGCCTGATCGACATCAACGGAGTCGACGCCGACGGTGACGCCGATGCCGCGTACGGAGCGTCCGCGCAAGTGGGCCAACGCCACGGTGATGGCCGACGGACGCGTCTTCGTGTCCGGTGGCAGCGCCGAGAACAACACCGCGGTGAACGTCTCCTACACATCGGAGATCTTCGACCCGGCGACGAACACGTGGTCCGACGGGCCCACGGCGCAGCGAATGCGGCTCTATCACTCGACGTCGCTCCTCATGCCAGACGGCACCGTGATCACGATGGGTGGCGGCGTCCCCGGTCCGGAAACGAACAAGAACGCCGAGGTGTACTACCCGTCGTACCTGTTCCGTGCGGACGGGTCGTTCGCCCCACGTCCGAAGATCACGTCGATGACGACCGCCACCTCCCGGGCAGACGATCTGCAGATCAACACTCCGACGCCGAGTCGGATCGACCAGCGTGACCCTGGTGAAGATGGGATCGGTCACCCACTCGACGGACATGGACATGCGGTTCCTCGACTGCCGTTCAGCAGGACGGCAGCGACCACGGCTGACCGCAGATTGCCCGGCAACAAATTCCGCACGCCGCCGGGCTTCTACATGGTGTTCGCCTTCAACGGGCAGGGTGTGCCCTCGCTGGCACGGGTCGTGAAGATCGGTGTTGCAACATGATGACGATGTTCCTCCACTCGATTGATCTCGATCTGAGCAAACTCTTACCGTCGGAGACGACACCGTCGACTGGGGAGCAGACGGACATGGAAGCGGGCAGGAAGCGCTGGGCGCGTGGTGCGCTCGTCGCGTGCATCATCGGACTGATCGGAATCTCTCCTGAGCTTGCCGCCGGCAAGCCGGAGCCACCGTCCGAGACCGACCATCCCGCGCGGCGTCGGACCGGCGTTCCGAGTCGCCCTCTCTCGCCCACAGGGCCCGGTCATCGAATGGGCGAGCCGCAACGCCAGCGCAAGCGTCGTCACGGGCAACCCGGTGAAAGGCACCTTCGGCCCGCAGCTGTCGTGGCCGCTCGTGCCGATCCACGCCGTGCTCCTCCCTGATGGACGAGTGCTGTCGTACGGCAGCGACCGAAACGGTCTCCAGACCGGCTACTACGACTACGACATCTGGGATCCGGCACTCGGGGTGGACTCCACGGCGCACACCACCCTCGCGAACCGCAGCGGCACCGACCTGTTCTGCAACACGCAGACGTTGCTGCTCGACGGCAACGTCGAGATGTTCGGCGGCGACAACATCCCGGCCAACACCCAGACGTTCAACAACCACGTCGACCTGTTCCGCACGAGCGACAGTTCCGTGAACCGCACGGGAACGATGAAGCGCAAGCGCTGGTACGCCTCCTCGACGGTGCTCCCCAACGGCGAGATCCTGCTGCAGGGCGGCTCGGGCGGGAAGGACTTCCCCGAGGTGCGCGCCCTGAACGGGACCTTTCGATTGCTCACCGGAGCCTCGACGAACACGCTCTACAGCGGGTACCCGCACAACTTCGTCGCTCCCGACGGAAAGGTGTTCGGCATTTCGGTGCGCGACATGTACCGGATCAACCCGGCGGGAACGGGCACGATCACCGATCTCGGCGACTACCCGATGAACAACGTCGGGCCGATGTCGACGCCGGCGATGTTCGCCCCAGGCAAGATCCTCCAGGTCGGCGGCCACGACGGCCGCCAGACGAGCATCATCGACATCAGCGGCGCCACACCGACCGTGACGGCGACGCCGAAGGTCGCCCGTCCCCGCAAGTGGTCGACCGCCACCGTGATGGCCGACGGTCGCGTCTTCGTGTCCGGAGGCAGCGCCGAGAACAACACCGCCACGAATGTCTCCTACACGTCGGAGATCTTCAACCCGGCCACGAACACCTGGTCCGACGGCGCCACGGCGCAACGGATGCGGCTTTACCACTCGACATCGCTGTTGTTGCGAGACGGCACGGTGCTCACGATGGGTGGTGGCGTGCCCGGGCCCGAGACGAACCTCAACGCCGAGATCTACTACCCGTCGTATCTCTTCGCCAGCGATGGATCACTCGCGCCCGCGGCCGACGATCGACGCCGCGACGACGGCCGCCGAGCCCGGCGCAACGCTGCTGATCTCGACAGCGGACGCCGCCTCGATCTCGAAGGTGAGCCTCGTCAAGATGGGCTCGGTCACCCACTCCGTGGACATGGACATGCGGTTCATGAAGCTGCCGTTCTCCGCGGATGGATCGTCTCTTGCCGCCCAGTTGCCCGCCAATCGCTACCTCACGCCGCCGGGCCACTACATGGTGTTCATCTTCGACCAGGCGGGTGTGCCGTCGCTCGCCCGGGTCGTCAAGATCGGCCTTCCCGGCAGCTGAGCCCGGCCGCGGGACCGGCGTCGCCCTGCCGTTAGCCTCCGCTCCGTGCCGATCCGCGTCCCGCTGATCCGACTCGATCCGGACCTACCCCTGCCTGCGTACGCCCACCCGGGCGATGCCGGCATCGATCTCTATGCCCGTCAGGACGTTCTCGTTCCGGCCGGCGGCGGCAGGGCGACTGTGCCGACGGGGATCTCGATCGCTGTTGCCCCCCGGCCACGGCGGATTCGTCCTTCCTCGCAGCGGCCTCGCCGCCAGGCACGGGGTGACGGTAGTGAACGCACCCGGCCTCATCGACGCCGCCTACCGCGGCGAGGTGAAGGTGGTGGTGCTCAACACCGATCCGGCCAGCGACTACCAGATCCATCGCGGCGATCGGATCGCGCAGCTCGTGGTGCAGCGGGTCGAGGAGATCGCCTGGGACGTGGTCGTCAGCCACGACGACCACGAGCACGGCAACGACGACCGGGGCGGCGGCTTCGGACACTCCGGTCGCTGACCTCGTTCGTCAGCCGGCGGGCGAACCCGGTAACTGGTGCGAGCCCCGATCGGACAAACTTCGCACGTGATCGAGATCCGCCCGCCCGCTGCCGATGAGTTCGAGGCGATGGTCGCGGCCGACGCGCGGGCATTCGCCTACGAGACGAACGCCGAGGACATCGAGGCAGACCGGGCGGCGATGGACCTCAGCCGCTATCGCATCGCTCTCGATCAGGGACAGATCGTCGGAGTCGCCGGCTCCGACTCGTTCGAGATGACACTTCCGGGAAACCGTCAGGTACCCACCGCAGGAGTCACGTGGGTCTCGGTCGCGGTCACCCATAGACGGCAAGGTTTGCTGCGCGACCTGATGGACGCGATCCATCGTGACGTCGACGGGCGCGAGGAGCCGCTGGCGGCGTTGACGGCGAGCGAGGGCGGCATCTACGAGCGCTTCGGCTACGGGGTGGCGACGAGGAAGCGGTTCTTGTCGATCGACCGTGGCGCAGCGGTGATGCAGGACCAGTTCCGCCCCTCGCCGGGTTCGGTGCGCATCGCCAACGGCGATCGCGAGGCCCTTCTCGACGCAACGCTGCCTCGCTGGGACCGCTACCGGCGCACGCGCGCCGGAGAGATCAGCCGCACCAGGGCGTGGCAGAACCAGATGCTCCACCACCACGGGCGGACGGCGGTGGTGGTGCTCCACGACGACGGCTACGCGATCTGGACCGTGACCGCCGACTGGAACGAGGGCCACGCGCTGAAACTCGCTCGTCGTCAAGGACTTTGCCGCGACCACACCCGACGCCCACGCCGCGCTGTGGCACGCCATCCTGTCCACCGATTTGGTGACGACCGTCAGCACCCGCGTGCGCCCGGTCGACGACGTCCTTCCATGGCTGCTCACCAACCCGCGCGTCGCACGCACCACCAACCTCAACGACGGCGTGTGGTGCCGGCCGCACCGAATCGATGCCTGTTTTTCCGCCCGCCGCTACGCGATCGCCGGATCGCTCATCCTCGACATCGACGGCGAACGGTGGAAGATCGAGGGCGGTCCCGACGGTGCCGAGGTGCACCGCACGCGGCGCAGAGCGGACCTCGTCACCGATCGTGCTGGAGCCGGATCGCTGCTCCTCGGCGGAGTCACGGCCACCCTGCTCGTCGCCGGGCGGCGGGCGGAGGTACGTGATCAGCGCACGCTGCTGCGCGCCGACGTGTTCCTCACGATGGCGCCGGCGCCGCACAGCACCACGGGCTTCTGACGCGACGATCGTGGGTGCGACACTGCACAGCGAGGCAACGCCCGAGAGCGAGGATCGATCATGAGCAATGCGTACCCGTACGCCGAACGCTTCGGCGTGAACCGCACGCTGCCCGAACACGGAAGGCCGCGTGACGAGGTACTCGCCGAGCTGCGCACGATGGCCGCCGAGGAGGACGACGTTCTGGGAGACCGGCAAGTGCTCCGGCACGATGTACTGCGGCGACCACGAGCACTACGCATATCTCAACGAAGCGTTCGGCCTGTACGCCCACATGAACGCGCTGCAGCGGGACATGTGCCCCAGCTCGACTCGGTTCGAGGGTGAGATCATCGCCATGGCGCTCGATCTCTTCCACGCCGACGCGATCGCACGATTCCACGCCGGCCGGACTCGTCACCACCGGCGGCACCGGCAGCATCATGCACGCCGTCCTCGCCTACCGTGAGCACGCCGCCCAGACCCGGGGGGTGACCCGGCCGAACTTCGTCAAGCCGGAGACGGCTCACCCGGCGTTCGACAAGGCCTGCCACCTCTTCGGCGTCGAACTGCGCCACGCAGCGATCGATCCCTCCACGACCCAGGCGGACGTCGACGACGTGGCGGCCAAGGTCGACGACCAGACGATCGCCATCCTCGGCTCGGCGTGCAACTACGGGTACGGCACGATCGACCCGATTGCCGAGCTGGGCGAGGTGGCGTTGTCGCACGGCGTCGGTCTCCACGTCGACGGCTGCCTCGGTGGATTCATCCTGCCGTGCGGGCGAGGAGCTCGGTTACGACGATCCCGCCTTCGACTTCCGTGTGCCCGGGGTGACTAGCATCTCCGCCGACACCCACAAGTACGGCTACTCGTTGAAGGGAACGTCGACGCTCCTCGTCCGCGACAAGGCGTTGCGCGCCGCCCAGTACTTCTTCCTGCCCGGCTGGACCGGGCGGCAAGTACTTCTCGCCGGGCATGGAGGGCTCCCGCTCGGCGGGCCTGCTGGCTGCCGCGTGGGCCTCGATGGTTCACCTCGGCCGGGATGGATACCGCCGGTACGCGGACGCAGATCTTCGCCACCGCCGAGGCGATGAAGTCTGCCGTTCGTTCCCACTCGGAGCTGCGCCTGATCGGAGATCCGACGTTCCTCTTCAGCTTCACGAGCGACGAGTTCGACATCTATCTCGTCAACGACTTCATGCGCCGACGCGGGTGGCGCTTCAACGGGCAGCAGTACCCAAATGCGTTGCACATGGCGGTGACCCGTCCGCAGACGCAGGACGGCGTGGCGGACACGTTCGCCGCCGACCTCGCCGAGGCGGTGTCGTACGCCCGGGAGAAGCACGCTGCCGGTGAGACGGCGTTCACGAGCGCGATCTACGGCGGTGTCGCCGGCGGGCTGACGGCCGAAGCTGAGGAGTTCATCCGCGCCGTGATGACCGACATGCTCGACGAGATGCAAGGCGTGCCAGCAGCCGGGCACGAGGAGCCTGAACTGGCCGCACCCGCCACCGAATGACCGACGCCATGGTGAACACCGACGATCTCCCCGCGAGGACCGCTACGCGATCGCGGTCGACCTCGGTACGACGGGCCTCAAGGTGGGGCTGGTCTCGTTCACGGGGCAGATCGCCTGGACCGACCACCACGTGCTGGAGACACGGAGACCCGCCGCCGACGCCTACGAGCAGGATGCCGGCGAGTGGTGGACAGTGATCCTCGCCATGCTCGGCACCGGACTCGCCACCGGGGTCGTGCGCCCCGACCAGGTTCGTGCCGTGAGCGTCACCGGCCAGTGGGCGAGCACTGTTCCCGTCGACGAGAACGGCGCACCGGTCGGCCCGTGCATCGTGTGGACCGATCGTCGCGGCCGCGGTCACGCCAAGCGGGCGCTCGGCGGGCCGGTCGCCGGCTACGCCCCGGCTCAGCTCGCCCGCTGGCTGCGGCGCACCGGCGGAGCGCCGCCGCTCGACAAGGGGCCGACTCGCTGCCCATCTCCATCTCGTCCGCGACCGGCCCGACATCGCCCGCGCGGCACGCTGGTTCCTCGAGCCGGTCGACTACCTCACGATGCGGTTCTGCGGCACGGCATCAGCATCCCAGGCGTCGATGACGGCCCACTTCCTCGTCGACCTCCGCAATCTCGATCACCTCGCCTTCGACGCCGATCTGGTCCGCCGTACCGGTATCGATCCGGCGCGGCTGCCCCCGTTGCGACCGACGGGCTCGGTGGTCGGCACCGTGACGGAACGAGGTCGCCGACACGCTCGGGATCGCCCACGACGTGCCGGTGATCACCGGGCTGCCCGACATCCACACCGCGCCGGCCGGGAGCGGTGCCGTGCTCCCCGGCGAGGGCCACCTGGTTGTCAGCACGACGTCGTGGATCAGCTGCTCGATCGATCGCAAGAAGAGCAACCTGCTCCAGGAGATCATCAGCATCCCCGGCCCGACACAGGGATACCTTCGCCGTGTTCGACAACATCGACACCGCCGGGGCGTGCCTCGACTGGTTCCGCCGGGTGGTCTCCCTCGACGGCACGGCGCCCCACGACGTCGACCCCGGCGACCTCGTCGAGCTCGCCGGCCGTGTACCGCCCGGCGCCAACGGTGTCGGGTTCGCCCCCTGGCTGAACGGTGCCCAGACGCCGTTCGTCGACGGCCGAGCGCGCGCCGGGTTCCACAACGTAACGCTCGCATCGGGAGCGGCCGAGCTCGCCCGCGCCGTTCTCGAGGGAGTCGCCGTGCAGAACGCGCTCCTCCTCGAATCGGTGGAGAAGTTCGTCGGCACGCGGCTCGATCCACTCCGCATCATCGGTGGCGGCGCCCGTTCCGACCTCTGGTGTCAGATCCACGCCGACGCCCTCGACCGGACGATCGAACGCGTCGAGCAACCACTCAACGCAGGACTGCGCGGGGCCGCGCTCAATGCTGCGATGACGCTCGGGGCGGTGACGCCGGGCGAAGTGGGCGATCTCGTCGCCGTCGACACGACGTTCCGGCCCGATCCGGCGACGCGCCCTGTCTACCGACGACTCGCCGACGGCCTGCGCAAGATGCACAAGGGTCAGAAGCGGGCGCTCAAGACACTCAACAAACGGGGCTGAGCTCGCCGGGCGGTCAGCCGGCGAAGCTGCCCTGGCCGACGCGCTGACGAAGGGCGAGGTACACGTTGCGCACCGCCAACGACTCGCGCACGTCTCGCACGATGTCGTCGAAGAACTCCTCCCGGTACGTGCTGTCGGTGATGACGTAGACCGTGAAGTAGAAGCCCGACAACGTCGCCAGGAAACCGCTGACCCGCAACAGCTCGACCGTGATGGCCACGTGTTGGTCGAACCACGTCCACTCCCAGAGCACGTTCGGCTCGATCGCCGATCCACGTCTGGCCGACATCGGGTCGGACGACCATCATCCCGAAGATCACGAAGAAGACGAACACCGAGGCGCTGATCAGGACGATCTGCACGCCTTGGCTGAACAGCAAGACGAGCAACACGTTCCATTCCTGCCTACGGCTCATCGGTTGCGGGTGAACGTCGTCGTGCAGCTCCACCGCCGCGTCGCGAACGGGACTGTCGACGCAGGCCTCGACGGCAGCGTCACCGACCGAGCTGGTCGCGGACTCGCTTCAGCTCACGGGGCAGCCGGCTCAACTGGAAGGCGAGACCGATCGCAACGAGGAAGACGACGACGACCCAGAACGACAGCGTGTTGAGCGACGAGCCGACCTGCCACACCTCGGCGTTGATGAACAGGGCGACACCGAACAGCAGGAGCAGCGGCAAGGCCCGTGCGAACAAGTCGAGAACGTTGCCGAGCTGGCGGAACGTCTGGACGAGTGCCCACCGGGTCATCGGCACCAACCCGTAACCGACGACGAACGAGCCGATCACGACGATGGCGACGTTGACGAAGAACGTCACGATCGCGGCGACGACCTGCTGGCCGAAGACGAGCGGCAGCACGGCAGGAACGACGACGAACACGGCCAGCTCACGAGTACCGACAGCAGTCGGGCAGGCGCAGGATCTTGCGCCCTCCGGCGCGGCTCACGAGCGCCCAGATCGCGATCACGATCGCCAAGCCGGCGATAACGGCGAGGGGGTTCTGCCACCACGGCCAGTCGAGGTCGCCCGGCGCCGGCCACCTCCAGCATTCCGACGAGCACGAGGAACGGCGCCATGAGCGTGTACACGTCCTCGGTGGCTCGGTAGTCCTCGATGAACAACGGGATGCCGCGCTGCATGAACCAGCGCTCCGTCGCATCGAGCACCCGACGGTCGTCGTCCACGCGTGAAGTCTGGCCCACCACGATGGGCGGATCCGGGACCTCGGAGGCGAGTGGGCAGCCGCGGCTACCGGCTCGACACGTCGGTCAGAACTGCCATCGAAGGGCCGGCTTCTCGGCGGAGCCGAGCCGCCCGCGGCGGGTCACTTCCAGGCGAAGACCGGCTGTTCCAGATCGTCGACCCGGCGCCCGTGGTGGCCGTCGAGACCGACCCAACGGAACTGCAGCATCACCGCCGCGGTCGGCGCGTGGAGGAGGAACGAGCCGAGCGGCAGTTGCACGACCGGTCGGTCGCTCTCCGGGATCTCGACGAAGCGGGGCGAATCTTGCCGGCACAGCTCGCTGAGGCCGATGCGGTACACGGCACGAACCTCGTCGGGGTTGGGGATCAACGACACGTGCTCGTCGGCCCACAGCACGACGGTGCACGACATATCCCGACCGTGTCGGGTAGTCATCGAGCTGGCCGAGCACCGACGAGCGTCGAGCTCCACCCCGATCTCCTCGTGGAGCTCGCTGAGCGCGGCGTCGACCACGGTCTCGCCGTCATCAAGGCGACCACCTGGCAGAGCGCCCACTGCCCGGCAGTGCTTGTTGAGCCGCGACGCTCGCCGGCAGAGGAGGAACGAGGTCCGAGCCGCCGAGCCCTCCATCCCGTGCTCCGGCACGTCGTCGGTCGGCGACGAGCACGGCGCCGCCGTCGGCCCCGGGCGACGAGCACGATCGCGACCGCTGCCCGCCGCCGCGCGCCGCGAGAGCTGCGTCACGGCGCGGATGCGCCGCCAGGTTGGCGGTGACTGCACGGAGACTGTCCGAAGGCGAAGGGGTGGCCGGGCCGGACGATGGGCGAAACTTGACGCGGCTGCAATCCGAGCCGATCCGGCAACCGCATCCTGCCGGGCCGGTACGGTCGGCGCGTGCTGGACCGGTCGTGGACGAGTCGTACGCGCCCGAGGTGCGGCGTGAGATCACGCCGCTCACCGCTGGCCGCCTGGCCGCCAACGGCTGCTACCGGTTCGCCCCGCCGTTCCTCGCCACCATCGCTCGCGGACTCGACGTCAGTCCTCAGCGATCTCGGCGCGGCGCTCGCCATCACCGAGTTCGTCGGACTTGCGTCGCCGCATGCTCGGCCGGCGCATCAGATCGGCTTCCCCGCAAGACTCGATGGTCGCCGGGTTGATCGGTGTGATCGGCGGGACCTTGATCGCCGCAGCGAGCGTCAACCTGGCGATGTTCGCCGTGGCCTGGTCGTGCTCGCTGCGTCGAAGATCTGCTACGACGTCTCCTTCGGCGAGCTGGATCGCCGACCACGTTCCGTACGAACGCGCAGCCGCATCGTCGGGCTCACCGAAACATCATGGGCGCTGGGTCTGTTGCTCGGCGTGACGGCGATGGGTGTCGTCGCCTCGATCACCAACTGGCGTTGGGGATTCATCGCCGGCGCCGGGTGTCACCGCCGCCCTCGGCGGCGTCGCGCGCGGGTCGGCGGCGGCCGACACGGGGCGGCCGATCACGGCACGACGGGCACGGAGGTCGTCGCTGACCACGGAGGCGATCCGGATCCCGCCGATCCCGACACACCGGCTCGGACCTCACCGATCACGCGGCGAGCGCTCGCGGCGCAGCTGGCGACGCGGCCGATCCGCGCTCTGCACACTCTGGACGCCGGCCGAGGATGGTCGTCACGCCATCGACCAGCGGACTGGATGCGCCGGGCGCTGGATGCTGGTCGCCGCATTTGGGCTGATGGGTGCCAGCCAGACGATGTTCGTGACGTTCGGTGCATGGTTCGAGGACGATTTCGAGTTCTCCCGGTGCGCTCGCAGCGTCACGTTCGGCCTCGGTGCCCTCGAGCTCGGCGCGTCGAGTCTGTCCGCACTGCGCACCGATCGCTGGGGCAAGGAACGGAGCGTGATGTTCGGCGCCGGGATGATGATCCCGGCCGGTCTGGCCTGGCACGCGCTCGACGGCTCGCTCGTGCCCGGACTGGTGCTGCTCGGGGTGTTCTTCGCCAGGGTTCGAGTTCGCCATCGTCTCGGCGCTTGCTGTCGCCGGCACGCTCGTGCCGGGATTCGCCGGCCCACGGCCTGGGGCGATGATCGCCGCCGGCACGCTCGCCCGTGGTGCTTTCGCCGTGCCGGCGACCGTCGTTGTTCGAGCGGCACGGTCTGGCGCGTCGGTTCTGATCGGCGTCGGGTGCGCCACGCGTCACCGTGTCGCTGTCGGCCGCCGGTTGCGGCTCCTCGGCGCCGGGCCGAAGTAGTCGCGGCCGGCATGAGCAGCATGACCCGAATGGGTGACATCGTGCACGGGTTCGACCTCGGCCGGTTCGCCCATCTCGACGCCATGCTCCACAGGTACGTCGACAGTGGCCGGCTGCCGGGCACACAGGTGCTGGTGTCCCGCTTCGGCGAGCTCGTGCACCGTGACGTGTATGGATGCAGCGACGTCGAGGCCGGGACGAAGGTGGCGCCGGACACGATCTACCGCATCTACTCGATGACCAAGCCGATGACGAGCGTGGCACATGATGCTCGTCGAATCCGGCGACATGCTGCTGGACAACCCGGTGAGCCGGTTCCTGCCCGAGTTCGCCGAGCCCCGCGTGTGGGCCGGGGGCACGCCGACCTCACCGACAACACGACCGGCGCAACGGGAGATCACGATCGCCGATCTGCTCACGCACACGGCCGGCCTCACGTACGGATTCCAGTTCCAGCACCCCTCGACGCGATGTACCGCCAGCGCAAACTCGGCGACTTCTCCCGCCCGACGTACGACCTGGAGGAGGCGATGACCGGCTGGCGAGCGTGCCGCTGCTGTTCGATCCCGGCACACGGTGGAACTACTCGATGTCCACCGACGTGCTCGGCCGGGTCGTCGAAGTGGTCGAGCGGAGAGCCACTCGACGAGTTCTTCGGCGAGCGGATCCTGTGTCCGCTGCGGATGGTGGACACGCATTTCACCGCGCCCGAGGAAGACCTGGAGCGTTGCTGTCCGCTGTATGTCCGGGTCCGGAGGGACGCTCACGGTGATGGCGCAGGCGAAGGCGATGACACGACCCGACCCGTTGTTGTCCGGCGGCGGCGGGTCTGGTCGGCACCGCCGACGACTACCTGCGCTTCGCCCAGATGCTGCTCAACCGCGGCGAGCTCGACGGCGTCCGCCTGCTCGGGTCGCGCACCGTCGACTACATGGCACGCAACCACCTTCCTGGCGGATGTGTCGATGAACGACATGGGCCAGTCGACGTTCTCGGAGACGGTGATGGCCGGACACGGCTTCGGCCTCGGTCTTGTCGGTCGTCCTCGATCCCGCCGCGGCCGGGGTGCTCGGCGCGCCGGGGACGTTCTCCTGGGGCGGGGCCGCCAGCACGACCTTCTGGGTCGATCCGGTGGAGCAGATCTGCTGCGTGTTCATGACGCAACTGCTCCCGAGCGACACCTACCCCGTCCGACAGCAACTCCGCAACGCCGTATACCAAGCCCTCGTAGACTGACCTCTCGGAGCTTCGCCTCGCGAGCAAGTCGCTCGTCTTCGCCTCCCGAGCTCGCCGCCTCCGCTCCGCTTTGGCGTCTCACCCAGCTCGTGGTGGGTGGACACCTCGGCCCTTCAGCCGCGGTAGGCGTTCGTGATCGGCATCCGGCGGTCCTTGCCGAACGCCTTCGTGCTCACCCGCACGCCCGGCGGGCATTGCCGGCGCTTGTACTCGGCGATGTCGACGAGCCGGGTCACGCGCCGCACGACATCGGGATCGTGGCCGAGCTCGATGATCTCGCCAGCCGTGCGATCCTCCTCGATGTAGAGGTCGAGGATCGGGTCGAGCACCTCGTACGGCGGCAGGCTCTGATCGTCGCGCTGACCGGGCCGGAGCTCGGCCGACGGCGGTTTGACGATCACGCCCTCGGGGATGATCTCCTTGCCCGCCCGGTCGTTGACGTAGCGGCACAGCTTGTACACGTCGAGCTTGAACACGTCCTTGATCACGGCGTAGCCGCCCACGGAGTCGCCGTAGATCGTGAAGTAGCCGACCGCCATCTCCGACTTGTTGCCCGTCGTCAGCACCATCCAGCCGAACTCGTTCGACAGCGCCATGAGCAACTGGCCGCGGCACCGACTCTGCAGGTTCTCGTAGGTGAGCCCCGGCTCGCGACCCTCGAAGCTCGGTGCGAGCATGTCGAGGTACGCGGCGAACGCCGGCTCGATGGGGATCGTGCGGTAGTCGATGTTGAGGTTGTCGGCGAGCAGCGCCGCGTCGGACTTGGAGTGGTCACTCGAGTACCGCGACGGCATCGACACGCCGTGCACGCGGTCGGCGCCGAGGGCGTCGGCTGGCGACGACGGCGACGAGCGTGGAGTCGATGCCGCCCGACAGCCCCACGACGACATCGGTGAAACCGTTCTTGGCGCAATAGTCCCGTGTACCGAGAACCAGTGCTTCGTACAGCTCGGCGACCGGATCGAGCCGCTCGGCGAGCCTCGCCTCCATCGGAGGCGTGTGGTCGGCCACGGTGTCGGGGGTGACGTCGACGATGGGCAGCGTCACCTGCGACACGCGCCCGCGCGGATCGAGCAGGCGCTGCCGGTACACCGCGCCGATCGGCACGTCGACGATGAGGAGCTCCTCGACGAACTGGCCGGCGCGGGCGAGCAGCCGGCCTTCCGAGTCGAACACCATCGAGGCGCCGTCGAAGAGCAGCTCGTCCTGACCACCCACCTGGTTGACGTAGACGAGGGCGGTGTGCGCGTCGCGTGCTCGCGTCGCCAGCATCTCCTCACGCGCCAGCCATTTGCCGTGGTGATAGGGCGAGGCGTTGATGTTGATGCTCAGCTCGGCTCCACCGGCGCCCTGGATCGTGAGCGGGCCCGCCGGGCTCCAGATGTCCTCGCACACGCTGACGCCGGTGGGAACGCCGGCGATGCGGTAGAGCTCGAGCGCATCAGTCTCGTTGCCAGCGGTGAAGTACCGATCCTCGTCGAACACGGCGTAGTTGGGCAGCAGCCGCTTGCGGTAGGTGTTGATCACCCCGCCGCGAGCGCACACCGCTGCGGCGTTGAACAGGTCGCGGTCGGCGTCGACGAACCCCACGACGGCGGCACAGTCGCCGGTGTGTGCGGCGAGGCTGTCGAGAGCGGTGCGATTGTCGGCGACGAAGCCGGGCTTGAGGAGGAGATCCTCGGGCGGATAGCCGGTGATGGCCAGCTCGGTGAAGGCGACGACATCGCAGTCGGCGGCGACCGCCTCGTCGTAGGCCTCGATCATCTTGGCCAGGTTCCCGTCGAGGTCGCCGACGGTGAAGTTGAGCTGGGCGAGGGCGACGCGCACGACCGTCACGAGATCGAGGCTACCGAACGCATCGTTCAGCCTGTCGCCTGCGTTCCGGCGGTAGCCCGGTCGACGGCGCCCAGAAGGCGCAGCCCAGCGCGGCGGTACGGTGTCACCCGCCGGACGACAAGCGGTTAACAGGATGTTCACAATCGGGCAACTGATCGGCAACGACTCGTTGACACACTTCGCGACCGACACCCACACCAAACGTCGCGCCGACCCACACATCTGCGCGAACCCCAATCGAAACGAGGTCCCGTGGCCTACAAAGCTGAGTACATCTGGATCGACGGCACCGAGCCGACCCAGAAGTTGCGCTCCAAGACGAAGATCCTCCCCGACGGAGCCGACCTGCCCATCTGGGGCTTCGACGGCTCGTCGACCAACCAGGCCACTGGCGACAACAGCGACTGCGTGCTGCAGCCGGTGTTCTCGTGTCCCGATCCGATCCGCGGCGGTGACGATGTGCTCGTGCTGTGCGAGGTCGAGGACGTCCACGGCAACCCCCACCCGAGCAACACACGCGCTGCGTGTGTGAAGACCGCCAAGAAATACGCCAAGCACGAGTCGTTGTTCGGCATCGAGCAGGAGTACACGTTCTTCAAGGACGGACGTCCTTACGGCTTCCCCGTGGGCGGCTTCCCCGCCCCGCAGGGCGGCTACTACTGCGGCGTCGGCTCCGACGAGATCTTCGGCCGCGACATCGTCGACCACCATCTCGAGAACTGCCTCGAAGCCGGCCTGTCGATCAGCGGCCTCAACGCCGAGGTGATGATTGGCCAATGGGAGTACCAGGTCGGCCCGCTCGGCACGGTCGAGGTTGCCGATCAGCTCTGGGTGTCCCGCTGGCTCCTGTACCGGACCGCGGAGGACTACGACGTCGCCGCCACGCTCGATCCGAAGCCGATCAAGGGCGACTGGAACGGTGCTGGTGCCCACACCAACTTCTCCACCGTGGAGATGCGCGAGGACGGCGGCTACAAGCACATCGAGGCCGCCTGCAAGGCGCTCGGCGCCAACTGGGAGGAGCACATCCACAACTACGGGCACGGCATCGAGGATCGCCTCACCGGGCACCACGAGACGGCCCCGTGGAACGAGTTCAACTACGGCGTGTCCGACCGTGGCGCCTCGATCCGCATCCCGTGGCAGGTGCACAAGGATGGCAAGGGCTATCTCGAGGATCGCCGCCCGAACGCCAACATGGATCCGTACGTCGTCGCCCGGCTGATGGTGCAGACCGTGTGCGGCGCCGCCGAAGGGGGCAGCAAGGCTCCGGCTCGCAAGCGTGCCGCCGCAAAGAGATGATGCACGGGGTGTCGCCCGAGTGATCGCGACGGCGCGCCGAGGGTTGCGCGACTCCTCGGCGTGCCGTTGCCATTCCGGGCAGCGCCCGAAAGACTGTGAGAGTGAGCGAGATGCTCGATCCCGAACGTCAGCGTGAGCAACAGCGGCAGTACGTGCTGCGCAACGTCGAAGAACGCGGCGTGCGGCTCGTCCGCCTGTGGTTCACCGACGTGCTCGGCAACCTGAAGAGCTTCGCCATCTCTCCGGCGGAACTGGAGAACGCCCTCATCGACGGGATGACGTTCGACGGCTCCTCGATCGACGGCTTCTCCCGCATCCAGGAGGCCGACGTTCTGGCGATCCCCGATGCGGACACGTTCGAGCTGCTGCCGTGGGCCGATCAGCGACGCGCCCGAGGCCGCGCGTCTTCTGCGACATCCGCAGCCTCGACGGCACTCCGTTCGGTGGCGATCCACGCCATGTGCTGCGCCGCCAGATCGAAGCGGCGCACCGGCTCGGGCTCACGTTCTATGTCGCACCCGACATCGAGTTCTTCTACTTCGAGCCGCCCCTGCCGGGTGAGCCGCCGAAGCCCGCTCGACGAGGGTGGTTTCTTCGATCTCACCACCAACGACATCACCGGCTCGTTGCGCAAGCAGACAATTCGCACGCTGGAGGCGATGGGGATCCCCGTCGAGTACAGCTTTCACGAGGACGCGCCCTCGCAGCAGGAGATCGACCTGCGCCACACCGATGCGCTCACGATGGCCGACAGCGTGATGACGTTCCGGCTCGTCGTGAAGGAGGTTGCCGCAGCAAACGGCGTCCATGCGACGTTCATGCCCAAGCCGCTGGAGGGCGTGCAGGGATCGGGGATGCACGTGCACCTCTCCTTGTTCCGCGACGACGAGAACGCCTTCTTCGACGGTGACGACGACTACAGCCTGTCGCCCTTGGCGAAGTCGTTCATGGCCGGTCTGCTCCGCCACGCCGCCGAGATCACGGCGGTCACCAACCAGACGGTCAACAGCTACAAACGACTCGTGCCGGGGTTCGAAGCGCCGGTGCACGTGTCGTGGGCCCGCAACAACCGCAGCGGTCTGGTCCGTGTGCCGATCGCCAAGCGGGGAAATCCCCTCGCCACCCGTCTCGAGTATCGCTCCGCCGACCCGGCGTGCAACCCCTACCTCGCCTTCAGCCTCATGCTCGCCGCGGGCATGCGCGGCATCGAGGAGGGCTACGAGTTGCCGGCGGAAGCCGATGCGAACCTGTTCGAGATCGGTGACGAGGTGCTGGCCAAGCTCGGCATCGAGCAACTCCCCCAGTCGCTCTCCGACGCGCTCGGGGCGATGGAGCGTTCGGCACTCGTCCACGACACGCTCGGCGAGCACATCTTCGAATGGTTCGTGCGCAACAAGCGCAGCGAGTGGCGGGCGTACAAGACGCAGATCTCCGCGTTCGAGCGCGAACGGTACCTGCGGACGTTGTGATGGCGAGCAGGAAGACTCGCGCTGATTGGTTGGGCGTCTACGCCGAGGCGGTGGCCGCCGACATCGTCCGCACGCTCGACCTCGGCGGCTACCGGTGGAAGCAAGTGGCGTCCGTCGCCGATCTCACCGCCGGGAGCAGCGACGGCGGCTGGGGTGGAGTCCTCATCGACTGCAGTACCAACGCCGACGCGGCGTGGGCCTTCGCCCGCACGTTGCGGCGCGATCACGATCCCAGTGTGCCGATCCTGGTCCTCGTCGGCGGCGGTCAGCTCGACGAGCTCGATCTCCGCGACGAGATGTTCGACGACTTCTGCATCTCGCCGTTCCACCCGGCCGAGTTCGAAGCACGAGTGCGCCATCTGATGTGGCGCACGGGCGGAGGATCGACGCCGGAGACCATCGAGTACGAGGCCTTGCTGCTCAACGTCGAGACGTACCAGGCCACAATCGCTCAGCGTCCGCTCGACCTCACGTACATGGAGTACGAGCTCCTCAAGTTCCTCGCCCAGAACCCGGGCAAGGTGTTCACCCGGGAGATGCTGCTCAGCAGGGTCTGGGGCTACGAGTACTACGGCGGGGCACGTACTGTCGACGTCCACATCCGCCGCCTACGAGCCAAGTTGGGCGAGGAGCACGCCGGCCTGATCCACACCGTCCGCTCGGTGGGCTACCGCTTCGGTCAGAGCCGCTGGGCGAGCTGAACGCCGCCGGAGCCGTCTGCGCGAGACTGGGCGGTCAGCCAGCGAGCTCGTCGAGCCCGGCCACGATCGTGCCGGCGAACAGCGTGTATCCGCCGTCGGTGGGATGGATGCCGTCGCTGCTGATCACGCCATCGTTCCGGGCGACCTCGTTCCAGCCCGCCACCACCGTGTCTGGTCGCTGGTCGAGCTGCAGGTGCAGCTGGGCGTTGAAGGCGTCGGCGGCGCTGGCGAAGTCACGCAGATAGACGTCGACCCAGACCACCGGCACATCGTCCGGAAGCACCGACATCAGCTGCGTGATCACCTCCGCGTACTGATCGACGCCGGGGTACTGGAGCACGTCGTTGGTGCCAAGGGCGATCACCCAGGCGTCGGGAGTCGAGGCCGGAGCCGAGCGCCGCCTGGATCGCCTCGACGCCGCTCGAGGGACCACCCTGGTCGGCAGTGCTCACGACGGTACGGCGGCTGGCGACGCCGTCGATGGCCAGCGGTTGGTATCCCGCGCCGGGCAGCGCAAGGGCGATGGCTCCCGTCGAGCCCTCGGTGATCGAGTCGCCGATCACCACCACCGATTGGACGTCGGCCGAGTCGGCAGCTCCCTCGCCGACGGGGACAAGAGGCGCCTCGTTCGTTTCCCGCGAGGCGCTGCACGCCACGAGCACGAGCGCGCCGGTGAGCAGGACAACGAGGCGCGACCACGTGCGATGGCGTCCGGCGCGTGCTGGCGGGCGAGCAGGCATCCGAGCAGTCTGGTGGACGAACGGCCGTCGCATGCGCCGTCGGGACCGATTTCACTCGCGGTGAGACAGCGTCGGCCAGCGCGCCAGGGTGTCAAGCCTGCATCGCCTCGGCGATGCGCCGGTGGCGCAGGAGCACATCGTCGAGGCCGGACGCCGTGATGGCACCGTCACGTACGACCGCGCGTCCATTGACGACCGTGTGCCGGGCGAGCACCGGCCCGCAGCGCAACCACGCCTCGACCGGATCGCCGACGGCGCCGGCGAACGCCGGGCCGACGAGCGGCCAGACGGCGACATCGGCGACGTAGCCCGGGGCGAGGGTACCCAGCTCGTCGGTGCGGTCGAGGCAGGCGGCACCGCCGACCGTCGCCATCTCGAGCGCCATCCGCGCCGTGCCCGCTGCCGCTCCGTTGCGCAGCTTTGCCAGGAGCATCGCCTGCCGCGCCTCGATCCAAAGGGAGCCGGAGTCCGCCGACGAGGAGCCATCGACGCCGAGACCTACGTGCACGCCAGCGGCGCGGAGGTCGACGACAGGCGCGATCCCCGAGGAGAGGATGAGGTTGCTCGACGGGCAATGGGCGACCCCGACGCCGGCCGCTCCGAGCCGGCCGGTCTCCTCCGTGTTCGGCATCACGCAGTGGGCGAGCCACGCCCGATCGGTCAGCCAGCCGGTACGTTCGAGGAACTCGGTCGGCCGGCATCCGTACGTCGCCAGGCTGAACTCGTCGTCCTCCACGTTCTCGGCGAAATGGGTGTGCAGCCGCACGTCGAGTCGTTCGGCGAGCTCGGCGGAGCTCACCATCAGCTCCTCGGTGACCGTGAACGGTGAGCACGGAGCGATGGCGACGCGCGTCATCGCCCCGAAGGAGCGGTCGTGGTGACGGTGCACCGCCTCTTCGCTGGCGGCGAGGATCTCGTCGTCGTCGGCGACGACATCGTCCGGGGGCAGGCCGCCGTCCTTCACCGACAGCGACATCGAGCCACGCGTCGGGATGGAAGCGCACTCCGACGTCACGGGCAGCGTCGATCTCGGCCGAGAGCAAGTCGCCCGCGCCTCGTGGGTGGAGGTAGAGGTGATCGGTCGAGGTGGTGCAACCGGACAGTGCGAGCTCGGCGAGCCCGACCCACGCGGAGACGTAGGCGGCCTCCGTGTCGAGCGCCCGCCACCGCGGGTACAACGACTGCAGCCAGCCGAACAGCGGCTTGTCGGTCATCGGCGGAAAGGCGCTGCGTGAGGTTCTGGAACAGGTGGTGGTGGGTGTTGACGAGCCCCGGTGTCACGAGGCAATCAGTGGCATCGAGCGTCTCCGCCGCGCCGGGCGGCGCGCCGTCGCCAACGTCCTCGATCAAACCGTTCCGGATCGCCACCCATCCGCCGTCGAACTCGGTGCGTTCGTCGTCCATCGTGGCCACGGCAGCGCGCGTTACGGATGAGGAGATCGACGGGTTCGGTGGCGTCGGTCATCTGAGGCTCTCGACGATCAGGGCGAGATCGTCGATGGTGGTCAGTGGATTGACGATGCACAGGCGGAGGACCGTCTCGCCTTTCCACTTCGTCGGCGTGACGAACGCCACCTGCTCGCGGAGCAGACGCTGGCTCCACGCGTCGTAGTCGGCGTGGCTCCAACCGACACGACGGAACACCACGACGGAGAGCTCCGGTTCGACGAGCAGTTCGGTGTGTTCGGTTGCGTCGACGAGGCGGGCGGCCTCGTGAGCGACTGTCAGCGTCGTCTCGATGGCGTCGGAATAGGCCGCCGTGCCGTACGTCGCCAGACTGAACCACAGGGGGAGGCCGCGCGGGCGGCGGGAGAGGTGGTGGGCGTAGTCGGACGCATTCCATCCGGGGGGATCGCCACCTTCGCTCTCGTCGTGCAGCACATCGAGGTACTCGGCGTCCTGGGTGTGGGCGGCCTTGCCGATTGCTGGATCGCGGTAGATGAGCGCGCACGAGTCGAATGGGGCGAAGAGCCATTTGTGTGGGTCGACGATGAGGCTGTCGGCCCGCTCGACGCCGGTGAACCGGCCACGGGCGCTCGGCGCGGCGAGCCCCGCCAGCCCGTACGCGCCGTCGACGTGGAACCACACACCGTGTTCAGCAGCCACCGACGCGGCGCCGTCGAGATCGTCGACGATCCCGGCGTTCGTCGTGCCGGCTGTGGCGACGACAGCGAACACCCGGTCGCGCTCCTCGTCCGGTAGCTGCTCCACGGCACGGGCGAGTGCGTCGCCACGGAGGCGGCCGACGTCGTCCGCTTCGACGAGCGTGATGTCAGCGTCCATCGCCGACGCCGCCTGGGCGACCGAGGAGTGCGCCCCGCTCGACGTGACGATCAGCCCTCGTGTGCGGTCGTGTGCGCCTCCGGCTTGACGACGCCACTGGTAACGGGCAGCGATCAGAGCACTGAGGTTTCCCGCCGTGCCGCCGCTGACGAACACGCCGCCCGCCGACGCGGGCAGGCCCGCTAGGTCTGCGATCCAGCGCAACGCCTGATTCTCGGCGAAGATCGCTCCTCCGCCTTCCAGCCAGCTACCGCCGTAGATGCTCGAGGCGCCGACGACGAGATCGAAGAGGATTGACGCCTCTGTCGGGGCTGCCGGCACGAACGAAAGGAAACGGGGATGGTCGACAGAGATGCACGCCTGAGCCAGGACGTCGCCGAAGATGCGCAGCGCCTCCAATCCGCCGAGCCCCCGTTCGGTGATCGTGGAGCCGACCATCGCCTCGAGCTCGACCAGCGTGCGGGGGCCGTCGAGCGGTGGTGGATCAAGACGGACGCGATCGATCGCGTAGCGCACGATGGCTTGCGTGAGCACCTCGGTCGAGACGTCGTGTTGGTGCATCAGCGCAATCTAGAACGACCCCAGCGAGGTCCGAGAGAATCAGTCGTCGAGATCGAGGAGCTCGTTGTCTTCGAAGCGCGCCTCGCCGTCTTTCTGCAGACCCTGTGCCGAGGATTGCCGCGAGCCACTGCGCCGCTCATCAAGAACACCACCGGGAAGAGGAGCAGGACGACGACGATTCCGATGGCTCCGGCCATGAACACCGACACTAGTGGCGGGTTTGCGGTCGCCCGCCACCCGCTGACCGCGAGCTGGCGTCAGGACGGATGGCTGCGACGGAAGCAGGACACGAGATGGTCGTCGACGAGGCCGCACGATTGCATGAACGCGTAGCAGATCGTCGGCCCGACGAAGCGGAAGCCGCGGCGCTTGAGCTCCTTCGACATCGACGTCGACTCCGGCGTCGCGGCAGGTATCTCCGCCATGCTCGTCCAGGCGTTCACCCGGGGCGAGCCGCCGACGAAATCCCACAGGAAGGCAACTGGATCGTCGAGCTCCAGCCACGCCCGGGCGTTGCCGACAGCGGAGTTGACCTTTGCCCGGTTGCGCACGATGCCCGGGTCGGCCAGGCAGCGCTCGATGTCCGCGCTCGCCGAAGGCGGCAACGGCGACGGGATCGAACGCGGCGAAGGCGGAGCGATAGCCCTCACGCTTGTCGAGGATCGTCGACCAGCTGAGTCCGGCCTGCGCGCCTTCGAGCACGAGGAACTCGAACAAGCGTCGCCCGTCACGCTCGGCGACACCCCACTCGGTGTCGTGGTAGGCGCGCATCGCGCCGCTCCCCGCCCAACCGCAACGGACGAGATCGTCGGCGGATTCGTCGATACCGTTCAGCGTTGCCACCTCAAGCGGGCTTGTACGCCCATGCCTCGATCTCGACCTCAGCCCCCACGGGAAGGGCGGCAACGCCGATCGTCGAGCGTGCCGGCCGGTGATCGCCGAACGAGTCGACGTACGCATCGTTGAACGTGGTGAAGGCATCCATGTCGGTGAGGAAGCACAGCGTCTTGACGACGTCGTTCAGCTCGGCACCGGCCTCCGCCAGACGGCCCTTGACGTTCTCCACTGCCTGCACAGTCTGTGCGGCGACGCCTTCGGCGAGCACACCGGAGTCCATTCCGACCTGACCGGACACGATGATGAAATCGCCGGCGCGCACGACCGGCGTGTAGGGCCCGAGAGGCTTCTGCATGGCGCCGACCGTAGTCCTCCGGCGATCGTGCCGGTTGCGGGGTTCAGACCGCGGTGGTGCGGGGCGCGCCGTGGTGGTGTCCTTGACGAAGAAGTCCACGACGGCTCCGACCAACGAAAGCACCGCCGCCCCGAGGGCGACGTACATGCCGATGTAGGGATCGAGGTCGAACTCACCGACGCCCTTGATGGTCTCCGTGCCGGCCCCGATGATCACCTGGATCACCATCGCCACCGCGCCGATCGCAGCACCGGCGAGCAGGATGACGGGCCACGGTGCCTGCTCACGCTTGAGAACGTTGAGCACCAGCAGCGCGGCGAACCCACCGACGATGATGATGACAACCCACGCGACGGCACCCAATGGGTACTTGAACGGATGATTGCCGGTCCGACCCTCGATCGCCGGGTTCTCGGCCCAATCGAGGATCAGGCCAAATGTCGCCATCACGGCGGCGGCGACGATCATGATGATCCTGCCTGGAGTCATGTGCAGTGCTTCTCCCTGAGGTCGAGCAATCGTGAACCTTGGTACCGGACCCGACGCAGATTACCCAACGGCCGCTCGATGACACTCATCAACGCGACCATTGCACGCATTCTTTCTCTCGGCTCGATGGGCCGCTCACGACAGCCACTGCGGCGCCGGTCGGAGCCGGCGGTGTGAAATGTTCGGCACGAATCGAGCAACCGACCGCGATGCGTGCGTCCTCCTCCGCCCATCGCCGGACGAGCCAACGGGGCAGCACGAGATCAGCGCGTACCAGCCACTGAGAGCGCGACAGCGACACGCGAACGGACTCGGCAACCGACCACGGTGGATTTGACACGACGTGGAACGGGCGCCGCGGCAGGCGCAGCTGCGTGATGTCGGCGCGAACCACCGTCACCTGCCCACGGTCGTAGCGAGCGCGCGCAGCTGCGCGACGCGGCGCGGATGCAGTTCGACTGCGATCACGTTTGCTCCTGCGGCGAACAGACGCGTCGGTCAGGACGCCGCTGCCGGCTCCCAGATCGACGACGAGGTCTCCGCTCCGGATGTTCGCCTGCTCGACTACTCGTCGAGCGGCAGCGGGATCAAGACGATGCCAGCCCCATCGCCGCGCCCGGCGCGTGCGTCCGGCGGTTCGGCAGCCTGCGCTGCCCATGCCGTGCCCCGCGCACGGCGCACCATCACCGTCATCATCATGACGTCATGCTGCCCGCCATCGCGGCCGCCCGTCCATCGCGTTTTTGCATTCTACGTCAGCGGGGCGTGAGGGGCCAGGCCGGCGGGAAGCCGGCGGACCTCCATGCAGCGAGGGCGACGGCGACGAACACGGCGTCGCTGCCATTCACGGGAGGGCCGGCGTCCGGTTCGAGGGTGATTCGGATGGTCGGGGTGTCGACGGCGCGGAGGATCCGGAAGGATCGGATCGTGAGGTCGACAGGGACGCCGTGGTCGTCGACGGCGAGGGCTTCGCTGCGCACCCAACCGAGGGCCATGTGGGCAGCGCCTGTGCAGTAGGAGCGCAGGACGGACTCGTCGAGTGCTTCGCCGCACCGCACGGTGACATCGACGGAACCGTCGGCGTCGATGCGGGCGGAGGCTCGGCCTCCGTCCGGCGTGACGACGACACCCTCACCCGCGTCGCCCAACGACGCGGCGACCACCATGACCTCGGCCCAGCAGGCCGCCCGCAGCGCGACGGACGTAGGAGGACCGGCGACCGCCACAGTCTCGACGGTGATCGCCCCCACATCGAGACCGGCAGCGACGACACCGGCCCGTGTCGCTGCGACGGCCAGGTCGCGATCCTCATTGCCACTGTGACCGAGGCGGATCACACCGGAGCCGTCCGGTCGCAGCGCGATCGCCATAGGAGGGCGCTTTGGACCCCGACGCACGACATCCTCACGGGAGTAGAGGACCCGCACCGGACGTCCGTGTTCGTCGGCGAGACGGCGAGCCACCGGGCCGACCTCGCTCGTCACCTTGCCACCGAACGCTCCGGCGTTTCCGAGAGGCGTCACCGGCTCGCCGCCAGGCTCGCACCAGGCCGCGTCCGGTTCGAGATAGCCGGGCTCGACCCAGGTTGTTCGCAACGTCCGTGCCCAGTCGCCGTGCGGCTGCTCGACCGGCCACCTGATCGGAGCCGTCGAGCGGCGTCCCTGCACCTTGCCGGACCGGCCGGCGGGCATCGGCGACGCTGTCGCCGATCACCCACTCGCCGCCCGCGTCGAGGACGGCGACCAGCGAATCGCGAAGGCGCGAGATCATCGGCGAAACCGCCCCGACCGGCGACGACATCGGGGCCGACGTCCTGGGCGACCCCGCCCTCGAGGGCGGCCCGTCGTGACGCGGCCGCTGACAGCGCCGCCCACCGACGACGGACCATCGGCGATGGCATCGACGATCGACTGCCAGCCGGTGCAGCGGCACAAATGAGCCAGCATCGCTCGATCGACGGCCGCCCGATCGGTGCGTTGTGCCGGCGTCAGTGCCGACGCCCGCACGATGATGCCCGGCGTGCAGAAGCCACACTGGCTGGCACCGTGTCCGGCGAAGCACGCCGCCCACTCCGACGCGTCGTCGATCCCGTCGACTGTTGTGACGATGCGGCCGGCGATCCTGGCCAAGGGCGTGACGCACGAGACTCGCGGCTGCCCGTCGACGAGGACCGTGCAACAGCCACACTGACCCTGAGGACTGCACCCGTCCTTGACCGAGCGAACGCCGAGGTGATCACGCAGCGCGTCGAGCAGGGTCAGCGCGACGCCCGCCGTCAGCGGGCGCGACAGACGGGACGGATCGACCGTCGAGAGTGAACTGGAGCGGCGCTGGCCGTCAGGAGAAGCTCTGCCCGCAGCCACAGCTACGGGAAGCGTTCGGGTTCGTGATGGCGAAGCCGGACTGCTCGAGCGTCTCTTTGTAGTCGAGGGTGGCACCGTCGAGGAGCTGCGCTGATGCGGGATCAACGACCACCTTCACGGCTTCGCCGAATTCGGCCTGCTCGTCGTCGACGGCGATGTCGCCGTCGAAGAACATCTCATACGAGTACCCACTGCAACCACCCGGGCGCACCGCGACGCGAAGAGCAAGGTCGTCGGCGCCTTCAGCGGCGAGCAGTTCCTTGACCTTGCCGGCAGCGCTGTCGGTGAGAGTGATCACGGGCGACCTCCTTGGTGATGCCTTCGAATCATTTTATCGGCTCCGTACCGCGACCCGGCAGGGAGTGCGGTGACTGCGGTTGCAGAACTCGGCGATCTCGGCATCACCCATCTGCCCGATCAGCCCGCTGACGATGCCGTGGTGCAGGCTGCAGATGAGATCGGGGTACTCGTCCACCTCTGCCTGGAACGGGCAACGGGTGAAGGAGACGACGGCGCTGTCCTCATCGGCGCCGTCTGACACCGCCGGCTCGAAGCCGAGCCGATCGAGGTCGGCGACGAGCGCTTCGAGACTGGATGGCGCCTCGGCGTACTGCACGGCACGCTCGGCTCCCCGATCGAAACCGACGTCATAGGCGTCGCCCGGAGCCGCACCAAGCCGGCGCGCCATCGACAGCACGAGCCCAGTCAGCTCTTGCAGCGCACGGCGGATCGAGCCCGAACGATGGCGCGTCTGGAGCGAGCGAGTACCGATGTTGCGGCCGGCCCACCTCGCCCCGTCCATCGGAACGCACTGCGAGCAGGCCGACGTCGCGCAGGCGCTCGAGGTGAGGGCGTACGGTGTTGGGGTGCAGCCCGAGGTGTTCGGCGATCTCGGCCGTGGTACGCGCCAACGGCGCGCTCGCCAGGTGGAGGTAGATGGCGTACCGCGTGTTGTCACCGAGCGCCTTCAGCAGCTCGAGCTGCTCGGTTGTCGACACTGCGGCCACGAGACCACATTACACGGCGGCCGGAGATAACACGGCCGGGACCGGTAAAATGAGCGCCCATGACGCATCCGCCAGCACCCCCCAGCCGAGACGACGTGCTCGGTGTGCTGCGTGGCGTCGTCGACCCCGAGCTCGGTGCCGACGTCGTCACGCTCGGCATGGTGCCGGCCGTGCACATCGGCGACGACGGTGTGGTCGACATCACCGTCAAGCTCACGATTGGTGGCTGCCCGCTGCGAGCCGACATCAAGCGCGACATCGAGGAGCGCATCGGTGTGCACCCGGGGGTGTCCGACGTGCGCATCACGTGGGGCGAGATGACCTCCGAGGAGCGCAGCGAGGTGATGACGAAGGCCCGCTGGAACGCCCGCGAACGGGCGCCCGACACCGAGGTGCCGGCCAACACGCGCGTCATCGCCATCGCCAGCGGCAAGGGTGGCGTCGGCAAGTCGTCGATCACCGTGAATCTCGCCGCGGCGATTGCCGCGCAAGGTTTCACCGTCGGCGTGCTCGACGCCGACATCTGGGGTTTCTCCGTTCCGCGTTTGCTCGGGCTCGACGAGCGCATGGCCGCCGAGCGTGTGGCGGGCAGCGACAAGCCGAAGATCATCCCCAACGAGCGGCGCGTCGGCGACGGTCTGTTGAAGGTGGTGTCCACCGGATTCATGGTCGGGGAAGACACGGCGCTGATGTGGCGTGGGCTGATGCTCACCAAGGCCGTCGAGCAGTTCCTCGTCGACGTCCACTGGGGAGAGCTCGACTACCTGCTGATCGACCTCCCACCTGGTACCGGCGACGTCCAAATGGGGCTCGCTCGCCTCCTGCCGGCAACCGAGATGGTGATCGTCACCACCCCGGCTCGAGCGGCGCAGAAGGTCGCCCAACGAGCCGCCGACATGGCTCGCCGCAGCTTCCTCCCCGTCATCGGCGTGATCGAGAACATGAGCGCGTTCACCTGCGAACACGGCACGACATACCAGCTGTTCGGGAGCGGTGGCGGGGCCGCGCTGGCGGATGCGATCGATGCACCACTCATCGGGCAGGTTCCCCTCGAGCCGGCCGTGGCGTCAGCGGGTGACGCCGGTGAGCCGCTCGTCCTGAGCGGCGAATCGGCTGCTGCCGATGCGTTCCGTGACATCGCCTCGAGGATCGTCAGCGATATCGCCCCACCGAAGCCGACGCACTCCGACGCCGAGATGGCCGGATGCTCGGCGCGCATGCTCGATCTCGTTGCGAAGGCGCTCGACGCAGCCGACGCCGACGACGCCACCGCCTCGCTCTGAGCGCGCCCGGTCAGTCGAGCGAGTCGTAGTCGGGGTCACCGGGAAGCGCTACGCCGACGAGCCGGCCCGACTCGTCCAACCGCAGGCGGGGCTCGATGCGCGGCGGCGGTTCGGCCCGAAGGGCCGCGTCGAGTGCAGCCTTGTGACGTGCCGTGGGCGCTGAGGATGTGCAGCTGGGCGATCGTTGGCGGCATCATCGTCAGCTCGCCGGCCTCCAGGGCGGCGAGGGCATCAGCCGGCACGAACCAACGACTGTCGATCGTCTCGCCGTCGTCGTGAAGCGGATCCTGATCGGGCGGCGCGGCGGCCAGGAAGAAGCGTGTGTCGAAGCGACGCGCTTCGCCCCGCGGCGTCACCCAATGGGCCACGTACACCACCGATCCGAGCTCGAGCAGCACATCGTGTTGGGCGCACAGGTCGACCATCGACAACGTGCCGTCGTAGACGGCGTGACGTTCGCCGTTGGTCAGGTCGAGCGGCTCGCCGGAACGGCGTCTGCCGAGCAGCACACCCGCCTCCTCGAAGCACTCCCGCACAGCCGCCACCCAGAACGCCAGCCCGCCGCGCTCGACGCCGAGCGTTGCGGAGGCGGAGCGATCGTCGAGCCCGTCGCAGTAAGGCTCCAGGGTGACCGCCGAGTCGACGTCGTCGACACGACCGCCGGGGAACACGTAGGCGCCTCCGGCGAACGCGGCGTTGGTGGTGCGGCGGAGCATGAACACCTCCAACCCGCCCGGTGCGTCGCGCAGGAGCATCACCGTTGCCGCCGGACGCACCGGCACGTCCCGCGGCGAGGTCGATCTCGATCATGCGGCGACGGTACCTGCCGTTGCGCCCCCCGACGGCGCTCGATGGCTTCAGCGCCCGACGAGCGACTTCTCCCGCTCCTCCTCGGACACGTCGCGTCCCCGCCGCGACATGGCGAGAGTGACAGCTCCGGCGACGACCGCCAGCAGGACGATAGCCACCAGTTGCCAGTTGTCGTCGATGCGCCCCGTCGCCCAACTCTGCAGTTCCTCCAGCTTCGACGTGATCGGGTTGGTGTCGTTGTTGACGTCGACGACCCAGAAGTACACGAGCAGGTAGATGCCCGAGAGCACGACGAACGTGGCGGCCAACATCTCGACGTACTGCATCTTCGAGCGGAGGAACTGCACCAGACCGGTCTTGGCGAAGGCGAGTGTCACCGTGAGCGCCACCACGACGAGCGCCATCCCGGCGCCGTACGCGACGGCATTGGCCACACCGGTGAGACTGCCGTCGCGGCGACCGCTCTTGAACACCGACGCCACGAAGAGACCGATCGTGCAGCTGATCGAGGCGATGGCGTATGCGATGCCATAGACGAACATCGACCACACGGTGCGCGTGCGTCCGCCGGCGTCGAGCCGCGGTGTGGTGATCGGGAGGCGATAGCCGAACAACATCGCCACGCCGAGCACGATGAGAGCGACGCCGATGACCGCCGTGGCGTACTTGGCGTTCTCGACGATCCACGTCGTGGACAGGTGCACGATCGAGCCGGCGACGACGAACACGAGCATGAATCCGGCGGAGACCGATGCGCTGACCACGAGAGCACGCCGCATCGACGCCCGCTGGGTGCCATCGGCACTCTGCACGCCGAGGAAGTACATGAGGTATGTGGGGAGGAGCACGAAGCCGCAGGGATTGATCGAAGCGACCATCCCCTGCACGAGCGAGAGGCTGAGCTGATCGCCGCTGAGGGCGACGACAGTCACAGCAACGAGTCCTCGATGCGTGACCGCAGACCGCCGGCGTCGAGCACTCCCGACTGGTCGACGACGGTGCCGTCAGCCGACACGAACACGGTCATCGGGAATCCGACGGCACGGATCGCCTCGGTGAAGGAGCCGATCTCGTCGCGATAGTTCTCGTACCGGACTCCCTTGTCTCGGGCGAAATCGAGCAGGGTGTCGGGTGGGTCGACCGGATTGATGCCGACGAAGCGGACCGTGCCGTCGTATTCGGCGCTGACCTCGGCGAAGGCGGGAAGCTCCCGCTTGCACGGGGCACAGGTGGAATACCACAGGTTGACCACCATCGGCTGCCCGACGAGCTCGCCTGTGCGCACCGAATTGCCGTCGAGATCGAGCACCTCGACGTCGGGGAACGCATCACCCGTCACCGGCTGGGCCGCATCGGTCGGTTCCGTGTACACGCCCGGCTCGTCGAGCCTGGCGTCGACGCCGTCGTCGTCGTCGAGCAGACGGCTCACTCCGAACCCGGCGGCAACGCTCACGACCAGCGCGATCGCCAACGCGATCGCCAGCAGGCGAGGGCGAATCGTGACCGCGAAGCCATCGATACGAGGCTACCGACGGCGTGCGCGGCACGAGTAGCGCCGCCTCCGGACCGATCATCGGGACCGGGGGGTCGTTCCGAGGTACCGGTCGTTCAGTTGTTCACGTTGAGCCAGCTCAGTGGTGGGGTCACCGGAGCCGCCCCGTTGCGGGTCCGGTGACCGTTCCACCATGTCGTGGCCGCTACATCAGGCGACGACGCCCATCTCGTCGATGACGAGTTTGGGTCGCGGCGTGCGAGGCGGGCGTCCGCACGGACGCTTGTCGCGGATGATGCGTCCGTTCTCGATCAGTTGACCACCCCACACACCCCAGGGCTCCTGCCGATCGAGTGCCGCATCGAGACAGGCTTCGGCGAGCGAGCACTTGGCGCAGATCGCCTTGGCCCGGCCGATGTCGATCAGATCGTCGGAGAAGAACAGCGGGGTGAGTGTGCCGTGGCCGTCGGCGCAGCGCGGCTGAGCCATGCGCTCGCCATCGGCGGCGGGAGGTCGGGCGAGTTGTTCGATCAGGACGTTCATGGTCATTGCTTTCTGGTTGGGAGGTTGCGTGGCCGAGCCGATCGGCGAATCTGCTCGTACGTACTGGTGATCTTGACGGTGGACGGTTGGGTGATGCTTCTCTCCGATTGCTGTCTTTGTGGTGGATAGTGCGAGGGAAAACCGGAAAAGGCCGCCGGATCGGATCCCGGCGGCCTGGAGAGGGTGTCTCTGCGAGAGGTGTGACCTACGTCGAGACGTCCCCGAGATGCCGGGTTGGGCGCTTGATGGTGAGCGGCGAAGGATTGGTCAGAGCACGATGCACCTGAACGCACATCTCATGACCCGAGCCAAACCGCTGGCGCGCACCTGCCAGCTGCTGCCAGCTGGAGGAGGGAGCGAGGTACAAGGTCATGGCGGCGCTTCTTCGAGATCGATGGCGGCTACCACCCGACGGATGCCGGGAGGGCAACGGCTCAGTCAGCGAATCACGATCGTTGACATCCTGTCAACCCCTTTTGAAAACGGTGGTCCGATTCGTGTGCCAATCAGCCACTGATCGACGTTCGCCCAGTGTTCTCCGCCCGACTTTCGCCGGCCCGCGGGTGCCGCTTCGCCGTTGACTTCGTGTACCGAATACTGCACATGCTCAAGGACCGAAGCGCGAGGCGAGGTCTTCTCCGATCGCCGCCAGTTTGTCGGGAGCGAAGGCAGGAATGATCGTTTGTGTCACACCAATGTCGGCGAGTGCTTCGACGCGGCGATACAGGGCATCACCAGGACGACCTCCGGCACCTGCGTAGAGCGCGATCGAAGCTGGATCGCGTCCGGCAGCCGTCGCCGCCTCGCCCATCCGGTTCTTCAGCGAGTCGATCTCTTCGACCGTGCCAGTTCCCGGGAAGAACGCGTCGCCTCGTTCCCCGGCTCGACGCGCTGCCCGGGCAGTGTGCCCGCCAACGACCACCGGCACGGTCCCGTTGACGGGGCGCGGCCGCGAGATGCACTCGCGGAACGAGATGAACGTCCCCTCGAACGACGCTTTGTCCTCGGTCCACAGAGCACGAAGTGCGTCGATGTACTCGTCGAGGCGGGCGCCGCGATCCTCGAACGGCACGCCCAGCGCGTCGAACTCTTCGCGCAACCAACCGGCGCCCACTCCGAGCACCATGCGCCCGCCGGAGAGGTGATCGATCGTGGCCACCGCCTTGGCGGTCACCACGGGGTTGCGTTGCGGCAGGATCAGGATCCCGGTGGCCAGCTTGATCCGTTCGGTGCGGGCGGCGACGTAGGCGAGCCAGATCAGCGGGTCGGGCAGGTCGAAGTCCTCGGCGCCGCCTGCCATCTTGCCCGACGGATCGTACGGGTATGCCGACTGGTACCCGGACGGCACCACGACGTGTTCGACAGTCCACGCCATGGTGAACCCGCCGGCCTCTGCCGCCTGTGCCAACGCGATCGCACCGTCGGGCGACGCGCCGAACCCGGTGTTGGCGAACATGATGCCGAAGTCCATCGCTGCATCCTGTCCCGTCGGAGCGGTCACGCTCACATCGTGGACCAGGAAGCCCAGGCTTCGTGCATCAACGCACGCGGAGCAGGATCTTGCCGGCGTTGGCGTTCGACTCCATCGCCCGATGGGCGTCGGCGACCTCCTCCAAGGGGTAGCGACGATCGATCACGGGGCGCAGTGCGCCAGTCGCGAACAGAGGCAGCACCTCTCGTTGGAAGCGCTGGCACAGCGAGACCTTCGCCTCCAGCGGCCGCGATCGGAGCGTCGTGCCCACCCAGTGGAGGTGCTTCGTGAGCATCAGTCCGACGTTCACCGACGCCGCCCCACCCGCCATCAGGCCGACCTGCACGATGGTGCCCTTCGGTGCCGCCACGGCGAGGTTGCGGTTGACCTCGTCGCCTCCCACCACGTCGAGCACGGTGTCGACGCCGCCCGGCACCGCCTCCGCCAAGGCGCTCGCCCAGTCGGCCGGGCTTCGCTCGAGGATCACGTCGGCGCCGAGCGTACGGCACAGCTCCATCTTCGGCGCCGAACAGGTGACGGCAACATTGGCGCTGATCGCCTTGGCGATCTGGATCGCTGCCGAGCCGACACCGGACGCTCCGGCATGGACGAGCGCCCAGCGACCGTTGGTGAGCCCTCCCTGAACGACGAGCGCATCCCAGGCGGTGAGGAACGCCTCGGGTACGGCTGCCGCATCGGAGAGATCCAGCCCGGCCGGGACCGGCAGCGCCTGGCGCTCGTGCGTCGTTACCCGTTCGGCATAGCAGCCTCCGGCCTCGATCCCCATCACCTCGTCGCCAACCTTCCAGCGCCGAACGCGCTGGCCGACCGCGGCGACGACGCCCGCGTACTCCATTCCCGGGATCTCCGGCCCGTCGCCGCCGCGCGGGTCGGCGTAGAGGCCCATGCGTTGCAACAGGTCGGCGCGGTTGAGCGCGGCATGGTGGATGTCGACGAGAATCTCGTCGGGCCCGTAGATGGGCTCGGGGACGTCTTCGATGGCGAGGACCTCCGGCCCTCCATAGGTGGGGATCACCACCGCACGCACGCCGCATCCTCCTTCAACGGGTGGCGCGGCCGTCGACGACGCCTACTGGACCGATGGTGTACTGGACGGCGTGACGTTCACCGAGGATCGGCTTGATCAGCTCGGCGATGACTTCCTGATGGCGGGCATTGGCAACGTCGGCGCGCCACGCATCGACGCTGTCGAAGTCGGCGACGACGGCGAACTGCTCGTTCCCCGGCGATTCGCCGAGGTCGACGCCGACGCGATAGTCGCGGAGCTCGGGGATGATCGACGGCAGGCTCGACAGCGCCGACACGACCGCGTCGACCTGCTCGGGGGTGGTGTCCTCCGCCCACCGGAACAGCACGACGTGGCGCACGCCGGATCCGGACGGAGCGAACACGGCGCGGCGGTAGTAACGGAGCTCCTCGACGCTGTCGCGGATGTCGTCGAGGGCGCGGTGCGTGCCGAACTTGCCCGGACGGGTGCGGCCGACGGTCGGGTACCAACGATTGACGAGCTCCTTCACGCTCGAGACGTCCACCGACCGATAGTGGAGGTAGTTCTCGATGTCGGGAAGATAGGCAGCGAGGAAGCGTCGGTCCGTCCCGATCGAGTTGCCGCACAGCGGCACCGTGTTCGGCTGTGGCACGTGCGAGCGGATGAAGTCGAGGGTCTGCCGGCCCGCGTCCTCCAACGTGACGGAGGAGGCGCGGATCGCGTCGAGCAGTCCTGACTTCGTGTGCATCTCCACGACGACGGGATCCATCCCGGCGAGCGCATCGTCGGGTTGGTGGATGACGAGATCGGGGCCCTCGGCGACGATCTCGAGATCGTTGTCGGTCACGAGCGTGGCGATCTCCACGATCACGTCGCGCGTGTGGTCGAGCCCCGTCATCTCCAGATCCATCCAGACGAGCATGCGCCCACCGTACGCCACGTGCTGCGATCGAGACACGTGGAGATCGGGCTCAGTGACCGTCGAGGGGCAACCGCACCTCGACGACGCCACCCGGCCGGTCGGCGATCTCGATCGTGCCGCGGTGAGCGGCGACGATGCTCCGGGCGATAGCAAGACCGAGCCCGGCGGTACCGGTCCGCACGTCACACGCCGGGTCGGCGCGGGTGAAGGGCTCGAACGCGATCGGTCGAAAGTCGTCGGGGAAGCCGCTTCCCTCGTCGGCCACACGGACGACCGCCGCCGGGGGATCGTGGATCACGTCGACGCTGACGAGCGTGCCGGCCGGCGCGTGACGGATCGCGTTGTCGAGGAGATTGCGCATCACCCGACCGAGCTGCGTGGCGTCACCCGTGACCTGGACGCGACGCGTGGCCTCCATGCGCAGCTTGACGTCCCCCGTGTCGGCGAGAGAGCGCACCGTCTCGATCGCCTCATCGACGACCTCGGTGAGGTCGACCGGTACCGCCACCATGTCGAGCGTGCCGCTGACCAGCCGGCTGTGCAGGTTGAGGTCGTCGACGAGCGCCGAAAGGGCCAGCAGTTGGCGCTCCATCCCGGCGAGGTGCCGGTCGGGATCACCGGCAATCCCGTCGCGGATGGCCTCGACCGACGCCCGCAACGCTGCCAGCGGCGTGCGCAGATCGTGGGAGATCGCCGACAGCATCAGGCCCCGTTCCTGCTCGACGCGCTGCATCCGCTCGACCATCTCGTCGAACCGGCGCGCCGCGTCCCCCAACTCGTCGCGCCGGGAGACGCCGGTGCGGGCATCGAGATCGCCGCTGGCGACACGACGTGCGGCGTCACCGATGCGATCGGCGTCGGCGGCGATCGGACGCGCCAGCAACGTGGTGACGAAGGCGGCAATGAGGAAGGCCGGCACGAGGATCACGAGCAGCTTGGCCACATCGTCGCTCAGGAACATCGCCGACGAGGCGACGAACACGACCGCGATGGTGATGGCGAGGATCAGCAACGACGCGACGAGGAACCTTCGGCCGAGAACGCTCGTCCACCAGCGCGACCTGCGTGTCATGGCTCGAACCGGTAGCCGACGCCCCAGACGGTCGTGATCCAGCGAGGGTTGTCGACGTCGGCTTCGATCTTGTTGCGGATGCGGCGGATGTGGACGGTGACCGTGGCCGGGTCCTGCCAATCGATCGACGAGTGCCACACCTGCTCGAGTAGCTGCGCCCGGGAGAAGACCTGGCGTGGCGAGCGGGCGAGGTGCGCCAGCACGTCGAATTCACGCGGTGTCAGATCGACCACCTCGCCGCGCAATCGCGCCTCTCGCGCCGCCGGTTCGATGGTGAGCCCGTCGAACGACATCACGCCCGGCGGTTCTGGGCTCGCCGCCTTGGCTCGTCGGAGGACATTGTTCACACGGGCCGCGAGCTCGCACGGTGAGAACGGCTTGACGACGTAGTCGTCGGCGCCGAGCTCGAGACCGCGAACTCGGTCGATCTCCTCGGTGCGAGCAGTGAGCACGATGACGGGAAGGTCGCCCCGCTCGCGGATCGTGCGCAAGATCGTGAACCCATCGGTGCCGGGCAGCATCAGGTCGAGCACGACGAGCGACGGTGGGTCGACGCTCCGTAGCTCGACGATCGCCGCCGGACCGTCGGCCGCCTCGACAACGTCGTGTCCGTCGCGGCGCAGGTACCCGGCGACGACCTCACGCACTGTCGGTTCGTCGTCGACAACCAGCACCTTCGTTCCCATCACGGTCCAGCCTTGCGATCGGCATGGCGGCCCGCAACACCCGGGACATTGTTCCCCAACTGTTTCGCAACGCCCAGGGGCCTAGGGGGCGAGACGGTCGATCGCCCAGGATGTGATCGGGAGCGTGCCGGAGTCGTCGGCGGCGCGGTACAACAGTCGATCGTGGAGGCGGTCGCGGCGACCTTGCCAGAACTCGACGGTCACGGGCACGATCCGCCATCCGCCCCAGTTCTCCGGCCGCGGCACGTCGGGCTGGCCGGCAAACCGTTCCTCGGTCGCCGCGACGAGCGCCTCGAGCTCCGCCCGGTCGGCGAGGACCCGGCTCTGCGGCGATGCCCACGCACTGATCTGACTACCTCGTGGCCGGCTGGCGAAGTATGCGTCGCTCTCCTCGCCGCTGACCCGCTCGACCGGCCCGCGGACGCGGACCTGCCGGTGTTGCGCCACCCAGGCGAACACCGCCGAGGCGTGCGGCTCGCGCTCCAGCTGGCGACTCTTCGTGCTCTCGTAGTTGGTGTGGAACACGAATCCACGGTCGTCGGCGTGGCGCACGAGAACCGCCCGCGCGTCGGGACGGCCATGCTCGTCGACAGTTGCGACGACCGCCGCGCTCGGCTCGGGCAGACCGGCTCCCGATGCGTCGTCGAACCACCGGCGCCATTGCGTCACCGGGTCGGTGGCGGCATCGGCGAGGTCGAAGCCGATCGTGTCGTACTCGCGGCGATCGGGGGGCACGTTCATCGTCCGTTCAGCCACGCGGGCCGATCATCGTGGCGCCGCGCATGTACGGTCGCAGCACGTCGGGGATGTGCACGGAGCCGTCCGGTTGCCTGTTGTTCTCGACGATCGCCGCCCACACTCGCGGGACGGCAAGCGCCGAGCCGTTCAGCGTGTGCACGATGTCGGTGCCCTTCTCGCCCGCGCGTCGGACACGGATGTTTGCTCGCCGGCCCTGGTAGTCGCTGAACCAGCTCACCGACGACACCTCCAGCCACTGGTCGGCGCCAGGGGCGAACACCTCCACGTCGAAGCTGCGGTGATGGCTCTGCCCGAGATCACCCGTGCAGATCTCGATGACCCGGTAGGGCAGGTCCAGCGCGGCGATCGTGCCAGCGGCGCGCTCGACGAGCTCGTTCAGGATCGCCGGGGCATCGGCCGCAGAGGCGAGGGCGAGGATCTCGACCTTGTCGAACTCGTGGGAGCGCAGCATGCCGCGCGTATCGCGCCCGGCGGAGCCTGCTTCACGCCGATAGCAGGGCGTCGCCGCCATCAGCCGGATCGGCAGGTCGTCGGCGTCGAGGATCTCGCCGGCGTAGACCGACGTCAGGGGCACTTCGGCGGTGGGGATGCACCACAGGTCGTCGCGTTCGATGGCATAGGCGTCGTCGGCGAACTTGGGGAGCTGCCCCGTCGACGTGAGCGTCGCCGTCGTCACCAATGTCGGTGGGCGGATCTCCTCGAATGCATCGGCGTTGCGGTCGAGGGCGAACTGGCAGAGGGCACGGGACAGGGTGGCGCCGAGTCCGCGCTGCATCGTGAACATCGCCCCGCTGATCTTCGCCGCCCGCTCGTTGTCGAGGATGCCCAGCGCGGACGCCGTCTCCCAATGCGGGACGCGCTGGTGGTCGGCGAACTCGGTGGGTAGCCCGATCGGACCGCGCACGACCGGGTTGTCGTCCTCGCCGGCGCCTTCGGGCACGTCGGCGTGGGGCACGTTGGGGATGACGAGCATCAGTGCGCGCAGCGCATCGCCGACCTGGTCGTAGTCGGTGGCGAGCTGCTTCTCCGCCGCACCCAGCTCACGGCTCTGCGCCTGCAACGTCTCCGCCGCGCCACCGTCACCACCGCTGCGGCGCAACTCCCCGATCCGTTTGGACAGCTCGTTGATCTGCGCCCGCACCTGGTCGCGTTCGGCAGTCAGGTCGCGCAGCCGTGCGTCGAGGCCGATCGCTTCGTCGAGATCGCCCAGCACCTTCGGATCGCCGCGTCGCGTCAGCCCGGCGCGTACCCCGTCAGGGTCGGTGCGCAGCAGCCGCGAGTCGAGCATGCAACGAACCTACCCAGTCACCGCGCAGACATCAGCGGGGCATGCTCGTGCGGCGCCGCTCAGAGGTCTTCGATCAACCATTTGTCGCCGACGAGGACGAGGTCGATGCACTCGTTCTCACCACGGGCAGCGATCTCCACGGCGGTGTTGCCCTCGTCGGGATTGCCCGGATCGCAGTTCTCCGACTCGACGAGAACCTCGCCGACGATCTCCACCTCGGCGAAGATCTCCCGGTCCTCGTCGGGGAAGTTGCTCAGGTCGTCGGGACACGACGCCGGATCTGTGTCGAGGTTGGACATGTCGTCCGGGTTGACCAACGCACAGGCGGAGGCGCCGTCGTTGGCGGCGATCGCCGCGAAATAGCTCTCGACGACATCTTCCGGCGAGGACGGAGCAGCACCCCCGGTGGTAGCCGGCGGAGCGCTCGAAGCGGCCGTGGTGGACGCGGTTGTCGTGGGCGTAGTCGCAGGCGTTGTTGCGGCCGCGGTGGTGGTCGGGGCGGTGCTCGCCGTCGTGTCGTCGTCGTCACCGCAGGCAGCCACAGCGGTCACCATGGCGAGCGCGAGCAAGGGACGGACGATCGTTGCGCAGCGTGTCACGTGAAGAAGTGGAACGTCATGAGCGCAACGCTGTACACGAAGACAGCGAGCCCGAGGCCTGTGTAGAAGAGCACAGAGAACATGCGATTGTCGAACTTCAGGTGCATGAAGTACATGACCACCATGAAGAACTTGATCGCCATCAGGATCAGCAGGGTGGGGATGAAGATCGGGCCGACGTCGATGTAGCTGAGCGTGACCTCGGCGGCGGTGATCAGGGAGAGGATCAAGGCGATGACGATGTATTGATTGTCGGTCGCGCCGTGCTCGTGCTCGTGCTCGTCGGTGTGCTCGTGGCCGGTGTCAGTGAAGGTCTCGGTGTTCACAAGGAATCCTTACGCCGGGATCAGGTAGACGAGGGTGAAGATCACGATCCAGACGATGTCGACGAAGTGCCAGTAGAGACCGACCAACTCGATGACTTCCGTCTTGTCGCCGGCGATCTTGTCCCGGGACAGCATGCCGACGACCGCTAGGAGCATGATGATCCCCACCGTGACATGGGCGCCGTGGAAACCGGTGAGCGTGTAGAAGCTCGACGAGAACAGGCTCGTCGTGTAGCCGAGACCCTCTCGGTAGAACGTCGTGAACTCATACGCCTGACCGCCGACGAACGTGGCCCCGAGCAGTGCCGTGACGGTGAGCCATACCCTCGTGTTGCGGTCGTCTTTGCGGTTGGCGGCCGAGACGGCGAGCACCATGGTGAGCGAGCTCATCAGCAGCACGAAGCTCGACACCGACGTGAAGGGGATGTCGTAGATCTGGTCCGGCCCGAGGCTCCCGGTGTGCCGACCGCGGTAGAGCATGTACGTGCTGATCAGCCCGCCGAACAAGAGGCAGTCGGATCCGAGGAAGAGCCACATACCGAGCTTGTTGTTGGACAGGCCCGTGCTCGACGCGTGGGGGTCGTGGGCGTGATGGTGTTCGCCGGGGGCGAGCAACTCCTCGGCGTCGGCGACGACGTCACTCACTGACAGCCAGCTCCTTGCTCGTGCCTTCGGTAGGCGGCGGCTCGTAGTCCTCGTCGTCGGCGACAGACGGTTCGAGCGCCCAGCCGAACGCGGCGAACACTGTGATCACCCCACCGACGATGGCAACGGGGATCGAGTAGATGATGCCGAGCCCGATGATCGGGAACGAGAAGGCGAGCAGGATCGGCCAGTACGACGGCGACGGCATGTGGATGTGGGCGTCCGCGTTCGCCTCCAATCTCGGCGAGGATCTCCTCGGCCGTAGCCACTTGGCGCAACTCGTGGTGGCCCGGTTCACCGACGTCCTCGTACTTGCGGTGGAAGAACTCGTCGAGGGCGTGCACCGTCGGGATCGAATCGAAGTTGTGCTCTTTCGGGGGGCTCGTCGTCATCCACTCCAGCGAGCGGGCGTCCCACGGGTCGAGCGGCGCCCGTGGCTCCTTGCGGTGCGTGTGGATGACGTTGATGACGAACATCAGCACACCGATGGCGAGCGTGAAGGCACCGATCGACGCGACGAGGTTCCAGAAACCGAGGTTGAAGAAGCCTTCACCGGCACGTTCGTCCGTCCAGATGTACATCCGCCGCGGTTGACCTTGCAGGCCCATGACGTGCATCGGCCCGAACGTGAGGTTCATGCCGACGATCATCAACCAGAAGTTCCATTTCCCGAGCTTCTCGTTGAGACACTTGGCGAACACCTTCGGCCACCAGTAGTAGAAGCCGGCGAAGAATCCGAGAACGGCACCACCGAACAGCACATAGTGGAAGTGGGCGACGATGTAGTACGTGTCGGTCTGTTGGGTGTCGGACGGAGCGACGGCGTGGGTGACGCCGGACAGCCCGCCGATCGTGAACTGCACCACGAGGGACATGGCGAACAGCATCGCCGTGGTGAAGCGCAGCTTGCCGCCCCACATCGTGAGCGTCCAGTTGACGATCTTCACGCCGGTGGGAATGGCGATCACCATCGTCGCCATGGAGAAGACGGCCACGCTGATCGGTCCCAGTCCGGAGGCGAACATGTGGTGGGCCCACACTCCCCAGCCGATGAAGCCGATGGCAGCACCGGAAAAGACGACGAACGGGTAGCCGAACAGCGGCTTCTTGGAAAAGACCGGCAGCACCTCCGAGACGATGCCGAAGGAGGGCAGCACAAGGATGTACACCTCCGGGTGGCCGAAGATCCAGAACAGGTGCTGCCACAGCAGTGGATCTGCGCCGGCGTCGACGGTGAAGAACGTGGCATCGAAGTTGCGCTGGAACGTGAGCAGGAACAACGCCACCGAGATCACCGGGATGGCGAACACGAGAAGGAACTGGATGACGAGGATCATCCACGTGAACACCGGCATGCGCATGAAGGTCATGCCCTTGGCCCGCATGTTGAGCACTGTGACGATCAGATTGATCGCGCCTGTGAGCGAGGCGATGCCCGTGATCTGCAGGCCGAGTGCCCAGAAGTCGATGCCGTTGGTGGGCGAGAAGGGCTTGCTCGAGTTCGGCGCGTACATGAACCAGCCGCCGTCGGCTGCGCCCCCGAGGAACCAGGACAGGTTGACGAAGATGGCACCGACCACGAAGGTCCAAATGCCCAGCGCATTCATGCGTGGGAAGGCGACGTCGCGAGCGCCGATCTGCAGCGGGAGGAAATAGTTGCCGAACGCGGCGGCGAGTGGCATGGCGAAGAGGAACACCATGGACGTGGCGTGCATGGTGAACATCTGGTTGTACTTATCTGCGGAGAGCACCGTGCCGTCGGGCCCGGCGAGCTGGGCACGGATCAGCAGCGCCTCGATGCCGCCGATGAGGAAGAACGACATCGCTGCGACGCCGTACATGATGCCGATCTTCTTGTGGTCGACCGTGAACAGCCACGACTTCCACCCGGTGGTCTCGACCGGTCGGCGGAACGCTCCGAACGTGGTCGATGGAGTGACCAGCGCCGGTGGGCTGCCCGTGCCGATCTCGACAGGGCGTTCGATGATGGCCATTACTTGCGCTCCAGCAGGTAGGCGATCAGTTGGTCGATCTGCGCTTCGGAGAGACCGAGGTTGGGCATGCCGCGGTACTTACCGTCGGTCTCGGTCAGCTTCTCGGGGTCGGCGTACATCGGCTTCTTCGCCGGAGCGTTGCGGAGCCATTCGCGCAGGTCCACCTCGTTGAGACAGGACGGGTCGACGCCGGCCAGGTACTTGGCGCCGAACTCCTCGGAGTCGGCCTCCCAGACGTCGTCGCGGCAGGCGTCGACGAGCAGGTCGAAGGACGCCCCGGCAAACGTGTTGCGCGTCATCAGGTTGGTGAGGTTGGGTGCCGCCCCGGCGTAGACGTTGTCCTGCGGCTTCGAGACGACGGCCACGTTGTTGCTCGAATCGTCGTCGTTCTGGTCGTTGACGAGCCCGTTCACCTGGTGGCAGCGGGAGCATTGTTGGATGAACAGGGCTTCGCCCTGATCAGCGACGGACCCCGCCTCGGGCGACTCGTACGCCTCCAGCTGGTTGGCCTTCCACGCCTCGAAGTCCTCAGCAGACAGCGCCACGACCTCCATGCGCATGTTGGCGTGGGACAGACCGCAGAACTCGGTGCACTGACCGGCGTAGGTGCCCGGCTGGTCGGCCTCGAGCCGCAGCGTGTGCACACGACCAGGCACCATGTCGCGCTTGCCGTTGAGGCGCGGTATCCACCAGCTGTGGATCACGTCGCGGCTCGTGCCGCTGATCAAGATGTTCGTCTCGACGGGGATCACCATCTGCCCGCTCGTGACGATCGGGGCCTCGATGCCACCGCAACCGTCCTGGCTGGGGTAGTCGATCTCCCACCACCACTGCTGGCCGGTGACGTTGACGACGCACTCGGTGTCGTCGGTCTCGGCGAGCGCCATCAGCGTGCCCACCGTGGGGACGGCAACGCCGATCAGAATCAGTGCCGGCAGGATCGTGAGCCCGATCTCGAGCGCCGGCCTGCCATGCGTCTGCTCGGGGATCGGCTGGCCGCGATCCTTGTAACGGAATGACGATGTAGACGATCGCGAACATCACGATCAGGCCGACGACGCCGGCGATGAGGAACACCGGCCACTGGAGATCCTGGATTTTTTGGGCGTTGGAGCCCGCCGGATCCCACGTGTCCTGGGGAGCATCCTCGGCGCACCCAGCGATCAGCGCCAGGCCGAGCGACGGCGACGCCGGCGAGCAGCGGGCGGTCGGGCGCGTCTCCTGGGCACTTCCTCCACCGTAGCGAGTGGGCCTGTGAGTTCCGGAAAGGACTGGCGTCACGGCACCACCACCAGCGATGGACTGCCCGTCGACGCCGGGCACCACGAACTGGTACGCCTCCTCCGACTCCGAGCTCGACGTCGGAATGCGGAACGTCAGGAACTGCTCGCTGCCGTCCTCGACGAGCGCCGTGCACATTTCGTTCGGTTCGGTCTCACCCTCGATCGCCTCGCCGTTCTCGTCGACGGCCGCCTTCTCGCCGATGGACGAGCGTGAGCCGCCGCTCCTCGTCGGTCTCGTTGAGGAAGATCACGTTCGTCGGCGTGGACCGGGGGATGGTGAGCCTCTTCAGATCCTTCGCGATTCCCGGTACCGAGGCGACGAGCTCGCCGTCGGACGTGAGGGTGACGATGGCGTGCACGTTCGCCTGGGCGGCCACGGATTGCGAGGCGTCCTCGTCGGCGTGGGTCTCCTCGGCGGAGGAGCACTGTTGCTCGTCGGCGAGTGAGCCGGTGGTCTCATGCGGTTCGATCTCGCGCTCGCCCTCGAGACCGGCAGCCACGCCACCGGCGACGAGTCCGGCCGCACCGAGCACGCAGAGCGCCGTGATCGCCCCCGACTTGATGCTGGGCATCTTGGCGATCAGGAATCCGAAGACGAGAAACAGCAGGGCGACCACGCTGAACGCCACCGGGCCGGCCGTCTTCGACAGGAACAACATGATGCGGCTGAACGAGTAGACGATCACAACGGCGGCGAATCCGCCGAGCAACGGGAACTCGAGCGGTCCGGCGAGACGCGACCGAGCGGCAAGATTGTGGGAGTAGTCGGACGAGGCGCTCTCACTCCACGCCTCGAGCACCCACTCGAGTCCAGCGACGAGCATGCACGACGACGCCGAGGATGAACACGATCGGCTCTGTCACCAGCCCGAGCGACGATCATCCCGGCGCCGACCGCCACCGCGATCGGCCACAGCGTCGGTGCCGGTGAGGGACGGGCGGCCGGGGAGTTGGCAACGGCCAGTTCGTCCATCGCCGTCACGTAGGAATCTCGGACGGCGATGTTGACCCCGGCCACGAGTGCCAGCGCAACTGCTGCCGAGATGAGGCCGATCACGCCGAGCGTGCCGTCGGCGAAGACCCCGTACAGCGCGGCAGCGATGGCGGCCATGACCGCTGACCCGACGAGGAGTTTCGTTCCGGTTGTGATCATTCAGCCGCTCACTTCATTTCGTGACGTAGACGACGAGCCAGATGACGGAGTACATCGCCGCCACGAAGTACCAGTACAACGCATGGGCGACGGCGAGCTCATGGTCGCGCAGGCGACCGCCGAGGAAGCGGAATGCCGTGATGACGGTGAACGCCAGCCCGATGATGACGAGCACGAGGAAGACGCCGGTGATCGCATAGAACATCGGTCCGTAGGCGCCCTCGGACACCGCCAGACCCATCTGGCTGTACACGTAGGCCTGGGCGTTGATGATCGCCACGGCGACGAACGCGGTGAGACCCAACGCGAGCGCCGCGTTGGAGCGGTCGTTCTCCTTCGTCGCGTGCACCGCCCACTGGGCAAAGACGACGAGGGCCAGGAAGCTGGCGAGGATGATGTTCGACGGAACCTCGGGGATCGTGACGCTCGATGGCACCCACGTTTCGCCGGCGTCGAGCGCTCGGTCGCGGATCAGCAGCCAGACGGCGGTCATCCCGCCTACGAGCATCGTGCCGGCGAGACACGCGAGTGTCGTGCCGATGAGGACCTGGCGGCGCGGCGGAGGTGCAGGGGCGGCGGGCAGCGCATGCATCAGTCGTCGCTCCCGTCGGAGTCGGCGGTGGTGTCAGCGCCACCGGGACCAGCGTTGAGATCGAGCACGGGCTCGGGCGAGGCGACAGTGGGCACGTCGGCGAAGTTGTTCAGCGGCGCCGGCGAACCGGTCGTCCACTCGAGAGTCTGGCCGCCACCCCACGGATCGCTCCGACGTGTCCGCGCTCGGCGGAGAACGCCTTGAACAGCAGCCCGGCGAAACCGAGCACCGTCACGAACATCAGCCCGTGGCCGGCGAGCACGAGCACGTTCCACAGCTCGGCCGGCCCTTCGTAGTCGTAGATCGGCGAGTCGAGGGGCTGATCGGCGAAGCCGGCGATGTAATACGGCAACGAGGCGAGGGCGGCGCCGCCGAAACCGAGCAGGGCGAGCCCGTAGAGCGGCCCGTCGGGGAGCCGCCGGCCCCACCACTTCGGCGCCCAGTAGGCGATGCCGCCGAGAGCGGAGAGCAACGGCGCCGTAGATGACCGCGACCGATCGCTCCCTCCTCGAACACCGTTCCGATCAGACCGAGGTCGGAGATCGGGTAGATCGCGCCACCGACCATCCCGGCGAGGACCATCAAGACGCCGAGCAGGGCCAGCACGAACGGAGGGTTGATCCGCGGCTTGCTCCCCATGGCCACCATCGCCGAACCGGCGAGCGTCACGAGCACGCCGAGAATCGGCAGCAGCATGAACAGAGCCCACGGAACGAGCGTCTCGAACGTGTCGCCGAAGTTGTCGAAGGAGAGGTCGTCGCCCGCCCAGTTGACAACGAATGCGGGCTGCTGTGTGGTCGCGGCAAGGGCGGCGACGCCGACGAGGGCGACGCCGGTGAGCACGATGCCGCGGATCGGGATCCGCTTGCGGAAGGTGACCGGGAACAGCTCGGCGAGGAGGCCGACTGCGGGGATGGCCATCACGTACACGGCCGGATGGTGAATGCGAAGTGGATGATCCCGCCGATCGCCGTGTTGCCGCCGAAGCCAGCGTTGCCGTGACTGTGGTCGACGAACAGGTAGATCAGCGTGCCCAGCAGGACGGGGAGCATGAGCAGCAGCGACAGGGAGCTGATCAGCGCCGACCACGCGAACAGCGGAGCCCGCTCGAGGCGCATACCCGGCGCCCGGGTGGTGAGCACGGTGGTCGCCACCGATACTGACGGCCGCAGCGAGCCCGACGAGCAGCAGTCCCAATGCGGCGAGGAACAGGTCGACCATGTCGCGGTCGCCTCCACCGGGTCCGCCGTTGTTCGCGAGCGAATGACCACGAGCGTCGAGGCCGATCGCCCACATCCAGAGGCCGGCCATCGCCAGCGCGCGGGAACGCGAGCGACCGGGCGCCCACCTGCAGCGGCACGATGGCGATGGCGAGACCGAGAGCGAGCGGTCCGCCGATCCCGAAGACCAGCGCCACATGGAACGCAGAGAACATCTGCGGGATCGCGCCGTCGTCGAACAGCGTGTCGGTGCCGTCGACGCGCTCGAGCCCGAGGAGGACGCCGAGGACTCCGGTGGCCAGGGCGGCGAGCAGACCGCCGCCGATGAACAGGCGCCCGATCCGCTTGTGATCGGTGGTGGTGAGCCACGCCGGCCGCAGCGTCGAGAAACGCCGCGCCGCTGCGTGTCGCACCCGCCGAGCTCGCCGCGTCGCGCGCCGGAGGAGCCGGCGCTCTCGGCGGTCGTGGCAGTCGGGTGCGTGGTGGTCATGGCAACGAACTCACTTCGGTCACTGCAAGAGTTGTCTCATCGGATGGCATCGAGCGCGACGGCCGCTGAAGGCCACGGCTACCGGCGCCGAGACTATCCGCCGCCGACGGAGCCAGGCCGAAATTCACACCCTCGCGACCGCCCTCGACGAGCGCTCAAGTCATCAGAACCCGTGCTCGACGAATACGTCGACCATGATCGCGGCGAACAGCAGCGTGACGTACGTGATGCTGTAGGCGAAGACTTTCATGCTGAGCGCCTCGGACGGCCGCCTGGCGAGCGCCGATGTGGCAGCGATGAAGATCGCCCCGATGACCACGGCGACGACCAGATAGATCCACCCCATCGACGCCACCGGCACGAGCAGCAGGGTGCAAGCGACGAGCAGCACGGTGTAGACGATCATCTTGCGCGCCGCCTCGGCGAGGGGCACGACGCTGGGGAGCATCGGCACGTCGGCGGCGCGGTAGTCGTCGGCGTACTTGATGGCGAGCGCCCAGAAATGAGGCGGCGTCCACAGGAAGATGGCGGCGAACAGCACGACCGGCGTCCAGTCGAGGGAGTCCCGCACCGCGGCCCAGCCGACGAGCACCGGCACCGCGCCGGCGGCGCCGCCGATGACGATGTTCTGCGTGCTCGTGCGCTTCAGCCAGATCGTGTACACGAACACGTAGAAGGCGGTGGCGCAGAGGGCGAGCACCGCAGAGAGCAGGTTCGCGCCCCACCACAGCACGACGAACGCGGCAACTTCGAGAATGACGCCGAACACGAGCGCCTCGCCGGGCTCGATCACGCCGGTCACGAGTGGCCGTCTCTGCGTGCGCTTCATCAGCCGATCGATGTCGCGGTCGACCACCATGTTGAACGTGTTGGCGCCGCCGGCGGCCAGGGTGCCGCCGACGACGGCGACGAGCACCAGCCACGTGGACGGCCAACCCTGCTCGGCGAGCACCATCGTGGGAACGGTCATGATGAGCAGCAGCTCGATGATGCGTGGCTTGGTGAGGGCGACGAACGCGCCCGATTCGAGTGGTGGCGGAGGAGCGGGCGCCGTGGGTGACACCGCCCGGCGTGAACCGGGAGGGGACGAGGGGGCGGCTGCCGACGGCCATAGCGCACCCATCGTAAGGCGGCGCGACACCCGACTGACCAACGGCGATCCCCGGCAGACTGTCACCCATGGTTGTCGTCGCCTCACCCACCGAGGTCGCCCCGGTCGGAGTCGAGGACCCATCGCTCGACGAGCGACCGCGCTCGCAGATCGGCCGTGGGTGGTCATCGTGTGGAACGACCCGATCAACCTGATGAGCTACGTCACCCTCGTGCTGCAGAAGCTGTTCGGATACAGCTTGGAGAAGGCGACATCACTGATGCTCGACGTACACCACAAGGGAAGGGCGGTCGTCGCCAGCGGCTCGCAAGAACAGGCGGAGATGCACGTCTTCCGCCTCCACGAGCACGGGCTGTGGGCGACGATGGAGCACGACAACTGATGCCCGGTCTCAGCTTCCGTCCGCCGGTGCGCCGTAGCGGCGATTCGATCCGAGTCGAGGTCGACGCCGAGGAGCGGGCGCTCCTCGTGCGACTGCTCGACGAATTGCGTCAGATCGTCCTGCCCGCGACCGACGCCGGCGACCGTCGACGGCCTCGACGACGAGGCGCGGGGTCTGGTCGATGCGGACGTCGACCCGCCGGCTGACCCCACCCGTGTACCCGGACGATCCCGAGCGAGAGGCCGAGTACCAACGCCTGATGGCCGAGGAGTTGGTGTCGAGTCGTCTCCGCGCGATCGACGTCGTGCAACAGGCACTGGCCGCCTCGAAGCCCCAGTTCGACGAAGAAGGAGCGGTGTCGTTCATGCAGGCGCTCAACGCGTTGCGCCTCGTGCTGGGCACGATGATCGGCATCACCGAGGACGACGAGGAGCCGGAGGACTCGCCCGAATACGAGCTCTACGCGTACCTCTCGTGGCTGCTCGAATGGACCGTCCGCGCCCTCTGAGACAGGTGGAACTGAGAGGGGTTGGTGCTAGCTTGGTCACGCTCTCAGCAGGAGGACGCCGAGGCCCCCATCGTCTAGTGGCCTAGGACACCACCCTTTCAAGGTGGCGGCACGGGTTCGAATCCCGTTGGGGGTGCGCACATCGTAGCGAGCACGTGAAGCCGAACCAATGCAGACAAAACAATCAGTTTGGGTGAGCCGTCAAAGCGAAGCGGAGACGGCGAGCTCGAGGCAGGCGACATGGCTGTAAGCGAAGCGACGTGGTAGGCGCGAGCGACCTGCGGAGCCAAGCCCAAGCAACATGGTCCCGTGGTGAAGTCTGGAGTTCACGCCGGCCTGTCAAGCCGGAGGTCGCGGGTTCAAGTCCCGTCGGGACCGCTGGAGGGACCATCTCGCAGTCCGCGGCTGGACGACGAGGTGGTCCTTTCATACGGTCGAGTAGCTCAGTCGGCAGAGCGTCCGCCTGAAAAGCGGAAGGTCCCCGGATCGACGCCGGGCTCGACCACCGGCATATCCCCAGCTCAGGGCCCCCATCCCGGTTGCCGCGTTCCGGGCTGCCGTCGTGCAGTCACAGGTGACTGAACCCGGATGATTCTTCTGCGGTCATGGATGCCGTGACCGGGTGCTTGGTGAAGTGCTCGACGGCTGTACGGATGTCGTCGACGAGGATTCCTGCCTGGTCGCGGGTGACGCCCTGGCGAACGAGGATCCGTTGCACTGCGACGTCGGCCAGCGCCCCTGTGAGTGGATAGGCGGGGACTTGCCAGCCCCTCACGCGCAAGCGGTCGGCGAGGTCGTACAACGTGTAGCCGGGGTCGGCGCCGTCGGCGAGCTTCCAGGCGACGGCTGGGATACCGGTCTGCGGGTCACTGTCACAGATCAGCTCGAACGGTCCGAGCTTGACCATCTCGGCGGCCAGGAACCGCCCGACGTCATACGACGCCATGTGCACGCGCCGATAGCCCGCACGACCGAGCCGCAGGAAGTCGTAGTACTGGGCGACGATCTGGCCGGCGGGCCGGGAGAAGTTGATCTGGAACACCGGCATGTCGCCGCCGAGGTACGACACGTGGAAGATCAGGTCGTCGGGCAGTTCGGCGACGTCACGCCACACGACCCAGCCAACGCCCAGCGGCGCGAGCCCGAACTTGTGCCCCGAGGTGCTGATCGACTTCACCCGTGGAAGCCGGAAGTCCCAGACGACGTCGGGTGCGCAGAACGGTGCCAGGAACGCCCCGCTGGCCCCGTCGACGTGGATGTCGACGTCCAGTCCACTCTGGTCCTGCAACGTGTCCAACGCCGCGGCGAGCGGTTCGACCATCTCGTAGGCCCCGGTGTAGGTCACCCCGAACGTCGGCACGACCATGATCGTGTTCTCGTCGACGCGGGCCAGCATGTCGTCGACATCCATCGCGTAGTGGCCGGCTGACATCGGCACCTCGCGCATCTCGATGTCCCAGTACTTGGCGAACTTGTGCCAGACGACCTGCACCGGCCCGCAGACCATGTTCGGACGATCTGTCGACTGGCCGGCCGCGGCGCGTCTGGCCCGCCAGCGCCACTTCGCTGCCATTCCGCCGAGCATGCACGCCTCGGACGACCCGACCGCCGACGCGCCGACCGTGTTGGCCGACTCGGGAGCGTTCCAGAGATCAGCGAGCATGTGCACGCAGCGTCGCTCGATCTCTGCGGTCTGCGGGTACTCGTCCTTGTCGATCATGTTCTTGTCGATCGCCAGGTCCATCAGCCGATGCACCTCCGGTTCCTCCCACGTCTGGCAGAACGTCGCCAGGTTCATCCGCGAGTTACCGTCGAGCATCAGCTCATCAGAGACGACCGCGAACGCATCCGCGGCACGCCACTCGGCGGCCGGAAAGCGGTACTTCGGTGCGGCCTTGGCAAGGTCACCACTGGCGTAGACGGAATGGTCGAGCGAGGAACGTACGGAGTCACGCGCGTGCAACGGCATGGTTCTCTTCTCCAGTGCTGCCACGAACAGGCTCGTCGTGGATCTCCGTACACTACGGGGTCCGATGGCCACGGCACAGCGCCCGGATCGGAGGATGGTTCGTGACGACCGACAGCGCGCTGGGACCTGAGCGCCAGCGGCTGCACGGACCCGACTGGTGGATCGCACTCCTGTTCATCGTCGGATCGATCCTGTTCGCGGTGGGAGCCGTACCTCACTACGCCGACGCTGTCGGCTTGCGAATTGACGCGCTCACCTTCTTCATCGGGTCGCTGTTCTTCACCGCTGCGGCGTTCCTGCAATATCGCCACGCGGTCGCTGAACTACCGGCGGACCACCGGGCTGCACCACGTCGCTTTTGGGTGTGGGCCCCGCGTGACATCGACTGGCTCGCCTGCGCGATCCAACTCGCCGGCACCCTGTGGTTCAACTGGAGCACAGCGAACGCGCTCCGCGTCAATCTCTCCAGTTCAAGTGCTGACCACCGCGTCTGGCGACCGGACGCCCTCGGCTCGATCGCCTTCCTGGTGGCAAGTGGGCTCGCCTTGATGACGGCTCATCGCGACCTGACCGATGGACAATCCAAATCCCGGACATGGTGGATCGCAACCGCGAACATGCTCGGGTCCGTGGCGTTCGGCGTGTCTGCCGTGGCTGCCTACATCGTGCCGGCCAGCGGCGATGTGTGGAACGCTGAGCTCTCCAATCTCGGCACCCTCGTCGGAGCGATCTGCTTTCTCATCGGAGCCATCCTCCTGTTGGTCACCTCCAACACGTCGATCACGAACCGATCGAGCGCCCCGGGCCCCGCCTGATGGAACGAATTGGATTAGGTTGCCCACGCGTCGGCGCCCGTGCCACAGGGTCGTCGAGCACGACCGCATGAACCTCGTCATCGCCATCCTCATCGTCGCCGGGGCAGCGGCGGTCGCGATCACGGCGATGCTGCTCGTGCGACGCAACGCGCCAGATGGCAGCTACTTCCACGACGGTGACCGAGCCGCCGGGGTGTTCGGCGTGCTGGCGACCGGGTTCTCCGTGATGCTCGGGTTCGTGATCTTCCTGTCGTTCAGCAGCTTCGACGCGGCCCGCGCCGGAGCGGAGAAGGAGGCGCTCATCGTTGCGCAACAGGTCGACACCGCCCAGTTCTTCTCGCCGCCGGTGGCCGCCGAGCTGACCGCCGAACTGGTGTGTTACGCCCGCTCGGTGGCCGGTGTGCAGTGGGACCACATGGAGTCCGGCACGCTCGGCGAACAGGTAAATCCGTGGGGCGTCGAGCTGTTCCGGACGATGCGCACCGTCGATCCGCAAACGGCACCCGAGCAGTCCGCCTACGACAGCTTCCTCGACCAGACCTCGGCGCGCGAGGAGGCTCGCAGCGACCGAATCCATGGCGCCGTCGGGGTGATCCCAACATCGCTGTGGCTGGTGCTGTTCTTCAGCGCCACGCTGATCTTCGTGTTCATGCTGTTCTTCGCCGACAGCGGAGAACGAGCGGTCGTCCAGGCGATGCTCATCGGCACGGTCGTGGCGGTGATCACAGCGATGCTGCTGCTCGTCAACGTGCTCAACAACCCGTTCGACGACGGCATCGGCGGACTCCGCCCGGTGGCCATGGAACGGGCGTTGGAGGTCATCGACCAGGAGCTGGCGATCGCCGACCAGGAGGCGCCGCCACCGTGCGACGCCCGCGGGAACCCGCTTTAGGCCGACCGCGTGGACTGGCTGACGTCCCGGCCGGCGGGACTCCTCGTTGTTGGCTGGCTGGTGATAGCCCTTCTGGTCGCCTTCGGCGCCCGGGTCGTGGTGCGCGCCGTCGTGCGGACCGAAGAACACGACCACGTCCAGCGCATCGCGTCACCGCTCATGCCGGCGCTCGGCGCGGCGTTCGGGGTACTGATCGCCCTCACCCTCGCAGGCGAGGCTGGATACTTGAAGTCGGCCCAGGACATCGTCGCGAACGAGGCCGCGGCGGCGTCGCGGCTGGCCTGGGCGGCGACCAGCCCCGGCGTGCGCGCTGAGCCGATCCATACCGCGCTGCTCGACTACCTCGAAGCGACGCGAACCATCGAGTGGGCAGGCGATCGAGCCGCCGGCGGAGACCCACACGTCGCCGACGCGATCGCCACGCTCGAACAGGCGGTGCGCGCCGAAGCGGCACGCACCGAGTTGGGTACCTCGGCCAGCACCGAGCTCCTCGTCTCATTGGATGCGCTGACCGGCGCTCGCCGGCAGCGCGTCGCCGCCGCATCGCGACAGATCCCAGTGCTCTACGTGGTCACCCTCATCGTGGCCGGGTTGGCGTTGATCGCCAACGCCGGCGCTCTCGGCTTCCTGAGCAGCATCCGAACATCGCTTCTCGTGGTCGGACTTGCCGTCGTCGTCGGCCTGAGCTTGGCCCTGCTCTTCTCTCTCGGCGCGCCATGGCGAGGGCCACTCATCGTCAGCGGACACCCGATCGACGTCGTCGTCCGCGAGCTGCGAACCGGCTTCTTCACGTAGCGCCGGACGAGTTGCGCGACTTGCTGTCGTGCCTGAGAGCGGAGACTCCGCCCGACAGCCAAGGTCTCGTAAGTCGTCCCGGCGCTCCTCGAGGATCGGGGGTCCAGCGCGGTCTCATTGCCACAAGAACGGCTACGGGACCCCGACCGACGTCGGGGCGTCGCCGTATCGCACAGCTCCGACACCTGCCAATCCATCCGGCCTGCTCGAGCGCCCGAGCACGTGTACGACGCCGCTGACCTGTTGGACGTCAGGAGTGTCCGCGGCAACACCGGCTCTCACAGCGAGCCTGGCGACCCACTTCCCATCCCGCTGGTCTACGCGGTGGTCCGGCCACGACAACCCCCAATGCAGCCGGCCATTCGAGCTCGTCGACACCACCACCCCGAGTGACGTGGTGCCGATCGCAATCCGACCGTCGGCGGGAGGCGGCTCCCTGATCAGCAGCAGCAGCTGGCTCGAATGACGTGGCGACCGAAAGGCGCGCCGATCCCGCCGCGATCTCCGGTTCGTGACGATCTGGTGGGCGGCAACGACCACCAGGATGACGGCGATCACCATCACGGCACTGGGAACTGCAAGCCAACCACGGACGCCGACGACGACCACGAGGCCGGCGATGACCGCTGACGTCCACTGCGCTTCGGTCAAGCCCGAACACATCGGACGCACATCGCCACGTAGGAATTCGAGGCTGAACCGAATGGCTCCGTATCCGACAAGCGCGACCGCGAGTGCGGCGCCATCGGTGGCGTGATCCGTTTGGACCTGAAGCGCTGTCAACACGATCACGGTGACCAGGCCCGCCTCAATGACCTGAACGGGCACGAGAGGCACGCCGACGTGCGACGTCGGAAAGCCATCCTCGGCGTGAACCGAGGAGTAGACGACGCCCCAGCGTGCCGGGCGACCGTGGCAGCAACCGGCGAGAAGGCATCCGACCCGTCCACATACGAGGAAGGCGCCGACGCCAGCGGCGACGACATCGAGGTAGGCGAGTACGGGGTGATGCGTCAGGTGGAGGAACAACGCCGCACTACCGAGGATCGCCAGCTCGTGGTGGTAGTACGTCAACCGCTCCTCACCGATGATCACCTTGGTGACCATTGCCAGCGCCAGGAACACGGCAACGCCCACAACGGTCAGCGCCCAGACCGGAGCCGATAGGAAGACCCCGGCGGTCCGCTCCGGCAACGGCGACGATGACGGAAGCGGCGAGGCCGGTCGCACCGCAGATGTGGAACCAGCACACGTTGCGACCCGCCACATGGGCGTGTGGGGCTGGGCAGGCGATCATCAGTCGTTGAGGTCAGGACGGTTCTTGAGGGCAGCGACCTTCGCCGGATCGAGCTCCTTGCCGTCTTTCCCCTGGAAGCCGCCGCCTGCGGCGAGCATCTGCGGTACATTGATCTCGTCGGGGAATTCGCCGTGGAACTTCTTGACGTCGTCCGGCCAGTTGGCGACGTCCGCACCGTGCTTGTCGTAGAGGCGCTTTCGCTTGGCGATGTCCTCCGCCGTAGGCTGTGTGTTTGTACTCCTCGACGAGCACCTTGTTCATGCCATCCTCGCTGTAGGTCGCGCCGAACCCCGTCCATATCTGGACACCGCCCTCGTCGCCCTTGAACAACGCGTTCTCGCCCTGCCAGAACCCGGTGGGATGCTTCTTCGGATACGCGGGATGGTTGGCGAAGTAGTGCCACTCGCCGGGCTGAACGTTGCGCTTGCCGGGCGTGCCGGCATCCTTCGCCGACTCCGTCGCCCGCATCAGGTCGGCCACCACGGAGGACCCAACCCCTTGGCCGATCTCCAGCGAGATCCGCTTCCCGTCAGGTCCTTCGATCGGCTTCTTGCCTTCGCCTCCGAAGAGACGGTCGAACTTGGTGTCACCCAACGCGGCTCGCAGTGCGTTCACCTGTGACGCGGTCGCCACCGACGCGCAATCTGCGATCGTCACGCCGCGGAACCAGGCATCCATCGCCGCCGACGCCGAGACGGCGGGCTTGCGTACCCAGTGCATGAACTCGACCCGAGTCCAGTACGCCGGATCGGCGTAGCCGTCGTCCGGGCTCCCGAGCCGCTTCCAGTCTTCGGGGTATTTCGGCTTGTAGTTGAACGGATAGTGGACACCGCTGCTGGCCGAGCCGCCGGCATTGGCGGTGGCCATTCCTTGCAAGCACCTTCTTGTTGAGCTCTTCCTTGGTGGGCTCGATCTTGGCGCGACCGCAACGTTGCAGTTGCAGGCCCGTCTTGACGCGAGCGGCGGCGGTCGGCCCTGCTTCCGCAAGCCGGCCGCGAACACCGGTCCACAGTCCGACCACCGCATCGGCGGCGACGTCGTCGGCCGCGACCTCAGCAAGGTCGGTGCTCTCGGAATTCGATTTCGCTGCGTGCTCGGTTCGGGCTACGCCGCTCTGCTGCGCGGCGTGAGCCAGCTCGTGAGCGAGCAGTGCGTCGCCCTCCACGGTTCCCGCGGCCGGCTCACCACCGGCCACCACGATGTCGCGCCCGACGGTGAACGCCCGTGCCCCCAGCTCGTCGGCCATCGCCGGCGCCGGTCCGTGGGTGTGGAGGCGGACATCGGACAGATCCTGACCGCTCACTCCCTCCACCTCCGCCCGCAAGGAAGCGGGTACGGCGTCCCCACGTCCGAGTCGCGCCTGGGCTGCCGCAGCCTCGCCCGGACCCGTGGTGGGTGACGTGTCTGTTCGCGATTTGAAGATCAGACTCGTGATCGCCGACCCAAATCGGGACGCCGCGTCGAGCGCAGGCGCCGATCGTCTTCATCGCGGTGTCGGTGACTCCCGCGGCCAACCGTCCCCTGGCCTCGTTGTTCGCGGACTCCCGTATCGCGTGCAGCATGCCCGTGGCGTTCACAGCTCCCGCCGCCCCTTCCACCTCACCGCGGACAGCCGCTTCAGTTGCGCCGCCTGCTGACCCGCATACCGCGATGCCGTGGCCTCCACCTCCGCCTCACTCTGCTCCGCCAACGGCCCAAGGGCCGCCGCTGCGCCCTCCTGGGCGGCGACACGGGCCTGACGGACAAACTCTCCTCGGTGCATCTGCTCCGGGCGCAGATCGGCGACGGTCTCCTCGACCACGATCCCCGCCGCCGCTGGGTCGGCCGGAGCAGCCGCGGGTGGGGCCGGTGGCGCCTGGCGCTGCACGGGTCGTGCCCGACGAGCCGCGTGTTCCGCGGCCCGATTTCCCGCCTGACGCTGCACGGCGGCCACGAGCCGCGTGTCCAGTGCGCGCTTCGAGGCGAGCCGCGGCCCGATCTGCTCGACGACGCCGTCGCTCGTGCGCACGTCCGGCTGGCGATTCGACTCGCCGACGACGCGCCCGGGCGCGCGCTCGCTCTCGCGCATGTACACATTGTCCCGGGCGGCGGTGGCGACGCCAGCGGCTCGGCGGGCAGTCTTTCGGGCAATGTCTCTGCTGCGGGGGCGCCGACGTCGCTCGTCCGGAGGCGCACACGAAGCGAGTCAGCCGAGAGTCACTCGGTCAGCTCGAGGAGCTCCTCACCGGTCGTGCCATCCCACACGCGTGAGGTGCCGTCGTCACTCGTCGTCACGAGGCGACCCTGCTCCGACCAGACGATCACGGTGACTGCGGCCGTGTGTCCGGACAGCGTGAAGCGCTCCTCACCCGTGTCCCCGTCCCACAGCTTGACGGTCCCATCCGCAGCTCCTGTGACGAGCACGGATTCGTCGTCGGACCACGAGGCCGCCGTGATCCCGGGTCCTCCCTGCTCGCCCAGCGTCGCGAGCGTGTCGCCGGTAGACACCTCCCAGACGCGGGCGGTTCCGTCGAGGCTGGCCGTGACGATCCTGTCCCCGTCACGACTCCATCTGACATCGACCACCGCGTCGTTGTGGGCGAACGTCCGCAACGCGTCACCCGTCGCCGCATCCCACAGCCGTGCCGTTCCGTCATCACTCGCAGTCACGAGCGTGTCTCCCGACGCGGACCAGGCGACGTCGGTCACCCGGTCGGCATGTCCCTCGAGAGTGACGTCGACGTCGCCCGTGCTGGTGTCCCAGATCCGGGCGGTGGCGTCCTCCCCGACGGTGGCCAGCGCTGTGGAGTCCCTCGACCAGGCGACGTGTGTCACTCCCTCGCCCTGACCAGGAAACGTGACAATTGTTTCACCCGTTTCGGCGTCGAAGATTCGCGACGTCCCGTCGTCGCTCCCAGTGGCGATGCTCGTCCCGTCCGCGTTCCACCGCGCCACGGTCACCGGGGCGGTGTGGCCACGCAACACCGAGATCTCGCTGCCATCGCTCGCGTTCCTGACGCTGACCGTGCCGTCGTCGCTCGTCGTGGCGAACCGGCCCCGGTTGAACGGGATGTCGCGCACGGCACCGGTCTGCCCACTCACCTCGTACACGGTGTCACCGCTCTCGGCATCGACCATCCGGAGCGTGCCGTCGTCGTGTCCGAGCGCGAGCCGCAACCCGTCACCGGACCACGAGCTCCGTGTGATCCGTCCGGCGCCATCGTCCGGCGGAGTCGTCGTAGCGGTTGTGCCCTCCGTGACGGCGCTGGTGTCCTCGGTGACCGCGCTCGTGCCCTCCGTGACGCCACTCGTCGTCTGCGGCACCTCCGTGGGGGAACCGGAGATCTCCGTCGTGTCGTCGGTGCCCGGACCGGCTTCCTCGTCGCCACCTTGCGTCAGAGCGACGACGGCCCCGGCCACAGCGACGGCGCCGACGAGCGCGGCGGCCACGATCCAGTTACGGCGTGACCTCGACGGCGTGCTCGGCCGCACACGCCCGCTCGGCTGCTGATCTCCGGCCCAGCGTGCAGCCCCGCGAGCGACGACGAGCTTCGGGTGAGCATCGATGCGCACCGCTGCACCCAGTTCCTGCCGGACGAGCTCGGAGACCAAGGGGATGCGCGACGATCCGCCTACGAGCAGGATCGCCGACAGCTGCGACGCGGCCAGCCCGGCGCTCTGCAGCACTTGACGTGAGAGCTCGATCGTCTGACCGAGCATGGGCCGGATCATTGCTTCGAACTCGCTGCGCGTCAGCCGAACGGTCGAGGAGTGTCCCGGCAGCAGGACGGGGATCTCCACGACAGCCTCGCTGGAGAGCGCCTCCTTGGCTTCGACGCATGCCCGGCGCAGCTGGCCGAGTGCCACGCGTCCGTTCGTGTCCTCCCGCGCTCGGGCGATCGCGTCGGGTGGCAGGTGCCCGATGACGTGCTGGAACACGGCTTCGTCGAAATCGATGCCGCCGAGGCGCTCGACTCCCGCGCTTTCTCCGACGTGGCTGAAACCGGGTCCCTCCTTGCGGAGCAGGGCGACGTCGAATGTGCCGCCGCCGAGGTCGTACACGAGCACCAGGTCGCCCTGTTCGAGGTGGGCAGCGGTCCCGAAGTCGTGGGCGGCGGCTTGCGGCTCGGAGAGCAGGGTGACATCTCCGACGCCGGCGTTGCTCAACGCGCTGGAGAGGAGATGCAGCTGGAACTCGGTCCAGTTCGCAGGATGCGTGACAACGATGTTGGTCGGGCGCTCACCGAATTGCTCCGACACGGTCTGCACGACCCAGCGCACGAACAGAGCGACGAGTCGGTCGGCTGAATAGGGCGCACCCGACAGCATGATCGGCACCGAGTCGCCGAGCCGGCGCTTGAACTCTCGCGCCATTCCTGCCGGTTCGGCGACGCCCCGGGACGCGGCTGCCGTGCCGAACAGCGTGGTCTCGCCCTCGGCGAAGACGACCGACGGAACGGTGACCCGATGGGATTCCAGGGCAACGACCTCGAGCGTTCCGTCACGCCACGCGGCGGCAGCGGTGAAGGTCGTCCCCACATCGATACCGAGCGCAAAAGGCATGCGAATTGTCCCTCCCGACGCGTCGCGGCGTCTACCTTCCGACGGGTCGATCGTGGCCGGACCCATCGGTCCCGACATGGCGGACACTCAACCGGTTCGGAACCCTACTGGAGGTGAGCGAACAGCACACCGCCGTGTCGCACCGGGCGATTAGCGTCGTCGCTGAGGACCCACCGATGATCGTTTGTCGCAAATGCAGCCGCCGCCATGCAGACGGCACGACGTTCTGTACGTGCGGGGCGTTCCTCGAGTTCGATGGCGAGCGGGTCGCTGACCTCGCCCCACCGACCGAGGCGGCGACGGGAGCGGACACGTCATCGGCGACACCGTCGACCTCAGCCGGCCCGCCGCCTGAATCGTGGGCGGCAAGCCCTCCCGACCAGGAGCGGCCTCCCGCCAGCGAGCCGGCGCCGTGGTCGGGGCTCCCATCGGACACGCCACCGGCGACGACGGGGGGAGTCGAGGCTCGCCTACCCGATGCTCCGCTGAATGTCTCGGACACCGAGCCGGTGTGGGTCGAATCAGGCGGTCGCCCCACCGATCTCGCTTGTCGCCAGTGCGGAACTCCGAACCCGCCCGAGCGCGAGTTCTGTCGCCACTGCGGACAGTCGCTCCGCCTCGCCACGGCGACCACCTCGGGCAGTCCCGGCCAGAAGCGGCTGCCCTGGTGGCGGCGACTCAGTAAACGGGCACGACGAGAGGCCCGCACGGTCGATCCGATGTCACTGTCGGTGTCGGCGCGGCAGTTGTCGCGAGGTGGCCTCGCCGGGCGGCCGCTCGCCTTCCGCACAGCCGGCATCACCGTTCTGCTGCTCGGGTTGCTCGCCTTCTTGGGACCTTGGCGGGGCACCGTCATCGCCAAGGCGAAGGACCTGGTGGGCGCGTCGCGGTATCAGGTGCTCGACGACGAGGTCGCCGTGCGCTCGGCTCCGGCATCTCCGTCGATCACGCCACTCGACTACGAGCTCCAGCCTGCCGAGCTCGTGCTCGACACGTTCGAGAACACGGCGTGGGCATCACGATGGGTCGAGCCGGACCGACTCGGCGTCTCGGCACTGCCCGCCGACGAGACATGCACGAACGAGGTCGGTACCGATTCGGTGTTGCAGTTCACGTTCGACGAACCCACCGACGTCTCCCGGATACGAATCCTCGGCGGACGGTTCGCCGGGGACGAGGCGCGTAAGTCGTTCTCACGACCCCACATCGTCGAGTTGCGCACCGGCGACTCATGCGCTCATCTCGAGCTCGCCGACGACGGTCAACTCGAGATCCACGACTTCCGCCACGACGACGTGACCGAGGTCGAGCTGCGCATCATCGGCCGGTACGCGGAGGAGGAGTCGGCCCCCACCGTCGAAGTCTCCGCCGTCGTGTTCGAACGGAAGGGCTAACGGGGGGCGAGTACGAGGCTCTGACAGGCGCCGAGGCCGAGATCGGCGCAGGCCGCATCGATCTCGTCGATGCTGGCGAACCCGCTCGCGTAGACAACCACCTGAGTCGGCTCGAAACCTTGGTACAGGGCGCCGTCGAGGACATGGACGGGACGGGTGCCGAACTGGGCGCGACGCTCGACGATCCTCGCGTCGACATCGGTGATCGGAGTGTTCGTCTGCGAAGGTGTCGAGCACGATGATCCGCGAGCCGACTGCGGCCTGCGCCGCCCCACTGAGCGACATCACGCGGCAGCCAGCCGGTTCGTGACTACAGATCTCGAGCGCCGCGGCGGGACTGGGAACAGGGACGTAGATGAAGACCTCATCGGGCTGTGTGGCCGCGATGGCGGCGTCGGTCGCTCCACCCTCATCGACGGCAGCGGTGTCGCGGTTGGAGAAGACCTCCATGTCGTCCGCCGATACCTCGTAGACGCCGGCCAGGCGGGCCTTTCGTTCGTCCAGAGACGTGCCGCCCGCTGACGGCGGCGTCCACTGGCCGAGCATCGCGGCAGACGTCGGAGCAATGTCCTGGAGCGCTGATTGCGCCGGAGGTGGCAGGGTTGGCGGTGTCGTGGCCCCCGAGACCGTGGTGGTCGTCACGCCCGGCGTCGTGGTGCTGGTCGTGGTGCCGGGTTGTGTGGTGGTCGTCGCTCCCGTCTGCGTGGTCGTCGGGCTACCGCTCTGCGTGGTCGGCGGGGTCGCCGCCGAAGTCGTCGCTGTCGCCACCGACGTCACCACGGGAAGGGCGTCGATGGTCAGGGTGAGGGGATCGCTCGGCGTCGATTGCTCCCCCTCGCGCACTGCCTGCACCCTGCAATTCGACGTCACGTGGCTCAGCCTCGGCGACGATCTCGATGGTCGTCGGCGAATCGGCGACGCCCTCGATCGTCGGAGCGTTGTCCACGAGCACGGTGAACGTCACTCCTTCGCGGTCGTCGTCGGGGTACTCCCAGGCGATCTGGAACTGATCGACGCCGGACTTCTCGGCGGTGACGCTCGTCGGTGTCGCCAGCTCGGTCGGCACACCGGTCGTTGCACACGCCTCGGGGCTCGCTCCGGAATCGCCGGCTTCGGGTGGACCGACGGCGAACACGGTGAAGCAGTACTCGGTGTTCGATTCGAGGTCCTCCACTGGCTGGGTCACCCGTCTGTCGGTCGGCGGGGGCGTGACCTCGCCGGCATCCCGGTCGTTCATCGTCAGCCGGTACTTGAGGGCGTTGGGAACGGCCAACCAGGAGAGGGACACGGTGGTGGGTCCGAGGGGCTCGGCGACGACGTCCCCCGGGGTGTCCGGTTTGGCGAGGTCGAGCGTGTACTCATCGGACGACCGGAGTTGCAGCAGGATGGCGCCGATGAGCAGCACGCCGACGAGCATCACCGCGATGATCGCCACCTTCGACAGGATCGGCCGCTGCTCGAACATCAGTTGGAACGTGCGGTAGTTCTCGTCGTCAACGGGCGGTGCGCCGCCTGGCACCGGGCGTTCGGCGCCGAACGGGAAGTTCTGGCACGCCGCTTGGACGGTGCGGTTCACCGGCGTTCCGCGAAGGAACGGTTGCCGTGCCTTGACGGTGATCTCCGTCGTCGCCCGACCGCCCGGGGGCAGATCGACGACGTCTGGTGTGAGCCGAAGCTCGAGCGCTGCCGCCGGATCGTGGGCCGTCACCGCGAGCCGGACCGCGGCGTTCCCGCGATTGGCGAACTCGAGGTTGTACTTGGCCGACCACCGACCCGATCTCGTCGTGTCCGGCGCCCATGCCTGGAGCCCGCCCACGCCTGCGAGCTCGAGGTGTCCTTCGGTGACGGCCGACGACCCCGAATCGACCTCGGAGGTGGCGCGCACGGCGAACGACAGCGTGCCCGTGGGGGTGGCGGCGCCCGCCGGCGGGCGAAACACGACGCTGACCTCGCCCTCGCGCCCGGGAAGAACCGAGATCGTCTGCGGGTCGACGGTGGCGAACGCCGACGGGGCGCCGACCACGTCGACGCGATATGACTCGACCCGGCGCCCCTGATTGCGGACCCTGACGGCCAGTCGCGCCTCTTCACCTGGCCCGACGGAGACGGTGTCGGCACCGAGGATCACCACCGGATCCATTGGGAGCGCCCTCCTCGACGATGCAGCCGACCATGCTGCGCCGACTCACTGTAGCGGTCGCCGCCACGACGGATGGCGAGTAGTCTGTTTGGGCTGGATGGGGACTCGCCCGCTGCCGCGCGCCCGGCTCGAACCTCCTGCCGTCCGTGCGATGGTTCGTGAACGGGTCGACCGTCGTCTTGATCGCGCCCGCGAGGTCGCCCTCACGATGGTTGTCGGTCCTGCCGGATCGGGAAAGACCACAGCGGCGACACATCTGGTGCAACGGAGTGACCCCTCGGCCGTGTGGTACCGCGCCCATCCGGTGGACGGGCAGGAAACCGTGCTCTGCGAACATCTGGCCCAGGCCTTCTCACAGCTCGTCGGGCCGCAATCCACGTGGCCCGACCTCGCCGAGTTGTTCGTCCACGTCGAGCAGGCGAGCGCGACGCGCGAGCAGCTCCTCCTCGTGGTCGACGAGTTCGACGCTCTGATCGGGACCGAGAGCGAGGCGGCAATCGGCGAGCTCCTGCCCGACCTCGGCTCGTCGGTCCACCTCGTCACCCTCTCCCGCCAGCGTCCTGGATTCAACGTGTCCCGTCTCCGCCTGGGAAGTGCCGTGTGCGAGATCGGTCCGGACGACCTTCGCTTCCGGTCCTGGGAGATCGACCAACTCTTCCGCGAGCTGTACCGGCGACCGCTGCTCCCCGACGAAGTCGCCGAGCTCGAACGCAAGAGCGCCGGGTGGGTTGCCGCCCTGCAGCTGTTCCATCTCGCCACGACGTCGCTCAGTGCGGGTGAACGACGAGCCACGATCGCCCACGTGGGACGCCGGAGCGGACCCGACTGGGACTTCCTCGCCGACAACGTGCTCAACGGGCTCCCCGACGACATGCAGTTGTTCCTTCTCGAGACGTCGCCGCTCGAACGGTTGACTGCGAGCTTGTGCGATGCCGTGCTCGGTCAGCAGACGAGCAGTGCGTATCTGGCGGAGCTGGAACGGCTGCAGCTCATCACCCCGTCGCTGGATTCGCCGGGGAGCTTCCGATCGCACGAGGTGTTGCGGGCCCATCTCGACGGTCTGCTCATGGAGTGGGAAGGCGCCGACGCGGTGCGCAAACGCTACCGGCACGTTGCGGAAGCGCTCGAGAACGACGGCCTCTACGCCGAGGCGCTGCGCGCCTACTGCCGCGGCGACGACTGGGCGAGCGCGGGCCGGCTGTTGGGTTCGCGCGGCGCAGAGGTCGCCGACCGGCCCGGTCCCTGGCTGGTGGCCCTGCCGTCATCGATGGTGGAGACAGATCCGTGGCTGCTCCTGGCGATCGCCCGTCAGCAACGGGCGAATGGACGCATCACCGACGCCATCGACAGTTATCAGCGTGTCGAACGCAGCGCGTTGACGACGTCTCCGGTGACTGCGGCGCGGCGCGAGCGCCTCGTTCTCGCCTCGTTGCTCGACCGGTCGAGCCCACCGTCCCTCGCCTGGGTCGCGGCCCTGCGCGACGCGGTGGTGAGCGATCCGGTGGCTGCGATCGTCGGGCTTGGCGACGGATCAGCTCGGGATCTCCTGGCGCGGGGGCTCGCCGAGTTGCTCGCCGGAGACATCCGCCGTGCCGACCTCACACTGCAGCGTGCGCGCGACGGCCGCGACGCATCGCCGACGTTGTCAGTTGCCGCCGGTGTCGGGCTCGTCATCGCCGCTCATCTCGCCGGTACGGCGCAGCCGCTGGAGGGGGACGATCTCGAACGCGCCGCCACGGCTCTGGAGGTGCCGTTCCTGATCCGCATGGCACGTGCCGCCGCCGGCCTGGCGGCAGGTTCGGTCGAGCTCATCGAGGGCGTCGCCGAGGAGAGCGAGCGGGAAGGAGACGCGGCGGGAGCGGCTGCCGAATGGGTGCTGGCAGCGATCGCCGCGGCGTGGTCTCCGACGGGTCAGCGGGTCGGCCATTCACGCGCTCGCCGATGCGTGCCGTGCTCTCGGGCTGAGGACATTGGAACTGTGGGCGCTCGTCGCCATGGCGCTGGCCAACCGCGTGCCCGCCGAGGCGGCCGATGCGGAGACTCGGGCCCGACGGGGCTCAGTCGCCCTTCAAGACCTCGCTCACCTGGCCGTGGTGCGGTGCACCACCGACGACCTGGCCGAGGTGGAGCGCCAGTCGTCGCAGCTCCGCGACTCCTATGGACTGCTCCCACCGACGCCGCGCCCCGTTGCCGAAACGACTGAGCGCGCCGTCCGGCGACTCCACGAGCATTCGCCTCCGCTGTTTCGGTCAGTTCACGGTGGCCCGAGACGGCGCACCAGTCGACCTCGCTGCCCTGCGTCCGCGTGCGCGTGCCGTGTTGCGAATGCTCGCCACCAGGGTGGGCAGCGGCGTGCACCGGCACGTCCTGTGCGCGGAGATGTGGCCCGACGACGACGAGGCGTCCGCCACGAAGAAGCTGCACGTCGCGGTGTCGTCGATTCGACGCGCGCTGGAAGCCGCCGGCGCGCCCGATGTCCTCGTTCGGACCGGAGACGTGTACAGGCTCGACGGCGACCTCGAGTGCGACGTCGCCCGCTTCGAGGCGGCGATGGCTCGCGCCCACGCCGTGCTGACGAGTGGCACGCCGTCCGACGCCGAACCCGAGTTGCGTCGTGCCCTCGAGTTGCACTCCGGCGAGCTCCTCCCAGAGGACGGAGCAGTGGAATGGGTCGTGGGTCGTCGCCGGGAACTTCGTGCCGCGGCCACGGAGGCCGCTCGCTCGCTGGCCAGGCTGCTCATCGAGCAGGGACGAGCCAGCGAGGCGATCCAGGCGTGCCGCGCCGGTCTCTCCATCGACCGGTACGACGATCCACTCTGGCGATTGCTGCTCACCGGGCTCGAGCTCGACGGCGATCCTGCGGGTCACGCTCTCGCCATGGGGCAGTACAACGGCATGCTCGCCGAACTCGGGCTCGACCAGACTCCGGGCGACGCCGACAACCCGCATCCGACGCGGGCGTGAGCTTCAGCTGTCTGCACTCAACGGGTCGGTGCCGACCATGAACTCGTCGCCGTCGAGCACCGCGTCATCGTCGCTGTCGGGGTCGTCGGGGCGGGTGCCGGCGAGCTCTTCGCCCCAGTCGGCGAGACCATCGCCGTCGGTGTCGAGCAGCAGGTCGTCGGGCGGCATCAATCCAGCAGCCGGATCGGGATTGTCGAAGACGAGCGGATCGAGGCCGAGGGAGATCTCCAGCCCGTCGGCGATGCCGTCGAAGTCGGTGTCGAGCAGGTCGGGCTTCGTGCCGAGCACGATCAGCTCGTATCCGTCGGTGATCCCGTCGCCGTCGGTGTCGGCTTGGGCGGGATCGAGCCCGTATTTGAGCTCGAAGAAATCGGGCAGCATGTCGACGTCGGCGTCGGGCGACTTCGCGTTCAACAGGGCAACGTCGAGCGGGTTCGGCGGTGGCGGCGGTGGCGGCGGCATCATCGGCGGTGGAGGCTCCGGAACCGCGGCGCCGTCGTAGTCCATCCCCGGGATCAGGGCGGCATAGTTGAAACCCCGGCTTGCCGCATCGAGCTTGATGCCGACTCCATCTTCGGGGTTGCTCGCCTCGATCGTGCGGCCATCCCCGAGGCTGATCGCAACGTGTGACCCCTCCTGCCGCGGAGCACCCGGGACGGGCTCTGACGGGAAGCGGAAGAGCAACGCTCCAGGCGTGTTCAGCGCCTGCTCGACGGAGATCAACGTGCCCGCTTGCTTCATCTCGGTGTACTGGATATACGAGGCCTCACCGACTTGCACGCCGGTCTGCGCGGCTGCCCACTCGACGAGCTCCGAACAGTCGAAGGCGTCTGGATCTGGATCGTTGGGGTCGGTCTGGGCGTCCACGATGTACGTGTCGCCCGCCTGGGCAAGCGCCGCCTCCAAGAACCGATCGACCGATCCGATGCCGTCGTCGACGGGCTCCCCACGGCATCGGCGGAAGCGGGGCGTCGGGATAGTCGAACGGCTGGCCGAGCATTCCTGAGGCCGCCGCCCGTTCTACCGCCGCGCGGGCGGCATCGACGTCAGTGCCGTAGAGCGGGTCGCCGTCGGCAGTGAATCCGCCCTCGGCGGCGGTCCACGGATCCAATCCTCCTCGCTCGATAGAGGTAGAACGCGGCTCGTGCATTCATCTCCGGGTCGAGCAGCTGGGCCCGATCCGTCAGCCCGATCGCCTGACGGAGCGCCGGCGTGTCGTTCACGTAGTTGATCTGGAACAGGCCGAAATCGCCGACCATCTTGGCTGGGTCCTGGTCTGTGCGGTGCGCCGTCGGCTCGTAACTCGACTCGCGCCCGGCGATCGCGACCATCGCGACGAGGTCCTCGTCGCGAAACCCGGTTTCGTAGAGGAGCTGGGCCACCTCCTCGCGGGTCATCGCCATACGCGTCACCCCTCGGCGAGCCGAATATCCCCGGCCACGCTCTTATCGTACTTGACGACACGCTGCGGACCGCAGCGAATCGGCAACTTGCTCCGAGGCGGCGGCGACGGCATCGGCGTAGGTCCGGACGACGATCGGGCGAGCGCTACAGGCTCTCGTGCTCCTCGTCGCCCATCTCCTCGCGCTGCAACGCCGCCGCCTGCACCGGCTCTTCGGGTTCCTCCTCTGGCATCTGGCGTTGCAGCGCCATCGCCTGCAGCGACGCCTCGGGCTCCTCCTCGGGAACCGTCTCCCGCTGCAAGGCCATCGCTTCCACCGGGGCCTCCTCGTCCTCCGGCTCCTGACGCTGCACCGGCGCCGCTGCGTCGCCGGCGCCGCCAGCCGGCTCGGACGATCGAGCGATCGAGGTCGCCGCCGCCTCGGCCTCCTGTTCGAACCGGTCCTGCGGGTCGCTGAGGGCGATCCCGTCCCCAGTTGGCGTTCCGTCCACCGGACCCGACCGCTGTTGTACGACATGGGTCAGTTCGTGAGCGAGCGTGTGTTGTCCTTCCGCCGTGTCAGGCCGATAAGCGCCGGTGTTGAAGACGACGTCGTTGCCGACCGTGTACGCGTTGGCGTTGACGGCCTGTGCGGAGGCAGCGGCTTCCCCGCTGTCATGGACGCGCACACCGCCGAAGTCGGCCCCGAAGTGCGACTCCATCTCGGAGCGGAGCGCGACCGGCAGCGGGGAGCCACCTCCTTTGCCGACTACGTCGAGCACGGGAGAGGTGGGACCGTCACCTTCCTGGTCGACGAGCGAACCGACACCGGCGTTCCCGGCCAGCCGCTGCAACCGGAGCATGGCGGCAGGCTGGATCGAGTCCACGCGACCGACCGATGCCGCTCGACGGGCCCCTTCCCATGCAGCATCCTGCGCGGTGCGGCCAGGATCAACGGGTCGTCGACGAGGCTCTCCGATCTCGCGCTCGTGGGCGTACATGACCTCACCGTCCTCGTGCATCGTTGCAACTCCTGTTCATCGTCGCGCACCGTGACCGAGCGGGGGAAGAGTGTCAGCCACCCGAGCTCATCCTCGTGCCGTCCGGGATTCACAGTGCACGGCGCGGTGAGCCGGTACCGCTTCGCGAACCAGTCGGGCCAGCCGCGTGGGGTCGACCCAGTCACGGGTCGCGTAGCGAATTGTCACCGTGTCCCTGGTGTCGCCTGGCAGCGGTGCGTCGGGATCGTCCGACGCGACCACCCCGCCCCCGTCGTCGATCTCGGCCTCGCCCCCGGTGTAGAGCTCGACGAGCAATGCCAATCCGACCACCGTTCCCCGCCAACGTCCCAGCTCGAGCGCGTTGGCGACCAGGGCCCGTCGTCGCTCTTCGGGCCACGTTGCGTCGAGCTCGAGCCCGAACCAGCCGGCCAGCCAGTCGAGGAAATCAGGCGGCGTCAACCATGGATCGACGTACGCGTCGAGGTTGTCGATCGTCGACAGCACGGGTGCCAGGACCTCGTCGAGACCTTCGGTGAATCGAACGCAGAAGTCGTCGGCTTGGAGCATCGCCGGCAGATACGACGCGATGGGCCGCGTCGTCGGCAGTTCGGGCGTCAACGCGCGGCTCACGAATCGACCACCTGGACTTGATGGCCGAAGGAGAACACGAGTGAGTCGGGATCGAGGTCGATGCGGGTGATCGCCTTGCCCCGTTGTCCGGAGATCGGATCGGCGGGGAACATCCTGGCGTCCTCGATGAGATCGACCCCCTGGACACGTTGGGCCACGCCGAACACCTCACCGAGCAGGATCGGCCGCCCGAACTCCCATCCGTCCCCCTCGGGTCCACCGCGGAGCGGATCGAAGTAGTCATACAGCGAACGCAGCGTGGCCTCACGCAACTCGTCGGGATCCGCCCGCGGGCGCGGGCGGAGGCGGATGACCGCCGTGACTCCGAGGTAGCGCGGCGGCGTGACGACGACCCGCGCGCCGACCATCCGGCGCTCGTCGAGATAGTCGCGCACCCGCGCCAGCATCGGCTCCGGCGGCACGAGCTGGTCGAATGTCATCCGGCCTGACTCACCGGGCGCCACCGCGGGAACGACCAGCACCCGGACTCCGGCGGCCTCGCCGCCGTCGTCTCCGGTCGGCCGCCCGGCGCTGTCGACGGGGAGGCACCGGACCCGCGCGACCTCCGGCGTGGCCTCACGGGCGAGCTGCTCGTAGTCGCGCGCCGTCACGGCACGATTGCGCGTGCCGAGCACGAGCGGGCCGCGCGTCTTCGCCGCTTCGAGCGACTCACCATCGACACCGCCGGTTGCCGCCCGCCGGTTGTCGACGCGACCGATGAACGGCACCGCCGACTTGAGCGTGACGATCTCGTGGGCGGTGACGTTTCCTGCCCGGCCGCCACCGACGCGATAGCGACGAACACGGACGTGAGCGCCCGCCGGCGGCACGGCGCCGTACTGCTGGATCGACCCGTCGGCGAGACGTACAGCGGGGCCGAAGATGATCGCTCCTTCGGTGGCGCTCAACCGCCAGTTCCGATCGTCGGGACCACTCTCGCCAAAGCCCGTCACCTGCGTCCAGGGCTCCCAACCCTGCTCCCCCGTCACTTCCACTTGGACCGGCCGCTCGGATGCGACGACCGGTTTGTGCAGCAGGGCGAACCGCTGGCCGGGCACTCCGTCGGAAACGCCGAGGAGCTCGTCGCGGATGTCCTCGCCGTGCACAGCGAGGACCGTGCCCCCCACCGTTCCCGCTTCGACGCCACGCAGCAGTGGCGTGTTGATGTAGGGCGCTTGTTCGTCGTTCCGCGGCTCGACGACGCGGCAGCGGAGCCAGCCCCCCGAACGCTCTTCCAACACGGACTCGACGTGCGATCCGGGAACATGGACGACGATGTCGCCAGGCTCGTTGAATCCGCCGGTGGAATCCTCCACGTCGCAACGCACCCAACCGTCGGCACCGAGCGCCTCCCACTCCCACGGCGGGTCGGTGGGCACGATGCCGTGCCCCTCGGAGTCGCAGTCGATGTGAAGCACGACGGCACAGTCCGGAACCGCCCGATCGAGCCCGATGTACAACAGGTCGCCGGGGACCGGCGTCGGAGAGAAGACGGCCACCGGACGTTCGTTGGCCAGCTCGCTCGACTGGTCGAACGCCGTCGAGTCTGCGCTGCTCGTCATCACGTACACGCGCCGGCACCCGACGATGGTGAGCTGCTCGACCGTGCGGAACACGATCGCTTCGGCGTTGCGCCGGCGGCGAGTGGCGACCTCGGTGCCGGCTTCCACGACGCGGTCCTCGTCCAGCTCGGCTGTCAACCACAACGTGACGTCGACGCGTGCAGCGGACGGTGAGAAGAGCTCCACACCCATCAGTTCGAGGAACGTGACGTAGCTCCGCTCGGGCACGCGGTTGAGGCGGTAAAGGACCTGATCGACGATGTAGGCGAACGTTTCGATCAGCGTCACTCCAGGGTCGGAGACGTTGTGATCGGTCCACTCCGGGCAGCGGCGCTGGACCAGCCGCTTTCCATCGTCGACGAGATCCTGGAAGCGGCGATCGTCGAGGTTCGGGACGGGCAACGGCATCGTTCACTCCTCGTCGGGGATGACGTAGAACGGAAAGACCAGGTTGCGCGGGTCGTTCGTGTCACGGACCGCGTAGCTGATGTCGATGTACAGGAGCGTCGACTGTGCGTCGTCGCGGGTCACGACGACGTCGATCACTTCGATGCGAGGTTCCCAACGATCGAGCGCGTTGCGCACCTCGAAGGCGATCATCCCCGCCGTTGTCGCATCGGCGGGGGCGAAGATGTGGTCGTGGATCGGACACCCGAAGTCGGGGCGCATCGGACGTTCGCCCGGCGAGGTACCGAGGATGAGGCGCATGCTCTCCACGATCTCCTCGTCGCGCGAGACGAGGGCGATGCCCCCTGTGGCGCTCACCCGCATCGGGTAGGCGAGACCGCTGCCGATGAAGTGCTCGCTCATGGCGTCATCCGATGTTCACCGTCAACGGCGCCCAGCACGATCGGTGCTCCGCAACCCGACATGTCGCCGACGCGGAGTGCGGGTCGGCCGCCGATGAAGACGGTTGCGCTGCCCATCGGGAAGGGAGTCGGCGGATGCACCGCCGGTGGAGGAAAGCTGCAGGTGTGGATGTCGCCGACGACGGCGGCGGGCATGCCTGCGATGAGCACGGTGGGAACACCGGGGCCGGTCACGATCCCCGGGTGTCCGGTCGGATCGCCGACTCTTGCTGCGAACGGCATCAGTCCTCGCTCTCATTCGTCATCCCTCAGTTGATGGTCACCATCGGTGCGCGGATGGTGGCCTGCCCTCCACTCGACAGCTCGGCGGCGCCCGACCCTTCGACCTTTGCTTGCGTCCCTCGGGCGCTGAAGGCTCCGCCACCGGCGTCGATCGTGACGCCGTTTCCCTTCAGCTCGAGCTTGCCGGTTGCCTCGACCTTGACGTCGCTGGTGGCCTTCACGGCAACCGTGGCGCGTGACGTCACCTCCACGTCCCCGTCGGTCTCGAGCAGCACTTTGCTGCTCTTCTGATCGAGCACCAGGCGGTGCTTGCCGTCACCCGTGGCGATCGTGATCGTGTCGTCCTTGTCGTCGAACTCGACCTTGTGCCCGATGACGCGACACGAGCGCCCGCTTCACCACCTCGCCCTTCTCGACCGGGTTGACGGGGAGCGCGTCCTTCCCGTTGAAGAGCCCGCCGAGCACGTACGGCAGCTGCGGATCGCCGTGCTCGAAGGCGACGAGTACCTCGTCGCCGACCTCGGGCAGCATCACGAATCCCCGCTCGTTTCCTGCTCCCGCCATGGCGACTCTCGCCCAGTACGACTCCGCTGCCTCGGCGAGCCATGGAAATGCGATCTTCATCCGTCCCAGGTTCTCGGGGTCGTCGATGTTGGTGACGATTCCCGGAACGACGCCCATCACGCTGTCGTTGCGGCCCGCTCGTGCGCCGCGCACCAGCCCCAGCATCGTGCGCGTCTGCCGCCCGCTGACGCGAAAGCCAGTGAGATAGCCGTTCGTTGCGTCGTAGGTGTGCCGGCACGACGTGAGCGTGTACTTGCCGTCGAACGGCGCCCCCGTATTGGCCAGGCTGACCGTGACGCCGGCGCGAAGCTCGGGGTTGCCGTGCACCACGCCGTCGAGCTCGGCCGCGGCACTACCGAGCTGCTCGACGAGCGATTCGGCCGCGTCCTGGGCCACCTCCTCGCTCGTGACCGGCAGGTCGGCTTTCACCAGCGTCCCGCCGCTGAGCTTGTTGGCGAGTGTGGCGGCACCCGCCCCAGCAGATGCGCTGCGCGAGGCGTCGGCGGGCCGTGCCTGGCCGGCCACCGCCTCCTTCGCCTTGTAGTCCCAGCCCCGCACCTGGACCTCTTCCACTTGTTCGGCGCCGCTGATCGTGGCCCGCAGACGAAGGATGTTGCTCCCGGCGACCAGCTGACGCGCGTCCTCACTGCCTTGATCGCCGGCACCGGGCGCCGACGCCGAGTCTCCGGGCTGGCGAAGGTGCAGCTTCCCGTCCACGACCACTACTTCGTGGCCGATCTCTCCGGCGAGCGCCGACAGGAACTCCCAGTCGGTCTGGTTCCACTGCACCACTGCCTCATGGACGACCGTGTTCGAGCCGCCCTCACCCTTCTGCAGGCCGCGGCGTTGGGCGACCTTGCCGACGATGTCGCCGTACGTCACGTCCAGGTGTGTCTCGGTGGTCGTGCCGCGCTGCAAGCGGTGCGAGGCGTCGTAACCACGGACGACCGTCAACGTCTGGTCCCGCTCGACCTCGGCCTCGAGAGCGGTGATCTCACCGTCGAGAATCGGCTTGCCCTCGGGTGAGGCCTCGGAGACCACAGCGATCGAGAGCTTCTTACCGATCTCGAACTTTCCTGCGGCGAGCAGCGAGCGGTTCGGATCACGGAACACGAGCTCGAACGCGTCGGGGAGGTTGACCTCGTCCTCGACGAACGCCTCCATCAGCGCGCCGGCGACCTCGGGTGCGAGCGGCGTGCCTTCGACCTTGATCTCGAAGCGGTTGGACGAGCGTTGGGCGGGCATGGTTCAGGCGAGGACTGCGGCATCGGCCGGCGGTGGGATCAGCAGTTCGTTGCCGAGGCGCAGCGAGAACGGGTCCTCGAGGTTGTTGGCGCTGGCGATCGCTCGCCAGAGCGTCGGTGAGCCGTACTCGGTGTTGGCGATCGACGCCAACGAGTCACCGAGCACGACGCGATGGGAGCGAGAGCTGCGCAACGCGCCCGACGTCGGGTTCTGCTTCCCCGGGTTCGTCGGGTACTCGTTCATCGAGACCTTGACCGTGCCGCGCAACGGCTTGCCCGACGGCCGGAACAGCGTGAGGTTGACCGTCACCGACTTCACGACGCCGACGAACGGCGCCGACTCACCCCACGAGAAGATCACGATCGGCGGGAACGGGGCGCTGCTCTTCGACTTCTCCGTCGGCTGAACCGTGGTGAGCAACGACGTGACCGACTCGGCGATGTCGCCGTCATCGGTGTCGGTGGCGTCGAGGAACATCTCGAAGTCGAGTGTCCGCAACTGGGTGCCGGTGAACTCGGGGTGCTCGCCGGGCTTCTTCTGGGGCTTGAAGTTCCATCCCGCCTGCAGCGCCATGCTGTAGTCCTTCGGGTTGAAGGCGAACTTCACCACACCGATGCTGGATCCCGGTTTGAAGTGCTTGCCGTCCTTCACCGGCTCGCGAAGGTCGAGCTGCGCCTTGGCGAACTTGGCAGTGGTCACCATGCGGCTCAGCCCTCCCCTGATTCGAGGAACCCGTGGTGAGCGAGCTCGAGCGTCTCCGTGGCGACCTTCGCCGTGTCGACCGACAGTGACGGTCCCTGCCATCGGACGGGGATCACCCCGCCGAGCGTCCAGGTGAAGACCGGCGTTGCATCGTGGTTCTTGGCGATGATCTGCGCCTGCGTGCGCTTGATCGTGCCGTTCATGGAGGCGAACCAGGAAGCGATCTTCGCCGTGTCGGCGTTGACGGGCCTGGTGAGCTTGACGTTGGAATACTTGATCCGTCCGGGCAGCTGGTGGACGAACGAGTTCACCCCACCCTCCTCGCGCTGTTCGATCGCGACCTCGCAGCCAAGCCCTTCGCAGCCGGTGAAGGCGCCGAGCTCGTGACCGTCGACGTGGACCTCGAAATAGACGCTGACCGCAGTATCGGCTGGTTCGGCAACAGGCATGGCGGTCCTTTCGAAGGGCAGTCAGAAGCGAATGTCGGTGCGGTAGCCAGTGCGCTCGCGATCGAGCAACAGGTCGCGGCAGAGTCGGCGGTGCAGCAACGGATAGAGAGAACGGACGAGGGTCTGCACCTGTTCCTCGCTCGGGGGACCGGCGGCGGTTGCGGACGCTGGTGGCGCAGCGGCGGTGACGGTGGTCGACGTCGAGGAGCTCCCGGTCGATTCGGCGCTCGAGTCGGCGGCCTGCCGCTGCACGGCTTCGACCCCCGGCGCCGCCGACGGCCCGCTCGACGCTCCGAAACCGAGGGGCACCACGGAGCCGTCGTCGAGTGTGACGAAACCGGTTGGCGCCGTGGCAGGTCGGGGTTCCGAATCGACGCTCGCCGCCGCCGAGAACGACATCTGTGCCGGGACGGATCCCGCCGACGACGCGGACGGCCTCAGCGATGACCGTTGGGTCGCCGCCACGCCGACCGGTCGCCGATCTCCACCGGCGCCGGCCGCCGCAACCTGTCTGCCAACCGTCACTGCCTGCGCCGCCCCAATCGTGCTGGGCATCGACGAAGCGGTCGGACTGTGGGCGTCGCGCGCACCGCTCGGCGACCGCCACGTCCGTGGATGGGATGCCAACGGATCGGGCGAGCGGGCGATCGGCGAGCAGCCGTCGGACTCCGACGAGCGGACCGGCATCGGCGGCGCGCGCCGCAGCGGGCGTGCCCGCGGCCGATTCACTCCTTGACGTCTCCTCCAGCTGGCGAGCGACAACCGCAGCTGGTGCCGAGCTCGGGGTCGGGTCGACACCGTCGCTGGCGCGGATCGAGAGGTCTCCGCCGAGCGTCGGGGCGAGCTCGGTCTCGTCCCCGATCGGGGCTGGTGCTGGTCCGGGATCCGGGGCCGATCGCGCTCGGATCGAGGCGAGGGGCATCTCGCCACCGGGCTGCTGCGTAGGCGGCGACTCACGCCGTTGACCGGCCGCCGCCTCAGCGACCGGAGGGACGGTGATCGGGCGGTCGATCTGGGACGACGTGGTCTCGGAGCTCGAGACCGGGCGCGCGCCGATCGGAGGATGGGAGGAATCGCGCCCGGATCGCTGGACGGCAGGTGGAGATCCCGGGGAGCTCCCTTTCACCGGACCGAAGGCCGGTGCCGTCGCAGTGGTGCGCTGGATCTGGGGCGAGGTGGCGGCAACGGGGGCGTGCTGTACCTGGGGCGAGGTGTTCCCGGATTCCGGCACTGGGCGCGCCCCGATCGGCGGGAGCGAGGAATCGCGCCCAAATGGCGTGACGTGGGGCGAGGGGTCTACCGACGCCGCCACCGGTCGTTCGTCGACGTCGGCGCTGGGGGCTTCACCCGCAGCGGGACTCCTCTGCACCGCGGGCCGACCCTCCAAGGGTGGACCGATGCGCACCGCGGGTCGTGTGCGCGGGCTCGTCGCCGGCCGGGTATCAGCACCTCCGATCTCGTCGCTCGCTGACGGCGCGATCGGCGATGACCTCCCGGTTTGTTCGTCGCCACGTGCTGTCTGCGTCGGGCGTGGTGGCGCCGAAGGCCGGTCACCGGCGTCCCGCTGGGCGAGGAGCGGTGCGTCGCCGCTGGTCTCCTCGATCGTTTCGGCGATGTCGTCCTCTCCTGACCCCGCTCCCTCGAGGAGCGCCTCGACGCTTGAAGGCGGCTCCGAGGGCGTGACGGCGGCGGCGGACTGCAACCCCCGGGCAGCGTCAGCCTCCGCGCTGGTCACCCCGTGGGAAACTGCGAGCGGCGCGTCGGTCTCCGTCCTCGAAACGGCCACGAGGCGGCGCGGCACCGCAGGTGGCTGCGGTGCCGGGGCCGTGACCAGTGCGCGTTGCGGCGTCAACGCGACGACACTCTCACTCTGCGGATGGAGAGTCGCGTCCGCAGCGGCAGGTTGCGTCTCGGGACTGTTCGAACCGGCCGAGGCGACGATCCGGGGCGGGCCGAGGGACGGCGGTGCCGACGCGAACGACCGTTGCACCCGTGCACCGTCGGCCGCAGCGCCAGATGCTCCCCGTGCCGGTAGGTGATCGCGAGGCGGATCGGCCGCGGCGAGCCCGCTGACCAGACCGGACGGGGCATCGGCACGAACTTGGTGGGCGAGCGGTGCGAGGAACGTCGGTGCAGCACGTGTGGGAAGGGTGCGCTCGAAGTCCGTGTCGATCGTGTGGAACGCGGATGACTGGACCGGGACGATCGGAGCGACGCTCCGCCAGTCGGCGCGACCGGCGCGATGCACCTCGTGCGTGCCCGTCCGTCGGACGGTCAGGTCGACGCCTCCCGAATGGCCACACGCCCCCGACTCCTCAACGTCCGAGTCCGAGGTCGTCGACGGCGCGGATGAAACGCCGTCGCGTCGCATGCTCGAGGTCGAGCGCCTCGTTGAGCGACCAGTGGCAATGTGCGCCGAGGAATGCCAACTCCTGGTACAGCACGTCCTCGCCGCACGTCACGATTCCCCCAGGCGACCACCGGTCAGGTCGACCGTGAACTCCTTGTTGCACGCGGGGCAGGTAACCGACGCGCGTGCGTGTCCTTCCTGGTTCACCCGCCGGTAGAGATCCTGCAGGAAGGCCAGGTCCGACGCGTACAGGTTCTCGATCACTCCGGCGTGGACGTCGGTGACGGTGCCGATGCGCTCGACCACGCGTGCGAGCAGCACCACGGTGAGGTAGGCGGCGTTCTCGCGAACCCGATCGTCGGCGAGCGGCACCAGCTCGTCGCGCGCGGTCGCCAGGCGCATCGTCCCCGACCTGTGCACGGTGCCGCTGCCGTCGACGTATCCACGCGGCAACTCGAACTCGAACGACGTCCGCAACAGGTCGCCGTCGGGAGCGCTCGGCGCCTCCTCGGGCGGCCGGTCGAGCGTGTGGAGGGTCCGGCGCATCAGGTGCCCTCGACGGTGACTTCCTCGTAGGTGATCGTCAGCTTCTCGGTGAGCACCGACGTATCGCCGGCCTTCATCGAGCCGATCTCGAGGCTCTTCGGCCAGGCGTTCGTCATGTTGTAGCGCTTGATCTCGGCGCCCTCGTAGTCGAAGACGATGATCGCTCCGTTCTTACGCGCTTCGCCCATCTTTCCGAACTGCGACGATTCGACCCACTTCTCGAAGCTGTTGTCGGCCGTGAGACCACGCGTGAGGGTGACCTCGCCGGCCTTCTTCCGCCCGGGCAGCTTCTTGATCACGTACTTGCCGTCCGGCATGTTCTGCTTGAGCTCGATGACGTCCTGTTCGATCTTGAGGCCAGATACCTCCTGGATCGCCTTGATCATCACGCCGTCGTACTCGGCTGCAAACGAGTGACCAACAGACGTGTCGAGATCGGGAAGAGCCATGGCTCAGGTCCTTTCTGTGGTGCGGTCGGCGAGAGGCTCGCGTCGGCGCGGGTGTTGATGAACGTTCATTCGGTGACGAGACTCGTGCCACCGGAGAACTGGGAGAGGCGGAACACCACGAACTCGGCCGGTTTCACCGGTGCCACCCCGATCTCGCAGGTGACCTGGCCGACGTCGATCGCCTCCGCCGGATTGGTCTCCGAATCGCACTTCACGTAGTAGGCCTCGTTGGGCGTGAGCCCGAACAGTGCCCCCTTGCGCCACTCCATCACGAGGAAGGCGGCGATGCTGCGCCTCAGCTTCGCCCACAGTGCGTTGTCGTTGGGCTCGAAGACGGCCCACTGCGTTCCGTTGAGAATCGAATCCTCGAGGTAGTTGAAGAGCCGCCGCACGTTGAGGTAACGCCACTCCGGATCGCTCGACAAGGTGCGCGCTCCGAAGACGCGAATCCCACGGCCGGGGAACGACCGTAAGGAGTTGACGGCGATCGGGTTCAGCGAGTCGTGCTCACCCTTTGTGATGTTCACCTCGAGGTCGATGGCGCCGCGGATCACCTCGTTTGCAGGCGCCTTGTGCACGCCCCTCGTGTCGTCGTTGCGCCCGTAAATCCCGGCGACGTGGCCGCTCGGCGGGACGAACTGGTTCTCGCCCGACGCCGGATCGAACACCTTGATCCACGGCCAGTACAGGGCGGCGAACTTGGAGTCGTATCCGGCGGCGTCCATCCGCCAGTCACGAACCTGTTGGGCGTTGAGGTTGGGCGGTGCGTCGAGGACAGCCACTCGATTGCCCATCAATTCGCAATGGGCGATCATGCCCAGTTGGATCGCCTTCAAGCCCTCGAGGTCGATGACGCCCTTCTGGTATGCCGCCATCGCATCTGGCACGGCGACCATGGTGACGTCGGAGATCGTTTCCAGCCCGGCGAATCCGGTGCGGTCCGACGCATCACCGACGTAGTCCTCCGGGCTGAGCCGCGCCTGAGTGACGTCGACGTGGACGAGCTCGCCTCCGCTGAGTGCAGTCAGACCGCGAGGAAGGTCCTGCAGCTCGCTGACCGCCGAGTCGAGCTCGACGCGGACGAGACGCGACCGGTTGAGCGTGTTCACGACGTTGCCGCGACCCGTCAGGGGCAGGGCTTCGTGCTCTTCCCGGTCGTCGCCGCGGGTGATCACGATCCGCACTGTCTGTTCCGGGGAGCCCTCGGGAGGATCGGAGACCTCGATCGTCGTCTCATTGCCGTCGGGCCCGGGTTCGAGCGCGCGAATCTCGAGATCACCGATGCGTGCCCGCGCCGGAGAGAGCTCGATCTGGTCGGAGTCACCATTGCCGGCGCCGACACGAACGACGTAGCAGTTGCCTCCGCCGTTGAGGAAATAGCCGTACACCGCGTGGCCGAGGAACGCTCCGGACGTGATGTCGCCGAACTTGTCGACGTACTGGCGCCAGTTCGTGATGAGGGTCGGCACGTTGGCGGGACCCTTCGGCGCCATTCCGACGAACGCTGCGATGGCCGTCCCGACGCCTTCGATCGGTTTGCTGGCTGAGCTGACCTCTTCGACGTACACGCCGGGTGACAGGTACGTGGGCATGTGATCCTCCCCGTTCGGGCTATGGACGTCTCCAGTGTCAGCGGAGCAGCGGCAGACGGCAATGGACGGCAGAGCCGACCTTGGGGAAGCGGCGTTGCCCGAACAGGTACCGTGCGCTGCCCGCTCCGACGCGACCCGCGGCGGCGGGAGCGATCAGCTAGCGCAGCAGGGGGAAGTACGGGCCGAACTCCGCTTCGAGGCAGAGGCGTCCCAACTTGCGGTACTCCTCGCCGATCGAGCGGATCACATCGGTCATCTCGATCGCCTCGCCGCTGGCTGCGGCGCGATACCCGACCGTCACTGCGATCGAGCGGATGTTGCCGCCGGACAGCTCGAAGGCCTTGGCGCAGAAGTCGAGGTCGAGATCGTCCCGCACCGGCAACGGCGACAGGCACTGAGCCCAGAGCGTCCGCCGGAGATCGCGTCGGGGATCGGGAAGTCGACGATCACATCGAGTCGGCGGGTGAAGGCATCGTCGATGTTGGAGCGCAGGTTGGTGGCGAGGACCGCCAGCCCGTCGAACGTCTCCATCCGCTGCAGGAGGTACGCGACCTCGATGTTGGCGTAGCGATCGTGGCTGTCGCGAACCTCGGACCGCTGGCCGAACAGGGCGTCGGCCTCGTCGAAGAGCAGCACCCCGTTCACGCTGTCGGCTTCGGCGAAGATGCGGTCGAGATTCTTCTCCGTCTCGCCGATGTACTTGTCGACGACCGTCGCCAGGTTGACGACGTACAGGTCGAGGCCGAGCTCCGCGGCGATCACCTCTGCGCTCATCGTCTTTCCGGTGCCCGAATCGCCGGCGAACAGAGCGGTGATGCCCATCCCGCGCCCACCGCCCGGCCGCATCCGCCACTCGCCGAGCACCCGCTCACGATGCCGGGCCCGAGCGGCGAGCCCGCGGAGGCCGGCGAGCACCGGGTTCGGTAGCACGAGGTCGTCGCCAGGTCACGCCGGCTCGATGCGTCGCGCCAAGCCGCTCGAGCCGGGCGGCGTTCTGCTGGCGGGCACCGAGGCGTAGATCGGACTCCTCCACCGCGCGGCCGGCGAGGCGGGCCGCGGTGATCGCGGCCGCTGCTGCCTGTCGGATCTGACCGGCTCCGAGCCGGTACTGCGCGGTGACCGCCGACGGATCGAGCATGCCATCGGCGTAACCGAGGAGCGCCGTCGACCCACACCGCGGCCCGTGCCCCGGGTGCGAGCGTGGGAGCGTCGACGACATAGGGCGGCCGCTGCGCCCACGCGGGCTCCCATCCCCGATGCCCGATCAGCACCATCGGTACCGGTTGAGCCGTAAGGCGTTGAATCGCCGGCAGGTTGCTGTCCACGATCGCATCGATCGGGCCGGCGACGAGCGCCCCGGCCCGCAGACCGCGCCTCGCGGACACCGGCATCGAGGGCGTGGTCGATGTCACCGACGTCGCCAGCCGGTCGAGGTCGACGACGATCGATCGGCACACCTGCGGCATGACCGGCGTCGAACAGCGGCGTGGAGCGCGGTCGCCTGCCGTTCACGGAGGTAGACGAAGGCATCGCGCTCGCGGAGCGCCCGCACCAGCGGCTCGAACGGCGCTGTTGCGGTTGGTTCGACCTCGACGAGCTCGAACGTCGATCGCCAGCGTCGGGCTCATCGGAGCCGAGCACGTGCGCAGTCACTCGATCGGGTACCCGCAAACCTCGGGTGAGGAACGGTCGGTCGAGGTCTTCCACGTCGAGCAGACGGCTGCCGACGAGCCGTGCCGTACGGCTCGAAGCGGGCGCGGCCGTACGCGCTCGATGGCGAGACGCCGGCGAGCCCGAGCGCCAGCCCGATGCTGGCCCGTCGCCTCGTCACATCGTCGTTGAGGTACCCGTAGTAGCGCTCGAAGCGGTCGTCGACGTCGGGTGCCATCGCCGCCAGCAGCAGGTCGACATCGAGATCGTCGAGCTCGAAGCGTTCGGCGAGCACGCGGAGCCGAATCTCGCTGCCGGTCGCGCGGCGGCGTCGGCAGACAGCCTCCACTTCCGCTCTGACGTACGCTCGGCGAGGTCGGACGCCGCCCAGGCCGGTCGGCTGTGGAGCAACTCGTCGATTCGTTCCTCGCTGAGGTACAAGACCGAGGAACGGATCGTCGGGCGACGTGTCCACGGCGCGTACGGGCGGTCGACGATCGCGGCAACACGGAGGCGCAGCACGTCGAGCCGACCGAGCACGTGCGCGAGCCGACGGATCGTTCAGCTCGAACATGGCGTTCACCGCTGTCTTCCGTGTCCGGTCGGCGGCGACTCGGATCGGCGGCGGCGGACGGTGCTCGGAGACGATCACCGCGGACACGGTCGGGCGGCATCGGTCGTGCCCCGCTCGCCTCCCTGGCCATCGTGCGACGATCGACGACGTTCAGCATCGGTTCGAGCGTGACCGGAGGACCGGCGTCGTGGAATCGCTCGGGGAGGAGCGGTGCGATGACGCTGACGTCGAGCGATGGCTTGAGCTCGCCGCCCAGCGCGGACCAGACATCGGAGAGGGCGCGGTCTTGCGGTGGCGGCAGGGCCACGGCGAGCGGGATGCTGATCCCCAGGTCGGCGAGAGAGCCCTGGAGGAGATCCATCGGCACCGTTTCGTGACGTAGGAACGTGACCATCAGGGAGGAGAGCAGCCGATGTTCGTCCTCGGCCCGCTGGGTCCACGCCGTGACGAGGTAGGCGAGACGGAAGAACTTCGGCTGTGGACGGCGCTGGGTGAGCGAGCCATCCGAGGCGCGGACTGCGATCTGCCCGAACTGCGAGCGGGTGAGGTCCTGGCGGATGTCGTACAGGTAGATGTCGATCGTCGGTCGGTTGCGGTGGGACGCCCAGTCCTTCGTCGGCGCATCGAACTCGACCTCGACATCCGCGTCGTCGCCGAGCTCGAGCTCGACCAGAGCGCGCAGGGCGGTGTCCAGCTCGTGCAGCATGACGATCGTCCACGATGGACGAACCGGGATGGGTTGTCGATGCCTCTCCGTGCATCCATACGGACGGCCGTGCTTCACCAGTGTGCGCCCGCGAGCCGATTGACGATCGTTCAGAGTCGTTTCGTCAGGCCGGCGTAGAACACCTTCGGTGCACCGGCTGCCACCTGGCCCGACGTCTTCATGAAGTTGAGCACGTGCTGGCGATGACTTGCCGTGAGTCCTTGGAGGAAGCGGACGAGCATGTCCATCGCGAACTTCCTTGGGCATCTTGGCCGGCCGCCTCCCAGTACTCGCCGAGGACGGTCAACGTGAGCATCCGGCCATACAGCAGCGTCGTCGCCGACTTGTCCAGGTCGGCGGGATCGGTGGATGCCGCCTCGTCGCGGCGGAACCGATACATGAACTGATAGAGGTGGCTGTATGTCTCTGTGGTCGCCGTGCCGTAGTCGGGATCGGTCGTCGGCCCAGGTCGTCTGGAACACCTCGGCGGGGACCGACTTGCGACGCGACTTCAGCCACAACTGCCACGACGGCAAGCTGTCCACCTTGTCGCGTCTGACGCCACTTGCGGATCAAGTCGAGCGTCTCGGCCATGTGATAGGCGTGTCGAGACTCGTGCAGCAGCGTCGACCGCAACGAGTCCGGGCCATCGGCGAACGGCGTGTTGCCGATCAGGATCGTGGTCGCCGGCAGTTCGGCGGAGCCGGTCGGCACCACCTCCGCCGGTTCGTGCCGCCCGCGACTCGGCAGCCACAGGGCGACGTTGATCTTTCCGGGGAACATCCGCGCCTTGTCCGGCGACCAAGCCGTTTCGTCGTAGTCGAGATGCGTACCGGCTACGAGCAGGCGGCGGTAGGCCTCGGCCTGTGCGGCGGCAGGGGCGTCGCGCGCCGTCTCGTACTCCCGCCTGAACTCGTCGTCCGTCGCCCGTTTCGTCGGCTCGACGATCTCGATGATCTTCCACCCGGCGGGATCCTCCGGAGCCGCATACTTGTCGCCGAGACTCCTCGCCGTCGTGCGCAGCACGTGGTAACGACCGTCGGCATCGCGAAGCACCATGCAGACCTCGGGCGACCGCCGAGCGACGGTCAGCGCCGCGCTCGACGTCGCGAACCCCTCGAAGCGGCCCGGCGCTTCGCCGACCGGCACGAGCTCGTCGTCCACCACGTCGGGGCTCGGCCACGCGAGCGAGATCCGCTTGTCGATCAGTTCTTGGGCAGAACGGCGTTGCAACGTCGCGACAGTGCGCGCCATCGCCCGATTGCCGGCCAATGTCTGGAGATCGCTGAAGCCCGACAGCGTCAGTCGACTGATCGAGGGCAGCGGCCCGTTTCCTCCGCGGACGCGCCGTCACCAGCGCCGCCGAGCTGCGGTCCGTCCGCCCGGAGCGCACTTCTCGCGAAGCACGAGCATCAGCCCCACCTCACGAGCGTCACGCTATCGCGAACGGTGCCCTCCCCGCCGGCGAAGGGCGGGCCGGAGGTCAGATCATGCCGTTGCGCAACGCGAACGCGACGACGTGTGAGCGGTTGCGGAGCTGGAGGCGACTGGTCACGTCGTGGATCACGCCCTTGACGGTCCGCTCCGAGTAACAGAGCGTCGTGGCGATCTCGGCCGTGTCGCGGCCATCGGCGAGCAGACGGATGACGTCCTGCTCCCTCTCCGTGAGCCCGGTCGGGGTGGCCGCTTGCCCGTTCCCAGCCACACGCGCAAGCCGGCAGACGGCACCGAGGAGCTGACCGACGAGATCGGTGGGCACACTCGCCCGACCTGCGGCAACCTGCTGCACGACACGAACCAGGCGGTCCGCCGTCACGTCGCCACGCCGGATCATCCCCAGCGTTCCCGCCTCGCTGGCCGCCAGCATTCCGGCCTCGTCGAGGCAGGACGCCACGATGACGACCTTGGGGCAGCCGTTGCGCTGAATGCCCGAGATCGTGCGGACCGCCTCCTCGTCGACCTCATCGACGGCGACCACGGCAACCTGCGCCTCGTCGATCTGCCCCGATGCGACGACGGAGGTCTCGACCCGGGTTCGCAGCAGCTGCTCGAGACCGGCCTGCGACACCTGGTCGTCGGCATACACGAACACGGACGTGCGGACGTTCATCTCTCGCTCCCCTCTCAACCGGAGACGCAGGCGAGTGTCGCACGCCCCACTTCACAAACACTTGACGCGCGCTTGGCACCACCGAAACTGCCCGATCGACGGTCCGTTCGGGCAGCGGCCGCGAACGACCACCCGCCGGCTCGCACGCGATCCTGCCGGTCGCGATCCAGGAATCGTCGTTGGCCGCTGCTACCGGGTACGGCATTGAGAGGCTGCCCCTTCGCCGCCGAAGTGTGCACGTTCATACACCACGAGGATCGTTACCGTTGCCGGTATGCAGGGACGCGGTCGCGCCCGGGCACCCGCCGTCGGTCGCCGAGCACGGCACTCGCAGCCCAAGCCTGGCGTCCGCGCAGACGCGCATGCGCCTCGCATCGAAGCGTCCCGATGTCCAGCGTGTGCTCGACCTCCAGCGTGATGCCGGCAACCGCGCCGTGCAGCAACTGGTCGGGCCGTTCGCTGTGCAGCGGTCGTGCGACTGCGGAGGCACATGCGCGCGGTGTTCCGCCGCCGACGATCAATCGTCGGCAAACGACGAGGTGCTGTCGCGACTGGTCGTCGGCGTCCAGCGGGCGCCCCTCGATTCGGGCGTCGGCAGCACCGCTGATCGTCGCCGACGGGACCGCCGCCGGCAGTGGGCAGATGACGAAGACACAGTTCCTGACGACGTTGCGCCAACCGCGTCACGGCAACGGCCCAGACGGCGTTCGTCGGGAGCGACTGGACGGCGCAGGACTGCCCGGCACTCGGTCGCTGGTTCGGCTACTACGCGTCCAAGGATGCGGCACACATCGAGCGCGCACTGCGCTCGTATGCGCCCGGCGGAGCCACGGGCGCCACCGCAGAGTCGTACATCGATGCCGCCTGCCGGCGGGTGGCGATCTCCGTCGGCGCCTTTGTCCTGACGGGCAAGGTCGTCGGCCTTCCGGCCGAGATCGCCGGCCAGGATCTCAGTGACGGCGGTGACCCGTCCGCACTCGCGCCCGGCGGCGGTACGGCCGCCGCAGGAGTGCAGCGCGCCGAAGCGGGAGAAGCATTGCCCGTGCGAGGGCGCGCACATCGCCCGCGCGATGGGTGTCGACCCCGCGGGCGTGCGCGTGCACACCGATCACCGTGCTGCACCGCCACGCGGACCGGCTGGACGCCCGGGCGTTCACGGTCGGCCAGCGCATCTCGTTCGCCGCCGGCGCCTTCCGGCCGGGCACGCTCGAAGGCGATGCGCTGATCGCGCACGAACTCGCCCACGTCGCTCAGCAGTCGGACCGGGGGCGGCCGCCGGCCGTGGCGCGGAAGTCAGCGAGTGGCGATGGCGGAGGGGCGGACTTCGAGGCGGAGGCCGACCGCAGCGCGTTCGCCGCCGTCGCCCACATGTGGGGACGAGCCCGTGACACTGCGTCAGGGATCGTGTCCGATGCGATGCCACGACTGCGGAGCGGCGTCCGCCTGCAGCGTTGTCGCAGCGGCCCGTCGGGCCCTCCGGCGAGTGATTTCTTGATCGAGGGAGCGCAGCCCTCCGCCCGATCCGCACATGCTGATGTTCGAGCGCAATGCCGAGACCCTCGACGCTGGGCATGAGACGAAGATCAAGACGACGGCGAGCGCCGAGAAGACCAACCCACTCGCCATCTACGGAAGCGCCAGCGAAGACGAGAAGGCACCCGTTGCGCTCGCCGAGAAGCGGATGAAGGCGGTCGACGCCAAGCTCGCTGCGGAGGGACACACCGCCGGGACGCACGCTGACCAACAAGGCAGCGGACGCTGTCGGCACTCTCAACTACCGCTCGGTGCGCCGGGTGGAGACGCAGGTCGGCAGCGTTGCCGTCCCCGTGCCTCCGGCGGCGCAGGAGGACTGCAGTGCCTCCGTGGCCAAGCCGTGCACCGCGGCCAACACGGCGAGCCTCAACGCCGCCGTCGCCGCCGGCACACCGATGCTCACGACGGCGATCACGAAGCTCGGTGGTCCCGATGCGGCGACCAAGGACCTCGTGCGGCGGCTCTTCCTGGGCGGCGACCCGGCTGCCACCGACGCCCAGGTGGTCGCCAAGGCGACCGCGGTACAGGCCAAGCTCGTCGACTGGCGGACGCACCTCGGCAGCGTGATGGGCGCGGCGAACCACCGCTGCGTGAAGTCCTGCGACCCGATCTGCGACAACGCCGACGCCTACAACCAGGGCACCGGCGGAGCGGCATTGAAGTCGTTCTGCGCGACATACTTCGCCAAGACGCCGGCCGAGCAGGCCGTCACGATGGTCCACGAGTGCGGGCACGGCACGCCCAGCGTCTCCAGCAAGGACATCGCCTACGGCCCGATGCGGCGACTCGACACGCTCACCGAGGCGGAGGCGATGAAGAACACCGACAGCTACGTCGTGTTGGTCCGCAACCTGGTGGCACCCGGCAGCGCCCAGATCGGTGGCTCGGATACGTTCGCTGGCGGCATGACGAATCCTGAGGAGTCGATGGCGCAGGCGCGCCCTGAGCTGGACCGAGACGTGGCTCAACTCCTGCGACCAGCTCGTGTCCGAGGCGTACACGGCGGCATCCGAGGCGGCCAAGGCGCCGGGCGGGTGGGAGGATCCCGCCACCGCGCCATGGGGCCAGCGAATGATGAACCTCGTTTCGCTCACATTCCCCGGGCATCAACCAGCCGGTGAAGGGAGCGCATCCGACCCTCGAGGATCGCACTCGTGTGGCGGCGATCTTCGATCGCTACAGCCAGATGATCACCGCCCTGTTCGGCGAGTCGATCAAGGTCGAGAAGATCGCCGGGGGCACACCAGGGTGGGATGCCGGCCCGGGCACCACCGTCCGTGTCGACTCGACGTTCTTCTCCCTCACCGACCGCGAGCGACTGGATTGGATGCTGCTGCACATTGCCCGGGCGACTCCCGGCGTGAGTGCCACGATCGCTCCCGACTACGTGAAGGGCGCCAATCTCCTGCGCCAGGTGCGCTCCCTGGGCTCGCCGTGACTGCCAGCCTCACCGCAGTCGGGACACAGCGTGTGCCGTTCGTACCAGGCGGGTCGATGCACGGCGTTCGGCGCGGCGATCGGATCTCGCTCGTCGCTCTCGGTGACGACAATGTGGACACCAGATGGGTCGATCTGCATCGCGACGGATCAGTGTCTGGGCCGTTCGCCCTTCCGTTTGCGATGGAAGCCGTCACCGCTCACGGTGAAACGCTCGTGCTGAGCGGCAACGAACCGGGCTCCGACGAGCCGATCGTCCTCACCGTCGACGCCGAGGGCGTCGTGATCGGCCGGCAGGTCGTCGACGCCGGCACACTGACCCGCTGGCCCGTCCCCATCGTCACGGAATCCGGTGTGACGTTGGTGTGGGAATCCACGGATGGCCTGTTCTGGTCGGCGCCAGCGGAGCCGCCGCGCAGGTTCGCCGGCCCGGGTGAGACGAACGCCCTGGCAGTCGCTGCCGCGACAGAAGGTGAACCGGCGCTCGTCGCGTGGAGCACAGTCGCCGGCGACGTCGAGGTGTGGACGCCCGGGGCCGGCAGCTGGCAGCGAATCGACCTTCCCGGGTGGACCGAGAGTGTCGCCGCCACCTCGACCGGGGCAGGCTGGGCGATCGCCGGCGCGCACCGCGGCGCGCGCACCCTGGCGGTGGCGTTGCTCGGTCCAGACCTCGCGACGCGGGCATTCGTCGCGCTCGAACCGCCTGGCACCGGTCCGCTGATGTCGAGCTCGGTGCGGGTCGCCGCGGCCGGGTCGCGCCTCGTCCTCGGCTGGTCCGATCGCAGCCGAGTACGCGCCCCACGTGGAGAGCCCACCAGCACCAGCAGTCAGATCGTGACCGTCCTCGACGCCGACGCGGCCGCTGACAGCTCTGACGCAACCTGGATACCGCTCGACCCGGCGGGCTCACTCCACCATGCGATCGTCGGCGACGGAGTCGATCGAGTGGTGGTGGTGCATGGCGACGACGACGCCTACGCAACGGACTTTCGCATCGATCCATGACGCCGGAACAGGATTAGCCTCGGCACGAGAGGGAGCAGAGGAGGCGACCGACAATGCGGGTCTGCCCGGACTGTGGAGCCGAGAACGACCATGACGCGGACTTCTGCGGCGCGTGCGGAGCATTCCTCGACTGGGACTCCGAGGCCGGCCCGATCGCGTCCGACCTTCCCGGCTCGTCTCGCTTCACGGCGTCACCGGTGCCTCCTACACCTGCACCGTCCGCGACTCCGACGCCGGCTCCCCCTCCACCGCCGAGCACCATTTCGGCGAGGCCCGCCGCCGAGCCGGTAGAGCCTCAAGCGCCACCGCCACCCCCGGATGTCGCCGCCGAGACGCCGAACGAGCCGGCCGCGGTACAGCAAGCACCCGCCGCGCCCGTCCCGGAACGAACCGAGGTGCGGGAGCCCGAGCCCGCCGCACCCGAGCCCGTGTCCGACGAACGCATGCGCCGCCTCGTTGCGAGAAGTGCGGTGCTCCCGACCGCCGATCCCCCGCCACCTGCCCCCGCGACCACCGGGCCGGCCACGACCAAGCCCACGCCGATCGAGTCGCGAACGGGTTCTCCGACGACGAGCCGGCCAGATCCTGTCAGCAGCCGGTCGCTCGCAGACCCGAACTCGATCGCCAGCGTGATCACGATCGCCGAGCGTTCCGGGCGAACAGACCTGTCCTCTCGACTGCGCGCGAGTCAGGCCGAGATCCGGCGCACCGGCATCTCGGTCACGCTCGTCGGCGAGTTCAAGAAGGGAAAATCGAACCTCGTCAACGCCCTCGTCAACGCCGAGGTGTGTCCGTCCGATCCGGTGTTCGCCACCGTCGCTCCGATCGTGGTCAGTCACGGTGAGGAGCTGGCTGTCACGGTGACGTACATCGGCGGCGGAGGTGGACCGCAGCCGATCGACCTGACTCGGTTGGCAGAGCTGGCCGGCGAGTCGGGCAACCCCGACAACCACCTCGGCGTCGGTCAAGTCGATGTGGCGCTCCCGAGGCGCCTGCTCGCCACCGGTCTCACGTTCGTCGACACGCCTGGGGTCGGCGGGCTCGACTCGGCGCTCGGCGCGGTCACGCTCGGCGCCCTCGAGAGCAGTGACGGCGTGCTGTTCGTCACCGACTGCAGTCAAGAGCTCACCGCGCCGGAGATGTCCTACCTCGCCGGGGCCCGCAAACGCTGCGAATCCGTGGTCTGTGTGATGACGAAGCTCGATGTGTACCGACACGCAGCCGAGCTCGCCGAGGTCAACCGGCGCCACCTCGCCGCCGCAGGGCTGGACGACGTTCCGGTGGTCACCGTCTCGTCTGCGCTCCATCTGCTCGCCCTCGCTCGCGGCGATGCCGCTCTCGAACAGGAGTGCGGGTTCGGCGAGCTGTTCGAGTTGATCCACCGTCGCATCTGGGAACCGGCGCGCCGTCGCGGACTCGCCGCCGCCGGGCGACAGCTCGCCGACCTCGCCGAGCACCTCGCGCTCCCGGTCGAAGCCGAGCGCACGGCACTGTCATCAGAGTCGTCGGCGGTCGCGACACTCGCCGACCTGGCCGAGATGCAGGATCGGGTCCGCGCAGTTCCGGTCCGGCGCCGCCCGCTGGCATCAGCGCTTGAACGAGGGGATGCAGGAGGCGATCTCCGACCTCGACCACGACCTGCGAACGAGGATGCGGGTGGTGAGCAAGACCGCCGAGGGTCGGGCCGAATCCGATGACGTCGCCGACGACCTGGTCTTCGAGGCGTGGCTGCACAAAGCGGCGATCGAGGCGGTCGTCGGCCACTACGAACTGATCGTCGACCGCACCTCCGCCCTGGCCGATGAGGTGACCGAACACTTCGCCGCCTTCGATCGCCATGCCGCGCTTCGACGTGGAGGGTGCCGCACCGACCGAAGCGTTGGAAGCGGTCCACGTCACCCGAGAAGCATCGGTGATGAAGGACGGCGTGCTGCGACGCGTCGTCACGACGACCCAGGGCTACAGCAGCGGCATGGTGCTGGCCTCGTCGGTGCTCGGCGTGGTCAGTTCGGTGCTCATCTGGCTCCCGATCGTCACGCTGCCGGTCGCCGGCTTCATGGCCCGGCGGGCGTTCAGCGACGACCGGGCGCGCCGTCGTGTCGCCCGACGACAGGAGCTCAAGCGACTCTCGTCCAAGTACCTGGACGAGATCGGCTTCGTCGTGGCCAAGGACTCCCGAGACACGGTGCGCCGCATTCATCGCCAGATCCGCGACTACTTCACCGAACGCGCCGAACAACTCGACCAGACCCTGCAGCAGGCCGTCGCCGCCGCCGAACGAGCGCGGGCGGCACGCGACGTCGACGGTGACACGGTCGCCCGACTGGACCAGACGAGCCAGGCCGTGGCGCAGATGCGCAGCACTGCCAGCCGGCTCGTTGCGACCGCTCCTCGCGCATCATGAGCCGCGAACGTCGCAAGCGGGGCGAGCGACGCGCTGGTGTCGTCGGTGCACACACTGCTCGACACCGCTGAAACGACCCTGGCACCACATCACGCAACCCGCATTCCCGAACTGCGTGCGCGCCTCGACGGTCCCCTGCGGGTCGCGATCGCAGGCAAGGTCAAGGCAGGGAAGTCCACCCTCCTCAATGCGCTGGTCGGCGAGAAGGTCGCGCCGACGGATGCGTCGGAGTGCACGCGAATCGTCACCTGGTACCGCAACAGTCACGTGTATCGCGTGACGGCGGTCCCGTACGTCGGCGAGCCGGTGGAACTTCGGTTCCGGCGCACCGAGGATGCCCTGGAGATCGACCTCGGTCAGCTGGCCGCGGACACCGTGCGGTACATCGACGTCGAGTGGCCATCGCAACGACTGCAGAACATGGTGCTGATCGACACGCCGGGCCTGGCGTCGATCAGCACCGACGTCTCGATGCGGACGCAACGGTTCCTTGCGTCCGACGAAGAGGGACCGGGCGACGCCGACGCAGTCATCTATCTCATGCGCAACCTGCATCCGCTCGACCTCTCGTTCCTCGAGGCGTTCAAGGACAGCATCGCCACTCGCGGTGCATCCGTGAACTCGATCGCCGTGTTGTCCCGCGCCGACGAGATCGGTTCGGCACGAACGAACGCGATGCATGCTGCCGAACGCGTCGCCGCCCGCTATCGCCTCGACCGGCGCATTCAATCGCTCTGCCAGCTCGTCATTCCGGTCGCAGGTCTCATCGCCCAAGCCGCCGCGGCACTACGCGAGGACGAGGCATCTGCGTTGCGGCTGCTCGCCGGTCTCGAGCGGGAACGCTCGACGGAGTTGCTCCTCTCGGCGGAGCGCTTCGTGAACCTCGACGCCCCGGCGGCGCTCGGTGCGGAGATGCGCCGACGCCTGCTCGATCGGCTCGGCCTCTTCGGTGTCCGGCTCTCCGTCGAGCTGCTCGTGGCGCGTCGCGTCGAATCGACCGGCGACGTTGCCACCGCACTCGAGGCGAGGAGTGGCATCCTCGAACTGCGCGAGGTGCTCGCTGGTCAGTTCGCCTCCCGCGCCACGGTGCTGAAGGCCCGGTCGACGATCGCCACGGTCCGGGCGATGGCCGATCTGCACGGCGGACCGGAAGGTCGGGCGCTCAAGGCGCAGGTGCGAGACATCGAGAACGCCGCCCACGAGTTGGTCGAGATCCGTCTCCTGTCGCAGCTTCGTTCCCTGGACCTCGGGCTGGGTGAGGCTGACACCGAAGCTCGCCGGATACTCGGCGGCGACGGTCATGACGGGCACCGGCGGCTGGGGCTGCCCGCCACAGCCAGTGGCGACGAGATTCGTTCGGCCGCCATCTCGTGCATCAGCCGGTGGCGCGCGTTCACCGCTGATCCCGTGCTGTCGAAGGAAGCGCGAGATGTCGCCGACGGAGTCGTTCGCAGCTGCGAGGCGTTGGCCACCTCAGGCCGGTGACCAAGCGGTCCCATGGCATGTGGAGATGGACTTATTCCTCGCCCACGATGTCCGGCTCGGTGGACACCACGATCTGTCGCCCCGGTTTCACCGAGAGGTGCACATCGGCACCGACCGCGTAGCGGATGCCGTGCGGTTGAGCTGAACGGACCGTGCTCCCGCGGGGTAGCCGCAGCGTGTACGACCACGTCGGACCGCGGAACTCAGCGGCCAGAATCGTCGCACGAACGCTCGTCGTCCCCGGCTCGGAATCGATCTCGATGTCGTCGGGCCGCACGACGAGGACCGCACTCGCCGGCAGCGTCCCCTCGTGGATGATCGGGCCCAGCTCGGTCGTGCGACTGGAACAATCGATCGGGAGGAAGCTCGCCTCGCCCATGAACCCGGCGACGAACCTCGTTCGCGGCCGAAGGTAGACGTCTTCCGGCGTGCCCAGCTGCACGACGCGACCGCCGTGCATGACGGCGATGCGGTCGCCGATCGCCAGTGCCTCGGCCTGGTCATGGGTGACGAACACCGCAGGAGTTCCCGCTTCACGAAGGATGCGCACGACGTCGGTGCGAATCTGCGCACGGAGGTTGGGATCGAGGCTGGCGAACGGCTCGTCGAGGAGGATCAGGTTGGGATGTGGGGCGAGGGCTCGAACCAGGGCGATGCGCTGCCGTTCACCGCCCGACAGCTCATGGGGGTAACGACCGGCGTGATCGGCGAGGCCGACGACGTCGAGCCAGTGATGCGTCTCTCGTTGCCGCTCGCCCGCGGCTCGACCGTCGCAGCCCGAAGGCGATGTTGGCGGCGACGGTGAGATGCGGGAACAGAGCGTGCTCTTGGAACACGAGGCCGATATGGCGATCTTCCGGATCAGTGCGACGATGCCCGTCGTCGACGACCGTGTCGTCGATGCGGATCTCGCCGGAATCGATCGCAGCCAATCCGGCGACGAGCCGCAGCAACGTCGACTTGCCGCAGCCGCTGGGTCCGACGAGGGCGAGCAACTCGGTGCCCATCACGTCGACATCGAACCCCACCACAGCGGGCGTCGCCCCGTAGGACTTGTGGACGGCGGTGAGCTGGAGGGCGGTGGCGGACATCAGGAGGTCTCGGTCAGTTCGAACGAGGTGGGGGCGCGGTCGAAGTGACGGCTGAGGAGGGCCACGGGAACGAGCGCCACGGCGATGATCGTGAGTGCCGGCAGCGCCGCCTGTTCGAAGCGCGACTCAGACGCCAAGTTGTACACCCACACGGGCAACGTGTCGAAGCCCACCGGCCGCAGCAGATAGGCGATCGGGAGCTCCTTCAGGGCGTCGACGCCGACGAGCACCGCTGCGGCGAGCAGGCTGGCGCGGGAGAGGGGGAGGTGGACGCGACCGATCACCCGGCCCGGCGAGGCGCCCAGCGAGCGGGCGGAGGAGGTGAGCTCGTCGGGAACCTGGCCGAGCCCCGCTTCGACGGTGGTCATGCCTGGCGCAAGGAAACGGATGGCGTACGCGTAGGCGAGGGCGATGAACGATCCCGTTGCCACGGCGCCCGGCAGCCCCAAGCCGATGTTCTCCAACAGGTCGTCAACGGCGACGAGGACGAGCACGACGCCCATCGCCACAACTGGCCCGGGGACCGCGTAGCCGACGACGCTGGCCCGGTTGGCCGTCCCCACGATGCGTGCTTGCCCGAATCGCCTCGCATTGGCGATGTACACCGACGTCATCACACACACGGCGACCGTCACGCCGGTGAGCACGAGACTGTTCCCGAGGAACTCCCCGTAGCTGGACAACAACGGTGTCCCGCGCGAGCTCGTCTGCTCGGCGATCGCCCACGTGACAAGCCGGTAGACGGGGGCGAGGAACGCCACGGCGACGACCGCCGTGGCGAGCGAGGTGGCGCCCGCTGCGCGCCAGCCGCGGAGGTGACGCGGCTCCACACCGGACGCCTCACCGCCCGATTCGCCGAAGCGAGCCCGCCCGCGCAGGATTCGCTCGAGTCCGATGGCGAGGAGGGCGAACACGAGCACGAGGGCCGCCAGCTCCGCCGCGGCGTCGCGGTCGTAGGAGCCGCGCCAGATGCGGAACACGCCAACCGTGACGGTGTCGACATTGAAGTACTGCACCGTGGCGAAGTCGGTGAGCGTCTCCATGGCAACGATCGCCGCCCCGGCGGCGACTGCGGGACGCAACATGGGGAGCACGACCCGGCGGGTGGCCTCCCCCCGCGAGGCGCCCAACGTGCGAGCGACGAGATAGGCACCCGACGCCTGATCGCGCAGGGCAGCGCGAGCGAGCAGGTACACGTAAGGGTAGAGCGTCAGCGAGAACGTGGCGATCGCCCCTGGCATCGAGCGGATCTCCGGGAACCACGCGTCACGTCCGAACTGGTCCCGCCACCACACTTGGATCGGCCCGGCGACGCCGAACACGGAGGTGGTGACGAAGCCGAGGATGTAGGTCGGCATGGCGAGCGGTAGCACGAGCGCCCAGCCGAGCACGCGCCTTCCGGGAAAGTGGTGAGCACTGACGAGCCAGGCCAGCCCCACTCCGAGCACGACCGACGTGCAAACGACTCCCGTCGTCAACACCAGTGTGCTGATGATCTCCTCGGGGAGGCGCGTGCTCCACTGCTGGCGCCACACTTCCGTGTTCGGTCGCAGAACGCTCATGGCGACAGCGGCGATCGGCGCCACCGTGAGAACGGCGACGACGACGGCGCCGATCACCCAGCTACGCCGGCCGAGTCGTCGGCCTGCCGTGCTCGGAGGCGCCGCCGGCGCGCCGTCGGTCAGCACGGAGGCAGAGGTCACCGCACCACGATCGTCAGCCGAAGTTGGCCTCGTCCATCAGGCGCACGGCATCGGCGTTGAGCGACCCGAGCTCGTCGGCACGGAGGGAATCGCGGACGAAGTCGGTGCCGAACTGCTCCTCGATCAATGGCTCGGCCTCGACCGCCGGGTTCGCCGGGTACTCGTGGTTGTCGGCGACGAGCGTGTTCTGACCCTCGGTGGCGAGCCACTCGAGGAACTCCCTGCCGAGGTCGACGTCGTCGGCGTACTTGATGACGCCGCCACCCGACACGTTGATGTGTACCCCACGTCCCTCCTGCTCAGCCCACACGAGCTTGATGGGGACGTCGGGATCCTCTTCCAGCATCCGGGCGAAGTAGTAGTGGTTGACGACGCCGACGTCGCAGGCGCCGGCAGCCATCGCGTCGAGGAGCTCGACGTCGTTGGCGAAGGTGTCGGCGTTGTTCTCCCAGCCGCGAAGCACGTTCAACGTCTCGTCCTCGCCGTCGGCGGCGATCATGCTGGCGACGAGCGACTGTTGGTAGTCGTTGTTGGAGTTTCGCAGGCAGAGGCGGCCGTCCCACTTCTCGTCGGCGAGCTCTTCGTAGGTGGTCGGCACCTCGTCGGCCTCGACCAGATCAGTGTTGTACACGATGGTGCGGGCCCGGATCGCCAACGAGAACCAACGGTCGTCCTCGTCGCGCAGCGCGTCGGGGATCGAGCTGTCGAGCGTCGGGGAATCGAGTGGTTGGAACAGCCCCTCCTCGGCAGCAGCCCACAAGTTGCCGGCGTCGACCGTGAGGTAGACGTCGGCCTCGGTGTCCTCACCCTCGGCGGCGATCCGTTCGCGGAGCTCGGCGTCGTTACCGGTGAGGAACTCGACGTGAACGCCCGATTCCTCCTCATAGGTCTCGAACGCGGACTCGATGCCGTAGTGCCGGCCGGAGTACACCGTGAGCGTCGGACCGTCGTCGCCACCACAGCTGGCCAGGAGCAGCGCCACCCCACCGATGAGTGCGACGGCTGGAAGGGAACGCACGTGGACCTTCATCAGGCAGGCAAGCATAGAGGAGTACAGGCAGCTAACTCCATCGCGCAGGTGTCGCCTGTCCAATGTTGGTAGGCAGACCTATCATCGGCCCCCGTGACGGCTAGCGAACCGTCACTCGGCGAGCTCGAGCAGCTCGTCTCCGGTTGCGCCGTCCCACACGCGAGACGTGCCGTCGTCGCTCGTTGTGACGAGGCGCCCCTGCTCGGACCACACGATCACCGTCACCGCGTCGGTGTGACCGTCCAGCGTGCGGACCGCTTCGCCGGTTTCCCCGTCCCACAGCGCCACTGCGCCGTCCTCACTGCCTGTGACGAGCAGGGACTCGTCGTCGGACCACGACGCCGTGACGACACCCGGATCACCGTCGGCTCCGAGCGTTGCCAGCGCGGCGCCAGACGACGCGTCCCACACCACCGCTGTGCCGTCGAGGCTCGACGTGAGCACTCTGTCGCTGCCGCGCGCCCAGCTGACGTCGGTCACTGGACCGTTGTGTTCGAACGTGAGCAGCGCTGCGCCCGATGCAGCGTCCCACACACGAGCGGTGCCGTCGTCGCCGGCGGTCACCAGGGTGTCACCGGCGGGCGACCAGGCCACGTCGGTGACTCGGTCTCCGTGGCCCGTGAGCTCGAGTCGCAGCTCCCCGGACGCCGCGTCCCAGATGCGGGCGATGTTGTCCTGGCCGACCGTCGCCAGCTCGTTCGAGTCGCGCGACCAGGCGACGTGGGCGACGGCCTCGCCACCTGCGTCGAGAGTCGCCAGCGACTCGCCGTTGGAGACGTCGAAGATGCGCGACGTGCCGTCGTCGCTGGCAGTGGCGATGAGCGTTCCCTCGACGTTCCACCGGGCAGTGGTCACCGGGCCGGTGTGGCCGCTCAGCGTCTGCAACGCGTCGCCGGTGGCCGCGTTCCACACCCGGACCGTGCTGTCGTCGCTCGTCGTCGCCAAGCGGCCGCGGTTGAACGGGATGTCGCGCACCGCGCCCGTTTGCCCCTCGAGGGTGAACAGCGTGTCGCCGGTCTCCGCGTCGACCATGCGCACGCTCCCATCGTCGCGACCGAGCGCGAGGCGCAGCCCGTCGCCCGACCAGGAGCTGCGCGTGATCCGACCCGGCTCGACGTTCGGTGGCGGTGCAACCGGCGTGGTGACTGGCGCCGTCTCCGGCGGTGGAGCGGTCGTGACGACGGCAGGAGTCGTCGTGTCCGCGGGTGCCCCGGTGGTCGCCGCTCCCGGGCTGGTGGTGGCGGCCGCGGGGCTCGTCGTGCCGCTGGCTTGGCTCGTCGGCGCAGTTGTCTCCGTCGGGGCGGACGGATTGACGATCACGTCCTCCGCCGCGGGCTCGTCGTTGTGGTCGCGGAGCGTGAGCACGGTGGTGAAGACGATGGCGGCGATGGCGAGGAGCACTCCCGCGACGACGGCAGCTGGTGGCCCGCGGCGGGCAGGGTTTGCCCCCACCGTGGCAGGCAACAGCGTCGCGGGAGACAGATCGGCTGCCCACCGCGCGGCACCGCGAGCAACCACCAGCTTCGGATGTGCGTCGATGCGCACCGGCACGCCAAGTGCGGCGCGGACCATCTCCGCTACGAGAGGAATGCGTGAGGAACCGCCGACGAGGAGCACGGCGGACAGCTGGTCGGCGGCGAGCTCGGCGTTGGCGAGGACCTGTTGCGAGCGCTCGATCGTCTGACCGAGCATCGGCCGGATCATGCCCTCGAACTCCGTGCGTGTGATCCGCACCGTTGACGAATGCCCGGGGAGCATGACGGGCACCTCGACCGCGTCCTCGCTGGACAGCGCCTCTTTCGCCTCGATGCACGCTCGTCGCAGCTGGGCCAGCGCCATCCTTCCGGCGTTGTCGCCACGAGCACCGTCGATCACCTCGGCCGGGACCTGCGCCACGACGCGCTGGAAGATCGCCTCGTCGAAATCGATTCCTCCGAGGCGCTCGATTCCCGCCGGTGCTCCGACGTGGGAGAAACCCCGTTCATCGCGCTGCAGCAGGGCGACGTCGAACGTGCCGCCACCGAGGTCGTAGACGAGAATTCGATCACCAGCTGGCGAGGTGGGCGACCGCCCCGAAGTCGTGCGCCGCGGCCTGGGGTTCGGACAGCAGCCCCACCGCCGCCGAGGTCGACCTGCTCCAGCGCTGTGCTGAGCAGGTGGAGTTGGAACTCGGTCCAGTTCGCCGGGTGGGTGACGACGACGCGCGCCGGTGCTTCACCGATCTGCGCCGTGACGGAGTCGACGACCCAGCGCACGAACAGGGCCACCAACCGATCGGCCGAATAGGGCGATCCGGACAGCACGATCGGCACCGGGTCACCGAGACGGCGCTTGAACTCCCGCGCCATGCCCGCTGGATTTGTCGCACCGCGGCTTTCCGCCGCCGTGCCGTAGACGACGTTGTCACCGTCGGCGAACACGACCGACGGCACGGTGACCCGGTGGGACTCGAGGCCGATGACCTCGGCACGACCGTCCCGCGACAGAGCGGCCGCGGTATACGTCGTGCCCACGTCAATACCCAGAACGAATGGCATGAGAGCAATCCTCGGATCGGCCGGCGCTCCGAGAGTAGCGACACGACCGCACCGAATCCGTCGACCAGGGGAACCATGTGCCGCTCGCCGACGTACCTACCAGTAGATCGACGAGAGAACGGAGCACGATGAACCCCCGCACACGCCCACCCGACTCCCAGCCAGTCACGATCCCCGGCTACGAGGTACTCGACACGCTCGGCACCGGCGGGTTTTCCGTCGTGTATCGCGCCCGCCAGCTGTCGATGCACCGTGAAGTGGCCGTGAAGGTCCTCAACAGCGGTTTCTCATCCGACGAAGCGAAGCGTCTGTTCGAGCGCGAGTGCCATGCACTCGGCCGTCTGGCGCACCATCCGAACATCGTGACCGTGTTCAACACGGCGATGACCGACGACGGGCGTCCCTGCATCGTGATGGAGTTGCTGGAAGCGACGTACCGCGAACGGCTCGACGTCGGCGGTCCGCTGCCGGCCGAAGAGGTCATGGCCACCGGCGTTCGCATCGCCGGCGCACTACAGGCGGTGCACGACGCAGGCATCCTCCACCGCGACCTGAAGCCGAGCAACATGTTCCAGTCGGCGTACGGCGAGCCGGCACTGGGCGATTTCGGTATCTCGACGGTCAACCAGGAGCGCACCCAGACGGTGATGGGAGCCCTGTCGGTGGCGTACGCGGCACCGGAAGTGGTGGAAGACGGCGTGGCGTCGGCGCGATCCGACGTGTACTCCCTCGCCGCCTCGCTGTATCAGCTGGTCACCGGCGAGGCGCCGTTCAAGAGTCCCCAGCTCAGCACGACGCTGCGCCGCATCCTCACCGAGCCACCCAAGTCGATCGCGCTCGTCCGGGTTCCGCCGGAGCTCGACGATCTTCTTCGCCACGCGCTCGCCAAGGACCCCGCCGACCGCCCTGCCAGCGCGCTCGAGTTCGCCGGGCTCCTCCGCGGCGTCCAGGGTCGCGCAGGGTTCGAGCGCACCACGGTCCCTCAGCACATCGGCGCTCGTTCGGCGAATGAGAAGGCTCCCTCGGTGCCGCTGGCTCCGCCTCCAGCGGACGACACCTACACCAGTGCGACGATCGCTCGCCGCGTACAGAAGCCGGCACCGCCCCCTGCGCCGGTGCGCACGCGCCGGCACCGGATGGCGGATCTCGTGTCGGGTGTCGGCGGCCGGCGGTCGTGACCGCAGCTATTGCACGACGGCTCGGGCAAGTGCCGCCGACTTGTCGAGCAGGTCGGCGTCGGGAGTGAACGGATCGGTCCCTTCCTTCGGCGGCGAGACGACGCTCAGGATGAGGTACCACGTGTCCGACTCGGCGGAGAGGTTGAGGGCGCCGGCACCGCCGGTGGCGATCGCTCGCGTGCCGAGGTCGTCGATCTCGACGAACGTGACGTCGTTCTCGCGGTGACTCGCGATCTCATCGGCCACCGCTCCCGGAACCTTCTCCTCGTAGAGGATGACTGTCACCATGTAGTCGGAAGTGGCGTTGACGAAGCCGCACGAGGCACCACGTCGTCCCACCGGATCGATGGAGACGGTGCCCGGTGGCAGGGCGAGGTCCACGTCCATGATGGCGCTGATCTCCTCGGCGGCGATGAACGGGCACTCGTCCGCGACCGCGCCTCCGGCGGGGATCGGCGGTGCCTGTGTTTCGCTCGACTCGACCTGGGTCGTTCCCACCGATGACGAGGGACCGCCCGACGCGGCCGGCACCGTCGAGGCGTCGTTTGCAGCGTCGTCGTCACTGCAGGCGAGCGGCGGCGAACCCGAGAAGCGCCACGCACACCACCACTCGGAGTCCCTGTCGTACCGCCATCGCAACGAGGATAAATGACGCCCCCAGGACAGTGGACGGCGGCCGTCGCCGTGTGAGGGGCTCGATTCAGGCGAGGTGGCCGGGTCCGAACGACTCGGGCAGCAGCTCGCCCAGGGTGAAGGTGCGGCGCACGCCGTGCGGCCCGGCAGCGTGGATCGGCGTGTCAGCAGCAGCGAACTCGCGAATCTTCTGCCGGCAACCACCGCAGCAGGTCGTGAGCTGGTCACCGTCGGCGACGGTGAGCACCTCGACGATCTCCCGCTCGCCGGCAGTGACCATCGCCGCGATGGCCGAGGCCTCCGCGCACCATCCCTGCGGGAATGACGCGTTCTCGACGTTGCAGCCGGCGTAGATGCGGCCGCTTCCCGAGCGCACCGCGGCGCCCACTGGGAACTTCGAGTACGGAGCGTGGGCGTTGCGCTGTGCGGCTCGCGCCGCGTCGAGGAGTGCCGTCACGGCAGCCGCCCCGTCGTCGCTCATCGGTGCGATCGTACGCGGGCACGACCGTGCACGAGCTCGACCACCGTGTCGGCCTGCTCGAGCACACGCGGTCGATGACTCACGGCGAGCACCGTGCGCTCACCCCGCTCGGCGAAGAGCCGGTCCCACAACCGAGTCTCGGTCCCGACGTCGAGGGCACTGGAAAGGTCGTCGATCACGAGCAGGTCGGGAGTCCGGACGAACGCCCGCGCCGCCGCGGTGCGCTGGATCTGGCCACCCGAGAGCCGGACGCCCTTCGGCCCCACCTTCGTCTGCGCGCCGTGCGGGAACTCGACGACGTCCTCGTCGAGGCAGGCGAGCCACAGGGCATCATCGAGCCGTCGACTGTCGAGTCCGAGGAGCACGGTGTCGGCCAGCGGCTCGCTGAACAAGCGCGGAACCTGCGGCACGTAGGCGACCCGCGGCGGGATCATCTCGACCGACGGTTCGACGATCTGGCGCCCGTTCCATTCGATCTCTCCGCCGGCACGCGGGATCAGCCCCAGCAGGGCGCGCAACAGCAACGACTTGCCCGCGCCGACCTCGCCCGTGATCACCACCAACTGACCCTGCTCGACGTCGAGGTCGACCTCGTGCAGCTGCGGCTCCTGTTCGAAACTCACCGTGAGGTTGCGGACGCGCAGCGTCTCCAGCCGATCATCGTGATTTCGAGTAGCAGCGTGCGCGGTTGCCGTGTCGAACGGCGGAGGACCGTGACGCAGATACGTGGCGACCGGCGCAGCAGCCCGCATCGGGCGACGCTCGGGGAGCATCCGCCCGATCCGAGCGACCGAGACGTCGGCCTGGCGCCGCCAGATCGCGTAGCGACCGACGATCCGCGGCAGGCTGGCGACCACCGTTGCGTAGCTCATGAACACGGCGACCTCGCCCACGCTGAGCTCGCCGCGCCGGATCGGAGCCACGACAGCGAGCAAGGCGAGGCCGATCCCGGTGTTGGCGGTGACGCCGGAGAGCGTCTGGAACATCTGCGTGCCGACTTGGTCGCGACGCGCCGCCTCGGCGCGAGCGTCACCGAGCCGCTCGAACCGCCCGACGATGGCGTGCTCGGCACCCGCCACCTTGATCGCCGTGATGCCGCCGAACACCTCGCCGAGGAAGTCGGTGACTCCGGCGGTGCGCTGGCGCTCATCCCATCGCCAGCGGCGGATGTGGCGACCGAGCAGATGCCCGAACCAGAGCACGAGGACGACGGGGGCGACGATGGCGAGCGCGGCGAAGGGGTCGATGATGACGAGCACCACGAACGCGGCAACGGTGGTGACACCGGCGGCGAGGAGGTCGAGCCACACGTCCAGCACCATCGCCACGTCGCGGGCATCGTCGCGAAACCGGCTCACCGCCTCGCCGGGGGAGCCCGGGAGGCGACCGGTGACGGGTCCGGGGTCGCCGACGAGTGACGCCATCACGTTGATGCGGGGGACGGTGTGCCAGAACACCCAGCAGCCGTGCCACTGCACGATGAGCAGGCCGAGTGCAGCCCAGCGGCCGACCTCCAGGCCGGCGAACGCGGCGAGCCACAGCCAGACCGACGAGCTGTCGCCTGACGCGCGGTCGAAGATCGCCAGGGCGATCAGGCCGATCGGGATCGGGGCGGCGAAGAACACCAGCCACCCCGAGGCCGAAATGCACCAGGCCACCGGATCGTCGCGCAGGATCCTCCAGGCGAAGCGGATGGAGGCGCGATCGACGAACGCGTCTCCGGTTGCGGACGCGCCGGAAGGCGTGGCGTCGGCCATCAGGACCCACCCCCTCCGACGGCGAAGCTCTCGTTGGTGGAGATTGCAGCGTCGGCCGACGTGTGTCGACCCGCTGTGAGCAGCTGCGAGTAGTGCGAAGTGGGATCGGCGAGGAGGTCGGTGCGGCGCCCGTGCTCGACGATGTGGCCGCGGTCGATCACGACGATCTCGTCCATCCGGTCGAGCGTTGCGAGTCGGTGGGCGACGACGACAGCAGTGCGGCCGGCGAGCATCCGATCGGCGGCGACGCCGAGTCGGCCCTCCGTCGCCGGGTCGAGCCGGCTCGACGCTTCGTCGAGGACGACGAGCCCGGGGTCGGTGATCAGCACGCGGGCGAAGGCGAGCAGTTGTGCCTCTCCGGCGGAGAGCTCGTCATTGCCGTGCAGCACCGTGTCGAGGCCATCGGAGAGAGTCTCCACCCAACCGGTGAGGCCGACGTCGTCGAGCACCGCGTGGATCGCGACGTCGTCGGCATCGACTGCGCCGAACAGGGTGACGTTGTCGCGCAACGTGGCGCGGAAGATCTCCACCTCCTGCGTGACGACGGCGACCCGGCGGCGCAGGTCGCCTGCTGTGGTGTCACGGACGTCCACGCCACCGAGACGCACGTCGCCCGTTTCGGTGTCCCACATCCGGAGCAGCAGCCGGCCGAGCGTGGTCTTGCCGCTCCCGGTGCGCCCCACGACGCCCAACGACGTGCCCGGGCTGAGGCGGAGCGTGATCCCCTCGACGACCGGCCGCCCCGTGCCGTACCCGAACGCGACGCCGTCGAACTCGACCGACAGTGGTCCGGCGGGGAGTGACGGTCCCGCCCCGTCGGCGATCGCCGGCTCGGTCGCCAGCAGCCGGGCGGCACGACGAGTTCCGGCCGCCGCCTTCTGCATCTCGGACAGCTGCTCCGCCACCTGCCACAGCGGCTCGCTGATCAGCTGCGAGTACCGGAACAGAGCGAGCACCGTCCCGATCGTCATCGCGTCGGCGCGATGGAGCCAGACGCCGACGGCCAGCACGAGCGCGCTGCCGATGGCGAAGACGACGTCGGCGGCACACATCGCCCCGTCGCCGCGGGCCGCAGCGCTGCGGGCGATGTGCCACCAGCGGCTGGAGTTGACGTGGAGCCGGTGAACAGCCCAGGTGCCGGCGCCGTTGGCGCGCAGGTCCTCGAGACCGCCCAGCCGCTCTTCGACGTCGCCGTAGAGGTCGCCCTGTACTTCCCGCTCCTGGTCGCGGTAGGGAACCGCCCACCGCCGCATCCGCACGAGCACCAGCACGGCGAGCGCCGCCACCACGGCGATGAGGACCCCGACTCGCCAGTCGATGATCGACACCACGATCAGCGTCCCGACGAACAACACCGCGTTCCCGAGGAGATGCAAGACGGCAGTCGAGGAGAAACGCGTGAGGGCGTCGACATCCCCGTCGACGCGCTCGATCAGCTGGCCGGCGCTGTGCTCGCCGTGCCAGGCGAGATCGAGCGAGAGCGCGTGCCGGCACAGGTCGGCGCGCAAGCGATTGCCGACGCGCCAGGCGAGCCGTACGGAGAACCAGGTGACCAGCAGCTGCAGCCCGTCGGCGGTGAGGGCGATGACCAGGTAGAGCGCGGCATAAGCGATGAGGCGCGACGACGTCGCACCGTCGATGGCCGCGTCGACGAAGCGTCCGATGAGCAACGGGCCCGCCAGCGGGAGGGTCATCGCCACGACGAGCAGCGTCCCGAGCGCGGTGAGGCCGCGCCGCTCGGGGCGCAATCGACTCGTCAGAGTCGAGAAATCAACGGGCTGATCCAACGTGTCCAAAGCCCTACGACGCTATGACCAGCGTTCTCACCGCGAAAGCGGTTTTGCCGTTCGCGACCTAAGGCGGAACCGGGATGGCGTTACTGGGGCTGCTCGGCGAACACCTTGAGGTTGGCGAGCGTGGCCTCGATGTTGCGCTGGTTGTGGGCGTCACGGTTCTTCACGCCGAGCAGCCGGTTGGCCGGGGTGGCCACCGCACTCGGCACCTGGCGGCGTGTCCGCTCCGTGACGCGGCATCCACCTTCGGTTGGCTCGATCTCGTACTCCCACTGCGCGGTGGGTACGCCGACGGCGTAGACCTGGAAGGCGAACCGCCGACCAGGTTCGGCAGCGGTCACCTTGCTGGTCGTGCTCCAGCTCCTCCAGCTGTTCTTGTTGCGGCCGCGGAACCTGGCCCCGACGGCGGGGCCCGTGGCCCCGCCTTTCCAGACACAACGATTCACCTCCACCGCCCAGCGAGGAACACCGACGACGTCGGACACCAGCTCGTAGACCCGCTCGGGAGGAGCGGCGATCTCGATCGATGCCTCTGCGGTGGGATCGTCCATGGGCGACGGTCTAGCAGACCGGCCGCCGATCGCCGAGAGTGACGATCAGCCCGAACGAGCGGGGAGCGCAGCGATCACAGCCGCCACCTGATCCTGCAGATCGGCGGGGAGCAGGCGCAGCTCCGGGTCCTCCGGGGCTTCGTATGGATCGTCGATGCCGGTCATCCCGGTGAGCTCGCCGGCGCGTGCCTTCTGGTACAGACCCTTCGGGTCGCGTTGCTCGCAGATCTCGAGTGGCGTGTCGACGAACACCTCGATGAAGGGCAGGACGGCGACCTCGTGCGCACGGCGGACGCGATCGCGATCGGCGCGATAGGGCGAGATCACCGGCACGAGCACGATCAGCCCGGCGTCGGCCAGCAGTCGTGCCACTTCGCCGACACGGCGGACGTTCTCGGTCCGGTCCTCGGCGGAGAACCCGAGGTCGGCGTTCAACCCATGGCGGACGTTGTCGCCGTCGAGGATGTACGCCGGACGGTCGAGCTCGAGCAGCCGCTCGGCGACTGCGTTGGCGACGGTCGACTTGCCCGACCCGGACAGCCCGGTGAACCACAGCGTGGCGCCCGACAGGTCGTGCGCCTTCCATCGGTCGGCGCGGCTGACCGTCGTGTCGTGCCAGATGATGTTGGTGGCTTCGGACTCGGACATCGCCACGCTGCGGGTCGATCAGCCGGTCTGGGAGCGGATCATGCCGCCGGCAACCGTCTGGTTCGTCGACTCGTCGATGAGGATGAAGCTGCCCGTGCTCCGGTTGCGCCGGTAGTCGTCGGCGAAGATCGGCGACATCGAGCGCAGCGTGATCCGGCCCACCTCGTTGAGCGCCAGCGACGACGCGGACGTGTCGCGGTGCATCGTGTTGATGTCGAGCCGGTAGCGGAGGTCGGTGACCATCGCCCTCACCGTGCGGGTGGTGTGCTTCAGCGTGTAGATGTGCCGCGGGTGCAGCTCGCCCGACGAGTCCATCCAGGCGACCATCGCCTCGATGTCCTGACTCGACGTGGGCTGGTTGTGGGGACGGCAGATCATGTCGCCGCGGGAGATGTCGATGTCGTCGGTGAGCGTGATCGTCACCGCGTCGGGTGGGCGGGCCTCTTCGACCGGTCCGTCGAAGGTGTCGATGCTCTTGATCGTCGACGTCATTCCGCTCGGCAGCACGATCACCTCGTCGCCGGCGCGCAGACGGCCTGCGGCGACCTGACCGGCGTAGCCGCGGTAGTCGGGGTACTCCTTGCTCATCGGGCGGATCACGTACTGCACCGGGAAACGCACATCGATGAGGTTGGCGTCGCTTGCGACGTACACCGTCTCGAGGTGATGCAGCAGCGTGGGGCCCTCGTACCAGCCCATCTCCGCCGAGCGGTCGACCACGTTGTCGCCCTGGAGCGCCGAGATCGGGATGAACGTCACGTCCTTGAGGTCGAGCGTGCTGGCGAATTCGGTGAACTGCCGGCGGATCTCGTCGAAACGTTCCTGGCCGAACTCGACGAGGTCCATCTTGTTGACGCAGATGACGAGGTGGGGCACACCGAGCAGCGAGACGAGCAGGCTGTGGCGCCGTGTCTGCTCGACGACACCGTTGCGGGCGTCGACGAGCACGATCGCCAGGTCGGCAGTGGACGCACCGGTGATGGCGTTGCGGGTGTACTGCACGTGGCCCGGGCAGTCGGCGATGATGAAGTCGCGCTGCGGTGTGGAGAAGTAGCGGTAGGCGACGTCGATCGTGATGCCCTGCTCGCGCTCGGCACGGAGGCCATCGGTGAGCAGGGCGAGGTTGACGTACTCGTCCCCACGTCGCTTGCTGACCGCCTCGACGTGCTCGAGTTGGTCCTCGAAGATCGACTTCGAGTCGTACAGCAGGCGCCCGATGAGCGTCGACTTGCCGTCGTCGACCGAGCCGACGGTGGCGAACCGCAGAGGGTCGATGCGCTTCATCAGAAGTACCCCTGCCGCTTGCGATCCTCCATCCCCGCTTCGGAGATGCGGTCGTCGGCACGGGTCGCGCCGCGTTCGGTGACACGCGCGACGGCGGTCTCGGCGACGATGTCGGCGACGGTCGTCGCCGACGACTCGACGGCGGCGGTGCACGTCGCGTCGCCGATGGTGCGGAATCGCACTGATTCGAGGAACGGTTCTTCGCCTTCGATCATCTCCACGTGCCGGTTCACGGCCATCAGCATGTTGTCCCGACGGAACACCTCGCGCTGGTGGGCGAAGTAGAGCGGCGGCAACTCGACCTTGCGCTCGTCGATGAAACGCCAGATGTCGAGCTCCGTCCAGTTCGACAGGGGGAAGATGCGCATGTGCTCGCCGCGCTTGTGGCGGGCGTTGTACAGGTTCCACAGCTCAGGACGCTGGTTCTTCGGATCCCACTGGCCGAACTCGTCACGGTGGGAGTACACGCGCTCCTTGGCCCGTGCCCGCTCCTCGTCGCGGCGGGCACCACCGAAGACAGCGTCGAACTGGTGCTCGGCGATGGCATCGAGCAGGGTCACCGTCTGCAGCGGGTTGCGGCTCGTTCTCGGCCCGGTGTGCTCGCGAACTCGGCCGGCGTCGATCGAATCCTGCACCGAGGCGACCACGAGCTTCACGCCGGTGGATGCCACGATGCGGTCGCGGAACTCCATGAGCTCGTCGAAGTTGTGTCCGGTGTCGACGTGCATGATCGGGAACGGCACGGGCGCCGGCCAGAAGGCGCGGATCGCCAGGTGCAGCATCACCACGGAATCCTTGCCACCGGAGAACAGCAGCACCGGCCGTTCGAATTCGGCGGCGACCTCTCGGATGATCGTGATCGATTCGTTCTCCAACTGCGCTGTGGAAGCGATGTCGGTATGGAATCCGGGTCAGTTCGTCGAGAGATGTATCAGTCGGGGTATCGGTCATTCGAGCTCCAAGTCGACTGAAACCTGACCTGCTCGGTCATGTTTCAGAATCACCGTCACTACGGTATCGGCAGATGCGCGCACAGCCCATCTCACCAGGGCGCGATCGGGGGTGCCGTCGTTGCCGTCGGTGAATCGCAGCGCACTACGTCCTTGCAGCTGACCGAACGTCCGGCTCGCCGGTCCGTCGAGCACGGCGGCACCCGTCAACTCCGCCCTTCCCTCCCGCACGATGCCGTGCTTGGCGGCGTGGGCGGTGACGTTGGTCGGCAGCCACCCGCTGTTGGCGACGCCGATCTCGACGGCCCATGTGTCGGTGCCGAGGCGGTCGACGCGTGAGTGGGCGACGGTCAGTCGAGGCGCGGCGAGAGCTTGGGCGACAGCGAACTCGGCGTGCGGGGCAACCTCGGCGCGGAGCCGGGCGACCGGCGGGTTGGTCCACACCGTGAGCTCGTTCCATCCACCCAACTCGACGGGGCCCAGCTCGGGGTGGTCGAACGGATACCAGTCGACATGGCCACCGGGCGCGTGCTCGTCGACCCAGCGCAGCACGGCGAGCGCCTCGTCCGGGGTGGGTCCGGTGTACCAGAAATGGGTCGACTGCTTGTGGCCCGTGGCTTGCTGCACGACATCCCAGAACTCGGTGGTCCAGGACACGATGCCGAGGTGCTCGTACGCCCAGTCGTCGGATGCGCCGCTCATCAGCTCGGATCGGTCCCACGTGAAGTCCTCGTAGACCGAGTGTGAGGTGTAGCCGGTGAGGGCCGTACCCCGCTCGGCGAGCTGCTTCCAGGCCCAGATGTCGAACGGCGGCAGCTCGGCGTCGGGTTTCGTCGAGGACGGTCGCAGCAGCACGCCGCCGGAGGTGTGGAACGCGTTGAACCCGCAGATGTTGGGTCGAGCCACGATGGTCCGCACCGAGCGCGTCGATCTCCGGCTCGGAGAGCGGATGGTCGCCGGCCCCGGGCACCTTGGACGACCAACCGGCCGGATAGTTGCGGTTGAGATCGAGCCCTTCCGGCGGGCGGGGGACCGGCACCGTGAAGCCGTCGTGGTCGTGGACGCGACCCTCCACGAGCAGCCGGTAGCGAGGCGTGCCCTCGGGTGCGCCGTCGAAGGGGACCGGGATCATCAGCCGCTCGTCGTCGGGGTGCGGCATCCACGCCCCGTGCGGATCGGTGATTCGCATCTGCAGCAGCCGGCCGTCACCGTCGACGTCTTCGGCGACGAGGCCCGGCTCGACGTGGTCGTCGCGCCACGGCCACCGGCGCACGCTCGACCGGCGGAACTTCGGCCGGTCGGCGAGCACCCACTCGGCTCCGTCGGGATTGACGCGAGGTACCACGTAGAACGTGCGGGTGCGCAGGGCGGTGACGACCGTCGGATCACCGGCGGCGAATCCGCTGACGAGATGGTGGAGCAGGTAGCACGCGGCGACGGTGGCCGTGAGTTCCACCGAGTGGATGCTGGCATCCACCCAGTGTGCAGGCTTGGTGTCGTGCGATCCGGTCGAACTGTCGGTCGACGGTGACGAGGAGCAGGTCGCGTCCTTCGTGACTGCGCCCGTACGACTCGAGGGCGACGATGTCGGGATACTCGTCGGTGAGCGCATGCAGCCAATCGGCGAGCTCCTCATAGCGAAGGTACCGATCGAACTCGTAGCTGGGCGCTGGCACGGGGATCGACTCTACGGGGTCACGGCGTGGCGGACATGCGCCCGGTCTGCCACGCCCAGGCGGCCACCTCGACGCGGTTCCGCGCCTGCAGCTTGGCCTGGATGCTGGCGAGATGTGTCTTCACGGTGCTCAGCGAGATGAACAGCTCCGCGCCGATCTCGGCATTCGTCCGCCCCCCGGCGACGGCCCGCAACACCTCTTCTTCGCGCTCTGTCAGCGGGTCGAACGGCTGGGGAGTCGGAGCGGTCGAGGCAGCAAAGTGCTCCAGGAAGCGGACCGTGATGGACGGTGAGATCAGGGCGTCGCCCGCCTTGGCGGCGCGGACCGCCTCGACGAGCAGCGCCGGACCCGCGTCCTTGAGCAGAAAGCCACTCGCCCCGTTGGCGAGCGCGGTCTGCACGTACTCGTCGAGATCGAACGTCGTGACGACGACGACCTTGATCGGATCGACGACGTCGGGACCGCAGAGCAAGCGTGTCGCCGCGAGCCCGTCCATGCGCGGCATGCGGATATCGAGCAGGCAGACATCGGGGCGGAGACGACGGGCGAGGGCGACCGCCTCCCGCCCGTCGCTCGCCTCACCGACGACGTCGATCCCGTTCGATTCGAGGATCAGACGGAACCCGGATCGAACCATCTCCTGATCGTCGGCTATCACCACGCTCGTCACGCCTGGCTCCCGCGCACGGGCAGCTCCGCCTCGACTCGCCAGCCACCGCGAGGGTCGGGACCGGCGGCGAACGTGCCGCCGAGACCGTGCGCTCGCTCCGCCATGCCCGTGAGGCCGTACCCCGCCCGGGACCGAGCCGGCCGGCGAGGCGCGCCGTCGTCGCGAATGAGGACACGAACCCCCGTCGCGGAACGCGTGATCGTCACGGAGACGAGCGTCGCTCCGGCAGCGTGGCGTCTCGCATTCGCCAGCGCTTCCCGCACGATGCGATGGACGGAGACGGCGACGTCGGCCGGGAACCCCTCGCTCACGCCGTGCATCTCGATGCGGGCCGGCAGCCCGGCATCGATGCTGTGTGCGGCGAGGACGTCGAGGTCGGCGAGCGTCGGAGCGGGTGCGGACGGAGCAGGATCGCTGTCGGCGCGCAGCGTGCCGACCATCGCCCGCATCGCCGTGAGTGCGTCGTGGCCGGCATTCTCGATCTTGGCCAGGGCGGTCATCGCCGATTCGGGCTCGCGGCGAGCGACGAGCTGGGCAGCCTGCGCCTGGACGACGATCCCCGACATGTGATGGGCGACCACGTCGTGGAGCTCGCGGGCGAGGGTGAGTCGCTCGTCCTGACGGGCGAGCCCGGCTTCGCGCTCACGGCGGGTGTCGAGCGCGCGAACGTACAGACCGATGGTGACAACGGTGGCCAAGAACACGGCGAGAAGCAGGGCGAAGACGTCGGAATACGGTCCGTTCTCGCGGGCCAGCGACAGTGCGGCGAGGGCAGCCGCGAGGGACGCGGCCGCCGCGGCGGCGGCCGGTGGTGGAAGGGCACGCAAGGCGACGATCGTGAGGCCGGCGAGACCGAGCAGCTCGGCGATGCTCGGCCAGGAGCCGTACCCGACGATCGGCGCGTAGTCGGCGAGACGGCTGCCACCGACGGCGATGGAGACGATGCAACTGGCCGCCGATGCAGCCAGCGAGGCGGCCAAGAGGTTGACTCGGGCGAGCGCCACGCAGGCGGTCACACAGGCGCCTGCGGCGAGCGTCGGCTGCCAGTTCCCGAACGCCCCCCGCCCGACGAGGTAGTCGCCGATCAGCACCGCGACCAGCCCCGCGGTGACGGCGCGATGGGCCGTGAGGCTGATGTTCACACTGTCGCTCCGCAGAGGTGCACGCACCGCACCGCGCAAGGCTACGGGTACGTGTAGCGCACGGCATCGGCCGTTCGGCCGATCCGGGGCGAACACAAGTCAGCCTCGGTTGAGCAGGCAATACGTCGATCGGCCGATGCCGGCCGAGCAGCGGATCGCGCACGATCGACGGCGTGAACGATGACCCCCTTGCTTCTCCTCGCCGCCGGACGCGGCATCTCTCGCTGCTCGTGCCGCTGGCGATCGCCGTCGTCGCGGCAGGTCTCGGAGGAGCGGTGCTCCTCGACGATGCCGGCGCGAAGCCCGCACCGTCGTCTGACGGAGCGGTGCTCCCGTCGGACCGCACGACGGGCCCAGCCGTCGATCTCGCCCTCCCCGCCGTCGATGCCACGGCATACGCCGTCCTCGACTCCACGACCGGGAAGATCCTCGCCACACGCAACCCGTCCCGTCCTGTCGCGGTCGGCAGCATCATGAAGCTGCTCACTGCCAAGGTGGTGATGGACGCCGGCGATCCAGGCCACATCGTCACCGTCCCCGCACTCGATCAGGGTGAGGGCGAATCGGTGATCGGCTTGTTCGCCGGCGAGCAGCTCTCCCGCGACGTGTTACTGCGGGCGATGCTCATCGTCAGCGCCAACGATGCAGCACGCGCGCTCGCCATCGACCTCGCCGGGAGCGAAGCCGCGTTCGCGACGAAGATGAACGCCGTCGCCGGGGAGCTCGGTCTGAGCGCGACCCACGCCGTCAATGCCACCGGGCTCGACGCATCGGGGCAGCGATCGTCGGCTCATGACGTCGTCCACCTCGGCGCCGAGCTGATGGGGAACCCGGAGTTCCGCGCCACCGTCGCCCGTACCGAGGCCCGCCTCCACGACCAGGTGTTCCCCGCGACGAACGACCTCCTCACCCGCTATGACGGTGCTGACGGCATCAAGACCGGGCACACCACGGAGGCGGGGTGGTGTCTGCTCGGCTCGGCGACTCGCGACGGGCGCACCGTGATCGTGGCCGTCCTCGGCGCCTCGTCCGAGCAGGGTCGCGACGACGGCGCAAAGGCTCTGCTCGACTGGGCGTTCGCCCTGCAGCCGGCGCACAACTGAGACGCCGGCCGCTGGCTCCGCGAGACTCGGGGCCATGTCCGGGACTGCGCTGCCATTCACCGATGCGATGAACGACCTACGGATGTCGGAGGCGGCGAGGCCGCTCCTACAACGGGTGAAGGATTTCATCGAGGAACACGTCGAGCCGATCACCCCCGAGTTCTTCCGGCTCGGTGAAGGCCGGGGCGACCGATGGAGTTGGGCGCCCGGTCAGCTCGAGCTGCTCGACGGCGCCAAGGCGAAGGCGAAGGAAGCGGGCTTGTGGAACTTCTTCCTCCCCAGCACCGACACCGGGGAGGGACTGTCCAACCTCGACTACGCGTACATCGCCGTCGAGCTCGGCAAGAACCCGCTCGCCTCCGAGTCGCTCAACTGCAGCGCCCCCGACACCGGCAACATGGAGGTACTCGAACGGGTCGGCACCCCTGCGCAGAAGGAGACGTGGCTCACGCCGCTCCTCAACGGAGAGATCCGATCGTGCTTCGGGATGACCGAGCCCGACGTCGCCAGCTCCGACGCCAAGAACATCCGCACCAAGGCGGTGCTCGACGGTGACGAGTGGCTGATCAACGGCGAGAAGTACTACATCTCCGGCGCCGGTGATCCTCGCTGCAAGATCATGATCCTCATGGTGCAGACCAGCGCGGACGGACCGCCGTATCGCCGCCAGTCGCAGATCCTCGTACCGATGGACGCGGCCGGGCTGGAGATCGTCGGCCCGATGCACGTCTTCGGTGACGACGACGCACCGCACGGGCACATGCACCTGCGACTCAAGGACGTGCGGGTTCCGAAGGACAACATCCTCTGGGACGTTGGCCGCGGCTTCGAGATCTCCCAGCTGCGCCTCGGCCCGGGACGCATCCACCACTGCATGCGGTCCATCGGCGCCGCCGAGCGCGCCCTCGACCTGATGGTCGATAGGGGTCTCAACCGAGAGGCGTTCGGCAAGCCGATCGCCAGCCTCGGCAAGAACATGGAGCAGATCTCGCGAGCGCGCATCGACATCGAGGCGATGCGAATGATGGTGCTCAAGGCTGCCAAGGCGATGGACGAACTGGGCAACGCCGAAGCACGCGTCTGGGTGAGTGCCGTGAAGGCGTTGGTGCCCGAGCGCGTGTGCCAGATCATCGACCAGGCAATGCAGGTGCACGGCGCCACAGGCATCTCGCAGTGGACGCCGCTGGCGCGGATGTACTGCTCGATTCGCACGTTGCGCCTCGCCGACGGTCCCGACGAGGTTCATCATCACGTAGTCGCTCGCTCCGAGCTGGCGAACCACAAGACCACCGAGGCGATCAGCAACTCGGCGTCGGCGTCGATCGGCAAGGTCTTCAGCGGTTCGTCCTGACGGCGCTCAACCGCCCGAAACGGATGAGCGGCTTCTCCCGGTCGATCAGCTCGATGCGACGAGCGGGGTGCTGGTTGGCTGCTCACTGCCGCCCTCCGGCTCGTCCGTGATCGCCATCACCGCGTCTGGTCGGAAGTCATCGACGAGGAGGAGCACATCGCCGTCGTCGTCCGGAACGAACACGCCCGCCGAGGCGGGCACGTCGTCGCGGATCGACCACAGCTGGTACGTGCGGTCCTGGGGGAGCGTCGGCATGTCGGTGGCGACGAGCGCGGCATCGTCGGACGACGGCGAGTACACGATTCGCACGCCCTCCAGCTCACCGGTGAGAGGCACGGTCGTGGCATCGGGCTGCTCGAGGACGTCGCGAGCCTTTGCCTCCTCGTCGGGCGAGGAGTCGACGTTGATCCACACGATCGCACCGACGAGCACGGCGACCGCGGCGGCGGCGACGGCGAGGGCGGACACCCACCTGCGGCGCAAGGGCACGACGTTCGCCGGAGGCGCCGGAGCGGCGGGGTCAGGTCCGGCCTGATCCGTCACTGCGATCTCGTCGAGTATCGACTGCTTGAGACGCGCCGGCGGAGCCGCTTCGTCCCCCGCCAGCTGAGCGACGGCCCGACGGAGCTCGTCGAGCTCGGCGCGGAGGTCGGGACGCGACTCGATCGCGTTCTCGAACTCGCGCAACTCGTCGGCGTCCAGTGCGTCGAGCGCGGCCAGCGGGAGCAGGTCCCTCAGCTCCTCGTCATTCACCGTTCCGCCCCAATCGCTCTCGTAGCTTGATCAGCCCGTCGCGAGCCCTGGTCTTCACTGTGCCGAGCGGAACCTGCAGTCGCTCTGCGATCTGAGTATGGGTGAGCCCGCCGTAGTAGGCGAGCGTGATGACCTCGCGCTGCGCCTCGGTGAGCGACGTCAACGCCTCGGCGGCGCGGTCCTGGTCGATCCGCTCGAGCACCGTGTCGGCGGCGTCGGCAGTTTCCTCCGACTGGCGGCCGACCCGCTCGATGCGCTCCCTGCTGCTTTGCTCGCTGCGGACCCGATCGACGGCACGCCGGTGGGCGATGGTCGCCGCCCACGTCCGCACCGAGGCACGCCCCGGCTGATAGCGGTTCGCCAGCCGCCAGATCTCGACGAACACCTCCTGCGCCACTTCCTCGGCCTGGGCAGGATCGCGCAGCACCTTCAGCGTGGTCCCGTAGACCGTTCCAGCCAGCTGGTCGTAGAGAGACGCAAAGGCATCCTGGTCACCGGTCGCCACTTTGGCGAGCAGCGCCTCGGGTGTCTGGTCGAACATGCGCAGATGCACATCCTGGCATGTCGTGCGCCTCACAACGGAGAGGCGCAGCACTGAGATTTTGGCGAGCACGCTGGCAATCCGCCTTGACGCCAGCGTGCTCGCTGGTTCCCGCACGATCTGAAGTGTCGATCCGGGAGAGAGAATGAGGCCCGCCATTTCGGGCCTTTCATTCGACGACGATGGTCGCCGTCATGCCCGGACCCTTGTGTCTCGAGCAGAAGTACTCATAGGTGCCCGGTTCGTCGAGCGTGAGCTCGAACGTCGGTCCCTTGCCCGGAGAGCACGCCGTTGAACGTGTCGGGCGTCGGCTTCTCACGGGTCCCGCTGGTGACCGTGTGTTCGATCTTGTCCTCGTTGTCGAACGTGATCTTCGTGCCGGCCTTCACGGTCAGCGGATCGGGCTGGAAATCGAACGTCTTGATCGTCACGGTGGCACCCCCGGCTGCGGGTGCGGTCGTGGTGCCAGCGTCCGAACCGGCGGATGCAGTGGTGCCACTCGGCGCTTCCGTGCCGGCGCTTGCGGCGTAGGCGCCGGCGAATCGCTTCCGGCATCATCGTCGCCGCAAGCCGCCGCCGTCACGAGGACGGCGACGGCAAGGACGACCGTGGCCCGCCGGGGGGAAAGTGCGGTCACGGACATCGATCAGCTTCCGGAACTGATCCGGCATCTGAACGCTGATGGCCGACGCAAGAGCGAGAGCGGTCATCGGCATGTGCTGGGCTGCGGTGCGCATCTTCGGGAAGAACGACGGGTCGGCGGCGATCGCTGCATCGATGGCCTCGATCAGCGAGTTCACGTGAACCTGCAGGTCCACGGCGACGGCGTCGGCCGGCAGCTCGCCACCGGTTGCGCTGTCGATGAAGGCGCCGAAGTCGGCGCGGTACGCGTCGAGCTTGGCCTTGGCTGCGTCCTGCGCCTTCATGTCACCGGTCGCGCCGCCGAGCGTGTAGTCGACGAAGAACCCGATGTGGGCTCGCCACAGCTCGAGGAACTGCTTGCCCGCCTCGTCGCCGTAGACCGACCCGACAGCCTCTGACAGGGCGACCGAGTTCGCGTCGAGGGCGGCAACAGCGTCGGCCGTCTGTGGCGCTTCGAGATCGCCGCCGTCGGCAACAGCCTGGTGATGGCGCAGCCGAAGCGAGGTAGACGTGCTCCTGCAAGAGGTGGGTGAGCCCACTGCGCAGCTCTGATGCCGGGCCGGCCACGTCGCCATCGAAGGTGTCAGGCATCTGCGTGGCGATGGCACCGGCCAGCGCCTGCGCCGTCATCGGCATGTGCTGGGCGGCTGCTCGCAGCTTCGTGTAGACGTCCGGGCTCTGGGCGAGGATCGCATCGACCGCCACGAGCAACGAGTTGACGTGGATCTGGAGCTCCTTCGCCACCGCGTCGGCGGGCAGCTCACCGCCGGTCGCGCTGTCGATGAAGGCGCCGAAGTCGGCCCGGTAGGCGTCGAGCTTGGCTTTCGCCGCGTCCTGCTGCCGCCATGTCACCGGTTGCGGCGCCGAGCGTGTAATCGACGAAGAATCCGATGTGGGCGCGCCACAGACTCGAGGAACTGCTTGCCGGCCTCGTCGCCGTAGACCGAGCCAACCGCCTCCGACAGCGCCACCGAGTTGTCGTCCAGCGTGGCGACGGCGGCTTGTACGGGCGGGCGCTTCCATGTCTCCACCTGCGCCGACTGCGGTCGCAATCGCCGCTCCGGCCAGGTACACGTGCTCTTGGAGCAGCGAGGTGAGACCGGCGCGCAGTGTGGCGGCGCCACTCTCGACGGCGGACGCTCCCTCGCTCGGCGCGGTCGTTCCCGGGTGCATGGTGGTGCCGGGTGCCATGGTCGTGTCCGGTGCCATCGGTCGTGCCGGGTGCCATCGTCGTGTCCGGAGATGCACTCGTACCGGGTGCGGCAGCGGTGGTGGCGGGCGCGGCCTGTTCTGCGGTCGTCGATGCGGTGTCGTCGTCGTCGCCGCAGGCAGTCATGAGCAGAGCGGTAACGGCAAGGCCGGCACCGAGCTTCCTCGGGTACGTTCGGAACATGTGCGATTCCTTCGGGTTGGGGGGTTGTCGCACAGAGTTCGGAGCCGGTGCCGCACCGGATTGGGCGGCGAGCGCGCTAGGACGCGGAATTGCTCAACGCGATGCGGCGTTTGGCGACACGGTGACGTCACGCGGTGGGACGCAGCCGCAGTCCTCGGGCTCACCGGCATCGGCCAGATTGATCCCGGTGACCAACGCGGCACCACTGAGCAGGAACGCCACGGCAGCCGACGCGCCCGTCGGGGTGGCCGAACGGGGGCAGTCAGATCGAACACCAACGGTGTCGCCATACTTCTTCGACGCCGCAGGACCTGAAAAGGTTGCACATTCGGGCGAAAAAGGTCGTCGAGCCGCATCGATCGGAGGCGCAACGTGGCGCGCCCGACTGCTGTTCGCTCAGGTGAGGCGCACGGGCAGCTGCTTGATGCCGTGGATGAAGTTCGACCGCAGCTTCCTCACCTCACCTGCCAGCTCGACGTTGTCGACACGGTCGAGCAGCTCCTCGAACAGGATCCGCATCTCCATCCGGGCGAGGTTGGCGCCGAGACAGAAGTGCGGTCCGCCGCCGCCGAAGGTGAGGTGCGGATTGGGGTCACGGGTGATGTCGAACGTGAACGGATCGGGGAACACCGTCTCGTCGCGGTTCGCCGACGCGTAGAACATCACGACTGCGTCACCCTCACTGATCGTGACGCCGTGCAACTCCACATCGCCCGTGGCGGTCCGGCGGAAGTTGTTGACGGGCGTGCCCCAACGGAGCATCTCCTCGACCGCCGGCCGCACGAGGTCACGATCGTCCTTCAACGCCGTCCAGGCCTCGGGGTTCTCGATGAGCGCGAGGAGGCCGTGGCTGATCCCGTTGCGCGTGGTCTCGTTGCCGGCGACCGACAGCAGCAGGACGAACAGGTCGAACTCGTGCTCGCTGAGGATGTCGCCGTCGTGCTCGGTGATGAGGGTCGTGATGATGTCCTCGCGTGGCTCGGCGCGGCGCTGGGCGGCGAGCTCGTTGGCGTACATGTACAGCTCGGCGGCTGCGGTCTGCGCCGTCGTCGGGGCCACCCGAGTAGTCGGGATCGGTGGTGCCGATCATCCGGTTCGACCAGTCGAACACCTTGCGCCTGTCCTCGACGGCGATCCCGAGGAGCTCGGCGATGGCGATCAGCGGAAGCTCGCTGGACACGGCATCGACGAACTCGACCGTGCCCTGAGCGAGTGCGTCATCCACCAGCCGCACGGAGACTTCGCGGAAGTGGTCCTCGAGCATTCGCATCGCCTTCGGCGTGAACCCGCGGTTGACGAGCGTGCGCAGGCGGGTGTGCTCGGGTGGATCGAGGTCGAGCATCATCCGCGCCAGCTCGAGGTCGGGACGATCCTGGTTGAGCAGGGCTCCCATCTTCGCCGACGAGTACATCTCGAAGCGACGGCTCACCTCGACGACATCGCCATGGCGGGTGACCGCCCAGAACCACTCGGGGAAGCCGGGCTCGATTCCACGGTGCTTCGTGATCGGCGCCTCGGCCCGCATCCGGCTGTACACATCGTGCGGAGGGCCATCCCGATACACCTCGTTGGAGATGACGTCGAGCGTCTCGAACCCCAGGTCTGTGGTCATCGCGCACCCTTCACAGCTCGTCGCGCCTGCAGTATCTGACATACCCTCAGATTCGGTTCACTGTAGGGCCGCGCGCCTTGGTCCTGCGATTCGAAATGGCTTCGACGAAAGGCCGACGCGTGGCACATCCGCTCGACGAGTACCCGATCCACCAGGTCCCCCGGTCGATGCAGTACGTCGGGACAACCGACCGCGACTTCTACGACCGCAACATCTTCCACATCATTCCTCACGGTCAGGTCGACCTGCAGTTCATCGCTGGTTTCGGCGTCTACCCCAACCTCGGCGTCAAGGACGCCTACGCCTGTGCTCGCGTCGGCAGCGTCCAGCACGTGGTTCGCACGAGTGACGCACTCGATGACGACCGCATGCGGATGGAGGTGGGACCGATCCGGATCGAGGTGGTCGAGCCCCTCCGCAAGGTGCGGGTGTTGTGCGACGGATCCGCCGACGAGGTGTCGTGCGACCTCGAGTGGACTGCCGCTGTTCCCGTGCACGACGAGGCGCATCACGAGCTGTGGCGGGGGAACAAGATGATCCTCGACGCCAGCCGGTTCCTCGGAATCGGTACGTGGGAGGGCGTGGTACGTGCCGGCGGCGAGCAGTTCGACATCACGCCAGGGGACTTCACCGCCACGCGCGACCGGTCATGGGGCATCCGGCCGATCGGCGAGGCAGTGCCGCCTGGCCGATGGGCGGCCGAGCTGGAACCGACGCTGTACTGGTTCTGGATCCCGCTCCGGTTCGAGGAGTTCTCGACGATGGTGATCCTCCAAGAGGAGCCCGACGGCTTCAGGACACTCAACGACACGGTGCGGATGTATCCCGACGGGCGTACCGAGCAGCTCGGATGGCCGCGCGTCGACGTTCGCTACCGGCCGGGCACGCGACTCCCGGAGGCGGCGACGATCCACCTCAGCGAGCGTGACGGAACGCCGCTCACGATCGACATCGAGGTGCTCGGGTCGATGCCGCTCCACGTGGGGTGCGGCTACGGAGGCGATCCCGACTGGGGACACGGCCAATGGCGCGGACGCGACTTCTGCGAACGCGCCACGTACGACCTCACCGATCCGGCAGTCGTCGCCCGCACACCGTTCGGGGTGATCGACCACGCCGCACGGGCGCGCTGCGGCGACCTCGTCGGCTACGGCATCTTCGAACACGGGACGGTCGGACGCCACGACCCGTCCGGGTTCACCGACCTGATGTCCGTCGCCCCAGAGTGAAGCGGCCGCGGCGAGAACGGACCGAAGGCGCTCGGCCCGTTCGGCGAAACGTGCAACCTGCTTGCGAGTCGCGACCCGGATGGGCAACCGTGACACCGTGACCGCCCACGTCGACGCCGGCGACGGCCTGCCCGAACCGGCGGCGGTCACGGCTCGCGTGGCCAGCCGGCGCTTGGTCGTGACGTCGGAGGGCACGAGCGACCATCCGTTCAGCCCCGCCGACTGGTTGATGCTGTCGGGCGCGGCGGTCATCTGGGGTGCCTCGTTCCTCCTCATTGCAGAGGGTTTGGAGGCGTTCGCACCCGGCACGATCACGTGGTTGCGGGTCATCTTCGGCTTCCTCGCCCTCGCCGCCTTCCCGACGTCGCGGTCGGTTGCCATCGACCGCGAGGACATCCCCCGCGTGGCGCTGCTCGGAGCAGTGTGGATGGCGATCCCGATGTCGATGTTCCCCATCGCCGAGCAGTGGATCTCGTCGTCCGTGACCGGAATGCTGAACGGCTCACTACCCATCTTCGCCGCCGGCATCACGTGTCTGCTCCTCAAGCGGCTGCCCGGCAAGAACCAACAGATCGGTCTCGCCGTCGGGTTCGCCGGTGTGGTGGCGATCAGTCTTCCCTCGATGCAGGGCGGGTCGCGAACTGCTCTCGGGGCCTCGCTGGTGATCGTGGCGATGGTGTCGTACGGCGTCGCCGGAAACCTCGTCGTCCCGCTGCAGCAACGCTACGGGTCGATTCCGGTGATCTGGCGGGCACAAGCCGTGGCGATCGTGCTCACCACGCCATACGGCGTCGTGGGCCTGTGGGACTCCAAGCTGGAGGTGAAGCCGCTACTCGCCGTGGTCGCTCTCGGCGCACTCGGCACGGGTGTCGCGTTCATTCTGGCGAGCTCCCTCTTCGGCCGCGTCGGCGCCACCCGCGGTGCGGTGATCGCCTACCTCATCCCCGTCGTCGCGCTGGTGCTCGGTGTGATCTTCCGCGACGAATCCGTGGAGCTGCTTTCCATCGGCGGTCTCGGTCTTGTGCTCGTCGGTGCCACGCTCACGAGCCGCTCCGGCAGGTGACCGCCGTCAGATGTCGAGCTCGCTCTTGGTGCGGCCCTTGCTCGACCAGTAGCTGTCGGTGCGGCCGAGGCGGAAGCGCTCGGGCTTGTCGTCGTCGGCGAGCAGGTCGGTCTCGAGCCACAGCCGCTTGAGGTGGCGGATCTTGCCCGGCGGCCCGGTCGTCGACGTACGCCGTCGCGGGCGTGCAGCACGTGGTAGTTGTTCACGAACTGCATGTCGCCCGGCCCGCAGGCCCATCGACACGTGGTACTGCGGATCGGCGCACATGGCGTCGAGCCGGTCCATCGCGGCGCGGCGCCGATCGCCGACGGCCGGGGCGCGTCCTCGTGGCGCCGGGACGACGTCGATGTAGGGCCGGATGTAGCGCACGAACAGCCGGTCGGCCCGTGCCGGTTGAAGATCGGCATCGTGTACCAGCTCCTCGCTCCCGGGGCCTGCTCGCCCCGCAGGTCGTAGGGGAACGGCTCGTAGAGCTCGGCGGCCAGCTCGGGTGCATCGCGCGACCAGGTCGTTGTGGATCGTGACCGCGTTGGCCACCAGGCTGGCGCCGCCGCTCGGCGCCGGCGTCGAGGCAGAACAGGCCGACGAGGTCGGAGCCGTCGGAGTGGAACGGGAGCGGCGACGCCGCCGATCTCGTTGCCCCGGGCGTGTGGGTCGTCGACGGCGCGGCCCTGGTCGGTGACGTCGCCGAGCAGGTGGCCCTTGGCGTTCTGCGGCCAGGGCTGCCCGAGGTGCGTGCCGACGCCCCAGTAGATCGCCGAGGCCCGGTCCTTGCTGTAGCGCGTCGACCGGCACGCCGCGGATGAGCACCACGCCCCGCCCGTTGATCAGCTCGTCGGTGATGCGGCGCCGAGCTCCGGGCCGAGCGTGGGCAGCGGGAACAGCTCGCGGGTGATGTCGAGCACGTCGTCGGCGTGCGCCTCGGCGTGCGACGAGGGCGGCGTCGAGCTCGGCGACGTGCGTCGTCGGTGAGGTGGAAGACGTAGCCGTCGCCGAGCTCGTCGCCGCGCCACTCGCAGTCCGGCTCGAGCGGACGCGACGGCCGAGGCGTCGATGGTGCGTCATCGGCGCCCTCGTCCGGCGGCGGGTGCGGGTTGCGGGCCGCGGACGAGGCGGCCGGGCAGCGGGCCGGTCGGCTCGCCGTGCTCGTAGGTGACCTGGCCGGCGACGACGGTGGCGACGTAGCCGTCGGCCGGCTGGACCAGGCGCCGGCCGCCGGCGGGCAGGTCGTGGCGCATCTCCGGGCGGCGCGCCGTCGAGGCGGTCGAAGTCGATGACGTTGACGTCGGCCCGGTAGCCGGGGGCGAGCACGCCCCGGTCGAGCAGGCCGACGGTGCGGGCGGTGTCCTGGGTGTGCTGGTGGACGAGGTAGGGCAGCGCCAGCCGGCCCTGGTCGCGGTCGCGGCCCCAGAGGGTGAGCAGCGTGGTGGGGAAGCTGGCGTCGCAGATCGTGCCGACGTGGGCGCCGCCGTCGGCCAGGCCGAGCACGGTGTGCGGGTGGGCGAGCATCTCGCCGGCGGCGTCGAGGTTGCCGTCGGCGTAGTTGAGGAGCGGCAGGTAGAGGAACGCCCGGCCGCCGTCGGCGAGCAGCAGGTCGTAGGCGAGGTCGAGCGGGTCGCGGCCCTCCCGCTCGGCCCGCCGGGCGATGCTCGTGGCCGGGTCGGGCTCGTAGTCGGGCGGGTCGCCGAGCTCGTACATGCGGTCGAAGCCGTCGAGCAGCCGGCCGCCGCAGCGCGCTCGGTCCGCGCGGCCGTCGGCCGCGGCGCAGCACCCGCTCCCGGAACGCCGGGTCGCGACAGCGTCGCCACCTGCTCGGCGAGCGGCAGGCTCGGCGATCTCGCGGTACACCGGGTTGGTGAGGAACGGGTGCAGCGTGCACTGCAGCCCGAGCAGCAGGCCGACGGCCCGGGGCGCCACCTGGGCCGTCATCGGCACGCCGTCGGCGTTGGCCTGCGTCGAGCAGCTCGAGCTGGCGCCGCCAGGCCGTCGCCCCGGGCTCTGCACGCAGCGAGAACGACAGCGGCCGGCCCGACTCCTCGGCCATGCGGCGGAAGAGCGCGAACTCGGCGTCGACGTCGGCGAAGTCGGACACCACCTGCAGCACGCCGCGGCCCGGTGGCGCCGATCGCGTTGGCGATGCCGACCAGCTCGTCGGCCTCGGCCGTGAGCGTCGGCGTGGGCTCGCCCCGGCTGGTGCGGTGGTTGAGCGTGCGCGAGGTGGTGAAGCCGAGCGCCCCGGCCTCGACCGCCTCGGCCGCCAGATCGGGCCATGGCGGCGATGTCGTCGGCGGTGGCCGGCTCGCGGGCGGCGCCGCGCTCGCCCATGACGTGGAGCCGCAGGGCGCCGTGGGGCACCTGCAGGGCGACGTCGACGTCGAACGGGCGGCCGTCGACCGCGTCGAGGAACTCGGGGAACGACTCGCCAGTTCCACGCCAGGCCCTCGTGCGAGGACGACGCCGGGGATGTCCTCGACGCCCTCCATCAGCTCGATGAGGCGGTCGTGGTCGGCGGGGCGGACGGGGGCGAAGCCGACGCCGCAGTTGCCGGCGACGACGGTGGTGACGCCGTGCCACGACGACGGGATCATGCGCTCGTCCCAGGAGGCCTGGCCGTCGTAGTGGGCGTGGATGTCGACGAAGCCCGGGCGTGACGAGCAGGCCGTCGGCGTCGATCGTGCGCGCCGGCGCGTGCCGTCGACCGCGGCCGACCTCGGTGATGACGCCGTCGGTGATGGCGACGTCGGCGGTGCGCGGCTCGGCGCCGGTGCCGTCGATGACGGTGCCGCCCCGGATGACGAGGTCGTGGTCGGTCATGGCGGTGCCTCGCTCGTCGCAGGGTCGGGAAGCAGCTCGGCGGTGAGCAGCGGTGCCGGCGGTGCGGGCGTCGTCGCGGTCGGCGCCGAAGCTCGGCGCCGGTGATGACGAACCGCTCGACGCCGAGGGCGGCCGAGCTCGCGCAGGCGCTCGGCGCAGCGCGTCGGGCGGGCCGACGACGGCGAAGCGGTCGACGAAGTCGGGGTCGAGCGCCTCGGTGTGGGCGGCGCTGGTTGCTGCAGGTGCTGGTTGCTGTCGTAGCGGCGGCCGACCTCGGCGACGACCGCCCGGTCGCCGTCGGCGAGGCCGGCGCCGGTGGAGCCGGGCATGGCCGAGAAGTGGGCGAACGCGGCGACGCCGCCGGCGATCAGCGCCCGGGCGCGCGTCGAGGTCGGGGTGGCAGCCGACGTTGACGTAGGCGCCGAACGAGATCTCGCCGGGATCGCGGCCCGGCGTCGGCCGCGGCCTTGCGGGCCAGGTCGAGCGCCCACGCCATCCGGTCGGGATCGGCGCCGACGGCGAACGTGACGCGCTCGGCGATGCGGGCCGCGAGGTCGATCATCCGCGGGCCCGGACGCGGCGATGTCGAGCGGCACCTTGGGCTGGCGGGCACGGTCGAGCCACTGCAGCCGGCTCGGCGTGGCCGTCGCAGTCGACGGTGCCGCCGGCGAGGTAGGTCTGCACGTCGGTGACCGAGCGCGGCGAAGCGGTCGACGGGCATCGGCTGGCAGCCCGAGGTGGAACAGCGCGGTGTCGCCCCGGCCGATGCCGAGCACGAAGCGCCCGCCCGACGCCTCCTGCACGGTCGCGGCCACGGTGGCCAGCGCCGCCGGGTGGCGGGTGTAGGCGTTGGTGACGCCGGTGGCGAACCGCAGCCGTCTCGGTCGCCCGGCGGCCAGCGCGACGGCGACGAACGGGTCGCCGACCAGGTTCTGCGAGTCGGTGAACGTGATGCCGTCCCAGCCCGGCTCCTCGGCCCGCTCGGCCTGGTCGACGGCGATTCCCGTCTCCGGCACTCCGCATCGTCCACAGCTCCATCGACAACAACCCTAGAGATCGTGCGCTCCACTGGTACGACCGGCGGGAGTCGGAAAACTAGGATCCAATTCTAGTACGATCCGCTCGAATGGACTTCGCCGAGACACCGCAAGAGGCCGAGTTCCGGGCCGAGGCGCTGGCGCTGGCTCGACGAGCACGCCCCCCGGTACGCCGCCGATTTCGCCAAGAACGACGACGCATTGCACGTCGCCACGTCGAAGGCGTGGCAGCGCGAGTTGTACGAAGGCGGCTGGGCCGGCATCACGTGGCCCAGTGAGTACGGCGGGCGCGGCGGTACCAGCATCGAGCACGGCATCTTCGACCAGGAACAGGCGCGGCACGGGCTGAACACTGGGGTGTTCGCCGTCGGCATCGGCATGACCGGTCCGACTCTGATCGCCCACGGCACGCCGGAGCAGAAGGAGCGGTTCCTCGAGCCGTTGTTGCGTGGCGAGGAGGTGTGGTGTCAGCTGTTCAGCGAGCCAGGGGCAGGAAGCGACCTGGCGGGCCTCAGCACGAGGGCCGAGCGCGACGGCGACGAGTTCGTGATCAACGGGCAGAAGGTGTGGACCTCGGGTGCCCATCACAGCGACTGGGGAATCCTCCTCGCCCGCACGAACCCCGATGCGCCCAAGCACCGCGGCATCACGTACTTCCTGCTCGACATGACCACACCAGGCATCGAGGTGCGGCCGCTGCGCCAGATCAACGGAGCCTCCCATTTCAACGAGGTGTTCCTCACCGACGTGAGGGTTCCGGCGGCGAACGTGGTCGGCGCCGTCGACGACGGCTGGCGGGCCGTGCTGACGACGCTGAGCAACGAACGGACGCTGATCGGCGGAATGAGCCAGAGCAAGTTCGATCCGCTGCTCGAGGCTGCCCGCACGTTCGGCCGTGCGAGCGATCCGATCGTGCGGCACGAGTTGACCAACGCCTACATCCGTGAGCGCGTGCTCGAGTTCCTCCGGCTGCGGGCCCACACCGCTCGCAGCCGGGGACTGCCCCCCGGCCCGGAGAGCTCCGTGATGAAGCTGGCGATCTCGAAGCACCTCGAAGAGTCGGGCAACCTCGGCGTGGCGATACTCGGCCCGGAAGGAATGCTCAGCGACGGCGATGCGCACGCCGACGGCGCCTTGCAGCACACGTTCCTCAGCCAGTGGGCGTCGCGCATCGGCGGCGGCACCGAGCAGGTGCAGCGCAACATCGTCGGAGAGCGTGTGCTCGGGCTGCCCGGCGACATTCGCGTCGACAAGGGCGTGCCGTTCAACCGAGCTGAGCAGATCGACGACGGCGCGATGAGCCAGCAACTCGCCGGCGAGGGACCGGCTCCCGGGCCACCGGATCCGGACACGCTGACGGCCGGCCAGCGCGAACGCCGGCAGCGCATCATCCGGGCAGCCACATCGCTGCTCGACAAGAGCGAGTACGAGAAGGTGCAGATGCGCGACGTCGCTGAAGCGGCGGGTGTCGCCCTCGGCACGGTGTATCGGTACTTCTCCTCCAAGGAGCACCTCTTCGGCGCCGCCCGAGCGCAATGGGGCTCGTCGCTGCACGACGTGCTCCAACGCAAGCCGCTCAAGGGGCAGACGCCGAACGAGCGGCTCGACGACCTGATGCAACGTGTGCTGACGGCGTTCGAGCGGCGTCCACAGTTCTTCCGCCTCGTGACGATGCTCGAGTCGACGCCCGACCCGCACGCCCGCGAGCTCGCCGGGCAGGCCAACGACGAGGTGCGGACCGCGTTCCTGCAGCCGCTCGACGGCATCGACGCTGACCGTGCGGAGACGATCGTCGACATCGTCAACGCCGTGCTGTGGACGCTGCTCCGCGCAGTGGTCGCAGGGGTTCATCACGATGGCCGAGGCCCGCAAGCGGATGTCCCGCGCCATCGCCCTCCTGACGATCGGCCCGCCGAGCGAGTAGACGCGAGGGACGCGCGCTGCTGGACCTGCAGCGCCGAGCCGCAGGGCCGGTTGGACGAGCGGCGGGATCGCCGGCGGTCTGACGGAGCTCGGTCGGGCGTGCCCATGGCGGGTTCGCTAGCGACCGGTTAGCACGCCCCTGGCACGGTGACGTCGATCGCACATCCACCTGGCAGAGGAGTCGACGATGCGCCGTTCACTGATGATCTTCATGCTTGTCGCCGGAGCGAGCGGGCTCGCCGTCTCAGCAACGGGGATCCTTCCGTCGACGGCGGGAGACTCCGGCGGGGCGGAAGCGGCGACGACCCAGCGACTGCCCGCCACATGCAATCCGGCTGATCCGCCGAGCTGTCTGTACACGTCGGACCTCCACTACGACGTCGGAGTCGTTCAAGGCGTCTCCCTGACCGACCCCGAACGCGACGACTACGAGATTCCGCTCCTGATCCGCTACCCGAGGCTCGACCACGTTGAGCGGCGACCGGTGGTGATCTGGAACCATGGCGGCGCTCCGTCACCTCGTGGGGCGACACGGAGCGCGGAATGGGGAAATCTGCTCGCCGCGGCGGGATACGTCGTCATCCATCCCTCCCGCATGCCGATCGCCGACGCCACACCGTTCCGCGCCGAGTGCAGCGCGAACGGCATCGTGGCGACGGACGAGTGCACCAACTGGGTCGCTCAGTTCCGATACGGCCCGCAAACCACGCACTTCCTCGTGGACCACCTCGCCGATGTCGCTGCCCTCGACCCAGCCCTCACGAGGCTGTTCGATTCGGAGCGCATCGTGGTCGCCGGCCACTCCGCCGGGCTCGACCGTGCCGCTCGCCAATGCTGGTGCCTGGCAACAGTTCGTCACGAACGGCCCGCGATACGACGAGCACGACGAGCGCGCCGATGGCATTCCTGGTCACCGGTGTGCAGGGTCCGATGTACGCCGGTTTCCGCTCTGGCTTCCAGCCCGGCGAGCCCGAGCTCGACCTTCACAGCTTCACGGGCATCGATCGCCCGTTCATGTCGGTGACCGGGGTCGGTGACGAGACGGGTGAGCCTCCCGAGAGCCGCATCACGGCCTGGCTCACAGCGCAGCACACCGGAGACACCTACCTCTCATGGGACACCGACCGCCGCGCCGTGCACGAGACGATGGACATTCACAAGTGCGACACCAGCGTTCGGGCTGCCCACTGCAGATGGATCGGCTCGGCCGGACTCGCCTACCTGGACGGGATCGTCCGCCGCCGACCGTTAGCTCGCCAATGGCTGGTGTCCGACGCCTATCGCGTCCTCACGGGCGGCGCCATCGAACTCCAGAGCCGCTGACCACGTCGCTCCGGTCATGCAGATGTGACCGTGGCGAACCCACGACGTCAACAGGGTCGGGATCCACGTAGCGTTGTCGAGGTGAGTCGCGCCCTCGACGCTCCTGCACATGAAGCCTTCACGGCGATCCCGGAGGTCGACCTGCGTCGCTGGGACGGCGGACCGTCCGAACGCGACGCGCTGGCTACGGAGCTGCGCCAGGCCTGTCACGAGGTGGGGTTCTTCCAACTCGTCGGCCACGGCATCCCCGACGACTTTCGTGCCCGCTACTTCGATCTGCTGCAGGCGTTCTTCGCCCTGCCCGAGGAGGTAAAAGCGGAGATCGACAAGATCCGGTCGCGCCACTTCCACGGCTGGGAGCGGGTCGGCGCGGAGCTCACCGACAACCGCGTCGACTACCGCGAGCAGCTCGACGTGTCGGTCGAGAACCCGCCCTACCCTCCCGACGCCCAGCCGCCGTACCTCCGTCTCGACGGCCCCAACCAGTGGCTTCCCGAGCCCGTGTTACCGGGCTTTCGGGCCGTCATCGAGGAGTTCCTGGCGCGACTCGGGGCGGTCGCCGACCGCCTGATGGAGGTTCTCTGCCTCGGGCTCGATCTGCCACGAGGGTACCTGCGTGAGCTCTTCGGCGAACGGCCACTCTCCTTCGCCAAGCTGATCCGCTACCCGGCGACACCGGCCGGCGAGGCTGGCGTCAACGCTCACCACGACGCCGGGTTCCTCACTCTGCTGTGGCAGCACGAGGTCGGTGGGCTGCAAGCACTCAACCCGGACGACGTGTGGATCGACGTGCCACCGCGTGCCGACGCGCTCGTCGTCAATCTCGGCGAGATGCTGCAGCGGATGACGGGCAACTACTTCGTGGCGACCACCCACCGGGTGATCGCCACGGAGGCGCGGTTCTCCTCGGGCTACTTCCACGGGCCCGATCTGCGCACCGTGCTCGAACCGCTGCCATTGGGACCAGAGTTCGTCGCCGCCGTCGCCGCCAGTCCGCGTCATGCGGGCGCAGGATTCATGGCCAAGCGCGACGAACTGCTCGCTGGTCAGAGTGGAACCTCGTCCGCGTCAGCCGGCGTCTACGGCGAGCAGATGTGGAACTACTACGTCCGCAGCTACCCCGGAAACGTGCGCGCCCACTATCCCGATCTCGCCGGCTGATCACGCCGGGCGGAGGCGCCGGCGGCGGTTCTCACCGCCCGACCGGAGAACCGTGATGAAGGACGAGCTTCCAGGTGTGGTTGCCGCGGACGAACATGTTGGTCGCGGCGATCGTGCCAGTCATCGCTCGATCGACGAGGTTCTCGTCAAGCGTTACCCAGGCGACGTCGTCAGCGATCACAGCAGCATCGTTGGTCACGATGAACTGGTTGCGCCCCGGTCCGTCGAAGATTCGACGCCAGGACTCCTCCACGGTGCGCCACCCGCGCATGATCGGCCAGCCGGGATGCACACACACGACCCTGTCGCTCTGCTCCCAGACGAGTCCCATCGCCTCGATGTTGCGCCGTTCGAAGGCGTCATAGAACGCAGCGTTGGCGGCGAGGACGTCCTCCAGCACGCCGCAACCCTAACGAGCAGGTCATGCCGGCGGGCACGGCACGAGGCTCCCTCACTCGGTCGGCTGCGCCGAAGCGTTGAGACGCCGTACTACCCGGCGGCGGGGTCTTCTGCGGGAACCGCGTCGGAGTCCGCGCTCCGATAGGTCAGGAACAGCGTGCCGAGCGGGCTTCGCTCGACGTTGGCGAGGTCCCACCGCTGTGAGGCGTCGTCGCTTTCGAAAACGCGTCGACCGCGACCGGCTGTCGCCGGGGCGACGGCGAGTTCGAGGACATCGACGAGGCCGGCTCGCAAGAGCGAGCCGGCCAGGTCGATGCTCCCGTGGATGCCGATGTCGCCTCCAGGCTGTCGCTTCAGATCGGAGACGTAATCGGCGGCCGGCGTGGTCACGAGCGTCGTGTTCGCCCACTTGTCGCCGGGAGTGCTCGATGTGACCACGTGCTTCGGTGATTGGTTGATGAAGCTGGCGAAGGGTTCGATGTCGGAGGTCGGCCAGTACCCGACCCAGTAGTCGTACGTGCGACGTCCGAGGAGGATGTCGCTCTGCGTGCCGATCACCCGGGCGAGGTTGGTAAACATCTCCGGTCCGCTGTCGGTGAACCACTCCGCGTCGTCGTCGAGTGCAACTCCGTCGAGCGAGAGCAGGTGGTAGAGCACAACGTTGCGCATCTGGTTCTCCTTCTGGTCAATGCGGGAGCGACACGTCAGTGAGTCGCGCTGCGGCGCCCGCCGTCACCCGAAGTCGTCGTCGACCTGGGTGAGGCGGATGCTGTTGCCCGACGGGTCACGGAACCCGGCGTCGATGCCGTAGGGACGGGCCTCGGGCGGCTCGACGAACTCGACGCCGCGGGCGCTCAGTTCCTCGTACGACTTGTGGCAGTCGTCCGTCGACAGGAACACGGTGCCGGCGAAACCCTTCGCCATCAGGTCGCGGATCTGCCCGGCGCTCTCGTCGTCGATGACCGGCGGTCCTGGGATTGCCATCAACACGATCGAGATGTCGGCCTGATCGGCGGGACCGATGGTGAGCCAGCGGAAGTTGCCCATCTCGGGCATCGTGACGTCCGAGCGGACCTCCATACCGACCTTGTCGGTGTAGAAGGCAAGTGCCTCGTCCTGGTCGTGAACCCACAGCTGGGCGGTTGCGATGCGGATCATGTTTCCTCCTGGGGATCGGAGCGAGACGGGTTCTCGCTTCACGGTCGAACGTATTGATCGGCGCTGTCGCCGTCTTTTCGAATCGTGCGGTATCGGGGTCGGCCATACACGCGGGTCACACACATGGGGACGACGGCCAGCGCCGCCGCAGGCTTGAACGCGGCCCGGTACTCGATGGGCGTCTTGCCGAAGTGCGTGCGAAAGCTCGTCGTGAACGTGGGCTGGCTCTGGATGCCGACCGCGGTGCAGATGCGGGCGACGGTCCAGTCCGTCGAACGCAGCAACGCAGCGGCCCGCTCCAAACGGCGGGTGAGCAGATACTGGTGTGGCGACTCGCCGAACGTGCGGCGGAACTCCCGGCTGAAATGAGCGGAGGACAGGTGCGCGGCACGGGCCATGTCGGAGACCGAGATCGGCTCGGCGTAGTGGCGATCGGCGAGATCTCGAGCTCGGAGGAGATATCTGGCCGCGGGCAGTGCAGGCACGGCACCAGTGTGGTCGCTTGGAGCCTCGGGAGTTGCCCCACTTTGCGCCGCTCCAGGCGCGAGTTGGACGCCGCGCCGGCGGGAGTGGACCAGACTGGAAACGATCGGCGAACCTGTGCTGCGGTCTGCCGGAGGAGGCGTGATGCGAAGAACACTGGCGTACGTTGGCGGAGGGCTGTTGCTGGCTGTCGTCACTATCGGTGTCGTGTTCATCATGGGGATGCGGCGGAAGACGCGGCCCGTGGTCGACACGGTGCGCCGGCTCGGTCGCGCCACGAAGCCGCTCGTGCTCCGCTCGGCGGGGCAGCCGGGGATGTCGACGGCGGTCATCCACCACGTCGGACGGGCCACGGGACGCTCGTACGCCACGCCCCTCGAGGCCGTGCCTGCCGGCGACGGGTTCGTGATCGCGCTTCCGTACGGGCTCAACACCGACTGGTTGAAGAACGTGTTGGCAAGCGGCTCCGCACGCATCGTCCGCGAGGGGGAGGAGCACCTCGTCGACCAACCCCAGGTCGTGACGATCGCAGAAGTGAACCCGTACTTCTCCGCGAGCAACCAACGCGCCCACCGATTGTTCGGTGTGCAGAATGCCGTACGCGTGAGGAAGGTCGACTCAACTGGCACCTCGCCTGCGTCATAGCCGTTCGTGTCCGCCGGCACACGGGTGACGGCCCGAGCGGGCGCCGCGCTCTCGTCAGCCGCTGCAGTTGGCGACCGTGGACGGACCTTCCGACGACTGGCGCGTGGAGACGATGTCACCGTCGATCTCGATCTCGCATGACACGAGCCCGGTTTCGGAGGTGTTGAAGACGCCGATGAAGCGGAGGTCATCGGCGGTGCAGAACTCGTGGACCACCTGATCGGCCTTCTCACTGGCGCCGGCCGTGAACTCGCCCTCGTGCATTTCCTCGGGAATCGCTGCCTTGTACCCGCCGCTGGCGGCGGTACCGCCGACGCGATAGATCACATGCACCTCTGGCCCCGGGCATTCCGTCTCCCATACCGCCTCAGCCGTGCCCGTCGTGACGGCGGAAGACCTGGCCGTTGTGCCTTGGCTCGCCGTTGTGCCTTGGCTCGCCGTTGTGCCTTGACTCGCCGTTGTGCCTTGGCTCGCAGGCGATGCGTCGTCGTCGTACCCGCCACACGCGGCGAGAGCGAGCACGGCGAGCGTTGCTAGCTGAACAGTGCGCGATCCCACCATGAGCCGCATCCGCTCACTCTGCCACAGGCGATTGCCGACAGGCGGGAGCGGCGGCCGGACCGCCCGCGAAGAGAATCTTGGACGTGAACTGTCGGATTCCTGATGAGCTGATCGTCGTGTGGGTGTACGACATGAAACCGACGGAAGGACCCCGATGAAGTACATGATGTTCGTCTGCACCGACACCGAGCCCGATCCGCCGAGCGACGACCCGAAGCTCGATGACGTCGAGGACTGGGTGGACCGGCACGACTCCAGCGGCGCCCGGGTGGCGGGCAACGCGTTGCGGCCGACGGCCGACGCCACCACCGTGCGCAAGCGCGACGGGAAGGTGCTCGTGACCGACGGCCCGTTCGCCGAGACACGCGAGTGGATCGCCGGCTTCGACATCCTCGAGTGCGCCGACCTCGACGAGGCCATCGAGATCGCATCTCAGCATCCGATGGCGCGGTTCGGCCGTCTCGAACTGCGTCCGTTCTGGGATGACGACGAGCCGGGAGGGCCGACGTCGTGACCGACGGTGGGTGCGCGGCGGGCGACGTCCGTCGCGCACTCGCCGATGCTCTCGCCGACGAGCGTCTCCGCATCGTCGCCTCCCTGATCCGTACAACTGGTGACTGGGATCTCGCCGAGGACGCTGTCGCCGATGCTGCCGAACGCGCGTTGCTTCGCTGGGTCGACGACGGCATTCCCGACCGTCCCGCGGCCTGGCTGACGACCGCCGCCAGACGGCGTGCCATCGATGTCCTCCGCCGTCGCGAGACCGAACGCCGCAAGCTCAGCGAGGTCGCCATGCACAACGATCCGAGTGACGAACCGCCCGTCGACTGGGAGCCGATCGACGACGATCGCCTGCGACTCGTGTTCACGTGTTGCCACCCCGCCCTGTCGATGGAGGCCCGCGTCGCGTTGACACTGAAGGTGGTCTCGAACCTTCCGACGGAGGCGATCGGGCGCATGTTCCTCACCTCCGAAACCACGATGAGTCAGCGGCTGCTGCGCGCGAAGCGCAAGATCGCCAACGCCGCCATCCCCTACCGAGTTCCTCCGACGGACGCGCTTCCCGAGCGCCTCGACGGGGTGCTGGCGGTCATCTACCTCGTGTTCACCGAGGGATACACGTCCACCTCGACCGACGTCGCCGCCGAGGCGATCCGCCTCGGTCGGTTGCTGGTCGATTTGATGCCCGACTCTGACGAGGCACGAGGACTGCTCGCCTTGATGCTGGTGCAGCACGCCCGCCGTGACGCGCGCGTCGTGGACGGGGAGCTCGTGACGCTCGAAGATCAGGATCGCTCGCGGTGGGACATCGACGCCATCACCGAGGCGCTCACGCTCCTCAGCATTCCCGGCTCGCCGCGCGGCCCGTATCGAATCCAGGCCGATCTTGCCGCCGTTCACGTGACCACACTCGACGCCGCCTCCACGGACTGGCTGCGCATCGTCGCTCTCTACGACGAACTGAGGGCGATCCATCCGACGCCCATCGTGGAGCTCAACCGCGCCGTCGCCATCGGCATGAGCGACGGTCCGCTCGCCGGCCTTCGCGCCGTCGACGCAGTGGCCCCGTCACTTCCCGACTTCCATCTCGTCGCCGCCGCTCGGGGCGAGTTGCTCGCCCGTGCTCGACGGACAGCCGAGGCCCGCGACGAACTGACACGGGCGATCGAGCTCGCACCGACCGATCAGGAACGACGCCAACTCGCCCGTCGGCGCGACGAGCTCAACGACTGACCGAACGCCCCGGGAGGGTGGTCACTACTACGCTCTCGCTCGGTCAACAACTGCTCGGGTGATGTGATGCACAGTGATGTCCAGTTCGACCCGCCCCGCGCTCGCGAAGGGTATGTGCGAGCCGACGGTGCGTGGTTGTACTGCAGGGACATCGGCGAGGGACCGTCCGTCATCGTCCTTCACGGTGGACCCGATTTCGACCACTCGTATCTCCTGCCGGAGTTCGACCGCCTCGCCGATTCGTGTCACCTGATCTACTTCGACCAGCGCGGTCGGGGCCGATCCGCCGAGGGCGTGCAGCCGGAAGACGTCACCATCGCTTCCGAGATCGACGACATCGAGGCGATCCGCCGGCACTTCCACCTCGAGTCAGTAGTGGTGCTCGGACATTCATGGGGTGCCGTGCCGGCGCTGGAGTACGTCGCCCGCCATCGCGGACGGGTCTCCCACCTCATCCTCGTCGACACCGCTCCCGCATCGAGCGATGACGCTGCGTTCCTGCGCGAGGCATTGCGACGCCAGCGCACCGAGCGCGAGCTGGAGAGGATGGAAGCGCTGTCGGCGAGTGAGGAGTTCCAGCGCGGTGACATCGAGTGCGAGGCGGAGTACTACCGGCTCCATTTCCGTCCCGCCTTCCGCGACCCCTGCCATCTCGACACGTTCGTCGACCGGTTGCGTGTTCACTTCACGGAGGCGACCGTGGTGCTCGCCCGGGCGATCGAGCAGGCGCTCTACGACCAGACCTGGTCACGTAGTGACTACGACCTTCTCCCGAGCCTGAGGTCCGTGGACGTCCCGTCGCTGATCATCCATGGGGAGGCTGACTTCATTCCCGTGGAGATCGCGGCGCACATCGCCACTGCACTTCCGAATGCGCAGCTCTGCATATTGCCGGAGTGCGGCCACTTCCCGTTCCTCGAGTCGTCGGACCAGTTCCACCACCTCATCACGGACTTCCTCCACAACAGCTGATCCGCGGTTCTGCCACTGGAACACGATCAAGATTCCTTACCACGGCGTTGCGTGCAATAACGTACTGGTGTATGATGTATATATGGCGAGCGATGGCCTTCTCGAGCTGGACCGGGTTGACGACCTCGGCAGCCAGCTCGCGGTCGAACTGCTTCGCGACCCGAGCCGCCTCGAGCTCCTCCAACTGCAGCGTGCACGCGGTGTGTCACAGCGGCTCCGAGCTGCCCTCGATGCCTTCGACATCGATCTGGCACGGCGCGCCGATGAGCTCTCTCGCGGAGGTCGCACCCGTGACGTCGAGCAGGCAATGAACCCTGATGGCAAGATCTCTGCCTCGAAGTCGAAGGCCGACATCACCCGCGCCGAAGTCGGCGCAGCACTGCCCGGCCTCGAGCAAGGCCTCCGTTCGGGTCAGCTCTCCGCCGAGCATCTCGACATCGTTGGCAGAGCTCGCAAGAAGCTGACCGAAGCCGAACGCACGTGCTTCGACGAGCGCGCCGCCAACCTCGACCAGGCTGCCGCCACGATGTCGTTGCATCAATTCGAGCTGCACGTGCAGCATCTCGCCGAAAACGCGGAGATCGCCAACGGCACCAAGCGGGCATGCAGGCAACGACGAGACCGAGCGGCGAAGACGTGGGAAGACCAATTCTCCGGGATGCTCAAATTGCTGCTGGTACTCGATCCGGAGAATGGCGCGCGTGTGCACGACGCCATCCGTGCTGAGGTGCAACGGCTCCTGCGGGAGCGGCGCGACAATCCCACCGACGAGCGAACCCTCGAGCAGATCACCGCTGATGCCGTGACGAACCTGATCCTCAGCGGTCAGCAACATCGCCGGCCAGGAGCAACCGAGCTCGTGGTGCTCGTCGACTTGCGGACCCTGCTCGACGGGCTGCACGAGGCATCCGTCCACGAGACGTTCGACGGAACGCGCGTCACGCCAGACACGATTCGGCGCATTGCGTGCGACGCGCACATCATCCCGATCCTCCTCGGCGGACCGGGCGAGTTACTCGATGCCGGTCGCCGCCGGCGGACCGCCAGCCGACAGCAACGGCGGGCGCTTCGGGCGATCTACCGCACGTGCGCGATCGAGCACTGCACTGTCGGCTACGAGTTGTGCGATCTGCACCACATCATCCCGTGGTGGCAGCACGGCGCGACCGATCTCGCCAATCTCATCCCCCTCTGCAACCACCACCATCACATGGTCCACGAGGCCGGATGCCGGCTGTCGATGAATCCGGGGAACCGGGCGTTGACGATCCACCACCCCGGTGGCCGAGTGACGATCCAGCCGCCGCCGAACGGACTCACAGCGCCGAGCCCCATCCAGACCGCCGCAGCGGACCCCCCTCCTCCCACCCTGTTCGGAGACCGACCACCACCGGCGCAGCGAGCCCGCGCTCCCGGCACAGCAGCCTGAACTCGCCGGCACGACGAACGGCTCTGCTTCGACGCGCTCGTTCGCGGTCCGAACCCTCCAGTTGGAACTGAAACCAGATTCCAGTTATGATCTTGACATGAGCTTCCCGACGGACATCGGGATCATCGACACGATGATCGGGTTCCCCAAGGCCGACATGGCCGAGACCTACCGCTTCATCACCCAGCAGACGCGCGACCACGAGTCGAAGGAAGTGTTCGAGTTCCCGGCCGAGTACATGTTCAAGGACGTGCCCGAGAAGGAGCTGCGTTACACCGACGATCCGATCGGCACCACGCTGCGGGAGATGGACGCCTGGGGCATCGAGAAGGGCATGATCAACGTGTCCGGCGGGAAGGACGACACCGGCCCAGAGGCGTTGAAGCGTCACCCCGATCGGTTCATCCCCTCCACCGCAGTCGACCCCAACGAGGGCATGGACGGCATCCGCCGCATCACGCGGCTCGCCGAGGAGCACGACATCCGGGCGCTTTCGATGTTCCCCTCGGGCACCTTCCCCCAGGTGGCGATCAACGACCCGCTGATGTACCCGATCTACGCCAAGGCGTGCGAGCTCGACATCGCCGTGTTCTGCTGCGCCGGTGTGCCCGGTCCGCGGTTGAAGATGGCACCCCAACGGGTGGAGCTGATCGACCAGGTGATGTACGACTTCCCCGAGCTCACCTTCGTCACCCGGCACGGCTGCGAACCGTGGACCGACCTGGCCTGGAAGTTGATGCTCAAATGGCCAGGGCTGCACTACTCGACGAGCGCCTTCGCGCCGAAGCACTACCCGAAGAGCATCATCGACTACGCCAACACACGCGGCGCCGACAAGATCATCTACGCCGGGTACTTCCCGATGGGTCTCTCCCTCGAGCGGATCATGACGGAGATGCCGAATGTGCCGTTCAAGGACGATGTCTGGCCCAAGTTCCTCCGCGACAACGCCGCCCGCGTCCTCAAGCTCGACAGGTGAAAGCAACAACACGATGACGACCACCGACCACTACACGATCATCACCGCCGACAGCCATGCCGGCGGGAGCCACGAGCAGTACCGCGAGTACCTCGATCCGGCATTCGTCGACGATTTCGACGCCTGGCGAGGAAAGTACAAGAACCCCTTCAAGGACCTGAAGGACGACCGCCGGACGCGCAACTGGGACACCGACCTGCGCTGGAAGGAACAGAACGCCGACGGCGTGGTGGCGGAAGTGATCTTCCCCAACACGGTGCCTCCGTTCTTCCCCAGCTTCGTGCTGTTCGCCCAGCCGCCGAGCGCGGACGACTACGCCCATCGTCGGGCGGGCGTCCAAGCCCACAACCGGTGGCTCGCCGACTTCGTCGCCGAGGCGCCGGAGCGTCGCGCCGGCATCGGCCAGATCTTCACCAACGATGTCGACGACGCGATCGAAGACGCCACATGGATCAAGGAGCACGATCTGCGCGGCGGTGTGTTGCTGCCCAACGTCGCTCCCGACGTGAAATGGGTGAAGCCGCTCTACGACCCGGCGTACGACCCGCTGTGGGCCACGCTCGAGGAGCTCGAGCTGCCCATCAACGTGCATGGCGGCACGGGCCTGCCCAACTACGGCCGTTACGAGGTGTCCCAACTCCTGTACATCTCCGAGGTCGCCTTCTACGCTCAGCGTCCGCTCGTGCAGTTCCTTCTCTCCGGCGTGTTCGAGCGCTTCCCGAACCTGAAGTTCGTGATGACCGAGACGGGCAGCGCCTGGTTGCCCGGTCTCCTCGCCCAGCTCGACGGCTTCATGTCGAAGGTCAACAAGACCGGCGCCATCGGCGAACTGCGATTCGGCGAGAACCTGCGGCTGCCGATGCTCCCCAGCGAGTACTTCGCCCGCAACTGCTGGCTCGGTGTCAGCCAGCCCGGTTCCGCCGACGTGGCGATGCGGGAGCTCATCCCCGCCGATCGCTTCATGTGGGGAAGCGACTACCCCCACGACGAGGGCACGTACCCGTACACGCGAGAGCACCTGCGCCAGCGGTTCGCCGACGCCGGAGAGGACGAGGTGCGGGCGATCGTCGCCGGCAACGCAGCGAAGCTCTACGGCTTCGACCTCGACAAGCTGGCCCCGTACGCCGCCGAGTTCGGCCCCACCGTCGACGAACTGTCCCGACCCCTCACCGAGCTCCCCGACCAGCCGAACGAAGCGTTGCTCAGGCCCTGAGCGCGCCTTCCGGCGCGGCGTGTGAGGCCAGGGCCAGGTCAGGTCAGATCAGGTCAGGGTCTCCTCGATGACCGCGCCTTCGTCCTCGTGGATCGCGTCGAGGATGGCGACGGCATACACCATCAGCGCCGTCCCCACGACGACGCCCCCGACGCCATACAGGCTCCAGCCCACGATGAACGAGATCACGATGATCGCCGGCCCGGGGCGTGGGGCTGGCGCCGCCTTGCGGAGCAGGAACACGTGAACCGCCTGGACGAGGAGGGCCAGGAGCGCCAGCGTGATCCCCGCCGTGGGTGACACGATGCCGGCCGCCAGCCCGGCCGCACACCACATGGCGATCGCGACGCCGATCAGCGGCACGAGCGACGCGACGCCAACGAACAGGGCCAGCGGAGTCGGCGCCGGGAGATCGGCCAGCGTGAAGCACACCCACGCCGCGCCACCGGTGAGCATGCCGAGCACGAGCGAAGAGTCGACGTACCGCTGGCTGCGTTCGAAGGCACGACGGGAGATACGAGCGACCTTCTCCCGCCGCCGTTCGTCACTGATCTGGGCGAGACCCGCGTCGGTCAACCTCCGCCCCCACAACAGGGCGAAGATCGTGAGGATCAGGGTGATCAGCCAGGTGGAAGCACCGGTCTTCGCCTTCTCCCCGATCTGCGACGACGGCTGCCGGAGCCCGTCGGCGAAGTCCTCCGCCCATTCGACCAGGCCGAAATCCTGCGCTGCCTCACCGAACCGTTCGGATGCCTCGATGTCGGCGGCCACCTCGGGGATGTCCTCCTGCAGCTGGCGCACCTGCGCGTCGAGGTCGCCGACGACCGCCCACGTGACACCGCCGATCACGGCGAGCACGGGGATCAGCACCGCCAGCAAGGCGAGGCCGCGGCGTTTGATCCGTCGCGTCAAGGCCTCGATGGGGAGCTCCAGCGCGGCTGCGGCAACGATTGCCGCTAACGCCCAACCGAGCGGCTGGCGGGCACGGACGGCGATGGCGTGGAGTACCAGGGCGCCGATGACGGCTGCGAAGGCGAGCGTCCACGCGGTCGGACCGATGGTGAGCCGGATCCGACGCTCCGCGGAGCCCGCAGATTCCTCCTCGACGGGCTGCGCGACCATTCCCCCGTTCGAGGCCATCGACGTCGTACGGTAGCCAAGGTGGCCAGCGAACAGGGCGATGCCGCGGTGCCGTCATCGAGCCCGGGCCGAACCGCCTCGTCCAGATTTCTCGTCACCGTCGACCCCCGCTCGTTCATCGGGCTCGCCGTCGGGATCATCGCCCTGCTCGTGCTCGATGCGTTCGCCGGATCGGTCAGGAGCGCGATCACGTTGCTCGGCGTCGGCATCCTGCTCGCCTTCGCCGTGGAGCCGCTCGTACGGCGCGTGCACGCTCGAATCGGTGGCGACCGCAGCGCCGCCGTGGGCATCGTCGCCGGTGCCTTGATCGCCGCCATCGCGGTGCTCGCCATCGTCGTCGGTCCGCCTGCCATCCGCCAGGCGCAACAGTTCGGCGACGAGCTGCCCGACGTGCTGACGGAGATCGAGAGCCTTCCCATCATCGGTGATCGGCTCGCCGAGGCGGACTTTGCCGACAACGTGGAGGAGTGGATCGACACGCTGCCGACCCGACTCGACCCCGATCGGGTCGAGTGACGCCGCTCGCAGCGCATTGAACGGCTTGCTCAACGCGCTCGGCGTGGTGCTGATCGCGATCGCCGTCTCGCTCGACGGTCCGGCGCTGATCCGCCGTCTGCGCACGCTCGTCCCCGAGCAGCACCGCGAGACGGCCGATCGGGTGGGCCGTATCTTCGCCCACGTGGTGGGCACCTACTTCGCCGGATCAATCCTCGTCGCCTGCATCGGCGGCACGTGGGTGCTCATCGTCTGCTTGCTCGTCGGCGTGCCCCTCGCGCCGATCGCCGCCGTCTGGTATGCCGTCGTGAGCCTCATCCCCCAGATCGGCGGGTTCCTCGGGACGTCGTTCGCGACGATCCTCGCCCTCACCCAAGGCTTGGTCCCCGGGCTGATCGTGCTCGTTCTCGTCGTCGCCTACATGAACATGGAGAACTACGTCATCACCCCGGCCATCGTCGGCCAGGCGGTCGACCTGTCTCCGCCGGTGACGATGCTCGCCGCGATCGTCGGCGGAGCCGCGGTGGCGTTCCCGGCGCGCTGGCCGCCACGCCGCTCATCGGCACCGTGAAGGCGGTGTATCTCCAGACTCGCTACGGCCTGCCTCCCGACGCCGGTCCGACCACTCTGCGGGAACGCCTCGACGCCTCGCACCGCATCACCCGCCTGCCGCGCGCTCGTGCGGCGCCGCCACCGGTAGAAACCGGAAGCGACGCCACACGGCAGGGGGACCTGTCAGCGGCGAGTGAACGTTCGGGTACAGAGCGGCAGGAACACGGCGACGATGACGACGCACCAGATCAGGGCACGGATCGTGAACCAACCGGCGCTATGGCCGAGCTCCGCCTCACCGTTCTCTCCCAGCACCAAGGCTCGGACGGAGCCGACCATCGCCGTGATCGGCTGGTTCTCGGCCACCGGCTGCATCCAGCCGGGCATCGAGTCGACCGGCACGTAGGCGCTCGAGACGAACACGAACGGGAAGGCAAGGAACGACATGCCCTGCGCCGCCTGACCAGTGCCAGAGACGAGACCCATGTAGATGAACGGCCAGGTGAACGCGGCTCCGTAGATCACGCACAGGGCGACCGCCAACAGGGCCGGACCAACCCCGTTGTGGATGCGGAACCCGGTGAGGAAGCCGACACCGACCGTCACGAAGAGGCCCCACCCGACAAGAGCGGTGTCGGCGATCGATCGGCCGAGCAGCACCGCCGAGCGTGGAACCGGCAGCGATCGGAATCGGTCGTAGAGCCCGCTCTCCAAATCCTCGGCGACACCGACGGCGCCACCCATGCCGGAGAACATCGCCCCCGCCGCGGCGAGACCAGGGATGAGGAAGTCGGCATAGGAGATGTCACCGGTGCCGATGGCGCCGCCGAAGACGTACCGGAAGATGAGCAGGAACATCGTGGAGGTCAGGGCGCCCACGACGATCAGCTGGGGGGTGCGCACGAACTGGCGCAGCGTACGGCCGGCGACGGTGGCGGCCGTGGCTCCGTAGGTGGCCGGGCGGGCGGGAGCGGTGATCGTCGTGGGAGTCGTACGGACGACGGTGGGAGTTGCGGTCGGCGGGTACAGGGTGGTGGTCATCGGACACTCCTTCAGGCGGCGAGATCGGACGGGTCGGCGGGATCGGAGTCGGACGCTTCGCCGGCCGGCTGGCCGGTCAGGGCGAGGAACACCTCGTCGAGCGTCGGGCGGCGGAGACCGACGTCGTCGATCGCCACGCCCCGGTCGGCAAGCGCTCGCACCGCCTCGGTGAGGCGATCGGTCCCGTCGACCACCGGAACGGCAACTCGCCGGTTCGGCACGTCGACCCGCGGCTCCTCGTCACCGAACGGCGCGAGCACCGCCGACACCGTCTCCAGATCGGAAACGTTGCGGGCACGGATTTCGACCATGTCGCGACCGGCCATGCTCTTCAGCTCGGCGGGCGTCCCGTCGGCGATCGCACGACCGTGGTCGACGATCACGATGTGGTCGGCGAGCTGGTCTGCCTCCTCGAGATACTGCGTGGTGAGCAGTACGTCGGTCCCCTGGTCGACCAGCGCGCGGATCGCGTCCCACAGGTCGATCCGGCTGCGGGGGTCGAGGCCGGTCGTCGGCTCGTCGAGCAGAAGCAGCCGGGGAGCACCGACGAGGCTCGCCCCGAGATCGAGACGGCGACGCATGCCACCCGAATAGCCGCGAACCAGCCGGTCGGCGGCGTCGGTGAGCTTGATCTGCTCGAGCACGGCATCGGCGGCGGCCCGCGCGGCGCGGCGTCCGTGACCGAACAGCCGCGCCACCATCACCAAGTTCTCGCGGCCCGTGAGCGCCTGCTCGACCGCGGCGTGCTGGCCGGCGAGACCGATGGCGCGGCGCACTTCTTCGGGGTGGGCGATGGCATCGATCCCGGCCACCGTCAGCGAACCGCTGTCGGGACGGAGGAGTGTCGCGACGGAGCTGACGAAGGTCGTCTTGCCGGCGCCGTTGGGACCGAGGACGGCGGTGACCTTGCCCGCCGGAGCGGTGAGGTCGAGTCCGTCGAGGGCGGTGACGTCGCCATACCGCTTGACGAGCCCGGAGGCCTGAATGACGTGGTGAGTGGTCATGTTTCCATGATGAACTCCAAAGTGGCCATCTGTTGGCCACTTCAGACGAGATACTGGAGACATGCGCGCGGATCGTCTCGTCGCCACCCTTCTCGTCCTCCAGGCGCGCGGCCGGGTTACCGCCGCCGAGGTGGCCGAAGAGCTCGAGATCTCGGTGCGCACCGCCCGTCGCGACCTCGAGGCGCTCGCCATGGCCGGCATCCCCGTCGTATTCGCAACCGGGCAAGGGTGGAGGGTGGTCGCTCGTCGGCGGCGCCCGCACCGACCTCACGGGACTCACCGCCGCCGAGGCGCGCACGCTGTTCATGGTGGCCGGGCCGTCGGCAGCTGCCACCCCGGATGCGAAGGCCGCCCTGCGCAAGCTGGTCCAGGCGCTGCCGGAGACGTTCCGCGCCGAGGCGGAGGCAGCGGCGGCGGCGGTGATGCTCGACCCGGCGAAGTGGGGCATGACCACGGCGCCGCGTCCGGCCCACCTCGACGAGCTGCAGCAGGCCGTCGTCGACGGTGTACAAGTACGACTCGGCTACAGCGACCGCACCCGGGCGCAGACGGAACGTGTCGTGCACCCGCTCGGGCTCGTGGAGAAGGGGGCGGTCTGGTATCTCATCGGCGACACCGACAACGGTTTGCGCACGTTCCGCGTGGGGCGGGTACGCTCGGTGGAACGTACGAAGGATCCCGTCGTCCGGCCCGACGGCTTCGACCTCGCCGAGGCGTGGCAGGACGTCGTCACCACGATCGAGGAACGGCGCACGTCGGTGCGCACCACGCGTCCGGGTTCCACGATGGGCGGTGGGCGGGCTGCGCGCCCAGTTCGGCACACGCCGTCACCGTCATGGGAGACGACGGCGACGTGGCCGAGGTGGAGATCGGGACGGCGACCGCGGAAATGGTGGCGCAGCAGCTCGCCGGATGGGGGAACACGATCGACGTGATCGCTCCCGACGAAGTGCGAGAGCGACTGGCGATCATCGGCGCCGAGCTCATCGCGCAGTACAGGGTGAGCTGATCAGACGAGGCCGGCGAGCCACGCCTCGTGCTGGCCGCTCACGTGTCGAAACGAACCGTCGACGGGCGCCGCTGGATGTGCCCGTCAGCGACACGCCGAACTCGTCGGCAACCACGTCGAACCATGTGCGCTCGTCGTCGATCGTGGTCTCCTCGCGTCGCCGGCGGCCGGCGCGGGTGAGGAGCAGCCCACGCAGAGTGACGACGTCGGGACCGTCGCGACGCTGGACGACCACTGCCCGCCGGAAGCTCGAATCCGGCGACGTCGACAGCCAGCGATGGCGCGTCACGAACGGACGCATCGACGAGACCGGCTCACCGATCCCGACGCGGTTGAACGACCCAGTCGGATCGTGGACCACGTCGAGCTCGAAGGAATCGTGGGCGGCAGGGCCGACGACCCAGCGGAACGGCGCCTGGTAGTGGGCGCCATCGACGATCGGGATCGCCGCGTTCGGACCGTCGCCGAGACCGGCGTCGGCGAACCACCGGCCTGCCGGGTTGCGCTCGTCGGGGAGATCGTGGACGAGCAGAGCCGCATGGTTGAGCCACTGCCTCGGCGCCGGCGCCTCCGGACCGTGCACGCTCGATCGGTGCAACATGGCGTTGTAGCCGAGCCGTCGAAGGAGCCACCAGAACGCACCGTTGAGCTGGTAGCAGTATCCACCCCGTCGCTCGGTGATCACGTGCTGCAGCGATTCCACGGGGCTGATGCCACGGCGATCGCCGAGGTACAACCACACGGTCTCGTACGGGCACGCGCTCCGTCTGCGCCTCGACGAGCCGGTGCAGGGCGGCCACCGACGGTGGCTCCGCCTCCAGTCGTAGCCGGCGAAGATAGGCGCCGAGCTGATCGGATTGCCTGTTCGTGGTCACGCCAGGCGTGAAGCTAGCCGGGGCGGATTGTCGCGCCGCTTAGGTTTCCGGCGGGACCACCTCGATCTCACCGTGCATGCCGAAGGCGTAGTGACCAGGGAGGTGGCAGGCCATCTCGACCGTCCCTGGATCATCGAACCGGTAGATCGTCACACCCTGCCCGTCCGGGCCCAGGACAACTCCCCCGGCTTCGGCGGATGCGTCGCCTCGGTGCCGTTCTGATGTCGATCGTGCACGGACTTCGGGCCGACGATCAACTCGTGGTTGATCGGATCGCCGTTGACGACGACGAACCTCACCCGTGTCCCCGCTTCGACGCGGATGGACGACGGCATGAACCGACTGTGCTCGATGTCGACGACGACCGTCACGGTGCCGGGTCCGATCGCGGCGGGCGGCTCCGGGTCGTCGCGGCCGGCCACGGCGTAGCCGGCGGCCATGGCAGCACCGCCAGCAGCGATGGCGACCGCGACGGCGGCGAGCGCCTTCACGACGTCACCATCCGACGCCGGATCGAGGAACGTGCTCAGGGTGAGCGCGGCGACGGTGATCCCGACCAGGAGTGGGCCACCACGGCCAGGTGCCGCCGTCGACGGTGAGCGGCACGATCGAGGCGGGAGCGACGCCGGCGTCGGTGATCGTCGGTTCCCGCCGGGATCGGCGGAGATGGCGAGGTCGTAGTCCGAGGTGCGGGCCTTGGTGTCCACGCGCGAGGTAGGAAAACCACATGTCCTCGGGTACCCAGCCCATCCGCTTGTCGGAGCGCAGGTCATCCAGCAACAAGTCCGACGCCGGTTCGCTGCGCTGCACACTCATCCCGCTACCTCCGGCCAGCAACTCGGGTTCGTCGTCGGTGAGCAGGAACACGTCGGCTTCCACTTGGCGGCTGCCCTCCAACCCCAAGACCGAGGATGCGCAGCGGCACCCACGGGATCGTCCGTGGGGATCGTCGCCATGATCGGCGTGCTGTCGCCTTCGCCCTGGCCCAGCTCGGCGGCGCGACCGGCGTCGAACTTGGCGGCCATGAACACCGGGCTGCGCTGGGCGTAGAAGTCGAGCACTTCGGGTGCGTCGGGGGACAGCAAGAACCCGTTCTCCAGCGCCCACTTCCCGACCTCGTCACCACCGCCCGCAGCACGGTGATGTCGAGCGCGTCGATCTCGGTCTCCAGCAGGATCTCCACATCGGCGGCGGCGCGGGCCGTGGCGGCCGTCGTGTCTCTGCCGCACCGTCAGGTCCGGCGCGACTTCCTGGGACAGGCGCTGCAGAGTCCAATCGCCTGCCGCGCTGCGACCTTCGTCGGGACATCGGGCAGCGGCACGATGGAACCCACCGACTCGCCCTCGCCCGAGAACTGGAACGCGCGTCACGTAGCGCTCGACACCGTTGTGATAGGCGGCGAGCGTCGTCGTGCGCACCAACTGGATCGTCCCGTTCTCGCCGACGAGCCCACCGCACGCAGCAGCCACCCCCACCGGCGCCAACAGCGGCCACCGTCACACCGGCAACTACGCCCAGACGCTTCATCGGAATCCCCATTCACACGTCGGAGCATCCACTCCTTCGACGACTGCCGGCCGGGATCGGTTCCCACAGCGCAAGATCGGAGAAGAACGACTCACGGACTCCGGAGTACCGTCCGCGAACATGGCGACGTTGACGTTCGCCCGAGCGTTCCGGCGTCACGTCGAGTGCCCCGACGCATCCGCCGCCGGCGCTACCGTCGGCGAGGTGTTCGACGCCTACTTCGCCAACCATCCTGAGGTGAAGCACGTATGTGCTCGACGACCGGGTGCGGTGCCGGCGCCACGTCACCTTGTTCGTCGGGGAGGAGCAGGTCGACCACGTCACCGGCCTGCAGACGCCGGTGGACGACGACGACACGATCTCGGTGTACCAAGCCCTCTCGGGAGGTTGACATGACGGATGCATTGATCGGTACCCGCAAAGGACTGTTCGCCCTCGACGGCGACGAGCTCGACCTCGTCGGCTTCGCCGGCGTGCCCGTGACCGCCGTCGCCCGCGATCGCCCGCGATCGGCGCGCTATACGCCGCCCTCGACCACGGTCACTTCGGGGTCAAGGTCCACCGCTCGGGCGACGGTGGCGCGACGTTCTCCGAGATCGCGCCGCCCGCCTACCCCGACCGGCCCCCGGATCCGAAGACACCGATCCGGTGCGCGGCGACGAGGTGCCGTGGACGACGTCATTGGTGTGGATCATCGAGCCTGGCCATGCCGACGAGCCCGGTGTGTTGTGGGCGGGCACGATCCCCGGCGGTCTTGTTCCGTTCCGCCGATCGCGGCGACTCCTGGGACCTCGTCCGTCCACTGTGGGACCAACCCCACCCGCATCGAGTGGTTCGGCGGCGGCTACGACCACCCCGGGATCCACTCGATCGACGTCGACCCACGCCAGCCCGGCAATGTGCTCGTCGGCATCTCCTGCGGCGGAGCGTGGCGGACGACAGATGGCGGCGCAGCGTGGAGGTCGCCTCGGCGGGCATGCGCGCCGGCTACATGCCGCCTGAGATGGCCGACAATCCGGCCATCCAGGACCCGCATCGCCTCGGCCGCCTGCCGCGAGGAGCCCGACGTGGTCTGGTGCCAGCACCACAACGGGATCTTCCGCTCGACCGACCGCGGACGTCGTGGAGCGAGATCACCGAGGCCGGCCCGTCGACCTTCGGGTTTCGCCGTCGCCGCCCACCCGACGGATCCTGAGATGGCCTGGTTCATGCCCGCCACGAGCGACGAGGTTCGCATCCCCGTCGACGGTCAGCATGGTCGTCACCCGCACCCGGGACGGCGGGCGGAGCTTCGACGTGCTCGACAACGGGCTTCCCGAAGGGTCAATCGTGCCACCTCGTGTACCGCCACGCGTCTCGACATCGACGACACCGGCGAACGGTTGCTGTTCGGATCGACCACCGGTGGTCTGTGGACCACCGAGGACGGCGGCGACTCGTTCCGCGAGCTGTCCGCCGGACTACCTCCGGTGAACTGCGTCGCCTACACATAGCCCTATTCGGAATCGCTCACGCTCTCGAGTCGTCGGTCCTCGGGCCGGTCGGGCCCGTCGAGCGATCCGAGATCCGTGGCACTCACGATCGGTCACGGTCCGTGGCACTCACGATCTGGTCACGATCCATCTCGAGAACCGTGACGGGCTCGGCCCGGATCGCACCGATGGGGCGCGGTGTGTTCCCGCGCGGCAGGTCGCAAGTCGCTTTGGCGGCCCAGCCGATAGCGTCGCTCGGCGATGGGTGCATCCCAGGCCGCGCTCGAGAGCAACGCAAGGCGATCGCTTCGGTCATCAAGTTCATGCGACACGATCTCGCCAGGCCGGTGACACTCCGCGATCTCGCCGACTTCGCCGCCTACAGCCCGTTCCACCTCGACCGGGTCTTCAGCAACGCGATCGGCGTGCCGCCCGCCGAGTTCCGCGCCGCCCTGCGCTTCGACTGGGCGAAGCACCTCCTCCTCACGACCGACCTGAGCGTGACGGAGATCTGTCACGAGGTCGGCTTCGACAGCCTCGGAACGTTCTCCACCCGGTTCGCCGAGTTCGTCGGCGTCACTCCGAAGCTGTTCCGCCGCCTCCCCGATCTGATGGCGGAAACTCCCGACACGATCGTGCGCCGCTCCGAGGTCGACTGAGGCGCCGTCATCAGCGGAATCGTCGAGGCGCCCGGGTGCGGGCCCGTGTACGTCGGCCTGTTCCCCAGCCGCATCGCCCGCAGCCGCCCAGTTGCGGGGATCTATCCTCGCCGACACCGGGCGAGTTCGCCCTGACCCCGGTGCCCGTCGGCAGCTTCTACCTCCTCGCCGCCGCCTTTCCGCCCGGCACCGACACCATCGGCCAACTGCTCCCGTCGGAAGCGATCCGCGTCGGCAGCGCCGGCGAGCAGATCGTCGTCCGCCGCGACGATGAGCGGATCCGGTGCTCACTCACGCTCGGCCGCCCGGCACGCAACGCGCCTCCGGTGCTCGTGGCGCTCCCGGCACTCCTCGAATGACCGGCGTGCCATCGTGTGCCGATGGCCGCAGATGCGAACCGCACCGTCACCGTCGAGCGAACGTCGAACGGGACGTACCGCGCTCTCAACGGGCGAGGCGGCGAGCTCGCCTTCGGTGCCGGCGAAACACGTCGACTTCACGCCCGTCGAGCTGTTGCTCGCCGCCATCGCCGGGTGTTCCGGCATCGACGTCGACATCCTCACGAGTCGTCACGCCGAGCCCGAGACGTTCTCCGTCCGCGTCGACGCCACCAAGACCCGCGACGAGAGCGGCAACCGGCTGACGGATCTTGATGATGTCGTTCCGTGTCAGATTCCCCGACGGCGACGCCGGCGACGCGGCGAGGGAGTTGCTGCCCGTGGCTGTCCAGAAGTCCCACGACCGGCTCTGCATCGTGAGTCGCACGGTCGAACGGGCGCGCCGATCGCGACCAGGATCGACCCGCCGGACGAATCCTAGGATCGCGTCATGACCGGCTGTCTCGTCATCCTCCGCCACGGACAGAGCACGTGGAACCTCGAGAACCTGTTCACCGGATTGGCGCGACGTACCGCTCACCGAGCAGGGCGAGGCGGAGGCGCTGGCGGCCGGGCGCACGATGGCCGAGGCGGGGCTGCGTTCGACACGTCGCACACCTCGGTTCTGGCGAGCGCCGTCGTCACCCAGCACCTGGCGTCTGCAGGAGATGGGTCTGGTGTGGCTCCCGGTACAGCGTCACTGGAGACTCAACGAGCGCCACTACGGCGCGCTCCAGGGACTGGACAAGCAGGCGACGAGCGAACGTCACGGTGCCGAGCAGACGCATCTGTGGCGGCGCTCGTTCGACACGCCGCCCCCGCCGGTGGACGTCGACAGCCCGGAGCATCCGGTCAATGATCCGCGGTATCGGCTGCTGCCCGGCGACGTGCTTCCCGCCGAGCGAGTGCCTCAAGGATGTGGTCGCCCGCGTGCTGCCGTACTGGCACGATGTCATCGCCCGCAGATCCTCGCCGGGCTCGATGTGCTGATCACCGCCCACGGCAACTCGCTGCGCGCGCTGCTGATGCACCTCGAGCACGTGTCCGCCGGATGACATCGCCGACATCAACATCCCCACCGGCGCACCTCGCCAGTACCGTTTCGACGAACGCCTCGCCGTGACATCCGCGGAGTACCTCGGCGACGCCGACGCGGTGGCCGCCGCGGCTGCCGCCGTAGCCCGTCAAGCAGAGCGCATGATGCGTGACGAGCGGGCATCGGGCGCAGGACTATAGTCGCGCCCATGGCCAGCTACAAGCAGTACCTCGAGCACCTGAAGGACGTCCCGTTCTTCGCGGGCTGCTCGAGGAAGGAGTTGGAGAAGATCGCTCGTGCCGGCGATGAGATCTCCATGACCGCCGGAAGCCTGATCATCGATCAGGGACAGACGGCTCGCGAGGCATTCGTGCTGCTCGAGGGCAGGCCTCGGTGAAGCGCAACGGCCGCAAGGTGACCACGCTCGAAGCCGGTGCAGTGATGGGTGAGCTCTCGCTGCTCGACCACGGGCCGCGAACCGCCACCGTCACATGCGACACGGACTGCTCGCTGCTCGTCATCGATCAGCGCCACTTCCTGGGCGTGCTCGACGCCGTGCCGAGCATCGCCGTCAAGCTCCTCGGCTACGCTCGCCAGCCGCATCCGCGAACTCGACCGCAGGTACTACGGCTGAGCAGCCCCGGCCTCCGGCCGTTCCGGAACCTCAGCCCGCGCGGTCGCATCTGCCGCGCTCTACGGTTGGCCGCGATGGAAGCGTTCGACACCGCTGTCTTCATTCTCCGCGTCTGGCTCGGGATCGTGATGCTGATGCACGGCGTCAACCACGCCCGCAGCCTCGAGGGGACGGCCGGATGGTTCGCCTCGGTCGGCTTCCGTCAGGCCCGGCTCAACGCGACGCTCTCGGCGTTCGGTGAGATCGCCGTCGGACTCGGCGTCGCCACCGGCCTGCTCACCTCGTTCGCCTGCGCCGGCCTGATCACGACGATGACGGTTGCCTTCGGAGCCATCCACCGCTTCGTCGGCTTCTTCGTGTTCAAACGCCCCGATGAGGGTTATGAGTACGTGGCCACGCTGGCCGTCGCGGCGGTAGTGCTCGCCACGCTCGGCCCGGGCGCAGCGTCGATCGACAACGCACTCGGGATCGACACCACGTTCGACGGGTGGGCGGGGTTGATCATCGCCGGTGCGGGCTTCGTGCCGGGGCGGCGCAGCTGGCCGTCTTCTGGCGACAGGCCGGCGCCGAAGGTGACCTGAAGGTCGTCGACCAGCTCGGCGGCGAGGGTGGGACTCGCCGTCGGTGCGGTCGCAGCCAGTCGACCGATCGCCCGGAGCAACACCACCAGTGGCGGTCGAACTCGACCACTGCCACCCGAAGGACGTGCCGATGGCGAGGTCGGCACCGGCGGCGGCGATGCGCTCCCGCTCGGTCTCGAGCCGGGCGACGTCGAATTGGCCCAGGCAATCGGCCAGCGTGCTCACCGAACCAAGTCGGCTCTATGCCAATAGAGGGAAATTGGCCCTCGTTCGATGCGAGTCCATATCGGAGTATGGTGCAGGCCAATGAGTGCTCACGACCAGACCCAATTCGCGAAAAGTGGACTCGGAATTCATCGCCGGTCGGCTCGGGGTGTGGGCGTCCGGCTCCGGTCCGCTGTACCAGCAACTGGCTGGCGCGATCGGTTCATTGACCCGCAGTGGCGAACTGCGCCACGGCGACACGCTGCCTGCGGAGCGCTCACTGTCGAAAGTGCTCTCCGTGTCCCGGGGCACCGTCGTCGCCGCCTACGACCTCCTCCGCGAGACGGGCAACATCGAGCGGCGGCAAGGCAGCGGCACGAGAGTGCTCGGCCACGGTCCGGGCATCGACCGCCGAGCGAACCTCGAAGCCAATGGCGATCCGCTGTTCGAGCACGTGCCGACAGCGATCGATCTGCTCAAGGCGATTCCTGACGTTTCGCCGCGTGTCCTCGAGATCGCCGACGATTCGATCTGCGCGCCCGCACATGTCGTCGCTCAACTCGTTCGAACCTTCCGGGATTGCCCGCGCTGCGCAACCGCATCGCCGGCCGGTACGTCCGCGACGGGGTGCCGCACCTCGGCCAGAGCAGGTCCTCATCACCAACGGCGCGCAGCAATCGATCACACTCGCCTTAGCGCTGCTCGTCGGACCTGACGACGTGGTGCTCACCGAGCACACGACCTGGCCAGGGCTGGCCGACACCGTTCGCCGTCTCGGTGGCCGTCTGCACGGCATTCGCATGGACGACGCACGGCATCGACGTCGAGGCAGTCGCGGCGGCCATCGACGGCTGCGCCCTGCGCTGATCGCCGTCAACCCGCACCACCACAACCCCACCGGCACCCGACTGTCAGCGCGAACGGCGGCGCACGCTCGCCGACATCGCCGCCGACTACGGGATACCCGATCCTCGAGGATCGGGTCGCCGCCGCCGCTCGCGTTCGACGGAGTCGTCGCCCCGCCGATGGCATCGCTGCGACCCGACGCCAATGTCTTCGTCATCGACTCGTTGAGCAAGACGGCATGGGCGGGATTGCGCATCGGGTGGGTCCGCGCCGATCAGCAGGCGATCCACGAGCTGCGATCGCTGAAAGCGCTCAGCGACCTGATGCCGCCGATGCCCTCACAGCTTCTCGCTCTACCCGTTCTCGACGAGCTCGACGAGATCATCGCCGATCGTGTCGTCAGCTGCGCCACCGCGCCCAGGTGCTCGTCGATCAGCTCGACGATCGGCTGCCCGACTGGGAGCTCGCGACAGTTCGCGGTGGCCTGTCGGTGTGGGCACGCCTGCCCCACGGGTCAGCCGCTGCGTTCGCCCGCTTCGCCGCCCGGTTCGGCGTCGCCGTGGCCGGTGGTCGCGAGTTCTCCACGTCACAGACGGTCGACGACCACATCCGGCTTCCGTTCACCGCGCCCGAGATCAGCTTCGCGAAGGCGTCAAGCGTCTCGCCCAGGCGTGGGCGGCGTTCATGACGGCGCCGACCGACGCCGCCGCGGGGCAACGCGCCGTGGTGTAAGGACGATGATGGACGCCGGTATGAAGTACGTCGATCAGCCAACGGTGAGGTCGAGACAGAGGTCGCGGCTGCCGCCGCGGCAGTGTGGAGGTTCGTCAGCCGACATCAAGGTTCCCGCGCGGTTCTCGTCGGAGTTCCAAGGGGCGACATGGTTGCATCCTGCGGACTGCGTCCGCTGTGGGCGCCAGCTTCCGAGGTCGCAGCAGGCACCCGGCCATCGGCGAATGGGAGACGACATCGATGATCGTCGAGTGTGAGCGCAGAGCGTCGATTCGCCTGGCAGGTGCAGGGTCCCGACGGCCCGATGGCGACGTGGCGCTTCGAGATCGAGCCGACCGGCACCGGCTGCGTTCTGCGTCAGTCGGCGCAGATGGGTCCAGGGCCGTCGGGGCTCACGCCTGCGATCGAGGCACGACCCGACAAGGAGGAGCTGATCATCGAGCGCCGGCTCGACGAGTGGCGGGCGAACATGCGCGCCACGGTCGACGGCATCAAGCACCTCGCCGAACAGTTCGCACTGATGCGCACCGCCGTCATGCTCTCCGCCGAGGCGGCGCCGTGGCACCAACTCGTCGACTACGTCGTCGAAGCGGAACGCCTCGGCGTCGACATGGCGTGGGTGGCGGAGGCGTGGGGCAGCGATGCGGTCGGGCCGCTCGGCTTCCTCGCGCGCGCACGCACCCGCGATGCTCTTGGGCTCCGGCGTGATGCAGGTGGGTGTGCGCTCGGCGGCGATGACGGCACAGAGCGCGATCACGTTGTCGAACATGTCGGGCGGCCGTTTCGTGCTCGGTCTCGGCACGTCGGGCCCACAGGTGATCGAAGGGTTGCACGGCGTTCCCTTCGCCCATCCCCTCGGTCGGGTTCGGGAGACACTCGACGTGATCGCCGCCGCAGTCGCCGGCGAACGGCTCGCCTACGACGGTAAGCACGTGCGCCTGCCCCTTCCAGGTGGAGAGGGCAAGGCGTTGCGGCTCTCCGTACGCGCCGAGCACGAGATTCCGATCTACCTGGCGACACTGTCACCGAAGCTGCTCGAGCTCACCGGCGAGCGAGCCGACGGATGGCTCGGCACGAGCTTCGTGCCCGAAGGCGCCGAGGCGTCGCTCACCACCTGCGCGCGGGCGCCGAGCGGGCGGGCCGAGCGTTCGGCGATCTCGACATCTGTCAGGGCGCCGAGGTGGCCTTTGCCCGCGACGACGATCACTTGCGAGAGATGGTCGCCGAGCGCAAGAGCGGGACTCGCCTTCAGCCTCGGCGGAATGGGCTCGGCGACCACGAACTTCTACAACCGAGGCGTACGCCCGGCAGGGATGGTCCGAGGTGGCCGCCACAGTGCAGCAGCTGTGGAACGAGAACCGTCGGGACGAGGCGGCGTTGGCAGTACCCGACGAGATGGTGCTGTCCACGACGCTGCTCGGCACCGAGGACGGCGTCCGCCAACGCCTCGCCGTGTGGCGCGACACCGGCGTCACCACCGTCCGCCTCTACCCCGCCGGCGACACGCTCGACGAACGCCTCGACACACTCGGTCGCGCCCTCGACATCGTCCGCTCGCTCTGACTGGCCCCGCTCAACGTGAGTTGACAGCATCGAACAGCTGGGGGAAGACCTTGGCCACCTTTGCCGTGAGGTAGTCGCCGTACGTTCCGTCCCAGGCGTGGACGCTGGCGCCGTCCCACCTCTGGCGCTCCTCGCCACTGGCCTCGGGTACGCCGTCGAGCGGCATCACCGGGCACGTTGCGTCCCACGACGGATCGATGAAGCACGGGAAGGAGAGGCGACCCTCGCCGGCGCGGTTGCGCACACGATGCGGCAGTCGACCGGTATCGACCCGACGTCATCCGATCGATCATGTCGCCCAGATTGACGACGAAGACGGCCGGGTCGGCCGGTACGTCGATCCAGCCGCTGGTCGAGTGGACCTGCAGTCCCGGGGTGCCGTCCTGGGCGAGGATCGTGAGCAGGCCGTAGTCGGTGTGCTCCTGCACGCCGTACGGATCGTCGTCCTCGGGCGCCGGCGGATAGTGGAAGATCCGGAAGAGCACCGTCGGGTCAGCGGTGACGTGCCGGGAGAACCAGCCCTCTTCGAGTCCGAGACCCATCGCCACCGCACCCAGCAGGCGCTCACCCAGCTCGGTCATCGCCGCCATCCAGGGCAGCACCACCTCGCCCAGCTCCCGTGGGCGTCGGGGAAACAAGTTCGGGCCGTGCAGCGGACGCCCCGATCGGACCGCCGGATGCTGCGGACCGAGCTCGGTGCCGAAGTAGAGGCCTTCCTTGAAGTCAGGCCGGCCACTCGTGAGCTCGCCGCCGACGTCGAACCATCCCCGCCACGCGGCTCCGCCGTTGAGCATCGCGATCTCGGCCTTCTCGGCCTCCGGCAAGGCGAAGAACTGGCGAGCGGCCGTCTCCATCTGCTGGCGCAGTTCTTCGGGCACCCCGTGGCCGGCGACGCGGAAGAAGCCATGGCGCCGGCAGGCCGCGTCGATCTGCCGGGCGACGTCGATGCCGCGCCTCGCCGTCGTCGCCGGCGAGAGGCCCGATGTCGATCAGCGCCAGGTCGTCAGCCATCGGCGACCAGTCGTGCCGGAGTCAGGCGGCGCCACGGAGGCCGACAAGCACCCGTCAATGGTGATGCGCCTCGGCGTCCCGACAACGGTCGACACGGTCGGCGTCGGATTCGGCAGCCTGCCCGGCGCCGACGCCCTCGAGCGCGGCGAACGGTCCACACGGGTGCGGCGCGACCCACACGTGCACCATCGGCAGCTCAGCGGCCGTTGCCACGGTGCCCTCGGGACAGTTGCCGGCGGGGTCGGTGAGCCCGGCGACGCGACCGTCCTTGAAGCACACGTTCGTGTGCACGTGCCACGAGGCGAGCGGGCCGAGCAGCGAGTTGAGTCGATCGGTACCGAGCTCGTACCCGGGCTCGGCCATGAACATCGCCCCGGCGAGCGTCCGCTTGTCGCCCTCCGCCTTGTAGACCAGCGACTCGGGAGCGCTCGGATCGAGCATGTTGCCGTCGGCGACGTTCGCCGGCTTGACGAGGTGCTCCTCGCCGGTGCCTGCATCGCCGATGGAGAAGTAGCCGTCGGCCATCGCCGCTTCCTGCGTGGCATAGCGGGGCAGCTCGCGGATCGTGTCCTCGATCAGGGTGGCGCCGAAGTTCTCCTGCTTCTTGGACACGCCTTCGACGCCGCTCAGGTCGATCGGATCGTTCGGGTCGTACGGCCGCGGCCAGTTGCTCAACGCCGACTGGCCGGCGTCGGAACCATGCTCGTGGCCGTGTGCGCACTGGTCGACCCGCGTCTGACCGCGGTCGAACGACTGGCCGGCGCCGTGTCCTTCGAGGGCAGAGAAAACGCCGCACTTATGGGGTGTGATCCACACGTGGACCATCGCCGCCTCGCCTCCGGCGTGGATGCTGCCCGCCGGGCACGTACCGCCGTGGTTGTCGGTGACGGCGACGACCTTCGGGCCCGTCGGGTCCGACCTGCCAGCAGAGGTTGTCGTGGTTGTGCCACGTGACGAGCCCGCCCATCAGCTCGTCGAGCTGCTTGGAGCCGAACGGATAGTCGGGCTCGGCGATGTACATCGCCGAGGCGACGATGCGCTTGTCGCCCTTGACCTTGTAGACGATCGATTCCGGCGCGGTGGAGTCGAGCATCTTGCCGTCGGAGATGTACGCGTAGTTGATGTAGTGCTCGTAGCCGGTGCGGCTGTCGCCGATCGACCGGTAGCCGGCGGCCGACGCGTCCGCCGTGTCGGCGAACCGAGGCAGGTCACGCATCGTCTCGGCGACGAGGGCGACACCGTACGCCTCTTCCGCCTTGGTAACGCCTTCGACGCCGCTCAGATCGATCGGGTTCTTCGGGTTCCACGCCCGTGGCCACATCGTGCTGTGGTCGTGACCGGCCTCACCGTGGGCCGTGCCGCTGGCATCGACACCGGCGGATCCGCTCGGGGTGCTCGTGGGCGGCCGCTTCATCGGCCTCGCCGTGCTCATGGGCAGCCGCCTCCTCACCCTCGGCGTGCTCATGGGTGGCGGCCTCCTCGCCGTCGGCGTGCTCTTCACCCTCGGCGTGCTCGTGCGCTGCGGCTTCCTCGCCCTCGGCGTGCTCTTCGCCCTCGGCGTGCTCGTGCGCTGCGGCCTCTTCGCCCTCGGCGTGCTCGTGGCCACCTTCGCCATGGGAATGGGTGTGCGGATTGGCGGCGCTGTCCACCGTGGCCCACACGGTGAACCCGGCGGCGAGAACCGCAACCGGTGCAAGCGACAGCAGCCGTGCCGGGACCGCCTTTGGCAGGAGTGCAGCCACGGCGAACACCGCTGCGGCAAGACCGAGCAGGGCGCAGACGGTGTCGGTGAAGCCGACGGCTTCCTTGGCCTCGAGTCCATCGATGAACGAGATGCCCTGGTTGCGACTGATCAGCCACGCGGCGAAGGCGGCTCCGTTGCCGGCGGCGCCGACCAGCGCCAGCAGTCGGTTCGGACGCCAGAGGGCGAGGAGACCCCAGCCCACCTGGAAGATCGCCGTGAGCGTGAAGAGGACCGCCAGCTGCTTCACCTCCGCATGAGAACCGATCACGGCGGCATGCACGAAGCCGGCGCCGATCGACGCCGCTGCGGCGGCGCCCAGGGCGGGACGAGGAACGGACTCATCGCTCATGCCCGAAAACCCTACTGCAAGTAGGTGACGATCGGCACAGCGTGATATGTACTTGTGAAGAACGGTTCGCGTGCGCCGGATCGGGCACTTCTCGGTGTCGCGCGTGGTCAACTAGCGTTGCGCTCGCCATGAGCTCGCACACGGAAACACCTGAGCAGGACGACTCCGGGCCGGCCAGGATCAGGCCCCATCACCTGGCGATCGGGCTCGGCGTCGGATTCGCCGTGGTAACGGTGATCTCCGGGTTGCTCCCCCAGATCACCGACTGGCACGACGACTCGCCGATCCAGCGCAACCGTGTTCGGCAACATCCCCGGACCGCTGCAGATCGCGTTCTACACCGTGATCCCGATCATCGTCGTCTGGGGGGCCTTTCAGTTCGCCAACCGGGTCAAGAACTGGGAGCGCGGCCGCCCGGCGCAGCGGGCCACGAGGCTCGACAACGCCAAGCGTCGATTCGGTGACTTCCGCGCCGGGGTGTACATGCGCACCCTGTTGCGCGATCCCGCCGCAGGGTTGATGCACTCGATGATCTACTTCGGGTTCCTCGTACTGCTCGGCGTCACCACCGTGCTCGAGGTCGACCATCAGCTCCCCGAAGACCTGAAGTTCCTCCACGGGCGCACGTACCAGGCGTACGCCCTGGTCGGTGATGTTGCCGGCGTCGTGTTCGTCGGAGGGATCCTGTGGGCGATCGCCCGCCGCTACGTACAGCGGCCGTATCGCATCCGCATCAAGAGCAAGCCCGAACACGCCCTCATCCTCGGCGTGTTCCTCACGATCGGGATCAGCGGGTTCGCCGCCGAGATGTTCCGCATCGCCGCCGGCACGGCCGGCGGGACGAACATGGACTACGAGCAATGGAGCTTCGTCGGGTACCCGTTGAGCCAGCTCGTCGACGGGTGGTCGCTGTCCACGCTCGACAAGGTGCACCAGTGGGTGTGGATCGGTCACGTCGCCGCGTTCGTCGCCTTCCTCGTGATCCTCCCCATCACGATGCTGCGCCACATGTTCACCTCGCCGCTGAACATGTATCTCCGCGACAAGGATCGGCCAAAGGGCGCAATGAAGCCGATGCCGAACCTGATGGAGACCGAGCTCGAGTCGTTCGGCGCCTCCGTGGTCGAGGACTTCACGTGGAAGCAGCTGCTCGACACCGACGCGTGCACGATGTGCGGCCGGTGCACGAGCGTGTGCCCGGCTCACGCCACCGGTAAGCCGCTCGATCCACGCGAGATCGTCCTCAAGATCGGCGAGGTGATGGCCGCCACCGGCGCACCACCGGTCACACCGCCGCTCGGTACCGACGCCGAGATCACGATCGGCGCCAACAGCGTGTTCGAGCGGATCACGTCGGAAGAGGCGTGGGCGTGCACCACGTGCAAGGCGTGCGACGAGATCTGCCCGGTCAACATCGAGATCCTCGACAAGATCCTCGACATGCGTCGCTATCTCTCCTTGATGGAGAGCGACTTCCCCGCAGAGCTGGGCAACGCCTACCGTTCGATGGAGAACCAGTCGAACCCGTGGGGCATGAACCAGGGCGAGCGCGCCGATTGGGCAAAGGACTTCGACGACGTCGAGATCGTCGACCCCGGCGAACCGCTCGCAGGCCGAGTACCTCTACTGGGTCGGCTGCGCCGGCAGCTTCGACGACAAGAACAAGAAGGTCACCCAGGCGATGGCGCGGCTGCTTCGTCGCGCGGGGATCGCCGTGGCGATCCTCGGCCCGTCGGAGATGTGCACCGGTGACTCGGCGCGGCGCTCGGGCAACGAGTACCTGTTCCAGATGCTGGCGATGCCCAACATCGAGATGCTCAACGGCATGGGCGTGAAGAAGATCATCACGCAGTGCCCGCACTGCTTCAACACGCTGCTCAACGAGTACCCCCAACTCGGCGGGCACTACGAGGTGATCCACCACACGCAGCTCCTCGAGCGACTCATCGCCGAGAAGCGACTCGACGTGTCGATGGCGACGCTCGACGAACGGATCACCTACCACGACTCCTGCTACCTCGGTCGCCACAACGACGTCTACCTCGCGCCCCGCAAGGTGGTCGGGCTCGATCAAGGGCATCGAAGTGGTCGAGATGCCGCGCAACGGCACGAAGGGCATGTGTTGCGGAGCCGGCGGAGCGCGAATGTGGATGGAGGAGTCGATCGGCGTCAAGGTCAACGACGAACGGGCCAAGGAAGCGCTCTCCACCGGTGCGTCACCGCGTCGCCACCGCCTGCCCGTTCTGCTACATCATGCTCGACGACGGCGTGAAGGCGGCCGGCGCCGACGAGGACGTCGTCAAGGTCGCCGACATCTCGATCCACCTGCTCGACGCGATCGAGGCGGGCGAGCGCCGCCTCGACTCCCCCGACGCCCCGCTGTCGGCTCCCGCGCCGGCCCCGTCCGCCGGCGACTGATCCGCGGCTACTCGAAGTTCTCGAAGTAACGGCTCGGGGTTGGCCCCCGCTGACCTTGGTACTTCGACCCGGTGGCGCCGGAGCCGTACGGCTGATCGGCGGCGGTGGTCATGCGCATGAAGCTCACCTGGCCGATCTTCATCTGCGGGTAGATGGTGATCGGGAGACGGGCGACGTTGGCCAGTTCGAGCGTGATGTGGCCGTCGAAACCGGCGTCGATGAAGCCCGCGGTCGAGTGGATCAGCAAGCCCAGCCGGCCGAGGCTCGACTTGCCCTCGATGCGGGCGACGAGATCGTCGGGCACCCGCATCCGTTCGAACGTCGAGCCGAGCACGAACTCACCGGGATGGAGCATGAACACGCCGTCCTCGGGAATCTCGATCAGCTCGGTGAGCTCCTCGAGGTCCTGCTTCACGTCGATGACACCCGCCGTGTGGTTGCGGAAGACGCGGAACAGGTTGCCGACCTTGACGTCGATCGAGGAGGGCTGCACGAGCCTCTCGTCGAACGGCTCGATGAGGATGCGGCCGACTGCGATGGCCTCGCGCAGGCTCCGGTCGGAGAGGATCACGGACGGTCACTGTAGCGAGATGCTGTCGGAGGCAACTGGGCGCTGTCACCCGCCGCTGGGAGACCACTCACGTCGGTCACTGGCGTTGGTACTGGACCACAGTGAAGGCTCGACGTCGTAACCACAGCGCACCGCCGAGTGCCAGCACGGCGACGACGGTAAGAACGGTCACCGACGCCGGCCGAGACCGGGCGATCGTGGTCACGATCACGGGCATCGTCATCGCCGCGGTACGCGACCGCATAGAACGCACCGGTCATCGCACCTCGACTGGCGGGAGTGGTCAGCACATCGACGAAACGCAGTCCGGCCGTAAGAGACAGACCGGATCCGGCGCCGAGCAGCGGCGCGGCAAGGAAGACGAGGCCCCACCAGCCCGTTCCGAAGGCGATCGCCCCCAAGGCGCAGCCGAGCGCGCCCGACGCGAGCGCCGCGGCGGACGCGGCAGCGACGCCGATGCGGCCGACGACGGTCTGGGCCAAGAAGATCGAACCTGCGACGATGGCGCCAACCAAACCGGTCACGAAGACGGCGACGGATTCCATCGCGGGCCTCAGGAGCACCGGGAACAAGCCGATCGCCAGTGATGCGAATCCGAACACTCCGAGCGCGGTGGGGACCACGACCGACAGGAAGGGCCGCCGGGCGTCGGGCGGCACGCCGAGATCGAGGTGCACCCGACGGGTGTGGTCGGGTTGCACGGTGTCGTTCACCCGCCTCACGGCGAACCAGCCGACGACGATGAGGACGATATGCACACCGAACGACAAGTGGAGCTTCCACGGGGCCCACTGGCCGAGAATCCCGGCGAGCGCCGGGCCGAGGCCGAATCCGGCGAACAGCACCATGCTGGTGAGCCGTGACGGCCACAGCGGATCCGCCGCCGAGGGGATCTCCTGCATCCACGCGCTGGCGGGAGCGAACACCAGCCCGGACACGATGCCGAGTAGGCACCGCGCGGCGAAGAGAGCGGCGACCGCGTCGTGACCGACTATGAAAATCACCGACGCAACGGCGGACAGGGCAATGCCGCTCACCACCAACGGTTTGCGCCCGTAGACGTCGGATGCCGGGCCAGCCCAGAGGAGGGCGGGGATGAGTCCGATCGGGTAAACGGCGAAGAGCGCAGTCACCGTCCAGTTGGAGAGATCGAGACGCTCCTGATAGAGCAGAAGCAACGGCGTCGAGACATTGGTGCCGAACGCCACCGTGAACAATGCGAGCGCCAACGCGCGGCGCGAACCCCTCGTGCGCATCGAGTCGAGCTGCGGCGTGACCGAACCTTCGGCGCTTGTCTTCAGGCGCCTCACCGTAGGCGAAGGTCCGTGGCGAGGGCTCGGCCGCTAGCCTGTGGGCTCTCCGCGGATGTAGTTCAGTGGTAGAACATCAGCTTCCCAAGCTGAGAATGCGGGTTCGATTCCCGTCATCCGCTCACTGTGCGCAGCTGCTCTCGCTCGTCCATCCGAGATTCCTCTCACAGGAGAACCTCGGCTGTAAACAACCTCCGTCAGTTCCACACCGTCATCCGCTCACTCACCTCGATCCAACACACCGAACCCTGATAGAGCACGGTCACCGGAGCCGTATGCGCAGGTTCGAATCCTGCCGAGGGCACACAGGGATTTTGCTCTCTAGGCAGGCAAGAAGTTGCACCTAGGAGACCTAAGCCGGTCACTGCGACTGCCGGCGATCTGCGGGCATCGAGCCGACGCATTGGTGGTGAAGTGCCGATGGCGATGCTGCACGACGCGCGGCGCCTGTCCCATGGGCTCGTCCCCGAGACCGGTGCGGTCAGGCGGGCCGTGCACGGCGGGTCGCGAGATCCTGATTCCGTCGCTGCCGTCCGCCGCCCACGAAGGGGTCGTTGGTCCCGGTCGAACGGCGTCGGCACGCGACGATGAGGGTGGAGGTGAACATGATGTTCGAGCGAATCGTTGTTCCGACCACTGGCGCGGGACCCTCTTGGAGGGCGGTGCGATGCCGAGGTGATGCACTCGGCGCGTGACGGCGGCGAGCTGGAGATCTACTCCGTCGTTCCGACCATCGGATCGATCGCGGCGCACGTGAAGGAGTGTTGAAAGCCCGGGCGGCCGGGGAACGCATGACTGCGCCGGCGATGAAGGTGACCGCGGAGCTCGATCGGGGCACGGTGGCCAAGACCATCCGCCGCCCACCTGGCTGCGGTCGGCAACGCGTTGCCCGTGATGGCAACCGCCGCACACGGCAGGAGCGAGGCGATTGTCGGCAGCGTTTCCGAGGAGTTGCTTGCCCTGACCAGCGGACCGCTGGTCGTGGCTGGGGCCACACGTCGAGCTCGACCGGCTGGACCTCGACGGTGACATGGTGGTTCCCGTTGACGGTTCGGAACACTCGGAAGCCGCCCTCTGGCCGGCCACGATGCTGTCCGTGCAGCTCGGCCTTCACCCGTGGATCACCTCGGTGCTGGACCCCACCAGTCAGTGTCGCTCTCCCGACGTGACGGAGAGCTCCTATACTTCTCGCTTGGCTGGCCGCCTCAGCCACGCTATACCGAGCGCGACGTTGAGTGCGAAGTGCTCCACGATCATCACCCGGCGAGGGCGCTCGCCGAGCTTTGGCAAGCGGCTCGGCACAGTCCTTCATCGTTGCCAGCACCCACGGCCGCAGCGGCCTCGCTCGCCTGGCGATCGGAAGCGTGGCGATGGGGATCGTCCGACGAGTCGCCATGCCCCGTCGTGCTCATCTGCATCCCCGGCGTCCCCTGCCGCAGAAGGCAGCGGCCACCCAGATCCTCTACGAGTCCCCGTCGGCTAACGGACCTTGTCCCGCTCGTAGTCGCTTCAACAGAAGGAGTCACACGTGTCGCCGAAGTGTTCCCGCTGGGATGGACTGGCGGCAATGGGCGGCGTCGAGCCCACCGGCATCGGCGCTCAACCAGGATCTCGCCGACCTACTCGATGGTACTCTGATCTCCATCGTCGGAACGCTACGAGGAGAACGCAACACTCGTCGTGCGTGTCGCAATGCCCGGAGTCGAACCTGATCGCCGGACGTCGAGATCACCGTCGCTGACGGTATGCTGAGCATCCGGGCGCATCGCTGGCGGCCCGAGTGAGTGCGACAGGCGAGCGGACTTTCGTACCGAGTTCAGATACGGATCATTCGCCCGGTCGTTCACGCTGCCAGCGGACGTCCCCGCGAAACGCCTGTGTTGGCTTCGTACTACGACGGGATCCTGGAGATCCGAATCGATCTCGGGGGCGGGGGTCTCGCCGACGCGCAAGCTACGTGTCGACCACAGGTGAGTGGCCCGCAACCGACGCGAAGGATGTCGGCTCGAAGCCCCGCCAGTTCGGCACAGACGTTTTCGGCCTGACGTCAGCAACAATTTCATCACGATGAGGACGTTGCTGTTCAGCCGCTAAAGGTTAACGACCGGCATGTCTTCGACGAGTGCAACCGATCGCACGCACACGAGCTGGAATACCTCGATGTGCGCTTCGACGCTCGAACTACGGGGCTTGCTCAAGGGTCGGACGCCGTGTGCGTTTCGTCAATGACATCGTCGATGCTGCAGCGATCGAGCGCTTGGCCGAGTACGGGTGCGCTGCGATCGCCCTGCGCTGTGCCGGCTTCAACAACGTGGACGTGTCGCTGCTGAACTTCGTGTGCAAGTGCTGGCGGCGCCCGAACGCCGAGCTCGTACGAGACGACGGCCTCGGCAACCATCCTGCCCCACAATCAGGAACAGGATGGTCGAACCCCATCAGCACGCCGGTGTGCCGCGTCGTCGTTCACGCAGAAGGCCATCACTGACATCGATGCCACCGGGGGCGGAGGTGCTCGACGAGCTGCCCGACGACCTTGACGAGCGAACATCGAGCTCGCCTTCGCCGAGCTGAAGGGCACGGTGCACGATCGTGTCGCCCCTACGACCTCGTCGAGTGCATCGGGCGGAACGCTTCTTCGTCACCGTCGGCCTCGCCGTGAAGCGATCAACGTGGCCGAGACCAGCGTGCCATGGATCGACTGGGAGGACGAGGCCGAGCCGACGCCGTGATGCGGCTGGCCTCCTCATCGAGCCGCCGCCGGAGACCCTGACGAAGCGGGCCGGAGGCGCGGACCATGGGCGGAGGCGGTGCCTTGCCGATCGATCGACGCGGGGCAGTGGTCAGGCGCTGACCGCCGTTGGATTCCGGTGTCGTTGCAGGATCCGGCGGCCGAGCGTGGTCTTGTGGACCTCGTCGGCGCCGTCGTAGATGCGAGCGGCCCGCTCGTGGCGGTACCAGTACGACAGGATCGTGTCATCGGTGACGCCGAGGGCGCCGTGCACCTGGATGGCGGTGTCGACCGCACGGAGCATCGTGTTCGCCACCGAGAACTTGATGGCCGAGATCTCGTCGCGGGCGGCTTTCGCGCCGTAGCGGTCGATCATCCAGGCGGCGTGCAGAGTCTGCAGCCGCGCCCCGCGGATCTCGGCGTCGAGCTCGGCAACCCAGTGTTGGATCGCCTGACGGTCGGCGAGCGTGTCGCCCTCGGGTGTGATCTGACGCTCGTTTGCCCGCTCGCAGAGCAGATCGAACGACCTCGCCGCGATGCCGAGCCAGCGCATGCAGTGATGGATCCGGCCTGGACCGAGCCGCTCCTGGGCGATCGCGAAGCCGCTGCCCTCCTCGCCGAGCAGGTTCGACCGGGGCACACGACATGACTGGTAGCTCACCTCGGCGTGGCTGGCATGTCCGGACCCGGCGTGGCCCATCACGCTCACGTTGCGAACCAGGTTGAAGCCGGGAGCTTTCCGTCGGGACGATGATCATGCTGGCTCGCTGATGCGGCGGTGCCTCGGGGTTGGTCACGGCCATCACGATCGCGAACGCCGCGCCGTCGGCCGAGGAGGTGAACCACTTCTGCCCGTTGATCACATAGTCGTCACCGTCGGCGACGGCGGTCGTCCCCATCATCACCGGGTTCGAACCGGGCATCTCCGGCTCGGTCATCGAGAAGCAGCTGCGGATCTTGCCCTCGACCAGAGGGCGCAGGAATCGCTCGCGCTGCTCGTCGGTGGCGTGGATGTGGAGGATCTCGATGTTGCCGGCGTCGGGGGCCTGGGTCCCGAACACCAGGTGGCCGAGCGGGCTGCGCCCGAGCGCCTCGCTCAACAGGCCGTGCTCGACCATGCCGAGCCCCAGCCCGCCGTACTCCACCGGGTGGTTCGGCGCCCAGAGGCCCATCTGGCGAACCTTGACCTGGGCCTCGGCCACCTGGCGGGCGAGCGTGTCGGGGGACCCGTGGAGCATCTCGCCCTCCAACGGGATGATCTCCTCCCTGACGAACTCGTCGACCATCATGAGGATGGTCGTCATCTTCTTCGACAGCTCGAAATCCATGGAGCCAGGCTTACTCGGCATCGTGGAGCGACACCACCCAGCTCGCCCGGACGCCTACGCACCAAGAAGGTCGGGCTTGCGGTGGGCGTTGCGTACCCCCGGCATCGGCCTGGCCGGCGACCCGCTCGGCGACGCCGGCTCGATGTGGTGCAATGACGAGGCCCCTCATCGTGGCCCACGGCCTCGACGACTCAAGAGAGGACGGGACGATGTCGCCACAGCGGACGTGCATCGACGGGAACGAAGCCGCCGCCCGGGTGGCCTACTCGCTCAGCGAGGTGATCGCGGTCTATCCGATCACGCCGGCGTCGACGATGGGCGAGCACGCCGACGACTGGGCCGCCGCCGGCCGCCCCAACCGGTGGGGGCTCACGCCCGACGTCATCGAGATGCAGTCCGAAGCGGGCGCCGCCGGTGCGTTGCACGGCGCGCTGCAGAAGGGTGCCCTGGCGACGACGTTCACGGCCAGCCAGGGCCTGCTGCTGATGGTCCCCAACATGTTCAAGATCGCCGGCGAGCTGACGCCGTGCGTGATCCACGTCGCCGCCCGCACCATCGCCACCCACGCCCTGTCGATCTTCGGTGACCACTCCGACGTGATGCACGCCCGCACGACCGGCTGGGCGATGCTGGCCGCCAGCTCGGTGCAGGAGGCCCACGACTTCGCCCTCGTCAGCCACGCGGCGACCCTGCGGTCGCGTGTGCCGTTCCTGCACTTCTTCGACGGGTTCCGCACCAGCCACGAGATCGACAAGATCGAGCTGCTCGACGACAGCGATCTCGGCGCCCTCGTCCGTGACGGCGACGTCGTCGACCACCGCCTGCGCGGCATGACGCCGGACGCCCCGACGCTGCGCGGCACCGCCCAGAACCCCGACGTGTTCTTCCAGGCCCGGGAGGCCGCCAACCCGTACTACGACGCGGTGCCCGGCATCGTCGCCGAGGTCTTCGACGAGCTCGCCGGGCGCACCGGCCGCCGTTACGGCCTCGTCGACTACGTCGGCGCGCCCGACGCCGAACGGGTGATCGTGCTGATGGGCTCGGCCGCCGGTGCGGCGACCGAGGCCGTCGAGACGATGACCGCGACCGGCGAGAAGGTCGGCCTCGCCACCGTCCGGCTGTACCGGCCGTTCCCGGCTGCCGCCCTGCTGGCGGCGTTGCCCCCGACGACCCGGTCGATCGCCGTGCTCGACCGCACCAAGGAACCCGGCGCCGTCGGCGAGCCGCTCTACCTCGACGTGCTGGCCGCCCTCACCGAAGCGGCCGCCGTGGGCGATCTGCCGCTGACCAACGGCATGCCCCGCGTGATCGGCGGCCGCTATGGCTTGTCGTCCAAGGAGTTCACGCCGTCGCACGTGGCCGGCGTGTTCAACGAGCTGGCCGCGGCGCGGCCCAAGGCGCACTTCACCGTCGGCATCTACGACGACGTGACGCGCCTGTCGCTGGAACCCGACCGCGAGGTTCGCTACGCCCGCCCCGCCGGCGAGGTGCAGGCGATGTTCTTCGGGCTCGGCTCCGACGGCACCGTCGGCGCCAACAAGTCGTCGGTCAAGATCATCGGCGAGCAGACCGACCTCTACGCCCAGGGGTACTTCGTGTACGACTCCAAGAAGTCGGGGTCCGTCACCGTGTCGCACCTGCGGTTCGGTCCCCGGCCGATCCGCTCGACCTACCTCATCGACGACGCCGACTTCGTCGCCTGCCACCAATCGGGCCTGCTGGAGAAGATGAAGGTGCTCGAGTACGCCCGCCCCGGCGCGACGTTCCTGCTGAACAGCCCGTGGCCCGCCGACGAGGTGTGGGACCACCTGCCGATCGAGGTGCAGCGCGAGCTGATCGCCAAGGACATCGAGTTCTGGGTCATCGACGCCTTCCGCGTGGCCCACGAGGCCCAGATGGGCAACCGCGTCAACACCGTCATGCAGCCGTGCTTCTTCGCCCTGTCCGGTGTGCTGCCGGCCGACGAGGCGATCGGCCACATCAAGGCATCGGTCGAGCAGACGTACGGCACGCGTGGCCGGGCGATCGTGGAGCGCAACTTCGCCGCCATCGACATGTCGCTGGCCGCCCTGCAACGTGTCGAGGTCCCGGCGGCGGTGACGGCCACCACCCGGCGCGAGCACACCATCCCCGATGATGCGCCCGAGTTCGTGAAGCGGGTCACGTCGCTGCTGATGGCCGGCGACGGCGACCTGTTGCCCGTCTCCGCGCTCCCGGTCGACGGCGTCTTCCCGACGGGCACGGCCAAGTACGAGAAGCGTTCGATCGCCCAGGAGATCCCGATCTTCGACCCCGATGTCTGCATCGACTGCGGCCGTTGCGCGGCGGTGTGCCCGCACGCGACGATCCGGATGAAGGTCTACGACCCGGCTGCGCTGGCCGGCGCCCCCGAGGGGTTCAAGTCCAAGGCGTTCCGCTCGAAGGACGTGTCCGGGATGGCGATGACGATCCAGGTCGCGCCCGACGACTGCACCGGCTGCGGCGTGTGCGTCGACATGTGCCCGGCGAAGTCGAAGACGGCGGTGCGGCACAAGGCCATCAACATGGAACCGGCCGCCGCCCACCGCGAGGTCGAGCGGCGGTCGTGGGACTTCTTCCTGTCGCTCCCCGAGATCGATCGCGACGCCCTGCCCCACGACTCGGTCAAGGGCGCCCAGGCGTTGCAGCCGCTGTTCGAGTTCTCCGGCGCCTGCGCCGGCTGCGGCGAGACGCCCTACATCAAGCTCGTCACCCAGCTGTTCGGCGACCGCATGATCGTCGCCAACGCCACCGGCTGCTCGTCGATCTACGGCGCCAACCTGCCCACCACGCCGTGGACGACGAACGCCGAGGGACGGGGCCCGGCCTGGAACAACTCGCTGTTCGAGGACAACGCCGAGTTCGGCCTCGGGATCCGCCTCGGCTACGAGGCCCAGCAGGAACAGGCGCGGCTGCTCGTCGAGCGGCTGGCGCCGGTCATCGGCCCCGACCTCGCCGCCGGGATCCTCTCCGCCGACCAATCCACCGAGTCCGGGATCCGGGCGCAGCGCCGAGCGCGTCGCCCGGCTGATCGCCGGGCTCGGCACCGTGGCGACGACGAGCACCGCACGGCGGCGCTGCACCTCGCGTCCGTCGCCGGGGCCCTGGTGAGCAAGAGCATCTGGATCATCGGTGGCGACGGGTGGGCCTACGACATCGGCTTCGGCGGCCTCGACCATGTGTTGTCGAGCGGCCGCGACGTCAACATCCTCGTGCTCGACACCGAGGTGTACTCGAACACCGGCGGTCAGGCGTCGAAGGCGACCCCCCGTGGCGCGGTCGCCAAGTTCGCGGCCGCCGGCAAGAGCGTCGGCAAGAAGGACCTCGGCGCCATCGCCCGGGCCTACGGCAACGTCTACGTCGCCCAGATCGCCATGGGCGCCAACGACACCCAGGCCACCAAGGCCCTCGTGGAGGCGGCGGCCTGGCCCGGCCCGAGCCTCGTCATCGCCTACTCGACCTGCATCGCCCACGGCATCGACATGTCGCAGTCGATGACCCACCAGAAGGACGCCGTGCGGTCCGGCTACTGGCCGCTGTACCGGTTCTCGCCGTCCGATGCCGAGCACGGCACACCGTTCCACCTCGACTCGAAGCCGCCGGCGATCCCGGTCTCCGAGTTCGTGGCCACCGAAGCCCGCTACGCCGTGCTGACGCGCACCCATCCGGAACGCGCAGCCGAGCTGGGCGCGTTGTTGCAGGCCGATGCCGACGAGCGCTGGCGCTACTACTCCCAGCTCGCCACCATCGAGCGCACCGTCCCACACAGCACGCCGGTCGACGTCACGGCGGTCGACGCCACGCCAGCCGATGCCACGGAAGCAACGGACTCGTGACGGATCTCACCACCCGCTACCTCGGCTTGGAGCTGCGGACGCCGATCGTGGCGTCGGCCGGGCCGCTGACCGGGGACGTCGACGCCGTGCGGCGGCTCGTCGCCGCCGGCGCCTCGGCAATCGTCCTGCCGTCGCTGTTCGAGGAGGAGATCCTCGACGACGAGGTCCAGCTCAACATCGCCCTCGAGGCCGGGTCCGAGCACTTCGCCGAGGCGCTCAGCTACTTCCCCGACGCCGCGTCCGACCGGATGACGTCGCCGGTCGACCGCCACCTCGACCACCTCGATGCGGTGCGGGCGGCCGTCGACGTCCCCGTCATCGCCAGCGTGAACGCCACCTCGTCGGGCAGCTGGATCCGCTACGCCGGCTTGCTGGCCGACGCCGGTGCATCGGCGATCGAGCTGAACGTGTACGACGTCGCCGCCGACGCGTCCCGGTCGGGCGCCCAGGTCGAGGAGGACCACATCGCCCTCGTCACCGATGTCTGCGCCACGATCGACATGCCGGTGGCGGTGAAGCTGTCGCCGTACTACTCCTCGCTCGGCCACCTCGCCCGCTCGTTCGCCGCCGGCGGGGCCGCCGGGCTGGTCTGCTTCAACCGCTTCTACCAACCGGACCTCGACGTCGACACGCGCGAGGTGATCCCGCGGGTCGAGCTGTCGTCGCCGTGGGAGCTGCGCCTGCCGCTGCGGTGGATCGCCATCCTCCGCCCGCTCGTGCCGGACCTGTCGCTGGCCGCCAGCTCGGGAATCGCGTCCGGGCGCGACGTCGCCAAGGCCCTGCTCGTCGGCGCCGACGTGGCGATGATGACATCCGCGCTGCTGCGCCACGGGCCCGAGCACGTCGCCCAGGTCGAGGCCGAGCTGCTGGCGTGGGCCACCGAGCACGAGTACGACTCGGTCGCCCAGCTGCGCGGGAGCGTCAGCCACGCCAACAGCGCGGACCCCTCGGCGTTCGAGCGGGCCAACTACGTGCGCACGCTCCACTCGTGGGTGACGCCCCCCGCCTTGACGCCAATCGCACCGTCCGCCGGCTGACCGCCACGTCCCTGCGGGCGGGGCGGCGCCACACTCCTCAGCGGTTCGGGGATCTGGAGCGCAACAAGTCTTTGGCGATGTGGGTGATCTGCATCTCGTCGGTGCCGCCGTAGATCTGGAGGGCTTTGGCGTCGCGTGCGAGCTGCTCGAGGCCAAACTCGGCCATGTAGCCGTTGCCGCCGAACAGCTGCACGGCGTCGAGGGCGACCTCTGGCACACCTGATTCGTGTCAATGCCGATCCTGTGTACGAGCCACCCCGCGAGAGGATCTGACCGGACGGTCGCTTCGTTCAGAAGCCAACCTTCACGGCGGCAGGGCATTCACGAGACACCTCCAGCCAGACCCCCGACGCTACGACGACCGCCTCGTCGTTCCCTCACATCCTCAATCGGGGCATTGTGGTGGTGAGATCGACTGGAGGAACAATGGGTGATCACAACCCGGAGATCGACGGGCTCATCGACGAGCATCGTGAGCTCATAACCATCGTGGCGACGGTGCGCGCGATGGGCCAGCCCGACTCCGAACTCGACGGGCTCTTGGACCAGCTGGAAATGGTGCTCGCCCACCACACCGAGCGCGAAGAAGCGGGGCTGTTCCACACCCTTCACGAAGTGGAAGTCTCCCCGCAGTACATGGGCCTGTTCGAGCACGACCACGGCCAGCTCGTAGACCTCATTGCGGCAGCCAGGCGTGACTGGCACAGCGTGGACGACCTCCTCAAGAGCCTCGAGGCGCACATGGTTCGAGAGGAGACCGACATGTTCCCGGCCGCCGAGCAACTGCTCGGCCCAGCCGACTGGGACGCCGTCGATGCAGCTGTAGCCCCCCTACGGTAGATCCCGTCGAGCCCGGGTGACGGGGAGCGGGCCCCGCGTGCCGTACGTCGGGTACATCGGCACTCCCTTACATCGGCAGCGTCAAGGCGGGTCAGACGGCTCATCCCCGATGCGTCCGGTCATTGGTGGGCATCGAGGGACTGCCGATCGCCACAGAGACGTTCCACCCGCTTGAAGTACAGCTCCGAGTTCCGGATCCCTGCGAGAGCACCGTTCGTGCGGTCACTGGAACGCGGTCTAACTGCGTTCTCAGGGTCCACGATCGGCACGCTGGTCGAACGCACGACCAGGTTCACGATGCTCGTCCATCTGCCACGCGAGGACGGCTACGGCACCCATCGCACGTAGGAAGAACGGCCCAGCACTCGCTGGCTACGGGGCGATCACCATGAGAGAACGCGCTCTCAGTGACAATGACGACCTTCCCCGAGCAGCGGCGCGATCGTTGACCTGGGCGACTGGGCAAGGAGCTCTCGGCACCGTCCGCGTTTCAAGGTCGAGACCGCCATCCCCGTGTTCTTCGCCTCGCTGCAATGAAAGCTGCTCGACCGCTAAACCTGGCCCACCCGCGCCGCACTCGCCCAAGCGATCTTCCGTTGGATCGAAGCGTTCTACAAACCCGTCCGCCGGCACTCCACCTTGGGCACCTCTCCCCAATACCAAACCCGTCCGTGATCCGGGGGGAGCTCCAGCATCTCCCGTCATCCGCTCCAGACAAAAGCCAAGGCGTCCTTACGCTGCCGGCGTCCCGATTTCCTCCGCGACCAGGTAGGCGAGCGTCAATCCTCGGCTGAGCGCCATGCCGCTGTTGTATCCGCTCCCAAAGGTGGTCGTGGCCGCACAGGACCCCACCACGTACAGCCCCGACACCACGGCCCCCGTTTCGTCGAGGACGTGTCCGTCCCCGTCCGCAGCCACCCCGCTGGAGCCGATAGCGGTACCCACGAACAGCAGCCGCAGGCCGTGGAACGGTGCCTCGGTGATCGGCCCCAGCACCGGGTTGGGCGCATGGCTGGGGTCACCTGAGAACCGATTGATGAACTCAACGGTCCCTCGCCCGAACTCCGGGTCCTCGCCGCGCGCGGCGTGCTGACTGAAGATCGCCGCAGTGGTCTCGAGTTGCTCGCCGTCGATACCCAGGACGGCGCCCAGCTCGCGCAGACTCGGCGCCGATGTGACCAGGCCCTCGGGGTACTCACCGCCCGGCGGGGTCGTACCCAGGCCGTACTTGCGGTGATGCTGCTCATCGAAGACGAGGAAGAACGGAAGATGGCGATCGGCGGGATTCATCGCCCTGGGTACGAGGTCGACCCAGTAAGAGTCGTTGCAGAACCGGCGGCCGGACTGATCGACGATCATGGCGTGCGGCATCGCGTACTCGGGTCCGTTGACCACTCCCGTGCCCGTGGGCGATGGCCAGCCCGGCACCATGGGCACGCAGGTGGCGGGGATCTTCACGACTCCGCCGCCCACAGCGCGGGCGAGCCTGATCCCGTCCCCGCGGACGCTCTCGGGGGCCATGCTGCCGAAGTGTTCCTGGTCCAAACCCAGGAACTCTTTGACCAGCTCGGCGTCCCAGTCGTAGCTGCTGGTGGCGAGCACGACGGGTCCGTACCGCTCCACGGCGCCGCCTGGACCGTTCGCTCGCACGCCGACGACCCGACCGTCGGGGTCTTGGAGCAACTCACTCACCGGCGTCGACACCAGAAAGTCGATCCCATCCTCCTGCAACGCGCGCGCCAGGAAGCCGGCCACCAGTCCGGTGCCGACCGTGAGGGTGTCGTCCTCGGCAGCCTCGCCGGTGGCCGATCGCCGCCGCCCCTCGACGAACATGTCGTCATAGGTCGTCCCCATGCGGAAGTAGGGACTGATCCGGAGCCGGTCCCGCCATCGGCCGAGCCGGCGACCGTCCACCGGTTCGGTCGTGAGGTACCGACCAGATTCGAGCGCGCCGTCGACCTCGGTGTGGTAGTCCGCCAGCCCTTTGATCACCGTCCAGGCGACGGCACCGACGTCCTCCCAGTACTTCATCGCTCGCGGTGCGGTCGTCACGAACCGTTCCAGCGCATGTTCGTCGAGCAACTCGGGGTGCAGGTGGGCGATGCCGCGGATGTAGCGCTCGGTGCTGCCCAGGTCGTCGTCGATGCCGTCCCTCGCGGCGACGTGGTTGGCGCCAACCCAGACCTGGCCACCGGAGTATGCAGCCGCTCCGCCGACCTGGTCGGCCGCCTCGAACACCGTGACCCGTCGCCCCCGCAGGGCAACCCCGAGTGCGGTGGCTATTCCCGACAACCCGGCGCCGACCACGATCACGTGGCCGTTGTCCCGATGACGGCTGGAGTGAGCACTCATGACCGGATGCTACGAGCCCATGAAGGGCCAGGTTCGCCTTCGGCGCCAGCGGTCGGCGCGGCGTCGGTTGTACTGATCAGCGTTGCAAAACGTGGCGTCGGTCGTGCCCGCCGGGAACGCCGGTGGCGACCAGTCGCTGCCAGGGCGACGCCGGGCGACGCAGCTCCGCACACTGCAACCACACGCCGTGGTCGTCATCGGCCACGAGCACGTTGTGCGCACCACATCGGCAGAACGGCGCGTCGTGCTCGGCCTGCTCGAGGACATCCAGTGCCCAGTCGTGGTAGTCGTTCATCGTGTGCTCCAGAGAAACAAGTGGGGGATGGAGAAGAGCGCCCACGGTAACGATCGGTGCGGATCGGCTCCACCGGTCGATGCTGCGATTCACACGCTGTTCACAAACGGTGTGGCAACGGTCAACCCATCACCGTGCCGCTCGTTGCGGCCGGTGCGCGGAGGCGGGAGAACGCGCCGAGATCGATGTCTCGACCGGTCACCGCGCCGCGGAACCGCACCGGTTCGACGTCGTGATCGATCCCGGCGTCGGCCGCGTCGATCAGCGCTCGCATGAACTGGCCGGCCAGTGGTGCGTTCTTGAACTGGTTGCCACTCGTTCCGCAGGCCATGAAGAAGCCGTCGAGGCTCGACCGGTCGTAGATCGGCACCCAGTCGTCAGACACGTCGTAGAGCGCGGCGAGACCGACGGGCTTCGGTGGCACGCCGAACTCCTGCAGACGGCGGGCGAGGCGCAACATCGACGTCTCCCACTGCTCGACGGTGGGTTGGTCGTTGAAGGTGTCGGGATCGTCGATCCATTCGAGCACGTCACACTCGGGCTCGGTACCACCGACGAGGAGCATTCCGCCCGCCTGTGGCCGGAAGTACTGGCCGACGTCGAGGTCGGCGACGAACGGCGCATCGTCCTCCAGGCGGAAGCCGGGCGGTGCGGGAGCCACGAACACTTCTTGCCGCAATGCTCGGTTGCGGATTCGCATCTCGGCGGCGACTCCGGCGAGCTCGTTGAGTTGCGACGAGTGGGGACCACCGACGTTCACCACGACCGGGGCAGCGACACCATCGCCGTCGTCGAGATCGACCCCGGTGACGTGACCGCGCTCGCGCCGGATTCCGACGACCGAACGACGAAATCGGAACTTCACGTCATGAAGTCCAGCGGCGTGGGCCAGGTTGTGGGCAGCAAGCATCGGATCGTCGATGAACCCGCTGTCGCCGTTGTAGAAACCGGAGAGCTCTTCACTTGCATCGTCGCCGAAGGACGGGTCATCGGCACGCTTGGGCGGGTAGTACTTCCCCACGTCGAGGCCGGGAAATCGCGCCCGCAAGCCGGCGGCATCGAAGTACTCGTACGGAATGCCCACCTCATCCCACAAGGCCATCACCTGTCGACCATCGAACCCCGTCGTGCACAGCACGAGATTGCCGCTCGAGATGAACTGCGCCATCCCGGCGGGATCGTCGACACCGAGGTGCGTCGACCAGTCCTTCCACATCGCTGCTGCTTCCCACGCTGTGAGCACCGAGTCGAGGGTCGAGTAGCTGAAGCGGATGATCGACGACGAGGCGCTCGTCGATCCGGCGCCGGGGGCGGGGCCCTTGTCGATACAGATCACCGACCGGCCGCTACGACCGAGTTCGAACGCCACGGCCGATCCGATCACCCCCGCTCCGATGACAACCGCATCCGCGTTCGACCGCACACTCATTGCGGAACGAACGTACCAATAACTTCCGGCGGGTCGCCAGATCTGCGGTAGAACGACGGCAATGGCTGACCCTGCGCTGGAAATCCGCTACCTGTCCGGTCACGACGTGGCCGCAATCGGGCTGACGGACGCCGAGGTCCTGGCAGCGGTGGAGGAAGCGCTGCGTGCGCAAGGAAGGGACGAGGTGGTTCTCGAACCGCGCGTGCACCTCGTGCCGGACGAGTCGTTCAACGGCCACTTCAACGTGTTGCGCGCGTACATCGCCCCGCTCTCCGTGGCCGGGGTCAAGGTGGTCGGCGACTACGTCGACAACTATCGACTGGGGCTCCCCTCAGAGCTGGCGACGTTGACGCTGTACGACCCCCGCACCGGCGTTCCCCTGGCGATCATGGATGCCACCGAGATCACCGAACGGCGCACCGGTGCGGTCACCGCCATCGGCGGCAAGTACCTCGCTCGCCCCGATTCCAAGATTCTCGGGCACGTCGGCGCCCGGGGCACTGCGTTCTCCAACGTCGTCATGCTCGACTCCCTCTTCGATTTCGAGGAGATCCGAGTGACCAGCCGGCGGGATGAATCACGCCGCGACTTCGGCGAGCGCCTCGCCCGGACGGTCGGTCAGAAGGTGCGCGTCGTCGACACGATCGAAGAGGCAGTGCGCGGGGCCGACGTCGTGGTCGAGGCGACGCGGCTCGTGGAGCCGTCGCCGATCGTGCTCACCCGCTGGATCGCGCCCGGCGCTCTCGTTGTCCCGTACGGAACGATGAGCGCCGTCGAGCTGTCGCTCACCGACGTGATGGACAAGATCGTCGTCGACGATTGGGCGCAGTGCCGCACCGGCCAGTTCGGCGCACTACGTGCTCACGTCGAAGCCGGCCTGCTCGACGAGACGACGCTGCATGCCGAGTTGGGACAGATCGTCGCAGGGGATCGTCCGGGACGGACGTCAGACGACGAACGCATCTTGTTCTGGCACCGTGGTCTCGCCACAACGGACGTCGCCGTGGGCCACCTGTTGTACGAACGCGCCATCGAGCGGAACATCGGCGTCACGCTCCCCTATCGATGAACGCCGGCGGCCCGCCGGCGCTGGTGACGGTACCGTCCCGTCATGGTTGTGCTGCACCGTCACGACGAGCTCACGCTCGACGACTACTGGAGGGTGGCCCTCCACGGCGAGGAAGTGACGATCGATGCCGCCGCGCTCGACACCGTCAGCGCGAGTCGGCAGGCGATGGAGCGGCACCTCGCCACTGGTGTAGCGGCGTATGGCGTCACGACCGGACTCGGGTACTTCGCCAACCGTCCTGTGCCGCCGAGCGAACAAGCGGCGCTGCAGCGAGCAATCGTGGTGGGGCGCGCCGCCGGGATCGGCCCGCCGGAGCCAGAACACATCGTGCGGGGGACGATGCTGCTGCGCCTCAACGGTTTCCTCGCCGGGCCGGCCGCCGTCACGCCGGACCTGTGCACGTACATCGCCGATCGGCTCAACGCCGGCTGGTATCCGGTGGTCCCGGCAAGCCGGCCAGGTACCGCGGGGGAGACGATCCCGCTGTGCCACCTCTTCCAGACGTTCCTTGGCGAGGGCGAGGTGTTCGTCGACGGTGCGCAGCGACCCGCCGAGGAAGCGCTCGCGACGCAGGGCACCGCGCCGTACGAGCTGCAACTCAAAGAAGGGCTCGCCCTTGTCAACGGTGCGCCCCACGCCACGGCACTCGGGGCTGACGCGCTTCGACGGTGCGAGCGCCTGCTCGACGACGCGATCGTCGTCGCAGCGCTCACGGTGTCGGTGATGGGTGCGTCGGGGCGCCCGTTCTCGACGCGGATCGCAGCAGCGAAGGGCGATCCCGGCCAGATCCTCGTCGCCACACGACTCGCCGAGTTGGTCGCCGGGGGCGGCCCCGACGGAACTCAAGGTCCGGTCTCGTTGCGAGTGATCCCGCAGGTGCACGGTGCAGTCCACGACGTCGTCGAGCAGTTGCGCCGGCAAGTCGAGCGAGAGTTGCACGCCGTCACCGACAGCCCGCTCTTTCTCGCCGCGTCCGAGACGGAGGACGAGGGTTTCTATCCGAGCGGCAACTTCCACAGCCAGGCGCTGTCGCTCGCGCTCGACAACGGCGCCATCGCCATGACGCAGATCGCTTCGCTGAGCGAGAAGCGGCTGCACCGTCTCCTCGACTCGCGGTACTCAGGGCTCCCCGATCAGCTCTCCGCCGATGCGGCGCGGGGCGGCAGCGGACTCGTCTCGATGCACAAGGCGGTGGTCGGACTGGTCGCCGAGAACCGCCTGCTGGCGAGCCCCGCTTCGATCCACGCCGCCGACACGTCGTCAGGGCAGGAGGACTTCCAAGCGTTCACCGGACTGGCGTACAGCAAGCTCGCCGCGCTGCTCGACAATGTCGAGCTGGCCTTGGCGTACGAACTGGTGGCCGCCCGGCAAGCGCACACGCTCGGTAATCGCGACCTGCCACCTCGAGTCGCCGCAGTCCTCGAGGCCCTGGCCGCTCACCTTCCGCCGATCACCGCTGATCGGTCGCTCGCTCCGGTCGTCGAGCGGGCGCGATCGCTGATGCGTGATGACGTCCTCTCGACCGCGCGTCCGTCCAGGGCCGATTAGGGTTCGAAACGTCGGGGGGCCACCCTTCGGGAGGGGAGCCCGTGAGATCGCTCCAACATCGAGTCGAGGCCCTGAGAGCCAGGGCGACCGAGCCATCGGGGCGCTCGATCCGGTGACGGTGAACAACGACGGCCGCCCGCCGCCTCAGAGCTCTTTGGCGAACTCGGTGTTGAGGTCCTTCAAGCGCTGGTCGGTGCCGTAGTAGGCGTGGCGACTCATGTCGGCGCTGAACCGGCTGGCCGGCGGGGTACGCCCGAGCGCTTCGGCAACGCTGCGAATGTGGTGCGGCGCCGCCCCGCAACAGATGCCGAGATAGTTCACCCCGAGCTCGTGAGCGGCGGCGGCGAACGCGCCCATTTCGTACCGGTTGCACACGAGCGGATCGAGCGCCGTCGGGAACGGCCGACCGTCGGGGATCAGACCGTCGTCACCCGGATCGGTGAGCGACTGGAAGGTCGGCTCGTCGTCGGTGGTGCGGTACGGAACGGGAAGAGCGGCGATGTGACCGTCACACGCGGCACGCACCTCGTGGAGCAACGGCAACATCGTGCGTGGACCACGGATGCAGTTCAGCCCGACCACCGCCGCGCCGGCGTCCTCGATGCGCTTGCACGCCTCACCGACGCCCCATGACCTCGCGCGTCTCGTCCTCGCGATGAATGGCGAGCGTGACCACCGCATCGAGTCCTGCAGCGTTGATCACGTCGAGGGCGATCAGCGCCTCCTGCGCGTACGACAACGTCTCGGCGATCACGAAGTCGACACCCGCCTCGGCTGCCCAGGCGACCTGCTCGACGAACATCGCCCGAACGACGGCGTGCGATTCGGCGTCGTCGGGGTCGTAGATGTTCGTGTTGCAGATGTTCCCTGCGAGCGAGCGAGTCGTTCTCGGCGGCGACCTCCTTGGCGATCTTCAGCGCGCCGCGGTTCATCGCTTCCAGATCGCCTTCGCGACCGATCAACGCCAGCTTCTCGCGGTGGGCGTAGTAGGTGAACGCCTCGACGACGTCGGAGCCGGCATGTACGAACTCTCGGTGCAGCTGGGCGACGAGGGCAGGCTCCTCGAGCACGACCTCGGGCACGAATGCGCCTGCTTGCAGGTATCCACGACGCTCGAACTCGAACAGGTACCCTTCGGCGCAGATCACCGGCCCGGCTGCCAGTCGATCGAGAAGTTTGCTCATCTGCCGCTCCTGTCAGAGGTCATCGAGATCGCTATAGTCGGAACGATCGTACTGTAAATCTTGTCTACCCGAAAGGCAGATGTAGGTGGGTGAGCGGCCGAAGCAGAGCGGAGGCGGCGAGCTCGACAGGCGAGGTGAGCAACTTGCTTGCGAACCGAGCTACGGGAGGAACCGATGAAATCGTCAGCACAGGTCGTCGTCATCGGCGGCGGCGTCGTCGGTGCCTCGGTGCTCTTCCACCTCACCGAGGCCGGGTGGAGCGATGTCGTCCTCGTCGAGCGCAAGGAGCTGACCGCCGGCTCCACGTGGCACTCGGCGGGTGGGATGCACACGCTCAACGGTGATCCCAACGTCTCCAAGCTGCAGCAGTACACGATCGAGCTGTACCGCCAGATCGAAGACCGGTCGGGACAGAACTGCTCGATCCATCTGCCCGGCGGACTGATGCTGGCCAACGATCGCGAACGCCTCGACTGGCTGCGGATGGCCCAGGCCCGAGGGCGCTACCTGGGGATGGATCTGGAGATCATCACCGCCGCCGAGGCGAAGACGATGTTCCCGTTGATGGAGGATCAGTACTTCGTGGGCGCCCTGTTCGATCCGGTGGAGGGCCATGTCGACCCGAGCGGCGTCACCAACGCCTATGCCATCTGCGCCCGCCAAGCGGGAGCTGAGATCTACCGGCACACCTGGGTGAGCGACCTCCGCCAGCGCGCAGACGGCACGTGGGACGTCATCACCGACAAGGGCGAGATCCACGCCGAGCACATCGTCAACGCCGGCGGGCTGTGGGCACGCGAGGTCGGCCGGATGATCGGCCTCGAGCTCCCGGTGCTCGGCATGGAGCACATGTATCTCGTCACCGAGGACATGGACGAGGTCGCCGCATACAACGCCTCCACCGGTCACGAGCTGCCGATGGCGATGGACTTCGAGGGCGAGATCTACATCCGCCAGGAGGGCGGCGGGATGTTGATGGGCACCTACGAGCAAGCCTGCGTTCCCTGGTCGCCGCAGCAGGCACCGTGGAGCTTCGACATGGAGCTGCTACCGCCCGACCTCGATCGCATCGCGCCGTCGTTGGAGGTTGCCTTCAAGCACTACCCGGCAATGGCCGACGCCGGCATCAAGACGATCGTCAACGGGCCGTTCACGTTCGCTCCCGACGGAAACCCCCTCGTCGGCCCGATCCGCGGCGTGCGTAACTGCTGGGTGGCGTGTGCCGTGATGGCCGGCCTGTCGCAGGGCGGCGGAGTCGGGCTGACGCTTGCCTCCTGGATGACCACCGGGGATCCCGGCGAGGACATCTGGGGAATGGACGTCGCTCGCTTCGGCGAATGGGCGAACCTCGCCTATACCAACGCGAAGGTGCGGGAGAACTACAGCCGCCGGTTCCGGATCACGTTTCCCAACGAGGAGCTACCGGCCGGGCGGCCGCTGCACACCACGCCCGTCTACGACCGCCTGACCGAGCACAACGCCGTGTGGGGCGCGGGCTTCGGACTCGAGCACCCGCTGTGGTTCCAGCAACCCGGCGAGGAGCCGTACGAGGAGGTCACGTTCCGGCGTTCGAACGCGTTCCCGGTCGTCGCCGCGGAGTGCGCCGCCGTTCGCGAGCGCGTCGGCCTCACCGAGTGCTCCAACTTCGCCAAGTACCGCGTCACCGGCGACGGCTGCGCCGACTGGTTGCAGGGGTTGTTCACGAACCGGCTGCCGAAGGTTGGTCGGATCAACCTGACGGCGATGCTCAGCCCGCAGGGCAGGATCGTCGGGGAGTTCTCCGTCGCTCGCGTCGGCGAGGACGACTTCTTCCTCTTCGGGTCGCAAGCGGCAGAGGTGCACCACTCACGGTGGTTCACGGCGCACCTGCCCGGCGGGGACCACGCGATCAGCTTCGACGTACTCGGGCTGTCGCTCGTCGGCCTGTCGCTCGCCGGGCCGCGGGCCCGGGACGTGCTGCAGTCGGTGACGAAGGAATCGCTTGCCACCGCCGACTTCCCGTTCATGACGTTTCGCAGCGTCGACATCGGCATGATCCCCGCCCGGATCGGACGGATGACCTACACCGGCGACCTCGGCTACGAGATCTGGGTTGCCCCGGAGCACCAGCGTTCGCTGTTCGACGTGCTGTGGTCGGAAGGGCAAGCGCACGGTATGGGCCTCTACGGGTTCCGGGCGTTGATGTCGCTGCGGATGGAGAAGATGTTCGGCACCTGGTATCGCGAATACCGGCCGATCTACACCCCGCTCGAGGCAGGAATGCACCGCTCCCTCAAGCTCGACCACGAGTTCATCGGGCGCGCCGCACTGGAGGCGGAGATCGCACGGGGACCAGCTCGCTCCATGGTGTACCTCGAGATCGATCCCGATCCCGAGGAGCCCGCAGACGTGATCGGTGACGAGCCGATCTGGCACGACGGCACCGTCGTCGGCTGGATCACCTCGGGCGCGTACGCCCACCACAGCCGTCGATCGCTCGGATTCGGCTATGTTCCCGCCGCACTGGCGATGCCGGGAGCCGAGTTCGAGGTGGAGATCATCGGCCACCGCCGACCGGCGACGCTGCATCACCGAACCGGTCTTCGACCCCGCCGGAGAGCGGATGCGGGCCTGATGGGTCGGCTTCCGGATGTCGAGCGACGAGCTGAACTGCTGGACGAGATCGTCGCGTACCTCGCCAAACACGGTCTCGCCGACGTTGTCGCTCCGCCCGATGGCGCGTCGAGCTCGGCGTCTCGGTGAACGCCATCGTGCACCACTTCGGGTCCAAGGAGGATCTGGTCGTCGAGGCGCTGCGCCGGGCTGCCGAGATCCAGCGGCGAGGTCGGCGATCGATGGCTCGCTCGATCCGCCGGACTGTCGCAGGCCGACTTCATGCGCAAGTGGTGGCGATGGATGAACGCCGAGCCGGAGAACCTGGCGCTCGTGCGTCTGGGCATCGAGGCCGCTGCCCTCGACGCCACGGCGAGCGGGCTGCCGGGCGAGGTGCGGGCGGAGCAGATCTCGTTCTGGAGGGAGGACATCGCCACCCGCCTCGTCGCCGACGGCATCAAGCCGGAAGAAGCCAGGTGGAAGCCTCGCTGGCGAAGGCGATGTTCACCGGGCTGATCCTCGATCTCCTCGCCACCGGGAACCGGCGGCGCTTGACGAGGTCCCTGGAGGTTGCCCTGGCGCGACTGGAAGCGCTCGTCGAATCGCGCCGCTAGTTCACAGCGCGTCGTGCGAACGGGGCGCGGTAGCGACCACTCGCCATTCCAAGTACGGTGACGCCGGCGCGGCGCAGGGCGACGTCGCGGGGAGAACGGCGATCCACGACGTGCAGGGCTTCACTTTTGACACCGACTTCCAGACGGTGCTCCCGTTCCCGGTACGTGACGTACCGGTCGAGCACGATCTCACCCCTACCGCGTTCGAGCGACGTTACCGAGCGCCGGGACGGCCCGTGATCCTCCGTGGCGAGATGCAGAACTGGATGGCGAGATCGGCCTGGACCGACAGTCACCGACTGCTCGAGCTCGTTTCCGCGGAGCAGACCATCTGGTGCCGCCAGGCGATCGATCCGACCGTGGAGTACGTCGAGGAGTACGTCGAGGTTCCCTTTGGCCAGCTCGTCTCCGAGGTGTTCGACGACGTGGAATCGATGCACTATCTCACCCAGGGTCTCGTGTTCCCTCCTCGCGGGTTCGCCCGCGTGGTCCACCGAGAGTCGTTCCCCGCGCTGCTGCAGTCGCTCGCCAGGGACTGCGCCCTTCCTCGCATGATCCCGTCGCGGTATCTCACCGAGGGGGTGATCTGGATCGGCTGCGCCGGGCCGGTGACTCCACTCCACTTCGACGAGTCGGAGAACCTGAACTGCGTCGTGCGCGGTCGCAAGCGCTGGGTGATGTTCCCCCAGGGGGAGGCAACGAAGCTGCTGCGCGACGACAACGACGGGTCGCGGCTCGATCTTGACGAGCCTCGAACAGCTCACCGCCGACGAGCGCTGGCACGGCGGCGGCGTCCGCACTGCGTACTCGTGCGAGACGTCACCGGGCGACATGTTGTACGTACCGGCGGGGTACGTGCACCAGGTCTACTCCGGTCACGAACCGAGCATCGCCGTGAACTTCTGGTACTCCGACATCGGCAGCGCTCGCCAGGGCGCACGGATGCTGAGGGCGGTCTCCGCCAGGAGGATGGGCTACCGAAAGCCGGCGAAGCGAATCGTCTGGGCGGGTATCGCCTCGGCGGTGTTCGCCAAGGAGTTGATGATGTGGAACCTCAGGCACCGGCGCGTTGCGGAACCGATCTTCGAGGCGGGCCCGACCACGTACGACCTTCCGGTCCGCTTGCCCTAAGCGGTCGACGGGTCATCCTCGACGCGAACGGCGTGACGAGATCACACCGGTGTCGAAGCCGGCGAGGTGGAGGCCGCCGTGGAAGCGGGCATGCTCGATCTTGAGGCAGCGGTTCATCACGACATCGATCCCGGCCTCAGTGCCGAGGCGAGCAACTTCCTCGTGCCACAGGCCGAGTTGCAACCACAAGGTCGAGGCACCGGCCGCGATCGTCTCCTCGAGCACCTGAGGAAGGTCGTCGTGGCGACGGAAGACGTCGACGAGATCGGGCTTCACGGGCAGCGCCTCCAGCGACGGGTAGACCGGCCGGCCCAGGATCTCAGTCGCCGACGGGTTGACGAAGTACACGTCGTAATCGGTGCTGGCAAGCAGATAGGTCGCCACGAAATAACTGGGTCTCGCCGGATTCGGCGACGCGCCCGACATCGCCACGGTCCGTGTCGCCCCGAGTATGGCCAGTCGGTCTCGCGCCGTCGGATCCACCCACGCCGAGGCGCCAGCAGCAGCCGGCTCGTCGGACTGCTCCGCCGTGGTCACGCCGGCACCTCCTTGACCGCCTTTTCGAGGGCGCAGTCGAGATCCCAGATGATGTCATCGACATCCTCGAGGCCGATGCTGATGCGAACGAGATCAGGTGGGACGCCCGCCGCTGCAAGCTGCTCGTCGGCGAGCTGTTGATGGGTGGTGCTCGCCGGATGGATCACCAACGTGCGGGCGTCACCGATGTTGGCGAGGTGGCTGCACAGTTCGACGCCCTCGATGAACACTTGCCCGGCGGCTCGCCCGCCGACTACGCCGAAGGAGAACACGGCGCCCGGACCTTGCTCCACATATCGGCGTGCCCGCTCGTGGTGCGGATGGTCGGTCAATCCGGCCCACCGCACCCACGACACCCGCCGATCGGCGGCGAGCCACTCTGCGACGGTGCGCGTGTTCGACATGTGCGCGTCCATCCGCTGCGGGCAGGGTCTCGACGCCCTGCAACAAGAGGAACGCGGCGAGCGGGCTGAGGCTCGCGCCGATGTCGCGGAGCTGCTCGCTGCGCAGCTTGGTGATGAAGGCGTACTCGCCGAAGTTCTCCCACCAGCGCAGGCCGCCGTACGACGCGACCGGCTCTGTGAACGTCGGGAACTTGCCACTGCTCCAATCGAAGCGGCCCGACTCGACCACGATCCCACCAAGCGTCGTTCCGTGCCCGCCGAGGAACTTCGTCGCCGAGTGGATCACGATGTCGGCGCCGTGCTCGATCGGGCGGCACAGGTACGGGGTGACGGTTGTGGCATCGACGACAAGCGGGATGTCATGGGCGTGGGCGACGTCCGCAGCTGCGGAGATGTCGAGCACGTCGCCGCTCGGGTTGGCGACGACCTCGGCGAAGATCAGCTTGGTGTCGGCTGTGATCGCCGCCGCCAGCATGTCGGCTTCGCTGCCGGGGACGAAGGACGTGTCCACACCAAAGCGGCGCAGCGTCACATCGAGCTGCGTCACGGTGCCGCCGTAGAGACCGGCCGAGGCGACGATGTGATCACCTGCACCGGCGAGGGCGGCAAACGTGAGGAACTCGGCCGACTGACCACTCGACGTCGCTACGGCGCCGATGCCACCTTCCAGGCTGGCCAACCGTTCCTCCAAGGCGTTCACCGTCGGGTTGCTGATGCGGCTGTAGATCGAGCCGAACTTCTGCAGTGCGAAGAGGCTCGCCGCGTCCAAGGTGTCGTCGAACACGAAACTCGTCGTTTGATAGATCGGTACCGCCCGCGCGCCGGTGGTGGGATCAGGAAGTCCGCCGGCATGGACGGCACGTGTGCGGAAGCCGAAACTCCGATCAGGCATTATCGAGGTCTACCATCCGGAGCGTGGCCGCGATCACGAGGATCGACATCAGCCACCACCGACTCGCTCTCGACCCACCCTTTCCCGCCGCGTGGGATCCGCAGCCGAGGACATGGTTTCCCGCCACGATCGTCCGTGTGCATGACGACGCCGGCCATGTCGGGATCGGCTCCGGTGACGCGATGCACGGGTTCGCCGGAAACGAGAAGTACTTCATCGGCGAGGATCCAGGCGACCTCGAACGCCACGCCCGTGTTCTTGCCAACGTCGAGTTTCACGCCGGAAGGCCGTGGCCGCTCGACATCGCACTCTGGGACCTCGCCGGCAAGCTCACCGACACTCCAGTGTGGGCGATGCTCGGCGGCAGCGAAGGACGTGTGCGTCTGTACGCCTCCACGGGCACGCTTCGCTCCCCCGCCGATGCGGCGGCATCGGCGCGACTGGTGCGCGACGTCGGGTTCGCGGCGCTCAAGCTCCGCTTCGGGCGCCCGTCGATCGAGGATGACCTCGCCGTCCTGCGCGCCGTGCGTGACGAGGTCGGCGACGCCCTCGACTTGATGGTCGACTGCAATCAGGGTTGGAGGATGCCCTGGGACACGAGCGAACCGTGGGACGTCGACCACGCCACCACAGTCGGCACGCGCCTGTCGGCCGAAGATGTCTTCTGGATGGAGGAGCCCCTTCCTCGCGGCGACTACATGGGCCTCCGTGAGCTGCGTTCCCGAGTCGACATTCGCGTCGCCGGAGGCGAGATGACTCGGGAGCCGTACGAGTTCGCCGAGCTGCTCCGTCACGACTGCCTCGACGTGTTCCAGCCCGACTGCGTCTGCACCCACGGCATCACCGGCTTGCGCCGCTTGGCCGCGGACGTCGAGGCGGCTGGACATATGTTCACACCGCACACGTGGGGCAACGGAATCGGGCTCTTGGCCAACGCCCATCTCACCGCTGGGGCGACATCAGCGCCGTTCCTCGAGTTCCCCTTCGACCCGCCCGAGTGGACGACGGCGAGGCGCGACTTCGTCCTCGTCGAACCCGTTGACGCGGAGCACGGATGGCTCCGCCTGCCCGATCGCCCCGGTCTCGGCATCGAGCTCGACGTCGACGTGCTGGAGCGCACAGCGACGACGGTGACCACCTACACGTGATCGAGCCAAATCGGGCGGCGTCACCTGACGTGGTGGCGGAGCCGGGTGAGATACCGCGGCATCGACGTCGGTTGGACCGTGGCGTCGCGCACGACACCGTCGAAGTGGCGGCTCAGCGCACGAACCTGTTCGGCCGACGTGAGCACGAGGTAGAGCCCGCCGAGGTAGAGCGCGGCGCGCTTGGATCCGAAGACGGTGACGGGTGCCGCGTACCGCGCCGACCCGTCGAACAGGAACCAGCGAAATGTCGGGTAGAGCTCTTCGGTGAGGGCGATCATGCGATCGAGTTGCTCCGTCCTGGCGTCCGCGCCGAGGCGGCTCCATGGGCCCTCGCCGCGAGCGAACGCCTGCACGCCCTGAGTTGATGAGCAACACTCCAGCTCCGTGTCCGGATGGCGGGCCCACGCCAAGTGGGCAGCCGTGGTGTCGATCGTCTGGGCAGCGCTGGGACCGACCGATCCGGATCGCTCGAAGCGGATCACGCCTTCCGACTTGAGCAGATCGGGCAGCGTGGCCGGAACGTACCTGATCTTGTAGTCGGCAGCCTCGCTCAGCCACCCCAGGAGACGTTCGTCCGACGGTGACGGCCCCGGAGCCTCGAACGACGTCTGCGTCAACAGCTCGGCCTCGAGCGGCCCCGCGTTGGAGAGCCCGAGGAGCCAGTCGATCGACAGCTGGTGGGCGACTGCGATCTGGTGCAGCGTGTCGGCCCGGGGCAGGCGGCGATTGGTCTTCGACAACAACTGCGAGAGCGTCGTGCGATCGATTCCAGCGAGCTCCGCGAACGCGCGCTTGGTGAGCCCCGTCCGGGCGATGGCATCGCCGAGGCGCTCCGCCAACACGCCGGCTCCGGTCGTGCTGATTTCCATCGCGCGTAGCTTACTCGCCACACATGTGCAGCAATGCGACGACAGTCCGTCGATCGCACGGGTTACAACGGTCTTATGCGATCGGGGCGAATCGAATGGCCGACAGTCGCGGTCGCCATCGCGATCGCGGCAAGCACCGCTGCGACGCTCGCCTGGCACGAACGTCTTCCCGTGCCGCTGACCTTCGCCGCCCTGGCTCTCATCGGCGCGTGGTACAACTCGCTCCAGCACGAGGTCGTTCACGGGCACCCCACGCCCTGGTCGTCGGTCAACACGGCGCTCGCCTCCGTTCCCCTCGGGCTGGTCGTCCCCTTCAGCTCCTATCGGACAGCTCACCTGGCGCACCACCGCACGCTGTCCCTGACGCACCCGGTGGATGATCCGGAGAGCTTCTACGTCACGGCCGACACGTGGCAACGCGCCGGCCGCCCGCGACGCGCCGGGCTCGTCGTCCTGAACACGCTGGCGGGCCGGCTCGTGCTCGGTCCACCCGTCGTCGCGATCCGCTGGTGGTGGCAACGCCGCCACACGCTCTTCTCCGTGCCGGGCGTGGCCTCGACCGTCGGACATCTCACCGCGGTCGCCGTCGTGCTGTTCGTGGTCGATGCCGCCGACCTCTCGCTCGGGTTGTACGTCGCCGGCGTCGTATGGGGTGGTGGTGCGCTCACCCTGCTGCGTTCGTTCGCCGAGCATCGGGCAGTCGACGGCGAGACGCGGTCGGCCGTGGTTCGTTCCAATGTCGTCTTCTCACTCCTGTATCTCAACAACAACCTCCATCACACCCACCACGCCCGTCCCCGGCTGGCGTGGTACTCGTTGCCGCGGGCCCGCGACGAACTGGGCTCGGAGGAAATCGCCGCACGAGGGGCAGGCTCCTACCGCGGGTACGCGGACATCGCCCGTCGCTATCTGCTCCGCCCCATCGACCATCCGGCGCCGGCACCGATCGCAGCACCACCGACCATCGCCGGGGCGCGTCAGTCCGTCGCCGGAGTGCCCGCCTGACGCCAGTAGGCGACGAGCTCCACCGACTGGCGGGGCAGGCCGACTTCGTGGCGCACGCCGACACCATGGGCGTCGCGGACAGGCGTCCCTTGCCGCTGAAGGCCTCTCGCTCGCGTACGACGAGCTTCTCGTCGTCGATCAGCTCTCGGTTTCAATCCCTGCGGCGAGATCGCGCCGACCCGCTCTATCGTCGGCATCGTGGTCACGATCGACGACATACGGCCGCTGGCGCTGAGCCTGCCCCGCACGAGCGAGGCCCTGGTCCGTGACCGGGTCAAGTTCCGCGTCGGCAGCATCGTATGGCTGGCGTTCTCGCGCGACGAGACCCTGATGGGCTTCGCCTTCCCCAAGGAGGAGCGCGAAGCGCTCGTGGCCGCCGAGCCGGACAAGTTCCAGATGCCGGATCAGGCGAACATGCGCTACCACTGGGTGGTCGTCCGCCTCGACGCCATCGATCTCCAGGAGATGCGCGAGCTGGTGGTCGACGCATGGAGGATGGTCGTCCCCAAGCGAGTTGCCGCGGAGCACATCGACGGGCAGGTGCTCCACGGTGGCATGGCGAACCCGGGAGCCGTGGTGCGCGTCGGTGACGAGGTCCGTCGCCCGTCGAGCGCGCACACCGAGTCGATCTTCGCCCTCGTCCGCCACGCTCGTGACAACGGGTTCGCCGAAGCTCCCGAGCCGCTCGGTCTCGATGAGCTCGGTCGTGAGCGCTGGGAGTTCGTCCCTGGCGACGTTCCGATCCCGCCGTTCCCGCAGTGGTCGCAGACCGACGAGCTGCTCGCCTCGACCGCCGCGCTGCTGCGCCGCTTCCACGAGGCCGTTGCCGACTTCTCTCCGCCCGACGGGGCGGCGTGGAACACCGAGCTCGCCTACCTCCCTGGCATCCCCAGCGAGTCGGCGGACACCGCCATCGTCGGTCACAACGACGTGTGCCCGGAGAACGTGATCTGCCGTGACGGCGCTGCCGTGGCGCTGATCGACTTCGACTTCGCGGCGCCGACGCATCGGCTCCACGACCTCGGTCAGCTGGCGAAGATGTGGATCCCCCTCGAGCCGGACGAAGATGCAGCGCGGACGGGGCGAGCGGGCCTCGATCGGCGACATCGCCTCCGCATAGCCGCCGACACGTACGGGCTCGCCAAGACCGAGCGGGAGCAGTTCCTGTCGATCGTCGTCGACACGATCCATCGCGGCAGCCTCTTCGTGCAGAAGCGCATCGAGCGCGGCGAGCAAGTCTTCATCGACGCCTGGAAGGCGGGTGGTGGTCAGGCGCGCTACGACCGGCGCAGCACGTGGATCGACGACAATTACGACGATTTCCTCGCCGCGCTCACCCGTTCATGAGGAACGTCGGCCCGGCGCCGCCATCAGGCGACGCCGAGCCTCGTTCGATCAGGAGACGCTTGCTCTGGCAGCCGGCTCGCTGCTGCCGCTGCTGGCGATCACTGCGCTCTTGCGCTTCGAGAAGAAGATCGCGCCCAACAGCACGACGAGGGCAACGGCGGCGATCGCATAGCCGGCGGTCTCCGGTGTGGTCGACAGGATGTTGGTTTCGTCGATGTCAGAGAGGTTGATGACGGCAGGCAGGATCAACAGCGAGACGAGGTTCATCACCTTGATCAGCGGGTTGAGAGCCGGACCTGCAGTGTCCTTGAAGGGGTCGCCGACGGTGTCGCCGATGACAGCGGCCTTGTGCGCCTCGGAACCCTTTCCACCGTGGTGGCCGTCCTCGATGTATTTCTTGGCGTTGTCCCAGGCGCCACCTGCGTTCGACAGGTAGTTGGCCATCAACTGCCCGACGAGGATCACCGCCGCCAGGAAAGCGCCGAGGGCCGTGTAGCCGATGCCGAAGCCGATGATCACCGGCGTGAGCACGGCGAGCAGGGCGGGTGTGGTGAGCTCACGCAGCGAGGCGGCGGTGCAGATGTCGATCACCGGCGCGTAGTCGGGCCGCTTCTCGCCGCTCATGATCTTGCCGTCGGCGAACTGGCTGCGCACCTCCTGCACCACGACGCCGGCAGTGCGACCGACGGCACGGATAGCGAGCGAGGAGAAGAGGAACGGTACGGCGCCGCCGATGAGGAGTCCGATGAACACCTTCGGGTCGGCGACGTTGATCGGGATCGCCGAGAAGACCCCGCCCGCCGTGTCCTTCAAGCGCTCGAACAGTTCCGTCGACAGCACTTCGGACCCAGCCGTCTCGATGAAGCTGGCGAAGAGGGCCACGGCAGCGATGACCGCCGAGCCGATGGCGAAACCCTTGGTGACCGCCTTGGTGGTATTGCCCACCGCATCGAGGCTGACCATCACCCGCTGGGCCTCACCTTCGAACTCGCCGCTCATCTCGGCGATGCCAGCGGCGTTGTCGGCCACCGGGCCGAACGTGTCCTCGGACACGACGACGCCGGTGGTGGCGAGCATGCCCATGCCGGTGAGGGCAACGAGGTACAGGGTGAACTGAGTGTCGCCTCCACCGATGCCGATCGCCGCTCCGAGGGCGATGGCGATGGCGAGGATCGCCCACACCGACGACTCGAGGCCGGACGCCGTCCCTGACAGCACCGTCGTGGCGGGGCCCGTCTCGGCGGACTCGGCGATCTCCCGGACCGGCGCCGTCTCGGTGGACGTGAAGTACTCGGTGATGCGGCTGGCAACCTGGGCCAGTACGAGGCCGATCACGACGGCACCGGCCATGCGCAGGCCGACGTTGTTGATCCGCCCGTCGGGATCGCCGACGTAGACCAGTGCCACCACAAGGGTGCCGACGACCGTGAGCAGCCCGGCGGTGAGGAAGCCGCGGTTGATCGGCGCCATGGCGCTGCGGTCGGTCTCCTTCGCTCGAACCATGAACACACCCACGATCGAGGCGAGTACGCCGATGGCACGCGCCGCCAGGGGGAACAGCGCGCCCGCCGCCCACAGGCCCGGGTCGTCGGGGAAGATCCGCTGGAACGCCGGGACGCCGAGGATGATCGAGGCGACGAGAGTGACCTCGTACGACTCGAACAGGTCGGACGCCATACCGGCGCAGTCGCCGACGTTGTCGCCGACGTTGTCGGCGATCGTCGCCGGGTTGCGCGGGTCGTCCTCGGGGATGCCCGCCTCGACCTTGCCGACGAGGTCGGCACCGACGTCGGCCGCCTTGGTGAAGATGCCGCCACCGACTCGCAAGAAGAGCGCCAGCAGCGAGCCGCCGAACCCGAACCCGATGAGGATCGCCGAGCTCGTGTTCTGGAAGATCATCATGATCATCGTGGCGCCGATGAGACCGAGGCCGACGCAGAACATGCCCGCCACACCGCCGGTGCGGAACGCGACCTGCAGTGCCGGCGGCATCTTGCCAGTTCGGGCGGCGGCCGCCGTACGCACGTTGCCGCGCACGGCGAGTCCCATGCCGATGAAACCGGTCAGGCCTGACATCACGCACCCGGCGATGAACGCCAATGTTCGGAACGTTCCGGATTGGGCGAACGACAACGCTTCGGTGCCGTCACTCTTCTCGACGGCTACCGACGTGACGAACACGATCGCCGCCAAGGGGATGAGGATGAAGCCGATCGTGCGGAATTGGCGCTTCAGGTAGGCAAGCGCACCTTCCTGGATCGCCTTGGCGATCTCGATCATCTTCGGCGTGCCTTGGTCGGCGGCCAGCACCCCGCGCATCAGGATCAACCCGACGGCGAGCGCGAGGAGAGCGGTGAGCGCCGACCCGATGAGGACGAACCATTCACCGCCCCTCAGGCTGAACTCCTGGTACCCACCTTCGGCAGCGACGATGCCGCGCGTTGCTGACGCTACGAAATTTCCCAACGTGTTCTCCTGCTTGTTGGCGCCCAGGGCCTGTTCGCCGGACACGTCACGGGACGGACCCGAAACCACTGGTGGTTCCAACCCCGCTCTGCGAGCGGGGTGAAGAATAGCGTCGGAGTTACATTTCGGGCCAGTTTCAGCCGATCGCGATTACGAGCGCGCCTGTGATCGTGCGCCGTCAGCTCCGCTTGAGGTCGTCCGGGGACGGCACGATCGCGCCCCAGCGGCGCATTCCAGCCTCGACGCGCTGGTTCACGATCTCCAGCGTGCGCACACGGGCATACCGCTTCTGTTCCGCTGCGATCAGGTCCCACGGCGCGAGCTCGTGATCGGTGCGAGCGAACATCTCCTCCGCCGCGGCGTCGTAGTCACGGTTGCGCTTCCGATTGCGCCAGTCCTCCTCCGTGATCTTCCATTTGCGCAGCGGATCGGTGGCGCGATCCTCGAAGCGACGGAGTTGCTCGTCGTCACTGATGTGGAGCCACAGCTTGACGAGGATGAGGCCCTCCCGCACGAGCGTCTCCTCGAAGCTGCGGATCTCGTCGTAGGCACGTCCCCATTGCTCGTCGGTGGCAAAGCCCTCGACCCGCTCGACGAGCACACGTCCGTACCAGCTGCGGTCGAAGACAGCCATTCCACCCAACCCGGGGAGGTCCCGGTAGAAGCGCCAGAGGAAATGGTGTCGCTTCTCGTCGAAGGTCGGCTTGGCGTAGCTCGAGACGCGATAGTGGCGCGGATCGAGCGGTTGGACGATCCGTTTGAGGGCGCTGCCCTTTCCGGCCGCATCGGGGCCTTCGAACACGATCAACAGACCCGGGCCGATCTCGCCGGTGCCCATCTGACCGCCGAGATGCAGCCGCAGCTGGAGGAACCGCCGTTGGGCGGCGACGAGTGCTGGTTCGTAGTCGGCGCGCGTCAGCCGGAGATCGAAGTCGAGCTCGGCGAGACGGCCCACGACGGCGATGCTAGGGCATCACCGGCAGCTCATCATTTGGCGGTGATCACCATCGTCCAGTACGGCACGCCGTTGCTGGCAACCTTGCGGGCGACGCCGATGTGGCGTGCGTTCGGGTTGAGCATGTTCGCCCGGTGCCCGGGGCTGTTCCACCAGGCGCCCACCACCTGTGACGCGGTCGTCTGTCCGGCGGCGACGTTCTCGGCCCAGAAGCTCCACCGGTAGCCGAGCCGGGTCAGCCGGTCGCCGGCGTCGGTGCCGCCCGGGCCGGTGTGCTGCATCGTGCGCAGATAGGCCTGGTACTTCGACTGCCAGTAGGCGGCGGTGCGCGGGTCGTCGGCGATCCGCAGCGCCACGAGGCCGTTGTGGCGGCGGTGCTGATTGGTGAGGTAAACGGCCCGCCGGGCCGGGCTCCACTCCGCTCGATTCTGTGCCACGCTCGGCGCTCGATGGCGCGCAACTGCTGCGGGAGCTGACTCAGGATGATGCGCGGGAGCGGCGTGGCCGGTGCCAACCGGAACTGCGATCAGCGCAGCAGCGACGAGAGCGATCGATGAGCGGACGAGGCGGGGACGTTTCACGATGGAACTCCGAGATCTCAAGACTGTTACGCATCGCGCAGATTTCGCAACATTATCGTAACATGTCATGTTCGGTAAAGGTGATGAGCTCACCGCCACCGCTACGTCCCCGAAGAACGAAAGTGATGTCACTCCGCCGCCGGTGAGGTTACGGGCGTCACACCCGCCATACCAGTCGCGACGGCAGGTTTTTCGAGCCCGCCCCCGCTCGACGCCGTCGGCGACGTGAGGCGATGTCACCCGGCAATCAGCGAGGCGAGCGCCCAGAGAGCGGCAACCAGGCCGACGCCGGCCATCAACAAGCTGCGGCCGAGTGGTGCTGTCTGCAGGTCACCCTCATCACGGTGGACCGGCGGGCGGACGAGGGCAACGACGTTGCCGACGCACAGCGCTCCGCCGAGGGCGAGCACGAGCCAGGCGAGGAGATCCTCTCCGAGAAACACGCAGACAGCATGCCGTACTCACCACCCGGCGGCACCTCGATCCCGCCACAGTTGGCTCCGCGCTGAGAGCGCACGCCCCCGGATGGCGACTGTCAGGTGATTTCGCTCGGCGGTGCGAACGAGTTGCCCGCCGACACGGCAGAGCCCTCGATGACGTCGACGACCTCGGCGAAGTGACACGCCACCGGATGTCCTTGGCCGCGGTCGATCAGCTCCGGCTCCTCGTCGGCGCAGATCGTCTGTGCCTTCCAACAGCGGGTGCGGAAGCGACAACCCGAGGGCGGCGAGATCGGGCTCGGCACGTCGCCTGTGAGCACGACCGCCGGCGCGACCGTTCGAGATCGGGATCAGGGATGGGGATCGCCGACAACAACGCCTGCGTGTACGGGTGGCCAGGTTTGGCGTAGATGCTGTCACGGCTGCCGATCTCGACGATCTTGCCGAGGTACATCACGGCGACACGATTGGAGATGTGGCGTACAACCGACAGATCGTGGGCGATGAACAGGTACGCCAGCCCGAACTCGATCCTGCAAGTTCTCGCAGCAGGTTCACGACGCCTGCCTGGATGCTGACGTCGAGCGCCGACACCGGCTCATCGAGCACGATCATCACCGGCTCGAGGGAGATCGCTCGGGCGATGCCGACACGCTGACGCTGGCCACCGGAGAACTCGTGGGGATAGCGGTTGGCATGCTCCGGGGAGAGCCCGACGAGGCTGAGGAGCTCGTGCACTCGGTTCAGGGCTTCCTTCTTCGACATCCCCGGTGGACATGCAGCGCCTCGCTGATGGCGGCGCCGATGGTCTTCCGCGGATTGAGCGAGGCGTACGGATCCTGGAACACGATCTGGAACTGCTGGCGCAGGTCGCGCATCTCGTTGGAGCTCATCGACGAGAGGTTCTTGCCGCGGAAGCGGACGGCCCCCGACGTGGGTTTGATGAGATGCAACACGAGGCGGCCGGTGGTGGACTTGCCGCAGCCAGATTCACCGACGATGCCGAGCGTCTCGTTCGCCTCGAGATCGAAGGACACACCGGACACGGCTTGGACGCGGGCGATCTCGCCGCCGAGTATGCCACCGCGGACCGGGAACTCCTTGACGAGCGACTCGACGGACAGCAGCGGTTCGGTCGGCCTCGACGATCTCGAAATCGACGGCAGGCGTGGTGTCGGGTGTCGTCGCCTCGGTCACGCCGGGACCTCCGTCGTTCCTTCACGGAGCTCCTGCACGTCGACCTTGGCGAGTTGCTCGGCGTGGTGGCACGCAGTGTGATGCTGCGGCGTGTCGATCGGGCGGAACTCTGGAACCTGTTCCTTGCAGATGTCAGTGGCGAAGTCGCAGCGAGGGTGGAAGGGGCAGCCTGGCGGCACGTCGATCATCGACGGAGGCGCGCCGCGGATGGGCAGCAGCTTCTCGTCGCCGCTGTCGTCGAGGCGGGGCAGCGACGCCAGCAACCCGAGGGTGTACGGATGACGCGTGTTGTAGAACACCTCGTGGGCGTCGCCGAACTCCGCCCGGCGTCCGGCGTACATCACCATCACGCGGTCGGCGAGCCCGGCGACCACGCCGAGGTCGTGGGTGATCAGCATGATCGCCGAGTCGATCTCGTCCTTGATCTCGATGAGGACCTCGAGCACCTGCGCCTGCACCGTGACGTCGAGAGCGGTGGTCGGCTCGTCGGCGATCAGCAGGTCGGGCTTGCACATGATCGCCATGGCGATCATCGCCCGCTGCCGCATCCCGCCGGAGAACTCGTGGGGATGCATCTCGGCGCGCTTGGCCGGCTGGGGGATGCCGACGAGATCGAGCATCTCGATCGCCTGCTTCCAGGCTGTCTTCTTGTTCATGCCGAGGTGGATGCGGCCCATCTCGGCGATCTGGCGCCCGACCGTGTGCACCGGGTTCAGCGCCGAGAGCGGGTCCTGGAAGATGACGGCGATCTCCTTGCCGCGGATCTTGCGCATCCGATCCGGACTGGCGCGTCGAGGAGGTTCTCGCCCTTCCACAAGATCCCGGTGCCGTCGATGATCGCCGGCGGCGAGGGGATGAGACCCATGATCGTCATCGCCGTGACCGACTTGCCGGATCCCGACTCGCCCACGATGGCGAACACTTCGCCCCGATTGATGTCGAAGCTGACGCCGTCGACGGCGCTCACGAGCCCGGCATCGGTCTTGAACGACGTATGCAGGTTCTGCACGGACAACAGCACGCGGTCTGTCGGGCTGCAGGGTCGGATGCGGAGGTCGGCTGCGGTTCGCTGACGTCGGCCATCACTTCAGCTTGGGATCGAGTGCGTCGCGCAGGCCATCGCCGATGAAGACGAAGGCGAGCACGGTCAGGAAGATGGCAAGGCCCGGAAAGAACAACATGTGGAACCCGGACGTCAGAGATCCAGCGCCCGCCTCGGAGACCATCAGACCCCACGCCGGCGTCGGCGACTGCGGTCCGACGCCGACGAACGACAGCGCCGCCTCGGAGAGGATGACGCCCCCGATCGCCACCGTGCCGAAGACGATGATCGGCTGCATCGCATTGGGGAGAACGTGACCGAACATGATCCGTTTCCGGCTGTAGCCGAGGGCGGTGGCCGCCTCGATGTACTCGAGCTTCGTGAGACCAAGGAAGCTCGCCCGGACGATCCGGCTGATCGACATCCAACCGGTGAAAGCGAGGACAAGGATGATCGAGTTCTCGCTGCGGCCGAAGACCGTGGCGATGGCGATGGCGAGGATGATGTAGGGGATCGCCAGGAAGACGTCCGTCAGACGCATCAGCGTGCGATCCGGGTAGCTGCCGAAAAATCCGGCAGATCGCCCCGAAGAAGACGCCGATGATCAGCGCCAGCGCACGTCGCGGGGAAACCGATCTGCAGCGAGACGCGAGCTCCGTAGACGACCCGGCTGTACACGTCGCGACCGATCATATCGGTGCCGAACCAGTGGTCGCTCGACGGTGAGGCGCGGTACGACCTGCGACGTCTCGGTGTACGTGTACGACGTGATCAACGGGGCGAAGATGGCGACGAGCAGGAGGAACACGACGAACGCCAGACCGAACATCGCCAGCTTGTTCTTGCGGAATCGCTTCCACACGTCGGCCCGCATGCGACTTGACCTCGGTGACGTCGGCGATACCGGCTTCGCCGGGCACCGTGCCGACGCGACCGGACCGCAAGCGCAGGATCAAGGTCAGTCATCAGACCCTCCCTTCTCATGAACCCGTGCTCTCGCCGAGCCGTATCCGTGGGTCGAACCATGCGTACGACAGGTCGACCATGAGGTTGATGAGCGAAGTACGCGATCACGACGACCAACGTGAGCCCGAGGATGACCGGGAGGTCACGGTCGAAGACCGAGTCGGCGATCTGCGAGCCGATACCCGGCCAGGAGAAGACGGACTCGGTGAGTACAGCGGCGCCGATGACCGTGCCGAAGTCGATGCCGATGAGGGTGATCACGGGAATCAGTGCGTTGCGCATGCCGTGACGCATGACGATCGACCGCTCGGAGAGACCTTTCGAACGCGCCGTGCGCATGTAATCGGCGCGCATCACCTCGAGCATCGAGCCGCGCATCATCCGCGTGGCGAGCGCCGTGGACACGCAGGCGAGCGTGATGGCGGGAAGGATCAGGTATCGCCACTGATCACCGGTGGGGATGAAGTAGAGCGATCCACGTGTCGGGACCGAGGCGGGAGGTCTTCATCTGCGTCCACTCGGGCCAGTCGTGCTGGTTCGGGTAGACGGCGAATGCGTATTGGAGGAGGAAGCCCATCAAGAAGGCGGGGATCGCCGCCAACGCCGCCGTGCCGATCGTCGTGAGCTTGTCGCGGATCGAGTAGCGCCTGATGGCGGCCATGACGCCCACGGAGATGCCGATCGACGATCTCGATGAGCACCGCCCAGAAGGCGAGCCGGATGCTGCGCGGCGCCTTCTCGCCGAGGATGTCGTTGACGGACCGCCGCGTTGGCGAAGGATTCGCCGAGGTCCCACTGGAGGACGCTCTTCCAGTAGCGGAAGAACTGGGTGAGGATCGGATCGTCCAAGCCGTAACGCTCGGTGACCTGCTGGACACGTCGTGGGATTCGGGTTGCGGTTACCGCCACCGGCGATGACCGTCGCCGGGTCGCCGGGCAGCACGAAGAAGAGGAAGAAGAGGAACGAGACCGCGAAGAAGACCGTCGGGAGCAACAACAGCAATCGGCGCAAGATGTAGCTGGGCATGGCGGGCCAGTTCGGGTCATCGGCGTGGGTGGTGCCGCCGGAGCGCCACCACCCCTCGCGGTTCTCAGGTCAGGACGCGAGAGTGATCTGCTCCCACACGATCAGACCCGAAGGCCGTTTGCGGGAAGTTGGTGATCTTCTCCTGGTTGTACGTAGACGTAGTCACCGACGTACCAGTTGATCGGCACGGCGTTGATCACATCGTTCAGCAGGATGTCCTCTGCCTGGTTGAACAGCGGGCCGGCCAGCGGCGGGATCGGTCGTCTGCTTCGCCTCGTCGACCAGGGCATCGAACTCGTCGTTGATGAACCCGTAGTTGTTCCCGTCCAGCGCATCGGAGTGGAACAGGTCGTACATGAAGTTGTCGTACGTCGGATAGTCCGCATACCAACCGGAACGGCAGAAGACACATTGGCCATCGGCCATCTCGGTGAAGTACGTCTCCGTCGGGCGGCCGTCGCGCTCGGCCTCGATGCCGATCGACGTCCAGGTTCTCGATGATCAGGTCGACCACCGGTTCGTGGCCGGCATCGATGTTGAACTGGATCGGGATCGGTCCGTCCAGCGAGTTGCCGGCGGCTGTCCACTCGTCGAACGCCGCCTGGGCGGCAGCTCGGGTCGTAGGCGCAGTAGTCGCACATGTCGGCCTTGTGACCCGGGATGCCCGGCGGCACGATACCGGTGGTCGGGATGCGCAGGCCGTTGAACACGGCCTCGTTGATGGCGTCGCGGTCGATCGCCTGCGAGATGGCCTGACGGAGGAGCACGTTCTCGTCGCCGCCGACGATCTCGTTGCGGTCGTTGAACCGGTAGTAGTACGAACCGGCGACCTCACATCAGTGGTGGTTCCCCAGTTCTCCGATGCGTCCGGCGCCCGGCTCGGCGGGATGTTGGCGACTGCGGCCTCACCGGCCTCGATCGCGTTGAACCCGGTGTCCGGGTCGTCACCGGCGCGGAACACGATCCGCTCTAGCCGGTCGGGCCACGTCTCGCCGTTGAAGTCGCCCTGCCAGTTCTCGTTGCGGACGAGGATGATCTCCTCGTCGGTCCGCGGTGCCTCGAGCGAGTAGGGACCGTTACCGACCATCAAGCTCGTTCTCGTAGCCCCGGCGTCTGCCCGCAGCTGCTTCCGGCATCGGGAAGAACAACTGGAAGCCGGCCACGGCGTCGAAAGCGGCATACGGCGCAGCCAGCGTCACCGTGAGCGTGCGGGTGGCGTCGTCGGCGACGACGCCGTCGCCGAGGTCGGTCCGCTCGCCGGCGAGCACCTCGGCACCGCACTTGATGAAGTTGAACAGGTACGAGTAGTCGCCGGCGAAGTCGGGATCGGATGCCCGCTCCCACGACCGCAGGAACGTACTGGCGTTGATCTCCTCGCCGTCGGCGAACTGGGCGCCGTCGCGGATGTGGAACGTCCACACCGAGCCGTCCTCGTTCGGCGTCACCTCGTCGGCGACGTGCGGGACGATCTTGACGTCGGCCGGGTCGGTGGCATCGATGTCGGTGAGGCCGTCGTACATCGCGTTGATCGCCTGATAGGCGTCGAGCGTGACGTTGAGCGGCCGGATCGATGTGCTCGGGCGGGTCGCCGACGAACGTGCCGACGTCGATGATCTCGCCGCATCTGGCCACCGCCGGGCTCTGTCTGCGGACGCATGAAGCCCGGACGCCGTCGTGTCGGTGGGGGCAGCCGTCGTGGCCGTCGACGTGCGGTGGTGTCGGTGAGCCGGAGTCGCCACCGGCTGTGGCGCACTCGCCACCTGCTCCGCACCCGTCGTGCCGGGGTGCGGCCGTCGTGCCGCGGTGCGGCCGTCGTGCCGAGGTGGGGCAGTCGTGCCGAGGTGCGGCAGTCGTGCCGGGTGCGGGGCCGGTCGTGCCGGGCGCGCCGTTGTGCCGGCAGCGGTGGTGTCTCCCCCGCTTCGTCGTCATCACCGCATGCGGCGGCGATGATCGAGAAACTGAGGAGCACGGCAATTGTCGCCGCGCTCTTACGATGACGTCTCACGTCGTGGTACCTCCCTGTTTTGTTCCCCTCGTGGGAACCACCGGCCGTTCACGCTGACTGCTGCGGCCTCGCCGCAGGCGAGGGCTTGGTCCCCCGCTTTGGTTGAGTTGTTCCCGTTCGAAGCCCGGGCCGGATCGTTCGGACCCAATCGGGTGACGGCGAAGGACGTTACCACGGCGTGTGCTCCCCGTCACTCTCTCGCCCGGGCACGACAACGACTCTGTCCGGATCGGTCTGATCCGGACAGAGTCGTTGCGCTCCGCGGTGCCGCGTCCAGGCGGCGGAACCGGCTACGACACCACGAGAGCAGTCACCATGCCGAACATGCCATCGGCCGATTCGACGTGGTTGAGGATGTGGCAGTGCCAGACCCAGGTGCCCGGCTCCGAGGCATTGATCAGCACCGTGTAGCGCTCCCCGGGCGCCACGAGCACCGTATCGGCGGCATAGGGATGGTCGAGCGGCTCGCCGTCCTTGGCGATGATGATCTGCTCGAACCCGTGGAGGTGCATCGGATGGCTCTGAAGGCCCTCGTTGTAGTAGCTGACCTCGAACCAGTCCCCGGTCTTGACCGCGATCGGTGCGGTCGCCGGGAAGCTCTTCCCATCGAGCGTGAGCCCGATCACGCCGGCGTCGTTGAGCACCATCGGAATGTGCTGGGCGATCTTGACGTCCGCCGGCACCTTGATTCCTGACACCGTTCTGCCCGCCGGCACAGGCATCTCACCGACGAAGATGGTGCCGAACATCCCGTTGGGCACGGCCTCTTGGGCGTGAGCATGGGCGTGGTACATGCTCACTGCCGCCTCGTCGACGGTGAACCGGTACGTATACGTCTCGCCCGACGTGACGAGTTCCTGGGTGATCGGTGCCACGCCGTCCTGGTCGTTGGGAACGTCCATGCCGTGCCAGTGGATGTCCGTGCCGATCGGCAGGTTGTTCGTGATCTCGACCTCCACCTTGTCGCCGACCTGGAGATCGAGGTGTGGCCCGGGAACCATGCCGTTGTATGCCCAGGCCTGGACGATCTTGCCCGGGCTCACCTCCCAGTCGGTGATGCCAGCAGTGAGCTCGAAGCGCTTCGTGCCGTCGGCCAGCACGGTCGGCTCGAGAGTGACGTTGCCGCGGCCTTCCGTCTCGCTCGGGAACGCGGCGATGGAGTCCATCATCTTCTTGTCCATCGCCGCTCCCTCGGCCTTCGTCATCACGTGCGCGGAGTGATCGGTGGCGGTCGCACCGGTCCCGCCCGAGGCAACGTCGCTGTTCGCCCCCACCGTGAGCTCAGTGGACATTCCCGCCGCCTCGTGGCCGGAGATGTCACAGAACAGCTTGTGCGTTCCCGGTTCGAGCCCACTCAGATCGAGCGTCGCGGTTCCGCCGGCGGGAATGTCGTTCGAGACGATGTCCGTGCCGGCCACCCCGACGTTGTGGGCGGCCGTCCCACCGTTGTGGATGGTCAGGATTCCGCCGGCGCTCACGTGGTCAGTGCTCAGGTCGATGGCGAACTCGGAGAGCTCGGCTTGGATCGGCTCGCCGGCAGCGACGGCAGAGCTTCCTCCGTCGTCGCGCATCGCCAGACCGACGGCGAGGATGCCGGCAATCGCCGTGATGAAGGCGAATCCGAGGGCGAGCAGCGTCCACGTGTCGCGCCGGTTGAGACTCGCGCGCCAAGGCGTCGATCAGCTCTCGGTCGGCGGGTGGGAGCTGAGACTCGGGGCTCTCCGCCGAGGTTGTGCGGTCGAGGGGATCGGGAACGAGGTCCGCGGCGTCGTCGTCCAGCGTGGAAGTCATGCTTCGAACGTACGGATCACGACCGTATGGCGACCCGGGCCAAAGGTCCCGCCAACCGGGCCGAAGGTCCCATTTGCTGAAGAGGTACGCGGACGCGAATGAGAGGCCGGGTAGCCCGACCCGGCCTCTCGAACTCGCTTGATGACTGTGATGCTCAGGCGTTGGCCGTCGACCGTGTCCGCCAGCGGTGGACGAGACCCATTCCCACGAGGACCACCATGACGCCGGCGGCGACGAAGGCGACGGTGGCGGCGATCCCGGCGATGCGGCCGATCGTCGACCATGCATACGTAGAGAGGAGCAGACCACGCAGGGTCTCGCCCCGGAAGAGCGAGTCACGCTGAGCGGTCAGCTCGTCGGCTGTGGCCTGCAGATCGGCGACCACGGCATCGCTCTCGCCGGAGTCGATGGCGGCCTGGACTTCGTCCTGTGCCGCCCGCTGCGGACCACCGAGTTCGGCATAGGTGGCACCGTCGGCGATCCCGTCCAGGTGGTGGTCGATGTAGCTGGCGTAGGCCTGCGCCTCCTCGCCGGTGGTCACCTGCTCATCGGCGTACTTGACGAGGTCGGTGCGCCCCTCTGCTTCGAGGGATGCCTGGTCGGGGAAGAAGATCTGCTGGTCGGTGAGCTCGTCGCTGACGTAGTCCTCGGCGAAGTTGCTTCCCCACGTGAGCAGGCCACCGGCGCTGACGAGCACCAGGGCGACGACCGCTCCTACGGCGATCAGAAGCCGGTCGACGGTTCGGCGACGGGGCAGATGGATCACATCCGGCGGAGTCTTCTCGGCGAAATGGTTCGTCTCGAGCAATTCGGGCTGCTCGTTGACATCAATGGTCATTTCTGCACCTCCTTGGCGCGTGCTCCTGGGAAGCACTTCAAGGTCGACGGTACGGACGGAGCCGGCTCGGGAGCAGAGCCGAAGGTCCCGACACCCAGGCCATTCGTCCCATTCGCCTGCCAATACGCGCTCCAGCTTCTCGGCCGTTGCGCGGTTCGACGGGTGAGGCCGCCGCAGCGGCCCCACCCGTCGAACAGAGACGCGGCTGCGATCGCCGGTCAGCCAACGTCGACGGGCTCCACTGGCGTGTACGCCAGCTCGACGGGAACGTCGATCGGCTCGTCAGCCAGGCCGAGCCGTTCGCGGCGTGCCTTGAGGAAGGCATACAGCGGCAGGCCAAGCAGCAGGAGCAGCATCGCTTGATACACGGACTGGTAGCCAGAGGCGAACGTCACCCACAGAGCGAACGCAGCGCCGACGATCGAGATCGTGAGGTCACGTGCGAGCGCCCAGCCTTGGACCTGCCGGCGGCGGGACACGAGGTAGGCGAGCTCCGCGCAGGCCGAGAAGAAGTACGGGATGGCGACGGTCACGACCGAGAGGTAGACGAGATACGTGAACACCTTGAGCCCGGTCTCACCGCTGTAGCTCCACGCCATGAGGAGCGAGGCAACGATCGTTGACACGATCACGCCCACCCACGGAACGTTGTTGCGGTTGACGCGGGCGAACGCGTCGACGAACAGCCCGTCCTTCGCTGCGGCGTAGGGCATCTCCGCTGTCACCATCGTCCAACCGTTCAGCGCTCCGAGGCCGGAGATGACCGCCGTGAGCGCAACGAGCTTGCCGACCCATCCGCCGTCGAACATCGTCTGGAACGCCGCGACGAACGGCGCGCCGTCGTCGACGAGCTGCTCGTGTGGCACGAGACCCATGACGGCGGCGGTCACGGCGACGTACAACAACGCGCTGACTGCCGTGCCGATAACGGATGCCCGGCCGACGTTGCGGCGGGGATCCTTCACCCTGCCGGCGGCGATCGATGCGCACTCGACGCCGATGAAGGAGAAGAGGGCGACACCTGCGGCGAGGTTGACCGCGTCGTACAGGCTTCCACCAGATGCGTTGAATGGTCCGAAGTTGCCGGAGCTGACGAAGAACCAACCGAGGGTCCCGACAACGAGCAGCGGCAAGAACTTGAGCACGACGGTGATGTTCTGGAAGATCGCCATTTGACGGACACCGACGAGGTTGATCGCGGCTGGCACCCAGAGGCCGACCAGAGCGATGCCGAAGTTCGTCCAGGCCGACGGGTTGTCGATGCCGAACAGTTCTTCGACGTACAACACCCACGACGACACGATGGCGGCATTACCCGCCCAGCAGGTGATCCAGTAACACCACGCCGTCAAGTAGCCGGCGAAGTCGCCGAACTCGTGTCGGGCGTATGCGTAGAGGCCACCTTCGTTGTGGGGGACACGTCGCGTGAGCTGCCCGAAGAGCAGGCCGAGCAAGATCGCGCCAACGGAGATCGCAGCAAGCGTGAGGATTGAGCTCGTGCCTGCGCCCGCCATGACGGCAGGCATGGTGAACACGCCCGTCCCGATGATGCTCCCGACAACCAGGGCGGTCGCGGATGGCAAACCGAGCTTTCGCGCCGTTCCGGTGAGCGGGTCGTCGACGGCGGCACCGGCACGTGTCGCTCTCGCCGTCGGTTCGACTGTGGTGGTCATAGTCGTCCCTCCTCGAGATGGATGAGGGCAGATGCGCCCGTCCTCAGTGTCCGGCGGCGGTCTCCGGCGCCCTAGTGCCGAAGGTCCCTCGCGGCAAAGCAGAACGTCCCGGCACGAAGGGTCAGCGAGTGTGCGTGTCCTCCACGGTCATCGGGACCATCGGCCCTACGGGACTCCAACCTGTCGGGTGGACCATCGAGTCATGTTGGATCTCCATGTCGATTCGGAGGTCGGTGAGCTGCGCTCCGTGCTGCTCCACCGACCTGATCTCGAGCTGCGCCGCCTGACACCGTCGAACTGTCGCGATCTGTTGTTCGACGACGTGCCCTGGGTGAAGCGCGCTCGCCAGGAGCACGACGCATTCGCCGACACGCTCCGCGACCGGGGCATCGAGGTACTGGACGTCGGCAGGCTGCTCGCCGAGACGGTGAAGGATGACGAGGCACGCTCGTGGGTGCTCGATCACGTCGTCACTGAGCAGGATCTTGGCCGCGATCTCTCTCGTGGAGTGCGCGACTTCTTCGAAGTGGCCGACCCGGACACGGTCGCCACCCATCTCGTCGGCGGCCTCACAACGATGGAGCTCCCGCGCCACCATCGCGTCGGACTGCGCGCCGAGGTCGCTGGCTCGGTCGGCTTCGTTCTGCCACCGCTGCCGAACCACATGTTCACCAGGGATACGTCGTGTTGGATATACGGCGGTGTGTCCCTCAACCCGATGGCGATGCGTGCACGACGAAGGGAGACGGCACACCTCGAAGCGATCTACCGCTTCCATCCGCGGTTCAAGGAGGCGCAGTTCCGGGGTTGGTTTGGTGGCGTCGACGACGAGTACGCGACCTCCACGATCGAGGGCGGGGACGTGCTCGTGATCGGGCATGGCGCCGTGCTCGTCGGCATGGGTGAGCGAACCACGCCTCAGGCGGTCGAGACGCTGGCACGAAACCTGTTCGTAGGAGGCGGGGCGACGCAAGTGATTGCGGTGGCGCTTCCCTCGCGGCGGGCGTTCATGCATCTCGACACGGTGATGACGATGGTGCGCGAGGACACATTCGTCGCATATCCAGGTGTGCTCGACGCTCTTCGGGCATGGACAGTACGCCCGGGAGATCGTCTCGAGGAGATCGTCGTCGAGCCGGAGCCGGACCTGTTCACCCCCCTCAAGCGAGCGCTGAGAATCGAGTCGTTGCAGATCCTCACGACAGGAGGCGACGAGGTCGAAGCGGAACGGGAGCAGTGGGACGACGGCAACAATGTGCTCGCGGTTACACCCGGCGTCGTCGTCGCCTACGAGCGCAACGTCGACACCAACACGAAGCTACGCAAGGCTGGCATCGAGGTCGTCACGATCGCAGGCAGCGAGCTGGGGCGCGGCAGAGGCGGCCCGCGCTGCATGAGCTGCCCGCTCGTCCGGGGCCCCGCCTGAGAGAAGACAGGCGGTCTGCGAGGTCCGGGCGCTGAGCGATCGAGCCGAGCTGACCTTCGGGTCCGGCGTCGGGTGGACCGTGCGCGAGTAGGGCATCCGGTCACGCCTGTCACGTGGCAAGCGTGCCGTGGACGTCGACTTCGCTGGCGGCCCACCACCCGATCACTCTGGGGCCGACTTCGATGAAGATGCCCGCAACTGCGACGGCCGCGGCCATGAACAGCCACGTCTCTCCGGACGGAAGGTCGAGCGCGAAGAAATGGCGGCCGAATGGTACGGCGACGACGAGGATCTCGCCGGCGATCATGCCCAGCAAGACGGTCAGCCTGAATCGGTTGAACGGACGCACGAGGCGAGCGAGGATGACCAGCCCCATCGCCACGAGGGTCAGGGTCGCCGCAGTGCGCGCCTCGTCGAGCGGCTGGTCCTCGACGTCGCGCGCCCAGGCGAACGTGGCAAGCGTGGCCGCCGCGGCAATCGCGCCGCTCGGCAACGAGAACCGCAAGACCCGGTTGATGTAGCCCGGCTTCGATCGCCGCACGTCCGGCTCCAGAGCCAGGAAGAAGCCGGGAACGCCGATGCTGAACGTGTCGACGAGGGTCAGGTGACGGGGCAGGAAGGGGAACGGCACCCTGGCCACCGCCATGACCGCGGTGAACAACACGGCGTACGTGGCCTTCGAGACGAAGAGGTTGGCGAGGCGGGAGATGTTGTTCATCACTCGGCGGCCCTCGGCGAGCGCGCGGGGAAGCGTGCGGAACGCGTCGTCGAGGAGCACGAGCTGGGCGACTGCGCGCGTCGCCGGGCTTCCTGATCCCATGGCGATCCCCATGTCCGCGTCCTTCAGCGCGAGGACGTCGTTGACCCCGTCCCCCGTCATGGCGACCACGTGTCCCCGTTGCTGCAGGGCGGCAACCATCGCCCGTTTCTGATGGGGCGTGACGCGGCCGAAGATCGTCGTGTTCTCCATCACATCGGCCAGCTCCGAGACATCCGTGGGCAGCGCTCGCGCGTCGGTGACCTGGCCTGCGTTCTCCACGCCCGCACGTTCGGCGATGGCGGCGACAGTCCGCGGGTGATCCCCGGAGATCACCTTCAGGGCGACGCCTTGCTCGGCGAAGTAGGCGAGGATCTCGGCCGCGTCGTCGCGAATCTGGTCCTCCAACACGACGAGCGCGACGGGCACGATCGTCGACGGCAGTTTCTCGCCCGCAAGGACGGGTCCGTCATCGAGCACCGGTTTGACGCTCGCGAGCAGCAGCAGACGACGTCCGGCGGCGGCCTCTTCCTCGAAGGCTGTGCGGACACCACTCGGTAGTTCGCCAACGACGACCTCGGGTGCCCCGAGGATCCATGCGCCGTGTGGGCCGAAGTCCGCACCCGACCACTTCCGTGCCGACGAGAACGGGACGGTTCGTGTCGCCTCCCATCCGGGAGGTGACACGACTGCTGCGGCGATGGCGCTCATCGTCGCATTCGGCGTGGGATCGCTGGCGGCGACCGCACCGAGCGCCGCCTCGGCGAGCTCGCGGTCGGAGCCGTCGAGCACGTCGAGGCGGCTGAACGAGATCGAACCTGTCGTGATCGTGCCGGTCTTGTCGAGGCACAGCACGCTCACTCGGGCGAGCAGCTCGACTGCTGCCAGCTCTTTGGCGAGCGCGTTGCGCCGGGCCAGTGCAAGCGCGCCAGCGATGAACGAGATCGACGTGAGGAGAACGAGGCCCTGGGGGACCATCGCCACGGCCGCGGCAACCGTGCCCACCACGGCCTCACGCCAGTCATCCTCGGCGTCGAGCAAGGACAAGAACAGAAAGAACGAAAGAGGCGGAATGATCACCACCAGCCATCGCAAGATCTTGTCGACGCCGGCGCGCAACTCCGAGTGGGCGAGCTGGAAGCGACGCGCCTCCTCGGTCAGCTTGGCTGCGTACGACGAGGTGCCAACCCGCGTCGCCCGATACAGACCTGAGCCGGCAGCGACGAAACTGCCCGAGAGCACCTCCTCGCCGGCACCCTTCTCGAGGGGATCGGACTCACCCGTCAGCAGCGACTCGTTGAGTTCGAGGGCCCGTGACGACACGACTTCCCCGTCCACGACGACCTGATCGCCGGGGCGGAGCACGACGACATCGTCGGCGACCAGCTCTTCGAGAGCCAGCTCCCGCTCCTCTCCGTCGCGGATTGCCACGGCGTGGGGCGCGTTCAACACTTCGAGCCGCTCGAGCTCCCGCTTCGCCCTGAGCTCCTGGACGATGCCGATGAGGCTGTTCGCGACGACGACACCGGCGAAGAGTGCATCGGGGCCCGGACGCACGATCATGATCAGCACGAACATCACGCCGATGATCCCGTTCACCGGGGTCAACACGTTGGCGCGGACGATCTCCCCGAAGCTCCGGCCGGGAGATGGAGGCACGGCATTGACGCGTCCGTCGCGCACCCGCTCCGCCACCTCCGCCGATGAGAGCCCGAACTGGCTCGAGACCGGCGGCGACGGCATTCGGTCAACTTACCGATGGGTCTCACCGCCGGGAGCAAGCGTGAGCGAGTTGAGGACGCTCAATGGGTGAGCTGCAAGTCCGCGAGGAGACGACCTCGCAGATGGGGCTTCTCCGTCGAGGCTCAGTCGCCGAGCCCGTGAAGCTCGATCTTCGGTTTGCGCTGCATGAGCAACGGGACGACCTCGACTGGCGACAATCTGCCGTCGAGCAAAGCGGCGACCGTCGCCGAGATGGGCATGTCCACGCTGGCGGACGCGGCGACGGCGAGCAATGCCGGAGCCGTCGCAACACCCTCCGCCACCGCCCGCGTGGCGTGCATGATGTCGTCCAGCGATCTGCCCTTGGCCAACGCCTCTCCGACGCGTCGATTCCTGCTGTGCGGACTGCTACATGTCGCGATGAGGTCCCCGTTGCCTGCCAACCCGAGAAACGTGAGCGGTCGACCGCCGAGTGCGAGACCGAGTCGGGTCAGTTCGGCTAGCCCTCGGGTGATGACGGCGGCCTTGGTGTTCATGCCGTAACCCAGCCCGTCGGCGACGCCTGCGGCGATCGCGATCACGTTCTTGGCCGCTCCGCCGATCTCGCAGCCCACTACATCGTCGCTCGTGTACACGCGCAGCGAGTCGCCCATGAGGAGCGATTGCACCTCCGTCGCTCGGGCCAGATCGGGGAACGCGACACATGTCGCAGCGGGCTGTCCGCTCATGATCTCGACGGCGAGGTTGGGCCCGCTCAGCACGCCGATCGATTGATGGTCCCGACCGACGAGGACCGCGGACAGCACCTCGGACATCCTCAATCCGGTTCCGATCTCGATGCCCTTCGACACGCTGACGACAAGTGCACCGTCAGGGACGTATGGCCGAGCCGCCGTCATCGTCGTTCGGAGGTGCTGTGACGGGACGGCGACGACGACGACGTCGACGTCGCGCAATGCCTCTTGGAGATCGTTCGTGACCGCGAGCTCGTTGGGAAGCCGAAATCCTTCGAGGAACAGACGGTTCTCACGATCTCGCTGGGCCGATTCCACGACTTCCAACTCACGAGCCCAGAGTCGCGTCTCCGCCCGAGCGGAAAATATCGACGCCAGGGTGGTCCCCCACGCCCCAGCGCCGACCACACCGATCTTCATCGTGACCACGATCTCGCTGTTGCTACGAGCACCGATTCGACTCCTTAGGCGACTGCGAACGCGACGGGCTCGACAGACATCGGCACGGCCGTCGTCTCGGCAAGCTCAGCGATCGTTCTCATCATCTTGCGTTCCATCATGAAGTGGATCGGCTCGAGGAGCCGGTGCTGAGTCAGGTAACGGCTGCGCACGATGAGCCTCGTCGTCGATGTGCTCTCGCCCGGCCGCAGAACGAACTGCCACACCCACGTTGCCGGCTCGCCACGGCTCAGTCTCTCGAGATCACCTGGGGCGACTGCGACGAGTGTGTCGGGCGCCTGTACACGCTGTACGACGTTGTACGCCTCCCCACCAAAGCGCTCTTCCGGCGCCATCAGAATTCGATCGCCCACTTCTCGACGCCGCCATTCGTCGCGGAGCTCGTGCACGCGTGGCATCCGGCAACCGACGGCGTTCTCGAGCCACGTGTAGGAGAAGAAGCCGCTGCGGTCCTGCCCGATCTGGAGCAGCCAGCGCCACACGGCCTCGACCGGCCCGAGGCTGTGATCGCCCGGGTGTGGACGGTCGCCGTGTCGGGTGCCGAGCTCGTCGCCGGGCAAGTCCATCCGTCGTTCACTGAACGTCGCACCCCACCCGCGCATCCAGTGCCGTGCGTTCTCCCGGCACCGCCGAACACCACAGCACCCGCAGCCACGGCCATCAGTCGCCGGTTCGTTCTCGTCATCGTCGACCTCCTCACAATCGTCTCGACCAATAGGGTCGATTGCCGTCAGCGCCGCATCCGGCGCAGCTCGTGATCGACATCGGCGTCGGTCACTGGTCCCCTGAGGTAGTCCCACAGCCCAAGCAGCATTCCAACGCCCCACCCGGCGATGATCCACGCAGGCCAGAAGTAGCCTGCACCGGTCATGGCCCATACGGCGACGAGGAACGCGTTGACGACCACGTAGGCAACCAGCCCGCCTTGCAGGTTCCTTCTCTTCTCGATGCGCTTGCGAGCCGATGCTCGCGCGGAATCAACCGTCGATTCGGCCTGTTGCAGATCGCTCATCACGCCTCCTTTCACCTCCCACGTTCGTCTCGGGTGCCGGGGCGTCATAGAGGCAGATGACCTTTCCGTATGGGCCGCGAGGGCTGCGTCGACAGCAACACCGGCACACGGGGGCCGACGCGCGGTCGTGGCGACCTGCACAGAGACCTTCGGCCCTGGCCCGATCTTCCGCGCGGTGAGACACTGGTTGCAAAATCGGCAGAGAGGCTGCGCTCCATGGGCATCACCGCGACCGACGTCAACCCGGCGTACGGGCCACAGTATCCGGCGTCATTCACGTTCGATCCACCCGATCGCGTCGCCAACTGGCGCCCGCTCGTGCACTGGCTCCTCGTCATCCCTCACTTGGCGATCCTCTACGCGCTGAACGCCGTGACCGAGGTGCTCTCCATCGTGTCGTGGTTCTCCATCCTCTTCACGGGGAAGGTCCCGGCGGGAATCGTGAACTTCCAGGCAATGGCGATGCGCTACTCGCTGCGCACGATGAGCTACGTGCTCTTCATGCGCGAGGAGTACCCGCCGTTTGCGTTCGTCACATCGAGCGGCGACCCCGGTGAGGACGCACGATTGCGCGTCGAGTTCACGCCGCGGTTGGAAGACCGCAACCGACTGACGACAGCGTTCCGGCTCATTCTCGTGATCCCTCACATCATCGTGTTGATCGCACTCGACATCGCCGCGGTCTTCGTCGTGCTCGTGAGCTTCTTCGCTGTGCTGTTCACCGGTCGTTGGCCGGCGGGTGCCCGGCAGTTCGTGCTCGGCGTCGCTCGCTGGTGGCTTCGGGTGCAGTCGTACATGCTCCTGCTCCACGACGAGTACCCGCCGTTCACACTCAGCTGACAGGCGCTCACCTCTTGTGGGACATCAGACAGTGACGGAGCATCGAGATTTCTGGCAGCCTGGACGAGTGCCAGAGCTGACGGGCATCGAGAGCGCTGGCATCGTGGCGTCCGCAGACATCGTCGACTCCGCCGTGCTCGACCTGAACGGGCTGGGTGCCCTGATCGCCGCTCTCGCACGCAGTGGTCGGACCGTGATCGGACCGACGGCGCGTGACGGTGCCATCGTGCTCGACGAGATCGATTCGATCGACGATCTACCCGCTGGATGGACCGACGAGCAGGATGGCGGCCACTATCGGTTGCGGCGGCGTGACGACGGGCTGTTGTTCGGCTGGGCTGTCGGCGCCCACTCGTGGCGACAGTTCCTCTTTCCTCCTCGGTCGATGCTGTGGCGTGCCGAACGCAGAGACGACGGAACAGGGCCGGTGGCCTTCGAGGTCGTCAAGGGACCGGACCAGGCACCGAGCTACGCGTTCGTGGGCGTTCGCTCGTGCGACATCCATGCCATCGCCGTCCAGGACCGGGTGTTCGACGGCAACAATCCGGATCCGATCTACACGAGTCGCCGCCGCGACGCGTTCATCGTCGCCGTGCACTGCTCCGACCCTGCGAGCACGTGCTTCTGCGTGTCGATGGACACGGGTCCGCGAGCGGGTGGCGGGTTTGATCTCGCCCTCACGGAGTTGCTCGATGAATCGCGGCACGAGTTCCTCGCCGAGGCGGGTACGGCCCGCGGCGCCGAACTGCTCGGTCAGCTCACGAGCCGGCCAGCGAGCGACCTCGACTTCGCCGCGTCGGCGGCAGTCACTGGGAGCGCTGTGCAACGGATGGGCCGCTCGCTGCAGACGGAGGGGATCAGGGATCTGCTCGCATCCAATCTCGAACATCCGCGCTGGGACGATGTCGCCGAGCGCTGTCTCGCCTGCACCAATTGCACGCTCGTCTGTCCGACCTGCTTCTGCTCCACCGTCGAGGACGTCACCGATCTGAGTGGCGGCGTGGCCGAACGCTGGCGGAGCTGGGACTCGTGCTTCACGCTCGACCACTCGTTCGTCAGCGGGGGGTCCGTGCGCGCCACCCATCGCGACCGATATCGGCAGTGGCTGACGCACAAGCTCGGTACATGGATCGACCAGTTCGGCAGCTCCGGATGTGTCGGGTGCGGCCGCTGCATCACATGGTGTCCGGTGGGCATCGACCTGACCGAAGAGATCGCTGCGATCCGCGCCGCACCAAACGCGGACACGCCGATCGGCGCACCGTGTCGCAGACCCGAAGCGACTGCCGCCGGATACGAGTACATGACATGGCCACGACCATATCGCGATCTGCTTTCCGAGCACTCGTTCTTCACCGGGCTGCCCGACAGCGACCTCGACCTGATCGCCGGCTGCGGGACCAATGTTCACTTCGCTGCCGACGAAACACTGTTCGATGCGGGTGCCCATGCCGACACGTTCTTCGTGATACGTCGTGGCAAGGTCTCCATCGAGACGCATGCGCCTCAGCGTCCCGCCATTGTCATCGCGAGCCTGTCGGACGGCGATGTCGTCGGCTGGTCATGGCTCTTCCCGCCGTATCGGTGGGTGTTCGACGCGAGGGCGATGACGGAGACGAGTGCCATCGCCCTCGACGGAGCATGCCTTCGCGGAAAGTGCGACGACGACACCGAGCTCGGCTATCGGCTGATGAAGCAGTTCGCCGCGTATCGCGACCGATCGCCTTCAGGCAGCTCGTGTGCAACTACTCGACCTGTACAGCCCACCTGGAGCCAACCGTGGTAGTGAGCGCTGAGCCCGATGCAATGGCTCCCGCTGGGCCGATGTTGCCGGTGCGCCATCGCGTCGTCGCGGTGCGGCGCGAGCTGGCCGACACGGTGACACTCGCGCTCGAACCGACCGACCCGCCGCTCGCACCGTTCCGGCCGGGTCAGTTCAACATGCTGTGGGCCTACGGCACCGGCGAGGCGGCAATCTCGGTGAGTGGCGACCCGACATCGCCCGGACCGTTGGTGCACACGATTCGCGATGTCGGCGTGACGTCCGGGGCGCTGTGCGGCCTCGACGTCGGGGCAATGATCGGAGTGCGGGGACCATTCGGCAGTCACTGGAACGTCGACGGTGCGCGTGGGTCGCGACCTCGTGATCGTGGCCGGTGGTCTCGGGCTGGCGCCACTGCGTCCGGTCGTCCTGCAAGCCGTCGCCGAACGGACCGCCTTCGAGCGCGTCACGCTACTCGTCGGGTCGCGCTCGCCGGCCGACCTTCTTTATCGCGATGAACTCGAACGATGGCACGACGCCGGCATCGACGTGCTCGCCACGGTCGATCACTCCGACCGAACGTGGCGCGGCGATGTCGGCGTGGTGACCCACCTGATCCGTCGGGCGGAGCTCGATCCGGATGCAACCGTGGCCCTGTTGTGCGGCCCGGAGATCATGATGCGATTTGCCGCCGATGAACTCGTCAACCTTGGTGTCCCGGCCAGCAACATCCAGGTGTCGCTCGAACGGAACATGAAGTCCGCGATCGCCCAGTGCGGGCATTGCCAGATCGGTCCCACGTTCGTCTGCCGAGAGGGTCCCGTCTACGGGTACGACTTCGCTCGTTCGTTGATGACGGTTCGAGGGCTGTGAGATGACCGACGCGAACCGTCGTCCGAGACTGGCCGTTTGGAAGTTCGCCTCGTGCGACGGCTGTCAGGTCACACTCCTCGATTGCGAGGACGAGTTGCTCGACATCGCCGGCGAGGTTGATATCTCCTACTTCCTGGAGGCCGGCGCCGAGGACCTCGACGGCGAATTCGATCTGTCGCTCGTCGAGGGTTCGATCACCACAGCTGACGACCAAGCACGGATCCGACGGGTCCGCGCCGCATCTCGGTACCTCGTCACGATCGGAGCGTGCGCTACTGCGGGCGGGGTCCAGGCGCTCCGCAACTTCGCCCACATCGAGGAGTTCCTGTCGATCGTCTACGCCCAGCCGGCGTTCATCTCGACGCTTGCCGACAGCACCTCGATCGCAGCCAACGTGCCGGTCGATTTCGAGCTCCGCGGGTGCCCGATCAACAAGTCGCAGCTGCTCGAGGTCCTGTCGGCATACCTGCACCATCGCCGGCCGGCCATCTCCCCGCACAGTGTCTGCGTCGAGTGCAAGATGCGCGGCACGACCTGCGTCACCGTCGCCCATGGCACCCCGTGCCTCGGGCCGGTCACCCACGCCGGGTGTGGGGCGCTGTGCCCGACCTTTTCCCGCGGGTGCTACGGGTGTTACGGCCCGGCGGAGACGCCGAACGTGGCATCGCTCGGCTCGCGGCTCGAGGCCGACGGGCTCGCCACCGTCGATCTTGTCCGCCTACTCCGCACGTTCAACACGGCCGCGGAGCCATTCCGGGGACACAGCACCGCACGAGCGGCAACGCTCCCGGGAACCGTCGTACCCATCAGCCTTTCGCGGGAGCGAGAGCGGACCGAGGTGACGGAGGGTGAGCAATGACCGCGGAGGAGGAACGGATCCGCACGCTGCGAGTGGAGGCGTTGACGAGGGTCGAAGGCGAAGGAGCGATGCACGTCGAGACGCGCAATGGTGAGGTCGTCGACGTACAACTGCGGATCTACGAGCCACCACGCTTCTTCGAGGCATTCCTGCGCGGGCGCGCGTACACCGAGCCGCCCGATCTCACCGCCCGTATTTGTGGGATCTGCCCGGTCGCCTATCAGATGAGCGCCTGTCGCGCCATCGAGGACGCCTGTGGCGTCGCCGTCGAGGGTCCGCTCGAACATCTCCGCAGATTGCTCTACTGCGGAGAGTGGATCGAGAGCCATGCGTTGCACATCTACCTGCTCCACGCTCCGGATTTCCTCGGCGTCGCGAACGTGATCGAGCTAGCTGCTCTCGACCGTGTCAGCGGTGGAGCGGGGACTTCGACTGAAGAAAGCCGGAAACTCGATCATCGAGCTGGTCGGCGGGCCGCGCGATCCACCCGGTCAACGTCCGCGTCGGCGGGTTCTATCGCACGCCGCAGCAAACGCGAACTGGCTGCACTCATCGAACCCCTCGAACAGGCACGGGACGACGCCGCCGCTACGGTGCGGTGGGTTGCGGGGTTCGAGTTCCCCGACTACGAGCCAGGACTACACGTTCGTTGCCGGGCACGATCCCGGCGGCTACCCGGTGCTCGGTGATCGTCTCGTGTCGAATCGTGGGCTGGACGCGCCGGTGTCTGCCTTCCTCGATCGCGTCGTCGAGAAGCCAAGTCGCCCACTCGACCGCCCTGCATGCCCACCTCGATGGCGACATCAGCTATCTCGCCGGGCCGCTCGCCCGATTCAGTCTCTTTGCCGACCATCTCGCTCCGCCCGCATATGACGCAGCGAGAAATGCCGGGCTGACGGCACCCTGCAACAATCCGTTTCGGAGCATCGTGGTACGCGCTGTGGAGACGCTGCATGCGTGCGACACCGCGCTCACGCTCGTGCGCGAATACGAAGAGCCCGATCGGCCGGCCGTCGAGGTTGAACCACGCGCCGCTGTCGGACACGGGTGCACCGAGGCACCGCGAGGTTTGCTGTACCACCGCTATGAGCTCGACGACACGGGGAACGATCGTCGACGCCGTCATCGTGCCGCCGACCTCGCAGAACCAGTCGACGATCGAACGCGACCTGTGGCGTGTCGTCGAAGACAACCTCGACCTCGACGATGCCGCCCTTACTGGTCTGTGCGAGCAGACGATCCGCAATTACGACCCGTGCATCTCGTGCGCGGCACACTTTCTCGATCTCACCCGGGAGGCGAAATGACTCTGGACGCTGAACCGACCGCAGTTGTGATCGGCGTGGGCAACAGCTTCCGCGCGCGACGACGGCGCCGCCGAAGCAGTCACCGCTCGAGTCTCAGCGGCGCTGCCTGAGCGGCTTCGAGATACGGTGCACGTCGTCTCCGTCAACGGGGAATCCTCCGCTCTCGTCGAACTCTGGGACGGAGTCGATCTGGCCGTGGTCGTCGATGCCGTGCACGGTGCTTCGGCACCGGGCGTCGTCCACCACGTCGAGCTGAGCCCGGTCACCGACTCGGAGGCACTCGGAGTACTCCGAGCGCCTCGGCTCAGTTCCCATGGTGCAGGCGTCGCCGAGGCCGTGGCACTAGGTGCTGAGCTCGGCCGTGTGCCACAGCGGCTCGTCGTTTACGGCATCGAGGGGGCGGACTTCGGAGAGGGCCCTGGGCTGTCGGCCGCCGTCGAGGCCGCCGTCGACGCTGTGGCCAAGCGCGTCATCGACGAGGTGGGCGGCACCTGACGATGTGTCTTGGCCTGCCCGGACGGGTCGAGTCGATCGACGCCACTGAGTCCCTGCTGACGGGCGTGGTCGATTTCGGCGGCCTGCGCCGTGATGTGTGTCTCGCCACCGTTCCCGATGTCGAAGCGGGCGACTACGTGGTGGTCCACGTCGGCTTCGCCCTCTCCATCATCGACGAGGAGCATGCAGATCGGATGTGGAACCTGCTCGAATCGATGGCACTGAGCGAACGGGATGTGAACGAGATCACCGATTTCAACTGTCACCCTGGGCAGGCCCGGCGACGACTCTGTGACGACTGATCGCTGCGATCGACCGAGAATGCGTTCTCTGAAGAGTTCACCGAGCGCGCGGCAAGACGACGAGCGGGCACGGCGCATGATGAGCCAGGTGATGGCTCACTGATCCGAGCAGCAGCTCCTTGAATCCGCCCCGTCCCCGTGATCCGACGACCACGAGCTCCGCGTTCGACGCTCGATCGACCAACACCGACCGCGCGTCGCCGAGCGCCACGACGCGTTCGACCGGGGGTGCGCCGTCGCGTCCGCAGACCGCATCGACGACGGCATCAAGGATCTCTCGCGCTGCATGTTCGTATGCCCGAGTTTCGATGGGCCCAGCGACGAGGTAACGGCTTGCGATGGACGGCGGCGACCAGGCGGTCACGGCGGTGATGACCGCCCCGCGGACCTTCGCCTCATCGACCGCCCACTCGAGTGCACGACGCGAATCGTCGGACCCGTCGACTCCGACGACGATCCGGCCCTGGCCGCGCCGTGTTGCCGGCTGGGGGCATCGCACGACGACGACGGGGATCGAGGTGTGGTGAAGGCATTGCTGGCTCACGGAACCGAGCGTGAGCTCGTCGAGTTGTCCGACACCCCTCGCGCCGAGAACCAGAAGATCAGCCCCCGCCGCGCTTTCCAGCAGCCCATGTGCGGGGAGGTCGTTGACGAGACGTCGATCGATCGTCGCCGCCGTCTGCGCGCCGACCACCGCCTCGACGATCGCATCGAGCGCGTCCTTCGCGTCGCCGACGTCGTACTCGGGGTCGAAGTCCGTGCCCGAGGCGTGATGCTGGTCGAGGTATCCCCAACACAGGACGGCGGTCACGGTCCAGTCGCGACGGCGACCCTCAGCGACGGCCCAATGGAGGGCATCGGCGGCGCTCGCGGATTCGTCGACTCCTACAACGATGGTTCCCATGGAGTTGATCCTCGCATCTCGGGCGCGCCGAGTCTGCGGGCCGAAAGTCCCTTCATTTCCGCCGACTGCCCCGAACGACATCGGGTCCTGCCGCCCCGTTCAGTGGGAATTACCCGCGACCGCTCGGAGCCGGCTGCTACCGACCCGCCTACCGGACACGGAGCCCGGGACGAGACGCATCACGTGGCGCTTCTGGCCTCCGGCCCACGGCTGGATCTCGAGTCGACGTACCCGGTCGAAGACAGCCGTGTCGTACTCGGTGATCTCGTCGAGGAACCCGGTCGCGATGACACTCCATCCTGATTGCGTGACGTGATCGAGCCCGTCGATCTCGAACGACACCTTCGACCGAGGGCCCTGGTGAAACTTCGTGCCCGGGTCCGTGCGGAACACGATCGTCCCGTCGTCCACGACGTAGTTGATGGGAGTGACCACCGGCGTGTCACCACGGATGATCGCCAGGCGACCCACCTCGTCCGCCGCGAGTAGCGCCCAGCATTCGTCGAGCGACAGCACCTCGGCGGATCCCCACCTGTCGGTTCGGACCGGCGTCGGATCGGCGGAAGGACCGATGCGCTCGCCGTTGACCACGTCGGTGGAGATGGCGAGCACGCACTCCCCCGCCTCGGTGCTCCACGGTGGCAAGTCGGATGCGTCAACCGCCTCGAGCATCGACGGATCGTCCAGTCGTCTCGCGACTCCCGTGACCATGACGCTCCAACCGGTTCTACTTCTGGAGTCGAACGAATCGACCTCGAACGCGACCACGTTGTCCGTCGCGGCAATGTCGAGCCGCGTCCGTTGACCGACCCGCAGTACAACGTCATCGCCGACGAGACGGAAGTGGACGGGCTCGACGTGCGGAAGTGCGCCGGACGAAACGCCGATGCGTCCGAGCGATGCTCGGCGCAACAGATCGAGGCATTCCTGTCGTGTCAGATCTTCCGAATGGGAGGGCATTGTCATACGGCCCATTCTCATCCTTCTTCTCGTGCGTCCCTCAGTGCCAAAAGTCCCGATCTCATCATCGATCAGGACCAACGGCCCTCCCTCCGCCACGATCGTGGCACGACGATGACATCGTGAAGAGAACGCGAACACGCTCCCTGGGTGTCGAGCGACGCATCGCGTCGGATACCTCGACGCCAGGTGAGTACGTCATCACGATGTCGGAATTGGATGTCCCCGTGTGCTGGCGTCTGATCGCCAGCGCTCGCTTCGGTCGGGTCGTGTTCATCCGCGACGGCGATCCGTGGGCGCTCCCAGTGAACTGCGCCGTCATCGACCACCAGATCGTCTTCAGGACAGCTGCTGGCTCGATGCTTCACGACCTCCGTGACGGATCGGTGGTGCAGTTCGAGGTCGACAGTGCAGAACGTGTCTCCGAGTCGGGCTGGAGCGTGCTGGTGCGCGGCCATGCTGTCGAGATCAGGGATGAGCGCGCGCTGGCCCGGGCGGCGGAGACCGGCCTCCATCCGTGGGCACCCGGCGAGCGCGATCGATGGATGAGGATCGTTCCGAATCGCGTGAGTGGCCGCGTGATCTCCCGGGGATTTCACGCCGACGACGATCACCGGCTGCCGTACATGCAGCCAGATTGATCATCAGAGGAGGAGCGGCTGGCGGATGAAATCGGCCGTCGGCGTCAGCGACCGCGTAGCCCGCGCAGCGGGCGAATCGGCCGTGCCGAATCATCGATCGCCATACGAGCATCGACGGCGAGACAGCCCGAGGAGTCGACGATCAGCGGGTTCACATCGAGCTCGACGATCTCCGGGGTGGCCGCGATGAGCAGGGAGATGCGATGAATCGCATCGATCAACGGATCGACGGAGAGCTCGGGGCGGCCGCGAAAGCCGTGGAACAGAGGGGCGAGTCGAAGGCCTTCGACGGCGCGCCGGATCTCGCCGATCGTGGCGGGCGCGGTAAGCACGGCGTTGTCGTTGCGCAGCTCTGCTTCGACGCCTCCTGCCCCGACCACGATGACTGGGCCGGTGCCAGCTGAACGAGTGGCGCCTACCAGGAGCTCCACCCCGCGGCCCGCCTGGGCCTGTACGACGGCTCCGACCAGACGATCGCCGAATCGTTCCTGGAACGACTCGTAGACCGCCGACGCTTCCTCGGGGGAATCCACATCCATGAGGACTGCGCCGGCGTCTGTCTTGTGCAGCACATCGGTCACGTCGGCCTTGATGACACACGGTGTACCGACGATCTCCGCGGCCCGCCGGCATTCGTCGCCGGAGCGAACGTACTGCCACGGTGCGATCGGAACGCCGAGGACCGCAAGGGTTTCGAAGGCGGCTGAAGGTGACACCCACCGCCGAGCCGTTCGATCCGGCTGAGGAGGCGTCGAATCAGTTGCCTCGTTTTGTTGACGAACGATGCGCCGTGCGACAGCAAGTAGCGTCAGCGAGATCTTCGTCGTCCGGCGCGGCATCGTCTGCCTCGACGCTGCTCAGCCACGCACCTCGCCGAGCAGCGAGCCCGACGGCAATTGCGGCCCGCTCCGGCGAAGGAAACTGCGGTACGCGACTCTCGGCCGTCGCGATGACGCCGCCAGAAGTGCTTCCGCCCATCCGCGACATCGCCAAGGTGACCCCGAGTCGTCGAGATGAGCGAGTGGCGCTTCGATGTCAGAGGCGCGCCCATCGACGTCGACCCAGACGACGATGCAGGCGTCGACTTCGCCTGACGACGCAACCGACTCGACGACAGCGGCGAGCTGGTCAGGTGCGACTGTTGCAGAAAGGTCCACCGGGTTGGCGACCGCGGCTGCGGTGGGCTCGAGCTCGGCGAGAACGCGTCTGCAAGGCGACGGACAGCTCTGGCACTTCGAGTCCTGCCGCGTCCGCCGCGTCAGCGCCCAAGATCAGGGGACCGCCCGCATTGCCGACCACGGCCACCCGCCTCCCCGCTGGCGTCGGTTGCCGCTCTAACAGCAGCCCGGCGTCGATCAACTCCTCCAGAGAGTTGGCTCGCAAGACGCCCGTGTGGCGGAACAGCGCATCGACGGCAGCGTCGTCGGACGCGATGGCGGCTGTGTGAGAGCGCGCTCCACGCCGTCCGGGAGCGCTGCGTCCGCTCTTGAGGGCGATCACCGGTTTACGCCTGGAGACGGCGCGAGCGACGCGAGCAAAGCGCACCGGGTCGCCGAACGACTCGAGGTAAAGAAGAATGACACGGCTGTCCGTATCGTCGGCCCAGAGACGCAGCAGGTCGTTGCCGCTCACATCGGCCTTGTTGCCCATAGACACGAATGACGAGATGCCAACCTCGCGCCGGGCTGCCTCGGCAGCAACGACGAGCCCGACACCACCGGACTGCGTGGCGATGGCGATACCGCCCGGGCGGAACTCCAGATCGCTGAACGTGGCGTCGAGTCCGACGGAGGTTGAGACGACACCCAAGCAGTTCGGTCCGACGATGCGCATGCCATGCCGGCGTGCAGCCGCGAGGAGATCGTCTTGGCCAGTAGTCCCATCGGAGTCTCGCTCGGCGAAACCAGCAGAGATGATCACTGCAGCGGGGATGCCGATGCGACCACACTCGTCGACAACGTCCACCACGGCGGCGGCTGGAACGGCGACGACTGCCAGATCGGGCACGTCGGCGGACAGATCGACCAGTGAACGAACGGAGTCGACACCGGCGATCCGCTCGCCGGAGGGATGGACGACGCTCAGCTTCCCGGTGAACGTCGTCGCGAGCTTGGCCAGGATCCGGCGGCCGGGGCTCGATGCGTGCCGGCTCGCGCCGATCACGACAACGTGTCGCGGACGCACGACTGGTTGCAGCGATCGGACGACGGCGTTCCAGTCACGCAGATCAGCGTGATCCTGGAGCAGGTCGTCCGTAGTGAGATCGAGCTCTACGCTGATAACCCCGTCGTCGAACCACGAGCGATTCACCAGCCCGACGGTCCGGAACACCGCCGTCATCGCCGTGTTCGCGGGCAGCACCACGGCGACCAACCGGCGCAGGCCCGCCGCGCGGGCGACGACGGCCAGGTCCTCGAGCAGGATCGTCGCAACTCCCTCGTGATGGTGGTCGTCGGCGACGGCGAGCCCCAGCTCAGCTTCCTCACCCTCCGGCCGACCGAAGTACTCGGCAATCCCGATGATTTCGGTGTTCGATTCAGCGATGAGCGCGACGTGACGACGCACGTCCTGCATCGCCGAACGTGCCATCTCGTCATCGGGTATGGCCGGACGTAACCCAAACCACCGGTAGTAGGACGACTTCTCGCTGAGGCGGTCATAGAACGAGCGCAGGCCGGCCACGTCTCTTGTGCGGACGGCGCGGACGCGGACCGTGCGGCCGGTAGCGAGCACGACGTCACGCTCGAGGGCGGCGATGAGTCCTGGCAACGTGTCGACCTGTTCGTTTTCGATGTCTCTAGACAAGCGCACTTCAGGACTTCAACCAAGGGTCGAAGGTCCTTGGCGAGACTCGACCCGGGACCGCGAATCTGCCGGCGATGTACGGTCGGGCTCGATGGAAGCCACACAGAGCGTCGTCGTCGGTGTCGATACGTCGGAGGAGTCGCTGACCGCGCTCGAGTGGGCGCTTCACCTTGGTGCCCACTTGCGCAAGCGTGTCGTTGCCGTTCACGCCGTCGGACTGCTCGAGGGCGGACACATGCGACCACATCCCGATCTCGAGGAGATCGTGCGGGTCGCTCGGGCTGACACGGCGATCGGCGAAGACACCGTTGTCGACACCGTGATGGCGGACGGCTCCGCCGCCGATGTGGTTCGGCGGGTGGCGACGCGGGAGCACGCGGCGGTGATCGTCGTCGGCAGCCGTGGGCTCGGCCAGGCGACGCGTGTGCTCGGCTCCACCAGTGAAGCGGTGCTCGCCTCGAGCAGCGTTCCCGTGCTGGTCGTGCCCGCCGGGACTTCGCCGATACCGCCCTGACCGCACGATCGGATCGTCAAACGGGCACGACGAGAACAGGCCGACTTGCGAGGTGAACGAGCTTGCGTGTCGTGCTGTGCAGATGCACGTGCCCATCGGTCCACTGATGGCTCGCCGCAACGAGGACTCCGTCGTTCACGGATGCCGCGTACTCGTTGAGCCAGAACACGGGCTCGCCGCCGTGGAGCACCTTGGTGGTGGCCTCCACCCCTCGAGCTCCCAGCTCTGCGACTACTGCAGCGGCATGGTTGCGGGCGAGCTCGCTCCCTGGATCACCTCCGACACGGACAGGCGTCTCGACGACCTCCACCACCGTCGGCGGCGGTCCCGGGAACGTGCTCGTCCAGGTCGCCACGGCGTCGCTGACGTCTGCGCTGTGGTCAGCGTCCGCAACCGCGACGATGAGCTCTGGTGACGACAACGTGACGTTGTCCGGAACAGATGGGCCGATCAGCAACGCCGGTCCGCCGAGCCGAGCGAGGACGTCCTCGCTGACGCTGCCGAACACGCGTCGACCGAGCGGCCCACGGGCCCCGGTCGCCATCACGAGCAAGCTCGCGTGATTCATTCCCCACATGTAGCGGGCGATCGCGTCTGCTGGATCATCTCCTTGGAGGCTCACCAGGTTGGCCGCCGTCAACCCGTACTTTGCGGCTCGCGTGTGCAATTCGTACTCGTCGACCTCACGAGGAAGTCCGGGACTCGACACGGTGAGCAAGGTCGCTCGGATACGCGCCGCCTTGCTCAGCGACGCGGCAACGGATAGGGCACGGTCGCCTTCGCAAAGATCGAGCGGAACAACAATTGAAGTGAACATCGCACCTCCTCTATTCCACAGTGTGCACGGGAGTGCAGATTCGAGCAGGGTCGAACGGCCCGAATCGAGGGCTCAGGAATCGAGGTGGCGGGCAGAGCGCCGCTCGGCCAGACGAGCGCCGTAGGCGGCAACTTCGGTGCGGCGGCTCATGCCCAACTTGGCGAGCAGGTTGGAGACGTAGTTCTTGACCGTCTTCTCTGCCAAGAACATCCGCTCGCCGATCTGCCGATTGGTCAATCCTTCGGCAATGTGTTCGAGGATCTTGCGCTCCTGATTCGTGAGGCCCTTCAACTCGTCAACTTCCGGGCCACGCCGCAATCGCTCGAGCACCCGCGTCGTAACGGCGGAGTCGAGCAAGGATTCCCCGCGGCTCACCTTGCGAATGCCGTCGAGCGAGATCGGTGCCCTTGACTTGCTTCAGTACATACCCGGTCGCTCCCGCAAGGATGGCGGCGTACACCGCCTCGTCGTCCGAGAACGAGGTGAGCATGATGCAGGCGATCTCCGGGTTGTCCGAACGGATCTGCCGGCACACCTCGATGCCGTCGCCGTCTGGCAGCCGTACGTCGAGCACAGCCACGTCCGGTCGTGTGGCGGGTACGCGGGCGATCGCTTCCGCAGCCGTCCCCGCTTCGCCGGCTACAACAAGATCGTCCTCCGCCTCGATCAATTCCCTGAGGCCGCGGCGCACGATCTCGTGATCGTCGAGCAGGAACACCCGGATGGTCATCGCGTCGCTGCTGCCCTTCTCGTGAGTCGATCGCCGGCGAAGACAGAGCCCCCGCGCGGTCACAGAGTACCTCCCGGCCGGTTGTGGTCCGTGGGTACCCGAACGTCGAACCGCGGTTCCCTCGCCGGACCGACTCACGATTTCCACGCACGCCGCCAATCTGCGCAGCACGAGCGTGGAGGTTGGCGAGCCCATGGCCCGTTCGCGTTCGTCGGGGTCGAAACCCTTTCCGTCATCGACGATCTTCAGGTGGATCTCTCGGCCGTTGACAGCGATGTCGACTGCTGCATGGCTTCGCGCCGGCATGACGTGCGATGTTGGACAGGGTCTCCCGCACCATCGCCGCGATGTGCTCGGCGACAGATGAATCGACCATCGCGTCGATGGGTCCGTCGAAACGCACCACTGGGTCGAAACCGAGGGCTCTCGGCCGATTCGCGGCAAATGTCGATGATTCGGGACCGGAGTCCGGACTCGGCGATCGTGACAGCTTCGAGCTCGAAGATCACCGACCGGATCTCGCGTATGGTCGAGTCGATATCGTCGACGGCCTGATTGATGCGCGGCGATCACGGCGGGCACCTGTGCCAACCGACCTGCTCCCTGCAGAGAAAGTCCGACGGCGAAGAGGCGTTGGATCACGAGATCGTGGAGATCGCGAGCGATCCTGTCGCGGTCGGCCAGCAAGGCGAAATCCGCCACCTGTTCGTGCAGTCGGGCGTTCTCGATAGCGACGCCTGCTGCGACTGCTAAGGCGACGACAAGCTCCTCGTCGACATCGGTGAACACCTCGCCCACCTGTTTGTCGGTGAGGTAGAGGTTCCCGAACACCTTGTCGCGGACCCTGACTGGAACACCCAGGAACGAGTGCATCGGAGGGTGGTTCGGCGGAAACCCGTAGGACGCCGGATGCTCCTTCAGATCCGGCAGCCGCACGGGTTCAGGATGGGTGATCAGGAGGCCGAGCAGACCGTGGCCCTCGGGGCAGGTCGCCGATCGCGCGACGTCCCTCCTCGTCGATGCCGACCGTGATGAACTGATCGAGCCGGGTGCCGGTTGGGTCGAGGACGCCGAGCGCGCCGTAGCGTGCGTCAGCAAGCTCAGTCGCCGCCTCGAGCACGCGTTGCAGCAATGCCGGCAATGACAGTTCCGAACCGACCGAGACGACGGCATCGAAGAGACGGCGCAGCTGTTGCGGACCTGCGTATCCCGTCACCGGGGCAGACACTAGAGAGTCCTGTCCGCGTGCGCAATCCAACGACATCGTCGACGTAGGACGTAAGCAGACTCGCGTGCGGATTGCCCGTCGGAGGCGCCCGTCAGCCGTCGGACGACGGTCGCGCCCGGTCCGGTGGGATGACGGCGACCGGGCACGGAGCATGGTGGGTCACGTAGTGACCCGTCGAGCCGAGCAGCAGTTCGCGGAAACCACCGAGTCCACGGGAGCCGACGACGACCAGATCGGCGTCGACCGCCTCCGACACGAGCACTTCACCTGCGCGACCAGCCACGATCGTGTAGTCGATCGGCGCCAGTTCATGCGTATCAGCGTCGGCCACGACCTCTGCGACGAGAGCGTGCGCCGCATCCTCGAGCCTCGCTACGTCAACCAACGGCGTCATCGCGTAGACGCCGCCGACGAGGGGGCGTGCCCAGCAGTGAACGACCACCACAGTCGCCTTTCGCATCCGTGCCTCGTCCAGTGCCCAGTGGAGGGCACGGCGTGCAGCTGTTGATCCGTCGATGCCGACGACGATCCGGCCGAACGTCCGACGCGCGGCGTCCTTGCGGACGACGATGACTGGCACCGTGCTGTGGTGGAGGCATTGGCGGCTCACCGAGCCGATGAGGACCTCCTTGACAGCGCCGATGCCGCGTGCGCCGAGCACGAGTAGATCGGCGCCGGCGGAGTCGTCGAGCAGGCCGCGGGCCGGGAGATCGTTGAGCACGTTCAAGTCGATGCCCGTCGAGTTGGAGAGACCTGTCGCCTGGACGACGAGCGCTTCCAGCGCGGCGCTGGCAGCATCCTCGCCATAGTCGGGATCGAACGCCGACTCTGCGACGTGATGTTGATCGAGGTAACCCCAACACATCGTCGCCCGCACGGTAGACCCGCGTAGCCGGCTCTCGTCGATCGCCCACCGCAACGCCGCTGCGGCGTCCGGGGACTCGTCCACACCGACGACGATTGTTCCCATACTGACAGCGTGCTCCTCGGTTGCCCGAATGACACCTGCCGGACCTCCCTCGGCTGTGGGACGAACGACCCTGTCGACTTCGCGGCTATTCGGTGGCGATGGCGCGGAGCACGTCGAGACGAGCGGCCCGTCGCGCTGGGCGGATCGAGGCCAACAGACCGCCGATCACACCCAATGCGGCAATCACAACCAGCGACACCGCCGGCAGAGCGAACTGACCGAGGCCATCGTCCCGTACGGTGACGCTGATCGACCACCCGAAGAAGACGCCGAGGGCGATCCCGAGACTGGTGCCGAGCAAGGCGATCAACATTGACTCCCACCGCACCACGGCACGCGTCTGACGACGCGTCATCCCGACGGCGCGGAGCAGCCCCATCTCGTGCGTTCGCTCGTGGATCGAGAGCGCCATGCTGTTGGCGATACTGAACAGAGCGATGCCGACGGCGAGGGCGAGCAATGCGTAGATGAGGTTGACGAGCGGATCGATCTGGGACGCTTGCTGGTCGAGGTACTCACTGCGGCTGAGCAGGTCGGCGTTGGCGTACTCGTTGCTCACCGCTGCGATCGCCCGGCGTGCCGCCTCGTCGTCGACACCAGGGCTCGCAGTGACGTACACAGAGAAGTCGAACTGATCGCTCCCGCTGTGCTCGTGAAGGGAGTGGGTGACGACGAACTCTCCAGCGAGCTCCTCCTCGGTGAAGATGCCTTCCACCGTGAGCTGGCGAACCATTCCGTTGAGGAACTGGAACTCCAGCGCGTCGCCGACGCCGAGACCGCGTGTGTCGGCCACGTCATCGTCCAACAACACGCCGTCATCGTCGAGTGCCTCGATGGAGCCGTTGATCATCCCGATGTCGAAGATCGAGCCGGCTGTGGCGGGATCCACGGCGACGTAGACCTTGTCCTGCGACTCTTCCTGGACGACTCGCGCAAGCCCGACGCGGATCCCGTGGCGGCAGCGACCTCGGGGAGGTCGTTCAGGTCAGCCGCCAGATCGGGACTGAGTCCGCCGAAGCCGAACGTGTCGGTGCTCACGACGTAGTCACCGGTGAACTGCTCGTCGAAGACGTCACGGACCCAATCCTTCAGGGACGCGGCGATGATCGTGATGCCGGCCACGAGGGCGACCCCCACCATCAGTGCGCCGCCGGTACGTGAGGTGCGCTTCGGATTGCGCATCGCATTCTCGCGGGCGAGGACACCAGAGAACCCGCCGACGTACCGCAGTGGCGCTCCGAGCGCGCCGGAGACCGGGCGGGCGACGAGCGGCCCGAGGATGAACGCACCGATGAACGTGAGCAGGGTGCCGAGCCCGACAAATTCGATTCCGCTGCCGACGAGTCCCGCCACGAAGGCGGCAACCCCGGCCGCGGTCACAATCGCTCCACTCACGAGGCGTCGCCACGACTGGCCGGAACGGTCGAGAGAGACGTCGCGGAGCGCGGCGATCGGCGGGATGCGTGACGCTCTGATCGCCGGGAACACCGCCGCACCGACGGTCACGATCGTCCCGACGACAGCGAGACGACAGCGGTGCGAGGCAGGAAGACCGTGCCACCCGCCGGGATGTCGACTCCGAACGCGCCCAGCATCGCCTTGAGCAGGCTGGCGACGATCACGCCGAGCAGCAGCCCGATCGCAGACGCGACGACACCGACGATGCTCGCCTCGACGAGCTGAGACAGGAGCACTTGGCGACGGGTCGCACCCACGGCGCGCAGCAGCGCCATCTCGCGGAGGCGCTGGGTGATGATGATCTGGAACGTGTTGAAGATCGTGAAGCAGGCGACGACGAGCGCTACGACGGCGAACACGAGCAGGAAGGTGTTGAAGAAGCCCATCTGCTCCGCGATTTGATCCTGCGTCTCCTCGGTGATCGCCGTGCCCGTCAGGGCTTCTTGACCGTCTGGAAGCACGGCAGCGATGCGCGACGTCAGCGTGCCCTCGGAGACGCCTTCGTCGGCGCGAGCCATCACGGTGTCGATCTCGCCGGCCGTGCCGATCAGTACCTCTTGCGCCGTGGCGAGGTCGAACAGCGCCGCGCTGGCGCCGCCGGGGGAGTCAGCCGAGCCGAACCGTGCCGTCCCCACCAGCCGGAACACGTGCGGTCCCGTCTGTGTCAGCACCGTGACGTCGTCACCGATCTCGAGGCCGCCCGCGTCGGCGCTGCCCTTGGTCACGACCATCTCTCCATTGCCAGGCGCCTTGCTGCCGGGTGTCAGCTCCCACGGGCTCAGCGGACCACCGAAGTAGTTCATGCCGAAGGTCGGCGCGCCCTGTCCCGGGTTGCCGATGGCATCACCGTCGGCATCGACGAGTTGGGCGAAGGCCTGCACAACCGGTTGCGCCTCTGCGACGCCGTCCACGCGTCGAACCACTTCGAGGGTCGCATCGGGGATTCGCCCCCGCTGTTCGCCGCCGAAGTCCATCTCGACGCTCGACGTCGATCGGACGACGGTGTCGGTGTCGTCGTAGATGTCGGCGAAGAGGTCGTCGAACGTGCGCCGAATCGTGTCGGTGAAGACCAGCGTGCCCGCGAGGAAGGCGATCCCGAGCGTCACTGCAAGAGCCGTGCTGATCAGCCTTCGCTTGCGAGCGAAGACACTCCTCAAGGCGAGCGCGAACATGTCAGTCAGCCAGCTGCTTGAGAGCGTCGAGGATGTCCTCCATCGACGACCGCGGCGTCTCGTGCACGATCTTGCCGTCTCGGAGGAAGATGATCCGATCGGCATAGCTCGCCGCGTGTGGATCATGCGTGACCATCACGATCGTCTGGCCGAGTCCCTCCACTGTCGCCCGGGCGTTCTCGAGCAGGTTGGTCGCCGAACGGGAGTCGAGGTTGCCGGTCGGTTCGTCGGCGAAGATCAACTCGGGTCGCGTGATCATCGCCCGAGCAGCCGCCACGCGCTGCTGCTGGCCACCGGACAGCTCCGATGGCCGGTGTCGAAGGCGATCGTCCAAGCGCAGCACCCCGACGATCGTGTCGAGCCAGGCCCGATCGACTCGCCGGCCGGCGAGGGCAAGGGGGAGCGTGATGTTCTCTTCGGCGGTCATCGCGGGGAGCAGGTTGTACGCCTGGAAGACGAATCCGATTCGGTCGCGACGCAACTTCGTGAGCGCTGTGTCTTTGAGCGTCGTCAGGTCGGTGTCGCCGATGAATACCAATCCCGATGTGAGCGTGTCGAGCCCCGCCATGCAATGCAGCAACGTCGACTTCCCCGAACCCGACGGGCCCATGATCGCCGTCATTTGGCCAGCTGCGAACTCGACGGACACGTCGTCGAGGGCGCGCACCGCGGTCTCGCCACTCCCATACACCTTCACTGCGTGCTCGGCACGAGCCGCTGGCCGCCCCGTAGGCGGTGCCGAGTGTTGCGGAATCTCCGTGATCATCGTCATGTCAACCCTCTCGACAGATACCTCGAGCGTCCCTCGCGCCGGGTCGGAGTCGCAGAGGCATTGGTCCCGATTCGACGACAAAGACGGAGCCGATTGACGACGACCTCAGTTGACGAGCATCTGGACCCACAGAGAAGTAGATGACGAGTGACAGGTGGTCCTGGATCACAGTCGCCAGCGCACGTGGGAGCGTCGCCTCACCGAGAAGCACCACGCGTCATGCGAGCGTCACCTCTCCGATCCAAGCATGCGCGTTTTCGACCTTCCGGGCGTAGGCCATTGGGCCTCCTTCGCCGGGTCGGGAGGTGTCTTCGCCGGCGGCACGCGTCGACAAGGTGACCTCCGCCCCTACCTGCGCGATCCATGGCGGCCGAACAGTGAATGCATGAAGGTACGCGATGCGATGTTGAAAGCACCGGTCACGCTCCCCGTCGACGCCACCATCCACCAGGCCGCCGAGGCGATGGACCGTTCCGTCGTCGGCGCCGTGGTGATCATTGACGGTGGTCGGCCGGTTGGCGTGGTAACAGACCGTGACCTGGCTGTGCGGGCAGTCGCCCGCCGTCTTCCCTTCGACGCTCGAGTCGACGGCGTGATGAGTGCCGAGATCGTATGTGTCGATGCCGACGCCGAGTTGGGGGAGGTGGTCGACCTCCTGTCGGCGCACGCGTTCCGCCGGGTTCCGGTCGTTGATGGTGAGCGCATGATCGGCATGGTGACACTCGACGACTTGCTCGTGCGCTTGGCCCATGATCTTTACGTCGCGACGAAGAGCGTGACGGCGCAGCGCACCTACGGCCACGCCGAACCGCAACCGCCGATGACGACCGGCTGATACGCAGAGCTTTCGGTGGACGGCACTCGTGACACCGCACAGCTGGCGGAGGAACACGACCACCGTGCCATCGCCCGTCGCTTGGCCGCCGGACCGACCCCCAACTACCTCCGTGAAGCCGTCTACGGCGCCGTCGATGGCACGGTCACCACGTTCGCCGTGGTCGCCGCGGCCGCCGGCGCCGGCTTGTCATCGTCGGTGGCTGTCGTCCTGGGCGTGGCCAACCTTCTCGCCGACGGATTCAGCATGGCTGTCAGCGCCTTCCTAGCCCTGCGCAGCGAGGCGCAACGACGGGAACGGTTGCGGAGTGAGGAACGTCGTCACATCGAGCTCGTGCCGGCGGGCGAGCGCGAGGAGGTCAGGCAGCTGCTCCAGCGGGACGGCTTGGACGGGGTCGTGCTTGAGTCGGCCACCGACGCAATCATCAGCGACCGCGAGCGGTGGATCGACGTAATGCTCGAGCGCGAGCACGGACTGCCGTCCGACCAGCGCTCACCGATGCCCGCGGCGGTCGCCACGTTCGCCGCGTTTCTCGTCGCTGGGCTCGTGCCCCTTCTTCCACTGATGATCGATGCGCTGCGGTTCGCCCAACTCCCGCACCCATTCGGGTGGAGCGTCGCTGTTACGGCGCTGACCTTCTTCGCCATCGGCGCGATCAAGGGGGTGGTGGTGTCACAGCCTTGGGTGCGATCGGGCGCCGAGACCGAAGCCCTCGGAATGGCGGCGGCGGCGGTTGCATTCGTCGTCGGCGTCTTGCTCGGTGGCTGGGTATGAACATCGCTCAAATGGACGTAAGTCCCTGACGGCCGACGGCGAGATCCGGCATCGTCGAGGCATGACAGATGTTTCTGGAATTGGACTCATGCCGATCACGACGCTCGCCGCCGATCAAGTCGCACGCATCGCGCCGGACGCAACCCTGCAGGAGCTCGCCGCCGCGCTTCGCGACGCCGATGTCAGCATCCTCGCCGTCACTGATGGCGAGGAGCTCGTTGGCGTCGCCTCGGAACGGGACGTGGCGCATGCAATCGCCGACGGATGCGATCCTCGCTCGACGACAGCGAGTGACGTCGCCAGCTCATCGATCGTCTGGGTCGATGTCTCGGCGACTGTCGCCGATGTCGCCAACCTCATGATGGAGGAGTACGTCCGTCACGTACTCATCGAGGAGGACGGCATCCTGGCCGGCGTTGTGTCGGCACGAGATCTCCTCGGCGTTTACGCGGGGGCTGACCTTCCCGACTTCGAGTGAATCGCGCCTCCGAGAACGGCCACCGGGGCGATGCCCGACGTAGTCGATATCGATCTCAACGGACTGACGACTTCCGCGGCGCAAGCTCGGCTGAGACAGGACGGTCCCAACGAACTCCCTGCCCCACGCCATCCTTCGGCCTTACGCCGGCTCGGCCGACAGATGTTTCACTTCTTTGCGCTAATGCTGTGGGTCGCGGCCGGGCTGGCACTCGTCGCTGGCCTGCCCGCACTCGGGGTCGCAATCGTCATCGTCATCGTGCTGAACGGGCTGTTCGCCTTCTTCGAGCAGGCCCGGGCGGACCGCGCCGCCTCGCGCTTGCGGGCTCTCCTGCCTCTCGATGTCACCGTCCGACGCGACGGCGTTCGCCAACGGATCGACGCCCGAGATGTCGTGGTCGGAGATGTCGTCCTGCTCGCGTCCGGAGATCGGGTACCGGCGGACGTTGTGGCCGGTCGCGCGTCCGCTCTGCTGGTCGACACCTCCCTGCTCACAGGTGAGAGCGCGGCCTCCGCTGCCGACGTCGGCACTGCCCTCTTCGCTGGCACGTTCGTCGTCGAGGGTGAGGGCGAGACAGTCGTAGCGGCGACCGGAGGCCACACCCGACTTGCGGCGATCGCCCGGATGACGACGATGACGCCGGCGCCGGCGACGCCTTTGACTCTGGAGCTCCACAAGGTGGTGCGCCTCATCGCCTACATCGCCGTCGCTGTCGGCACGGTGTTCTTCGCGCTGATGATGCTTCTCGGAAACCCCGTCGACGAGGGTTTCGTATTCGCCATCGGTGTCACGGTCGCACTCGTGCCCGAGGCGCTGCTGCCGACCGTCACACTCGCGTTGGCGTGGGGTGCGGAACGGATGGCGTCGCGTCAGGTGCTGGTACGAAACCTCGAGGCGGTCGAAACGCTGGGTTCGACGACATTCATCTGCACGGATAAGACCGGGACCCTGACGCGCAACCAGATGACGGTGGTGGAGGCGTGGACGAACACCGGAATGGCAGTGGTCGCCACTCCCGGCTACGAGCCGAGCGGGGAAGTCGCATTTTCCGTCGACGAGGCGGCGGACGGCATCCGTCGTCTGGCCTTGGCCGCGATGCGGTGCTCGACCGGGTACGTCGTGAGCATCGACGGCGAGTGGCGGGCCCATGGTGATCCGATGGAGGCAGCGCTCGACGTGTTCGCCCGTCGGGTCGGCCTCGACACTGACCGCGATCGCATCGAGCACTCTGTGGTCGCCCGATTTCCCTTCGACCCACGCCGCCGGCGGATGTCCATCGTCATGAACGATGAGGTTCTCGTGAAAGGTGCTGCAGATGCCGTGCTGCCGCTGTGTGCGCCCGACGATCAGGTCGCAAGCGTGCTGGAAAGCCTGACTAGCCAAGGTCTCCGCGTGATCGCTGTGGCGGCCCGCACTTGCGACCACCTCCCGGAGTCTGCCGCAGACGCGGAGTCCGGCCTGAATCTGCTTGGTGTCCTGGCGATGGAGGACCCCCCGCGAGTGGATGTACGCGAAGCCATCGCCCGCTGTCGCCAGGCTCACATCAAGGTCGCGATGATCACCGGTGATCACCCGGCCACCGCGGCGGCGATCGCGACCGAAGTCGGGCTTCGGCCCGATGACGGACTGGTCATCTGTGGTGCCGACCTGCCCGAGGACGAGGAAGTTCTCGGAGCACTGGTGGACCGCGACGGAATCGTCATCGCACGCGTCGCGCCGGAAGAGAAGCTCCGCATCGCACGCGCGCTCCGCGCCCGAGGTCACGTCGTAGCCATGACCGGTGACGGCGTGAACGACGGCCCCGCGTTGCACGAGGCGGACATCGGCATCGCGATGGGGATCTCCGGCACGGACGTCGCCCGCGAGGCGGCTGACCTCGTGCTCCTCGACGACCACTTCGCCAGCATCGTGGCGGGCGTCGAACAGGGCCGCGCCACGTATCTCAACATCCGTCGATTCCTGACATACCACCTCACCGACAATGTTGCCGAGCTCACACCGTTTCTTGTGTGGGCGTTGTCCGGCGGCCGTTTCCCGCTCGCCCTTGGGGTCCTCCAGATCCTTGCGTTGGACATCGGCACCGATACCGCGTCGGCAGTCGCGCTCGGCGCCGAGCCGCCGGCGGAGAACGTACTGGACGGGCCTCCGGTGTCGGGCCGCCTGCTGAACGCCACGGTTGCTCGACCGCGCGTTTGGTGTGCTCGGGCCCGTAGAGGCGCTGGTGTCGATGACGGCCTTCCTCGTCTGCTTTGTGGCGAGTGGCTGGCGCCCGGGCGACGACTTCCCTGCGGGCCACGTACTTGCAGCCGCATCCGGAGCGGCGTTCATGGCGGTCGTCGTCGGACAAGCCGCCAACGCGTTCGCCTGCCGTAGCACGACCCGATCACCATGGGCACTCGGCTGGACGACGAACCGCCTGCTGCCGGCCGCCATTGCGGCCGGATGCTCGGTGTCACTCGTCGCCTTGTTCGTTGGCCCCGTCGCACGACAGCTGGAGCACGCCAACCCGCCACTCGTCGGCTGGGTCGTCGCGCTCAGCGCCGCACCACTCGTGCTGGCCGCCGATGCGATCGACAAGCGGTTCCGCCGCAACCGGCACCACTCGTGATCGCAACCGCGGCCGCCTCTGAGTGAGGATGTGCAGTCATGAGATCGCGGATCGGTTTTCGGATCATTCGACCCAGCTGGCGTCACCATCCGGGTGTTCGGTCAGACGAGGAACATACTCACGGTGAGCGTGCGGCGGACTGGCTGCGCAGCGGAATGGGCTCGTGGGATTTCGTGTTCGCAGGAGGGACGCGTAGCGCGGAGACGCCGATCGGAGGTGTCGACTACGAAGCTGTGACTCCGGATGATCGACATGCAGTCGGCCAGGGGCCGGACTCTCGCTTCCGAGCTCGATACGAATCTCGAGGATGCCCGCGTCGTACGAAACTCGCGCCGCCTCCGGTAGGACATCGGTAGGGATTGCGAAGCATCGGGCGAACGTTCCATATCGCAACTCCGATTGGTATCCGACGCGGCCCTCACGCTTTGCTGGCTCCGGCCGGCGGACTCGAACGACCAGCCACCCGGCGGAGACGCTGATGTCGACATCTCGATCAGAGTCGATGCCGGGGACAGCAATGCGCACCACAAGTAGCGCGTCCTCCGCATACGTCTCCGCAGGAAGATCGGACGAAGCCAACAGGTCGGCGAGCTGTTGATTGAGTGCCGACGATGGCGGACTGGAGGCGGCCCACTGGCGCCAATCCATTCCTGTAAGGAAGCTTCTCGCCATGGCGAGCCCCTCTCGTTCACATAGCTGCGAACACTTCGTTCAGTCGACTGCGGCTTGAACCGACAGCACGGGCTCCTTCGTCAAGTTCGGGAAGAGCGGGTGAACGAGGACCACGGGGCACGGCGACTCGTGAACGATGCCCATCGCCACGCTGCCCATCGTCATCCGAGCCATCCCGGTGCGGCCGTGAGTGCTGGCGACGATGAACGAGGCGCCGAGCCTCGACGCGAAGTCGACGATCGCCCGTGCAGGGTGCCTGTCGTGCAGAACCTCGAACTCAACGTCGCGCTTTGTCGCTGCACCCAGCCGGTGGGCCAGGCGGGCGGTATACCCAGTCTCCAGGACATCGCCCTGCATGTGGACAGTCGGCTCGAGGACCGACGTGATCCACGGCCTCAGACCGAGCTGCACGGACAACATCGTGGCGGGCCAGAGCGCGGCCTCCGACAGTGCTGAGCCGTCGACGGCGACCACGGCGTCGTGCGTGAGATCCATCCTCTCGAGATCCACATGGGGACCGACCAGCACGACCGGGCCGCACGTCAGCGTCAGAAGCTCTTCGGACACGCTCCCGAGAATTGCCTCGGTCCGTCCGTGAGCTGCGGTGGCCATGACGGCCAGTGAGTTTCCGACGGCCGCCAGATGGGCGGCGATCGTCTTGGCCACGGTGTCTCTGTTGATCTCCGCGGTCACCGTGACGGTGGGTGCCGTCAGGTGCTCCATCGCAACCCCGGCACGCATCACGTTCTCACGCCCGACGAGCTCTCCGAAGCAGTCGACGACCGAGTAGATCTCGAGTTCCGCGCCGTAGCGCGTCGCCAGAGCATCACCGACACGTACCGCCCTCCACGAGAAGTCGGCGCCGGTTGTTGGAACAACGATTCTCTTGTACACGATCTTCACCTCCACCCTCATCGTGAGGCTTGTGGACCGCGATCTGTCAGGGACCAAGGGCCTTTGTTGGGAGACGGAGGCAACATGACCTTCGGCCCTGGTGATCGCCCGTTTCGCGTCGCACGATCGAGACAGGGCCGAGGACCCGGCCATGCCACACCCGACACTCACAGCATCCCGGACAGCAGCCGATTCGAAGGAGACGATCGGAGCAGCCGATCGACCATCGCTCGCTAGCCGTCCTCGCATCGGCGGTTTGCCTGGTGCCGCAATCGTCGCCGTAGGAGCGGGTCTGGCATTCATCGTCGGTCACGACGGCTCCCCCCTGTGGCAGGTGGTGCGTGTTCTCGCCGTTCTTCTCACGACCATGGCGGTACTCACGGCATCGGCAACCGTTCACGGTCGGCTCCGAGGCTCGGTCACATTCGGGATCGGTCTCTTGGCGACGAGCATCGGGGTTGGAATCGGTGTGCCGCATGTGGCGAAGTCGGGGCCCCATGGCCTCACCGTCGCCGGAATGCTCACCCTCGTCGCGGGATTCGTCTTGCTCGCGTCGGGAGCGGTGACACTCGTCGCCTCTGTTCGTCTCCGCTGGCGAGTGCCCGTTGCCCTCGCCCTGCTCGTAGTCGTTGCGGTCGCGGTCGGGACACTTGGCCCGGCTGTCGCCGCGACCAACGTCCCCGCAACCGATCTCGGAACGACGACCCCGGCGACACTCGGCTTGAACTACAGCGACGTCGAGTTCGAGACACCGGATGGTGTCACTCTGTCCGGTTGGTACATCCCCTCCAGAAACGGTGCTGCGGTCGTGCTTCTCCACGGCGCCGGCTCGACAAGGTCGAGTGTGCTCGGCCACGCCGAAGTGCTCGCCCGGCACGGGTATGGCGTGCTCTTGTTCGACGCAAGAGGGCACGGTCGAAGCGGCGGCCGGGCGATGGACTTCGGCTGGTACGGCGATGAGGACATCGCCGGCGCTCTTTCCTACCTCCAGCATCAGAGCGACGTCGATTCCGAGCGCCTTGCGGCTGTGGGGATGTCCATGGGCGGCGAAGAGGCGATCGGAGCCGCCGCCGTCGACGAGCGAATCAAGGCGGTCGTCGCGGAGGGTGCGACGAATCGCATCGACGGGGACACGGCATGGCTCTCCGACGAATTCGGTTGGCGCGGAACGATCCAGGAGGGACTGGAGTGGCTGAGGTACGGCGCGACGGATCTGTTGACCGATGCCAGAAAACCGATCACCTTGCGCGACGCCGTTCGTGACGCGTCACCACGACCTGTGCTGCTGATCGCCGCAGGCGACGTGGCCGACGAGCCGAAGGCCGCTGGATACATCCAGAGCGCCGCACCGGACACGGTCGAGCGGTGGGTCGTGCCTGATTCCGGACACACCGACGCTCTGGCGACCCATCCTGAGGCTTGGGAAGCGCGGGTCACCGATTTCCTCGACGCTGCCCTCGAATCGAGTTAGTCGTGGCTGTGTGGATCCACTCCGGGACCATGGGCCCTCATCAAGACCGCGAACCTCCACGGACGGTGGAGCCATGCCCGCGACGATCCCCAAGATCTCGTGGCCGGGGGGCGTCGTCCCCAACGTCCTGGACGACGACGCCGCCAGAGCCGTCTTCGCCGACAATGCCCGATCAGGTGGCGAGGCGTTCGAAGAGCTCGACGAATTGGGCGAGGTGGCGGTCGCCGAGGAATTGATCGTGTACCCGCGCCCGTCCGGCCGCTCCGAGCCGGGCAGCGAGCTCGCGATCGTTGAGGAGTCGCTCGATGGCTGCGGCGAGGGCATCGAGATCGTAGGGATCGTCGATCAACAGACCGTCCCTCTCGTGAACGATCTGGTCCTGGATCCCACCGACGCGACTGGCAATCATCGGCCGCGACTTCCACATTGCTTCGGCGACGGTGAGTCCAAAGCCCTCGACGAGGCTCTTCTGCACCACGACGTAGGCGTGGCGCTGCAGCGCGTTGACGATGATTGCGTTCTCATCGACATCGTCCATCGGAATCGAGGCGAGGTGCACGCGCCCTGGATGGATTCGGGAACGGTTCGCCAACAGCGCGCGGCACTCGGCGAGCACGTCGGCACCCTCCGGGTCGTCAGTCACCCCTGACACGTCCGGGCCCGGCGAGCATCAGGTGGGCGTCGCCGGGACCATCGACGGCCATCTTGACGAATCCGGTGAGGACCCCGGCCATGTCCTTGAGGCGATCCCACCGACTCACCTGCAAAACCAGCCGCGCATCGTGGGGTGGCGGCGGGCCGTCGGCGATGAGGCCGGTGTGCCCCCGGACGACGCCGTGGGATGCATCGCGTCGTTCGAAACTCACCGGGCCACCCGGATCCGCACCGCTGATCAAACCCACGGTGGCAAGGATCGAATTGACCGTGCCTGGGTCGAGCTCGCGGTTCTTGGCCGAGAACGGATCGATCGATGGCGCAATGATCACCACCCGCTCCTGATCCACCCAATCGGGCACGTACTCCATGCGCGAGAACACAAACGCGTCAGCCCGCTCGATGAACGGTCGCAGGAACGCCCACGCCTCGTCGGTCTCGTCGTTGCACGTGTCGCGCCCGACATGACAGCGCCACACCACCCTCACCCCGCACGCCCGCAGCCCGTCGACCATCCCGGCAGTCTGAGGGTCGTGCAGCAACACGATGTCGCCGGTCTCGATCAAAGTGGCCATCTCGGCGACGTTGGCGGCGACGACCCGCTCGTAGCAGGCACGCTCGTCGTCACCGAGCGAGCCACCGTCACCGCGATCGCCGTGCAACAAGTTGTGCACCCGCTTGGTGATCGAGAAGAACTCGGCGTCTGCATCGAGCACGAGCCATCGATTCTCGATCTGCGCCCCACGCCCGTACGCCAACAGCGTCTGCAGCATCTCAGCGACGCCGCCGCCATGGGCCGTCGCGTTGACATGCCAGATCGTGCGATCACCGAACGCTGCTCGCGCCCGCCGCGCCGACTCCGATAGCCGATGGGCTCGCTGCGTGGTCAGGATGCTCGCCAGCAACTCCAGCGGCAATGCCTTGACCTCGACCTCATCCATGCGCACATCCTTGCCCACACTGCAGGCCCCCGTCTCCGTATCGGCGGGTGCGGCGAACGCTGGGAGTTGATGACCTTCGGCACTGTTGAGATGAGCGCGGCAATGAGATCCTCAGTACAGAGGCCGCGGGGCGCATGGAGTCACCGGCCCAGGTGCCCCGCGCCCGGCCTCATCCAACCGAACGAACGGATCCCGATGGACCACATGAGCCCACTCGACAGCATGTTCCTCCACGTTGAGGACGGCATCACCCACATGCACATCGGCTCCTGCGCAGTCTTCGAAGGCCCGGCGCCCGACTATGACGATGTCGTCTCGCTGGTCGCCAGCAAACTGCCGTTGATTCCGCGCTATCGACAGAAGGTGCGTTTCGTCCCGGGAGCACTCGGACGCCCGGTGTGGATCGATGACCCTCACTTCAACCTCGACTACCACGTCCGCCACTCGGCGCTACCGCCGCCTGGATCCGAATCGGACCTCAACGCCCTGATGGGACGGCTGATGTCGCAGGAGCTCGACCGCCATCGGCCGCTCTGGGAGATGTGGATGATCGAAGGGCTGCCCGACGACAAGTGGGCCATCATTTCCAAGGTGCACCACTGCATGGTGGACGGAGTGGCAGGCACCGACTTGATCGCCAGCCTCCTCGATCCCAGCCGCGACGCCCCCCATCCCGCCCCTGACACGTGGACAGCCGCGCCCGAGCCGAGCGATGCGATGCTCGTCGCCGACTCGCTGGCTCAGCTGGCTGGCAACCCGGCCGAGCAGGCGCGCGCCGTGCGGTCGCTGACGCGCACCCCCCGGCGCGCCGTCAGTCAGCTGCGCGAGTGGTCCAATGGGCTGCGATGGCTCGGTCAGCAGCTGATTCCGCGACAAGCTCTCTCCATCGAGGGCCCTATCGGTCCTCATCGACGCTGGGCTGCGGCGCACGCCGAGCTCGCCGACATCAAGGCGATCAAGAAGGCGTTCGGCGGGACGGTCAACGACGTTGTCCTGGCCGTGATCACCGGCGCGTTCCGCGACCTGTTGTCGGCCCGATCGGATGATCCCGATCAGGCTGTGGTGCGTTCGCTCGTGCCGGTGTCAGTGCGACCAGTCGGCGACCACGCCGCCAACAACCAGGTGTCGGCAATGGTTGCCGAGCTCCCCGTCGGGATCGCCGACCCGCTCGACCGGCTCGCATCGATGCGCCAGCAGATGGAGCACCTCAAGGAGTCCGACCAGGCGGCGAAGGTGCAGGCACTCCCGGTGCTCGCCGGCTTCGTCGCGCCGTCGATGCTGGCGCTCGGACTCAGGGCGGCCGGAGCGATGGCGCGCGAGTTTCCGCAGCGCGCCATCAACACCGTCACCACGAATGTGCCCGGACCGCAGTTCCCGCTCTATGCCGCTGGCCGGCTGATGACCGACTATCTACCGTTCGTGCCACTGGCGCAGGGCGTGCGCATCGGTGTGGCGATCATGTCCTACAACGGCAAAGTCAGCTTCGGCGTCACGGGTGACTACGACACCGTGCCCGACCTCAGGGAATTCTGCCGCTCCATCGAGACCGGGATCCGCGATCTCCGCGATCGCACCCCTCGAGCGGGCCGGAAAAGGGCAGGATGACCCCGCTCGGGCGTGCATTCCGTCTACCCGATCCCGCGAGTCTCACCGTTGGACGGTCGGCGCAGCCTCGTTTCCGAGCCCGCTGCGGCACCGTGACCTGCAGTTCGTCGACGACGACCACGGTGTTCTCTGTTCGTCGGACACCCGCAGCCTGCTCCCCTTCCTCGACGCTGGGCAAACGCCACCCGCATTCCAAGAGGCGGGGCCCCGCAATCTCCTCGCCTTCGACCCGCCCGAGGTCACCGCCGCCCTGGTCACGTGCGGTGGGCTGTGCCCGGGGCTGAACGACGTCATTCGCTCGATCACACTCACCTTGCAGTACGGATACGGCGTGCGCCGGATTCTCGGCTACCGCTACGGCTACGCCGGGGTTGCCCACCCGGACGAGTTCCCGCCTCTCGAGCTCGACGCGGAGGCCGTCACCGATGTGCACGCCTACGGTGGCACCATCCTCGCCTCGTCGCGCGGCCCCCAGGACCCTGCTGCGATGGTCGACACCCTCGTGCGCGACGGAGTATCGATCCTGTTCTGCATCGGCGGCGACGGCACGCTGCGCGGGGCGACCGCTATCGCGGCCGAAGCGCTGAGCCGCCGCCATCGACTGGCCGTGATCGGCGTGCCCAAGACGATCGACAACGACCTCGACTGGGTCGAGCGCAGCTTTGGGTTCGCCACGGCGGTCGAGGCCGCGGCGCGAACCATCCTCACCGCCCACGCCGAAGCGCGTGGCGCATGGAACGGGATCGGCCTCGTCAAACTGATGGGGCGTCACGCCGGTTTCATCGCCGCCAATGCCACGCTGGCCAGACCCGACGTCAACCTGTGCCTCGTCCCAGAGGTGCCCTTCACACTCGATGGGGACGGCGGCCTCCTCGATATCCTCGCCGAGCGACTGACGCGTCGCCACCACGCCGTCGTCGTCGTCGCCGAGGGCGCCGGCCAGGAACTCCTCCCCCGGGTCGAAGGTACCGACGCGTCCGGCAACGTGCGTCTCGCCGACGTCGGGCCCTGGCTCCGCGATCGACTCGTCTCCGGACTCAGCGCACGAGGCATCCGACCGGAGGTGAAGTATCTCGACCCCAGCTACGAGATCCGTGCGCTCCCCGCGAACGCCTACGACGCTGCGTTCTGCCTCTCGCTCGGGCAGATGGCGGCACATGCGGGCATGGCCGGCAAGACCGACGTCGTCGTCGGCTACCACCACCGCCACTTCACCCACGTGCCCCTGCCACTCGTGACAGCCGAGCGGCGCCAGCTACATCCTGAGGAGGACATGTGGCAGCGCGTGCGACAGTCGACCGGCCAGCCCGCACGCCTCGTCGGTACCTGACCGAGCGTTTCGTGATGCGGGACGAGAAGCCCGTTTGGTCGCCTCGAGAGCGATGGTCCTTCATGAGCCGGGCTGCGAACGATCTCCCTACGCCGGTATTGCCCGGATCAGGTGATGGAGGTCGCTGGGTCTCCCCAGCTTCTCAGCCTCGGCGACAGCTCCCTCGATCGTTCGCATCCCTTATCTCAATGGTCGACGATCATCGCTTCGATTCGTAGAGGCGAAGGTCCCCGTCAGGCGGAGTGGGCAGCACTGAGCGCGGAGGCGCCCGATCAGTTGTTGCTCACGGGCGTTCTCGACTGACCGCGTTAGGGCAGGAAGTCACCACTGTGCGACTGAGTGCCGTCGCCCGACGGCGAGCGCGCTTCGCTCGCCGGCACGAGGACGACCGGGCACCGAGCGCCATGAAGGACCGACATCGGCACTCCTCCGGCGCGACGGTTCGTCAATCGCCCGAGCGGACGACTCCCGACCACGAGGGCATCGGCTCGATGCCGGCTTGCGAGGGCGAGGAGTCCGCCGGCTACATCGTCGGACGGCTCGACGACGTCGATGAAATATCTGGCTTGGCCCACCAGCGGGCGTGCCCACGACTCGTTGACCGCCTCTCGTATCTGACGCCTCCACGCGATCCGCTGATCGAGGCTTGAACTGACACTGGGCCGATCGATGACGCCGGCGAGGATGCTCACCTTCTTGCTTTCGGCGATGGGAACGCACCACGCGACGGCGGCGTCGGAGGATTTCGATCCGTCCACACCGACAACGACCGTGTCGATCGATTGACGCACGTGCTTCGGCACGATGGCCAACGCGCGAGATGTGCTGTGCGCCAGGCTCTCAGCGACGCTCCCGAATCTCAACAAGCCGGGACCATCGTCTCCACAACTTCGCCCGACCACGATGAGCGAGGCGCTTGCCGTCGAGCCGACGTCCAGCAGCACGCGGCGGGCATCGTCGTGATGCACCACTGAACGAGCGTTGAGCCGACGGTCCGTTTGGGTCTCGACCCATTCCTTCAGCCACTCTTCGACGTGGTGTCCGATGATGTCGAGCGGCTTGTGGGGGCGGTCACCGCGCGACCGCTCGACAGCAGTGACGGCGACTAATTCCGAACCCGTGACCAGGGCCAGTTGGCACGCCCATGCCCAGGCAGCGCCCGATGCCGGGGAGAAGTCCACTCCGACGACGATGGGCTGCATTCTTGATGTCCTCCCGGGCGAGATTGTTCACACGTATGTTCGCGCTGGTAGCGGCGTCCCCTTCAGGGCCGAAGGTCACCGATTCGGCTCATGGCGCTAGGTCGCTCGAGCGTCGAAGTTTCCGGCATCCGGCGGAGTGCGACGGTGACGCCTGCCTGCCATCCCGGAGCTCGCCCGCCCAATGGCACTGAGAAAGCATCCATGTTCGCGCCGGCGCTGGTGAGCACCCAAGAAATGATGGAATTGCAGCTCCACATCTCACCGGCCTGTAACTCGTCACGCCCCCAAGTCGGGGTGGGCACGAGAGGCAACAGGCGAACGACACGATCGGTGATGGCGGGATCGTCCGTGACGCGAATGGGACTCCTCACTGCGTATCGAAGATCGGGAATGGTTCCATCGCGCCAGAGCCGAACCTCGTAGCGGAAGACACGCAGTCGACGCGCCCAATTCGTCCCGACTGCGCCCTCCGCAACGACACCACGCTCCCACGGACGGGCGTTGGGCACCGGTGTCATCTCGACAGTGAAATACCCGATTGGCGTTCGGATCTCCAACGCCGAGTGATACAGATCGCAACGTCGTCGATGGGAATGCTTGGCGCTGAACGCCTCGTAGACACGCCCGTTGAGCCGCACGGAATGGCCGCCCGCGCCCAACGGCAGCCAGTAGAGAAGGACTCCTGGCTCGTACGGTGGGTCTTTCGAGATGAGCGTTGGCGTCTGTGTCGTGACGTCCAGCATCTAGCCGACCTCGGGCCTCGTTTCGGCCAACTCGTAGCGACGCAGGCCGGTCATCACTGCACCGATCCTGTTCCATTGCTGCCGGGCCGACACCGAATCGGGGTGAGCGTGGCCGGCTGTTCTCTCGACGGAGACATCACTCGGCGCCTCGGACTTGCCGTGACTTGTGACCCCACACCGCCTTGTCCACAACGTGGAAGCGACGACCGGTCACCTCGGTCGCCTCGATCCGGACAAACCGACTCTTAGGCGCGCCGTGCCACGGGAAGAGCGGAAGGTCGAGCGCATCGAAGAACTCGTACATGTTCTCGACCTCGACGGCCGTGCCTTTCAACACGACACTCCAGGCCTCACCAGCGTCGGCGTCGTATCCGTCGCACTCGAAGGCGACGGCTTCCCCGAGCACGGCGGCGGCCAACTTGGTGCCCTCCGCCGTCCGGAACACAACTGTGCTGTGGTCGACGATGAAGTTGATCGGGAAGATGTCCGGCTGGTTGGCGATGGCGATCCCGAGCCGCCCGACCTCTTGACTGCGCAACAGCTGCCAGCATTCACGCCGATCGAGAATCGTGATCGGCTCGTAATCGGTGTGCTCCATGCTCATGTCCTCAGCATGGGCCTCCGACAGAACGACTGGCAGGGGCAAAGGTCCCGAGTCTCACTCACCGCACGATGCCGGGGCTCAGGGATGCTGAAGGTGGTTTCGCAGCCGAACACCAGGTCGTCGCCTTACGACCACGGCCGTCAGATATTGGCGTGTTCGGCACGATCGCGGATGAACTGGAGGATCTTGATGTGCTTCGAAGTGTCGTCCTGCATGAGTTCCAGCAGGAGCCCCCACAACGTCGTCTCGCGCACGTCTTTCATGTTCTTGGCCAACTGCTTGAGATCCCGAGCGTCAGCACGTTCGGCCTCGAGCAGCTGGTCTGTGGTCGCCATGATCCGGTCGTGGTCCGCCTTGAGGCCATTCAGCGACGGGATCGGCTCATCGTCGAGTGCGCATCTCAGCCATCTGTTGAATCGACTCGGCCAAGTCGTTGAAGAGCTGATGATGGCGACGTTCATCGGCGAGGATCAGGTCGGCCAGGTAGCGGAAGGCCGGGGAGCCGGCTGGGTCCTCAGCAAGTCGCTGATACTCCTTGAGGATTGCCCCCTCGTTCACGACGTGGGCAGTGACGTGATCGTAGATCTCCTGTTCCCACACGCTGGCTCCGACTATCTGCGTCATCATCGTGACTCCTATCTCGTGTTCTCGGCTTGTAGCAATGATCACCCGAGAGTGGCCACGCCCGGCAGGGCTGTAAGTCCCTTTCACCCGAACCAGCGGGCGGATCCGCGGCGAGTCGTGGGTCATCTAGCGTGGCCACCGATCCGTGAGATCGGGCGTCGCCGACGAGCGGTGGCGCGGCACGGGTCACATCGGGCAGTGTTCACGCCGCAGGCAGTTGATGGGGTGGCCTTGAAGGATGATCATTCCACGCCTGTTGGCCGCACGGCTGAAGGGTCAGCGGATGGAGAGGAGCCGGGCGAGTTAAAGGACTCCCCGGATCTGGCCCGTCGCCCGGCGACTCGCTACGTGCTGTCGCCGTCACGCGACAGGTCACTGCTCGGGGCCGTCGCAGGCGCTGCACCGGGGATCAGAGTGTTGCGTCATTATCGACGGAGCTGGCTGCGGCCCGACCTGTACGCCGGGATCTCCGTCGTCGCCTACCTGGTCCCGCAGGTGATGGCCTACACAGCGCTGGTCGGCGTACCGCCGGTGGCCGGGCTGTGGACCGCTTTGGCGGCACTCGTCGCGTACGCCGCTCTGGGTTCGTCGCGGGTGCTGTCGGTCGGTCCCGAGTCCACGATCGCCTTGATGGCCGGCACGGCGATCGCACCTCTGGCAGGGGCCGACGCAGATCGGGCGGTGGCTTTGGCCGCCGCGCTGAGCGTGATCGTGGGCGGATGGTGTCTGGTCGGCCGGCTCGCCCGCCTCGGCGTGATCTCCACCCTGCTCTCTCAGCCGCTCCTGGTCGGCTATCTCGCAGGCGCCGCCGTGCTGATGGTCGTTGGACAGCTGGGCAAGCTGACCGGCACGAGCGTCGAGGGTGACAACGTCATCGCTCAGGTCCGATCCTTCAGCATGGTCGTCGACGATGCCCACCTGCTGACCCTCGCGGTCGGGACCGGAACGCTGGGCGTGGTGCTGGCGATCCAGTTCCTGCGCCCGGCCTGGCCGGCGACCCTGATCGGTGTCGCCGCAGCCACCGTGCTGTGCGTGCTGGCCGACCTGCAAGACCACGGCGTCGCAGTGGTGGGCGCAATCCCGACCGGACTGCCGACGCCAGGCCTCCCAGACGTGACGTGGGAGGAGTTCCGGACGCTGCTGCTCGCCGGGCTGGGAATCGCGGTGATCGGCTACAGCGACACGATGTTGATTGCCCGCGCCTTTTCCTGCGCCGGTCGAGGAAGGGGAACCCGCTCACGCGAACGTCGACCCTGACCAGGAGTTCGCCGCCCTGGCCGGAGTGCATGTCGCAGCAGGCCTGATGAGCGGGTTCCCGGTCTCGTCGTCTGGGTCACGCACGGCGCTGGCGATCGCCGCAGCGTGCCCACACCCAGCTCTACTCGCTGGTCGCGGCGGCATGCGTGGTCCTCGTCCTGTTCGTCGCCGGGCCGATGATCGAGAACCTGCCCCAAGCCTCGCTCGCGGCGTTGGTGTTCTACGCAGCCAGCAAGCTCGTGTCGTGGAAGGAGTTGGTGCGGCTCGCCCAGTTCCGCACGACCGAGCTGCTGCTCGCCGTCACGGCCACTTTGGGAACGGTCCTGTTTGGCGTCCTCGTCGGCGTCGGCGTGGCGATCGCACTCAGCCTCGTCGAGATTCTGTACCGGATCGCTCGCCCCCACGAAGGCGTTCTCGGGCGGGTGCCGGGCCTGGCGGGCATGCATGACGTGGACGATTACCCCGACGCCGAAACTCTGCCAGGACTCGTCGTCTACCGCTACGACGCGCCGTTGTTCTTCGCCAACGTCGATGACATGCGCCGGCGCGCCCTCCTCGTGGTGGACCAGGAGAACGCCGCCTTCCCAGAGCAGCCGGTCCGGTGGTTCGTCCTGAACGTCGAAGCCAACGTCGAAGTCGACATCACCGCCGCCGACGGCCTGCGCGGCCTCCACAGCGACCTCGCCACCAGGGGCGTTCGCCTCGTCCTGGCGCGAGTCAAACACGACCTGCAGCTACCACTCGAACGGGCCGGGCTGACAAACCTGATCGGCGAGGACATGCTGTTCCCGACCCTCCCCGTCGCCGAGGACGCCTACTTGTCGTGGGCCGCCTCGAACCCCGATCCACCACCTGATGCGCCTCCCGAACCGGCGGTCGGCACCGAACCGACGCCCTGACTGTGACGGGCCGACTTCAAGCCCGTCGTGCGGGCGCTACCCCGTGATGCCTGCTACCCGGGCAACGCCGGTTGACGAAGAGGTCCTTGTGCCCTGTTGGCTTCCGACTGAATCGATGAGCCTCAGAGGGTGCGACTGAAGATCACGCGTCGCTTCGAGCGGGCGATTCGATCCTTGGGGTTCCTGCCGTGGTGAACCGGTTGAGGTTGTGCTCCGCGGACCGAATCGCCGGGATCGAGACGATCCGTCCGTTGGACGCCGTCGGTGCCGTCGCGGAACGCAATAGCATTCGCCTGACCTCAGGAGGTGGCCGTGACCGAGCAGACGCCCAAGGACCGAGCATCGAGCCGTCGGCGCTGGATGCCGGCAGCGATCGTCGGGGTCGTGGTGACGGCAGTGGCCTTCGCCGGCTCGCGGCTGATCGGGCTGGACCTGCTGTACACGAGCCTGCTCCTGCTGGTTCTGGCCGGCGGCACATTCGTCCTGCACCGGTGGCGCTCTCGCCGGCGCGACGGACAGGCGACTGTCGGCCTCGGCACTGTGCTCGCCGAGACGGGCGTCGCCGCGGCCGCTGTCTTCCTCCTTTTGCAGGTCGTTCCGTTCGGCCGAATGCCATCGAATCCGCCCGTGACGCGTGAGCCGGCGTGGGACAGCCCGCAGACGCGTGCCCTCGCCGTGCGGGCGTGCTTCGATTGTCACAGCAACGAGACCGAGAGCCGTGGTATTCGAACGTCGCGCCGATCTCGTGGGCGATTTCCGACCACGTGGAGTCGGGTCGGAGCAAGCTGAACTTCTCCGAGTTCGACAAGCCGCAGGCAGACGCCGACAAGGCCGCCGAGACCACGGAGGAAGGTGAGCATGCCGCCGGGCTACTACACCCGCTTCGGTCTCCACTCGACCGCCGCAGCTCAGCGACGCCGAGGTCGCCCAACTCGTCGAAGGCCTCCGCGTGACACCCGGGCTGTCCGACGACTAGGTGTGAGATTGTGAATTCGGTGCGATGGTGGATGGCTGCACCAATCGAGCCCACACGGTTTCGTCGGTCGGCTCGACTCGGTGAGACGCTGCGTTCGTCGTCCGCTGGCCCTCCCCATCATTGAAGTTGCCGCACCCGGCTCGGTGAGCCGTCGCCCGATGACCGGCTGCGCGCTAGTTCTCGTAAAGCCAGATCGTGGGGTCTGTATTCAAGTGCTCTGGGCGTGGTCCGCTCGCCGGACCCGCACGGACGCGATCGGTGGCCGGGCGCGGGCACACTCTTTGGCGTGGCACGGTCACGGCAAGGATCTGCCGAGGTGATGCAGGCATGGATCGTCGACGTGCCGAGGCCCGTCGACAGGCACCCGCTGGTGTGGACACAGCGCGATGTGCCCGAACCTGGAACCGGTGAAGTGCTCGTACGGGTCGCGACGTGCGGTGTGTGCCGGACCGACCTCCACGTCGCCGCCGGTGACCTCCCCGTCCATCGTCCCCACGTCATCCCGGGGCACGAGGTCGTCGGGTACGTGGAAGCAACTGGGGCGGGAGCCGCCCGGTTCTCGGTCGGCACCCGGATTGGCATCGCCTGGCTACGACATACATGCGGGAGCTGCCGGTTCTGCATCGCGGGACGGGAGAACCTGTGCGACCGCTCTCGCTACACCGGCTGGGACGCCGACGGCGGCTATGCCGAGTACGCCGTCGTCGATGAGCGCTACGCCTACCTCCTCCCCGAGGCCTATGACGAAGTCGCCGTGGCGCCGCTGCTGTGCGCCGGCATCATCGGGTACCGGGCACTCGAGCGGGCCGAGGTGCCACTCCGCGGACGCCTCGGTATCTACGGCTTCGGTGGGTCGGCGCACATCGCCGCCCAGATCGCTCTGCACAGGGGGACGACCGTGCACGTCATCGACCGCGCTCGGTCGCGGCACGTGCGCTCGCCCTGGAGTTGGGCTGCTCGTCCGCCGGGCCGGCTGACGCCGCCCCACCTGAGCCACTCGATGCGGCCATCCTGTTCGCGCCTGCAGGGGATCTGGTCCCGCACGCTCTCCGTGCACTGGATCTGGGCGGCACCCTCGCCATCGCGGGCATCCATCTGAGCGACATCCCGCCGCTTGAGTACGAACGCGACCTGTTCTACGAACGCCAGATCCGCAGCGTCACGGCGAACACGCGCGACGACGGGCACCGGTTCTTCGCCGAGGCCTCGGTGGCCGGGGTGCAGGTCCGAACCGTCGCCTATCCGTTCGACCGCGCCGACGCCGCCCTCGCCGACCTGTGGCACGACCGGATCAACGGTGCCGCCGTTCTCGTGCACGACCGGTGACTTGCTAGAGGTCGGAGCGACGGGCTGCGTTCTCGAACCGTGCGTACTGGCCCAGCCAGACGAGCCGCTTGGTGCCGATCGGCCCCGAGCGGTGCTTGGCGACGATCACCTCGGCCGATCCCTTGTCGGGCGACTCGTCGTTGTAGACCTCGTCCCGATACAGGAACATCACGACGTCAGCATCCTGCTCGAGCGAATTATGAGCGACGATGCCATTCGCAACGAAGTTGTGCGTCTCCAGAACGGTGGCATCGAAGACGGGCTGCTCACCGAGGGGATCGATGGCGATAATCCGATCCCACAACACGTCGGAGCGGGCAAGATCGCCGAGCGCGTCATCGGCGGTTGCCTCCGCGATCCGACCGAGACGAGAGCGACTCGACGAACGCGGCCGCCGTTCCGAGCCAAGCATGTAGCTCCCGCAGTACTGTTCGCCGATCGCCTCGGCGAGCGCCCGATGGCTCATGCCCGCTCGGCGCATCGACGCGACGATCGTCGACCGGACCTCGGACGGCACCGTGTCGACGTTCGGGTTCGCGACGATTTGCTCGAGGACCGACAGCGCCGCCGGTACCCGGTGCCCACGCTGGCCGTGGACACCCACCTCAGTAAGGAACCGCACCTGGTTCTCGACGCCATCAACACGCAGCTGGTAGCCGGGACGGTGTTCGCCCTGCAGAACGGTCGTCACTCGTGACTGGATCTCGAGTCGGAGTAGGAGCTGCTGCACCCCGTCGATCAGGCGACGGCTCGTGGACGCGTAATAGAGGCGAACGGGCGGACCAGAGCGTGACATCGCAAGGGAGCCATCGGTAGCCCACAGATGGCGCAGGAAGAGGGCCACCGCATCGCGGCGGAGACCGAACACGCAATCAGGCACGAACTTCTGGTAGCTGCGACAGTCGTGAAGTCCCAGCGCATCCCACCACGCTGCGATGGGATTGCGTCGTCCGTGGGTCAGGTGGTGCGGCGCAGGCAGATACGAATGCCACCAGTTCTTCTGGGCGACTCGACGGGGCACGATCCCGAACCGTCTCGCCGCCGCCTGCTCGACGGCGATCAGGTTGTCGGGATCGGCGCTCGTGTAGTGAACGGGCTGGCGCGGCAACACACAGCCGTCGCCGAGCAGGTGCGCCAGCAACACGATCTCGTCATCGTCCATCTCAACGGACACCCCCGCGGGGTTCAGGCGCCGCGGGACAGCGAGTCGACTACCGACCTGGAGGTCGCCGAGGGCCCGCCAGCCATGGACGGTGCGGAACCTGTGGTTCGCCGTGGCGTCGATGGTGCGACCGGACGCGAGCTGCATGCGGAACGTCGACTTCACACCGGAGTTGAAGGCGTGCGTCAACGTTGACGGCACCAGGCGCCATCGATCGTCGAGACTCCAAACCGGAACGTCTCGCTCGCCCGATTCCAGCAGCTCGCCGAGCGTGACTTCAGCGTTCGTGTCAGCTCGCAGCAGTCGAGTGTCGGCCGTCAGGCACCCCGACTCGCGGAGGTCGGAGAGCATCGGGCGTTTGTCGGCGCGGGTCTCGAGGTTTCGACTGAGCTGGCTGAGCGCGACGATCGGCGTTTCCAGCTCGCGTGCCAACACCTTCAGGTTGCGGCTGATCTCACTGACCTCGAGCTGCCGGTTCTCGACCCGGCTGTGGCTGCTCATCAGCTGGAGGTAGTCGATCACGATGAGGGCGAGTGATCCGTGCCGTGCCTTGATCCGTCGTGCCTTGGCGCGGATCTCCATCACGGTGAGCTGGGGGTTGTCGTCGAGGAACAACGGCACCTCGAGACGGCCGATGGCGTGGCCGATCTTGCCCCAGTCGGCCTCGGTGAGACGGCCGGTGCGGAGCTTCGTGGAGTCGACCTTGGCCTCGCTGGCGACGATGCGTTGGGTGAGCTCGTCGTGGCCCATCTCCAGCGAGAACACGAGCACCGGCTGGTGCAGCTCCTTGGCGACGTTGATCGCCATTCCGAGTCCGAGGCTGGTCTTGCCCATGGCCGGCCTGGCGCCGACGATGTTGAGGGTCGACTTCTGGAGGCCGGAGAGGAGCTCGTCGAGGTCGTGGTAGCCGGTGGGCGCACCGGTGATGGTGGTGCCCCGCTCGTAGGCCTGCTCGAGCCGGTCCATCGTCTGGTCGATGAGGTCCTTGATCGGCCGGGTGGTATCGGCGACACGATCCTCCGCCACATGGAACACCGCCGACTCGGCCTGATCGACCGCCTTGGTGACGTCGTCGGGACCGCCATAGGCGAGCTCGGCGATGTCGCCCGCGGCGCGGATGAGCCGGCGCAGGATGGCGGTGTCCTGCACGATCTTGGCGTAGTGACGGGCACTGGAGATCGCCGGCGTGGCGTTCTGCAGCTCGTGCAGCGACTCGGCCCCACCGGCGTCATCGAGCAGACGGCCGCGCCGCAGCACGTCGGCGACCGTGACGGTATCGATCGGCTCGCCCGTGGTGTAGAGGGCGCGGATGGCGTCGAAGATGTGCTGGTTCGCCGGCCGGTAGAAATCGCTCGGCACGAGCCCTGTCTCGGAAACGGCCCCGACGGCGTCGGTGCTGAGCAACATCGCCCCGAGCACCGACGCCTCGGCATCGAGGTTGTGGGGCGGAATACGCGACATGTCACGTCGCCCGCCGCGTGGATCTCCTCCGTCTGACATTGCGTGCCTACCTTCTCAGCTCTGCCTTGGGGATCGATAGGGCAACAACGTGTGAACTCAGGGCCAAATGCTGTGGGTGACCCTGTGGGCCACGGGCCTTCTCCTGTGGGCCGCCTGTGGACGATGGGTGGCGAGCATCGCCGCAACTGTGCGCAGCAGCGTGTGACAGCGACGGGTTGCGACACGTCGCAGGACGCGACGAGGCCCCGCCTCGGAAGGCAGGGCCTCGTCGACAGCCGCACGAGGTGCGGTGCCCAACGCGTCGAACTGGTTACTCGGGAACGACGTCGATCGTGATCGGGAAGGACACGGCGGAGTGCAACGACGCCGTCACCGTGTGCTGGCCGAGAGTCTTGATGGCATCGCCCTGGATCTGCCTCCGGTCGAGCGCGATGCCCGTCTCGGTCTCGACGGCAGCGGCGATGTCGGCCGACGTGACCGAACCGAAGAGGCGGCCCTCGGAGCCGGCCTTCGCCTTCACCGTGATGACCTTCGGCACGAGCGTGGACGCGATGCCAGCCGCGGCTTCCCGCGCCTGGTTGTCTCGCTGGTCGCGGGCCGACCGCATCTTGGCGGCCTGCTGGACGGCGCCTTCGGTGGCGACGATCGCCAGGCCGCGTGGAAACAGGTAGTTGCGGGCGTGCCCATCGGACACGTCGACGATGTCGCCGCGGAGCCCGAGGCCTTCGAGGTCGGAGCGGAGGATCACCCTCGCCATCAGGACTCCTCCTCGACGAGCTCGCCTGACCCGACGGCCTCATCGACCTGATCCGTGAGCTCCTCGACTTCCACACCGCTGGCTACGGCTTCGGGAGCCTCGACCCGCGGCTCGCGGCGGTCGGGACGGCCCTCACCGCGCGGCGGGCGTGTGCGCTGCGACGACACCCGCTTGGCGTAGGGGAGGAGCGCCATCTCGCGAGCGACCTTGACGGCGTTGGCGACCTCGCGCTGCTGCTGCAGGTCGTTGCCGGTCACCCGACGGTTGCGGATCTTCGCTCGATCGCTCACGAAACGGGAGAGCAGATCGACGTCCTTGTAGTCGATGTACTCGATGTCCTCGATGAGGAGGATGCTCGTCTTCTTCTTGAACTTGCGCGTCGTCTGTTCTTTGGCGGCGCGTGCTTTGTTCTTCTTGCTGGCCATGTCTCTTCGTTCTGTGTCAGTCGGTGCAATGCAAGGATCGGCGTGGGCCGATCAGAAAGGATCCTCGGCGTAACCCGGGTTGGCGCTCTGGTCGTCGCCCCCGCTGGGACGGCTACCGCCTCCGCTCTGGCCGCCGCCTCCGCTTTGGCCGCCGCCTCCGCCACCACCCTCACCCGACGAACGAGCGATCTTCTCGATGCTCGCCTGCGCCCAGCGGACGCTGGGGCCGAGCTCGTCGGCGATCACCTCGACGACCGAGCGCTTCTCGCCGTCCTGCGTGTCCCACGAGCGCTGCTCGAGGCGGCCGAAGACGATGACGCGATCGCCCTTGTTGAGCGACGCTGCGGCGTTCTCGCCGAGCGTGCCCCAAGCGACGATGTTGAAGAACGACGTCTGCTCCTGCCACTCGTTGTTGACCTGGTAGCGGCGGTTCACGGCGATGCCGAAGCTGGCGACGCCGCGGCCGGTCTGGGTGAAGCGCAACTCGGGATCGCGGGTGATGTTGCCGACGAGGGTGATGGTGTTGTCTGCCATGTGTGGCTCCTTTGCGATGAGGCTCGCCGCTGCTCAGGCAGCTTCGCCCGTCATGCCGCGGCGTGCAGCCTCGGCATCGGGCAGGCGGATCAGCTTGTGGCGGACCACATCGTCCGCGAGGCGCAGGCTGCGCTCGAGCTCATCGAGGGCGCCGCCCTCGGCGACCAGCTCGACAACGAGGTAGTAGCCCATCGACTTCTTGTTGATGGGATAGGCGAACTGGCGCTTTCCCCACCAATCGGGCTTGCCGTGGATCGTGCCACCGGCATCCTCGATGCCATCGGTGATGCGCTTGATCCAGGACTGTGCCGTCGGATCTTCGACGTCACCGTCGATGATGACCATCAATTCGTACGCACGACTCATGCGTGTGTGACCTCCCTTCGGACCCGCCGGCACGCGGCCGGTGCGGGGCCCCAGCTGGGGCAGGGTGAGTAAGAACCCGGGCAGTGTAGCGGCGTGGGCGAGAACATCGGCCCGAGCATGACAGCGGGCTGTGACAGGCCGATCCGTCAGACCTCGGTGGTCGAGTCAGCCGAGTGGTCGCGGCGATACGACTGGTCGGCCGCATGCTCAGTGTGAAACCAGCGTGACCACATCACCGCCATCGTGATCCACACGACCGGCATCATCCCGACCTTCATGAACGCGCCTGCCAGCTGCTGGTCGTCCACCGCGGTCAGACCGACCCGCGGTGCCAGCTCGTAGGCGCCGTACAAGGGGTTGTCGGCGAAGACCATGAAGCCCGCCGGCACGATCGACACGCCACCGATGCCGAGGAACATGAACGCCATCTTCACGAGCACCGAGGGATGGACCACCTCGGGCAGGGGCGACACGACGGGCGACCAGACGATCAATCCGCACGTGAGCCACACCATGTCGAGCAGGAACGAGCCGACCTGGCTGCCGCGCAAGAAATCGACCGACAGCGGCGCGTGGGTGCAGATGATCATGATGTTGAACATGATCGCGGCGGGAATCGGGCGGGCCAGGAATCGGTACGGACGGTCGAGCCGCAGCCGGTGGAGCCCGCGCCGCGCCATCCACTCCGGAGTGCCGAGCAGGAGCAACGGAGCCGCGCCGAGCACGTACAGCAGGAACTGCAGCATGTGGATCGAGACGAGATAGCTCGCGCCGAGCAGCCCCACCGGCCAGTCAGAGGCAACCCACAGCAGCGAGCAGGCCGGCCACGAACTGAATGATGTGCTTCTTGTCGGTGCGGTCGAGGGATCGCCCGGTAACACGCAGGTGGCGCCGCCACGAACGAGGCGTACGCGAAGGCGATGAGGGCGACGAGCACCCAGACACCCCAGTAGGGCTTCCACGTCCACGACCAGTCGGTGAGGACCCGCGAGCACCAGAACCTCATCGGCCGCCGCCATTCGCGTCGGCCGTCTCGGCTCCCGGCGGCTTCGTGGGAAGGCAGCTGCACGTCGGGATGCTCACCGGCGACCAGGCGGGGCAGGTCGCGTGCCCAGTCACTCTGGCGAGTTCCGAACGGATACGTCACGCGGGCCACGCCGTCGGGCGAGTAGGCGATCATCTCGCTCGAGTGCCCGACGATGTAGAACCCGGCATCGTCAGGGTCGTCGAGCTCGGACGGGGGCACGTTCGCCAGCGTCTGCGCCTCCCGGAGCTGCGCCGGCGTACCGGTGAGGCCGATGAACTCGCGGTCGTATGCGTCGAGGAAGCTGCGGATGACCTCCGGCGTGTCCCGCTTCGGATCGACTGACACGAACACGACGCGCGTCGCGGCACGCACGTCGGCGGGTGCCTTCTCCAGCGTTTTGTCGATCGTCTCCAGACTGAGCGGGCAGATGTCGGGACAACTCGTGTAGCCGAAGAAGAGCACCGTGAGCTTGCCCTTCGTCTGCTGGCGGAGGTCGAAGGATTTCCCACTGGTGTCCTCGAGGACGATCGCCGGCTTCTCCTGGGCGACGGGGAGCGCCACACCGGCCCAGTTTCGAGCGTCGGCGACGTCGGTGGCGGACGCGTCATCGTCGCCACCACGAAGGAGGCCGATCGCGAACCCGGCTGCAAGGAGCACGAACGCGCCGACGGCGATGGCGATCATGGTGCCCCGACCGACCTCCCGGCCGCTGGCTTCGACGCGTTCGTCTCCCAACATCTCCTCCACAACGGACACTTCGAGGGTACTGCCGGAGGCTGCCGTCGGTACCTACGCGTCGCCCAAGTTCGCACGCCTTCGATCACGCTGCCGGACAGGCATCGATCTCGTCGGACACTGCCTGCAGACGTGACGCCTCGGTGACGCCGAGCCCGTCGAGCTCGCCCCGAGGCACCTCCAGGGCGTGGGTGTATCTCGCTGCCGCTGGATAGCGACGGCACTCGTCGGTCGGTGTGTTGATGCACGGCGTCATGTCGGCTGCCGACACGAACGTGCCGCCCTCGTCGAAGTACGCGATCGACAGTGGCATCGGTGTGCCGAACATCCAGAAGTTGGAATCGGTCGGATCGCCATAGACGAACAACATGCCGTCTGCGCCGCCGAGATCGGTGACGCCCATCAACCCACGCTGGCGTTCAGCCGCCGTGTCGGCGAGCCACACGCAGAGGACGTGCTCGTTGCCATCAGCGTCGACGACGACGATCGTGACGAGGGAGAACCCGTCCGGCGCCACCGTGGCACCGTCTTCGCTGCTGGCGGGGAGTGACGACAGCGAGCTGGTGATCGTCGCCGCGCCGGTTGATGCAGTACTCCCACGATCATCGTCGCCGCCCGGGGACGAGTCGTCGCACGCAGAGACCGCCACGAAGCTGACGAGCAGGACGGCAAGGAATCCGCGCCGGCGGTCAGACATACGTGTCCGGATCCTGACCGGTGCGCAGCGCGAGGGCGGCGACCAGGCGTTCGAACTCGGCACCGACCCCGCATTCCGCGGCCGCGGCGATCTGGGCACGGACAGTGGCGACGTCGCCGCGGGCGACCGGGCCGGTGAGCGCCGCAGCTGGTCCCATCTCGAAGACGTTGGCGACGACGCGATCGACGAGCGGCCGCGCCGCCTCGATCGGGACTGCACACGACATGAAGAGGTCGCCGGCGATCGCCAAGGCTTCAACCACGAAGTTGGCCGAGGCAGCGGCACCCGCGTGGTACGCCCGACGGGCGTCATCGGCGAGCGGGAAGGGGCGCATTCCGAGTGACTCGGCGAACTCGCCGAGCATCGTCGACAGCTCACCGTCCGCCGTCACCGCCACCCAGGCGCCGGCGAGTGCCTCCGCGCCCGGCGACGGGATCGGGCAGGGTCTGCAGTGGATGGAAGGAGCCAGTCGGGCATTCGCTCGCAAGCGGGTCGAGGGCGCGCACCGATGTTGCGCCGGAGACGTGCACGGCGGCGGCAATCAGTTCGCACCGTCCGCGCAGTCGCTCGGCCACGTCGGCGATGGCGTCGTCACGTACCGCCACGATGAGCAGATCTGCCGCCGGCAATGGTGTGCTCCACTCGAGTGCCGGACCATACGTCTCGGAAGGCGTGCGGTTGAGCGTGCCGACCACGCGATGCCCGGCAGCACCGGAGGCGAGGGCAAGGGAGGCGCCGGCGCGCCCCGTACCGGCGACGATCAGATCGAGCGTGCGAGGCACGCCACTCAGCGACCGCCGACCGGCAACACCCTGAGCAGGTGATGCCAGTGGCAGTCGATGCACGCCTCGACGATGTACGCCGACAGCTCGTCGGGGCGCCTGTTGAGCGCCGCCATCTCCTTCGCAGTGGAGACGCACCGGCCGTGCGGTGGGAGGCGAGGACCGAACACGTAGGTGACGAGGCGCAGTTCCTGCTCTTCGCAGATCGGGCACGTCATCGTGGTGCGCGTGCCGACGTTCGTAGCCGCCCGGATCAGCTCGGGATGGGCATCGCACACCTGGTCGCGCCGCAGCCGGCCGACGCGAAACTGGTTGATCAACGCCCGCCGTTCGAGCCGGTGGTCGATCACCCCACGGCTACCCGAACCGCCGCGGAGTGCGTCGACCGTGAATGCCATCCGGCACAGGCTAGCGATGGCGCCGAAGGCGGTGTCGCCGATTCGGAGCACCGACGGCGTGACCCCTGTCTCCTAAGGTGCCGCCTGTGAACCCTCGCGTCTCCTACGGCGACGGCGTACCCGACGACACGACACTGCGGCTGTGCGGCGATCTCCCCGAGGGCAGGCGGGCGCTCGAACTGGGGATCTCCGACGCCTTCAACGCCCTCGCCTTCGCCGAGGCCGGAGCCAAAGCAATCGCCGTCGATCCCGACCCGGAGCGCATCGCCGATCTGCGCGCCCGCGCCGTGGGGGCAGAGGTGAGCATCGAGTGTCACGGCGCCGACCTCGCCGATCTCGGGTTCGCAACCAGCGGCTCGATCGAGCTCGCCGTCGCCAACCACACGCTCGACGCGGCTTCGGATCCGGGGCGCGTGCTGCGTCAGGTCAACCGCGTGCTCAAGCAGAGCGCCCCATTGGTGATCGCCGTGGAGCACCCGTTCGCCGCCGTGTCGCGTGACGAGTCGAAGCGCTACGGCGCGGGAGCACTCACGGTCGAGCGACTGGTTCGTGCAGCTCAGCCGGGCCAACTTCCGCGTCGACACGATGCTCGAGCTCGGCGTCGGCGACGAATCACCGGTGCCCGACGACCCTCATCATCCGCGCCCGCAAAGAAGGCTCCTGAACCTCGACGACGGCGAGCGCCCGTCGCTGGACGCGACAGTCGCGCCACACAACCGAGACCCGTCACGACACGCGACAGCCGCGCCGGGCGGCGTGTTCAGGAGGAGGTGTTGACGTCGTTGACGAACTCGGTCAGCTCGTCGGGCGTGTGCTCCCCGGTCGCGCGGGCGACGACCTTTCCGTCGGCGCCGACGAGCACCAGCAACGGGAAGGAGGGAAGACCGAACGCCTGCCCCGCTGAGTAGGTGTCGTCGTCGGCGATCACCGGCCACGCCCACTGCTTCTCGGCGAGCCACTCGCCAGGCGGGAAGTTCGGATAGCCGGGGTTGACGCCCGTGCTCACGCCGATGATGTCGAGTCCCTCGGGGATGTCGCCGGCGTCCTTCCACTCGAGCATCATCGGGATCTCGTTGTTGCAGTGCGGACACCAATGAGCAAGGAACACGAGCAGCGTCGGTCGCTCGCCAGGCGTGAACGACACCGGCTCCTGGTCGTAGTTCATTCCGATGAGGGAAGGGGCCGGCATCCCGATCGCCGGGTCGTCGCCCTCGCCGGACAGTTCCGGGAGCGCGTCACCCTCGACCACGACGGGAGCGAAACCTGTCTGTGCCGGATCAGCGCCAGAGGCGAGCGTGACGGCCGCGCCGTCCTCGGCGGACGTCTCCGAGCCGCCACCTCCACTGCTCGCGGTGTCGGAGCCTTCGTCTGCGCCCGGTGCGCCGGCAGCTCTCTTCGCTCGCACCGTCGCTCGACGACGTGTCGTCGTCGCCACAGGAGACGAGCGACGACCCGAGGCTCAGTGCCACCACGATGGCGGCGAGGCGGCGATGATTCGTGGGGGGCACGCCACCAAGTATGGACGTGCTCCATCGCGATCGGACCGCGGTTGGACGACGGCGGCGCGAGGAGTCGCGGCGATAGCGTCCTTGACCGAATGAACGATGCCCTCGCCGAGCTCCGCCGCACGCGGCGGTCCCGCCGGCTGCAGGATCAAGAGTGGTTCGACATCGTCTACCGGGTCTACCTCGCCGCCCTCGTCGGCGGCGGCGCCATCCTCGCCGCCATCGACCGTGTGGATGACTCGGTCGTCACGCCGCACGGGATCGCCGAGCTGCGCGACCGGGGTCCCGCCGCCCTCGGCGCTCGTTGCAGTCGTTGCCGTCGCGGCGGGACTGCGCAGCGGCAGCAACGGAGGACCGATCGCCGTCGAAGCCGGCCGACGTCCGTCATCTCCTGCTCGCCCCGATCCCGCGACGCGACGTGCTCGAGCGACCGGTGGTGCAGCGCCTGCGCACGCTCGCCTTCGGCGGAGCGGTGCTCGCAGGTGTCGGCGGCCTCCTCGCCGCCCGGCGCCTGCCCGGCTCGACGTCCGCCTGGCTCTTCGCAACCGGTCTCGCCGGCGCCTGCTCGGTGGTGCTGTTCGGGGCGGTCGCCGTGGTCACTCATGCAACCCGCGTACCGCGGCCCGCGGCCACCGCGATCGGGGTGGCACTGGTGGGCTGGCAGCTCGCGCGTCGCGTTCACCGGCTCCGGCGTCGGCCCAGGTGACACATTCGGCGGGCTCGCCTTGTGGGCGATGCGCACCCGACCGATCGAGCTTGTGGCCGTCGCCATCACCATCGTGGTGGTCGCCGCGGCCGTCATCCTCAGCGGTCGCCTGCGCGTCGACGCCCTCACCCGCCGCGCTGCCCTCGTCTCCCAGCTCCGCTTCGCAGTCACGATGCAGGACCTGCGCACCGTGATCGTGCTGCGCCGGCAACTGCGCAACGAGCACCCCCGCCGCGTCCCGTGGTGGCGAGCTCGGCTGCGCAGCGGCGAGACGGCACACGCGGCCATCCGCCGGCGCGGTTGGCGCTCCCTCGCCCGGATGCCCTTCGCTCGTGTCGCTCGCACGATGTCGCTCGCGGTCGTCGCCGGCGGAGCAGCAGTCGCCACGATTCGCGGCACTACCCCCGCCGTCCTCGGCGTCGGCGTCGCCCTGTTCGCCATGTCGCTCGAACTGCTCGAGCCGCTCTCCCAGGAGATCGATCATCCCGACCGCACCGACGGGCTCCCGATCAGTCGCGACACGGTGCTCGCCGGTCACCTGCTCGTTCCGGCGATGGCGATCGTGCCATTCGCGCTGGTCGGAGCCGCCGTCGTCGCTCTCTTCGAGCCCGATGCTGCAGGCGCCGCTTTCGCCCTCGCTGTGCCCATGGCCTGGGTGGGCGCCTGCGGCGCGGTCGTCAGCACCGTTCGCGACGCGCCCGACCCGGTCGCCCGCAACGCGCCGTGGACGCCGCCTGAGTTCGCCGGCTTCGGCACGGCGATGCGCGTCCTCATTCCGCTCGCTGTCAGCAGCATCGCCGCCATCCCGGTCGTCGCGATGCGCGAGTTCCCGACCGTCGACACCGCCGTCCGCTGTGCCGTCGCTCTGTTGCTGTTCGCGGCGGCGTGTTGGTGGTGGGTCAATCGGCGCCAGCAATGGACCACGGCGATGCGCGGATTCATGAACCCGGGAACGTCGTGAGCGCCCTCGTCGCGACGTCCCAGCTGACGAAGGACTACGGCGACGGCCCGGCGCTGGCCCCGATCGACCTCGAGGTCGAGCGAGGCCAGCGCGTCAGCCTCATCGGGCACAACGGCAGCGGCAAGAGCACGCTGCTGCGGATGCTCGTCGGTCTTCTCGAGCCGACCGACGGCACTGCGGAGATCGGGGGACGTCCAGCCGGCTCACTCGAAGCGCGAGCGATCGTGTCGTACCTCGGCGACGAGCCCGTCTTCTACGACGACCTCAGTGTGATGGAGCACGTCGAGTTCATCAGCCGCCTCCACCAGACGCACGACTGGGAGCAGCACGCTGCCGACCTGCTGGAGATGGTCGGGCTCACCCATCGCGCCGAGGACCTGCCGTCGACGTTCAGTCGTGGTCTGCGACAGAAGGCTGCCATCGTCCTCGCCTTCGTCCGGCCGTTCGAACTCCTCGTGGTCGACGAGCCCTTCGTCGGTCTCGACAAGTCGGGTCGGGACGCCTTGCTCGAGCTTTTCCGTCGCGCCCACGACGACGGAGCCACGCTGCTCGTAGCGACGCACGATCTCGCCACGCTCTCCCAATCGCAACGACTCGTCGCCCTCCGCGACGGTGAAGTGGTCTACGACGGGGTGCCGGAGGGCGCCAACGTCGACGATCTGGTCGGACGATGATCCGATAGGGTCGACCGCATGCAGGAGTTCGATTCCATCAGTGTCTCGTCGTTCGAGGCCGGCACCCTCAGCGCCAAGCTCACCGAGCGGTCGGCCGACGGCTGGGAGGTCGTCACGATCCTGTCGGCGGGAAGCGATGTGGTCGCCTTCCTGAGGCGACCCGCCTCGGCGGGCTCCACCGCAACTGACACGTCCGAGATCGTCGCCGAACCGTCACCGGAGACCGAGCAGATCCCTGCCACCGCCGACGCCGAGGCGACGACGGCCAGCGATTGGAGCTCCACTGCGGCCGCGTCGACGGCGGCCGCCGAGCCTGCCGGCTGGGGTGAGGCACCCGAGCCGACGCCTTCGGCCAGCGAGTCGAGCTTGGCCGGTGACTCGTCGAGCTCCGACAGCGGAACGACTGATAGCTGGAGCAGCTCACCGACGCCCGAGCCCGCATCCACTGACTGGGGCTCCGGCACCTCCACTCCTGCCGCGTCCGCCGAGTCGGGCTGGGGTACCACCTCCAGCGACGAGGGTTGGAGCACCAGCGGCGCAGCCACGCCGAGCAGCCCGTCTTCGACATCGAGTGGCGCCGCCCAGGGACCGGCACCTGCCGTGCCACCGGGGTGGTTCACCGATCCGTCGAATCGGTACGAGCTGCGTTACTGGGACGGCTCGGCGTGGACCGAGCACGTAGCCCGCGGTGGGCAGCAGTTCACCGACCCGCCCGTCGCCTGACCGCGGCGACCCCATCCCATGCGCGCGACCTCGATCGGCCACGCGGGGATCCTGATCGAGACAGAGCACGGCTCGATCCTCTGCGACCCTTGGTTCCTGCCGACGTTCTTCGGGTCGTGGTTCGTCTTCCCTCGCAACGATCAACTCGACGACGACCTGCTCGTCCGCATCGAGGCAGCCGACTTCCTGTACGTGTCTCATCTCCACAGCGATCACTTCGACGTGCCGTGGTTGAGCGAGCATCTGCGTCGCGACATTCCCGTGCTCGTGCCCGGCTACCCCACCCACGAGCTCGAGCGCCGGCTGCAGGCGGTCGGTTTCGAGAACTTCCTGCGCACTGTCGACGCCACTGAGCTGCAGCTCACGCCGGGGCTGACCGTGGCGATCCACGTCGAGACGAGCATCACCGACGGCCCCGGCGGCGACAGTGCGCTCGTCGTCAGCGACGGGCGCACGCGGATCGTCAACCAGAACGACTGCCGCACCACCGACCTGTCGGCGCTCAACGCACACGGTCCGGTCGATCTGCACTGGCTGCAGTACAGCGGTGCGATCTGGTACCCGATGGTCTACGAGGAGCCGCCGGAGCGGATGCGCCGCCTCGTCGACGCCAAAGTCGAGAGCCAACTCGCCCGGGCGATGCGCTACGTCGAGGCGATCGGGGCGCGGGCGGTCGTCCCCAGCGCCGGCCCGCCGTGCTTCCTCGACCCCGAGCTCTTCCACCTCAACATCGTCGACGGTGACGAGCTGAGCATCTTCGCTGACCAGCGGGTGTTCATGGACCGTCTCCAGGCGTCCGGCCATCGCGGTGTGCTCGCCATCCCTGGCACCACCATCACCGTCGAACCCGAGTCGATCTCGGTCGAGCATCCGCTATCCGACGACGACGTCGGCGCCATCTTCACCGAGAAGGGCGCCTACCTGAAGCGCTATCAGGCCGACTGGTCCGGCTGGCTCGCCGACGTCAAGGCATCGTGGAATCCACCGACCACCGACCTGCTGGCGACACTGAAGGCGTGGTGGGAGCCTCTTCTGCGCATGGCCCCGACACTCCGCGGTGCGGTCGGCGCGGCATGTCTGCTCCGCGCCGGCGACCTCGACGTGTTGATCGACTTCCCGGCAGGCGAGGTGCGCGCCTACGCCGGCGAGCCGTACGCATTCCGCTTCGAGATCGCCCGCGAACTGGTGGAGACCGTCGCCGCCGAGAAAGCGGTCGACTGGAGCAACTCGCTGTTCCTCTCCTGCCGCTTCCGGGCGTGGCGGGAAGGCGAGTTCAACGAGTACGTCTACAACTTCTTCAAGTCGCTGTCCGTCGAGCGGATGCGGCGCACCGAGGCGGAGGCGAAGCGCAAGCTCGACCCACCGACCGAGACCGAGCCCGACATCGAGCTCGACGGGTACGTCATGCAGCGCCGCTGCCCCCACCGCAACGCCGACCTGTCGGTCTTCGGCGAGATCGAGTGCGAGGACGGCCGGGACGTGCTGCTGTGCACCTTGCACGGCTGGCGCTTCGACCTCGAGAGCGGCGAGTGCCTCACGTCCGCCAACCACCCGCTGCGCGGTTCGGAGGGCGGAGCGGATCACGTGACGAGGACCGGCGAGGTTCGGATCGTGCCGGCGACGCCTGCGATCTGGGACGACGTGGTCGCGGTGTTCGGCACGAAAGGCGACCCATCGCGGTGCTGGTGCCAGTGGTTCCGGATGCGCAACGCTGACTGGAAGCACGCCACCACCGCCGCCAACCGCGAGGCGTTGAAGCAGCAGGTCGGCGACCTCGAACAGCGGCGCCCCCGAACCGGGGCTGATCGCCTACGTCGACGGGGAGCCCGCGGGATGGTGCGCCGTCGCGCCGCGAGCCGGTTATCCCCGTCTGGAGAGGTCGCTCGTGATGAAGGCGCTGGCCCGGGACGTCGACGGCGACGAGTTCGCCGATCCTCGTGTGTGGTCCATCACCTGCTTCGTCGTGCGCGTGGACGCCCGTCGCAAGGGACTTGCCGGTGAATTGGTGCGGTCGGCCGTCGACTTCGCCCGCGCTCACGGAGCGGACGTGGTGGAGGGGTATCCGGTCGACATCGATCGCAAGTCGTCGGTGTCGTCGTCCGAGTTGTACCACGGCGCCCTGTCGATGTTCGTCGACGCCGGGTTCGAGGTGGTCGCCGGGCGGGCTGATTCGCGGCCAGTCGTACGGCTCGCGCTCGGCGGATGATCGGCGAGCCCGCTAGGACGAACCGCACCGTCAGCCGGTGTTGCCGTTCCAGTCGCCGTGGACCCACACCGCGAGGCGCAGGGGCATGATGCCCGAGTCCCAGATGAAGTCCATCGCAGTGGTGGAGACCCGCACACAGCCGTGCGAGGCGGGATAGTTGGGGATGCTGTTCGACCCGTGCACGGCGACGCCGCCGACGAAGTACTTCGGCCGGTAGATCTCGCCCAGATCGCCCTTCCACCAGCCCTCGGGCCGCTCGCGTCGAAGGCCCACATGCCGTCGGGTGTGACGGCGACGTCGGAGATCTCTTCACCGGGGGTGTTCTGGTCCTCTTCGGTGTACTCCTCGCCATTGGCCGTCGACGTGTTGAACGCCCACGTCACCTTGCCGCCGTTGATCAGGAACAAGACCTGACGGGTCTTGTCGATCTCGACCAGATCGCCGGCGTCGGCGAGCCCGTAGGCGCGGTAGTTCTCGACCGTGAGTGCGTTCGGCAGTGCCCTGGTCGACCGAGCCGGTGGGCGGCAGGCCCTTGTACTTCTGGTACGCCATCACCGCCTGCTGCGTGGTGAGGCCATATGACCCGTCCGCGCCGGAGAGCCAGAAGCCGAGGTCGAGCAGGCGCTGCTGCAATGCGGCGGTGGAGGATCCGCCGCTCTGGCCGACGGCGACGATGGGCGACGGGGCGGGACCGACGGGCACCTTGTTCGACGGCAGGGTGACCCCCGACGTCGTGGCCGTGGTTGACGGCTCCGGCTTGTCCACCGTGGTGGTGGTAGCGCGTGTGGTGGTGGGTGCAAGCGTGGTGGAGGTGGTCGTCGACGCTTTCGTGGGCGGAGTAGCCACCTCGGTGGTGTTCGGCGCCTTCGCTACCTGGGTGGTGGCGCAACCAGCAAGAGCGATCAACGCGACGACCACGGCGGCGCGGAGGCCGAGAGATCTGACACGCTGAGGGGGCACGGGATCGCAGGTTATCAACTGCGTCGTCGGCCGCGACGGTCATCGAAACGGGACTGGAACGACTTCTTCATCGAGCCGTCCACCAGCCCTCGAGCAGGGCGAGAGGCACCGCGTCGCCTGCCAACCAGCCGAGATTCGAGGCGTCGAACCGGCCGGCGAGTCTCATCAGGTCGACGTCCTCGCCCGGCTCGGCGAGCGTCAGGGAGGTGGCGAGGGCCGCACGCACGGCGGCGACGTCGATGCCCTGTTCGGCCAGTTCGGGAAGCGTGATCGCGCCGTCTCGTTTGGCCAGACGATCACCGCTGGGACCGACGACGAGGGGAACGTGCACGTATCTCGGGGTCGGGAGACCGAGCAGGCGCTGGAGGTAGACGTGCCGCGGCGTGGACGGCAACAGATCGTCGCCGCGGACGACCTCGGAGACGCCTTGATCGGCGTCGTCCACGACCACTGCCAGGTGGTACGCAGGCACACCGTCGTTGCGGCGGAGCACGAAGTCGTCGAGCGTCGCCGTGTACGGCCCACGGACCTCGTCATGGATCGTGACATGCGCGGAGGTCGGTACGGAGGCGGAGTGCCGCCGGCCGTTCGCCGGCACGTTGAGCTCGCTGGGCGGTGGAGAGGTCGCGGCATGTGCCGGGATAGGCGGCGTCCGGCTGCTCACCGTGGGGTGCCTGGCTCGCCTCACGAATCTCGCGGCGGGTGCAGAAGCAGGGGTACGCCGCGCCGTCGTCGACGAGGGTGCGGATGACCTCGTCGTAACGGTCGAACCGCTCGCTCTGGCGGATCACCGGTCCGTCCCAGTCGAGACCGAGTGCGGCGAGGTCACCGAGCTGGCGCTGCTCGACAGCTGGTGAGGCGTTGTCCCGGTCGAGATCCTCCATGCGGACGATGAACCCGGTGCCGCGGGCCCTCGCCGAGAGCCACGCCACCAGCGCCGTACGCAGGTTGCCGACGTGGAGGTCGCCCGTCGGGGAGGGTGCGAAGCGTCCGGACACGTGATCAGTCTGCAGGAGCGCAGCGGCGGACCGGATCGGCGTCGGGCGCGTCCGCGCCTGATGGCAGGGCACCGCATAGTCTCGACACCATGGTCTGTCGATCGTGTGGCGCCAATGTCGGCGAGTCCGATCGCTTCTGCAACGCCTGCGGGGCACGGCTGACTCCGCAGGCTGACCCGGGCACGATCACGGAGCCCACGGCGCAGACGTCTGCTGCGGCGACGGGGTCGGATGACGACGACGATCACGAGGAATGGTTCCCGCCCGAGGATCACACCGTGGACGAGGCCGAGTCGTCCGTGTCGCGGGCGCGCCGGCACCGGCGACCGAAGGGTTCCAAGCACCTGATCCGGAGCAGACGAGCGTGCACATGGCAGCCCCCACCTCGCCGTCGTCCGATGAGGCGACCGGGGAATGGACGTCTCCATCCGCGCCGTCCGGCGCCGCTGGCGACGCACGAGAGCCCCAGCCCACGACGGCCGAGGATCGCGATTCCACCAACGAGATGCGAGCTCCCAACCTCTACGACCTCGCCGACGAGCCCGACAGCGACGTCACGAGTCAACTGGCAGCAATGGCGGGCGGGCGCGCCGTCGCCCAGCCGCCGCCCACCCCGACCCCGGCCCCGTCGAGCGACGTCACCGACCGTACCGCCGTGGAAACCAGCCCCGCGCCGCCGGCTGCCGACGTGACCACGACGATGGCCAGCACACGGTCATCCACCACCGGCGAGGTGCCGGCCTCGTACTCGCCGTACGCAGCGCCCGCCGCCCGACACGCCGATCGCTACCCGGCGGACGAACCGCATCCGCACCGGTTCCGGTTCCGCGTGATGCTCATCTTCGCCATCCTGGCTGCCGGGGCGGGAGCGTGCGCGGCGGTCACCGACGTCGTCAAGATCACCACGGACGCGGCGAACCCGTTGTTCGAGACGGGTACATGGATGGTCAACGACTTCGGCACCAACAGCACCGTCGCGATGGGTATCGCCGCCGGCGTGATGGTGCTCGGCGCGCTGCTGGGTTGCTTCGGTTTCCGCTGGGGTGGCGGCCTCGCCGGCGGCGCCGGCCTGGCATTGGCCGGGTGGAGCGCGTTGATCATCGGCCAGGCCGAGGTGCCTCTCGCCGTCGCCGACACGGTGCTCAAAGCGCAGCAGACGGAATCGTTTCGAGTGACACTCACCCGTGACCTCGGGTACGGCTTGGTCGTCGGCGCCGGAGTCCTGGGTGTCGTGGTTTTCATCACGTCACTCACGAGCATCCGCCGTGATCGGGCGACGAACCTCAATCCGTGGGTGGCCGCGCTCGGTGCTGCGGCGTCACTCGTCGCCGCAGCGGGTCCGCTGATCCCGCTCAACGACGCCTCGATCGAGAACAACTGGAGCTCCTCGGGCGGCGTGATCGACCTGCCGACGATGTTCTTCGTCGGGCGGCTGGCGCAGGTCGGCCTGGTGGCGTTCACCGGGCTCGTCGGGTTCCTGCTCGTGAGGCGCTACGGACTCGGCCTTGCCGCCGGTGGTTTTACCGCCGTTGCCTGGCTCGCCGCAACGGCGCTGCTCGAGCAGACAGATAATCCGATCGGCCCGGCCATCGCCAATCCTGGGGCCGAGCTGGGCGACACCATTCCCCATGCGGTGACGATCGGCGGTTTGGCGGTCGCGCTGTTCTGCCTGCTGATGGCCGCGTTCGAGGTTGCCCTGTCGCGCAGTCCCGACGACTGACGCTCCGGCTACCCGGCGGCGGCCGATTCTGTACTGTGGCTTGATCCCCCCAACGAACACTGCCGAGCGATCGGTAGGAAAGGAAGACGTCACCATGGGTTTCCTCGACAAGTTGAAGAACCTTCTGTCGGGTCGCTCGACAGAGGTCAAGGGAGGCATCGACAAGGCCTCGGACGTCATCGAGGACAAGGTCGGCCCGAAGCACGCCGACAAGGTGGAAGACGTCGCTGACAAGGCGAAGGACGCCGTCGACAAGCTCGCCGGCGACACCGACAACGTGAGTGTCCCCGCCGACTCGGCTCCGACGGTGGCACCCACCGCTGCCGCCCCTTCGGTCGATGACGCTGCCGCCAGCGCGGCGGAAAAGGCGGAGGGCACAGCGTCGAACGCTGCAGTTCCGCCGGTCGATGAGGTGGCCAGCAGCGCAGACGAGTCCGACAAGCCCACGCCCTGATCGTCGCCACTGCGGGCGCCGGCCGTGTCAGGTCGGCGCCGCGGGCGCGATCTCCAGGCCGAAGAGCTCCTCGAAGCGCGCCGCGTATGCGGCGTCGTCGTCGATCGCGCCGAGCGCGACCCAATCGGCATCGCTGACCTGTGGCCGGCGGCCGAGTAGTTCGTCAGCGCCCCAGCTCATGTGGTAGCGGAGCTGCGGCTCGTCGGTCGTGATCGCCTCGTGGATGACCCGTCCGACCTCGAACGGATCCGTCGCAGAGCCAATGCCTGCCGCGTAGAACTGGAACATGTGCCGGTATTGCGCGTCGTACGCGCCCGTCGTGGCAGGGATGTCGACTGACTTGGCAAAGATCGCCGACTTCGTGACACCCGGCTCGATGATCACCACGCGGATGCCGAATGGCGCCAGCTCCTGAGCGAGACCCTCGCTCAAGCCCTCGAACGCCCACTTCGACGCGACATAGGGCTGCTGAGCGAGGGCGCCGAATCGGCCGGTGATGGATGTGACGTTGACGATCGTGCCGCTCCCCCGCTCGCGCATCTGGGGCAGTACGGCCTGGATGCAGCGCACGGCCCCGCAGAGGTTGACGTTCATCACGTCGAGGAAGGCGGACGGCGGCGTCTCCTCGACCACGCCGTTGCCGCCAATGCCGGCGTTGTTGACGAGGTGATCCACGCGCCCTGCCCGCTCGAGGATCTCGGCGAAGCCACGGCGTACCGACTCGTCCTCGGCAACGTCGAGCTCGACGAGGTGTACCTCGACTCCCGCCTGCTCCGACATCGCCCGCAGCTTCTCCGCTTTCGACGTCGCCCGGACGGTGCCGTACACGGTGTGGCCCTGACTGGCGAGGTGGATGGCGGTCGCCCGGCCGATGCCCGAGTTGGCGCCGGTGACGACGCTGACTGGTGTTTCACTCGTCGACGAGGTGGTCATCGCGGGAGCGTAGATCAGCCGCCGTGCACCCCCACTCCACGCGCCGAGCGGCGATGGAGCCGTACGAGTAGCGCCGCCGAGAGTACGACACCCGTTTCAAGATGTGCCGGCGCGATGAGTAGACGGACGCGTCGCGCAAACTGCCCGGGTTGCCCGGGCGAGGCCGATCGCCTGACGTCGATGTCCCCTGTCTCGCGATCGCCATATCGGCCACGGCCGAGGTGCTCCCTGCGACGCAGTCCGACGGCATCGCACGAAGGGGTCATTAACCTGCGACCGCCTCGAACTGTCAGCAGTTAATATACAGAACATATGTTGCTTTTCCGTCGAAGCATCGTGTACCTTCATCACATGACTTCGTCCGACCTCGACAGCCGCATCGCCGCTCTCGGTGACGCCGCCGCCGGTGTGCGTCAGGCGATGCTGCACGTCGAGGTGGGCCATTGTGATGTCGGTCAGTTGGCCGGGTTGAAGCAGATCGCCAACATGCTGCGCGGTCTCAGTGATGTCCTCAAGACTGATGTCGCCGTGCGGGCCGATGAGTTGCGTCAGGTGGATGTGAACGATGTCGTCGACACGACGTTGAACCCCGACGGCCGCAGCAATCCGCAGGAGGAGCTCGTCGAGAAGGATCGCGGTGCGGTGCTCGACAACTTGGCGGGGTTGGATGAGGCGACCCGCTCCGGTGAGCTGTCCGCCGCAGTACGCGGATGTTGTTGCGAAGGCGTTGGGGAAGTTGGCGGTGGATGTGCGGGCCGAGTTCTACCGCCGTCACCCCGACCTGGACACGATCGCCGCCACCCGCAGTGTGCATGGCGTTCCGGTTGTATGTGACCCATCTGGTCGAGTTGTTGCTCGAGGATCTTGGTGTGCAGCGGGCGGAACGGCAACGTCATCAGCGGAAGGCGAAGATCTTCACCGAGTTGGAGACGGGGTTGTGGGGGTTGTCGGGCCGGTGGGATCCGTTGACCGGCCAAACGTTGAACACAGCGATCACCGCTGAGGTGAACGCCATCTACCACGCTCGCCGCGGCGACAACACCGATCTACGCACACGGGAACAGATCACCGCTGACGCCATCACCAACCTGATCTGCAACACCCCCGTCTCCAACACGCATCCAAGGTTGCCGGGGTGACAGCCATCGTCCTCTGCGACGACAAGACCCGACGCGACGGACCCCACGAGCTGTCCGTGCACGAATACGCCGATGGCACCCCGATCGCCTTCCACACCCTCGCAACAGCCGTGCTCGACGACCCGACCACGAACATCGTCGAAGCCGACGTCAACGAACACGGCGTCGTCGAACAGCTGGGTGACGCCGTGTTGAACCACGGCCGCAACAAGCGGTTCGCCACCCCAGACCAGAAACTCGCCCTTACGCGCGATGCATCGCAGCTGTCTGTTCCCCGGCTGCGACATGCCGTTCGACCGCTGCGAACAACACCATCTGGTCGAATACCAGCACCACGGCCGTACTGACCTGATCGACCTCGGCCCCGTCTGCTGCCGCCATCACCACCAACTCCACGCCCACAACTGGAAACTCCGCCTCGACCCCGACACCCGCCAGTTGACGATCACCTACCCCGACGGCACCACCCGCACCCACCCCCTCACCGGACTCGCCCCACCCAACAACGACCCACCCGGCAAAGACCCACCCACGACTAGCTCACCGGGCACCGACCCACCAGGCAGCGCTCAACCGCGGACCGACGAACCCGGATCGCCTGCAAACAGCAACGCCCCACCACCCGCCGACGACGAGCAACCGACCGCGCCCGGCGATGCCGCATGAAACCCACATGCGGCACGCCGGCGCGCGTCCAGCCGCGATTGGGCTCGACGAACGGCAGTCGCGGCAACGCGTTCCCCTGTCCGTCCGTTTCAAGGCGTCGTCGAGTCGTGCGATCCGCCCCGGATTCCGTCCCTTCCTCAAGAGCAGAACATCTGCTCGCGCGTGTCTGGCGGAGAGTGTGACCATCGTGGTGCGACGCTCACCCAGCGACTCGGCGGTCTCCACCGCCTCATCGAGGAAGTCCAGTCGCCATGGTGCATCGGTGGCCGTGCCAAGTCAAGCAGCCAGAGCGAGTTGCCACGTGCTGCCAGCACCGTCCGCCTCCGTGTCTCATCGCTCCCGGCGGCCAATCGAGCTTCCGGGTCGACCGACTGTCGCCGTCACGGTCGAACCCGGTGGGCCGAGCAACATTCCCGAGCTCGAGCACCACACGTCCTTCAGAGCCACCGACGCCCACCACATCCAGCAGTACCGTTCCGTCGACCCGGGTGTGAGGCATCTCAACGATGTGGAAACGGCATGGCGATCGTCGTCGCTGCCCGGCCAGTGGGCAATCCGAGCTCATCTAGGGTGCGGCTGTGAGCGGCCGGTTGTACCACATCGGGTTCGGCGCCGATGACCTCCCCGAGGGCACCACCATCGCGCTGCTGTCCGGTGACCCTCATCGATCGCACCTGATCGCCACTTCCCATCTCACGGACGGCGCCGAGCTCGCCCGCAACCGTGGGCTCGATTCGTTCTCGGCGCGGCTGCCGGGCGGAGCGCCGGTCGTCTGCGCCACGAGTGGGATGGGCGCACCGTCGATGAGCATCGTCGTCAACGAGCTCGTGCAAGCCGGCATCCGCACCGTGATCCGCATCGGCACCGCCGGTTCGATCCAGGATCACGTCCGGGTCGGGTCGGTGGTGATCGCCTCCGGAGCCCTGACCAACCAGGGCGCCGCCGACGACATCGCCCCACCCCAGTTCCCGGCCGTCGCCGATCCGTTCCTCACGGTCGCCCTCGCCGAGGCCGCAACCGCCGAGGGGATCGACCACCACGTCGGCGTGATGGCGTCGGTGGACACGTTCTTCGAGGGTCAGGAACGGTCCGCGTCGTCGGCGAACCCACACCTCCTCCGCCGTCTCAAGGGGATGATCGACGAGTACGCCGATCTCGGGGTGCTGAACTTCGAGATGGAGGCCGGCACCTTGCTCAAGATGGGCACCGTCTACCGATTCGCCGCTGGTTGCGTGTGCGCCATCATCGCCCAGCGCTCCGAAGACGAGAACCCGCTCCTCGACGAGAAGGACGCCGCTGTCGATCGTGCCATCCGCGTGGCGATCGCCGCCGCCGACAACTGGTCGCAACGCAGCTGAACCCCAACGGCGGTGACGACAACCGCGTCGCCGCCTCACGTTCGCCGGGAGCCTGCCGGTCAGCGCACCTCGCGGAAGAACGCCCGCACCTCGTCGACGAACAATGCCGGCTGCTCGAAGGCGGCGAAGTGCCCGCCAGTGTCCAGCTCGTTCCAATGTCGGATGTCGGAGTAGCGGTGATCCGCCCAACGGCGTGAGGCGCGGAAGAGCTCCTTGGGGAAGATCGACATGCCCGACGGCACGGTGACGGGATCAGCGACGAAGGAACGGAAGCTCTCCCAGTAGAGCCGGGCCGACGAGGCGCCGCTGGCGGTGAGCCAGTACATCATCACGTTGTCGAGCAACCGGTCCCGGGTGAACACGTCCTCGGGATGGCCCTGGTGATCAACCCACGCCCAGAACTTCTCCAGGACCCACGCAGCCTGCGCCGCGGGCGAATCGACGAGCCCGTACCCGACGGTCTGGGGACGAGTCGACTGCTGCGTCGAGTACCCGGCCTCCCACTGCTGATAGTTGGCGATCGATGCCAGCGAGGCTTGCTCCGCCTCGGTCGGCTCGCCGTCCTCGGGTCCGGCGAAGGCGATGACCATGTTGAGGTGGATGCCCGCCAGACGATCGGGATGGCGCAACGCGAGGTAGTTCGTCACCGACGAGCCCCAGTCGCCTCCTTGAGCGCCAAACCGCTCGTAGCCGAGCGCAGTCATGATCTCCACCCAACGGTCGGCGATGCGCTCCACACCCCATCCCGTCTCCTCCGGCTTTCCGCTGAAGCCGAAGCCGGGCAGCGACGGGCACACCACGTGCATCGCATCGGCGGCGTCGCCGCCGTGGGACGTCGGATCCGTCAGCGGACCGATCACGTCGAGGAACTCGACGATCGAACCGGGCCATCCGTGGGTGAACACGACCGGTAAGGCGTCGTCATGGGGTGAACGGGCATGCAGCACGTGGATCGCCGGACCTTCATCCCCGACGTACTGCACCTGCTCGTAGGAGTTGATCTCCGACTCGCATCGACGCCAGTCGTATTCCTTCTCCCAGTAGGAGCACACCTCCTGCACGTATGCGAGGGGGATGCCCTGCGACCAGTCGTCCACCAACTCCTGCTCGGGCCAGCGGGTGCGCGCCAGTCGCTGACGCAGATCGTCGAGGTCGGACTCGGGAACGTCGATCTTGTACGGCTGCAGCTCGTTCACGCCGCCATCAGATCACGCGCCGCCTGGTCGGCGTCGACCGAGCTGCCGGTCCCGGTCCACCACGGTCATTCAACGCGACGGCGCCTGCCGGCAGACACGAATCAAAGGTGAGATCAAAAGGTACTTCCGCCTCTACGCCGCGCCGGCGTGGGCCCGTATACGTGGAAGGTAGAGAGGTGGAACCTCGAGAAGTGAAAGGTAGAGCAGCGATGGTGTGGTGGTCGAGTAGGGCGCGGCCAACCCTGTCGAAGGTGCTGGGCCGTTCGAGATCGGTGTGCGCGGTTGCAATGGTCTTTCTGTTGTGGGCCGCCATGATGATGGGGCCGACGATCACGGCCGATGGCGGGCTGGTGTGGCACGCGACAAGGAACGCCCCGTCGGGAAGCAGCGCCGTCGCCGTGGCGATGAATCGAGCGGGCGCGGCGGCCGTCGTCTGGATCGAAGGTCAGAATCCAGACACCAGCGTCGTCGCAGTCCATCGATCAGCGGGCGGTTCGTGGAGCCCTCCGGCTGTTCTCACGGCTGCCGGGGCGATCACCAACGCGCCGCGGGTGGCAATCGACGACGCGGGAAACATCGCCGTGGTCTGGCGACGGGCCCCGACGCCGGCGCCTGCGCGGCTGGAGTTCAGCTACCGGCGCACCGGCGGCGCCTGGAGCGTTCCCCTGCGGATCTCACCGCCGGTTGATCCCGGCGGGCTCTTCGGCCACGTTGGCCTCCCCGACATCGCCTTCAAGCCGTCGGGGCAGTTGGTCGTCACCTGGTCGGCCGTCCAGTATCGCAAGAACACCGTGTTCGTCAGGACGCGACTCCTCGACGGATCGTGGACCAAGCTCAAGGCTCTCGGCTATGGCTTGGCGTCTCGAGTCGTGGTCGACAGTAAAGGCACAGCCTTCGTTGTGTTCCTCCGGCTGGGTGCCGAGACCGGTGACGACCTGCTGGTGACCCGCCGCCGTGACGACGGGAGCTGGACCAACCCGCGGATGCTGTCGGACGGAGTCATGGCGGTGTGGAGCTTCGCGGTGGCCGCGGACGGCCGTGGGAACGTGATCATCGCGTGGGGCGGTGATTACTGGGGTGAGTACCCCGAACCGCCTCTCCCGCCCGACGGCGCACGCGTCATGGCGGCCGTCCATCGGGCTGACAGCGGATGGGGTCACCGTCTGACCTTGGCGAAAAGGAACCTGTCGTCTCCAGGGCTTGCCATGGGCGCCGACGGAACAGCGCTTGTCACCTGGGAGGCGACCGACCTCGTAACTCGTGCAAGGGTCCGAACACGAAGTGGTACGTGGCGACCGGTCGAGACGGTTGTTGGCTCCGTGGGTGGCGTCGATGCGTTCGGAAATCAGATGCTGTTGTATGGGGAGCCTTCCTCGAACGATCCCGAAATGACCCGGATTCTGGCCGTCTTCCGGCCGAGAGACGGCGCCTGGGGTGAGCCGGCGGCCGTCTCCGGATACGAGAAGTACCCGTCCGTCGACGCCGCGATGGGTGGCGAGCGCGGTGCCATCGTCGGCTGGTATTCGCAGGGAGGGTTTCCCACCACTGTCCACTACCGACACGCTGGCCCGTGAGGGCGCAAGAGCGGCCCCCACCGGTCACGGGTGCCTGTCGACGGCGGCTACTCGCCTCGGCTCAGGGTGTCGTTCCGCCGCCACCGTCCCGGGCACGCCCGCTCGACGTTGAGGGACTGCACCCGGGACGAGGTGGAGAGAAGGTCAGAGGTGGGCGCTCAGCCCGAGCCCGAAGTTGTCATTGGCCTCGGCGGTGTCTGGTACGCCGGCGGTGTCCTGTGTGTACGCAAGTCCGGAGCCTGTTGCGACGCGACCTTCGTCGTTGACGAGGAAGGCGAATACCGCTCCGGCGCCGACCTTGCCGGCGACGTTCTCTCGCGTGGCGGCGACGATCAGGCGCTCACTCGATGCTCCCTGCGCCGATGCGACCCGGCCGCCGAATTGATCGCCGTCTTCGGCACCATCGGGCACGCCAGCCGAGTTCTCCGTGAACAGTCGCCCGTGGAGGACGACGACGTCGCGTTCCTCGAAGGGATCCCCTGGGCCGCACCCGATGTGGGCCAGCACGACCGCACCTCCATCAGAGGCCGCTCCGACGTCCTCACCAGGCGCGCCGATCGCCACCTCGACGCCGACAGTGGCGATGGATGCTCCGAACCGGTCACCCGCCTCCAGCTGATCCGGGATCCCACCCGAGCCTTCGCGAATGAGGTTGCCGATGTCGGCCGAGTTCTCCGGCTCGAGCATCGTCACCGCGCCGGCGTCACTCGCCCCGCCGAGGTTCTCACCCGGTGCGCCGATCATGAGGGCAGCGAAGAAGAAGGCGCCAGCGCACGGACCAGGAGCAAAGCCGACGGCAGCACCGAACCGGTCGCCGGATTCGTTGCTGTCAGGCACGCGTGGGCTGTTCTGGTGCAGTGTCGTGAAATGTGTGGCGAGACCGCCATCGAGCTCGTGGACCATCCCGGCATCGGACACGCCACCGATGTCCTCACCCGGCACCCCGACGACCGACACTTGGTTCGAGTTGCCGCCCGTCTCCGCCAGCGACGACCCGAACCCATCGCCGGCCTCCGGCGTGTCCGGGATCCCATTTGCTCCCTGCCTGACCACGCGTCCCGCTCGGGACATCATCCCGTTGGAGCTGGAGAAGCGAAACGCCATCACGACGCCTGCGTCCGCGGCGGTGCCGACGTCCTCACCCGGCGTTCCCACAGCCAGTGCCTGCGCCGTCCCGGCCACCGACACACCCGACGCGATCATCGTCTCGCCGAAGTGATCGCCGGCCTCGGCCGTGTCGGAGGCGCCGCCGACGCCTTGTCCGAGAACGACGCGTTGCGCCAGATTCAACCCCGAGGACGAGCTGAGGACCACGATCACGCGGCCGCGGCCGCCGTTCTCACCCGGGATCCCGATGGCGAGGTCGGGGCAGGCGTCCACGGAGGGGTTCCAGTCGACGATGGCCACAGACGCGCCCATGCGGTCCTGGGGCTCCGACAGATCGCCGATCTGATCTTGGACGATCCTCCTCGATCCTGCGCCCGTGTACGAGCCGCTTGCCGTTCCCATCAGGATCGTCACGGATCCGGCGTTGACATCGCCGGAGACATCCTCGTTCGGCGCGCCGATGGGTAGATCGCCCCGCCCGTCGCCGTTGGCGTCGAAGACTCCACTGCAGTCGACGGCTCTGGCGGGCACGCCCCCCGCCAGAACCGTCGACGCAGCCATTCCCGCCACCAGCACACCGCCCACGCGCAAGCGACGAGTCCTCGATCGATTCATTTTGAGACCCCCCGTCTCAACTCATTGGTTCACAACGTACGGATCGGGGGCCGATCGCGCCTCGTCAATCTGCGCCAAATTTCGATCAATGGGGGTCCATCTCCTGTCATCGCCACGAGTACGCTGGCGTCCTGCGTATGCAGGGACGTTCTCGACTCGTCCAGGCGGTAGCGAGTGCCCTCGATAGCGGTGCCGCAGTGCTCGTCAGAGGCCCCGCCGGGATCGGCAAGACCACGGTCGTGCGCGCCGTCCTGCGCCGGCGGCCCCATGCCGAAGGCGCCAGCCTCGACAGTCTGCGGTGGAAGCCCTTCCTTCCTCTGTCCCTCGCGTTGGAGGAGGAACTGCACGGTGACCCGGAGACCGTCGCTTCGTCGGTGACGCGCCTGCTCGACGGCCGCATCTTGTTCATCGACGATCTCCAATGGGCCGATACCGGAACGCGTGAGGTGGTTTCGCTGATCGCCGGGATGGTGCCGCTGGTCACCACCGTTCGTACCGACGACGACGCTCCGCCCGTGACGGTGAACGGCGCCGTCGAGATCGCCGTGGAACCGCTCGACATCACCACCAGCCGGGGACTTGCCCGCAAGCTGCACCCCGATCTGGCGGCCGGTGAGGTCGATCGTCTTGTCGGATCGGCTGGTGGCAACCCCCTGCTCTTGGAGCAGCTCGTCCACCGGGGCCGTACGACGCCGACGCTTCGCGCCGCGGCGACGGAACGACTGAAGGCGATGCCCCCTCCCGTCCGCGACCTCGTCACGGAGCTGGCGCTGCTTCGACGGCCGGTACCGCTCGACATGTTCGAGGTTGCGCGAAGTGAGCTCCCTGCCGCGTTCGTCGTTCGCGGCGGGCGATCAGTCGCGCTCGTCCACGATCTCCTCGCTGACGCGGCCATCGACGCGCTCGACGATGAGAGCCGCCGCGCCGCACACCGCCGGCTCGCCGGGCGGCTCGCCGATCACGAAGCGGCGGAGCACTATCTCGCCGCGGGTGACGTGACAGCTGCCGCCGCGGCCGCGAGCAGGGTCCTCGAAAGCGAATCTGACCCGGTCGTGAGGGCACGCGCGCCTGTCGATCGGTGCGGAGGCGACCGGCGACGTCCGTCTGCAACTGGACACGGCCGCCGCCCTCGTCGCCATTGGCGACTGGGCCGGCGCAGCCCGTGCCGCCGCTGCCGTCGACACCGACGATGCCGCGCTCGCCGCCGAGGCACTGCTCCACACCGGTCGGGCACGGTGGTTCTCCGCCGACCTGTCCGGTGCACGGAAGGCGGTCGAGGCCGGCCTCGAGCTCGTCGCCGGGACAGGCTCGGCGACGGAGGTGCAGCTGCTCGTCGAGCTCGCCAACCAGCGGGTTCGAACCGAGCATGCGGGGAGGGAGACGACGCCCGTCGCCGAGGAGGCGTTGGCGGCCGCGTTGCGGCTCGGCGTCGACATCCCCCGCGCCCGACTCGTCCACGCCACGGCGCTGGCGCACGACCACCGGGACGGATGGGAGGATGCCTACCGAGCAGTCATCAAGGCTGCGGCGGAGGCCGGCGACAGCGAATCCGAGTGTGCTGCAGCCTTCTTCCTCGCCTCTCATTACGGGCTTCGGGGACGGACGCGCGAGGCCGTCGAACTGCTCGAGACGTTCACCGAACGCGCCGCCGAGCTCGGTCAATACACGTGGCACGTGCACATGCGTGCGGCGACACTCACGGATCGGTTCTGGGCCGGAGATCACCCAGCGGCGCTCGCCGAGGACTGCCGCCGCTTCATCGGGGAGCAGCCGGTATTCCGCAATCGATCGCAGATTGAACTGGTGATGGCGCTCGCCCTCGCCGACGCAGGACACGCAGACGAGGCTCGTGCTCGACTCGAAGAAGTCCTCCGCCTGCTGCCGACGTCCGACGACCAGTCCCTGCTCCTCGCCGCGTGCGCCGACCTGGCCTGGGTGGCGGGCGATTCCGACGCCTGCCTCGCCTACGTCGATCGCGCCATCACGGTCGGCCCTGGGTACTTCGGCATCCTCGTCGCCGCCGTCGCGGCCGGCGCCTACGCCCAATTCGAGTCCGGATCCGGGGTGAGTGTCGACACTCCTGACGTCGCTGCGATGCCGGTGTTCTCGGCGTTCGGTGACGAGATCGACGCCCTCCGCGTTGCGCCCACGGCAGCGGCCGACGCGATCGCCACGCTCGACCGAGTCGCGGCGCAGTGGAAGTCGGTCGGCACGCGCCGCTTCGCGCTCCGCGCCAGCTGGGCGGCCGCAGATGATCGCCGTCCGCAGCCAGCACGCATCGGCACGCCGCCGGATCACCAGCGTCCACGACGAGGCGATCGAGGGCGAGCTGTGGTGGATTCGGCGCCGGGCAGCGGCGACCCTCGCCCAGCTCGACGGCGCTCCGTCGCTCACGGAACGGGAAGATGCGGTCATCCGACTCGTCGGCGACGGCCTCACCTCGCGGGCGATCGCCGAGCAGCTGAGCATCTCCCGCGTGACGGTGGAGACCCACATCCGTGCTGCGATGCGCAAGCTCGGCGCGACGACACGACGCCAGGCCGTTGCACTCCGCTTCCACCACGACGGCGAGTGATGCCCCCGCCTGCGGTGCTTGTCGACTCGTCACCCCGTGTCGAGATCCACCTGCCTGGCTGGAAGCGCTACGCGTTGGCAGAACTTCCCGAGCAGCCGTTCTCCTTGGCGACGAGCCAAATAGCAGTCGCCGTCGACGTGGCCGACCAGGCGACCGCTGCGGCGGTGCTGCTGGCGGCCGCCCGCGGCGTCGGTGTCGTGCTCTCTGTCTCGCTCGACGGCGCAAGCGCCGAACGGTTCCTCGACGAGCTGTCCCGCGTCGCCGACGTGCGCGAAGGAACGGAGACGCCTGGCGCGTCACTCAGCGTCGATCACACGGAGCTGCTCGACGCGCTCGCCAGCGGTCTCACGGTTGCGGACGCAGCTCGGAAACTGGGCCTCTCCCGGCGCACGGCCGTGCGGAGGCTGGCGGAAGCTCGCGCTCGCCTCGGCGCCGCTTCGACGACAGAGGCGGTGCGCAAGTACGCGTCGTCCCGGTAGGGGGCTCGCACCTCCGCGGCGATCGGTGCTTGACTGGTCCGGTGGCAGCGAGTTCGCCGCCGAGGGGAGCACCAGCGTGGACCGCGATCGCCGACGCGCTGTTCGACGCGCGCCGCTCAGCGACAACGCGATGGCGCCGGAGCCGAGGCGACCGATGAGGCGGCCGGCGAGAGCAACATCGCCGCGGCGCGGCAGCAGTTCACCGACTCGTTGTCCGACGCCGTCCCATTCAGCGTGCTGGCCGAGAACGCCGGGCTCAGCGCCGGTGAGGCCGAGGTTCTCGCCGTGTCGGCTGCGGTCGAGGCCGATCCACGATTGCAGGTGCTCGCCGGCTTCGCCCAGAGCGACACGTCGACGCCACGGCTCACATTGAACGGGTTGATGGTGTTGTTTCCCGGCGATCACATCGGCGTACGGGCGGTCGGGCCGGACGGCGCGCTGCGGCGCGCCGGGCTGATCGACGTCGTCGACGACGGACCGTGGGCGAACCACGTCGTGCGGGTACACCCGAGCGTGATGTGGGCGCTCGCCGGGGACGCATCGGCGGATCCGGATCTCCCTGTCGGCACGGAGCTGCGGCTCGCCTCCGAGAGCACGGGCGACGAGGCGTTCGTCGTGGTCACGGGACCCGACCGGGTACGACGGCAGCAGGAGGCGACTCGCGTCGCGGCGGGCGATCGCTTCGTCATCGTGCCCCACCCGTCGTCCGAGGCCGAGTGGGCGGCGACCGTCCGCGAAGCGACGATCGTCGGCGCCGGCATCATCGTCGAGCTCGACGAAGAGCTTCCCATCGCCGGACGACGGTGGATCGAGCGGGCGCGACACCTGTCCTGGGTGCTCAGCTCGCGGGTAGAGGTTCCCATGGAGCAGATGCCGGATCGGGCGTGGGTCGATCGGCACGTCGCCGCCACCGAGCCGACGGGTGAGGAGTGGGCTGAGGCGCTTGGCGACGCGCCACGCTCGCACCGACTCACCGCCGACCAGCTGCAATTCGTGCAGCGGGCGTACGCCGCTACGGGCGGCGATCTCGACGCTGCAGTGCGGCGTCTCGCCGGCGGACACATCGACCGGCTCGCCCGGCGAGTGCGGCCGACACGCGGATGGACCGACATCGTCATGTCTCCGGACAGGATCCAGGCGTTGCGCGAGCTCGTCGCCCGAGCACACCACGGAGACACGGTGTACGAGGAATGGGGCTTCTCGGCGACGCCGTCGCGCGGACTGGTCGCCCTCTTCTCCGGCGCGTCGGGAACCGGCAAGACACTCGCCGCCGAGATCATCGCCGGCGAGCTCGGGCTCGATCTGTTCAAGCTCGACCTGTCCGCCGTCGTCAGCAAGTACATCGGTGAGACGGAGAAGAACCTCGATCGGGTCTTCGACGCAGCCAGTGCCGGCAACGTCGTGCTGTTCTTCGACGAGGCCGACGCGTTGTTCGGCAAACGGTCGGAGGTCCGCGACGCGCGCGACCGGTACGCCAACATCGAGGTGTCGTACCTCCTCCAGCGGCTGGAGAGCTACGACGGTCTCGTCGTGCTCGCCACCAACTTCGAGCGCAACATCGACGAGGCGTTCGTGCGAAGGATCCAATGCCGGATCCAGTTCCCGCTTCCCGACGAGGCGGAGCGCAAAGCGATCTGGGAGCACAACTTCCCGCCCACCGCACCGCTCGCAGCCGACGTGGACACTGCGTTCCTCGCCCGCCAGTTCGAGATGAGTGGCGGGTCCATCCGCAATGCCGCGCTCCAGTCGGCGTTCCTCGCCGCGGCGCGGGAGAAACCGATTGAAATGGAGTCGGTGATCGTGGCGGTTGCACGCGAATACCAGAAGCAGGGACGGTTGCTGGACGAGTCAGATTTCGGTCCGCACTATCACCTCGTCGTCGGCGACGAGAGCAGCCATTCACGGTAAAGGCTGACTGTATTAGCCTCAATCATCGATGGGACAACCAGTCGTCAACGGCGCGGCCACAATGTGCACGATGGGGCTCGCTCCGAGCACCCTTGTGGTGCTGCCCGACAAGATGACGATCGTCGAGAACATGCCGGCGGCGACGATCATGGACAACAAACCGTTCGTCAACATCCTGCCGTTCGGCCTCTGCAACAGCCTCGCCAACCCGATCACCGCCGCCCAGACGGCAGCCGCACTCGGAGTGCTCACGCCGGGCGCATGCATACCTGTGATCCCTGCGCCGTGGATGCCCGGCTCGCCGACCGTGCTCGTGAAGAACATGCCGGCGCTGAACTCGACCTCGAAATGCATGTGCGCATACGGCGGGGTGGTCTCGGTGACGGTCAGCCCGGCCGTTCGCACGAACGTCCCATGATCCCCGCGTGGAGAGTTCGTCCGCACGTGTGATATGTTCTCCGCCACGGCAGTGGCCGAGGGCATCGATCCGGAAGCACATAAGTGATCGAACGGTCCACCGCCATTTTGGGTCACGGGTTGGGTGCCCCTTTCGCGTGCCACCACACAGCGTCATGAGCTGACCATGAGGGGGTATTTGCTATGGCGACGACGTATTTGACACCTGGTGTGTACGTGGAGGAAGTGCCGTCAGGCAGCGCCACACTTGCGCCGGGTGCCACCGCAGTGGCTGCCTTCGTCGGGTTCACCGAACGAGGGCCGTCCGACGATCCCGGCGATCCGAACGGAACGAAGCCGCGGCTGGTCTCGAACTGGACCCAGTTCGAACAGCTCTACGGCGGGTTCATTCCGGGGGCGATGCTGCCCCACTCGGTGTACGGCTACTTCAACAACGGGGGGAGCCTGGCGTACATCGTGCGGATCCCGCACACCGAGCCGTCGAAGGAGTCCGGCGTGCTGGCGCTGCCAGCAGCCGATCGCTCACTCGGCCCGGCCATCGAGGTGACGGCTGTCGAGCCCGGCGCCAACGTCACGGTCACTGTCACGCCGGAGCCGCCGGCCGACGACGCCGCCGAAGACAGCGCCCCCACGTTCCGTGTCGACGTCTCAGAGGGATCGAACGCGGTGGAGAGCTTCGAGGGGCTCACGCTGACGCCGGGCGATCGCAACGTCGAGACTGTCGTCAACAAGGAGTCGACCCGAGTGAAGGTGGCGACGAAGATCGACACCTCGTCGCTCGCCGCCGATCTCGCCAGCGTGCCAGCCGGCAGCTACCCGATCCCGGCCGGCCCAGCAACTCCCGTCGCCGTCTCGGGCCGCGCCTTCGCCGGCTCGGAGACCGCCCGCCAGGGCATCAACGGTCTCGTCATCGCCGAGGACGTGACGATGGTTTCGGTTCCCGACCTCATCACCGCCGCACGCAAGGACGACGGCACGGTCGACCTCGACATGTGGAAGAGCGTGCAGCTCGCACTGATCAACCACTGCGAGGGCCAGGCGAACCGGATGGCGGTGCTCGACGCGCCTCCAGGCATGACGCCGCAGCAGATCAAGGAATGGCGCAGCGACGTTGCAATGTACGACTCGCCGTTCGCCACTCTGTACTACCCGTGGATCACGGTCAGCAACCCGGCGGCGACCAACGGTGACACGGAGATCTCGGTGCCACCGAGCGGTCACCTGGCCGGCATCTGGGCTCGCACCGACGACACGCGGGGCGTGTGGAAGGCCCCCGCCAACGAGGTCGTCCGCGGCGCGCTCGACGTCGAGCTGAACATCACCAAGGCGGAGCAGGGCCTGCTGAACCCGATCGGGATCAACTGCATTCGCCCCTTCGGCACACGGGGAATCCGTGTGTGGGGTGCCCGCACACTGTCGTCCGACACCGACTGGACGTACCTCAACGTGCGGCGCCTGTTCAACATGATCGAGACGACGATCATGAACGGCACGCAGTACGCCGTGTTCGAGCCCAACGACATGTCGTTGTGGGAGGGTTTGAAGCGCACGATCAACGCCTTCCTGCGTGGACTGTGGCGTGACGGTGCGCTGTTCGGCGCAACTGCTGAGCAGGCGTTCTTCGTCAAGTGTGACGAGGAGACCAACCCGCCGGAGTCGATCGACATGGGCAAGGTGGTCGTGGAGGTCGGCATCGCGCCGGTGAAGCCCGCCGAGTTCGTGATCTTCCGTATCGCCCAGATCAAGGAAACGTCGGCCTGAGCCGGGCTGAGGAAGGAGACACATCATGCCTGTCACCACACCCGGCGACGCCAAAGACGTCGAACTGGTTGGTTCGTGGTTCTTCATCAAGCTCGACAACGGAATCGAGGGGTTCTTCACCGACGCCAGCGGGTTCGGTTACGAGGTCGAGGTCGTGGAAAAGACCGACACCAGCACGGATACGCGTACGCGTAAGCGCCCCGGTACCACCAAGTACCAGGACATCACGTTGAAGCGGACGCTGTCGCCAGACAAGAAGTTCTGGAACTGGGCGAAGTCGATCCGCGACGGCACGTTGGAATACCGCACGAACGGATCACTGGTCGTCTCGGACATGTCCGGCAAAGAGCTCAGCCGCTGGACGTTCAACAACATCTGGCCGTCGAAGTGGTCGGCATCCGACCTCGACGTCGGTTCCGACGACCTCATGACCGAGGAGATCACCCTGGCCGTCGAAGAACTGATCCGGAACAAGTGAGGCGGTGAGCGATGACTGACGCAAAGACCCACGATCAAGACTTCCAGGGCTCGTTCTTCGCCCTCGAGATCGATGCACTCACCCTCGCCTGGTTCACCGGGTGCAGCGGCCTGAGCCTCGAGTTCGACGTGACGACGTTCAAGGAGGGCAACGGCAAGAAGGTGATCGAGCGCAAGCGCGCCGGCAAGCCGAAGTACAGCGAGGTAACCCTCAAGCGCGGCTTCACGACCAACATGGTGATCCACGACTGGTTCAAGGAGGTCGTCGACGCCTCCAAAGCGACGCCGTACAAGACCGCCTCGATCGTGTTGTACGACCGTCAACAGACGGAGTGCGCACGGTTTAGCCTCGAAGCGTGCTGGCCGTCGAAGCTCTCGGTCTCCGACCTCAGTGCCGGCAGTGACGACGTCATGGTCGAGGAGCTCACGATCCAGCACGAGTTCCTCGACTGGGTGAAGCCCTGACGATGGGCGGATTGCAGACGGAGTATCCGTTCACGTTGCCGAAGGGTTACGTCGACGGCGACGGCGCTCTGCACCGACACGGCACGATGCGCCTCGCCACGGCGCGCGACGAGATCGAGCCGCTCCGCGATCCTCGGGTCGACGGAGCGGACGATCCGTACCTCACCGTGCTCGTGATCGCTCGTGTCGTGACCGAGCTCGGGTCGCTGCGCCAGGTGACGCCGAATGAGATCGAGAACATGTTCGCCGCCGATCTGGCGTTCCTGCAGGATCTCTACGGCATCATCAACTTCGGCGATCCCGCCGACGTGGCGGTGCTCCAAGCAGCCGTGCTGCCGGCCGAGCAGGAACCTGAGCTCGACGAACCCGACGAACCGACGACGGCCGATGCCGCCGGCGGCGCGGAGGTCGCCGACGAGACCGTGTCCGCGAACGGGGCGACGTTCGATCCCTCCCCGCGACGCCGGGGACTGATCGAAGAGGTCAAGTCCAGCGCTGAGTCATGAGGCTGTACCCCGAGCAGGCGCTCTGGGATGAGGTCACCTACCTCGCGTATCACCTCCACTGGGACCTGGACGCCTGCTCGATCTCTCCCACAGCGATCGGGCCCGCCTGATCCGGTCGGTGGCGGATCTCAATGAACGGGCGTGGGAGGCGATCCGCAATGGTCAATGACTCATTCGACCGTGAACGAGTTACGTCGGCCACCTTTCTCTTCGAGGTCGACGGTGTCGAGATCGGGCGCTTCATGCAGGTGACGGGTCTGGAGGTGTCGGTGTCGGTCGAGGACGTGGAGGAAGGCGGCGAGAACAACTTCGTCCACAAGCTGCCGGGGCGCATGTCGTGGCCGAACATCACGCTCAAGCGCGGCGTTACCCAGCAGGACACCCTTCTCGACTGGCTGAGCAAGTCCTCGGGCGAAAAGTTCAGCGCCCAGGGCAACAAGCTCACGAGATCGACGGCGGCAATCACATTGATCGGCCCGGGCGACGAGCGCTTGCGAAGCTGGGAGTTCTTCGGTGCCTTCCCGGTGAAATGGAAGGGCCCAGAGTTCTCCGTCGAGTCCGCCGAGTCGGCGGTCGAGGAACTAGAGATCACCCACCATGGCTTCCGAGCAACTACACCAGGTTGAGGGCATCCGCCCCGAGTTCGGCACGGCGCTCTCGCGTCGTGTCCGTCCGCGCACGAACCCGACCAGTCGACGCCTCGGAGCGATCGGCTCTGTCGTGCGGCGGGCGATCGAGGCGGCGCACACGTTCGGTCTTTCCCGCCTGCACCGCTGGGACGTCGGCCACCACGCGTCGCTCGACGTGTCCGGAGCCGAGATTCGCCCACCGATCGACTACTGGCCATGGCACGACGTCGACGACGACACCAGTCGCGGAGCCGCCGTGTTCGCCGACGACCCACGGCTCGCCGCGCTCCATTCGGCCGTCGTCAGGCGGCAACCGGTGCGGCCGACTACTCAGCGACGGGGGCTGCCCTTGGCGTCGAACCGAGGGGATGTCACTGCAGCCGGGGCCCGAACTGCACCCGGCAGCGATCGCCGAGCGGCTGCGACCCTACGTGGACGGTGCCGCGCCACCACGGGGCACGTCGGCACGTGACACGAACGCGAGCGCGTCTCGGTCCAGCCGGGCCAGCGGGAGCAGCACGCGATCGCCGTCGCCCCGGCGAGACGAGGGAATCTCCGACTCGACGGCGCCCGCATCCCGGCAGCAGCGGCAGGCTCGACGAGCGGCCCGCTCCAGCACCGCGACGTGACGCCCATGGCCCGCGAAGCGGAGACGCCAGCGGTGCTACCCGACGACCTGGTCGCCCTCAAACGATCGCTCCAACGCACTGGACTGATACCCGACACGCCAGCGGCCCAGCCTCCACGCGAGGACATGGCTCGGAGGTCGACATCGTCGACTCAGCAGTCGAGACCTTCACCCCGCCGCGAAGCGACGCCGGGCGCGCCGTCGATCGGTCGGCGGTTCGACCCCGGTGCAGCGACACAGTCGGAAGGCACCAGTTCGGGACGAACCGCAGACCCACGACCGCGCGGCCCACGGCCTCGCCTCCGCGGGGAACCGGCGACGCTGGCCCCGAGCCCCGCGAAGCCGCGTCAGCAGGGGTCGCCCGCAGAGACACGGGTCCGGTGCGATGGCTCCCGGTGGGTTCCGCTCGGGAGAGGCCGCGCCGGGCGAGTCGGGCTCTCGTGAGGCCACCTCCGAGGGGTCCGGGCGACGACGATCACCCGGCACGGTGTCGACGCGTCCTGAGACGAGTGCAGATGTTGCGTCGCCGACGGTGCCGCGTTCACCGATATCGCCGTCGCCGCCGGGTGGGCGAACGCCCGACGCAGGCTCGACCACCGCCACTACGGAGGTGCCACCACGGGACCCAGAGGCTGGGCACGTCCCCTCGACGCTTGTTGGGCGAACGACCGCGAGCACGATGGGCGCTGGATCCTTCGAGCCGGCGATCGGTGTTCAGAGACAGCTGGCGGCGCGTCCGTCCATCGCCGCCTGGCTGGATCGTGGTCAGATGTGGCGGGACCGGTTGGTCCGCCGCGCGGAGCCCCCGCTCCTCTCCAACGCGCCAGAGCGGATGCAGCCGGGCGGCGTCATCACTTCTCGTGACCGTTCGCTACCGAGCGACGTCCGCCGTCCGGCCATGCCGACGGTGATCCGGCGAGTCGCTGACTCGCCGCTCCCACGCTCGGTCCCGAATTCCGACGGCGCCGGTGCCGGCACGGTACAGACCGGCGCCGTCGGGGTAGCTCGCCCGTCACAGCCTGCTGCGCCAGGTCTTGCCAGCGCTGGTGGCGACGCTCTCGCCGGTACCCAGGCTGCGGCGATCGCAGCCGTGATCGACACAGGCACAGCGGCGATCGCACGCGTGGTGCCCGGCGCGCCCGTTGCCGGTGGTGAAAACGATGCGTCGCCGGCAGCGAGGCGGCAGTCGTATTCCGATGACGCGCCTGCGCCGACACGAGCGCGGCCGGCGATGCCGTCGAGCGAGACGTCACCCGGAGGAGCAACGACCGCGCCCATCGGCGCCTCACCAGCGCCTGCAGGTGACGCGACGCGCCCGGCGTCGTCCCACGTCGACACCACCGCGCCCGTGGCACGCACGATCGACGATGCACCAGGTTCGGCGAGCAATCCGGCCGGCGGCAACGAACACATCGCCCGCTCCGCCGCACTTGCGGAGCGGCCAGGCACTCAGTCACCGGCCACACGATCGCCAGCCACCACGCTTGGCGGGCGTGACACGCCCGGTGGGCTCCGGGCGAGCGGCGAGCGATCAGCGCCGCCGACCGCCCCGGATGCGATCACCGACAGCGCCACCGACTCCGGAACGGTCACCGCGAGGACGGAACGAGTAACGCCGGTCGCTTCGACCGATGTGCTCCAGCGCGCCGCGGACTTGGAGCCGAGAACCGCGGACACGTCACCCGAGCGCTTCCCGGTCGAGCCCTCCTCAACCCAGAGCAGCTCGCTGCACACGGCTCTCGACGCGACACCGAGGCCGCCGTTCACGCCGGCGGTGATACGTACCTCGCCCGACGCAGGACACGGCGAGGACGCCACACGCACCGCACAAGCGGTCGACACCTCACCGCCGCCCACCCGCGACACGGCATCCTCTCGATCGGGTGACGTCGAGTCGCCCGCCCAATCACACCGCCCTCATCCCGCGATCGTGCGACCGATCACGGTCACTCGCGTGCGACCGGGAATGCGGATGTTGCGCCCGCCGGCTGCAGTTGCATCGAGCATCGAAACCGCATTGCCTGGAGTCAGCCGCCAGATCCGGCGCGCGCCAGCAGGCAGATTCTTGATCCGGCGAAGCCATCTCGAGATTGCCTCGACGGGCCCGCGCCCATTCCCGCCCACTTCCCACGAGATCGACCGGACGCCAGAGGCCGGGCGCATTCGAACGACTGCGCCCACGCGGCAGCCGTGTCGACCCGCGCACCATCCGATGATCCCGGCGACTCGACGCAGGTCGTGGAAGTCGTCCACCGGGCGGTCGAGTCGCGGGCAGCGGTTGCTGCGCCTGCTGTGGAGCGCGCACGCAGCACCCCCGTCGACATCTCCCGTGCAGACGAAGTCACGTCGCCCGGCCGCGCAGGACGGATCGACGGGCCGGCGATCGCCGACGGTGCGGTCACCGCGGCGTGGCTAGCCGGATCCGGCACGTCACCCCGCATCACGACACTGCGTCCGGTCATTGGTCCCGCCGCCGCACTCATCCGCTTGACACGCCCACGGCCGACGGTGCGGCCCGCCATCACCGTCGTTCGCGTTCCCCAATCCTCGACCGATCCGATGATGCCGTTGCAGCGTCAACAGGCGACGTCCGCCGCAGCCACCGGTCAACCGGCCCGGAGCGCAGCGGTCGAGAGCAGCCCAGCGATCAGGGCGCCGGGCGCCGGCGGGCAGGGGATGGCGATGCCGGCGGCGATCGTCGCCTCGGCGACATCCGCACAACGGGTGCACTCATCCCCGGCGGCAGCGATCGAGACGCTCGGCGACGGCCCGGTCGCGTTCGGCACGCGTGACCGAGGAGCCCCGGCCGTACGGCCACCAGTCGCGACTCCTCCCGACTCCAAATCCACGATCGACACCGCGGCGGACACGATCTGGCGTGCTCGTACCGAGGCTCCTACGCCAATGTCGCATGACGGCGCCGAATTCCTCGACGAGCTCTCTCGTCACCGGGCCGTTCGACCGCAGCCACTACCTCGCCGCTTCGAGCCCGTTGCGACAGCCATTGTCGGCACACGACCAGTCCACCTCGCGACGAGCGCGCCCTCGCGGCGGGCACTTGCTCGGGTCGGCAAGCGGGCGGCGACCACCGGTGACACCATTCATGTGAGCACGTCCCATCCGGCACCAGAGGTCATCGCTCACGAACTGGTCCACATCGCCAACCCCTCCCTGCTGCCTCGGTTCTTCGATGACGTCGATCGGGGGCCGGAAGAGCGTGTCGCCGAGCAGGTGGCGGCGGTCATCCGCCGTTCGCCCGTCGTGCCCCGCACCGGTGTGTTGCCGGGACGGTCACGCGAGACGTCCACCCCGTCCGTGGCCCACGCGTCGAGTGCTGGCGCTATCTCCGCCTCCGGTCTCGCTGCGTCGATCACACGTGGATCACCGGCGACTCCAGTCGTGAGGCGAGTTGAGACGGCGGCGCCGCCGCAGACTGCACCGACCACCCAACCACACGAACAGACCGCAGCGAGCACCAACGAGAGCGGGGTCATCAGCAGCGCCCCGACCAGCCTGCTCGCCCAGTTCGACCGCATCGTCGAACTGCTCGAGGATCGCATCATCAACGAGCTCGAACGCCGCGGCGGCCGATTCCGAGGAGGCTTCTAGATGAGTCGAACATGCCCCAACTCCAGAAGGCGTACATCGAGGTGGAGAACGGCCAACGCATCGACTGCATGTTCAACCCGGCGAAGTTCTCGTTCTCCCAGAGCAACCGCTGGGAGTCCGACCAGATCCCGGGCAAGGCAGTGCCGACGATGCGCTTCGCCGGAGGCGAGGGTGGTTCGTTCGCGCTGAGCCTCGTGTTCGACACGACGTCGGACGGCAAGGCCGTCACCACTGTACACGAACAAGCTGCTCAAACTGATGGACGTCGACACGACGCCTCCCCGGCTACGACGCCGAGCGGAGCAACGGCCGCCCGCCGTGGGTGAAGTTCCACTGGGGAACGACGCTGCACTCCTTCAAGGCCGTCGTGAAGAACATCGACGTGACGTTCACCTACTTCTCCAGCGAGGGTCTGCCGCTCCGGGCGAACGTCGAGATGAGCCTCGAGCAGTACGAGCCGGACGCCAACTGGGGCCCGCAGAACCCCACGTCGGGCACGCCGCGACCGAACCGCACCCACCAGGTGCAGGTCGGCGACACGCTCGACCGAATCTCCGCCCAGTACTACGGCGACTCGACGCAATGGCGCGACATCGCTGCCGCCAACGGACTGATGGATCCACTCGACCTCAAGCCAGGAAGCATGCTGGCGATCCCGGAACGGGTGGTTTGACATGCCTGCCAACGTCGTCCTCGTCATGTCGCCGAAGATGCTGCGTCAACGGCGTCAACATGGAGCTCAACGATTTGATCGACCTCCGCGTCGAGCAGTCCGTGTCGATGCCGAGCCAGCTCACCCTTCGCTTCGCGACGCCGACTTCCGCCTCATCGACAGCGACCGCTTCGCGATCGGAGCGGAGATCGCCGTGACGTTCGTTGACAGCGTGAACAGCGCCCACACCGTGTTCGACGGGGAGATCGTCACCATCGGCAGTGAGCAGGACATCGAGCGCATCGATGCCTGCCAGTTGGTGGTCACCGCCCTCGATCGCGCCCATCGTCTCGGTCACAACACTCGGATCCGCACGTTCCAACAGCAGAAGTACTCCGACGTCGTCAAGAAGATTGCCCAAGAGGAAGGCCTGCGCGCCGAGGTCGAGGACACAAAGATCAAGTTCCCGTACCTGATGCAGACCACCACGAACTACGCCTTCCTCAACGAGCTCGCCTTTCGCGCCGGCTGCGAGTGGCAGGTCGAGGGCAAGTCACTGCGGTTCGGGCAGCGCACGAGCGGTGCGGCTCCTGTGGTGACCTACGGCGTCGACATTCGCCGGCTGAAGACGCGATTCAGCGCCGCCGATGGCACGAACGAGGTGAAGGTCAGCTCGTGGGATCCGTTGACGAAACGAGAAATCGTCGGCAGCGCCATGATGTCCAACGTCCGCTCCCAGGCTCCGTCCATCACGAGCACCGCGCCACTCGGCACGAAGGGACGCACTGACGCCCGCTCGTTCGTCGGCAACGTCGGAACGTCGGCGTTGATCGCCACGAGCACCGACGAAGCCAATGGACTGGCTACTGCACTGGGCCGGCGCATCGCTGCGTCCGAGCTGACGACGCGATGCGTGTGCATCGGGCGTCCCGACGTGGTCGCTGGCGGCCTGGTCGAGCTCGCCGGCGTCGGACACGCGCCTGAGCGGGACGTCATACGTCACCAGCGTCGAGCACTACTGGGGCCAGGACACCGATCTCACGACGACGTTCCAGGCGGGAGGGCACGAACCGTCGTCGTTCGTCGATCTGCTCGGCGGCTCGCCCAACAAGGTCGACGACTTCGGCCGCATCGGGTTGACGATCGGGATCGTCACGAACAACAAGGACCCAGACGGGCTCGGCCGGGTGCGCGTCAAGTTTCCGCACCTGTCGTCGCAAGAGGAGAGTTGGTGGGGGCGGATCGTGACGCCGGGGGCGGGGACGGATACGGGGCTGATGTTCATCCCCCAGATCGACGACGAGGTGCTCGTCGGGTTCGAGCACGGCGATCTGCGCCGGCCGCTCGTGCTCGGCGGGTTGTGGGGGTCGAAGGCGAAGCCCCCGACCGCGAGCGACGTGTTCCTCGAGGGGCAGAAGGTCGTCGAGTGGGGATTCAAGACCGTCGGATCCCACGCGCTCACGATCCGCAGCGGCCAGAAGCCCGCTGACAAGCATTTCAAGGTCAAGCTCGCCGACGGCACACTGCTCTACCTCGGCTCCGACAAGACCGAGATCATCGCTCAGCACAAGACGCTCGAGCTGAAGTCCGGCCAGGCGTCGGTGCTGCTCACGGACAAGGGCGATGTGGAGCTGCGCGGTGCGAACATCACGATCAAAGCGACGAGCGCAGTGAAGCTCGAGGGCCTCTCCGTCGACGTAAAGGCGAGCACGACGATGAAGGCCGAGGGCTCGGCAGCCATCGAGCTCAAAGGCGGAGGGTCGGCCAAGTTGGAGGCCAGTGGCATCGCCGAGGTCAAGGGCGCCATGGTGAAGATCAACTAGGCAAGGAGAACCAGCGCATGTCGGACGCCGCAGATTTCATCGGGAGGGGCATCACCTTCCCGCTGCGCGTCGACCAGTCCGGATCGATCGCTCTCGGCGGCGGGAGCCGACGGCATCGACGCCAGCATCCGCATGGCGCTCATCACCGCTCCCGGCGAGCGGGTCATGCGTCCCCAGTTCGGTTGCCGCATCTGGAACCTCCTGTTCGAGCCGATCAACGCCAACACCCTGGGGCTGATGGCGGAGGCAGTGCCGCGACGCGATCTCGCAATGGGAGCCACGAGTCGACGCTCGAGGACGTCGACCTTCAACCCGATCCCGACAACCCGTCACGGGTGGTGATCAACCTCACGTACCGGGTGCGGTCGACGAACGACCGCCGCAACCTCGTCTACCCGTTCTACGTGATCCCCAAAGAGGTCGAGCCGTGACTGATCGAGGAACCGACTGATGAATCTGCCTGTCCCCAACCTCGACGACCGGAAGTTCCAGGACATCGTCGACGAGGCAAAGCGCCTCATCCCGCACGTACTGCCCGGAGTGGACGAACCACAACCTCACCGACCCGGGCGTGGCGCTGATCGAGCTGTTCGCGTGGATGACGGAGCTGTCGCTGTTCCGGCTCAACCAGGTACCCGACGCCTTCTACACACACATGCTGAACATGCTCGGGTTCGAGCGATTTCCAGCAACCGCCGCCCGGACCGAGCTCGTCTTCTGGCTCGTCGATGTCGCCGGTGAGCCGGTGGTCGTGCCGGCAGGCACGCAGGTGAGCACCGTCGGCGAGGTGGGCCCACCGCGTGTCTTCACCTCACTGCTCGACCTGCAGATCGCCCAGCCCGTGTTGAAGGCGGCCCTGGTGTCCCCCGGTCCCGACGTGTACACCGACGTCTGGGAAGCGCTGCGCGTTCCCGATCTCGCCGTCGTGTGCTTTCCTCGCACGCCCGACTCGGCGGACGACAGGTTCTACCTCGGCTTCGAGCACTCGCTGGCGGGGAACGCGATCTCGATGCACATGGACGCCAACATCGAGGGCATCGGCGTGATCCCGACGAAGCCCCCGCTGCGGTGGGAGGTCTGGCAGGGGAGCGGTTGGATCCCCACAACGGTGTACCGCGACACCACCGGTGGCCTCAACCGCGACGGCGAGATCGTGCTGCTCGTGCCGTCGGCGCACGAGCCGCTGACGCTCGCCGGCGAGCGTGCGTTCTGGCTGCGGGCCAAAGCTGCTCGAGCCGGAACCGGGACAACCCACGTATCGAGCGTCTCCGCAGATCCGCAACATCGTCGTCAACTCGATCGGCGGTTCGGTGATCGCCGAGCACAGCGAGCTTCGCCGCGCGCGAGATCGTCGGACGGAGCACGGGCAAACCCGACCAGGTGTTCGCGGTGCGCAACCGCCCGGTGCTCGCCCGGAGCCCCGGCGAGACGGTCGAGGTCACCGAAGACGGCACGACCGTCGAATGGAGCGAGGTCGCCCGACTTCATCGGGAGCAGCGTCTGACGACCGCGCACTTCATGTGGAACTCGAGCACCGGCGAGATCCGCTTCGGCCCGCTGATCCGCTACGCCGACGGAACGACCCGCCAGCACGGCGCCGTACCGCGAGAAGGCGCACTGGTCGGCGATCACCGGCTATCGCTTCGGCGGCGGGGCCGCCGGCAACGTCGGGGCGGGCACGGTCACGGGATTGCGCACGTCCCTTCCGTACGTCGACCGAGTCGAGAACATCGTGCCGGCGATCGGCGGCGTCGACGCCGAGACCGTCGGCAACGCCAAGCTCCGTGCGCCCCAGTCGTTGCGCGCCGGTGCCCGAGCCGTGACAGTGACCGACTTCGAACGGCTGGCGAGCACTGCCGATCCCTCCATCGCGCGTGTCCGCTGTCTCCCGCCGATCGAAACCGGCAAGCCGATCCGGCTGCTGCTCGTTCCTGCGATCGAGCGGCCCGGCGAAACGTTGCAGCTCGACGATTTCGCCCTCTCCGGGGACATGATCCAGCGCGTCAGCACCACCTCGAACATCGTCGGATCCTCGGCACGGCAATCGAGATCGGAACGCCCTACTACCAGGGCGTCACGATCGCCGCCCTCGTGGCCGCCCGACCCGGCCGTCCCACGACGCTGGTTCGCGAGCGCGCCCTGCACGCTCTGTATCGCTATCTCAACCCGCTGACCGGCGGACCGAACGGAACCGGCTGGCCGTTCGACGGCGACCTCAACTCGGCGAACGTGTTCCAGCTGCTGGAGGCGATCGACGGCGTGGAGCGCGTCGAAGAGGTGCTCTTCTTCGAACACGACCTGCGCAACCACGAGCGGCTCGGGTTCGGCAAGGAGCTGGTCAAGCTCTCTCCCGACTCGCTCTTCCTGTCGGCGAACCACCAGGTGGTGGTGCGGTGAGACGCGACGACTGGCTGCTCCAACAGCTCCCCGTGGGGATGGTCGAGGACGAGTTCCTCGTCCGTTTCGTGTCGATCTTCCAGGAAGTCACCGAGACCGTCTATCACCAGATCGACAACCTCCCCCACATGTTCGACGTCACCGTCGCTCCCAGTTCGATGGTGCGCATGCTCGGCCGCTGGATCGGGCTCGACTGGGTCGATCCTTCGCTCCCGGACGCACTCCAGCGTCAGATCGTGCGGGCCTACTTCTCGATCCTGTCCCAACGGGGCACACGCCGCGGGATGCAACATCTGCTGGAGGTGATCAGCGGTGCACCCGCCGAGGTCGACGACGACGGTGGGGTGTTCCCGGAAGGCGAGTCGCCCGACGATCCAGCGCACGTTCGCCTTCGCGTCGAGACGTCCGGATGGGCGACCGAGGCAGACCTGCTGCGCATCGTCCGCTCCGAGCTCCCCGCATCGGTGACGTTCGAGCTGTTCGTCGGCGGCCGTCGCATCTGGCCGGCGAGCCCAGCCGATGATGCTGGCGTGTCCGTGCTCGAGGAGGTTTCCTGATGGCAGAGATCGTGTGCCCGGAGTGCGGACAGGTGACCGATGCTGCCGGCGATCCGGCGGTCAGCGGACGAGTTCTGCCGCCACTGTGACTACCCGTTGTTCTGGGCTCCGGCGGCAGTACCACTCACTGTGTCCACGGAGACGCACGAGGCGATGCTGCGCCGCCTGCCGGGCGTCGGCCGGGCGCATGCTCATCGGCACCGAGGTCTGCCCCGAGTGCGGCGAGCTGAATCCGATGGGCACCGTGCTCTGCATCCGCTGCGGCGCACCGCTCCATCCCGTCGCCGCCAGCCGGAGCCGATCCCGGAGCCGCCACCGCCGCCACCGCCCCCCGGAGCCGGAACCTCAGCGCAGCCGTTGGTGGCTGTGGCTGATCCTCGCCGCCGTGCTCGGACTGGCCACGGCGGTCGTGCTCATCTGGGTCATTTGACCTCCGCACCGCGTCGAATGGCGGCGCATACTAGGCGCCAGGTGGTGCTCCCAGCGCCAGCGTGAACGGTCCCGCCGGAGTGAGTGAGCCATCCGTGCCGACCGTGAAGTTCACGAGCGGGCTCGTGGCGTCGTTCGTGCCGACCGCCCGCATCCGCCACGTGCCGGTCTGCGTCGGCACGAGCGAGAACGACCCACCCTGGGCGATGTCGGTCACGACGCCGTTCGTATTGGCCCCGCAGTTGCCGTTCGCCCCTGGGCAGGCGAAGACGTCGGCGCCGTCGCTGCCAGCCCCAGTGACCGAGCCGGACACCGTGGGGAGCGCGAGGGAGATCTCCGGCACGGTCACCGAGAACGCCAGGTCGTCGATCGTGCTGCCGTCGTTGATGGCACTGAACGGGATCTGGCCCGTGGCCGTGAGACCGGACTCGGCAGTGGCGGTCCACGTCATCGGAGCGCTCGCGGTGACATCGGTCTCGTCGCCTTCGAGCGTGACCGTGCCGTCCGCACCCGTCGTGCCGCTGTCCACGGGATCCGGTGCGTTCCCCTGATCGGGCCCATCCGGCTTGGTGAGGTCGATGTCGACATCGGCGAGTGGATCGCCACCATTGCCGGTCACGGTGAAGTCGACGTCGACATCTCGGGCAGCGAGCACGAAGTTCATGTCAGTGATGCTCGGATCCGTGTCGGCGATCGAGCGTGTGCCCGTGTTGGGAACGCGGTCGCGGCCGACACCGATCTTCTCGCCGACAAACACCCAGTTACCCGGGAGGAAGTTGTTGATCGAGTACGAGCCGTTGCCCGCCGAGGTCGCCGTGCGCGTCGGGTTCGTCGCGCTCGTCGCCCGAACGTTGGCGGTGCCCACCTGCACCAATGGTGGGCGCACGACGGTGCCACTGACGGCGCGGGCGACCAGGGCGATCGGACGGTTGATCGTCTGTCCAGGTGTCGGGTCGATCGCCCCAAGCGGATCGACGAGCTGGGTCACGTGGGCCGGCGCCAACACCTTGAAGCGCCAGTTGAGGTCGGGGTCGACGCGGAAGGTGAAGACGTTGCCGTTCCGCGACGGGGGCAGCGCTACCTGTGACAGCGGCTCGACGACGACGACACTGACGATGTCGGGGTCGGGCCCGGTGACAGTGATGTTGAACGTCGCCAGTGCCTTCACGGTGATGTCAGGGACAGGGAACGTCGACCCGAGCACCGGCGTGATCGTCGCACTGTCGCGCGACGAGTGCCCGGTGAGCTCGACGCGAACGACGTACGTGCTGCTCGCCTCGGTGGGGTTGAGCTCGAAGAGATAGCGGCCATTGGAATCGGGCACGGCGCTCTTCGCCTCGACGAGATTGGCGCCCTCCACTCGCATCAGCCGGACGATTCCTTCGTTGACGAGCGGCGCGCCGGCGGCCGGCGGGTTCTTCAACGCCCGACCGGCGAGCCGCGCGAGGTCGCCGACGAGATCGCTCGTCAGAATGTTCACCGCGACGTTGCCGGTGCCGGGTGGAACGCAGGACTGTCTTCGTCAACGGCGCGTACAGCTCACCGTCGACGCTCACGATGAAGTTCCCGATCTCCGGAGCGACATCGGTGAATGTGAACACGCGTCCGTCGGGAGAGGTGGGTGTGTAGTCGTCGCCGTCAGGCGACTCCAGCCCGACGGTGAACGTGCCGCTCGCCGACGCAGGGATGGTGACCACGACCGTGCGGTCGAGCGCCGTGTAGTTCACCTGCGCCACGGGCGTCGACGGTGGCACAGCTGTTTCGGTGACCGGATCGGGGGTGTCGTAGCCGGCCACGTCGGAGAACGAGATCGTGTACGAGGCCGTGGAGATGCGGGCGAACTGGTACTCCATCGGCGCGCCGGTCGCGTTGCCGGCGATGTCGTCGGTGAACGGTGGATCGCCAGGCGGATCATCAGCGCGGCAGTCGGCGTCGGGGTCGGGTGCTTCGTTCTCGAGCGTGGTCGTGTCGGGACCGGAGACCTCGATGTCCGGTAAGGCGGGCATGCATGTGCGCGTCACCACAGCCGCCGGAACCGCCACGAGGTCGTCCTGGCCGTTGAGCGCGCCGACGCTTCCGACGAGCCCGCCGATCTGCGGCAGCGGGGCGTTGACGATGCGCCGGCGAGCGGAAGCGGCGTCGCCCTGCGGCACGTTGACGGTGACGATCACCGGGAAGTGTGTCTCCTCCAGCGTCACCGGGTCGGTCTTGTGGATCTCGATCGTGTAGTCGCCCGGCATCAGATCGGGCACGACGAGGTTGCCGTTCGCGTCGGTTTCGTTGACGGCCGGCGTGGCGTCGCCACGAGGCCCGGTGAGGGTCACGGTGGCTTGGTCGATCCCGGGACCGCCCACCGTGTTGGAGTGGGCGGTGATGTCGAGCGTGCCGAGCTTGGAGCCCATCACCCAGGTACCGGTCGGATTGTCCTGCTCGTTGACGACGCGGTACAGCAATGGATCGGTGATCGTCGGGTGCTGTGTCGGTGGCTCGAAGATGGGATCGGCCACGTAGAACTCGTCCGCCGGCGTAACCGTGTAGAAGCCGGCTTTGCCCGTGATCACGAACCCGTCGCCACTGGCGTCAGGCGAGGCGAAGAACGGATCGTCTGGATCGGTGAGCAGATTGCCGTCGGCATCGGCGATCCGCTGCACCCTCACCTGGAGGCGATCGTCGATGCGCAGGTCGACGCGATCGTCGTCCGTGCCGACTACGCCATCGAGGTCGCCGTCGACGTCGCCGAACAATGTGCCGAACCGAGGGACGAAGAACCTGATCGAAGTCTCCTCGCCTGCACGCACGGTGACGGGAACGGCCGCGCAGTTGTCGGGACCGCAGTCGATCTGCGGTCCGCCGCCGATGCTGAACGTCGCGTTTTCTTCGTCGAACCCATCCGGAAGGTCAGGCAACGGGACGTTGTAGGTGACTGGTCTGTTGACCGGCGCCTCGGCGTTGACCGGGAGATCATCGAACGTCGCAGTGCCATTGGCGTTGTTGACCGTCCGCGTCAAGTTCGGGGGATCACCGCCGGTGTTCGTGTCCTGCGTGTGCGTGACCCTGATCACGTCGGCGTCGATCGGGTTGTTCGTACCGTTCAGCACCGACACGTTCAACGTCGCGAGCTCGACGTAGGTGCGGGAGAAGGCGAGATCCTCGCCCGGGTCCTGGAAGAGGGTTTCGCGGTTTCCTTGCGACGGGTCGAACAGCACGTGATGGTCAGGCGACACCGATCGTCGCTTCGTATGTTCCCGGGTCGACCGTGTCGACCGCTGCGGTGCCGAGCGCAGATCCGGGTGACAGCGGGGCGAACGTGTCCCCGTAGTTGGCCGCTCCGGACACGACGAGGTTGAAGCCGTCGACGTCGGGCTCGGTGCCGGGGGCTTCCGGGGTGCCCTTGATCGTGCGGATCTCCAGATCGCCGCGGATCTCGCCACCATCCGCGTCGAGCTCGGCGTTGATACCCGTGAGCGGATCGTCGGTGAGCTCCAGACCGGGATCCGGCTGGGTGACATCGGTGATGACGCGACCGTTCTCGTTGAGCTCGATCTGCAGGGTGCGCGAGGCGTAGTTGGGATGATGAAGCACGTAGCTCGTGCGACCGAACACCTGCTTCGGGTCGATGAACGCCCACTGGCCATCGCCGTCGGTCGTCGTCTCCAGCGGATCGGGGGCGAGCGTGATGCGTGGCTCGGTACCGTCGCCTTCGGCGGGATCGAAGGCGATGATCACTTCGCCCTGGGAGTCCACCTCGACATCGTCGGCAGCGTAATGATCGTCGGCGGGTGTCCCTCGGTCGATCCAGTAGAGCACACCGCCGATGTCGTTCGGGGCGACGAGGGCGACGTTGACGATGTTGATCGGCGAACGCTCGATTCCTGTCGGCCTGAGCTGTCGAGGCAGATCGAGCGAGCCTGACTCGTACCCGCTGGCGGCGACCTGCAACGCGCATCTTCCGGTGAGGTTCTCGTCCTGGATCGTCAACCGGTCGAAGCTGTAGGCGTCTGGTTCCGGTCCTCCACCGGTGTCGAGCAGGTCGTCCGCCGGCACCGCCGGGCGGCCACCGCAGCTGAGAGCGACTGTGAGGTCAGCGGCGTCGATGGGGGCAAACGTCACGTCGCCGTCCACGGGGTCCAGCCTCGGGGCGCGGATCCGACCGTCCAGCGTCGGGAAGATGCGGACGTCGACGCCGACCACCTGGTTCGTAGGCTCGTCCCCGTCGGTGGGCACGAGCGGTTCGGGGAGGGGGAGCTCGGTCGTCTCGTAGCCGGCTGCTGTCACACGGAGCGTGCAGATCCCAGTGAGGTTCTTGTTCTGGAGGTAGATCGGCGGGTAGCGGTAGGCGTCGGGCGAGCCGTCCTCGTCGCCGTCGAGCAGCTGGAAAGCGGGAACGAAGGCCCTGCCGTCGCAGCTCAGCGCCACTCCGAGATCGTCGGCATTGATCGGCGCCCAGTCGACTGTCCCGTCACCAGGATCGACGACCGGCCCGCGGATGTTCCCCCGTAGCTCGGGGAAACGATCGGCTTCGAGGTCGGCGAGGTCGAGCGGAGCATCGGCGTCGGGCCGGATCCGGAACTCCATCGGCGGCTGACCACGGACGAGGACCTGGTCGGGCTCGACCCGATATCCCGGCGGCGGGCGAGTCACCCTGATCCGGTAGCGGCCGGTGACGAGCGAGTTCGGCTCCGACTCCCAGCGGATGTCGCCATCCTCATCCGGCTCTTGATTCTCCTGGACCGTGATCGTCTGTACCACCGTGAACGTGCCGTCGGGATTGACGCGGTCGATCATCAGCTCGTAGTCGGTGAGCTGGACCGGAGGTGTGCGCGGGTCGTCGTTGGTGAGGGAGTCGATCATTCGACCCGACACCTGACCCTTCAGGAAGAGCGTCAGCGGGAGCTGCTGTGGTCCCAGGCCAACCGAGATGCGCCGCGTCGCCGCTCGGTACAACGGCTTTCGCTCGGCCCTCACGAGGTAGGTGCCGACAGGAAGCCGTTCGAAGACGAAGGACGCTTGGTTCCCGTCGGGATCGCTGTCCTCCCTGATCACCTCGCGTGTCCCGGCGTCCATGACCTTGACGGTTGCCCCGGTGAGTGGCGTGTTGGTGCTGTCGAAGACCTGCACATCGAGACTGCCGGTCTGGTCGACCGTGGAGCGGGGCCGGAAATGGAGAAGGATCTGCCCGAGGTCACGAACCTCGCCGGCGGCCAGCGTGATCAAGCGCGAGCTCGGGCGATGGTCGAACCGGGAGAACTCGACGCGGTACGTCCCGGGCTCGAGATCGTCGATGGCGAACGATCCGGTGTCGGGCGCGGCCGCGCTCTCCGAGTCGAAGTTGAGGTCGCCGTGCGACACGCGGATCGCCGCTCCCGGCAGTCTCCCGAACTTGGTGCTCAGGACCACTCCGGTGATGGTGGCCGTCGTCCTCGTCATCACGAAGTTGACGTCGGTGGCATTCCCGCTCAGGTCGACGACCCGTGACTGGGTGGAATACCCGTCGCTCGACGCCGTCACCGTGTAGCGGCCCCCGAGCTCCAGTCCGGGGAAGCTGTACAGGCCGGTGTCACCGTCGGTGAGGCTCGACGTCGTTCGTGTCACCTCGCCATTGGACGCGGTCACCGTCACGCCGCCGAGCGGCGCGCCGCCGGAGGAGACGCGGCCGATGATCGAACCCACGCCCTGGCGCATCGTCAAGTCGATGCCCTCGAGGCGATCGCCGGCGCCGAGCGTGATCGGCATCACCTCGGTGCCGTATCCCTGCAACGTCGCGGTGAGGGTGTACGTGCCCGGCGTGCTGATCCCCGACAGCGACCATTGGCCGGCCGCATCGCCGGTGTCGGTCGTGGTGGCGAAGGTCAGCACGCCATCGGTGACGACGATGGCGACGTTTCCCAACGGGCCGGACGGCCCGGTGATGGTTCCGCTCAATCGACCCGAAGCCGCCTCGAGCTCGACTTTGAGCTCGACCGGCGAGCCGTCTTCCTGCGGCTCGACGACGAAGGATTGTGAGTCGAATCCGGCTTTGGCGAAGTTGACCTCGTAGCGCTGACCGAGGGCGACGTCGCCGAACTGCCACGCACCGTCCGGGCCGGTCGCGTCGGACACGATCGACAGCGTCTGGCGTGTCGGCGCTGTGCCCGGAACGATGTGACGCCCGAACCGTGCCGGCCACAGCTTGACCGGACGACTCTCGCCGGCGCCGCCGACGAGGCCGGCCGCAGCATTGGGCTCTTGGCCGAGCTCGAGCGGGCTGAGCGTGACGAGCACTCCGGCGGCCTCCTCGGTGTCGCCGGCCTTCACGGTGCCGCCGACGACAGTGTGTGTGGGCCGCGGTTCGCTGCCTCCGTTGTCGTCATCGTTGCCGTTCGCGTCCCCGGCGTCGCCGCCATTGGCGACCAGTTCGGCGACCTCGGCGGCGGGCGTGTCCGGCACACCATCCCCATCGGTGTCGACGAGTTGGTCGCCGGGGGTGTCAGGAACGCCGTCGCCATCAGTGTCGACGAGCTCGCTCACCGGCGTGTCGACGATGCCGTCGCCGTTGGTGTCGACGAGTTGGTCGCCGGGTGTGTCGGGAACGCCGTCACCGTTGGTGTCGATGAGCGCCGCATCGCTGGCGTTGTCGTCGTCTCCCTCGCGCAACCAGAGGTAGCCGGCGCCGAGCGCCGCCGCCCAGACGGCGACGATCATGAGGAGGATCATCAGCGTCCGCAGCGAGTTCGGCAACAGCGAGCGCTGATTGAACGTGGCCGGGGCATAGCTCGGGGCGGACCGGTTGGTCGCCGTCACCGTGAACGCGAGCTGGCGTGGATCGCCGGTCCAGTACCACGGCCCCTTGACTCGCCCGCGCATCCGGATCCGAGCCCCCGGATGGAGCCGGATCCGCTCGTGCTTCAGACTGACGTCGAGTCGAGGACCCTCGCCGTGAAGCTCCAGATCGGCCGGTGAGGTGGATCGGTTGTCGACGTCGACGTGGAATCGCGCCCGCCGCCTTCCGCGAACCGTCGATGGCACGATGGCGACAGCGACCTCGTCGATGCTGCCGACCTCGACCGTGACGCCGACGACTGTCGGTCGCGAGCCGGGACGATCAGATGCGACCTCGACGGCCACCCAATGTCGGCCGGCGGCGAACGCTTGCGGAATCGTGAACCCGAGATCGACCTCCTCCGCGTCCCCGCAGCAAGCGGCCCGTTGCGGGGTGGACGCTCGACGTAGCTCTCGTCGAATCCGACGACGCGGAGGTCGTAGGAGGCCGGGCCACCCTCGGTGTTCTCGATACGCAGGCGGCACGTCGCGTGACCGCCTGGAGCGGCGGTCAACACAGGGGTCAGCGCATCGATCCTCATGGTCAGGCCGCCGTCTGCAATCGGAACGTCGGCACCGTGCTCGGTGTGCTGGGGATGGTCTGGACGAGAACGGAGTCGAGGGCGTCGCTCGAGGAATCGTCGGCGTAGACGGCGACGACGAAGTCGTTCGGCGCAGGAAGATCGAGGAACTCGTAGCGACCGTCACTGTCGGTGGTGGCGGTTGCCCGTGCTGCCCGCGCACTGCCCGGGAAGTCGGTCGGGTCGTAGAGACGCACTTCAGCGCCGCGCAACGGAACGTACTGCTTGATCTCCTTGTTCAGCACCAGCACCTGGCCGGCCAGGGAAGCCTGCGCGCGCAGGCCGATGTCGACCTGCTCCACCTCGGCGGGCAGGACGTCGACGAGAACGATCTCCGGGGCCGAGCCGGGGAGCGTGGCGCTCACGGTGTAAGCGCCGGGCAACACGCCACTGAACTCGAACGCGCCTGCAGGCTCGTCGGCAGTCAACAGCGTCCTCTCCTCGGTGCCATCCGTGAGCGTGACCGTCGCCCCGCCGATCGGTGCACCCGATACGCCTCGCACCGTACCCCGGACCATGGCCGTCTGCGGCGCGAGCGTGGCATCGATCGCGGACAGATCGCGCCGGCCGTTCGCCGGATCGAGGCTCTCCATGCGCGATTGGCTGATCAACCCGTCCTTGGAGAACGTCACCGTGTACGCCGCCGGCGCGGGCAGGCCGGTGAACCGGTAGGCGCCCGGAGTTCCCTGGCTCGCGGTGAGCGTCATCAGCTCGGTGTCACCGCCGCTGACCGTCACCGTCACCCCGCCGACGGGCCCACCGCCGAGCTCGCTGACCGTGCCCGTGATCGAGCCAGTCGACGGCACCAGCGTGATCGAAAGATCGGGCTGCCGCTGGCCGGCGCCGAGATCGACCGACCGAGTCTGAGGGTTGTAACCGGCCGCCTCGAACATGAGGGTGTAGCGACCCGGCGTAGTGAGATCGCGGAGCGAGAAGTGGCCGATGTTGTCCTGGGTGAGGCTCACCGTGGAGAACGTCGCCGTGCCGTCCGTGGCCGTGACCGTGACACCACCGAGGGGACCGGTCTCCGATTGCAGGGACCCGGCGATCTCGCCGTCGCCTTCGCGGAGCGACATCACGATCCCGTCGAGCTCTTGCGCGGCCTGCAAGACAACGTCGCGCTGCTCGGTCTCGAACCCGGCCTTCTCCAGGATCAGCTGGTATTGGGCGGGCGACGGAACCTCTTCGAACAGGAACGAGCCGTCGGCGGACACCGGCTCCTCGGTGACGAGCGCAGGCGTCTCCGGATCGGCGATGCCGGCGACGACGAGTCGCACCGTCGCCCCCACCGGGTCGTCGCTGATCACCTCACCGCTGATGATCCCCGGCCGTCCGCCGAGCGGGACGTTCTTCAGGGTGAGGCTCTTCGTCGGGCTCACCTCGAGGTCCTCCGCCTCGGCGAAGGTCGTCGCGTCCGGATACCACTTCGGCTCGAAGCCGGCGCCGCTGAAGCGCACACGGTACGTGCCCTCGTTCAGCCGTCCGAACGTGAACGTGCCCTCGGGGTCGGTCGCCGCGCTCGCCACCGGCTCCTCGCCGTTCTCGGAGGAGAACAAGTCGGCCTGGACTCCCGACGCGCCGGCTCCGGTGGGGAGCACGAGCACGCCTGTCACCGTGCTCTTCTCGACCGGAACCGATTCACCCTGATCGTCCTCGTTGGCCAACGCTTGGTTCAGCAGACGCGTCGTCGACGTCCGCCTCGTCGACCACCTGGTCGACGGCGTGGCTGAGGACTGCGGCGAAGATGGCCGCCACGGTGAGCAAGCCGAGGAGGGAGATGAGCAACCGGCCGATGCGCGGCTTCTGCACGAACGTCGCCATCACCGGCGGCGCGTCGCCGGCGGTGAACTCGAGGACCGCGCGGCTTCGGGTTGCCCAACCACGGCCGCCCACCCTTGACCTGCGTCTGCACGATCTCGCGACGTTGCGGCGGCAGGACAACGCTCGGCTGGTCGAACCGGAAGGTGAGAATGTCTTCCGGGTCGACGCCATTGAGGCGCTGCTGCACCGTCGAGTTGCCCTCGTTGGCAAGAATCAAGGAGAAATCCGCCTTGTTTCCTCCAGTGACCGACACGGGGTCTACACGCAGCGTCGTGCGCGTGCGGGCGCCGACGTCGAGCGCGATCTGGGCGAGCGAGAACTCGGCCGGGTCGTTCTCGCTCTGCACATGCACCGCAAGCTGACGCAGCCCGGCGGGGAAGTCGGTCGGCAGCGTGATCGTGATCTCGATCAGGCCGACCTCGCTGGGGAACAGGGAGAGGCGCTCAGGGGTGACCGTGACCCACCGCGGGTCGAGGCCGTAGGTGCGCACGGAATAGGCGTCGATCACGGAGGTGGTGTTCGTGATCGTGACCACGATCCGCGAGGGAGTCTCCGGCGGGAGCTCGATCAGCAGGGGCGTGGCGGCGACGTGCACGACTAGACGCCCCGCAGTCCGACGTTGCGGACGAGCCGGTCGCCCGCTGCAACGGAGATCAGTACGACCCGCTGCTGGTGCCGTGGCGAGCTGAACGTCAAGGCATAGCTACCGGGCGGCACGTTGGTGAAGGCGTACCCTCCGGGCGGGGTCGAGGACGTCGCCGTCGTGAGCGTCGTCGTGCCGTCGGAGAGCGTCACGGTGACGCCGACGGCGGCGCCACCGCCGTCAGTCGCCTGACCAGTCACCGTCGCGGTGGCGCGGTGCAGGATTGCGGTGACGCCGGACTGCGAGCCCGGCCCGATGAACCCGACGTTGATCGTCTCGCTCACGAACCCGTCGGCGGAGAACGTGATGGTGTAGTTGCCCGGGGTGGGAACGCCACTGACCCGATAGCTGCCGACGGGCGCGTCGGGACCGGACGTCGTCAGCGTCGCCGTCGTGGCTGCGAAGTCGCCTCCGCTCACCGAGACCGTGACGCCGCCCATCGGGTTCCCTGCGACGTCTACTGCCGAGCCGGCGATGACCCCGGTGCCGCCCGTCAGCACGACATCGACGCCCGTGCGATTCGCGCCGGCGGCGAGATCGAGCGCGATCGTCTGACTGCCGAACTTGTCGTCGGTGAGGGTGAGCACGTAGGTCGCCGGCGTCTCCAGCCGGTCGATCGTGAACTCGCCGACGTTGCCGACCGTGGCGGTCGTCGCTTCGCGGGTGAGATCGCCGCTCGTCACCGTCACAGCAACGTCACCCAGCGGCTCGCCGGTACTCGATCGGACGACGCCGGCGATGCTCCCGTCGGCAGCCTCCAGGCGGATGGTGTTCAGCACCAGATCTTCGCCGCCAGCGAGATCCTGCTCGAATTCCTGGGGCTCGAAACCCTTCGCCTCGATGCGAACGCGGTACGTCGCCGGCGTGACGAGACCGGGAACGCTGAACGGTCCGTCGACCGGCACCTTGATCGGTTCTGGCGGCTTCTCCGGCTTCTCGCCCGGGGCGGGTGGACCGGGCACCTGTGTGACGGTCATCATCACGGGCGGCGCCGGCTCGGCGCTGTCGGGCAGGGCGAAGTTGCCGCTGAAGGTCCCTGGGGCGCCGGGAAGCTCGATGTCGATCCCCTCGCGTTCCTCGGTGGGATCGAGCGGCATCGCTTTCGCCTTCTTCTCCGTCAACGCTGCTGGGTACCAGCGCTCTTCGAAACCTTCGGCCGTGAATCGCAGCTTGTACTTTCCCGGAAGGAGCGCGGCCAGTGTGTACGTGCCGTCCTCGATGGTGGCTGCCGAGCTCGTCAGCTCACTCCCGCCTTTGGGCTCGAGGCGGTACGCCTCGACCGTGATGCGCACGAGACCCTCCCCCGTGCTGCCCGCCGTGACCTTGCCGCTCAACGAGGCGGCGACCGCCTCCAAGGGCACGTCCGTGGTGCCGCCGTCGTTGAAGTTCGAGGCGACGACCTTCGTCGGTTTCTCATCACTGCGGAACAGGTCGACGCCGACGAGGATGATCGTCGCCCACAGAGCGACGATCATCGCGAGCAAGAGGATCGTCAGGACGCCGCGGGGGATACGCGGCTTCTGGTTGAACGTCGCCACGTTGCGCAGTTCGATCGTCGGTGAGAGCGCGCTGACCGTGACCGTCCGCGCCACCGGCTGCCCGAACCACGGCCGCTTCCCCTCCATCGTCACCACGGCGACGCCGACGCGTCCCGGCGGCACGACGAGTGTCAGCGGATCGGTCGTGCAGCTCAACGCCCGGGTCTCGTCGATCGCCGTCATCGTGAAGCTGCTCTCGACGTTGCCGGAGTTCGTGACGATCGCATCGACGGTTGCGGACGAACCGCGCGTGACGACGCTCGGACGGAGGCGCATCGACGCCGACTCGACCGGTTCGACGCGCAGCCACACCTCGTGCTGCGAGTGGCGCAGGGGGTCGATCGTCGACTCGATGTGGACGATGACGAGGTATTCGCCGACGATCGTGCCGGGCGGGAACGTCACGTGGACGGGCAAGCTGCCGCCGGTGTCGGGGAAGAGGCTGAGCACGGGCACCGGCAAGTGCACCCAACTCGGGTCGAGTCCTTCGACGCGCGCGGTGATGCCGTCGATCACGTCGGAGGTGTTGACGACATCGATGTCGAGTGCGATCACCTGTCCGGGGATCGCAGGTACGTCGGGGGCCCGCAGTTCCGTCCGCACGTCAGCCCACTCTGACCCCACCAACAGCCGGAACGACGATGGTCTGCGATGGTTCTGTTTCGATCACCAGCGTGTCGCCTGGTGCGGCGTGGATCACGAACCGACCTGCTTCGTTCACCACGGACGCTCCCCGCGGTGAGATCACGGCGGCACCGATCGCGCCGGGATCGGCGATCTCGCCGGCCACACGACGAACGACATCGGATTGTCCGTCTCCGTTGAGTTGACCGAGCCGTGACACCTGCACCTCGAACGTCTCGACGGGCGGTCCGGCCGGCGTGTAGACGTCCGTATCGATGGCAGTGACGACGACCATGTGGATGCCCGGCTTGAGTTGGCCCTCCAACATCTTGCTCATGTCGGGAGGTTCGGAGCCCGAGTTGGCCATCACCAGCCTCATCGGAGGCAGCTCGACAAGTCCGGCGGGGACGAACTGCATCGGGATCTCGCTATGGGCGAGGATCGCTCGCAGCAGGCCGGCGAGCAGCGAACGCTCGTCGCCGTGATCAGAGGTCCAGGCCGTGACGACGTAGCGCAGCTCGATCCGCGGCAGCGCCTGCCGTCGCACGGTCTGCCCGTTGCGTTCGAATTGCTCGACGCCGGCGCGGGCGTGTTCCGCGCTCCGGCGGATGTCCCACAGGAACAGATTCACGGTGGGGCGGGTGAGTTTGGCGCTCCAGTCCCGCTCGGGCGCGTCGAAGGATACGTCGATGTCGCGCGCGGCGAGAGGCACCGTGGCGCGAAACAAGGCTTCCAACGCGTCATCTATGAGTTCCAGCACCCTTGCCCCCCTTGGAATCGGTCTGGATGACTCTTTGGCGATCGTACTCTGGTGCCCGATTCTGAAAGAAACGGTTCAGTGCGATTTCGTGCATTTCTAGGATGTATGACGCCGCGCCGGTCCACGGCGCCGGCGGAAATATGACGGTTGCGTGACGTGTCCACTCGATCGTTCCCGCCGTCAACGTTTGCTGTTCTTCATCGTGCCCGTCAGCTGTGCCCGGTCGCCATCGGAGAGCACGCACAAGACGTCGCGATCCTCCTCGTCGTTCCAACTCGCCAGGCTGGGCACGAGCCACGAGAACGACAGCGTCGAATCGAAGGCGCTGATCCCGACGAACGTCTCGAACTGCTTCAGGCACTCGACCTCGGCGAAGGCCTCGAACTCCTCAACACCTGGATACACGTCCTTCTCGGCATAGGCGACGGTGGCATAGATCTCGTGACTGTGCTTGCGACTGCAGGGTACGACGGGCAGCTCCTCCACTTCCGGCGGCAGCGCCTCGTCGACGAGAAGGCAGGTCGGCCCCGCGTTGTCGTCGACCTCGAGCACGGGCTGCGCATCGGCGCCGTTGTCGTCGTCGTCATCATCACCGCTGCACGCGCCCGCGACGATGAGCAGTGCTGCCGCCGTGGTCAACACCGCCGGTCTCATCGGACTCGTGCACCGTCTTGCTTGTCCGATCGACGGCTCATCGTCGTAGGAACCGAGCTCGTCGAAACTTGAATTCGCGTCGAGACCGGGTCGTGCAAACACGGTCGAACATGGTCGCCCCCTTCGGCGAAGATCGCCTCGGCTGAGCGTAGCCCGACAGTCCGCTCTGTGGTAAGCGGTCTAGGAGGCCGAACTCTGCGTGCGCCTCGCTGCACGAGATGTGGGGCTCACGGATCAGTGGGCGATTCCCGAATCAGCGTCGGCCGCGTCGCGCCCGTCCGTGTCAGAGCCGGAACGCGTCGAGCATCACCGCGAGCCAGTCGATGCTGTCGCGGGTGATCGGGTCGACGACGAGTTGCGCGTGCGCCGCGCCGACGGACTCGAGCTGGCGAAGTTGATCGGCCAGCTCGTCCGGCGTGCCGCGCAGTGGTTGCACGGGATCGGACGGGTAGTCGCCCATCTGGCGTCCCGTTCCAACCGGCAGCTGGACGAGGACCGCGCACGTCGCGTCGATCTGACCCGCTCGTCCGAGCGCGGCGATGCGCTCGTCGACGCGGGCTTTCTCGCGGGCGAAGCCGTCCGCGTTGTTGCCGTACAGGCTGAACCAGATGTTCCAACCGTCGACGTGGGGCAACGTGACGTCGAGCATCCGTTCAGCGATCGAGCCGACGAGCAGCGGCGGACCGCCGGCACGGGGCGACCGCGGGTGGAGCACGCACCGATCGGCGTCGTAGTAGTCGCCGTGGAAGTCGACCTCGCCATCGCGGAGCAACGAGCGGATGATCGTGAACGCCTCGGCAAAGCGGCTGAAGCGGTGGTCGAAGGGCACGCCGATCGCGTCGTATTCGCGCCGGTTCCATCCCGCACCGAGGCCGAGAGTGAGCCGGCCCCCCGAGATGGCGTCGACCGTCGCTGCCTGCTTGGCCAGCACGGGCGGCGGATGGAAGCTCGTCGACGCCACCAGCGGACCGAGCTCGATCGTGCTCGTCACGGCGGCGATGGCAGCGAGCGACGTCCACACCTCCCACGGGCCACGCGAGCCGACGGCCAGGTCGTACTGGAAGTGATCGCCGAGCCACACCGAGTCGAAGCCGACGTCCTCCGCCGCCTGCGCCATCGCCAGCAGCTCGGGGAAGGGCACCTCCCACTCCACCTCCGGGAGTTGGATGCCGATCTTCATCCGCGTCGCACCGGTCATGCCGGCACGCTATGTCGCTCGACGGCCCCCTCGATCCGGTCATTGTCCGACGGAGGGATGGGCTCACTGGTTTCCGCTCCCCCGCTGCGTGACAAGCTGGTCTCGATGTTGGGGGCCTTGGCGGACGCGACCAAGCGGTTGTCGCGTCTGCCCGTCGAGGCGCAGGCGCTGTTCACCATCACCCGGGCGGGTTTGCTCGGGCCCGAACGGCCGTCCCACGTGGTGCGGGCGGTGCAGGCATTCGACCGGCTCGGCGCGCTGGGTGCCGGCGTGACCCTTGCGTCGATCCGTCACGGCAATCGCCCCGGTCTCAACGACGAGCTCGGCACGCTCACGTTCGGAGATCTCGAGGGCCGCTCGAATGCGCTCGCCAATGCGTTCCGCGCTCGCGGGATCTCTTCCGATGCGAGCATCGCCATCCTCTGCCGCAATCACCGTGGGATGGTCGATGCGACGTTCGGGGCGCTGAAGGTGGGGGCTCGCGTGCTGTACCTCAACACCGACTTTGCCGCCCCTCAGGCGATCGAGGTCTGCGCCCGCGAGGGCGTCGACACGATCGTCCACGACGAAGAGTTCACCGACGTCGTCAAGGACGTCAGTGCGCGTCACGGTCGGTTCCTGGCGTGGACCGACGAGGCCGAGACCGGCGACGTGCCGACGATCGAGTCGCTCATCGCCACCGGAAGCTCGGACGCCCCACCGCGGCCGGCGCGGCACGGACGGGTCGTCATCCTCACCAGCGGCACGACCGGAACACCGAAGGGTGCCAATCGAGAGCAGCCGCGATCGCTGGTTGGGCTCGCCGCGCTGCTGTCGCGCGTGCCGTTCCGCGGCCGCCAGTCGACGTTCATCGCGCCGCCGATGTACCACGCCCTCGGACTGTCGATGGCGCTCCTGGCGGCCGGTCTCGGGTCGACGATGGTGATGCGACGCCGGGCGACGCCGGAGGAGACAGCTGGAGGCGATCGCCGAGCAGCGCTGCACGTCGCTGATCGTCGTGCCGGTGATCCTCAGCCGGCTACTGCGCCTCGGCGCGGACAGGATCCATGAGTTCGACCTGTCGTCGCTGCGGATCATCCTCTCTTCAGGTTCGCAACTCGACGGTGCACTCGCCACAGAGGCGATGGACGGGTTCGGCGACGTCGTCTACAACCTCTACGGGTCGACGGAGGTCGCGTATGTGACGATCGCCGACCCCTCCGATCTGCGCGCGGCGCCGGGCTGCGCCGGCAAGCCGCCGCTCGGAACGTCGGTGCGAATCCTCGACGACCACGGTGTCCCCGTTGCCCGTGGAGCGACGGGCCGCATCTTCGTCAACAACGGCATGGAGTTCGGCGGCTACACCGGTGGGGGCAACAAGGAAATCATCGACGACCACATGTCGACAGGCGATGTCGGCCACTTCGACGGCGGGGGGCGGCTCTTCGTCGACGGACGGGACGACGAGATGATCGTGTCCGGCGGCGAGAACGTGTTCCCCCGCGAGATCGAAGACCTCTTGGCGGCGCACCCCGACATCGTCGAGGCGGCGGCGATCGGGGTTCCCGACGACGCGTTCGGCCAGCGGCTGCGGGCCTTCGTGGTGCGCCGGCCGAAGGCGCGGCTGAGTGCCAAGGCCGTACAGGACTACGTGAAGAACAACCTCGCTCGGTACAAGGTGCCGCGCGACGTGATCTTCGTCGACGAGTTGCCGCGCAACCCGTCGGGGAAGGTGCTCAAGCGGCACCTGGTCGAGGAGGAGAACACCTGACCAAGCGGAATGACATGACAACAGACCAGGACGATGGCGCGCCTCCCACACACCGAACTGGGCGCGCTCAGTCCCGGAAACCGGGAGCCAACCGCCCCAGATCGAGCTCATTCGCTACGCGAACACCTCGCTAACGCGGCGTCGCTCCGGCTTCGAGCATGGCCATCATCTTCTCCACTCGAGCGGCGCGCGCCTTCGCGCTTCTTGCCTGGAGAACCGGGAGGAAGAGGCGGTATTGGTATGTCTTGTCGAGCGTGTCGAAGATCGCTTTCGCCTTCCTGTTCTTTCCCAGCGCAGCTACCACGTCCGGCGGGACCGTGGCCTCCTTCTGCGACGCGTAGGCCCCATCCCACCGACCGTCCGCCTGCGCCGCACGCACCTCGGCGAGCCCAGGCTCACGCATCCGACCCTCGGTCAGCAGTCGCTCGACCTTGTCGACGTTGACCTTCGACCACAGACTTCCTCGGCGGCGGGGCACGTACTTCTGCAGGTAGTAGGTCTCGTCAAGCGATCTTCGCTGGCCCGACACCCAGCCGTAGCAGAGACCGACATCCACGACCTCGTCGGACGTCACCGACGGGATGCCCGAGCTCGTTTTCGCCAGCTTCAGCCACACGCCCGCCTCGAGTTGGTGATTTTCAGCGAGCCACGACTCCCATGCGTCGGCGTCCCGAAAGGCGATGACCTCCACCCCGTCGATCGACTCCATCGCGCCAGTGTGCCCGCCGCCGCTCGACCACTTCGACGCAAAACGTCGCACGATCTGGGGCGGATCAACCCGGATTCCGGGACGTAGCGCACCCAGATCGGAGTCTGGGAGCGATCGCGCCCAGATCGGTGGGTGGAAGGGAATCGCGCCCAGATCGACGGGCCGGCTCGCTCGGGACGTTGGTCGGTCAGGAGTCGCAGCGTGGCCGGGTTTGCCGGCGCCGCCGAACCGGTGAGTGTCGCTGCTCTGCCTTCGAGGTAGCGGCGTTGGGGGAGGCTCGCCGTGCGGCGCGCAGCCTGTCGGTAGGCGGCTGCCGCCTCATCGGCGCGACCGAGCTGTTCGAGGAAGTGGCCGCGCACCGCGTGCAGCCGGTGGTGGTCCGTGAGGCGTGGGTCGTCCTCGAGCGATCGGAGCAGGTCGAGCCCCACCTCAGCCCCACGCATCTCCCCGACCGCAACGGCGCGACTGAGCGTCGCCATCGGGTTCGGAGCGATGCGATCGAGCACGTCGTACAACGCGACGATCTGCGCCCAGTCGGTATCCGCCGCCGTGGCGGCCTCGTCGTGAACCGCGGCGATCGCGGCCTGCACTTGATACGGCCCGAGGTCCTGGCGAGCGAGGGCCGTCGTGACGAGCGCGACTCCCTCGTCGATGCAAGCGGAGTTCCAGAGTGAACGGTCCTGCTCGGCGAGCGGCACCAGCTCGCCGGAAGGCGTGGTGCGTGCCGGACGGCGAGCGTCCGTCAGCAACATCAGCGCCAACAGTCCAGCAGCCTCGCCGTCGTCGGGAAGCAGCCGGTGCACCTCGCGGGCGAGACGGATCGCTTCCTTGCTCAGGTCAGTGCGGTGGATGTCGGAGCCACTCGTCGCCGTGTATCCCTCGTTGAAGATGAGATACAGCACATGCATCACGACGCGAAGCCGTTCGACCCGTTCGTCGTCGGTCGCCGGCTCGTCAAACGACGCCCCGGCGTCGCGGATCGTCTGCTTGGCGCGACTGATCCGTTGAGCAATCGTCGCCTCCGGTACGAGAAAGGCGGTCGCGATCTCTGCGGTCGTGAGGCCGCCCACGGCGCGCAGCGTCAAGGCGAGCTGCGAGGCGGGGGTGAGCGCCGGATGGCAGCAGAGGGAGAGCAGCTTGAGGGTGTCGTCGCGCGCGTGGCCCGCATCAGCGTCGGGCAAACCGGCGAGCAGCTCGGACGGCGGCGAGCCGACGAGGACATCCTGCTCCCGCCTGCGTCGTGCGGCGTCGCTGCGGACGCGGTCGATCAGGCGGCGGGAGGCGACGGTCACGAGCCAGCCAGTCGGGCTCTGCGGCACACCCGACTCTGGCCATTGGATCGAGGCCGCCAGCAGGGCCTCCTGTACGGCGTCCTCGCACAGGTCAAAGTGGCGATGCCGGCGCAGCAGCGCGGTGAGGACCTGCGGCGCCGACTCGCGGAGCAGGTCCTCGATCGGCTGCGCCGTTGTCACAGGTCGTAGCTGGCCTCGTGCAACAGCGGCCACACCTCGACCGCGCGGAACGACGCCCACGGCACCTCAGCGGCGATCTCGAGGGCCCGCGTCTCATCGGGGACGTCGAGCATGTAGAAGCTGGCCACGAACTCCTTCGCCTCGACATACGGACCATCGGTCACCGCCGGCACGCCATCGCGGACCTTCACCGTCTTCGCCGTCAACTCGTCGCCCAACCCGTAGGCGCCGAGCAGCTCACCGGTGGCGTCGAACTTCTTGTTGAACGCGTCCTGCGCGGCAATCGCCTCCTGCATGTCGTCCGGCTCGAACGACTCCCAGAGCTCCTTGTTGCCGTAGATCAGCACCAGATACTTCATCGTCGTGTCTCCTCGCGTTGGCGCACCCGACCGGGATGCGATTGCCCCAAGGTCGACGCCGACAGCGTCGTCTCGACATCTCGACCACACATCTTTGTCCTTCCGAGCCAGGTGCCGCATTGCCATTCCCGAGCATCCGTGCGAACGGCAGGCGCGGACCGGCTCAGCTCTCGGGTAGTCCGATCGTCGGCTCCGGGAGGTGTTCCACGACCTCGAACACCTGGACACGGCTCGGTTCCGGGCCCTCGTGCTCGCCGGTACGGCTCGCCTCGCCGACGGCGAGCCTGCGCGGCTTCAGCCTCGCCTTCACTCGTCCAGAAGCTGACCGAGAGCGCCTCACCGGTACTCCGATCGACAAGGTGGTAAGCGCCCATGAACCCCGGCATGCCGGACACCGTCCCGAGCACGTATTCCCGGTCGTCGAAGGCGAAGTTCTCGAAGAAACCAAGACGAGCAATCATCGCTCTCCATCATCCCAGCACTCGGCTGACACCGGAGCCAGCGCGAACCGTCGAGAACGATGGAACTCGTCACCGGTCTATGGTCGATCCAGCTCGACTCGACCAGGAGGGATCCAGAATGCCCGGTGCCGCCGTCCCCCGCTTCGACACGCTCACCATCGATTGTCCGGAGCCTGCCGAGCTCGCCAGGTTCTACGGTGCGCTGCTCGAGTGGCCGGTGCCGGACGGCGACGGCGACTACGTAGCGGTCGACCCGCCCGGTGGTGGTACGGCCCTCACCTTCCAACGGGCAGCCGACTTCGTGGCCCCGACCTGGCCCGACCCGGCTGTACAACAGCAGATGCATCTGGACCTTGCCGTCGATGACATCGACGCCGCCCACGAGCGAGCCGTCGCTCTCGGTGCCCGCCATCTCGACACCCAGGAGAAGTTCCGCGTCTACGCCGACCCCGTAGGACACCTCTTCTGCCTGTGCTCGTGGTGACCGCCCGAACCTGGAAGCGGGGCGGCGGCTCGGCCATCGAAACCGCGACACGGCAGATATTGATGACCAAAGCGGCCACGGCGGGGCGCTGCGGGGTCCGGCCGCTACCTCGGAAGACTGGTATGAAACCGAATCTGGACTTAGTCCAAGATCGTGGTTTAGGATGCATTCGTCATGTCGAGGGACACATCCGTTGACTACGAGGCGCTGCTCCGCCAGCACGGTCTGCAGGTCACGGCCCAACGTCTGGCCGTCCTGCGGGCGGTGTCCGAACGGCCGCACAGCACGGCCGACGACATCTCCAACACCGTGCGGGCCGAGATCGGTGCGATCTCCCGTCAAGCGGTGTACGACGCCCTCGCAGCCCTCACCGACAAGGGCGTCCTGCGGCGGATCCAGCCCGCCGGGTCGTCGGCCCGCTACGAAGATCGGGTCGGCGACAACCACCACCACCTCATCTGCCGAGCCTGCGGCCAGATGGTCGACGTCGACTGCGCAGTCGGCGACGCCCCGTGCCTGACGGCCGCCGATAGCTCGGACTACGAGGTCGACGAAGCCGAGATCACCTATTGGGGCCGATGCCCCGAGTGTGTCGCGGCCGGCAGCCACCAGATGGAAACACCACAAGAGGAGAAGGACCGAAGTGTCTGAAAGCGAAAACCCAGTAATCGACAGTCCAGAGCCGGCACCCGCACCGTCCCAGGACGAACCAGGACTGGTGGCCGAATCAGCTCGATCTTTCGGTTCTCCACCAGCACTCGCTCGCGGTCGAACCCGCTGGACCCGGACTTCGACTACAAGGAAGCGTTCAAGACGCTCGACGTCGAGGCGCTGAAGCAGGACCTCGTCGCGGCGATGACAGACTCGCAGGACTGGTGGCCGGCGGACTACGGCCACTACGGCCCGCTCTTCATCCGGATGACCTGGCACCAAGCGGGCACGTACCGCATCGAGGACGGCCGCGGCGGTGGTGGCGACGGCGGTCAGCGCTTCGCTCCCCTGAACAGCTGGCCCGACAACGCCAGCCTGGACAAGGCGCGCCGACTGCTCTGGCCGGTCAAGCAGAAGTACGGCCAGAAGGTCTCGTGGGCGGACCTCCTCGTCCTCGCCGGCAACGTCGCCATGGAGTCGATGGGCTTCAAGACCTTCGGTTTCGGGTTCGGGCGCGAGGACATCTGGGAGCCCGAGGAAGTCTTCTGGGGCCCCGAGGACACCTGGGTCGGCGATGAGCGCTACAGCGGCGAAGACCCGTTGGACCTCACCGACACCCCTTCGGCGCCGTCACGATGGGGCTCATCTACGTCAACCCGGAAGGTCCGAAGGGCAACGCCGACCCGATCGCTGCAGCCCATGACATCCGCCTCACCTTCGCCCGGATGGCGATGAACGACGAGGAGACCGTCGCGCTCATCGCTGGTGGCCATACGTTCGGCAAGTGCCATGGCGCCGGCGACGGCGACCTGGTCGGCCCCGAGCCCGAGGGCTGCCCCGTCCACGCCATGGGCCTCGGCTGGAAGAACGAGTTCGGTACCGGCAAGGGCACCGACACGATCACCAGCGGCCTCGAGGGTGCCTGGACGCCGAACCCGACGCAGTGGGACAACGGCTACTTCGAGACCCTCTTCGGGTTCGAGTGGGAGCTCACCGAGAGCCCCGCCGGCGCAAAGCAGTGGAAGCCCAAGGACGGCGCCGGAGCCGACGCCGTGCCCGATGCTCAGGATCCGTCGATCCGCCACGCCCCGATGATGTTGACGACCGACCTCTCGTTGCGGATGGACCCCATCTACGAGCCGATCTCGCGGCGCTTCATGGAGAATCCCGATCAACTGGCCGATGCGTTCGCCCGGGCCTGGTACAAGCTGCTCCACCGCGACATGGGTCCGGTGTCTCGCTTCCTCGGACCGTGGGTGCCCGAGCCGCAGCTGTGGCAGGACCCAGTCCCGGCCGTCGACCACGACCTGGTCGGTGAAGGCGACATCGCCACCCTGAAGGGCAAGCTCCTCGATTCGGGGCTGTCCGTCTCGCAGCTGGTCACCACCGCGTGGGCATCGGCGGCCAGCTACCGCGACACCGACAAGAGGGGCGGCGCCAACGGTGCCCGCATCCGTCTCGAGCCGCAGAAGGACTGGGAGGTCAACGAGCCCAGTGAGCTGGCCAGCGTGCTGCAGACCCTGGAGGGCATCCAGCAGGAGTTCAACGGCTCCCAGTCCGGTGGCACGAAGGTGTCCCTTGCGGACCTGATCGTCCTCGGTGGCTGCGCAGCCGTCGAGAAGGCGGCGAAGGACGCCGGGTTCGACGTCACCGTCCCGTTCGCACCCGGCCGCACCGATGCCTCGCAGGACCAGACCGACGTCGATTCGTTCGCCGTGCTCGAGCCGAAGGGTGACGGGTTCCGCAACTACATCCAGGCCGGCGACAAGCTGCCGCCGGAGCAGCGCCTGCTCGACAAGGCCAACCTGCTGTCGCTGACCGCACCCGAGACGACGGTCCTCGTCGGCGGCCTCCGGGCTCTCGGCGCCAACCGCGGACAGTCCAAGCACGGTGTGCTGACGGATAGGCCGGGCACGCTCACGAACGACTTCTTCGTGAACCTGCTCGCCGCCGGCACCGAGTGGGAGACATCCACGTCGGACGAGCACGTGTATGAGGGCCGTGATGCCAGCTCGGGCGATGTCAAGTGGACTGCAACCGCCAACGACCTCGTCTTCGGTGGCAACTCGGAGCTCCGTGCGATTGCCGAGGTGTACGGGTCGGACGATGCCAAGGACAAGTTCGTCCGCGACTTCGTGGCTGCATGGGACAAGGTGATGAACCTGGATCGGTTCGAACTGCGGTGACGCCGTAGTCGCGATCATCCCGAACCACGAGAACCCCCTGCCTCGGCAGGGGGTTCTTCGCGTAGCAGGTGAGGGTGATTTCAGCTCCGTCCGCGTCGATCTCGATGCCGCCCGCTGCAGGTCCCGTTTGTTCAAGACATCGGACGATCGTGGCCCTACCGTGGAAGGCGATCGCGAAGGAGGCAGGAATGGCAGACAACTCCAACCGAGTGCCGGTGGTCCTCGCACCAGGTGAAGGGCGCCGTTACGACCTGGGACGCGGCCAGGCGGTGTTCAAGGCCGACGGCATCGAGACCGCCGGCGGTTACTCGATCTCCGAGTGGTGGCTCGAGCCGAACACCGTCGGTCCGGGCCCCCACAGCCACCCCGAAGACGACACGTTCTACGTGCTCGAGGGGACGATGAGCGTTCGCGTCGGCGACCGGTGGATCGACGCGCCGCAGGGCTCGTTCGTCCTCGTGCCGGCCGGGATTGTCCACGACTTCGAGAACCGCGGTGCAACCCGCGCCGGCTTCTTGAATCTTTCTCATCCCGGCGACTTCGAAGACCGCATGCCGGGCATCGCGCAATGGTTCCGCGATCGCCCCGCTGATGACGCCGTCACCAAACGCCTAGCGACCGGTCGGCGGAACAGCCGCGCGAGCGGGGCGACGCCGGGGTGAGGCTGCTCGACGACGCCACGGGAGCTGAGGGTCAGTTGACAAGTGTCGCGATGGCGCCGCCGAGGACCAGGCCGGCGCCGAGTCCGGCTGCGACGTCGAGCGGGTTGTGGGCGCCGACGTAGACCCGGCCGAACATCACCAACAGCGTGAGGATGATCGGAACCGACCACCAGGCGGACGGCAGGTTGGCGGCGACGACACATCCGATCGCCGGCGACGAGGATGACGTGCCCGGACGGGAAGCTTGGTCCCGATGAGGGCACGTCACCGCCGCAGGACTGCGTCGACCTGGCTGGTCCCCGGTCGCTGACGGACCGCGAGGTAGTCGGCCATCTCCTTTGCGGACGACCCGCTCGACGACGAGCTTGAGCGCCGTGGCGAGCAACACGCCGATGGCGACGGCGAGGTCTCCGTCGATCGAGCGCGACGAGGAGGCCGGCGACCGTGCCGACTACGAGGTTGCCGAGTTGCATCGGCAACCAGAGGGGCCGATAGAGCCAGTCGGGCAGGCCGTTGACGGCGTGGAACAGGCGTGACTCGGCGGGGCTGATCGAACGGCTTGCGGGCGACGACGATGGACAGCGAGACGATGACGAGCCCGATGCCGGCGACGATCAGCCACCGCAGGTTCATGGCGTGGTGGCGGCGATCGCTTCGGTCAGTTCGATTGCGGAGATCGTCGAGGAGGCCCGGCGCGGGCCTTGAGCGCCGTCCGCGTCGCGCCGCTGAGGGCCCAGCGGTGGAGCCGATCGAGGGCGTGGGCCAGTGTCACTCGGTCGACCGCGGCCGCGGCGTGCGCAACCGCACGTTCCGGGCCGACGTAGACGCTCGACGACGCCAGCAGCTCGGCGACGTCGGTGGCGAGCAACAGATCGGACGCGGCGACCTCGCTGAAGCCGAAGTCGATGAGCCAGGCGCGGCCGTCGTCGTCGAGGAAGATGTTGGCCAGGCGAAGGTCGCGGTGGGCGATGCGGTGGTCGCGCAGCTGGCCGACGAGATCCCAGATCGCGGCCAGGATGTCGTCGGTCACGTCGCTCGGGTCGAGCCGGTCGAGCGACTTGCCCTCGATCGCTTCGTAGGCCAGGACGTAGCCGTTGGGGTCTGCCGTCGCCACCGCGCGCAGCGCCGGCGTGCGCACCCCCAGTGCGGCATGCGGTCAAGGCGACGAACGCTTCATGCTCGACACTGCGTCGGAGCGAATTGAACGGCTTCTCGTCTCCGAGGTCGTGCGGCTGGAGGCGGCGATACACGCGGAACAGCTGGTCGGCGCTGCGCTCGTCGGTGCCGAGAGCCTTGACGAACAGCTTCGTGCCGTCGGCGCCGACACCCAAGTAGGGCGTCGACCCGCGGGCGTCGACCCCGGCCCGCTCGAGCCGCTGCACGGGCAGCCCAACGGCGTCGAGCCCTTCGATCACCGCTTGAACGGTCGGTCGACGTGATGGTGCCCCGCCGACGACCAGGACGGCGGCCCCGCAGAGCCATCCGACGATCCACGCCAGGATCGACTCGAACGACACCGGCGCCTGGATGAACGCCGTGACCACGAGACCGACGATCAGTACCCATCCGGCCCGGCGAGCCCGGCGGCCGAGCCACGGCGCGGCGGCGGTGAGCATCGCGGCGACCGCGGCGATGCCCGCCGTCGACACGTGCCCCTCGGTCGTCAGCGGGCCCAGATCGGCGCCCACGCTCGACCAGATCGAGCCCCCGATCGGTCTCCACCAATGGGTGGAGCCAACCGAAGATCGCCACGGCCAGCACTCCGGCGATCGCGATGGTGACCAACATCCGCCATCGACGCCGATACAGGATCCACGCCAGCCCGCCTCCCAGCACGATCAGGCCCAGGATGCGCGTCCCGATCACGATGGCGGCGATGATCCAGTGCGGGATGGCGTCGAGTCCGCGGAGCAGAGTCAGACGCGAACGCCACCAGCGTGTCACCGAACAGCCACTCGACAACAAGCAGGATCAGCACCACCACCCCAGCGACGACGAGACGAAGGATGTCCGCTGGCGAACGCTGGATCGGCTGATCCGAGCCGTCGTCCGCTGGATCGGCCGGACGTCGTGCGCCGAGTCTCCAACAGGGACGCTCCTGATGTTCAGTGAAGAGGCAACGGGTGAATGTGAGGAGGACGGGATGAGCGGTCCGGGTGCCACGAGGCTTCTGGCTGGCTGGTCGTCGAGGCCTGGGTGAGCTCGGCTGAGATGAGGTCGCCGTCAGCGGTATGTGCGACTAGTGCTCGTTCTAGCCGATGCGCCACTCCTCGAAGACCATGCGGGCCGCGACGGCGATGACGGTCGGAGCAGCTCGCACTGGACGCAGCTGGTACGGCCGAGCCCGGTGCTCGGTCAGGGCCGCCAGTCCCGCTTCCGCCGCCCACCCGTCCACAAAGGATCGAGCCGACGAGCCGATCCGTCTCTTCGGTGGGCGAGGGGGGACTTGAACCCCCACGAGGTTGCCCTCACTGGCACCTGAAGCCAGCGCGTCTGCCATTCCGCCACTCGCCCGAGTGGAGAGATAGAACGCTACAACACCCCTGACTCGGCCCCAACCTGGTGGCGGGGCCGCGGCTCGGTCATCAGGAACTGCGCATACCGCGGGTGGTGACGACCAGGAGCGAGGAGGGCCAACGACGGCCCGACCCCGCCGGAGCGCTCGTACATGTGGCCGATAGCCTCGGTCCGCACTGTGGGATTGCAATCACTTGAGCGCCGGCTAGAGCGTATCGTCGAGGGCGTGTTCACTCGCCGTTCCCGAAACAGCATCCGGCCGATCGAGCTTGGACGCCGCCTCGTCCGAGAGATGGACGAGCAACGCTCGGTCGACGTGCAAGGACGGCGCATCGTTCCCAACATCTTCGAGATCCGGCTCAACGACCGTGACTTCTCCAGTTTCAGTGATATCGACGAGATCCTGCGCAGCGAGCTCGCCGAAGCGGCTCGCGAGTACGCCCGCGAGGAGGGGTACCGGTTCGTCGGTCCGGTGAAGGTCGACCTCCGCGCCGACGACACCATGAAGCCGGGACGCTTCGAGGTCGACGCCCAGCTGCGGCAGGCGGAGAACGGGATCGGCGTCGGGACGTTGATCCTGCCCTCGGGTGAACGCGTCGACATCGGCTCGCAACCCCTCGTCGTCGGGCGAATGCCGGAGTGCGACATCACCCTGTCCGACCAGAACGTGAGCCGACGCCACGCCGAGGTGAAGGCGACCTCCGCGGCTTCGTCGTCACAGACCTCGGCTCCACCAATGGCACGATGGTGAACGGCACCCGCATCGACGGCGAGCACCTGATCAGCAACGGCGACATCGTCAGCTTCGGCTCCACCTACGTGCGCGTCGAGACCTCCTGAGGCCTTCAGCCGCCCACCATCGCCCCATCACATGTCCGACCAGGTCCTCGACATCCTCAAGCTCGTCTTCCTGGGCTTGCTCTACCTCTTCTTCGCCCGCGTGCTGTGGGCGGTGTGGAGCGAGGTGCGCCGGCCGGCCGAGATGTCTGCCGGGCAGCGGATCGCTCCCGGTCAGGAGCCGGAGATGCTGCCTGCCGCCACACGCGCCGCCGAAGGGACGCGGTGGACGCGTCGGGCGACTCGTGATCATCGAGCCGAAGCACCGCCGCGGTGCCGCCGTGGCCATCGACCGGGAGGTCTCCATCGGACGCGACGCCACGTGCACGGTCACGATCGACAACGACGCCTTCGTCTCCGCGCTCCACGCCCGGGTGTTCCTGCTCGACGGCCAGCCGATGGTCGAAGACCTCGACTCCACCAACGGCTCGTTCCTCAACGGCAACCGGCTGCAGGGGATGCGCCTCCTTCACCGGGGCGATCGCATCCAGGTGGGCTACACGGTGCTGGAGGCGCAGTAATGGCGCGGGATTCGGCTGGGGTGCGGTGTCCCATCCGGGACAGATCCGCACCGAGAACGAGGACAGCTACCTCGTCGACGAAGGCATCTACGCCGTCGCCGACGGCATGGGCGGTCACCAAGCCGGTGAGGTGGCGAGTGCCCTCGCCGTCGAACGACTCCGCCACCGTCTCGCCGGCGAGCCGACCGCGCTCGACACCGTGATCGCCGCCATCAGCGACGCCAACGGCGACATCCATCGAGCCGCCATCGGAGAACATCAACCAGCAGGGCATGGGCACGACGATCACGCTGCTCGCCGTGGTCAACGACGCCGAAGGCGGCGAGACCCTGGCGCTCGCCAACGTCGGCGACTCGCGGACCTACCTGTTCCGCCACGAGCGGCTGCGTCGGGTCACCGTCGACCACAGCTACGTGCAGGAGCTCGTCGACACCGGCCACATCACCGCCGACGAAGCGCGCCACCATCCGCGACGCAACATCGTGACACGCGCGCTCGGCATCGATCCCTCCGTACAGATCGACGCCTGGACGCTGCCGCATCGTGCGCGGCGATCGGTTCCTCCTGTGCAGCGACGGGCTGGTCGACGAGGTCACCGACGAGGACATCGCCCACGTCCTGGCCACTCACTCCGATCCCCAGCGCGCTGCCGAGCGGCTCGTCGAGATGGCCAACGACAGCGGCGGCCGCGACAACATCAGCGTGATCGTGGTCGACATCGATCGAGGGTGCCGAGCCACCGGCAGCGGACCAAGAGCTCGACATCGAACCGGTCTGGGGCGGCGGACCACCCACCGAGGAGATCGCCCCGGTCGAGATCGAAAGCGATGCGCTGCCCGACGAGTACTCCGGGACGCCGGCGGCTGCGGCAGCGGGAGGAGGCGCCACCCTCGAGACCGAGCCCACGACCGGCACCATCGGTCCGTCCGTCGAACCGAGCGTCGAGCGTGCCGCCGAAGTTCGCACGGAGGTTGCGGCGGGCTCCGGTTCGGAGCGGCGCAAGAAACGGCGGTTCGGACGCTTTGTCACGGCGGTCGCCGTGGCAGCGATCCTCGTGCTCGCCTTCGTGATCGTCGCTGCGTGGGCTCGCCGCGGCTACTACGTCGAGCTTCGACGACAACGGGCAGGTGGTGATCTTCCAAGGCCGCAACGGCGGCGTCTTGTGGTTCGAGCCAACCGTCGAGGGCCCGACCAACCTGTCCCGCGACAACCTCGACGAGCAGTCGATCGAACGGGTGGAGAGCGAGCCCGAGTTCGGCTCACGCAGCTCGGCCGAGCAGTACGTGAGCGACTTCCTCGACACGACGACCACCACCACGACCACGACGACCACCACCACCACGACGACGACCACGACGACACCGAGACGGACGACAACCACGACCCGCCCAGGTCCGCCCACCACTCCGCCCGGGCTCCGGACGCCGTCCGGCACTACAGCAACACCCACGGGCGCGACCAGCCGGGACTCATAGTGGCGCGGGCAACACCGCTGGCCCAGCGACGCCGCACCAGCGAGCTCACGCTGATCGTGATGGTCGCCCTGCTCACGGCAGGCGGCTACACGCTCGCCGCGCTCGGCGAGAACGCCGAGATCCCCGCCCGCATCGGTCCGTTCCTCGCCATCGTCCTCGTCCTTCTCGGCGGAGCGCACATCGCCGTGCGGGTGCTCGCCCGAGGTGCCGACGCCACCCTGCTTCCACTCGCCGCCCTGCTGCACGGCATCGGCTTCGTGATGATCACGCGACTCGACGAGAAGCTCGCCGGCCTCCAGACCACGTGGAGCATCATCGCCATCATCGCCTTCGTGGCCACGTTGTTCGTCGTGCAACGGGCAACCGACCTTGCCCGCTACCGGTGGGTGCTGTTCCTCGTCGGCGCCGGCCTTCTCGTCCTGCCGATGGTGCCGGGCGTGGGCGCCAGCTTCGGCGGTGCGCGGATCTGGGTCAGCCTGGGCCCGATCAACTTCCAGCCCGGTGAGTTCGCCAAGCTCGCCCTGGCGATCTTCTTCGCCTCCTACCTCGCCGAGACCCGCGAGCTGATCGCAGCCGGCACGTGGAAGATCGGACCGATCCGGCTCCCCGAACCGCAGTACATCCTGCCCTTGCTGATCGCCTGGGGCTTCGCCGTACTGGTCATGGTCGGCGAGAAGGACCTCGGCTCGTCGCTCCTCTTCTTCACGCTGTTCGTGGTGATGCTGTGGGTGGCCACGCAGCGACTCATCTACCTCGTCGCCGGCATGGGTCTCTTCGCCGTGGCCGCGGTCGTCGCGTGGCAGATCTTCGGCCACGTCCAAACCCGCGTCGACATCTGGCTCGACCCATGGGCCGACCCGCTCGACGACGGTTACCAGATCGTGCAGGCGCTCTACGGGCTGTCGGACGGCGGCATCGTCGGCACCGGACTCGGCCTCGGCAACCCGAGCAAGGTTCCCGAGGCGCAGAACGACTTCATCTTCGCCTCGATCGCCGAGGAGCTCGGCCTCGTCGGAGCGGCTGCGATCCTGATGGCCTACCTGTTGCTCATCGGCGCCGGCCTGCGCGTGGCGATGCGTACAGAGAACGCCTTCGAGAAGCTGCTCGCCGTGGGACTCACGACGATCGTCGGCATCCAGGGATTCATCATCGTCGGTGGCGTCATCAAGGTGGTGCCACTCACCGGCATCACCCTGCCGTTCGTGTCGTATGGCGGATCCTCGCTCCTTGCCAACTACGTGCTGCTCGCCCTGCTCATCCGCCTCAGCGACTCGAGCGCCCGACGACGAGGTGAGCTACCCGACGATCCGACGCCCGGCGAGCGCTGGGCGGCGTGGAAGCTCAACCGTGCCGCCCGCAAGGCGGGCACTGCGGAGGCGGTCAGTTGAACCGTCAGATCCGCCAGCTCGCAGCCGGCTTGATGTCGCTCTACATCGTCCTCTTCATTGCGCTCAACTATTGGCAGGTCGAGCGCAAGGAGGAGCTCGAGGCGCGCTTCGACAACGACCGCCGCATCACGCGCGAGTTCAACCGGCCTCGCGGTCCGATCGTCACGGCCGACGGTGTGGTCGTCGCCGAGTCCGTGCCCAATCCTCCCGGTAGCGAGAACAAGTACCAGCGTCGCTACCCCACCGGCGAGCTCTTCGCCAACGTGACCGGCTACTTCACCAAGGGCTACGGCGCCACGCAACTGGAGAAGACCGAGAGCGACGTGCTCGTCGGCACCACCGGCACCCAGCAGGTGCTCGGTCTCGCCGACCTCGTCACGGGCAAGACCGACGCGTCCGGCACGATCCGCTTGACGATGCGCAACGATCTCCAGCAGGTCGCCCGACAGGCGCTCGGCGAGCGACAGGGATCGGTCGTCGTGCTGGAGCCGAAGACCGGTGCCGTGAAGGCGATGTGGAGCTACCCCAGCTACGACCCGAACCTCATCGTCAATCCCGACTTCGACGAGGCGGGCGACGTGCTCACCTTCCTCCAAGAGGCACCCGGCAACCCGCTCCGCCCGCACGCCTACCAAGACCGCTACATGCCCGGCTCCACGTTCAAGGTGCTCACCACGACGATCGGCCTCGAAGACGGCGCGCTCGACCCTGCAGACCACGTTCCCCGACGAAGCGCAGTGGGTGCCACCGCAGACCAACGACCCGATCGAGAACTTCGGCGGCACGGTGTGCGGCGGCGACCTCGCTGAGGTGTTCCGGCGCAGCTGCAACATCCCGTTCGCCAAGACCGCCGTCGAACTCGGCCCGGACAAGATGGTGGAGGGTGTCGAGGAGTGGGGTGTCGGTGAGCAGATTCCCTTCGACCTGCCCTACCCGCCACAGAAAGTGGCGAGCACGTTCGGTCCGACCGACAACCTGGACGACAACCTCCCCCTCCTCGCCATCCGCGGATTCGGCCAGGAGTCGGTGCAGATGGTGCCGTTGCACATGGCGATGGTGGCGTCGACGGTTGCCAACGGCGGCAGGATGATGAAGCCGTACGTGGTCGACGCCAGGCTCGATCACTCCGGTCGCGTGCTCGACCGCGCGGACCCGGACGTGTGGAAGCAACCGATGTCGACAGGCACGGCGCGGACACTGACGGAGCTGATGAAGCAGGTGGCCACGGATGGCACCGCCAGCTGCTGCATCGCCCTCAATGGCGGCATCCCGGTGGCGGCGAAGACGGGTACTGCCCAGCTGAACGCTCCGGACGAGCCGGAACAGTTCGCACGCGTGGATCATGGCCTTCGCTCCCGCCGACGACCCGCAGTACGCAGTCGCCGTGATGCTCGAAGGGACCAACGCCGAGATCTCGGCGAGCACCGGCGGCCAGCTCGCCGGGCCGATCGCCAAGACCGTGCTCGATGCGGCGCTGGCAGGGGGCTGACATGGCACGACGTGTCCCTCGACCGCAGCGCCCGACTCGCCATCGAAGCGATCCTCGGTAGCCTCAACCGGCGCTTCGCGCACGGCCCACACGCAAGCAGACGAAGCTGTGACCCCTGACGATCCGATCGTTCTCAACGACCGCTACCAGATCGACAAACGAATCGGTCGAGGCGGCATGGCGGATGTGTTCGTCGCCCGCGACCTGCTTCTCGATCGCCAGGTGGCGATCAAGGTGCTGTTCCCCGAGTTCGCCACCGACCCCAACTTCGTCGAGCGGTTCCGCCGCGAGGCGCAGGCGGCGGCGAACCTGAGCCATCCCAACATCGTCAACGTCTACGACTGGGGCAAGTACTCCGGCACCTACTTCATCGCCATGGAGTACGTCGAGGGCCGCACGCTCGCCGACATCCTCCGTTCGAACGGCCCGCTGACGAGCAAGCAGGCGGCGGAGGTGGCGAGCGAAGTCGTCGCTGCACTGGGATTCGCCCACGGCGCCGGGCTCGTCCACCGCGACGTCAAGCCGGCAAACATCCTGATCGGCACGAACGGGCAGGTGAAGGTCGCCGACTTCGGCATCGCCCGGGCGATGGGCGCCGCCGCCGAGTCGAAGCTCACCCAGGCCGGTGCCGTGATGGGCACGGCCACCTACTTCTCGCCCGAGCAGGCGCAAGGTGCTCAGCCCCACCCGCGCAGCGACCTCTACTCGCTCGGCATCGTGATGTACGAGATGGTCGCCGGAAAACCACCGTTCATCGGCGAGAACCCGGTGAGCCATCGCCTACAAACAGGTGCACGATCAGCCCCGGCCGTTGAACCAGTTCGTCGCCGACATCCCGATCGCCTACGAGGCGATCGTCGCCCGCCTGCTGGCGAAGGATCCTGCTGTCCGCTATCCCGACGCGACTGCCGTGCGGGACGACCTGCGCCGCTTCCGCAACGGTGAGCCGGTGGAGGCGCTCCGCACCGCGGCGGCGCAAGCGGCGACGGCGGTGGCCGCCGGAAGCGCCGCCGCCACCACGACGATGGCCGCCACGGAGGTACGCCTACAACCACGGTGCCGACCGCGGGCACCGGGCGTAGTGCCCCCACCTCGTCGCACCGACTACGAGGACAGCGGTTCGCGTAGTGGATGGTACTGCGCTCGCTGCGTTCCTCGCTCTCATCGCTCTCGCCATCGGCGGCTTCCTGCTGTTCCGGGCGCTCAGCGACGACGACGAGGCGGGCAACCTCACGCTCAAGAACTACGTCAACCAACCGCTCGAGGAGGTGACGGCGGATCTCGACGAGCTCGATCTGCCCTATCAACCGGTTCCCGAGGAGAGCGACGAGGTCGCCGAAGGATTCGTGCATCGCACCGATCCGGAAGCCGGCGACGTCGTGCAGCGGGACGAGCTGATCACCCTCTACTTCAACCCGATGAGCGAGTCCCGTCCCGATCCCCGACGTCACCGATGTGCCGCTCGAGCAGGCCAAATCCCTGTTGCAGGGTGCAGGGTTCCGAGTCGTCAACCAGGTCACCGAGGAGGAGTCGACCGAGATCGAGCCCGGGAACGTGATTCGCACCGATCCGCGCGGCGAACACCGAGGCGCGGCAGGGCACGCGGGTGCAGATCTGGTGTCCGCCGGACCCAACCAGTTCGCCGTGCCGACCGAGGGTGTCGTCGGGTTCAACGAGGCAGGCCGCACGCGGGATGCTCGAGAACGAGCCCTACAGCTTCAACGGTCTCCGTGCGCACCGAGCCGAGCGACGGAGATGGCGGCGGGGCTCGTCGTTCGCACCGAGCCCGGAAGCGGGCACCCTCGTGCCCGTCGGTGGCGACGTCGTGCTGGTGATCTCCGGTGGCAGGACCAGGTCACGGTGCCGCGGCTGATCGGGGCGACGGAGCAGCAGGCTCGCGATCTGCTCGGCTCACTCGGTCTCCAGATCGCCGTGAATGCCGTCGATCTTCCGGCCGGCGACCCCAACGTCGGTCTGGTCGTCTCGCAGAGCCAGCCGGAGGGGACGCAGGTCGCAGCCGGGCACGACGATCTCCGTCGAGATCGGTCGCACCGAAACCACGAGACCCACCGCCGGTGACGCAGCCACCGCAGACCCGCCGCCGCAGACCCAGCCGCCTCCCACGACCACCACGACCACCACCACGACGACCACCACCACGACGACGACCGTGCCCACGACCGAGCCGCCGACGACGTGACCCGGGGTCGGGCTCAGCCCGGCGTCGCTGCCGCGCCGGCAGGCGTGGCGGATGCGAGGAAGTTGCGGAGGAGGTCGTGCCCGGGGACGGTGAGGATGCTCTCCGGGTGGAACTGCACGCCTTCGACGGGAAGTGTGCGATGGCGGATCCCCATGATCGTCCCGTCCGAGGTTCGAGCCGTCACCTCGAACTCGTCGGGCAACGAGCCCTCGGCGCACCGTCAGCGAGTGGTATCGGGTGGCAATCAGCGGTGACGGCAGTCCGGCGAACACGCCGACGTCATCGTGGCGGATCTCCGAGGTCTTGCCGTGCATCAGCTCGGCGGCCGACACGATGTCGCCGCCGTAGACGTGGCCGATCGCCTGGTGGCCGAGACACACGCCGAGCTGTGGGATGCGTCGCTCGGCGAACGCCGCTACAGCGTCGCAGAGGATGCCGGCGTTCTCCGGGCGGCCCGGACCCGGCGAGAGCAACACGGCATCGGGATCGAGGTCGACGGCCTCGTCGACGGTGAGCGCGTCGTTGCGATACACGATCGGCGTTGCCTCCAGCTCCCCGAGGTACTGGACGAGGTTGTAGACGAAGCTGTCGTAGTTGTCGATCACGAGCACCCGTGTCATCGACGCCACGATGCCCTACGGCGAGGGATCCTGTCGAACGGAATCGGCCGGGCGGGCCGCTGATGCCGCTGTGGCGAACAAACCGGCGGCGTTAGGATGGTCGGCCGTGGCTCCTCCGAAACGCAAGACCGGTGGGCGGGTGACGCCGAAGGGAACTCGGCCCACGCGACGCGCCAGCACAAGACCGCGACGAGCGCAACGAGTGGCGACTCGGCGACACGCTCACCACTCGGCAGTCGCGTCATCGCGCTACACGCCGCCGGTACCGCTGGAGATGAAGTCCTCGCCGCCGTGGGTGCCCGTGCTGATGCTCGTCCTTACTCGTCGGCGGTGCAATTTCGATCATGCTCCGATACCTGGTCTTCGACGGAAATCAGGCGCCAGTCGTGATCGGCCTGGTCTTGATCCTGGCGGGGCTGTACACGGCCACGAAGTGGCGTTAGTCACGCCACTCCTCCACAGCTCGTCGAATGACATAGGTGTGGTTATCCCTGTTTTCCCCACAACCTGTGGATAACCCGGATTATCGGCGGATCTGAACGGTTTCACTCGTACAGCGGAGCGACGAGCTCCATGTCCTCGAGACAGTGTTTCGGGGGTGGTGGATCCTCGTCGGGCGCCATCGTCAATCGCAGCTCAACCCCGCAGACACTGCACCGGTACCGCACGTTCACCTTGCGCATCTCGCCGGTCGGTGGTGGGGCAGGCGAAGGGGTGGTCATCGAACGCAACATGGCGATGCCGGTTTTCCACAGCACGTAGCCCATGGCCAGCCCGATCAGCACCCAGATGACGGTGGAAAGTGCCGGCATGCGGTCACGCTTACCGACGAGTATCCCCAGGATATTCGGGGGTAACAACAGGGATTCGAGCCGGCCGACGAGGTCGGAACGCGGCGGACGACCGACGATCACAACCGTTCGATGATGGTCGCGTTGGCCATCCCGCCGCCTTCGCACATCGTCTGCAGGCCATAGCGCCCGCCGGTGCGCTCGAGCTCGTGCAGCAGCGTGGTCATCAGCCTCGCCCCCGAACAGCCGAGCGGGTGGCCGATGGCGATCGCCCCGCCGTTGGGATTGACCTTGTCGATGTCGGCGTCGAGCTCCTTCTGCCAGGCGAGCACGACTGACGCGAACGCCTCGTTGATCTCCACCACGTCGATGTCGTCGAGGGTGAGCTTCGCCCGCTCGAGCACCTTCTGCGATGCCGGGATCGGTGCCGTGAGCATCAGCCGCGGATCGGCGCCGGCGAGGGCGAAGTCGACGAATCGGGCGCGAGGGGTGAGACCGAGCTCCTCCGCCTTCGGTTCGCTCATGATCAGCAGCGCCGCCGCACCGTCGGTGATCTGCGACGAGTTGCCGGCAGTGACGCGGCCACCGTCCTCCTCACTGCGGAACGACGGCTTCAGGCTGCGCAACGACTCGAGCGTCGTCTCCCGCAGTCCTTCGTCGGTGGTCATCGTCACGCCCGTCGGCGTCGATGACCGGCAAGATCTCCCGTTCGAACCGGCCCTCGGCTGTCGCCTGGGCGGCGAGCCGTTGGCTGCGTGCACCGAATGCATCCAGATCGTCGCGGGAGAGCTCCCACCGGTCGGCGATCAGCTCGGCGGAGATGCCCTGCGGCACGAGACCGCCCTTGTCGGCATAACGAAGGCCGACCTGTGGCCCGAACGGATACCCGAACTTGCCGTCGGCCATCGACGCTCCCATCGGCACACGGGTCATCACCTCGACGCCGGCAGCGACGACGACGTCGTAGGCGCCGGCGATCACGCCCTGGCGCGGCGAAGTGGGCGGCCTGCTGGCTCGACCCGCACTGGCGGTCGATCGTCGTGCCGGGAACCTCTTCCGGCCAGCCGGCCGCCAGCACGGCGTTACGGGCGATGTTCACACCCTGCTCGCCGACCTGCATCACGCACCCCATGATCACGTCGTCGACGATGCCCGGATCGATGCCGCTGCGGTCGATGACCGCCTTCAGCGTCTCTGCTGCGAGGTCGACCGGATGCCATTCCTTCAGTCGCCCGTTGCGCTTGCCCAGAGGCGTCCGGACGGCTTCGACGAGAACAGCAGAGGTCATCGGCCCAGTGTTCTACTCGCGCCCGACGGTGGCCAAACCGTGCGAACCTGCCGTCATGCAAGCCGGCGCAGACGTCACCGAGGCCTTCAGTGGTCGAACTCGGCGGAGCACCACACCCGCTGTTCGCCGTCGACGACGGCGACCGCCACGACGTCACCGGCCGCGGAGTCACCCAGCGTCGCGCTCCATGTCGCACCTGCTCTGTGCGTGAGCTCGGCGAACGACGTCGCGCCATCGGAACGCTCGACGCGGAGGTGATAGGACGCGTCGAACGGCATCACATACGGCGGGTCGGTAGACGCCCAACCAGCCATGTCGATGGTGATCCGCGTCGGATCACCGGGCTTCATCACCGCTCGCCCGATCGTGTCTCCGGTCGTTGCCACGACATCCGCCGGACGCGGCGACACGAGGTTCGCTCGTGGGCCGGGCGACGACCATCAAGACCGCCGCGGCGGCGATTCCCACAGCCCGCACGCTCCAGGTTCGTCGCGACCGGCGGCGGGCTTCGCGCACCGGCGACGTCGCGGTCTGCCCGACCCCAGCCTCGGGGTGGTCTCCGCCGCGAGTCGAGCGAGAACGCGCACCTCGAACCCAGGAGGAGGGTCGACGCGAGGCGCCACCAGCAGCAACTGGTCCGCCGCGTCGGCAAGGGCGGACAGGTCGACATGACATCGGGAGCACGACTCGAGATGCGCGATCGCGGCACCGCGGTCCTCCCCGGACAGCACCCCGAGCGCCATCTCCGGAGCGAGATCGTGCATCTCGGTGCAGGTCAGGGGCCTCATCTCACCTCCACATCGAGGGCGGTGCGCAGCTTTCTCAGCCCGAGGCGAATGCGTGTCTTCACCGTCCCGATCGGCAGCCCGTCGCGCCGGCTGATCTGTCCAGCTGACATCCCCAGCAACGTCGCCTGCGTGACGGCCTCGCGCTGGTCGGCCGTCAACGCTCGCATCGCCTCCACCACGCGCCAGACGTCGCTACGGACGAGCACCGAGGCGTCCACGTCGGGCACGTCACTCGGGATCGAGAGGAGCTCGTCCCCGCTGGCGCGGCGTCCCGCGTGCCGGGCGGAGATGCGGGCTCGGTCGAACGACTGCGTCCGCGTGATCGTCAGCACCCAGGTTTCCACCGAGCCTCGTCTCGGGTCGAAACTCGCTGCGTAGCGCCAGGCGCGAACGAACACCTCCTGGGCAACCTCGTCGGCATCCGCTCGATCTCCCGTGATGGCGACGGCGAGCCCATACACGCGGGCTTGGAAGCGGCGGACGAACGCAACCGCGGCCGACTCGTCGCCAGCCGCGAACCCTGCGAGCAGAGTCTCGTCCGAGGCCTCCCACATACCCGTCACTACCCTCGCGGCGGGACAAATGGATCTCTCCCCGGCGACACACGGTCACGAATCCGTTCGCCGTGCACCTGCGGTAGTAGCAGCCATGAGCGATCAATCCCGAACCCCTGCACCGTCCCGGCGGCCTCGCCGCACGTCCATCGCCGTCGTCGCACTCGCTGCCGGCAGCCTCATCGCCGCCAGTTGCGGCTCGGAGGACGACGCGTCGGGCGCACCGAGCGACGGCCTCGCCATCGACATCCTCACCCCGCACAACGGCGCGACCACCGCCGATTCGTTCGAGCTCGCCGTCGACGCAAGTGTTCCGTTCGGCGAGCCCGACACCGGGCGGCACCACATGCACGTCTACTACGACGGCAACACATCGGAGGGTGAGTACGACATCGTGTACGGCGACACCGTCGTGATCGACGACCTCGACCCCGGCGAGCACACCATCGAGGCGGCCATCGCCAATGCCGACCACAGCCTTGCCGGGGTGAGCGACACGATCACGGTCGAGGTCGGCGACGGCGCCGTCTCTGGCGAGGGCGGCACCACGCCGCAACCGGCGCCGGTCACTGCGCCTGACTATGGCTACTGAGCCGCGCCGGATCGAGCGCAACAACCGCTGGACTCGCCGCCTCCACGCGCTGACGTATCTGGTGACGTTCCCCCTGATCTACACGGGGTGGTGGTTGTCGAGCGGCCACGAGGGTGAGCCGAGCACCCTGGCGCGGCTCGTGCGCCGTCCGGACACCGAGATCCACCGGTGGTTCGGGTGGAGCCTGGTGGTTGTCGCCGTGATCGCCCTCACGGCGGGGATCCGGGCGACGTGGACGTTCGTCGTCGAGACGGTGCGTGTCGATCGCGGCGATTGGCGCTGGTTCGTGCGCTGGCCGCTCGGCGCTCTCACTGGCCGCTTCGCCTCGCATCGAGGACACTTCGATCCCGGGCAGCGCGTCGTCAATGTGGTGTTCGTGGTCAGCTTCGGGGCTTTGCTCGGCACGGGCATCGGACTGACGACGCTGCACGGCGGCCCGACGTTCGCCACTCTTGTCGTGATCCACCGGACGGCCACCGTCGTCCTCGCCGCCTCCGTGCTCCTCCATGTCGTGATCGCCATCGGGATCCTCCCCGGCTACCGGGGCGCCTGGCGTGCGATGCACGGCGACGGTCGAATCACCGACACGACCGCGCAGCGACTGTGGCCGTCATCTGCGGTGTTGCCTGAGGGTCGAGCGCGTGCGAGGCTTACCGACGCCATGAGCATCAACGTCACGACCGACAAGATCCGGAACGTCGCGCTGGTGGGCCATCAGGGGAACGGCAAGACCACACTCGCCGAGGCGATGCTGGCGGCCGCGGGAGTCATCAATCGCGTGGGACGGGTCGAGGACGGCAACACCGTGCTCGACAACGATCCCGAGGAGCGCGCCCGCTGCCAGTCGCTGTCGCTCGGCCTCGCGTCCTTCGCCTGGGGAGACCACTGGATCAACCTGATCGACACGCCCGGCTACGCCGACTTCGCCGGCGACGCCCACGCCGCGCTCGCCGTGGCCGACCTTGCGGTGTTCGTCATCGACGCCGTGAGCGGGCCGCAGGTGCACGACGACATCATGTGGGCGGCCGCCGGTGAACGATCGATGCCGCGGATGATCTTCGTCAACAAGATGGATCGCTCGCGCGCGTCGTTCGACCGCACGGTCGAACAGCTGCGAGACCCACTTCGGTCCCGGCATCGAACCGATCGAGCTGCCGATCGGTGAGGAAGCCGAGTTCCACGGGATCGCCGACCTGCTCACCGAGCACGCCTTCCTCTACGACACCGGCGCCACGGTCGAGACCGACGAACTGCCACCGGAGACTGCCGACCGCGAGCACGCCGACCACGAACACCTCGTCGAGGACGTCGTCGAGCTCGCCGATGATCTGTTGGCGAAGTACCTCGACGGCGAGGAGATCAGCGTTCCCGAACTGGAGGCGGCGCTGCACGAAGGGGTCGATGCCTCCACGGTTTGGCCCGTTCTCGTCGGCTCCGGACTCGCCGGGATCGGCGTCGATCGGCTGCTGGAGTTCATCTGTCACGTCGGGCCCGGCGCCGAACGATCTCGCCGGAGTCGACGTCGAGGCGGCTGGCGACGTCGTCACGGTCGCCTGCGATCCGGCCGGCCAAGCCGCTCGCCCACATCTTCAAGACGCTCACCGACGACTACGTCGGCCAGCTGTCGCTGTTCAAGGTCCTGTCGGGATCGATCAAGGTCGACGACCACCTCGTCAATCCCCGCACGGGCAAGACGGAACGGATGCACAGCCTGCTCCGCGTCGTCGGGATGAACCACACCGCCGTGAGCGAGGTCGTCGCCGGTGAAGATCGCTGCGGCGATCAAGCTCAACGACGTCGCGACGGGCGACACACTGGCGCCGAGCGGGTCTCACCGGTGAAGCGTGCCCGTCGTCGACTACAGCGACCCCGTGTACGGCGTTGCCGTCGCGGCCGCCGCCAAAGCGGACGACGACAAGCTCGCCGTCGCGCTGCAGAAGCTGGTCCACGAGGACCCGACGCTACGCATCCACCACGACAACGAGACCCACCAGACGGTGCTCCGCGGTGCAGGTGACGCTCACGTGCAGGTGACGCTCAAGGCCGCCTCGCACAACCGCTACGGGGTCGAGGTCGACGACCGAACCGGTGCGCGTCGCATACCGCGAGACGCTGAGGCCAAAGAGGCCGAGACCGAGGGACGGCACAAGAAGCAGAGCGGCGGGCGTGGCCAGTTCGGCGTGGCGTCGGTGCAGCTTCGAGCCGCTCCCCGAAGGCGAGGGGTTCGAGTTCGTCGTCAAGATCACCGGTGGGGCGATCCCGCGCAACCTGATCCCGGCCGTGGGCAAGGGGATCGAGGAGTCGATGCGGCGTGGCGGGCCGCACGGCTTCCCGGTGGTCGACGTGCGGGCGACCGTGCTCGACGGCAAGTACCACTCGGTCGACTCCGACGAGATGAGCTTCAAGATGGCCGGCGCCCTCGCTCTGCGAGCGGCGATCGAGAAGGTCGGCACGGTCGTGCTCGAGCCGGTGAGTCGATCGAGATCACCGCCCCGAGCGATCTTCAAGGTGACGTGATGGCCGACCTGAGCAGCCGTCGCGGCCAGATCGAGACCACCGAGCAGGGATCAACGGCGACGTCACGGTGTGGGCCGACGGTGCCGACGAGCGAGACGATCGACTATGCCGTGACGCTGCGCTCGATGACCCACGGCCGCGGCCGCTTCCACGGCGAGGTCAGTCACTATCAGGTGCTCACCGGTCCGCTCCCGAAGTCGGCGCAGAAGGCCTGACCACGTCGAGAGGCGCTGCTGACGCTAGGGCTCCAGCGAGCGCAGCAACCGTTCGAGGCGGTCGACGTCGGGATCGTCGAGTCGACTCGACATGTGTCGGTTCACCGAGCGGCGGTAGGTGACGTTCATCTCCCGCCAGAGTGTGCGTCCGCGGCGGCGTCAGCTCGACGATCACGGCGCGGTGGTCGGCGGGGTCGGGACTCGAGCGGCGGACGATCCACCCTTCCTCGGCCAGCCGGTCCAGGCGCCGGCTGAGGCTCGACCGCACGATCTTCAGATCGTCGGACAGCTCACTCGGCCGGCCCGTACCGCCCCGTCGCTGGAGGGCGTCGAGCACGTCGAACCAGCCGAGGGCGACGTCCCACTCGGCGCGGAGATCGCCGTCGACCATCCGCTCCAGTTCGGCGGCGGTGGCCTGCAGGTTGCGCCACAGGCCGACGCTCCAGCGTCGAGGCGCGGCACTCACCCGGTCGCCTTGAGGGCCGCGCCGAACGTCTGCAGCGCCTCGCCGATCTCGTCGGCGGAGACGACGAGCGGCGGCATGAAGCGCACGCACCGACCGGCGGTGCCGGCTGACATCAGGATCAGGTGGCCCTCGGCGAGGCAGTGGTCGAGGACGGCCTTGGCCCGGGTTGCGTCGGAGAGCTCGACCCCGACCATCAGGCCCGGTCCGCGAACCTGGAGGACACCGTCGTCGTGTACGCTGCAGGTCGTGCAGCCCGTCGACGAGTTGCCGGCCACGGGCCCGCACGTTCTCCAGGAAGCCGGGCTCGGTCATCACCTCGATCGTGGCCAGAGCGGCGGCACATCCGAGCGGGTTGCCGCCGTACGTTCCCCCATGGCTCGCCGGTTGGCCATCGGTCGTCGAGCTCGCGGCGGGTGCCCAAGGCGGCGAACGGGAATCCCGAGGCGATGCCCTTGGCCATGCAGATCACGTCCGGCTCGACGCCGTACTGCTCGACCGCGAACATCGTGCCGGTGCGGCCGAAGCCGCTCTGCACCTCGTCGGCGATGAAGAGGATGTCGTGCTCGCGGCAACGTTCCGACAATGCCCTGCAGGAACGCCTTCGGAGCGGGGATGTATCCCCCTTCGCCGAGCACCGGCTCGAGGATCATCGCCGCCGTCTCCGCCGGGGCGCTCACGGTCGCAAGGAGATGATCGAGGCCGCCGAACGCCCGATCGACCTCACCTCCTGTCGGCGACCAGCGGGTCGGGGAACGGCGCCGACGAAGATTCCCGACGGGAGCGGTGTGTGGCCGGCGCGGTAGACCGTCTTCGACGTCGTCATCGCCATCGCCAGATGGGTGCGTCCGTGGAACGAGCCGCTGAACACGATCGTGTTCGGGACGCTGCGTCACCTGCTTGGCGAGCTTCACCGCCGCCTCGGTGATCTCGGCGCCGGAGTTGGCGAAGAAGAACGTGTCGATGGCACCGGGTGCGAGGTCGGCGAGCTTGGCGGCGAGCGGCTCGAGCAGGTCGTGCGTGTACACATTGACCTGGGCGTGCATGAAGCGCTGAGCCTGTTCGGCGATCGCCTCGCGCGACCCGCGGGTGGGCGTGACCGGTGGAGTTGACGGCGATCCCGGCGGCGAAGTCGAGGTACTCGACGCCGTCGACGGTCGTGATGCGGCAGCCCTGACCGCTGGCGACCTCCAGGTCGGTGACCTTGAACCAGACGCGCGACAGATGACTCATGTCGCGACTCTACGCCCGGCCGCCTTCAGCCATCCCCAATCAATCCAGCCCCGTCGCACCAGCGAGCGGGCAACTCTCCTTGGCGGCATAATCCGGAAAGGTGTCGCCGCCGCCTCGTGAACCGCCACGGCTTTGCTGACCAGTCCGAGCGGCCGGCCGTCGTCAACTCACCCAGGTGGGGTTGGCGGGAGGTTCCGGTCATTCGCTCGACCCGGCCTGAAGCTCGTCGAGGAGCCGCAGCAGCGACTTTCGAAGGGCCTCGAGCTCCTTGGGACTCGTCAGCGCAGCCCACCGCTCCTCGACCCGCGCCGCGGCTGCGTGCGTAACCGGTGGAACGGACTTGCCCCGCTCGGTGAGGAACACCAGCTGCGACCGCCGATCATTCGGGTTTGGCTTCCGCTCGACGTAGCCCGCCAGCTCCAGCTGCTCGACCGCCTGCGCCATCGTCTGCTTCCGCACGTGGGCGAGCTCCGCCAACTCCGACACGGTGATCCCCTCCGGTCCCACGAACGGGAAAACGTTTCCTGCGCTCGGACCGATGTCCTCGAACCCGGCCTCACGCAGCGCGGCATCCATCGCCTGCGAATAGTGCTGGTAGGTCAGGCGCACCAACAACCCGATCATCGGCTGTGTCGGAAATCTCTCCGTAGGCATATAGACAGGTTCCTGTCGAAGTTTATGATGGACAGTAACCTGTCTACTGTAATGAAAAGGAGCCCCCGTGTCCGACACCCCCGCTGTCTACGGTCAGTTCGGCCAAGCCCTCGGCCTCGCCGAGCGTACCCTCTCCGCGATCCTGCGCCAGCAGCTCGCCCAGCGAAACACCGTGCCTGAGGCCTGGTATGCCCTCCGCCTGCTCGCCACCCGCGGTCCGGGCTACCCTCGGGCCGAGCTCACGCGGCTGCTGGAGGGACCTGGCTTCGATGCCGACGCTGCCCACTCCCTGCTCGCCCGGCTCGAGGCGGATGGCCTCATCCGCGGCGACGCAGAGCTCGGTCTGACTCCCGCCGGCGAGGCGCAGTATCAGAGCCTCCGCGAGTACATCAGCGGCCCCTCGACGCAGTTGCTGAGCCAATTCGACGTCAGCGACATCGAGACGACCGTTCGCACGCTGCAGGCGATCACCGCGAAGGCGACTGCATAGTTCTCGGTGAACCTGGCCCCCGGCCGATCCGGGCCTGCACCATCCAGGACTTGCAGCGGTCGCTCGACCGTCGGCACCCGCGACACGCCGAGCGCACTTCTGAGGGAGTGTGTCGCGGGACTCGCGGCATCCGCGCTGCCGCGTCCAGACGACGCACTGAACCCTGCTCGGATCATCGAAGGCGGGCGACGGTTCAGTCCTTCGCCGCCTCCTGCCGCTGGCGTTCGGCGGGTTCGAGTTCGGCGAGTTCGGCGAGTTCGGCGTCGAGGTCGGGGGGTGCTTCGATGTGGACTCGCGGCAGGATCCGGTCGAGCCAGCGGGGGATCCACCAGTTGCGGTCGCCGAGCAGCTCCATGGTCGCTGGCACGAGCAGCAGCCGGACGATGGTCGCGTCAATGAGCACGGCCATCGACAGGCCGAGGCCGAATAGCTTGACGACTCGGTCGGACTCGCCGATGAAGCTGCCGAAGACGACGACCATGATCGCCGCCGCGGCGGTGATCACCCGGGCGGTGGAGGCCAGTCCGTCGGCGACCGAGGTGCGGCTGTCGCCGCTGCGGTCCCATTCCTCCCGCACCCGGGAGAGGAGGAAGACCTCGTAGTCCATCGACAGGCCGAAGACGATGGCGAACAGCATCATCGGCACGAACGGTTCGATCGGGGCGCCTTCGATGTCGAGCAGCCCACCGCCCCAGCCCCATTGGAACACGGCGACGACGATGCCGTAGGCGGCGCCGATCGACAGCAGGTTCATGATCACCGCTTTGAGTGGAACCAGCAGGGACCGGAACACGACCATCAGCAGCAGGAACGACAGGCCGAGCACGGCGGCGAAAAAGTACGGCAGACGCTCCGAGAGGTAGTCGGTGAAGTCGACGCCGACGGCGACGCCACCGGCGACAGCGATGTCGAGGCCGGTGCCGGCGGTGGCGGCGGGGAGGATGTCGTCGCGTAGCCGGTTGACGAGATCGGTGGTCGCGGCGTCCTGGGGGGCGGTGGTGGGGATGACTCGCCACAGCACGGCGGTCGGTGCTGTTTCGTCGTTGGTGATCGGGTCGCTGGCGAAGGCGACGCCGGGGTCGGCGTCGATGGCGTCGGTGACAGCTTGCAGGGCGGCCGGGTCGGTGCCGGCTGGCACCTCGGTGGCGAGGCTGAGCGGGCCGTTGAAGCCGGGCCCGAACCCGTCGGCCAGCAGGTCGTAGGCTTGGCGGGTGGTGGTGTCCTCGGGATAATTGCCTTCGTCGGAGAAGCCGAGGCGCAGCCCGAAGATCGGCAACGCCAACGCGACCAGCGCCGCCGCGCCGACAATCACCGCCGTCCACGGGCGGTGTTGGATCACCCGGCTCCACCGGTACGACAGGGTCTCGCGCAGCGGCTTGCGCTCCCGCTCGAGCACCGGTTTGCGCAGCGAGCGAGACGGCGAAACTGGCCAGCAGCACCACTACGGCCACCGGCAGCGTGACCACGATCAGGGCGGGGATCCCGAGCCCGACCCCGATCAAGGCGACGGCGATCAGCCCAGCGGCGATCAGCCCGCGCCGGCGGGTCAGCTCGATCCGCTCACCGGCGAACCCCAACAAGGCCGGTAGCAGGGTGAGCGACGCCAACAGGGTCAACGCGACGACCACGGCCATGCCGATCGCCATCCCCGAAATGAAGCCCAGCTGCATGACCAGCATGCCGAGCAGCGAGATGACCACCGTCGACCCGGCGAACACCACGGCCCGCCCGGCGGTGTCCATCGCGATCAGCGTCGACTGCTCGATGCTGTGCCCGTTGTGCAGGTTCTCCCGGAACCTGGTGACGATGAACAAGGCGTAGTCGATGCCCACGCCGAGACCGATCATGATCCCGATCGTCGACGTGAAGTCGGGCATGTCGACGACCTGGGACAGCAATCCGGTGAGGATCGAGCCCGACACGATCCCGGCCAGCGCCACCCCGATCGGCAGCCCCATCGCCAGCACCGAACCGAAGGCGATGATCAAGATGATGATCGCGAACCCCAACCCGAGCGCCTCCGACGACGGCACCTCGAACTCGGCGAACGCCTGCCCACCTAACTCGATCCGCAGCCCCTCCACGACCGGCATCGCCGCCCGGATGTCGTCGCCGATCGCCACCGTCTCCTCGAACGATGCGTCCGACGGCGCCTCGAACTCGGCGTAGGCGATCCGCCCGGCCTCATCACCCTCAGAGGAGATCTGCCGCTCGTTGCCCGGCGTCGTACGGGCTGTCCACCGACTGCACGCCGTCGATCTCGGCGACGTCGGCGAAGAACGACTCGATCACCCGGCGAACCTCGGGATCCTCGACCCCGTTGTCGGCTTCGAACACGATGTTGCCGACCTGGCCGGCACCCTGCCCACCGAACTGGTCATCCAGGATGTCGATCCCCCGCTTGCTCTCCACATCCGGCAGCGTGAAGTCGGAGCGGTAGCCGGAGCCCACCGCCCCCATCACCGCGCCCAGGACGACGATTCCGAGAACCCACAACAGCACAACTCGACGACGACGACGGAAACACACCTCGGCCAGACGTTTCAACATGACAGTTCCTCTCCGATGCCGAGGGCGCCGCTGGCCCCTACGACGAGGACGTTCATGAGGTTCTCCTTCGAGTAGTTGGTGCTGCCCGACCCGGCGCGGTGAGCGTGGACTTCGTGGCGGAATGCTGTGGCGCAACCCATGCTTAAGAAGACGATCGGACACCGACGAATGTGACGCGTGGGCCGGGTCGGCCCCACCCGCGTCACACTTCGACTGGCTCGTTCGTCGTTACCAGATGCCTCTCGTCGGTGGAACCAGCCGTCGGCGGCGCGAACCTGGAGATCCTGGAGGAACGGCATGGGCGATTCTCGCGAGTTCGAGTTCGACGCTCGACTGGGTCGCGCCTGGCGTGACGACCACCGCTACCTGCTGAACGTCGCGTTTCGGGTGCTTGGCAGCATCAGCGAGGCGGAGGACATTGTGCAGGAGGCCTTCGTTCGGCTCGTCGAACAGAACCTCGACGAGATCGATGACGTGCGCGGATGGCTCACGGTCGTCGTGAGCCGGCTCTGTTTCGATCGACTCCGCTCGGCTGACCGCCAGCGGCGAAGCTCCACCGCCCCGGACGCCCTCGAATCGCCTCTGGCGCGAGACATTGACCCCGCCGACCGCATCACCCTCGACGACGAGGTCAGGCTCGGCTCTCCACATCGTGATGACCCAGCTGACGCCGGCCGAACGCATCGCCTTCGTCCTCCACGACGTGTTCAGTTATTCCTTCAAGGCCATCAGCGAGATCCTGGGCCGCAGCCCAGCGGCCTGCCGACAGCTCGCCAGCCGCGCCCGACGGACCATCAACCCGACCGACGCGCGGCCGCTCCACCGTCGAGGCAGCAGACGCCCACCGAGTGGCCGAGCAGTTCATCGCTGCCTGCTCCACCGGCGACTTCGAGGGCATGCTCGCCGTAATGGACCCCGACTGTTCCACCCACGTGGACATCGGTGTTGGCGTCGGCGAGCTCGTCGACCTACCGGGTTACGGCCGACGCCGACACGGGCCTCCCGTTATCGGCCGCGAGGCCATCGCCCGTATGGCCTTGCGCTACAACGGGCCCGGTTCGTCGATCACGCTTCTTTCGCTGCCGGGCATCGGCCAGCCCACCGTCGTCGGTGTTCACGACGGCCGGGTCGTCAGTTTCAGCACGCTGACTGTGCGCGGGGGTCGCATCACACACGCTGACACCGTGCTCGACCCGAGCAAGCTCGCCGACCTCAACCTCGTCCTCGACACGTGAGCGGTCGGGTGGAGCGCGCCCCGACTCGGCGCTGGAAGGTTCGACCAACCGAGCCTCCTACCCGCTTTCGAGCGCGGCGGACCGATGGCTTGCCCGCAACGCTCCCGCCCGGGCGAGCGGTACCATCGGCCGAATGGCTGGTGGTCCTCGGACCGGTTACGCCCCGGTCAATGGTCTCGAGATGTACTACGAGGTCCACGGCGCGGGGCGGCCGCTGCTCCTCCTGCACGGCGCCTACATGACGGTCGACACGTTGGGACCGATCCTGCCCGGTCTCGCCGAGTCCCGACAGGTGATCGCGGTCGAGCTGCAGGGCCACGGTCACACCGCCGACATCGACCGTCCGATCACGTACGAGCAGATGGCCGACGACGCAGCGGCCCTCCTCGCTCACCTCGGTGTCAACCGCGTCGACGTTGTCGGTTACAGCATGGGCGGCGGCGTGGCTTTGCAGTTGGCGATCCGCCATCCGGGCGTGGTGCGCAGGCTGGTGGTGGCCTCGGCGTCGTACCGCCTCGATGGCATGCCCGCGGTGGCGTTGCAGATGTTCCCGTCGATCACGCCGGAGCTGTTCGCCGGGTCCCCGATGGAGGAGGCGTACCTCCGCCACGCCCCGAACCCCGGCGCCTTCCCGACGCTTGTCGAGAAGCTCAAGCGTCTCGACACGACGGACTTCGCCTGGCCCGACGACGACATCCGCGGCATCGCGGCGCCGACCCTGATCATCGTCGGCGATTCTGACGGCGTCCGGCTGCAGCATGCCGTGGAGATGTTCGAGCTGCTCGGCGGCGGGGTGATGGGTGATCTCCAAGGGATGCCAGCGTCGCAGCTCGCCGTGCTGCCCGGCACCTCCCACTTCGTTCCGCCCGGCTGCGGCGTCCTTGACCGGTGGGAGTGGTTGCTGGCGATCATCCCGCCGTTCCTCGACGCGCTTCAGCCGACACCCGCCGACCAGGCGTGATCGGCGCTGATTGAGTCACCCGTGAAGCGAGAAAGATGGGAGCAGCGATCATGGAAGGGGTGGTGTCTTCGTTTCGGCGCGTGATCAAAGTTCGGTGACGTGGTCCGGGGCTGCTAGAGAGGACGTGATGTCCACCTGCTGCCCGGTGGTCGAGCTTCGCCAGTACACCCTGCGGCACGGCCAGCGAGACGTGCTGATCGAACTGTTCGACCGCGAGTTTGTCGAGACGCAAGAAGCGGTCGGAATGGAACTGATCGGACAGTTCCGTGATCTCGATCGTCCGGAGCGCTTCGTGTGGATGCGGGGCTTCCCAGACATGCAGCGTCGTCGTGAGGCCCTCGAGGCGTTCTACGGCGGGCCGATCTGGAAGGCGCACGCCGCGGCCGCCAACGCCACGATGGTCGACGTCGACGATGTGCTGCTGCTGCGCCCGGTGGCGCCGTCGACGGGATTCGAGCCTCAGCCCCGCCGGCCTGGACTGGGCTCCGACGTTGCGGCGGCAAACTTCGCCGCGACCATCTGCTCGTTGAGGACGCCGGCGGATACAGATGTGCTGATGCGCACGCTGCTCCCAGCGCTCGCCGAGAAGACGCCGCCGGCGTTGGCGACGTTCGTCGAGGAACCGGGTGAGAACACGTTCCCGGCGCTCCCCGTTCGCACCGGCGAACATGTGGTCGTGTGGATCCAACGCGTCGTCGACGACAACTGGCCCGCGCCGATCGAGCTCGACCTGGCGCTCGACGCCCCGCCCGTTCAACTCCGCCTTGCACCGACGGCGAGATCTCGGCTGCGCTGAACGAGCCGTGGCGTGACCCGTGCCACGACCGGATTCGATCGATGGGAGGCGTCGTGCTGGTTAGAGAAGTTCGTTACGAGGCGGACGGGCGCCAGCTGGTGGGCACGCTCGCCGTTCCTGAAGGTCGTGGTCCGCACCCGGCCGGATCATCAGTAGAAGGTGTTTGGAGACATTAACGCAGGGGAGTGAGATGCTGGTGGGCTAGTGGGATTTGCGCTGACTATACGGCGACTTAGGTTGCGAGTCGGGACGACATGATGATGATGGGGCTTCGCGAGAACGCACTCGAGCTGCGCAGCAGCGCTGAATGTTGTGCTGGCCGAAGAGTGTCCGTCGACCATCCGCGTCGCTGCGATCGGCTACTGCTTCGGTGGAACGCTCGTGCTCGAACTCGGACGGAGCGGCGCGGACTCAAGGCCATTGTCGGATTTCACCCGGACTCACCAACGTCCGGCCAGCCGACAGCGCGAACATCCAGGGTCGCTGTCCTTGTGTGCATCGGCGCCGACGATCCGTTCATTCCGATCGCGGACGCATCACGTTCGAAAATGAGATGCGAGACGCCCAGGTCGACTGGCAGATGCAGCTCTACGGCGGCGTGGTGCACAGCTTGGCCCAATCCCGCGTCCTCACAAGCGGGTCTCCCGGGCATCGCATACGACCAACGTGCCAGCGAACATTCCTGGGCTGCAATGGAGACGTTGCTCAAAGAGGTCTTCTAGAGCGACAGAGCCTCCACGACGTCGGTCGGTAGTTGCCCGGTACGACATGAACGAATAGTCGAGGCTGGCCAGTGAGCGTTGGGCGGCCTCGGGTTCGACTACGCCGCAGGCGTCCTCGACACGACGGGAAGGAAACCGAGATCGGCGGCGTGCCGCGCCGTCGGCTCGATCCCGATCTCGAGAACGGCACCCACGAGGATGAGCGTGGCCACGCCGCGGTCGCGCAGCACGACATCGAGAGGCGTGCCGACGAACGCCGACATCGCCAGCTTGTCGAACACTGGCTCGCCGGCCGCGGGCTTGAGCTCCTCGACCAGCTGGGAGTGGCTCGCGTCAGGTGGGAAGGAGGACTGCACCTGCTCGGCTCGCTCAACCCGTTGCCAGCCATCGCCGTCCGCAAGGCTCCGACGCCCATATGTGTCGGCGGAACCGACACATGCCGCACATAGACAACCGGGACGCCGGCACCGCGAGCGGCGTCGATCACGCGGCGGATCTGCGACAGCACCGTGGCGCGGTCGTGCACGTGGGCCAGGATCCCCACCTGCAGCGTCGTAGACCAGAACCGCGGTGCGAACGGGCTGGCACATCTCGGCGACGGACTCCGGCACCGCCATCCCAAACGCATGCTGCATGCCGGGATGGTGCCACACGAAACGGATCGGAGCGTGGGTCGACGATGAACATCGTCCGAGGCTGCGGATGGCCAGGAACGCAGCGCGCCGAAGGACGTGGAGCGCGTAGCCTGGGCCATTGCGGCTTGCCATTCTCACCGGCGGATGGCTCGGGTAGGGACGGTCCTCGAGTTTCATGTGCTGGTGGTGGTTCGTGGCGTGGTCCCTGGCGGGGCGAGACCGAGGTAGGTCAGCGTCGACGCGCGCGCTCGGCCTCTTCTCCGCCGGCGAGGATCAGGGTTCGGGCGGCCTGGTAGGGGCAGCCGGCGGCCTCGAAGGCGGCCGCGAGGGCGAGGAGTTGCGTTTCGGTCTGGTCGAGCAGGGCTGCGGCGCGTTGGACGATGGCGGTGGCGATGGGGTTGCCGGCGACGATCGCGCTGGCGGCGGCGAGCTGGCTGGGGGGCGTGGGGATCTCGGCGAGGACTGCGGCCTCGGCGCGGCAGCGCCACGTACCAGTGCAGCCAGATCCAGGTGATCCACTTGCTGGGCGCCGGTTCGTCGGGCTCGGCCGCGAGCCGTTCGAGGGCCAGTGCCGCCTGTCCTCGGTGGAGCAGGACGATGGCGTCGAAGGTCGGGCCGTAGCCGGCTTTGCGCTCGGGGGGTACGCCGAGCTGGTCGACGATCGCGAGCCATTCGGCCGGGCCGGCGTCGTCGCCGCGCAGCCCGTGGACCATCGCGACGGCGGCGGCCGTGGTGCCGAGGCTGGGTGCCCGGGGCCGGCCGGAGTGGGTCCAGCTGTCGAGGAACCGGTCGCTGTCAGCGAGCGTGTCCTCGATGTCGCCGGCGAGGGCTTCGGCCACGAGGAGCCGAGACGTGGCGAAGTGGCCGACCTCGGCCAGCAGCGGTAGGTCGCGCAGCTGCCGGCCCCATCGGCGGGCTGCGTGCAGATCACCGACGCCGATGCTGGTCTCGATGGCCATGAGCAGCGTGTCGACGCAGCTCGTGGGCGCTGGTTGGGGTGACGTGGCACGGACGACATCAGGTCGACGCGGCGACGCGCCGGTGGCCGCGGCGGCGAAGCTGTCGCCTGCCAGGTGCTGGGCGCCGGTCGAGCGCGTCGAGGGCGGCGCACTCGGCGAGCGGGTCGTCCGAGCTGGCGAGCCAGCTCCACCGCCCGCTCGGCGAGCGCGGTCGTCTCCGCGGCCGTCGTCTGGGGTTCGGCCTCGGTCGGCGAAGAACGCGTCGCCGAGGACCCGCACTCCGGCGAGCGCGATACGCGGCGTGCGCTGCTGGGATCGTCGCCGGCCAGCTCGCGCGCCGGGACGAGAAGCGCGTCGGCCTCGCCGGGCAGGGGGCAGCCGGGTGAAGACGCCGGACATGCGGATAGAAGGTCGTGGCTGCCGTGGCCAGGTCGCGGGCCGCGACGGCGGTGTCTCCGGCGCGGTGGCGCGACGTCGGCGGCGGCCTGGCAGAGGCGGTACGTGTCGTCGCCGCGCATCCGGCACGCGGCCACGCCTGCCGCGGAACGGAGCGCCGCCACCGCGGCTGCGGGGTCGTCGGTGAGGTGTGGCCGCCTGCTCGTACCGCTGCTGGGACTCACCGGCCAGGTTGCGGGCGAAGGCCAGTCCGCCAGCGACGAAGGCGAGGGCGTGGGCCTCGGCGTCGGCGGTCGGGCTGGTCGGCCGCCCAGCCGAGGGCGGCCCGGATGTCGTCGGCCACCGCGTCGAACCTGGCCCGCCAGGTCCCGATGGCCGGCTGCGCGTCTCGGCGCCAGCTCAGCGGCGGTGGTGAGGCACCAGCGCAGGTGTCGAGATCGGGTGGCGTCGAGCTCGCCGGCGTCGACGAGCTGCTCGATGCCGTACTGGCGGATGGCCTCCAAGGCCCGGTAGCGGAAGCTCCCCGAGGACGGTGGCGACGATGAGCAGGCTCTGCTCGGCGAGGCGGGCCAGGCCGTCGGCGACCGCGTCAGGTCGCTCCAGCGGCGTGAACCCGGCCACCTCGGCGGCGGCCGTAGACGGTGAACGGCGCGACGAAGACCGCGATCCGTCGGAACAGGGTCAGGTCGGCGCCGGTCAGCAGCCCGCGCTCCAGTCGAGCATGGCCCGCACCGAGCGGTGCCGCTCGTCGGCACGGTGTCCACCGACCAGCAGCCGCAGGTGATCGGACAGGCCGGCGACGAGCTCGTCGAGGCCGAGCGTGGGCAGGCGGGCAGCCGCCAGCTCGATGGCCAGGGCGATGCCATCCAGCTTCCGGCAGACCTCGGTGACCTGGCCACGTTGCTCCTGGGGCTACGGGCCACCCCGCTGCGGCGGCCCGATCGATGAACAGCGGCGACGGCATCCGCCTCACCACCGTCCTCGCCGCGGTCGCCGTCCAGGGACAGCGGGGGCACCGCGAAGACGTGCTCGAAGGGCACCATGAGCCGGGCCCGACTGGTCGCCAGCACGGTCAGGCGCGGGCAGCCGGCCAGCAGCCGCTCGACGAGCGGCGTCACGCCGTCGCGGAGGTGCTCGCAGTTGTCCAGCACCAGCAGGGCGTGGCGATCGGCCAGGGCGGTCACCACCGAGTCGGCGAGGCTGCGGCCCTGCTGCTCCCCGATGCCGAGCGGCGGCCGCGACGGCGCCTGCCACCATCGCCGGATCGGTGACCGGCACGAGGTCGACGAACCACACGCCGTCGGCGAACTCGGTCGGCTAGCATCCGTCGCGACGGCCAGCGCGAGCCGGGTCTTGCCGACGCCGCCCGGGCCCGACGGCGGTGACCTGGCGGTGTCGCCCTGACGGCCTCGCGCGAGCGCGGCGCGCTCCTGGGTCCGACCGATGAAGGAGGTCAGCGGCGACGGGAGCCCGGCGAGCGCCGGCTCGACCGCTCGGCCCTGGCGAGTCTCGGCCGCGCGGTCAGGGCGAGCGCCCGACGGTCCGGGACGCCCGAGCTTGCGCAGCAGCGAGGACACGTGGGTCTCGACCGGTGCGCACGGAGATGAAGCAGCTGCGGCAGCGATCTCGGCGTTGCTGCGATGCTCCCCGACCAGGGTCAAGACCTCGGCTTCCCGAGGCGAGATCCCCGCCGTGGCGGATTCTGTGTCGCAACGAAGCTCCATTCCGGCACCCGTCGTCCGCCGGCACCGGGGGTCCGCTCGACGGGGTCGAGATCGGGGGCCGCAAGCACGAACGCCGGCTCGGGATGATCGAGGTCCGCGGTTAGCTCCACGGCCCCGATGTCGACGAGCTCGCATGCCGTTGGTAGTGCCGCTCGGACGATCGACCGCCGTCGCTGCGCTGACGATAATCTCTCCGCCCTTGGCGACTCCGCGTAGCCGAGCGACCCGGTTCACCGCAGAACCGAGATAGTCGCCGTCGCGTTCCACTGCCTCTCCCGTGTGCACAGCGACTCGAGTTCGGATCACGGATTCGGGCGGCCACGCTTCGGCGGGATTGCCGCCGCAGTCGGTGGGCGGCGCGGACGGCGTTGCTGGCTCGAGTGAACACCGAGAACGTGAATCACCCTCACCGCGCGGTTTGAGCAAGGTGCCTGCCTCGGCGACGACGCTCGGACACAGCTGGTCGTGACGAGCGAGGGCAGCCGCATGCGTTGGGCGCTTTCTCCCACAGCTGGGTCGAGCCCACCGCGTCGGTGAGCAGGAACGAAACAACGCCGGTCGGCAACGTGCACGGCGACAGCATGACATCGTGGCCGGAGGGTCGGTGCGGCGCGGCCGGCCAATGAAGGATGTCAGCGGCGACGGAGGTGACGCCTCTGGGTCCGTGGTCGAACCCGTGGTCGGTTCCGTGGTCGGCCCCGATGCGGGGACTGCCGTGTGGGAGAGCGTTGGACTTCCACCAGGACCAGAAGGAAAGGAATCGTCATGAACTCAGGCATCCACACCGTGATACTACCCGGTCGAAGATCTCGCTCGGGCAAAGGCGCTGTACCAGTCCCTGCTGGGAACCGAGCTCTACGTCGATGAGCTCTACTACGTCGGCTTCCGGCTGGGAGACCAGGAGTTCGGCCTCGATCCCAACGGCCACCGCCAAGGAATGACCACCTACTACCACGTCGACGACCTCGACGACCTCCTGCGCCGGCTCCGTGAGAGCGGCGCCTCTCAGCAGGGCGACGTCCGCGACGTCGGGGGCGGAAAGCTGGTGGTCACGCTGACCGACCCCGACGGCAACGTCGTCGGACTGTCCCAGGACCCGTGAGTGACGCCGCGGCCGGCCGTGCCGTGTGGTCTGCGACCGGGAGGCTCCAGTACGGGCCTTGGAGCGAGTTGAGCGTTTGACGTCAGCCGGGGAAGGCGACCTTGGCGACGTCGGCGTATGTATCGGCGAGGTGGAACGTCATCTGCTCGCGAACCTTCTCGGGAACGTCCTCGATGTCGGGGCCGTTGCGCTTGGGGAGCACCACCTGGGTCAGCCCGGCGCGATGGGCGGCGAGGACCTTCTGCTTCACCCCGCCGATCGGGAGCACCGCACCCTGCAACGTGATCTCTCCGGTCATCCCCACCGTTTCATCAACGGGGCGGTCGGTCAGCAGGCTCACCAGAGCCGTCGTCATCGTGATGCCCGCGGAGGGACCGTCCTTGGGGATCGCCCCGGCGGGAACGTGGACGTGGAACCGCCGGTGCAGCGACTCAGGCTCGATGCCCAGCTCGTCGGCGTGGGAACGCACGTAGTTGAGCGCGATCTGGGCGGACTCCTTCATCACGTCACCGAGCTGCCCGGTGAGCGTCAGACCGGGCTCAGCCTCGGCCGCGGTGGGGAACGCCGTCGATTCGATGAAGAGGACATCGCCTCCCGCACCCGTGACGGCGAGGCCGGTGGCGACGCCCGGCAACTTGCTGCGCTCGGGAATGTCGTCGGTGACCTTCGCTCGGCCGAGCAGGCCATGCAGCGAGTCGGGCACGATCGTGACCGGCCCGTGCTCGCCACGGGCGATCCGGGCCGCGGTCTTCTTGGCGAGGCGGCCGAGCTCGCGCTCGAGGGAGCGGACACCCGCCTCACGGGTGTAGTTGCGGATGACGGCGGTAATCGCTTCTGCCTCGAGCTCGACCTCATCGGTGCGCAGCCCAGCCAGCTTCAGCTGGCGCGGCCACAGGTACCGCTCGGCGATGTGCAGCTTCTCCTCATCGGTGTATCCGTCGAGACGCACGATGTCCATCCGGTCGAGCAGCGGGCCGGGGACCGTGTCGAGCACGTTGGCGGTGGCGATGAAGACGACATCGGACAGGTCGAGGTCGACTTCGAGGTAGTGATCGCGGAACGTGTGGTTCTGCGCCGGGTCGAGCACCTCGAGCAGCGCCGCGGACGGATCGCCCGACCACCCGCCGACCGACACCTTGTCGACCTCGTCGAGCAGGATGACCGGGTTCATCGTGCCTGCCTCGGTGAGCGCACGGACGATGCGCCCCGGCCGCGAGCCGACGTACGTGCGGCGGTGGCCGCGGATCTCGGCTTCGTCGCGGACACCGCCGAGCGCGATGCGCACGAACTCGCGGCCCATCGCCCGGGCGATCGATTCGCCGAGGCTGGTCTTGCCCACGCCGGGAGGACCGACAAGTGTCATGATCGCACCGTGTCCGCGCCTCGAGGCCGACGCCTCGGCCTCGTCGTCGGATGATCTCTGCCTGCCGCTGCGCAGCGAGTGCGCGCACGGCGAGGTACTCGACGATTCGCTCCTTGACGTCATCGAGGCCCGCATGGTCGTCGTCGAGCACATGCTGGGCACGGTCGAGGTCGACGGTGTCGTCGCTGCGCGTGCCCCACGGCAGCTCGAAGATCCGGTCGAGCCAGTTGACGATCCAGGCGTGCTCGGGGCTCTGTGCGCCGGCGCGCTCGAGACGATCGATCTCCTTGGCGATTGCGTTGCCCACTCCCTCGCCCACGTCGAGGGCGTCGAGCTTCGTGCGGTACTCGTCGACGATGTTGTCATCGCCCTCGCCGAGCTCCTTGCGGATCGCGGCGAGCTGCTGGCGGAGCAGGTACTCACGGTGCTGCTTGTCGACGCCCTCGGTGACGTCGGTGCGGATCGATTCGGCGACACGCAGCTCGGCGAGGTGTTCCCGTGCCCACGCCTCGATCAGCTCGACGCGAGCCGCCGGATCGACGGCGTTCAGCACGGAAAGACGCTGGTCGGCGTCGAAGTCGGCCCAGGTTGCGACCCCGTCGGCGAGCTCGCCCGGGGTCTCGGCGGTCTCCAGCAGCTCCGGAAGACGGCGCGAGTGGCGCAGCCGGGCGATCTCGGAGAGCACGGCTCGCAGCTCACGAACTGTCGCCTCGAGACGGGGTGACGGGCGCGAATCGCGGAGGAACTGGACGTCGGCGTACGACGGGCCGCGCTCGCTGGCGTGCACGGCGGAGATCGTGGCACGACCGTCGATGCGGACGATGGCGACCGGTTCGCCCGTTGGCATCTTGCCGATGTCGGGAACGCGCGCCGTGACCGCGATGTCACTGCCGTCGACGCGGAGGACGATGCGCCCGTCGGCGCTGGCAGCCGCCCGAACGGCGGCGGAGAGGTGAGCGGCGGACTCGCCGGATGTGATGTCGAGCGCCAGCGTGACAACGGCACCGGGCAACAGTGGAGTGGGGACGGTGGCCACGGGAAGACGGGTCACAGTGGCGGTATCAGTCATGCACGCAAGGGTAGCGACAGATTTCTTTAGTTGACTCGACTCAAGCTTGTGCCATCCGCCATGTTGACAACACACGGGAGCGCTGCCGCGCGTTATTGACGGCTGTTCGGCCCGGAGACAAGGACGTCCCACGTTCAGCGCGAACTGTCGGCGGCGGTCGGTCCGTAGTAGTCGCCATGCGCATTCTGCTGACGGCATTTCCCGGGTACGGGCACGTCTACCCGATCCTGCCGATGGCGCGTGCTGCGCAGCGCGCCGGCCACGACGTCGTCATCGCCACGGGTCCCAACATCACGGCGATGGTCGGGCAGTTCGGCTTCGCCACCTGGCAAGTCGGCTCGACCGGCAAGGAGTCGGAGGCACGGGTGATCGAATCGACCGCCGACTGGGGTGCGCTCGATCCGGAGCAACGGATGCCTCGGTTCTTCGCCGACATGTTCGTCGGTGCCGGTGCGATCCGGGCGACCGACCTGGTTCCCCTGGCGATGGAATGGAAGCCCGACCTCATCGTGCACGAGATCGCCGAGCCGGCCGGTGCGGTCGCCGCCGCTCACACCGGCGCACGTCACGCCAGCCATGCCATTGGTCGTATGCCTGCCCGGATCTGGCCGGCGTACGGACATGCTCTGGACGCGCTCGGTGACCGTTGGGACGTGTCCGGCCTGGCGGCACGGATCCTCGCTGCGCCGTATCTCGACACCTACCCACCCGCGCTGGCAGCCTCGCGGGCCGGCGATGGTGCGTGACCGGCGGCCGCTGCAACCGACCTCGGGCGAGGTCCGGCCGGGATCGGAGCTCGGCTTCGATCCCGGCAACCTCCCCTACGACGACACGGTGTATGTCACGTTGGGGACTGTCTCCAACGGTGCACCAGGGGTGTTCGAGACCGTGCTGGCCGCGCTGCTGCAGATGCCCTTCAACGTGGTGGTGACGGTCGGCCCCGGCACCGACGCCCAACGGCTCGGGCCGCTCCCCGACCAGGTGGTCGTGGCTGACTTCATTCCCCAGTCACTGCTGTTGCCCCGTTGCCGGCTGATGATTTCCCACGGCGGTGGAGGCACGATGACCGGGGCGCTCTGCCACGGCCTGCCTCAGCTGATCCTGCCGCAAGGCGCCGATCACTTCCTGAACGCCGAAGCGGCAACCGCCGCCGGCGTGGCACTGACCGATCGCCGCCTGGCGAGATGTCCCTGGCGACCGTCACCTCGGCGATCGAGCGTCTCCTCACCGAGCCGCCGTTCATCGCGGCCGCACGCCGCGTACGGCGCGAGATCGAGGCGATGCCCGACGCGGACACCGTCCTCCAAGGCCTCATCGAGGACTGAGCGATGTACCCGCGTCGCCCACCGATCGCTTCTGGCCGGCACCCGTCGTGGCCTCAGCGACCGACACCGCCCAGCTCACGGCGCACGAGGACCCTTGCCCGCTGCCGGCGTCAGCGTCAGCGTGCGGCGAGCGTGGCGCGCTGTGTCTCGGCGAGCTCCAGCGCCTGTTCCCACGTCGCCCGCTGTTCGATCAGCTTCCGATACGGCATCACGAACTTCGGCAGGTTGAGGCCCGCTGCGGCGCGTAGCAGGCCGCCCCGGTGGTACAAGGCCACGAAGCGCCGATCGTCGACGGCACCAACCACGACCTCGCACGGGTCGTCGCCGGCCGCATGCCCGACGTACTGGATGCGATGGTGATACTGGTCGCTCCATACGAACGGCACGGCCACGTAGGGCAGACGCTCCTCACCGGCGGCCTCGGCGAGCAAGTTCTTCGCTGCATGGGCGCCCTGCTCCGCCGCGTTCGTCCAGTGCTCCAACCGCATCCGCTCATCGTCGAACTGACCGTTGGGCCAGCGGGCGACATCCCCGGCCGCGTAGACGAGCGGTGGGCCCGCGGCGAGCGTGGCGTCGACGACGACACCGCCGTTCAGCGTGAGGTTGCTGTCGGCCAGCCAGTCGACCACCGGCTCGGCGCCGATGCCGACGACGACAACGTCAGCGGGGACCTCGCTGCCGTCTCCGAGGACGACGGCATCGTCGGTGATCGATGCGACCGTCACGCCGCAGCGCACGTCAACACCAGCGTCGTCGTGGACGGCGGCGAAGGCGGAGCCGATCACGTCACCGAACACACGCGTCAGAGGAGCGGGCAGGGCCTCGAGCACCGTCACGCGGTTGCCTGCCTTCCGCGCCGCAGCGGCAACCTCGAGCCCGATGAACCCCGCCCCGATGATCACGACATCACGCGATCCCGGTGCGAACTCCTCCCGGAGCGCATGCGAGTCGGCGATGTCGCGGAGGAGGTGGGCGCGCGCCGGCTGACCCGGGAGCGAACGCGGACGCGAGCCGGTGGCGATGACGAGCCCGTCGTACGCAACAGCGTCACCCGATGCCAGCTGCACCTCACCGGCGACCGTGTCGAGGCCGACGGCCTGCTCACCGAATCGTGCCGTGATCGCGAGCTGAGCGAACGCCTCGGGCTGGCGCAGGACGATGCGGTCGAACTCCCACTCGCCATCGAGCACCTTCTTCGACAACGGCGGGCGGTCGTACGGCGGGTGGAGTTCGCGACCGATCATGACGATCTCGCCGGCGAACCCGGCGGACCGCAGCGACTCCGCGGCACGCAGGCCGGCGAGAGAAGAGCCCACGATCACGACCCGGTTCAACACGGCCACGGCTGAAACGATGCCATACGGTTGCCGCCGTGGACCCTTCCGCCGTCAACGAGATGGTGCGCGAGCAGTTCCCCGGATCGACTGCCGAGTGCGTCGAGCTCGGGTCCGACTACGCCCTCGCCAGGATGAGCGTCGAGCCCGATGCCATCCGGCCCGGGAACTACGTCTCGGGACCGACCCAGTTCGCCCTCGCCGATGCAGCCCTGTGGTACCTCGTGTTCGGCGCGATCGGGCGGTTGGAGCCGATGGCACTCACGTCTGAGCTGTCGATCCGATTCGTCCGCCCGGCGCAGGGTTCGACGTTGTGGGCGCGCGCCACGCTCGACTCGGCGGGGCGTCGCACCATCGTCGGCACAGTGAAGATCTGGGTCGACAATCGAGAGGACAAGCCGAGCTCGGTCTCCCAAGGCACCTACGCCCTGCCCCGCACAACGTCTCAGTAGAACTCGACCGTCGCTCCGCCCGCAGGGCGAACCACGTGCGCGCCAGGAAGGTCGCGCACTGCTCCAGGCCTGCTGAGCACGATCACGCATCCGCCCCAGCCGCCACCAGTGATCCGCGCACCGAACACTCCCTCTGTCGCCACCAGCCGCGCCCACAGCGCGTCGATCGTCGCGGTGGACGACTCGAAGTCGTCGCGCAGGCTGCGATGGCTGTCGTTCATCAGGCTGCCGGCGGCGCGGAGTTCCGTGTCACCGATCGACGTGACGAACGCACGGACCCGTTCGTTCTCGGTGACGACGTGACGGGCACGTTGGAGTACGCGCGGGTTGCCGATCTCCTCCACGTCAGCGATGGAGGCCATACGCAGTGGTCCGATGATGTCTTCCGCCACCGCGAGCTCCCTCACGCGCTCGGCGTAGGCCGAGCGGGCGAGGTCGCGCGCCGCATCCGGCTGCAGCACCACCCATTCGGCAACGTCGTCGGGTGGCAGGACGATCGGGGTCACCGAGAGCGCATGGCAGTCGAGCAGCAGTCCGTGACCGGCCACGCCGCAGAGCGACGACAGTTGATCGAGGATTCCCGTGGGCACGCCCCGCGCGGCATGCTCGGCGCGCTGGCACAGCGTCGCGAGCGCGATGGGATCGTCGCGGCGCGCGCCGAGGGCGAGAGCGACGGCCACCTCGAGGGCGGCGCTCGACGAGAGCCCCACGCCGGCGGGAAGCGTCGACGTCACGACGCCGTCGAACCCGGCCTCCGGGCGCACCTCGGCGACCACCGCGGCGACGAAGCGCGCCCACGGCGGCTCCATCGTCCCCGGGTGTGCAACGTCGAGGGGCACCTCCGCCGGCCCGTCCTCTACCTCGCTCTCGAGACGCACCGACGCCGACGCCGTGTCGACCGTTCCCGACACTTCGACGTAGGCGTCGATCGCCATCGGGAAGCAGAGCCCGCCGGTGTAGTCGGTGTGGTCGCCGATGAGGTTGATCCGCCCGGGTGCACGGGCGACGACCCTCATTCGTTGCGGGCGCGATACCAGACAGCGGTGGAGCCAGGAATGGTCCCGTCGCCTGGCAGCGGGGTGCTCGCGATCAGCACCTCGGAGCCCGCGGGCAGGCTTGCCGGCTCGGGCGCGTCGGCATCCCCGACGTTCACGACGCACACGAAACCCGGCTCGCGCCGAAAGGCGAGCAGATCGCCGTCGGACTCGAGCCATTCGAGCTCGCCGTCGCCGAGGGCAGCGAGCTCACGGCGCAGCTGCAGCGCGTGGCGGTAGAGGTTGAGCGTCGAGTCCGGATCGGCCGCTTCACGCTCGACGCTGAGAGCCGCCCACTCTCGAGGCTGCGGAAGCCACGCCTGCTCGCTGGGACCGAACCCGTACGACGGCGACTCGCCCGACCAGGGGATCGGCACGCGGCAGCCGTCGCGGCCCTTCGACTTGCCCTTCGTCCGAGCGAACGTCGGATCCTGACGGACGTCGTCGGGCAGGTCTTGCACTTCGGGCAGGCCCAGCTCCTCGCCCTGGTAGACGTAGGCGCTGCCGGGAAGGGCGAGCATGAGCAGTGCCGCCGCCCGTGCTCGGCGTGTGCCCTTCTCGCCACCGCCGTACCTCGTTACGTGACGGATCACGTCGTGGTTGGAGAGCACCCAGGTGGGCGGGGCACCGACCCCGGTCACGGCGGTGATGCTCGCGTCGATCGCCTCGCGGAGGTCGTCGGCCGTCCAACCGGCCAGCAGGAAGTTGAAGTTGAACGCCGTGTGCAGCTCGTCGCCGCGCACATAGCGGGCAAGCCGCTCGGGTGATTCGACCCAGGCCTCTGCGACGAACACTCGCTCACCGTCGTACTCGTCGGACAGCTCGCGCCACGTCCGGTAGACGTCGTGGATCTGGTCTCGGTCCCAGTGCGGATGATCCGCGGTGTCGCGGCTGCGCGAGGCCTTCGCCGCGACATCCGGCATGGCAGGATCCTTGGCCAGACCGTGAGCCACGTCGATGCGAAATCCGTCGACGCCACGATCGAGCCAGAAGCGCAGGATCGAGATGAACTCGTCGGCGACCTCCGGATTCGTCCAGTCGAGGTCGGGCTGCGACTCGTCGAACAGGTGGAGGTACCACTGTCCCGGCTGCCCGTCGCTCTCGATCACTCGCGTCCAAGCCGGCCCGCCGAACACGCTCTTCCAGTTGTTGGGCGGTTGCTTTCCCCGCGTGCCGCGCCCGTCGCGGAAGAGGAATCGCCCTCGTTCGATGCTTCCCGGCGCCGCAGCGAGCGCCGCTTGGAACCAGGGATGCTCACTGGAGGTGTGGTTGGGCACGATGTCGACGATGACACGGAGACCGAGCTCGTGCGCTTCGGCGAGCATCGCGTCGAAGTCGGCGAGCGAGCCGAACCGGGGGTCGATGTCGCGGTAGTCAGCGACGTCATAGCCGGCATCCCGCTGCGGCGACGGGTAGAACGGGTTGAACCAGATCGCGTCGACGCCGAGATCACGGATGTACGGCAGTCGCGACTGGATGCCGGCCATGTCGCCCATGCCATCGCCGTCGCTGTCAGCGAAGCTGCGCACGTACACCTGGTAGATCACGGCGTCGCGCCACCAGCGGGTCGGCTGCGCTTGGCGTTCGCCCGCGTTCGTGCGCTCAGAGTTCGTCATGCATCTCCTCGTCGTGCCGTGACCAGCCGCCCATGGTACGTGGGCGGCGGCGGCTGACCGCGTCCGGATCAGGTGTATTGCCCGGCGCTGCCGCGACGGCGACCGAAGCGGACGATCCCGTGGCGGTAGGAGATCGAGATCCGCGGGCCGAGCGGGCCGCTCTGCTTCGGCACGCAATGTTCCCAACGGTGCTGGCACGCGCCGCCCATGACGAGCAGATCGCCATGGCCACTCGGGAACGTGATCGACGCACCGCCGCCGGCGGGCCGCAGGCGGAAGGGCCGCGGTTCGCCAACCGCGATGATCGCCACGACGGGGTTGGCGACCTCGTGGCGATGACGGTCGCCGTGCCACGCCACCGAGTCGTGTTCGTCGCGGTAGTAGTTGTAACCGATCGAGTCGAAGTGCTTCTCGTAGTGGGTGCAGAGCAGGCGCCGCGCCTCAGCGAACACAGGCAGCGCTTCGGGCGTACCGTCGTTCTCGCGCCACCACGTGCTGAGCCTGGGTTCGTCGACGATGCGGTCGTACATCGGCACCTGGCGGTGCGTCCAGGGCATGCACTGGATGAGCTCGTCGAGCACGCGGTCGGAACCGTTCAGCCATCCGGCGCAGTGGTCGACCCACGACGAGTCGTCGAGCTCGCGGCGTGTCAGGTCACGGAACGTGGTGTCGACCGTGACCTCATCGAGCCCGAACAGGGAACCTTGGTACACCTGTTCGAGGTTCGCGCCGTACGTGCGTTCGTGTCAACCGGGCGGTCGGATGTCACGCCCGTTCGGTCAACTGGCGAGCGCCTGATCTGCCTCAACTGATCAGCATCACGTTCTGGGTCGTGAGAGAGTTCACGCCCAGAACGGCGTGTCGTCCCGATCAGATCGACGGGACCTCGACGTGGCGACCGAACACGTCGGCCATCGTGTTCATGATCTCGCCGAGCGTGGCGTACGCCTTCACGGCGTCGATCAGCGTCGGCATCAGGTTGTGCTCCGGATCGGCGGCGTGCGTCCGCAGCGCGGCGAGCGACTCGTCCACCGCCGCCTGGTTGCGGTCGTGGCGCACGATGTCGAGGCGCTTGCGCTGGCGGGCCTCGTCCTCGTTGGTGATCTGGAGGATGTCGATCGATGTGTCGTCGTTGCCTTCGGTGAAACCGCTGACGCCGACGATGGTCCGTCCACCTGTGTTGAACTTGCGCTCGAGCTCGTATGCCGAGTCGGCGATACAACCTTGGAAGTAGTTCTCGTCGATGCCGCGGATGACCCCCTCGAGCATCGACCCGTCGCCGAGCTCGTCGAGGTGGGCGAAGATCTCCTCGGCTTGGCGCTCCACCTCGTCGGTGAGCGATTCGACGAACCACGACCCGCCGAGCGGATCGGCGACGTGGGCGACGTTCGTCTCGTGGGCGATCACCTGCTGCGTCCGCAGGGCGATGCGTGCAGCCTTCTCGGTGGGCAGGGCGAGCGCCTCGTCCATCGAGTTGGTGTGCAGCGACTGAGTGCCGCCCATCACGCCGGCCAGCGCCTCGATGGCGGTGCGCACGATGTTCACCTCGGGCTGTTGGGCCGTGAGGGACACGCCGGCCGTCTGGGTGTGGAAGCGCAGCTGCATCGAGCGCTCGAGTTGCGCTTCGTAGCGCTCCTTCATCCACCGCGCCCAGATCCGCCGGGCCGCCCGGTACTTGGCGATCTCCTCGAAGAAGTCGATGTGGGCGTTGAAGAAGAAGCTCAGCCGCGGTGCGAACGCATCAACCGGAAGGCCTGCCTCGAGAGCGAGCTCGACGTAGGCGAACCCATTGGCGAGCGTGAAGGCGAGCTCCTCGACCGCTGTCGAACCGGCCTCGCGGATGTGGTAGCCGGAGATCGAGATCGAGTGCCACCGTGGCATCTCCGCGGCGGTGAACGCGATCGAGTCGCGCACGAGCCGCATCGACGGTCGGGGCGGGAAGACGAACTCCTTCTGCGCCTGGTACTCCTTGAGGATGTCGTTCTGCAGCGTGCCACCGAGGCGTGCGCGGTGGACGCCTGCCTTCTCGGCCTGAGCGACGAACATGGCGAAGATCACGGCAGCCGGAGAGTTGATCGTCATCGACGTGGTGATCTGGTCGAGATCGATGCCGGCGTACAGATCCTCCATGTCGGCGAGGGTGTCGATGGCGACGCCGCACCGACCCACCTCACCGAGCGCCATCGGATCGTCACTGTCGATGCCGAGCAGCGTCGGCATGTCGAATGCCGTCGACAGCCCGTCGCCACCGGACTTGATGATCTCCTTGAAGCGCCAGTTGGTGTCGTCGGCGGTGCCGAAGCCGGCGAACATCCGCATCGTCCAGAGCTTCGACCGGTACATCGAGGCGTACGGTCCGCGGGTGTAGGGATAGACGCCGGGGTACTCGGCGTCGTCGTCGCCGTCCGGGCCGTAGACCGGCTCGAGCGGGATGCCCGACATCGTGGAGTAGTCGACGGTTCGCTTCGGCGCCGACTCGAACGCCGCCTGCCACTGCTCTCGTCGCGAAGTGCTCATCGCGCTAATTTACTTGGAAGTCAAAGTAAATGTCGAGCGATGTTCGCGTTCACTCGCCGGCGGAAACGGGATCGTCGAAATCGCCGTACTCGCGGCGCAGCGAACGCAGCAACGCATACAGCTCGCCCAGCTCGGCGGGCGTCGCCGGCAGGCAGCTGAACACCTCGTCGTTGAGCTGTTCGGTCGCGGTGCCGACGAGTTGCCGTGCGGTCTCGGTGATCTCGGCGAGCACGCTGCGGCCGTCCGTCGGGTTCGGAAATCGGCGAACGTGGCCGTCGCGCTCGAGACGATCGACGGCGTTGGTGACGCTCGCCGGATGGACCTGTAGCCGCTCCCCGATCTTGCCCACCGGCAGCACTCCCTTGCGGCTGAAGTGGAGCAGCATCAACACCTCGTACCGGGCGAACGTGAGCCCATGGGGTCGGAGCACGCGCTCCACGTCGGCGAGCATCAGTTGATGCACGCGGATGATCGACGTCAGTGCAGCCATCCCGCCGGCCGCCCGATCCCATCCCGCCCTCTCCCAGTTGTGACGCGCCAACTCGATCGGGTCGCTCTGCAACGGTCGGGAGCTCTCGCCTGCGGATGGCACTGGCCCGACAGTATCGACGGTCGTGCTCGGCGAGGGCTGGATAGCCTCGCTGCCGTGGCCCGTTCACTCGAGAACTGGGAATCGTGGATCGAACGGCAGATCCGTGAGGCGCAGGAGCGCGGGGAGTTCAATGACCTGCCTGGCCGTGGCAAGCCGCTGCGCTCGATCGATCGTCCTCACGACCCGGACTGGTGGCTCAAGGGGATGATCGAGCGCGAAGGGCTCGACATGTCTGCGGCGCTTCCGCCGGGGCTCCGCCTCCGTCGCGAGGTCGAGCAGTTGCACGAGCAACTCGCCGAGCTCCGTTCGGAACAGGCCGTCCGGGAGGTCGCCGGTGACCTCAACCGCCGCATCCTCGAGCATCGCCGCCGAACGACAGGGGGCCCGTCCACCGTCGTGCACACGGTCGACGTCGAGCAGGTCGTCGCAGCTTGGCACGCGGCCGGCGGCCGGCGCGCCGGGCGTCGTCACCGGGCGTCCCCTGGGTCGGGCGATGCAGCGCCCCACCAGCGACCGTGACGATCCGCATCGGAGATCCTGCCGACCCACGGCTCGCCGACTATCTCGAGCTGCGCGACCCGAATGCGCGCCGCCGTCGAGAAGGCGACGAGTTCTTCATCGCTGAAGGCTTGATCGCCATGCGGCGTCTCTTCGCGTCCGGTCACACGGTGCGATCGATCCTCGTCTCGGAGCAGAAAGCCGTCCGGCTCGACGAGCTCGCGCCGCTTCCCGACGTACCCGTCTATGTCGCCACCCCAGCCGTGATCGAGGCGCTCGTCGGCTTCGATCTGCATCGTGGCGCCATCGCTGCAGCGGATCGTGAACCAGCCCCGGCGCTCGACGATGTGCTCGCCGCAAGCCACCACATCGCCGTGCTGGAAGAGCTCAACAATCCAGAGAATCTCGGCGCCATCGCCCGCTCGGCGCGGGCCCTCGGCATCGACGCGCTCGTTCTCGACCCGCGATGCATGGACCCGTACTACCGCAGGACGGTGCGCGTGAGCATGGGCGAGATCCTGTTTCTCCCGGTCTGTCGATCGACCGCTTGGCCCGACGACATCGATCGCATCAGAGCGGCGGGGTTCGACACCTGGGCGATGACTCCTGCCGCCGATGCCGACGACGTGTGGACGTGTGATGCCACCGGCCGCGTGGCCGTGCTGTTCGGCGCCGAAGGTCCGGGACTGTCTGCGCGTGCCGCGGCCACAGCGACCCGGCGCGTGCGAATCCCGCTCGCCGATGGCGCAGATTCGTTGAACGTCGGTCACGCCGCCGCCGTGGTCTTCGCCGTGCTCGCCCGGGCACGGCGCTGACCAAGGCGGGGCGCTGGCCGTGAGGTCCGCCTACCACCCGTGACATGGATTGTTTGACCGGGGCAGAACCGAGGCACCAGCCACGCTGATGGTCGCCTCGTTTCTCGCCTCGACCGCCGGACCTACTAGTTACAACCCCCGCGCGGTCTGTTTTCCGCCATCCCGCGGTGGTTGCCCCATCTCATTGCAGCCACTTGTGTTGTGTCTTTCATGATGGGGCTAAGGGGTACCCCACGGCATGGGGAGAACTCCATAAACACCGTGAGAACGTGTGTCGATCGCGTGACGTTCCGCCTGCGGAGGCGTGTCGGGCTCAGCGCGATGCACCTGGTAACAGCCCGTTGCGGCGGGCGATGGCGGCCGCTTCGCTGCGGTTGCCGGCACGGAGCTTGGTGAGGATGTTCGAGACGTGGACACTCGCCGTCTTCTCGCTGATGAACAGCTCCTCACCGATCTGACGGTTCGTGTAGCCCTCAGCGACGAGACACAGAACCTGGTACTCGCGGTCGGTGAGCCCCCAACGCTCCTTGACGTCGAGCAACGGGTCGCCGAGCGTCAACGGGATCCGGGCACGCGTGGCGAGCGCTTGCACGCGACGCATCAGCAGTCCTGCGTCGATCGCGCGAGACGTTTCGGCCGCCGCCCGCAGCTCCTCGGCGGCAGCCGCCGCGTCGCCTCGTTCGAGCAACGCCTGGGCGAGATGCGTGCGACGCTCGGCCGCCTCGTAGCGATGACCGAGGCAGTTCATCAGCGCCTCCCGCCAGAGGCCTGCATCGGTACGGCTCAGCCGGCTGTGCTGGGCGCGCAGGTACGACAGCGGCCGCAGTGAGAGTCGCGGCGTCGGCGACGACCGTTGCGCCGCATCCACACGCTCGGCCGCCTCGACGATCGCGCCCCAGCCGGGTAGCTGGATGCCCGCGTCGTGGGCGTCGGCGAGTGCCCCCATCGCCCGCGCCAGGAGGGTCGTCTCCATGTCGACGAACCCCGTCGATCGGGGGAGCGTGTCGAGCTTCTCGACGGCAACGCCGACGGCACGGTCGAGATCTCCTTCGGCGACACAGAGATCGACCATCGTCACGGCGATGAACGCGTCGGTGAGCGGATCGGCGCATACGCGCTGGGCGAGCTCGAGCCGGCGACGGGCAAGCTTCAGACGACCGCGGGCGATGTCGACCTCGACCTCCAGGGAAACGGTGCCGGCGGTGGCGTCGTTGGTGGCGAGCGGCTCACTGTCGGCGAGCTGCTCCATGGCGTCCCAGTTGCCGTCGAGCCAGCGGCACAGGGTGAGCGTCTCTCTGGCCCAGACCCCACGCAGGCTCGAGCGCACGCCATGTTGGGTGGCGTACTCGTACGCCTGCATCGCGATCTGCTCACCCTTCGCGGCATCGACCGGCCACCACCAGTCGGCGATCTTCGTCAGCACCCAGAGCCCCGTCTCGACGTCCTGCGCTGCCTGTGCGGCCGCGATGAGCTCCGCTTCGATCTCGGGCTGGACCGTGCCCAGCTCGCTGCGGGCGAGGAATGCAGTCGCCCGGGCACCGAGGGCGAGATCGTCGCGACCGAGCGCCTCGGCCTCTCCAGCGACGGTCTCGGCGATCGGAAGGGCCTCGGCGAACCGGCTGGCGAACAGGTGGGCTCGGGCGAGGATGTAACGACCCGTTGCGGCGAGCTCGGCATCGTCACCCGCCTCGTCGATGGCGGCGGTGGCCTGCTCGACGTCGGAGGAGATCCACGTCTGCACCTGGGTGAGCAACGGCGCCAGCTGGACCCGCGCCCGGGCCCGCTGCCAGCGGCGTCTCCGCCGTCTCCCGCGCACGCCGGGCGAGCTCGATGGCACGAGTCACCTCGGCGCTGTTCTCCGCGGCGTGCGATGCGGTCAGCGCGACCTCGCTGAGCGTTCCCGCCCGATGTCTGTCGTGCTCGTCGGCGTGCGGCCAGAGAGCGAGCATCCGCTCGAGGTGCACCAACTCATCACTCGGGGCGGCGATGGCAAAGGCATCGCGAGCTGCGTCGACACTCGCCGCGAAGGCGCCTGCCTGGTCGCCTGCACCGAGTCGGTGACGGGCGACGACCCCCGGGCTCGCTTTGCCGGCGAGCACATCGGCGTAGCGGGCATGGAGCCGGCGGCGTTCGGCGGGCAACATGTCGGCGGCGATCACTTCGGCCAGCAGGGCGTGGCTGAAGCGGTAGACGGTGCCGTCCTCGTCGGGCTCGAACAGCCGGGCGTCGGCAGCCTCCTGCAACGCCGCCGTGACCTCCCGTTCCTTGCGGTCGGCAACGGCGAGGAGAATGTCGTGCTCGACGCGTTGCCCGGCGAGCGACGCCACCTCGAGGAGATACCGCGCTTCGCTGGTGAGACGATCGACGCGATGGAGGAGGAGATCGGCCAGTTCAGCCGGTGCGACGACGTGCGAACGATCGGCACCGACGGCGAGCAGCTGTTCGGCGAAGAACGGGTTCCCGCCGCTTCGATCGGCGATGCGGCGCACCGCGATGCGGGGCGGACGGGCGCCCTGCAGACCCGCCATCAGGTCGCCGAGGTCGTCGACGGAGAGCGGCTCGAGGTCGATGCGCTTCACGACCGGAAGCCGGGTCAGCTCGCCGAGTAGCGGGCGCAGCGGGTGCTTGTCGGTGCAGCTCGTCGGTTCGGGTCGTGAGCACGAGGCCGAGACGTTGTGGCGTGAGGTTGCGACAGAGGAACGAGACGAACGCACGCGTGGACGCGTCGGACCAGTGCAGATCCTCGATGATGAGGAGGATGGGGTGATGTGTGCTGAGCTCGTTGAAAATGCGCACGAGCGCATCGAGCAGCCGTAGCTGGCTGAGGCCCGATGTGCTGTCGACGGAGGAGACACCGGTCGTGCCATTGGGCACGAGCGGCAGGAGACCAGGAGATCGCGAGGCGACGTCGTGCAGCAGCTCCGCTCCGAGGGGGGACGCACCGATCGCAGCAAGGATGCCGCTGAGCGGCGCGTACGGGAGCCCCGATTCACCTGCCTCGACGCAATGACCCGTGGCGGTGAGCCAACCGTCGGTGCGATCGACGACGACCTCGTTCACGAGACGTGATTTGCCGATTCCGGCGTTGCCACCGACGACGATCACCTGCGGCTGGCCGCGGGCGACCCGGTCGAGAGCGTCCTCGAGTCGTGCACGTTCACGACGGCGGCCGACGAGTCCGCCGGGCGTTGTGGGGGGCACATCTCCCTGATCTCGCCTCACAGGGCCCACAGACCCGAGGATATCGAGCCGATCAGCGCAGGACGGGTCGGGGCGGTCAGGTGAACGTGTCGATCATGTACCGGACATCGGGTCCGAGTGGGTAGAGGATCGGGCAGGTGCATCCAGCGGCCACGTACTCGTCGACCTTGGCGCGGACCTCGTCGGGAGTGCCGGCCGCGCAGATCATCTGCACGATCGTCGTCGGGGACGAGCTTCGACGCGGCCACGACCTGGTCGTGCGTGGCCGGCCAGGTGAGCACCTTGCCGATCTCGTCGAGCAGCTCTTGGGGCACACCGGACGCCTTCATGATGTGCGGCTGCTGGCCGAGGTACTGCGTGACGAGGAGGCGGGCGCCGTCGAGTGCGGCCTGGCGATCGTCGTCGACCGAGCACACGACCAGCTGCGGCCGGTCGATGTCGTCAATGGTGCGTCCGGCGTTCGCCGCTCCGGCGGCGAGGTGCTGCATGGCGCGTCGAGTTGTAGTCGGGCGACACGAGGTAGTTGAGCACGACCCCGTCGGCGATCTCGCCGGTGAGCTCCATCATCTTCATCCCCGTGGCGCCGATGTAGATCGGTACGTCCTTCGGCCGCCGCTCCTGGTGCACGTAGTCGAGCTCGACGCCGTCGAGGTGCACGTGGTCGCCGTCGAACGAGACACCGTCTCGTTGGCCAGCAGGGCGCGGAGCACCGTGACGACCTCGCGCATCATCGCCAGCGGCTTCACCCGATCGATGCCGACCTTGGCCGCGAGAGGATCCCACCAGGCGCCGAGCCCGGCGATCACCCGGCCGGGGGCGAGGTCGTCGAGCGTGGAGAACAGCGAGGCGAGGCGGGCAGGGTTGCGGGTCCAGACGTCGATCACGCCGGACCCGATCTTGAGCCGCTCGGTCGTGGCGGCGAAGGCGGCCATCGGTACCGACGCTTCGCGGACGAGGCGGGAGTCGGCCTGCCACACCGCCTCGAACCCGCGCTCCTCCGCGTACCGGGCGTAGTCCATCGCCTCGCGGATCGGGTGCGCGTCCTGCAGGTACAGCGCCAGTCGTGGTCATCTCTGCTCACCCTCCTGTCCACTCGCAGCCTCTGCGCGTCCACTCTGCCACGCACGATCCGGTCATCTGGTCCGAGTTTCGTGACCCGTGCTGACCGGATCGTGACCACGCTATCGCTGACCACATCGCCGACCGCGCCTCACAGCTCCCGGCGGCGAACAGCCGGGGCCCGCGACTCTCGACGCGTCACGTCCAGGCGGGCGACATCGAGGTGCACGCCGTCGCGCCAGACTCGCATCCGTCTCGCCGTCGACAGCTGACTTCGAGCGGGCGCACGCCGGTGGTGAACGCCAGCCGCCACGGATCGACCGGCTCGTACGACCACACCACGAGTCGTCGCTCGCTGCGGGGAAGAGGTCCCAGCCGGTCGAGAGCCATTGCCAGGGAACGTCTCGGGTGAGGCGGTCACGTCGCTCTCCCGCAGCTTGGCGTAGGCGAGCCGGAACTCGTCGAGCATGTCGGCGCCGATCCCATCGGTGCCGAGCGCGACCGGATTGCCGGCGAACCGTCCGGGCCGGGCATAGCCGACGCCGTTGTTCATGTTCGACCGCGGGTTGTGCACGAGCGTGCCGCGCAGGCCGTGATCGTCGGCGAGATGCACGCCGTGGATCAGCAGCCAGTCGTCGGTGGTGTGCTGGCGCAGGCGATCAGCGGCACCGGCGTCGTTGCGCCCCTCGGCGACGTGGACGTGCACTCCCACGCCGCGCCGCGCGGCAAGATCCGCCGCGGCGGCGATCGTCTCGTCGCTGCAGGTGAACGCGGCGTGCAAGCCGACCATCCCCACGCCGCCGGCAGACAGGAATCGTTCGTTCTCCGCCAGACCTCGCCTGGCGCCGTCGCTCATCGCTCCTGCGGGCCCGTCGCCGTGGCGGTCGGTGAGGCCGTAGGCGCATGACACGCGCACACCCACCTCGGCACACGCGTCGGCGATCACCGACAACGAGCCCTCGATGGCGTTCGGCGACTCGTTGTGGTCGATGATCGCCGTGCAACCCACTTCGAGGGCCTCCAGTGCGCCGAGCATCGCCGACCAGCGCAGCATCTCGAGATCGAGCGCCCGATCGAGTCGCCACCACACGAGCTCGAGGATTTCGATGAACTCCGCCGGCGTGCGAGGCGGCGCCGGCATCCCCCGGGCGAGAGTCGAATAGAGGTGATGGTGGGCGCAGACGAGGCCGGGGGTGCTGTTCGTCGCCGCCACCAACGAGGTGTTCATCGTGCCGTCACTCCAGCGTCACAACCTCGGGAATCCGCCGATCGCGGATGATCGCATAACGTTTGTGCTCATGACACACCGCCCACCCCGAGTCTTGGTGTCGCTGCCGTGCTGACGGCTGCGGCCCTCATCGTGACAAGCGCCGGCTCGCCCGTCAGGGCGGTGGCACCGCCTGAGGGAAAAGTCTTCATCAACGAGATCCACTACGACAACGCCGGGACCGACACCGGCGAGGCGATCGAGGTGGCCGGTCCGGCGGGCACCGATCTGACCGGATGGACCGTCGTGCTGTACAACGGCACCGGCGGGGCGTCCTATGACACCGATGCCCTCTCCGGTGTGCTCACCGATCAGGGAGGCGGATTCGGGACGACCTCGATCACCTATCCCTCGAACGGCATCCAGAACGGCGCACCCGACGGTGTGGCGCTCGTCGACAACTGTGGCGTGGTCGAGCAGTTCCTGAGCTACGAGGGTGCGTTCACCGCGTCCGGTGGTCCTGCCGACGGACTGACATCGACGGACATCGGCGTGATCCAGAGCGGCTCGGGGCCGATCGGGCAGTCGCTCGGCCTCACCGGCAGTGGCGCCGCGTATGGCGCCTTCGCGTGGGCGGCCGGAGGTGCGACCTTCGGCGCTGTGAATGCCGGCCAGACGTTCACCGGACCCGTCGGTCCGGTCGACACCACGTGCTCGGGTCCAGGCGTGTGTGCCGCTCCCCCGGCGGTGACCCCCATCAGCGTCGTGCAGGGCTCTGGCCTCGAAAGTCCGTGTGTCGGTGAGTTCGGAGCGGACACGGCCACGATCGAGGGCGTAGTCGTCGGCGATTACGAGGGCGCCGCACCCGCGCTGCGCGGGTTCTACGTGCAGCAGGCGGACGGTACTCACGATGACGACCCGGCCACGTCGGAGGGCATTTTCGTGTTCCACGGCAGTGAGAACACCGTCGATCTTGGCGATCGCGTCCGCGTGACCGGGGAGGTCGCCGAGTTCGAGGACCAAACGCAGATCAACTTCCCGTCCGAGGTGACAGAGCTCCAGTCGAATGTGTCGGTCACCCCGACCGATGTCACGCTCCCCGTTGCCTCGGCGACCGCGCTCGAAGCGGTGGAAGGGATGCTCGTCCGGACACCGCAGGCGCTCACCGTGACCGAGCATTTCCAGCTCGGCCGATTCGGTCAGATCGTCGTGTCGAGCGGCGGGCGCCTGCCTCAACCGACGCAGGTGGCCGAACCCGGCGCTGCCGCCAACACGGTGCAGGCGGCGAACAACCTCAACCGTCTCATCGTCGACGACGCCCTTAACAACCAGAACCCCGATCCGATCGTGCTCGGTCGTGGTGGCAATCCGCTCACTGCTTCGAACACGCTACGCGGAGGCGACACGGTGACCGGCGCTGTCGGCGTACTCACGTACACCTGGGCGGGCAACGAGCGCGTCGGGCAACGCCTACAGGCTGCGCGTGCAAGGCGACCTCAGCGATGCCGGCTTGCTTCCCGGCGGCGGCGCGCAGGCCATTCCTGCGTTCCAGCCGGCCAATGCGAGACCCGCCAGCCGCGCCGCCGTCGGCGGCTCGCTGGAGGTGGCCAACCTGAACGTCCTGAACTACTTCCTCACGCTCGACATCGGCACGACCCCGGCCTGCGGGCCGGTCGGCAACAAGCAGGAGTGCCGCGGTGCCGAAACCGAGGAGGAGCGAACACGACAGCGCGACAAGCTCCTCGCCGCAATCGCCAAACTCGATGCCGACATCGTCGGTCTCGCCGAATTGGAGAACTCGACTGGTGTCGAGCCAGTCGCTGACCTGGTCGCCGGATTGAACTCGAACCTCGGAGCCGGGACATACGACTACATCGATACGGGTGTGTTCGGGACTGACACGATCCGCGTCGGGATCATCTACCGCACCGCCGACGTCACCCCTGTTGGCGAGCACGCGATCCTCGATGGCTCGGTCGACCCACGCTTCAACGATCGACGCAACCGGCCGTCGCTCGCCCAGTCGTTCGTCGAGAAGACGAGCGGCGAGGTGCTCACCGTCGTCGTCAACCACTTCAAGTCGAAGGGATGCGCCGAGGCCACCAGCCTCGACGCCGACCAGGGCGACGGCCAGTCGTGCTGGGTGCCTACCCGGGTTGCTGCCGCCGAAGCGCTCGTCGACTGGCTGGCCGGTCACCCGACCGGCGTCGTCGACGACGACGTCCAGATCATCGGCGATCTCAACTCGTACGCCAAGGAGGACCCGATCGACGTGCTCACCTCGTCGGGATACGTCGACATCGGCGAGGAGCACGGCGACGGCTACTCGTTCGCCTTCGACGGTCAATGGGGCACGCTCGACTACTCGCTGTCGTCGCCGTCGCTCGCGGCGCAGGTGACTGGCGCTACCGAATATCACATCAACTCCGATGAGCCGAGCGTCCTCGACTACAACACGAACTTCAAGAGCGAGGCGCAGCTGGAGTCGTTGTACGCGCCCGACGAGTTCCGCGTCGCCGATCACGACCCGATCGTCGCCGGGTTCGAGCTCCACTCGGGGATCGGCGACGCCGTTGTGACGCCGAATCGGCTGTGGCCGCCGAACCACAAGTACGTGACCGTTACCGCTTCCGCGACCGGCGCTGCCGTGGCGATCACCGGCGGCTCGTCGTCGGAGGCGGACAGCGGGCTCGGTCCGGACGACCTGCCCAACGACATCGTCACCGACGGCGACGCGACGGCGCGAGTACGCGCCGAACGGTTCGCCGCGACGGGACGTACCTACACGCTCGCTGTCACGGCGACCAGTGCCACGCAGACGAAGTTCGACACGGTAACCGTTCGCGTTCCCCAACAGCGCCACGGGCTCTTGACGCATCATCGGGGCGGTGCCGGTCCCTGACAACGGGACGGGCGCCACCCAGGTCGTGTCGTGGGAGAGATCCCATCCGGAACGCCGGCGGAGCGGAGGAGGCGGGGTCGCCTACACCCACGCCGACGGCGCGTTCTTGGTTGGCGTCGTTGCGCATCGGGAGCGTGGTGCGCCACTCGCCGTCGTAGGCGTGAAGCGCGGCTGCAACTGCGCCGGCCGTGGGGACGAGACCGATCTCACCGACGCCCTTGATGCCGTACGGAGCATTCGGCTGCGGCGCCTCGACCAGCACCACGTCGACAGGGGGCATGTCCTTGGGACGAATGATGGCCAACTGCCGGAGCGTGGTGTTGGTGGGACGGCCGTCCTCGTCGGCGGGGAATCCCTCGGTGAGCGCGTAGCCGAGACCCATGTGGACGGAACCTTCGATCTGGCCCTCGCACAACAGCGGGTTGACGGCGCGCCCGACGTCGTGCACGGCGAGGACCCGCTCGATCTCGCCTGTCTCGCGGTCGGCGATCACCAGCTGAGCCGCGTAGCTGAACGTGGAGTGGATCGTCGGATGCTCCACGGGATCGTTCATCTTGTTCGTCCAGTCGACGACGTAGCGACCTTCGTAGTCGACACCGATTTGCCGTCCGTCTTCGTCGGCGATGCGGCAGGCGTCCTTGATCGAGCCGGCGCCCATCAGCGTTCCCCGGCTGCCGGTGGTCTGCCCGGCACCGAGCTCGCGCGTGGTGTCGACGATGACGACGACGTCGTTGGGGTCGATGCCGAGCTCCTCGACGGCCACCTGCACAGCGACGGTGTGGACGCCCTGGCCCATCTCGGTCCAGCAATGGCGGACCTCGATCTTGCCGTCGGCGCGGAAGTGCACGACGGCGCGAGCGACTTCGTTGAACCCGTTGCCGAGGCCCGAGTTCTTCAGGCCGAGCCCGAGCCCGACCGGCTTGCCGTCGTCCCGGGCGGACTCGTACGCGTCCTTGACGGCGTCGAGGCACTGGCGCGCGCCGGCGCAGCCCTCGTCCATGATCTGTCCCGGTCCCCACTCGTCGCCAGGCGTGACGACGTTGCGGGAACGGATCTCCCAGCCAGTGATGCCGGCCTGCTCGGCGAGCCGGTCGATGACCCCCTCCATGGCGAACTGCGCCTGGTTGGCGCCGAAGCCGCGGAACGCACCGCACACCGGGTTGTTCGTACGCACGGCGATGGACTCGACGTCGATGTTGGGAACCCGGTACGGACCGCACGCATGTCCTGCAGCTCGCTCGAGGACCTTCATCCCCACCGAGGCGTACGGGCCCGAATCACCGATTGCGCGCACCTTCGAGCGCGGTGAGCGCCCCGTCGGCGTCACAGCCGGCCCAGTACTCGAGCCGGATCGGGTGCCGCTTCGGATGGAGCAGCAACGACTGCTCGCGGGTGAGCGAGACCTTGACCGGCTTGCCGAGCAACCACGCGGCGAGCGCCGTCTGGGCCTGGTTCGACATGTCCTCCTTGCCGCCGAAGGCGCCGCCGTTGGACACGAGCTCCACCGTGACCTTGGCGGGATCGATGCCGAGAACCGCGGCGATGTCGTTGCGGTCGTCCCACACGCCCTGTCCGCCGGAGTACACGTACAGGCCGCCGTCCTCGGTCGGCACGGCGAGCGTGGTCTCCGGTTCGACGAAGGCGTGCTCGATGCGTTGCGTCTGGAACACCTCGTGGACCGTGTGCGCCGACGCCGCGAAGGCCGGTTCGAAGTCGCCCCGTGTGTAGGCGGAACGCGACAGCAGGTTGCCGTCGAGTTGCCACACCGCGTCGTCGCTGTCGAGGGCGCGGATGGCGTCGACGACGGGCGGGAGGACGTCGTAGGTGACGTCGATGGCTGCAGCCGCTCGGCGTGCCGTGGCTGGATCGTTGGCGACGACCACGGCGAGGACATCACCGAGGTACGACGTGCGCCCGCCCTCGGGGATGAACACCGGCCAGTCCTTGTGGATCAGCCCGACACGTAGCGTGCCGGGCACGTCGGCGCCGGTGAACACCGCCTCGACGCCGTCGATGGCGAGCGCTGGGGTCGTGTCAATGCGCACGACGTCGGCGCGCGCATGGTCGGCGAGGCGGAAGGCCCCATCGAGGCAGCCGTCCGGGTTCATGTCAGCGATGAAGGGCCGGCGCCCGACGGCAAGAGAACACCCCTCGTACTTCATGCCGCGGGTGCCGACCCCACCTACGGTGACGGGCACATCGAGATCGCCGCGAGCCAGCGCCTCCACGGCGTCGAGGATCTTGATGTAGCCAGTGCACCGGCACAGGTGCCCGCCGAGGTGGCGCGATGCCTCCTCGCGGGTGAGTGCGGAACCTTTCTTGTCGATCAGGGACTTGGCCCGCACCACGATGCCAGGCGTGCAGAAGCCGCACTGCAGTGCGCCCTGGGCGGCAAACGCGTTGGCGTAGCGATCGACCTCGAGCGGATCGAACCCCTCGAGCGTGGTGACCTCGGCGCCTTCGACCTTGTCGAGACCGGTGACGCAGGCGACCCGCGCCTTGCCGTCGATGAGCACGGTGCAGCAGCCGCATTGTCCTGACGGCGCGCAGCCGTCCTTCGTCGAGATGATGCCGCCCTCGAGTCGCAGCGCGTCGAGCAGGTGCTCGTGATGATCGCCGACGGTGATCTCTGTTCCATTGAGTGTGAACGTCGCCATCGAGGTCCTTTCAGTCGGGCCGGACAGCGCTGTCTGGTGGAGGTGGAGGTGGGATGGCACCCTTCTGCTCGCTGATGAGGCGGTAGTGCTCGGGGCGCCGGTAGTGGTCGAAGTCGAACAGCGTGTTCTTGTAGCGGGCGCAGAAGTCGAGGTCGCAGCGAGCGACGATGAGCTCGTCGCCAGTGGTGACGGCTTGAGCGACGATCTGGCCCGACGGAGCGATGATCACGCTCTGCGCCAGCGAGTCGACGCCCTCTTCGATGCCGCCTTTGGCGACGCCGACCACCCACGTGCCGTTCTGATAGGCGCCGGACTGCATCACGAGATGGTTGTGGAATCCGGCGAGAGCGTTCTGCGAGGTGTCGGGCGCGTAGTGCAGGGGCGTGTTGTAGCCGATGACGATCAGCTCGACGCCCTGCAAACCCATCACCCGGTACGTCTCCGGCCAGCGCCGGTCGTTGCAGAGCGCGGCACCGACGATGCCATCGAACGCATGCCACACGCCGAAGCCGTCGGGCGACTCTTCGAAGTAGTACCGCTCGAGATGCTGAAACGGCCGGTCGGGCTCGTTGTCCTCGTGGCCGGGGATGTGCATCTTGCGGTATGTAGCGACGACCCTGCCATCACGCTCGACGATGACGTAGCTGTTGTAGCGGTGGCCGTCGGGGGTGAGCTCGGCGTAACCGAGCACGAAACCAACACCAAGCCGCCGCGCTTCGTCGAACAGCGGCTTGGTGTCGGGCGATGGCATCTCCGCCTCGTAGTAGTGGTCGAACTCGCCGATCGTGTCGGTGTGCCAGCGAGGGAAGAACGTGGTGAGGGCGAGCTCCGGGAACACGACGACCTGGCAACCTGCGTCGGCGCCTTGACGGAGCAACGCCAGCAGGCGTTCGACCACATCGCCACGTGGCTCGTCGCGTCCGACCGGGCCGAGCTGGGCGCCACCGACGACGACGACCCGCGTCATCCCGCCGGCTCCAAGTCGTCGATGTCGGCCAGTCGCAGCATCGTGTGCAACAGCACATTGGCGCCGGCCTCGATGTCTGTGGCGTCGGTGTGCTCGGCGGGATTGTGACTGATGCCGTTCGCGCGACGGCACGAAGACCATTCCTGCCGGGCACACGCGGGCGAGCATCTGGGCGTCGTGCCCGGCGCCAGCCGGCAGCCGCATCGTGCTGTTGCCGAGCTCGGTGGCAATGGCTTCGACGAGGTCGACGACGCGGTCGTCGAAGGCGACGGGCTCGAAGCGGGCGAGAGTCTCGGCGACGACCGTGACTCCTTCGTCGGCGGCTGCCTTGGCGACGAAGTCGGTGATGCGCTCCTCGACGTGGCGCAGCACGTCGTCGTCGGTGTTGCGGACGTCGACTGTCATCGTCGCCTGGGCGGCGACGACGTTGACGAGGTTCGGATGCAGCTCGATGCGGCCGACGGTGCCCACCTGTGGGGGACCGACTTCGTCGACCACATCGCGGACGAATGCGGCCACCCGCATCGCCACATAGCCGGCGTCGTGCCGGTATGACATCGGCGTGGTGCCTGCATGGTTGGACTGGCCGGAGAAGGTGTAACGGGTCCACGAGATGCCCTGGACGCCGGTGACCGCACCAATGCCGATGTGCTCGCGCTCGAGGACCGGGCCCTGTTCGATGTGGTACTCGACGAATGCATGCGGTACCGCGCCCGGGACCGGGGCAGGACCGCGGAACCCGATCCGGTCGAGCTCCTCTCCGAGCACGGCACCGTCGATGGCGACGACGTCGAGTGCCTCCTCGAGCTGCATCCCACCGGCATACACGAGGCTGCCGAGCATGTCGGGGGCGAAGCGGGCACCTTCTTCGTTGGTGAAGAAGGCGACGGCGAGCGGTCGTGCGGTCTCGATGCCGTGGTCGATCACGGTCTCCAGGACCTCGAGACCCGTGAGCACGCCGAGGTTGCCGTCGTAGCGACCGCCCGTGGCGACGGTGTCGATGTGGGAGCCGGTCAGCACGGCCCCGGCGACGGAGTCGGCGCCGAGCACTCCGATGACGTTGCCGACTCCGTCGATCGTGACGGCAAGCCCGAGATCGCGCATCCAGGTGACCACCAGCTCACGGCCGGCACGGTCGTCGTCGGTGAGCGCCAGCCGGGCGCACCCTTCGGTGCCCTCGATGGCACCGATCGCGGCCAGCTCGGCGAGACGGCGCTGCAGACGCCGTCCGTCGATGGCGACAGTGGTGCGTGCGGCAGACATCATCGGTTATTTTACATTTTGTTCAACCCGCCCGCGATGAGTACGCGTGTCGAGCGTCGTCCCTCTTGTACGTCCCAACGTGATGAAGGAGTTCGCAATGCCTGCGATCACGCCCAACCTGTGGTTCGACACCGAGGGCGAGGAGGCCGCCGAGTTCTACGTCTCCGTCTTCCCCAACTCGAAGATCACCAACGTGTCTCGCTACGGAGAGGCGGGCCCACGTCCCGCTGGCATGGTGATGACTGTCGACTTCGAGCTCGACGACAAGCCATTCACGGCGCTCAACGGTGGTCCCGACTTCACGTTCAACGAGGCGCTCTCGCTCTTAATCGACTGTGTCGACCAGGACGAGGTCGACCACTACTGGGAAAAGCTCGGCGAAGGCGGTGAGCACGGGCCGTGCGGATGGTTGAAAGACAAGTACGGAGTCTCCTGGCAGGTCGTCCCGGCCGCACTCCAGGAGCTGGTCGGCGACCCTGACCCGGGTCGTAGTCAGCGGGCGATGGCGGCGATGCTGACCATGTCGAAAATCGACGTCGAGGCACTCCACCGTGCCGCCGACGGTCAGTAACGACCCCACGCGCATCGGGGGTTCTCCCGCTACCGGTGGGTGAACTCCCCGATGTGGATGGCGTCCGTCGCTCTTACGATGAGAGCGTGCAGTCCGCCGTCGCGGTGCCGGCGACACCGCCGCCACCGCCCGAACCATCCTCGGCAAGCCTCGTGCGCACCAACGCGCTCACGCTCACCTATCCGAGCGGGACAACAGCGCTGTCGGGCCTCACCGTCGACATTCCGCGTGGATCGGTCGGGCTCGTCGGCGCCAACGGTGCCGGCAAGACCACGCTGTTCCGGCTGATGCTGGGATTGTTGTTCCCGACTTCGGGCACGGTCGAGGTGGTCGGACACTCCGTCGCCACCGATCCCATCGGCATCCGCAGCCGGCTCGGCTACATGCCCGAGCACGACTGCCTCTCCAACGACCAATCGGCAGCCGACTTCGTGGCCAGCTTCGGCGAGCTCGCCGGGCTTCCTCCCCGCGCCGCGCGACAGCGGGCGTCCGACGTTCTCGACCTCGTCGGCCTCGACGAGTCGCGTTTCCGTCCCGTCGGTGGGTTCTCGACGGGGATGCGCCAGCGCGTCAAGCTCGCCCAGGCGCTCGTCGCCGATCCCGAGCTCGTGCTGCTCGACGAGCCGACGGCCGGGCTCGATCCCGTCGGGCGGGAGGAGATGCTCGACCTCGTCGGCCGTCTGTCGACGTTCGGCATCTCCGTCCTGTTCGCCACGCACCTGCTCGACGACGTGCAGCGGGTGTGCGATCACGTCGTCATGGTCGACGCCGGTGCGCTCGTGCTCGCCGGTCCGGTGGAGGAGCTCGTCGAACGCACGGGTGCCGTACGGGTCGAAGTCGGCGGCCGGGCGACAGCTGCCGAGGAGCTGACACGGGCACTCGCCGCGCATGGTTTCGCCGTGTCGCCGATCGACGAGCAGACCCTCGACGTCGACATCGCCGGGACGGGCGACGCAGTCTTCGACATCGTCCGCGACGCCTGCGCCGACCTCGGCCTGCGCCTGTACGGCCTGTCGAGCCGGCACCGATCGCTCGACGAGTTGTTCCTCGAGCAGGCCGTCGCCCACGAGCGGAGCGTCTCGTGAGCGCTCCAGCGCGTGTGCTGGGCGGCGCCGTCTACGACCGCGGGTATCGCCCGTACGACGGCGTTCGCGGCGGCCGGGCGTCAGCGCGTTGGGCCCTGTACCGGTTGACCCTGCGACGGGCGCTCGGACTGCGCCGTTCGTGGCGGCAAAAGGTGCTGCCGTGGACGCTGCTCGGCCTGGTGACCATCCCGGCCATGGTCGACGTCGGCGTGCGCTACGCCACACGCGACACGCCCCTCCCGGATATCGACTTCGAGTTCATCACATTCCGCGAGTACGTCGGCGTGTCGACCCTGCTGTTGCTGTTCGTGGCCGTGAGCGCGCCCGACGTGCTCTGCCCCGACCGGCACGACCGCGTGCTGCCACTGATCTTCTCCCGCCAGGTCACCGGCGTCGACTACGTGCTGGCCAAGATCGGAGCGATCTTCACGATCGTGTTCGGCTTCTCCTTCCTCCCCCAGATGGTGCTGTTCATCGGACAGATGCTGGTCAGCGACGACGGTGCGCTGAACTACTTCACCGACACTGCCGATGTCCTCTGGAAGGTGCCCCTGTCGGCGGCCATCCTGGCCATCTACTTCACCGTCGTCAGCCTCGCCGTCGCCTCCCTCACGGATCGGCGGATCGTCGGCGGGTTGGCCTTCCTCGGCGCCATGCTGATCCCGTCGGTGGTTTCCAGCGCCTTCGTGGGCGCCTCCGAGGACGGGACGATCCTCGGGGTGCTCAACCTGTGGAACCTGCCACTGATCCTGCGCGACGTGGTCTTCGAGGGATACGTCGACGTCGACCGCGACATGGGCCTCGACGGTGTCGCCGGCGCGGGATTCGTACGCGCTCGCGCTCTACGTCGTGGTCGTGATCAGCGCCTCGGCAGTGCTCTTCCGGCGGTACCGGGAGGTCGACCTGTGACCGGTGAGGCGCTGCCTCCCCCGGTGCAGGGCGAGCACGCGATGGCTCCTGCCCGACCGGCCGGGCCGGATGATCCGGCGTTCGTCGCCGATGCGACGGTCGCAGCCACCGGCGTGTCGATCTGGTTCGGGCAGAAGGTGGCCGTCACCGAGCTGTCGTGCTCGTTCGGGCCGGGGGTGACCGGATTGCTCGGTCCGAACGGCGCCGGTAAGACGACGTTCATGCGCAGCATCTGCGGTCTGCTCCCGACGAACCAGGGTGAGATACGTGTGCTCGGCCACGACCCGCGACGCGACCGGTCCGTACAAGGGGACGTCTCGCTGGTTCCCGAGGACGACGCTGTTCCTGCCGCGCTCGACGGCCCGCCAACTGGTGCGTTACACAGCCTCGCTGCACGGCGTGCGCGACCGCTCCCGTCCCGACGACTCGCTCGCCATCGTGGGACTCACGGACGTCGCCGACCGGCGCGTCGGCGGATTCAGCAAAGGAATGCGGCAGCGGGCGAAGATCGCCGCATCGCTCGTGACCGATCCGCAGGTGCTCGTGCTCGACGAGCCACTCAACGGAGCCGACCCGGTGCAACGGGTCGCCCTCATCGATCTGTTCCACCGCCTCGGCGACCAGGGGCGCACGGTGATCGTCAGCTCGCACGTGCTCCACGAGGTCGAGCGACTCGCCGCCCGTCAGATCGTGATCATTCGCGGGCGGTTGGCCGCCGCCGGTGGGCACCGAGCGATCCGCGACGCCCTCGCCGACCGACCGCGCGCCGTCCTCGTACGGACGCCCGACCCGCGCCGGCTGGCATCCGAGCTGCTGCGTGTCGACGCCGTGCAGGGTGTCTCCGTCGACGGGCAGAATCTCGTCATCTCGTCGATGCGAGCCGGAGAGCTCGCCGAGGCGCTGCCCATGGTGGCGCGTCGCGCCGACGCCACGCTCCGCGAGGTTCGGGCCCTCGACGATTCGCTCGAGAGCGTGTTCCGGGAGCTCCTCCGATGAGCACCACGCCGGTCCCCGCCGGAGCGCGGCTTTCCTCCCCGTTCGTCGCCGTCGTCGGGTACACGTTGCGCGCCTGCCTGCCGAGAAAGCGGTGGTTCGGCGTCCTCCTCCCCTGCTTCGGCGCTCTGCTGTTCGGGTGGCTCACGCATGTCGACTCGGGCGACCGGGCGACTGCGTTCGCCGACATCGCCGAGGTTGGCCTGTTCCGGCTCGTGCTCCCACTCTCCTGTCTGATCATCGGCGACGCCGTACTCGGCGCCGACATCCGCGCCGGAACGTTCCAGTTGACGTGGTTGTCACCGGTCGGGTTCCCGACGATCGCTGCCGGCCGCTGGCTTGGTGGCTGGCTCGTGGCGTTGGTCTCGCTCGTGCCGGCATTGGCGTTGGCACCGGTGATCGCCGGCGTGCCCGACGCCGTTCTTCCGATGGCGGTCGCCGCCGTCGCCGGATCGGCGGCGTACATCGCCCTGTTCGTGCTCGTCGGCGTCCTCGTCCGTCGCTCGGCTCTGTGGGCACTCGCCATCGTGCTGATCGGCGAGTGGCTGCTCGGTACACAACTGTCCGGCGTGGCCCAGCTCTCGCCGCTGTGGCTCGCCCAGCAGACGTTCACCGGCTTGTGGGACGAGGGCGGCACGATCGAGCGCAACGGTGTCCCCATTGGCTGGGCAGCGATCATCCGCCTCGCCGTCATCACCGTGATCTGCATCGCCATCGCCGCCCGCCGACTCGCCCGCATCCGCCCTCTCGCCGGCGACGAGTAGGACGACGCAGTCCCCCGTCGCCAACCGCGGGATCAGGGGTCGTCGGTCAAGCCGCTGACGCGAATCGTGATGTTGAGGCGGCCAGTCGTGAGCCCGCACGACGGGTGGCAGGTACCCGGCTGCGTCTTCGGCACTCCGTGGAAGGCGAAACGCGACGGCCCGCCGAACACGAACAGGTCACCCGAACCGAGCTCGACGTCCGTGTACGGCTTGGCGCGGGTCTCCGTGTTGCCGAATCTGAAGGTGCAACGATCCCCGATGCTGAACGACACCACGGGGTCGTCGACGCGCTCGTCCTTGTCCTGATGCATGCCCATCCACGCCGTCGCGTCGTAGTAGTTCACGAGGGCGACGTCGGGCCGGTAGTCACTGGCCATCGCTGGATCGGCATAGGCATCGGCGACAGCCGATCGAGCGAGATCGCCGAGCCAGTCGGGGAACGGGGTCACCGGTCCGTTGTCGCTGTCGATGGCCGTGCGCGTGTAGCGATATGGGCTCCAGTGCCACCCGAGGCAGACCGTCCGCACCGACATCACACCGCCCGTGGGGATCCGCGTGTGGCGCATCGGCGCCGGTGGGCGCGACCACACGCGGCACTGGTCGACCAGATGGCGTTGTTGGTCGAGCGACAGCCACTCGGGTATGTGGATCGCACCTGGAGCGATCTCCCGCCGCTCGCGAGGAATCAGTGTGTCGCTCACAGCCCGATCCTCCCGCGGCCGGCGGAGTGTTTCCACTCCAGATATCGCTCCGGCAGGCAGACCCCGCACGGGCGGTAGCCAGCGGCCTCCGCGGTCTCCTCGTCGGCGAAGAACACCCGATTCGCCACGTATCCGCCGCGGGCGATCGCCCGGAGGGCGGCCGGACAGTCCAGCCGGCCGTAGATCTTCTGGCGACGGTGCCCGCCCACGGTGCCGGGTTGATCGCTCGTGTAGATCGCACCGTCGACATCGAGGAGCTTCCACGTCCTCATTTGGCGTCGTGGAAGATCAGGCCCAGCGTGTGACGCCGACCGCTGCGAAGCACGCTCACGCCGTGGCGGAGCGGTGCCGCCGACCACCCTCGCGCCGACCTGACCGGTCGGTCGCGGGTGGTGAACACGAGCGCCTGGCCGCGGCCGATCGTCGTCGACGTCGCCCGCGACTGGGCACGCGGGCGCTGCTCGACGGTCACGAACTCACCGCCTGTGTAGTCCTCACCGGGAAGGTCGAGGCCGAACGCCACCTGGAGGGGGAACACGAGGTCGCCGTAGAGGTCGCGGTGCAGTGCGTTCCAGTCGCCCGGGCCGTACCGCAGGAGCAGCGGCGTTGGTCGCTTCTGTCCGGCGCGGTGACACCGATCGAGCCACTCGTCGAACGAGTCCGGCCACGGCGCATCCTGGCCGAGCCGCTCCGCCCAACGGCGGGCGATGGGGAGAAGATGCGGCCAGCACGCGCGGCGCAGATCCTCGACGAGACGCGGAAGCGGTCGGTCGAAGTAGCGGTACTCACCCTCGCCGAAGCGGTGGCGTGCCATGTCGATCGTCGACCGGAAGCGGGAGTCGTCGTCGTACACGCCGACGAGCTCGCGGCACTCGTCGGCGTGCATGACCTGTGGCGTGAGGGCGCTGCCCAACGCATCGAGGTCGCCCTCGACCGCCTCCCAGTCGACGGCGTGGACACGTTCCGAGACGGACGTCGCCGTCGCTGTCACGCCGCCTCCAGCGTGAGCAACGTCCGCTTCGCCTCGGTCCCGCCCCGGTAGCCGCCCATCGATCCGTCGCTCCGGACTACCCGGTGGCATGGCACGACGACCGGCACGGGGTTGTGCGAGCAGGCGCTGCCGACCGCACGAACGGCGCCGGGGTTTCCGGCGGCTTCTGCGACCGCACGGTAGGACCACGTCGAGCCATACGGGATGTCGGTGAGGTGGGCGAGCACGTCCCGACGGAACCCGTGGGCGAGGGTCAGATCAACGGGGAGGTCGAAGTGCCGGCGGCGGCCCTCGAAGTACTCACCGAGCTGACGCGCGGCCGGCTCCAGCGAGCGCTCGCTGCGGAGGATGCGGGGGCTGATCCGTCCGGCCAGATCGGCCAGCACGTCGTCGTGACCCTCGATCTCGAATGCCACGCGCACCAGACCTGCTGGTGTGGCGACGGTGAGGAGCGGACCGAGGGGGCTGTCGATCAAGCGGTAGGCGAGGTCGAGCAGCTCGTCGTCGGTGGCGCGTGCAACGAGCCGGTCGTGGAGCGCGTCCATGGCTGCGGCGCTCGGCGAGCCGAACGTGTGCTGCAGGTGGTCGACGACCGGACGGTCATCGGGGGAGGTGGTGGTGGCGTTCATGCCAGCTGTCCTTTCGTGAAGAGGGTGCGGAGGGCAGCGATGCCGTCGGCGGCGTTGCGGCGGGCGGCGGCCTCGCTGCACTCCAGGAGGTTGCCGATGTCGCGGTACGAGAGGTCGGCGAGGTAGCGGTAGATCACCGCACCCCGTTGCTTGTACGGCAGCCCGTCGAGGGCGGCGCGCAGGGCCTCGTCCGGCTCCACCGGCAGTGAGTCCGTGACCGGGACCTCCGGGACATCCGCCGGACGGGGCCGGCGCTGCGCCTGACGGAGTTGGTCGATGGACTTGTTGTGGGCGATCGTCACCAGCCAGCCGCGCACGTTGCTGCCCGGACGCAGATCCGGATAGGCGCGCAGTGCGGCGAGGAAGGTCTCCGCCCACGCATCGTCGGCGTCGACAGGTCCGAGCAACGCGCGACAGACCCGCATCACGACCGGCCCGTGTTCGGCGACGATCTCCTCGAATGGTTTCGAACTCACGTCATGTGAACGACGTGGGCGGCGATTCTGTGAGGTCACGTCAGGGCAAAAGCGCCGTAGCCGACGACGCGCTCCGGCTCACCCGCTGTGTCGGCCGATGTGCGCAGATCGAGCAAGCGCACCGTGAGCGCTCGTCGTCGGGCCACCCGGAGCAGGCTTCGCGTCGCTGCTTCGCCGCAGGCGCGGTCAGGGCCGGGCACGTCGTATCGCTCGACGATGGCAGTCGCCGTCTCGCGATCGAGTGCGTTGGCGGTGGTCTGGTCGTGGTAATGGCTGAGGTCGGTGGTGACCACGATCCGAGTCTCGTCGCCTCCCCACAGGGCCTCGAACACCGCTGCTAGGACCTCGACCCCTGCCGCGCGGACGAGCATCGGCAGCACCATCACGGATCCGAGCACCTCCGTGATGAAGGGGAGCTGCACCTCGAGACTGTGCTCCCCGGCGTGCGCCGCATCGTCGAGGACCACGCCGTCCACGGCGAGAGCCGCGGACCGCGGCATCGTCGTCGATCTCGATCTCACCGAGGGGCGTGGCGAACGACGCCGCGGACGGCACGGCGACGCCATCGACGGAGACCCGATGGGCGGGTCCGGCGAGCAGCACGCGGCGCACGATTCCGCGCGCCGGTGCGAGCCTCGCGTACGCCGTGGCGGCGACGGGACCCGAGTAGCGATAGCCGGCGTGCGGGGCGATGATCGCCTTTGGTGCCGGCTCACCGGCGAGCGATCGACCTGCACCGTCGAGATAGCCAGCGATGTCGCTGCGCAACGCGTCGGCTGAGCTGGGATAGAAGGAGCCGGCGACAGCAGGTGGTCGCACGCTCCGCGCCATCGTCACCGCCTCCCGCCGAAACGCACGGGGGTCGCCGATGAGCTGATCGAGATGGGCTGCCGGCGGCGACCCCACACGCCGGGCCGGCCGGCGAATCGTCCGGGTATTCGCGCGCCGCAGAACTCGCACGTCCCGTGTGCGGAGATGTGGTAATCGCCGAGCTCGTACCAGTCCCGCTCGATCAGCGTGCGACCACAGCTCGGGCAGTACGTGCTCGATCCAGTGCTGTCGTGCACGTTGCCGGTGTACACGTGGTGCAGCCCGTTGCGGATGGCGATGTTCCGCGCTCTGGTGAGCGTCTCCGGGGGCGTGGGTGGCACGTCGAGCATCTTGAAGTCGGGATGGAATGCGGTGAAGTGGAGCGGCACATCTGGTCCGAGGTGCTCTCCGATCCATGCCGACATCTCCTCGAACTCGGCGTCGGAGTCGTTGTGGCCGGGAATCACGAGGTTGGTGATCTCGAACCAGACGTCGGTCTCGTGGCGCAGGTACCGCAACGTGTCGAGCACCGGCTGGAGGTGTCCCACGGCGACGTGCTTGTAGAAGTCCTCCGTGAAGGCCTTCAGGTCGACATTGGCCGCATCGATGTGCCGGTAGAACTCGGCACGAGGGGCGTCGCAGATGTAGCCGGCGGTCACCGCGACGGTCTGCAGCCCGTGTTCGTGACAGGCGTCGGCGACATCCATCGCGTACTCCATGAAGATCACCGGGTCGTTGTAGGTGAAGGCAACGCTGCGGCAGCCGAGCTCGACGGCGACACGGGCGATCGTTTCCGGCGAGGCCGCGTCGGCGAGCGTGTCGATCTCCTTCGACTTGGAGATGTCCCAGTTCTGGCAGAAACGGCAGGCGAGGTTGCACCCGGCGGTACCGAACGACAGCACCGGCGTACCGGGTAGGAAGTGGTTGAGCGGTTTCTTCTCGATCGGATCGACACAGAACCCCGAGGACCTGCCGTACGTGCTGAGCACCACCTTTCCGCCCTCGACGCCGCGCACGAAGCACATGCCCCGCTGGCCCTCGCGCATCTTGCAGGCACGAGGGCAGACGTCGCATTGCACCCGACCGTCGGCGAGCCGGTGCCAGTACGACGTGGGCACGGTGTTCGTGGCGAGATCGATCGTGTCCTCACGCTATGCCCGGACGTGGACCATGGCCAGGAAGCGTCGTGCAACATCGCACAATCTCTTTGCAAAATATCTTCGCCGCCCAGGCCGGATTCACGCTGAGTGGCATTGCCCTCGGTGCACTCGCCGACGCGACGACTGTGTCGACGTCGATGTTCGTCGCGGCCGTCGTTCTCGCTGCGGCGGCGCCGCTGTACCTCGTCGACCGCACTCGACCCGCTCGCGCCCTCGATGAGCGGATCGCCGTCAACGCCTGATCAGAGGGCGCGAGCGGGGGCGGAGGCGACATGTTTGCCGGCGAGGTAGCCAAACGTCATCGCCGGACCGATTGTGGCCCCACCACCGGGATAGGCGGGGCCGAACACCGACGCAGCTGCGTTACCGGCGGCGTACAGGCCGTCGATGACGCCACCGCGGACGTGACGCACGCGACCGTGCTCGTCGATGCGACAGCCGCCGCTCGTGCCGAGGGCGCCGTTGTACAGCCGGACGGCGTAGAACGGTGGCTGGGCGACCGGCGCCATCATCGTCGTGGGGGACGGGAACGAACCACTCATGTGCGCCTCGAAGCGGACCGTGCCCCGGCGGAAGGCGTGGTCCTCGCCAGAGGCGACCTCGGCGTTCCAGTGCTCGACCGTGCCATGCAGGCCGACCGGGTCGATGCCCACCTCGGCGGCGAGCTTCTCGATCGTGTCGGCCGTCGAGATCCACGACGGAGTCGGACCACCGGGCAAGACGGACGGCAGGATGACGGCCCTGTCCCGCACACCCTGATCGAAGACCAACCAGTGCTCCTCGTTCGGATACTCGACGGCGACCGGGTCGTACGTCCCGAGCGTCTTCGGGAAGTCCTGGTAGGTCACGCCCTCGTTGGTGAACCGCCGGCCGTGGCGGTTGACGACGATGACGCCGGGGAAACTGCGCACGGTGCCCATCTGGTACATCGGCTCACCCTCGAACTCCACGTCTGGGTCGAGCAGGGCCGGCTGCCCCCAGAACGACGTCATGTTGGCGAGGCTGGCTCCGGCAGACATGGCCATGGCCAGTGCGTCGCCGGTGTTCGTCGGCGGGCTGAGCGGGTGGATCGTCTGCCCGATGAACGCCTGCACCATCTCGTCGTTCCACTCGAAGCCGCCGCAGGCGAGGACGACGCCCTTGCGGGCCCCGAGCAGGATCGAGCCGGTGCTCGACTCGCAGCGAACGCCGGCCACGGCGCCGTCGACGGTGACGAGGTCCTTGGCGCTGACACCGCTGATGACGTCGACGCCGCGGTCGAGCAAGCCCTTGAACAGCATCGCCACGAGCGCCGGTCCGCCGACGCGGATGTCATCGGTCTCGCGAGCGGCGATCGCCGCCAGGTCGGGCGGCTCGCCACCGCGCAGGAATTTGGCGCCCTCCTCCATCGTGAGCCGGGGCAAGTGAGGACTGGTGCGCAGGCGCGGCGCCCACTCGCCGAGCTCGGTGCGCACGTCGTACGGCACCGGTTCGATCGACCGCCCCGCGGGACGGCCTCCGGGCAGCCCCTCGTAGTAGTCGTTGAACGTCGACGGGGCGTACATCTCGAGCGGAGTGTGCTCCTCGAGGTACTCGATCATCTCGTGGGCGCAGTCGACGTACGTCTCGAGCAGCGCGGGATCGGGTTCGCGTCCGAGCGTCAGCCGGCGGATGTAGGTCAGCGCCTCCTCCCGATCGTCGTCGATTCCGAGATCGGCCATGTGCCGGTTGAGCGGCACCCACGGCATCCCGCCCGACACACCCGTCGTGCCGCCGATCAGGTCGGCCTTCTCCACGACGACGACCTCGGCGCCACCGTCGTGGGCCATGGTGGCCGCAGTCAAACCCGCTGCTCCCGAGCCGAGCACGACGACGTCGGCGATGCGGTCCCAGCGATCGGGCATGTCAGTGGTCATGCCCGCCAGACGTATCAGGCGGAACTCGGCGTCGGCGAACCGTTCTCGCGAAGCTTCGCCCGGACACGATCGGGGGTGAGCGGGAACGCGTCGAACCACACGCCCGTGGCGTCGTACACCGCAGCCACCACGGCCGCCGCGTATGGGATCAACGGCATCTCCGCCATTCCCCTCGCGCCCCACGGCCCGAGCGGGTCGGCGAGCTCGAGGACGTCGCTGACCACCTCGCGAGGGATGTCCCCGATGCCAGGAATGAGGTACTGCGAGTAGCGAGGGTTGACGATCCTCCCGCCGACCACCTGCAAGTTCTCGGAGAGCGCGTATCCGTGGCCTTGCACGACTGCCCCCTCGATCTGACCTTCCACGAGCGTGGGATTGATCGCCTTGCCGACGTCGTGCGTGCTGACCACTCGGTCGACGACGATGTGGCCCGTCTCGACGTCGACCGACACCTCGACGACCTGCGCCGTGTACCCGTAGCTGAAGTTCGGCACCGCCACGCCGGTGTCGGGATCGAGAGCCTCGGTGGGCGGGGGCACGAACCGGAACGACCCGACGGCAGGACGGTCGCCATCGCGCCAGGCCTTGTCGGCCTCTTCGGCGGCACCCAGGATCGAGTTGCCCGCCATCCACGTGAGCCGCGACGCGGACGCGGAACCCGGAGTCGCCAGTGGTGGCGGTATCGGAGAACGTGCCGCTGACCGCCTCCACCGGCACACCGGTGGCCTCGGCGGCCATCTGCACGAACGCCGTGTGGGCGCCCTGACCGACATCGGCGCCGGCGTGGAACAGCTCGACTCGATCGGGACGCTCACCGTCACCGTGCAGCACGATCGACGCTTCGCACCGCTCCGGGAAGCCGAAGCTGAAACCGACGTTCTTGAGCGCACAGGCGATGCCGCGCCCGTGGCGCATCGACGACTCACTCGGCGGGAGGCTGGCGAACGGGCTGAACGGTTGCGATGACGACAGTGGCTCGTTCCAGCCGGAGGCAACCGCGCAGCTGTCGAGGACGTCGGGCATCGTGACGCCGAGCGGGTACGGGGTCTGCGTGATGCCGATGCTCCCGTCGTGGATCACGTTGCGACGGCGCAGTTCGACCGGGTCGAGACCGAGCCGAGCGGCGATCTTGTTCATCTGCGTCTCGGCGACGAAGATGCCCTGCGGTGCGCCGAAACCGCGGAACGCCCCGCCTGGTACCGCGTTGGTGTAGACGCCATAGCTGTCGATCGTCGCGTTGGGGATCTCGTACGGACCGACCACCGAGAGATGGCAGTTCCCCAACACCTTGTTGGTGGTGTAGTTGTACGCCCCGGCGTCGAGGTGCACGGTCGCCTCGACGGCGGTGATCTTTCCGTCTCGCGTCGCACCCCAACGAGTGTGGATGCGGCCTCGGTGGCGCTTGTGGTGGCCGACCATCGACTCCTCGCGCGACCACATCGTGGCGATCGGTCGCCGCTCTCCCTGCTCGGCGAGGCGAAGCGCGGCCAGCGCCATCACGATCTGGATCGACATGTCCTCCCGCCCGCCGAAGGCGCCCCCGATGGCCGGATAGATCACCCGTACCTGGTCGAGTGGCAGGTCGAGGGCGTGGGCGATCTGCTCTCTGTCCTCGTGCGTCCACTGTCCTGCGACCTCGACCGTGACGCGGCCCTCGTCGTCGATGTAGGTCACTGCTGCTTCGGGCTGGAGGTAGGCGTGCTCCTGGTAGGGCACCTCGTACACGCCTTCGACGACGACATCGGCGGCGTCGAAGCCGGATCCGACGTCTCCCTTGCGGATCTTCAGCGTGCAGTAGACGTTCGAATCAGCTCCCGATTCGGGATGCACCAACGTGTCACCCGTGAGGGCAGCGTCCAGATCTCCGACCACCGGCAGCGGCTCCCACTCGGCGACGAGCGCTGCCCCGCCAGCAGCCGCGGCATCACGGGTCTCGGCGACGACGACGGCGAGCTGATCTGCCTCCCATCGGCTGACGTCGGGAACGACGTCGCTGCGCCCATTCGACGGACCGACGAGCACCGGCTGGTCGAACATCGTGAGCCCGTACTCGTTCACTGGCACGTCGGCGGCGGTGATGACTGCGCGCACACCGTCGACGGCGAGCGCAGGGGCGGTGTCGAGCGACAGCAGACGCGCGTGCGGCTGGGCGGTGAAGACGACTTGCGCCCACAGCGCGTCTGCGGGGATGCGTTCCGCCGGGAAGGCGGCGTCTCCCGTGACCTTGTCGTGGGCGTCGATGCGCGACGGCGACGTGTTGATCGTCATGACCGCACCGCCACCGTCACCTCGTTGGCTTCGAGCGTGGCGTCGATGATGCGGTAGTAGCCGGTGCAGCGGCAGAGGTTGCCGGCGAGCCCGGCGCGCACCGTGTTCGCGTCGAGGGGGAGGCGCTCGTCGATCAGCGCCGCACCCGCCATGAGGAAGCCGGGGATGCAGTATCCGCACTGGACCGCCGTGTGGTCGACGAATGCCTGCTGGATCGGATGAAGGTGAGGCTCATCGGCGAGTCCTTCGACCGTGACGACCTGCGCCCCGTCTGCGGCCGCCGCCGGGACGAGACACGACAGCACCGCCTGACCGTCGACGTGCACGGTGCACGCTCCGCACTCTCCCTCGGCACACCCCTCCTTCGTGCCGGTGAGCGTCGAGTCGACGACATGCGTCGCGTCGAATCGGAGCCAGTCGAGCAACGTGTCGGCGGCAGCGCATGGAGCGCTCGTGTTCACGCCGTTCACAACGGCAGTAATCGGCTCGATCCCGTCGACCACGACAGGAACGGCAGACTCCGTCGCGGCTGCACGACCGGCAGCGCGCAGTGTGGGCACGACGCGGGGCCAGGCTGCCCGTTCTGCGCCCGCGGCCAGCGCATGCAGCGCCCGGCGGGTCATCGTGGCGACGGTGTCGGAGCGATACTCGGCGCTCGCCCGCAGATCATCGATCGGCGCCACGGCCGCCGCTGGCGACATCGACTGCGTCGGCGATCGCGTGGTCGTCGAGCGGCCTGCCGCGGAGAACGTCGGCGAAGCCCGGCACGAGGATCACCGTTGGGGCGACACTGCCGATGGCGATGCGGCCACTTGCCACGGTGTCGTCGACCATGTCGAGCACGACGGCAAGGTGGACCACGGAGATGGCCTGGGCACGGCGCAGCCCGAGTTTCACGAACACCGCCCGTTCGCTGTCGGTCAGCCGGCGGGGGGAGATTGCCGTCACCAGTTCGTCGGGACGCCGATCGGTGGTGCGGAACCCGGTGATGAAGTCGTCGAGAGCGAGCTCGCGGGCGCCGGCGTTGGAGGTGAGTGTGACGGTGGCATCAAGGGCGAGCAGCGCCGAGATCGTGTCGTTGGCCGGGCTGGCGGTGACGACGTTGCCGGCGACGGTCGCCCGGTTGCGCAGTGCGGGCGCACCAATTTCGAGGCACGCCTGAGCGAGCGGGAGCAGTCGATCGACGGCCAGCGGAGAGGCGATGACGTCGTTGTGCGTCACGCCGCCGCCGAGAACGATGCGGTCGCCGGCGGCGGTGATCGAGTTGAAGTCGGCGATGCGGGTCGTGTCGACCAAGACGTCGAACGGCGCCCGTCCGCCCCGCTCGATCTCCAGAAACAGGTCGGTACCACCGGCGATGGGACGTGCTCGCTCGCCGTGAAGAGCGAGGAGGGCGAGCGCGCCCGCGATGTCGACCGGTGCCTCGTACCGAGACGGCCGCGGATGCGGCACCTGCACCGGATGCATCGGGCTATTTTACGAAATGTTCAGCACCGGCGATGGTGCTGACGGCGGGGACGGGGCGATCGGGCACTTCAGATCACCGGCTTGACGTCGACGACCGGAGTCCCGTTGAGCGCCTCGAGATCGCGCACACGCATCCGCGTGCCGTCGATCTCGATCACCTCGACGAGATGCATGCCGATCGGATTGGGCCGGTCGGCCGAGCGCGTGCTGAACACGCCTCGCATCGGCGTTGACGGGTCGTCCCTGGGATGGACGCGCATCACCGTCCGGTCGGCCCGGTGGAGCCACGTCAGAACGATCACGGTGTCGCCGGCGACGATGCCGTCAAGCGCCTCGAGCACCGCCGCATCGAACACGATCACCGCCTCGGGCGAACCCTCGTTGCCCTGCTTCGGAGCCGTCGCCGGATCGATCAGCGGCGATTCGACTACGCCAACAGTAGCGAGCACCAGCTCCGTCGTCACCGGGCGAACGCTACCGCCGCGCCAAACGTCCTGATCGATGGGTTCCGCTCGCCCGTACGGTCTACCCGAGCAGACGAAACCCCAACGCAGGATCGAAACACGCAGGATCGGAGTAGATGATGACGAGTGCACACCCACTGGGCCATGTCGACCAACGTTTCGGCGACGAGAGTGCCGGCCCCACCGCGTGGTCCGACGTGCAAGCGGCGCTGCGTGACGCAGAGCTTTACTGGATCACGACAGTCCGCGACGACGGCCGCCCCCACGTGACGCCGCTGATCGGTCTGTTCCTCGACGACACGATGCACTTCTGCACCGGAATCGAAGAACAGAAGGCGAAGAATCTCGAGAAGAACCCCCACTGCACCCTCACCACCGGGCGCAACACCTGGAACGAAGGACTCGACATCGTCGTGGAGGGATCCGTCGTGCGCATCGCTGACGAGTCTCGGCTGCAGCAGATCGCCGATGCGATCGAGGAGAAGTACGGAGCCGTGTGGCACTTCGACGTGAAGGACGGCGGATTCGACGGAGGCGGTGGCACCGCCCACGTGTTCGCTGTCAGCCCCTCATCCGTGTTCGCCTTCGCCAAGGCGCCCCACAGCCAGACCCGTTTTCGGTTCTCCCGCTAGGAGCTTCGACTCGCGAGCAAGTCCACGCGTTGATGCGGTTGACGGCGCCGGCGCCCTAACGCGAACGTATGTTCGTGACCGCAGAGGCGACGATCCTGCATGCCGACCTCGATGCGTTCTTCGCGTCGGTCGAGCAGCGTGACGATCCCAGCCTGCGCGGACGGCCGATGGTCGTCGGCGGAGGCGTCGTGCTCAGCGCGAGCTACGAGGCGCGTGCGTACGGGGTCCGCAGTGCGATGGGTGGCGGTGAGGCCCGCCGGCTGTGTCCCGACCTCGTCGTCGTGTCGCCGCGCATGGAGGCGTACTCCGAGGCGAGCAAGGCGGTGTTCGACGTGTTCCGCGATACCACGCCGTTCGTCGAGGGGCTGTCGATCGACGAGGCGTTCCTCGACGTCGGCGGTTTGCGGCGGATCGCCGGTGCACCAGTCGAGATCGCCGCCAACCTGAAAGCGGACGTCGTCGAGCGTGTGGGGCTGCCGATCACCGTGGGTGTCGCCCGGACGAAGTTCCTGGCGAAAGTGGCGAGCGGCGTCGCCAAGCCCGACGGTCTTCTCGTTGTGCCGCCCGACCGCGAGGAGGAGTTCCTCCATCCGCTCGCCGTCGAGCGGATGTGGGGCGTCGGGCCGAAGACGGCGGCGAAGCTGCACGCAAGAGGCATCGATCGGATCGGTGACATCGCCCTCGTGCCCGAGGCCGCGCTCGTCTCCATCATCGGACGTGCTGCAGGGCGCCACATCCACGCCCTTGCCAACTGCCGCGATCCGCGACGTGTGCACACCGGTCGGCGTCGCCGTTCGATCGGCTCGCAGCGCGCCCTCGGTCGATCACGAAAGACCCCACAGTCGATCGACACCGTTCTCGTCGGCATCGTCGATCGGGTGATGCGCCGCCTGCGTGCCGCCGATCGGGTAGGCCGCACCGTGATGCTGCGCCTCCGCTTCGACGACTTCAGTCGCGCCACGAGGTCGCACACGCTGGAGCAGTCGACATCCGACACCGACACCGTGCTCGCAACGGCGCGCGATCTGCTGGCGGGAGCCATGCCGCGGATCGTCTCCGACGGGCTGACGCTCGTCGGCTTGACGATCGCCAACCTCGATGACGACACTGCTGTCCAACTGGAACTGCCCTTCCACCGCCGCGGCGCCCTCGATGCCGTCCTCGACGACCTCAAGGAGCGCTACGGCGCGACGGCGATCACCCGGGCGGTGCTTCTCAACCGCGACCAGGGCATCTCGATGCCGGTGCTACCGGATCCGCCGCCCGATTGGTGACGGTGCGGTCAGGCCTCGATCCAGCGCCGGAACGCGTCGAAGTTGTACGGCCGGCCGAGGAACGTCTCGACGAGATCGGCGGCGTCGCGGCGCCCTCCTGCGGCGAGGATTGCATCGCGATATCTCCGCGCCGTCTCCGGCTGGAGCAGATCGTCACGGTCGAACGCGGAGAACATGTCCTTGGCAATGACCAGGCTCCACATGTACGTGTAGTAGCCCGACCCGTAGCCCTCCAGATGACCGAACGAAGCGTGCATGTGCGTTCCATCGATGGACTCGGTGAGGTCGTAGCGACCGCGCAGCTCCGCGCAGGCCGCCGTGAGATCGTCGTGCGGCGTTGCGTGGAGGTGGTACGAGATCGCCGCAAACGCCATCTGGCGGCGGGCTTGCAATCCCTTGCCGAAGTCGTCGGCGGCCCGCATCTTCGACACGAGATCCTCGGGAATCGGCTCGCCCGCCTCGTTCGTGGCGAATCGGCGGAGCACTGCCGGATCCCACGCCCATTCCTCGAGCATCTGCGACGGCGCCTCGACGAAGTCCCACTCGGTGTTGATCCCGGAGAAGCGCGCCCACTCGTGGCGCCCGGCGAGGATGTGATGCATCAGGTGGCCGAACTCGTGGAACAGGGTGACGGCGTCGTCGTGCTCCACCAAACCCTTGGGGAAGTTGCAGACGAGGACGCCTTCGGGTACCTGCCTGCCGGCGATCCCGGGAACCAGATCGAACATCGCGGCGTGACTGAACTTGTTCTCGCGGGGGTGCAGGTCGAGGTAGATCCGACCGAGCCGTTCACCGTCCACCGAAACGTCGTGCACGCTGACATCGGGGTGCCACACGGGCGCATCGACGGTCGTGTACTCGAGCCCGAAGAGCTTCCCGGTGACGTCGAGGAGCCCGGCGCGCACCTTGGAGAAGTCGAAGTACGTGCGCACGACGTGGGCGTCGACGTCGAACTGCTCACGACGCACCACCTCGCTGTAGTAGCGAGTGTCGGCGTTGGACACGCCCGTCGCATCGGGATCGTCCTGACGCACCCGCTCGAGCAACACGGCAAGGTCGCGATGAGCCGCCGCATCGGCAACGTCGGCGATGCGATCGATGAACTCGGCGATCGCTGGGCCGGAGCCGATCATCTTGATCTCGGCGTCGTACGCCGGCCAGTTCTCGTACCCGAGCAGGGAGGCGTGCTCGGCGCGGAGAGCGAGCAGTTCCTTCAGGACGGCGTCGTTCTCCGGCCACGCCTTGTTGCGTAGCTCGAACATCACCTCTCGACGCGCGTCGGCATCGTGGGCGAACGTCAGGAAGGGGAACGCATCGGGATATTCGGTGGTGATAGTGACCTTCCCGTCGTCGTCGACGGGGTGGGCGGCGATGTAGTCGTCGGGCATCCCGGCCAGACGCTCGGGCTCGATGAGCACGTGACGCGTGTCGTCTCGGATCGCTCTGGCGAAGTCCTGGCCGAGCACCGTTGCTCGTTCGTTGATCTCGCGAATTCGCTGGCGTGTCGACTCGTCCTTGTCGACGCCGGCCCGGCGGAAGTCGCGGAGAGCGAGATCGAGCACGCGGATGGCATCACCGTCGAGCTGCCCACGGTCCACGCCGGCGAGCGCGTCGTACAGCCCCCGATCGAGAGAGAGCTCGGTCGCCAGGCGATGGGCCTCCTGCCCAGCCGCCTCGGCTTGGCTGCGGATGTCGCCGTCGGGATGCACCTCGGGGAGCAGCGAAGCTGCCGCCATCGCGTTGCCGAGGGCAATGGCGATGTCGTTCCAGCGGGCGAGGACCTCATTCGCGCCTGTGGGTGGATTCGCGGACAGCTCCGCGGCCGTAGAGCGAGCCACCGCCAGCTGGTCGTCGCACCGGGATTGGAGCCAGCCCGCCCATGCGTTCTCGCTGTCGGGCAGTGCAAGGTACTCGATGGTCGAGGTAGTCACGCCGATCGACGCTACTCAGACTCGGGTCCGTTGCGACCGCAGGAATCGTCGACGCGCCGACGCCTGGACTTCACGCGGGCCTTGCCGCGGTTCGCTCAAGTGCCGTTGCCGCGAGGTTCACTAGGGTGATCTACGCACGCACCTACCGGGCACCCCTCGAGGAACGTGGTTTGCCGGAGGCTGCGGGCGAAAGGCAGGCACGCCATGATGGCGAGGAGTACGGCTGGTGACGGCGTCGTCTCCCCGCTTGCGCGACGTGTTCGACGATGAGCGATCACCGCTTGCTGCGAATTCTGAGCGAGCTCTCCTCGGGAGGCGACGTCGATCCGTCGTCGGCACGCCTCTGTGACGTGTGCGCATCGATCACATCGTCGAGCGGCGCCGGGATCATGTTGATGTCGAAGAACGGACCCGAGTCGTCGATCTGCGCCTCGGGGCAGGTCAGTGAGCTTCTCGACGACCTGCAATTCACCCTCGGCGAGGGTCCCGGGATCGATGCCAATCGCGACGTGCGTCCCGTGCTCGAGCCTGACCTGTCCAATCCCGTCGAAGCTCGTTGGCCCGCATTCTCGTCAGCGGCCGTCGATGCCGGCGTGCGCGCCGTGTTCGCGTTCCCTCTCCGGTTGGGCGCGGTGCGGCTTGGTGCGCTCACGCTGTACAACGACCGACCGGGCGGCCTGGGCCACGAAACGCACGCCGACGCGCTCGTCATGGCCGATGTCGCCGCCCAAGCCATCCTGGCGATGCAGGCCGGTGCGCGGTTGGGGGCGCTTTCCGAGGATCTGGCGACGGGCATGGTCCTCCACGCCGTGGTGCACCAGGCGGCGGGCATGGTCGCCGTACAGCTCGGGATCCCCGTCGGTGAGGCGCTGGTGCGTCTGCGGGCGTCAGCCTTCGGCACTCAGCGGCGGCTCACTGACGTCGCCCGGGATGTCGTCGAACTGCGTCTGCGGCTCGACGATCCAGCCTCTGACCCCGATCTCCAAACAGGCGTAGAGTGAGCGTGCACACGTGTTCCACGGAGGATCGATGAGTAGGGAGGCAGCACTAGCCCGCACGCTGGTCGAGCTGGCCGACACCTTGGTCGACGACTTCGACGTCGTCGATCTTCTGACCCTGCTCGCCGACCGATGCGTGGAGGTACTCGACGTGTCGGCCGCCGGTCTCATGCTCGTGTCGCCGGCGGGCGATCTGCGGGTCGTGGCGTCCTCGAGCGACGCAATGCGGCTTCTCGAGCTCTTCGAGCTCCAGGCCGAAGAGGGCCCTTGCTTGGATTGCTACCGCACCGGTGGTGCCGTCAGCGCCGACCTCACCGCCGAGGGATTCCGTGTGGCCACGATTCTCCCCTGTCGCCGTCGCCGCTGGGTTCCGATCCGTCCACGCCGTCCCGATGCAGCTGCGCTCGGTGGTCATCGGCGCGTTGAACCTCTTCCGCCCCACGACGGGCGAACTGGAGGAGCAGGACGCCGTCGCCGCCCGCGCGTTCGCGGACGTCGCCACTATCGCCATCTTGCAGCATCGTGCCGTCGCTGAGGCGCACCTCCTCAACGAGCAACTGCACAATGCACTGAACAGCCGCATCGCCATCGAGCAGGCCAAGGGAATGGTGGCGGCAACGGCAGGCGTGGACATGGAGCACGCTTTTCGTCAATTGCGCGCGCATGCACGCAACCACAACCGGCGGCTTGTCGACATCGCCCGTGAGATCGTCGAAGGCGATCTGGCCGTGTCGTCCCTCGATCCCGCATCGGGTGTACGCTGACAACACGATGTTGAACCTGCTCTGCGCAGGTTCCCGGTGCGTTGCTCCGAACCCTGGTGGCGCTTCATTCATGGCGTCGCCAGCAAGGAGCCCCGATGACGACAGATGCGCATGACGCTGCAGCCGAGCCCGGCTGGCGACTGCATCCGTCGAAACTCTCCGTGGTCGGTGCTGTCACCAAACGGATGGTTCCGTATCTCATCGAGGCAACGATCATCCCGACGGCGTTGTTCTATGTCGTCCTCCTTACCACCTCACAGCTGAGGTGGGCGCTGCTGCGCCGCGCTCGGATGGTCGTTCACCGCCGTCGCCCGGCGGGTCCTGTCCAGCCGCCAGGTCCCCGGTCTGCTCGTGCTGGCCACCCTCGGCATCTCCGTGCGCACCGTCATCTATCTGCTGAGCAGCAGCAGCTTCGTCTACTTCTTGCAGCCGATCCTTCGCACCGTCGCCACCTCAGCGGTCTTCGCCGCCTCCGTCCTCATCGGCCAGCCGCTGATCGCCCGCTTCGCCCGCGACTTCTGTCCACTGACCGCGGATGTCGAGAACCGCCCGGCGATCGTCGATCTGTTCCGCCGGCTCACCTATCTCTGGGCGGCGGTCAACGCCCTCGTGGCGGGAGCCACCCTCGCCTTGCTGCTCACCGTGCCAGTTGCGGTGTTCGTCGGAACGGCAACTGCGACAGCGTGGATCCTCACCTGCAGCGGCGTCGTGCTCACGGTGTCGGACGCGGTACGCACCGCCCGCAGCGAGGGGCTCGCAACCGCAGTCGGCCCCAACGGCACGCTTCGCGCCTACGTCGTCGTCTAGCGGCGAGCTGCCGGGCGTCGTCCGCCGTCTGCGTTCGGTGATTGCCGAACGAATCCGACACGTGCGGGTTCTGGACTTCGGAGCGAGGGGTACACTGGATATCAGCCATCCCGAGCGACGTCGGCGTGTGGCCACGACTCCAGTCCTTGGTCAAGCTTTTTTCCTCCCGGAACGAAGGATCCGTCGCCAAGGAGCCGTGATGGCGCTCGAACTCACCAGCGCACCTCGTACAGTGCCTGCGCCCGAGAACGCCGTTCAGAGACTCGACAACACCGCAAAGATCGTCACAACGCTGATCGTCGGGATTCCGTTCATCGCCCTCATCGTCGGGGTGTTCCGCATGTGGGGGCACGGCATCAAGCTGCGCGACCTTCTCCTCGCCCTCACGTTGTACGCCGCCACGGGTCACGGCGTGACGGTCGGATACCACCGCCTCCTCGCTCACCGTTCCTTCTCGGCCAGCCGACCGCTGAAACTCGTCCTCGTGGCACTCGGATCGATGGCGTACGAAGGTGCCCCGATCGGATGGGTGGCGAACCACCGCAGGCACCACGTCACGTCCGACACGATCGACGACCCCCATTCGCCTCACCACCACGGCACAGGTACCTTCGGCGCGCTGAAGGGCCTGTGGCACACGCACGTCGGCTGGCTGTTCACCTACGGCGGCACAACGTCGCCGGCCACCAACGTCGCCGACATGCAGGCCGACCGTGACATCGTGGTGATGAACGCATTGTTTCCCGTGTGGTGCGTGGTGTCGTTCGCAGTGCCGTTCGGGCTGGGATGGATCCTCGGAGGGACGATCGGCGCCGCGCTGAGCGCTCTGTTCTGGGCGGGCCTCGTCCGCGTGGCCGTGTTGCACCACGTCACCTGGAGCGTCAATTCGTTGTGTCATATGTTCGGTCGTCGCCCGTTCACGACCAAGGACCGCAGCCGCAATGTCGCCGTGCTGTCGATTGTGAGCATGGGCGAGTCATGGCACAACGGGCACCACGCCTTTCCCCGATCCAGCGCGCCATGGGCTACTCCGCGGCCAGTTCGATTCGTCAGCTCTCCTCATCCGCGCCTTCGAGGCGCTGGGATGGGCTCGGTACGTGCACCGGCCGACCGCTGAGATGGTTCGCAACCGGGTGGTGGCGAACACCCGGCGGTTCGGCCGGGCCACATCGAAGGCGCACGTGTCAGGGTTCGTGCTCGACGGGCGAGCGGTTCGGCAATCAGCCGGAGTGATCGAGGTCGTCGGCGAAACGCACGATGACCTCGGCAACCGGCCCGCTGCGCTCGACGGGTAGGACGTGCCCCGCCCCGGCGAAGACCTCCAAGCGCCCGTCGGGGACACGGTCGATGATCCATTCCGATTCCGACACCGCCAGCACCCGATCGGCGGAACCCGCCAGCGCGAGCACCGGGACGCTCACGTTGGCAAGTCCTTCGCTGAGGTCGATTCCGAGCAGACGGCGGGTGAAGCCCGGCCGGCGGGACGCCGGACTCATCGCACCAGCCGCCCGAGCAGCGACAACATGGCTATGGCGTGCGTCGACGCCGAAGTTCATGCTGCTGACGAGCACGCCGACCCGCGGGTGGCGGCCCACGCGTTCAGTGATGCTCCAGTCGAAGACGGTCGCCTTCGCACGCACCAGCCGGCGATCGGCGGGGCCTCTCGCCGTACTGTTCACGAGCACGAGCGCGGCCACTCGTTCGTCGACGATTTCGGGGCGATTGACGGCGAGCCCGAGCGCGACCGCTCCGCCCATCGAGTGCCCAACGATCACAGCTCCACGCAGGTCGAGACGTTCCAGCACTGTGGCCACGTCGTCGATCAGGCCATCGAATCCGAACGTGGCGGGCATCGCCGACGAGCGACCGAAGCCACGGTGGTCGATGGCGATCACGAGCTGGCCGGCGGCGGCGAGCCGGGCCGCCAAGCGGGCAAAGATCTCGAGGCTTGCGCCGTGACCGTGAAGCAACACGATCGGGCGACCGGCGCCGCACTCAGCAACATGGATGCTGCCACCGTCCGGCGTTTCTACCTCGTAGGTACGTTCTTGCGGAAACGACCAGTCGCCGTCGTCCTCATCGGGAGTGGTGTGGAGACGGGCGAGCAGCCGGCGTTCGTACAGCATCAGCAGGCGCACGATGGCGCCGGCAGCCAGAGCACAACTCACGTACCTACCAAGGCGCGCCGGCCGGGAGTTGGATGTGCGGTTCCGGTCGGCGGGCATGAGCTCGGTGACAGTGTACTGGACGCCGTACTGGACGGTGGCCTGTACACTGTACAGATGGCAGCCGCACCGGCCACGAACACGACATCCCTTGCAGGTCGCGTCGCACCGCTGCCTGCACGACCGTTTCGGTCGCTGTCGCGCCAGAAGATCGTCGAGGCGGCTCTCGCCCTCCTCGAGGAGGACGGTCCGGATGCGCTTTCGATGCGCCGGCTGGCACAGCGCCTCCATGTCAGCCCGAATGCGTTGTACACGCACGTGCAGAGCAAAGCCGACCTGATCGATGGCTTGGTCGATGAGGTCTACGCCGGCCTCGACCTCACCGTCGATCCCGCCGCCAACTGGACCGATCAGCTCGCTGCGATCAGCCAAGCGCTCCGCGAGCAGCTTCTCGACCACCCGGCGATCGTCCCGTTGGCGCTCCATCAGCCGGCTCTCGGGCCACACGGGCTCCGCCTTGGTGAGGCGATCTACAACGTCTTGCGGCCGGCGGGGTTCTCCGACCAGGCCGTCGTCGGCACGGTGTACGCGCTGCTCACCTACGTTCTCGGGTTCGTCGCGCTGGAAGCACCGCGCGCCGAGGCCGATCAGCAGAGCAACGACGAGTTCGTCCGTCGCCTTCGCACCTACTTCGGTTCGTTGCCGCCGCGACGATTTCCCCACCATGTCGAACTGGCCCCGCTTCTTGCTCGATTTTCGAGCGACGACCAGTTCCAGTTCGGGCTCAACACCTTCCTCGCCGGCCTGATGACGCAGCAGCCCGAGCTCTCGCCGAACGTGTCGAGCCGTCAGAAGCGAGCAACCAGCGTCACGGATTCAACCGCTCCACGACGAAAGAGGAGACATGCCTGACAAGTCACCGCAAAAGCACAACACGAAGAAGCCGGGCAAGTCGCTGAAGGAGAAACGAGCAGCGAAGAAGGCAAAGACCACCGGCAGAAGTCCGCTGTTGTGACCGCTTCCGTTGGTACGCCGGCCGTCCTGGCCGAGCGTCGCTGCTGGCGCTGCTTGCAGATGTTTCCTGGCGACGCAACCCGGGAACCGACGAAGACGCCCGAGTGGTGGCTGTGCGACCCGTGCGAACATTCCCTGATTCCTTCCCAGCATCGGTCGGCATGATGCTGAAGTTTCAATGGAATGCCTTGAGAACTGGCGACCGCGTGCTCGTCCACGATCCACAGGATCCGGCCCTCAGCCTCCGTGACGGAGTCATCTCATCCGTGAGCGTCATCCCGTCCGGCCACGACATCGCTATCCGCTTCACGAGCGGAGCGCAAAGTCCCCCGATTCGGCCGGGTCGGTTCGCCGTCCACTTCGACCCGGCGTTCGACACCGACACGTGCTGGCGCTGTCGCGAACGCGCGGCGACATGAGCGCCCCCGGTGCGGTCGCCTTCGACCACCTCTCGAGCATGTGCAACCAACGCGGCCTGCACCACCACCACGCAGCCGGCGGCTCGCGAGACATGGCATACGGCTACCGTACTGACGACCATTCTCGGCTGCTCGCCGTCACGGCGCTCGAACACCACGCAGGGCCGGTCGACCAACTCCAGTGTCTCGCCCTTGAATTCGTCCTCGACGCCCAGGCCGCAGACGGTCGATTCCACGACCGAATGGACAGCTCCGGACGCTGGACGGACCTGCCCAGTGCCGGTGACTGCTGGGGACGCGCGCTGTTGGGCCTCGGTGTCACGTCCACCCTCCACGACGACGCTGCGACGCGACGCAAGGCGATCCGCGGCTTCACGCTCGGTGCCCGCCTCCGCTCGCACCGCGCACGACCGATGGCGTTCGCCGCGATCGGCGCCGTGAGCGTGTTGACCGAAGATCCCGGACATCGCGTGGCGCGAGAGCTCCTGCACCAAGCTGTCGATGTGATCGGACCAATCCCGTCCGGCTCGTGGTCGTGGCCGGAAGCCGAGCTCACCTACGCCAACGCTGCGCTCGCTGAGGCCGTCATCGCCGCAGGGGATGCGCTCGACCTCACGGCCGTTCTCGACCAAGGCCTCACGATGCTGGCGTGGTTGCTTGCCCTCGAGACGGAGCATGGCCACCTGTCGGTGACCGGTGTGACGGGACGTGGGCCCGACGATCACGGGCAACAATTCGAGCAACGTCCGATGGAGGTAGCGGCGATGGCAGATGCCTGCTGGCGTGCGTTCACGGTCACTGGTGACAACACCTGGTCGCGCGGCGTCGCCGCCGCGGCAGGATGGTTCGTCGGCGACAACGACACTGGCCTGGCGATGCACGATGACGTCAGTGGAGGAGGCTTTGACCGTCTCTACGCCGATCGCGTCGACGTCAACCAGGGCGCCGAAGCCACCCTCGCTCTCGTGTCGACGATGCAGCGAGCTCATTCGTTCGCTCCCACGCGATGAACACTGCGTCTCGGCGTGACCCACGGTCCGCCGTGCCGAAGGAGACTTGACGATGCGGCGGTTCGAATGTGGTGTGTGTGGAAGCGCCATCTCGTTCACGTCCAGCGAATGCGAGACGTGTGGCACCGCCCTCGGCTTCCTCGTGCCGGCGGGCGCGGTCGTGCCGCTGAAGGAAGCTGGCGGGGCGACATACACGATGTCGCCCGTGTCGATCGAGGCCGACCAGCCACCGCTGTTGTGGCGATGCTTGAACTTCGCCTGGGGCTGCAACTGGATGCTGCCGGCCGATGCTGGTGATGTGTGGTGTGAGTCATGCCGGCTTACCCGCGGCCGCCCCGACGAGACGAGCATCGACGCAGTGCTGGCGTGGAGCGGCGCGGAGCAGGCCAAACGCCGGCTGATCTACCAACTCCGCTCGCTCGGGCTGCCCGTCGGTCGTTCGTCCAACGGCAACGACGAGGGGGTCGTGTTCGATCTTGTCTACCTGCCCGAGAGCGAGGGCGTGACGGGCCACCGCCCCGGGGTGGTCACGCTCGATCTCCGCGAGGTCGACGACCGGTTTCGCGAGTCCACCCGGGTGAGCCTTGGCGAAGCGGACCGGACGGTGATCGGCCACTTACGCCACGAGATCGGACATCACTACTGGGCGCTCCTCGTCGGGCGCGCCGGGGCCGAGGAGGAGTTTCGCCGGCTCTTCGGCGACGAGCGCAGCGACTACCAGTCCGCCCTGCGCGATCACTACGAACATCCCGGCCGAGTCGTCGACGACGATCACGTCAGCCTCTACGCCACCGCCCATCCCAGCGAAGATTGGGCGGAGACGTTCGCCCACTACCTCCACATGCGTGATGGGCTCGAGTCCGCCGCCGCCTTCGGACTGACCGCCGATGACATGCAAACCGACTCGACTCAATCGATGGTCGCCGAGTGGCAGCGTCTGACCCGCGCAGTGAACGAGATCGCCGTCGGGCTCGGCCACGCCCGTCCGTACCCGTTCGAGATCACGTCCGAGGTCACGGCCAAGCTCGACTTCGTGCACCGTCAGGTGCAGCGCGTCGCACGCTGAAGCAGCCTCGTCGGCGGAGCGGATCGGGCTCGAGGTTTCTTCTCGCGACGGGTGGCGTGCGAACGTCGGCAAGCGGAACGGCAGCGACGCCGTTCTCTTCTCTTCCGCCCCATAGGTTTTGTCGAGAACGGCGCCGCCACGTACGGCCGGCGGGTCTACTCGTGTCTGCCCTTGACGACGATGTAGCAAGCCGGGCCGCGAACAATGGACGTATCGGGCACACTCGTCGAACGAATCCGTTCGGGCATCACCGTTACCCCTTACCTCGACAGCATGATGGCTGTGTCACCAGGGTCTAGGGCAACAGCGGAACCGACCGCCCCGGCAAGCTACCACGTCGCAACGGCAGCGCCGACTCGAGTGGAGACAACGGGATTCGAAACCACGACCCCTCCTCGCAGAGGCCCGCGCTGCGTTGCTCGAATCAGCGCTCCGAGCGAGGATGACGGTGGGAAGGAGCGCCGCATAACCTGTTCCCTCGGTACCGCCAAATCCTTCAGGACGAGCTCCCCGACGTGCTCGACGGGCTGGTGGAGGCGGGCGGGACGTGGGTCAACGTCCCACTCACCCTGCCGCCGTTCATCACCGATCGGGAGCCGCGTCCCGACGACCACAAGTTCAGTCTCGTGACCGGGGGCAGGCCGATGGTCGAGTTCGCCCATGCCCGCGCCACGCAGGGCCGTCGCGAGAGGAGTTGCTCAGACTTCTCGCCAAGCGATGAGTCGGATCCTGGCGAAGCCACCTACGCGGACGCCAAGGTCGACCTGTCCCGGTCCGGACAGTAGACCGATCGCCGCTGTGTCTCGGTTCAGATGGTGCGTCCGAGGAAGGCGGCGAGCTGATCGGCGCTGCTCGCCCCGGGTGGTGCCTGCTGTTCGGGGCCAAACGGGGCGACACCGTCGGCGCCCCGCATCGAATCGGAGATTGCCATGCGCGCCCCGGCGAGCAACTGAGTGGCGAGCTCGGGCTCGAGGTCGGTGGGCTGTCCGGTTGACTTGGCGAGGTCCCATCCGTGCACGAAGGTGTCCGTCGCCGCCAGCGCGACGAGCATCGAGCCCGGCAGCTCGCCGAACGGCATCGTGACGGTCCTGTCCATCGCGCCATCGGCCTGAAACGCGGACACGGCCGCGGCGGCACCTTCGTTGTACCGGGCGACGTAGTCGCCGGCCGAGAAGTCCGGCGGCTCGCCTGCGGGCGCTTCGCCTCTCATCGCCGCGCTGAAGTAGTACTGGCCGCCGACGACGTGGTTGATGATGTCGGACACCTTCCACGACGCGCACGGAGTTGCCGCGCCGAGCTGATCGGCGCCGATGCCCGCCAGCACGGAGCGCGTCGACGCAATTGCCTGTTCGTACGAAGCAGTGGTCATGTCACTCCCCCTGTCGATTCCCGCCACGACCGTATCGCTTACGCGCGGTCACCTGAGCGGTCACGGCCGTCGCCCACACGCTCCTGCCTCGGGTGCGAGACTGGTCGGCGGCCAAGTGCCGAGTGGGGAAGAGGAGGGCATGGCATCGTGACCATCATCGTCGGGCTCATTGACTCACCGGAAGGACACGCCACCCTCGATCGCGCGGTGGACGAGGCGCGACTGCGAGGCGGAACGCTCGTTGTCGTGCATTCGTCCCGCGGCGGCCACGAGGACGTGGACGACGTCATCGCGTGGCGAGAGCGGTTGGCGGAGACTGAAAGACGACTGACTGAAGACGGCATCTCCTACCGCGTTCATGACTACGTCCGAGGAAACAGACGCGGCCGATGACATCCTGCAGGCAGCGACCGGCGAGGATGCGGAGCTGATCGTCATCGGCCTTCGCCATCGCAGCCCGGTCGGCAAGCTGCTGCTCGGCAGCACCGCACAGGAAGTCTTGCTCAGCGCCGAGTGCGCCGTCCTCGCCGTCAAGCCGTCGCGCGACGGGTAACACGTGCTGGGTCCGCTCAAGCCGGGCCTTTCGGGCATCCCGACACACATCCTCGACACGCCTGGATCCGTCGCCGGCGCCGACCCGGACGCAGTCGTCGCCGATGTCCGCGCCAACCCCACCGGAGGCTTCAGCCCGGCAGTGAGCACCGATCGCTGGCACCCACACCCTTCGTCCGTGTGCGTGTGTCGGCAGGACGCCCGTGATCACCGACGCATCAATCTTCATGCGGCGGCTGCACCTCGACGGGGTAAAGCGCGACGATGCACGGATGCGCCGTGATCTTCTGCTCGTGCGTCATGCCAAGTCCGCGTGGGACGACCCGTCGCTCGCCGACCACGATCGGCCACTCGCGGTCCGGGGCGAAAAGGCCTTGCGAGGTTTGCGTGAATACTTGAGCGGAGTCGAGCACCCACCGGATGTCGTGCTGTGCTCCTCGGCGCGCCGCACCGTGGACACCCTCGATGGCTTCCGCGCAGTTCTGCCGAAGCAAGCGCGAATCGACGTGACCGACGACCTGTACCTGGCGGATGCCGACACGCTGCTGACCCGACTCCACGGCCTCAACGACAAGGTCCGTTCCGCGATGCTCGTCGGCCACAACCCTGGCATCGAGGATCTGGCCTTGCTCCTCGTGGGCTCGGGCGACGCCGGGTTGCGCGCGCAGCTCTCGGCGAAGCTGCCCACCGGGGCCGTGGTGGCGCTCTCCTTCGACGGTCGATGGACGCAGCTCGGCGCCGACAGGGCCCGGGTCGACGCCCTGTTCATGCCACGCCGGCCGCGGCCGTGACATCGCCTTGCTCGAGTGTGAACGATGATCGCCTCACGTGGGGCGACGTCGGTGCGGATGGCTCGTTCGCGCGGTTCCGCCGGGCCAAGTTGATGATCGGAGACATCGAGCCCGAGGAGCCGGTCCATACACCCTCTGACCTGGTGATTTCCGGTGGAGACGATGGGACTCGAACCCACGACCCCCTGCTTGCAAAGCAGGTGCTCTAGCCAACTGAGCTACGTCCCCGGCGGGCAATCAGGATAGCGGTGATTCGTCAGTCGTCCTTGAGAGCGACGGCGTTCGGGGTGACGTTCATCTTCGGCTCGTACTCGGCGACCTCGATCACCTTCGCCTCGCGGACGAACGCCGCGCCGCAGCGTGTCCCGGCACGTCGAGCACGGTCCGTAGAACCGCTCCTCGACCGACGTGCCGCATCGCGGGCAGGCGAACTCCATCGCCTCCGACCATAGCGAGACGATCCGCCGCCGCGACGGTTCCGTCGGTCAGCGAAGGGCACGACCGTCTCGATGCACCAGGATCTCTCCACAGATCGGGCGGAAGCCGCAGTTGAGAAACGCCCGTAGCGAGGCCACGTTTCCCGTGGACACCTGGGCAAACACGATCTCGTCCGTAGGCACGAGATCGACGCCTGCCTCGATCAGCTCGCGACCGGTGCCGCGACCACGAGGTGCGTCGGTGAACAGCTCGACCGACACCTCCCGCCGGTCGACCAGCCCGCGGCCGACGACGGAGACACCGTGTGCACTGGCGAGCACCTCGCAGTGGCGTCGATGCTCGAGGGCACGAGCCACCCGCGGGTGGTCGGCGAGGTCGTCGCGACGGGAGAAGCCCTCTCGCACCACGCCCCCGCGTCCCCGCGTGACGAGGACGAGATCGAAGCAGCCGATGTGCCCCGTGGGCCCGGCGACGGCGCGTTGCACGTCGGGATGGGTTGCACCCCCATACCCGTCGGCACCGAGCCGGCGGAGCTCGTCGAGCGAGCACACCTCGCTGAGCACGACGGCGTGTCCGGTGAACTCGACGATTGCCTCCGTGCCGTGCTCGTCGGCGCTGTGCAATTCCACATCGCCGTCTACCGGCGGATATCGACCGTCGACCGCGTCGACGAGGATCCCCCACAGGGGATGAACATCCGGTCCGCTCACGCTGGCATCGCCCAGCGGACGGTGCGCGTGACCATGGCGCCGGCGGCACGGACGACCGTCGATTCGGCCACCGGGAGGTAGGGCAGACGCAACGGCCAGCGGGCGAATCGGGGCAGCAGACCGACGGCCGCTGCGGCCAGCGCCCCGTACGCCGGGCGGGCGACGAGCGGCACGGGCGGCCAGTAGACGAGGAACTGGGCGACATCGCGAGCGGCCTTGCTCGTCTCGAGTTCGGGCCGGTAGTCGCGCAATCGCGACTTCAGCTCGGCTTCGGTGGACGGAGGATGCTCGATGCCGAGCTTGCGCCGCGATGAACGCCATGTCTTCCACATACGCGTCGCGGCCGGCCTGATCGAGCGGCGCTGTGCCGTACCGCTGATATGCGCGGAGGAAGCTGTCGACCTCGGCGAGGTGGACCCATTCGAGCAGGTGTGGATCGGACGCATGGTACGGCCGCCCATCGGGTGCGACGCCCGAGATCCGCGTGTGCACGGCTCGGACCCGTCGTACGGCTGACTCCGCGTCATCGGCGGTGGCGAACGTCGTTTCGACGACGAAGGTGCTCGTCCGCTGCAACCGGCCCCATGGATCACCGCGGTACCCGGAGTGATCGGCGACCGCAGCCATTGCCAGAGGGTGCAGTGCCTGCAACAACAGCGCCCGCAGCCCGCCGACCAGCATCGAGACATCGGCGTGGACGTGCCGCACGGGTCGGTCCGGTGCGAACCAGCGGGGACCCGGTGTGGTGAAGATCCGCTCGTTCTCCGCCATGCGGTCGGTGCCGGCCACGCGGGAGAGCACTGCTTCGGCGACGAGTCGCCGCATCGGATCGACCACCGGCAGCACCACCGTTGTCGACCCTACCGAGCGACGGGATCGACGAGGCGGAGCATCATCAACGCAAATGGGGAGACACGGTCAGCACGTGGTCGCCAGACTTCGCCCGTGGCCCAGTTCGAACAGTTGCCTCCCGCCGCGGCGTGGCGACACAGGGACGCCCGACAGGGCTTCGAGGTGGCGTTCTTCGCCCCGACGGACGAACGGCTGGAGGATCACCGGTCGCACGAGTGCCGTCGAGGACGGCATTGCCTGGTCGGTCGGGTACGTGATCGACGTGGACGACTCGTGGTCGACCCGGCGCGCTGCCATCGACGTGATGACAGCGGGCGGCACGCGGCACATCGAGCTCACCGGCGACGGTGACGGGAACTGGCACCTCGATGGCCAGCCGGTCCCGCACGTGACCGGATGTCTCGACGTCGACCTCGAATCGTCGTCGATGACCAACACGCTGCCGGTACACCGCCTCACCCCGGGTTCGGGCGCCGAGATGAGCGCACCAGCGGTGTACGTCCGTGCCATCGATCTCTCTGTCGAGCGGTTGGAACAGACATATCGGCGCGAACCTGACACCGGCGTCGGTTCGAGCTATGACTATGCGGCGCCGAGATTCGACACGCGCTGCCGTCTCGTCTACGACGGAGCGGGGCTCATCACCGTGTATCCGGGCATCGCCGAACGGGTCTTCTAGTCCTTCGGCACGACGGCCGTGCCGACCAGTTCGATCATGGCCGCCGGATCGAACAGCTCGGCGATCCCGAACAGAGCGATCGCCGGGTAATGGCGACCGAAGTGGGCCGTGTAGATCGGCCCCAACTCGGTGAGCGCCCGGCGATATGCGGCCACGTCGGTGACGTAGATCAGGAGGGACACGAGGTGTTGCGGCCCACCGCCGGATGCACGCAGCGCCTTGACGACGTTGCCGGCAGCGACGTCGAACTGCTCGACGATCGTGTCTCCGACGATCGCGCCGTCCGGTCCTTGGGCCGCCTGGCCTCCGAGGAATACGCCAGCACCCGCAGCGGCAACGACGGCGTGGGCAAACCCGGCCGGTGGCGCAAGATCGGGTGCGGTCACTACGTGGTGAGGGGTCGGCGGAACGTCGTGAGTCATGGGGAAATCCCTCCTCCGGCGAGTACGAGCGTCTGTCCGTTGATCGCGCCCGCTTCTGGTGAGGCGAGGAACCGCACGGCGAACGCCACCTCGTCAGGCTCGAGCAACCGGCCGAGTGGGGACGCCGCGGCGAGCACCGCTTCGGCCTCCGCCACGGTTCGCCCAGTCGTCGCCGTGATCCGTTCGACCGATCGTGTCGTCATCGGCGAGCGGACGAACGTCGGACACACGGCGTTGGCGGTGACACCCGTGCCAGCCACTTCGGCGGCGACGGCGCGCATCAGCCCGACGGCGGCGTGCTTGGAGGCGGTGTACGCCGACACGTAGGGCGCGCCGGCGAGCCCCGCCGTCGACGCCACCGTGACGACGCGTCCGTGATCGCGAGTGCGCATCCCGGCCAGGACGGCGCGGGTGCAGAGGAACGCCCCAGTGGCGTTGACGTCGAGGTGCTGCTGCCAGTCGTCGAGTGTCGTGCGGGCTAGCGGCGCGCTCGACGACACGCCGGCGTTGTTGACGAGCACGTCGACGTCCCCGATCTCTGCGAAGAACTCGGTGACCGACCGCTCGTCGGTGACGTCGCAGTCGTCGCGACCAGCTGCAACGACCTGATCGCCATTGGCCGCGAAGGTATCGACGATCGCCGCACCGATGCCGCCGCGGGCGCCGGTCACAACGACGAGACGGCCGGTCACACCAGTCCTGCGTCGATCTTCTCGAGTGCCCGGCGGTCGAGCTTTCCATTGGCCGTGCGCGGCAGCTCGTCGACCGCCAGCACCGTGCGAGGGCGCTTGTGGCCGGAGAGCTTCGCCCGCGCGTAGTCGACCAGTGCGCCGGCGGTGGCGGTGCCGCCGTCTCGGAGCACCACGTAGGCACGAGGACGCACGAGTCCATCCTCGACATGTCCGACGACGCCGCACTCGAGCACGTCGGGATGCCCGACGAGGCAGTGCTCGATCTCGCTCGGTGCCACCCAGATGCCACCGACCTTGAGCAGATCGTCGGCGCGCCCGTGGTGGTGGAAGTAGCCGTCGCTGTCGCGGCTGAACAGGTCGCCGCTGAGCAGCGTCGAGCCGCGGAAGGTGCGCGCCGATTTCTCGGCGTCACCGAAGTACTCGCGGGCGATCGTCGGCCCGGTGATCTCGAGGGTCCCGATCGCGTCGTCGGGGACCTCGTTGCCGTCGTCGTCGACGACCCGGGCGCCGTACCCGGGCACCGGTGTGCCGACGCTCCCGTGCCGGACCGCACCGGGCCGGTTGGACAGGTAGATGTGGTACGCCTCGGACGAGCCGATGCCGTCGACCACCTCCACACCGAACGTCTCGTCCCAACGACGGTGGAGCTCGCGCGGCAGGGCCTCGCCCGCCGACGTGCACAGGCGCAGACACGACAGGTCGGCATCCGCGGCCCGAGGGTGAGCGACCATCGCGCTCATCATCGTTGGAACGTTGACGAGGATGGTTGGTCGATGACGGGCGATGAGATCGAAGATGACCTCCGGTGTCGTGCGGTCGGCGAACGCGATCCCAGTGCCGCCCACGCCGAACGGGAACAGCGCGACGAGGTCGCGGGCGTATCCGAAGAACAGTTTGGGCACAGCGAGGACGATGTCGTCGGCTGTGAGCGACAACACACCCTTGGCGTACGCATCGAAGCTCGCCAGCGCGCTCGATGCCGGGTGTACACATGCCTTCGGTGCGCCCGTGCTGCCCGTCGTGAACTTCCAGATGGCGACGTCGGCGGTGGAGAGGTCTGCCGGGTCGAGCTCCGTCGACGCTGCATCGAGGGCTACAGCGAAGGAGTGCTCCCCCTCTCTCAGGAGATCGGACGGCACGCCGAGCACCAGCAGCTGCGGCTCGCCGTTCGACGCCGCCACCGCTTCGCGAACCGGGTCGAGCGTCACGGCGTCGACGATCACCACGTTTGCCGCCGTGTAGTCGACGAAGTACGCATAGTCCTTCGCTGTGAGGAACGTGTATGCCTCCGCCGTGACGGCTCCGATCTTCTGCGCTCCGTACCAGATCGCCACGAACTCGATCCCGTCGCTCAGCGCGAGCAAGACCCGGTCGCCTGGCGACACGCCGAGTGCGGTGAGCACGTTGCCGGCACGGTTGACGAGCTCGGCGAGCTCGGCATACGTCGTCCTGCCAGTGTCGTGGATCAGCGCAACATGGTCTCCGCGCCCGTCGCTGACATTGCTGTCGACGAAGAAGGAGGCGAGGTTCGGTGTGGATGTCACCGCAGGGATCCGTCCGGCTCCGCTGCGTCCTCGTCACGCAGGTCGATGGCGCACACGTCGGCCCGTCCGGCGGCGATGGCCGTGTCGATCTCGTCGATCGTCGTGATCCAACCGCCGACCAGCGTCGGCACTTGCGCCTCGCTGCGCACCCGATCACTCAACGTGGTGAGGTAGCCACGTCCGTAGACCGGCTTTGACGTGGCGACGCTCTGACCCGCCTCCACGTGAACGAGGTTCGCTCCCGCCGTTGCCATGGCACTCGCCAGTTCGATGCCGTCCGCCGGACTGAGTCCACCGGCGCACCAGTCGTCGACGGTGAGGCGCACGACGAGTGGCTGTCCAGCTGGCCATGCGGCACGCACCGCCTCGACAACCTCCACCGGGAACCGCGACCTGCCGGCAAGGCTGTCTCCGTACGCGTCGCGGCGCCGGTTCGTGAGTGGCGACAGGAACCCGGCGAGCAGTCCGCCGTGGGCGCAGTCGACGCCGAGCACGTCGAAGCCGGCCGCAACCGCCCGCCTCGCCGCTGCGACGAACGCCTCGCCCGCCTCGACGAAGTCTGCGTCGCTCATCTCCCGTGGCATCTGGCCGAAGGGTGCGTAACGCACCGCTGATGCGGCGACCAGTGGCCACGCCTCGACCCGCGGCAGCGGAATATCGACGCCGTGCGAGAAATCGCCGACACGCCCCTCGGCCTCCGGCGTGGCCGAGCACGACCCCGGCCAAAGCGCCCGCCGCGTGGGCCTCGTCGACCGCCGACTTCCAGCCGTCGATGGTGTCATCGTCGTGCAGCGTCGGGCTCGTCGGTGACCGACGCCCGACGAGGCTCACTGCAACCGGAGACGACAGCACCAGCCCGGCCCCGTCGTTCGCCATCGCCCGGAACTGCTTCGCATGCCCCGCGATGCGGACGATCCGGTTGGACAGTTCGATGCCGTCGAGGCGGAAGGGCGTGAACGCCGGTGATGGCGCGATTCGCCGTGCGGTCCGGACGCCAGTCAACAATGCTGCGTCGACACGGCGGACGAAGTCGGCATCGCGCTGGGCGAGGTTGGCGTGACCGATGCGGCCACTGCGAGTCAGCAGGTTGAAGGCGAACTGGTGCGGAGCCATGAACGCATGCCGGCCGACACGCGCGAAGTAACCGGCGCTCTCGTCCGCCGCCCGCTGGAAGCGTTCGACCGCCGGCTGGCGTTCGAGCTCGAAGTCGACGAGAGCCACCTCCAATGACGCGGCGGCGGACGCACGGTGGGGCCCACGTGCATGGCGATTGAGAGCAGCCACGAGCGAGATCGAGTCCTCGATGGCGAGCTTCGTGCCAGACCCGATTGTGAAGTGCGCCGTGTGCGCCGCATCACCGATGATCACGACGTTGCCGTCGTGCCACGAACTGTTGTGCACCCGCTGGAAGTCGAGCCATGTCGACCGATTGGAGAACAGGTGGTGGCCGCACAGCTCCGGGGCGAACAGCTTCTCGCAGAACGTGAGGCTCTCCGCGTCCGTCATCGCGTCGAGTCCGGCGCGCCGCCACACCGGCTCCGGGCACTCGACGATGAACGTGCTCGCCCGCTCGTCGAACGGATAGCCGTGCACTTGGAACATCCCGTGCTCGGTCTCGGTGAAGATGAAGCGGAACGCGTCGAACACGAGGTCGGTGCCGAACCAGACGTACTTGCATCCCTGCGGCACGATGCGAGTGCCGAACGAACCTTCTCGATCACGGCGGACGGTGCTGTTGACCCCGTCGGCGGCGACGAGCAGATCGCAATTGCGTGCCAGGTCGGCGACGTCGTCGACCTCGACATCGAAGCGCAGATCGACGCCCAGCTGGTGGCAGCGGTCCTGGAGGATTGCCAGCAGTCGGGTACGACGTATCGCCGAGAACCCGTGGCCCCGCGATCGGAGTGTGCGACCACCGACGGTGATGTCGATCGCATCCCAGCGGGCGAACGTGTCCGTGATCTCGAGATACGTCGGCTCGTCGGCGTCCCGCAGCGCGCCGAGCGTCTCCTCGGAGAACACGACCCCCCAGCCGAACGTGGCGTCGGGCGGATTGCGTTCGAGCACGGTCACCACCCGAGACGGGTCGGTCCGCTTGAGCAGCAGAGCCGCGTAGAGCCCTGCCGGGCCGGCACCGATGATCGTCACGTTCATCCGGCAATCACCTCTGCGAGCCGGTCGAGTTGTCCGATGTCGGACACCGTGGGAAACAGCACGAGCTCGTCGCACCCCTCCGCCTCGTAGCCGCGCACGAAGTCCTTGATCGCCCGGCTGGTAGTGAGGTTGCCGGCAGCAATCTTCTCGGCGAAGGGACCCGTGAACGCGTAGTAGTCGCGCAGGTAGTCGCCGCCGAGATCGTGGTCGCCGAGCGCGAAGTAACCCTGACCCCAGAGGCGCGGCGAACCCGGACGCCCGTAGTCGCGCCACGCCGCATGGGCCCGCGCTGCGGCGGAGGCGAACGCCCGCGGCGGACCGCCACCGTGCATGTAGCCGTCGGCGTAGCGGGCCATCCGCGCATACGCCGCTCCGCTGTCACCGCCGACCATGAGGTCGATGCCCGAGTCGTTGACGCGGAGATGAGCGAGCTGGTCGGTGAGACGACTGCCGCGGTCGTGATGAGTCACGCCCGCAGCGTCGAAATCGTCGCGCCTGGCGCCAACGGCGAGGCCGAGTGTGAACCGGCCGTTCGACAACGATCGCAACGACTCGGCCTGCTTGGCGAGCATCGCTGCGCTCCGCAATGGCCCGATGGCGATCATCGTCGCCAACTGCATCCGCTCCGTGACCGCAGCCGCAGCGGCGAGCGCGGTGAAGGGCTCGATGCTGTCGTAGACGAGACGGTCGAGCACTGCCGTGGTGGAGAACGGCCCTGCATCGGCGCGACGAGCCCACTCGACGAGGAGCCCGCCCCCGGCGCCCGGTGTCGTGGTGGGAAGACCGATTCCGACCCTCACCGCGCCACCATAGGTCGGATGAGATCTCTCAGGTGGCTGGCGCCGCTGGCGCTCACGATGCTGGCTGTCGCCTGTTCCGGCGACGACGCCAGCTACTGCGCGCGGCTGGCCGACGCCACCGACACGCTCACCGGCGCCGACCCACTGTCGCTCGACGACGAAGGACTGGCTCGCCTCCAGCGGACGGCCAAGGAGCTGTACGACACGGCACCAGGCCTCGTCGTCGACGACTGGCGCGTCGTCGTCGCGTCGTACGACGAGCTCGAGTCGACCCTTCACGGCGCGGGTCTGACACCGCACGACCTCGTGATCATCCAGGCGTCCGACCCGGGTTCGGTGGACCCCGAGCTGCTCGAGAAATTCGGCAGCGTCGCCGGCGAGCTGAGGGACATCATGTCCGACGATGAGCTCGAACGCGCCGCCGACGCGATCGCCGAACACGCCGACGCCGAGTGCCAGATCGACATGACGCCATGACGACGCTCCTCCTCGTGTCGGGAAGTCTGCGCGACGAATCCACCAACACGGCGACCTTGCGCACGTCCGTGGACCTGGCGCCCGATGGAGTCGACGCACGGCTGTACGACGGCATGGCGTCGCTCCCCCACTTCAACCCCGACGACGACGTCGATCCGTTGCCCCGACGCGTCGTCGAGCTACGGGCGGCGATCAACAACGCACTTGCCGTCGTGTTCTGCACACCCGAGTACGCCGGGGCGCTCCCGGGCTCGTTCAAGAACCTCCTCGACTGGACCGTGGGCGATGCGGACTGCGTCGGCAAGCCGGTCGCCTGGATCAACGTGTCGACATCACCGAGCGGAGCCTCCAACGCCCACCACTCGTTGCGTCTCGTCGCGACATACACCGGTTTCGCCATCGTCGAGGAGGCGTGCCGCAACGTTCCGGTCACTCGCGACGCTGTCGACGACCACGGTGTCATTGGCGATGCGGGGATACGAGCGCAGCTTGCCGACGCACTCTCCACCCTCGTCGATCGAGCACGTTCGATGTCCGAAACCGACTGATGGTTGGGCATTTCAGTCCGTACGATCGATACCCATGAGCACACTCGTCCACGGCACGTGCCACCACGACTGCCCTGATTCGTGCGGGTGGACAGTCACCGTCGAGGACGGCACAGCGGTGAAGCTACGCGGCCGCCCCGACCACCCGTACTCAGCCGGCGAGTTGTGCCCCAAGGTCAACCGCTTCCTCGATCGTGTGTACAGCGCGGACCGGATCCTCTCCCCGCTCCGCCGGGTGGGTCCTAAGGGCTCCGGCGAGTTCGAGGAGACCTCCTGGGACGAGGCGCTCGCCGAAACGGCGCACCGGTTGCATCGGGCGATCGACGAGTACGGCGCGGAATCCGTGCTGCCGTTCAGCAGTGCCGGTAATCAGAGCCTGCTGTCGGTGATGGGTCTCGACGGCCGCTTCTTCCACCACCTCGGTGCGAGCCGGCTGCTCCGCGCGTGTGTGGGCCGACGGTCGGCGCCGGGATCGCGATGACGAACGGCACCGGCCGTGGACTCGACGCCACTCGAGCTCGAGCACAGCAAGCTCATCATCATCTGGGGCACCAACACCCGGCTCACCAACCGGCACCTCTGGCCGACGATCGAAGCCGCCCGTGCGGCCGGGTGCCGGGTCGTCGTGATCGACCCGATCCGGACGATCACCGCCGAGGCAGCCGACTGGTTCGTTCAACCCCGCCCGGGATCCGATATCGCCCTGATGCTGGCGATGATGCACGTCCTCATCCGCGACGAGCTGATCGACCGGGCATGGGTCGACGCCCACACGATCGGCTTCGCCGAGCTCGCCGAACATGTCGCATCGTGCACGCCCGACTGGGCGGCGGAGATCTGCGGGCTGGACCCTGCCACGATCGAGCAGCTCGCCACCGAGTACGGCACGATCCGTCCGGCGGCCATCCGCAGCCTGATCGGCGCCGAACACCACGAGAACGGCGCGATGTTCTACCGCACGCTCGCCTGTCTGCCTGCCCTCGTGGGTGCCTGGCACGACCGTGGTGGCGGGCTGTCGCGCAGTGTGGGCACCTATCAGAACGCACTCGGCGACGACGACGCTCTGACGCGACCCGATCTGCTGGACGGTCGCGAGCCGCGATGGATCAACATGAGCCGCCTCGGTGAGGCGCTCACCAGCACCGAGCTCGACCCGCCGGTGCACGCCCTGGTGGTCTGGAACGGCAATCCGATGGTGACGATCCCCAATGCCGAGGCGATCCGCCGCGGGCTCGAGCGTGACGACCTGTTCGTCGTGGTCCACGAGCAGTTCATGAGCGACACGGCGCGCTATGCCGACTTCATCTTCCCGGCGACGACGCAGATCGAGATCGACGACGTCGTCCAAGCGTGGGGCCACCTCTGGCTCGGCTGGAACGAGAAGGCGATCGAGCCGCTCGGCGAATCGGTGCGCAACACCGAGTTCTTCCGCCGGCTCGCACGGGCGATGGGCTTCACCGAGCCGGCACTCTTCGCCGACGACGAGACGCTGCTCGCCGAATCCCTGCCCACGGTCGACCTCGACGAGTTGCGGCGAGTCGGCTGGGTCCGTGTGCCGTATCCGGAGGACGGGCGGCCCTTCGGTGACGGCGTGTTCCCCACGCCGTCGGGCAAGGTCGAGCTCGTCAGCGCCACGCTCGCCGGGCTCGGTCAGCCGGCGTTGCCGACGTTCGTGCCGCCTGGCGAGAGCCCGTGGGGCGACGAAGCCGCGGCGCGCCGATACCCGTTCCAGTTGCTGACACCGAAGCAACACACCCGCTTCCTCAACAGCAGCTACTCCCACCTGCCCAAGCACGGACCGGCAGAGGGCGCTCCGTTCGTCGAGGTCCACCCTGACGACGCGGCACGCCTCGGCCTCGTCGACGGTGAGCAGGCACGGGTCTGGAACGACCGCGCCGAGCTGCGCTTGGCGGTACGGGTCAGCGAGCGGCTCCGCACCGGTGTCGTGGTGGTCCCGTTCGGTTGGTGGGGCACGCAGCACGACGACGGTCACGTCGCCAACTCGCTCACCAACGACACACTCACCGAGTGGGGCGGCGGCGTCGCCTACCTCGACACGCTCGTCGCCCTCGCCCCGGCGTAGCGAGAGCGTCCCGGGCCAGGGCTTCATTGCGCCGCTAGCTTTCACGTATGGCCGGTGAGCTGATCTATGCCTTCCGGGTCATGCGGCTCCCGTTGCTCGACGCGGGAGGCGCGCCGATCGGACGGATCCAGGACGTGGTGGTCGTGCGCGGCCGTCCTGGCGACGCGCCACGGGTCGTCGGCTTCGTCGCCGAAAGTCAGCGGCGGCGGATCTTCGTCAACGCCCAGCGGATCAGTGAGCTGTCCAGTGACGGCGCCCGGTTGCGGAGCTGGGACGTCGACCTCAACCCGTTCAAGCCTCGCCCGGGCGAAGTGCTCATCGGGGCCGACCTGATCGATCGCAAGATCGACGACGAGACAGTCAGCGACGTCGCCCTCCGTTGGTCGGACGACGGAAACCGGCTCGACTTGGCCAAGATCCGTCTCGCCCGGCGCAGCGTGCTGCGCCGACGCCCGAGCTATCGCCTCGTCGATTGGGACGAGGTTCCTGGCTTGTTTGCCGCGCCCACAGAGATGGAGGCGGAGGCGGCACGTCTGCGTGACATGCACCCGTCCGACGTCGCCGCGGTGGTGCGGGCGCTTCCCCCGCAGCAGCGGCGCCAGCTCGCCGAAGCCATGGACGACGAACGCCTCGCCGACGTCCTCGAGGAGCTTCCCGAGAGCGAGCAGGTGCGGCTCGTCGAGGCGCTCGACCTCGACCGTCTCGTCGGCGTGCTGGAGGAGATGGAGTTCGACGATCTCGCCGACCTCCTCGGGGAGATGTCGCGAGAACAGCAGGTCACGCATCCTCAACGCGATGGACGAAGACGATGCCGACACCGTCCGCCGTCTGCTCGCCTACGGTCAGGCGACCGCCGGCGGCATGATGAGCCCGGAGGTCATCGTCCTCGGGCCGAAGGCGACCGTGGCCGACGCGCTCGCCGTGCTGCGCCAGCCCGACTGGGTCGTGAGCGTCGCCACCCAGGTGTTCGTCTGCCAGGCACCGTTCAAGGCACCCACTGGCCGCTTGCTCGGCACGGTGCACTTCCAGCGACTGCTGCGCGAGCCGCCACGCATGGAGCTCGAGCGTTGCGTCAGCGCCGACCCGGTGGTCAAGCCCGACACCGACGACCGGCGCGTCGCCGAGTTGCTGGCCTCCTACGACATGGTGGCGATCGCAGTCTGCGACGACGCCGGCCGCCTGCTCGGCGCGGTGACGGTCGACGACGTGCTCGACCGGATCCTCGGCGCCGGCTGGCGGTTGCGTCATCGCGCCGACTGAACGGGATGCGTCGTGAAACGCCGCGAGGACCTCAGCGCTGCCGCGGGCATCACGCTGCCTCGCGGATGCAGTACGACCGCGAGGCGTTCGGCAACTTCTCCGAGGGCATCGCCCGGTTCCTCGGCACCGCCCGGTATCTCGTCTACCAAACCGTGCTCATCATCCTCTGGATCGCGCTCAACGTGCTCCCTCCGGAGCGCTACCAGTTCGACCCGTGGGATCGCGGCCTCGTCCTGCTGACTCTCGTGCTGTCGCTGCAGGCCTCCTATGCGGCGCCGCTGATCCTCCTCTCCCAGAACCGTCAAGAGCGTCGCGACCGTGTGCAAACCGAGTACGACCGCGACGTCGCTGCCCGCACCAACGACGACACCGAGTTCCTCGCCCGCGAGATCGCCGGCGTGCGGTTGATGCTCTCCGATGCTCTTACCGGTGAAGAGCTGCGCGACGAGTTGCGCAAGCTCACCGAGGCAGTCGACAAGCTGGCGGGCCGGCTCGACGCCATCGAGACACCGAGCGACGCCCGCTGACAGATCGGTGCGAGGGTCAGCGCTAGCCGGGCGTGGGCACGCCCGTGAACGTCTGCACCCGTACGCCGAAGCTCACTGATCCGGTCGAGCAGCTTGCCGGTCGGGAGCGCAGCATCCCCGGGGATGACGATGCCGCTCACGCCAGGTCGGGTGGCGGCGAGCTCGGCAAACGCCGCCGCCGTCGCTCCTGCCGCCGTGCCGACGCGCTCGGCGATGCCGGCGACCAACGTGACGCGACGACCATTGCTGTCCGAACCACGCATCTCGATCCGCAGCGCGCCGACGCCGCCTTCGGGATGTGGCGGGCGGAGCATCGGCAACCGAGCAGTGAGGCGGTCACGCCTCGTCGCCGACATGCGGGCACTGATCCGCGCCGCCGTGGGAAACGTCGTCTGCAACGTGATCGGATCGACCAGCTCGGCCCGGTAACAGTCATACGCACCGACGGGCTCGGGAAACCAGCACAGCTCGCGGCCGCTGCCGCCGGCCCGCTCGACCCACTCGCCGTCGATCCATCCTGCCGCCTTCGAGCCGAGGGCGTGGTGGTGCTCGCGGGCGCACGCCGGACCAGCGGTGCCGTGCACGGCGACGTGGATCTCGTCGATCGTGTCGAGCGATTCGGACAGCCAACGAGCGATGAGGCTGGACAACCCGGGAGCCATGCCGGCGCCGACGGTGATCGTGACGCCGTGCTGGCGAGCGAGCTCGTCGAGCTCGAGCAGTTGCCGCAGCTCGCTCATGTCACCGACGGCAGACACGACATGCACACCCGACCTGACGAGATCGGCGACGAGATCACCGTGCGGCAGCGGGTTCGCCAGCACCACCGCTCGGCAGCCGCGGAGCCCGTCGACCGAGTCGACGACGGTGACGTCGTCGTGAGCCTCGGCCAGGGACCGCGCTCGCTGCAGTCGACCGCGAATGGACCACGAGCGGTGCCGTGCCGTCGAGCATGCGTGCGACTCGAGAACCGACGACGCCGGCGCCGACGATGCCGACGGGTTGCATGGGGTCAGTCTGCCGGGCGGGCAGGAGTCGAGGTGTCGACGGGCTGCCATCCGCCGTGCTGAGGCGGTGTGCCTCCTCGACCTCGCACCCGGAGGGCGGCGGCGATCGTCACGGCAAAAGTGAGTGCGGCCAAAGTGCGGCGCAAGATCTTCACGGTGGGGCTAGCAAGAATCGAACTTGCGACCTCATCCTTATCAGGGATGCGCTCTAACCGACTGAGCTATAGCCCCGTGCGGGGATCGAGGCTACCGGTCGGCGCCCGGATTCCTCAACGCTGTTCGTCGAGCGTGGAGCCTGCCGCCGGCGTGGGATCGGTCTCCGTACGACGCACCGTGAAGCGGCGCATCGGCGAGGCCGTCTTCTCGACGACCTCCTCTTCGAGGACCGTGAAACGGACACCGCCGACGAGGTCGGTGATGAGGTTGAACAGCGTCGCCCCGAGCACGGCGAAGCCGGTGAGCGCGAGCGCACCGAAGAGCCCGGCGATCCAGGCGGCGTGGTAGATCTGCCCGCCGTTGAATTCGAACTGCTCCCAACCGAACGACTCGAAGAATCGCTCGAGGTTGTCGACGGTGCCGGTGGTGTTGGCGACGTTCCACAGCAGCACACCAGCGGTGAGCAACACCCCGTAGACCACCAGGCTGAAAATGGCGGCCACCTTGAACACGGTCCACGGGTCGACATGGCGCACCACCCGGGTGACCTTGCGAACACGGGGGCGGCGTCCGATCGCCCGATGCACCGGGGCGATGAGATGGCGCTCCGCACCGACCACCGTCGCCCGTCGGGTGACGATCGGGATCGGGTTGCTGGCGTCCGTCAGCGCGGCCGGAGGAGCCGCGTGCACCACGGGAGGAGGGGGTGGAGCCGGCGTCGTCCTCTCGGGAGCCACAGTGGTCGGCTCGGCAACACGAGCCTTGACCTCCCCGGCTGTCGACTTCTCCACCTTCGTCTCGTCCTCGCCGACGGGAGCGTCCAACGTCTCGACGTGCCCGTTGCCATTGCCATTGTCAGGAGCGCGCGTGATCGGCGGCAGGAGCGGATCGATGGAGGGCACGACCTCGGTGGAAAGCTCGTCGTCGCCGCCGTCGAGCTCATCGTCCGGTCGCGTCCGATCGATGGTCTTCGTCCGACCCGCCGCGCTCGACGAGTTGGTCTGGTCGTCGCGCGTCGTTTCGCCGGCGTCGCGCTCGGTCGAGCTCACAGCAGCCAGTGTAGGACGCGAGGTCGGGCGAACGGGGTCGCTCTGTCAGATCTCCACATGGGTGCCGACTTCGAACACCCGATCGGGCGGCAGTCCGAAGAACCTCGCTGCGCTGGCCGCACCCCGACTGAGCACCTCGAAGAGGTGCTCACGCCAGGCGGGCATGCCCGGCAAATCGGTGGGCGTGACGGTCTCCCTGCCGATGAAATAGGAGGCCATGGCGGGATCGAAGCCGGCGCCGTCGAGGTGCACGAGCTTGAGGGCCTCGGCCACGTTGGGCTCTTCCATGAAACCGAACGAGATGCCCACCCGGTAGACACGATCGGCGATGTGCTCGACCGACACTCGCTCCTCGTCGGCGATGCGTGGGTTCTCGGACGTCGCGACCGAGACGACGAGCGTCAACTCGTGGAGGCTGCGGTTGTGAGCGATGTTCGAGATCAATGCCGGTGGTGTGCCGTGCGGGCCTTTGAAGAGGTAGACGGCGGTGCCCGGAGGACGCTGGACGCCCGTGGCCATCGCCTCGGTGATGACCTCGTGGAGGGGGACCAGTCCCCGCTCCATGCGCGACGCGACGAGCTGCCGGCCGCGCCGCCATGTGGTCATCTGCACCACGAGGACGAACCCGACGAGCAACGGGAACCAACCGCCATGAGGGATCTTGGGAATGTTGGCGGAGAAGAAGGCGAGATCGATGAGGAGCAGCGGGGCGATGACGATCCCCGCCTTCACCTGACTCCACCCCCACCGTTCGATCACGAAGTGATGGAAGAGCAGGGTGGTGATGACCATGGTCATCGTCACGGCGATGCCGTACGCAGCAGCCAGGTTGCTGGACGTCTCGAAGCCGAGCACGAGGGCAATGCATCCGATCATCAGCAGCCAGTTGACCAACGGGACGTAGACCTGCCCGTGATGGCTCGCCGACGTGTGACGCACCGCCAGCCGAGGGAAGTAGTCGAGCTGGATCGCCTGGACTGTGAGGGAGAACGCACCGGTGATCAGAGCCTGGGAGGCGATGACCGTCGCCATCGTGGCGAGAAGCACCAACGGCACGACCGCCCAGTCGGGAGCCAGCTCGTAGAACGGGTTCTCTATGCTCGCCGGTCGCGAGGCGAGCAGTGCCGCTTGCCCGAAGTAGTTGAGGAGCAGCGCCGGGAGCACCACCGAGTACCAGCTGAGCTGGATCGACCGGCGGCCGAAGTGCCCCATGTCTGCGTAGAGCGCCTCGCCTCCGGTGACGACGAGGAAGATCGAGCCGAGGGCGAAGAACGCCTTGCCCGGCTGGTCGGCGAACAGTTGAATCGCATAGCCCGGCCATGCCGCCTTGATCACTTCCGGGTGATCGATGATTTGCCGCAAACCGAGCACGGCGAGCACGGCGAACCAGACGAGCATCACCGGGCTGAACACGCGGGCGATCCGCTCGGTGCCCCGGGGCTGCACGAGGAACAGCCCGATCAGCACCACGATGGCGATCGGGATCACCCACGAGTCGAGTGCCGACGTGGCGACCTCGAATCCCTCGACGGCGCTCAACACAGAGATCGCCGGCGTGATCAGGCCGTCGCCGTAGAGCAACGCCGTGCCGAACACGCCCAGGGTCACCATCGCCATCGTCGCCCGTTTGGCATTCACCCCGCGGGGCATGACCAGCGCGGTGAGAGCGAGGATGCCGCCCTCGCCATGGTTGTCGGCTCGCATTACAAGCAGCAGGTACTTGACGGAGATGATGATGATCAACGCCCAGAACACGACGGACGCCACGCCGTAGGCGTTGGTCTGCGACACGGGGAGATCGGCGTGCTCGAACGACTCGCGGAACACGTACAGCGGACTCGTGCCGATGTCCCCGAAGACGATGCCCAGCGTGCCGAAGGCCGCCGCGACTTTTACCTTCGACGGATGTGATTCGGCCACGGCGTCGGAGACTAACCGGGTGGTCGCGATCGATTCTGCTGCGGTTCGCGTTCAGGGTGCAGCGCTGGCCCGCGCTTCGGCGACGGCGTCACCGACGCGCACCGTGACGGTGACGGAACGCTGGTCGGCCGACCACGCCTCGATCACCGCGCCGTTCTCGGCGGCCAGACGGCTCGCCGCGTCGTGCCCGCCGGCGGCACCGGCGAGAGCCACGGCGTCGGCCGCCGTGCGGGCTCGACTGGCGTCGACGAGGTCGCCGGCGAAGTCGGCGAATGCCACCGTGAGCGCGGCGGCGAACCCGGCGGCGCCGATGATCATCAGGGGATGTGCCACGGCAGTCTCCGTGTCGTGGGTCCGCTCGTCGGGTGACAGCGGTGGGGCGGCCGCTCAGTCGTCGTCGGTCGCGATGATCGGGGCTACCGAGGCGACGGTCTGCCCGTCGTCGAGGTTCATGACACGCACGCCGGTTGCCGCGCGACCTTGCGAAGAGATGTCGCGCACACCCATGCGGATCGTGACACCCGAAGACGACACCGCCACGATCTCGTCGTCGAGCCCCACCATGAAGGCGGCCACGACCTCACCCTTACGACCTGTGAGCTTGATGCCGATCACGCCCTGGCCACCGCGACCCTGCGCGTTGAAGTGCTCGAGTTGGGTGCGCTTGCCGTAGCCCTCCTCGGTGACCATCAGGATCGCCGTGTCGTCGCGGGCGACATCGACGGACACGACCTCGTCGCCAGTACGGAGCTTCATTCCCCGCACACCGCCGGCGCTGCGGCCCATCGGCCGCACCTCGTCCTCGCTGAAGCGAATGGTCATGCCACGACGGCTGACCATGAAGATGTCGTCGCTTCCGCCGGTCTCGATGACGCGCACCAGCTCGTCGTCGTCACGAAGGTTGATGGCGATGATGCCGTCGCGGCGACTGGAGTCGTAGGCGTCGAACGAGGTCTTCTTCACGGTTCCGTGGAGGGTGGCGAAGAAGAGATACCGCTCGCCGGCGAAGTCACGGGTGTCGATGATGGCCTGGATCATCTCGCCCGGCTGGAGCGGCAACAGGTTGACGATCGGCATGCCCTTCGCCGTGCGTTCGCGCTCGGGGATGTCGAGCGCTCGCAACCGGTACACCTTGCCCCGGTTGGAGAAGAACAGCAGATGGGCGTGCGCCGTGGTGAAGATCACATGACGGACGAGGTCGTCGGTCTTCAGCTTCCCGCCGCTGACACCGCGACCGCCGCGACCCTGCGTCTTGAACGATCCCGCAGGCACGGACTTGACGTACTGCGCCTGGGTCATCACGACGACGAGCTCTTTGTCGTCGACGAGATCCTCGATCGACATCTCGCCCTCGTCGAACGTGATCTGGCAGACGCGAGGCGTGGCGAACTCCTCGCGGATGGCGATCAGCTCGTCCTTGATGACCTGACGGAGCAGGCCGTCGTCGGCGAGGATCGCCTCCAGGTCGGCGATTCGGGAGCGCACATCTTCGAGTTCGGTCTCGAGGTCGATGCGGGACAGGCGGGTGAGCTGGCGCAGCTGCATGTCGAGGATGTCGACGGCCTGCACTTCGGTGAACTCGAACGGCTCGGCCATCAAGCCCGCCTTGGCCGCGGCGGCGTCGTCGCTGGCGCGGATGAGGGCGATGATCTCGTCGATGACGTCGAGGGCCTTGATGCGGCCCTCGAGGATGTGCTCCCGCTTCCGTGCCTTGTCGAGGCGGAACCGTGACGCGCCGGGTGACCACCTCGATCTGGTGGCTCAAGTAACCGTCGAGCGCCGTGCGCAGGTTGAGCGTACGTGGCACGCCGCCGACGAGCGCGACCATGTTGACAGCGAAGCTGGTCTGCAGCTGGGTGAGCTTGAACAGCTTGTTGAGCACGACGTTGGCGTTGGCGTCGCGCTTGAGGAGGATGCGCAGATCGGTCTGGCCGCCCGATGATCCGTCGTTCACGTCGGCGATGCCTTCGAGGTCGCCCGAGTCGACGAGCTCCTGAATGCGTGCCGCCACTGACGAGCAGCTCGTCTGGTACGGGAGCGCGGTGACCACGATCTCCATCCGGCCGCTTCGGGTCTCCTCGATCGACGCGGTAGCCCGCATCTTCACCGAGCCGCGGCCCGTGCGGTAGGCGTCGATGATGCCCGCCCGCCCGAGGATGTTCGCCCCGGTGGGAAAATCAGGGCCCTTGACGAACTCCATCAGCTCGTCGGGCGTGAGGTCGCCATGGTCGATCAGATGGACGACCGCGTCGATCACTTCACCGAGGTTGTGCGGCGGGATGTTGGTGGCCATGCCGACGGCGATGCCCTGGCTGCCGTTGACGAGCAGGTTGGGGAACCGGGAGGGCAGCACTTCGGGCTGCTCGGTGCTGCCGTCGTAGTTGGGCACCATGTTGACGGTGTCTTCGTCGATGCCTTCGAGCAGCTGCATTGCCAACGGATGCAGCCGGCACTCGGTGTAGCGGGACGCCGCCGGACCGAAGTCGGGTGACCCGTAGTTGCCGTGGAAGCTGATCAGGGGATGGCGCAGCGAGAACGGTTGGGCCATGCGCACCAAGGCGTCGTAGATGGCGCCGTCGCCGTGGGGGTGGTAGCGGGCCATCGTGTCGCCCGACACGCGGGCACACTTCACGAACGGGCGATCGGGTCGGAAGCCCTGCTGCTCCATGTCCCAGATGATCCGGCGGTGCACCGGCTTGAGGCCGTCGCGCACGTCGGGCAGAGCCCGCGACATGATGACGGACATGGCGTAGTCGAGGAACGAGTTCTCCATCTCGTCGTGGAGCTGGATCGGCTCGATCGGATCGCGCTCTTCGGGGACCGGGGCGTCGGTGGGGGGATTCGGAGTGTCAGACATGGTGTTCTCTCGGTAACGAGCAGGCGGGCGTCAGAAGTCGAGGTTGCGTACGTCGCGGGCGTTGGTGGTGATGAAGTTGCGACGGCTCTCGACGTCGTCGCCCATCAACACGCTGGTGATCTCGTCGGCGAGGGCGGCCTCTTCGACGGTGATCTGCAGCAGTGTTCGCGTGGATGCCGACATGGTGGTGGCACGCAGTTCGTCCCAGTCCATCTCGCCGAGTCCCTTGAGGCGCTGGAACTCCTTCTTGTGGTTGGGACGCTCGGCAAGGAAGCGTGCCTTCGCCGCGTCGTCCTTGAGGTAGATCTTCTCCTTGCCGACCTCCGTGGAGTACAGCGGCGGCTGGGCGATGTACACGTACCCGGCCTCGACCATGTCGCGCATCTGGCGGAAGAAGAAGGTGAGCAGCAGTGTGCGGATGTGGCTGCCGTCGACGTCGGCATCGGCGAGGGCGATGACCTTGTGGTAGCGGGCCTTGGTGACGTCGAACTCCTCGCCGACACCGGCGCCGATGGCGGTGATGAGGGCCTGGATCTCGTTGTTCTTCATCATCTTGTCGATGCGGGCCCGCTCGACATTGAGGATCTTGCCCCGGATGGGGAGGATCGCCTGTGTGCGTGGGTCGCGGGCGTCGACTGCGGTACCGCCGGCCGAGTCGCCCTCGACGATGAACAGCTCTGACTCGGCGGGGTTGCGGCTGGAGCAGTCCTTCAGCTTGTCGGGCATGCCCGCTCCGGAGAGGGCGGTCTTGCGGCGCACGGCGTTGCGGGCGTTCTTGGCAGCGAGCCGCGCCTGGGCGGCAGCGAGCCCCTTCTTCACCACCTTGTTCGCCTCGGTGGGATTCTCCTCGAGCCACTCTGACATGCGCTCGTTGGTGGCCTTCTGCACGAACGACCGCATCGGCACGTTGCCGAGCTTGGCCTTCGTCTGACCCTCGAACTGCGGGTCGCGCAGCTTCACCGACACGATGGCCGTGAGGCCCTCGCGGATGTCCTCGCCGAGGAGGTTGTCGTCCTTCTCCTTGAGCAGGTTCTTCGACCGCGCGTACTTGTTGACGACGGACGTGAGCGCCGTCTTGAAGCCCTCGACGTGCATGCCGCCCTCGGTGGTGGAGATGCCGTTGGCGTAGCCGTGGATGCCCTCGTAGTACCCGGTGTTCCACTGGATGGCGATGTCGAGCATCTGGGCGTCTTCGTCTTCGTCCTCGTACTGGCAGACCTTGGCGAACAGCGCTTCCTTCGACGCGTTGAGGTGCTTGACGAAGTCGATCAACCCGCCCCTGTACTGGAAGGTGACCTTCTGCTCCCGCTCGGGACGCTCGTCGACGAAGATGATCTCGAGGCCCTTGTTGAGGAAGGCCATCGTCTGCAGACGCTCGAGCACGGTGCGGGCGACGAACTCGACGCCTTCGGCGGCGAAGATCGTGGGATCCGGCCAAAAGGTGATCGTGGTTCCGGTCTTGCGGCCACGCGGCGGCGTGTCGCCGACGACTTCCATCTTGCCCTGCGGCTTGCCGCCCTTCGCGTACTCCTGCCGGTATCGCTTGCCGTCGCGGTCGACCTCGACGAGCAACCGCTCGGACAACGCGTTGACCACGCTCACCCCGACGCCGTGGAGACCACCGGAGACCTTGTAGCCCTCGCCGCCGAACTTGCCGCCGGCGTGGAGGACGGTGAGCACGACTTCGCGCGGCGCTCTTGCCTTTGTGCGGGCCGGACGGATAAGCCTCGACGGGAATGCCGCGGCCATTGTCGTCGACACGGCAGCCACCATCGGCGAGCATCGTGATGCCGATGCGATCGCAATGGCCCGCCATCGCCTCGTCGACGGAGTTGTCGACCACTTCCCAGATGAGATGGTGCAGACCCTGCAGACCGGTGGAACCGATGTACATGCCAGGCCTCTTGCGGACCGGGTCGAGCCCCTCGAGTACCTGGATTTCCTTGGCGCCGTAGGCGCCCGTCTGTGGGGTGTCAGTCGACACTCGTACCTTCTTCTCCTGTTCGTGCGCGAAGCCCGGACCAGCGGTGGCGACAGGTGCCCGAGGTGCCATCGACGGGGGGCCGGCACCGTTCGCCAGAGCCGAAAATCGCATCGTCGCGAATGGTTACAGGATACCAACGCGGTGTCACAGAACCGCGGAGTGGCGGACCTGTCAGCGCTGCTCGAAGGCCGTTCTCCCAGCAAGCAACGGTGCCAGCTGGGACCGGCGGGAGATGCCGAGCTTGGGGAACGCCGTCGACAGGTAGTTGCGCACAGTGAGTGCGGAGAGGAACAGCTCGGCGGCGATTTCCTGGTTGGAATGACCATCCGCGGCGAGCTGGACGACGTCGCGTTCGCGGCGAGTCAGCGCGGCCAGTGGAGTGCCCGCGCACTCCACTGAGGCGAGACGCGCGCGGCCAGCGCGGACGCCCGGTGGAGCGACGACGTGAAACCCCTCCCTTCGGCGAGCGCCAGGCCCCGCGCGAGCGCTGACGCGCTGCGACCGGAATCGACCTCGGCGAGCATCTCGGCGGCGCCGAGCCACGCTTCTGCGGCGTACGTCCAGCGCGGCGCACGCTCCCAGCCGGCGGCGGCGCGCTCGAACGAGTAGCCCGCGGACTCCACGTCGCCCCGGCGGTGCTCCACCAGCGCCCGCAGGTGATCGGCGGCCGCGGACACCGCTGGGCCGCTGAGCCGACCCGCAATCTCCTCGGCGAATGCTGCTGCGCCAAGGAGCGCTCTCGAGGGCGACGCCGCAGCGCTGTGCACGTCGCATTCGAGCCGGGCGCGGAGCATCAACACATCTACGCGCTGCTCGTGGATCGGCGACCACATCACCGCTTCCGCTTCGTCGAGGAGGGCGGCGGCGCGCTCGGGGCGGCGCAACTCGATCTCCGCCCGCGAAGCGGTCAGCAGGACCGGGATGGCGTAGAGATCGACACCGAGGCTGCGAACGAGGGCGAGCAGCGGCTCGAGGCGAGCGCGTGCGTGTGCCGCCTCACCGCGCTCGATGCTCACGTACGCCGAGATCACCTCGGCGACGCCGGTCGCCAACGCATCACCCGTTGATCGCAGCTCGGCAGCACTCGCTGACGCGAGCGTCGAGTTCGCCGCGAGCTGCGCGCATCATGCCCAGCCCGGCGGCGATCTGCGTCCACAGCCACCCGCCGTGCACGGCGCGGGCTGACCGCAGCGCTTGCTCGTCGAGATGCAGCGCCAGTTCCGGGTCGCCGCTGGCCCATGCCAGACGGGCGTGGAACGCCAGCGCGTTGGCGGCGAGGGCGCAGTCGTCGCGACGTACCGCGTCGCGGTGGATCACGGTCAGCGCCGCGGCGCCGGTCTCGATCTCGCCGGCGTAGGCAACGGTGAGCGCGGCGAGTGCCGCCGTCCCGTGATCGCCGGCCGCCACCGCACCGGCGAGCACGCCGGCGGCGAGCGCCCCACCCTCACGGGAGTCGCCCAGCTGCACGGCGACCTGGGCCGCAGCGAGCGCGTCGTCGGACGACAACGGCTCGCTCCCCTCGTCAGACCGAGTGCGTCGCGACAACGACGTGTTCGTCCAGGTACGAAGGCGGGGGGTCTGACGCTGCGGCGTACGGCGCGAGCCCGCCGCCCGATCGGCGAGCACACTCGCAGCTGCGGCGTCGCCGGCGAACGCCGCCACGAGGGCTGCCCGCTCGAGCTGACCGGTGGTGGCGACGGCGCCGCCCCACTCCGTCGGTGCGGAGAACGGGACGGATGTACCTACCGGCCCCACCGCACGCTCCGTACTGTCGCAACAGTCCGGGCCCGGGCATCACATTCAGCCAGTGACCGACGATGCGTCGTGCAGCGGTTCAGCCTGCTGCGACACATGTCGCCGGCGCCCCGAAGACAAGGAATCCGATCCATGTTTCTACGTACGTCGCGGCACCGCGCCGCGGATCTCACTCATGCGCCCGCCCGCCGGTCCCGCCGGCGGACCGGGCTCACCACACTTGCCGTCCTGGCCACGACCGCAGGACTCCCGTTGATCGCATACGGCCCGCATGTCTCGGCTGCCGGGCTGGAGCTCTCCTTCAGCATCCACACGGACGCCGCCGCACCACCGATCACCGGTTCGCTCACGCCTCTCGTGCCGAAGCGGGTGTCGATCGACGCCGATCCGGCCAAGGAAATCGAAGTGTCGATTGAGCTGAGCGGGGATCCCGATCGCCCGTTCCGCTTCCGGGCCGACCTTCTCCGGGGAGTCGCCCCGGTGCCACTGAGGGTCGAGCTCACGGCCGACGACGGCTCGGCAGTGACGACGTTCGGCTATGACGCTCTCGGCTCCCTCGCACCCAGGAAGTTCTCTGTCGACAGCGGCTCCAGCTCCGGCAGCGGGGGCACCGACGTGCGCCTTGCGGCGAAGGTTTCGGGTGCGGCGGCGAGCCTCGTGCTCCTCGGCAACCAGGACGAGCGCCACGACCCGGCGACACCGGCAGACGACGTCGCCGTGACGTCAGCAGTTCAGCTCTCACCAGTACCCGCGCGCGTAACTGCCGACGTGCACATCGACCACGCCAACAACCCGGCTTCCGGTCCGAGCGCGATCAGCTACACGGCTTCCGTTCCCGTGGCGGAGATACGGGCACGGTTCCGGCAGCTCACCGGCACGTCCGTCGTGGACGACGCCATCTTGCGCGCCACGGGCGTTCCGGAGACGGTCGACGTGACGAGCGCTCACGACACGCTCACGTTCGCAGCGTCTGCTCCCGTTGGCTCGATCGAGGCCGGCTTCGCCCGTAACCGCGGCGTCGCCACGCTCGTCGAACCCGGCCACTACGTTCACGCCGTTGGAAACGGGCCGGCACGATCCGTGGCGGCCAAGCTCATCGGACTCGAATCGGCGACCGTGAACACGGCCGAACCGTTCGGCCTCGAGGCTTCGTTCCAGTCAGCGGCACCACTGCACGTGCTGCTGCGGGAGCTCGTGCAGCTGCCGGGGAACCCCGCACCAACAACCGCCGCGCAGCTCGACGCGAGCGTCAGCGACGTGCCGCGCACGGTCGACCTGGCGATCGGCGTCGTCGACGGCCGGCTGACGTACTCGGGGTCGGCTCCGATCGACGTGATCGAGCTCGATGCATCGGCATTGATCCCGCTCGGCGGGACACCGGCGACGGCTGTGGAGGCAACGATCGAGTCGATCCCGGCCAACCTCACGTTCGACTTCGGGCAACTGTCGTCGGGGATCGGCGTCGAAGCCGGCGCCGGGCAGTCGATCGGTCTCGTCGATGTGCTCCTGCGCAATGTGGCGCCGGCGAGCGGCGAGAAGCTCGCTGCCGGCGCCCAAGGCGTCCTGCTCACCGACCAGTCCGGCCGTTTCGTGGTGCACGGTCGTATCGCCGGGCTCCGCCTCGCACGAGTCAGCGACTCGAACATCGTCACCCCCACCGTGAATCGGACCGCCCGCACCGTGCGGCTGAAGACCGATCCAGCCGTGCCCGAGCACAACTTCAAGGTGCTCGTTGATCGCGCTGCCGGACCCGACGTGAACGCCTCGATCCAGGCACTCCCCGACGACGTGACGGCGACGCTGACGATCGAACGATTTCCGGCCACACCGAGCCTGACCAAGTTCGCCAAGCTGAAGTGGCTGGCGTCGGAGACCGCCGGTGCGGTGACGGGCACGGTGAGCGGCGGTGGCATCAAACACGCCAAGAGTCACGGCCTCACCGATGCACCGCGACAGTGAAGCGTGCATCGGCTTCACACCGTCGTCGTGTTCGGGGAACTTCTCCCTCACCCAGGGCAACTCGTTCTCCTTGCGCTCATCGGGTGCGACCGACCTCGACGTCTTCGCCTGCCTCGCCGGAACCGGGGCGTGCACCGAGGCGGGCGGAACGGCCACACAGTTCGTCGACATCGACGATCTCGAGCTGACGCCGGCCGGAACGACGGTGCCCGCCAAGTTCGCGGTGGGAATCGGCGGGGCGAAGGTCAACGCCGAAGACCTCAGCGTCGCCGTCGACACCGACAACGCCACCGTCGAATCGGACGGCATCGCCAAGGTCGCCTTCGACGGCAAGGTCCGTCAGCTCGACTGGGTCCTCGACAGCGTGGAGGCGCAGAACCGGCTCGTCTTCATGAAGAAGGAACTGTTCGGTCTCCGCGTCATCGCCGCCAGCGGCACGATGACGTGTGGATCGGCGACGGATATCCAGATCAAGAACTTCCTCGGTGCGCTCGGCGCCGGACAACTGCGACAGGAGCTGTGTACGAACATCTGAAGCCGTCGACGACGTGCGCTTACCCGGTGCAGGGTCGGGTGCCTCCGGGCGCCCGACCCTGCGACGCGCGGAGGAACGTTCAGCGGCCCCGGCGGCGTACGCGCGGTGCGGACCTCGATGCGGGCGAGCCGCACCCCGGTGGCCTCGGCGACGCGTCTCGTCAAATCGTCGTGGAGCAGCCGCACCTGCGTCGCCCATGTGGGATCGTCGACCTCGACGGTGAGCACGTCACCCTCGAGCCGCACCGGTTGCACGTGCGCGGCGACCATGGCGCCCACGGCGTCGTTCCAACCGGCGAAGACCCCACCGATCGCCTTGCGGTTCGTGCCCCGCAGCGAGCGCATCAGGGCGTCGAGCGCATCGCCGATCGGACGAGGCTCGTCAGCGGTCATCGTCATCTCCGCACACGCGACCGTGTTCGATGGTGAGCACCCGGCCGGCACCGGCGCCGGGTGGCACGTCGCCGGCGGTGGTGATCACAACCTGTCCACCGGGCAGGTGGGCAAGCAGGGCCGCCGCCCGGTGCGGATCGAGCTCGGACAGCACGTCGTCGAGCACGAGCACCGGCGTCGATCCCGTGCGCTCCGAGACCAACCGGTGGGCGGCCAGTCGCAGCGCCAGCGCCAGCGTGCGTTGCTCACCCTGCGACGCGTGCGTCCGCGCCGGCATGTCGTTGACGAACAGATCGAGCTCGTCGCGCTGCGGTCCCACCGTCGAGACCCCACGGCGCACGTCAACTGTGCGGTTCTCGGCGAGCGCCGCGGCCAGGCCGGTGCGCAGCCAGGGTGGGTCGTAGCGAATCACCACCGGCGTCGGGCCGGCGAGGTCGGTGTACGCCGCGTCGACGAACGGGGACAGTCGGGCGATCAGCGCGGCCCGAGCCGTGCCGAAGGTCTCCCCCACCGTCGCCATCCGCTCGTCCCACACGTCCAGCGTCGACGTCGCTTCGTCCGTCAGCCGTCCGCCCACCTGCTTGAGGAGTCGGTTGCGCTGGCGCACGATGCGATCGAGCTCGAGTCGCATCGCGTCGTACTTGACGGCCAGGGCGACGAGCGTGTCGTCCATCAACCGCCGCCGCTCGGCAGGGCCGCCCTTGACGAGGGTGAGGTCGTCGGGCGAGAAGACGGTGACGCGCATCGTGCCGAGCACGTCGCGCGCCCGGGGCAGACGCTGTTTGTTGACGAGCACCCGATCGCGACCGACGCGGCTGAGCTCGGCGTCGATCGTGGAGACCCGCTGGTCGACGTCGCGGACCCTCGCTCGGATCACTGCACTCGCGGCGTCACGTCCGATCATCGCCTCGTTCGGCACGCCACGGAAGCTGGACAGGGTTGCCAGATAGGCGAGCGCCTCGGCGAAGTTGGTCTTCCCCTGCCCATTGCCACCACGCACGACCGTGGTGCCATCGGTCAGGTCGAAGCGTGCATCGCCGTAGTTGCGGAAGTCGACCAGCTCGAGGTGCTCGACGATCACGGAACAGCGCGGGGATTCACACCCGCACCGGCATCAGCAGATACAGGTAGTCATCGCTCCCGACGCCGCGCAGCACGACTGGCTTGCCGGGATCGTTCAGCGACATGGTGAGCTCGTCACCGTCGAGCGCTTCGACGCCGGCGGAGAGGAAGTCGGGGTTGAAGGCCACGATCATCTCGGTGCCCTCGTACTTGGCGTCGACGGTCTCGCTGGCGTTGCCCACATCCTGGGCGATGACCGTGAGATCGACCGTGTCACCCCCGAGCGCGAGACGCACCACCCGTGAGTCCTGGGCGAGGATGCGTACCCGTCGCAGCGCCTCCAGCAGCGCCTCACGCCCGATCGTGAGCGTGTTCGGATGGCTCGAGGGAAGCAGGTTGCGGTAGTTGGGAAACTCGCCATCGATGAGGCGCGTGGTCAGCTGGGCATCACCGAGCCTGAACTCCACGTTGCGCTCGCCGAAGCGCACCTCCGCCGTGTCGACCGAGGCCAGCAGGCGGTGCAGCTCGGACAGGGCCCGTCCCGGGACGAGCACCGGCTTCTCCACCGGCAGCATGCCACTCTCAGGGAACGTTCTGACCGCCAACCGGTACGAGTCGGTGGCGACCATGCGCAGGCCATCGTCGTCGGCTGCGATGAGCACACCGGTGAGCACAGGTCGTGCTTCGTCGGTGCTGGCCGCGCGCACAACCTGCCGCAGTGCCGAGCCGAGGACGTCGGCGGCGATCGTGGCCGGCTCTCCATCGGGGTCGTGTTGGGCGGGGTAGTCGTCCAGGGCAAACGGTCGTACCGAGAACTGCGAACGGCCGGCGCTGATGAGCACGTCGTCGTCGCGAGCCTCGAACATGACCGTGCCTGCAGGGAGGGCGCGCACGATGTCGGTGACGAGCCGAGCCGGCACCACCACAGACCCGTCGGACTCGCCTCCCACCTTGGCCTGCAGACGGATCGTCAGCTCGAGGTCGGTGCCCGTCACCGTGAGCGAGTCGCCCACGAGGTCGAGACGCAGCCCGGCGAGCACCGGGAGTGTGCTCGTTCGGCTGGTAGCGGCCCGGCTGGTGGCCACCAGCGCCTCGGCCAAGATGTCGCGCTCGCAACGGAACTTCACAGGGCGCCCTTTCTCTATTGTTGGTGGGTGATGGAAAAAGATAATGGTGGTAATAAGTGCTGTGGATTGTGGGTAACCACGCGTCATCGCAGCGTGTGACCGATTCTTCTGCCCGGCTGTTGTCCCCAGCTGTCCCCAGTCTGCGTATCACACCAGTGTGATTCGGTGGATGACCGGCGGTTGTCCACGACATCCGCACCCGGTCGTCCACCGTACTGTCCACACGCTGTTCACCATCAGGACAGTTCGTTCACGACTTGAGTTGCTGCAGCAAGTCGGTGACCTGGTCGTAGATCTGCTTCCGTTCGCTCATCAAGCGTTGGATCTTGTCCACGGCGTGGATCACGGTGGTGTGATCGCGGCCGCCGAAGAGGCGGGCGATGGCCGGATAGCTCAGGTCGGTGAGCTCGCGGAACACATACATGGCGATCTGGCGAGCGGTGACGAGTGGCCGTTGGCGACTCTTGCCGCGGAGGGCGTCGACATCGAAGCCGAGGATCGAGGCGATCTCGTCGAGGAGCTCGGCGTCGGTGCGTGACTTCGGTTTGACGTCGACAAGCAGATCGGCGAGGAGGTGCTCGGCGAGGCTGGTGGTGATCGGCACCTGATTGAGGCTGGCGTAGGCGGTCACCCGGATCAGCGCGCCCTCGAGCTCGCGGATGTTGGTGGTGATGTTGGTCGCGATGAACTCCAACGTCTCGGGAGGCACCGTGGCGTGATCGCGCTCGCTCTTGTTGCGCAGAATGGCGAGCCGGGTCTCCATGTCGGGTGGCTGGATGTCGGTGATCAGCCCCCATTTGAATCGTCCTCGCAACCGTTCCTCGAGCGTTGGAATGTTGTCAGGCATGCGATCACTGGAGATGACGATCTGTTTGTTCGCCCCGTGCAAGGAGTTGAACGTGTGGAAGAACTCCTCTTGAAGCCCTTCCTTGTTTTCCAGGAATTGGATGTCGTCGATCAGCAATACATCGATCTCGCGATAGCGCCTCTTGAAGATCGCCATCGTGGTGGTACGGATGGCGTCGACGTATTCGTTGAGAAACGTCTCGGTGGAGACGTAGCGCACCTCGTGGTGTTGGTAGTTGTTGTGGACGTAGTGACCGATGGCGTGCAGCAGGTGGGTCTTGCCGAGGCCTGCCTGGCCGTAGATGAACAACGGGTTGTACGACCGCGCCGGGGTCTCCGCCACCCGCAATGCAGCAGCGAGGGCGAACTGGTTGGAGGCACCCTTGACGAACGTCTCGAAGGTGTAGCGGGGGTTGAGGCCGGCGATGTCGAGCAGCGCCGTGTTGGGATCGGTCGGTGACAGTCGCTTCCCGTCATTGTTCGTGGTGTGGCTCACCGCGGGGACGTCGACGAGGGCGGCCGACGGATACTCGAGCTCCATCGCCAGTTGTGGAGGCCGGACCTCCATGTTGAAGGCCCGGTCCGGGGCGCCGATCTCGGCGAGCGCGTCGGTGACCAGCGGTAGGTACGCGGTCTGGATGCGATCACGGACATGGGTGCTCGGCACGCTGACATGGAGGGTGTTGGGACTGCAGTCGAGGGGCACGACGTCTTGGAATGTGGAGAACCAGACCGCCTCGGTGAGTTGTGCTCTCAGCAGCTGAGCGACAGCCATCCACACCTCGTCTTGCTCGCTCACCTGCACCTCCGGTCATCTCACCAACGCTCATCCACACCATTGTCCACATCATGTGGACGAGTGAGAGTCCGTGAGCGGTCGACGCTACCACCATTGTGACGAGGTCGGAAACGGCGAGAACGGGCTGTTCTGGCGAGCAGCCGCCTTGTTGTGGATACGGTTGTTGCAGGTAGCAGCGAGGCCGTAGCCTTGACAAGTCGGCACCCGCGCGGTGTGCGCCGCCCCGCGGTCCCGACTCGTTGACGACACGTTGCCTGAGATGCCCGAAACCACCGGAGGTCGGTGTGAAGCGTACGTACCAGCCGAACAATCGCCGTCGTGCACGCAAGCACGGCTTTCGTGCCCGGATGAAGACGCGCGCCGGCCGCTCCATCCTCAAGGCCCGCCGCGCCAAGGGCCGCACCCGTCTGTCGGCTTGAACTGGCGGATCCGCGGCCGGCAGACGTTCGCTCGTCTGTTGCGAGAGGGCACGCGGTTCCGAGCTACGACACTGTGGTGCACCGTCCTGCTCGACGCCCACGCAACGCCCCCGCGGGTGGCGTTCTCGATCAGTCGCGCGGTCGGCCCGGCCACGGCGCGCAACCGTTTGCGACGCCAGCTGCGGTCGCTCGTCGCCGACGCCGACCTTCCCGGCGGGTGGTGGCTGTTCGGGGTCCGTCCGAGCGAGCACGAACTGACGTTCGACACGCTTCGTCGCGACGTCGCCGAGTTGGTCGCCCGATCGAAGAAGGCGCGGCTGTGAGCACGGGTGCCGTCGTCACCGGCAGCCAGCGCCGTTTGCTGCACTGGATCGACGTGTACCAGTCGGCGTACTCAGGTCGACCCTCTCCGTGCCGCTTCTCGCCCACATGTTCGCACTATGCGCATGAGGCGATAATGGTTCATGGGAGTTGTCGGGGTCTCTGGCTCACGATCCGTCGATTGGCCAGATGTCATCCGTTCGGAAAGTCCGGTTACGACCCCGTTCCCGATCCCCAGAAAGAGCGTTGAGTCATGCTCGCAGGTTTCTTTGAGGTTCCGGCGTCGCTGCTCGCCTGGTTCTACAGCTTCACGCACAACTACGCAGTGTCGATCGCCCTGATCGCTGTGGTGGTGATGGCGTTGATCACGCCGCTCACGTTGAAGAGCACCAAGGGGATGCTGGAGATGCAGCGGTTGGCGCCGGAGATGCGCAAGCTGCAGGCGGAGCACCGCAACGACCGGCAGAAGCTCAACGAAGAGATGATGAAGCTCTATCAGGAGCACAAGGTCAACCCGATGGCGTCGTGCCTGCCGTTGCTGGCCCAGATGCCGGTCTTCATCATCATGTTCCGCGTCATTCACGGGCTCACCTACGAGCCGACGCAATCGGCGGGTGTCATCGCCCGGGCGACGCTTGCTGCAGGCGGTCAGCATCCCTCTGAGGTCGGGTTCCTCCCCCGCTACCTGTCCGTCGATTCGGACCTCTGGCAGAGCCTCGCCCGCAGCCAGACGATGGAGTCCTTCGGCCTCGATCTGGCGAAGTCCGCAGCGTCGGCGCTGAGCGACGGGCTCGCCACCGGTCTCCCCTACGTCCTCCTCGTCGTCGCCCTCTCCGTGCTCTACTTCCTGCAGCAGCGGATGGTGGCGGCGCGCGCCGCGGTCAGTCCGACGATGTCACTGACGCAACAGAAGATCATGCAGTACCTGCCGGTGGCGTTCGCCGTGTTCCAGGTCTTCTTCCTCGCCGGCCTCGTCATCTACTACATCGCCCAGGCGATCCTGCGCATCGGTCAGCAGGCGTACATCACTCGCAGGTTCTACGGCCACGACGAAGCCCTCGGGCGCCAGGCCCAGCGCGCCGGTGAGCAGGCTCGAGAGCTGGCCAAGAAGGACGGCGGCGGCGGCGGGCTATTCTCCCAGGCGCGCCAACAGATCACCGACGCGAAGGGTGATGGTGCTGCCGGGAAGACGGCAAAGCCGGCGAAGGGCGGCGCCGCTTCGGGTCAGACAGGCAGCAAGGGAGCTCAACCCTCGGGTGGGACTGCGTCGAAGCGCACGACACCGCCGAAGCAGCGACCCACGCCGACGTCCAAGGCGGCGCGTGGACGACCGACCTCGCGAGGGTCGTCGAAGCGACCGAGCAGTGGCAAGAAACGTCGCTGACGAGAGAACCATTGGTGACAGGAGAAGTTTGCATGGAGTGGATCGAGACGATCGGGAAGACCGTCGACGAGGCGAAGGAAGCTGCCCTCGACCAGCTCGGCGTAGCTGCCGACGAAGCAGAGTTCGAGATCCTCGAGTCGCCGCGGCCGGGATTGTTCGGCCGGCTGCGAGGCGAAGCCCGAGTGCGCACGCGGGTACGTCCCACCGAGGTGCGGCCAAAGGCCGAGCGCCGGCGGCGCTCGGAGCGCAAGCCCCGGCCGGAGCGCCCGCGGTCGGGCGAGCGTGGCGAGTCGACGGCGGATGTGCCGGCACCGACCGCCACCGATGACGACACGACGCCGGAGCCTGCATCGACGCCTGCCCCACCGGCGCGGGACGAGTCGCTCCCGCGTGGCGAGTCCCGACGAGGTCGGCGCCGCGGCGGTGGAGTTCATCGATGGGTTGATTGCCGCCTTCGGGATGTCGGCGACCACCTCACTCAACGCCGACGGTATCGAGCTCGAGGTGTCCGTGTCGGGCACTGATCTCGGGATCCTCATCGGTCCCGGCGGACGCACGTTGCTGTCGATCCAGAACCTTGCCCGGGTCGCTGCCCAGCGAAGGCTCGGCGATCACGACACCCGCGCTTGCGTATCGACATCGCCGGCTACCGCGAGAAGCGCCGGATCGCGCTCGAAGCATTCGCCGCCCGTGTTGCCGCCGAGGTGCGCGAGTCCGGTGTCTCCCGGGCGCTCGAGCCGATGCCGTCGGCCGACCGGAAGATCATCCACGATGCGCTCAATGAAGAGGCCGGAGTGGTCAGCCACAGCGAGGGTGAGGATCCCGACCGGCGGGTGGTGGTGGCGCCGGCGTCGTGACGCCCAACCCTCCGACGACCAACGATCTTGCCGAAGCGCTGGGCATGGCTCAGCGCTTCGGCGCGTCAGGGCGCGGTTCGATCGACGCGACGATCGCTCACGCCCGCGGCTTCGTCGCCGCCCTCACCGACGTGACCGGCACCGTGCTCGATCTCGGCAGCGGAGGCGGCGTGCCCGGTCTCGTGATCGCTGTCGACCGGCCGGATCTTCGTGTCGTTCTGGTCGATCGGCGGGAGAATCGCAGCGATCTGTGCCGGCGCCTCGTCGCCAAGTTGGCACTCACCGAGCGCGTCGAGGTCGTGTGCAGTGACGCCGCCGATCTCGAAGCCCTGGGCCGATTCCTTCCGGTCGACGCAGTGGTCGCCCGCGGGTTTGGCCCGGCAAGCACAACCGCTCAACACGCCCTGCCCCTCCTTGCGAGCGACGGCCTGCTGATCGTCAGCGAGCCTCCCAGCGGAACGAATTGGGACGAATCCGTGTTGTCACGTCATCGCTTGCGGATCGCCGCACGAAGCGACGAGCCGGCGCGGGTGGTCGCGCTCACTCGTTCGGCGTGAGCCCAGCGATCGTCGTCGATCCGGTAGCGCGCCTTCATGTCGCGAAAGCGAGTGAAGGCCCACTCATCGAGCTCATCGGTCAGATGCTCGTCGAGAAGCGGGATCAGCTCCTCCCGCAAGAACATCCCTCGCGCCATCCACTGGTAGTAGTCGCGGCCGCCGTGCGAGTACGGCCCATACAGCTTGCTGTCGGGGAATTGTCGCTTCAGCCACTGGAAGATGTGCTCGTGACGGGTGTGCATCCGCAACGTGACGTGCGGCTGGCGACCGTCTCCCCCGAAGTGGCCTTCCCCGACGAGCAGACCAACGACAAACCCGGCGTCGAAGTCGTTCACGATGCCAACGCTCTACCTGTCATCCGGCCAACGTAGCGCCTCCGTTGTTTCACCGTCAGGATTCACGTGAAACATCATTCCCGAGACTCCAGCGTGTTTCACCGTCAAGATTCACGTGGAACATGGCGAGCTGGCACGATTGGACCATGCGATCGATCTGGCTCGTTCGGCACGGCGAGACCGAATGGAGTCGGGAGGGACGGCACACGTCGCGAACCGACCTTCCCCTGACGCCAGCGGGCGAAGCCGCGGCGATCGAGCTCGGCGAGCGTCTCGCCACCATGCAGTTCGACGCCGTCTTCACCAGCCCTCGGCGCCGAGCGAGGGACACAGCTCGTCTGGCCGGGATCTCCGACGCGACCGTGCTCGACGAGCTCCGTGAGTGGGACTATGGCGAGTACGAGGGTGTGACGACGAGCGAGATCCGGATGACGGTGCCGGACTGGACCGTGTGGACGCATCCGTCGCCCGGTGGTGAATCCGCGGCCGACGTCGAAGCTCGCTTGGACCGGGTACTCAAGCGCTTCGCCGCCACCGATGGCGTCGGGCTCGTCTTCGGGCACGCTCACGCCCTCCGCGCCCTCGCCGCCCGCTGGATCGGGGGCACGGTGTCTCGCGGTCGGTCCTTCAAACTCGATACGGCGACGATTTCGATCCTCGCCTACGACCGCGAAGTGCCGGTGATCGAGCGCTGGAACGGCTGAGTCCCGTGGGTGAGATGATCCACGGCGCCGTCGAGGGCCTCCGCTAGGGTTGCCGCTGACTTCATGGGAGAGGAATTTGATGTCGCCGAGTGAGTCCCTACATCTTCGCCCGCTCCCGCGCATCCTCGCCGTGGCCAATCAAAAGGGAGGCGTCGGCAAGACGACGACCACGATCAACCTGGGCGCCTGTCTGGCCGAGATGGGGTTGCGCACCCTCATCGTCGACCTCGATCCGCAGGGAAATGCTCGACCGGGCTTGGGCATCGAGAACCGTGGGCTGGAGACCTCGATGTACCACGTTCTGATGAACGACGAACCGCTGGAGAACTGCGTCGAGCCGACTGACGTGAAGAATCTCTTCGTTGCTCCGGCCAGCCTCGATCTGGCCGGTGCCGAGATCGAGCTGGTCCCGGCGTTCTCTCGAGAGGGACGGCTGCAGCGGGCGATCGCCACCGTGATCGACGACTACGACTACGTGTTCGTCGACTGCCCCCCGTCGCTGGGATTGTTGACGGTCAACGGGCTCACAGCGGCGCACGAGGTGCTCGTTCCGATCCAGTGCGAGTACTACGCCCTCGAAGGCCTCGGGCAGTTGTTGCGCAACGTCGATCTGGTCAAGCGCAACCTCAACGCTGCAGCTCGAGGTGAGCACCATCGTGTGCGTGATGTACGACGCTCGCACGAAGCTGGCCGACCAGGTCGTGGCCGAAGTCCGCGAGCATTTCGGCGACAAGGTGTTGCGCACCGTGGTTCCGCGCAGCGTGCGGTTGTCCGAGGCGCCGTCGTTCGGGCAGCCGATCATCACGTTCGATTCCCGGTCACGAGGAGCACTCGCGTACCGCGACGTCGCCAAGGAGGTGCACTATGGCTCGACGCAGCGGGCTTGGTAAGGGGCCTCGGATCGCTCATCCCGGAGAGTGCCGGCGACACCGACGCCGGTGCACAACCGACCTTCGCCGATCTTCCGGTCGGCAGCATCGTGCCCAATCCGCATCAACCCCGCGTGCACTTCGACGAAGTCACGCTCGCCGAGCTGTCTGCGTCAATCGAGCAGATCGGCGTGCTGCAGCCAATTCTCGTGCGCCCGCTCGAAGCGGGACGCTACGAGCTGATCGCCGGTGAACGACGGTGGAGGGCCGCCCAAAGAGCGGGGCTGAGCATCATCCCGGCGATCGTCCGAACGCGGGAATGACGAGGCGTCGATCGAGCAGGCGCTGGTCGAGAACATCCACCGCCAGGACCTGACACCACTCGAGGAGGCCGCCGCCTACCAGCAGCTGCTCGAGGACTTCGAGCTGTCCCACGAGATGGTCGCCCAACGGGTGGGTAAGTCGCGATCGTCGATCACGAACACCCTGCGGCTGCTCGGTCTCCCCCCGGCGGTGCAGCACCTCCTCGCCGACGGAAAGCTGTCCGCTGGCCACGCTCGCGCCCTACTCGGCACGCCCGACCGGACGCTGCAGGAGAAGCTGGCGCGCCAAGCGTCAGCAGAAGGCTGGTCGGTGCGGGCCGTGGAGGACGCCGTCCGTGGAGGCGGGGCGCCGGCGCCACCCGAGGAGGAGCCGGCTCCCGCGGTGCCCGCCGACTCCGGCGACGGCGCGCAGATCGACGGCGCCGGGCTCACTGGCGCGACGCGCCTTCGACCGCCGGGTCTGCTGGAGTTGGAGGGGCTGCTCTCTGATCACCTCGACACGCGAGTCGGCGTGCAGATGTCGGCGAAGCGGGGTCGCGTCACCATCGAGTTCGCCGATCTGGCCGACTTGGAGCGAATCTACCGCCGGATCATCGGCGAGCAAGAGTGACGACACCGTCTCGTTAACCTCGTCCTCATCTTCACCGTTACGCACAGTGTGGGGACAAGCCTGTGGATAAATGGGCACGCGTCAGACGGGGTGCGCTAACGGCGCCGATGCCCAGTCGAGCACCGCGTCCACGACAGCGGTGCTGATCGACGGGGCAGCGGTGAGTGCCGGACGGATCGGCCAGAACGAGCACAGCACTGCCGGCATCCGAGTTTCCCGCAGCACAGGGAGGCGCATGCCGCGCAAGTGTCCCTGGAGCGGGATCATCGTGTCGGCGTCGAAGCGCTCGACCAACCGTTCCGCCAGCGAACGGCCACCCAGTGACTCGAAGGTGGCAACGGCGAAGTAGGCGACACTCGACTGCTGATCCGTACTTGCCTCGAAGCCGATGTAGGCGGTGGCGCCGTGCCGGTTGGCGACGGCTGCCTGCGCAGTGGCGTCGGGCTCGTCGGTGGACACGACGTTGGCGCCGCGCTGACGAAGCGCTCTCGCCACCTGGCGCGACAGCGAGCTGAGGCCACCGAACTGTCCGACGACGAGTCGCAGATCCCCCGATCCTCGCTCCACCGTGCTCAAACGCACCAACTCGCGGAGGGCAGCCACGCCAGGACCGTCGCCGGTCTGGCGACTGTTGATGCGCAGTGCCCGGATCGTGTCGGACCCGCAGATGCCGTCGGCGGTGAGGCCGATGTTGCGTTGGAAGGTCTGCACGGCGGCGCGCCGTCGCCGGACCATAGATGCCGTCGGGACGCCCACAGTCGAAGCCGAGGCGTGCCAGGCTGACCTGTAGCTCGTCGATGTCGTCGCCGCGCATGTGCGGGGCGGAAAGCTTGAGGAGGCGATCGCCGAGCTCCCACGACGCCTCCACCAGGGCGAACCAGGTGGACTCGTCGCAGACGCCGTTGCCGTGCAGGCCGCGCGCGTTCTGGAAGAGCCGCACGGCATCACCCGTCGACGAGCCGAAAAACCCCGCCTCGGTGGCAGCCGGTTCGAATCCGGCGGCTCCGAGACGGCGCTGAAGATCGCGGATGGGTTCGCCGCGCTCGACCCGGGGTCAGCGTGAGGAATCGAGGAATTCGTCGAGCTCCTGGAGAAGATTTCCCTTGCTCTTGGCACCGACGAGTCGTTTGTGGACCTCACCCTTGTCGAACACCAGCAGCGTGGGAATGCTCATTACGTTGTACCGCATCGCCAGCTCGCCGTTGTCGTCGACGTTCACCTTGGCGACCGTGATCTGCTCACGCTGCTCGTCTGCCAATTCCTCGAGAATCGGGGCGATCTGCTTGCAGGGCCCACACCACTCCGCCCAGAAGTCGACGACGACCGGCTTTTCCGAGCCAGCGATCGTTTCATCGAACGTCGAAGTCGAGAGATTGACAATTCCAGCAGCCATATGCAGTCCTTCCGGTCGAACCAGTCTAGGAGGTGTAACCACGAACGGGTTGCCGCTATTCCGCGCTCTGAGCAGGGGTGTCGCGGAGGCGATCAGCGGGCGTGGGCGATGTCCTCGAGGTAGCGCTCGGCCTCGATGGCGGCCATGCATCCCGACCCGGCGGCCGTGACCGCCTGACGGAAGGTGTCGTCCTGCACGTCGCCGCAGGCGAACACGCCGGGGATGTTCGTCGCCGTGCTGTCCGGAGCCGTGATCAGGTAGCCGTTGTCCTTCATGTCGAGGACGCCCTTGAACAAGTCGGTGTTGGGGCGATGACCGATGGCGACGAACAGCCCGGTGACGGGAAGCGTCGATGCCTCGCCGCTGACCTTGTCGAGCACAGTGACGCCGGCGACCTTCTCGTCACCGAGTACTTCGGTGACCTCGTTGTTCCACAGGAACTCGATCTTGGGATTGGCGAACGCCCGGTCTTGCATGATCTTCGAGGCGCGGAGTTCGTCGCGACGGTGGATGAGCGTCACCTTGTCGGCGAAGCGGGTGAGGAACGTGGCCTCCTCGACCGCCGAGTCGCCACCGCCGACGACGGCGATGTTCTGGCCGCGGAAGAAGAAGCCGTCGCAGGTGGCGCAGGTGGAGACGCCGTAGCCCATGAGGCGGGCCTCGTTCTCCAGCCCGAGCGTCAATGCCTGGGCGCCCGTCGAAACGATCACGGCGTCGGCGCGATACTCAGTGTCGCGAACCCATACACCGAACGGACGTTCGGAGAAGTCGACCGCGGTGGCCTTCTCCGTGATGATCTCGGCGCCGAAGCGAAGGGCTTGCTCGCGGAACTTGACCATCAGTTCGGGGCCGAGCACGCCGTCGGGGAATCCGGGGTAGTTCTCGACATCAGTGGTGAGCATCAACTGACCACCCGGCTGGTCACTGGTACTCGAGGGCTCGCCTTCGATGACGAGCGGGTGAAGGTTGGCACGCGCTGCGTAGATCGCCGCCGTCAGGCCCGCCGGCCCGGAGCCGATCACGATGACGTGACGAGAAGAAGTCATGATCGCAGGGTACCGGTCGCGCCAACCTGCTCATCGCGAGCGCCGGCGGCCGTCAGGTAGAGGACTTCGGCGCCCGCATTCGCATCAGGATGAGACCGCCGATGCACAGCATTCCGCCCACGATGAAGTAGCTGAGGTAGACGGCCCGGGGCGGTGTCACGAAGATGTCGAGGAACTCCTGGAACGCGCGCGTGACGGCGATCAGCAGCAGCGCCAATATCGTCAATGCGAGGAAGGCGGCCAGCAATCCGAAGACCACAGCGCGAGTCGCGTGCACCACCGGAGTGACGGCCTTCTGGCGGACGCTGCTGACGAGACGTTCGATGGTGTCGGCGGTGTCGGCCGCCCAGTTGGGGTCGGACAACGGGTTTCCCGGCATGCGGGGGAGATTAGCAAGAGCACCGACATCAGCTGGCCCGATGTACGGGCGAGCAACCGTGGAGCACCGGCCGATCAGTCGACTTGGGCGATGAAGAGGGTCGAGCAGTTGGTCTTGACGTCGAGTGCGACGATCCGGTTGTCGGGGCGGCGGGCGACGACGACGAACTGGTCGCCTCTGGACCACCTGTGCCCAGCCGAGGATCGTCTCCCCGCAGGCACGGGATCCTGCTCCGGGTGGCACGAGGTCGCCGCTGGCGACACGGGCCGTACCAGTCGAGCAGGTCGCTGCCGCGCCGTAGCCGAACCAACGTGCCGCCATCGTCGGGAGGGGTGCTGCGCTGGCTGTCGCCGGCAGCCTCGGAGACTGTCGCCGGGGTCGACGCTCCCGTGGCGCCGGTGGTGTCCGTTGCGCCGCCGGCCGTGGTTGCCTCCGCTGCCGTCGTCGTTCCCGGCGCACCTGCCACATCGGGGACCTGCTGCTCCTGGGCAGTGGGCGGCTGAGCTTCGTCGCCGGCCCTCGACCCGGTGTCGAACTGGTCGTCATCGCCGGCGGTTCGGCCACCGGTGGTGTCGGCGGCGTCACCGCCGTCGTTCTGTTCGACGGTGGCCTCGGCACCGCCGGCATCGTCATCGTCGCCATTGCCGAGCACGGACGCGACGTGCGGCGAAACCGGCGAGCACGGCGACGATCGCGGCTGCCGCACCGAGCCAACGCATCGGCCGGCGGGACGGTGCTGGGGGAGAGATCGGACGGACCGTCGCGGCCGGCGGCGACGGCATCGTTCGGTTCGTCGGCGGGCGAGCGCCCCGTTGCGTGCTCCGCCAGTGCGGCGGCGAGCAGCGAGTCGCGACGGGCGCTGCTCAGCGGGCGGACGTCGGCGACGGCTGCCTTGGCGGCACGGTGCCGTGCGACGAGTGCGAGCAGCGCAGGGTCGCCCTCCACGCGGGCCTGTTCGTCGGGCGTGGCTTCACCGTCGACGTACGCGGCTGACGAGGAGCTCGAGTTCGTTGGCGGGGGGATCGATGGGTCGGTCGGTCATGATGGCCTCGGGCTCACGGATTGGGCCCTGATGTTGGTTGGACGTCGTCCGGATCCGAATTGTTCCCGAGCCTCTCGACCAGCAACGCCCGGCCACGGGCGACGCGCGACTTGACGGTTCCGATCGGGATCTCGAGCACTTCGGCGATCTCGGCGTACCCCATTTCCGTGACGTCGCACAGGACGATCGCAGCGCGAAAGTCGTCGGGCAGCGCCTCCATCGCCTCGTCGATCATCATCCGGTCGACGACGGCGTCCACTTCGCGGTGGGACAGCGCATCCGCGGGCTCTGGCGCGTCGCCGTCCTCGTCGGTGACGACGTGCAGCTGGGGACGCCGCCGGCGCCGGCGCAGCTCGTCGAGCGCGGCGTTGGTTGCGATGCGGTAGGCCCAAGTGCCGAACGCGGAGCGACCGTCGAACCGGTCGAGGGCGCGCACAATGCTGATCATCGCGTTCTGCGTCGCATCGTCGGCGTCGCGGGTGGCGCCCACGATGCGGCTGCACACGCCATGGATGCGGTCCATGTGCCGTTCGAGAAGGTCGTTGAGCGCGCGCGCGTCGCCGTTCTGGGCGGCTTTCACCAGGTCGCGGTCATCGAGGGTTGATGGGGGCATCGTTCACATTGTCGGCTGCCTACGAGCTGAAGGTTACGTCGCCCAACAAACCGCGGTACGGGTTGGCTCCTGAGCACCCGGGGTCCTGGCCGAGCTCGATGAACTCGATGAGCAGGTGGCGCGCCGGTGTGGCGTCGATGCGGACGGTCACCTGCTGACGACCGTCGATCGAGGTCCGTGTGCCACCGATCGGTTGGCCCCAGCCATCTCGCGACGTCGGTGTGGCCCCCCGGACGCCGTAGACGTTCACCTGGTAGGGGTTGCTGAGCACGTCGAACGTCAGCGTGCCGGTGGACGCTCGATCGAGGTCGACGCGCAGCCCGACGGGTACGCCGCCGAGGAACCGGTCGGAATAGCACTCGGTGGGCCACACCGTTGCTGGATCGTTGTCCGCTTCCGCGGCAGGCGTCTGGTCGTCGGTGGTCCCGGTGCGACCATTGAAGTGAACGGCGGAGAGCCCGGCGATCGACGCCGGGCCGGCCGGGACTGTGCTGCGCCGACGCCGGATCGCGTTCGCCTCTCGTGTTGGCGGCGACGGAGGTGTCGACCGTGCTCGACTGGGGATCGTCGTCGGTGCCCGCCATCACCCAGAGGAGGATCGCCACGACGAGGGCGATGAGCAGCAGTCCGCCGACGACGATCAACGACGGCTTGTACGTCTGTTGCATCGACCGGGCTGGCCGCCCTCGCATCGGGGCGCTGGCGCGCGGCGTGGTGTCGCGACCGGGCTCGTTCCGCTGCGTCGGGGCGGCGCCGGTGGCGGTACGGCCGGCAGTCGCTTGTTCACCAGGCGCGGCGCGGCTGGGCGCCGTTCCCGGAGCAACGGGACGCACCTTGCTCTCGAAGCGAGGCACCGGATCCGCCGGCGTGGTGTCGAGCGCAGGCGGCGCTTCGGCTGCCACCGCGGCGAGCTCGTTGCGGAGGTCGGACCCGGTGCGCGGCCGGTGGTTCGGGTTGCGCGACAAGAGGCGGTGGATGAGCGTCACCAGCCCGCGGGGGAGCGTTGGGCGCAGCTGACCGAGGTCGGTCGGATCACGTTGCAGTCGGGCGAGGGCGGTGTCCGCGTCGGTCTCCCCGAGGAACGGGACGCGTCCGGCGAGGCACTCGTAGAGCACCAGCCCCAGCGAGTACAGGTCGGCCCGCCCGTCGAGGCGCTTACCGCGTACCTGCTCCGGAGACAGGTACTTCGCCGTGCCCATCATCACGTTGTCGCTGGTGAGATCGTCATCCCGGCTGTCGAGACCCTTGGCGATTCCGAAATCGGTGAGCAGCACCCGGCCGTCGGGGGTGAGGAGGATGTTGCCCGGCTTCACGTCGCGGTGGACGAACCCGGCCCGATGGGCAGCGTCGAGCGCAGCGGCGACGCACGACCCGATGTGGATCGTCAGCTCGGGGCTCAACCTCGTCTGGACGTCGAGGATCTGGCGCAGACTCTTGCCGTCGACCAACTGCATCACCACCGCTTGGCGTCCCTCGTGCTCGAAGGCGTCGTGGACGGCGACGATGTTGGGGTGGTTGAGCCTGGCGACGGCAATCGCCTCGCGACGGAACCGTTCGGCGACGATGACGTCGGTGGCGAGCGTGGGTTTGAGCCACTTCACGGCGACCCGCCGGTCGAGAGCGACATCGGTGGCGAGCCATACTTCCGACATCCCGCCCTGACCGAGCCGTCGCTCGAGACGGTATCGATTGGCGAGCACGGTGGGCTCGTCGGTGCGCGGCTGATCACTCATCTCCGCTGCTGACGCTAGTTGTGGACCGAGGGGAGATGAGGGACACTCCCTGCGCTGATCGCGACCGTGATCGCGTCAGTCGAGCCGTTCGTGGAAGGCGACGCCGATCGTGCCGCGACCGGCATGAGTGCCGACGACAGGACCGATCTCGCCGACGATGACCTCGCCGCCGGCGTAGGGGCGGACCATCGCCACGAACTCATCGACGTCGCTGCAGTCGGCGTGGAGGACGGCGAGGTTCTCGATCCTGCCTTCGTACTCGGCGAGGCGGCTCACGACGTGCCTGAGCGCCTTCGAGCGTGTCCGCTGTTTGCCCGCTTGCTCGACGACGCCGTCGCGTACCTCGATGAGCGGCTTGATCGAGAGCGCCGTGCCGAGCAGCGCCCTGGCATTGCCGATGCGACCGCCCTTCTTCAAGTTCTCCAACGTGTCGAGGGCGCCGAACACCCTGGTGCGCACGGCGAGATCGCGGGCGAGTGCCTCGACGGCATCGAGGTCCGCGCCGTCTTCGGCGGCGCGGGCTGCGGCGAGGGCGATCGTGCCGATACCGAGGGTCACCGACCGGCTGTCGACCGTCCTCACCGGGATGAGATCGGAGACCTCTCGGGCGGCGAGCTCGGCGCTCTGGAACGTCGCCGATACGCCCCCGGACAGCGAGACGACCACGATTCCGTCAGCCCCCTCGTCAGCGAGGCGGCGGTACACGTCCTCGAACTGCCCCGGAGCGGGAGCGGCGGTCTCGGGAAGCGTCGGCGTTGCCGCGCATCGTGCCCAGAACTCGCCGGCGGACAGCTCGAACCGGTCGACGAATTCCTGCTCGCCGAATCGGATCGTCAAGGGAACGATCGAGATCTTGTGCTGCTCGACCACGTCGTCGGGCAGGTCGCAGGCACTGTCGGTCACAATCCGGATCGTCACGAACGGGACATCCTAGAGGCCGAGGCGGCCGGCGACGCCCGATCAAGGAGCATGCCGCTCGTCGTCGTGCTCGTCGTTCTGCGCCGGTGGGCTGTCGGCGAGTGCCTCGGCGGCGTCCGGTGAAACCTGCTCGGTCGTCGCCAGGGCGAGTCGCCGTTCGCGGCGTGAGGGCAGGCCGCGCCGTTCCCGGCGGCGTTGGCGAAGGTGGGTGAACCACCACGTCGCCAGCACGAGCAGCGCACCGCCGGTGAGCACCTGGCTCAGCCCCGTCAGCGAGTTCACCCGCGCGGTGAGGATGACCGGCTGGCCGAGCTGACCACCCGATGGGGTGGTGAGCGCCATCACCACCGACGACGTGCCGTTCGAGCGAGCGCGGACACGGATCGTCACGAGCGTTGGATCGCCGCCGGGGAGCACCTCGACGACTTGGGGACCGTCGGGGAACTCCATCCGTGGTGACGTCGGCACGATGCGCACCTCGAGGGGAGTAGTCGACGTGTTGCCCAGACGAAGCCGCACGCTGCTGTTGCGGCCGGTGAGCGTGAAACGAAACGAATCGGGCGGCACGATCGCCGCCCGGATCGCGTCCGACTCGGCGGTCAACTCGGCCACGATGGCGATCGCCTCGGCGTCGTCGACCTGCGTGGTGAGCAGGCTGTCGAGTGCGGCGTTCCACTCGTCAGGGCGAGGATCGTCTGCCGGCAGCATCGACGCGGTGTCGGCGAGGGCGAAGCGGGTGCGGTTGACGACCTCCACCCGTGCGCTCAGGTCCGTTCCCGCGGTGGTGGGGAGCACGAGCTCGCTTTCGGTGTCGATAGACGAGAACCCGGGGAGGGCGGACAGCGTCACGAAGTCGATGTCGGGTGATTGCTCCACGAGCCGGCCGACGGCATCGATCACCGATTGGTCGGGAGTCCCCAGGCCCTTTGTGCCGAGCACGATGCCGCGACCGCCCTCCGCGACTTCGTCGAGTGTCAGCGTGGCGAGCAGCTCGAGTGCCGTCTCGTACGAAGTGCGGCCCCGTCGTGGCCGGCTGACGAGACGTGATACGTCGTCGTCGATCACGAGCGCGCCGAGCTCCCGGTCGCCCGCCGGCACCGCCACCTGCTGACCCGGTAGGGGCATCTCGGGCGGCTCGATCCGCCCGAACGCATAGCTGGTGTCGGTGACGAAGAGGCGAACGCCGAGCTGGGAGAGGAGACTCGCGCCGTCTTGGCTGACGTCCTCGACGAGCGGCCACGCGGTGCGGCGGGGCGGTGTCTCGGGCAGGAGCGAGATCAGCACATCCTCGCCGTCGGAGAAGGCGTCGATGAACACTTCGTCGAGGCCCTCGGCCGTTGCCGCCGACGACGGGTCGATGACGTCCGTCGGGAGGCTCACTGCTTCGTCGCCGCGCAGCGACGCGGCGAGCCTCTCGACGAGGCGGGGACGCGTCTCGGCGACCGTCTGCAGAGTCGTGGGAGGGATGAACACGCTCAGCGGCGCGTCGCCCCTGCCAAGGGTGATCATCGTGGACAGATCTGCCGATCGGGTCGTCGCCGAGCGCTCCGGCCACGACGGCGAGGCGGAGGCCGGGCTCGACGAGGCGCGGCATCCGTCGCACGAGCGTGAAGTACTCGGCGATCGTCTTTCCGTCCACGCGGATGGCGACCTGCACCGGGTAGATGCCGGGCTCGATCAACTCGAGGTCGTTCTCACCGCTGATGTCGCCACTCGCCACCGGCACGTCGACGTCGAGGCGTACCCGCTCGGCGCCCCGTCGCCGCGTCACCTCGAGGTGATCGGTGAGGCTCGGGAGCAGCACGCCGTCGATCGGATCGCCGCTGACGTCTCCCGCCAGCGCGTCGGCGACCTGGGAGCGGGTGCTGATCGGCGGGTAGGCGACGACGATCACGTCACCGGTGACGGGTGGCGGGGGCGGAAGCGTCGCCGGCGCGAACAGTGGTCGTCGTCGTGCTGCTCGTTGTCGCCGGCCGGGGGCTGCGCGGGCCGGCGTCGGTGGCGGTGCGCGGCGTCGTCGTGGTCGTCGTGCTCGTCGTCGTCGTCGGAGGCGCTGTGGTCGTCGTCGTCGGGAGGACGTCTCGGGGGACGTCACCCTCCACGGCGAAGGTCATCGAGACGATGTCGCCGGCGCCGACGGAGAAGGTCTGATCGAGCAGCGAAAGCGAGACCGGCTGGGCTTCCTGTGCGGTGCCGGTGCTCGTGATCCAGGGGACGACGAGCGCCAGCGACACTGCCACCGACGCCACGGAGACGATGCGGCGAACGTGTCGGGACCGGCCCTCGACCCCAGGGCGTTCACTGGTCAAGACGCAGCTCCATCACCTGCAGGACGTCGTCGTCGAGAAATCCTACGGCGCGGTAGAGATCGAGAGCACCGACGTTGTCGGTGCCGGTGTTGACCACGGCGACCGTCGCTCCGTGCGCCTGCATCCAGGCCAGGGAGTCGAGCACGAGCGCCCGACCATAACCGCGCCGCTGGTGAGCCGGGGTGACAGCGAGCCGTTGCAGGTACCCGTGCCCTCGTCCCAGGCCGGTGATGGCGAACGCCACGGTGTCGCGAGCGGTGACGAGCCGGCGGGCGTGGTGGCGGGGGGTGGCCTGTTCGATGCGGAGCAGGCTTTCGGTGCTGTTGCCCCACTCCGTGCCGAAGGCGGCCTGGTCGACCTTCGCCGCTTCGTCGTAGTGGCGCGCCGCCATACGCCGCATGTGGCTGCCGCTGCGGCGGGCGGCCTGCAACGCCTGCTTGCGGATCGGAGCGAAACGTCGCCGTGCTGAGGTCGAGGCGGAGCAGGCACAGCGTGTCGATGACCTCGAATCCCATCGATGCGAACACGGAGGCCGTCGCCGGGAACAGGGCGCCGGTGCGCACGGCCCGCGAGGAGGAGGCGCGGGCGGCGTCGATACGTGCCGCGATGTCGGCCTCGTCGACGGCATCGGGTGCGTCGGCCACCACGAAGTGGGTGATCGATGGATCGGATGGCCAGGGATGTACGTGCATCACACCCACGTAGATGGACGGTACCGGGCGAGCGGATCAGGTTGCCCACCACGGCAGGCCGTATCGTACGAGGCGTGACGGTCCTGTTCGCGACGCACGATGCGTTTCTCGAGCACCTCGCTGTGCGTGGCCACCCCGAACGCCCCGAGCGGCTCGGTGCGGTCGTCGACGGTGCCCACGACGCAGCTGTCTCCGACGCGCTCGTCCCGCTGGAGATCGTTCCCGCCGCACGCGCCGACCTCGAACGCGTTCACCCCGCCGCCTATCTCGATCGTCTCGACGACTTCGGCGCCGCCGGCGGCGGGTGGCTCGACGCCGACACCTACGTGAGCAGCGGCTCCCCGGCTGCGGCGCGCTTCGCTGCGGGTGCCGGGCTGTCAGCGGTCGCCGCTCTTCGCGAGGGCCGCGCCGATGCCGCGTTCTGCGCCGTCCGCCCTCCAGGGCACCACGCCAGCCGGAACACGGCGATGGGGTTCTGTCTCGTGTCGAACATCGCCATCGTCGCCGCCTCGCTTGCCGACGCCGGCGAGCGTGTCGTCATCGTCGACTACGACGCACATCACGGCAACGGTACCCAGGACGTGTTCTACGACGATCCGCGGTGCTGTTCGTCAGCCTCCATCAGTGGCCGCTCTATCCCGGTACCGGCGCTGCCGGCGAGACGGGTGAGGGGGAAGGGCTGGGGTACACGCTCAACCTGCCGCTTCCGGCGCACGCCACCGGCGACGTCTACCTACGCGCCTTCGACGAGGTGATCGTGCCCGTCGTGGAACGCTTCGAGCCGACGTGGCTGCTGATCTCGGCCGGGTTCGACGCCCATCGCGACGACCCGATCACCGACCTCGGGCTCTCGTCCGGCGACTTCGCCGTGCTGACGGCGCGGGCGATGCGACTCGTCCCTCCCGGGCGTCGCCTGGCGATGCTCGAGGGCGGTTACGATCTCGCCGCGCTGCGCGCCTCGAGCGCAGGTGTGCTCGCTGCCTTTGCCGAGGTCGACCACCGCCCGGAATCGGTCACCAGCGGTGGCCCCGGAGTCGACGTCGTGGAGAAAGCACGCGCCCGGTGGGTCTTCGGTGACTTGAATTGATCGGTCCCGTCCAGCGACGCCGTTCGCCCGCATGATCCCTCCTCGCCTTGCTCCCGTCCTGGACGAGCTGTCGCCTTTGGCTGCTCGGTTCCGCCACGCCGGCCACCGCCTGTATGTCGTCGGTGGAACGGTCCGCGATCTGCTCGTCGACGCCGACGCGCCTGACTCCGACATCGACCTCACCACCGATGCACGCCCGGCCGAGATCAAGGCCCGGTTGAAGGGGTGGGCGGATGCGATCTGGACGCAAGGGGAGAAGTTCGGGACGATCGGTGCGAGGCGCGGCGACAAGGTCGTCGAGATCACCACCTTCCGATCGGAGGCCTACGCCGACGATTCGCGCAAACCCCACGTGACGTTCGCCGACGAGATCGAGTCCGACCTCGGCCGGCGCGATTTCACGGTGAACTCGATGGCGCTCGAGTTGACCGGTGACGCCGACGTTCCTGAGCTCGTCGACCCATTCGGTGGGCTCCACGACCTGTCTGCACGGCTGCTGCGGACACCCGCTCCGGCCGGAGATCAGCTTCGGAGACGACCCGTTGCGCATGTTGCGGGCGGCGCGCTTCATCGCCCGCTTCGGCCTCAGCCCCGACCCTGAACTGCTGCACGCCGTCGCGGCGATGCGGGAGCGGCTGCAGATCGTGTCCGCCGAGCGAATCCGCGACGAGTTCGACAAGCTGATCGACCACTCGCCACCCGTCCGACGGGCTGTGGTTCCTCGTCGACACTGAACTGTCCGAGCAGTTCCTTCCCGAGTTGCGTGCGCTCCGCCTCGAGCACGATCCGATTCATCGTCACAAGGACGTGCTCAGCCACACCATCGCGGTGGTGGACAACGTGCGGCCGCCGGACGAGCAACCGCCCGAGCGGGCCGCCTTCGACTTCCGCGTGACGCGACTGGCGGCCTTGTTCCACGACGTGGGTAAGCCGGCGACACGCGGCTACGCACCCGAGAAGGGCACCACGTTCCACCATCACGACGCGGTCGGGGCTCGGATGACACGAGCGCGCATGACAGCACTCCGCTACTCGACCGCCGACGTCGACGCCGTAACCGAACTGGTCGCGCTCCACCTCCGCTTCCACACGTATCGCATGGGCTGGACCGACTCGGCGGTGCGCCGTTACGTGCGCGATGCGGGTCCGTACCTCAACGAGCTCAACGTCCTCACTCGCTGCGACAGCACCACTCGCAACGAACGCAAGGCACGCATGCTCAGCGAGCGGATGGATGAGCTCGAGGCGCGCATCGCCCAGCTCGCCGAGCTGGAGGAACTGGCGAGCATCCGGCCCGAGCTCGACGGACGGGCGGTGATGAAGCACCTCGGACTCGAGCCCGGACCCGACGTCGGCAAGGCGCTCGCCCACCTGCTCGAGATCCGCCTCGAGGAGGGTCTCATCGGCGAAGACGAGGCCTACCGCCGGCTCGACGAGTGGTGGCAGGGGCACGTTCAGGGGTCAGCGCGGCAGGGGAGGAGGCTCGGCGGGGCCGAGCCAATCGGCGAAGAACTCGTCGAGCTGCTGTCCGCTGATCTCCTCGGCGACACTGACGAAGTCGTCGATCGAGGCGTTTCCATAGCGGTAGCGGTCGGCCCAGGTGCGCAGCGTGGCGAAGAACGACTCGTCGCCCACTGTGAGGCGCAGGGCGTGCAATGCCAGGCGCGCCGCGTTCGTAGATCTGCTTGTCGAAGAGCTGAGCGGCGCCGGGATCGGCGAGGTCGACCCGGTAATCGATGGCCGATGCATCGGTGTGCGCCTCCTCGGCGGCGGATTCCACTCGAGCGTGCTCCCGTGTGATCGGACCACAGCCACTGGGCGTACGTGGCGAACCCCTCGTTGAGCCAGATGTCGCGCCACGTCGCAGGGGTGACGCTGTCGCCGAACCACTGGTGGGCGAGCTCGTGGGACATGAACACGTCGTTGACGACACCGGTGCCGAACAGGGAGATGCTCTGTGTCTCCATGGCGACCCCGAGGTATGCGTCGACGAGAACGATCCCGTAGGCGTCGAACGGATAGGCGCCGAACAGCGACTCGAAGTACTCCAGCATCTGCGTGTGCGTCTCGCCGAGTCCGTCGAGCCGGCGGTCGTTGGACAGCGAGACGGGGTATCGCGTCGCGGATGCCGACGTCGCCGACAGGGTCGCTCTCGACGATTTCGAACTCGTCGATGACGACCGTGGCGAGATAGGTCGCCATCGGCTCGTCCATCGTCCACACCCACGTTCGTGATCCGTCCTCCTCCGACGCCGCCCGACGACTCCAGGAAGCCGTTCGAGATCGCCGTGAGGTCGGCGGCAACCGTGATGGCGATGCGGAAGGACGCCTTGTCGCTGGGATGGTCGTTGGCCGGAAACCAGGTCGCCGCCCCGTTCGGCTCAGCGATCACCAAGATGACGTCGTCGGCCGTCTGCCAGCCGGTGTCGCCGATCGTCTCGTCGTGCAGCGGTGTCGGTTGACCTGCATAGCTCACCTCCACGGTGAACTCGGTGCCGTCGGCGATCACCGCCGCAGGCGTGATGCGTAGCTCGTCGTCGTCGCGGTCGTAGTCGGCAGGCTCGTCGTCCACCGAGACAGCGCTGACCTCGAGGCCGTGCAGGTCGAGAGAGAACGACGCCAGATCGGCGATCGCCCGAGCCGTGATCGTGGCAGTGCCGGTGAGCTGGTTCTGCACGGCATCCACGTCGAGTGACAGGTCGTAGTGGGCGACGTCGTAGCCGCCGTTGCCCAGCCCTTCGAAGTAGGGGTCGCCGACACCATCGGCTCCGTCCTCTCCCTCCGTCGGGGGCGGCGCCGTGGACGGCGTGGTCGTGGTGGCCACGTCCGGGTCTGACGGCGCTGGTACGGCGCCGGGCTCCTCCTCCGTCGACGCCGCAGTCGTCGCGGTGGAGATGCGATCGGACTGCTTCGCCGTCGGTGCCCCGCCAGCTGTGCAGGCAGTGACGAACCACGGTCAGCAGTGCCGGCAGGAGTCGCGCACTCGCCCACGGGAACTCCGACATCTCGCCCAACGAATGAACCCTAGGCGCCGATGGTCCGTGACGGACTCGCGGGTCGACCACTACCGTCGCAGGTGTGCGAGATGTGACGTCCGGGATCAGCACGCGACGCGCCGGTTCGCCGCTGGGCATGGGGGTGGCGTTGAGCGGTCGCTGCGCTCGCTGCCGCCACCGCAGGTGTCGTAGCCATCGTCACCGGCTCGCTGCTCGCCGGCGGCATCTGTGTCGTCGCGTTCACCGCGCTCGTGTTGGCCGGCGCCGAGGCGTGGCGACTGCGGCAGCACTTCGAGCACACCGTCGATCGACTCGTCGGCGCCCAGACCGAGCTCCGCCAGGTGCTCGACGAGCTGCCCGAGGCGCTGATCGAGATCGATCGCCACGGGGTCATCCGGTCGTCGAACGCGATGGCGTGGGAGATGACTGGACGCGACGAGGAACGGCTCTTCGCAACTCAGTTCGTGTCGTGCGTCCATCACCTCGACCGAGACGCTGTGCTCGCCTGGCTGGGCCGCGGCCTCGAACAACACGACACCACCGGCACCGTCGCCCCGACCCTCGAGTTCACGATCCGTCGCGCCGATGGCAGCGAGATCGGTGTCGACGGCGTCATCGAGCAGTCGGTTCACGAGGACCGGTTGGCGCTTCGGCTTCGTGATGTGAGCGAACGCGAGGACCGAATGCGGGCCCTCAACCAAGCGCGGCGGCGCTTCCAGCAGGCGTTCCACTCGGCGCCGACGGGGATGGCCCTCGTCCGCCTCAGCGATGGCCAGATCCTCGACGCCAACCTGTCGCTCGCCGAGATGCTCGACGAGCGGCTCGACGACCTCGTCGGCCGCAACATCCGCGAGCTCACCCATCCAGACGACCTCCGCGGGGCGACTGCCAATCGCGTCGGCGGGGAGAACACCGACGCGTACCTCCTCGAACAACGCTTCCGCCGTCGCGACGGGGAGTACGTGTGGGCCCGCACTCGCGTCGCGATCACAGAGGACGACGGAGTGAAGATGGCCATCACCCACATCGAGGATGTCACCGACCAGCGGCGCACCGCCGAGGCGCTGGAGTGGGCGGCGACGCACGACGAGCTCACCGGTCTGCCCAACCGGACGATGGCGATGGCCACCGTCGACCGGCTGCTGGAGAACAGCCGCCCGGCGGATCGGTGGCGCTCCTCTTCATCGACCTCGACAACTTCAAGGTGGTGAACGACAGTCTCGGTCACGGAGTTGGCGACGGTCTGCTGCGCACGATGGGCCAGCGCCTGCGGGCGGTGGTCTCTCTCGACGACGTCCTCGCTCGATTCGGCGGGGACGAGTTCATCATCGTCGTCGACGCTCCGCCCGGGGAGCGCGACCCGTTGGAGCTCGCCGAGGACCTGCGCCAGGCGATCAACCGTCCGATCGACGTCGAGGACACCGAGCTGTACGTGTCGGGCAGCATCGGCGTCGCCGTCAACGATCGCCCCGGTCGCACCGCCGACGAACTGTTCCGCGATGCCGACGCGGCGATGTACAGGGCCAAGGCGCGTGGGCGCGATTGCGTGGAGCTGTTCGCACCGGGGAGCAATGAGACCTCACGCGAGACACTGCGCACAGCCGTCGAGCTGCGACGTGGGCTCGAGCTGGGTCAAGTGGTGCCGTACTTCCAGCCGATCATCGACCTCACGTCGGGACACGTGGTCGGCTTCGAGGCGCTCGCCCGCTGGTTGCACCCCGACCGTGGTCTGCTGGCGCCGGGCTCGTTCCTGCCCCTCGCCGAGGAGACGGGGCTGATCTCCGAGCTCGGCGCGTCGGTGTTGCGTGACTCCTTGGGCCAGTTCGCCCGCTGGAGAGCCGCCGGCCAGCCGTTCGCCAGCGCGGCCCTTTCCGTGAACATCGGGACGCGACAGGTGGTCGATCCCGGGTTCCTCGATGTTGTCCGCGCCGCGCTCGCCGAGACCGGGTTTCGATGCCGACTCGTTGTGGCTGGAGATCACGGAGACAGCGTTGCTGGCGGACGTCAAAGCGTCGACGGTTGCGCTCCGCGATCTGCGCAGTCTCGGCCTCCATCTCGTCGTCGACGACTTCGGCACCGGCTATTCGTCGCTCACGTACCTCAAGCGGTTCCCGATCGAGGGCATCAAGATCGACCGCAGCTTCGTGAGCGGCCTCGGCATCGAGAGCGACGACACGACGATCGTGGAGGCCGTGGTCAATCTCGGCCACTCGCTCAACCTGTCGGTCACGGCGGAAGGCGTGGAAACCCCACTGCAGCTGAACCGTTTCCGCGAGCTCGGCTGTGAGCGCGGTCAGGGCTACTTGTTCGGGCGGCCACGTCCGGCGACGATCATCGAGGCCGAACGCGTCACGTGACGACGACTTTGGTGCCGACCGGCGACCAGTTCCAGTTGAAGATCGCGTCGAGACGGGCCTGCCGCGTGCATCCCGACGAACGCGGATGGCCCAGCTCCCATTCCTGCATGATCGGTCCGTTGGCGCCCGACGGGATCTGGTGGAAGCCGATGTTGTTGCCTCGCGGCGTGCGGTAGTAACGGATCATGTAGGGGAGCACGACGCTGCAACCGCTGAACGCACACGTGTAGCGAGACTTCGAGAACACGTAGTGGTTGCCGGGCACCTCGTTGCCGTACAGCGACCCGGACACGAGCCACGACCGCACCACGTGGCCGTCCCATTCCACCGCCCAGGCGCGTTGTTGGGCCCGTGAGTAGACGATGCGACGACCGCTGCCCGACCACGACGGGAGTGTGGGCGCCCACGGGCCGGCGACCGCGACGGAGGAGAGGGCGTGCCCCGTCTCGTCGAAGCCGGGCCGGATCGGATCGGGGAGCGCGGCGCCGAAGATGGCGTTGAGGGCGCGCGGACCTGCCGATCCGTCCCTGGGGAGGCGCGCCCGCACCCGCATCACGTTGACGGCCGCCGCGGTGCGTTCGCCGTAGTCACCGCTGACGAAGCCGAGCAGGTTGAGTCGGCGCAGGCGCTTCTGGAGGCAGCTCACCTGGTAACCGGAGTCGCCCGGGCGCAGCGCCCCGATGATGCAATGGCCCCACGTCCGAATCGGCTTGCGGTTGCGCTTGAAGATCGAGTCGAGCGTCGGCGCCCCGGCAACGCCGTCGCGGTCACTACCGAGGCGGGATTTGAACCAGTTGACCGCATCGCGTTCACGGATCGTGTAGTTGCGGTCGACCTTCACGGGGAAGTTGAGATTCCTGAGGCGACGAGTGAGGCAGCGCAGTTGGTAGCTGGAGTCGCCGGGACGCACGGCGCGCGTGATGCAGTAGCCCCAGCGGCGAGTGGGCTGGAGGCGGGGGTTGTAGATCACGTCGAGTGCCTCTGGGCCCGCCGCCCGGTCGTTGCTGAGGTGGTGTCGCCGCCGGATCTGGGCGACAGCGTCGGCCGTGCGCATGCCGTACCGCCCGTTGTTGGCGACGGGGAAGTTGAGCTTGCGCAGCCGGTTTTGGAGACACACCACCTGGCGTCCTCGATCGCCCGGATCGAGGCGATGAGTGATGCACCCCTTCGCCCACGTGCGGGCGGCAGTGGTGGCGTGGTCGGGTGCGGATGGCGCCGGCGTCGGCGGGTCGGGTGTCTCCGCAGGCGGCGGACTGGGCGGGGGCGAGATCGGCGGCGGGCTCGTGGTCGGGGGTGTCGCGCTGGGGGGTGGCGTGGTGTCGGGCGGCGCAGTCTCCGGCGGCGCGGTGGGATCGGGATCGTCAACGGTCGCCGGCGGCGTCGTGGTGGTGGTGGGTGGCACAGATGGCACTGGCGCGGCGGGCTCGCTGGGCGCCGTCGTGTCCACGACGGTGGGAGCGGTCGTCTCGTCGGGATCGTCGGGGGCTGCGGCGGCCAGTCCCACCGGCAGCGACGTGGCGATGAGCGTCCCGAGCAGAACGACGCCGCGACTTCCCGCCCGCATGCCTTTCGGTCGCCGGAGCATGGCGCGTTCACACTAGTGCGCTCCATGATGCCTGTCCGCTCGACGTTATATGCGGTAAGCGCTGGCCTCGGCGTCACGCAGCACGTCGCGCACGGGGCGGCCGAGCGCCTCTGCCGCGCGGGCGGCGTCGTCGAACTCGGCCTTGACGCGGTTCGCCGACCTCTTCACCCGGACGGGATGGCCGCCGACGTCCACTTCGACGATGTCCCGCTCGGCCGCTGACCGTGTCACTGCGATCGTCCTGGCGCCGAGCGAGCCGGTCTCGCGGAGCAGCAACGTGGTGAGGGTTTCCGCGTCTTCGCCGGCAGCGAGCACGTGCACCGTCTGCGCCGGCCGTCCCTTCTTCATCACGATCGGCGTCGCCCAGGCATCGCGCGCCCCGGCGGCAGAGCAGAGCGCTGATCGTGTGGGCGATGATCTCGCCGCTCACGTCGTCGACGTTCGTCTCGATCTGGACCATTGTCTGCACCGCCGCGCCAGTGTGCGGGTGTGTGCGCCGGCCGCGAGCTCGCCGACAAGGACGTTGACGATGTTGGGCCGGTCGAGCGGGTTCGCTGTTCCGGCGCCGAATCCGGTGCGCACGACGATCATCGCCGGCGGCGGACCGAACGTGTCGGCAAGCGTGGCCAGCACGGCGACACCCGTGGGTGTCGCGATCTCGAGCGAAGTGTCCACCCCCTTGACGGGGATTCTCGCCGCAGCGAGCATGCGCACGACGGCGGGTGCCGGTGTAGGAAGTCGGCCGTGGGCGGTACTCACGCTCCCTGCGCCGACGCCGATCGGACTCGCCGAGACAGTGTCGATCTCCAGCGATTCGAGCGCGGCGCACACGCCGACGACGTCGATGATGGCGTCGATCGACCCGGCTTCGTGCAGCTCGACGTCGGCCGGGTCGATGCCGTGCACCGCTCCCTCCGCCGTGGCGAGCGTGGAGAACACCGCGCGTGCCCGCTCACGGACGCGTTCGGGAAGGTCGGCCTTGTCGAGCAGGGCGAGGATCTCGGCGACTGGACGGTGCTCGTGATCGCGACTCTCTCGGTGGCCATCCTCGCCGCTCGTGGCTGTGCTCGCTCGACGGGTCGGTCGCCACGTTGGCGTAGAGCGCCGTGATCGATCCACGGTGTGACCCGCTCGAACGCCAGCGCCCAACCGTCGAGGTCGAGTCCTGCGACGGTGGCGGCGATTGTGTCAGCGTCGGCTCCGGCGTCGACCAGCGCGGCGAGCAGCATGTCGCCGGCGACGCCTGCGGCGCAGTTGAACCAGGCGTGGTTCACCGATCTCCTGTCGAAGTTCGGGACCCGCAGCATGCGTGCCAGGGCGGCGCCGGCACCGAAGCCGTTGTCGATGCCGACGACGGTCACGCCGCTGGCGCACGACGAGAGCATCGACAGCAGCGCCGTGACGCCTTCGAACGATGAGCCGTAGCCGGCGCTCGTCGGCACGGCGACGACCGGCGCCGCAGTGAGGCCACCGACGACACTGGCCAGCGCACCTTCCATGCCGGCGATCACCACGACTCCGTCGGCGGAGACGATCCGATCGTGATGGGCGAGCAGGCGGTGGAGACCAGCGACGCCGACGTCGTGGAGGCGATCGGCGGCGAGACCGTAGGCACGAAGGGTGAGCACGCACTCGTCGGCAACGGGGATGTCGGCAGTCCCCGCGGTGACGACCACGACGCGAGGGCCGTCGCCGACGTCGGGTTCGCGCCACAGGATGCATCGGCCCGCCTGGAGGCCGAGGCCGTGTTCGGCGGTCACTGCCTTTGCCTGGTCGTCGTCGGCTCGTGTGAGCAGCACCGGTCCGCTGCCGTGGGCGAGGAGCTCGCCGACGATGCGAGCGCACTGCTCGGGCGACTTTCCCGCGCCGTACACCGCCTCGGGCATGCCCTGGCGGAGCGAGCGGTGGTGGTCGACGAGGGCGTCACCGAGATCGGCGAACGGCAGCCGGCGGAGACGGCTGACAGCCTCGTCAGGCGTCATGCTGCCGTCCTGGATGGCACCGATCATCTGGCGAAGTGCTGCTTCGTCCACGCCCACCATCGTGGCACGGCCGTACGCTCAAGCCCCATGACGAGGATCGGATTCTTCGGCCCGTTCGGAACCTTCACCGAGCAGGCGCTGCGCACCCAGGCCGATCTGGCCGACAGCGAGCTGGTGCCGTACCGCACCGTGCCCGATGTGCTCGACGCGGTCGAGAGCGGCGACGTCGACCTCGGCTTCGTCCCCATCGAGAACTCGATCGAAGGAACCGTCAACTTCACGCAGGATGCGCTGGCGTTCGACTACGAGCTGCGCATCCACCGCGAGGTCGTGCTCGACATCGAGCACTGCCTGCTGGCCAAGGCCGACGTGACGGTCGACGACATCAAGACCGTGTACTCCATCCCGGTCGCCACGGCGCAGTGTCACCAGTACCTGCGCGAGCAGTTGCCGGGCGCCGACATCCAGGCGGCAAGCAGCACGGCCGAGGCGGCGCAACGGGTGAGCGAGCACGACGATGCGGCCGCCGTGGCGGCGATCGCCCCGCGTCGCTGCCGCCGACCTCTATGGACTCTCCGTTCTCGTCCACGACATCGCCGACCATCCCGGCAACCAGACGCGATTCGTCCTCGTGTCGACGTCGGGCATCGCCCCGCCGACCGGCCACGACCGCACGGGCATCGTCGTCTACCAGCGGGCTGACGAGCCGGGCAGCCTGATCTCGATCCTGCAGGAGTTCGCCGCCCGGCGGATCAACCTGTCCAACCTGTTCTCCCGCCCGATCAAGGCGGGTGGCCTCGGCGATTACTGCTTCGTCATCTACGCCGACGCCCACATCGCCGACGAACTGATGGCCGACACGCTGCGCGCCCTCCACGCCAAGCAGGGCGGCGTCAAGTTCCTCGGCTCCTATCCCGCAGCGGGCGAGGACGCCCACACCGCCCGCGAGCACGCCGACGCCCGCTGGCGGGAGGCCGACGACTGGATCAACACGCCATCCGCAACTCCCTGACGCCCCGGATTCTCATGGACTTCCTCGCGGTGGTGCACTGGATTGCATGAGAATCGTGAGGGGCGGCGGTCAACCGTCAGCGGCGGCAGTGGCGGTGGCGGAGAGGCCGATGAAGCGGGCGATCGCCGTCGAGGCGGTGTCGTATAGATCGTCGTGGGCGGTGATCACGTTCTTCGTCTGGCCGAAGAGCTCGAACTGATCAGTCCGAACAGCTGGGTCCAGGCGACGAGGAGGCGGGCCATGATCGGGACGGGTAGGTCGATGTCTTCCCGGGCCAGGAGCGCGGCGACGTCATCGTGGACGCCTGGTGAGAGCGACATCGGCACATCAGCGGGCGGTACGAGCAGGCCGGCGCGGTGGGCGTCGACGGCGATGCCGATCATCGCCAGCGCCGAGCGGGCGGCCGGGTTGACCGTGTCTCCGGCGCCTCGTAGCCGGGGACCGGCGTTCCGTAGACCAGCGCGTACTCGTGTGGATTCGCGATCGCCCACCCCGCAGGGCACGGGCGACGGCGACCCAGCGGTCCACTGGCGGTCGCCGGCCGATGCCGGCGCGGCGCCTCCTCGGCCTGCTGACCGAGGCTGTCGTACGCCTCGATGATCAGGGCCGTGAGCAGTTCGTCGCGTCTGGCGAAGTAGCGGTAGATGCCGGACGACACCATGCCCAGCTCGCGAGCGACGGCACGCAGCGACAAGCTGCGACGCGCCGTGAGACCGCCAGCTGACGCCGGGCTTCGGCGGTGATCTCAGCCACCACCTCGTGCTCGAGCTCGCTCGCGTAGACCCTGGATGCCGGCATGGGACAAGTATTGCAGATCACAGCTACAAAATGTGAGCACTGCTCTTGACTGTGTCCCCGATCCTATGGTTCACTGATCACAGAACAGAGCACTGCTCACAAAGGAGAACGACATGAACAACACCACCACCGCCTCGACCACGCCGACGTTCCGCTACCTCGAACCCGACGTCTTCACCCGCAGGGTGTTCAACCCCGTCGTCGCCCGCCTTACCTCGTGGGGGCTCAGCGTGCGTGGCTCGCGAATCCTCGCTGTGACGGGACGTACGTCGGGTGAGGTCCGCACGACCGTCGTCAACCCGCTCACCGTCGACGGCAGCCGGTACCTCGTTGCCCCGAGGGGCACGACGCAGTGGGTGCGCAACCTCCGTGCCGCCGGGAACGGCACGCTGCGCGTCGGCCGTCGCACCGAGCGGTTCGACGCCGTCGAGCTCCCCGACGCCGACAAGACGTCGATCATCCGTGCCTACCTCGAGGAATGGGCATGGGAGACCGGCCGCTTCTTCGAGGGCCTGTCGGCCGGAGTCCTCCGACGACGAGGTGCGCCGGGCGGCAGCCGGCTTCCCGGTCTTCCGGATCGAGAGCGGCGGCTGAAACGCCCGGCTCGAGCCCGGCGGCTCCTCGGTAGCGTCCGGCGGAGAAGGGAGATCACCATGGGAGTCGACCTCAACCACACGATCGTCCATTGCCGGGACAACGTCGCTGCCGCTCGCTTCGCAGCCGACCTGCTCGGCCGGCCGGAGCCGGTCTCCGTGTTCGGACACTTTCAAGTCGTCGAGCTCGACAATGGGGCGAGCCTCGACTACATGAGCGTGAGCGGCGACATCACGCCGCAGCATTACGCCTTTCTCGTGTCCGAGGACGAGTTCACCGAGATCTTCGGACGCATCGAGGAGCGACGGCTCGACTACTACGCCGACCCCAGCTGCACCCGCCGCGGCGAGATCAACCACCACGACGGCGGCCGCGGCGTGTACTGGAGCGATCCCGACGGTCACTTGTTGGAGATCATCACCCGGCCGTACGGATCCGGCTGAGGCCACGGCGAGGCTCCGGCTTCCGAGTCGTCGTTGGAGCGCACGGCCGAGAAGGCGAAGATCAACAGCACGAGAGCGGCGATGGCGGCTGCTCCTCGCACGTGGTTCCCGATCGACCATTCGGTCACGTACTTGTTCCAGTAGGAGTGGGACGACGCTGCATCAGGATCGAGCGTGTCGAGCTTGTCGTTGCGGGGCACGTGGAACGCGATCGTGAAGACGAACGCGCCCACCACGTAGACGCCGCTGGCGACCAGGGCCGGCAAGCTCCCCGGTTCGTTCCACCGAATGATCGCCATCACAGCGACCGCGACACACAGGACCGCCGTTCCGGCGAAGGCGAGCATGAACCCTGGTTTGACGGCGATGCGGTTGATCGACTGCATGGCTACGATCCCCTGATCGGGAGGCAGGTCGTTGAGGGCCGGCATGACCATCGTTGAGAAGACGAAGAAGGCGCCGCCGACGAGGCCGCATCCGATTGCCGTGGCGAGCAAGAGTCCGAACATGGTGGTTCTCCAATCGATCAACGTGTTGTCGTTGTCCAGTGAAATCGACGTCAATGAGACGATCCATAGGCAGTCCGCTCTCATTCATGCGTCTTCGTCTCGCAGCACTCGTGCCTGGGCGGCGCAACCGCGCCGCGGCTCAGATCGGTCCGGCGATGTCCGCTTCGGTCCAGAAACCCTGGAGAGGCGCCGCTCTTCCGCCGCCCTTGGCGTAGCGACGCAAGCGCTCGACGCCCTCCGCCTCGGTCACGTCGACGACGTCGAACACGACGTCGACACCTGCGGCGCGCAACGCCGTGTCGCCTTCGCTCGAACGCCCGGGAAGCGCGCTCGTGAGGAGCACGAGTGGCGAGCCACCGCGTGCGGTGCGCAGTGCCGTCGCGGGCCCAACGTCCTCCATACCGTGTCCGTGCGCAGCAAACCACCACGATGAGTGGTGGCGGGCCCGGCGACGTCGAAGAGCCATTCCTCACCGCCGGCGTCGGTGGCGACGAACGTGACCGTCGTGCCTGTCGCCCGCATGCGTTGGTTACGAGCAGTGATCGTGAACCCGGCGTCGCTGAGCAGCCGGTCGGCGACTGCCTGAGCGCCTTTCCCATCGAGTGGCACGATCGTGTGGTCGGCTGCTTCGTCGGCCTCTCGTCGGCCTCGTCCGCCACGCGGCGCCGGGCGATCTCGACGTAGGCCGGATCGAGGTCGTAGCCGACGTAACGGCGCCCGAGCCGCGCCGCGGCCACGAGCGCCGAGCCGCTGCCCATGAACGGGTCGAGCACGAGATCGTCGTCGGAACGTGTAGAGCCGGATGAGCTGCTCGGGAAGCTCCACCGGGAACGGCGCGGGATGCCCGACCCGGCGGGCGCTCTCGGGCGGGATCGACCAGACGTCGAGCGTGAGGGCCAGGAAGTCGTCGGTCATCACCGTGCTCTCGTGGGGCAGGCCCTCGGCGGCTCGCTGCTTCACGGAGCGGGCCCGATCGAACCGGCCCTTGCTGGCCACGATCACCCGCTCGCTGATGTCGCGCAGCACCGGGTTCGCCGCGCTGCGGAACGAGCCCCACGCGCACGATCCGCTGGCGCCTTCGCCCTTCTGCCAGATGAGCTCGCCGCGCAGCAGCAGCCCGAGGTCGTGCTCGAGGATCCGGATCACGTCGGCCGAGAGGCTGCGGTACGGCTTGCGTCCGAGGTTGGCCACGTTGACCGCGATGCGTCCGCCCGGGCTCGAGCGTGCGGACGCACTCGGCGAACACGTCGGTGAGCATGGCGAGGTACTCGAGGTAGGACGACGGCACGCCCTCGCGCTCCAGCTCCTCCTCGTACTGCTTGCCGGCGAAGTACGGCGGTGAGGTGACGACCAGCGCGACTGAGCCGTCGGCGACTGCGATCCATGTGCCGCGCATCGCCGCAGACGAACGGTTCGGCGACCGGTTGCGGAGGTAGGACCCGGTCGTCAGTCGAGAGCTCCGGGGAGCGGAAGCGGTCGTAGAACGGGGTGGAGTCGTGATTCTCGCGAGCGCCGACGCCGAAGTTGGAGGTGGTCGTCCTGCGGCGCCGGCTCATCGTGCGTCCATCCTGCGCATCTCGTGCCACGCTAGCCGTGCGCGCACGGCGGTCATCGAACATACGCGTGTCGGCGACCAGGGTCGGGACGCTACAACGGGGCACCGGACGTCGTTGGCCGGTGCCCCGTTGTCGCTTGTAGCTGATGGTCAGCGAATGAGATCAGCGGGCGGGGAGCGTGACGCTCTCTCCGCCGAGATCGAGCACGGTCTTGCCGGCAACGCTGCGGCTGTGGGCGTCGAGCCACCGCTGGCCGACGACCTGACCGTTGCTGACGACCTCGCCCTCGATGAGCGTGTCCTCGCCGGCCCCCCCGTCGAGGATGTCAGTGCCAGGTCCGCCGATGAGCACGTCGTCGCCGTCGTTCCCGAGCAGCGTGTCGTCTCCCTCGCCGCCGATGGCGACGTCATCGCCGAGACCACCGTCGACGGTGAGTGGTGTCACAGCCGGCTGGGAACCGGGAGGCATCGACGATGTCGTCATCGGCGAGTCCGTTCGACGACCAGCCGGTCGTTGGCGGGCTCCGCGGTCTTCATCGTGACTGTTGTCGCCAAACCGGTGACGCGGGACTCCGTCGTCGGAGCCGAACAGCACGGCAACGTCGCTGCCGTTCGTGCCGTTGACGATCACCACGTCCTGCGCACCGTCGCCCACTCCCGAGCCGAGAGTGCCGGCGAGGTCAGTGGAGAGCTCGGTGAGGTCGGTTCCACTCATGTCGTTCACCGTGAGGGTGTCGGTGCCCCCGAGTGCGTTGAGTGAGATCTTCTCCACGTCATCGGTATCCATGACGATGTTGCCGAGATTGCGGGTGAACAGCACGCGGTTGCCGTTGGCGGGCGAATCGAAGATCTCGCCGGCGCTGCCGTTGAACAGCATCGTGTCGACGCCGTCCTGGCCCTCGATCGTGTCGCTGCCGTCACCCGGGTCCCACTGGAACGTGTCGTTGCCACCACCGAGGAAGCCGATGTCGTTGCCCTGCTGACCGTCGACGAAGTCGCTGCCCGTTCCGGCCGAGCAGCTGGTCGACGCCATTGCTCCCGAGCAGCGTGTCGTTGCCGCCGCCGCCGTCGACCGTGATGGCGATCAGCGCTGCCAGGTTGCCGGTCGCCGAGAAGCTGTCGTTGCCACTCTTGGCGTTGACGACGAGGTTCTCCGAGGTGCCGATGTCGATGGCGAACGGTGCCGGATCGAGGCGATCAAAGCGGACACGGGTGCCGTTGGCGGTCGTGGTGAACGCCTCCGCCGCGGCACCTCCGTTGACGACCGTCGAGTCCACGTCGCCGCCGCCCTCGTTGAGGTCGGTGTCGTCACCCGGGTTCCAGATCATCTGGTCGTTGCCGGCCTCGCCGAAGACCAGGTCGTCACCGTCGCCACCGGTGAGCCAGTCGTTGCCGCCGCCACCGTGCACGTTGTCGGTGCCGCCACCGCCGGCGATGGTGTCGTTGCCGCCCTGGCCGCTCAAGGTCTCGTTGTCGCCGGACCCCGTGAGGCTGTCGTTGCCAGCTCCGCCGAACATGCTCGTCTTCGGAAGCGCACCATTGGCGCCGTCGACGCGCATGATGTCGCTGCCGCCCCCGGCGAGGACAAGGATCGACTTCGTGTTGACGACTGTCGGGGTGCCGCCCGTGATCGTTACCGCCCCGTTGTTGACGAGGATCGCGCCGGCTGTGTTGCGACCGATCGTGATGCTGTTGGCTTGGCCGTCCCCGAGGACCGTCAGCACGCCCGAATCGAAGAATGCAGTGGTGCTCGGAGCGGCGCCCTGTGCCGCGCCACCCGCACCGAGTGCGGCGATCCCCACCGTGCCCACGCCGAGCGCGCTCAGCAGGACGCGCCCCGCTCGCGGCCGGCGTCCGTGGTTGCCCCGTGTCGTCATTTCTCTTGCTCCCTCTCGTCTGAGTCAGGCCATGACAGCCTTCGACAGCGGGTACGACCGCTGACACAGAAAGGTTCAGGAACGTGCCAAAGGTCACCACTCGGCGTGCGTTCTGAGCGAGCGTCGGCCGGACCCGCGGCGAGTTGCCATACTCGGCCGATGCAGTGGCCAGACGGATTCATGTGGGGGAGCGGCGCCTCGTCGACCCAGTGCGAGGGTGCAGCACCCGCGTCCGACTGGTGGGATTGGGAGCGCGACGGTCATGCACCGTTGTCCGGTGACGGCAACGGTTTCGGTACGCGCTACGCCGAGGACTTCGCCCTCCTCGCCGACCTGGGCCTGTCCCATCACCGGCTGTCCATCGAATGGGCGCGCCTCGAGCCGGAGGAGGGTGTTCACGATCGGGGAGCCATCGACCACTACCGCCGTGTGCTCACCGCCGCGCGAGGCAGGCGTGACGCCGTGGGTCTGCCTGCACCACTTCACGTTGCCGCGCTGGTTCGCCGGCGATGGCGGGTTCCTCGTCGAGCGCAACCGCACCGAGGCATGGGCTCGACACGTCGACTTCGTCGCCGAGACGTTCGGCGATCTCGCCTTCGGGTGGCAGCCGGTCAACGAGACCAACTACTACGGCCAGATCGCCTACGGAGGTCACGGCTGGCCGCCCGGCCACGACGACCCTGCTGAACGAGCCCTTGTCGACGAGGCCGTCCATCTCGCCACCGCCGAGGCCGCCGTCCGCCTGAAGGAGACCGGTTCGCCCGTCTCGTCGATCTTCGGGCTCTCCGCATGCATCGCCCAGGATGACGACCCGTCGTCGCTCGCCGCCGGCGGACCGGCTCTATGCCTCGTTGTGGGACCCCGGGCTCGGCCTGTTCCGCGAGGGAGTGCTGCGCGTGCCGGATCGGCCGCCCGTGACCCGCGACGACCTCGCCGGCTCGTTCGACATGATCGGGTTCTCCTACTACGCCACGATCGGCCTTCGCGCCGGCAAGCCGGCGATCCATCCACCGGGCGCCGACCGCTCGCCGCTCGGCTATGGCATCTACGCCGATGGCGTCGGGCTCGTGCTCGAGCGCCTCCACGCCCTCCTCCCCGGCACTCCGCTGCTGGTGGCGGAGTACGGGATCGGCACCGACGACGACGCAGTGCGGGTTGCGTACCTCGAACGCGGGCTGGAGATCGTCAACGACGCCCTCGGTAGGGGCGTCGATATCCGCGGCTTCTTCCACTGGACCGCGGTCGACAACTACGAGTGGCTCCACGGCTACGACGTCGCCTTCGGCATCATCGATCGCGACCGCACCGTGCGCCCCAGCGCCATGGTCCTCCAGCGCGAGGCGGTGAGCGGAACGGGAGGGATTCGAACCCCCGGGCCGTGAGGCCTCCCGCTTTCAAGGCGGGTGCAATTGTCCGCTCTGCCACCGTTCCGGCGGACAGGATATCCATCGGCGGAGTTACACTGTCTCGGCCTCGGAGAGGTGCCAGAGAGGCCGAATGGGGCGCCCTGCTAAGGCGTTGACCGTCGCAAGGCGGTCCGTGGGTTCAAATCCCACCCTCTCCGCCATATGGCAAGTTCGAACCCCGCCGGCGGAAACGTGCGGCGGGGTTCTTCGTACTCAGCTGCGCGTCGTCGACGTTGAGCGCTCGTCGAGGCTCCTCCGTTACGGTTGCGTGACGCGTCGCGTTGCGATTCTGTTACAAGACGACTAGACATGTGGGCCACGACGCCCGGGACTCCTGCGAAGGTGCTTCCTGCGGCGGCCGAGGCCACCCATGACAGATCCCGACGATTCCAACGCTGACGCGTTCTGGACCGACCGTGCCCCCCGAGGACGCGGTCGCCGCGCAGAGCGCACCCGCGAGCACACCGAGATCACCCGAGGCATGCGCCGCCCCGATACAGGCTCGGTCCGTGCCGTGCGTCGCAACGATCCGGTGGCGCGTCACGATGCGGTGCCTGTGTCCGGAGCGGGGTTGTTCGACGACATTCCCGACGATCCCTTCGACGACGATTTCGGGCTTGGGGCCTACAGACGCGCTGTCCCATCGTCCGTCGTCCCCGGTGGAGCCTGAGGTCGACCACGAGCTCGTCCTCGAGCCGAGACGCGTCCGGCGTGCTGGGCGTGGAGTCGGCATCGATCCGTTGCTCGCTCGAATCGGAGCCATCGTCGTCGCTGCGGTGATCGCGGTCCCGGTCGTCAGTGCCTTCGGCGGCAACGACGACGGCGGAGGTGACGCGGTCAACGAGCTCACGTCGCAACAGACGCAGAAGACAACGGCCGATACGCAGCCCCGCAGGGCGAAGCGCGCCACGACCACCGAGGTCGACCGCACGACACAGCCGAACGACGGCGTGCAAGCGCTCACCGCCGGTGCCGATGGCCCGCTGTCCGACTCGCCCGCCGGTCCGGCTCCTTCGGGCGAAACCAGCTCCGACGAGGCCGCCGACGCTGTGAGCATCGCGGCCCAGCCACCGTGCGGCGTGGACTACGAGGTGGCCGCCGGCGACTATTGGCTGCGCCTCGCCGACGCGTCGGGCAGCGATCTCGACGACCTGCTCACCGTCAACGGGGCGAGCACCGACACGCCGCTCTACCCGGGTAGCGAGATCTGCCTGCCGGCAGGCGCCAGCACACCGGCGCCGCCTACCACCGAGGCGCCGGCCACGACGGAAGCGCCTACCACCGAGGTGCCCTCCACCACGCAGCCGCCGGCGACGGACACGCCCACCACACAGCCGCCGGCCACCGACCCGCCAACCACGACGGATCCGCCGTCCACCACCCAGCCGCCGAGCACCGACCCGCCTCCCACGACGGCTCCGCGACCGACGGGAAGCGTGCCCGACATCATCCGTGCCGTGTGGCCCGACGACCTCGAGCAGCGTGCGCTGGAGATCGCCTGGCGGGAGAGCAACTTCGTGCCAACGGCGCACAACTACTGCTGTTACGGACTGTTCCAGATCTACTACGAAGCCCACAGCAGCTGGCTCCCGGCCGTCGGGGTCAACTCCGCAGAGGACCTCTTCGATCCCTATCTCAATTCCCGTGCCGCATACATGCTGTACCAGCGCTCGGGCGGCTGGAGCCCGTGGGCATTGTGAGTTCGCGCCGGTTGTGAGCGACCCGGCGCCGCATACACTGGGTGAGCTTCAACAGCCACTGCGCTCGTAGCTCAATGGATAGAGCACCTGACTACGGATCAGGCGGTTGGGGGTTCGACTCCCTCCGAGCGCGCCAACCAGGGACGTAGGTCCTGGTCGGAGCACCGATAGGTGGTGTTCCATCCTCAATGTCCGATGCGCATCTCGGATTTCCAGGCTCCAGGCTCTGCTCGACGAGGTGGAGGCGATGCTCGTCGAGGAGGGTGCCTTCGACGTCATCGACGCCGAGGAAGCGACCGAGATCGTCCAGGGTGTCGTCGTCGCTGAGCTGGAGCAGCGGCTCAGCCCCTGACGGAACGGGCGCACGGCGCCCGCTTCGCCCACGACATGGACGCGTTTCGTCAATTTTGACGACACCGTCGCGCACTTCGGCAGCGAGCCTGATCTGCGAAGCGGCACGGACTTACCTCACGCGCAGTTCCGCGCCAGCCCCACGAAGGAGACGAACCCCGGGTGAGACGAACGGAGCATTCCGGCTCCCATGACCACTCAGGAGAGTGAGCAAGAATGAGCAACATCGGCAGGAGGTACCTGGCCACGGTGGCGGCGGTGTCAGTGCTAGGGCTGGCGATGCTGGTGGTGACGGCGGTGATCGACCGCCGTCTCACCGATACGGAGCCGCCGTTCTGATGGCTACGAGAAAGGCGCTCGGCGGTGCGATCGCCGGGCTTCTCCACAGCACCGAGCGTTACCGCACCGTGATCTGCTGCGGGGGCACACTGCACGTCGAGGACGAGGATGGCAGCTGGTTCCAGATCCAGGTCATCAAGGCCAACCAGTCAACGCACCACGTTCTTGCATCTCACGCCTCGGGAGGGGAGCCGAGCCGTTCCTCGAGTTCGGCGACGACGGCGGAGGAGCGCGGCGTCGGGTTCCTCGACTGGACGGACCTGGCGGCCGTTCACTCGACTACCACGTGACGCGCACGTCGACCGGCAGGTCGAGCTCTTTGCGCCAGCGCTTGATGTCGCGGACGTGATGAGCCCATGGGCCCTCGAAATCAGATAGCCGTGAATCAGCGCTTGGCTTTGGACGTGTTCAGGGTCACGGCGGCGCGAACGAGGGTCTTCAACGCTTTCTCGTTGATCTCCTCGCCCTCATGGAAGTCGATGGCACGCCTCGTGTTCCCGCCAAGGCTGGAGTTGAAGAGGCCCGAAGGATCCTTCAGAGCCGCTCCTTTGGCGAAGGTCATCTTCACCACGTTCTTGTGCGTCTCGCCCGTGCAGAGCATTCCGTCGTGGTACCAAACGGGAACCCCTCGCCACTTCCATTCCTCGACGACTTCGGGATCGGCTTCCTTGACCAACGCACGGATCCGGCTGAGCATCGTGCCTCGCCAGTCGCCGAGCTCCTCGATTCTCTCGTCGATCAGCTGAGACGGGGACTTGCTGTCCTGCGATGCGCTCTTGTTCATGCCGGTCTTCTCTTTCTTGGTACGGAGGCCTTGAGGATCGCCCGACCTATGTTGGCTGTCTCGGCTGCTGGGTGAGGTGTTGGAGCAGAATTCGGAGCTGTGATCCGGGCGAGAGTGGAACAGTCCGGCGTTGAGGTACTCGTCGACGAGTTCCCCCTTCTGCTGTCCGAGCGCGTCGGCGACGGTGGTTGTGAGCCCACGCTCGTTCGTCGGCCAGACGGCGATCGAAGCTCGGGTGGCGCGGGCGAGAGTGGAGTAGTCGCAGGCGTCCAGGTAGTACGTAGCTGCGCAGAGTGTCTCGACGATGACCCGTTCGGTACCGCGTTGGAGCACCAGCTGCCCGCATTCGACGAGGTCGGCGGCGGCCTGCTCGAGGTGATAGCGCGCCTCACTGTTGTACCGGATACGGCGACGAAGTTGGCTGCTGAGCTGCGCGTAGTCGTCGCTGTCGCGGCACGCGGCCACGGCGCGATCCAGCAGTTGGCGGCAGTCATCAAAGTCGCCGCGACGCCAGGCGATGTCGGCGAGCACGCCGACTGCTTCTCCGATCGGGTGATTGTGACCGGAGAGCAGGCTCGCCCTGATCACCTGCCGCAGTTCCTCCTCTCCAGCTACCGGGTCGCCAGCCTGGGCGGCGAGGTGACCGAGCCAGATTCCGCACCAGTTCTGGAGGACGTCATCGCCGGCTGCGATGGCGAGTCGCCGGGCGGTTTCGAAGGCCTCGACCGTGGTCTCATGACCCGCATCGCCGAGGGCGAGCTCGCGAGCGAGCCAGAACGCCGCCGAGGCCGCGCTCCGGGCACGGTGTGCAGACAGGAATCCGTCGAGTGCGGCGCGAAGGTCGGGCAGTGCCCCACGTTCGCCGGTTCCTTCCCCGGCCATGCCCATCACGAGCCGAGCGGGTGCCGACACTGCTGGGTCCTGTTGGTCGACGAGTGGTCTGATCCGGGGGGTCCAGCGCTCCATGGTGGGCCCGTCGTCGGAGAACCATGAGGGGCCGACCGAGCCGTAGAGGGTGACGGCCGCTGTGTCGTTGCGCGTGGCGATGAGATGGCTGAGCGCTTGTTCGACGTTGCCGTGTTCGTGTCGCAGGGCGCGGCGTGCATCGACGTCGAAGTAGGCGCGTGTGCTCAACTTGCGTGTGAGAACCCACATGCGGGCGGCCAGACGTTGTCGGATCTCGTCCGGGTTCCCGTGTGCGAGCAATTGCTGTTCGGCCAGCTGCCGGACTGGTTCGAGCAGCCGGAAACGCTCGTCGTCGACGCGGACGACGAGCGACGCATCGAGCAGACGACCCAACGAGTCGCCGGCGTCGTCTCGCAGCGTGACGGCGCGGGCGGTGTCGAGATCAAAGCCGCGGCACACGCTCAAGCCCTCGAGCACCTCGCGGTCGATCGCTGCGACCGTTTCGAGGCTCGAACGAAAGGCTGCGGCGACCGAGCGGTGTCGCTCTGCCGTGTCGCGTTGGGACAGCTGAAGCGTCGTCGAGTCATGCTCGACAGCTGCGGCGAGGCGAGCGATCGAGGTCGAGCGAAGTTGCGACGCGGCGATCTCGATGGCGAGAGGAACTCCCTCCAGCGCGATGAGAGTGCGAACAACGTCGTCGATGTTGCGCTCGTCAACGGCAAGCGTCGAATGCGTTGATCTCGCCCGCTCCTTGAACAGCTCGTACGAAGCGACCTGCTCGAGATCATTCAATGTGTGCCCTTCGCTGGGCACCGGCAACGGGGCGAGGTACCAGACGGTTTCGCCAGCGAGCCCGAGCCGCCGGCGGCTGGTCACGACCACGTGGCTCTCCGGCGCCACGTCGAGGAGGGCGCGGACGGCTTGCGCCGCCCCGTCGAGCACGTGCTCGCAGTTGTCAACCACGATCAGCATGTGGTGCTCGGCCAGCGCGTCGAAGCGGACTGCTCCAGTCACTGACAGCAGCGCCGAGCAGACGGCGTCATCGTCTTGAACGCTCACGAGGTCGACCAGCCAGGCACCATCTGGATGGTTCGCCCGTTGATTCCACGCCAGCTCGACAGCCAGGCGGGTCTTGCCGCCACCGCCCGGGCCGACCACGCTCACCAATTGCCTGCTCGCGACGAGTTCGGTCAGTCGCTGGAGGTCGTCGTCCCGTCCGATCAGCCGATCCACCGGATGACGCAGATTCGTCGGAGGTGAGGTCGGTACACGTTGCCGGCGTGGCTCGGTGCCGGATGCGCTCGGCATGGTCTCCTCGCGCAGGATCGCCAGTTCGAGGTCCTGTAACGCCTGGGACGGGTTGACACCCATCTCGTCCCGCAAGGCCGCCCGGATCCGCCCATACGGCGCGTAGGGCCTCGGCGGGTCGTCCGGCATCGGCGAGGGTGAGGATGAGCTGCTCCCAACGGCTCTCGCGCAACGGCTCGGCGGCGCAAGCCGCCTCGAGCCGCGGGATGATGTCATCGCCGAACCCCGCCGCGCGCTGCGCAGCGAACCACTGATCCTCAGCTCGTCGGCGGAGCTCCTCCCAATGCGCCGCCAGCGGGCGTGCCCACTCCTCCTCGGCGAACTCGACGAGCGCCGCGACCCCGCCACAAGCCCAAGGCGGCTTCCAGCGTCTGGTTTGTGTGGTGCTTGTCGTGGACGGCGCCGTTGGCAAGCTGTTCGAAGTGGTGGGCATCGACGCTCACGGTCCGCACGTCGAGCCGGTAGCCAGCCGCGTGACTGACCACGGCCATCGTGCGTCGGAACTGGGAGACATAGGTCTGCACCGACCGCCGAGCCGCGTCGAGCGGCTGATCGGGCCAGATCCAGTCACAGATCGCGTCCAGCGAGGTCGTCGTGTTCGCACGCGCCGCGAGGAGGGCGAGCATGCCCCGTCGCTTGGCACCGCGGATCGGCACCGTCTCGCTGTCCACCTCGAGTTCGAGCGGCCCGAGGATCCTGATCACGGCTGCCATCGACAACCTCCGCGTCACGGCGAACGCTACTGGCAACCAGTGACGGCGACGGGTCGAGGCAGCGTTGACAGCCCGTCAACACGGCAGGCGCATCGTTCCGAGATCAACAATCGAACCGAGAGGCGCGCCGTGATCGTCGTCGACAACCCGAGCCGTGCCGACGTGGAGTGGCTCGAAGAGCAGATCAACACGTTCAATACCGCCGCCACTGGATACGACGACGGCCGCCAACTGGCCGTTTTCGTGCGCGATCCTGGGGGCACCCTGATCGCCGGTCTCCACGGCGCAACGTGGGGTGGGTGTGCCCACATCGATCTGCTCTGGGTCGCTGCATCACATCGGCGCCGAGGATTCGGACGGGCGATGCTCGGCGCCGTCGAGGAGGAGGCACGTCAGCGCGGCTGCCGCCTGATCGTTGTCTCGTCCCACGACTTTCAAGCGCCCGGCTTCTACGAACGGCACGGCTACGAGGTTGTCGGCGTGATCGCCGACAAACCGCTCGGAGGCTGCGAAGTCCACCTCGCCAAACGCTTCGCCTGATGACCGTCGAAGACGCGCCGGCACTGCCGATCCCGGTTGCGCCAGCGTTGAATGCCAGTTGATCCGTCGGCCGAAGCTGGTCCCCAACAGGCAGGGCGACCCGTCAGGAGCCGCACCTGCACCTGACATGACCACAGCCTGAACGGAGCAGCCATGAGACGGCGACAGACAACAATCCGGGTCAGCCGGCGAGCAGGGGCGATGCTGGCCATCACCCTGGTCGCAACAAGCCTGCTCGGCACGACCGACGCGTATGTCACCGCCGAGGGAAGCGAGGCGGCCGACCGCGCCGCGGCCCGCGCAAGCCCGACCTAGTCGTCACCGGCGGCGGTCTGTCACTCCGCCGGAGTGACGCGTTTTGGGTCACTCGCCGTCCCACGAATCGGGCGTTTGCCTGGTGGCACCGGACGAAGAACGTCGGCTCCGCAGCGTCGCGAAAGTCCTCCACGGCACCGCGATTCGTCACCGCCAGCGGCAACCTCCACCCCTCTTCACTCGCCGTACCCGCGTTGGCGCCGGCCGAATCAAAACCGGGCGGCAGCACCTTCGCGTGGGCATTCGATGCGAACTGGCCGTATGGCACCTATCCGACGAGGATCTGCGCCGACGTCTTCAACTCGGTCACCGAACGCGATGAGACCAACAACTGCAAGAAGCTCCATCCGTTCTACGTCGTGCCCAAGGCGTTTGAAGGCGGGATCTCCGGAGCTGCCCAGCTCTTGGCCCATGCGGGGGTCACGCTGCGCTGGCGGGGAACGGTGAAGTTCGACATCTCCCACGGTGCGCCGCACGGCAACGAAGGGCTCTTCGACTATCGGTTCGTCGATGGGACCCTGACGTACACGGTGGAGGGTCGGAGTGGCCCCGGCGGATGCACATGGAGCGGCGCGGGGCAGTACACGCCATCGGGTCACCATGACATCAACGTCGCATTCGGCCGCGTGCCCCACTACTCGGCAAAGCTCGACATCGACCCCAACTTTCACTTCCCGGTGACCATCGCCTGCCCATCGGAGTCGCGGGTCATGGACTTCTATCCATTGCTGTGGGGCGGCAGTTCGTGGCTTCGCACGGGAACATTGGTGCGACACCTGAAGGATCCAGGGCTCACCCATCTACGCGGCCGCTACATGCCGTTCGATCACATTGGCTGGCGCTGGAACCTCGAGGCGACGCCATGACCGGCGGGCGACTCAGGAGAAGATGCTGTCGCCCTTCGCCATCCACCGAACGGCGCACCAGTAGTTCATCGTCTCTTTGGAGCAGCCGATGTAGTCGAGGATCCACTGTTTCTCTTGGGCGCTCAGGGCGAGCATCTCATCGAGCGTGAACTTCGGATCCGGATTGAACGAATCCAAGTCGGCCATCAGCATGTCGCCGATGTCCTTCAACGGCTGCCAGCGCGCAAGGAACTCGGCTTTCTCCTGCTCTGCGGAGAGAGCCTGGAGCTTTGCATCCGCGTTCGGATCTTGGAGCCACTGCTTCGACTTCTGATTGTGCAGCCCGAGTGCCTTCTTCATCCGGTCTTGGAATGTGTGGCAGTTCTTGCCCCAGCCGAGTCGCCAGTTCCATGACCCATCGAAGCCTTCGGCGAACTGCTTCATGTCCGCCTCTAGCTTGGTGCGGACGGTGTCGTAGCTGGCGTTGTCGTCGACCTCCATCACCGGGTGGAATTCGACCTCGGCGCGCTCACCGTGGTGCGGATCGTTCGGCTGGCCCTGGTTGAGCTGACCGTCGACACGCTCGATCTTCAGCGTCTCCGCGATACTGACCTTCTTCGCCGGCCACCAGCCGTAGCTCTTCTCCGCCTTCCAGCTGCCGCGGTCGCCGCTGAGCGTGCCGACCTCGATCCACCAGTGCCCATAAGCGTCGCTCGGGTCGACCTTGGCGGCGAGCTTGTCGGCCCCTACCCCACCCAGCGCCTTGGCGGTGAGCATGCGCGCGATCTTGGTGTCCTTGCGCTTCATCCGGATGAAGTCGAGGTGCCTCTTGGTCCGCTTCAAGTGCACTGCGCCCGGGTCGTGCTGAGTGGCGTGCGTCACTTCGTGGGCGAGCAGCCGATCACCGGAGCTCGTTCCCGGTGAGTAGCGGCCGGGGGCGAAGAAGATGTTGCCGCCGTGCGTCAGCGCCTCGGCCCCGAGAGCGTCGGCGAGCATTCCCGCCTCTCGATCGGGGTGGATTCGTAGTCCCGACAGGTCGGCACCGGTGTCGGCCTCGAGCTTTCGGCGGATGGTGGGTCGAAGCGCCGTGCCTCCGGAGCCTCGCGGGGCACGAACAGCGCTGCCGCTCGCCCCGGACTCGGCGCGTGTCGCCTCGGCCTCTGAACGGCTGCTCTCCGCTGTGACTGTCGGGTTGGCGTCGAGCAGTGCGGCGACGGCACGATTTCCCGCCACGGCGCGCATATCGACAGGCGGTGTCCACGACGGCACAGCGATAGCGACGGCTTCGTCCTCCCGATCGAATCGTTGCTTGCCCCGCGGGGCGTGGCGTCGGCTTCCCATGCGACAAGTGTCGGCCCGTCAGATGACCGGCGTCAATGGCCAGCCACGCCCGGACCGCCGGAGCGCTGGGCGATCGCAGTGTCGATCCACACCCCGAACTGTTCCGGGGTGATCATTCGGCCCAGCTTCTCGTATTCGCGCATGAGCCCATAGACGACGTGGGGCATCGAGATCTCGGAGCCGTCGGCGGCAGCGGAGAACGCCGCCGTGAGCGAGGCACTGCGGATCGACCCGCCCGAGATGGGGAACCGGGAGCCGAGGAAATCGAAATCCACGTCGACGAGCGGCGCCGACTTGGGGAAGGACGCGTGCCAGATCGCCCTCCGCTCGTCCTCCTCCGGCATCGGGAAGTCCACGAACACGTGAACGCGCCGCAGGAACGCCTCGTCGATGTTGCTCGCCATGTTCGACGTGAGCACCGTAAGCCCGTCGTAGACCTCGATGCGCTGCAGGAGATAGCTCGTCTCCAGATTGGCGTACCGATCGTGGGCGTCGGCGACCTTCGTCCGTTTGCCGAACAGTGCATCAGCCTCGTCGAACACCAGAACGACCCCGCTTCCCTCCGCAGCACTGAACACTCGCTCCAGGTGCTTTTCGGTGTCGCCGATGTACTTGCTGACGACGGTGGAGAGATCGATGCGGAACATGTCGAGCCCGAGATCGCCGGCGATGATCTCCGCCGACATGGACTTGCCAGTTCCTGGCGGTCCAGCGAACAGGGCGATCACGCCTGACGATGGCACGGCGCGGAACGACCACTCGTCGAAGACCTGTGCGCGGAACCGGACGCGGGCCGCGACTTCACGCACCTTGCTGATGCGGTCGGGCGGCAGGACCAGGTCGTCCCACGTGCGGGTCGGACGGACTCGGATCGCGAGCGCGTCGAGCGCGCCGCTCGCCAGGCGCCGCAGTGCGTCTTCGGCCGGAATGCCGTCGATACGGCTCAGCACTTGCAACTGCTCGGACGACAACCGGTGCCCAATCGGGGTACTGCCGAGGATCTCGATCACTTCGTCCGCGGTGGCGCTGTCATCCGCAGCCGGATGCTCGACGAACGGCATTGGTGGCAGCTCGTCGAGCGGCAGCGGATGACGGCTGGCGATGATCCACGGGACGGTGTCGGCGCGCGCCAGCCACGTCGTGGTCAGCGGTTGCACGGCGGTGCCTGTCTCGAGCACCACGGCGAACCCGCGGCACACCGCCGTGCGCACAACGGCCGCCCATTCGCGGTCGGTGGTGGGTTCCGGTGCGACGAGCAACCGGCTCGTCCCGCAGAGCTCGGCGGCGGCCTGCATTCGGCGGACGCGATCCGTGCCGTGCACGAGCCAACGGCCGGCTGTCACAGCGGGCGAGCCCGGATACACGACGGCGCGAGCGGGGAGATCGGGATCGCGTGACTCGTCGCCCAGCAGGTACCACTGCACGGCCGGCGGTACGACGACGAGGGCGGCGCCGCTCAGATCTGGCGGGTCGAGCTCGATGAGGCACGCCCGCCGTAGCGAGCTGTCGGGGGCGACGAGATGCATCGCGTCGTCAGGAGCGTCGAGCAGCGAAGGGATCGACGCCACCATCAGACCCCGCACGGTGAGGTCGTCCTGGACGAAGGCGAGCACCCGCAGTCGTGCCGGGCTCCAGGCGATCGCCGTTGCGAGGGCGAGGATCTCCACCGACATCGCGTCGAGACCGGCCGCGGCCGTGAGCCACGGCAGCAGGCCAGCGGCATCCTCATCGTGCAGCTCGCGGCGGGCGGCGTCCACGTCGTCGTCCACATCGGTACCGGTCGGTGTCCCCGTGCGTGCCGACGGCAGCTCGGCGAGCAAGCGGTCGACATCATCGATGCGCACCACCGTGCCGGCATAGGGGTCGAAGGACTGTCCCCAACCTCCCTGCCGGCGACACGCGGCGCGACGCAACACCGCGTCGGCGAACGTCGCCCAGGATCGCGGTTCGCTCACGCCTCTCCCTTCGCTCACGACCCTCCGTCGGCAAGGTCCCCCGCCCGCCGGTCGAATCGACTCTACTCGGGCGAGCGAATTGCGCGAGCCGAGGAGGCGGCGGCCGGCGTGCTCCCCTCATGGCCGGCAGTGCGCCGGCGTCCATGCCGGCGGGCGCCGATGGCCAAGCGGGCGATGGCGCCGCAGACGATCCCGAGCGCAGCCCCGCCGAGTACGTCGAGTGGGAGGTGCGCGCCGACGTACACGCGGGCAAGGGCGACCGTCACGGCCAGACCCCAGAGCACCGCGCGGACCTTTCCCTCGAACCACATCGTGGCGACCGTGACCACGGCGAATGCGACGGCGGCATGCCCCGACACGTAGCCGAGCCCTGCGGCTTGCTCACCGCGGACGTGGACGTGATCGATCAGGTCGGTCGGACGCCCTCGATCGACCAGGTGCTTGATGACCGTGGCGATGAAGTAGGCGCCTACGCCGGCGAGCGCGAGACCGAACGCGAGCCGATACCGCCGGAAGAGCAGCGCGATGACGGCCACGACGACCACCGCGACGATGTTGCCCAGTTGCATCACGACGTTGAGGGGACCATAGAGCACATCTGGAAGGTCATTGATCCAGCGGAACACCGTCCGCTCCGCCCGAGAGCTCTCCCCGTGTTGTGCCGGCAAGGCTGAGATGACGAGCACGACCAGCGCCGAGATGACGAGGAGCACCTCGGTCCGATGCCGTATCGCCCGATCCTCTTCGTCTCCGGCCCGGACGTCGTAGGCGCTCATGTCGGATTCCACGCGTGCCGGTCCGCGACGATCACCGTGTCATTCTTTCATCGGAACGGGGGCTGCCCACGTCTCGCGGGCAGGTCCACGTACCCGTCGGCGGAACGTCCCGACGGTTTTCTAACTCAGCCGCCGTGGACGATCGCGGCGAGGTGCCGTCGCCAGTCGACCGATGGCTTGTCGGCCTGGACGCTGACCGTCGCCGTCTGGTCGAGGGGGAGCACGCCCGGGATCCGTTCGAGCATCACCTTGTCTTCTGCGCCGATCGCCCGGTCGAAAGCGATCACCTCCTCCGCCGGCACGGAGAAGTCGTCGTTGCGCCAGATCACGAACGTGAAGTACGACGTGATGTCGTCGATCGGCGTGCTGCACAGCAGGATGAGGTGGTCGAGCCCGGTCTCGTAGTGGATCGTCGAGCGCACCGTGAACGGCAGGTTGTACCCGGTGGTCATCCGCCGTGTGATGACCTTGGCCGCGATGCCCGAGGAGGTGACGCCGAGCGTGTTGTCCACCTCGACCTCGTACTCGTAGCCGTGGAAGTCGTCGTCGAGCGGGCGCATGTCGATCTTCGGCACCTGCTGGTTGGCCTCGATACCGAAGGTACCGGCGTGCACATACGGGAAGTGGGAGATGTCGAGAAAGTTGTCCGTCATCCGCGTGGCGGAGACGGTCCATGTGTCGACGCCGGTGTTGATTCGGCGGTAACTCGGGTCACGATCGGCGGCGATCTCGGGGATGCCGGCATCCGGCTCACCGGGGCAGATCCACACGAGTCCGTAGCGCTCGGTGGCGTGCACGGTCGCGAGGTGGCTCTTCGGGGGTGTGCGGGCGTCGCTCTCCGACGACGGAACGCGAACGCACTGGCCGTCGTCGCCGAACGTCCAGCCGTGGTAGCAGCACACCAGGCAGCCCTGCTCCATGCGACCGAGGGACAACGGTGCTTCTCGATGGGGGCAGCGGTCGGGTGCGGCGACAACAGAACCGCCGTCGGGACGGTAGAGCACGTAGTCGTCGCCGAGCAGCCGCACGTGCACGGGTACCTGGTCGAGCTGGGTGCTCTCCGCCACGGCGTACCAGTAACCCCGGAGCGCCGGGGAGTCGCTGAGGACCGAGTTCGAGGTCACGTCACTCTCCGTTTGGTCTGTTGGTCATACCATATCGCACCGGCGTTGTATCCTCCCAGCGTGTCATCGTCTCCACCCGCCGGTGGCGCCGCCGAGGTCGATCTGGTGTGCCGTGCCGACCACGTCGTCACCATGAACGCGGGGCGCGACGTGATCGCCGGCGGAGCGGTTGCGATCGACGGCGGTCGCATCGTCGCAGTGGGCGCGGCAGGGGAGATCGACGTCAAGTACAGAGGTCGCCAGTCGATCGGGGGAGCGAGCACGCTGGCCATTCCGGGCCTGATCAACGCCCACCAGCATCTCACCGGAGATCGCCTCGTCCGATCCGCCATCCCCGACGATCTGACGGCGGAGGTGGCCATCTTCCAGTGGGCAGTGCCGATCCACGCCGCCCACACGGGAGACGACGACGAACTCTCCGCAACGTTGAGCCTCGCCGAGGCGGTCGGGAACGGGATCACGTTCACCGTCGAGGCGGGGACCGTCGCCCACCCCGACCGCGTGCTCGCCGCATACGACGCGGTCGGCGTCGGCGGCACACTCGGTACGTGGGGCTGGGACGTCGACGACGCGCCCTTCGCCGGTGACGTCGTGACGGTCATCGCCCGCGAGACGGAGATGCTCGCCCTCACCGACGGACACGACCGTGTGCGCGGCTGGGTCACGCTCGTCGGACACGACCTGATGTCCGACGAGCTCGTGGTGGCGGCGAGCGATCTCGCCCGGCGGCATGCGACGGGGCTGACATTCCACATGTCGCCGTCCGATGCAGATGCCACCGCCTACGTCGCTCGTACCGGGCGCCGCCCCCTTGCCCATCTCGACGCGCTCGGCGCGCTCGGACCGCACGTGCTCGTCGCTCATGGCGTGCACCTCGACGACGACGAGGTCGATCTCGTCCTCGGTCAGAGGGTCGCCATCGCGTATTGCCCGTGGGCGTACCTCCGCCTCGGACAGGGCGTAACGCGCGCCGGACGGCACGCGGAGATCCGCGAGCGTGGTGGCCGAGTCGCCCTCGGCTGCGACGCCGAGAACGCGGCCGACGCGATCGACATCCTCCGCGCCGCGGCTCTCGCCGCCGGCCTCGCCAAGGACACCCGCATCGATCCGACCCGGTTCGGGGCCCACGACGCGCTGGCCATGGCGACGATCGACGGTGCGGCGGCAATCGGCCTCGACCACGAGCTCGGCTCGCTCGAGCCTGGCAAGCGCGCCGACGTCGTGCTCGTCGACACCAGCGGACCGGAGTGGGTTCCCAGGTCGCCGGATCCGGTGCAGCAGCTCGTGTGGGCCAGCGACGGGCGGGCGGTCCGCGACGTGGTGGCGAGCGGGCGGATCGTCGTGCGCGACCGCCAGCTGCTCACCGTCGACATCGACGCGTTGCGTCCCGAGGCACAGAAGCGACTCACCGAGCTCACTGCTGGTCGCTACGGCGAGCGCCGCTGACAACGTCGGCGACGTGGTCAGCGCCGGCGGGCGCCGGCATCGAGACCCGGTGGGCTCCAGCCGGCGTCGGCAGGGTTGAGGTTCGTCCCCGGCGCCACGACGGCGTCGATCGCGTCGAGCGTCTCGGCGTCGAGGCGCACGTCAGCCGCCGTCAACAGGTCGTCGAGCTGCTCCTCGGTGCGCGGGCCGAGCAAGCACGAGGTCACTGCGGGATGCTCCACGGTGAATGCCAGCGACAGCTGGGTCAGCGTGAGTCCCGCGTCCCGGGCGATGACGCCAAGCGTGTCGGCAGCGGCCAGCTTCGGCTCGGAGCCTCCATCGAAGTGGTCGGAGTGGGTGACTGCCCGCGAGTCCGGAGGCGGCGCCTCTCCCCGGCGGTACTTGCCAGTGAGCCAGCCGCCTGCGAGAGGACTCCATGCGAGCACACCCATCCCGTGGCGGCGACACGCCGGCAGGACGTCGGCCTCGATGCCACGGCAGAGGATCGAGTACGGCGGCTGCTCCGTGTGTGGCCCGGCGACCCGCCGCCGATCGGCTGCCCAGTGCGCCTCGACGATCTGGTCGGCGGGAAACGTCGAGGTTCCCCAGTAGCGGATCTTGCCCTGGCGAACGAGATCAGTGAGGGCGTCCACCGTCTCGGCGATCTCCACGGTCGGGTCGGGTCGGTGGATCTGATACAGGTCGATCCAGTCGGTGCCGAGCCGCCGCAGGCTGTCCTCGACGGCTTGGGCGATCCACCGTCGCGAGTTGCCCCGCTGGTTGGGCGCGTCGCCCATGCCGTTGTGGAACTTGGTCGCCAGGAACGTGTGCTCGCGACGCCCGTCGCGCAGGGCAGTACCGACGATCTCCTCGCTCTCGCCGAAGGCGTACACGTCGGCGGTGTCGACGAGGTTGATGCCTGCGTCGAGCGCCTTGTGGATGATCCGCACGCATGCGTCATGGTCGGTGTTGCCCCAGGCGCCGAGCACCATCGTGCCCAGCCCGAAGCGGCTCACGCGCACGCCGGTGCGGCCGAGCACGTGGAGCGGGATCACGTCAATCCCCGGACGAACGGTTGGGCGAGCGCCCGCGGCTGGCGTACGCGGGTAGAGAACAGCATGACGGCGAGGAGGGCGACGACGTAGGGCGCCGCGGTGAGAATCAACGGGTCGAGCTTGTAGCCCTGCACCGACACCGCGATGGTGAGCGCCTCGACGAGTCCGAACAGCACCGCCCCGAGGACGGTGCCACGCAGCGTCCACCCGCCGAACAGCACGGCAGCGATGGCGAGAAAACCGCGTCCGTTGATCATCCCCTGCTGGAACTGGCCGACTTGGCCGAGCACGAAGAAGCTCCCGCCGAAACCGGACATCAGCCCCGATACTACGATCGCCTGCCGCCGGCGGGCGTTGACGTCGATGCCGGAGACGTCGGCCGCCTGCGGGTTTTCGCCGACGGCACGGACGTCGAGCCCCCACCGGGTGCGCCAGACGAGCCACCACATCAGCGGGACGAGGACGTATACGAAATAGGCGGGCCAGGGCCGGGCGAAGAACGCCTCGCCCACGAGGGGGATGTCGGCGAGGATGGGGATGCGCCACGTCGACGCTTCCGCCGCGGCCGAGATCGATCTCGTTGGCGAGAAACGCCGTGAGACCAATGACGAGCACGTTGAGGGCGAGGCCGACGACGAACTGATTGGCCGTGAGGCGGTGGCTCATCTCTCCCTGGATCACGCCGATGAGGCCGCCGCACGCGCAGCCGAGCAGCACCCCGACGACCGACGAGTCGGTGAGGTGAAATCCGAGTGCCGAGCCGAAGGCGCCGGCGAGGAGCATGCCCTCCACGGAGATGTTGAGCGTGCCTGCCCGTTCCGCCACCCACTCGCCGCTGGCGGCGAAGACGAGCACGACGGAGAGCTGGAACGCACTCGTGTAGATCGACGAGCTGGAGAAGATGTCGCCGAGAGCGGAGAGCAGATCCATCAGCGGCGGTCCCTCACGCCGTCCCGCTCGATGCGGTGCGCGTCGTACGCCGCCAGTCGCGGACGAACAGCACTGCCGGCGGGATGAGCAGCGCCAGCACGAGCAACGCCTGCACGACGTCGGTCATCTTCCGATCGACACCGGTCGTGGCGAGGAAGCTGGAGCCTGTGCGCAGCGCGGCGAACACGAACGCGATCGGGATGACGGCGACCAGGCGGTTACGAGCGAGGAGGGCGACGAGGAGGCCATCCCAGCCGAAGTTGTTGGCGATGTTGAACGTCAGGCGGTTGCCCGCTACATCGCCGTGGAGCAGCACTCCACCAGCGACCCCGGCCATGGCACCGGAGAAGATCAGCGTGCCGGCGGAGAGGGCCCGATGACGGACGCCGAAGCGCCGGGCGGCCCGCGGGTTCTGACCGAGGACGTCGATGCGCATGCCGAGGCGGGTCGACGACATCACGACGGCGGCGATGGCGGCACCGGCGATGGCGATGAGCACGCCCGAGTCGATCGAGTTGCCGAACACGCGGACGTTGGGCAGGAGCGTCGTCGGATCGAGCTGCTCGCCGGAGTTGACCTGGTTGGTGCCGGCATTGTCGCGATCGGCGAGTAGCCAGTTTTGGCGCAGGCCGTACGTCGCGAGCGGGTAGGCGATGAACGTCAGCAAGAGCGTCGTGAGCACCTCGGGTACCTGCCGCCACGTGCGCATCCCGGCGGCGATCCCCGACCAGACGCCACCACCGACGGCGGAGAAGAGCAACGAGCAAAGGATGATGAGAGGAGCCGGCCCGGGCATCCGCACGGCGAGGAAGGCGGCGAATGCGGAGCCGATGAGCAACTGCCCTTCCTGGCCGATGTTGACCATTCCCGCTCGGGTCGCCACGATCATGCCGGTCGCTACGAGCAGCAACGGCGTCATCGTTGTGAGCGTCAGCCCCCACGCCCCGGCGGAGCCGACGCTGCCGTCGAGCAGCGCCGACCACACCGCCGATGCCGAACCTCCGGTCGCCGCGACGAGCAGCGACGAAACCAGCAGGGCACCGACGACCGAGGTGGCATACAGCACGACGGTGAGAACGAGGTCGCGCCGCACGGCGGTGCGGGGCAGTGGCGTGGCGACGGTGAGCTCGGCGGTCACGCCGCCTGCCCTCCCATCATCAGGCCCAGCCGTTCGAGGTCCGCGTCGGGTCGATCCATCTCGCCGACGATGGCCCCATGGTGCATCACGACGATGCGATGGGACAGATCGAGGATCTCCTCGAGCTCACTCGAGATCAGCACCACCGCCACCCCCTGCTCCGCTGCGGTGCGCACCTGCCCGGCGATGAACTCGATTGCGCCGACGTCGAGACCGCGGGTCGCCTGGCAGGCGACGAGCACCTCCGGGCTCGACGACAACTCGCGAGCGAGCACGGCGCGCTGCTGGTTGCCACCGGACAGCGACGAGAACGGCGCGTCCGGACCGTCGCAGGAGATTCCGAACCGCTCGATCAGTTCGATGGCACGAGCGCGCATCCGCGCCGCGTCGAGCCGCCCCAGCGAGCGGCCGTTCATCAGGTCACCAAGGAAGAGGTTCTCGGCAACCGTCATCGTCAGCACACAGCCGGAGTCGTGCCGGTCCTCGGGGATCACGGCGATGCCCGCCGCTGCCATCGCACCGGGCACGCCGGTACGGACCTCCTTGCCGTGGACCTGCACCATGCCCCCGTCGAGCCGCAGCAGGCTCGACAGCACGTTGGCCAGTTCGGATTGACCGTTGCCCTCGACGCCGGCGACGCCGACGATCTCGCCGGCATGCACGCCGAGGTTGAGCCCGTCGAGCAGGACGTGGCCGTCGGCACGGATCGCGTTGGCGTCGGTGATCACGAGCGGCCGCGCTCCCGGTCGCACCTGCGGCAGCGATCGAGGGGCGGAGTCGAGCACGGCGTCAGAGTCGCCGACCGCCATCGCCTCACCGCGCAGTGAGACCGGCCGTCCGACCATCGCCGTGGCGAGGCTCTTGGCGTCGGTATCGGCGGTACGAGCACGGTCGACGACGACACCGCGGCGGAGGATCGTGACGTCGTCGGTGGCGGCGAGGATCTCGCTCAACTTGTGGCTGACGAGGGCGACGGCTCGTCCGTCGCGCTCGACAGCCACGCGCAGCACCTCGAACAGTTGCTCGGACTCGCGCGGTGTCAGTACGGACGTCGGCTCGTCGAAGATCACGATCTCCGGATCGCGGCGGAGGCACTTGATGATCTCGACCCGCTGGCGCTGGCCGGCGGTGAGATCACGGACGTAGGCGTTGGGATCGACGCCGAGTCCGTAGGTGTCGGCGATCTCGACGACGCGCTCCTTGGCCGACGCAGCGTCGAACGAGCCGCGATCACCGAGCACGACGTTCTCCCACACGCGCAGCTCCTCGACGAGGCTGAAGTGCTGGTGCACCATGCCGATGCCGAGCGCCGCCGATCGTTGCGGCGAGTCGATCGCCACGACGTCGCCGCGCACTTCGATCGATCCGTGGTCAGGCTGCACGAGTCCGATCAGCATGCGCATCAGCGTCGACTTGCCAGCGCCGTTCTCGCCGAGCACACCGTGGATCTCGCCGCGGCGCAGCGACAGGTCGATCGCGTCGCACGCGACCGTCGTTCGGAAGCTCTTCGTGAGGCCGAGCGTGCGGAGCACCGGCTGACGGCCGTCGGCGGCCTGGGCCGCGCGCTCCGTCGACGGCATCACCGATCAGCCGCCGCCATATGCCTGCCCCTTGATCTCGCCGAACTCCGCCTCGAAGTCGCCGTTGGCGATCTGTGCCTTCACTTCGTCGAGCGCGGCGACCTGCTCCGGCGTGGCGTCGCAGAACTTGGCACCGACGAAGTCGTACTCGCCGACGGTGAACACGAGGTCGTCGTCCTCGGTGAGCTCACCGGCGAAGATCTTGGTGAAGATCGTGTCGAGGTAGTCGCCGGCATCGAACTGCACGGCGATCTGGTAGTCGAGGTCGCTGTTCTCGCAGACGTCGGAGACGCCTGCGGACATCGTGATGATGCCGGCGTCGTTGGCCAGCCCGACGACGGCCTCGTGTGAACCACCGAGGAACGGGTACACCGCGCCGGCTCCGTCCTTCGACGGCCTGGTTGAACGCCTCGGTGGCACCCGCGACGTCGTTGAAGTCGCCGGTGGGGATGTACGTCATGGTGAACTTCGGGTCGACGGCCTTGAGACCGAGCTCGTAGGCGAGGTACGCCTCCTTCTCGAAGTCGAGGTCGCAGCAGCCGAGGAACGCCACCTTCGTCTTGTCGGTGTCCTGCAGCAGCAGCCCGGTGGCGTAGCCAGCCGAGTAGCTGATCTGCGACGAGTCGTCACGCGTCTGGGCGACGCCGTCGATCGGCGGCACGCCCGACCCGCAGTTGCAGTACCAGAAGATCTCGGGGAACTCCTCGGCGAGCGCGGCGAGTGGGTCGGCGATCTCGCCGGCACCGACCGCGATCATGTCGACGTTCTGGCGGGCGAGGTTGCGCAGCTCGTTCTCGGCGACCGAAGGATCGATGTTGTCGACGATGATCGGGTCTTCGTAGCCGTTGTCCGTGCTGAGCCCTTCGATTCCCTCGACGAGGGCCTGGTAATAGGCGCCGTCGTCACGTGGTCCCGGGGTGGCGACACCGATGACCACCGAACCGTCACCGTTGGTGTCGAGATCGACCGCGTCTTCGGCGGGCGCCGTGCTGCCCGTGGCGGCTGTCGTCGCCGGAGTCGTGGCCGGTGTCGTCGCCGCTGCCGTCGTGTCGACCGCGCCGAGCGTCGTGTCCGCCCCGTCCGAGGCCGTGGTGCCGGGCTCAGCGGCGCCAGTGGTGTCGGTCGTGTCGTCGTCGTCGCCGCAGGCGGCGATCACCAGGCACAACGACGCGGCCAGGGCGACGGCCCGGGTGCGGGTGATGTTCGATCGGATCATGGCTGTCTCCCCCACTTCGGTCTGATGGTCAGACCACCTTGCTAGTTGTAGCACACGCCGGCCAATGCTGGCGATACCGCTGGACGAGCCACCGGTTGAACTGCACGTGCGTCTCCTCCTGCCACGAATAACGCCCCCGCGGGGCGAAACGGGAGCGCAGACCGCGCTGCACTTTTCGAGTCGCGTCCTGGTCCTGGCGGACGAAAACCTGCACGCCGGTGTCGGACAGGATCAGCTTCTCCTCGAACAGCGGATCGTCGAGGGCAGACGGATGGAACAGGTACCCGATCTCGACGTCGATCGTCTCCGGTCCCGTCGGGCGGACGAGGAAGAAGAAGCACTGGTCGGGCGCCGTGCCGAAGCACAGCGTCGGCGGCACCAGGGCGAACGTCGAACGCATCCGCTCTTCCTCGGTGAGCAGCGGGAAGACGGGCATGATCGCCCGGTGCGTGGCGTTGAAGCCCCCGTCGATGTGGGTGTACCCGGCGGTGCGGAAGATCACGTTCGACGAGTCATCCCACTCGACCGGGAAGGCGCTCATGTTGCTGGGGCAGAAGTCCTGCACGAACTGGTGCAACCGGTTGGCGTGGTAGCCGTCGTTGAAGTTCTCGAACATGATCTTCCAGTTCCACTCCATGCCGGTGAGCGTGAAGGTGCCCGGACAGACGGCCTCGTCGAGCTCGTAGTTGGCGAGGAACGGCTCGTACCGGGCCAGCGTCGGCGCCAGGGGAGCGGCGCGGGCGTCGAGGTTGACGAACACGAACCCGTGCCACAGCTCGAGACCGAGGCGGGCGAGGCCCCACTCCGACTTGTCGAAGCCGGCGGTGCGCTCCATGGCCGGAGCGCCGAGGAGCCGTCCATCGAGGGCGTAGGTCCAGTGGTGGTACGGGCACTTGAGCGTGGTGCTGTTGCCGCTGCCGTCGCAGACCTGCATCGCCCGGTGCTGGCACACCGCCGAGAGAGCATTGACCTCGCCGTCCTTCGTGCGGACGACGATGATCGGTTCCTCGCCGATCGTCGTGGTGAACCAGTCGCCCGGCGCCGGGATGCGATCGGCACGGCCGACGCAGAGCCACTCGTGGGCGAAGATCGCCTCCTGCTCGAACCGCAGCACTTCAGGCGAGGTGTACAGCGTTGCCGGCAACGTCGACGCCTCGTCGACCGATCGGACCGATGTGTCGAGGCTGTCGAGGAGCGACTGGGTGAGCACCGTCATCATGCACCGTCCTTCAGCAGGAACTTGCGGATCTTGCCGACGCTCGTGCGCGGCAACTCGTCGACGATCGTGATGGCATGGGGCCGCTTCGCCTTGCCGAGGCGCTCGGCACACCACTGGGCGAGCACGTCCGGAAGGTCGTCGCGGTCGATGCCGCTGTGGGGGACGACGAAGGCCACCGGAACCTCGTCGCGGATCGGATCGGGCCGTCCGACGACGGCGGCTTCGAGAACGTCGGGATGCTCGCCGAGCACCTGCTCGACCTCCACGACGGACACGTTCTCGCCCGACACCTTGAGCACGTCCGAGCGGCGCCCGTCGAACACGTAGCGGCCCTCGCCGTCCTGGTGGGCGCGATCGCCGGTGCAGAACCAACCGTCGACGAACGACGCCGCCGTGGTGCCCGGGTCGTCGAGGTAGCCGGCGAACAACGTGATGCCCGGCTCGCCGCCCACCCGGATCTCTCCGTCGACGAGGCGCACGGCGCAGCCGTCGGTGACGTACCCCATCGTGTCGGGACGCGGGTCCAGGGGCGAATCGGTCAGGACGGCCGGGATCGTCTCGGTCATGCCGTACAACTGGCGTGGCGCACACCCGAACCAGTCGCGCAACGTCGCGTACTGGTCGGCGGCGAGGTTCTGGGCGAACCAGCAATGGCGCAAGGCAAGACCGTCGACCGGTTTGCCGCGGGCGAGGATCATCCGCATCGGACCGGCGAAGAGGCTGGCGCACGTCGCCTGATGGCGCGCAGCCTGAGGGAGGAACCCGCTCGCCGAGAACGCCGAAACGAGGGCGACGCTGGCGCCCACCCAGATCGCCGAGGCGAACGAGTAGTACTGGGCGTTGGCATGGAACATCGGCAGCACCACCAGCTGCCGGTCATCGGACGTGAGTTTCGCCGCCGCCGCCATCGCTGCGCCGGCGAAGGCGTAGTTGGCCTGGGTGATCTCCACGCCCTTCGGCCGGCCGGTCGTGCCGCTGGTGAACATCACGGCGGCACGGTCGTGCACACCCGGCGATTCGAGGTCGCCGAGCGGGTCGGCGGGGAGCCAGCTCAGCTCGGCGTCGTCCTCGTCGACCTCGATGATCCGCGGCGCGTCCCTCACGCCGTCGCAGGCTGCGCGATAGACGTCACTCCGCTGTGCCGCGCAGATTCCCACCGACGGCTCCGTCCGTGTCATGTGCTCGCCGAGCTCGGGAGCCGTGCTCATCGGATCTGACGGGACGATCCAGGCGCCGACGGCCGTGGACGCCAGCCAGGCGGCGACGAACGTCGGCGAGTTGGTCAGCGCCAGGTGGACCGCCGCGCCTGGACCGGCGCCGTCGTCGACCAGCCGCCGGGCGAGCCGGCGGACGATGCGGTCGAACTCGGCGTACGTCCAGTTGGTCACCGCGCCGTCGGATGCCTCGAAGGTGAGGAACGGTGCGTCGCCGCGTGCCCCGACGGCACGCCGCCATGCTGCGGCGAACGGCACGGGTTCGGTCCAGACGCCCATCTACTTCCCTGGTTCACCGTATCCGCCACCGCCGGGAAGGTCGAGGCGCACGACGTCGTCGGGCTGCAGTGTCATCCGCGCCTGCGTGGTGACCGCTTCGCCGTTCACGCAGAATGCACCGGCCTGCCCGGCGCCGCCACCGAAGATTCCCTGCGGCGGCTCCGCCAGGCGGCTTGTCACAGCGTTGAGCTGCCAGGGTCGCGTCGTGTCGACACTGAACTCGATCGTCTGACCGAGACCGCCGGTGGTCGCCCCGTCGCCGCCGGAACCAGTGCGCAGCGCCTTCGTGTGGAACCGGATCGGGGCCGACGCTTCGACGACCTCGATGGGCACCGCGGCGACGCCCGTCGGATACGAGCATGCATCGAGCCCGGGCTTGGCGGCCCGGGCGCCGACGCCGCCGGCATACGTGAACATCGCGGTGATGAACGGGGCACCATCGTCGTGATTGCCGCTCACCTGCATCGTCCACACCGCACCCGAGCCCTCCGCCATCGCATCGTCTGGCTTCACCTGGGCAAGTGCCTTGAGCAGCGCGTTGGGGAGGAACATCCCGACAACGTGGCGCGCGGTGCATGGCTGCGGCGAGACGGCATTCACGATCGAGCCCTCCGGAGCGACCATCTTGATCGGCGCCAAGCTGCCGTGGTTGTTGGGGATCTCCGGACTGAGCACCGAGCGCACGGTGAACGTCGTGTACGCGTGCGTGTAGTTCTTGACGACGTTGATGCCCCATGGGCTGGCGTCGGCGCTCCCCGTGTAGTCGACCGTGATCTCCCCGGCCTCGGTGTCGACGGTGAGGGCGCAGACGATCTCGATCAAGCTGCCGTCGGCGAGGTCGAGCAGGGCTGACGAGCGGTACGTGCCCGCAGGCAACTCGCGGATCGCGGCGCGCGTCGCTTCTTCCGAGCGGCGGACGATCTCGTCGCTGAGCGACTCGATGTCGTCGAGCGCGAACTGGTCGCACAGAGCCTGCAGTCGCTGGGCGCCGACCTCCCCGGATGCCATCTGGGCGTGCAGGTCGCCCGCCATGTGGTCGGGCTGGCGCACGTTGGAGAGGATGAACCGCCACACATCGTCGTTGCGCTCGCCGCCACGCATCAGCTTCACGATCGGGATCCACAGACCTTCTTCGAAGACGTCCCGTGCGCCGGCGCCGATGCCGTATCCGCCGACATCGGTGTGGTGGATCGTCGAGCCGAAGAAGGCGATGATCCGATCGCTGCGCCACACGGGCACGAGCACGGTCACGTCGAGCAACTGACCGGCGGTCTTGTAGGGGTCGTTGGTGATGAGAACGTCACCGGGCTCGATCGCGTCGAGCGGGTACTCGTCGAGGATGTTGACGACCGCCATGGCGAGGCTGTTGATGTGACCGGGCGTGCCCGTCACCGCCTGGGCGACCATCCGGCCCCGGCGGTCGAAGACGCCATTGGCGAGGTCGCCGGCCTCACGCACGATCGGGCTGAACGCCGATCGTTGGAGCGCTTTGGCCTGTTCGTTCACGGTGGCGATCAGGCTCTGCCAGAGGATCTCGAGCTCGATCGGGTCGAACGTGGTGCGACTCACGTGCGGTCCTCCTCAGAACGGGTTGCGATGAGGCTGCCGTCGACGGACACCGCGACGTGCCAGCCGGGTCGGATCACCGCTGTCGTCTCTCGTTCCTCGACGATCGCCGGTCCGGCGAAGGCGGCACCGACGCCGAGGTCGCTGCGCCGGTAGACGGGCACCGTCACCGGTTCGGCACCTCGTGCGAAATGCACGGGTCGGGTCGCGAAGGGCTCTGCGGACCCCCCCACCTTGAGGGGGTCGGGCTCGACGGTGGCCGCCTCGGCCGACGCGGCGAGCCGCCACGTCACCGCCTCGATCGCGACGTCGGGGATCGTGAGCCCGTAGATCCGTCGATATTCGCGCTCGAAGGCGGCGACCACCTCCTCGTCGGTGACTGCCCACGTATCGCCCGACGACACCCACACCGTGACCTCGTTGCCCTGCCCCGCGTAGCGAGCGTCGAGCCCGTAACGGAACTCCACCGCAGCGGGGGCGACGCCGGCAGCCGTGAGTACGCGACGACCCTCGGCGCGAAGCGAGTCGAGCAGCTCGTCACGCTCGCCCGGATCGATCGCGTCGAGGCGACGGGGCATCGAGCGGGCGAGGTCGATGCGAACAGGCGAGACGAGGGTGCCGAACGCCGACAGGACGCTGGCGTTGACGGGGAACACGACACGCGACGAGTCGAGCAGCTCGGCAACGCCGCAGGCGTGCACCGGTCCCGCGCCGCCGAAGGCGAGCACGGGGATGCCGCGGAGGTCGATGCCCTGCTCGACGCCGTGCATGCGAGCCGCGGCGGCCATGTTCTGGTTGACGATCTCGTGGATCCCGGCGGCCACGTCGACCGCCTCGAGGCCGACGGCGGAGGCGATCGGTGCCATCGCCGCCTCGGCCAGCGCGGCGTCGAGCGGCATGTCGCCGCCCAGGAACGCGTCGGGATCGAGCAGACCGAGCAGAACGTCGGCGTCGGTCACCGCCGGGATCGTGCCGCCCCGACCGTACGACGCCGGTCCGGGCTCGGCGCCCGCCGAATCGGGGCCGACCTTGAGCAGCCCGAACTGGTCGACCCGGGCGAGCGATCCACCGCCGGCGCCGATCTCCACGAGGTCGATCGAGGGGACCGAGACGGGAAAGCCGGATCCCTTCTTGAAGCGATACATGCGGGCGACCTCGAACGTCGTGGTGAGGTCGGGCTCGCCGTGCTCGATCAGGCACGCCTTGGCAGTGGTGCCGCCCATGTCGAAGCAGAGCAGCCGCTGCTCGCCGAGGCGGTGGGCGAACCAGGATCCGGCGAGCGCACCCGCGGCCGGACCCGACTCGACGAGGCGGATGGGCGAGCGGGCGGCGTCGTCGGCGGAGACCACGCCGCCGTTGGACAGCATCATCAGCACGCTCCCGCCGAACCCTTCGCTCGACAGCCATTTCTGCAGCTCGTCGAGGTACGGGCCGATCACCGGCATCGTCGCCGCGTTGCAGGCCGTGGTGATCATCCGCGGGTACTCGCGAATCTGCGGTGAGACGTCGCCGGAGATGCACACGGGCACACCGATCGCAGCCTCGAGGTACCGGGCGACGAGCCGTTCGTTGTCAGCATTCACGTACGAGTTGAGGAAGCACACGCCGATGGCCTCGACGGCTGCGTCGCGAAGCTGAGAGGCCAAGGCCACCAAGTCGTCGTCTGAAGGCCGGTCGAGCACCACGCCGTCTGCACCGGTTCGCTCGGCGATCTCGAAGGTGAGCGAGCGTGGGATCGGCGGCGCGGGGAACTCGATCTGGAGGTCGTACATGTCGTATCGGTGCTCGTCGCGGATCAGCAGCGTGTCGCCGAAGCCGGCCGTGGTGACCAGACGCGGCCCGGCCCGTCTTGCCCTCGATGAGCGAGTTCGTGATCAGCGTCGTGGCGTGGACGATCGGTGCGGTGATCTCCACCGGTCGTACACCGGCGCGTTGGAGGAGCTGCGTCACGCCGGCCCGCACGCCGTCGAGCGGTGCGGCAGGCGTCGTGAGCGTCTTGTCGACGACGACGACGCCCGAATCGCCGTCGATGAGGACGACGTCGGTGAACGTGCCGCCGATGTCGACGGCCAGCCTCCAGTCAGTCACTCGTCGGTCCCTTCACTCGTTCGTTGGTCGGCAGGTCTCGCTCGCGGTGGGGCGAAGACGTCGAGGATCCAGCACTCGTTGTATTCGTCGTCGCCGACGAACACCGAATCGCCGTGCCATACGTCGCGAGGGGCGAGGTACACGTCGCCCGGACCGCAGCACCGTGCGATCGGTGGTGTCGACCTCGCCGATGCGGAAATCGAGCTTGCCCCGCACGATGATGCCGAGTTGCTCGTTCTCGGTGTGGTGGTGGAGGAAGGACCCGGTCGCCCCGCCGGCAATGCGCCAGAAGCACAGTTGGAGATCTGTCCCCGTGATCACTCGCCGGCGGAAGCCCTCTCGATCGGTGTCGACGAACTTGTCGTCGTCGAGGAAGAAGCAGTATTGGTCGGAGAGTCTGATCATCGCGACCGTCCGTCGGGCTCGCTGGGCACGCCGGCGAAGCGACGCTGCTCGGCATCCAGATCGAGGGGGCGGATGATCGCTTCGTGCTCCTCCTCACCCCACTGATCGGCGGGCACGAGCCACATCACTTCGAACTCGAGCCCGTCCGGATCGCGGGCGTAGAGGCTCTTGTTCGCGCCGTGATCGGACGCACCGACGAGCGCACCGGCGGCGCTGAGTGCCATCCGCATCTCGTCGAGCTCGGCGAGGGAGGCAACCTCCCAGGCCACGTGGTACAAGCCGACGGTGCCGGCTCCTGCCGCCGAGGGTTCCGCCTGATCGCCGATCGTGAAGAAGGCGATGTCGTGGTGATTGGTGGAGGCGCCGCCGCGCATGAACACGAAGCGACCCGCGGGGTCGTCGATCACCGTGTGGAAGCCGAGCACATCGGCGTAGAAGCGTTGGTGCCGCCGAGCGTCCCGCACGTAGAGCACAGCGTGGTTCATTCCCGTGATCATCGCGACCTCCCGGTCTGCGCTCGGTCTGATGGTCAGACCATAATGCGTGATCGTCGAGGTTTGCAAAGACCGCGAGTCGGAGCGTGCCTGAGGTGTTGAACGTCCTGACTGGGTGAGCCGCCAAAGTGCAGCGGAGGCGGCGAGCTCGGAGGTGGAGACGAGCGACTTGCTCAGCGCGAAGCCACGCGCCAGACCCGTAGACCGACACGAGCTGGGTGAGCCGCCAAAGCGCAGCGGAGGCGGCGAGCTCGGAGGTGGAGACGAGCGACTTGCTCGCGAGTCGGAACTCCCAGCAGTCAGACGAGGCGGTCGAGCATGTGCCGTTCCACGGCGTTGAGGTGCGAGGTGCTCGCTGCGCCGGCGGCGTCCTCGTCGGCCTCGGCGATCGCCCGGGCGATGGCTTTGTGCTGCTCACCCGACTCGTCGACGAGCCCTTGGACGGCGTCTCGATTGGCGTCGGCGTAGAGCAGCGACTCGAAATCCCCCGACTTGAACAGCCGGCCGAGGACCTTCCCGTAGAGCTCGACGAGCAACGGGTTGGCGCACGAGCGGGCGATCAGGGCATGGAAGCGATGGTCGAGCTCGCGGAACTCGTCGAGCGGCATGCCGACGTAGAACTGTGCTGCCAGGCGACGGATCTCGGTGCGGTCGTCGGGCGCAGCGCGCCGCGTGGCGAACTGCGTGATCGGCACCTCGAGGGCGCGTCGCGTCTCGAACAGCTGCTGTACGTAGTCTTTGCGGTCGTCGTGGGCGTCGACGCGGATGTCGGGCAATCGCTCGACGACGTAGGAGCGGTTGCCGCGCCGTTCGACGACACCAAGAGAGACGAGACCCTGGATCGCCTCACGGACCGAGGTCCGCGCCACGCCGAACTGCTCGGACAGGTGGCGCTCGGACAGCATCCTGCGTGCCCGGCTCGAGCTCACCGCTGGTGATGCGTGCCAGCAGCCGATCGCGGATCTGCCCGCTGAGCGTCTCGCGCGTCAGGGGAGCGAACATGGAGGCGCTCGTCACCGCAGGTTGGGAGGAATCAGCCACGTGGAATCCTGTCGAACGGCCAGACCATCAGGCCGTCCTCGCCGCCATGGTAGCGACCGTCCCGGCCGCTTGAAGGCGATCGGGCAAGAAATGGTCTGACCATCGGACCGCCATGATAAAGTGCGCGTTATGCCCTACCCGAACACGCTCATCTTCGTCGACTTCCCGTCGACGGACCCGGAGGCAGCGGGCGAGTTCTATGCAGCCGTCTTCGGCTGGACGGTCGAGCCGCGGCCGGCGGGCGTCTTCCATCGCATCGTGCCCGGTCAGCACTTCCTGCTCGACGACGGCGAGCGAGGGCCCGACTGGCAACCTCCACATGGGGATCTTCGACGCCGCCAACGCCCGCCCTCACCCCGATCCGGCGGGTGTCGAGCCGCGCGCCCCGGCCACCGACGGCCGCACGGCGCGCACGTGGATCCTCGTCAGCGACGACGACAGCCTGGACCGCATCCTCGACGAGGCCGAATCGCGCGGCGCCGAGATCCTGTGGCGCAACCACTATTGGGCGGAGTTCAACGGCTTCAACGGCGCATTCGTCGATCCGTGGGGCAACACGTTCGTGCTCTGGGTGAAGGGCGGCGACGACCCCCAGGTCCCGGAGGGGTGGACCCGTGAGTGAGGTCGGCGCCGTCTACGAGGTGCGTCCCACCGAGCCGCGCTGGACTCACATCGCCCTCCGGGTCGACGACATCGATGCCACGATCGCCTGGTACGAGGAGTTCACTCCGATGGTGCTCCTCACCCGCCACGCCGACGACTTCGGGTACGGGGCGTGGATGGGCCAATCCGATTCGCCCGATCGACCGTTCATCTTGGTGCATCGCTCAGTTTTTCCCGGAGACGAATCCGTTCGGCGATGTCCCCAAGGAAGTGCTTCAGCCCTTTGCCCACATCGGCATCGAGTTGCCCACACGCGAGGCCGTCGACGAGATCGCCGCACGCGGGGAGCAGGCCGGGTGCCTCGCGCTCGAGCCGCGGCAGATGCCGCCGCCAGTCGGATACGTGTGCATGCTCCGCGATCCCGACGGGAACATGGTCGAGTACTCGTTCGACCAGGGTGTGTACGCGACCGCACAGAAGGAGTGGGGCGGTCATCGGACCTGAGGCGCGCCCTGCAGGGGCAGTCGCCGAGGCCTATCTCGCCTCGTTTGCAAGTCGTGATCCGGCGACGATCGCGTCGCATGTCACTGACGACTTCGTCAACGAACATCACAGCGCATTGGGTGACGGGTGCACCGGCCGCGCCACGTATGAACAGCGGCTGATGGGCTTCCTCGCCATGTTCGAGGGCCTTCGCTACGAGGTGGTGCGTACGATCGACGGCGGTGATGCGGTGGCGATCGAGTACCGCTTGCTCGCCCGCCACGGCGAGCACGACATCGACATTGCCGGCGTCATGCTGTTCGAGATTCGGCACGGTCTGATCTCCCACCGTGTCGATACATGGGACGCCTTGACGTTCTTGCGCCAGACCGGCGCGAGCTGAGTCGCCAGCATCGCCGCTGATTGATGACGACTCTTCGGGCGAGGTAATGTTTCGTCAGACGTCTTGAACAGCTAGGACGCTCTGGCCTCATTCGCCTTTTCGTTGTAGGTCATGGAGGAATTGGCTGTGTCGAGTGTCCCCGAGTTGCTCACGATCGAGTCCGCCGCGGGCGCGAACGGCGAGTGGGTTCTTTTCCTGTGCGGCGAGCTTGATCTGTCCAACGCCTCGTCGGTCCTCGCCCGCGTCATCGACTCTGACCTCGTCGCAGGCGAGTCGCTCGTGCTCGATCTCTCCGGCGTGACGTTCGTCGACTCGTCGGGTCTGATCGCGTTGCTGCACGCCGAGCACTACCTCGCTGGTCGTTCCTGCCACTTCGCGCTGCGGTCACCGACGAGCCAGGTCCGCCGCGTCCTCGAGCTGGCCGGCCTCGCCGACTCGTTCCTCATCATCGAGCACGATGAACCGAGATCACTCCCAGCGCAACGATCACGATCATTGGCCAATGCCCGTCGCCGACTGGCCGCAAAGCCGCTCAGCTGGGCAAACCGGCGATGTCAGCGCAGTAGCACCGGACGGTTGACGTCGTCGCACCACAGAGCCGGGCTGTCGCGCATTGCCGGCGGCCCGGCTCGGGCATCCATGCGCCCGTTATAGAGGTATGAGCCAGGGCCAACTGGGGAATCCTCTACATGGACTCATGAACACGATGCTCTCGCTCGCAGGCGTCGCTTCCGTGGAACGGCTGGCAGACGTCCGACACACCCTTCGGAGGTGGCTCGCGGGCGAGGTCGATCCGGAGTCGATCGGCGTCGTCGAATTGGTTGCCACCGAGATGATCACCAACGCGGTGGTCCATGGCGGCGGGCTCGGTGTGCCGAGCGCAGAGTTGCGGCAGAACGTCGTTCGCCTCGAGGTCCACGACGAGTCGATGGATCTCCCTCAGATGAGGAGCCCCGGACCGCGCTCGACCAGTGGCCGGGGGATGCGCATCATCGCCACCACGAGTGACCGATGGGGCATCGAGCTCACCGACGAGGGGAAGACGGTGTGGAGTGAGATTCCGGTGCAGCTGGTTGCCGATGACGACGAGGCGAGCAGTGTTGTTGGCAGTGCGGATCAGGCCGCATCGGCAGCAGGCGGCTCAGCCACGACGCCGCGGTGGGAGTGGACCGGGCGCTGATACGCGACTCGCCCGAGCTGATTACCGGACGGTTGATTCTCCTTCAGCGAGTAGCGTCACGCTCACGCCTGACGGGCGACATCCATCGCCGGTCGCCAGTCGACTGGTGACGGCGGGAGAAGGAACGATGCAGGTCGAACCGACGAACGACGAGCGTGATCCGGCGCCCCCCGAAGATCGGATCCTTGATGCGCTCGTCAGCGAAATCGCCGAGACGGGGCTCGTTGGGTTGTCCATCGACCGGGTGGCGTCCCGCGCCGCGGTGTCCAAGACCACGATCTACAACCGGTGGCGAACGAAGGACGATCTCATCGAGGCGGCCTTCGCCTCGTTCGCCAGTGGGCCGATCGAGTTCAGCCTCTCGGAGGGACTGCGCCCCGCGTTGCGGGAGGTGTTCGAGTACGGCAAGCGATTCGTCACGGACCCTCGGATGGAGACATTGCTCGCCGAGCTGTTCGCCGCGTCGCACTCGAACGATGCGGCACGCCGGCTCGTCGTCGACCTCCGCGCCAACTGGTATCGAGCCACCACCACGATGCTTGCTCGGGCACGTGACGTCGGAGAGCTGCCGGCTGACACCGATGTGGAGTTTCTCACCGAGCTCGTGGCGGCCTTGATGACGTACCGGGCGTTGTCGCCCGGCTTCGCCGAGCCGTTCGACGACGCCACGCTGGAGCGCATCGAGTCGCTGGTGTTGGACACGCCTCCGCGCCTCGCCACGCCCGGCTGAGCGGGGCGCACGCGATCCACGCCAGGATCTGCTCAAGTTTTCGGCGGCACGGTCGAAAACCTTGTCATGAGACTGGGCTGGCTCGTGGCGCTGGCGGCAAGCGTCGCGCTCATGGTCGGCGCGCTGGTGACGCACACGTCGATCGAGCGCGAGCGGCGCAGCGACCGTGACGACGGGCTCGGTGCCGTATCGGCGCTGAGCGCCGCCCACGTCGATGCCGAGCTGGCCCGCGTCGCGACCGTGTTGCGGGCTTCCGCCGAGACGTCGACCGTGGCTCAGATCGCCACCGCGCTCGGCAACGACATCAACGTGTGCGTGATCGAACCGACCGGCGAGACATGCTCCGCGCAGGGTCCCCGTGCTGACTCGGATCTGCTGCAGCGCACGACGACTGCTGCGGGACAAACGACGTCTGCGGTGTTCGCCACCGGAACCGGGGACGCCACTGATGGGGTCGTCGTAGTCGCGATCGGCGGGTCCCGACGCGTGCTCGTCGCTCACATGGCGGCACGCCCCCTGCTCACCGTCGACACCTCGCTGATCCCCAACCGGCCGTTCAACTCGCCGCGCCTCGTCGACCATTCGGTTGCGCGACGTCGAGATCGGGCCCAGCACGAGGGGCGGCCGTCGAGTGTTCACCGTGCCGGTGAGCACCACGTTCGTCGACGGCGAGCGCTACGTCGTCGCGTCAACTCCGGACACGACGACGGGTGGCAGTGGTCAACGGTGGGCGTTGGTGATCAGCCTCGTGCTCGGCGGGATCGTGTTCGCCGCCGCCGTCGGTGCACTCGTGGCACAGCACCGCCGCCTGTCGCAGCACGCCGCCACCGACGACCTCACCGGTCTGCTGACCCGTCGCGAGTTCGAGCGACTCGGCGGGCGCATCCTCGCCGGCGCTGGTCGCGAGCACATGTCGGCGGCGATGATCTTCATCGATCTCAACGGCTTCAAACAGGTCAACGACCACTCCGGACATCATGTCGGTGACATCGTGCTCAAGGCGGTTGCCGCCCACCTGTCGGGGCTGGTTCGTGACAGCGACGTGATTGCCAGGTGGGGCGGCGACGAGTTCGCCATGCTCCTCCCCGGCGCAGGATCAGTGGCAGCGGGGAGGCGGGCGGCGGAGATCGAGGCAGCGCTCGAGCACGTGACGACCGTCGCCGGACGGCCAATCTCGGCGAGCGTCGGTGCGGCCGTGTTCCCCGACCACGGCGGCGATCTCGCCGCGCTGACGCGAGCGGCCGACTCGGCGATGTACGCGGCCAAGCGCGCCGGGCATGGCGTTCGGACTGGCCACCGGGTATGAGGCAGAGCGCGCACTCCCGGCCGGTCGTCGCCATCGGCTCGGCCCTTGGGGGGAGCGACTCGCCGACGATGCCCTACCCTCTGCTCCCGTGGGAACGCTCGACCGCACCACTCAACAGTCGGCTCGCCGGCTTCGGCACGACGATCTTCGCCGAGATGTCGGCACTGGCCGGTCGCCACCGGGGTCGGTGAACCTCGGGCAGGGGTTCCCCGACAGCGATGGGCCCGACGTCGTGCTCGAACGGCCATCGCCGCGATCCGCTGCCGGAGTCAACCAGTACCCGCCGGGCATCGGCATTCCCGAGCTGCGCAACGCCGTTGCAGTCCACCAGCGCCGATTCTGGGGACTCGACTACGACCCGGACGACCGAGGTGCTGATCACCGCCGGTGCCACCGAGGCGCTCGCCGGTGCGCTTGCTCGGCATGCTCGACGCAGGGCGACGAGGTGGTGCTGTTCGAGCCGATCTACGACAGCTATCCGCCCGTGATCGCAATGGCTGGCGCGACGTTCCGACCCCGTGCTGTTGCAACCCGGCGACGACGATCGTTACCACTACGACCTCGACGAGCTTCGCGCCGCGATCACCCCGCGAACAAGATCCTGCTGCTGAACACGCCCCACAACCCGACCGGCAAGGTGTTCACCCACGACGAACTGTCCGAGCTCGCCGCCCTGGCCATCGAGCACGACCTCATCGTCGTCACCGACGAGGTGTACGAGCACCTCGTGTTCCCCGGGGCTCGAGCACGAGCCGATCGCCTCCATCCTGGAGGCATGCGCGAGCGAACGCTGGTGATCTCGTCCGGAGGGAAGACGTTCAACACGACGGGATGGAAGGTCGGCTGGATGTGCGGTCCGCCGTCGCTCGTCGACGCCGCCAAGACCGCGAAGCAGTTCCTCACCTACGTGAACGGCGCGCCGTTCCAACCGGCGATCGCCGCCGGCCTGGCGCTCGGCGACGACTTCTATCCGCGAGCCTCGCCGCCGACCTCACGGCCAAGCGCGATCGGCTGTACGCCGGGCTCGTCGCCGCCGGGTTCCACGCCTACCTTCCCGAGGCGACGTATTTCATCATCGCCGACATCCGTCCCGTCGATCCCGCCGGCGACGGGATGAGCCTTCTGTCGCCAGCTGCCTCAACGATGTGGTGTGGTGGCGATCCCCAGTGAGGTGATGTACGCCCGCCGCGAGCTCGGTCACCATCTGGTCCGGTTTGCGTGCTGCAAGTCGCTCGACGTCATCGACGAGGCGGTCGGTCGCCTCGCCACGCTCGCAGAGAAGGCGCGCGCCGTGACCCGCGTCGCCGCCGTGCAGCACGACATCGTGTGGGCCGATCGCGACGCCAACTTCGCCCGTCTCGCTCCGCAGGTCGCCGCTGCCGCTGCGGCGGGGGCCGAGCTGGTCGGTGCTCACCGAGACGTTCTCGACCGGGTTCGTCACCGACCAGGCCGACATCGGCGAGCCCGAAGGCGGTCCGTCGTCGCGGTTCCTCGCCGCCCGGGCCGATCGAGCACGGGATCTGGGTCGCCGGCTCGTGCCCGGAGATCCCCATCGATTCTCCGCCCGACGATCAGCGCCCGGCGAACACGTTGATCTTCGCCGGACCGGACGGCACGCTGCTGCGTTACCGCAAGATCCACCCGTTCACCCACGGCGGCGAGCAGAGTACTACCGCGCCGGGAGCCGAGCTGTGCACGTTCGAGATCGCCGGGCTGCGATCAGCCCGTTCGTGTGCTACGACCTTCGCTTCGCCGACGAGTTCTGGCAACTCGCCCGCTCGACCGACGTGTACATGGTTCCCGCCAACTGGCCGGTCGAAGCGACGCAACCACTGGCGCACGCTGCTGCACGCGAGGGCCATCGAGAACCAGGCGTACGTCGTCGGGGTCAATCGTGTCGGCAACGGTCCCGAGATCGAGTACATGGGCGACACGCGGATCATCCATCCGGGCGGCGAGATGCTCGCCGAGGCGGCAGCCACGGAGACGACGCTGATCGTCGACATCGATCCGGCGGAGGTCGCCTCCGTGCGCGACCACTTCCGCTTCCTGCCCGACCGCCGCACAGGCTGACGACCGCTGACCACAACGACTACGTCGCCGCTGACGGGAACGTAAGTGTCAGGCGAGCGCCGCCGAGCGGAGCGTCGTCGATCCGTAGCTCTCCGCCGTGGGCGATCAGCACGTCGGACGTGACAGCCAGGCCGAGCCCGGCGCCGCCGCGTGTCGCGATCGCGACCCTCGTCGAGTCGCACGAAGCGCTGCACGACCGCCGCCCGATCGGGCTCAGGGATCCCGTGTCCGTCGTCGTCGACGTGCACCACGACGTCTCCGTCCGATGCGGCGACGGTGATGGTGACCTTCGCATCGGCGTGGCGGGCGGCGTTCGCCAACACGTGGTCGACGGCACGCTTGATCGCCGACTCGTCGCCGACAGTGACGTGCGGACCGCCCTCGAGGGTGACGTCGACCGGCACGCGGCGACGGCGAGCGGCCGCATCACGGACGAGATCGTCGAGTGCAACGGCGCTCGTCGCCCGTGCCTGCTCATCGCCGCGGGCGAGGAGGAGCAGATCGTCGATCAGCTCCTGCAGGCGGTCGAGCTCTTCGAGGAGTACGCCGCTGCTCGCCTCCCAGTCGGCATGCTCGTCGTCACGCGCCACCTCCAGCTCGGCGCGCATCACCGTCACCGGCGTGCGCAGCTCGTGGGAAGCGTCTGACACGAGACGGCGACTGGCCGACGTCGAGACCTCCAGGCGGCCGAGCATCGAGTTCATCGTGCGCGCCAACTCGGCGATCTCGTCCCGCGATTGCGGCACGGGCACACGCTCATGGAGCGAGTGGGAACCGATCGCGGCGACCTGCGACGTGACGGCGTGGACCGGACGCAGAGCGCGGCCGACCAGGATCCACGTAAGCAGGACGACGAGCCCGACGAGGGCCGGACCGATGATCCAGAGGAGACCCCGCGTGGCGGCAATGGTGTCGCGCACGGGCTCCAGTGGCGACGCGGTGGCGAGCACCATGCCGCGGTACTCGATCGTCGACGTCACGAAGTCCTGCCGCTGGCCGGCGATGCCGAGCAGGTCCGGCGCTTCCTGCGTGAACGCGGCGATGTCAGTGCCGTCACTCGTGGTGCTGCCGTTCTCGACGGCGGAGGGAGGGTGTCCGGCGACGGTGATGTGTCTGTTCAAGATTGCTGGATCGCCGACGACGACGACATCACCACCGGCGGTCACCGCACTGCTGAACTTGACGGCGGCTGTACCCGGAGCTGCCACCATCTCCGCATCAGCGGGGATGCCGTTCGTGAGCACGGTGTCCGCTTGTGTCTGTAGCGCGGCGAGGTCGGCGGAGCGTACGTCGTCGATGAGCGAGCGTTCGAGGGCGCGAAGCAGCAGCGTGGCGGCGACGACGAGCGTCACAGCGAACAGGCCGGCAGCGAGCATGGCGACCCGCAGCCGCACCGAACCGCGTGCTCGGCGGATCCAGTCGCTCCTCATCAGGCGGCCAGATCGTCGACGAGGCGGTACCCGAGGGTCCGCACGGTTTGGATGCTCTCCCGGGCGAAAGGCCGGTCGATCTTCGTCCGCAGGTAGCGGACGTAGACCTCGACGATGTTGTCGTCGCCGGCGAACTCGAAGCCCCACACCTCGGTGAGCAGCTCCGATTTGCTCACCGTGCCGCCATCGCGGCGAGCGAGGGCGACGAGCAGTTCGAACTCCCGGGCAGTGAGTACGAGCTCGCTCGGTCCGCGCCAGCAGCGCCGCTTCTCGGTGTCTACGGCGAGGTCGCCGATGTGCAGCACACCGTCGGGGGCGTTCGTCGCCCGCCGGATCAACGCTCGCAAGCGGGCGACGAGCACGACGAAGCTGAACGGCTTGCGAAGGAAGTCGTCGGCTCCGAGCTCGAGCCCCTCCGCTTCGTCGTGCTCGCCCTGCTTCGCCGTGAGCATCAGCACCGGAGTGCGGTCGCCGCCGCCGCGCAGGTCACGGCACACGGCGTACCCGTTGAGGCCCGGCAGCAGGATGTCGAGAACGATCGCCGCATAGGCGCCCTCCCGCGCACGCCACAAGCCGTCGGGGCCGGTGTGGGCGACATCGACCTCGAACCCCTCGCTGCGAAGTCCGCGGGCGACGGCGTCGGCGAGGCGCACCTCGTCCTCGATCAGGAGCACACGCATGCGGCAATTCTGAACGTCGAACCGGCGCGACGGAACTGCTTCTCAGCCTCTTCTCAGCGAGCCTCATCGAGCACTCAGCATCGACTCGTCATGGTGGCGAGATGACGAAGGAGGACGACCAATGAGAGATCGATGCACGGCGCGCACCGCCCGCCGCCGCGCCGCAACCGTTGCCGGCGCGCTTGTCCTGTCGACCGGACTGGCGGCATGTGGCGGGGATGGCAGCGGCAGCGGCGCCGAGGTCGCCAGTCTCGGCACGGATGGCGAGACGGACGATTCGACGGGTTCGACCGATAGCGCCTCCGATGCTCCGACGGATCCAGAGGAGGCGATGCTGGCCTACGCCGAGTGCATGCGCGACCACGGCATCGACATGCCCGATCCGACGTTCGAGGAGGGTGGCGGCGTTGCGATCGAAGCGACGGGCAAGGCGCCCGAGATGAAGAAGTTCGAGAAGGCGGACACGGCGTGCCAGCCGCTGATGGAGAACGTCAAGCGCGACGTCGACATCGACCCCGAGCAGCAGGCGGAGATGCGGGAACAAATGCTCGACTACGCGGAGTGCATGCGTGGGGAGGGCATCGACATGCCAGACCCCAAGTTCGGCGACGGTGGGGACACGGTGATCATCGCCGGACCGGTAGACGGTGGAAACGTCGGCGGACCGGCCGGCGGTGGAGACGACGACGACGACGGCAACGGCGGTGCGGAGGATGAGGCGAAGAGCACGCCCGACAATCCACGCGAGTTCACGGTCGACCCGAACTTCGAGAAGGCCGACAAGAAGTGCGTGGAGGAGGTCGGCATGGAGGTCGGCAAACCCGGCGGGCCGATGCTGAGCTCGAGGAGCGACGAGGGAGACGACTGACGTGGCGCTGGGATGGAAGGTGGCCGCCGGGGCGGTCGTCCTGGCCGTCGGTGGCGGCGTGACGGGCCTCGCCCTCAGTGGAAGTGGCGACGACACACCATCGGCGCCGGCCGACGACACTCCAGCGGAACAAGGGCGGGAGACGGTGGAGGTGACCAAACGCAATCTGGCCCGGACCGAAGAGGTCGACGGAACCGTCGACTTCGGTGGATCCCACCCCTTGGTGCTCGGTGGGGCGGGAACGCTCACGTGGCTGCCGTCGGTCGGCGACGTCGTCGGAAACGGCGAGGGAATCGTGGAGATCGACGGCCGGCCCGTGATCGCACTCGTCGGGGCGTTTCCCTTCTGGCGGACGCTCAACAACGAGGTCGAGGACGGCAAAGACGTCGCCGAGTTGGAGCTGATGCTGAACGCCCTCGGTTACGCGGAGACCTTCGACGTGGAGATCGACGAGGAGTTCACATGGGAGACGCGAGAGGCGCTCGAAGCGTTCCAGGAGGACCACGGGCTCGATGACGACGGTGAGCTGGCGCTCGGCGAGGTGATTGTGATCGAGGCGCCGGTCCGGATCGACGAGGTCGACGGGCAGCTCGGTCAGGACGCCGGCGCGGCGGGGATCACCGTGACTCGTCCCGAGCGCACCGTGCAGGCGAACGTCCCGGTCGAGAACGCCGACCTGCTCGACACGGGCACCGTGGTCGACGTCGAGCTTCCCAACGGTGAAACGGTCGACGGCACAGTCGTCAAGGTCGGCGCCGCCGAGACCGACGGCGACGGCAACGTCAACGTGCCGGTCTCGCTGACTGTGAAGGGCGCTCGCGGTCTCGCTGACGGCACTCCGGTGACGGTGCGGATCGTCGTGGCGAAGGCCAATGGCGTGCTGAGCGTCCCCGTGGAGGCGGTGCTCGCGCTCGCCGAGGGTGGCTATGCCGTCGAGGTACCCAATGGCACGGGCAGCACGACGGACAGCGACGGCCGTGACACGCACCTCGTGCCGGTCGAGCTGGGCATGTTCGCCGACGGCGCGGTTGCGATCAGCGGTGACATCGAGCCCGGCACGCAGGTCGTCGTCCCGTGAGCGAGCCGGTGTTGGAATTGGACGGCGTCACGAAGCGTTATCCGGGCAACCCGCCTGTGGACGCGCTCCTCGAGGTCGAGCTGGCGGTGACGGCTGGCGAATTCGTGGTGATCGTCGGGCCGTCCGGGTCCGGGAAGTCGACCCTGATCAACATCGTCGGTGCCCTGCAGCGCCCGTCGAGGGGCACGGTGCGCATCGACGGCCACGATGTGAGCGCGATGCGGGACGGGCGGCTCGCCGCCGTGCGGGGGCGTCGCATCGGTTTCGTCTTCCAACAGTTCCACCTCGTCGAGGCACTCTCCGCGCTCGACAACGTGGCCAACGGTCTGCTATACGCCGGCGTGCCTCGGCGCCGGCGTACAGCACAGGCCGAGGCGGCGCTCGACGCGGTCGGGCTCGCTCACCGCGGCGGCCATCGCCCAGGCGCCCTGTCAGGTGGCGAACGACAGCGTGTCGCCATCGCCCGCGCCCTCGTCGCCGACCCGGCGATCGTGCTCGCCGACGAGCCGACGGGCAACCTCGACAGCCGCACGGGCTCGTCGATCGTGAACTTGCTGTCCGATCTGCACAGCCAGGGCCGGACCATCGTCCTGATCACCCACGACCACGACATCGCCGCCCGCGCCCCCCGGCGGGTGGAGTTGCTGGATGGGCGAGTGGTCAGGGACACCGCGGGGGTGGCGGCGTGAACCTCACACATGCTGCCGCCCCTGCGTCCAACGCCGCGCCGGAAGCATCCTCGGTCGGGGCGAGCCGGCTGCGGCTCGCCGACGTATTCCGCGTCGGCACCGTCGGGTTGCGCTCCCGCCCCTTGCGGACCACATTGACGTCTCTCGGGATCGCCATCGGGATCGCCGCCATGGTCGCCGTCGTCGGGATCTCGGCATCGAGCCGCGCCGACCTGATCGCCGAGATCGACAGCCTCGGCACCGACCTGTTGCGAGTCGCCCCTGGCCAGACGATGTTCGGCGAGTCGACGACGCTGCCGACAACAGCGCGTGACACCGCCGGTCGGGTCGCTCCCGTCACGAGCGCGGCGGGCGTCACGATGACCTCCCAGACAGTGCGCCGAACCGACATGATCGATCCCGATCAGACCGGTGGGATCTCCGTGATGGCGGCCGACGCCGGGGTGCTCGATGCAGTGAGCGGCGAGCTGGCGTCGGGGCGCTTCCTCGAAGCCGCTTCGTCACAGCTGCCTACGGTCGTACTCGGTGCCGACGCGGCGCGACGTCTCGGCATCTCGTCTGCGACCGACGGGGTGCGGGTGTGGCTCGGCGGTCAGTGGTTCGCCGTGATCGGGATCCTCGAGCCGGCTCCGCTCGCACCCGAGCTCGATTCCGCGGCGTTGATCGGCTACCCGGTCGCGGCGACGCTGTTCGACACCACCCGGGCGCCGTCCACGCTGTTCGTGCGGACCGTGCCCGACCAGGTCGAGCACGTCCGCTCCGTGTTGGCCCGTTCGGTCGACCCCGAATCGCCCAGCGACGTCGAGGTGTCGCGACCGTCCGACGCGCTGGAGGCCCGCGCCGCGACCGACGATGCGCTGCGCAACCTGCTGCTCGCCCTCGGCGCCGTGGCGCTCGTCGTCGGAGGCGTCGGGATCACGAACGTGATGGTGATCTCGGTGCTCGAACGCCGTGCCGAGATCGGTGTCCGCCGGGCTCTCGGGGCGAAGCGGCGCCACATCGCCGCCCAGTTCCTCGCCGAGGCAGGCGTGCTCGCCATGCTCGGCGGCATCACCGGCGTTGGGCTCGGTGCGGCGATCACCGCCATCTACGCCAAAAGCCAGGAGTGGCGCATCGATGTTCCTGTCAGCGCACTCGCCGCCGGCGCTGGCATCGCCCTCGCCGTCGGCCTCCTCGCCGGCGTGTCACCGGCAGCTCGTGCCGCCCGCCTCGACCCCGCCGAAGCCCTGCGACCGATCTGACGTTCTCGATCCGACGGTTCGGGCGCGGTCGCGTCAGCCGACGGGCGGCTCGACGAACTCGAGGTCGAGCTGGATCTTCACGACGTCACCGAGCATCAGATCGGCGGGGCCGAACGTGAGTCCGAAGTCCTTGCGGCGCAGCTCACCGGTCGCCTCGAACCCGGCGTGGCGAGAACCGTCGAAGAACGACTCGATGCCGCCGAGCTCGACGTCGAGCGAGAGCGGGCGGGTGACGTCGCCGATCGTCAGGTCGCCGTCGAGCGTCCAGTCGCTGCCGTCGCCGCGGACGCCGGTCGAACGGAACGTCATCGACGGGCGCTTCTCGATGTCGAGGAGATCGGACGAGCGGACATGAGCATCGCGGTCGGCGTTTCCGGTGTCGATGGACGCGAGATCGACCGTGGCGGTGACCGCGGTCGCGTCCGGGCTCGGCCCGATGACGAGCGAGGCGTCGAAGTCGGCGAACCGGCCGCGCACCTTCGCCACGCCGAGGTGACGGATGGCGAAGCCGACGGACGAGTGGGCCGGGTCGAGCGTCCAGCTGCCGGCGATGAGGGGGAGGGTGGTACGGGCGGTGGTATCGGTCATGAGTGCAGCGTGCGCCGCGAGGGACATGGGCGGGGAGGCCGACTTGAGGCTGGTCCTCACAGGGCCACCCTCAACCGCCAAATCGGGGGCACACTGGTGACATGATCGGCGCCGATCTCGGTTCCTTCATCCGCCAGCGTCGCGAGGCACTCTCCCCGGCATCCGTCGGGCTGCCTGTCGGGCCACGACGCCGAACGCCCGGACTGCGGCGCGCCGAGCTGGCCACGCTCGCCGGCATCAGCATCGACTATCTGATCCGCCTCGAGCAGGGCCGCGACCGCAACCCATCGGCGCAAGTGCTCGCTGCCCTCGCCGATGCGTTGCAGCTGTCGGAAGACGACCGCGACGTCATCCGCATGTTCGCCATCGTCAACCAGGGCGCCGAGCTGTGTCCCGAAGCGCTCGCCCCGGCGCGATCGGTGCGACCCACGGTGCAGGCGATGCTCGACCGCCTCGAGCCGTCGCCGGCACTTGTCATCAACCGCCTGTCCGACGTCCTGGCGTGGACGGTCGGTTACGAGCAGTTGGCACGGCCACTGGGTGTGCTCGATGCGGCGTCGCCGAACCTGCTGCGCTTCACGTTCGTCGATCCACGGGCGCGCGACGTCTACCCCGACTGGGAGGCGATCGCCGACGAGCAGATCGGCAACCTGCAGGCGCGCCCCACGGCGGAACTGCAGTCATTCGTCGACGAGCTGTCCGACGCGGGTGGGGATGCGTTCCGCCGCCGGTGGCGGGACCTGCCCTCGACCGGAGCGCGCACCGGCGTGTCCCGTGTCTCCCACCCCGAGGAGGGTGAGCTGCGACTGGCGTATGAGACGATGCAGCTCTCCGACGCCGACGATCAGCGGATGATCGTGTACCTGCCCGCGGATGACATCACCGCTTCGGCGCTCGACCGGATCACCGGGCGCCAGCCGGGCGCGCTGCGGGCGCTGAGCGGCGCCTGACTGCGTCGTTCACCGGTTGAAGTCGATCCGATCACATCGCCTCGGGGCGGTGATCGGGTTGCAGCGGGCAGAGCCGCCGCCCGGCACGCGGACACGGTAGTTGGTACCGAAACGAGTCTCGCGGAACACGTAGTCGGTGGAGACGAAGTGGGCTCCGCTCGCCCACGCCGCTCGCTTCTGTGTGCGATCGCCGCTGCGTGCCTGGACGGTGTCGGCGTCGGCCCGCGTGCGGATCAGGAAGTGCTGGCCGGCGAGTTGGCGGATCGGTCGCCGCGTCGGCGATGGGATCGTTGAGCACTACGAACGCCGCGTCGGCATCGGGTGGCCGCGCCGCAACGAAGATCAAGCGGTCGGCGACGACCGGGTGCAGGCCGCGGTAGGTCGCCCGCGGACCGCCCGTGCTGTCGAGCGTGAACATGACCTTGCCGCGCGCATGCTTCAGCTTCGGCCAGCCGTCGGCGCGAACGGCGTCGGCGAGCGTCGGCGCGTCACCCTGCACGTCGCCCGGTGTGATGATCCGGTGCTCGTCGAACACGGCGCGGATCTCGTCCTCGATCCGGGCGAATCCCGCTTGGTCCCACGGAAGGGGCTGGACGAAACCGATGCCGGGGTCGGGGATCAGGTCCGCCTTGGCCTCCAGCTGGATCATGATCGGCAGGTGCCGCGGATGGGCGTTCGACCATCGCCGAACCTGACGCAGGCAGGAGATGAACGTCGGGCACGTCGAGCGGTAGTCGACCTCCTGGATGTGGAAGACCTTCGTTCCCGGGCGAGCGAGCCGCGGATCGGGCGGGTCGAGTCCGAGCAGTGGGATCAACTTCGGCGAGGCGTAGAGGCCGCCCTCGGGCCGATCGTTGAACAGATCGAGCTCGATCGAGCGGACACCCGCACGGAACTCGGCGGCGAGCCGGTGGTGGGTGTACTCGAGCGTGTCGGCCTCGTCACCGATGAAGCCGCGGAGCGCTTCGAGCAGCGCCGGCTCGGGTTCGACGTGGTAGCTGTTGTGCGACGCGAGGAACTGGAGATCGTCGAGTCGGAGGCTGTTGATCGGGCCCTGGTGATCGCCGTCGGGCGGCGGACAGGCAGAGGCCAGCGCCCCGGCGGACAGGCCGACCGCGACAGCGACGGCCGCCACGATCGACGGTTGAAACCATCCTCGATGACTGCTCATTGCACAACCCCTCCCGCGCCTGACGACAGGCGGCCCCACAGCGTCGCAACCCTAGTGTCCCGGCCTACCCTGATGGCATGTGGTTCAAGAGGGATGCCGAGATGGTGGCCCCGGACGACGCATTGCCCGGGCGCCCCGACCAGACGATGTCCGTTCCCGATACGCACTACGTGAACGGGCATCCGCTTCGCGGTCCGTGGCCCGACGGGTATCGCACCGCCGTGTTCGGGCTGGGCTGCTTCTGGGGCGCAGAGAAGATGTTCTGGGAGACCCCCGGCGTCTACAGCACCGCCGTCGGATACGCCGGTGGATACACACCCAATCCGAGCTACGAAGAGGTCTGCAGCGCACGTACCGGTCATGCCGAGGTCGTGCTCGTGGTCTACGACCCGGCGGTGGTGAGCTACGCCGATCTCCTGCGCCTGTTCTGGGAGGCCCACGATCCCACGCAGGGTTTCCGCCAGGGCAACGACGTCGGCACGCAGTACCGGAGCGCGATCTTCACCGGCGACGAGTCCGAGGCGAGGATCGCGGTGCAGAGCCGCGACTCGTTCGGTGAACGGTTGAAGGATAAGGGCTTCGGCGACATCACCACCGAGATCGTCCCGCTCACGGACTTCTACTACGCCGAGCCGTACCACCAGCAGTACCTCGCCAAGAACCCCAACGGCTACTGCCCGATCCACTCCACGGGCGTGGCCTGCGCCATGCCAGGCACCGTCTGATCGGTTCCCGACGGCTGTGGCCAGGTCACTGAGCCAGGTCTCCTGATTCCGACATCGACGAGGGCCGCCCGTTCGGGCGGCTCTCACGCGTTCGGCGTCAGCGATCGCGCCAGCCGTGCTCGCGGATGTCGGCACCGTCGGCGTCGAGTGACCGCCCGGGCCAGCGCAGGCGTCCCGGCGTCGCCGAGAGGCGGGCGATCAGATTCTGCATCGGCGTGCCGGCGACATCCGTCATCGCCTCGCGCTGCTGGAAATGCGGGTCGGCGGCGATGTCGGCCATGTCCATCACCGGGCCGATCGCGGCGCTCGCCGCAGTGAACACGTCGATCACCTCACCGTGAGCATGCTCGGCGCAGAACGCCCGCATCGCCGCCTCGAGCTCCTCGCGATGTTCGGATCGGCCGGCGAACGTGGCGAAGCGCGAGTCGTCGGCGAGGCCGAGGATGTCGAGGACACGGGCGGCGACGCTGTCGCTGCTCGACGAGATGACGACCCAGCGGCCGTCACGGCATTGGTAGGTGCCGCGGGGGACCGAGTAGGGGAGACCCGAGCCGAGGCGCGGCTGTTGCTCGCCGGTGAGGGCGTACACGCTCGGCAGTGGGCCCATGATGTGGAGCAGCGTCTCCAGCAGGTTGACGTCGACGACCTGACCGACGCCGGAGCGCAGAGCGACCATGGTGGCGAAGGCGGCGGCGATGCCCGTGACCTCGTCGGTGAGGGCGATCGCCGGCAGCATCGGTGGGCCGTCCGGCTCCCCGGAGATGGCGGCGAGCCCGGACATTCCTTCGGCGATGGAGGCGAAGCCGGGACGACCGGCATAGGGCCCGTCCTGACCGAAGCCGGTGACGCGGACGATCACCAGCTTCGAGTTGCGGGCGAGGAGCACGTCGGGTCCGAGTCCGAGCCGTTCCAGCGTTCCCGGGCGGGAGTTCTCGACGAACACGTCGGCGTCGTCGACGAGCCGCAGCAGCACGTCTCGATCGTCTTCGATCTTCAGGTCGAGGACGACTGTCCGCTTGTTGCGATTGGCCAGCTTCCACCAGATGCCCGCGCCGTCGCGCGGGTCGCGCCAGGCCATGTTGCGCAGGCTGTCGCCCTGCGGCTTCTCGACCTTGATCACATCAGCGCCGAAGTCCGCCAGATAGCGGGCGCAGTTGGGGCCTGCGATCACCGCCGACGTGTCCAGCACGCGCAGACCCGCCAACGGTCCCGGGCTCTGGCTCTCATCCGTCACGGTCACCGATTGTGCCAGCGCACCGCCTCCAACCGCACGATCTGGGACGTTTACCCTACCCAGGCGATCGGGACGTTTCGCACCCGCCCGATCTGGGACGGCTGGGTCCCATGGCACGATCTGGGACGGCTCGCTCCCGGTTTCCGGGACTGAAACGTCCCAGATCGTCGTGTGGACCGAAACGTCCCAGATCGTCGCGGTCGCGGGGCTCAGGTCGGGGTGAGCTCGCCGGCGCGGAGCTGGGCGGCGTAGATGCCGTCGTGGGTGAGCAGTTCGTCGTGCGTGCCCATCTCCACGATGCGGCCGCCGAACAGCACGGCGATGCGGTCGGCGCCGCGGATCGTCGACAACCGGTGGGCGATGACGAGCGCCGTGCGGCCCCTCATGGCGACGTCGAGGGCGGCTTGGACGTGGGCCTCATTGTCGTTGTCGAGGTGGCTCGTCGCCTCGTCGAGGATCATGATCGCCGGATCCTTGAGCAGCAGCCGGGCGATCGCCAGTCGCTGCTTCTCGCCACCTGACATGCGGTAGCCCCGCTCACCCACCACCGTGTCGTAGCCATCGGGGAGGGCGGCGATGACCTCGTGGACGCGAGCCGCAGTGCACGCGGCGACGAGCTCGGCCGGCGTGGCATCGGGCTTGGCGTAGCGGAGGTTGTCGCCGATCGACTCGTGGAAAAGGTGCGGATCCTGCGCAACGAGACCGACGGCGCCGTGCAGCGACTCCAGCGTGAGGTCGCGCACATCGTGCCCGTCGACGCGCACGGCACCGTCGGTGACGTCGTAGAGACGGGGCACGAGCGAGGCGAGTGTGCTCTTGCCGGCGCCGGACGCGCCGACCAGGGCGAGCGTCTCGCCCGGCTCGACGACGAGCTCGATTGCCTCGAGCACGTTTCGATCGGGGTCGGTCTCGATCGGATGCTGCTCGAGCGAGGCGATCGTCGTCGCCCTCGCCGGCGGGTAGCGGAACGTGACACGGTCGAACTCGATCCGTCCGCGGGCGGCGACGAGATCGATCGCGCCCGGCCGCTCGTGGATGACCTCGTCGGCGTCGAGCACCTCGAAGACACGCTCGAAGCTCACCATCGACGTCATCAGGTCGACGCGGGCGTTGGTCAGCCCGTTGAGCGGCTGGTACATGCGGGTGACGAGCGCGGCGAGAGCGACGAGTGTGCCCGGGGTGATGTCGCCGGACACGACGAGGTGGCCGCCGACGCCGTAGACGACAGCGGTACCGACGGCGGCGACAAGTCCGAGCGCCACGAAGAACACGCGGCCGTACAACGCCGAGCGGATGCCGGTGTCGCGGACTCCCGCCGCCTTCGCTTCGAACGCGTCACGCTCCCGCCCTGGGCTGCCGAACAGCTTGACGAGAATCGCCCCGGCGACATTGAACCGCTCGGTCATCTGCGTGTTCATCGCCGCGTTGTAGCCCATCTGCTCGCGGGCGATGTCCTGCAGCTTGCGTCCGACGCGACGCGCCGGGACGACGAACAAGGGAAGCACGACGAGTGCCATCAGCGTCAGCCGCCACTCGAGAGCGACCATTGCCAGGAACGTCGTGACCAGCACCACGATGTTGCTGACCACGCTGCCGAGCGTGCTCGTGACCGCGGTCTGGGCGCCGATCACGTCGTTGTTCAGACGGGAGGTGATCGCTCCCGTCGGCGTGCGGGTGAAGAACGCGACCGGCATCCGCTGCACTTTGGCGAACAGTGCCGAGCGGAGGTCGAAGATGAGTCCTTCGCCGACGCGAGCGCTGCACCAGCGCTGAACGATGGCGCTCGCCGCATCGCTGAGGGCGGCCAGCACTGCCACCGCCGTCAGCAATGTGATCGCCCCGCGGTCCTTGTCGGGGATGGCCTCGTCGAGGATCTGCCGCACGACGAACGGCGGCACGAGGGCAACGATTGCCGAGAACAAGATCGCGATCAGGAAGACGGCGATCGCACCTCGGTACGGCCGGGCGAATTGCCACACCCGGCGGGCCGTGCCCGGGTCGAACCGGGCGCCCTTGCTCAGGGTCGTGTCGCGAGGGTGATGTTGGGGCCCCATGCGCATGCGGTCAGGCTACGAACGCCAACTCGCAAGTCGGCACCGTACGCTGTGGCCCTCATGCAAGCCCGCCGCCTGCTGCCTGCGCTCGCTTCCGCTGCCGTTCTGGTGGCGTCGGCGTGCGGCTCCGACTCCAGCGTGAGCTCGGTGAAGGCCGAGTCGCGCGGCGGTGCATCCACGGAAGGAACGGTCGCCCCGACGGATGGCAGTAGCCCATCGTCGAGCGACGAAACGACGGCGACCTCATCCGACACCGGGAGTACGACGGCGACCTCGTCCGACGGCACGACGGCGATGCCCGAGCTGCCGCCGGCGACGATCGACTGGGAGCCGGTCGAGGGGTGGGACGACATCGAGCAGGGACGGCTCGAAGTCCCGATCGACTACCAGAACCCCGACGCCGGCAGCTTCCAGCTCTACGTGGTCCGCAATCCGGCGAACGACCCCGACAAGCGGATCGGCTCGCTGCTGGTCAACCCGGGCGGGCCAGGGTTCCCGGGATCGCCGTGGGCGCTCAACGCCGAGGCCAACTACGGCGAGGACCTGCTCGACCACTTCGACATCATCGGGTGGGATCCGCGCGGGAGCGGCGACTCCGACCCGTACATCGATTGTGTCGACGACTACGACCGCTACTTCGGCGCGCCCGACGTCACGCCTGACGACGACACGGAACACCAGCAACTCGTCGATCTCGCCAAGGAATTCGAAGACGCATGTGCCGAGAAGAATGCGGCGATCCTTCAGTTCGTCGGGACGAACAGCAGTGCCCGCGACATGGATCGGCTCCGCCAGGCGCTCGGCGAAGAGACGATCTCCTACTTCGGGTTCAGCTACGGCTCCGAGCTCGGCGCCACGTGGGCGACGCTGTTCCCCGACACCGTCAGGGCGGCCGTGTTCGACGGTGCCGCCGACCCCACGGCGGATCTCCACGAGAAGGCGGCGCAGCAGTTCGCCGGTTTCGAAAGCGTTTTGACGACGTTCCTCGCCCAATGCAGCGCCGACTCGTCCTGCGCGTTTCACAACGACGGCGACGCCGAGGCGGCGTACGACGCGTTGATGGTCGACCTCGACGCGAACCCGATCCCGACCGAGCCCGGCCGCCCCGACGCCAACCGCGCCGTCGGCTTGTACGCGTCGCTCCAGGCGATGTACAGCACCTCGTACTGGGAGTCGTTCGAGGAGGCGCTCGCCTCGGCGCAGGACGGCGATGGCTCGGGCCTCCTGTACCTGTTCGACGAGTACTACGTGCGCACGCCTGAAGGGTCGTGGGGCAACGAGCTGGAAGCGTTCCAGTCGATCGACTGCATGGACTCCGCCGAGCGGCCGACCGTGGAGGAGGACGACGCGTTCGCCGCCGAGATGTCGGCGATCGCCCCGCGCTTGGTGCCGGCGGGTCTCGCCGGGTCCTATCAATGCACCTTCTTCCCGCCGTCGCTTGATCCGCGCCTCGACATCACGGGTGCCGGCGCAGGTGAGCTCCTCGTTGTTGGCACGACCGGCGATCCGGCCACACCGCTGGCGTCGGCGCGGGTCATGGCCGACACGCTCGAGGACGGTGTGCTCCTCGTCGTCGAGGGTGACGAACACACCGGCTATGGCGTCAACGATTGCTCGCGGGAGACGATCGAGTCGTATCTCGTCGATCTCGAGGTACCCGCCGACGAATCCGAGTGCTGAGCGCGGGCGGCGTGTGGCGCCGTTGCGTACCATGTCCGCCAATGATCTGTAGCGCAAAGCTGACGATCAGTCGGCCAGTTCAGGGCTGGTTCAGGACAATCTGGCCACGATGGGTTGCAGTTGATCTCATCGTGGAGGAACAGTCATGAAACGAACGACGAAGATCGCAACGGCGACAACGCTCGCCATCGGAGCGGTCGCCGCCGCAGGACTCACCGTGGCCAAAGCGTCGTCGAGTGACGATGGGCCGGAGGACGACGGCGCCGACACGGCGATCAGCGGCGACGCGCTGCAGCGCGCCAGTGACGCTGCACTCGCCTACACGGGAGAGGGACGAGTGTCCGGAACCGAGGTCAACGACGAGGAGAGCAAGTACGAGGTGGAGGTCACGCTCGATAACGGTGACCAGGTCGACGTGCAGCTCAACGAGACGTTCGACGTCGTCAGCAGCGAGAACGACGGCTCCGGCGACACCGACTGACCGATTCCGGACCCGCCGGATCGCTGCTGTTCAGGCAGCGTTCAACCGACGCGTGGAGAGTGTCGCATGAACGTCCAGCGGGTCCTCCGGGTCGTCGCCGCGCACCAACGCCGGCTCACCAGCACCGGTCGGCAGCTTGGTCAGCGCACGTCGTTGCGGCGGCGGCCGATCACCACCAGCATCGCCCCGAGGGCGAGTACCAGGGCGGCGAGGACGACTTGCAGTGGAGTCGAGTTGGAACCCGTCTCCGCCAGCTCACCCGGCAAGGTTGTCGTCGGGCCGGTCGGAGGCGGCGACGGTGGCGCCGTCGTCGAGGATCCCGACGGCTGCGCTGTGGTGGACGAGGGCACGGTGGTGGATGATCCGGACGGTGGCGCCGTCGTCGACGAACCGGATGGCACCCCGGTTGTCGGCGGCGGCACGGTGGTGGATGATCCGGACGGTGGCGCTGTCGTCGAGGTCCCGACGGCGCCGGTGGTGGACGGCGGCGCGGTCGTCGAGGCTCCGGACGGCGCCGCGGTTGTCGGACGGCGGCAGCGGTCGTGGATGGCGGCACGGTCGTCGAAGACGGCACGGTGCAGTCGACGTCCTCGAACGTCACCTCCAACGTCGCTGTCGTCGAGTCGACCTGACGCCAGGCGCCGGACAGTTGCTGCGCCCATCCAGCCTCCGGATCCGTGATCGTCGCCGTGACCACGACCGTGTCGCCCGGCGCCCATGGACCCTCCGGCTCGACCTGGTACTCGACGCCCTCGACCGGAACAGTTTCGATCGCCGGTTCCGACGCCGCGCCAGCGGCACACTCCGGCTGGGCGATCTGCGGGGCCACCGCATCGATCCGCGGGCACTCAGGTGAACGAGGAACGGTGACGGCGAACGTCGCCTCCGTCGGGCTGACCAGCGTCCAGCCTTCTGGCAGTTCGACCGGTTGCGACGCGGCGGCACCCGGCGCGGCGAAGCCCGCAGCCGGCGACCCTTCCCATGCGAACCCGTCGACCACGTTCGCCGTAACCACAACGTCCGTCGCGACCATCGGGTCGTACGGACCAGGTGGCTCGGCCGAGTAGATGAGACCCGGCGTGCTGGCGAAGACGATCGAGGGTGCTACAGCAGCGCCGTTGACACACGACGCCGCGGTCACCTCCGGTGTCACCGGCGTCACCGGTGTGCACTCGACGGCGTCGAATGTCACCGCGAGCGTCGCCTCGGTGTCGGACGTCTCATCCCAACCCTCCGGCAGTTCCGTCGGCCAACCGACACGCGCCGAATCCAACGTCGCTGTGACCGACACCGTGTCGCCGGCCGCGTACGGACCGTCCGGATCAACCGTGTAGGTGATCCCGTCCGTGGCGGCGAGCGTGAGCGTCGGCGTCGTCACCACGCCACCGGCGCACACCGCCTGGGTCACCGTCGGTGCTACCGGGGTCACCTCGTCGCAGGACGTTCCCATCAACTCGACGACGTACGTCGCTTGCGCCGGACCGTCCTCCTCCCATCCCTCGGGCAGCGACCCCCATTCGTAACCATCAGCCAATGTGGCGGTCACCGTAACGCTGGTCGTCTCCGCACCAGCGTACGTGCGGTCCGGTCGGCGTGTGTAGCTGATGCCGGGCGTGTCGTCGAACACGACCGTCGGCTCGGTCACCGCACCAGCGGTACACGTCGCCTGGTTCACGGTCGGCGCCACCGGCACCACCGGCGTGCAGGCCACGGCGTCGAAGGTGATCGTTAACGTGGCCTCGGTGTCCGACGTCTCAGTCCAACCCTGCGGCATTGCCGCCGGCCAGCCGACCTGCTGGGGATCCAGCGTCGCCGTCACCGTCACCGTGTCACCGGGCGCGTAGGGACCGTCGCGATCCGCGGTGTACGTGATCCCATCGGTCTCGACGAGCGTCAACGTCGGTTCCGACAGCACACCACCGGTACACACCGCTTGGGTCGATGCCGGTGCGACGGGGGTCACCTCGCGGCACGACGTGCCCGTCAACTTGACGACGAATGCCGCCCGCGCCGGATCGACCTGATTCCAACCGAGTGGCAGCTGGCCCCACTCGTAGCCCGTCGACCAGAGTGGCCGTCACCGTCACGGTCGCATCCTTCGTGCCGTCGTACGCCCCGTCCGGATCGACGGAGTAGATGACGCCCGGCGTGGTCGGCAGGACGATTGCTGGCGCGCTCACCGCACCGTTGACACATGTCGCCTGGGTCACCGTCGGCGCCACCGGCGCCACCGGCGTGCACTCGACGGCGTCGAACTCGACCGTGAACGTCGCCTGCGTGTCGGACGTCTCCGTCCACCCCTCCGGCAGCTGGTCAGGCCAGCCGACACCCTCCGCATCCAACGTCGCTGTCACCAGCACCGACTGACCTTGCGTGTACGGACCCTCCGGATCCGCCGTATAGGTGATGCCGTCGGTCTCGGCCAACGCCAATGTCGGCCTCGTCACGACACCACCGGTGCACGCCGCCTGGGTCACCGTCGGCTCGACGGGGGTCACATCCTCACACGACGTGCCCGTCAACACGACCGTGAACGTCGCCCGCGCCGGGCCGAGTTTCTGCCACCGCTCGGGTATCTGGCCCCACTCGTAGCCGTCAGCCAAAGTGGCCGTCACGGTCACTGTCACGTCCTTCGTGCCGTCATACGGCCCGGGCGGAGCGACCTCGTAAATGATGCCCGTCGTGGTGCCCAACACGATCGTCGGCACGGTCACTACACCGGCGGTGCACGTCGCCTGGGTCACCGTCGGCGCTACCGGGGACACCGGCATGCACTCGACGGCGTCGAACTCGACGGTGAAGGTGGCCTGGGTGTCGGACGTCTCCGTCCACCCCGCCGGCAACTGGTCAGGCCAACCGACATCCTCTGCATCGAGGGTCGCTGTCACCAGCACCGACTGCACCTTGCGTGTACGGACCCTCCGGATCCGCCGCATAGGTGATGCCGTCCGTTTCGGCCAACGTCAACGTCGGCCTCGTCACCACACCACCGGTGCACACTGCGTCGGTCACCGTCGGCTCGACCGGGGTCACCTCCTCGCACGAAGCGGCCGTCAACACGACGACGAGCTTCGCCCGGGCCGGAGTTGACCCTGCTCCCATTTCTCCGGTAGCTGCCCCCACTCGTAGCCGTCGCCCAAGGTGGCCGTGACCGTCACGGTCGCATCCTTCGTGCCGTCGTACGCCCCGTCCGGATCGACGCGAGTAGAGTGACGCCCGGCGTGGTCGGCCAAGGACGATTGCCGGCGACGTCACCGCACCGTTGACACATGTCGCCTGGGTCACCGTCGGCGCCACCGGTGTCACCGGCTTGCACGCGACGGCGTCGAACTCGACGGTGAAGGTGGCCTGCGTGTCGGACGTCTCCGTCCAGCCCTCCGGCAGCTGGTCAGGCCAGCCGACATCCTCTGCATCGAGGGTCGCTGTCACCAGCACCGACTGACCTTGCGTGTACGGATCCTCCGGATCCGCCGCATAAGTGATGCCGTCGGTCTCGGCCAACGCCAATGTCGGCCTCGTCACCACACCACCGGCACACTCCGCCTGGGTCACCGTCGGCGCGACGGGAGTCACCTGCTCACACGACGCGCCCGCCAGGACGACCGTGTACGTCGCCCGCGCCGGGCCGAGTTTCTGCCACCGCTCGGGTATCTGGCCCCACTCGTAGCCGTCAGCCAGGATGGCCGTCACGGTCACTATCGCGTTCTTCGTGCCGTCATACGGCCCGGGCGGAGCGACCTCGTAAATGATGCCCGTCGTGGTGCCCAACACGATCGTCGGCACGGTCACTACACCGGCGGTGCACGTCGCCTGGGTCACCGTCGGCGCTACCGGGGACACCGGCATGCACTCGACGGCGTCGAACTCCACGGTGAAGGTGGCCTGGGTGTCGGACGTCTCCGTCCACCCCTCCGGCAACTGGTCAGGCCAACCGACATCCTCTGCATCGAGGGTCGCTGTCACCAGCACCGACTGACCTTGCGTGTACGGATCCTCCGGATCCGCCGCATAGGTGATGCCGTCCGTTTCGGCCAGCGTCAGCGTCGGCATCGTCACCACACCACCGGTGCACACTGCGTCGGTCACCGTCGGCTCGACCGGGGTCACATCCTCACAGGACGTGCCCGTCAACTCGACGGTGAACGTCGCCCGCGACGGACCGTCCTGGATCCACTCCTCGGGTAGCTGACCCCAGGCGAACCGGTCGGCCACGGTCGCTGTGACCGTCACTGTCACGTCCTGAGTGCCGTCATAGGGCCCGTCCGGATCGACGGAATAGATGACACCCGTCGTCGTCCTCAACGTGATCGCATGCTCGCTGACAACACCACCGGTACACGTCGCCTGGGTCACCTCCGGTGTCGCCGGTATCACCGGCGTGCACGCGACGGCGTCGAACTCGACCGTGAACGTCGCCTCGGTGTCCGACGTCTCCGTCCATCCCTCCGGCAACTGGTCAGGCCAGCCGACACCCGCCTCATCGAGAGTCGCAGTCACCTCAACCGTGTCACCCGCCGCGTACGGGCCTTGCGGAGCCGCCTTGTACGAGATCCCGTCGGTCTCGGGCAACACCAACGTCGGCCTCGTCACGACACCACCGGTGCACACCGCCTGCGTCACCGACGGCCCGACCGGCGTCGCCACCCGACAGGACGGCGGCCGTCAACATGACCGACGAACGTGGCCCGCACCGGGCCTTGACGCGTCCACCCGTCGGGCATCTGACCCCACTCGTAGCCATCAGCCAGTGTGGCCGTGACAATCACCGTCGCGTCCTTCGTGCCGTCGTACGGCGAGTCCGGAGCGCGCGTGTACGTGATGCCTGGCGTGTCGGCCAACAGGATCGCCGGCGCCGTCACCGCACCGTTGGTACACGTCGCCTGAGACACCGCCGGCGCCGCCGGCACCACCGGCGTGCACTCCACCGCGTCGAACGTCGACCGTGAACGTCGCCACGGTGTCAGACGTCTCCGTCCATCCCGCCGGCAGTTGATCAGGCCAGCCGACACCCGGTCGCATCCAACGTCGCCGTCACCGCCACCGACTGGCCTTGCGTGTACGGACCCTGCGGAGCCGCCGCATACGTGATCCCGTCCGTCGTGGCGAGCGTGAGCGTCGGCGTGGTCACGACACCGCCGGCGCACTTCGCCTGGGTCAACGCCGGCGCAACAGGCGCCACCACCCGACACGACGCCCCCGTCAACACGACGACGAACCTCGCCCGTCCCGGACCGAGCTCCTCCCACCTATCCGGTAGCTGACCCAAGGAGTAGCCGTTGGCAAGGATCGCCCGCACGATCACTTCGGTCGTCGCCGCGCCGTCGTACGGGCCGGTCGGAGCGACTTCGTAGACGATCCCCGTCGTGTTGCCTACCGAGATCGTCGGCGCAGTCACCGCGCCGGCGGTGCACGTCGCCTGCGTCACCGTCGGCGCCACCGGCGACACCGGCGTGCACTCGACGGCGTCGAATTCGACCGTGAACCTCGCCACCGTGTCCGACGTCTCCGTCCATCCCTCCGGCAGCTCTGCCGGCCAGCCGACACCCTTCGCGTCCAACGTCGCCGTCACCACCACCGACTGACCCGGCCGGTACGGCGGATCCGCATCCGTCATATAGGTGATCCCGTCCGTGGCGGCGAGCGTGAGCGTCGGCGTCGTCACCACACCACCCGTGCACACCGCCTGCGTCACCGACGGCTCGATGGGCGTCGACCACCCGGCACGGACGCGGCCGTCCAACACGAACGAGTAGTTCACGATCGCCGGACTCTCGGTCCGCGTCCATCCTTCAGGTAGCTGTGCCGACCAGGCCCAACCGCCGACCACTGTGCCAACGACCTTGACCGGGAGATCGGTGGTGCCGTCACCGAGGTCGGTGGGTATCACCGTGTAGATCACTCCGTCCGTACTGTTTGGTCTCGACACTCGGCGCACGTCACGCCCCGCCCGTGCACGTCGCTGCCGTGATCGTCGGCGTCGCCGGTGAGGTCTCGATGCATGACGCGTCTTGGAACTTCACGGTGATCGCCGCCTGGGTCGGCGATGTCGCCACCCAGTTGCCCAGGTCCGGCGGCCAGGCGAAGCCCTGCGCCAGCGTCGCCGTGACGATGACCGTCTGGCCCGGCGAGTACGGGCCCGCCGGGGCGACGGAGTACGTGATCTTGTCGGTGTTCGCGGTGGTCAATGTGGGTGGGTTGACGACCCCGAGCTCGCACTTCGCCTCGGACACCTCGGGATCGACCGGGCTCACCTCTGACAGCTCGTTCCCTTCAACACGCCGCTCCACGTCGCCGTCGTTGCGTTGACCCTCGTCCAGCCGGCGGGCATGGGTCCCCAGTCGTAGCCGAGCACCAACGTCGCCGTCACCGTCACCGCCTTGTCTGCGGTGCCGTCACCGAGATTGGCCGGTTAAACGGTGTAGTGCACGCCGAGCGTGTTGTCGAACGTGATCGACGGCGGCCTTACAACGCCGCCACGCACGTGGCGTGGATGAGTGTCGGCGCTTTCGGGCGCGGTAATGACGTTCTTGCATTCGTTGAGCCAGATCGCCCCGTTGTCGGGGTCATAGTTCTGGCCCGGCCCCCACGGCCCGGGCGGGATGATGTCCTCGGCGTGGTTGATGTGCCCAGATGCGTCCGTCGACGAGCCGAAACGTTGTTAGGTTGTACGGGTTGTGTCGCTCAGTGTGCGGTGGCACACCCAGGTCTTGTTGTCCGGAGTCAACCGCTTCGAGCAGACGCGGCGGAAGGGGAACGGCTCGACCGACGTCGTGGCCGTGGCCTGGAACTCGCGCGGCGTGGCCTCCTGGGTACGTACTGTCACCACTGCGCTGTTGGTGATCGTCGTACCCAGATCGGAGAGCACGACGTCGTACGAGACCGGCAGGCCGATGTCGGTGTTGCACAACGAATCACCGGGCGCGACGACGGTCTCCACGTCAGGAAGCTCGATGACCACGCCGAGACGGTCGTCGACGAGGCGTACCACCTCGAGCGGGATGTCGCTCGTGTTCTGCCCGCAGTAGCGGTACTGGAGCGTGTCACCGACACGTGCCGTGGACGCACTCGCCGTCTTGTCGAAGGTGAACGACACTTCCGGTGGCACGTCCGGTCCGTTGCATGCAGCAGCGGTGATCGTCACGCTGTACTCGGAGGTCTCACCACTTGCATGTTGAACAGTGATCGTTTCGGTGATCGCCTGATCGTCATCGGGACCGTGTATTGCCTCCGTAGCCGATGTCTCGCCGTGGGGGGCGACCGGATCCGGGTTGAACGGGACGCCCCGTGAATCGGTGATGATCACCAACGGCGAGTCGTCATTGTTGCTGACCGTCCACGTCACGCTCGTATTTCCGTTGGTCGGATCGCAGACGGCGTTCCCACGGAGCGCGGCGCACGGGAGATCGGTGGAACTCGCCGTGGCAACGGTCTCACCGGCGACGACGACCTCCGTCGTGCCCGAGGCAGCCGGCCGGTACGTCCCAGTTCGACTGGCCAGGCGGCGCCGTACCGCTCACCGACCCGCCGGAGTCGTTCTGCACGGTGATCTCGACCGCCTGCTCGCCGCCGTTGACTACACGGAACGTCCGCGTCCCGTTCGCCTCGTTCGCGGCTGACGTGCACAGCGGCACCAGGTCGATCTCGGGGACGGCCGGCACCGTGGTGGGGGTCTCCGGCGCGGTCGTCGGCGGTGTCTCTGCTGGGGTTGAGGGCGGCGGCTCTGTGGTTGGTGCGACCGTCGTCGGTGGAGGGGCGGTGATCGGAGGGGTCGCCGTCGTCGGAGGCGCGGCGGTCGTCGGCGGCTCGGTCGGCGGTTCCGTCGGCTCCGGTGAGGTCGGCGGCGTCTGCGAGAATGCGATGCCGGAAATGGACGCCGTCGCCAGTGCCGCACCGATCACGATGAGCGCCAGCCGGTGCCGTCGAGCACCCGTCATGTTGGCGGGCACATTGCCGCGACTTCGATGCGGACGAAGCTCGGTCATATCGACTCCGATCCCGTGCGGACGCCTGGGGTCGGGCAGACCGGGGGGTTTGAGCAAATATAGCGCACCCGGAGTTGATCAATGGCACGATCGCGCCACAAAGAAATGACGTGAAAAGACCCGTGACAGCGCTGGGAGACGTGGTTCGAAGTAATTACTTCACATCAACAGAGCGGCAAATTCGAATCAGCGCCCCGGTGAACGTTCGGCGGCCGATATTCGCCCGGCTGTCGACACGACTATGCGGAATCGGTCGGGATTCTCGGTGGCCTTCACGGATGCCCAGGACGGTGTGCTCCTCGTCGTCGAGGGTGACGAACACACCGACCGCTGCATCGCCGCTGCGCGACCGTCGAGGAACGGACGCCGGGCGACTTCGTAAACCTGGTGAGGATGCCGGCCTGCGCGGGACATCTGCGGCGCACTCGTAGCCTTCATCCTGGATGGCGAACGATGAGGCCCGTGTGCGCTCGGCCATCGCGGCTGAGCGGCGCCGCACGACAGATCAGATAGCGGCCTTGGAGCGGAGTGTCGCGGGCATCATCGAAGCGTCCGAACTCACAGCGACGGACGACGAGCACGATCCCGAGGGTGCCACCATCGCCTACGAGCGGGCCCAGGTGCTGGCGCTGCTGCGCCAGGCGCGGGATGACCTCGCCGCCCTCGACAGGGCGACCGAACGGGTCGACGACGGCACGATCACGACGTGCACAGTGTGCGGTGGCCCGATCGCGCTGGAGCGAGTGCTCGCACTTCCGGCCGCCCGGACCTGCATCCGCTGCGCGTCCTGACGCAAGCGGTCATCCCGCCACTGCTGCCCATCACCTTGCCGTCGGTGGTGGAGCCGTCGCGGCGGGCGTCAGCGCGCCGTTGTCGTACTGGGCGTCCATCCCGGCACGGAACTCGGCGCGGGTGTACCGACCCGGTTCGAGGGGGACGGCTCGATAGCGGAAGCGAAATTCGAGGCGGAAGACCTGTGTGCCGTCGGGTGCGTTCTCCGTGATGAACTTCGTGCTTCCCCACCCGGTCACGTAGTTGCCGCCGGCGAGCACGCGAGTCGAGCCACAGCAGCCAGACCCAGGCGCGACCGCATCGGTCACCTGTCGTACGAGCGTCGCCGTTCTCGCGTTCTCGTCGATTCGGTAGGCGACCGAGCGCGGCGCCTGCCCAGTCCTGGAGCGGTTGTCGAAGAGGGTGACGACGCCACCGGCCAGCAGCCGTGCGTCGTGCTGGCCGGAGAACGAGCCGCCACCGGCAAAAACGGGATCACCGATCACGCGCAGGCTCTCCGGGCGCGCCGTGCCGCCGAGCTTCCACACCACGTTCTTGGACGCGTAGTCGATCTTGTACACCGCATCAAGGTGACGGAACGAGACGATGAACCCGTCCCCGGTCCACTCGACCGAGTTCCAGTGCCAGGGATCGGCGCGGCCGAACTGGTCACGTACCGTGCGCCACCTGGGCCGTGTCTCGCTGATCGGGATGTCGTCCTCTGGTCGCCAGTTCCACACGACCTGACCGCTGGGCGTGAGCTCCTGGAGGTTGTGGAACAGACATGATTCCTGCCCCCCGCCCCACGGCGACAGATCGCACGGCCGCGGTTCGAGGGTAGCCATCACGTAGTTGCCGTTTGGTAGCCGGATCGCGTCGTGGTGATCGTTCGGCGCCCCTTGCGTATTGAGCTGCCGGACGACGCTGCCGTCGAGCCGGCGCTCGATCATCCCAGTGCCGAAGTTCACGATCGCGAAGTTGTCGTTCGACAGCGGAGTGAAAAGGATTGACGGCGATGGCTCGGTCCACCACACGGGCACCCCGTTGGTGTCGAAGATCACCGGCCAATTGGGCGCGGGGTCCTGGACCATCGTCGTCGCGTAGAACGCGGCTTGCGGCGTGCCCGAGCGAAGTGATTTCCACGTGGGGAAGCCGGCAGGTAGGCAGCGGACGTGGTGCGTCGTCGTCGACCCCTCGCTCGACACGACGATCGTGAAGCGTTCGTTGACCTGCTGATCAACTTGGGTTGTGAACGTGCCGCGTCGCGCCGGCTGGCCGGCGATCGACACGGTCGTGCCTTCTGGAGCGGTGACCGTGACGTCCGTTGGATCGTCGGGATTGCACCGATTGACGTAGTCGGTGACCCCGAACTCGAACGTCGGATACAAGCCGGGATCCGCGCGCACCATGTTGTAGCCGGGAGCGCAGCCCGTGAGTGCGGCGAGCGCGCCGAAGGTCCCGGCGAGCGCCACGGCGGTGGCGATCGATCGACAAGGCGAAGCCACGTTTGTTCTCCCCGGTCCCAGCGCCAGCAACGAGTGGCGTTTCCGCCACTGTCAGACCGCAGGCCCGGCGTTGTCAAGTGACCGCAGCCGCCTGGCGGAAGGAGTGGGATTCGAACCCACGGAGACCCGAAGGCCTCAACGGCTTTCGAGGCCGTCCCATTCGTCCACTCTGGCATCCTTCCGTCGCACGAGGCTAGCGGCCAACCGGGTCCTTCCATCGGGGAGGGTGCTCGCCCGCCGCGGCCGGCCGCTTCGGTCATCGACAGCCGCGAATACCGCGGATTTCGATGACCAAAGCGAGGAAGGAAGGGAACCGCGGCACGTCGCGACACGTCGGAGTACGCATGGACACGAGGCCGAGGTTGCGCCGCAGGATTCGACGACGAGCGAGGACCGGGGTGTCCCGGGACGATCAGACCTGATCGACGTCGCTCGCGTCCGAGCCGGACTCGGGCGGAGGCCACTCGTTCGACGTGGTTGAGTCGGATGCGTCGCGCGGAGGTTCGCCAAGCGCTTCTCGGATCCGCTCCTGGAATGTGTCAGGGACGTTGGCGTACACCAACCGGGCACCTTCGAACCGCTTCAGCTCCTCGAACACCGCTTGCTGGTTCGTCTGGCCGACGAGGATGGCAACGATCGTCGTGCCCGGCTCCACTGCCTCGCGGAACCAACCCACCCATTCGTCGGGAATGCCGTGGTCGACGACCTTTGCCGTGATCACACCTGCTCCAGCGCCTGCCGCCGTGCCGGCGATCCACCCGACCGGTCCGCCGAGCACCAGTCCCAGTAGTCCGGCCCACATCGCGCCCGACAGTGCCGACGTGCCCCGCTGAAGGTCGCGGGTCTCCCGCACCATGACCTTGCCATCGGCGTTGGATACGACGATGACGGCATCGCGCAGTTCGATCTCGTGGCGGGACGCCAGGCGCGCCGTAGCAGTGAGGAACTCCTGGGCGCGGAACGTGTCGGCGAAGGCGATCCCGACCAACGTGTCGGCGACGCCGCTGTGGTCCTCGCGAGAACCGCCTGAGAACATGGAGTCAGCTTTCCACGTTTGGTGGTTGACGAACACGGCGTTCGGCGAAGAACTGCTTGAGCAGCTGCGCCGAATCGTCGGCGAGCACACCAGCGTTGATCGGCATCCGATGGTTGAGGCGCGGGTCCGTCGGGATCTCGAACAGGGAGCCAGCGGCACCGGCCTTGGGGTCCATCGCCCCGAACACGAGACGCCCGAGCCGGGCGTTCACCATCGCCCCGGCGCACATCACGCACGGCTCGAGCGTGACGATCAGCGTGCACTCGTCGAGCCGCCAGGTGTCGACCACGCCGGCCGCGTCGCGCATCGCCAGCATCTCAGCGTGGGCGGTCGGGTCACCAGCTGAGCTCGCGTTCGTTGTGCCGGGCGGCGATCATCTCTCCGTGGCGCAGCACGACAGCGCCGACGGGGACGTCACCGTGCTCTAGCGCGGCCCGAGCCTCGTCGAGCGCGACCCGCATCGCCGCCTCGTCGTCCATGTCGAGGGACGCTACCGACCACGATCTGGATCGCGAAGCTGCTGGCGGAGGGGGTGGGATTCGAACCCACGGTGGGTTGCCCCACACACGCTTTCCAAGCGTGCCGATTCGGCCGCTCTCGCACCCCTCCTGGGTGCAAGCAGGGTAACGCCGCAGGTATCGTGACACCACCTGCCGCTGTGCGGTGAGGTGACGACCGGGTCCTGTGCAACTGACGCCCGTGAATCAGGTCAGGACCGGGAGGTAGCAGCCTTCAGCGGCATCGTCGGTGTGCCGCAGACCGCCTGGTCGTCGCCTCAGCGCCCAGCGGCAGCGCCGCGTGACGGCTCCGTCGGATACGTGCGGAACCCATGTCGTTCGCGACTGTCGAATGGGGTGGACTGGACAGATGGAGCGACCCACATGCGATGCGCTCGACGAGCAGACCGTCATGCTGATCAAGAGCGGGTACGGCGCCTTCAACCGACGAGACGTCGAGGGCGCACTGGCGGCGATGGCTCCGGACGTCGACTGGGAGAACGGGCTCAAGGGTGGTCGCCTCCACGGACACCGCGAGGTGCGCGCCTACTGGATGCAGCAGTGGGAGCAGGTCGACGTGTTCGCCGCACCTCGCGCCTTCACCGTCGACACCGAGGGGCGGGTCGTCGTCCGAATCGACCAGCAGGTACGGCGACCGGACGGAACACTCGTCAGCGCCGGCGAGATCTGCCACGTCCTGACGATGCGCGACGGCCTCGTCGCACGGATGGACATCGAGAAGATCGAGCCCTGAGCACAACGGCAGCAGGGTCGAGTGGCCGGCTCGTCAGGGGAGTCGCACCGGTATACGGCTGTCGATTTCTCCGGGGACGCGGAAGCTTCGTGGCTTCAGGATCCAGTGTGAGGTGACGGTCGCCCGGTAAAGCCGCAGCTCCGAGCCACGCACCTCGTCGGCGGTGAACGAACTCAGACCGGGGAATCGAGGCTGAAAGGCGATGACGGCGGCCGCCTCGATGTCCGCGTCGGCCACTTCGGCAGCCGTGGCTTCCATGTACACCGCTTCCGCCGAGCCGACCGGCACCGTCGAATCGAAGACGACTATTCCGATCTCCGCCCGCTCGGCGATGTTCCGCGAATGCCGGGCCTCGGCCGAGGAGAGCCAGTAGAAGTCGGTGTACTCGCTCTCCGCGAAGTACACGGGCGTAGGCCACGGCCGACCATCGCGATCGGCCGTGGCCAGTGTCATGTAAGGACTGCTGTCGAGGATGGTGATTGCGATCTCTTCGGGGGTGGAGGGGGCGGTCATACCCACAGCGTCGCCGCCGCACCGACCCCAATCAGCGCGGATTCCACACTCCCGACCGGGCGGCGTCGGCGGCGAAGTCGGCGAAGTCCCGTTGACGGCCGACCAAGCGCCTGTTGCACGCCGTCAGTGAGGGAGGCGTTACGGCCGTCGAGCATTCGTGTGAAGAGGTTGGCGAGAATGTCGACGATCTCCGCCGGCACGCCGGCAGCCTTCGCACCCTCCACGTACTCCTCGGTCGACACCGAGATGTACTGGATCTCGCGTCCGGTGGCCCGCGAGATCTCCCGGGCGACGTCAGCGAACGTCAGCAGGCGGGGGCCGGTGAGCTCGTACACCTGCCCGCTGTGGCGGCTGTCGGTGAGCGCCGCTGTTGCCACGTCGGCGATGTCTTCGGCGTCGACGAACGGCTCGGCAATGAGGCCACCGGGCAGGGCGATCGCTCCCTCCAGCACGGGCTCGAGCAGGTAGTCCTCGCTGAAGTTCTGGTTGAACCAACTGCAGCGGACGATCGTCCACTCGGCGCCGCTCTGCTGGACGACGTGTTCGGCCGCCATCGCCTCTTCCTCCCCTCGCCCGGAGAGGAGCACCAGCCGGGTGACGCCGCTCTTGACGGCGACCTCGGAGAACGCCCGGACGGCCTCGACCGCGCCGGGCACGATCAGGTCGGGCGTGTACGCGATGTAGGCCGCGCTGACACCGTCGACGGCGTCCGCCCACGTGTCGGGGTCGTTCCAATCAAATGGTGGGTTGCCGCTGCGCGAACCGACGCGGACGGGCACACCGAGCGTGGTGAGTCGCTCGACGATGCGCCGGCCGGTCTTGCCGTTGCCACCGAGGACGAGCGTGAGTTGATGTGCGAGGGAGTGCGTGTTGTCTGTCATGCCGTCGAGTGAACCGGAGATCGCTGAGACGATCCATAGCTGACAGGATCGAAATCATATTCATTCGTCTACAATTCCGCTTGCGTCTGCTCGGACCCGTCGGAACACGGCACACGGCGACGATGCAACAGTTGTGAGTGTGTCGACCGCCGACGAGAGCACGGGCGCCGATCTGCTCACCCTGTACGACCGTGCCCTCCCTGACGTCTACGGCTATCTGCTCCGGCGCTGCGGTAACAGGACGGTCGCCGAGGATCTCACCGCCGAGGTGTTCATGGCAGCCGTCGATGCGGCCGGCCGGTCGGCCGCTCCGCGGATCACCGTCGCCTGGCTCATCGGCACCGCGCGGCACAAGCTCATCGATCACTGGCGCCGTGTTGAACGCGATCAGCGGCGGCTCCAGTCCGTCGCCACCGCTGACGAAACCGCACCCACGACATCCGAGTGGGAAGCTCAACTCGACGCTGTCATCGCCCAAGACGTACTGCACCGACTCGGTGCCCACCATCGTGCCGCACTCGTGCTGCGTTACGTCGACGACCTGTCCGTCGCGCAGGTCGCCGGAGCTCCTTGGGCGCACGCTGCACGCCACGGAAGCATTGCTCGTCCGTGCCCGCCTCGCCTTTCGGAAGGCCTACGAAACCGAACAGGAGGAGCGGTCGTGAACGATCCATTCGACGCCCTGCGCCTCGCTCCCGAGCCGCGTTCATCCTGACTCGATCTTCGCTGACGAACTGCGCGAGCGAATCAGCACCGCCCTGGACGCCGCCGGCCTCCCCGACGTCGACCTGCCTTCCACGAAGGAGCACCACGATGACCGACCTGGCATCCGCTACGACCGCTGTGAGCGCCACGAGCGAAGCAACAACGGCGAGCGACTCCCCGGTGGCGGCGATCGTGCCGTACATCTGCGTGCTCGATGCCGCCGCTGCGCTGCGCTGGTACGCCGACGTGTTCGGCGCGGTGGAGACGGTGCGATACACCGGCGACGACGGCCGCATCGGACACGCCGAGATGCGACTGAACGGTGCCTTGCTGATGCTGTCCGAGCCGTATCCCGAGTACGGGGTCATCGCCCCGCAGCCAGGCGGATCGACATTCAGCCTCCACGTGGAGGTGCCCGACGCCGACGCCGTACACGCCGCGGCGGTGGCATTGGGAGCGACGAGCCTCAGCGAGCCAGCGGATCAGGCGTATGGCGCCCGCTCGTGCACGATCATCGACCCCTTCGGTCATCGCTGGATGGTGCAGACGCCGATCGCCAACCCAACGCTCGACGAGGTCAACGCGGCGATGGAGGGGTTCACCGCCACCGCGCCGCCCGACGACGCCTGATGCCGGCGACGATCTACAGCGCTTCGGCGCGACGCACGGCGCGCTGCAGATCGGCTCGCGCCCGCGCCACCCGGGAGCGGATCGTCCCCACTGGACAGCAGGCAACAGCGGCCGCCTCCTCGTAGCTCGAGGCCGGCGAGTTGGGTGAGGACGAACGCCTCTCGGCGATCGACGTCGAGGCTGTCGATCAGCGAGGCGTCCGAATAGCTCGCACTCCACGCCTCCGGGGGCGACGACACGGGCAGTTGCCGCAAGCGGTCGAGCAGGCGCCGGTCACGTTGGGCGCGACGGACCTGATCGGCACACACGCGGCGGGCGATCGACAGCAGCCATGTCTCGACGGGAGCCTCGGCGCGGTAGCCGGACAACGACCGCAAAGCGCGGACATAGGTGTCCTGGACGAGATCGTCGACATCGGCGCCGGAGCCCAGCAAAGTGCAGATGCGAGCGACGGCGGGCTGCGTCTGGCGGACCAACTGTGCAACCGCCGCGTCGTCTCCCTCGACGGCCGCCGCGACCAGGCGGCGCAATGGGTCGTCGGCTGCCATCGGAGTCATGTTGTCGGAGGGCGAGAGCGGTTCCAAATCGGGCTGGAACTGGGCGCCACCGCGCGACGACTGAGTAGGCATGGACTGCGAGCGCTGGCGCGACGAGCCTCTCCGCTCTCGCCGACGGCGAGGACCCGGGGGTCGACGTTCGTCTCGTCGACGCCCACCTCGCCCGCTGCGCCGGATGCCGGCAGTTCAACGCCGACCTGGCCGCGCTGTCGACCGCCGGTGGTGGAGGAGAGGGGGAGCACCTGCGCGCCGTCGGTGAGCAGCGCGATCTGTCCCGTTCCGTCGTCGCCCGGGTCGCCGCCGAGGATCGTGCCTCCCATCCACTCTGGCTTCGCCTGAGCCTCCTGCTGACGGCGGTGGGGATCATCGCCGTCGGCGCACCGAAACTGCTGTGGGCCGATTCCCACATGACGGACCACGCCGCTCGCCATCTCGGCGCGTTCACCGTTGCCTACGGCGTCGGTCTCCTCGTCCTCGTGGTGCGTCCGGCGAGGGCGCGGGCCTTCCTGCCGGTGGCAGCGGTGGTGGCGGGCGGGCTGCTGATCACGGCGACCGTCGACGTCGCGCGTGGCGGCACTCCGATCCTCGGTGAGCTCAAGCATGTGCTCGAGTTCGCCAGCGTCGGCATCGTGTGGCTCCTTGCTCCACGTCCGCCGCGGCGTCCCGCAGGTGACGCATCCGACGCCGACGCACACCGTCGGGCGTTCCGCATCGTCGATGGCGACCGCCGCGCTGGCTGACCATCGGGAACTTTCCATCGCAACCAAACGACTAACCGCCGTACGGCTGGCCCGCGGCGGGCGTTCACGAAGGAGATTCAGCGGTTCTGACTCGTCGTCGACCCGTCCGCGCAACCCCCGGCGGCGACGGGGGCGGCACGACCTCACGGGGGTGGTCGTGTCGCACCGTCGTTCTTGCCGCTCTTTTTCTGACAGCGGTCGTTGCCGGCATCGTCGGACCTGCACGCGTGGCCAGTGCCCACGCCGAGCTGCTGGAGATCGTTCCGGCTGACGACATGGTCGTCGACGGCGCTCCGACCGACGTGACCCTGCGCTTCTCCGAGCACGTGTCCTTGTCGGGAGGGGGCGTGCGCGTCCTCGACGACCAGGGGGAAGAGGTCGGCGGCGAGCCGTCGAACGTCGACACGACGATCACCGTGCCTCTGCCAGGCGAGCTCGCTGACGGCACATACGTGGTGTCATGGAGAGTGGTCTCGGCCGACAGCCATCCCATCGCCGGTACCTCGCTGTTCCATGTCGGCGCGCCGTCTGCTGATGCGGACGAGCTCCGCGCCGGCGCCACACAGGGTGTCGGTGGATCGTGGTTCCTACGATTGATGGCGAACACGGTGACCGCCTTGCTCTACGGCGCGGCGCTCGTGGCCGCTGGCTCGTGGCTGTTCGCCCAGGTGATCCTCCGCAGCGGATCGGACGCACAGCGCGATCGGCTCGCGTTGCTCGCAATGGGTGCATCGATCGCGGGAATCGTCGTCGCCCTTGCCTGGCTACCTCTCCGTGTCGCCCGCCTCGGCGGCAGCTTCGATTCGCTGACGCGATACCGCCTTTCTGGAGGACTCACTGCGTGGGCCGCTGGGGGCGGCGTGCGCGGTGACGCTGCTCGGTTTCGTCCTGCTGCTCGTCAGCGCGAGGCGCTTCCCCGAATGGGCGTGGGTCGGTGCGGCGATGACCCTCGGCGGATTCCTGATAGAGGGTCACACGCGCACCAAGGACCCGACGTGGGCGATGATGGCGCTCGACGGCGTCCACCTCGGTGCAGCTGCGGCGTGGTTGGGCGGCCTCGTTGCGCTCGTGGTCTGGCTTCGTGGCGAACCGGTCGCGACGCGTCGCGCCATGGCCGTGTCGCGGTTCTCGTCGATGGCGCTCTGGGCGCTGGCCGCGCTCACCGCCACCGGGGTGGGAATGTCGCTCATCGTGCTGCCGACGCTGGACGCCCTCGTCGACACCGGCTACGGATTGGCGCTCGTCACGAAGGTCGTCCTCGTCGCCGTGGTTGTCGCGGTCGGTGCGCTACAACCGCTGGCGTCTGGTCCCGCGCATCGCCGCCACGGACGGCGGCGAGGAAGCGGCGGCGCGCCGGCTCACGCTGACCGTTCGCAGCGAACTGGCGATCCTCGCCCTCGTGCTCGCCACGACGGCGGTACTGGTGTCGCGCTCACCTGACCCGACCGTCGCCGAAGCGGCCGATGCCGGTCAGCCGTCGACTGCCACCGTCGAGCTCACACAGGGCTCGGGCTCAGCAGTGATCACCGTCGATCCGGCGACTGCCGGTGAGAACCTGATCACGTTGTCCCTCAGCGCACCCGACGGCGAGCCGATCACACTGTACGAGCCGCCCACCGTCGAGCTGCGCGAACCTCAGCTCGGCCTCGGCCCGATCAAGCCCACCGTCCACGATCTCGGTGGCGGCGAGTACCACGTGCCGGCCGACATCCCTTTCGGCGGCTCGTGGGACGTCACCGTGCGGGTGCGCCTCGACGAGTTCACCTCCGACTCAGGCACGGCCACCGTCACCATCGCCGGCTGATCCTGCCTCCCGCGCCACGATCTGGAACGGCGCCGGCCGGCCTCAGGTTCGGTTGACGGCCAGCTTGTCGGCTCGCTCGACGAGCTCGGGAGCGCCGATCCGCTCCGCCCACTCGGCGAAGTCCCCGGTCGGGCCCTCCCACCGCCAGTCGGCAGGCTGCCCGACCTCGACGTCGGTCTCCACCGTGGCGATGCGCCGGAAGAGCAGTGCGAACTCCCACTCGGCGCGCAACGTGGCCGACAGGTTCGGTGCACCCCGCAACCCCGGGACGTCCCAGTCGGCCACCGACTCGGGAATCGCCTCGAGGTGTTCCCACCTGGCGAGGACGGCGGCCGTCGACTTCGCACCCCATCCCGACAGCCCGGGGAACCCATCGGCGGTGTCACCGACGAGGCCGAGATAGTCGGGGATCGAGGCCGGGCCGATGCCGAACTTGGCGTGCACGCCGTCCTCGTCGATGATCTCCCGCTTGCGTCGATCGAACTGCACGATGCGCGTGCCGCGCACGCACTGGCCGAGGTCCTTGTCGGGTGTGACGATGAAGGCGCGATCGACCTCTGCGTCCGCGTCGGCGACCTTCGCCGCCGCGCCGAGGGCGTCGTCGGCCTCGTACTCCACCATCGCCCACGTCGTCACTCCCATTGCGACGAGTGCTTCCTCGACGACCGGGATCTGGGCGAGGAGCTCCGGTGGCATCCCCTCCGACGACTTGTAGCCGGGCCACAGATCGTTGCGGAAGCTTTCGATGACATGATCGCTGGCGACGGCGACGTGCGTCGCACCCTCGGCGAAAAGGGCGAGCGTCGACGCCAGCACGCCGACGGTGGCGCCGTACGGTCCGGCATCCTTCTCACGCGCCGCGTAGCCGAAGTGCTGGCGGAACAATTCGTAGGTGCCGTCGACGAGATGCACGTCCATGACGGCGACTGTATTGCCAGCGTCGCGGTTGGACCGGACGTGTTCAGTCGGCGGCGGCGGTGGCGGACACGACCGTCGTCGTGCCGGTGGGGGACAGGCTGGGACTGATGCGGTTCCACACCGACCCGTCCTCATAGCCGAACGCCCACAGCGAGATGCCCCCGAACCCCGCTTCCTTGGCCAGGTCGAGCCGCATCTGGGCGCCGACGGCGTCGACGTAATGGACCTCACGTGTCTGCACACACGATGCGCCGTCGCCCTCGACGGTGAGGTCGTAGGTGAACGTGTACTCGGCGGTCCGCTCCACCCACCGTGGTTCGGCTCCCCGCTCGGCGATCAGACCCGGCACTGAACGGATGTTGACCGAGGTCCGCTCGGGCGCGTCCGACGGGCAGTCGCCCTCGACGTCGATGGGCCAGTTGTAGCCGTAGAGCGGCAGCCCGAGCACGAGCTTGGACGGATCGCCGCTCGCCTCGATCGTGCCCTCGATGGCGTCCTGCACCCAATTGATGGGCGAGATCGGCCCCGGCTCGGCAGTCGAGTAGTCGTACGCCATCACCCGGATCGAATCGACGTGAGGCGTGATCGCCCCGTAGTCGTACACCCAGAACCCGCTGTCGTCGGTGCGGTCGGCGTCGTAGACGGGCGGGATGCTGACTGTCAGCGTGCGATCGTCGTCGTGGAGCTTGGCGGAGAGCTCTTCGATGAACGCCACCCAGTTCGGTCGTGTGTCCGCCCAGGTGTCGCGACCGTCGGCGAAGGCGAACTGCTCGTAGTCGATGTCGACCCCGGCGTAGTCGCCCTCGGCGGCGAACTCGACGATGGCGTCCACGTGACGGGCGCGCGTGGCGGGATCAGCGAGGATCTCCGCCATCTCGCCGGCGGGCATGGCGTCGAGGATCGACGGCACGAGCGCCACGCCCAGCTCCCGTGCGGTGTCGACGAATCGCTCCGTACGCCGTTCCGGTGCGGACGGGTCGGCGACGATCGTGTCGATGCCGGTCGTCTGGAACCAGAACGGCGACACCTGGTCGAAGTTCTCGGCACGGAGCGCGAGCTCGGGGATCGAATGCTCCAGCGCCCAGTACGGCACCCATCCGTGTAGCGCGAGATCCGCGGTGGGCAGTACGCCGGAGTTGTCGTCGTCCTCGCGGATGGCGAAGAACCAGATAGCCGCGGCGAAAAGGCCGAGGGCGATCACGAGCACCGTCAGTCGCCGGATCCGGTACGAGGTGCCGAGGTCGTCGGTCGGGGTGGTCGAAGTTGTCACGCCGGAATCAGCCGGCGCAGCATCGCAACGTCGAGCTGCGTCAGAGAAGAGATCATGAGGTGGGTCGCCGCCACTGGAATCTCTACCACGTGCGGGACGCCGATCACCGTACAGCCGGCGGCGCTCGCAGACATGGCGCCGGTCGGCGAATCCTCCAGCGCGATGCACCCGGCCGGATCGACGCCCAGCTTGCGCGCTGCGGCGAGGTAGGGCTCCGGATGAGGCTTGCCGTGGGCAACCTCGTCCCCGACCACGACGGCCGCGAACAGCTCTTTCGGGAGGAGCGCGACAACGGCGTTGGCAAGTGTGCGCCACGACATGGTGACGAGCGCCGAGGGGATCGATTCGTCGTGCAACTCGTGGAGCAGATCGAGTGCTCCCGGCCGCCATGGCGGTGCGCCCGCCATGAGTTCGATGACGCGGTCCATCAACTGATCGATGATCTCGACCGGGTCGAGATCCACCCCGCCGACCTGCTTGACGTACGCCGCCGTGTCCATCAGGTCGCTGCCGACGAGCTCGTGGGCGTCGGTGTCGGTCCACGTCCCGCCGTGTGCCTCGACGAGCTCGTACTCCGCCTGGATCCAGAACGGCTCGGTGTCGATCAGGGTGCCGTCCATGTCCCACAGCACCGCCGCCGGGAACGGCGTGCCGGAAGACGCGGCGTCATTCCTGGACAAGTTCGATGAGGGTGCCGAACGAACCCTTGGGGTGGATGAACGCCACGGTCGTGCCGCGACTGCCGGGTCGGGGTGCCTCGTCGATAGGGCGTGCACCGGCGGCAACCATCGCCCGCAGTGCCTCGGCGCAGTCGCTGACCCGATAGCCGATGTGGTGCAGACCCTCGCCGCGCTTCTCGAGTGCCTTGGCGACGGGTGAAGAATCGGACGTCGGCGTGAGCAGCTGGATGTAGCTCTCCGCCACCTTGAGGAGTGCCTCCTCCACGCCGTCGCTCTCGACGACCTCGCGATGGTCGACGGTGGCACCGAACGCCTCCTGGTAATAGGCGATCGCCGCCTCCAGGTCGTGCACGGCGATGGCGACGTGATCGATCTCGGTCAACAACATCTCCCCATTCTCGCCCAACCCGCCCGAAACCGCCCACCGAGAGCCGCTGTCTCCACAGCGAAGGACCGCCGACGACCTCGCCCGGCGCGGACGTGCCGGGCAGCGACCTCGTCGATCGAGCCCGGCACTGTCACTCGGCGGTCACGAGTCGGCGCGTGTCGCCCGCTCCGTCGGCGTGGCCGCTGATCCTGTGCGCCGTCCGTCGCGCCGCGGCCCTTGACGTCGTACGTGAAATGGGTGACGCCGTCACCCTGGACGACGTCGGTCATCTCGAGGTGCACCGGCGTGTTCTCGAGGTTGGCGAAGAAGGGCACACCCTTGCCGAGCAGGATCGGCACGACGCTGACGTGGATGCCGTCGAGCAGACCCTTGTCGAGGAGTTGCTGCGTCATGTTCGGGGTGGCGACGCCGACAACCTTGTCGCCGGCTGCGGCCTTTGCCTGCTCGACGGCAGTGTCCACGTCCGGCACGAAGTGCATCGACGTTCCCTCCGGCCAGTCCTTCGGCGGGTCGTGGGTGACGACGAACACGGGCACGTGCATCGGATGAGTCCCGCCCCAACCGCTGGCGAGATCGAAGTTGCGGCGACCGGAGATGAGTGCGCCGACGCTCTCGATCGCCCAGCGCAGTACAGCGGCGCTCGCCTCTGAGGTGTGGAATGCAAAGCCCTCGACGGCGGTCGGCGTGGCGACCTCGCCATTGAACATCCATCCGATCAGATCGTCGATCTTGTCGTCTGGATCAGCGACGAAGCCGTCCACGGACATCGAGATGTCGGCAATCACCTTGCTCATTTCAGTACTCCTTCGTGTGACTTCTTGGGGGTGGCGATGGGGAGTTCCCATGTCTGCACGGTCGCACGTCGCCATCGCGACGACATCGGCCATGTGGCCAATCACGGCCGGCGTGATGGCCGACCCACGGCGCTGAGCTGGACGTTCACGATTCGCCAGTGGCTGTCGCGCCGCACGCCAACCACCGTGCACAGCTGCACGGCACCGCGCCGGTCTTCTCCACCGAGCTCGTTCTGCACGCCGAGCGCCACCGCGGTGTCGTGACCGATGCGGACGGAACGCAGATCCCAGCTGAACGAGCGGACAGCGACGCGCATCGATCTGCGCTGATCGAGCCACTGCTGCTTGTCGAGCACGACCCCCGCAGGACCGTCGCCGCAGAACTCGTCGTCGAGCAGGCCGACGAGCACCTTGAGATCTCGGTCGCGCTCGGCGACGATCCAGCGGGCGAGAGCGACAGCGAAGTCCTCCATCGAGGTTGACTCTGCCGTCAGAGTCCACGCGGGACATCTGCCACCTGGCCGATGTCGTCGACGCGCCAGACTTGCCGCATCGTGGATCAGCACCGCGCAGCGCACCGCATCGATGATCAGCTGTCGGTTGGTCCAGCCGGTATCAAAGCCTTCCTTGCCGTCGATCGCAGTGACGGAGGTGGTCGGACGGTCGAGGTGTTCGACACGGCGGCCGAAGCGGTCGCGGCCGCGATTGATGTCCGCCGGGATGACCATGGGGCGTGTCTTGCCGTACACGGTGGCGAGTCACGACTGGACGCCGACGGCACGCACAGCGGTTCGTCGATACGCAGATGCGAGGTCCTCCTCGATACCGCCGACGTGGGTCAGATCCTGGTCACCTCGCGCGCCACGGCGATGCTCGCCGGCGGTGTCCCCGACGGCTGGGCGCTTCACGACAGCGGCGTCCATCGCCTGCATCGACCTGTCGCCACCGGAGCGCATCTACGAGCTGGCGCCGGCAGGCGGTCGCCGGTCACGTCTCGCCGTTGCGTTCACTCGACACGTTCCCCAACAACCTCCCCGTCCAACTGACGAGCTTCGTCGGTCGCCGACGCGAGCTCGCCCATGTCCAGGCCCTGCTCGCCGCTGGACGCTTGGTGACGATCACGGGTGCGGGCGGATGCGGCAAGACTCGGCTCGCCGCCCACGTTGCGGCATCGCGGACCGGACAGTGGCGCGACGGCATCTGGTGGGTCGAGCTCGCCACGGTGGACGACGAGGATGCGGTGCACAAGCTCGTCGCCGAGGCCACCGGCACGTTGGTCGATCCAGTGCGTGGAGCACTTGACTCGTTGACGCTGCAGCTGCGCGATCGGAACGTCCTCCTGTGCCTCGACAATTGCGAGCACGTCCTCGACGCTGCTGCCGCGCTTGTCGAGCACCTCCTCCGAACGTGCGCCGAGGTCACCGTCCTGGCGACGAGCCGCGAACCGCTCGGTGTACCGGGCGAGGTGACCTGGCGTGCTCCCACGCTCGACGGAGACGAGTCGATGGAGCTGTTCCTCGAACGGGCGAGCCTCGTCCGGCCGTGGTTCACGCTCGACGCCGCCAGCGAGTCGGCGGTGCGCTCGATGTGCGCTCGCCTCGACGGCATCCCGTTGGCGATCGAGCTCGCCGCGGGGTGGCTCCGGACGTTGACGCCGCAGCAGATCGCCGCTGGGCTGGAGGATCGTCTCTCCCTCCTCGTAGGCGGGCCGCGGGGAGCGCCTCCCCGGCAGCAGACCCTGGAAGCGTCGATCGACTGGAGCCACGACCTCCTCGACGCGTCCGATCGGGCCGTGTTCCGCCGCCTGGGCGTCTTCGCCGGCGGGTTCACCGTGGATGCCGCGCGAGCGGTGTGCGGGTTCGTCGATGTCGACCCCGACGACGTGCTCGACACCCTTCGCCGTCTCGTCGACAAGTCGTTCGTCGTCGCCACCACCGCGCCGGAGAAGGACGCCGGGCGGGATGCACCGAGCGAAGGCCGATTCCGTCTGCTGGAACCGATCAGGCGGTACGCCCTCGACCGGCTGGACGACGCCGACGAAGACACGACGGTGCGCGATCGGCACCTCGACTACTTCGTCGCATTCGTCGAAGCGGCCGAGCCGGAGCTCGATCGGAACAAGGACGCATGGCGGGCGCAGGTCGAGGTGGAGTACGAGAACGTCCGCGTCGCGCTGGATCGCGGCCTCGCCGCCGCCGATCCTGATCGAGGCCGCAGGCTCGCCGCTGCGCTGCCGTGGCTGTGGAACCTGCAGCGGCGCGGTGCGGAGGGGCTGGCGTACATGCGTCGTGCCGTCGAGCGCGCGCCCGATGACCGATCTGTGCTGCAGGCGAAGTTGCTGACCAGCCTCGGGCTCGTCGCCGACACGACGTCGCCCTTCGACCTCGGTGCCGTGGAGCAGGGATTGGCGATCGCGGCGGAGAACGGCGATTCGCGCCTGCAGGCGCGGTGTCAGCTGCTGTTCGCAGTGGGCCAGTTGTACGTCGACTTCGACGAGTCGTGGTGTCTCGGAGAACTGGCGATGCGGCTCGCCGCCGGCGCCGACGAGTTCGTCGTCGACGGTGCCTTGGCGCTGCACGGAATCATCCTCAAACTCCGCGATCGACACGACGAAGCGGTACCGACGCTCGAGCGAGCCGTCGAGGGCCTGATCCGGCACGCCGACCGCGGGATCGCCTCGACTGCTCTGGCGCGATTGTCAGACAGCGCCCTCTGTACGGGCAACGTCGACGCGGCGATTGCTCATGCCGAGCGGGCGGTCGAGATCGCCGAGCCACTGCGCGACTATCACCGCGTCGGCACGTCGCGGAGCCAGCTCGCCTACGCGCACGGCGTCGCGGGTGACATCGAGCGTGCGTTCCGGCTGCTCGAACCGGTCGTCCGTCTCGTCGACGGCGACTCGGAGGCGGCCTTCGTACCCGGCCTCGCACGCGTGCTCGGCACGCTCCAGCTCTGGAACGGGGAGATCGACGATGCGATCCGCTGGCTCGAGGCGGAGGTCGGCCGTCCGGAGCCCGGCGACGAGACCTACGTCGGCGTGCTCTCCACTCCGACATTGGGAGCGGCGCTCCTCGCTGCCGCCCGGCACGAGGAGGCGGGTGAACTGCTCGAGCGGATCCTTGCGGTCGCTCGTCAGCGGGACATGCCCAGCGTCGTCGCTGATGCCCTGCACACCCAGGGCCGGCTACTCGTTGCGGACCGCGTCGACGAGGCAGCCGATCTCTTTCACTCAGCGCTCGGGATCCGCATCGAGCACGGCCTTCGCTTGAGGTCCGTGGACAGCCTCGACGCGCTGGCGGAGGTCGCCGCCCTGTGCGACGACCACGCCGACGCCGTGCGGCTGTTCGCCGCCAGCGATCGCGCCGAGCATCCATGCGCTACCCGCGGCCGCCCGTCGCCGTTTCGTCCCACACCGCTTGCGTGTCTTCCCTCCTCAGCGCGCTCGGTTCGGAGCGGTTCGCCGACGCCGAGAGCGAAGGAGGGCGTCTGTCTCTCGACGAGGCGGTCGCCTACGTGCGTCGCACTCGTGGCTCGCGTCGGCGGCCGGCGACGGGTTGGGCGAGCCTCACGCCGACGGAGCTCGAGGTTGTCCAACTCGTCGTGGAAGGGCTCAACAATCCAGACATCGGCGCCCGATTGTTCATGAGCCGCGGCACCGTGAAGACCCATCTCTCGCACGTCTACGCCAAGGTCGGTGTCGCCAATCGCACGGAGCTGGCGACGCTGGCGACCAGTCGGTTGCAGAGCCCTTGACCTGGTCGCCGGCCGACCCCGCGAAGGCCGGCAACCAGGATTTCGGGCGGCTCAGTCGGAGGTGGCAGTCGAGGCAGTTGCCTCGCCAAGGGACGGTTGGCTACCACCACCCGCCGGCTGGGCCAGGTGCTCGAAGCTGACGGCGTCGCCATATCGGGAGACGAACCGTTCTTCGAGCTCAGGTGCAGGTGCAGTGAGCGACACCTGCACCTGGCCGGAAAGGACGTCCGTGCCGATCGAGACGATTCGTGGATCGGAGACCTTCTCGACCGCGCGTTGGACCTGGATGAGCTCACGCACGGTGTGGGTGCCCTCGACGACGCAGATCGGTCCCTGGTACACGGCTTCGATCGCGGTTCTCGCCGAGTCGCGTGCGGTCTCGTTGCCGACGATCTTGACGTTGTAGACGCCGGTCGACTCGTCGATCCACATCCCGCCGTACGACTCCACGTTCCGGCGGAGGACGGCTTCGTCGAGCGTCTTGTCCGGGTACGGGCTGTTCCATCCGCCATCGGGCTCGGCGCACGGCGTGGAGAAGTCGGGGACGGTCGCTGGTGGCTCCCGATCGGCGGCGGTCGGCGTGCGAGCAGGCTCGCTCAGCGTGAACTTCGTGCCGTCGGCGTTGTACGTGCCGACGAGGACGTACTCACCCCATCGCGTTCCGTTCGCCGACTCGTCACCGGTGACCGTCGACCAGTCCCAGTTCGTGATGTCGGCCCCACCGCACTGCGGCGGATACGACTCGGCGACGGCACCGCATACCTGCGGCCCGTGCTCGCCGTTCTCCAGCACTGTGGCGAGGACGCTGGCCGTACCGCTCGGCACGGTGGTCGGTCGGCGCGGTGTCGGTCGGCTCGATGGTGTCCGGCGCGGACGGAGGTTCGCTTGCCGGCGCTCTCCATCCGCCCGTGATCATCCAGACCTCGTGATCGGAACCCGTTGCCGCTCGGCAATCCTCCCAGCGGCGCTGATCTTCCTCACGGACGGCGCCGATCCCAGCCCGGTCGATCTCGTAGTTCTCACCGACGGCGATCGGATCCCCATCTGCGAACAACATGGCCTCGCCTGTCCATGTCGCGATCTTGCGGCCATACGGGGACGTGACGTCCGCCGTTTGCGAGCTCCAAGACGATGCAGTCGTTCTTGACGGACAACCTCCCGTCCGCCGTGGAGAGGATGGCGGGTCTGTAGGCACCCGATCCGTCGCGAAAGATCGCCGCATCGGAGTTCGACGACACCGGCGTGTCAGCGCCGAATATCCTGTTGTCCGCGGTCGTCGTCGTTGCGGCGGGTTGGGTCGCCGAGGGCGCATCGGCATCGCCGGCGACCCAGACGACTCCGCCGATTGCGGCAACGGCGAAGATCGACGCCGCCGCGGTCGTCATCCACCGCCCTCGGCCGCCGCCACCGCCGAGGCTCTCGGTGGCGGCGGCCGTCGGCACGCCGAGATCTGGCGGATCCTGACGCACCGAAGATGTGAAGTCATCGAGGCCGGCGCGCAGGCGCCCGACAAGTCGATCGTGATCGTGGTTCCGGGCACTCATGACCTCTCCTCCAGCCAAGCGCGCAAATGGTCGAGGCCTCGTTTGGCGTGGGAGCGAACCGTGGCGCGCCGGCAACCCAGCGCATCGGCGATCGACTCCTCGTCCCAGTCCGCCCAGTACCGCAGCACGAGCACGGCCCGCTGTTGGGCGGGCAGCATCTCGAGTGCGGCAAACAGGGTGGGGTCGGGGAACGTCGGGGTGTCCGGATCGGGCACCACCGTCAGTCGGGCGACACGGCGCTCGCGCTGGTCGCGGCGACTCGCCGAGCGATGCGTCTCGTGCACCACGTTGACGATCGTCCGCCGCAGGTACGCCTCAGGTTTGTCGAGTCCTGCGTATCGGGGGGCGATACGCACGAACGCTTCCTGGGCCGCCTCCTCACCACGGTGCACGTTGCCGCACAATGCCGCTCCCCAACGGGCGGCATCGTGCCAGCGAGTGCGGTAGAAAACAGCGAAGGCCGAGTCGGATTCGGGCGATGGCGGCTCCTCGGTGGCCACGGTGAATCTTCCCACGACGAGGAGATGCCACCCTGCCACCGATCCGTTGCACGGGCGCGATCAGCCGGGCGAGAAGTTGCGCGTCATCGCGTCAGCGCCGGCGTCCATCATCTGCTCCAATGCCTCCGCGGCGCTGTCGGGGAGGAGGTCGACGACCCACGTCATGTGCGACCCCCCGTCGTCGCGCTCGGTGATCTGCATCGTCGCGTGGTGATGGGTCAGGCCGAGGGGAGACTCGACGACGGCGTAGGCGAGGCGTCGTGCCCGGTCATCAACGTCGACGATGAGCTCGCGAGCGACAGCTCCGTTGACGAAGGTGACGATGCGGGCATCATCGCCGTCGAGCGTCGCCTCGACGACGAATCCAGGCGCGAGATCCGCATGGGGTGTCGCGACCGAACGCACACCGTTCCACACGCCGTCGGCGGCGGTGGCGAAGTCGAGTTCCTTCACGATCGTCGTCATGTCGCGCTCCCCTCTGCTCCGGCGGCTTGCTGAGCGACGCAGAACTCGTTGCCTTCCGGGTCTTGGAGCACTGTCCAGCTGTGACCCCACTCCTCCACGTCGCGGACGTGGGTGGCGCCGAGCCCGACCAGCCGATCAACCTCGACGAGTCGGTCGGCCGACGCGAGATCCACGTGCATGCGGTTCTTGGCCGACTTGCCCTCGGGCACCAACATGAACAGCCATGCGGGCGTGGAATGCGTCGTGCCGCTCAGCCCGATGCTCGTGAAGTCCGCGGATCCGTCTGGATCGAGATCTCGGCCGAGCACCGCCGACCAGAACCCGCCGACGACCAGTGCGTCGGCGCAATCGAACGAGATGTTGGCGAGTTGAAGGGACATCGTGGCTCCATTCAGTTGTCGTCGGGGTTTGTGAGAGGGGATCAGCCGCCGGTGATCGGCCACTGGATCTCGGTCCGGAACCGAGTCGTGTCGTCGGTCTCGCCGTAGCTCACGACATAGACCTCGCGCACCGGCACGTCGGCGGGTTCGGCATTGTCGGCGACCCAGGTGCCGAGGCGGCGATAGGTGTCGGCGATCGTGTCGTAGAACCCGGCGTGCATGAGCACGGCGACCTGCGCCGCGGGCACCTCGCTGATGAGGACTCCCCGGCTCGGTGATGGCAGCGCCACTGGACGGGCGATCGGCAGGTAGGCCTCGACGTCGTCGTCCCCGTCGTCGCTGATCTCCGGCGGATAGAGGGCGGCCGATGGCCCGATCGGCTCGATGCCGAGACGTCCGGCCATCGCCCCCAGCCGACCGTACGCGTCGTCGAGGAATTGGGCGAAGTTCGCCTCGTTCACTCGGCCGCGAAGGGCCAGCGTGTGGGCGTGAGACTCGTCGCGAACGTGAACGGGCGTGTGCGCCGCGGGCTCTTCGAGTCCTTGGTGCAGTTCCGACACGATCCGCTCGACTTCACTGAGGCGCGTGCGCATCGTGTTCTGGTGGTCGGCGAGGACCCGCGCCGTCACATCCGGATCCCGAGCCTGGACCACCTCACGAACCTTGTCGAGGGGGAGGTCGAGAGATCTGAGGCGCACGATGATCGCCGCGTCGATCAGTTGCGACGCGTGATAGGTGCGGTAGCCACTCGACGGATCGACGCGCGCCGGCACGAGGATCCCGGCTTCGTGGTATGCCCGCAATGCCTTGACCGACAGAAAGCTCGCTCTCGAGAAGGCGCCGATCGGTAGCAGGCCGTCACTCACGCCACCGATCTTCCAGTCTCCCCCGGGGGGAGAGTCAAGCGCGCGGCACGGGATTCGTCAGCCGCGGTGTCGCGTCCGTCGGGCCGGCGTGCGCTCAATCGGCGGGTGTCTTGGCGATGAAGTCCCTGACCACCTGAGCCAGCTCGGGCCCCTTGTCCTCCTGGAGGAAGTGGGCGGCGCCGACGATCGTCGTGTGCGGCTGGCCCGCAGTACCTGGAACCGTGCGGAGGAAGACGGCGTCACCGCCTCCGGTGATCGGATCGCCGTCGGAGAAGGCGGTGAGGAACGGCCGCTCGAAGGCGGCGAGCGTCTCCCACGCGGCCTTGTTGGCCGCCGCGGCGGGATCGTCAGGCCCCGTCGGCACCAGCGTGGGGAAGATGCGGGCACCTGCGGTGTGCGAGTCGTCGGGGAACGGCGCGTCGTAGGCGGCGATCACGTCGGGCGGGAGGTCGCTGGCGCACCCGCCGTTGACGATGGCGCCGACGGGAAACTGCGGCGTCTCCTGAGAGAACTTCTGCCACGCCATGAACGCGTCCGACAGGGGCCGATCGCCGGTGGGCAGCCCGCTGTTGGCAACGACCACGCGGGCGAACCGATCAGGATGCTCACCGACGAGCCGCAGCCCGATCAGCCCACCCCAGTCCTGCCCGACGAACGTGACGCCCTGCAGACCGAGTACGTCGAACAGCGAGTTGCCGCATCCACTCGACGTGTCGGGCGTATGTGTAGTCGTCGCGGCCGATCGGTTTGTCGGAGCGGCCGAACCCGACCAGGTCGGGCGCGACGCAACGCAGTCCGGCGTCCACCAGGACGGGGATCATCGTGCGGTACAGGAAGCACCACGACGGCTCGCCGTGCATCAGCAGCACGACCTGACCGTCCGCAGGGCCTTCGTCGAGGTAGTGCACACGAAGGCGCCCACCCTCGCCGTCGTCGATCTCGGCGTAATGCGGGGCAAACGGGAAGTCGGGCAGATCGACGAATCGATCGTCAGGGGTGCGGAGTGCGTCCATCGTTGGTCTCGGTTCTCTCGTGATCAGATCGAATACGAACGGGTCGGGTCAGGCCGGTGCTTCGACCTCGAGGTGACGTACCTCGGTCGGCAGGCTGGCGTAGAGATCGGCGATCAGGTCGTCGCGCAGCGACCTGTCAGCGGGCTCGTCCCACCGGTTTCGCCACTGGTGCGGGTCGTCGGTCAGGTCGTACAGCTCACCGGTCGCGATGCCGATGCCGCCGGGTCCGTCGAACGTCGTCTCGTACACGATGTCGGTGGGCGTCAGCACACCGTCACCGAAGACCTTCTCGAGCCCATTCGGCTGGCCGGCGGTCGACGGCTCGTACACGGTGCACATCCAACCGTCGCGATAGATCGAGCGGAGGTGCATGCCGTAGCCGGGGAACTGGCTGTCCCACTCGCACAGTGCCCGTTCCCGCCCTGGCATGCCGTCTGCCTCCGGCAGGGCCGTGCCCTGCATCCACGGGGCCGGCTCGATGCCGGCGATGGCGCAGAACGTCGGGGCGAGATCCACCTGCCCGACGGGGTCGTTCACGACCGCGCCAGCAGCGGCCGCCGGCCGATGGGGCCGGCCGCCACACGAGCGGGAGGCGCATCAGCGCATCGGAGTGGAACGGCCCCTTGTAGAGCAGGCCGAAGTCGCCCTGCAGCTCGCCGTGGTCGGTGGTGAAGATCACGTCGGTGTCGTCGGACCAGCCACGTGACGCGACGAGGTCGAGCACGCGGCCGCACGCTTCGTCGATCAGCTCGTTCATCACGTGGACCTTGGCGTTCACCTCGCGGAGCTGATCGTGGCTCAGCCGCCCGGGGCTGAAGTCGGCCGGTCCGCCCTCGCGGTTCGACCATGTGCCCTCCCAGTATCCGAGCCAGTGGGCCGGCTTGCCGGCGAGCACCTTGCGGATCTGCTCGTCGGAGCCGGGGTGGCCGGGCGGAAGGTCGAGGTCGCGCCAGTCGACGCGGTGCAGTTCCGATTCGGGTGGATCCCACGGATGGTGAGGGTCGGGGAAGCTCATCCAGCAGAACCAGTCGTCGTCATCCGTCATCCCGTCGAGCCAGTCGATCGTGAGCTCGGCCACCCAGTCGGTGTGGTACCAGTCCCGCGGGATCGGGTTGTTCTTCGTCTCGGGTGCTCCCGTGTCGCCCCCGGGCGCAGCCTGGAGCAGGTCGGCGTAGCTGTGGAGGTGCTCGGGATGGTGATCGCGGAGCCACCGTCCGTAGTGAGCGAGCGGTATGTCACCCCACGCCGCGGCGTGCACCGCCTGCACCGACCGTTCGAATCCGCGCCACGCACCCGTGTCGCCACGTCGCGCTCGGTTGTTCTCCTCGAACTTGCGATGTGGATCGAACCCGGGCTCGAAATGGGCCTTGCCGAGCAGAGCCGTCCGGTAGCCCGCCTGCTCGGACAGGTAGGCGGCGACCGACGGAGCGTCGACGGGGAGCGGCACGCCGTTGGCAACGACACCATGGGTTCGCGGGTACTGGCCGGTGAGGATCGTCGAACGGGCGGGCATGCACACGGTGTTCTGGTTGTACGCCCGCTCGTAGCGAATGCCCGACCGGGCCAGCCCGTCGACGACGGGGGTGCGGGCGATCGTGCCGCCGTTGCATCCCAGCCCGTCGTAACGCTGCTGGTCCGTGGTGATGAACAGGATGTTGCGACCCATGTGGTCGTCCTCTCAATGTCGTGTCGGTACGGCGGTTGATGTCGGCGCGAGCACGGCGGTCACCATCACGGCGACCACGTCGGCGGCCTGCGCGGTCGAGAGGCCCTGCCCGACCCGGAGCCGATCCCATGTCTCCCAGCTCGTCGCCACGTCGGTGGCCTCGAGGGCGACACCCGGCTCGACCTTGCAAGCGATCTCCGCGGCGAACACCGTCGCCACCTGGCCGCGGAAGAACTCGGAGATGCGTGCCAACTCGGTGCTGATCGTCGTTGACTGGGCGGCAAGCTGCACACCGAGACGTCGTACCGGTGAGATCGCCTCGAAGATCTCCGCCCGGTTGTCGACGAGGAGGCGAACTCGCTCGGCCAGCTCACCGTCGGCAGGCAGTGTGGTGAGGAGGGACGCGATGCGCTCCTCCTGGCGGGCGATGGCGGCGCGGTGCAAGGCCTCCATGTCGTCGAACAGTCGGAAGATCGAGCGCATCGAGACACCTGAACGGTCGGAGATCTGCTGCGCTGTCGGCCTCGCCTGGCCGTCCATCAGCAGGGCGAGGATCGCCTCGACCACAGCGTCCTGGTTGCGCGCCCGCCGTAGCGAACGGCCATCGGTGATCGGCTCTGCACTGGCGCTCACGGACCCGACTCTAGAAAGTGGCATAAGCTATGTCAATAGTTCAGCAGCGCCGCCGATCAGGGCGTGAACTTCCGCCAGCACCAGCGACCCGATCGCATACGATCCGATTCGTGAGGTTCCCAGCGGCTCAGCCTTAACTCCTCCCGCGCAGCCTCGTGCTGCGCGTGCTCGGATACACGGCAACGCGCGACCTGATCCCCATCTACGGGATCTACGCGCTGCTGTTCAGCGACCGTGGTCTTTCCGCGGGCGCTGTGTCGTCGTTGTTCGTCGTGTGGTCGATCACGGGCTTCGTGTTCGAGATCCCGTCCGGCGCGTGGGCCGACGCGTATGACCGCCGCCGCCTGCTGGTCTGGGCGTCGCTGATCTCCGCCGCTGGTTTCGCGATGTGGACCGTGTGGCCCACATACCCCGGCTTCGCCGCGGGGTTCGCCTTGTGGGGCCTGAGCGGCGCCATGACGTCGGGCACCTTCGAGGCGTTGCTCTACGACGAGCTCTCCGTGCTCGGCTCCACGACCGCCTACCCCCGCCTCGTCGGATGGTCGCACGCCGCCGAGAACGCCGCCGCCACCGTCGGCATCCTGCTCGGAGCGCCGTTGTTCGCTCTCGGCGGCTATGCCCTCGCCGGCTGGACGAGTGTCGCCTTTGCCGCTGTCGGCGCCGTCTTCGCCGCCGGCCTCCCCGACCGCCGTCCCCCGCCCACGCCGGCCGATGACCCGCATTCCCCGTCAGTCCCATCGGCTCCGGACCCGGCTGGATCGACTGCGAATCAGGGGAGTTACATGGCGATCCTGCGGGAGGGCATCGTGGAGGCGACACGGCATCCTCTGGCACGGCGGGCGGTGCTGATCGCGGCGCTGCTGCTCGGGCTGACGACGTACGACGAGTACCTGCCCTTGATCGGGCGGGAAGCCGGGGCCTCGACCATGATGGTCCCGATTCTCGTCGGCACCGTCACGGTCGGTCAGTTGATCGGAACGGCGCTCGCCGGACGCACGGCCCATCTGTCGAGCCGCGCGATCGGTGCGATCTCCGCCGCCGGCGCGCTCATGCTCGCCGCCGGATCGCTCAGCGGTCATCCTGCAGGGTTCGTGGCGCTCGCCATGGCCTTCGGTCTGGCGCACAACGCGGTGATCGTCGCCGAGGCACGTCTCCAGGACTCGATATCCGGCCGCGCCCGCGCCACGGTCACATCGGTCGCCAGCCTGGCGACGGAGGTCGTCGTGCTCGCCGTCTATGCGGGAGTGGCGATCGGGTCGGCGTGGCTCTCGGTCAGCGTGCTTGTCGCACTGTCCGCGATCCCGACGCTCGCCGCCGCGGCCGCGGCTGCTCGCTGGCTGCCACCGAGACGGCTGGCGCCAGCCGCCGAGGTCGCCGACAGCGAACGGCGTCCTGCCTGACCGCGCTCAGCTGGTGGATTCGTAGCCCGGTGTCTCCATCAGCGGAGCCCGATTCTTGAGAAGGCCACGTGTCACCCAGCCTCGCTGCTCGGCCCACACGAGCATCGGTGGCAGGAACACGAGCGCGCTCAGCAACGCCACGGCGACGTTCATGGCGACGACACGCCCGAAGTCGCGCAGCAGCGGCAAGGAGGAGAACGACAGCACCGCCACGCCGATGATCGCCGTGAGGGCGGACACGATGAACGCGCGCCCGGTCCGCGCTGCAGTGACGTCGACCGCCTCCTTCGGGTCGAGGCCACGGCCCCGCTCCTCGACGAAGCGCAACAGGATCAGCGACGTGAACTCCGTGCAGGCGGCGATCACGAGCGGACCGCCCACGGCCGTCATGGGGCTCAGTTTGAGGTCGAAGATCCAAGCGATGAGCGAAGCCGCACCGACGGCGATCGCGACGGGGACGAGTGAGAGCAAGGAACGGATGACCGATCGCAAGCGCACCGCGAGGAACAGGAACACGAACAGCATCGACAGGTACGTCAGGAAGACTCGGTTCGCCTCGAGGTTCTGCAACAGGCCGACGCCGACGACGGCCAGCCCGGCGGGCGTGAACTCGAGCCCCTCCGGCGGCGACGAGTCCTCGCGGATCGAGTCGACGATCGGCTCCCACTCCTCGATCGACGACGGGCGCACCGGGAAGATCAGGTTCATCGACGTCTCGTCCTCGGCGACGAGGAGCTGCTGCACGTCGGGCGGGGCGACCTCGAACGCGCCGCGCACGTCGTCTCCCGTGGGTGGTAGGTCGGAGGCGCCCTCGACGATGATCGCGTCGCCGATCACCTCCTCGATGCTCGCCACGCTGCGCAGCACGTCCTCGTTCGCCTCCAACTGCTCCCGCGAGAACTCGTGCACGTATGCCATGTTCTCGTCGGTGAACAGGTCGTCGCCGGAGCGGACGAACACGCCGAGCTCGTTGGAGCTGCCCGTCTCCCGCTCGATCGACTGGATGTCTTTGATCGTCTGCGAGCTCTGGTTGACCCACCGCACCGGATCGGTCTCGAGAGTCAGCTTGTCCTCGACGATGATCCCGCCGACGAAGATCGCCACGCTGACGATGATCAACGGCAGCGCCAGCCTGGCGGGCAGCTCGCCGAGCTTCACGGTGAGCCGTCCGAGGGCACCTTCCTTGAAGTCGTGGATCTTCGTCGGCGACTTGAACTCGCGGATCCCGAGCACGGCGAGGGGGATGACGATCGAAGCGACGCAGATGACAGCGATGCCGACGGCGAGGAGCAGACCGAAGTCGCGGATCATCGGCACCTTGGCGAAGCGGAGCGCGGCAAAGGCGAAGATCGCGTCGAACGTGACGACGAGCAGTGCCGGACCGAGGTTGCGCGCCGTCTCCTGGATCGGGTGACCGGCGCGGCCGACTGCGATCTCCTCCTCACATCTGGCGTGCATCTGGATCGCGTAGTCGATGCCGACGCCGAGCATCACCGGGAGCCCGGCGATCGTGACGACCGTCAGAGGGATCCCGACGTAGCCGGCGATGCCGAACGCCCACACGACGCCGATGAGGATCACGAGCAGCGGCAGCAGGCGCCATCGCACGTCGAACAGCAGGAGCAGGACGACGACCATGATGGCGACGGCGATCGCGCCCAGCGTGAGCATCCCGCCACGCAGGTAGTCGTTGAGGTCGCGCAGGAACACCGGTGCGCCGCTCGTTACCAACGTGGCGTTGGGGAAGTCGAGCTCGGCCGCAGCGTCCTCGACGAGCTGGGCGTCGGCACCCTCCTCCTCGATGGACAGGTTGCCGGTGAGCCGAGTGACGAACACGGCATGACGCTCGTCGGGGAAGTTGGTGAGGAGCGACTTGCGGATCTCGCCCTGGTTGTCGTACAGGAGGAACTTCACATACCTCGGGTTGCGGATGTTCTGCCGCTTGGCGGGGATGGCGCCGAGGCGTTCCAGCGTCTTGCCGGCGTCGGCGAATCGCGCCGTGGCCTCCGGTGAGTCCGGTTTTTCGCGTGTCAGCGCGCCGAGGAGCGCCTTGCCGGCGACACCCTTGCTCGGATCACCGCCCGGACCCTGGATCAGGTTGTGGGTGAAGTCGAGCGCGATCCGGGGAGTCACGATCGCCTGGAAGCGCCGCGACTTCATCAGCGAGTCGTGGAACGTCTTGAACTCGGCGCGACCTTTGGGGTTGAACAGCTCCGCCACCGTGTGGCCCTTGTCCATCGTGACCACGGTGAGCATCGTCGAGCCACCGAACAGGTTCTGATAGGCGACATTGTCCTTGTAGATGACGTCGGAGGTGTTGAGGTAGGCGTCCTGGCCGGTGGCGAACTCGAGCTGGGAGATCCCGAAGCCGAGACCCACAGTGAGCAGCACCCCGCCGACAACGACCCACACGGCGTGCTTGCCCAGCCCGACCGCGAGCCACGACCACACCTTGTCCATCACTGCCCCCAGCGCCGAACCGCACCGGCCCCCTGCCGGTCAGGCGGAGATTAACCGCACGGTAGGAACTGCCGATGCGCCGTGTCGGTGCAGCGATCAGGCGTGGCGGAACAGCGTGATCTTGTCCTCGCCGATCCGCTCCCGCTTCTCCCGGATCGTCGATACCGAGACCCTCGCGCGGTGCGAGGCACAGCACGCCGACCTTGCCCTCGGCCTCGTTGCGGTGAACCGACAGAGCCGCCGCGCCGGTCTCGCTCGAGCGGGTGCACCCTGCTCAGCAGCGGTTGGATCTTGCCCGTCGCGGATCAACTGGTTGGCGGCGTACGCCTCCTTGTAGTTGGCGAAGTGGGAGCTCAGGATCCGCTTCAGCTTCATCCACAGGTGGCGGTTGTCGTACTCGATCATGTAGCCACTCGTCGCCGCGCAGGTGACGATCTTTCCGCCGCGCGCGGCGACGAACACCGAGGCACCGAAGGTCTGGCGGCCGGGGTGCTCGAACACCGTGTCGACGTCACGCCCGATCAGGTCGCGGATGTCCTTGCCCAGACGACGCCACTCCTTCTCGTCCTGGTTGTGCTCGTCGATCCAGAACTTGTAGCCCGCTGCCTTGCGGTCGATCACCGCCTCGCAGCCCATCGCCCGCAGCAACTCGGCGCGGTGCTCCGACGACACGACGCCCGACCGGGATCCCTCCGCCGTTGAGGACGTACTGCACGGCGTAGCCGCCGATGCCGCCGGTGGCGCCCCAGATGAGCACGGCGTCGCCCTGGCGGAGATCGCCGGCATGAGCGCTGACGATCATCCGGTAGGACGTCGAGTTGCAGAGCGCGTTGCACGCGTTCTCCTCCCACGACAGGTGGTCGGCCTTCGGCATCAGCTGGTTGGCCTTCACTACGGCGAGATCGGCCAGCCCGCCGAAGTTGGTCTCGAATCCCCAGATGCGCTGATTGGCGGCGAGCATCGAGTCGTCGTGCGCCGATGGGTCTTGATCGTCGACATGGTTGCAGTGGACGTTGACCCTGTCGCCCGGCTTCCAGTTGCGCACCGCCGACCCGACGCGGAGCACGACTCCGGACGCGTCGGAGCCGATGATGTGCTGGTCGGATCGCATGGCGGGCACCCCACACGCTCTCCTTGCCCAACCGGTCGAGGAACCCGAACGTCGGCAGCGGCTCGAAGATCGACGTCCAGACCGTGTTGAAGTTGATCGCCGATGCCATCACCGCGACGTATGCCTCGTCAGGTGCCAGCTCCGGCGTGGCCACATGGTCGACGTGGATGCTCTTCGTGGGGTCCTTCTCATCGGACTCGACGCCCTCGAACATGCCGGTCTCGTCGCGACGTACGAATGCGGCTCGGTAGGTCTCGGGGATCGGCAGGTTGGCGAGGTCGTCGCCGGACGCGCCCGCTTGGATGGCGTCGAGGATCTGCTCCATGTCGAGATGTTACTGACGGGTAGCCAGCGCCGAGAAACCCGCGTGCGGCCGTCAGCGCCGACGGCTAGACAGCGCGGCGACAAGGGAGAAGGAGGCCGCCGTTGGAGACGATCGCCCACAGCCCGACCGAGGGTGTGTACCCCGCCCAGGGCGACTACCTGCATGCGCTCGAGGTGCGCGACGTCGGGCGCCTGCTCTTCGTGTCCGGCACGATGGGTCTCGATGCCGGCGGCACGCCCGGCGCCACGCTGGACGAGCAGTTGCGGCTCATCTGGTCGAACCTGCGCACGATCTTGGCGGCGGCCGACATGACGCTCGACAACGTCGTCCGCGTCACCAGCTACCTGCGGGATGTCGAGTACGCCGAGGCCAACGCCGTCGCCCGCGTCGCCGCGCTCGGTGGACGGCTGGTGCCGACGACGGCGATCGTCGTCGCCACGCTCGAGCACGACTGGCTCGTCGAGATCGAGGTGGTCGCCGCGGCCTGAGCCACCGAGCTCGCCGCAGACGTCCCGGCCTTTGGGAGTGCCGGCTGGCGGGAGTACCGTGCGCCTATGGCTGGTTCATACATCGTTGCCGGCGCCCGCACCCCGATCGGGAAGATGAGCGGTGCCTTGCGTCCCTGTCCGCCGCTGATCTCGGCGGCGCTGCCATCAAGGCCGCACTCGAACGCGCCGGAGTCGCTCCCGACGAGGTCGACCACGTGATCATGGGCCAGGTGCTGATGGCCGGGCAGGGGCAGGTTCCCAGCCGCCAGGCAGCCGTCAAGGCCGGGATCCCGATGAGCGTGCCGTCGGTCAACGTCAACAAGGTATGCCTGTCGGGACTCAACTCGATCTATCTGGCCGACCAGATGATCGACTGCCGGCGACGCCGACATCATCGTCGCCGGTGGCATGGAGTCGATGACGAATGCCCCGTACCTCGCCGACGGTGCCCGTTCCGGCTTCCGCTATGGCAACATCGAGCTTCGCGATGCGATCATCGCCGATGGGCTGTGGTGCGCCTTCGATGCCTGCCTGATGGGACTCGGTACGGAGCGCTACAACGGCGGCTCGGCGACCCGCGAGGCGCAGGACGAGCTGGCGGCGCAGTCGCACGAGCGGGCTGCGGCGGCGATCAAGGAGGGTCGTCTCGGCGAGGAGATCGTGCCGGTCGAGATTCCCCAGCGCAAGGGGGAGCCGATCATCGTCGAGCACGACGAGGGTGTCCGACCGGGCACGACGGCGGAGAGCCTTGGCGCTCTCCGGCCGGCGTTCGACAAGGAAGGGACGATCACGGCCGGTAACGCCTCACAGCTCAGCGACGGCGGCAGCGCCGTCGTGGTGATGTCGAAAGCGGTCGCCGAGTCACGCGGCGTCACGCCGCTCGGCGAGTTCGTCTCGTACGGCATGGTCGCCGGCCCCGACGGCGCTTCGTTGCTGCATCAGCCGAGCCGGCGCGATCAACGCTGCTCTCGGACGCGCCGCGATCTCGACGTCAGCGCCATCGACCTGTTCGAGATCAACGAGGCCTTCGCCGCCGTCGGTCTGGCCTCGATGAATGATCTCGGCATCAGCGACGAGGTGGTCAACGTCAACGGTGGGGCGATCGCCCTCGGCCATCCGATCGGGATGAGCGGCAATCGTCTTGCGCTGACGTTGCTCCACGAGCTGAACCGACGTGGAGGCGGAATCGGAGCGGCGGCACTGTGCGGCGGCGGTGGTCAAGGCGATGCCTCGTCGTACGCACGATCTGCCGTTGATAACGATGTTCGGACGGGCATAGTTGCGAAATTCTTGAGAATCTTCGCGGAAATCTTGACCGCCTTCGAGATCAGCGTTGTAACGTGTTCGTAAAGCCAATGGCTCTTGCTCCCCGTCTCATTGCAACGCTGTTGGCCTCGATACTGAGGCACCGTCGGTGTGATGTTGGTCGTCCGCCCGCTACCAACGTCCCGGCGGTGCCTCAGTGCTTTTTCGGTCGCCGGTGCACGGCCCAAGCTGAGCGGTCGGCACCTGGCCCGACTCAGACGTCCCGCCGTCCCTCTAGCGCCCGACCCAGGGTGAGTTCGTCGGCGTACTCGAGGTCACCGCCGACCGGTAGACCGCTGGCGATGCGGGTGACCTGTACGCCAATGGTTTGAGCAGCCGCGCCAGGTAGAGGCGCCGTGACCTCGCCCTCCGTGTTGGGGTTCGTGCACAGCACGATCTCGTCGATGTCCTCGGCGCCGAGGCGGGCGGCGAGCTCGCGGATCTTGAGGTGTTCGGGGCCGATGCCATCGAGCGGGTTCATCGCTCCCAGCAGCACGTGATAGCGGCCACGGAACTCGCCCGTGCGTTCGAAGGCGACGATGTCGCGCGATTCCTCGACGACGCAGAGCAACCGTCTCGTCGCGGCGTGGGTCGGCGCAGATCGGGCAGAGGTCGGCATCGGCGATGTTGAAGCATTGCGCTGCAAAAGCGCACATTCTCCTTGGCGTCGACGATCGCTCGGGCCAGGCGCTTGACGTCGTCTGGCGGGGATCTTGAGCAGATGGAACACGATGCGCTGTGCAGATTTGGGTCCTATGCCGGGAAGCCGGCCGAATTCGTCGATGAGCGTCTGCACGGCGGGTGTGTAGGCGCTCGGCATGCGATCAGCTGTCGGGATCGTCGATCAGCTCCGAGCCGGGAAACGCGCTGGCCAGGCGGTCGAACGGGTGCGTTCGCCTCCTGGGCGGGTGCGTCGACGAGGTCGTCGAGGTCGATGTCGGCGCTCTCGTCGGCTGCTTGCCGCCGCAGCCGGGAGCGGCGGCCGTGCCGGCACCGTGCGGCCACGAGGGCGAGTTCGATGGATGCGCCGACGGCGCAGCGTCGAGCGCCGATTCCACGGACGGCGGTGCTGCTCGCACTTGCCGACGTGATGCTCGTTGGGCAGCTCGTAGATGAACCGGCCGTCCTCGTGACATCGCCGGTGAACGAGCCGCGCCACGTACAGGGCGCGGACCAATGGTTTGAGCGTGGCCACCACGCTCGCCCGACCACCGCTGGCGGACATGTCGACATCGGCGTGCGGGAACGACGACCGGCGGCGGCTCGATGATCGGACCGGCGGCGCAGCTCGGTGACGGGTGACGGCGGCGCGGCGACGGCTCGTCCGCAGCACCCGCAGGCGTGTCGGGCCGGCGGAGCGTGACCTCGCCGTGGCTGTCGACGCGTCGAGCCCGACCACCGAGCCGGGCGCGCTGGTGGAGCCGGTGGTGTCGTCGGGACGCCGCCAGCGGATGCGGTCGGGCCGAGCGCGTCGACGGCGTGCTCCAGACGCCTGATGCGCTCGATCGAGGCATGAAGCGTCGGTGCCGCCGGCGTCGGGACGGCAGAGCCGCACGAGGGCGACCTCGAGCAGGAGCCGCGGATCGGGGGCGTGGCGCATCTCGACGAGGATCTCGCCGAGCACCTCGATGCCGCGGACGAGCGCCGCCGCACCGAGCGCGTTGGCCTTGGCGGCGACGACGTCGAGCCGGTCGCTCGGAACCTGCACCAGCTCGGGCGCCATCAGGGCGAGGAAGCCGTTGCGCAGATGGCCGATGAGCTCCTCGGTGACGGCACGCGGATCACGCCCGAGGCTGACCGCGTGGGCGACGGCGGCCAGTGACCTGTCCCTGGTCGGTCGCGACGAGCGCGTCGATGAACTCGTCGAACGACAGTGCCGATGCCGTCGTCGCCGGCGGTGGCGATGAGCTCGAGCGCCGACAGGGTGTCGCGAGCCGAGCCGCCACTCTGGGCGAGGACCGCCTCGAACGGCATGATCGTCGAGGTCGAGTCCGGCATCGGCGGCGACCCAGCGCACGTGCTCGGCCAGCATGTCGGCCGGCAGGAGGTGGAAGCGCAGGTGCTGTGTGCGGCTGCGGATCGTGTCGCTGACCTTCTGCGGATCGGTGGTGGCGAGCACGAACACCACGTGTGGCAGGTGGCTCCTCGAGCGTCTTGAGCAGCGCCGCTTCAGCAGGGCGGGAGAGCATGTGCACCTCATCGAGGATGTAGACCTTGTGCCGCCCGGGGGTGCCCAGCGACGCTCGCTCGATGAGGTCGCGCATCGCATCGACACCGTTGTTGCTGGCGGCGTCGAGCTCGTGCACGTCGAAGCTCGACTCCCTGCTCGACGGCGAGGCACGAATCGCACTCGCAGCACGGCTCGCCGTCGACGGGCCGTTCGCAGTTGAGCACCTTGGCGAGGATCCGCGCCGACGTCGTCTTGCCCGTGCCGCGTGGCCCGGAGAACAGGTACGCCTGGCCTTCGCGGCCGGAGGCGACGGAGTCGCGCAGTGCGCGCACGACGTGGTCCTGCCCCTTCATCTCGGCAAAGCGGCGCGGCCGGTACCGGCGATAGAGCGACTGAGTGGCCATCCGGCTCCGACTCTACCGACCGGGTGTGCCAGGGGTCCGGAGCGACCGCGAGCGAACGCGATGCCTTCGTGGGCTGGTGCGTTCTGGCTACCGTTGTCGATCAGTGAACCTCCGAGCCGGTGTTCTCCGGCACCCCCGCCGCCGGGTCGCGTCGCCTCGATTCGCATTTGGACTGCTCTGCGCCGTGTTGGGCATCGCCGGTGCGAGCCTCCTCGGCTCGCATGAGGCGTCTGCGCAGAACGCCCTCGACAACAGCCGCCCAGCGACGGCGAGACGGTCAACACGTCGCCCGAGCAGATCCTGCTCGAGTTCGCCGAGCCGGTGGGCACCAACAACCGGGTCGACGCATCATGCAACTCGCAACCCGGTCGCCGGGCTGACGCAGCCGTCCCCGTCCGACGACAACCGCACGCTGACGGTGACGGTGCTGCAGCCGCTCCCCCAGGGCACGTGCGTGGTCGTCTGGCGGGTGAGCGAGCCGAGCGGCGCCCGGCGCGACGGGACGGTTCACGTTCGACGTCGCCTCGGCGCCGACCACGACGGAAGCCGAAGGCACGTCGCCCGCAGCCAGCACTCCGACGACCGAGGCAGCGGGGAGTGGGGACGAGTCGAGCGGGGGCGACGACTCCACCGACCTGACCCGCTGTGGCCGACATCGGAACGTACGACGCCGGCTTCCCGCTGTGGATTGGCCGTGTGTTGTCGATCCTCGGGCTTTCGGTGCTGTTCGGCTCGCTGCTGCTCCTCGCCGTTGCCTGGCCGGAGGGACCCGAGTACGTGATCGCCGTGCGCTTCATCCGCTCGGCCTGGATCGTTCGGGCTGATCGGCACCATCGTGTACGTCGCCGCAGCGACGGCTTCGGCCACCGGCGAATCGTTCGGTAGCAGCCTCAACCCGGTGGAGTGGGCCGATCTGCTCGATGCCGACTGGCCCGGCCGCGCCGCGCTCGCCCGGTTGCTGCTCGCCGTCGCGGCGGGTTGGGTGGCGTCCTCCCCGAACGTGCCGTCGAGCCGTCGACGCAGTTCCCCGCCCTCGCCATCCCTGGCCTCGCGGTCGCCACGTTCGGTCTCACCCGCACCGGTGGCGATCTCGCTGCGCTCGGTGTGGCGATGGGGCTGTCCACGCCGTGGCGATGGCGATGTGGCTCGGCGGCGTGATCTTCGTGTCGCGCATCGTTCTCGCCGGCTCGGGCGAGGAGGACTCGGTGCACGCCACCCGAGGGTTCAACCGGCATCGCCATGCCGGCGCTGGGATCGCCGTCATCAGCGGACTCGTTCAGCTCTTCCGGCTCGACGGTGGCTCGCTGTTCAGCGAAACCCACGGCGGATGCTGTTGCTCAAGTCCGTGGTGGTGGCGGTTGCCGTCTTCATCGCCATGTCGGTGCACCAGGTCGTGCAGGCGCGCCTGTCCCATGCCCGTTCGCTCGACGCGCGCGATGGCCAACCGACTCCGCCGGGCATTCGGCGTCGACGCTCTGCTCGGTGTGTCGTGATCGGCCTCACGGCGTGGATGCTGCAGTTCACCCCCGCCAACGTCGAGGCGGACACCGGCGAGCGTGCCCAACCAGGTGGTGGAGACGATCAAGGAACCGAGCGCTCCGGCATCGACATGGAAGTGATCATCACGCCGGGGCGGGTGGGTCGAACAAGCTCGTCGTCAAGGTGTTCGAGCCCGAGGAGGACCTGCGTGGGCTGGAGGTGACGTTCGTACCGCCCGCCGAACGGCAAGGTCGGCGCCATCACCCAGGCGATCCCGCTCAACGGCCGGGGCATGGCGTACATGGTCGAGAACGACACGATCAACTTCGCCGTCGCCGGGAGCCTGGACGCTCGAGGTGAGCGCGTCAACCGCCGACGGTTCGATCACGAAGGCGGGTGGGGCATTCCAGATCCGCCGCAGAACGGTCAGGTCGTCGAGCCCGGCAACACCGGCACGACACCACGACGTCGACGACTACAAGCGCGCCGTACCACCACGACCGGGCGAGTCGACCGCGACGACCGAAGGTGATTGACGGTCAGGCTTCGGCGATCAAGTCGTCGAAGGCCACAGGAGTGGCGACGTCGAGCTGGTCGTAGGTACAACTCGACGGCTCGCGGTCGGGCCGCCAGCGGACGAACTTCACGCCATGGCGGAAGCGCCCCTCCTCGAGCTGACCGAACGTCACCTCCAGCACCCGTTCGCAGCGCACCGGCACCCAGGAGAGGTCCTTCTTCGCGTTCCAGCGGCTGACCGCGCCGGGCAGGCGCCCCTCGGCGTGCGCCTGTGCCTCGGCCCAGTCGCGCCAGGGATGGTCGGCGACGGCGTCGACGGTGAGGGGCTGCATCTCGGCAAGCAGCTCGGCGCGCTCTTGACCGGGAACGAAGCCGCCACGCCGACGTGGTGGAGGCGCCCGGTGTCGTCGAACAGGCCGAGGAGCAGCGATCCCACCCCGTTGCCGTCCTTGTGCACGCGGTAGCCGGCGACGACGCACTCCGCCGTGCGCTCGTGCTTCACCTTGACCAGTGCGCGCTTGCCCGGCGCGTACGGCTCGTCGCCAACGCTTGGCGACGACGCCGTCGAGGCCGGCGCCTTCGAAGCGTTGGAACCACGTCGCCGCCTGTTCGCGGTCGGACGTCACCGGCGTCAGGTGAACGCTGGCCGTGGTGGGGATGTGTTGCTCTAGCCGCCGTCGCCGTTCGTCGTAGGGCTGGTCGAGCAGGACTTCATCATCGTCGGCGAGCAGATCGAACGCCACGAACGACGTCGGTGTCTCGGCGGCGAGCCGGCGCACGCGCGACTCGGCGGGATGGATGCGCTGCTGCAGGGCATCGAAGTCGAGCCCTTTGCCCTCGGCGTCGGGAAGCACGATCTCGCCGTCGACGACGACCCGCTGGCGGCAACGCCTCCGTGAGCCGTTCGACGAGTTCGGGGAAGTAGCGATTGAAGGGACGCTGGTTCCGGCTCAGCAACACGATCTGCTCGCCGTCGCAGAAGACGATGACACCGGAAGCCGTCCCACTTCGGCTCGAAACGCCAGCCGTCGCCGTCGGGGATGACCCTGGCGAGCTTGGCCAACATCGGCTCGACCGGCGGGGTGCATAGGAAGGTCGAGGTCGACGGCGGGTTCGGCGGTGATCGGTCACGCCGCCAGTCTCGCGGACTCGGCGGGAACGATGGCCCACAATTCGCGTCGAACAGTATCCACGGGCGAGAGGGTCGCGGCGACTGGGAGACAACAACCACCACCACGAGGAGAGCCATGCGACACCGACGAGTCGCCGGCGGGGGATCGCTCTGGCTCGCCGCTCGCCGCTGCCGCGGCGGCGACGCGTCGGTACCATCGCGATGACAGGATCCTCGGCATCGCCCGATCGGGTCCACGCCCAGTCCGACGACACGACGACCACCACGGAGGATTCTGTGCCGGCGACGAACAGTGACCGACCGACGATCTCGGTCACCGGTACCGCCAAGGTGTCGGTCACGCCTGACACGGCTCACCTCTCGGTGGGCGTGCGCCAGCGCTCGGACAGCGCCGAGGAAGCCCTCGACCCGTGTCGTTGAAGACAGCTGCGCTGATCAAGACGCTCACCGACGCGGGCATCGCCAAGAAGGACATCCAGACGACGAACCTGTCGGTGTGGCCGAGCTATGGCGGGCCACGCGGCGAGGAGATCATCGGGTACGAGGCATCCAACTCGGTGACCGTGAAGACCACCGACATCGGCGGTCTCGGTGCGCTGATCGACGAGATCTCAGGAGTCGTCGGCGACAATCTCACGCTCGACGGGATCAGCTTCTCGGTGGGTGATCCCGGATGCGGCACTCGCCGACGTGCGCAGCGACGCTGTCGCCGACGCCCGCGTGAAGGCCGAGCAGTACGTCACTGGAGAGGATCTCACCGTCGGCGCCATCCGCAACATCGTCGAGAACGGTTCGGTCTCGCCGCCCATGCCCATGTACGCCCGTGCCGAGGCTGCCGCCGATTCAGCGGTGCCGATCGAGCCTGGCGAACAGGAGCTGACGGTCGACGTCACGGTCACGTTCGAGCTCGAGTAGTTCCGCTCGGCACTGCGACTGGCGAGCGAGTCGCTCGTGTCGCCCGTCGAGTTCGCCGCCCCGTTCCCGCCACCGCTGTGCGCCCTTCGGCTGCACTCGGTCGGCGGGAACGACGCACCGATGCCGGTCACGCCGGAGCCGGCAGCGGTGGACGCGGCCTTTAAGGACCACGTCCTGGGCAAGTAGCGTCGCGGGCCGTGACCGGCCACTCGATGCAGGACAAGATCGACGACCTCCTCAAGCGCCGTGAACAGGCCTATCACGCCGGCTCCCAGCGCTCGGTCGATCGCCAGCACGAGAAGGGCAAGCTCCTCGCCCGGGAGCGCATCGACTACCTGCTCGACGAGGGTTCGTTCCACGAGCTCGACATGCTCGCCCGCCATCGGGCACTCAACAGCGGTATCGACGAGCGGCCGTACACCGATGGGGTCATCACCGGATGGGGAACCGTCAACGGGCGCAAGGTTTTCGTGTTCTCGCAGGACTTCACGGTCTTCGGAGGCGCACTCGGCGAGGTGTTCGCCGAGAAGATCCACAAGCTGATGGACATGGCACTGAAGGTCGGGGCGCCCCTCGTCGGACTCAACGACGGCGCTGGCGCCCGCATCCAGGAAGGTGTCGTGTCGCTGGCGAGCTACGGCGGGATCTTCTTCCGCAACGTCGCGGCGTCCGGCGTGATCCCGCAGATCTCCGTGATCCTCGGGCCGTGCGCCGGCGGCGCCGTGTACTCGCCGGCGATGACCGACTTCATCTTCATGGTGCGGGAGACCTCGCACATGTTCATCACCGGTCCCGACGTGGTGAAGACCGTCACCGGCGAAGACGTGACGCTCGAAGAGCTCGGCGGGGCGATGAGCCACGCCTCGAAGAGCGGTGTCGCCACGTTCGTCGCCGACGACGAGAAGTCGTGTCTCGACGACGTGCGCTTCCTGCTCGGGTTCCTGCCTCAGAACAACATGGAGAACCCGCCCCACGAGCTCACCGGTGACGATCCGGACCGCCTCTGTGAGTCGTTGCGGGAGATCATGCCGGACAGCTCGAACATGCCGTACGACATGACCGCGGTGATTGCCGAGGTGGTCGACAACGGTGAGTTCTACGAGTACTACCCGCATTGGGCGAAGAGCATCGTGTGCGGGATGGCTCGCATCGACGGGCATCCGGTGGGCGTCGTCGGCAACCAGCCGCTGGTGCTCGCCGGCGTCCTCGACATCGAGTCGTCGGAGAAGGCGGCCCGATTCGTCCGAACGTGCGACGCGTTCAACATCCCGTTGATCACGTTTGTCGACGTTCCCGGCTTCCTGCCCGGCGTCGACCAGGAGTACGGCGGCATCATCCGCCACGGTGCCAAGCTCCTGTACTCGTACTGCGAGGCGACGGTGCCGCGGATCCAGGTGATCACGCGAAAGGCGTACGGCGGGGCGTATGTCGTCATGAACTCGAAGTCGATCGGTGCAGACTTGGCGTTCGCCTGGCCGTCTGCCGAGCTGGCCGTGATGGGTCCCCAAGGGGCGGTCGAGATCGTGTACCGGCGCGAGCTGCAGCAGGCCGCCGATCCGGTGGCGCGCCGTGCGGAGCTCGTCGGCGAGTACACGGAGAAGTACGCCAACCCCTACGCCGCGGCCGAGCGGGGCTATGTCGACGACGTGATCGACCCCGCCGAGACGCGTCGCAAGCTGGTAGCCGGGCTGGCGATGCTGCGCACCAAGCGCGAGGAGCTCCCCCAGCGCAAGCACGGCAACGTACCCCTCTAGCCCGGTCGTTCTGCTTGGGCGGCCTGTTCCACCGGCTTGGTGTCCGGTGTCGTGCAGAACTGCTTGAGGGTCCTTGACACTCGCTGCCGGCCGCGGGAGCAATGTTCTGCTCTTGAAGGAGGAACTGGGGTCCGGGGCGGATGACACGATTCGAGGACGCCCTCAAACGGTGGCCAAGGGGAACGCAACCGCGAGCGCGGGTTCGTCGGGCCCGATCGCGGCTGGACGCGCGCCGGTGCGCCGCATGTGGGTTCATACGGCGTCGCCGGGCGCGTTCGGTTGCTCGTCGTCGGTGGGTGGTGGGGCGTTGCCGTTCGCCGGCGGTGCGGGTTCGTCGGTTGGCGGTGGGACCCCTGGTGGGTCGGCACCTGGCGGGTCGTTGTTGGGTGGGGCGAGTCCGGTGAGGGGGTGGGTGCGGGTGGTGCCGTCGGGGTAGGTGATCGTCAACTGGCGGGTGTCGCGGGTCGAGGCGGAGTTGCCAGTTGTGGGCGTGCAGTTGGTGGTGATGGCGGCAGCAGACGGGGCCGAGATCGATGAGGTTGGTGTTGCCGTGGTGTTGGTATTCGACGAGGTGGTGTTGTTCGCAGCGGTCGAAGGGCATGTCGCAGCCGGGGAACAGACAGCTGCGGTGCATCGCGCGGAGGGCGAGTTTCTGGTCGGGGGTGGCGAACCGCCGGTTGCGGCCATGGTTCAACACGGCGTCACCCAGACTGTTCGACGACGCCGTGTTCGTTGACGTCGGCTTCGACGATGTTCGTGGTCGGGTCGTCGAGCACCTGTTGCGAGGGTGTGGAAGGCGATCGGGGTGCCATCGGCGTATTCGTGCACGGACAGCTGGCGTGGGGTCCGCTGGTCGCGGTCTTGCTCGTCGCAGAGGACGATGGCGGTCACCCCGGCAACGCGGGTGCGGTTGGAGACGGGGGTGTTGCAGATCAGGTTGGTGATGGCGTCGGCGGTGATCTGCTCCCGTGTGCGTAGATCGGTGTTGTCGCCGCGGCGGGCGTGGTAGATGGCGTTCACCTCAGCGGTGATCGCCGTGTTCAACGTTTGGCCGGTCAACGGATCCCACCGGCCCGACAACCCCCACAACCCCGTCTCCAACTCGGTGAAGATCTTCGCCCGCCGTTGATGACGTTGCCGTTCCGCCCGCTGCACACCGAGATCCTCGAGCAACAACTCGACCAGATGGCTGACATACAACCGGAACCCGTGCACACTGCGGGTGGCGGCGATCGTGTCCAAGTCGGGGTGGCGGCGGTAGAACTCGGCGCGCACATCCACCGCCAACTTCGCTAGTGCTTTGGCGACAACGTCGGCGTAGGCGGCGGAGAGTTCACCGGAGCGGGTCGCCTCGTCCATCCCCGGCAGGTTGTCGAGCACCGCGCCGCGGTCCTTCTCGATCAACTCCTCGTGCGGGTTGGCTCGGCCGTCGGGGTTCAACGTGGTGTCGACGACGTCGTTCACATCGACCTGACGCAGTTCGCTGGCGCGGCACGGCGACGTCGGTCTTGATCACGTCGCTGATCGTCCGCAGCCGGTCGGCGGAGGCTTTGACGACGGCGAGTAGATCGACGTCGCAGCGTGCCACCTCGAGTGTGGAGGGCGGCGTCGCGGATCTGGTCGACGAGGTCGCCCAGGGCGGCGACTCGTTGCTCGAGATCCGTGTCGTTCATGCCATCAGGATACCAGAATAGCAACATATATTCGATATATAAAATGCTGACAGTTAGGCCGAGCGAGGATGTCGTGACTCGCGGAGGTCATCCAGCACGCATCGCTCGTCGCCAGGCTCGAGTGCGGATACTTCGGTCATCGCCAGCAACATCCGACACTCATCACAATCGACTCTCGGTGTCGACCCCGACGCACCTACGGCTGCCGGGTCGATGCCCGAAGCTCGTCAGGCCCGCGAGCGATCTCGGCACGAGGTCGTGTCCGGTCGTGGGAGCAGGAGCGATGTGCCCGTGTCTCGTTCCTGCAGGGCTTCGCCGAGCAGGTGGTCGTCTGCGGATTGCGCGGCTACGGTGGCGCCCGTGAACACGCCGACGATCACGCCGACGCCCTCCGACGAGGAAGTTGCGGCGATCGTCGCCGCGATGGAAGCCGTCTGGCCGAAGCCTGTGATCGCCGCCGAATTCGTGTCGCGTCAGCGATCAGCGTGGAAGTTCTCTGGCCGCTGGTGGTCGCAACCGTTGCCGTTGCGCCGGGCTCGCCCGTGGATGTGACCGGCAACCCGTGGCCGTCGAGTACACCACTGTCGCCGACGATCTGATCGTCACGCACGACGGCGCGACCGTCGAGCGTCTCGTCGACCTCTCCCCGAACACCGAGTACGAGGTCGCTGGCCGCACGGTCACCACGCTGCCGCGGCCCGACGGCGAGCTGCTCTGTCGCTTCGGCACTGTTAACGACGTCCATTTCGGCGAGACCGAGGCGGGGCGCATCGACGATCATGCCGACGGCCCGGTCATGCGGGTGCCCGACGGCGCTCTGCCGTATCCAGAGACGATGAACCGCGGCGCCGTCGAGGAGATGTCGGGCCTCGACCTCGCTGCCGTGATCGTGAAGGGCGACATCACCAGCGACGGGCGTGACGACGAGTTCGCCACATTCGAAGCGTCGTACCCACCGGCATTCGGTGATCGGTTGTTCGTCGTGCGAGGCAACCACGATGCGTACAAGGGTCAGACCCGCTACGCCGGTGATCAGTGGATCGACCTGCCCGGCGTCGCCATCGCCCTGCTCGACACGACGATCCCCTTCGAGACCAACGGCAACGTGTCGGCGGAGCAGCTCGACTGGCTCGACAGCTATGTCGCTGCGGCGGCGACACCCGTGATCGTGATGGGACATCACCAGCAGTGGATCCCGGGTCGGCAATCGGCGGAGCCAGTGGGCGCCCCGGAGTACTTCGGTATCCGTCCCGATGCGAGCGCGGCGCTGGCGGCGGTGATCGAACGCCGGGAAAACATCGTTGCCTATGCGGCGGGGCACACACACCGGCACCGAGTGCGCCGCACTCGCGCGTGACGTGCCGTCGATCGAGATCGGCTGCGTCAAGGACTTCCCCGGCACGTGGGCCGAGTACCGAGTGTTCGAGGGCGGCATCATGCAAGTCGTGCACCGCATCTCCACGCCCGAAGCGCTGGCTTGGAGCGAACAGTGCCGGCATCTCTACGCCGACTTCGGCGTGAACTACGCCGAGTACGCCATGGGCACGCTCGCCGAACGCTGTTTCGTCCTCTGACCCAATGGACGTCGCGGACGCGTACGACGGCGACCAGGTGGCCGGCTACCTCGCTCGGATCGGTTGCCCGCGACCGGCAACCATCGACGTCGACGCACTCGTCCGACTCCATCGCGCCCACCTGCTGGCCGTTCCGTTCGAGAACCTCGACATCCACCTCGGCGTCCCGATCGAGCTCGACGTCCACGCGTTCTTCGACAAGATCGTGCGTCGCCGCCGCGGTGGTTTCTGCTACGAGCTGAACGGCGCCTTCGCCGCGCTGCTGCGCTCGATCGGATTCGACGTCGACCTGCTCCAGGCCCGCGTCGTCATCTCCGGCGGCGCGCTCGGGCATTCCCTTCGATCACCTGTGCCTGCTCGTCAACGGGTCGCAGCCGATGCTCGCCGACGTCGGGTTCGGCGCCTCGTTCGTCGAGCCCATGCCGTTCGAGGAGAATGCCGTGCACATGGACGAGAGCGGCAGCTATGCCGTCGCCCGGCCCGGGGAGTCGGACCCGCACCCCGACGATGGTGAGGAGTGGTGGGTGCTGCGTCACGACGGTGTGGCGAGCTACGAGTTCTCGACGCGCCCACGACAACTCGTCGACTTCACGCCGGGGAGCACGTACCACCAGAGCTCGCCTGACTCGCACTTCACGCACAACACGGTGTGCTCGCTTCCCTCGACGGGCGGGCGGCTCACGCTTCGGGGACGCACCGTGATCACGACCGCCGGCACTGACAGCACGCGCCGCGAGCTCGGCGGCGTCGAGGAGATGGCGACCGTCTACCGCGACGATCTGGGCATCGAACTGCGCGACGAGGAGTTCGCCTTCCTCTGGACACGCAGCGCACCAGAATAGTGTTGCGCAGTGCTCGACTCGCCTGTCGAGCTCGCCGACCGTCTCAGCCGCGAGTCGGCTGATTGGTGGTCTCGACGATGCGACGAAGGTGCGGCCACGCGGCGGCGAACCCGGCATGGAGGGGGCGACGCTCGACATCGTCGACCGGCACCCAGTCGACAGCGTCGGTCTCGAAGTTCCGAGACTCGCCAAACGCGTCCTCGACTTCGATCACGATCGTCGTGTACGTCCAATCGTCGGCCGGCGTGAAGACGTGCTGTCCGATCAGGCGGTGCTCGGTGGGGACCGGACCGATCTCCTCGGCCGCCTCGCGGAACGCTCCTTCCAGGGGCGTCTCTCCCTCGTCGAGAGCGCCACCGGCACAGGACCACGTGCCGCCCTCGTGGGCGAACGCAGAACGCTTCTGCAACATCACGGCGCGCCCCGTTCCAGGTCGTGCACGACGAACACCACACCGGCGGCGCCGAAAACGCCCCAGCGCACGTGCCCGTCGCCGCATCGCAGAAATCCGTCTCCGGTACGCCGAACCGTCACGGCTGACAGCCTGGCATCACTCACCGCGGGAACCTCGGGTCGAAAGAGAAGAACTCGAGGTCCCCGCGGGTCGTGCGGGGGATCAGTTGCCGCTGGTGTTGAGCGCGCCGAGGGTTGCCGTGGCGGTGTGCTCGTCGCTTCCCCGGCTGTAGGTGATCGTCACCTTCTCTCCGGGTGTGTGGGTGACGATGGCGCTGGCCAGATCGTCGGGCGACGTGATCTCGACGTCATCGACCGCCGTGATCACGTCGCCCGTGCGCAGCCCGGCGTCGTCGGCGGCCGAGCCGTTCTGCACCTCGACCACGAGCGCGCCAGCTGCGTCCGCTCGAGACGAGTGGCTCGGTGGATACACCGAGCAGCGCGTGCTCGGGCACCTGACCGGAGCGCAACTGGTCGAGGTGCGCCTTGGCGGGGCTCATGGCGATGGCGAATCCGATGTTCTGCGCCTGGCCGGCGATCGCCGTGTTGATGCCGACGACCTGCCCCTGCATGTTGAGCAACGGGCCGCCGGAGTTACCGGGATTGATGGCGGTGTCGGTCTGGAGCAGGTTGGCGAGATGTTCGCCGTTGGGCTCGGCGAGGGATCTCCCCGTCGCCGAGACGATCCCGGTGGTCACCGTCGGCTCGCCCGAGAGGTCGAGAGCGTTGCCGATGGCGACCACCTGGTCGCCCACCCGTAGTGCGTCGGAGTCGCCGAGTGGGAGAGCGACGAGATTGGTGCGGTCCACCTTGAGGACAGCGAGGTCGGAGCTCGGGTCGGCGGCGACGACGTCGGCCGACTCCGAGCGACCGTCGCTGAAGTCCGCCGTGATGTCGGTCGCCCCGTCGATCACGTGGTTGTTGGTGACGATGTAGCCGTCGGAGGAGAACACGAACCCTGTGCCGGCCGCCTGGCCCTCGACGCGGCGTCCGAAGATGTCGGTGTGGGCGATCGAGTCGTGAATCGACACGATCGAACGTTCAGCGTTGGCGGCAAGGTCCTCGATCCCGTTGCCGGTCTGGCCGGTAGCCGCCGGAGCGGCGGCCGGTTGGGCGGGCCCTGACGCTTGTGGCGGTGACTGTGGCGGGTCGTCATCGGCGACGAGGACGATCGCGGCGGCCACGATCGCACCGACTGCGGCGCCGAGGGCGATGCCCGTCAGGAAGCGACCACGCCCCGCCGCTGGGCGATGTGGGGTGGTGCCCGGCGGCGGGGGTGGAGGCGGGAGGTCAGGTTCATCGGTTGGGGGGATGAGTAAATCGGTCATGCTCGTACCTCCTGGCGCATGAAGACGACGTATGCGATGGCGAACAGGACGACCGTCCCGGCGATGAGCGTGACGAGCTGCCACCAGGCGAGCATCAGGCTCTCGTCGAGGGGCAGAGTGGTCGGCAGGGCGAGGTCGCTCTGGTCCATCACGAGGATCCCGGTCGACTGTCGTGACGGGTTGAGGAGCACGCCCGTCGCCTCGGTGTACAGCTGGTCGGGCGAGAAACGGCGGACGTTCAGCTCGAGCCGGGCGTTGGCGAGGACCTCGCTCGCTGGCGAGTCCTCGGTGACGTCATGGACCGAGTCCGCGATCATGCCGGCGATGAGTCCGGCGAACAGAGTGAGCACGAGCCAGATGGCGATCGCGGCCAGCGCCGCCGTGGCCGCGCGGCGGCAGGTGACGGACAGCACCAAGGCGAGGGCAAGCCACAGGGAGATGTAGACGACGGCCACCAGATAGAAGGCGACGATGCGAGCGAAGTCACCCCACGTCGGTCCCACGCCGAGTCGCAGCGCGCCGTAGCCGCCGACGACGGCGATGAGGCAGGCGAGGGCGAGGGCGATGGCGCCGATGCCGGCGACGAACTTGCCATTGATGATCTCGTCGCGGTGGATGGGCTGCGAAACGAGCCTGGGCAGCGTTCCCTGGGATCGTTCACCGTTGACGGCATCGAATCCGAAGGCGATTCCGAGCAGTGGTCCCAGAATGCCGAGGAACTCGTGGAAAGCGGGTACGCGCTGCGGCGACAGCGTGAACAGATAGAGGAAGATCGATGGTGTCCCGCTCGCCGAGTCGGCTGCGTCGCGGATCGGGCCGCTCGCCGAATGCACGGCTGCCAGCCCGGCGCACGCTACGAGGATCACGAGGATCACGAAACGGACGGAGCGCACGTGGTCGGCGAACTCCTTGCGGGCGACGATGCGCCACCCACCGGTGTAGCGCCGCGGCTCAAGCGTCGTCGCCGTCACCGTCACCGGTGTCTCCCTGGAAGTAGTGGTGGTAGATCATGTCGAGGTCGGCGCCCGCCCGGCTGAGGTGTGTCAGCTGCCCGCCCTCACTCCACACCGTGTGCTGGAGCGGTTCGCGGACGTCGTGGTCGGCAGTCAGCGACCACCGGCCGTCGGACCGTTCGACGCGGCGCACGCCGGGGATCCCACTCAACGTGGCGCGCGCGTCGTCGAGGCCCGTGGTGCCCACCGAGAACACCCAGCGGTCGGAAAGGCCAGCCGCCAGTTCGTCGATGGTGCCCGACGCAACGAGCCGTCCCCTGACGAACACGCCGATCCGGTCGCAGACCTGCTGCACCTGATGCAGCAGGTGCGACGAGAGCAGGACCGTCACCCCTTGCTCCGTGCGCAGGTGCTCGACGAGGAGCAGCAGCTCGCGCACACCTTCCGGGTCGATGTTGACCGTCGGTTCGTCGAGGATGAGGATCGTCGGATCCTTGATCAGGGCGTCGGCGAGGCCGAGGCGCTGGCGCATCCCCCGTGAGTAGTCACCGACGCGCCGGTCGCCGTCATCGTCGAGACCCACCTCGTCGAGAAGGGCGTTGATCCGCTCCGCGGCTGCACGTGCCGGGATGCGGTTCAGGGCGGCGGTGTAGTCGAGGTTCTCGCGCGCCGTCATGTCGTCGTAGAACCCGACGTCGTCAGGCAGGTAGCCGACACGGGATTTCACGGCGAGCGGCTGGCGTGTCGGGCTGAGCCCGTCGACGAAGGCGCGGCCCGCCGAGGGCTCGGTGAGGCCGAGCAGCATGAGGATCGTGGTCGTCTTGCCAGCCCCGTTGGGACCGAGCAGTCCGAACACCTCGCCGCGACGGATCACCAGGTCGAGGTGGTCGACGGCGGTTGTCTCGCCGTAGCGCTTCGTCAGCCCGCTCGTGACGATCACTGTGTCGTCGTCGATGATCGTCATCGCCGGCCGAAGCGCACGAACACGCCGGCGAGAGCAAGGAAGGCGGCGACGATCACCGCGATCGCGACGATGCCCAACGTGCGCGACCCGTGCAGCTTGTAGCGCAGGTCCACGTTGGAGGACTGGCTGCCGGCGCTCGATCGGATCGTGAGGGCGTAGTCGCCGGCGACGGCACCCGAGGCGGGCTTCACGACCGCCGTCACTTGCGCCGTCTCGTTGGGTTTGACGCTCGGCAAGGTCTCCGGCTGGAACGACACGTCCCAACCTGTTGGCGCAGTGCCGGCGAGCTTGACGTCCTGGAGGTCGGCAGTGCCCGTGTTGGACACGATCATCGGAATCCGCTCCTCGCTGTTGGAGCGTCCGGACACGTCGAGACGTTGATCCGCTGTCGCCAGCGTCATCTCGCCCGATCCGGTCACCTCCGCGGTGAGCTTGATGTGCCCCGACCCGCCGTTGGCCGACGAGACGGCCACGTCGATCGGGTACTCGCCTTGCTGGGCGGTCGTCGGTGGCGTCGCCGTCACGGTGACCGTACCGGTCGAACCAGCGTCGATCGTGACGGTCTCGGCGCGTGCCTGAGCCGACGGCGATGCAGTGGCGGTCCAGCCCTTCGGCGCCGTCGCGGCGAACGTGAACGTCTGCTCCGACGGCGTGTTGTTGGTGATCGTCAGCGTGTACGTGAAGTCGCTCGCCGGATCACCCTTCAGCCGCGGGAAGTCGGCGGTGAGCTGGATGCCGTTGTCGACCTGGGACTCCACGTCGAGCGTGATCGGGAGCATGACGGAGCCTGCGGCGCCGTCGGATCCGGCGACCATGATCGGATACGACCCAGGGTCGGCGGCCGGCGGCACATGGATCTCGAGCTGCGCCTGCCCCGGGGTGTCCGGCATGGCCGTGACGGCGTGGACCACGAACCCGCCGCCGCGCATCGTCGCCGTCCAGCCGTCCGGTAGTCCGTCGACGGCGAGATCCACGGCGTCGGGCTCGCGGCTGGTGACATTGATGTCCAGCGTGACGTCGGATCCCGGTTGCGTCTCCACGTTGGGATAGGGGGTCGTCACGCTGAACGCAGCATCACCGGTCGCGGCCTGAGCAGGGTGGCTCGCCAGGAGCACGCCGGCGAGCGTGCCTACTGCCAATCCACGGTGAACCACCCGCTCAGGCCAGCGGTGCCCCATCGGCGCCTCCTCCGTTGTCACGTTCGTTTCGAACCCATCGTGAGCGGCAGGCGGTCAGGGGGCGGTGAGCGTCGCGTTCGTGGACGGTTAAGACCGGATCGGCGTCAGGCGTCTTCGGAAACGGGTTTGCCCTGCGGGTCGACGGGCAGCGTCAGCCGGAAGACCGTCGAGGCGGATTCGACGAGGCTCAGCTCGCCGCCGTCCGACTCGGCCAGCGTGCGAGCCAGGCGGAGGCCGATTCCGTGGCCGCTGTCGGACCGCTGCTCGGAGAACGGATCGACCCGGCGATTGGTGTGTCCCTCGTCGGCGACATCCACCTCGATCTGTCCGTTCGAGGATCCGATCCGCACCGACACTCCTCCATGTCCATGGGCGAGGGCGTTGTCCAGCAGCACATCGAGCACATGTCGCACCGTCGCCGGATCGATCAGGCCGGCGACGATCGAGCCCCGCGCGGAGAGGTCACGCCCGGCGGCGGCGAACATCGGCATCCAGCGGTCGGTGTGCTCGGTGACGAGCCGTGTGACGTCGCACCACGCCGGCGTCCGCTCGTCGTGGCGGGCGAGCGCGAGCATGCTGCTGATCGTCGACTCCAACCGGTCGACGGCGGAGAGACTCTCGTACAGCACCGACGTCGGATCGGGACGCGGAGCGTCGAGCTCGGCCTCGATGGCGACACGGAGTGCGGCGACTGGCGTGCGCAGCTGATGGGCCACGTGCGAAGAGAACGACCGCTCCCGCTGGAGCAGCTCGCGGATGCGCTCGTCGGCATCGACCATCGTGTCGCCGAGCTGATCGAGCTCCGTGATCCCGCTGTGCACCGGCGGGTCGCGCCGCGCCCGGTTTCCGAGGGCACGGGTCCAGGCGCCGAGATCCTCGACCGGGCGGCTCAAGCGGCGGGCAAGCAGGGCTCCGATTCCGATCGCCGCGGCAATGACGACTGCCGCTTCGATGCCCAGCAGGCCGAAGCTCTTGACGACTTTGTTCCTGCTGACCCACTGGGGCTCGCGGATGCGGACGACGACCACCGATCCGTCCGGCAGGGTGCGCACCGGTACGGCGGCGACGAGATCGCCACCGACGTACCCCTCGGCAAAGGCGCCTCCCGTTCCGACCCGGACGATCGAGTCGGCACGCGGGGGACCTTGACCGGCGACGAGATTGCCCGCCGTGTCGTAGACCGCCAGGTCGTGATGCTGGTTGATGTCCGCCTCGATCGACTCGAGATCGACCACCCCTGCGGTGGCGATCTCCGTCGCCACGATCGACGCCTCCCGTTGCAGCTCGAGGAGCTCGCTGCGTTGGATGCGGCTGCGGATGGCGATCGCGGACGGGACAAAGAACGCGGCGACCGACGCCGCGGCGACGATGGCGATCGTGATGAGGATTCGCCGCCTCACTCAGCGTCCTCCGCTGCATCGAGCCGGTAGCCGACCCCGCGGATCGTGGCGATGCGGCTCGGGCCTCCCGGCGGCTCGCCGAACTTGCGTCGCAGGGCGTGGATGTGGACGTCGAGGGTCTTCGTCGAGCCCCACCAGTTCTCGTCCCACACGTCGTCGATGAGCTGCTCGCGTGTGACGACCACCCCTGCTTCCCGAGCAAGCCGCTCGAGCACGTCGAACTCCTTTGGTCGCAACGACAGTTCGGTGTCGCCGATCCGTGCGCGGCGCGCGCCGCGATCGACAGTGAGGTCGCCGATCGTGGTCGAACCGCCGGCCGGCACCGACCCGGCGGTCTGGCGGACGAGGCGCAGGTGCGCCTCGATGCGGGCGACAAGCTCAGCGAGACGAAACGGCTTGACGACGTAGTCGACGGCGCCGAGGTCGAGGCCGACGACGACATCGGTCTCCTCGCCGCGAGCGGTGAGCATGATGATCGGGACCGTTGGGTGCCGGCGGGCGACGTGCCGGCAGACCTGCTCGCCGTCGCCGTCGGGAAGGCCGAGGTCGAGCAGCACGAGATCGGGCATCTCCGCGTCGACGGCGACGAGTCCGTCGGCGACCGTGCCGGCGGAGACGACGGTGTAACCGCGTGACCGCAGCGCACGGGCGAGGCTGGAAGCGATCAGCGCGTCGTCTTCCACCACCAACACGGTCGCGGTCATCGGTGCTCAAACTACGCCCGCGGGAGCGGAAACAGCCGCGCCCGGGAGAGAAGAAGCCGTTCGACGCCGGTGCGACCGTAGGCGCGTGGTTTCCTGGTGTCACTGCCGGATCCGGGCGTCTTCCGGTTCCGCTGCACTGCACATCCGATCGGAGACCCGTGACCTACGACGTTGCATCCCTACGAGCGCAGTTTCCTGCACTGGCCTCCGGGGCCGCGTTCTTCGACGGCCCAGGGGGAACGCAGACGCCGCGCCCCGTTGCGGATGCGGTGGCCGCGACGCTGTGTGGACCGCTGTCGAACCGGGGCTCGTCGACGGAGTCGGAGCGAAACGCGGAGGCCGCCGTCGAGCGATTCCGTACGGCGCTCGCCGACCTGCTCGGTGTCGAGCCGAACGGCATCGTGTACGGACGGAGCGCGACGCAGCTCGCCTACGACACGGCGCGCACGCTCGCTGCGACGTGGGGGCCCGGTGACGAGGTCGTCGTGACGAGCCTCGACCACGACTCGAACATTCGGCCATGGGTGCAGGCCGCCGAACGGGCCGGTGCAACGGTGCGCTGGGCCGAGTTCGATCCGGCGACCGGCGAGCTCGCGGTCGACGCCGTGGAGGCGGTGCTCGGCCACCGGACGCGGCTCGTGGCCGTGACGGCGGCGTCGAACCTGATCGGGACGCGCCCCCCGTTGGCAGAGATTGGCCGCGTCGTTCACGACGCCGGCGCCCTCATGTATGTCGACGGCGTGCACTACACGGCCCATGTCTCCGTCGATGTGCCATCCCTCGGTGCTGACTTCTTTTCGTGTTCGCCGTACAAGTTCCTCGGGCCCCATTGCGGAGTGCTTGCCGCCGACCCCGCCGTACTGGAGACCATGCGGCCCGACAAGTTGCTGCCGTCGACGATGGACGTACCCGAGCGGTTCGAGCTGGGCACGCTGCCGTATGAGCTGATGGCCGGCGCCGCGGCGGCTGTCGAGTTCCTCGCCTCACTGGCGTCCGGCTCCGACGCCCCGCGCCGGCAGCGCCTCGTCGAGGCATTCGACGAGATCGACCGTCACGAGTCGGCGCTGCTCGCCGGTCTCGAGCGGGCATTGGTCGACTGCGGTGGCGTGACCATCCATTCCCGAGCGACTCGTCGCACGCCGACGCTTCTGATGAGTTTCGCCGATCGCCGGGCGGCGACGGTGGCGAGCCACCTCGCCGAACTCGGCGTCAACGCACCCGCCGGCTCCTTCTACGCCGTCGAGGCGTCGCGCCGGCTGGGACTCGGCGACGAGGGTGCACTTCGAGTCGGCCTCGCCCCGTACACGAATCAGGAGGATGTCGACCGGTTGCTCGACGGAATAGCGTCCGCGCTGGGCGAGGCGTAGCCCGTTGACCTCCGCGCCGGCGCCTGGGGCAGTGCTGTCATGAGTTTGTTGCCCGGCGAGGACGAACACCTCACCACCGGATGGGAGCCGGAAGTCGACCCTGCCGACTCCCTCGTCCGTCAAGCCGTCTACGTGCACGCGGCGTGGGCGGTGAAGCTGGCAATGTGCGTCGACCGCCCGTGGGCCGACGGACCGGACTGGGCAGCGGGGCACGTCCGTGATGCCGGCGTGATGAGCAACTGGGTGGTGCTCAAGCGGCCGCTCCTCGACCACGCCGCGACCATCGCCGAGGTCGACATGTTCTTTCCCGACGGCGTGCCCTTCCTTCTCGTGAGTGCGTGGCCGACACCCGACCTCCGGCCTCACCGCCTGGCACTCGTCGGCCACCCGCCGCTGATGTGGCGCCCGCCGATGCCGTTGAGCGAACCGGCGACGACCGATCTTGCTCTCCGCAGCGTCAGCAGCGAGAGGGCGCTCGTCGACGCCGAACGGGTGCTCGTCGACGGCTACCCCCTGCCGGAACTGCAGCCATTCCAACCGCGGACGGTGTACACCCCTGCGTTGCTCGATGACTCGATTCGTATGGTGGTCGCCTACGACGGAGACCGGCCACTGGCCACCGCCTGCGGGTTCGCCGCGTGTGGCGTGACGCTCGTCGAGAACGTGGCCGTGATGCCAGCCGCCCGCGGCCGTGGAGCCGGAGCGGCAGTTACGTGGGCAGCGACCTCGGCGTTTCCCAGCCAGCCGGCGGTCCTCATAGCCAGCGATGACGGTCAGCCGGTCTATGCCCGCCTCGGGTACCAGCGCCTCGAACGGTGGACCATCTGGCTCCGTCCCAGCTAGCCGGCTCACGGGCGACGCTGGGAGCGGCATCCGCGTTGCTGTCACACCCGGTTGTCAACATGGTGGCCATGACGACCGCAGCAGTCGCAGTCCTCGTCCTGGTGGCGTCGCTGGCCACGGCCGTCGGCGTATACCTCGTGCTGCGGCCGCGGATGCTGGCTCGGGCGTCAGGCAACGATTCCGCCGAGGCCGACGACCGCCTCGCCACATGCGTCCAGACGGCGCTCGCCGAGGTGACCGCCCAGCTCCACGACCGGTCGGTGCGCGAGCGCGACGAAGCGGTGCAGGCCGCTCTACGCCAGGCGGCGGTGCTTCAGCGCGAGCAGCTCGACCAAGCCGTCGTCCACCAGCGGCAGCAGCTCGAACAGATCGCCACGCACCAGCGCGAGCAGCTCGGCGCCAAGGAGCAGCACATCGACAGCCACCTCCAGCAGGTGCAGCGCGACATGCAGGCCGAGCTCTCCCGGCTCGGCGACGCCGTGAACAACCTCGGCCGCACGAACGCCGAGCGGTTCGGCGCCTTCGACGAGTCGTTGCGCACCCACGCCGAGGTCGCTGCCGCGCTCGCCGATTCCACCCGTTCCCTGCGTGAGGCGCTGGCCAGCCCGCAGATGCGTGGTCAGTGGGGTGAGCGCATGGCCGAGGACGTGCTACGGCTCGCCGGCTTCGTCGAGAACGTCAACTACCGCAAGCAGACGCAGATCGAGGGCGGCACGGGGCGCCCCGACTACACGTTCGACCTTCCCAAGGGTCACGTCCTGTACATGGATGTGAAGTTCCCCCTCGCCGCCTACCTCAAATACCTCGAGGCTGGCACCGATGCCGAACGGTCGGCCCACCTCAAGCGGTTCCTCACCGACGTGCGTCAGCGGGTGAAAGAGCTCGCCGTGCGCGACTACGCCCGCGAGAGCGATGGACCCAGCATCGACTACGTGCTGCTCTTCCTTCCCAACGAGCAGCTCACCGGCTTCATCTACGAGCACGATCCGCGCCTGCTCGACGACGCGATGGGCCAGCGCGTGGTGCTCTGCTCGCCGCTCACGCTGTTCGCCTTCATGGGTGTCATCCGTCAGGCGTTCGACAACTTCATGATCGAACAGACGAGCGACCAGATCCTGCAACTCCTCGGAGGCTTCTCCCAGCAGTGGGGGAAGTTCAACGATGCGATCGACCGGGTGCAGCGTCAGTACGAGACGCTCGGTCGCTCGCTCGACGAGGTCGTGGGCGTCCGTCGACGGGCGCTCGCCAAGCCGCTGCGCCAGCTCGATCAGCTTCGTCTGCAACGGGGTCTGGCGACGCCCGACGAGCTGCTCACCGGGTCCGGCGACCCTGACGAGGCCGACACCACCGACATCGACGACTGCGATGATGGCGATCTCGGCACGCTGCCGGGCATCGACCACCGCACGGTGCGGCGCCTCGGTGCATGACACGATGACGGTGAGGACCCGCCGTGAGCCAGGACGCATTCGACTTCGACTTCGATGACGGTTTCGCCGCCGGCGACGCCACCGATCCCGACGAGATCGAGACGCTGACGGTCGGAGATCTCGTGATGCGAGTCAACCGCACACTGGCCGACGCCGTCGGTCGCGGCGTGTGGGTGCGCGGCGAGATCCACGGCTTCAGCCAGCGCGCCCAGCACCGCTACTTCACGCTCGTCGACGACACCGACGGGCGCGGCGACGTCCGCCAGCGGGCAAAGGTCAGCGCGGCACTGTTCGGGCAGAGCTACCAGCGGATGAGACCAATGCTCGAACGCGCCGGGCTCACGCTGCAGGACGGCCTCACCGTTCGCGTACGCGGCACACTCGAGCTGTACGGCCCATCGGGCCGGCTCACGTTCCGCGTCAACGCCATCGATCCCGAGTTCACGATCGGCAACCTCGCCCTGCAGCGCGATGTGCTGCTCCGCCACCTCGCCGCCGAGGGTCTGATCGATCGCAACCGGTCGATCGAGCTCGCCCTGCGTGCCGCTGCGCGTGGGCGTCATCTCCAGCCGCGACTCCGACGGCTGGCACGACTTCCGCATGAACCTGCACGAGAGCGGGCTCGGGTTCGAGGTGACACTCGCTGCCGTGGCGGTGCAAGGGGCGAGCGCGCCGATCCAGATCGGTCGGGCGCTGCATCAACTCGGCACTCGTGGCGACCTCGACGTCATCGCCCTCGTCCGCGGCGGTGGCAGCCGCAGCGACCTGGCCACGTTCGACCACGAGCGCGTGGCGAAGATGATCGCCAACTGTCCACTGCCGGTGATCACCGGCATCGGCCACGACAACGATCGCAGCGTCGCCGACGATCTCGCCCATACCGCCACGAAGACGCCAACGGCGTGTGCTCAGTTCCTGATCGACCGGGTGCGTGGCTTCATCGCCGACGTCGACGCCCGTTCCCACGCCGTCGCCCACGCCGCCAACCGCACGCTCGGGCGGGCGAGCAGCATCGTGGAGCGCGATGTGCACCGGCTCGACACCGCCGCCCGCCGTGCACTCCGAGCGAGCAGCGAGCGGCTCAGCCGCACCAGCCGTCAGGCGGCGCTCGCCGCCCGAGGCACGATCGACGGTGCTGGCCGGCACCTCACTCAGAGCGACCGGCGGCTCGCCTCTGCATCCGCACGAACGCTGCGCGGCGCCGACATCGAGCTCGCCCGCGGCGTGGCCCGGCTCGCCCGGCGGCCCGGCGAGATCGTGCTCGCCGAGCAGCGACGGCTCGACGTGCTCGGCGCCCGCCTGCGGGCGGTCGATCCAGAGCAGGCGCTCGCCCGTGGGTGGGCGATCACCACCACGCCCGATGGGCGTCTCGTGCGCAGCGTCAACGACCTGCAGGTCGGCAGCATCATCAGCACCCGGCTGCGCGACGGACGGGTGCGCAGTACGGTCACCGAAGTGGAGGCCGACGGATGAGTGATGGGCGCCGAGATCGGCTACGCGGAGGCGCTCAGCGAGCTCGACACGATCTTGCGTGAGCTCGAGGGTGACGATGTCGACGTCGATCGTCTCGTCGATCGCGTCGAACGGGCGCAGTTCCTCATCGGCCTGTGCCGCGACCGCCTCGGCCAGGCGCAGATGCGCGTGCGCGACATCCTCGGCGACGACGACCAGTCACGAAGCGAGCCGTAGGCTGGTCTCCATCGCCCCCGAAAGCCTGACGACCATCGCCGGCAGAGTCGAGGACCGTCTCGCCGACGTGCTCGACGGCGAACTGGCTCGGTGGTCCAAGTTCGACGACGATCTCACCCAGCCGCTCACCGAACTGCGCCGCTTGGTGCTCGCCGGGGGCAAGCGGCTCCGCCCGGCGTTCTGCCATTGGGCGTTCGTCGGCCTCGGCGGCGATCCGGACGATCCGCGCGATCGTCGACGCCGGCGCCGCGTTCGAGTTGATGCACGCTTTCGCCCTGTTCCACGACGACGTGATGGACGACGCCGCCGAGCGCCGCGGCGAGCCCACGACGCACACGCTGTACGCCGCCGAGCACCATCGCGAAGGGTGGGCGGGCGAGTCACGACGCTTCGGCGAAGGCATGGCGATCCTCATCGGCGATCTCGCCTTCGTGTACTCCGATCAGTTGCTCGCAGCCGCCAACTCCGTCGCCTGGAACGTCTGGAACGAGCTCCGCGTCGAGCTCAACGTCGGCCAGGTGCTCGACATGCTCGGGTCGGTGCAGTCCGATCGGCGACTCGACAAGGCTGAGCGGATCTGTCGCTACAAGTCGGGCAAGTACACCATCGAGCGTCCGCTCCACCTCGGCGCCGCCCTCGCCGCGCCCGATCGCTTCGACGACGTCGCCCCGGCGCTGAGCTCCTACGGCTTGCCGCTCGGCGACGCGTTCCAGATGCGCGACGACGTGCTCGGAGCGTTCGGCGACCCGACGGTCATCGGGAAACCAGTCGGTGGCGATCTGCGCGAGGGGAAGCCCACGCCGCTCCTCGCCAGGGCGGTGGCCGCCTCCGACGCGGTGCAACGCGATGTGCTGCGTCGCGTCGGTGCGCCCGATCTTTCCGACGACGAGGTCACCGCGATCCAGCAGGTGTTCGTCGATGTCGGTGCCCTCGCCGACCTCGAGGCGCGGATCAGCGCCCTCGCCGACGAGGCCCTCGCCGCGCTCGGCAGCCTGCCGATCAGCGACGACGCTCGCGCGGAGCTCGCGTCGCTCGCCGACTACGTCGTCCAGCGCGCCGATCTGACGCGACGCCGGTCGGCGCACCGGGCCGACCTCGCTTCGTGGAAACAGCGCCGCGCCCGTCGGCAGACGCCGTGGCAACCTTCGGTGATGGCCGCCCCGGACACCGTTGTCAATCTCGCCGACAAGCTGACGAAGTTCGAAGAACGGTTCGCGCCGCGCATCGTCGCCCAGCTCAACGACCTGCACATCAAGCTCGCCAAGCTCGAAGGCGAGTTCGTGTGGCATCAGCACGCCGACACCGACGAGCTGTTCATCGTGATCAACGGTGAGCTCACGATCGAGCTGCCCGACCGTGCCGTGCACCTCGCTCCCGGCGACTTGTTCGTCGTGCCGAGGGGGGTCGATCACCGCCCGGTCGTTCCCGCCGGGGTCTGCGAACTGATGCTGATCGAGCCAGCCGGAGTGGTGAACACCGGATCCGCCGAAGCGCGGCCCGATGGCACGTCTGGTGTGGTCGGCGATTGGGTCTGACGACATCAGCGTGAGCCCACGAGGGGTCGTGCGCCGAGGATCGGTCGTGTGTCGCGGGTTCGCTTGATCTCGTAGACGCCGTCGAGCCGCTGCAGGGTCATCAAGGCATCCCACAGGGCGAGCGCGTCGTCGCCCGTCGGCGCCGGCGACAGAACCGGCCCGAAGTAGGTCGCCAGGGCCCCGTCGACGGCGACGATCGGGATTCCGGCGTCGTCGCCGACGAGTGAGCACCCGTCGTCGGTGGACTTGACGATGCTGTCGTCCCAGCCGGCATCGGCCGCGGCATCGATGATCGCCGGATCGAGACCCGCCCAGGCGATGCCTTCGTCGAGTCGGTCGAGGTTGTCGTCGCCATCGTGGTGGATCAACGTGCCGAAAGCGGTGTAGAGACGGCCGACGGCGTCGGATCCGTACTCGTGCTGGACGGCAGCGATCACGCGCATCGCTGGGTGCTGGGCGTCGAGCTCGTCGCGGATCCAGTCGTAACCCGGGTTCTCGCGGTTGCGGTGACGAAGGCTGAAGATCCGCCAGGTGATGTCGAGGTCGCGATGGGGGGCGACATCCACCACCCACCGCGATGTGATCCACGTCCACGGACAGGCCGGGTCGAAGAAGAACTGGAGGGAGGTCATGTGATTGACGGTAATGACGATCCATGGTCTAGTTGAAGGTCCAAGATCCACGGAAACGACTAGTCCAAGTTGGGAGCCCATGGACCTCTTCCTCGAGCCTGGCCTGCGGCGAGCAACCGCTCGTCAGCTGTATGACCAGCTGCGCGAGGCGATCGCTTCGGGCCGACTCCGGGCCGGCGACCGACTCCCGCCGACGCGACAGCTGGCCACCGAGCTGGGGATCGCCCGGCAGACGGTGAGCACCGTCTACGGCCAGCTCGCCGCAGAGGGCTTCACGCACGGGATGGCAGGGGCAGGGACGTTCGTCGCCGCGCCGGACACGCGGCGCCGGCGCCCAGGGCAGGCACGTCCGCTGCGAATCGTGAGTCGCCCGGCGACCGAGCGGCACGACAATCACCAGGACGGCGAGGCGCTGTACGACCTGCAATGTGGCGTGCCCGATCTCGCCCTGTTCCCCGTGGCCGAGTGGCGCAGAGCGATGGCGCCGGTGCTGCGCCAACCACCCGCCCCGCATCCCGAGCCGGCTGGGTCACCGTCGTTGCGCAATGTGATCGCCCACTGGATCGGCCGCTCCCGGGGGGTGGAGACAGCGCCAGGCGACGTGCTCGTGACGTCCGGGGCGCACCAGGCAATCGACCTCGTCGGGCGGGTGCTGCTGCGTCCGGGCGACACCGTCGCCGTCGAGGATCCCGCCTACCCGGACGTCCGCCAGATCTTCGCCAGCCTCGGGGCCAAGGTCGTCCCCGGTAGCCGTCGACAGCGACGGGATTCGTGTCGGCGACGTGCCGACGAACGCCCGCGTCGTCCACGTGACTCCGTCGCATCAGTTCCCCCTCGGCGTGGCGATGTCGTTGGAGCGTCGGCGCGCCCTGCTGCAGCTCGCCCAGCGCCACAACATCGCCGTCATCGAAGACGACTACGACTCGGAGTTCCGTCACGTCGACCGTCCGCTCGAACCGCTGCACCGCCTCGACCGCACCGAGCGGGTGATCTACGTCGCGTCGTTCTCGAAGGTGCTGGCGCCGTCGCTCCGTCTGGGATTCGTGGTGTTGCCGCCTTCGATCACCGACGCCGTCGTCGCTCTCCGCCGGGTGGTCGATCCGAAGCCGTCGGCGCTGCTGCAGGACGCCCTCGAGGCCTTCATCGTCAACGGTGCACTCGACCGTCATCTCCGCCGGGCACGACGTGTGTACCGCGAGCGCCACCAGCTCGTGACGTCGTTCCTCCGACGGGAAACGGTCATGGCGCACGCCGCTGCGTTCCCCGCCCACGCCGGGCTCCACGTGTCGGCGACACTGTCGGATGTCGACGAGCGGCGGGTCATCGAGGAAGCTGGGCGTCGGGGCGTGCGGGTCGACGGTCTGCGACGCACGTACGCCGGTCCCGGGCGGGACGGCCTGATGATCGGTTTCGGTGCTGTTTCGACCGGTGACCTCCCTGCAGCGCTCGATGCCGTGGCTGCGGCGATCGAGGTGGCGGCTGCCTCGTCAGTCGCCTAGCCGTCCCGCCCGCGTCAGACGGCGGCGTACGCCGCCAGCGCGGCGTCGAGGGAGCGGACGACCACGCCCGGCTCGTCGACCACGCCCTGCAGCCACGGCGGTCGGAACTTCGCCGTGACCGAGATCGGCTCGTCGAGGCCTGAGCCGGCGACGGCGAGGCGAACGAACGACGCCGCGTAGTCGGGCGGACGGAGATCGTGGCCGAGCTCGAGCAGCGCGTACGGATCGGGGACGTGCTCAGCTGGCGGCAGAGCGAACACCCCCTGCGAGGTCGGTGTCGTCGAACCGCCGGCCAATCCCGGTCCGTCGCAGAGGACCGCCCCGAAGACATTGCGCGGCGCGGGCACCGGCCAGCTCGAGGGCCACGTAGGCGCCGAGCCCGTGACCGACGACCGTGACGTCGCCGAGATGGGCCAGCGCGGCAGTCGGCATCGCCGAGGAGGATCTCGGCTGTGTAGCCGCCACCCACGGGCACCGTGGAGTCGCCGTGCCCGGCGAAGTCGAGGGCGACGACCGGCCCCGTCCATCCCGCTGCCCACGCCGGGACGTCGGCCGGTGATCGGTCGCCCAACCCGTGGAGCAGCAGCAGCGGCCGGCCGTCACCGCCGCACAATTCGTGGAGGGCGAGATCGATCTTGTTGTGCCGGAGCCGGGTGACGGTCATCGCGGTTCCCCGAGGAACTCGAGGACGATGTCAGCCACCTCGCGCGGGCTTCTCGATGTGAACGAAGTGACCCGCGCCGGGGAGTTGCTCGCACCGGCAATCGGCCGGCATCCAGCCGGCTAGGTCGTCTTGAACGGTGCCCCAGCCCATCACTTCGGGCTCGGTGGCGAGGAACGAGAGAAACGGCATCGACAGCCCGGGAAGCTTGTAGAGCGTCCACTGCGGCCGCCACGGTCCGAAGCCGCCGAAGCGCATCGACGAGTCGATCTTCCATCGCCATCCGTCGTCGTCCTCCCGGGCCCCGACGGTGACGAGGTAGCGAAGCCAGTCGAGCTCGAGCCGAGGGTTCATCCGCGCTCGCCGCCGGGCGAGCTCGTCGATGGTGCCCGGCTTGCGCTGGAGGTCGACAGTCCGGCGGCGGTGGTCGAGCCACGCGCTCGACCTCGTCGGACAGCATCTTCGTCCGTTCCCGGTCGGCGACGTCGGGCGTGTTCTGGCGGAACGGGATCCCATCGATGTTGACGAGCTTGCGGATGCGATACGGGTGCGCGTCAGCGAGATGGAGCGTGATCGAGCCGCCCTTGGAATGGCCGATGACGGGGAGCGGGGTCCCGTCGCCCACATCATCGAGGACGGCGATCGCATCGCGCATGTCGGCTTCCCAGCTGTACAGGGCGGTGTGCTCGCTGTCTCCGTGTCCGCGCTGGTCCCAGCTCACGGCGCGCCACCCGGCATCGGCGAGCAGTGGCGCGAAGACGTCGTACGTGCGGGCGAAATCGAACCCGCCGTGAGCGAGGACGACCGGCGGGTCGTTGGCGTCGCCCCATTCGTGCGCCGCGATCAGCACGCCGCCGGCATCGATCGTCCGTTCCCGATCGGGGGCTCGAGCGCCGGGGTAGGTCACCGCCGTGTCGGTCATGGCGATGCACTGTAGAGCGAGTCCCGCGTCGCACTCACGTCCGGCAGAGCCTGGTGTTACAGCCCGTTTGCAGTCGTTGCGGGTGCCACCCTCGCCAAGGGTGGCGTCGGTACGATCGACGGACGTGTGGCGACCCACCCCCGCCCGACTGTCACTGCTGTGCATCGGCGTGGTCGCCATCGGCACGGTCGTCGTCGCCTGCGCCAGCAACGACACGGCGTCGCTGGAGACCCTGCCCCCGGTGCGCACGACGACGTCGACGACCACGACGACCACACCTCCGACGACACGGCCCGAGACCTACGAGATCAAGCCCGGCGAAGGTCTGTTCACCGTCGCCGAGAAGTTCGGCATCGGGCTGGCCGTTCTCGCTGCGTACAACGGCATCGACAATCCGGACTACGTGCAGGCCGGCCAGGTGATCATGCTGCCACCCGTCGACGGCGTGACGACTACCTCTGCGCCATGAGGCTCTCGCCGGGTTGACCGCCCATAGACTCGGCCGACATGGAGTCGTTCTGGCCCACGCACGATCACTGGAGCGTGAAGATCCCACTCGGCACGCCTCATCCGCGTTCGCCCCAGCTCGCCGAGCGGGGCGTGGTGGTGCTCTCCGACGCGCCGTTCGATTGTGCCCGAGTCCGAGTACGGGGCGCTCGAGTACATGGACTGGAAGAGCGGCGGCGACACCAACTTCGCCCCGATCGCGTCCGCCGACGGAGAGCTCGACTGTCGTGGGTTCTGGGACAAGGGCAAGACCGACAAAGACGCCTTGTGGACCTCGAACGCCGACATCGCACCCACGGTTCGTGAGTATGTCGACGGCGTCGGCGCCAACTTCGGGCGCGTCCGCATCATCAAGCTCGAGCCGCAGGATCGCGACTCCGCGGTCCGCTCCCTGCACCGCGACGACAACAACCGCTTCAATCCCGACGACGAGGGATGGGTCGTGCGGTCGTGGCTCGAGCTCACCGACAACCCCGACAGCTACATGTTGCTGATGGACAACGGGCCCGACGGCCTGCCCGATCCGTCGACGGAGATCCGTGTACCGCTTCATCGCGGTGCTCGTTTCGTCGTCGACACGCAGCGCCTCTGGCACGTCGTCGTCCACACCGGTGACGCCCCTCGGTTCGCCTTGATCACGAGCTTCGAGACCAGCCCTGCGCTCGAGGAGTGGATCGAGTCGCAGCGCCTGCCGGCCGCCGTCTGAGCGGGTCACCCGGTTGCGGCCGACTCGGTAGGGTCGGCGGTCAATGATCTGGCTCGTCATCGTGCTGTCGGTCGCCGTGCTAGGCCTGGCCGTGCTGGGCGTCGTCACGAGTCGTCGGCTGCGTGTCCAGACCGAGCTCACCGCTGCGGCTGAGCGCAGCGTGGCGGAGCGAACGGAGGAGCTGCGCACCGCCAACGAGTCGCTCGGCCAGGCGAGGGAGCAGCGTTCCGCCGCTGAGGAGGAGACACGGGTGGCGACCGCCGGCCGCGCCGCCGCGGAGGAGGCGGCGCGTACCGCCGAGGAGCGAGCGACGGTCACCATGGCCGAGGTCGACCGCGCTCGTGCTGAACGGGCGGACGCACGAGCCGAGGCGGATGGTGCCGTGCTCGAGCGGGATGAGGCTCGAGCAGAGGCAGCGCGCGCGAACGAGGCCCTCCGTGCCGCCGAGCAGCGCGCCGGCGGCGACGAGCCCGCAGACGCGGACGCCGATGCACCGGTCGCTGTGACAGCGGGGAACAACGTCGATGCCGCCTTCCTGTGGGCGCTCGAACGCGCCCGCAGCGAGCGCACCTGGCGCCAGAGCGTGGCATTGAGCCCCGACGACGAGTCGGTCCTCGACAACGCCGAGAATCCGCTGATCGAGGCGATCCGTGTCGATCTCGAAGCGGCGCGGGAAGAGGTCGGCGTCGTCGTCGATCTCGACGCAGATCTCCCGCGGATGCCCACGGCAGCCGGCTCGCTGCTCACGCTGCGCGCCGCCCAGGAGCTCCTGGCGAGCGTCGTCCGCCATAGCGAGTCGAGCGTGGTGCGCGTGCGCGCCGACGGGGACGACGTGATCATCACCGTCGCCGCCGTCGATGAGCACGGCGAATCCGTCGTGCCGCAGCCGCTGGACGGGTCACCGTCGGTGTCGGCGGTCGACAGCGGCGTTCGAATCCACGGGGCTTTGCATCGCTGAAGTTGAGTCACTATGACTCAACTTATGTGGTGGCCGAGGTTGCACACTTGCTAGCCGACTCATAGGATGTCGCCAGCACGTTTGGCATCCTCCGTTCCCCCAGAAAGCGAGCACATCACCATGGCGAAGGCAGTCGGTATCGACCTCGGCACCACCAACTCGGTGGTCGCCGTCCTCGAAGGTGGCGACCCGGTCGTCATCCCCAACGCGGAGGGGTCCCGCACCACGCCGTCGGTCGTGGCGTTCTCGAAGGCAGGCGAGGTGCTCGTCGGTGAGGTCGCCAAGCGGCAGGCCATCACCAACCCCGACCGCACGTTCCGCTCGATCAAGCGGCACATGGGCGAGGACTGGAAGAGCAGCGACGTCGACGGCAAGACCTACACGCCACAAGAGATCTCGGCGCGCATCTTGCAGAAGTTGAAGCGTGACGCCGAGTCCTACCTGGGCGATTCGGTCAACCAGGCTGTCATCACCGTGCCGGCGTACTTCGACGACGCCCAGCGCACCGCCACTAAGGAGGCGGGCACGATCGCCGGCCTCGAGGTTCTGCGAATCATCAACGAACCCACTGCTGCGGCACTCGCCTACGGCCTCGACAAGGGTGCCGAGGACGAGACGGTGCTCGTGTTCGACCTCGGCGGCGGCACGTTCGACGTTTCGGTGCTCGAGATCGGCGACGGCGTGTTCGAGGTGAAGTCCACCCACGGTGACACCCATCTCGGCGGCGACGACTGGGACCAGCGCGTCATCGACTGGCTCGTCAACCAGTTCAAGGCTGCCCACGGCGTCGACCTCAGCCAGGACCGGATGGCCGCTCAGCGCCTCAAGGAGGCCGCCGAGAAGGCCAAGATCGAGCTGAGCCAGGTGCAGCAGACGCAGATCAACCTGCCCTTCATCACCGCCACGGCGGAGGGTCCGCTGCACCTCGACGAGACGCTCAGCCGGTCGAAGTTCCAGGAGATGACGTCCGACCTGATCGAGCGTTGTCGCGTGCCGTTCGAGCAGGCTTTGAAGGACGCCGGCGTGGAGAAGGGCGACCTTCACCACGTCATCCTCGTCGGCGGTTCCACGCGCATGCCGGTCGTCAACGAACTGGTCCTCGACATGACCAGCAAGGAGCCGAACAAGACCGTCAACCCCGACGAGGTCGTCGCCGTCGGCGCCGCCATCCAGGCCGGCGTGCTGCGTGGCGACGTGAAGGACGTGCTCCTGCTCGACGTCACGCCGCTGAGCCTCGGCATCGAGACCAAGGGCGGCGTGATGACGAAGCTCATCGAGCGCAACACCACGATCCCCACCCGCCGCACCGAGGTGTTCACCACCGCCGAGGACAGTCAGCCGTCGGTCGAGATCCACGTGCTGCAGGGCGAGCGCGAGATGGCGAGCTACAACAAGACGCTCGGCAAGTTCCAGCTCGTCGATCTGCCGCCTGCGCCGCGGGGCATCCCCCAGATCGAGGTCACGTTCGACATCGACGCCAACGGCATCGTGCACGTGTCGGCCAAGGACCGGGCGACCAACAAGGAGCAGTCGATGACCATCACCGGTCAGTCGACGCTGTCGAAGGACGACATCAGCCAGATGGTCCGCGACGCCGAGGCCCATGCGGAGGAAGACCGCAAGCGCCGCGAGGAGGCGGAGATCCGCAACAACGCCGACTCGCTCGTGTACCAGACCGAGAAGGTGCTGCGCGACCAGGGCGACAACGTGTCCGCCGACGAGAAGGCGGCTGTGGAGACACCGCTCGCCGACCTCAAGAAGGCGCTCGAAGGCACCGATACCGATGCCATCAAGACGGCCAGTGATGCCCTGATGTCGGCCAGCCAGGCGTTCAGCCAGAAGCTGTACGAAGCCGCGTCGCGCGACGCCAACGCGACCGGCACCTCGGCGTCCGGCCAGGCCGAAGATGCCGGCGCCGGCGCGGCGAACGACGACGAGATCGTCGACGCCGAGATCGTCGACGACGACACCGGCACCGAGAAGTGAGCGGGTCGATGACCAACCACCAGGACGGACGCGAGTCCGAAGGCATCGGCGAGCCCGTCCACTACGAGGCCGATCCCGACGATCCCGAGCTCAACCCCGACGTCGAGCGGGCCAGCGAGATCGACGACGTCACTGGGCCGGTGCCACGCATCGACGGCACGCCCGGTGGCGACGGAGCTCCCGCTGTCGACGACGACACGGAGGAGACAGCGGCCGTCGACCCAGAGCTGGCGGCGGCTCTCGCCGAGCGCGACGAGCTGAAGTCGCTCGCCCAGCGCGTCCAGGCCGACTTCGACAACTACCGCAAGCGGGCCGCGGCGCAATCCCTCGCCGAGGCCGACCGGGCCACGGGTCGCATCGTCGAGGCGCTGCTCCCGGTTCTCGACGCTGCCGAAGCTGCCTACGTGCAGCACCCTGACGAGGTTGGGCCATTGCTCAACGCGATGCTCGGCGAACTGCGCAAGCACGGGCTCGAGACGCTCGACCTCGAGGGCAAGCCGTTCGATCCCGACGTCGCCGAGTCGGTCGCCCACGAGCCGAACGAGGGCGGCGACCTGGTCGTTGCCGACGTGCTGCGCAGCGGTTACCGCTGGAAGGGCAAGACACTCCGGCCGGCAATGGTGCGCACGAGGGACTGATCAGACGGATGAGGTCGTCTCATGGCCGCCCAGCGTGAGTGGTTCGAGAAGAACTACTACGAGACACTCGGAGTGTCCGAGGATGCTTCGCAGAAGGACATCACCAAGGCGTACCGCAAGCTCGCGCGCGAGCTTCATCCCGACGCCAACCCCGGCAACGCCACCGCTGAGGAGCGGTTCAAGGAGGTGTCGGCGGCGTACGACGTGCTCGGTGACGAGACGAAGCGCAAGGAGTACGACGAGGTGCGTCGCCTCGGCCCCGTCGGCGGCGGCGGGCCCGGAGGTGGGTACACGTTCAACATGGGCGACATGGGCGACATGGGCGGCGCCGGTGGCATCAGCGACATCCTCGGCCAGATGTTCGGACGCGGTCGTCGCGGCGGTGGTGCGGCGCCGGGTGCCGGTCCTCGGCGCGGCGCCGATGTCCGTGCCGAACTGACCCTCGACTTCGAGGATGCCGCCCACGGCATCACCACCACCCTCTACCTCACGAGCGACGCCCAATGCTCCACGTGCAACGGGAGCGGAGCGAAGCCGGGCACCTCGCCCGAGGTGTGCAGTGTCTGCGGTGGTCGCGGCGTCGTCGACGACAACCAGGGTTTCTTCTCGTTCTCCTCGCCATGCCGCAACTGTCAGGGCACCGGCACGGTGATCCCCGAAGCGTGCCCGACATGTCACGGATCTGGCATCGAGCGGCGCGGTCGCGAAGTGCAGACGCGCATCCCGGCGGGCGTGTCCGACGGACAGACGATCCGTCTCAAGGGTCGAGGCAGCCCGGGACGAAACGGTGGTCCGTCGGGCGATCTGCTCGTCGACATCCACGTCCAGCCGCACCCGCTCTTCTCCCGCAAGGGCGACGATCTCACCCTCTCGACGTCCGTGCCCTTCGCCACCGCTGCGCTGGGTGGCGAGATCGACGTGCCCACGCTGGAAGGCGCGCCCGTGAAGCTGCGGCTCAAGCCGGGTACCCAGAGTGGCTCCCGGCATCGTGTTCGTGGCCGGGGCATTGCCACGAAGAAGCGCACCGGCGACCTCATCGTCACGGTGACCGTCGAGGTGCCTACCGAGTTGACCGAGGCTCAGCGTTCAGCGCTCGAGCAATTTGCCGCGGCTAGCGTCGCGGCCGAGGTGAAGTGATGGCTCTCCGATCACGCACTCAAGCGGTCTACGTCATCTCCGTCGCGGCCGAGCTCGCCGGGATGCACCCACAGACCCTGCGTATCTACGAACGACGCGGCCTCCTCCTGCCGGCACGCACGCAAGGCGGCAACCGCCGCTACAGCGACGCCGACATCGAGCGACTGCGCCGTATTGCCGACCTCGCCGAAGCGGGCATGAATCTCGAAGGGATTCGGCGCGTGATGCAGCTCGAGGCAGAGAACGAGCGGCTGCGCAGCGAGCTCGCCGACGCCAAGAAGCGCGCTGCCGAGCGCGGTGGCCGACGCGGAGCGGCGGCAACGTCGCGATCTCGTGCCGCTCCATCAAGCGGTTGCAGTGTTCGGCGAAGCGCCTGCGTTCTTGCGCGATCGCGACGAGCGGACGCGCTGATCCCGTCGGCCGTCGATCGGCGGTCAGGCGATCGAGATCTCCGACACGGCCGTGTTGTCGAGGTTTTCGTCGCCGGGATCAACGGTTGCCAGCACGGTCATCGTGACTGACGCAGTCACAGCCGCCCGCGGCAGCCGGATCTCCTGCATCTCTGGGATCGGCTCAACGGTCTGGTCGATCGTGAGGCCGTCTTCGAAGGCCCATCGCACGGCGGTGATGCGGCGTAGCTCGTTGAAGCGCTCGCTGCCCGTGCACGGGTCGAACTTGTCGTAGCCGGGCACGAGGCCGACGCGGGTGATCACCGACAACCCGGCGAGTGAGAGCCGAATCGACTGCCCGGTGCCGTCACCCTCCACCATCCAGGCGGTGTCGTTGGTGCCATCGACCGCAAGCCCCGGCTGGTACGACGTGGGGTTGCCGCAGGCGTCCTGGCTGTTCGGTCGCACGTCGGAGGCGGATGCCGCAGTGACGGTCGGGCTCAGCGACGCTTCCTCGATGACGACGCCGTCGACGATGGTCGTGGGAGGCATCTCCGGTGCGGTTGTGCTGGTCGTTGTGGTCGACGGCGGCGTCCCGGGCGTCGTGTTCACTGCGGTGTTGGCGGGCACAGAGCTCGGGGCGCTCGGGGGCGCCGTGCGCTCGGACGAGCTCGCTGACGGCGTGGTGGTCTGCGCCGGCGAGTTCGCCGTCGTCGACGGTTGTTCGATCGACGTGCCTGGCGCGACGACGATTGGGCCACCGGGCCTGGTGTCGCCCGTGGTGGGGAGGGTGGTTGCCGGTGGTTCGTCGGCGGACTCCTCACCGCTGCGGGCGATGAGCACCGTTCCCACACCGGCCGCGACCACGCCGAGCAAGACCGCTGCTGCGGCGAGGGCACCCGGCCGCAGCCTTCGGCCTGCCGGCGGTTCGGGGGCGACCGGCGACGCGGTGCTCGGCGCCCGGCTCGAGAGCGGCGGTCTCTGCGGGAGAGGAGTGACGCCCGGTATCGGCGGCGCCTGCGACTCGTCGCTAGGTGGAGGCGGTGGCTCCGGTGCCGCGTGTTGCTGGTCTTCGTCGGTGGGCGCGGATTCGGGTGGTGCGTCCGGCTGTGATGTCTGCGCCACAGCCGCAGCTGGGGCGGCCGCGGGTGCGATGCTCGCCGGCACCGGTTCCGCCGATTCCTCTTGTGCCTCGACCGGGGTGGCCTCGGTGGCGGCGGTTTCCCGTTTGCGGGCGGCGGTTCGGGCGGCGCGTCTTCTCGCTGGTCTGTCGGTGGCTGGTGGGTGGCGGGGGGGGGGGGCGGCGGGTTCGGGTGGCGGGGTGATGGATGGTGCCGGCTGCGGTTCGGGTGGCGGGGTGGTGGTTGGTTGGGGTGGCGGGGTGGTGGTAGGTGCTGGCTGCGGTTCGGTCGCCCGTTGCCGGGCGGCGGGTTGGGTGGGTTCCGTCGTTGGCGTGTCGATTGCTGGTTCGGGTGGCGGGGTGGCGGGCTCTGGTTGCGGTTCGGTTGCCGGTTGTTGGGCGGCGGGTTGCGATGCGGGTTCTTTCGAGGGCGCATCGATCGCTGGTTCGGGTGGCGGGGTGATGGTTGGTGCTGGTTGGGGTGGCGGGGTGATGGTTGATTGGGGTGGCGGGGCGATCGTCGGTGCTGGGTGCGTTAGGGGGCCGACGGTGGCTCGTGTCTGGACGGGGACCGACGGCGCGCTCGGCTCGGCCGTACGCGTCGGCAGTGTTGTCGTCGTCGCCGGCTCCTGGCCGAGCGAGACGGCGATCTCGGAGAGCTCATCGTGGAGACCGACGGCGGTGGGACGGGTTCGCGGGCTGGGCGTGAGGCACGCGGCGAACAGCGCACGCATCCGATCCGACGCCTGGCGCAGCTCCCTCGTGTTGGGCGGTCTCGACCCGGGGCGGTCGCGGGTGAGATGGGTGAGCATCGCACCGAACTGGTAGACATCGGCGGCCTCGCTGGGCTCTTGCCCGTCGACCACCTCAGGAGCGATATCGCGGATTGTCGGCACGCCCGACCGTAAGCGCGTGTCGTGTGGGTCCCGTAGGGAGCCGAACCCAAGATCGGCGAGCTTGACCCGGCTGTCGTCGTCGAACAGCAGGTTGTGGGCGCGCACTGCGCGATGCACCACGCCACGGGAATGCCCGGCAGCCAATGCGGCGGCGGTCTGTTCGCCGATCGAGATCGCCTCGAGCATGGAGAGGTGGGTGCCGCGGGCCGTGAGAACCTCGGTGAGTGAGCCTCCGCCGGCGAAGTCCATCACGACATGAGCGACGTCGTCGGCGATCACGACCTCGCGCACGTTGACGACACTGGGATGGCGCCACCCGGTGAGGCGCTGGATGTCGACCTCGGCAGTGCGCCAGGTGAGCGTTCGTCGCGGCGCGGGGAAGACCCGGATCGCGACGATGTCACCCCATGTGAGCCGAGTCGCGCGATACACATCGCCTAGGGGTCCTGTCCCGAGGCGCGCCACATCCGCGAAACCAGGTATGCGTCTCACCGCACCCGACAGTGTAGTGGAGTACGCCCGCCATGTCTCCCGTTCTCTCAGAGCGTGGAGAAGACCACCTGACCGCCGTCGAGCGTGAGAGCGACCAGGGGCACGCCGGGGCGATAAACGAGGTGGCTGTAGCTGGGGGCGTCGAGCAGCACGAGATCGGCGCACGCCTCAGCACCGATCCAGCCGATGTCGTCTCGCCGCAACGCCATGGCGCCGCCGAGCGTGGCCGCGCGTACCGCTTCGGTGGCTGTCATCCGCATGTCGCGCACGGCGAGGGCGATGCAGAACGACATCGCCGTGGTGTAGCTCGATCCCGGGTTGCAGTTCGTGGCGAGCGAAACCGTCGCGCCGGCATCAATGACTCGTCGGGCGTCGGGGTAGGGCTGACGCGTCGAGAAGTCGGTCGCCGGTAGGAACGTCGCCACGGTTGACGCCGACGCCAGTGCGTCGATGTCATCGGCGTCGAGATAGGTGCAGTGGTCCGCTGACGCGCATCCCATCTCGACGGCGAGCTGAACACCGGGTCCCGGTCCCAGCTGGTTCGCGTGCAGGCGTAGACCGAGTCCCGCCTCGCGACCTGCGCCGAGCACGGCGCGACACTGATCGGGGTCGAAGGCGCCGCGCTCACAGAAAGCGTCGATCCAACGTGACCGGGGCGCGCAGGCAGCGAGCATCTCCCCACACACGAGGTCGACGTAGTCGTCGGCACGACCGTCGAACTCGGCAGGCACTACGTGGGCGCCGAGAAACGTCGTCTCGTTGGTCAGGCGAGCGGCGACGTCGAGCAGCAGCGCTTCCGTCTCCACCGTCGCGCCGTAGCCGGATTTGATCTCGACGGTCGTCACGCCGGCATGGAGGGCTTCCTCCCGTCGCATCCGCGCCAACCGTTCGAGCTTTTCGTAGCCGGCCGCGCGTGTGGCGTCGATCGTCGTCTGGATCCCACCGGCCTGGTACGGCGATCCGGCCATGCGCGCAGCAAACTCGTCGGAGCGGTCGCCAGCGAACACGAGGTGGGTGTGGCTGTCGACGAACCCAGGGATGGCGCACCGGCCGCCAGCGTCGATTCGGCGATCGGCCTCCGGCGGCCGCGAGGTGCCGACCTCGACGACGCGGTCGCCGTCGACCACGACATATGCGTCGACTAGCTCGCCGGCGGCGCTGTTCGTGAGGAGCAGGCCGATGTTCTCGATCACAATCGTCATCGGGTGGTCACCGCCCTCGCGGCTCGCCCAGCTCGGCAATGGACGCTCCCAGCTCGGCGGCGACGTCGATGCTGCGGTGAGCGCCGTCGAGCACGATGTGTTCGCCTGCAACGATCACGTTCGAGACGTCCGCGGCGGTGGCGGCGAAGATCACGGCGGCGAGCTCGTCGCATCGTGCGGTGCCGGCGAGTCGCACCGAGTCGAGCGAGACGGTGACGAAGTCGGCGGCCGCGCCCGCCTCGAGACGACCGCTCTCGGGCCACCCGAGCGCACGATGACCGGCAGCCGTTGCCATCGTGGCGAGGTCCGTCGGGGAGTGGTGCCCGCGAGCCCCACTGATGAGGCGTTCGTCGAGCTCCACGGCGCGCGCCTCTTCGAACAGGTCGATCACCGCGTGGGAGTCCGAGCCGAGCGCAAGTGAGCTCCCGGCGTCGCGAAGGTCGGCGGCGCGAGCAACTCCATCGGCGAGATCGCGTTCGGTGGTCGGGCACAGGCAACACGTGGTCGTCGACGACCCGAGGCGGCTGATGTCGCTCGGCGTGAGGTGTGTGGCGTGAACCGCGGTGAACGCCGGTCCGAGCGCCGGCTCGAACACCTCGACGGGTGTGCGACCGTACGCCGCCAAGCTGGTCTCGTTCTCTGCGGGTTGTTCGGAGACGTGGGCGTGCAGCGGCGCACCGCGCATCTCCGCCCAGTCAGAGACGACGGCGATGCTCGTCGGATCCACGGCACGCACCGAGTGCACTGCGGCACCGATCCTGACGCGTTCGCCGTTTCCCAAGGCCGAGGCGCGTTCGGCCCAGCGCTCTGCCGCACCGTCACCGAAGCGCAGCTGCGCCTCGTCCAGTGGGATCGGCCCGGTACCGCGAAGGCCGCCGTGGAGGTAGCACGTGTCGAGCAGTGTCAGCCGGATGCCGACCTCGGCGGCCGCAGCGACGAGTGCCTCTCCCATCTCGTTCGGGTCGTCGTACGGCGTCCCGTCGCGTTGATGGTGCACGTAGTGGAACTCGCCGACGGTGGTGATGCCGGCGAGGGACATCTCGCCGTACACCGCTCGGGCGAGGCGGTGGTAGTTGTCCGGGGTCAGTCGGCTGGCGACGTCATACATCCCGTCGCGCCATGTCCAGAACGAGCCGCTGCCGCTATGAGTGCGTCCCCGCAACACCCGATGGAAGGCGTGGCTGTGGGCGTTGGCCAGACCGGGCATCGTGACTCCGTCGAGGCGGACAGCGCCAGCGGGCATGCGTTCGACGTCCGTCGCGACGCGAGTCACGTGAGCGGCGTCGACCTCCAGCTCGACGCCAGTCGCGATCTCGCCGTTCTCTGCGCCGAGCCACGCCAGCTCGCACCAGTACGTTGTCGTCACGACCCGACCCGGTTGACGAACTCGGTGATGCGTTCGATGAAGGCGTCGCGGTGGAAGCGCTCGAATTGCTCCCAGGTCGTGAACGTCGTCGTGTCGGCGACCCGGTCGAGGAAAAGAGTGCCATCGAGGTGGTCGCACTCGTGCTGGAACGTCCCCGCCGTGAGACCGTGGCGGGGCTCGTCGTGGGCGACGCCGTGTCGGTCGAGCCAGCGCACGCGGACGTTCACATGGCGGAAGACGTTGCCGCGTAGGTTGGGCACGGAGAGGCAGCCCTCGTTGATCTCGACCATCTCGTCGTCGATCGGTTCGAGGCGGGGGTTGACGAGGATCGTCAGCGGGATCGGCGGCTTGTACGGGTAGCGCGGGTTGTGGTCGACCTCGATCACCGCGATCCGAACCGACTCACCGATCTGCGGGGCGGCGAGTCCGGCGCCGTTGGCGTCATGCATCGTGTCGACGAGGTCGTCGATGAGCGCTTGCACGGCGGCCGATCCGAGCTCGACGGGATCAATCTCCGTCGCCGGTCTGCGCAGCACCGGATCGCCGACTGTCAGTATCGGCCGTACGGTCATTTCGAGGCGATGTCCTTCATCGGGATGCGCACGTTTCGCTCCCCGGCGACCTCGATTGCGCGGTCGTAACCGGCGTCGACATGGCGGATCACGCCCATGCCGGGATCGTTCGTGAGCACGCGTTCGAGTTTGGCGGCGGCGAGGTCGGTGCCGTCGGCGAGGCACACCATTCCGGCGTGGATCGACCGCCCGATCCCGACGCCGCCACCGTGGTGGATCGACACCCACGACGCCCCGGACGCCGTGTTGACGAGGGCGTTCAACAACGGCCAGTCGGCAATGGCGTCGGACCCGTCGGCCATCGCCTCCGTCTCCCGGTACGGCGACGCGACCGAACCCGAATCGAGATGGTCGCGCCCGATCACGATCGGCGCCGACAGCTCACCGCGCCGCACCATCTCGTTGAAGCGCAGCCCGAGCCGGTGGCGCTCTCCGTAGCCGAGCCAGCAGATCCGTGCCGGCAGGCCCTGGAAGGCGACCCGTTCAGCGGCGAGCCTCAGCCAGCGCGCCAATGCGTCGTCGTCGGGGAACTCGTCGAGCACAGCCTGGTCGGTGGCGGCGATGTCGGCCGGGTCGCCCGACAACGCCACCCAGCGGAAGGGGCCCTTTCCTTCGCAGAACAACGGTCGGATGTAGGCGGGAAGGAATCCCGGATAGTCGAACGCCCGCCCGAAACCACCGAGCTGCGCCTCGGCACGCAGGCTGTTGCCGTAGTCGAAGACCTCCGCCCCGGCGTCGAGGAACCCGACCATTGCCGCACAATGCGTGGCCATCGAGTCACGGGCGCGGCGCGTCAGCTCTCCTGGGTCGGTGCGGGCGAGCTCGGCCGTCGCCTCCGGCGTGAGGTCAACGGGGACATAGCTGAGTGGGTCGTGAGCGCTCGTCTGGTCGGTCACGATGTCGGCTGGATAGCCGAGATCGAGCAGCCGGGGCACCACGTCGGCGGCGTTTCCGATGACTCCGATCGACAGCGGCCGTCGCGCATCGCGCGCCTCGACGGTGCGGGCGATCGCTTCGTCGAGATCGCCGGCCAGCTCGTCGAGATAGCGCGTGTCGAGGCGGCGTTGCACACGATCGCCGTCGACGTCGATGCACAGTGCCACCCCGTCGTTCATCGTGACCGCCAGCGGCTGTGCACCACCCATGCCGCCGAGACCGGCGGTGACGGTGATCGTGCCTGCCAGGGTTCCGTTGAAGCGGCGGCGGGCGATCTCGGCGAAGCACTCATACGTGCCTTGGAGGATCCCCTGCGTGCCGATGTAGATCCACGATCCGGCGGTCATCTGCCCGTACATCGTGAGCCCCGCCGACTCGAGCCGGCGGAACTCGTCCCAGTCCGCCCAGTCGGGAACGAGGTTCGAGTTGGCGATGAGGACCCGCGGCGACCATTCGTGAGTGCGGAAGATGCCGACCGGTTTCCCCGACTGGACCAGCAGCGTCTCGTCGCCGTCGAGGTTCCGCAGGGCGGCGACGATGGCGTCGAACGCCTGCCACGAGCGGACGGCCCGCCCGGTACCGCCGTAGACGACGAGATCGTCGGGCCGTTCGGCCACGGCCGGATCGAGGTTGTTCATCAGCATCCGCATCGCCGCTTCCTGCGGCCACCCTTTGCAGGTGAGTGCGGTCCCACGCGGCGCGGTCACTGGTCGGGCGCCGTCACTCCAGTTGCGTTCGCTCATCGTGCCTCCGTGTCACTCCAATGGGCCCAAGGTCTCCTCGACGGCGTCGACGATGAAACCGCCGGACACCAGCTCCGCGGTCGCTTCCAGGCGGGGGGTGAGGAACTCGTCGGGTCCTGGCCCACCGCTGGCAGCCCGCACGGCGCCAGCCGCAGCGTCGGTTCCGACGGCGGGGACCAGCGGCTGGCGCAGATCAAGCCCCCACGTCGCGGCAACGAGCTCGACCGAGAGGATCCGGGCGAGGTTGGCAACAACGACGCGCAGTTTGCGGCATGCCGCCCAGCCGAGGGAGACGTGGTCCTCCTGCATGGCGCTCGTCGGGATCGTGTCGACGCTGGCGGGCACCGCCAAGCGACGGTTCTCGGCCACCATCGCCGCCTGCGTGTACTGGCCGATCATCAGCCCCGAGTTGACGCCGGCGTCCGGCGCGAGGAACGGCGGCAGACCGGCCGAGCGCGCTGGATCGAGCAGGCGGTCAGTGCGGCGTTCGCTGATCGCGCCGACGTCGGCGACGGCGATGGCCAGGAAATCGGCGACGGCAGCCACCGGCGCGCCGTGGAAGTTCCCGCACGACTCGACCCGGCCGTCGGCGAGGACCACCGGATTGTCGATGAACGACACGAGCTCGCGCTCGGCGACGCTGGTGGCGTGGGCAACGGTGTCGCGCGCAGAGCCATGCACTTGCGGGGTGCAACGAAGCGAGTACGCGTCTTGGACACGGCTGTCGCCGTAACGATGGCTCGCCACGATCGGTGACCCGTCGAGCAGGCGGCGCAGGTTGGCGGCGCTGCAGGCTTGGCCGAGTTGGGGACGCATGGCGACGAGATCTTCGGCGAACGCCCGGTCCGTGCCGAGCAGCGCCTCGACCGACATCGCCGCAGCAATGTCGGCGACCTTGAGCAGGTTCGTCAGATCGGCGAGCGCCAGTACGAGCATGCCCAACATCCCGTCGGTGCCGTTGATCAGGGCGAGGCCCTCCTTGGCGCGGAGCTTCACCGGTTCCAGGCCGGCGGCCGCCATCGCAGCCCGGCCGCCGACGCGGGTGCCGTCGTCGAGCTCGGCTTCGCCGTCGCCGACGAGGACGAGCGCAGCAGCGGCGAGCGGAGCGAGATCGCCGCTCGCACCGAGCGAGCCGTGTTCGTGGACCACGGGCGTCACGCCGGCGTTGAGCAGCGAGACGATCGCTGCCGCGACCTCGGGACGAGCGCCGGAGAATCCCATCGCCAGGCTGCGAGCACGCAGCAGCATCATCGCCCGCACCACCTCCCGCTCGACGACCGGTCCAAGACCAGCGGCGTGCGAGCGGACCAGCGCCAGTTGCAACTCGGCCATGCGCTCGTTGGGGATGACGGCGTTGGCCAGAGCGCCGAAGCCGGTGGATACGCCGTAAACCGGGTCGGGTGCGTCGACCAGCCGTTCGACCACAGCGGCGCCGCGCTCCAGCGCTGCGATCGCGTCGTCTCCGAGCGTTGCCGTCGCGCCTCGGCGAGCGACGGCGACAACGTCGTTCGCCGTGACACCGTTCGCACCGATCGTCACGGCGGTCTGCATCGGCGCCGACACTAGTGGCAGGGTTCGGTCGTTCGTGTCCGCACGGTGGCCCCGATGGTGCGCTTACCGACTGGTCGAGAAGTACACGAACACGTCGGTGTCACTGACGTCACTGAGCACCCAGTCGCCATCGGGCGTCGTGACCGTGACGTCCTCGGGCCCCGGCTCGACAGCGGCTCCATCGAGGCGGGCGGCGATCTGATCGGCGATCTCGCCAGGCTCTGCCGATCGCACGGTGAGGCTGACCGAGGTGCTGGAGAAGCCGTCACCGAGATCGGAGCGCAGCTCGCTGACGGTCTCGGCACTCCAGCCGAGATCCTTGAGCACCGCCAGCTGTCGCCGGAGCTGCTTCCCAACCACGCCGGGAATCGTGCGTGCCACGGTGTCGCCGAAGTCGCTCTTCGAGACGCGGATCTCGACCAATCCATCGAACGGCGAGGGCACGACGTCCACCTCCCAGCTCGGACCGTCGCCGATCGGCATGGCACTGAAGCCGACGCCGTCGCTCGACGAGTTGCGCAGCGGGCTGAAGCGGTAGTTGCCGGTTGCGGAGATCGCCGCCCGGAACCGGGACGAGATGCGCGCCAAGGTGACCTCCGTGTCGGCGACGGACGTGATGCTGTCGTACGTCGACCCGTACGTCAGGCCGCGGCTGACGTAGGCGTCGGTCACCATCGCCGGAGCGGCTGGGATGATCATCCCCACGCTTTCGTACTGCAGCGCGGCCTCGATCGGTGTCCGTGTCATGCCGTCGGGCATGTCCTCACTCTCGATCGCTCCGACGTCGACCTCGACGATCTCGGTGCGTGGCGGCGGCGCGGTGCCTTCGGTCGACGGCGGCGTCGAGGGAGGGAGCGAACCGCCCGTGGTTTCCGTCGACGATGACGGCGGCGCGCTCGTGCCCGGTCCGGGGGTGGTGCCGGTCGGGATGGGCAGGGTGAATGGCGGCGACGACGTGTCCGGTGCTGGCGCGGACGTCCCCGTCGGTGGCTCGGATGACGTGGGCAAGGTGGTCGTCGTCGTGACGGGGACGATCGTGACGGGTGTCGGATCGTCGTCACCGGCTCGGTCGAGGTCGCAGCCGCCGTCGTCGAACAGTTCACGGAGGTCGTCGACGGAGTCATCGCTGCCGCCACCGGCGACCTGTTCGATCTCGTCGAGGTCGAACTGCTCGTCGCTCCCGTCGAGCGCATCCAGACGGCGAACCTCGTCGCCGGCCGCCGACTCGTCGCCGGCGGTGACGGCGGCGATCATCCGCTCCCCGATGCGGCAGGCGCGACCCTGGGCGAACCCTGAATCGCTGCCTGCGCAGCCGCAGAGCGCCAGAGCGAGACCGCCGACGGCGAGGAGCTTCAGCCGGGAGGGGCGGCGGGACGACAGAAGTCGCACGCACCAACACTAGAAGCGTGCGGCGCGCCGCGTCGGCGCCGCCGGAACCGCTCAGGCGCGATGGGTGAGGATCGCCAGCGCCGCAGTCACCCACGTGTCGAGCTCGGCATCCCCGAGCGGTGTGGGCGCCACCGGCTCGATGTCGCCGATCAGCGGCATCGTGGCGTGGGTGGGCACGTCGAGCAAGGCGTCGAGTGGATGGGGCACCGGTGGTAACGCGGTGTCGTCACGGCTGAACGGAATGACGTTGGTCGGCGGTGGCGCCGGCACGGCGGCGCGCCGCTCGCCCTCGGCCGGCGATCCGCCCCGCCAGTGGGACAGGACCTCCGGTTCGATCGTGACCTCGTCGGCCAGCACGAGCAGCGCGGAGAGTGCGTGCTTGCACCATCCGCCTTCCGGTGCCCATTGGCCCTCGGAGTCGGGGCACGAGCAACTTGCCGACACATCGGCACGTGCCGGCGGTCCGTCGCCCGCCTCGACGAGGAGCTCGACAAGGTACGGATCGGGCCGAGATCCGAGCACCGTGGCGGTGACGATGTGCGCCTCGACAGTGATGTCGAGCACCGATCCGTCTCCTGCGTACTGCCGGGCGCGAGCGAGCCGTTGCGGGTCGGAGAGCTCGGCGGCAAGGATCTTGAGACGGGTGGCCGGCAGCTGTCCCGGGCGGTGGCTGCCGAACGGACGACGCGGCCGAGTCACGGAAGATCGTCCGGATCGAACTCGACGAGCTTGCGCAGCTCGTCGGTGGATAGCTCCGATACCCATGCCTCACCGGCACCCACCACGGCATCGGCGAGCGCCCGCTTGTCGTCGATGACGGTACCGATGCGCTCCTCGACGGTGCCTTCGGTGACCAGCTTGTGCACCATCACCGTACGCCGCTGACCGATCCGCCACGCCCGATCGGTGGCCTGGTCCTCCACCGCCGGGTTCCACCAGCGGTCGTAGTGGACGACGTGGGAGGCGGCGGTGAGGTTGAGCCCGGTACCCCCCGCCTTCAACGACACGAGCAGCAACCGGTGGCGCCCAGCCTGGAACTGCTCGACCATCCGCTCGCGACCGTGGCGGCTGACGCCGCCGTGTAGGAACGGTGCGACGAGCCCGAAGCGCTCGCGCAGGTGCCGTTCGAGGAGGACGCCCATCTCGCGGAACTGGGTGAAGACCAGGGCCTGGTCGCCATCGGCGTGGAGGATGTCGTCGATCAGCTCGTCGAAGCGCGAGAGCTTGCCGCTGCGTCCGGCGAGCCGGGAGTTGTCGGCGAGCGCCTGCGCCGGGTGGTTGCAGATCTGCTTCAGCCGGGTGAGCGCGGCGAGCACGAGCCCCCGTCGCTGCATGCCCGTCTTCTCGTCGGCGTCGACGAGCAACTGATCGACCACGCTCTTGTAGAGCGCCGCCTGCTCGCGGGTCAGGCGGGCGAAGGCGACCTGCTCGATCTTGTCGGGAAGATCTGGGAGCAGGCGCTTGTCGGCCTTCGTGCGGCGCAGCAGCACAGGCTCGGTGAGGGCCCGCAGGCGAGCCGTCGCGACGGGATCCTGGTTGCGTTCGATCGGACCGGCGAAAACGGTACGGAACGCATGCGCCGAACCGAGCAGCCCCGGATTGACGGCGTCGAGGATCGACCAGAGCTCGGACAGCCGGTTCTCGATGGGGGTGCCGGTGAGAGCGATGCGTTGCGCGGCAGGGATCGCCCGCACGGCGCGGGCGGCGCGTGTTCCGGCGTTCTTGACGAGCTGCGCCTCGTCGAGGACGAGCGTGGACCAGGAGATGTCGCCGAGCGTCTCGAGATCGCGGCTGAGCAACCCGTACGTGGTGATGACCAGGTCGTGGTCGTCGAGCGGGATGAGGGTGTCGCGGCTGCGGATCCGGCCCGAGCCGTGGTGGATCACCGACGTGAGTTTGGGCGTGAAACGGGCCGCTTCGACCTGCCAGTTGTGCACCACGCTGAGCGGGCAGACGATGAGGTGCGGACCCGGCCGCGTGACGAGGTGGGCAAGCGTGGTGGCCGTCTTGCCGAGCCCCATGTCGTCGGCGAGGCACCCGCCCAGGCCGATGTCGGCGAGGAACTGGAGCCAGCTGAGCCCGCGGCGCTGATAGTGACGCAGCGTGCCGATGAAACCCGCCGGCTCGGGCGTCTCGGAGAGCCGTTCGTCGGTGAGGCCCCTGAGGAGCTGCTCGGTCCAGCCGTGGTCGGTGGTGAGCTCGACGGGCACACGCTCGATGCCGTCGAGGTCGACACCGAGACCGTCGGTGCCGAGATCGCCGGTGACATCGGTGGCCGCGGCCCGGGCGGCGAGCTCGAGCAGAGCCGCCGCGCCGACGGTGCTACCGCCGCTGCGGAGCCCGGTCATGCGCCGCTGGGCACGGCGGATGGCCTCGGCGTCGATGCGCACCCACCGGTGGCCGATGTGGAGCAGCGTGGCGCCGGTGGCCTCGAGCCGAGCCAGCTGCGCGTCGTCGACGACATGGCTGGACAGGCCGTCGTTGACTGCGAACGACCAGTTGACGAGGGCCTCGCGAGCGAACATTCCCGGCTTGCCGACATGTGGATCGACGTCGCTGTGCGTGGCGCCGCGCACGCGAACACCGGCGCGCACGAGCTGCTCGGGGCCGATGAGTCCGATCCCGAGCCGTTCGAGTGCGTCGGGACCGTCGACGAGGAACGACTCGACCGTGTCGATCTCGAGCGCCACGCTCCGCGGGGTGGTGTCGTCGCGCCACGAACTGAGCGCAGGGACGGCCGACGCGGCCGCGCCCGCCGCAGAGCGCAGCACGTCGCCGAGCGCCGGCAGCCGGTCGAGCGCCCTTGGCCAGATCGACAGCCAGTGCCGTCTGGTCCCAGACGTCGCTCGCCGTGCACCACCGCCCGGCATCGATCTCGTCGGCCAGCTGCAGCTCGATCTCCCAGTCGTCGAGCGGGTCGCTCGGGACGACGAGTCGGACTCGGGCGATCACCACCGCTTCGCCACGAGCGCGCTGGGTGGCGCGGTGCAGCGTGGTGCCGAGCCGGTCGATCTCGGCGTCGAACACGAGGCGGTCGGCGTCATTGGAGGGTGGGGGGATGCCGGGGTTGCCGGAGAGCCCGCGGATGAACGCCTGGCGGGCACGGGAGCGCGGGTCGCGCCGCCGGCTGCAGCTCGGGCCACCAGCCGGCGTCGTCGAGGATCTGCCGGGAGAGTGCGTCGACGAAGCGGCCGACGATCTCAGTGGTGGTGGAATGGCCGTCGCCGTCGAAGCAGATCGGCGGCGCGGCGTCGGCGAGTTGATGCACCGTCGGTTCCAGCTCGTCGTCGATCACAGCCGCCCACCGGGCGACGTCGCGCCCGTGTTCGCTCACCAGCGCCGGCATCACTCTGCCCGCGGCGATGAGCCGAGCGGCGAACACCCCGACCTGGGCGAACCAGATGAGTGAGTCGGACGCCGGCATCTCCGAGTGACGCAGGTGGCGCACGATCCAGGAGATTGCTGCTGCGGGCGACATGCGCGCCGAGGAGGCGATGATCCGCTGCGAGTCGGCAATGGGCAGCTCGATGCGAGTGAGGTCGCCGCCGGCCCCGAGCGGAGAGTGGGCGCGACCGCCGAACCCACTCAGCAGCCAGCCGGCGGGCGCCGGACTGTCGCCGCGCCATCCCCAGACGTGAACGCCGTTGTACCGCCACGTCGCGTGCGCGGTGGCGGGCCGCTCGGCGTTCATGCTCCCGACGGTACCGCCAGCGTGTGACATCTGGCCGGACCAATCTGAAGCCTTTGCACGATGGCGAAGGCACGAGGGGCGCTGCCTACAGTCGGGCCATGAGCAGCGCCGTCGACGGCGACGTCCTCTCCGCGTTGGAGGCCCAGCACGCCGAGCTCGCCGGCATCATCGATCCGCTCGACGAGGCTGCCTGGCAGCGACCGTCGCGTTGCGAAGGGTGGTCGGTGGCCGACGTCGTCCTCCACCTCGTGCAGACCGACCAGTTGGCGATGGCCTCACTTGCCGATCGCATCGATGCGGAAGTCGCCAGCATCGCGTCAGGCGACGCGCCGGTGGCGAACGTCGACGAAGGTGCCGAGCTCGCCGTGCAGCGCGAGCGCGGGCTCAGCGGCGCCGAGCTCGCCGCCCGCTGGCATGCGAGGTCGAGCGAGCTGCGCGCCGCCTTCGCCAGGGACGATCCGCACCGGCGCGTCACGTGGGTAGCGGGAACGCTGACGGTGCGCACGCTTGCCGCGACCCGTCTTTCCGAGGCGTGGATCCACACCGGCGACGTCGCCGTCGCGTTCGGTCCCCCACCGACAACCCACGGATCGCCTGTGTCACGTCGCCCGTCTCGCTTGGCGGACGCTGCCCTACGCGTTCGCCCGTTCGGGACGCAGCCTGAGTGGCCCGGTCGCCTTCCATCTGCGTGCCCCGAGCGGCGAGACGTGGGAGTTCGAGCCTGACGAACCGGCGATGACCACTGTGCGCGGTGACGCGGCCGATCTGTGCCTCGTCGCCGCACGTCGGGTCGACTGGGCGGACACGTCGCTCGGCGGCGACGGTCCCGATCTCGAATCTGTCCTCGACCTGGTACGCACATACGCGTAGGACGAACTTGATATGAGTCGACTCAGGATTTCTGTCTGAGGCGGTGAAGCTTGCGGTAGGGTATACCTCTGAAGAAGAGGAGGATCCGTCGATGGCGCTCGACCCCAAGAAGTGGACCGTGAAGACGCAAGAGGCGTTCGCCGCCGCGCTCGACCTGGCGCGCAGCAACGCCAACCCGGAGTTGACCCCCGATCACATGCTCTCCGTCATCGCCGGTCAGGACGGCACGATCGTCCCCGCACTGCTCGGCAAGCTCGGCCAGGCGCCGTTGATGGTCAAGAACAAGGCCGACGAGGCGGTCGCCAAGCTCCCCAGCGCCCGTGGCGGCGACGAACCACACCTGTCCCGCCAACTCAACGCCGTCGTCGACCGCGCCCAGCAGATCCAGAAGGACCTCAAGGACGACTACCTCTCCGTCGAGCACCTGCTGCTGGCGATGAACGACCGCCTCGGCGTGAGCAGTGAGGAGATGCTGCAGGCGCTCGCCGACGTGCGCGGCTCGCATCGCGTCACCAGCCAGAACCCCGAGGATCAGTTCCAGGCGCTGGAGCGATACGGGCAGGATCTCACCGAGCGCGCTCGCGACGGCAAGATCGATCCCGTCATCGGTCGCGACGACGAGATCCGGCGCGTCATCCAAGTGCTCTCCCGACGCACCAAGAACAACCCGGTGCTGATCGGTGAGCCGGGCGTGGGCAAGACCGCCATCGTCGAAGGCCTCGCCCGCCGCATCGCCGACGGCGACGTTCCCGAGGGTCTCAAGGACAAGCGCCTCATCTCCCTCGACATGGGCTCGCTGATCGCCGGCTCGAAGTACCGCGGTGAGTTCGAGGAACGGTTGAAGGCCGTGCTCAAGGAGATCACCGACGCGGAAGGCGAGATCATCACGTTCGTCGACGAGCTGCACACGATCGTCGGCGCCGGCGCGGCGGAAGGGGCGATGGACGCCGGCAACATGATCAAACCGCTCCTCGCCCGGGGTGAACTGCGGATGATCGGCGCCACGACGCTCGACGAGTACCGCAAACACGTCGAGAAGGACGCCGCCCTCGAGCGGCGGTTCCAGCAGGTCTACGTCGGTGAGCCATCGGTGGAGGACACGATCGCCATCCTGCGCGGCCTGAAGGAGCGGTACGAGGTGCACCACGGGGTGCGCATCCAGGACTCGGCACTCGTCGCCGCCGCCGTCCTGTCGAACCGCTATCTCACCAACCGCTTCCTGCCCGACAAGGCGATCGATCTCGTCGACGAATCGGCCAGCAAGCTGCGCATCGAGATCGACTCGATGCCCACCGAGATCGACGTCGTCGAGCGTCGCGTCCTGCAGCTCGAGATCGAGCAGGTGGCGCTGGAGAAGGAGAGCGACGAGGCGTCGCGCGAACGGCTCAATGCGCTCCACGACGAGCTCGCCGCAGCTCAATGCCCAAGTCGCCGAGATGAAACGGCACTGGGAGGAGGAGAAGCAGGCGATCTCCGCGATCCGCACGCTGAAAGAGGAGCTCGAAGGGTTGCGCACGCAGCTCGAGCGGGAAAGCGACCTCAACGTCGCCGCCGAGATCCGCTACGGCCGCATCCCCGAGATCGAGCGGCGCATCGAGGACGCCACGGCCCACCTCGACGAGCTGCAGACGAGCCAGCGGATGCTGAAAGAGGAGGTCGACGCCGAGGACATCGCCGAGGTCGTCGGCAAGTGGACCGGGGTCCCGGTCAGCCGCCTCATGGAGAGCGAGACGGCCAAGCTCGTCCACCTCGAGGAGAGCCTGCACCAGCGTGTCATCGGCCAGGACGACCCCGTCACGGCCGTCGCCAACGCCATTCGCCGCAGCCGCGCCGGGTTGTCCGACCCCAACCGTCCGATCGGATCGTTCATGTTCCTCGGCCCGACCGGCGTCGGCAAGACGGAGCTCGCCCGGGCGCTCGCGGAGTTCCTGTTCGACGACGAGAAGGCGATGGTGCGGATCGACATGGGCGAGTACATGGAGAAGTTCTCCGTGTCGCGCCTGATCGGCGCCCCTCCGGGCTATGTCGGCTACGACGAGGGTGGTCAGCTCACCGAGGCCGTCCGGCGCCGGCCATACTCCGTGGTCCTCCTCGACGAGATCGAGAAAGCCCATCCGGACGTGTTCAACGTGTTGCTGCAGGTGCTCGACGACGGCCGTCTCACCGACGGCCAGGGTCGCACGGTCAACTTCACCAACGTCGTGCTGATCATGACCTCGAACCTGCAGGGTGAGCCGCTCGACTACTTCAAGCCGGAGTTCATCAACCGGGTCGACGACATCATCCGGTTCCGCGCCCTCACCGAGGACGACCTGGCCCAGATCGTCACGATCCAGCTCGAATTGCTGCGCAAACGACTGGCCGCGCGGCGGATCGACCTCGATGTCACGCCGGCGGCGCTGTCGCTCCTCGCTCGGGAGGGGTTCGATCCGGCATTCGGGGCCCGACCCTTGAAGCGGGTCATCCAGCGGGAGATCGGCGACACGGCGGCGATGCTGCTGCTCGAGGGCAAGGTCAGCGACGGCGGCTCGATCGTGGTCGACGTCGCCGGCGACACGTTGACGGTGAATCCCGGCTGAGCCGGCGCAACACCGAGTGGTTTACTCGGTGATGGGCCCGGCGAGGACGACGACGCCTGACGAGTCCTGATTGCCGTCGGCCTGTTCCTCGGTCACGGTGATCGTCTGGAAGTCGCGTGGCGTGACGCCCGCCCATAGCACGACATCGGCGCCCTCGTTGAAGGTACCGATCGGTACGGTGATGCCCTCGTCGTTCTTGAGCCACGCCTGGTAGTAGCGGCCTGCTTCGAGGCGCGGGAGCTCGGGTGCGTCGAGCTCGATCTGCCAACCGGACTCGAACTTCGTGAACGTGGCGGAACCGTCCACGCCAGGAATTTCCTCGGTGGGCGCCAGCGCCGCTTGCAGCTGCTCGCGGTCGGTGCCGCGCCCGGCGACGAAGGCCACGACGAGAACCACCGCGGCCGCCGCGGCGGTCGCCGCACCGACCCAACGCAACACGGCCCCTGGTCGTCGACGGCGCACGGGAGCAAGCACTGGCGAGCTCGGCGGGAGTGAACCGAGTGCCGCTCGTTCCACCGCGATGGCCTCGACGACCCGTCGCTCGAGGTCGGCGGGAGGTACGCCCCAAATCGCCTCGTCACCCAGGGTCGTGCGGAGTTGCTCGATCTCGGCGCGCGCCTCAGCGTCGATATCGACAGCCTCACCTTCCAGGTAGGCGATCAGATTCTCGTCACCGGTCACGTCGTCAAACTCCTCGATCCCTTGATACGCACGGAATGCGCATCCGGTTCGGCGAGCCGGCGACCATCATGTCACTCACGGAGGTGGCCGAGCCGTGCGGCCAGCTGCCGATGCGCCCGGTACGAGCGCGACTTGACGGTGCCGAGGGGGATGTTGAGTCGGTTGGCGACCTCCACTTGGGTGAGCTGGTCGAGATGCATCAGACGGACGATGTCGCGCTCGGCGGGGGCCAGTTCGTCGATCGCGGTGCGGATCTCCCACACGTCGTAAGCGGTGTCGGCATGGTCGGGCAGCTCGACGACGATCGCCTCGGCGCTCTCCAGCGTGACGGTCTTGCGACGAGCCTCACGTCGATGGATGTCGATGGCCGTGCGGCGGGTGATCGTCGCCAGCCATGGCCCGAGCTCACGTCCTGGATCGAAGCTGGCGGCGGCGCGCCATGCCTTGACGAACGTCTGCTGCGTCGCTTCCTCGGCGAGCTCGCTCGAGCCCAGCTGCCGGCGGGCCACGGCGAACACCATGCCCGCATAGGCGCGATAGACCGCCTGCACGCCGTCGGACTCACCGGCACGAAAACGGGCGAGCTCGTCGGCGTTGACCCCGCGAAGAGTTCGGCACCTGGACCATCGTCATTGCCTCGATCGTGAGCCTTCGCCTCTGTCGGCACATCGGACAGATGACCTAGCTCGCGTTCATTCATCGACCGGGCGAACGTTAGCCGGGGTCAGCGCACCCACATTGTTCGTTAGCAGGCGAGCCGGTGTGCACCCGCCGCTCAGTCGGCGGACCTGCCCGTTCCCGTGGTATGAACCGTCGATGAACCGCAGCGAACCGCTCGTCGTCGGCGTCTTGTTCCCTCGCTCGTGGGACACACGTCCGGCCGCCGCCGTCGAGGACGACTACAGCTTGCTCGCCTCGCTGCATCCGAAGATCGAGGTGGTCGAGGTCCCCTACATAGAGCCCCATGCGCTGCGATCACGACGAGGAGCTGCGCCCTCCGCCGACCTGCGCGACGAGGCACCGGAGGTAACGCCGGAGCAGCGGGAGATGCTGGCGAGCGTGGAGGTGGTGCTCACGATCGACCTGCCGTACGACACGCCATCGCTGGCGCCACGGCTGCGTTGGGTACAGGGCATCGGCGCGGGCGTCAGCCAACTGCAATCGGCGGGACTCGAGGCAGGTGACGTGGCGCTCACCTCGGCGGCGGGGTCGAACTCCGCATCAATCTCCGAGTTCGTCATCGGTCGGTTGCTGCAGGTCTGGAAACGGTTCGGCGAGATCGACGATCTCCAGCGCGAGCACCGCTGGCGGCCCGTCTACGGCCGCGACGTGGCCGGCGCCACGCTCGGTGTCGTCGGCCTCGGGTCAATCGGGCGGGAAGTCGCGCGTCGTGCCCGGGCGCTGGGGATGGCCGTGATCGCGACGCGTCGCACCGCATCGCCCGGCCAGACGGATCCCGACGTCGACGAGCTCCTGCCGGTCGAACAGCTGCATGACCTGCTCGCCCGCAGCGATGCCGTGCTCGCCGCGATGCCGGAGACGCCGGACACGATCGATCTCTTCGACGCGGCCGCCTTCTCCGCGATGAAGCCGGGTGCCGTGTTCTGCAACGTCGGGCGGGGGACAGCAGTCGTCGAGGACGACCTGATCGCCGCCCTCTCATCGGGCCAGCTCGGCGCGGCAGTGCTCGATGTCACCCGGGCGGAACCGCTGCCGGAGGACGACCCGCTCTGGGACGCACCGAACATCTACCTGTCTCCCCACTCGGCGACCGCGATGGACAGCTACTGGTCGAACGTCCACGCCTTGTTCCGCGACAACCTGAGCCGCTACCTCGCCGGCGAACCGCTCCACAACCAGGTGCCGGCCGGACCCGTCGCTGTCGGCGGGTGAGAAGCGAGTTCCGAGACGGATCCGGCTCCGTTTAGCTGGCGCAGACATTTTCTTCGAATAACTAGTTGTCGTCAGCCACGAACCAACCCTTCACCGGCTACCACCAACGCGCCGGCTGACCCCCGCTGGTCACATGCGCTCGATGATCAAACCCACAGGTTGAGGCCGGCAGCCGCCACGTCGATCAGTCCTGAGAACTCGCGCTCGGCGGCCGCCCGCGCCTCGACCGGGTCCGTTCCCGGCCAGAGATGAGACAAGACGAGGTGACGGACACCTGCCGCGGCGGCCACCTCACCCATGGCGCGAGCGCTGTTGAGGTAGCCCGCCGAGTCGGCGGGGACGTGGTCCACGTACGTCGCATCGGCGACGAGGATGTCGGCGTCGCGCGCCATGTCGACGAGCGTCGGGGAGGATCCGGTGTCGCCGGTGTAGGCGATTGTCCCGGCACGACAGCTGAGACGGACAGCGGCGTTCGGCAGCCAGTGGGGGAGGTCGAACGTGGTGACCTCGAACGGTCCGATCGGAAAGGTCGCTCCAGCAACCACATCGTGCAGGTCATACGACGCGTCGAGCATGCCGGGACGGTCGAGGGCGAGTACCGCGTCGAGTGATCCAGGCTGAGCCCACACGTCGAGTACCGGGGCCGGCGGTTCGGTGAGGGCGTGGGCGCGGAGCAACGGGTTGAGGTCGGCGCAATGGTCGGGGTGGCCGTGTGTGACGTACACGGCGTCGACCGCTTCGGCCGGCATGCGCGCCAGGAGCACTGGCAATGTGGCGTAGCCGGGGTCGAGCAGCAGCGTGAAGTTGTCCTCCTCGACGACGTAGCCGCTGCACCCCTGTTCCGCAGTCGGCCACGCGCCGCTTCCACCGAGAACGGTCAACTTCACGTGAGGCGAGGCTAACGATCGTTCGACGTGGGCTCGATCGCGTTTGCCGCCGGCATCAGGGTGTGGTGCATGCGGCGCCGTTGCACACGTCGATGAGCTTGCTCTGGTTGAGGAACGTCGTCGTCATCGCCAGCACGCGTGGGTCGTCGCGGCCCATGCCGTGCGGGTCGGAACCGGCGCGATTGGGGACGTTGGCCGTCGGCGGCGCGGGCGTGCCGAAGTCCCACATCACCAGATACGAACCCGTCGAGTCGGGCAACGGCCCGCTGTGGCGGATCCCCCAGAACGGTGTGACGTCGGGGCTGCGGCCCGCGTTGAGGCCCGGCGCGCGCAGCTCGGCGCCGATCGTGCGGGCCATCACCTCTGTCGCGACGTTGGCGACCTGGTGGTCGCCGAACGCCTCGAACAGCAGCACCTCCTTGCACTTCGTGTCGCGATACGTCTGCTGGCCGAGGTGCTGGGCGTAGCCGTTGTTCTCACCCCGGTCCCACAGCATCTGCACGAGGAGGATGGTGAGCTGCCGGTCCACCCAGTCGGGGTAGTTCGGGTCGAAGACCGTGGCGAACACGTCGAAGTCGACGCTGCGGTCGAGGAGCGTCGAGTAGTTCATCGCCGGCACGCCGAGCACGGCGCGGTTCCAGTCCTGGGCGACCGCCGTTGCCGCACCGCCGATGATGCCGCCCTGGCTCACTCCGACCATCGTCAGGTAGCGACGGTCGAGCACGCTCTTGTTGCGGTCGGAGCGGAACGCCGGTGACGAGGCGAACCCCTGCGAGTGCTTCATCAGCCGGCCGAGGAACATCGTGTTCAAGATCGACTGCTGGAGCCGGTCGGGGAGCGTGCGGAACTGGCTCATGTCGGCGAGCACGCTGACGACGGTGCCGACATCCTCCTCCGACATGCCGATCCACCAGGTGGCGCAGAACGTCGTGTTCGTCGCCGCCGCATATCGCGAGCCGGCGCCGCGCACCTCGGCGGCGCTCCCCAACAGCCCGTGTCCGTACAAGGCAAGTCGGGTCGGGTTCACGGTGCCATCGGGGCGGATCGCCGACGACGGGATCGTGCAGATGAACTTCGCCGTGTACGTACCGTTGCGGTGGGGGAGCGGCGACGACCCATGTCCCACGCCGTTGTTGAGCACCGAGCCGGTGGCGCCGGTGCCAGTGAGGTAATTGGGTACCTCGAATGTGCCCGTCACCTCACGCCACAAGTTGGCCCGCGTGCTCGGTTCGACGCTCGTGATCTGGAACGACGGAGCGGCTGTGCCGAGCGAGGCGAACGCGTCGTCACGCATGTGCAGCAGACGTTCGCTGAGGTTGCGCTCGCTGGCGATGGTGAAGTCCCACGCCAGCACGAGGTCGCGACGGCCCACCCCGGAGTTGTGCAGACGGCTGAAGATGGACTCCATGTGCGGCCGGCGCGCCTCCAGCACCGGGTTGCCCGTGTCGAGGTTGTTGCGGTAGGCGCGGAAGGCGGCTGACGGTTCGATCGGCGTCCCGGCGTGATCGACGACGTGGCGGATGGCGACGATGTATCGGTGGCCCTCGCGGAAGTTCTTCGCCGGCCGGATGAACGTGAGGCGGTGGGCGTCGTCTGGTGCGCGCGCGTCGAGCTCGGCGAAGTAGGGATGGCGCTTGCCCGTGTCGGCGTCGATGATCACGATCGGTGCCGTGCGGGCGAGTGACCTGCCCATGTCGGTGATCGGCGCCGCCCCACTGGCGGCGAGGTCGATGCCGGGCAGGAGCACGGCGGCGGCCGAGCCAGGGGAGAATCCGTCGTTGCGGTTCCATTCGGCCGGATCGATGTGCTGACCGGCGACGTTCGCCGGCAACGCACCGGCGGCGAAGTTCACCCGCCGACCCGTCGAGGTGGTCGAGTCGGCGACGGTGAAGTAGTCGTTGGGGAACGGCAGCAAGCACCGCTCACCGCCCAGTGGGTCGCACGAGGCCGGATCGTTGGGCAACGGCACGACGATCGTTCCGTGCCGGGGGAGTGGCGCGCTTCGGGTGGCCGTGCGAGCAACGGATCGTGCCCCGACGTTCGGCGCGACCACGCTCGACAGAATGGCGACGATCGCGCCCAACGCGATCCCACTACGCAGACGGCCCATGTTCAAACCCCCTCGTTGACGCCCACCGGCACAGTAGTTGTCCGACCCGCCGAGTTGTGATGTCGTGCGTTCTCAGGCGTGGGAGCAATGTCAGTGACCGGTCGCACCACTCACATACGGGTTCGTCGTCCGGTGGAGTCGGTCAGCCCAGCCGCTGTCATCCGGCGACCGAACGCCAGCGTTCCTGCCGCCGCCGCAGCGCGTTGCCGTGCGCCGGGAAGCCCTCGTGCTCGGCGAGGGCGATCACTGACGGCGCCATCCGCTGCAACGCCGATTCGTCGGCACGTGCGATTGCGGTGCGCTTCAAGAAGGCTTCCGCAGTAATGCCCGACGACACGTGGGCGAACCCGCTCGTGGGCAAGGAGGCCGGGCAACCGATGACGAAGTTGGCGGCGCTGAACGGCGTGTGCTGGCCGACGAGGATCTCGCCGGCGTTGACGAGCGCATCGACGACCCACTCGATCTCGCTGGTCGGCGACAGCCACCTGGAGGTGTTCCGGCGCATAGCGATTGGCGATGTCGACCGCTTCCGCCAGCGAGTCGACGAGGACGCATCCGCCATTCGTGCCCAGCGCCGCCGAGGCGGCCTCGGCGCGAGTCGGGGGGAGCTCGGCGAGCTGGTCGGCGAGGCGCACGTCGACCGCGGTGGCGAGGCGCATCGACGGCGTCAGCAGGGACACCGACGAGTCTGTGCCGTGTTCTGCCTCGATGAGGAGGTCGGCGGCGAGCCGTTCGGGGTCGGCAGTGTCATCGGCGATCACCACGCTTTCAGTGGGCCCGAGCAACATCATCGTCGCCACGCCGTACCGCTGCATCTCCACCTGGGCAATCGTCACCGCGGGCGAACCGGGGCCAACGATCTTGCGCACGCGAGGGATGCGCTCAGTGCCGAATCCGAGGGCGGCGACACCGGCAGGTCCGTTCACGCGGAACACCGACGTGATGCCGAGCTTGTGACACACCACGAGCACCGCTGGGTCGACCGCTCCGTGCAAGCCCGGAACCGGTGGGACGACGACGGTGATGTCCCGCACTCCGGCCGTGACCGCCGGTACGGCGAGCTGGTAGACGACGCTGGGATAACTCGCCTTTCCGGACGGCACGAACAGTCCCGCCGAGGAGATCGGGGTGATCTTCTCGCCGACCGTGAGGCCCTCCTCGGGCTGGAACGACCAGTCGCTGGCTCGTTCCATCAACCGCTCGTTGAATGCGCGCAGATGTGCGATGGCGTCGTCGATCGCGGCATCGAGCGCAGGAGACACGGTCGCCCGCTCTATCTCGTCGGCGCCGACAGCCAGCCCATCGGGGTCGACTCGCACATCATCGAAGCGGGCGAGCGCGTCACACACCGCGTCGTCGCCGCGGGCACGGACGTCCTCGATCAGCTCCGAGATCGACGACCGCAGCTGCGGGTCGAAGATGTCGGCCAGACCGCGGGCGAAGAACGCCTCCCGCCCAGTGTCGTCGAGGTCTGTCCACCGAACGTGGCGCATCACGGGCTGCATGGGTCTCACGGTACGGCCGAGAAACGACCGCGTTGCACATTCGGCGTAGCAAGCGACCGGCAGATGATCGAGAGCGATCACGGCGGCGCTTGTAGGATTCCCCTACGTTCCACCACTTCGAGGAGCGTGTGCATGCCCGTCACCGTTGTCGTCGGCGCCCAGTGGGGTGACGAGGGCAAGGCCAAGATCATCGATCTGCTCGCCAAGGAGCACTCGCACGTCGTGCGCTACCAAGGTGGTCACAATGCCGGGCACACGGTGGTGGTGGGCGGTGAGCGGTACGCCTTGCAGCTGGTCCCCAGCGGCGTGCTGTACGACCACGTCATCCCAGTGATCGCCAATGGCGTCGTCGTTGATCTCCCGACGCTGTTCAACGAGATCGACACGCTGGAGGCGCGCGGCATCTCTTGCCAGCGGCTGCTCGTGTCGAGTCGAGCGCATCTGATCTTTCCCTGGCACCAGGCGCAAGACGCAATTGCCGAGGCAATGCGCGGCGACGACAAGATCGGCACCACCCTGAAGGGCATCGGTCCCGCCTACGCGGACAAGGCTCGTCGGGTCGGGCTGCGCGTGGGTGACGTGCTCGAACCCGACCGGTTCGCCGAGTCCGTACGAACCCGGGCGACGGCGGAGGACGCCGAGATTCGCGCCAAGGGAGGCGAGGCGATGGACATCGACTCCGTCGTCGACCGGTTCCGCGAGCTCGCCGCCCGGCTCACGCCGTACGTCTCCGACACCGTCAACGATCTGCACAACGCGCTTGCCGCGGGGCATCACCTGTTGCTCGAAGGAGCACAGGCAACGTTCCTCGACCTCGATCACGGCACCTACCCGTACGTCACGTCGTCGAACCCGACAGCGGGAGGCGCGTGCGCCGGCACCGGTCTCGGGCCCCGCCACATCGACCGTGTGGTCGGCATCACGAAGGCGTACACCACCCGCGTCGGAGCCGGCCCGTTCCCCACCGAGCTCACCGACGAGACAGGCGACCGGCTCGTCGACATCGGGCGCGAGTTCGGCACCGTCACCGGACGACGTCGCCGTGCCGGTTGGCTCGATCTGGTGATGCTGCGCCACGCCGTGCGCTTGAACAGTCTCAGCGAGTTGGCCCTCACGAAGCTCGACGTTCTCGACGAGTTCGACGAAGTGCGCGTGTGCATCGGATACGAGCTCGACGGCACCACGCTTCGTGACTACCCCGATCGGTCCGACCTGCTCGCTGAGGTGACACCGATCTACGAGACCTTGCCGGGCTGGAACGAGCCGCTCGGTCGTCATCGCGAAGCGGGTGACGTACCCGCCGCGGCGAAGTCGCTGCTCGACCTGGTACAGACGGAAGTGGGTGTGCCGGTTCGTGTCGTTGGTGTCGGCGCCGAGCGTGACGATTACTTGATGTGGAGCTGACGGTGATCGATCGCTATTCGACTCCAGCGATGACCGCCATCTGGTCCGACCCGGCTCGCTTCCAGCGGTGGCTCGAGGTGGAGCTGCTCGCCACCGAGGCCCACGCCGAGCTCGGCATCGTTCCCGCCGAAGCCGCAACCGCGTGCCGCGAGCGGGCCCCGCAGGTCGACGAGGCGTTCGTCGATGAGGTCCTCACGCGGGAGGCGACCACGAACCACGACGTGGCGGCTTTCGTCGACGTCGTCCAGGAGCGCATCGGTGCGCCGGAGGGGTCCTGGGTCCACTACGGGCTGACGTCCAGTGATGTCGTCGACACGGCGCTGTCGTGGGCGATGCGCGACGCGCTGCGGCTCGTGATCGAGGGTGTCGACGGCCTCATCCGCCAGATGATCGAGCTCGCTCGCGACCATCGGAACACCGTCATCGTCGGTCGCACCCACGGCATCCATGCCGAGCCGACCACGTTCGGCGCCAAGGTGGCGCTGTGGGCGTTGCAGGCAGGCCGCGACCGAGCCCGACTGGAAGCGGCGTTGGAGACCGTGAGCGTGTGCAAGCTCAGCGGTGCGGTCGGCACCTACTCCAACATCGATCCGCTCGTCGAACGACACGTCGGCGACGCGTTGGGTCTCACGCCGGTGCCCGCCACGCAGGTGATCGCCCGCGACCGGCACGCCGAGTTCCTCTGGGCGCTAGCCGCGGTCGGTGCCACGTGTGAACTGGTCGCCATCGAGCTCCGCCACCTCCAGCGCACCGAGGTGGGCGAGGTGCGGGAGGGCTTCACGCCGGGGCAGAAGGGCTCGTCGGCGATGCCGCACAAGCGCAATCCCATCTCCGCCGAGACGATCAGCGGACTCGCCCGCGTGTTGCGCTCCAACCTCCAGGCCGGCCTGCAGGATGTCGCCCTGTGGCACGAGCGAGACATCTCCCATTCGTCGGTGGAGCGGATCGTGCTTCCCGATTCGGCGCAGCTGGCCTTCTACGTCGTGCGCCGCCTCACCGGGGTGCTGGGCCGTCTCGAGGTGTCGGCGGAGCGGATGAAGTCGAATCTCGACGTCGAGCCACGGCCTCGTGTTCTCCCAGCCCGTCTTGCTCGCCCTGGTGAAGTCGGGACTCACCCGAGACGACGCTTACCGCATCGTGCAACGCAACGCCCTCGCCGCGTGGGACGAGGGCCGCTCGTTCCGCGAGCTGATCGAACAGGACCGTGACGTCCGCCAGGCCGGAATCACACCGGTGGTCCTCGACGAGGCGTTCGACCTGCAGCGCTCGCTCCGCCACCTCGAGCGGACGTTCGACGAGCTCGACCGTCTGGAAAAGGATCTCCCCCCGGACGGGTCATGAACCGCGCGTGATGCCCGCCTGCTTCAACACCTTCGGCTCCACGCCCACCTCACGCCACGCCGAATACGAGATGCCCTGACGCTCGCTGTAGCCCTTGGCCACCTCGACGAACCGTTTCTCGATGCTGCCCAGGTCGACCGTGGTGCGCATGCTCTCCAATTCTTGAGCGAGATCGCGTCGCTCTTGGATGAGCTTCAGTTCGTTGAGAGGGTCGGCGGAAGACATCGACGATTCGATAGAGGCGAGACGCTTCTTGATTGAATCAGGCGTGCGCTTGCGGCCACGCTTCGGCTTCGTCGCCCGCAGCGCTTCGAGATATTCCTTGACGATGCGACCTTCCGCTCGGCCGCGTGCCAACGCGGCCTTGTGCTCGGCAGTCATTGGGCTCTTCGGTCCCGGCTTTCCGTTCATGACACCTGATTATCTCACAAACGGCGAGCGATACAACGCGTGATAGACGATTTCAACACTACGATCCGGGGCAGTGTTCGATCTGGAACCGCATGGACCTGACACGTATGTCGGGGTCGGACCGCAATACCCATGGGGCGGACTGTACGGCGGTCAAATTGTCGCCCAGGCCCTTCGCGCCGCCGCCAGCACTGTCGAGGGAGAGGCGGCTGCACACTCGTTGCGTGCGTACTTCATTCGTCGCGGTGACGCTTCCCAGCCGATCCGTTACGAGGTCGATCGCATTCGCAACGGGCGTAGCTTCTCCACCCGCCGTGTGGTTGCCCGCCAGGCAGCGGGTGCGATTCTGAACCTCGAGGCGTCTTTCCAGGTCCCGGAACGGTCGGCCAGCGTCACGGCCGTAGAGATGCCCGAGGTCCCGCCTCCGGAGGACTTGGTCGATGATTCGTGGAGCCCCACCTTCGATCGGCGAATCGTGCCCGCCGACATCACTGGGCGCGGAAGGGCGGCCGCATGGTTTCGCGTGAAGGCCTCAATCGATGTAGATGATGCGGTCGTCGCACGACTATTACATGCGTGCTGGCTCGCCTATGTGTCCGACGACATGCCCACCGATGCGGTGATCACAGCCCATCCTGTGTTCGCCGACCCGGTTCAGCGCGAGCGGGCGTTCAGCGCCAGTCTCGACCACACGATTTGGTTTCATCAGTCCGCCCCGGCCGACGATTGGCAGCTTCACGACTTCCGTTGCCAGCATTTTGTCGACAGTCGCGGCCTCACCATCGGTCATGTGTTCACAACCTCGGGTGCACATATTGCAACGGTGGCGCAGGAAGTCCTCGTGCGCGATCCAACCGATCGCCACTGAGCCTGCGTCAGCGGGAGACCGCCGACGCGATCAGGTCGAGATGATCGAGGTCGCCGAGGTCGAGAACCTGCAGATAGAGCCGTTGGACCCCGGCCTCGTGCCAGCGACCAATGGTGTCGGCAACCTCGTTGGGTAGCCCGGCCACGCCGTTCGCGCGTAGCTCGGCACGGTCGCGCCCGATCGATTCCGCCCGCCGCGCGTACTCCGCCTCGTCCGTCCCGCAGCACACGACGACCGCGGCCGAGTACAGCAGCGAGTCGGGCGCCCGTCCGATCTGCTCGCATGCCCTGCCCACCAGACCGCGCATCGAGACGAAGTCGTCGATCGAGCGGAACGGGGTGTTGAACTCGGCTGCGAAACGCGCTGCCAGCGCCGGCGTCCGCCGCTGACCAGCGCCGCCGACGATGATCGGTACTCCCCCGCTCTGCAGTGGCTTGGGCAGCGCCGGCGAGTTGTGGATCGGGTACGTGGCGCCCTTGTGCTCGAATCGTTCGCCGACCGTCGTCGACCACAGGCCGGTGATCACCTCGAGCTGCTCCTCCAGCCGGTCGAACCGTTCACCGAGGGCGGGGAACGGGACGCCGTAGGCAGTGTGTTCGTCCTCGTACCAGCCGGCTCCGATGCCGAGTTCGACACGTCCGCCGGACATCTGGTCGACACCGGCGACGGTGACCGCCAGCGGTCCGGGGAGCCGGAAGGTAGCCGCCGTGACGAGCGTGCCGAGGCGGATCCGCTCGGTGTCGCGGGCGAGGCCCGCCAGCGTGATCCACGCATCCGTCGGCCCGGGGAGCCCTCCATTGCCGAGCGCGTCGCCCATGGCGAGGTAGTGATCGCTGCGGAAGAACGCGCCGAATCCGAGTTGCTCGGCGCGGAGCGCGACGTCGAGCAGCGTGTCGTACGTGGCGCCCTGCTGGGGCTCGGTAAAGATGCGGTACCGGGACAGATCGGTCATGGAGGCAACGGTAGGGTGCGCCAGCGATGGCGTCCCAACCGCTTCCCGAACTCGCGCCCGAGCGCGCCAGGCTGCGCGATCACGTTCTCACCCACTCGGTGAAACGGGGGAACTTCATTCTCAAATCAGGCGCGACGAGCTCGTGGTTCCTCGACACGAAGCAGACCGCGTGCAGACCGGAGGGGATCGTCGCGGTCGCCGACGTGGCGTTGTCGCTGATTCCGTCGGACGCCACCGCGATCGGCGGACTGACCATGGGTGCCGATCCGGTCGCGTTCGGGATCGCTGCCGTCGCCGCCGAGCGAGGCCGGTCGCTGCGCAGCTTCAGCGTGCGCAAGGAGACGAAGGACCATGGAGTGACAGGGCGAATCGCCGGCGCCCTCGAGGCTGGTGACCGCGTGGTGATCACCGAGGACACCGTCACCCGCGGCACCTCCTTGATGGAAGCCGTCGAGGTCGTGCGCGAGTTCGGAGCCGAGCCGGTGATGATCGTCGTCATCGTCGATCGTGGTGGCACGTGCGCGGCAATGGCCGAGTCGGCCGGGGTCCGCTACGAGCCGCTGCTCACCGCACCCGACCTGGGCTTCGACTTCGGGACGTGAGCGCCGCCGGCCAGCGAGCTAGGGCACCTGGGCGAGCACACCCGGATTGAACATCCCCGTCGGATCGAGGGCGGCACGGATCGCCGCCGCCGCCTCGAGCTCCGACTGGCGTCGTGCCAAATGAAGCCACGGAGTCTTGGCGAGTCCCACGCCGTGTTCGGCGGAGATCGTCCCGCCGAGGTCCGTGGCGAGGCGCAACACCGACTCGGTGGTGGTCTGCACGTTGCCTGGGGCGAGGACGTTGACGTGGACGTTTCCCTCGGCGAGATGACCGAAGGGCACGAGCCTGCCGCCGTCGCGGTCGATGACCGCGCGGACGCCGTCGAGCAGGGCGGTCAGACGGTCGACCGGTACGGCGACGTCGAGCTTCAGTGGTACGCCCTGGGCGGCGATGGACTCGGTGATCCGATCGCGGAACTGGAGGAGATGGTCACGTGCCGGTCCGGGACCGGTGACGGCGGCGTCGAGCACCGCCGGATGATCGCCGAGCACGTGGGAGAGGTCGTCAGTCGGGTCGTCATGGTCGGCGCACTCGACGATGACGTAGGCATCGCCGCCACTCACCGGAGGCGATGCACCCAGGTGCTCGGACACGAGCGCCATCGCCTCCGCCATCACCAACTCGACCGCGTCGAGGCTGCGCAGGCCGCTGCGCAGAGCGCCCAGCAGCTCGACAGCAGCGCCGAGGTCGGGAGTTGCGACCATCGCCGTGACGGTGTTGCGGTACCACGGCACGAGGCGCAGTCGGGCCTGCGTGACGACCGCCAGCGTGCCCTCGCTGCCGGCGAGCAGGGACGGCCAGTGGAGCCCGACCGTCTCCTTCGGAAGACCGCTCAACGAACCGACCGTCGAGCCGTCGGCGAGCACCGCCTCGACGCCGAGCACCTGGGAACGCATCGTGCCGAACCGGACAACCCGCGACCCGCCCGCGTTGGTTGCGATCGCCCCGCCGATGGTGGCGCTGTCGCGGCTGGCGAAATCGACAGGAGTGTCGACGCCGGCGGCGCGGGCGTGCTCCCGCCAGCGGGAGAGGGTGACGCCGGCGCCCGCCGTGACGCCGAGAGCCCCGACATCCACCGGGCCCAGCTCGTCGAGACGCCGCAGGGACAGGACGACAAACGGCCGTTCATCGAACGCGGCACGCGGCACGCTCCCGCCGACCAGACCGGTGTTGCCGCCCTGTGGCACGATCACCGCCCCGTGTTCGGCGCAGAGACGCACAACGGCAGCCACCTCCTCTGTCGAGCCCGGTCGTGCCACCGCCACGGCGTCGCCGCGGAATCGCCCGGTCCAGTCGACGGTGAAGCCACCCATCAAATCTGGATCGGTGAGGGCGTGCTCCGGCCCGAGAGCGGCGGTCAGTTCGCGTGTCAGCTTGCTCACGTCGTCGTCCGCCGCACGATCATCAGAGGAGTGCGTCGCTGACCCAGCAGTGGGTGAGGTGGAGGGTCGACTCGATGCGCACCACCCGCTTCGGCTCGTCGAAGCCGCGCCCGCACATCTGCAGCGCGGCCTTGATGCACGAGTCGAGGTCGGGTAGCACCATCGGCACCTTCGCTCGCCTCACGCCAGACGGCCCCGCTGTGAATGCGTTGAGATAGGTCTGCTGCCAGTCGATGCGGGCGGCGACCTCCGCGGTGACGAAGTCGGCGAGCCCGATCCCGAGCAGGTTGCCTCCGGTCGCCGCCGTGAGGTCGGCGAGCACGATCGTGGAGACACGGGGGCGGTCCGGATCGGTCAGCCCGATCACCCAGAACCGGCCGGTGACGTTGGGGTCCATCCCGGTGCCGGAGATGTCCTTTCCCGCCTTGTCGACGATGAGCACGTCGATCTCGTCGAACGGCAACTTCGGTACGAGTGACTTGGCGAAGTCGGTGAGCTCGCGCTCGCGATCGCCGCCGAGCTCCTTGCTCTGCAGCGTTTGCACGGCGACGACCTCACCTGATGCGGCCTCGACCGAGGCGACGCCTCCCAGCAAGCGTCCCGTTGCGGCGAGCGCGGCTACCCCTTCGAGCAGCCGGTCGCGCATCTGCTCCGGACCGCACGAGTGGATCTGCGCCGCGCCAGGCTGCTTGCCGAACCCGACGACTGCCATCTTCGTGCACCCGCTCTCGACGGGCCCGGTGAAGGACGTGTGGGGCTTGATCCGGTTGACCGGCAGGATCCGATCGGCGGCGGCCGCGTGTGTGTCGAGGTAGAGCGGCATACCCGACGGCGTCTCGGCGACAGCGACGGTCTCCATCGTCGAGCGGATCTCGGCACCGACCGACTCCTCGGTGACGCCGAGGGAGTGGAGCATCCGGTGCTGCCCTTCTGCTGTCCCTCCGCCGTGGCTGCCCATCGCCGGGACGACGAACGGTTCGGCACGCAACGCGCGCAACCCGTCGATCGTGCCCCGGATCAGCTCGACGCGGTCGGTCAGCGCCGCGGCTCCCTGCGCCCACCGCCACGGTCATGCCCGGCGTGACCGCTCCGGCGAGACGATCGATCACACCGTTGCGCGCGGCCGCGGCGACCTCTGTGATCGCTGGCGGCGCGGGCACGTCGAGGCGTACCGGATGCAGCTCGGGGATCACGATGGCCGCGTCGAAGGGCAGCGTGATGCCGGCGGCGAGTTGATCCCAACCCATGGGAGGAGCCTATGCAGGTGCAGGCGAGGACGACGTGCGGTCGCGGTGGCGGCGAGCGAGATCGGCGATCTCCCGCATCAGCTTGGTGAGCTCGAAGTCCTTCGGCGTGTACACCGCAGCGACACCCGCGGCGAGGAGGCGCGGCCGGTCGTCCTCGGGAATGATGCCGCCGACAACCACGGGTGCCTCGACGTCGAAGGAGCGCAGCAACTCGAGCACGATCGGCACGAGGTCGAGGTGTGAGCCGGACAGGATCGAGAGACCGATCACGTCGGGGTCCTCGTCGCGGGCGGACGCTGCGATCTGTTCCGGCGTGAGGCGGATGCCGGAGTAGATCACCTCCATGCCGGCGTCGCGCGCGGCGACGGCGATCTGCTCGGCGCCGTTGGAGTGTCCGTCGAGGCCGGGTTTGGCGACGAGGAGCTTCGGGCGGGCCACCCGGCATCGATTTCACGTAGCGGGCGACCTCCGCCATCCCCTGCCCGGCGGTGGCGGCCATGCTCACACCCGTCGGTGCCCGGTATTCGCCGAACACCTCGCGCATCGCCTCGGCCCACTCGCCGGTGGTTCCACCGGCCTTCGCCAGCGCGATCGACGGCGGCATGATGTTGCTGCCCTCCGCGGCGGCTCGCCGCAGCTCGTCGAGCGCAGCCGTCACGGCGTAGGCGTCTCGCCGGCTGCGCCATCGCTCCACCTCGGCCACCGTGGCCGCCTCGACCTGTGGATCGACCTTGAGGATCGAGCCTTCGCCACCAAGCGGCGACGGTTCGGTCTCGGTGAAGCGGTTCACGCCGACGACTACCTGTTCACCCGACTCGATCCGCCGCGTGCGTTCGGCCATCGACCCGACGAGGCGCGACTTCAGCGTCTCGACGGCCTCGAACACGCCTCCCATCTGCAACACGTCGTCGAGCTCCGCCTGCGCCGCGTCACGAAGCTCGAGGCATCGCGCCTCGATCACGTGTGATCCGTCGAACAAGTCCTCGTACTCCAACAGGTCGGACTCGAACGCCAGCACCTGCTGCATCCGCAGCGACCACTGCTGGTCCCACGGACGAGGCAGGCCGAGCGCCTCGTTCCAAGCGGGCAGTTGGATCGATCGCGCCCGGGCGTCCTTCGACAGTGTCACCGCCAGCATCTCCAGCACGATGCGCTGGATGTTGTTCTCCGGCTGCGCCTCGGTGAGGCCGAGGCTGTTCACCTGCACTCCGTAGCGGAACCGCCGCGCCTTGGGGTCGGTGACGCCGTAGCGACTGAGGCCGATGTCGTCCCACATCGCCGTGAGCACGCGCAGCTTGCAGATCTCCTCGACGAAGCGGATCCCGGCGTTGACGAAGAACGAGATCGAGCCGAACACTCGCGGGAAGCTGTCCGCTGCCACTTGCCCCGATTCGCGCACCGCGTCGAGCACACCGATCGCCGTCGCCAGCGCGTAGGCGATCTCTTGCACCGGGGTGGCACCCGCCTCCTGCAGGTGGTACGAGCACACGTTCATCGGGTTCCATCGCGGCGCGTGCTCGCTGCACCAGGCGATCATGTCGACGATCAGCCGCCGCGACGGCTCGGGCGGGAAGATGTACGTACCCCGCGACAGATACTCCTTGACGATGTCGTTCTGCGTGGTCCCCCGCAGTTCCTGCGAGTCGACACCGTGCTCCTCGGCGTTCGCGACGTACAGCGCGAGCAACCATGCCGCGGTGGCGTTGATCGTCATCGACGTGTTCATCTCTCCCGGGGGGATGCCGTCGAGGAGCGTGCGCATGTCGCCGAGATGGACGACGGGCACGCCTACTTTGCCCACCTCGCCCCGCGCCATCGGGGAGTCGGGGTCGTACCCGGTCTGCGTCGGCAGATCGAAGGCGATCGACAACCCGGTCTGACCCTTGGCGAGGTTGGTTCGGTACAGCTCGTTGCTCGCCTTGGCGGTGGAATGCCCGGAGTACGTCCGCATCATCCACGGTTCGTCACGTTCGTGCCGGGCCGTCATGGGAAAAGTCTTGCCGTCACCAGCCACCACCGCCAACTTGCGGCATCGCAGGGAGCACTCGTGCGGCGGATCAGTCGTCGCTCGATCCGGATCCGAATCCAAGGTCGGCGATCAGCCACGAGCCATCGACCAGCTCCATCTCGACTGGGATCTCGTCCTCGCTCTCACCGGCGACGTACTGCACGGTGACAGTCACCGGATCGTCGTCGTCCAGTTCGGCCCCGGTGATCTCTAGATTCTCCGGGGCTGACGTGCACGGCGAGTTCTCGTACCGATCCTGGAAGTCGGCGGTGGTCCGCTCGGCGAACGCGTCGCAGTCGCCGTCGGCGACAGCCTCGAATGCTTCCTGCGGGGGTTCTGGGGGGAGGTCATACGACGGTCGACCCTAGGGAAAGGCCCTCGCGGAGTGCACCGGGGATAACTCTCCGCCTCGCTACGGCTGGACGGCACCGGTGAGGAGGTCGAGGTACTGGCGGCGATCGACGTCGACGGCGCCGAGCGAGACAAGGTGTGGCGTGGTCCACTGCACGTCGAGGAGCACAACGCCGAGCTGCCGCAGCCGTTCGACTAGCCGGACGAGAGCGACCTTTGACGCGTCGACGCGCCGTGGAGAACATCGCTTCCCCGGCGAACAACCCGTTGATGCGCACGCCATAGAGGCCGCCGACGAGATTCCCGGCCTCGTCGAACGACTCGACGGAGTGGGCCCAACCGAGATCGTGCAGCCGCGAGTAGGCGTCGATGATCGGGGCCGTGATCCACGCGCCCGGCCGGCGCGGATCGGCACACGCAGCCATCACCTCGCGGAATCGCGTGTTGCAGCGCACTTCGTAGCGACGCAACGACCGGCGCAACGAGCGACTCACGCGCAGGCCATCGAGCGGAATGATGCCGCGCGGATCCGGTGAGAACCAGGCGACACGCTCCGACCGCCGCGCGCCGGGATCGGGCATCGGGAACATGCCGCGCCGGTAGGCGGCAAGCAGGGTTCCTGGTTCGAGGTCGGCGCCGACAGCGATCAGATCGGAAGGCGCGTCGGTGGGATCAGGGAAGTCCCATGGCGTCGGTGGCGGCTCGACCGGCACGGCGCGGATGCTAAGGGGGTGGATCAGTAGCTGTAAAAGCCCTGGCCGCTCTTGCGGCCGAGCTTGCCGGCGGTGGCCATGCGGCGCAGCGTCGGCACGGCGGCGTAGTTGGGATCGCGAAACTCGTCGTACAGGGCGTCGAGGATGGCGAGCGACGTGTCGATCCCGACGAGATCGAGCAGCGCGAACGGACCCATCGGGAAGTTGCAACCCCCCTGCATCGCCGTGTCGATCGCCTCCTTGCTGGCGGTACCGCTCTCCCACATCCGTACCGCGTTGTTGAGGTACGGAAAGAGGAGGGCGTTGACGATGAAGCCGGCCCGATCGGTGACCTCGACCGCGTCCTTGCCACACGCTGCGGCGAACTCCATCGCTGCGGCGACCGTCTCGTCGCTCGCTGTGAGGGGACGCACGACTTCGACCAGCTTCATCATCGGTGCCGGGTTGAAGAAGTGGATGCCGATGACCCTGTCGGGCCGCTCGGTGTGCATCGCCAGGTCGACGACGGGCAGCGTCGACGTGTTGGAGGCGAGGATGCCCGTGGGCTTCACCACTTGCTCCAGCTCGGTGAACAAGGCCCGCTTGAGGGCGAGGTCCTCGACGATGCTCTCGATCACCAGGTCGCAGTCGGCGAGCTTGCCGATGTGATCGGTGGCGATGATCCGATCGAGGGCGAGCTTGCGCTCGTTGTCGTCGAGCTTGCCCTTTTCGACCTGGCGGGTGAGGCTCTTCTCGACAGCGGCGAGCACACCGTCGGCGCCTGACTTCGTGCGTGACTTCACGACGACGTCGAATCCGGAGCGTGCCGCTACCTCGACCAGCCCGGATCCCATGATCCCGGAGCCGATGATGCCGACGGTGGTGATGTCACTCATGCCCGGCGATCTTAGTTACCGCACGGTAGCTACCCCAAGGCGTACGCTCAGCCGGATGATCGCCTTCGAGGGAGGTGGCCCTTTCACGGACCACGACGAGCTCGACGCCCGCCTGCTGGCGAAATGTGCCGCTTCCACCGTGGCCGTGCTGCCCACCGCCGACGCGATGGAGACGCCCCATCTGCCTCATCGAGGCCGCCGAGCAGTGGGCGCGGCGAATCGGCGGAATCTCCATCGTTCCGGCGATGGTTCTGCAGCGCAGCGAGGCGACGATCGAGGCGGCGAACGTGATTGCCGGGGCCGATGCCGTCTGGGTGGTCGGCGATTCCTCGCTGCACCTGCGCTCCGTGGTGAAGGAGACGCCTGTGATGGATGCGCTGCGCAGCAAGGCCGAATCGGGCCTCCTCGTCGGTGTCGGCAACAGCGCCGCCGCACTGTGCGATCCGATGACCGATCCTCGCGGCGGTGCCTACACGCTCGGACTCGGCGTGGTCACGAAGCTGGCGCTCATCACCGAGGTGGAGACCTGGTCGCCGGAGCAGCTGCAACGGTCGCGCGAGCTCGCCGAGGAGCACGACGACGCCGCGCTCGCGCTCCTGCCGACCACGGGTGCCCTGCTGTTCGACGGCTCGAGCGTGGAGACTGTCGGCGACGTCGAGGTCGTCGGTGCGCTGCCAGCGGGCTGACGCCCTGCTCACGCCTCGGCGATCGTGACCGAGGTGAGATCGACCTGCTTGGTGAGGGTGCCGTTGGCATCCCCGCTGGACAGATCGAGGATCTTCTTCGCCACGTCGAGGCCCTCGGTGACGTCGCCGAACACCACGTAGGTGCCCAGGTTGTCGAGCGACGACGCGTCGTCCGTGGCGTTGATGAACCACTGCGCGCCCCCGACCCTCACCGTCGCGCGCCATCACCAGCTGCCCGGCGCTGTAGGTGAACCCGGAGCCCTCGTCGGGGATGTGGTACGGCGCCGGATCGGTCATCGAGTTGCCGCCACCCTGGATGATGCCGATCGACTGGTCGGCACGGAAGATGGTCGTGCCGTCGTAGTAGCCCCATCGGGCGAGATTGACGAAGTTGTTGACAGTTCCCGGCACGGCGTCGGTCTGCAGATCGACGACGATCGTGCCTTCGCTGGTCTCCAGCGTCGCCGTGTAGGCCTTGCTGGGGTCGATGCACAGCTGCGGCGCGTCGTCGAACGTTGCCGGCGGCTCGGCCGGCTTCGTGTCGGGGGCGCACTCGCCCTGGCCGAAGGCGAAGTCGCCCGTTGCCAGGGACGTATCCGTCGAATCGGTGGTGACCGTCTCGCCGTCGTCGTCGCCGGATTGGCTGATAAGTGCGATCGCCACGACGGCGATCACGGCGAGCGCCACGAAGATTCCCCCGCGAAGCAGCATGCGCTTCGTCTTCGAGCGGCGGTCGTACTTGACGAGCTGCTCGTACTTCTGAGCGCGGTTGGCCTTCTGACGTTCCCGTTTGTCGGTACCCACGAGGGCGAAAGGCTATCCGAGGGTGGTGCTCGTCGACCTCCGGTCGACATCGATGTCTCCGGGGTCCCAAGGCTCCACGACCCGAACGTCGCCTCCGTCGACGTCGACGAACCATCCGGCCAGGTTGGGAATGGCCAGGTCTGTGATACCCGCCTCGCCGACGATGCGTGCGGATGAGGCCGGAATGCGTGACGACGATCGGTTGCAGGCCGGGCGCCGTGGCCGCGGCGATGTCGACCAGCGCGTCGTGGGCGCGACCGAGGACGGCGAGGCGCGGCTCGAACCCTTCGGGGCGTCGTCCGTTGGCGCGTGCTCCGGGCCAGGAGGCGTCGATCTCCCACGGTGTGAGCCCCTGCCACGGTCCGGCATCGGCTTCCACGAGGCGTACGTCGCGCCGAACTTCGCCGACACCGAGCGCTGCAGCGATCAGGTCGGCAGTCTCGGCGGCGCGACGGAGCGAGCTCGACCACACCGCAACACGCTGCGGGTCGGCGTAGATCCCGGCGAGCACTTCCGCTGCCCGGCGGGCCTGCTCCCGGCCGCGATCGGTGAGCTCCACGTCGGCAATCCCCTGCCAGCGGCGGACCGCGTTCCACTCGCTCTCACCGTGGCGGATCACCAAGAGCCGGACGGGATCCATCGCGGGGGAGCGTATCGACACATCGGTACCATGACCTGCGTGGCAGTGATGCGCTTGTTCGCCGGCGCCCGTGAGGCAGCTGGTGTCGCGCGCGACAGTGTCGACGGTCGCACGCTGGGCGATGTCCTCGTCGCCGCCAGGGAGAAGTACGGCGCCGACTTCGGCGCCATCCTCGACACGTGCCGCGTCTGGGTGAACGGCGACGAGGCGCCGCTGTCGACGGTGCTGGCCGCCAGCGACGAGGTCGCTGTGCTCCCACCCGTGTCGGGTGGTGCATGCCCGTGACCGAATCCCTGGCGTCACTTCCGCTCGACGAGCTGCGCGCCCGGCGCGCGGAGCTCAACTCGGTCGAGGACGAGGTGTCGTACACGCGCCGCGTCGCCCAGACACGGCTCGATCTCGTCCGTCGCCGCATGAGCGACGGTGCGCAGGGATTGCTCACCGAAACGCTCGGAGACGTCCTGCGCAACCAGGCAGTGTCGGGATCGCCTCGTCCGCCCCGCGACACCTCCGCCCATGAGGCGTCGGCTCCGGCTCTCGAGCTCGACGCACTCTGCGCCGAGCACGGGTTCTCCCGACTCGACGAGCTCGATCCCGACGGTCTCGCTCGGCTCGCCAGTGAGATCGAGCAGTTCGAACGGCGAATCTCCAGCGACCGGCGGCGGCTGTTCGACGAGATCGACGCCGCTCAGCGCCGAGCTCGTTCGCCGGTACCGCGATGGCGCTGCGGACGTCGACAAGCTCTGGGCGGACGAAGCCAATGGCGAGGAGGACGCGGAGTGACGAAGCGGTCTACAGCTGACGACGGTGACGACGACGCAGCCACTGAGAAGGGTCGCCAGAGCCCTGCCGACGACCTCGTCAAGGGATTCAACGACCTCGGCGAGTTCATCCGCGGCCAGCGCGAGGTGGCAAGCATGTCCGTCCGTCGCCTCGCGGAGCTGGCTGACGTCTCGAATCCCTATCTGTCCCAGATCGAGCGCGGTCTCCGTCGCCCGTCGGCGGAGATTCTCCAGCAGCTGGCGCATGCACTGAAGATCAGCGTCGAGACGCTGTACGTCCGGGCCGGGTTCCTGAGCGCCGACCAGGGACCGCCCGAATCGCGGACGCGTGATGCGATCTCCAACGACGAGCGGCTCACTGCGGAGCAGAAGCAGGCGCTGCTCAACGTGTACGACAGCTTCGTCGGCGCCGACCGCTAGGACCGTTCCATGGTGCGAGTCGCGATGATCTCGTTGCACACCTCTCCGCTCCTCCAGCCCGGGTCAGGCGACAGTGGCGGGATGAACGTCTACGTCCGGGAGGTCGCCTCCGCGCTTGCTCAGGCGGGGGTCGAGTGCACGACCTACACGCGTCGTACGTGCACCGACAACGATCCGGAGGTGCTCGTCGAGCCAGGGCACACTGTCGTGCACGTTCCGGCCGGACCGTGCCACCTTCCCAAGGAAGCGCTCCCCGAGGTGCTCGATGAGTTCCACGACCTCGTCCTCGCTCACATCCGCTCCGGCCCCGGCGTCGACGCCATCCACGCCAACTACTGGCTGAGCGGCGTTACCGGCCACGCTCTCAAGCACGACCTCGACGTCCCCCTCGTCTCGACGTTCCACACGCTCGCTCGAGTGAAGGCGGAAGGCGGAGATCCGGAGCCGTGGTGGAGGGATCGGGCCGAGGAGCAGATCGTCACATGCTCCGATGCGATCTGCGTCAGCTGCGACGCGGAGGAGCAGCAGTTCAAACGGCTGTATGGCGAGCCGCACGGGCGCATCGAGATCGTCCCTCCCGCCGTCGAGCACGCCTTCTTCGCCCCGGGCAACCAGGCGGGAGCGCGTCGAGCCCTGGAACTGCCGCTCGATCGGCCGGTGCTGCTGTTCGTCGGCCGCATCCAACCCCTGAAAGGTCCCGACGTCGCCATTCGCGCCCTCGCTGAGATGGCGCATCGTGACGCGATGCTCGTGCTCGTCGGAGGAGCGAGCGGTGCCGACGGGGATGCCGAGTTCGACCGGGCCCACGACCTCGTCGACGAGCTCGGCCTTCACGACCGGGTCCGCTTCGTGCCGCCCCAACCGCACCACATCCTCTCGACGTTCTACCGCTCGGCCGATGCGGTCGTCGTTCCCAGCCGTAGCGAGAGCTTCGGGCTCGTCGCTCTCGAGGCCGCGGCGTGCGGGATCCCCGTCGTCGCCTCTGCGGTCGGCGGACTGTTGAGTCTCGTCGAGCACGATGTCACCGGCCTCCTCATCGAGGAGCGCGATCCAGACCAGTTCGCCGCCGCCCTCGATGGCATCCTCGACGACCGGCGTGGGGCGGCGATGATGAGCGCGGCGGCTCATCAACGGGCGCTGAACTACACGTGGGCCTTCACGGCGGCGCGGCTCCGTCGCGCTGTACGCCGACCTCGCCACGCGACAGCTGGTGTCCTGCTGACATGCACGATCCCCAGAGCGACGAAGAGCTGCGCGCCCTCGAGCAACGCATCGACGACTGGCTCCACGCACTCCGCGGTCAGATCCCCCAGATCGTCGCGATCGACCGCGGCGAGGACGACGTGATCCGTTGGTTCGTGCGTCTCGCCGGCGACGAGAAGGACTTCACGACGATCTGGTTCACGCTGGGTCAGCGCACGCTGCGGTTTGAGACGTACGTGATGCCCGCCCCGGAGGAGAACGTCGAGCTGTTCTACGAGCAGGCTCTGCGCCGCAACAACGCACTCGTCGGCGCCCACTTCTCGATCGGTGACGAGGACGCTCTGTTCCTGCGTGGCGCGATCGCCGCGGCAGCGGTCGACGAACGTGAGCTGGATCGCATCATCGGGACCGTGTTCGCCACCGTGGAGTCGACGTTCCGCCCACTGCTTCGCGTCGGCTTCGCCAGCCGTTTCGGCCGCTGACGTCAGGACGCAGGCAGGTCGTACGGTGTCACGGTCACGGCGAGCGGGGTCACGAACGTCGACTGCCACGCTGCCGCGGCAGGCGCGACGTCGCCCGGTGAGCTCGGCGGGGCAGCAAAGCGGACGTGGCGGTTGACCGAGAGGGTTGCGAACGGTGGCGTACGCGGATCGGTGTTGGCGATCGGCTGGACCACGGACGAGCCGGATGCGCCGAGCAGGCTGGCGTCGCCCCAGCACTGCATCTCCGGCGGCGAGGTCTGATCTCGGTAGAACCAGTCGACGGCTGCATCGAGGTCGGGGAACAACGACGTCTCGACCTCGAGCACGGTGGTGACGAGACCCTGGCGGCCCGACACCGCCTCCCACGTCGGCATGGTCGTGCCGATGGCGTCGCTCGCTCCGTTGATCGTGACCCCGCCCGTTCGGACCGAACTGCGATAGATCATCCCGGTGGCGGCGGTGCTGTAGTCGATGAAGTCCATCACGCTGGGGATGGCGTGAACACGAAGATCGGTGACGATGTCCTCGCGGTCGCGGTACAGCAGATGGGTCCGCTGCGTGAGTGGGCCGCTGTTGGCGCCGATGTACGCGCGGATGGCGCGTACCGGGCCGTCGATGTTGGCGATGAACGCACCCTCGGCATCGGCGAACGTGACGTTGCTCCGTCCGCAGCTCCCGATCGTGAACTGGTTCTTGTTGCCGTCGAGGATGTCGACATCGGTCGCCGAGCCGGCACGCATCCTCCATGTGTTCTCGATCCAACGATCACCGAACCCGATCGTGTAATTGGTCGTCGTGACGATCGATGTCTCCGGGTTAGGTCCGTCCGCTCGCTTGTACGTCGTCTTGTAGGCCCCGCTGCCGAGGGTGAAGTCGTAGTCCACGTAGTCGCGTCCGGCCGAGGGATCGAGCGATCCGTCCGACTCGAAGAGAAAGACCCATCCCTGGTCGTCCTCGCCGAGTGGATCGTCGAACTGGACCCGCACGCCACTCCCCGGCACGACGCCGGCGGGCTCCGTCTCCTCGTTGTCCCGCGGCTTGCCTCCGCCGTCGAGCACCATGAACACGAGCTCGTCGTCGGCGTCGAACGCCGGGTCACTGTCGGCGCCGACGAACGTGTTCGGGTCGGCGTACTGCAATGCGGTGACACCGATCGGTGAGGTGCCGTAGACAGTGCCGGTGACGCCGACCTGGCCATTACTCGCCGGCGCGCTGCCGAAGTCGACGACCTTGCGCTGATCGACCTGCACGGGGATCTGCTTCCACGTCGGCGTCTCGTTGGGACGCCCGTGGGCGAAGGCGACGATCCGCGACGGCGAGACGCCGACGAGGCCGGGTAGCTCGGCACCCGTCAGCACGAGTGGCTCGCCGGGACGCACGACCGTGTTGATGTCGTCGCAACTCGTCAGCAGACCGACCGCGATCACAGCCACGGCCACGAGAGCAACACGACGCATCTCCGATCCCCCCTGCCTTCGAGCGGCGGCACGACGGACTGTGCTGCCGACGCGCAGATTATGCGCGGCGGGCGAGGCGGCCGGCGAGTCGGTCGGCGCGTGGCTTTCACGCTCGCGCGGCTGGCGGCGAGTCGCTCGTCTTCGCCTGGTGCACAGGAAACTTGGGGATTGGGCAATCCGGCGAGTGTGTGGCGAACGAACACTCAATGGTCGAGCCGATGGGAGCGACCTCCATCAGAACCTGGCAGACCGCTCGGGTCCCTGGATGTGAAGCGGGATTGCACCAAGAAGGGGAAGTGCACATGAACAAATGGACACGACGCGACGTGCTGCGCACGTCGGCGGGAGCGGCCGCAGCGGTGCCGATGGCCGCGCTCGGCACGCGGGCGGCAGCCGCCGCCGGTGACGACGTGGTCAGCGAGTCCGACCTGGCCGACTTGTCCGCAACGGGCCCCGTGATGTTCTGCGTCCACGACGCGAAGCGGGGCGAGGTATCGATCCTCCACGGAGATGACGAAGTCGTCATCCGTGACCGCCGCCTGGTCGCCCGCATCCTGCGGGCCGCGAAGACTTCGAGGGGTAGCCATGTCGTCTCATCGTGAAGCACCGGAGATCTCCAAGGACCCGGTGGCCGACAACACCGACACCTACGCCTTCGTCAGCCCCGATCGCCCCGACACGGTCACGATCATCACCAACTACATCCCGCTCGAAGATCCGGCGGGTGGACCCAACTTCTTCGAGTTCGGCAACGACGTGCTCTACAAGGTCAACGTCGACTACACGGGCAACGGTCGTGCCGACGTGATCTACGAGTTCGACTTCCGGACGAAGATCCGCAAGGAGTCGTTCCTCTACAACACAGGACCGATCGACGCCCTCAACAGTCCCAACTGGAACCGTCCGCAGAAGTACACCGTGACCGAGGTGCGCGGCCAGAACCGCAAGGTGCTCGGCAAGAACCTGTTCTGCCCGCCGTGCAATGTCGGCACCAGGTCGACGCCGAACTACTCCGACCTCGCCGACGACGCCGTGTACTCGGTGGGCAACGGGATCAAGGTGTTTGCCGGCCAGCGTCTCGACGGCTTCTACGTCGATCTCGGCTCGGTGTTCGACCTCGGTGCCCTGCGTCCATTCCAGAACCTTCACCTCATCCCGTTGCCGTCGGCCGACGGCATCAACGCTCTGCGTTCGTTCAACGTCCACACGATCGCCATCCAGGTGCCGATCAAGCAGCTCACGCGTGACCGCAAGCAGCACACCGACCCGATGAAGCCCAACGCCGTGATCGGCGTGTGGGGTTCGTCGCACCGGCGCAAGGGACATTTCCAGGATCCCAACCACAACACGTGGTCCGGTCCCTTCACGCAGGTTTCCCGCCTCGGCAACCCGCTCTTCAACGAGGTCATCGTGCCGATGGCGAAGAAGGACGGCTGGAACCGGGCGCAGCCGTACCGCGACAACGAGTTCGCCAAGTACGTCGCCCGGCCGGAGCTGGCCAAGCTCCTGCCGGTGCTGTACCCCGGCGTGTTCCCCAACCTGGCCGCATACACGGCCGACCGTGCGGACCTGCTGGCGATCCTTCTCACCGGCATTCCTGCCGGGGTGGTCCCTGGCTTCCAGAACTTCACCGGACCGAAGCAGGTCGACATGCTCCGACTGAACACGGCGATCCCGCCGGCGGCGAGCCCGCACATCAACGGGATACTCGGCGGCGACCTCGCCGGCTTCCCCAACGGGCGGCGAGTGTTCGACAACGTCGTTGCCGTCGAGCTACGCGCGGTGGCCGGCGCGACTCTTCCGCTCGTCGATCCCACGTACGTGCCCGATGCCGCCGCCGGGATCATCTACGACGTGACCGACGCGACCGTGCCGGACACGGTGAGCTACCTCGACGCGTTCCCATATCTCGACAACCCGGTGAGCGGCTTCGACGTGCTGCCGCTCTCATCCTGAGATGCACGGGCCGCACGAACATCAGCGTCCTCGCGGTGGAGCTCTCGTGCTCGACATCGGCGATGACATCGGAGCGCTGATGGCGACCATGGACGCCGAAACGGACGGTACCGAGCTGCACCTGCGCTCCGAGCACGAGCCTCCCGTGGTCGTTCACACCGGCGTCTGGCAGCGTGGCCAGGGCGCCGGTGGGACCACCGTCGCAGTGTTCCCCGAGTTGCGCGAGGGCATCTATTGGGTGCGCGCCGCCGACGGCGACGACGTCTGTCGTATCGCGATCAGAGGTGGTGAGGTGTCGACGGTCGACCTGCGCCGCGAGGCGCTCGGCTACGACGCGTGGCCACACGGGCATTCGGCGCTGACGGATCAGTCTCGCGATGGGCACCGTTCCGAATCGGCGGTGGCGACACCTTCATAGGGTGTGTCCGGGTGGACGGGCTCGGGGAAGTCGGTCCCTCCGTCCACCCGGATTACCGTTGGCCGATGGCCGACTACGAACTCGTGCTCGTCGGTGGCGGCAACATGGGTGCCGCCCTACTGACCGGTCTCCGCGACGCGGCGACGTTCTCGTCGCTCGCCGTCGTCGAGGTCTCCGTCTCGCGGCGTGATGAGCTGAACGACGAGTTCCCGACGATCGACGTGCTGAGTGGGATCCCACCGTGTTCGGCCGCGGTGCTGGCCACCAAGCCGGGCGATGCCCAGGCGGTCGCTTCCGCCGTCGCTGCTGCGGGTGCGAGGCGACTGCTGTCGATCGCCGCCGGGATCACCACCGCCGCGCTCGCCGATGCAGCCGGTGAAGGAGTCGCCGTCGTTCGCGCCATGCCGAACATGCCGGCGTTGGTCGGGCTCGGCATGTCGGCGATCACGGCCGGTCCAGGCGCCACCGACGACGACCTGGCCTGGGCGGAGTCGATCCTCGGCGCAGTCGGCAATGTCGTGAGGTTGCCCGAGTCGTCGTTCGACGCGTTCACCGGGCTCGTCGGCTCCGGTCCGGCGTACCTGTTCTTCGTCGCGGAAGCGCTCGTCGATGCGGGTGTGACCGCCGGGCTGCCCCGCCCGGTCACCGTCGAGGCCGTCACCCAGTTCTTCCGTCGGGGCCGGTGCTTTGCTCGACGCACGGGGCGGCGACGCAGCAGCGTTTGCGGGCGATGGTCACGTCGCCGGGGGGTACGACGGCCGCCGGAATCGCCGCGCTCGAGCGTCATGCGATGCGGGGAGCGGTCGTCGATGCGGTCGCCGCGGCCACTGCTCGATCGCGTGAGCTGGGATCTTGAATCTGGTGTGACAGTTTTCGCTGTGGCACTTGTCTCACGACGTTTTCCGGCCTATGGTGTTGCCCACTGAGACGCGCCGAGGTTCTCGCCTTGGCAGCGCCGACGGGGCTGGTGCCATCGGGGGGTTGGCACCGGCCCTCGTCGCGTCCGGGCACATGTCTTCGCCGCAGCCTGCCTATAGCCTCCGAACGGTATGGGTCGCCGTTACGACACCGTGTCCGTGCTGACGGACTACGGCACAACCGACGAGTTCGTCGGCGTCATGAAAGCGGTGCTGCGTGACCTCGCCCCGCACGCACTGGCGATCGACCTCACCCACGAGATCCCCGCCTTCGACGTGCGCGCCGGGGCGCTGGCACTCGCCCGCGCCGCCGGCTACCTGCCCGAGGGGATCGTCGTGGCCGTGGTCGATCCCGGCGTCGGGACCGACCGCCGCGCGGTGGCGATCGAGGTAGCCGGCGGCGCCGGCGTGTTCGTCGGTCCCGACAACGGGCTGCTCGCGCCGGCCGTGGCGATGACCGGAGGCGCCGAGCGCGCCGTCCTGCTGTCGAACCCCCAGTACCGGCTCGAAGCGCCGGGGGCGACGTTCGACGGTCGCGACGTGTTCATGCCCGCCGCCGCTCATCTCTGCAATGGCGTCGAGCTCACCGAGCTCGGCGAGCTCGTCGATCCGCTGGCACTGCTTCCCGGTGCGGTGCCGCTGTCGCGCACCGAGAGTGGACGCATCATCGGTGAGATCCTCTGGATCGACAGGTACGGCAACTGCCAGCTGAACATCGATCCGGACGAGGTCGCCCAGCTCGTCGTCGACGACGACCCGGTCCGCGTCCTCCTCGCCGATGGCTCGGTCCGAGTGGCCGCCGCGCACCACCAACTTCGCCGATGTCGGCACCGGCGCGATCGGCCTCGTCGTCGACTCGTACGGGATGCTCGCCCTCGCCTGCGATCGTCGCTCCGCCGCCGAAGAGCTCCGTGTCGGACCTGGAGATCAAGTCACGCTCGAGCCGGTCTCTGACGACGAGCGCGCTCAGCCGCCCGCCCCGCGCAGCACGCCGGTCTCCCTGCGTTCTACGGATGTCCCCACCGGTGAGGGCCGTTCGTAGGCTGAGCACATGCGACCAGCGACCTCCCTCACGCTTGCCCTGTTGCTTGCCGCAATCCTGCTCGCCGGCATCGTCTCGCTACTGCGCCTCTAGGTCGTCCCACTACCATCACTCGCCGTGGGGGAAGAGGTGAATCTCGGACGGATCATCGACGGTCACGACGACGAGCTGATCGCGCTCTACAGCCGTGGTCGCCCGACGACGTACGCAGCGCTCCGCGACCAGGTGGCACGTGCTCGCGGTGGCCTCCGCATGGCCGGGATCGACACCGGTGACCGTGTCGCCATCATGTGCGGCAACAACCGCCAGTTCGTCGTGTCCTACCTCGCCACGGTCGGCCTCGGCGCAGTCATCGCCCCTCTCAATCCGTCCAGCCCTCCGATCGAGCTCGAACACGAGCTGCACCGTGTCGGCGCCCATGCGGTCGTCGTCGACGCCGTGGCCGCTCCGGTGTGGCGGCGCGTCGACCGGTCCAAGGTTCCGTCCGTGCGACTGGTGATCGGACCCGACTCGGCGTCGGGCATGACCCTCGGAGACCACAGCATCGCCTTCGATCAGCTAATCGCCAGCGAGCCCGTCGATGACGTGCCTGTCGCCCCCGACCATCTGGCCGCGCTGATGTTCACGAGCGGCACCGCCGGTTCGCCGCGAGCGGCGATGATCACCCATCGCAACCTGCTCTCCAACATCGAGCAGGTGCAGGCGACATCCCAGCGCACCGGGCCGGGCGACGTCATCTACGGCGTGCTACCGCTGTTCCACATCTTCGGGCTCAACGTCGTGATCGGCGCCTCGTTGGCACACGGTGCGACCGTGGTGCTCGTACAACGCTTCGATCCCGCCACCGCGCTCGAGTCGGTGCGCTCGCGGAAGGTCACCGTGCTGCCCGGCGTGCCGACGATGTGGACCGCGTTCGCCCAGTTCACCGAGGCGCCGCCGGATGCGTTCGCCTCGGTTCGCGTCGCCCTGTCCGGGGCGTCACGACTGCCCGTCGAGATCGCGACACAAGTCAAAGAGCGCTTCGGCATCGCCATTGCCGAGGGATACGGGCTCACCGAGGCGTCCCCGGTCGTGACGAGCTCGGCAGGCTTCCAGCCACGCTTCGGCTCGGTGGGCAAAGTGCTCGACGGAGTGACCGTGCGGCTCGTGACCGAGAGCGGCGAGGAACCGCCGGTGGGTGACTCGGGCGAGATCTGGGTGAAGGGCGACAACGTGTTCGCCGGCTACCTCGACGATCCTGAGGTGACGGCGCGGGTGATCACCTCCGACGGCTGGCTCCGTACCGGCGACATCGCCATCTGTGACGAGGACGGTTGGCTGTACCTGGTCGATCGGGCCAAGGACCTCATCATCGTGTCCGGGTTCAACGTGTACCCGGTGGAGGTCGAGGACGTGCTGGTCTCCCACCCGGCGATCGCCGAGGCAGGGGTGATCGGCGTGCCTCATCCACACACCGGCGAGGCGGTCAAGGCGTACGCCGTCGCCAACGAGGGCATGGAGATCGACGAGGACGCGCTCGATCGACTACGCCGCCGACCACCTCGCCCGATACAAGTGCCCGTCGAAGATCGTCTTCGTCGACGCCCTCCCCCGCAACGCCAACGGCAAGCTCGTCCGCCGCGAGCTCGGTCGCTAGCTCGGAGCTCGCTCGGAGTGGTCTGGAGCCCCCTCACGCTGGCGACGCGGCTCGTCGTGAGCTCACGACTCGCTCGCCACGGGCTCTTTTGTGAAATCGTGCACGAGGGTCGTACGCTTCATGTATGGCCGCGTCGCGTCGACGTATCCCCGAGGCAACTGTCGTTCGTCTACCCGTCTATCTCCGCATCCTCACCGAGCAGAGCGAGCTGGGCACCGGCAACATGTCCTCTGAGGAGCTAGCCGAGTTGGCCGGTGTCAATGCGGCCAAGGTGCGCAAGGACTTGAGCTACCTCGGCAGCTACGGAACACGTGGTGTCGGCTACGACGTCGACTACCTCATCTACCAGATCCGTCGCGAGCTGGGGCTCACCCACGACTGGCCAGTCGTCATCGTCGGAGCCGGCAACCTCGGCCAGGCGCTCGCCGGCTACGGCGGCTTCGGCGACCGGGGTTTCCCCGTGGTCGGCATCGTCGACATCGACGACACGAAGATCGGCTCGTTGATCGGCGGTGTTCGCGTCCGGTCGATGGATGAGCTGGGCGGTCTCGTACAGGGCCACGGCGTGTCGATCGGTGTGATCGCCACCCCCGCCGCTGCCGCTCAGGACGCCGCCGATCGGCTCGTCCGCGCCGGCGCCACGAGCATCCTCAACTTCGCCCCGGTGGTGCTCACGGTGCCGCCCGGGGTCACCGTGCGCAAGGTCGACCTGGCGCTCGAGCTCCAGATTCTCAGCTATTACGAGCAGCGGCGGCAGACGTCGCTGCGGTCGGTACCGAGTGGATCGTCGCGTGGGGCGACAGCGTAGGCTAGAGGCGTCATGTCGATCGTCGTCATCGGAGTGAACCACCGCACCGGGCCGCTGTCGGTCCTCGAGCGCGTGACGATCCCGCCCGAGGACGTGCCCAAGGCCGTCGCCGGCCTCTCTCGCCGCGACAACATCCGCGAGGTCGCCGTGCTCAGCACGTGCAATCGCACCGAGGTCTATGCGGTCGCCGAGCGCTTCCACGGTGCGTACGCGGACATCTGCTCCTACCTCTGTGAGCTGGGCAACCTCGACCCCAACGACCTCAATCCCTATCTCTACAGCCAGCACGACGATGCCGCCGTCTCCCACCTGTTCGCTGTGGCGGCCGGCCTCGAATCAGCGGTGCTCGGCGAAAGCGAGATCCTCGGCCAGGTACGTGAAGCATGGAAACTCGCCCAAGCCGAAGGTGGTGCCCGGGCGACGCTCAATCAGCTGTTCCGCCAGGCGTTGCGCGTCGGCAAGCGGGCCCGCACCGAGACCGGCATCGCCCGCGGCACGGCATCGGTCAGCCACGCTGCGGTCGAGATGCTCACCGATCGCATCGGGTCGCTCAGCGATCAGCGGCTGCTCGTGGTCGGCGCCGGAGCGATGGGCGAAGGCGTCGCCGTGGCACTTGCCGCGCACGGTGCATCGAGCATCACGGTCGTCAATCGCAACGAGTCGCGGGCGATCGCGCTCGCGACACGTGTCGGTGGGCGCTCGCTCGACTTCGGGGCACTCGGCGAGGCGGTCGCCGATGCAGATGTGATCGTCTCGTGCACCGGATCAGGCGCACCGCTGATCACAACCGACCTCGTCTCCACGCTGCGCCTCGACGAGCGACCGCTGCACATCATCGACATCGCCGTTCCCCGCGACGTCGATCCGGCTGTCGGTGGGCTTCCCGGCGTCGACGTCCTCGATCTCGACGATCTGCGCGACTGGGCCGACCGCGGTCTCGCTTGCACGCGCCGTCGAAGCCGAGCGCGTCCGTTCGATCGTCGTCGGAGAGGTCGAGGCGATTCAACTTCGATCGTCAGTCGCGGGAGGCCTCGCCATTGGTCGCGTCGATGCGCGAGCGTGCCGATCGGGTGCGTGAGGCAGAGCTCGAGCGGTATGAGGCTCGGCTCGCCAGCCTCGACCCGGCCGCAGCGCGAGGTCGTCGAGGCGCTCACCAAGAGCCTCGTCGCCAAACTGCTGCACGAGCCGTCGGTGCGACTCAAGCACGACGCCGGTACTCCCCGCGGCGAGCGCAACGCGGCAGCGGTCCGCGACCTCTTCGATCTCGGTTGATGGCGTCGGCAGGCCCCTGCGCGTCGCCACGCGACGGAGCGCGCAGGCTCGAACGCAAGCCGAGGCGGTCGCCGCTGCGCTCGCCGCAGGCGAGCGGCCGCGAGACGGAGCTGGTGTTCATCGACACCCGGGGCGACCGCGAATCGTCTGTGCCGCTGCACACGATCGGCGGGCAGGGGGTGTTCGTCAAGGAGGTGCAGCTCGCCGTGCTCGACGGTCGCGCCGACGTGGCGGTGCACTCGGCGAAGGATCTGCCCACGCTGCCCGCCGACGGGCTGACGATCGGCGCGTTCTGTGCTCGACGCAGCGTCGAGGACGCGTTGATCGGGGCATCGTTCGTCGACCTGCCGCCGGGAGCAGTCGTAGCGACCGGGTCGGTCCGCCGCAGGGCGCAGATCGCGGAGGCTCGACCGGATCTGACGTTCATCGAGCTCCGCGGCAACATCACCACCCGTCTCGAGCGAGTGCCCGAGGGAGGTGCGATCGTGATGGCAGTCGCCGCCCTCGAGGTGCTGGGCCTCACCGAGCGCATTGCCGAACGCCTCGACCCGCGACGGTTCGTGCCCGCCGTTGGCCAAGGCTGTGTGGCCGTCGAGCACCGACTCGACGACGATGCCACCGCTGAGACCGTCGCCGCGATCGACCACGCCCGATCCCGTCACGAGGTCGAAGTGGAGCGCGCCTATCTCGCCGAGCTGGGCTCCGGCTGCTCGCTGCCGCTCGGTGCCTGCGTCCTCGACGGGACGCTGTACACGTTTCTCGCCTCGGGCGATCGGCTCGATCGGGGGACCGTGGCGCTCGACGGCGACGTCGCCGATCTCGAGCTGGCTCGCGACGCCGCTCGGCGGGCACAGGCGGCCGTCGTCGCACGATGAGCGGGCCGCTGTCGGGACGAACCGTCGTCGTCACCCGTGAGCAACCAGGCGAGCTCAGCGAGCGTCTGCGCGCCCTCGGGGCGAACGTCGTCCACGTACCGCTCATCGAGGCTGTAGAGCCCGCCGACGGCTCGACCGCGCTCGAGGCGCGCGCTCGGCGAACCTCGACGCCTACGACTGGCTGGTGGTGACGTCCCCCAACGGCGCACGCCGCATCACCACCGTGCCGGGTCCCGGGGTCCGTGTCGCCGCCGTCGGGATCGGCACCGACGCAGCACTCGTCGAAACGATCGGTCGCGGCCGCGGATCTCGTGCCAGGCGTGCAGCGGCTCGACGGGTTGCTCGCCGAGTTCCCCGGCGGCACCGGACGGGTTCTCGCCGCCCGCGGGGATCGCGCCGATCCGGCGCTCGTCGTCGGGCTGGAGGAGCTCGGCTGGCACGTCGACGATGTCATCGCCTATCGCACGGTGAACCGATCACCCACCGACGCGGAGCGGGCCAGCACCGCCGTCGCCGATGCCGTGGTCTTCGCCAGCGGTTCAGCCGTCGCCGCCTGGGTCGCCGCCTTCGGGACAGCAGCATCCCCGGCCGTGGTCACGATCGGTCCGTCGACCACTGCAGCGGCCGCCCGGTCAGGGCTTGCCGTGACCGCCGAAGCGGAGCAGCAGTCCGTCGACGGCCTCGTCGACGCGCTCGTCGCGCTCTACCGGTAGCTGATCACGATGATGAACCGCGCGCGCCTGCCCGCGGCGCGGTATCGATGAGGCTGGCTGCCGTCGAATGTGACGCGGTCGCCGGGACCGAGTTGCGCCTCGTCACCGGTGGGACCGACAGCGAGCCGCCCGCTGGTGCAGATCACCGTCTCCATCGCGCCCGGCGGGTGAGGGTCGGCGTCGTGGGTCGAGCCGGCGTCGAGCTCGAACGTGTACACCTCGGTCTCCGACGCGCGACGAGCGTTGTACATGAGCCGGCCGCGGAACGCTCCGTCAGCTGATTCCAAGGCCGGCGCGTCGCCCTGCGTCAGTACGTCGACCGGCGCCGTCGACGGTGACATCAATGCCCCGAAGGGCACGCCGAGCGCAACCGACAGGGCGACGAGCGTCTCCAGCCCAGGGTTGCCATCGCCTCCTTCGATGGTGGAGACCGTCGACTTGGACAAACCTGCCGCGCGGGCCAGGTCGCCGAGCGACCAGCCTGCTCGTTGGCGAAGACGTCGGACGTTGACGCCGACGCTGACGACAACTCCGGCAGGTCCTTGCGCCCCGTTCGATAAACTGGACGAATCGTGCGACACAGTGAACACCTTAGTGGTGCGTCCGAATCGACGCGTCCATCTGGCCCGGTGCGGCGGGCGGTCTGGCGCCAGACGGCGTCGCTCGCGGCCGCTGTCGCCCCATTCGGGTTGGCGTTTGGCGCCGCCGGGAGCCAGGCAGGTCTCCACCTCTGGGAGACGATCGGCTTCTCCGTGCTCGTGTTCGCCGGCTCGGCGCAGTTCGCCGCGGTCGCCATCCTCGGCGGTGGGGGCACGGCCGTCGCTGCCATCACGTCGGGGCTGATGCTGAACCTTCGCATCGTCGCCTTCGGTGTGACGGTCGCCCGTGCCCTTCCGCATCGGCCGTGGCGCCGCGCCCTCGCCGCCCAGGTCCTCGTCGACGAGACCGCCGCGGTGGCGACGGCGCAGACCGACCGCGAGGCGATGCGATACGGCTACCTCGTCGCCGGGTTCGTGCTGTACGTCGTGTGGAACCTGGCCACCATCGTTGGCGCGACCGTCGTGGCGTCGGCGTCGGACATGATCGACACGCTCGGCATCGACGCCACGATCCCGGCGGCGTTCCTGGCTTTGCTCTGGCCGCGGCTCGCCAATGGCGTGCAGCGTCAGGTCGCCCTCATCGGCGCGGATCATCGCAGTCGTGCTCACGCCGCTCACGCCCGTCGGGGTGCCCGTGATCGCCGCCATCATGGCGGTCGTCGTCGTCCGGGAACGGTCATGAGCACGGCGACGGTCACACTGCTCGTCCTCGCCGCCGGAACCTACGTGCTCAAGGCGGCTGGACCGTTCGTTCTCAGCGGACGCCGTCGGCTGCCGGAATGGGCAGTCCGGGCGACAGCGCTGACGCCTGCCGCACTCCTCGCCGCGATGGTGGCGACGGGCACGATCTCCACTGATGGCGAACTGGTGCTCGACGCCCGCCTGCCCGGCGTGATCGCCGCCGCCGCCGCACTCAAGTTGAAGGCACCGTTCGTCGTCGTCGTGTTCGCCGCCGCGGCAACGACTGCCGTCTGTCGGGCGATCGCCACGGCGACGCTCTGAGAGATGAGACAACGTGGCGGCTCGGCCAGGGGTGGGGCGAGAGGGGCGTGGATACCATGCGGGCATGGGTTCTCGCTTCCCCGTCAGCAGGGCACGCCGACTGCGGCGCAGCCCGGTGCTCCGCGATCTGGTCGCCGAGTGCGAGGTCCGATCGAGCGACCTCGTCGCGCCACTGTTCGTACGCGAAGCGATCCACCAGCCGCAGCCCATCGACAGCCTCCCCGGCGTCGTGCAGCACACCCGCGACAGTGTCCGCTCCGAAGTCGAGCAGCTGGCCGAGTTGGGCATCCGCTCCGTCATCCTCTTCGGTGTGCCAGCCGAGAAGGATGCAGTCGGTTCAGGCGCATACGACCCGGATGGCATCGCCCAGCTCGCGCTCTCCGATCTGCGCAAGGACGTCGGTGACGAGCTGGTCCTCATCGCCGATCTGTGCGTGGACGAATACACCGACCACGGTCACTGCGGCGTGCTCGACGAGCGTGGTGAGGTCGACAACGACGCGACGCTCGAGATCTACGCCAAGACCGCACTGGCTCAGGCTCGTGCTGGCGCCCACGTGGTCGCGCCGAGCGGGATGATGGACGGCCAGGTCGGTGCGATCCGCACCGCTCTCGACAGCGAGGGATTCCGCGACGTCGCGATCCTGGCCTACTCGGCGAAGTACGCCAGCGGGCTCTACGGCCCGTTCCGCGATGCTGTCGACGTCCAGATTCGCGACGGCGGTGACCGTAAGGGGTATCAGCAGGACTTCCGCAACGCTCGTGAGGCGTGGCGCGAGGTCGAGGCCGACATCGCCGAAGGCGCCGACATCGTGATGATCAAGCCTGCGCTGGCGTACCTCGACATCATCGCCGACATCCGCAACCGCGTTTCGCTCCCCGTCGCCGCGTATCACGTCAGCGGCGAGTACGCCATGATCAAGGCCGCCGCCGCCAACGGGTGGATCGATCACGACACCGTCGCCGTCGAGCACCTCACGGCGATCAAGCGCGCCGGGGCGGACATCATCCTCACGTATCTCGCCCGCTGGTATGCGGAGCTGATGGACAGCCGGGCATGATGCCCAACACCGTCAGCCGCGCCATCCCGCCATGTGGTGAGGGCTGCGAACGCGCCGGGTGCACGCCGACCGTGTGCATCGGCGCCGGCGTCGCCGACAACGAGACGTTCTGGAAGCGCTCGCTCGAGGTGATCCCCGGCGGGGTGAACTCATCGATTCGAGCGTTCAACTCCGTCGGCGGATCGCCGTACATCGTCGCCCGCGGCGAGGGACCCTACGTGTTCGACGTCGAGGGTCGCCGTTACATCGACCTCGTCCAGAGCTACGGCGCCGTCATCCTCGGCCACGCCCACCCGGCCGTCACGGCTGCCGTCGCCGCTGCCGCGCCCGATGGCACGTCGTACGGTGCGCCGACGCCGCGCGAGATGAAGCTCGCCGAGACTGTCGTCGATCGGGTGCGCAGCGTCGAGCAGGTGCGGTTCATGAACTCCGGCACCGAGGCCACGAGCACGGCGGTGCGGCTCGCTCGTGGGTTCACCGGGCGCGACCGGGTCGTCACGTTTGCCGGCAACTTCCACGGCGCCACCGACGCCCTGCTCGCTGCGGGTGGCAGCGGTGTCGCCACGCTCGGCCTCCCCGGCACCGCCGGCGTGCCCGGTGCCGCAGTGGCCGAGACGATCGTCGTGCCGTACAACCAGGTTCCTACGCTCGGCGACGACGTCGCCGCCGTCATCGTCGAACCCGTCGCCGCCAACATGGGCGTCGTCGCTCCGGGCGCCCAGTTCCTCGAGGGGCTGCGCGCCGAGTGCGACCGCGTCGGCGCCCTGCTGATCTTCGACGAGGTGATCACCGGGTTCCGCATCGGCGTCGGCGGCGCGCAGGCGAAGTACGACGTACGCCCGGATCTCACCACGTTCGGCAAGGTCATCGGCGGGGGCCTCCCGATCGGAGCGGTCGGTGGGCGTGTCGAAGTGATGTCCCGGTTGTCGCCGCTCGGTCCGGTGTTCCACGCCGGAACACTGTCGGGCAACCCGCTCGCAACAGCAGCAGGACTGGCTGCTCTCGACCTGCTCGACGAGGACGTGTACATGGAGCTCTCCGCCCGCACGCGGCGGCTCGCTGCCGAGTTCGGCGAAGCCTGCGACGAGGCCGGGTTCGTCGCCCAGTTCCCGGTGGTAGGCACGCTGATGGGGATCGTGTGCGGCCATCACGACGCCGTCGTCGACTTCGATGGTGCGAAACGAACCGACGAGGCGGCCTACGCCCGGTTCTTCCACGCCATGCTCGACGAGGGGGTCGCCCTTGCCCCGGGCGCCTACGAAGCGGTCTTCGTCGGCCTCGGCCACGACGATGCCGTCATCGAACAGATCGGCGAGGCTGCCAAGCGTGCAGCGAGGCGCGCCGCTTCCACGGAGGCGGCCGGATAGCGTCGTCGTAGATGGCGCAGTTCTTCAGCTGGCGGTTCTGGGCGGCGATCGGCGCGGTCGCTGCGCTTGGCCTGTTGCTGTTCGTCGTCACCGACGACGATTCGTCGATCGACGACTACGCCGCGAGCGTCAGTCAGGAGAACCGTCGCATCGACATCGCCAACATCGTCATCGCCGCGACCGCCGACAACTTCTCGATGAAGAGCGGCTACAGCCGCGGGTACCTCAACCTTCAGCTCGACGCGGCGCGCACGATGCGGATCCTTCCCGCCACGCCCGGTGACGTGCAGTGCAAGGACTACCTCGAACCAGGGAAATGCAGCGTCGTCGCCGACCTGCTCGGCGACGCCGTCGTCTGGTTCGCCATCGTGCCGTCCGGGCCACGGTTCACGATCGAGCTGCCTCCGATCGACGAGCTCGTCGACGAGTACGCCGTGCTCGACAACGGGTGGGAGGTGCGCTACGCGCCAGTACTCGACCGGCGATGCGACACCGACACCGAGTCGTTCTCCGAGTTCCAGAAGAAGTTCGGCAAGAAGAGCACGTCGATCATCGATCCCGGGCGAGAACCAGATCACCGCTGTCGCCTGCTGACACCGCAGTCGCGAGTCGAACTCCGAGAATTCACTCGCCGGCGGCGACCGAGGCGCTTCCGACGAGCGGTGTGAACTCACCCGCAGCGAGGCGCTTCTGGTACGAGCGCTCGGCACGCCGGAGGAAGTCGAGCAGCAACCGGTTGAACGTGGAGAAGTGCTCGACCATGAATCCGTGCGCGGCACCGGAAACCACGACCAGCTCGGCGGTCGGGATCCGCTCGGCGAGCTCCTCACTGTCGCCGCGGGGCGTGAGGATGTCCTGGTTGCCGACGAGGACGAGTGTCGGAACGTCGATGGCGCCGAGCCAGTCGGCGAGCTCGTCGTTGGCTCCGACGATCGCATCCACCTGGGCGGCGAACCCGTGCGCCGGGTTGCCGAATGCGAGTGGGCCGAACCACCCGACCGCTGGCGCCAAGCGGCGGAACGACCGTGGGCCGATGACCCAGCGGGCGGCCTCGCTGGCGACCTTCGCCATGCCGTGCGACGTGGCGAACTCGGCCCACGACTGGAGGAGCTCGAGCCGCCACGGATGGTTGTGGCAGGACGTGCAGGCGAGCGTGAGAGAGCGGACCCGCTCGGGAAACAGGACGCCGATGATCTGCGTGATCGCCCCGCCCATCGACGCACCGACGATGTGCGCCCGTTCTACGCCGGCATGATCGAGGACGGCGACTGCATCGGCCGCCATCTGGTCGAGGGCGTAGCTCCCGTGCGGTTTGTCGCTCCGGCCGACGCCCCGATTGTCGAGGGCGATGACGCGGTAGCCCATCCTGAGGGCGATGCGTTGCAGGGTCCAGGTGTGCTTGTCCGCGCCGAGGCCCTGGATCAGCAGCACCGGCGGGCCGAACTGCGACCCGTCACGGCGTAGTGGATGCGGATGCCGTCGGAGGCGGTGGCGTAGGGCATCAGTGCCCGCCCATCCCCGACAGCGGGAACCAGTCGAGCGGCGTGCCCGACGTGAACCCGCCGAGCTCCTGCAACAGCGCCTGGATGCGCATTCTCACCTCGTCGGACAGCTCCAGTTCGGCGAGCGGGCCCGCGCCGTCGCCTTCCCGGCGTGACGTCAGGCCCGATCTCGACGCGGGCGGATCGGCCGAACGGTGAGCTCGCCGTCGCCGCCGGGTAGACGCGCACCTTCTCCTGCACGGCGGCACCGACGAAGCGGTGGTCGATCGCGCCCGACGCGACGGGGGTGCGAGCGTCGGCCGCGTTCCCAACACGACCAATTGACGTCCGCGGAGCGCGGTTCGTACCTCGTCGGGATGTTCGATGAGCCCGCCGAGACGCCGCAGGATCGAGCCGACTGGGGCAGTGTCGGGTCGGCCGACGAAGCGAACCGGCCGATCCGTCGCTTCGCCGAGAGCGAGTGCCGTGTAGATCGGCGCCAGCGAGTACTTGCGGGCGTTGACGACGATCAGCGCGCCGGTCCGTGCGGGCAGGTACTCGATGCCGCCGAGCGTGATGTTCCAGCGCAGGTGTCCGAGCGTGGCGACGCGCCGCACGAACTGGTCGTCGCGGCCCCAGCCGTCGACGTGGGCGCCGTTGTCCGCGCCGGCCTCGGAGTCGGGGAGGTTGAGCACCGCGGCGGGCATCAGGCGACCGTCCGTCGGGGAGGCAGGTGCACCACCGACTCCCAGGAGTGGAGGTGATCGATCACCTCGACGGTGCGCATCGCCGGAGCGATGCCGAGCAGATCGGCAGTGTTGCCCTTGTCGGCCAACCGCCCTCGGTGGAACAGCTCGACGACGTGGTCGGGGATCGGCGCGCCGAGCAGGTAGCTGAGCCGACGGACGACCATCCACTCCGGGCCGATGAACGGCAGCGGTAGGCGGTCGCCCTCGACTGATCGCCTGCAGCATGCTGATCGAACCGGGCGCGATGACGTTGACCGGCGCCGTCGATGCGCCTGGAGGCAGCGGCGACAAAGGCGAGCGCCGCGTCGTGATCGTGGACGACCGTGAACGGCGGGTCGGCGAGCAGCACTGAACGGCACGAGCGGCTGGCGCAGCAGCCGGCCGAGCGGGCTCGGCACGTGCGGGCCGAGGACCGGTGCGAGCCGAAGTCGAGTCACCGGGACACCGACACGTTCGCCGATCTCTGCCGCCGTCTGCTCGATGCCGGCGAGCATCCGCCCGTAGTGGCTGGTCGGGTTGATCGGGCTCGACTCGTCGGGCCGGGTGAACGCGTTGTGGGCCCGGCCGTAGATCTCGATGCCGCTGCGGATCACGACGGATTCGAGCGCGCGGCACTCGGCGGCGGCCCCGAGGACCGACGTCGCTGCGTCGTCGGTGAGCGCATGCGGCGTTCGACGACCCGTTCGCGCGTCGGGCTCCCAGACCGCCATGTGCAGCACGACGTGCGGGTCGAAGGCGACGAACGTCTCGACCACCTGGTCGTGCTGCGCCGGCGGGATGCGATGGAACACGGCGCGGTGCAGCCGGAGGCGGGGCGGGTCGGCGTCGATCCCGACGCAGTTCGCCGACCCACTCCTGGCCTCTCGAGCAGGCTCGCCACCAGTGAACCGAGCTCGCCGCCCATCCCGCTGATGAGCACCCGCTGACCCCTCATACCACGACGCTACACACGTCCCACCGCAGTTCGGGTTACTGCACGCGACTCGCACGTCGACTGAGTTGCCTCGTGCTGCTACTTTCGCGACTGCCGGGGAGGAGTAAGGGCGATGCCGGATTCGACTGATCGGGGCGCGGAACAGTCTCCGCCGCCGACAGGTGACGAGTGGATGACCGACTACATCCGCCGCGCCAGCGACTTCTGGCGTCGCACAGGAGAGACGGACGGCTCGGCCGCGTCCAAGTGGGGCGATCGGTCAGTGAAGGACGGCGAGCTGGACGGTTGACACGGTCACCGCCGACCTGATCGAAGGGTGGGAGGAGGTCACACCGTTGCTCGACGAGGGCATCGAGCTGTGGCTCGAGTTCGTCCAACGGACGATGAGACGCGGGGCGGGGTCCGGATGGATGCCGAGAGCATCAGCGACGACGACACAGCGACGGATGCCGCGTCCGAAGCCTTCGACGGAGGCGTCCGGTCTCGCGGTCGCCGGCGCCTCGCCGAATACGTCGAGCTATGGGAGTCGGCGATGTCGAGAATGGCCGACGCCGACTATCACTCCGAGGATCTCGTCGACGACTGGTTCACCTGGTGGGGCAAGTGCGTTCGCGACTCGACGGCGGTGGCGGCACTGTCGTGGCAGGCGTACACCGACGCGACGACGCGCTGGCGACGAATCGGGCGCCGCCGATGACCGCTGAATCTCAACGCCGAGTTGATCGAGTCGTTCCTCAGCGAGGCGCGGTCGGCCGCGCTTGCGCCGAGAGTGGCCGGTCGTCCTCGATCTCGCCGGCGACGTGCTCGTCCTCGATGGAGACAACAGCACCGCGTACACGTTGCGGGCGCTGGCCGAACAGCATGTGGGGCGGGGGCAGCCGAGTTGGGGCCGGCGCCAGGAGACGGTGCTGTTCGCGGACCTCGTGTCGTCCACACAGATGGCCACCCACTTCGACCCCGAGTTCGTGAGGACGATGATTCGCGACTACGAACTGGCGTGCACCCCGGCGATCCTCGCTCTCGGTGGTCACATGCACCGGTTCGTCGGCGACGGCATCCTCGCCAGCTTCGGGTATCCGAGCGCCCACGAGGACGACGCCGGCGGGCTGTGCAGGCCGGTCTCGACCTCGTTGCCGCCGTCGCCGAGGCGTCGTCGAAGTACGAGCCGCTCGGGGCCAGCCTCGCCGTTCGGGTAGGGATCGCCTCTGGCGTGCTCGTCCACGCAGATCGCGGTGTCGGCAACTGGGTCGAGTCCGGCGATCTCTTCGGTGAGGCGGTCAATCTCGCCGCCCGACTGCACGAAGTTGTCGGCACCGGGCGAGATCTGCTCAGCGCCGAGACGGCCGACATCGTTGCCGGTTCTTCGTGCTCGAGGACTTGGAGGACCGGCAACTGAAAGGCTTCGACGATCCGGTGCCGTGTACCGGGTCGTCGAGCGAACGGCGGCGACCGGCTGGACCGACCGCACCGGCGCGCGCTGAGCCCGTTCGTCAACCGCCACACGAGCTGCCGCAATGCGGGCGGCATGGACTGCGGTCGCCGAGCCGCGGTGAAGCTGGACGGCGATGGTCCGGGCGGACGACCTCGTCGGCGCTGTTCGTATCGCCGGCGATCCGGGGGTGGGCAAGTCGCGCCTGCTACGCGAGTTCATCGCCGACGCTCGAGTCGACCGAGAGCACGGTCGATCGAGATGCAGTGCTCGGCGTATTGGACGTCGAGCCCGTTGCAGCCCGTCCGTGACTTCCTCGAGCGACGATGCGGTTTCGAGCTCGACGACGACGACCCCACCCGTTATGCGCAAGTCGGTCGAGGTCGTCGGCGATCGATTCAGGCCACCGCCGAGCCGGGCGCTTCGCGACACTGCTCGGCATCCAGTCGGATGATGACCGATCGAGCCGCTCGAGCTCAGCCCGATGCAGCTGCGCGAGGTGATGCTCGGGCATCTCGCTCGATTGGATCGGTCGCCGCGGCAGGACAGCCCAACGATCATGGTGGTCGAGGATCTCCATTGGGCCGACCCGTCGACGCGTGAGTTCCTCCAGCGGTGACGATGCTCTGCGACACGCCGGGACTGTTCGTCGTCGCGACGTCGAGGACTCCACCGGCGTGGGCGCGCGACGGCGGCTTCGCGGTCATGTCGCTCCAGCCGCTGTAGCCACGGCGACGCCTACAGCCTGGCCGAGGCCGTCGACCGGCGACGAACTGGCCGCGGAGGTCGGTGACGAGATCGCTCCGCGGCAGCGATGGCGTGCCGTTGTACGTCGAGCAGCTCGCCGACTCGACGACACGGACGGCCGCCCCGGCGGTAGCGGGCGACCAACATCATCCCGCTCCCACTCACCAACTGCTCCAGGCGCGTCTGGATTCCACGGGTGCGTCGAAGCGCGTCGCCCAGCTGGCGGCCACGATCGGCCGCGAGTTCGAGCCGGCGATTCCTGCCGGCTTGTTCGCCGAGCGTCTGCACCGCGACGGGCAGCTGGAGCTGTTCGACCGCCCGGTGACGAGCACGTCGACCGCCTGATCGAGAGCAGGATCATCGAAACCGATCCGATCGACAACGGCTGCTGCGTTTCCGCCATGACTTGGTGGGCGAGGCAGCGTACGAGTCGCAGCTCCTCGCGGAGCGTCCGGAGCGGCACGAGGTGCTGGCGCGCGCTCGATGCTCGAGCAGGGTGACGACGGTGGCGGGTGCCGATCCCGCCGTCGTCGGGCATTGCACTTCGAGCGCGCCGGCGGCCATCTCGATGCGATCGGCCAGTATCTCGTGGCCGCGGCCCGCAACCAGGCGGTGGCCGTTACGCCGAGGTCACGGCGAGCATGGACCGGGCGGCGAGTCGCTGCTCGACTGCGGTGCCCGAGGCGATGCGGCCCGGCTTCGAGCTCGGCCATCCGCATGAGTCGAGGGCTCGGCGGTGAGCTCGGCCGGTGGATATGCGGCGCAAGGCGGTGATCGACGATTTCGGGCGTGCCGTCGAGCTGTGCGAGCAGCTCCGCACGAAGACGTTCTTCGGGCAGGGCGTGCTGCACGCCCTGCTCGGGCTGTGGATGTACTACTGCGCGACTGGTGACCTCACCACCGCTACCTCGATCTCGGCGTCGATGGAGCAGCAGTTGGAGCGAGTGCAGATGCCCGCCGGACGGCCGAGCTTCCATGCCTGCCGCGGCGTCGAGCGGTTCTACGCCGGAGAACTCGTCGAGGCCGACGGCGGCTCGAACCGGCCGTCGAGATGATGGCCACCGACGACATCAACCCAGCCGACTGGCCGTTGCCGCACTGCCCTCTCGCCGCCGTGTTGGCCTTCGTCGCCCCATTACGCCTCGATCCGCGGCGACGAAGGCGGTGCTCTGGAGGCGATCGCCAGAGGGATCGGAACGCTGCGACACGCTCGCGTTCCCGATCGGGCCGTTCAGCCGGGCATTCGTCGGCGTGTACGCAGGGCTGGGTTCACCGGATGCGGGGCGATCTCTCGGCCGCCCGCGAAGCAGCCCGAGGAGGTCGTTCGCATCGGCGAGCAGCACGGGTTCTTCGACTGGCTGGCGACGGGGCGGATCCATCTCGCTGCCGCAAACGCCGCGGCGGAGCCATCGGTGGATTCGTTCGACGAGATGGGCGACGCGATCGCGGTATGGCGGGCGGTTGGCGGGAGGGTGGCGCTGCCGAGCCTCATCGCCGAACAGGCTTCGGCTATCTCGCGTCTCGGCGAGCTCACGAACGTGCTGCCGCCTGCCTGCGCGATGCCGAAGAGTGCTCGACCGGTGCGCAAGGCCTTGCTGAACGCCGAGGTGAATCGCCTCCGCGCCGAGCTGGTCGCGCGACGACGGGCACCGACGACCTGGAACAGGTCGATCGCGAGTTGAGCACGTGGCGATGCGCACCGCCGTGGCGCAGCGCGCTCACCTCTTCGTCCTCCGCAGCGGTGCCGCCCACGTCGACTGTTCGGCGCCGGCGCCCTCGACGCCGACCTGCAGCAGAGCACTGGACGCGCTCGTCGACCTTCGGCGACCGTGCGGATCTGTTCGCCGGGTGACCGCAGCGGACAATTGTCAGCCGCTGACGGGCGAGATGATGATCAGCGGGATCGTCCGGCCGGTGCGCATCTGGTAGGCGCGAAGTGCTCGTAGACGTCGATCAGCTCCGGCCAGATCCGCTCCCGCTCGGCGTCGGTCGCATGTCGGGCGACGGCCGTGGCGGACGTCCGATCCGGTTTGGACGACGACACGTGGATGGGTGACCAGAGTTCAGGTACCAGGCCGGATGGGTGCTCATGCCGCCCTTCGACGCCACCACAGCGAGCCCCTCGTCCACCGGCAGGTAGAGCAGCGGGACGGTGCGGTTGCGCCCGGACTTGCGCCCGACGGTGGTGAGCAGGCAGATCGGGGCGCCGGACGGGCACGTTGCCGGCGACCCGGCCCTTCGAGATGCGGTAGACAACGTTGTTAAGGCCCGTCATCTACTGCACCGTCACCCGTCCCAGACGTTCCTGGAACGGCGTCATCGGCGGTGAACGGGGCACGTCCACAGCGTCAGTCTAATCGTCTACGATCGCCCGAAGCCGGGCGAAAGGGACATGTCATGCCGGTCGATGTCGTCGAAGCACTTCATCGCATCTATGTCGCGAGCATCCCCAATGCTGTGCAACGCAATTCGTCGCGCTTCGACAAGGTGCTGGAGAAGGAGCTCGAAGCGGCGCTCGACGAGGTCGCCCACAGCGATCTCGATCAGCTCGAGAAATGGCACGTCGTGGCGGCTGCACTGAGCCGGCGACCGGACCTCATCGACGAGGGCGAAGGCTCCGTGCTCAACGGTCTCGTCGATGTTGTCGGCTCGCCGATCAAGGGATTTCTCGACAGCGGAACGGAGGAAGACGACGCGTCGGTGATACCGGACACACGAGCCCAGGCGTCGCGAGCTGATCAGCTCAGGCTTGCAGCAGTTCGCCCACGAGCAGGAGCGGGGCAGCAACCTGACTCAGGCCGATTGGGCACGATTCCACGAGTTGGTCCTGGTTCCACTGGAGCACACCGTCGCCCCGCAGTTCGCCGGGAACGACGGGTTCAAGGCCGATGACCCGGTCTCGAAGCCAGGGTGCAACGACGAGACGGACGACGGCGATGCCGCAACGATCGTCTCGCGCTTCTGGTCGAAGCTGTCGCTCGATGCGTTCGCCCAGTACGTCAATCCCCTGTACTGGCCCGAGCTGTCGGCGTTCTGGGCGTCGATGACGCCCGTCGGCACGACCAGACAGGCGCTCGAGCAAGCGGGCAGTTACAGCAACGTGGTGTTCGCCGAAGTGGTGCGATTGCCCTCGGGGAGCATCAACGCCGAGCTCTCTGTCACGTTCAGCCGGGGCCCGGATTACCTCCTCACCACCTACGAGGCCACGACGAGCGAGACGGACGACGTCATCGTCGACAGTGGTTACGTCTTCGCCACGACCCAAACGCTCTCCCGCGACCCAGACGAGTACACGACGCTCGTCTACGCCACGAAGACCATTGAGTTCGTCGACGACGAGCTCAACCGATTCCCCGACCTTGCATGTGACAGCGGTTGGGTGAGCCTGATGATCAACATGGCGCTCCCCGCCGAGCGGCGCGCGCCCGTCGGAGCATCCGAGGCAAGCGGCCTCGCCGGCTCAGGCGCGGCCGAGCACGATGCGGCGCCGGCAGGGCCGGTAGGCAGCCCACAACTCTCCGAGCTCGACGCGTTCGCCAAAGCGGCGGGTGAATTGATCGAACGGAGCCTGGCCGTGACCAAGTCGACCGTGAATGCCGTGCGGAATGACAGACTCGGCAAACGGCATCTTGACCAGGCGTTGTCGGTCTCCGAGTACTGGCTCGCCGCGGCCGATGCCGGTGCCAAGGCGTGGGGGCGGGTCGTCCGCGACCTGGCTCAGGCTAGGCGTCGACCATGAGCACGCCGGGGTCTCCGAGCACGCCCGAGTCGCCCTCTGCCGTCGCGGCAAACCTCTTCGACGAGCTGTACAACGCGTTGGGGCAGCGAATCAGACAAGAGCCGACCCACCTCATGAGCGACGTGATCACGTCGTGGGCGAAGATTCTCGAAGCCACGTACCGCATTGCGATGGGACTTTGGAGAATTCCGCTCGAGCTGATCGACGCGGAGGACCGGACGCTCAGCGCGCACGGCACGAGCTTCAACTTCCCAGCAACAGCAGGGACTCCTCAGCTGCGCTGCACGGAGGCTCGCCGCGTGCAGCAGACGCCAGCCGCGGCGCTCGGCGCATCGGCCCTCGCTGCTGAGCCGGATGTCAGCGGGACGGTTGTGCTCTCGACGCCGGAGACGCTTGCCGGGGGCCACATGCTTCGCGTCGTCGTCACGTTGCCGCGATCGGCGCGGGCAGGCCTCTATCGACTGACGATCAAGAACGACGCAGGGAGCGAATCGCAGACCTACCTGCACCCGTTCGGCGTGCCGGGAGTGGCTCACTGACCGGACAACGCGTTGTGATCGTCGGCGGCGGCATGGCTGGGCTGTCGGCCGCGTGGGCGCTCAGCGGTCCCGAACACCGCGATGTCGTCGAATCCGTCACCGTGTACGAAAGCGGCGAGCGGCTCGGCGGCAAGGGTGCGAGCAGTCGTGGCCGCAACGGGCGCATCGAGGAGCACGGGCTGCATGTGTGGTTGGGCTATTACGACAACGCGTTTCGCGTGATCCGCGAGGTGTACGACGAGTTGGATCGCGCTCACACCGACCCGGAGTGCCCGATCAAATCGTGGCGCGATGCCTTCCGTCCGGCGGATCGGGTCGGCGCTGGTGATCGTGCCGGCGGCAGCGAGATATGGATGGCGAACTTCACGCGCAACAGCCTCGAGCCGGGTGACCCGACCTCGCCCGCACGTTCGCTCGGCGTCGCTGAGCTCATGCGGCGCGCGCTCACCCTGATGCTCGATGCGTCGCAATCGCTGAGAGGTGACGACGACCTCGAGACCGTCCCCCAGAGGGTTTCCATCTCAGCCGCCGACAGTCCGCGCCGACACGCGCCGGGACGCTCGTCACGTGGCGACGTCGCGGACGCGTTGCGACTGTCGCAGATCGCGGGTCTTGCCGGTGCCGCCGAGGCGATGACGATGCTCGAACAGTCGTCCACCGGTCCTCTCGGACGACTCCTCGAGCAGCAGATCCGGTCGCTGCACGAGCAACTTCGCGGTACAACTGACGAAGGATGAAGCCGGACGCCGCACGTGGCAGCTCGTCGATCTCGTGGCGACGTGTGTCCGCGGCGCGTTAGCCGATCGTCTGCTCGGGAATCCGGAGCGCTTCGCGACGATCGATCACCTCGACTTTCGCCAGTGGCTCCGCGGTCACGGTGCTTCGGAGGAGGCGGTGTCGTCACCCGTTGGTGAACGCCATGTACGACTTCGTGTTCGCCTACGAGAACGGTGACCACGAGCGTCCTGCTTTCGCGGCCGGTCTGGGGCTGTTCCTGGCCAGCAAGCTCTTCTTCGAATATCGCGGATCCATCTTCTGGAAGATGAATGCCGGGATGGGCGACATTGTGTTCGCACCGATGTATCAGGCGCTGGCTGCCCGACGCGTGCGCGTCGAGCTGGACCACCACGCGGAACGCCTCACCCTCGACGCCGGCCGGGCGAGCGTCGACTGTCTTCAGCTGAGCAGCTACCGATCCGGCCTCTCCATGGACGATCGACTCGTACGTGTCAAGGGCCTTCCGTGCTTTCGATCGACGACCGCCGGTGCGCCGGTCGACGCCAGGCGGGAGGTCACACTGCGTCGGGGGGAGGATTTCGACACACTCGTGCTCGCTGCGCCGCTCGGTGCGTTACCGGCGATGTGCGGCGACCTGATCGAGGCGTCACCCGCCTGGTCCGACATGGTGGACAACCTTCGAACGGTGGCGACCCAAGGCCTTCAGGTGTGGTTGACGGAGTCCGAAGCTCACCTCGGGTGGCCGCACGACGGCGCCACGGTAAGCGGACGCGACCGTCCCTTCGACACGTACTCGTCGATGACCCATCTGCTCGACGTAGAGGACTGGCCCGACGACGCCAGTCGACCGAAGGGTCTCGCCTACTTCTGCGCGGCGTTGGCCGACGGTGCTACAGAGAGCGGAGAGCAGACACGTCTCACTGCGCACAGCACGTTCCGCAGGATCGACGCGCTCTGGCCACGCGCAGTCGAGGATGGTCGTTTTCGCACGGAGTTGTTGCACGGCGGGTTCGACGACCAGTACTTGACGACGAACGATGGGGCGTCGGATCGCTACGTGCAGTCGTTGCCCGGCACGAGTCAATATCGACTTCGCCCCGACCAAGCGGGTTTCGACGGTCTCATCCTCGCCGGCGACTGGACCAACTGTGGACTCAACGCTGGATGCATCGAGGCCGCCGCGATATCTGGGCTCGAGGCTGCCAACGTCGTGCTCGGTCGCCCGCTCCTCGCAGGGGTATCGGGCTCGCTCTACGGCATCGAGACCGAGGAAGTACGGCCATGACAGACTCACACGACCGGGATGGTGAGCAGGAGTCGCCGAGCCGCCGCGTCAGACGCCTTCGAGCTGCTCGGTGAGATCCCGCGGCGCGCCGCTGAACAGGCGAGCACGCTCATCGGACGGCTCATTCACGCAATGGAGCCCGAGCCCGAGCGAGACCGGCTCGCCACGGGAGAGACGAGATCGCCCGACCCCGACTTCGCCCAGCTGCGTGGTGCGTTTGGTCGAGCGTTCGATCTCTATCTCGATCTCTTCCAACGCACCCTCGACTCGTACATGGAGATGATCGAGCTCGCCGTCACGTCGCCGTGGCCTGTCGGTGACCGCACGCGAGGGCGGCGGCGTCGAGCTCGAGCAGCGCGACGACGCGAGCCACGCGACCGGGGCGCTCTACGTCCACAACTACAGCGGTGCCGTGGCCACGATCCCCGACGTGACGATCACGGATCTCACCGCCGCGAACGGCACGGTGGTCCCCGCCTCAGCGATTCGTGTCGAGTTCGCTGCTGACGAGGGCATCGTCGAGGATCGCGCGACGGTGCGCGTGGACGTCAGCGTCGACCTGCGGGGCGCGGACTCCGGCGTCTACTTCGGGCACGCCTTGTCGGGCCGAGGACGCGGTCCCGGTCAGGCTCACGGTGCCCGGGTCGTGACCGCAGCGCTCGACAGTGATGCCATCGAGGCGACACTCGATCGCTATGGCCAGCTGGTGAGGGCTGCCATGGTCGATTTCGTCTCGCGAGGTGCGCACCCGAGCCCCGCACCTCGCCGACCTCATCGCCGACTATCCGCTTCGCTCGGCCAAGGCCATCCGCCCGTCGTTGATGCTCGCTGCCTGTCAGGCGTTCGGCGGCTCGCTGCGAGACGCGATGGGTCCTGCCGTCTCGATCGAGATGCTGCACAACGCATTTCTCATCCACGATGACATCGAAGACGGAAGTGACCTTCGGCGCGGACAGGCCACCTTGCATCGCCTGCACGGGGTGCCCGTCGCCATCAACGCCGGCGACGCGCTGGCGATGATGGCGATGCAACCACTCCGAGATCGGGCGGCGATCGAGCTCACGCATGCAGGAACGGGTGACGGCTGAGTATCTGTCGATGGCTCAGCGGACCGTCGAGGGGCAGGCCCAGGAACTGGCCTGGCGGCAAAACAACGTCGTCGATCTCCAGCCGGATGACTATCTGGCCCTGATCGGCGCCAAGACGTGCTGGTACACAACCATCTATCCGTTGCGCGTGGGCGCCCTCATCGGCTCGCGAGCGACCGCCGACCTCGATCGCATCAGCGAGTTCGGCTTCCATCTCGGGGCCGCGTTCCAGATCCGCGACGACCTGCTCGATCTCGATGCGACGGCTCGCCGAGTTCGGCAAGACTCCGTTCGGCGATGTCCGCGAGGGAAAGCGCACCCTGATGTTGATCCACGTGCTCAGCCATGCACACGGCGACGAGCGACGCTGGCTCGAGGCGTTCCTCCACACGCCGCAGGAGCTCCGCACGGATGATGACGTTCAGCGCGTCCTAGCCCTGATGGACGAGTGCGGGAGCTGTCGAGTTCGCGGCACGGTACGCGGAAGGTATCGCCACAGCGGCTCACGAGTCGTTCCGCGGCGCCTTCGCCGAGGCGCCGCCTTCGGAGCACAAGGAGTTCTTGCGCTCGATGACGCAGTTCATGGTCGAGCGACGCAGGTAGCACTTTCCTGACGATCATGTGACCGGCCAAATGTCCGGCTCTCAACGACCGCTTTGCCCCACACGGCCGATATTCGCCGCGAATCGCTTGACGCGGGACGGACACATGTCTCGTTCCGCCCCGGCCAGACGTCCGTCCACGAGTTACGAACACGGCTCACGATGCTGGGACGAGGTGGCACGTAGTCACCGACGAGACGGAGGAAGAAGCAATGCCGAGCCATGTTGGCGACAAATGGGTCGATTTCTCGGGCTACCGCCCGACGGTCGAGGAGCTGCGAGCTCGCAACGTGAAGGGGGTGTCGCGGTACATCAGCGCCCTCAACGCCGACGGCAAGCCGCGCCCACAGGTGCAGTGGAAGGTCGCGACGCGTGCCGAGTGTCAGCGGTACCTGGAGGGTGGCATCGACGTCATCCTCAACTACGAGTGGTACGAGGGTCGCATGCTCGAAGGGGCTCCGGCCGGCAAGCAGGACGGTGCGTGGGCGAAGTTGCAGGCCGCCGAGATCGGGTATCCGAAAGGGGCGAGCATCTACTTCAGCCATGACACGGGCGAGGTCAACCTCCCCGCGATCTCGGCGTACCTCGATGCCTGCCAGGACGTGATCGGAACGGACTACCGGGTCGACATGTACGCCGGCCGATTCGTCTACGAGCCGATGAAGGAGAAGGAACTGATCCGCTACGGCTGGCAGGCGGTCGCCTCGTCGTGGTCGGGGAGCGTCATCGGCAACGCGGCGATGCTGCAGACAGCGGTCGGCGCCCAGATGGACGACAACAACGTGCGGTCAGCCCCGTTTGGGTCGTGGCGGCAGACGTCCAACGGCCACGGTGCCGATGCTGTGGACCTCGTGCCGCTCGATACGGTGCAGGTGCGGATGCCCGAACTGCGGCTCGGTGTCCGTCACCCCACCGTCGTCATCGCCAAGGCCATCCTGCGCCACAAGTTCGGCCAGCCGGTTGCTCTCGACGGGCCGCGAACGCGAGGTGTTCGACGCCGATTGTGGCGAGGCCGTGCTCAACGCCCAACGGTGGGTGAAGGCAACGTCTCATCCGGAGGTGGTGCTCGACGGCTGGATCGGCGAGCAGACCTGGGAGCTCTGCCTGCTCACCGACTGATTGCGGGGTCGGCTGAGCGGTGCCGAACGGTGCCGCTCAGCCGAAACCGCGTGCGTCCTGCTTGAGCGCCGTGTCGACGGAGAGGGCGGAGGCGACGACCAGGGCGTGGAGGGTGGGCTCCGGCTTGTGATGGATCTGCACGACGTAGTTGTCGGCGGTGGTGAACATCGTCTTGGCGAGACCTTCCCAGGTCTTCGTGATGCGGGCCACCTCAGCGCCCGAGGCGTCCTCGATGCGGAAGTTCCATGCCCGCCAGTTCTCGGCCTTGATCGTGCCCAGGCGCTCACCACCAGCTTGAAGTCCGAACTGGATCTTGCCGATCATCGACTCCTGGACGATGGCACCGATCTCGCGGTCGTTGCCGTCGGACACGAGGATCCTGCTCTTGATGAACTTCGCCGGACGGGTGAGACGCAGCACCACAGCTCCGCTGGTGTCAGTGATCTCCAGCCTGTGGGTCATGAACTGATCGAGGCTGCTGACCAGGCGCATCACCTTCTTCGCCGTTGTCTGACCCACCTGGTTGACGGCGGCGATCCGCTGTCCGTGTTGGTTGAACACGCTGTACTGGTTGTTCAACTCGAGGACCTTGACCTTCTGATTCACCACCAGCACCGGCTCGTTGAACAGCGTGCCGTCGCCGCCGGAGACGGGCGCCGTGAGCCCCGCCCCGCGGTGGCCGACATCGGTGAGCTGTCGACGGATCTTGTCCGGGTCGGCTTCGTTGCCGACGGTCAGTGCGGAGTCGATCCTGTCGAGGCGCGAGGCCGTCGGCCGATCGATCGCGGTGACCCCCCGATCGCTGACATGCTCCGTCCAGGTCGCGCCGTCCCAGTAGCGAAGCTCGTGCCGGCCATGCGGGTCTGGATACCAGTTGGCGGGAGCATCACTCATGACACCGCAAGTTACCCGTCGAGTTGAGGATCAGCTCGCAGCAGGTGGGCCCGCTTGACGACGCTGCGGCTGAACGGATCGAGCTGGCGCCCGACCAGTCGTTCCGTGACGGCGATCGCCTTCGTCTCGTCGTCGACGAGACCCGCCCAGCGGATGTAGCCGCCCATCACTCCGGCGATGCGATCGCCGACCTCCTCGCCGTGGACGACCACCTTCGTGTTCGCCTTGAGCAGGTCGTGCAGCTCGCGGTAGAAGGAGCCGAGCCAGCGGTCGGTGTCCTCGATGTTGAACGGACGGTGGCGGTAGGCGACGCCGAGCTCCTCGTAGTTGTGCAGGTTGTGCGGCGCCGAGATGATCGAGATCACGCATCCGAACCCGTTCTCGCGGATCCAGATGATCTCCTCCTGGCGGCGGACGCGGCGGTGGTTGTCGCCGAAGCCCCCGGGGCGCTCGCAGACTGCCAACTTGTCGCGCAGGATCCACGTGAAATGGCGTGGCGTGATGCCTTGGGCCCACTTCCCGCGCAATCGGGGAGCCATCAGCGTCCGTGCGCTTCCGAAGCCAGGCCGTCACTCATACCGTCGGGCGATTCTAGTGGGGGGTGTCGCGCATCTGTCGAAGTCGCTGCCGGGTTCGTTCCACGCGAACCCCACCGGTGACCTCGCACGCCGCGATATCGCCGCGGGCGACGGAGAGGACGCGATCGATGCTGGCGGCATCCGGGGCGAAGCCGTCGTGCTTCAGCCAGGCACGGAGGGCGCGGCGGGCGAGTGCCGGGTCGGCGGCGGCCATCGAGCGGCGCATCCGTCGCGTCGAGCGAGGCAGCGAGGTGATCGAGCAAGCCGGCCTCGTCGCGGGCGAGATCGGCCATTCGCGCCATCACCGGAGCGATATCGCGCGCACTGATGTCGTCGAGCAGGGGTAGTAGCTCGTTTCTGATCCGGTTGCGCCGGAAGCGAGGGTCGTCGTTGCTCGGATCGGCCACAGGGACGATGCCGGCGGCCGCGCAGAGCTCGTGGGTTTCTGCGCGACGCAGGCGGAGCAATGGTTTTTCGAAGGACGGCGTCATTCCGGCGAGGCCGTCGAGTCCGGCGCCGCGGAGCATGTTGCTCAACACCGTCTCGGCCTGATCGTCCAGCGTGTGACCCGTGGCGCAGGACGCCGGGAGGGCGGCCAGACGACCGGCGCGCGCTCGCGCTTCCAGATTCGGGCCGTCATCGACGTGGACGTCGTGGAGGACGAAGGTGACGTCGAGCTCACCGGCGATCTCTTCCGCTCGCGCCGCTTCGCCGGCCGACTCGGGGCGGAGGTGGTGGTCGACGTGGTGGGCGACGACACGGCACCCGGCGGCGATTCCAAGCACAAGGAGAGCAGTCGAGTCGGCGCCGCCGGAGAAGGCGCAGTCGAGTGCCGTGCCGGGAGGAGGAAAGCTGCAGCGTTGCCGGAGGATGGCGACGAGGTCGTCTGACGACCTCATGGCGTCACATGTCGCGCTGACGCTTCGACGGGTAGCGCTGCGACGACACCTGCCTCAGGTAGCTGCCGACGAGGCCGACCACGGCGCCGACGCTGAGTACTAGCAGCACGACTCCGATCCACCAGTGCCAGATTTCGGCTGCGAGCATGTCGACGAGCGTAGCGAGCGGGACCGGCGCTCAGCCAACGCCTGGATTGTCTGCGTCTGCCTCGGACGGATCGCCGATGTAACCGTCGCCGTCGAAGTCGGTCTGCAGGCACGCTTCGAGCTTGGCGACGAGGCTCGGGGGCAACTCGTCGTTGCAGCACTTGGCGGCGATCACGTTCTTCAACTCGGCATGGAAGTCGTACGCCTGCAGGCAATCGACGCAGCCGTCGAGGTGCTTGTGGATCCCGGTTGCGGCTTCCTCGGAGAGCTCGCCGTCGAGGAATGAGTCGAGCTCGCGGAGTGTTTCGTTGCAGTCAGCCATCGGAGTCGTCCGTGGTCGTCGAGTCGGCAGTGAGCAGTCCTCGTTGCATGGCGTACTCATACAACGCCCGTTGCATGTTTTTTCTTCCCCGGTGCAAGCGGGACATCACCGTGCCGATGGGGATGTCCAGCATTTCCGCGATCTCCTTGTACGAGAATCCCTCCACGTCGGCGAGCAGCACAGGCAAGCGGAAGTTCTCGGGAAGATCCTCGAGCGCCTGCTTGACCTCGTCGTCGGTGAACATCTCGAAAAGCTGGTCCTCGGCGGAACGGTTGGCGAAGACGGCGTCCATGTCGCCGAGCCGGCGGTAGAGGTAGAGATCCTCGACATCGTCGAGGTCGGTCTCGGTCGGCCGGCGTTGCTTGGCGCGGTATTTGTTGATGTACGCGTTGGTGAGGATGCGGAACAGCCAGGCGCGAAGGTTCGTGCCCTCGGAGAACGTGCCGAAGCTGCGATAGCCGCGCAGGAATGCTTCCTGCACCAGGTCCTCGGCATCGCTCGGATTGCGGGTCATCCGCAACGCCGCCGAGTAGAGCTGCGGTGCGAACTTCATCGCTTGCTCGGCGAACGTCGACTGGTCGGCCACGGCAGCCGACCTTACAGGTGCGGTTCCGAACAAGCCCGATGCCGCGAGCGACTGGGAGCTGGGAGGCGCCGAGTTCGGCAGGCGAAGACGAGCGACTTGCTCGCCGGCGTCACGAGCGACGAAAGTCACGCGCCGGACCCGACACCCGACACGAGCTGGGTGAGCCGCCAAAGCGAAGCGGAGGCGGCGAGCTCGGCAGGCGAAGACGAGCGACTTGCTCGCGAGTCGAAGCTCCGAGAGTTCAGTCGTCGAGGTCGGCGACGAGATGATCGAGGGCGGCGACGAACCGTTCCATCATCGCCGCGAGCTGATCACGCTCGTCGGGCTCGAAGTCGGCGAGGATGTGGCTGAAGGCGACGCTGCGGCGCTTGGCGATCGCCCGGTGGCGGTGGTGGCCGGTTTTCGTCGCCTGGACGAGCACGACCCGCCCATCGTCGGGGCAGTTGCGCCGGCTCGCCATGTCGCGGGTCACGAGACGCTGCACGGCTCGCGTCGCCGTCGACGGGTCGACACGGAGGGCCGTGGCGAGATCGCTCATGCGCCATTCGTCGCGTTGCACGAGCAGGTCGAGCGTGTCGACGTCGCCGAGCTCGAGAGCGCCACGTTCGGCGCCGTACATGTACTCCCTGACGGCCGTCGCAGAGGCCCCGCGGCGGATCTCCCGCCAGGCAAGACCGATGCGTTGGGCGCGGGCGAGCTCGACGGGGTCGTGCAGATCTACGCCGCGGATCGGCAGTTGTTCGTGCGCTCTTGCGCTCTCGCCCGTTGGCATGGCCTTTGTACGGTACAAGTAATGGCTCCCGAACCGAACACGGAGGTGACGCAGGCCAACGTGCGGACCGAGGTCCGCGGCTCGACGCTGATCGTGACGATCGACCGACCCGCGGTGCGCAACGCCGTCGATGGGCCGACGGCGACCGCCCTCGCCGACGCGTTCGAGGCGTTCGACGGTGACGACGCGCTGGCCGTGGCGATCCTCACAGGTGCCGGTGACACGTTCTGCGCCGGCGCCGATCTGAAGGCGGTCGCCGGCGGGCGGGGCAACCGGCTCGTCGTCGACCCGGCTGAACGCGGCCCGATGGGCCCCACCCGCATGCAGCTCGCCAAACCGGTCATCGCCGCCGTCGAGGGTTTCGCCGTCGCCGGCGGGCTCGAGCTGGCCCTGTGGTGCGACCTGCGTGTCGCCGCGACGGACGCGACGTTCGGCGTCTACTGCCGCCGCTGGGGTGTTCCGCTCGTCGACGGAGGCACGGTCCGCCTCCCTCGGCTGATCGGCCAGTCGCGTGCTCTCGATCTCATCCTCACCGGGCGCGGTGTGAGTGGGGAGGAGGCGGTGGCGATGGGCCTCGTCAACCGGCTCACCGATCCTGGGCGGGCGCTCGACGGTGCCGTCGAGCTCGCCGGCCAGCTCGCCGCCTTTCCCCAGCTGTGCCTGCGATCCGACAGGCGATCCGTGTACGACCAGTGGAGCGTCAGTGAGATGGATGCGCTGATGCACGAATCGCGGCTCGGCTTGGAGACGATCCAGTCGGGCGAGACCCAGGAGGGTGCTGCCCGCTTCGCCTCCGGCGAGGGCCGGCACGGCCGCTTCGACGGCTGATCACGGCGCGAACGGCGTTGGCGAGGTCAGATCGGAAGGGAGCCACCCGCTGGCGGCCCACCCCCCGTGCTGTGGATGGCGTGGGTCCGTCTCGACCCGACGCTCCATCCACGATTAAGAAGACGAGATCCTCGGTCTTACAGCCAATGCGCCTGCGGGTAGATCCGCGCCAGTTTCGCGTCGAGCGCCTGGCGGTACCTCTTGCGGGCGGCGATCTCCCGCCTCGCCGAGACCCGGTCGGTCTGCCACTGCGCGTACCACTGCAGGCACCTCATTCGCTTGACGGTCGGCGCTTCCGCCGACGGCGTGGGCACCGTCTCAACAACCTGCCCGGCGATCGGTTTGAGCTCGGTGGTGGAAGGCGCCTCGGGGGTGCCGACGGCGCCTGGGCCAACGGCGGCGGCGATGCGGCGGCGGAAGGTGGACATCTGAACTGAGGTTCCTCTCGGGTCGGGGTTGCTTATCGGTGAACTGTGGTAGCGATTAAACTGTGGTTGTTGTTGAACTGTGGTAGTCACTCTACCATGGTTACCATGGGTTGTCACGAACTTTGGTATAGAAAGGACTAGTGTCCCACACATGCGCATCGACATCGTCCCGGGCCGCGGCCGGATAAGCGTCGGCCCACCTGCCGGACCCACCGAGACCATCCCCGCCTCGGTGACCGTCACCATCACCGACACCTTCCCCTACGACGTTGAAGCCCGCCTCGAATGGTCCCCCACCGTCGGCAAACTCGCCGTCCGTAAGGTCTGCTGCACTGCGCTCGCCGGAGGAGACGACGTCTCGCCCACCGGCATCGCTCGCATGGCCGTCCGGGACATCATCCAGACAGCACTGGAGACTGAGTACCTCGGTGGCACCGGCTGGCCTGGACTCGTCGACAAGCACAGCGACCACGACCCACTCGCCGTCGACGCCTTGATCTACCTGCTCGCCGTCGCCCTTCAAAGCCCGAAGCCCACCGCCACCGTCGCACTCGCCCGCGGTCTGTCCGCGGCCAGCGGACCCAAGCGAGTCCTCTCCGCCCGCAAAGCCGGACTCCTCCCCGAGACGGAACCCGGCAAACCCGCCGGAGCATGACCAACGAAGGATCGGCGAGGTGGTGCTCGTTTAGGCGAGCACGACGCCGTCGGGCATCACACCCCACAGAGTTGCAGCGGTTGATCACACTCGGCTGGGTACTTCAGACGGACCAGGAGCTGATTACAGTGCCCTCCCGAGATTGGGTACATAGCAAGCGGGCAACATGAAACTCAGAAAGTTCTTAGCAACACTCGCCCTTGGGGCGACGATCGCACTCGGAGCGGTATCTCCAGCAGATGCAGTCATCGTTCCTCCCAGCAAGCCACGGAACTTCGAGGCCTGGGGTGGCGCTGTTGGATCGGAACCAGGTCAGCCGAGCAACGGGCACTACATCAACCTGATGTGGAGGAAGCCGCGCCGCTCAGGCGGGTCCGAACTCACCAAGTACGAGGTCCGCTGTGTGGTGCTCTCCGTGCGCTCCGCAGAGTCGCGCATGTATGCCGGGTGGAAGTTCAAGGTGGCGTTCCCCATCGAATACGGCCGGGTGGGCATGCCGGGAGGGGCGGATGCACCGGGTGACTTCAAGTGGCGCTGCTCCATCCGGGTGAAGAACACCGAGTACTTCAGCGAGTGGAACACGGCTCCCGATTTCTGGGTCAAATATCATCCCTGAGCGCCACGAGCGCGGGCAGGTTTGGCAGTTGCCGTGGTCTGACCAGGGCTTTCGCCCAGTCATGGAGCCGGAGAGGAGAATCGAACTCCTGACCCTTTCATTACGAGTGAAATGCTCTGCCGACTGAGCTACTCCGGCGAAGCCCCAACTGTACCGGCGAGCGCCGGGAGCGACCACACCAACGAGCCCAGGAGCAGGGTCTCGTTGGGGTTTCGCTCGAGGTCTTCAAGGGCTTTGTGGATGCGACCGACCGCATCGATCACCGAGTCGGGATGCTGCACCGAGCCGGGCCGCTTGACCAGGGCGTCGCGATAGGTGGCGGCGAGCGTGGCGAGTCCGGAGCGGATCTCGTCGGTTCGATGGCGGCGCAGTTCGCGCTTGTGCCGCTCTTCCAGCTGCTTGCGGCCGCTGCCGCGTTCGCCGAGCTGAGCGATCCGCTCGGTGAGCTCGGTGACCTCGCCCTCCTGTCGTTCGGCGAGTGGTGCGGCGGCACTCTCGATCAGCCCGAGCAGCTCGTCGACGAGGGCCAACGCGGTGCTGCCGGTGCCGTCGATCCGTCCCGGCACGGTGGCGAAGGCGCGGTGCCGTTCATCGAGGTTTGGGTCACTGGCGAGCAACCGGGCCCGATCGATGCTTCCGTTCGCCGACGCCGCTGCAGCCGCTGCAGTGTCGGGCGGTACGCCCTCGGCGACGAGCTGCTCGACGATCGCGTCGTCGCTGATGGCGAGGAAGTCGATGCGGACGCAGCGGGATGCGATGGTCACAAGGTCGGCCGGAACCGCATCGGCGCAGATCACGAAGATCGTGCCCGGCGGCGGTTCCTCGATCGACTTCAGCAGGAGGGCCGCGCCCTCGGGCCGGAGCAGGTGGAACTCGTGCAGCACGAGCACCTTCCGTTCTCCTTCAGTTGCCGACATCGAGGTCTCGGTGGCGATCTCGCGCGCCTGCTCCGCCGAGATGGCAGGCCCGACGCGGTGGTACTCGTGGACGTCGGGATGCTCGCCGGCCAACGCCAGCCGGGCGTCCCTCGTCGAGGCGTCGTCGGTGCCGGCGATGACATTCGCTGCGAACGCCCGGGCCGCCACGTCCTTCGTGGACCCGGCCGGGCCGACGAAGAGGTAGGCGTGCACCGGCGCCGCAGCGGCGGCGCGGGCTCGAGCGACCGCCCGCGGTTGGCCGACCACGTTGTCCCACACCGAGCCCGTCATCGGGGATACCGGGCGCGAACCTCGGCGAGGACAGATCGGGCGACGTCGTCGATCGTGCCGTCGCCGTCGACGACGACCCATCGCTCGGGCTCGGCGGCGGCCATCTTGCGGAAGCCGTCGCGGACTCGATGATGGAAGTCCGTGGTCTCCTGCTCGAAGCGATCGAGCTCTCGTTGACCGAGCCGTTCCTGAACGTGCTCGTCGGGTGCGTCGAGAAGGATCACCAGATCGGGCCAGCGGCCGAGCAGCGCCCAGTCGTTGATGCGACGCACGTCATCGAGATCGAGCCCTCGTCCATATCCCTGGTAAGCGAGGCTGCTGTAGACGCTGCGATCGCTGACGACCACCTGCCCGGCGTCGAGAGCCGGCATCACCACGTGGCGCATGTGCTGCGCCCGATCGGCGGCGATGATCAACGCCTCCGCCCGGGCGTCGAGATCCGTGACGGCGACATCGTGGAGGATCGAGCGCAGCCGCTGACCGACGGGTGTTCCACCGGTCTCCCGGGTGAGTACCGCGCCGAGCTCGTCGGCGAGGTACTTCGCCTGAGTGCTCTTGCCGCACCCTTCACTGCCCTCGAGGGCGATGTACGGCCCCGGCGTCATCGCCCGTGACTGTACGTGGTGCGTGTCGCAGGCCGCGGCGACACGTTCAGCCGGCGGATTTCTTCGCTGCCCGCTTCTTGGCGGGTGCCTTCTTGCGAGCGGTCTTCTTCGCCGGCGCACCACCCTTGGCGGCGACCGCTTCCCGCCGGACGGCGAGCAGCTCGTACGCCCGCTCGTTGCTGATCTCCTCGAGACGGTCGCCCTTGCCGAGGGACGCGTTCGTCGTGCCGTCGGTGACATACACACCGAACCGCCCGTCCTTGGCGACGACGGGCTTCTCGCTGACGGGGTCGGTGCCGAACTCGCGCAACGGAGTCGCCTGTTGCCGGCCGCCGCGCTTGTACACCTTCGGCTGGGAGAAGATGTCCAGTGCCTCGTCGAGCGTGATCGTGAGCAGGCGGTCCTCGTTGTCGAGGTTGCGGTAGTCCTTGCCCTTCTGCACGTACGGTCCGTACCGGCCGTTGGCCGCCACGATCGGCTCGCCGTCGGTTGGATCGATGCCGAGCGTGCGGGGGAGGCTGAGCAGCTCCTGTGCCTCGTCAACGGTGATCCGCTCCAGAGACATCGTCGAGAAGAGGCTCGACATCTTCGGTTTGTCGAACCCGGGCGGTAGGTCGTCGGCAGTACCCCACTGCACGTACGGTCCGTACCGACCGTTCTTGGCGAACACGGGGAAGCCGTCGATCTCGCCGATCGGCTCGTCGGACTTCGGCGCAGCGAGCAGCTGCAGCGCCACTTCGAGCTTGAGCTCGTCGGGGGCGAGTTCGTCGGGGACACTGGCGGTGTCGTCTCCGCGCTTCACGTACGGCCCGTAGCGTCCGGGCTTGACGACGACGTCGTTGCCGTCGTGATCGGTGCCGAGCACGAACGTGTTCACGGCGGCGGCGTCGATCTCGTCGAGATTCTCCTCCACCAGCCGCTTCAGGCCGCGCAGCTCGTCGTCACCGAAGTAGAACTCGTGCAGCCACGACGCCTTCTCCCGGTCGCCGGCCGCGATGAGGTCGAGGTCCTCCTCGATGCGAGCGGTGTTGTTGTAGTCGACGAGATCCTCGAAGTGCTGCTCGAGAAGACCGACGACGGCGAACGCCGTCCACGTCGGCACGAGCGCCTGCGCCTTCTTCCACACGTAGCCGCGGTCCTGCACGGTCTGGATGATCGACGCCCACGTCGACGGGCGGCCGATGCCCAGCTCCTCGAGCCGCTTGACGAGCGATGCCTCCGTGTAACGCGCCGGCGGGTTCGTGCGGTGACCGGCCGGCGTCAGCGACTCGACCGGCACGAGCGCACCCTCGTCGAGCGCCGGCAGCAGCGTCTCGTCCGCGTCGCTCGTCTCTCCCTCGGTGGACTCCACGTAGACGGCGCGGTAGCCGGGAAACGTGATCGTCGTGCCGGACGCAGCGAACTCGCAGTCGGTTCCCGCCTGCTCGCCCGTGGCGACCGTCGAGGCGAGCCGGACGCTGACGGTGATTCCCGTCGCGTCGGCCATCTGGGAGGCGAGGGTGCGCTGCCAGATCAACCGGTAGAGCCCCAGCTCCTGCGAGTTGAGCTCTCCGGCGACAGCCTGGGGCGAGCGGAGTGGTGTCGCCGGACGGATCGCCTCGTGGGCCTCCTGGGCGTTCTTCACCTTCGACCGGTACTGCTTCGGTGCTGGGGAGAGGTATTGCGATCCGTAGTCGGTGGAGATCGCCGAGCGGACCGCCTTCATCGCCTCGTCGGAGAGGGTGACGTTGTCGGTACGCATATAGGTGATGTAGCCCCGCTCGTAGAGGCCCTGGGCGACACGCATCACCTGCGATGCCGACATGCGCAGGCGACGGCCGCCGTCCTGCTGCAGCGTGCTCGTCATGAACGGTGCCTTCGGCGACGAGCGGTATGGCTTCTCCTCGACCGAGCGCACGGTGACCGGGGCGTCGCGCAGACCCTCGACGAGGCTCGTCGCCAGCGCTTCGTCGACGGCGCGAGCTTCGGTGCTGACGATGCCCGTGGAATTGAAGTCCTTGCCGGTGGCGACGCGGGTGCCGTCGAGCGCGACGAGCGTGGCGTCGAACGGCGGCGCTGTCGCTGTGGTGAGGACGATGTCCCAGTACTCGGCGGAGCGGAACGCGATCCGTTCCCGCTCGCGCTCGACGATCAAGCGCACCGACGGGCTCTGCACGCGTCCTGCCGACAAGCCTCGATTCACGCGCCGCCAGAGGACGGGCGACACCTCGTAGCCGTACAGCCGGTCGAGGATCCGCCGCGTCTCGGCGGCGTCGACCAGTCCCTGGTCGATGTCGCGAGGGTTGGCGACGGCGTGGTCGATGGCGGACTTCGTGATCTCGTGGAAGACCATCCGCTTCACGGGCACCTTCGGCTTGAGGTGCTCGACGAGATGCCAGCTGATCGCCTCGCCCTCGCGGTCTTCGTCGGTGGCGAGGTAGAGCTCGCTGGCATCCTTCAACGCCGCGCGGAGATCCTTGATGACCTGCCGGCCCCGCTCGGTGAGCTCGTACGTCGGCCGAAAGCCGTTGTCGACATCGACGGCGAGTCCCTTCGACGGCAGGTCGGCGACGTGCCCCACCGAGGCGCGCACATCGAAGGCGTCACCGAGGAATCGCGTGATCGTCTTGGCTTTCGCCGGCGATTCCACCACCACGAGTGGTTTGCCCATTTGGTGCAATGTAAGGGAAAGACCCCCGAATCGGTCAAAGGGCACGCGCCGACGGTTGATCCGAGGCTCAGGTTCGGCGGTGTCCGCGACGGTCTTCGGCACGCTCCCGTTCGCGCTGTTCGTCCTCGATGGCGGCCTCTTCGGCCACCAACCGTTCCAGGCTCGCCAGCCGCGCCGGGTCGAGCTCGCCTCGCTCGATCGCCGCCCGAACGGCGCAGCCGGGCTCGCGATCGTGCTTGCAATCGCGGAACCGGCAGTGGTCCATCAGGTCGAACACGTCGGCGAATGCCCGCTCGATGCCGTTCCCCGACAACCAGAGACTGACGGCCCGGACACCAGGGGTGTCGATCAGCCATCCGCCGCCCGGCATCGGAATCAGCTGAACAGCGACCGTGGTGTGCCGTCCCCGTTGGTCTCCGGCGCGCACCTCGCTCACCTCCTGCACCGAGTCGCCGAGCATCGCGTTGACCAGCGTCGACTTGCCGACCCCGCTCGAGCCGAGGAAGGCCAGCGTGCGGTTCCCGTTGGCGAATCGGACGACATCTTCGACGCCCTCGCCGCTGATGCCGCTCGTCACGAGCACCGGCACGCCCGAGGCCACTGCACCCAGCTCCTCACGGGCCGGCGTCACGTCGGTGACGAGATCTGCCTTCGTCAGTACGACCGCTGGATCGGCGCCGCTGTCGAAGGCCAAGACCAACTCGCGTTCAAGCCGCCGTTGGTTCGGGGGAGAGGCCGCCGAATGGACGAGGAACACCACGTCGATGTTGGCGGCGATCGTGTGCGACTCGGCCCGGCTCCCTTCGAACGACGCCCGCCGCACGAACGCCGAGTGGCGGTCGAGCACGTGGACGACGCGTTCGCCGTCAGTGATCACCCAATCTCCGACGGCCACTTCGGCACCGATGTTGCGTACCCGTTCGTGCCCGTCTTCGGAGACGGGGTCGGTCGGTCGCTCGTACAGGACGCTGCTCCAGCCGCGATCGAGCCGGCTCACGCGACCCGGCCGGCCGGTGCGATCGAGCGCCGTCCATGCCGCGTCGAGATACTCGTTCCAGCCGAGATCACGAGGCGGCACCACATCGGTCATCCGCGGATCAACATAGATCGCGAACCCGGCACCGCCCCCCAACCGCCGCGCTCCGAGGGGCATCGGATCGTTGCGCGCATGTGAACGCTCTGTAATTCGCATGCGTTCGTCGATCCATCGTCGTATCTTCCCGCACATGCTGTCTCGTCTCGCCCGCGCATGCGTTCGTCACCGCTGGATCGTCATTGGTGTGTGGGTCGCACTACTTGTGGTTGTCAACATGGCCGCCGGCGCGTCTGGCTCCAACTACAACACCGAGTTCGCTCCGCCCGACGGCGAGTCGAGCGACGTCCTCGACCAACTCGAGGCGGCGGATCCCACGCTCGGCGGGTTGTCGTCGCAGATCGTGTTCCGTGCCGAGCAGGGCGTGAACGATCCGGCCGTGGAACAGACGATGGACAAGATCTTTGCCTTCGCCGACGAGCAGCCGGGTATCGATCTCACCAGTCCGTACGACCAACCACAGCAGATCAGCGAAACCCAACCGATCGCCTATGCGCAGCTCGACATCGAGAACATCAACTTCCAGGACGCCGTCAACCTGGGTAACGACATCCGCGACTTCGGTGATGAACAGCCCGAGATCGACGGATTGACGATCGAGTACGGCGGGGACATCTTCGCCGAGTTCGAGTTCCCCGAGAGCGAGGTGTACGGCATCCTCGCTGCAGTCATCATCCTCATCGTCGCCTTCGGGTCGGTCCTCGGCATGGGACTCCCGATCGGCACCGCGTTGTTCGGCATCGGCATCGGGTTTGCCGCGCTGACTCTTCTGAGCCACGTCATCACGATGCCCGACTTCACGGCGCAGAACATGGCGATGATCGCCCTCGGTGTCGGCATCGACTACGCGCTGTTCATCGTCACCCGCTACCGGGAGGCGCTCCATGCGGGGCTTTCCGTCGAGGACTCCGTCGTGGAGGCGATGGACACCAGCGGGCGAGCTGTCATCTTCGCCGGGCTCACCGTGATGATCTCGTTGCTCGGACTCACCGCGATCGGACTGCCGTTCGTCAACGGCATCGCCATCGGGATGGCAACCGGGGTGTTGTTGATGATCGTGTCCGCGCTCACGTTGCTGCCGGCGTTGCTCGGCTGGATCGGCACGCGCATCGACAACACCACTCGCGCCGCGTTGGTAGCCGTCGGCGTGATGGTCGTGGCCGTGTTCGTCGGCGTCACCTTCGACGTTCCCGGCGTGATCCTGCTCGGTCTGCGTGGCGTCGCTGGCGTTCTTCGGCCTCAGCTTCTTCGTCGGCGGCAATGAAGCGGTTCCGCGAGCCTCTCCCTCATCGTGCAGAGCGGCCGCAGGAGCAGCGCTTCTGGTATCGCTGGAGCCGCATCATCCAGCACCGGCCCTGGCGAGGAGTGCTCGGCGCCGTGGCAGTGCTCGTGATCCTCGCGATCCCGCTCTTCTCGATCCGTCTCGGCTTCGGCGACTACGGCAACCTCCCCGAACGGCAGACCGCGAGACGCGCCTACGACCTCGTCGCCGAGGGATTCGGGCCCGGTACGAACGGACAGATCTTCGTCACCGTCCCCGCCGACGTGGCCGCCGACCAGCAGGCATTCGATGCCTTCGCCGCCGATCTCGACGCCGCCGAGGGTACGGCGCGGGTGATCCACTTCCCGGTGTTCCAGAAGGACGCCCAAGGCAACGAGACCGACGAGCTGGCGCTCGGCTTGGCCATCGTCTACCCGGAGAACTCGCCGCAAGACCTGGAGACCGAGCAGCTCGTCAAACAACTACGCAACGACGTCATCCCCGCCACCGGGGTCGCCGCCCTCGTCGGCGGCAGCACAGCCGTCGCTGTCGATTTTTCGTCGTACCTCGGCGACCGGATGCCGTATCTCTTTGCCGCCGTGTTGATCCTCAGCTTCCTGCTGCTGATGGTCGTGTTCCGCAGCATCCTCGTCCCACTGAAAGCGGTGGTGATGAACCTGCTCTCGGTGGGTGCCGCCTACGGCATCCTTGTCGCCATCTTCCAATGGGGGTGGCTCTCCGACCTGATCGGCGTCGACCGCGCCGGGCCGATCGAGGCATGGGTGCCGATGTTCCTGTTCGCCGTCGTCTTCGGCCTGTCGATGGACTACGAGGTGTTCCTGCTGTCGCGCATCAAGGAGCAATACGACCGATCTGTGCGACGCGGCAGACCCGACAACGCGACGGCGGTCGCCGACGGCCTGGCACTCACCGGCCGTGTCATCACGGCGGCGGCGCTGATCATGTTCTGCGTGTTCTTCGCCTTCGTGCTCGGCGACGACCGGCAGATCAAGCTGTTCGGACTCGGGTCTCGGCATCGCCGTGCTGATCGACGCCACCATCGTCCGTCTCGTCCTCGTGCCGGCGACGATGGAGCTGCTCGGCGATCGCAACTGGTGGATTCCTCGCTGGCTCGACCGGATCCTGCCCAACATCAACGTCGAGGGCCACCACCGCGACGAGGATCTGGCGCCATCGACTGCGCCACCAGCGTGCCACGGAGGACGAACGCGACCTGGAACCGGTCGAGTAGGTAATCGCTGTCAGCTCGTCGCGTCGAGCGCGGCGAGCTGATAGCTGCCGTCCTGCTCGCGGTGCCACACGTCTGCACGGATCACCGCGTGCAGTGGCAGCGGACCGTACACGTGCGGGAACAGCTCGCTGCCGCCCTCGAGGTTCTCGTCCACAACGGCAACATTGAGTTCCGCCGGGATCGATTTGGAGCAGCACGACCTCGGGCAGGTCGGCGTAGAAGGTGTTCACCGTCGACTCCACCTGGTGGCGGTAAGAGCAGTGCACGAACCCGACATCGTCGAGCGTCTGACCGCGGGTGCTCGTCGAGTATGCGCCGAGCACCTGGGCGCGCTCCCAGTCCTCCGGCAGCGCGACGTGGAACAGCGGATCCGCCACGGAATTCAGCCTACGCACGCGGCACGACGACCGGCATCAAAAGCGTCCGGTGACATCGATCGCCCGATCCGCGCCGGTCACGTGCAGGTAGTCGCGCAGCCGTTCGTTGGAGCACACGACGCGGAGGTCGCCGGCGCGCTGCCGCGCCCTTCCCGCCGCCCCGAGCAGCACGCCGAGCCCGGCGTCGTCGAGCGACACGACTTCGTCGAGGTCCACGGTGACGGTGGCGCCCGGTGCGTCGAGAACCGTTCGCAGCAGGTGGTCGCGCAGACTCCCGACGGAGGAGAGGTCGACCGACCCGGAGACCGTGACGACGACCTCCTCGTCGACGATCACGTTGGTGCACTGCACGGACATCGCGCCCGACGCTACCGAACGCCTACCGGGCCCGTCCGCCGGCGAGGATGCCGATCACGCCGCCGGGCGGCCGAGTACTGTGTGCGGTCACCTCATAGCGATGCAGGAGACGGGAACCATGTTCAAACGGGCGACAATTGTGCTCGTCGGCTGCGCCGGATTGTTGCTGGCCAGCTGCGGTGGTGACGACGACGGCGGCGACTCGGACAACACCGACGCTGCGGCGGGCGACGAGTCGAACGACGAGGGGTCGGACGACACCACCGCAGCCGATGACGACACCGACGACACCACCGCAGCGACAGACACCGACGACACCGGCGACGACTCGGGCGACGCGAGCGGTGACTACACCGAGGACGACTACGTGACGGCGATGATCGCCTCGTTCGACAGCCAGGACTCCGCTGAACTGGCGATCGACCGGGAGCAGGCGGAGTGCGTGGCGCCGAAGTGGATCGACATCCTCGGTGTCGACCGACTCCAGGAGAACGGCATCACGCCCGACGACATCGACTCCGAGAATGACATGGAGCTCACCGACCTCGGCTTGTCCCAGGACGAGGGCAACGCGATGTACGACACGTTTGGCGCGTGCGACGTGGACGTCGCTGAGCTCTTCATCAAGGGCCTGAGCACCGACACCCCGCTCTCGAACGAGCAGAGCGAGTGTCTGTCCGCCGCCTTCGATGACGACCTGCTCCGCACGATCATGGTGACCACACTGGTCGAAGGCGACGAGGCGCTCACCGACGACGAGGACGTCAGCGGCGCTGTGTTCGCCGCCCTGGGCGAGTGCGACCTCCTCGAAACCACCGACGAGTGATCTGCCGTCGCCGCGGTCTGACCTGGTCGTGGCGCGATCCACGGCGTCACGGCGGCTCCCATGCCATCGTCGCGGTCGCTGCAACGGTCACGTCGGGTAGCAGCGTGCCAATCAGGGCGACATCAGTGTGGTTCACGGTGCGGACGGTGACCGTGACGGTGTCGGCGCCCTGCGACACCGCCACGTCCACCGTGGTCGAAGGACGTCACCCGATCGACCGCCATCGCCGCCGCCCGGGCCGGGTCGGCCGACACGGACGCGGCGCGGGCACCTTCGCGAGCGGCGAGCTCGACGGCCATGCGATCGCGGGCGATCACCGCCACCTGCACGAGAGCGAGGATCACGAGCAGCACGAGCGGCAGGCTGAGGGCGAACTCGATCGCGGACTGACCGCGCTCGCCGCTGAACCGCCGTCCTACACCTTGTCGATCACCGAGTCGATCACGCTGTTGAACAGGCGACCGATGCGTGCCGCGCCACCTCCCGCCGTGGCCCAGGCGATGACGAGCAGCGCGACGAGCGCGGCGGCGAGCAACACGAGCGCGTACTCGGTGGTGGCCTGTCCGCGGTCGTCGCGCCAGCGGGGCCTGACGGTCGATATGGCGGACACCGCCCGGTCGGCGGTGGTGTGCAGGCTCAACGCCAGCATCAGCAGGACATGTTGCATGGAGGCTCCTCGGTGGACGTGGTGGGGACGCAGATCGCATCACGGGATGCTCAGCGTCGAGAGCGCACCGATGACGGCCGGCGCCAGTGCGATCAGCACGAACGACGGCAGCACGGTGGCGACCAAGGGGAACGACAGGCGGATCGGTAGCTTGCGGGCGTCGATCTCGCCGAGTCGGCGGCGGCTGTCGACGGCCTCGGCGGCGAGCCGTTCCAGGACCGGTGCGAGTGGGAGGCCGTAGCGATCGCAGGCTGCGATCGAATCGGCGAGGGAGTGTGCTTCCGGGCCGATGGCACGAGGAAGTTCTGCCAGGGCATCGGCGAATCGATGACCGCGTTCGAGCTGATGGCGCACCGCGCCAAAGCCGGGCTGCAATGCGAGCGGCAGATCGTCGCTAACCGAGTTGACCAGCTGAGCGGGTGTGAGCCCGGCATGGAGACAGCAGACGAGGAGCTCGATTCCGTCGGGGAGGGCACGCTGCGCGGGTGACGGTCCTCGTCGCACCCTGCCGCGCCGGCGGCGAACTCGCCGCCGGAGATGATGCGGCGCATCCAGAACCATCCGGCCACGTTGAGCGCGAGCCCGATCGTGAGGCATATCCATGTCACGGGCAGGCGGAACGACTTTCGGGCCGACGGCTCGACGGCGACGAGCAGCATCAGCACGGCCACGGGAGTGACCGTGAGAACGACTGCGGACAGCCTCGCCTGCGCGCTCTGCACCCTGCGCTCGGCGACCGCTGCCAGCCGGGCGTGCATTACCGCCGCCGTGCGGTCGAGTGGTTCCGCCGCCGGACCACCGAGCCGGGCGCACGTGCGAACGACGGCGACGACGAGGCGCACGCTGTCGTCGTGGGTGTCGACGGCGGCAAGTGCCATCGACAGCGCATGTCCACGCTGCTGCGCGTGCACGACGTCGCCGAATGTGGCGGACAGCGGCGGCACAGCATCGGAGGCGGCGAGGATCGCCTGGGACAGGGAGGCGCCGCCGCGTACCGACCGGGCGGCATGGCCGCACCACTCGCCGAGATGCTGCTCGATCGGTACGCGATGGCCCCGAAGCCGACCCGGCTGGAATCGTCTCGGCAGATCGGTGTGGTTCCGGTGCGCTCGGTGCACCGGTGATGGTGCCGGGCTCGGCGCGTCGGTCGCAGAGACGACGTCGCGTCGAACGGGAGCGATTCGTTGCCGTGCGAGCCAGGCGAGTACGAAGACGAGCAGCGTCGAGGCGACGGTCGCCGACGTCGTGTAGCTCACCGGCGCCCTCGAGTCGAGCTCGCCAGTGGGCTCGCCGTTACGAACGAGGGTGCACACGTCTGGAGCGTCGGTGTCGCGCCTGACCTCGGCGATCTCGACGATGCGACGCTCGGCGGTGCCGGTGCGGGCGGTCTGCACGATGACGTCGACCGAGCGATACAGATGACGACGGATTGCAGCCAACGGCCAGTTCGGTGCGGCCTGGAGGATCAGGGTCTCGAGGCGGACCAGAGCATCGAGGGCACTGTTGGCGTGGCAGGTCGACCACGAGCCGTCGTGCCCTGTGTTGAGGGCCTGCACCATCGCCAGCACCTCGTCGCCGCGCACCTCGCCGACGACCAATCGGTCGGGACGCAGCCGCAACGCGGTGCGGACGAGGTCGTGGAGGTGCACCGGCCGCGGTTGATCCGGTGTCGCCTGGAGTGCTTCGAGACGTACCGTGTTCGTGCCTCGCGGGGCGAGCTCGGCGTTGTCCTCGACGATCATCAGACGCTCGGACGGGTCGACGAGCTCGAGCACGGCGTTGAGGAGCGTGGTCTTTCCTGACGACGTCCCGCCGCTGACGATCACGTTGCAACGCGTCGTGAACGATCTTCTCGACGACCCGCTGGGTGGTCTCGTTGCCGAATGCGGCGAGGGCGACCGCGGCCGATCGGAAACGGCGGATGGCCATCACGGTGCCGTCGACGGCGACCGGCGGGACGGCGGCGCACACCCGTGAGCCGTCGGCGAGGCGCGGCGTCGACGATGGGGTTGGTGCGATCGAGGCGCCGGCCGAGGGGAGCGAGCACGCGTTCGAGCACCACGGCGAGCTCGTCGGGCGCGACCCACCCGGCGACCTCCAGCCGGCCGCTTCTCTCGATCCAGAGCTCGCCGGTGCCGTTGACGAGCACTTCGTCGACTGACTCGTCGTCGAGGAAGGGTTGCAGCGGACCGAGCCCGACGAGTCGGGCGACGGCGGCGTCGACGAGAGCATGGCGTTCGTGCTGTGTGGCCAACGGAGCGACTCGGCCGACGTGCGCGCCGGCGAGCTCGCGTGGGTCGCCATCGAGCGGTTCGACGAGGGCACAGAGCTCGGTGACCGCGTCGGGCGTGCCGGCGATCACGCCGCCAGCCTGCGAATGGCTCGCTGCAGTCCGCGCGGTAGGGCGGCGACGAGCAAACCCGCGTCGACCGCCCGTGAGATCGCCGGGTCGAACTGGATCTCGGCGACGACCTGCGTGCCCAGCGTGGCGGCGACGTCGGCTGTGGTCAATGCTCGCCCCGGTTCGCGTACGAGGATCACGCCGGTGGGTGAGATCAGCGACTCGCGCAGCGCGCCGCAAGGCGAGATAGCAGGCCCGCGTGACGAGCAGGACCTCGGTCGGCGCGCTCGGTGAGAACCTTCGCCGCCTCTCCGGTACCGGCGTCGACAACCACCTGCCCGTCGTGACCGGCCAGCCACTCGACGAGCAACTGCAGGTCGATCGGCGGGCGCCGCCCGGACGTCGACCGCGCGTACCCGCCGGCAGCACATCGCAGCGATCGCCGGCGGCGACGACGAGGTCGGCCAGCGCGTCAGGCTCAGCTGAAGAGGCGAGCCAGTCGGTGATGCCCGGGCGGCTACCACAAGGGATGCCGAGCACGTCGAGCGCGTCGCCGTCGAGATCGACGAGCAACGATCCACGTGTGGTGAGTGCCAGTGCAGCGGCAGTGACGGACGTCCCGCTACCGCCCTTGGCGGCGTAACACACCGTGAGCACGGTGCCTCCTGTCGGTCAACGGCGACAGGGGAAGTCGGCGCACGGGACGTTAGCGGGGCCCATCGTCCGTCGCGCTGGCGATGGCGAACTGTCAGCTCGGCCGACGCATCGTGTGGGCCGGCGATCCGCGGTGGGGGTCAGAACGGGCTGAGGCCGAGCCGGTTGCGGACCGAGACCATCTCGCCGACGTGCTGCAGCCGGTGGCCGGTTGCCTCCCACCGCACGTAGAAGGCCGTCGGCTGGTCGGACCACATCGAGTAGAGCCACGGAACCTTCGACTCGGCGATCCCCGCCGCGCCGAGTCCCGCTGCGCTCGACGGCACGTCGTCGAGCAGCGCTCGGGTCGAGATCGGCGAGCCAGGCCGCCGTATCGCCGTGCACAGCCCGCAGGTAGCCGCCCAGGGCGTCGAGGTCGAGCGCCGCGGTCAGCGCTGCATCCTCGGCCTCGGCGAGTCCGACGTGGGGAGCAAGATCGTCGAGCCCCAACCGCTCTCGCCACGACACCATCAGCGGCTCCTTGCCCTTGGCAACGGCGTTGACGGCGACGTCCTCGTGATACGTGGTGTGCAGCACGAGAAAGGCGATCGAAGAGCCACCGTCACCGGCCGGGATCGCGCCAACGGTCGTGGGGGACGACCGATGCGATCGAACGCTCGAACCGGTCCAGCGGCGACTGGTGCTCCTCCACGATCCACCGGGTGAGGTCCCACCCGTTCGCACGGAAGGTGACACTACGCTTCGACCTCGGAGGTGTCCGAGCGCCTGGTGGGCTCCGCCGCCTTCAAAGCGGTTGGGACGAGTAGCCCTCGTCCGGCGGGTTCGATTCCCGTCCACCTCCGCCACACTTCTGGCCGCACACAGCCGTGTTGCGTGGCTAACGACGAGGTCGAAGATCGTCGGCGCTTTCCTTTGCTTCCCGCTGTGGCCACAGCCACAGGGCGGTGATGAGTCCCGTGATGATCCCGAGGGTCCACCACCGGGAGAGGATGTGCAGTACCGATCCGCCCGCCGGGACACGCACGAGGGCGCGACCCACGATGTCGTCGGACGTGACGCGGACCCCGTCTGCCACGGCGCGGTTGTCGCCCTGCGTCGTGAAGGACCCGGCAGAATCCTCGGCGAGGATCCGGTGGATCACCAGTGGAGAGCGCTGGCCGTCGCCGACGGTTCCGATAGGGAACACAACGATGTCTCCGCTTCGGTAGTGCCCTTGGCTGCGGGCGACGATGAGGTCTCCCTGCGAGTACGTCGGCTCCATCGAATTGCCCTCGACGACGATCATCGCCGTCCTGCCACCGAGACGTGTCGGCCACACGCAGTACAGGCAGGCGGCGACGAGAACGAGAGCCACGAGACGCCGCGCCAACCGACGAGTTTTTCCGGGGTCGAGGAAGCCGAGCTTCATGGCGCCGTGACCAGGAAATCGTCGAACCGCACGCTCGCGTTCCCCCCGAAGAGTCCCGCTCGCGTTCCGCTGCCGAGAAGGAGGAGTTGTGTGGTCGTGAGTGTCACGCCGCCGGCGACTGCCCCGTTCAGTGTGACATTGAGCGTGGATCCGTTGCGCGACAGGCGCAGCGTGTTGGTGGCGGCGAACGCCGATGTGAAGGTCGAGAGCACGGTCGGCACGCCGAGGTTGTAGAGCCACACCTCCACGCGATCCGGGGAGCCGTCGATCATTACTGCGGCGAGGTAGTTGCTCAGACCGTTGTGCGAGATCACGACCCCACCCACGCGACCGCCGGTATTGAGGTTGGCGAGCACGACTTGGACGCTGCTGGTCGCGGTGCTGGTGTTCTCAGTCGCGTTGGCGTTCGTCGTCGCATTCGAGGCGGCCTGGTTCGTCTGCACCGTCCACGTGCCGAGATGCACCGTCCACGTCCGGTTCGAGCAGGCTGCGGCCACGAGTGCCGACCGGCCCGACAACGACGAACCAGTTGTACCGGTGAAGTTGTCGCAGCCGATCACACTCGGCCCGGGCGCACCAGTTGCCTGATCGGCGATGAACAGGCCGCCCCCGTTCATTCCGCCCAGTGTTATCGTGTGACCAACGATCACGAGACTGAGTAGCACTGCAAAAAGACAACTGGCACGTCCGAGCCGGCCCGCGCCTGGCACTGAAAATTCCTTGGTCGTGATTCCTATCCCGAGATGACCAGCGACAGTCCATTGACCGCCGAAGCGGTCACGGGTGCACCCAAGGTGATGGAAAAGGCACTGGTCGCAACAGTGATGCTGGCCACGTTCGTCGTGCCCAGATTGGTCGTGCCGTTGCGCAGCGACACGGACGCCGCCTTCCCATTGCAGGCTGCGTTGACGCCTGTGAAGTTGACCGCGGTGACCTGATATGTCTGCGCCGTGGCGTTGTAGCTAGTTGTGTACGCCGTTGCGATGCCGTCACTGTCGCAGGATGCGACGATCGCGTCGTCGGCACCGAGCCCGGCGCCGGTGAGGCCGCCGAGCGTGGCTGCCGAAGCTCCGGCAAGTCCTGCTGCAAGAACGCCCCCGAGGAGGGCGATCCCGATCTTCCGTCTCATTTCTTCGCCGTTCTTTCGAATTGTTAACCGTGGTGAGACTAAACTATCTACAGGTGTTGCGCAACCCCTGTTGACAAACCGTAAGGAGAAGGCCGTGACGCTTGACTGCGGGGCACATAGACTGGCCCCGTTGATGGACGAGAATCCCGGCGACGGTGGGCCCGACAGCCGACGCCACGCCGTCGAGTCGATCGAACGGCTGCGCCGCTCCATGCTCGAGATCGTGGAGACCTTCACGCATGAGGCGGAATTCGCCGGAGCATTGCTCGCAGTGCTCCGCAATGAGACGGAACTGGGGCCGATCGTCGAAGGGTTCGACCTCTCGGGGGAGCGCGATCGACTGACAGGGTCGCTCGATCGCTTCGAGACCGACCGGCGCAACTCCCGGATCGCCATCTGGCGAGTGCTTCAGGCGGAAGGGCGCAGCATCGGTGAGATCAGCCGCATGTTCGGCGTCTCCCGCCAGCTCGTCTCACGACAACTGCTGGCGAGCGAGCGGGCGAACGGGCGCTGAACGCGGTCCGATCGTGTCGGCCAGATCCGCCGCATAACGGTTGGGTCGAGGCACGATTCGGCGCCCGCTGTGTGCGGGGTATTTCGCAGTCACTAACATCGTCTAGGTCGTAGGCGCGTGCCCGGCTCGGGTTCCATCGCGCAGACGAGACGGAAGCAAGCATGACACCCAGACGATGGCGGACCACCGCATTGGTCGCGATGTCCACATGTCTTGCTTTCCCCGCTGTCCGCAGTGATGGCGCGCACCGGTACCGGCGGAAGCCCGGATCCCACCGATCCGTCCGCGCCCGACGTCGGTTCGACCACATCGACCACCGTCGAACCTCGCCAAGGGCTGCGCCGCACGCAGCAGGTTCCCGACGACTGCGATACGCCGACCACCACGACCTCTACGACCGAACCCGCAGCGACCGTGCCGACCTCGGTCGTCCCGCCGTCACAGCCGACGACCACGACGTCCACACCTGACGAGCCGTGCAACACGACGACGACGACCACCACCTCGACGTCGACCACCACGACCACGACAACGAGCACCACCACGACGAGCACGACGACGACGGTGCCGAAGACCACCACGACCGCGCCGCGTACGACGACGACGGTCCCCAAGACGACGACTACCGAGCCGCGTTCGACGACCACCGAGCCGCGTTCGACAACGACCGAGCCGCGTTCCACGACCACCGAGCCGCGCACCACCACGACCGATGCGCCCACCACGTCCACGACGCTGCCGGGAACGACGCCCTCACCTCCCACGACCGAGCCCACTCCCGACGATCCCGACGTCGAGCTCCCCGACGAGGTCGATCACAACGGGCCGTCGGGACGCAACGGCCACTCGGCGACCAACTACGACGGTGTGTACGCCGAGGGCGTACCCGTCGGCATCGCCATGGCAACGTCGAGGTATCTCGAGTCGCGAGGTGACTACACCGCCCAAGCACGGGGTGCGTCGGCGTCGGGCGCCTACCAGGTGATCGACTCGACCTGGAACCGACTACGGCGGGTACCCACGGGCGTACCTCGCCCCGCCGGAAGTGCAGGACCAGTTCGCCTACGAGGCGTTCGTCGGCATCCTCAAGCGGTACGGCAACGACGTGTCGAAGATCCCGCTCGCCTGGTACTACCCGATCGCCATCCGCAACAAAGACCTGATGGACATCGTGCCGATGCCCGAAGCGGGCAACACGCTCACGCCGCGCGAATACCAGACGCTGTGGATGAAGAAGTTCTACGAGTTGCTCGGCGAGGGCAGCCCGCCGTTCCTGCCGGCGAACGATCTCCGTCAGCCGCTACATCCGGTCGATCGCCTTCCCGGTCCTCGGGCCCACGTGGTTCATGAACGACTGGGGCTTCCCCCGCGGAGCCCATGGCGAGCGTCGCCACGAAGGCACCGACCTGATGGCCGAAGCGGGCCAACCGCTGCGTGCCGCGGTCGACGGCACCGTCACCCGCATCCGCTACACCAACGAGGACACCGCCGGCGTGGTCGTCTCGATCACCGACGCCGACGGCTACCGCTACAACTACTTCCACATCAACAACGACACGCCGGGCACGAACGACAACGCCGCGCCGGCGTCGTTGCGCATCCATCCCCGGTTGCGTGTCGGCACCGTGGTGCAAGCGGGTCAGGTCATCGCCTACGTCGGAGACACGGGCAACGCCGTCGGCGTGCCTCACCTCCACTTCGAGATCCGCGACCGGGCCGGCAACCCGATGAACCCCTACCCGTCGTTGCTCGCCGCCCAGCAACGCGAGCAGTGCAGTGTCGGCATCGGGCCGTGGTCGACGGCGTTCAGCCCATCGGAGCGCAAGAAGCCACTGGCCGGCCTCAGTCGCGGTGTGGCGTACACGGTTCGTGGTCCCGACGGCGCCACCTGGGACGTCACCACCAGTGGTGCGGTCACCGCCACGGGCCTCGGCGCAGTCATCGCCCCGCCCACCGGAGAAGACTGCCCGGTCGTGCCGAAGGGTCGCTATGGCACGGGCGCCAAGGGCCTACCGCTGGCGCTGCTGCCGAGCGAATGGTGGGACGTGATGCGTGGGGCGATGCTCGGCGTGCGGCTCGAGGTGCCCGACGAGCAGGTGCGCCGCACGGGCCGGCCCGGCTCGCTCTGATCCTTGGTGATCCCGGCGACGATCAGCGTTCGGCGATCACGTCTCGCGTCAGGTCGTCGACTGCACCGGCGCCGATGAGGGCCATGGTCCGCGTGCACGCCGGTGCTCAGCATCGACAACACGTGGTCGACGCCCCGCTCGCCGCCAGCCCCCAGGGCGTAGAGGTAGGCGCGGCCGGCCATGCATGCCTGGGCGCCGGCGGCGACGGCCTTCACGATGTCGCTGCCCCGCCGGACTCCGCCGTCGCAGATGATCTCGATGGAGTCACCAACCGCATCGGCTACCGGCGCGACGAGGTCGTAGATCGCCGGCGAACCGTCCAGCTGCCGGCCGCCGTGGTTGGAGAGCGCGATCGAGTCGACGCCGGCCTGCACCGCCAAGCGGGCGTCCTCGACGTCCTGGATTCCCTTGAGCGACGAGTGGTCCGTCCCACTTCGAGCGGAACCACTCGATGTCGTTCCATGACAGGGCTGGATCGAATTGGGAATTGACGTACTCGGCCAGCGACACTGCGGACGTCCCGTCGCCCACGTTCTGGCCGGCGACGTTGGCGAAGCGGATCGGCTCACTCCGCAGGAACGCCGCGGTCCAACCTGGATGGAGTGCTCCGTCGACAAGCGTCGATATCCCGATCTTGGGCGGCAGGGAGAACCCGCGGCGGACGTCTCGTTCGCGTCGACCGAGCACGGCAGTGTCGACCGTGATCACCAGTGCCTCGTAGTCCGCGTCCGCGGCGCGGGAGACCAACTCCTCGACGAGACCGCGGTCGCGCCACACGTACACCTGCAGCCAGAGGCGACCGGAACTGACGGCTCGGACCTCCTCGATCGATCGAGTGGCGAGCGTCGACAACGTGTAGGGCAAGCCGGCCCGATCGGCGGCGCGGGCGACGTCGAGCTCGCCTCCGGGCGTGACGATGCGGGTGAACCCCGTCGGCGCCAGGACGAGTGGGAACGGCACCGGTTGGCCGAGCACGGTGGTGCTCGGGTCGACGCTGCTCATGTCGCGGAGCACGCGTGGGCGGAACCTGGTGCGGGCGAAGGCGGCGGCGTTGTCCGCCATCGTGCGCTCGTCCTCGGCGCCGCCGTCCACGTAGTCGAACACGCCCCGTGGCAGGCGCCTGCGGGCGATCGCGGCGAAGGTCATCGACGTTTGCCGCCCGGGCCAGCCGGCGGGCGATCGGATCGAACTCGAGCGGCTTGAAGCGGATGACCGATCGCAGCGTGTCGACGCTGCGGCGTGCGCCGCCCACGATCGACGTACGCCCGTGGCGTCCCGCGCCCGATGGGAGGTCACGTCGGTTGCTCTTGAAGCGTTTCATCCGTCATCTCGCACCCTCCGTGGGCAATGGCGACGAGTCGCAGCTTGACAAGTATGACACGACTCGTTAGGTTCACTGAAACGATTCAATAACCTGCGGGACCGCACAGGGTAAGGGGGAACGGTGCCGGAACTCGGGGAAGTCGCGGCATCCTCGCCGCCGCCGACGCTCCTGTCGGTGGTCTCGATCTCGAAGAGCTTCGGACCGACCCACGCGCTCCGTGACGTGTCACTCGACCTGCGGCCGGGCGAGATCCACGCCTTGGTGGGCGAGAACGGTGCGGGCAAGTCCACCCTGATCAAGGTCATGACCGGTCTCTATCACCCCGACGCGGGCCATCTGGACGTAGGGGGCGAAACCGTCGAGCTGCGCAATCCGGCGGCCGCCCAGGCACACGGCATCGCCTGCATCTACCAGGAGCCTCTCGTCTTCCCGGATCTGACCGTCTCGGAGAACATCTTCATGGGGCAGAGCGGCACGGGGCACCTCGTGCGGTGGCGCACCATGCACGAGCGAGCGGCGGAGATCCTCGGGCAGCTGGAAGTGGACGTCGACCCCCGCTCCCTCGCCTCACAGCTCACCGTCGCCGGGCAACAGGCCGTGGAGATCGCCAAGGCCATGTCGCGCGACGTGCGCGTGCTGATCATGGACGAGCCCACGGCTGCCCTGTCGGCGCACGAGGTGCGGCGATTGTTCCGGCAGGTCCGCCGTCTTGCCGCGGCCGGCGTGGCGATCCTGTTCGTCACCCACCGGCTCGACGAGGTGTTCGAGCTGAGCGATCGCATCACCGTCCTCCGCGACGGTCAGCACATCTCCACCAACGCAGCTGCCGATGTCACCGAGGTGTCGCTGATCCGCGACATGGTCGGCCGCGAGCTGTCGGAGTTCTTCCGTCGTGTGCCTCACGAGCCCGGTGGTGTCGTGCTCTCGGTTGAGGGGCTCGGGCAGCACGGAGCCTTCGACGACATCACGTTCGAGGTGCGCGAGGGCGAGGTACTTGGTTTCGCCGGACTTGTCGGGTCCGGGCGAACGGAGGTCGCCGAAGCGCTGTTCGGCGTGCGACCGGCGGAGGCGGGGGCCATCCGCCGCGACGGCGTGTCGGTCGAGATCCGGTCACCTCGCCAGGCGATGGAGCACGGGATCGCCTATGTCACCGAGGACCGCCGTCGACTGGGATTGTCGCTCCCCCAGTCGGTCGCAGCCAACATCACGCTGCCCAGCCTGCGCCGTTTCCTCTCCCGGTGGCGCCTCGTCGACCGCGCTGCCGAACGTCGTGCCGCGGACGTGTACCGGGAGCGGCTGCAGATCCGCACGCCGTCGCTGTCGACACCGGTCGGCAACCTGTCCGGGGGCAACCAGCAGAAGGTGATGCTGGCCAAGTGGCTCGACGTCAAGCCCGCCGTGCTGATCCTCGACGAGCCGACGCGGGGTATCGATGTCGGTGCCAAGGCGGACGTGCACGAGCTGATCGGCGAACTGGCGCGCGCCGGCGTGGCCGTGATCCTGATCTCGTCCGACCTCACTGAGGTACTGGCCATGAGTGATCGCGTGGTGGTCATGCGCGAAGGCCGGCAGATGGGCACGTTCGCCGGCACCGAGCTCGAACAGGAGCGGATCATGTCCGCCGCTGTGGGGCTGGCGTGATCGCCGAGAGTGAGCTCGTCGAGTCCCCGCCGGAGCCGCCGCGACGCGGGCCACGGCTCCAACCGGAGCGGTTGAAGGGCTTCTCGCTCGTCGCCGTGCTTGCCCTGACGGTGGCGCTCTTCAGCGTCGTCGTCGACGACTATCTCAGCGAACGGTTCGTCAGTCGCCTCCTGATCGCCATCTCGATCACCTCGGTCGTCGCGGTCGGGGAGGCACTCGTCATCGTGACCCGCAACGTCGACCTCTCGGTCGGCTCGACCGTTGGTGTCGCCGCCTATCTCACCGCCGATCTGCTTGCGCACCACACCGGTCTCGTCGCACCGCTCGCGATTGCGTACGCGATGGGGATCGGCGCTGTGCTCGGACTCGTCAATGGCGTCCTCGTCGCCGTCGCCAGGGTGCCCTCGATCATCGTCACCCTCGGCACGCTGTCGATCTATCGCAGCCTGTTGACGAGCCGCGCCGGCGGCAAGACGATCGCCACCGGCGACCTGCCGTCGTGGATCGTTGATCTGCCCCGCAGCACCCTGTTCACGGTCGGGCAGTACGAGGTGCGGACGATGTTCGCCCTCGCTCTCCTCATCGCCGTCGCGCTCCATCTCACCCTGCAGTACACGCGGGGCGGGCGCCACCTCTATGCCGTCGGTTCGAACCCGGAGGCGGCGCGCCAGGCAGGACTCAACGAACGACGTCTGCAGATCGTCGCCTTCGTCGGATGTGGCGCGCTTGCCGGGTTGGCGGGATTCCTCTACGTCGGGCGCTTCGGCACGATCAACGTCACTGCCGGCTCCGGGTTCGAACTGGCGGCGATCGCCGCAGCCGTCGTCGGCGGTGTGAGCATCCTCGGCGGCTCGGGCACGGTGATGGGAGCGTTTCTCGGGGCAGTGCTGATCGGGCTCATCGATCAGAGCCTCCTCCGCGTGGAGCAGATCAGTGAGTTCTGGCGCGATGCGATCCTCGGTTCGCTGATCCTGCTCGCCGTTCTTCTCGATGTGTCGGCCGGCCGCCGGCTGCGAGAGCGGGCTCGCCGCCATGCGGTGGAGGAAGCACGGGGAGGCACCGATGGCTGACTGGGCTCGCCGTTACACGTGGGAGCTCGTGCTCGGATCGATCCTCCTCGGGACGATCGTGTTCAACCTCACCGAGTCGAGCGGCTACCTGAGCACGGACAACCTCGTCAACCTGTTCCAGCTGCACATCGAGAAGGTCATCGTGGTCGTGGCGATGACGTTCGTCATCATCGCCGGCGAGATCGACCTGTCCGTCGCATCGGTGATGGCGTGGTCGGCCAGCGTGCTGGCCGCGATGCACGAACACCACGCGCCGCTGGGAGTGGCCATCGCCGTGGCGCTCGCCGCGGCCGCGATGGCCGGTCTGATCCACGGTTGGTGCGTCGCCAAGCTCGGACTGCCATCGCTCGTCGTGACGCTGGCCGGGCTGATCGGGTGGCGCGGTGCGGCACGCGTGCTCGTCGAGGATCGATCGATCGGGGACTTCCCCCGCTGGTTCGATCGTCTCGGCCAGGACGACCTGATCGGCCCGTTCCCCGTCTCCGTCGTCCTGTTCTTCGCGCTGTTCGCCGTCGCCGCGGTGATCCTCCACCGATCGGCGAGCGGGCGCGTGCTGTATGTCATCGGCGACAACGCCGAGGTGGCTCGCTACTCGGGGCTCGACGTCGTGCGCACCCGGCTCGTCCTGTTCACGGCGTCGTCTCTCGTTGCCGGGCTGGCGGGCATCCTCTTCTCCGCTCGCCTCGGAACGGTTCGCGGTGACATCGCAACCGGGTTCGAACTCGAGATCATCACGATCGTCCTGCTCGGCGGGGTGAGCATCTTCGGCGGCTCGGGCCGGATGAGCGGCGTGCTGCTGGCGGTGCTGATCGTGCTCAATCTGCGCAACGGATTCGGGCTGGCCAACCTCGGCGGCAACACCCAGACCGGTGTCATCGGGGCGATCCTGATCGTCTCCGTCATCGCCCAGAACGTGATCGATCGCGTCACGGGCCGGGCGCGCGCACCCGGGATCACGGACGCTGCCGCTGGCATGCCCAATCCCACTCAAGCCGCCGGAGCGTCCGGCGCATGACCCCCGATCTCTCCATCCACCAGCTCACCGAGTCACTCCGGGAGGAACCATGAAGGCCAAATCGACTGCAGCGCTCGTCGCGGCGCTGACGCTCGTGATCGCCGCGTGCGGCGACGACGACGACACCGCCGACACGTCCGCGTCCGGGAGCAGTGCGCCGGCGGCGACATCTGCTGCCCCGGCGGCGACGACAGCCGCGCCCGGCGGCCACTTCTGCCCCGGCCGCCACGAGCGCGCCCGACGTCACCGAGGGACCGGCGACGACGACGGGGACGAGCGGCGGTGGCGGGGGAGACTTCAGCAGCATCCTGCTGCCGAAGTGCACCGGCAACGCCGTCTTCGATCAGGCCAATGAGGGCGCCATCGAGGCGGCCGGTGAACTGGGAGTGCCAGAGGCCGAGTTCGTCGGTCCTGCGTCGTGCTCGGATAGCACCGCGCAGGTCGAGTTCGTGACCAATGCCGTCACCCAGGGTGTTGACGCGATCATGGTCTCCAACAACGCCGGCGATCAGCTCGACCCCGCCACCCAGGCCGCCGCCGATGCCGGCATTGCCGTTGTCAGCTGGGACTCGCCGATCCCGTCCGGCGCAGGGGAGAGCCTGTTCGTCGCCCAGGTCGACTTCGACGAGACCGGGCAGGTCATGGCCGATATGGCTACGTCGATCCTCGGCGACGAGGGCGGCGAGCTGGCCATCCTCTCGGCGACGCCCGAAGCGGCCAACCAGAACGCGTGGATTGCCGCCTTCGAGGAGGTGCTCGCCAAGCCCGAATACGAGTCGATCGAGCTCGTCGACACCGTGTACGGCAACGACGACTCCGACGAGTCATACAACCAGGCGCTCGCCCTCATCGACTCCCATCCCGACCTCAAGCTGATCATGGCACCGACGACCGTCGGCATCGCCGCCGCAGCGAAGGCGATGCAGGACGAAGGGTTGTGTGAGGACGTCAAGGTCTCCGGCCTCGGCCTGCCCGACGAGATGCGCTCATACACCGAGAACGGATGCGCTCCTCAGTTCGCCCTGTGGAGCTTCGTCGATCTCGGCTATCTCACGTTCCAGGCCACATATGGCCTGGCGACAGGCGCGTTCGAAGCCGCGGAGGGGGCGACCTTCACGGCCGGGCGGATGGGGGACTACACCATCGAGAAGGATCCCACCCGTGACAACGGGCTGCGCATCGTGATGGGGCCCTTCAGCGTCTACGACGAGTCCAACGTCGGCGGCTGAGCGAGTGGGCACTGGGACGGGAGCGAGATCCGTCGCTCCCGTCCCGGGACAAAGGAAACCAATGAACGACGTCGAACCCCCACTCAACAGAGTCGCTTTCCGGCTTCAGGTACGACCCGAGTTGCTCGATGAGTACCGCGTCCACCACACAGCGGTCTGGCCCGAGATGAGGGAGGCGTTGGCGCGTTGCGGATGGCGGAACTACTCGCTGTACCTCGACGACGACGGCTCCCTCTTCGGTTACTTCGAGACGTCCGGCACGCTCGGCGACGCCGTGGCGGCGATGCAGGAGGAGCCGGTCAACGCCCGCTGGCAGGCGCTCATGGCGCCGTATTTCGTGCCGGGTGGGGGCGACGGCGGCGAGCACGCCGACCAACAGATGCGAACCCTCGAGGAGGTCTTCCATCTGCCATGAGCGACATCATTCGAGGAGAGCAGAGATGACGAGCGAGCAACGAATCGCCGCCGGGATCAACGACCTCAACATCGAGCTGCCCTCATGGGCGTTCGGCAACTCCGGCACGAGGTTCAAGGTGTTCCCCCAGCCGGGAGTGCCTCGCGACCCGTACGAGAAGATCGCCGACGCGGCGCAGGTCAACCTGTACACCGGCTCCGCTCCCAGCGTGGCGCTGCACATCCCGTGGATCGCGTCGACGACTACAACCGCCTCGCCAAGCACGCGTCCGAGTTGGGCGTGCGTATCGGCACGATCAACTCCAACGTGTTCCAGGACAACGACTACATGTTGGGCTCCATCGCCAACCCGGATGAGCGCATCCGGCGCAAGGCGCTCGACCATCTCCTCGAGTGCGTCGACATCATGGACGCCACGGGCTCGCGCGACCTCAAGCTGTGGTTCGCCGACGGCACGAACTATCCCGGGACAGGACGACATCGTCGCCCGGCAGGAGCGCTTCGCGAGCGCCCTCGCCGAGGTCTACGCCCGCCTCGGCGAAGGGCAGCGGATGCTCCTCGAGTACAAGCTCTTCGAACCGTCCTTCTACACCACCGACGTCCCGGACTGGGGAACGGCCTACGTCCATTGCTCCGAGCTCGGTGACAAGGCGCAGGTCGTGATCGACACGGGGCACCACGCCCCGGGCACGAACATCGAGTTCATCGTCGCCATGCTGCTGCGCGCCGGAAAGCTCGGCGGCTTCGACTTCAACTCCCGCTTCTACGCGGATGACGACCTCATGGTGGGCGCCGCCGATCCGTTCCAGCTGTTCCGCATCATGTGGGAAGTGCGTCGCGGCGGAGGGCTCGACCCGCGCACCGGCGTGGCGTTCATGCTCGACCAATGCCACAACATCGAGCCCAAGATCGCCGGGCAGATCCGCTCGGTGATGAACGTCCAAGAAGCGACGGCGAAGGCCCTGCTCATCGACCACCAAGCGCTGACGACCGCCCAGCTGGACGGCGACGTGCTCGGGGCACACGCTGTGTTCATGGACGCCTACGCCACCGATGTGCGCCAGCTGCTCGCCGAGGTTCGAGCAGGCGCAGGGTCTCGACCCTGATCCGGTGGCGGCGTATCACCGCTCCGGGTACTACGAGGCGGTGTGCGCCGAGCGCCAGGACGGTGCCCAGGCAGGATGGGGAGCCTGACATGACCGGCGACGCGCCGGGGATCGTCGACGGGCTGATCGCCCGGTCGAACCGGCTCGGCGAGGATCCGCGTAACACGAACTACGCAGGCGGGAACACGTCCGCCAAGGGTGCGGGTGTCGACCCGGTGACGAACGACGCGGTCGAGCTGCTGTGGGTGAAGGGCTCGGGCGGTGATCTCGGCACGCTCACTGCCGAAGGACTCGCCGTGTTGCGACTCGACCGCGTGCGCGCCCTCGTCGACGTCTATCCAGGTGTCGACCGTGAGGACGAGATGGTGCCGGCCTTCGACTTCTGCCTGCACGGGACGGGAGGCGCTGCACCGTCGATCGACACGGCGATGCACGGTCTCGTCGAGGCCGATCACGTCGATCATCTGCATCCCGATGCGGGCATCGCCCTGGCGACCGCAGCCGACGGAGAGTCGCTCACCAAGGAGTGCTTCGGCGATCGTGTCGTGTGGGTGCCGTGGCGACGTCCGGGATTCCAACTCGGGCTCGACATCGCCGACGTGCAGCGATCGCATCCGGAAGCGATCGGCGTGATCCTCGGCGGTCACGGCATCACGGCGTGGGGTGCCACGAGCGACGAGTGCGAGGCGAACTCGCGTGGAGATCATCCGCACCGCCCAGGCGTTCCTCGAGGCGCGTGGCGGGTCTGCTCCGCTCGGCGCTGTCGTGCCAGGGCTCGAAGCCCTTCCTGATGGTGAACGTCGTGCCCGCGCCGCCGCACTCGCCCCGGTGATCCGCGGTCTCGCCTCCACCGATCGGACCCAGGTCGGTCACTTCACCGACTCCGATGTGGTGCTCGACTTCTGCGGCCGGGAGAAGCTCGAACAGCTCGCCGCGCTGGGAACCTCCTGCCCCGACCACTTTCTCCGCACCAAGGTGAGGCCGATGGTGCTCGACGTGCCGGCACGCGCCCCGCTCGACGACGCGATCGCCCGCCTGCGCCAACTCCACGCGTCGTACCGCGAGGAGTACCGGGCGTACTACGCGCGCCACGCCGATCGCGAGTCGCCGCCGATGCGCGGTGCCGATCCCGCCATCGTCCTCGTGCCGGGCGTGGGCATGTTCTCCTTCGGCGCCAACAAGCAGACCGCCCGAGTCGCCGGCGAGTTCTACGTGAACGCGATCAACGTGATGCGGGGAGCCGAGTCGGTATCGACCTATCGCCCGATCCCGGAGTCGGAGAAGTTCCGGATCGAGTACTGGCCACTCGAAGAGGCCAAGCTGAAGCGCCTGCCCCCACCGAAACCCCTGTCCGGGCGCGTCGCCGTTGTGACCGGAGCCGGGTCGGGCATCGGTCGCGCGATCGCTCATCGCCTCGCCGCCGAAGGTGCGTGCGTCGTCGTCGCCGATCTCGACACCACCGCGGCGAGCAATGTGGCCGCCGAGCTCGGCGATCGTGATGTCGCCGTTGCGGTCGCCGTCGACGTCAGCCAGCCGGAACAGGTCGCTGCCGCGCTTGCCGATGGCGCGTGCTCGCGTTCGGGGGAGTCGATCTCGTCGTCAACAACGCCGGGCTGTCGATCTCGAAACCGTTGCTCGAGACCACCGAGGACGACTGGGACATCCAGCACGACGTGATGGCCAAGGGCTCGTTCCTCGTCAGTCGAGAGGCGGCCCGCCTGATGATCGCCCAGGGGATCGGCGGCGACATCGTCTACATCTGCAGCAAGAACGCGTTCTTCGCCGGGCCGAACAACCTCGCCTACGGCGCCGCGAAGGCCGATCAGGCACACCAGGTCCGGCTCCTCGCCGCCGAGCTCGGCGAGCACGGAATCCGGGTGAACGGCATCAATCCCGACGGTGTGGTCCGCGGGTCAGGGATCTTCGCCAAGGGCTGGGGCGCACAGCGGGCCGCGGTGTACGGGGTGCCCGAGGAGGAGCTCGGCGCGTACTACGCGCAGCGAACGCTGTTGAAGAAGGAAGTCCTGCCCGAGCACGTCGCGGCGGCCGTGTTCGCCCTCACCGGCGGCGATCTCGCCCTGACGACCGGCCTCCACATTCCCGTCGATGCCGGAGTGGCGTCGGCCTTCCTGCGCTGACCGGTGCCGACGTTCGTCGCTGTCGATCTCGGCGCCTCGAGCGGGCGCGTCGTCAACGTCCGCGTCGACGAGACCGCGATCGAGCTCGACGTCGTGCACCGCTTCCCCGACGTGACGCGTGCCGGGGCGCGGGGGAGCTCATCTGGGATTTCGCTGCGCTGCTCGATGACGTTCGTCGAGGGGTGGCTTCCGCAGCGCGCCGCGACGATGTCCGCTCCGTCGCTGTCGACGCGTGGGGTGTCGACTACGGGCTGCTCGATCGCTCCGGCCAACTGCTCGGCCCCGTTCACGCCTACCGCTCGTCACGAACCGACGGCGTGATGGACCGTGTCACCGGCGACGTCGGCCGCAGCCGGATCTACGTCGTCACCGGGATCCAATTCCTTCCCTTCAACACGCTGTATCAGCTCGTCGCCGGCCGCTCCAGCGCCGACTTCGCCGCCGCAGAGCGGATGCTGATGGTGCCCGATCTCGTCAATCACGCCCTCTGCGGGAGCACGACGAACGATGTCACCAACGCCAGCACGACGCAGCTCCTCGATGTGAGACAGAGAACGTGGAGTGACGAGCTGCTCGACACGGTCGAGCTACGCCGGGACCTGCTGCCCGATCTCCATGAGCCCGGAGCCGAGCTCGGAACCGTGCGCGGCTTCGACAGCACCGTCGACGGTCTACGGGTGGTGGCCGCCGCCAGCCACGACACCGCCAGTGCTGTCGCCGGCACGCCACTCGGCTCCGATCGGACCGATATCTACATCTCCTGCGGCACGTGGTCGCTCGTTGGCTGCGAGCTCCCAGCACCGGTCGTCACGCCTGAGGCACTCGCCGCCAACGTGACGAACGAGCTCGGGGTCGACGGGACCGTACGGCTGCTGAAGAACGTGACGGGGTTGTGGCTGTTGGAAGAGTGCCGCCGATGGTGGTCGTCGCACGGTGACGAGCACGCGATGCCGGCGCTCGTGGCAGCGGCCGCCGCGTTGCCCGGCGGACGAAGTGTCATCGATCCGGACGATCCGCGTCTCGCTGTGCCCGGCGACATGCCCCGGCGCATCGCGACGATCTGCGCCGAGTCGGGCCAGCGCGTCCCGATGTCGCCCGAGGAGATCACCCGCACGGTCCTCGATTCGCTGGCGCTCGCTTGGCGGTCCACTGTGACGACCATCGAGCGCATCAGCGGGTCGGCCGGCGGCACGATCCACCTCATCGGTGGGGGATCGGCGATCCCCCTGCTGCGGCGGCTCTGTGCCAGTGCATGCGAGCGTCCGGTAGTGGCCGGCCCGGTCGAGGCGACGGTAGTGGGCAACGCGATCGTGCAGGCGGTGGCGGACGGAGTGCTCAGCGACGTCGCCCACGGGCGATCGCTCGTAGAGCGGGCGCTGACGATCGAACGAGTCGAGCCGGAGCCAACGCTCGACTGGGGCGCCCTCGCCGAGCGGGTCGCCGTGCTCAAGCAGGCCGGGCGGTGACCGCCGGTTCCATCGAGGACGCTCGCACCACCAGTTCGGGGTGGAACTGGACCTGCTGGTGGACGTGGGCCTCGTCGGCGTCACTCTCGGCGAACAACAACTCGGCGGCCGTGCGACCGAGGAGCTGGCGGGGCTGACGCACCGAGCTGAGCGGCACCGCTGCGGCGCCGGCGAACTCGATGTCGTCGTAGCCGACGATGGCCAGCTCGCCGGGTACGTCGACCCCGATGCGCGTCATCTGTTGCAGCAGGCCGAGGGCGAGCAGGTCGTTGGCGCAGAAGGCGGCGGTTGGCCGGCGGGCTCGCGGCAGCCCGGCGATCCGCTCACCTGCCCGACGGCCCTCCGCGACGTTGAGGGCCGCTGTCTCCAGCACGAGCAAATCCGAGGAATCCCGTCCGCACGGCCCGCAACGCCTGGCGGGCGCCGTTCAAGCGATCGGTCACCTGCACCGTCGACATCGGTCCGCCGACGAACGCGATCCGCTGATGGCCCTGCTCGCAGAGGTGGGTGACGGCGAGTGCGCCGCCTTCGACGTCGTCGACCCCGACGCTGCACCACTCGCCCCCTGCCGCGCGGTCGACGAGCACGACGGGCACGGCTTGGCGGTGGAGCACGTCGAGCCCTGCCGTCCCGGGGTCGACCGGTGTGATCAGCACACCGCGGACCCGCTGTTGGAGCAACAGGGCGAGGTAGTCGCTCTCGCGGGCGCCGTCACTGTCGCTGTTGCAGATGAACAGGCCGACGCCGTGGGCGCGGGCAACCTCCTCGATCCCCTTGGCGACGTCGGTGAAAAACGGGTTGGCGGCGTCGAGCATGACGTAGGCGATGGTGCCGGCTCCTGCCGGCCCGCAGCTGCCGGCCCTGTTCGTTGCGCACGAAGCCGAGGTCGGCGATCGCCTGGAGAACACGGTTGCGGGTCGCTTCGGCGACACGCTCGGGCCGGTTGAGTACGTTCGACACCGTTCCCACCGACACGCCGGCCAAGGCGGCGACGTCCTTCACGCCCTTCGAACTGCCTGTCACCTGTGCCTCTGCGTCGTCGTCCTGCGAAGAGTAGCACTGAAAGGTTTCAATCCACCGTGGGGATCACCACCGTTGGGGACCCACAGGGGCTAGAAGAAGCTGCCACAGAACGGGAGCGGGCGCACGCCGAAGACGGCGTCGGCGAGAGCGATGACGTCGTCGGCGGGCGCCGACCCGTCCGGGGCGACCGCTCGTCCGGCCGCCGCCTCACTCCACCAGCTCGCACCGCCGAGGTAGACCGCCGACAGGGCGTCGATGCTGACGAGTACGTGTGCAGCTGCGGCAGTCGTCGCGTCCGACTTTGCCGTCGGAGATCGTCCAGCGGCCACAGTTGGCAGCGAACAGCTCGTCGGTGACCTCGATCGTGAGCGGATCGGCGAGAGAGGTGAACTGCCGGCCGCCGAGCGCCGCGTCGACGTCGAGGACGCGCAGCCACTGCTCGTCGATCCGTTGACGCGTGGACACCGCCCGCGGGTCGGCGACGATCACACGGATCACGTCATCGAGAGGACGTTCTGTCGCGTGCCACTCGTCGACGAGGTCGATCGAGCAGACGTAGCGCCACAACTCGCGCTCCACCGCAGGCGTTGCGCCCCACAAGTCGTGGATCTCGCCGCGACCTCGCTCCAACATGATCGACGGCTGCTCGGTCCAGGCCACGCTGTAGTGCACGAACCCGTCGTCGTTGCCCTCGTCGTCGCTGTGTACTGCGACGAAGCTCGGCTTCACGCCCGGCCCGGCGTCCTCGAAGTAGCGCTCCACCATCCACCGCGGCCTCGTCACCGTGCCGGGACGGTTCAGCGCGACGCTGGGGGTAGAGCTGCTCGACGGTGTCGAACACTGCGTCCGCGCGAGGAGCCGGGTGGACCCGGACGGTGTGCCGGCGATCGGCCGTGCCGTCGCCGTGTGGATGATCGCGTACTCGAAGTCGCCGGCGATGCCGAAGCCGAACCGCCGGTAGATGACAGCCTCGCTCGCCCGCAGCGAGGCGAGCACCTGACCACGCTCCCGCGACTCGGTGAGCAGTCGCGTCAACAGCTCGCGGGCGATCCCGCGGCGGCGATACGTGGGGTCCATGCCCACCCGGGTGACGCCCGCCGTGGCCAGCAACGCACCGCCTGGCACAACGGTTTCGAGCCGATAGGCACCTACCGACCCGGTGCACCGTTCGCCGTCCCACGCCGTGAGCGTGTCGGTGTCGTCCCAACTGGCCCGCGACTTCTCCCAGCGCTCGTCGCTCGGTGCCTCCACCATCAGCGCCCCGGAGATCGTCGCGGCGACGGTGCGGTACTCCTCAGGCGTCGGCGTGCGGTACTCGATCATGCTCAGAGCATGCCGCGCGCCCGAGCCCGGCCGCCGTGGCGTTTACGGTTGCAGACCGGCAAGCCCGATCCCGAGCAGCCGCTGCCGTCGACCGTCGTCGCCGTCGTCCTCCGTGAGCCAGGCAATGGACGTGGCCAGATCGACGGCATCGAGCGGCTCGACATCGGCTCGGACGGTTCCTCGTCGCTGGCCGTGGCGCACCACGGCGACGCCTGACGCGTGGACGCGGTCGCACAGCGCGCCGAGCGTCGAATCGGGACCGTGGGGCCCGGCGAGTGAATCGGCCAGCCCACGGAACGTGATCCCGTGGGCGATCAGCGCGGCGAGCCAGCGCTCCACGCCGTCGGCGGCGTCTTCGGCGATCAGCTCGTCGGCGAGCTCGACGAGGCGGGCGATGTCATCACCGATCAACGCCTCGACGAGCGAGTCGCGCGTGGGGAAGTGGCGGTAGAGCGTGCCGATCCCGACCCCAGCGGTACGGGCGATCTCGTCGAGAGCGGTGTCGATCCCGTGCTCGACGAACGCTGCGTGGGCCACGTCGAGCAGGCGTTGGCGATTGCGTTGGGCGTCGGCACGAAGCGGGCGGGGAGGCGTCGAAGTGGCAGCGGTCATGTCGGTTGCAGAAACGGAGTGCTACTCCGTATATTCGGAGTGTCCCTCCGGATCATACAAGGAGCACTGATGAGCAGCACCACCCCCAACGACAAGGACGCAGCCATCTTCGAGCAGCAGCCGCCGGTGCGCACGTTGCGCGACGACGAACGGCGGTCGATGCTGACCTCGAGTACCAGCGGCGTGCTCGCCACGATCGGATCGAGCGGCTTTCCCCACCTGTCCACCGTGATCTACGCCTGGGATCGAGACACCGACGTCGTTCGCATGAGTACACGGGCCGACCGGGTGAAGGCGAGAAACGCGGCACGTGATCCGCACGCGGCGTTGTTCGTGCAAGGTCCCGACATGTGGTCGTTCGCCGTCGCCGAAGGCGAGATCGAGGTCTCGCCGGTGACCACGAAGCCCGGTGACGCGACCGGACGCGAACTGCTGAGCATCTTCCCCCAGGAGGACGCCGCCGCCGAGGCGGCGTTCCTGGAACAGCAGGTGGACGAGGCGCGCGTCGTGCTGAGGCTGAAGGTGGATCGCCTCTACGGTGACATCATCGAGCTGAGCAACGCCGACGAAGCGTTGATCGTCAGGAGATCGCCTCGGCAAACCCGCTACACGGCGAGGAGGTCGCGCGCCCCGGTGTCGCTCGACGGATGGCGCAGCTTGCTCATTGCCCTCGCCTCGATCTGACGAATGCGCTCGCGAGTGAGGTTGAAGTGCTCGCCAACCTCTTCGAGCGTGCGCGGCTCGCCTCGGTCGAGGCCGAAGCGGAGCTTGAGGATCTCCCGCTCGCGCTCGTCGAGCGGCGCCAGCAGGCGAGCGATCTCCTCCGGGAGGAGCGCCGTGGCGGCGACCTCGAACGGCGATTCGGCGGAGCGGTCCTCGACGACGTCGCCGAGCTCGGCATCACCGTCTTCACGCAGTGGCTCGGAGAGCGACAGCGGTTCGGCGGCGAAGCGCAGCGCCTCGGTGACCTTGTCTTCGGGCATCTCGACCTCGCGCGCCAGCTCGGCCAGCGTGGCTGGCCGGCCGTACTTGAGCTCGAGGCGGCTGCGCGCCTTCTGCAGCCTGGCCAGGGTGTCACCGGCGTGGACCGGGAGCCGGATGGTGCGGCCGGTGTTGGCGATGCCTCGCGTGATCGCCTGGCGGATCCACCACGTCGCGTAGGTGGAGAACTTGAAGCCCTTCCGCCAGTCGAACTTCTCGACGGCGTGCATCAGGCCGAGGTTGCCCTCCTGGATCAGGTCGAGGAGGGGAAGGCCCGACGCCTGGTATTTCTTGGCGATCGAGACCACGAGGCGCAGGTTGGACTGCACGAACTGACGCTCGGCGGTCTCGCCCTGGCGGGCGACTCGGCGCAGTTCGCGCTTCTTCGCCGGAGTCAGCTTGTCGCCGCCGTCGCTTTCGAGGTGTTCACCGAGCTTCCTTGCCGGCTTCGATGGCCTTGGCCAGGCGGACCTCGTCGTCCTTGGTGAGCAACGTGTACTGGCCGATATCGGTGAGATATAGGCGTACGAGGTCTTCATCGTCGCGTTCAACGCGATCTTTGGCCACGGCGGCTCCTTTGCGTTCGATGACGCCATATGGGCGGGTGCGTCGGGCGAGGCATCCACGAACCCTGTTGTGGATTGTGGTAACGATACCGACGCGGGAGGCGAGGTCAACCCCCGTGGTTGCAGCGGCTCGCGACCGGTGGTCACGGCGAGAGGCAGGCTCGATGCTGACATCTGCGTGGTCCATCATCCGCCTTGACGCGACCGGGGGCAAGTGCCGATGAGGTCCTCGTTCAGGACGGTACCCTGGGCTTCAGCCAGAGCCGCTGTGGAGCGCTCCGGCCAGGAGATCCGTGATGCCCAATCCTTTGCTGAACGACAAGGCGCTCGACAGCGCCAAGGCCGGCTGGGCTGCGCCCAGCGCGCCGTCGAACCAGTGGCCCGCCCCGGCGCCATCCGCCACCGGTCCCTACGGCGATGGCGTTGTGAGCCCCTACACCGGCGCGATGACGGTGGAAGGCACGATCAAGAAGACGCTGCTTCTCTTCGCGCTCCTCCTCGCCACCGCAGTCGCCGGGTGGCAGGCGGTCAAATCGCCGGTCGAAGGCGAGGCGGTGCAGTTCCCGACGATCGCCATGGGTGGCGTGATCGTCGGCTTCATCGCGGTGATCGCGGCTTACTTCCGGCCGCAGTACGCGAAGTATCTCGCTCCCGTGTACGCCCTCGCCCAGGGCTTCTTCGTCGGCGCCATCTCCCACACCTACGAACTGTTCCAGGACGGGATCGTCGTCCAGGCCGCCGGCGCCACGCTCGCCACGGTGGCCGTGATGCTGATCCTCTACCGCACCCGCATCATTCGCGTCACTGAACGCTTCCGCCGCGTCGTCATCGGCGCCACGTTGGGGGTGATGGTGCTCTACCTCGTCTCGTTCGTGATGAACATCTTCGGCGACGGGGTGTCGTTCCTCCAGAACGCGAGTGCCTTCGGCATCGGGTTCAGCATCTTCGTCTGCGCCCTCGCCGCCTTCAACCTGATGCTCGACTTCGACTTCATCGAGCGCGGATCGAAGATGGGGCTGGCGAAGGACTACGAGTGGATGGCCTCCCTCGGCCTGCTGGTCACCATCGTGTGGCTGTACCTCGAGATCCTCCGCCTGCTGGCCAAACTGCAGCGTCAGTGATCCGCCGTGCGGCGCCTCCCGGAAGCGCTGGCCGTCGCCATCGGCGGCGGCGCGCTCGCCGGGGCCACCGGCTGGCTGATCGGGCTCGCCATCCCGGCGGCGATCGTCGGGCTGATCCACGGGTTCCTCGCCGGCTATCGGCGCATCTACCCATGGCGTGAGTGGCGCGGCTGGGTCGGCTTCGCTCTCGACCACTCATGGGGTCTGATCACGGCGTTGGGATCGCTGATCAGCCACCTCGTTGCCGCCGTGTCCAAGACGGCGCGGCCGGTGCCGGAGCTGTCCGAGCGGCAGGGACGTCACGTGTACCTGGGCGGCCTCCAGCTGCGACCGGGCTTCGTGCTCACGGTCGGCAACGCGATCAGCGGCGCCCGTCACCTCGAACGCGAGTCGAAGCAGCGGCTGATCAGGATCCACGAGATGTCGCACGTGTGGCAGACACGGTGGTTCGGCCCGATCTTCCCCCTCGTCTACCTCGTGTGGGGGATCGTCGTCGGGCTGGTCTGCATTCGTCGTCGGCCTCGTCACGAAGCGCAAGCCGCTCGGCAGCTTTGTCGAGGGATGGACGTACTACTCGAATCCGTTCGAATGGTGGGCGTACAGCCGCGAGGGCCGCTGGCCACCGAAGGCCGGCCGGGCCGTCGTGTGGCGCCATCCTGCGGTCCGTGCCCGCGTGCTGCGGCCGGTGGAGCCGCCGCCGCCCGCGGCGCCGGCGGCGGCCGTCGAAATCTGACGCAGCGACCTCAGTGCTGGTCGAGTGCTACGTGCCGACGCGCGGCGAGCGCGGCGAGGTGGCGTTCGAGGCGCTCAGCGACCTGATCGAGCACCTCCGCGGTCGGCTCGTCGAGCGTCGCGTCGACTTCGGCCCGCTGCTCGCCGACGATCTCGGCGATGCGCACCACCATCCGTACGGCATGGTCGGCGCCGCGCGACCGGGATCGTCGCCTCTGGCGAGCTCTTCGACGAGGGCCTCGTCGTCGACGGTCGGCGGGTCGACGAACTGCTCGGGCGTGAGCACCTCGCCGGACGTGAGCGTGATCGTCGGCAGACGAGCGAGACAGACCGTGGCGTGCTCGCCGTGCTGGTTGCTGAGCGTGGCAAACGCCCTCGCCCACTGCGGCGTTCGATCGTCGCGAGCCCAGGCGCCGAACACACAGAACGCCTGGCGCGAGTACCACGCGACGCGCCCGAGCCGGTGGGCGGAGTCGAGCAGTGGCAATCGTCGGCATCGTCACGACCGCCATTCGAGCTCGGACGTGCCGAGCTCGGTGGCGGGCTCGGCACCCGTGCGGTACTCGAGCAGCATCGCCCGCCACGGACCGGTCGCCTCCAGCTTGCCGAGGATGGCGCTCACACCCCAGACCACGCGGTCGAGGATGACGAAGCTCGGGGGCATGTTGAGCTTGGAGATGACCTCGGCGTAGGGACCGCCGATGTCGAAGATGCGGCCGAGCGTCGTTCGCATCCACTCGCGGGTGAACGTGAACTCGTCGGCGAGGTAGGGCATGTAGGGACTGCTGACGTACTCGTAGACGCGGGTCGGGTCGAGCCCGTGCCCGGCGGAGAGGAAGCCCGCCGCTTCCATCGCCTCGACGAGGACCTCGGGGTCACGATGGACGACGACGGCGTCGAGACTCGGCTCGAGCCGCTCCCACTCGCCGGGCTTCCATCGCTTGACGAGCCCGAAGTCGAGGAACGTGACGCTGCCGTCGCGATGGAAGCGATAGTTCCCCGGATGCGGGTCGCCGTTGAAGGCGTGCAGCCGATGCACGGAGTGCTGGGCGAAGCGCCAGATGACCTCTCCGGCTCGCTGCTTCGTGTCGGGGGAACCACGGGCGAGGAACTCGTCCCAGGTCATGCCGTCGACCCACTCGGTGGTCAGCACGCGTTCGGTGGAGAACTCGGGAAGCACGCGAGGCAAACGCACCCACGGATGACCGGCGTAGTACTCGGCGAAGGTCTCCAGGTTGCGCGCTTCGATGCGATAGTCGAGCTCGTCGCGCATCCGATCACGCAGCTCGTCGACGAATCCCTTGGCGTCGAGGCCGTGCAAGGCCAGCGAAGCGAACATGCTGTAGAACACCTCGGCCGAGTCGAGGTCGCTCTCGATGGCGGCGTCGACACCCGGGTACTGGACCTTCACGGCGACATCGGCACCGGCGGGTGTGACGGCGCGGTGGACCTGGCCGATGCTCGCCGCGGCGACGGGAAGGTCGCTCCATTCGCGGAAAGTCGTCTCCGGCGATGCACCGAGCTCGTCGGTGACCACTTGAGCGGCCAGGCTCGGAGCCATCGGCGCGGCGTCGGCCTGGAGGCTGGCGAGCGCTGCCTGCGCCTCGTCGGGGAGGCCCTCGGCGATGAAGCTCACCAACTGGCCGACCTTCATCAGCACGCCCTTCATGTCGCCCAGCTCGCGGGCGACGTCGGCGGCGGTGCGAATGGCGAACTGCTCGTCGAGCTCGGCTCGTCGCTCGGCGGGCGTGGCGACCTTGCGGACGGTCGTGGTTGCGTACCGCGTCGCGTTGCGAGCCGTGAGGCGCCACATCCGTGCGGTTCGACTGAAGCGGACGTCGCGCGCAGCGCGCACGGCTCCGGCGATCGCAGCTCCGATACCCACGCTGCCTGCAGCGAGCGTGACGAGCCGCGACCGTCTCACGAGGTAGGCCGCGGAGGTGGGGCCGCCCGGGCGACCGGGTTGGCGGTCAGCACGTCGTCGTCGAGTGGGCGTCCCGTGACCTCATCGGTCCAGTACGTGCCGTCGTCGAGTCTCATCAGCGCCGCCTCGACGTCTCGCAAGTCACGGTCGATGGCGTCGAGATCCAGGCCCACGCCGCCAGCGTAGTGAATCGGGGGGAATGTTTTCGTTGCTCCTCGATCGAGTGGGATCGCGGCGGGGTCCTCATGGATGCGCCCCGGCCGGTCGACCGACCTACATTGGGGTGGTGGGAGGAGGACGGGAGCACGGGCGTTCGTGGCGGAACGTCCCGATCGCTCTCGCTCTGCTCGTCCCCGCCGGCGTGATTCTCGGGGTGTTCAGCGTCTACCCGCTCGTGCGAGGCGGTGTGGCTCGGCCGGGAGCGGGGTTGGGACCAGTACGTCGACGCCTTCCGCAGCCAGGAGTTCCAGCACGCCTTGTGGGTGACGATCAAGTTCGCCCTGCTCACGGTGCCTGCCGGCGTGGTGCTCGGCGTGGCGATGGCGGTGCTCGCCGACAAGTACCTGCGCGGCGTGGGTGTCTTCCGGGCGATCTTCTCCTCGACCGTGGCGACCTCGGTGGCCGTCGCCAGCCTCACCTGGTTGTTCCTCTTCCAGCCGTCTCTCGGCGTGCTCTCCAACCTCGACTGGATCTCCAACAACTTCCCGGTGGTGAAGAGCCCGGGCCTGCTCAACGATCCCGGCACGGCATTGTCGTCGGTCGCCCTCTCCAAGGTGTGGGCCAACCTCGGGTTCACGTTCATCGTCATCACCGCCGGCCTGCAGGGCATCCCCCGCGATCTCCACGAGGCGGCAACGATCGACGGCGCCGGCAACGTCCGCCGCTTCTGGAGCGTGACCTTGCCGCTGCTCACGCCCACATTGCTGTTCGTGCTGGTCGTGCTGACGACCCGCGCCTTCGAGGCATATGGCGAGGTCGACCTGCTCACCGACGGCGGCCCCCGTCCCGCCGATTCGACGAACGTGATCACGTACCTGATCTATGGCGATCGGTCGGTGATCACCGGCAGCGAAACCTTGCAGGCGACGACGGCCGTGCTGCTGTTCGCCGTGCTGCTGGTGCTGGCCGCGGCGCAACTCCTCGGGCTCGGACGAAGGGTTCACTATGGCGACTGACACCACCGAGATCGATCGCCTCTCGAGCTGGCGTGCCGTCGGTCGCTACTCCTTGCTCGATCGCCATCTCCGTGCTGGTGCTGTTTCCGATCTACACCATGGTGATCGCAGCCCTGAAGCCGAGCGACAAGGTGCTCGATCACCCGCTCGTGCCCGACGGGTTCACGCTCGACGTCCTTCGAAGGGCATGGACGGAGGGCAATCTCGGCCGTTACCTCTTCAACTCACTGCTCGTCGCCGTGGTCGTCACCGTGTTCCAGGTGTTCACGTCTGTTCTCGCTGCCTACGCGTTCTCGATCCTCGAGTGGCCGGGCCGCTCGTTCGTGTTCCTGTTGTTCCTCTCGACGATGCTGGTGCCGCTGGAAGCGACACTCGTCGTCAACCGGCAGACGGTCGATTCGCTCGGCTGGGTCAACTCGTACCAGGGGCTCGCCGTGCCGTTCCTTGCCACCGCGTTCGGGATCTTCCTGATGCGACAGGTGTTGATGGGTCTCCCCAGGGACCTTCGCGACGCGGCGACCATCGACGGCGTCGGCCATCTCGGTTTCATCCGGCACGTCGCCATGCCACTGATCCGCCCGACGATCGGCGCCCTCGCCCTGTTCAGCTTCCTCTGGTCGTGGAACCAGTACCTGTGGCCCACCCTGATCACCACCGACGACAAGTACAACACGGTGCAGAGCGGACTGAAGCTGCTCGGCCAGACGGGCTTCGAGGAGCCGAACCTGGTGATGGCAGGCACGCTCATCGCCGCCGTGCCGATCGTGATCGTGCTGCTCGTCTTCCAGCGCCAGCTGGTGCGGGGGCTCACGGCCGGGGCGGTCAAGGGATGATCCGTCGCCATCCGGCTGCCAACGGGTAGGGCCATCGTCGTGCTCGGCGTGGCTGCCGGGCTGGCGTTGTCGGCCGCCGCCTGTGGGAGCGACAAGTCGGTCCTCGACGCCGGTCGCGAGCCGATCGACACCACGCCGCAGACCGATCCGGAGACGGGTGAGACGATCGCGCAGACGATTCCTCCTACGACTGCGCCGCCGCTCGCCGAGTTCCCGCCCTGTCCGGCCAACGGCCTCGACGATCGCTCCCCGTCTGACGACCCCGTGGAGATCACGTTCTGGTACGCCCTCGGCGGGGAGAACAAAGCGGCGCTGGAGGACCTGACGAAGGAGTTCAACGAGAGCCAGAACGCTGTGCGGGTGCGGCTCCAGAACCAGAGCGGCTACACGGAGATGGTCGAGAAGTACCGGCAGAGCGGTCAGGGGGAGCGGCCCGACACGATCATGCTGCCCGAGTACATCGTGCAGGAGATGGTCGACTCGGACTCGGCAGTGCCCGTCGAGGCGTGCATGGAGGCGTCGAACTTCGACACGTCGCCGTACATCGAGCGAACGCTGGAGGCATACGCCACGGCCGGCATTCAGTGGGGCATGCCGTTCAACGTGTCCAACCCGGTCCTCTACTACAACAAGAAGAGCTTCGTCGAGGCTGGTCTCGATCCGAACAAGCCGCCGAAGTACGCTCGACCAGCTGCATCGCTACTCCGAGAAGCTGGTGTCGTCCGGAGCGGCGGGGGCGGGGATCGGGTTCGAGAGCGGCACCGACAGCGGCGGTGGGTGGTTCATCGAGCAGTGGCTCGCCAAGGACCTGCAGCTGTTCGCCAACAACAACAACGGCCGATCTGCGCCGGCGACGCGGGTGCTGTACGACAACGATCGCACGATCGGGTTCTTCGAGGAGCTGCAGTCGATGGTCGAGGACGGGTCCGCCGTCTACCTCGGCGACAACTCGGCGACGGGATTCGACCAGATGCTCGCCATGGGCGACCCGCAGACGGCGACGGCGATGGGCATCGCCACGTCGGCTGCGTTGGGCACGGTGCTCGCCGTGCTCGGCGGCGGTCTGATCCCCGGCGTCACCGGGGACGACATCGGCGTCGGCCCGATGCCCGGGCCCAGCCGGTTCAAGGGCACGCTCGTCGGCGGCGCGGCGCTGTACATCATGTCCGACCGCCCCGATGAGGTGATTGCCGGAGTGTGGAAGTACGTCCAGTTCCTCACGGGCGCCGGCGTGCAGTCGCGGTGGGCGGCGCGGACCGGCTACGTGCCGGTGCGTAAGGACGCACTCGAGGTCGAGCCGCTGAAGAGCCTCTACAAGAGCGATCCTCGCTTCAAGGTCGCCTACGACCAGCTCGTCGCGCCGTCGGACAACCCGGCCACGGACGGGCCGGTCGTCGGCCCGCTGAAGGAGATCCGCTCCGACAACGCCAATGCCACAGCCGCCATCCTCAACGGCTCCGACGTCGCCGAGGAACTGGCCAAGGCCGCCACCCGCGCCAACACCCGCATCCGCGACTACGCCGAAGAACACCAATCAGCCGCGCCGCCCACTGGGACTGAAACGTCCCAGATCGTCGACGGGGGTGGGTATCGGGTCGCGTCGCCCGCCAAACGCTGGGGGGTGGGTGAGGTGGGGCGGCGGGTAGGGTCGGCGGGATGGCTACCCCGTTCCCGCCTTTCGATGGTTCCGCGCCCAAACAGCAGAAGTTCTCCGAGCCGCCCGAGATGGGGATCGACCCCGACAAGCGGTACACGGCGAAGATGGACACGTCGATGGGTGAGCTCGTGATCGCCCTCGACGCGGCGAAGGCGCCGAAGACCGTCAACAACTTCGTCTTCCTCGCCCTCAACCACTACTACGACGGCGTGATCTTCCACCGCATCATCAACGGGTTCGTGTGCCAGGGCGGCGATCCCGAGGGCAGCGGGCACGGCGGCCCCGGTTACCGCTTCGAGGACGAACTGCCCAAGCCGGGCGAGTACGAGGTCGGTTCGCTGGCGATGGCCAATGCCGGCCCCAACACCAACGGCAGCCAGTTCTTCCTCATCTCCGGGCCCGACGGCGCCCGCCTCCCACCGTCCTACAGCCACTTCGGCAAGGTCGTGAAGGGCCTCGACATCGTCGACGCGATGCAGAAGGTGCCCACCGGCGGTGGCGACCGACCGAAGACCGACGTCGTCATCAACGCCGTCACCATCGAGGTCGCCGACTGACGGCATGGCCGCGCTCGCCGGTCGCACGGCGATCGTCACCGGTGGCGGTCGCGGGATCGGTGCCGCCTGCGCGCGTGCACTCGATGCCGCCGGTGCCCGCGTAGCGATCACCGCTCGCACCGCCGATCAGCTCGCCGAGGTGGCGCAGACGCTCAGCAACGCGCCGGTGACCATCGTCGCCGATCTCGCCGCAGCGGACGGTGCGCAGACGGTCGCCGAGGCCGTCCTCGACGCCTTCGACGGCCGGCTCGACATCCTCGTCCACAACGCGGCGACGGCGACGCGCAAGCCGACCGATGAGCTCACCGACGACGAGATCGACAGCATGCTCGACCTCAACGTCCGCGCCGTCTTGCTCCTCACACGAGCGCTCGTCCCTGCCCTCGTCGAGAGTCAGCACGGCAGTGTGGTCTCGATCTCGTCGATCAGTGGGCGTCGCGGCACGCCCCGCCGAGCGGCCTACGCGGCGAGCAAGGCGGCGCTCGACGGGATGACTCGCTCGCTGGCGATGGAGTACGGACCGCAGGGTCTGCGCGTCAACGCCGTTGCGCCTGGCGTGGTGGAGACGGATCTGTGGACCTCGCTGCTCGCCCAGCCCGGCGTCACCGAGTCGGTTACCGCCCTCTCGCCGTTGCGCCGCGTCCAGACGGTCGAAGAGATTGCCGACGTCGTGGCGTTCCTCGCCTCCGACGCCTCCCGCGCCATCACCGGTGAGGTGATCTCCGCCGACGTGGGCATGTACGCCACGACGAACCTGTACCCGACGGTGTGATGGTGTGACGGCCGTGCGGCGGAGCAAGCTGTCCCGATCGGAAGCCCGGCGCATCGCCGTCACGGCACAGGGGTTCGCCGATCGCGCGCCCGACGGGTCGCGTCGATCGTCGCCACTTCCGCCGTGTGATCGACCGTATCGGCATCCTCCAGATCGACTCGGTCAACGTGCTCGTGCGGAGCCAGGAACTGCCGTTGTTCGCACGCCTCGGCCCCCACCCACGGACGTCCATCAACGATGCCACCGAGCGGGGAGACCTGTTCGAGTACTGGGTGCACATGGCGTCGCACATTCCCACCGACCACTACCACCTGTGGCGCTGGCGGATGGAGGAGCAGCACCAGTGGAAGGGCGTTCGTCGCATCGAACAGCGGCGCCCCGGATATCTCGACAAAGTGCTCGACTACGTGCGGGAGAACGGGCCGATCCTGGCCAGCGATCTCGAGCAGCGCCGCGGGCCGAAGAGCTCGTGGTGGGACTGGGACGACGGCAAGATCGCGCTCGAGCACCTCTTCGACTCGGGTTTGATCGCTGCCCGCCGCCGGCCGAACGACTTCGCCCGCATGTACGACCTCACCGAGCGGATGATTCCGGCCGACGTGCTTGCCCGCCCGGCGCCACCCGAGCACGAAGCTCGCAAGGAGCTGTTGCTGCTTGCCGCCCGATCCCTCGGCGTGGCGACGCTCTCCGATCTCTGCGACTACCACCGCCAGAAGACCACACCCTGCCGGCCGATCCTGAAGGAGCTCGTCGAGGAAGGTCGCCTCGTTCCGGTCGAGGTGGAGGGTTGGGACCGACCGGCGTGTGTCCACCCCGATGCGACCCTTCCCCGAACGGTGCCTGCGCGAGCCCTGCTCAGCCCGTTCGATTCATTGATCTGGTACCGCGAGCGCACGGAGCGACTCTTCGGGTTCCACTACCGCATCGAGATCTACACGCCGCCGCCGAAACGACGGTTCGGTTACTACGTGCTCCCCTTCCTGCTCGGCGACGAGCTGGTTGCCCGGGTCGATCTCAAGGCCGATCGCAAGCGCGGCGTCCTCCTCGTACAGGGCGCCTACGGCGAGCCTGGCATCTTCGAGGAGGAGGTTGCCGCCGAGATGATCGATGAGCTGCGGCTGATGGCCGGCTGGCTCGATCTCGACGATGGAATCGAGCTGAACGGGCGGGGTGATCTCTCCCCAGCCCTGGTGGACCAGGCAGCTACGCTCCGCGTGAGTGACTGAGGCACCCGAGACGACCGAGCCGCGGTTGCCGCGCTGGGTGCTCCCGTCCGTGGCGATCTTCTGGCTCGGATTCCTCGTCGCCATCTCGATCCGTTCGCTGTGGAAAGACCTCAGCGGGCTGATGGTGCTGTTGCTGGTCTCGCTGTTCCTAGCGTTCGCCGTCGAGCCAGGTGTCAATCGGCTCGCAGCACGGGGGTGGCGCCGCGGTCGCGCCACAGCCCTCATTCTGCTCGGAGTCATCGCCGTCTTCCTGCTGTTCGTCACTGCGATCGGGACTCTCGTCGGGACACAGATCGCGGATCTGCTCGACAACTCGGAGATGTACATCCGCGACACCGTGCGGTGGATCAACGACGCCTTCAACACCGAGATCGATCCGAACAGCGTGGTCGACTCGTTCAACGATCCCGACGGCGCCGTGCAACGCTTCATCGACAGCCAGCAGCGACAAAGCCGTGGAGCTCTCCGTCGCCGCGCTCGGAGTCGTGCTGCAGGTGTTCTCCGTACTGCTGTTCACGTACTACCTCGTCGCCGACGGGCCGCGCCTGCGCCGGGCGATCCTCGCCCGGCTCCACCCGCGACGGCAGGCGCATGTGCTGCGAGCATGGGACCTGGCGATCACCAAGACCGGCGGATACCTGTACTCCCGGGCGCTGCTCGCGGCCCTCTCGGCGCTGTTCCACTGGATCGTGTTCCAATCACTCGGAATCTCCGCGCCCGTGCCGCTGGCGCTGTGGGTGGGCATCGTCAGCCAGTTCCTGCCCGTCGTCGGCACGTACATCGCCGGCATCCTGCCCGTGCTGCTGACGGTCCTCGACTCGGTGCCGAAGGCTTTGATCGTGCTCGGCTTCATCGTCATCTACCAGCAGATCGAGAACTACGTGTTCATGCCGAGGATCACGGCGCGCACGATGGAGATACACCCGGCGGTGGCGTTCGGCGCGGCGCTCGCCGGCGCGGCCGTGCTCGGTGCCGTCGGTGCCGTGCTCGCCCTCCCGGCGGCGGCCATGGCACAGGCCCTCGCCAGCGAATGGGGCGCTCGCCACGAGGTCATCGAGGATCCGCTCACCGTCACCAACACGAAGGGCGAATCCAGTCGTGAATGAGCTCGACGGCGGCGGCGGCCACGTGCCGGTTGCCGTCACCGATCGCAACGGCTTCGACGAGTCGGTGCACTACGGCTCGGTGGTCGCCCTCGACGCCAGTGGTGACGTCGTCTTCGCCGCCGGCAACCCTGCGGTCGACGTGTACGCCCGCTCGGCGTTGAAGCCCCTGCAGGCGGCGGCGATGCTCGCCGCCGGGCTCACCGTCGACGACGAGCAACTGGCACTGATCTGCGCCAGTCACGACGGCACCGATCGTCACTGCGACATCGTGCTCGGTCTCCTCGCTGCCGCCGGCCTGGGTGAACACGACCTCGGCAACACGCCGTCATTGCCGCTCAACCTGGACGCCGCCAGTGCCATGATCCGCGCCGGAGGCGGGCCTTCCGCGCTGCGCATGAACTGCAGCGGGAAGCATGCCGGGATGCTGGCTACGTGCGAACTGAAGGGCTGGGACCGCGGTGGCTATCTCGACGCCGAACACCCGCTGCAGCGGCACATCACCTCGATCGTCGCCGAGCTGGCCGGCGACGTGAGTCACATCGGGGTCGACGGGTGTGGCGCACCCACCCATTCGATCGACCTCACCGGGCTGGCCCGGGCGTTCGCCACCCTCGCCCGGGATTGGCACGACATCCATCGCTCGATGACGGAGCACCCCGACCTCGTCGGTGGCGAGACGCGGGATGTCACGCGGCTGATGAGGGCAATCCCGGGGTTGCTGGCGAAGGATGGCGCCGACGGCGTGTACGCGGCGGCGATGGCCGACGGCCGGGCGGTGGCGGTGAAGATCGCCGACGGCGCCTCGCGTGCTCGCACTCCGGTGATGCTCGCCGGTCTCGGCGCGCTCGGGATCGACATGTCGGCAGTGCCCCACGAACTCGCCCCTCCGATCCTCGGGCACGGCCGGCCCGTCGGTACGGTCCGCGCCGTGATCAGCGCATGACCGCGCCGCAGTTCGGCACGCTCGGAGAGGTCCGCTACGGCGTCGCCGAGCAGCTGTCGCCGCTGGTGCGCCGCGTGATCGCCGAGAACCCGTCGAAGTACACGTACCGCGGCACCGGCACCTACATCCTCGGCCACGGCGACGTTGCCGTGATCGATCCCGGCCCCCTGCTGGACTCCCATCGGGACGCGCTCGCAGGCGCACTCGCCGGCGAGCGAGTTGTCGCCATCGCCGTGACGCACTGCCACGTCGACCACTCTCCGCTCGCCGCTTGGCTGCACGAGGAGACCGGCGCACCGCGGTACGCGTTCGGTCCGCATCCACGGCCGTCCGCCGAAGAAACCGCACGCGCTCAACCGGACGACGAGGAAGAAGCGGGCACGGAGGACTCGATCGAGTACGACTTCGTGCCTGACATCACCGTCGGCGACGGTGAGCCGGCGGCACACGGCAAAGGCTGGACGCTGCGCGGTGTGCACACGCCCGGGCACACGTCGAACCACCTGTGCTTCGCTCTCGACGAGGAGTCCACGCTGTTCACCGGCGACCACGTGATGGGCTGGAGCACCACGGTCGTGTCGCCACCCGACGGCGACATGCGCGCCTATCTCGACTCCCTGCGCAAGGTGGCGACTCGCTCCGACGCCCTGCTGCGGCCGACACACGGCCCCGCGGTCGACGATCCGTCGACATACGTCGGTGCCCTCGTCGAACATCGAGAGCAGCGCGAGCAGGCGATCCTCGATCTCGTTCGCGACGGCGTGGCCGACATCCCGTCAATCGTCGCCGTGCTCTACGCCGAGGTCCGCGAGGAGTTGCACAAGCCCGCCGCACGAAGCGTGCTCGCTCATCTGGTCAAGCTGGTTGCCGACGGCGTGGTCGAAGTCGATGGCGGTTCGCACGCCGGCCGTCGACGCCGCTTACCGCGCTGTCTGATCCGCGCCCGCTGCGGTGGAGGCGAACGATGCCATGTCGTCGAGGAGCCCGTCGAGCACGCCGATCGTGGTCATCGGGTGGACGAGGCACACCCGGTAGCACATGTCGCCCTGCCACGTCGTCGGCACGATCAGGGCGACACCGTCGTGTGCCCGCGTCGTGGTCCACTCCGCGTAGTCGTCCTCCGTCCACCCGTCGACCGTGAAGAGCACCACCGACATCTGCGGCTCGAGCAGCAGTGTGAATCCGTCGCGCCGCTCGACGCTGCCGGCGAAGGCGCGAGCGGTGCGAAGCGTGACTTCCACGGCGGCGCTGTACGCGTCGGTGCCGTAGGTAGCCAGGCTGAACCACAGCGGCATGCCGCGGGCACGACGAGAGAGGTGGAAGGCGAGGTCGCTCGGGTTGGATTCCGATCGGTCCACGGCGTCGAGGTAGGCGCCGTGCTGGGCGTGCGCCTCGGCGGCGACCTTCGGATCGCGATAGATCAGCGACGCGCAGTCGTACGGCGCGAACAACCACTTGTGCGGATCGACACCGAAGCTGTCCGAGCGTTCGAAGCCCTTCAGCGCCTCTCGCATCGACGGCGCACAGAGCGCGGCGCCTCCGTAGGCACCGTCGATGTGGAGCCACAGGCCGTGCTCGGCACACACGTCGGCGATGGCGTCGAGCTCGTCGATCGCGCCGGCGTTGGTGGTGCCCGAGTTGGCGACGACGGCGAACAGCCCATCGGACTCGTCAGCGTCGATCGCCGCGGCGAGGGCGGCGCCCGTCATCCGGCCACGCTCGTCGGGCTCGACGGTGAGGACGTCGACGTCCATCACTCGCGCCGCGGCGTGCACGGAGGCGTGTGTTTCGCCCGTGGTGGCGAACTTCCAGCGCGGCGGAGGCGCATCCCGGCGACTGCGCGCCTGATGGCGAGCGGCGACGAGTGCGGAGAGGTTGGCTGCCGACCCGCCACTGACGAAGCAGCCGCCCGCCTCGGGCGGATAGCCGGCGAGCCCGGCGAGCCAGTCGAGCACCTGGTTCTCCGCGGCGATGGCGCCGGCGCCGCACTCCCAGAGCCCGCCCATGATCGACGACGCGCTGAGGACGAGGTCGAACATCGTCGCAGCCGGCGTGGGCGCGGTGGCGACGTAGGCGAGATGGCGGGGACTCTCCATCGGGCGGCACGCCGGAAGCAGCACGTCACGAAACAGGCCGAGCGCCTGGTGACCGCCGATGCCGTCTGCGGTGATCGCGCCGTCGAGCGCAGCCGCCAGCTCATCGGCGGGGCGGGCGCCCCAGTGCGGATCCTTCTCCACCTTCAGCCGTTCGACGGCGTACCCCAGGACCGACGAGGCCAGCAGATCGGTCGACTCGTTCCATTCGTGCATGCGCAAATCATGCCGCGCCGCAGAGGGTGTTCTCCTCCCCGTCGAGGATGGCTCGATCAGCCGGTGATGAGCGACCTTCCGATCATCACAGCGGGCAGGTCGGCGATCGAGTCGAGGATGTGGGTATGCGGAGCCGCCGACAACGCGGTGCGATCGTGCGATCCAGTGAGCACGCCGGCGACGATTCCGGCCCCCGCACGATGCCCACTCCACAGGTCGTTGACCGTGTCGCCGACGACGGCGACGTCGCGCACGCCATCGATGCGGAGCCGCATCACGGCAGCGAGAACCATGTCCGGCCAGGGCCGCCCGCGGCCGGCGTCTACCGGGGACAGAGCGAGGTCGATCGACGCCTCCCAACCGAGTGTCGAGATCACCGCGTCCCGCGTCGAGGGGGAGAACCCCGTCGTGAGGCACACCTTCACGCCCGCCTGACGCAGCTCGGAGATCGCCTCGACGGCGCCTGCCATCGGCCGAACTCCGCCGCGGCGAACGACATGTTCGTAGTGCGCTTCGAACAGCAGGTTGGCGGTTGCCGAGAGGGAGTCGTCACCGCCGAGGATCGTCGTGAACACCTCGATCTTCGACTGGCCCATCGACTGGGCTGCATGTTCGAGCCCGGCATCGCGTTCGAGGCCGCGGATTCCCACGCCGTCGAGCGCGACGGCGATGCTGTCCATGACGGCCGAGCCGTCGTCGACGGTGGTGCCGGCCATGTCCAAGCACGCGAGACCGCTGCGGTCATGCCGCGTTGTCGTCATTGAAGCCCCTCGGTTGTCGATCGCCCGTTGCCGCCGACATTGCCATATCGAGGCTGTTCGTGCATGGCACGTTCGAGATTTCGATCGACGGGGCGAGACGCGCGGAACCACGCCAATCGTTCGAGCGTCGGACGACTATGACGAAGACTCGCCGCACGATCCCCCTTCTCGCCATCGCCAGTGTCCTCGCCCTCGCAGCGTGCGGCGGCGACGACGACGTCGCCACTTCCTCCACCGGCGACCAGCCGACCGCAGCCGACGTCGACGGGAAGACCTACGTCGTCACGAAGGCGACCGGGCTCACGCTCCCCGCGGACACGAAACTGCAGCTCGACTTCGCCGATGGCAACGTCGGGATGTCCGGCGGCTGCAACCAGTTCAGCGCGACGTACGACATCGTCGACGGCGTCCTCGTGCTGGAGGGACCGCTCGGTGGCACCGAGATGGCGTGCGAGAAGCCGCGGATGAAGCTCGACGCGGACGCGTCCACGCTGCTCGCCGCTTCACCTCAGGTGTCGATCGACGACGACACGCTGGTTCTGGCGACGGCGCAGACGTCGGTGACGTTGCAAGCGAGCTAGCTGTACTGGTCGAGGATCGTCGTCTCGGTGACGCGTTCGAGCGTGTCCTTGATGGCACGTGCCATCGTGACGTCGAGCCCGTCGACGGCGCGCAGGTCGTCGACCGTCGCCCGTTGCAGCTTGGCCAGCTCGCCGAAGTGATTGGCGATGCTGAGGGCGATGTCGGGGGGAAGGCGATGGACCCGGTGAAGGAGGCGTAATCCCTTCGGGGCGACCTCCAGATCGAGGTCGTCGACGTCGCCGACGCGGAGGGCGAGCACTGCCTCGCGGAGGTCGAGCACGGCGTCGTCGGAGAGACGGGCCATCTGGTCGAGCGTCTCGGCAGCGGTGCGATCGGGAGGCACATAGTCGGCCACGACGAGATCGAGCTCGTCATCGACTTCTCCGTAGATCTCGTCGAGCTGCAACCGGAGGAGCCGCGCGTCGACACCGAGCTCGACGATCATCGTCTCGATCTCGTCGGCGATGCGATGGACCATCTCACCGCGCTGCACGACGGCGACCACGTCGCGGAGCGTCACCACGTCCTCGAGCTCGAGCGCCGTGAGCGTGGCAATCGCGTCGTCGAGGCGCACCTTGTACCGCTCGAGCGTCTGCAGTGCCTGGTTGGCACGGTCGAGCAGGCGCCCGATCTCCTGCAGCTGATGCTTCGAGCCGCCGGCGTAGACGTTGATCACGCCCATTTCCTCGCTGGCGCTGATCACCGGGACGCGAAGCGACCGGGCGACGCGTTCGGCGGTGCGATGCCTGGTGCCCGTCTCGCTGGTCGGCACCGTGGGATCGGGAACGAGATGGACGTTGGCGCGGGCGATGCGCCCGCCGTCGGTGGAGATGATGATCGCCCCGTCCATCTTCGCCAGCTCGGAGAGCCGCTGCGGCGAGTACGGCGCGTCGACGAGGAACCCGCCCGAGCAGATCGCCAGCACCTCGGGATCGTCGTTGAGCACGAGCAGGGCGCCGGCCTTCGCCCTGACGACCCGGTCGATGCCGTCGCGCACCGGTGTACCAGGAGCGACGCGAGCCAGGGCATTGCGCATCTCCTTGTTCGCGCCGCGCAGCCGCGTAGGCATGGAGAGATTGTAGTCGGAGGCGTCGGAATGCCCTATGGGCTCAGTGCCGGTGCGACGGAGGCGCGGCGGCGCCGCGCCACCAGCACGTACGTGATGAAGGCGAGCGAGAGTACGAGCCACACGGCGAGGGCGATGAGGGCGCCGATCTTCAACGGCCGAGCCCAGTCGTTGCCCTCCGGCGGCTCCTGCACGGTCTGCAGTTCGACCGCCTGCTCCGTACCGTCGAGCGGTACGTCCCATCGGACCGCGCCGTCGTTCGCGCTCGCCGTTCGACGTCGTGACGCGACCGGGCAACGTCGCCGCGAACGTTGCCGACCACGGATTCCTCGGGGGTTGCGTCCCCGATTCGGTCGGCGAACGGGGTTCCCCCGACCGCTTCGATGAGCTGCTGGTCGGCGAAGCCCGCCCACCCGCGCCGCAGGACGAACGTGCCGCCCAACGAGTTCGTTGCCGATGCCTCGACGCCGGTTCCCTCGATGATCCGGGTGACGGCCATCGAAGCGAACGGCCCGCCGAGGCTGGAGAGCAGCGATGTCGCCTCGTCGGCGTCGCGGAACGGGTGACGGAGCGTGATCGTGAGGCCGCCTTCCTCGGTCGGCTCCGGCCCGGTGACATCCCATCCGGCGGCGACGGCGTCGCCGAGTTCGAGCTCTTCGGCCAGGTCGGGCACCTTGGCCACCAGTTCGGCATCGGCGGTGGCCGTGACCGTGACCGTTCCCGTGCCGTCCTCATCCATGACGAGAGAGACGGTTGCATCGAGCCGGCACGACGTCAGCCACAGCATTGCTGCGACCAGAGCCGTCACGCGAAGGCGGCGGCTCGTCACGGCGTGGTGGTCGGCGCCGGGGACTCGGGGGTGACCGCCGTGCTCGGCGGAATCGTGCTGGCTGGGATCGAGGTAGCTCACGGGCTGCTGCAACGGTCGTCGGCGGCACGGTGGTGCGGCGGCGCCGTCGTGGTGGTGGGCGGCGCGGTCGTCGTCGGCGGCGCGGTCACCGTCGTCGGGGTGGTGGTGGTGGGTGTCGTCGACTCGGGCGGGCTGGCCGGGTTGCGGGTCTCGGCCGGCGCCGCATAGATGCGCATTGCCCTGAGCAGCGCTGGACCGGCGATGCCGTTCACCTCGAGGTGGTAGTGCGCCTTGAGGTGACGGACGATCATCGCCACCTCGGCGTCGTACTTCTCGTTGGCGCGGATGCCGAAGCCGCGAGCACGCAGGTGGCGCTCGAAGCAGCGCACGTGCGTCGACCGGTCACCGAAGCGGAGTGAAACCGGCACACGGCATTCTGGCTTGTCCGGCGGAGTGCGGTACACGGCCAGCCGGTGAAGCGTCGCGCTGTCGGCCCGACCGTGAACGGTGAGACCTTGATGGCGCTGGAAGTGGCGAACGGCAAGGCGCACGGCGTCGCCGTAGAGCGCGCCGTCGTCGACCGTGTAGCCGCGCGAGCGGAGGTGGCGCTTCAGGCAGTTGACCGCCGGGAGGCGCTCCCCCGGTCGATACGTCCGGGACAGGGTGCAGTCGGGTTTCGCAGGGCGCTTCCCGTAGATACCGAGGGCGCGGTACACGCCGGGACCGGCGACGCCGTTGGGGCGCAGCCCGCTCACCGCTTTGAAGTAGTTGATCGCGTCGGCTGTCCATCCGCCGTACACGTCATCGATGCCGAGGCGATAGCCGCGCGCGGCGAGATGGCGTTCGAGACACGCTGCCTGGTTGAGTCGGTCGCCGTCGCGGAGCGGAACGATTGCCTTGCAGTCGAGGCTGCCGAAACTGGGCGGGCGCTGATACACCCCGAGGCGCACTGCCGTGCGCTCGGTGACGATGCCGCTGGCAGTGAGACGCTGCCGAGTCTGGAACGTCTTCACCGCACGCTCGGTGTAGGTGCCGAACACGCCGTCGGCGCCGCCGGGGATGTCGATGCCCCGCTCGATGAGTGCTCGCTGCACCTTCGCCACGCGGCTGCCGTAGTCGCCCTTGCGGAGTCGCACCCACCGTCCCTGCGACGGGTTCGGCGGTGGCGTCACGGTTCGTCCGTCGAGCACCGTCGTTGCCTGATCGTTGATGTACGCGGCGAGTGAGTACCCGCCCGAAGGCGTCATGTGGATGCCGTCGGAGGCGAACCAGCTCGACTGCTGCGCCGAGTACGTCGCCCAGTCGGCGATCTGGAGATACCCGCGGTACTGCACCGCCTTCTGCAAGAGAATGCGGTTGTTGTCGCGGAACGTGTACGAGTCGGACTCGAACTCAGGAGCGACGTAGCTGACGTCAGCGGTGCGCAGAGTGAGCCACATCACCTTGCGGATCCCCTGGCTCCGCGCTTCGGCGATCACGGCGTCGACACCGTCGTCGAAGGCGTAACCCGGATCGTCATACCCGGTCATGAGGATGAGAATGCGTCCCCACCGGCCGCTCAGACGGTTCATCACCTGCAGCACGTTCTCGGGCGCGTATCCCTCGCGGCCGCGGCACGACGCGTAGATCGTGCGCCGGCACGACTCGGCGTCGTAGATGAAGTTGTACTCGCGCAGGTCGCCATAGGTGCCGTACCAGCGCACCGCTGCGAGGGTGGAGTCGCCGATGAGACCGAGGCGGGGAGCGTCGCCGGCACCGTTGTAGACGATGGTCGTGTAGGCCGAGGCCGGCTGAGCGGGCGACAGCGCCACCAACGGGACCAACGCCGCGAAGGCGATGGTGATGGCGAGCCACAAACGTGACGGCCGAGCGGGGGTGTGCGGAGATCGATGTCATGGCGTGGATTCGGCGACGGGGTCACACCGATTCGAGAACGGTCCGCAGATGGGCCCGGGCCTGTGCGGCGAACCCTAGTCCGTTGTTGAGGCCGAGGACAGCGACAGCAACCGTGTATCCGTGACCGCGGGCCATGGCAAAGGCGATAGCCGCCGGGAAAGGAAGCGAGGCGGTGGCGGAGGCGAAGACCTCCGTGACGCTGACTCCGCCAGCCGCCTCGCCCTGGTCCGGCCGCTCGACGAACGTCTCCGGACCGGCAGCTTCACAGCCGGCCACGCGCCCGCGTCGTGCAGCTGCTGCGTCGTCGTCCTCGCCGATGACTGACGACCCGGACGCTGATCATGTCGTCGGCAGGCTCGGTGCCGGTGTAGCGGTGCTCGACCCACAGATCGGAGTCGGTCGGCACCATCGGACCTCCGGGACAGGTGAGCAGCCCGTTGAACGGGTCGACCTCGTCCGCCGGGACGTCACTCAGATCGGAGGTCAGCCTGCGGTCCAACCAATCGGCTGGGATGCCGAGCTCGTCGCGGGACGGAATCCGCCCGCTCAAGCGCTCGGCGGGAGTCGGCGGCGCTGTGGTCGACGATGCGGCCGTGCCCTCGGCGCGGGTTGGCGGTGGGGGATTGGCGGAGGTCGCCACCGGACTCGTGCTCGTCGCACCGCCCGGCGAACCCGAGGTGGTCGCCGCAGTGGCGGTCGTGGTGGGTGCCGCCGGTTGCGTGACCGGCGTGGCGCTACCGGCCGTCGAGGCGATCGACGGCGCCGGCGCAGCGTCATCGTCGTCGGACGAACACGCCCCCACAACGAGCGATGCACCGGCGACGACTGCAAGCAGTCGCCGCCGGTGCATCGTGTCGGAAGATGGTTGTCAGTCGGCCGGGGTCGGTTCGCCGTCGACGGCGTCACCCGTGGCGGTCGAGGCGAGCTCGACCGACGACGGTGGCACGAAGCCTTCGACCGCGGAGAACTTGATGCGCCGTTTGCCCGGGTTGTCGGGATCGTCCTCCGTGTCGACGACGATGATCTGGCCGGCGCGAAACTCCTTGTAGAGGAGCTTCTCCGAGAGCGGATCCTCGACGAGCCGCTGCAGTGCCCGGCGCAGCGGCCGCGCGCCGAGCTGCGGGTCGTAGCCACTCTCGGCGAGCAGTTCCTTGGCGGTCTGCGTGAGCTCGATACCGAGCCCCTGCCCCTCGAGCTGGCCGATGAGACGCTTGGCCATGTAGTCGACCATCGTCATCACTTCCTGGCGCGACAGCTCGTGGAAGACGATGACCTCGTCGATGCGGTTGAGGAACTCGGGCCGGAAATGCACCTTCAGCGCATCGTGGACCTTCTCCTTCATCCGCTCGTAGCTCATCGCCGAGTCGACCTTGGTGAAGCCGACGTTGGCCTTGCGCAGATCCTGGGTGCCCAGGTTCGACGTCATGATCAGCACGGTGTTGCGGAAGTCGACGGTGCGCCCCTGGCTGTCGGTGAGTCGGCCCTCTTCGAGGATCTGCAGCAACGTGTTGAACACGTCGGGATGGGCCTTTTCGATCTCGTCGAAGAGCACCACCGAGAACGGCTTGCGCCGCACGGCCTCGGTGAGCTGCCCACCCTCTTCGTACCCGACGTAGCCGGGAGGCGATCCGACGAGGCGGCTGACCGTGTGCTTCTCCATGTACTCGGACATGTCGAGCGTGATCAGTGCGTTGTCGTCGCCGAACAGGAACTCGGCGAGTGTCTTGGCGAGCTCGGTTTTGCCGACGCCAGTGGGGCCGAGGAAGATGAACGAGCCGCTCGGACGCTTGGGGTCCTTGAGGCCCGGCACGCGTACGGCGAATCGACTGCGAGACCGCCGCAACGGCGTTCTCCTGGCCGATGATCCGCTTGTGCAGCTCGCCCTCCATGTTGATGAGCTTCTGTGTCTCCTCTTCGGTGAGCTTGTACACCGGGATGCCGGTCCAGATGCTGAGCACCTCGGCGACCGCTTCTTCGTCGACCTCGTCGAACAGATCGACGCCCTCGGCCTTGACCTCGGCTTCCTTGGTGACCTTCTCCTCGAGCAGTGCCTTCTCCTGATCGCGGAGGCGACCGGCTTCCTCGAAGCGCTGCTCCTCGACGGCGGTCTTCTTCGCCTCCTGGACCTGGGTGAGCTTGGCCTCGACCTCGCGCAGGCCGGGGGCGTCGCCATGCGCTTGATGCGTAGGCGGCTGCCGGCTTCGTCGATGAGGTCGATCGCCTTGTCGGGCAGGTGGCGGTCGGAGATGTAGCGGTCGGCGAGGTTGGCCGCGGCGACGAGCGCCTGATCGGTGATCGTGACCCGGTGGTGGGCCTCGAACTGTTCGCGGATGCCCTTGAGGATCTCGATCGTGTGGGCCAGCGTGGGCTCGTCGACCTTCACCGGCTGGAAGCGGCGCTCGAGCGCAGCGTCCTTCTCGACGTACTTGCGGTACTCGTCGAGCGTCGTGGCGCCGACGGTCTGCAGCTCGCCGCGAGCAAGCATCGGCTTGAGGATCGACGCCGCGTCGATGGCTCCCTCGGCGGCGCCGGCCCCGACGAGTGTGTGGATCTCGTCGATGAAGAGGAGGATGTCGCCGCGCGACTTGATCTCTTTGAGCACCTTCTTCAGGCGCTCCTCGAAGTCACCGCGGTAACGGCTGCCGGCGACCAGCGCGCCGAGGTCGAGCGTGTACAGCTGCTTGTCGCGCAGCGTGTCGGGGACGTCGTTGTTGACGATCTTCTGGGCGAGCCCCTCGACGATCGCCGTCTTGCCGACGCCCGGCTCACCGATGAGCACCGGGTTGTTCTTGCGCCGGCGGGAGAGGATCTGCATCACCCGTTCCATCTCGCGGGTGCGGCCGATCACCGGATCGAGCTGCTTCTCGCGCGCCATCTGGGTGAGGTTGCGACCGAACTGGTCGAGAATCTGGCTGCTGCCCTTCTCGGTGGCCGGATCTTCCTTGCCGGGACCGACGGAGGCACCCGCCGGGGGGTTCTCGCTCTGACCGGCTGGGCCCTGGTACCCGGACAGCAGCTGGATGACCTGCTGGCGCACACGGCTGAGGTCGGCGCCCAGCTTGACGAGCACCTGGGCGGCGACGCCTTCGCCTTCACGGATGAGTCCGAGGAGGATGTGCTCGGTGCCGATGTAGTTGTGGCCGAGCTGCAGCGCCTCGCGCAGCGACAGCTCGAGCACCTTCTTCGCCCTGGGGGTGAAGGGGATGTGCCCCGAAGGTGAGGACCCGCCCTGGCCGATGATCTCCTCGACCTGGCTGCGCACCGCTTCCAGGGAGATTCCGAGACTCTCGAGAGCCTTGGCGGCGACTCCCTCGCCCTCGTGGATGAGGCCGAGGAGGATGTGCTCGGTGCCGATGTAGGAGTGATTGAGCAGGCGCGCTTCTTCCTGGGCGAGGACGACCACCCGACGGGCCCGATCAGTGAAGCGTTCGAACATGTACGTCCTTTCAACAGAGAGGGGACGACGTGAAGTCACTCTACAGGCCCACCCGATCTGCTAGGCGGGCGTGCCGACGGGCACACCCGCAGTCCGCGCCGCGTGCCGTGGGGCACGTTCGGTCGCCGTAATCGCCGCTTCGCGCGTACCCTTGTCACGTGCCCGACGCCCCAGTGACGTCTCCGCTCCTGCGCATCCCGTCTATGGATCAGGACCGCGAGCGGATCGAGGCAGCGATGCAGGCCTCGGTCGTCACGAGTGACGCCTATCTCACCCAGCTTGCGTCCCATCTGCTCGTTGCCGGCGGCAAACGACTGCGCCCGGTGATGGCTGTCGCCGCGGCCCAGGTCAACGGGGTCGGGGCCACCGACGATGCCGTGCGTGGCGGTGTCGCTTGCGAGCTCGTGCATCTCGGATCGCTCTATCACGACGACGTCATGGACGAGGCCGACACGCGGCGCGGCGTGGAGACGGTCAACGCCCGATGGGGCAACCTGCAGGCGATCCTCGCCGGCGACTTCCTCCTCGCTCGCGCCTCGGAGATCGCCGCCGGGTTGGGTACGGAGGTCGCCGCCCTGCTCGCCCGCACGATCGGCTGGCTCTGCGAAGGGCAGATCGAGGAGCTGCGCCACACCTACGACACGAAGCGCACCGAGTCCAGCTACTTCACGTCGATCCACGGCAAGACGGCGTCGCTGTACGGAACGGCGGCGCGGATCGGGGGGATCGTCGCCGGGCCACGATCGGGAGACGATCGACGCCCTCACCGAGTACGGCAACGCGTACGGCATGGTGTTCCAGATCGTCGACGACATCCTCGACATCACCGCCACCGACGAGCAGCTCGGCAAGCCGGCCGGCCACGACCTCGTGGAAGGTGTCTACACCTTGCCCGTGCTGCGCACGCTCTCGTTCGAGCGCCCCGTCGCCGAGGAGCTGCGCGCCCTGCTCGGCAAGCCGCTCGGCATCGGTGAACGGACGAAGGCGCTCGACCTGGTGCGGTCGAACGAGGGCATCGAGAGCGCGATCACCACCGGCCGCACGTACGTCGAGCAGGCCGAGTCGGCCTGCGCCCCGCTGCCCGACAGTGAGGCCACCGACGCGCTGCGCACCGCCCCTCGAGCGCTGCTCGACACGGTCGCCGCCCCCTCCGTCTGACCACGATCGCGCCGTTCCCATTTCTTCAATCGCCGGCTCCAGCGTCGGGCGCATGATGGCCGCATGAGCAACGAACAACTTCCCAAGTCCGTCTGGCCGTGCGTCAACTACGCCGATGCGCCGGCTGCGATCGCCTTCCTCAGCGATGCCTTCGGCTTCGTGTCGACGGCGACGTACAAGGACGAGAACGACGACTCGGTCGTCCACCATGCCGAGATGCTCTGGCCCGAGGGCGGGGGCGTGATGCTCGGCACGGCGCAGCGCGAGGAGAGCGAGTTCTCCAAGATGCCGACCGGCGCGGGGTCGGTGTACGTCGTGACGGACGAGCCCGACGCCGTTCACGATCGGGCGGTGAAGGCCGGCGCGGAGATCGTGCGGGGCCTCGTCGACGAGGACTACGGCTCGCGCGGCTTCACCGCTCGCGACCCGGAACGCAACCTCTGGAGCTTCGGGACGTATCGCGGCCACCGTCCTGCTTGAGCTCGGCTCGCAACCAAGTGGCTCGCCTCGCCTGACCGAGTTCGCCGCCTCCGCCTGCGGCTTTGACGTCTCACCATGCTCGAGTCGGCTGGTGGTGTCCGGCGAGCTGACCCGAGCGGAACTGTTCAGCTCAGGATGCGGGCCGCGGGGCGGAGGGCGAGCGCCCCCGCACCCCCCGGCGACGAGGGTGTCGATGACTACCCGAGAGGTAATCGCAGTCGTTACGTCCGCTCCGTACGGTCGACGTAACGACCGACAATCTCCAGAAGGAGCCGTTCGATGCCCTCCGCCTACGGAATCGCACATCTGAAGAACCCGAACCTTCACGCCGACGTCCTCGAGTACCTCGAACGGATCCAGGCCACACTCGACCCGTTCGACGGTCATTTCATCGTCCACGGGCCTACCGTGCGAGTCCTCGAGGGAGAGTGGCCGGGCAGCATCGTGGTGATCGAGTTCCCCAGTGTCGAGCACGCCCAAGGCTGGTACGACTCGCCCGCCTACCGGGAGATCCTCCACCTGCGCACCGACCACATCGACGGCGACGTGATACTCGTCGACGGCGTCGGTCGTGACCACGACTCGGCGGCGTTCGCAGAGACCCTCCGCCGGGCGTCGGTGTGAGGCTCCCGGCGACGGCGTGCCTCACCCGACCGCAGACATGATCGCCTTGGCGGCGTCCTCCTGCGCTTCGTCGGCGGCGTCGATCGCACCGACCATCGTGAAGAAGCCGTGGATCATCCCGTCGAACCGCCGATGCTGGACGGGAACACCAGCCGCGTCGAGGGCGGCGACGTACGACTCGCCCTCGTCGCGCAGCGGATCGAATTCGGCAGTGACCACGTACGCCGGCGCCACCCCGTCCAGTGTCGGGGTGAGCAACGGCGAGAGCCGCCACTCGTCGGCCTCCACCACCCGGCCGAGTCCGTAGTGGCCGTAGAACCAGATCATGTCGTCCTTCGACAGCAGAAAACCGGTGCCGTTGTCGTCGACCGACGGGTGACCCATGCGGGCGTCGACTGCCGGATACACGAGCAGCTGGAGACGGATCGACGGGGCGCCGGCGTCACGGGCGAGCAGGGCGATCACTGCGGCAAGGTTGCCGCCCGCCGAGTCGCCACCGACGACGAGTCGCGCCGCGTCGATGCCGAGCTCGGACGCGCCCGGCCCGGCGACCCAGGTGGTGGCGGCCCAGCAGTCGTCGACCGCGGCGGGGAAGACGTGCTCCGGACCCATGCGGTAGTCCACGCTCACGACGGCCACGCCGGCACGATTGGCCATCCAGCGCGCCGCCCCGTCATGGCTATCGAGGTTGCCGATGACCCAGCCACCGCCATGGAAGTACACGAGCACGGGGAGCTCGTCGGCGGCGTTGGATCCCGCCGGTCGGTAGTACCGCGCCGGGATGTCGCCGGCCGGGCCCGGAATGCTGAGCTCGCGAACCTCGGCCACGTCGGGGCCGGGTCGTTCCGCGGCCATGGCGACGATCAAGCCGCGTGCGTCGTCGACCGACAGGTCGGACAACTGGGCCACGCCGAACTCCTGTAGCTGGTCGAGCACCTCCTGTGCCTGCGGGTGGATGGCCATGCGACACGCTCCTTCGTCGGCTCGCCGCCCCCAACGGCGAACGAGCGGATGTGTGATCGTGCCACAGCCGACGGCCCACACGCATACCCGGGTGCGCATCCCGTGGGGCGCCCGTGTCATGGCGAGATGGACGGACGGAAGAAGCGTTCGAGGTCGGCGCGCAAACCCGCTTCGGACAACGTGTCGAGACCCTCGACCATCAGCTGCAGCAGCGTCTGGCGCAACGTCCAGTCGAGCGTCGACGTTGCGTCGTGGCGGAGCTGACCGTCGCGCGCTGGCCTCGTCGAACCATGGGGACATGTACGCCCAGATGCCATCGAGGTAGCTGCGGTCAGCGTCGAGGAGCACCACCTCGTCCGGTGTGACGCGTCTCACGAAGAACGTCAGCACGGGTGAGGCGCGCACAGCCGTCACGACGGCGACGATCACGTCGACGACGCGGTCGGCGAACGGCCGCGAGCGGTCGTCGAGGATCGGCGTGATCACCGACCCGACACGGAGCGTCTGGTCGGTCAGCACGGCGAGGAGCACGTCCTCCCGCCGGCCGAGTTGGCGGTACAGCGTCATCCGGCTCACGCCGGCGTGCTGGGCGATCGCCTCCAACGAGACGGCCATGCCGTCGCGGATCAACAGCTCACCGGCGGCATCGAGCAGTCGCCGGCGAGATGACGCCGCCGGAGCGGAACCCGACGGTGCTCTGTCAGCCACCGTTCCCGGCCGGCTCGAACGGACGGCACGGCTGTCCGCGCAGCGACGGACACGCCGGCTGCGGCGCACCTGCAGCGAGACCTGGGATCACCGGCAGCATCAGCCTCGACGGCCGCTTGCCGCCGAGAATGATCGTGTCGACCACGTCGCCGTCGGTCTCCGGTGTGGCGAAGGTCCACCGCGGCCGGTCGCCGCCCGGCGCGCTGATCGTGACACGGATGCGAGACCCGGCGCGGAACGAGTGTCCGAGCGGTCCGATGTCGACACGGACGAGCTCGAACTCGCCCTCGTCGAGCATCGCCTCGTCGTCCTCGAGGAACGTCGGCGCGGCGACGAGGTCGTCGGAGCGGCGCTTGTCGAGGGCGCGGCGGCTGGCCCGCAGCCATCCGGATTGGACGTACATCTCCTGGCCGTCGGCGCGGACCTCGCTGAGGGTCACCTGCAGATCGGTGTCGTCCGCCGATGAGCTCACCCAGAGGTCGGCGCTCGCCGGCCCGACGAGCGTGACGTCGTCGGCGAGCGGCGGGGAGACGAACCCGACACCGGCGTCGCCGCTGACCGCGCTCCACTCGTAGGGCGGAAGGGCGATCCAGGCGTCGGCCTCGGCGTCGCCGGGCAGGGTCTTCTCACCACGAGCCTTCGGGTCAGGACGGAACGAGACCTCCTCGCGCGTCGTGCGGTCGGGCCGCTCCGCCGACATCGTGCCCCCGCTCCCGAGGTAGTACGGCGTCGGGACGACGGTCGTTGCGGGCCACGCGTCGAACCCGGCATCCCACGCCGGACCCAAAGCCCCCGGGCCGGCAGTGCTGTTGCCGTTGTCGAACAGCACACGGATGCGTGGGTCACGGGCGAACTTCGAGCGAGCTTCCGCAGGGGAGGCGGCGTCGAGGAAGCGCAGCGGCGCGATCGGCGCCGCGGGCGCACCGGCGAGCATGTCGTACAGCGGTCCGGAGAGCCCGACGATGCTCGCCGAATACGACGGCAGCTCGTCGGCGACGTACAGGTCGAGGAACTCCACCAAGCGCCCGGCCGTTCCTGGTCCGAGCGAGTCGACGTGCGTCCCGTTGACCATCGTGACCCACACGTTCGGGTTGTCGTCGAGCGACGGGATGAGTCGCGTCCATTGCGGACCGGTCTGCTCATCCTGGAGCGCACCGCTGAGGAATGTGGGCACCTCGATGTTCTCCGCCCAAAGGCGCGGCGAGCGCTCGTCGAACGGCGCCGGGAGCCGGAACGTCTTGCCCTCGAGAACGGACTCCACCGTCAGGGCGTGACCGTGCAGCGCCTGGTTCGCGTCGCACTCCTCGTCCCCGAGCTCGATCATCCGCTTCGCCCATGGCTGACCGCCGAGGTGGGCGGGCTTGGCGTCCTCGGTCCGGTCGGCGAGCCACGACGTGGCGAAGCCGTCGTTGCGGATCCCGCCCGGGTAGCCGGTGGAGTAGAGATCGTCGGTGATGCTCAACGGGCTGATCGCCGCCAGGCTCGGCGGCTGCGATCCGGCGACGAAGATCTGCGAGATCCCGGAGAAGGAGATGCCGATCATCCCCACCTTGTGCCGTTTGACCCAGTCCTGGGCGGCCACCGTCTCGACGACGTCGTAGCCGTCGAGCGTGGTCGAGATGCCGAACAGGTCGAACGCGCCGCCGGAGCAGCCGCTGCCACGCATCTGCACGCTCACCGAGGCGAATCCGAGCAGCGGAGCGAGGGCAGAGCCCATTGCGGTCGAGCCGTCCGGCTTGGGGAGGCTCTGATCGTCAGGTCCGAGCAAGTCGCCGGGCGCAGCGGTGCCGTACCCGGAGTACTCGATCACCGTCGGGAAGGGACCGTCGGCGAGGGTCTTGCCGGCGGGCAGCCGCACCGTGGCAGCGATCTCGACGCCATCGCGCGACGGTGATGTAGTTGAGGCCGGCCTTCAGCGTCTGGTCCGTGTACAGCGACTGGTCCGGGACGTCGTTGGCGTCGAGCACGTCGAACTCGTCGGTGCCGAGCACCTTCTCGCCGTCGACGGCACGGAACGTGTACCCCGGCCCGGGTTCGAGCCCGCGCACGAGGACCGAGCCGAGATCGTTTGCCGTCCCTTCGCCGGCGATCTCGCCCGATCGTGTGACGACGAGCAACTCTTGCTCCGGCTCGGCGCCGAGGGCATAGGCGCTCCCGATCGAGCCGTGGCCCGAGAAGCCGGCTTCGGCGGTGATGGCGGGTGCCTCCGGCGGGCTCGCCGCCGGCGTGGACGGCGGCGCCGCGGACGTCGTCGGCGACGTGGTTGACGGCGGCTCGGTCGTGGCCGGTGTGGTCGGCGGCGGTGAGGTCGTTGCCGGCCCGCCGGTGGTCGCCGCAGCCGTGGCGGCAGACGTGTCTCCGGTGGCGTCGTCGTCAGAGCCGGAGCAGCTCGCGGCCAGCGCGACAGCAATGAACAGGGCGGTTGCGCGCCAGGCGGGCCTCGTCGTCATCCCCATGACGCGGCACGTTACATCACACGTCAAGATGTAACAGCAGCGGGGGCGCGGATCCGATCAGGCGTTGGGAGCGAGGCGGACGATCGCGCTGGCCGCCTTGTAGGCGGCTTCCGCCGGGCCCAACTCATCGGGGCGGAGGAGGTTGGCCATGATCCGCAACACCCACTCCATCAGCGTGCGGCTGTGCATTCCGGCGCGGGTCAGCTCGCGCATCAGGACAGGCCGACCGATCACGCGGGCGAACAGGCGGGCCACCTTGAAGTACTGGCCGTACTCGGTGTCGAGCATCTTCGGGTACCGCTGCAGCGCAGTCGGATCGTTGCCGGCGAGCGCCTCGTCGAGCACTTCGGCCGCCATGCGAGCCGTCTCGTAGGCGTAGTCGATGCCTTCCCCGTTGAACGGGTTGACGCTGCCGGCGGCATCACCGATGACGAGATACGTCGGGCCCTGCTTCGGTCCGACGGAGCCGCCCATCGGAATGCGCCCGCTCGTCGCCCGTTGCGTCGGCGCGCTCGGATCGATCTCCCACTTGTCGGCGATCTGATGGGCGTAGGCGTCGAGGAGGTGGGACGTGTTGACGCTCTTGAAGTCGCGGAACGTCGACAGCAGGCCGACGCCGATGTTCACCTCGCCGTCGCCCACCGGGAAGATCCACCCGTAGCCGGGCATCGGGTTGCCGTTCCGATCCTTCACGTCGAGGGCCGACTCGATCCACGGATCAGCGTGGCGCGGTGTCTCGAAATACGTACGGATCGCGGTGCCGTACGGCCACTCCCGGAAGCGCGAGGTACCAAGCGCCCGGCCGAACCTGCTGTTGGCACCGTCGGCAACGACGATGTAGCGCGCCGGGATGTCGGTCGTCTCCCCGCCCGGTGTGATCACGGTGGCGCCACGCACGAAGCCGCGCTCGACGATCGGCGCCACCGCCTCGTGACCTTCGAGCACGGTTGCCCCGGCGGCGACGGCGTTCTCGGCCACCATCTGGTCCAGGTCGCGACGGCGCACCACGTATCCGTGGCTCGGGTAGATCGGGTGCGACGGCCATTCCAGCTCGAGCTCGCGACCCATGCCGGTGGCGCGCAGACCGTGGAAGCGATGGAACTTCTCCAGCCCGACGGTGAGACCCATGTCGTCGAGCTGCTTCACCGCTCGAGGGGTGAGGCCGTCGCCGCAGGTCTTCTCCCGCGGGAACGTCTTCTTCTCCAGCACGGTGACGGCGTGCCCCGACTGCGCCAGCCAGTAGGCGGCCGCAGCTCCCGCCGGTCCGCCACCGACGATGAGGACGTCGATCGGCCGGGCAGCGGGTGCGGGTGAGGTCACCTCAGCAGTGTGCCCTGGGATCGCGAAGGATCAGCCGCCGGCGGGCGAGCCTTCAGCAGGCTCTTCACCGATCGGGATGATCTCGATCGGGTTTCCTTCGGCGTCGACGATCCCGGCATCCGGTCCGAGAGCGGTGAACTCGACCGACTCGGAGTCGAGCGCATCGAAGATCGGGGACTCCTCCGAGCACCAGTTCAGGAACTCCTCGGCGTACTCGTCGCTCTGCTCGTCGGCTTCGCCCAGGTCGTACCGCTCGTGGCACACGACACCGAGGATCTCGGCGCCGGTGAGCTCGTCCTTCTGCGCGGGCATCGGCGACCCGTTGAACGACAGCGGTGCGTGGGGGCCACCCTCGCGGTTGGGGTCGCCGTAGGACTGGATGCCGGCCGAGTCGTACTCCTGGCTGCCGTAGTAGACGAAGCGCAGCTGGTCCTCGATGTGGGGGAAGGTCTTCAGCACCTCACCGTCGGCGAACGGACGGCCCACGCCACCCTCGCCGCCGGCGCCATGGCAGCTCTGGCAGGTGCCGTACACCTCGGTGCCGACAGCAATCGGACCAGTGGCCTCGTCGGGTGGTTCGGTGAGGGCACGAACGTACATGAACCCCCACAACGGCATCAGGCTCAACGCCGCCACGGCCCAGAACGGGATCTTCCGCCGTCTCTTGGCCGCGGCGACCACCGGCGAGTCCGGCTTCGGCGGCGGTGCTTCCGCCGGCGTGGACGCGCCCGCACGCCGCGCCGGTCCACTGGCCATCGGCGCCGCGGGAGCCGCTGCGGCCGCAGTGGCGGGTGTGCCCTCCGACGCCGCCTCGGAGGAGCCCGACGACTCACCGCCCTCGGCGCTGCCACCCGTGAGCTGTGCCCGGCGCTCACGCGAACGCTTGAGGAGATGTTCGGGGATCTCGGTCACTGCTGGGAGGATAGACGCCGCCGCGCGTCGAGTGGAATCTGGTGTGACGGGGTACGAATCACGCACTTATGCACAACCGCGGACAACCGCGAGACTGGATGCCACACTGAAGAAGGCCCTCATCACCGACCGCATCGGGCCGCCGAGCGAACTGGCAGTGCGTCTGGGCGGCACGACTAGAGTTCGTGCCGTGGTTCACGAACCAGTCCGACCTGGTGATGGCGGGTGGAGAACCGACATCGTCCGACCAGCGACAACGAAAGGGAGCCGAGCGAAGTGATCGCCATCGACGTCCTCGAGTGGCCGGGCATGAACACGGCGTTCCTCACGTCGCTCATCGGCACGCTCGCTGCTCATCTTCCTGCCGATGCTCTACGGCAGGCGGCGGCCGACCACCCGCAAGACTTCGTGGGGCGAGGCGATGCTCGGCGCCACCTATGTCTTCGGCGTGATGTTCCTCGCCTTCGGGGTGGTGCCCCACCAGTGGATCGATCACGCCGACCGCAACCTCGGCTGGGACAAGACGAAGCTCATCCACGGGCCGGGCGGGATCCTCAAGTCTCAGGCGGAAGGCGGCTGGATGCCGTTCACGCTGCAGTACCAGGCCGTTCGCGACATCATCGTGGTGGTTCTGCACGCCATCTTCTTCGGGCTCATCATCTACATGTGGCACTGGTGGCAGACACGCGACCAGAAGCCCACCACCGAGATCGCCACCAGCGTCTACGGCCGTCCACTGGTGAAGAAGGCATAGGCGGATGGCACGAACCGACGCCAATCCCCCGATGATGCCGTACACCGACCAGTACACCCTGGTCGAGGTGGACGCCGACTACCTCACGAAGGCGGTCAAGCCGAAGCAGTTCATCCACATCGACCAGACCGAGTGCATCATGTGCGAGGGCTGCGTCGACATCTGCCCCTGGAAGTGCATCCACATGGTGCAGCCGGAGGCGATCGTGGAGTCCACGGGCACCGAGAAACCCGGCGACGACCCGTCCGACAAGGTGGTGTTCATCATCGACGACGACATCTGCACACGCTGCGCGCTCTGCGTCGACCGCTGTCCCACCGGCGTGATCATCCTCGGCAAGGTCGGCCAGGCCGGCGCCGGCGGCGACCTGCACGTGCGCACCAACAATCACGGCTACGCCTACGGCATGAGGTTGTAAATGGCGAAGATCATCGACGAACAGCCCCGTCCTTCGATGAAGGACCGGATGAACAAGATGGTTGACTCCGTCCAGGGCAGCCAGGCGTGGAGCAGCATCTTCCGGCCGGGGTCGATCTTCCGCAAGGGCTACACCGACAGCCCGCGCAACCGCAGCTACGTCATCATGAACTCGGTGCTGTACCACCTGCACCCGGTCAAGGTGAAGCGCCACGCCGTGAAGGTGAGCTACACCCTCTGCCTGGGAGGCCTCAGCTTCTTCCTGTTCATCCTGCTGACGATCACCGGCATCTTCCTGATGTTCTTCTACCGGCCCGAGGCCACCGCCGCGTGGAACGACATCTCCAACCTCAACACATCGGTGACATTCGGGTTGTTGGTGAGAAACATGCACCGATGGGGTGCGCACCTGATGGTGATCTCGGTGTTCCTCCACATGGCGCGCGTCTTCTACCACGGCGCGTACAAGGCGCCTCGCGAGTTCAACTGGGTGATCGGCGTGATCCTGCTCACCCTCACGCTGCTGCTGTCGTTCACCGGCTACCTGCTGCCGTGGGACCAGCTGGCGCTGTGGGCGGTCACCGTGGGCACCAACATGATGGGCTACACGCCGGTGTTCGGGCAGGAAGTGAGGTTCGTGCTGCTCGGCGGCGCCGAGATCGGACCTGAGACGCTGCTCCGCTGGTACGTGCTCCACGTGCTGTTCTTCCCGTTCATCATCGTGATCTTCATGGCCATCCACTTCTGGAGAGTCCGCAAAGACGGCGGCATCTCGGGGCCGCTGTGATGGGAGCTGAGTCATGACCGAGATACCAGAGCACTTGCTCAAGCGAGCGCAGCAGGCTCGCGAGAAGGCGGCGGAGGAGACGCCGGCCGAGACCGGCAGCGATGCCGGCGCCGCGGCGGAGAGCGCCGCCCCCGCCGAGGAGTCGCGCATCCCCGCCCACCTGCTCGAGCGCAGCCGTGCCGCCAAGGCGCAGGCAGAAGGTGGTGGGGCCGAGACCTCCGGCGGTGGGGTCGCGGTCGCCGAACGGCCTGGCGACGTGGCCGTCGCGCCGGCCGCACCCGGAGCGGGTGTACCGGTCGGTGCCGGTCCGGGGGGCAACACGCAGCGGTTGCTCACCGTCGTCAAGAGCGGCTCGATCCAGGACGTCAAGGCCACGCCCGTCGACAAGGTGCACACCTGGCCGCACCTGCTGGCTGCCGAGTTCGTCGCCTCGCTCGCCTGCCTCGCCTTCGTCTTCATCTTCTCGATCTTCGTCAACGCGCCACTGCTCCAGCTGGCCAACCCCAACCAGACACCGAACCCGTCGAAGGCACCGTGGTACTTCCTCGGACTGCAGGAACTGCTGTCGATGTTCCACCCGATGATCGCCGGCGTGACGATCCCCGGCGTCGGCATCATCGTCTTGATCTTCGCCCCCTACATCGACAAGAACCCCTCCATCAAACCGGAGGAGCGCAAGTTCGCCATCTCGCTGATGACGATCCACATCATGTTCTGGGCGGTGCTCACGCATGATCGGCTCGTTCTTCCGCGGACCGGGCTTCAACTTCATCCTGCCGTGGAGAGACGGCATCGACGGTATCTTCGAGCTGTGACGGGAAGGAGGTAGCGACCATGAACGCAGCCGTCATCATCGCCATCGTCATCGCCGCCGTCGTCGTGCTCGGCGCCCTGACGTTCCTCACGCTCGCCCGCCGGTCCGATGTGCGCGGTGCCGGTGCCTTGTCTGCCGAGACCCGCCGTCGCGATCGCGCCGCGCGCCGAGCCACCGCCGAAGCCGAAGTACGCACGGCCGAGGTGGAACCAGTCGAGCGGCCCCGCAGCGCCGCCGACGCCGAGAAGGCGGGCGAGATCGCGCGCTACGGCCAAGAGGTCGAGAAGGCACCGGAAAGCCTGCCCGCGCCGTTCGTCCCACCCGACCCCGAGCTGATCGGCGTCAGCCGCCGTCAGTTCTTCAACCGCGCCACGGTCACGCTGATGAGTGCCGGCATCGGAGCGTTCTCCGCGGCGGCGATGGTCGCCTTCCTCTGGCCCACCGCCACGGGTGGGTTCGGCAGCAAGGTCAACCTCGGCAAGCTCACCGACATCAAGGCCGCCATCAGCACCGGCAACGGTTTCGCCTACTACCCCGAGGCGCGCACGTGGGTCACCGCCTATCCTGCCGATGCCATCTCCAAGGCCGAGGCCGTCTACGACGAGGCGATCGTGGCCGGCATGAAGCAGGGCATCGTCGCTCTCTACCAGAAGTGTCCGCACCTCGGCTGCCGCGTGCCGTCGTGCCGCGACCAGCCAGTGGTTCGAGTGCGGCTGCCACGGCTCGCAGTACAACCGCGTCGGCGAGAAGAAGGGCGGCCCGGCACCGCGCGGCATGGACCGTTTCGCCGCCGAGTTCTCGGCCAGCGGTGAGGTCACGGTCGACACCGGCAACCCGATCCTCGGTCCGCCGATCGGCACGAACACCACCGGCCAGGAGGCCGAGGGCCCGCACTGCGTTTCCGGAGCCGGAGGACACTGAATGGTCGCGCTGGCGACGACCTCGATCGCGTGGATCCTGTTTGCCGTCATCCTCGTCGGCTGGCTCGTCTACATCCTCCTCAACATCGGCTCGGCGCGGCCGCGAGGTCGGCTCCGAGCTCGAGCTGGCACCCAACCGAAGGCCGTACTACGACGACGAGACGCTCGAAGGACGGCGCCTCGAGCTGGTGCAGCTGCTCGGAGTGCTGCTGCTGGTCGTCATAGTCATCGGCCTGCCCCTGTACTGGGTGCTCGAGCCGAGTCGCCAGGCCGGCGCCGAAGCAGGGCAAGGTCGAGGAGTTCGCCGGGTGGGGTGAGGGATACTTCCGGCCCACCGCAGACGGAGGGTTCAACTGCGCCGGGTGCCACGGCGGCATGAACGCCACCGGGGGTGCTGCCGACTACGCCCTCACCGATCCGAAGACCGGCGAAGTCACCGCGGTGCAGTGGAAGGCTCCGGCGCTCAACACCGTCTACTACCGGTTCAGCGAGGAGGAGGTCCGCTTCATCCTCGAGTACGGCCGTCCCTACTCGCCGATGCAGGCGTGGGGCACCGACGGCGGCGGACCGATGAACGACCAGCAGATCGACTCGTTGCTCGTCTACCTGAAGACGATCCAGGTCGAGCCCGAGGACTGCGCCGAGGGCGAAGAGCCGATCGCCGAGACGGTCACGGTCGGCGACAACGATCCGATCCCGGTGATCTGCCCCAGCGGCCACATCGGCACGGAGACGCAGGACGAGATCGAGGCCGCCGCTCGCGAGTCCGTCGAGTCCGGCGAGTACGCCTCGTACGGCGAGGCCTTGTTCAACCTCGAGCTCTCGTCGGGAGCGTTCAGCTGCGCTCGCTGCCACACCCAGGGGTGGAGCTACGACCAGCCCGGCGTACCGGGCCAGGGTGCGCTCGGTTGGAACCTCACCGGAAGCTCGGAGAACGCCCACTTCCCCGAGAAGCAGGACCTCGATCGACTTCGTCTCCACGGGGTCCGAGCTCGGCGTCATCTACGGCCGCCAGGGGCAGGGCACCGGACGGATGCCGGCTTCGGCCAGATGCTCACCCACGAGCAGATCGCCGCCATCGTCGATTACGTGCGGGGGCTCTAGATGCAGTCACTGTTGGCGATCAACTGGGAATTCGGAGATCCGTGGCATCCTCACGGTCATCATCGGCGTCGTCGTTTTCATGGGCAGCATCTACCTCGTCCTGCTCACCAACCTCGGCGCTCGCCTCGGCTTCCTGGTCACGCTCACCGGCCTCGCCGGCATGGCTGGCGCTGATGGGCGCCGCGTGGACGATCTACGGCATCGGCCTCAAGGGGCCCGAGCCGTCGTGGAAGCCGGTGCCAGGCCGCACCGTGTTGCAGGATCCGCAGGCGCTCGTGCGTGCCGGCGTGCTGGAGAGCCAGGTCGAGATTCCCGAGGGCGCCACCCCGCCAGAGACCGCCGAGATCATCAAGCAGCAATTCCAGGACGAGGGCTGGACGCCGCTCGCCGAGTCCGACTCCGCCTTCGGGCAGGCCGCTTCGGAGGCCGGCGTGCTCGTCGAGGAGACCGAGGCGTTCTCCGCCGGTGAGTACCAAGTGGTCAACGTCTTCGACATCGGCGGCGAGCGCTATCCGAAGATCAACGACAGCCTCGACTTCCTCGCCTTCTTCCACAAGCCGCACCACGTGGTGGTCGAGGTCGCGCCGTTGGTGCCCACCCGCACCGAGCCCGGACGCGCTCCGGCGAGCGCCGAGATCGACGAGACCCGCACCTCCCAGTACGTGTACATGGTGCGCGATCTCGGAGCGAGGCGGCAGCCAGCGATCGTGCTGTTCGTCGGGTCGACGACTCATCCTGCTCACCTGTGCGTGGCTGCTGCACCGCCGCGACGCGTCTGGTCGAGCGCAACAGGGAGGCCGCTCCGGCGGCAGCAGGCTGAGCCATGGAGCAGTACCTGCCGATCGTCGTGCTGGGCATCCTCGGTGTGGTCTTCGCCATCGTGAGCCGCTTGGCGTCGATGCTCCTCGCCCCCCGCCGTCCGTCGGCGGCCAAGGAAGCGCCCTACGAATGCGGCATCGTGCCCAGCCGTGAGCCTCCCCACCGCTTCCCGGTGAACTTCTACATCGTGGCGATGCTGTTCATCATGTTCGACATCGAGATCATCTTCGTGTACCCGTACGCCGTGTCGCGGGCAGAGCTCGGCGTGTACGGCTTCGTCGCCATCCTCCTTTTCTCGGTGCTGTTCTTCTTGACGTTCGTGTACGAGGTCGCCCGCGGCGGTCTCGAGTGGGGTCCTGTCCACCGCTCGCGCGATTTGCGCGAGGATGCCGCGCTGGTGTCACCGGAACGGACCGCAACGTCCACCGTGCGTCGTGTCGGGCTCGAGGGCCGCGACGACACAGCGGCGTAGAAGGGAGGCTCAGTGGGACTTGTCAACGACGTACTCGACGACGGCCTCGCCGGCCTCACGCACAACGTCATCACTGCCCGCCTCGAGGACCTCGTCAAGTGGGCTCGGTCGCGGAGCTCATGGCCGGCGACGTTCGGTCTCGCCTGTTGTGCATTGGAGATGATGGCCACCGGAGGCGCCCACTACGACATGTCGCGTTTCGGAATGGAGGTGTTCCGGGCGTCGCCGCGTCAAGCCGACATCATGATCGTGGCGGGTCGGGTGAGCCAGAAGATGGCGCCCGTCCTGCGCCAGGTGTACGACCAGATGATGGAGCCGAAGTGGGTCATCTCGATGGGCGTGTGCGCATCCACGGGTGGCATGTTCAACAACTACGCCATCGTCCAGGGCGTCGATCAGATCGTGCCCGTCGACATCTACGCACCGGGCTGCCCGCCTACGCCGGAGACCCTGCTCCACGCCATCGAGGCATTGCACCAGCGGATCGAGGACGGTGAGATCATGAAGCGCCGCTCCGAGTCCGGTGCCGGCGCCAACCTCCAGGTCACCGAGATCCCGCCTTCGGACGAGCCCATCGTCATCTCGATCGGAAGAGCCTGACCATGTCCGGCGACGTGGTAGAAGTCAGCGAGCGCGCCCCGGATCCGCCGCAGCTGTTCGGCTGCCCCGTCACCGAGCACTTCGGCCAGACGGTGGTCTACCCGGCTCGCGCGGCGTATCTCGACACGATGAAGGCGATCGCCGACGACGGCTACGAGATGTGCCTCGACATCACCGCCGTCGACTATCTCTTGCACTTCGACCGACCCCTTCCCGACGGCGCCGAGCGAGAGCGCTTCGAGATCGTCGTCAACCTGCTCGACCTCAACGGCCGGCGCCGGCTCCGGGTGCGCGTCCAGGTACCCGAATCGGACACCACCTGCCGACGCTGTTCGATCTGTATCCAGGCACGGAGGCACCTGAGCGCGAGGTGTACGACATGTTCGGCATCACGTTCACCGGGCATCCCGACCTCACCCGCATCCTCATGCCCGAGGACTGGGAGGGTCACCCGCTGCGCAAGGACTACGCCGTCGGCGAGATTCCCGTCCAGTTCAAGGGAGCCGGCCAGCGATGACTGTGGACGCGCGTTCGCGAATGATCCGCACGAGCGAGGGTGGGCAGGAGATGGTGCCCCGCTCGGAGATGACGGCCAACGAGCTGCTGCGCGAGGTCGGGCGCCGTGCTGCGGATGAGCGAGGCCGAAGCGGCCGCCCTCGCCGACGAGGAGCCCGATTTCGACGAAGACCAGACGATGATCATGAACATGGGTCCGCAGCACCCGAGCACCCATGGGGTGTTGCGGCTCATGCTCGAACTGCGCGGCGAGGAGGTGCTGCGCGTCAAGCCGATCGTCGGCTACCTGCACACCGGCATGGAGAAGACCGCCGAGCAGCTCACCTACATGCAGGGCGGCACGAACGTCACCCGCATGGACTACGCCAGCCCGCTGAGCAACGAGCTCGTGTTCTCCATGGCCGTGGAGAAGTTGCTCGGCATCGACGAGGAGATCCCGGAGCGGGCGGTGTGGATGCGAATGCTCCTCGCCGAAACGAACCGGATGGCCAGCCATCTGCTGTTCATGGCGACCAACGGCATGGACATCGGCGCCGTGGGGATGATGATCTACGGGTGGCGCGAGCGGGAGGAGGTGTCTCCGCTTCTTCCAGAAGGTCACTGGCCTGCGGATGAACCATAACTTCATCCGCCCTGGTGGCCTCGCCGCCGACCTGCCTCCCGGTTGGCGAGACGACGTCCTCCGTCTGCTCGACATGATCCCGCCCCGGCTCGACGAGTACGACACGCTGATGACCGGGCAGCCGATCTGGCGGCAGCGGCTGCAGGGCGTCGGCGTCATCACGCCCACGGAGGCGGTGGCGCTCGGTGCCACCGGACCGATCCTCCGCGCCACGGGCGTCGAGTGGGACCTGCGCCGGCACATGCCCTACCTGCGCTACGACGACGTCGAGTTCGACGTGCTCGTCGGCACATACGGCGACTCGTTCGACCGTTACGCGATCCGGCTCAACGAGATCCGCGAGTCGATGCGCATCGTTCGCCAGGTCCTCGACCGGATGCCGGCGGGTGACTATCGCATCCAGAACAAGAAGATCACACCGCCGCCACGAGCGCGCATCGACGAGTCGATGGAAGCGCTCATCCACCACTTCAAGATCTTCACCGAAGGCTTCAAGGTGCCCGAGGGCGAGGTCTACGTCTCGATCGAGGGACCTCGCGGCGAGATCGGTTGCTACATCGCCAGCGACGGTGGGCCCCAGCCGTACCGAATGCACATCCGTCCCCCGAGCTTCGTCAACCTGCAAACGCTGCCGCACATGATGCGCGGCTGCCTGATCGCCGACGCAGTTGCCGTGATCTCCTCTGTCGATCCGATCCTCGGCGAGGTGGATAGATGACCCGGCTGACCGACGCCAACGTGTCGATCGCCAAGGACATCGTCGCCCGTTACCCGCGGTCCAAGAGCGCGCTGATCCCATTGCTGCACCTCTCCCAGGAGCAGAACGGCTACGTGACGGAAGAGGCGATGGGGCACATCGCCGAGCTCCTCGATCTCACGCCGGCCGAGGTGTACGGCACCGCCACGTTCTACGAGATGTTCAAGTTCGAGCCGGTCGGCCGCTATTGCATCAACATCTGCACCAACATCTCCTGTCAGCTGGTCGGTGCGTGGGAACTGCTCGAGCACGCCGAGCGATCGTTGGGCGTGAAAGCCGGCTCCACCACCGACGACGGCAACTTCACGCTGGAGGACGTCGAGTGCATCGCCGCCTGTACCGAGGCGCCGGCCCTGCAGGTGAACTACCGCTACCGCTACGGAGTCACACCCGACGCCTTCGACCGGCTCGTCGACGATCTCGCCGCCGGTCGTCTCAACGACGAGGTCCCGCCGCACGGCACGCTCGCCCGCGTCCGGCAGAAGCAGACCTCGGCGTGGGCCAACGTCGGCGTGGAACAACAACAGAAGGTCGACGCCGCGATGAGCGACGAGAACGCCAAGGCCGCTGGCAACGGCGACGAACAGGAAGCCGCTCCGCCGAGCTACCACCTCGCCGGCAGCGTCCCCACCGGACCGAAGATCGTCACGGCGCGATTCGAGCAGAGCGACGGATACACGTACGACGGCTATCTCCGCTCGGGTGGGTACACGGCACTGCGCAAGGCGCTGACCCAGATGACGCCGGAGAAGGTGCACGGGGAGGTCAAGACCTCCGAGGTGCAGGGTCGCGGCGGCGCTGGGTTTCCCACCGGCGTCAAGTGGGGGTTCCTGCCCGCTGGCGTGTTTCCCCGGTACCTCGTGATCAACGGTGACGAGAGCGAGCCGGGCACCTACAAGGACCGGCTGCTGATGGAGCTCGACCCGCACGCCCTCATCGAAGGCGCGGTCATCACGTGCTACGCGATCGGCGCCAACCACGCCTTCCTCTACGTGCGCGGCGAGATGGCCCTTGCCCAGGAGCGCATCGCCCAGGCCGTCAACGACGCGTACGCCAACAACCTCGTCGGCAAGAACATCCTCGGCACCGACTACTCGTGCGACATCACGCTCACGTGGGGCGCCGGTGCCTACATCGTCGGCGAGGAGACGGCACTGATCGAGAGCCTCGAGGGCGAGCGGGGCATGCCCCGCCTCAAGCCTGCCGTACTTCCCCGCCGCCAAGGGCCTGTACATGCAGCCGACGGTGGTGAACAACATCGAGACGATCGCCAACGTGCCGTTCATCGTCAACGAGGGCGGGCAGGCGTTCCACGATCTCGGTGCACCGACGTCCACGGGCATGCGCATGTTCGCCGTCTCCGGTCACGTCAACAGGCCCGGGCGTGTTCGAGGTGCCGAATGGCATCACGACGTTCCGGATGCTGTTCGAGGCGCCCGAATACTGCGGCGGCATCCGCGACAATCGATCGGTGAAGGCGTTCATCCCGGGTGGTGCGTCGGCGATCTGGTTCTTCGACGAGCACCTCGATCTGCCCCTCGACAAGCCGACCGTCGACCAGAAGGGCTCGATGCTCGGTTCCGGGGCGATCGTCGTGATGGACGACCGCACCGACATGGTCGCCGCCTGCTGGCGGGTCGTGCGCTTCTTCGCCCGCGAGAGCTGTGGCAAGTGCACCCCGTGTCGCGAGGGCGGCACGTGGCTGGACCGCATCCTGAAGCGGATCCTCGACGGCTACGGACGCCCCGACGACATCGACACGCTGATGGACATCAGCGACACGATCAGCCCGGGCCTCGCCTGGCCTCCCCGACAGACCACGATCTGCGCCCTCGGTCCGTCGGCGGTGAGCCCGATCATCTCGGCGGTGCAAGCGCTTCCGCAACGAGTTCGAGCACTACATCGAGCACGGCCGCCCCATCGACGGTATCGAACGACCGGCCATCCACGGTTCAGGAATCCACGCCCATGCCTGACGACGACGTCACCGAAACCGACGCCATCGAATCCACCGAGCCGGCCGAGCCCGAGGACAACGACACCGCCGGCGCGGACGAGGCCACGGACGAGACACTGGTCGCCGAGCCGGTGCCGAAGACCACCGTCACGGTGAACATCGACGGGCGACTGTGGGAGGCGAGACCGGGTCAGAAGGTCATCGACGCCTGCGAGGACGCCGGCGACGTACGTGCCGCGGTTCTGCTACCACAACCGGATGACGCCGGTCGGCATGTGCCGTCAGTGCCTCGTCGAGATCGAGGGCCCGCGCGGTCCGATGATGATCGTCAGCTGCATGCAGGACGTCGCTCCGGATCAGGTCGTGCGGACCGCCACCGACGGTGTGAAGCGAGCGCAGGAGGGCGTCATCGAGATGCTCCTCGCCAACCATCCTCTCGATTGCCCCGTGTGCGACAAGGGCGGCGAGTGTCCCCTCCAGGACCAGGCGATGAGCAATGGGCCTGGCGAGTCGCGGTACGTGGAGGAGAAGCGCCACTTCGAGAAGCCGATCGCGCTCAGCGATCTCGTCCTCCTCGACCGCGAGCGGTGCATACTGTGCGATCGGTGCACCCGTTTCGCCGACGAGGTGGCCGGCGACAAGCTCATCCACTTCACCCACCGCGGCAACAACACGCAGGTGCTGACGTTCCCCGACGAACCGTTCGCCTCGTACTTCTCCGGCAACACCGTGCAGATCTGCCCCGTCGGGGCACTCACTGCCAAGCCGTACCGGTTCAAAGCGCGGCCATGGGACCTGAACGAGGTCGAGAGCACGTGCACGTCGTGTTCCGTCGGGTGCCGCATCGTCGTGCAGGCGAGCCACGACCGCCTCGTTCGCTACCAGGGTGTCGACTCCGATGCCGTCAACTGGAGCTGGATGTGCGACAAGGGACGGTTCGGCTTCCAAGCCGTGCACTCGCCCGACCGTGTCATCGAGCCACTGGTGAAGACGTCGGCGGGCCTCGAGCCGGCGAGTTGGAACGCCGCCATCGTCGCTGCCACCACGCTGCTCGGCGAAGCGCTCTCCGCGGGCGGACCAGACGTCGGTGGCCGTTCTCGGCGGCGCCCGGGGGAGCAACGAGGACGCGTTCATGTGGGCGCAGCTCGCCGACGCGATCGGTACACCCCACCGTGATGCGCAACTCGGCGACGGGCTTCCTGTCGAGCTGTTCGGACCTCCCTCGCGCCACGATCAGCCAAGCGGCCAACGCCGCCACGATCGTGCTGCTCGCCCCCGACATCAAGGAGGAGCTGCCCGTCCTCTACCTCCGTCTGCGCGACGCGGCGGAGAAGCGACGCAGCCGGATCATCGAGTTCTCGCCCGCCGAGACGGGCCTGAGCCGGTACGCCTGGAAGTCGGTGCGGGTCGAGGCAGGCACGACGCAGGCGATCAGCGACACACTCGGCGACGACGAGGTGCGCCGCGCAGCTCGACTCGGGTGACGTGGTCGATCGTCGCCGGGCGGGCCAACCTCGCCGAAGTCCGAGGCATTGGCGGCGGCCGCGATCAACGCGGCGCTCGCCGCCTGCCCGGGCGCCGCCGTGCTGCCTGCTCTGCGCCGCGGCAACGTCGTCGGTGCCATGGCCGGTCGGGCTGCGTCCCGGCGACAGGTGGGCCTCGACGGGCTCGGCATCCTGCAGGCGGCCGCGGCCGGCAAGCTCGAATGTCTCGTCCTGCTCGGCAGCCGATCCGCTCAACGACTGCCCCGACGCCGACCTCGCTCGCCAGGCGTTGGCCGGCGCACGCCGGGTGATCTCCGTCGATACCCACTCGTCGGACTCGACGCAACTCGCCGACGTGGTGCTCGCCGCCGCCGCTTACGGTGAGAAGGCGGGCACCACCACGAACATCGAAGGGCGGGTCGCAGACGCTGGGCCACAAGGTCACGCCTGCCGGCACGGCTCGTCCCGACTGGATGATCGCCATCGAGCTGGCCGACCGGTTGGGACACGACGACCTGGTTGATGGAGGTCGACTCCGTCGACGACGTCACCGAGGTGATCGCCAAGTCCGTGACCGAGTTCGCCGACGTCAACGTCGCGAGCACTGCGCGTCAGCGACCGACGGTGTGCTGATCGGCCGACCGCCGGCGTCGTCCGAGCTGCCCGCCGCCGTCACCGAGCCCGAGCGCGGGTCAGCTACGACTACCGGCTCGTCGTCGGTCGCAAGCTCTACGACCTCGGCGTGGGTCACGAGTCGATGTCGGCGTCGCTCGGCCGCCCTCGCTCCGGGCAGTGCGCGCCGAACGTCAATCCGCTCGACCTCGATCAGCTCGGTGTCGCCGCCGGCACCGAGATCAGGGTGATCAGCGCCGAAGAAGACGGTGGCGCTCCCGGTGGTGGCCGATCCGCGCCGTTCCGCGGGGCGCGGTGTGGGTGCCGTTCAACCAGGCCGGCACGACCACATCGCCGATTCGATCGACGCCTCCACGGGTGTCACCGACGTTCGCCTGGAGCGGTTGTGATCGCGCTGCTCGCCCTCGATCCGTTGCTCGACCGGCGCATCGCTCTGGACGCCGCTGCTGATCGTCGTGCTCAAGGTGGTCGTCATCTTCGTCGTCGGCCCTCGTCGGCACGATGTTCATGGTGTGGTTCGAGCGCAAGGTGATCGCCGGCATGCAGAACCGCATCGGACCCAACAAGGCCGGGCCGTTCGGGCTGCTGCAGACGCTCGCCGACGGCATCAAGCTGTTCTTCAAGGAGGACCTCGTCCCCGAACCGCGCCGACCGCGTTCGTGTTCCGCCTGGCGCCGCTCCTCGCCCTCGTCCCGGCGTTCCTCGTGTGGAGCGTGATCCCGCTCGGCGGCGACTTCCGCGACGACAAGGCCGGGATCGTCACGTGGTTCGGGCGAGCAGACGCGAGTGCAGCTCGCCGACCCTCCGATCGGCATCCTGTTCGTGCTCGCTCTGTCGTCGATCGCGCGTCTACGGCGTGATGCTCGCCGGGTGGTCCAGCGGCTCGAAGTACCCGCTGCTCGGCGCGGTTCGGGCCACCGCCCAGATGATCAGCTACGAGGCGGCGCTCGGCCTCAGCCTCGCCGCCGTGCTGCTGATCTGCGGGCACGCTCTCGACCGGCAGGCATCGTCGACGTCGCAGCAGCGGCTCGGCGACTGGCACCTCGTCGCGACCGGAGTCGTGCCGTTCGTCATCTTCATGATCGCCGCCACGGCCGAGCTCAACCGGCCGCCGTTCGACCTCGTCGAGGCCGAACAGGAGCTGGTCGGTGGGTTCAACACCGAGTACTCGAGCATCCGCTTCGCGCTGTTCTTCCTCGCCGAGTTCATGAACACGATCACGATGAGCGCGCGTCATCGTCACGCTGTTCTTCGGCGGACCGCAGCCCGTGCGGATCGGCGACACGACGCTCGACATCCCGCTCATCAACAACGGCCTGGAGGGCACGATCTGGTTCCTGCTCAAGGTGCTCGATGTTCCTATACATCTACGTGTGGTTCCGCGGCACGTTGCCGCGGTTGCGCTACGACCAGCTGATGGACCTCGGGTGGAAGCTCCTGATCCCGGTCTCGCTCGGTTGGTTCGTGCTGCTCGCTGCGCTGCGGGTCGGCGACGACAACGACTGGAACCCGGTGGCTGATCGTGGCCGTGTCGCTGGCGGCGTTCATCGTTCGTACGTTGTTCATCGCCGCTGCCTGCGTGCGAAGAACCGGGTGGTGCAGGCATGAGCGGGCGAGTCGGGTGAGGCGCCAAGCAAGGCGCAGGCGGCGAGCACGGTAGGCGAGGCGAGCAACCGGTTGCGAGACGAGCCGAAGGAGCAGCGTCTGATGGGCTACTTCGAAGGATTCGGCGTCACGCTGAAGCAGCACCGCCTGTTCGGCGGCAAGCGCGATCACGGCCAGCTACTCCGGTGGCCGTGTCGCGCGCAGGCGCGACGACGACTCGCAGGACGATCGCAGGACGACCGGAAGGCGCCGAAGCCGGAGCGGTTGCACGGCCGTCACGTGCTCAACCGGTACGAGGACGGCATGGAGAAGTGCATCGGCTGCGAGCTCTGCGCCGGCGTCTGCCCCGCCAAGTGCATCCACGTTCGCGGCGCCGACAACGATCCTGACAACCCGACGTCGCCGGGCGAGCGGTACGGGTACGTCGTACGAGATCAACTACCTGCGGTGCATCCACTGCGATCTCTGCGTCGAGGCCTGCCCCACCGAGGCGATCACCGAGACGAAGATGTTCGAGTTCTCGTTCACGAACCGCGATGACGCCATCTACACCAAGGACGAGCTGCTCGTCGACGACGACGGCAAGGCGAAGCGCCTGCCGTGGGAGGACTGGCGCGAGGGCGAGGACACGTTCACCAGCGGATGGATGCGGGCCACGTCGCCGTCCGGCGACGCCGATTTCGAGGATCGACCGCGGTTGGAGCGGCGAGCTCGGCTTCGGTGTCCGCCCGGCCGAAGGCCCGCAGGCCGAACGCGATCGAGGGCGGGCAGTAGATGGAGCTGCTCGTGTTCGTGCTGGCCTCGGTGATGATGCTCGGCGGCGCGGTCGGCGTGTCATCAGCCGCAACCCGGTGCACGCCGCGTTGAGTCTCGTGCTCACGCTGTTCGGCGTCGCCGTCCAATTCGTCGCGCTGGAGGCGCATTTCCTGGCTGCCGTCCAGGTGATCGTCTACGCCGGGGCGATCGTCGTGCTGTTCCTGTTCGTGCTGATGCTGCTCGGTGTCGACCAGGCCGAGGATCTCAGCGTCGAGCCGCTCCCGATCCAGCGTCCGCTGGCGGCGATCATGGGGGTCGGCGCTCGTCGGGCTGATCATCGCCGCGATCGCCTCCGGCCGTGACGAGCGTGCTCCGAGGGAGACAGCACGATCGACGTCGCTCGGGAGACCGGTGATCACGACGCCAACATCCGCCAGCTCGCCGAGAACCTGTTCAGCGACCACGTGTTCGCCTTCGAGTTGACCGGTGCGCTGCTCGTCGTCGCCGTGGCCGGCACGGTGCTGATGACTCGCAAGCTGCGCACGCCCGACGAGGAGATCGACGAGTGATCGCCGACGTGGCGCCCACCTCGACGTGGTACCTGGTGCTCGCCGCCGTCGTGTTCGGCATCGGCGCCTCGGGCGTGCTCGTGCGGCGCAATCCGCTGGTGATGTTCATGTGCATCGAGCTGATGCTCAACGCGGTCAACCTCATCGTTCGTCGCGCTCGCCGACGAGATGGGTGACATCAACGGGCAGACAGCGGTGTTCTTCGTGCTCGTCGTCGCGGCCGCCGAGGTCGTGGTCGGTCTCGGCATCATCGTCGTCGATCATGCGCCGGCGGGCGAGCATCACTGCCGACGATCTGGTGCGAGCTGAGCGGAACGAGAGCCGCCCGCAATGACTGACGTCGTCTGGCTGGTCCCCGCGCTTCCCGCTGGCCGGATTCGTGCTGATCCTGCTGTTCGGGCGACGGCTCGGTGAGCCGCGATGCCGGCTACCTCGCGACGGCGATGATGTTCGCTTCGTTCGCCGTCACCGTCGGCGTGTTCCTCGACCTGCTCGGTCGAAGACGCCGAGGAGCGTGTCGGTCACGTCGAGAAGCTGTTCTCCTGGGTGCCGGTGTCGACACTGCAGGTCGACATGGCGTTCCTCGTCGATCCGCTGAGCATCACGATGTGCCTCTTCGTCACCGGCGTCGGCGCGCTGATCCACCTCTACTCGGTCGGCTACATGCACGGCGACCCGAAGTTCTCCAAGTTCTTCCTGTACCTCAACCTGTTCGCGCTGTCGCATGCTGCTGCTCGTGCTGGGCGAGAACATGCTCGTCACGTTCCTCGGCTGGGAGGGAGTGGGCACGTGCTCCTACCTGCTGATCTCGTTCTGGCACACGCGTGAGTCGGCGGCGACCGCCGGCAAGAAGGCGTTCGTCACCAACCGCGTCGGTGACTGGGGGTTCATGCTGGCGATGTTCCTCGCCTTCTCGGTCGGTGGGCACGCTCAGCTTCGACCGGCTCAACGATGCGGCCGAGGCAGGTGCCATCGCGCAGTCGACTGCGACGGCGATCGCCGCCCTGGTGTTCGTCGGCGCCGTCGGCAAGAGCGCGCAGCTCCCGCTGTACTTCTGGCTCCCCGACGCGATGGAAGGTCCGACGCCGGTGTCGGCGCTCATCCATGCGGCCACGATGGTGACCGCCGGCGTGTTCGTGATGACCCGCATCAACCCGATCACCGCCGTCGGGTTACGACTGGGTGCCGACGCTCATCGCCTGGGTCGGCGTGCCTCACAGCGCTGTTCGCCGCCACGATCGCCATCGCCCAGAACGACATCAAACGCGTGCTCGCCTACTCGACGGTGAGCCAGCTCGGCTACATGTTCCTCGCCGTCGGCACCGGCGCCTACGTAGCGGCGATCTTCCACATGGTCACCCACGCCTTCTTCAAGGCGCTGCTGTTCCTCGGTTCGGGGTCGGTCATCCACGGCATGCACGACGAACAGGACATGCGCCGGATGGGCATGCTGCGCAAGCTGATGCCGATCACGGCGGCGACGTTCATCGTCGGCTGGCTGGCGATCTCCGGTGTGCCACCGTTCGCCGGCTTCTGGTCGAAGGACGAGATCCTGCTCGTTCGCCGTTCGCCGAGAGCCCGGTGCTTGTACGTGATCGGCCTCATCACCGCCCTCCTCACCGCGTACTACATGACCCGCCAGGTGATCATGGTGTTCTTCGGCGAAGCGAGGTGGAAGGACTCGATCCGGCCACTGCACGTGAGACCCTCGCCGGCGAGGCGGCCGCGGAAGGGACCGAGGCGGCGGAGCCCGCCGTCGCCGAGGAACCGGTCGCAGCCGCCCACGACGACGGCCACGGCGGCTTCAAGCCGCACGAGTCGCCGGCGATCATGCTCGCTGCCACTCGTCGTGCTCGCCGCTGCTTTCGTTCGTCGGTGGAGGCATCCACCTCCCGTTCTCACGACGGCGGAGCGGCTCGAGCAGTGGCTCCATCCCGTGGTCGAGGTCGGTGAAGCCGACATCACCGACACCTGGGCTGACGACAACAAGTACGTCCTGCTCGCGGTAGCCATCGTCGCGGCGATCATCGGCATCGCCGCTGCCTGGTTGGTCTACGAGCGCAAGCGGGCGAAGGCGATCGAGCCGGAGATCCTCGCCGAGGGTTGGTACTACGACAGCACGGCATCTCGAAGTTCATGGGCGGTCCCGGGCGCGGGGCGTTCGACGGACATCGCCTGGGCCGACCAGCAACATCGTCGATGGCGCGGTCAACGGTTCGGCGAGCATCGTCAAAGCCGGCGTCGCAGCGTCCTCCGCCGCAGCGAGAACGGCTTCGTCCGCGCCTACGCCGGCGGTGCTCGGCGTCGGTGCCGTGCTCGCCCTCGCCTGGTTCGTCCTCGTCCAGGGGGATCCTCTGATGACGACGGAGACTCACCGCGTCATTCCCGATCCTCACCGCGTTGATCGCCGTGCCTGTGGCTGGAGCATTCCTCGTCGCGGTCGTCTCGCGCCGGCGGCCGGAGATCGACCAAGCTGGTCGCGCTGCTCGCCTCGGCGGTGACGGCGGCGATGAGCGTGTGGCTCTCGTCTCCTTCGAGACCGGTGAAGCCGGCTACCAGTTCGTGTCGAAGCACACGTGGATCGAGGCGTGGGGGATCTCCTGGCACCTCGGCGTCGACGGCATCTCCCTCTTCCTCGTCGTGCTCACCGGTGTGCTCTTCCCCCTGTCGCTCGTCGGGGTCGACCCGCACCACGACGACAAGCCGTACCTCGCCTGGATGCTGCTGCTCGAGGCAGGCGTGATGGGCACCTTCCTCAGCCTCGACCTGTTCGTGTTCTTCCTGTTCTTCGAGGTCGTGCTCGTGCCGATGTACTTCCTCATCGGCGGCTGGGGATACGAGGGGCGGGTCTACGCGGCCACGAAGTTCTTCCTGTACACGATGACCGGTTCGGCGTTCATGTTCGTCGGCATCATCGCCACCGTGTTCATCGCCCGTGACAACGGGGTCGGGCACATCACGTTCGACCTCGTCGAGATCAGCCAGAACGCCGACTTTGCGGCAACCACGGCGCGATGGCTGTTCTTCGCCTTTGCCGTGGCGTTCGCCGTGAAGGTGCCGATCTTCCCGTTGCACACGTGGCTACCCGATGCCCACACCCAGGCGCCAACCGCCGGTTCGGTGATCCTCGCCGGCGTGCTGCTGAAGCTCGGCACCTACGGGCTGCTGCGTTTCGGCCTCGGGCTGTTTCCCGAGGCAGCTGCACTGGGCGCGCCCGCTGTTCCTCACCCTCGGCGTGATCGGCATCATCTATGGCGCGATCGACGCCACGATGCAGGCGGACCTGAAACGGCTCGTCGCCTACTCGTCGATCGCCCACCTCGGGTTCATCGTGCTCGGCACGTTCGCCATCACGTCGCAGTCGATCTCCGGCAGCGTGCTGCAGATGATCAACCACGGCGTGTCCACCGGCGCACTGTTCCTCCTCGTCGGATGGATCTACGAGCGACGGCACACACGTCAGATCGCCGACCTGAAGGGGCTGCAGGCGGTGGCGCCGATCTTCGCCGCCGGGTTCACCGTGGTGATGCTGTCGTCGATCGGCGTGCCCGGCCTCAACGGTTTCATCGGCGAGTACCTCATGCTGATCGGCTCGTTCATGTCCGCCCGCTGGTGGACGGTGGTCGCCGCCGCGGGCGTGATCCTCGCCGCGCTCTACCTGCTGTGGGCGTATCAGCGGGTGTTCCACGGTGAGCCCGACGAGGAGAACACCACCTTCCGCGAGCTGATCCTGCGTGAAGGACTGGTGCTGCTGCCGTTCATCGCCGCCATCGTGTTCGTCGGCGTGTACCCGAAGCCGATGCTCGACCGCATCGAGCCCAGCGTCGACGCCCTCGATCGAGCACGTCGAGGCGAAGACCGACTACGTCGAGCCCGAGCCCGCCGTCCGAATCGGCGAAGGAGGGCGAGTGATCTTCGCACAGGATCTGGGCACGTTCAGTGGCCCCGAGGTCACTGGTGGGCGCTCTCGCCGCTGATCGTGCTGCTCGGCGGGGCGATGTTCCTGCTCCTCGCCGGTGCCCTGACGCCGGTATGGCCGCGCGGGCTCTACGCCGCCATCACGTCGGCGACGGCGGTCGCCGCTGCGGTGCTGGCCATGATCCAGTGGGACGACATCACCGACGAGGGGGTGAGCACGCTCGTCGGCGGCGCCCTGGCCTTCGACACGTTCTCGATGTTCTTCACGATCACGGCCTGCGTCGCGGTATTGCTCGTCGCCCTGATCTCCGACGACTATCTGCGCCGGGAGGGGCTCGACGGTCCGGAGTACTACGCCCTCTACCTGGTCGCCGCGGTGGGTGGCAGTCGTGATGGCGTCGGCCAACGACCTGATCGTCCTGTTCCTCGGTCTGGAGACGCTCTCCCTCGGCTTCTACGTCCTCGCCGCCGGTCACCGGCGTCGCACGAAGAGCCAGGAAGCGGGCATCAAGTACTTCATCCTCGGCGGCTTCGCCTCGGCGTTCCTGCTGTACGGCATTGCTCTCATCTACGGCGTCGCCGGGTCGACGAACATCACCGAGATCGTCGCCCGCCTGCAGAGCGTCGTGCCGGTGGAGAACAACGACGCCCTGATCCTTGCCGGCATCGCCCTCCTCCTCGTCGGGCTCGGGTTCAAGGTCTCTGCCGTGCCGTTCCACATCTGGGCGCCCGACGTCTACGAAGGTGCGCCATCACCGGTCACGGCATTCATGGCCGCGGCCGGCAAAGGTCGCCGCCTTCGGCGCCATGGTGCGGGTGCTGATCGTGGCGCTGCCGTTCTACCGCGACGACTGGCGGCCCGTCGTGTGGGTGCTCGCCATCGCCTCGATGGTGATCGGCTCGACGCTGGCCGTCGTCCAGACCAACGTCAAGCGGCTGCTCGCCTACTCCTCGATCAGCCACGCCGGCTACATCCTCGTCGGGCTCGAGGCCGCCGCCCATCAGGCCGGTGAGGCCGACGCCGGCCCCGGCGTGCCCAGCATCGCCGTCTACCTCTTGGCGTACACCGTGCTCGTCGTCGGGTCGTTCGGCGTGGTTGCCCTCGTCTCACGGCAAGGAGACGATGCAACCGATCTGGACTCGTTCCGCGGGCTCGCCAGGCGGCGCCCCGTGCTCGCCGTGATGTTCACGGTGTTCCTGCTCGCCCAGGCTGGGGTGCCGTTCACGAGTGGGTTCATCGCCAAGTTCGGCGTCATCCAGGCTGCGGTCGACGAGCGTTCCTACGCGATCGCCATCGTGGCGATGCTTGCCGCCGTGATCGCTGCGTTCCTCTACCTGCGGATCATGGTGAGCGTGTGGATCAGCGATCCTGCCGACGACGAGAGCGTCGCTCTGGCTGGTGTGCACCGGCCGTCGTTCACGGGGCTCGTCGGCGTCGGTCTTGCCGCTACCTTCACGATCGCGCGTCGGTCTCGCCCCGAGTTGGCTGCTCGATGCCGCCGACACCGTCACGCAGTTCGCCCTCTGATCAGGCGACGTCACCGCGGCGCGAGTGCGCGTCGGGTCAGAGTTGAGGGTGAACCGGAGTCCGCCGCTGCGGGCGATGATGGAACCGTCGTCGAGAGCGACGACCTGGAACAGGACGTTGAGCACGCTCAGCAAGGGCAGGCGGAAGTTGACCGCACAGCAGCCCCAGGTGAGCAGCGGCAGGGATGTTCCATTGAGCACGAGCCCGTAGCTGCTGGCCCCGGATGTCGCCGTGTGGCTCAGGTGCAAGCTGCAGAAGATCCCGTTGTCGCAGTTGCCGGACGCGCTCTGGATCTGAGGTGGTTGCGGCGGCGGCAGCGTCGTCGTGGTCGTCGTCGTGGTGGTGGTGGTTGTCGTCGTCGACGTCGTGGCGTCGTCGTTGACGTAGTCGTTGTCGTCCGTCGCGCGTGGTCGTGCTCGTCGGTCGTGGTCCGCGGCGAGCGTCGTCGTGGTGGGCCGCGGCTGCGTCGTCGTCGTGCCACGCCGGGCTCGTCGTCGTGGTCGCACCCGGCTGGGTGGTCGTCGTGGCGCCCGGTTGCGTGGTGGTGGTTCCGCCCGGCTGAGTCGTCGTGGTGTCTCCGGGCCGGGTGGTGCCGGTGCCGGGAACCGTTGTGGTGGAACCCTTGGGAGGCTTCTCGCCAGGGCGCGTCGTGCCGGACGGCCGTGACGTACTGGTGGAGCGGGGCTTGGTCGTGCTCGAGCGCGGTGGACCTGACGTCGATGTCGTCGAGTCGTCGGTGGATGGCGGGATGCCCGGTCCGGACGGCGTCGGTCCACCGGGCGTGATCACCGGCGGCGACGCGATCGGCGGTGGTGCGGCATCGTCAGCCGGACCGTTGTCGGTCGACCGGTCGATGACCGTCGCCGCCACGAACACGACGGCCGCGACGGCGGCGACGATCCCCGCCGTAGCGCCGGCGGCTGCCACCGGACCTCGGGCGGCGACGCGACGGATGGCGGCGATGGCCGCGGCGGGAAGCATGACGGCGCTTGCACGGGCACTCCATGCCGCGGGAGCGGCACCCGATCTGACGCCGGTGGCGACGCGTGCGGCAACGCCCGTCGAGAGCGGCGGAACCGATGCGGCGGCCGTCGACAGTGCGCCGGCAATGCCCGACGCGTTGGCGGCCACACCGGCACGCACCGCGTCGGCGAGGCCGGCGCTCGGCGGGGGAGCCGAGGCAGCTGCTGTGTGGAGCAGACCGGAGATCGACTGGTCACTCACTGGTCGACTCGCTCAAGACTCGGCGGAGCTGGCTGAGGCCGATCGACACCTGCGCCTTCGCAGTGCCGAGGGCGACTTGCATCTCGTCGGCGATCGCCTGATAGGGCAAGTCCTCGAAGAACCGCAGTACGACCGCGGTTCGTTGTCGCGGCGTGAGCTCGTCGAGCGCCTTCATCACCATCGTGTTGTCGACGACATGCTCGTCGAAGGACCGACCGGCATCGGGATCGATGGAGGTCAGGTTCTGGTACTTCTCGGCGGTACGCGTCTTGCGATACCCGCCCATGATGAAGTTGACCAAGCTGCGCCGGGCGTACGGGAAGAACTCCTCCACCCGGCCGTCGAGCCACGCCCGGTGAACATTGATGAACGTTTCGGCGACCGCATCCTCGGCGTCGGCAACTCTTCCGCTGCACAGTAGGACGGCGACGCGGTACAACCGGTCGTGATGCTCGTCGTAGAGCGGCTCGAACGACGCCCACGGATCGGAACCGGTCGCGGCACGACCGTCGACAGGCTGCGTCTCCCCGGGCAGGTCGTGCGGTTGGTCGTCGCTCATGACGAATCTCGTTACGTTCCAGGTCGGGGCGACCGCCATGACCGCGCGCCGGTCCCGCCTGGCAGTTATCGATCCGCCACATACATCTTAGACGCCTGAGCAGGACCAAAGGTTGATCCGGCCGGCCGATGAGATTCTGGAAAAATTTCGGACTGACGTAAACCAATAGCCGGGAGTGCGCGTCTGGATGGTTGATAGGCGGCGGTTCCGGCGGGAGTCGGGCGGGTGCTCATCTCTGCCCCTTCGAGATGAGCACCCGCCGAGAAACTTTGCGAGTCGACCATGAGAGCGGCTGGTCGTACGCTGGGAGCTATGGCTGTCGCCGGAACTCGCCCCCCTCTCACCGTCGAGCGCGTCGAGGACGTCGTCACGATCACCCTCGACCGGCCGGAGAAGCGCAACGCGCTCGGCGCTCGACGTCATGATCGAGCTGACCGCGGCCCTGCGCACGGCGGGTGAGAGCGACGCAGACGGCGTCATCCTCGCTGCAGCCGGCCCCGTGTTCTCCGCCGGGCACAACTTCGGTGACATGCTCGGTGCGTCGCTCGACGATGCCCGTCGCCTGTTCACCGTCTGCACCGAGCTGATGACCGCCGTGCAGCAGATCCCCCAACCGGTGATCGCTCGCGTCCATGCGCTCGCCACCGCCGCAGGGTGTCAGCTCGTGGCGAGCTGCGATCTCGCCGTCGCCGCCGAGAGCGCGGCATTCGCCATTCCGGGCGGCAAAGGTGGGCTCTTCTGTCACACCCCGCTCGTCGCCGTGTCGCGCAACATCGGTCGCAAGCGAGCACTCGAGATGGCACTCACCGGTGATGCCATCGATGCCGCCACCGCGGCCGACTGGGGCCTCATCAACAGGGCCGTTCCCGACGACGAGCTCGACGCCGCCGTCGACGACCTGATGCGACGTGCCACGCGCGGTTCGGTGCTGTCGAAGGCGCTCGGCAAGCAAGGGTTCTACGCCCAGATCGACCTCGACCAGGCGGCGGCGTACGAGCAGGCGAGCGAGTTGATGGCGACGTCGGCGATGCTGCCCGACGCGCAGGAAGCGTTCGACGCGTTCTTCGCCAAGCGCCATCCGAACTTCACGCAGCGCCCGTAGGGCCGCCGTCGTTCGGGCGTCCGCCTCAGGCGGCCAGCATGGCGGCACGCACTGAATTGATCGCCTTGACCCGCTGGGCGCGAATCGTCCGACTGGTCAGGCTGCGGGCAGCGGCGACGAGCTCTGCCGATCCGCCTGCTCGGATGAGGTCGCGCAGCAAGGCGACATGGCGGGAATCGACTCCTGCCTCTTCCGCGGCGAGGAGCACCTCCACGACTTCGACGGCACTGGGACGTCGCCCGGCGTCGGGAACGAAGGCGAAGTGGAGCGGGTCGTATGGGCACTCGCCGGCGCGCTTGCGTCGCGAGGGCGCCACGAACGAGCGGTACACCGTGTCGGACAGGACGTTGGCAGCGATGTTGTGCGGGCGACGGGACGTCGGATACGACGCGATGACCGTCCACGCTGCGCCGACGAGCTCACCCAACCGCTCGGACGGCGTCACTCCGGCGGCCGCGCATCCATGCCGCCAGCGGCGGCTGGCGGCGAGGAGTCCGGGCAGGATCCGCTGCAGGACCACGCGGCCGGCGAGCGGGTCGTGTCGCGCAGCGACGACGATGGCGGCGAGCACGGCGTTCGCATCGCCGGCCGCGATGGTTGGTCGGGCTCGATAGCCCGCCTTGACCAGCAGCTCGTCGAGGTCCTCGAACTCGACGTGGGCGATCTGCCAGGTGTGCGCCCGGGCGATGTGGCGTGGCCGGTGGGCGATGTGCTGCCACTCGCGCGTGAGCGACCCGGCGAGGTCGGTGGGAAGAGCGTCGGCCATGTCACGACGGTGCGCGACGGCAGCCACCGCAGTGCTCACCGTCGCCATCACCGCACTTGGGCCAGACCGAACTTCCGGAGCGGGCTCCTCGTCACCTTCATGGGGGTGTGACGAACGAACCTGCGACGGACGACGACATCGCGACCGCGCGCCTCCTCTGCGTTGCCGGCCCGGATTCAGGCGCGTGCCTGTATCTCACTCCTGGACGTCACGTCGTCGGCCGCGCCCTCACCGCCGACCTTCGCATCGACGATCCGGACCTCGAACCACACGCCCTCCTCGTCGATGTCGCCGCCACCCGTCGCGTTGCGGTGGGACAGCTCGCCGGACGGACACCGGCGACGATGAGCGGGGTGCCGATCGATGGCATGGTCCCGGTCACCACCGGCGAATCGGTTCACCTCGGCGCCACCCGGCTCGTGTTGAGCGGATCGACGCGGGCCGACGGTTGGGAATGGCCACCATTGGGCCGGCGCCACGGTGACGGAGGAGACGAGGCTCTTCGCATCGCCCTCGGCTGGGGCCCGGTGCCACCGGCCGGTGACGACTGGATGCACCAGACGTCAGTGCCTGGCGAGCACGTTGTGACCGTCGACGCCGGACCGGGGGCATCGATCGCCTTCGCCGGCGAGCGACTGGCGATCGACGCGGTGTTGCGGTCGATCGTCGTGCAGGTCCTCGGTCCAGCTCTATGCCGGCGCGTTCGCCTCGTCGTCGCCTGCGATGAGCTGCATGCGTGGGACTGGATGCGGGAGCTGCGTGATGCGGTGTCGATCTGCCCGCCGGGCGAGCTTCTTGGTCTGTGGTCAGAGCTGGGACGGCCTTGCCGGTGGGTGAGCGGTGAGCCGGCTGTCATCGTCACCGATCGGCCGGATCGCCTGCCGCCCGGGCCGGGAGGGCCACACGGATCCCGTCACGGCGAGCTGCCGGCAACGATCCTCGCTGTGTGTGCACCCGGATCGGCGCCGCCGTCGCTCCGGTCGCTCGTGGAGCTCGGCCCGCGGTTCCGGGGGCGATGGATCGCCGACCGCGACGCAGCCTGTGCGGCCGTGCCCATTCACCTCTGCGGCATCACCACGGGAACGGCGGCCGAGGCGGCACGCTCGCATCGACGAGGTGACGATCGGTCGGAGACGAGCGCTCGTGCGGCACGAACACCGCTCAACCGCCGGAGCACGCGGTCTGGCTGGCCCCGCTGATCCGGCCGTCGGTGCGTGTAGCGATCACTTGCACGCACAACGACGAGGCTTCCACCCGCACGAGGTGAGGTGATGTGGGGGCTTCGATCGTCTCGCCCTGGCGGCTCGTCGACAGGAGCTGGATGCGGGCTCCGTCGGCGGATTTGGGCAGCTCGAAGTGGACGTTGAAACCGTTCTCGGCGCGCAGCACCTTGACATTGGTCGGGACGCCGAGACGCGGGGCGATGTCGGGCGGCGTCGCCGGCACGGTGGTGCCCGGCGAATCGCCGCCGTCGTTGCCGCCGAATGCGAGCACACCGACCACCAGCAGCAGCCCGGCGGCGAGCACTCCCGCGGCCGCCAACGATGCCCGCCGCCTGTCGCGGGGTGGGGCGTCGACGGCGATGGCGGCCGGAGGCGTCGTCCGCGCTCGTGCGACGGTGTGCGTACTCGATCCTTGGTCGCCGTCGAAACCGGGCGCGGCGCGGTGCAGCGAGTCCGGCGCGGGACGAGACGGCGATGGACCGTCGTCAGCGATGGGAGGATCCGGCGGCCGCAACCCGGTTGGTGGCCCGGAGGCAGACGGCGTGCCCGCGCCGTTGGGCGAGGGCGGCACCACCGGTGCGGGCGACGCCCCCGACTGGGCTCCGTCGCCTTGCGTGGCGGGGATCGGGGTGAGCTCGAACCCGCCCGCGCCTGGACCTCGCGCAGCATCTCGGCGAACTCGTACGCCGAGGCGGGGCGATCGGCAGGATCCTTCGACATCGTGCGGATCAACACCCGCGACAGCCCCGGCGGGCTGTCGGGGCGGGCGATCGCCGCCGGTGTCTCTGTGAGGATGCGCCGCACCGTGGTGCGCAGCTCGTTGCTGGCAAACGGCGACGCTGCCGGCGACGAGGTGGTAGAGCGTGGCGGCTAGGGCGTACACATCGGACGTGACTTCTGCCTTCGCGTCCTCGAGGATCTCCGGTGCGGCGTAGGCGACGGAGAGCCCGCTGGCACCGCTGTGGCTGCGTTCGTCGTCGAGCGTCGAGATCCCGAAATCTCCGAGCGCCGGTTCGCCGTACTGGGAGACGAAGATGTTGTGCGGCTTGATGTCGCGATGCAGCACACCGTGGGTGTGAGCGACGTGGAGCGCGCCGGCGACGCGAACACCCGTGGACAGTGCCTCGGCGATCCCGATCGGGCCCGTTTCCGCGATCCGCTGGCGGTAGGTGGTGCGGTAGAGCTCCATCACGATGCACGGCCGGCCATCGGTGGTGATGGCGTCGCTGAACACCGTGACGATGTTGGGGTGGTGGGAGAGCTGCCCGAGGGCGTGGCACTCACGCTCGAACGTACGCCGTTCGGCCTCGGTGGCGAATCCGGCGTTGAGCACCTTGATCGCCACTTCGCGGTTCATCGACAGCTGTCGGGCGCGGTACACGACAGAGAACCCGCCGCTTCCGATACGTTCCAGATCGCCGAAACCCTCGACGGATACAGAGCCGATATCTTGAGTTCTACGTCTCTTCATGCGGACGGCGGGGTGTGGGGTCGGCGTGTGCCGAAGGACTTAATCCGGCGCCTGGGCGGTCCGTGGCTGCTGTCACGAGAGCCACGTCGATGGCGGTCGATAGAGCGCGACGGCGGCTTGACATCGCGGCAGTCCCCGGAGGGGTCGCTGGCGAACCGATTTGAGCACGACGCCTCCAGAAGATTCCGATGAACTGGCTGTGTTCGCGGTCGTGATGGCGTTTGTGGCTGGTGTGGTGGTGGTTGCGGTGGGGGCTGACGTGCGGTCGTCGGTGCGGATGGTGACCAATGATGGTGGTGCGTGGTTGGTGAAGCAGGACGCGGGGGTGATCGGTCAGGTTGATCGGGCGGCGATGGAGGTTTCCGGGTTCGTGCGGGGCCGCGTTCGAACAGTGATTTCGACGTCGAGCAGACCGATTCGATTGTGCTCATGAACGATCGTGGTGCGGGCACGGTGTCGTTGGTCGATCCGCGCATCTACAGATCATCAGCACGACGACGGTGCCCAAGGACATTCGCTCGATGACTGTGACGAGGGGGCTGGTGTTGTGGACGGAGTCGCCGTTGCGGGTGTGGCACCTGTCGGGCAACGAGCTTGCCGGGCGTCAAGGAGTTGGAGGGTTCGGTGGAGCCGGTGGTGTCGTCGGACAGGGGAGTGGGGTGGTGGCGGTGACGCGAACCGGCATGGTGCTGGTGGTTGACCGCGACGGTGACCGCGTTGTGCGGTTCAGGACGTCGCCCGATGCCGATCCCGATCGGGACGTCGTGGCGGTGCCGCTCGGTGGGCGTGGCGAGGGGTGCGGGCGGTGAGCGCGATCGGCGACGACGCCGTGCTGCTGGACGACCACAGCATCGCCATCATCCCGGCGTCGGTGGGAGATGAGAGCGGCGTGCAGGACGCGACTGGGCAGGTGGTCGAGTTCGAGGCGGGCACCGACGGGTACGTGTTGGCCCAGCCGGCGGATGCCGGGAGCCCGTTGATCGTCAGCGATCCCAACGGGCGTGTCCTGTCGGCGTCGTCGACGCCTCCACAGCCGGACGGCGGTGGGCTGCCGGCTGCGTGGATCGGCGGGTGAGTTGTTCGACATGGGGGGCGTGAGCCGTTGTCGCCGATCGTGTTCGGGGGCTGTGTGTTCACGTTGTCGCGCAAGCCGGTGCGGGTGGTGCGGTGGTGTGATGGCGAGGTGGAGGAGCACGATCTGGTGGGGGTCGATGCCGGAGCGACGTCGCTGCGTTTGCGGTTGGTGAACGGCTGGGTGTGGGTCAACGATTTGTCGACGGGGATTTCGGCGGTGGTTGGTCCGGAGGGTGAGATCGAGCGTTTGGATGATTGGGGGGCGGTGCTCGGTCGTGACGAGAACCGGAATGATCCGCCGGAGGAGTCGGAGAACGAGCCGGATTCGCTTGATGATGGTGAGGCGGTGGTGGTCAATGACGAGTTGCCGGAGTTGGACGAGGACGAGGAGAACGAACGGCCGATCGCTCGTGATGATCAGGCTCGGACGCGGGTTGATCTGCCGGTGGTGGTGGAGGCGTTGGAGAACGACACTGATCCTGACGGCGATGTGATCCTTGTCACCGATGTCAGCGGTGTGCCGCCCGAGGCCCAGGTCGGGGTGAACGCCGACCGTACGGCGATCCAGGTGAACCCGCTGGCCGGGTTCAGCGGGCACGGTGACGTTCCGGTACACGATCTCCGATGGTCGGGCGGGTGAGGACGGCACGCCGGCGACGGACACGGCGACGGTCACAGTCGAGGTCACCGGCGACAACAGCGCCAACGAGCCTCCGGTCACCGAGAACGACGTGTCGAGGTGGCCGCGGGCTCGTCGGTGACGGTGAACGTGCTGGACAACGACAGCGACCCCGATGGCGACGCGTTGCTGCTCGATCAGATCAAGCTCCGATGTCGGCACGCTGACTTCTGATCCGACTGGCCGGGTGACGTTCATCGCTCCCAACGACACGATCACCAGTCGAGATCGAGCTGCCCTACACGGTCCGTGACAGCTTCGCCGTGACCACCGACGGCAAGGTGGTGGTCACGGTGCGGCATGAAGGGGTCGAACAACGAGCCGGTGGCGGAGAACGACTCGAGGGTGACGGTGGTCGGCCGACCGATCGCGTTCAACGTGCTGACCAACGACTCCGATCCGGACAACGACCCGTTGTCGGTCTCCGGCCGTCCTGGAAACGCGCAACGAGACCGAGTGCGCCCTCGTCCGAAATGTCGTTGAGCCTGACGGCGAGTTCTTCTTCACGCCCAGCCGTCCCGGCGAGTACGTGTTCGTCTACCGGGTCAGCGACGGGTCGGAGGAGGATCGGGCGATCGTCCGCGTCGACGTCGCCGCCGGGGCAGGACAACCGTCCGCCGACGGCGATCCGCGACGACGTGACGATCGCCCGTGGTGGCACGCAAGACGGTCTACGTGCTGCAGAACGACACCGATCCCGACGGCGATGTGGTGGCGATCGAGAGTTGGACCGGTGCCGAGGGGCTCGAGATCGAGGAAGCCCAAGGCGTCGGGTTCCGCGTCGACGTCGACCCGGCAGCGCCCGACGAGGTGACGTTCCGCTACTCGATCTCCGACGGTGAGGCGGACCCGGTGTCGGGCGTGGTGGTCGTCGCCGTGACCGATGCGATGGTGGTCGACCAGGCGCCGGTGGCCAAGCCGGACACGATCGATCTGCGCCCGGGTCAGACCGGCGCCGTGCGTGTGCTGCTCAACGACTATGACCCTGAAGGTGGGGCGCTGACCGTCGTCAAGGCGAACTCGGCGACCGACGCCCAGGTGCGCCTCGGCCCGGGCGGGCAGGAGATCTACGTCACGCCCAGTCGCCGGATGGTCTCCAGCTTCACGTTCGGGTACGACGTCGTCGACGAGGCGGGGAACCGCGCCGTCGTCGTTCGTCGATGTGCGGCTCGGTGCCCGACGGTCAGGCGAACCGTCCGCCGATCGCCCGCCCCGACACGGCCCGCACCCGCGCCGGAACCGACGGTGACGATCGCCGTCGCCAACAACGACAGCGATCCCGATGGCGATGCGGTGCGGGTCGAGTCGATCGCCGCCCAACCGGCCTTCGGTCAGGCGTCGATGGACGATGACGGCACGATCACCTACCGGGCCAGCCCCGATGCCGTCGGGTCCGACTCGCTGCGCTACGTGTTGATCGACGCCAAGGGCAAGCAGGCGATCGGCACCGTGCTGGTCGGGGTGTTGCCCGCCGACGGGCAGAATCGCCCGCCGACGGCCACCGACGACTCGTTCTCGATGCTCGCCGGCAGCGATCCGTTGCGGCTCGACCTGCTGCGCAACGACTACGACCCCAACGGTGACGATCTGGCGATCACCGAGGTGCGTGGCGCCGTCCCGCACGCCGAGTTGGACCCGGCGAACGGGGCGGTGACATTCATCCGCCCGACACGGTGCCCGAGCAGGTCGCAGAAGTTCACCTTCACTTACACGTTGAGTGACGGCCGCGGCGAGACCGACGCGGCGACGGTGAACATCGAGGTGAGCAATGCCAGCGAACCGGTGGCGCCGATCGCCGTCGCCGACCTCGTCGGACCGGTCACAGCCGGCGAGCTGGTCGAGGTCGACGTGCTGGCCAACGATTTCGATCCCGACGGTTCTCGCGCTCGGAGCTGGAGTCACCGTCGACGATCCGGCGGTCATCGTCGACGACGACGGTGTGCTGACGATCGACGTCGGCACCGAGTCCGCCGAGTACGTGTACACGATCACCGACCCTGACGGGTTGTCGTCGACGGCGGTGGCGACGATCATCTCGGTGCCCAACCGGGCGCCGGAACCGGAGGCGTTCACGGTCGAGACCGAGTTCGACGAGCCGATGACGATCGACGTCGACGAGCACGTCGCCGATCCCGACGGCGACGAGATGCTGTTCGCCTGCTGCGACAGTGTGCGTCACGGCCGGGCGACGATCGTCGACACCGGCGAGGGTTCGCTGGCGGTGGAGTTCACGCCGGACGACGGGTTCACCGGCGAGGCAGGGTTCGCCTATCAGGTCGACGATCAGAACGGTCACGTCACCGTCGGGGCGTCGTGGTGTCGGTCCTGCCGCCCGCCAACCGGCCACCGGTGGTCGAGAACGGCACGGCCGAGGTGGAGGCGGGCACCAACGGGCTCGTGTCGTTCAACCGCTCGGCGTCGGATCCCGACGCCGCCACCGGCGACCGCCTGAGCTTCGAGCTCCTCGATGATGGTGGCGGGCCGGTGCGGGTGAGCGGGGACAGCGTGCGCATCAACGCTCCGGTCGACGCCGGCGGCACGACGTACACGTTGCGCTTCGGGGTGACCGACAGCTTCGGTGCCAGAGCGACGAGGGCCGAGTGGTCGTCACCGTCACCGAGTCGCGGGTGCCGCCACCGGTTGCCAATCCCGACGCCGTCGGAGACGAACCAGGAGCAGCCGGTCGACGTCAACGTCGTCGCCAACGACACGAACACGCTCGGAGAGGGCCGGCTGACGGTCGATCGCCGCGGAGGTGACGTCAGCGGTTCGGGCGACGGCCGAGGTGACCGGCGACAGCACGGCCGTGGTGTACACGCCATCCGCCGGGTTCTTCGGACAGGCGAGCGTGGAATACATGATCGAGGATGCCCGTGGGACGCCGGCCGGGCAGGCCAGCGGGCTGCTGACGGTGAGCGTGATCGGGCGGCCGTCGCCGCCCGTCGTGACGTCGATCTCGGCCGACAACGCCACGGCCACGCTGACGTGGAGCTCACCCGACAACAACGGCGCGGCGATCACCGGCTATCTCGTGGAGAGCGACCAGGGCCAGTCGGCCGACGTCGGGCTCACCAACAGCCACACGTTCGACGGCCTGCAGAACGGCGTGGCCCATCGATTCCGAGTCAAGGCCGATGAAGCAGGCCGGCGAGAGCGAGTGGGGTCCGTTGTCGGATGCGGCCACGCCTGATACCGAGCCGGGCACGCCGGCCGCTCCGAACGTCGAGTTCGCCGACTCGGCGCTGATCGTCTCGTGGTGCCACCGGCGAACGAGGGCTCGCCCGATCACCGGGTACGAGCTGGAGATCGGTGGGGCGGCGTCAAGGGCAAGATCGCGTCGGCTCGACGTCGTACACGTGGGATGGACTTGACCAACGGGGCGAACTACCAGTTCCGGGTGGTGGCGGTGAACGCCGCCGGACCGTCGGCAGCATCGGCATGGTCGGCGGCCGAGCATCCGTTGACCAGCCGGGCCCGCCGTCGCAGCCGGTACCGACACAGGGCGACAGCCAGATCAGCCTGTCGTGGGCAGCCGGGGAGGAACAGTGGCGATCCGATCTCCCGCTACGAGATCCGCCGCGAGAACAGTTCCGGTGAGATCCGCCACCACGAGCGGCACCGTCGTTCACATGGGGCAACCTGCCCAACGGCGTGGAGCAGCAGTTCCAGTGTGCGGGCGTTCAACCGTGATCCCGATCCAGGTGCGTGGAGTGCGTCATCGACGCCGATGAAGCCCTGCGGCGTACCCGACAGGATCCCTCGCGTCACCGCCGTGCGCGGCGACCAGCAGGCCGCGGTCGTCGTGGACGGCCCCCAACTCCCAGGGGTGCGACGATCTCCGACTACACCGTGATGGCGAGCAACGGGATGCGCCAGCACACGACGTCGACGAGCATCGACTTCGCTCCACTCACCAACGGCGAGCCCGTCAGCTTCCGCGTGTTCTCCACGAACATCCGTCGGCGACTCACAGTGGAGCGACAGCTCCAACTCGGTCACCCCCGCCGGTCCGCCGATCGGGCCCAACCAGGCCGCCGCGCAACCCAGCGGAGTCGGCCAGATCACCGTCACCTGGGACGCTGCCAACGACAACGGCGCGGCGCTCACCGACTACCGGGTGGTCATCAACAGCAACACCGAGGTGTCCGCCGGCGCCGGACGACACCTGCGTACGTCCACTCCGGGCTCGCCCCGGGGAGCACCTACACCTACCAGGTGCGGGCGTGCAACGACGTCGGCTGCGGCCCGCTCAGCGGCGCCTCCACGACCACGACATGGACGTACCCGTCGGCGCCGCCGGCGCCGTCGCTGTCCGACGACGGTGACCGCACGCTCATCGCCAACTGGGGTGCGCCTGCGAGCGACGGAGGCACGCCGGTGACGAGCTACAACGCGCGGCTCACGCCGGGCGGCGTGTCAGCCACACCGGCAGGGACCGCGTCGTGGGGTGGCCTCAGCTACGGCACGACGTACTCCGTCGACGTGCAGGCGTGCAATGCCGTCGGCTGCGGAGCATGGAGCCCGGCGTCGACGTGGACGATCCGCGGCGCACCTGCGCAGGTCGCCACACCAGCGGTGTCGGTCACGAACCGGCAACACGTGAACGCCTCGTGGAACCGACCCAACATGAACGGCTCGACGTTCGCCCACTACAACGTCGAACGCCGGGCCAACGGCAGCACGGCGACGGATCAGACCGGTAACGAGTCGATCTAGTGGCCCGACCGCAGCTACGACACGACCTACGACGTCCGCGTCCAGGCGTGCAGCTCCGAGCGCGGCTGCGGTCCGTGGAGCAACTGGAACTCGGCCCGCACCGGGTCGCCGCCGCCACCGCCGCAATCAGTCAACCTCAGTCGTGGCGGAGCGTGCTCGGGTGCGTCGTGCCCGTCCCCGGGCTCCTGCTCGTCGACGTGCTACTTCTACCACATCGATGCCACGGGCTTCTCGGCCAACACCAGCTACAACTACACCTGCTACAACAACGGCGCACCGTTCGGCCTGGGCGGCTCTCGCACGACCAACGGCGCCGGCAACTTCTCCGGCGACCTCGGTTGCTACAACGGCTTCCCCGGCAACAAGTACGTCGTCTTCGGCGGTGTGCAGTCCGACACTGAGAACTGGTAGCGAACCGCGCCCTCCTCCTCACCTCCAACCGGGCAGAGATCATGACCAACACGAACACCAATTCACCACCGATCACCATCACCGACCAGCACGCCGAGTGGTTCAGCCACTGGTTCAACGCCGTGCTCGACAACGTCGAGCGGGTGATCAAGGGCAAGCGCGATCAGATCGCCACGGCGCTCGTCTGCCTGTTCGCCGAAGGGCACCTGCTCCTCGAGGACGTGCCCGGAACGGGCAAGACCACGCTCGCCAAGGCGATGGCACAGTCGATCGAGAGCACGTGGCGGCGCATCCAGTTCACGCCCGACCTGCTCCCCAGCGACGTGACCGGTGGCCTCATCTACGACCAGACCGACAACACGTTCCACTTCCGACCCGGGCCGGTGTTCACCAATGTGGTGCTCGCCGATGAGATCAACCGTGCGTCGCCGAAGACGCAGTCGGCCTTGCTCGAAGTGATGGAGGAACGGCACATCACGATCGACGGCGTCACGCACAACGTGCCCCGGCCGTTCGTCGTGGTTGCCACCCAGAACCCCATCGAGCAGGAGGGTACGTACCGCCTGCCCGAGGCGCAGGTCGATCGATTCCTGCTGCGCACCAGTCTCGGTTACCCCGACAACCGCAACGAGGTCGAAGCGGTGAAGAGCGTGTCCCGCGGCGCGATGGCCGAGCAGCTGCGGCCGGTCGTCAAGCTCGACGACGTGCACCGCATGGTCGCCGTCGCCGGTGCCGTGTTCATCGATGATGCGATCTACCAGTACATCGTCGATCTCGTTACCGCCACCCGCGACATCCCCGAGCTGCGCCTCGGCGTGTCGACACGTGGTGCACTGGCGCTCGCCCGTTCCAGTCGCGCGCTCGCCGCCACGCAGGGTCGTCCCTACGTGACGGTCGACGACGTGAAGACCCTGGCGCCGCCCGCCCTCGCCCATCGCATGTTGCTCACGCCCGAAGCCGAGCTCCGCGGCACGAAGACATCCGACCTCGTCGACCGTGTGCTCGACGATGTCGACGCGCCCGTCCCCGTACGCCACACCTGATCCGTGCGGACGAACGAGGCGACCGCCGGCCAGCTCGGGCCGTTCACACGCATCGGCGTGGCGGTCGCCGTCATGGCTGTCTCGAGCTATGTCGCCGGGTGGCAGCTGGGCTGGATCGAGCTGATGGTGCTCGCCGCCGGCTGCCTCCTCGCCCTGCTGATCGCCGTCCCGTTCGTGATCGGCGCTCCGCTCATCGAGTTGCACCGCCGGCTGGAGCCCGAACGTGTCACGGTCGGCGAACCAGCCATCGCCGAGATGACGGCCGTCAATGGGCGGGCTCGACGCACTCGCCACGTGCGCGTCGAGGAATACGTGGGCGACTCCACCGTCGGCATCGAGGTGCCCGCCCTCGCGCCGGGCGCCCGGCACTCGACGATGTACGCACTCCCGACCACCCGACGAGGTGTGTTCCAGGTCGGTCCGGCCGTCGTCACCCGCGCCGACCCGATCGGGCTGTTGCGCCGCGTCGCCACGCACACGAAGGCCGACACGCTATGGGTCCATCCCCGCTGGGCACTGCTCGACCCCCTCCCGGTCGGCTTCGCCAAGGACCTCGAGGGCCCGACGTCCGACGCGTCGCCCGCCGGTGACGTCGCCTTCCACGCCCTGCGTCCGTACCAGTACGGCGACGATCCGCGCCACATCCATTGGATGTCGACGGCGCGCACGGGCACCGTGATGATCCGCCATTACGTCGACAATCGGCGACCCAACCTGGGAATCGTCTTCGACACCGATCCCGAGGCGTACGACGAGGAGCGGTTCGAGATCGCAGTGGAGATCGTCGCCTCGCTGCTGCTGTCCTCACTCGCTGCGCAGCTACCCGTCACCGCCGTGACGAGCGCCTCGTGGTTGTTGGGTCGCCTCAAGCCGGCCGACCGCGACATGCTGCTCGAGCGACTCACCGTCGTGCAGCCCGAAGCCGGCCCGAGGCTCGTCGAGGTGGCGGCGCACGCTCTGCGCCACGAGCCGAGCACGTCGGCGGTGGCACGTCGTCACGGGCGACCGGGACCCGATCGACCTGATGCGCAGCGCGGCCTACATCCGCCGTCACGCCCGGCCGATCGTGATCAGCGTCAAGACCGACGGCAGTGCGCCGGTGGCGATCCCCGGTGCTCGGCATGTCGCTGTCGCCTCGCTCGAGGAGTTCCACTCCGCGTGGAATGGACGGATCGCGTGAGTGGCCGTCTGTCGTCTTGGGCGTACGGCGTTGCGGCGGCGTTCGTCGTCGCCTCGGCCATGACCGCCAGTGCCGGTCTGTACAGCGTCCTCCAGCAGTGGAACTTCATCGTGCCGGCGTTGATCGGCGCGCTCGAGCGCGGCGGCCGTCTGCGTCGGCGAGCAGGTGGCGATCGTTGCTGTTGGCCGAGACGGTCGCCATCGCCACGGTCGTGTTCGTCGTCGCCGGCGTGCTCGTCGCCGGCGCTGGGGTGCCCGGCACGGGAGCGATCCGCGACTTCTTCGGAGGACTCTCGTCGGGTTGGGCCGAACTGCTCGCCGCCACACCGCCAACCGACCTCACGCCCGAGCTGCGCGTGTTGCCGTTCACGCTGACGTTCGTGGGCACGCTGATCGGGTTGGAGGTGCTGCGGCGCGTGCCCCAGCCGGCCCTCCCCGTTCTCGGCCCGATCGCCACCTTTGCCGTCGCCACGCTGCTCACCGACGAGGACCGCACGATCGCCCTCGTCGTCGGCGTGGCACTGATCGTCGCGGCTCTGGCGGTCGGGATCGTGCAGCAGCGGGCCCTGCGGTCGTCGGCGGGTGATCCGGTCGACACGCCCTCGGCGCGCAACCGGCGCATCGTCACCACCGGCGCCATCGTCGCCCTCGTGGCGGTGGTCGCGCCGTGGCTCGGTCCGCGGCTGCCCCTCGCCGAGGCCAACGAGCGGTACGACTTGCGCGACGACGTGGTGCCTCCTTGGAATCCGCTGCTGCTGCCCAGTCCGCTCACGCAGTTGAAGCCGACGCTCGACAAAGAGGGCGAGGATACCGAGCGGCGTCCGGTGATGTTCACCGTCGAGTCCGACGAACAACCGACGCAGTTCGCCACCGCTGTGATGGGCTCGTACGACGGCAGGGTGTGGACCGTCGGCAGCGGCGTCGGGTCTGCCCCCACCGAGTTCCGACCCGTCGATTCCCGCATGCCGGCGCCGCCCGATGAGATCGCCGGCGACGACGTCGTGTCCGCCACGGTGACCATCGGCGACCTTCGCGGCCCGTGGGTGCCCACGCCGGGGTGGCCGCGATCGTTCGCCGTCACGCAGCTGCCTGGCGACGACGCGCCCGACGACGTGGTCGTCCGCGAGAACATCAACACGGGCACGATCGCCATTCCCACCGGCCTCTCCGAGGGCGCGACGTATCAGGTCACCGCCCAGCGCACGCTGCAGCTCGACGAGGACGAGCTCGCCACGCACACGATGCGTCCGCTCTCCGACGACCTCGACCTCTCCGTCCTTCCCCCCAAGATCAACAATCTCGCCGGCGACTTCACGGCCGGCGCCAACGGTTGGGATGCGATGGCGAAGATCCGCGACGAGCTGGCTCGCGGGTTCTATGTGGCCGACGAACAGTCGCCGCCTGGCCACTCCTATTACCGACTCGACCTGTTCCTCGACGAGCCCGACCGCATCTTCGGCTACGAGGAGCAGTACGCCGCGGCGGCGGCGCTCATGGGCCGCATCAAGGACCTGCCGACGCGTGTCGTCGTCGGCTACGAGATTCCCGCCGACCGCTACGTCGACGGGAAGGCGGATGTCCGGGAGAACGATCTCACGGCATGGATCGAGGCGCGTGTCGACGACGTCGGTTGGGTGCCGATCGACGTCACTCCGTCGCGCCCGCTCGAACCTGACGAGAAGCAGCAGCAGACAGTTCCCCGTGAGGCGCCGACGCCCAACGACCAGCCGCCGCCACCGCCCCCGCCCCAGCTCGACGTGGTTCCGGACAACAAGGAGGAAGAGGACAAGCCGGAGGACGAGGAGGAGAAGGAGTTCGAACCGGTCGTCCACGAGTTCGGCGGACCGTCCATCCGTCCGATCGTCACCGCTGCCGGGGCGGGTGGGTTCGGTCTGATCGCACTGTTCGTCAGCGTCGTCGTCGGCTTCAAGGTGTATCGCAGCCGCCGCCGGCGGCGCGCCAAGGTACCGGCGCACCGGATCGCCGGTGCATGGAGAGAACTGGCCGACCGCTACCACGAGGCGGGGGTGCCGATCCCGAAGCGGGCGACGCCGCTCGAAACCGCACACGCCTACCTGTCCACGGAACGATCCGCCAACGACGTACGACCGGCCCTGCTGGGCCTCGTCTCCAACGTCGATCGTGCTGCCTGGCATCACGACCCGCCAGCCGCCGAACAGGCTGACGAGGCCTGGGGATACTGTGACGGCGTGCTGAGCGCGCTCGCCGACGATCGCTCCTGGCTGCAGCGGACGAAGATGCGTCTCGACCCCCGACCTCTGTGGCGCCGCGACGTCTGGCTCCACGCTCAGCGACCCGATGGTGACTCCCAGTGACGGATACGCCCGACGAGCCCGACCGACAGGACGAGCCCGACGAGACCACCGTCGACGCTGATCCGGCGTGGCTCTCCGAGCTGACCAGGCAGGCGAAGGCTGAGGCCGCAGCCACGGCAGACGAGGCGGACAACGCCGACGAGGGCACGATCGATGCCGGCAGCGACGTCATGGACCAGGTGCGGGAGGCGATCAGGGACGCCAGCTCGCCGCCACCGCCACCGGCGACACCGCCATCGGTCGCTGCTGCGCAGGGGCGAAGAGCCGCAGCCGCCGAGCTCTGCGCCGCGCTGGCAACCGCCGGCCCGGTTGCAGACGTCCCGATCCATGTCCGACGAGTTCGAGCCGCATCCGATCGAGCGCAAGGACGGTGGCAACCGACGTGTCGCCTGGTGGTGGGTGCTCGCCGCAGCGCTGGCGGCAGGCGGAGTGGGCTGGCTCGTTGCTGCTGGTGGTGGTTCCGACGACCCCGCCGACGCGCCGCCGCCGGTGAACAGCGACGACGTTGACGACGATGGCGGTCAGACGGCGACGAGCGCAGGTGACACGGAGAGCGGTAATACGAGTGCCGTCACCACCGTCGACACGTCCGCGCCGTCGACGGCGACGACGACCACTCCGGCGACTGCCACGGAGCCGGCGGCGACGACGACCGCGCCGAAGCGCACCACCACGACGAGCGCACCGAAGCGCACGTCCACCACGACCGCGCCGAAGCGCACCACGACGACGAGGGCCGGACGCGCACCACGACGGCGAGCCGCGCGGACCACGACGACGAGCGAGTCGAGACGGACGACCACGACGGCGGAGCCGCGGCCATGACCGCCCGCCTGTCGGACGACGACACGCTTCCTCCCGACGTCGCCCGCGCCTTCAGCGGACTGGCGCGGCGAGCCGGGCGAATGGTGGTGTCAGACGTCGCCGCCGAATCCGTGGCGGCGCCCATCGCGGGAGGAGAACCAAGACGCTTGGGGTCTCCGCCACCGCTCGACCTTCGTCGTCGCCGACGGCATGGGTGGACGTGCCGGCGGCGACCTCGCCGCGTCCACCGCGGTAGCCGTGCTGCTCGACGAGCTCGACATCGACGGCCCGATCGACTGGAGCCGGGTGATGGCCCGCGCCAACCGGGCGGTGATGGACAACGCGATCCGTTGGGGGCACGACCGCATCGGCACCACCGTTGCCGTCCTCCGCTGCCGCAACGGGCGGGTGACCGTGGCCCACGCCGGCGACACACGCATCTATCGCATCCGCGGGCAGGTGGTGGAATCCCTGACGTCCGACCACAGCGTGCGCGTCGATCTCGAAGTCGGCGGGGATTCGTCCCGCCAACGTGGCCGTCACCGCGCGCCAACTGGCGGGCCTCACTGGCTATCTCGGCGACGACGACGCGTGGCGGCGATTCTCCGTCCGCAACCTCGCCTGTGCGCCGGGAGATCGCCTCGCCCTCTGCACCGACGGCGTCCACGGTGCCATCGCCACAGCGGACTGGTCGGTGGCTGCCGAGCAGACGACGAGCGCGGCGACGGCAGCGGCGCTGGTTGGTGCTGCCGAGCGTGCCGGATCTCGCGACGACGCCACCGCACTCGTCGCCCGGCTCGACGTGGAGGAGCGGTGACCGCCACTGTGCGCCTGTCCGCAGGTGACGGTTGGCTGGCGCGTCGCGACGATGGACTTCTCTTCGTCGCCGCCGGCTGGCCGGAAGCTCTCGACGCGTTCGCTGCCGCAGGCTCGGCAGCTGAAGGTCGTGACGCGGTCACCGATGCAGCGGCGGCATCGGGGTTCGATGTCCCCAGTTTTGTGATCGTGACGTGGACGAAGACGGTCGAATGCGTCGTGTTCGGCGCGCTCGAGGTGCAGACCGACGATCCGACGGCGCCGATGCTGACGGGGAGTGGATCGGGGACGTGGATCGAGCGCCGGCTGCGAATCGGCGAGAAGCCGCTCGGGATTCGCACTGGGCGCGCGGCCATCGACGGCTCGCGACTCGGTGCGGGCGTCGTCCCTGCCGGCGGCTTCGAGCTCACCGTGGAGGCGCCCATCGCCGCGCCGGCGGCCAGCAATCCGGTCGCTGCGACGCCGGCGGCGAGCGAGTACCTCACCCGCGTCGTCCACTCGTCCGGAGAGTGACACGGGAGCGGCCGGCCACCGAGGCGGAGCGACCGAGGACGACGACGAGATCACGATGACGGCGGCGGACTTCGCGGCGCGGGTCGAATCCGAGCTCGACACGGCCGGCCCCGAGCCAGGCGAGGATGGAGCTCCACCTGTGCGGCGAGCGTCCGACCTCGAAGCCATCGCGGCAGCGGCGGGCGACGACTGGATGGAGGAGTCGCTCGGATTGCGCAGGCCGCGGCAGCGAGCAGATCGCGGCGAAGGCCGAGTCGGCGGGCGCGAATGGCCGCACGATCGACGACGAGTCCACCTGGATCCCGAGCGACCACGACGATGACGCTGGCTCCGAGGTCGACCCCCCGCCACCATCCGAGCCGAGCGGTGATCCGCCCGCGATCGATCCGCCGACCATCGATCCGCCGCCCGCCGACCCGGGGTGGATGACGCGCCCGCCCGACCTCACCGATCAGATCCCGGCGCCGCAGGCTCTCGTCCAGGCGCGGCGTTGCTCCCGTGGCCATCTCAACCCACCTCAGATCGCTCGCTGTCGCGTCTGCGCCGAACCGATCGACCCGACGGCCGACGTCGGAGACGACGCGCCAACCACTGCTCGCCAACGCCGTGCTCGCCGACGCCACCACGATCCCGATCGACGGCACCGTTGTCCTCGGTCGCAACCCCGACCGGAATGCGGCGCGTGTGGGCGACGACGCTCGTCTCGTGACGCTCTCGGCCAGCACGGCGGTGTCGCGCACCCATGTCGCCCTGCGTGCCGACGAGTGGTCGCTCACGGCGACCGACTGCGGATCTCGCGGAGGCGTCGTCGTTGTCACCCCAGGTCATGAGCCGGTGATGCTCGAACCGTGGATACCCCAAGAGATATCGGTGGGCGACACGATCTATCTTGGGGGACCGACCAGTGTGCGCATCGACCCGGCGGAGTGAGGAGATGGCAACGAACACGGCAAGCGAGTCCGAGCTGAACGAATCCGAGCTCGTCGTCGAGTTCATCGACGAGAGTCACGTGCTCACCCCAGGTGACGACCTCACGTTCGGGCGCGCCGGCGACATCATGATCGACGAGAATCGCTACCTCCACCGGATCTTGGGACGGTTTCATCACGCCAACGGTCTGTGGTGGCTCTCCAACGTCGGCTCGGCGATCCCGCTCACGGTCTCCGACACGTCGTCGCCCTCGTTCGCCAAGCTCGCCCCGGGGGCATCGATGCCGCTGTCGTTCGATGCCGCCAACGTGTCGTTCGAGGCGGGTGGCGCAAGCTACGAGCTGGCGATCGAACAGATCACCGACCCCGTCGACGTCGCCGAGGCGCACGGCGTCGCGTGGGCCGAGGGCGACGACAGCGAAGTCACTCGCACGGCTTCGTCCCTACCGTTGAGCGACGAGCAACGCCTGCTGCTGGTTGCCCTCGCCGAACCGCAATTGCGCGATCCGTCCCGGGAGATCGACCTGCCCACGAACCGTCAACTGGCCTCATCGCTCGGCTGGACGATCACGAAGTTCAACCGCAAGCTCGACGGACTGTGCCGCAAGTACGCCTCCGCCGGGGTGTCGGGGTTGCACGGCTCGACCGGTGCGCTGGCGCGCGACCGTCGCGCCCGGCTCGTCGAGCACACGTTGCACGCAGGGATCATCTCCACCGCCGACCTGCCGTTGCTCGAGGCGGGGCGAGGCACCTGACGGCTGCTCTCCACCAGGCGTCGGGGAGTCCTCCCCGTCGCCGCGCGGAGCGGGGTTCCTTAACGTGACTGATGTACCCCCCGGGGTACCACGCAACACGACAAGCGGAACGAGTGCCGATCGGCGCTCGCAGCTACCCCGAAAGGACTTCCCGACATGGGACAGAGAATTGATGTCGATACCGCAGAGGTTCGCACTCAGGCGAACAACACCCGCAACGCCTCACAGGAGGCGGAGGACGCGATCGGCCGTCTGACGTCGGCGCTCGGCGTGCTCGATTCGATGCAGGGTGACTGGAAGCGTGGATTCGACCCGCTGTACGACGGCTACACGCAGGCGAGCCAGGGTCTCACCCAGGTGCTCGACGGCCTGCAGCAGTGGCTCGACGGTGTGGGCGAGGGCTTCGACCAGACCAGCTCGGCATTCGCCGGGTGACACCCCGACACGTGGAAGATGGCCGCTCCCTGTGAGCGGCCATCTTCCGTTTCGGCCAAGACGACGAGCGTGGAGACGAAGCATGACTACGTGGCAAACGATCTTCGGCGTTGAACCGCCGGTGAAGGGACTGCTCTCTCAGTTCGAATCGGCGCGCAACACGTTCGACTCGATGAAGTCCGATGCACAGACGGTCGTCGACACGTTCTTCGACGATCGCAGCTCGATCACGGACAACGTCAACGACAAGCCAGGGGCGATGATCGTCCAGGTCATCGACGAAGCAGACGGTGGCCTGCGCGAGTTGCCTCGCATCGCCGGTGAGGCGTTCGACATCTTCGACGCTCACATCACCCGTCTTCGCCAGCTGCGTGGAGAGGCCGACGGCGCGCTCGCTCGAGCACGCACGGCGTGGAACCGGAAGAACCAGCTGACCTCTCAGAAGTCGCAGCTCGAATCGCAGATCAGCGGCCTCGAAGGTCAGATCGACGGTGCCGCGGACGACGCCGACACGTCCGACCTGGACAGCGACCTGTCCGGGGCGCAGTCGTCGCTGGGCAGTGTCGACTCGGAGCTGGAGTCGTTGCAGAACACGCTCGATGCCATTTACGGCAACCAGGACAGCGACTACAACGAGTTGGTCGCCGCCGAGAACGAGCGCAACCGCACCACCGCCGACGACCTCGACGGCATCAGCCTCGGCGACCTCGAGGACCCGAACTGGCTGGAGAGTGCGTGGGAAGGCATCTCCGGCTTCGTTCAGGGTCTCGTCGAGAGCGTCGCCAACATGCTCGAGGCGCTCGTCACAGGCGACTGGGCAACGTTCTTTTGGGAGCTCAAGGGCCTCCTCGACGTCGCCCTGCTGATCCTCGGCACGATCGCTCTGTTTACTGGGATCGGTGGTCCGCTCGGCGTGCTCCTGATCACACTCGCCGTGGCCAGCTTTGCGCTGAACACGGGCCTCTACATCACCCAGACTCCCAACCCGCAGACCGGACAGACCGTCGGCCTCCTCGACGTGGGCATCAGCGCACTCGGTGTGGTGGCGACCGGCGCCAGCCTGCTGCGCATCGTCAAGACGACGACCGCGATCAACCAAGCAGCGCGAGGCATCCCCCGGTTGCAGACGACGTTCGCTGCCCAGTTCCGCATCGCCAATGCCCCCGGGCTCCGCAACGGTGCCCTCGTGAGCCTGTTCCGCAACAGTGGTCACCACATGGCCAACGGAGCGACGCGCCTGGCCAATTCGTCCGGTCGTTTCGGCGAGCTGGCGATGCCGTTCCCCGTCGGGGCGGCGAAGGTCACCCAAACCGTGGACGACGTCTCCGGCCTCGTGACCGGGCTGAAGGGCACGACGCAACAGGGTCTCGCCGCCACCGTGTGGAGCAGCCGCGGCGTCATTGGCGGTGTGCAGAACTTCACCCCGTACTCGCTGCCCGGCGACTGGTCGAAGACGACCGGTTCGAAGGGCCTGGACACCTGGACGACCACCGGCGACGAGTTCGGTGAGTGGAACTACTCCAACGGATTCGGCAACTTCGGCGAGCAGGGCACGCCGATGTTCAGTGGCCAGCCATCCCGTCAACAAGTGATGCAGGTCGCCCAGCAGGTCCGCGCAGTCCCCTGACGTGCACATCATCCCCGTGCCCTGAGCTGCGGTGACGCGGGCGACGGGGGACTCATCCCCGTCGTCCGCCGGCACCCGTTTCCTTATCGTGAGTGGTGTACCTCCCGACCCGCCGTGCACCGATCGGTGAGCGGCCCTTCGCACGTGAAATGAGTCAGTGATGACACAGATCATCGTCAATCTTCCGTGGGTCAAGTCCACGAAGGAGAGCATCTCCGGCACAACGGATCGCATGAAGGCCGACTCCGAGGACGCGGTCTCTCTTGACAGCGCCCCCGAGGTCGACAGCGGGTCGACCGACTTCATGCAGAAGTGGGACGAGCGGCGCGGTGAGCTCGCCGAGTATTTGCAAGGCGTGGAGGACCTCTTCCAGGCGATCTTCGACGCGTTCTCGATGACCGACAAGCAGCTCGCCGAGGCGACGCAGGGCGATTGATGACCACCTGGCAGACGATCTTCGGGGTCGACCCGCCAGTGAAGGGTCGTGCCCAGCCAGTTCTCCGGCGGCCCGTGACGCCTTCGAGCGGATGCGCTCGGATGCACAGTCCGTCGTCGACCAGTTTCGAAACTTCGGCGACCCGTCGTTCGTCGAGGGCAACCTCAACGACGCCCCGGGACGCGATGGTCACGCAGCTGCTGCAGAACACCGACGACGGGCTCGACGACCTTCCTCGTATCGCCCGCGAGGCGCACGGGTTCTTCTCCAGCCACTACGACCGCCTGGTCGAACTGCGCGAGGCGGCCGACGAAGCGCTCGGTCGAGCGCGGACGGCGTGGGACCGCAAGAACCAACTGGAAGGGCAGCGCAACCAGCTCCAGTCGCAGATCGACGGATTGCAGACGCAGATCGATGGTGCCCCGGACGACGAGGACACCTCGGGGCTCGACGGCGACCTGTCGGGCGCGCAGACCTCACTCGGCGGCGTCGATGGCGAGCTCGGCACGCTCCAGCGGACGCTCGACAAGATCTACGGCAACTCCGACAGCGAGTACAACGACCTGGTCAACGCGGAGCACACCCGCAACCGGGAAACGGTCGACGGGCTCAACGGCATCGACCTCGGTGCTCTCGAGGACCCCGGTTTCTGGGACAAGGTCGGCGACTTCCTGGCATCCGTCGGCGAATTCCTCGGCGGCATCTTGGAGAGCGTCGCCAACCTCTTCGAGGCGCTGGTCACGGGCGACTGGGCGACGTTCTTCTGGGAGCTGAAGAAGCTGGTCGACGTGTTCCTGCTCGTCGTCGGGACGATCGCGCTGTTCACCGGCGTCGGCACCGTGCTCGGTGCGATGTTGATCGCCGCCGCAGTCGCCAGCTTCGCCCTCAACACCGGGCTGTACCTGACGCAGACCCCCGACCCGCAAACGGGCCAGACAGTAGGCCTGACGGACGTGATCGTCAGCGGCATCGGCGCCGCCTTCGCCGGGGTGTCGGCCATCCAGACACTGCGCAAGGTGACGGCACTCAACGAGGCAGCGGGTTCGATGATGCCCGCCGCGAACAACACGTTCCGCAGCGTATTCGCCGCGGACAACGCGGTCGGCGTGAGCAACGGTGCGCTCACTCAGTTCCTGACGAACGCCGGCGGCAACGCACGCAACGGTTTCAACGCCTTCTACAACCGCTTCCACGCCGATCCCACCCTTCCCTCGTTCCCGGTGTCGTCGACCTGGAGCGCCGAGCGGGGCGTGGTGCCCCTGCTTCCGGCGCCGATCAACGCCGGCGTACCCGCGTCGTGGGAGATCGTGGGGACAGTGGCTCCGCTGCCCGGTTCACAGGCGACGCTCGGAGAGCGCTTCGCCAGCAAGTTCCAGGTGCTTCTCCTGGGACGGGTTCAGCTCGTCCACGGGCGGCTGGGGTGGTGACGGTCCGCTGATCGGCGCGCCGTCGCGGTTCCAGGTGATGAATGTCGCCCAGCAGATCCGTCAATCCCCAGACGTCCGGATCATTCCGGCCACACCGTAGGGTGCCCATGATGACCGAACTACGTACCCCCGATTCGATCGGCATCGCCATCCCCCGCGAATGGACGCAGTTGCCCGTCGACCGTTCCGAGTTCTCCCGCTTCTGTGACGAGGCGAAGAAGCGTTGGGTCGAAGCCGGCTGGGACCGGACGACGCAACGCCGGGGCGACCTGTTGCTGAACCGCATCCGCCGTGACGTGCAGCGGCACGGCATCCAGTTCGTGGCGATGTACGTGGGCGAGATGACCGACGACGAGCGAGCGGCAGCGCATGCCCGTCGAAGGCGAGGACGAGGACGCCAAAGACGTCCTGATGGCGACGTGCACCGTCGGCACCTACACGAAGGAGTCGTTGGGAGCGAAGGCCGACCTGACACTCGGGAATCTCGTGATGGCGTTCGGTCGCAAGCATCCCCAGCAGGACGAGCCTGACGTGTCGGCAATCCGCTACAAGAACATCGTCAACCTCGAGCCGCCGATCCTGCACGACCTGGCCGATCGGCAAGTCGGTACGACTACGGCGGATGTACGAGCTCCTCGACAAGGGTTTCCTGCCGCAGCGGTTCTACGGCGAGTCGTACCTCACCCCGCTCGACGACGACGCCAAGAGCTGCACCATCACCCACTTCACCACCGTCAACCTGTCGCTGGCGCCGGTCTTCAGCGATCTCTTCCAGTCGATCGCCGGCACGCTGACGTTCTGGACACCCGATCAGGAGACGTCGTTCGAATCGGAGTGGGTCGACACGTACGACCGGTGACCGACGATGGACGACAGGTCGACGACCGCACCATCGCCGCAGGATCCGAACCAGGACGAGCTGGCGATCGGCATCGGCGAAGAGGTTGCCGGGTCCATGGCCGCGCTCGCCCCTGGGGACGACTACGACGTCGACGAGGCGCTGGCGATCGTGGCCAGCCAGGTCGAGGCCGATGCCGAGGAGCTCGCCCGGATGCTTTCCGCATCGATGTCTGACGCCGTGGAGGTGGCCGCCGCTCGCATCGATCTGGATCCTGGGACCGAGGTCGTCATCGGTCGCGTCGGGACGTTGCGCGTCGAGCATCCGACCGTGTCCCGCCGCCACGTCGCCGTCGTCTCACGCCCGGACGGACTCTGGATTCGCGACCTCGATTCGGTCAACGGATCGTGGTTGGTGCGCGGCGACGACCGGCTGCGTCTCACGGATGAGCCGGTACGCATGTTGGGGCATGATCGCGTGGTGACCGCCGGCGACGTCGAACTGCTGCGCGTGCCAGGGGGGTCGTGATGGTCGTCCGCCGCGTCGAGGTGCGCGATCAGCACGAGCACGTGCACGACGTCTTCGTCGACGCCGACGACGCAACACCCGTGTCATCCCTCCTCGAGGAGCTTGACACTGCGGGCTTCCATGCTCGTCCGTTCGGTGTCAACGGGGTCGCGTTGAGCGCAGCCGAGACGGTCGGCGAGCTCGACATCGTCCACGGCTCCCAGATCACGTGCGGCAACCTCACTCCGCCGCCCGCTCACCCGACCGCTGGTGTCCACGTCGTGGTGGTGTGCGGTCCGGACGCCGGCGCGTCCGTGCAACTGCCGCCGACCGGATCGGTGATCCTCGGCCGCTCGCACAGCTGCGGGCTCGCGCTCGACGATCCCCTGCTCTCCGGCCAGCACTGTCGCATCGATGTCGACGACGGCGAGGCGACCGTCACCGACCTGCAGTCCACAAACGGCACGTACGTCGAAGGGATCGAGATCACCGAACCCGTCGAGTTGCCCGTTCGCTCCTACTTCCAGATCGGTAGCTCCGTTCTCGCGGTGGTCCCGGTGCGTCCCGGCGACAAGGCCGTGGTCGGCGACCCGAGCGGTGCCGACCGCGTCTTCCCCCGCCAGTACCGCACGGCGATGGCGCCGCTGCCGAAGAAGTTGGAGCCGCCGAAGCTCGACGCCGCGGCGACGGCGAAGTCGAGCTCGATGTGGTGGCGGGCGCTCCTTCCACTCGGAACGGGCGTCGGCTTCGCCGTCATGTCCGGTCGGTGGGAGTTCCTCCTCCTCATGGCGCTCGCTCCGATCGCGATGGCGGTCACCGCGTGGCAGTCGAAGCGGAAGAAAGCGCGAGAAGCAATCGACGCGACGAACAAGTACGAGGCGGAGCTCGCCGACTTCCGCGGTCGGGCCGGCGCGTTGCGCAACGAGGAGCGTGACCGCAAGCGCGCGGTCAGCCATTGCGGTGGTGTCGCCCTGCTGCTCGCATCCACGTGGCATCGGCGGCTGTGGGAGCGCGCACCGGCAGATGCGGACTTCCTCGGCGTTCCCGTCGGGCTGGGCCTGGAGCCGTCGGCGATCGAGGCCGACGACCCCGAGGGGGAGCTCGACGATCAGCTCTGGGGCAGCCCCATCGAGACCAACCTGCTCACCACAGGATCGCTCGGCATCGTGGGCCCGCTACCGCGGGCGCGAGCCGCGGCGCGCGGGATCGTGATGAACCTCATGGCCACCCACTCGCCAGCCGACATCAGGTTGTGGCTGCTCACTCGTGACGACTCCGGCGCCGAGTGGGGGTTCACGCGCTGGCTGCCGCACACGTTCGCCGGGCCGCAGACGTCGCTGATCGGTGTCGACAGCACGGATCGGGCAGCGCTGTTGAAGAACCTCAAGCAGCTCGTCGACACGCGAGCCGAGGTCGTCGAGAGCAGCTCGGAGAGTGGTCCACCGCCGCTCCCGGTCAACGTCGTCGTGATCGACGGAGCCGACCTGCTCGAACCCGGCGAGCTCACCGACCTGCTCCGCCGCGGTCCGAGCCTGGGTGTGGTCGGCATCACCATCGACAGCCGCCTCGCCCCGGAGGGACTCGGCGCCACGCTCACCCTCACCGACGCCGCTGATCAGGCGATCTTCGACAGCCGCCACCATCCCCGCACCGAGGGGATCATCGTCCCCGAGATCGACACGTCGGCGGCGGAGCGGGCGGCGCGCCGGTTGGCGCCGCTGCGCCCCAGCACCGACGACGAGGCGAGCGGCATCGGCGGTATCTGCCACCTGGTGGAGATCGATGGGCTCGCCGGGGTCACCGCGCCGCAGCTCGTCGAGCGCTGGGCGAAGATGTCGCCCCACATGACGGCGACAGTCGGCATGGCATCGGAGCTGCCGATGTACGTCGACCTCGTCCGCGACGGCCCGCACGGGCTGATCGGCGGGACCTCCGGGTCGGGCAAGACCGAGTTCCTGAAGACGATGTTCGTGTCGCTGTGCCTCAACAATCACCCCGACGACCTGGCCATCGTCGTCGTCGACTTCAAGGGCGGTGTCGATCACGACGCGATCCGGCCGCTGCCGCACGTGGTCGACGTGGCGACGAACCTCGACATCGAACAGTTCAAGCGCACGATCGCCATGCTCAACGCCGAGCAGAAACGGCGCCAGGCGTTGCTCAGCGACGCTGGGGCGAACAACGTCGTCTCGTACCGTGCGGCGAGGGCCGCCCGCCCCGACCTGCCGCCGCTCCCGCGCCTGCTCGTCGTCGTCGACGAGTTCGGTGAACTGCTGGCCGCCGAGGGTGGCCGTGAGCAGTTGAAGGAACTGGAGTCGATCACCCGCATCGGTCGAGCGCTCGGGCTTCACCTGTTGCTCGTCACGCAGAACTTCGAGGGGAACCTCCCCGGCCAGATCGACGCCAACGCCGGGATGCGGATCAGCCTCCGCGTACAGAAGCCCGCCCACTCGAAGGCGGTGCTCGATTCGGGCATCGCCGCGAGCATCCCCGACAGGCGCGTCGGCCGGGCGTACGCGCGCTTCCACGGGCGCGACCTGATCGAGTTCCAGACGGCGCGAGTCGCCGGCCGGCGGCGCGACCTCGAGTCGGAGACGGTGGGTGCCTCCGTGCGGGTGGTGCCGTTCGCCGCGCTGGCCACAGCATCCAGACGAGGTGCGTGCCGAGGACGTGCCGAATGAAGAGACCGACATGTTCGCGCTGGTCGAGCGCTGCCGCGAGGCGGCGGCGCTCACCGGTTGGACGCGCAGCGCGGTGCCATGGCCGGCGGCGCTGCCGGCACAGGTGAGCGTGCAAGCGCTGGTTCGTCACGCGTCGGGTGACGGCGTGCCGATCGGTCTCATCGACCTGCCCGAGCAACAGCGCCGGGAGACCGGCTACCTCGGCGACCGCGTGCAGCAATTGGCCGTCGTCGGTGGCTCGTCGGCACCAATCCCGGAGGTGCTCACGACCTACGGCGCCACGGCGGCGATGATGAGCTCGCCCGACGACGTGCACATCTACGGCATCGACCTGATCGGCCGTTCGTTGTCGCAGCTCACCGACCTGCCCCACTGTGGTGGGGTTGCCGTCCGCAACGAGCAGCTCGCCCTCCGCATCGTGCGCTGGATGCTGAACGTAGCGGCGCAGCGGAAGGTCGAGATGGCGTCCACGGGCTCGTCGAACATCTGGGAGCACGCGGCCGCGACCGGAGTGCTGCCACCGCAGATCGTCCTCCTGGTCAGCGGCGTCGATCGCATCCTGTCGGTGACCGAGGAGACGCAATCGAACCTACGCGGACCGCTGATGACGCTGATGTCCGAGGGGGTCGGCGTGCGGTTCCAGGTGGTTCTCGGCGGGCTTCCCCGCGTCGTGAACAGCAGGCTCGGCTCGAACATCACCAACCGCCTGATCCTCGAGATCGCCGATCCTGCCGAGTACGGGGCGTCGGTGCGCACCGCTCGTTCGCCACCGACCTGCGCACGCCGCGCCGCGCCGTATGGGCGCCCGACAAGCTGCTGCTCCAACTCGCCCAGTTCGCCCCGTCCGGCTCCAGTGAGGGTCTCGTCATCCAGCGTCTGGCCGAATCGTTGCCCTCCCCGGAGCACCCGTCCGCCACACAAGTTCGCCGACGTGCCCTGGCCGCTGCCATGGGACATCGCTCAGTCAGACGCCCCGCCAGCCGGGGCCACCGGCCAGCTTCCTCGCCCCACTACCGGTCGCCATCGACACCAACTCCGGTGACTGGTGCTGGCTCGACGCGGTCGACGACGGCCCATGCATCGGGGTCGTCGGCCCACCGAAGAGCGGCCGCAGCACGATGCTCGGCGTGCTCGGGATGATGGCCGCTGAGCAGGGATGGCTGGTCGATCAACGCCACCACCTCACGCCGGTCGCCACTCGCCGTGTCGCCCAACCCGGTGCTCGCCAACCGTTGTGACCCGGCACAACTCGGCGAGGTGGTCGGGGCATCGACCGGCAGGATGCTCGTGGTCGTCGACGACCTCCAGCGCCTCGACGACATCAGCGGCATCGAGGCGGCACTGCAGCACCGAGAGCGGGTGCTGATCGCCGCGGCGCGCCCCCCGGATCTCCTCGCCGGCGCCCGTGTCGGCGCGCTCCGCGGCCTTCCCCAGGTCACGACCGGACTGCTGCTCGCCCCGACCGGTGCACTCGAAGGTCAGGGCATCGGCCTCAAACGGTTGCCCCAGGAGGTCACCGCCGACCCCGGCCCGGGCCGCGGACTGATGGCCGTCGCCGGTGAGGCCACCGAGATCCAAGTCCCCCTGGTGAGCTTCGTGTGAGTGACACGGAGGACCGTCCGAACAGCGCGGCCGACGCTCACCGGCGAGCTCGTCGTGCTCGAACCGCTGTGGACGGAGCATCTCGACGAGCTCGTCGTGGCCGTCAGCGAGCACCGGCCGCACGACCGACTACACCAGGTGCCGTCGACGACCGATGAGTCGAGCGGTACATCGTCACGATGCGCAAACAGAAGCGGCTGCATGCCGTTCGCCCAGCGGCGCGTAGCCGACGGCAGGGTGGTGGGATGCACGGCATACTTCCAGCCGATCTGGTGGCGCGGCCGCTTCGAGCCCGACGAGGTGGAGATCGGTGGCTCGTGGCTCGACCGCACCGCCCAGCGAACGGCATCAACACCGAGTCGAAGCTGCTGCTCCTCACCCACGCCTTCGAGCACTGGACGGTGTGGCGGGTGTCGGTATGATCGACGAACGCAACGACGTCAGTCGCCGGTCGATCGAACGTCTCGGCGCGACCTGCGAGGGAGTCCTTCGCAACCACCAGCTGTCGCATCACCCCGACGAGTCCGGGCAAGCCGCGCAACTCGGCGATCTACTCGTTCATCGACAGAGAGTGGCCGGCGGTGAAAGCGAACATCGAGGGTCTGCTCCGTCAGCACTGACAGCGAACGCTGCCCGTCATGCCGCGGCGACCACTTCGTCGGGCACACCAAAGCACTCGAGGAAGGCCTTCCGCCCGGCGGCGGTGACGATCACCGAACGGAGCTCGCTGCGGCGGATCCATCCCTGCTCGAACAGCGTGGTCGTGATCGCTGCTCCGAGGGCGCCGGCGAGATGGTGGCGCCGCTCCGTCCAGTCGAGACAGACACGGGTGAAGGCGCGTCGCCGGGCCGCGGCGGCATCGAGGTCGACGCCGGCGGCCACGAGTCCGGTCCGCCCGGCATCGGTGAGGGCGAGCTCGAAACCGGCGTACTCGAGCCATCGCCGTGAGCCGAGAGATTCGAGCAACGCGACACCGAGCGTGCCGGCGAGGTGGTCGTAGCACGTGCGGGCGTAGCGGAGTGTCTCCGACTCGACGGAGGCACGCAGCGAGCGAACGGGCGTGTCCGGGCAGATGTGACCGAACGCCTCCAGCGCCTCGGCGACATCGGCGCTGGCGATGCGGTAATAGCGGTGCCGGCCGTGGGCCTCCATCGCCAGCAGACCGCCGTCGATCAGCCGGCCGAGGTGCTCACTCGCCGTCGCCGGCTTGACCTTTGCCAGCCGGGCCAGTTCCCCGGCGGGAAGGGCCGAGCCACGAAGCAGCACGTCGACCATCGTCGATCGAGCGGGATGACCGATGAGCCCGGCGACGGCGGCGAAGTCGGTACCCATGCGACGACCGTACCGCGACGATGTTTCGGTTCGGACCGAAATGTCACCAACAAGACGCCCGTGCGTCGGGGCGATCGATCTGAGTCAGCGCCGCGGCGACCGTTCCTCGAGCTCGATCATGATCGCCGTCGCCACGGCCGCCTGCGGCGTACGCCGGGGACGCTCGTTGCGCCGTCGTCGACGCCACGAAAACTTCACGTCGGGTGGGGCAGGGTCGTCGCGCACGTTGGCGAGGTCGGTGCGGATGCTGGCGACGAGATCGGGTCCGCCATACGCCTCGGCGACCACGAGTGCCGCCCGGAACGCGCTGGCGCATCCGGAGCAGGTGACGAGCCCGCCGTCGACGACCAATCGTTTGCTCGAGGCGTGGGCGCCATAACGCTCGAGCAGCGGACCTGCCAGCCAGTGCGTGGCGGCTTCTCCGTCGTGGATCAGTCCCGCCGACGCGACGAGTGCGGAACCGGTTGAGCTGGCCAGCAGCCACCGCGGTGACACGTGCCGGAGCCATGTCGAGATCTCATCTCGACGGTGGCAGCCGATGCCCCCCGGCAGGGCGACGATGTCCGGGTCGATCGATCTGGTCGATCGTCGCCTCCACCTGCTGTGCCCCGCCTGGTCCGGCGATCGTGCCCAGCGACGTTCCGACGGTGACCACTCGGGCGCCGGGGATGCGGGAGAGCACGAAGCGGAACGCCTCGGTCTCGTCGGCCAGGACTCCCTGGTAAGCGACGATGGCGATCGTGGTGCTGACGTCCATGACTGGACCTCCTCCAGGCCGAGCGTACCGCACGACGGATATGCCGGACGTGGCGGCTGCGACCTGTGTCCCGACCGCCCGCGCGTGACGATACGCCCGCTGTGGTGACCGGAAATGGCCGGATTCGGCCAGATCGGGCGTGCTTCACTGGGACGATGCGAACGGCGACGACCGTGCGGTGCGGATGCCGAGGCTGATCGCCGCTGACGAGCCGCTGGCCCTCGCCGCCACGAACGCGGTCCAGGCCGGCGACCTGACCGAGTTGCGGCGGCTGCTCGGCGAGCACCCCTGGTTGGCGACGGCCAGGATCGGCGACGAGGGGATGTCGCGAACGCTGCTGCATGCCGCCACCGACTGGCCCGGCCATTACCCGAACAACGTCGACACGATCCGCATCCTCGTCGACGCCGGAGCCGACGTCGACGCCCGCTTCCACGGCGGACACGTCGAAACACCCCTCCATTGGGCAGCGAGCAGCGACGACGTCGACGTGATCGACGCCCTCCTCCTGGCCGGTGCCGACATCGAGGCTGAGGGCGCTGTACTCGGTGGCGGATCGCCGCTCGCCGATGCAACGGGTTTCGGCCAGTGGAACGCTGCCCGCCTGCTGGTCGAGCGTGGCGCCGTGATGCGTCTCAGCGACGCCGCCGGCATCGGGATGATCGACCGGATGGAAGCGATCGTCTCTGCCGATCCGCCAGATCAGTTCACGCTCGACGCCGGGCTCTGGTCGGCATGCAACGGCGATCAGCAGCGGGCGGCGGAGTTCCTCGTCGTTCGCGGCGCCAATGTGAACTGGATCGGCTGGGACGACATGACGCCGCTCGACGTAGCTGTCCACGGTGGACATCACGGGATCGCCGACTGGTTGCGGTCTCGCGGCGCGCGGACCGTTGTCGAACTCAGGGACATCGAGACATGACGATCGAAGACTCGACAGGAGAACCCGATGAGCACATCCCCGCGACCCGCTCCGGTGCCGCTGGCCAAGCACTTCCCTGCTGGGTACCAGGCCATGCTCGGTCTCGAGCAGGCCGTCAGGGAGAGCAGCCTCGGTGCGGTGATCTTCGAGCTGGTCAAACTCCGTGCCTCGCAGATCAACGGGTGCGCCTACTGCATCGACATGCACCACAAGGACGCCCGCGCCGGCGGTGAGTCAGAGGATCGCCTCTACATGCTCGACGCGTGGCGCGAATCCGACCTGTACTCCGACCAGGAGCGCGCCGCGCTCGCTCTCACCGAGGAGGTCACGCTGATCGCCGACGGTCACGTGCCCGCCGACGTAGAGGCCGAGGCCCGGGCGCAGTTCGACGAGCCGACATACGCGGCGCTGGTGTTCACGATCGCCACGATCAACGCCTGGAACCGGATCGCCATCACCGGCCACAGTGAGCCGGGCCACTACCGACCGAAGGCTCGTACGGCGTCCACGTCCACCAACTGAATCCTCGCCATCCGGAATATAAACAGTCTTTACTTGTTGTAAAGTGCACCAGGAACAAAGGAGCACTCATGGAACGAGTTGCTGTCATCACCGGAGGGTCGCAGGGGTTCGGTCTGGCCCTCACCCGTCGACTGGTGAACGACGGATGGACCGTCGTGACCGATGCCCGCCGCGCCGACCGACTGGTCGCCGCCGTGGAGGCGCTCGACGCGGGGGAACGCCTCATCGCCATTGCCGGCGACATCACCGACCCGGCCCACCGTGCTGAGCTGGTGGCCGCCGCCCGGAGGTTGGGTCCGGTGGCGCTCGTCGTCAACAACGCCAGCACGCTCGGGCAGAGCCCCCTTCCCGAGTTGTCCGGCATCGGGTCGGACGTCCTCCGCAACGTGTTCGAGGTGAACGTCGTCGCTCCGCTGGCGCTCGTCGCGGAGCTTGCCGGCGATCTCGCACCGAACGCCACGATCGTCAACATCACGAGCGACGCCGCCGTCGAGGCCTACCCCACGTGGGGTGGCTACGGCGCCAGCAAGGCTGCGCTCGATCACGCCAGCGCCGTCCTCGCCGTCGAACACCCCGAGTGGCGAGTGCTCGCCATCGATCCCGGCGACATGCGCACCGAGATGCACCAGGATGCGTTCCCTGACGACGACATCAGCGACCGGCCGCTACCCGACGACAGCGTGCCCGGCGTGGTCGCTCTCATCGAGGGAGATCAGCCGAGCGGTCGCTACCAGGCCAAAGAGGTCGCGTGATGACCGCCGCCATCACCACACCGACCGTGCAACTGCCATCGGCCCTGCCTCTCCACTTCGAGCTCGACGATCGCCACGTCGCCCGCGAGCCGGCGGAGCTTCGCTGGGGCACACGGCAGGACGTGCGTCTCCTCGTCTCCAAGGGCACCGACGCTCCCATCCACTCGGCGTTCGGCGATCTGCCCCAGTTCCTCGAGCCCGGCGACCTGGTGGTCGTCAACACGTCGGGGACGATTCCGGCGGCGATCGACGCAACGCTCGCCGACGGCACGGCGGTGGTGATCCATATCTCCACCGAACTGCCTGGCGGCTTATGGATGGTCGAGCCGCGGACACCGATCGCCAATGGGTCGACGGAGCCGCTCGTGCTCGATGCCCACCCCGGCGACGTGCGCCTCAGCGACGGCACGCACCTGCAGCTCCTCCGTCCTGCGCCAGGGTCACGGCGGTTGTGGCTCGCCGCTGTCGGCGACGAGGTCGACCTGATCACCAGGCTCGGGTGCGCCGGCCGGCCGATTCGCTACAGCTACGTCGAGCGGGACTTCCCCATCGAGGCATACCAGTCCGTCTTCGCCACCGAGCCGGGAAGCGCCGAGATGCCGAGCGCGGCCCGCCCCTTCACGACCGAGCTCGTCACCGATCTCATTCGCCATGGCATCGGCGTCGCCACGATCACGCTGCACACCGGTGTGTCGTCGCTCGAAGGTCACGAGCTGCCCTACCCGGAGCGGTACTGGGTGCCGGCGTCGACAGCAGCGATGGTCAACGCCACCCACACCGCCGGTGGGCACGTGGTCGCCATCGGCACCACCGTAGTGAGAGCGCTGGAGTCAGTGGTCGATTCGGCCGGAACAGTTCACCCCGGCAACGGGTGGACCGACGTCGTGATCACCCCCGCCCGCGGAGTGCGAGCGGTGGACGGTCTACTCAGCGGATGGCACGAACCGGCGGCGACCCATCTCGCCATGCTCGAGGCGATCGCCGGCAGGGAAGCGCTGGTGAAGGCCTACGAGGCGGCGTTCCTCGATGGGTACCTGTGGCATGAGTTCGGCGACAGCCACCTGATGCTTCCCTACGCTGGGCACCGATGACCACGACGACACGACCGAGCGCGCCGGCCAGCGGTCCGCGAACCGTATCGGTGCCGCCACCGCTGCCCGACGGTCGTCGGGCGGTGCTGTACGCAGTGCGGCACTACGGCGACGCCAGCGTCGAGACGATCGCCGATCATCTCGACATCACCGTCAGCGGTGCTCGCCAGCACCTCGCCTCGCTCGTCGATCACGGCCTCGTCGAGCCACGCGAGGTCGCCCGCAGCGACGGCGGTCGTGGCCGGCCGGCCCTCTCCTACCACGTCACCGAACTGGCCGACGCCCTGTTCCCGAAGGCCTACGGAGCGCTCACCAACGAGCTGCTCGGCTACCTCGCCGACGAGGACGCCTCCACGGTCGATCGGCTGTTCTCTCGCCGCCGCGACGCGCGCATCGCCAATGCCTCGGCTCGCCTCGCTTCGAAGCGATCGCTGAAGGCGAAGGTCAGCGAGCTGGCCAAGATCCTCGACGAGGACGGATATCTCGCTACCGCAGAGACGATCGGACCCAACCGTTATCGAGTGGTCGAACACAACTGCGCCATCGCCTCCGTCGCCCGCAAGTACGGTCAAGCGTGCGTGAGCGAGATCGAGTTCATCCGGGCCGTGCTGCCAGAGGCGACGGTGGAACGGGTGAGCCACATGGTGCAGGGTGATCGACATTGCGCCTACGAGATCGCCAAGGCGGCCTGAGCGGTGGCGGCCGCTGGCGGAGGGCCCCATGTCACGCTCGTACTCGGTGCGGGTGGCCAGCCGGGAATCGCTTTCCACGCCGGTGTGCTGTCAGCACTCGTCGACGTCACCGGATGGGATCCGCGCCAGGCGTCGCTGATCATCGGTACGTCGGCGGGCTCGTTCTCCGGGGCCGCGCTGCGCGCCGGGTTCTCGGCACATGATCTCGCCGCGCGGGCGACCGGTCAGCAGATGTCAGCGGAAGGCGAGTCGGTCGCCCGTCGTATGAACCTCCGTCCGCCCGCGTCGCCGCCACCGAGGCCCCGACGGCCGCGTCCGGGTCGCATGGCCTCGACCGAGCAGCTCACTCGGCTGTGGCGCAAGCCCTGGGCGATCCGGCCGGGGACGATCGCGGCGGCAATGCTTCCGGTCGGGCAGGTCACCCTCGAGCCCATGATCGAGCCGTTCCGCCGCCTGTTCGACGCCGGTTGGACGCCGGATCCATACTGGGCCGTGGCCGTCGACCTCGACCGTGGCGAGCGTGTCGCCTTCGGTCGCGACGGTGCGCCGCAGGCCCTGGTTGCGGAGGCGGTCGCTGCGTCGTGTGCGATTCCTGCGTTCTTCGAGCCGGTGACGATCGGTGAGCACCGCTATGTCGACGGTGGCGTCCATTCGACCACCAACGCTGACCTCGCCGCGGATTCGCCCGAGCAACCCGATCTGGTGATCGTCACCGCTCCGATGGCGATGGCGCGCAACGCCCGTGCCAGCGCGCTGGAGACGCCGGTCCGGCGGGCCGTGGGACTGCGGGTCGCCAGCGAGGTCCGCGGGCTCCGCCGCAAGGGTCTCAACGTGGTCGCCTTCCAGCCGGGCAGCGCGGAGCTCGAGGTGATGGCCCTCGGCGGGCGCCAAGGCTCGAGCATCGCCGACATCTGCACCCGCACGCACGACGCCGTGGTGCGCCGTCTCGCTCGCGCCGACCAGCGCGAGCACCTCTCGGTGCTGGGCTGAGCATGGCGAACCTGATCTACTCCTCGATCGCCTCGCTCGACGGATACATCGAAGACCGCGAGGGCAACTTCGACTGGGCGGTCCCCAGCGACGATGCGCATCGCTTCATCAACGATCTGCAGCGCCCAGTCGGAACTCACCTCTACGGACGGCGGACGTACGAGGTGATGATCGGCTGGGAGACCGATCCATCGATCGCCGAGCAGTCCCCGCAGATCCGCGACTTCGCCGACCTGTGGCAATCGGCGGAGAAGATCGTCTACTCGACGACGCTGGAGACGCCATCCACCACGCGGACGCGGCTCGAGAGGACCTTCGATCCCGACTCCATCCGCCAGATGAAGGCGACTGCCGACCGCGACATCCTCATCGGTGGCCCGGGGCTTGCCGCCCACGCCATCAACGCCGGGCTCGTCGACGAGATTCAGGTCTTCGTCGTGCCGGTACTCGTCGGAGGCGGCAAGCCGTCACTCCCCGACGGAGGATTCCGAGCCAAGCTCGAGCTGGTCGACCAACACGTGTTTCGCGATGGCATGGTCTACCTCCGGTATCGACGCGGGGGCGCAGAAGTCTGACGCTCGATCGTTCTTGACACAACAGGTTCTTGCTCCTCGAGTCTGATGACTGGCTGGTGATGCCCGAGGAACCGGAGTGGCGGCGCCGGTCGCCCTATTCAGCGACGGACCGCGAGGAACTGTGTGTAGTTGCACGGCGAGCCCAGGTTGCCCTGTCCCAGGTCCTGCACGAGCGAGCGAAGGTCGCCGAGGCTGCTGCTCTCGACCCCCACGGATCGGTAGGTGCCCCCGCGGGTCCGGAAGCGGACCTCATCCACGCGGCAGGTTCCGCGCTCGTACAGGTGGCGCGTCTTGTGCACGGCAACCAGCTGCGACGGATCACAAATCGCGTCCAGGATCTCGACCACCTCACCGGCTCGCGCCGCAGCACCAAGTCGTTCCGCCGACCCTGCCCTTCCGATCAGATCCAGCACGTCGCGGAAGCGGTCTGGTCCGGCAGGCAAAGGCGCGTCGAATTCAGTGCGCCATCGCTCGAAACCATCGTCTGTTCGTTCGAGCAACCTCTTGAGCTTGAGCGAGTTCTCGCGATGGCGAACCTTGAGGTTGATCCGGTCCGATTGCGTGAGCACGTACACGTCGTTTTCGTAGACGACGCTGAGTGCCGGATCGGGGGATGAAGGAGGCAACCAGGCCGCGTCCAGAGTCGGCAAATGTTGGGCTGTCCATCGCAACTCCCAGGCGTCGAGCGCCTCCATCATCGGGGCATCTCCGCCAACTGTCCTTTTCTGCCGCGTCGCGATGGCTGTGACCATCGTCCCGTTGAAGGCGGCACCATACATCGTCGGACTCCGGCAACACGAAGCGGCAGCCAGAGCTCGGGCAGACGTCCGCACTGCGCAGCCGCAAGGAGGGTTGAGCCCGTCCCGGGCGTGGTCGTCGTCAGGCGGCCGTGTCCGGGTTGCAGATGCGGCACGGCGACCGGCCGGCTGCGACCGCCTCGGCGCTGGTCATCGACACCACGTCGGTCTGCCCCTCGATCAGTGAGCATCCGGGGCGGTGATAGCTCTCCGACCCGGCGAGCACGATGTCGCTCTCGCCGCGACCCAGAGGTGCCTGCGGCGGCTGCGACCGAGGCGCCGGTCGCGCCCCCGCCACGCTCGACGGCCGCACGGAGATCGTCGATGGCGCCACGCAACTCGACACGATCGGTGCGCAGGCTGTGCGCCACGATCAGCGCCGAGCCGACGATGATCAGACCGAGGCCGGCGATGCCACCCGATACGAGATACGGGCAGCTGCGCCGGGGTGTCGTCCTTCGACGCCGTGCCGTTCCAGCCGAGGAAGATGAGGAAGAAGCCGACGATGCAGTAGGCGATGCCGAGCAGCCCGGCCACCTTTGCCCAACTGTTCTTCATGGTTGCCTCCGGTGGAGTGTGTGTGACGTCCGATGCGTATCTCATTCGTGGCTCCCGCCGAGGTAGGTCTCTCGCAAATTGGCGCCGCGGATCTCGTCGCCGACGCCGCTGAAGATGAGCGTGCCCTTCTCCATGATCAGCGCCCGGTCGGCGTACGGGAGCACGCCGACGTTCTGCTCGACGATGATCACCGTCACCCCGTCTTCGTTGATTCGCTTGACGACTTGGAACACGGTCTTCGCCAGCGCCGGGCTGAGGCCCAGTGACGCCTCGTCGATCAGCAACAGTCGTGGCTTCGACATCAGCGCCCGCCCGATGGCGAGCATCTGCTGCTCACCGCCCGACAGGGTGCCGGCGGCCTGGTCGTTGCGCTCGGCGAGGCGAGGGAAGTACTCGAACACGAGCTGCTTGCGGTCGGCGATCTCTTTCGTTCGCTTGCGTCGCGTCCAGGCGCCGAGGCGCAGGTTGTTGTCGACGCTCAGGGCGGGGAACACGCGCCGCCCCTCTGGCACGAGGGCGATCCCCTCGCCGACGAGCTGGGTGGGCGGACGGCCGGCGACGTCGGTGCCTTCGTAGCGGATCGATCCCGAGTCGGGCTTGAGCAGCCCGGCGATCGTCGCCACGGTGGTGGTCTTGCCGGCCCCGTTGAGGCCGAACAGCACCGCCGTCTCGCCTTCCTCGACCTCGAAGCTGATCCCCATCAGCACCGGGAACCCGTAGCCGACACGCAGCTCCTCCACCTCGAGCAGCGCCATTACTGGTCCACCACCAGCGAATCGAGCTGTTCTTCGAGGGCGACCACGGCCGGGTCGGGATCCTCGCCGAGATAGGCGGCGACCACCTGGGGATGGTTGCGCACGTCGTTGGGCAGGCCACTCGTGAGGAGCTGGCCGAAGTCGAGGCAGTACACGTAGTCGCAGACGCGCACGACAAGCGGCACGTGATGCTCGATCATGACGATCGAGAGGCCGAACGTCGTGCGCAAGTGGAGCAGCGTGTCGCCGAGTTGGTGTGCCTCTTCGGGGCCCATCCCCGACGACGGCTCGTCGAGCAGCAGCACGTCGGGATCGGTGGCGAGCACCGTGGCGATCTCCACCCGTTTCAGCGTGCCGTAGGGGAGTCCAGCCACCTGGGTGTCGAGCAGATCAGCGAGATCGAGCACCTCGGCGAGCCGCTCCGCCTTCGCTTTCAACAGCCGTTCCGCTGGCGATCGACGGCCGGCTGCCGAGCATGCCCGACAGGTAGCCGTAGTCGGCCTCCAGGTATTGCGCCGTGATCAGGTTGTCGAGCACGGTGGCGCCCTTGACGAGGCCGACGTTCTGGAACGTGCGTCCCAACCCGAGCTTCGCCCGTTCGTGTACCGGGAGCCCGGTGATGTCGCGACCGCGGTAGATGATCTCGCCCGCGTCGGGTGTGTAGAAGCCGGTGATCATGTTGAACAACGTGGTCTTGCCGGCGCCGTTGGGGCCGATGACGCCGACGATCTCGAATTCGCCGACGGCGACGCTCACGTCGCGGTTGGCCTGCACGCCACCGAACCGGATGGAAACGTGGTTCGCCTCAAGCACGGACATCGGTGATCTGCACCTCCTTCAGACCCTTGTCGTGGACGTCGAGCTTGCGCCCGCCGAGCCAGCGCGCGAACGGTCGGATCTGCTGGCCGATGCCGCCCGGGAACTGGATCAGGTTGATGAGCAGCAGCAGCGGACCGATGACGAGTGGGGCGATCTCTGGGGTGAGGGCGGTGACCCTCTGGATGGGGGAGGTATCCGAGGGCCGTGTCGAAGCCGGGGATCTTCTCGATCAGGTAGGGGAGCAGGGCGAAGAAGGCCCCGCCGATCACGAGCCCGACCCGACTCCGCAAGCCTCCGACGACCGTCATGATGACGAAGACGAGCGCCAGGTTGAAGTCCCACGAATCCGTCGACACGAAGCCATCGTTGTGGGCGATCAGCGCTCCGGCCAGGCCGGCGAACACGCCCGAGACGACGAAGGCGAACAGCGTCGCCAAGCGCACATTGATGCCGAACGTCGACGCCACCCGTGGGTTCTCGCGGAGCGCCAGCAACGCCCGGCCGCTCTTCTGCGCATCATCCGCCAGTCGAGGTACAGCACGACGGCGAGGAAGGCGAGGCACAGGTAGTAATAGCGCCACTCGGTGTCGAACCACTGTGGCTTGGGCGCGGGCTGTCCCGCACCGCCGCCGGTGAACTCCTGGATCTCGAAGATGTTCTGCTGGGCGACCAGCCCGTACGACGAGCGTGATGAGGGCGAAGTACAGGCCGCGGACGCGCAGTGACACGCCGCCGAGCACGAGCGCCTGGGCGCCGCCGATGGCGGCCGCCGCCGAGCACGCCGACCCAGAACGACTGGCCTTGCACGGTCACCACGTACGCCGACGTGAAGGCGCCGACGCCGACGAACGCCTGATGGCCCAGCGAGATCTGGCCGACGTAGCCGAGCAGCACGTTCAGCGAGAGGGCCACGATGCCGTAGCAGATCGCCGTCGTGTACTCAGTGAGGTCGGTGGGAGGCCGGCCGAGCGGGAAGATCAGCACCAGATAGGCGATGGCGGCGAAGACGACACCGCGCAACGCCCAGCCAGCCAGGCTCGGGCCGGAAGGTCCCCGCGCGGGCGACCGAAGGCGCGTGCTGCCGACGTCGACGTCGTCGACGGCAGTCATGTCCCGCTCTTCCCGAGGAGGCCTTGCGGGCGTATGACGAGCACGGCGACGCAGCACGATGAAGACGATCGAAGCGTGCTCTGCGTGCCAGGGATGTCCTCGAACAGCGGAGCGCTAGTGGCCACCGACTCGATCATGCCGATGAGGATCCCGCCGACGAACGCACCGGGGAGGCTCGTCATCCCGCCGAGCACGGCGGCGGTGAACGCCGGGATCAGGTAGACGGTGGTCATGATTCCCGGGCTGATGGCCCCCTTGTCGGGCTGGGCGATCAACGCTGCCAGTCCGCCGAGGAGGGCGGCGAGCACCCAGGTGAAGCGTCGACAGGCGGCGCACGCTGATGCCCACCAGCTCGGTGGCCGTCGGCTCCTGGCTGGCGCCGATGATCGCCAGGCCGAGATTGGTGCGGGTGAAGAAGAGGCCGAGCAGGATCGCCAGCCCAACAAGGGTGAGCACGAGCCAGAGCTGCTGGTCGCTGACCTGCACGGCCGAGGATCGTCAGGCGATCAACCCGGTCGAATGCCTTGTCGACCGGTTTGCCCTGCGCCGTGCCGGTACCAGATCTCGATGCCGATGGCGAGCAGGGCGACGCCGGCCGTGGCGACGAGCAGGATCACGCGAGGTGCTTCGAACAGGGGACGGATGACGATCCGTTCGGTGACGAATCCGAACAGCATCGGCGACGAGGAGTGCTCCGACGAACGCCAGCCCGTACGGGCACCTCGAAGTCGAGCAGGTACAGCGCGTACAGCGCCACCGTGCCGAACTCACCCTGGGCGAAGTTGAACACCCCGCTCGACTTGTAGATCAGCACCAGGCCGAGCGCCACCATCCCGTACGCCGACCCGGTGGTGATGCCGATGACGATCGACTGGTTCTCGCCGTTGACCAGCAGGACGATCGACAGCACGGCGACGAGCGCCGCCGGGACGAGCCAGTTGCGTGCTTGCGCAGCGGCGCGCAGTCCTCGGGCAACGCGGTCAGCCCGCCTCGACGAACTGGGCCTCGGTGACGTACACCTTCTCGTCGCAGTCGGCCTGCAGCAGATGGGCGCCTGTGCCGCCGAAGTGGTCGTCGGGGGTGTAGCGGATCGGCGGGTAGATGCCGTTGTCGAACTCGGGCGTGGTGACGAGCGTGTTCATGAACGCCGCCCGGCCCAGCTCGGGGCCGGTGGCCTCGAACATCAGCGCGAGCGCCTTGTTCAGCGACCAGAGCTGCAGGCCCGACGTCGTCGGCCTCCTGCTCCGGCGTACTGTCGGGTAGGCCTCGTTGAAGTCCGGATCGAGTGTCGTCGATCACGTCCAGCGCCGGCATCGGCGAGAAGAACTCGCCGTTCGCCACGTCAGGACAGCCGATGGCGGTGACCGCATTGAGCCCGCTGGTGATGCCCGGGCCCGATCCACACCGGCGTGTAGCTCTGGTTGGCAGCGGCGGAGAGCAAGCCCGAGCACGTACACCACCGGCGACGAGAGCAGGATGACGGCCTCGGCGCCGGAGTTGGTCAACTCTTGGGCGACGGTCGTCGGACTCGCCGGTGGAAGCATCCTTGTTGATCCGCTTGTCGTAGATGATCTCCAGCCCGGCTGCGTCGGCTCGGCGGCCGAGAATGCCTCGTAGGCGTCGTCGAACGACGGGGTGTCGGCGACGACGAGTGCCGCCTGGGTCGAACCCCTCCGACAGCAACTGAGCGACGATCATCGGCGCCTGTTCGGCGTACGTCAGGGTCGTGGCGAAGTACGTGTCGAAGGTCGGCGAGGCCGAGGTCGTTGACGCCCGCGGAGAGGTACGGGATGCCGTTCTCGTTGGCGTACTGGGCGCACGCAGTGATCTGGTCGGCCCCACCGCCGCCGACGAGCAGGAAGGCGCCTTCTCTCCTCGACCATCTCGCGGCAGACCCGGACCGCGTTCTGCGGGTTGAACTCGTCGTCACGGAAGACGACCTTCACGCTTGCGCCCGAACAGCTGGTCGGGAGCGCTGTCGGCGAGCAACTGCCAGTAGATGTCCTTGCCGACGTCGAAGCTCTCCTGCGGGATCGGGGAGGCACCGGTGACCGGTGCGTGGATGCCGATCACGATCTCGTCGTCGGTGACACCGCTCGTGTCGTTGTCTCCGGCTGTGAACGGTCCACTCGCCGGTGTGCGTGCCCGGTGGAGCCGTGCCGCCCGTTCCAGGGGGCGTCGTTTCGCCGGGGGGCGTGGTCTCGCCGGCGGGCGTTGTCTCGCCCGGGAGGAGTCGTGTCCCCGGGAGGAGTCGTGTCGCCCGGGAGGGGTCGTCTCGCCGGGTGCCTCGGTGGCGGGGGTCGGAGAGGTGCCTGCCGGCGGGGGCGCCATCGCGCTCGTCGCTGTCGTCGGCGACGCCGGACTTCTGGCCGCAGGCAGCGGCGACGAGCGCCAACGGCAGCAGCAACGGGATGAGTCGGCGTGGACGGCGGCGGGTCATGGTGCTTCCTTCGCTCGAGCGGACGGTTCGCTCATCGGTCCTGCTTCTCGGATTCGGCGTGACGCGTGCAGGTACTGGCTGACACCGCGCGCGCTGCTCCGCTGCGTGGAGGGTCGCCCTGCGGGCCCACGCTGCGTGCGGTGACGTACGCCAGGACCAGCACGAGCGGGATCAGCAACCACACTGTCCAGTCCCAGTTGCCGGCGAGGTCGTCGGACTCAGCGGCCGCGGCGACGATAAATCCCGCAATCATCTTGCCGACCTCCCCCAATGCGTTGCTCACGGCGGGCCCGGCCCGCCGACCCTCGCAGCGCATGCTAGATCATCGCCCGCAGGCCGATGATCACGGCTCGGACCGTGCGCGGGCGGTCAGCGAACGGCTGAGTAACGATGCCCACAGCGCTCGACATCGGGTGCTCGAGGCCGGTTGCCCTACCGGCCGGCGTCACCGCTTCTCAGTAGTTGCTCGACGGCGAGGCCGCCGAGTCGTCGCCGGACGCGACGGCAACAAGCGCGTCGAGGAGACCACTGGCTCCGAAGCGGAAGGTCTCCACCTGCGCCCAATCCGATCCCATCACCTCGGCGGCCAGATCGAGGTATGCCGTGGCGTCGGGAAAGGTGCGGATGCCACCCGAGGGCTTCAGCCCGATCTGTCTCTCGGCTTCCTTGATCACGCCGAGCATCGCTCGCGCCGCGTTCGAGCGTTGCCGAGACGGGCGACTTTCCGGTGGACGTCTTGATGAAGTCGGCGCCGTGCTCGATGGCAAACCGCGGCGCGTTCTCGATCGCGGTCGTGATCGGGTAGCTCCCCGGTCTCGAGGATGACCTTCATCGTGTGCTCCCCGGCCGCATCGCGCGACGCCGTCGAGAACCTCGGCAGCCCAGTCGGTGTCGCCGGCGAGCCAAGCCCGGTAGGGGAGGACCACGTCGATCTCGTCGGCGCCGTCATTGATCGCCCGCTCGGTGACCACCCGCACGGCGAGCGGCCGCTCGTCGCCCGTCGGGAAGTTGACGACCGTCGCCAGCTGGACGAGCGAACGGCGGAGCAAACCGCTGGCGGTCGGCACGAAGTCGGGCCACACGCACACTGCCGCCGTCCCGTGGTGTTGGGCCCGCTGGCACAGGTCGGTGACCCGGTCGGCGTTTGTTCGATCGTCGAGATCCGTCAGGTCGATGAGCCGGATCGCTCGCACAGCGAGCTCGGCGTCGTCGGAGGTGTTGTTTCGTTCGGTCATGGCGGCTCGGGCTCGGGGTGGGTGGTCGTCGCGCCAATGTACCGATCCGGTGGTGACCCGATTCACCAGCCGTGGGTCTCGTCGGGCCTCCCCGCTGTCTCTACTGGACTCAGCTGCGAGTACGTATGATATAATGATCGAAATCAAATGATTGGACGGACCCAACTTCCGGATCGGTTCGCTCATTACCTTCAAAGCGGTTGTGGAGGTGTCGGTGCGCAGGTGCCATGGAGTTCGAGGCGATGATTGTCGCCGGAGCTGATGAACGACGCATCGCCATCGGACCTTCCGCGTCGCGCTGGAGGAGCGTCAGGCGGGGCACTCCGAGCGCCACGGCGCGGTTCGAGCACGGAGGAGTTGCCGAGCCGCGACGACGCAACCCGGTGTGGTTGGCGGGTGGATTGCTCCTGGTCCTCATCTGCGCGCTCCTGGGCGCTCTGCTCTTCTCGGCAGTCGACGAGCGACGCGCCGTGCTGGTCGCCGCCCAAGATCTCGCCCCCGGCGTGCCGGTCAGCCGTGGGTCGTTCGAGGTCGCCCGCGTCGCGGTTGGCGCCAACGTGGCCGTGATCGAACCGCGCCTCGTCGACGCGATCGTCGGACGGATGCCGGCCGGCCCGATCCCGAAAGGCACGGTCATCAGCGACGGGCTGTTCGCCGGCGCCATTCCGTTGGAGGCGAGCGAGTCCGTCGTCGGCTTCGCGCTCGAACCCGGTGAAGCGCCGACGCTCACGCTCGAGGCGGGAACTCTGCTCGATCTCATCGAACTGTCGTCGCCCGCACCAGAGGATGTCGATGCCCGCGAGAGCACGGCGCGGAGCATCGGCGTCGGTGTCGTGTGGGACGCGCATCCCTTGGACAGTGGTCAACTGCTCGTCTCGGTTCGCGCCGACACAACGGTGGCACTCGCCGCATCAGCGGCAAGCGCCGACGACCGGCTGCGCATCCTCCTCATCGGGAGGGATCGGTGATCTTCACGATCGGCTCCGTGACGGGTTCGCCCGGCGCCACGACGCTGGCGGTCGGCCTCGCTGCCTCGTGGCCGATCGTGGAGCCACGTGGAGTTCTCGAAGCCGATGCCGACGGCGGGCGGCTCGGCGCCCAACTCGGTGTCCACGTCGAGCCCGGCATCGTCGACCTCGCGGTTGCTGCCCGCGACCGGATGTTGGACGAGCGGGATCTCGAGCGTTGCTCAGCATCGATGGGCGAGTGGCGGATGATTCCCGCACCGCCCTCCGCTGAGCAGGCCGCGTCAGCGCTGAGCAGCTCGGCGTCCCTCGCTCCCGCCATGGAGTCGGGGACGTGGTTCGTCGACGCCGGCCGGCTGTCCACCCGGTCACCAACCGTGACGCTCGCCGCCGCCTCGACGCTGACGATCGTCGTCACTCGAGGTGACCTCGCCCACCTCCAACTCGTGCCGCATCGGATCGAAGCGCTGGCCGGCGCTGGCTGTACCCCATCGATCGTCGTCGTCGAGCCGACCGACTGGCCGATGAGCGAGATCGCCGCGTTCGTCGGAACGGACATCGTCGGAACGCTGCCATTCGTGAGCGGACGGCACTCCTGGTCCAGCCTCTGGTATCGAGCGTGGCGGCCATGGTGGTCGGCCGTGCAGTGCCTCGGCGCGGCGCTCGCCCGATCCGAGGGGCCGTCTCATGACTGATCTGGCGCTCGAAGACGTGATCGAGGCGATCCAGGAGGGGTTGGTCGCCAACAACGGATCGACGTCATTCGCCGACGAGCTCGATCGAGAGGCGTTCGCCGACCACCTCGCCTCCCGCTTCCTCGCCGCCGCCGCCCGCACCGCTATCGAGGAATCGAGAACACCGCTGACCGGCGGACGCCGAGGCGGAACTTCGCAAGCGAGCGATCGACGCCTACTTCCGCGGCGGCAAGTTCCAGGTCCTCTTGGACGTTCCCGACGTGACCGACATCATGGTCAACGCTCCCGACGTGATCTGGATGCAGTACGCGGACGGGCGAGTCGAACGGTGGCCCTCCCGGCTGTTCGCCAACGGGGAGGACCTGCGCAACGAGATCGCCCTGCTCGCCCGGCGCACCGGAACCACCGAACGACGCTTCGATGACGGTCGCCCGCTTCTCGTGCTGCGACTGCGTGACGGCTCGCGTCTGGCGGCGATCATGCACGTGTCAGCGACACCGCAGGTCGCCATCCGCCGGAACGTGCTCGCGGCCACGACGCTCTCCGCGCTGGAATCGAAAGGCACCATCGATCGGGCGCTCCACACGCTCCTCGAAGCGATGGTCGGAGCCGAGATGCGCTGTCTGATCTCCGGGGAGACCGGGGCGGGCAAGACCACACTGCTGCGGGCCTGCCTGGCGACGCTGCCCGTCCACGCGCGTGTCGCAGTCATCGAGGACACACGCGAGCTCAACCTCGCCGACCAGCCCGAACGAGCTGCGGCAGTGCTCGAATGGGAGACGCGCGAGCCGAACATCGAGGGCGTCGGCGAGATCAACCAGCGCGATCTCGTGCGCCACGCTCTGCGGTTCAACCCTTCGTGGCTGATCGTCGGTGAGTGCCGTGACGGACCGGCGGCCCGGGAGATGTTGCTCGCCATGCAGCACGGACACCCATCGATGTCGACGATCCACCATCACTCCGCGACGAGCGCGTGGAAGAAGCTGGCCCAGTACCTCGCCCAAGGCGCCGATGCCATCGGGTTCGACATCGCTGCGCTGCTCATCTCTGACACTGTCGACTTCTTCGTCCATCTCGACCGGGACAACCGAGGGCGGCGCGTCGTGTCGGAAGTGTGCGAGGTCGCCGGATGGAACGGCGCGGAAGTACAGCTCAATCAGATCTTCGTTCCCGGCGCCGATGGTCGGGCGCGGCCGCAGATGCATCTCACCGACCGGCGTCGGCGACGACTGGTGAGCGCCGGGCTCGAGGAGGCGCTGCTGATGAACCCGGACGGGTGGTGGACATGAGCCCGTTCGTCGGAGCTCTGCTCGCCGCAGGCGTGGGCTTGGGGCTGCTCGTGGTCGCTGCCGCTTGGATCGGCGCCCTCGTCCACGCCCAGTTCGATCGGCACGTCGCGAAGGCGACATCGGAGCGATCGACGGATGTTCAGCATCTCCCTCGCCCTGAGCTGCGGCGCGCTGGCGTACGTCGCAACTCAATGGCCGGTTGTCGTGCTCGCTGCAGGTGCAGCGGGATGGAGTGCACCGTCGGTGCTCGCTGCCGGGTGGGAGCGGCGGAACCATCTGATCCGATCGGAGGCCGTCGCCGTGTGGGCAGAGATGCTCCGCGACCTGCTTGTCTCGAACGCCGGGTTGCGGGAGGCGATCGCCAAGACGGCGCGATTCGCCCCCGAGCCGATCGCCGCGGAGGTGCGCGCGCTCGACGTGCGGGCGCAGCGCGGTTCCCTGGCGCCGGCGCTGCGCAGGTTCGCCGACGAGGTCGACGACGCAGTCGCCGACACCGTGATCGTCGCGTTGCTGCTCGCCGAACGCCGGGCGGTCTCCGACCTCGGCAGCATGCTCGCCGCCACGGCTGCGTCCGCACGCGACTACGTGGCGATGCAACTCCGCGTCGACGTTGCTCGTGCCCGGGTGTACCGGACCGCACAGCTGATCGCCGGGGTGCTCTCGACGTTCGTCGTGCTCCTCGTCCTTCTCAATCGAACGTACCTTGCCCCGTTCGGCACCTCTGCAGGGCAGCTGGCGCTCGCCCTCATCGTCATCATCTTTGCGTCGGGGGTCTGGACCATGCTCGTTCTGTCCCGCCCAGAGGTCTCACCGAGGCTGCTGCAGCTTGATCGGTGCGATCGATGATGTGGGCGGCCGTGAGCGCAGGCGGATTGGCCGCAGGGCTCGTCGTGATGGTGCGCGGTTGGCGCCCGGCACCGCGACCGCTCGCCGAGCTGGCGGAGGAGTTGCGGCGCGAGCGCGGCGCTCCCGGTGCCGCCGATGATCTCCGATCCGGGTGGCGACGCCTGGCCGCGCGGCTGGCCGGCCGGCCGTCGCTGCAACAGCTCGCCGACCTTGCCCTGCTCGAGCGGACGCGCGAGCAACACAGCGTCGACAAGGTGGGATTCGCACTCGGGTTCTCGGCCGTAGGCATCGCTGCAGCGATCGCCGTCACCACGGCGGGACTCTCCCTCCCATGGGCCGCTGAGGTGGGGGTCGTGCTGGCGCTCGGCGCCTGTGGTTTCGTCCACCCCGACGTCCAGCTCAGATCGAAAGCGCGGGCAGAACGCCAGGCGTGGTGTCATGCCCTCGCCGTGTTCCTCGACGTCGTGGGTATTTCCCTCGCTGGCGGCGCAGGCGTCGAGGACGCAGTCATCGATGCGGCGACGACAGGAAGCGGCGCTCAGCTCGAGCGGCTCGCCTCCACGCTCCATCGTGCCCAAATGCGGCGCCGCAGCCCGTGGCTGGAGCTCGAACAACTTGGTCGGGAGGCCAACATCACCTCGCTTCGCGAACTCGCCGCGTCGATGGAGCTCGCCAGCGAATCAGGCTCGCGCGTGTACGCGAGACACTCGCCGCCAAGGCCGCTGCACTGCGGATCAAGCAATTGACCGACGTCGAGGCCGACGCCCAGCGCGCCTCGGAAACGATGGGCGTCGCGCCTGCACTCATGGCTGTCGCCGCTGTTCTCCTGGTCGGCTATCCGGCCGTTGCCAGGTTCCTCGCCAGCTGACGCGAATTCTCGACACCGAAAGGAGCCACCGATGGCACTGCTCCCGATCCACATTCAATTGATCGCGCTGTGGTCGCGCGCCAGCGACTGCATCGCCAAACGCGCCCGTATTCTGCACGACGACGAGCGCGGCGAGCTGACGGGCGGTGTGATCCTCCTCGTCGCACTCGCTCTCGTTGCGGCGACGGTCGCCGGGATCATCGTGGCGAAGATCCAGAGCGAAGCGGGAAAGTTGTAGTGGCTGCGCCGCGACGAAGGCGGCGCAGCGTCGGTGAGCGTGGGCTCGTGGCCACGGTCGTCGTCATTCCGGTCGTCGTGCTTGCTACCTGGTTCTCGATGCAGGCCGCGCTCGTCATGCATGCGCAGAACGTGGTTCGTGCCGCCGCCGAGGACGCTGCGGTTGCTGCCGCCTCACATTCCGGCGATCCGCATTCCGTCGCGAGCGCACTGGTTGCGAGCGCGGCCGGCAACATCACGTCCGACGTGAACGTTCTGGTCGAGCTCGATCCAGGCACTGTCACGGTCGTCGTAGGTGCTGAAGTCGACACGATCGTTCCCTTCGGGTCGTTCTCGGTCAGCGAGTCGGCGTCGGCGCCGCTCGAGCGGTTCATCCCGGAGTCGCAGCGGCCGTGAGCAGGCAGCAGAGGAGATGTGCGGGTGACCGCGGCGATGCCGCCGCGCTCGAAGCGGTCATCCTGATGCCGGCGGTGCTGGCCGCGTTTGCCCTGGCCGTCGTCTTCGGTCGGGCACAGGGCGCCAGCAACAGCATCTCCCATGCTGCCCACGCCGGGGCGCGGGCAGCAGCGTCGGCGCAGACGTATGCCGGCGCCATCGAGCGTGCTTCCGAAGCGGTGGCACAGGCACTCTCCGAGAGCCCGTGTGTCGACTACGAGGTATCGGTCACTGGTTCCTGGGCGCCTGGCGGCCACGCGTTCGTGACTGTGTCGTGCGCAGTCGATCTGTCCGACGTGAGTGGACTCATCGTCGTGCCTGGTTCGAGGACGGCGACGGCGACGGCGTCCGAGCCAGTCGACACGATTCGAGGCGGGCGATGAACCACGGTTCCACCGTCCACGGTGACCGCGGCAGCGTCTCGCTCTTCGTCGTTCTGCTCCTGCCTGTCCTTGTCCTCTTCGCCGGCCTGGTGCTCGACGGCGGCCGCCAGCTCCAGGCACGACGAGACGCGCTTGCGGCCGCGGCCAGCTCCGCGCGCGCAGCGATCCAGATGACGCCCGCCGAGGCAACACGTGGGCTCGACAGGTCACTCGCCACGGGGCGCGCTCAGGCGGAGCTCTCGCGACGAGGATTCGCCGGCGTCGTGCACGTGAGCGGCAGCATCGTGCAGGTCACAGCCCACGCATCGATCAACTTCGTGATCCTTCCCGGCGGTGCGTCGGTTGCGGGCAGCGCCCAGGCGAGTGCGCAAGGAGGCGTCGAGCAGGGGAGCGGACGGTGACACGACGCTTCGTTGTCGCACTCTTCGCGCTTGCCGTACTCCTCATTACCTGTGCCGGCGTTCCCGCCTTCCTCGTGCTGCTCGTCGGGAATCCGTGGCCGGGCCGCGACGCCGTCGAGCTCGGCGACACCGAAGCCCTCACGGTGGCGGTGCTGGCGACGATGACCTGGACCGTGTGGGCACGTTTTGTCGTCGCCGTCCTGATCGAAGCGACGGAGCAGATCGCGTGTATCCGTCGGCGCGTGACCACCGCTCCGGCCGCGTCCAAAGGTGCGGAGTCGCCTCCCCCGGTGTCGCCATCGGTTGCTGGTCTCGCCGCTCACTGGATGGTCGCCGCGGTGTGCATGCTGTTTTCGTCGGCGCGTGCCCTGCCGGTCGCCTCTGCTCCGCCTCCGCTCGTGCAAGTCGTCGCCGTCAGCGCCGATGCAAGCGTCCTCGAGACGATGATGGCGCCACCGCTCGATCGGCCGGATGTCGCCACCGACACGGCTACGCGACATGTCGTCGTTCGTCGAGGCGACTCTCTCGTCGAGCTCGCCGAACGTCATCTCGGTGATGGATCGCGCTGGAGAGAGATCTTCGATCTGAACCTGGGCATCTCGCAGCGCGACGGGATGCACCTCACTACCCCGTCCTCGGTCCGGGCGGGCTGGACAATGAAGCTTCCGACGGCTGACCCCGTTCATCACCGATCGTCGCTACCGTCCGGCGCCGACCGGCGCGCCACCTGATACCGACGCGCTCACGTACACGGTGCGGATCGGAGATGGTCCATGGGATGTTGCCGAGGCGCTCGTCGGCGACGGGGCACGCTTCCAGGACGTGCTCGACGCCAATGTCGGTCTCGAGGTCGCACCCGGCGTCATCTGGACGCACGGCCAGCGCGTGATCCACCCCGGCTGGAGCTTCCGCTGGGATGTCACCGATCAGCCGGCTCACGATCTGCGGCGTTCCGGTCACGAGGTTGAGATCGTCGTCGAGGCGGGTGACACGTTGACGGCGATCATCGATGCCAACGTCGAAGCACCGGTGACACCTGCTCTCGTCCGCTGGGTTGCAGCGCGTAACGACGGCGCATCGACGCCCGACGGCACGCATGTGTTCGACGAAAGCAACCCAGATCTGATCCATCCTGGGCAGCGCTTGCTCGTGGCGGATCCGACCACCGACAGGCGTGCGGACGAGCCGCGGCAGAAACCGGCGGACCGCAGCGATGAGCGGCCACCAGGTGGAGAGGACGACGCTCCTCGACATGGCCGACGACGTCCACCCCGACCGGCGGTTCCCACCCCGCCGCCCCCGACGATGGCTCCGCCCCCGCCGTCGACGAGCGAGCCGCCGATCGTCCCGCCGACGACGCCCCATGCGCCACCGAGCAGCCCACCGACGTCGCCGGTGACGACGGTGCCGGTTGTCGCCTCCCGGGCCGGGACGCAGGGGACCGCTCGCCCGTCGCCGCCTTCCCCCATACCCATCGGCATCGGCGCCGTTGCGCTGTCGAGTGGTCTTGTGGCGATGCTCGAGGCGTCCCGCCGGAAGCGGCTGCGAAGCGCACGGGCCCGAGAGCGTCTGGCCACTCCCACCTCGACTCAGATCGACGTCGAACGCGAGCTGAGATCGATCTCCGCGCCCGAGCGGCTGCTTCGCGTCGACATCGCGATCCGCGCCGCCGCGCCGGCAATTCTGCCGACGCCACACCGCATTGCCGTCGTCCTCGCCGATCACAGCGGCGACGTCTCTGTCGTGACCACTGGCGCGGTCGACCTGCCGCCGCCATGGGAGTGCACGAACGCCACGGCAACCCGATGGCGACTGCCGGCATCGATTGACGTCGTCGCGCTCGCTGGCGCCGCACGTGGGCTCAGCGCACCGTGCGCCGCCCTCACACCCGTCGGAGTGACCACAGCAGGCAGCGACGTATTCCTCGATCTCGAAGCGGCCGGGACGATGTACATCGCGACCGACGAACGAGCCGGGACGCCGGTGCTCACCGCCATCGCGGCAGGGCTCGCATCGTCGATGTTCGCCGAAGGCGTCCACCTCATCGGCGTCGGTCTTCCCGATGAGACGTTTCTCCAGCATCCGAACCAGCACTCGGTCGAGTCGCTCGAGGCTGCCATCCAGCTGACGGATGAGCTCGTCGGCGCCACACCGAGACCGACGGACACGACCTTCGCCCTGCGGGCGCGGCACACGAGCGGCGAGAACTGGGAGCCGGCGATCGTCTTCCTCGCCGCGGGACTTGAGCGCGCCGCGGCGGCTTGGCGGCCACGTGCCGGCGTGGTCCTGGTGACGGTCGGCGAGCCGCCGCCGGGGACGTGGACGCTCCGGCCAGCAGACGCGTGCTGGGTGTTGGAACCCCCCGCCATCGAGCTGACCCCGACCGGCATCGCACCCGCAGAACTGCTCGTGCTCGACGAGCTGATCGCGCCCGGGGCCTATCCAGCCGGACGCAACGGTCGAGGTTCCGTCGCCGTCGCCGTTCACAGCAGTCCCGTCTTCGGGTGCGGGGCCGATGACGTCGGGATCGAGCCGGAGTGGGACGTCATGATCCGCGTGTTCGGGCTCGTCGACGTCGTCGACCGTGCGGGACGCGTCGCCTCGTTCACGAAGTCGAAGGCACTGGAGCTGCTCGCCTGGCTCGGTACGCATCGGGAGCATGCGACGCGCCTCGGCGCCCGCTCGGCGCTGTGGGAGATCGATGTTCGCGACGCGACCTTCGCCAACGTCGTCTCCGAAGCGCGGCGCGGGCTCGGTCGACTCGTCTCGCCTCCGCCGGAGCAGGACTGGGTCGGCAGGTCCTCGGCGTCGTTGCCGCTCCACGAACGCGTGATCACCGACGTTGACTTGATCGAGAGCCGCCTCGCCCGGGTGGCGCACCAGTCCGACGTGTGCGCGATGTCGACGCTCCGGTCGGCCGTTGCCCTCATCCGTGGAGTGCCGTTCGCCGAGTCGGGTTACTTGTGGCCAGACGTGGAAGGGACGACGTCTCGCCTCGTCATGCTGGCGACCACGTGCGTGACGGAGCTGGCAGAACGGGAGCTCGCTGCTGGGAATCTCGACGGAGTGTTCGACGCGACGGGCACCGGTCTCCGTGTGCTCCCCGGTCACGAGGAGTCGATCGGGCTTCGCATGAGGGCCCATGCGGCTCGTGGCGACCGAGCCGGGATCCGACACGAATGGCAGACGTACGAGCGAGTCGTCGTCTCCGATCCGTGGTCTGACGGTGAGCCGTCACCGACACTGGTGAGGTTGCGACAGGAGCTGCTCGACGGTTGCGCAAGGTGACCGCGGGTGGACTGGTCAATTCTCGGCGAGGTCCACCGGCGAGGGCGCGAATCGCAGTTCGTCGAGGCGTGGAGGATCGGAGCCGCGTCGCGAGCAGGTGATCGCCGACGCTTCGACCGCCTCGGCGAGCAGGCCGGCGATCGCATCGCGGTCGAGTCCGCGGAGCGCATCGCGTCGCCCGGCGCCGAGAAGATCGCGGCGAGCAAGTCCGGCGAGCAGTGCGCTCATGAACGAGTCGCCGGCGCCCACTGTGTCGACCACATCGACGTCGCGCCCTGGCACCTCGACGAGACCGCTCGCGCTGCCCTGCGCAGATGCAACCGTCGCTGCCGCGCGTGAGTACCACCATCGCCGGGCCGTGATCGAGCCACGATTGCGCAACGTCCTCGAGGCTCGTCCCCGGCTGCAACCACTCGATGTCCTCGCTGCTGGCCTTGACCACGTCGGCAACGCCGAGCATCTCGTGCACGACACCGAGCACCTCCTCGCGCGGCCCCATGAGGAGGTGCCTCACGTTCGGGTCGAACGACACCGTCGCCGTCGACCTCGCCCGGGCGGCCAGCCGGCGCAGCACGGCGCCTCCGGGCGGAGTGGTGATGGCGAGGGAGCCCACGTGGAGCGCCTGCACTCCGTCCAGCGACGATGCGAGCTCGTCGTCCGTCCACTGCCAGTCGGCAGTCCCGTCGACACGGAAGTCGTACGCCGCCGAGCCGTCCGGCTTCAGCATCACGATGGCGAGGGACGAGGGCTCAGCGGCAGTGACCGTGTGGGACAGATCGACGCCATTGCGCTCCAGGTGATCGGCGCAGCCTCTCGCCGAGGAGGTCGCCGGACAGACGGGCGAGCATTCGGGCGTTGACGCCGAGCCGGGCGAGGCCCACGGCCACGTTGCCGGGACTGCCACCGAACGCCGCCTGGAAGTGTCCGTCATCGCCGGCCGGGACGAGGTCCGTGAGCACTTCTCCGGCGACGGCGACCACGGGAACCACGCGCCGAACCTAGCTCCCGATCGGGGCGACCTACGATGCCCCATGCACGTCCACAGTCCCGGTCGCGAGAGCCGGGACCGTGCTCGCGCCGTGCTCGACACCGTGCTCGACGACGTCCGCGTGAGGGCTGTGGAGGGCGCTCGGGCGTGTGGAGGGCGAAGGCCTGGCCGCTCGTCTCGAGCAGCACCACCTCGACCTCGTCGAGCCACTCGACCGGCTGTACTGCGCCGGCAGCGACACCGGCGCACTGACTGCGCTCGTGCGGCGCATGCTGGACCGGGTGCTCGACACCGCGGTGCGCCGAGCGGAGTCGCTGCGGACGCTCGACCGGCGACGGGAGGTCGATCCCGGATGGTTCCAGCGGGCACGCATGGTCGGATACGTCGCCTACACCGACCGCTTCGCGGGCGATCTGGCGGGCGTCCGCCATCGTCTGGACTACCTCGACGAGCTCGGCGTCACCTATCTCCACCTGATGCCCCTGCTGGCGCCACGCCATGGTGACAGCGACGGGGGTTACGCCGTCGTCGACTACGACGCGGTGGACCCACGTCTCGGCACGATGGACGATCTCGAGGCGCTCGCCGCAGACCTCCACGCCCGGGGGATGTCGCTCTGCATCGACCTCGTCCTCAACCACACCGCTGCCGAGCACCACTGGGCGAGGGCCGCGGCCGCGGGCGATGCGAAGTTCCGCGACTTCTACCGGGTCTTTCCCGATCGGGAGATCCCGGACCGATACGAGCGCACGCTGCCGGAGGTCTTCCCGGACCAGGCACCCGGCAACTTCACCCACGTCGAGGGCGTCGGCTGGGTGTGGACGACGTTCAACTCCTTCCAGTGGGATCTCGACTGGAGCAATCCGGAGGTGTTCGAGGCGATGCTCGCCACGGTGTTCGCCGTCGCCAACCGTGGCGTCGACGTCGTCCGCGTCGATGCTGCGCCGTTCCTCTGGAAGCGGGAGGGCACCGATTGTCAGAACCAGCCGGAGGTGCACCTGATCCTCCAGGCCTTGCGCACGCTCACCCTGGTGGCCGCGCCCAGGCGTCGTGTTCAAGGCGGAGGCGATCGTCGCGCCGACGGAACTGGTGAAGTACCTCGGCGGTCACGACCGGTTCGTGCCGGAATGCGACCTCGCCTACCACAACCAGCTCATGGTGCTGCTCTGGTCGACACTGGCGACGCGGGATGTCCGCCTCGCCCGCGTCGCCCTGTCGCGGATGCGTCCGGCACCGCCCTCGACAGCCTGGGTGACGTATCTCCGCTGCCACGACGACATCGGATGGGCCATCACCGACGAGGACGCTCGTGCCGTCGGCCTCGACCCGTCGGCCCATCGTGCCTTCCTCAGTGACTTCTACGCCGGCCACCACCCTGGATCGTTCGCGCGTGGTGCGGTGTTCCAAGCCAACCCGCGCACGGGCGACCGCCGCACCTCCGGTTCGACGGCGTCACTCTGCGGACTCGAAGCAGCGCTCGAGGGTGGGAACGACGCCGAGGTCTCGGCGGCGACGTCACGCTTGCTGATGCTCTACAGCGTCGCCTACGCGTTCGGTGGGATCCCGCTCATCTACATGGGAGACGAGCTCGCTCTGTGCAACGACAGGCACTGGGCCGACGACGCAGCTCACGCCGGTGACAATCGATGGATGCACCGCCCACCGATGGACTGGCAGGCGGCGGCGCGACGGAACGACACGACGACGATCGAGGGCACCGTGTTCGGCCGCCTCGTCGAGATGGCCCGTGTCCGCTCGCTGCAGCTCGCCCTTCGGGCAGGCGGTGCCACCGAAGTGCTCGACGTCGGCGACGACACGGTGCTCGCCGTCTCCCGGCGTCACCGCCGCAGTGGACGGTTGCTGGCGATGGCGACGTTCAGCGATCGTGAAGTGCGTCTCGAGCGACAGCGCGCCGCGCTCGGCTTCACTGCCAGGGCGCGAACAGTGCTCGCCTCACCCGGCGCCGAAGTGACGGACGACGAGGTCGTCCTTCCCGCCTGGTCGTACGTGTGGCTCGCCGAGGACTGAGTGCGCTGAGGGTCAGGGCAGGAGCAGGTCGAGAAGGCGGCGGGCGAAGGCCTCGTCGGCGGTCTCGTGGGTGAACATCTTGCGATAGGTGAACGGGCCGAGCAGCGCCGAGATCATCAACTCGATGTCCTCGGCGGAGGTGAACTCGCCGAGCTCGCCGCGGGCTGCTCCCCGCCCCAGCATCTCCCGCAGGGGCTGCTGACGGTGGCGGAAGTAGTCCTCCAGCTCCTGCCGCACACCGTGGTCGTAGTAGCTCACGCCGATCAGGTGGGGCAGGACATCTGACAGCTTGCTCTCCTGGTAGCGGCGGACGAGCTCGAACAAGAACGTCTCGAGGTCGCCGCGCAACGTGCCGGTGTCGGCTGACTCGAACGGCTGCAGCGCCGAGCGCAGCGCATCGAGCAGCAACGTCTCCTTGCTCTCCCAGCGACGGTAGATCGTGGCTTTGCCGACGCCGGCGCGGCTGGCGACCTGGTCCATGGAGAGGTTGGCGACGCCGCCGGCGGCGATGAGCTCGAGCGTCGCGTTCAGGATGGCGCCATCGGCGCCGGCGTCTCGCGGACGCCCGCGCCGACGGGGGGTGTCGGCGCAGGCATCGGCAGGTTGCATTGACATCGTCAGTCTCCAGCCACCACCCCGGCGACGGGGAGCGGGTCGGTCGGTTCGGCGCACGGCGTCCTCGGTGGTGACTTCGTCGGCGGACGGCGCCCGGGCGGGAAGGAACTTCCACACGATGAAGGCGCCGATCAGCAGTATGACCGTCGCGAAGCGGAGTCCGGCGCTGAAGGCATCGACGAAGGCGTTGCGGGCACCCTCGACGAAGCCGGCGGCGTCCGCGTCGAGCGTCTTCGCAACGCCGAGCGCACCGCTCAGGGAGTCCTCCGCCTGATGGAGGCGCTCACCAGTGAGGTTGAACCGCGACGCCACGGAGTCGATCTTGCTCATGTACGAGCTGGACACGACGCTGCCGATGACGGCCACGCCGAGCGCGCCACCGACCTGGCGGGTGGTGTCGTTGAGGGCGGACCCGATGCCGGCCTTCGCCCGAGGGAGCGAGCCCATGATCGATTCGGTGGCCGGAGCCATCGTCATGCCCATACCAACTGACATGACGCAGAACAGACCGATGACCTTCCAGTAGTCGGAGTGGGTCGTCACGAAGGACAGCGAGAACACCGCCCCGCCGATGAGCAGCAGGCCCGACGTCACGACACGCTTCGTTCCCGCGTGCTCTACGAGACGTGCCGAAAGGGGAGCAGTCACCATCATCACCAGCGCGTGGGGGATCACCCGTATGCCCGCTTGCAGTGGCGTGTAGCCCTGCACGAACTGCCAGTACTGCGTCATCAGGAACAGCGAGCCGAACAGGGCGAAGAACGTGATCGTCACTGCCGCGTTGGCGGCGCTGAAGCGGGGGTTCTTGAAGAACGACATCGGCAGCATCGGGTCGGACGTGTTCAGCTCCCAGATCACGAACGCCCCCAGGGCCAGGACGCCGAGTATGAATGCACCGACGACTATTCCGTCGGCCCATCCGAGCGAGGGTCCTTCGATGACGGCGTAGACGAGCGACATCAGCCCGACGATGGACAGCATGCGCCCCCACCGGGTCGAGCTTTTCCTTGATCGGGTTTCGAGATTTCGGAACGAAGAAGTAGCCGGCCACGAGGGCGGTGAGGCCGATGGGCAGGTTCACCCAGAACACCGAGTGCCAGGAGAAGTGCTTCAGCAGGAACCCACCGGTCATAGGGCCGACGGCGACACCGAGCCCGGAGAACCCGGCCCACACGGCGATCGCCCGCCCCCGCTCCTTGGGGTCACGGAACACGTTGGTGAGGATCGACAGCGTCGCCGGCATGATCAACGCCCCACCGACGCCCATGAAGGCGCGGGCGGCGATCAGCTGAGTGGCCGACGTCGACATAGCGGCCGCCGCCGAGCCGAGTGCGAACCACACGATGCCGAGCTGGAGGGCTCCCTTGCGCCCGTACCGGTCGCTGAGCGTGCCCATGGTGAGGAGCAGACCGGCGAACACGAGGATGTACGAGTCGAGGATCCACTGCACCTGGCTGTTGCTCGCGTCGAGGTCGTTCATCAGCGATGGGATCGCCACGTTGAGGATGGTGTTGTCCATCACGATGATGAGCAGCGAGAGACACAGGGTGGCCAGCGTGAACCATCGCTTGGCGTGGACAGCGGGGTCGATCTCGTCGATGTACGGAGCGGAGTTGCTTCCGGAGGGGAGTTCGGTCGTCTTCAAATCAGCGTCACTTCTGCAGGGGGTTCGGTCGTCGTGAATAATGAAACTAGACCGTGCCGTAACGTATTCCCGTATTGGATGAAAAGATGCGACGAAAGTCACGCGGGCGATGCCATGCGGGCGTACATCCCCGGCGGCATCCCGAACATCGACGTGAACTCGCGGGTCAGATGAGCCTGGTCGGCGAAGCCCAGCTCGACCGCCAGCTCCGCCCAGCCGATCACCTCGCCATGGGCGACCCGCTCGGCAACCTCGTAGATGCGGTAGCGGCGGATGACTTGCTTCGGGCTCAGCCCGACATGCGTGGTGAAGAGGCGCTGCACCTGGCGCACCGATACCCCGGCGGCGCCGGCGAGCTGTTCCACGCTGCTGATCGCCGGGTCGCCGATGACGATGTCGGCGACCGCGATGGCCTGCTCACACGGATGTTCATCCGGTGGCGCGAGCCGGCTCAGCCACTCGTCGAGGATCGTCGTCGCCGCCTCGACGCCGGGATCGCCACCGAGCGAGGCAGCGATGGCCTGTCCCTCCTCACCGAACACGTCGCCGATCGGGAGCTGGGTGTTGCGCAGGTCCGCCGCAGGAATGTCGGTGAATGCGGCGAAGCCGCCGGGACGGGACATCACGCCGACGGCGCTGCCGCGTCCCCGTAGACCGCGAACGAAACGCTCGTCACGGGGCCCACCGACGGCTCCGCCGCCGCCTTCGAACACGACGTTCACCACCGGATGCAGCACCACCTCCTGGTAGTGCACGGCACCAGGCGGGAGGTCCCACGAGACGAACCAGTAGCGGTCGATGAACCGCGCCACGGGCGGTGCCGGGGCGCGTCGGTCGAGCGTGAAATGCTCGAGCGCGGTCGCCGGATCGACGAGGCCGCGGGAGTCCGCTTCGACCGGTTCGACCACGATGACCAGGGTATTCGCACCGTCGTCGTGTTCCTTCAAGACGGTCGATCCCTGCACCGCGCACACTGGAACCATGACTGACATCTCAGCCCGCTATCGGAAGCTCGCCGAGGATTTCGCCGACACCGTCGCCCAGGTGCCGGACGACAAGTGGAGCGCACAGTCTCCCTGCGAGGAGTGGACCGCTCGCGACGTCCTTCGCCACGTCGTCGAGACCCCCTCGATCTTCACCGGCATGGTGGGGCGCACGCTCGAGCCGGGGCCCAGCGTCGATGACGATCCCGCCGGCGCCTTCGCTGCTGTCTCGGAGCAGATCCAGGCCGATCTCGACGATCCCGAGCGGGCCAACACCTCGTACGACGGCATGTTCGGCCGCACGACGTTCGCCGACTCGATCGATCGCTTCATCAGTGGCGACCTCCTCGTCCACAGGTGGGATCTCGCCAAGGCCGCCGGCATCGACGTCGAGCTCGACGCGGAGGAGTGCCGCCACGAGCTCGAGGTCGCCCGCAACCTCGGCGACAGCATCCGCAGCCACGGCGTGTGCGGGCCGGAGGTGGAAGTGCCCGCCGATGCCAGCGATCAGGACAAGATGCTCGCCTACATGGGCCGCCAACCCTGAGCCTCGGCCGCTCTCGCTCTCACCGCGAACGGCCTGGTTCATAGAGTCGGGGAAATGGTCGAGCGCATCGAGTACGACGAGTTCGCATACTTCGCCGACAACGCGTCCGAGTACGGCATTCCGTACGACGGGCCTCCAACGGTGCGGCGCGACTCGGCCATCCTCCCCGACGGTCGCCGGCTCAGCGCACTCGTGTGGGGCGACGCTGACGCTGAGATCGTGCTGCTCCACGGGGGCGCTCAGAACGCCCACACGTGGGACACCGTGGCCCTCGCTCTCCGTCGCCCGCTCGTCGCCCTCGACCTTCCCGGCCACGGGCACTCCGATGACGCCCGCACCGAGCCCGCCGGGGCACTCGTCGCCGAACGCACCGCCATGGACGTCGCCGACGCGCTGCGGACGCTCGTGAGCGGACCGGCGACGATCGTCGGGATGTCGCTCGGTGGGCTGACGTCGATCGCGCTGGCGGGGCTCGCCCCCGAGCTCTTCCAACGGCTGGTGCTCGTCGACGTGACACCCGGTGTCACCGGCGACAAGGCGAAGGCGATCATCGACTTCGTCCGCGGCCCGGCCACGTTCGACAGCTTCGACGACCTGCTCGCCCGCACGATGGAGTTCAACCCGACGCGTACGGAATCGTCGCTGCGGCGAGGGATCCTCCATAACGCCCGCCAACTCGAGGATGGCTCGTGGATGTGGCGCCACCATCGTGGTGCGAACGAACCGCCTGCCGAGCTCTCCGCCACGCCCGAGAGCGAGGCGGCGAACAACGCCATTGCCGCGCTGTGGGACGTGCTCGGCGGGATCACCGTTCCCGTGATGCTCGTGCGGGGGATGCGTCCGCAGTCCGTCGTCGACGACGCAGACGAAGCTGAACTGCTACGGCGCCTCCCCGATCCGCGCGTCGAGCACGTCGAGAACGCCGGGCACAGTGTCCAAGGCGACACCCCCGTCGAGTTGGCGGAACTGATCCTCGATTTCATCGCCAACTCGTAGACGGAGGGCGGCGCAGTCGCAGTGATGCTGCCTGTCCTCGCGGTGAGTCGGGAACCATCCGGCGCACCGGCTCGTCGGACTGGGCGCCGGTGGCCTCTACGCCACGCTGGCGCGCACCCAGTTCGCCGATGGTCCGGCGATGGCAGCGGGGTGACCGCAGACGCGATGCAGGACGTTGGGCTCGACGCCACGCTCGGCACGCAGTTCGCCGAGGGTGATGGGACGGTTGACGCAGACACGAAGCAACGCCGATGGCCTCTACGCCGCGCTGGCGCGAGCACCGGTTCCGCCGACGAGTCCGGCGATCCGCGGCGTGACCGCAGACGCGACGCCAGATCAGGCGGCCGACTTCTCCAAGACGTGGACGCCGCAGGCGGAGCCGAGGCCGATGACGTGGGCGAGGCCCACCTTGGCCCCCTCGATCTGACGGTCGCCCGCCTCACCGCGGAGGTGATGGCAGATCTCCCAGATGTTGGCGATGCCGGTGGCGGCGATGGGATGGCCCTTCGACTGCAGGCCGCCGGACACGTTCACCGGCGTCTTGCCGTCGCGCCACGGGGCACCCGAGTTGAAGAAGTCCACCGCACCGCCGTCTTCGCACAGCATCAGGTTGTCGTAGTGCACGAGCTCGGCAGTGGCGAAGCAATCGTGGAGCTCGACAAGATCGAGATCGTCGGGTCCGACACCGGCCGCCTCGTAGGCCTGCTTGGCGGCGTTGCGGGTGAGCGTGTTGACGTTGGGGAGGATCTGGCACGCCTCCTCCCACGGATCGGTCGTAAGCACGGAGGCCGCCACCTTCACCGCTCGTCGCTGCTGCTCGAGAGACAGCGACTTGAGCGTCTCGCCGTTGCACACGACGGCTGCGGCGGCGCCGTCGCAGTTGGCCGAGCACATCGGCCGCGTGTTGGGGTAGGCGATCATCATGTCGTTCATGATCTCTTCGAGGGTGAACGCCTTCTGATATGCGGCCAGCGGGTTGAGCGTCGAGTGCTGGTGGTTCTTCTGGCTGATCGAGGCAAACAGCTCGAACGACGTGCCGCCGTACTTGTGCCCGTACTCCATCCCCACCTGGGCGAACACGCCGGGCATCGTGTCGGTGCCGATGCGCCCGTCGGTCGGTGCGACCGCCCCGTACCTGCCCTTCGCAGCCCACGTGTCGTCGTCGCTCTTCGGTCGCCCACCGGCCCCGAGGAGTCCCGCGCCGGCGAGCTTCTCGACGCCGACGGCAAGCCCGTAGTCCACCTCGCCTGCCTTCACGGCCATGATCGCCGTGCGCAGCGCGGTCGCGCCAGTGGCGCAGGCGTTGGCGACGTTGTAAACGGGAATGCCGGTCTGGCCGATCTGCTTCTGCAGCTGCTGACCGATGCCGCCTGCGCCACCCATCAGGTTGCCGGCGGCGATCACCCCGACGTCCTTCATCGTGATGCCGGCGTCAGCGAGGGCGGCGGTCGCCGCCTCGGCGGCCAGATCGACGGTGTCGAGCTCGGGGTGCTTGCCGAACTTGGTCATCCGGATGCCGATGATCCAGATCTCGTCACTTGCGCTCATGGTGTGCTCCAGGGTGGTTCGAACTTCAGATGGGGGCAGGTCAGGCGGCGGGCTCGAAGCCGAAACCGACGGCCTCGGTGCCGGCGCTGTCGGTGCCGATCGAATAGGTGGCGAGGCGGACCTTCATGCCATCGGTGATGTGCTCGGGCGTCGGTTCGACATTGATCAGGTTCCCGCGCACGGGCGTGCCGTCGCAGTCGACCACTGCGGCGGCGAACGGTACGGGGATGCCCGGCGCGGCGAAGGCGACGATCGTGAACGTGCGCACCGTGCCTTCCGTGGCGATCACCGCCTTCTTGAAGTCGGTACCGAAGCACGAGGCGCAGGCGTTGCGCCGGTCGAAGTAACGGGCTCCACACTGTGTGCACTCGTTGGCCACGAGGTGGGGCTCACCCTCGCCCAGCACGAGGTAGTCAACGAGGGGGATCTGCTCGGCCATTCATTCCTCCATGTCCAGAACTGAACAGTACGGTCAGTCACCTCGTCACGACCTACCGAACGGTGAGACGAATGACCGACTGTGACGCTTCGACCGCACGCTGACGGGCTCACCGGCGTCGAATGGTAGGAAGGGACGAGCGTCGACGGCGATCAAGGGGGAGTGACGTGATCGTGAAGCGTTTGGCCGCGGTGGTGGTGATCCTGGCCGCCGTCGCTGCGTGCAGTTCGGACGACGACGACAGCTCACCGAGCGCCGTCGACACCGACGCGCCGGGCACAACGGTGGCCGCCGGCACCTCGGCAGCGGCAGAACCGACCACGGCGACGACCCCCGCTCCGACTACCCCACCGCCAACAGTCCCGGACACGACGGGGGTCCCGGCGACAACTGCTACGGAGACGTCGCCGCCGACCACCGAGTCACTCGCCCCTCCCTCCGATCCGCTCGAGATCGACACGACGTTGGGCGCAGTGGAGGGCACGAACAGCGAGGAACCGGGTGTGCGCGCCTTCCTCGCCATCCCCTACGCCGCTCCGCCAGTCGGAGAGAACCGGTGGCGGTTGCCGCAACCCGGCGAGCCGTGGTCGGGGGTTCGTCAGGCGACGGCACCCGGCGCCTCCTGTCCGCAGCCGACGACGGGCGTGGTCGCCCAGTTCCTGATCACGCCAGCCTCGAAGGAAGACTGCCTGACACTCAGCGTGTGGTCACGGGAAGACGCTCAAGATCTCCCGGTGATGGTCTGGTTCCACGGTGGCGGGTTCTCGACCGGCTCCGCCCATCAGCCGTACTACATCGGCGACCGTCTCGCATCGAAGGGCGCTGTGGTCGTCGGCGTCAACTACCGCCTCGGCGCGCTTGGCTTCCTCGCTGGCGACATGCTGGCCGAGGACGACGCGAGAGCGGGGAACTACGGCCTCGCCGATCAGGTTGCCGCGCTGGAGTGGGTGCGCGACAACGCCGAGGCATTCGGTGGCGATCCCGACAACGTGACGATCTTCGGCGAGTCCGCCGGTGGATTCTCCGTGTGCGGTCACCTCGCCTCGCCGATGTCGCAGGGCTTGTTCGAGAAGGCGATCATCGAGAGCGGTGGCGGTTGCCAGACGCTGCAGCCCGCCGAGGCCGCCAACCTGTATGGCGCAGCACTTGCCGAGCAGGTCGGATGCGACGACGTCGAGTGCCTCCGTAGCGTCCCTGCTCGCGCCCTCGTCAACGCCAGCTTCAACCCCACCCTGGTCGCCGATGGCGAGCGACTGGTGACGTCCGCGTACGAGCAGGCCGTCGAGGGCACGCTCGGCCGACATCCCGATCCTCACCGGGTCGAACGCCGACGAGTCGACGCTGTTCACGCTCGGTGCGCCCGAGCCCAGCGACGCCGACCTCCTTGCCGCCTTTGGCGAGACGTACGAGAACCCGGAGGCTGTCGCCGCCCTCTACCCGGACAGCGAGTTCCCGACCAACCTCGCCAAGCAACAGGCGTACTCGACAGAGTCGGCCTTCACATGCCCGGCATTGCGCTTCGCCTCCGTCGTCCCGACTGGATACTCCTACTACTACTCGTACGTGTCGCCGGGGAACCCGTTCGGTCTCGGCGCCACGCATGGAGCGGAGCTCGCCTTCGTGTTCGGCCACCCCGAAGGCATCCGCAGCTTGCCGACCGAGATCGACGAAGGGTCGCAGCGTCTTGCCAGCCGGATCCAGGAGATGTGGGTCCACTTCGCCGAGAGCGGGTCGCCGGGCTCGAGCTACGAGACGTATGGCGAGTCTGGCAGCATCATCGAGCTCACTCGACCGATCGGCGTCACTCAGCAGATCCGCAACGGGCGCTGTGATGCCCTTGCTGGACTCGCCGGCTGATCTCGGCCGTTCTCGTTCACGAACCGGCCAGCGCGGCGAAGGCCAACGCTCCGCGCCGAGGCGCCTCACGGTCCAGGTCGAGGAACAGTGACGGCTCGACGAGCTCCAACTCCATCAACGTCGGCTTGCCGTGGACGGGTACCAGGTCGACGCGGGCGTAGGCAATCGGTCCGAATCGGTCCCGCACGTACTCGATCGTCTGGTCCCCGAGGTCGCGCTCTGCCGCAGTCGCGACGGCCGGCTCGATCACACGATCGGCGTAGGTCATGATTCCGCGTTCGTCACGCGCCGCAGGTGCTCCGTCGAGAAGTGCGGGCTTGCGAAACGCGTGGCTGAGCTCGCTGCCGATGTACACGAGTCCGGTCTCGCCGACCATGTCGATCTCTTCGGCGTACGGCTGGATCATGGCCGTCAGGCCGTCGCGGAGCAGGCCGACGACATGCCGTCGTGCGGAGCCCGCGTCGCCATCGAAACTCGCCGCACCGCTCGCATCTGCGCCGAGCGCCGGCTTCACCACCACACGGCCGGTCAGGCTGAGCTCGGGCACGTCGCCGCCCGGTGGTACGAACGACGTCTCCACGACCGGGATCTGTGCCACCCGAAGGTCCAGGAGGTAGCGCTTGTCGACGTTCCACGCGACAAGGTCCGGTGAGTTCCAGACGTGCGTGCGGGAGTTGGCGTCGCGGCACCACGCGAGGAACTCATCGAGGCGACTCGCGTAATCCCAGGTGGATCTGACGACGGCCGTGCTGTAGTCCTCCCAGTGGACGCTCGGGTCGTCCCAATCGACCACTCGGTGGCCGACGCCGAGGCGCTGCAACGCAGCGGTCAGCACCGGCAGATCTGGGTCGGAGGCGCGGCCCGCAGTGCTGCTCACCAGGGCAATCATGGGCGCAGCGTAGGAGCGACCTGTCGATAGCGTGACGGCTGTTCCGACGGGAGGTTCCGTCCGCGACCGGATCGACATCAACGGGCTGAGGGTGATGGCCGTAGTCGGCGCGCTGCACCACGAACGTCTCGCCGCCCAGCCACTCGAGATCGACATCTCCCTCGAGGTCGATCTGCACGACGCGGGTACGAGCGATGAGCTGGGCGACACCGTCAACTACGGGGCTGTCACGGAGCGGGTCGCGTCGGTCGTCGCGGAGAGCAAGGACATCCTCCTCGAACGGTTGGCCGAGCGGATTGCCGCCTGCGCGGTCGCGTTCGACCGCGTCGATGCCGTGAACGTGACGCTTACGAAGCTGCGCCCACCGATCGCGGCGACCGTGGAGAACACGGCCGTGCGCATCCGCCGCTTCCGCGGCGACTTCGACATCAAGGCTCGCGCCTCGCATCGGGCGATCGTCGCTCTCGGATCGAATCTCGGTGACCGGGAGGCCTACTTGCGGTTCGCCATCAGCGACTTCGCCCACGTACGGGCGGTGTCGCACGTGTACGAGACCGCTCCGGTCGGAGGGCCCGACGACCAGGCGGCGTTCCTCAACATGGTGATCGAGGTGGAGACGTCACTCGACCCCTTCGCTTTCCTGCGCCACTGCCATCGAATCGAAGCCGATGCCTTGCGGCAACGGATCGTCCACTGGGGACCCCGCACGCTCGACGTCGATCTCCTCTTCTACGACGACATCACGATCGACAGCCCGGAGTTGAAGGTGCCCCATCCGCGGGTCGGCGAGCGTCGGTTCGTCCTGGCTCCGTTGGCAGATGTGGCACCCGAGCTCTGTCCTCCCGGCTGGGAGACGTCACTCCCTCCACTCGAGGTCACCGATCGCGGCGAGCTGCCAGATCTGCGGATCAGATGACGCCGAGTCGTGCTTCGGTGGCGCGGACCTTGGCCGGATAGTGCGCCCGCCCGTACTCGGGCCGTTGGCGAATGACGATCTCGAGCAGCTCGTCGTGCTGCACGGTCTCCTTCCACGGCAGGGCGATGTAGAGAGGGAGCTCGAACCGGCGTAGCTCGTCGAGGTTGCTGTAGACGTGCTTCTGGTACACGTACCGTTCCTCCCACGGCCAATTCGAGGGCGCGAATCCCGTCCCCGGGTCGAGGATGCACGTGGACGGAGGCCGAAGCGATCGGCATCCGCCAGCCGTGCCTCGAAGAACTCGAGCATCACTCCGATCGGGTCGTCCCGCACGCGGTCCATCTCCCGTGGATTGGGACCGGACAGGAACGGCACCACCACGGGCACGGCGAACTCGGCGGCGATCTTCCACATCTCCTCGTTCTGCATGCCGTCGGCGGCGTTGAGGACGGTTGCACCTGCGTTCAGCGCACGGCGTGCAACCTCGGGACGCCACGTGTCGACACTCACATCGACACCCAGCGAGGCCACTGCGGGGATGATCGAGGAGAGGCGATCCCACTCGACCTTCCAGTCGACGACACCGGCAATGTCGGTAGAACCTTGCCCGCCGATGTCGATCGCGTCGGCCCCGTCGTCGAGCAGCTGCCGCGCCCGCGCCACCGCCTGCGCCGCGCCGAGCACGATCGAATCGGTGTTCAACGAGTCGGGACTCGCATTCACGACACCGAAAAGCTTCACGATCCGGCAACCTATACAGCGTGAACGAAGCGAGCGGCGTCCGCACTTTTGACGTCGACGACTGGACCATGGATCGTGTGATCGAGGCGAAGGGGACACAGCGTGTCTCGCTCTGCATCCCGTGCCGGGACGAGGTGGCGACGATCGGACCGCTCGTGCGGATGATCCGTTCCTCGCTCGTCGAGCGCTATCCCGTCGTGGACGAGCTGATCGTCGTCGACGACCGCAGCACCGACGATTCCGCCGAGGTCGCCGCGCAGGCCGGGGCGGAGGTCGTCGACATCACGAAGATCCACGACACGCACGGCATCGGCCACGGTAAGGGCAACGCGTTGTGGGCGTCACTGATCGCCAGCGAAGGCGACTACGTGGTGTGGTGCGACGGGGACGTCACCAGCGTCACGCCGTCGTGGATCGCCCACCTGCTTGCACCGTTGCTCGACGACCCGACGGTGGCGCTCGTCAAAGCGCTCTACCACCGCCCCACGACGCTCGGCGGCGGTGGCCGCACCACCGAACTCGTCGCCCGTCCGCTGCTGTCGCTCTACTTCCCCGAGCTTGCACGCCTCGAGCAACCGTTGTCCGGTGAGTTCGCCGGCCGCCGAGATGCGATGGAGTCGATTCCGTTCGTCGAGGGCTGGGGCGTCGAGATCGCGATGCTCGTCGATCTCGCTCGGCATGTTCGGCCCGAGCTGCATCGCCCAAGTCGATCTCGGCGAACGGCATCACCGCCACCGTTCTCTGCACTCGCTCTCGGTTCAGGCCGCCGAGGTGATGGCTACATTCCTCGCCCGAGTGAGTGACTGCCCACCGTTTGGTGCGGACGGGCGGCATCTGCTGACCCGCGCCGACGGATCGCTCGTCCCGCTCAACCTCGCCGAGCGTCCGCCGGTCAGCTCGCTGCGCTGACGACCGCCGATCCCCGTAGATGGCGCCGGTGGACGCGACGATGGTGTCGTGTTGGAGGCGTTCGCCTGGGGCTTGTTCGCTGCGTCGTCGCTCGTGCTCGGCGCACTCATCGTGGACGTCCACCGCCTGAGCGACCGTTCCCTGGGGATCGTCATGGCGTTCGGTGCTGGCGTGCTCGTCTCGGCGGTTTCGTTCGAGCTCGTCGAAGAGGCGGCGATCGGAGCCAATAGTCTCGGCCCCGTCGCACTCGGATTCTTCACCGGCACCTGCGTGTTCACGGTCGGAGACTGGTTGATCTCCCGGGCGGGATATAGCAATCGCAAAGACATCTCCGGTGGCGCACCGTCGGCGTCCGGCCTGACGATCGTGCTCGGAACGGTGCTCGACGGCGTTCCGGAGTCCGCGGTGCTCGGTCTGACGCTCCTCACCACCGGCGAGATCGGCGTGTCGATGCTCGTCGCCGTGTTCCTCTCCAATCTGCCCGAGGCGATCGCTGCGTCCTCCGGTCTCATCGACGGCGGATGGGCGAAGACTCGCATCGTCGGGATGTGGGTGGGCATCGCCATCGTCTCCGGCATCGCCAGCGCGGTTGGGTACGGCTCGCTCGAGAACGCTTCGGCAGGGACGATCGCGTTCGTCCAGGCGTTCGCCGCGGGAGCGATCCTCACGATGCTGGCGACCTCGATGTTTCCCGAGGCGTACGAGCATGCCCGGCGGCCGGTCGGCGTGGCGACGAGCCTCGGATTTGCCTTCGCCTACGCGATCGACTGGATCTCCTCCTAGCGAGCCCGTAGCCAGCAGCCGGAACGCCACCTCAGGATCAGCGGTCAGCTCCGCGAGTGATCGGCGAGATCGTCGACGCAGACTGTCGATCTCCGGACTGAGCAGTTGGCTGATCCGACCTAGGATGCGCACCATCGGCAAGCGCCCGACCCGAAACACAGGTGCAAGACCGCCGCTCGCACCCCTCGCGTCGACGCCAAGCAGAACCGGGCGGCCGCGACCCCGTCCTCGAGCTCCAGGAAACCGTCGGCAACGCCGCCACAACGCATCTGATGCGTCAGATCGGACGTTCCCGCCGTTCGGTCGATGATCGGCGGCGTAAATGGGCGTGCCGACATGTATCCATGAAGGCGACCTCTACACTCGGCCGTGCAGCCACCGCGGTTGCCTCCTGACGTGGCCGCAGAGCTCGTGCGGTGCGAGCGACCCTCGAGCAAGATGCCGCGAACTCGAGGAAAAGCCTCGCTCCATCTTGTACAAGGCCATCCCCGGCGCCCCGGTCTTGGACTTGATCAGGCAGCGTGACACGGCGACGCGCCTGGCTCGAGAATGTCAATGCACAGATCAGTCAGTTGTCTCCACCGGGCGGACAACCCGACGAGGCCGCCGCCGAGCGGATCTATTCGGTGCGGATGGGCTCGGAGTCGAAGCGGCTCGAGCTCGAAGAGACGCAAACGAAGATCAACGCCCTCGTCGCAGATGCCGGCGTCGGCTCAGAGGCCGAGCTTGCGGAGCTGATCGAGGACAAGTTCCCGGCGATGTTCGTCGAGCGGGGCAAGCAGGTCGCACTCCAGCAGCTCGCCGAGAACCTCAAGATCATTGAGGCGGAGGCTACGCGGTTCGGGGTCACCGATGACCCGGAGTACGGACACGCCAGCTCGTACGCCAAATCCGACAACCCATCGCCATACCAACCTGGTCAGCCCAATCCTCAGGCCGCCGCAGGGTTGCGCGCGGCCGCCAGTGAGCTGATCGGGTACCGCACAAAGCGAGAGGCCGTCAAAGCCGCGAATCCGCCACGCGTCATGACGATGCAAGACGAGTACAACGAGATCCAGGCCGGCAACCCCGATCCGGGTGGCCGCATGGCCATCCAGGCTGCGGAGACGGAGGAGCAGGCGGCGCTCGATCGGCTCGCGCTCGCAATACCCGATCCTGTATCGCGTCGACATCGACTCAGTGGTCAGCGCCTCCGACGAGGCGCTGTCGAAGAACATCTTCAGCATCGTCACCGAGCTGTTTCATAACATCCGGGCGACCGAGGAGAACATCAAGGACGGCGATCTGAAGATCTGGAATCTCCGCGGCATCGTCGACCTGACAATGCTCGACCTCGGCATCGACCCGGACTCACCGCTGGTCGGGGTGATCGACGCGCACATCCGCGAGGCCAAGACCGACGAGGGCATCCTGAGCATGGCCTTGGCCGCATTGCAGATCACTGCAGCTCTGATCGCCACGGTCGCCAGCGGGGGCTTGGCGCTCGTCGCCGGCGGGGTTGCACTGGGCATCGGTGCCGCCCAGGTCGCCGGCAGTGTGCAGGACCGCTTGATGGAGTCCTCGGCGAGCAACGTCGCACTCGATCCCGCAATCGCCGACATCTCGATCAACGATCCGGAGATCATGCCGATCGTGGTCGGGGTGCTGAGCATGGCCCTTGATGCCGCCGCTGTGACGAAGGCGATTTCGGCGTTACGGACGCCCGCTCGTGCGCTGCTAGCCAGTGGAGACCTCGCCGAGTTCTCTGCTGCTACCTATCGGGCCCTGCCGGCGGCTGAGGCCGAACAACTCATTCTTCGCGCCAGCTCGATCCCGGAAGTTGCCGCCAGGGCCGCGACGGGTACGGCTCCGGCCGGCACCGCTTGGACGGTGGAACAGATCCAGGAACTTTTCAACAGGGCGTTCAAGGTAGGTGGCCCGCCGACAGGCAGCGTCGTGATCCACCACTCACAGGCAAGCTTGGACGCGGCGGCGAAGCTGTCGGGAGCGGAGGGCAGCCTCGGCTTCTGGAAACCTGCTGCCCTCGCTGAGCAGGAGGGTCCCGACGTCGTCGCTGCGATGGGCACCTTGCACCTGCCACCGACAGCCTCGACGCTCACCGTCATCCACGAGTCGCTGCACATGATGGGACGGCAGTCGGGGGCGGTCGCCATCGTCGGCGACTACCTCGAAGAGGGCATGACGGAATGGCTGGCTCGAGAGGCGTTCGGTCCTGAGGCGACGCGGGTCGTCTACGAGAACAACGTGGAATTCGTGCGACGGCTGACCAGTGTCCCAGGGATCACGCCGGATGTCGTGCGCAACGCATATCTGCACCGACAATGGGCGCCTTTCCACGCGGCCCTGCGGGCGCGACTCGGTGGCGACGCCGCCGTCAATCAGTTCTTCAGTCTGCTCAAGCGAGTCGGAGCCAACGGCGAGAATCCCTCCGTCCTCAGGAGGGCCACCGACATGCTCTGGCCAATATCCGGCCCGTGAGCCGTGGCCCTCTGGGCGACAGAGAGGTGATTCTCGACAGCAGGACGTACAGACGCCGCGAACGGCTCTGCCGACGCCTTGAGGCGAGCGGATACGCTTTCCGACCAGGTTCGGGACACACTGTCGGAGGTCTCTCTCCAACTTTTCGCATCGGGCCGCCTCTCGCCCCTCTAGCTCAATGGAAGAGCAGTGGACTTTTAATCCATTGGTTCAGGGTTCGAGCCCCTGGGGGGGCACCCAGCAAGCCCAGCTCAGAGCCAGCCCGCTCGTGTCAGCTCCCGTCATTGTCGGCGTGAGGTGACCAACGGGGTGACAACACGCTGTCGCCGTGGTCGGCGCGCTGGTCACGGTAGACGCAGGCGACCGCCCCGTTGTTGTGTATGTCGTGCGAGTCACGTGAGGGACTCATTACGAATCACGAATAGCACAGCGGTAGGGAACGCGAGCCGCCGCGACGCCACAGATCGAGCAATCTGCGCTCTCTTTGGCGCGGCCTCGGTGCTCGACGGTCGGGGAGGCGCGGGTGCGAGTGGCTTCGGGTCACGAGCGCCAGCCGCGGGTGATTGTGGTTCGGCCGAGGATGCCTGTAAGCAATCGCCACTAGCCGGGCACTGGACAGTTCATGAGGCGCAAGTCGGGCAGCACGTCATGCGGAGACGCAGGACAGGACGCTCAGTTCGACGAGCTGTATCGTCGCTTCTACCGTGCGGTCGTGACTATTGCCGTCGACGCTTGGCTAGCGATCTCGTCGACGATGCGGTGGCCGAAACGTTTCTGACGGCGTGGCGTCGCCTTGCGGATGTGCCAGTCGGTGAGCAAGCACTGGTGTGGTTGTACGGCGTTGCGTACCGGATGATCGGTCACCAATGGCGCAGCACCGCTCGTCGGCGACGTCTCGAAACCCGGCTGCGCTCGGTTGTGGCTCATTCGGCGACTGCCGCAGACGAGTGATTGCTTGAGGGGGCTAAGCACTGGCTCGTGATCGACGCGGTCGAGCGTTTGGGAGAACGAGATGCCGAGGTGCTGTTGCTCGCTACGTGGGAGCGCCTCGCCCCGGCCGAGATCGCCGCTGTATTGGGGATCACCGCGGACGCGGCGACACAACGACTCCACCGTGCCCGTCAGCGCTTCGCCGCGGAGACGCCGGCTCGAGTCGCGGCCGTGCCCGGTGGTGCGGCTCTCAAGGGAGGTACCAGTGAGCACCGAAGCCGATCTGATCCGCCTACTGGAGCTGGCCGACCCGGCGCTTGTCGACGATCCGACGCCTGTGCTGGACCCGGCGGAGTACCGCGATGCCCTGAACACCAGGAGCACCACCGTCACACCCATCGACGCTGAACCGGCACCCACTCAACCGACCGGCGCTCGTCGGTGGCCGACCATCATCGCCGCCGCGGCGGTCGTGCTGATGGTCGTCGGCGCGCTCGTGCTTGTCGCCCGAGACGACGCGAGCGAACCCCAAGTTCCGGCTGGTCCCCCGGCCGACCCTTCGGCCGGGAGCGGTCTGATCGCCTTCGTCGGCAGCTCGGCCGAGTCTGAATCCGCCGAGATCTATGTGGTCGCGCTGGACGGGACCGGGTTGCGGGCGCTGACGTCGACCCCCGACGTGTCGGAGATGGCTCCGGCGTGGTCGCCGGACGGCACACGTCTGGCGTTTCTGCGCAACGTGCGTAACGGGCGGTGGTGAGCTGGTGGTCATCGATCCCTCGACGGGCGTCGAGACGTTCTCCGCCGACATCCCAAACTCGCCCGCATTTCGGACGTGTGCCCCGTCCGGAGTGGTCTCCCGACGGACGCCTGCATCGTCCTCCACCTCGCCAACTCGCCGACCGGAGACATTGGCCGTCGACCTCGAGACGAGAACCTGGACACGTTCTCCAACCGGACTGGTTCGTGCGATGGTCCCCCGACGGCAAGTGGCTCGTCTATAACTCTCTGCGCGGGACGACTGGGAGCGCTGTTCCTCGTTCCGGCAGATCCTCCTCGGCACGACAGCGATCTCGAGGACATCACCAAACTTCCGGGTGTTCGCCTGCTGCCGTGCAGCTCGAGCCCCGCCTCTCGTGACCTGGATGCCCGACAGCTCGGCCGTGGCGATCAGCCTCCCTGACAACTCGACTCGACGTCGTCACGATCGCCGATGGCCAGCGTCGCACGTTGATCGAGGACGGAGTTGCACCGTCGTGGTCGCCCGACGGCACGCCACGCTCGCCTGAGGTGCCCGCCGCCGATCGAACGGTGCCGCGACGAGGAGCCCGGCGCCTCGGTCTGGGTCGTGACCGCCGACGGAACTGGCGCTCGGGCGGTGGCAACGTCGCTCGTTCCGCCGATCTGGTCACCGGGCGGCAGCCTGCTCATCGTGTCGGCAACGACGGACTGTTCACGGTGCGTCCCGACGGCACCGGCATGACGCGGCTGACCCGGGTCATGACGCCCAAGAAGGAGGGTGCCGGCTCCGGTGGTACAGCGTGTGGCGGACCTCTCTCTGGAGCGGAGTTCTTCGGTCCCGTCGGGCAGCCGGTGCCACTCTCCGCCGCGGTCGCAGCCGAAGCGGCCAACACTGACGCCACGGCGACGATGCCGGCCCCGGTCACCACCGAGGCGCCGGTGACCACGGAGGGGTCCGCGACCACAGACAGGTAGACCACCGGCCCATGCCTGTGGCTGCCTGTCGAGCGTCGAAGGAATCACGGCGAGCCGCGCTCCATCACAGCCATGCCGACAACTCGTCGCCGTTCACCCGGCGGACATCTGCGCGAGCGTGCCGTTAAGAGACAGCGGTAGACGAGTAGCGACGAGGTGGGCCATATCTGCGGATCGGTGCGGACGTACACCCGTTCGCTACCGTGATGCTGAGGGCATCGAGGAGCAGTTCGAGCAGTTGCGCCGCTCGGCGGCGTGCGCCCACCTCAGCCGCGAGCAGGTGAGCGAGTCGATGATCGGGACCTCGCAATACTCTCAAGCGGCAGTGGATGGCGCTCAGGCAGTACTCTCGTCGCGGCTGTACTGGCCGCGCTCGCCGCGCTGTTTGCGGCTTTCACCAACGTCCGAGGCACTCGAGAGACTGCACGGCGCGATTGGATGAGAGAAATCCGTGTCCCGATCTATGTTCAGTTCAGTACTGCTGCGGCCGCGGCAGTACGGACGGTCAAAGAGGCGAGCCCGAAGGTCCCGATTGAAAATCCGGAACCGAGCGTGTTGGACGATGAATTCGATGACCGCGCCCGACAGAGTTCACCGCTGCGACTCGGAAGAAGTAGTGATGCTGGCGGAGTCCGGTGACGGTGAACGAGCGGGCAACTAGCGGCGGATGCTGAACCACGCGCCATGTTCCGTCAGCCCCAGAGCCGGAGATCTGGATGCGGTGATCAAGGATCGGTGAACCACCATCGATGGTTGGGGCTCGCCCGATCCCTGCGGGTTCCCGTCGACGCCACAGTCCTGCACGACAAGAGCGGGCAGCACATCAAACAAAGAAAGTTCCACGTCCGTGTCGCCAGCAGCACCAAGGCGCTCGGCGACAGCGAGAAGCAGAAATACCTCGCTCAGCCTTGCCGGGTTCGGTCTCGGGGAGCAGGCCGGCTGTGCGGGCGGCGAGGACTCGCTTCGGCCCGCTCGCGGGAGACAGACCGCGGGCGAGTGCGACACCGCCGACGCTGGGGCCAACGGATATCGGCGTTTCTCAATCGGGCTCATCCGGCACGGACGTACTGCACCCCGCACCGAATCGGCGCGGGGTGCTGGGGGTTACTGGTAGGACGCCGAGTTGCGCGTCCTTGTCTTTGGCAGCCTGCCCCGCCGAAGCGGGACGGGCTACTGGCTGGTGCGGTGGCTCAGGCAGCCGAGACCGGCAGGTCGAGCATGTTGGTGCCGTCGGTGACCTTCACGTAGTTGACGTGAGTGATCGCCGGGGTCAGCAGCCCGGTGAAGGACGAGCCGGCCGGGCACTCCAACGTCGCGAAGCGCGGGCCGGAGCCGACCACGGTGCCGGAGTCGGTCGTGCTGAACCCGTTCAGGCTCCAGCCGAGCACCGTGCCGTGCCAGTCGGTCTTCGGGGTGGCGTCGATCGGGCGGGTGCTGGTCACGGTCCGAACGGCGTGTCCGATGCTGCCGTCCGAGCAGGACCAGGCGTTGTCGGTCGAGTTGACGTAGCCGCCGACGAACTGGATGTTGGCGGTGTTCATGTCCCCCACGGTGCCCTTGCCCACGGTGCCGACGCCCTGGGCGTTGACGGCGGTGCTGCCGTCGTAGGCGAACTGGAAGTCGATGTGCCACTGGGCCGTGTCCGGGTTCGCGATCACGTAGCCCTCCTGAGCCTGGTGACCGATCCAGAACTGTCCGGCCATTTCCTTGGTGACGGTCACGTCCTGGGTGATCGCGACCTTCTCGTCGTAGCCCTGAACGCCCATCAGGAACGTGTCGACGCCCTTCACGAACGGAACGACCACGCTGTAGGTGCCCTCACCCTCGAAGTGCTCGGGCAGCGTCACCGCGCAGGTAACGCCCTCGACGGCCGCGTGAGGCACGGTGCTGGTCTTGGCGTCGCGGACGTAGTCGACGGACTTGCCCTTGACGGTCCAGGTCTTGTGAGTCCCGACGGCTGCGAACTCGTTGTCCCACTGGGTCGGGCCGTCGCTGACGTTCTTGAACGGGACGTACTTGTAGAGCGTCTCGGTCCACGCGGCTGCTTCCTTGACCGGCGAGCAGGCCGAGTCGGTCGAGACGATGGTGGCCGCGCTGGCCGAGCCCGCGGTGAGGGCGATCGGCGTGGCCACAGCGGCGGCGGCGACGAAGCCGAGGAGGAACTTCTTCATGTTGTGTGTTGGATCTTTCTCGTGGTGGTGAACCTTGGTCGATATTCAACCTTGGTATACGTTGCACATTGGTTAACCACAAACCTTGGCGGTTATTCCCGCTCGGATGCGCATCGACATCACCCCAGGCCGCGGGCGGATCAGCGTCGGCCCGCCCGGCGGACACACCGAGACCATCCCCGCCTCAGTGACCGTCACCATCACGACTCCTCTCCCTACGACGTGGAAGCTCGGCTCGAATGGTCCCCCACGGTCGGCAAACTCGTCGTCCGCAAGATCTGCTGCACCGCCACACGACCCGGAATGGACCGGAATGGACCAGCCTCAGTCGGTCCTCGCTTCGATGGAGAACTGCCCGCTGACCAGGTGTCACGGGTCGAGATGGGCCGAGTCGGTTCGCTGGGTGAGGGACTCTTAATCCATTGGTTCAGGGTTCGAGCCCTGGGGGCACCCACGCTCTTGTATTACGTCGGTTGATGCTTGACTTCGCAGCGTCACTTCGGCTGCGCAGCGCACGGCGTCATCGCTGCGATGGTGATCGCCCGCCGATCAACGCGACTAATGCCTCGTGAGCCGTGGGGTCGACCGGTTTGTGGACCACGTTCGTCGAGGGTGGGAAAGGTTCGGGCGGCGCGCCCTCGATCCACGCCTGCGCGGGCCGCACGGGCCGCCGTTCGAAGCCGCCACCACAGTTCGGGCACACGTTCGAAAGGACCGCGTCGACGCAGTCGCGGCAGAACGTGCACTCATACGAGCAGATCATGGCGTCGGTCGCGTCGGGCGCGAGCGGGCGATTGCAGTTCTCACACGTGGGTCGGAGCTCGAGCACGATCGCATTCTCGCGCTGGCAGTGCACCGTCGCCTCGTTGTCGGCGTTCAGAACCGCTCGCAGGTCCTCAGGTATCGGCATCGGCTTCAGCGCACTGACGTTGGCGCCGCCGGTGTTGCCGACGGGATAGCGCCTCGTCCAGGTCCCAGGAGCCGCAACGGTCAGACGCACGAGCTGCCCGATGATCTCGCGTCGATCTCGACGCCGGAGGCCGTACCCGAGCATCGCGGCGTGCGTGCGCACATGCGGAACTGCCATCGGCTGGCTGAGCACGTGGGCGCGCTCCAGATGTCGCCACTCGTCCTCGACATCGTTCCGCTGTCGCGCGGCGCGGGCCTCGGTGCGCTCGTCGGCCAATCGTTCGCGGAGTTCGATGCGCTCGGATCTCATGTCATGTGCGGTGCTTCTCACGTTCTCGACTCCCTTACGGCGGGGTGATCCGACTGGATCCCGTGCCAGGAGGAAGGAGAAGGTGGCCGTCTGGGAGGAGCGTACCGCCCCGTCGAGTTCTCAGTGTCCGGGGGATGAGGAGGGCTAGCGTCGGACGGCGAGGTGTTGCTGATGTTCGCTCCGGCGAGCTGGCTGTGCGGCAGCAGCTCGCAGGCCTCGACGGCGTCAGGCACGCGGATGAAGTCGTTTGCGATCGACGGATCAGTGCAGTCCGAACGCCGCCCGCAGCTCCCGTTCGAAGGCGGGCAGATCATCGGGTTTGCGGCTGGAGACGAGGGTGCTGCGACCCTCCGTGCACACGACGACTTCTTCGTCGGTCCACGTGGCACCGGCGTTGGTGAGGTCGGTGCGCAGGCTCGGCCAGCTCGTGGTGCGCCGGCCACGCACGGCGTCGGCCTCGACGAGCAGCCACGGTCCATGACAGATCACTGCCACGGGTTTCCCCTCTGCGAAGAACTGACGCACGAGCCGCACGGCATCCTCGTCGGTGCGAATCGTGTCGGCGTTGGCGACGCCACCCGGAAGCACGAGTCCGATGTAGTCATCTGCATCGGCGTCGGCCGTCGCCACCGTGGCCTCGAACACGCCGGCCTTGTCGAGGTGGTTGAACGCCTGCACCTTTCCCGCTTCGGTGGCGATGTGCACCGGTGTCGCCCCGGCGTCGGACACGGACTCCCACGGACTGCTGAGTTCGACCTCCTCGACACCCTCGTTGGCGGTGACAAAGGCGACCTTGCCTCCGGATGCATCAGTCATGGCGGCAACTCCTTTCGTCTGAGAACACGTGGAAGGCGTACCCGTCTGCGCCCGGTCGAATGCATCCGGAGGGAGGGCGAGACGAATACTTCGCCTCGATTGCGGGGTAGACGACCTGCGCCCATCAATCCGTGAGACGGTTGATTGACACACGACGGAGATTCCCATGCGCTCCCGCGCGATCCTGCCAGCCTTCGCGGCTGTCGCCCTCCTACCCGCCGCGGCCAAGGACTGTGATCCACCGCCGGCCAACCCGCCCGACCACTTCGAGACCGTGCAGGTCGGCGAGCCGTTGCCGTCTGGTGCTGTTGATGGGATTGGCTGAGAGGGCCGATCTGATCGTCGACTTCACCAACGTGTCGGCCCCGTTCAGCCCGGCGAGCCGGCGTCGCTGGCACGGGAGAATCGAGCACGAAGCGATGCTCGACGACGAGTCCGTCGCGGAACCGAGGTATCGACTTCGACCGGAAGATAGCCCGACGGTGCGTCGCCAGATCAACCCACGAAGGCGGATCTCAGCGGCCACGGCTTCGTGTGAGTCGATCGGTCCACGGTTTGACGGCTCGCGTGCCTCACAGGGCGATCGCCTGCAGGTTTCGCATATCGGTCTCTCCGACTTCGCTTGAGGACGAGGCCGTCGGCGGCGGTGTCGAACGCGGCCAGGACGGGTGGATCGGTGTCGACGGCGCCCGCGACGAGGGCCATCACCTCGCCGGCCTCGCTACCAGGGGTGAGTGAGATAATCGGTCCGCCGGGCAGGTCGTAATCGGGGTTGTCCGAGTCGAGCTCCTCGAGCGTCGCACTGAACAACTTGACGCCCTCTGGCGAGAACATGACCAGGCCGGGAGACGACGAACCGTCACCCAGCGTGGCGACGATCAGCGCCGTGCCGGACGGCGTGAACGCAAGGCACGCCCCATCGCGCTGTGTCGAACGGACAAAATGCCCGTCTTCGGTGACGAACGAGAGGCCCTCGTCGTCGAGCACAGCGACATGTTCCTCGCTCGTGGGATCGGCGGCGATCGCCTTCACACCGGCGAGCGCGCTGGCCACGACCTTGTCGTCTTCCACGGTGAGCGTGTCGAAGGACTGCCAGTCCCAATAGCCACCACCAGGGCCGTCCGGTGCGTCGTCGGTTACCGTGAACGTGGCTCGATGGATCTCGTCGGCGCACCCCGGACCGGGGCGGCAATCCGACGTCCCCACGTAGAAGAGCACGCCGTTGTCGCCCCAGGCGGGCAGGCGCTGCGTCGAGTCGTCCGCATTGTCGTCGACGATCAGCGGTGCGACCTGCTTGCCGCGGTCGCCCTGACCGTTACCCGGGACGACGTAGAACACGCCAAGGTCACTCTCTGGCAGCTCGTGCGTGAAGGCCAAACGGTTCGAGTTGCGGTCCCACGCTGGCTGTGTATCGACGGCACCAGTCGCCATCGTCGCTGGTACCGGGTCTCGATCGGGCTCGAGGCGATCGAACGTGTACAGGTGGACTGCCCCGCCGAGTTCCTGGAGCTGGAGTGCCAGGAACCCGGTGCGCGGGCGAGCGGCGCCCGCCGTCGATCCGTCATCGGCGACGGCGCGCACGAGAACCACGCTGGCGACGGCGATCGCGACGATCATCACGACACCGATAGCGAGGCGCCGGCCACGGGAGCGGGCGACGCGCGCAAGCCACCCGCGCAGTCGCCGAGACCTGGACTTCGCTAGCACGGGGTCGGGCGCGATGGTCGTCGTAGACGTCGGCGACCGCAGCGGGGCAAGCGGCGCCTCCGGCACTTCAAACCTGAACAGCTCGACGTCGGGGTTGCGGACGAACAGCACCGGGGTGGCCCACTCGAGCCGGTCGTCTAGCTCGATGAACAACGCCTTACGCGCTTCGGAAACGGCGGCGTCGATGGGGTCCTGGCGACCGATGAGGTTGATGTACAACTCCTCGGCGAACAAGATCGCGGCTTCGTCGCTGATCTCGAACTGCATCGCCACGACGGCGGGCACACCGAGCTGCACGAGCGTCGTCGCGACGCCGGCATAGGGATCGGTCAGCGTGGTCCTTGCTCCCTCGCAGGAGTTCAGCACGACGAGGCGCAAACTCGTCTCGTCGGAGAGCAGGTTGGCAAGGGCCGTGCTGTCGACCTGCGCCGCCCCGCCGTTCGCGTCTTCGAGGAAGAGCAGCCCGTCGCCTGTGTCGGTAAAGGCACTGTGACCGACGTAGTGGAGCACGTGGTACTGCCCATCGCGCAATGCCTCCCGCAACGTGCGTGGCGTCGCCGGTTCGAGCCATTCCAGCTCGACGCGTCCGAGGTCGCGGACCTTCTGCAACGCGAGCTCGACTCGCCGTCGCTCCGCCTCGACGTTGAGTCGAGTGAGTTCACGTGGGCTGGCGATTACACCGAGGATGCGCACCGTCGTCCGGATCGTCGGCGCGTCGGCGTGCGTACCGGTGTCGAGCAGCCGAACGACAGGTGACTGACGCTGGCTGGCCAGGAACCTTGGCCGGCGGTACACGAACTCCCACGGCACGCTGAGAAGTTCGGGAGCGCCGGCGAGCGACAGCGTCAGTCGGATCCCGCGCCCCTGGGCGTGTGCCGCCGCCGTTGCTCTGTCATACGCCTCGCCGACCGACCCGGTCATCAGTGCGGTCGCCAACGCACCGCCCAGCTGCTCGCCGTCGTAGAAAGTCGGCGGCCGATCCTCACCGACGTCCCTGGTGGCTCGCTGCGGCTCCGCTCTCCTCCCCTTCGCTGCCCACATATGCGTCGTGCGGGCGACGCGGAGCACGGCGCGGCGCAACTCGTCTTCGGTAAAGGGCAGCTCGAAATGGCCGGCAGTCTGCATCGTGGACGCGTCCGCGGCGACGACGTCATAGGACCCGTCGTCTCGCGGGGTGAACGTCACCCGGAAGTCGTCGTACACATAGGTCGCCATGTCGCGGTTCGAGTCTCACGCGACCTGACGCCGACGACAATGAATTTCGTTCCCTTGAGGCCGCCTCCCAGGCCGCCGCGGGTCGCTCATCCTCCGGATCGGCGAGCCGGCGCTCGGCGTGATCGGCGATGTGCTGGTACCGGCCAATCTCCTCCACGTACACCGAGTAGCGATGCCGGTACACGGCCTCCCGCTCCTCCGCGGTCTCTGCCATGCGGAACGCGAACATGGGTCCACCATGAACCCGGCCGCTCGAGTGCTGCTTCGGTTCGGCTCGAATTTCGCTGGAGCCGTATCGGGGGCGTGCGGTCCTCAGTCCTCAGGACGTCGCGACGGCCCAGGTGTTACCCCAGCCGACGTTGGCCTCCAGGATGACCCGCCGATCGGGGCGCCGCGGATTGTGTCGACGACAACGCGGTCGACGATCTTGCACTCGCCTTCTGGATGCCTCGCCCTACAGTCACGCGGGTGACAGACGAGCTGCGATTCGACGGCAAGGTAGCGATTGTCACGGGTGCCGGGCGCAACCTCGGTCGTGAGTACGCCCTCTTGCTCGCCAGCCGTGGCGCGAAGGTGGTGGTCAACGACCTCGGTGTGGCGATCAGCGACACCGAGGACACCGGCGATGAGTCAGTGAGCGATCCTGCCGCGGATGTCGTCGCCGAGATCGTCGCCGCCGGCGGTGACGCGGTGGCCGACCGCAACACGGTCGCCACTCCCGCCGGCGGGGAGGCGATCGTCCACACCGCAGTCGACACGTGGGGCCGGGTCGATGTCGTCGTCAACAACGCCGGCCAGGTGCGGCTCGGTGCGTTCGCCGACTTCCCTGAGGCGCACGTCGACACGTTGATCGCCACGCAGCTGCGCGGCGTGATGAACGTCAGCCGGCCGGCGTGGCGGGCGATGGCGAAGGCCGGCGGCGGTCGGTTCGTCAACGTCTCGTCCGGGTCGGCCTTTGGGCTCGCCGGTGGCGCGGTATACGGGATGGCGAAGATGGGAGTCATCGGTCTGACCCGCTCGATGGCCGCCGAGGGTCTCGATGCCGGCATCGCCGCCAACGTCATCGCTCCCTACGCGAAGACGCGACCAGGTACAGGGATGGGACCGTATCCGTGGTCCGAACGAGCTTGGCCGAATGGCTCGCCCCGCTGGAAGGTGGCGCCGGCGGTGGGCTGGCTGGCCCACGAGACGTGTCAAGCAAATGGTGAATGCTTCACCGTCGGGGCCGGGCTCATCGCCCGGGTGACGCTCGCCGTCAACGACGGCTACATCGATCGCGAGCCGACGATCGAGTCGTACGCCAGTCACGCCGCCGAGATCCTCGACGGCTCCGGCGCTCGAGCTGACGCCCGACGCGCTCGCGCGCCTTCGTCCGCATGTTCGAGGGCTATTCGGGCTGAGGCGATGGCATCTCCGCGAGTCCGACCGTCGGGACGCGGCGTGATCCTCGATCCTGACGGCGCCGTGTTGCTCGTGCGTGCACTCACCGCGGTCGGTGTCCCCTACTGGTTCACGCCGGGCGGCGGCATCGAGCCCGGTGAGGATCCCGATCTCGCCACGCGACGGGAGATCGCCGAGGAGACCGACATCGACGTGCCGTCGATCGGCCCCATAATCCTGCGCCGTCGCGCCCGGCTCGTGTTCCTCGGCGAATACATCGAAGTCGACGAGACGTTCCACGCCATCCGGCTCGAGGAACGACCCAACGTGCAACACCGCCAGCTGGAGCAGTACGAAGCGGACTCGTTCACCGGGCTGCACTGGCTCACGCCGGCGGAGATGCGGGCGCAGCCACACCGGATCTACCCGCTCTGTCTGCCCGATCTGGTTGATGCGGTATGTGCCGGCGCTGTCGACGAACCGTGGGAGGAGCTGGACCTCTACGACGACGTCGATCGGGTCGACGTGATCAAACCGGCCACGTGACCTCGCTACACGCCGTGCACGGTGCTCGTGTGGTCGATGATCGCCGGCACGACGATGGGCCAGTGCTCGGCTGGCGGCACTTCGTGTCCCATCCCTTCCAGCGGGATGAACGTCGTCGTCCGGATCTCGCGGGCGAGCGCGTGACCGTGGGCGAGCGGGAAAGCTGGATCCTCGGTCCCGTGGAGCACCAGAGCGGGCACCGCGATGTCGGCAAGACGGAACTCGACGTCCGGCCCGTGATCGAGCATGGCGTAGTTCGTCACGCTCGCCTGGATGTCGATCGTCCGGTCGACGATCACAGTCGCCACCCGTCTCACCTGCTCCTCGTCGAAGCTGGCTCCCGAGTACGGACGCATGTCGTCGACGAGGTAGCTCGACCACGGCGCTGCGGTCATCCCAGTTCGGCTTCGGCGCCGGATGCTCGAAGGTGGCGATCAAGTGCGGTTCAGGCGGATGGCAGCTCCGTCAGGTCGACGCCGCTGTCCGGCCGGGCTCGTGGCGATCAACGTGATCGAGAGCACTCGGTGGGCGTGCTCGGCGGCCAGCTCCTGAGCGATCCCGCCGCCCGCCGACACGCCGACGAGATGGGCGCGGTCGATCCCAAGGCCGTCGAGGACGCGGAGCGCGTCTGCCGTCAGGTCGGCGCCTGTGTACTTGGGTTCGCCCGCCGCATAAGACGTCGAACGGCCGGTGTCACGATGGTCGTAGCGGATCACGTGACGCCCGGCTTCCGCCAGCTGCGCGCAGAACTCGGTGTGCCACCAGTCCATCGAGGCACCTAATCCGCTGATCAGGAGCACCGCGGCGTCATTGCTGTCGCCGAACGTCTCGACGCACAGATCGATGCCGTCGACGGAGATCACTCGCTCAGTCATGCATGTCGAGACCGCGCCGCAGCGGGAAACTCATCGGGCCTCAGATGCCGAAGGATGCGGAGCGCACGGCGGCGACCGCATCGGTCGGCCCTTCGACGACGGCCTCGGTATGTGCCTGTCGCCCGTACATGAACAGGACGAGCTCACCGAGCGGACCGCTCACCGTCACCGACGGCTGACCGGCGGCCACCTTCTTCGCCACGATCGGATCGTGACCGGCGGGTTCGAGCACGATGCCCGCCGGCGCTTTTCGGGAAAGCATCCGCACCCCGCGGGAGATCGACGCATACAGGTCGCGCTCCAGCTCGTCGTCGAGTGGACGAACCGACCAGCCCGGGGAGCCACGTCGGACGTCCTCGTGGTGCACGAAGAACTCGATCGTGTTGACCATCCGATCGACCGCGTCCACGCGCATCGGCGACAGCGACGGCGGACCTGTGCGCACGCGCTCGACCACCTCGCCGTAGTCGCGCTCGGCCTCGTGCAGCCGCACCTTCTCGCCGTACGAAGCGAGTGGCTTGAAGAGGATCCCGCCGGCGGCATCGGGGCGCCGCTCCCTGATGACGAGATGGGCGGCGAGATCGCGCGTCGTCCACTCACCGGCCAGCGTCGGCGCCTCCGGCCCCACCTCGAGCATCAGGTCGCAGAGCTTCTCGCGTTCGACACGCGCCGGGGTGGTCATGGGTGTGAGGCTACTGGCGGTCAAGAAGGCGAACAGCGGCGTACCGTACGGATGGTGATCGAGCGAATCATCGAGCCCCGCAAGCGCCCGGTCGGGTCCGGCGAAGTGGATCGCGTCCTGCCCGTACGCGAACGTCGCAACGTCGGGCCGTTCGTGTTCGCCGACATCATCGGTCCCGACGAGATGCCCTCCGGTGTCGGTGCCGACATCGCCACCCATCCCCACATCGGCTTGGCGACGGTGACGTATCTCTTCGACGGCGCGATCGTGCATCGCGACTCGACGGGCGCGGTGCAGCGGATCGAGCCGGGCGCAGTCAACTGGATGACGGCCGGGCGCGGCGTCGTCCACTCCGAGCGCACTCCCGATGACGTCCGGGCGGCCACCTCGCGGATGGCCGGCCTGCAGACCTGGGTAGCGCTTCCAGAGGATTCAGAGGAGACCGACGCCGCTTTCGAGCACGCCGGTGCAGACGAGGTCCCCGAGTTCGGCGACGGCAGCGTGCGCGGTCGTGTCGTTGCCGGGGAAGCGTTCGGTGTTCGATCCCCGATCGGCGGGTCATCTCCGCTGTTCCACATCGACGTGCAGCTCGACGAGGGCGCGGTGCTCGCCATTCCGCACGCGCTCGGTGAGCTGGCGGTGCTGGCGATAGCGGGCGATGTCCGCGTCGATGACACTCCGTTGTCCCGTCATCACGCTGCCGTCGCGGCTTCGAGGTCTGATCTCGTCGTGCGCGCCGAGTCGGCGGCGCGGATCATCGCCATCGGTGGTGATCCGGTCGGCCCGCGCTTCATCTGGTGGAACTTCGTGTCGAGCAGCCGCGAACGGATCGAGCAGGCGAAGGCGGACTGGATGGCCCGCCGATTTGCGCCCGTGCCCGGGGACGACGAACGGATCGAGCTGCCGTAAGGGCTTACGCCGTCTGCTGGCGCGCCCCAGCCGCCTTCTCGGCGGCCGCTTCCTGGGCGAGTTCGATGAAGCGCTGCGCGGCAGGCGACAGCGTGCGTTGGGAACGCCAGCACAGGCAAACCTGCCGATCGGGGATCGAGGGCGCGATCGATCGCACGGCAATGCGTGGGTCGGTGGAGTCGACGGCGAGGCTGGGCATGATCGCAGTTCCTAATCCGGCCCGCACCATGGCAACCATCGCCGCGTTGTCGCCGCTGCGGAACACGTAGTTCGGCACGACGCCGATCGACTCCAGTCCATCATCGAGGAGGCGCCCACACGTCGACTCGAGGTCGCCGATGATGGCGATGTCGAGCAGGTCGGCGGGACGGACGACTGGATGTGTGGCGTCGTCGGCGCGAGACACCACGACGTAAGGATCGGACATCAGGTGCACCATCGTGAGCTCACCCGGTTCGCCCACCTCGCCGACGACGAACGACACGTCGATCTCCCCGTTGCGCAGCTTCTCCAGCAGCTCGAGCTGCTCGCGGGACTCGATCAGACCGATCTCGAGCTTCGGTCGCTCGGTGAGGAGGGCGCGCACGATGTCGGGCAGCAGCGCCGTCGAGATCGATTCGAACGTGCCGATGCGCAGGCCGCCGGATGTGCCGTGACGGAACTCGTCGACGTCGTTGGACACCCTGTCGACCTCGCCCAGGAGGCGCCGCGCGTGCTCGACCATCCGCTCGCCGAGCGGTGTCAACGTGACGGGACGTGGGCCGCCGGGACGGTCGAACAACGGCGCTCCGAGCAGTCGCTCGAAGGATGCGATCTGTTGACTGATCGCCGACTGCGTGTACCCCAGCTCGTCGGCCGCGCGCCCGAACGTGCCGAGCCGGGCGACAGCGTCGAGGGCGGCGAGGTGACGGATCTCGAGCTCACGAAAGCTAGCCATTAGCAATCATGATAGCTAATCGCCAGCGCCAAGGATGATCGCTTTTCGTGATGACTTTAAATCCGTACCGTAATAGTCAGGAATTGCACCGATCGAAGCGACCGAGGAGGCGACAATGCGTGCGATCAACACTCTGGATCTCGAGGCGCTGGCAAGCCAGCTCGACCGCGACGGCGTGAAGGGCCATGAGGACGAGCTGCGTGACGTCGCTGCCTCTGCCCGCCGTGCCGGTGTGACGCCGTCCCTCGCCGACCTGGTCAGCTCGGCAAACGTGGCAGAGATCGTCCGGCTGCGCGCCTTCGGCAAGGTGGCCGCCATGCTCGCCGCCTCGCCAGCCACGACGCTCGTCGCTCACGCCGCCTGACGCGGCCAAGCCCCAACAGCTCTGCCGGTGACGCCCGCACCATGGGTGGCGTCACCGGCATGCTGTGTTTCGGGACCGGGAGTGGCCGAATTGGCGGATGTCACATATTGAACGCTTGCGTTTCGCTGCGATACGAGTACGTTTCGAAAGGAGGCACGGCCCAAACCCCCCGTGGGCCGGCCTCCTCGAAGGAGTAGCGAGATGGCAACGAGCCCACCCCCCGAGTCGCCGCCGCACTACAGCGAGTTGTACGAAGACCCGCGCATCTACGAGCGCAGGTGGTTCCTCCTCGGCGTCTTGTGTCTCTGTCTCGTGATGATCGTGATGGCTGTCGCCGGCCTCAACGTCGCGATCCCCGAGATGCAGAGCGACATGGACGCATCTGCCACCGACCTGTCCTGGATCGTCGACTCGTATGCGATCGTCTTCGCCGGACTGTTGCTGAGCGCCGGCGCTATCGGCGATCGCTTCGGTCGCAAGACCGCGTTGCAGGGTGGGCTCGTCGCCTTCGCTGCCGGTTCGATCCTCGGCGCGCTCGCCGACTCTCCGTCTGGGGTGATCGTCGCCCGCGTCGTGATGGGCGCCGGAGCGGCGTTCATCATGCCGGCCACGTTGTCGATCATCACGGCCATCTTCCCGCCCCACGAGCGGAGTAAGGCGATCGCGGTGTGGGCGGGCTTCGCCGGCGCCGGCGGCGCGCTCGGACCACTTGTCGTCGGCGGGCTGCTCACCGGAGTCGACCTCGGCATCTTCCAGTTCGGGCCGTACTGGTGGGGTTCGGCATTCCTGGCCAACCTCATCGCCATCGTGCCGACGTTGATCGCCGTGTCGATCTTCAGCCCGCAGTCCAAGGACTCCACCTCACGGCCGCTCGACCCGGTTGGAGCGCTGTTCTCGATGATCGCCATCTCGACGTCGCTGTACGCCATCATCGAGGGTCCCACCGAGGGTTGGACGAGCTCGATCGTCCTCGGCGGATTCGCCATCGGCGTGGTGTTCGCCGTTGCCTTCATCCTCTGGGAGGCACGAAGCAGACACCCGATGCTGCCGCTGTCGTTCTTCCGGGATCGCCGCTTCACGGTCGGTTCGGGCGTGATCACCGTGGCGTTCATGGCGATGTTCGGGTTCTTCTTCCTCGCTTCGCAGTACCTGCAGTTCGTGAAGGGCTACTCGCCATTGCGGGCCGGGGCGGCGACGCTCCCTGCGGCACTGATGTTCATCCTCGTCGCACCGCGCAGTGCGCGGCTGGCCGACACGTACGGCTTCCGCCGTGCCGTCGGGTTCGCCTCCTTCATCAGCGCGGCGGGCTTCGGCCTGATGGCGCTGCTCGAGTCGGACAGCACCTACTGGCTCTTCGCCGCAGCGCTCGTGGTGATGGCCATCGGCCAGGGCATGATCGCCCCGCCGGCGACGACGGCGATCATGTCATCGGTGCCCCTCAATCAGGCCGGCGTCGGCTCGGCGGTCAACGACACCACCCGTGAATTGGGTGGAGCCTTCGGCATCGCCATCCTCGGCAGCATCGTCACGTCGGCGTATCGCGGCTCGGTCGAGCTCGACGGACTGTCCGCCGCCGACGCCGAGGTCGCCCGTGAGTCGGTGGGTGGCGCCTGGGGCGTCGCGCAGAGGATCGGGGGCACGCAGGGCCAGCAGTTGCTCGACGACGCCGGCCGCGCGTTCACCAGCGCCTTCGGTACCGCAATGTTGGCCGGAGCTGGCATTCTTGTGCTCATGGGCGTGGTCGTTTCCGCGGTCGGACACCGCTACAGCTATGCGGTCGAGCCTCAAGCCGAGCTCGAGGACGCGGCCGTGGGCACTCCAGTGCCGATGGTGAGTGTCGGGGATTGACCGTGGACCCCCGCATCAGCCGGACCCACGAGGTGGTGCTCGACGCCACGCTCGAGGAGCTCGCCGATTCGGGCTACGACGGGATGACGGTCGAAGCCGTCGCCCGGCGTGCGGGGGTCTCCAAGGCAACCGTGTACCGCCACTGGGACGGCAAGGAGCGACTCGTCTGCGACGCCTTGCATCGCACGAGCGAGTCGATCATGGTGCCCGACGAGGGCCCAGCGCGGGAGCGCATCACGATGATGCTCGAGCAGCTGGCGCGGAAGTACCGCGACGGCGTGACGACGCGCTGCATCCCGGCGCTGGTGTGCGCCAGCGAGCGGTATCCGGCGATCCGGGAGATGTATCACGACTTCGTCGCCCAGGGGCGTGCTGTGTTCGCCAACCTCATCGCCGAAGGCGTCGAGAAGGGCGAGCTGGAGCCGGTCCACGACGTCGAGCTCGTCGCTGGTGCCATCGTCGGACCGGTGCTCGTCGCCCGTTTCTTCAGCGACGAACCGTTTGACCCGGCTCGTGCGGCGACGCATGTCGACTGGGTGCTCCGCAGTAGTCGGGCGAGCGAATCGGACCGCCCGGTGACGGTGGTGCCGTCGACGTCAGGCCCGCTGTCGGCGTGAGGCGCGGCCGGCGAGGCCGGTAGCGTGCGGGGCCGCATGGGCCTGTTCCGACGTCGATCCAGCGAGCCGGACGATCCGGTCGCGCGGCTCGATCGGGCGAACGTGCCGCGCCGGCTCGATCCCATCGTCGCCGATGCCATCCGCGCCCACACGAGGTGGCGAGAGCTCGTCTCCTCGCTCGAGGACGGACCGCTCGTTGCGCGCCTGAGCGAGATCGGTGAGCGGGTCGAGCGCGGTGTGATCGACGTGCATGGCACGGCTGTTCGCGTCGGCGAGGTCGAGCGTGTGCTGGCCACGCTCGATCCCGATCGGGCGGTCGCCGAGTTCAAGCGTCTGAAACGAGCCGCGGACGCCGGCGCCGCGCCGGCAGAGTTCGACGCAGTGCGGCAGCGGTTCGAGTCGACACAACGCCTGTTGAACGTCGTCGTCGATGCCGAGGAGCGCCTGCGAATCCTCGACGCCCGCTCGGGGCGGCCGTCGCGCGAGGCGCGGAGATCGCCCTGACGGCCGGCGGTGCCGAGTTCTCCGCGCTGGACGACGACCTCGATTCCGTGTTGGACGACCTCACCGCCCTCCGCGCCGGCCTCGACGCAGTCAACTGAGGATGTCGGCGCCGCTACTGGCGCCAGTATCCGGTCGGCCGGGCCGTAATGATCACCCGGTCGCTGGGATCGTCGAGTGTCACACTGAGGCCATAGCGGTCGGCGAGACGGTAGAAGAACGTGCCGTCGGGGTCCGGGTTGATCGTCTCCACGTCGGCAGCGAGCCCAAGGTATCGATACGGCTGGTCCGGGTCGAGAATGCTCATCGCGAGTTGACCGGTGCGCTCGAGGATCCGGGTCTGGGGTCGACCTGTGGTGTTCGTGAACGCGAGTTGACCATCTTCATAGAGGAACCACATCGGATAGCTGCGAGGGCCCCCGTCGTTGGCGACGACAGCGACATGGGCGAACAGCGGTCGCTCGAGCAGGCCGCCATAGCCTTCGGGTATCTGGGCGAGCGTCATGGTTCGCACGGTAGTTGCGACGGTCTGAAATCGAACCGGGACTTCTGCTAGTCGAAGTCGAAGAGGTCTTCGAGGAATCCGCGCTTCCGCTTCTTCTTGGTGGTGCGGTAGCGGTCGTCGTCCCAGTCGCCGCGGCTGTCGCCGGCGTAGGACTCGCGCCCACGATCGTCGCGGGGCGCCTCTCGCGGCGGTTCATCGAACCCGGGCGTGGATTGTGTCACGGCGACACGGTCGATGATCTTGTCGAGCTCGCCGCGGTCGAGCCACACGCCGCGGCATTGGGGACAGAAGTCGATCTCGACGCCCTCTCGCGAGGAGATGGACAAGGCGACGTCACACACCGGGCACTTCATGCGCGCCAACCGTATCGGCCGTCTGGTCCCGGCGTCCCGGCGCATTAGTTTGAACCGCAGATGACCGACAGGATCACGGATTCCAAGCAGCGCGCCCTCGTTCCGGAGGAGCAGGCGCTCGCCAAGCTGAGAGGGCAGAACAAGCTCACTGCGCGAGAACGGATCGCGATGCTGTGCGACGAGGAGTCCTTCGAGGAGGACGGCATCCTCGCCAACGCGCTCGCTGACCGCCTGCCCGCCGACGGTGTGGTCACCGGGCGTGGATTCATCGACGGGATGCCGGTCGTCGTAGTCGCCAACGACCCGATGGTGAAGGCGGGGTCGTGGGGCGCTCGCACGGTCGAGAAGATGATCAGAGCCACGGAGACCGCCCTCACCGAGCAGGTGCCGATCGTGTGGCTCGTCGACTCGGCCGGTGCCCGCATCACCGATCAGGTGCAGCTCTTTCCCGGCCGGCGCGGCGCCGGGCGGATCTTCTACAACCAGATCCGCATCTCCGGCAAGGTCCCCCAGATCTGCTGCTTGTTCGGGCCGTCGGCAGCTGGCGGTGCGTACGTACCGTCGTTCTGCGACGTCGTGTTCATGGTCGACGGCAACGCGTCGATGTATCTCGGTTCACCGCGGATGGCGGAGATGGTGGTGGGCGAGATCACCACGTTGGAGGAGATGGGTGGAGCGCGCATGCACGTCACCCAGTCGGGGTGCGCCGACAACCTTGCCGCGGACGACGAGGACGCGCTGCACCAGGCGCGTGCCTACCTGTCGTACTTCCCCCGTTCGTGGGAGCACGAGGCGCCCACCTACGCCAGCGAGCCGCCGGCGGCAGACCTTTCCGACGATGACATCCCCGCCGACGAACGCGTGCCGTTCGACATCCACACCGTGATCGAGAAGCTCGTCGACGTGGAGAGCTTCTTCGAGGTCAAGCCATTGTTCGCCCCGGAGATCGTCGTCGGGCTGGCCCGCCTCGACGGCAAGCCGATCGGAGTCGTGGCCAGCAACTCGGCACACCTCGGCGGGGTGCTGTTCACCGACTCGGCTGACAAGGCGGCGCGCTTCATCTGGTGCTGCGACGCGTTCAACATCCCACTCGTGTTCCTCGCCGACGTGCCCGGCTTCATGATCGGTACGAAGGTCGAGCGGGAAGGGATCATCCGCCACGGCGCCAAGATGATCACCGCGGTCTCCGAGGCGACCGTGCCCAAGGTGTCGGTGATCGTTCGCAAGGCGTATGGCGCTGGTCTGTACGCCATGTCGGGCCCGGCGTTCGGCACAGATGCGACGATTGCTCTCCCCACGGCGCGAATTGCGGTGATGGGTCCCGAGGCTGCGGTCAACGCGGTGTTCGCCAACAAGATCGCGGCGATCACCGACGACGAGGAGCGCGAGGCCTTCATCCAGCAGGAGCGCGAGATCTACGAGACTGATGTCGACATCCTCCGGTTGGCGTCGGAGCTCGTGATCGACGACATCGTGCTACCGAGCCAGCTCCGCGGCGAGCTGATCCGGCGCCTCGACCATGCCCGCGGGAAGGACCGCACGTTCTCCCACCGGCGGCACGGAGTACCGCCCGTATGACTCGCGGCGACAGGGTCGTCATCCGGGACTGCGTGTCCCGCGATGGACTCCAAGGGGAACGGCCCTGCACAGTCGAGCAGCGCGTCGACCTCGTCCGGCGACTGGCTACTGCGGGGCTCCGTGACATCGAGGTTGCGGCGTTCGTGTCGCCGAAGGCCGTGCCAGCGATGGCCGGTGGCGCCGAGGTGGTCTCCGCCCTCGCCGGCGATCCTGCCGTGGAAGGCGTGACGCAATGGGCTCTCGTTCCCAATGTGAAGGGCGCCCAGCTCGCAACCAGCGCGGGCGTCGATCATCTCACGATCACCGTGTCGGCGTCGGAGGCATACAGCGAGAAGAACACGCACATGTCGACATCTGAAGCACTCGGACAGCTCGACGGAATTCGCGCTGCCGCTCCCGAGGCAGTGCTCGATCTCGTCATCTCGTTCTGCTTCGGCTCGTCCTACTCCGGCGAGGACATCACACCGGGCGATGTTGCCGCGATCGTCGCCACGGCCCGTGACCTCGGGATCGACCAGACGACGCTCGCCGACACCACCGGGGTCGCCACGCCGCGCCGTGTGAACGACGTGCTCGACGCAACGGGCACGAACGTCGGGTTGCACCTCCACGACACGCGAGGCACAGCCTTGCTCAACGCCTGGACGGCGATCGGGCGGGGCGTCAGACGGTTCGACACCTCGCTCGGCGGTCTCGGCGGGTCGCCGTTCGCACCGACCGCGGGAGGCAATCTGGCCACCGAAGACCTCGTCGTGGTGCTCGACGACAATGGCATCGCCACCGGTGTCGAGCTCGACGCGCTGCTCGCCGTCGGTCCGTTTGCCGCCGATCTCGTCGGCCATCCTCTTCCCAGTCGCCTCGCTGCGACGACGGCGACCGCACCGACCGCACCGAACCAACCTGGCAACGATGCCGAGGACCTCCGATGATCACGTCGCCCTACTTCTCCGACGACCACGACGCTCTGCGGGCGATGGTGCGCGATTTCGCCGACCGCGAGATCGAGCCGCATGCGGAGCGGTGGGACGCGGAGCACTGCTTCCCGGTCGACACCGTTCTGGCGATGGGTGAGCTCGGTCTGTTCGGCATCCCGTTCCCCGAGCCGTACGGCGGCGGAGGCGATTTCACCAGTCTGTGCATCGCCATCGAGGAGCTCGCCCGCGTCGACCAGTCCCTGGCGATCACGCTCGAGGCGGGCGTCGGTCTCGGCGCCAACCCGATCGCCAAGTTCGGCACCGAGGAGCAGAAGGAGCAGTGGTTGCCCGACCTGTGCGCCGGGCGAGCGCTCGGCGGCTTCGGACTCACCGAGCCCGACGCGGGCAGTGATGCCGGCGGTACACGAACGACGGCCAAGCTCGACGGCGACGAGTGGGTGATCAACGGCGAGAAGGCGTTCATCACGAACTCGGGCACGCCGATCACGTCGCTGGTCACGATCACTGCCCGCACCGGTGGAGGAGCCGGCGGTACGTCCGAGATCTCGGCGATCATCGTCCCCTCCGGTACCCCCGGGTTCGACGTCCAGCCGCCCTATCGCAAGATGGGCTGGCACGCCTCCGATACCCACGGGATCACGCTCTCCGACTGCAGAGTGCCGGAGTCGAACCTGCTCGGCCAGCAAGGGCGGGGGTTCGCCCACTTCCTGGCGATCCTCGACGAAGGTCGCGTCGCCATCGCTGCGCTTGCCGTCGGCGTCATCCAGCGATGTGTCGATGATGCGATCGCCTACTCGCGGGAACGAGAGACGTTCGGCCGTCCGATCGGCAGCAACCAGGGTGTCGCATTCCGCATCTCCGACATGCAGGTGGCGCTCGACGCGGCCCGACAGCTCGTCTATCACGCAGCCTGGCTGTGCGATCGCGGTGAACCGTTCAAGCGAGCGGCAGCCGTCGCCAAGCTGTACGCCACCGAGGCGGCGATCGATGCCACCCGCAGCGCCACGCAGGTGTTCGGCGGGTACGGATTCATGGACGAGACGGCCGTGTCGCGTCACTACCGCGACGCCAAGATCCTCGAGATCGGAGAGGGCACGAGTGAGGTCCAGCGAATGGTGATCGCCCGCGAGATCGGCGTGCCTTTGGCCTGAGCGGAGCCTGGCGGATCGCGGGCGGCGCGATGTATCGACACCGTTTGGTGGTGCGTCTGCTTGCCATGGCCGCGCCGAGCGTGAACCCGCACCGGCGGCTGTCGCGTACCTGGGGTCTCGTCGGGCGCGAGTTCGAACTGGACCTGCTCGAGTCTCTGTACGCGCAGGACGACGTGAACGGGGTGGTCATCGCCGGTGCAGCGGGTGTCGGCAAGTCGCGCCTCGCGGCGGAGTTCGTCGCCGCGGTCGAGGACGGCGGAGCGCGGGTGGTGCGCGCCAGAGCCACCCGTTCGATGGCTGGGATTCCGTTCGGTCCGTTCGCCGCATACGTGGCGTCTGATCACGACAGCGCAATGGGCCGACTGGAGGTGCTCCGACGCGTCGCTGACTCGATCGGCGCCCACGAGGCAGGCACACCGCTCGTCGTTCTCGTCGACGATGCTCACGAGCTGGACGAGTGCTCGGCAGCGCTGCTCCTTCATCTCGCATCTGTCCGCCGTGCGTTCATCGTCGTCACGATGCGGAGCGGTACACGACCGCCGGATGCCGTCACGGCGCTTTGGAAGGACGGCATCGCCGAGCGCATCGATCTGTCGTCCTTGAGCCGCGCGGATGTTGCGTCGTTGCTCACGGAGATGCTCGGCGGGAAGATCAGTCAGGGCTCGTGCGAACGATTGTGGCGATGGTCTGGCGGCAACCCGCTTTACCTCCGCGAGATCATCCGCGCCGGCCACGATCACGGATCCTTGACGCAGGACGGCGACGAGTGGGTATGGTCCGGTCCCATTCCCGCCCACGAGCGGCTGCTCGAGGTCGTCAACGATCGCATCGGAGACGTTCCGGTCGAGCAGTCGGAGGTGCTCGAGGTGCTCGCCATCGCCGATCCGATCGACCTGCCCGTACTCACGGCGGTGACGTCTGCGCACGCAGTGGAGGCGGCAGAACGAAGCGGTCTGATCGTGCTCGACCCCGTGTCCGACGGGCGCGCCACCACCGTGACGCCCTTTCATCCGCTGTACAGCGAGGTGGCTCGTGCGACGCTTCCAACGATTCGCAAGCGGGCTCTCCAGGTGGCACTCGCCGACGCCGTGGCGGCGCGCGAACCCCTCTCCGATCGTGATCTGCTGCGTGTCGCTTCGTGGAGGCTCGAGGCAGGTGTCGCGGACGCCGTCCTCCTGCTCGCAGCCGCGAAGCGGGCGATGAGCGTCGCCGACCATCCACTCGCAGAGCGGCTTGCGGTCGCCGCTGAGCCGCGGGCGCCGGTCCCGACGCGACGGTCTTGCGTGCCGACGCCTGCTATTGGCAGCACCGCAACGAAGAGGCAGACAGCCTGCTCGCTCGCGTCGTGATCGACGACGACCCTCAGCTCCTCACTCGCGTGGCGATGACACACTCGACCGTTCTCTTCTGGGGCCTAGCTCGCGATCGCGATGCCTTCGACGTGGTTGGGTCAGCCGTCGCCGCGCTGCGGGGCGATGTGCTGCGTGACCAGCTCATCGCCCATCGCGCCGCTCTTCGTCTGTTCGCGGGGAACGTGGATGAGGCTCGCCTCGATGCCGAGCACTTGCTCCACGATGACCAGGACGCGGAAGTACGTCGCAACGCGCTCTCGACGGCGATCACCGCATGGGGTTTGCAAGGGAAGGTGGTGCGGGCCAGCACCGCTGCGGACGAGAACATGGCGCTTGCGCTCGACGGCGACGACCCGTCGCGCGCCGGTGAGTACGCGATCGGCAAGTGCGTCGCTCAGGTCCTGTGCGGCGACCTCGCCGGTGCGGCCGAGCTGGCCGACACTGCGTACGGGATGGCGATGGCGGATCGTGCCGTGGACTATGCGGGTGTCTGGCAGCTGCTCCGTGGCCGGATCAGCATGTCATGCGGCTCTTTGCTCACGGCCGAGGAGCGGTTGCGGGAGGCGAGCGATCTGCTCCGGCGGCACGACACCGTGTCGTTCGAGGCTTGGGCCCTGGCACTCCTTGCCACGGTCCAAGCGCAACTTGGTGATCTCGACGGCGCCGCTCGTTCCCTTGCTGCGTGCGAGCGCGCGACCAACCCCGCCGTTCACGTCTACGACTGCGACGTCGGTCTCGCCAGGGCGTGGGTCGCTCACACCCGCGGCGAGGCGAGTCACGCTCGCCGGATCGCGAGCGCGGCCGCCGATGCGGCGATGCAAGCAGGCGTGCTGCTCGGAGCTGTGACTGCATGGCATGACCTCGCTCGGCTCGGGGCGGCGGCCGACGCCATACAGCCGCTGAGCGACCTCGCGACAGACGTCGACGGGCCGCTAGCAACGGCTTGCGCCCAGCACGCGCGGGCTCTCGCCTTCGACGACGCTGATGGGCTGCATCGCGCAAGCGCGGCGTTCGAGGCCTTCGGCGCGCTGTTGCTCGCGGCGGAGGCCGAAACTCACGCCGCCGCGGCCCACCGCCGGGCGGTATGTCGGGGCAGCCACTTGCGGTCGGCGGCGCGGGTGGCCGATCTCCTGGAGCGGTGCGAGGGTACGACTCCGGTGCTGCGTTCGAGCACCGAGCCCGAACAGCTCGCCAGCTTGACGCAGCGGGAGCGCGAGGTCGTCGGTCTCGTCAGACGTGGCCTGACGAACCGCGAGATCGCCCAGCGCCTGTGGCTGTCCGTACGTACGGTCGGCAACCACCTCAACCATGCGTACGCCAAGCTCGGCGTTTCCGATCGCGTCGAGCTTCGCGCCGTGGCGCCGCTGGTCGAGGATGTGCAGGCACGGTCCGACGAGCGGACGCTGGTCACTCAGAAATGAGTCCCCCAGTACTCATCCACGACTGACTGCCGGGTGCTTGTGTCGTCTCAGAGCCACTTCGGGCTCGCACTCATCAAGGAGACGACCAATGAACAGCATCAGGCAGCACCGCTCGACGGTGCATCAACTGCGAGCCGTGATCGCGGCTGGCGTCGGCGTGCTCAGCGCGGTTGCGCTGAGCACCGCCGCCAGCGCCGACCCGGGAGAGCGTTCCTCCCCGAGCGCGCCTGCCGACGCCGGAGGCGTCGCTCGGTACGACGCGGGCAGCGCCCTGTTGACCCCAACGTGCGCCGGTCAGTTCGCCACGATCTGGGGCGGCGCCGGCGACGACACCCTGTTCGGGACGAATGGCCCCGATGTCATCGTGGGGCTCGAGGGCAACGACACGATCTGGTCCGGCGGTGGTGACGATCTCGTCTGCGGCGCCGAAGGAAGTGACCGCATCTATGGCGAGGACGGCTCCGACCAGCTCGACGGCGGCCCCACGGCGGGTGACGGCCCGGACCTCGTGAACGGTGGCCGCGGGAGCGACAACTTGTGGGGCTGGCACGGTAACGACACCCTGCAAGGTGGACCGGACGACGACGGGCTCCACGGCGAGGACGGTTTCGATACCGCGAACTACGGCAGCGCCGGCCAGGGCGTGCGGGTCAACCTCACGACCGGGCAAGCGAACGGTGCCGGGTCGGACGACCTGTTCGGCATCGAGGACATCACTGGTTCGAGATTCAACGATCGGCTGACCGGTGATGCCTCCAGCAACTTCTTCTTCGCAGGCGACGGCAACGATCTGCTGCTAGGCGGCGAGGGAGACGATAGCTACGTCGGCGAAGCCGGCACCGACACGGTGAGCTTCCTCAACGCTGCGGGGTCGGTGACGGCAAGCCTCGGGACCGGCAACGCGACCGGAGAAGGGAACGACTTCATGAACGGGGTCGAGAACCTGTTCGGATCGCGCTGGCCTGACGTGCTCGCCGGAAACGGCCTGCCCAACCGAGTCGACGGACACAACGGCGCGGACGTGATCCGCGGCTGGGGTGGGCGCGACATCCTCGAAGGCGACTTCGGCGATGACGCCATTGCGGGCGGCAATGGCAGCGACACACTTCGCGGGCTTGACGGCGCCGACCGTCTTTGGGGCGGCGCGGGCAATGATCGCCACGAGGGCGGGAACCAGTTCGACATGTGCGACGGAAGCACCGGCACGGACACGGCGAGCTCATGCGAGACGATCGTCGGGATTCCCTAGTCCGGCGAACAACAACGCGAGAGCGGTGACCGAAGTGATCAGTCGGTCACCGCTCTGTCGCGACGTGGCGGGTGCAGAGATAACGTCGGCGGCCGTGGGGATGGACCGCGGGGAGGTGTTGTGGCAGCCGCCGGAGACGGTATGGGGCGGCACCGAGATCGGTCGGTTCGCCCACCACCACGGGTTCGAGAACTACGAACGGCTGCATGCCTGGTCAGTCGCCGATCTCGAAGGGTTTTGGCGGGCGATGACCACTGCCACTGGAGTTCGCTGGCGGGAAGAGCCGACGGCGATGGTCACGAGCCACGAGATGCCCGGCGCGCGGTGGTTCCCTGGCGGCCGCCTCAACTATGCGGAACACGCCCTCGCCACCGCGCGGGACCCGGGACGGGCAGCTTCGCTTGCGGTGATCGCCCGCAGCCAGACCCGTGGCCGCGTCGAGCTGTCGTGGCACGGCCTCGAGCTCAACGTCGCACGGTGTGCCTCCTGGCTGCGCTCGATCGGTGTCGAAGCGGGGGACAGGGTCGTCGCCTATTCGCCCAACATTCCCGAGACCGTGATCGCTTTCCTCGCCACGTCGTCGATCGGCGCCGTGTGGTCGAGTTGCGCGCCGGAGTTCGGCGTGAAGTCGGTCATCGACCGGTTCGAGCAGATCGCGCCGAAAGTGCTGATCACGATCGACGGATATCGGTACGGCTCCAAGGGGATCGACCGGTGTGAGCAGGTCGAGGCGATCGTTGCCGCCCTGCCCACGCTCGAGCACGTGCTGGTCGTTCCGTATCTCAGCGAGGACGCGGCCGAGTCACTCGTGGCCGCCGACCCGAGCCGGATCGAGTGGGACGACGCGCTGCACGGTGCACCGGACGAGCCACTCCGGTTCGCCGCGCTCGCCGCCGACCATCCGTTGTACGTCCTGTTCTCCTCGGGGACGACCGGCCTCCCGAAGGCAATCGTCCACGGTCACGCCGGCATCGTCGCCGAGCACCTCAAGGTGCTCCGATTCCACCACGATCTCACGCCGGACGATCGGTTCTTCTGGTTCACGACGACCGGCTGGATGATGTGGAACTATCTCGTGTCAGGGCTCCTCGTCGGTGCGACGATCGTCCTCTTCGACGGAGACCCAGCCGCACCCGACCTCGTCCACGTTGTGGTCGCTGGCCGCCGACACGCAATGCACCGTGTTCGGCGTGTCGGCGCCGTTCCTCATGGCCTGTCGCAAGGCAGGCGTGCGTCCTCCCCGGAGTGCGATCCGTTCCGTCGGCTCCACTGGATCGCCGCTGCCGCCTGACGGCTTCCGGTGGGTCGATGACGCGATCGGCGTACCGGTGGCCTCGATCGCCGGTGGCACCGACGTCTGCACTGCGTTCGTGGGCCCGGCGTCTCTCGTGCCCGTCCGGGCCGGCGAGATCTCAGCCCGTCTCCTCGGTTGCGCCGTCGAGGCCTACGACGCCGACGGGCGCGGCGTGTCCCCCGGGAGCCACGGGGGAGTTGGTGGTCACCGCACCGATGCCGTCGATGCCCGTCGGCGTTCTGGGGTGACGACGACGGCAGTCGTTTCCGGTCGGCGTACTTCGAGCACTATCCAGGCGTCTGGCGTCACGGCGATTGGGTCACGTTCACGGACGACGGAGCCTGCGTGATCAGCGGGCGCTCCGACGCCACGCTCAACCGCGGCGGCGTGCGCCTCGGCACGAGCGACTTCTATGCCGTGGTCGAGAGGTTCGACGAGGTGGTCGACTCGCTCGTCGTGCACCTCGACCCGGTCGGCGACGAAGACGATCTCGGGCGTCTCGTGCTGTTCGTGACCCTCGCCGAGGACATCGCCCTCGACGATGACCTGGCCGCACGACTGCGGGCGGCGCTGCGCAGCGAGCTTTCACCGCGCCATGTCCCCGATTTGATCGAGGCTGCGCCGGTGGTGCCGCGCACGTTGTCCGGTAAGAAGTTGGAGGTGCCGATCAAGCGGATCCTCCAAGGCGCAGAACCCGACGCGGTGGCGTCGAAGGACGCACTCGCCGATCCCACGTCGCTCGCCTGGTACGGCGAGCGCGCGGCGCGACTGGGCGGTCGATGCTGCGCCGACGTCACCGACGAGGTCGTCGACCGCTTCGAGCACGATGGCGTCGTCGTCGTTCGCGACGTCGCATCGGCGGCAGAGGTCGATCTGCTCCGCGAGGGTGTCGATCTCAACATCGCCGAGCCAGGTCCGTTCGCCAAGGTCGCCAGTCGTGATGACGATCCAGGGTGGTTCTTCGAGGACTTCTGCAACTGGCGTCGCATCGCCCCCTACCGGCGGTTCATCGAGGAGAGCGATGCGGCCGGCATCGCCGGGCGGCTGATGCGATCAACGACGGTGAGGCTGTACCACGACCACGTGCTCGTGAAGGAGCCGGGCACTCGCACCACGACCCCGTGGCACCAGGACCAGCCGTATTACAACATCGACGGCCGTCAGAACGTCAGCATGTGGTTGCCGCTCGACCCCGTCGCTCGAGAGAGCACGCTCGAGTTCGTCGCCGGCTCGCACCTCGGCCCGTGGCTGATGCCGCGCACGTTCATGGACCACCAGGCGAAGTGGTTCCCCGAGGGCACACTCGCCGATCTCCCCGACATCGACGGCGCCCGCGACGACTACCGCATCCTCGGGTGGGAGCTGAACGCCGGCGATGCCGTGTTCTTCCACATGCTCACGCTGCACTCGGCCGGAGGCGTCGCCGCTGATCGACGACGGCGGGCGTTCTCCGTGCGATTCCTCGGTGACGACATCGTGCACGCACCCCGCCAATGGGAGACCTCGCCGCCGTTCCCGGACCTGGTCGACGAGTTGCCCGTCGCGGTGGCCATGGACCATCCCCTCTTCCCGCAGCTCATCGATCGGCCCGGATGACGTGTCGGGTGCATCGCCGACGTCAGAATGGTCGCGTGACCGGGTCGAGGTGGGGGACGTTGGTCGTCCGCGCGGGCGTCCTCGCCGCTGGCGCACTCGCCGTTGCCGCGTGCGGTGACTCGGACGGTGCAGCGGACAAACCGCTCGATTCGACGGCAGTCACGGCGCCAGCGCCGCAGGTGACCGCGCTCGATCAGCGGCTGGAGGATCTCGCCGAGTCCGTATCGGTGTGGTCCGGAGCATCGTCTGCGGCCGACGCTCATACCGCCGCGGAAAGTGCCGCCAACCTGATCGTCGGGCCGTTCGGGCCGGGATACGGCGACAGGGACGGGGACGGGACCACGCTCGGCACAAGGAAGTCGGGGCTCCTGCCTGGTCTCGAAGGGCGACCCCGCGGTGTGGCGATGTCCGCCCGGGCGGCGGGGGCCTCACGGTGCGTCACGGACGAGGTGCTCGGTGGCGACTGGTCGAACGCCGGTCAGCGATGGCAGGAATTGGCCAGGGCGATCGATGGCTGGACGACCACCGACGACACCCTTGCCGACCTTCCATCACTGGCGCAGCGCGTGGTGGGACTAGCGACACTCGCACTCGGCAGCGACGACGCCGAGGTCATACAGCGGCACGGGTCGGCGGCGGCGATGTACGTCGAGGCGATGCGCGACGCCGACGAATCCTGCAGCTGAGCCCGCTCGTCGCGACGCGCCATCAGAAATTTGTACGCGATTGACTTGCGCCCGACGACAACCATATTTAAGATGACCTGCTATGTCAACAAACAATGTCGGGATTAATGAGATACGGTCACGTCGCCGGGCCCCCAGGATCATTGCGGCGCTCGCTGCCGTCGGTCTGCTGGTCTCGGCATGCGGTGACGACGACGACTCGGCCGACACGGCCGCTGCGTCCACCCCTTCCGAAGACACGAGCGCGGCCACGACAGCGGCCGCCACGGATACGTCGGGCGCTGACAGCACCGCGGCGACGACCGGCTCGGATGACACCGCCGTCGCCACCACGGGGGGCTCGACGAGCGCCACCACGGCGGCTGCCGGCCCCGAGGGTTCGGCGTCCGGAACACTGCGCCTCGGCTACTTCGCCAACGTGACGCACGCACCGGCCGTCATCGGCGAGGAGGCCGGGTTGTTCGCTGACGCGCTCGGTCCCGACGTGGACATCGAGTACACGTATTTCGGCTCCGGTACGGAAGCGATCGAGGCGCTGTTCGCCGGCGCGATCGATGCGTCATTCATCGGTCCCAACCCTGCCATCAACGGGTTCGCCGAGTCCGATGGTGAAGCGCTGCGCATCGTGTCCGGTACCACCAGCGGCGGTGCCTCCCTCGTCGTGAACGAGGAGATCACGTCTCCGGAGCAGCTCGAGGGGAAGACCTTGAGCACACCCTCATTGGGCAACACGCAGGACGTCGCCGCGAAGGCGTGGCTCATCGACCAGGGGTTCGAGGTGTCCGCAGAAGGGAGCGGGGATGTGACAATCCTTCCCCAGGACAACGCTGACACCTTGACGGCGTTCCAGCAGGGCACCATCGACGGAGCGTGGGTCCCCGAGCCATGGGCGACCCGCCTCGTGCTCGAAGGCGGCGGTCACGTTCTCGTGAACGAGAGCGATCTCTGGCCGGACGGCGACTTCGTGACCACCCATCTCATCGTCGGCACCGATTACCTCGAAGAGAACCCGGCGATCGTCAAGGGCCTGATCGCCGGCCTGCTGGATGCCATCGAGTTGACCGAGAGCGATCCGGCGCAAGCGCAGCAACTGACCAATGCCGGGATCGAGCGGGTGACGACGGCCGCGCTGCCCGAAGCGGTGATCACCGGAGCCTGGGAGAACCTGCGATTCACGCCCGATCCGATCGCCTCGTCGTTGGAGAAGTCGAAGAGTGATGCCGTCGAGGTGGGTCTCCTGGATGACGTCGATCTCACCGGCATCTACGACCTGACGCTTCTCAACGAAGTTCTCGCCGACCGCGGCGACCCTGAGATCGCAACACCATGATCGTCGACGACCGCGCCGTGAACACCGCTCCCTTCGAGGGCGACGACCGCGCTGTCGGTGCGCCGCAAGGCCCCGTCGCGGCGGTGGATGTCCGCCAGGCGAGGAAGGTGTTCGGTACCGGCGCCGGCGCGGTCGCCGCACTTGACGGGGTCGACCTGAGTGTTGCTCCGGGAGAATTCGTGTGTGTGATCGGAGCCTCAGGCTGCGGTAAGAGCACGCTGCTCAACCTCATCGCCGACCTCGACCGTCCCACCAGTGGGACGGTCGAGGTGCGTGGCCGTACGGCCCTCATGTTCCAGGAAGCGGCGTTGTTCCCGTGGCTGACAGCGGGCGGCAACGTCGATCTGGCGCTCAAGCTGCGCGGCATCGGCAAAGCTGAGCGCCGCAAGCGCGTCCACTCGCTCCTCGAGCTGGTGAACCTCGGGAGCTTCGCCGACAGGCGGCCGCACGAGCTCTCGGGTGGCATGCGCCAACGAGTCGCGTTGGCGCGCGCCTTCGCCCAGGACGCCGATGTGCTGCTGATGGACGAACCGTTCGGTGCCCTCGACGCAATGACCCGCGACCTGCTGCACGACGAGCTCGAGGCCTTGTGCGACGAGCGCAAGCTCACCGTGGTGTTCGTGACACACAACGTGCGCGAGGCGGCTCGGCTGAGCGACCGCATCGTCGTGCTCTCCAGCCGACCCGGACGTGTTCGCGAGACGATCAACGTCGACATTCCACGTCCACGGCGGATGGACTCACCTGAAGTGAGTGAGCTCGCCGGTTCCGTCACCGAAATCCTGCGCAAGGAGATGCGTCGCCATGCTCACTGACCAGAGGAATCGCGCCAGGAGCTCAGTGATGAACTCGCCGGTCTCGATGCACTCGAGTTGGCCGGCCCGAAACGTCGGGCGCGTGGCCGCCGCATCTGGAGTGCAACCTGGCCCAAGCTCGCCGCCATCGGCATCGTGCTCGGCATCTGGCAGACGCTGTCCTGGGTCGGCTGGAAGGAGCCGTACGCGTTCGCACCACCTCGCGATGCGTTTGCCAAGCTGTGGGAGTTCGCCGAGGAGGGAATCCTGTGGACGCGGTCTCGCTCACAATGCGGCGAGCGGCGGTTGGATTCCTGCTTTCCGTCTTGATCGGAGTGATCCTCGGCAGCCTCGTCTCGCGAGTTCGGTTCCTGCGTGCGGCGTTCGGCTCGCTGATCACGGGAATCCAGACGATGCCATCAGTGGCATGGGTGCCGTTCTCATTGCTCATCTTCGGGCTCGACCTCGAGAAAGCGATCATGCTGGTGATGGTGCTCGGCGCCGCGCCGTCGATCGCCAACGGGCTCATCTCCGGTGCCGACCACATTCCGCCTGTGCTGTTGCGCGCCGGGCGGGTGCTCGGCGCCCGGGGCGTGTCCGAGTACCGGCACGTCATCCTGCCTGCGGCCATGCCCTCGTTCGTCGGTGGACTGAAGCAAGGGTGGGCGTTCCTCTGGCGCAGCCTGATGGCAGCCGAACTCGTTGCCCAGGTGCCAGGTGCGATAGGGAGTAGGCCGCCTCCTCGAACAGAGCCGCGAGCTCGCCCAGTCAGACAGCGTGATCGCGATGATGATCGTCATCCTGGTCATCGGAATCGCCGTCGACGGACTGGTCTTCAGTCGCTTGGACAGGGCGATTCGGCGGCGCTGGGGACTGATCGACAGTGCGAGCGACCTGACCGGTCGAGGTGGCTGTCAGCGCGAGGCTGGCCGGCTCGTGCGAGAGTTCGTCGGGGCGCACGGGAGCGGAGACGCCCACCGGCCTCCGGCGGTGCGACGCCAGATCGGCGAAGGTCTTGCTGGAGAGGGTGCTGATCGTGTCGTCGCGGACCTGTTCCCACACATGGCGCAGCGAGCAGCCGATCGTCATCGGGCAGGCATAGGGGTTCGTGCGGGTGGCGCAATCGATCGGCGCCAGCTGGCCCTCGAACAGTCGGACGACGTGCTCGAGGGTGATCTCCGACGGATCGTGGTTGAGCGTGTAGCCGCCGCGCTGTCCGCGCTGGGCGCGGACGAGCCCAGCGGTGCGGAGGATCGGCATCACCTGTGAGAGCACCGTGGTAGGCACTTCGGTCTGAGCGCCCAGCTCCTCCAGCGTGACGGGACGGTCGTCGCCGGCAAGGGCGAGGGCGAGTACCGCCCGAGTTGCGTAGTCGGTTCGTTTCGAGATCCACATACACGACTTCCTTGTTCCCGGCGTAAGTCCCACCATCATACGAATCTCAACGCCGATTGTTGAGATTCTTGGTAAATGTTCCGATCTCGACCAGGCCACGACTGCGTGTGCCGGTTCGGCATCCCCGGAATAGTCTCTGCTCAATGGACCTCATCGACTGGTCGAACTATTCAGCGGTCCTCTTCGACCTCGACGGTGTTCTCACCCCCACCGCCGAAGTGCATCAACGAGCGTGGACCGAGATGTTCAACCGCTTCTTGATGGATCACGCCCACGAGATCCCTGATCCGTCGCCGTTCACCGACTCCGACTACCTCGCCTACGTCGACGGCAAGCCGCGGTACGACGGCGTCCGCTCGTTCCTCGCCTCGCGCGACGTGAATCTGCCCGAGGGCCTGCCGTCTGAGCCGCCGGGGGACACGTCCGATGTGCGCGTTGGGCAATCGCAAGAACGAGGCGTTCAACGAGATCGTCGCTCGGGACGGGATCGATCCGTTCCCCGAGTCGGTGGCGTTGCTCGACTTCCTCGAGCCGCTCGGCCTGAAGTGCGCCGTCGTCTCCTCGTCGAAGAACGCCCGCGGCGTGCTCGGCGCGTCCGGCTTGAAGAAACGGTTCGACGTCATCGTCGATGGCGTCGTCGTGGCCGAGCGCGGACTCAACGGCAAGCCTGCGCCAGACGCCTTTCTCCTCGCCGCCGAGGAGCTGGGAGTCGAGCCGTCACAGGCAGTTGTCGTCGAGGACGCCGTCTCGGGCGTGGCTGCCGGAGCTGCGGGCCACTTCGGCCTCGTCGTGGGGGTCGACCAAGGTGCAGGGCCCGATGCCCTGACGGCCAGCGGTGCCGACCTCGTGGTGACCGATCTCTCCGAGCTACTCCCCGACGGCCGCCGTGCCGGAGACACGGCGTGACCGCCCCCGATCCGCGGCAGCTTCCTCGCCACCGATTCCCCGTCGATCCGTGGCGTCTCGTCGAGACCGAGCTCGGCACCGACGATCTCGGCCACACCGAGACGCTGTTCGCGGTTGGCAACGGCTACATCGGAATGCGAGCCAACCCCGAGGAGGGACGCGACGCGCACAGCCACGGCACGTTCCTCAACGGGTTCCACGAGACGTGGCACATCCGCCACGCCGAGGAGGCCTTCGGGTTCGCCAAGACCGGGCAAACGATCGTCAACGTTCCCGACGCCAAGCTGATGAAGCTGTACGTCGACGACGAACCGCTGCTGTTGAGCGGTGCCGACCTGCACGAGTACGAGCGGACGCTCGACTTCCGCCGTGGACGTCTCACTCGATCACTCGTGTGGCGCACGCCGGCCGGGAAGCGTGTCCGCGTCGTGTCCACGCGGATGATCAGCCTCACCCATCGCCACCTGGCGATGCTCACGTTCGATGTGACGCTGCTCGACGAGGCCGCACCGGTGGTGATCTCCTCGCAGCTGCTCAACCGCCAGGACGGAGAGGACGAGTACCACGTCACCGACGCCGCACTCGGCGAAGGCGGCGACCCGCGCCAGTCTCGCCATTTCGATCACCGTGTGCTCGAACCCATGTTGCATCGACACGATCCGTCGAACAACGACCAGGGTGAGGTGGTGCTCGGATACCGCTGCGCAAACTCGAAGATGACGATGGCTTGCGCCTACCGGCACCTCGTCGACACGGCGTGCGGCTACAAGGTCGACACACTGGTGCAGGACCACATCGCCAAGACGGTCTTCACTGTGCGGGCAGAGCCGGGTACGACGTTCCGGCTCGTCAAGCTCGTCTCGTACCACACGTCGACCGGCGTGCCCGCCCAGGAGCTCGCCGACCGCTGCTCACGCAGCCTGGAGCGGGCCGTCGAGGACGGAATCGACACGCTCGTCCACGAGCAAGAAGCTTGGCTCACCCAGTTCTGGGAGTCGAGCGACGTCGAGATCCGCGGCGACGAAGCCGCCCAGCAGGCGATGCGGTGGAACCTGTACCAACTCGCCCAGGCGTCGGCTCGCACGCAGGAGCAGGGGATCGCCGCCAAAGGCGTGACCGGCGCCGGCTACGAGGGCCACTACTTCTGGGATACCGAGACCTACGTCGTGCCGTTCCTCGCCTACACGAACCCCGACATCGCCCGCAAGCTGCTGCGATTCCGGTGGAGCATGCTGCCCATTCGCGCGCCAGCGAGCGGTCGACCTCAACAGCAGGGGTGCGCTCTACCCCTGGCGCACGATCAACGGCGAGGAGGCGTCGGCGTACTACGCCGCCGGCACGGCCCAGTACCACATCAACGCGGCGATCATGTTCGCCCTCAAGCGGTACCTCGACGCGACCGGCGACATCTACTTCCTCGCCGACGAGGGCGTGGAGATGCTCGTCGAGACGGCACGCATGTGGGAAGACCTCGGCTTCTACGCGATGAACGCCGAGAAGGTGTTCCACATCCACGGCGTCACCGGCCCCGACGAGTACACCACCGTGGTCAACGACAACATGTACACGAACGTGATGGCCCGCTTCAATCTGCGCTACGCGGCGCGGACCGTCGACCTGCTGCGCGAATGGGATCGGGAGGCGTACGACCGGCTTGTCCGTCGGGTCGGATTGCAGGAGGACGAGACGACGCGCTGGAGCGAAGCGGCGCAGGCGATGTACATCCCGTACGACGAGAAGTCCGGCATCCATCCCCAGGACGATGTGTTCCTCGATCGGGAGCCATGGGACTTCGAGCACACGCCACCCGAGCGCTACCCGTTACTGCTCCACTACCACCCGCTCGTGATCTACCGCCATCAGGTGCTCAAGCAAGCCGACGTGGTTCTGGCGATGGTGCTGCGAGGGGAGCACTTCAGCCTCGAGCAGAAGCGACGCAACTTCGACTACTACGACCCGATCACCACAGGCGACTCGTCGCTCTCGGCGTGCGTACAGGCCGTTGCCGCAGCCCAGATCGGCTACGACGAGATGGCGTTCAACTACTTCTGCGAGGCGCTCTACGTCGATCTTGCCGACACGCACGGCAACACGTCCGACGGTGTCCACATCGCATCGGCCGGCGGAGTCTGGGGTTCGCTCGTCTACGGGTTCGCGGGTATGTACGACAACGGTATGGCGCTCCACTTCGCGCCCTCGCTCCCGCCCGGCTGGGACGGATTCTCCTTCCGGTTACAACGGCACAACACGCGGATCAACGTCGACGTCGACGAGGACGGCTGCGTCGTGACCGTTCTCGATGGTCCGCCGCTCCCGCTCGCCGACGGTGACGATGCCCTCCGCGTCGAGGCAGGCGCGAGCCATCGCGTCGAGTCCCGGGCGTACGCGGCAGTACCCGGCGAGCCCCATCCCGACGACATGGACGACGTCTGATCCCATCGCGTTGATATCCAGACGTCAGGTCTGTTGCGATCCGCTCGCGGCCTGCACAGCGCAGATCGTTCTCGCTATGGTGGACGGCGAGACGGGCGCGGTGGAAACGGACCTCTCCAATGGAGAAACCAACTCCTCTGCCCCACCATGTCCTCACGCGGCGGGAGCTTCTCGTCGCGACGGCGGCCGGACTTGGCACTGCCGCGGCCGCTCACACGTCGGTGTCGGGTGCGAGCCATGTCGCAGGAGCGGGCACGGCCCTCGTCATGCGCGACGGAGGGACCGCGTTCGCCGCACTCGGCACACCCCAGACGGCGCCGGCACCCACGGCTGGTGCGCCGGTCTCGGTGGCGCCCTGGACGGACTACTTCGGCGCCGTGCAGGACACGCCGGCGTGGTCGAGCGCGCAGCGCGGGGGACGTGTCGCCGATGCCGACGGTTCGGTGCGGCCGCACGTCGTTCGCGAGATCCTGCAGGCGGGCGACCTCTTGAGCTGGGCGGCACCCCACCCGTCACAGCGGACGGCGGAGGGCGTCACCGAGTTCATGAACCTCGTGCGGTCGACGAACGGCGCATGGTGGCGAGACCAGCTGTTCCGCTACACCGTCGGGTTGATCGACGTACACAAGACCACCGCCAACAGGGTGATCGGCATCCAGCTCGGCAACGAGATCAGCGCCTACGACTACCGCGTTGCCATCGAACAATGGGCGCGCAGCGTCGGGCTCCGCTTTCCCCATCCGCGGAGCAACTACAACGACCGCGGTTGGTATCAGCGAGACCACATCGGCTACTTCGCCGAGTACTTCCTCGCGCCGGCCGTGCAGGGAATCCGGGCGGCCAATGCCAAAGCGCTCGCTGCGGACCGGATCCCGATCGTGCTCGGCAGCGTCGTCGGCGTGCGCGACGCGTTCGTGCGCAATCACTTCATCCCGGCACTGCTCAACTACCGGATCGATGGAGCATTTGCCCCCGCGCTCCGCGGCAAGCGGGTCAAGGACGTCGTCGACTACATGTCGATTCACTATCTGCTGACGCCGGAGAACATCTTCGGCTACTCGAACGGGCACGGCGTGCCGTTGCCGTACGGCTCCCGTAAGGCGCTCTCCGACATGCACACCCGCTGGGTCGGCAACGCCCGGATCAAGGGTGTGTGGCACACCGAGGAGGGCGGTGTGCTGGCGCAGGCGGCGGACCAGCACGCCAGCCTGGCCGTGCGCGTGTTCGGGCGGACGATGAGCTGGGCGATCGATGGACGTGTCCCACCGAGCCAGCTGAAGATCTTCGGGATGTACAAGCCGCCCGCCGACGGCTGGGGCGAGTACAAGCCTCGCTGGGAGACGAGTTGGTCGTGTGCCATGTCGGTGCTGCACAAGTTCCTCGGCCACGACACCCGGCTGATCAACCGATCACCCGGTGTATCCGCCGACGTCACGGATCCGACCGAGAACTACGGATTCGAGACCAGCGACCGAACACGACGGGCGCTGATCGTGACGCCGCAGACGGCGCGCTTCCAGGGCCAGACAGCAGTGCGTTCGATCACGATGCGGGCGAGCGGTTGGGATGAACGCGGTTCGCAGTTGCATGCGCTCGCCCACCTGTTCAAAGACGACACCCAGGGACATCGTCGATTCGTCGTTCCGGTGCTGCGTAGCAAGGACGGCACGCGGTACCGGATCGATCTTCCCTGGCGAATCCCGCTCAACGTCAAGGGTGACATGCGCTCGTTGATGATCCACATCGACCGGCGCTGACTGCCCGAGCCGAGCGCAGGCGCTTCGGTAGTGTGGGGCGTGATCGATCGCCGGCGTTTCCTGGTCGCCCTCGCCGCGACGGGTGGGGTCGCCGCCGTGTCGGTGGTGCTCTACGACCAGCTCCGGGAAGAGTCGTCAGAGGAGCAGCCCCCTGCGTTCCGCAGTGCGACCGCATGGCGGTCCGACAAGACCTCGGCGGCCTCGTGGACGGAGTACTTCGGGGCGGTGCAGGATCAACCCGGCTGGGCGTCGGCCCAGCGCGGCGGGATCTTCGCCGACGGGTCGGGAGAGGCTGACGTCGCCGCACTGCGCGACGTCCTGGCTCGCACGGCTCTCCTCAGCTGGCCGCCGCCACAACCGTCGCAGCGCACGGCGGAAGGCGTGGCCGAGTTCATGACCCTCGTTCGCGCCACGGAAGGGTCATGGTGGCGCGACCGCGTCTTCCGCTACACGTCCGGCCTCATCGAGGCGCAGCGGCGTAGCAGGCACAAGGTCATCGGTATCCATCTCGGCAACGAGATCGACGCCGAGGACTATCGCCAGAACATCGCCAGCTGGGCGACGGCGGCGGGTCTCGAGTACCCGCACCCAGCCACCAGCTTCGGCGACGACGGCACCTACCGGCGCGACCACCTCGGGTACTACGTCGAGTACTTCCTCGCTCCTGCCGCGGACGGCGTCCTCGCCGCCAACGAGCGGGCGGGTCGCCGTCGTGTCCCGATCGTGCTCGGCAGCATCGTCGGTGCCCGCCAGCCCTTCGTGCGCAACGAACTGCTGCCCTCACTCCTCGACTACCGGATCGAAGGTACATACGCACCGGCACTCGCCGGTCGCCAGGTGAAGGAGCTGATCGACTACCTCAGCGTCCACTACGTACTCACACCGGAGGCGGTGTTCGGGTTCGACGACGAGGCAGAGCAGACGCAGACAGACGCGTGGCGGCTGCTGCTCGACGACTTCCACGACCGGTGGGTGGAGACTGGTGTGGTCCGCGGCGTGTGGCACACCGAGGAGGGCGGGGCAGCCGCGCAGCGCGCCCACCAACACGCCAGCCTCGCCGTGCGCGTCTTCGCCCGCACGATGAGCTGGGCCGCGGGGCGGGGCGCATCGGCGGACGCCGTGAAGGTCTTCGCCTGGTACAAGACGCCTGCTGACGCGGAGACAGGACACCACCTGCGCGAGGACACCGAGTTGGGCATACGCACTCGACGTGATCGACGAGTTCATCGGGGGGTCGACGACACTGACCGACCGCTCGGCGGGCGCCGTCGCCGACTCGAGCGAGGACGTGGAGCAATACGTCTTCGAAACGGACGACAACCGGAAGCGTGCCGTCGTCGTCACGCCGGCCGCAGGTGAGCGCGACGAGGAGGCCGTCCTCCGCGCCATCAGCATCGGAACCGACGGGTGGGAGGCACCGGGGTCGGCGGTCGCTGCGGTCGGGCATTTGTTCAAGTCCGACAGTGAAGGACATCGCCGCTTCGACGTCGGCGTGTGGCGCAGCGCCGACGGCGGCCGCTACGACCTGCGCTTTGCGGCGCCAGTCGCCCTCAGCGTGGGCGACGAACTGCGCACGTTGCTCATCCTGCTTCATCGCACCTGATCTGACCTGGGGTTTCGCGGAATGTGCGAGAGGCACCCGTTAGCCTCGCCGGGACGCCAGGAAGGGACCCCCGTGGATCGCACTGACCACTCACCACATCGGCGCACGGCATCGCACCGGCTCGACGAGCATTCAGGCCTGCTCGACCGTCGCCAACTCATCGGCGGTCTGGCTGCAGGAGCCGGGCTGACGATGCTGCCGAGCCAGCTCGCCGACGCCTTCGCCCCCGAGTGGTCGAGCGGCGGCTCGCACCCGGAGGACGTCGGCGCCCAGGCCACATCACGTGGCCCGTGGACGGCGTACTACGGCGCAGTGCAGGACACGCCGGCATGGACGACCGCGCAACGGGGTGGCAACTTCACGGACGAGAACGCCCGCATCCGCATCGGGATGGTCCGCGATCTGCTCCAGCGGCGGCACCTGCTCAGTTGGGCCCCGCCGTATCCGAGCCCGACGTCGCTCGCCGGGGTGACGGAGTTCATGAACCGCGTCCGATCGACGGACGGCCTGTGGTGGCGAGAGCGCTCCCTCCACTTCGCCTCCGATCTCATCACCGCCCACCGCACGACCCCGCGCAAGGTGATCGGCATCCAACTCGGCAACGAGATCACGGGCAGCGGATACGGCGACCGCATCAGGTCCTGGGCCCGCAACTCCGGCCTCCCCTACCCCCATCCGCGGTCGCACTTCAACGATGGCGACGCCTGGTTCTCCCGCGACTACATCGGCTACTACGTCGAGTACTTCTTCGCCCCCGCCGTCCAGGCGATTCGTGCCGCCAACCGCAACGCGGCGAAGGCGGATCGAATCCCGATCGTGCTCGGCAGCGTGGTCGGCGCCCGCCACCCGTTCGTCACCGACCATTTCCTGCCGGCACTGCTCAACTATCGCATCGGGGGCGGGTTCGCCCCTGCACTCGCCGGCCGGGTCGTGAAAGACCTCGTCAAGGTGGTGTCGGTGCACTACCTGCTGACGCCAGAGAAGATCTTCGGCTACTCCGATCGCAACGGGAAACCGCTGCCGTACGGCTACCGCCGCGCCTTGACCGACCTGCACGACCGGTGGGTCGGCAATGGCGCAGTGCGCGGCGTCTGGCACACCGAGGAGGGCGGGAAGCTCGCCCAGGTCGAGGATCGTCACGCCAGCCTGGCAATCCGCGTCTTCGGTCGCACGATGAGCTGGGCGATCGACAAGGGCGTGCCGCCGAGCCAGTTCCGGATCTTCGGCATGTACAAGCCACCGGCGGGCGGATGGGGCGGCTACAACCCGCGCCCGGCGACGAGCTGGTCGTTCGCGATGAGCAAGATCGAGGCGTTCATCGGCCACAAGACACGGCTGATCAACCGCTCCGGCAGCCTGTCGGTCCACGTCTCCGATCCGGTCGAGAAGTACGCCTTCGAGACCACGAGCCGCAAGCGGAGGATCTTGATCGTGACGCCGCAGACGTCCTCGTGGCAGGGTGCCACGAGGATCCGACACTTGACGATCAAGGCCGACGGATGGACCGCGGCGGGTTCTCGCATCGCCGCCAAAGCGCATCTCTTCAAGTCGGATGCCGAGGGATACCGCGCCTTCGACGTCGGCGGTCACGCGCAGCGCTCGACGGTTCTCGGTACACCGTCCACCTACCGACGACGATCAGCCTCGACGGCCACAACGAGCAGCGGTCACTGATGGTCAACCTGCGCCACCCATAGGCGCACCGACCTGACGCTCGTCACCCGATGACGGGCTTCATCGTGATGCGGTACTCGTAGGCGATCGTGTCGCACTGCGCTGTGCGCATCGGTGCCGTGGTGGACCGTTCGAAGCCCTTGTACGTCCCGTTGCGGGTTCGTTGCATAGTGACGCTCTCCGTTCGAACGATGCCGCAACCGAACTCGGACTGCTGCATTCCGGTAAGGCGCTTCTTGGCAGCGTCGAACGGGATCTCCTCGATCCACGGGTACACACACCGCCCCTTGTCGCAGAACGTGCTGAACCGTTGAGGCTCCGGATTCAGGAGATTGGGGGTCGGTCCGTCGGCGTCGTAGGCCTGGCTCATCGTGCGCGTGATCTCATAGCCGATGATGCGTTTGGGATCGAGGCCGGCCGGGATCGTGGTCGTGGTCGTCGGCGGCGCGGTGGTCGTCGACGCCGTCGTAGTTGGTGCCGCAGTCGACGGAGGGGTGGTGGTCGTCGTAGCAGTCGTTGCTGCCGGTGTGGCTGGTGGAGGGGTGGTGTCCGCCGAGGTCGACTCCGCCGTGACGTCGGACGATGCGGCGGGTGCGATGGGTGCGCCGGCTGCGGCGCCGGTGTTGGGGGAGGCGCTGTCGTTGTTGTCGTCTCCGCCGCTGGAGATGGCGGCGACTCCGGCGACGCCGGCTGCGACGACGGCGGCGGCGACGGCTGCGGGCACCCAGCGGGGAATGCGCCGGGGCATGCGTCGCGGTCGGCGACGCGACGGGGACGTCGGTGGCGGGTTGTTGGGTGGAACGGTGCTTGTTGCTGCGGTCGCCCACCGTTGGCCGTCCGGAGCGAACGTCGCGTTCGGGTGGCACGAAGGTTTCGCGAGCCGGTGGTTTGTCGTGCACACGCGCCGACTGCTGCTTGTCTCCGCGACCTCTCATGATGTTCCCCCGATGACTCTGGAATCTCGCCGCGCTCATAGACGAGGCCTCACTTGCGGATGATCGGCACGAGCGTGACTTGCATGGTCTCGGCGAGAGCCCAGCACTCGCCTCCGCCGTACTCGAGATGCGTATGACGTGGATCGCTGGTGTAGGTGCCGCGGTAGCGACCCTGACCGTCACGGCTCAAGCGCCAGGCGCGCGTCCAGGGCGTGCACCGGCTGCCACCCCCGCCGGGGTCGTCCGTGAAGGAGTGTCGGATTCGCCGCTGCCCCGCCTTGAACGGGACCGAGTGCAGGGTGCACGTGCCGTCCGCGCAGCTGATGCGAGAGCGGGCAACGTCGCCCAGGTTGGGTCCGTCCGATCCTTGGTCAGACGGCGGTTTCAGGAGTCGCGTGTACGTCTCCGTCATCCGGTAACCGGTGATGCGTGTGGGGTCGAGGCCTGGCGCGATGGTGGTTGTCGTGGTGGGCGGCAGCGTCGTAGTCGTTGTTGTTTCTGCGGTGGTGGTGGGCTGGGCCGATGTTGTCGTCGCCGTCGTTGCTGGCGCGGTGGCTGCCGCCGCGATGGTCGTGGCTGACGTGGTCGTGCCAGCCGTGTCGGGCGGCGCGGCGGGTGCGCCCGCGGGGGCGGTGTTGGCTGCTGCGGTCTCGTCGTTGTTGTCGTCTCCTCCGCCGGCGACGAGGGCGATGCCGGCGATCCGGCGACGACCACGGCGGCGGCGACGGCGGCGGGTACCCAGCGGGGGATGCGTCGTGGCAGGCGGCGGGGCGCAGCGGTGACGGGCACCTCGGTCGCCGTGCGCCTGGCTGGTGCGGTGTTTGTTGCTGCGGTCACCCACGATGGACCGGCCTGACCGCACGTCCCGCTCGGGTGCGACGAATGCTTCTCGGGTCGGTGGCGTGTCGTGCACGCGCGCCGACTGCTGCTTGTCTCCGCGACCCCTCATGATGTCTGCCCGCCAGTGCTGTGGTTCAGGCTTGGGTGCCGGATCCGGCCGGGTCCTCCTTGCCGCCCTCGTACTTCTCTCGTGCTTTGGTCACGGTCTCGTCCGCGGCGGCGTCGATTGCTGCGTCGCGCACTGCCGTGGCGAGGTCTTCACCGGCGTCGACGACGGTGGTCGTCGCGACCGTCGTGGTCCGCTCGATCAATGACGCCGCGCCCGCGCTCTGCGCAGCCGCGACCGCCTCAACAGCGTTGCCCTTTTCGCCCATTACATCGCCCTTCCCCGTCTAGGTCCCGAAATCATAACACTGACATCAGCGGCGTCACGTGCGGGCCGATCGCGCAGCCAGCCTCATTTCTGTGTGATCGGAACGAGTCTGATTTCTGACGTGGTGGCGTAGCTGCTGCAAAACTTTCCGCCGCCCGAGAACGTCACATGCACCGGATCGGCGGTGGTCGTTCCTCGGTATCGCCCCTGGCCATCGCGCTGCGCCGTGAACACGACGGTGATCGGATCGCAGGGGCTGTCCGATCCGGGGAAGAGGCTGTACTGGGTTGTGCGACTGATGCTGCGTGCCCCTGGTTTGAACGTGAGGGCGCCGAGCGTGCAGAGGCTCGTCGCTGCACTCGACTCGATCGCGCACGGTCTTGCCGACGAAGACGCCGAGCTCCTCGGCGTTCTCCGCTCGTGTGGCGCTCGCCTCTACCTCTCATGATCGCCGGTCCGCGTTCAGGCGGAGTCGTCGGGTGAGGTTGGATCCTGTCGGCTCTGCTCGAGCTTCTCCCGGCCTTTGGCGACCGTGTCGTCGGCCACCGAGTCGATCGCCGCGTCCCGCACCGCGATGGCGAGGTCCTCACCGGCGTCGAAAACTGTCGTTGTCGCCACCGTCGTCGTCCGCTCGATCAGTGAACTACCAGCAGCCGACTGTGCGGCCGCGACCGCATCCGCGGCATTGCCCTTTTCGCCCATTACATCGCCCTCCCCGTCTCGGTGGCCGAGACAGTACCACCGGCACCGATCGCCAAGCGGGCGGCGCAGCAGCCTCCAGCGCATTGGTCTGTTCGGCCACCAATTACGATTCGCGCGATGTACGGGGGATCGCGGGCGGTGCGCGCATCGATGATCGGCTGCGCCCTCGCTGTCACCGTGACGGTCTTCTGCCTCGCGCCGGCCGCAGTGTCAGCCCACACGGAGTTCGAATCGTCGGACCCTGCCGACGGCTCGACCCTCGCCGAGCAACCGACCGCGATCACATTGCGGTTCACCAAGGAGGCGGAGATCGTCGGCGACGGGTTGCGCCTGCTCGACGCGGACGCGGCCGTAGTTCCCACCGACGTGGAGCAGTCGAGCGACGGGACAGTCATCACCGTCCGACCACGCCGGGAGCTCGACAGCGGTCGGTACGGCGTGCAGTGGAACGTGGCAGGTACCGACGGCCACCCGCTCTCCGGATCGTTCCAGTTCCGCATCCAACTTCGTTCCGCCCCGGCGACCTCTACGTCGATCCAACGGCAACTCGTCTCGAACACCACGGCCCCGGCGACGTCGGCTGAGACTCAGACCGAGACGACGACGGCGAGCACTGCACCGACGAGCTCGACGACGACCACTGCGGCCGCCGAGATCTCGTCGCCAACGACGTCCGCTGACCCGCTCGCCGAGGCGCTGGCGAGCGAGAGCGGGAACGGCTCCGGTCCGGGATGGGCGGCGATCGGCCGCTCCGTCCTCATCCTCGGGGTGCTGATCGTCCTCGGGGCAATGGCGGTGTCCAACTTCGTCGTGATCGAGGCCGAGGACCGGATCGCGGTGCTGCGATGGGCTCGCTGGGCGGCATTGCCCATCATCGCCGGGACCGTGATCGACGTGCTCGGACAGGCCGGTGCGATCGGCGGCATCACCGACTCCCTCGACGACGTGTTGTCGGATTGGCTCGGCGTGGCCGCGGCGCTCCGACTGGCCGGGGCCTGCGGCCTCTTGCTGCTCGTCCGCAAGGGGCAGGTCGCAACCAGCACAGGTGTGCCTCCGCTGATGCTGATTCCCGCCGCACTCCTCGTCCTCTCGTTCTCCTTCGACGGGCACACGGTCAGCCGCGGGTTCCCGCCGCTGCACGCAATGGTCAACATTGTCCACGTCACGGCTGCATCCGTCTGGGCGGGCAGCGTGATCGTCGTTGCGGCGCTGATCGTCCACCGCATCCGCAGCGGCCGGCCTAGCGACGTGCTGATGCTCGCTCTTCGCCTCTCGTCCATCTCGACGATCTCGTTGGGAGCGCTGTTCATTGCCGGCGTGCTGCTCTCGATCATCGTCGTCAACTCGTTCGACGACCTGCTCGAGACCGAGTGGGGGCTCACGTTGCTGCTCAAAGTGGCCGCCGTCGCCCTTTCACTCTCCTTTGCCGTCCACAACCGGTTCACGCTGTTGCCCCGGCTGCAGGCCGCTCCGGCCGACCCTGGTCGGCGGGTTGCCGTACGAGCGACCCTCACCGCTGAGGCGATCGTGATGGTGCTCGTCATCGTCGCCACCGCGTGGCTCGTCGCCGCACCGACCTGAGCCTGGCAGCCCAGCGGTCAAATGCCGTGCACGACCTTGGCGACCTCACGACGGGTGACGCCGGACATGCGGCTGGCGCGGGGGAGCGCCCAGGCAGCGACCAGCTCCGGCCGTTGTCGCCCCGTGTCCCGTAGGACCCATCCGATCGCCTTGCGGATCCAGAACTCGCGCTCGTCGAGCATCAGGTCGGCGTATCGGGTGAATCGGCTCCAATCACCTCCGCCGGCGCGGAGCGCGGCGAGGTGGGCGAGCAAGGCGGCACGTCGGATCCAAACGTCGTCGTCGACCGCCCACCGGTCGAGGATCTGGTCGGCCTCCGGATGCCGGTCGAGCAGAGGTCCGGCCGCGTGCACTGCCAGCTCGTCGAGCAGCGCCCACGTCAAGCACTGACGAGCGAGCGCTTCCACGATCTCGATGTCGCCCGGTTGCAGGAGGGACCGATGGCCGACGAGCAGCATGACTGCCGCCATGCGGCGCTCGTGGATCGGCTCCGACCACATCGTCGCCACGAGACCGAGCAGATCGTCGCGGTCGGTGACCGGCACGCCACGAACGATGCGGCGCAAGGCCGGCACGGGACAACCGAGGTGCGTCAGCGTGCTCTTCAGGTACTGCTTCTCCTGCTCGAGCGTGCCCGGCCGGGCCGCCGCGCACGCGGCAGCGTCGAGATCGGCGACTCGGTCGGCCCAGGAAGGCGGCGCGGCCATCAATCGTGCTTGTCGATACGGACCTCCCGGTAGCCGGAGGCGTGGACAGCATCGAGGATGGCCGCAGAGTGGTCTCGACTGCGCACCTCGAACGTGCAGTGCACCTGCGTCTCGCGCACATGGAGGTTGACGCCCTCGCGCAGGTGGGTGACCTCGATCAGGTTGGCACCCGCTCCGGCGAACGCCTCGAGCAGCCGGGCGAGCCCGCCGGGACGATCGTCGATCGTGGCGAACACGACAAGGCGACGACCCGCCTCCGTCTCGTGGCGTCGGATGAGGCCTGGCACCACACCGAGATCAACATTGCCTCCCGACAGGACGACGCATGTCGAGCCACGCGAGTCAGGCTCGACGACCGCGCCGAGCAGGGCGGCAACGCCCACGGCACCTGCTCCTTCCACGTAAAGCTTGGCGCGGTCCATCAGCAGGACCATTGCGTCGGCGATCGCGTCCTCGGAGACCGAGACAACGTCGTCGAGCCATTCGTCGACGAGCGGTCCGGTGATCACGCCGGGCCGTTTGACGGCGATGCCGTCGGCCAGCGTGGCGATCGCGCCGCCGGGAGGTGAGCCGCCCGCATAGGGCGCGCACGCCTCGGCCTGGATGCCGACGACGCGAACATCGGGGCGCACCGACTTCACTGCGATGGCGACGCCTGAGGCGAGGCCGCCGCCTCCGAGTGGGACGAGCACCGTGGCGAGGTCGTCGATCTCGTCGAGCAGTTCCAGTCCCGAGCGTGCCCTGCCCGGCGATGACGACCGGATCGTCGAAGGGATGGCAGAACACGTATCCGGCTGTCTGGGCGCGGTCGACGGCGCTTGTCATCGCCTCCTCGAGCGAGGCGCCCGCCTCGGTCACGATCGCCCCGAAGGCCCGAGAGGCCTCGATCTTGCTGATCGGCGCACCGGCCGGCACGAAGATCTCGCACTTCAGCCCTGCCTGGCGCGCTGCGGAAGCGATGGACTGGGCGTGGTTGCCGGCGCTCGCCGCTGTGATGCCCTTCACCGTCGGGTCGGCGCGCAACGAGGCGAGCTTGTTCGTGGCACCTCTGATCTTGAACGATCCGGTGAGCTGCAGGTTCTCTGCTTTGAGCACGATGCGGCCGCCGCAACGCTCCGAGAGGGACACCGATGGGACCACAGGAGTGCGCTTGACGACCGGGAAGACGACCTCGGCGGCGACCCGGATCGCCTCGAGATCGACAGCGCTGGGCTGACCGGACACCGGCCTCATCATCTCGGTACGGTAGCCACATCGCCGCCGCGTAGATGGCACGTCGGGCTCGTCTGGTCGCGCCTGCTGTTGAGGCCAAGGCGGGGTTGGGAGAGGATTCACGACCCCTGGTAGCGTCGTGGCCCGATGTCGTCGTTCCTCCGCGATTACCTCAACGTTGTCTGGTTCGGCGCTGCCGGTGTCCTGCTGGGTGCGCTCCTGTTCGGTGTCTCGGCGCTGATCCGTCCCAATCACCCCTCGCCGCAGAAGGGGATCGCCTACGAGAGCGGTGTCGACCCGGTCGGTATCGGCTGGTCGCAGAGCCAGATCCGTTACTACGTGTTCGCCCTGCTCTTCGTGATCTTCGACGTCGAAGCAGTGTTCCTGTTCCCCTGGGCGGCGTCGGCGGAGCGCTACGGCCGGTTCGGCCTCATCGTCATGTTGATCTTCATCTTCCTGTTGCTCGACGGTCTCATCTACGCGTGGAAGCGAGGCTTGCTGCGATGGGTCTAGTCGAGAAGGGTCGCCTACCCGCCCCGCTCACCAAGCTCCTCAACATCGGCCGCTCGTACAGCATGTGGGTGTACCAGTGGGGGCTCGCCTGCTGTGCCATCGAGATGGGCGCCGCCTTCGCGTCCCCTCGCTACGACGTGATGCGACTGGGGGTCATCCCCCTGCCCGCCAGCCCTCGCCAGGCCGACTTCGTCGTCGTGTCGGGCACGGTCACCGACAAGATGGCGCCCGCCATCAAGCGTCTGTACGAGCAGATGCCCGAGCCGAAGTACGTGATCTCGATGGGCAGCTGCGCAAACTGCGGCGGGCCCTACTGGGACAGCTACTCCGTCACCAAGGGCGTCGACCAGATCATCCCGGTCGACGTGTATGTGCCCGGGTGCCCTCCCCGCCCGGAGGCGTTACTGGAAGGAATCGTTCTCCTGCAGCAGCGCATCAAGCGCGAGGACATGGCAGCGAAGTGGCGCGGCGAAGGTACGCACATCCTCCCCGCCGGCAAGCACAAGGGAAAGGGCAACGGCGCCGTCACTGCTTCGCCTTCGCGCGAGCCGATCGTGGTAGGAGGTGGTCCGATTGAGTGACACCCCCGACACATCCGCTGAGTCGACGGAGTCGTCCGAGGCTGTTGCCACCGCTGCCTCGGAGTCCACGGAGGCAGTCGAGCCCGTCGAGGAGGCGCCCCGCGACGAGGTGCGCGAAGCACTCGTCGCCGAGCTCACCCGCTGGCTGGGCGACGGCGTCATCGAGCACTACATCATGCCTGGCACCGACGTGTGGGTGCGCGTGTCCATCGACTCGTGGAAGGCGGCCGGCGAGGCGCTGCGGCGAGACGGATTCGAGTTCTTCAGCTTTCTGTCGGCGATCGACTGGATGCCGTCGCCCTTCGGTCGAGGCGAGGACAACCCCGACGACCCTCCGGCCGAGCGCGACGACACGATCAGGCAGGGATACGCAGGAGGCGAGACCCGGTTCCAGGTGTTCGCCCGCGTCGTCGATCTCGATCGCCACCTCGGTGTGACGCTCAAGGCCGACGTCCCCGACGACATGATGGCGGTCGACTCCTGGGTCACCGTGTACGCCGGCGCCAACTGGCACGAGCGGGAGACCCACGAGATGTTCGGCATCGGGTTCAACGGCCATCCCGACCTGCGCAAGATCTACCTCCCCGGCGACTTCGAGGGTTACCCGCTGCGCAAGGACTTCCCGCTGCTCGCCAGGATGGTGAAGCCGTGGCCCGGCATCGTCGACGTCGAGCCCCTCCCGCCCACCCCCGACGACGAACCCGGCGACGCTGCCCTCGAGGCGGATCCTGCGCTCGAGTCATCAACAACCGCGGATACCGCGGATACCGCGGATTCTGCTGACCAAAGCGTCCCGGCCGGCGAAGGGGATGGATCGGGCACGGAGGACGGTGATCCAACATGACCATGCTCACTGATCGGCAGCAGCTCTCCTACATCGCCGGCCAGGCGGCCGACGCTCGCGTCAACGTCGAGCTCGAGACCGAGGGCATGACGCTCAACATCGGGCCTCAGCACCCGGCGACACACGGCACGCTGCGGATCATCGCCCGCCTCGACGGCGAGCAGGTGGTGTGGGCCGAGCCCTCCTGCGGCTACATGCACCGTGGCTACGAGAAGCTCACCGAGGTCCGCACGTTCCCCCAGGTCACCACGTTGGTGAACCGCATCGATTGGCTCGGCAGCTTCGCCAACGAAGTGCCGTTCATCCTCGCCGCCGAGCAACTGATGGACATCGAGGCGCCTCCGCGTGCGCAGTGGATTCGCACTCTGCTGTTCGAGATGTCGCGCATCGCCAACATCGTGTTGTTCCTCGGCGACGTCGGCGTGCAGATCGGCGCCGTCACCCCCGCCTTCTACGCCTTCCGCGACCGGGAGCACGCGCTCAACCTCATCGAGGGTGCCACCGGCGGGCGGTTCCATCCCAACTTCGACCGCGTCGGCGGCCTCAAGGACGACCTCCCCAAGGGATGGCTCGACGAGTGCCGCGTCGTGATGAAGCGCATCCGCCACTTCTGCGACGAGATCGAGGACTTGCTCTTCGGCAACGAGATCACCCAGGCCCGTATGCGTGGCGTCGGGGTGATCCCGAGCGAGATCGCAATGCAGTACGGGCTCAGCGGCGCCAATCTGCGGGCGACCGGTGTCGACTACGACCTGCGTCGCGACCAGGACCTGCCGATGGCGTGGAAGCACGTCGACTGGAAGGTGTGGACGCATCCCGACGGCGACAGCTGGGCGAGGTGCTGGGTCCGGCTGCAGGAGACGCGCGAGGCGACGAAGATCGTCGATCAACTCATCGACGGGCTCCCGTCGGGACCGATCATGGCGAAGGTGCCGCGGATCATCAAGGTCCCCGCCGGTGAGGCGTGGGTGTCGACTGAGAACCCGCTCGGCGAGATGGGTTACTACGTCGTCTCGAAGGGCGATCTCGGACCGTTCCGCGTGAAGATCCGGTCGGCCAGCTTCAACAACATCTCTGTCGTCCCGTGGGTGCTGAAGGGCGTCTACGTGCCCGACATCATCACGGTGCTTGCGTCCCTCTACTTCATCCTCGGAGACATCGATCGCTGATGTCGTCGCTCGCCGTTGAGATCCCATACTGGGGGCAGTCGTTGCTACGGGTGCTCGGTGGCATTGCCGCCGTGCTGCTGCCGGCAGGAACCATCGTCTACCTGTTCCTGTTCAAGGCGGTGTCGTTCATGCAGAGCCGGATCGGCCCCAACGAGGCCGGACCGTACGGCTCGTTGCAGCTGTTCGCCGAGGTTGGCAAGTGGTTGCAGAAGGAGGATCTCGCGCCTGACGCCGCCGACAAGGCGATCTTCAAGATCGCTCCGCTGATCGTGCTCGGCTCGACGTTCCTGCTCGTCCTCGCCGTGCCGTTCGGTCCCGACGCCTGGTTCACCAACTTCGAGGCCGGTGTGTTCTACGCCCTCGCCGTGGCCTCGGTGAGCGTCATCGGCATCCTCGTCGCCGGCTGGTCGAGCGCCAGCAAGTACTCGCTGCTCGGCGGCTTGCGGGCGGCCGGCCAGCTGATTGCCTACGAGCTGCCGATGGTGCTGGCGGTCGTGGCCGTAGTCATCCAGGCGGGCACGATGAACATGCAGGGCATCGTCGTCGCCCAGAACGAGGGTGAGATCTTCGGCTGGGGCGGCCTCGGCAATCCGTTCGTCCTCACTCAGCTCGTCGGATTCGTGATCTTCATGATCTCCGTGCAAGCCGAGCTCACCCAAGTGCCGTTCGACATGCCGATCGCCGAGTCCGAGCTCGTGGCCGGGTACATGACCGAGTACTCCGGCTTCCGCTTCCTGACGTTCTTCATCGCCGAGTTCGCCACGGCCGGCGTGTTCTCGCTGATCGCCGCGGTCCTGTTCCTCGGCGGGTGGGGAGTGCCGTTCGATTGGTTCGGCTGGGATGGCATCGACGACGTCGACAACTGGATGAACGTCGGCGGTCCACTGATCCTGTTCACGAAGATGATCGTGCTCTCGTTCATCATCATGTGGGTGCGATTCACATACCCCCGACTCCGTGAGGATCAGCTGCAGACGTTCGCCTGGAAGGTGCTCATCCCGCTGTCGCTCGCCAACATCGTGATCACCGCGATCTTCAAGGTGGCTGTCTGATGGCCCTCAAGCCCAAGATCCCCGGTGTCGTGAAGGGTCTCGGCATCACGTTCAACACGATGATGCGCACCATCACCAAGGGCCCCGACACCGTCCAGTACCCGCGTGCCAAGGAAGCGCCACCGGTACGAGCGCGTGGCGTGATCGCGCTCCACGAGGGCAACTGCACTGCGTGCATGTTGTGCGCCCGCTCGTGCCCCGACTGGTGCATCTACATCGAGGGCCACAAGGAGTTGGCGCCGCCACGACGGGCGGGCGGCAAACCCCGCGCCGTGAACATGCTCGATCGGTTCGACATCGATTACGCGCTGTGCATGTACTGCGGGATCTGTGTCGAGGTGTGTCCCTTCGACGCCCTGTTCTGGTCGCCGGAGTACGAGTACTCCGAATCGCACATCGCCGAGCTGCTGCACGACAAGGAGAAGCTCGGCGAGTGGATGCTCACGGTCCCCGAGGCGCCCGAGCTCGAGGTCGGCGCCCAAAAGGGCGGAAAGTGATGCGTTCGGTTCTGCTCGCCGCCTCCGACGTCAATGTGGCCCAGAACGTCGGGTTCTACATGATCGCCGCCGTGATGGTCTTCGCCGCGCTGCTCGTCGTGTCGACGAAGAACGTCGTCCATGCTGCGCTGTGGCTCGTGGTGGTGATGGCCGGGCTCGCCGCCCAGTACGTGCTCGCCGCCGCCGAGTTCGTGGCCGTCTCGCAAGTGCTCGTCTACGTCGGCGCGGTGATGGTGCTGTTCCTGTTCGGCATCATGCTCACCCGCGCTCAGATCGGCGCCGAGTCGAACCTCAACAACAAGAAGGGTGCCCTCCTCGGGATCCCGGTCGCTCTGCTGTTGCTGGGGCTGATGTCGTGGGCGATCATCGACTTCTTCGGTGACGACACCCTCGTCGAGCCGTCGGCCCCCTTCCAGACGCAGGCGATCAGCGATCAGATCCTTTCGCCCTACCTGGTGCCGTTCATCGGCGTCACGTTCGTGTTGCTCGCCGCCGCCATCGGCGCCATCGTCCTCGCTCGCAAAGACTGACAATGCTCGCCGTCAACTTCTTCCTGCTCGCCGCGGTGCTGTTCTGCATCGGCGTGTTCGGCGTCATCGCCCGCAAGAACGCGGTGCTGGTGTTGATGTCCGTCGAGCTGGTGCTCAACTCCGTCAACCTCAACCTGCTCGGCTTCTCGATCGTCAACAACAACATCGACGGGCACGTCTTCGCCCTGTTCATCATCGCCGTCGCCGCCGCCGAGGTGGGTGTGGGCCTGGCGATGGTGTTGCTCGTCTACCGCAACCGGCGCTCGATCGCCCTCGATGAGCTCTCGGAAATGCATGGTTGATCGATGATCGCGACGGGTTGGTTTCTGGAGAACGCCTGGTTGATCCCGGTCATCCCGGGTGTCGCCTTCGCGCTCATCATCCTCGTCGGCAAGCGAATGCCGATGGGTGGCAGCGAGCTCGGCGTTGCCTCGATGGCAGCGTCGCTCGTGATCGCCATCGGCACGTCGGTGCAGTGGATCCAGCGCACGAACGACGCCGGCGTCCACGAGGCAGGGGTGCTGCGATCGGCGTTCGGCGCCGGCCGCAGTCTCGTCGCCCAGGAAGGGCACGCCGTCGAGCCATACGTCGAGCCCGTGATCCGCAAGTGGGTGTGGTGGGAGAGCGGCGGCGTCGAGTTCGGCATCGGTGAGTACATCGACGGGCTGGCCGTGATGTGCCTCGTGCTGGTCGCCTTCATCTCGCTGCTGGTACAGATCTACTCGCTGGAGTACGTGCGCGGCGACCGCCGTTACACGCACTTCTTCGCCGCCCTCACGCTGTTCTCCGCCGGGATGTTGGTGATGGTGCTCGCCGAGAACATGGTGCAGCTCATCCTTGGCTGGGAGATCATGGGCCTCTGCTCGTTCATGCTCATCGGCCACTGGTGGGAGGACGAAGCGAACGCACGCGCTGCGCTGAAAGCGTTCTTCACTGTGCGTGTCGGCGATGTCGGCCTCCTCGTCGGCACCGCCGTGGTGTTCTTCGGCGCCAATCAATGGGCGCAGGACAACCTTGGCGAGAGCGGGTTCAGCATTCAGGCCATCTCCGGGTGGGCGCTGTCCGGAGATGCCACGCACTCGGTGCTGCTGTGGGCAGCAGTGGCGCTGTTCATCGCCTGCATCGGCAAGAGCGGCCAGTTCCCGTTGCACACGTGGCTGCCCGATGCGATGGCCGGCCCGACACCGGTCTCGTCGCTGTTGCACAGCTCGACGATGGTGGTCGGCGGCGTGTTCCTCGTCGCCCGCCTCTACCCGGTGTTCTGGGAGGGGTTCTCCATCCCTGACGTCAGCGTCAACTTCATCGTCGTGATCGCCGGCATCACGATCATCATCTCCGGCCTGCTCGCCTTCGTCCAGGACGACATCAAGAAGGTGCTCGCCTACTCGACGGTCGGTCAGCTCGGATACATGATGCTCGGACTCGGCGCCGGCGCCTGGTTGCCCGCGGTGTTCCACATCTTCACCCACGCCTTCTTCAAGTGCTGCCTCTTCCTCTGTGCCGGCTCGGTGAGCCACTCGGGTTCTCACCACAGCTTCGACATGAAGCGCGACATGGGCGGACTTGCCAAGAAGATGCCGATCACGGCGGGCGCATGGATCATCGCCTCCCTCGCCCTGGTCGGAATGTTCCCCTTCGCCGGGTTCTTCTCCAAGGACGAGATCATCGACAATGTCGGCCACAACGGGTACACGGTGTTCATGTGGGTGGCGCTCATCGGCGCCTTCATCACGGCCGCATACACGGTGCGCGCCACGTATCTCACGTTCTTCGGTGAGCCGCGCGGCGCTGCCGCCGGCGTGCATCACGAGGTACACAGCGAGCACACCGACGACGCCCACGACGTCGACAACGAGCCGGCGCTCGAGCACGAGGTGGCGACGATCGGGCCCGAAGGCGACGCTCACGACCCGCGCGACTTCGACGTTGATGCGGCCCATGGCGCTGTCCTCACTCATGACGACCACGCTCGCGGACCGCACGAGTCGCCGAAGCTGATCCTCGTTCCGGTGTGCATCCTGGCGTTCCTCGCCATCGCCGCCGGGTTCAGCAACGCCGTTGCCTTCGGCAATGACTTCGAGCAGTTCTCCAAGTACGTCGAGCCGCGAGCGCAGGAGGTCGAGCTCCAGGCCGTCGCAGCCGAGGACGAGGGCGCCAGCGGCGGCGAGGTCGTGCCCACCGAGGAGGAGCACTCCGAAGAACCCGCAGCCGGCGAAGTTGCAGGTGAGGGCGAAGAGGAGCACGCCGGATGTGGGTACGACGTGCCGGCAAGTGGCACGGCGTGCTTCTTCCCCGCAGCCGATCATGCCGAGTTCGAGTGGAGCAAGGCCGCGGTGTCCCTGATCGTCGTCGCTGCCGGGCTGGTGTCGTCGTGGGTGATCTGCGTGCAGCTCTACACCAAGCGCAACCCGAGGCTGGTGGGGCTCACCGACCGCAACCGCCCGGTGCGTTGGGGCTACGTCTTCCTCAAGAACAAGTACTACCTCGACGCTCTGTACGAGGGTGTCATCGTCAAGGCCATCGCCCACCCGATCGCCAAGGCCGCGTACTGGGTCAACCAGAACGTCATCGACGGCATTGTCAACGGGGTCGGCATCGGTGGCAAGCGGTCTGGCCAGTGGGTCTATCGCAACATCGACCAGCGCATCGTCGACGGCGCTGTCAACGGCTCGGGCACCGTGGCCAATGAGACCGGCCACGCGCTCCAGCCGATGCAGTCCGGCAAGGTCAACCAGTACGGCGCCCTGCTCTTCGGCGCGGCCACCGTGTTCGCCATCGTCCTCGTCATCGTGAATGTCGGCTGAGTAGGAAGCTCACAATGGAACTCCAAACCATTTCAGACTGGAACTGGGTGCTCACCGTTGGCACGTTCCTGCCAATGGCCGGCGTGTTGGTGATGATGTTCATCCCTCGCTCCGAAGAGGATCTGCACAAGTCGATTGGCATCCTCACCGCGGCAGCCACGTTCGCCATCGGCATCGTCGCCCTCGTCAAGTTCGACTACGACCAGGCGAACAAGCTCCAGTTCTTCGTCGACGCCGAATGGATCAAGGCGATCCACTCCAACTACGCGATCGGCGTCGACGGCATCAGCCTGCCCTTGTTCGTGCTCAGTTCGTTCATCACGTTGGTGGTCCTGATCTACACGTGGGACAACATGCCCGAGGCCGGCAACCCGAAGGCGTTCATCATCCTGATGCTCATCCTTCAGGTGGGCATGGCCGGCACGTTCGTCGCCCAGGACCTCGTCCTGTTCTTCGTGTTCTTCGAGGTCGTGCTGCTGCCGATGTACTTCATGATCGGCGTGTGGGGCGGGGAGGAACGGCAATACGCATCACTGAAGTTCTTCCTCTTCACGATGTTCGGCTCGGCACTGATGCTCGTGTCGATCCTCGTCCTGTTCTTCAAGACGGGCGCCGAGAGCTTCAGCTTCCTCCACTTCCTCGACCACGCCGGCGACCTCGATCGCGACGTCCAGGTCTGGATCTTCGCCGGGTTCTTCGTCGGGTTCGCGGTGAAGGTACCGATGTTCCCGTTCCATACCTGGCTGCCCGACGCCCACACCGAGGCACCCACACAGGGCTCGGTCATCCTTGCCGCGATCCTGCTGAAGCTCGGCACCTACGGGTTCATGCGCATCGCCATCCCGTTCCTGCCCGCAGGCGCCGAGGCGTGGATGCCGGCCGTCGGCATTCTCGCTGTGATCGGCATCATCTACGGCGCCCTCGGGTGTCTTGCCCAGAGCGACATGAAGCGACTCATCGCCTTCTCGTCTGTCGCCCACATGGGGTTCACGATGCTCGGCATCTCCACACTCACCGAGTTCGGCATGAACGCCGCGCTGTTCGGCATGGTCGCCCACGGGCTCATCACGGGCATGCTCTTCTTCATCGCCGGTTCGGTGAAGCACCGCTACCACACCCTCGAGATCTCCCGGCTCGGTGGGATGCTGCAGCAGATGCCGCGACTCGGTTGGATCCTCGGCTTCTGCGCGATGGCGAGCCTCGGTCTACCCGGTCTCGCCGGGTTCTGGGGCGAGTTCCCGGCGATCCTTTCGGCGTACGACCCCGGTTTCGGTCTCTCCGACGAGCTGTGGCGCGTGCTGATGGTCGTGGCGGCTATCGGAACGGTGTTCGCTGCCGCGTACCTGTTGTGGCTCTACCAGCGCACGTCGTTCGGGGATCCGAAGGCAGAGTTCGTCAACACGCAACCGGCGCACAGCGTGGGTGCCGCCGCCAACGATGAGCACCACGGCGCCGACATCCACGACGTCACGCCGATCGAGTGGATCAGCTGGACACCCTTGCTGGCGTTGATCGTCGCGCTCGGCATCTACCCGCATCTGTTGTTCAAGGTCACCGACCCGGCTGTCATCGATCTCGTCGGACGCCTCGGGGAACACCTCGGCCCGTGATCGCCCACGCCGTGTCCTCGTTCGTGGCGCAAGCCGGTGACTGGCAGTCACCGGTCATCGACTGGCACGCAATCGCACCGGAACTGGTGCTCATCGTCGGCATCAACCTGGTGCTCTTCATCGATTTGTGGATCGACGAGAGCCGCAAGTGGGCGATGGCGACGCTGACCGGCTTCATTCTCCTCGGTGCCATCATCCCCACCGTCACCGTGGCGGCGATCGGCGACGACACGAGGTCGATGTTCGACGGCCGCTACGTGGTGGATGAATACGCGCTGATCCTCAAGGCGCTGTTCCTGATCGTTGCGTACATCGTGGTGCTGATGAGCCAGACCGAGCTCGAGGAGGGCGGGTACTACCAGGGCGAGTTCTACGTGCTGCTGCTCGCCAGCGTGCTCGGCATGGTGATGATGTCCTCGAGCCGTGATCTCATCAGCATCTTCGTCGCCCTCGAACTGTTGTCGGTCCCGGCGTACATGCTGGCCGCCTGGCGCAAACGCGACGTGAAGAGCAACGAAGCCGGCGTGAAGTACTACTTGCTCGGTGTGTTCGCCAGTGGCGTGATGCTGTACGGGATGAGCTTCCTGTTCGGGGTCACTGGCTCGACGAAACTCACCGACATCGGCGAGCGGCTCGCCACCGACGACGTCGTCGGGCTCCAGGTGCTCGCCGTCGTGTTCACCATCATTGGCTTCGCCTTCAAGGTGTCGGCGGTGCCGTTCCACACCTGGGCCCCCGACACCTACGAAGGCGCACCCTTGCCGGTTACGGCGTTTCTGTCCGTCGCATCGAAGGCGGCGGGTTTCGTCGCGCTGTGCTCGCTGGTGTTTGTCGCCTTCCCGGCGATGGGCGACACCTACGAGCCGCTGATCTGGGCGCTGTCTGCGCTCACGATGACAGTGGGCAACGTGATCGCCCTTCGTCAGACGAACATCGTGCGCATGTTGGCGTACTCCAGCGTCAGCCAAGGCGGCTTCATCCTGATGCCCCTGGCCGTCGCCGCCACTGGCGATGCGGCAGAGCTGTCGCTCAATGCTGTCGTCGTGTATCTGCTCGTCTACGCCTTCACGAACCTCGGCGCTTTCGCAGTCGTGATCGCCGCCGCACGGAAGACGCGGCAGCGGTCAGATCTCGTCCTTCGGCGGGCTGTTCTCGTACGCGCCGGGTCTCGCGGTGCTGATGACGATCTTCCTTGCGTCGTTGGCTGGCGTGCCTCCGCTCGGTGGCTGGTTCGCCAAGTTCAGTGCCTTCCGCGCCGTGCTCGAGGCAGGGAGCACAGCCGCCTACGCGCTCGCCGTGATCGGCGCCGTCAACACGGTGATCGCAGTCGGCTACTACATGCGCGTGATGCGCGTGATGTGGATGGCCGAGGTGCCCGATGGTGACACCACTGCTGTGGTCACGCCGGCACCGATTTCGGTGGCGCTCGGTATCACCGCCCTCGCCACGTTGGTGCTCGGTGTCCTCCCAGCCACCGTCGCTCGGTTCGGAGACCTGTCCGACCTCACCGGTGCCGTCGGCCGCTGACGACATCACGGCCGCGATCCGCGCTGCCGGCGGAGCGCTCGGCTTCGATCGTTACATGGAGCTCGCGCTCGTACGGCGAGCACGGGTTCTACACACAGTCCGATTCCGATGATGATCGGCCCCCTGGCGGTGGTGGCTTTGCCGGACGCCGCGGCGACTTCATGACCTCACCCGAGGTCGGTCCGTTGTTCGGCACCGTTGTGGCGCGGATGTTGGATGCCGAGTGGGAGCGGCTCGGCCGGCCGGACCGCTTCTCCGTCGTCGAGGTGGGCGCCGGCCCGGGCACGTTGGCCCGCGCCGTGCTCGCTGCAGCGCCAGCGAGTAGACGTGCGCTCGTCTACACCGCGGTCGAGGTCTCGGCGCGTCAACGCGCACAGCATCCCGATGGCGTGGTCTCGGTCGCCTCGCTCGACGCCGTGACCGGCGCCGGCGAGCTCCACGGGAGTCGTGCTGGCCAACGAGCTGCTCGACAACGTGCCGTTCCGTCTCGCCGTGTTCGACAGCGGGTGGCGCGAGGCCTTCGTCGTCGAGGGCGACGACGGCGGGTTCGCCGAGGTGTTGAGCGCGCCGTTCGACCCGGTGCCGGCGATGCTCCCGGCGTCAGCGCCGCACGGAGCGCGCGTGCCGCTGCAGCACGGTGCGCGGAACGTCGTGGAGGCGTTGGGCGCTCTGCTCGTCTCCGGCTCGGCACACGTCTTCGACTACTTCCGGCCACTCACCGCCGAGCTCGCTCTGCTGCCGTGGCGCCAATGGCTGCGCACATACCGCGGCCACCAGCGTGCTGGCCACTACCTGTCCGAACCTGGCTCGTGCGACATCACCGGCGACGTGGCACTGGACCAGCTACCGCCACCCGATGCAGTGCGTACCCAAGCGCAGTTCCTCGAACTGTGGGGCATCGCTGACCTCGTCGAGGAGGGCCGTCGCTACTGGTCCGAGCACGCACAACGACCCGACGTTGCGGCACTGAAGATGCGCAGTCGCGTGTCCGAGGCGGAAGCCCTGCTCGACCCCGCCGGCCTCGGCGGTTTCACCGTGCTCGAATACCGCCGCTGACCCGGTGGGTCATGGGGGTCACTGGTCGGGGAGGGCGTTGATGATGGGAGTGAGGAACTTGGCGTCGTCCCATTCGTCGGGTGGGGTGGTGCCCTCGCCGGGGACGAGGCCGCCGCTCGGGTACTTGGGAAAGAGAGTCGGCTTGCCGATGGGCGCCCCGTCGTACTTGCCATATGTGCCATTGCGCACGACCACGAGGTCGAGGCTCGGAATGATGTAGATGTACTGGCCGTCGTGTCCGCGTGCCGAGAACGTGTCCTCCGGGAGACCGCTCGTCGTGGTACCGGTGAGCCACCATTGATACCCGTATCCCTCGTACGTCGGTGCCGGCGTCACCGAGTCGGCCGCCCATTGCGACGGGACCACCTGCTGGTCACCCCACATCCCTTCGTGGAGGTACAGCAGCCCGAAGCGAGCGAAGTCGCGACTGGTCGTGTCGACGCAGCAGTAGGTGAGCGTGTTGCTGCGGGCGTCCTGCCACCAGTCGACCTGGTCGATGCCGAGTGGCTCGAACAACTTCTCCTCGGCGTACTCCGTCACCTCCATGCCGGTCACCTTCTCCAACACTCCCGACAACAGCATCGTGTCGCCGCTCGAGTAGCTCCACGTCGAGCCGGGCTCGTTCTTCGCCGGCCGGTTCACTGCGTAGCGAAGCTGGTTCTGCTTGAACACGACCATCTGGATGATGTCGGACGACTCGAGTGAGTTCGGGTCGTAATCCTCGACGAAGTCGAGACCGGACGACATTTGCAGGACGTCACGGAGGGTGATCTTCTCGCGCGGCGTCCCCCGCCAACTCGGGTAGTACGTCGCCATCGGTTCGTCGATCGACGGGATGAGCCCCTCGTCGAGGGCGATGCCAATGAGTGCGCTGGTGAAGCTCTTCGCCATGGACCAACTGGCCGCCCATGAATCCTTGCCGGCGCCGTGCTTGGTGTCGTACCACTCGCCGACGATGGCGCCCCGGTGGACGACCACCACGCCTTGCGTGTTCTTGCCGGCAGCGAAGGCGTAGTCGCGGGCCTTGTCGAGGCCGGCTGTGTCGATGCTGTGCGCGTTCGGCGAGTCGACCTCCCACTCCGCTCCCGGCGCGTATGGCCCGGAGTCGGCGGTTTCTGTCGCCGTGGTTGCGGGAACGGCTTCGCCGGTGGTCGGCGAAGCAGTGCCGGGCGGGGTGTCGGCGATCGACGTCGAGGTCGCCGTGGCAGTGGTCGGTGCGGCCGTCGTGGTGGCGACCCGTCTGTCCGTGCCGCCGTGCTGTCCGGTGCCGCCGTGCTGTCCACGACGGTGCCGCTCGTCAGCGTTGGCTCGTCCGGCGTGGACGACGGAGCGTCGTCGTCGTCCGAGCACGCCGCGAGGGCGATGACGAGCACGACGGCGGTGCTGACGGATCGACGCATCACGCCAGCGTAGGCGTCCGGTCTCACCCGCTCGCTGGCCGGGCGCCGGGTCGACTCAGCGAGAAGCGGCCTTCTTGTACTGCCGCACCGAGAGCGGCACGAAGATCGCCAGGATGAGGGCAAGCCACAGGAACGAGGCCAGCACCGGGTTCTGCAGCGGCCACACGTCGGGTGCCGGGATCTCATCCGACGTGTTGCCGAACAGCTCACGGACTGCCAGCACGAAGGCCGACATCGGGTTCCACTCGGCAATGTGCTGCACGGCGGGCGTGAGGGTGTTGATGTCGACGAACGTGTTGGACACGAACGTCAACGGGAACATCCACACGAAGCCGGCGGAGTTCGCCACCTCGACCGATTTCACGCTGAGGCCGACGGTTGCGGAGATCCAACTGAAGACATAGCCGATGAGGAGGACGAGCAACAGCCCGGCGATCACCTTGGGGAAGGCCTCGGTGGTCCGCCAGCCGACGATCGTGCCGACGACCACCATCACGACGAGCTGGGCGAGACCGTTGACGATGTCGCCCGTCGTTCGACCGACGAGCACCGCCGACCGGGCCATCGGCAATGACCGGAAGCGATCGATGAGACCTTTCTGGATGTCCATCGCCAACCCGACTCCTGTGAGCGCCGAGTTGAACATCACCGTCTGGCAGAAGATGCCCGCCATCACGTAATCCACATACTCCATGCCAGGGGTGGGAATGCTGTCGAACACGTAGACGAACAGCACGATGAACATGACCGGCTGGATCGTGCTCCAGATCACGACCTCGGGGTTGCGCGTCATGGCAAAGAGGTTGCGGCGGGTGACGGTCCACCCGTCGGTGAGCGTCATGGCCAGCGTCATTTGCTCATCTCCATCTCCTGGGCGTCCTCCTCGGCTGCGTGGCCGGTGAGCGACAGGAACACGTCGTCGAGCGTCGGTCGCCGTACGCCGATGTCGTTGACCTCGATGTCGAGCTCGTCGAGCCGTCGCACGGCTTCGGTGAGCGCCTTCGAACCCGTCGCGATCGGGATGCACAGGTTGCGGCCGTCGACATGGACGCGATCGGTGGCGATGCCGTCGACCGCAGCCAGGATCATCTCCACTTCTGCCTCGTCGTGGGCGACCATCTCCAGCCGTTCGCCGCCCACCTTGGCCTTCAGCTCATCGGCGGTGCCTTCGGCGATCGCGGTGCCGTGGTCGATGACCATGATGTTGTCGGCCAGCCGCTCGGCCTCTTCGAGATACTGCGTGGTGAGTAGCAGCGTCGTGCCACCCCGGACCAGCTCGGCGATCACGTCCCAGAGATCGCTTCGGCTGCGTGGATCGAGGCCGGTGGTCGGCTCGTCGAGAAACAGCACGGGAGGACGGGCGACGAGCGCGCCGGCGAGATCGAGCCGGCGGCGCATGCCGCCCGAGTAGGTCTTGGCCGGCCGGTCGGCAGCGTCAGCAAGGTCGAACTGGTCGAGCAGTTCGTGTGCTCGCTCACGCGACTTCACCTTGCCCAGGTGATAGAGCCGACCAACCATGTCGAGGTTTTCGAAACCCGTGAGGTTCTCGTCGACCGCGGCGTACTGACCGGACAGGCCGATGCTGCGCCGTACCTCGGCGGGATTGGCGAGCACATCGATGCCGGCAACGGTGGCCGAGCCGGAATCGGGACGGAGAAGCGTGGTGAGGATGCGCACCGCTGTGGTCTTGCCGGCGCCGTTGGGGCCGAGCACGCCGAGCACGGAGCCTTCCGGCACCCGCAGCGACAGACCGGCGAGGGCTTGCACGTCGCCGTACGACTTCGTGAGGTCGATCGCGACGATTGCGTCGTTCATGACGTTCGATCCTGACGTCGGGGGATGGGTAGGGCCATGTGGATTTCGAGATGTGCCGTCAAAGTACGCAGACGCGTGGGACAGCTGTCTTGCACATTTGGGAACCGACATTACGAGTTCAACGAAACTTGAGGTCAAGAGGTTTCGCCCATGGCAGCCGTTGCGTCCGCGATGTGCTTGCCTATCTCCGTGACATCGAGCGAGCGCCCTGGCGTCGCCCACATCCACGGCATCGAGCTGCCCGACGAAGACATCATCGTCGCGCCGGAGGAGCCGGTCGAGCGGGCGTGGTACGAGCGACTCGCGTTCATGATCGTCGGGATCGCACTTTTCGTGACCGCGTTGGGGTTGATGAAGGAAGGCGCCAAGGAACTGATCGACATCCTCGACGGTTCGATCTTCACCGACAACGCCTGGAGCACGCTCGGACTCGGCTGGCTCGGGGCGTGCGTCGTCCTGTCGGGGTCGCCGATGGCGGCGTCGGCATTGGCCCTCCTCGACGGTGGGGCGATCGACCGCAACCAGGCGTTCACGATGATCACCGGATCGCGACTCGGCGCGTCGTTCGTGGTCCTGGTCGCCGGAGTCGTCTACGTGTTGCGCAAGCGTCACGTCGGCACGAGACGGGCACCGCTCTCCATCGGCGTGCTGGCGTTGCTGATGACGTCGATCGTGTACGTGCCCGGCGCGATCGTCGGCTACGTGCTGCTCAACGCCGGCGTGTTCGACTCGTTCGACATCGGCACGTCACCGCGGCTGACATCGGCCACCGACGCTGCGTTCGGATGGGCTCCCGACGCGATCCGTGACATCGCGCCGAGCTGGACGCTGTTCCCCATCGGTCTGATCGTGCTGCTGATCGGCTTCAGCGCCTTCGACAGGGCACTTCCGGCAATTGGTGCGGAACGTCTCGAGGCGCACGAGGCGCCGTGGTACACGCGCAAGTGGCCGATGTTCCTCGCCGGTTGCGCCGTCACCTTCCTCACCTTGTCGGTCGCTGTCTCGCTCACGTTGCTCGTGCCCCTCGTCGCAACCGAACGGCTGCGGCGCGCCAACACGCTTCCCTACATCGCCGGGGCGAACATCACCACGCTCGCCGACACCCTCGTCGCGGCGATCGTGCTCGGCAACCAGGACGGCGTGCGCGTCGTCGTCGCCGTGACCGTGTCGGTCACGTTCTGGACGCTGATCCTGCTCTTCTTCGCCTACCCGCTGTTGCGACGGGCTCTGCTCGCCGCTGCCCACTGGACGCTCGAGTCGCAGCGCCGGCTGGCGCTCTTCGCGGCGACGCTGTTCGCCGTGCCGCTCGTGTTGATCGCCATCTGAACGGAATCCACGAGCTGCGTCGGCCCACCGCGACGGATCCTCCGGTGAGGGCATCTGCCTACGATGAGACGGTCGCCAAGGAGGGATTGCACATGTCCGACGAAGAACGGGAGAACACGATCGACGCACTGCTCGCCGAGGATCGCACGTTCCCACCGCCGGACAACTTCAAGCGGAACGCGCTCATCGTCGACACCGACCTCTACGACGAGGCGAACGCCGACGACGAAGGATTCTGGGCCCGCCAGGCGGCTGACCTCATCGCGTGGGACCAGGACTGGGACACGATCCTCGACTGGCAGCTCCCATACGCGAAGTGGTTCGTCGGTGGCAAGCTCAACGTGTCGGCGAACTGCCTCGATCGGCATGTCGAAGCCGGTCTCGCCGACCGCGTCGCCATCCACTGGGAGGGCGAGCCCGGCGACACTCGCACGATCACCTACGGCGAGCTGCATGCGGAGGTGCAACGGTTCGCCAACGTCCTCAAGAGTCTCGGCGTCGTCAAGGGCGACCGGGTCAACATTTACCTGCCGATGATCCCCGAGGCGGCAGTGGCGATGCTCGCCTGTGCTCGCATCGGCGCGCCGCACAGCGTGGTGTTCGGTGGATTCTCGTCACAGTCGCTGGCCGACCGCATCAACGACGCCGAGGCGAAGGTGCTCATCACCGCCGACGGCGGCTATCGCCGCGGTGACGTGTTCCCGCTCAAGTCGGCCGCCGACGACGCGGTCGCCCAGACCTCCACGATCGAGCACGTCGTCGTGGTCCAGCGCGGCGGCAACGACGTCGAGATGACCGACGGCCGCGACCACTGGTACCACGAGTTGATGGCCGACGCCGACTCCGACTGCCCCGCCGAGCCGATGGATCAGAGGATCTCCTCTTCCTCCTCTACACGTCGGGCACCACCGGCAAGCCGAAGGGCATCATGCACACCTCCGGGGGGTACCTCACCCAGGTCGCCTACACCCACAAGTACGTGTTCGACCTCCATCCCGAATCCGACATCTACTGGTGTACCGCCGACGTCGGTTGGGTGACCGGGCACAGCTACATCGTCTACGGTCCGCTCGCCAATGGCGCCACGCAAGTGATGTACGAGGGCGTGCCCAACTACCCCGGCAACGATCGCTTCTGGGAGATCGTCGAGAAGTACAAGGTCACGAAGTTCTACACGGCACCGACGGCGATCAGGACCTTCATGAAGTGGGGCCCGGACGAGCCGGCGAAGCACGACCTGTCGAGCCTGAAGTTGCTCGGCACGGTGGGAGAGCCGATCAATCCCGAAGCGTGGATGTGGTACCACGAGCACATCGGCGGCCGCCGCTGTCCGATCGTCGACACGTGGTGGCAAACCGAGACCGGCGGGATCATGATCTCGCCGTTGCCGGGGGCGACCACGACCAAGCCCGGCTCGGCGACGTTCCCGCTGCCTGGCATCTCTGCCGCGGTGGTCGACGAGGCGGGAGGGCCGGTGGCCAAGGGTGGCGGGTACCTCACGCTGACCCGACCCTGGCCGTCGATGCTGCGCGGCATCTGGGGCGACCCGGAGCGGTACCAGGAGACGTACTGGGAGAAGTACGGCGATCGGTACTTCGCCGGAGACGGCGCTCGGATCGACTCCGACGGGTACTTCTGGGTGCTCGGCCGGGTCGACGACGTGATGAACGTGTCGGGGCATCGCATCTCCACGTCCGAGATCGAGTCGGCACTCGTCTCCCATCCCGCCATCGCCGAAGCTGCCGTCGTCGGCGCCAACGACCCCACGACCGGGCAAGCGATCATCGCCTACGTCATCACCCGTGGTACCGCCGAGGTCGAAGTCGAGGAGCTTCGCAATCACGTCGCCACGGAGATCGGCGCGATCGCCAAGCCGAAGACGATCTATTTCACGCCCGACCTCCCCAAGACCCGCAGCGGCAAGATCATGCGCAGGCTGTTGCGCGACGTCGCCGAGGGTAGGAACCTCGGCGACACCACGACGCTCGCCGACGCCTCGGTGGTCGAGGAGCTGCAAAAGCGAGCAGCCACCGCCGACGAGTAGCGGCGAACGACGCAGCCCGCCGTCAGCCGGCGGCGCTCCCTGCCATCGATGCCGCGTATCCGGCGGCCAGCGAGCGGAGCTGTGTCGCTCCGTCGCCGCGGAACGACGAGCCGTGCATCAGTGCCAGCGTTGTCGGTGCCAGATCGGCGAGTCGCTCCAGCGTCGCCGGCAAGTCGGCGGTGAGGGACGTGGCGTGAAAGATCTCCTCGGCGATGAGTGCCGGCTCCACGACGTCGTCGTCCGTCAACGCCGGCACTGCTCCGGTGTGTGTGAACAGATCGCCGGCCAACAGCGTGTGCGTTGTCTCGTCGAACCACAGTCCGCTCTCCCAGTTGTGGGGGACGTGTGGCGTCGGGATGAAGCGCATGCGGTGGGTGCCGATGTCGAGCACGTCATCCTCCATCATGTGCGGTGGCCGGTCAGCGAGGTCGTTGATCGACACCATGCATGCCAGCGGCCCATGCACGACCGTGGATTCCGGGGCGTCGGCGAGCAGCATGTTCATCGAGCCACACTCGTCGGCCTCCACGTGGGCGAAGGAGATCCAACGCAACGAGTCGAGCGGGATCAGCTTGCCGATCGCCTCCGACACGAGTGGGTACAGCGCGCGCATCCCCGTGTGGAACAGGAATGGCTGCTCGTCGCGGATGAGGAACTGGTTGAACGTGAAGCCGCCGGGCGCCACCTCGGGAACGAGTGTGGACAGCCGGAAGATGTCCGGGGCGATCTCGTCGATCGTCGTCTGCATGATGAAGCCCTTTCGTTCGCCCGCAACGTCGTGCTGCGTCGTGGTATCAGCATCGCACTGAGGTCGGTCGGGTCGCATCGGGCGATCCCCCCATACGCGACCCCTATTTCCGCCGCCGTCGGCGATCAGCCCTCCGGGGCAGCCGCCGCCAGCCGCACCGCCAGCGCGGCCGCCTCCGCGCGGCTGCGGACGCCGAGCTTGGCGAGCACACGCCCGACGTGGTGCTCCGCCGTCTTCGCCGAGATGAACAACCGCTCGGCGATCTCGGCGTTGGTGAGGCCGATGCTGACGAGCTCCAACACCTCCCGCTCTCGCTTCGTCAACACCGCCGCGAGCTCGTCGTTGTCCTGGGGCCGAGATCGCCCGGTGTCGCCCAGCTCGCGGAGCGACGGCCGCAGCGCGATCCCTGGCAGTCGAGGCGCCGAGGCGCTCGAAGCAGGCGAGTGCCGCCCGAGCCTCACTGAGGGCACCCGGCGTGTCGCCGGCGTTGCTCAAGAGTGATGCGAGCTCGAGGCGCACGAGGCCCAGTTGGAACGGACGGTCGTCAGCGAGGTGCGCCTTGGCCGTGGCGAAGGCTTCCGTCGCCGCCAGTCGATCCCCGAGCGCAGCAAGCACGCGAGCGTCGGCGAGCGCTGCCTCGGACCGCAGAGAATCGAGGTCTGACAGAGCAGCGATCTCGGCGAGCGCCTCGGCTGCCGCACGAGCAGCATCGACGTCGCCGCGCTGCAACTCGACATCGGTGAGCAACGCCAGCAGCGGTGCGGTGCGCACGCGGTCGCCGACGAGCTCCTGCATCCCACGCTCGAGCACCGCCGCGGCGAGGTCTGGCTCACCGCGGCGGAGGTGAACGCGGGCCAGCGGTGCACAGCTCGTGATCTGATCCTCGAACGGGGCGAGCAGCACGGCTGCCTCCTCGACGCGACCTTGGTCGAGGCGAAGACTGGCGAGATGGGCGACCGTCAGGGCGCGGTGGCACAGATCAGGGTTGTCCGCCGGGCCGAGCGCGTCGACGAGCAGCGACTCCGCCTCCGACCAGCGCCCCGCAGCACTCAGCACCGACCCGTACGCGAGCCGGCAGTGGGTGTGCAGAACGTGCGGCTTGTTGCCGATGCCTTCGATCAGAGCGGCGACGACTCGATGCCACTCTTCCGCGCGGGACAGATCGCCGGCCCGATCACACGCAGTCAGCATCGAGCAGAAACACGTTGAGGCGGCAACGAACGCAATCTCGCCAGTCGAGATCGCCGCCAATACCGCATCGAGGAGAGCGAAGCCCTCCTGCGCGGCACCGCGCGTCACAAGCGCCAGCCCGCGGTCGGCCAACGCCTGCACCTCGAGGTTGGTGTCACCGAACTCGAGAGCGATGTCGAGAGCGCGCCGCGTGCTCTTCATCAGGTCGTCGGTGTCCGGCCGGTCGCATGCCATGACGGCGAGCTCGAGGTACCCCCACTCGACACACGGACCGACGTTCTCCAGCGCCATCCGGCCTCGCTCCATCCAGCCGCGGCCCGTCGCGTTGAGCCCGTTGTAGCCGGTATGCAGGCGGGCGAGGGAGATCGCCGCCCGGGCCGCATGCTGGTGCTGACCGGCGGCGCGGGCGAGGCGGAACGCCGTCTGCCACTCGTCCTGTGCCTCCACGAACCGATCGTCCATGAAGTACAGACCACCGCGCGGTCTGTCGCCCGAGCGCCGTATCATCTGCTGCGATCGAGGCGTCGACGGCCTCCAATGCGGTCGTCGTAGTCACCCGCAGCCAGCGCGCTCGCCGCGGCGCTCAACAGCTCTCCGGCCGTCGCTCCCACCGGACGAATGTTACGCCCCACCCGACGGAGGAGGAGTCGTTGACCGACGAGACGAGCGGAGTGCGAGCGCTGCTCGGCATCGACGTGATCACGATCGAAGCCGGCACCGCAGTCGTGAGGCTGACCGTTCGCGACGACATGGTCAACGAGCACGGCACCTGTCACGGCGGGGTCATCTTCACGCTCGCCGACACGGCGTTCGGCCTCGCCTGCAACTCGCACGGCCCGACCACGGTCGCCGCGTCGGCGACGATCGAGTTCCTCCACCCCGTCTCGGTCGGCTCGACGCTGACTGCGGCGGCGACAGAGACCCATCGCTCCGGTCGTTCGGGACTCTACGACGTCGCCGTGGTCGACGACCACGACGTGGTGGCCGCTCACTTCCGCGGCCGGTCGCGCACGATCGGTTCGGAGTCGGGTGGCGCAACGGACGCCTAAGCTCGCACGCATGGGGAAGTCGTGGGAGTCCCTCGCCGAGTTCGAGTCGTTCGTCGATGACGGAGGGATCGTCGAGCCGACCGACGACATGCCGGAGGCGTACCGCGACGCCGTGTTCCGGTTCATCGAGCTCCACGCCAACTCCGAGTTGATGGGCGGTCTCACCGAGCGCGATTGGATCCCGCGGGCGCCGGGCCTGCGGCGGAAGATGGCCGTGCTCGCCAAGACGCAGGACGAGATCGGTCACGCCCACCTGCTCTACATGGTCGCCGCCGATCTCGGTGTGAAGACCCGGCAGGAGATGCTCGAAGATCTCTTCGCCGGGCGCGGCCGCTTCCACAACGTCTTCCACTACCAGGCGGTGACGTGGGGCGACCAGGTGGCGATCGCCTACCTCGTCGACGCCGCGGCGCTGATCTCCCAGCAGGCCGTGTTCAAGGACTGCTCCTACGGCCCGTACAAGCGCATCCTCAAGCGGATCATCGCCGAGGAGGGCTTTCACATGCGTCACGGTGAAGAGATGTTGTTGACCTTCGCCGAGGGAACCGAGGTGCAACGCCAACTCTTCCAGGAGGCGCTCGACCGGTGGTGGTGGCCGACGCTGCACATGTTCGGCCCGCCGTCGAAGCCGGACGACGTGCTCCTGCGCTGGCACATCAAGTCGGAGCGCAACGAGGACCTGCGCGACAAGTTCGTGCAGAAGTACGCCGCGCTGCTCGACGGATACGGATTCGTCCCGCCCGATCCGGAGCTGCACCGCGATCCACAAACAGGACGATGGATCACCGGTGAGATCGACTGGGAACCGCTCGCGGCGACTCGTCAGAACCTCGGCCCCGACAGCGCCCGCCGCATCGGTGACGCCGCTCGTCACTGGCGCGACACGGTGTGGGTGCGAGACGCGCTGGAGCGGGTCGCGGCGAGCGAGGCAGCGTGACGCCGGTAGCCGCGCCGAGCATTGAAGACGTCGTGGAGATGCTCCGCGGTGTCGACGACCCTGAGTATCCGGGAGTATCGATCGTCGATCTCGGTCTCGTCGCCGGCGTCCGCTGTCGACGGAGCTCGTGTCGCCGTCGATCTGATCCCGACGTTCAGCGGGTGTCCTGCGCTCGAGCTGATCGCGTCGGATGTGCGCGCCGCGCTTGCCTCCGCTGGTCTCGACGCAGACGTCCGTTTCGCGACGACCCCAGCGTGGACACCGGCGCGCATCTCCCCGGCGGCGCGAGCGACGCTCGCCGATCGGTTCACCGTGGCCGTCGAGATCGGTCAGCGCCGACCTGTGTGTCCTCGCTGCGGTAACGGGGCCCTGACCGAGACGTCGATGTTCGGTCCCACGCGATGCCGCTCGATCGCGCACTGCGACCGGTGTGGTGAGCACGTCGAAGTGATCCGCTAGGACGTGCGCATCTACGAGGTGTTCCTGAAGAAAGAGGGCAAGGAGGAGTACCGCCACGCGGGGAGTCTCGAAGCCGCCGATGCAGAGCTGGCGCTCGTGCTCGCCAGGGAGACCTACGTCCGTCGCGCCGAGGGCGATCACATCTGGCTCGTCGATCGGCAGCACATCGTCTCAGCGGGACCCGACTTCGTGGCGCCCAACCAGGACAAGCCCCACCGTGTCAACGACGGCAGCCGCGTTGCCGAGCACCGCCGCCATCAGCGAGCGGCGGAGGACTCGTCGTGAGTGGGCTGTCCGACGGCGGACGCGAGTATCTGCTGGCGTTCGCCGACGATGAGCACCTGATCGGCCAGCAGCACACCGAGTGGATCGGTACGGCACCGTTCCTCGAGGAGGATCTCGCCTTCTGTTCGATCGCGCAGGACGAGCTGGGCCACGCCGCCGCTCTCTACGAGCTGCTCGGCGACGCCGACGAGCTCGCCTTCCGGCGCGCTCGCCGAGGAGTACCGGTCGAGCGCTCTCGTCGAACTTCCCTTCGACGAGTGGGACGACGCCCTGGCGCGACACTGGCTGTACGACCTCGCCGAGGGTCACCGATGGGCCGCCCTGGCGGGCTCCTCGGTGGCGGCAGTGCGTGACATCACCGTGCGCTGCCAGCGTGAGGAGGAGTACCACCGGCGCCATGCCGGGCTGCTCGTCGATCGTCTCCGCGCGAGCGGTGCTCGGGATCGCCTCGACGCGGCGGTGATGCGGATGTTGCCTCTCGCCGACGCGCTCTTCGAGGAAGTGGAGGGAGAGGCGGAGGCATTGGCCGACGGTTTGGTCACGCAGCCGTCAACCGAGCTCCGCAGCCGGTGGCGGGCGGACGTCGAGGCGACGATCGGACCCGTCGACTGGGATGGCCAGTCGCGTCCGATGCAAGATCGGCGCCGTCACCGGACGGACGCCTTCGCTCCGCTCCTCGACCGGATCACCGAAGTCATGCGCCTCGACCCGTCGGCACGATGGTGACCTGCTCGCCCGACGCGTTCACTCCACGGCGGCTGTCTCTCCCTCGGCGATCTGTTCCGCCGCTTTGGTGACGAGCGCATTGTCGTCACCGAGGTATGCGGAGACCACCGCCGGATCGCGCTGCACCTCCGCCGGTGTGCCTTCGGCGATCTTGCGTCCGAAGTCGAGCACCATCACGCGGTCAGCGATGTCCATCACCAGGCCCATGTCGTGTTCCACCAGCACCATGGCGATTCCCAGCTCCTCGCGGATGTCGAGGATGAAGCGAGCCATGTCCTCGGTCTCCTCGAGGTTCATCCCGGCCACCGGCTCGTCGAGGAGGAGCAGTTCGGGCTCCATCGCCAGCGCCCGGCCGAGCTCGACACGCTTCTGGAAGCCGTAGGGGAGCAGCGCCACCGGGTGCTTCCGCCACTGCTCGATCTCGAGGAAGTCGATGATGTCCTCCACCGCCCGCCGGTTGGCGATCTCCTCCCGCTTCGCTGCGCCCACCCACACACTCCCGGCCAACCACGATCGCTTCATCCGCACGTGCCGCCCGAGGAGCAGGTTCTCGACGACCGTCATCTGCGGGAACAACTCGATGTTCTGGAACGTGCGGGCGATTCCCAGGGCGGCGACGTGGTCGGGCCGCGTGCGCATGATGCTCTTGCCCTTCCACGTGATCCGGCCGTGCTGGGGGTGGTACACCTGGCTGATCGAGTTGAAGATCGACGTCTTCCCTGCGCCGTTCGGGCCGATGATGGCGAACAGCTCGCCCGTGTGGACAGTGAAGCTCACCTGGTCGATGGCGCGGACGCCACCGAAACTCAACGTGATGTCGTCGACCTGCAGCAGCGGTTCACTCGGTATGTTCACGACAACCATCGCTTCCGTCGCTTGTAGTGCTTCACGTTGCGGAAGGACTTGCGACCTTCGCCCTCCTCGCCGGAGTGGAGACCGAGGTAGAACTCCTTGACGTCCTCGTCACCGAGCAGCCTCGCCGCGGGTCCGTCCATCACCACCTTGCCGGTCTCCATGATGTAGCCGTAGTCCGCGATCGACAGCGCCATCGTGGCGTTCTGCTCGATGAGCAGCACCGACGTGCCGTCTCGGTTGATGTCGACGATGATGTCCCGGATCTGCTGGACGAGCAGCGGGGCGAGGCCGAGCGACGGCTCGTCGAGGATGAGCAGCTTCGGGTTGGTCATCAACGCCCGCCCGATGGCCAGCATCTGCTGCTCGCCGCCGGAGAGGTAGCCCGACACCTGCTTGTGGCGATCGGCGAGGCGCGGGAAGTGCGTCATCACCTTCTCGTAGGCCGCCTTGTTCGCCGCCTTGTCGCGGCTCATGTAGCCGCCGGCGATGAGGTTCTCGTCGACGGTGAGCTCGGCGAACACCCGCCGCCCCTCCATCACCTGCTTGATGCCGCTGCGCACGATGTCGGCGGCGTTCTTGTCCGTCAGCGGCTTGCCGTCGAAGGTGATCGTGCCTTTGGTGATCTCGCCGTCGTGCACGTCGAGCAGCCCTGACACAGCCCGCAGCGTCGTGGTCTTCCCGGCGCCGTTGGCGCCGAGCAGGGCGACGATCTTCCCGTCCGGAACCTGCAACGACAACCCGCGCAGGACGAGGATCACGTCGTTGTAGACCACTTCCAGGTTGGCGATGTCGAGCACTCCGTGCTCCGCTCGTGTCGGGGTGGGGGGCGACGCAGGAGCGCCGCCCCCCACCGGTCAGGCGGGGTTCATTTCAGGAGACGAAGCAGGGTCCGTCCCATTCGTAGGCCTCAACGAGGCTGCCGGTGTACGGGCCGTCGAGGAGGGTCCAGCCGGTGGAGCCACCACCCTCACCGAGGGTGACCGGGTTGTACTGCTCGAGGTCGACGTCGTAGATGTACGACTCGCGCACCAGGTTGTCGTTCGGCTCACCCGACCAGCTCTGCGACGGCGCCAGACCGTTGAAGTCGACGCTCACTTCCTTGGCTGCAGCGACGATCCCGGCGCGCGTCATGTCGCCGTTCTCCGCAGCCTTCTCGAGGATGGCCTTGGTGACCTCAGCCTCGGTCCAGCCGAGGATGTAGACGTCGGACACGGCCAGGTTGGGCCGCGCTTCGGTCATCGCGTCGACGACCTCCTGCATGCCGGGCACATCGGCGCCCCACGTCACGATGTACGTGGAGGCGATGTAGTACTGGTCGAGCAGCGGCGCCAGGTCGGTACCGAGCAGCTTGAAGCTGTACGTCGGCGAGTTGCCCGACCACAGTCCCTTGTACCCGTTGCCGACGGCACCTCCCATGATCGACCCGAGCGTTGCCGGGTTGACCGTCGCCCAGACGAGGTCGGGGTTGGCCTGCGTGATCTGGCTGATCACTGCGCTCTGGTCGGGGTTCGGGTTGTCTGCCGACGGCGTGGTGACCTGACCCTCGCCGTCGTAGACGACCTCGAGGCCGAGCTCTTCGGCGGCTTTCTTGGCGCCCGCGGCGCCGTCCTGGCCGTACTCGCCGGCGAAGGAGATGATCGCCACGGTCTTGACCTCACGGTTCTTCGACAGCCACTCGATGCCGTTCATCGACTCGAGGCAGTAGTTGGTATACGTCTCGAGCACGTTCTCGCCGATCTCCGGATCGGCCCACCCGGAGTACCACGTCAGCGGGATCGCCACGAGGTCGTCGTCGAGCAGATCCTGGGCGATTGCGGCCGTGTGCGGAGAGCCCGTCGATTGGCTGAGGATCGCCACGTCGTCGTGGATGGCCTCGTACTTCTCCTGTTGCACGGCGACGTCGTAGGCGTTGTCCTCGATGCGGAGCTCGATCTGACGCCCGCCGATGCCGCCCTCGGCATTGACCTTCTCCCAGAACACCTTCTGGGCCTCGACGATCTCGGTCACGAGCGCTGCGAATGCGCCCGACAGGTCGGCCAGCATGCCGACGGTGATCGTGTCCTCACTGACTCCCTTGTCAAACGTGATCGACGCAGGATCGATGGAGCTCCCTGTATCACCTCCGGTCGTGTCGGTTCCCGCTGCGGTCGTGTCCGTTGCCGCTGCGGTTGTGTCAGTGCCTGCTGCGGTCGTGCCGGTTCCGGCTGCGGTCGTGCCGGTGCCGGCTGCGGTGGTGCCGGTGCCGGCCGCGGTGGTACCGCCGCCGCCTGTGTCCGTGGGCGCGTCGTCGTCGTCACCACATGCAGCGGCCACCAGACCGACGCATGCGAGGACGGCGATGAGTACTCTTCCTCGTTTCATTTCCCCCCCTTGTGGTTCGGATTCCCTGTGGGATCTGTGAGTCGGTCGGCCGTCAGTATGTGAATGGCCAACCCTTCCAGTAATTGCGGATCTTGAGCCAGATGCCGTAGAGCCCGAGGGGCTCGAACAGCAAGAACACGATCACCAGCGCGCCGTACACGAGCGCGTCGAGTGCCGAAGCCGGCAAGGCGAAGCCGGGTGCGATCTGCTGGGTGGAGATGACCCCTCCGTCGTTGGCCCCCTTGCTGACCACCAGATCGGAGATGGCGCTCAGTGGACCGCTCCCGTTGGCCTCCGTGTCGAGCCATTTCGTGAACTCCTCGATGATCCGCGGAATCAGGACGACGAAGAACGTGCCCAGCAACGTTCCGGCGGTCGTGCCGGCGCCCCCGATGAGGAGGATTGCGATGAACTCGACGGAGAGGAAGAGGTCCCAGGTTTCCGGCGGGATCTGCCCGGCGAACGATGCGAACAACGCACCTGCGACTCCGGCGAAGAACGACGACAGGGCGAACGCCATCAGCTTGTATTTCGCTTCCGGCACGCCCATGATCTCCGCCGCCACGTCGCGGTCGCGGATCGCTTGCAGCGCCCGGCCGGTGCGCGTGCGGATGATGTTCTTCGACACCACGACTGTGAGACCGAGGAGGGCGAGACAGAACAGGTAGGTCTTCTGGTTGTCGGAGACGTCGAACCACAGCCAGTGCCCGTCGTCGGCGAACGAGATCACCGGATCCTCCTCCTTCCAGAACCGGAACTCGAGCGGCGGGAAGTAGCGGCCAACCTCCTGGCCGCCGGAGATCTCCGGGAAGATGCGGGCGAGGTGGAGACCGATGAACACCAGCCCGACGGTGGCGATGCCGAGATAGAGTCCGCGCACTCGCACCGCTGCCGGGGCGACGACCATGCCGATCAGCGCCGCACAGATGCCGGCGCCCGGCAGCCAGATCCAGATCGGCAGGCCGTGGCCCCACTTGCCCGCCGATGCCTCGCCGCCGAGGTAGACGGCGGTGTACGCGCCGGTGCCCATGAAGAAGGCGTGTCCGAGCGAGACTTGACCGGATACGCCGGTGAGGAGGTTCAGGCCGAGGGCAGCGATGGCGAAGATCACGGCCTGCGTGGTGAGGCGAATCCAGTCGGGGTCGCCGAGGAAGCGGAAGAACGGAAGCTGGTTGATGACGGCGAGGTTGAACGGCAGCAGCACCATCACCACGACGAGGAGGGCCATCGACACGCTTCTGCGTCCACGTCGGCAGCATGCTCGTCTCCGACGAGTAGCTGGTGTAGAGGTTCGGCCGGCCACGCAGTCAAACCCGCCTGATCTCTTTCGTTCCGAACAGGCCGTACGGCCGGACGAACAGGATGGCGAGCATGATGAGATACGGAACGACCAGCTGGTACCCGACGCCCAGCGTGTCGCTGTAGTCGGCGAAGTACACGCCGGCGAACACCTCAGCGCACCCGATCACCAGGCCGCCAACGAGCGCGCCGGGAACCGAGTCGAGCCCGCCGAGGATCACGGCCGGCAAGGGCACGGAATGCAAGAGCGCCCGTCGCCGCCGTCGCCGTGCCGAGGCTGAACGGGCTCATCGAGTAGAAGATCGCGCCGAGTGCGGCCAAGCGCAGCGCCAGCCCCCCAGGCGATGGCGAACACCCGGCCGACCTTGATCCCTTGGGCCAGCGAAGCTTCCTGGTCGACGGCCACGGCGCGCATGGCGATGCCCGTGCGGGTGCGGAAGAACCAGAACGTCGGCAGGAAGGCGACCGTGGCGGCGATGATCGCGCCGACGAACGACCATGGGATGAACGCTCCGCCGAGGTCGAACCCTTCCCGTGCGGCCCACGGGATCCGCAAGGCTGCGGTTGTTGATGCTCACGGCATCAGTGCCGATGGTGCGCAGCACCGCTTCCAGGCCGAGGGTGATGACGGCGATGGCGAACAGCGGTTCGCCGATCATCGGCCGGATCAGCAGCCGCTCGATCACCAATCCAATGATCACGGCCAACACGAGCGCCGCGGCCAGTGAGGAGAACCACACGACGTACTCGTTGTCGTCGAGCGAACCGGGGAGCCACTTGGCAGGGATCTCCCAGTCGACGAGGAGCAGGCTGAGGTACCAGGTGCCGACGAGGGCGATCGCACCCTGGGCGAAGTTGACCGCCTGGGTCGCCTTGAACACGAGCACGAAGCTGAACGCGAGCAAGGCGTAGATCGAGCCCAGCGCCAGCCCCTGGCTGTCGTGGCGATGAACTTTTCGATGCCGTTTGCCGCCGCGCCCGCCGTCGCTGGCTCGGCCTGGGCGATCAGCAGCCCGACCGTGCGCGTCATCGAATACATCTCGACTCACCAGGTCCCCGAACATCTCGGCCATCGCCCCCCGCTTCAGCTTCTGCGTCGCGGTCAGCTCGCCGTCCTCGTGATCGAGCTCCTTCGGGATCATGCGGAACGCCTTGATCTGCTCGACCGAGGCGAACTTCTCGTTCGTCGCGTTGACGACACCCTGCACCAGCTCGATGACCTCCGGCTTCTCGGAGAGGTCGCGGTAGGTCGTGTACGGGAGGTTCTTGCCGCAAGGCCCAATCGCCCACCGTGTCGAGCTCGATGCCGATCAACGCCGTGAGGTACTTCCGACCGTCACCGACGACCATCGCCTCCTTGATGTACGGCGACGTCTTGAGGCTGTTCTCGATCTCCGACGGTGAGACGTTCTTCCCGCCCGAGGTGATGATGATGTGCTTGATGCGGTCGACGATCTTGATGTGCGTGCCGTCGACCCACTCGCCGACGTCGCCGGTCATCAGCCAACCGTCGTCGGTGAACGTCTCCGCTGTCTTCTCCGGCTTCCCCCAGTAGCCGACGAAATTCCCGGCGTGCTTGGTCTGGATCTCGTTGGTCTCCGGATCGAGGCGCAGCCCGATATCCGGGTACGGCTCGCCGACCGTGCCGAGCTTCATCCGCCCAGGGAAGTTGGCGGTGGCGACCGCCGTGTTCTCGGTCATGCCGTAGAGCTCGAACACGGGCACACCGATGCCGATGAAGAACTCGAGCACCTCCGGCGCGATCGCCGCCGCGCCCGATGCCGCGTAGCGGCAGCGACGAACCCGATGCGCTCCTTCAGCGCCCGGAACACGAACGGGAAGCCGATCGCGTAGAGGATGCCGGCTCGACGCGTGTGATTCCCGCCGTTGGCGACCTTCGCCTTGCCGATGCGACGGGCGATGCGCAGGCCCGAACTTCAACGACCATGCGCTTGAGCCAGCGTGGCGTCGTTGGCGCGGATCAGCACGCCGGCGTGGAGCTTCTCCCAGATGCGGGGAACGGCGAAGAACAGCGTCGGCTGCACCTCGCGCAGGTTGGCGTTGATCGTCTCGATCGATTCGGCGAAGTTGAGCACGCAGCCCACCGAGACGAGATGCCATGTGGAGAAGATTCGCTCGGCGACGTGGCACAGAGGGAGGTAGGTGACGATCAGGTCGTCGGGGCCGGGCGACTTGCCGTCCGGGCAGTCGCTTCGGGCAGATTGACGATCTTGTCGATCGAGAAACTGGCGTTGGCGTTGGAGAGCATCGCTCCCTTCGGCGGGCCGGTCGTGCCGGACGTGTAGACGAGCGTCATCACGTCGTCGGGCTGCGCTTCGGCCATGCGCTCGCTCGACCGCATCGGGGTTGACTCGCCGGTGCGACCGTCCCAGCTCGAGCAGGTCCTCCCAGGACATCAGCCGGTCGTCGTCGTAGTCGGCGAACTCCGCGAGGCTCGAGGTAGACGATCCTGCGCAACGATGCCGCCGCCTGCCGCTCGGAGGCGAGCACCTTGTCGACCTGCTCCTGGTCCTCGGCGAGATGAACGACGGGCGTGCAGTCGCCGAGCAGGTACGTGACCTCGACGGTCGGGTTGGTGGGGTACAGGCCGACAGTGATGCCGCGCACGGCGACGGTGGCCAAGTCGAGGATGACCCACTCGGGGCGGTCCTCGGAGTGGATCGACACTCGGTCGCCGGGCTCGACACCGAGTGCGAGCAATCCATGGCCGACGTCGAGCACCTGCTCCCATACCTCCTGCCACGAGTACTCGTGCCAGATGCCGAAGTCCTTCTCGCGCATCGCCGGCTGTCGAGGATGGGTGCGCGCCCACTCGCGGGCAAGCGCGGCGACGGTTGGATAGTCGATCCCAGTGGTCGACGGCTCGGGCGCCAGCGTCGCTGTGGTCATTCGATTCTTCCCCCAGTACCGAACGGTCACGCCGGCAACCGCTTGAGCACCGACTCACCGTGCGTACGGCGATGAAGTTAGCACCAGGGGAAGCCGGCCGTTGAGCGTGTGTCCGCCTGCCCGGCGAACCCGGAATCGACGCTCGCAAGGGCGCTTGTAGCATCGCCTCGAGCAACGTCTTGTGCGTGGCCGGCCGGTCGGCTGGGCTGCCCGAGTACCAAAGAGGGGACACGTGGCGATCAGCGACATCGAAGTCGACGGGTACGAGCAGGTCGTCCGATTCGAGGACGCCGGTCTCGGGCTCACGGCCATCATCGCCATCCACTCCACCGTGCTCGGTCCCGCTCTCGGCGGCGCCCGTTTCTACCCCTTCGACACCGAGGACGCGCGCGCTCGACGACGTGCTCCGTCTCGCCAAGGGGATGACGTACAAGTCCGCAGTGGCGGGGAACGACCTCGGCGGCGGAAAGTCGGTGGCGATCATCGACGGAGCGCACAAGACGGATGACGTGCTGCGTGCGTTCGGTGGGTTCGTCGGAGAGCTCGGTGGTCGGTACATCACCGCGGCGGACGTGGGCACGAACACCGATGACATGACGATGATCCGCGAAGCGACCACGCACGTCGGCGGGCTGCCGATCGAGTGCCGGCGGCAGCGGAGACCCCAGCCCGTCGACTGCATTGGGCGTGTACCACGCGATGCGCGCCGCGGTTCGCCACCGATTCGGGTCGGCCGGCGTCGACGGCATCCACGTCGTGGTGGTAGGCGTCGGCAAGGTGGGCGGTCCGCTCGTCGGACACCTTCTCGAAGCCGGAGCGACGGTCACCGCCGCCGACGTCGACCGGGACGCCGTGGGAATGCTCGAGGCCAAGTACGGCATCGGTGTCGTCAGCCCCGACGAGGCGCACACCGTCGCCTGCGACGTGTTCGCGCCGTGCGCCCTCGGCGGCAGTCTTGTCGCCGGAGACGATTCCCGAGCTGCGCTGCGCGATCGTCACCGGTGCGGCGAACAACCAGCTCGCCACGCCCGACAGCGCGGATCTCCTCGACGCTCGCTCGATCCTCTATGTGCCCGACTACCTCGCCAACGCCGGCGGCGTCATCAACATCTCCGAGGAACGCGGCGGCTACAACGCCGAGCGGGCGCGGGTACGTGTCGAGGCGATCTTCGACCGCACCGCCGACGTGCTCGACACCGCCGCGGCCGAAGGGCTCGAGCCGGTGATGGCGGCCGCAGCGATCGCCGAACGCCGCCTCGCCGCCGGCCGCTAACCCCGCCCGAGCTCGGCAGGTGAGACGAGCGACTTGCTCGCGAGTCGAGGCGTGCCAGAGGTGTCCGAGCGCACGAGCTGGGTGAGACGCCAAAGCGAAGCGGAGGCGGCGAGCTCGGCAGGTGAGACGAGCGACTTGCTCGCGAGTCGAGGCGTGCCAGAGGTGTCCGAGCGCACGAGCTGGGTGAGACGCCAAAGCGAAGCGGAGGCGGCGAGCTCGGCAGGTGAGACGAGCGACTTGCTCGCGAGTCGAGGCGTGCCAGAGGTGTCCGCGCGCACGAGCTGGGTGAGCCGCCAAAGCGAAGCGGAGGCGGCGAGCTCGGCAGGTGAGACGAGCGACTTGCTCGCGAGTCGAGCACGTGCCCGAGGTGTCCGAGCGCACGAGCTGGGTGAGACGCCAAAGCGGAGCGGAGGCGGCGAGCTCGGCAGGTGAGACGAGCGACTTGCTCGCGAGTCGAACTCCAGAGACTCAGTCTCGGAAGTTTTGGAACTGCAAGGGGATGCCGAGATCCTCGGCCTTGAGCATGGCGATCACCGCCTGCAGGTCGTCGCGTTTCTTGGCGGAGACGCGGATCTCCTCGCCCTGCGTTTGGCTGTTCACGCCCTTCGGTGCCTTCGCCTTGATCAACTTGTTGATCTCGCGCGCCTTGTCGGAGCCGATCCCGACCTTGATCGTGACCACCTGACGCACGGTGTTCTGCGTGGCTTCCTGCACGGTGCCGTAGTCGACGCCCTTCAACGACACCTTGCGGCGGACGAGCTTCTCCTCGAGCACCTGCCGCAGGGCGGCAAGCCGGTCCTCGGAGACGGTATGGAGGGTGATCACGAGCTCGCTCTGGTCGATCGACGAGTTCGTGTTCTTGAAGTCGAAGCGGGTGGCGATCTCACGCTGGGCCTGGTCGACGGCGTTGCGCACCTCTTGCCGGTCGACCTCGGACACGACGTCAAAACTGGGCATGCCTGCACAGCGTAGCGAGGCGTCGAGAGTGTGGGCCGGGGTGGATTCGAACCACCGTAGGCTGTGCCGGCAGATTTACAGTCTGCTCCCTTTGGCCACTCGGGCACCGACCCGTTGCCGATCGTTCGTCACGACCGCCGGGAAAGATTACCGGGGGAAGCCCCGAAACCCGCGTAGGTTCGGGGCGTGGGCGCGATCTCTCTGAACGGCGTGAGCTGGCACCGCCCGGGTGGAGCCGAACTGTTCAGCGACGTCAGTTTTCGCGTCGGCAACGGGGAGAAGGTCGCCCTCGTCGGTGCCAATGGCGTCGGCAAATCCACCCTCCTGCGCCTCCTCGCCGGCGACGAGCGACCGACGGCGGGCTCGGCGACCGTCGACGGATCGCTGGGCGTCATGCGACAGCTCGTCGGGATGGCCGACTCGACGCCGGACGCGCCGACCTCGATACGCGACCTGCTCGTCAGTCTCGCCCCACCACGGATCCGCCGCGCTGCTTCGGCGCTCGCTGCGGCGAGCGGGCGAAGCTCCGACGACCCGATGCGCTACGCCCATGCCCTCGGCGACTGGGGTGACGCCGGGGGCTACGACGCCGAGGTCTTCTGGGATGCGTGCTGCCAGCGGGCGTTGGGCGAGTCGTTCGATGCCGTGGCAGGACGGCCGTTGCGCACTCTCAGCGGCGGCGAGCAGAAGCGGCTGGCGCTGGAGGCCCTGTTGCGGGGGCCCGACGACGTGCTCTTGCTCGATGAGCCCGACAACTTCCTCGACGTCCCCGGAAAACGGTGGCTCGAAGCGGAGCTCTCGTCCACTCCCAAGACGGTTCTCTTCGTGAGCCACGACCGGGAGCTGCTGGCTGCGACGGCGACGAAGATCGTCACTGTCGAGGCCGTCGGTGCCTGGGTGCACGGTGGAGGATTTGCCGGTTACGCCGATGCGCGCAGGCACCACATCGAGACGATGCGTCACGATCGGGCGCTCTACGACGCGGAGAAGAAACGTCTCGAAGAGCTCGTCGCCGAGATGCGGCGCCGGGCCAGCTTCTCCGAGGTCTTCGCCCCGCGGCTGAAGGCCGCGGAGAGCCGATTGCGGCTGTTCCTGGAGAAGAACGAGCGCCCCGAGCAGCTGCGCGAGCAGCGCATCGACGTGCAGCTCCGCGGCCGGCGCACCGGCAAGCGTGCCGTGATGGTCGAGCAGCTGGAGCTGCACGGCCTCACCGATCCGTTCGACGTCGAGATCTGGTACGGCGAGCGGGTCGCCGTGCTCGGCGGGAACGGTGCCGGCAAGAGCCACTTCCTGCGTTTGCTGGCGGGTAGCGAGGGCGTGTCCCACGACGGCGCCTTCCGCCTCGGGGCGGGTGTTGTCCCCGGTCTCTTCCACCAGACGCACGAGCACCCGGAGTGGAGGGGGACGGCGCTGCTCGACATCCTCCACGGCCGCGACGTCGTGCGCGGGCCGGCGATGGGGATGCTCCGCCGCTACGAGCTCACCGAGTGCGCCGACCAGACGTTCGAGACGCTCTCGGGAGGGCAACAGGCGCGCTTCCAGATCCTGCTGCTCGAGCTGAGCGGCGCCACGTTGCTCCTGCTCGACGAACCCACCGACAACCTCGATCTGGTGTCGGCGGAGGCGTTGGAGGCGGGTCTCGCCGACTTCGACGGCACGGTGGTGGCGGTCACCCACGACCGCTGGTTCCTGCGCGGGTTCGACCGGTTCGTCGTCTTCGAGGACGATTGCAGCGTGTCCGACCATCTCGCCCGCCCTGCGGCGTGGCACTGACCTCGACGATCAGAGCAGGATCTGCATCACCGCGACGTCGAGCCAGCGCTTGAACTTGCGTCCCACCTGACGCTCGATACCGACCAGCTCGAAGCCGCAGCGCTCGTGCAGCGCGCGCGAGGCCGTGCCCGACGCCTCGATGCGAGCGATCACGGCGTGGAACCCGCTGCTGCGGGCGATGTCGACCAGTCTGCTCAGGAGCAGCCGCCCGATCCCGCGCCCGCCGTAGTCGCGGCGGACGTAGACGGAGTCCTCGACCGTGGTGCTGTAGGCCGCCCGATCCTTGTACGGGGACAACGAGGCGAATCCGACCACGGTGCCGGTTGCCGCCTCCACGGCGACGATCGCGCTGAACGCGCCGGACCTCGCCGCGAGCCACGCGCGCTGGTCGTCGAGCGTGCGCGGAACGAGGTCGAACGTACTCGTCGTCTCGTGCACCTCGAGGTTGTAGATAGAGCGGATCGCCTCGGCATCGGCGCTGGTAGCGAGGCGCAGCACGATCTCCTCTGACACCGGCGCGAGGGTACCTGCCAGCAGTGTTTGGCCGCCGGTGTCGACCGCTATGCTGATCCGTCGGTTCGCGGCCTCTGCCGCGCTCCGAATGCGCCCTCTTAGCTCAGTCGGCAGAGCACAGCCATGGTAAGGCTGGTGTCGTGGGTTCGATTCCCACAGAGGGCTCGACCAGCGGTCGGCACCGGTGCCGGCCGTCGGCGCTAGGCCTGGCGGCGTAGCTCAGTTGGTCAGAGCATCCGGCTCATAATCGGAAGGTCATCGGTTCGATCCCGATCGCCGCTACTCCACGCATACACCCCAAACCGCTCCTCGAGGAAGAGACAAAGGAACAAGCCAATGAGCAAGGCAAAGTTTGAGCGTACGAAGCCGCATGTGAATATTGGGACGATGGGTCATATTGATCATGGGAAGACGACGTTGACGGCGGCGATTTCGAAGGTGTTGTCGGAGCGTGGGTTGGCGGAGTTCCAGGCGTTTGACACGATTGATAAGGCGCCGGAGGAGAAGGCGCGGGGGATTACGATTTCGATTGCTCATATCGAGTATGAGACGGAGAATCGTCATTACGCGCATGTGGATATGCCGGGTCATGCGGATTACATCAAGAACATGATTACGGGTGCGGCGCAGGTGGATGGGGCGATTTTGGTGGTGGCGGCGACTGATGGGCCGATGCCGCAGACGCGGGAGCATGTGTTGTTGGCGCGGCAGGTGGGGGTGCCGTCGATTCTGGTGGCGTTGAACAAGGCGGATGCGGTGGATGATGAGGAGTTGTTGGATCTGGTCGAGTTGGAGGTCCGGGAGCTGCTCAGTGAGTATGGGTTCCCTGGTGATGACACGCCGGTGGTGCGGGTGTCGGCGTTGAAGGCGTTGGAGGGTGACGTCGAGTGGCAGGCGAAGGTGTTGGAGTTGATGGATGCTGCTGATTCGTTCATCCCGGAGCCGGTGCGTGAGTTGGATAAGCCGTTCTTGATGCCGATCGAGGATGTGTTCACGATTACGGGTCGGGGGACGGTGGTGACGGGCAAGGTGGAGCAGGGGGTGGTGAACACTGGTGATGAGATCGAGATCGTCGGGTTGCGGGATACGCAGAAGACGACGTGTACGGGTGTGGAGATGTTCCGCAAGATCCTTGATCAGGGTCAGGCGGGGGACAACATCGGGGTGTTGTTGCGGGGTACGAAGAAGGAGGATGTGGAGCGCGGGTCAGGTGTTGTGCAAGCCGGGCAGCATCACGCCGCACACCCAGTTCGAGGGGCAGGTGTACGTGTTGACGAAGGAGGAGGGTGGCCGGCACAAGCCGTTCTTCAACAATTACCGGCCGCAGTTCTTCTTCCGTACGACTGATGTGACCGGGACGATCGCGTTGCCGGAGGGCACCGAGATGGTGATGCCTGGTGACAACGTGGCGATGACTGTCGAGTTGGGCAAGCCGATCGCCATGGACGAAGGCCTCCGCTTCGCCATCCGCGAAGGCGGACGCACCGTCGGCGCCGGCCGCGTCACCAAGATCCTCAAATGAGAGTGAGCCACGATGGCCAAGAGCGAGAAACGGGTGAAGATCACCCTCGAATGCACCGAGTGCAAGCGGCGCAACTACATCACGATGAAGTCGAAGGTCAACGACCGCGAGCGGCTCGAGATGAAGAAGTACTGCAGCCACGAGCGTCGCCACACGCACACGCGTCCACAAGGAGACCCGCTGACGGCTAGCTCGGAAGGGGCGAGGCTGAGAGCGCTGCTGCCTGCGAGCCAAGCTCCGAGCGAGACGGTACCCTGGCTCTCCTCCCCACCGAGGGCAGTAGCTCAGTTGGTAGAGCATCGGTCTCCAAAACCGACGGTCGGGGGTTCGAGTCCCTCCTGCCCTGCCCAGCAAACAACGGACGTGTATGTCACTCGATGATCTGAATCGCGAGCAGAAGCGCCAACTGCGGCGCATGGGAGCCCTCGACGAGAAGGGTGCCCCACCCGTACCCCGCGTCAGACGTCCCGCAAGAATGAGCGGGTCGGCCCGGCGCAGTACCTGCGGGAAGTTCGCGACGAGATGCGCAAAGTGGCGTGGCCGCAACGCCCCGAGGTCCGCCGCTACTCGATCATCGTCGTCGTCACGGTCGTGATCTACACCGCCCTCGTGGGCGGGCTCGACTACCTGTTCGGCATTCTGTCCGGGTGGCTGTACGGATGAGCGATTCCCCCATCACCGACGAAGACGCCACCACCGAAGCGCTCGCCGACGAGGCAGCGCTCCACCGAGAGCGCCGACGCTCTGTTGCCGATCGGCGATCACGACGTCGCGCCCGAGGAGAACCCCGTTGCACGGCCGAGGAGCCCGAGGCCGGAGCGGCCGACGACGCCGACGTGATCGAGGAGCCCGAGGCCGAAGTGGTCGACGAGCCGAGGCCGAAGTGGACGACGCCGAGACCGACGCTGACGACACCGAAGTCGGCGCGAGCAGCCCGAGGCCGAAGTGGCCGACACCGACGACGTCGAGACGCCAGCCGACGAGGTAGCCACCACCGACGAAGGTGCCGAAGACGCCGATACCGGACCGGCAGACGCCGAGGGTGGCGATGCTGAGGGCGCCGACGGCGAGGGTGCCGAGGCGGATGCCGATGAGGTCGACGACCCCTGGACACGGCCTGGCGAGTGGTTCGTCGTGCACACCCAGTCGGGCTACGAGAAGAAGGTCACTGCCAACCTCAAGGCTCGCATCGAGTCGATGAACATGGAGGACAAGATCTTCGAGGTGGTCATCCCCACCGAGGAGGTCGACGAGTTCCGCAACGGGCGCAAGCAGACCGTGCAGCGCAAGGTGTTCCCCGGTTACCTGCTCGTCCGCTGCCGGATGGACGACGAATCGTGGTACTGCATCCGCAACACTCCGGGAGTCACCGGGTTCGTCGGTCAGAGCCGGCAGGGTCAGAAGCCGACGCCGCTGTCGCGCCGCGACGTGCGCAACTTCCTGTCCTCGAAAGGCAACTCGACCGAACAGCAGGCGCGCCGCAAGCCCAAGCTCGAGTACGAGGTGGGTGAGAGCGTGCGGGTCAGGGAAGGCCCGTTCGCCGACTTCTCCGGCGAGATCGCCGAGATCAACGCCGATCACCTCAAGATGAAGGTGCTCGTCAACATCTTCGGCCGGGAGACGCTCGTCGAGATGGACTTCAGCCAGGTCGCCAAGCTCTGACGGCCGACCTCCCCCAAGCCACGAACTGCCAACGAAATCAAGGAACGACGATGGCGAAGAAGAAAGTCGCCGCGATCGTGAAGATCCAGATCCCGGCCGGCAAGGCGAGCCCGGCGCCGCCGGTCGGCACCGCGCTCGGCCCGCACGGCGTGGCGATCATGGACTTCGTCAAGTCTTACAACGCCGCTACCGAGTCGCAGATGGGCACGATCGTGCCCGTCGAGATCACCATCTTCGAGGACCGTTCGTTCACGTTCATCCTCAAGACGCCGCCCACGCCAGTGCTGCTCCGCCAGAAGGCGGGGCTGGAGAAGGCGGCCAGCAACCCCGGCGCCGAGACCGTCGGGTCAGATCACCGAGGCCGATCTCGAGGAGATCGCCAAGATCAAGATGCCCGACCTGAACGCCTACGACATCGAAGCCGCCAAGGAGCAGGTCCGCGGCACCGCCCGCTCGATGGGAATCATCGTCTCCTGATCGGGCTCGACCGCGAGCAAGTCGCTCGTCTTGCCTCCGAGCTCGCCGCCGCCGCTGCGCTTCGGCGTCTCACCCAGCTCCAGCGCGCGACGCCGCTACAATTCGGGCTCGCCGCGAAGTCGCTCGTCTCGCCTTCCGAGCTCGCCGCCTCTGCTGCGCTTCGGCGTCTCACCCGGCTCGAGTTGCGATGACTCGACAGGCTCGACTTCGCCGATAGCGTTTCTGTACATCAACGGCCGGCCGGGAGGACCTCGCCCGGGGCCGTACATCACCGAGGGAGACAGACAATGTCAGGCAAGAAGCACACCGACGCACTGAAGAAGTACGACCGGGAGCAGTTCTACAGCCCACCGAGGCGCTGGGCCTCGTCAAGTCGATGGCGTCGGCGAAGTTCGACGAGACGATCGACATCGCCGATCAAGCTAGGCGTCGATCCCCGCAAGGCCGACCAGATGGTGCGTGGAACGGTCGGTCTGCCGTCGGGCACCGGTAAGGACGTTCGTGTCGCCGTGTTCGCCGCCGGAGTGCTGCCGAAGAGGCCCGCGCCGCCGGTGCCGACGTCGTCGGTGCCGACGATCTCGCCGGCGCAGATCGAGGCGGGCAAGTTCGACTTCGATGTCGCCATCGCGACGCCCGACATGATGCCGCTCGTCGGGCGCCTCGGCCGGGTGCTCGGGCCGCGTGGCCTGATGCCGAACCCCAAGACCGGCACCGTCACCACCGACGTCGGTCGCGCCGTGGGCGAGTTCAAGGGCGGCAAGGTCGAGTACCGGACCGACCGGTACGGCAACGTCCACGTCCAGCTCGGCAAGGCGAGCTTCGAGCCGAAGGCGCTCGAGGACAACTTCCGTGCCGTGCTCGAGGAGCTACAGCGCGCCAAGCCGTCGTCGGCGAAGGGCCGTTACCTGCGGAAGATCACGGTCGCATCCACGATGGGCCCCGGCGTCCACGTCGACACCGGCCGGCTTCGTCCCGACTCAACCGACTGATCGGACGTTCCAGCCGGCGTCGCCGAAGACGTCGAGCCGGGGGAGCAGCATCGCCCGCAGTGTGGCTCGGTCGGGTACGTGCTCGCCCCACAAGCAGGCTTGGATCCCGACCAGTCGTCGTCGCGCCGACTCCTCCCAACCGTCGGTGACGTCGAACTGGGCGATCGACTCGCTGGTGACATAGCCCGCCCACCACATTCCAGGCAGGCGCCAGTCCGGCCCGGTCGCCATGTCGAGGTAGTAGGCCGATCCCGGCGCGGCGACCACCTCGTAGCCGGCGTCGGCGAGGCGATGGCACGCACCGGCCGACTTCCAGCCGATGACGTAGCCGTCGTCGGGCTGCATGCCTCCGCATTCGGCGGCTTCCTGCCAGGCGCCGATCCGTCGCCCGGTCGAACGTCTGACGGTGCGGACGATCTCTCTGACGAATGCCGCCTCGACCTGCCTGTGATCGCCGAGGCCCCGTCCGACGGCCCACGCCTGCGCTGACGGCGACGACTTCCATGCGCCCGTTGGCACCTCGTCGCATCCGATGTGAATCGGTGAGTCGGGGAACAGATCGCTGACCTCGCCGAACACGGTCTCGAGGAACGCCCAAGTCGCTGGTACACCCGGATTGAGGACGTTGTAGGGAAAGTTCTGCACGCTCCGAGCGTCACCGCTGTCGCCCGGATCGCGCAGCTCGGGGAGCGCTGCGATGGCGGCGAAGGAGTGCCCGGGAACGTCGATCTCCGGGATCAGTTGGATTCCTATGCGTCTCGCCGCAGCGCGCCAACGGGCGATGTCGTCGGCGGTGTACGAGCCGCCGTAGGCGTCGGGTCCCGAGCCGTTCTGGGCTGGGACAGGCAGGTCGTGTCCGCGCCATGCGGCCACGTCAGTGAGGGCCGGATAGGTGTCGATTGGCAGGCGCCATGCCTGATCGTCGGTGAGGTGGAGGTGGACGGCGTTGAGCCGCCGCCAGGCGGCGAGGTCGATCACGTGGTCGATGTCGACGGCGGGATAGAAGTGGCGGGCCACATCGATCATCAATCCCCGGAAGCGATGCCGTGGGGTGAAGGCGCGACCGTTCTCAGCGCCCGTCACGACACCGTCGCGGAGCCGCCGGGCGAGGTCCATGAACCCCCACTGCATTGCCACCACAGACCCGGCGGCTACGTGCCACCCGCTGGTGCCGGCGTGGTCGGCGACCTCGAGCCGGAACTCCTCCGCGCCGAGCTGCGGCTCGACCGTTGCCGTCACGGTGTCACCGCGGCCAGACGTCGCCAGCAGGCTCGCCTCGTCCGGATAGAGGCGGGCTTCGCACTCAGCGGCCACTGCCCAAGCCGATCCCGTGACGTCCGAAGGTTGATCCAGAACCAGCGTGTGGAGCGGCGCCTCAGCGCCAACGCCGATCATCGTCCTTTCCGTTGGCGCAGCGCGAACCGGCACTGTCCGCCCCTCGTCGGTCACGAGGTATGCCTGGACGGGACCGTCGTTGGCGTGAACGAGCTGGTACGCACAGTCGAACAGTCCCATCTCCACCACGCCCCCGGGAAGCAGGACGGTGCCCTCCGGCAGGCCGATCTCGTGGCTGGTGCCGAGGCGCCCGAGCAGCTCTGATGGCGAGCCGGCAACCGGAGTCAGCGGCACGATTGCGCTGAACACCACGCGGAACCCGGAGAAGGTCGTCCGGCCGGCATTGACGAGCCGTAAGCGGACAGTTCCGTTGCCGGCGGCGGGCACCGCGAACGTGCTGTCGAGGATCAGCGAGGAGGACACCGACCGAGAGTACCGATCCCGGATCAGCGCCGGTCCGCCCCGCTCTGCGGAGCGAGGCGATGCACATGCGAGCCGATATCGTGATCGCCCACAACACACGTTGCTCGCCAGAGACCGCTGGTCCGATTCGTCGGATAATGGTTCGACCACCAGCCGAGGTGTATGCCCCGAGAACGCCCACCGGTGCGCCGGCCGGGCCGCTCCTCGTGGTGTTCGCCAGCAGCGAGCACCAACGAGTAGAGCGAGAGGAGGTGTACATCCATGGCTATCGAAACTCCTGAGAAGCAACCGCGACCTGAGAAAGTGGCGCTCGTCGACGAGATCGCGGCGAAGCTGGAAGGCGCAGCGGCGGTGTTCGTCACCGAGTACCGCGGTCTCACGGTCGGCGCGCTGGCCGGCTTGCGCGGCTCCCTCCGCGGCGTCGACGCCGAGTACAAGATCTACAAGAACTCATTGGCGCGGTTCGCCGCCGAGAAGGCCGGTCTCGACACCCTCGGCGAGATGCTCGTCGGTCCGACGGCGCTTACGTTCGCCCGCACCGACACGGTGGGCGCAGCGAAGGTGCTGCGCGACTTGTCGAAGACCAACGCAATGCTCGTGCTCAAGGGCGGAACGCTCGGCGCCAGCGCGTTGAGCGTCGCCGACGTCACGGCTCTCGCCGAGCTGCCCTCCCGCGAGGAGCTCCTCGCCCGTCTCGCCGGCGGGCTCCAGGCTCCGCTCGTCAAGACAGCCGGACTGCTTCAGGCGTTGCCCCGCAACTTCGCATACGGCCTCGCCGCACTCATCGATCAACAGGCCGCCTGAGCGGTCGCCTCGGCCGACCCAGCCGGTCGGTCGAGCATCACCACGCACTCAACACATCGCAAGGAGAAGATCACCATGTCGACGAAGGAAGAGATCCTCGACTCCATCAGCAACATGACCGTCATCGAGCTCAAGGAACTGCTCGACGCGTTCGAAGAGAAGTTCGGCGTCACCGCCGCTGCGCCCGTCGCCGTTGCGGCTGCCGCCGGCGTGCCGGCTGCCGAGGCACCCGCCGATGAGAAGGACGAGTTCGACGTCGTGCTCACCGCAGCAGGCGCCCAGAAGATCCAGGTCATCAAGGCGGTTCGTGAGCTCACCAGCCTCGGCCTCAAGGAGGCCAAGGATCTGGTCGACGGCGCTCCCAAGGCCGTGATCGAGAAGGCCACGAAGGAGCAGGCCGACGAGGCCAAGACCAAGCTCGAGGACGCCGGCGCCACCGTCGAGGTCAAGTGACCTGACGCATCGCAATCGGCGCGAGCATCTGCCTCGCGTTCACAGTGGCCCCGGGATGTTCCCGGGGCCACTGTCGCGTCGCGAGCGGGTACTGCGACCGATCGTTCGTCGGCGCCAACTCAGGAATCGGCACTGCCACCCGAGCTCGGGCTCGAGAATCTTCTCATCGGGTGGCGTGTGACGAGCCCGAGAACTCGGCGATGAGCGTTTCCAGATCGTCGGGGTTGCGAAGGTGGACGAGCCGCAGCTCATCAGGGTGATCGGCGTAGTAGTTGCGCCACCCGTTGGAGAGCACCAGATCGCGTTGCTTGAGCTGGCGGCGGAAGTCGTTGGGCAGGTTGCGATAGCTCAGCTCGCGGCGGACATACCGGAAGTACGAGTACATCCGCACCGAGTGCTCGTTGTCGTCGCCGAACACGAGCGACAGGGTGAACTTCGGCGCCGACCGTTTCCTCACCACCTTGCCGGCCTCGACGCGCCGGCCGCAGTGGTACATCCGCTCGTCGAAGATCAAGACGTCGCCCACTTCGGCGGTCCACACGAAGGGGACTCGACGTTCGTTCGGCGTGAACCGTCGGTTCGGCTCGTCGTCGGGGCCGATCACCTTGTGCCAGTGCCTGCGTTCCATGGCGTAGACGTCGGCGTAATCGATCTCCACCGGCGAAGCGTGCGTGCCGCTCATCATCCCCATTGCCGCGTTGTCGGATTCGAGATAGACGATCGCCTTCACGACTCGATACGGAGCGGTCGTACCGTCCCAATCGGGCGCCTGGCGGTTCTCCGCCGCGCGATGAACGCTGTCGCGGTGCCAGTTGGCGGTGTCGTGGTGGTACTGGAGATCGGACACCTGGAGGAAGCGGGCGCGGGGACCGATCGCCGTTCGCACCGCGCCGAGGATGCGCTCGTCGAGCACGAGCTGGTGCGTGGCGGCGATCTTGCGTGTCGCGTCGACGCAGGTGTGGTGGGCGGGTTCCTCGATCTCGAGCTCACGCTTCAGCTCCGCGGCGATGCGCGCACACTCTTCCGGCGGAATCATGCCGCGGACGACGGTGAACCCGTTCTCGCGTAAGGCGACGGCGGGGGAGATCGTCTCTCCCGGCGGGCGAGTGGGCGGTCGTTCCTGGCGGGGGCGAGGGAAGCCGACGTATCTGGCCAGCATCGGGCGCGGGTTGCGAATGACCCGTTGGGTGACGTTCACCATGCGATCGAACCACCGGTGAGCTGCGGTGACGATCCGCAGGCGACGAACTGACCCTCGGCGTTGCTCGGCCATCGGGACATGCTCGCACAGTCGGCACGCGAGGCGAATTCCTTGACAGCAAACGGCTTTGTCTTTACCGTGTGTCCAACTGAGCCGCTGGCCCGGAGCTTTGCCCGGATGCCGGTTGAAAGTTGACGCCCTTCGACGATAGGGTTGTCGGTTGCCGTGCGTCGCCAGTCTCGTCACCTCCTCACAGGCTCTTGTTTGGCGCGCCCCTCCGCATCCGATCTCGACTCAGGAGTGATCTGTGGCATCTTCGACGTCCCGTGAGCGGTACTCGTTCGCCAATCTGAGCGAGCCCCTCGACCTCCCCGATCTCATCGCCATTCAGCGCGAGAGCTTCGACTGGTTCTTGAACGAGGGTCTCGCCAACACCTTCCGCGACATCAGCCCCATCAAGGACTTCTCCGAGGCGTTGCAGCTCGAGCTCGAGTTCGATCCCGACGACGAGGACTTCCGACCGCCGCCCAAGTTCACGGTCGAGGAGTGCAAAGAGAAGGACATGACGTACGCCGCACCGGTGTTCGTCAAGGCGCGCTTCATGAACCGCAACACGGGCGAGATCAAAGAACAGCACGTGTTCATGGGCGACTTCCCGATCATGACGGAGAAGGGCACGTTCATCGTCAACGGCACAGAGCGCGTCGTCGTCAGCCAGCTCGTGCGCAGCCCGGGTGTCATCTTCGAGCCCGGCGAGCGGTTCCGTCTGCGCAACCTCACCAAGCACCAGCTGGTCAAGGGCACGATCCATCCCTACCGCGGTGAGTGGATGGAGTTCGACGTCGAGCAGAAGCCGGGCAAGGACGTCACCGCCGGCACGCGCGTGGCGCGCAAGCGGCGCCTCGGCATCTTCACCCTGCTTCGGGCGCTCGGTTACGACGAGGAGAACGCCCCCGGATTCCTCGACCGCTTCGTCAACTACTTCGACTTCCTCGAGGGTCAGTGGGAGAAGGAGCGCGACGTCGCTCCCACACAGGACGAAGCGCTCGTCGAGATCTACAAGCGCGCTCGCCCCGGCGAGCCGCCCACCGTCGAGTCGGCTCGCGCCTACTTCCGCAACGCCTTCTTCGAAAGCCGGCGGTACGACCTCAGCCGTGTCGGCCGCTACAAGCTCAACCGCAAGCTCGGCTCCGAAGTCGCCAAGCTCGGCGGCCTGTTCGGCCTCGACGAGACGCTCCTCGACTATCCCAGCGAGGACCAGAACGTCCTCAGCCGCTGCGAGGTGCTGGCGACGATCAGCTACATGCTCCATCTCGTCAAGCAGGAGCCCGGCTACCGCCTCGACGACCAGGACCACTTCGCCAACCGCCGCATTCGCTCGGTGGGCGAGCTCATCCAGAACCAGGTGCGTATCGGTCTCAGCCGGATGGAGCGAGTTGTCCGTGAGCGGATGACCACGCAGGACGTCGAGGCGATCACGCCGCAGACGCTGATCAACATCCGCCCGGTCGTTGCCGCCATCAAGGAGTTCTTCGGCACCAGCCAGCTCTCCCAGTTCATGGACCAGGTGAACCCGCTGTCGGGCCTCACCCACCGCCGACGCCTGTCGGCGCTCGGCCCCGGCGGCCTGTCCCGTGAACGGGCCGGCTTCGAGGTCCGCGACGTGCACTTCAGCCACTACGGCCGGATGTGCCCGATCGAGACACCGGAGGGTCCGAACATCGGCCTCATCGGTGGTCTGTCGACGTTCGCCCGGGTGAACGAGTTCGGCTTCATCGAGACGCCGTACCGCAGGGTGGTCGACGGCAAGGTCACCGGCGAGATCGTCTACATGGCCGCCGACGAGGAGGAGAACTACGTCGTCGCCCAGGCCAACTCTCCGGTCAACGAGGACGGCTCGTTCCAGGAGGAGCGCGTGCTCGTGCGCCGTTCGCCGCAGGCGGCCAGCCTCGAGGACCTGCGCAAGATGCTCGAGGCGGAGAGCTTCTTCGGTGCCACCACCGACATCGGCTACGTGCCACCGTCGGAGGTCGACTACATGGACGTGTCGCCGAAGCAGATCGTCTCGGTTGGCACGGCGCTGATCCCGTTCCTCGAGCACGACGACGCCAACCGGGCTCTGATGGGCGCCAACATGCAGAAGCAGGCCGTCCCGTTGCTCCGCTCCGAGGCGCCCTACATCGGCACCGGCATCGAAGATCGCGCCGCTCGCGACGCGGGCGACCTCGTCCAGGCACTCGACGATGGCGAGGTCACGTCGGTCACCGGCGACTCGATCACGGTGCAGTACAAGACGGCTGGTCGCAAGGTCTACCGCCTCGCCAAGTTCCGCCGTTCCAACCAGGACACATGCATCAACCAGCGTCCGCGCGTCATCGAGGGCGAGAAGGTCAAGAAGGGCACGATCATCGCCGACGGCCCGTCCACCGACTCCGGCGAGCTGGCGCTCGGCAAGAACCTGCTCGTGGCCCTGATGCCGTGGGAGGGCTACAACTTCGAGGACGCCATCATCCTCAGCGAGCGTCTCGTGAAGGACGACGTGCTGACGTCGATCCACATCCACGAGCACGAGGTCGATGCCCGCGACACCAAGCTCGGCCCGGAAGAGATCAGCCGCGACATCCCCAACCTCTCCGACGAGGTGCTCGCCGATCTCGACGATCGCGGCATCGTTCGTGTCGGTGCCGAGGTCGGCCCCGGCGACGTGCTGGTCGGCAAGGTCACCCCGAAGGGCGAGACCGAGCTCACCCCCGAAGAGCGCCTGCTACGCGCCATCTTCGGTGAGAAGGCGCGGGAGGTCCGCGACACCTCGCTGAAGGTGCCTCACGGCGAGAACGGCAAGATCATCGACGTCAAGGTGTTCAACCGCGACGACGGCGACGAGCTGCCCCCCGGCGTCAACCAGCTGGTGCGTGTGTACGTGGCCCAGAAGCGCAAGATCAGCGTCGGCGACAAGCTCGCCGGCCGCCACGGCAACAAGGGCGTGATCTCCAAGATCTTGCCCGTCGAGGACATGCCCTACCTCGCCGACGGCACGGCGGTCGACATCATCCTCAACCCGCTCGGCGTGCCGAGCCGGATGAATGTCGGCCAGGTGATGGAGGCCCACCTCGGATACTGCGCCCGCTGGGGGTGGACCGATCCGAAGACCGGCGAAAAGGTCGGCGTCGAGCCGATCCGCGGCACCGAGGCGAAGACGCGTACCAACACCGATCCGTCGACGTTCATCGCCACGCCGGTGTTCGACGGCGCCTATTGGGACGAGGCCGAGTCGGCGGGCAAGCACTCGACGATCCAGTCGATCCTCGAGAACCTCAACCCCGAGTCGGTCGACGGCGACCGCCTCATCCAGACCGACGGCAAGACGACGCTCTTCAACGGTCGCACCGGCGAGATCTACGACAACCCGGTCACGGTCGGCTACATGTACATCCTCAAGCTGGCTCACCTCGTCGACGACAAGATCCACGCCCGCGCCACCGGTCCGTACTCGATGATCACCCAGCAGCCGCTCGGCGGTAAGGCCCAGTTCGGTGGTCAGCGGTTCGGTGAGATGGAGGTGTGGGCCCTCGAGGCCTACGGGGCCGCCTACTGCCTGCAGGAACTGCTCACCATCAAGTCCGACGACGTCCTCGGCCGCGTGAAGGTGTACGAGGCGATCGTCAAGGGCGACAACATCCCCGAGCCCGGCGTGCCGGAGAGCTTCAAGGTGTTGATGAAGGAGATGCAGGCTCTGTGCATCAACGTCGAGGTGCTTGCCACCGACGGCAGCGAGATCGAGATGCGTGGTGAGGACGACGAGGTCTACCGCGCCGCCGAGGAACTCGGCATCGACATCTCCCGTCCGGAACGGGGCAGCGACGACGACGACCGCGACAACCAGCGCACTCGCGCCTGAGCGAATCACGTCCGACACGAGAACGACGACGAACGAAGAACGAGGAATACGAATGCTCGACGTGAACATGTTCGACCAGCTCAAGATCGGGCTGGCCACCGCCGACCAGATCCGCAACTGGTCGCACGGTGAAGTCAAGAAGCCGGAGACGATCAACTACCGCACGCTGCGTCCCGAGAAGGACGGCCTGTTCTGCGAGAAGATCTTCGGCCCCACGCGAGACTGGGAGTGCTCGTGCGGCAAGTACAAGCGGGTGCGGTTCAAGGGCATCATCTGCGAGCGGTGTGGCGTCGAGGTCACCCGCTCCAAGGTGCGCCGCGAGCGGATGGGCCACATCGAGCTCTCCGCTCCGACCGTCCACATCTGGTACCTGCGCGGCACGCGGTCGTGGCTCGCCTATCTCCTCGCCGGCATCGAGCCGAAGGAGGAGCTGAAGGCGAAGCAGCTCGAGAAGGTGATCTACTTCGCCGCCCACCTGGTGACCTGGGTCGACGAGGACAAGCGCCACGAAGATCTGCAGAACCTCGAGGCCGAGTACCTCGAGGAGCGCGACGCGATCAACAAGGATCTCGAACTGGCGGTCGACCGCCGCTACAAGGAGCTCGAGGAGTCGGCCGAGACGGCCGAAGCCGAGGGCGGCGATCCGAAGAAGATGCAGCGCGACGCGGAGAAGGACGTCGAGGCGATCCGCGAGCGGTTCGAGGCCGAGGTCGAGACGCTGGAGCGGGCGTGGGACGAGTTCAAGAGCCTCCACAGCCGGCAGATCATCGACGACGAGCTGCTGTGGCGTGAGATCCGCGATCGCTACGGCGACTACTTCGAGGGTGGCACCGGTGCCGACGCCATCAAGTCGCTGATCGACCGCATCGACTTCGACGAGGAGGAGCAGAAGCTCCGCGAAGCGATCGACCCGGGTGACTCGGGCCGCAAGCCACTGTCCGCCCAGCGCAAGCAGAAGGCGATCAAGCGACTCAAGATCGTCGCCAGCTTCAACCGTCGTGACGAGCACGGTCGTCGCACCAACGATCCGAAGGCGATGATCCTCGACGCCGTGCCGGTGATCCCCCCGACCTGCGCCCGATGGTGCAGCTCGACGGCGGTCGCTTCGCCACGTCAGACCTCAACGACCTGTACCGCCGCGTGATCAACCGCAACAACCGGCTGAAGCGCCTGCTCGATCTCGGCGCCCCTGAGATCATCGTCAACAACGAGAAGCGGATGCTGCAGGAGGCTGTCGACGCCCTGTTCGACAACGGCCGTCGTGGCCGCCCGGTCACCGGGCCCGGCAACCGCCCGCTCAAGTCGCTGTCCGACATGCTGAAGGGCAAGCAGGGCCGGTTCCGCCAGAACCTGCTCGGCAAGCGCGTCGACTACTCAGGTCGGTCGGTCATCGTCGCCGGCCCGACGCTCAAGCTGCACCAGTGCGGCCTGCCCAAGCTGATGGCGCTCGAGCTGTTCAAGCCGTTCGTGATGAAGCGCCTCGTCGATCTCGAGGTGGCGCAGAACATCAAGACGGCCAAGCGCATGGTCGAGCGTCGCCGCTCGCAGGTGTGGGACGTCCTCGAGGACGTCATCAAGGAGCACCCGGTGCTGCTCAACCGGGCACCGACTCTGCACCGCCTCGGCATCCAGGCGTTCGAGCCGGTCCTCGTCGAGGGCAAGGCGATCCAGATCCATCCGCTGGTCTGCACCGCCTTCAACGCCGACTTCGACGGTGACCAGATGGCCATCCACGTCCCGCTGTCAGCGGAGGCGCAGGCCGAGAGCCGGGTGCTGATGCTCTCGGCGAACAACATCCTCTCCCCGGCGTCGGGTCGCCCGATCGTGACGCCCAGCCAGGACATCGTCATCGGTGGGTTCTACCTCACCGAGGAGGTCGAGAGCGCCCACGGCGAGGGCCGCGTGTTCCGCCACCTGTGGGAGGTGCTCCGCGCCTACGACGCGGATGCTGTCGACCTGCATGCCACGATCACGATGCGCGCCGATTCGTTCCGCAACGACGATGGCACCTACGCCACCACGACGCCTGGGCGCCTCATCTTCGAAGAGGCGCTGCCCGACGACTATCCGGCACGGTTTGGGCATATCACCGACGTGGTGCGCAAGAAGGAGTTCGGCATGATCGTCGAGCGCCTCTCCGACAACTACCCGAAGTCGGAAGTGGCAGCGTCGCTCGATGCGCTGAAGAACGTCTGCTACCGCTTCGCCACCCAGTCCGGCATCACGGTGTCGATCGACGACGTCAAGACGCCGGCCGCCAAGCGGCAGCTGCTCGACGGCTACGAGGCCCAGGCCGACAAGGTCGAGACGCAGTTCCGTCGCGGCGTCATCACCGATGGCGAGCGCCGCCAGCAGGAGACGCGGATCTGGACCGACGCCACGGCCGAGGTGCAGAAGGCGATGGAGCTCGAGTTCAAGGCTCAGCAGTTCAATCCGATCGACATGATGGTCGGATCCGGCGCCCGCGGGAACATGACGCAGATGCGCCAGATCGCCGGGATGCGTGGCCTCGTGGCCAACCCCCGTGGTGACATGATCCCGCGTCCCATCAAGTCGAACTTCCGAGAGGGTCTGGAGACGCTCGAGTACTTCATCGCCACGCCCGGCGCCCGCAAGGGTCTGGTCGACACGGCGCTGCGTACCGCCGACTCCGGCTACCTCACGCGTCGTCTCGTCGACGTCGCCCAAGAGCTGATCATCCGCGAGGAAGACTGTGGCACCAACCTCGGTGTCTGGGTCGAGCACGTCGAGCCCGACACGTCGAGCCGGCGTACGTATCTCGAGACGCGGCTCTTCGGCCGTGCCCTGCTCAACGATGTCACGCTGGCCGACGGCACGAAGCTCGAGCGCAACACGATTCTCGGCGACGACGAGGTCGTCCAGCTCCGCGAGGACCCCGAGGTCAACCGCGTCCGCGTCCGCTCCGTGCTCACGTGCGATGCCGAGCTCGGCATCTGCGCGATGTGCTACGGCCGTTCGTTGGCCACCGGCAAGATGATCGAGCTCGGCGAGGCGGTCGGCGTGATCGCCGCCCAGTCGATCGGTGAGCCAGGCACGCAGCTCACGATGCGGACCTTCCACACCGGTGGTGTGGCCGGCAAGGACATCGCCGGCGGTCTGCCTCGCGTGGTCGAGCTGTTCGAGGCGCGTACCCCGCGTGGTGCTGCTCGCCTGGCGAAGGCCACTGGCGTGCTCCGCCTCGGCGAGGACGTCGGCAAGGGAATCCCGGCCACCGTCGTCGGTGACGACGGTGAGGAGCACGAGATCGCGCTGCCTCTCGGCGCCCGCCCGATCGTGTCCGACGGTCAGGACATCAAGGCCGGCGACCCGATCACCGACGGCCCCTTCGACCCGAAGGAGCTGATGGAGATCAAGGGAATCCGCGAGACGCAGATGTACCTCGTCGAAGAGGTGCAGCGGGTCTACCGCGACCAGGGTGTGTCGATCAGCGACAAGCACATCGAGCTGATCGTGCGCCAGATGACCCGTCGCGTTGGCGTGCAGGAGGTCGGCGATACCGACTTCCTGCCGGGTGAGCGGATCGACGCCAAGAAGTTCCGCGACACGAACCGGCGCATGGTCGAAGAGGGCAACCGCCCCGGTGAGGGCCGGCCCGAGATCATGGGCATCACCAAGGCCTCGCTCGCCACCGAGTCGTGGCTGTCGGCTGCCAGCTTCCAGGAGACCACGCGGGTGCTCACCGAGGCCGCCATCGACGGCCGCGGCGACAGCCTCATCGGTCTCAAGGAGAACATCATCATCGGCAAGCTGATCCCCGCCGGTACCGGCATGGGTCGATATCGCGAGTTCGACATCGAGGCTCCCGACTACGAGCCGATGACGTTCTACTCCAGCGATGCCGAGGCCGAAGACCCCGCAGCCTGGCTGTCCAACATCCACGGCTCGTACGACGCCGAGACAGAGACTGCCAGCGCCGAGTGATCATCGGCGGGACGCCGCCCAGATCCACAACAACCTGCAGCGAGCCGGCCGAGAAATCGGCCGGCTCGTTCGCGCCGCGTGTCGGTTGGGTGAAGAGGCGCCACTGTTCGTCTGACGGAGCGAGTCGATCGATAGCTTGACGGTTCATGTCTGTCCGGACTTCTTTGCTCGTTGGATCTGTCATCGTCGGTGTGGTTGTGGTGACCGGCGCGCAAAGCGTCTCGGCGGCCGAGTGCAACGGCCTCACGGCAACGGTCCTCGGCACCTCGGGCGACGACGAGTTGACCGGCACGCCCGGCGACGACGTCATCGCTGGGAACAGCGGTAACGACACCATCAACGCCGGCGGCGGGCGCGACATCATCTGCGGCGGTCCCGGCAACGACACGATCAACGGGCAGTCTGCTGCCGACCGCATCTGGGGCAGCGGCGGTGACGACATCATCCAGGGTGGAACTGGTCCAGACGTCATCAGGGCCGGCATCGACGATGACACGGTCAACGGTGGAGACGGTGACGACGATCTCTTCGGTGACGTCGGCGCAGATGAAATCGGCGGCGACGCGGGTAACGACTACATCGATGGCGCCGACTCCGACGATCAGATCCTCGGTGGCGACGGCGCCGATACGATCCGCGGCCGCGGCGGCGTCGACACGATCTCCGGCGAGGCTGGCCCCGACGAGATCTACGGCGGCTCCTCGCCCGACACCATTCGCGGTGCGGCGGGTTCGGATGTCATCGTCGGCGGTGAGGGCAACGACCGACTCATCGGCAATGGCGGTTTCGACGACTTGTTCGGGCAGGCAGGCATCGACGAACTGTTCGGTGGCGACGACACGGACTACCTCGAATCCGGAGAGAGCTTCGGCGAGATCCTCGACGGCGGCAAGGCGTTCGATCGCTGCAAACACCGCGAAGAAGTGGCGACCGTCAGCTGCGAGCGGAACTACTTCTACGGCGATGTGATGGGTACGCGGTCGGTCGTGAGCGAGGGCCACGCATTCGTACTAGCGAGTGAGTCGGCGTTCCGTCCGAGCGTCCGCCGTGGCACCGTCAGTTGCGGTGGTCGCACGGCCACGATCGTTGGGACGAACCGTGCCGACTCGCTGGTCGGGACCTCCCGAGCCGACGTCATCGCCGGCCTCGGCGGCAATGACATCATCGTCGGTCTGGGGAATGACGACCTGATCTGTGGCGGCGACGGGAACGATGACCTGTACGGGGATCGTGGCAATGACGTGATCAATGGCGGGACCGGCAATGACGGCATCCTCGGGGCGGTCGGCGACGACATCCTGCGTGGCGAGGACGGGAACGACGCCGTCGGCGGGCTCGTCGGAAACGATCGCGTCCGAGGCGGCGCCGGGGATGACCGCCTCGCCGGCTTCGACGGCAACGACGTGGTCAGCGGCGAGGGCGGCGATGACTTCGTGCAGAGCGACGAGGGGAACGACGTGGCCGAGGGTGGTGCCGGGTATGACCGGGTGCGCGGTCAACACGGCACCGACCGGGTTTCCGGCGGCGATGGGTTCGACTGGGTCTCGGCGGGCTCGGGAACCGGACAGACGCTGGATGGCGGGCGCCACGGCGACCGTTGTGGCGCTGTCGACCGGCGACGTTGCCAAGAAATGCGAGCGCGTGTATCGGCACAGCCCGTCGGACAACGTCCAGTTCCCGGTCTGACCCGTGCGGGGCGGAGCATGCCGTCCCCCCAGGTTGGAGCCGGGCTTCGACGGTCATAACATTGCAGGGTCCTGTGTCGAGTCCGGTATTGAGACCCTCGACGCATGTGCCGAAGGAGAGTTTGAGTGCCCACTATCCAGCAGCTGGTCCGTCAGGGACGGAGCTCGAAGTTCACGAAGAGCAAGACGCCTGCCCTCAAGGGCGCGCCCCAGCGCCGTGGTGTGTGCACTCGCGTGTTCACCACCACCCCGAAGAAGCCCAACTCGGCACTTCGCAAGGTGGCCCGTGTCCGGCTGTCGAGTGGCATCGAAGTGACCGCCTACATTCCCGGCGAAGGCCACAACCTGCAGGAGCACTCGATCGTGCTCGTACGTGGTGGTCGAGTTCGCGATCTCCCCGGTGTGCGCTACAAGATCATCCGCGGTGCGCTCGACGCCGCCGGCGTGAAGAACCGCAAGCAGGCCCGTAGTCGCTACGGCGCCAAGGCAGAGAAGTGATTGAGAGCTGACTGATGTCGCGTAAAGGTCCCGCCACCCGCCGTGAGATGGTCGCCGACCCGATCCACCGCTCGGTGCTCGTCACCCAGCTGATCAACAAGGTCATGCTCCACGGCAAGCGCAGCGTCGCCGAGAAGATCGTCTACGACGCGATGGAGATCATCAGCTCCAAGACCGAGGACGAGTCGGTCGACGTGGTGAAGCGAGCGATCGAGAACGTGAAGCCACCCCTCGAGGTGAAGAGCCGTCGCGTCGGCGGTGCCACTTACCAGGTGCCTGTCGAAGTTCCTCACCGCCGGGCGAACACGCTCGCCATCCGGTGGGTCGTCGAGTTCGCTCGTGCTCGCCGCGAGCGGACGATGGCCGAGTGCCTCGCCGGCGAGCTGATGGATGCCGCCAACGGGCTTGGCGCGGCGATGAAGCGTCGCGACGACATCCAGAAGATGGCCGAGTCGAACAAGGCGTTCGCCCACTACCGCTGGTGACCGCGGGGTCGTGACGACCCGTCGATCCAGTCCTGACGCCCGCCGGAACCGGCGGGCGTTGTCGCGTTCGGATCGAGGTTCCGGGTCGCTGCGAGCTCGCCGCAGCCTGTGACGCTCGGCCGCGGGTGCCGGGCCGGGCCCGCCGCACGAGTGCATTAGTGTGGATCTTCGCGATCGTCATGCACACACGGAAGGGTTGCGATGAACGTACAGTCGATCCTCGGCGCCAAGGGATCCGACGTCGCCACCGTCGGACGCCACGCCTCACTGGCTGAGGCGGCGAATCTCCTTCGCGAGCGAGGGATTGGAGCTCTCGTCGTCAGTGACGACAGCCGCCACATCGATGGCATCGTCTCCGAGCGTGACGTGGTGCGCGCCCTCGCAGCCCACGGCGCCAGCGCCCTCAGTCGCACCGTCGGCTCGGTGATGACCACCGACGTCGTGACGTGCCGCAACGACGACAGTGTCGAGCGGCTGATGCACCTCATGACCGATCGCCGGATCCGCCACCTCCCCGTGATCGACGACGATGAGTTGCTGACCGGCATCATCTCCATCGGCGACGTCGTCAAGGGCCGTCTCAGCCAGCTCGAGGTCGAGAACCAGGCACTCCACGACTACATCACCCAGGGGCGCTGACCACGTTCGCCGACCGGCGTGATGCCGGCGAACAGCTGGCAGCGCGCCTCGCGGGCATCGGGCTCGACGACCCCGTCGTGCTCGGTCTCCCGCGTGGAGGGGTCGTCGTGGCGGCCGCCGTCGCCGTGGCCACCACGTGGCCGCTCGATGTGCTGCTCGTTCGCAAGGTGGGCGTCCCCCGCCAACCCGAGCTGGCGATGGGTGCGATCGGTGAGCTCGGTGCCCGGACGGTCAACGAACACGTGATGGCGTGGACATCGGCCACCGAGGAGGACTTCGAGCGCGTCGCGGAGAGCGAGCGCGTCGAGCTCGAACGGCGAGCCGAGCTCTACCGCGGTGGTCGGCCGCCGGAGGACCTGGCGGGCCGGACGGCGATCGTGGTCGACGACGGCATCGCCACCGGCGCGACCGCCGCTGCCTCGGTGCAGATCGTCGCCCACCTCGGCGCCGACCGGGTCGTGCTCGCCGTGCCCGTCGCGCCGCCGGAGTCGGTCGACCGGTTCTCTGCACTCGTCGACGACTTCGTCGTCCTCGTCGTACCGGAACGCTTCTCGGCGGTGGGCGAGTGGTACCGCGACTTCGACCAGACCAGCGATTCCGAGGTGGTCGAACTGCTGCAAAGACATCGCGGAGGCGCCGGGACCGCTCAGTAGCGTCGCGCCGGTGAGCCTCGGGCCCAACTACCGGAAGCTCTTTGCGGCAAGCACGATCTCCAACCTCGGCGACGGGGTTGGTCAGATCGCCTACCCGTGGCTCGCCTCGGCGGTGACGAGGAACCCGGTCCTGATCGCCCTCGTCGCCGTGGCCCAGCGACTGCCGTGGCTGGTCTTCAGCCTGCCGGCCGGGGTGATCACCGACCGTCACGACCGGCGCCGGTTGATGGTCGGCGCCAACGCGGCGCGAGCCGTGCTGACGCTGTTCGTCGCCTCGGCTGTGCTGTGGCGCGCGGACCGACTTCCCGGCCCCGACGAGCTCGAGCAGGTCGTCGGCACCGAATCCGTGCTGTACCTGTGCGTTCTCGCCGCCACCCTGCTCTTGGGTGTCGGCGAGGTGCTGTACGACAACACGGCGCAGACCTTCATGCCGCGGCTCGTTGACCAGGCCGAGCTCGAGCGGGCGAATGGCCGTTTGTTCTCCGGCGAGGTGGTCGCCAATCAGTTCGCCGGGCCGCCGCTCGGTTCGCTGCTGCTGGTCGTGGGGTTCGCTGTGCCGTTCTTCCTCGATGCCGCCACGTTCGCGGTGTCAGCGGCACTCATCTTCGCCATCACACCAACGCTCGTGCGCGCCGGGGCGCCTGCCGAACGCAAGCCGTGGCGTGAGGAGATCGGCGAAGGTTTCCGCTGGCTGTGGCGTCACGACTTGTTACGCACGCTGGCGATCGTCCTTGGCGTACTCAACGGCGTGAACAACCTCACCGGCGCAGTGTTGGTGCTCTACGCGCAGGAGGTGCTCGGCACTTCGACCACTGAGTTTGCCGTGCTGTCGATGAGCCTTGCCTTCGGCGGTGTGCTCGGGGGGTGGATGGCGGCGAGGATCATCGCCGGGGTGGGACCCGGCGCACTGCTGCAACTGTCGTTGGTGGGTGGGGCGATCACGTCGCTGGTGATCGGCTTGATGTCGTCGTGGCCGGTCCCTGCGCTGATGTTCGCCATCTGGAGTGTGCTCGTGGTGCTGTGGAACATCATCACCGTCAGCTTCCGGCAAGCGGTCATCCCCGACCGACTGCTCGGACGGGTGAACAGCGTGTACCGCTTCTTCGGCTGGGGGATGATTCCCATCGGCAGCCTGATCGGAGGCGGAATCGTCGTGGGCGTCGATGCGATCGCCAGCCGCGAGACGGCCCTACGTGCGCCGTGGATGATCGCGGCCGTAGCGCAACTGTTGTTGCTCATCTACGCCCTGCCCCGGCTGACCACAGCCAAGATGAACGCTGCCCGGGCAGCGGCGGCAGCCACCACTGGCGACGCAGCCGAGCCCGCACCCGTTGATGCGCCCCCCGCCGACCGCTGAGTAGGTTGCCTTCCCATGGCCACGATCCGACCGTTGACCGGGGACGATCTGCCCGAGGCGTTGGCGATCAACGAGGCCAACGTGCCCGCCGTCGGCAGTGTCGACGCGGATCAGCTCGTCCACCTCTTCGACGAGGCCTCGGTCGCACTCGCCGCCGAGGACGGCGGGCGGCTCATCGGGTTCTGCATCGTGCTCGCCCCAGGTGCGGACTACAGCAGCGTCAACTACGGCTGGTTCAGCGAGCGATACGACGACTTCGCCTACCTCGACCGGGTCGCCGTGGCCGAGAGCTACCGCAGCCGCGGGATCGGTGCCGAACTGTACGCAGAGGTGGAGCGCCTCGTCGACGCGCCGTGGTTCACCCTCGAGGTCAATGTGCGACCACGCAACGAGGGCTCGCTGCGGTTCCACGAACGCATGGGATTCACAGAGGTCGGTCAGCAGGAAACACCGTACGGAGCACGCGTGTCCCTGCTGGCCAAGCCGCTGCCGCATGCTGTGTGACCTGGGGCGTTCGGGTGCAGTGATCCGGTCGCACCGATAGGCTGTTCAACGGCCCAAAAACGGGCTGGACCCGGGAGGGCGTGATCCGGGTCATTCGTGTGTTTCGAAGTCGATCTGGAAGAGAAGAAGTCTGATCATGGCCAAGCGAGAGGTCCCGCTCGAGCGTTACCGCAACATCGGCATCATGGCCCACATCGATGCCGGGAAGACCACCACGACGGAGCGCATCCTCTACTACACCGGCAAGACCTACAAGATCGGTGAAGTGCATGAAGGCGCGGCCGTGATGGACCACATGGCCCAGGAGCAGGAGCGCGGCATCACCATCACGTCCGCCGCTACCACCGCCTTCTGGCACGACCACCGGATCAACATCCTCGACACGCCTGGTCACGTCGACTTCACGATCGAGGTCGAGCGTTCGCTGCGCGTGCTCGACGGCGCCGTGGCCGTCTTCGACTCGGTCGCCGGCGTCGAGCCGCAGACCGAGACCGTGTGGCGCCAGGCCGACAAGTACAACGTGCCGCGCATGTGCTTCGTCAACAAGATGGACCGCACCGGTGCCAACTTCTACCGCACCGTCGACATGATCCAGAACCGGCTCGAGGCCACGCCGGCGGTCACCCAGCTGCCGATCGGCTCGGAGGGGAACTTTGCCGGCGTCATCGACCTCGTGCGCATGGTCGCCGTCGTCTGGGACGGCGACGAGAAGGGCGCCCAGTACCACGACGAGGAGATCCCCGCCGATCTCAAGGCCGACGCCGAGGAGTGGCGCCACAAGCTTCTCGACCTCATCGCTGCCGAAGACGAGGAGGTGCTGGAGAAGTACCTCGCCGACGAGGAGCTCTCCGAGGCCGATATCAAGCGCGCCCTTCGCGTCGGCACCCTCGCCGGTTCGTTCGTGCCCGTGCTCTGCGGCTCGGCGTTCAAGAACAAGGGCGTCCAGCCGATGCTCGACGCCGTCATCGACTACCTCCCCAGCCCGCTCGATGTTCCTGCAGTGCAGGGCACGGCGCTGAACGGCGTGGACGTGGTCGAGCGCCATCCCGACGAGAGCGATCCCTTCTCGGCACTCGCCTTCAAGATCGTCAGCGACCCGTTCGGCAGGCTCACGTACTTCCGTGTGTACTCCGGCACCGTCAACAAGGGCGACGAGGTGTACAACTCCACCAAGGAGAAGCGCGAGCGTCTCGGGCGCATCCTGCTGATGCACGCCAACCAGCGCGAGGATCTCGACTTCGCCATGGCCGGTGACATCGTCGCCGGGCTCGGCTTCAAGGACGTCACCACGGGCGACACGCTCTGCGACCGCAGCAATCCGGTGATTCTGGAGAAGATGGAGTTCCCCGAGCCGGTCATCCACGTTGCGATCGAGCCGAAGACGAAGAGCGACCAGGACAAGCTCGGCAAGGCGCTCAAGTCGCTGTCCGACGAGGACCCCACGTTCCGCGTGCGCACCGACGAGGAGACCGGCCAGACCGTCATCTCCGGCATGGGCGAACTGCACCTCGAAGTGCTCGTCGACCGGATGATGCGCGAGTTCTCCGTGGAGGCCACCGTCGGTAAGCCGCAGGTGGCCTATCGCGAGACCATCACCAAGCCTGTCCAGTCGGTGGAGTACCGCCACATCAAGCAGTCGGGTGGGTCCGGTCAGTTCGCTGTCATCAAGCTCAGCCTCGAGCCGACGGGCCCCGGAGGCGGCTACGAGTTCAGCGACGAGATCCGCGGTGGACGCGTACCGCGTGAGTACATTCCCGCCGTCAACCACGGCATCCAGGCCGCCCTCGAGTCGGGCGTGCTCGCCGGCTACCCGGTGGTCGATGTCCGGGCCCGGCTCGTCGACGGCCAGTACCACGACGTCGACTCGTCCGAGATGGCGTTCAAGATCGCCGGTCAGGCGGGCTTCCGCAAGGCCGCCGAGCAGGCCAAGCCGGTGCTGCTCGAGCCGATCATGTCGGTCGAGGTCGTCACGCCCGAGGAGTACATGGGCGACGTGATGGGCGACCTCTCCAGCCGTCGCGGTCGCATCGAGGGCATGGAAGCCCGCGGCGCGACACAGGTGGTCACGGCACAGGTGCCGCTTTCGGAGATGTTCGGTTACAGTACTGACCTCCGGTCGCGGACCCAGGGCCGCGCCACGTACACGATGCAGTTCGACTCCTACCAAGAGGTGTCCGACAGCATCGCCTCCGAGATCATCAAGCGTGTGCGCGGCGAGTGATCGTCACCCACTCCGCCCTTTGACAACCCACGAATCAGCAACAGAGACATTGGAGTCTGACAGGCCATGAGTAAGGCAAAGTTTGAGCGTACGAAGCCGCATGTGAATATTGGGACGATGGGTCATATTGATCATGGGAAGACGACGTTGACGGCGGCGATTTCGAAGGTGTTGTCTGAGCGTGGGTTGGCGGAGTTCCAGGCGTTTGACACGATTGATAAGGCGCCGGAGGAGAAGGCGCGGGGGATTACGATTTCGATTGCTCATATTGAGTATGAGACGGAGAATCGTCATTACGCGCATGTGGATATGCCGGGTCATGCGGATTACATCAAGAACATGATTACGGGTGCGGCGCAGGTGGATGGGGCGATTTTGGTGGTGGCGGCGACTGATGGGCCGATGCCGCAGACGCGGGAGCATGTGTTGTTGGCGCGGCAGGTGGGGGTGCCGTCGATTCTGGTGGCGTTGAACAAGGCGGATGCGGTGGATGATGAGGAGTTGTTGGATCTGGTCGAGTTGGAGGTCCGGGAGCTGCTCAGTGAGTATGAGTTCCCTGGTGATGACACGCCGGTGGTGCGGGTGTCGGCGTTGAAGGCGTTGGAGGGTGACGTCGAGTGGCAGGCGAAGGTGTTGGAGTTGATGGATGCTGCTGATTCGTTCATCCCGGAGCCGGTGCGTGAGTTGGATAAGCCGTTCTTGATGCCGATTGAGGATGTGTTCACGATTACGGGTCGGGGCACGGTGGTGACGGGCAAGGTGGAGCAGGGTGTGGTCAACACCGGTGATGAGATCGAGATCGTCGGGTTGCGGGATACGCAGAAGACGACGTGTACGGGTGTGGAGATGTTCCGCAAGATCCTTGATCAGGGTCAGGCGGGGGACAACATCGGGGTGTTGTTGCGGGGTACGAAGAAAGAGGATGTGGAGCGGGGTCAGGTGTTGTGCAAGCCGGGCAGCATCACGCCGCACACCCAGTTCGAGGGGCAGGTGTATGTGTTGACCAAGGAGGAGGGTGGCCGGCACAAGCCGTTCTTCAACAATTACCGGCCGCAGTTCTTCTTCCGTACGACCGATGTGACCGGGACGATCGCGTTGCCGGAGGGCACCGAGATGGTGATGCCTGGTGACAACGTGGCGATGACTGTCGAGTTGGGCAAGCCGATCGCCATGGACGAAGGCCTCCGCTTCGCCATCCGCGAAGGCGGACGCACCGTCGGCGCCGGCCGCGTCACCAAGATCCTGAAGTGACGGCAGCCATGGCGCAGAACATCCGCATTCGTCTCAAAGCGTTCGATCACGAGATCATCGATCAGTCGACGCGCAAGATCGTCGAGACCGTCACCCGCACCGATGCAACGGTGCGGGGGCCGATCCCGTTACCGACCGCCAAGCATCGCTACACGGTGATCCGTGGCCCGCACGTCGACAAGGACTCCCGGGAGCACTTCGAGATGCGCGTCCACAAGCGGCTGATCGACATCCTCAACCCCAACGCGAAGACGATCGACAGTCTGCAGCGCATCGAACTGCCTGCCGGCGTCGACATCGAGATCAAAATCCAGAACAACTGAGTCGCTCGGAGCTCGACTCGCGAGCAAGTCGCTCGTCTCGCCTCCCGAGCTCGGCACCTCCGCTTCGCTTTGGTGCCTCACCCAGCTCAGGTGCGAGCTAGCTCGCTCGAGCTCGACTGGCGAGCAAGTCGCTCGTCTCGCCTCCCAGCTCAGGTGCGAGCTAGCTCCCGTGGGGTTGCAGCGTGAGTGACTCGACCGGGTCACCGCGGAGGACTCTGATCGCCAGCTGGCCGTTCTCCAAGCGCGCCTCGGCGCCGGATCCGAAACCGTCCGGCACGTCGACCGTGCGCTCGTAGCCGCCGTACGCCCACTCCTGGAGGAGGTACTCGCGGGTCGGCGCGCTGCGCAGGTGAGCCCAAAACCGAATCTGGCCGGGGGAGAGCTCGATCGTCACGTCCTTCGCTGTGACAGCCGGAAGCGGGGCGACAATCACGAGCGCCTCGCCCGCCTCGTACACGTTGACGGGGACCTGCTGGGGAGTCATCTTCGCTTCGGCTGCGGCGGTTGCCGCAGCCACCTCGGGTTGAGTGGGTCGCGCCTTGTCCAAGTCGGCTCCTCCAGTTCGAGGTGGTCGGAGGCGTTCCGCCTCCGCAGTCACCGTACCCCGGTCAGGGCAACTTGATGATCGTGTCGCCGGTGCGGATCGTGCCCGGCACGACGACTCTCGCGCTTCGCCCGCGCAACTCGTGCTTGCGACCGGTCTCCGAGTTCGCCCAGCGCAACGCGTCCTCGCCGAACCGGGCCCGGAACTTGGCGCACCCCCGATGCGGGGCGTCGGTCATCTCGAGCACGGCATCGCCGATTTGAAGTCGCGTGCCGCCGGGCAGGTTGGCCAGACTGAGATCGAGGTCGACATAGAGCTGATCGCCGGCAAGGGGCCAGCGGCTGCGATCGCCCGCCATCAGGTCGACGGCGCGTGAGTTGGTGAGCGTGACCTGCTTGTCGGGATGCGGCGAGCGGTCGGGCGTGCTCGTCGTGGGCTTGCGTGACCAGTTGTCGCCGGCCAGACCCTCGTCGAGAGCGAGCTGCCCTTCCTCGAGCACTTCTCTGCCGTCGATCTCGGGACGCCGCACGATCATCTCCAGCACGCCGTTCTCGGCCGGTGAGGCGAGGACGTTGGCAAACCCCGCCTGAAGCTCTGCGGTGGTGCGATGGACAGCCGGAGCGGCATCATCGAGTGCGGTCATCTCCCCATTCTGGCTGCGCAATCGCGTCCACGTGCGATCAGATTTGTTACGGCGACGTGACTGTGCGGATGCGAACGACTACGGTGGCAGATCTCGCCCATCAACATGCAACCTTTTGGGGGGTTCAAGCATGAGATTCACACGACGCGTTGTCGCTGTCGCGGCCGCGCTCGGACTGGGGTCTGCCGCATTCGGCGTCGGTTCGGCGGCGCAGGCTGACAGCTCTTCGAAGTGCAACCGCAACAACAACTCTGTGCGCAAGCTGCTCGAATGCGTGACGCTCGACGGCGTTCTCGAACATGAGGAAGCCCTACAGGCGATCGCCGACGAGAACAAGGGACACGCGGGCATCCGGCACGTCCGGGTACGACGACTCGCGCGACTACGTCGTCGAGCGGATGGAACGCGCCGGCTACAAGGTCACCGTCCAGCCGTTCGACTTCTTCGCTATTCCAGGAAGATGGGACCGTCGACGTTGGAGCAGACCGCTCCTGGTTCGGTCACCTACGTCGAGGACACGGACTTCGCTCCGACCGATCACTCCGAGCCCGGCGACGTCACCGCCCCCGTCACGCCGGTCGACATCCAGCTCGGGCTGGGCAACACCTCGACCAGTGGATGTGAGCCCGGCGACTTCACCGGCTTCCCGGCGGGCAACATCGCCCTCATCCAGCGCGGTACATGCACGTTCGAGCTCAAAGCCGAGAACGCTGCAGCCGCCGGAGCGGTGGGCGTCGCTGTTCTTCAACCAGGGCAACACCGCGGCTCCCGACCGCAACGGGATTCCAGCCGTCACGCTCGGCAACGGTTACACCGGCGGCATCCCGGCGCTGAACACTCACCTACGCCCTCGGCGCCCAACTGTCGGCGATCCCCGGCCTCGAGATGCGCCTGTTCGCCAACGTGTCGCGTAGCCCCGGGACGACGTACAACGTCATCGCCGAGTCGCGCCACGGCGATCCGAACAACGTGATCATGGCCGGCGCTCACCTCGACTCGGTGGCTGCAGGCCCGGGCATCAACGACAACGGCTCGGGTTCGTCGGCGCTGCTCGAAGTGGCAGAGCAGATGAAGAAGGTGAAGACGCCCAACAAGCTGCGCTTCGCGTGGTGGGGTGCGGAGGAAGCCGGACTCGTCGGCTCGACGTTCTATGTCAACGACCTCGTTGCCAACAACCCTGATGAGCTCGCCAACATCGAGATGTACCTCAACTTCGACATGGTGGCATCCCCGAACTACGGCCTGTTCATCTACGACGGTGACGGATCGGGCTTCGGACTCGTCGGGCCCGGACGGATCCGACGAGATCGAAGGGCTGTTCGAGCGGTACTACGCCGAGCGAAACATCCCGTCGGAGCCCACCGCTTTCAGCGGCCGTTCTGACTATCAGGCGTTCATCAACAACGGAATCCCGTCCGGCGGCCTGTTCACCGGTGCCGAGGTACCGAAGACGCCCGCGCAGGTCGCCAAGTGGGGCGGCGAGGCGGACATCGCCTTCGATCCGTGCTACCACCAGGCGTGCGACACGATTGACAACCTGAGCCACGAGGCACTCGACATCAACGCCGATGCGATCGCCTACGTGACCTTCCTCTACGCCTCGGGCGGCGAGGTGATCAACGAGTAACGCTGTATCGGACTCTGATGCACAGGGGCGCCCGGTCAAATGGCCGGGCGCCCCTCCGCGTGACGGTTTCCGTACGGATCAGATAGACACGACGTCATGACGGCGCTGCCGCCACCCCCACCGCCTCCTCCCCCGAGCGCGGCCCGGCGATGGCCGCGCCTGCGCCGGTCGTCGTCATGGCCAAGGCTGCTCGCCGCACTGCTGGCAGTCGCCGCCGCTGCCGGCGGTGGCGTCCTGATCGGGGCGCAGATCGTCGACGACGACGAGAGCAACGTCTTCGAGGTCCGAGCGCCGAACCGGTCGAGGTGGCTGCACCACGGGGGCCGATCGAGAGGCGTGCCGATGTGGCACGGGATCGCCGCAGCCGTCGGGCCGAGTGTGGTCACGATCAGCGCCGACATGACGAGGGCGAGTCCGGGCGTCGCCGTAGGCACGGGCGTCGTCGTCACGACCGACGGCGAGATCATCACCAACGCCCACGTGGTTGCCGGCGCCACGAAGATCCGGGTGCGCCTGGCCGGCGAGACCGAGCCGCGTACGCGCAGGTGCTCGCCGCCGACGAGGGCAACGACCTCGCCCTGCTGCGCATCGAGGCGACGGAGCTTACCAGGGCGACGTTCGCCGATCCGGCAGCGTGCACCTCGGCGACGAGGTCGTGGCGATCGGGTTCGCCCTCGCCCTCGACGGCGAGCCGTCGGTGACGTCCGGCATCGTCTCGGCAACGGACCGCACGATCATCACACCGGGTGGAAACGCCCTCGACGGACTGATCCAAACCGACGCGGCGATCTCCTCCGGAAACTCCGGGGGACCGCTGGTCAATGCCGCCGGCGAGGTGATCGGCATCAACACGGCCGTCTTCCGCAACGACGACACCACGGCGGCGACCAACATCGGGCTTGCCATCTCGGCTGAGCGAGGCCTTGCCCGTCATCGAGCAGCTGCGCGACATCGCCGGCGGTGTCGAGCGGCAGGAGGGCTATCTCGGTGTCGAGCCTCGCTGATCGGCGCGACGGCGGTCAGGGAGCGTTGGTGTCGCGGTGGAAGCGGCACACCGGCCGAGCGAGGCCGGGCGTCAAGTCCGGCGACATCGTCGTCGCGGTCGACTCGGCCGACAGTAGAGGGTTCGGCCGGGCTCATCGCCGCGGTCCGAGACCGCGAGCCAGGAGACCGAGTGCCGGTGGTCATCCTCCGCGACGGCGAGCGCCGGACGTTCGAGGTGACGCTGGCCGTCCGTCCCGAACCGGACAATTGCGACGCGTGAGCGAACGTCGCTGTCGGTCCTCGACCTCGTGCCGATCGCCCCTGGCTCGTCGGCCAACGAGGCGATCAAGCGGTCGATCGAGCTGGCCCGTCACGTCGAGCGACTCGGCTATCGGCGGCAGTGGTTCGCCGAGCACCACAACATGACGTCGCTCGCCTGCACCGGTCGCCGGAGTTGTTGATCACCCGCGTCGCCGCTGAGACATCGACGATGCGGGTCGGGGCGGGCGGCATCATGTTGCCCAACCACAGCCCTCTCCGCGTGGCCGAGCTCTTCCGCACGTTGGAGGCGATGTTCCCAGGCCGCATCGATCTCGGTCTCGGGCGAGCACCCGGCACGGACGGTGTCACTGCCTGGGCGCTGCGGCGGAGCCGCGAGGCGGTCATGGAGGACAACTTCGTCAACGAGGCTGCGCAGCTGTTCGCCTTCCTCGACGCCGGGCACGCTGTTCCCCGACGACCATCCGTTCTCGAAGGTGATCGCCGCCCGGTCGTGCCGTCGCCGCCGCAGATCTGGATGCTCGGGTCGAGCGGCTATGGCGGTGCGTTCGCTGTCGACGAACGGGTTGCCTGCCGCATTCGCCCACCACATCAACCCGGCACCAGCGATCGAGTCACGCTGCGTCGTATCGCCGCGAGTTCCAGCCGTCCGACCAGTCGGCTGCGACACCGTACTCCGTGATCGCCGTCAATGCGTTTGCCAGCGACGATCCCGTCGATGTCGACGACTACGTCGCCCTGCAGACGATGTTGTGGTGGCGTCTGCGCCGCAACGAGTTGCGTCCGCTGGCGTGTCGAGGAGGCGAGGGAGTTCGCCAAGTCGGCCCGACTTCGAGCAGATCCGTCAGTCGCTCGGCCGGGAGTGGGTCGTCGGCAGCGGCGAGGAGGTCGTGGTGGGAATTCGCAAACTGGCCGCCGAGGCCGAGGCCGACGAGGTGATGATCGTCGCCAACCATCCGGACCACGAGCTGCGTATGGCGAGCTACGAACTGATCGCCCGTCACAACGAGCGGCAGTAGGCCGCCGTCGGACGGCCTCTAGTCTGGCCGCGATGTTCCAGTGGACGGACGAGCAGGAGATGGTGCGCACCGCGGTGCGTCAGTTCATCGACAAGGAGATCCGCCCGCGGATCGACGATTTCGAGCACGGAGACACGCCGCCCTACGACGTGCTGCGCAAGATGTTTCGCGACTTCGGCATGGACGCCGCCGCTCGAGACCGGTTCGAGAAGCAGATCGCGTCCGAGCGAGAGGCCGAGACGGCGACGGCGGATGGTCGAGAGCCGCGGCAGCAGGTCGAGCGTGAGGGCGACGGCGGCAGTGCGTCACTCACACTGATCCCGATCATCGAGCTGTGCCGGGTGTGCCCGGGGATGGTGACGGCGATGGGGGTGTCGGTGGGGTTGACGTCGGCGGCGATCCTTTCCAAGGGCACGATCGCGCAGAAAGAGCGCTGGGCGCTCGATCTCCTCACGATGGACAAGATCGGCGCGTGGGCGATCACGGAGCCCAACTCCGGTTCGGATGCGTTCGGCTCGATGGCTGCGACGGCCCGTCGCGATGGCGACGAATACGTGCTCAATGGATCGAAGACGTTCATCACCAACGGTCCGTATGCAGACACGATCGTGTTCATCTGCAAGTTGGACGAGGGCAACTTGCCTGCCGAGCGAAAGGTGCTCTCGTTCGTGCTCGATGCCGGCATGCCCGGTCTCGAGCAGTCGAAGCCACTCCGCAAGATGGGCATGCACTCGTCACCGACGGGCGAGCTCTTCCTCGACGACGTGCGCGCCGGCGCCGACCGACTGATCGGAGAGACCGAGGATGTCGCCGGCGGCGGGCGGGAAGGCGCCAAGGCGACCTTCATGCAAGAGCGGTCGGGAGTCGCCGCGATGGCGCTCGGAATCATCGAGGAGTGCCTCCACCTGTCCGTCGACTACGCCAAGAACCGGGTGCAGTTCGGTCAGCCGATCGGCGAGTTCCAGCTCATCCAGGACAAGCTCGCCCGCATGGAGGTGGCTCGCCTCAACGTCGAGAACCTCGTCTTCCGCACCGTGGAGATGTCCGCAGCGGGCCGGACGATGACGCTCGCCGAGGCGTCGGCGATGAAGCTGTACTCGGCGCGGGCGGCGACCGAGGTCGCACTCGACGCGGTGCAGCTGTTCGGAGGCAACGGCTACATGAGCGAGTTCCGCGTGGAGCAGCTCGCCCGCGATGCGAAGGTGTTGCAGATCTACGCCGGCACCGATGAGATCCAGATCACGCACATCGCCAAGGATCTCCTCCGCCGCTGACCACGCGCCCGACTCGGCGCTACCGTTCGCGTGTGGCGTCCGGATGGGCCTTGGTCGGCCGCCAAGATCAGATCGGTGTGATCGAGGACGCACTCGTGGCGTCCGACGTCTCGGGCGCGATCATCCACGGTGCGGCGGGCGTCGGGAAGTCGCGGCTGGCAGCGGAAGTGATCGCGTCGGCGGCCAGCCGAGGGTGGCGGACGGGGACTGCCACCGCGAGCGCGGCTGCGGCTGCCGCACCGCTCGGCGCCTTGGCTCATCTCCTGCCGCGTGAGGTCGTCGACGTCCGCGCCGACCCGGTGACGCTGTTCGCCACCGTCGCCGCGGCGTTCGGCGACGGGGCGGGCGACCGGAGGTTCGTGCTGGTCGTCGACGACATCCCGCGTCTCGACCCCACCTCGCTGACACTGCTCGGCCAACTGCTCGACGCACGAAGCATCTTCCTCGTCGCCACCGTCCGGTCGGGAGAAGGGAGCGGCGGCCTCGTGCGCGACCTGCTCCGCCGCGCTCACCTCGTGCGCGTCGATCTCGACGACCTGACCGCGTCCGATGTCGACCGGCTGCTGCCGCTGGCGCTCGGCAGCCCGGTTGAACCGGCGGCGGCGACCGCCTTGTGGAACGCGTCGCGGGGCAACCCGCTGATCCTCCGAGAGCTCGTGTCGGGCGCGCGAGCGAACCGGCAGCTCGTCGAAACGCATGGCGTGTGGGGACTGCTCGGGCCACTGCCGACCACGCCGACCCTCGTCGACGTGGTGGAGTCGCGCCTCGCAACCATCGGCGAAGGTGGCCGCCGGGCACTCGACTATCTCGCCGTCCGCTCGCCCGTCGGACTGCTGGAGCTCGAGGCGCTGTTCGGCCGGTCGTCCGTCGAGGAGATCGACCGGGCGGCCCTCGTCACCGTCGAGTTCGTCCAGCGTCGCGTCGAGATCGGACTCGTGCATCCGATGTACGGCGAAGTCCTACGAGACCGGCTCACGCCGCTCGCCCGCCGGCAACTTCTTCTCGACCATGTTCGGCGCGTCGCAGCGCACGGTGCCCGACGGCGGGAGGACGTCCTGTTCGTCGCCACCGCGCAGCTCGACGCGGGGGCAACAGCCGATCCAGCGTTCCTCCAGGCGGCGATGCGACTGGCGCGATACGGCCACGATCATGCCCAGGTCATCCGCTTGGGCGAGGTTGCGATCACGTCCACCACCTCGTCGGAGATGGTCCTCCTCCTCGCCGAGGCGTACCACGAGCTCGGCCAGTACGAGGACGCCGAGAGGGTGCTGGCCGGCCACGTCGTTGGCGCCGCTACGGACGAACGCGTCGAGCTCGAGCTCGCCTCGATGCGGGTGCGCAACCTCGTGTTCGGTCTGCGCCGCCGCGACGCCGCGCTCGAGGTCTTGCACGAGGCACGACAACGGTTGCGGAGCACGACGATGCGCGACGAGCTCGTCACCGACGAGGCGATCGTGTGGATGTTCTCCGGGCAGCCACTGGATGCGCTGGCAGTGCTCGACTCGATCTCGGCTGATCCCGAGCCGCGGGCGAAGGTCCTCCACGACATCGTCGCCACGCTCGCCCTGATCGCCACGGGTCGATGTGAGACGGCGGTCACGATGGCCCGAACGAGTTACGCCGAGCACGTCGCCCTCGGCGATGTCGTTGCCATCGCCCATCCGGCCGTCCACGTGATCCATCGCGTGCACGCCCTCACGGAGGCAGGCCGGCTGGAGGAGGCCGACCGGCTCGCTCGGCGCGCCCACGAGCAGGCGATCGGAGCTGCCGGTGCCCCGGTCGGACAGCTCTGGTTCGCCTTCTGGGTCGGCCGTGTGGCGCTTCTCCGGGGGATGCCGAACACGGCGCGTCGGTGGCTCGCCGAGGCGGAGACGCTCGCTCGCCAGACGGGGTACGAAGGGCAGCGACGTCTCGTGTTGTCGTTCCTCGTGACGGCGTTCTCGTGGCTCGACGACCGCTCCGGCGCCACGGCGGCGCTCGCCGAGCTGGACGCACTCGAGCCATGGGCCTACTACCTCGGCGACCAGGAGATCGGGCGCGCCTGGGCGGCGGTTGCTGTCGACCGCAATCCCAGCCGGGCCGGCGAGATCCTGCGTGCCGCCGCGGATCAAGCGGCGGACGTTGGCATCCGTGTCTCCGAGGCGCGACTGCTCTTCGACGTCGCCCGACTCGGAGATCCGGCCAGCGTGAGCGATCGCTTGATCGCTCTGGCGGACGTCTGCGAGAGCCGGCTGGTTGGCGCGTACGCAAAGGCAGCGGCCGCACTCGCCGACGGTTCCGGTGATCGCCTGCGGGAGGCGGCCGACGACTTCGAAGGTGTCGGGGCGACGCTCTTTGCCGCCGAGGTGACCATTGCCGCCGCAGCAGCCCATCGTCGCGAAGGGCCGGACACGTGAGGCGACGGCGCTCTCGGCACGCTCCGCCGAACTAACGGCCCGGTGCGAGGGGGCTCGCACACCCGGCCTCGTCGTGAGCGAGTCCCTCGCCGTGTTGACCACCCGAGAACGGGAGATCGCGACGTTGGCAGTGGAGCGCTTGACGAGCCGGGAGATCGCCGCCCGGCTGTATCTCTCGGCGCGGACCGTCGAGAACCACCTTCAGCGCATCTACGCCAAGTTAGGTGTGTCGGCGCGGGCCGAGCTGGCCGATGCGCTGCGCCGAGCGGACACCGTGTCCGTCGACCGACCGACGCCGCCCGGGGACTGATCCGTCGTCTGCCTGGTGTGACGTCGGGCGCCCTTCGAACCAGGTGTGACTTTCGCCTCGTAGCAGTGACTTGAGTAGGTACTACTCACGACGTATGCCGAGCAGCCAGTCATCGTGGTGACTCGAACATCACCCCACGAAAGGACCTCCCATGCGTACCAATGAGCTGATCCGCACCGTCAACGGAGCCGAGGTGCCCGCACCCGGACGTTGGACGGCTCCCACCAGTCACGTCGATCTCGGCCTACGACGCTCGCGCCGGTCTTCTCGAGGCGCGTTCGCGGCCGGCCACGCTCTGTTACCGGAACGGTGGACGTCTGCGACGATCCGTTCCGGCTGGAGCTGGAGCTGAGGGTCGACGCCACATCGCGACCCGGCGACGGGCCTGGTCTGGGGACGCTGCTGGGTGGCGGCTACCTCACCGAGTTGGTCGTCCGCGCCTTCGTCATCGAGCCCAGCATCGATGGCCTGTGGCGCACGTGCGGCGAGGTCGAGTTCGGTGGCGTCGTCCGTCCGCTGCCGATCGACATCCAGTACAGCGGCGTGTACTCGGCCGGCGACGAGGCGCGAGCTTGGTTCGTGCTGCGGGCGAGCCTCACCGACGGAGTCGTCGGCCAGCGCCGCAACGGCCCCGTTGAGCTGATCGCCGACATCCTCGCCGTCGCTCCATCTCCGGCGACCGCATCCTGACGAGGACAGATCGGCGCCAGGCACGGCGCCGATCTGTCGCGTATCGACCAGCCGGGCGCGGCCCTCGATCGCCAGGATCGGGTGATACACCGCTCCTCTACTGTGTGAGATCTACCCCAACGGAGCTGTGGCTCTGACATGGCGGTCTTGCCACAGAGGTGGCCGATGAAAGCGAGCAGTCAGGGGTTGCACGATGTGCGACAGCCACGACGACTCCATCGCGGATCTGCACCGCGTGTCGGGCGCGTTGCTCGACGTCGACTTGGGCGGTGTCGATGATGATGCCCTGCACGACGTCGTGGTCTCCACCGGGCGCGCAGAGGCGCGCCTCGCTGCTGCCAAGGCGCGGCTGTTGGCGGAGTGGGACCGGCGCAAGCTGTGGAGGTCGAACGGCGCGTTGCGTGCCAACGTCCGGCTCGGCAACGAACTCGGCATATCGCCGGAGACGGCATTCGTTGAGATGCGCCGTGCCCGAAAGCTGCGATCCATGCCGCACACCTTCGAGGCGTTTGCTCGCGGCGACCTGTCGGTCGACCACGTGGAGATGCTGTGTCGGGCGAACGCCGGTGACCTCGCCGACCAGTTCCCCGACTCCGAGAAGTCGCTCGTCGAAGCATGCGTGACGCAGCGTTTCGCTGCCGCGGCACGCACCATCAAGTACTGGCGGCAGTACGCGGATCCTGCCGGTGCGGATTTCACCGGCGAGCAAATGCGCGAGCGACGGAAGCTGTGGTGGCGCCGCCTGCCATGCGGGTCGATCAGCGGCGGGTTCCGGCTCGATCCGGTCAGCGCCGCCATCTTCACCCACGAATTGAACCACTGCGAGCGCCAGTTGTACCGGGGGGAGATGGCTGAGCACGGCGAAGCGATACGAGCGCTCGGCCAGCGACGAGCCGACGCACTGGTGGAGATGGCGACCCGGTCGAAGACCACACCGTCGAACGGAAAGCGGCCGCGGCCGTTGTACACGGTGCTCGTGGGCTACGAGACCTTTGCCGGTCGACTCTGTGAGCTCGACGACGGCACCGTGCTGGCGCCGGGGCAGCTCACCGGGGGATCTGTCGCAAGCTGACATCGAACGGGTCGTGTTCGACGGACCCGATCGTGTGCTGTCGGTGTCCACACGGCGACGGTTCACCGGAGCGGTGCGTCGTGCGATCCAGGTCCGCGATCGACATTGCCAGCATCCGTCGGGATGCGACGTGCCGGCGCCCGACTGCGATGTGGACCACATCGTCCCCTGGCCGATCGGTCGGAGAGACCAGCCTGGCGAATGGACGGATTGCCTGCACGAGCCACAATCGGCTGCCCGAGACCAACGCTCCGCATTGGGACGGCGGTGGCGGTGTCGCAGCCGCGCGATCGACCGCCTCCTGGGCAGCTAGGAGAGCGACCGTCGGCAACGGTCGCCGCCGCCAGATACGGTCGACCGTGGAGTTCTTGACGTCTGTCGAACGACGAGTATTGGGCTGCCTCCTCGAGAAGGAGCGCACCGTGCCGGACACATATCCGCTCACGCTCAACTCGCTCGTCAGCGCATGCAACCAGACGTCGGGGCGGCAGCCGGTGCTTTCGGTCTCGTGCTCACGAGGTGTCGACGGCTTTGGTGTCGCTGCGCGAGCGGCAGTTGCTCCGGCGTGTCCTCCCGAGCCACGGCGCTCGCACGGAGAAGTACCGTCAGGTCGCCGACGAGGTGTGGGCGTTGGAGGACGACGAGCGGGCGGTTCTCACGCTGCTTCTGTTGCGCGGTCCTCAGACCGTTGGGGAGTTGCGGTCCCACTCCGGGCGTCTCCACGACTTCGCCGATCTGGCCGCAGTCGAGGCGGCGCTCGGCTCCCTCGCGGACCGTCCGGAACCGATGGTCGCTCGCCTCGACCGGGAGCTCGGTCGCAAGGAGCCTCGATGGATGCACCTCCTCACACCCGAGGACGAGCGGGCGGCAGAAGCTTCATTTGGCGCGGCTCTGCCGCAGCCGCCAGCGGGAGCAGCGCACGTCGAGCCGCACGAGGGAGTCGCCCACCTTGTCGCGTTGTTCGGAACGTGGTCCGGGAGCGGTGCTGGCTCGTATCCCACGATCGAGGGCTTCGGCTACAGCCAGACGCTGTCGTTCACCCCGGTCGCCGGCAAGCCGCTCGTCGCCTATCGCTCGGCCACCAAGGCTGACGACGACGGGCGCCCGCTCCACGCCGAGGCCGGTTGGCTGCGCCCGGTCGGTCGTGACGGCGTCGAGCTCGTCGTCGCTCAGGGATCGGGAATCCTCGAGGCGAGCGAGGGCCTCGTGGAGGCAGACGGACCGACGTGTGCGCTGATGATGGCGTCGACCGCCCTCGCCGGCACATCGACGGCGAAGGACGTCCAAGCCACGGAGCGTGAATACCGCGTCGACGGCGACCAGCTCACCTACCGCATCTCCATGGCTGCGGTAGGCCGAGAGCTCCAACACCACCTCGCCGCGACTCTGCGGCGCGACGCGTAAGAGGGATCAAGCCCGTCTGATCGGCTGCGTCAGCGTCGGGACGTCAGACGGCAGGTGCGGTGGTTGTCGCCGGTGCCGACTCGTACTTCGGGTACGTGTCAGTCATCAGCAGCACGTAGGCCATCGTGTTGATGGTGAACCGCAGCACTTTGAGCAGGAATACGAACATGCCTCTGCCGTGCTTGCCGGTGATCACGATTGCGAACCACGAGGCGATCAAGACGAAGAACCCACCGATGCTCAGCACGATCATGATGAGGAGGGCGGGGATCGCCCAGATGATGCGCAGAGCACTCGTGAGCCGATCGGCGGGCTCCTGGTACGGCAATGAGTAGCGAACCCAGTTCTGGTTCGGATCCTCCCCGAATGGCGGGTACTCGTCGTACATCAGGTCGATGTAGGCGAGCACCCTCGAGTAGTAGCCGAGGTACGAGTTCTGCAGGTTCCAGATGCCCTCATTGCGGTTGCCGGTGAACAGGATGATGAACCACTGAATGACGGCGAGAAACTCCGCGAAGTAGCCCCATAGCCCCGCCACGATGAGGTGGGGGATCGCCAGGATGATGCGGAACGCGGTGGTTACCCGGTTCCGTTCCTCCTGGTATTTGACGTCGTACATCACTGCTGTCATCTGTGTGCGCCCTCCTGGGGTCAGGTATGTCGCGATGCTACTGATGCGTTCCGCGCTGAAGTGGGGATATGCGTCGGTGCCCACGATCGTGATCACCGTAGATCCGGCCGGCTCGAGCATCGACCGCCGCGTCAAATGACTCCAGCGGCCATCGCCCAGAGCAACCCGGTGATGGAGAGACCGTCGTACACGTCGCCGCCTAGAACGCGCTCTCGGACTTCCGCTGCAAGAACCCACTCGATGCGTTCGCTCTCGCTCCAGTCGAGCGGTTCGCCGGCAGGCGTCGCCCCATCGGCCACGAAGATGTGGAACGCGTGGTCGGAGGCGCCGTTGATCGGGGCGTACTGACCGAGCCGGGTGAGCGGACCGGGGCGCCACCCCGTCTCTTCGAACACTTCCCGCCTCGCCGCCTCGTCGGGCGTCTCGGTCGCCTCGACGTAGCCGGCGGGGATCTCCCATCCCCATGTGTCGGTCGTGAAACGATGGCGCCACAGCAGGAGCACGCCGCGCTCCTGATCGCTCACCACGACGCCGGCCGCCTGGCGAGGGAAGTGGACCACGTGGTGATCGAATCGATCTCCTCCGGGGATTTCGATGTCGACGAGCGACAGACGCATCCACTCCGAGTCGTAGATCGTGCGCTCGCCGTGCACCGTCCACCTCATCGCCGCGACCCTCAGGTCGGCGCGTCACCCCGCTCGGCGAACGTGATCGGTGGCATCCACACGACCCCGAGCGTCGAGCGCCAAGCAGCCTCCTCCGTGGCCCAGTCGTCGGGGACGGCGCTCGAGCATGCGCGCAAGGCGTGGAGGCAGCGGGCTATCTCGATTCCGCATTCCTCTGCACGGGCGTCATCGAGAACGACTTCCAGTCCTTTGAGCGCTCCCGGTTCGTCGATCAGAAATGACGCGATGGCAGCGAGTCGTCGCGTCGTGAGCACGACCACCTCCGACGAACGGTCGGTGAGGCGCTCGAGGAGAGCGCCGGCACGTCGACGCGCGTCGTCGAACCGGCCGGCGAGGACCATGACCTCGACCAGGTACGCGTCGAGGTCGTCCGCCTCCCCCGTGTGGCCGAGGGTTTCCAGCGAGCGGATGTCGGCGGTGAGGCCGTCGATCGCCTCATCGGTGTCGCCGGACCAGGCCCGGGCCCGGTGCGCCGATCCGCTGGCGAACAGCGCGAACCGGGCGTGACCCGCGGCGCGTGCCCGACGGACAGTGGCGTCGAACAGTTCGACAGCGGGCAGGGGGTGGCCTTGTTCGAGGAGTAATCCACCGCGGTTCACATACGGTGGAGATCACGCCGAGCACGAAGCCACAGCGTTCGAAGCCCGAGGCGGCCGCTGCGAAGTAGTCCAGGGCAGCCGGCCACCGTCCTCGCACCATGTGGGTCACGCCTCTGTTGAGCTGCAGGATGGCGACGTCGCGGAGGTGGCCGGCCCGCTCGAGCACAGGCAGTGCCTCGGCGACGAGTTCGTCGACGCCTGGCTCGTCGGTGAGGTCGGCGTTCAACGCCCGTTGCATCAGTGCCTCACCGCGGAGATCGTCGCGGTCGATGCGCTGTGCCTGCGCCTCAGCCCACAGGGCGTCTGCATCGCTTCCACGACGGTTGCCGGAGACTCCGCGGATCGCGGCGCGGAGGATGACGAGCTCGACGCGCAACGCATCCGCCTCGGCGGTGTCGGGGAGATAGCGAAGCGCGGCGGCAACCTGACGCCGGGCACGGGACACTTCGTCACGCCGGAACGACAGCCAGGCGAGCCGGGCGCGGATCACGGCGCGCTCGTCGGGAGGGGCGAGCGTGGCGGCCCCGTGAAAGGCGCGCTCCGCGGCGTCGAACTCGGCGCGGGTCTCGTAGCACCGACCGAGAGCGGCGAGTAGCTGCGACCGTTCCTCGCCGGTCAAGCCGGCGGGTCGGGCGCTCTCCACGGCGAGCCGCCGCATGTGCGCCTCGTCGACGAACGCCGCCCGTCCGGCAGCTTCGTCGGCCGCTTGTGTCGCCCACGTCACGACGTGCTCCGGTCGTCCGGCGCGAAGCCAGTGCTCGGCCAGGATCGCGGCCGGGGTCTCCGCCCGCCGTTGCAGGGTCAGGGCGGCTGCCTCGTGGAGTCGCGTACGTTCGGAGAAGCTGAGACCTTCATACGCGGCGAGCCGGAACAGGTCCTGCCGGAACTCGAGGGTCGTCGGCGTGACCCGAACGAACTCGGTGAGTCCTGCCCAGGCTGCCTGGTCGCGCATCGTCGGGTCGCCGGTGACCTCCTCGAGCAGACCGAGATCGATCTGGCTCCCGAGCACGCTCGCCCGACGCAACCGCGCCCGTGTGGCTCCCGCGAGGCGGTCGATGCGGGCGCCGATCACCCGCTCGGCAGACTCGGGCAGGCCAACGTCGTCAGCGTCGTGCGGTGCCGAAGCGAGCTGCACTGCGAACAGCGCGTTGCCCCCTGCCCGCTCCACGATCGCATCGAGGCGAGTGTCGCTGAGGGGGCGGTCCGTCGTCGCCGCGGCGACGAGTCGACCGACGTCGTCATCGCTGAGGGGCGGGAGCACGAGCGGCTCGGCGAGGGGCGTGATCGGTGTGGTGTCGGGGCGGCGGGCGACGACGACCAGCCACCCCTCGGTCGCGAGGGCTCCGATGACACGTCGGAGCAGCTCGACCGAGCTCGGATCGAGCCAATGGACGTCGTCGATGATCATCAGCCCTGGCGGATCACGGAGCAATTCGACGACGAGCTCGGCACGAACGGTGAGGATCGACGATTCCTCGATCGCGCGGGACGCCGCTGTGGCGGGAAGCGTTCAGGTCGAGAACCGGTCCGAGCAGCGGCGCCAAGTCCCCGACCCGTTTGGCCGCCGTAGTCGCCTTCCTCGCCGTCGTCGCACCGAGCGCATTGCGGAGTGGGGCGACGAGAGCGGCGAATGGCACGACACTGAGGGCGACGTCGCCGCCGATCGTGACTCGCGGCGCGGGTGCTGTAGTGAGAAACGCTCGCAACAGCGCCGACTTTCCCATTCCAGGCGTCCCCACGATCTCCACCGTCGATCCCCGGCCCGCCTCGTGGCGGGCGAGCGCTCGGTTCAACACGGCCAGCTCGTCGCGCCGCCCGACGAGCTTCGCCTCCCGCCGCGCTGCGGGAGGAGGATGCAACGAACCGAGGCTGTGGGCGGGGACGATCTGGCGGCGGCCCTTCACGGCAAGCTCCCGTCGTGGCCCGGCGTCGTAACGCTGCTGGAGCCGGTCGATCACATCGGCGCTGGCGAGGACCTCGCCCGGCGCGGCGTTGCCCATCAGCCGGGCGGCGGTGATCGTCGTCAGGCCGGTGACGGCGTAGGTCCGCCGGCGTTGATGGCCGACGTCGCCGGCGAACGCTGTGCCGCGGTGCATGCCGATCGACACACGGTCGCCGAGGGAGTCGGCGATGCGGCGAACCGCGGCGGCGAGCCGCAGCTCATCGTCGTCGTGCTGCTGGGGCACGCCCGCAGCGATCACGATGGTGGCACCGTCTCGTGCGACATCGGTCTCCACCCAGCACACGTCGAACGCGGCACAGGCTGCCCCTACGACGTCGCTCGCCGTGGCGAGGATCGTGGCTCGTTCGGCGGAGCCGACATCGTCCAGCTCGCGGATCTTGAGGAACGCGATCGCCACGTGTCTGTGCTCCCTCGGCGCGTCACCGGCCAGCAGCGACGCGCGGAGATGGGCTGATACGTGCAGGTCGGCACGTCCGGACGGGGGCAATGGTGGGTCCAGGGTGGGCGGCTCGTCCGGGGCAGGGTGGGGGCGGCGACGGGTGACCACCCACGCACCGTCCTCCGCCGGGGAGGCGCCGGCCTTCCCGATCAGCTCGAACGTCGCCGCGTCGATGCGCACCTCACCGGACTGAGCCTTCGACTCGTTGTGCGCCGTACGAGTGACGGTCGGCCCGACGATGAACAACGGGCGCTGCGGGCCGTCTCCGACCACGACCTCAGCCACGCCAGTCGCCACGCCGATCGACATCGAGATGCGCACCGTGCCGAGCGGCGTCCGGAGCGGAACGACGCTCCGCAGCGCGGCGAGCATGGCGAGGGCGCCGTCAACCCCGTGTCGGGCGTGATCGCCACCGCGGAAGACGAGGAACAGGGCGTCGCCGCCGAAAAACAAGACGTCGCCCCCGTAGGGCTCGATGGCGTCGATCAGCGCGCCGAAGCAGCGGTCCATCGACGAGCCGACGACCTCCGCCCCGATCCGCCCTGCCTGGGCGAGGCGTTCCGACAGCGGGGTGAACCCGACGACGTCCGTCGCCACGAACGTCCCCTCGATCGTGCACGAACCCGGCTCGGCGCCGTCGCCGAGGAGGTTGGCGAGGTAGGGCAGGCCGCTCAGCGGAGCCTGACTCCTCCCGGCAGCACGAGGCCGTAGTCGAGGTCGACGATCTTCCCCTCGCTGTCGAAAATGGGCGCGATGTGGCCGCCCTGTGGTTCACCTGCCCAGAACACCTCGCTGTCGACGACCTCGGTTGCCGAACGCACAGCGTCCAGTCACGTCGGCGATCGGCCCGAGCCAGGTCGATCTCGTCGGTGACGTCGAGGACATGGCGCTGCTTGATGGAGCCGCTCATCTTGAAGACAGCGCCGTTGCCGAGGACGAGCTCGGAGTACGTGCCCTCCGGGAGCGGCTCGATGTTGGGATGGTCCGGCCATCCGACGACGTCGTCGAACGGGAGCGGAACCCCGCCGGCACTGCATGCTGTGCGGACGATGAGGGAACTGATCTCGACGTCGTAGGACGTGATCCCCAGCTCGGAGTCGGCCTCGATATTCGTCGGGCCAAGCGACGTCAACGCGTGCTGAACCACCGCGAAATGCTTCGGCACGTTGCGGCCGCACCACGACAGCAGGCTCGGCCGCACCGTGACCTTCCAGCCTGGATCGATCGACGGGATCATCCGAGGACGGCACACGGACCTGCCAGGCCACTTGCTGATTCAGTGCGAATCGCACTGCGAAGACATGCGGGTGCGACCCGGGCAGGAACTGCGTTGCCTGCGGTCCCTCAGTCTCGATCGTCGTCACCTGATGCGGCGGGCGGAGGCGGAACGTGTCGCGGACGATGACGTTGCCGTTGGTAACGCCACCGTCCTGCGGGAAGGGAACGGACGCAGACAACGTGCCGGGATTGTCGTAGCCGAAGACCGCTTCGAGCTGGCCACCGGCGACGAGCCGGATGCACGCCGCGGTGAGGTTCACCAGCGGCGGCGTAGTCGGTGGCTGGCCGGGGATCCACGGCTCGACGGTGCGCGTGAACGGACGCGGCGCCGCTGAGGCGGGGGCGATCGGAGCGACCACGATCGTGCCGCCGAGCAGCGTGGCGATGAGCAGTCTGGCGATCCGCGCTCGCATGGTCTTCGCCCCTTTCCGGCAGTTCGCCCGCCGCGCCCTGCAGCGGGTCCGAAATTATCACAGGTGGTCTCGTCGCCTTGTGTGCGGAGCGACGCCGAGCCGGTGGCGAACGACCCTGCGAGGCGACGCGAGAGCTATCTCAACCCGGGGCGTTGCGGGCGACCGACGCCAGCACGGTGCGCGCCTGCCACGGCGTGATGTCTGGATGTGCCCCGACGATGCGGGCGAGGTGCCCCGAGATCACCGCCGCGGCGAAGCTGTTCCCGCTGGCGACCAGCGTGCCGCCGCCCACCCAGGCGACCTCGACATCGAACCCGGCGGCGCCCCATTCGGCGGGTGCGTCGGGGTTGCACCACACGTCCTCGAGGTCGCCGCCCGGTGCGCACGCCACGGAGAACACGCCGGCGAACTCGCTCGGGATCGTCCGCCTCTGCTCGTTGTTCATCGCCGAAACGAGCATCACCCGCCGGAAGGCAGCCCGATCGACGAGCTCCCAGAACATCTCGAGGTACTGCTCCTGCGAGGTGGACAAGCTGAGGTTGACGACGTCGATGCGCTCGTCGATGCACCACTCCAGCCCGGCTGCGAATGCCGCCGCGCTGCTGCGCAGGCTCGATCCGAGGACCCGCACGCTGGTGAGCTCGACCCGCGGGGCAACAGCCCGGATGATCCCCGCGCACGCGGTGCCGTGGCCGTAGCGGTCGTCGTGGAGGCCTGGGATGAGCTCGATCGTGCCGTCCACCTCGGGTCGCACGTCGATGCCAGCCGAGACGTCGCCCACCCGTGGATGGCCAGCCTCGATGCCTGAATCGACAACTGCCACTCGCACCCCGGCACCCGTGCCGTCACCGTAGGCCCATCGCCTCGACGGACGCCCGGGGAGCCGAAGGTGGGGTGCGTCGCCGAGCTCCCCCATGAACGGGGCCGACCAAGCGGGAGGATCGTCGGTCATCGGCGTCCGCGTGCGGCAAGCGCGGCGATGTCGGTGATGATTCGGGAGATCCGGTCGCGTGCGTCCGGGTCGAGCTGACGCAGATCGGCGAGCACTGCGGCGACGGGCACGAGCGCAGCGTCGCCTTCCCCCCTGCGAGCGAATTCGCGTCGCAACGCAGCCCCCAGATGTGGCTCTTCCTTGGCGATCGCATCGGCGATCGCGTCCAGCAACGCGCTGACGGTCGACGCGAATGCACCGACTGCCGGCAACAGGCCGGCGGCCTGCGCGGCGAACGCCGCGGACAGCTCGAGGGCGTCAGCAGAGGGAATGCCGCGATCGAGCACGGACAGCACACCGACGACGCCGCCCGCCGGTGCGACGACGGGGCTGACCACGATGGACGACGGGATGAATCCCGTCTGTTCGGCGACGTCTCGGGCGAACCGCGGATCCTCGACCGGCCGCTCGACGGAAATCACCTGCCCGCTGACGGCGACGAATCCGGCCAGTCCCTTCGTCACGTCCAGTTCCGTGCCGACGATGTCGTCGGCTCCGGCGCCCGACGCCGCCACGTATCGCAGCACCCCGCCGTCGAGCTGGGCGATGGACACCGCAGCCGCACGAAATGCCACCCGGGCGGTGACGCATTGGGCGACGAGCTGGTCGCGCCACGGAGCGGGCGCGAGGAGCGGCTCCAAGTCGGCGATCGTCGCCGCCAGTTCTGCGAGGAGGTCAGCTCGTTTCACGACGCTCCGATCCGGTCGGCGGATGTAGGCCAGACGGCGGTCATCGTATGAGATGGCGGATGAGTGTGGGTGTGCCTCTGCCAGCCTCACCGCATGAGCCCGGTGAACCCTTCGTCCTCGTTGTGATGGACACCCTGGGCCGGTAGCATTTCCTCCTTGTGTCCAGGGGCGATCCCGGGACCACGTTCGACTCATCAATCGATGTCCGTGAGCGCCTGACGGCTCGACCGTCAGGGACCTCACGGCGACAACTAGGAACGAGTGCTCCGCGGCCGTGTCTGGCAGCGGAGCATTTCCGTGGATAGCGCCGGATTCATCGGTGCTCGATCAACGCAACGAAGGAAAGCCGCCCATGGCACAACAAGCGATCGTCGCCGAGAAAGTCGGCATGACCCAGAAGTGGGTGGACGACAAGATCGTTCCGGTCACTGTGCTGCGCGTCGAGCCGAACCGCATCGTGCAGGTCAAGACTGCCGAGCGCGATGGTTACACGGCGTTGCAGGTCACCTACGGCCACCGTGACGCCAGGAAGCTCACCAAGCCCGCCGCCGGGCACTTCGCCAAGGCGAACGTCGATCCGGGCCGCAACCTCGTCGAGATCCGGCTCGACTCGGTCGACGACTACGAGGTGGGCCAGGAGCTCACCGTCGCCTCGATCGAAGCCGGGAGCCGCATCGACGTCACGGCCACCAGCCGCGGCAAGGGCTTCGCCGGCACCATGAAGCGCCACAACTTCAAGGGCCAGGGCGCCAGCCACGGCAACCACAAGAACCACCGCACGCCCGGCGCGATCGGGTCGTGCGCATTCCCTGCCCGCGTGTTCCGGGGCACCCGTATGTCGGGCCACATGGGCCACGCCACGGTCACCACCCTCAATCTCGAGGTGGTCGATGCCGACGTCGAGCGCAACCTGCTGCTCGTCAAGGGCTCGATTCCGGGGCCCGCCGGCGGAGTCGTCACGGTGCGCACTGCGGTCAAGTCTCCGGTGAAGGAAGGCTGAGATGGCTCAGATCACACTCAAGACGCCGGCCGGAGCCGACTCGGGCACCGTCGAGCTCGATGACGCCGTGTTCGGCATCCAGCCCAACGTGCCGGTGATGCACCAGGTCGTCACCGCCCAGCTCGCCCACCGCCGCGCCGGCACGCAGAGCACGAAGACGCGCAGCGACGTGCGTGGCGGCGGTGCCAAGCCGTATCGGCAGAAGGGCACCGGCAACGCTCGCCAGGGTTCCACGAACGCACCGCACTACACCGGTGGTGGCGTTGCGTTCGCGCCCAAGCCGCGCTCGTACCGCCAGAGGACCCCGAAGAAAATGGTCCGACTCGCCCTGCGCTCCGCGCTGTCCGACCGTGCCGCCGATGGCAAGGTGCTCGTCGTCGACTCGTGGGGCTTCGACGCCCCGAGGACGAAGGACGCGGTCGCCGCACTGTCGGCGCTGCGCCTCGAGGGCAAAGTGCTCCTCGTGCTCGAGCCGCGAAGACGCTGCTGTCGCCCGCAGCTTCCGCAACCTTCCCAACGTGCAGCTGCTCCTCGTCAACGAGCTCAACGCCTACGACGTGCTCTGCAACGACTGGATCGTGTTCACCGAGGCGAACCTTCCGGCGAGCAACACGGACGTTGCGGCGAAGGGCTCAGCGCCGGCCGCAGCCGAGGTGACCGACACCGACGACGACGAGTCCGTCGAGGACGAGGCGACCGACACGGACGACGACGAGTCCGTCGAGGACGAGGCGGCCGGTGCCGACGACAAGGAGTCGGCCGAGGACGAGGCGACCGACACCGACGCCAAGAGCGACGACGAGAGCGAAGAGGAGAAGTCGTGAAGGATCCCCGCGACATCATCGTGGCGCCCGTCGTGTCCGAGAAGAGCTACGGGCTCATGGAGCAGGGCGTGTACACGTTCAAGGTGCACCCGTCGGCGAGCAAGCCCGAGATCCGCGACGCCGTCGAGGCCATCTGGGGCGTCGAGGTGCTCAAGGTCAACACCCTCAACAGGCCCGGCAAGAAGCGCCGTGTCCGCGGCACCAACCGCATGGGCACCACAGCGCGCAGCAAGCGGGCGATCGTGACGTTGGCAGCGGGCGAGATCCCGCTGTTCGAGAACTGAGGACATCATGGGTATCCGTTCCCGCAAGCCCACGAGCCCCGGCCGCCGTTTCCAGACCGTCTCCGACTTCGCCGACGTCACCACGTCCACGCCCGAGAAGACGCTGCTCGGGACAAAGTCGAAGACCGGTGGCCGCAACAGCTACGGCCGCAAGACCTCGCGTCACCGCGGCGGCGGCCACAAGCAGCAGTACCGCCAGGTCGACTTCAAGCGCATCAAGGACGGCGTCACGGCGAAGGTCGCCACCATCGAGTACGACCCCAACCGCACCTGCCGCATCGCTCTCCTGCACTACAACGACGGCGAAAAGGCCTACATCCTGGCGCCGAAGGGTCTGCGCGTCGGCGATCACGTCGAGAGTGGCCACGGTGCCGACATCAAGCCGGGCAACGCCTTGCCCCTGCGCTACATCCCGGTCGGCACCACGGTGCACAACGTCGAGCTGCGCCCCGGCCAGGGCGGCAAGATCGGCCGTTCGGCGGGGATCGCAGTGCAGCTCGTCGCCAAGGACGGCGACTACGCCACCCTGCGCATGCCGTCCACGGAGATGCGGCGCGTCCTCATCGACTGCCGCGCCACCGTCGGTGCCGTCGGCAACTCCGAGCACGAGCTGGTGAAGATCGGCAAGGCCGGCCGCAACCGCTGGCGGGGCAAGCGCCCGCAGACCCGTGGCGTGGCGATGAACCCGGTCGACCACCCCCTCGGTGGTGGTGAGGGCCGCACATCGGGTGGTCGCCCGGCGGTGTCGCCGTGGGGCAAGCCCGAAGGCCGCACCCGCGACACCAACAAGCCGTCGCAGAAGCTCATCATTCGTCGCCGCCGTAGCGGCAAGGGCCGCCGGTAGGCAAAGGAGCAACGCATGACACGCAGCCTCAAAAAGGGTCCGTTCGTCGACGAGCACCTCCTCAAGAAGGTCGACACGCAGAACGCGGCCGGCGAGCGCAAGGTCATCAAGACCTGGTCGCGCCGCTCGACGATCATCCCCGACATGGTGGGCCACACGATCGCGGTCCACGACGGCCGCAAGCACGTGCCCGTGTACATCACCGAGTCCATGGTCGGTCACAAGCTGGGCGAGTTCAGCCCCAGCCGCACCTTCCGGTACCACGCCGGCCAGGAGCGGAACACGAAGGGCCGCCGCTGATGACTGGGCCCAAACTCAACGACGGAGCTCTCGTCGCCGGTGAGCGCGTCGGCACCAGGGCGACCGCCAAGTACGTTCGCTCCTCGGCCTCGAAGGCACGGGCGGTGCTCGATCTGATCCGTGGCCTCGACGTCCGTCGGGCGTCCGAGGTACTGCGCTTCTCCGAGCGCGGCATCAGCTCCGACGTCGCCAAGGTGCTCGACAGCGCCGTGGCCAACGCCATTCACAACGACGCCCAGGACACCGACGAGCTCTTCGTCATCGCCTGCTACGCCGACGAGGGACCGACGCTGAAGCGGTTCCGCCCCCGTGCCCGCGGTCGGGCGACACGCATTCGCAAGCGCACGTGTCACATCACGATCATCGTCGCCCGGATGAGCGAGGAGCGCATTGCCCTCCTCGAGGCCCGTGCCGAGGGTCGTGGTGGACGCACGTCGGCGGCCAGCCGGCGCGATCGGGTCGAGCGCAGCCGTCGCCGCGCCGCCGCGGCGAGGGCCGGTGGAGGAGCCGTCGATGCGGATGACACCGCCACCGACGACGCCGACATCATCGACGAGGCAGAGGACGAGGTTGACGAGAGCGAGCTCGCCGAGGACGTCGACGCCGAGACCGAAGATGTCGACGCGGACGAGGCCGAGACCGACGACGCCGAGACCGACGAGGTCGACGCGGACGACGCTGCGGAGGCGGAGGACGCCACCGAAGCGGACGACGAAGCCGGCACCGAGGAGCCCGAGGACGACGAGGCAGCGGCGGTGCAACCCGCGGTGGACCTCGGCGGCGATCTCGAGCCAGGCGAGTACGAGGGCAGCGTGGTCGCTCCCGAGGACGGCTCGACGCCCGAGGGCTACGAGATCAAGGGCAACAAGAACTCGATGAAGTACCACACGCCGGAGAGCCGGTACTACGACGTCACCGTCGCCGAAGTGTGGTTCGACACCGTGGAACATGCCGAGGCCGCCGGCTTCGAAGCTCCGGGTGGAACCACCAAGACGAGCGATGACGAGAAGGGCAACCAGTAATGGGCCAGAAGATTCACCCGTACGGGTACCGCCTCGGCGTGATCACCGAGTGGAAGAGCCGGTGGTTCAGTGAGCGCCTGTACAAGGTGTACCTCACTGAGGACTGGAAGATCCGCGATGCGATCATGCAGCGGCTCGAGTCGGCGGCGATCAGCCGCATCGAGATCGAGCGCGACGCGCGACAAGGTTCGCGTCGACGTGCACACGGCCCGGCCGGGCATCGTCATCGGTCGCCGCGGCGTCCAGGCCGACGAGCTGCGCACGATGATCACGAACATCACCGGCAATCCGAAGGTGCAGCTCAACATCATCGAGATCAAGTCGCCCGAGCTCGACGCAGCGCTCGTCGCCCAGGGTGTCGCCGACCAGCTCGCCAACCGCATCGCCTTCCGGCGGGCGATGAAGCGTGCGGTGCAGAACGCCCAGCGGGCAGGCGCCGAAGGAATTCGGGTGCAGTGCTCCGGCCGCCTCGGTGGCGCCGAGATGAGCCGCACCGAGTGGTACCGCGAGGGTCGCGTCCCGCTGCACACGCTGCGCGCCGATGTCGACTACGGCTTCCGTGAAGCGCGTACGTCGTCGGGTCGGGTGGGCGTCAAGGTCTGGCTGTACAAGGGCGAGATCCTGCCCTACAAGCAGGCCACCGACGACAAGATCGCTCGCGAAGCGGCGATGGCCGTCGGCGAGACGTCCGGCCAGACCGCCGACGAGCAGCAGCCGCGCAAGGTCGTTTCGTCGGCCGCCAAGCGTCGCGACCGCTCCGAGGAGCCACCGCCCGAGACGCAGCCGCTGATCAAGGAAGCGGATCCGGAGTTCGAGAAGTTGCTCGACGAGGAAGAGGACATCGCTCGCCGCACCCACGACGGGCACGAGACGCCCCATTTCCGGGACAACGACTGAGGCCTGGAGAACGAATCATGTTGATGCCGCGCAAAGTCGCACACCGCAAGCACCAGCGAGGCCGCACCCGCGGTCTCGCCAAGGGCGGCACCGAGCTGTCGTTCGGTGAGTACGGGATCCAGGCTCTCGAGCCGGGTTGGATCACCGCCCGCCAGATCGAGGCGGCCCGTATCGCCATGACCCGCGCCGTCAAGCGTGGCGGCAAGGTCTGGATCAACCTCTTCCCCGACAAGCCGGTCACGAAGAAGCCGGCCGAGACCCGGATGGGGTCGGGCAAGGGCAACCCCGAGCTGTGGGTCGCCGTCGTCAAGCCGGGGCGGATCCTGTTCGAGCTCTCCTATCCCAACGCGGAGCTCGCCCACATCGCCCTCAACAAGGCGATCCAGAAGCTCCCGATCAAGGCCAGGGTCATCGCCCGCGAGGAGACGTACTGATGGCGCGCAACAAGAACGAACTGGGTGAGCTCGACCTCGGCGAGCTCATCGACGAGCTGCGGGCGACGAAGCAGGAGGCGCTCAACCTGCGCTTCCGCAACGCCACCGGCCAGCTCGAGAACACCGCAGAGATCAAGAAGGTCCGCCGGCAGATCGCCCGGATCAACACCATCATCCGCCAGCGCGAGATCGAGCTCGCCGAGGCGGCGCAGTGAGCGCGGAAGAAGAGAACGCGATGAGTGAAGAGACAACGAACGAAACCACTACCAGCGGCCCTCGCGCCGCGCGCAAGGTCCGCGAGGGCGTGGTGACGTCGAGCGCGATGGACAAGACCGCGGTCGTCAGTGTGATCGACCGCGTGCCCCACGCCAAGTACGGCAAGTTCGTTCTGCGCACGAAGAGGCTGTACGTCCACGACGAGACCAACGACGTCAACGTCGGCGACAAGGTCCGCGTGATGGAGACCCGTCCGCAGAGCAAGAGCAAGCGCTGGCGGATCGTCGAAGTGCTGGAAAGGGCGAAGTAAATCCGATGATCCAGCAAGAGTCCCGCCTCCGGGTCGCCGACAACTCCGGCGCCAAGGAAGTGCTGTGCATCAAGGTGCTCGGCGGCACCCGCCGGCGCTACGCATCGATCGGCGACATCTTCGTCGCCACGGTCAAGGACGCCATGCCCGGTGCAGGCGTCAAGAAGGGCGACGTCGTCAAGTGCGTCGTCGTCCGCACGAAGAAGGAGAAGCGCCGCCCAGACGGCAGCTACATCCGCTTCGACGAGAACGCGGCCGTGCTGATCAAGGACGATCTCACGCCGCACGGCACGCGCATCTTCGGACCGGTCGGTCGTGAACTGCGCGACCGCAAGTTCATGCGAATCATCTCGCTCGCCCCGGAGGTGCTCTGACATGAAGATCAGGAAGGGTGACACCGTCGTCGTGCTCACGGGCAAGGACAAAGGCCGCGAGGGCGAAGTGATGACCGTGCTGCCCAAGACCAACAAGGTGATCGTCTCCGGCATCAACACGGCGGCGAAGCATTCCAAGCCCCGTCGCGCCAACGACCAGGGCGGCATCATCGATCGCGACATGCCGATCCACGTGAGCAACGTGGCACTCGTGCACAAGGGCAAGAGGACCCGCATCGGCTACCGAGTGTCGGACGACGGCAAGAAGTCGCGGATCGCCAAGTCGACAGGAGACGTGCTCTCATGAGCGAGACCGCCACCGCCACTGCCGCCCCGCCGCAGGCGCCGGTCATGCCGCGTCTGAAGAAGCGGTACAACGACCACATCCGCGCCGATCTGCAGAAAGACCTGCGGCTCGACAACGTGATGCAGGTCCCCGCGATCGAGAAGATCGTCGTCAACATGGGTGTCGGCCGCGCCACCCAGCAGCCGTCGCTGCTGGAGAGCGCCGTCGCCGAGCTCACCCTGATCACCGGGCAGAAGCCGGTGGTGACGAAGGCGAAGAAGTCGATCGCCGGCTTCAAGCTCCGCGAGGGGCAGTCGATCGGCGCCAAGGTCACGCTGCGCGGCGACCGGATGTGGGAGTTCTTCGACCGGCTCGTCGCCATCGCCATCCCCCGCATCCGCGACTTCCGCGGGCTGCCGGCGACCTCATGGGACGGTCGCGGCAACTACACCTTCGGCCTCAACGAGCAGACCGTGTTCCCCGAGATCGAGTACGACAGGGTCGATCAGCCCCGTGGCATGGACATCACCATCGTCACCACAGCTTCGGACGATGTGAGCGGCAAGGCACTGCTCGACTCGTTCGGGTTCCCGTTCAGCAAAGGTGGCGAAGTCGTCGTCACCCCGCGCAATCGCCGTGGCGGCCCTCGCCGCGGCGGCAGGAAGTAATCGAGGCGCATCAATGGCGAAGAAAGCACTCATCAACAAGGCCAACGCGAAGCCCAAGTTCAAGGTGCGGGCCTACTCGCGTTGCCAGCGTTGCGGCCGCGCCCCGCGGTGTTCCGCAAGTTCGGACTCTGCCGCGTGTGCCTCCGCGAACTGGCACACAAGGGTGAGATCCCCGGACTCACGAAGTCGAGCTGGTGAGGGAGCAAAGGAAGAATCATGCTGACTGATCCCATCGCCGACATGCTCACTCGTGTCCGCAACGCCAACACGGCGTTGCACGACGACGTCAAGATGCCGTCGTCGAAGCAGAAGGTGGCGCTCGCCAAGATCCTCGAGAGCGAGGGCTACATCACCGGTTTCGAGGTGTCGCCATCGCCGAAGGGGGTCGGCGACGTCCTCACCATCAAGATGAAGTACTCGCCCGACCGCGACCGCACCATCTCCGGGCTGCGCCGCATCTCCACCCCTGGCCTCCGCGTGTATCGCAAGGCCAACGCCGTGCCCCGCGTTCTCGGTGGTCTCGGTGTCGCCGTGTTGTCGACCTCGCAGGGTCTGCTCTCCGACCGCGAAGCGCGCAGGCGCAAGGTGGGCGGAGAAGTGCTCTGCTACGTCTGGTGACGTAGGAGCGAAGGACTCACACACCATGTCTCGAATTGGCAAAACCCCAGTAGCGGTACCGTCCGGCGTCGACGTCACGGTCTCGGCCGGCATGATCACCGTCAAAGGCCCGAAGGGCACGCTCAGCCGCACGCTGCCTGCACAGATCACGATCAACCAGGCCGACGGTGAGCTGACGTTCACGCGTCCCGACGACGAGCGCGACAACCGAGCCCTCCACGGGCTCGTCCGCAGCCTCGTCAACAACATGGTCATCGGCGTCACCGACGGCTTCAAGAAGGAGCTCGAGATCGTCGGCGTCGGCTATCGCGCCGAGGCGCAAGGCCCCAACGCCATCCGCTTGGCGCTCGGCTTCAGCCATCCGGTCAACGTGAAGGCGCCCGACGGCATCACGTTCGAGGTGCCCGTTCCCACCCAGGTGGTGGTTTCCGGCATCGACAAGGAAGTCGTCGGTCAGGTGGCCGCCAACATTCGCAGCATCCGCAAGCCCGAGCCGTACAAGGGCAAGGGAGTCCGCTACCAGGGCGAGCGCGTCCTGCGCAAGGCGGGCAAGGCCGGCAAGAAATGAACATGTCTGGGTTCGGGTCGCAGCGAAGCTGCATCCCCTCACCTACCGGGCTCGCCGCCTCCGCTTCGCTTTGGCGGCTCACCCAAACTCAGTCTTTCGAGAGAACGAGATCACGATGAGCGACATCGCCAAGGCCCGCCGGGACAGCCGCCTCCGCCGGCATCGCCGGGTCCGCAAGAACCTTCACGGCACCGAGGCGCGCCCGCGCCTGGCGGTGTTCCGTTCCAACAAGCACCTCGTGCTGCAGGTCATCGACGACGACTCCGGCCGCACCCTCGCCGCGGCGTCGACCAACGAGCCCGATCAGCGCACGGCCGGCACCGGTGCCACTGTCGACGCCGCCTCCCGGGTCGGTACCCTGATCGCCGAACGGGCGAAGGCCGCCGGCATCTCCCAGGTCGTGTTCGACCGGGGAGGATTCAAGTACCACGGCCGCATCGCAGCGGTCGCACAAGCCGCCCGTGACGCAGGTCTGGAGTTCTGATGGCGTATCAACCGAGCAACCAATCCGGCACGCACTCGTCCGACGACGGCGGACTCCGCGAGTCGCGGGTGATCACCATCAACCGCGTCGCCAAGGTCGTCAAGGGTGGCCGACGCTTCTCGTTCACGGCGCTCGTCGTGATCGGCGACGGCAATGGTCGTGTCGGCCTCGGCTACGGCAAGGCGAAGGAAGTGCCTCTCGCCATCCAGAAAGGCACCGAGGAGGCGAAGCGCAACCTGTTCGACGTTCCTCTCGCCGGTGCCACCATCACCCATCCGGTGATCGGGCAGACGGGAGCGGGACGTGTGCTGATGAAGCCCGCCGCCCCCGGTACCGGCGTCATCGCCGGTGGCGCCGCCCGCATCATTCTCGAAGAGGCCGGCATCCACGACGTGCTCTGCAAGTCGCTGGGTTCGGCCAACCACATCAACGTCGCCCGCGCCACCATTGCCGGTCTGCGTTCGCTGGAGCGGCCCGACGAGGTCGCCAAGCGGCGCGGTCTGGCCGCCGAGGAGTTCGTACCGAAGGGACTGCTCAACGCTTACAACGAGCGTCAGCGCACCGGTGCCCGGGCCGCAGCAGGAGGACACGACGATGAGTGACCTCACCGTCACCCAGATCCGTTCGGGGATCGGCGCCAAGCCCAAGACGCGCGGAACCTTGCGTGCCCTCGGGCTCGGCCGCATCGGCCAGACAAACACGCTGCCCGACCGTCCCGAGATCCGGGGCATGCTCGCTCGCGTGCCCCACCTGGTCAAGGTCGATGGCGCAACGACTGAAGAGGAAAGCTGACATGAAGGTCCACGATCTGTCGCCTGCGCCCGGTTCCACCAAGGCCGGCCATCGCGTCGGCCGCGGCATCGGCGGCAAGGGCGGAAAGACCGCCGGCCGGGGCACCAAGGGCCAGCGCGCCCGCAACACGGTGGCCCCCGGATTCGAGGGCGGCCAGATGCCGATGAAGCAGCGGGTGCCGAAGCTGAAGGGCTTCAACAACCCGTTCCGCGTCGAGTACCACGCGATCAATCTCGACACGCTCTCCGATCTCAGCGAGTCGACGATCACTCCCGAGGTGCTCATCGGCCACGGCCTCGCCCGCAAGAGCGACTTCGTCAAGGTGCTCGGGCGTGGCGAGATCACGCGCAAGGTCGAGGTCCACGCCCACGGCGTGTCGAAGGCGGCTGAAGCCGCCATCACCGCCGCGGGTGGCAGTGTGACGATCATCCCGCTGCCGTTCAAGAGCGGACGCCGCCCGGTGCAGGGCAACCAGTTCGCCAACCGCTGATTCGCCACTTTCCGGTCCGACCCAACGCTGGGTCATGATCGGACTGGCCCAACTGACACGAAGGAAACCGCCGGCCTGTGATCAAGAACATCTTGAACGTTTTCCGGATCTCGGATCTTCGCAACAAGATCCTGTTCACAGTGATGATGATCGCCATCTACCGGCTCGGCACGGCGATCCGTGTCCCGGGCATCGATCACGACGCCGTCGAGCAGCTCCGAGACCAGGCGAAGAGCCAGGGTGCGCTCGGCTTCCTCAACCTCTTCTCCGGCGGCGCGTTCGCCAGCTTCTCGATCTTCGCCCTGGGCATCATGCCCTACATCACGTCCAGCATCATCATGCAGGTGCTGGGAGTGGTGATCCCCAAGCTCGAGGAGCTGCAGCAGCAAGGAGCCGTCGGCCAGCGCAAGATCACGCAGTACACGCGGTACGTCACGATCGCCCTTGCCACGCTGCAGGCGACGGGTATCACGTTCATCTTCGGCACCGGACAGGGACAGGCGTTCTTCGGCGGTGGCACCAACCTCGGTGTGCCGTTGCTCCCCGATGGGATCTGGCCACGCGGCTACCTCATCATCCCCACCCTCGTCGCCGGCACCGCACTGTTGATGTGGATCGGCGAGTTGATCAGCCAGCGGGGCGTCGGCAACGGCATGTCGATGGTGATCTTCGCCTCGGTGGTGTCCGGCCTGCCGTACGGCTACTACTCGATCCTGCAGCAGAACAAATGGGTGTGGTTCGCTCTCATCGTCATCGCCACCTTGGCGATCATCGTCGCCGTCGTGTTCGTCGAGCTCGGGCAGCGGCGGATCCCGGTGCAGTTCGCCAAACGGGTGGTCGGTCGCAGGATGTACGGCGGGCAGAACACCTACATCCCGCTCAAGGTCAACCAGTCGGGTGTGGTGCCGATCATCTTCGCCAGCTCGATCCTGTTGCTGCCGGTGATCCTGTCCAACGTGCTCGGCAGCGGTGAGGGCTGGCGCGGCGACGTCGCCGACTTCGTCAACCAGTACATCATCAACAGCCAGAACCTCGTCTACATGACGGCGTTCGGCCTGATGATCATCGCCTTCGCCTACTTCTACAACTCGATCGCCTTCGACCCGGTTCGCCAGGCCGACCAGCTGCGTCGCCAGGGTGGATTCATCCCCGGTGTGCGGCCCGGTCCGCAGACCGAGCGCTACCTGGCCAAGGCCGTGAACCGCATCACCCTGCCGGGTGCCGTGTTCATCGCCGTCATCGCCCTCGTCCCCTACGGCTTGGTGTGGGCAGCCAATGTCAACACGTTCGCCTTCGCCGGGACCAGCATCCTGATCGCCGTCGGTGTGGCCCTCGAATTGATGCGCCAGATCGACTCGCAATTGATGCTGCGCAACTATGAGGGATTCCTCAAGTAGGCGAATCGGCCGGTAGGGTCCGTCCACTCATGATCCCCGGAGCGAGGCTCATCATCCTCGGACGGCAGGGCGCTGGAAAGGGAACGCAATGCGTTCGTCTCTCCCGCCACTACGTCGTGCCGCACATCTCCACGGGAGACATGTTGCGCGCCGCGGTGCGGGAAGGAACCGAGCTCGGCTTGCTGGCGAAGGAGATCATGGACAGCGGCGGTCTCGTCGGTGACGACATCATGGTCGGCCTCGTCGAGGAGCGTCTCGATCGCGCCGACGCACGGAGCAGGGGATACATCCTCGATGGTTTTCCCCGCACCGTCGCCCAAGCGGAGGCGCTCGACAAGATCACCAGCGAGCGGCCGATCCACGTGGTGATCGATCTCGACGTGCCGCGGGAGGTCGTCATCGAGCGCATCTCCGCCCGACGTGTGTGCCGTGACTGCGGCACGAACTACACGGCCACCGGTCGCGAGCGCGATCCGTGGATCTGCGATGTGTGCGGTGGCGACGTGCTGCAGCGCGACGACGACACGCCTGACGCCGTCAACCGGCGCCTCGATCTCTACGAGGAGCAGACGGCGCCGCTCATCCAGTACTACGACGTCGACAACCGGTTGGCCATCGTCGATGGCGTCGGCCACCCCGACGACGTGTTCGATCGCCTCACCGAGGTCGTCGACCGCTCGCGCGCGTAGGTCTTCCCGACTGCCGTACGCACGCCCAAGGAGGACGATTCGCATGGAGGGTTTCGACCCGAGAACGAGCTTCGGCCTTGATGAGTCGAAGCGCTATGACGCCATCGACACACGCGGTGACGAAGACCTCACCGCCGCCTTCCTGGCGCGCTACGCAGGCGAGGGCGACGCGCTCGAGTTCGCCGTGGGCACTGGCCGCATCGCCCTGCCACTGATGGCGGCTGGTGTGCGTGTCGACGGCATCGAGATGTCGCAGCACATGGTTGACCGGATGCGTGAGAAGCCTGACGGCGACAAGATCTCGGTGACCGTCGGAGACATGTCCCAGGTCTCCACCGGGCGCACCTACGCGCTCGTCTACCTGGTGTTCAACACGATCGGCAATTTGCTGACGCAAGACGACCAGGTCCGCTGCTTCGAGAACGCCCGTCGTCATTTGTCCGACGATGGCGTGTTCGTCGTCGAATGCCGGGTGCCGACCGCTCCCTCCCGACCGGGCCACCAGTTCGTCGATGCCGAGCAGGTCGAGGTCGATCACGTAGGGCTCGATGTCGGCAGGTACGACCCCGTCACGCAAATACTCGACGTGAATCACGTGCGGATCGGCGCAGACGGCATCCTGCTCAGACCGATCAGACTGCGCCTCGCCTACCCGCCCGAGTTCGACCTCATGGCACGCGTTGCCGGCCTCCGCCTGCGGGAGCGGTGGGGCGGCTGGAGCGGCGAACCGTACACCGCCGACAGCTGGCGCCACGTCAGTGTGTACGAACCACAAGAGCGGCCCGCCTGAACCGCTTCGACCGACCACTTTGCATCGCGGAAAAGGGGCGATAGCCTCGTCAATCGGCCCGTTCGCGGGTCGATATTCGATCGCCCAGCCGCACCGTCGCTCCCGTTTCGGCGTCCGGCTGGACAAATTACCGAGGAGAATGCCCTGCCCAAGCCCAAAGAAGACGCCATTGTGCTGGAAGGCACGATCGTCGAGTCGCTCCCGAACGCAATGTTCAAGGTCGAGCTCGAAAATGGCCACTCGGTGCTGGCCCACATCTCCGGGAAGATGCGGATGCACTACATCCGCATCCTGCCTGGCGACAAGGTGCAGGTGGAACTCACTCCGTACGACCTCACTCGAGGTCGCATCACGTATCGCTACAAGTAAGCAGAACGATCAGTTCAGAGTCAGAGGAATCGATGAAGGTCCGTCCCAGTGTCAAGCCGATGTGCGAAAAGTGCAAGGTCATCCGCCGGCACGGTCGCGTCATGGTGATCTGCGAGAACCCGCGTCACAAGCAGCGTCAGGGCTGAAGAAGGAAGCACGATGGCACGAATCGCCGGTGTTGACATTCCCCGCGAGAAGCGGCTGGAGATCTCACTCACCTACATCTTCGGGATCGGTCGCCCGACGGCGCTGCAGATCTGCGCCGCGCTCGAGCTCGACCCGAACACCAAGGTGTCGAATCTGACCGACGCCGAGGTCGCCCGGATCCGTAACTACGTCGACGAGCACCTGCGCATCGAGGGTGACCTGCGTCGTGACGTCGCTCAGGACATCAAGCGCAAGATCGAGATCGGGTGCCTGCAGGGCATCCGTCACCGCAAGGGCCTGCCCGTTCGTGGTCAGCGCACCCACACCAACGCCCGCACCCGCAAGGGACCGAAGCGCACCGTTGCCAACAAGAAGAAGGCTGTGAGGAAGTAAGCGATGGCCAAGCCGAAGTCCGGGGGCCGCCGCCCCCGCAAGCGCGACCGCAAGAACGTCTCCACTGGTGTGGTTCACATCAAGAGCTCGTTCAACAACACGATCGTCTCGATCACCGATACCGAGGGCAACGTCATCGCCTGGGCGTCGTCGGGCGCCGTCGGCTTCAAGGGTTCGCGCAAGTCGACCCCGTTCGCCGCACAGCTCGCTGCCGAGCGCGCCGCCCGAGCGGCGATGGAGCACGGTCTGCGTCGCGCCGAGGTCGAGGTGAAGGGCCCCGGTTCGGGCCGCGACACCGCGGTGCGTTCCATCCAGAACACCGGGATCGAAGTCACCTCGATCAAGGACGTCACCCCGGTCCCCCACAACGGCTGCCGGCCGCCCAAGCGCCGGAGGGGTTGATCATGGCCCGTTACACCGGACCCAAAGTCCGCGTGTCGCGCCGTCTCGGCACCAACATCTTCGAGAACGAGAAGGGCCGCAAGGCGCTCGATCGCCGGCCGTTCCCTCCGGGTGCACACGGCCGCACCCGCCGCCGCTCCAACGCCAGCGAGTACCTCACCCAGCTGCAGGAGAAGCAGAAGGCGAAGTACATCTACGGTCTCCTCGAGCGTCAGTTCAAGAAGACGTACGTCGAAGCGAACCGTCTCGACGGCCCCACGGGCGAGAACCTGCTCCGCCTGCTCGAGCTGCGTCTCGACAACGTCACGTACCGCGCCGGTTGGGCGAGCACTCGCCCGCAGGCCCGCCAGTTCGTGAACCACGGTCTCATCTTCGTCAACGGCAAGCGCGTCGACATCCCCAGCGCCCGCGTGCGCAAGGGCGACGTCGTCACGTTGTCGCCGAAGGCGCAGAGGATGATCGTCATCCAGCACAACATCGATGTCCTCGACCGCTCACTGGTCGGCTGGCTCGAGGCCGGCGACGGTGGCAAACAAGTCACCGTCCGTGACCTGCCCCAGCGGGAGCACATCGACGTCCCGGTACGCGAGTCGCTCATCGTCGAGCTCTACTCGAAGTAACACCCGCTCGACACGCACTGTTCAGATCTACCCGAAAGGCTCCAGCCGCAAATGCTCGTCATGCAGCGCCCCACCATCGAAGCTCTCGGCGAAGAGGCCGACAACCGTCAGCGGTTCGCTGTCGGTCCGCTCGAGCCCGGCTTCGGTCACACGCTCGGCAACTCGCTGCGCCGCACCTTGCTGTCCTCGATCCCCGGGGCCGCCATCACCACGGTCCGCTTCGACGACGCGCTCCACGAGTTCGACACCATCGCTGGCGTCGCCGAGGACGTCACCGACATCATCTTGAACCTCAAGGACATCGTCGTTCGCTCGCAGGCCGATGAGCCGGTGACGGCACGTCTCGACATGAAGGGTGCCGCCAATGTCACCGCCGGTGACATCGAGTGCCCTGCCGATGTCGAGATCCTCAACCCCGACGCGCCGATCGCCACGCTCAACGGCAACGCCCGGTTGGCCATCGACCTCACCGTCGAGCAGGGTCGCGGCTATGTGTCGAGCGATCGCGAGATCGAGACGCGCACCATTGGTGTGATCCCGATCGACGCCATCTTCTCGCCGGTCCGCCGGGTGACGTTCGAGGTCGAGCCCACCCGCGTCGAGCAGAGCACCAACTACGACCGTCTCGTCCTCGATGTCACCACCGATGGGTCGATCACTCCCGGCGACGCCCTCGCCTCGGCAGGTGCCACGCTGCGCTCGCTCGCCGAGCTCGTCGCCACGCTCAGCGACGAGCCGCAGGGTCTCGAGCTCACCGACGCCGTCGACGTCGCCGCCTCCTCGCCCGACCTCGAACTGCCCATCGAGGATCTCGACCTCTCCGAGCGGCCGAGCAACTGCCTCAAGCGGGCCCAGGTCAACACGATCGGTGAGCTGCTCACGAAGACCGAGGACGACCTGTTGAACATCACCAACTTCGGCCAGAAGAGCCTCGACGAAGTGAAGCAGAAGCTCGACGAGCGCGGCCTCTCGCTGCGCGGCTGAGCCCCGACGCCAAGGAACACAGAGACATGCCTGCCACCCCACGCCGTGCCCGCAGCTTCGGCGCCGATGCCGCCCATCAGCGCCTGATGATGGCCAACCTCGCCGCGTCGCTGTTCGCCGCGGAGGCGATCGTCACCACCGAGGCGAAGGCGAAGGCATTGCGCCCGGTGGCCGAGAAGCTGATCACCAAGGCGAAGAAGGCCCAGGACGGGCCGATGCGGGTTCACCGCATCCGCCAGATCCAGGGCTATCTGGGCGACCGCGAGATGACGCACAAGCTGGTCAACGACGTGGCCCCGCGTTACGTCGAGCGCAACGGCGGCTATATCCGCATCCTCAAGCTCGGCCCGCGCCAGGGCGACAACGCCTCGATGGCGCGCATCGAGCTCGTCTAGCGGCTCTCCTCGGAGCTCGACTGGCGAGCATGGGACGAGCCCGCTTCCTCGTGGCCTACGACGGGGCTCCGTTCCACGGGTTCGCCGAGAACGAGGGCGTGGCAACTGTGCTCGGGTCGTTCCGCGAGGCGCTGCAGCTCGTCGTCCGCCAACCGGTCCATCTCGTCGGAGCCGGCCGCACCGATGCCGGTGTGCACGCCTGGGGCCAGGTGATCAGTGGCGACCTGCCCGACGACACCGATCTGGGTGATGTGACTCACCGGTTGAACAAGCTGCTCGGCCCATCGATCGGCGTGCGCTGCGCCGAGTGGACGGCGGATGCCTTCGACGCACGCTTCTCCGCCACGGCGCGTCACTACCGCTACCACGTGTGGAATCATCCGGCACCCAACCCGCTGCTCGCCAACTCGTCGTGGCACGTTCCCCAACCGTTGCTCCTGCCGGTGATGCGGGCCGCCGGCGACGCGCTGATCGGAGAGCACGACTTCTCGTCGTTCTGCCGACGCGTGAAGGTCGACGACGACGTGCCGGAGAAGTCACGCACCCGCCGCGTTCTCGCCCTGCGCTGGACGGAGCCCGAACCACAGCTTCTGCGCCTCCAGATCTCGGCCAACGCGTTCTGCCATCAGATGGTGCGCAGCATCGCCGGCACGCTCGTCGACGTCGGGATGGGTCGGATCAGCGCCGGGGATGTCACCGCGATCCTGCGCGCTCGCGACCGAAACGCAGCTGGACAGGTTGCCCCGCCGCACGGACTGGTGTTGTGGCGCGTCGATTACGACGAGAACTGAGGGCCCTCCGGCGGGTACAACTAAGGGCATCGACGAACTCGACGGCATCGACCCAGTTGTGTACGCCCGCCGCTGGAAGACACTGGCGGTGCTCTGTGCGTCGTTGATCATCGTCATCGTCGGCAACACGGTTCTCAATGTCGCCTTGCCGACGTTGCAGCTGCCGAGCAGCAGCGGCGGTGTCGGCGCCACGAACACCGACATCCAGTGGATCGTCGACGCCTACGGTCTCGTCTTCGCCGGGCTGCTGTACACGGCTGCTGCGCTCGGAGATCGCTTCGGACGCAAGGGCGCGCTGCAGGCGGGGCTGCTGATCTTCGGCATCGGATCGATGATCGGTGTGTTCGCCGACACTTCCGGCGTGCTGATCACGGGTCGAGCAGTGATGGGCGTCGGCGCCGCGTTCGTCATGCCGTCGACGCTGTCGATCCTCGCCAACGTCTTCCCCGCTCACGAACGGGCGAAGGCGATCGCCATCTGGGCAGGCATCTCCGGCGCTGGGGCTGCAATCGGCCCGGTCGCCAGCGGCATCATCCTCGAGCACTTCTGGTACGGGGCGGTGTTCCTGGTCAACATTCCGATCATCACGCTTGCCATCGCTGCCGGATGGGTCCTCGTGCCCAAGTCGAAGGATGCCAGCGAGACGCCACTCGACCCCCTCGGTGCGCTGCTGTCGATCCTCGGTCTCAGCTCCCTCGTGTACGCGATCATCGAGGGCCCCCACCACGGCTGGGTCAGCACAGAATCGTTCCTCTGGTTCGGTGCGGCCGCGCTGTTCCTCCTCCTCTTCGGGATGTGGGAGTGGAGGAACCGGCACCCGATGCTCGACCTCAACCTGTTCCGCAACCCGCGATTCGCCGTTTCGTCGGGCGGGATCACGCTCGTGTTCTTCGCCATGTTCGGGTCGTTCTTCATGCTTGCCCAGTACCTGCAGGGCGTGATCGGCTACAGCCCGCTCGAGGCGGCCCTGCGCATGCTGCCGTTCTCCGTCGTGATGATGACGGTCGCGCCCAACACACCGAAGCTCGTCGCCCGGTTGGGTGCCAACCGTGTCGGATTCATCGGCCTCAGCCTCGTCGCCACGGGGATGCTCGGCACGTCGCTCTTCTTCGACGTCGACACGGCGTACTGGGTGATGCTCGTCGTGATCTGCATCCTCGCCAGCGGGATGGCAATGACGATGACGCCGATGACGACGCAACTGATGGCTGCAGTCCCTCGCGACCGCGCCGGGATGGGCTCGGCGACGAACGACACGACGCGCGAGCTCGGCGGGGCGCTGGGCGTCGCCGTCCTCGGCTCCTTGCTCACGGGCAAGTTCCGTCCGGGCTCGCTCCTGTGCTCGCCGGACTGCGCTCCGGAGATCCGCGAGGAGGCCGAGGGCGGCCTCGGTGGCACGTTCGGCCTCGTAACCCGTGGCGCGATTCCCGACGACCTCGTCGGGCGGCTGATCGCCACGGCGCGGCAGTCGTTCGTCGACGGTCTCGGACTGGCCACCCTCGTCGCCGCTGTGATCACGATCAGTCGCGGCGTTCCTCGTGTACAAGTTCCTGCCCAGCGATCGGGAGTCGGTGGACGTGACAGGCCAGGTAGAGCCGGCGGTGCTCGACGGATCGGTTGGCGAGGGCCGCGGAACGCCGTAGGCTGTCTCGGTTTCGCCAATCGACCTGGGAACGCATAGATGCCCACGTACACCCCGAAGAAATCCGACATCCAACGCGAGTGGTACGTCGTCGACGCCGAGGGCAAAGTGCTCGGCCGTCTGTGCACCGAGGTCGCCCGTTTGCTGCGAGGCAAGCACAAGCCGATCTTCGCTCCTCACCTCGACACCGGTGATCACGTGATCGTCGTCAACGCCGACAAGGTCGTGATGACGTCCAACAAGGCCGAGCGCGAGCGCGTCTACCGGCACAGCGGCTACCCGGGTGGCATCAAGTCCGACTCGTATGCCGAACTGCTCGCCAGGAAGCCCGCAGAGCTCGTACGGCGCAGCGTCAAGGGAATGCTGCCGAAGGGTCCTCTCGGCCGTCAGATGCTCACCAAGCTCAAGGTGTACGCCGGCCCCGACCATCCGCACGGCGCCCAGTCGCCGAAGGCACTCGAGATCTGAGAGACACGCCCATGGCAACCGCTCCACTCACGCAGACCACCGGCCGCCGCAAGGAGGCGATCGCCCGTGCTCGGCTCCGGCCCGGCACCGGGACGATCGTCATCAACGGGCGCCCGATCGAGCAGTACTTCCCCACGGCGGCGCAGCGGATGATCGTCGTCGAGCCGCTGCGTGTCACCGAGGCCACCGAGGCCTACGACGTCGACGCCACGATCCACGGTGGTGGGGTCACCGGGCAGGCCGGCGCGCTGCGCATGGCCATCGCTCGCTCCCTCGTCGACGCCGACCCCGAGCGTCGCCCCTCCCTGAAGAAGGCCGGCTTGCTCACCCGCGACGCGCGGAAGAAGGAGAGCAAGAAGTACGGGCTCAAGAAGGCCCGCAAGGCGCCGCAGTTCACCAAGCGCTGATCGACAGCGACCTGTCGTAGGTTCGCGTCGTGAAGTTCGGCACCGACGGTGTGCGCGGTGTTGCCAACGAGGAGCTGACCGCCGAGTTCGCCCTGTCGCTCGGTCGCGCCGCGGCTCGGGTGCTCGGTGGCGAACGCGCCGTCCTCGGAGGCGACACCCGACTGTCCACGCCGATGCTCGAAGCAGCGCTCTGTGCCGGCCTGGCGAGCGAGGGCGTCACCGTCGAGCAGCTCGGGGTGGTGCCCACGCCCACGGTCGCCTACGTGGCCGCCCGCCGCAATGCGATCGGCGTCGTCGTCTCCGCCTCGCACAATCCGTATCACGACAACGGCATCAAGCTGTTCGCCCCAGGCGGCCTCAAGCTCAGCGACGAGATGCAGCTGGCCATCGAAGCGGAACTCGACGTCCTGCCTGCACCGGCGGGTGAGGTCGGCCGCGTGCTCGTCGACGAGGACAACGTCCGTGACGACATCGCTGCCTACCGCGAGCACCTGCTCGCATCCGCCGGCGGTCGCCGGCTCGACGGTGTGCACGTCGTGCTCGACTCTGCGAACGGCGCCGCCCATCGCATCGCACCCGACGTCTTTGCTGCTGCGGGCGCAACGGTGATCTCGCTCCACGACCAGCCCGATGGCACCAACATCAATGCCTCGTGCGGGGCCACCAATCCGGACGCGCTGGCAGCGGCTGTGGTCGTCCACGGCGCCCATTTCGGGGTGGCTCTCGACGGTGACGGCGACCGCTTGATCGCCGTCGACGCGTCCGGTCGCATCGTCGACGGCGATCACATCATCGCGATCTGCGCCAAGGACCTGTTCGATCGTGGTCAGCTCCGCGACGAGACAGTCGTCATCACGGTGATGACGAATCTCGGCTTCCATCTGGCGATGCGCGACGCCGGTATCAAGGTGGTCGAGACACCGGTCGGCGACCGGTACGTGCTCGAGGAGCTCGATCGGCGGGGGCTGTCGCTCGGTGGTGAGCAGAGCGGCCACGTCATATTCCGCGACCACGCAACGACAGGCGACGGCGTGCTCACGGCGCTGATGCTGGCCGATGTGATGGCGCGACGCCAACAGCCCCTGGAAGCGCTCGCCAGTGAAGCGATGACCGCCTTGCCTCAGGTTCTCGTCAACGTCCGTGTGGGCGAACGTGTTCCCGACGCGGCCGAACGGATGGCGGTCGAGATCGCCCACAGCGAGGCTGAGCTCGGCGACACGGGGCGGGTGCTGGTGCGCGCCAGCGGCACCGAGCCGCTGGTGCGGGTGATGGTGGAGGCGGCGACTCACGAACAGGCCGAGAACACGGCCAACCTGCTGGCCCGTGCCGCCAGGTCTCTCTTCGGTTGAGCCGAGAGCCGAGAGCCGAGCCGACAGGCGAGGTGACCCAAGCGACACGGCCCATGAGGCGGGCCCGGGACGGGCCGGTCTCGGGTCTGACGTGCGCCTACCGGCGCACGTCTTTAGGCTGACAGGCATGTGCGGAATCATCGGCGTCGTCAGCCGTCTCCCGACCCGGCCCACGCCGAGCCGCGACGAGCTCGTCGCGCTGCTCGACACCGCTGTTGCCGCCACACCCGATGCCGGCGCTGCCTCGGCGGCCGTGTACGAGGTCGACAGGATGCTCCACGGCCTGCCCGGCGTGCTGGCGCTCGTCGACCGCCATGAGACCGTGGCCGCGATCACCGCCCGCCTCGACATGCTCGAAGCGTTCGCCGCAGAGCGGGAGGCGACGCTCGAGTCCTCCACGCTGTCGGCCGACGAGATCGAAGCAGAGGGTTTGGCGCTGATCGCACTCCGCGACGCCCTGTGGGCGGTTCGACGCGATCGCTTTCGAACAGCAGTCGAGGTAGCCAGCCTCGCCGGGCGCGACGCCGGCGAGGCGGCGCTCGCCGGCTACTACGCCGTGCAGCAGTCGCTGTCCGCCATCGACCGCCTGGAGGTGCGTGGTCGCGATTCGGCTGGGCTCCACCTGTTCGTCTGGGACACGGAGCTCGACCCAGGTACCGTCGGCGTCGCCGACCGGGCCTTCGATCCGCTCTTCCAGTCGGGTTCGGTCCGCGTCAACGACGGTGTCTGGTCGTTCGTGTACAAGGCGGCGGCTGAGATCGGCGAGCTCGGCGACAACACCCGGGCTCTGCGCGCGGCCCTCGCCGGCGACGAACTGCTGCGGCGGGCGCTGCTCGAGCCCGTCGGCACGGGTCGCCGTGCTGGGACACACCCGGTGGGCATCGGTCGGGATCATCTCGCAACCAAACGCCCATCCGGTGAACAGCGAGGATCTCGAAGGCGACGGAGCGCCCTACGTGGTCGCCGCGCTCAACGGCGACGTCGACAACCACGCCGACCTCAAGGTCGACCACCGGCTTCGGATCGAGACGCCGATCAGCACCGACGCCAAGGTGATCCCCGTCTTGATGTCGCGTCTGGCGCGGCAGGGCGCGTCCGACAATGTCGATGCCTTCCGCCGCACCGTGGCCCAGTTCGACGGATCGGTGGCGATCGGTGCTACGGCGCACAACTCTCCCGACACGCTCCTGCTCGCCCTTCGCGGCAGCGGGCAGGCGCTCTATGTCGGCCTTGGCGACGATTGCTACGTCGTGGCCAGCGAGCCGTATGGGCTCATCGAGGAGACATCGCGCTACATCCGCATGGACGGTGAGCATGGCGGGCAGATCATCGCTGTCGACGGGGCGCATGGCGGTGAACTGGCCGGCATCACCCGACTCGCCTATGACGGCACACCCGAGCCCCTCACGGAGGCCGACGTCGTGGTCGCCGAGATCACCACGCGCGACATCGACCGCGGCACGTCTCCGCACTTCCTGCTGAAGGAGATCACCGAGGCGCCCGACAGCCTGCACAAGACGCTCCGCGGCCGGATCACCGGCACCGACGACGCGCTGCGAGTCGCGGTCGGGGAGCGGGCGCTGCCATCGGCGATCGCCGCCCGTTTGGCGGCGGGCGAGATCAGGCGCGTGCGGGTGATCGGTCAGGGAACCGCAGCGGTCGCGGGGCAGAGCCTCGCCGCCATCCTCGACCTGCTCACCGATGGTTCGCTCGACATCGACGCCATCACGGCAACTGAGCTGAGTGGCTTCAACCTCCGCCGCGAGATGACCGACACCCTCGCCATCGCCGTCAGTCAGAGCGGTACCACGACCGATACGAACCGGACGGTCGATCTCCTCCGCGGACGGGGAGCGGCGGTGATCAGCATCGTCAACCGGCGCAACAGCGATCTGTGCGACAAGTCCGACGGCGTGCTCTACACCTCCGACGGCCGCGACGTCGAGATGAGCGTGGCATCCACGAAGGCCTTCTACGCCCAAGTCGCCGCTGGAGTACTGCTGGCGTGCGCGATCAGCGAGGCGGCCGGGCTCGGCTCGGACGTCCGCCGCCACCGGCTGCTGTCCTCGCTCCGTGCGCTGCCCGACGCGATGCGCACCGTGCTCGAGAAGCGCCCCGAGATTGCTACTGCGGCGCACCGGTTCGCACCGCACAAGCGCTATTGGGCGGTGGTCGGCAACGGCCCCAACAAGGTCGCTGCCGAGGAGGTGCGGATCAAGCTCTCCGAGCTGTGCTACAAGTCGATCGCCTGCGACGTCACGGAGGACAAGAAGCACATCGACCTGTCGTCCGAACCGCTGATCCTCGTGTGCGCCGCCGGACTGTCGGGGAGCACCGCCGACGATGTCGGCAAGGAGATCGCCATCTTCCGCGCCCACAAGGCGACGCCCGATCGTCGTTGTCGACGAGGGCGACCAGCGCTACGACGCGGCGGCGCTGATCACCGTCCCGCCGGTCGACCCGGCGCTCGGTTTCGTGCTGTCGGCAATGGTCGGACACCTCTTCGGTTACGAGGCGGCGCTCGCCATCGACACGTCGGCGCTGCCGCTGCGCCAGGCGCGAGAAGCGATCGAGACGCTCGTCGGAGAGAGCAGCGACGGCGACGAGGTACTGGCCCGGTTGCCTGCGATGGTGCGTCCGTCGGTCGATCAGTACCTCGACGGGCTCCGTTCCGGTCGGTACAACGGGCATCTCGAGGCGAGTACGGCGGTGCGCCTCACCGGTCTGTTCCGCAACGTGCTGTCGGCCCGGCCGCTCGAGGACTATCAGTTCGACTCGGGCAAGGTCGCCACTCCGGGCAACCTGATCGACGATGCTCTCAATGCGCTCACCGGCGCCATCGAAGAGCTCACCCGTCCGATCGACGCCATCAAGCATCAGGCGAAGACCGTCACGGTCGGCATCTCCCGCAGCGACGAGGGAGTGCTCGATCGGGCGCTGGTGCAGGCGGTGCTCGACGCCGGAGCGGGACGCGATGCGCTCACGTACCGCACGCTGAAGGTGCTCGCCGACCTCGACCCGGCGGTGATGGAGGTCACCGGCTTCACCCGCTACGGCATCGATGACGACACGATCGAGATCGTCGACCGCGGCGGGATCTCGCGCACCCTCAAGAGTCGCGTCGAGGGAACCCGCGACTGGTCGGTACCAAGCGCCGTGTTGCCAGTGAGCGGGAGGTGCTCGTCGCCCGCGGACGCAGTGACAATCGCACCGTGATCCTCGTTCCGGAGATCAAGGCCGGCACGTGCACCGGCATCACGCTGCTGCAGGTGCGCTTCCGCGACCGCCTCGACGCACGCACGATGCGCGGCGTGCTCGAGGGGTACGACCGTCGATACGACCGCCTCGTCGACTGGGTCACGGAGACCGAGGGCAGTTTCGACGACACGCTGCTCGCCGACGTCCCCGTCGACGAGCTGCTCATCGACCCGATCTCCGAGACCGCCGATCGCTGGCGATCGAATTCTGCGCCGAGCTGAGGAACCGAGCGGCGGTGATCGGCATCGGTGTTGACGCCGTTGACATCGAGCGATTCCGTCAGTCGCTCGCCCGCACGCCGGGGATGCGGACGCGCCTGTTCACGCGTGTCCGAGCTGGAGTACGTCGCGCCGAAGGCCGATCCCGGTCCCGTCACTTGCAGCGCGCTTCGCCGCTCGCGAAGCGGTGATGAAGGCGCTTGGCGTCGGACTCGGTGCGTTCGCCTTCCACGACGTCTGGGTGGAGGTCGCCGAGTCCGGCGCCCCCTCGCTGCGGGTGACGGGCGCCGCGCGTCGATCTGGCCGACCGCGCCGGCGTGACGGGCTGGCACCTCACGCTGACCCACACCGACGCCACCGCGATCGCTGTCGTTCTCGCCGGCGTAGCGATCACGTGTGGCGGATGGTCATGCCGCCGTCGACGGTGATGATCGCGCCGGTCACGTAGCTGCTTGCCGGAAGGCAGAGATTGAGCGTCATGTGGGCCACCTCCTCGGGGTCGCCGTAGCGGCGGAGGGGGACGCGACGCCGGGCATAGGTCGGCTTTGGCGTCAGCGGGGATGCCGGCGGTCATCCCCGTCTCGATCGGGCCGGGGCAGATGCAGTTGACGGTCACTCCCTGCTTGCCGAGCTCGACGGCGAGGCTCTTCGTCAGCCCGACGACGCCCGCCTTCGTGGCGGCGTAGGCGCTGAGTCCGCCGGTGGCCACGATCGCCTCCGTGGACGCGATGTTGACGATGCGGGGCGACGGGGCTCTTGACGAGATGGGGAGACAGCGGCGGACCAGGCGCAATGGGACAGCAGGTTGACGTCCAGCGTGCGTGACCACGACAGCTCGAAGTCGTCGTCGGGCATGTCACACGAGGCCGGGAGGGCGATGCCCGCGTTGTTGACGAGGATGTCGATCCCGCCGAATCGTCAACGGTCGCTGTACAGCACTGTCGAGCGACGTCGGCATCGGCGACGTCGCAGACGATCCCGATCGCCGACTCCGTTCCGTGCGCACCATGGATCTCGCCACCACACTGGCCACGCCGTCGGGGGTGACGTCGAGGACTGCCACCCGTGCTCCCTCGTCGGCGAAGAGGAAGTGCCGTCGCCCGACCCATGCCGCTCGCGGCGCCTGTCACGAGCGCTCGCTCACCGCTGATCGATCGGGACAGCTTCGTGAGGCGGGTCGGGCCGGTCATCCTCGTACCATGGCAGGTCGTGAGGCCGGTGGTGACCCCGAGCGAGATGGCGGCGATCGACGCGGAGGCCGAGGATCCGGTCGAGGTGCTGATCGAGCGGGCGGGCACCGCCGTCGCCCGGTCGGCAGAAGCGATGCTCGGCGGGGTATACGGACGACGTGTGGCGGTCGATCGCCGGCCGCGGTAACAACGGACGCGACGGCCTGCTCGCCGGTGAACGCCTGCGCGCCCGAGGCGCGTCGGTGACGGTGTACGACGCCCGCGTCCGGCCTGATCGGCTGCCGCCCACCGATCTCGTGATCGATGCCGCCTACGGCACCGGTTTCCACGGCGACTGGGTGGCACCCGAAGTCGACACGGCGGCTGTGCTGGCGGTCGACATCCCGAGTGGGATCGACGGGCTGACGGGGGAGGCATCAACTCGCGTCCTGCGCGCCGACACCACGGTCACCTTCGCCGCGCTCAAGCCGGGGCTCGTCATCGGGGAGGGGCCGGACTACGCGGGCGACGTCGAGGTCGTCGACATCGGGCTCGACGTCGCCCGGGCGCGTGTGTTCGTCGTCGAGGGATCCGACGTGGCGAAGTGGTGGCGACCGCGTTCGCGCACCGCTCACAAATGGAGTACCGCAGTGCGCGTCGTGGCCGGCGGCCCGGGTATGCAGGGCGCCGGGTTCCTCGCTGCTGCTGCCGCTCAGCGAACCGGTGCCGGCATGGTGCAGCTCGTCAGCCCGGTACCGCAACCGCACGCACCGGTTGAAGCGGTCACTGCCCCGCTGCCGCCCTACGACTGGGCACAGGAAGCGCTGCGCGAGCTGCACCGGTTCCACGGGATGGTGCTCGGACCGGGACTCGGCCGGCGCGATCAGACCGGTGTGGCCATCCGCGAGGTCGCTCGCCGGGCGGACGTGCCGCTCGTGATCGATGGCGACGGTCTGTACGCCCTCTCCGTCGGGTTGGACCCCGCCACGGCGATCGTTCAGCAACGATCGCAACCCACGGTGCTCACACCTCACGACGGTGAGTTCGCCCTGCTCACCGGCCACCAGCCGGGGCCCGATCGCATCACGGCTGCCCGCCAGCTCGCCCGCGAGCTGCGCGCGGTCGTCCTCCTCAAGGGACCGACCACGGTCGTGGCATCGTCATCGGGCGCCGTCAGGCTCGTCAACAACGCCGACGAGCGGCTGGCGACAGCGGGAAGTGGCGACGTCCTCTCCGGGATGATCGCGGCACTGATGGCGCGCGGCCTCCCCGCTTTCGACGCGGCCAGTGCTGGTGCATGGTTGCACGGCGCCGCCGCGTCGCATGGGCCCCGCCACGGGCTGATCGCCGGCGACATCCCTCCGCTGATCCCGATTGCGATCGGCGAGGTCGTCACGTGAGCGGGACGGACGCCGACCCGGCCGCTGGCGATCGCTGGGCCTGGGCTGCCGTCGACCTCGACGCCATCGTCCACAACGTGCGGTCGGTCCTGACGGCGGTCCGGCCGGCGGGGGTGCGGGCAGTCGTCAAGGCCGACGGTTATGGCCATGGCGCCGTGCCGGTCGCCAACGCCGCACTGCACGCCGGGGCAGAAGGGTTGTGCGTCGCCCTCGTCCACGAGGGCATCGCCCTGCGAGAGGCAGGCGTCCGGGCCCCGATCCTCCTCCTCAGCGAGCAGCCCCCGGAACAGGCGGCGCTCATCGTCGAGCACGATCTGACGCCGACCGTGTACACCGTCGACGGCGTCGATGCGCTCATCGCTGCAGGCGGACGGGACCTACCCGTGCACATCAAGCTCGACACGGGGATGCAGCGGGTCGGTGTTCAACGCGACGCGATCGACGCCGTCGTGAAGGCGATCGTCGAGTCGGCGCCGGCACTCCGCCTCGAAGGCGTCTACACCCACCTCGCTGTTGCCGACGAGCCGCACAACGAGTTCACCGGTCAGCAACTCGCCGAATTCGACGCAGTTCTGGCGTCGCTCGAGAGCCGCCGATCGTCCACGCCGCCAACTCGGCGGGCGGTCTCGCCCATCCAGCCGCACGGCGGTCGTTCGTGCGCCTCGGCATCGCCATGTACGGCCTCGTCCCCGGGCCCGGCGTGGAGCACTTGTGTGCCGACCTGCGTCCGGCGATGTCGCTCCAGCGCGCGTGTGTCGCACGTCAAGCGGGTCGCCGCCGGCTCGCGCGTCTCGTACGGATTGCGGCACACGTTCCCCGCGGACACGACTGTGGCGACCGTCCCGCTCGGCTATGCCGACGGAGTACCTCGCCGGTTGTCGCTGCTCGGTGGATACGTGCTGATCCGCGGCCGGCGGTGCCCCATGGTGGGCGTCGTCACGATGGACCAGCTGATGGTCGATTGTGGCGACGAAGACGTGGAGGTCGGTGACGAGGTCGTGCTCATCGGGGCGCAGGGTGACGAGTCGATCGCCGCCGACGACTGGGCACGGCGCCTCGACACGATCAACTACGAGATCGTGTGCGGCATCAGCGCACGCGTGCCGCGCCGTTACCGCGGCCTAGCATCGTGACGCCAGCCATCGACGTGAACGAATGAGGCAGACACATTGATCGAGGTGCACGTCGCGTCCCTTGCCGGAACACACGCCATTGCCGCCGCCATCGCCACCCTCGCGCGGCCTGGCGACATCATCGTCCTCGCCGGCGAGATGGGATCTGGCAAGACCGCGTTCGCCCAGGGCTTCGGACGGGCGCTCGGCATCACCGAGCCGATCACGTCGCCCACCTTCACGCTCGTGCACAGTTACGACACGGGATCGATCACGCTGCACCACGCCGACCTGTACCGCCTCGATCAACTCAGCGAGGTCGCCGATCTGAGCCTCGACGAGCTCGCCGAGAACGCCGTGGTGCTCGTCGAATGGGGCGATGTCGCCGAGTCGTTGTTCGTGGAACATCTCGAGGTGCGCCTGGAGACCGACCTCGACGACGTCGAGCACCGAGACATCCTGCTGTCGGCGTCGGGTTCCTCGTGGGCGGCGCGTTGGGAGCGGCTGCGTGGCGCGGTGACGTCGTGCTGATCCTCGGCATCGAGACCGCCACGCAGCAGGTCGGTGTCGCCATCGGAGGCCACGAAGGTGTGATCGCCCGGTTCGAGGTGGTCCGTGGCCGCCGCCACGCCGAGATCCTGACACCGGCGATCCAGTTCGTGTGCTCCCAGGCTGACATCGAGCTCGCCGAGCTGGGCGTGATCGCCGTCGACATCGGTCCTGGGCTGTTCACCGGGATGCGCGTCGGGCTCGCCGCCGGCAAGGCGCTCGCCTTGGCGCTGCGCATCCCGATGATCGGCATCTCGTCGCTCGACCTACTCGCCTTCCCCAACCGCCACACGGATCGCGTGGTCGTTCCCGTGATCGACGCCCGCAAGGGTGAGGTGTTCTACGCCATGTACCGCCAAGTACCGGGTGGCGTGCAGCAGGTGCTCGAACCGACGGTCGGTCCGGTCGATGATCTCGTCGCCGATCTCCTCGCCCGCGGCCAGGACGCGCTGCTCGTCGGAGACGGCGCCCACCGGTACCGTGGCCGCATCGTCGAGTCCGTCCACGTCGAGATCGGCGACGACGCCCACCCGTCGCCGGCGCCGCTCGTCCAGCTGGCGCACGCTCGCGCACTTCGTGAGGACTGGGTGTCGCCACGTCACATCGAGCCGCTCTACCTGCGCCTGCCGGACGCGCAGATCAACTGGGTCACCCGCCGGGACGCACGATGAACATGCTGGCTCGCATCCGCCCCGTCGGCGACGACGATGATCTCGTCATCGAGCCGATGCGTCGCAAGCACCTCAACCAGGCGATGGTGATCGAGCGCGACGCGTACTCGCGGGGCTGGAGCCAACGGCTCTTCGCAGGAGAGCTGGAGCAGGTGCGCGACGGCACCCGCTGCTACTTCGTCGCCCGCCGCGGTCGTGTCGTGCTCGGCTACGCCGGGCTGATGTTCGTGATCGACGAGGCACACATCACGAACATCGCAGTTGCCCCGAGCGCGCGCCGCCAGCGCGTCGGCACGAGGCTCATGATCGAGCTCGCCCACGACGCGATCCAGCGTGGATGCCAGTCGTGGACACTCGAGGTGCGGGCGTCGAGCACCGGCGCCCAGGAGCTGTACCGATCGTTCGGGTTCGTGCCCGCTGGGATCCGCCAGCGCTACTACGACAACGTCGAGGACGCGATCGTGATGTGGTGCCACGACATCCAATCCGTCGAGTACACGGCCCGTCTCGTCGCCCTGGACCGAGTGGCGGATCCGTCGTGACGATCCCGGTCGGCGACCACACCTTGATCCTCGGCATCGAGACGAGCTGCGACGAGACCGCCGCCGCCCTGGTGCTCGGCGGCACCGACGTCGTGTCGAGCGTGGTGAGCTCGCAGGTCAACCTCCACGCCGATTTCGGTGGCGTAGTACCCGAGGTGGCGAGCCGCGCCCATCTCGACCTGCTCAACCCGGTGATCGCCCGCACGATCGTGGAGGCGGGTGTGGACGAGTCGCGCATCGATGCCGTGGCGTGCACGATCGGTCCGGGACTCATCGGAGCGCTGCTCGTGGGTGTGTCGGCGGCGAAGTCGCTGGCTCTCGCCTGGAACGTGCCGTTCATCGGCGTCAATCACCTCGAGGCGCACCTCTACGCGGCATTCCTCGACGATCCGTCGCTCGAGTTGCCCGTCGTCGTGCTGCTCGTCTCCGGCGGGCACACGATGTTGATCGAGATGCGAGGTCATGGTGACTACCGGCTCCTCGGACAGACCATCGACGACGCCGCCGGCGAGGCGTTCGACAAGGTGGCGCGCTTCCTCGGGCTGGGCTATCCGGGCGGCCCGATCATCGACCGCATCGCCATGGAGGGCGATCCACAGTCGATCGACTTCCCCCGGGCGATGCTCAACGACGGTTTCGATTTCTCGTTCAGTGGGCTCAAGACGGCGGTGATGAACTACGTCCGCAAGAACCCGGACGTCGAAGCGGCCGACGTCGCCGCGTCGTTCCAGGCGGCCGTGGTCGACGTACTCGTCGCCAAGGTCGCGACGGGCGGCACAGATGGTGGGAGCGAAGGGTTTGGTGCTCGGCGGCGGCGTCGCCGCCAACTCGCACCTGCGCGAGCAGTTCCTCGACGCGTGCTCGACCGACGGGTTGCACGGGTTCCTGCCGAGCCGCGACATGTGCACCGACAACGCAGCGATGATCGCTTCGGCCGGCTGGTACCGCCTCCAACAGGACGGCCCGATGAGCCTCGCCACGGGCGCGTTCCCCAACCTCCGCCTGACAGTCGCCGAGTAGCGGACCGACGTCCGGTTGGAGAGGACGCTCGATACCGTCGGGACGATGCAACTGCGGCTCGGCTCGTACTCACCGGCGGTGCCGGTGGTGCTCGCTCCGATGGCGGGCGTGACGAACGCGCCCTTCCGCGCCTTGTGCCGCCGCTTCGGACCCGACCTCGTCTACGTCAACGAGATGGTGATGGCGACCGCTGTCGTTCACGGCAACGCGAAGACGGAGCGGATGATGACGTTCGGCCCCGACGAGCACCCGCGCAGCCTGCAGATCTATGGCAGCGATCCAGAAACGCTGGCGCCGCGCCGTGCACAAGGTGTGCGACGAAGGTCTCGTCGACCACGTCGACCTCAACTTCGGTTGCCCTGCGGCAAAGGTGACACGCAAGGGGGGTGGCGCCGCTGTGCCTGCCAAGCCCAACCTGCTCCGGGGTGTGTTGCGCGCCGCTGTGCGCGCCGCCGAACCGTACGGCGTGCCCGTCACCGCCAAGTTCCGGATGGGAATCGACGATGACACGCTCACCCACCTCCGCACCGGCGAGCTGTGCGTGGAGGAAGGGGTCGTGGCGATCGCGATGCACGCCCGCACGGCCGAGCAGCACTATGCGGGTGACGCGCGGTGGGCGGCGATCGCCGAGCTCAAGGCGCACGTCACGGACATCCCGGTCCTCGGCAACGGCGACATCTGGGAAGCGGACGACGCGGTGGCGATGATGGCCCAGACCGGCTGCGACGGCGTCGTCATCGGACGCGGTTGCCTCGGCCGGCCGTGGCTGTTCGGCGACCTCGTCGAAGCGCTGCAGGGACGGCCGGTGCCTCGTCCCCGTCGTCTCGGCGAGGTCATGGCGGTCATGGCCGACCACGCCGCCCTGCTCACCGAACACATGGGCGAGATGCTCGCCGTGCGTGACATCCGCAAGCACCTCTCCTGGTACGTCACGGGGTATCCGGTCGGACCCGAGATCCGCCGCCGGCTCAGCCAGGTGGAGTCGCTCGGCGAGCTCGACGACATCCTCGCCATGCTGGACCCGTCCGTCGAGCTGGTGCCGGGTGGCGGACGCATCAAGCGTGGTCACACGAACGGTCCGATCAGGGTGGCGCTGCCCGACGGCTATCTCGACGACCTCGACGACGCCACCGTTCCCGACGACGGGCGTGTCCTCGCCCTGTCCGGGGGCTGACGATGCGCCTCGTGCTCGCCTCCGGTTCGCCGCGCCGGCGGGAGCTGCTCACCAGGCTCACGTCCGAATTCGAGGTTCGTGCTCCCGACGTCGACGAAACGCCGCACGAAGGGGAGCGGCCGACCGCCTACGTCGAACGGCTGGCGCGGACGAAAGCCACGGCGGTTCCGCTCCACGAGGACGAGGTCGTCGTCGCCGGCGATACCACGATCGAGCTCGACGGGATGGTGTTCGGCAAGCCGCGCGACGCCGACGCTGCGACGGCCATGCTCACGCAACTTGCCGGGCGCGCCCACCACGTGCACACGGGGCTCGCCGTGCGATGGGGAATCGGGATCGGCGAGGCCATCGAGACCCATGTCGCGACCACCGAGGTCACGATGGTTCCTCACGATGCGGCGTTGATCGAGTGGTACGTGACAACCGGCGAACCGCTCGACAAGGCGGGCGCCTACGCGATCCAAGGGCGAGGCGATCTGCTCGTCGCCGGCGTCACCGGATCGGTGTCCAACGTGGTCGGACTCCCCCTCGCCGTGCTGGTGGAACTGCTCGAATCAGGGCCGGGCTGGTCGCCCGTGACCTAACGGGGCGGGCATGTTACGGTGCTGCACCGTCCAGGCGGGCCCAGCCGATCGGTGAAGCCCCATCCTGCAAATACGGTTGTAATCAGGAGGATCTCTAGGTGAGTGAACGCGCACGGCTGATCCTGCGGCTGCTCACGGCGTTCGTGCTGGGCATCGTCAGCCTCACCCTCGAGATCGCGTACACCCGCGTGATCTCGTTCAAGCTCTTCTACTACTACACGTACTTCGTCATCGGTCTCGCCCTCCTGGGTCTCGGCGCCGCCAGCGCCGTCGTCGCCCTCTCCACGAAGTTGCGGTCGCTCGACACCGCTCAGCTGCTCCAGCGTGTCGCTCCGGCAGCCTCCTTCGTCGGGTTGCTCGGCTACATGGTCGTCGCTCGCCTGCCAATGACGACCGACAAGATCTGGAGCGGGACGACGTCCGAGACGATCGGCCAGATCATCAGGCTGCTCGTCCTGTCGCTGTCGCTCACCGCCGTCTTCTTCGCGATCGGACTGCTCCTCGCATCGATCATCGTCGTCGAGGTCGAACACGTCCGCCGCCTCTACTTCTGGGATCTCCTCGGTGCCGCTCTCGGCTGTCTCGTCGCTGTTCCCCTCCAGCTCTGGATCGGTCCGCCGGCGATGATCATGACCTCGTTGGTGTTGCTCGGCTCGCTCGGGCTGGTCGCCGCGGTGATGAGCAACCAGCGGGTCGTCCTGGCCGGTGGACTGCTCCTCCTCATCATCGCCGGGTCGGTGTTCTGCCTCAATCTCGAGGTGCGCACCGACAACGCCAAGAACGCTGCGCGACGACACGCCGGTCGAGGCCGGCGGGTGGGGGCCCGTCTTCCGTGTGGATGCCTCGCCCGTTCGCCGACTTCTTCGTCCTGTCCCATGACGGCTTGTGGGGTTCCACGATCTGGCGCTACGACGGCACCCGCGCCACGACGGCACGCTTCGACGGCGACCTGCGCCAGATCCCGTTCGGCGCGTTCCGCGGCCAGGATGGTCCCCGGGTACTGATCATCGGCGCCGCTGGTGGGAACGAGATCCAGGCCTCGTTGACCTACGGCGCGAGCCATGTCGACGCCGTCGAGCTGAACCCGCTGACGGTCGATCTGCTGCGCGGCGAGTTCCGCGACTTCTCCGGGAACATCGTCGACGACCCGCGCGTCAACTATGTCCAGGGCGACGGTCGCACGTTCCTCGCCCGCAGCGACGACGAGTACGACCTGATCTGGTTCGTCGCCCCCGACAGCTATGCGGCGTCGAACAACGCCACGGCCGGGGCGTTCGTGCTGTCGGAGAGCTACCTCTACACCTCGGAGATGATCGAGGAGTCGTACGACCACCTCACCGAACGGGGCGCTGTCGTGGCTCAGTTCGGCGACCAGCATCTGGAGACCGCAGCCCGTGCGCACGGCACGGTACCTGGTCACCGCACGCGACGCGCTCGACGGCAAGGTGGACGACGTCGCCGACCACGTCGCCGTCCTCGCCAACTCCGGTGCCAACGGAGCGTTCGACCGGATCAGCACCACGATGATCTTCCGCTCGCCGGTCAGCGAAGAGACGGCGCGCGGGGTTCGGGCGGCGACGCGCCGCGTGACCAACGACGACGGTCAACGCACGGCTCGGCCGCTGTACGTCCCCGGTCTCGTCGACGACGCGGGAATCCTCGCCCAACTCGCCCAGGGCACCGACGAACAGGTCGATGCCATCGTCGACGGCTACCCGGTCGAGATCTCGGCGATCGACGACAACCGTCCGTTCTTCTGGCACTTCACCGACTTCCGCGACGCGATCAACTCGTGGGACCAACGGCAGGGCGACGCCGAGATCGCCATCGGTGAGCGGCTGCTGCTCGTGCTCGTCACCATCGCCGCCGTGGTCGCCGCCATCGTGTTGTGGCTGCCGTTCGCCTTCACGCGCCGACGCGACGGCGCCGGTCCGATCCCCGGTCGCGGCCGTCTGTTCGTGTACTTCGCCTGCCTCGGGCTCGGGTTCATGCTGATCGAGATCTCGATGATCCAGCGATTCGCGCTGTTGCTGGGCTATCCCACGTTGTCGCTCTCGGTGTCGCTGTTCACGTTGTTGATCGCCACCGCAGTGGGCGCCCGGTTGTCGGGGGCGATCTCGCGATTGGGTCGAGCAGGTCTGCCCGCGGTCGCCGCGGCGCTCATCGTGATCACCGTGACCTACATGGCGACGTCGGATGCGATCACCGACGCCGCCCTGTCGTGGCCGCAGTGGGCCCGCATCGCCCTCGTCTTCGTGCTGCTGTTCCCCGTCGGCCTCCTCCTCGGCGTGTTCCTTCCGACGGGCATGGACGACGTCGTCGATGTCGCCGAGACCTCGCCGTCCATCGACCGCGGCCGGCTCGTCGCCTGGTGCTGGGCCGTCAACGGTTTCTTCTCCGTGCTCGGGTCGTCACTCACGACGATCGCCTCGATGGCGCTCGGGTTCAACCGCGCCCTGCAGATCGGGCTCGTGCTGTACTCCGTCGCCGCTGCGGTGATGGTGCTCGGCCGAGCCGACCGGACGTCGGAGCAGCCCGTCGTGGCGATCCGTGAACCGGCGCCGGTGTGACAGTTCGGCACCACGCCGTTAGCACTCTCGCCATCCGGTTGCTAACGGCCCCGCGGGTGGCCTAGATTGGCACTCGCACGGGTCGAGTGCTAAGCGGCATCGGACCCGTTTGTTGACCACCGTGACACGCCAATGGAGGCATGCACCCATGAACCTGAAGCCGCTGGAAGACCGCCTGGTCGTCAAGCCCAACGAAGCCGAGCAGACGACAGCCTCCGGACTCGTCATCCCCGACACCGCCAAGGAGAAGCCACAGCAGGGCGAGGTGCTCGCTGTCGGTACGGGCAAGCGCTCCGAGCAGACCGGCGAGGTCATCCCGCTCGACGTGAAGGTCGGCGACATCGTCCTCTACTCGAAGTATGGCGGCACCGAGATCACCGTCGACGGTGACGAGCTGCTCGTGCTCTCCACGCGCGACGTCCTCGCCATCGTCGAGAAGTGAACTGACCCCCGCGAACCACGAAGGAAACCATGGCAAAGATCCTCAAATTCGACGACGAGGCGCGCCGCGCCCTCGAGGCGGGCGTCAACAAGCTCGCTGACGCCGTCAAGGTGACGCTCGGCCCGAAGGGCCGCAACGTCGTGCTCGACAAGAAGTTCGGTGCGCCCACCATCACCAACGACGGTGTGTCCATCGCCAAGGAAGTCGAGCTGGAAGACCCGTTCGAGAACATGGGCGCCCAGCTCGTCAAGGAAGTCGCGACGAAGACCAACGACGTCGCCGGTGACGGCACCACCACCGCAACCGTGCTGGCGCAGACGATGGTCATCCTCGGTATGAAGAACGTCGCTGCCGGCGCGAGCCCGATCGGGCTCAAGCGAGGCATCGAGGCCGCCGTAGCAGCCGCGGTCGAGTCGATCCAGTCGCAGGCTCGTGATGTCGACGACAAGGCCGATATCGCCGCCGTCGCCACGGTGTCCGCCGCCGACAGCTCGATCGGTGACGTCATCGCCGAGGCGATCGACAAGGTCGGCAAGGACGGCGTGGTCACGGTCGAGGAGTCGAACACGTTCGGCACCGAGCTCGAGTTCACCGAAGGCATGCAGTTCGACAAGGGCTACCTGTCGCCGTACTTCGTCACCGACCCCGACCGCCAGGAGGCGGTGCTCGAGGACGCGTACCTGCTGTTCTACGGCGCCAAGATCTCCACCGTCCAGGCGATGTTGCCGGTTCTCGAAGCCGTGATGCAGACGGGCAAGCCGCTCATCATCATTGGCGAGGACGTCGAGGGCGAAGCCCTCGCCACGCTCGTCGTCAACAAGATTCGGGGCACGTTCAACGCCGCTGCGGTGAAGGCCCCCGGGTTCGGCGACCGCCGCAAGGCGATGCTGCAGGACATGGCCGCCCTCACGGGTGGTCAGGTCATCAGCGAGGAAGTCGGTCTCAAGTTGGAGAACGTCACCCTCGATCTGCTCGGCTCCGCCAAGCGGGTGATCATCACGAAGGACACCACGACGATCGTCGATGGCGGGGGCGACTCCGCCGATGTGGCCGGCCGGATCAACCAGATCAAGACCGAGATCGAGAACACCGATTCCGACTGGGATCGCGAGAAGCTGCAGGAGCGACTCGCCAAGCTCGCCGGCGGTGTTGCCGTGATCAAGGTCGGCGCCGCCACCGAGGTGGAGCTGAAGGAGAAGAAGCACCGCATCGAGGACGCCGTTTCGGCGACCCGGGCGGCGATCGAGGAGGGGATGGTCGCCGGCGGCGGCACCGCTCTGATCCGCGCTCGCGAGGTCGTCAAGAAGGTGGTCGACGGGCTGTCCGGTGACGAGGCCACTGGCGCCAACGTGGTGTACCAGGCGCTCCTCACGCCCGCTCGCAACATTGCCGAGAACGCCGGACTCGAAGGCTCGATCATCGTCCAGCAGATCGAGGCCGAGAGCGGAGCCGTCGGGTTCAATGCGGCGACAGGTGAGATGACCGATCTGATCAAGGCCGGGATCAGCGACCCGGCCAAGGTCACCCGGGCGGCGCTGCAGAACGCGGCGTCGATCGCGGCGATGGTGCTCACCACCGAGGCCCTCGTGGCCGACCAGCCCGAGCCGGAACCGGCGATGCCCGCCGGCGGCGGCATGGGCGGCATGCCCGGCATGATGTAAGCCAACTGCGAAGGGGGGAGGCCCGGTGCCTCCCCCCTTCGAGGTTCTGAGCGGGTAGGTTCGCCTTACGGCTCGCCTCCGTGGACGCGTATGGCACCTTCACTGGGGACTTCCAACGACAGGGCGACACGGCCGTTCTGGCTGCATCAGGTCGCCGAGTACCTCATCGGCACAGTCATCATCGCCGCCGGCGTGCAGTCGCCGTCCCCCGTCGTGCCGGCGGTGCTCGGCGGGCTGGTGCTCATTAATGCGGCCGTCGTCGACGGGCCGGTGAGCGCGTTCGACACTGTGCCGCGCTGGCTCCATCGCTGGATCGATGTCGTGTTGATGGTCGCCATCCTCGTCGCCGCGCTGTTGCCTGCTCTCGACATCGATGTCGGCACGCGTGTCCTGATGGTGATCATCGCCGGCGTGCTGGCGTCGGTGTGGTGGTTCACGAGCTTCGAGCCGCGCGCCCAGCGCACGCAGCCGGGGGTGGTCGTGAACTCCGGCGATCGTGCCGACGACATCGGTCGCACGGCCGGTCGTGTCGTCGGACGCGGTGTCAACGCCTGGCGACGACGCAAGGGCGATTCGTGACCCACGGCGAGCCGAGCCTGTCGATCCCGCTCGTGACGATCGTCGTCGACGACTACGACGACGCCATCGTCTTTTACGTCGATTCGCTCGGTTTCGACCTCGTCGAGGACACTCCGATCGACGGTAAGCGGTGGGTAGTGGTTGCGCCGCCCGGAGCCGGCACGGGTGTGTTGCTCGCTGCGGCCGACGGCGACGCGCAGCGGGCACGGATCGGCGATCAGACCGGGGGCCGCGTGGGTTTCTTCCTCCACACGACCGACTTCGACGAGACCCTGCAGCGAATGCTCGCCGCAGGCGTGCGCTTTCTCGAGGAGCCACGCCACGAGGCGTACGGCACCGTCGCCGTGTTCGAGGACCTCTACGGCAACCGTTGGGACCTCCTCGAGCCGGCCAACGCCGATGAATCGGGCTCCAGTTAGCATCGTTTCATGCCGTTCGAACAGCCTCCGCCCGATCTCGCCAAGCTGATCGCTGCGTGGGAGGAGTTCGAAAAGGGTGAGCAGACGCCCGGCAAGGTGCTCGCCAACCTGAAGACGGCCGGCCTGCCGCAAGTGCTCGCCCAACTCGCCGAGAGCGGCTGGACACCGACTCCCTGACCAGGTCGATGCCTCTCCTTGCCGTCGCCGATGTCCGGCGCGTGCTGGCCCCGTTCTCGATCGGCGGCGAGATCGATCCGCTCTTCGACGGTGCACGCGTGTCGGCGGTGCTGGTGGCGCTCAGCGACGGCCCGCAGGGCGCGGAGGTGCTGCTCACCAAGCGTTCGATGTCGGTGGGGACTCATCAGGGGCAGATCAGCTTCCCCGGTGGCCGGGTCGACGACGGCGAGACGATCGTCCAGGCGGCCGTCCGTGAGGCGTACGAGGAGGTCGGGCTCGACTCCGCGTTGCCGCAGCCGTTCTCCGAACTGAGTCACCTCAACACCCGGGTGAGCATGAGCTACATCGTGCCGATCGTCGCCGAGGTACCGCACGGGCTCGACCTGGAGCCGCAGACCGCTGAGGTCGATCGAGTCTTCTGGGTGCCGCTCGTCGACTTCGAGGTGCCCGGTGTGCATCGCAGCGAGCTGTGGTACGAAGGGGAGACCCCGCGGGAAGTGCACTTCTACGACGTCGCCGACGAGAACGTCTGGGGTGTGACCGGCGCAATGTTGTACGAGCTGCTCGGGATCCTCGCTGCTCGTGACGCAATCAGCTGATCGCTCGGTGTCGAATGACCCGATCAGCCTCCGGTCGGAACAGCGAGGTCGGGCATCGTTGCTGACGGGCCGAGGGTGGCGATCGGCGCGCCGAGCGATCTCGGAGCCGATTCGGGCTCGGTGAGGTCGATGACCATGGCCGGGTTGCGCACGCCCGAGCCGCTCGGCTGGGAGATCACCAGCTGTGTGCCTCCGAGGTCGAGGTCTCCGGTCAGCAGGGGCAACACGTCGGCAGGCAAGCGCCGGATCTCCGGGGCGGCTGCGCCGTCGAGTTGGCGGAGCACGAGGCGCCGTTCACCGTCGAGCCAGGCGACGGTCGTCCCGTCCGGCGTCACCGTGTACGAGCGGGGGCAATCGAGGCAGTCGGAGTACTGCTCCTCGAGGCCGAGGTTGGCCGGCGTGGGGAGCGTGGCGCCGGCAGCGGGGCTGTCCGGTACAGCGGCGATGTAGATCGACCGGGTCACTGACGACGCTGCTCTCCCCGACGATCAGGCCTGTCGTGGCGAGATGGAGGCGGCCGGTGCCGAACTCCCAGCCGCCCAGCTCGGGGTCGACCTCGGTTCGCTCCTGCGTGTCGAGGTCGACGACGTACAAGGTCTCGTTGCTGGCGTTGGGGTTATTCGGCTCCACGGTGATGCTGAAGAGCAGCAGGCGGCGTCCATCGACGACCTCGACGTCGTGCATCGTCACGTAGCCATCCCAGTCGGCGGTGCCGAACAGCTCGGTGAGATCGCCGTCGTCCCCGACGACGAGTGGCACCGTTGCCGCCGGCTCCATCGTCGGATCGACGTAGCCCGGGCCGCGCTGGACGAGCACCCGACCGTCACCGGTGTGGAGGGCGATCGCCATCGGTTCGGTCGTGAGCACGCGCTCCCCGTCGGAGCCATGTTCGACCACGCCCTCCGGACCTGCGGTGAGGATCCCCGTCTCCTCTGGGGTCGCGGGCGGCCGCGTCGGCGGAGTCGTCGGATCAGTCGCAGGCGCGGTGGCCGGCGGCGTGGCCGGTGTCGTCGGCTGCGGTGCAGGGAGCACCGTCGTCGCCGGATGAGGTTGGGTCGCGAGCGTCGGGGTCGTCGTGTCGTCATCGGTCACGGTGAGCACGAACACGACGAGCACCGCTGCTGCGGCGACCAGCGCAGCGCCGCCGCCGATCCACCACGGGCGGCGGTCGGGTTCGTGCGGCTCGATCGTGACCTCGTGGCGGGTGACGTCGGGTGGGGTCGGTGCGTCGGCCACGGCACGGGCGACGAGCTGGCGAATGCGGTCGTCGAGGTCGTCGTGGCGCATGGTCGTCGGGGGTGCGGATGTCAGGCATCGAGGATCCTCCGCAGTTGGTCGCGGGCTCTGGCAAGTTGCTTGCGGACGGTGCCGTCGCTGACGCCCAGCAGCCCGGCGATCGTCTGCGGAGCGAGGTCCTCCCAGTACGTGAGGTACACGACGGCTCGTTGCTGCTCGCTCAGCTGGGCGAGGGCACGATGCGCGTCGATGACCGTCGGGCTGGGCGGATCGGCGGCGGTCGTCAGCGGCGCCGCGCGCAGCTCCCGCGATCGCCGCCTGGCGGCGCTGCGGTGCGCCGATGCACTCCGGGTGAGCACCGCTCGGTACAGGTACGCGCGCCGGTTGGCGACGTCGCGCCATCGCGGGGACCGGAACGCGGCGAGCACCGCGTCGGTCACCACGTCGGCGGCGTCGTCGGGGCCCACCAGTGCTGTCGCGTACCGAATCAGCTCAGCAGCGTGACGTCGATAGGTCTCGACGTCGTCGGCCTCCATCGCGGTCATCACCTCCCTGAGACGCCGCCGGGAGCGTGATCAGGTGACACCCGGTCGGAAGCCAGCGGCAGCGGCCCTGGGAGAGTGGTGACAACGGGCCACGATATAGCCGGTGGGTTCTCCGTCGGGTCGCTGCCGCGGGCGATCAAGGTGTCGGTGATAACGGGTTCGCGGCGCCAGCCGCGTCCGTCTTTGTAGCACTTCTGCGGACGGTCGGGCTCAGTGGGTTATGCGAACCGTGCGGCAACCTCCCGGCTGACCGGGACGCACAGTCGGTAGTCTCCAATCATGGTGACGACCGCGTGTTCGTTCTGCGGCCGTTCGGTCCCGCGCGAGGCGCGATTCTGCCCGTCGTGCGGGCGGGCTGTCAGATCGTCCTCGAACGCGTCCGAGGAGCGGCGTGTCGTCACGGTGCTGTTCGCCGACATCGTCGGGTACACGTCACTTGCCGAACATCTCGACCCGGAGAAGGTCAAGCGCCTCGTCGAGTCGTGCTTCGCCCGGCTCGCCGCCGACATCGAGACCTACGGGGGCGTCGTCGACAAGGTCCTCGGCGATGCAATCATCGCCCTCTTCGGCGCACCGGTCGCTCACGAGGACGACGCCGAGCGCGCCGTTCGTGCCGGGCTGCAGATGCAGGCCACCCTCGTCCAGTTCGCCACCGAGCGTCGCGAGCTCGACGCGGCAGCGGCGCCGATCGAGATGCGCGTCGGCATCAACACCGGCGAGGTCTTGGTCGGTTCGATGAGCGGTTCCGACTACACGGCAATGGGCGACGTCGTCAACACGGCGGCACGGCTGCAGGCGCTGGCGCCGCCGGGCGGCGTGCTCGTCGGCAGCGCCACCATGGCGCTGTGCACGTCGGCGGTCATCTGTGAACCGTTCGGCGCCACCGACATCCGCGGCCGGGAGCAGGAGGAGCTGCCGTGGATCGTCACCGGCGCCGCCCCCGCCGGATCCCGGCCGGTGCGCGCCGACGTGCCGTTCGTCGGCCGCGTCAGCGAGCGCACACTCATGGCGTCGGCGGTCGACCTCGTGCGCAACGGCCGCGGTGGCGTCGTGTCGATCGTCGGCGAGGCGGGCTCCGGCAAGACCCGACTGATCTCCGAGATCATCGATCCTCTGGGTATCGACGCCACCCTGATCCGCGTGACCTGTGCGCCCTATGGACAATCCAACGTCTGGGCTCCGATCGCCACCGGCTTGTCGAACCTGTTGCAGCTCGACCCCGACGCGGGCGCCAACGACGTCCATCGCACGGTCAAGAAGCGCGCCGTCGAGCTGTGGGGTGTCGCGCCGGACAGTCAGGACGCCGAGCGGTTCCTGACGGCGATCTCCCACCTGTTCGGGCATCCGTCCGACCTCGACCGGCTCGATGCCGCCGGTGCCCACGATGCGGTCGCCTCGGCGATCACCGACATGATGCGGCGCCACGCCAGCACCCGCTTCACCGTGCTCTGGGTCGACAACCTGCAGTGGGCCGACCCGATGTTGCGCGATCAGCTCGCCGTCGTCGCCCGCTCGCTGTCCGACCTCCCGTTCCTGCTCGTCACCGCCCAACGGCCAGACGACGACGTCGTCTGGCCGCCATCGCTCGAGCGCCCCCTCGTCGTCCGCGTGCCGCTCGGCTCGCTCGGTCGCGACGACGCCGGAGCGCTCGTCTGCAGCATCCTCGAGAGCGAGGATCCGCCGGCGGAGCTCAGCGAAGGTGCTCTCGCCGACCTCGTCGATCGCGGCGGTGGCAACCCGCTTGTACCTGGTCGAGCTCGCCGCACTGGCCGCGTCCTGCTCCACGACCTCCGAACTGCCCGGCTCGTTGCGGGCCCTCATCGCCGCTCGCCTCGATCAGCTCACTCCGTCGCAGCGGGCGATCGTCGACAACGCCGCCGTGCTCGGTTCGGGTGATGCGATCGTCGCCCTCGAGCGCTTCGCCCGTTCGATGATGCAGGACTTCAGCCACGACGACCTCGCCGCCCTGGTGGGCGTCGGCGTGCTCGAAGTCGACGGCAAGCGGTGGAGGTTCCGCAGCGACGTCGTCCGCGACGTCGCCTACCAGACGCTCACCAAGCGCACGCGGGCCCAACGCCACGCCGGCATCGCCGGCGTGATCCACGCCGAGAAGCCCCACCTCATCGACGACCTCGCCCACCACGCCGCCGCGGCGGCCGAGCTGCGCACCGAGCTCGGGCCGGTCGAGGGAGTCCCCACTTCGATCGGCGACCACGCCGTCGCGGCGTTGCTCCAGGCCGCCACCCACGCCGTCGACACCACCCGCTTCGAGCAGGCCATCCGCCACACCAGCCGTGCCCTCGATCTGCAGTCCGCCGATGCCTTCACCGAGCGTGAGCTGCTCCTCGTCCGGTGCACCGCCGAAACCGAGCAGCGGGCACTCGCCGAGGCCGCGTCGGATGCGGAACGAGTTCTCGAGAGCGCGCTCGCCGACCGCCATCGGGTGCACGAGGGCGAGGCGCGCCGTCGCATCGGCACGATCGCCCACATGCAGGGCGACCTGCCGTCGGCGCGACGCGAGCTCGACGCGGCGATGGCTGTGTTCTCCGAGCTCGACGAGCCCGGCCGGCTCGCCCATGCGTTGCGCGAGCGCGGGTTCGCCGAGTGCTTCGGCGGTTCGTTGCCGTCGGCCCGCGCCTACCTCGACCAGGCGATGCAGATCTACCACGACATCGACGACGCCCGCGGCCACGCCTGGACGCACCAGCGGTTGGCGTGGGTCGCCTTCCAGGCGGGCGATTTCGCCGATGCCGAGCGCGAACTGCTCGAGGCAGAAGAGATCTTCGAAGAGCTCGGCGATCGGGGCGGCGTCAGCTGGGCGGCCGGCCTGCGCGCCTGGGTGGCGTACTTCCAGCGACGTTTCGACGAGGCTGAAGCTCTCGCCCTGTCGGTCGAGTCCGAGTCGCGTCGTTGGGGCGACTCCTGGCCGTCACTGATGATGCAGACGCTGCTCGCCAACATGCGGCTCTGGACAGGTCGACTCGCCGACGCCGAGCAGTTCGCCGAGCGCGCGCTCAACGGGTTCCGGGCGATGGACGACCGCTACGGCATCATGCAGGCGCTGGCACCGCTCAACCGGGCTCGCGCCGGGCTCGGCAAGCAGGCCGACGTGCGGCGTGGCGTCGAGGAGTCGATCGCCCTCGGCCACACGTTCGGCGAGCTCAGCATGGCACTGCAGGGCGCTGCCGGCGTGGCGATGCATCTCGGCGTCTCCGAGCAGGCATATCAGCTCGCTGAGCAGGTGCTCGAACGGCATCGCGAGTCCGGCACGGCCGACAACGAGGCGATGGTGCTCGTCGCGCTGTCCCACTGCCAGAACGAGCGCATCGACGATGGTCTCGCCGTGATCGAGGACGTCGACGTCACCGACTTCCCCTTCGGCCAGGGAGCGCGGGCAATCATTCGGGCCGTCGCCGGAGAGTGCGAGGGGGCGCTCGAAGATGCCGAGGAGGTCGAGCGGGCGCGTGCGGCGAGCTACTTCGACGTGGCACTCGCCCGGCTGGGAGCCGTCGTCGCCACCAGCCAGAGCGGCAACACCCCGTTGCACACCGAATGGCTCGAGCGATTCACCACACTCGCCACATCGGTCGGCGACGTCGTGCTGCTCGACCTCGCCCACGACCTCGCCGGACGCAGCGATGAGCGCACGGTGTCCGAGCGAACCACCGGCGTTGGTTGGCGGCGGATGATCGCCGCGGCGGCTGCCTGACCGCGCGATGGCGTCATCACACAGCCAACTCGACGAGCGGTTCGTCGGGACCGACCTCGACCGCGACGTCTGGGTGCCGCACTACCTCCCGCAGTGGAGCTCACGGGCCGAATCGGCTGCGACCTACTCGGTCGGTGGCGGCGTCCTCCGGCTGAGCATTCCGCCCGAACAGGGCGTGTGGTGCGCCGACACGCACGACGAACCGCTGCGCGTGTCGTGCATCCAGAGTGGCGTGTTCGCCGGTCCGCTGGGCAGCTCGATCGGCCAACTCCCATTCCGCGACGACATCGAGGTCCGCGAAGAGCAACCCACGATGTGGGGGTACACGCCGCTGTACGGCCGTATCGACGTGCGGATGCGTGGCGTCATCACCCGCCGTTCGATGGTCGCCTTCTGGATGTCCGGGATCGAGGACGAGCCGCAGCGGTCGGGAGAGATCTGCGTCGCCGAGATCTTCGGCGACGCCGTCGGACACGGCAGTGCGGGTGTCGGTCTGGGGATCAAGCCGATCCGTGATCCTGCGCTCGAGCCGGATTTCTCGGTCCACCGCGTCGACCTCGACGTCGCCGACGACCACACATACGGTGTCGAGTGGCAGCCGGGCTCGATCGAATACCTCATCGACGGTCATGTCGTCGGGCACTCCGACCAGGCCCCTGACTACCCGCTGCAACTGTTCATCGGCGTGTTCGACTTCCCCGCCAAGGCCGATCCCGGCGAGGAGCCTGTGCCCGTGCCCGAGCTTGTCGTGTCGCACGTCCGCGGCTTTCCCCTGGCCTGATGCCATGCCATGAGAGCGAAGCCGCCGTGCGAGCGCAACGGTGTGCCGGTTCTGGCGGGTCGCACACCAGTACGCTGGCGAAGTGAGATCACGACTGTGTGTCGCGCTGCTCGCCGGCGGACTCCTCCTCAGCGGGGCATGTAGCGGGCAGCGGGACGACGAGACCACACCGTCATCTGCCGCCGATTCCACGGCCGATCCGCCTGCCTCCACGTCGGATCCGGCACCATCGACAACGGCATCCCCCACGACCGAAGCGGTGACGACGACCACGACGGTCACCACGACCCGCTCGACGACCACCACGACGTCCGAGCCGCGACGGACAACGACGACGTCCACTCCGCCGAAGCGCACCACCACCACCACCACGAAACCCCCGAAGCGCACGACGACCACCACGAGTACCACCACGACGACCACGACCACCACCACCCCGCCACTGCCCGTGGCGAACCCTAAGTGCGTCATCGTGATCAGGCGCGGCGACTCACTGACCTTGATCGCCGACCGCATCGGAAAGAAGAAGGTCACCGTCGAGGGCCTTCAGCTGGAGAACGGCATCATCGACGCCGACCGGATCAACGCCGGCGACTATCTCGACATCTGCATCGGCAACAAGATCGACGACATCACCGGCGATCGGCGCCGGCCGGCGCCGCCACCTCCACCCGCGTCACCTCCCGTGCCGCCGGTGACCGGTAGCGGGGTGCAGGCGCAACAGCTCAAACTCAACCAGCTGTTCGCCGGGCTCGGCACGCCCACGCTGGCGGTCGACGGCGACTCCGGCAGCCTCACCGAGCAGCAGTTGTCCGCGGCTCGGATGGCACTCAACCTCCCGGTGATGAGAGGGGACATGGCGCCCGGCAGCGTCGAGGAGCAGGCCCTCCTGGGGGCGAGCGGGCTGTCGATCCCGGCGGGCGCGCCCACCTGGGCGTCGCGCTGGGCACTCATCGACGAAACCTGCCAGATCATGTTCGTCGGGGAGGGTACGAGTCGCATCGTGTACGTGTTCCCCACCTCGACCGGACAATCCGAATTCCCGACTCGCGACCAGGACGGATCCTCCGTGTTCCGATACGAACCGGAGGTCGACAACGGGGGCTGGCACGACAGCAGCGACTTCCCAGCATCGATCGACAATCCGCTGAACGGGAACATGTACAAACCGCTCTACTTCGACGGTGGGCAGGCGGTCCACGGCGCCAACACCGTGCCGACATACCCGGCGAGCCACGGTTGCGTCCGGCTCAACCTGTCGAGCCAGGACGCCCTCCTCGGCTGGTTGGGGCTGCAGGGGGTCACGTCGTCGATCTGGAGCGAGGGGAGCATCGGCTTCGTCGTCAGCATCCAGGGCAACTACTGACGGCAGCGTGCCGCCGTCGTCAGCTGGCGCGGGACCGCGCCCGTGACGGCGACTTCTTGCGCCGCTTGCCCTTCGCCGAGTTGACGCTCGCCTCGAGCGCCTCCATGAGATCGACGACCTTGCCTGGCGCCTCGGCCGGCTCCTCCTCGACGATCTCCTTGCCCTTGTCCTTCGCCTTGATGCGGTCGCGCAGCTCGTCGGTGAACGTGTCGCGGTACTGCTTCGGCTTCCAATCGGAGCTCAGCGCATCGATCAGCTGGGTTGCCATCTTCAACGTCTTGGCGTCGGGCTTGCTTCGGCGGCTGGGGACTTCGTCGATGTCAGAGCGGGGAACCACTTCGTCGGCGAACCGCATCGTCGACATCGCCAAGGCACCATCGAGCGGTCGGACGGCCACGAGGTACTGCTTGTTGCGCATCACGACGGTGCCGATGGCGACACGCTCCCGTTCCTCCATCGCAGTCAACAGCAGCTGGTAGGCCTTCTTCGCCGGATCGCCGTCGGGGGCGAGCCAGTAGGTGCGCTCGTAGTAGATCGGATCGATGTCGTCGAGGTCGACGAAGTCAGTGACTTCGATGGCCTTCGTCGATGCCGGGCGCAGCTCCTGCAACTCGTCCTTGTCGAAGGTGACGTACTTGCCCTTCTTGATCTCGAAGCCCATCTCGATGTCGTCGGTTTCGACCTCTTTGCCGGTGGTCTCGGCGACTTTGCGGTTGCGGATCCGCGCTCCGGATCCCTTCTGCAGCTGATGGAAGTGGACATCGTGATCGCGTACGGCGGTGAAAGCCTTCACCGGCAGGCTCACCAACCCGAAACTGATCGTGCCGGTCCACACAGAGCGAGCCATGAGCGACGAGTACCCCGCTGTGTTCACGGATAAACGGACTGGCGCTCACGCTGGCGAGTGGCGTGTCCTCAGGCGAGCGCCTGCAGGAGGCGCCATGCACCGAGGACGTGGCGCGCCTCCGTGCTGCGGGTGCCGATCGAGAAGCGGAGAACGGTCATGCCGTCGAGGACGGTGCGCGTGAACAACGCTTGCCCGGTGGCGTTGGCGGCGCTGATCAGGGCGTCGGTGGCTTCGTCGCCGGCGACGAGCCTGATGCAGAGGAGGTTGAGCGGCGCCGGGGCGACGATCTCGAAGCGCTCGTCGCGCCGCACGGCTGCCGCCAGTTGCTGGGTGAGCTCGACGTGTCTGCGGATCATCATCTGGAACGAGGAGAGACCGTCGAGGCGAATGGCGAACCACAGCTTGAGCGCCCGAAACCGACGACCGAGGGGCACCTGCCAGTTCGCGGTAGTCGATTGCCGCTCCGGTTTCGGCGGCGGCCGAGCGCAGATATTCGGGCAGGATGCTGAGGGCACCGAGAAGCGACTGGCGGTCGGCTGTCCAGTAGAGGTCGCAGTCGAAGTTGACGCCCATCCACTTGTGCGGGTTGGTGCAGTAACTGTCGGCGAGCTCGACGCCCTCGTTGACCCAGCGGTGCTCGGGAACGAGGGCGGCGATCCCACTCATCGCCGCGTCGACGTGCAGCCACACACCGCGTCCGGTGCACACCGCTCCGATGTCGGGCGTGGGATCGAAGGCCATCGAGGATGTCGTGCCGTGGTTGGCACACACGAAGAAGGGGACGAGCCCCGCCGCTCGGTCGGTGTCGATCATGCCGGCCAGCGCCTTGGCATCCATGGCGAAGGACGCGTCGTGAGGCACGATCCGCGTCCGGTCCGTGCCGATGCCGGCGATGCGCAATCCCTTCTCGATGCTCGAGTGGGCATGAGCTGTGGCATACGCGACGAGCCGGGTCGTGTCGCCGTCGGTGTTGACGGCACCCCGCGTCGCCCGCCACCGTGCTGACAGGATCGCCACCAGGGTCGCCTCGCTGGCCGAGCTCTGGATCACCCCACCACCGGTGTCGCTCGTGGAGGACGAACCGCGTCCGGCAGATCGAGCAGCTCTCGCATCCAGTCGAGCATCAGCGTCTCCACCTCGGTACAGGCCGGCGAGGTGACCCAGCTCATCCCCTGCACACCGAGTCCGGCAGTGAGCAGTTCGGCGAGGATCGACGGGTAGGTGACGTTGCCCGGGAAGTAGGCGAAGAACGACGGGTGTTGCCAGTGGGTGAGCCCGGGGACGATCACACGGTCGAGGTCGCGCATGATGGCGGCGAATTGCTCGGGCTCCGTCGGTGGGTGCTCGGGCAGTGCTGCCCGAACGTCGCCCGGCTCGGTGTCCGGTGAGACCGGGTAGCGCTCGACCCTTCGAGGTAGTCGGCGATCCACTCGATGAGCTGGTGGCCACCGGCGCGGAACTCCTCCGGGGTCATTGCACCGTCCTCGTCAATCGTGCTGCCGGGTGGCGCTGCGTGCCGCCCGCTCGGCGTCGATTCGCTCGACCTCCTCGACGCCGGCTCGATCGCGCCGGCGCACGGCCGTCATCAGCCGCCAGCCACCGAAGGCGAGGACGACGACAACGATGCCGAAGATCAGCGTCTGTCTCCACCCGCCTCGTGCCTTGCTGCCGCACTCGGGTCGAGGCAGGGCGCTGATGCACTCGTCGAGATCGGCGTTCTCGGGCAGGAACTCGTTGTCCACGACGGTTGTGAGTCGCCGGCAGTGACGTCCGGTGTGGTGGCGTCGGGGACCGACGGGTCGGGGGCGGCCGTCGCCTGGCCACCGAACGACAGCGCGCGCCAGCGACGACCACGGTGGCGACCGCATGGCGGAACGGGGAGCTCACGACCCCATCGTCGCACGCCGCTATCGAGATCCCACAGTTCCCTCACCGGTACCATCGGAGTCTTGACCGCGCAGCATCAGCCCGTCCTCGTCGTCGACTTCGGCGCTCAGTACGCCCAGCTCATCGCCCGGCGGGTCCGCGAGTTCAACGTCTTCTCCGAGATCGTGCCCCACTCGATCGTCGCCGCCGACGTTGCCGCTCGCGACCGCTGGCGATCGTGTTGTCGGGTGGGCCGAAGAGCGTCCACGTCGACGGCGCCCCCAGCCTCGATCCAGCGATCTACGAGCTCGGTGTGCCGGTGTTCGGCATCTGCTACGGCGCTCAGCTGATCGCCCAACAGCTCGGCGGCACCGTCGGGCGGGGGATGCGTGGCGAGTACGGCCGGGCCGTGCTCCACCGCACAGCACCGTCGCTGCTGCTTCCCGACGAAGCCCCCGACACCACCGACGTGTGGATGAGCCACTTCGACGCCATCACGGAAGCTCCGCCGGGGTTCACCGTCACGGCTTCGACGGCCGATGCTCCCGTTGCCGTGCTGGAGAACGAGCAACGGCGCATCTACGGCGTGCAGTTCCATCCCGAGGTGGTGCACACGCCCCACGGCATGGCGGTGCTGCGACGCTTCCTCTACGAACGGGCGGGAATCGACCCGGACTGGACGATGGGCTCGGTGATCGACGAGCAGATCGACGCGATCCGCGCCCAGGTCGGCGACGCCCGGGCCCTCTGCGCCCTCAGTGGCGGCGTCGACTCGTCGGTCGCGGCGGCACTCGTGCACCACGCCATCGGTCATCAGCTCACCTGCGTCTACGTCGACACAGGGCTGATGCGCAAAGGCGAGTCGGAGCAGGTCGTCGACACCGTACGGCGCAACCTCGGCATCGAGCTGATCCACGTCGATGCGGGCGAGCGCTACTTCGACCGCCTCCGCGGCGTCACCGATCCGGAGGAGAAGCGAAAGGCGATCGGCGAACTGTTCGTGCGCATCTTCGAGGAGAACACGGGCGGTCTCACCGAGGCGGCGTTCCTCGTGCAGGGCACGCTCTACCCAGACCTCATCGAGAGCGGCGGAGTCGATGGAACGGCGGCAGTCATCAAGAGCCATCACAACGTCGGCGGTTTGCCCGAGGACATGACGCTGGAACTGGTCGAGCCGCTGCGCGACCTGTTCAAGGACGAGGTGCGGCGCCTTGGCGTCGAGTTGGGTCTGCCCGACGAGATGGTGTGGCGACAGCCGTTCCCCGGGCCCGGGTTGGGGGTGCGCATCATCGGCGAAGTCACGCCCGACAAGGTGCGCATCCTCCAGGAGGCCGACGCCATCGTCCGCGACGAGTTGCGCACGGCAGGGCTGGAGCGGGAGATCTGGCAGTCGTTCGCGGTGCTCGCCGACATCCGTTCCGTCGGTGTGCAGGGTGACGAGCGCACGTACGGATACCCGATCATCGTCCGCGCGGTGACGAGTGACGATGCGATGACGGCCGATTGGGCGCGGATCCCGTACGACGTGTTGGAGGCGATTTCGCAGCGGGTGATCAACTCCGTCCCCGAGGTCAACCGGGTGGCCTACGACATCACGTCGAAGCCGCCGGGCACGATTGAATGGGAATGACACACAAATGACTGCGAAACCCCTGCTAGTGAAGCAAAAACGCGACGTGATCGCAACACGTTCGTAAACATTGGATACACTCACGCCTCGTGCTGTCAGGTCCCCGTCCACGACGCGCTGCGCTGCTGCGTGTCGCTCCGGTAGCCCTCGCCGTCGCACTCGTCGTCCCCGTGATGTCCGCTCCGTCAATGGTGTCGGCAAGTCCGGTCGACGATCAGCGTGCCGAGGTCGAGCGGATCGCCGACGAGCTCGAGGACCTCGAAGCGCAAGCAGACATCCAGGGTGAGCGGTACAACGAGTTCCTCATCGAGGGCCAGGAACTGCAGGTCGACATCGCCAAGGCGGAGAAGCGGGTCGCCGAGAAAGAAGCCGAGGTCGCCCGCGTGCGTGGTGACCTGGCGAAGGTCGCCGTCGACGCGTTCGTCAACTCCGGCAGTGCCGGGCTGAGCCCCGTCTTCCAGGACGCCGAGGCATACCGGGAGGCGAAGCAGGCGGAGCAGTACTCCAAGGTCGCGCTCAGCGTGGGCGCCGCGTCCACCGACGATCTCGATGAAGTCGTCACCGAGCTCACGGACGAGCAGAACGACCTCGAGTCGAAGAAGCAGCAGGCCGAGCAGCTCGCCGAGCAGGCAGCCGCGGCCAAAGAGCAGGCCGAGTCGCAGAAGGCGGAGTACCAGGAACGTCGCCAGGACGCGGAGGCGAAGCTCGGGCAGCTGATCGCCGAGGAAGAACAGCGCCGGGCCGAAGCGGCCTACCAGAAGATGCTCGCCGAGCAAGAGGCAGCGCAGCAGGCCGAGCAGGCTGCGCAAGAGCAGCAGCAACAGGAGCAGCAGGCGAGCAACCCCGGCATCGTCCCGGTTCGTTCGCCGCAAACGCCACAGCAGCCGTCGTCCCCCACACCGAATCCGCAGCCGTCCCCGCCCACGCAACCCCCGGCCGACCCCGATCCGCCCACGCCCGATCCGCCGTCAACGCCAGAGCCGCCGTCGGAGCCACGTGGTCCGTCGTCGCTCGCCGGCATCGCCATCAACGCCGCCAGGTCGCAGCTCGGTGTCCCCTATCGCTACGCCGCCGCATCGCCCGGTGTCGCCTTCGACTGCTCCGGTCTCACGATGTGGTCGTGGGGTCGTGCCGGTGTCGGCCTGCCCCACCAGTCGGCGCAGCAGTACGCCGTGACGCCGCACGTGTCCACCTCGTCCGCGTCGCCGGGAGACCTGCTCTTCTACTACAGCCCCATCAGCCACGTCGGCATCTACCTCGGTGGTGGTCAGCTGGTCCACGCCCCGAACAGTGGTGACGTGGTGAAGATCTCGTCGGTGAGTTGGGGCAACGTCGTCGGCGTCGGCCGTCCCGGCTGAGCGAGGGCACAGCCATCCCAGCGCCTGCTGGCCTCGACGTCGATCCGGTCAGCGCCTGGCTCGTCGAGAACGTCGACGGGGCGGTGGCACCGTTCCGGTTCGAGCAGATCCCGGGCGGCCGGTCGAACCTGACGTTCCGCGTGTACGACGCCCACGATTGGTGCTTCGTCCTGCGCCGCCCGCCGCTCGGTCACGTCCTGGCGACGGCACACGACATGGCTCGTGAGCATCGCATCATCAGCGCCGTCGGCACGACGGATGTGCCGGTCCCAGTGACGTTGGGCCTGTGCACCGACGAGTCGGTCAACGGTGCGCCGTTCTACGTGATGTCGTTCGTCGACGGCGTGGTGCTCGACACTCCCAGCGCCGCCGAGCCGTTGAGCCCGGCGAGCCGCAACGCGCCGGCGATCGCATCTCATCGACGTCCTCGCCGATCTCCACACCGTCGATATCGACGACGTCGGTCTCGGCGACCTCGCCAAGCGTGAGGGGTACATCGAGCGTCAGCTGCGTCGCTGGACCCGGCAGTGGGAGCAGTCGAAGACACGCGACCTGCCCGTGGTCGACGATGTGGCGGCACGGCTCGCCGATGCGTTGCCGGCGCAGCAGGCCGTATCGATCGCCCACGGCGACTACCGCCTCGGTAACTGCCTCGCCGATCCGGTCGCCGGCCGCGTCAACGCCGTGCTCGACTGGGAGCTCTGCACGCTCGGTGATCCGCTCGCCGACGTCGGCTACCTCGGTGTGCTGTGGACCGATCCCGGATCGACGCCGCGTACGCACAACGATCCGTCAGGCCTCGAGGGATTTCCGGCGTATCGCCAACTCGTCGAGCGGTACGCAACGCGCAGCGGTCTCGATCTGTCCGGGATCGACTACTACGTCGCATTTTCGTCGTGGCGGTTGGCGATCATCAGCGAGGGCGTGTATGCCCGCTACCTCGCCGGCGTGATGGGCGATTCGCCCGACCCGACCATCGTGGAGACGTTCAAACAGTCGGTCGTTGATCTCGTCGAGGCCGCCCGCGCCGTGCTCGACGGCGGGCTCGATGCCCGCTCCCGCTGACCACGAGCGTGCGGTTACGCAACTCTGCTGATACCCCGGTAGGGTATGAGTCATGACACCGGGCTACACGGAGAACAAAGCCGATCTGGCCAAGCGCTTACGTCGCGTCGAGGGCCAGGTGCGCGGCATCGCACGGATGGTCGACGAGGACGCCTACTGCATCGATGTCCTGACTCAGGTCTCGGCAGCCACGAAAGCGTTGCAGAGCGTGGCCGTGATGCTGCTCGACGAGCACCTGCGTCACTGTGTTGCCGGTGCCGTGCAGAGCGACGACGACACCGAGGCGGAGCGCATCATCACCGAAGCGAGCCGTGCGATCGAGCGGCTCGTGAAGTCGTGACCGGGTACGGAGAAACGCTGATCGAACGCGACACGGTCACCCTCAAGGTGCCCGGCATGAGCTGTGCGCACTGCGAGACCGCCGTGAAGACCGAGGTCGCCACGGTGGCTGGTGTCGACACGGTCGACGTCGACCTCGAGTCGAAGGACGTCCACGTCGTCGGGTCCGGGCTCGACCACGCCGACATCGTGGCGGCGATCCTCGAGGCTGGCTACGACGTCGCCTCCTGAGGCGTTGCCGCGTCAGATGGCGCGCCCGACGCGGCGCCCCTCGAGGATTGCTTCGAGCACCGTGCGCGGAGCCACGCAGTCGCCAGCAGCGAAATCTGCGCCTTCGAGCGGTTCGTCGGGAAGCCTGAAGCCGCAGTCGACCACTGCCGTCTGACGGAGAGAACGATCAACACCGGTGAACCGGTCGCGCACGACGACACGATCGGCCGAGACGGACCGGGGCACCGCGCGGCGGATGATCGTCACGAGGCGCTGCGCCAGGCGGACGTTGGCCGGTGCCAGGTCACCAGTCATGGCGAGTTGGTTCCCGGCGAAGTGGTCCTGAGTGACGAGCACGGCGCGCTCACCGAGCTGCTCGGCGAGGCTGACGGCGATCGGTCCGCCGATGGGGTCGAGCAGCACCACCGGTCCGTCACCAGGCAGATCGACCTCGCCACGGTGGACGTCGACGACGTCGTGCACCGTCGCACCGGACTCGATCCTGTACTCCGCCACACCGCGCCGCGAGCCGGTGCACTGCACGACGACATCGGCATCGGGGATCTCCACCGTCTCCAGCCGGACGTCCACTCCGAGGCGACGCACCTCGTCGGCCAACCAGTTGACGAGAGATGCGTTCGGACCGGCGATGGCAGCCAGGCCGCCGAGCTGCGCCCCTTGCTCGACGAGCACGACGTCGTGCCCTCGTTCGGCGGCGATGCGAGCGGTCTCGAGCCCTGCGGCACCTCCTCCGATGACGGCGACGCGGCGGCGCGTCGTCGCTTGCTCGACGTCGCTCGGCTCGGTCGTCTCGTGACCGCTGGTCGGCTCGCCGATGCATGTGACGATCGGGTTGCGGTTGTCGCGCACCTGGCACGTCTGGTTGCACCGTGTACACGGCCGGATCCGGTCGGTTGCCCCGGCGGCGACCTTGGCGACGAGATCGGGATCGGCGATCTGGGCGCGGGTCATCTCCACGCCGGCGCAGAGTGGTGGGTCGGCGTACCCGCCGAGCGCCCACTCGGCTTGGCCGACGTCGACGACGGAGCCCTGCAAGAACACGGGTACGTCGACTGCCGCGGCGACAGCGCGAGCTGACGTCGATGTTGAAGCCGGCCGGTTCGTGGAAGTCGGGGCGGGTCTTCTCGGCCGAGAAGATCGCGCCTCGCGTGACGACGAGGTAGTCGACGCCGTGGGCGACGAGGGCGTGGGCGATGCCGGGCGCCTGGTCGGGCGTGACTCCCGCCCACGGGGCGAGCTCGTCGCAGGACAGGCGTAGCCCGACGATGCCGTCGGTGGCCGCTCTCACGCGGCGGATCACCTCGGCGGCGAACCGTGTCCGCTCGGCGCCCCAGTCGTCGGTGCGGCTGTTCGTGAGCCCTGACAAGAACTGCCGCACCAGGCTGTGCTGGCCGGCATTGATCTCCACACCGTCGCAGCCGGACGATGCCGCCAGTGCAGCGGCGTCGGCGAACCCGGAGATGACGGCGTCGATGTCCTCCGCCTCCATCTGCTTCGGCACCTCGCGGGTGTTGACCTCGGGAACGGGGGACGGCGCCCACAGTTCACGTTGGCTGTAGGCCGACGATCCTTGCCCACCGGCGTGATCGAGCGAGGCGACGACGAGCGAGCCGTGCTCGTGGCAGGCGGCGGCGATCGCCGCCCATCCGACCCCTGCGCGGGCGGCGAGCGGCGATCGCTCGTACGGCCAGTCGGAGTCGTGGACGCTGGCACCCTCGAGGACGATCGTGCCGCAGCCGCCGGAAGCGCGTCGCGCGTAGTAGGACACGTGCCGTGCGGTGAAGCGCCGGTCGTCGTCGCCGAGGTTCGTCACGTGTGGCCCGAACATCAGCCGGTTGGGCGCGGTGCATCCGCGAAGGGGGAGTGGGGTCAGCAGCTGCACGACGTCATCCTGGCGAGCTCAAGGCCGCCCCTGTGGCTGGAGCGTGTGCTCCTCGCGGCGCCACAACCGCTGCACGTTTGCCGCGTGGCGGATCATGACGAGGGCGCACAAGGCGATGGTGGCGACGATCTCCCAGCCCGGCCGGCCGGTCAGGGCGACGCCGACGGGGAGCGCGCAGGCGATCACGATCGATGCCAGTGCGGCTTTGCCGGTGAGCTTGGAGACGGCGAACCAGACCACTGCCAGCGCAGCGGAGACGAGGGGATGGAGAACGATCATGACGCCACCGCCGGTGGCGACCCCTTTCCCACCGCGGAAGCGCCGCGTGATCGGGAAAACGTGGCCGGCAATGGCGGCGGCGCCGAGCGCGTAGGCGGCGCCGCGCGACGCGACGAGCAGTCCTACACCAGCACAGACGGCGCCCTTCGAGCGCGTCGAGGCCGAAGACGAGCAGCCCCTTCTTCCATCCGAGTGTTCGCGTGACGTTCGAGGCGCCCGGGTTTCCCGATCCGGCGCGCGTGATGTCGACTCCGCTTGCTCGGGCGACGAGTTGCGCGCTCGGGGAAGGTGCCGAGGAGGTATGCCGCCGGGAGCAGGGCAGCCCACATTCGCCGCCTACTTCCGGAGGAACGTCACCGGCTGGATGCGGGAGTGATCCATCATCGGGCGCGGTGCGCTGCCTGCGCCGGCGAGCGCCGGTTCGCCGTGACCGTTGACGCACTCGGGGTCGGGCCCGTCGAGCGGCAACCCGGTGAAGAACTTCGCCGCCATGCAGCCGCCTTGGCACGCGTCGTATTGCCCGCAGCTGGAGCACGCCCCGGCGCTCTCCGGTTGGCGTAGTTCGCGGAACAGCTCGCTCTGCTGCCAGACGGCCGCAAATCCACCCGGATCGCGTACCGATCCGGCACGGAACTGGTCGTGGATCACGAACGGGCAGGCGTAGACGTCGCCGACAGGATCGATGAGGCACACGACCCGACCGGCGCCGCACATGTTGAGTCCGGGAAGCGGCTCGCCGAGCGCGTTGAGGTGGAAGAACGAGTCGCCAGTGAGCACGGTGTCGCCGTGGTCGAGCAGCCACCGGTAGATCTGTCGCTGCTGCTCGTCGGTCGGATGGAGCTGGTGCCAGGAGTCGGCGCCACGGCCCGAGGGGCGGAGTCGGGTGACCCGCAGCACCGCGCCGTACGAGTCGGCGAGGGACTTGAACCCGTCGAGCTGGTCGACGTTGTGGCGGGTGACGACGATCGAGATCTTGAACGGGCCGAACCCCGCCGCAGCGAGGTTGTCCATGGCCCGCCTTGCGAGCTGGTACGAGCCGTCGCCGCGCACGGGATCGTTGGTGGCAGCGTCGAGTCCGTCGAGACTGATCTGGACGTCGAGGTAATCCATCGTCGCCAGTCGCTCTGCCTTGTCCGGAGTGATGTAGGCGCCGTTGGTGGAGAACTTGACGCCGATGTCGTTGCCGACCGCGTACTCGACGATCTCGAAGAAGTCCTTGCGGATCATCGGCTCACCGCCGCCGATGTTGACGTAGAACACCTGCATCGAGCGGAGCTCGTCGAGCACCCCGTATGCCTCGGCCGTCGTCAGCTCATGCGGGTCACGGCGGCCGGACGACGAGAGGCAGTGCACGCACTGGAGGTTGCACGCGTACGTGAGCTCCCACGTGAGGCAGATGGGCGCGTCGAGGCCCCGCTTCAGCTGCTGGACCAATGTCTGCCGCGCTCATTCGTCCGCCTGCGTGAGCATCTCCGAGTCGACCAGTGACTGCAGGGCGGTGACGAAGCGCGGCCAGCGGGCGCGGTCGATCCCGCCTGCCGTGAGCGCCTCACCCACGGTGCTGTCCGCCGAGAGTGAGCGCACGACGCGCAGCATGTCGGGATGCTTCAAGAAGACGAGCCGCCGAGTCCCGTAGTGGTAGGCGAGCGCACCGAACGGCTCGGGCCGGAGAGCCACACGCGGGTGGAGAACCAGGTGCCGGTCGGTGAGCTCGGTGGGCATCAGTAGACGCCGCACATCCCGTCGATCGAGATCTCCTCGATGAGCTCGGCGTCGTCGTCAGACGCCGCGACGTCGTCGTCGACCTCGGACGACGTGGCGATCACGCTGTCGTTTTCCATGGTTCGATCGTAGTGGTGTGCTCGTCCTCGATCGCAAGGGTGGGTCGCTGCGTCGGCGTCAGTGGCCGGCAGCGGACGCCGCGGCGACGCGGCTGACATCGCGCAGATCGAGCGCGGCGACCGCACCGATCACGATCACGGCGGGAGAGTCGAGAGCTTGGTCGCCGAGCTCGTCGAGCCGGCAACGCAGGACGACCTCGTCGTCGGTGGTCGCCGATCGGACCGCCGCGACCGGTGTGTCGCCGAGCAGCCCGCCGGCGATGAGCTCGGCCGCGATGGCGGCCCGATGGGTCACGCCCATCAAGATCACGATCGTGCCGCCGACCTTGGCCAGCGACTGCCAGTCGACATCGTGCTCACCGGCGCGCCGGTGTCCGGTGACGACGGTGAATGCCGCCGACATGCCGCGGTGGGTGACGGGCACGCCGGCAGCTGCAGGGGCGGCGACGCTGGACGTGATGCCGGGGATGATCTCGAACTCGACACCGTGCTCCTTGAGGGCGAGCGCTTCCTCTCCTCCCCGTCCGAACACGAAGGGATCGCCGCCTTTCAGCCGCACGACCCGCTTGCCCTCCTGCCCGAGCTGGACGAGCAGCGTGTTGATCAGCTCTTGTGGGGTCGCCCGGCCGGGTCGTTTGCCGACATCGATGAGCTCGGCCGTGCTCGGCACGAGATCGAGCACGCCGTGGCCGACGAGCGCGTCGTACACGACGACATCCGCGGTGGCGAGCAGGCGTGCCGCACGCACCGTGAGCAGATCGGGATCGCCGGGGCCGCCCCCGACGAGGTACACGGTCATGCGTTGACCGCCGCCCTTTGCCCTCGCCGGCGCACGATGGGCTCCGGTAGCCAGGACACGAGCTCGTCCTTGTTTCGAGTGGCGCACCAGTCGCCGAAGCTCTCGGCGAGCCCCCGGTCGCGGTCGGCAGCGAACCGCTCGATCACGGGACGGAGAATCGAGTCGAGCTCGTCGAGCCCGGCTTCCTCGCGGACCGCGAGGGCGAGGCGGTCGCCTCCGGTAGAGCCTCCGAGGAAGATGTCGTAGGTCTTCTTCGTGCGGCCCACGATGCCGATCTCGGCGGTGTAGGGACGGGCGCAGCCGTTGTCGCAGCCGGTCATGTTCACGTGGATCGGGGCGTCGTCGAGACCGAGATCGAACAGGATCGACTCGATCGTGTCGACGACCTCGGGCATCACCCGTTCGGCCTCCGCCAGCGCCTGGCCGCACGTCGGCAGCGCCGGGCAGGCGATCGCCAGTCGCCGCAGCGCACTGACGTCACCGGTGAGTGCGACTCCGTGGTCGCGGAGCCGCTTCGAGACCGATACCTGCTGGTCGGGATCGATGCCGACGAACAGGAGATCCTGGCGAGGCGTGACACGGATCTGGGGGATCTCTCCGCCGGCGATCAGCTCCCGCAACGCCGACGCGGAGGAAAACGGACTCGTGATCGCGCACCCGGCCGTTGGGGACGGGCAGGCCCATCGTGGCGGCGTCGGCGCCGTGGTGATGATCGGTGTCCCACGACGGGCAGTTCGACCGGGTCGTCGAGCTTCTTGCCGACACGTGTCTCGACCTGGGCACGCAACCAGTCGACCCCACGCTCGTCGACGAGGTACTTGAGCCGTGCCTTCTTGCGGTCCTCCCGATTGCCGAAGTCGCGTTGGGTGGTGACAATCGCCTCCACGACGTCGACGAGGTCGTCGGGCGTGACCCACACAGTGGCGAGCCGAGACGCGGGATAGGTGTCGTCGCGGGCGGCGCTGCGGCCGAGGCCGCCACCGGCGAGTACGACGAATCCGGTCAGCTCGCCGAGGTCCCTTCGGAGAGGGTGGGGACGATGCCGACGTCGTTGCTGTAGACGTCGATGCAGTTGTCACCCGGCCAGGCGACGCCGATCTTGAACTTGCGGGGGAGGTAGACGTCGCCGTAGACGGGCTCGGTCTCCGGCGTGGACGAGGGCCGGGCGACGGTGGACGGCGCGGCGGCGTCGGCGTCCAACGGCTCGGAGCTGGCCGCTTTGGCACCGTCGATCCACAGCTCCCAGTAGGCGGTGGTCCGCGGGCCGGAACCGGGCGACGAGAGCATCGAGCACGGGCTGGATCACGTGATCGTGCTCGGGTGCCGGGCAGCCCATCACGTTGCGGACGACGTCGCCGCACGCGGCGAGCGTGGTGAGCCCGGCGGCATTGATCGCGTTGACGATCCCCTGCAGATCGGGCTTGTGCACGAAGTGCAGTTGCACGCCTTGGCGAGTGGTCAGCCGCAGCGTGCCGTCGGTCCGCTCGGCAAGCGTATCGAGGGCGAGCCACTGCTGCCGGCGTCAGGCGGCCACCAGGCACCGAGGCGCGAACCATGCATGAATAGTCGAGCGGCAACTTCTGCGACGTCCGCTCGCGGCGGACGTCGCGGTCGTCCTGCTGGTAGATGCCGTGGAACTTGAGCAGCGCCTGTCCGTCCCCGCTGAACGAGGCGTCGTCGCCGGCCAGCTCGCTGAGCAGCTCGCCGCGGAGATGGCGGCTCTTCCGCTTGATCTCCTCGGCGCTCATCGGCTGACCTCCAACTGCACGGCGGGGATGGGCAGATGAAGACCACATTCGGTCTTCGCCTGGCCCGCCCAGCGTCCCGAACGGGGGTCGTCGTCGTTGGCCGGTCGGGTGCACGGCCAGCAGCCGATGGACAGGTATCCGCGGTCGGCGAGGGGATGCTCGGGGAGGTCGAACCGCACGACGGTGCGAGGCGATGTCGTCGGAGGTCCAGTTGGCGATGGGGTTGATCTTCGTCACCCCACGCAACAGATCCTCGTGGACGATCGGCGTCATCCGCCGCGAATCGGTGTCGGTGCGCCGCACGCCGGTGACCCACGCCGCCTTGTCGGCGAGCGACGCGTTCGAGCGGCTCGACCTTGCGCGTCCGGCAGCATGCGTCGGGATCGGTCTGCCACAGATCGCGCTCGGCATCGGGACGGGGGTGGACGGTACGCAGCCGCAGGCTGAAGGCGATTGCGTAGCTGCTCGGCAAACCACTCGGTCTCGGCGAAGAGGTATCCGGTGTCGAGGAGCACCACGTCGGCGTGGGGGATCGCCTGGCTGACGAGGTGAACGAGCGTCGCATCGCCGAAGCTGGCGGTCACGACGAGGTCGTTTCCGAAGGTGTGATCAGCCCAACGCAACACGTCGAGGGGGTTGGCGGCGTCGTCGAACACGACACCATTCAAGCAATCCCGACTAACCAGATCAACTTTTGGGCAAATTTCCCCCGCGGTCACCGGTCACGCGACCACGGGCAGCGCCACGAGCTCTGCAGATTAGCGTGGCCGTATGGCGTTCGAATATCCCGTCTACCTGGACGTTCGCGGCGTGCCCGTCCTCGTGGTAGGCGCCGGCCGGGTGGGCATCCGCAAGATCGCCGCCCTCCTCGAAGCCGGCGCTAGCGTCCGTGTCGTCGCTCCGGACGTGAGTGGAGAGCTGGACGAGGCCGAACTCGAGGCGCTGCACCGCCGGCCGTACGAAGCCGTCCGATCTCGACGGCGTGCGCCTCGTCGTCACCGCGACCGGTGTGGACCACGTCGATTCGGCGGTCGCCGCCGACGCAACCGGCCGCGGGATCTGGGTGAATGCCGCCGACCGCCCGGCCGACTGCTCGTTCATCCTGCCCGCCGTCGCCCGAGCCGGCGACTTGCGTGTCGCCGTCTCCAGCGACGGCACCAGCCCGGCGATCGCCAGCTGGCTACGCGACCGCATCAGAGACGAGGTGCTGACACCGGACGTCGTTGCTGTGGCCGAGGAGATCGCCACCCGCCGCAGCGCCATGCAGGCTGCCGGCGAATCCACCGAGGACTCGTGACTGGCGTGCGGAGATTCAGCGCATGTTCGACGCCCGCACCGAGCGTTGACCCACCTCGACCAACTCGCCGGTGCGCACCTCGAACGACGTCACATGATCGACGTTGTGACCGCCTCCACGGGCTCGTCCGGTGATGACGTCGATGGCGGTACCGTCAACGAGCGGGATCAATGCCACGGCACGGAAGCCTTCCTCGCGGCCAGGGCTGGAGCGTTTGTCCTCGCGGAGCAGCAGCTCCGACTCCCAAACCCACGTGTCGTCGATGCTGACGAAGCGGCAGCGATGATTCGTCCGGGACTTCGCCACGATCGCTCCTGGGCAGACGACGAGCTCGCCCTCCGTCCACGGGTTTGCGCCGAGGCCGTCGCGGCCGAACCCGGACTCGAAGGCGGCGGCGATGATCGCTTCCACATCGCCGGAGGTGACCGCCCGCTCGATCTGCACTTGGCGCACGGCCTCGGCGAGGTTGTGCAGCTCGCGTCGTCCATCGTGCGGACCGCCGTGATCACGTCTTCGGGAGTGATGCCGGTACCGGCGTCGGCCTCGCTCATGCGAGGTGGATGATAGGTACTGTTTGACGGTTCGACACGACGACAACTGGGGGTACCGACCGTGAAGACGAAGGCTGCGATCCTGTGGGAGACCAACGTCCCATGGAGCGTCGAGGAGATCGAGCTCGACGACCCCCAGGCGGGCGAGGTGCGGGTCAAGCTGGCTGCGTCGGGTATGTGCCACTCCGACGAACATCTCGTCACCGGCGACCTCCCCTTCGAGCTGCCGATGATCGGCGGTCACGAAGGTGCCGGCATTGTCGAGGAGGTGGGCGAGGGCGTCAGCTGGCTCAGCCCGGGCGACCACGTCGTCTTCGGGTTCATCCCCTCCTGCGGGCGTTGCCCGTCATGCTCCACCGGACACCAGAACCTCTGCGATCTCGGGGCCCTGATGGGCGCCGGCAAGCAGATCACCGACGGTGGATCCCGCCACCACGCCCAGGGCAAGGACCTCAGTCTGATGTGCCTGCTCGGGACGTTCGCCCATCACACGGTCGTCAACGAAGCCAGCTGCATCAAGATCGACGACGATCTCCCGCTCGACCGGGCCTGCCTGCTCGGATGCGGCGTCGTCACCGGGTGGGGCTCGGCCGTGTACGCCGCTGAGGTCTCGCCAGGCGACATCGTCGCCGTCGTCGGGTGCGGGGGGATCGGCTCCAACGCGATCCAAGGAGCACGCCTCGCCGGCGCCAAACAGATCTGGGCGATCGACCCGGTCGAGTTCAAGCGGGAGAAGGCGATGGAGTTCGGGGCCACCCACACGGCCCCGTCGATGGAGGAAGCGGTCGAGCCGATCAGTGAGGCGTCCTGGGGCCGGATGGCCGACAAGGTGCTGATGACGATGGGCGTCGGCAGTGGTGAGCTGATGGCGCAGGCTCTGGCGCTGGCGTCGAAGCGCGGTCGGGTCGTGGTGACCAACATCCACCCGCGATGGAAGTCTCGGCGTCGATGAGCCTGCTCGACCTCACGTTGATGGAGAAGCAGATCGTCGGATCGCTGTTCGGTTCCGGCAACCCCCGCGCCGACATCCCCAAGCTGCTCAGCCTCTACCGCGACGGACAGCTCGACCTCGATGGGCTCGTCACCAACACGTACGCCCTCGATGGCGTGAACGATGGTTACGACGCGATGCGCAACGGGGAGAACATCCGCGGCGTGATGGTCTACGAGTGAACGATCTCGGCGGCGTCGCCGAGCGCCTGTACGCCGAACTGGTCGGGCGCCGCCGAGAACTCGAGCTCGTGCTGGCCGCGCTGGCCGCCGACCGCCATATCGTCATCGAGGGACCACCGGGCACGGGCAAGTCGACGCTGCTGCGCGCCGTTGCAAACGAGCTCGGACTGGGTTTCGAGTTCGTCGAGGGCAACGCCGAGCTGACACCGGCCCGATTCGTGGGGCATTTCGATCCGGCGCGCGTCCTCGAGGACGGCTACGACCCTGACGTGTTCGTCGACGGTCCGCTGGTCGCCGCGCTGCGTGACGGGTCGCTGCTGTACGTCGAGGAGATCAACCGCGTCCCGGAGGAGACACTCAACGTGCTCATCACGGTGATGAGCGAGCGCGAACTGCATGTGCCTCGGCTGGGCAGAATCGCCGCTGCCCCGGGGTTCCGCCTCGTCGCAGCGATGAACCCGTTCGACGCGGTCGGCACGGCGCGCATCTCCGGCGCGATCTACGACCGAGTGTGCCGGCTGGCGGTCGACTACCAATCGGCGGACGAGGAGTGCGACATCGTCCGCCGTGCAGTCGACGGCGTCGACTCCCGCTGGCTGGCGAAGGTCGTCGGTGTCGTCAGGGCGACTCGCCGGCATCCGGAGCTCCGTGTCGGGTCTTCGGTCCGCGGCGCGCTCGACATCGCCGCCGATCGTGCCGTCCCTCGCCTCGCTCCGCGGTGGCACTCCCACCGATCCATCGCTCGGGCTCGACGCAGCGCTCGTCGCCCTCTCCGGTCGAGTTCGGCTGCGGGACGGGTCCAGTCGCTCCACCGAGGGCATCATCACGGAGCTCTGGAACGACGCCTTCGGCGTCGCCGATGACGGTGCCGGAGAGCGGCGATGCCGGGGGCAGACGAGGCGGGAAAAGCGATCGCCCCGGCGGGGGCGCCACCGACCAAGTAGATGACGGGGCGGACGCCGACGAGGCAATCGACCACGCCCGCCGGAGGACTACGGCACGGCGCGATCCTGGGCCGCCACCGTGGGTTCGACCTGGTTTCGCCGGAAGCGGGCGAGCTGGACGAGACGGCGTTCGACGAGCTCTTCGACGAGGACGCCGACGCGGCGTTCGGCTCTGCTCGCCGACCTGACATCCGCCACCGACGCCCGCCTGCGCATCCTCGCCCGCCGCCTGGCGGCGCGTGTGGTCGTCGACGTCGCCCGCACCGGTGCGATGCGCAGGCGGGGGATCGGTCGCATCGTGCGTCGGCCCTACGAGGCCGACGACGGGTGATCTCGACGTCGACGCCAGCATCGAGCCGCTCGTCGAGGCCCGCGCCGGTCTCGGTCTCGACGTCGATCGGCTGCGCGTTCGCGCTCGTGGTCGAGGCCGGAGACAGCGGTCTGTCTCATCGTCGATCGCAGCGGCTCGATGAGCGGCGGTCCGCTTGCGGCCAATGCTCTCGCCGCAGCGGCCATCGCTCTGCGCGCCCCGCGTGCGTGGAGCGTGCTCGCCTTCGCCAGCAGGGTGGTCGTGGTGAAATCGCTCGCCGACGAGCGCCGTCCGGTGGCAGACGTTGTCGACCGTGTGCTCGCCCTTCGCGGGCATGGCACGACGGACGTCGCCGCGGCGCTCAACGAAGCGGCGCGGCAACTGCGCAGCGTGAACGTCGGTCGACGGATCGCCGTCCTGCTCTCCGACTGCCGCTCCAACGAGCCCGGCGACGTCGCCGCAGCAGCGGCCTCGCTCGACGAGCTCGTGGTGGTGGCGCCCGCCAGCGACGACGTCGAGGCGCGACAGATGGCAGCTGCGGTCGGTGCCCGTGTCGCCACGATCAGCGGGCCCGCCGACATCCCCGCCGCCCTCAACACCCTTCTCGATCCCGCCTGACGACGGTGGGGCCAGGCGCGGTCGTACCGGTTCAGCAGGGCCGGGTCGGGGTCGGGGACGATCCCGTACTGGATGTCGCGCGGGTGCGTCGTCAGCGGGCGCGATCGTGGCGGTCGCCGCCGACGTTGTAGGCGGCGCGCCGCCTCCTGTGCTCGGAGGCGTGGGCGGCGCCGTGGCGGCGGTCGGTGGCGCCTGGTCGGGAAGGCGGCTGAGCGAGCGCTCACCGCGGAAGAGGGCGAGCACGTCGGGCATCCCGGATGCCTCCACCTCGGGGATGAGGACCGAGTTCCCCGCGATCGTCGCGCCCGACGAGGCGACCTGGTAGGACGGGATGCCGTTGGGATCGATGGCACGGAGCACACCGGCGAACTCGAGCAGCTTGCGCGGCGACAGCTCGTTGTCGGTCACGACGTAGTTGCGCGTCGTGCTGATCAGGCCACGGGCCACGCCTGGGTTGAGTGCCCCGCGGTTGAGCACCTTGGCGAACATGCGCCGCATGAAGTCCTGCTGCCGCGAGATGCGACCGAGATCGAAGCTCTGGTCCATCTGCCAGCCGTTGACCGGATCGCTGTTGTTGGGCAGGTACTCGTAGTAGCGGCTGCGCACATAGGCGAGGGCGTGATCACCATTGAACTTGAAGCAGCCGGCCTGGGGCACGTTGAGGCCGGTGTTGGTGTCGCGCGGTGGGCATGTTGAACGGCACGGACACGCCGCCGACGGCGTTGACGAGAGTCTTGAACGCACAGAAGTCGACTTGGATGTAGTGGTCGATGCCGATCCCGAAGTTCTCGTAGATCGTGTCGATCAGGAGCTGCGGCTCGTTGCGGCGATAGGCGGAGTTGATCCGCGATTGGCTGCCGCTGCCGGCGATCGTCACCCACAGGTCGCGAGGGAACGACAGCACGGCGGCACGGTCGGCGCCGGGATCGACGCGCCACACCATGATCGTGTCGCTCCGCTCGCCGAGCTGGCTGCGGTCGCCGAATGCTGGTGCGAACGGCGAGTCCGGGTCGATGCACGACCCGTTGTCGGCACCGGTGACGAGGAAGTTCTTCGCATCGGGATCGGCCGCCGGGAACGTCGCCGGCGGCTTCGGCTTCGCATTGACCGACGTGGTGGCCGGCGACGTCGATGCTCGACCGGCGTCCGGTCGGTGGTCGGGGACGGCTCGGGTGTCTCGGTCGCCGTCGAGGTCGTCGCTGCGGCGGCTGCCTCGGCCGGGTTACGGATGTCGACGAGCTGGCGTTGCTCGACGACGTACTGACCGAAGGCCAACGCCCCGGCGGTGGCGAAGCAGAGGAACGTGACGATCGAAGCGGCGACGATGGTCGCTTTCTGGCCGCCCGTGCGCCGCAGACGACGGACCGCATCGCGGACTCGAGATTTGCCGTCCGCTTCAGCCATCGGGCAGCAGGATACTTCCTGGTCGGACCGTCATTCTGGCGGCGCGAGCTCGATGTCGCCGGAGAGCTCGTCACCCGTGACGAGGGTCCATTCGGCGATCGTCCCGGCGTCGACGAGGTCGGCTGCGCCGGCGTGGATGGCGGGGTGCATCCCGGCCGGGGCCGTGATCGTGAGACGCGCCACCTTCGCCCGCTGGCTGGCCTTGGCCTCCGTCTTCGCCCGGCGGACGAGGGCGAGCACGGCAAGCACCGGGTCGAGGGCTGCACGCGTCGGTACCGGTGCCGGACGGCGCAGGCCATGGAGCGACGTGGACGCTGCTGTCGTGCCACCAACTCCACGCCTCCTCGGTGGAGAACGGCAGCAGTGGTGCGAACAGTGCCTGCAGCGCTTCGAGCGCCGTTCGCAACGCGACGCGGGCGGACGTCGCCGCATCGTCACCTCGCGACCCGTAGGCGCGGCTCTTCACCAACTCGACGTAGTCGTCGCAGAACCACCAGAAGAACTCTTCGGTGCGCTCGAGGGCGCGGGCATAGTCGAAACCGTCGAAGGCAGTCGTGGCGTCGACGAGCACGGCGTCGAGCCGGGCGAGCATGGCCAGGTCGACAGCGTCGGTCGCCGTGGCGTCACCGGCGACGTCGCCGAAGCCGAGCACGAACTTGGACACGTTGAGGATCTTGTTGGCCAGCTTGCGGCCGACCTTCATCTGCTCCTCGCTGAACGCGGTGTCGGTGCCAGGTCGGGCCGACACCGCCCAATATCTCACGGCATCGGTGCCGTATTGCTCGAACAGACCCATCGGCGTGACGACGTTGCCCTTCGACTTCGACATCTTCTTGCGGTCGGGGTCGAGGATCCACCCGTTGATCGTGGTGCTGTGCCAGGGGAGCGAGTCGTGCTCGTAGTGCGACCGCACGACGGTGGAGAACAACCAGGTGCGGATGATCTCCGGCCCCTGCGGGCGGATGTCCATCGGGAACACACGCGACCACAGATCCGGGTCGTCGGCCCACCGGCCGGCGATCTGGGGCGTCAGCGACGATGTGGCCCAGGTATCCATCACGTCGGCGTCGCCGACGAAGCCGCCGGGCTGGCCGCGCTGCTCGTTGGCGAAGCCGGGCGGGCGCATCTGTCGACGGGTCGATCGGCAGTGTCGACTCGTCAGGGGCGATCGGCTGGTCGTATCGCGGTTCACCGTCGGCGTCGAGCGGATACCAGACCGGGATCGGCACGCCGAAGAACCGTTGCCGGCTGATGAGCCAGTCACCGTTGAGGCCTTCGACCCAGTGCTCATAGCGATGGCGCATGTGGTCCGGATACCAGTCGAGCTCCTTGCCGCGGGCGAGGAAGGCTTCGCGGCGGTCCTTGTCGCGGCCGCCGTTGCGGATGTACCACTGACGACTCGTGACGATCTCGAGCGGTCGACTGCCACGCTCGTAGAACTTGACCGGATGCGTGATCGGGCGTGCTTCGCCACGCAGGTCGCCCGATTCGGCCAGCAGTTCGACCATCGATGTCTTCGCCTGCTTGACCGTGAGCCCGGCGAGCCCGTGCGTACGCCGCCTGTGCGCGTTCGGCGGTCAGCCACGTCGGCGTCGCCGTGGCGAACCGCCCGTCGCGCCCGATGACGTTGCGTGTCGGCAGGTCGAGCTCGCGCCACCATGTGACGTCGGTGGTGTCGCCGAACGTGCAGACCATGGCGATGCCGGTGCCCTTGTCAGGCTCGGCGAGAGGATGGGCGACGACCGGGACTTCGACACCGAAGAGTCGGCGTCGTCACCGTAGAGCCGACGAGGGATCGAAGTCGCTCGTCGTCGGGATGGGTGACGAGGGCGACGCAGCTCACGACGAGCTCGGGGCGGGTGGTGTCGATCAACACGTCGCCGTCGCGCCCGGCGAAGGCGAGCAGGTGGTAGGCGCCGGGCCGCTCGCGGTCCTCGATCTCGGCTTGGGCGACCGCGGTGCGGTCGTCGACGTCCCAGAGCGTCGGCGCCTCGGCGCTGTACGCCTCGCCGCGGGCCAGATTGCGCAGGAAGGCGAGCTGGCTCGTGTGGCGGCTGACGTCACTGATCGTCGTGTAGAGCAGGCTCCAGTCGAAGGACAGGCCGAGGCGGCGGAAGATCTCCTCGAACACCGCTTCGTCGGCCGCGGTGAGCTCGTGGCACAACTCGATGAAATTGGGTCGCGAGATCGGGCACGTCGCGATGGTCTTTGGCGGTGTCGCCGCGGAAGGGTGGCTGGAAGTCGGGGTCGTACGGCTGCGATGGGTCGCACCGCACGCCGTAGTAGTTCTGCACGCGGCGCTCCGTGGCGAGGCCGTTGTCGTCCCACCCGATCGGGAAGAACACCGACTTGCCACGCATCCGGTTGAAGCGGGCGAGCGATCGAACTGCGTGTAGCCGAACACCGTGCCCATGTGCATCGAGCCCGACACCGTGGGCGGCGGGGTGTCGACGGCGAAGATCTGCTTCGCGCGTGGCGGTGCGGTCGAACCGATAGAGCTCGTCGGCGTCCCATCGAGACGACCAGCGCTCTTCCAGGCCGTCCAACGAGGGCCGCTCGGGGATATTCGCCATAGGCGATCAAGGCTAGGCCCGGACAGGCGGCTCCGGCCCACGTGAACGGCCTGAAACCGGCCCAATCAACGGCCTCTAAGCTGGACCGCCATGCTCAACCTGTACGACACGGCCACTCGGGAGGTCCGTCCGCTCGTCACGTCGCGAGCCGGGGAAGGTGAGCATGTACGTCTGCGGCCCCACGGTGTACGCCCCGCCGCACCTCGGCCACGGCCGGTTCTCGATCGTGTTCGACATCCTTCGCCGCTATCTCGAGTGGACCGGGCTGGAGGTCCGCTACGTCTCCAACATCACCGACATCGACGATCGGATCATCGAACGGTCACAACTCGAGGGGCGGCCATGGCAGGAGATCACCACGAAGTGTGAGGACGTGTGGTTCCGGGCGATGGACGGCCTCAACGTCAAACGTCCCGAACGATGTCCCCCACGCCACCGAGTACGTCGAGCAGATGGTCGACATGATCGGTCAACTGGTCGACATCGGCCGCGCCTACGTCACCGACGACGGGGTGTACCTGTCCGTCGAATCGGTCGAGGACTACGGCTTGCTCGCCCACCAGTCGCTCGACGATCTGCTCGCCGGGGGTGGCGAGCGCGAGGTGTACGGCGCCGGCAACAAACGTCACCCGGGCGACTTCGTGCTGTGGAAGCTTCCAAGCCCGACGAGCCGTCGTGGCCGTCGCCGTGGGGCGAAGGCAGACCGGGCTGGCACAGCGAGTGCGTGGTGATGAGCCTCGACATCCTCGGCGAGGGGTTCGATCTGCATGGCGGTGGGCAGGATCTCCGATTCCCCCACCACGAGAACGAGCGAGCGCAGGCTGTGGCCCTCGGCAAGCGGTTCGCCGCGCACTGGGCGCACAACGGGTTCGTCGTCGACGCCGAGGGCGAGAAGATGTCGAAGAGCCTCGGCAACGTCGACAACCTGCTCGACCTGATCGAGCAGTACGACCCCCGTGCCTACCGCATGCTCCTGCTGCAGAGTCACTACCGCGGCCCGGTGCGGATCGGTGGCGACAACATCGAGGCGGCCCAGAACGCCCTCGAGGGGCTCGACGCGTTCGCTGCCCGCTCGCACGACATCGAGCTGGCCTGCCCGACGAGGCGTGCTGGCCGAGTTCCGGGTGGCGATGGACGACGACCTCGACACACCGGCCGCGATGGCGATCATCTTCGACACGGTGCGCCGAGGCGAACGCGGCGATCGACGCAGGTGACTCCGGCCGTCGGCGGCGCTGGTCGCCGCCGTCGGTGAGATGTGCGCGGCGGTCGGCCTCGAGCTGGACGCGGTGAGCGACGTCCCGCAGGAGGCGCTGTCGAAAGCGGCGGCCCTCGACGCGGCTCGTGCGGCGAAGCGACTTTGCCACCGCCGACGCGTTCGCGCCGAACTGCAGGCCGAGGGCTGGACGGTCGAGACGACGAAGACGGGCACGACGCTCCGCACGTCCTGAGCGCGGCACCCGCCGAGCGGCGGCGGCCGCGATGAACAGGATGCGGTGTGGTCGCCGGTCGACATCGGCACGAAAGCTCGGTGAACCCACGTCGGATCGGGCGTCATAGGGTCGACCCGATGAGCGCAAGCACCCCGTCCTCAGAGCCTCGCATCGCCCCGCTCCAGGCCGGCGAACGTTCACCCGAAGCAGATGAGTTGCTGAACGGGATCACGGTCGCCGACGGCTCCGTGCTGAACATCTTCGCCACGCTCGTCCGCCATCCCGGTTTGTTCCGACGCTGGCTGCCCTTTGGCGGCAAGCTCCTTGCCGGGAAGCTGCCGGCTCGCGATCGGTGAGGTGCTGATACCTCCGCACGGCGTGGCGGACGCACGCGGACTACGAGTGGGGTCAACACGCCCCACTCGGTCGCGATGCAGGTCTCACCGACATCGAGATCCGCCGGATCGCCGGTGGGGGACGCCGCCGAGTGGGACGGGTTCGACGGCACGTTGATCGCCGCCGCCGACGAGTTGCATCAAGAGAGCCGCATCTCCGATCGCACCTGGGCAGCACTCGCCGAGCACTACGACGACGCCCAGCTCATCGAGCTCCCGATGCTCGTCGGCCACTACCACCTCGTGGCGTACGCACTCAACAGCCTCGGGGTGCAGCGCGAGGACGGCGTCGAGGGGCTTCCCGAATGAGCGACGCGTCGAGACCCGTCATCGAGCCGTCTCGACGGGCGACGTGTGCTGGTCGTGGGCGCCGGCACGCGACGCACTGACGATGCGGAGGCTCCTGTCGGCAACGGCCGAGCGATCTCGATCGCGCTCGCTCATCGGGGTGCCCACATCGTGTGCGCCGATCGTGATCCGCGTGCAGCGGCCGAGACGGCGGCGCTCGTGATCGACGCCGGTGGGTCGGCCGAAGTTGTCACCGCCGACATCATTGATCCCGATGCATGTGAGTCGATGGTGCGAGACGCCGCAGCCGGAGGCGAGCTGTACGGCGTCGTGCTCAACGCCGGAACGGCGCGGGGAGTGTCCACCGCCGGTACGACTGCCGACGACTGGGATCTGACGTTCCACGTCAACCTCCGCGGCCATTTCCTCGTGACACGGGCTGCCCTCGACGTGATGCCGAGCGGCGGTTCGATCGTCTACATCTCCTCCGTCGCCGGGCTGCAGCCGGGCAGCCGGATACCCGCCTACGACGCGTCGAAGGCCGGTCTCATCGGGCTGTGCCGCCACGTCGCGCTGGAGCAGGCTCGGCGCGGCATCCGTGCCAATGTGGTCGCGCCGGGCCTGATCGACACGCCGATGGGACGAGCCGCGAGTGCCGGTCGACCGTCGCGCGAGCGAACCCCGGTGCCGCTCGGCCGCCAGGGAACGGCGTGGGAGGTCGCTGCGGCGGTGTCTTTCCTGATGTCGAACGACGCGTCGTACATCACCGGACAGACGATCGTGGTCGACGGCGGTCTCAGCCTGATCTGAAACACCCGCTCGACGCGAGCAGCTTGTTGCGAGTGACCCGTGTACCATGCCCGTCCAATCGGCGAGATCGGTTGCGGCGGACGTGCCCGACTCGGCGATCGAGACGCACTAACGATCACCTGGTCCTCAACACGTGAGCAACGAGCGGGAATCACGTTCTAGGTCCTCGGCGGGACCTCGGCAGGAGACCTCGGCCTCGTCGCGCTCCGCGTTTTCCGTGGCACTTCGCACGGCGCGTGGCGACGAGAGCATTCGCAGCCTCGCCGCGCGTGTCGGAATCAGCAAATCTGCACTCGCTCGCTACGAGTCGGCGTCGACGGTGCCGAGCGGCGACGTGCTCGAACGCCTCGACGAGGTGCTCGAGCAGCAAGGGGCGCTGCTCACGATCGTCGACAGCGACGCGACGACGTCGGGCGACGAGGGCACCACGTTCTCCTGGCATCTCTACGACGCCGCGTGGGCAGTCCGGTCTCGGGTCGAGGGTCCGACCTGCCGGCACGACCGGTCCGCGGACATTGACGTTGGACTGGGGCCCGTGGTCGCGGCACGTCGAATGCGATCTCGACGAAGTCGGAATCGTGCTCACGATCGGCTTCACCCGCCGTCCGGGTGTCGTTCCCGTGCCGATCAGCTTGCGCAGCGACGAACAGGTGCACGTCCACTGGAGCCCGGGGGTTCCCGTCGGATTCGCCAATGTCCGCGACATCACGGATGGATGGTTCCTGTCGGATCACGAGGAACTGCTTGACGCCGCAGCGTCCATGATCCGTGACGCCCTCGCCGTTCGCGGTCGTTCCCTACGCCGAGTTCGCCGTGTTTCTCGGCGTCGAGGAGTCGACGGTCGAGCAGTGGCTGAAGGGCACGACGTCAAGCCGACCCGCGTCGCTGACTCAATCGACGCCCGGCCTCAGTGGCGCTTCACGCCGCCGTACTTCATGCGGGTGTCGCTCATCGCCGCCGCACGCGTGTCGTCGTCGTTGATACGCAGCGGCCACCGGCTCGCCGACGAACAGCGTGTGGGTGCCGTAGTCGATGGGAGTCGCGAACTTCGCAGTCGAGCCAGGCGATCGCCTCGTCGAAGACGGGCGCGCCGGTCGTCTCCGTGCGGATCGGCGCGGCCGTTGAACGTCGAGGTCGTCTTCGGTCGCCGGCTTGGAGAACTTCACGAACACCTTCGTGTCGTCGGACGACCAGAGATTGACGGTGAACGAGCCGCCATCGGTGATCAGCCGATGTGTGACCGCGGCGTTGTCGACGGCGACGCCGATCAGCACCGGTTCCATCGAGAGCTGCGTGATCCAGCTCGTCGTCATCGCGTTCCACTCGTCGTCGTGGCGGGAGCCGACGAGCGCGAGCGCGTTCGGGATCTTCCACGTGATGCGGTTGAGGAGTTCGTCGTCGACGGCCATGGACTCCAACCTACGCGTTAGTGCCTCATCGGCGGGTCATCCGCGGGCCTTGCGGCGAGCCGTACACTCTGACCGGCCGGTATGTTTTGGCTGCGCGGCCGAAGGCATCGGGTCGCAGCTCGACGGCAGCCTCCGCGAAGTCGTAGACTCGGCCGGAGTGCCGAATCGGGTCCACATGAACGCCGAGAGCTCGACACATGATTCCGACGTCACGCCTCCCTTCCGCCTTCGTGGAACACAGGCGCACGCATACGTCGGCTCGCTCCTGCGCAGGGAGACGACAGGCGGGGTGCTGATGTTATCGCCACCGCCGCTCGCCTCGCCTGGGCCAACGTCGTCGCCGGCGGTCGTATGAATCCGTAGCGCACCACGATGTTCGGACCGTCGTAGCCTGCATCTCCATCTCGACGTGGAGACATGGGCGGCCGATGGGCTGCTCACCGTGTTCTTCTTCGTCGCCGGCCTGGAGCTGCGAACGCGAGCTCACCTCCGGGAGCCTGAGCCGGCCGGCCGAGGCCGTGCTGCCGATCGTCGCCGCCGCCTGTGGCATGGTGTTGCCGCCCGCGTGTACACGGCGGTCAATCGTCGCCGACGGTGACCTCGAAGGGCTGGGCCGTACCGACGGCGACGGACATCGCCTTCGCCCTCGCCGTGCTGGCCGTGATCGGCACACAGCTCCCATCGTCGCTGCGCGCCTTTCTGCTCACACTGGCCGTGGTCGACGATCTGCTCGCGATCGTGCTCATCGCCGTCCTGTTCACGTCGGACCTCCAGGTCGTGCCGCTCGTCATCGCCGCCGGTCTCGTTCGTTGCCTACGGCGTTCTCCAGCGTGCGCGGGATCGGGGCGTGGTGGCTGTACGTCCCAATGGGACTGGTGGCGTGGAGGCTCGTCCACGAAAGCGGCGTGCACGCCACCGTCGTCGGCATCTGCCTTCGGGTTGCTACACGGGCCCGTCCGCCGGCCCGACGAGAACCGTCGGCGCCGTCGGAACGTGTCGAGCACTCGTCCAGCCGTGGTCGGCCGCGGTTTGCGTGCCGCTGTTCGCGCTGTTCGCCGCCGGCATCGAGCTGTCCGGCGGATCGGCTCTCACGACGTGTTCACCGAGCCGGTGCCGCTCGGCGTCGTGCTCGGCCTCGTGGTCGGAAAGACAGTCGGGTCTTCGGCGGCACATACGTCGCCGCGCGGCTCACCCGCGCCGAACTGAACGAAGAGCTCTGCGTGGGGCGACGTCGTTCGGCACTCTCTGCTGGCCGGCATGGGGTTCACCGTCTCGTTGCTGATCGGGCAGCTGGCGTTCGACGGAGAGCCGGAGACGATCCGGCAGGTGAAGATCGCTGTGCTCGCCGGCTCGGTGATCGCCGCCGTGCCCGCCGCCATCGTGCTCGGCTCGGCGAAACGCCGTCTATCGAGCGGATCACTGCGGAGGAATCCGCCGACTCGGACGCACGACGGCGTGCCGGACGTGTACGAGCGACGCCGTAGACGAGGACTGACCCCGAACGACGACTCGCCGTGTGCCCGCCTCGCTCCCTAACGTCGAAGGCCCAGACAAGGAGGAAATCATGGCGATCGACTTCAGCCTCTCGCCCGAGCTCGAGAAGATCCGGGCCGAGGTCCGCACGTTCATCGACGACGCCGTGCGGCCGGTGGAGCAGCGCATCGAGCGACGACCGATCTCGCGAAGCCGACAGGAAGGAGTACTTCGAGGCGCTGCATCGGCATGCGGCGCGACGCCAAGGACGCCGGGCCTGTGGCTGCCGCACATGCCCGACGGAGTGGGGCGGCATGGGGCTCGGCCACGTCGAGCTGGCGATGGTGCAGGCCGAGGCGGCGAAGAGCGTACTACGGACCGTGGGTGCTCAACTGCCAGGCGCCCGACGAGGGCAACATGCACACGCTGCTGCACTGGGCCACCGACGAGCAGAAGGAGAAGTACCTGCGCCCGCTGTGCGAGGGCACGGTCTGGTCGTGCTTCGCGATGACCGAACCCGAGGTCGCCGGCTCGGACCCGACGCTGATCCGGACGAACGCCTACCAGGACGGCGACGAGTGGGTGATCAACGGGCACAAGTGGTTCATCTCCAACGCGCGGCGGGCGAACTTCGCCATCCTCATCGCCCGCACCGAGGACGACCCCGACCTCCCGCAGGCGGCGAACACGGCGTTCCTCGTCGACCTCCCGTCCGACGGCTGGAACGAGGTGCGCGAGATCGAGACGATGCACGGCGGCACCGGCCACTCGCGAGATCGTCATCGAGGACCTGCGCGTGCCCGCGCGAGCAGATGCTCGGCGGCCGGGGCCAGGGTCACCTGCTCGGCCAGTACCGGCTCGGACCGGCGCGCCTCGCCCACTGCATGCGCTGGATCGCCCAGGCCGAGACGGCGCTCGACATGATGGTCGACCGCTCGCTGAACCGGTTCGCCCACGGCTCGCTGCTCGCCGAGAAGCAGGGCATCCAGTGGATGATCGCCGACTCCACGATGGAGCTCTACCAGGCGAAGCTGATGGTGCTGCACGCCGCGTACAAGATCGACCGCGGCGAGGACTTCAAGTCCGAGGTCTCGATGGCGAAGCACTTCGTCGCGAACATGCTCAACCGCATCATCGACCGCTCGATCCAGGTGCACGGCGCGCTCGGCTACTCGACCGACACGCCGCTCGCGCACATGTTCCAGCACGCCCGCTGGGCGCGGTTCGCCGACGGCGCCGACGAGGTCCACCAGATGCGCATCGCCCAGCGCACGATCGCCGCCTACAAGGACCACCAGTCGACGAGGCCGGCCACCGGCGACCTCCCCATCTGAGGTTCGGGCGTGCGCGTACGGTCAGGCACCAGTTCGATGTAGACGCTCGCGGCTCGCATGAGCAGCGCTGTCCCGACATGACAGGATCTCTCGATGCTCCTCGGATGGAGGACGATGCTTGCCCTCGACCAACAGCCGGCGAACCTGATCGCCGTCGGATGCCTCGCCGTGGCCGCTTGTCGGCACGGCGCTCCTCACGTCGCGCGTCGCATCATTCCGCCACCCGGTCCTGCAGGCGACCATCAGCCTGATCGGGATGCTCATCGCTCTGACAGCGGCGGTCCTCATCCCGTCGGTAGCTGCCGGTGTCCGCATCGTCGGCGTGTGCGCGGCGCTGCTCCTCGCCTTTGCTGCCGTGCGCGCGCTCGTGAACGTTCGCCTCGGTCGGGCCATGCGCAGCCGCCGACCCAGACGGCCTGGCACCCGTCACGAACCTGCCGAAGCACCGGACGCCAGTGCTGCGCCGGGATTGCCGCGGCCGTTCAGCCCGATCGAGACGGAGGCGTCCAGCGGTGCTCCTGAGTCGAAGGCGGCCGAGGAGAAAGTCGAGTTGTCACTCGAGCAGCTCCCGCCGGCTGATCGACGCGATTTCCGATCTTGTTCGCGAAGCGCGGCGGCAACCCGACACACCATTCCCGCGAACGCTCTTCCTGTGGGTGTTTGCTGAGTCTCCGGAGGGCGCAGCCTTGTACGCGGCGCGTCAACTTGGCCACGTCTATCTACTCCGTGGCGGTGGCTCGCTCGCCGAGGGCCTGCCGTTCGACGAGCTGTTCGGTGACCCTTCACACCACGTCGAGGAGACTGAGGAGGAGGTCGTCGCCCGCATGGCCACGTTCGACGACCACGACGACAGCAAGCACTCCGTCAACTCGATGCTGTGCAACGACGATGTCTGGACGTTCGGCCTCGACCAGCTCCTCGCGGTGACCACCGCGGTGGTGATGGACCTCACCGCCTTCACACCGGGGCGCGCCGGATGCGAGCACGAGCTCCAGGTACTCGTCGACCGAGTCCCGGCCCGCCGCATCGTGATTGTGACCGGATCCGGCACCGATCACCACCAACTCGACTCGGTGCTGCGTGCGGCGTGGGACTCGATGAGCCCTGGATCGCCCAACCGCCGGGACGATGCCGGTCAGCTCACGCTCGCAAGGGTCGAACACCCTGAGGCGCTCGACCCCGCCGCAGACCGGTTGCCGCCCATCATCGGGGGCCGGCGGGAACTCTCGCCGTGGGAGCGCGATCGGGCAGGGCTCATGCAGCTGCTGGCTGCCGCCGCCGATGGCGTCCGATGAGTCTGTCTCGGTGATGCGGGACGTGCTTGCCGGCTATCGCGTGTGAAACGATGACCGACCGTGAGCGACGCGAACACGACCACCGAGACCGAGACCGGCTGGCTGTCGCCTGAGCACCTCGAACAGGTACGCGGGTCGGTGCCGCTCGTGTACGTCGACGCTGTCCCGGTGCGGGTCGACGAGTACGGCAACGTCAACAGGTCGGGATGCTGCTGCGCGTCGCCGCCGACGGCACGATCAGCCGCATGGTGGTCACCGGCCGCGTGCTGCTCGGTGAGCGCATCCGCGACGCCCTCCTCCGTCATCTGGAGAAGGACCTCGGTCCGCTCGCCCTCCCACAGGTGCCGCCGTGCCCGGCGCCGTTCACCGTCGTCGAGTACTTCCCCGATCCGAATCGGAGCGGCTTCCACGACCCGCGTCACCATGCCGTGAGCCTGGCCTATGTCGTACCCGTGTCCGGTGAGTGCGAGCCCACTCAGGAGGCGCTCGACCTCGCCTGGTTCACCCCGGAGGAAGCGGTGGGCCGGTCGGTTCGAGAACAGATGACCGCCGGACACGACCGCCTCATCCGCCTCGCCCTGGCTCACGTCGGCCAGCTTCCCTGAGATCCGCGAGAGGCGCCCTCACCAGGGCAGATATGCCATCGCCACGATGGCGAGGACAGTGAAGACCCCCAACCACACCCAGATCTTCGTCGTCGCGGTCTGCATGCGAGCACGAGACTATGTGGTCGACCTGCTGACTGGTGGATCGTTGACGATTGGGTGAAGGTCCGTTCCGCTACCGAGAATCACGCCTACAGTGGCCTTCGTGCCGGAAGGGGACACCATCTACCGGGCAGCGGCGGCCTTGCGCACCGCGTTGGTGGGTCAGAAACTGGTGCGCTTCGACGCCCCCCGCCTGGTGGGTCCCGCACCGGTGGCCGGTCGCACGATCGAGACGGTTCGTAGCCACGGCAAGCACCTGGAGATCATCTTCGACGACGGCATCGTCCTTCACTCGCACATGCGGATGACCGGGTCGTGGCATCTGTACCATGCCGGCGAGCGCTGGCGACGTCCACACCGTCAGATGCGGGCCATCATCGACACTGCCGACTGGCAGGCCGTGTGCTTCAACGCTCCGGTGCTGGAGACGTATCGCGTTCCCGACCGTCGTCGCCACCCAGGGATGGGCAATCTCGGCCCCGATCTGTGCTCCACGAGCACCGACCTGCACCGTTGCGTCGATCTCGTTCTCAGCTACCCCGAGCCGGAAGAGACAATCGCCGAGGTGATGCTCGACCAGCGGGTGATGTGCGGGATTGGCAACGTCTACCGCAGCGAGGTGCTGTGGGCGTGCGAGCTCAGCCCGTGGGCGCCAGTCGGCGCGCTGAGCGAGGCCCAAGCGGAGATGGTGGTCAACACGGCGGCCCGTCTGCTGCGCGCCAACCTGCAGTACACGGAGCGGATCACGACCGCCAACGTGAAGGGTGGCCTCGCCGTGTACGGCCGCACGATGCAGATGTGCGTGCGGTGCCACGGCACGATCGAGTCGACGCGGCACGGCGAGTTCGCCCGCGTCGTGTACTGGTGTCCCGGGTGCCAGCGCCGCCAGGACCCGCAGGTCGAGGTGGCGCCGGAGCGGGAGATGGATCCACATCCGGCCGCGGCGCAGTTCCTCCGCGACCTTCCGTGGCGTCGGGAGCAGTCCCGTCGGCTCAGTCAGCGCGTGGCTGACGACCGCGGCGACTACCCGCCGGACGCCAAGATTTCGTAGGCCGTTGCAGCCGCGATTGCTCTCGATGATCGGTGAGAGCGCGGAGGCCGAGGAGCAGAAACAGTGCCGGTTTCATGACGGCTGTTCCAGTGTGAGGGCTGGCGTTTTCACCGGATCACGCTCCGTCGACTTCGGCTTGCGGTGTGCGGTCGCGGGTCCACGGGTGGAATTCCGACCACCAGTTGCCGCTCACCTCGGTTGTCGCGAGCCTGTACTGACGCTGGACGTTGCAGCCACGAGGAAGTGTCATCGCCTTGAACGACGTCGTTCCGGCCGAGACGTAGGTGTCGCCGGTGCCGAGCGTCCGCCACGGCCCAACGACGCCGAGCTTCTTGGTACGAACTTCGCTGTAGTCCCAGTCGATCGTGACGGCGCCCGGCGACACGTTGTGCACCGCGAGCACCACTGCGCAGCCGGCGGATGCGGGCGCGCTGATCGCGCCGGTGCCAATCGCCGCCGCCAGCGCCGACGCGATGGCCACGTTCTTGATCTTCATGTCGGTCGATCCTTCTGTCCGTGCATTCCCCCAGGTCGGGGAGCACGGCGATCGTGAAGGACGCCCGTTAGCCAGCCGCTAGTCGGCGCGGCGGAACGCGCACACGCCTCCTCTTCGCGTGGGCGAAGAGGAGGCGTGTGCCGGGTGGGGCGTGCGTGCGGCCGAGAGCGCGCTACTCGGTGGCGATCGCCTCGAGTACGTCCATGCGGGACGCCTTGTACGACGGGTAGAGGCCCGCCACCAGGCCGGCGATCACTGCGCCGATCAGGATGAACACCATCGTTCCGGCGGAGAAGCTGATGCCGTCGATGATCGTGTTCGGCACGGCGAGCGATAGCGCCACACCGAGCAGTGATCCGACGACGATGCCCGTGACGGCGCCGAACAACGACACGATCACCGACTCCCAGCGCACCGCGCGACGTGTCTGGCGTTTGTTCATTCCGACTGCCCGGAGCAGGCCGATCTCCCTCGTTCGCTCGAACACGGCGAGGGCGAGTGTGATCGAGATGCCGAGCACGGCGATGATGATGGCGAAGATCAAGAGCGCCGAGATGATGAACAGCAGCTGATCGATCTGACCGGCCTGGTCGTCGCGGAACTCGCCACTGGTCTGCACCTTCGCCTGGGGGAAGTCGGTGAGCGCGTCCTCGATGGCCGCTCGTGCCTGGCCTTCGCTGACGCCGTCCTTCACCTTGACGGCGATGAAGAAGGTCAGCGGGGGAGTCGCCGAGTGTGCCGCGATCGTCTCGTCGGACGTCACCCAGTTGCCGACGAGCGAGGCGTCATCGAAAATTCCCTTGACGGTGAGGTCGGCCGTCTCGCCGTTGCTGAACTGGCCGGGGATCTTGTCGCCGACCTGGAGGTCGAGGTCCTTGGCCGGATCCTTGTGGACGAAGATGTCGTTCACGCCGAGGTCGTCCCAGCTGCCCGACTGCAGTTTGATGTCGACGAGCTTCTCCAGCGCCTGCGGATCGCCGCCGCCGAACGCCTTCTCCTTGCCGTCGATCTTGATCGTCAACGAGGAGATCCCGGAGACGGCGTCGAGCTCGGGCACGTCCCTGAGGGCCTCGGCGATCGTCGGCGGCAGGAACCCGAACTGGCTGTTGTTGACGACCACGAAGTCGGCCTGCACGCCTTGGTCGAGGATCTTCGGTGAACGTGTGGCGCAGCGACGTGGCGAAAACGGCGGAGGCACTGACGAGCGCCACGCCGATCATCAACGCTGCCGCGCTCGACGAGGTCCGCCGCGGGTTGCGACCGGCGTTGTCGCGGGCGAGCCGCCCTGGTGTGCCAAACAGCTTGGCGATCGGCCACCCGAGCACCCGCGTCGCCGGCTTGGCGACGGTGGAGGAGACACCGGCGACCCCGAGGAAGAGCAGCAGTCCACCGATTCCGGCGAGGACGCCCATGCCGATGGCACCTCCGGGGCGAACGAAGAGGCCGACCAGGAAGAGGGCCGCGCCGACGACCACTGTGGACGTGGCGACGACGAGGCGGCGCTTGTTGAGCGCGTCGAAGCCGAGCTCGGGGCGCATTGCCGCGACAGGCGGGATCTTCGCCGCCCGTCGGGCGGGCACGATGACGGACGCCATCGTGATGCCCACACCGACGACGAACGCCATGATGATCGTGCGCGGTGTCATCACGGTCCCCGTGTCCGGGAACCCCGCACCGGCCGCATTGAAGAGGGAGATCAGCAGGCGCGCGACGCCGATGCCGAGCCCGATGCCGACGATCGTGGCGATCACCGACATCACGAGCGCCTCGACGACGATCATGCGGCGCACTTGTTTGCCCTCGGCGCCGATCGCTCGCAGCAAGGCGAGCTCGCGGAGTCGCTGACCGATCGTGATGGCGAACACGTTGTTGATGATGAACGCGCTGACGAACGCCGTGACGAAGGCGAAGATCAGCAGACCGGTGCCGAACACGTTGATGATCGTGCCGATGTTGTCGGTGTTCTCCTCGGCCAGCTCCTGACCGGTGATGACCTCGATGTTGTTGGGGAGCGCCTCGTCGATGGCCCGCCGCACCGTTGCCGGGTCGGTCCCGTCGGCGACCATCACGTCGATCGTGTCGAGCGCACCGTCGGTGCCGAGCACCTGCTTGGCGGTCTCGATGATCGAACACCGAGATCGACGCCCCGCCGAACCCGTCGGTGTCACCCAGGGTGACGAGTCCGGTCAGCGTGTAGGTATCGGTGCCGGTGTCCGTCGTGACCTTCACCTGGTCGCCGATCTCGAGGTCTGCCTTGTCGGCACTGACCTTGTCGATGGCGACCTCGTCGCCGTTCTCCGGCGGCCTGCCCTCACGGAATGTCACCGACGACATTTGCTCGTCGCCCGGTGTCCACGAGACGCCGAGCGTCGGGCCGCCCCCTGTGGTGAGTGCCTTCTCCTCGGTCTCGCCGTCGCTGTTCGTGTCGTTGTAGATCACCTGGGCGTAGCGGTTGATGCCGGGTTGGGCGAGCTCCACGCCGTCGATCCCGCGCACGATGTCGAGGTACTCCGCCGGCATCGGGTCGCGCTGAGCGTTGTCGAACGAGTCGCCGAAGGCGAGCTGGGAGCGCACCTCGAGGTCGACGTTCTCGGTGAGGTCGCTGAACAGGTTGTCGAACGACGACTTGAGGCTGTCGGCGAGCACGAACGAGCCGACGACGAACGCCACGCTGATGGCGATGGCGAAGGCGATGGCGATCGTGCGACCGAGACGCGAGCGGATGCTGCGTCTGGCGATGAGACTCGTGGATCGGCTGCTCACGTCGCTCAGTCCCCGAAGCTCTTCAGCTTGTCGAGCACGGCATCCGCCGTCGGCTCCTGCATCTCGTCGACGATGTGACCGTCGACGAGGAAGATCACGCGGTCGGCGTAGGCGGCCGCTACCGGGTCGTGGGTGACCATCACGATCGTCTGACCGTGCTCGCGAACCGCCTCGCCCATGAAGGAGAGGATCTCGGCACCAGTGCGGCTGTCGAGGTTGCCGGTGGGCTCGTCGGCGAAAATGATCCGCGGCCGGCTGGCGAGGGCGCGGGCTACAGCAACGCGCTGCTGCTGGCCACCCGACAGCTGGCTCGGCCGGTGCTTCAAACGATCGCGCAGCCCGACCGTGTCGATCACGTTGTCGATCCACGGCTTGTCACCCTCGACCCCACCGAGCATGAGGGGGAGGCGGATGTTCTCGTCGGCGGTGAGCGTCGGGATCAGGTTGTATGCCTGGAAGATGAATCCAACCTGGGTGCGGCGCAGCTCGGTGAGCTCCTTGTCGTTGAGCTTGGCGAGATACGTCTCGCCGATGTAGACGGCGCCCGAGGTCAGCGAGTCGAGGCCGGCGAGGCAGTGCAGCAGCGTGCTCTTGCCCGAGCCGGACGGCCCCATGATGGCCGTGAACCTGCCTTGCTCGAAGGCGACGGTGACGTTGTCGAGGGCGCGCACCTGGGCGTCGCCGATGCCGTAGACCTTGACGGCTTCGATTGCGCCTGCCGCAGCGACGCGCTCGCCAGGTGACGTGGAGATGGGAGTGGGGGCGGCCATAGTGACCGTTCTATCCGGTTATCGCGACCAGTCGTGTCCACCCGAGGGATGAATCGGGTCAGACCGGGGAATGATCGCCTGCTTGCACCAGTCCCGACTCGAACGCGGCGACAAGACCGGCGGACGGAACCGATTGTTCACGGCGCACGACGTTAGTGGTGCGAGGCGGCGATCACGGGGAGAAATTGTGTGCTCCGCTGCGTGGCCCGGACGCGAGAAGGGGTGGCAGCGGAATACCGCTGCCACCCCCGGGCCGCCCCTTCCAGCGAAATCGTGACTGGGCGTGTGCGTCGTCGGCTCAGCCTTGTGGCTGAGGCACGATGCGGATGTACGGGCGGGGAGATTCCCAGCCGTCGGGATAGATGCCCTTCGCCTCGTCGTCGGAGACCGAGCCGGCGATGATGACGTTCTCACCCTGCTTCCAGTTGACCGGCGTGGCAACACGATGCTTGGCGGTGAGCTGCAGCGAATCGATGACGCGCAGCACCTCGTCGAAGTTGCGGCCCGTGGTCATCGGGTAGATGAGGACGAGCTTGATCTTCTTGTCGGGGCCTACGACGTAGACGTTCCGCACTGTCTGGTTGTCGGCCGGGGTGCGCTGCAGCGGATCACCCGACGTGGCGGCCGGCAGCATCTCGTACAGCTTGGCGACGTTGTAATCGGCATCGCCGATGATCGGATAGTTGGGCCGGGCACCCTGCGTTTCTTCGATGTCGTTCGCCCAATCCTCGTGCCGATCGGTGGGGTCGACGGAGAGACCGATGATCTTCACGTTGCGCTTCTCGAACTCAGGCTGGATCTTGGCCATGTAGCCGAGCTCGGTGGTGCACACCGGAGTGAAATCCTTGGGATGGCTGAACAGCACGCCCCACGAGTCGCCGAGCCACTCGTGGAAGTTGATCGTGCCCTCGGTGGTCTCGGCGGTGAAGTCGGGGGCCTCGTCGCCCAAACGGATGGTCATGCTTTCTCCTTGCCAAGCTGGCGGATGTGCGGGTTCCCATCTAAGCATAAAGCCGACCAAACCGGTCAAGATTTCTGCTCGCGAACGATGGGTTCGGAGGTGACAATCAACGTACGCTCCGGCGCCCGTGAGGTCTACCGCGCTGAGCAGCTATTTCGCCCGTTTCGCTGGCCGTTCGCCGTCGATGTCGAGGTCGAACAATGATCGTTGTTCGGTGCTCACCGGATACGTGATCGATGTGACGCGGTCGAGTGTGAAGGTGCGCCATGCACCCTTGCCGACGGCCCCACCCCAGCATGTGATCGAATCGATCCCCGCCCGACGGCGGTACTCGTAACGGCCACGTATGCCGCGAATGGTCACCAGCGCACCGGGACGAAGCGTGCGCCCGCCGGTCGAGCTCGATCACGTCGTCCATCGCTCCTGCATCATGCCCGACGCATGTGTCGATCGCGTCCGCAGCGGCGCTCCCTGTGTCATCGTGAACGAGTGGCGAATGGACGGGTGTTGAAGACACGATCGCTGGTGGTGCTCCTGGCGTTTGCCTCGCTCGTACCGGGCGTCGGTGACCTCGCCGGCGCGCCAGCCGTGTCCGCATCCGATCATCGAACACCTGTCGCTCGCGCCGGCGCGGCGCCGGACGTCTGGCGGCCGCGTCCCCGCACCACCTGGCACTGGCAGATCGAGGGCAAGATCACGCAGCCGTTCTTCCCCGTGACGATGTACGACATCGATCTGGAAGATGCCGTGCCGTCGAGGCGTGTTCGCCGTGTCCCCGGATTCGGTGCAGGTCGTGTGGAAGAAGGGCCTCAACGCCGGGGTCGTCGGACGGCTGCACCGCGCCGGGAAGATCGTGATCTGTTACGTCGACACGGGCACGTGGGAGAACTACCGGCCCGATGCCGGTCTCTTCCCCCGATCGGTGATCGGGAATCGCAGTGGATGGCCAGGTGAGCGCTGGCTCGACATCCGCCGGTCGGCGTGGCGCCGCTTCGCGCCGATCATGTGGGCCCGGTTCCAGCTCGCCGCCGAGATCGGCTGCGACGGCGTCGAACCCGACCAGAACAACCCTGTCGGGAACGACCCTGGGTTGCCGATCACGCTCGCCCACGAGAAGGCGTGGTATCTGGAAGTGGCGCGGCAGGCGCACGCCCGGGGTCTCTCGGTCGGTATGAAGAATGGGGTCGAGGTCCTCGATCGGGCGATGGTGCGTGCCTTCGACTGGGCACTCAACGAGGAGTGCCTCTACTACCACGAGTGCCTGTTGCAGGAGCCGTTCATCAAGGCGCGCAAGGCGGTGTTCCACGCGGAGTACGTCGACGACTGGGAGGAGCTCGGTCTCGACACCGTGGAGAAGGTGAGGGATCGAGTCTGTCCCCGGGCGCTCGCCATTCGGTTCTCGACGGTGATCAAACGGCGCGTTCCCGGGCCGAATCTCGTCGCCTGCGCGTGAGCGTCGCGGCCCAGGGCTCGCGTTCTCTCCACGCAGCGTGACAGCATGCGGGCAATGGGCGCCGACGTCGTGATCATCATGACGGACCAGGAGCGGGCGGCTCCGAGCTACGAGCCCGACGATCTGGCCCGCTGGCGCGCCGCGGCGCTGCCCGGACGGGCGTGGTTCGGCGCACACGGCGTGTCGTTCGCGCGGCACTACACCGGCTCGGTCGCCTGCGTTCCCAGCCGGCCGACGATGTTCACCGGGCAGTACCCGTACGTGCACGGTCTCACGCAGACCGACGGTCTGGCCAAGACGGCGACCGACGAGCGCGATGCGGTGGCTGCGCCCGGGCTCGGTGCCGACGTTGGGGAACTGGTTCCGCGCCGCTGGCTACGACTCGGCGTACATCGGCAAATGGCACATCTCCCACGCCGATCTGCACGACGACGCAGACAATTCGCTGCAGACGAACACGGACGACGGGGACGAGCTGGCGGAGAACGTCGCCCGCTACAGAGAGGCCGACGCCCTCGATCCGTACGGGTTCGGTGACTGGGTCGGACCGGAGCCGCACGGACCGTTGCTGGCGAACTCCGGCTTCCGCCGCGATCCGCTCACGGCCGATCGTGCCATCACCTGGCTGGAGGATCGCTACCGTCGCCGCCGGGCCGGAGACCCGGACGCACACCGCCCGTTCCTGCTCGTGGTGAGCTTCGTCAATCCGCACGACATCGTGTTCTTCCCGGCATGGTTCGCCCAGGACCCGACGCCGCTGCTCGATCCGGCACCGCCGGCAGTGCCACCGTCGCCGACCGATGGCGAGGATCTGCTCACCAAACCGACCGCACAGCACGCCTACCGCGACTGCTACCCGTCCGCATACGGTCCCGCTGCCACGATCAGGTCGCGGTACGAGGGTGGTGCCGAGCAATACCGGGCGCTGTACTACCGCCTGCACCAACTCGTCGACGGGCACATCGAGCGCGTGCGCCGCGTGGTCACCGATGAGCAGGCCGCCTTCGGAGGTGACGTCGTGCTCGTGCGCACCGCCGACCACGGTGAGCTCCTCGGGTCCCACGGCGGGCTCCATCAGAAGTGGTTCAACCTGTACGACGAAGGCACACGGGTGCCGCTCGAGGTGGTGCGGCTCGGCGCCGGTGCGACCGGTGCAGCATCTGTGCAGGCGCCGACGTCGCACGTCGATCTCGTGCCGACGTTGCTGGCACAGATCGGTGCCGACGTCGATGCGATCTCCGTCGATCTGCGCCGCGGGTTCGAGACCGTGGAGCCGTTCCCGGGTCGCGACCTGAGCGCGTTCCTGTCCGATCCGGCCGGACCGCCGCTTGGCGACGTGTACCTGATGACTCGCGACAACATCCTCGAGGGCGACTCCAACGCGTCGCTCGTCGCCCGGGCTCTCGGCCAGGCCGACGATCCTCCGCAAGCACTGCGGATCAACGTTCCGTCCGGCGTGGGTTCGTCGTTCGAAGCGATCGTGGCCGTGTTCGACGACTGGCCGAGCGGCGGTCCGTGGAAGCTCGTACGCACGTGGAGCGTCGATTCGTCGATCGCCGACGAGTGGGAGCTCTACGACCTTGCCTCCGATCCGATCGAGGCGAAGAACCTGGTCGGTCTCGACGGGTCGACGGGCGACGCCCGGGTCGCCGGCGTGTTCGCCGAACTACGGGAGCGTTTGGCGGTCGCCTCCCAACGGGCCGGTGTCGAACGTGCCGCTCCCGTGAGCTAGGCGCGGGCCGAGGTCAGCGAACTCACCCCGCGGCCGGGGCGGTCAGCCCCGTAGGCTTCGTCCATGGCGGCACCGGACCCGGGGCAGCTGCTGACGGCGCTCACGACGGAGCACTTCACGCTGCAGACGGCGCGTGCGCAGACCACGAGCGAGACGTCGGCCCGCGCATCCGTCTACATGTACTCGGTGTCGAGCGCGCTGGTGGCGCTCGGCTTCGTCAGCCAGGTTGCCGACGGGGTCGGTGAGGTCTTCGTGATCTTCGCCCTGACCGTGCTCCCAACGATCTACCTCCTCGGGTGCGCGACGTACGTGCGGCTGGTCGAGTTGGGAGCCGAGGACCTCAGGTACGGCATGGCGATCAACCGCATCCGTGGCTATTACCAGGAGATCGCCGGCGATCGTGCCGACCTGTTCCTCCTCTCCGGGCACGACGACGCCGCTGGGGTCTTCCTCAACATGGGCATCTCGCCGGAGCGCCGGAGTCCGGCCTACGCGTTCTCCAGCGCGATCGCCGTCGTCAACGGCGTGGTGGGCGGCGCGGTCGCGGCGATCGCGCTCGGTGCAGTCCCCGACGTCCCGCTCTGGCTCGCCACCGTGGTCGGCGTCCTCGTCGCCGCCGCCTCGGTCTACTGCTGGTTGCGGATCGCAGCCCGCATCCTCGAGCGTGCGGCGACCCAGGTGTCGCCGCGCTCCCCGTCCCCGTCGCCGTCCGACAGTTGAGCGTTCAACGCGTTGACGCGGGTCGCCGTGGCCGTCCCGGTTCAACGTCGTGCCGACGACATTAGGGTTGCGCCATGAGCATCCGCGTCGATCTCAGCGAGTTGTCGACGGCGCTCGCCGATCACGACTACGCGTATCTGATGACCGTGACTGACGACGGCCGTGTGCACGTCGTGGCGATCACTCCGTCGGTGACCGAGGGCGCCCTTCGCGTCGATGAGGTTGGCCGGCGATCGACGGCCAATCTCGCCGCCCGTCCCAACATCTCCCTGGTGTTCCCGCCACGGGACGTCGGCGGGTTCTCCTTGATCGTCGATGGCGATGCGGCAGCCGACGGCGACGCCGTGGTGATCACGCCGACAACTGCCGTGCTGCATCGCCCAGCGCCGGCTTCGGGCATGGACACTGGATCGAGCTGTGGGTCCGACTGCCAGCGGATCGATCTCGGCAGCGGTTGAACTCGCCGCGCGAGCGGGCGGCGCCCGCGCTCACACTCGGCGGGCCGTGAGTGGCTTACCTCGTCGTCGTGCGCCGGATGATTGCGGCGTGGATCGACAGATCGGTGTGCGTGAGCACGATCCGACGATGGTGATTGTCACGGTCACGAGCGCAGAACGCATCGGTGACTGACGGGCCATCAACCGAGTGCAAGCGACGATCGTCTTCGACGCCATCGCCAGGCTCCACGGCGAAGTCGCCGTCGCGCAGGTGGCCGGCGATCTCTCTCAAGGCTTGGACGAACCCCTCGATGAACTCGCCGGGCTCGGCGTCGTCAGCGATGCGCGACATCCACCCTTCGATGAACTGCGCGATCGTCAGGTGATTCTTGTAAATCGTCGGGTAACTCTCCAGCAACGCTCGAGCATGCTCGATGTCGTCGTGCTCCAACGCCTCGAGGTCGAAGTGGAGCAGAGCGTCATCCGACCGATCGACCAGGTCCCAATAGGTCTGCGGGCCGGGTTGCTCCAAGGTGAAGTCGGGTGGTCCGTCCCGCCGCTGCTCAACAGCCGCCGCTGCGTTCGTCGCCAATGACGTTGCCATGTAGATACCCCCCGGGCCAAGTAGGACTCCACGTCGCCAGGGTCTAGAGCAACGACTAATTACGACGGTAACACAGAGGAGCGGCAAGCTGAATCGGTTGACGTGCGACGGTCGGACACGAGGGGCGTGCCGCGCCGAACCCGCAGGTAGATTCGGGCCGCGCCCTCGTAGCTCAGGGGATAGAGCGTCGGTTTCCTAAACCGTGCGTCGCAGGTTCGAATCCTGCCGGGGGCACACCGAGATTCCTTGGCTACCCGGTTTGTACGCCGACCTCGGTGACGCCCGGGCGTGTCCACTGCGGCACCGGTCGGCCGCCGTTTCTGGGCCCCATCGGCGCACCGTGCTCGTCGGTGCGCAAGAAGGAGTGGGTCGGGAACTGCGGCCACCCCTCGGGCGAGTCCTCCCACTCCTCCTTCCGCCCGTACACGGTCATGTCGAGCAGTCCGAACAAGGGACTCATCACCTCGTCGCCCCTGGCGGTTGTCCAGTACGTCAGGTAGATCTTGTCTTCCCGCCGCAGGTAGCAGGCGATACAGCCTTCGTGGCCCACGGTGGGGTCGTCGACGTGAGCGTTGGAGTACCACGGCGCTGTGTAGCCCATGAAGTCGCGGAATGCCGCGATCTCCTCGTACGGCCCGTCGGCGAGGATGGCGAAGGTGATCCCGTAGGCGTTGAGGGAAGCCGCGTCGGCGGCGTCCTGCATCGGCCAGGAGTTTCTCGTGCAGCCCTCGCACTGCCACTCCCATGGCTCCCCGTCGTAGAACATGTGGCTGTAGACGACCAGCTCGTCGCGCCCCTCGAAGACATCGCCGAACGGGACCGGGCCGTCGGGGCCGACGACGGTGGTGTCGGGCGGCACCTCTGTCATGGGCAGGCGACGCCGGGCAGCGGCGATCGCATCGCCCTCGCGGGTGTGTGCCTTCTCGCGCTTGCGCAACTCGAGGAGCTGTCGCTCGAAGTCGTCGTGGTCGGTGACGGGCGGAGCTGGCGTGGTCATGGTTCCTCTCTCAGTCGTCGTGGGAGGTTGCCCAGCCGGCGGCGCTGGCCGGGACGGGCGTGCGCATCACCGGGCCCTCCCACCCGTCAAAGCTGCCATTCGCGGCGGGACACGTCGATCGCATTTCGGCGACGTGGCGACCAAGACGGTCGGCGTTGCTCGGGTCGAGCACGGATGACGCGTTCGAACGCCAGGTCCCGGCTCACGCCTCGTCCGCCACCGTGCGCTCGACAAAGAAACGATCTAGTCACCCGTGTTGGCGTCGTCGGTGACGCCGAGCCGGATCCGGAGATCGGCGACGTCCTGCGGTTCGGACGCACCGGGGGCCCTGGCGGTCGGTACGAGCTGGCCGTCGTCGAACTGTGCGTCCATTCCTGCCCGTAGCTCGCTGCGGTTGTACTGGCCGGGAAGCAGGGGGATGCCGCGGTACACGAACGTGGCGTCCAGGCGGAACACCTGCTTGCCGCTGGGCTTGTTCTCGGTGATCCATCGGGTGCCGCCCCATCCAGTGACGTGATTTCCGCCGGGAATCACACGCGTCGAGCCACAGCACCCCGAGGCCGGGGCGATCGAATCGGAAACTCGCCTCGTCCGCGTGGCGGTCATGGCGGCCTCGTCGACCTTGTACGCGACGGATCGGGGCGCCCGACCGGTGAGCGAGCCGTTGTCGAACAGCGTCACCACGCCACCGCGACGCAGTCGCGCGTCGTGCTGACCGGAGATCGAACCGCCGGCGTCGAACACCGGATCACCGATCACGCGCAGACTCTCCGGGCGCCTCGAACCACCGAGCTTCCAGACCACGTCCTTCGTGTCGTAGTCGATCTTGTACACGGCGTCCATGTGGCGGAAGGAGACGATGAATCCGTCGCCAGTCCACGCGACCGAGTTGTAGTGCCACGGATCCGCCCAACCACCCGCTCCCCGCACTGACCGCCACTTGACCGACGTTTCCCGGAGCGGGATATCCGACTCCGGCCGCCAGTGCCAGACGACATCACCAGCAGGAGTCAGTTCTTGGAAGTCGTGGAAGGCGCACCGTGGCGGTCCTCCTCCCCAGGGAGCAAGGTTGCACGCCCGGACTTCGAACGTCGCCATGACGTAGTTGCCGTTGGGCTTCCTCACCACGTCGTGGAAGTCGCTCGACGCTCCCTGCGTGTTCAGTACCCGCGTCACCGTGCCATCGAGCTTGCGTTCGATCATCCCTCCCGCGAAGTTCATAGTGGCGAACCGGTTCTGCGAGATGGGAGTCAACAAGGCCGTCGGTGTGCGCTCGGTCCACCACAGGGGCACGCCGTTGGTGTCGAAGATCACCGGATAGGTAGGTGCGAAGTTCTGGTCTTGGATGACCGTCGCGTAGAACCTCGCCTGCGGCTTACCGCTGCGCGCCGCCTCCCATCGAGGGAAATCCCGTGGAAGGCAGCGGACGTGGTGGGTCGTCCGCTCGCCGTCGGTCGACACGACGATGGTGAAGCGCTCGTTGACCTGTTGATCCAGCTTGGCCGTGAAACTGCCGCGGCGCGCCGGCTGACCGTCGATCGAGACCGTGGTGCCCCTGGGCGCCTCGACCGACACCTTCGTGGGCTTGGTCGGATCGCAGCGGTTGACGTAGTCGACCACGGACAGCTGGAAGGTCGGATACAGACCGGGGTTGGTGCGCACCATGTTGTAGCCGGGCGCACAGGCGGTGAGTCCGGCGAGCAAGGACGCGGCTCCGGCGAATACCCCGAGGAGTGCGATCGGCCGATGAGTGATCGTCATCGTTGAACCCCCTGGTCCGGGCGCCTCCCGACAAGCGGCGCGCGATCGTACTTTCGGACACCGGATCGCTGTTGTCAAGGGACCGGTGATGTCCACACATAGCCCCGATGCCGGAACGTCCCTGAAACGACACCGGGGCTACGTTCGTGTGTCCGGCCCAGGCCGGGCTTCTCCTCGGCTGGACGTGGCGTTCGCTTACCCAACCACGAGTCGTGTCAACCACGCGCCGAGGATCGATCCCAGACTAACTTGAGATTGTCTCGACTATGGTTGAGTTAGTGGGGATGGCGAAGAAGGAGCTGGTGCGGTGACCACGTCGGCCAGCGAAGAGTTGCTCGATCGGCAGGCGATCGTCGACGTCGTCGTGCAGTACGCCACCGGCGTGGACCGGCACGACTGGCAGCTGTATCGCCGGTGCTTCACAGACCCCTGCGAGTTCGACTTCTCGTCATGGAGCGGACAGCCGGCGACGGTGATGGCAGCTGACGATTGGGTCACGAAGGTGCGAGGGACCAACGGCAACTTCGACGCCACGCAGCACCTGTCCACCAACCACGTCGTCACGTTCGACACCGCCGACGCGGCCACCTGCGTGAGCTACATGCATGCCCAGCACTGGTTCAGTGCCGCGCGCCTCGCCGAGCTCGGCCACCCCAACGGCGACGAACCGCGCTGGTGCACGCTCGGCGGGTACTACACCAATTCGCTGATCCGCACGCCCGATGGCTGGCGCATCCGGCGGTGCCAGCTGAACGTCACGTGGACGACCGGCGATCCGTCGATCTTCGAAATCGCCCGGTCGCTCGGCGACCGAGGCTAGGAGGCGCCATGGAGTACGTCGCCAATCTCCTGACCTGCGACGTCGATCCGGCGGCGTGGGCTCGCCAGCGAGAGGACGAGGGGTGGGATGTTCTCGGGTGTGCCGACCATGTGTTCAGCCCGAGGCGCCCCTATCCCCATCTGTGGGTCACCCTCGCCACGTTCGCCGCCGCAACGAGCCGGGCCCGGTTGACGTCGTCGTTCGCAAACAACCTCTTCCGTTCACCGGTCGAGTTCGCCCAAGCGGCGCTGCAGTTGCAGGCCGTCTCGGGCGGTCGCTTCGAAGCGGGCCTCGGTGCTGGCTGGGATTCGGTCGAAACCGTCGGAGCCGGGCTGGAGTTTCCGCCACCCGGCGCCCGGGCGAGTCGCTACGCGGAAGCGATCCAGATCGCGCGCGCACTACTCGACAAGGGGGCGTGTCAGTTCCACGGCGACTACTACGACATCGACATCCCGACACTCGGTCCACGCTCCGACCATCCGCCACCGCTGGTCGCGTCACTCGGAGGCAAGCGCACGATCCGGGAGATCGCCCCGCTCGTCGACCGTGTCGAGCTGAAGCTCATCAGCGCAGCCACCAAAGGAGGGACCCTCGACGTGGCGGCCATGGGCTCGATCCCTCGCAGCCATCTCGAAGAACTGGTCGACCGAGTCAGGCAGGTGAACGCAACCGTGCCGCTCGGCGTGTTCGTGGTGTGCAGCGTCGGCTCCGACGAGCGAACGCGAGCCACCGAGGAACTGCTTGGTGACTCGTTCCTGGGCGGCTTCTTCGGGGCTCCCGAGAAGGTGGCGGCCTCGCTGGCCGAGCTCGAAGGTGTGGGTGCTGTCTCGTGTGGAGTTGAGTCCCTTCTCGAACGCCACCTTCGAGTTGCTGGCCCCGCACCTGGGCGGTCGGTGATGCCCGGGGATGGGAGCGTGGTGAGCCTGGACGGCGTCGATCCGTTCAGCGCGGCGTTCCAGCAGAACCCCTTCCCGTACTACTCGGCGATGCGCGAGTCCTCGCCGGCATTCAGGTTCAGTGGTTCCGACCTGTACTTCCTGACCCGCTACGACACCATCGGCCGCGTTCTCCGCGACACGACCACGTACTCGTCCAGCTATGGCAATCCGGCGGAGCCACCGAAGCCGCACCTCGCTGCACAGCTGAAGGCGATCAGCGACCAGGGCTGGCCACGGGTGTCGACTCTTCTCACCGCCGACCCACCCGTCCACACGCGCTATCGCAGCACCGTCGCACGCGCCTTCAACGCGCGCAGGATCGCCGAGTTTCGTGGAGACATCGAGGCGATCGTCGACGCCACGATCGACACCTTCGTCGATCAGGGCCAGGTGAACCTGCAGCACGCTTTGGCGATCCCCGTTCCCGTGCAGGTGATCGCCCACGTGCTGAACCTTCCCAAGGAGCGCGGTGCCGACATCAAGCGGTGGTCGGATGACGCCACGTCATCGATCGGTTCCGACGTGTCCGACGGGCGCCGCCTCGAGGCCCAGCGCGGCATGCTCGAGCTCCAGCAGTTCATGCACGGGGAGTACGAGAAGCGGCGCGGAGAGCCCCAAGACGACATCCTGACGAGCCTGCTCCAGGCCGAGCTACCCGTCGGTGACGCCGACGGCGAGACGCGACGGTTGAACGAGCCGGAGTTGCTCGGCATCCTCCAGCAGCTGATCGGAGCCGGCAACGAGACGACCACGAAGCTGATCAACGAGATGGTGCGCCTGCTCGGTCAGAACCACGACGAGTGGTGGGCGACGAAGAACGACCCGACGCGGATCCCCGCTGTCGTCGAGGAGTCACTCCGCTTGGCGAGCCCGTCGCAGGCGCTCTATCGCGTCGCCACCACGGACACGGAGCTGGACGGTGTGTCGATCCCCGCCGGTGCGCGGCTGGTTCTCGTCTACGGGGCTGCCAACCGGGACCCGTCGGTGTTCCCCGAGCCCGACCGGTTCGACCCGACTCGACCGAACGTACGCGACCACCTCGCCTTCGGCATGGGCGTCCACTTCTGCATCGGGGCTCCGCTCTCGCGGTTGGAGACCGCCGTGACGCTCGAACGGCTGATCGCCCGCTGGCACGACTTCTCGCTCACGCCCGCTAACACGTTCGAGTACGAAGCCAGCTTCATGCTGCGCGGGCTCAAGGACCTGTTCGTCGAGTTCACGCCGGAGGCCGCATGACACCGCTCGAAATCGTCCGTTCGTTCATCGCCGCCGTCGAACGGCGTGACCTCGCGGCGGCACTCAGCCTCGTCACCGACGACGTCGAGTACCACAACGTGCCGATGGCCTCGGTGCACGGCCCCGACGGCATTCGCGGCGTGCTCGCCCCGGTTCTCGAACGCGCAGACGAGGTCGAGTGGGTGGTCCGTCGCGAGGCGGCGACCGGCGACATCGTGTTCAACGAGCGGCTCGATCGCTTCCGGGTCGGCGACTCCTGGATCGAGATCGCGGTGGCGGGCGTCTGGGAGGTGCGCGACAGCAAGATCGCGCTGTGGCGCGACTACTTCGATCTCGAGCAGTACCGGTCGCAGCTCACCTGACGACTCGTCGACTGTCCTACACTGCCGCCGACAGCGGACCGGCCTTGCGCAAGGCCGAGTTTCGCAAGGCCCGCCTCCGCCACGACTTCGGATATCGCAATTACGGCAACGGTCTCACCGTCGCCCCGTTCGATCAGTTCCGCGCCCGGATCGACTCACGATTCCTGTCCGACATGAACGGCATCTGCGAGCGGCGGCACAACGGCGATGCCGAGAACGACTGTCGCACCGCAGCCGACAGCAACTATCTCGGTGTCCGCTTCGGCGGCGCTCGCGCCTTCTTCGGCCAGGCCTGAGACGCTTCCGGCACCGGGTCGTCTGGGCTCTCGCCCGGGTCAGCCCTGTCACACTTCCCGCGTTGTCACGACCTGCCTTCTCGATGGAGCTGGACGAGAAGGCGCAGTGCCACGACGACGAGCAGCGTGGCGAACAAGACGTTGGACAGGTCGTCGCTCATCTTGTCGGCGACGATCCCGCCCAACGCGGCGGTGACGATCCCGGCAACGCCGATGATCGTGGCGGCGCGTAGATCGGCGTTGCCCTTCGAACGATTGCGCCAGGTGCCCATCACGGCGGTCGGGATGATCACAGCTGCCGAGGTCCCCTTGGCGATCACCGGCGGGATGCCGAACAGCAGAATCATCGCTGGAACCATGACGATGCCACCGCCGACGCCGAGAAGTCCGGCAAGGATCCCCGTCGCCAGCCCGATGGCGATCAATGCGATCACCGCGCCGATCGTGAGAGGCGCTCGTCCGTCGGCATCGGTGGCGATGAACAGTCGCACGGCGGAGAGGATGAGAATGGCAGAGAACAGAAAGCCCAGTGCGCGGTGGGGCAGCACGTGCAGCAACTTCGTACCGATCACGGCGCCGGCGACGGCTCCGATGGCCAGCCACACGCCCGCCACCCAGTCGACGTTGTCGTGGCTGGCGTAGGTGACGAGCGAGGCGATCGAGATCGGTACCACGGCGGCGAGCGACGTGCCATGGGCGAGCCGCTGAGTCATCCCGGCCGCGAGTACCAAGCCAGGAACGATGAGGATGCCGCCACCGACACCGAACAGCCCGGCGAGGAAGCCGGCGAACACACCGACGATCACGATGGCAGTCGTGTCGGCACGTGTCGTTCGGGCTGAAGCGTTGCGGGGGCGGAGGTTCGTCATCCGAGGTGCGGTCTATCGGAAGAAGCAACGGTAGCGACCTCGTCGCCAGCCGCCGCGTCCTCGCAGCTCCTCCCGGGGAGCGTCAACGCTCCTAGTTGTCCTCGATGAGCGCATCGAGCTCGCTGTCGGTCGCCGACTCGGCGGCGATGACGCGATCGTCGGCCTCGGGTTGCGAACGCAACAGCTCGTCGAGCTTGCGCTGGGTGACGAGCTGTTCGCGGTGCTGTGTGTGCTGGATGGCGAACACCATCACCACCGTGACCGCCGAGGTCGTCGAGTAGAGGACGATCTGCCACCACGACGGGAAGCCCGTCACGATGCCGACCACAGTCCACCCAGCCAGGAGGCAGGCGACCGTCACTCCTGCTGCGGCTCTCGCCGACCAGTCGCCCAAACCATGCAGGAGGTGGCTGCTCCGGGAGTGGTGCGGGCCGCGCAACGATCCGGTGTCGGACGAGGACCGACCGTTGTTGCCGCTCACCGATGACCGCGGCTCGCGCTGCTGGTCAGAAGTCGGCGCGGTGGACGGACGAGACTGCACCACACGGCTATACCCAGCGCCAGTCCTCCGTACGCCAGAGGCTGCGGGGTTTGTCCGTCAGTCGGTGAGGTCGGCGAGGACGGCGAAGGCGGCATTGCGTCCGTTGAGGCCGATGACGCTGCCTGCCGGGTGGGTGGCTGCGCCACAGAGGTAGACCCCGGCACCGGGCGTGCGCGGATGCATCCGGTTCGACCACATCTGGTCAGGTGTGCACTCGCCTTGGAAGATGTGCCCGCCGGTCAGCCCGACCCGCTGCTCGATGTCGGGTGGTCCCAGCACCTCGATGTGCTCGACGACATCGTCGATATCGCAGTAGCGGCCGATCAGGCCGAGGACGCGCTGGCCGATCTCGTCGCGCCGCTCGTCCCATGTCCCTTCGGCCAGCTCGTACGGCGCGTACTGCACGAACGCCGACATCGTGTGCTTGCCCGGCGGCGCCACCGTGGGGTCGTATGCCGTCTGGAAGTACAGCTCGGCGAAGCCAGGGGAGGGGATGCCGCGAGCACAGTCCTCGAACGCCTGCTGGGCGACGTCCATCGGCACCGCCACCGACACGGGCGCTCGGTTCGGCCAGTCGTCTGCCGGGAGCGCAGTCCATCGCGGGAGCCGGGACAGCCCGCAGTTGACCTTCAAGACGGGGCTCGTCGTTCGCCACGTCGCCAGCCGCGCGGAGAAGTCTCCTTCGATGGCGTCGCCGAGAAGACGGCCGGTGACTTTGGGGTCGGCATTCGACACCACTGCGCGTGCGTGGATCACCTCGCCGCTCTCGAGCATCACGCCATCGCCGGGCAGAATGGCTGCGACGGGCACACCCGAGGCGAGCACGGCGCCCGCTTGGCGGGCCGCTTCACCGATCGCGAACGAGATGCGGCCCATCCCTCCCTCGACGTATCCCCACGCCATCGGCACGCCCTCGAGCGTTCCCTGGAAGTGCATCAGCTTGATCGACGCCGTGCCCGACGTGTACGGCCCCGCCCACGCGCCGATGACCCCCTGTCCGTAGAGCGCCTGCTTCAGACGGGGATCGTCGATGAATCGATCGACGACGTCGGCGATCGACGACTCGAACAGCGCATCGACCATCTCGGTGTCGTTGCCGAGGAGCTCACTCAGTTCGTCCGCAGACGGCGACTCGCCGACCCATGTGTCGCGTCCGCCCTCGCGCAACGCTGACCGCATGTGATCGAAGAACTCCTCGTATGCGAACTGACCTTTGATGTCCGCCTCGGAGAATCCGTTCTCCCGCATTCCGGCCGCGGTGCGCTCCGGATCGAGGAACTGGGCATACCAGGTCCCGTCGTCGAAGGGGCACCAGATGGCCGGCTCTGCCACATAGACCTTGTAGCCGTGGTCGCGCAGGGCGAGCTCGTCGATCACCCGCTGGTCGAGCAGCCCGACGACGTAGGCGCACGGGCTCACGGCGAACCCGGGATCCGTGAATGGTTGCTCCAATGTGCAGGCACCGCCGAGACGTTCGCGACGCTCGAGCACGAGCACCGACCGTCCTGCCTGGGCGAGGTATGCGGCGCAGGTCAGCCCGTTGTGACCACCACCGACGATCACCACGTCCCACGTCGTCGCCGCCAGCTCGGAGATCGGCGCCGGCAGCCCGACACAGCCGAGCACATCGTGGATCGACGAGCTCTGACTGTCTCCGTTCACGCCGACAGCTCCCGAGCGAAACGCTCGAGATTCGATGCAGCGAGCTCGATGTCGTCAGCGGTGTGCTGCACCGACAGCGTCCACTGCTCCATCTTCCCCCATGGCGGCAGGAACACGCCGCCGTTGTGCTGATACAGCCAGTGGGCGTGGCCGTAGCGGGAGTCGTAACGCAGGAAGTCGCGGTAGTTGCGAATGCGAACGGGGGAGAAGATGACGGCACCTTTGGCGCCGTATGCGCTCACGTAGCCGGGAAGGTGGTGCTGCCCGAGCGAGTGTTGGATGCGATCGACGAAGGCCTCGCGGAGGTCGTCGAGATGGCGATACGCGTCCGGCGTCAGCACCTCGAGCAGCACGGCCTTGGCGGCCGCCATCGTCAGCGGGTTGCCGTTGAACGTGCCGACCTGCTCGTACGTCCCGTCGCTGATCACCTCCATCACCTCGGTGGTTCCACCGATCGCTCCGCTGGGGACCCCACCACCGAGCGCCTTGGCGAGGCAGATGATGTCTGGCACCACGCCGAAGCGCTCGGTGGCTCCCCCGGCCGCAATCGTGAGCCCGGTTTTGACCTCGTCGAATGTGAGCAGTGCGCCGTGAACGTGGAGGAGATCGGCGAGACCGTCGAGATACCCGTGCGGTGGCGGGATGACGCCGATGTTCATCATCACCGGCTCGATGATCATCCCGGCGATCTCCCCGGGGTGCTCGAGGAGGACACGGCGCACTGCGTCGAGCCGCCCGAAGGGCACGATGTGCGTGAGCGCCGCCGTCTCGGCCCCGATCGCGCCGTGCTCGGGAACAGAACGCGGCACGTCAGCCGAGCCGGCCGCGTCCTCGTCTGGATACACCGACACCTGTACCGCGTCGTGGTGGCCGTGATAGCTGCCTTCGACCTTGATGATGTGCCGCCGCCCTGTCGCCGCACGCATCAGGTGCACGGCGGCGAGCGTCGCCTCGGTACCCGAGTTGGCGAAGCGCCAGAGCGGCAGACCGAAGCGGCGGGCCAGCTCACGGGCGACGACGATGATGTCGGGTACGGGCTGGGCGAAATGAGTTCCCGCGGCGACACGATCGCTCACCGCGGCGACGATCGCCGGATGCGCATGGCCGACCACCATCGCCCCGAATCCGGCGTGCATGTCGACGTACTCGTTGCCGTCGACGTCCCACACACGCGACCCCTTGCCGCGCTCGACGAACACTGGACACGGTGGCGCGTCCTGCCACGACGAGGCGACGCCTCCGGGTAGGTGGGCGGCCGCCTCCACGTGCAGCTCGTGGGAGCGTGGCGTGCGAGCGATCACCTCCGCTTCCGCTCGCGAGATCATCCGATCGAGGGCGTCGAGCTCCCCTGCTCGGGCCGATTCGGCCAGTGCCATTGCGACCACTCCTTACTGACTCGTCAGTCAGGAAGACGCTAGCAGACCGTCAACTTCCGCGCGGCCAGCCGCCACTGAGATAGGCGTCGGCGACGAGCCGCACGAACTGCGTGACGGCATCCTCCTCCGTGGAGAATGGCCCAGGGTGATATCCGCGCGAGGAGAGACCCCGCTGCACGCCTTCGCACGCGGCCCAGTCCTGGCGATTGGTGAGATCCCAGAAGTCCACGGCGAACGACGGGTCGAATCCCTCTGATGCAACGTCCTCCGGCGCGAACAGCCACTGGCACTCGACCGCCGTCCGATCTGGAGCGAGTGGCTCGAGACGGTGTGTCATCACGTAGTCGGGGTGGAGGCTGACGAGCATGTTCGGCAGCAGTCCGAGGTAGTCGATGCGTCGCGCCGCCTCGCCGTGCACACTGCGCAGTGGCCGCGCTCCGGACTCTCCAGTCAGCGACATCGTCACTGCGTGCGGCATCAGGTCCTGCCAGCCGCCGACCCACATCCCGATGTGGTCCGTGTAGTTCTCTCCGCTCGTGGCGGGGCTCACTGCACACAGCTCGGGGTGGATGTTCGGGCAGTGGAAGCACTCCTGATAGTTCTCCACGATCAGCTTCCAGTTCGTCGCCAGCTCGTAGCTGTGCGTCGCACCCACGACCAGGCGTTCCGGCTCGTGATCAGCGATGCGGGACTCGATGCCGGACAGGAACTCGCCGACCGGCGCCGCCCCGCCCGAGGCGTTGATCATGATCCAGCCGTGCCACTCCTGCACGGAGACGGGAACGAGGCCGTGCTGCGACTTGTCGAAACCGTCGGGCTCGTCGAAGCGGGGCGTGGACAGCAAGGTGCCGTCGAGCCCGTACCGCCATCCGTGATAGGGGCAGTGGATCGATCGGTGCTGGCTCGTTGTCCCGCAGGGGAGCAACTCGTGGGCCCGATGCTGGCAGACGTTGTAGAAGCCGCGCAGCTCACCATCGTCGCCGCGCACGACGAGGACGGCGTCGTCGCCCACCGCCAGTGCCCGCCGCGCCCCGACGGATGCCAGGTCGGCCGAACGTCCGCCGCACACCCAGGCTTCGGCGAACAGATGGGTGCGCTCCCAGGCGAGCACATCGGGATCTCGATAGGCGGAGGCGGGCAGCATGCAACCTGTTCCTGCCGGGTCGAGCACCGGTGCCAGCGCGCTGGCGTCGACGGGAGCGGGGACCGCGAGCGGGAGACTCACCGCGGCGACCTCCGCAATCGCCGCGTGAGCCGGCGACGCTTCTCGTCGGAGAGGATCCGTCGCGTGCACAACAATGCCGGGATGCCGGTCACACCGCCACCGCCGTGCGTCGCCGACGAGCATTGGTAGAGACCCGCAACCGGCGTCGTGAAGTCGGCGTACCCGGGCGCCGGGCGCATGTGGAACAACTGGTCGGGAGACAGCTCACCATGGAAGATGTTCCCACCGATCAGCCCATAGGTGTGCTCCATGTCCCATGGTCCGATCACCTGGCGATGCATCACCGACTGCTTGAAGTTGGGCGCCAGTTCGGTGTACCCGTCGATCACCCGATCGGCATACTGCTCCAGCTCCTCTCGGTGCGGCTCGTCCGACCACGTCGACGGCACCCACTGCGTGAAGAGCGACATCACGTGCGTGCCCTCGGGTGAAAGCGTCGTGTCGAGCGTCGACGGAATGACCCCGTCGGAGAACGGTCGTGCCGCAGGTCGTCCGTCGCGAGCGTCCTGGAACGCGCGCTGGACATAGTCGAGCGAGTGGCAGAGCTCGACAGAGCCGGTGAATCGCTCGTGCGGCTCGTTGCCCGGCCAGGCGAGGAAGTCGGGAAGCTCGGACAGGGCGAGGTTGACCTTGACGACCCCCGACCGCGACCGCCAGCGGCGCAGGTCGTTGAGGAAGTCGGACGGCAGTTCGAGTGGATCGATCTGGCGGAGGAACGTGATCTGCGGATGTGTCGCCGCCACGACCACCGGAGCGCGCAGCACGCGCCCGTCGTTGGTCGTGACGCCGTGCACGGTGCCGTCCGCGACGTCGATCGTGGCGACGGGGGAGGATGTACGCACTTCGGCGCCGAAGGACTCTGCCGAACGGCGTATCGCCGCGGTGACGGCTCCCATGCCGCCGATCGGGTACCCCCACGAGCCGAGCTGACCGTCACCGACATCGCCGATGGTGTGGTGCATCATCACGTAGGCGGTGCCCGGCTCTTCAGGCCCGGCCCACGTGCCGATGACGCCGTTGATGGCGAGGACACCTTTGATCTCCGGCGACTCGAACCACTCGTCGAGCACGTCTGCGATCGACATCGTGAACAGGCGGGTCGCCTCGGCAGTGCCGCGGACGTCGAGACCGCGCATTCCCCACGCCATGCGCAACTGATCGAGGAGGTCGCCCGGTCGGCGGGAACCGACGCGGGGAGGCGTGCGCAACAGCAACGGCGAGAGCACGTCGGCCACACCGTGAAGCCACGCCTCGTAGTCGGCAAGACGGTCGGCGTCCCGTTTGGAGAACTTGGCGAACTCGTCGTAGTCGCGGGACGCTTCCTCGTGGGCGAGGAGGTAACGCCCATCGGGGAAGGCGACGAAGCTCGGCCCCATCGGCACGACGTGATAGCCGTGCTCCGTGAGGCGCAGGTCGGAGATGATCGTCGGTGGCATCAGGCTCATCACGTAGGAGAGCGCCGTCATCTTGAACTCTGGGCCCCACGGGTTCTCGGTGATCGCCGCTCCGCCGGTCTTCTCGCGGGCTTCGAGCACGACGGTGCGAAGGCCTGCTCGGGCGAGGTAGGCGGCGGCGACGAGGCCGTTGTGCCCGCCTCCGACGACGATTGCGTCGTAGTCCTCAGCTGATCTCATGTGCTGTCCCCTCGTCGCACGTACAGTGCCGATCGGACAGTTCGGCAGTTCGACAACGCGCTACTCTAACTGACGGGCCAGTCAGTTGTCAGGTGCTCCAGTCCGCCGGCAGCTCGACACGGAACAGGGGGTCGACATGACATTCCACCCACGGGAGCGGCGGCCGATGCCGCGACGCCAGTTCATCCGTCTCTCCGCACTCGGTGCGGCTGCAGCAGGGTTCGCGCCGGCGCTGCTCTCCGGTTGCGGTGACGACGACGACACGACCGGCACAGGTGGGACAGGTGGCACAGGTGGCACGAGTGGCAGCGGTGGAAGCGGGTCGGATGATGGCAACTCGTCGGGTGGGGTGAAGCTGTCCCGTCCCAATGACCCGGCGACACTTCCCACATTCGACGACATCCCGGCCATCGCCGATGGGCTCCCGGTCGAGTCGGGCAAGCTGAAGGTCTACAACTACGAGGAGTACGTCGCCCCCGATGTCCTCAAGGCCTTCGAGAAGAAGTACAAGGTCAAGGTCGAGGTCACGACGTTCACCAGCATGGACGAGGCCGTCGCCAGGCTGGCGTCGGGCGAGGTGGCCTTCGACGTGTTCTTCCCGACGCCCGATCGCATCGGCCAGCTCGCCGCAGGGAAGCTGCTGCAGCCGCTCAACAAGTCGTACATCCCCAATCTGAAGAACGTGTGGAAGTCCCTGCAGGATCCGTTCTACGACACGGGCAGCGTCTACACCGTGCCCTACACGATCTACACGACCGGGATCGGTTATCGGATCGACGGGGTCAAGAAGACGCCCGACAAGTACACCAATCCGTACGACATCTTCTGGGATCCGGCCAACTCCGGCCAGGTGTATCTGCTCGAGGACGATCGCGAGGTCTTCGGGATGGCCATCCTGCGGGCCAAACCGGACGCCGACGTGAACACGGAGGATCCCGACACGATCAACGCCGCCCTGGCCGCCGTCTCCGAGCTCACTGATGTCGTCAATGTGAAAGTCGGCGCCGAGGCCTACACCGTGCTGCCCGAGAAGCGGGCCTGGGTCCACCAGTGCTGGTCCGGCGACGTCGTCAATGCTCAGTACTACCTGCCCGAAGGCGAGTCGATCGACAACATCGGTTACTGGTATCCGCCCGACGGCGGCGGCATCGTCGGCAGCGACTGCATGGCGGTGCTGAAGAGCGCGACGAAGCCCGTGCTCGCCCACACGTTCCTCAACTACCTGCTCGACAAGAAGCATTCCCTGGAGAACTACGGCTGGCTCGGCTATCAACCGCCGCAGAACGCGCTCAACCCCGACCGCCTGGTCGACGAGGAGTACGTGCCGGCTCACCTGGCGAGCGCCGTGGTGCGTCAGAAGGACTTCGAAACCGGACAGCAACTGCTCCAGCTGTCTCTTCCCGGTGAGCGCATCTGGGACGACGCCTGGTCCAAGTTCAGCGCCGGTGGCTGACTCCGGCTACGCCTCGCGTGGATCGACGCGACGGCTGTGGCCGACGCTCGCCGCCCCCGGCGTGTTGTGGCTCGTCGCCCTGTTCCTCGTCCCGTTCTATGGCGTGCTCGCCGTCGCCTTTGGCAAGGTCGATCCGATCTTCGGTAACGCGGTGCCGGTATGGAACCCGCTCGATTGGAGCGTCGACTCCTTCGGCGACATCCTCGATCGCGTCGTGACAGCGGAGCTCGGCACGGTGTTCATCCGCACCGGCATTTACGTCGGCGCGGCACTCTTCATCTGCTTCCTGATCGGCTTTCCGATCGCCTACTACGTGGCCCGCTTCGCCGGGCGTCGCCGTGGACTGCTGCTCGCCCTGCTGCTGGCACCGTTCTGGATCAACTATCTGATGCGAATGCTGGCGTGGGTCAACCTCCTCCAGACCGATGGCTACGTCAACGACATCACGTCGGCATTCGGACTCGGGCGGGTGAACTGGCTCGACGGGCGTGCGTTCACGGTGATCATGGGGCTCGCCTACGGCTACGTGCCGTTTCTCGTGCTGCCCCTGTTCGCTGCGCTCGATCGCATCGACCGACGTGTGCTCGAGGCGTCCCGCGACCTGGGGATGGGGCCGGCCACCACCTTCTTCCGTATCACCCTGCCCTTGTCCCGCCAAGGAATGCTCGCTGCCGCCGTGATCACGGCCCTACCGATGATGGGCGACTACTACACCGCCGACCTCCTGTCGGGCTCGCCGCGGACGAGCATGATCGGCAACCAGATCGAGTTCTACCTGTTCTCCGGTTCCCAAAAGGCCTCCGGTGCTTCGTTGGTGATCATCCTCTCGGCGCTGCTGCTAGTGGCGATGTTCTATTACCTTCGTTCCGTCGACCGGGCGACGAGGTTGCTGCGATGAAGTCGTTGGCAGCGCGCGTCGGGCGCTGGTGGGAGGACCCGTGGCGGCGGCCGGTCTTTCTCGCCACGGCGACGTGGCTCTACATCCTGTGGTCGATCGTGCCCGTCCTCATCGCGATCCAGTTCTCGTTCAATTCGGGGCGTTCGCGCAGCACGTGGCAGGGGTTCTCCTTCCGGTGGTGGTGGGGCGACGACACCCGCTCGCTGCTGCACGATCCGTCGCTCCGGCAGGCGATGACGAACAGCCTCGTGCTCGCTGTGCTCACGATGCTGATCGCCACGCCGATCGGCGTCGGCCTCGCCCTCGGGCTGGCTCGGTGGCGCGGCCCAGTCGCCCGCAGCAGCAACGTGTTGATGCTCGTGCCCCTGTCGACGCCGGAGATCGTGATGGGCACGATGCTCTTCCTGGCCTTCGACAACCTGTTCACGTTCGTGCCGCTGGGACGCGGGGCGATGCTGCTCGGACACGTCACGTTCTCGATCTCCTATGTGGTCGTGATCGTGCGCGGCCGGTTGCTGACGATCGGCCGTGACCTGGAGGAAGCCGCCCAGGATCTCGGTGCCACGCCGATGCAAGCGCTCCGCACGGTGCTGCTCCCACTGCTCGGGCCCGCAATCTTCGCCAGCCTGATGATCGTGTTCGCCACGTCGATCGACGACTTCGTGATCTCCGCGTTCCTGTCCGCCGACGCGTCCAGCGAGACGGTCCCGATCAAGATCTACTCCAACGTCAGAGGCTCGCCGACCCCCGCCCTCAACGCGATGGCGACGGCGATGCTGATCGGCACGGCGGTCGCTCTTGTGCTGGCCGTGCTCGCCCTCCGTATCTTCCGTCGCGGCGAGCGGGGTTCCGCAGTCGAAGACTTCGCCCGCCTCGATATCTGATCCGAACGGGTCTGCTCACAGAAGGGTGTGCAGCAACTCGTCGATCGCCGCGAAGTCCGTGCGGGGATGGACGAAAGCCAGCCGGCCGACGTCGCGTCCCTGCCAGCGGGTCGGGGCGACGAACGCGAGTCCTGACGCAAGCGCATCATCCGCCCACTGGTCCCAGTGGACGCGGCTCCAGCCATGCCGTTGGAACAGCACGACCGACAGCTCGGGCTCCATCACGAGCTCGACTGGCTCGCCGAGGGCAGCCACGGTCGCCGCCGCATGGCGCGCCGCCTCCATCCCGGCGCGAACGGCCGACGCGATGGCGTCCGTGCCATGGACCACGAGCGTGAACCAGAACGGCAAACCACGCGCCCGGCGCGTGAGGTGGAACGCCAGGTCCGACGGGTTGAGGGCCGCATCGCCGAACGCCTCCAGGTACGCCGCCGACTGGCGGTGCGTGCGCGCCGCTGCCGCTGGATCGCGATAGAGGAGCGCGGCGCAGTCGAGCGGCGCGAAGAGCCACTTGTGCGGATCGATCACGAGCGAGTCGGCTCGCTCGATGCCGGCGAACCGTGCGGCGAGCTCGGGCACGCAGAGGGCGGCACCGCCGTAGGCGGCGTCGACGTGGAGCCACACGTCGCGGGCGGTGCACACGTCCGCCACGCCGGCGAGGTCGTCGATGACGCCACTGTTGGTGGCACCGGCGCTGGCCACCACAGCGCAGATCCGCTCGTCACGGGCAATGACAGGATCGAGCTCGTTCCCGACGAGACGGTCGCGTTCGTCGCCGGGAACCTCGACGACCTCGAGATCGAGCAACGCCGCAGCATTGCGCACCGACGAGTGGGCTGACGGCGCGCACGCCACGGCCAGCCGCCCAGTCGTGGGATGGCGGCGGCGCCATGTGTCGCGAGCGACGGCGAGGCCGCTGAGGTTGCCCGCCGAGCCGCCGCTCACGAAGCACCCCGCTGCGCTCTCGGGGAAGCCGGCGAGCGAGCGCAGCCAGTCCAGCGCCGCGTTCTCCGCGGCCACGGCCGCTCCTGCCTCCTGCCAACTCTCGCCGGAGAACGACCAGGCGCCGACAACTGCGTCGAACAGCGCTGCCGCGGTGGCGGGCGCCGCCGGGATGTAGGCGAGGAAGCGGTCGTGATCGAGAGCGATGTTGTTGGGCAGCAGCACCTCGTCGACCAGCTCCAACGCGACATCGACACCGAGCCCGCCGGAGGAGATGGCAGCAAGCCGGGCGACGTCGCCGGGAGTTGGTGTGCGCCCCAGCGGAGCGTCTGGCCGGAAGTGTCCCTCGACGCGGCGGGCGAGCTCGTCGTGCAGAGCGGCGTGTTCCTCGGACCATCCGTGGAGGTCCACGCTCTCGTGTCCTCAGTCCTCGAGCGCGCGCAGGGCGTCCGCCGGAAGCATGACCGCCACGGGCGTGCCGGCCGGCCAGTCGGGAACTTCGCCCGTGTTCGCCGTGAGTGACTGGACCGCGTCGCCGTTGGGAAGGCGGACGTGGATCCGCGTCGTCGACCCGACGTATACGACACGTTCCACCATCCCCGGCAGCGAGTTCGTTCCGCTCGCCTCGCCAGGAGTGACGCGCACCCGCTCGGGACGGATGACGAGTTTCACCGGTCCGGCCGGTCCGTCTCCCCGCGCATCGAGCCTGAAGTCGCCGATCCGCACGACGCGCCGTCCGTCTCGGCTCACCTCGGCCTCGCCCAACAGGAGGTTGGCAACGCCGAGGAAATCCGCCACGTACGCCGTCGCCGGTTGCTCGTACACATCGGTCGGCGTTCCGATCTGGGCGACATGGCCGGCATCCATCACCGCCAGGCGATGAGACATCGTCAACGCCTCCTCCTGGTCGTGGGTGACGTAGATGAACGTAATCCCGACCTCGTTCTGCAGCGTCGCCAAATCGACTTGGAGGTCCTTGCGCAGCCGGGCGTCGAGCGCGCCCAGCGGTTCGTCGAGCAGCAGCACCTTCGGGGCGAGGATCAGTGCCCGGGCGAGAGCGACCCGCTGCTGTTGGCCGCCGGAGAGCTGCGCCGGACGGCGCTGCTCGAGGCCGCCGAGGCGCACGAGCTCGATCGCCTCGCCGACGCGCCGGCGTCGCTCCGCCTTGGTGACGCGGACGTCGCGCCGCCACCGCAGTCCATAGGCGACGTTGTCTTCCACACTGAGGTGCGGGAACAGCGCGTACGACTGGAACACCGTGTTCACCGGCCGCCGGTGAGGTGGGATCGACACCAGGTCGCCGCCGTCGAGGAGGATCTTGCCGGCCGTCGGCTGTTCGAATCCGGCGATCATCCGCAGCGTCGTCGTCTTCCCGCACCCGGACGGGCCCAGCAACGAGAAGAACTCGCCAGGTTGGATGTCGAGAGCAATGTCGTCGACAGCGACGACGTCGTCGAACGACTTCGTGAGCCCCACGAGCTCGACACGACCGCCGTGACGAGCACCGATCTCGGGGAGGCTGCCGTCGTCCATGACAGCGTCATTGTGGCCCAACATCACCGCCCGAGAGGTTACAGTAGACTGACTCGTCAGTCAGTAAGCATGTGCGGCGAGAGGAGAGGCCGTGCCCGACGGCACCCGCAATCTGCCCCGCGACTTCCCCGCCGACCTGCTCGGCGCACCGCTCGAACGTGCCCGTACGCTGCCCGGCCACTGGTACTCCGACCCGGCGCATCACGAGCGCGAGCTCGACGCGATCTTCCGTACGAGCTGGGTCAACGCCGGTTGTGCCGACGACGTCGTCGAACCCGGCTCGTACCTGGCGACGACCGTTGGTGAGCTTCCCGTTCTCATCGTGCGAGACGAAGCGGCGACTCTGCGGGCGTTCCTCAACGTGTGCCGCCACCGTGGCTCCCCCGTGGCGGAGGGATGCGGGCACGCCCGAGCCCTGTCGTGCCCCTATCACGCCTGGGTGTACCGGCTGGATGGGTCGCTGGCGCGGGCCGGCGGGGTTGGTACGCCGCTCGACTTCGACCCGGCCGACGCGGCGCTGCGTCCCGTCCAGGTCACCACGTTCGCCCGCTCGGTGATGGTCAACGTCGACGTGTCCGCCCCACCGTTCGATCCCGGCCGGCTCGCCGTTGGTCTCGATCCGTACGCGCTCGACGATCTGGAGCTGGGCGAGCGGACACAGTACGAGCGGCACTTCAACTGGAAGGTGCTGCTGGAGAACTACTGCGAGAACTACCACACGCCATTCATCCACTCGCAGCTCCCGATGGCGGGCTACGAGTACCCGATCGAGTGTGCCGGCCCGGCGGTGTTCGCCTGGGACCGGCCGTTAGCGCCGGCAGATGCGTCGGAGCAGGCCCTGCATGACAGCCGCCCGGGCGAGCCGGGCTGGACGGGTGTGGCCGACGTTGCCGCCGAGGATTCGTTCAACAACGGCAGTTACATGGCGCTGTTCCCGAACACGGCGATCTCGTGCTTTGCGGGATTCGCCGCCTCCTTCCGGCTGACGCCGCGCGGCCCCTGCACCACCGTCGTCGAGCGCGAGCACTACTGGCACCCGTCGGTGCCGTCGGAGCGCAGGGCAGCCGATCTCGCTGCGACGAAGGAGGTCGTCGACCAGGACCTGCAGATGTGCGAGACGCTGCAACGCACGTACGACGCGGGTCTCTCTGCCGACGGCGTGCTGTCGACGATCCACGAGTCCGGCGTCGCCCATGTCCACCAGCTCGTGCTGCGGGCACTCGTCGGGCCGGGCTGACGGCTCGGTAATGTCGCCGTCGTAGCCGTGTCGAGCCGAACCCGCATCGCCGCCGAGGATCGACGGCAGCAGATCCTTGGCGCTACACATCGCGTCACCATCGAGCGCGGTCTGCACGACCTGCGCATCGCCGACGTGGCCACCGAGCTCGACATCAGTACCGGGCTCGTGCACTACCACTTCGCCACGAAGGACGAGTTGATCGAGGCGATGCTGCGCGAGTCGGCTTCCGCCGAGGTGGCGGCAGTCCGCGCCAGCCTGGCCAAGCACCGCCGCCCGCAGGACCGCCTGGAACGAGCGATCGATGCATACGTGCCGGCGGTGCGCACCGATCCTTCGTGGGTGTTGTGGATCGACGTCTGGGGAGAAGCGCTACGCGACGCCAACCTGCGTCGCATCTCCGAGGAGCTCGACGGCGCGTGGGTCGAGTTGATCGCCGAGATCATCGCCGACGGCGTCGAAGTCGGGGTGTTCCGCTCCGCCGATCCGGTGGCGTCGTCATGGCGGCTGTGCGCGATGCTCGACGGGCTCAGCTTGCAGGTGGTGCTGCATCAGGGAACGATGACGCGGGCGGAGATGCGCAGGCACATCCGCCGTGCGGCCGAGCTGGAGCTCGGCTACGAGCTTCGCGAGTGACGGAAGGGGGCACGCGTGTACACGCTGCGAGAACCGGTCCGACGGGCCGAGCGGCTCTTCGGCGACCGCGAGGCGGTCGTGTGCGGCGACGTCCGCCGCACCTATCGCGAGTTGGGTGAGCGCATCCGACGCATCGCCGGGATGCTCGCTCCGATCACCGACGACGGCGACCGAGTCGCTGTGTGGGCGCTGAACTCCGACCGCTATCTCGAGCTGTTCGTCGGTATCCCGAGCGCCAATCGCGTGATCGTGCCCCACAACACCCGCTGGGCCGAGCCAGAGCTGGCCTACTCCACGTCCGATGCCGGGGCGGCGGTGTTGATCTGCGACCGCGACCCGGGCAACCTCGCCGATCTCGTCGATCGCGTCATTCGCCTCGACACCGGCGAATACGAGTCGCTGCTCGCCGAAGCGCCGCAGCTCGAGCCGCACGTCGCGCCGGAAACGCTGGCCGGACTGTTCTACACGGGTGGAACGACCGGGACGTCGAAGGGCGTGATGCTGACCCACGCCAACTTGATGGCCAACGCCGTTCACACCCAGCTCGGGCAGCCCCTGGAGCTCGACGACCGCTATCTGACGATGGCGCCCATGTTCCATGCCGCCGGGGTGTACACGGCGCTCGTCCTGCCCTGGATCGGTGCAAAGAACGTGATCGTTCCCGCGTTCGAGCCGGGCGAGGTGCTCGACATCATCGCCGGCGAGGCCATTACGTGCACGATCGCCGTGCCGACGATGCTCGCCGCCCTCGTCGAGCGTCAGCTCGCCGATCCCCGGGATGTGGCGAGCCTGCGGTGGCTGTCCCACGGCGCCTCGCCTGTCGCTCTGGAGGTGCTGCGTCGCGCGTACGACGCCTTCAAGTGCGAGCTGATCCATCTGTACGGTGCGACGGAGCTGTCGCCGCTGGCGACGATCTTCCGCCACGAGGAGAGGCACCTCGACGACGTGCGAGCGAAGAGCTGCGGCCAGCCAGCACCCGGCGTGACGATCGAAATCGTCGACTTCGACGGCAGCGTGCTACCCACCGGTGAGGTCGGCGAAGTGGCAGTCCACGGACCGAACGTGATGGCGGGTTACTGGCAGAAGCCCGAGCAGACTGCTGACGCGATGCTGGACGGCGGCCGATACCGTACGGGCGACCTCGGCTACCTCGACGATGGCGGCTACCTGTACCTCGTCGACCGGGCGAAGGACATGATCGTCAGCGGTGGCGAGAACGTCTACTGCACGGAGGTCGAGGACGCGATCTACACCCATCCGGCGGTGCTCGAGGCGACAGTGTTCGGCATTCCCGACGGTGCATGGGGTGAGGCCGTGCACGCCGTGGTGGTGCTCCGTCCCGACGCGGCACAGCTGACCGACGCCGCGCTCATCGACCACTGCCGCGGCCTGATCGCGAGCTACAAGCTCCCCAAGAGCGTCGAGTTCCAGAGCGACCCGTTGCCCAAGTCGGGCCCCGGCAAGGTGCTCAAGCGGATGCTCCGGGCAAAGTACTGGGAAGGACACGAGACCCAGATCAACTGACGCGACCGCTGGTGCCGACGAAGCCGGTCGGGGCGAACGCCATCGGTGCCCTCCTCGCCGTGCTCAGGCTCACAGTGTGGTGGTTTGGCGATCAGCGGGTCGGGCAACGCTCGCACCTGGTAATCCATGTCGTCGCACGAGCGAAGGGAGCCGAGGATGCCAAAGCGTGGAGCGTTTCTCGTACCGAAGACGTTGGCACTGGCTATTGCCGCAGTCATGTTCGCGGCTGCGCCGGCAGCGGCGGATGCCGACGTAGTGTTCGGGGAGTCCGACGCGGAGAGCATTGCTCTCCTGCACGCCTACTACCCGGGGTACTGGTGGGACCACACAGACTTGACGGTCGCCGTGCTGTCGGCGCCGAACGTCGATCCGGCGAACAGTGACGCGATCCGGCGAGCCATCGCCACCTGGAGCGCTGTCCTCGCCGAGCAGTTTCCCACGGTGACGCTGACCGACGTCACCGACACAGCGCGGAACCCGCATCGCGCGGACATCGTCGTTCACTACGTCCCCCATGCCGGCGGCATCGTGTGGGGTGGTTACGCCCAGTGTGGCGACCACAAATGCAACAACGTGATCGTCCGCTCCGATGTGCCCGACCTGATCGATGTCGGGGTTCCGGACTACGACCCGCAGCGCGTCTATCGCGTCGCACTCCACGAGCTCGGCCATGCGCTCGGTCTTGGCCATGCCGAACCGCTCAACGAGACGCTCGATCTCATGGGATATGGATGGAGCGCCCCGGAACCGGACGTGACGCCGATTCTGTCCACATGCGACATCAAGGCGCTCGGAGTGGTCTTCGCCTGGGCGCTGGAGGGCTCCGAGCCGTATCCGGCGACCGCTGCGTCGGTCACCTGTTGACCGGCCGCATTAAGCGTCGATATCGAACTTGACGCCTTGGGCGAGGGGCAGCGAGGTCGAGTAGTTGATCGTGTTGGTCGCCCGGCGCATGTAGCCCTTCCACGCGTCGGAGCCCGACTCACGACCACCGCCCGTCTCCTTCTCACCGCCGAACGCCCCGCCGATCTCGGCGCCGGACGGGCCGATGTTGACGTTGGCGATTCCGCAGTCGGATCCGTCGGCTGACATGAACCGCTCGGCCTCGCGGACGTCGTTGGTGAAGATGCTCGACGCCAGCCCTTGGGGAACGTCGTTGTGCAGGCTGATCGCCTCGTCGAGATCGTCGTAGGAGAGCACGTAGAGCAGCGGACCGAACGTCTCGGTGCGGACGATGTCGCTCTGACCCTTCATCGTCATCAGGACCGGGCTCATGTAGTACGCGTACGGTGCCTCGTCGGCGAGCACGCGATCGCCACCGACGATCACCTCGCCACCTTCGCTCCGAGCCGCTTCGACCGCAGCGCTGATTCGCTCGAACGCCGGCCCGTCGATCAACGGACCGACGAGCGTCTCCTCGGCGAGGGGGTCGCCGATCGGCACGCTGGCGTAGGCGCGGGCGAGACGGTCGACCAGCTCGTCGCGGATCGATTCGTGAGCGATGAGCCGGCGCAGGCTGGTGCACCGCTGGCCGGCGGTGCCGACGGCGGAGAAGGCGATGCCGCGCACGGCGAGCTCGAGGTCGGCACTGGGGGCGACCACAGCGGCGTTGTTCCCACCGAGCTCGAGGATCAGGCGGGCGAAGCGCCCGGCGACGACGGGAGCGACCGCGGAGCCCATTCGCGTTGATCCCGTCGCGGACACGATCGCCACGTCGCGGTGGGCGGCCAGTGCGGCACCGACGTCGACCCCTCCCTGGAGGACCTGGTTGAGGCCTGCAGGCGCACCGACGTCGGCGGCTGCCCGTTGGGCCAACGCGTCGCAGGCGAGGGCGGTGAGCGGGGTCTTGTCGCTCGGCTTCCAGATCACCGGGTTGCCGCACACCAGGGCGAGGGCGGCATTCCACGACCATACGGCGACGGGGAAGTTGAAGGCAGTGATCACGGCGCATGGTCCCATCGGATGCCAGGTCTCCATGAGCCGATGCCCGGGACGTTCGCTGGCGATCGTGAGACCGTGCAACTGGCGCGACAGCCCGACGGCGAAGTCGCAGATGTCGATCATCTCCTGCACCTCACCGAGGCCTTCCGATCGGATCTTGCCAGCTTCGATCGAAACGAGCTCGCCGAGATCGTCCTTGTGCTCGCGGAGCAGCTCACCGAGTCGGCGGACCAGGTTGCCTCGTAGCGGCGCCGGTGTGGTTCGCCACACGGCGAACGCATCGACGGCGCGAGCGACGGCCGCGTCGACGTCGCCCGCCGAGCCCGCCGGGCCGAGCCCGCCGCCGGTGATCGGCGTGCGAGCGTGCAGGTCACCCGCCGGCTGGGACGCACCGCAGGCGGCGAGGATGGCGCCCACGCGGGCGGCAAGGTCAGAGGTCGAAGGCAGAGCTCACTGCAACTCCTTGAGGACCGTCGCCAGGATGTCGACGGCAATGTCGGCCTGCTCGATCGTCACGACGAGCGGCGGTGCCATGCGGATAGAGCGGTCACCGCACGTGAGGACGAGCAGCCCGTGCTCGAAGCAGGAACGCTCGACCTTCGCCGCCGTGTCGTGGTCGGGGAGGTCGATGCCGATCATCAGGCCGCGACCGCGAACCTGCTCGATCAGCGGTTGGTCGGCGCTGAGCTCGTCGAGGCGGGCCAACAGGTGCGCTCCGATCTCGGCCGCGTTGGCAGCGAGCTCGGACTCGACCAGATCGATCGTTGCCAGGGCTGCGGCGCATGCCACCGGGTTGCCACCGAAGGTGGAGCCGTGCCCGCCCGGCTCCCAGTCCATGATCTCGCTGCGGGCGATGATGCCGGCGAGTGGGAGTCCGCTGGCGAGACCCTTGCCGATGCACATGATGTCGGGCTCGACGCCGTCGTGCTGCGACGCCCACATCGTGCCCGTGCGGCCGATGCCTGACTGCACCTCGTCGACGACGAGGATGATCCCATGCGCATCGCACAGCGCGCGCAGATCGGCCAGCCAGCCGGCGGGCGGCACGATGTATCCACCCTCGCCCTGCAGCGGCTCGACGAAGATCGCGGCGACGTCTTCGGGCTGGGTGACGCGCTTGAACAACACCTGCTCGATGTACGTCGCCCCAGTGACGGCGCTGTCGTCGTACGGGTCGTAGTAGGGAGCATGGAAGCTGCCCGGCGTGACGATGCCGAACCCGGCGCGCTGGCGGCTCTTGCTGGCCGTGAGCGACAGGCTGCCCAGCGAACGCCCGTGGAACGCGCCGAAGAAGGCGATCGCGTTCGGACGCTTGGTGTGGTGCCGGGCCAGCTTGAGAGCCGCCTCTACCGCCTCGGTGCCGGAGTTGGACAGGAAGACCTTGGCCGGCTGCATCGGCGCCAGCGCGGCGAGCCGTTCGCAGAGGTCGGCGTATGCGGGCAGGTAGAAGTCGCTCGAGCAGTAGTGAAGGACGTCGTCGACCTGGGAGTGGATGGCGGCGTTGACCGCCGGATGGGCGTGACCCGCGGCGGTGACGGCGATGCCGGCGTTGAAATCGAGGAAGCGGTTGCCGTCGACGTCCTCGATGACGCACCCGCGCGCTCTGCGCACGACGAGCGGGTAGACGCGGGTGAGCGATGGGCTGGTCACCGCCTCGTCGCGGGCGATGATCTCCCGGGCGAGGGGTCCGGGAAGTTCGGTAGAGATCGCTGGGGCGGGTCCCAAGCCCTGCGTGTTGTTCCGGTCGAGGTCGGTAGCGCGGTCCTCGTGGTCGGTCATCGTCATCTGGTGCCTCCATTCCGGAACATGCCTTCCACTGTAACGTTTGTTCCATGAGCGTCACGCGTCCTGACGACCTCGACGAGTTGGAGATCATCCTCCTCGACGCGTTCGCCGGACTCGACGTGACCGCCGCAGCCGATCCGGAGCTCGACGTCGTCGTCGACGCCGACCTCGCCGACCGTGTCTTCGACGCCCAGCTCCGCAGCCGGCATCTCGACCACGCAGCACGCTGGCTGCGCGGCAAGGGCGCCGGTTTCTACACCATCGGCTCGTCCGGCCATGAGGCCAACGCATGGGTTGCCGCGGCCCTGCGGCCCACCGACCCGGCACTCCTGCACTACCGCTCCGGCGGGTTCTATCTCGCCCGAGCCAGTCAGGTACCGGGGCACGACGGTGTCAGCGACGTGCTCCTCGGCCTGCTCGCATCGGTCGACGAGCCGATCGCCGGTGGACGGCACAAGGTGTTCGGCCATCACCGACTGGCCGTGATCCCGCAGACGTCCACGATCGCCTCGCACCTGCCCCGCGCTCTCGGTGTGGCCTTCGCCCTCGGGCGGGCACCTCGACTCGGGCTCTCTACGCAGTGGCCCGACGACAGCATCGCCGTGTGCAGCTTCGGTGACGCCTCGCTCAACCACTCCACGGCACAGGGTGCGCTCAATGCCGCCGCGTACACCGCCTACCAGAAGATGCACCTGCCCTTGCTGTTCGTCTGCGAGGACAACGGGTGGGGGATCAGCGTGCCGAGCCCCTCGGGCTGGGTCGCGGCCTCATTGTCGAGCCGGCCCTCACTGCGGTACGAGTACGCCGACGGCAGCGACCCGGCCGCGGTGTTCGAGACGGCGCGCGAGCTCGCCGCCGACGTCCGGTCGCGGCGCCGTCCGGCGGTGCTTCACCTGCGCACGGTGCGGTTCGGCGGGCACGCCGGGACTGACGTCGAGGCGGCTTACCGCTCCGCCGTCTCGCTCCGCGCCGATCACGCCCGCGATCCGCTGCTGGCGACAGGCCGGCTCCTCCTCGCACTCGGTCGGGCGACACCGGGTTCGCTCGTCGAGCGCTACCTGTCCAGCCGGGTCGTGGTTCGCGAGCGGGCAGCGGAGCTGGTCGGCACGCCGATCCTGGCGACCGCCAGCGAGGTGATCGCGCCGCTCGCACCGCGGCACGCCGAGCGCGTGGCCGAGCTCGCCGCCGGTGCCGCGCCGCCGGAAGAGCGCGAGGCCGCTATTCAGCAAGCTGCCCGAGGCAGAGGGCGCCTTGACGCTGGCTGAGTCGATCAACCGTACGCTCGCCGACCTGCTCCTCGCCGACAGCCGCGTGCTCGTGTTCGGCGAAGACGTCGGTGCCAAGGGTGGCGTGTACGGCGTGACTCGCGGCTTGCAGAAGCGGGCTGGAGTGACTCGCGTGTTCGACTCGCTGCTCGACGAGCAGTCGATCCTCGGGCTCGCTCTCGGCACCGCCGTATCGGGGCTCCTGCCGATCCCGGAGATCCAGTACCTCGCCTATCTGCACAACGCGGAGGATCAGTTGCGCGGTGAGGCGGCGAGCCTGTCGTTCTTCTCCAACGGTCAGTACCGGAACGGGATGGTGGTACGGATCGCGGGCTACGGCTATCAGAAGGGTTTCGGCGGTCACTTCCACAACGACAACGCCGTCGCCGTGCTGCGCGACATCCCCGGGCTCGTCATCGCCTCACCAGCGCGGCCGGCGGACGCGGCGGCGATGCTGCGAACCTGCGCCGCGGCCGCTGACGCCGACGGCACGGTGACTGTCTTCCTCGAGCCGATCGCGCTCTACCACACCCGCGATCTCCACACGGCTGGCGACGACGGCTGGACAGCGCCCTACGTCGCTCCCGAGTGTTGGTCGGAGACGCACGTGCCGATCGGTGAGCCGGCGATCTGTCGCGACGGCGACGACGTCCTCGTCGTCACGTGGGCGAACGGGCTCTACCTCTCGCTGCGGGTTGCCGAGCGTTTGGCAGGGCAGGGGATCTCGTGCCGGGTGCTCGACCTGCGCTGGCTGGCGCCGTTGCCCGTCGACGAGGTTGCCGCTCACGCCGCCGAGGTGGGCACCGTGGTCGTCGTCGACGAGACCCGTCGCACGGGAGGGGTGGGGGAGGGTGTGATAGCGGGGCTGGTGGCGGCCGGGTTCGGCGGGCCCGTCGTCAGGGTCGCTGCGCACGACTCGTTCGTCCCGCTCGGCGACGCCGCCAATCTCGTCCTTGTCTCCGAGGACGACATCGAGGCGGCGATCCGCGCCGCAGTGCGCCTCGACTGAGGCGTCGGGCAGGTCGGGCTCAAGAGCGTGCCGTGTTCGAGCGCGTCGAGCTCGCGCTCGATGGCGGTGAGCTCCTCTTTCGAGCCCTGCACCTTCGGCCCGGTGAACCACTTCTTCGCCCAGAACTGCCACGAGGCCCAGAAGGCGAGGGCGGCGAGGACGATCAGAGGGCCGGTGAAGTTGAAGTTGTTCTGGTGGTAGATCGTCGTCCCGTCCTCGAGCACGGTCTTACCGAACGGCGGCCAGAACGGACGGAAGACCGGACCGAAGAAGAGAATCGTGATGAACCCGACCCAGATCACCGCCGTCCAGCCGACGATCTTCGAGTATCCCTTCAGGTTCCACGGTCCCTGCACGAAGTCGGGGTTCGTGAGGCGCAGGTAGATCGGGATCGCGTAGGAGATGTAGAGACCGATCACGCAGATGCCGGTCAGGGCGAAGAAGGCAGTCGAGAACCCGCTCTTCTGGTAGATCGACAGCAAACCGACGAGCGCCGACAGGACGACGCCGAGCCAGACCGAGTTCGTTGGTGTGCGCGTGCTTGGGGTTGATGCGATGCCAGAACTTCGAGCCGGGAGAGCCCCGTCGCGGCTGAAGGCGTAGATCATCCGGCTCGTCGCCGTCACGCGAGGCCATGCCGCAGAAGAACTGGGCGACGACCGAGATGAACACCAGAAACTTCGCCGTCGCGTCGCCGACCGCCGACGCTGGATGAGTCGCGGGGCGGCGTTGACGAGGAAGACGTCGTCCGTCACCGCCGAAGGCGATCGCCGCGAATACGCATCGGGGTTCTTGGGCAGCGCCTGGGTCATCGCCAGGTTGAGGAAGAAGGCGGCGATCGCCGAGACGTAGATCGCCCGCACGATCGCCTTCGGTGCCTCGGTGCGGGCACCGACGGTCTCCTCGCTCACGTGGGCCGAGGCATCGAAGCCCGGTGATCGTGTACTGGGCCAGCAGCAGGCCCAGCCCGAACATGTAGACGATGACGAAGCCCTTGCCCGACCAGCCGGCGAGCTCACCGGTGCCTGCTTGTCGAACAATCCGGACATGCCGATCGTGTCGTCGCCACCGCCGGCGACCATCAACACGATGACGATGATCGCCACACCGGCGACGTGCCACCACACGCTGATGCTCGCCGAGGATCCTGACGAGGTGCACACCGAACGTGTTCAGCAGGCCGTGGGCCACGAGCATCGGTGACGAAGATGAAGTAGATCGTCCAGACCGTGAGCTTGAAGTCCGTCGTCGAACATGCGGATGAAGTAGCCGATGAAGATGGCCAGCGCGTAGTCGACGCTGGCGATGACGCCGATCTGGCCGAGCAGGTTGAACCATCCCGTGAACCACGACCACCTCGCCTGGTTGCTTGCGGGCCAGCTTCGCCGACCAGAAGTAGAGGCCACCCGCTGTCGGGTACGTCGAGCAGATCTCGCCCATCGCCATGCCGACGAGCAGGGCGAAGAAGCCGACGATGATCCACCCGAGCGTGATCACCCGCGGTCCGCCGGTGACCATCCCGAGCCAGTACGAGGTCATGCCTCCGGCAAGGATCGAGATGATCGAGAAGCTGATGGCGAAGTTGCTGAACCAGCCAAGCCCTCGGCGTCAGCTCCTGGGCGTAGCCGAGCTCGTTGAGCGCGGCACGGTCGCTCGTCGATGCGTGCGACCACATCGTCGGCCATGGTGAACCCCCTGTGAGGTCCGGCATACCCCTCTGAAATGCACTGACCTCAGACCATTTGTAGCACGTTCCCGTGCCGAGGGGAGCGACTCAGGTGAGCAGGCCGCGCAACAGGGCTGCAGTGGCCTCGACGTGCTCTGCCATGACCGTGCGGGCGGTCGCCGAACGTCCGGCGATGATCGCTTTGGCGATGCGGGCGTGTTGCTGGTCGGAGTGGGCGATGTTGCGGGCGAACACCGGGATCGCTCCGAGCAGCCCGTCGAGGCGACCCTGCACCTCAGCGACCGCGGCCGCCAGTGTCGGCGAACCGGACAGCTCGGCGATGAGGAGGTGGTATCGCGAGTCGCAGACGCGTCGGATCGCCGCGTCGCACTCGGTAGCGGCGGCGAGCGACTCACGCAGGCGCGTCCTTCTCGGCCACGTCGAGCGTGCGTGACGCGGCCAGCTCGGCCGCACCGGGCTCGACGACTGATCGATAGGCGAGCGCGTCGAGAACCTCGGAGGCGCCCAGTGACTTGGCGATCCGCTTGGCGTCACCTTGCTTCCGCTGTCGGGGGTCGTAGACGACGACCGTCCCACCCGTCCTGCCTCGCGAGACCGTGACATAGCCGGCCTGTTGGAGCGCTTTGATCGCCTCTCGCAGGGTGACGCGGCTGACATGCAGCTGATCAGCGAGTTCTCGTTCCGGCGGGAGGCGCTGTCCGGTCTCGACGACGCCGAGCCGGATCGCCGAAGCCAGACGCTCGACAGTCTGCTCGAACGTGTTGCCGTCCTTGACGGGGCGAAGCAGCGGGCTGTCGGCGACCATTCCGGTCAGATTCTCTCGAAGTATCGACGGCGCTCCCAATCGGTCACCGTCGCGTTGAACGCCTGCCACTCGTATTCGGCGTGGTTCAACACGTGATGGTGCACGTCGTCTCCGAAGCACTCGCGGGCGATCTCGCTGTTTCGCCACAGCTCGATCGCCTCGAGGTAGGTCGAGGGGATCCGAGGGAGATCCTCCGCGGTGTAGCCGTTGCCGTGGTACGGCTCGGGCGGATCGATCTTCTCGGCGATGCCGTGCAAGCCACCGGCGATCGTCGCCGAGAAGGCGTGGTAGGCGTTCGCGTCTGCACCGGGGATGCGCGACTCGACGCGCATCCCTTGCCCATGCCCGACGACGCGGAATCCGAGTGTGCGGTTGTCGGTATCCCAGCCGACACCCGTCGGTGCCCAGCTCCCTGGCAGGAAACGCTTGTAGCTGTTGACGTTCGGCGCGAACAGCAGTGAGAACTCCTGCGCCGTTGCCATCAGGCCGCCGAGGTACCAGCGGAACGTCTCGCTCATGTGGTGTGGGCCGTCGCCCGCCATCACGCTGTGGCGGTCGTCGACGGACCACAGACTGGAGTGGATGTGGCAACTCGAGCCGCCGTCGTCGAAGTGGGGCTTGGCCATGAACGTCGCCGACTTGCCGGCCGCGGCGGCGATCTCCTTGACGGCGTTCTTGAAGACGAGGTTGGTGTCAGCCATCTCGAGCGCCTCTTGATAGGTCAGGTTGAGCTCGTGCTGACCCTTGGCGGCCTCTCCCTTGGAGAACTCGACGGGGAAGCCGGCGTCGCGCAGCCCTCTCCGGATCGCGCCGAGTACGTCCTCCTCTTTCGTCGTCTGGAGGATGTTGTAGTCCTCGAGGTACGGAGAGTTCGGCGTCAGCTCCCGATAGTCGGCGGAGTGGGCAGCGTCGTAGCCGTCCTTGAAGAGGAAGAACTCGACCTCGCTGCCGATCATCGACACGAACCCGAGCTCGGTGGCGGCCTCGACCTGACGCTGCAACATCCGCCGCGGCGATACCTCGACCGGCTCTCCCGAGTCGACGTCGACGAGGTCGACGAGGACGACGGCGGTGGATTCCAGCCACGGCAGGTAGCGGATGGTCGACGGATCGACCACGCCGCGCATGTCTCCGTAGCCCTGGTCGTAGCTGGCCCACGTGAAACCAGGGATGGGTGTGTCGTCGAGGTCGCAGGCGATCAGGTAGTCGCAGTTCTCCGTGCCCTCCTCGACCACCACGTCGAGGTAGAACTCCCCGTCGGTGCGCTTTCCGATGAGGCGGCCGTGGTGGTCGCTGAAGGCGACGATCACCGTGTCGATCGTGCCGTCGCGGATGTCGGCCTCGAGTTGTTCGGCGGGGATGTGCCTGTTCTTCGACATCAGCTCACTCCGGTGTTGTGTAGGCGGCCGTGATGCCGCCATCGACCAGCAGCGACTGGCCAGTCATGAATGACGATTCATCCGACGCGAGGAACAGCGCGCCGTGGGCGATCTCGATCGGCTCGCCGAATCGTCCCATCGGGATGTGCACCAGGCGGCGTTGCCGTTCGCATCATCGGAGAGGAACTTGGCGAGCAGCGGCGTCAGCACCGGCCCCGGGCACAAGGCGTTGGCGCGGATCCCCTGCCGGGCGTAGATCACGGCGATCTCTCGTGTCATCGCCACCACGGCGCCCTTCGACGCGGTGTAGGCGATCTGCGGCGTCGCCGCGCCCATGTGGGCCACGAATGAGGCGACGTTGACGATGCTGCCGCCGCCGGAGGCGAGCATCGCCGGCAGTCCATGCCGGCAGCAGCGCGCCACACCCGTGACGTTCACATCGAGCACCGACGCCCACGTCTCGTCCGCAGTGTTCTCCGGCCCGTCGTCGTCGGCGGGGGAGATGCCGGCGTTGTTGTAGAGAACATCCAGACCGCCGAAGGTCTCGACGGTGTGCTGCACGGCGGCGCGGACGCTCTCGTCGTCAGTGACGTCCGTCGAGACGAACGACGCTTCTCCGCCCGCGGCACCGATCGCCTCGACCACGTCGTCGCCGTCGGCGAGGTCGGCGATCACCACGCGGGAGCCCTCCGTGGCGAACAGCTCGGCGGCAACGCGACCGAGGCCTGCTGATGCACCGGTGATCAGCGAGACCTTGCCGTCGAGTCGTCCCATCGCTTCCCCCATCGTGCCGCGCTCGCGCCGCAACCGATAATTGGTCTACTTCCAGACTCTAGGAGGCGAGCCGTGAGGCGAGGTCACTCTTTCGGTCTACACAATTGTTTGGAAGTAGATGGTTTTCGTCTCGCTGTAGTGGTCGAGTGCCTGCATGGACAGGTCGCGCCCGATACCGCTCTGCTTGAACCCGCCGAACGGTGTGGAGTAGCGGACCGAGGAGTTGGAGTTGACGCTGAGCGTTCCGCTCTGCATCGCCCGTGCCATGCGGAGCGCTTTCGCGGGCCGAGGTCGGCCGTGAGACGAGTGTCACATCGTCTAGTGCTTGACAATGCATGCACATGCTTGCAATAGTTAGCACTGTCAGTTCTCACCACCGAGTTCATCCCCCTGAAGGAGAAAGCAATGCCCACCATCGAAGAGGTCCAGACCCAGGCCCGTGACTACCAGACCAAGGCGCTCGACGTGGTCGTCGAGCTGCAAGACACCGTCGTCGAGTACGTCGAGAAGGCCGTCTCTTCGCTGACCGACCGTCTGCCCGAGGATCGTCCCGAGGTCGTCGGTCAGATCCTCGAAAGCTTCGGGTACCAGGCCAGCTTCGCCAAGCAGGTGCTGGACAGCCAGAACGACTTCGTGCAGAAGCTCATCGATGCTTCTGTGAAGCCGCTGGCGCCCGCCAAGAAGCGCAGCGTCAAGGCTGCCTGAGCAACACGTTCACCGATCAATCGAGCGCCGCCCGCGGACCCCGCGGGCGCTGTGCGGCTTTCGCGAGTCGGTGATCTCGAGCCCGAGTCAGTCGTCGTCCACGATGAGGCCCGTGGCGGAGCCGCGGACGGTGGCGACGCCTGCAGGCACCGACGTGAGATTGAGCTTGACGGTCTCATTCGACTCGTTGCGTTGTCCCTGCGGATCGACACGATGACGGTCTTCATCTTCTGTCGGCGGCGAAGTGGACGAGGACGTTGCTGCGGGCGGTGTAGTCACTCGGCGCGGTCGGCGTACCGTTCGCGGTGCTCGACCGGACATCGAGTGCGGCTCCGACCGGTCCGGTCCGCACGACATTGAATGACATCGACGTCGTCCCACCACCGTCGCCTTCCGTGGTGTTGGGCGCGTTGACGACGGCGACTCCGCGAGTGACCGCGGGACAGGTCGTCCCCTGCACCTGCAGCGCCCAGGAATTCAGGGTGCCGGCGTCCTGGGTCGGCTGCATCCTGGGCCGTCAGAGTCCAGGTGCCGGTCGCATTGGTGCCGGTCGAACACGGACAGCGGCGTCTCCGGCTGGAACGAGTCCGGCGAACGGCGTGCGCCGGACGTGATCGGCTTGATGCGTCGTCGTCGAACAACGTCCTCGTGAAGTTGTCGCCGCTGCTCCCACGCCGGTTCGAGAGCAGCGACGTCTGCGCGCCGGGCCCCGTGAGACGGAGAACGAGGTCGCCGTCGAACGTGTGTGTGATGTTGACCCGTACACGTACTCCGCGGATGTTGGACGGCCGGTCAGCGCCAGCGTGGAGCTCGCCGTCGAGTTGTCGGCGATGTTCTTCGGGACATCGCTCGAGTTCCTCGTCACGAACGGTGCGGCACGTCAGACGGTCTGACGATCTCGCGCGATCGACCCGCCGCCGTGTAGCGCAGCCGGACCCGGACGTTGCTGGAGTTGCACACCGCGGTCGGCAGCGCCCAGATCCTGAGCCCGGAGACGTCCTTGGAGGAGTTGCCGGAGATCGACGGTGTCTTCACCGAGTTGACGATGAGCCCGGCGGGACCGGACACGATCGATGCCGTGAGCGTGCCGGCTGGGATGGCCGACGGGCCGAGGTTGCCGACCCGGCCGTGATGGCGCATCGGCTCGCCGGGTGAGATACCGGAATCGCCATTGGTCCCGGCGCCCGTTGCCGCCGCAGTGGCGCTCGAAGCGTACGGCATGTTCGGTACCGATGAGGCGCTGCTGACGTTGGACGCGCTGATGGCGAAGTCCTGGTCGAGCGCCGTCCCGCCCGGCACGCCGTCGCCGGCGATGTTGCGGGCCAGAACTTGCACCGTGACCCGTCCGGTGATGCCCTTGGGGAGCCACACCTGCTCGACGTTGTTGCGCGGGTCGGCCGAGCCGCCCGTCGTCGAGGCGGCACCGTTGAACACGTTGCCCCTGTAGAGCTTGCCGCCGGCGACGACGAGCAGGTCGAGGTCGTTGACGAAGGAGTCGCCGACCGTCGATCCGGGGGCGTCGGAGAAGGCGAGCGTGATGCGCGTCGCCCGGTTCGCATTTGCCACCGTGTAGTAGCGATACGCCCGTTGACCGGACGCGGTGAAGATCTTCGACTGGTCGTCGACCTTGCGGTTCGCGGCATACAGCTGGGACAGGTTGACGTCGCCCCATCCCTGGGCGATTCCCGGCAGCGTGCCGCCGGCGTTGAGGCCGTTGAGGTAGCGCGGCGTGTTGAGCACGAGCGCCTTGAGCATCGCCGGGCTCGGGTTCGCGCCGGGCTTGAGCACCCGTGTGTAGTACTCGGAGGCGAGGGCCGAAGCGCCGCTCACCGCCGGAGCGGAGTGGCTGGTGCCAGTCGACCACGTGTACAGGGTCTGCCCGCCGAGCGGGTAGTACTGCGGCCCGCACACGCCCGTGCCGTTGTAACCCGGCGCTTGGCTCGCCGGACCCTGCACGTGCGTGCCGGGAGCAACGATGTCGGGCTTGTTGCGCATGTCGTCGGTCGGTCCGCGGGACGAGAAGTTGGCCATGTCGTCGGCGTTGTCGCCGGCGGCCTCGCCGCACCCGTCGACGACACCCTGGTCACGGACGTTCTCCGTGGCACCGACGGTGAGGACGTTCTTCGCCGTTCCTGGAGCGCCGATCGTGTTGGCGCCGGAACCCGCATTGCCAGCGGAGAAGACGTGGAACAGCGGCTGCACGCCGCCGGCCGTCGATGCGTCGCGGGTGTAGGCGTCGAACTCCTGCGACGCGGCCGTGTAGGCCCCGCCGACGTTGGCTCCCCACGAGTTCGACGTGATCGACGCACCCTGCGTCACGGCTTGCTCGACGATGCCCCGGTATGTCCCACCGGCGCAGGCGGTCGTGTTGAAGCCGCCTCCGTCGGTGAAGATCTTGATGTTCGACAACCGCACGAACGGATCGATGCCGAGGCCGTAGTTGAAGCCGTTGGCGTCCTGGTTGGCGGCGCCGGTGCCGTTGTTGTACCCACCGATGATGCCGGCGTTGATGTTGCCGTGGCCGGCGATCGCCCGCGGGTTTCCACCGCCGGTGCAATCGACGTTGGCCTGGATGCGGGAGGCGTTGGCCGGTACACCGAGCACGCGGAAGTCCTTGTGCAACGGGTTCGTCGTGCCGTTGTCGACGCCGTCGTCGACCACCGCTACGCGTGGGTGCTGACCGGATCCGGTCGGCACCCTGTGGGCGGCGAGGAACGGCAAGGTAGCCAGGTCCGGTGGGAACCTTCTTGCCGGCGCTGGTCTCGATGTTGCCGGCCACGATCTGGCCCTGTGCCTCGTCCATGCGAACGGGAACGACGCGCCGCTCGACATTGACGACGGCAGGGAGCTTGGCCAGGTCGGTGAGCGCCGCGGCAGGTACCCGCAGCTCGAGGTTGGTGAAGCCGGCAACGCTGTTGTCGCCGGCGAGAGCGGTGCCCATTGCCTTTGCGGCAGCGATGTCACCAGCCTCACCCTCGACGACCTGGACGACGACGTCGACGTCGCCGCTCCCGCTCGTCCGCGCCTGCTCGAGGTCGGGTGCCAGCCGGTACGCCGGACGGAATGAGCCCTCGTACGTGATCGCCGCGTCGGACGCCGCCTGTGCGGAGAGCGCACTCACAGCGCCGGAGTCACCGAACACGACATAGGCGTTGGGCGGGAGGTACGAGACCGTGCGCAGTCCGAGCGCCTTCAACCCGTCGATCCATGCCGGCAGGATGGGGCCAGCGAACTGCACGATGCGCAGCTGCTTGCCGCCGCCAGCCGCTTCGCGCAGGTCTGCGCTGACATCTGGTTCCGTGTCGGTCGCCGTGTTGATCGAGCCGCTACGCAGCGGGATCTTGTCGAGGTTGCCCGCCGGTGTCACGGTCGTGCCGTTGATCGGAGCCGTCGGCGCGACGCGCCACAACGTGTACGAGCCGTAGTCGGCGATGAGGCGACCGCCCGCCGCACTCAGCGTCGTCGTGTCGGCGCCGTCGTCGACGTAGACCGCGATCGTGGCGTCGTCGGTGGCACTGGCCACTGGTGTGCTGCCGGCGGCCGGAAGCGCCGAGATCGCCGCCCCGATGCTCGCCGCTCCAGCAACGCCGGCGATCAGCCGGCGCGTGCCGCGAGAGGTTCCCGCTCGATCCCTCATGTTGGCTCCCCGTTTCTCGTGGCCGTCCGCTTGCCACGTCAAAGTGAATCGAACATAGACCTACACGCAGGCGAAATGCAATGGGCACGTCGACAAGATGTTGAATGTCAACTAATCTAAAATAGTTGACATCTTTTGTTGAGTTTCGGTATGGTGAGCGCACCATCACCGGAAATCGTCATGTCAGCACCTTCCTTCACTCCCACACCTGCGATCGACGTCCTCCTCGACGCCTCCACGCTCGGTCACGTCGTGTCCAGCCTGGCTGCCGCGCCGTGGGTGTGGCGCCCGCACGTCTCCCACGACCCGACGGAGCGCACCCGCGTCCGCCTGCTCGGCACATCGGCGTACGAGGTGTGGCTGCTCGGCTGGGCGCCGGGGCAGTCGGTCGGCTTGCACGACCACGGCGATGCCAATGGAGCGTTCGTCGTCGTCGACGGCGAGCTGCTCGAGACGACGCTCGTTGGCGGACATGCCATCCACGAAGCCGTCGCTGTCGGGGGCGTGGGGCGGATACCGGCTGGGTCGGTGCACGATGTCGCCAATCGGTCCCGCCGCAACGCAACGAGCATCCACGCCTACTCCCGCCCGCTCGCCGAGATGGGCTTCTACGACACAGCAGGCTCGCTGCTCCGCATCGAAGCGGTGCAGAACGAGGTTGCCGCGGCCACCCTGGACGACGTCGCTCGGGCGCTCCATCCGGCCTTCCGCGCCTCGCTGTGACACGATCCACACGATGACGACCCCTTCGCGGATCGACGAGATGCTCGAAGCAGCGCGGGCGCGGCTGCACCGAGTCGAACCGCAGGATCTGCAGGCGGCGCTCGACGCAGGCGCCCTGCTCGTCGACATCAGGCCGGAGCACCGCCGGCGCACCGAGGGCGATCTGCCTGGCGCAGTGGTGATCGAGCGCAACGAGCTCGAGTGGCGCCTCGACACCACCAGCGGCTACCACATTCCGGAAGCCGAGGTAGGGCGGCGCGTGATCCTCGTCTGCAATGAGGGCTACGCATCGAGCCTCGCCGCGGCAGTGCTGCTCGACCTCGGGATCGCCGACGCGACCGATCTCGTCGGTGGCTATCGAGGGCTGCCGCGCGCCTGATACCGGAGCTCGCCGCGATCGCCGTCCTCATCCTCGCCGTGGCGCGGCGAGTCGGTCTCCGGTCGACGGTCAGCTGATCTTCCGTGCGTCGCCACTTGCCTCGGAGTGGTCGCCGCGTCTAGGCAGTCATCGCATGACGGAGATCAGCCGCCTGCTCGCCGCCAACGAGGCGTACGCCGCCGCGCGGGCACACCTCGGCAACCCTGCGCCAGCACGCCAGCTCGCCGTGGTCACGTGCATGGATGCCCGCATCGACGTGTTCGCCGCGCTCGGCCTCCACCTCGGGGAGGCGGTCGTGATCCGCAACGCGGGAGGGCGAGTGACCGACGACGTGCTGCGCAGCCTCGCCATGGCGTGCCATGTCCTCGGCGTCGACACCGTGCTCGTCATGCAGCACACGAAGTGCGGCATCTCTCGCACCACCGACGAAGAGCTGCGTGCCCTCACGGGGGCCGACCTCGATTTCGCCGCCATCGGCGATCACGCCATCGATCTCGGCGCCGATGTCGACCTGCTGAAGTCCAAGCCGTATCTCAGACCGCTCGAGGTCATCGCCGGTGTCGTCTACGACACGGAGACCGGATCGATTGAAGACGTGATCCGCTGGCAACGCAACGCCGAGGCCTAGCGCGCTGTCTACTGCCGTGGTGTGATCTGCTGCACCGCCCAGCCGTTGCCATCGGGGTCGCTGAAGAACACGAACGAGCCCCACGGGAAGTCCTGGATCTCGGTGACCTCGACACCGCGCTCGGTGAGCTCCGCGTGGGCTGCCTCGACGTCGGGCACCACCAGTTGCAGCCCCTGCAGCGAGCCGGGAGCCGCCGTCGCTGAGTCCCGTGCCGATCGAGATCGAGCATCCCGATCCGGGCGGCGTCAGCTGTACGAACCGCAACTCGTCAGTCACCTGATGATCGTGATCGGCGTTGAAGCCGATCTGCTCGGTGTAGAACCGCTTCGCCTCGTCGACGTCCGACACGGGGACCGACACGAGCTCCAGCTTCCAATCCATGTGCGCTCTCCTCAGGTGGTGGGGCGCCGGCGGCGCGGCGACAGCTGGACATCATCGCCGATGTGAGTGGCGACAGCGTGGCCACTTTAGGGATGTGCCGAGCGGTGCCTCACGCGCCAATCGCGGCGAGGCCGGTGCTCCTTGGGACTGATTCCGCGCACCCGCTTGAACGCCGCGCTCAGGGCGAACGGGCTTCCGTACCCGACCTGTTGGGCGACGTTGGTCACCGTGGCGCCCGGCTCGCGGAGCAGGTCGGCGGCGAGAGCCAGCCGCCATTCGGTGAGGAACGCCATCGGTGGCTCCCCGACGAGCTCGGTGAAGCGCCGGGCGAGGGCGGCACGGGACACGCCGGTCTCGGAGGCGAGGTTGGCGACGGTCCACTGGTGATCGGGCCGGTTGTGCAGCATCTGGATCGCCTTGCCGACAATCGGGTCGCTGTGCGCCCGATACCACGCCGGAGCCTCGGCCTCGGGGCGAGCGAACCAGGTGCGCAGCGACGTGATGAGCAGCAGGTCGAGTAGCCGATCGAGAACCACGTCCTGCCCGGGAGCGTCTTTCACGATCTCGTCGGCGAGCATTGCGATCAGCGGGTTGTCCCACGTGTTGTCGCGCACGACGACGAGCGGGGGCAGCGCCTTGATGAGACGCTTGCTCACCTCGGCAGTCTTCTCGTAGGTGCCGACGAGCATCACCGCCTCACCGTCGACGCTGTTGCCCCACGTGCGGATTCCGAGCCCCATCGACTGCGTGAGCTCGATGCCGTCGAGCGTGGTGCAACGCTGATCGGGGCCGATGATGATGTTCACCGGCGTGTCGGCCCGGTCGGCCATCGTGTAGTGGTCGGGGCCGCGCATCACGGCCACGTCACCTGGCCCGAGCTCGGTGACGCCGCCGTCGTCGGTCAGCACGACGACCGAACCGCGGGCGATCGCGACGAGCGTCAACGGCGCCTCGTCTTCGATGCGCATCGACCAGGGTGGATCCATCACGGCGCGGAGCATGAACGCGCCCCGTGCGCGAGGACCGTCGAGGAATCCGACGAGTGCATCCATGTCCCACATCGTAGACGCCTACACATGATCATGCGGAGATCGATTTCAGAACGTCTCGATGGCGACAGCGTGTGGGAGAGCGCGGTCGCCTGCGCGGCTAGGGCGGATTGAGGCCGCACCGTCCGACGGCGGTGTCGAGCACCTTCACCCGCATCGTTGCCAGATTGACGCGGATGTCGGTCCATCGCTGGTTGTTCGCCTCCTTCTTCTCGACGAACTCCGACAGCGGATCGACGGTGGTGCAGATGCGGTACACGCCCACCGGGATGTCGGTGACATCCATCCACTGGTGGGCATAGTCGGGCGGGTAGTCATCGCCATATCCGATCGAGAGGCCGGAGCGGACGATCTGCGAGCTGCGGTTGCCGCAGGAGCCGTTCGGGTAGCTGCGCTCGTCGGGCGACCCTGGCGGAGGCTCTGGCATCCGCGTCGCATCGAGCAGGCAGTAGCCGAGCTTGCGCAGACCCCACACGTTCCCGTTCGGCTTTCCGCGCTCGAACATCTTCACGGTCATGAACTGGCGCGTGTGCCAATGATCGTGATGATCGCCGGTCTCGTAGATCATCACGGCCGAGGTGTTGCGATCGCGGTGCGTGCCGTCGGATCGATAGATCCGCTGCCAGACGCGCATCACCAGGTCCTCGGGATCGATGCGCCGTCCGCGTGCCTCCATCGGGCCGTCGCCGATGTTCCACCCGATCGTGCCGAAGTGGAGCCGCACCCGGCCGGTGCTGGTGCGCTCGAGACTGAAGCCGTACAGCCTTGCCACGCGGATGTCGGGCAGGAGATCGACCGCCCCACCGGCGTCGGCAATCCCGTGCTGCCCGAGCATGAGCGTTGCGATCAAGGCCAGCCGGCCCACGACTCGTCGCAGATTCATCGAGACCCCGGCTCGGACGGTACACCACGCCGCCGAGTTGGTGGGCGGTCGCCGAGCAGTGCAGAAGGCGACGGTCTGATTGGCGCGTTCGGCCGGTGTCCGTCTGCAACGATGACGGCGGTCCCCGTCGCACCAGAAAGGCGGACAGCCGACATGACCAACACACCTCCACCCGCCGCCGCCGCCCGAATGGGGCGGTGGCGAGAGCCAGCCTGCAGCACCGTCGTGGAGCCAGCCACCTCCACCGCAACCGGCTGGCACGCCCGGCGACTTCCCACCCGGACCACCGCCCGGATTCGACTCAGCCAGCGGTCGCTGGGCCGCTGAGCCAGGCCGCCCGGTCGTGGGGCTGGTCGGCGGTCGCGGCGGCGATCGTGGTCGCCATCGCTGCGTTCCTCGTGTGGGCCCGGTTCCCTGAACTCGGCGTCGACATCAAGGGCATCGGCGGGAACGACGAGGGCATTTCAGAGGGCACGAAGGACGGCGCCCTCACGCTGTCGCTCGCCATCGCGGCCGGGATCCTCGGAGCGATCCGGGGGTTCGGTCGCTGGGCGCTGGCCGCGGCGATCGTCATCCTCGTCTGCGGCGCCTTCACCACAATCATCGCCCTCGCCGACATCGGCGACATCAACGACACGAAGGAAGCGTTCGGGGTTGCCATCGACGTGGGAATCGGGTTGTGGTTGACGCTCGTCGGCGGGCTGGCCCTCACAGCCGTCGGGATCATCGGCATCATCAAACGTCGCTGACCGACCGTCTCACGCTTCGGCGGCAAGTTCCTTGCCGCGCCGGAAGAAGTCGATGACGGCGTCGGCATCGAGGGTCCCGTCGAGGGGGAGCACCGCGCCGAACGGCGCGTTCCAGAACGCGCCCTGCCGCGCCGTCCACGGCCCGACATAGGCATACGGCACCGGATTCACGGCGTCTCCCGGCGACACGCCGAAGTTGACCTCGTCGACGCTGATCCCGAGATCGAAATGTTCGGGCCACAGCACCGGATCGCTGCCTTCGGCGATCTCGTCCAATGCGGCGTGCCCGACGGCGAACACACTGCAGAGGTGTTGCGCCGCAACGGCGTCGACGTGAAGCGGATCGTCGGCGCTGATTCCCGGCCCGTCGCCGTACACGTCGTCGAGCGTCGATGTCTCGAGGCCCGCCGACGCCGCAGCCTCTCCGTACGTCTGGCCGCTCAACGTCACGATCGTGTCGCCGGCGATCAACCGGTCACCGGCGACGCGAACTTCGGGACCGGCAGTGGTGCCGAAGCCGCCGTCGGTGACCCGCAACCGGATCGTGCCTGACCGGCGGTACTGAGGTCCGGCGAGGATCAGCTCGGCGACTCCGTGCAGCGATCGGCGGGTCGCCGCCAGTGCTCCTTGATCCATGTCCCCTCCTCATCCCCCTGGTGGCGAGCCGTGAGCTGAAGCCGACCAGGCATGGCGTGTAACGCTCATCGTGCCCCACGACACTGACGTCACGAACTCAGTTGTCCGCATCGAGGGAGGCGTTACATGCCGGAGAGCGAATGGCACCGGGTCGAGCCGGTGGATGTGCCCGTTGAGGGACGCGTGCGCTCCGTCGTGGTCGACGGGCGCAGTGTGGCGATGGCGCGGTGCGGATCGCGCCTGGGTGCGCTCGAGAACAGGTGCCCTCACCAGGGCGGACCGCTCGGCGAGGGGTCGATCGAGAAGGGCTTACTGCGCTGCCCGTGGCACGGCTACGACTATGACCCGTTGACCGGGAAACCGCCGGAAGGGTTCTCCGACGCGCCGACGGCGTACGAGGTCGAGGAACGATCCGGCGGCGTGTACGTGCGCCTTCCCGCTCGCCGCCAGCGGGGCCGCACCGTGGCCGACGTACTGGTGGAGACATTGGTCGCTCATGGGGTGACCACGGTGTTCGGCATGGTCGGTCACTCCAATCTCGGGTTCGCCGAAGCGCTGCGCCGTGCCGAAGAGCGGGGCGAGCTCACCTACGTCGGTATCCGCCACGAAGGTGCCGCAGCGTTCGCCGCCAGCGCCTACGGCAAGCTCACGGGCCGGCCGGCAGCCTGCTTCGCGATCGCCGGGCCAGGCTCGACGAACCTCCTCACCGGCCTCTACGACGCCAAGCTCGATTCCTCGCCGGTGATCGCGATCTCCGGTCAGGTGCCCTCCAAGGTGCTCGGCCGGGGAGCGTTCCAGGACGTCGACCTGTCGGCAGTGTTCAAAGACGTGGCCGTGTGGACGACCACCGTCCACAGTGGTGGCGATCACGCCGAGCTCGCCGCGCTGGCCGTGAAACACGCGGTGGATGGCCGTGGGGTCGCCCATCTCGTGCTGCCCGACGAGGTGCAGGTTCAGCAGTCGGACGCCCCTGCCGGCTCGCCGGACGGCCGCCATTCCGATCGGAAGATCCGACCGTCCGACGACGCCCTCGGCCGTGCGGCAGCAATGATCCGCGACGCCCGCCGGCCGGTCATCGTCGCCGGTCACGGCGCGCGGGGCGCCGAACCGGAGGTCATCGCCCTGGCGGAGCTCCTCGATGCGCCCGTGCTCACGACGTTCAAGGCGAAGGGCCTCGTCCCTGACACGCATCCGCTCGGCGCGGGCGTGCTCGGTCGGAGCGGCACACCAGTCGCCAGCTGGCTGATGAACGAGTCCGACCTCCTCGTCGTGATCGGCGCTTCGTTCGCCAACCACACCGGCATCGCGCCCTACAAGCCGATCGTGCAGATCGACGACGACCACGCCGCTATCGGTCGCTTCGACCGAGTGACGGTGGACGTCCTCGGTGACGCGGCCATCACCGTCGCAGCCGTGATCGAAGCGCTCGGTGAGACGAAGGCGGAGGACCAGCGCCCCGACATCGCCGAGCGATGGGCGATCTGGCGCGCCGAGAAAGCCCGGCGCGTCGCCGACGACCGGGGGAGAGGCGTGTCCGCAGCCGCCGTCTTCGCTGCGCTTTCCGAGCATGCGCCCGCAGACGCCGTCGTGACCGTCGACGTCGGCAACCACGCCTACTCGCTTGGTCGCTACCTCGAATCGAAGGGTCAGCCGGTGCTCATGTCGGGCTACCTCGGCTCGATCGGGTTCGGCTATCCGGCGGCGCTCGGCGCGTGGGCCGCGGCACCTGGACGGCCCGTGGTCGCTGTCACCGGCGACGGCGGGTTCGGCCAGTACGCCACCGAGATCACCACCGCCGTGAAGTACGGAATCCCGATCAAGCATGTCCTGCTCGACAACCACTCGCTCGGCAAGATCAGCAAGGAGCAACTGGCCGAGGACTATCCGGTGTGGCACACCTCGCTGCACAATCCCGACTGGGCGGAGTACGCCCGCCTGTGTGGCGCCACCGGCATCCGCGTCGATCATCGTGATCAGCTCGATGCGGCCATGGCGGAACTGTTCGCCGCCGACGGTCCCGCCCTGCTGTGCATCCAGCAGGATGCCGAGCTCCTCTAGACGAGCCGCCCACAACAGTCCGCTGCTCGACCGATCATCCTGACCAAGCCACCACCCGAAGGGACATACAGATGGACGACTACTCGGACCTGCGCGCGATGTTCATCAACTGCACGCTCAAGCGATCGCCGGAGACGAGCAACACGGAGGGGCTCATCGATGTGAGTCGCACGATCATGGAGACGAACGGTGTGGAGGTCGAGGTCCTCCGCGCCATCGACCACGACATCGCCACCGGTGTCTGGCCGGACATGACCGAGCACGGCTGGGAGACCGACGCCTGGCCGGAGATCCAGGACCGGGTGATGGCGTCGGACATCCTCGTCGTGGCGGGACCGATCTGGCTGGGCGACAACAGTTCGGTGACGAAGCAGGTGATCGAGCGGCTCTATGGGTGTTCGCACCTGCTCAACGACGCCGGCCAGTACGCGTACTACGGCCGTGTGGCGGGCTGCCTCATCACCGGCAACGAGGACGGCGTGAAGCATTGTGCGATGAACGTGCTGTACAGCCTGCAGCACCTCGGCTACACGATCCCTCCCCAGGCGGACGCCGGCTGGATCGGCGAGGCGGGACCCGGGCCGTCATACCTCGACCCCGGCTCGGGTGGGCCGGAGAACGATTTCACCAACCGCAACACGACGTTCATGACGTGGAACCTGATGCACATCACGCGCATGCTCAAGGACGCGGGCGGGATCCCGGCGCACGGCAATCAACGGTCCGAATGGGATGCCGGGTGTCGGTTCGATTTCCAGAACCCCGACTACCGCTGAACGGTCCGCCCACAAATGTTACGAAAGAGTTGCGTTTCCGCGTGATCCCTGCGTACGGTCGATTCGACCGCCTGCTCGTTGGGGGGAGGTTGCCGGTTGCCAGCTCGTTACGCCCGCACGCTTCCCTCGGATCCCGTTCTCGTGGCTGGTCTGCGGGAGGGCGACGAGGCGATGTTCACGATGCTCGTCGACTCCTGGTCGGGACCGATGCTCCACATCGCGCTCTCCTTCGTGAGGATCGCCGCCACCGCCGAGGACGTCGTGCAGGAGACGTGGATCTCCGTGATCCGCGGCATCGGCGCGTTCGCCGGACGGTCGTCGCTGCGCACGTGGGTGTACCGCATCCTCATCAACACTGCGAAACGCCGTGGTGTCCGCGAGCGGCGCACCGTACCGGCCGGTTCGCTGGCTCTCGACGGCGAAGCCGTGCCGACGGTGGACCCGGCGTGCTTCCGTGGCATCCACGACGACTATCCGGGCCACTGGACGACATCGCCATCGCCGTGGCCGTCGACCGAGGACGCCTCTCTCGCCGGCGAGTTGCGCGCCGTGATCGCCGCCGCCCTCGACCATGTACCCGTTCGCCAGCGCGCCGTGCTGACGTTGCGCGACATCGACGGACGGGATGCCGGCGAGGTGTGTGACATCCTCGGCATCACGCCGGGCAACCAGCGTGTGCTGCTTCATCGAGCGCGGGCCATCGTGCGCATGCATATCGACACGTACGTGCTCGCAGGCACCGATGGTGACGGGAGCCGGCCGTGAACGACGAGATGTCGTGCAACGAGCTCGTCGAGCTCGTCACCGAGTTCCTCGAGGGCGCTCTCGACGAGCCGACCGAGCGACGGTTCCTCGCCCACCTCGACCAATGCCGCGGCTGCGACACGTACGTCGAGCAGTTCCGCGCCACGGTGCGCCAGCTGGGCAGTCTCCCCTCCGGCTCGCTGTCAGCGCCCGCCCGCGAGCAGCTGCTCGACGCCTTCCGCGACTGGCACCAGCACTAGCGGCAACGCTGCACCCGTCGCTCCCTGTGGACATCTGACACGTCCTCAGCTACAGTCGGACCAATAGTTCAATTAGAACTATTGGAGCCTCGTTGCTGGAGGGGTATCCCACGTGAAGTTCTCGATGATCTTCGAGGCACAACTCGCTCATCCCACGCCCGAGCGTGAACACCAGGTGATCCGCGACTGCGTGGACCAGGCGGTGTACGGCGAGCAGATGGGATTCGACCGCATCTGGGCCGTCGAGCATCACTCGCTCAAGTGGTACGCCCACATGAGTGCGCCGGAGACCTTTCTCGCCTTTGTCGCCGCCCGCACCGAGAAGATCCGCCTCGGTCACGGGGTTGTGTGCATGCCGTTCGGTTACAACCATCCGGTGCGCGTGGCCGAGCGGGCGGCGATGCTCGACGTGCTGTCGGGCGGACGTGTCGACCTCGGATCCGGTCGAGGCGCCACGCTGCAGGAGATGACGCTGTGCGGCGTCGACCCGGAACGGACCTATGCCGAGGTCGAAGAGGCACTGCAGATGATCGGCGCGATGTGGCAGAAGGAAGAGTTCGAGTGGCACGGTTCGTTGGAGATCGAGCCGCACGAGGTGCTCCCTCGCCCCGTCCAGTGGCCGCACCCGCCGTTGTTCATGGCCTGCAGCAAGGAGAACACGATCGAGCTCGCCGCCGAGTACGGCGTCGGCGCGCTGGTGCTCGGCTTCGCCGGTCTCGACGAGGTCGCTCACTACCGCACGATGTACGCCGAGGCGATCGAGAGGCGCAGCGGCGACAGGTTCGTGTCCAGTGAGGTCAACGACCACTTCACCGCCCTCTGTCCCACGATCGTGACCGACGACGCCGACGAGGCGCTGAAGATCGGCGCACGCGGCCAGCGCTTCTTCGCCGAGTCGATCTTCCACTGGTACGGGTCCGGTCCGCCGCCCAGCCAGGACACAGAGGACGACGACAACGTCGCCGCGATCCACAAGGACGCCGAGCTGTTGGTCGCCAAGCTCCACGAGGCGAACATCCCGGTGCGTCCCAGCGCGATCGGCACGTTCAACATCAACCACGCCTACGGCACGGCCGAACACGCCGTCGAGTACGTCAGCCGGCTCGAGGAGTCGGGTGTCGACGAGGTGATGTGCCTCATCCAGATGGGCACCGTCCCCCAGGAAGTGTGCCTGGAGACGATCCGCCAATGGGGTGAGAACGTGATCCCGCACTTCCGCCCGCGGCGCGGCGAGCGAGCGGTGAGGCCGGGGTGAGCGCCGACAGCCTGTCGCTCGAGGGCAAGGTCGCCGTCATCACCGGCGCCGCTCGCGGACAGGGCGCCGAGGAGGCGGTGCGCTTCCACGAGCTCGGGGCGCGGATCCTGCTCGCCGACGTACTCGACGAGCACGGCGAGGTACTGGCGGCGAAGCTCGGCGACGGCGCCATCTACCGCCACCTCGACATCGCCGATCCCGACGCAGTGGCACGTCGTCGTCGACACCGTGATGACGACGTGGGGCCGGCTCGACGTGCTCGTGAACAACGCCGGGATCTTGGCCTCGTCGCCGATCGAGGAGCAGTCGATCGAGGGATTCGACCGGCTGATCGCCGTGAATCTGCGCGGGACGTTCCTCGGCATCCAGGCCGCCATCGCCCCGATGCGGAAGAGCGGTGGTGGGTCGATCGTCAACATCGCGTCGATTGCGGGCGCTCGTGGCGTGCCTGGACTCGCCGCGTACTCCGCCTCCAAGTGGGGGATCCGCGGGCTCACCCAAGCGGCAGCGGTCGAGCTCGGACCGGCGGGCATTCGGGTGAACACGATCCTTCCCGGGATCATCGACACGCCGATGATCGCTTCCGCCGCCGGTGCTGCCGCGCTGGCCGTCGATCATCTGCCCTTGCGACGCATCGGTCAGCCCGACGACGTCGCCGGATTGGTCGCGTTCCTCGCATCGGACGCCTCGTCGTTCATCAGCGGCGCCGAGATCTCCGTCGACGGCGGCAGCCTGGCGAGTCTCCATCGCCCGCCGCCGCCGGCCGAGAGCAAGGACAGCACATGACCGTGCCATGCAGTCGACCGGCCAACGCGGTCGTGGTCACCGGCGGCGGATCGGGGATCGGCCAGGCGTGCGCCGAGGCGCTGGCCGCGGTCGGCCGGCCGGTCGCCGTGTGGGACGTAGGACGATGCGGCAGGCGCCGCGGATCGCCGAGCAGCTGGCGTCGAAGTACGGGGTGAAGGCGATCGGCGTGGGGATCGATGTCACCGACGATGCCGCAGTCACCGCCGCCGTGACGCGACGGTCGACGAGGTCGGCCCGTCGGCGGGCTCGTCCACGCCGCCGGCATCGTGCGGTTGGGTGGAGTGACCACGATCGACCTCGCCGAGTGGGATGCGGTGGTCGCCGTGCAATTTGCGGGCGTTCGTCGGTGGTGACGCAAGGCGTTGCTGCCCGCGCTGCGGTCATGCGGGCGGCGGATCAATCGTCGGAATCGGATCGATCGAGTCGATGCTGGGTCACGGATCGATCCCCGCCTACTGCGCCTCGAAGGCGGGGATGCTCGGCGTCGTGCGTTCTCTTGCCGACGAACTGGGCCCAGAGGGGATGAGGGCCAACGTGGTGTGCCCCGGGTACGTGCGAACGCCGATGATGGCGCCGGTGCTGACACGCTGAGGCGTGAGGCGGCTGTTCGCCGTCGCGAACGATGCTGGGTCGTATCGCCGAACCGGAGGAGATCGGGACGGCCGTTCGCTTTCTGCTCTCCGACGACGCCAGCTACGTGACCGGCACCGAGGTCCTCGTCGACGGCGGCGTGGTGCACAAGGGCTGAGCACTCGGCCTGCCACGCGATCGGGGTGGACCCTGTCAGTTCGGCCGGCGTGAGGGCACGCTTGGCGAACTGGGCAGCGCCGGTGTCGAGGATCCAGTCGTGTCCGTAGCGGGCGATCGGTCGTGCCGTCGTGGCAAAGAGCCGAAACGCCAGACCGTTCGGACCGAGCGCCGACGTCAGGCGCAGGTCGCTGCCGGTACCAGCGGGCTGGATCTCGAGTCGCGCGGTGCCGCTGATGTCACCGGTGAGTTGCGCTGTCACGAGGTTCGGTTCGGCAAGCTCGAGGAGTTCGATAGCGAAGCGAACCGTGTACGGAAGCGGCGGTCTGACAGCGCATCGCCATACGTCGCCCGGCTGCAAGCCTCGGGCCTCGAACTCGACCAGCCACGGCCACCACTCGCGATATGACTCGATCTGGCCGATCGCATCCCAGACGGCTTGCGGCTCGACGTCGAACCGGAAGCGGCGATCGGAGCGCACCTCCACGACGTCAGCTTCTCACGCGGTACGCGTACCCACGCTGAGGCTTCCGCGGACGTCGTCCGACTGCTTGGAGCGTGCAAGTTGGCCGCTCGGCTGCGTCCGTTTGGCATTGTTGGCGACATGACTGATCGGCCAGCGTTCAGGTGACTGTCGCTCGCTTCGACGATCTCGTCGCCGATCCGAACCGATGTTGGGAGTTCGTCGACCGGCGAGCCTCAGGCGAGGCTCACAACCTCGGCGAGGTCATCGGGTGCATCCGTGACGCCGAAGCAGCGGCTCAGGATGCGTGGGTGGTCATGGCGATCGCGTACGAGGCGTCCGCCGCGTTCGAGCCGGCGGCCCGGACGGCCGACCGTCCTCCGGCAGGGATGCCGTACGTGTGGTGGGCGGCGTTCGCCGACCGGCTCGACGTGCCCCCACCGGACTTCGGCCCGAGTCCGGTGATCGACCGCACGAGGAGTCCGAACGTGCTGCCGTTCCCGTCCGCCGTCGCCGAGGTGCGGCGGCGGATCGCTGCCGGCGACGTGTACCAGGTGAACGTCACGGATCGCGTCCGCGGTCACTACATGGGCGAGCCGATCGACGTGTATCGAGCGCTCACAGGCGTGCAGACCTGTGCCCACGCGGCATACATCGACCTTGGGGATCGCGGTGATCGCCTCGGCTTCGCCCGAGCTCTTCTTCCGCTGGGAGGGCGACACGATCACATGTCGACCGATGAAAGGCACCGCGCCGCGTCACCCGCGCACCGCGAGGGATCGCCAAGTCGCCGCCGAGCTGCTCGCATCCGAGAAGGAGCGTGCAGAGAACGTGATGATCGTCGACCTGATGCGCAACGACCTCTCCCGGCTGGCCGACGCCCTTCCACGTGCGTGTGCCGGAGCTGTTCACGCTCGAGCGCTACGAGACCGTATGGCAGCTCACCTCGACTGTCGAAGCCGACATCGAGTCGGAGATCTCGGTCGTCGACGTGCTCGCGGCGGTGTTCCCATGTGGGTCCGTCACCGGAGCGCCGAAGCTCGCCGCGATGGAAGTGATCGCCGACCTGGAGGCGGAGCCCCGCGGGGTGTACTGCGGTGCGATCGGCTACCTGTCGCCACCAGGGCGAGGTCCTCGCGCTGTGTTCTCCGTACCGATCCGAACGGCGGTGATCGATCCGGTGACGCACACCTACGTCTACGGCGTTGGTGGCGGCATCACGTGGTCGTCAACATCCGGAGGCCGAAGATGACGAGGTCCGGGCAAAGGCGCGGATCCTCGGTCGGTCGCGTCGTCGGTTCGATCTCGTCGAGACGATGCGACTCGATGTCGACGGCATCGCCCACCACGACCGCCACCTCGATCGGCTTGCTCGACTCGGCGGAGTGGTTCGGCATCGACGCCCGCCGCGAACTCATCGACGAGGTACTCGACGCGCTCGCTCCCGTCGATCGGCCCCACCGTGTTCGTCTGCTCGTCGACCACGCCGGGCAGGCTCGCACCGAGAGTGAGCCGCTGGTGGAACTGCCCCAGCCGGCGCTTCTCGCGATCGACGACGAGGTGACCCGCTCCGACGATCCCGTTCTGCTGTCACAAGACGACGTTCCGCCGCCACTACGACGAGGCAGCTCGCCGTCACGCGGATGCGCACGACGTCGTCCTCGTCAACGAAGTCGGCAACGTGATCGAGACCACGAGGGCGAACCTCGCCTACCGGGTCGACGACTCGTGGTTCGTACCGCCGCTCGAGGACGGCGGGCTGCCGGGGGTCGGGAGCGCAGTCGCCCTCGCCGAAGGGGAGGTCAGCGAACGCTCGATCGCTGCGACCGATCTGCCGTCGTGCGACGCGCTCGCCCTGATCAGCGCCGTCCGCGGCTGGCGCGAGGCGCGGCTGATCTGAGGCGGTTCAATCGTGGAGCACGTATTGCGGACCAGGGCCGCCTTCGGCAGCGACATCGTCGGGGTTGACCAGATGGCACAGCTTCAAGGACAGGCAGCCGCATCCGATGCACAGGTGGAGGCGGTCGCGCAGGCGCTCGAGGGTGGCGATCTGCTCGTCGAGCCGAGGACGCCACGAGTTCGACAGCCGCTCCCAGTCGCGCTTGTTGGGCGTCCGGTTGTCCGGAAGCGTCGACAGCGCGGTGCGGATCTCGTCGAGTGACAACCCCACCTGCTGGGCGACCCTCACGAACGACACGCGACGAATGGCGTCACGGTGGTAGCGACGTTGCCCGCCGGACGACCTGCTGGTGTGCAGGAGTCCCTCGCTCTCGTAGTAGCGGAGCGCAGACGGGGCGACACCGGTGCGGTCGCTGAGCTGGCCGATGGAAATCAGCTCGTCATCCACGTCATCAACCGTATCGGCGGATTGCTCGACTTCAAGTGAGCTTGAGACCGAGCACTACTGCCGTGTGCGTGGCACGAGCTCGAGATCGAGCGGGGAACGGAACCGTGGGGTGACCCGTACGCCGTCCAGCCAGCTCGTCAGGGCGGCCGCTTCGGCCTCCACCGCCTCCATCCGTTCGCGACCGATGTCGTCGAGGATCCCGAGCCTGATCTCACCACCGTCGGCGCACGCCCAGGCTCCGACCATCCGGCCTTCGACCCACACGCTGGGGCCGGCGTTGCCGTTCCGGTCGAACAGGCGCGGCGAGTGGACGCCGAGGTACCAGTCGCGCTCCTTCCAGCCCATCACGGTCGAGTCGAGGCACGGCAGGAGAGCGACCCACGGCTCGCCCTCTTCGTTCCCCTCGTCCGCGTCGGCATCGCCGGGAAGCACCCACCCCGGGGCCGTCTGGTCCTGGCCAGTCTCCACTGCCAGCTCGATCGCGCCCACGTCGTCCAGAGCCGGGACGCACCTTGTTCAGCGGCCATCCCGTCCACCACTTCACATCCGTGGTGCTCACCGGGCCGTAGGCGCCGAGGTAGCGGCGGACGAGCTCTGCGCGCGCCTCGGCCGGATCCATCGCCGGGAGCCCTCCCGCGACGACCCGGTCCATCAACCGCCACCGATACTGGCCCGACGTCCAGGCGCCGTTGGGTCGTACACGGGCGATGCGCGCCTCGATGCCGAGGAGGTACAGCATTCGCGTCGAGATGCCCATCGTCCCCGCCCACGTCTTGCCCTCCCCGAACGTCAGTTGCAAGCCGAGCTCGGGGACGTCAGTCGTGAGGTCACGGGCACTGGCGACCTCCCGCGAAGCGAGGGTCGCCTCGATTGCGGTGCCGAGACGATCGATCCACGTGTTGCCGTCCGTGGCGAGGCCCTGCCCTTCGACGAGCCCGACCAGCCGGCGGCGTTCCGGGCCGATGAGGTCGTGCGTCGCCGCTGTGTTCATCACGCGGGCCAGCTCACGACCGACGACGAACAGCGTTCGGCGCATGGCGTGGATCCGGAGGAGATCGGATGATGTGCCCCACAGCGCCTCGTCGATGTCGGCGGCCGTGGACGTCGGGTGTCGAGCCCGCATCGACAGAACGACCGTTGCCGGATCCGTGGCGTGGATGCCGACGAGACGATCGGCTATCTCAGCCAGGTGATCGGCGGGACGATCGAGCATCGTCCGCCGGGCAAGGCGAGCACGTCGTTCGGCAAGCGTGATGGTTCGAATCCGCTCTTAGTATCACGGGCATGAACGTCACCGACATCGATCTCGCCGCTCTCGACGGCTCCCCCGACGTACTGCAGCATGCTCGCGGCAAGACAGCCCTGTTCGTGAACGTCGCCAGCAAGTGCGGGCTCACCCCCCAATACGCCGGGCTGCAGGCGCTGCAGCAAGAGCTCGGCGGCGACCAGTTCACCATCGTCGGGTTCCCGTGCAACCAGTTCGGTGGTCAGGAGCCGGGTTCGCCGGAGGAGATCGCCACGTTCTGCTCCACCACCTACGGCGTCGACTTCCCGCTGTCGGAGAAGATCGACGTCAACGGCGAGAGCCGCCATCCCCTGTACGACGAGCTCACCTCCGTCGCCGATTCCGAGGGTCACGCCGGCGACATCCGCTGGAACTTCGAGAAGTTCGTCGTCGGGCCCGACGGCAACATCGTTGCCCGCTTCGGCCCGCTCACCGAGCCGGACGATGCCGCGCTGCGTGAGGCCATCACGTCCTCGATCAGTTCATAGGTGATCCGCTGACCGACGGAGGTCGGTGCCCGGTACCGTGCAGCCCATGTCTTTCGTGCGGGGGGCGGCGGTCGCCGTTTTCATCGGCGTCGCCGTCGCGGCGTGCTCGTCATCGTCCGGTCCTCGTGCTGTCGAGTCGAACAGTGCATCCGTTACGACGGGTCCGGCCACCACGACCGACCCGACCACGGCCACGAGCGAGCCCACCACCGACGACACCGACGACACGCCGCAGACGACCGTCGCGGTGCCGGATACCTCCGCGACCACGACGGCGACCACCGACGAACCGGATGACGGCATCCTCGACTGGACGGACTGTCCCGAGGAGGACACGCCGTCGGTGGGGGAGGTCGAGTGCGCCACGCTGACGGTTCCGCTCGACTACGAGAACCCTGACGGCAAGCAGATCGATCTCGTCCCTGATCCGGACGCCCGCGGGCGACGACCGGGAGGGAGCGGTCCTCACCAACCCCGGCGGGCCCGGAGGATCCGGCGTCGACCTCGTCGTCAACGCCGGCTCAACGATGCAGGCCGAGATGGGGCTGGACGATTTCGACATCGTCGGATTCGACCCGCGCGGAGTGGATCGCTCCGGCGGTATCAGCTGTGTCAGCGACGAGGTGCAGGACAAGTACCTCTACGTCGATCCCACGCCCGACGACGCCGCCGAGGCACAGCTCTACGACGAGGCGAAGACGGCCATCCCCGACGCCTGCCGGCAGAAGTACGGAGACGATCTCGTCCACTACTCCACCGCCAACACCGCCCGCGACATGGACGAGATCCGCAAGGCACTCGGAGATGAGCAGATCACGTTCCTCGGCATCTCGTACGGCACCTATCTCGGCGCCGTCTACGCCACGATGTTCCCCGACCAGGTGCGGGCGATGGTGCTCGATTCGGCCTACGAACCCACCGGCGACACGATCGAGCAGCAGTACATCACCCAGCTCGTCGGTTTCGAGGGCGCGTTCGACAACTGGGCCGCTTGGTGTGCGGGTGACGAGGCGTGCCCGTTCAAGGCGGCCGATGCAGCGGCCGTTGGCGCCCGATGGGATGCAGCTCTACGACCGGCTCGACCTCGCCCCGCTCGAGGTGGATGGGCGCACCGTCAACAACGCCACGATGATGTCGGCCACCGTCGGTTCCCTGTACAGCGAAGCGTCGTGGCCCGATCTCGCCGGGACGCTCGCCGCAGGCAGAGCTCGGCGACGGTGCCGGCATCCTCCGCGTCGCCGATTCGTTCAAGCAGCGCGGTGCCGACGGAACGTTCGCCTCCATCGAGCAGTCGAACCCGGTGATCTCGTGCGCGAGCGGCATACGCGAGGCGCAGCCCGAGGACCCAGACGCACTACTCGTCGAGATGCGGTCACAAGCGCCCCGGTTCTCCCGAACCACCACGATCGACGACCTTCGTGACAAGTGCCCCGAGCTCATCGGCACCACCGTCGCGCCGTCAGAGCTGCATTACGAGGGGGATGGCCCGATCCTTGTCGTCGGCGGCACGAACGACCCGGCGACGCCGTTCCGCTGGGCGGAGGAGCTCACCCCACTGATGGGGGACAACGCCGTGTTGATCACCTACACCGGCGAGGGACACGGCCAACTGCTGACCGCCGACTGCGTCACCGAGCTGGAAGGCGACGCACTGGCCGACGCCGATGTGCCCGACGAGCCGCAGACCTGCGAACCCGATCCGCCGATCGCCGAGCCCGACTGGTGGGACGACATTCCGCTGCCGGAGGGAGTCTCCGACCCCGTACTGATACCGGCACTCACGGCGGCGCTCGGTCTCACACCGACGCTTGCCTTCTCGGAGATGAGGTTGACGGACCTCTCCGCCGAAGACGTCCGCGCCGCCTACCGATCGGAACTCGAGGCAAACGGCTTCACCCACCTCGTCGAACAGGAAGCACTTCCCGATGTCTCGACGGACGCCTACACCCCGTCGACGTTCGGCACCGGGTTGATCGTGCTCACGCTCCCACCGGAAGCGTTCGAGAACGAAGAGCTGGCGAACCTGGCTGACGTCGTTCCCTCGGGAAAGACCGTCGTCGTGCTCGCCGCGGTCGCCTTCTGACCCTCCTTACGAGCCGACGCGCGACGGCAGATCTTCGACGAGCCGCAGGAGCTCGTCCGGATTCTGACTCGCCTCACGGGGCGGGAGGACGATGAGACGGTCCACCCCGAGCTCTGCGTAGGCGCCGGCGATCTGGGCATCGATCGTCATCCGCGGGTGTGGCGTGATGGAGATCTCCAGCGGCGGCAAGTGCCCTGGCCGCTCGAGTCCGGTTGCAACCTGGCGCAGCCGTTCGAGGCAGCGCTCCGTGCCGTCGAGGTCGAGGGCGTAGCCATACCAACCGTGGCCGTGCGTCACCGACCGGGCGAACGACGCGTCGACGTAGCCGCCGAAGTGGATCGGCGGCGGTGACAGCGGGCGCGGTTCTGCGCGAACGGCGTCGAACGAGAGGTGCTCACCGTTGAACGACTGGGCGCCTTCCGCCCAGATCGTCTGCATCGCGGCGATGGCCTCCATCGTCCTCGCCCCCTTGTGGTCGAACGGAGCCTGCAGCGCACGGAACTCGGGTTCGAGGTACCCGACGCCCACCCCGAACAGGAAACGACCGCCACTGGCGCGATCGATCGAGGCGACACGCTTCGCCAGGGCCAGCGGCTGATGGAGGGGGACAACCGTCACCCCGGTGGCGACGAGCAGCCGTTCCGTGCGGGCGGCGACCAGTGCTAGGGCGACGAAGGGATCGAGCATCGGTGTCTCGCCTCGCGCCGGCGATGTCTCGATCGGAGGATCGGGCAGGACGTAGTGCTCGCCGGTCCACACGCTCTCCCAGCCGGCGCTCTCGGCGGCCTCCGCCACCCTCACGAGCAGCGACGGATCAGCCGCGCACAGACCGACGTTGATTCCGAACAGACCGAGCTTCACGCCGAGACGGTAGAGCGGTCAACGCTCGGCGATGAAGACGTACTTCTGCTCGACGTACTCGTCGATTCCCGTGAAGCCGCCCTCCCGCCCGAGTCCGGACTGCTTCACGCCACCGAACGGCGCCGCCGGGTTGGAGGCGAGACCGGAGTTGAGCCCGACCATCCCGAACTCGAGCGCCTCGCTGACGCGGAGTCCTCGATGGAGTTGCTCGGTGTAGACATAGCCGATCAGGCCGTACTCGGTGCTGTTGGCCTGCGTGATCACGTCGTCCTCGGAGGTGAACGTCTGGATGGCGGCGACGGGTCCGAAGATCTCTTCGCGCACGATGCGGGTGTCGGCGCCGACGTCGGCGAGCACGGTTGGTTCGTAGAAGTAGCCGGGACCATCGAGCGAGTGGCCGCCGGTGAGCACCTCGGCCCCGGCGTCGACCGCGTCGTCGACGAGCTCGGCGATGCCGCTCCGTGCCTTCTCCTCGACCAGCGGGCCGACGTTGACGTCGGGCTCGGTGCCGCGGCCGACCTTGAGCCCACCCATCCGCTCGGCGAGACGGCGGGCGTACTCGTCGGCGACATCTGCATGGACGTACAGCCGGTTGGCAGCCGTGCAGGCCTCACCGATGTTGCGCATCTTGGCCAGCATCGTTCCCTCGATCGCGGCGTCGAGGTCGGCGTCGTCGAACACGATGAACGGGGCGTTTCCACCGAGCTCCATCGACGTGCGCAGGACCTGGTCGGCGGCTTGCTTCAGCAGGGTCTGGCCGACAGGCGTCGAGCCCGTGAACGACAGCTTGCGCAGCCGCGGATCGCTGATGATCGGTTCGGAGAAGCCGCCCGAGTTGTCGGTGGGCATGATGGAGAGCACTCCCTCCGGTAGCCCGGCTTCGGCGAGCAGTTTGCCGAGGGCGAGCATCGAGAGCGGGGTGAGCGCCGCCGGCTTGACGATCGCGGTGCATCCGGCGGCGATCGCCGGGCCCAGCTTGCGGGTGCCCATCGCCAGGGGGAAGTTCCAGGGGGTGATCAGGTAGCACGGTCCGACCGGCTGGCGCATCACGAGCAGCCGGCCGGGCCCGGCAGGGTTGCGCATGTAGCCGCCGTCGATGCGCGGCGCCTCCTCGGCGAACCAGCGGAAGAACTCTGCTGCGTAGGCCACCTCGCCGCGACTCTCGGCGACGGGTTTGCCCATCTCCAGCGTCATCAGGAGGGCGAGGTCGTCGGTGCGCTCGATCATCAGCTCGTACGCCTTGCGGAGGATCTCACCGCGCATCCGCGGCGTCGTGGCTGCCCATTCGGCCTGGTTCTCGGCGGCTATGTCGATCGCCCGCCGAGCCTCGGCGGCGGTCGAACTGCTGATCTCGGTGAGCACGCTCCCGGTGGACGGGTCCTCCACTTTCAGCGTGGTGGCGAGCTCGACTTCCTGACCGCCGAGCCACACTCCCTTGGGCACGGCGGCGATGACTGCCGCTTCCTGCTCGGCGGTGATGGTGGACCCGTTGTCGGTCATGTCGGCGAACCTCCGTAGCGGGAGTGCACCTCGCTGTGCCAGCTCCACGTTCGACGCTACCCGGGCGCGACGGAGCGGCGTGTTCGCCGTCCCTTGACAACAGCCCGTGTAATTCCTATGTTTATTGACAATTTCACTGCGAATTGTTGAGTTAAGCGCGCGATCGGGACCGAAGGAGTGCACCCCCCAATGACCATCACCGGCGATTTCGTCGCATCCACCCTCACACCCGCCGACGAACCGCTCGAGCACGGGCTGCAGCTACGCCACCTGTCCGGCACGATCGGCACCGAGATCCGCGGGCTCGACCTTTCGCGGCCGCTCCCGGCGAAGGTCCTGACCGCGGTGCGACGCGTCTGGCTCGAGCGCAAGGTCGTCTTCTTTCCTGCCCAGCACCTCACACCCGAGCAGCACTGCGCGTTCGCCGCCCAATTCGGCGAGATCACACCGGCGCACCCGGTGATCTCCGGCATCGAGGGGCACCCCGAGGTGTTCGAGATCGACTACAGCAAGACCCGCGAGCTGTACGAACAATACGGCGACGTGGCGACGCGCTCGCCGAACGCGGTCTACTGGCACACCGACGTCACGTTCGTCAAGCGTCCGCCGATCGGCTCGATCCTCAATGCAGTCGTGATCCCCGAGGCCGGCGGCGACACGCAGTGGTCCAACCAGGCCGCCGCGTTCGCCGGCCTCAGCGAGCGACTGCAGCTGTTCCTCTCCACGCTGACTGCCGTCCACGACGGCCGCCGGCAATTCTCCCGCCTCCTGGAGCAGCGAGAGGGTGGCGGCGAGTGGGAGAAGGAGGTGATCCGCGCCCTCGAGCCCGTCGAGCATCCCGTGGTGCGCACCCACCCCGAGACGCGGGAGCGAGTCCTCTTCGTCAACCCCGGCTTCACCTCGCACATCAAGGAGCTCACCAGGGCCGAGAGCGATCACCTGCTCCAGTACCTCTACGCCCACTCCGTGCAGCCCGAGTACACCGTGCGGTACAAGTGGTCGGCGGGCACGATCGGGTTCTGGGACAACCGGGCGACGCAGCATTCGGTCGTCGGTGACTTCGGCTCTGCCCACCGCGTCATCCAGCGCGTCACGCTGCGCGGCGAGGAGCCACGCTGACCGTCAGGTTCACCGCACCGCCACGAAACCGACGATCCCCACATGCCGGACGTGGACGCCGCGGCTTCGCCTGTGGCACGACCGGATGACGATCCGGCCGTGCCACAGTGCGATGAACACGAGTCGACGCGGGTTGCACCCCGCACACATAGGTGCAGGTCGTTAGGCTCGTCCGGGTGATCGAACTCGACCACGTCACCAAGCGGTTCGGTGAGCGGGGCTCTTCGGGAGAGGTGACGGCGGTCGACGACCTGTCGATCACCGTGGCGGCCGGTGAAGTAGTGGCACTCGTCGGCACGTCCGGCTCGGGGAAGACCACCACGCTGCGAATGATCAACCGACTCATCGAGCCCACCGAAGGCGCGATCCGGGTGGACGGCCGCGACATCCTCGCCGCGCCGATCCACGAGCTGCGGCGCGGCATCGGGTACGTCATCCAGCAGGCCGGGCTGTTTCCTCATCGCACGATCCTCGCCAACGTCACCACTGTTCCCCGCCTGCTCGGTTGGGACAAGCGCAAGGCGCAGACGCGTGCGATGGAGCTTCTCGAGCTGGTCGGACTCGACCCGAAGATGGCGAACCGCTACCCGGCGCAGCTGTCCGGCGGGCAGCAGCAACGGGTCGGAGTCGCCCGAGCCCTCGCTGCCGACCCGCCGGTGCTGTTGATGGACGAGCCGTTCGGCGCCGTCGACCCGATCCAGCGCGCCCAACTGCAACTCGAGTTCGCGGCGCTGCAACAGGAGCTGGGCAAGACGGTCGTATTCGTCACCCACGACGTCGACGAGGCGATCATCATCGCCCACCGCATCGCCATCCTCCAGACCGGTGGCGTGCTCGCCCAGCTGGGCACGTCACGAGAGCTACTCGAGTCGCCCGCGTCGCTGTTCGTCAAGGACTTCCTCGGTGGTCGGGCGATGCGACGAGATGGCGGCGGAAAGATCATCGGCTACACCATCGACCACCGGTTCGACACCGTCGACCGGGACGACGACCACGAACGCGAGACCTGATGCTCGCCAGCGCACCGTTCTGGAGCGGTGGGCAACTCGAGGGCAACTGGGACGTCATCTGGTACTACACGCTGCAACACGCCCGCTACACCGTGATCGCCGTCATTCTCGGTGCGACGTCGCCCTGCCGTTGTCGTACTGGGCGCGTCCGCCAGCCGGCCGCGTATCCGGTCGCTGCTGGTCGGGCACCAACGTGATCTACGCCATCCCGTCGCTGGCGCATGTTCGTGATGCTCCGCCCGCTCGGCCGGCTCGACGACAAGCCGATCGTCGTCGCGATGGCCCTCTACACGCTGGTGATCCTGGTGCGCAACATCGTCGAGTCGGTGCGTTCCGTGCCGCCGAGCGTGGTCAGCGCGGCGGAGGCGATGGGATACCGACCGCTCCGTGCGCTTCGTCGCTGTCGAGCTCCCGCTTGCTCTACCCGGCATCATCGCCGGACTCCGGCTCGCCACGGTGAGCACCGTGTCACTTGATCTCCGTCGGCGGTGTGATCGGACGAGGAGCGCTCGGCCGGATGTTCAAGGACGGCTTCGACCGCCAGATCGTCGTCGAGCTGTGGTCGGCGACTGATCGCCGTGATCGCCCTCGCGCTCGCTTTCGACGCCGCCATCTACCTCGGCGGGCGGCTGCTCACACCGTGGACACGGGCGAGGCGGAGCACGGCGTGAGCGACTTCTCGACGGCTTGTCGTGGCTCACCACCGCCGACAACTGGTGGGGCGAACAGCGGCATCCTGTCCCGACTGCTCGAGCACCTCTGGTATGCGTTCCTGGCGACCGGCGCGGCGGTCATCATCGGCTTCCGATCGGGCTGCTGATCGGGCATACCGGGCAAGGGCCGGTTCTTCGCGTCGAACATGCCGGGCTGTGCGCGTGCGATCCCCACCATCGGCGTCGTGACGCTGCTGTTCCGATGGCAGCCACTGTCGGTCTGGCCCGTGCTCGCCGGGCTGACGCTGCTCGCCATCCCGCCGGTGATGCTCAACACGGCGGCGGGCATCGACAGTGTCGATCCCGAGATCCGCGACGCGGCCAATGGCATGGGCCTCACCGGCTGGCAGTCGCTGTGGCAGGTCGAGGTGCCCAACGCGCTGCCACTGATGCTGGCCGGTATCCGCTCGGCGGCGAACCAGGTGATCGCCACGGCCACCGTCGCCGGCTTCGTCGGTCTCGGCAGTCTCGGCATGTTCATCTACACCGGGTACAGCACGCCGCCGATTCGACATCGTGTACGGGGCGACCATTCTCGTGATCGGCGTCGTGCTGCTGTCGAGGTGCTGTTCGCCGTGCTGCAGCGCACGATCGTCTCGCCGGGAGTGCGCGAGCGCCGCCGGGCGCCGTCGCCCGACGGCAGCCATCCCGGTGCTCCAGGAGGCGCTCGATCGACCCGACGGCACCGATCTGAGGCTGGCCGACAGAACGAATGTTCCTGACTCCGCCCGCCGAGACGATGACTAACATCCTCGGAAATTCCATGACCTTGGAGGTCTCGCGTGAACAACCGATCATCCAAACTCCGACTCCTCGCTGCCGCTGGCGCTGTCGGCTCGCTGATCCTCGCCGCATGCGGCGACGACGACGACACCGCCGACGAGCGACAGCAGCGACGACCACCGGTGCTGCCGCGTCGCCCGACAACGGGGTGCCTCCCCCACGACGGCGGGCTCGGATGGCACCGCTGGCGGCTGGCTCTGGCGAGATCACGGTCGGCTCGGCCGACTTCGCCGAGAGCCAGCTGCTCGCCGAGATCTACGGCCAGGCGCTTGCCGCCGCGGGCTTCGAGGTGTCGTACGAGCACAGCCATCGGCGCCCGGGAGATCTACTACGACGCCATCGCCGAGGGCGAGATCGATCTCGTCCCCGAGTACACGAACTCACTGCTCGCCGAATTGGTGCAAGCGTCGACGATCTGGGCGACGCTCGAGGCGACGACCGTCGAGGATCAAGTCGCCCTGCTGAAGGAGCACCTCGACGAGGGGCTCGACAGTCCTCGATCCGTCGACCGCCGAGGACAAGGACGTCATCAGCTGCACCAGCGCTGCCGCCGAGGAGTTCGGTCTGGCCAAGCTCTCCGATCTGGAGAAGGCGTCCGGCGAGATCAAGCATCGGAGCTCAGCCAGAGTTCGAGGAGCGCAATCCGTTCGGTCTCGTCGGCTTCAAGGAGCTCTACAACTTCGAGCCCGGCGAGTTCGTCCCGCTCACCGTCAGCGCGGCGGCCGACAGCCTCAAGTCCGGTGCGATCGACTGCGGCAACCTGTTCTCCACGATGTCGGTGATCACCACCGCAGGCTTCGTGACGCTCGAGGACACCGACTCCGTCGTGCCTCACGAGGCAGTGCTGCCCCTCATCCGCGAGGACGTCGTCGACGACACGGTCACCAGCACGCTCGACGACATCAATGCCGATCTCGACACCGACGTCCTCAAGGAGCTGATGGTGAAGGTCGAGGTCGACAAGCAGGGTCCCGACGTGGTCGCCAAGGAGTGGCTCGCCAGCCGCTGATCACAACTGATACAGGGGGAGTGCTCCCCGCACCGATGACCGCGGCGGGCGGTCAGCGGTGTGTTTGGATAGCGGCGTGATCGAGGTCACCGATCTCACCAAGCGATTCGGCTCCCGCGTCGCCGTCGACAACCTGTCGTTCAGCGCGAACCCGGGCCGCGTCACGGGGTTTCTCGGTCCCAACGGCTCGGGCAAGAGCACCACGATGCGCTGCATGCTCGGGCTCGACCGGCCTCAGGCCGGACACACCCGTTTCTCCGGTCGCCGGTTCACGGAGATCACCCGGCCGCTGACGGAGATCGCCGCGCTGCTCGACGCAGGGTACGTGCACCCTGGTCGCAGTGGCCGCGATCACCTGCGCTGGTTGGCGGCCAGCAACGGGCTGAACATGAGCCGCGTCGACGACGTGCTCCAGATGGTCGGCATGGACCAGGTCGCCAAGCAGAAGGTACGCGGCTACTCGCTGGGTATGCGTCAGCGGTTGGGCCTCGCCGGTGTGCTCCTCGGTGACCCCCACACCGTGGTGCTCGACGAGCCCGGCAACGGGCTCGACCCGGAGGGCATCAAGTGGGTGCGTGACGTACTCGGCTTCCTCGCCGGCGATGGACGCACCGTGCTCGTCAGCAGCCACCTGCTGTCGGAGATGCAGCTCATGGCCCACGATCTCGTCGTCATCGGCCAGGGCCGGCTGATCGAGCAGTGCTCCGTCACCGAGTTCGTCGAACGGCACGCCGATCGGTGGGTCCGCGTCCGCTCGCCGCGCATCGTCGAGCTGGTCGGGTTGCTCGGCCGGTTCGGCGCGCGGGTCGAGTCGATCGACGCCAACACTGCCCACCTGCGCGGCGTGCAGGCCGAGCAGGTGGGTGAGACGGCTGCCGCGCACGGGGTGGTATTGCACGAGCTCAGCGTGCAGACGGGCTCACTCGAAGAGGCGTTCCTCCGAGCGACCGCCCTCGCTGTGGAGTATCACGGCCAGTCCCCGGGCGATCAGATTCTCCCCACGGCTCCACCTCCGCCGCCCGACGACTCGGGCGGCTGGGCGCCGCCCGCGCCGGGAGGTTGGTCGTGATCGACGTCGTCCGCGCCGAGTGGATCAAGCTGCTGACCGTTCGAAGTCACTGGGTGCTCGTGATCATCGCCGTGCTGTTCCCGTTCGTCGTGGTCGGTCTCACCGGCATCTTCAGCGACGACTTCTTCACCAGCGGCGATCTCGCCGATCTCGTCGTCGGCACATCGCTCGTGTCCGCATTGCTGGTCGGTGTCGCATCGATCGTGAGTGTCACCGCTGAGTTCTCCTTCAACACGTTCCGGCCGACGTTCGCCGCCGTCCCTCGGCGCGAGCGGGTGCTCGTCGCCAAGGCCGTGCTGAACACGGTGCTGGCGATGGTGATCCTCGCCGCTGTCGTGACGATCACGTGGGCGACGGGCAGCGCGCTGGTCGAGGGCGACCCCGACCTGGGTGCCGAAGGAGTCACCGGTCAGCTCATCCGGCTCGTGCTCTTCGCCGGCATCTTCGCCCTGCTCGGTGTCGGCGTCGGCCTGCTGCTACGCAGTACGGCGCTCACTGTGACCCTGCTGCTGCTGTGGCCGTTCGTGGTGGAGCCGTTGATCTACGGGCTGCTCACGGTGATGAACCAGGAAGACCTCGGCAAGTGGCTCCCGATGCGGGCGGGATTCGCCATGCTCGGCACCGTCGAGGACGACGACAGCGAGCTCCTCGGTCCGAATGCGGCGGGTGTCTACTTCGCAGTGTTCTCGGCGGTGATGTACGCCTTCGGCGTGCTGTCAGCCAAACGGCGCGACGCCTGAACCGAGGCGGCGCGCCTCGACCGTCGAGCCTGTCGGGCTTCGGTCGTGACGGCCAGCTGACCTGAACCTGTCCTTTCATTTCGCCGAAACAATCTGGAAATCACTCGAACTTATTGTCACCGCTGACCCACCGGGCCGGCCCACCCCGGCATGCCAGTTACGGAGGACACGTGACAACGATGACCTTGCGCGCCCGGCTCGCGGATCGCGACCGGCAGCGCTTCTTCGTGACCTATCTGACCGGCAAGATGATCGGACTGATCGTCGCCTTCGGCGCCATCTTCGTCCTCACCCCATGGATCGTCGGGCGCCTCACGCACGCAGCCGCCCAGGACGATCTGCAGACCCAGATCACGAGCGTCATCAACGGCACCAACACCGCCTGGGTGCTCGTTGCTGCATTCCTCGTGTTCTTCATGCAGGCGGGATTCATGATGCTCGAGGCCGGGTTCGCCCGAACTCGTGAAGTCGTCAACATCCTCCAGGAGTGCATCGTCGACACATGCTTGTGCGCGCTGCTGTTTTGGGCGTTCGGCTTTGCCTTGATGTTCGGCACCGGCAACGGCATCATCGGCCACGAGTTCTTCTTCCTCAATGGCGCCACGCCGACCTACACGTATGGCGGCTCGTTCGACACCGGCATTGCGTTCATGGCGTTCTTCCTCTTCCAGTTCGCCTTTGCCGACACGTGCTCGACCATCACGTCCGGCGCCATGGTCGGCCGGACCGGCTTCAAGGGTGACCTGCTCTACAGCTTCTGCGTGAGCGGGTTCATCTACCCGATCCTCGGTCACTGGGCCTGGGGGCCGGGCGGCTTCCTCCAGGACGCGCACGCCGGCGTCTGGTTCCGTGACTTCGCCGGCTCGACGGTCGTCCACACGATGGGCGGCATGATCGCCCTCGCCGGCGCCATCGTGCTCGGCCCACGCCTCGGTCGGAAGTTCAAGCGCGACGGCGGCGGCATGCCGCCCGGCCACGACCTCACCCTCGCTGCGCTCGGCGGCGTCATTCTCTGGTTCGGCTGGTACGGGTTCAACCCCGGCAGCACGCTGTCGGCGATCGACGCCGCCGGGATCGGCCGCGTCGCCACGAACACGACGCTCGCCGCAGCAGCCGGTGGCTTGGCCGCCATGCTCTTCGTCTATCCGCGGCTGCGAAAAGTGGGACATGGGCATCACGATCAACGGCTTCCTCGGCGGCCTCGTCGGCATCACGGCGCCCTGTTACTGGGTGAACACCACGGGAGCGGTCATCATCGGAACCGTCGCCGGCGTGCTCGTCGTGCTCGGCGTCGACTTGATGGAGCATCTCCGCATCGACGACCCGATCGGGGCGGTTGCCGTCCACGGCGTGTGCGGCATCTGGGGCACCTGGGCGGTGGGGTTGTTCGCCACCGGACAGTTCGGCGTCGAGGGCCTCTTCTGGGGCGGCGGCGGCAAGCAGCTCTGGGCGCAGATCTGGGGCAACGCCACGATCGGCGGCGCTGCCTTCATCGTCGCGTTCGCGATCTTCAAGGCGATCGATGCGTTCGGCTTGTTGCGGGTGTCCGAAGAGGGCGAGCTCGAGGGCCTCGACATCCACGAGCACGGTGCGCCTGCCTACCACCCGGAGCCCGCATACATGGGGCAGGGGGGCGACTGACAGCTGTGACGAGCGGATTCGGAGATCGAGGGAACGGGAGCTGACATGCAGGAACTGATCACGGCGATCATCAAGCCGCACCAGATCGCGGCGGTGAAGGACGCGTTGCTCGCCGCCGGTGTCGAAGGGATGACGGTCTCCGAGGTCCGGGGCTTCGGGCGCCAGCGAGGCAAGACCGAGGTGTACCGCGGCTCGGAGTACAGCATCGACTTCCTCCCCAAGGCGCGCGTCGAGGTGCTCGTCGACGGCGAGGACGCGGATCGCATCATCGATGTCATCGGTGCTGCCGCCCGGACCGGCAAGATCGGAGACGGCAAGGTGTGGAGCATCGGCGTCGACCGCCTGATGCGCGTGCGCACGGGCGAACGCGGCCCCGACGCCCTCTGAGCCGACGGCACGCCCCTCCATTTCCACGCAGTTTCCCTCCGAGAGTGCGGGTGCGAGCATGTCGTGTCCCGAACTGGCGATGAAATGGGGCGTGGCGAACGGCGGTGGCGTGGACGAATGGTCGCACCGGCCAGGTGCGGGTGCGGGCCGTGATCGCCGGCCGCTGACGCCCGGTAGCGCGCTCAGCGGGCGCGAAGTTCGAGGCGTTCGCGCTGCGTGATCACGTAGCGGCGGTCGTGCTGTTCGAGCCAGCCGAGACGGATGAAACTGGCGATCGCCTTGTTCACCCGCTCGCGCGAGGCGCCGACCATGCCGGCGAGCTCTTCCTGGGTGATCGGCAGCACGAACTCGTTGTTGCTGCCGGCGAGCTCGAGGAGGCGCTTTGCCGTACGGCCAGTGACGTCGAGGAAAACGGAGTCGGCGAGGGCTTCGTCCATTGCCCGCAGGCGCTGGGCGAGGAGACGAGTGACGTTCCACAGCAGCCGCGGCTCGTCGTGGAGGAGCTTGAGGACGGGTGCGTAGGGCACCGAGTACACGATCGTCGTCTCGAGGGCGCGAGCCATCGCCGAGCGCGGTCCGTTGTCGAGCATCGCCAGCTCGCCGAACAGATCACCGGGTTCCATCAGGGCGACGACGCTCTCGCGACGGTCGATCGGGTTGGCAATTGCGATCGCCAGGCGTCCCGTCGCGACGAGGAACAGTGAATCGGGCGGGTCGCCCTCGCCGAACAGCACGTCGTTGCGAATCAGCTCGTGCTTCTTGCCCGCAGCGGACAGGTCGGCGAGCGCAGCATCGCCCGCATCTCGGAAGAAGTCGGTGGCCGCCAGCAGCTCGGGGAGATCGGGTTGGGTCGTGTCGTCGTGGGCCATGACAAGTGACACGGTACTACTGTGCGCCGACGTGGCCGAGACGCGATCCAACCAGGGCGTATGGACCATCCTGGTGGGCGGAGGCAGCGGTGCCCGCTACGGCGCGAAGAAGCAATACGAGCTCTTGGCGGGGGAACGCGTGATCGATCGCTCCCGTCGGATCGCGGAAACGGTGAGCGAGGGCGTGGTCGTCGTCGTCCCTGAAGAGGACGCCGAGCGCGAGTCTGCGATCGCTGGAGGAGCGACGCGGACGGAATCGGTGCGCGCCGGGCTGGCCCAGATCCCCGCGTCGGCGTCGATCGTGCTCGTTCACGATGTCGCCCGCCCACTGGCCTCGGCCGACCTGTTCCGGCGGGTGATCGATGCCCTCGCCGATCCGGCCGGCGCGGAGCGCGACGAGCGGGCGGTGATCCCCGCGGTGGCCGTGACGGACACGATCAAGGTCGTCGAACAGGGAATGGTGGTGTCGTCGCCTGATCGAACCCAGCTCGTCGCTGCCCAGACGCCGCAGGGCTTCCACGCCGGACTGCTGCGGCGCGCCTATTCCTCCGGTGCGGACGCGACCGACGACGCCGCCCTCGTCGCGCTCACCGGAGCCGCTGTCGCCGTCGTCGAGGGGGAGACGACGAACATCAAGATCACTGACCCCGTCGACCTCGAGGTCGCCGAGGTCCTGCTGCGGCGCGGCGACGAGCGATGACGGTGCCCGCGGTCCGTGTCGGCCAGGGGTTCGACGTGCATCGCTTCAGCGACGATCCGCAGCGACGTCTCGTGCTCGGTGGACGCGAGTTCCCTGACGTACCGGGGCTCGTCGGGCACAGCGACGCCGATGTGGTCGCTCATGCCGTCGCAGACGCCTTGCTCGGCGCCGCCAGTCTCGGCGACATCGGTCAGCACTATCCCGACACCGACCCGCAGTGGAAAGGAGCCGACTCGATGCGCATCCTCGCCGATGTCGTGGAGAAGGTTCGGAACGAGGGCTGGTCGATCGGCAACGTGGACTGTTCCGTGGTCTGCGAGCTGCCCAAGCTGGCCCCGCAACGTGAGGCGATGCAGGAGAACCTGTCCGGCGTCGTTGGCGCGCCGGTCAGCGTGAAAGGGCGCCGAGCAGAAGGGCTCGGCGCGCTCGGCCGGCGAGAAGGGATCGCCTGCTGGGCGGTCACGGTGTTGGTGTCGACGTCGACCACTGCCGATGGCGGTGACCGGTGAACCGTCCCCGCCGACCCGAGCCGCCCATCGGGCGGCCGCAAGGCGCCGTCGAGCGGTCGGACTGGGTCGTCGCGAAGCGCTTCCCCGCACGGTGCGTCGAAGAAGCCCCAGTCCCGTGGTGCCGGGCGCACCGGGGCGGTGCGGCGTGACGACGAGCCGGCGCCGAAGCGCGAGAAGGGACTCGGAGGGACGCAGATCGAAGGTCGCCAGGCAGTCCGGGAGCTGATGCTGGCCGGGAAGCGCAAGGTGCACGAGATCTGGATCTCGTCCGAGCTGCAGGGTGACGACGGCGTGGAGGACATCGTCGCTCTCGCCCAGGCCGACCGCATTCCGGTGCAGTACGTCGCCCGCAAACGACTGGAGGCGGCAGCCCGCAGCGAAGCACCCCAAGGAGTGCTCGCTCACGCGGCCGAGCTTCCTGACGTCGACTTCGCCGCGCTGCTCCGCCGACGCAAGGGTGTCGCCCCCTTCTACGTCGCCATTGACGGCGTCACCGATCCCGGCAACCTCGGCGCCATCGTCCGCTCCTGCGATGGGGCGGGGGTCGACGCGGTGATCGTCCCGCGACATCGTGCCGTCCACGTCACGCCGACGGTCGCCAAGGCATCGGCCGGAGCGGTCGAGCACGTGCCGATCTCGATCGTCGGCGGCCTGCCCACGGCGCTCGCTCGGCTTCGCGACGTCGGGATCTGGGTGGTGGGGCTCGACGATGCGGCAGAACGCGACCTGTTCGACCTCGGCGATCTCGCCGCCGAAGGGATCTGCGTCGTGCTCGGCGCCGAGGGCGCCGGCCTGTCGCGCCTCGTCCGTGAGCGTTGCGACATGATCGTGTCGATCCCGATGCTCGGTCGGCTGAGCTCGCTCAACGTGTCCGCTGCCGCTGCCCTGGCGACCTACGAGGTCGCTCGCCACCGCCGGTCGCGTTAGCCGCTCACGCATCGGGTGCCCGAGGTGCCTTGTCCTCGTCGACGCAATCCATTACTCTCGATTATCACATTAAGATGTTGAGATTGGAGACTTAAGGCGATGCTCGACGAGCGGGAGTATCAAGCGGAGCGCGCCGAGCAACAGGCGCGGGAACGCGGGGTTGCCGCGAAGCGGCCGCGTCGCGGGTTCGACCGGCCAGCCGTCGCGGAACCCATGGCCCAACGACCGATTCGCAAGTCGCTGCCGCACGAATGGTTCATCGACCACGGGACGAACGCCGAGATGCGATGGGAGGCGATGCGTGGCCAGGGTGAGCTCACGCCGGTCGACCGGTTCTTCGTGCGCAACCACACGTCGACGCCGACGATCGACCCGAGTACCTATCGGCTGGTGGTTACCGGCGACGGCATTGCTCATCGCGCCGCGTTCTCGCTCGACGACTTGACGGCGTTGCCATCCACCGAGGTCACAGCGGCCATCGAGTGTGCCGGCAACGGGCGCAGCTTGTTCAAGGATCAGCAGGCGTCCGCAGTGCCCGGCACCCCCTGGAAACTCGGAGGTATCGGTGTTGGCCGCTGGCGTGGGGTGCTGCTCGGCGAAGTGCTCGACCGGCTCGGCGTGCGCCGGGATGCCGTCGACGTGATGCCCGTCGGGCTCGACGGCAACTACGTCGATGACGGCGTCGACCATGGCCGCGTGCGCCGGCCGATGCCGATCGCCAAGGCGATGCACGATGTCCTGCTTGCCTACGAGATGAACTGGCAGCAGCTCCCGGCCGATCACGGATTCCCGTTACGCGTCGTCGTACCCGGGTGGGCCGGGGTTGCCAGCGTGAAGTGGGTGGGTTCGATCGAGGTGTCGACGCGGCCGCTGTTCTCTCCCTGGAACACCTCGATGTACCGCATGACCGGCCCCGAGTACGCGGCCGACTCGCCTCCCCTCGCAGAGCAGCACGTGAAGAGCGCCTTCGAATTGGCGTGGGGAGCGTCGATCGACCGTGGCTCGCCGGTGGAACTGCACGGTCGATCGTGGTCGGGCCGAGGCTCGGTGAAGAGCGTCGAGGTGAGCACCGATGGTGGCGCCTCGTGGCGGCTGGCGCAGACGCACGGACCGAACCGTCCTCGCGCCTGGGTGCGCTGGTCGATCACCTGGGACGAGCCGGTCCGCGGCGAGCACGAACTGCTCGCTCGCGCCACCGACTCGGCCGGATTGACGCAGCCCGATGCCGTGCCGTTCAACGACAACGGCTACCAGTTCTGGGCCGTCGCCCGCCATCCGGTGACGGTCCGCTGAGGCCCCTCGTGCCGGCCGCCGTCGCCCCCGGCGGCCGGCACGCTGACGCCGCCGCCGACGGCCGCGGTTTGGCGAGTCTCGTGGCGGGGCATCCTCGGTCCATGCCAACCCCCAGCAAGACTCGGTCGCGCGCGTCGCGAAACGGAAGCGCGTCGTCCCCACAGAGCGCGGTCGCACTCCTCACTCAGGATCACCGCGAGGTGGAGGACCTCTTCAAGAAGTTCGAGGGCCTGAGTGAGCGAGCGCACAAGAGCCGTGAGAACGTCGTCGCCAAGATCGTCGAAGCGTTGTCGAAGCACGCTGCTATCGAGGAGATGGTGTTCTACCCCGAGATCCGAGAGCGCCTGCCCGACGTTCGTGACGATGTCCTCGAGGCACTCGAGGAGCATCACGTCGTGAAGTGGACCCTGTCGGAGCTGGAGTCGATGAACTCGGACGACGAGCGATACACAGCGAAGGTGACCGTCCTCACCGAGAGCGTGCGTCACCATGTCAAGGAGGAAGAGCGCGAGCTCTTCCCGAAGGTGCGCAAGGCGCTGTCCCGCACTGACCTGACGGACATCGGAGAGCAGCTCGTCGCAGCGAAGAAGATCGCGCCCTCGCGTCCACACCCGAAGAGCCCCGACACGCCCCCCGGCAATGTCGTCGCCACTGCGCTGACCGCACCCCTCGATGCCGCCGCCAAGGTCGCGGGCCGCGCCGCTGACAAGGTGCGCAGCACTGTCCGCTGACACCCAGTACTTGGCGATCTCCACTGCTCTGGCGACGGAGCGATGAAGGTCGCCGTCACCGGTGCCACCGGGTTCATCGGCTCCGTCGTCGCCAGAGCGTTGGAGGATGCCGGGCACGACGTCACTGCCCTCACCCGTCACCCTGATCGCTACGGCGGCGCCGGCACGCCGGTATCCGCTGACGTGCAAGACACGGAGAGTCTGCGCGAGGCCCTGGAGGGCCATGACGCTGCCTACTACTTCGTGCACTCGTTGGCCGATGCCGACTTCGTGGAAAAGGACCGGGCGGGTGCCGAGAACTTCGGTGCTGCCGCGTCGAAGGCCGGCCTGCGCCAGGTCATCTACCTCGGAGGGCTGGGCAACGAGAGCGACGAGCTGTCCGACCACTTGCGTAGCCGCAGAGAAGTCGAGTCGATCCTCCAGACAAGTGCGCCGACGACCGCCCTGAGGGCGGGGATCGTCATCGGCGACGGGAGCATCGCCTGGGAGATCCTGCGCCAACTCGTCGAGCGGCTGCCGGTGATGATCACGCCCCGCTGGGTGGAGACGCTCACGCAGCCGATCGCGCTCAGCGATGCGGTCCATGATCTGACCGGAGTGCTCGGACGTCCGGAGGCGATCGGTGAGACCTATGAGATCGGCGGGCCCGAACCACTCACGTACCGCGAGATGATGCTCACCGTGAGCCGCATCATCGGCCGGCGGCGGCTCATCCTTCCCGTCCCCGTCCTGACGCCGCGCCTTTCCTCGGAATGGCTGCGCCTCATCACCGACGTCGACCTTGCCACGGCTCAAGCGCTCGTCGACTCGATGACGAACGAAGTGGTCGTTCGCGATCGGCGGATCGAGACGCTGTTGGGTGGTCACAGGCTGACGTTCGACGAAGCGGCATCGACGGCACTGGATGCGCGCGCAGCACGCGTCGGCCGTCCGCGTCGAGCAACATGAGCTGACGTGGGTTCAGCCGATACCGAATTGATCGCGTCGAACGCACGTGCAGCCCAACCCGGTCGGCCCGCCATCCTGCTGGGCGCACTCGCTCTCGGTTCGGCGCTCTTGGCCGCGACCGTGCGCGTGCAGTCCGACTCGGCTGCGTTCACGATCCTGGCTCTACTCCTGGCAGCCACCTGGGTGATCGGAGCGTTTGCCTCCGGTCCGATCACGGCTCGGCCGGGCTCGGACCTGCGCCTGCCGTCCGCGGTGCTCGGTGCCGTCCTCATCGGCGTCTTGGCGTTTCTGCTCTTCGTCGTCGCCGCCGCGATCGCCCGCCATCTCCCGTTCGCCGACGACGCGGTCGACAGCGTGCTCGAAACCAAGGACGAGGGCCGTGGGTGGTTGGTGCTCGTCGTCGCTTTGGTGAACGCCGTTGCCGAGGAGTTGTTCTTCCGCGGCGCGCTCTACACGGCCCTGCGCGATCGTCGCCCACTGATCACTGCCACCCTCGTCTATGTAGCCGTCACCGCTGCCACGGGCAACGTCGCGCTCGTCGTCGCGGCGGTCGTGATGGGATCGATCCTCACACTGGAGCGTGCAGCAACTCGCGGCGTGATAGTTCCGATCATCACCCACATGACGTGGTCGACGTTGATGCTCCTCGCCCTGCCGCACTAAGTGCCACCTCCTGCTCGGAACGAGGACCGCTAGCCTCGACGTCCTCGCCGGGTTAGCTCAGTTGGCAGAGCACTTGACTTGTAATCATGTGGTCGTGGGTTCGATTCCCACACCCGGCTCAGATCACACGCGAAATGCCAGTTCATCCCCGTCGCCTCGCGCAGGCTGCCGGCAATCGCGGGACCGTTCGTCATTCGGCTGCTCCCTTCCACAGGTGGGTTTGGACCCAGAGGGTCGGGCCGTACCCGAACGAACAGCGTCCGCGTCACGAGCGTGGACTTCTCGTCACTGCGGTCGCTCTCCGACCGACGACTCGGCCCACCCATTGACACGCAAGTTGCGCGATCCGGAGGTCCTGCCCCTACGGCGGTCCGGTGCGTCGTTCAGCGGATCTCAGTCGGTCACGGTCAACGACGTCGACAACTGCCGGTGGGACGCGATCTGTTGTTGAAGCTCAGTGATCTTGCGTTCCGCTAACTCGATCACGTCGGCACCAGCGATGAAGCGTCGAGGCGGCGGTTCCTCACCCGCGATGGCGAGCAATGCCTGGCGCGAGTTTGTCCGGATCGCCCGGCTGATGGCCGTCCTGCGCCTCCCACCACGACCGTTGCGCAGCACTCCGCTCGGCATAGTCGGCCACGGATATCTCCGGCCAGACGAGCGAGCCGGGACTGGCGAGGCCGGTACGGAAGAAGCCGGGGTTGACGATCGTGGTCCGGATGCCGAACGGCGCCACCTCTTGTTCGAGGGCACCCATCCACCCCTCCAAACCGAACTTCGACGCCGCGTAGACCGAGGAGTACTCGAACGCACGAGACCGGCACCCGAGGAAATCGAGATCACGTGCCCGGAGCGTTGCTCTCGCATCACCGGCAGCGCTGCCCTTGTCACGTTCATCGGACCCAGCAGATTTGTCGCCAACTGCTGCTCGACCTGTCGAGGCGACATCTCCTCGAAGTAGCCCTTGAACGAGCTTCCTGCGTTGTTGACCAACACATCGATGCGGCCGAACCGTGCGAGCGCAGCGGCGACTGCCGCGGCGGCGTCATCGGTGCTCGTGACGTCGAGCGTCACCGCCAATAGATCCTGCTCGTCGCCGACAACGCCGGCGAATCGTGTCGGCTCGGCGAGCAGTCGCGACAACCGCGTGACCAGCGGCCAGCGCCGCCCTCGCGAGCGACGCCCCCATCCCACGCCCGGCACCTGTGATGAACCACACCTTGCTGTCACTCACAACATCAATCCTTCGCAACGGACCCGGGCCAACGACCGTACCGCCGTGCGGCGATTCAACACGTCGTGCGAGCAGGGCATTCGGGGCAGCCCGCATCGTTGGAAACCGATTGCGTGCATAGCTGCTCGCGACCAGAGTGGCGGCGTGCCCGAGAACTACTTCGATAGCTGGGTCGCGCAGCGCTACGAGGCCCTGTGGCCGCATCTCTTCGATCCGGAGGTCGTCGAGCCAGTGGTGAGCTTCCTTGCTGAGTTAGCTGGCGGCGGGCGTGCCCTCGAACTTGGTATCGGCACTGGTCGTCTGGCCCTGCCGCTGAGTCGCCGAGGCATCCGAGTAGACGGCATCGAGCTGTCGGCGGCGATGGTCGAACAGTTGCGCTCCCAGCCTGGTTCCGCCGACATCGGTGTGACGATCGGCGACTTCTCGACGACGAAGGTGAACGGCATGTTCACCCTCGCCTACCTTGTGCGCAACACGATCATGAACCTGACGACACAGGACGCACAGGTCGAGTGCTTCCTCAATGTTGCGAGGCATCTGGAACCGGGCGGCTTCTTCGTGATCGAGGTCATCGTTCCGCCGTGGCAACGACTTCCGCCGGGCGAGACCGTGATCCCGTTCGATGTGAGCCCTGCTCATCTCGGCTTCGACGAGATTGACGTGGCGACGCAGCAGTCATGGTCGCACCACTACTGGTTCATGGATGGCGAGACCACGACCTTCTCGGCTCCGTTCCGCTACGTGTGGCCATCAGAGTTGGATCTCATGGCCCGCCTTGCCGGGATGGCTTTGCGCGATCGGTGGAGCGACTGGAGCCGGGAGCCGTTCACCAGCGCCAGCCGCAGCCATATCTCGGTCTGGCAGAAGCCCGAGTAGGTCGTCGCACCGTCCCAGCCGTGACAATGTGAGCATATTTGCGGCTCCATCATGGCGCGGGCGGCAGCGAGGCATTCGGTGCGCTCCGGGAAGTGGCTTGCCGGCATCCGGCGAGCCGACCTGGCAACCCGCCTCACCACTCGACGGAAAGAGGCGTCGTATGCTCCCGTCGGTGTCGTCGCCGGATTCACGGGACCAGCTCATTTGGGTGGGCCACTCCACCGTCCTCATCGATCTCGCCGACGTCCGGCTCGCAACTGATCCTGTGCTGACGGCACGCGTGGCGCACCTGCGGCGCCATGTCGCCATCGACGACGAGGTTCGCCGAGGCGTCGACGCGGTGCTCATCTCCCACCTGCACTTCGACCACCTGCACATCCCGTCGTTGCGCCTGCTCCCACACGACACCACGCTGATCGTCCCGCTCGGCGCCGGCTCACTGCTGCGCGGCCGTGGCTTCACGGATGTTCGCGAGACGCGAGCGGGCAAGACGACGCGGCTCGGCCCCGTCGAAGTCCTCACGGTGCCGGCGCGCCACAGCGCGCGGCGGGGTCCGCACACCCGCATCACCGCGGCCGCCGTTGGCTATGTGCTGCGCTCGTCCGGCCGCGATGTGTACTTCGCCGGCGACACCGACCTGTTCGACGAGATGGCAGAGTTGGCACCAGTCGACGTCGCGCTGCTGCCGATCTGGGGTTGGGGACCGAGGCTGGGCCCTGGTCACCTCGATCCCCGCACTGCCGCGGAAGCTGCCGCATTGCTCGACGCCGGAGTCGTCGTCCCGATCCACTGGGGGACCTACAGCCCGTCGATCCTGCGTCACCGCCGGCCGAGCTGGCTCACTGAGCCCGTCGACCGGTTCGGCGCCGAGCTCGACCGCATCGGTATCGGCGACCGCGCTCGCGTCCTGGCTCCCGGGGAGCGTCTCATCCTCCCCGGCGACGTCCGGTCTTGACCGTCAGCCTGGCGCTGACTGCGCGCTGTGGCCGTGATACTCCTGGGCGAGACTGACCATCATGCACGGGCATGCGGATGAAGATCCCGACGGCAACGTCTCCACCGGACAGCTGCCGCGGGAGGAGGTGGTGCGTGGGCTGCTGGTCGACGCATACGAGAATTACCGTACGGTCGACGAGGGAGTCGTCGCCGATTACATTCCGGCCCTCGCCCGGGTCCCACCGGACCTCTTCGGCGCCTGCATCGTCAGCGCCCGTGGCCAGACCGTCGCTGTCGGCGATGCCACCCATCGGTTCTCGATCCAGAGCGTGTCCAAGCCGTTCGTGTTCGCGCTCGTTTGCGACGCCATCGGTCACGACGAGGCGCGGCGGAAGCTGGGGGTGAACAGCACGGGTCTCCCCTTCAACTCGGTGATGGCGATCGAGCTGAACGCCGACCGGACGATGAACCCGATGGTCAACGCCGGGGCGATCGCCACGACGAGCCTCGTCCCGGGAGCGACCGCCGAAGACAAATGGCGCTACATCCAACACGGTCTGTCCCGCTTCGCCGGGAGTGACCTCGAGGTGGATGGCGAGATCTACGAGTCGGAGGTGTCGACGAACCTGCGCAACCAGGGCATCGCCCACCTCCTCGACAGTTACGACCAGCTCTATTTCGATCCGGACGAGACGACCGATGTCTACACCCGCCAATGCTCGCTGATGGTGAGCGCCGAGCACCTCGCGGTGATGGGAGCGACGCTGGCCGATGGTGGCGTGAACCCGCACACGGGCGTGCAGGTCATCGCGCCGGCGATCTGCAAGCGAGTGCTTGCCGTGATGGCGACGGCCGGGCTGTACGAACGGTCCGGAGAGTGGATGTACGACATCGGTCTTCCCGGCAAGAGCGGCGTGAGCGGCGGGATCGTGACGGTCTCACCGGGCAAGGGCGGCCTGGGCACGTTCTCGCCGAGGCTCGACTCGGCCGGCAATAGCGTTCGCGGCACACTGCTCACCAAGCACCTCTCCGAGACGCTCGGTCTGAACATCTACACGTCGGCGCCCGCCGTCAGCCCGACGTGACATCGAACCGAGGGTCGTGTGCAAGCGCCAACGACAGCAGCCTGAGGGTCGACGAGCTAGTCATCTCGCTCACCGGCCACCTTCATGCCCACGACTGACAGAGACCGCTCGACGACACGCTAGGTGTCCTGGCGGATCAGCTCGAGTTCGATCTCGATCTGGATGCGCTTGGACACGAGCAGACGACCGCTGTCGAGTGCCATGTTGTTGGTAACGCCCCAGTCCTCGCGGTTGATCGTGGCCGTCGCGCTGAACGCGGCGCGGTCGTTGCCCCACGGGTCTCGCACGTAGCCCAGGTAGTCCACGTCGAGGACGACAGGGCGATTGACGCCCTTGATGGCGAGGTCGCCCGTGACCGTCCCACCCGTGCCGTCAATGGTGACGATGGTCGAGCGGAACCGCGCCGTCGGGTGGTTGTCAACGTCGAAGTAGTTTGCCGAGCGCAGCGAGTCGTCGCGTTTTGTCGAGCCCGACTCAACCGATGCCATCTCGATGGTGATGTCGATGGTCGAGGCGGTGGGGTCGTCGGCGATGCGCACGGTGCCGTCGACACCGGTGAATCGGCCCCGCGTCTTGGTGAGCCCGAGGTGTCGGCCGACGAAGCCGACCTCGGTGTGACCGGGGTCGACGGACCAGGTCCCTGCGACGGGGACCTCGACGCCGTCGACGGTCTGTGTGGCGCTCATGGGAATTCCTCCGATCTGCTGTGCGTCCTTGGACCCCGGTGAAGGGTCCTCACCCTGTCGACGAACGGCGGAGCCCGAGATGGACACAGGCGGGACCGCGAACGTCGCGTCCGCTAGTCGGTCGTGGGGCGACGCCCTTGCGCGTCATGAGCGGTCTCGTCCAAGCGGCGGGTCAGGTAGTGACGCTGCGCGTCGGTCGTCGCGAGCTCGAGGGCCGTTCGGTAGGCGTCGGCTGCTTCGGCGTGTCGGCCGAGCCGGCGGAGCAGGTCGGCCCGGGTGGCGGACAACAGGTGGTAGCCGGCGAGGTCACCGGATCGCTCCAGACTTTCCACGAGCTCGAGACCGGCGGCGGGCCCGTCGGCCATGGCCACGGCGACGGCGCGGTTGAGGGCCACGACCGGTGTCGGCAGCAGCCGGCTCAACTGCCCGTACAGCTGAGCGATCTCATGCCAGTTGGTCGCGCCGGCGTCGGTGGCGGTGGCATGGCATGCGGCGATGGCTGCCTGCAGCTGGTATGGACCCGGCTGACCCCGGCGAAGCGTGGCATCGAGCAGGGTCGTGGCCTCCTTGATGGCGTCGCCATCCCACAGGCCGCGATCCTGCTCCTCGAGTGGCACGAGGACGCCGGAGGCGTCGGCGCGAGCCGCCCGTCGGGCGTGATGCAACAGCATGAGCGTCAGGAGACCCGACGCCTCGGGTTCGTCGGGCATGAGTGCGGCGAGCACGCGGCCAAGGCGGATGGCCTCGTCGCACAGCCCCACTCGGACCAGGTCGGCCCCCGCCGTTGCGCTGTATCCCTCGTTGAACAGCAGGTACAGCACGCCCAGCACGGCGGCAGTCCGGTCAGGAAGTACATGGTCCGGGGGCACACGGTAGGGGATGCCGGCGTTGCGGATCTTCGCCTTCGCTCGCACGAGGCGCTTGGCCATGGTCTGCTCGGTGACGAGAAAGGCGCGGGCGATCTCGGCAGTTGTCAGTCCGGCCAGCGTCCGGAGGGTGAGTGCGACCCTCGCCTCGAGCGACAGCGCCGGGTGGCAGCACGTGAAGATCAGCCGCAACCGGTCGTCGGCGATGCAGCCGTCGTCACGGTTCGACTCATCGGCGACTCCGAGCACTCCGGCCTCCTCGTGCTTGGTGGCGCCGGTCTTCCGCCGGCGCAGCTGGTCCAGGGCGCGGTTGCGGGCGGTGGTGGTGAGCCACGCGCCAGGGTTGTGGGGAATCCCATCGCGATTCCAGCGCTCGAGGGCTCGCGCGGAACGCGTCCTGGGTCGACTCCTCGGCCAGGTCCCAGTCACCGGTCATCCGGATCAACGTGGCGACGATTCGTCCCCACTCGCTCCGGAACGCCTGGGCGACAGCGGCGTCGACGTCGGCGATCACGGCTCCCAGATCGGCCGCACCTCGATGGTCCCGTGCCGCGCCCCGGGATCTTCGCGGCCACCTCGATCGCCTCATCGAGGTCCCGACAATCGACGAGGTAGAAGCCGCCGACCTGCTCCTTCGTTTCGGCGAACGGACCGTCGGCCAGCAGCACCTCGCCGTTGCGCACCTGCACCGTCGTCGCGTCGGTCGTTCGGCGGAGCCGCTCGCCGCCCAACAGCATCCCGCGACGACCCATCTCGTCACCGAACGCCTCGTACTCGGCGACCGCGGCGGCGTGCTCGGCGGGGCTCAGCGCGTCGATCGCCTCCTCGTCGTTGCAGATCAGAAGCATGTACCGCATCGCCCCTCCTCAGTCGTTCCTCACCTGTTCGACGATCGAGCATCGCCCAAATGGACGGCCAGCGCCACACGGGCGCCCGCCGCCGCGGACACCTCCTAGCCGCGCCGTCAACGGGCTTGGCGGTCGGAGTAGTCCGTCGAGAAAGGCGACACCGTCCACATCCGGGTTTCGCCAGACACCAGGAAGTTGGCCTCATCAGCCCGGATCTGGTCGAGCACCTCCGGTCGGGCGAGGGCCGCTTGCCACACGTCGAAGTCAGAACGGGTCGCGAACTCGAGCTCGGTGAAGACGTCCCAGTGGAACTCAGGCTGTTCGCCACGCACCGGGCCGTCCACGTAGTTGCGTCGATACGTGGCGTAATACGGCAACAGCCGATCTATGAGCGGCGCATGGACCGTCTCGTAGTGATGACGGAACTGCTCAGTCGTGATGTCCGGCCTCTTCTTGATCAGCGCCACAACCTTGATCACGTGCCCACCTTCCTCGGAGCTCGCAGTCGGAATCGGAGGATCCACTTGTGCAGGATGCCCGCTCGGTGGCGGCTACGCAGATCAGCGGTTGGAAGCGACCACGCCTGGGCGTGGCGCCCGCTGTCCGATGGGCGGAGGGCAACTCCCGAGCCGGCCGTCGCCGTTGCGGGTGGTGGTGGGTTTGGGGCATCGCGTGACGGTCCGCCATCAGCGCCTAACGTGACGACAGTCGCCGCCCTGCAAAGTGCCCGACGAGCACCACCCGGGGGACGGACGTGGACCGTTCAACTCGCAGCAAGGAGCACCGATGTCCTCAGATGACACCACCTCGGCTTCGCCCGCCGACAATGACCCGCCGCCGCCCGTTGCCGAGTCGCAGACGCCACCGGCACCTACTGAGGAGAGTGAGCCGCCACCGCCCGCTGCGGAGCCGGAGACGCCGCCTGCGCCGCGCCGCCGTTGCGGCGTCGACGGGCGGCTCGATCAGGCTGCTGAAGATCCTGTCGTGGCTGGTCATCGCGGCTGGCGTGATCTTGATCGTCGCTGGCGCGGTGACGTGGTTCGTGGTGCGTGACCAGCTCGCCGACGAGAAGATCACCGTGTCGTCGGACGCCGATCGCTTCGCTGGCGATGAGGTCGACGGCCCGCTGACGGCCTACGAAGAGGCGGAGACGATCAACAAGCACGCCCTGGAGGCCAGCGGCGGCAAGACGTACGCCGAGCTCGAACAGGACGACCCGGTCCGCGAGACCGTGATGACGGCCTCGTTCCTACGGGCGTCGCTGTTCACCTCGGTCGTCTCGTTCGGTGTCGCCGCCTTCGCCGCCGGAGTCGGCGTCTTGGTGATGATCATCGGGTTCGTGTTGCTCAAGCTGAGCGGCTTGCTAGCGGCTCTTCAGCCCAAACCGTAAGTGTGGCGCTTTTGCCGCAGCGTCACCAGGGAGACACCGGTGGCAGGCCGACCTCCGCAGCACGATCCGCGGTCGCCGCAGATAGGGTGGAGGGCACATCTCTTGGGAGAGTCGCCTCGCTTGGGCTAGACGGCCGGCACAGCCTGTCGCCCTCTGCAGCCTCGTCGTCTCGACCCGAGCCGAAGTCAGGAGCTCGTCGTAGACAACGACATTCAGCAGGCCAGCCTTGTGGCGGCCGTCCACTCGTCCGTTCATTTCGAAGACGCATCGACCGCACCCCTCGGGGCTGCGCTCGACCCCCCACTCGTGTCGACTGCTGGTGGCAGCGAGCGCGACGTCGAGCGCCAGTCATTGTGCTGGTCGACCGTGGCCGGGTTGCTGCTCGTCCATCTCGCCGGCGCCGCCGGAGTCGTGTGGATCGTGTTCAACTTCTCGGTGTCCACGCTGGTCTTGGCAGCGTTGTTCTACGTCGCCTCCGGGCTGTCGATCACGGCGGGATACCACCGACTCTTCGCCCATCGCACCTATCGCTCGCGGGCGCCCGTCCGCTGGTTCCTTCTCGCCTTCGGCGCGGCGTCCTTCCAGAACTCGGCGCTGGCATGGAGTGCCGATCACCGCGCCCACCATGCCGACACCGACGGCGCTCGTGATCCGCACCCGGTCAGTCGGGGTGTGTGGTTCGTGCACATCGGCTGGCTCTTCCATCGCCGTGAGGCATCCGCCGACGTCACAACGCTCACGGACCTGTGGGAGGTCCGCAGCATCCGCCTGCAGCACCGTTTCTATCCGGTGCTCGCCATCGGCTTTGGGCTGGTCGTTCCGATGCTCATCGCAGCTCAGTGGGGCGACCCCCTCGGAGGTCTTCTCGTGGCCGGATTCCTTCGCGCTGCGATCCTGTTGCAGGCGACGTTCTGCGTCAACTCGCTCGCCCACTTCGTAGGCACGCGTCCCTACGATTTCCGCTCGTCGGCCCGCGACAGCGTGCTGACGGCGCTCGTCACGTTTGGCGAGGGATACCACAACTTCCACCACAGATTCCCGTTCGACTACCGGAATGGAGCGCGGTGGTGGCAGTACGACCCGGGCAAGTGGCTGATCTGGACACTCTCCCGGGTGGGACTCGTGAGCCGGCTGCGCACCGCGTCGGCGGCGACGATTGCCAAGGCTGTCGCCTTGACCCGACGTGAACGAGGCGCAGTCTCCGTCGCTCTGGGGGCACCGTCGTGAGCCAGGCGAGCTTTCGGAAGCGTCAGCGGGAGAAGGCCCAGCGTGAGCGTGCCGCGGCGAAGTTCGCGAAGCGGACCGAACGCGCCGCCGCCGACGAATCGCCTCCCGAGCCGGGTCCTCCGATGCGCGAACAACAGGCCGTGCTCGCCGACTTGGCTGAATTGCACGAGCGATTCAAAGCCGGAAAAGTGACATTCGACGACTTCGAGGACAAGAAGCAGCAACTCACGGATGAGCTCGATGTCCGTTAGATGCGACGGATCGGACGGTCGCAGACGTCCCAACGCACCATGCGCGGGTGACCCACGCGCCACGACTGACCGTCTGGCTCCACCCGACGGTCACTCGACTCTGATGAAGGGGCAACGACCATGATCAAGAAGCGGGGCAGAAAGAAGCTGGTCGACAACCCGTATCGCACGACCGATTCCCCCGACGACCTCGGTCCCACAGACCGGATCGCTCACGACATCGTCGCCGAGCGACGGGATCTGCTCCCGTCGGTGGATCGGATCATGAACGCCGGGCTCGATAATCCCGCCACGCTCCGCGCGATCACGCTGTTCCGCGACTCGCTCCAGGGTGGCACTGATCCGAACCGGGATCCACACGTGGCGATCGTCAACGGCATGTCGGCTGCCGACGCGCCGGATCCGTCGCCAACATCGTCCTGACCGCGAGGAAACGGCACGCCGTTGTCAGCGGCGTGCCGCTCGTCGGTACGGTGCGGCGATGGACCGCCCCCTGTCCACCTACCGGCTGCAGATCCGGCGGCAGTTCGACCTGTACGCCGCCGCGGGGCTGGTCGATTACGTGCGGTCACTCGGCGCCGATTGGTTGTACCTCTCCCCACTACTGACGGCGGAGAAAGGCTCCGACCACGGCTACGACGTCATCGACCACGGTCGCGTCGACCCGGAGCGGGGCGGGCCTGACGGTCTCTCCGCTCTTGCCAACGCGGCGCATGATGCCGATCTCGGAATCCTCGTCGACATCGTGCCCAACCACGTCGGGGTCGCCACGCCGACGGCCAACGCGTGGTGGTGCGATCTCCTCACCCATGGGCGATCGTCGCGCTACGCCGAAGCATTCGACATCGACTGGGATTTCGGCAACGGCAAGGTGCGCATCCCGGTGCTCGGCGACGAGGACGAGCGGGATCTGCGCGTCGAGCATGGCGAGTTGCGCTACCACGATCACCGTTTCCCGCTCGCGCCGGGGACCGCCGACGACGGAGCGAGCGCCGAGGAGGTCCATCGTCGCCAGCACTACGAGCTCGTCAACTGGCGACGTGCCGATGCCGACTTGAACTTTCGCCGGTTCTTCGCCGTGAACACGCTGGCGGCGGTGCGCGTCGAGGTGCCATGGGTCTTCGAGGAGTCGCATCACGAGATCGTGCGGTGGGTGGCCGACGGGCTCGTCGACGGTTTGCGTGTCGACCATCCGGACGGCCTTTTCGACCCCGGTGAGTACCTCGACGCGGTGGCTGATGCGACGGGTGGCGCGTACGTCGCTGGCGGAGAAGATCCTGGAGGGGCGCGAAGCATTGCCCGCACCGTGGCAGGCGGCCGGCACGACCGGCTACGACGCGCTCGGTGACATCGACCGCGTGCTCGTCGATCCGAAGGGGCAGTCCGCACTGGATGCCCTCGATCGCGACTGAGCGGGTCCGACGAAGTGGTCTCCTGGCCGGCCGTGATCCACGGCACAAAGCGGGCGATCGCTGACGGGATCCTTCGGTCGGAGGTGCTGAGGATCGACCGCCAGCTCGCCGACGTCCTCGAACGGCCGGCCGGCGAGCAGGTGGAGCGGTCGCCGATCGCCGATGCCGTCGCCGAGTTGCTCGCCTGCTTTCCCGGTATACCGCTCGTACCTGCCTCTCGGCCGAGATCACCTCGACGCCGCCGCCGACGAGGCACGCGCTCGTCGACCGGACCTGGACTCGACGATCGACGCCGTCGTCGCGGTGCTCGGCGATCCTCAGCAACCGGCCGCACGACGCTTCCAGCAGACGTCGGGCATGGTGATGGCCAAGGGCGTGGAGGACACGGCGTTCTACCGGTACAACCGCCTCGGATCCCTCACAGAGGTAGGTGGCGATCCGTCCGAGTTCTCGATCGGCGTCGACGAGTTCCACCGCCGCCAGTGCCGGCGTCAGGCGGGTTATCCGCTCTCGCTCACGACGCTGTCGACGCACGACACCAAGCGCGGTGAGGACGTCCGCGCCCGCCTCAACGTCCTGTCCGAGGTGCCCGAGGTATGGGAGAAAGCACTCGAGCACCTGCGCCAACTCGTCCCACTCGGTGACGGTCCGCTCGAACAGCTGCTGTGGCAAGCGATCCTCGGCGCGTGGCCGGCATCGAGAGAACGCCTCCACGCCTACGCAGAGAAAGCGGCACGAGAAGCGGGCATCTCGACGTCGTGGAACTCGCCCAACGACGAGTTCGAGGACTCGATGCACCGCCTCGTCGACAGCGCCTTCGACGACGCCGCGGTCAACGCCGTGCTCGTCGGCCTGCTCGAACAGGTGACGGCGCCTGGATGGAGCAACTCGCTGTCGGCAAAGCTGATCCAGCTCACTGCGCCGGGCGTCCCCGACGTCTATCAAGGCAGCGAACTGTGGGAGCAGTCACTCGTCGACCCGGACAACAGGCGAGCTGTCGACTTCGAGCTGCGCCGCCGGCTCCTCGCCGACCTTGACGGCGGAATGCTGCCACCGATCGATGGCAGCGGTGCAGCCAAACTGCTGGTCACGAGCCGAGCGTTGCGGCTGCGTCGTGACCGACCGCACCTGTTCACGCGATACGTCCCCGTGGAGGCTCACGGGCGGGCAGCTGACAATGTCGTTGCCTTCGACCGCGGGGGCGCCGTCACGGTGGCAACACGCCTGCCGGTCGGCCTGGAGCGGGAGGACGGATGGGGCGACACGTCGATCGTGCTCGCCCGGCGGCCGCTGGTCGAGGTGATCACCGGCCGCTCGGTCGACGGAGGTCGAGTGGAGCTTGCCCCGCTCCTCGGCTCGTACCCCGTCGCCCTGCTCGCTCCGGTCGAGACGACGCCGTGAGGATCTGGTCGCCCACGGCGAGATCGGTTCGGCTTGTCGCCGCCGGCACGACGCACAGGATGGAGCCGTCTGGCGATGGATGGTGGGCGCGCGACGACCTGACCTTGGGCGACGGCGAACGCTACGGCTTCGCCATCGACGACGATCCTGCGGTCCTGCCCGATCCACGCTCACGCCGGCAGCCCGACGGTGTGCACGGCCTTTCCGCCGTGTTCGACGCCGGCCACCACCGGTGGGCCGACAGCGGATGGCGCGGACGCGAGCTCGCCGGCGGTGTCATCTACGAGCTGCACGTCGGCACGTTCACACCGGAGGGCACGCTCGACGCAGCGGTCGCCCGGCTCGATCATCTGGTCGACCTCGGGGTCGACTTCGTCGAGCTGCTGCCCGTCAACGCCTTCAACGGAACGCACAACTGGGGGTATGACGGCGTGCTGTGGTTCGCCGTGCAGGAGACGTACGGCGGCCCACCTGCGTATCAGCGGTTCGTCGATCGCTGCCACGAACGGGATCTCGCCGTCATCCAGGACGTCGTCTACAACCATCTCGGACCGAGCGGGAACTACTTACCCCGGTACGGTCCGTATCTGCACGACGACACATCGAACACGTGGGGCGCGTCGGTGAACTTCGCCGAGCCCGAGGTGCGCCGTTACGTGCTCGACAACGCTCACATGTGGTTTGCCGACTACCACGTCGACGGACTCCGGCTCGATGCCGTGCATGCGATCGTCGACCACTCGCCAGTACACATCCTCGCCGAGCTGGCCGCAGCGACGGACGAGTGGTCGCGCGCCCTCGGTCGTCCGCTCACGTTGATCGCCGAGTCGGACCTCAACGATCCCGTGATGATCACCCCTCGCAGCGAGGGCGGTTACGGACTCGATGCCCAGTGGAGCGACGACTTCCACCACTCCGTCCACGTCGCCCTCACCGGGGAGACGACGGGCTACTACGCCGACTTCGAGCATCTCGACGCCCTTGCCAAGGTGGTCACGAAGGGCTTCTTCCACGACGGCACGTTCTCCTCGTTCCGCGGATGCGAACACGGACGGCCGCTCGACCTCGACGCGACTCCCGGCGTGGCGGCTCGTCGTCGCCAGCCAGAACCACGATCAGATCGGCAATCGGGCCGCGGGCGATCGGCTCACCGCGACGCTCGACGAGGGCCAACTGGCGATCGCCGCCGTGCTCACGCTGGCCGGGGGATTCACTCCGATGCTGTTCATGGGCGAGGAGTGGGGAGCGTCCACGCCATGGCAGTTCTTCACCTCCCATCCTGAACCCGAGCTGGGGCGGGTGACGGCGGAAGGTCGTTTCGCCGAGTTCGCCAGGATGGGATGGGATCGTTCGATCGTGCCCGACCCGCAGTCGCCCTCCACGTTCGCGCAACTCGAAGCTCGACTGGACCGAGCGCGACGAGGGGCGCCATGCCCGGCTGCTCGATCTCCATCGACGGTTGATCGAGCTGCGCCGTCACGTGCCGTCACTCGTCGATCCGACGATGACGAACGTCTCGTGCGAATACGACGAGCATCAACGATGGTTCGTCATCGACCACGGCGACGTCACGACGGTGGTCAACTTCGCGGTCGACCCGGTGACCGTCGAGCGCACCGGCCATGTGCTGCTCGCCACCGACGAGGCGACGGCGATGACCGACGACGGGATCGTGCTACCGGGTCACGCGGCGGCGATCATCGGCCGCAGTAACGAGCAGTCGTAGGACCGGCGTCAGCGCTCAGCGGGTGAACACGGGCGGACGCTTGGCGAGGAACGCCTCGACCGCCTCCGCGTGCTGTGGCGAGCTCCAGCACTCAGCCAGCAGCTTGTGCTCGCTGCGCTGGATAACGCCGAAGTCTTGCTCGGCGCCGTTGGCCGAGAGCAACTGCTTGATCATCCGCAGTTGCGGAGCAGGGTTCGCCCCATAATCGGCAGCCACCTCGACGGCCGTCGCCAGCAGCTGGTCCGGCTCGACGAGACGGTCGGCGAGACCGATGGCGTGCGCCTGATCGCCGGTGAGGAGGCGACCGGACAGGCACAGGTCACTGGCGTGACCGAACCCGACGCGGTCGGCGAGCAACCGTGTGCTGGCCAACTCCGGGACGAGTCCCATCTTGATGAAGCCCATCCCGAACTTGGCGACCGGTGTGGTGATGATCTGATCCATCGGGAGACACATCGTGACCCCGACACCGACCGCCGGACCGTTGATCGCGGCGACCATCGGCTTCGACGCGCGCAGCAGGCTGACCCAGTCGACGCCCTTGGGCATTCCACCCACTCCGCCCGCCGTGTCGTTCCCCGGGTCCGTTCCGCCGATGCGGGTTCGGAACGTGGCCTCCATGTCGGCACCGGCGCAGAAGCCTCGGCCGGCGCCGGTTGTGACGACGGCGCCGACGCCATCGTCGTCGTTGGCCCGGCGAATCGCGTCGACCTGTTCCTCGGCCATGGTCGGTGTCCAGGCGTTGAGGCGATCGGGACGGTTCAACGTGATCACAGCGACCTCGTCGCGCACCTCATAGGTGATCTGCGAGTACTCCACGGCAGGAATCCTCGCGCGCGGTCTCAGCGTCGTCGCTACGCTCGACCCATCGAGACGGAACCCTTCGCGCGTGTTCACGATCTGGTCGCCCGGTCCGGCAGTGTGCAGCTCGCCGGCAATCTGTGGGAACCAGCCGGCACGCCGGTGGCGACCGTGGTCATGCACCCCGGGTCGGGACCGTCGGACAGGCACAACGACCTTTACTTCCCCGAGATTCGTCGCCACCTCCTGACCGCCGGCATCGCCGTCGCGTCGTTCGACAAGCGTGGTGTCGGCGGATCCACTGGCCACTGGCAGGACGCTGGCATCGTCGAACAGGCCGATGACGCTTGCGCCGCCATCGACGCGTTGACGGCGACGGCTGTTGCTCGACCGATCGGCATCTTCGGCCACAGCCAGGGTGGCTGGGTGGCACTCGAGGTGGCCGCCCGGGGCGGTCCGGCAGAGTTCGTGATCACCAACTCCGGACCTGGCGTGTCGCCGGCCGTCCAGGATCGTTTCGCTCTGGTCAACGAAGCCAACCAATCCGGCCGTTCAGAGGCGGAGACCGATGACCTGCTCGCCGCCTACGACGGGATCGTCGACTCGTTGCGCACGGGCGTCTCGTTCGCGGCGGCGCGTGCCCGGCTCGACGGACATGCCGACGACCCGTCGAGCCCACTCAACTTCTTGTCCGATGACGAACGCACCTGGGAGCTTGCCCGCAAGCTCATCGACCACGACCCGCGCCCGGCGATGCGAGCGTTGCGTGTGCCGCTCCTCGCCGTCTTCGGTTCGGACGACGCCATCGTCCCCGTCGAGAGCAGCGTCGACGTGTACCGCACGGAGGTCCGCGGCGACCTGCTCACTCTCGCAGTGTTCGACGATGGGAACCATCGGGCGCAGCACGGCGATCCGCCACGCCTCGTCGACGGCTATGCCGGCACCGTCATCAGCTTCGTTGCCGAGTGCGCCCGTGACCGCAGTGCTCGCTGAGCTCAGCCAGGCTTGGCGATCATCACCTCGGTCGACTTGACGATCACGAGCACGTCGTCGCCAGGGGCAACATCGAGGTCGACCGCGGCGTCTTTGGTGATTGCCGCAGTCGCCTGCTGCGCGCCGGCGACGGTGACGCGGACCGTGGACATCACCTCGCCGTGCGTCACGTCGCTCACCGTCGCGCTGAGCTGGTTGCGCGCGCTGAGGCGCAACGGCGGAGGCTCACTGGACCGGGCCGGGATGCGTTGCGGCTGGAGGGCGTTGTCGAGGAAGCGGCGTACGGCGCGGGCGCTCTCGCGCCGCCAGAGCTCGACCAACCCCTCGTCGGAGGAGGTGGTGAGACCGTCGATCACGCCGGCGAACCGGGCGCGTTGATCCTCGAGCAGCGGCTTCACGTCCATTCCGGCCCGTTCCAGGAACGCCAGCTTGACGAGCAGTTCGGTCCGGACGTCACGAAGGTGATCGACCGGCGTCGCCAGCCACGCCACGACGGCGCGACTCCCGGCGGCAGTGATCTGGAGGAGCGTCCGATCGCGACCGCGCCCGGCCTCGGTACCGCGTCGAGTCAACAGCCGTCGCTCGATCAGTGAGTCGATTGCGCGATACGTGAGTGGGCGAGACAGGGTCCAGATGCGGCCGATCTCGCCGTCCGCAGCGAGCAGCGAGCCGATGGCCCAACCGTGGCGCAGGCCCTGCTGCACCGCTGCGAGGCACGCCCCTTCAGCAAGGGTCAAGTCGGTCGTCCGTGCCACGCCCCCTGATCGTAGTCATCAACGATGACGTGACTTCGTGAGGTCTCAGTAGTGAAGAACTGAGTAATGTGCCCGTCCATGAATCGTGTGTGCAGATCTGTGTGGGTCCCGTTGACGGTCGTCAGTCTCGGAGCAGGACTCGCCGCGTGCGGAGACGATGACGACACCGCGTCGGATACGACTGCAGCCGCCACCACCGTTGCGTCGGGCGAAAGCACCGCGACGATCGAGGAGGGCGATGTCACCGTGTTCGCCGCGGCGTCGTTGACCGAGTCGTTCACCGAGATCGGCGACGCCTTCATGGACGCCAACCCGGACACGACCGTGGTGTTCAACTTCGGCTCGTCCTCCGACCTCGTGGCACAGATCAACGAGGGCGCTCCCGCCGACGTCTACGCGTCGGCAGACCAGGCGAACATGACAAAGCTCACTGACGCTGGAAACAACGGTGGTGAGCCGCAGGTGTTCGCCAAGAACTCACTCGAGATCATCGTCGAGTCGGGAAACCCGCAGGGGATCGAGGGTGTCGCCGATCTCGAGAATCCCGATCTCATCGTCGTGGCCTGCGATCCGGAGGTGCCGATCGGTGCCTACTCGCAGGAGGTGTTCGAGAACGCCGGTGTCACCGTTGAACCGGACTCCTTGGAGGAGGACGTCAAGGCGGTGGTGAACAAGGTCGTGCTCGGTGAGGCGGACGCAGGGGTTGTCTACTCGACAGACGTGATCGCCGCTGGCGACGACGCCGAAGGCGTGGAGATCCCCACCGACATCAACGTCACTCCCGAGTATCCGGTCGCCGTCACCAAGGAGGCAGCGGACGCCGACGCGGCGAGTTCGTTCACCGACTTCGTGGTCGGTGACGAGGGCCAGTCGATCCTGGCCAGCTACGGGTTCTCGGCGCCTTGAGCGTCGGCACAGTGCGCCGGCCGGTCACTTCGCACGATCGGGGACGGCTTCCTGTTCCCGCGCTCGCGCTCGCCGTCATCGCCATCGCCTTCTTCGCGTTGCCATTCATCGGCCTTTTGTGGCGCGTCCCGTGGTCGGACCTGTGGGATGTGCTGTCCGACGCAGAGGTACGCACGGCGCTGCGGCTGTCGATCGTGTGCTCGCTGTGGGCGACGGGACTCTCGCTCGTCTTCGGTGTTCCGCTGGCCTGGCTGCTGGCTCGCGCCGACTTCCCCGGTCGAGGCATCGTGCGTGCTTTGTGCACGCTCTCCATGGTGCTGCCGCCGGTCGTCGGCGGCGTCGCTTTGTTCTTCGCCCTCGGGCGCAGAGGCCTGCTCGGCCAGTACCTCGATCGCTGGTTCGACATCCGCCTGCCGTTCTCGACCCCCGCAGTCGTGATCGCCCAGACCTTTGTCGCCATGCCGTTCCTCGTGCTCACCGTGGAGGCCGCCTTGCGTCAACTCGACTACCGCTACGACGATGCGGCGCGAACGCTCGGTGCCTCCCGCTGGTACGCGTTCCGGAGAGTGACACTGCCCGCGGTGCGCCCGGCACTCATCGCCGGTGCTGTGCTGTCGTGGGCCCGCGCCCTCGGTGAGTTCGGCGCGACGATTACGTTTGCCGGCAACTACCCGGGCACGACCCGTACCGTTCCGATGCAGACCTATCTCGCTCTGAACTCCGATCCGCCGGAGGCGCTCGTCCTCAGCTTGCTCTTGATCACGGTGTCCTTCGCCGTGCTCGTCGGCCTTCGCGAGCGATGGATCGGTGGCCCAGCCAGTACCGGTGCCGGATGACTCGTTGACCAGGGTGCTCCCGTGAGCCTCGACGTCGAGATCGGCCTCCGTCTGGGCACGCTCGACCTCGACGTGCGACTCGACGTCAAACCCGGTGAGCTCGTCGCCGTCCTCGGCCCCAACGGCGCCGGGAAGTCGACGCTGCTGCGTTCCATCGCAGGTCTCATCCCGATCGAGCGGGGCTCGGTCCGGATCGACGACGACATCGTCGACGATCCGGTGTCTGGCCGCTTCGTTCCTGCCGGAGCGACGATCGGTCGGTGTCGTGTTCCAGGACTACCTCCTCTTCGCCAACATGACGGCGCTGGAGAACGTCGCGTTCGGGCTGCGCGCCCGAGGGGTGGACAAGGCGCGCGCTCGGAATGTCGCCTCGCGAGTGGCTGACGCGGGTCGGGATGGCCGACCACGCCCGCCATCGGCCCAGGGCGCTCTCCGGTGGACAGGCGCAGCGCGTCGCCCTCGCTCGGGCGCTTGCCACCGACCCGCGCCTGCTTCTGCTCGACGAACCGCTTGCTGCTCTCGACGCGGGCGCACGGGGGACGGTGCGGCGCGACCTTCGTCGCCATCTCGCCTCGTTCGAGGGGATGCGACTGCTCGTGACGCACGATCCCGTCGACGCATACGTTCTGGCCGACCGTGTGGTCGTGCTGGAAGCCGGCCGCGTCGTACAGAGCGGCACGCTCGCCGAGGTAACTGCGCACCCCCGCTCGCGATACGTCGCCGACCTGGTCGGCGTCAATCTCATCTCCGGCACGCTCGCCGCCGACACGCTGGTGACCAACGCCGGTGCCGCGGTGCACATCGCCGGCGGATTCGATGACGGACCGGCGTACGTCGCCATCCGACCACAGGCCGTCTCGTTGCACCTTCACATCCCCGAGGGCAGTCCCCGCAACGTGTGGGAGCTCACAGTGGAGGATGTCGATCAGCACGCTGACCGTGCTCGCGTGGCCCTCGTCGGGGTCCTCCCGATCGTCGCCGAGATCACTCCCGGCGCGCTGCTCGAGCTCGAGCTGCGTCCAGGCGATCGCATCTGGGCATCCGTGAAGGCAACGGACATCACCGCCTACAGCGCGTGAGTCCCCTCGACTTTGGATACGAACGTATCCAAAGTCCGTCACTCGTCGTACGCTGTCGGCGTGGTCCAGTCCGCGGCAGCCGACCCGCCGTCGTACATGGGCAGGGGTGCCGGCCGACGAGCGTCGCGGAGAACGACGCGCACGGTTGCTCGACGTCGCATTCGACCTGCTCGGTACGGAGGGCACGTCGTCGACGACCGTTCGCGCGGTCTGTCGCGCCGCCGAGCTCAACCAGCGCTACTTCTACGAGAACTTCGACGACATCGACGCCCTGCTCGTCGCCGTCTACGACCGGACGGTCGGTGAGCTGTACGAGGCGCTGGCCAAGGCAGCCTGGGCGAGCGGCCTGACGCCGGAGTCCCGGCTGCGGGCGGGGATCGAGACCGCCGTCGCGTTCGTCGACAGCGATCGGAGGCGAGGGCGAGTGCTGTTCGTCGAGGCCCGAGGCATTCGCGCCGTCGACGAGCATCGCGCCGTTGCCTGGCAACGGTTGATCGACGGCTTGAGCGGAACGGGGCGTCCGGGGCGAGGGGCGCGGACCGTGGGCGTCGAGCTCGGCAAGATCCGCGCCGGCATGCTCGCCGGAGGCTTCACGACATTGCTCGTGGAATGGCTCGACGGCCGTCTCGACGTCAGCCGCGAACGGCTGATCGACGAGGCAACTGCCGTGAGCATGCGCATCGCCGGCCGTCCCGCGCCGCCGACCGAGCCCGAACGATGATCGACGTCGACGCCCTTCTGCTCGACATGGACGGCACGCTCGTCGACTCCAATGCGGCTGTGGAGCGTGCCTGGACGACGTGGTCCAGCGACGTCGGTGTCGACGCTGCCGACGTGCTCCCCATCGCTCACGGCAGCCCCGCCGAGGTGACGGTCCGCCGGCTGTTCCCCGATCTCAGCGACGGGGAAGTCGCCGAGCTGGCGGCGCGTCAGCTTCACCTGCAGTACGACGACCTCGACGATGTCGTCGTCCTTCCCGGCGCGCTCGAGCTGATCGAGGCAGCTGGCGAGCGATCGATGCCGTGGGCGGTCGTCACGAGCGCCGACATCCGGCTCGCCAGAGCACGACTGGCGGTTGCAGGAATCGAGCCGCCCGTGCTGGTCACGGAAGAGGACATCGCCAATGGCAAGCCCGACCCCGACGCGTTCCTCCGTGCGGCCACTCTGCTCGATGTGCCGATCGAGCGTTGCCTCGTGGTGGAGGACAGCGAGCCGGGGGTTGCCGCCGGTCGCGCCTCCGGCGCGACGGTCGCCGCCCTGAACGACCTGGCCGGTGACCTCGTCATCGCCGACCTGCACGAGCTCGGGCGGCTCCTGTTCGACTGATTCCGGTGAGTGCGGACCTCGCGATCGCCTAGCCGTTGGGAGAGCCGTCGCCGCCTGGGACCGCGGCCGAACCGATCTTCGCCGAGCAGGGGATCTCATAGCCATTGGCGTGGCGGTACTCCGCCACGATCCGGCGATACGCCTGATGGATCGCCTCCTGCGTCTCGACCGGCTGGGCGGAGACGACGGCCGTGGTACGAACGGTGCCGGCGAGCAACTCGATCCAGAAGCGGTCGATGTCGTCGACGTGGTGCGTGAACGAGAACGTCTCGATGTGCGGGTCGATCAACCCGGCATTCGTCAGCAGGGCGGTGAACTCGTCGTCGGCCGCGTACTGGAACATCGGCGGGCCGGATGGCAGATCGCTCGGGGGCACCGCTCCCACCTCCGCCACGGCGTCTCCGACGGATCCGATGACGCGGTTCCGCTCGGGCCTGTCCCAGGTGGCGAGTGCGAGTCGTCCTCCCGGGCGCACGACACGGGCCAATTCGGCAACACCCTGTGGCAGGTCGGTCAGGTGGGGCATGAGGAAGTTGGCCACCACGACATCGAACTCGGCATCGCCGAACGGCAATGCGTAGGCGTCGGCCTGATGGAGCTCGAGACCCGGGTTGAGGCGGCCGGCGACGGCGAGCATCTCGTCGGAGAAGTCGACCGCAACGACCTGGGCACCACGTGCGGTCGCCGCTGCGGCGACATATCCGGGTCCGGTGGCGACGTCGAGCAGGCGAGATCCGCTGGCCACGCCCGCTGCGTCGAGCAGGCGCTCGATCGTCCGGCTCGTGATCACGCCGGCGCCGCGGTGGTACGGCTCCGCTTTGCCCGCGCTCCAGGCGGCTTTCTCGTATTCGCCGAACGGATCAGGCGTCACGGCTGCGTTCATTCGCCCAGCCTGCCACTGCTGTCAGGACGGTTCGTCCATCTCGCTCGCGCCGGCTGTTGCCCTGTAGCGAGCGGATGGGCGATCTGGAACACATTGCCGAACGGGTCCCGCACCATCGCCCGGCGGTCGCCGTAGGGAGTGTCGAGCGGCTCCTCCAGGCTCGCTGCGCCGCCGTCCAGCGCCCGTCGATATGTCTCGTCCGCATCGTCGACGTACACATAGAGAAAGGCCGGGAAGAACTCACGCTCGTCTGCGGGAGTCACCATGACGAGCGAGTCGCCGATGCGCATCTCGGCCGGCCGCCCGACGGTGAACTCGCCGATCGCGCCGAACACCGCTCTGAGAAAACCGACGGCGGCCCGCGCGTCGGCGACCACCATGCGCGGCGTGACGGTGTGGAACCCGTCGGGAGGGGTGCGGGCGATCGACATGCCCGAGTCTCCCACGGAGCTGCCGGGGGACGACGAGACCGCGACGGTCCCGCACGTGTCGAGTTGTGACTCCGTGGTGTCTTCCATCGGTGTCATCCGCACGTGGGGACCGTCGCGTCGGGGGGTCGGGTTGACCGGGCGGGTCACGTCATCTGGCGAACCACATCCTCGAGCCGGTTGTAGGAGATCTGCATCCCGCCTTCCATGCCCGAGTTGATGTGTGCGTCGCGGTGCTCCTGGCAGGAGTGCTGGACGAGCACGGTCATCGTCGTGACCCCGTCCACCTCGTCGAGCGTGAGGATGTCGAGTGCCTCGCCGTCGGGGAACCCCTCGTAGACCTCGGTCGAGACGAGCCTGCGGGGCGCATCGATCTCGCGGAACTCGCCGTGGAAGCCGACCTCGAAGTCCTGCTCGCGGGTGACGTATCGCCATTGCCCGCCGACTCGCAGGTCGACCTCGCAGACCAGCCATTCGGAGGTCTCGAAGCCCCACCAGCGCTTGACGAGCTCGGGCGTTGTGTACGTCTTGAAGACGAGGTCCGCCGGCGCATCGAACGAGCGCGTGATCAGGATCTCGGTGTCGGAGGGAAGAGTGACGACGGCGGAGCCGTGACGGTTGCTGACGGTGTCGTTGCTGTTCATGGTGTTTTCTCCTGGTCTTGGAGCTCGACGAGGAGGTCGTCGAGCCGGTCGAGGCGTGTGTTCCAGGTGCGCTCGAACGTGCGCACCCAATCGTGGACGGGCTTCAATGCCGGACCGTTGATGCGGTACCAGCGATGCCGACCGTCGGCGCGGACGAGCACGAGGTCGACGGCGCGCAGGACGCCGAGGTGCTTGGACACCTGCGGCTGACTGAGGCCGAGCCGATCGACGAGCTCTCCCACGGTCGCCTCCCCGTTGCCCAATGCATCGAGAAGGTCGCGGCGGCTCGCCTCGGCGACGGCGTTGAACGCATCCGTCGTGGTCGGTGTGCGAGCCATGACGACACTATATATGTCGATATCGGAATATGTCAAGTACTCTTCCGGACAGAGAGATCGAATACCTCCGGTCAGCCGTGGTGATCGCTGGCGTAGTGAGCGACGAGCAGGTCTTCGCCCCAGTCGTTGCGCAGGTCGCGCCACACCGAGTGGACGTGGTTGGCGTCGTCCTGCGTGTTGTCGTACTCGATCAGGAACGTCGGGCCGCGGACGGCGTAATAGTGCCCCTCGCCGCGCTGGTCGGGGCCCGCCCACGTGAACTGCACGTTGTCGAGCCCTGCGGCGACGGCGTCGCTCCACGCTGCCTCGGCGATGGCTGCCGGGGCGCGATCGAGGTAGAGGCGGATGAGGCGGTGGAGCGTGTCACGCTGTGAGTCACGCATGAAGGCGTAGTTCAGACCCTCGGGGATCACGTTCGGATCGACCACCGGGTCGAAGCGGGTGAGGATGTCATCGGGTGCAATCGGGGAGGCGACGGCGATCTCCCGTTGCGTCGAGTCGAAGCTCGCCAGCATCGCGCGGGCGATCTCCTCCTCGTCCGGCAGCGTTCGGAGCCCCGCATGGGGCCCGTGAGGGACGACCGCCGGCTCGGCGCCGAAGAAGTGCGGGGTGATCGTCGCCGCCCCGTCGACCACGGTGGCATGCACGGCGAGGTGGTGCCCGTTGACGCGCCAGGCCCATGGCTCGTCGCCGGTGGGATCGCCGAGGATGCGGAACCAGAAACGATCGTCATGCGGATCCGGTTGGGCGGACGGCGTGCCGGCCAGCTGGCGACGGATCATGTCCAACTCGATGACGCGACGAGCCGTCTTCGCTCCCTCCGCGCTGCAGCCCGCGTCGAGCAGTTCGAGCGCCAGCCGGCGCTCCTCGACGTTCATCTCGGCCAGCGACAAGCCGGCGCGTGAACCGGGCAGGTAGGTCCACAGCCGGTGGTCGGGCACGTCGAAGCGGTCGGTCGCTGTTCGCCGATGGTCGGCGTCCAGCGATTCGAGGAAGGCCGTCGCGGCACGCGTCATCGACGGAACCACGATCAGCCGACCTGTTCGATCAGGTCTGCATTGTCCATCGGCCACTTCTAGGCGCCGCCGCCTCGCCATGTCGACAGAGTTACCTGTGACGAGTGTGATCTCGCTCTACGGCGCAGCCCGCCATGCCGCCCTCCACTCGGGCGCCTCCCAGCCCTCCGACACGTAGATCGTCTCTCTGGCGATCTTGCCGTCGCGGAGCTCCATGATGCTCAACCCGAAGTTCCACGGCCCGTCGTCGTACTTGATGAGGATCTCCGCCACCCAGAAGTCGCCCTCACCTCGCACCCCGCGAAACTCGTACGTCAGCGCGCCGGGATAGCCCTGTCTCCATCCGCGCATGTTCTCGACGCCTTCGAAGCGCTCGCCCGACTGGGGAAACTCGAGGACCGCGTCGCCGTGATACATCTCGTGGGCGAAGTCCGGATCACTGCTGGCGTACTCGAAGTGCTGGACGAGCAGAGCTTGGACCGCGGCCGCATCCATGTGCACAGATTGTCAGCTGAGCGCGATCACATCGCTGCATCGCGCGAACGCACCTCTAGAGGCGGCCTCGAGCATCGCTTTCCACCTGTCCGGAGCTCGCCGCCGAGCGTCTCGTCGGCGCTGGGTACGATCGCGGGAGATCACGGGAGGGCATTCGATGAGCGCTTGGAACTTCTTCGACTATGCGAGCCGGGACAACCTCCTCGAGGCCGTCCGCACGCAGTCCGACGGCTTCCTGGCCTTGGCCGCAAAGCCGGGCGCGTGGGAGGCGCCAACAGCGGCCGGGCACTGGCAGGTGTGCGATGTGGTCGGACACCTCGTCGACACGACGGAGGGCTACTTCGACGGCTTCGACACCGCTCGCACAGGCGGAACCGCGCCCGAGCCACTCGGGGTGAAGACGATGAACACACACGTCGACAAAGGCGCGATGGCGTTCCACGGGACGTCGCAAGACGAACTGGTGTCGCGGCTGGAGGACGATCGCGCCCGGATGATGACGATCATGGAGAATCTCGACGCCGACGAGTGGGGAGGCTTCATGGTCCCCCACAAGTACATGGGACCGCTGCCCTCGTGCTTTTATCCGGTCGCCCAGCTCGTCGACTACGCCGTCCACTCCTGGGACATCCGCCAGGGTGCCGGCGATCCTCACGCGATGGATGGCGACGCGGCCGACCTGCTCGTCCCCTTCTGCTGGATCGTGTGGCAATCGACGGCGGAGACCGCCGGCGTCGATCCGTTCACCATCGGCGTTCGGTTGACCGGCAACAACGGCGGGGAGACGCGAGTGTCCGTCACGCCCGAGGGCGTCGGGCTCGAGCCCGGTGAGGTCGACGACCTGCCACTCGTTCTCGAGTTCGACCCGGCGAGCTTCGTGCTCACGGCGATGGGTCGGATGAACGCGGGCACCGCCCGCGGCGACACCGATCTCGCCGAGCGCTACGGCGGTCTGTTCTTCCGGATCTGAACGTCACAGCAGGCGGTCGGACGCGAGATCGGCTCCGGCCCGCAGCGAGGCGAGTTTCTGCCACACGACGGATGGAGCGACGTCGCCGATCCCCGCCGACGTGTCGAAGCCGCAATCGGTCCCGGCGATGAGGCGGCGCGGATCGCCGACCGACCGCGCTACGACGGCGAGTCGATCGGCGACGACCTCCGGATGTTCGACGTAATTGCTCGTCGTGTCGATCACGCCGGTGACGAGAACCATCCCGTCAGGCAACGGATTCCGCTCGAAGCACTTGTGCTCATGCGCATGGCGGGCGTTCGCCATGGAGACCACCAAGGCGCCGACCCGGGCGCCGTACAGCAGCGGCTGGATGTCGGCGAAGGCGACATCGTGCGTGTGGGGCCCTTCGTAGTTTCCCCAGCACACGTGCAGCCGGACGCGCGACGGGTCGATGCCCTCGAGCGCAACGTTGATCGCGTCGACGACCAACTCGACCCAGCCGAGGAACTCGTTGAGTGGCCGGTCGGCGAAGAGGACATGTCGCTCGAGGGCCAGATCGGGCGCGTCGATCTGCAGCAACAGGCCCCGGTCGACGATCGTGCGGTACTCGGTCCGCAACGCCGTGGCAACGGCCTGCACGTACTCGTTCTGCGAGGGGTAGTGCCGGTTCTCCATCGCCGAGGCCACGATGCCCGGCGACGGAGCCGTCATGAACGTCTCGGCGAACGGAGTGTCCGCGACGAGCGCACACTCGGCGTCGAGCTCGGTGGTGTCGACGTAGGTGACGTCGCCGATCGCCGCCGGTGCGTGCATCAGGTCGACCTGCATCCGTTCCCGGCGGGGCAGCGCAAGGTCGAGGAAGTCTTGGTGCTCGAGCAGGTCGCGCATCAGGGGGCGTTTGCTGGCACCACCGAACCCGGACATCCGATGGCGGACGTAGGTGAAGAAGCTCTCTCGCGCCTGCTCGCCGTCGTTGCCGACGTCGATGCCCACCTCCCTCTGTCGGGCGATCACGTCCGAGGTGGCCGCCTCGATTGCCGAGGCGAGCTCGTCGGCGTCGACTTCCTCGCCACGACTGCGCCGGCCGTGCAGCGCAGCGAGCGCTGCCGGACGGGGCAAGCTGCCGGCGTGCGTGACAACGAGGCGTGATTCGCTCGTGAGCACCCGCCGACCCGCCTCAGGCGAGACGCGTGTGCGGGACGTCGGCGATCTCGCCGGTTGCGCGCAGCTCTTCCACGGCGGGCACCGGGTCGGAGTCACCGAACAACCGGTCGTCGGCGTAGTCGGCGTCACGTCCCGTCGCATCGACGACCCACCACGAGGCCTCGAGGGCGATGCCACTCGGATCGGTGAAGTACACCGACCGCACGAACCCGTGATCGACGACATCGGTCACTTCGCAGCCCGCTGCTTTGAGTCGATCGCGCAGCGTGAGGAGCGCCTCCTCGTCGGGGAGGTTGAACGACAGGTGGTCGAACTGGACCTTGCGCGGGTCTGGCACGCCCGCCGGTGAGGCGAACGACTCGATGGCAGCGTCGGCGTACTCGAAGAACGCCACGGTGGTCTGCTCACCGAAGGAGAAGAAGTAGTGGCGGAAGCCTGGTGTACCGACCGTCGCCACCAGTTCCGCACCGAGCACGCCATGGTAGAAGCGCACGGTGGCGTCCATGTCGTCGGTGATGAGGGCGAGGTGGTTGATCCCTCGCCAGTGCAATGTCGGATCGTTGGCCATCGCACCTCCCGATGGTGTCGCCAGAAGGTCCAGCGTACTGGAGCCATCCGCCGATCGGCGGGACGCGCACATGCGTGCGAGGGCGGCTAGTGGTTCTCGCCCGTGGCGAGCCGCTCGATCGTGGCGACGAACTCGGAGACCGTGCTGGCGATGATGTCGCCAACCGGCCGGATCTCGTCGATGCGCCCTGCGACCTGTCCGCTGAGCGCAATCGCAGCCTCCATGTCGCCGCCGAAGTAGAGGGCGCGAAAGTTGCCAAACTCTCCGAACACGTTGTGCGTCGCGTCAACGAGTGCGGTCGTACGGTTCGTCCGCAGGGCGCGCAGCGCGGGGGAGTGGCGCTGGTTGAGGAACAGCGTGTCCGTCTCCGCGGCCTCGATGATCGCCTGCTTCCAGTTGTCGTGGATCGGCGATTCGAGCGATGAGACCATACGCGTACCCATCTGCACGCCCTCCGCACCGAGGGCGAACGCCGCTGCCATCGAGGCGCCGTCGACGATCCCGCCGGCGGCGATGATCGGCACGTCGACGCGGCTCCGCACGAGAGGCAGGAGCACCATCGTCGACACCGGCGTCGGACTCTTGAACCCGCCACCCTCGCCACCCTCGACCACGAGCCCGTCGACGCCCGCATCGACCGCCTTGCGGGCGGCGGCCAATGTCGGCACGACGTGATAGACGGTGAGGCCCGCGTCCTTGAGGACAGCGGTGTACTTCGTCGGCGAGCCTGCCGAAGTGGTCACGAACTTCACGCCTTGATCGATCACGAACTCGGCGATATTCGGGTCGCGCACGAATGCCTGGGCGATGTTCACGCCGAACGGCCGGTCGGTGAGATCGCGCATCAGGCGGATCTCGTCCTTCACCGCATCGAGCTCACCTGACGACGTCTCGATGATGCCGCACGCGCCCGCCCGCGAAACTGCGGAGGCCAGCCGGCTGCGGGCGATCCATCCCATCGGAGCCTGCACGATCGGTATCTCGACGCCGAGATCGCGAGTCACTCGATTGTCGAAGGCCGGATGGGCGAAGGCCATGCGGCCATCTTGACAACGCGCACGTGACCGAATCGTGCCGAGAGCCCCGATCCTTCGCGAGCAGCGGAAGAACCTCTTGACAGTTTACTTGTCACTATGACAGGTTAATTGTCATATGAACCCGATCGTCCAACTCTTCGACGAGGTGCGCCTGCTCAACCATCGGCTTGTACAAGTTGCTGACCGGCTGCACGCAGGCGGCACCGTCTCGACGCCGGGGCGGGCGGTGCTCGAGTACCTCCGCAACAACGGTCCGTCCACCGTGCCGGCCATCGCCCGCTCCCGTTACGTCACGCGTCAACACGTTCAGGCGATCGTCGACACGCTCGCCGGCAACCATCTCGTCGAGGCGATCCCCAATCCGGCGCATCGGACGTCGCCGCTCATTTCGCTCACTGCCGACGGGCGTGACGCGTTCGCCGCGATGCAGCATCGCGAGCAGCGCCTGTTGCAAGCGCTCGAAGTCCAGATCGACGAGGGCACAGTCGCCGAGGCGACGCAGGTGCTCGCTGCCATCCGTAGTTCGATCGACCTCGAGGAGGCCATCACATGAGCATCAAGGCAAAGCTGTTCGACCAGTTCCGTGAGCCTCGCGGGCTCCTCGGTCGGTTGGCCGGACGGTTCATGTCGAGTCGCGCATCGAACCAGCAACGCAGTGTCTGGACGGTAGAGCTGCTCGAGCTGAAGCCCGGTGATCGCGTGCTCGAGCTCGGCTATGGCCCGGGCCTCGGCATCGCCGCAGTGCTCGACCGGCTCGAGGCGGGAGAAGTGGTCGGTATCGATCACTCGGCCACGATGCAAACGATGGCGCGGAAACGCCTTCGCCGGCACACCTCGCAGATCACACCCGAGTTATTGGTCGGCGACGCACAGGCGCTCCCCGCGTCGCTCGGCACGTTCGACAGGATCTTCTCGTGCAATGTGTGGTTGTTCTGGAAGGACCAGGTTGCCGTCCTCCGCCATCTGCGCGCTCACCTCAACCCGGGCGGCACCATGGCCGTTACGATCCTGCCCCGCAGCTCGGGCGCGACCCGGGACACCGCCATGAAGGCCGGACGCACGATCGCGGCGCAGCTCGAGGAGGCGGGTTACGACGACATCCGCCAAGAGGTCCTCGAGCTCGACCCGGTCCCTGCGGTCTGCGTCCTGGCTACGACTCCGCCGAGTGGCGCGAGCTAGGCGAGCATCAACGGCACGACCGTCCACTGTTCCGCGTCGTCGGTGGCCAACCGGGTGCGCCAGACTTTCGCGGTGGTCCAGGTCCTCGTCAAGCGTGACGCGCTGCTGGACGCCGGCACGGGGGCACCGCGATGAGCGAAACGACCGTCGATAGCGATCTCGACCCCTTCGCTTCGCTGCCCGAGGTCGACCACGCGACTTTGGCCGATCTGCGTCAACGCTGTCCCGTGGCGCGGATACCTACCGGCTGGTTCCTCGCTGCCCACAGCGACGTCGCCGAGGCGACGCGTCGGATCGACACGTTCGTCGCCAGTTTCCGCCAACCCGGTGTCGTCGTGCCGCCCGAGGAGCAGTTCATCAACGAGATCCACGAACCGCGCCATGGGCGGATCCGCAAGGTGATCAATGCCGCCGTCGCCCACCACAAGGCGATGCGCGTCGAGCCGCTTGTCCGCCAGCTTGCGTCCGATCTACTCGCCCCGATCGTCGCTCGCGGGTGAAGGCGAGCTGGTCGACGAGCTGGTCGCTCCGATTCCGGTGAACGTGATCGCCCATCTCATCGGTGTACCACCGGGCGACTGGGCGCTCTTCCGCCGGTGGAGCGACGAGGTCGTCGAGGGCAGCTATCCGACGACGTACCGCAACGAGCGGGGCAGCGGACTCGCCGGCGCACATCCCGAGTTCACCGCCTACGTCGACGGGTTGATCGCCGATCGTCGCCGCAAGTCCGGCGACGACGACCTGCTGAATCGTCTGCTGGCCACTGAAGTGGACGGCCGCCGACTGAGCGACGTCGAGGTGCGAACGCAGATGATCTTCCTCATCATCAGCGGAAACGAGACCACACGTCATTTGATCGCCAGCCTGCTTACGGGAGTGGCGACCGACGCCGTCCTGTGGGCTGCGCTGCGCTCCGACCGCACACTCGTCGAGCGCGCCGTGGAGGAGACATTGCGCCTGCAACCACCAATCCATGTCTTGTTACGCAACGTCGAGCGGGACACCGCGATTTTCGGGCGGCAGATGTGCCCCGGCGAGAAGATCGTTTTCGGCCTGGCTTCCGCCAACCGCGACGAGTCGGTCTTCGAAGCACCAGAGCATTTCCGTCTCGACCGCGGGAACTACCGCGATCATCTCGCCTTCGGTGGCGGGCCGCACGTCTGCCCGGGGTCGGCGCTCGCCAGGCTCGAAGCGCGCGTCGTGCTCGAAACCGTGCTCGACGAACTGCAGGAGATGAGCGTCGAGCCCGGCTGGCATCGCCGCAAGGTGCCGGTGTTCTGGGCGAACGGTCCGGTCGACCTGCCGGTGCGAGTGGTGGCGGCGTGACTCGCATCGCCGTCGACCACGAACGCTGCGAGCTGAACGCCGTGTGCGTGCAGCAGGCGCCGAGCGTGTTCGCCATCGGCGACGACGACCGCGTTCATGTGATTGGCGACGACGCCACCCTCGCCGTGAAGGCGGCATCTGCCTGCCCGACGGGCGCAATCCGCGTCGAGGCGGGCTAGCCGAGTTCGACGAGCGAGAGCGGCACCACCGTGGCGATCTGCTCGAAGTCGCGATCTGCGGCCAACAGCTCAGCACCAGTGCGCAACGCGATCGTGACGATCATGCAGTCGATGAGCCCGCGGTGTGATTCCGGCACGGCGGCAGGCACGGTAGACGCGTTCGGCGCCCTCGAAGTCGGTGACGCCGTCGACGGGGAGCCAGGCAAACGCCGTCAGCAAGCGCCGCAGCTGCGCGTGGGCGCGATCGTCACGGGCTCCAGCGAGCACCTCCATCAACACTGGCTCGGTTGCGGCCAGCTCGGAACCACCGGCGCGGATCAGCTCCGTGAGCCGCTCGTCCGCTGGCGAGCCGGTGGCGCGGTCGTACTCGATCCACGCTGACGTGTCGGCGAGGATCACGGCGTCGGGTCGTAGGGCACGGCGGCGATGAGCGAGGCGCCCCGCACTTGCAGTGCTTCGGTGATCGTCATCGGTTCACCGGCGAGGCGTCGCAGGGCAGCGTCCACCGCTTCGGTCTTCGTGTGCACGCCGAGGCGTCGCATCACGATCTCGACCAATGCATCGTCGATCACGATGTTCGTCCGACCCATACGGCGACGATACACCTTTTATACACGTTGCACACTGAACACGTGTGTGGGCAAGTCATGCCGCGGAGTATGACGGCGGGTGTGACCTTGGCGCCGCAGATCAGGTGGCGAGCACAGCTTCGGCGACGCGGCGCAGTTGGTCGACGCTCGGGTTGCCGATCACGAGGTGGCTGATGCCCGCCTCCTCCCACATCGGCAGTTCGCCGCGGATCTGTTCGACGGTGCCGACCAGGCTGATCGCGGCGACCGCCTCCCGGGGGACAGCGGCGATCGCCTTGTCCCGCTCGCCCGCCATGAACAGGTCCTGGATCTCGTCCGCTGCCTTCTCGTAACCCATGCGCACGAACACGTTCTTGTGGAAGTTCATGTCCTTCGCTCCCATGCCGCCGACGTAGAAGGCAAGCATCGGCTTCAGCGCGTCGAGCGCCGCGTCGCGGTCGTCGGTGATCACGACGCTGCAATTCGGAGCGATCTCGAACGTGTCGCGTTGATGCCGCGCGGTTGGCCGGCGGAAGCCTTCGTCGAGCCACTCGTCGTACATCTCGTGGTGGCTCGGGGCGTAGTAGATCGGCAGCCAGCCGTCGGCGATCTCAGCGGTGAGGGCGACGTTCTTCGGTCCTTCGCTGCCCAGCCAGATCGGCAGGTCGGCGCGCAGCGGGTGGACGATCGACTTCAGCGGTTTGCCGAGGCCGAGTGCGTCGTCACCGGTGTAGGGGAGTGGGTAGTGCGGCCCCTCGTTCGTCACCGGCCCCTCGCGGGCCATCACCGCGCGGATGATGTCGACGTACTCGCGCGTGCGGGCGAGCGGCTTGGAGAACGGCCGGCCATACCACCCCTCGACCACCTGCGGACCAGAGAGCCCGAGACCGAGCACGTGCCGGCCGCCGGAGAGGTGGTCGAGCGTGAGCGCGTGCATCGCCGTCGAGGTCGGCGTGCGACCGGAGAGCTGCACCACCGAAGTGCCGAGCCGGATCGTCGAGGTGTGGGAGCCCCACCAGGCGAGCGGGGTGAAGGCGTCGGACCCCCACGACTCGGCCGTGAACACGATGTCGTACCCGAGTCGTTCGGCTTCGAGCACCTTTTCGAGGTGGTCGGTGGGCTTGGCCGCCCCCCAATAGCCGAGTTGCAGTCCGAGCTTCATCCAATCGCCTCCGGGACGCCGCTGAGCGGGACGTCCGCTCACCGGCGCCGACCTTACCGAGGCATCTCACCGAGCTCTGCGTCGGCGCGTTCCCGCTACTCGCCGATGTCCTCGTTCCAGATCTCGGGGTGTCGCTCGATGAAGCCGCCGAGCATTTCGATGCACCGCCGGTCGTCGAACAGAACGATCTCGACGCCGTGCTCGGCGAGCCAATCGTGACCGCCCGTGAACGTCCGCGACTCGCCGATGACGACCCGACCGATACCGAACTGGCGGACGAGACCACTGCAGTACCAGCACGGCGACAGCGTCGTGACCATCGTCGTGCCCGCGTACGACCGTTGCCGACCGGCATTGCGGAAGGCGTCGGTCTCGCCATGGATCGATGGATCGCCAAGCTGCACGCGCCGGTTGTGGCCCCGCCCGAGAAGCGTCCCGTCGACGCCGAACAGCGCAGCGCCGATCGGGATGCCACCCTCGTCGAGCCCGACGCGGGCTTCTTCGACGGCGATCTCGAGCATCTCCTCGTCGGTCATCGCCTCAGTCAAGCATCGGCCGGATCAATCCGACGTGCGCACGGCGTTCAGCCGTTGAGCTGCGCTTCGAGCAACGCCCGGTGGATGACGAGGTCCTCGGGGTCGTCGACGCGCTCCTGCTCGCCATAGGCGATCCCACGCAGGCTCGTGCGCATGATGATCGATGCCATCCGCACAGAGGCGTAGACGATGTACCAGTCGAGGTCCTCGATGACCGCACCGCCGGCGGCGACGTAGTCGTCGTGGGCGGCGGCCGGCTCGAAGAAGTCGGGAAAGCCCGGCAGCTCGTACTTCTCGGCGATGTGCTGGAAGAACTGGTGCATGAACAACGCCCAGCCCACATCTACGCCGGCGAGGGCCGAGGTCGACCATCTCCCAGTCGAGGGCGGCCGTCGGGATCAGCCCCGTCACGAGCAGGTTGCCCGGTCGTGAGTCGCCCCAGTTGAGCCGCGTCGGGCCGGGATCGTGCGGCCGGTGTGCGTCGAGCCAGTCGAGTCCACGGACGATGAGGGGGAGATCGGTTCCCTCCCGCGCCCACTCGTAGTACGCCCGGTGTGCGGCGAGTTGCCGGCCGAGGGCGTCACCGTCGACCGGCGCGATGAAGGACAGATCGACGTCCGCTGGGTCAATGGCGTGCAGGCGGGCGAGCACCGACATGAACACACTCCGGAACTCGCTCCGCTCGTCGGGGCTGAAGTCGTCGAGGAAGCTGCCGCCGAGCGTGTACGGCATCATGTCCGGCAACGCCTCCCCCTCGACCCGCGACATGACGATGAACGGCGCGCCGAGCACCCCTTCGTCAGGCTCCTCGATGAGGATCTCCGGCACGGGTACGTCCGTGTGCTCGCCGACGATGCGCATGATCCGCGCCTGCTTGGAGAGGTCGTACTCGGGGAACACAGGAAGATCGTCCATCGCCGGGCGCAACCGGGCGACCAGTGGTTGTGAGCCGTCGTCCCGAATGAGGTCGAAGAGCAGGGTCTCGCTCGACATACCGGTCGTCGGGGGAGCCGCGACCGGCCCGATGTCGATCGGTCCGTCGAAGTGCTCGCTGAGCGCCTCGCGGAGCGCTACGCGTAGCTGTTCCGGATCGCGTTTCGACGGCAACGGCATCAGATGGTCTCCTTCGTGGCCAACGGGATCATGGCTCGTCCTCGGATTTCGACTGCTTCATCCGCTCGAGCAGCCCCTCGCGTGCTCGGGCGGCCGACTCGGTATGACCGGCGAGTGCCTGCAACTCCGTGCCTGCACGAATCGCCGCTCGTGCTCCCCACACGTCGAAGGCGCGATGAATGCTGCGCTTGTTGATCTGGGTCAGATCACTCGGCACGCCGGCCACCCGTTCCGCGATCCGCAGCACCTCGCTCTCCAAGTCATTTGCCGGGAAAGAGCGATTGGCGTAGCCGATCGCGGCCGCCTCGACGCCCGTGATGGGGTCGCCGGTCAGCATCAGCTCCATCGCCCGGCGCATGCCGAGCAGCACGGTGTGGTACTGCCAGTCGGGTGGGCTGATGACGCGCACGACGGGGTAGCTGACGGTGGCATCGTCGGCGATGTAGACGAGGTCGCAGGCTGATGCGAGTTCCGTGGCGCCGGCGATGGCGTAGCCGTGAATCTGGGCGATCACCGGTTTGGCCAAGTCCCAGATGCTGAACCACGTGTCGTTGCACTGCCGCGCCCACTGCCCGTCACCCGGTGCCGAGTAGAACGGCGCGCCGTCCATCAACGATCCGCTGCCCAGGTCGTAGCCGGAGGAGAAGCACGGTCCTGCGCCGCGGATGATCGTGACCTGGACGTCGGCGTCGTGATCATGGGAGCGCAACGCGTCCAACAGTTCGACCCGCATCGGTGTGGAGATCGCGTTGCGCTTGTCCGGCCGGTTGAGCGTGATGCGGCGTACCCCCTCGGCCGGCGCGTCGACGAGGATTGTTGCTTCGCTCATCGATTCACCATTCGATCCCGGGTTCCGGCCAGCGCAGCCATCAGCTCGATCGCTTCCGGTTGTGTGGCACCGATGACGACTCCCGTCGTTCCGGCGGGGAGGATTCCTTCGTTCCAATCCGCGGTGATCCGCTCGACGGAGCCGAGCAACGCCGTCTGCAGCAGGTACTCGTCGGGCACGGCGGCGATTGCTTCCCGCTTCCTGCCGGCCAGCCACAGTTCCTGGATCTGTGCCGCTGCTTCGGGGAAGCCGCGCCGTGCCATCGCCTGGCGGTGGTAGTTGTGCGTGCGGCTGCCCATGCCGCCGACGTACATCGCCGTGAGCGGTCGCATCGCGTCGAGCGCCCCTTTCACGTCATCCGTGATCTCGACACTGAGACCTGTGAACACTTGGAAGATGTCCGAGCCGAGGTCGCCGGCGCGCTTGGCGAAGCCGCGTTCGAGCGAGTCGTGATACGCGGCGGTGCCGTCTGACCGAGAGCCCCATCGGCAGCCAGCCGTCGCACAGCTCCGCGCACAGTTCGACGTTGCGCTGCCCGCCGGCGGCGAGCCAGACATCGATCTTGCCGGCGGGATGGAGGATGGACTTCAATGCCTTCCCTTGTCCGGTCGCGCCCGGGCCGGTGTAGGGCAGCGAGATCTCTTCGCCGTCGTGCGTCAGCGGATGCTCGCGGTCGAGCACCTTGCGCACGATCGTGAGGTAGTCGCGCAGCCGTGCGTTCGGCCGGCCCCACGGCTGGCCGTACCAGCCCTCCACGATCTGTGGGCCGGAGACGCCGACACCGATGATCATCCGCCCTCCGCCGGCAAGGGCATCGATCGTCATGGCCGTCATCGCCAGCGTCGCCGGCGGGCGCGCGCGAGCTGTACGACCGCCGTGCCGAGCTTGATGCGATCGGTGAACGCGGCGACGTAAGCCAGTGGCGACAGGGCGTCGGTGCCGTACGCCTCGGCAGTCCACACCGAGTGGTATCCGAGTCGCTCGGCGCGGCGGATCAGCTCGACAGGCACGTCCAGCTCGGCGGCGCGATAGAGGTCGAGCCGCAGACCGAGGTGTACGTCGTCGGTCCCCACTGGCCCCCTTTCCCCGGATCTGATGGCACGTCAGAAAGTAACACCTCTGTTCAGGACACCTCGGGCCGTCGTAGCGTCTACCCATGGCTGGGAACAAGACGAACAGCGCCGGCCATGGCCCGGCGAAGCTCTCGAAGAAGCGGTATGAAGCTGAGTTGCTCAGACTCCAGGCCGAGCTCGTGGTGCTCCAGGAGTGGGCCAAGGCCGAAGGAGCGCGGGTCGTCATCGTGTTCGAGGGGCGCGACGCCGCCGGCAAGGGGGGTGTCATCAAGCGCATCACCCAGTACATGAGTCCTCGCGCAGCACGCATCGCCGCACTCCCGGCGCCGACCGAGCGGGAGAATTCGCAGTGGTACTTCCAGCGGTACATCGCCCAGCTCCCGGCCGCGGGCGAGATCGTGCTCTTCGACCGCTCCTGGTACAACCGGGCGGGCGTCGAGAAGGTGATGGGGTTCTGCACGCCGGAGGAGTATCAGCGCTTCGTCCACCAGTGCCCCATCTTCGAGCGAATGCTCGTGGAGGACGGGATCCTGTTACGCAAGTACTGGTTCTCCGTCAGCGACGAGGAGCAGCAACGACGTTCAAGTCGCGGCTGGAAGACCCGATGCGGCATTGGAAGCTGTCACCGATGGACCTCGAATCGATCAGCCGGTGGGAGGACTACTCACGGGCCAAGGACGAGATGATGGCCCACACCGACATTCCCGAGGCTCCCTGGTACATCGTGGAGAGCGACATCAAGCGCTACGCCCGGTTGAACATGATGGCTCACCTGCTGTCGACGATCCCGTACCACGACGTGCGTGCGAAGGCAATCAGCCTGCCGAAGCGCCCGCATTCGACGGGTTACGAACGGCCGCCCAAGGAGCTCAACACCTACGTCCCCGACCACGTCGCCAAACTGCTGGCGTGACCCCGCTCACTCAGCCCTCCCGGCCCGCGTTCAATCCCCCCGCATGAGGGGGGATTGAACACACGACGTGCCGCGACCGTATCTGGCGAGTCGGGGTCTCTCTCAGCCGGATCCGCCGAGGATCTTGGCCTTCTGCTGCTCGAACTCGGCATCGCTGAGGACGCCTTGTTGCTTGAGGTCAGCAAGCTTGGCCAGTTCGTCGGCGGTCCCACCGGAACCGGCGGTTTCCCGTACATAGGACTGGAATGCCTGCTCGCGCTCCTGCGCCGATTGGATGTCGCGGGCGGTCATCGACTTGCCACGGACGATCAGGTAGACGAGCACACCAAGGAACGGCGCCACGATCACGAAGATCGTCCAAAGCGCCTTCCCCAGCCGCCCAGGTCGTCGCTGCGGAAGATGTCGCCGAACGTCCGGAACAGCAACATGAGCCAGGCGATCCACAGGAAGAACCACAGCATGGTCCAAAAAACACCCATAATGGGATAGTCGTACGCGATCACATCATCTCCTCAGTTATTGCGGATGGCGGCGGGTCATCGTACGCCGTCGAGGCGGAAGCCTACGAGATCACGTCGTCCGAGTCCGTGATCATGACCCACGCGGTCCTCCACCCGTCGACGCTCGATACTGATGAGATACGGCCACAGGCGGGTGAGCGCGCCTCACCCACGACGGGGTGAATCGCCTGTTCGGATTGAGGGGGACAACTGGCGAGTGGGTGCGACGCCGGCATGTTGCGGCATGATCGACGCGTGATGACGACGACCAGTTCCTCCGTTGGAGGCTGGTTGGGTCGTCGTCGACGGTCTGCCGCTGTTTCACCGTGTTTGCCGCAGCGCTGGTCCTGGGGCCGACGCGATCGTGCACGTGCACGGATTCGGCATCTCGGGCACATACCTCGAGCCCACCGCCGCCCGATCTCGCGCCGCGACACAACACCTTCGTGCCCGACCTGCCGGGGATGGGACGGAGCATGCGACCCGAGCGGCGCTCGACCTTCCCGGGCTGGCACGGGCGCCTCGTCTCGTACTGCGACGCGGTCGAGGTGGAGCGGGCGAGCTTCGTCGGAAACTCGCTCGGGTGTCCGATCATCGTCGAGCTCGCAACGATGTTTCCCGACCGCATCGAGCGCGTCGTCCTCGTCTCTCCGGCGGGTGGACCGAACAATCGGCCACTCGCTCGGGCGCTTCGCCAGATGGCGATGGACGGGCTGCGGGAGCCGCCTTCGATGCTTCCGATCGCGGTGCGCGACTACTTGCGGTTCGGAGTGCTCCAGAGCTTGTCGTTGTTCAAGGCGATGACCCGCTATCCCACCCTGGAGCGGCTGCCCCACCTCGTCATGCCCACCTTGGTGATCGCCGGAGCGCGCGATCCGTTGGTGCGACTCGACCGCGTCAGCGTCCTTGCAGTGTTGCCCCACGTCGACGCCGTCAAGGTGCCCGGAGCGCATGCTCTCAACTACAGCGCGCCCGATCTCATCGCCGAGCTGATCGAGGCACACCTTGCCGATGGGCCCTTGGCAACGTCGAGCGGCCCCAGGACGGGTCGTCGACATCCTCGACATCGAGCCGAGATGACTCAGCTCGCGAACGCGGTCACGCAGATGTTGCGTCTTCGGCTGAGCTCCTGCTTCGGTGTCAGCGACCTGGTGGACGTCGAGGAGCTCGAGTCCGAGGTCACGGATCCGTTCGAGGAGCCCATGAAGCGCCGCTTGGTCCTGGACGACACCGGTGACGAGCGTGTCGGATTGCATCTCCATCTCCTCGAAGACGCTCAGAGCGTGACGGGAGAGAGCTCCCCGGACTCGCAGCTCGTAAATGGCTCCGGCCAATCTGACACCATCCTGTCGTCACGACAGTTGTACTGAGCGGTCGGGTGAGCGGGCATCACCCGTGGACGGGTGAGGACTTCGGGTTCTTTCCTCGACACGGCGTGAATCTCACCGTGGCGCTCCGCCTACCATTCGTCGTGATGGCCCGGAATCGTTGGCCCGACCTCGCCCCACTCGACTCCATCGGCGCCACGGGCCGCATCGTGGCGGGACTGCAATAGCGCCGGACGGTGGAGACGCAATCCGCTAGTGGTCACGACAGTCGTGTCCGGCGGCTGTGGCAGCACGTCGTCCACGCGGTCTCGTGGACGCCGCCGACGCCGTCGGAGATCGGCGTGGTGGCGAAGTCCGGTTTGGCGGCTGGACTGGCGTGGTGGATCGCTCAGGTCGTCACGGACGTGCCTGCTCCGGTGCTCGCTCCTCTCACGGCCGTCGTCGTGGTGCAGGTGTCCGTCAGAGCGTCGATCCGAACGGCACTCCAGCGCAGTGCAGCAGTCGTTCTGGGTGTGGTCGTTGCGCTGGCGATCGGCGACGCACTCGGACTGAACGGCATCACCGTCGCCGTTCTCGTTGCCGTGTCGCTCGGTGTCGCGGAGTTGTTGCTGCGGCTCCCGCCCGCCGCGGCGCGGCAGGTGCCGATCAGCGTCCTCGTCGTGCTCACGGCCGTGGCCTCGAGCCCGGAGAGCCTTGGCTGGCAGAGAGCGCTGGACACCGTCCTCGGGGCTGCGGTCGGAGTCGCCGTCTCGCTGCTGATGCCGGCGTCGCGAGTTGTCGATGCTCGCCAGACACTCGACCGGCTTGCGCGCAGCCTCGGCGGAGTGCTCGAGACGATGGGCGCCGCATTGCAACAGCCGTGGTCCACGGAGCAGACCGAGGATTGGCGGCGCACCGCGCGCACAGCGCGCGATCGCCTCGTCCGGCAGGCAATCGAGGCGGTTGGCAACGGTCGTGAGGCTGCGCGCTGGAACATCCGTGATCGACGTCATGTCGAGGAGCTCGGTCACTACGAAGAGGTATTGCCGCGCCTCGAGCGAACCGCGATCGGCGTTTCGGTGATCTCGCGCGGCCTCGACGACCACGCCCGCTTAGCAGGTACCACGCATCGGGCGATGCCGGCCATGGGCGCGCTCCTCGTGGCCTTGGCCGGCGCGGTCCGAGCATTGGTGCAGGACGTACTCGATCAGTCCGGAGATGATCGCGTGGCCAGGTCACTGGCCGACATCCAGGCGCGACGGGAGCTGTGCGTGCTGGCGGTATCCCGGCGGGCACGCGTCGCGCTCGAGCACGACGAGCAGGATCGCAGTGACGAGGAGCGGGAGTCCGAGTGGCTCAGCTACGCCGCCCTGCTGGTGCAGGTGGACCGTATCGTCGTTGACCTGAGCGCTCCGCTGCCGACGTAGCGCAGTCAGCCGGCGCGCAGTTCGCCAGCGAAAAATGCAAGCGCTGTCGCCGTCTTGGTCTGCTGTTCGCCCGTGAGATCGACACCACGATCGGAGAGAAACGCCTTCGCCTCGGCGGCGACCTGAAACGTTTCGGACGGCAGGCATTTCGTCGACAGCTCGAGGATCCGCGAGCCGTCGGGGTACAGCCACAGCTCGACAACGAGGCGGCGGGCAAAGTCCGCCGGAGTGAACTTCAGTTTCATCACGTTCATCGGCCCGAGGATGCTCAGGTCATCGAGGGCGATGCCGTCTGGGGCGTGATCGTCGAAGAATCGACGTTGCCCCTTGGTGAAGAGCTTTCGCAACGGTCCCTTTCCCTGTGCGGCCGTACGGACGTCGGTCCGCCCCAACTTGGCCTTGAACGATGCCGAGCAGACGAACCCGCCCGGCAATGCATCGACCTCGACACCGAATTCGGGCAATTTGCGCAGAGCGGCGGGGAGCTCGTTCGGCACGACCGGCCGCAGTTTGACGACGGAGTCGTCGACTGCCCCTTGGCTTCGCCGCGCTCGAGCGACCACACCGTGCTGGTTGAGCAGCAAGTCCGGTGTGTCGAAGAAGAAGACCTGGCGGATTTGGGCGTCGAGCGGATCGATCTCCAGCGCGGCAGCGGTGGAACGGAAGCCGGATCGAGTCTCCGGCACCGTCAGCTTCAGCTCGACGGTGTCTGCCTGCTTCGTCAAGGCGAGGAGCTTGGAGGTCTCCTCGGGCGACAACGGGGCCGGTTGACTCCCAGTGGACTCTGCAGTCATGTCATCTCCTCGAGTTGGTGGCGAGGTTCCCGCAGTACGGCGTGTACCGGTCTTGGTGGATCGGGCCGAGCGCGGTCGTCACTGTGGTTCTACCGAGTGGGCAGGTGAGCCGGCGTCACCCGTTGAGGGTGAGAGTTTGAGGTCGGGACAGGTGCGGCTCGTGTGTGCGGCCGGGGACGAGCGATCATCGTTCGCCACGGAGTTCATCGAGGTGGGGGTCTGGCTTGGGATCGTGGACGACACCGAGCTCGCGAGCGACGGCGACAGCTTCTCCGCGTGAAGTTACGCCCAGTTTGCGATAGAGGCCCTTGAGATGTGTCTTGAGCGTGTTGGTCGAGATCCCGAGCTCGCGCGCGATCTCGGGAACGGTGAGCCGGCTGGGGAGCAACCGCGCCGCGTCCCGCTCGCGGGCGGTCGGTTGCTCGACAAGGCGGTCGATGCGCCCAACCGTCGGCGCCAATGCACGTGCAGCGACCGCACTGCGGGCGTGCTCGACCCACGTCGCCGGGGCCGCCCAACTGGCCTTCTCGATCAGATCGGCGACGCCCGGCGCAGCGGTGAGCAAGCTCTGCTGGAGTCCAGCCGCCGCCGCGGCGCGAAGAGCAGCGACGGTGTGCTCGTGCGACGCAGCGGGAACGCGATCGGCGACCGCGAGTGCGCGCAGGATCTCGACGACGACGTGCTGGCGCGGCGTCACAGGTGTCAGTGAACGAAGCGTGTTCTCGGCTTCGACCGAGGCGCAGTTTGCGAGTTGTGACCGGGCGAGGGCGACCTGCTTCCAGAGCCCGGGCGGCATTCGCTCGGCGGCCTGCCGCGCCCCGACGAGGTCACCACGGGCCAGGCACAGGGCCGAACGCGCGGCGTCTATGCGACCCACGACGAGCGGCCCGAGCGGCCCGTCGGGCCGAACGTCCAGTGCGCGTATCGAGCGTGCGAGCGGCTTCTTCGAATCGTCCCTGGTCGAGTTGGACGTGGGCGAGCTTCGACCTCGGCCGTCGCCCGTAGTGCGAAGTCGAGTAGACGGTGATGGCCCGGAGACGTTCGATCAGGTCCACGGCAGCGTCACCGTCGCCTTGTTCTCGCCCACGATCGCCTGGGCGAGCAGCACGTCCTCGGTCGAAAGCATGCTGTGGTGGCCTTGTTCGCCGGCCTCCGACGCGATGTGCGACCAGTAGTCGGCGTCGTTGATGCGGCCGCCGAGCGCAGCGGCGAGCGCCCATGCCGATGGCACGACCATCATCCGCAACGCTTCCGGCATCGCGCGGGTCGTCGAAGTAGAACCGGAACGCCGCCTCTGCCGCATCGAGCCGTTCCAGCCATCCGGCCGCTCGTAACACCTGCAACCGTGCCCGCTGGGTGTAGCCGGCCGACCCGTTGCGAACGTGTCCTCGCTCGACGGCAGCAGCGGCATGGTCGAAAGCGTCGTCCCAGGCGCCGATGCTGATCTCAGCCATCGACTGGACCATCAGGAACCGGGTCACGAGATCGTGGTCTGGGTTCTCGAGTCGATCGATCGCCTCGGCGGCCTGGCCGACCCATGCCAGGAACGTCTCCGGCTCGTAGACCAGGTGGAGCAGCCCGTAGTCGAGCTGGAGTCCAGGGTCGTCACCGGGGACCGACGGCGGGATCCGACGGGCGATGTCTTCGATGGTGGCGGCCTGGCCCCGGTCGACAAGTGCCGAAGCCGACGTTCGCGGCAAGTCGTAGCGCGCTCCTTCGGCCTCCCCGCGGCGAGCCAATGCTCCACTGCGGTCGCAGCATCCCCGTGACCCTCGAACCAACGCGCGGCGGCGCTGTTGGCGTCGCTGGCCGCCTGCGGGAAGCGAATCTTCATCTCGTGACGCAGCGCCTCGGCGAACAGGTGGTGATACCGGTACCAGTCGTCGCGCCCGTCGAGGGGCATCAGGAAGAGCCCCTGCTGCGCCGCTTCTCGCAGCAACAGATCCGCTTCCGCATCGCCTGACAGCGCGCCGGCTAGCGACGGGTTGACCCGGTCGACGACCGACGTGGCGTACAAGAAATCACGCATGCGCTGGCGTTGATTGTCGACCACTTCGCTGATGAGGTAGTCCGTGAACGGGCGGAGGCTCCCGAAGATCTCCTCGAGACGGCTCCCGTCGGAATCCTCGCCGAGCGTGATGGCGGCCAGCTGCAGCCCGGCCGCCCAACCCTCGGTCCGCTCGACGAGCAGTTCCAGTTCGTCGTCGTCCATCTCGCTCATCCCGGACGCGCCAAACAGTGAGCGAGCCTCTCCGGCGATGAAGCGGAGATCGGCCTCGCGGATCTCGGTGATCAGGCCGTCGGCACGAAGCCGCGGCAACGGCAGCGGCGGGTCGGCGCGGGTCGAGAGCACGAGGTGGAGCCAGGTCGGCAGGTTTCGGGCGAGTTCGGCGACGTCGGCGCGCTGATCGGCGTCGATGAGAACGTGGAAATCGTCGAGGATCAGATACGACTCAGGCGCTGACGTCGCAGCCAGATCGTTGATGAGCGGTGTCAGCCATCCATCCGGCGGACGTCGCCCGTTGCATCGGCGGAGCGCGACCAGCGCTTCATCTCCGAGCGGGCCCGCCAGCGACTGCAAGGCGGCGATGAGGTGCGCCCACAGACGTCCCGGATCGTTGTCGCGGCCGTCGATGGACATCCATGCGCACGGTGCGTCGAGCTCGGTCACCCACCCGGCGAGCAACGACGTCTTACCGAACCCTGCAGGGGCGCTCAACAGGGTGATCGGCGTGGACGCCGCCTGCGCCATGCGGCGATGCAGGCGTTCTCGTCGCACGTGACCGGGGCGGGGCACAGGCGGCAGGAACTTCGTCGCGAGCAACACGATGCTTGGACGAGTATGCGTCCGCTCCTGACTCACCTGGACGAAGCTAGTGGAGATCAGCCCGGATTCCGGCAGTACCGCGCCGTCGGTTGCGTCGAACTCACCCAATGGAGGGTGATCCCCGCTCACCCTTTCGACGTCTACGTTCGATCTGATTGATCGCATCGAGGAGTGTGATGGACCTGAACCGTGTGATCTGCGATTCACACGGACGTCGCGCAGCAAAGGTGGAAGAGGATGAGTGACATCCGAGAGACGGGCGCTATCGACTGGTTTCTGATCGAGGCCCAGGACAAGGAAATCAACGGTGCGTTGGTCCCTCCGTTGCTGGACCTCGTCGACAGACGGCTGATCCGGATCATCGATGTGTTGATCCTGGTCAAGCGTGGCGAGGGCGATTTCGACGCGCTGACTACTTCGGATCTCGACGCCGACCAGGTGGGAGATCTCGGTGCGCTCGCCGGAGCATCGTCGGGGTTGTTGTCCGACGACGACGCGGCGGAAGCGGCGTCCGTGATGCAAGACAACAGCATCGGCCTGTTGATGGTCTATGAGAACCTGTGGTCGGTCCCCTTTGCTGTCGCAACTCGAGAGGCAGGCGGCCTACTCATCGGCCAAGGCCACATCCCTACCCAGGCCGTCGTGGCCGCGCTCGACGCGCTCGAGTCCTGACGAAAGGAAACTCTCATGCCTGGACTTCTTCGTGGAATGGCCCGCACTGCAGTCGTGGCGGGTACTGCAACCGCCGTCAGCAATCGTGTGTCGCGTCGTCAGGCCAATCGTTGGTCGCAGGACGATCAGTCGGCGTACGCCGAGCCTCAATACGAACAACAGAAATACGTGCAGGCGCCTCCTCCCCAAGCCGCTCCCTCATCAGGCGCCGATGACATGTTCGAGCAACTCCAGCAACTCGGCGAGCTTCACGACAAGGGCATCCTCACCGACGACGAGTTCGCCGCCCAGAAAGCGCGAATTCTCGCCACCTGACAGCGCAGACGCTGACGAACGGCCGGGGCGGGGGCACTGCATCGCCCTACCGCCTCGCGCCTGGGTCTCTGCCGTGCCCTCGGCAGGATTCGAACCTGCGCACACGGCTCCGGAGGCCGATGCTCTATCCCCTGAGCTACGAGGGCAGCGTCGAAACACTAGCGGCGATCGTGCGATTGTCCGCCAGAATGGCACCGGCATGTCCGATCCGTTGAGCACCGTCGCAGCGCGCCTGCTGCCCGCATTCGCCCTCGTCGCCAACCGTCCGCTCGACGAAGCTCCCGACCCTGTGGTCCGGCCCTCCGATCATGCCGACGCCCAGGCAAACGGGGCATTGCCCCTGGCCAAAGAGCTCGGTCGGAACCCTCGCGAGGTGGCGAATCAGGTTCTCGACACGAACCCACTCGCGGGCATCGCCGCCCGCATCGAGGTGGCCGGACCGGGCTTCATCAACATCACGTTCGACGATCTCTTCCTCGCTCACGAGCTCGCCGCCGTGTCCGACGACGACCGCCTCGGCGTGCACAGCGCACCCACAGCAGAGACGGTGATCGTCGACTACTCGGCGCCCAACGTCGCCAAGGAGATGCACGTCGGGCACCTGCGCAGCACCGTGATCGGCGATGCGTTGGTACGCGTGCTCACGTTCGTCGGGCACCGGGTCATCCGCGAGAACCACATCGGTGACTGGGGAACGCCGTTCGGCATGCTGATCGAGCATCTTGTCGATCTCGGCGAAACCGCCGGGGCTGATGCCCTCTCGCTGGGAGAGCTCGATGCGTTCTACAAGGCGGCGCGAACGAAGTTCGACGACGACGACGAGTTCAAGGAACGCGCCCGCCGGCGGGTGGTGCTGCTGCAGAGCGGCGACGACGAGACCCTTCGTTTGTGGAAGCTGCTCGTCACGATGTCGACGCAGTACTTCAACGAGGTGTACGACAAGCTCGGTGTGCTCCTCACCGACGCCGACCTGGCGCCGGAGAGCAAGTACCAGCCGTCGCTCGCCGTTGTCCTCGAGCGTTTGCAAGCGGCTGGACTTCTCACCGAGAGCGACGGCGCCCAAGTGGTCTTCCCGCCCGGTTTCACGAATCGCGACGGAGATCCGCTGCCGTTGATCGTGCAGGCCCGCACGGGCGGGTTCAACTACGCCACCAGTGACCTTGCCTGCGTGATCGACCGCGTCGAGCGGGAGGGCGCCGATCGGCTGCTCTACGTCGTCGGCGTGCCGCAGGCACAGCACTTCGAAATGGTGTTCGCCGTGGCCGAGATGGCTGGCTGGTTACCGGCCGCAGAGAAGACCCCCGACGGACGCAGTCCGGCGACGCATGTCGCCTTCGGCAGCATTCTCGGCGACGACCGGAAGATGCTGAAGAGCCGCAGGGGCAAATCCGTCAAGCTCGTCGATCTCCTCGACGAAGCGGTCGAGCGAGCGCGGCGCGCGGTGGCCGAGAAGAACCCCTCACTCTCCGACGACGTCAAGGATGCCGTCGCCAGAGCAGTCGGCATCGGCGCCATCAAGTACGCCGATCTGTCCAACGATCGGATCCGCGACTACGTGTTCGACTGGGAGCGGATGCTGTCGTTCGACGGCAACACGGCGCCCTACCTCCAGTACGCCCACGCTCGGATCTGCTCGATCTTCCGCAAGGCCGGCGTCGAGCGGGCGAGTGTCCGTGGTGTGCAGCCCGATCTGTCCGATCCTCATGAGCGCACACTCGGTATCCGGCTGCTCGGGTACGACACCGCCGTGTGGGAGACGCTCGACCGCTACAGCCCGCACCGGCTCTGCACCTACCTCTACGACCTCGCCTCCGACTTCACGTCGTTCTACGAGCACTGCCCGGTGCTCAAGGCCGACGACGAGACCCGCCGCAGCCGGCTCGCACTATGCGAGACCACGGCGTCGATCCTTTCCCACGGCCTCGGCCTGCTGGGCATCGACGCCCCCGAGCAGATGTAGGGCGAGGTTGGTTGTGCCGGGCAACGAGCTTCGCGTTCTCGCCGGTGGTGGTCGAGAATGACGACGTGACCGTGTTCGATCGGCGGCTCCTGCCGGACAACGCCTCTGTTGGCGACGACGGCGCGCTCTCGATCGGCGGCTGTCGCATCGATCAGCTCGCCGCCGAGTTCGGAACGCCGGTGTTCGTGTACGACGAGGACCACCTGCGGGCTCGCTGCCGGGAGGCGGTCGCAAGCGTTCGGACCGGGAGGTGCGATCTATGCCACGAAGGCGTTCCTGTGCCGGGCGATGGCGCGTCTCGCTTACGACGAGGGCATGCTCCTCGACGTCGCCTCCGGTGGGGAGTTGCACGTCGCCGTCTCGGCGGGCGTCCCAGCCGCGGCCTGCACGTTCCACGGCAACAACAAGAGCCTCGATGAGTTGCGTGGCGCCGTCACGGCGGGCGTGAGGAACGTCGTCGTCGATTCGTTCGACGAGCTCGATCGCCTCGACGCGCTCCACGACGCGGGGTTGCCGGTGCCGGACGTGCTGCTGCGCATCACACCGGGCGTCCACGCCCACACGCACGAGTACATCGCCACCGGCCAGGACGATTCCAAGTTCGGCTTCAACCTCGCCAACGGCGATGCCACGAGGGCGGTCGACCGTGCGCGGCGGGATTCGGCGGTGAACCTCGTCGGCCTGCACAGTCACATCGGCTCGAATGTGTTCTCTGCCAAGAGCTTCGCCATGGCGGCAGAGGTGATGGCCAAGTTCGCCGCGCCGCTCGACCTGCCCGAGCTCGTGCTCGGCGGCGGGCTCGGCGTGCCGTACGTCTCCGGGGAGGAGGCGCCGTCGATCACGCAGTGGGCGTCGGTGGTGCTCGACGCCTGCGACGCGTTCGGGGTGCGCTCTCGAGTGAGCGTCGAGCCCGGGCGAGCGATCGTCGCCAGCGCCGCCGTCACCGTCTACACGGTCGGCACGATCAAGGAGATTCCCGGAATCCGTACCTACGTCGCTGTCGACGGTGGGATGAGTGACAACCCCCGGCCCGTGCTCTACGGCAGCGGGTACGAGTCGTTCCTTGCCCGCAACGTCGAGGCCGACCGAGGTCTGTTCGCCCGCGTCGTGGGCAAGCACTGTGAGAGCGGGGACGTGCTCCTGTTCGAGGCCGAGCTTCCCGGCGACGTCCACGTCGGTGATCTCCTCGTCACGCCGGTCACCGGCGCCTACGGCCACTCCATGGGCTCCAACTACAACAAGCTCCCCCGACCTCCGGTGGTCTTCGTCGCCGGCGGCGACGCCGCGTCAGGTGGTCCGCCGGGAGACCTACGACGATCTCCTCATCACCGACCTCGGCTGACGCGCCGCCGGGTCGTCGGAGAGGAGCGCGCCCAGATCGTGCCTGGGTAAGCCGTTAGCTCAGCGGGCCGGTGAGGGTGGCGATGTCGTCGTCGAGGGTGTCGAGCATGTGGGCGATCGACGCGCCGCGGACGTTGACCTTCGTGCTCTCGACAGCACCGCTGCGGAGCTGCGACAGCATCTTGGCGTCGGTGAGCGGCCGCGTCGAGCAGCTTGTCGGCGGCGACGACCCGATCGAGGTACCCGGCGCTCACCGCCCCAGCGGGGTCGTAGAGGCGCCCGGTGATCGTCGAGGCCGTGAGGTAGGTCGGATCGAGCCGGTCCTTGGCGAACTGGACGGCGAAGATCGGCAACGGCATCCCGATGGCGACCTCGTTGAGACCGATCTTCGCCGGGACCTCGGCCCCGACGCGGTGGTCGCAGGCGAGCAGGATCAGCGCGCCCGCTGCCATCGCGTGGCCCGTGCACGCGGCGACGGTGGGGATCCCCAGTCCGTACAGACGGGCGAGGAATCGAGCCCCGTCGGTGACGAGGGCGCGCATCCGCTCCGTGGATGCGGTCATCTCGGCCAGATCGAAGCCGGCGCAGAACTTTCCCTCCCGCCCGACAATGAGCAGCGAGTGTGCTCCGTCGGACTCGGCGCGATCCAGCATCTCGTGCAGCCGGACAAGCGTCGACGGAGCGAGAGCGTTCGCCTTGCCGTCGTCGAGAGTGACGACGGCGACGCGCTCATCGAGCCGGTAGTCCATCGTCGGTGCGGCGTCATCGGGCATGGGCACAACATACTCTCGACCTACCCCGGACCAGGAGGCCCGACATGCAGCGATTCCTCACGTCGACACGCGACGCGATCAAGCGGGTTGTCCTCACGGCGAAGCACGCCGAACCGAACACCGGGCGTACGACGCGGCGCCGCGTGCCGCCGACGCGGACGTGGATGAGGGAGTCCGCATCGAGTACTCCCCGCGCCTCGACGGTGATCCTGATCCAGGCGAGGTGGTGTGGACCTGGGTGCCGTTCGAGGACGATCCGACGCTCGGCAAGGACCGGCCGGTGGTGATCATCGGCCGCCACGGCGCCTCCCTCTCCGGTGTTGCTCTCACGTCGAAGGACAAGCACCGGTCCGATCAGGTCGCGGTCGGCTCGGGAGCGTGGGACCCGAAGCACCGGACGAGCTATGCCAAGATCGACCGGCTGCTCGACGTCGTGCCCACCGAGGTGCGCCGAGAGGGAGCGGTCCTCGATCGAGCCCGGTTCGACGCCTTGGTGTCAGCTGTCGAGGGGCTTCACGCCATCGTCCCCCTCGCACCACACGGGACATGAACGGATCAGGTCGTGCTGCGCCGGCTCCCGTAGGCTCACAGGTCGTGACTGGACACACGATCAGGCTCGGCGTGCTCGGCTGCGGCAACGTCGGCGCTGCGCTCGTCTCGCTCGTCGAGGCGCAGGCCGATCAGATCGAGCAGCGCACCGGGCTCCGCCTCCAGATCACGAGGGTCGCGGTCCGCAACCTCGCCCGCGAGCGCGACGTTGAGCTCGCCGCCGAACTCCTCACCCGTGACGCGCACGCAGTCGTGAGCGACCCCGAGCATCGATCTCGTCGTCGAGGTGATCGGCGGGATCGAGCCGGCCCGCGAGCTGATCGCCACCGCCCTGAAGAACGGGAAGCCCGTCGTCACGGCGAACAAGGAGCTGCTCGCCAACTTCGGTGTCGAGCTCTTCCAGACTGCCGACGAGGCGGGTGCCGACCTTCTCTTCGAGGCGGCCGTCGGCGGCGGCATCCCGCTCATCCGTCCGCTCCGAGAGAGCCTCCGCGGCGAGCCGGTGCGGCGGGTGATGGGCATCGTCAACGGCACCACCAACTACATCCTCTCGAAGATGACCGAGGAGGGTGCTGACTATGCCGACGGCACTCGCCGAGGCGCAGCAGCTCGGCTATGCGGAACGTGACCCGACGGCCGACGTCGAGGGATACGACGCTGGCGCCAAAGCGGCGATCATCGCCACCATCGCCTTCGGCTCGAACGTCGTTGCCGGCGACGTCTACCACGAGGGCATCTCCAACCTCACGCCAGCAGACATCGCCATGGCCAAGCGGCTCGGCTATGTCGTGAAGTTGCTGGCGATCATCGAGCGCGACGACGAGTCGGGCGAGATCGGGGTACGCGTGCACCCGGCGATGGTGCCCAAGCACCATCCCCTGGCCAGCGTCCGGGAGAGCTACAACGCCGTGTTCGTCGAGGGTGACGCGGTCGGCTCGCTGATGTTCTACGGACGCGGCGCAGGCGGGCTACCTACCGCCAGTGCCGTGCTCGGCGACGTCATCGACGCTGCGGTCAACCTCTCGAAGGGCACGCACGGGACGCTCGGCGCGTTCGCCAAGGCGACAGTGCGGCCGATCGACGAGACCGTCTCCGCGTTCCTGATGTCGCTCGACGTCGTCGATCAGCCCGGCGTGCTGCACGCCGTCACCGGCGTGTTGACCGGCCACGGTGTGAGCATCCGCGCCGCCGAGCAGGAGGGCATCGGTGCCGACGCCCGGCTCGTGTTCATCACCCACGAGGCGAAGGAGGCATCGGTGCAGGCGACGCTCCGCGAACTGCGTGATCTCGACGTCGTCCGACACGTCGGCGGCCTGCTGCGCGTGATCGGCGACTGAATTGACAGTCTGACCGATGAGCGAGTCCTTGCGGTACGTGTCCACCGCGGGCGCGCGCCCGAGCTCGGGTTCGCCGACGTGCTGCTCGCCGGGCTCGCCGCCGACGGAGGGCTCTACGTACCGGCCACCTGGCCGGAGCTGCCCGACGTCTCCGAGCTCCACGGCTACGCCAGTGTCGCCGCGGCGGTGATGGCGCCGTTCGCCGTCGGAGCCGACGGCGTCGACTGGATCACCCTCGACCACCTCTGCGCCGACGCCTACGCCACGTTCGATCACGCGGCCGTGGTCCCGGTCACGCAGATCGACGACGAGCACTTCCTGCTCGAGCTGTTCCACGGTCCGACGCTCGCCTTCAAGGACGTCGCCCTGCAGCTCGTCGGCCGCTTGTTCGACCACGTGCTCGCCGAACGCAACGAGCGCGTGACGATCGTCGGCGCCACGAGCGGCGACACCGGCTCAGCGGCGATCGACGGCGTCAAGGGATGCGACAACGTCGACATCGTCATCCTGTACCCGGCCGGGCGTGTCGAGCGACGTCCAGCGCCGGCAGATGACCACGGTCGATGCTCCGAACGTCCACGCCGTGGCCATCGACGGCACGTTCGACGACTGTCAGGATCTCGTCAAGGCGATGTTCGGCGACGCACCGTTCCGCGACGAGGTTCGGCTGTCGGCGGTCAACTCGATCAACTGGGCGCGGGTGATGGCCCAGATCGTCTACTACGTCACCGCCTGCCGAGCGATCTCGCCGCCCGCTCACGGTGTCGGTCCCGACGGGCAACTTCGGCAACGTGCTCGCCGGCTGGATCGCCCGCCACCTCGGGGCGCCGATCCGCGACTTCGTCCTGTCGTCGAACACGCAACGACATCCTCAGCCCGGTTCATCAACGAGCGCGACATGACCACCCGCGAGGTGGTGCCCGACGCTCAGCCCGAGCATGGACATCCAGGTGTCGTCGAACTTCGAGCGCTTGCTGTTCGAGATGAACGACCGCGACGGAGGGCTCACCGCCGAGCAGCTCCTGCGGTTCCGCGCCATCGGGCGACTCGACATCGAGTCCGACCAGCACGAGCGCTGGATCCGGGGCACGTTCCGCGCCGCCAGCGTCGACGACGTCGCCACGCTCGACGAGATCGCGCGAGTTCATGCCACCGCAGGGGTGCTGATCGATCCGCACACCGCGACCGCGACGGCGGCCAGCCGGGCCATCGCCGTCGGAGAGGGCCGCAACGTCGTGTCGCTCGCCACCGCCCATCCGGCCAAGTTCCCCGATGCGGTCGAGCAGGCGACCGGCGTCCGCCCTGGTCTGCCCGAACATCTCGCCGACCTGTTCGAGCGACCTGAGCGCGTCGTCGATCTGCCGAACGACGTCGGCGTGGTGGAGAAGTTCGTGCGCAGTGTCACACGGGCATGAACGGGTAGATGTTTGCGAGCAGGCAGTCCGGTCGATAACCTGGTCAGTGCCTGATCTCTCAGGCCGCACCCCCCGTTCCACATGCGGATCGTCGTGCGGGTGATACCCAATCGGTCACACACCTTCAGTGGTACTCCGAGTCGGTAGCCCAACACGATCGTCTGGTACTGGGTGCGTGCGCAGATTTCAGTCCGTCGGGGTGGACACCGGATGAACACATGCATCGGGCGATCCTCCCTACGGCGCATCCCAACGGGAAAGTAGGAACCCCTCGTGGCCGCAGAAGCTCTCGAACAGTCGGTTCTCGAGTCGAAGGACAAAGACCAACTCCTGGCCATCGCCAAGGCGCTCGGTCTCAAGGCGTCGGCGCGCACCAAGAAGGCCGACATCATCACGCTCATCCTCGATACAACCAACTCCGGCACCGAGCGCGCCCCCCATCAGCGTCGGTGCGGGCGGTGGAGTCACTGTCGAGCATCGCAACGGCGATTCGGCGTTCACCGCCGCCGCGTTCGCCCCGCCTGCGGTCGGCACCGCCGTCGACGACTCGCAGCCCACCCCCGATGCAGCATCCAGCGAGCCTGCCGACGACCAGCCCGCCGTCGCAGCCGGCGGCACAGAATCGGCAACAGCAGAAGTCCCCACCCTCGACGACGAGCCGCCCGCCGACTGGGAGCTCGAGCTCGAACGAGTCCGGTGACGTTTCACAGTCCGGATCCGTCGCCTCCACAGCGGTCGCCGAGACGACCGACGGTGAGACGGCGGTAGCCGGTGGCGAGGCGAAGAGCGGTGGAGGCAACAGCAACCGCGGCCCGCAGAGTGACAGGCAGGGCGGCGGCCAGCAGGCCGGCGGGCAGGCCGCAAATCAACAGGTTGACGGCGAGAGCCGTAACCGCCGCCGTCGGCGCCGTCGCAAGGGCAAGGGTCGCGGCGACGGAGGGCCCTCAGGGTGAGGATCAGGATCTGGTCGTCGAAGGTGAGGCAGTTCCGAGCAACGAGCCGGTGCCGGTGACCGGATACCTGGACATGCGCGACGAGGGATACGGTTTCCTCCGCGTCGACGGGTACCTGCCGAGCCAGCGACGACGCCTACGTCCCTGTGCGTCTCGCCCGACAGCACGGCCTGCGCAAGGGCGACTTCATCACGGGCACCAGCCGGCCGGCGCAGCGCAACGAGAAGAATCCGGCGCTGCTCGACGTCAACCTGGTCAACGGTCGTGTCCACCGAGGCAGCCAAGAAGCGTCCGCGTTTCGAAGACCTCACGGCGCTCTTCCCCGACGAGAAGCTCCACCTCGAGGACCGCGACGATCCGGCCAACATGACCGCCCGCATCATCGATCTCATCTCGCCGATCGGGAAGGGCCAGCGAGGGATCATCGTGTCGCCGCCGAAGGCGGGTAAGACCTTCGTGGTGAAGACGATCGCCCATTCGATCGAGCGCAACAATCCCGAGGTCAAGCTCATCGTGCTGCTCATCGACGAGCGGCCCGAGGAGGTCACCGACATGCGCCGCAACGTTCGCGGTGAAGTGATCTCCTCCACGTTCGACCGTCCCAGCGACGAGCACACCCACGTCGCCGAGCTCGCCATCGAGAAGGCGAAGAGGATGGTCGAGCAGGGCGAGGACGTCGTGGTCATCCTCGATGGCATCACCCGCCTGTCGAGGGCGTACAACCTGGCAGCGCCCGCCAGCGGCAGAATCCTGTCCGGTGGTATCGACGCCGGCGCCCTGTACCCGCCGAAGAAGTTCTTCGGGGCCGCCCGCAACGTCGAGGAGGGCGGTTCGCTCACCATCCTTGCCACGGCCCTCGTCGACACCAACAGCCGCATGGACGAAGCGATCTTCGAGGAGTTCAAGGGCACCGGCAACATGGAGCTGCGCCTCGATCGCAAGCTCGCCGAGCGCCGCATCTACCCGGCGATCGACGTCGACGCGTCGAGCACACGTCACGAGGAGTTGCTCTTCGATCGCAAGCAGCTGCAGCAGGTGTGGAAGCTTCGTCGTGTGTTGTCCGGCCTCGCCGCCGACGGCAATGCCGCACCGGGTCTGGAACTGCTCATGGACCGGCTGAAGACCTTCCGCAGCAACGACGAGTTCCTCGCCGAGATCGGCAAGCAAGCCACCATGTGAGCGTCCGTGCTGCCCACCTTCGACGGTGGGTGACGCCCTGTTTGGTGGAGACCGCGTACCGGTACACTGATCCGTCCAGATCGTTCAGGAGTGTCCGCAATGAAGACCGACATCCATCCCGAGTACAGCGTCACCACCGTCAAGTGCTCGTGTGGCAATACCTTCACCACCCGCTCCACCAAGGGCGGCGAGCTCACCATCGAGCTGTGCAACGAGTGCCACCCGTTCTTCACCGGCAAGCAGAAGCTCGTCGACTCCGGTGGTCGCGTCGAGCGGTTCAACCGTCGCTACGGCGCGCCGAGCCAAGAAGAGCTGATCCCCTCCGCCACCTGATGCTGTGCCGCCGCCTGGTTCCTGCCAGGCGGCGGTTCGCGTCTTCGTAGCGACAGATGACCGACACGACCCCGCTCCCCGACCCACGCATCTCGCCAGCGGCGGCGCCAGCTGCTGGCGATGAAGCTCGCGCGCGCTCGTGCGTGATCGGCTCGGCGACGGTGCTGACCTGGAACCGGCGGAGTTCGGTCGTGGTGCCGGTGCTCGCACGGGCGAGACGGCTGGGTGTTGGTCGACGAGCGTCCCGCCCGGCAGCTCGGCGCCGCGCTCGCCTGGGCGATCAGGACGCCAGGGTGTCGAGCGGCTCAACGTGTTCGCCGACGAGGGTTCGGGCGTCCTCGCCCGCCGTGCCGCACAGTTCGAGTTCCCGATCGACGTCTGGTACGTCGATGGCCGTGACGTCCTCCCGGCAGTCGCCGAGCCGCTGTTCGAGCCACCACCGGCTCGCCACCGACGCACCTCGCCTTCATGGATCTGATCGCCGCCGGGGGAGCGACGCCGCTCGTCGAGCACGGCGTGGTGTTCGGCGAGGTGCGGGGTCTGGAGGTGTGCCGCGTCGTCGACCGAGCCGAGACCGGCACGGTGCGCACTCGAGGTTGGGGTCGGCGTCCACGACCGGGAGGCGTTCGCCATCATGCACGGTGACGTGCCAACCCTCGACGCGCTGACCGGGGTCGTGCGTCAGGTGACGCGGTGCGCACACCGGAGGTGCCCCACCATCCACTCAATCGGTTGGCTCAGGAGCGGTTCCTCCGGTGGCGGCTCGAACAGCGAGCCGGAGCTCGTCGGTGCCACGTCGCTGACGTCCGGCGCAGCCACCAGTCCCGCGGCAGAACATGAAGGACGCGGTGCCGTGCACCGCGTCCGCGACGAGAGATGGCGAACAGATCGCCGTCGTCTGCTCGGTCGGAGTCGACCTCGATGTGATCCCCTACGCCGCCGACGTTGCTGCCGAGGGGTTTCCGGTGATCGTTGCTCTTCCGGGGCGAGATCTCGTGCCGGTGACACGAGATCTCGCTGCGTTGCTCGAGCGTCAAGTGGAGCTGCGTCCGGTCGACTGAACCTCGCAGAGAGGCGGCCCACGGCCAGCCGCGTGACTCGTCCACTCGCTCCCAGGTGGCGCAGCGGTACGCTCGAACGGCCATGTCCGCATCACCGCTGCCCGAGGCGATGTCGAGCAGGCTGCGTGCCCTCGAGCAGGAATTCCTCGATCTCGAGGCCCTGCTCGGCGCCCCCGACGTGCTCGCCGATCCGGCGCGCCTGCGCGACGTCTCGCGCCGCTACCGGCAACTCGAGCCGATCATCGATGCGGCGCGACGCTTCGGTGTGCGGGCCGGTGATGCGGAGGCGGGGCGAGAGTTACTCGACGGTGCCGCCGGCGACGACCGCACGCACGTCGAGGAGGAGGTCGATGCCGCCGAGCACGACCTCGCCTCGATCGAGCAGGAGTTGCGCGACGTTGCTGCGTGCCGCCCGATCCCTACGACGGCAAGGCCGTGATCATGGAGATCCGCGGTGCGGAGGGGGGAGAGGAGGCAAATCTCTTCGCCCGCGACCTGTACGAGATGTACGCCGGCTACGCAGAACGCAGGGGCTGGGGGCTGGAGACGATGAACCGCGACCCGAGCGAACTCGGCGGCTTCAACGAGATCACGTTTCTCGTCCGCGGTGACGACGCCTGGTCGCACCTCAAGTACGAGGGAGGTCCGCACCGGGTGCAGCGTGTGCCCGCCACCGAGAGCCAGGGTCGCATCCACACGTCGTCGGCCACGGTGCTCGCCTTACCAGAGGCGGATGAGATCGACGTCGGGATCGACGAGCGTGACCTCACGATCGACGTGTATCGATCGAGCGGCCCGGGCGGGCAGAGCGTCAACACCACCGACTCGGCCGTGCGCATCACGCACGTGCCCACCGGGGTGGTCGTGGCGATGCAGGACGAGCGCAGCCAGCTGCAGAACAAGGCGAGGGCGATGCAGGTGCTACGCGCCCGGCTGTTCGAGCTCGCCGAGCGGGAGCGCAACGCCGAGCTGTCGCAGCAACGGCGGGCTCAGGTGGGCGGAGGCGGTCGCAGCGAGAAGATCCGCACCTACAACTACAAGGAGAATCGGGTCACCGATCATCGCATCGGGCTGACGGTCTACCGGCTCGCCGAGGTGCTGGCCGGCGACTTGGGGTCTGGTCGTCGAGCCGTTCCGCCTCGACGAGAAGACGCGGCTGCTCGATGGACGACGAACTCGGTACGGATGACGGACGCAGTGTCGGGGACTGAGGCGCACCCGTGAGCGAAGGCGCCGACGACGGGACGATGTCGTGGCGGCAGCTGCTCGCCGAGACGGCAGCTGCACATCGGCGACCGACAGCACGGCGTGGTGGATGTGCGAGGTGGCGAGCGGCTCGACGGGGCCGAGCTGACCGCCGGCGATGGACACTGCCGGCCACAGTGCGCGCTGTCGCCCACCTCGACGCGATGGTCGGCCGCGCCGCGCCGGCGAGCCGTTGCAGTACGTGCTCGGGCGGTGGGGGTTCCGCCGCTTGGACCTCGCCATCGACCGGCGGGTGCTGATACCTCGACCGGAGACGGAGATGGTGGTGGAGGTCGTGCTCGAACTGCTCGGTGCGCATCTGGCGGAGCGTTGTCCGATCACGCGTCGCAGATCTCGGCACCGGCTCCGGCGCGATCGGTCTCGCCGCTCGCCGACGAGTTGCCGCTCGACCGGCACCACCGTCTGGATCACCGACGTGGACGAGGCCGCCCTGCATGTCGCCCGGGCGAACCTCGCCGGCATCGGTCGGCCGGCGGCGAACGTCCGCGTCGCCGCCGGATCGTGGTTCGCCGCTCTCGAGCGCGGATGCCGATTCGACCTGATCGTCGCCAATCCGCCATACGTGGCCGAGGGCAGTGACGAGCTGGAGCGGGTCGTGAGCCGAATCACGAACCCGCCGGGGCACTCTTTGCCGGGCCGACGGGTTGGACGCGCTGCGGGTGATCATCGACGGTGCGCCGCGACTGCTGGTCGCCGGTGGTTGGCTCGTGGTGGAGATCGGTGCCGACCAGGGCCGCGCCGTCGGCGGCGCTCTTCGCCGCGTCCGGGTTCGCAGGTGGGTCGACGTACTTGCCGGAAGGGACCGAGTCGTGCTCGGCCGTACAGTGAGCCGATGAGTCGGGGCGTCGTCGCGGCCGCACGTTGAGCCCGGTGCTGACGCTCAGGGTGTCGATGTCCAGCACGCGCGCGGAGGAAGTCGAGTTGGTGCAGGAGCAGGTTCTCGGCGACGACCTCCTGCGGCGTCATGTGCGTCACGCCGACAAGGGGCAGCACCTCGTGTGGCTTGCCCGCGGCGAGCAGAGCCGATGACAGTCGCAGCGTGTGGGCAGCGACGACGTTGTCGTCGGCGAGGCCGTGGATGAGCAACAGCGGTCGGGTCGAGGTCGCCGGCGATGGGCAGCAGCGAGCTCTGGTCGTAGGTCTTCGCGTCAGCATTCGGATCACCGAGGTAGCGCTCGGTGTAGTGCGTGTCGTACAGACGCCACTCGGTGACGGGAGCACCGGCAACGGCAGCGTGGAAGACGTCGGGCCGTCGCAACACGGCGAGGGCGGCGAGGTACCCGCCGAACGACCAGCCGCGAATGCGCCACCTTGGACAGGTCGCACGTGATGGCGGAAGTGTCGCCCTCGTCGTCGGATCCCTCGGACATCGCCGCGGCGCGGTCGTTCAGCCACTCGGCAGCGCCGTGAAGGCCGTCGATCTGGTCCTCCAGCGGAGCCGAGGCAAGATCGCCGTGCACGTCGCGTTCCCACTGGCTCCCCCGTCCCGGGGTGCCGCGGCCATCGACGACGATCACGACGAAGCCCTGATCGGCGAACCATTGCGACGTCAGGTGAGCTGCCTGCGTGGCGACGACGCGCTGGGCATGAGGTCCACCGTACGGGTCGAGCAGGACGGGGAGCGCGGCGCCGCCGAATCGGTCGCGGTCCGACGGGAGCAGTACCGCAGTGGCGAGGCGGCGATCGCCGGTAGGTGATGAGGTGGGGGCGAGGAGTGACCAGAGGGCGGGCGGCGTGCGACTCGAGCGTGACCCCGTCGAGCGATGCCGTCCAAGCGCACGGCTCACCGAGCGTCGCCGACCGCACGACGACGGTCTCGCCGCCGGCGGATGCGCGGTGGATGCCCGGCTCGTCGGTGAGTGCCTCGGGCTCCTTGCCCGGCTGCAGTCGCCAGACGTGCTGCACGGTCGGATCGTCGATGGGGTTCGCCAGGTACACGATTCCGCCAGTGCCGTCGGGCGTGTCGTCGACGGAGACGACGGCACGCACCTGCTGCGTCGGGGGGTGAGACGGGAACGTCGTCGACGAGCAGGTGCCGTACGCCGTCGCGGTCTCCACACGTGACCAGTCGCCCCTCGGCATCGTGACGCGGAGTGCCAGGCACGAGCTCGACCCAGTCGTCGTCGCGGTCGGAGAGGACCTCCTCTGTCGCCCCCGTCGCCGGATCGGCCTGGAGGGTCATCACGTGGCGCTGATCACGCGACTGGATCGTCACGTACAGACCGTGACGGTTCCACGCCACGTCGGCGATGTACGGGAACACGTCGCGGTCCCAATCGATCTCGATTCGTTCTGACCCATCGATCGGCACGATGTAGAGGCGCACATCGGGGTTGGTGGTGCCTGCTCGCGGGTACCGGATCTCGTGCGGTGCAACCGACGGGTTGGCGGGATCGGCGATGTGCCACGTGTCGACGTCGGTGACGTCGACACGGCACGCGGCGATCGCCGTTCCGTCAGGGCTCCACCAGTAGCCGCGCGTGCGGCCCATTTCCTCGGCGGCGATGAAATCGGCGGACCCCCAGCTCACCGCGTCGGCCTCGTCGGGATCGTCCCCGGCCAGCACGTGCCACGACCCGGTCAGCTCGCCGACGCACAGCAAGCGGCCGCTCACGTAGGCGACGCGCTGCGCCAGCGGATCAGGCCGCGGGTCGAATACCGGTCCGGCAACGGGTAGCTCACGCGCCTGCGCTGAGAGCAGACCGGCGACGTGCAGCCGCCCGTTCGAGCGCGAACGCGGCGACGGTCACCCGGTCGTCGGTGGCGTAGGCGGTGACGCCGCTTCCCATCTCTCGGGTGCGCTCGCGGCGCGCCCGTTCCTCGGGAGGTAGGTCGTCGAGGTCCGCGGCGTCTGTCCGATCGGGCAGCAGCGCGAGGGGATCGGCGACGAGGCGCTCCTCACCGGAGCGTGCGTCGACAGCCCACAGGCAGTTGACCGGGTCCTCGCTGCCGCGGCTGCGGAGGAACACGATCCGTTCGCCGTCGGGCGACACGGTGATGGTTCGCGGTTCGCCGAGCGTGAACCGTTGCGTTCGTGCGTACTGGCGGGGGAACGAGTCGGTGATCTCGGCGGTGCCGTCGACACCTCGTTGTGCGTCGGACATGTCCGCAGGCTACGTCCCGAGTCACACTCTGAGAGATGGGGGATCGGGTGGGCTACTCCGCCGAACCCTCGTCGATCACCGCCCCAATGGCGTCTAGCACGAGCGACCAGGCCGCATCTGCGTCTACCGCCGTGAGCACGTCGACGTTGGGCGCCGGGCGTGAGCGCGTCGGACGGCGATCGATGACGGTCATGCCACGGGTGTGGATGCCGGCGGTCTCGACGACGACGTTCCGGGCGACCCGCTCGAACAAATCGGGGTGAGTGAGGGCCAGCACGGCGAGCGGGTCATGCACGGCGGCGCCAGTCATCCCCTCGTTGTTGGCGACGTACCTCTCCGAGAAGAACGTCAGTAGGTCGGCGAGCACCGTGGCCAGGCGGCCGCGATGCTCGCGAACGGCGGCGATCCGCGCCGGCGTCGCCTGGAACTGATGGGTGACATCGAGCCCGGCCATCACCATCGGCACGCCCGATTGGAACACGATCGCGGCCGCCTCGGGATCGGCCCAGATGTTGAACTCGCCCATCGCGGTGCGGTTGCCGAACGTACCCCCGCCCATCACCGAGATCCCCGCCACGCATGTGGCGAGATCGGGCGCGGCGCGCAGGGCGAGCGCCAGGTTGGTGAGCGGTCCGACGCCGACGAGCCAGATCCCGGCTCGCTTCCGGCACGTCTCGATGATGTACCCGACGGCATCGGTGGAGTCGGGTCCGCGCGATCGGCTCGGGGAGGGCGGCGCCGTCGAGCCCCGACTCACCGTGCACGTACCCGGCGGACTGCTGCGGCGCGACGAGCGGACGTGCCGCGCCGGAGTGGACCGGGAACGGAGAAACGCTGCCGCCAGTCAGCAGTTCCCGCATCACGCACGCGTTGTGCGTGGTGGACGCGAGCGGTGCGTTGCCGGCGACGGTCGTGACGCCGACGAGCTCGGCATGATGCGCCGCGGTGACGATGGCGATCGCGTCGTCGTGACCGGGATCGCAGTCGAGGATGATCGGCACGGCGTTGGTCATGGGCTCATTCAATCCCGGCGTTGCGTCGGAGGCGGATGGGTTCGCGCGTCAGCCGGCGCGGAGCGTCCCCCGCTCGTCGAGCTCGACACGGCGACCGACCCATTCGCCGTCGGTCATCGCCTCGATGAGTCCATCGCGGTCGATCGAGGTACCCCAGGCCCGGCGCCCGTCGTCGAGCAGGCAGGCGGCGATCGCCAGCTCGGGGTGTCCTTCCCTGTCGTACATCACGGTGTACGCCTCGACCGTTGCCGGTCCGGCCGCCTCGTCCGGCGCGGCGAGCACACGTCGCGGTAGCGCGTCGATTTCGTCTTGCGGATCGGCGCTGCGGAACCCATGGTCGGGTGGGTTCGTCGAGTAAACGCCGAAGGAGTGCTTCGTGGCGTAGCCACCGTTGCCCCACACCAGGCCGAGCTCGCCGTGCTGCTGGCGGAGATCGGCGACCATGCTGGCGATGGCGTGCATGACGTAGTTGTTCCACGGTCCCCCGGCGAAGCTGAGTCCACCGGTTCGTGTCAGCTGGCGGTCGAGCCCGAGCCCCAACGACGCGGCACCGAGCTGCACGGCGGACGGAAAGCACGAGTACAGGTCGACGAGCCCGACGTCGTCGATCGTCGCCCCAGCGAGGGCGAGTGCCGTGCGGCCGCCGACCTCGATCGCCGGGGTGCGGGCGAACGTGTCCCGCTCCGAGATGAACGGGTGCTCGTGACAGTCAGCGCCGGAGTGGACGAACACCCACCGATCGGCGGCGACGCCGAGACGCTCCGCAGTCTCCGCCGAGCACATGATCAACGCCGCGCCCATGTCGACGTCGTTGTTGGAGTTCATCACCTTCGTATACGGGAGACCGACGAGCCGGTTGTCGGCGGAGGGCGTGCGGATCTGCTCGGCGGACATCGGCTGGCGCGTCCACGCATGCTCGTTACCGGCCGCCACCGAGCTGAAACGGGCCCACAGCTCACTGACATGGACGAGGTGATCGTCGACGGAGCGGCCGGAGGCGGCACGAATCGCAGACTCGAACAGGGGATACACCTGAATCGGCATCACCACGCCGCGCTCGAGCTCTCCCGGCGAGTTCATCACCAGGTCGTCGTCCGATGATCGTCGGCGCATCGTCGCTCGACGCCTTCGCCCAGTGCAGCGTCACGTCGGCCCGGCGCGCTCGCATCCGCGTGCGCCACGCCTCTGCCCCGCTGAGTATGGCGAGGTCGAGTTCGCCACGCTGGATCTGTTCGGCGGTGACGTTGACGAGCGACTGCGGGCTGTTGCCTCCCACCGTCGTGTAGCCGAACTCCTTCGGTTCGAGGCCCATCCGGTCGGCGACGACCCGGGCCGGATTGCCGTACTTCCAGGAGAACAAGTTCACGACGCGGACCGCGTCGGGCGCCGGAACACGATCGAGCCCGGCGTCCGCGGCCGCCGCCCGGATGGCGAGCTCGAGCAACGCCACCGGCTCCTTGGCGTCATCGATGGTGTCTGCGCGGTGCGTGACCTGACCGACGCCGATCAGCACGGGGAGTCTGGGATCGAGGCCCACCGCGCGCACGCTACGGACCGTTCGGCGCAGCGGGCGAATTCACCTGATGAGTGGAGCGTCGAGGGCACCACGGCTCTCGTAGGATTCCCGGCGATGGCACGCATCGCGATCGGCGCCGATCATGCGGGGTTCCCAATGAAGGAGCACTTCGTCGCGCTGCTCACCGGCCAGGGACACGAGATCATCGACCACGGCACGGACTCCACCGAACCGGTCGACTATCCGCCAATTCTGCGCTGCCGCCGGGCGCAGCGTGCGCGACGGCGATGCCGAGTTCGGCATCGTCCTCGGCGGCAGCGGTCAAGGTGAGCAGCTCGCCGCCAACAAGGTGCGCGGTGTACGCGCCGCGTTGTGCAACGACCTCTACACCGCACGCTTGGCTCGCGCCCACAACGACGCCAACGTGCTCTCCATCGGAGCCCGCGTCGTCGGGATCGATCTCGCCGAGGAGATTCTCGCTACGTTTCTGGCGACCACATTCGATGGCGGTCGTCACGCCGCGTCGCGTCGCCCAACTGGTCGAACTCGAGGAGCACTTCTGATGCCTTTTCCTTCTGACACCGATCCCGACCGTGAGGTCGAGGAGCTCATCGAGCGCGAGTTCGAACGCCAGACCACCGGGATCCAGCTGATCGCCAGTGAGAACTTCACGTCTCCAGCCGTGTTGCGCGCCGTGGGCTCGGTGCTCACCAACAAGTACAGCGAGGGCTACCCCGGCAAGCGCTATTACGGGGGGAACGCTGTCATCGACGACATCGAGACGCTCGCCATCGAAAGGGCGAAATCGTTGTTCGGGGCCGAGCACGCCAACGTCCAGCCGCACTCCGGCGCCAACGCCAACATGAGTGTGTACCAGGCGTTGCTCGAGCCGGGCGACACCGTCCTCGGGCTCAGCCTCGACCACGGCGGCCATCTCACCCATGGATCGCCGGTGAACGCCAGCGGCCTGCTCTACCGGTTCGTGCCGTACAAGGTGAAGCCGGGCGACGAGCGGATCGACATGGACGAAGTGCGCGAACTCGCTCTCGAGCACCAACCGCGGATGATCGTGGCCGGCACGACGAGCTACCCCCGCCGTCTCGACCCCGAGCCGTTCCGCAAGATCGCCGACGAGGTCGGTGCGCTGTTCATGTTCGATGCGGCCCACCTCGCCGGGTTGATCGCCGGCGGTGCGCATCCGAATCCCGTGCCGTACGCCGACGTGGTCACGTTCACCACGCACAAGACACTGCGCGGTCCGCGCGGCGGCTGCATCGTGTGCACCGAGGCGCACGCCAAAGCGATCGACAAGGCCGTGTTTCCCGGCTGGCAGGGCGGCCCGCTCGAGCACGTGATCGCCGGCAAGGCCGTCGCCTTCCGCGAGGCGGCGGATCCGAGCTTCGTCGACTATGCGAAACAGATCGTCGTGAACGCCTCGGCGCTCGCCGAGTCGTTGTCGACGGAGGGATTCCGTCTCGTGTCGGGCGGCACCGACAACCACATGATGGTCGTCGACCTGCGCACCTTCGACGAGGAGCTCACCGGCAAGATCGCCCAGACCGCCCTCGATGCGGCCGGCATCACGCTCAACAAGAACACCGTCCCCGACGATCCGCGCAGCCCGTTCGTCACGAGCGGGCTCCGCATCGGCACGCCGTCGGTCACCACACAAGGCATGGGAACCGACGAGATGGCGACGATCGCCGGCTACATCGCCGTGGCCCTACGCGGTCGCGACGACGAGGCGACGCTGCACGACGTGCGCACCGAGGTGGCCGCGCTGTGCGCCAAGTTCCCCGCCTACCCGAACTGACCGGTCAGGCAGGCTGACCCGGTGTTGCCCGAGATCGGCGACTACCTCCTGATCGGGGGGTGCGCTGCACTCGTGACGTTCCTGATGACCCCGCTCGCCGGCTGGGTCGCCCGGCGCGCCGGCTGGCTGTACCAGCCGAACGATCGGACCGTGCACACGAAACCCGTGCCGTCGATCGGAGGCCTGGCGATGTTCGTCGGCTTCCTCGCCGCCATCGGCGCGGCACGGCTGCTCGACACGTTCGACCCGTTGTTCGCCCGCAACTCCGAACCGCGTGGCATCGTGCTGGCAGCGTGCGTCGTGTTCATCGTCGGGTTCGTCGACGACATCCGCCCCCTCTCCCCGCCGATGAAGGTGACGGCGACCGTGTTCGCCGGCATGGTGCTGGTGTGGTTCGGCGTCACGATGGACTACATCCGCGTCCCGTTCTACGGGGTGATCATCCTCAACGCCGACTGGATCCCGCTCGTCACCGTGCTGTGGTTGATCGGGATGACCCAGGCGATCAACCTCATCGACGGTCTCGACGGGCTCGCCGCCGGCATCGTCGCCATCGCCGCCGGCGCCTTCTTCCTGTACGCCGACAAGCTGAGTGATCTCAGTCTGCTCACCCAACCGAACGTCGGCCCGTTGATGGCGATCATCGCTGTCGGAGTCTGTCTCGGGTTCCTGCCGCACAACTTCAATCCGGCGCGCATCTTCATGGGCGACGGGGGAGCCCTCCTGCTGGGACTGCTGATGGCGGTGTCGACGTCGGTGGTGGGGGGTCGTGCCGATCCGACCGAGCAGGCGTTCGTCGGCCAGACGTACTTCTTCCTCGCCCCCTTGGCGCTCCCTCTGCTCATCCTCGGCGTGCCGATCCTCGACCTGGCGTTCGCCATCGTCCGTCGCGCCGGCCGCCGGCAGGCGCTCGACGGTGCCGACAAAGGGCACCTCCATCATCGGTTGATGAACCTCGGCCACGGTCACCGCCGTGCTGTGCTCATCCTCTGGAGTTGGACCGCATTGCTGTCCGCCTTCGTGCTCTACCCGGTGCTCTCCGACGAGAACCCCACGTACCTGCCCTTCGGCATGGCCGCCATCGCCATCGTCCTCTACACGGTGCTCCACCCGAGCGTTCGTCGCGCCCGCCGCATCAACGGCGGCGCATGATCCTCCCAGGCTCGACTGGCGAGGTCACCGTTACCTCGGACGTCATCGAATCGACGACCTCGACGCGCGCATCCTGATGACATGAGAGGCACCGTTCAGCGCTCCGTCAAGCAGGTGTTCGGGTTTGTGCGACAATGCACGCCAAGTTGTCCGCGGTCGTGTGCCCCGAGTAGCTTGTTACCGCGTTCACAAGCTCCGGACGAGGTGTCCGGTGCTTCTCTCCGCTCACTTGACCGATGAAGTTGATTACGCCGCCCAAGCGTGTTCGCCCAGACGATTCCGTCGGATTGGGGATCGAGTCCGGGCTCTTCGTGGTGTTGTTCTTCGGTCTCGGCGCGCTGCTCGACGCGTGGCTCGGCACGCAGCCGATCTTCATGATCGTGCTCGTTGCTCTCGCCGGCGTAGCGGTGTTCGTCCGGCTGAAGTACGCCTACGAAGCACGGATGGCCGAGCTCGACGCGGAGCGACTCGACGCCCGCCGTTCCGGTGCCGCCAGTCGCTTCGCAGACGAAGGACCGAGAACGTGATGTCCACACCGACCAGCCCGTTCACCACGGCCGATACAGGGCCCGCCCCCGAGGTCGACGTCTCGCTCGACATCGTCAAGCGCGGCGTGTTCGTCGCACCGGTCATGATCGCCATCTGCGGCGTCATCTGGGGCGCCGACGGGGCGTGGTCGAGCGCCTACGCGATGGCGCTCGTCCTCGGCAACTTCCTCATCTCGGCGCTGATCATCGCTACTACGGCGCGGATCTCGCTCAGTCTGCTGATGGGCGCCACACTGTTCGGCTATCTGATCCGTCTGGCGCTGATCTTCCTCGCCGTCTGGCTCGTCCACGACACCAGTTGGATTTCGTTGCCGGCACTCGGAGCGACCATCATTGTCACGCATCTCGGGCTCCTCGTATGGGAGCTCAAGTATGTGGCGATCTCACTCTCCCAATCGGGCGTCAAGGCCCAGCCCCGTCCCAAGTCCCCAACCACCAATTGAGGTAACGCGGCATGCTCGCTCTGGAATTTCCGCCGATCAACGAGGTCATTCGTTGGCAGGACGTGGTTCCCACGCTTCAACAAGGTGGCAATCATCGCCTGCCTCGCCTCTCTCGTCGGCATCGGCATCTTCCTCATCGCCGGGCGCCGCGACCCGATGGTCGCCCCCACCGGCGTGCGCAACGTGGCCGAGACCAGCGTCGAGTTCATCGAAGAGCAGATCGTGATGCAGACGATGGGTCGCGAAGGGCTGCCGTGGACTCCGTTCCTGTTGTCGCTGTTCGTCTTCATCTACCTCTGCAACCTGCCGGGCATCATCCCCATCCTGCAGATGCCGGCGACCGCCCGCATGGCGCTGCCGCTGTTCCTCGCCGTGATCGTGTGGATCACGTACCTCGTGGTCGGCTTCAAGCACAACGGCATCAGGTACATCACCGGGATGATCTGGCCGTCGACGGTCCCCGTCGGGCTGCGCCCACTGGTGGGAGTGATCGAAATCCTCTCCAACATCCTCCTCCGGCCCTTCGCCCTGGCAGTCCGACTCTTCGCCAACATGCTCGCCGGCCACATGCTGCTCGTGACGTTCGCCCTCCTCACCGACGCCATGTTGTTCGCCGAGACGAACAAGCTCCTGCTGAAGCCGATGGCCATACTGCCGTTCTCCATGCTGCTGTTCGTCACGGCCTTCGAGGTGCTCGTCGGCTTCCTCCAGGCGTACATCTTCACGATCCTCACCGCGGTGTTCATCGACTCGTCGCGGCACGCCGAGCACTGATCGATCCGCTATCCCCCAGACCAGATCTCCATCCCAAGAGCACAGGAGCACACACCAATCATGGAATCCCTCGCACGAATCGTCGTCGAACAAGGCGCGCTCAACGCCGACGATGCGAAGACGGCAAATGCCGCCATCGGTGCCGGGTTCGCCTATGGCCTCGCCGCCATCGGTCCCGGCATCGGCATCGGTTACGTGGTCGGCAAGGCCATCGAGGCAATGGCGCGCCAGCCTGAGGCGGCCGGCATGGTCCGCACCACGATGTTCCTCGGAATCGCCTTCACCGAGGCGCTCGCTCTGATCGGCTTCGTGGTATTCATCCTGCTGGGTCTGTAGGAGGACCGATGCACACTGTGACCGTCACCGAGACCGGCGACGGGGTGCACGTGCTCTTCGAGCACTCTCCTGCGCACTTCGTCGCCCAAGAAGACGAAGCGACCACCGAGGAGCTCGACGAGGGACCGAGCCCGATCGCGCCCGAGCCCAAGGAGTTGCTGTGGGCGTTCGGGGCGTTCATCGTGTTCCTCGCGTTGATGCGCCTCTACATGTTCCCCCGCCTCAAGAAAGGGATGGACGCCCGCTACGGCAAGATCGAAGCCGACCTGGAGGACGCCGAGGCGACACGGGCAGCAGCGCAACAGGAGGTTGCGGAGTACAACGCCGCGCTCGACGCGGTGAAGACCGAAGCGGCCGGACGCATCGAAGCCGCTCGACACCAACTCGAGGAGGAGCGTGCGGCCAGGCTTGCCGAAGCGAACCAGCGCATCGCCGAGCGCCGCAGCGCCGCAGCCGCCGAGGCGGAGGCCGCCAGAGCCGCGGAGCGGAGCCACGTCGACGACGCCGTCGCCGACGTCGCCGCACTCACCGTCGAGCTCAGCACCGGGAACCGGCCCGACGATGCCGCGGTACGCGAGGCGGTTCAACGCGTGACGGGCGCGGGAGTCAGATCATGAGCGTCCTGTCCTTCGTCCTTGCCGCAGCCGAAGAAGGTGAGGAGCACATCGACCGGACCCACTCGTGGATCTGGCCCGAGGGTTACGAGATTCTTTTCGGTGGAATCTCCTCGACCATCGTCTTCGGCCTGCTCATCTGGAAAGCCGGCCCTTTCATCCGTGACGGCATGCGGGCACGAACCGCGCGCATCAAGAGTCAGCTCGACGAGGCCACCGAAGCGAAGACCGCAGCCGCCGCCGAGGCGGAGGAGATCCGCCGGGCCAAGGGCGACATCGAAGCCGAGCGGGGACGCATCCTCGCCGAGGCAGACGCCCAGGCAGAAGCACTTCTGCGCGACGGTGGGGAGCGGCTCGAGCGGGAGATCGTCGAGCTTGACGCGAAGGCCGACGCCGACATCGCTGCGGTCGGGGCGCGGGCGAGCGACGAGCTGCGGGCCGAGATCTCCCGCCTCTCGGCGGCCGCCGCCGACGAGCTGGTGTCGTCGGGCCTGCCCGACTCGGTGCACCAGGACCTCATCGAGGGCTACATCGCACGGGTGGGCGCGAGTGGAGGAGTGGCGAGCCATGGCTGATTCACGAATCGACGGCTACGCCCGGGCCCTGTTCGAGGTCGCCCGTGCCGAAGGCACGCTCGACGAGGTGGAGGACGAGCTCTTCCGCTTCGCTCGCCTGTTCGAGTCGAACGACGAACTGCGCAACACACTCACCGACGAGATGGTGCCTGCCGCCCGGCGGCTCGCCATCGTCGAAGACCTGCTCGGCGACGCTACCCCCACCACCACCCAACTCGTCTCGTTCGTGATCGGGTCGGGTCGTGGCCGTGACCTTCCGGCGATCATCGACTCGCTCGTGAAGCGGGCGGCGGCCGCCAAGCAGCTCGAGGTGGCCGAGGTCCGCACCGCCGTTCCCCTCACCGACGATCAACAGGATCGTCTCAAGGCCGCCCTCGCCAACGCGACTGGCAAGCAATTGAACCTGAAAGTGGTCGTCGACCCCTCCGTGCTCGGGGGCATCGTCGCCACAGTGGGCGACACCGTCATCGACGATACCGTCCGCACTCGCATCGACCAGATGAAGAGCCGCCTGTAGGAGCTGACGAGAAACCATGGCTGAGCTGACCCTTTCCGCTGCCGACATCGCCGCAGCATTGAAGAAGAACCTCGAGGGCTTCGAGCCCTCGGTCGAGGCCCGCACCGTCGGTCGCGTCGCCGAGGTCGGTGACGGCATCGCTCGCGTGTCCGGCCTGCCCGATTGCGGCGTGAACGAACTGCTCGAGTTCGAGGACGGCAGCGTCGGTCTCGCTCTCAGCCTTGACGAGGAGTCGATCGGCGCCGTCGTTCTGGGCGACGTCGCCGGCATCGACGAGGGCCAGTCGGTCAGGGCGACCGGGGGGATCATGTCCGTACCCGCTGGCGACGGCCTGCTCGGCCGCGTCGTCAACGCCCTCGGCGAACCGGTCGACGGCAAGGGCGAGCTGAGCGGAACACAGCTGCGGCGAATGGAGATCCAGGCACCCGGGGTGCTCGGCCGCAAGCCGGTGCACGAGCCGCTGCAGACGGGGATCAAGGCGATCGACTCGATGACCCCGATCGGCCGCGGCCAGCGGGAACTGATCATCGGTGACCGCAAGACGGGCAAGACCACGATTGCCGTCGACACGATCCTGAACCAGAAGGGTCAGGGCGTGAAGTGCATCTATGTCGCCATTGGCCAGAAGGGCTCGACCGTCGCCCAGACGGTGGAGACGTTGCGCCAGCACGGAGCGATGGACTACACGGTCGTCGTTACCGCCCCCGCCGCCGACCCGGCGCCGTTCAAGTACCTCGCCCCGTACGCCGGTTGCGCAATGGGGCAGCACTGGATGGAGAACGGCGAACACGCGTTGATCGTGTACGACGACCTGTCCAAGCAGGCCGAGGCCTATCGTCAGCTGTCATTGCTACTGCGCCGGCCACCGGGCCGTGAGGCGTACCCGGGCGACGTGTTCTACCTCCACAGCCGGCTCCTCGAACGGGCTGCCAAGCTGAGCGACGAGAACGGCGCCGGTTCGATGACGGCCTTGCCGATCATCGAGACCAAGGCCGGCGACGTTTCCGCATACATCCCCACCAACGTGATCTCGATCACGGACGGTCAGGTGTATCTGCAGGACAACCTGTTCAAATCCGGCGTCCGTCCCGCCGTCGACGTCGGCATCTCCGTGTCCCGGGTCGGTGGCGCCGCCCAGATCAAGTCGATGAAGTCGGTTGCCGGCACGCTCAAGCTCGACCTCGCCCAGTTCCGCGAACTCGAGGCATTCGCCACGTTCGGTTCTGAGCTCGACGCCGTCTCGAAGAGCCAGCTGGAGCGCGGCTACCGACTCGTCGAACTGCTCAAGCAGCCACTCAACAGCCCGATGGCGGTCGAGGAGCAGGTGCTGGTGATCTTTGCCGGCACGAACGGCTATCTCGACGACGTGCCCACCGATCAGGTGAAGCGCTTCGAGACCGAGCTCATCGAGTATGCCCGCACCACGCACTCCGGCACGCTCGACGAGCTGCGCACCAGTGGCGTGCCCGACAACCTCGATGACGTGGTCCAGGCGTTCAAGGAGCAGTTCTCCTACGAGCAGGCCGACCGCCACGCCGACCCCACGCGCACCGATGCCCACGAGGTGGACGAGGCGCACAGCGACAAGACACTCGCTACGGAGTGATGTAGATGGCCGGAGGGCAAGAACGGATCCTGCGGGGACGCATCAGAAGCGTCCAAGCCACGAAGAAGATCACGCGCGCCATGGAGCTGATCGCCGCGTCGCGGATCGTGAAGGCTCAGCAGCGGGTCCACGCGGCGGTGCCCTACTCGAACCAGATCACCGACATCGTCTACGACCTCGCTGGCGCGGGTGCCGCGGTCGACGCGCCTCTGCTCGCCGACCGTGAGGACGTCAAGTCCACGGCGTACGTCACCATCACCGCCGACCGCGGCCTCTGCGGTGGGTACAACGCCGGCATCCAGCGGTCTGTCGAGGGCGAGATCAAGCGCGATGCCCTCGAGGGCAAGGGCTACCTCGTCGTCCCCGTCGGTGGCAAGGCCCTCGGGTACTTCCGCTTCCGCGGCTACGACCTCGGCGAGGCCTTCACCGGGTTCAGCGAGCAGCCGACGTATGAAGACGCCCGCCGCATTGCCGACTATGTGATCGAATTGTTCACGTCGGGCGAAGTCGACCGTGTCGTGCTCGTCTACACGCGGTTCATCTCCGCCGGCTCACAGGAGGTCGTCCTGCGGCCACTGGTGCCGCTCAGCGCGGAGACCGTGCAGCGCCGTGAGCACGAGAAAGCCGACGAGACCGAATCCGCTGCCAACTACGAGTTCGAACCCGAGCCGGGAACGATCCTCGACACGTTGCTGCCGCGCTACGTGGAGGCTCGCACCTACGCCGCCCTGCTCAACGCAGCGGCGTCCGAGCAGGCGTTCCGGCAGCGAGCGATGAAGTCGGCCACCGACAACGCCGAAGAGCTGATCAAGACGCTCAGCCGCATCATGAACCGTGCCCGCCAGGACTCGATCACCACCGAGATCATGGAGATCGTCGGCGGTGCCGAGGCACTGGGCGCCGGTAAAGACGGTGGCATCCACATCGACTTCGCAGCGGCCGACGCCGAGTATGCAGCAGTGCTCGCTGCCGCGCCGACCGATGGACAGCGCACGACATGACGCCTGAAAAAGTGCACGCTCAGAGTAGGAGACACACGAAATGACCACGACCGAGGACCAGACGGCCGAGCGGACCGACGGGCGAGTCGTCGGCATCGCCGGCCCGGTGATCGACGTCGAGTTCCCTCGCGGCACGCTTCCCGAGATCAACACCGCGCTCGAGTTCGACATCGAGATCGGGGGCGACAAGATCTTGGTTCTGGCCGAGGTTGCCCAGCACCTCGGCGAAGGTCGCGTCCGAGCCGTCTGCATGAAACCGACCGACGGTCTGCGCCGAGGCGCCACCGTGCGCAACCCGGGTCACGGCCTGCGGGTGCCGGTGGGCGAAAAGGTGCTCGGCCACGTGTGGAACGTGTGGGGTGACGCCCTTGACGAGAACCCGGAAGGGTTCGACGAGATGGAGCGGTGGGAGATCCACCGCGACGCCCCGACGTTCGACGCCCTCGAGCCGTCGGCGCGCATGTTCGAGACCGGCATCAAGGTGATCGACCTGCTGACGCCCTACGTCGCCGGCGGCAAGATCGGTCTGTTCGGTGGTGCCGGCGTGGGCAAGACGGTGCTGATCACCGAGATGATCAACCGCGTCGCCTCCCAGCATGGCGGTGTGTCGGTGTTCGCCGGCGTCGGCGAGCGCACCCGCGAAGGCACAGACCTCCGCATCGAGATGATGGAGTCGGGCGTGTTCGAGAAGGCCGCCCTTGTGTTCGGCCAGATGGACGAACCGCCGGGCGTGCGCCTGCGCGTCGCGCTCTCGGCCCTCACCATGGCGGAGTACTTCCGCGACGTGCAGAACCAGGACGTGCTGCTGTTCGTCGACAACATCTTCCGCTTCGTGCAGGCCGGCTCGGAGGTGTCGACCCTCCTCGGCCGCATGCCGTCGGCCGTTGGCTATCAGCCGACCCTCGCCGACGAGATGGGCCAGCTACAAGAGCGGATCACGTCCACCCGCGGCCGGTCGATCACGTCTCTGCAGGCCGTGTACGTGCCCGCCGACGACTACACCGACCCGGCGCCGTTCACCACATTCACCCACCTCGACGCGACCACCGAGCTGTCCCGATCGGTCGCCGCCAAGGGCATCTATCCCGCCGTCGACCCGCTCGCCTCCACCTCGACGATCCTGTCACCAGAGGTCGTGGGCGAGCACCACTACAACGTCGCCCGTCGCGTGCAGGAGACCCTGCAGCGCTACAAGGAACTGCAGGACATCATCGCCATCCTCGGTCTCGACGAGCTGTCCGACGAGGACCGCCTCACCGTCAACCGGGCCCGCAAGGTGGAGCGTTTCCTGTCGCAGCCGTTCTACGTCGCAGAGGTGTTCACCGGTCTGAAGGGCGAGTACGTCCCGGTGGCGGAGACGGTGGAGAGCTTCGAGGCGGTCGTCAACGGCGACCTCGACGACGTGCCCGAGCAGGCCTTCCTCAACGTCGGCAGTGTCGAGCAGGTGCTTGCCAAGTCGAAGGCGCTCCAGGAGAGCTGATGGCCGACCCGATGCGCGTCGAGGTGGTCTCGCCGGAGCGGATGCTCTACGAGGGCGAGGCGACGCAGGTGATCACTCGCACCCTCGACGGTGGCGAGATCGCCTTCCTCCCCGGCCACGCGCCGTTCCTCGGTGCACTGGTCGAGAACCACACGCGCATCTACCTCGTCGACGGCACCATCGTCGACGTCGCCGTGCACGGTGGGTTCGTCGAGGTGAGCAACAACAAGGTGTCGATCCTGTCCGACGCCGCCGAGCTCGCCGAGGACATCGACGTCGGTCGCGCCGAGGAGCTCAAGGAGTGGGCCGAGGCGCGCCTCCGCCATGAGCACGACGCCGAGGCGGCCTCGGCACTGAGCCGGGCGAACGCCCGTCTCACGGCGACTGGCAAGATCTGACCTCCAGAGTCGGGTAGCTATAGCGCGTCCCCGTGACGGGCAGTGACGCGATGGGGCTACGGTCGCACGGCATGACGACGTATCCCTTCGGCCGCGCTCTCGTGACCGGTGCTTCCAGCGGCATCGGTGAAGCGATCGTGAAAGAGCTCGCCGCTGCCGGTGTTCCCGTCGTCGTCGTGGCGCGGCGAGAGGATCGACTGAAGCAGCTGTCCGTCGACCTGCCCGGCATCGAGGTGCTCGCCGCCGATCTCACCGACCCCGACGGTCTCGAGCGCGTCGCGTCGCGCATCGCCGCCGGCGACGAGCCGGTCGATCTGGTCGTCAACAACGCCGGTTTCGGCACGTCAGGGCTGTTCCACGAACTCGACGTCGACCGGCTCGCCAGCGAGATCGCGCTCAACGTCACCGCACTCACCCGGCTGTCCCATGCGGCGCTCGCCGTAATGACCCAGCGGGGAAGCGGCTGGCTGGTCAACGTCAGCAGCGTGGCGGGCTTCCAACCGGCACCGGGCCTCGCTGTCTATGCGGCGACGAAGACCTACGTCACGAGCTTCACCGAGAGCATCCATCTCGAAGCGAAGAAGTGCGGGGTCCACGTCACCGCGTTGTGCCCTGGCCTGACACGCACCGAGTTCCAGTCCGTGAGCAACTCGGACAACTACTCGGGCAAGTATCCGGAGATGGCCTGGACCGATCCCGCCGACGTGGCGCGCAAGGGCCTCGACGACGTCGTCAAGGGTCGGGTGCTCTCCGTGCCGGGCGTGCTCTACAAGAGCATCGTCGTCGCCAGCGGCGCTCTTCCGCGTCGTCTGATGCGGCGCGTTTCCGGTCTCGTCCAGCGCACGTGAGCGCGGCGACGGAACGCGCCGTCACTCCTTGCTGGTGGTGAACTCGCTGACCTTGTCGACGCGGTGGCGAGCATCGATCAGTCGGACGGTGCCGCTCCGCGAGCGCATCACAAGGCTTTCGGTCCACACTCCTCCGCGCTCGTACCTGACGCCACGTAGGAGTGGCCCGTCGGTGATGCCCGTCGCGGCGAAGAAGCAATTGTCGCTCGTCACCAGCCGATCTGTCGTGAGCACCTCGCTGAGGTCGTAACCGGCATCCTCGATTCCCCTGCGTTCCTCCGCGTCGCGTGCCCACAGCCGGCCCTGGATCTCGCCACCCATGCACTTCACCGCGGCCGCGGCGATGACACCCTCCGGCGTGCCGCCGACGCCGAACAGGACGTCGACGCCGGCGCCGGGCCAGCACGTGGCGACGGCCCCGTACACGTCGCCGTCGGAGATGAGACGGATCCGCGCCCCGCAGCACGGACCTCGTCGATGAGGTCCTTGTGGCGGGGTCGATCGAGGATCACGGCAGTGAGGTTGCTCACCGATTCGGACTTCGCCTTTGCCAGCCAGCGCAGGTTCTGCGTCGCCGTGGCGGTGATGTCGATCGAACCGGCACCTTCGGGTCCGACCGCGATCTTCTCCATGTAGAACGTGGGGCCGGGGTCGTACATCGAGCCCCGGTCGCTGACCGCGATCACCGACAGCGCGTTGGCGCCGCCCTGGGCGGTGAGCGTGGTGCCGTCGATCGGATCGACCGCCACGTCGACGAGCGGCGCCGTGCCGTCGCCCACTTGCTCGCCGTTGAAGAGCATCGGCGCCTCGTCCTTCTCGCCTTCGCCGATGACGACGACCCCGTCCATGGCGACCGTCGAGAGCACTGATCGCATCGCCGAGACGGCGGCGCCATCGGCGGAGTCCTTCTTGCCCCGACCGACCCACCGTGCCGCGGCGAGTGCAGCCGATTCGGTAACCCGGACCAGCTCCATGGCGAGGTTGCGGTCAGGCTGGCTGGGGGGTAACGGCGCGCTCGACGAGATCAAAGAATCCTCTGTCATCACGTCGTAAGTTACTGCGGGCGCCAGGCCACACCGGCCTCACCGGTCGCGGGCGACGGGTCAGGCGCCGACCATGTCGTCGTCGGCGTCGTGCTGCACCACTCTCGTGACGCCGTCGACGCGATCACGCATGATGCGTTCGATGCCGGCTTGCAGTGTCTCTGTGGACACTGGGCAGGTGCCGCATGCGCCCACGAGCTCGACGGTGACGACACCGGTCGCTTCGTCGACGTCGCGCAGCATCACGTCACCGCCGTCCGCCTGCAGGGCGGGACGGATGACTTCGATCGTTCGTTCGACTTGATCGCGCATGCTCACTCGATTGTGTCCAACGCTGAAGGGTTCTCCATCATTCCCCGCTGAATCCGGTGCGGTCAGCGGTCACATCCTCGGCGTTCGATGTCGGCTCCCGCCTCGCGGAGGCGTCCGACGAGGTCGTCGTAGCCGCGGTCGATGTGATGGACACCGGAGATGCGGGTGACGCCCTCGGCGGCCAGTCCGGCGACCACCATTGCCGCCCCGGCGCGGATGTCGTGGGCTTTGACCGGGGCGCCGGAGAGTCGAGGAACGCCGCGGACAACGGCATGGTGGCCGGTGGTGCGGATGTTGGCGCCCAGCCGCTGCAGCTCCTCGACGTAACGGAACCGGCCCGGATAGAGGTTCTCCGTGACGATCCCCACCGAGTCGGCCACACTCAGCATCGTGATGATCAGGGGCTTGTAGTCGGTGGCGATGCCGGGATACGGGAGTGTCTGGACGTCCACACTGCGCAGCCGCTCCGGCGCTCGCACGGACACGCCTCCGTCGGTGGCGCTGATCACGAGACCCATCTCGTCGAATGTCGCCAGCACGTTCTCCATGTGCTCCGGGCGGGCGTGCTCGATGAACAGCTCGCCACCCGCCACGGCCACCGCCGCCATGTACGTTGCCGCCTGGATGCGGTCGGGCACGGTGTGGTGCCTCGCGGCGTGGAGTTCGCCGTGCTTGACCCCGGTGATCGTGAGCACGGGGCTGCCCACGCCGCGGATGTCGGCGCCCATGTCGATGAGGAGCTCGCAGAGGTCGACGATCTCGGGCTCGCGGTGCCGCGTTCTCGATCGTCGTCACACCATCGGCGTAGACGGCCGCCGTCATCAGGTTCTCCGTAGCCCCCACGCTCGGGAACGGAAAGTTGATGTCGGCGCCGTGCAAGCGGTCGGCCTGAGCCTCTACCTCACCGTGAGAGAACTTGAACGTCGCACCCATCGCCTCCAGTCCGGCCACGTGCAGGTCGATGGGACGAGAGCCGAAGTCGTCGCCTCCGGGCATCGACAGCCGGACGTACCCGCAACGGGCGAGCAACGGTCCGAGGACGTTGATCGAGGCGCGGATGCGCTCGACGTGGTCGTACGGTGCGATCGGCGTGAGATCGCCAACGTTCGAGAGGCGGATCGAGCCGCGCTCGGCCCGGTCCCAGGAGATGCCGATCTCGCCGAGGAGCTCGGCCATGATCGTCACGTCGGCGATCTCGGGGACGTTGGTGAACTCGTAGTCGCCGTCGGCCAGGATCGTGCTCGCCATCAGCTTGAGCACCGAGTTCTTCGCCCCGGGCACCGACACCCGACCGCCGAGGGGGCCCGTGCGACGCACCATGATCTCGTCCCCGGGCGCGAGCGGAGGGGCCGGGTGGGCGTTCATGCCCACCAGTATGCTCCCCGGGTGCCTGGCAGCCGCTCCATCGTCACGCGCGCCTGGCCGAACGACGAGACCACCCGCGAGTGTCTCGAGGAGGCTCGCGACGATGTCCTCACCGAGGTGACGGATGGTGACGGCGGGTTCCTCCAGGCAGCACGGACCCTTCCGTCACTACGCCCGGCAGGTGGACGAGCAGGCCGGACGGCTCGTCGAGACCACCACCTACGAGCTGCGCGTGCCATGGTTCCAGTGGATTTTCGGGCCGTTGGTACGGCACCAGCTGCGCCGCCTCGAACATCGCCGGAACGGTCCGTGGTGGGCGCCACCGGACCGACTCGACGAACGCCAGGTGCTGATCCTCGGCCTCGTGGCGGCGATGTCGATGAGCTCCGCGTTCACCAACACCTTGTTCACCCAGACCGTGAACTTCGCCGCCGATGACTTCGGCGTCGGCGATTTCGGTATCGGGGTGGCAGGTGCGGTGGTGCGCGCCGGTGTCTTGTTCGCCCTGCCGGCGGCGCTCCTCGCCGACCGGGTCGGGCGCCGAAGCGTCGTGACGGTCCTCGCCTGGGCGGCGCCGTTGATCACCGCCGTAGGCGCACTGGCCCCCTCGTTTCCGTTCCTCGTCGGCTCGCAGGCGATCGGGCGGCCCCTCGGGCTCGCTCTCGACTTCCTCATCGCCGTCGTCGCGGCCGAGGAGATGCCGCGCAACTCCCGCGCCTACGCAGTGAGCATCATGGCGATGGCGAGCGGGCTCGGCGCGGGTGTAGCCGTCGCCGCGTTGCCGTTGCGAGATCTCGGCGGGAGCTCATGGCGCCTGATCTACGTCGTGTCGCTGGTGTGGCTGTTCGTGGCCGTCGACGTGACACGCCGGCTTCCCGAGACGCGTCGCTTCGAGACGCCCCACATCACCGCCCCACCGCTGGATCGTCGCCGATTCACGGTGCTCGCCGCCGTCGCGCTGCTCTCGAACATCTTCTACGCGCCGGCCAGCTTCTTCCAGAACCGGTACCTCGAGGATGTGCGGGGGTTCTCCGCCACGCTCATCGCGATCTTCACGATCGCCACGGCGACGCCCGCCGGCATCGGCCTCATCATCGGCGGGCGGCTTGCCGATGTGCGCGGCCGGCGAGTGCTCCTCGCCTTCACGCTTCCGGTCGGGACGGCACTGATCGCCCTCTCGTTCGCCGCCAGCGGCCCGCCGATGTGGATGTCGATGCTCTCCGGTGGGGTCGTCGCCTCGATCGCCTATCCGGCCCTCGCCGTCTACCGCACCGAGCTGTTCCCCACCGGGAACCGGGGCAAGGGGGCCGGCTTCCTCACGGCGATGGCCCTGCTGGGAGGAATCGGTGGGCTCCTCGCCGCGGGAGGACTGCTCGATGCCGACTGGCCGTACGGACGCGTGATGGGGATGCTCGCCCTCGCTCAGATCGCCGTCGTCGTGATCGTGCTCACGTCCTTGCCGGAGACCGCACACCGCAGTCTGGAGGAGCTCAACCCGCTCGATCGAGCTCCGCTAGCCAGCTGACGGTGGCGTCGGCGATGGCGGCGTCGGCGCCCTTCAGATCATGGCCCTTGCCGTCGAGGAACACGTGGCTGACCGGGCCAGTGATCGTGGCCGTCCATTTGCGTAGCTCGTCGGGAGTGGCGAACGGATCCTTCGTTCCCGAGATGAACAAGCACGGGACACGGATGTCGGGGAGGTGCTCGACGCGGAGGTTGTCCGGCCTGCCGGGAGGGTGCAGCGGATAGCAGATCAACACGAGTCCGCGGAGATCGGCCGGCGGCGCCTCCTCATCCGCGCCTGCAGCGACCATGGAGCACATTCGCCCGCCCATCGATCGACCGCCCATCACCACCGGACCCGTGATGGCGCCGAGCTCCTCACGTACCGTCGCCATCAGTTTCGGCGCACGGTCGGGCGCCTTGCGGCCCTCCTTGCGATAGGGGAAGTCGGCGCGGACGCATGCCCACGGGGCCACTGCTTGCTCCAGTTTGATCAGACTCGAATGTGTACGCGAGGAACCAGCACCAGGAAACAGCAGCAGTGTGCCCGGGGGGCGAGTCCGAGATCGCCGTCGCGCCGGTGCCTGTGACCTCGCCATCGGACGGTCAGCGTACGGCGTCGATGGTGAGGATGCGGCGGGCCTCGGCGAGCTCCACCATCAGCTTGCTCGCCGATGACGTGTCGCCGCCGTGATCGGGGTGCACGTCACGCATCCTGGTACGGAACTGCGACGTCACCTGCCGCTTCGTCGGCCGAGTCGTGCCGGGCGGGAAGCCGAGCAGTTCCAGCGCCCAGGCACGTGGGTCGGCGAGCGCCGACAACGTGATGTTCGAGGTGCCGGCGAGGTGGGACATCAGCACCGGCCCGATCGGACCGCGCCAGCGCAGGCCGAGATGGATCACGGGGGCCACGATTGCCCGGCTCGACCACTCGAGGCGCTCGACCGAGTAGATCGCCCCGAGGAGGCGAACGAGAGCGGCGCCGTTGCCGTCGACCTCGAGCTGCATCTCGTCGTCGACACCCATGAGCCGGTGCGTGCTGCGGGCGAGGCCGTGACGGTCGGTCTGGAAGCGGTGGCGCAATCGCGGTTGGACGACGCGGACGCCGCGGTGCACCTGATCGACGAGGCGGTGGATGTCGGGTACGAGGTCGGGGTCGATCTCGCGGACCGTCGACGCCGCGACACAACCGAGGAGCAGACCGCCGAAGCCGGGCGGCGGATCGACAGGCAGCACGAGGTTGCCGAGCGAGACGCGACGGGTGGGCGCCGAGGGCCGGCTGTGCCAGACCTCCAGTTCGGCGAGCAGCATCGAGTCAGACGTAGGGGCGGAGTGCGGCGCGCACCAACTGGGCGGCGCCGATGACGTTGGACGGGTCGGCGTCGCCGCCATGCAGCTCAGCGGCGAGTACGTCGGCGGCCTCGATCGCCGACCGCCACGTTCGCTGCGTCACCCCGTAGGGCACGCCGTTCACGTCGAGCTGCTCGCGGAGCGTCACGAACTCCTCACCGACGCCGGTGTCGAGCGGATCACGGGCGAGCCGGTCGGCGAGCATGTAGAGCTGCGACAGCGCTCCCTCCGGTGGCTCCGTGCCCTCGCCGAGGCTGATCAGCTCGCCCGACTCGATGGCGTCGAGAAGCTCGTCGACCTCTGACTCGGCGTCGCTGGCAACGAAGATCGTGGTGCCTTGCCAGCGGTGGGGGATCTCCATCTCGATCACCGACTGGGCGAGGACCTCCCGATCCCGCTCCGGCCACTCGTCGAGACCGAACTCGGTCGCCTCGTCGTCGGCGCCGAGTGGCACCGCGAACGGGCCGAGCTCCGCCTCCAACCGTTCGAACAGCTCGTCGGCGACCGACTCGAGCTCCTCCGGGACGACCAGCTCGTCGCCGTCCCAGCCGTGGGCGAGCCCCGTCTCGGCAAGCGCCTCGGTCAACTCGGCACGCTGGTCGACTGACCAGCCGGCCAGGTCGTAGTGCACTTTCACGATGTCGGGATCGTTCGGGTTGAACTCGTCGATCGCCCGCGTCTTCTCCGGCTCGAGCGGTTCACCCGACCAGTCGTCGCTGATAGTCACGGAACCATTCTGTCGAGGAATGGCGGAAGACGCCGCGCCGGGCGGCAGATGCGGCTGCTGTGCTCAGCCGACCGAGCGGTAGCGCTCGGTGATCCGGGCGCCCTTCGTGTAGTTCGTAGCGCCGTCGCTGAGCTCGGGATTGTCGCGTACCAGAGCCGACCAGTTGGAGACCTTCTCGAGCTCGAATCCGTAGGCCGTCACCATCATCCGCAGCGCGGCCAACGACGGGCGGCCGACGACGACGACGTTGCCGTGCGAATACTCGTCGGCGACGGCATTGCGGTGACTCTCGACCTTCTCCGCCTTGAGCCGCACGAGTGCGTCCTTGCGCAGGATGACCTCGGTGTCGACGAGGAGGTGCCGCGGGTTGATGTCGCGGATGCGGCGCATCAGTTCGTTGTAGCGCAGCGTGTGGTACATGAAGCCGAGACACATGACCACGTCGACCTCGATCTTTTCCCGGGCGAGCACGTCGAAGACGTCGCCGGCGATGAGCCGATAGCGACTCGCCTCGATCCCGTACTCGGCGAACGACGCCTTGGCGTTCTCGACGAGGTCTTCGCGAGGCTCGATGCCGACCACCTCGGACGCCCCGGTCTTCAACGCGGCAAATGCCCATCGCCCGTCGTGGCTGGCGATGTCGAGCACCCGGGCACCGTCGAAGATCTCCCGATGCTGGCCGAAGATCGCCTCGTAGCGCAGATGCAGCCGACCCTGCGTTCCTCCGGTTCCGCCCGTGTCGAAGAAACGCGGGAAGTCGTCAAAGAAGCGGGATGAGACCGCCGCACCACTTGCCATTTTCGGCGTGATCGCCGCGTCCGGCTGACGTCGGATGAACTTCATATCGGAGCGACCCTACCGTGCGCGCCAGGAGTGAGTTGGTTCGTCACCGCGATGGCGGGCACGATTGGAGCATGACCAGGAGCCGACCGCCACGTGAGCTGTTCGAAGCCGCAGTCGACGGCGACCGCGGCGCGCTGGCGCGAGCACTGTCGCTCGTCGAACGTGGCGGCGAACCGGCGCGAGAGCTCGGCCGGCTGGCGGCACCGCGCAGCGGGCAGGCCTACACCATCGGCATGACCGGTGCGCCCGGCTCCGGGAAGAGCACGCTGACGTCGGCGACGATCAAGCACTTGCGAAGCCTCGATCTCGAGCCGGCGGTGCTCGCCATCGACCCGTCGTCCCCGTTCTCCGGTGGCGCCATTCTCGGCGACCGGGTACGGATGCAGGATCACGCCACCGACCCTGGCGTGTTCATCCGATCGATGGCGACGCGCGGCCACCTCGGAGGTCTCGCCCTGGCGACTCCGGAGGCGATCCGCCTCCTCGACGCGACCGGCAAGCATTGGATCATCGTCGAGACGGTCGGTGTGGGGCAGGTCGAGGTGGAGATCGCCGGGAAGGCCGACACGACCGTGGTCGTCGTCAATCCCGGCTGGGGGGACAGCGTCCAGGCCAACAAGGCCGGGTTGATGGAGATCGCCGACGTGTTCGTGATCAACAAGGCCGATCGTGCCGGCGTCGAGGAGACGCGGCGCGACCTCGAGCAGATGCTCGACCTGTCCGAGCTGCCGAGCGACAGCTGGCGCCCGCCGATCGTGCCGACGGTGGCGTCGACGGGCGACGGCATCGACGAGATGTGGTCTGCGATCGAGCGGCACCGCGCGCACGCCGAGGAGTCAGGTGTGCTCGCCGATCGCCGCGCCTACCGCGCCCGGGAAGAGCTGCGCGACGTGATCGTGCGCCGCCTCGAAGAGCGGGCGCGGGAACTGTGCACCGGTGAGCGGTGGGAGCAGCTCACCGATCAGGTCGTCGAACGCTCGATCGATCCGTGGGCAGCTGCCGACGAGATGCTGTCACCGGTGCTCGCTACCGACTGAGTACCTCGTCCCGCTCTCGCGGTGCGGCCTCGAGAACGCGGTCGAGGGCGTCCAGCACGCGCCTCGGCCCCCGACGCCCGCGAGCCTGTCGTCGTGCCGCCGACTCGCGCAGCTCCGCTGTCGGAGCATGCTTCCTCGAGCGCACGGGCAACCACGAGGTCGAGCTCTCTCGGGCTGAGGTACGCGGCGAGCATGACGATCGTCGGTGCCGGACGGGTCACCGGCACCTCCGGGTACGTGTCGATCCATCCGCACTCGCCGAAGTCGAGCCGTCGCGTGTGATGCACGATCACGCCGTGCGGCGGCTGCGGATGGTGGCCGCGGACGGCGATCACGTGGATCAACGTCGGCTCGTCGTCGAGGAGGCCGTGGAGGTGCGCAGCGCTGTGGTGGGAGACGGCCGTCACGCCGATCGCCCTGGTCGCCGCGATCAGACGTCTGAGTTCGTGTGTTGCGCTCACGCCCTCGATGAAGGTGACGAGTCGTGCGATCCGGAACCGCAATCGCGACAACAATGAGACGATGATCGATCTCGAACGACGCGACGACGGCGTTGCCGTGCTGACTCTCTCCAACGGAAAGGTCAACGCTCTGTCGCGGGCGCTGCTGTCTGAGCTGCACGACGCTGCCGTTGACCTCGCCGAGAACCCTCCCGGTGCGGTCGTAGTGACGGGTGGCGAGCGGGTGTTCGCCGCCGGCGCCGACATCTCCGAGTTCGGCGGTGCCGACGGCGCCCGCGCCATCGGCGGCGGGTTCCACCGCGCCATCAACGCACTCTCGGCCGTGCCCCGCTTCGTGATCGCCGCGGTCAGCGGATACGCGCTCGGAGGCGGGTGCGAGCTCGCCCTCGGATGCGACTACCGCATCGCCGGCCAGCGGGCCGTGTTCGGGCAGCCGGAGATCCTGCTCGGGATCATCCCTGGTGGGGGCGGCACGCAGCGGCTCGCCCGCGTGGTCGGTGTGAGTCGGGCGAAGGAGCTCTGCCTCACCGGTCGCCAGGTCCGCGCCGATGAGGCACTTCGCATCGGGCTCGTCGATGAGCTCGTCGAGGGCGACGATCCGCACCCGCGTGCGTTCGAGCTCGCCGCCGCGCTGGCGACCGGGGCACTTGCCGCCCAGGGGATCTGCAAGCGCGTGATCGACGCAGGCGCGTCGCTGCCTCTCGAGAACGGCCTGAATGCGGAGCTCGACGGCTTCGAAGAGGTGTTCCGCACCGAGGACAGCCAGATCGGCGTGGCGAGCTTCCTCGAGCACGGACCAGGCAAGGCCACGTTCACCGGACGGTGACCATCATCGCCCGATCGCGCGATGAGTCACGACCGTGTGGTCGGTCTGATCATCGACGAGTGCAACGATCGTGCGGAGGTACGAGATGATCATCGTGTCGGGATCGATCCGCGTGGATGCCGAGCAACGGAGCACGTACCTCGAGGGCTGCCGGGAGGTGATCGAGTCGGCACGGAGCGCTCCTGGCTGCATCGACTTCCACTTGTCGCCGGATCCCATCGAGTCGGATCGGATCAACGTGTACGAGCAGTGGGAGTCGGTCGCCGACGTGGAGGCGTTCCGGGGTTCGGGTCCGTCGGCCGAGCAAGCCGCCACGATCCGTGATGCCGCGGTGTTCCAACACGAGATCGCCTCCACCGAGAGGCTATGAGCCGGTCAGGGGCTCGCAGCCGGATGGTTGAGATAGGCGGCGACGGTGTATCGGGCGATGGCGTCCCAGCTGTAGCGCTCGGCGAGCATCGCCGTGCCGTGTGCCCGTAGCTCGTCGGCCAGATCGCGGTCGCTCAGGACCCGCTCGATGCATCGGGCGAGATCGGTGGCGTTGCCCGGCTCGAACATCAGCCCGGCGCCGGTCGACTCGACGAGCTCGGCGAGGCCCGCCCGTGCGAGCGACGATGAGCGGCGCCCCGCCGGCCAGTGCCTCCAGGGCGACGATCCCGAACGGCTCGTACAGCGACGGGATCACGACGCATCCGGCGCGATGGAGGTGGGCGCGGAGCTGGTCGTCGTTGAGGAAGCCGGGGAGGGCGACGAGGTCGCTGACACCCTCGAGGTCGATCTGCGACTGCAGCTCCGGGAGGTAGCTGCCGCGGCCGGCGATGACGCACTCGATCCCGTCGACGCGCCCACGGAGCTCGCTGATGGCACGGGACAGCACTTGGAAGCCCTTCTCGTACTGCACCCGCCCCCACGTGAGCACAAGCCGGTCGCGCCGCGCCGATGGCTCCTGCGGCGCCCACTTCTCCGGGGCGATGCCGTTGGGGATCTGGCGCACTCGGTCGACCGTCACCTCCAAGCCGGTGACCACTTCGCGCACCATGAACTTGGAACAGGCGATGAGCGCCTGCGATCGGAAGGCGAGCCACGACTCCACGGAGTGCACCGTGCCGGGCATCCCGGGAGGGAGGTGGCCTCCGTGCCGCACCCGCTCGGTGGCGTGGATGGTGGTGACGAGTGACGCGCCGAGTGATCGTGGCGATCGTGTCTGCCGCCCATGCGAGGCGCCAATCGTGCACGTGGACGACATCGGGCTTCCACTCGCCGAGACGGTGCAGCTGCTGGACGAAGTGGTGGCTCGCCGAGGCGGCCTGAGCGACGAGGTCGTCGTCGGGCAGCCAGGGGAGTCCGACCGGCACGCGCTCGACACGCACACCAGCGATCTCGTGGTCGACCCGCTTGCGGCGAGACGGGGCGAGCACGACGACGTCGTGCCCAAGCCGTGCCATCGCCCGGGTGAGCCCGTCGACGTGGGCGGCGATGCCGCCGATCACCTGCGGCGGGTAGTACCACGTGAGCATCAGGACACGCATCGCGCCGGACCTCCTACGCCCCCGCCTCGACTCGCACCTTGAGCCGGCGGAGGTTGCGCCGCCACACTGCGCTGAGCACCGTGGCGCCACCGACCTTTTCTCCGAGGCGACCGCCGAGGAACCACGGGAACGTCAGTGACTCGGTCCACGTGACCCTCGAGCTCACTGCGTTCACCGGTTCGATGCGGAACGTGCCCGTACCGGTCACCAGTCCGGCGTGCTCGACGGACATCGCCCGGCTCGGCTCCCATTCGGTGATCTCCATGCGGTCGGTGAGACGTACGGGTCCGATCTTCGTGTCGCAGGCGAACTTCGTGCCGACCCCACGATGCTGCTCGTCCTGGAACCGGATCGACTCGGCGTCGGCCATCCACTCGACGTGTCGCTCGACCTGCTCGAGGTACTCCCAGATGTCGTCGGGCGCGGCGTCGATGATCACCGAGACCGTGACGTCGCCCATCAAGCGGGGACGTTGGCCGAGCGCAGCACCCGTGCGGCGTGCTCGGGCGGCACGACATTGATCATCACGCCCGTGCCACGTTCGAATCCCGCCTGGGTGACCAGGTTGGGCCAGATGTGGACGTGCCAGTGGTACTCGCCGGTGTGGCGGTGTGGCGCGGTGTGGAACCCGATGTTGTAGGCGACGTCATCGAGCACCGTGTTGAGCGTACGGATCGCGTCGCGAATGCCACGTCCCATCGCAGCTGCCGACGCAGGATCGGCTCGCTGCAGGTGCGTCTCGTGGCGGCGTGGCATGAGCAGTAGCTCGTACGGGGTGCCGCTCCAGAACGGAGTGACACAGATGAAGTCGTCGTCGGCGTGGACGACGCGTTCGTCGGCGGCCAGCTCGGCCTCGATCGTGGTGCAGAGCAGGCATCCGCCGGCGAAGCGGGCGAAGGCGCGTTCCTCCTCGAGCACCTCACCCGGAACATATGGAAGGCCGAGGATCTGTGCGTGCGGATGGGCGATCGACGCCCCGGCTTCACGGCCGTGATTGACGATGACCTGCGAGTAGCGAATATTGGGCAGCTCGGAGTGCTGGCGCAGCCGGCGCTGCAAGGTGGCCACGAACTCGGCGGCTTGCTCGTCGGTGAGGTGGTTCAAGCCCGCGTTGTGATCGGGCGTGAACACGAACACCTCGTGCGTGCCACTCGCCTCGGCGAGAACGTGAACCGGGCCGAGGTTGTGCACGACGAAGCCCTCCCGACCCTCATAGGCGGGATAGCGATTGGGGATCACCCGCATCAGCCATCCGCCGTCGGCGTCGAGCGATTCGAGCTCAGGCGGTGTCGCCTCTTCGTTTCCCGGGCAGAACGGGCACGGGCGCGTCGGTTCAGCCTCGACGCTGGGCTGTCTCGGGACGAAGTCGGATGGGCGATCGGCTCGTTCTGCCACGATCGTTACCCACCGCCCTGAGAGTGGATTGAGGCGCATCTGACTCACAGTGATTTCAGACTACGGCTCGCGGCACTGAGTTGGACGACACCGAAGCGAACCTTCCACGATGATGGAACACCCGACGCCGACGTATCGTGCCCCCATGACGCTTACAGGCGACTACGAGCCGAGTGCGTGGGGATGGGTGCGCGAGCAGGTCGACGCCTACGAGCGGTCGCATGGCACCGAGGCGAACACGTTCCTCGACACCGGTTTGCCGATCATCGTGATGACCTCTCGCGGCAGTCAAAGCGGCAAACTTCGCAAGTCGCCGCTGATGCGGGTCGAGCACGGCGGCGAGTATGCCCTCGTCGCGTCGAAGGGCGGTGATCCCAAGCACCCGGGCTGGTATCACAACATCGTCGCCGATCCGACTGCGGTGATGATCCAGGACGGCCCCGAGCCATTCGACGTCGACGTGCGCGAGACGGCCGGTGACGAGAGGGCGCAGTGGTGGGACCGTGCCGTCGCCGCCTACCCGCCGTACGCCGAGTACCAAGCGAAGGCCGGCCGGCAGATCCCGCTGTTCGTCGCACGACGTCGCGACTCGTAATCGGGTCGCTAGGCGAGGGAGTACACCGACAGGTGACGCGGGCTCTCGTCGACGAACGGCACCCGGTGCACGTCCTCGAACCGCTCCAACAGCGCCAGACCGGCGGCGCCCGCCATGGCGTCGAGCTCCTCGGGTGAGGCGTACCGGATGCTCCACGGGCGGAGTCGCACACCGCCCGTCTCGCTGAATTCGATGAACTGTCCGTCGGCGCGCTGCGTCGCCGCGTCGTGCACGGTGGCGAGCAGCACCACCCGATCCGCGGTCAATGTCCGGATCGCCACGCTCGAACCCTGCGGAGCCGGGTCGTCGGGCACGAAGGCCTCCACGACGAATCGGCCACGTGGCGCAAGGCGGGCCGCCACGGCGGCGAACAGGTCGGCCTGGCGCTCGGCTGACTCGAGGTTGAACAGGGTGTTGTAGGCGACGAGCACCACGCCGAACGGCCCGGGCGGCAGGTCGTCGACCATGTCGCCGCACACATGCTCGACGAGTGCATCCGGATCGTTGGTCGCGAGGCGGTCGAGCATCATCGCGCTGGAGTCGATGCCGGTGACGTCGAGACCCGCCTCCGCAAGCGGGATCGCCAGCCGTCCCGTCCCCACGCCCAACTCGAGCACGCGCCGGTCGTCGCTGCGCGCTGTGCAGTCGGAGACGAAGGCAACCGTCGCATCGACATCGCTGACGTGCTGGTACCACTCGTCATACACGTCGGCGAAGGCGTCGCCGTACGTCGAGCGGCCGTACCCGTCCATGTCGGTAGCGTACGTACCGTGCTGGCGTCCGACCTCTGCTACCTCGATCACGCCGCGACCACGCCGATGCGAGCCGACGCCATTGCGGCGATGCTGCCGTTCTTCGACGAACGCTTCGCCAACCCAAGCGGGTCGCATCGCTTCGCTCGGGACGCACGGCGCGCCGTCGACGAGGCGCGCGACGCGGTTGCCGCGGCGATCGGGTGCCGGCCAGGAGAGGTGGTCTTCACCGGGTGCGGAACGGAGAGCGACAATGCCGCGCTCACCGGTGGGCTGGTAGCCGAGCGCATGCGTCTCGTCTGCCCGGCGGTCGAGCACCATGCCGTGCTGCACGTCGTCGAGCGGCACGGCGGAACGGTCGTGGGCACCGATCGGTTCGGGTGCGTCGACCTCGCCCAGCTCGAAGAAGCGCTCGACAGCGACGTCGCCGCGGTCAGCGTGATGGCGGTCAACAACGAGGTCGGGACGGTCACGGACCTGACGCCGGTGGCGGCGCTCGTCCGCCGCCTGGCTCCCGACGCCATCCTGCACACCGACGCCGTGCAGGCGTCGTGCTGGCTCGACTTGCGCGACGTCTGGCAGCACGTCGATGTGATGTCGCTCAGCGCCCACAAGTTCGGCGGTCCGAAGGGCGTCGGCGCGCTCATCGTGCGCACCGGCACCGCACTCTCGCCGCTGATCGTCGGCGGAGGTCAGGAACGCGAGCGGCGCAGTGGCACACACAACGTCGCCGGGATCGTGGCGATGGCCGCCGCGCTCACGGCCACCGACGCGGAACGCGCTGATGAGCTGGTTCGCATCGGCGCCCTGCGCGACCGGCTGGTCGACTCGGTGTCGTCCGCCGTCGCCGGCATCTTCGAGACCGTTCCCCGGGAGCACAAGGTGGCCGGCTCGGCCCACGTGTGCATCGAGGGCATCGAGAGCGAATCGCTTCTCTACCTGCTCGATGAGGCCAGCGTCTGCGCATCCGCCGCCTCGGCGTGCGCCAGCGGTGCCATGGAGCCGTCGCACGTCCTCGCCGCGATGGGCGTCGAACGTTCACTCGCAGCGGGATCACTGCGGATGAGTCTCGGCCGCACCACCACCGACGCCGACATCGATCGTGCCAGCGATGTGCTCGTCGACGCTGTCACGACGTTGCGCGCCCGCCGAGCGGCCCGCTCGGGCGACGCGGGGCGGTCTGTGGCCGGGAGTTCGTCGCCATGAAGGTGATGGTGGCGATGAGCGGCGGTGTCGATTCGTCTGTGGCGGCGGCGATGCTGCGCAACGACGGCCACGACGTGGTCGGTGTGACGATGCGGTTGTGGGGCGGCGAGAGCGACACGGGGTGCTGCAGCGTGTCCGACGTCGACGACGCCCGTCGGGTTGCGCAGCAGCTCGACATCGACCACCTGGTGTTCAACTTCAGCGACGACTTCAATGCCGCCGTCGTCGATCCGTACGTGCGCGCCCACGTCGAGGGCATCACCCCCAATCCCTGCATCGAGTGCAACCGTTCCGTGAAGTTCGCTCGCCTCGCCGAACGCGCCGACGAGCTCGGTTTCGACGCCGTCGCCACCGGTCACCACGCCCGCATCGGCCGAAACGACCGGGCGTTCACGCTCGAGCGAGGTGCCGATCGGGCCAAGGATCAGAGCTACGTGGTGCACATGCTCGACCAGGGGCACCTGGCCCGCACGCTGTTCCCCATCGGCTCGCTGCAGAAGCACGAGGTGCGCCGCGTCGCCACGGAGCTCGGTCTGCGCACCGCGGAGAAACCCGACAGCCAGGACGTGTGCTTCATCACCTCGACGGGCGGCCGTGCCGCGTTCCTCGGGGCACGCATCCCGTTCAAGCGGGCGCACGTGGTCGACAGCGACGGTCATGAAGTCGGCGAGGTCGCGGCGATCGAGATGATCACCATCGGGCAGCGCAAAGGCCTGGGCCTTCCCGGCGGCGGTCCGAAGCGGTACGTCGTCGATGTCGACCGCCGCGCCGGCGTCGTCGTCGTAGGCGACGACGCCGAGCTGCTCCAGCCGGCGGTCACCGTCGACAACGTGACGTGGATTGCCGAGCCTGTCGCGGGCGCGGTACTCGTGCAGTGCAGCGCACACGGCGCGCCGAGCTCGGCCACGGTCAGCCTCACCGCCGCCAATGTGGCCGTTGTCGACTGGCACGAGCCGCAACGGCGCGTGGCGCCGGGACAGAGCGTCGTGTTCTACGACGTCAGCGATACCCGCGTCCTCGGCGGCGGCATCGCCCGCTGAGTTCGGCCTGCCTCACCGCCCTCCCGGCGTCGCCACGGGCAGTTTGCGCCGTTCCGCCTCGGCCAGGGCGCGGCCCGGACGTGACGGGCTCACCAGCATCGCCGACGCATGAAGCGTCTGTGCCTCTCCGCCTCGGGCCGTTGCCGCCTTGAGGACGGTGACCGGCGTGACCGTATCGATCTCAACGGCGTGCCCTGTCGCCGGACCGGTGAGGTCGAGGGCGCCGGTTCCGGCGAGGGCGAGTTGCATCTTGCTCACCTCGACGCGGCGGACCATCAACGTCTCCGCCAGCACCACCCTGTCGTGTACGACGACGCCGGCCGGCACGAAGACCAGCCAGCGACGGCTGAGCAGGTGCCAGCGGCGGGGGAACACCCACAGTGCCAGCAGGGCCAGCGCCGAGAGTGCGATTCCGACCACCATCGCCCCGCGCCGAACCGTCGATGTTCGCCCCGAGCAGCAACGGTCCCCCGATGGCGAGCGCCGCGGTGATGGCCCAACTCGTCGCTGTCGCGAGGAGGAACCCGAGCGGTGGGCGGAGACCGAGACGAGTCTCGTCGCCGTACGCCGACGCCTGGACCATTGCTCCTCCGAACTCGGCGCTGGCGACGATCACCGTGCTGACGATTCCGAGCAGCACGAGCAGGAGCGACTCGCCGTCGTCGGCGCCGGCGATCCAGGCGATCACGCCGGCGGCGATGCTGAGGGGAACGATCGACCGCACGACCGTGAGGCTCGTCGTCGAGGCAACGGCGAGGGCGATCGCCGCGACCGCCCAGCCGCTCCAGGCACCGGCGAGCGACACGATGCGTACCGGCGTCGATCGACCGGTGAGCGCCGACGAGATCGCTGCACCGCCGAGCGCGGCGACGCCGACCCAGACGGCGAGGGCGAGCCAGACGAGCCAGCGCGCAGTGGAGACGGGTGATGTCGGGGTCGGCACATCCTCCAGATTTGCCGATGCAACCCGGAATGGACCAACGTACTCGTCGGCTGGATTCGGCATTCGCCGGTCGGAATTGGCTAGACCAGGGTGTGTAGAGAACGACCAGAGGGGAGAACCGTGAGCGGCATCCGATCCGCAGCGGAACCCGAGACGAATGCCACCACCGCCACCGGCCCCTCGCCGGTGGTTCCGGCTGCGTTCGGGGCGACCACGGGTGTCGGCTCGCTTCCTCACCGTGATCCCCGTAAGGCTGCTCTGGCAGCCTTCGAGCAGGTGACGCTGCCGTACGTGCCGTCGCTTCCTCGCCGTTCGCCCGCCGAGGGGCTCATGGCCCAGGCCGTCTTCGGTCTGCCGGGCGTGAGCCTCGGCCAGTACGGCAGCATCGCCCTCGATGTTCGCCGCTTCGAGCCCGACGCCGAGTTCAACGTCAACCTGGCGAGCGACGCGTTCGGCGGCTTGCGGGCGTTCCTCGACCTGGCCGTCAGCCGTGGATACGGAGGCCCCGTCAAATGGCAGTTCGTCGGTCCCGTCACGCTCGGTGTCGGCCTCGTGCGGGCAGGAGCACCGATCGAGATCGCCTTCCGCACTGCGGTCAACGCCGTTCGCGCCCACCTGCTGGCCATCTCACTCGAGATCGCCTCCCGACTCCCGTCGAGTCCGCAATTGGTATTGATCGACGAGCCGTGGATCGGGTCGTTGATGGACGACGACTTCCCCATCCCTCCCGATACCGCCGTTGATCTCATCTCCGAGGCGATGGCAGTCGCCGAGCGGCTCGCCACGGTCGGCGTCCATTGCTGTGCGACATCGGCGGATCTCGCCTCACTGCTCGCAACGGGGCCGAAAGTGCTGTCGATGCCGAGCAGCCCCGCAGTGCTCGACGCAGTCGGGTACTTGCAAGGCTTTCTCGACGCCGGCGGAATCGTCGCCTGGGGCGCCGTTGCTACCGGGGGACCGATCCTCACCTCGGCCGATCGCTGCTGGCGCGATCTCTGCGACCTGTGGTGCGGCCTCGTCGAGCGTGGCTGTGATCCGATGGTGCTGCGCACGCAGAGTCTGATCACGCCGGCGTGCGGGCTGGGGATGCACTCGACGGCAGTGAGCGACCGGGTGTTCGCCCTCGCTGATGCCCTCGGCACCCGCGTCCGCGACCAGGTTCGCGCGACGCAGTTCATGCTTGGCGGATAAGAGCTCAGCGGACGTGTGAGCCGTTCACGGGCCATCACCCACGCCGGCTAATGCGATCGAGTCGTCGGCATCGTCGCGCGTACCCTCGGTCCGACGAGACCAGATGAGGAGGACGGATGACCGACGTGCTGCAGCAGGAGGGGCCCGCGCAACGGTTGGCCGGCGAGGCCGTGGGATGGCTCACGACCGTCGGCGCAGAGGGCCAACCCCAGTCCTCGCCGGTCTGGTTCATCTGGGACGGAGCGTCGCTCTGGTTACGCAGCCAGGCGCATGCCGGCAAGGTCCGCAACGTCGAGGCCAACCCTCGCGTGTCCTTTCACCTCGCCGACGACGGCAACGGCGGCAACATCATCACGATCGACGGCACCGCCTCGCTGGAAGCCGGACCGCCCGAGCTCACCGAGGCGTACCTCGCCAAGTACGACGAAGCAATCCGCATCGCCCTGCAGCTGTCGCCGGAGCAGCTCGCCGCGGACTATCCGACGTCGATCCGCATCACGCCGACGCGCGTCCGGGCTTGGTGATCTCACCCAGTCTCGGCTGGACCGGTCGCGCGTCGAGCGATCACGACGCGTCCTCCTGACCGGAGCTCCACGCCGAGGCGGCGACCGATCTCGGTCATCGGGATCGCATCGCCTTCCCATCCATGATCACGCAGCAGACCGCCGGGGTCGTCGGTCGTGAACATGAACGGCGCTCCGAGACTGGCGAACAGTTCCTTGAACTCCTCGGGCGGGCCGGGCGAGGCGGTCATCGTGTCGGTTGCGAGGTACGAACCAGGCGCAGCCAGACGATGTGTGTGGTCGAGCAGCCGTCGCACGGCGGACTCGGGAAGGTAGAAGGTCAGCCCTTCGGCGAGCCACGCGCTCGGGCGCTGCGGCTCGAATCCGGCGGAGACGAGCGCGTTGGGCCAGTCTTCCCGAAGGTCTGCAGCGACGACACGGCGATCGCAGCGAGGTGCCGCGCCCAGCGTGTCGAGTACGGCACTCTTGTGGGTGAACACGGGAAGCTGGTCGACCTCGTACACCCGTGTGCCGCTTGGCCAGTCGAGCCGGAAGGCTCGAGTGTCCAAACCGGCGGCGAGCAGCACGACCTGGCGAATGCCCTGATTCGTCGTGACGTCGGTCAGCCAGTCGTCGAAATACCGGTGGCGAATGACGTACAACGGCGAGCCGTTCGCCGCGGTCGGCCCCAGTGCGCCGCGGTCGAGGAGCGCGAAGCCGACCTCTCCGGCGAGCGGGCGGGCAAACGGATCCGACAACAGCCCGGATTCCCTGTCGGTCTCGAGCGCCCGCGCCGCCGCGGTCACGAGCGCGGTGGCGCCGACGCCCTCCACAGGTCCCCGAGACGATTCGCTCAATTCGCTGGACCACGGTCGTCGATCACTCGGCCTCCTCGGGGAGTCACGATACGTGGCCGACCGCGGCCTCGCCGCTGGTAACCGGCAGCGGGCGTTTCACGGGGTCGGTTCTACACTCGCCCCGATGACGGACACTGCGGTTCCAGCGGGTGACGAGCTGGGTGAGGTCGCTGCTCGGATCGAGTCGTTGCGAGAGCAGGTCGCCTATCACAACCGCCGTTACCACGAGCTGGACGACCCCGAGATCCCCGACGCCGAGTTCGACCTGCTCGTCCGTGAGCTGCGTCGCCTGGAGGACGAGCATCCCGAGCTGGCGAGCAGCGAGTCGCCGAGCGAAGAGGTCGGTGGCGCCCCGAACGTCACGTTCTCGCCGGTGCGTCACGCCCTGCCGATGACGAGCCTCGACAATGCGATGGATATCGCCGAGCTGCGCGCATGGGGTGAGCGGGTGCGGCGCGGACTCGGCGCCGACACGCCGGTGCGTTATGTCTGCGAGCTCAAGATCGACGGCCTGGCGATGAGCATCCGGTTCGAGAACGGCCGCTACGTGCAGGCGGCGACGCGGGGCGACGGACGCGTCGGCGAGGACGTCACGGCCAACGTCGCCACGATCACCGACGTGCCGGCGAAGCTGAACCACGGGACGTTCGGCGACGACGTGCCGGCAGTGTTCGAGGTGCGCGGCGAGGTCTATATGTCGACCAGCGCTTTCCAGCGCCTCAACGAGGAGGCGGAACGCAACGGGCAACGGCTGTTCGTCAACCCGCGCAACTCGGCTGCCGGGAGCCTGCGCCAGAAGGATTCCTCGATCACGGCCAAGCGGGAGCTGTCGTTCTGGGCCTACCAGCTCGGCGACGTGCAGGGAGGCCCCGAACTGACGAGCCACAAGCAGTCGCTCGACTTGATCGCATCCGTCGGCTTCCCGGTGAATCCGGAGATCCGCGCCGTCGACGACTTCGAGGCCGTGATCGAGCGGTGTGAGTACTGGGAAGCGCACCGGCACGACCTCGACTACGAGGTCGACGGCGTCGTCGTCAAGATCGACGATCTCGCCCAACGCCAAGAGCTCGGCTCGACGTCGCGCGCGCCCCGTTGGGCGATCGCCTTCAAGTTCCCGCCCGAGGAGCGCACAACGCTGCTCCGCGACATCCAAGTGTCGATCGGTCGCACGGGGCGGGCAACGCCGTTCGCCATGCTCGAGCCGGTGTTCGTCGGCGGCTCCACGGTGGGGGTGGCGACGCTGCACAACGAGGACCAGGTGGCTGCGAAGGACGTCCGTCCGGGTGACACGGTGATCGTGCGCAAGGCGGGTGACGTCATCCCCGAAGTCGTCGGTCCCGTGCTCGCCGGTCGGCCGCCGAAGACGAAGCCGTGGACGTTCCCCACGACCTGTCCCTGTCCCCGCCAGAGCACGCTGGTGCGCCTCGAAGGAGAGGCGGACACGCGATGCGTCGAGCCGGCATGTCCGTTCCAGCGTGACCAGAAGGTCATCTACTTCGCCTCTCGTGGCGCGATGGACATCGAAGGCCTCGGGGAGCGGACCGTGTCGCAGTTCACCAACGCCGGTCTCGTGGCCGACGCCGCCGACATCTACTCGCTCACGGTGGACCAGTTGCTCGAGCTGGAAGGATTCGCCAAGGTCAGCGCGACGAACCTCGTCAACGCGATCGACGAGAGCCGTCACCGCCCCCTACCGCGAGTGCTCACCGCCCTCGGCATCAAGCACCTCGGCCCGACCGCGGCCGTTGCTCTCGCCGCCGAGTTCGGCTCGCTCGACGGGGTGATGAACGCCGATGCCGAGGCATTAGTGGCGGTGGAGGGCATCGGCCTGACGATCGCCGAGTCGATCGCATCGTGGTTCGGACTCGAAGCGAACCGAGGTGTTCATCGAGAAGCTGCGCGCCGCGGGCGTCGACTTCGGCAAGGCGGCCGAGCCCCGCGCCGTGGGTCCGCAGGTGCTGAAGGGCAAGGCGGTGGTCGTGACGGGGACGTTGGACGGGTATTCCCGGGAAGCGGCGACGGAAGCGATCGTCGCTCGCGGCGGCAAGAGCCCCGGAAGCGTCAGCGCCAAGACGTTCGCCGTCGTCGTCGGAGACTCCCCTGGTGCGAGCAAGCTGAGCAAGGCCGAGCAGCACGGCGTGCCGATCGTCGACGAGACCGCATTCAAGCACCTCCTCGACACCGGCGAACTGCCCTGAGGCCCAGCGACCGTAGGGCGAATGCGCACAGCCGCTAGAGGACGTTGAACTCCCAGCTGAACGTACGGCCTTTGTCGGGGCCATCGACCGACTTGTAATACACGATCGTCACACGGTGGGGGCCGCTGTCGAGCTCCTCGATCGGGGCGTCGTCGCCCGGAGTGAACGAGATCGTGGCGTTACCCCGTTCGTAGATCGCCACCGGCGGCAGTCGCACCTGTTCACCCGGTTCGATGTCGGGGCTGTTGGCAAAGTCGTCGCTGCTGACGACGGGGATCTCGACATCGTCGATCTGCATCGACGCCTCGTAGCCCGACTTCAGGTCGATCAGGATCGCGACCTGCGACGGAACCTGCTCGGCGTCGGGCGGTGGTGTCACCGCCTCGATCGCGGAGGGCAGCTCACGCCCCTCGTCGCCGGTGACGGCTACCGACAATCCCCAGACGATGAGAAGGAGGCCGATGGCGATCGCCAGGCTCGCCACGAGGAGGCCTCGATCTAGTGGCCGCCGCCGCTTGCGTTGCGCCGGCACACCGTCCATCGGGTCACGTTCCGTGAGCACCGCACCATCATGGCGGGGAACTGACGCGCCGCCACCCGCAGAGGTGGAGACGGTAGCGTGCACTGTCTGTGGTGAACGACGACACCGGCCTCCGAGCGGGCGGCGCGAAGCCCAGCGGTGGATCTCGGCGAGCCAGCGACGCCCTGGTCGGTCGTCTCCTCGCTGGCCGCTACCAGGTGCAACGCACGGTGTCGGTGGGCGCCCACGCGGTGGTGCTCGACGCCAACGACACCCAGCTGTCGAGGTTGGTGACGTTGAAGCTGATCCGGCCGGAGTTTTCGGAGGTACCCGAGTTCCGTCGCCGCTTCGACCAGACGATGCGGGCGATGTCGGCGTTGTCGCACCCGAACATCGCGGCGATCCACGATTGGGGCGAAACCACGCTGGGAGGCCGCACGACCGTCTTCGCCGTGGTCGAGTACCTCGGCGCCGGCAGCCTCCGCGACCTGTTCGACCGCGGACGAAACCTGTCCCCGTCGCAGGCGTTGATGATCGGTCTCGAGGCCTGCCGGGCGCTCGACTACGCCCACCGTCGTGGGGTCGTCCACTCCGAAGTCACACCGTCGAAGCTCGTCTTCGGTGACGACCGCCGCCTGCGCGTGATCGACTTCGGTCTCGCCCGCCTGCTCGGTCTCGTCGCCTGGCGTGAGCCGGCCACCGTCGCCACGCACACTGCGCGATACGCCTCGCCGGAGCAGGCGCTGGGACAGCCGATCGACGGCAAGACCGACGTCTACGCGTTGGCGTTGTGCATGATCGAGGCAATCACCGGCAGCGTGCCGTTCGCCGCCGATTCCACCATTGCCACCTTGTCGGGCCGGGTCGGCAAGCTTCTGCCGGCCTCCGCCGATCTCGGCTCACTGGCGTCTGTGCTCGAACGCGCTGGTCGACCCGATCGTGCCGACCGTTGGACGGCCGCGGAGTTCGGTCGTGCTCTCGTCCGTGCGGCGGAGACCCTGCCGCGGCCAGAGGCGCTGCCGCTCATCACGACGTCGATCTTCTCCGTGACCGATCAGCCGATGCGCCGGCCGAGCGATCCCACGGGCGGGATCACGCGGCCAGCCGATCCGCTGGGATCGATGCCGTCCGCACCAGAAGAGACGCCGGCGGAGTCCAACGGACACGACGAGGCGGCGGTCGTGATGCCGGCGGCTGCAGAGCCGGAGCAACCGCCCCCCGACGTGGAGGCCGGCAAGGAAGGCGTGGAGTCCCAGGCGGACCTCCCGGCCGCACCGAAGGGCGACGCGCGCCCTACAAGTGCCACCACTGCACAGCCGACTGCTCCGCCACCCATCCCGCCCGTGCCGCCCGAGCCGAGCAATGGCGGTAACGAGCGCGGCGACGAGCCGACGTCACCGCGCCTCTTCGACGGTGACGACGACACGACACGCGACGAGCTGGCCGGCCTCGCCGGCCTGCAGGCGACTGCCGGCGATGCAACGGACACCAAGGCGTCGCCGTCGACCGCTGTCGTGCCGCCGATCGCGCCATCGCCTCCGCCGCGGTCAGAGGCGTCTGCCGGGTCCGGACGGCGGGGCCGGGTGTGGCTCCGTGTCGCTGTCGCGCTTCTGCTCGCAGCCACACTCGCCGGCCTTGGAATCGTCGCCTACTTGTTGTTCAAGGTCGACAAGCACCCCGTGCCCAACCTCGTCGGGCAGAACGAGAACGACGCCGTGGCTGCCGTCGAGCAATTCGACTGGGAGATCGACCGCAAGGTCGAACGGAGCGACGAGGAGCCGGATGTCGGCGACATCATCCGCACCAGCCCGTCCGCCGGCGAGAAGCTCGCCGAGGGCGAGCCGCTGCTGCTGGTGGTGAGCGAGGGACCGGAGCTGCGGCCGCTGCCCGACCTCGTCGGCCAGACCGAGGCCGAAGCGCGAACCGCACTCGCCGAAGTTCAGCTCACCTCGACCACCGCGCCGCGGGCGTTCCACGAGCAGATCCCGCCAGGCAGTGTCGTGTCCTGGCAGGTCGCCGGGCGGCCGAACCTGAAGACGGGTGACGAGGTCCTCCCCGAGACCGAGGTGGAGCTGACGTTGTCGAAGGGACCGCAGCCTCGGCAGGTGCCGGACCTCCGCGACATCAGCATCGCCCAGGCGCGTTCGCGGCTCGACGAGCTGAAGCTCGAGCTGAGCCGGGGCGCCGACGTGTTCAGCGACGACATCGACAAGGACCTGATCGTCCGCCAGCGGCCTGCGCCGGGCAAGTCGGTCGAACGTGGCGCGACGATCACGATCCAGGTTTCCAAGGGCCCCGATCTGGTCGCCTTCCCCGATCTGGAGGGCCTCAAGTTCCGCGGTGCCGTCGACAAGCTCGAGCGGTCCGGCTTACGGCTGGGCAACGTGCTCGGAGCGACGAGCGGCCGGTTCCAGCGAGCCCGAGTCGACGGCGTGACGATCGATCCGGGCGAAGAGTTCGTTCGCGGCACGAGGGTCGACCTGGTGTTCTTCTGATCGCTACCGTGCAGGATCAGTCACCGCGGTCGACCGCCTGAAAGGACAACGAATGCCTGCTCTCGACGGACGCGTGCGCGATCATCACCGGTGCCGGCCGTGGACTGGGACGAGAGCACGCGCTGTTCTTCGCCGCTGAAGGCGCCAAGGTCGTGGTCAACGACCGCGGTGCGGACAACGACGGATCCGGCACGGACATCAGCCCTGCCGAGTCGGTCGTGGCGGAGATCGTCGCCGGCGGAGGCGAGGCGATCGCATCCAACCACGACGTGTGCGCCTGGGATGAGGCCGAAGCGCTCGTGCAACTCGCAGTCGACGAGTTCGGCGGCCTCGATGCACTCGTCAACAACGCCGGCATTCTCCGCGACCGTGCCATCGTCAACATGACGGAGGAGGAATGGGACGACGTCGTGTGCGTCCATCTGAAGGGCCACATGGCGCCGACGCGATGGGCGGCGGCGTACTGGCGGGTCGAGCACAAGGACGGGCGGGGTCGGACGCGCAACATCGTCCACACCTCCTCGACGTCGGGCCTGTTCTCCAATCCCGGCCAGAGCAACTACGGCGCCGCCAAGTCGGCAATCGCCACGCTGAGCCAGATCGCCGCCAAGGAGCTGTCCCGCTACGACGTGCGCAGCAACTGCATCGCGCCGGTTGCGCGCACTCGGCTCACGCTCGCCTCGCCAGGACTCGAAGACATCATGGCGACGCGAGAAGGCACATTCGACGAGTGGGATCCGGCCAACGTGTCACCGCTCGTCGCCTTCCTCTGTACGGCTGGCTGCCCATACAGCGGGGAGACGTTCTTCGTCCGTGGCGGTCTCGTGCGACGCGTTCGACCGTGGGAGATGGCGGAATCCGTCGAGCGTGCCGAGGCCTGGTCGGTCGACGAGATCGGCGCCGCCCTGCGCGAGCGCATTCCGCCTGCCGAGCTCAGCACGTAGCGCGATCAGGTCGACAGGCGGGCGGACGGCGGTGGTTCGTCGAACTCGTCGTGGCGGCGGTACCAGAAAGAGCTCGGTGCCTGCGGCCAACCCTCGGGAGCGTCCTCGTCGTCCGACTGCCCGCCGTAGGGGGTCAGCGACATCAGGCTCCAGATGCTGCCGATCTGCTGGACCGCCTCACCGTGTTGGAGGAAGTAGGTGCGGTAGACGTCGTCACCGTCGCGCAGGAACACGTTGAGGCCGAACCATTCCTCGACGCCGAAGTCGGCCGAGAAGCGATCGGTGCGGATCGTGTACCAGGGCACGTCGGTCCATCCCATCCGCTCGGCGTAGCGACGGAGGTTGGCCTGGGGGGCCGGTGAGGTCATGGCGAAGGTGATGTCCCGGGCGTGCAACAGGCCAAGGTGGGGAATGCCGTCGGCGACGGACGAGCAGCCGACGCAGCCAGCGTCGGGCCAGCCGCCGACGCCCTCTTCGAAAAAGAACCGGTACAGGATGAGCTGGCTGCGCCCGTCGAACAGGTCGTGCAGCGACCGCTCCCCGTCAGGACCGTCGAAGCGGTAGTCGTGCTCGACGCGCACCATCGGCATCCGCTTGCGGGCGGCGGCGAGCTCGTGCATCGCCGTCGCGACGGTCTCCTCGCGCTCGGTGATGGCGGCCAGCGCCGCCTCCCACTCGGACTGGTTGACAACGCGGGGGACGAGCGACATTCATCGTGACGCGCCGGTCTGTGAGGCGTCGGCTAGTCGTGCCGGACGTGTACCTGGCTCCTCTTCCAACCAGGCGAGGTACTCGGGTCCTTCCGGCCCCCACCAGCCCGGCCAGCCCTCGGCGGCGCCGTATCCATCGAGGGTCATGATGAAGTCGATGAGTAGTTCTGGCATCGTCGTCTCCTTCTCCTCAGATCTCACGTGACGGCGCGGCGTCGGTTTCGACGCTTGCCCACTTCCATTCTGCTGATGATCGTCATCATGAGCGTTCCCATTTCGTTCATGACGCCACATGCAGGCGACCACAATGGCGGAGTTAGTGAGCCGGCGCTGCCACCGTCCCGCAAGCACACCGCCGGAGGCGACGACGAATGGACGCGCGCTCTAGGCCGTGATGGCTTTGATCTCGCTGGCGATCTCCGCCCCGCGAGGGTCGTTGGGCATCGCCGTCTGCAGCGCCATCAGCTTCATCAGGTCGCCTTGCACGCGGATCTTGCCCGACATGAAGGCCTGCATCGCCACCGCTTGGTCCTGATCGACGAAGATCGCCTTCGCCGTCTCGTAGTCGGTGGTGATCGTGACGTCGGGCGACTCGAGCTGGCCGAGCTCGAAGACAAGAGTCCCGCTCGAGGTGTCGAGGTAGCTCTCGACGGTGCCCTCGCCGAACGGGACGTCGGTGACGGTCTGGTTCATCTTGATCGGCACCTCGACGCGCTGCTCGTCGCCCGCGTGACGCTGCCGGATCTCCCGCGCCGCCACGATCCACTCGTCGGACAGGAAGGGGTGAGGCATGGCGGGCCACCTTAGGAGACGAACCGGATCGGGAGGCGAGCGGTTCGGACGATCAGACGTCCCGGCGGGAGGTGGAGGTCGTCACGCTGTCGAGGTAGTCGTGGTCGACCTCGAACCCGAACCCGTCTCCGCTCGGCACGGCGACCTCGCCGTTGGACATCGCGATCGGCTCGGTGACGATGTCGCGCCGGTAGAAGCGGTCTGACCCGCTGATGTCGCCTGGCAGCACGAACCCGTCCAGTGCGGCGAGGGCGACGTTGGCGGCGCGGCCGATGCCGGTCTCGAGCATCCCCCCACACCACACCGGCACCTCGAGCTCGCGGCAGGCATCGTGCAGCTCGACGGCCGTGAGATAGCCGCCGATCCTGCCCGGCTTGATGTTGACGACCTCACAGGCGCCCAGCTCTATTGCGTCGAGCGCCGTGCGCACGGAGATGATCGACTCGTCGAGGCACACCGGTGTGGACGACTCGTCGGCGAGCAGGCGATGGCCGATGAGATCATCCTCGGCAAAGGGCTGCTCGATGAGCAGGAGGCCGAACTCGTCGAGCTCGCACAGGTGGTCGATGTCGTCGCGCGTGTAGGCCGTGTTGGCGTCGACCTGCAGCCCCATCTCGGGACCGATCAACTCACGTACACGCCGTACCGGTTCGATGTCCCAACCCGGCTCGACTTTCAACTTGATCCGTGCGTATCCCGCCTCGACGTAACGACTGACCTGGTCGAGGAGGGTGTCGAGCGCGTCGAAGATGCCAACGCTGACTCCGCTCGGCACCCGCCGGCGCGTGGCGCCGAGGCGCTCGGCGAAGGATTGCTTCTCGTATCGCAGCTCGGCGTCGAGCACCGCCATCTCGACTGCAGCCTTGGCCATCGGATGTCCCCCGACCGCCGCCAAGCGGTCGCCCACGTCGGCGGCGCGGAGCGGCCCGCCAGCGATGCGAGGGATGAGATGCCGGTCGATCACGAGCTGGGCGCCGTCGGTGAACTCCGACGAGTAGAGCGGCTCGCGCATCGCCACGCACTCACCCCACCCGGTGACGAGCGTGCCGTCGTAGTCGATGTCGAACGCCACGAGCAGGACGTCACGAGCCCGTTCCTCACCGAAGCTCGTGCGGAACGGCGTGACGAGCTCGAGCTCGATACGCCGCAGCTCGACGGCGCGCAGGATCCCGGCTGTCATCCGCGCATCACCCGGTACTGGCCGTCGCGCGTGAACCCGATGACCCGACCACCGGCGCGCATCGCATCGCCGAGCTGGCTCCGCACGCGAAGGCGCCACTCGAATGCATTGTCGGAATCGATCCGACGCAGCTCGATGATGTCCTCCGGCGTGTCGACGAGATCGACCTCCGTCGACACCGGCGGCGTCCCGAGTGGCGTGGGGTCGCGATGCGTCGGCCACACGGCGAGCAGACGGTCGCTCTCGTCGCGGGCGTTGATCGTGTCGTCGAGCGGGCCATAGAAGTTGACGAGGTACTCCTCGACCGACACGCCGAGGATCTCGATGTTGAACCAGGCGTTGCGCCGTACGAGCGGATCGAACGTCCAGGTCACCCAATTGAGATCGTGCTCGGCTGCCCATGCCCGCTGCTGGCGCTTCATCGACCGCCCCACGCCGGTGTGGCGCACGCCGGCGAGGATGCCGGTGATGTGACTGTGCAGCGCCGGCTCGCCACGGTGACGGGCGAGGAACCCGAACGAGGCGCCGATCATCTGCGTGCCGACGAACGCACCGGCGATGTATCCGCCGGCATGACTGACGGCGCGCAACAACTCGGCCGTGGCGAGCGGCCGCGACGTACCCCAGATCTGGCTGAAGATCGTGCTCGCCTCTTGCAGCTCGTCGACCTCACCGAGGACGCGGATGCTCACGTCGTGCTCGCCGACCGGAGGGGGGAGAGGTTCTTCCATGGTTCGCTCGTCAGGGGTGGCAGACGGATTGTTCAACCTTTTGGATGGGGCGCGTCTGCCGGGTAACGATGATGGCATATGGCTCGGATCCTGGTAACCGAAACGATCGCCGATGGTGGTCTGGCCCGCCTGCGCGATGCCGGTCACGAGGTCGACGTCCGCTCGGATCTGTCAGCCGACGAACTGCTCGCCGCCGTGCGGGGCGCCCACGCCCTGATCATCCGCTCGGCGACACAGGTCACCGACGCCGTCCTGGCCGCCGGGTCCGACCTCGTGGTCGTCGGCCGGGCGGGGATCGGGCTCGACAACGTCGACGTTGCCGCCGCCACCGACCGGGGGGTGATGGTGGTCAACGCTCCGCAAAGCAACATCGTCTCCGCCGCCGAGCACACGATGGCGCTGCTCCTCGCCCAGGCCCGCAACGTGCCCCAGGCTCACTCGGCGCTCAAGGACGGACGGTGGGAGCGGAGCAAGTGGGAGGGCGTCGAGCTCGCCGACAAGACACTCGGGATCGTCGGCCTTGGACGCATCGGCAAGCTCGTCGCCGATCGAGCGAAAGGCTTCGGAATGCGGATCGTCGCCTACGACCCCTTCGTCTCGGCGGAAAAGGCCCGCAAGAACGCCATCGAGCTGCTCGATCTCGAACAGGTCGTGACCGAGTCCGACTTCCTCACGATCCATCTGCCCAAGACGGCCGAGACCGTTGGCCTCATCAATCGTGACCTGCTCATCAAGGCGAAGCCGTCGCTGCGACTGATCAACGTCGCCCGCGGCGGGATCGTCGACGAGGTCTCGCTGGCCGACGCCATCCGCGACGGCGTGATCGCGGGTGCGGCGCTCGACGTGTTCGACAGCGAGCCGACCACCGAGTCACCGCTGTTCGACCTGCCCTCGGTCGTCGTCACCCCGCACCTCGGCGCCAGCACCCGCGAGGCGCAGGACAAGGCGGGCGACAGCATCGCCGACATGGTGCAGCTGGCGCTCGCCGGCGAGTTCGTGCCCCATGCCGTGAACATCAGTGCCGCCGAGGCCAACGAGACCCTGCGCCCATACCTGCCCCTGGCCGAGCGGTTGGGGCGGCTCTTCGCCTCGCTTCTCGAGCAGGTGCCGTCGACACTGAACATCCTCGTCGAAGGCGACATCGCCGGGTACGACATCCGCATCCTCGATCTCGCCGTGCTCAAGGGCTTCTTCGGCCACTCCGCCGACCAGCCCGTCACCTATGTCAACGCGCCGCGAGTCGCCGAGGAGCGTGGCGTCGAGGTCCGTGAGACCAAGTCGACCACGTCGACCGACTACGTCAACCTGATCACGGTCAGCGGCGGCGGTCACGAGATGAGCGCCACGCTGTCGGGTCGCAAGAGCGAGCAGCGACTCGTCCTGATCGACGGGCACACGTTCGACGTCCCGCCTGCCGAGCACATGCTGATGGTGAAGAACGACGACCGTCCGGGCGTGATCGGCACGGTCGGTGTTCTGCTCGGCGACGCCGGCATCAACATCGCCGACATGGACGTCGGCCGCGCCGACGAAGCCGGAACCGCCGTGATGCTCATCGCTCCGACGTCGGTGGTCCCCGCCGACGTCGTGCAAGCGCTGCGCGAATCGGCCGGCATCCTCAGCGTCTCGTCGCTCTCGGGCTGAACACCTCGGCCTCACCGCCCCACCGCCTCGATCGTCCCAGCTCGCTCGCTCACGCCGCTTGGGCGGCGGCGATCTCGTCGCGTGTGGCCTGGGCGACGGCGCGGGCGGCATCGGCGAAGTCGTCGTCGCTCGTGGCGTAGAGGATCGCCCGCGACGAGGAGATGATCAGTCCCGTGCCGCTGGAGGTGCGGCCGTGCCGCACGGCATCACCGATGTCGCCGCCCTGTGCGCCGACGCCTGGCACGAGGATCGGCAGATCAGCGACCCGTTCGCGGACGAGAGCCAGCTCCGTCGGTGCGGTGGCACCGACGACGAGGCCGCATTCGCCGTGCTTCGCCCAGCGTTGAGCGATCATGTCCGCCACCTTGAGGTACAGCGGCGTTCCGTCGACGTAGAGGCTTTGCAGCTCGGCGGCCCCGGGATTGCTGTTGCGGCACAGCCCGAGCACCCCACCCCTGGCGAGGAACGGTCGCACGGCGTCGGTGCCGAGGTAGGGATTGACGGTGACGGCGTGGGCGGCGTACCGGCCGAACGCCTCACGGGCGTACTGCTCCGCCGTGCTGGCGATGTCACCTCGCTTGGCATCGAGGATCAGCGTCACCTGCGGATACTTCTCGCGGATGTAGTGGCACAGTCGCTCGAGCTGGTGTTCGGCGCTCTGCGCAGCGAAGTACGCGATCTGCGGCTTGAAGGCACACACGAGGTCGGCGGTGGCGTCGACGATTGCGGTGCAGAACCGGAGTGCAGCGTCGGGCGCCGCGTCGACGGCACGCGGATAGCGGGTCGGATCCGGATCGAGCCCGACGCAGAGCATCGATCCGGTGGACCAGCTCCCGGCGAGTTGCTCGTGGAATCCGGTCATCGGTGACGTGTCCCCCGGAAGGCCGAGTGCCTCAGTCTTCCAGCGTGATCGCCGAGGTCGGGCAGAGCTCCTCGGCCTCGCGCACCCGGTCGTGCAGCTCGGCAGGCGGCTCCTCCTGGAGCACGTACAGGTAGCCGTCCGAGCGGATCTCGAATACCTCGGGACACACCTGCGCGCAGCTGCCGGTGCTCGCGCAGACGTCGTAGTCGACCGTGACCTTCATGGTCAGCAAGTTACAGCCAGCGTCTAGGGGGCGCTGCCCTTTCGCCACGATCAACGGGTTCCCGCTGATCGCGGCACGGCATTGCCGTGTCGGGCTATGGCCTGGCGGCTTCGCCCTCCTGGCCGGGGCGGGCGCCAGGAGACCTCAGATGCCTTCGGCTGCGCGAATTGCCTCGGCGTCGGGTTCGGCGCCGTCCTCGCCGCCGGCGAGTCGGGTGAAGAAGGCGGGTGGATCGCGCCACGGGTCGGGGAGCGTGCCTGCCTCGGCGTCGCGAATCGCTCTCCACACGCGCTCCGGCGTGCATGGCATGTCGAGGTGGCGGACACCGAGGTGGGCGACGGCATCGATCACAGCGTTCTGCACGGCCGGCGTGGATCCGATCGTGGCCGCCTCGCCGATGCCCTTCGCGCCCAGCGGGTTGAGCGGGCTCGGGGTCTCCGTGGAATGCACCTCGAACGACGGCAGCTCGGCTGCGGTAGGGATGCCGTAGTCGACGAGCGTCGCGGTCTGCGGGTTGCCGGCGTCGTCGTGGCGGACCTCCTCGAACAGCGCCTGCCCGATCCCTGCGGCGATCCCGCCGTGCTGCTGCCCCTGGACGAGGAGGGGATTGATCACGGTGCCGCAGTCGTCGACGGCAACGTGGCGGCGAAGCGTGGTCCGGCCCGTCTCGCGATCGACCTCGACCACGGCGATGTGAGCGCCGAACGGGAAGGTGGCGTGCTCCTGGTCGAAGTCGAGTTGCGCGGCGAGACCAGTGGTGCCGTCGGCGTGGTCGATCACGCCGTCGGGTGTCTCGGTCGCCTGTTTGGCGAGCTCACCCCACGTCAGCGCCGACGCCGGAACGCCGGCGACGCCGACAGTGCCCGCTTCGGTGTCGACGACGATGTCCTTGATGTCGGCCTCGAGGACGTGCGCGGCGAGTCGCTTCGCCTTGTCCACCATTGCCTCGGTGGCATTGCGCACCGCTGACCCGCCGAGCTGCAGCGACCGCGAACCGCCCGTTCCACCGCCCGTACGCACGGCGTCGGTGTCGCCCTGGACGAGGCGGATCGACTCGACGGGGATCCCGGTCTGGTCACTGACGAGCATGGCGAAGGCGGTGGCGTGGCCCTGGCCGTGCGACAGCGTGCCCGCCGTGACGGTGGCGCTGCCATCGGTGTGGACCTCGACGCCGGCGAACTCGCTGGTGCCGCCGCCGGCGGTGATCTCCACGTACGCCGAGACGCCGATGCCGAGCAGCGTCGGGTCGCCGTTCGACCGCCGCTCGGCCTGCTCGGCGCGCAGCGCGTCGTACCCGACAGCGTCGGCGGCGACGCGCAGCGGGTGTGCGTAACGTCCGCTGTCGTAGCTGAGGCCGGTGAGCGTGCGGAACGGGAAAATGTCGTCGCCGAGGAAGTTCTTCAGCCGTAGCTCGATCGGATCGATCTCGAGCTCGAGAGCGGCATGGTCGACCAACCGTTCGAGTAGCGCCGTCGCTTCCGGCCGGCCGGCGCCGCGGTACGTGCCGGTGGGCGTGGTGTTGGTGACGCCGACGGCGACGTCGAACTGGATCTTCGGGAAGCGGTACGTGCCGTGCGACATGCGGCGTGTGCCGACGGGCAGGTAGGCGCCGAGCGTGGGATAGCCGCCGGCGTCGCCGACGACACGCACGCGGAGGCCGGTGAACGTGCCATCCCGCCTGCAGCCCAGCTCGGCGTATTGGATCTGAGCGCGGCTGTGGGGGAGTGACACCAGGTCGTCGCTGCGCGTCGGGGCGTAGACAACCGGCCGGCCGAGGTGGCGGCTGACGGCGGCGACGGTGGAGTGCTCGGGGCCGACACCGGGCTTGCCGCCGAAGCCACCGCCTACGGCGGGTGTGACGACGCGGATCATCGACTCGTCGATGCCGAGCGCACCGGCAAGGCCGGAGCGGAGTGAGTGCGGCATCTGGGTCGATGCATAGAACGTGAGCCGCCCGTCGTCTCCCCACGTGGCGGCGCAGCTGTGCGTCTCCATCGGGACGACAGCCATGCGCTGGTTGACGTAGCGGCCGCGAACGACGACGTCGGATTCCGCTTCGAGGTCGACCCGGTTCCTGTCGATCAGCACGAGCGCCTCGTTGGAGCCGTGCTCGGGGAAGATCGGCGGTGCTCCGTCGGCCAGTGCGGCTTCGGGATCGACGAGCGCGTCGAGCTCGTCGATGTCGGCCCAGATCGCTGCTGCTGCATCGGATGCAGCTACGTGTGTCTCGGCGACGACCACCGCGACGGCATCGCCGACGAAGCGCACCCGCTCGGTGGCGAGCGGAGGCCGGACGAAGTCGTCGTGCACCGGAGCGACACCATGGTGAGGAGCCACACCGAGGTCGGCGGACGTATACACCGCAACGACACCGGGCATCTCGACGGCGTCCTCGATGTGCACCTCGCGGACAATGCCGTGGGCGACCTCGGAGCGGGCGAACACGGCATGCAGCGCTCCGGGAAGGTCGAGGTCGGGTACGTAGCGCGCTGTTCCGGTGAGTAGTCGTGGGTCTTCGATGCGGAGCACGCGGGTGCCGAGCAGGGAACCGGCCATCGACGGGCACGCTACCGGGGGCAACCGGCTGCTCGCCGAGGTTTACGTCGGGGAGGACCGAACACGGTCTCGACCAGCCGGTCGAGTTTCGTCGACCAGTGTTCCTAGCCGTCCGTGCGGATCATGACGAACCGATATAGGCGTCGATTTCGAACTCCATCAGCCACCGCTCGTCGAGCAGACCGGCGACGACGATCATCGATGTCGCCGGGCGGATGTCGGCGAACACCTCGTGATGGGCCTGGCCCGCCGCCGGCTCGTAGGCGCGGTCGACGACGTACATGCGCGTGCGCACGACGTCCTCGGGCATCGCTCCGAGCTGCCTCAGTCCGGCGAGGGCGATCTCCCAGCAGCGTCGAGCCTGCTTCAGTGGATCGGGATCGACGAACCCGTCGGGCCAGATCGGCGCCGTGCCCGACACGGCAATGAACGGACCGGACCGCACCGCCCGGCTGTAACCAACGGTCGACTCATACGGTGCCCCCGAGCTCACACACTGACGGTCCATACCGCGACGCTAGGCCCGGCGCCAACGCTCACCCCGGTGGATTCCCAGTCAATGCGACCGGCTTCGGTGCCCGATGGATCGACTGGGAATCCCGGTGGGAGTTTCCAGCGTGCGACGCAGTAACAGCACACCGAACGCAGCCAGGATCAGAAACGCGCCAACGACCACCACGGCACTCGTCGGCGATTGGTCGTCGACCGCCGCGGCCACGAGCAGCCAGGTGGCCGCGGTGGCGAGTGCCCCGGCGCCGGTGCGCACGAGCCAGCGCTGGATCACCACCGGATCGAGGTGCGCTCGCGCCGGGATCGCCGCCGCCGCAGCTGTGCACGTGTGGAACACCAGCACGCACAATCCGCCGACGAGCGCCCACGGCGTTCCCGGGTCGTCGATGGCGCCCGACCAGTACACAACGATGACGCCGAGTAGGAGCAAACCCGTGTGCGAGTCGGGGAGGGCAGCGTTGAAGGCGCTCAGCACGATGACGAACATCACCAACAGCGTCGCCGGGGAACCGTGGGACGCCTGGTCTCCGGCGAGCATGGCGCCGAGCGCCCCGACGAAGGCCGCGGATCGCAACACCACCTGCTGGCGGGTGATCTGTCGCACATCCTGCATCCACAGCATCAACGGGTCGTGTTCGTTCATCGCGCCACCATCCGCGGCGCCCGCGCCCGGCGGCCGATGTCGCGTAGCACCTGGTCGAGGCTCCCCGGCCCGCGCCATTGCACCACGGGCACACCGGCTTGTTGCACCAGACGTACCTCGCGGTCACGCTCGAGAAGCCGGATCCGCCAGGCAATGGCTGCCATCGGATCGTGCCCCGGCTCGGTGAGGTTGTACGGCAAGGTGTCGATCACGACGACACTCAGCTGGCGCCTGGCGAGAGCGACTGCTTGGCGCAGTGCGACGGGCGCGATCAGCGGTGACAACATCACGACGAGCCCGCCTGGCGTCACGCCGAGCCGGCCGGGATGGGCGACGCGGTCGCGACCTGTCCCGACCTCGATGCGGCTGAGAACGTCCAGGGTGCGGCGCAGGTGAGCGCGGCCGCCGGCGGCACCGATGCGGACCGGGTCGCGGCGTCCCGAACACGTGCATCCCGACTCGGTCGCCGCGCTGCAGGAAATGCTCCGTGAGCGCGCCCGCGGCTCGCACCGTGAGATCGAGGCTGCTCGCCGCCCCGTCGACGCCGTCGCTCTCGCCGAGGTCGTTCCCCGCATCGACGACGAGCACGACGTGCGTGTCACGGTCGGCGTACGTCGCCGCCACGTGCAGGGAACCGGTCCGCAGCGAGACCGGCCAGTGGATACGCCGCAGGCGGTCACCCATCTGGAAGGGACGGATCCCGGCGAACTCGGTGCCGTCACCTCGGCGCGCCGATTGGTGGAGCCCGACGAGGCCACTGGGATGGGGGAGCGGTGCCCGTGCGTCGAACGTCGAGGGCAGTGGCACCGTCGCCAGGCGGAGGGGGTCGATCGGCGTCGGCCCGCTGCGGAAGGCGCCCCACGCGCTCGTCGCCGCCACAAGGCCGGGACCGACCTCGCGATGCCCCCAGCGGGTCGATCGCACCGCGAACGACAGATCTACGTCGCCTGGCTCGAGGGGTGCGGCTGCGGTACAGGCACCCGACGTCGGGCGCAAGCTCATCCAGGGACCTTCGCCGAGCACGGCGGCGAGGTGGTCGGTTCCCGCCGTCGTCGTGACGCGGGCGGTCCAGGTCGTGGCGTCGCCCTCGCGCAGTGTCGAGTGGGCGAGGTGGGTGGAGATGCGGGGAGCTTCACGCGGGCGAGTGAGCACGGACCACAGAGCGATGACGAGCAGTGGTGTCGCGCCGACGAGCAAGTCGGGACGGCCGAAGCTGACAGAGGCGATGGCGACGACGATCCCGATCACACAGGCCCGCAGGTGCGAGGTCGTCGGCTTCCACGGCCGGCCGCCGACGACTGTCACGTCGTGGGGCTTGCCTGCGACTCGAGCGCCGCCGGCGTCGGCACGGAGGCGAGCACCTCTCTCACGACGGATTCGCCGGAGGCGGCGCTCATCCACAGCTCGGGTTTGATGGTGATGCGATGGGCGAGCGCCGGCACGGCGACCGCCTTGACGTCCTCCGGCGTCACGAAGTCGCGCCCTCCGATCACGGCCCACGCCCGTGCCGTGAGCATCAGAGCCAGCGCACCGCGAGGCGAGGCGCCGACGAGGACGTGGGCGTGGTTGCGCGTGGTCGCGGCAAGCGTGACGCAGTACCGACTCACGGACGGCTCGACGGTGACAGCCTCGACGGCGGCCTGCATGGCGAGCACTCCGGCCGCGTCGGTCACCGGCCGCAGCGTCTGCTCCTCGCGCTCGGCGAGCGAGCCGTCGTTGCACGATGTCCCACTCCTCGTCCGGCGTGGGGTAGCCGAAGTTCACCCGCAACAAAAACCGGTCGAGCTGAGCTTCGGGGAGGGGGAACGTGCCCTCGTACTCGATCGGGTTTGCCGTGGCGAGCACATGGAACGGCGGCTCGAGCACGAACGTCCGACCCTCTACCGTGATCTGCCGTTCCTGCATCGCCTCCAGCAGTGCAGCCTGGGTCTTCGGTGGCGTGCGGTTGATCTCGTCGGCGAGAAGGAGCCCGGTGAACAGCGGGCCGTGACGGAAGACGAAGTCGCCCGTTCGCTGATCGAACACGAACGAGCCGGTGAGATCGGCTGGCAGCAGGTCGGGCGTGAACTGTGCGCGTTTGAAGTCGAGCCCGAGCGTCTGAGCGAACGACCGAGCGGCGAGCGTCTTGCCGAGGCCGGGGAAGTCCTCGAGAAGGATGTGACCGCCGGCGAGAATGCCGGCGAGCACCAGCGAGAGCGGATCCCGCTTGCCGACGACCGCGACCTCGACCTCGTCGAGTACGGCACTGGCCAACCGGGAGGCATCTGAAGGTGCTGTCGTCACAAGGACTCGATTCTGGACAGGATGCCGGCGAGGTACTGCGGGTTGCGGGCACGGTTGTCCGTCGGCGGCGCCGACACGAACGCGGCGAGCTGTGGTCCGACGATACGTTCGTACGACTCCGGATCGGAGACGCGTTCCACGCCGTAGACGGCGGCGACACGGTCGTCGAGCAGGGCAATGAGCAGTGGGGCGAACGTCGACGCATCGACCTCGTCGTCGGGCCGGGCCGAGAGCCGCCATCTGAGGTGGTCGACCCGCGTGTCCCCACCGCGGTGGCGCGCCTCCGCGTGCTCTACTACCCACCGAGCCGGGCCGACCGCATCGGCGAGGTCGGCGATCAGCCAGTAGGCGACTGCGCCGGCTGCAGTCACGCCGGCGAGCAGTGCTGCATGGGGATCCATGCCGGCGATGGCCATGGCGCCGACGACGATGCCGTAGAGGGCGGCGGTGATGAGAATCCGGAGAAGCCAGCGTCGGTTCATTGCCCGATCGGCGCCGTCGTCCTCGGCCGGCGCAGCTGGGTGTGGAGCTCGTCGAGGGCGGCGATCGCCCGCTGCCGGTGCGGCTCGGAGAGCTCGTGGGACGAGAACCTCGCTTCGCGGTAGAGCGCGGCGAGCGTGTCGATCGCACTCCGATCGACGACGTAGGTGGAGAGCACGCGAGCGGTGAACTCGGTGGACGTCTCGGCTCGATCGCGTGGCAGCCCGGCACGCTCGACGACGTCCTCGAGCCGCACCCAGCAGGCGACGATGGCGTTCCGCGGCGTCCCTGTGAGGAGCTCCTGGCGCTGCTCGTCGGCGGCCTCGGCGAGCGCGGCCTGCACATCGGGCAGCACGTCGAAGTCGGGCTCGCTCGGGTTCGAGCTCCTGGAACCAGAGCCGGGTGCGGTACACGATGTACGCGGCGAGCATGAGCAGCAGCAGCATGACGGCAAAGCGCTCGACGCCGGGCGTGAGCAGCGGCAGGTTCAATCCTTCGTTGGGCGAAGGCGACACGTCGAACCGCCCTCGCGGGAGCGGTGGTGGTTCAGGCGTTGAACTCGGGAAGGCGGGTCGTCGTCGGTTCGTGGAACATCTCCAGCGGCTTCGAGGAGGCGACGAGGGCGACGAGGGCGAGGCCGAGGGCGGCACCACCGGCGGTGAGCCAACCCCTACGGTCCATGTCGCGACGTTATCCAACGCGGCGCGGGTGGCCGGGTCGTGCGCCGGCGTGCGCCACGGTGGCGCCGTGGGCAGATCAGCGTTGCTGACGTTCGAGCGCGCCGAGGACCGCTTTCAGCGAGGCCGTCGTGATGTCGGGGTCGAGTCCGATGCCCCATCGTGGCTGACCCTGCTCGTCGATGCTCTCGACGTAGGCGGCGGCGGTGGCGTCGGCGCCCTGTCCGATGGCGTGCTCGGCGTAGTCGACGACGTCGAGCGAGGCGTCGAGCTCGACGCGGATGCCGTTGACGAACGCGGAGATCGGGCCGCCACCTTCGCCGACGATCGGTGTGGTGCTCTCCGTCGACGCGAACCTGGGCGGTGACCTTCGAGTGACCCTCGCGGGTATGTAACTCATGGCTCACGAGCTCGAATCGCGGTGCGTCCGGCAGGTACTCCGACTGGAACGCCGCCCACATCGTGGCCGGGTCGATCTCCGTGCCGGAATCCTCGGTGATGTGCTGGATCGTCTTGGAGAACTCGATCTGCATCCGGCGGGGCATGTCGAAGCCATGCTCCGACTTCATCACATAGGCGACGCCGCCCTTGCCGCTCTGGCTGTTGACGCGGATGACCGCCTCGTACGAACGCCCGACGTGCTTCGGGTCGATGGGCAGGTACGGCACGCCCCATGTCTCGTAGTCGGTCGGGCAGCGCTTCGAAGCCCTTCTTGATCGCGTCCTGGTGGCTGCCGGAGAACGACGTGTACACGAGGTCGCCCGCATATGGGTGGCGGGGATGGCACCGGCAGCCGGTTGCAGTACTCGGCGGTGCGACGCAGCTTGTCGATGTCGGTGACGTCCAGCTCGGGGTCGACGCCGGTGGCGAAGAGGTTCATCGCCACGTTGACCAGATCGAGATTGCCCGTGCGCTCACCGTTGCCGAACAGCGTGCCTTCGAGACGGTCGGCGCCGGCCATCAGCCCGAACTCGGCGGCGGCGACGCTCGTGCCGCGGTCGTTGTGCGGATGCAAGGAGAGCACGATCGGCGTCGCGATCGCGGATCGTGCGGCCGAACCACTCGATGACGTCGCCGTAGACGTTTGCCGTGTAGCACTCGACGGTGGCCGGCAGGTTGAGAATGATCGGGCTGGTCCGGCGTGGGCTCCACCACGTCCATCACCCGCTCGCAGATCTCGACGGCGAAGTCGGGCTCGGTCAGCGTGAAGCTCTCCGGCGAGTACTCGTAGCGCACCGCAGTGCCGGGGATCGTGTCCTCCAGCTTGCAGGCGATGCGAGCGGCGTTGATGGCGATGTCGACGATGCCTTCCTTGTCGAGGCCGAACACCACCTCCCGCTGCAGCGGGTTGGTCGAGTTGTAGAAGTGCATGATCGCCTTCGGTGCGCCGGCGATGCACTCGTAGGTGCGCTCGAGCAGCTCCTGCCGGCACTGCACCAACACCTGGATCGTGACGTCGTCGGGGATCAGGTCCTCTTCGATCAGCTGGCGGATGAAGTCGAAGTCGGGTTGCGACGCAGCGGGGAACCCGACCTCGATCTCCTTGAAGCCCATGTTCACCAATTCGGTGAACATGGTGCGCTTCCGCACCGGATCCATCGGGTCGATCAGCGCCTGGTTGCCATCACGAAGGTCGACCGAGCACCACAGCGGTGCCTTCGAGATGCGCTGGTCGGGCCACGTGCGGTCGGCGAGCACGATCGGTACCCACGGCTGGTATTTGTCGAACGGCATCTTTCGTGGGGTGACGGGCTGCGGTGGCATGGCGATCCTCAGGTGGCTGGTAGTCGGGTTCGGGGGCGAGGGGTGCGAAAAATGAAGGACCCCCCGGCCGGGAGGCGGGGGGTACGGGCGAACGCGGATATGTGGCGCTCGCCCTACATAAGGAGGAGGAAGCCACGGAATCGCTGCATCTCGCTCGACTGTACACAGCCAGCCACCGGCGAGCAACCGCCTCAGAGGACCCTCAGCTCCTAGGAGGCGAGCCGGTAGGCGAGCCGACCCACGGCGAACGTACCCGCGCAAGTCCTTGGCGTGGATCTGCTGACGTGCGGGAACGAGCGTTCCGGTCGCTACGGTAGGTGCGACATGACGAGTTCCCCACGCCACACAGGCGCGCCTCGCGAGCGTCGTCGACGCCGCCGTCCGAGGTCGATCGGCCAACCCGTCGACCATTCGCCGATCACCACCACCACCACTCTCCCGCCGGTCGAACCACCCACCGGCTTCGCCGAGCTCGGCGTGCCCGAGCGCGTCGACGTCGGGCTCGCCGCAGCGGGCTTCGCCGAGCCGTTCCAGATACAGCGGGCGGCGATTCCCGTCGCCATCGAAGGCCACGACCTCTGCGGGCGGGCGCGCACCGGCTCGGGCAAGACGCTCGCCTTCGGCGTGCCGATGCTGTCGCGAATCACCGATCAGGCCGAGTCGCGGGCTCCGCTCGGGCTCGTGCTCGTGCCCACCCGCGAGCTGGCCCTGCAAGTCGCCGAGGTGCTCGCCCCGGTCGCCGAGCATGCCGGTCGGAGGGTGCTCGCCGTGTACGGCGGGGCGAGCCGCGACGATCAGATCGATGCCCTCGACAAGGGTATCGACCTCGTCGTCGCCACGCCGCTGCGCCTGATCGACCTCATCAAGGGCGGCGAGGTCGACCTGGCGTCGGTGCAGATCCTCGTGCTCGACGAGGCCGACCGCATGGCCGACGACGGGTTCACCCCGCAGGTGGAGTGGATCATGCGCCATTGCACCGGCCGCAACCAGACGATGTTGTTCTCGGCCACGCTCGACGGCGATGTCAGGCACCTCATCCGCCACTACATGACCGACCCGGTCGAGGTGGCCACCGACTGCGGCCACCGACACCGTGGGCACGATGCACCACATCTTCCTCGCCGTGCACCACATGGACAAGGACCGGGTGATCGGTGCGATCAGCCAGGGAATCGCCAAGGTCCTGGTGTTCTGCCAGACCAAGCGGCTGTGCGACAGGGTTGCCACCTCGCTGTCCGAGCTCGGCGTCGGCGTCGCAGCCATCCACGGCGACCTCAACCAGCAGCAGCGGGAGCGGGCGTTGCGCAGCTTCTCCCGCGGGCAGCTGGCAGTGCTCGTCGCCACCGACGTCGCCGCCCGCGGCATCGACATCGACGACATCGGCGCCGTCATCCACTACGAGCCGGCGAAGGATGCCAAGGACTACCTCCATCGCTCGGGCCGCACCGCGCGGGCCGGGCGCGACGGTTGGGCGGCCACGTTCGTCGAGTACAACCAGCACACTCAGGTACGGATCCTGCAACGGGCGCTGCGGCTGCCCACCGATTCCGCCGTCGAGGTGTTCAGCAACGACCCCCGGCTGCGTCGCGTTGTCCGAGTTCCACGCCGACCGCGTCACCCATACCCCGGCCTGAGCTGACGCCGCCGCGGCACGTCGGTCACCGATGGTCGCCGACGACGTCCGGACTCCGGCGCGTCAGTGGTGAGCCAGGCGGGGCGGCGCTGCTCGTAGCCGTCGATGTCGGCGGCGTGGGTGAGGGTGATGCCGATGTCGTCGAGGCCTTCCAGGAAGCGCCGTTGCGTCGCCGCATCCATCGGGAACGCCGCGGTGATTCCGGCGCCGGGGACCTCGACGACGAGCCGCTCGACGTCCACCACGATCTCGGTCCGCGGGTCGGCCATCGATCGCCGCCCAGATCGCCTCGACCGTCGATTCCGGCAGCACGACCGGGACGAGGCCGTTCTTCGTGCAGTTGTTGCGGAAGATGTCGCTGAAGCTGGGCGCGATCACAGCGTCGAATCCGTACTGCTGGATCGCCCACACGGCGTGTTCGCGGGACGAGCCGACACCGAACGCCGGGCCGGCGACGAGGAACCGGGCGCCGGCGTAGCTGCTCGTCGTTGAGCACGAAGTTGCGGTCGTCGCGCCAGGTCGAGAAGAGCCCCTTCTCGAATCCGGTCCGTTCGACCCGCTTCAGCCAGTCGGCGGGGATGATCTGATCGGTGTCGACGTCGCTCCGCTTGAGCGGGGAGTCCCGTCCCGGTGAGCACACGGGCGGCCCTCATGCCGGCTCCATTTCGGCTCGGAGTGGAGAAGTGACCTGCGATCGGCGGTGGCGGCGGCCACCTGCGGGCGAAACGAGATGGGTTCGCCCGCCTCGTCCTTGACGGCCTTCGAAGTTGCGGTTGCTCGTGCTCGCCGCCGCGTTCGCCCGGCGCGAGCTTGTCGGGGTTCATCGCCAGGCACATCGAGCACCCCGGTTCGCGCCAGTCGGCGCCGGCTGCGGTGAAAACTCGTGCAGTCCTTCCGCCTCGGCTTGCGCCTTCACGGCGTGGCTCCCGGGCACGACCATCACGCGCTTCGCCGTGACCCGCCGTCCGTCGAGGACAGCGGCTGCTGCGCGCAGATCTTCGATGCGGCTGTTCGTGCACGACCCGATGAACACGGTGTCGACCGCGATGTCGCGGATCGGCGTGCCCGGGGCGAGATCCATGTACTCGAGCGCTCTGGTCACGCTCTCGCGAGTTGCGGCATCGGCGAAGTCGTCGGGAGAGGGCACGTCGCCGTCGATCGACGTGACCTGTCCGGGATTCGTGCCCCAGGTGACCTGCGGCCGCAACGACGAAGCGTCGATGGTGACCTCCTTGTCCCACGCCGCACCGTCGTCGGAGCGCAGCGTCCGCCACTCGGCGACGGCCTGGTCCCACGCCTCGCCCTTCGGTGCGTTGGCCCGGCCCTGGAGGTAGTCGAAGGTCGTCTCGTCGGGGGCGATCATTCCGGCGCGGGCACCGGCTTCGATCGACATGTTGCAGACGGTCATCCGACCTTCCATCGACAGCGACCTGATCGCTGGGCCCCGGTACTCGATCACGTGGCCGATACCGCCGCCCGTGCCGATCTCGCCGATGACGGCGAGGATGATGTCCTTGGCGGTGACGCCGGGTGGCAGTTCGCCCTCGACGTTGACGGCCATCCACTTCGGCCGCGATCTGGGGCAGGGTCTGCGTGGCGAGCACGTGCTCCACCTCACTCGTTCCGATGCCGAACGCCAGGGCACCGAACGCCCCGTGGGTCGCAGTGTGGCTGTCGCCGCACACGATGGTCATGCCGGGGAGGGTGCGTCCCTGCTCAGGACCGATGACGTGGACGATGCCCTGCCGGCGATCGCCCATCGGGTACAGCGTGATGCCGAACTCGGCGGCGTTGGCTCGCAAGGTGTCGACCTGCTTCGCCGAGATCGGATCGGCGATCGGTTGGTCGATGTGCTCGGTGGGCACGTTGTGGTCCTCGGTGGCAACGGTGAGCTCCGGCCGGCGGACGCTGCGCCCGCTGAGGCGCAGCCCGTCGAACGCCTGAGGGCTGGTGACCTCGTGCACCAGGTGGAGGTCGATGTAGAGCAGATCCGGTTCGCCTGGCGCGGAGTGGACGACGTGCCGGTCCCAGATCTTCTCCGGCAGTGTGCGAGGAGTCATCGACTCGTCTCACTTTCTCAGTCTCAGTCATTTGAGATAGACTTCTTGAACTATGGACATCCTAACCGGCGTCGGGGTGCTCGACAAGAGCGTCGGTGTGCTTCACACGGTGGGAGAGGCAGCCCCCGCCACGCTCGCCGACGTGCAGGCTTTGAGTGGGTTGCCGCGGGCCACGGCGTACCGGCTGCTCGCCGCGCTCGAACAGCACGGTCTCGTCCGTCGTGACGACGCCGGGCGCTATCGCCTCGGCCTGGCGCTGATCTCCCTCGGACAGCGGGCGACCGAGCAGTTCCCGCTCGCAGATCGTGCCTATCCCGTGCTCAGCGAGCTGCGCGACGAGACGGGCGAAAGCGTGCAGCTATTCGTCCGCGAGCCCGCCGGGCGGCGATGCGTCGCATCCCTGCAGTCACCCCACGGTCTGCGCTGGATCGTCCCCGAAGGAGCCTTGCTGCCCAACGAGGTCGGCTCGGCAGGCCGTGTCCTCAACGGCGACATCGGGCCCGACGGATGGACGGAGAGCGTCGAGGAACGGGAACCGGGAGTGGCATCGGTGAGCGCGCCGATTCACGACGGTCGCCACACGATCGTCGCCGCTGTCAGCGTCAGCGGTCCGGTGGAGCGACTCAGCCGGAAGCCTGGCGCGCGTTTCGGCGCCGACGTCGTCGCTGCCGCGGCTCGCGTGCAGGCGGCCGCGGGCTGACACCCGGCGTCGCGTCTGGTGGACCGTCGCCGGACGCCGCCTACGCTGCAACGCATGAGCGAGCACGAAGTGCGAGCGAATCACGGGCACGGTGCATCGCTCGCCGCAAAGCGGCGAGCCGCTCACTGGTGTGCGGCCGCCGCCGACCACGTCGACACTCTCGCCGACGGAATGGAGCACCAGTGAGCAACGACCTGCTCTCGATCGACATGGCCGAAGTTTCCACCGGGGTCGACGTGCTGCCAAGTGACTGGACATCACAGGTGCGCGAGCTCGCTCGGCAGCGCAACGCCGTGATCTTGGCGCACAACTACCAGCTCGCCGAGATCCAGGACATCGCCGATCATGTCGGCGACTCGCTCGGCCTGTCCCGTGTGGCCGCCGATGTCGATGCAGACACGATCGTGTTCTGTGGTGTCCACTTCATGGCCGAGACGGCGAAGATCCTCAGCCCGGAGAAGACGGTGTTGATCCCCGACGAGAAGGCCGGCTGCAGTCTCGCCGACACGATCACCGCGTCGACAGCTGCGCGAATGGAAGGCCGAGCATCCCGGTGCTGTCGTCGTGTCGTACGTGAACACGACGGCGGCAGTGAAGGCCGAGACCGACATCTGCTGCACCTCGTCCAACGCCGTCGAGGTCGTGGCGTCGATCCCCGCCGATGTCGAGGTGTTGTTCTGCCCGGATCAGTTCCTCGGCGCCCATGTGCAGCGGCTCACCGGTCGGGACAATATGCACATCTGGATGGGGGAGTGCCACGTCCACGCCGGCATCAACGGCGCCGACCTCAAGGCGCGCGTCGAGGCCGAGCCTGATGCTGAGCTGTTCATCCACCCCGAGTGCGGTTGCGCGACGAGTGCCCTCTACCTGGCCGGCGCCGGTGTCGTGCCCATGGAGCGGACGAGGATCCTCTCGACGGGCGGCATGGTCGATGCGGCGCGGACCACCACCGCCAAGAAGGTGCTCGTCGCCACCGAGACCGGGATGCTGCACCGTCTCAAGCAGGAGAATCGCAACACCGTCTTCGAGCCCGTCAATCGGGCGGCGGTGTGCAAGTACATGAAGATGATCACGCCGGCGAAGCTGTTGCGATCGCTGCGCGACGGTACGGACGTGGTGGACGTCCCGCCCGACATCGCCGAGAAGGCGCGCAAGTCGGTGGAGCGGATGATCGCCATCGGCACGCCGTCGCCGACGGCGGAGTGATGAAGCCGATCCTCCGGCTGACCGCTCCCGAACCCTCGTGGGAGCGCGACGTCGATGTCGTCGTGCTCGGCTCCGGAGCCGCAGGGCTGTCGGCCGCACTCGCCGCCCGCCCCGTTCGTTCGGTCCTCGTCGTGACCAAGGACGTGCTCAGCGCCGGCAGCACGCAGTGGGCGCAGGGTGGTCTGGCCGGGGTGCTCGACCCGGCCGACTCGATCGAGCACCACGTCGCCGACACCCTCGCTGCCGGTGCCGGTCTGTGCGACGAAGTCGTCGTCCGCCGCCTCGTCGCCGAAGCGCCGAACTCGATCCGTTACCTGATGCGGCTCGGGGCAGCCTTCGACCCGGGCGCCGACGGCGATCGGTCCGGCGCTCACGCGGGAGGGCGGTCACAGCCACAACAGGATCGTCCACTCGGGCGGCGATCAGAGCGGGGCCGAGGTGCAACGGACACTCGACGAATCGGCGATTGCGGCCGGGGTCGAGGTGTTGGAGCACGCCTTCGCCCTCGACCTTGTGCTCGGCGAGAGCTCGGCGGGAGCGCTCCAGGCAGCCGGCGTGCGCATCGCCCTCACCGACGCCGAGGGCAAGCCGGAGTCGGTCGGCATCGTCACGGCCCGCGCCATCGTGCTCGCCACCGGCGGCTACGGGCAGATCTTCGCCAGCACGTCCAATCCGCCGGCCGTAACGGGTGATGGTGCAGCGCTCGCCCTTCGCGCCGGGCTTCCCGTCACCGATGTCGAGTTCGTGCAGTTCCATCCGACGGTGTTGTGGTGCGGTCCGGATGCGCGTGGGCAGCAGGCGCTCATCAGCGAGGCCGTGCGCGGCGAGGGTGCGATCCTCTACGACGCTGCCGGCGAGCGCGTCATGGCGGGAGTCCATCCGCAAGAGGATCTCGCCCCACGCGATGTCGTGGCGGCGGCGATCAGCCGCCGCATGAGCGAGGCACCGGCCGGTGTCGACGACCACGTCTATCTGGATGCGACACACATGGGTGAGCGGTTCTACACACGCTTTCCGTCAATCACGGCGGCGTGCCGGGAGAGCGGAATCGACCCCGCTACGGAGCGCATCCCGGTCGCTCCTGCGGCGCACTACGCGTGCGGTGGCATCCGCGCCAGGCTCGATGGCCCGACTGCGCTCGCCGGGCTCTTCGCCGTCGGCGAGGTGGCGGCGACCGGTGTGCACGGGGCGAACCGGCTGGCGTCCAACAGCCTCACCGAGAGCGTGGTCGGTGGCACGCACCTTGGTCGCGATCTGGCGTGGGAGCTCCCGGAGCGGATCGATCCTCGCCGCGACCTGAGTGTCGACGAGGTGCGCCTCGTCTCGCCGGAGCAGCGTCGCCTGATCCGCTCCACGATGTCGCGGTATGTCGGTGTGCTGCGTGACGCGGGCTCGCTGGCCAAAGCCCGCTCGACACTCGACGAGATGGGTGACTCGCTCGGCGACGACGTGACGCCGAGCCGGGACTCCTGGGAGGCGACGAACCTGCTCATGGTGGCGTCCGCCGTCACCGCAGCCGCCGAGACGCGCACCGAGTCCCGCGGGTGTCACCGACGCACCGACTTCCCCGAACCACGAGACGTCTGGCTGACCCACCTCGAGGTGGACGTCGGTCCCGACGGAGTGTCCGTCAGTGGTGCGCCGGCTGAGGCGTGACGGAGGCCGAATGTTCACGTTTCACCCCCTTGCCGCAGACACGCGCCGGCGGCTGATCGACGCCGCCGTCGATCCGGACGACATCGCCGGCCTCGTCCGGGCTGCGATCCGCGAAGACCTCCAGGGTGGGATCGACGTCACGTCGGCGGCGACGATTCCCGCCGACCAGCGCAGCGTCGCCACGTTCGGTTCGCCGCGGCGCAGGTGTCGTCGCCGGATTGCCCGTGGCGTGTGCGGTGATCGACACCGTGTGCGGCGATGCGGCGAGCGATTGGGAGTACCTCATCGACGACGGCGACCGGGTCGAGCCGGGACAGGACGTCGCCCGCGTCACCGCTCCGACGCGGTTGCTGCTCACTGCCGAGCGCACGGCGCTCAACCTGCTCTGCCACCTCTCCGGGGTGGCGACGCTCACCCGCCGGTGGGCCGACGCACTCGAGGGGACTCCGGCGACCGTGCGCGACACGCGCAAGACCACGCCCGGCTTGCGCGTCCTCGAGAAGTACGCCGTGCGGTGCGGCGGGGGTGCCAACCACCGCATGGGCCTCTCCGACATGGCCCTCGTCAAGGACAACCACGTGCTTGCCGCGGGCGGCGTCGCCGAGGCGTACCGGCTCGTGAGGTCGCTGGAGGCGTCGATCCCCGTCGAGATCGAGGTCGACAGCGCCGAGGGGCTCGCCGAGGCGATCGAAGCTGGAGCCGATGAGGTGTTGCTCGACAACTTCGACATCGATCAGCTGCGTGCTGCTGTCGCCTACCGCGACGCCAACGCACCGACCGTGCGTCTCGAGGCCAGCGGCGGGCTCACGCTGGAGGTCGCCCGAGCAGTCGGCGAGACCGGTGTCGACTTCATCGCCGTCGGCGAGCTCACCCACTCGGCTCGAGTCCTCGACCTCGGACTCGACCTACGCAACGTCCTCTGACGAAGTCAGGCGGCTGCGGCGGCGAGTTGGGCGCGGACCGGTCGGGTGAGCACGAGATACATGGCGCCACCGGCCAGACCTGTGGTGGCGAAGGCGGCGATCGCCCACCGCGCTCCCACCAGTCCGGCGAGCGCCCCCGCCGTCAGGTTGGAGAGGGTGATGATCAACGTCACGAACCCGAAATCGCCGGCGAGGATGCGCCCGCGGAGATGGTCCGGCGCGCGTCGCTGCAGCCCGTACGTCGAAAGTGTCCATTGCGCGCCGCCCCCGAGGTGGGCGAGGAGCGTCAGCGGGGCCGCGATCGCCAGTGTCGGCGCAACGCTGAGGCCGAGGTAGCACACGCCGAAGGCGAGACCGGCACAGCCACAGAGCAGGAGCACGTTCGACAGCGAGGTGCCGATGAGCCGGGCGGCGATGAGCGGGCCGAGTGCGACGCCCAATCCTCGGGCGCCGAGCAGCAGGCCGGTCGCGCCGTCACCACCGTGGAGCTCCTCGGTCGCCAGCACGGCGAGCAGCCCGACGATGCCGGCACCGACAGCGAACGTCGCCTTCGAGGCGAGCAGCGAGAGGAGCACGGGGTCTCGTCGGGCGTGGACGAATGCCTCGGTCATGTCGGCCACGGGGCGCATGCGCTCGGTGGCGGCGTCGACTGCCCGCGCCTGCTGCATCGGCCGCTTGATGAGCGTGACCAGCGCAGCGGCGGCGACGAACGACGCGGCGTTGGCGATGAATGCGACATCACGGCCGAACACGGTGGCGACCAGTCCACCGAGTGCAGCCCCGATGGCGAGCATCGCCCCCCACAGTGAACCGAACAGCAAGCTGGCCTGCTTCAGCTCCTCCTCGTTGCGGGCCAGGTTGGGGAGCCCCGCCTGCGCCGCCGGAGCGACGAATGAGCCGAGCGCCGAGATGACGCACAGGCAGAGGTAGCCGAACCACAATGCGCCCTGCGTGTCGACGAGCAGCAGGCCGAGAGCGGCGCCGGCCTGCACGAGGGAGACAATGCGGATGATGTTGCGACGGTCGAAGCGGTCGACCGTCGGTCCGGCTACGGCCGCCATGAGAAACGCCGGGAGCGCCTGGCAGACATACACCATCGTCACGAGCACCGGTGAGTCGGTGAGATCCTGCACGACGCCGACGAAGGCCACATAGGCGAACCAGTCGCCGGCGAAGGACACCACCTCCGCGATGAACAGCGACCGGACGTCCTGGTTCGAGCGCAACATCGCCCACATGCGGGCCCTGTCTAGCGTCGCCCGTGGCGCACTACGAGATCGAGGTGGCCATCAGGTTGTCGAAGGCGAGCCCCCACGGAGGGCGGAGGAAGCCGAGGGCGCGGACGTCCTCGAACCAGTGGGCGAACGGCGACCGTCGGGAGAATGTCCCGCCACCGAGGACACGCGTAAGGCGCAGCAGGGTCTGCTCGGCCAGTTCGGCCACCGACTGCTTGGCACGGAGCGTGCCGTGGAGGGCCTGCTCCGCCGTGCCTTGCTCGACAGCACGCAGTGCTCCCTCATACGCCTGGACGGCCAGCCAGTGGTCCTGCTCGGCGCGTGACCACTCCACCTGCTCGAACGGGCGGAGCGTTTCGGCCCGGTCGCGAACCTGCTCGCGAGCAACGGCGATCGCTTCGTCGAGCACACCGAGCACCACCGCCGTGAAGATCGTGGCGACGAACGGGCCGGCGTTGCGAGTGATCACGGCGAGCGGACCGTCGTACGACATCTTCACTGCCGGCGCGCTCTCCAGCCGCATGGCGTGACTCTGCGTGGCGGCCATGCCCATGCCATCCCACTCGGCGATCAACTGCAGGCCGGCCGTCCCGTCCCAGGGGCGGTCACGGACATCGAGCACGAAGATGCTCGGCTCCTCCTGCCCGTCGGGTATCGCCGTCGTGATCATCCGGTCGGTGATGCCCGAGCCACTGCCGAAGTGCTTGTCGCCGGTGACTGCATAGGTATCGCCCGCGATGAATGCCACACCGTCGGCGGGCGTTGCCACCGAGCGGGTGCGGGTGATGTCGCCACCGCTGCCAGGCTCGGATGTGATCGTGCCCCACTGCTCGCCTGCAATTGCGCTGGCGAAGACGGCTCGGCGCTGCTCCTCCCAGGCCGGCTGGGTCGGGTCGGGCGTGGACAGCCAGAACGCAACGACAGCAGGGTGCATCGAGGAGACCAGCGCCACGGACGGATCGACGCGTCCGAGCTGTCGATAGATGCCACACAACTCGCGCAGCGACGAGCTCATCGACTCCCACGAGCCTCCCGCGTCGACAGGTGCCACGACCTTGAGCAGATCGGCATCCCGGAGCAGGTCGAAGTCGGCCCGCTCGAGCCCTGTTCGGGCAAGCCGAGTCGTGCGCTCTTCTCGCCATTGTTGCGTGAGCCGCTCGATGCTGCCCGCCACCTCACCGATCGTGACGCCCATGACGCGAGGGTACGCCACCCGACGAGAGCCGGTAACAACCACCACCGCCCGCGGCGCGGATCGGACGGAGCCGAACGATGTGGTTCGATAGGAGCGTGACTGACGACGAGCGGATCGATGCCGCGATCGCTCTGGCCGCCGAGCTGCTCGTGGCGAGCCATGCCGACGAGTCCCGTCGTGAGCGCCGCAACCGGCTCCGCCTCGGACGTCTCATCTCCGACCCGGTGGGCCGCGAGTTCACGCTCGCTCTCACCGACCAGGTGCTGCGCGTCGACAACCGGCAACGCGCCGCCGAGCGGTTCGCGTCCCTCGTCGACGAGCTCGGCGTGCCGCCCACCTTGGGTCCGCTGGACAAGGTGATGGTGAAGGCCGGCTCGCGGCTGGCGCCGCGACTCGCCCGCCTGGTGATGCCACTCGTCGAGCGACGGATCGTTGCCGAGACGCGCGGTGTGGTCCTGCCTGCTGACGATCCGGCCTTCGCCGAATACGTCGCCCGCCGACGCTCCGACGGCGTGCGCCTCAACATCAACGTGCTCGGCGAGGCGATTCTTTCCGACGCCGAGGCCGAACGACGGATGCGCCAGGTGAGTGAGCGCATCGCCCGACCCGACGTGGACTATGTGTCCGTCAAGATCTCAGCCATCGTCGCCAACCTCGACGTGTACGCCTTCGAGCACAGTGTCGAGCGCATCGTCGATGCTCTGCGGACGCTGTACCGGCGAGGCCGTGATGCCACGCCCCGCACGTTCATCAACCTCGACATGGAGGAGTACAGCGACCTCGACCTCACCCTGGCGGCCTTCACCGAGGTGCTGGCAGCGGACGAGTTCGCCGATCTCGACGCCGGCATCGTGCTGCAGGCGTACCTCCCCGACTCCCACGCCGTCCTGGAGCGGCTCGGCGAGTTCGCCGTCGAGCGCCGCGAGCGCGGCGGCCGAGGTCACGTCAAGATCCGAGTCGTGAAAGGCGCCAACCTGCACATGGAACGCGTCGAGGCGGAGCTGCACGGCTGGAGCCAGGCGCCCTATCCGACCAAGCACGATGTCGACGCCAGCTTCAAGGCGATGCTCGAGTCGGCGTTGCGTCCGGAGTGGGCGGAGGCGGTGCGTCTTGGCATCGCCAGCCACAACCTGTTCGAGCTCGCCTGGGCGTGGCTGCTCGTCGGCGAGCTCGACAGCCGCGACCGCATCGATGTCGAGATGCTGGAAGGAATGGCACCGGCTCAGGCGCGCCAGGTCCACGCCCGCACGCACGATCTGTTGCTCTACGCACCTGTGGTCGAGCGGTCGGACTTCGACGCCAGCGTCGCCTACCTGTCCCGCCGACTCGACGAGAACACGTCGCCGGAGAACTTCCTACGCGCCTTGTTCGACCTGCACCCCGGCGACGCGACCTGGAACGAGCAGGCTCTCCGCTTCCGGTCGTCGGTCGTCGACCGGGTGAAGATCGACACGTCATCGCGTCGGGCATCGCTGCCGGTGACAGTCGGTGACGGGTTCGTGAACGAGCCCGAGGCCGACTTCACGCGCAGCTGCCGTACGCGACGTCGTGCGTGCCGCCGTGCGAGCACCGAACCGCGACGAGCCGCCGCGAGTCGAGTCGACCGACGACGTCGATCAGATGATGATGGTGGCGAATGCAGGGGCCGTGCGGTGGTCGACAACCCCCGTTGAGGAGCGGCGCCGCATCCTCCACCGGGTCGCCGCGCTGATGTCCGAAGAGCGAGCCGCGGCGATCGCCGTGATGGCGGACGAGGCGGGAAAGACCGTCCACGAGGCCGACCCGGAAGTCTCCGAGGCAGTCGATTTCGCCCGCTACTACAGCGATCAGGCAGTCGGCCTCGACGCCCTTCTGGCGGCTGACGGCGTGGGGATGGGCGGGCGCGGGGTCGTCGCAGTCATCGCGCCGTGGAACTTTCCCTACGCGATACCCGCCGGAGGGGTGTTCGCCGCCCTCGCCGCCGGCAACGCGGTGATCCTCAAACCGGCGCCGGAGACGCCGCGGACGGCGTGGTGGCTGGCTCGCCAACTGTGGCGGGCGGGAGTGCCCGACGACGTGTTCCAGTACGCGGCGATCGACGACGGGCCTGTCGGCACCCACCTCGTCACCCACCCCGACGTCGACACGGTGGTGCTCACCGGCGCCTACGACACCGCTGCCCGGTTCTTCGAGTGGAAGCCCGACCGGCGACTGCTCGCCGAGACGAGTGGCAAGAACGCCATGGTCATCACGGCTGCAGCCGACCTCGACGGAGCGATCGCCGACCTCGTCCGGTCGGCATTCGGACACGCCGGCCAGAAGTGTTCCGCGGCGAGCCTCGCCATCGTCGACGCCCCCGTCTACGACGACCCCGAGTTCAGTGATCGCCTCCGAGCGGCCGTCGAGTCGCTCGTCGTCGGCCCCGGCGCCGACCCGGTCACGATGATGGGCCCGCTGATCCGCCCTCCGGACGGCCCCCTCGCCCGTGCGCTCACGTCACTCGAGCGAGGCGAGCGCTGGCTCGTCGAACCCCGTCAGCTCGACACCAGCGGCACCTCCTGGAGTCCCGGCGTGCGCCTCGGCGTCGGCGACCGGTCGTGGTTCCACCAGACCGAGTGCTTCGGGCCGGTCCTCGGCGTGATGCGGGCCGACGACCTCGAGCACGCGATCGACCTGCAGAACGACGTGGCCTACGGGCTCACGGGCGGCATCCAGAGCCTCGATCCGAACGAGGTCGACCGGTGGTTGGATCGGGTCCAAGTGGGCAACGCCTACGTCAACCGGCACATCACCGGGGCGATCGTGCAGCGTCAGCCGTTCGGCGGGTGGAAGCGGTCGGCCGTCGGTCCCGGCGCCAAGGCGGGCGGGCCCGGCTACGTACCGCTGTTCTGCAGGTTCGACGGTCCTCGGGGAGCGACCGTCGACGAGCGCGCGACGGTCGTACCGTCACTGGTGGGCGACGTGGTTTGCCGACGTACACGATCCGACCGGACTCGAGTGCGAGCGCAACGCCCTTCGGTACCGCCCGCTCGCCCGTGTTCTGCTGCGCCACGACCCGGCGACTCCTGCCGACTCTCTCGAGCTCGCCCGTTCGGCGGCGGCGGTGTGCGGCGTCGCCCTCGAGCTCTCGTCGGTCGACGAGGAGAGCGACGAACAGCTCATTGGGCGAGTGCACGCCTCGAGCGCGGAACGAATCGACCGCATGCGACTGCTGACGGGCGCCTCAGAAGGGCTCCTGCTCGCCTGTCACGAAGCCGATATCGCCGTGGACGCGGAGCCGTTGAGCCATCACGGCCGGATCGAGCTCGCTCACTGGGTGCGCGAGCAGGCGATCAGCGAGACCGCCCACCGTCACGGGCGGCCACTGTTGTCGACCGGCGTCGACCGGCTCCGAACCCGCTAGGCGAAGACGAGCGACGTTGCGCGAGTCGTAGCTCCGGCCCGAGGTGTCCACCACCACGAGCTGGGTGAGACGCCAAAGCGGAGCGGAGGCGGCGAGCTCGGAGGCGAAGACGAGCGACTTGCTCGCGAGTCGAAGCTCCGAGGAATCAGCCAACGCCAAGCAGGTCGACGATGGCGATGACGTCGGTGTCGCGAGGGAGGCCCGCCTGCGGATTCCCGTCGGGTCCGAACGCCTCTTCGGGTGGGATGGTGATCGCCCGGCGGCCACCCACCTTCATACCGACGATGCCGTCGGTGAGGCCGTTCATCACGTCGGCAGCGACGAGCTGGAGGCGTTGCGGCTCACCGCTATCCCATGTGTTCTCCAGCACGACCTCGTTGTCGCCCCGCAGCAGGATGAGATGGATACGGACGATCGCACCTTCCTTGGCCTCGGCACCGGTGCCGGCGACGAGATCGTTCGTGGTCACCTCCTCGGCTCCCTCGGACGGCTCGATCTGCTCCTTCAGCTGCTTCGTGTTCGGCGGCGTGATGACGAAGTCGACCTGAATCACGAACGAGAGCGCATCGCCGGCCTTGATGATCTCACCCTGCGGTTGGTCCTTGTAGGCGAGGTCGCTGGGGATGTCGAGCTGACGCACGCCGCCTGCTTGCACACCGACGAGGCCTTTGTCCCAGCCCTCGATCACGCCGCCCTTGCCGAGCGTGACGGTGAACCCTTCGGCGCTCTTGAAGTTGGAATCGAACTCGGTGCCGTCCTCCGACCGCACGCCGATGTAGTGGACCGAGAGCAGATCACCCTTCTTCGCCTTCGGGCCCGTACCGACCTTCAGGTCGGTGACCTTCATCTCCGTGGGCGGCTCGTCGGGGATCGACACCTCGGGCTTGGGAGCGAACGTGGTGGTCGGCCCGAGCGACAACTCGGGCACAGTCGAGCCGCTCGCTGCATCATCGTCGCCACCACACGCGGCGACGGCCAGCACGGCGGCCAGGGGGAGCAGGGCGAGTTTGCGCACGGAGCGACGATACCGGCGGCGCGCCTCCGCGCCGGTGTCACTGCCACTCCCTCTCAGCAAGGTCTCAGGAGACGACGATCACGCGGGCGGCGAGCCCGTCGCCCTGTAGCTGTGTCCGCGCCCGGCACCGTGCTCAGGGGTGAGGGCGGCGCGCCAGCCATTCGGCCTCGGCCTCGCCCATCGGAGTGCTCGGAGGTCCGGAGACGAACGGCCACAACTCCTCGGCGAGCTTGCGGTAGTTGCCGACCGCACCGAGGTCGCCGAGCAGCGCATAGAGACCGAGGTTTATCCGTTGGATGAACACGAAGGGGCGGGGAACGGTGGAGTACTGGGCGATCGGGCTCGTGCGATCGAACGTGTGGCGCACGATGCGGCTGGCGTACTCCTTGGTCCACGTCATCACCCGGTCCTCGGCGACGGGTGCGTAGAACTGAGAGAAGTAGTCGCCCACCTCTTCGGTCGTCACCGGCGCGTCTGGCCGGAGCAGCCCGACTCGTTCGACGAGGCTGCGGAACCTGGCGGCGTCATGGAGAACCGCGGCGGCCTCCACCATCTCGGCGAAGGCCGCGGTTTCGTCCGGACTGAAGTGCTTGACGAGACCGAAGTCGAGAAACGTGACGCGGCCGTCACCGTGGAACAGGTAGTTGCCGGGGTGCGGGTCGCCATTGAACGCGCGCATCCGGTACAGGCTGCGGAACACGAAGCGGAAGAGGCACTCGGCGGCAAGGTCGCGCTGACGCTGGTCCCACGTCTTCAGCTCGGACCATGTCGCACCGGAGACGAGCTCGGTGGTGAGCACCCGCCGTGTGGACAGCGACGTGACGACATCGGGTACGTGGATGTACGGATGGTCGCGGTAGTAGTCGGCGAACAACTGCTGGTTGCGTGCCTCCCGCTCGTAGTCCACCTCCTCGGCGAGACGTTCCTTGATCTCGGCCACCATTTCGTCGGGGTCGAGCCCACGGAACCCCTGCTGCATCAGCATCCCGAGCAGGTTCGTGTTGGCGAGATCCGACTCGATCGCCTCGTCGACGCCCGGGTACTGGACCTTCACGGCGACCGCGCGCTCGTCACCCGTGCCGGGGTCGCGCATCAGCGCCCGGTGAACCTGGCCGATCGAGGCTGCCGCGATCGGGTCGGGATCCCACTCGACGAAGATCTTCTCCGGCGGCGCCCCGAGCTCACGCTCGACCACGTCCGCGGCGAGCTCGGCGCTCATCGGTGGCGCATCGGCCTGCAGCTGGGCGAGCGCCTGGCGCACGGGTTCGGGGAGGCCGTCGTCGACGTAGCTCGCCATCTGACCGAGCTTCATCAGCGCGCCCTTCATGTTGCCGAGACGCTCGGCGACCTGCTCGGCGGTGCGCAGGCGGCGCTCGTCGTCGAGCTCCACTCGCCGTTCCGCCGAGGCGAACAGTTTGCGCGCGTTCGTGGAGACGAACGTGCCGCCGACCACCGCACCCAAACGGGCTATCTCGAGGTTGCGGCCGCTTCGACCGAGGTGGTTGACCGCGGACCCCGGACGGCGTGTTCGGCGTCCCTGCCTGCGAGCGGCAGTCGTCCAGGCCGCGGCCGCCACCGTGCCGAGGACGACGGCGATCGCCGCGCGCCGGAGTTTCATGAGTGCGAGGTTGCCCCGGCATTGGCGTGGGTGCACGCCTCGATCAGCGCCGGCAGGAAGCGTGCTGCATTGGCGATGATGGAATCGTGACCGCCGTCGATCCGCCAGGCGCGGGCTTCGGGAATTCTCTCGACGAGCTCCAGCTGGCGGCTCAGCGGCACCACTTCGTCGCGCATGGTAAGGATCACGCTCGTCGGCACGTCGATTTCGCCGAGCCATTCCCAGGACGAGAACTTGCCGAGTGAGCTTCCCGCCTCGAGGATCATCCGCCATTCGTGACGTGACGCCTCGGCGATGGCCCATGGCTCCCACTCGGTCACCTTGCGCTGCAGGTAGACCTGCTCGGTGATCCACACTCGCGCCTGCGCCGGGGTCAGCCGCGCCAGGCGGGCGAGGCCGGTGAGACCCATAAAACTCCACCGCGCCTGGGAGCTGTTGAAACGTGCGGCGGTGGCGCAGAGCACGAGGCCGATCACGCGATCGCCGTGGCGTCGCCACACCAGCTGGGCAATGGGGCCGCCCATCGAATAACCGACCGGGACGAAGCGTTCGATGCCGAGCGCGTCGGCGACCGCCGCCGCGTCATCAGCGCAGTCCTCGAGTCGGAACGATCGACGGCTGCGCAGCCCGCGGCCATGGCCGCGATGGTCGTAGGCGACGACGTGGTAGTGCTCGGCGAGCCGCTGGTAGGTGGTGAAGAAGTTGAGGTCGGCGGTGGCCGTCCATCCGTGGAGCAGCATCACCGTCGCCGCGCCCGTGGGTCCGGACGCCTCGCGGACGAACACCGTGCCCCGATCCGGGAGCTCGAGCTCCCGTCCGGGAGGCAGCGACGGGGACGGTGGTTCGCCGCTCGCTGTCATCGGCTTGACCCTACAAGGGAGCCCGTACGGGCGCTGGCCCCCGCCGTGTGGCAACGATCACGGAAGTTCGACTTCGATCACCTCGACGCTGAGCGTCGCTCCCGTCGGCGTCTCGTAGCTCCGCACGTCGCCGACCTTCGCACCCATCAACGCCTGGCCGAGTGGCGAGTTGGGACTCATCAGCTCGTAGTCCTCCGGTTGCTCTTCGAGCGAGGCGACGAGGTAGCGCTCGCCGTTGTCGCGGCTGTCGCCCTCGTAGACGATGGTGACGACGCTTCCCGGCTTGACGGTGCCGTCGTCGACGATGTCGACGATCTCACAGTTCTCCAGGATCGCCTCGAGCTGACGGATGCGCCCCTCCATGTGACCCTGTTCGTCTTTGGCGGCGTGGTAGTCGCCGTTCTCGGACAGGTCGCCCATCTCGCGTGCGCGCTCGATCTTCTCCGCCACCTCGATCCGACCGCGACCGGTGAGGTCTTCGAACTCCTCCGTGAGGCGGGCGTGCGCACTCGGTGTCAGATGATGGACCTGGGCCATAGGCAGCACATGGTACCGGCGGCCCCGCGACGGCCGGAGCGTCCATTGCGTAGCGGGCCAGTACTGCGCTCCCGGGCGGGACAAGCCGCATACGATGCGATGCCCTATGACGCATCGCATCGCAGTAGTGGGCGGCGACGGGATCGGGCCAGAGGTGACCGCCGAGGCGGTCAAGGTGGTGCGCGCCGCCGGCGTCGACCTCGACACCACCGAGTTCGACCTCGGCGGGGCGCGCTACCTCCGTGACGGTGAGATCCTGTCCGACGCGACGCTCGACGAGTTGCGCACCTTCGACGCCATCCTGCTCGGCGCCGTGGGCACGCCCGATGTGCCGCCGGGGATCATCGAACGCGGCCTGTTGCTCCGCATGCGATTCGAGCTCGACCTGTACGTCAACCAGCGACCCTTCGTCGGTGAGAATCACGAGTTCGTCGTGATCCGTGAGAACACCGAGGGCCCGTACGTCGGGGAGGGCGGCGTGCTCCGCAAGGGCACGCCACAGGAGATCGCCACACAGGGCAGCGTGAACACCCGCATGGGTGTCGAGCGCTGCGTTCGCTACGCGTTCGAACTCGCCCAGTCGAGACCCGGCAAGCATCTGACGCTCGTGCACAAGACGAACGTGCTCACGTTCGCCGGCGACCTGTGGGAGCGCACGTTCAACGAGGTGGCGACGGAGTTCGACGACGTGACCACCGCCTACAACCACGTCGATGCGGCCTCGATCTATTTTGTCAGCGATCCAGGGCGCTACGACGTGATCGTCACCGACAACCTGTTCGGCGACATCCTCACCGATCTCGGCGGTGCCGTTTCCGGTGGCATCGGCCTGGCGAGCTCGGCCAACCTCAATCCGGCCCGCACCGGACCGAGCATGTTCGAGCCGGTGCACGGTTCGGCGCCCGACATCGCCGGAACGGGTACGGCGAACCCGGTCGCGGCGATCTTGTCGGCAGCTCTGATGCTCGACTTCCTCGGTGAGACCGATGCTGCCGAGCGAATCCGGTCGGCCTGTCGCGAACCGGTTGCCGCCAGTACCACCCAAGCGGGTGACGAGATCGCCGCCCGAGTGGCAGGATAGGGGCGCAGGTCACAGCCGCTCTGGTGGGCTGCGCACCTCCGTACATCCGCCGAGAGGGATATCCGCAATGCCCATCACACCGACTCCGAAGATCTGGATGAATGGCGAACTGGTCGCCTGGGAAGATGCCAAGATCCACGTGCTGACGCACACGCTGCACTACGGCACCGGGGTGTTCGAGGGCATCAGGGCGTATGACACACCCGACGGGCCAGCAGTGTTCCGTCTCACCGACCACATCGTGCGCCTCCTCAACTCGGCGACGATCGTCGGGATCGAGATCCCGTACAGCGTCGAGGAGCTGGTGGCGGCAACGAAGGAGACGGTGCTCTCGACGGGACTCGACTCCTGCTACGTGCGGCCGATCGCCTATCTCGGCTACGGCGAGATGGGGCTCAACACGCTGCCGTGCACGGTCGACGTCGCCATCGCGTGCTGGCCATGGGGTGCGTACCTCGGCGACGATGCGGTCACGAAGGGCGTGCGGATGAAGGTTTCCTCGTGGACGCGCCACGACCACAACACGATGCCGCCGGCGTCGAAGACCACCGGCAACTATGTGAACTCCTCACTCGCCAAGGTCGAGGCACTGAAGGCGGGCTACGACGAGGCGATCATGCTTGCCCCCAGCGGGCTCGTCGCCGAGTGCTCGGGCGAGAACATCTTCGTGTCGCGCGGCGGCATGCTGATCACGCCCCCGTTGTCGGCCGGCGCGCTGGAAGGAATCACGCAGAACTCGGTGATGACCATCGCCCGCGATCTCGGATACAAGGCCGTCATCGACAACATCGCCCGCAGCGACCTGTACATCGCCGACGAGATGTTCGTGTGCGGCACGGCGGCGGAGGTGTCGTCGGTGAATTCCGTCGACGATCGCCCGCTGACCTGCCCAGGGCCGATCACGTCGGCCATCGCCGAGGTGTACGGCAACGCCGTGCGTGGCAAGGAGCCGCAGTACAAGGACTGGTGCGAGCTGGCCAGTTAGCGGGGGAGCTGATCGGCGGAGCCCGACCGGCCCGCACGGTCGCCATCGAGGCGGAGCTCGTACAACGCCGACAGCCTGGCCTGTTCGAAACCGAGCGGAGGCGTAAAGGCCAAGGGCGCGGTTGGGGTTCTCCGTGTCGACTCCCAACGCTGCTTGTTCGTACCCGCGTCCGGCGAGTTGCCGGAGGCTCGAGCAGATCAGCGAAGCGGCCACACCGCGACCGCGCCAAGCGCGATCGGTGGAGATCTCCTCCGTCCACGCCCGCCGCCGACCAGTCCGTTCGATCTCCTCGGCGACGACGAACGTCCGCACCTGTCCGACGACGCGGTTGTCGTGCCAGGCGACCTGCCACAGGCTGAAATCCTGTTCGGCCACCTCCTCCAGGAACTCGTTCCAGTCGCTCTCCGTCTGCTCCACGTAGCCCCGGTGGTCGCGGAACGCGTCGACGTCGGCTTCCCAGATGGCGCGCAGGTGGCTCTCCTCGACGGGACGCAGCTGCAGCTCGGCTGGAAGCGGCCGGTCGGGGATGTCGCGAAGGTGGGGTCGGATCATCAACGCGTCGTACATGCCCGCGTGGAACCCCGCGTCGCTCGTAGCGACGAGCGCGCGATCCGTCGACGACGGCCTCCCCGACGAGGCGCCGATCGGCGGCCTCGTGGCCGGCGGCGACCTCACGGGCTCGCCGTTCCACCCAATCGAGCAGATCGCCGTCGAGTCCGTCGACGGAAGGGTCCGCCTCACTGATCAGCCAGTAGTTGCGATGACCCTCGGCGACGTCGTCCCACATCGTGCGGGCGTACCCGATCGCCCGGTCCTCGGCATCGGCGGCGACGACGATGTCGGTGAGCGGGTCGCACCGCTGGAGGTTGCGGTACTGGCCCGCCATCTCGTTGAGCGTCGTGAACGCGCCGTCGCCCTCGCGCAGCACGCGGTCGTTGATCAGTTCGACCATGGCCGGGAGATCGTCCTCGGCGAACTGGCGGAGGACATAGAGCGAGTCGTCGGACATCACCGCCGACGGTAACCCGGTCCGCATCGGTCGAGAAGCGCAGTTGGTGTTCCGCGAGATTCGTCCCCAGACGCGGAACCGCCCCGGCAAGGTGCCTCCGACCGAAGTCGGCGCACCACGCCGGGGCGACCGTACGAACGATCCACCACTGATCGAACTTGAGGCCGTAACCTGTCACTCGATCAATCACATCGCCCGTCTGACCCGAAGGTCTGGCGGGCGATGCCGCGTGGCGGGGTGCTTCTCCCGTTTGCCGTTTGACCGGCTCCCGTTCGAAACCCCCCGGTGGCTCCGTCTTCCTGACATCCCGGAGGATGCATTCCGGCGGAACCGGTGGTTCCGTCTTCCTGACATCCCGAAGGATGCATTCCGGCAGAACCTGGTTCCGTCTTCCTGACATCCCGAAGGATGCATTCCGGCGGAACCGGGTGGCTCGTCGACTCCCTACCCCGAAGGGTCGAGACCCGGCGAACCGTGGCTCCTGTCGACATCACACCCCGAAGGGTCTGACCCCGGCAGAAACCGCGTGGCTCGTCGACTCCCTACCCCGAAGGGTCGAGACCCGACGAACCGATCGGCCTCCCCTTGGCGGTCGTCGTCGTTGGTGCCGGACCGAAGTCCCGCCCCACCGACTCCGACCAGAGAGGCCGGCGTTCCCGACATCTCGGCCCGAAGGCTCTGACGCCGAAGAACAGGTGGTTCGTTCGTGCACCGGGGCCGCCGCAAAGTCTCTGGGGTGAGCAGGGACGTTGCTGCGTTCTCCGGTACGTCGCACACTGTGACGCACGGCCCGAAAGTGGTCAAGAGGTAATCGGAAAGACACAGGCATATCCCCAAAAGTTCTTCGATGTCCCCAGTTTCGATACCCGTCATCCACCGTTCACCCCTGATCATCCACCGGATTCCCACAGACGATCCACAGGGGCTCCGGTTGACGGGAGGCGCCGCACCCGATTGAATGTGAGCCGATGCGTGCGTTCCTCGCCACCGTCATTATCGAGTAGTGCAGCCGGCCCACGCCGCCTGCACGTTCAAAGCCGCCCACCGGGCGGCTTTCGTCATTTCCGGGAGCACCTCCAATGAGCAATCCACGAGAGCGAGTCGAGACGTTCGACACCACACTGCGCGACGGGCTGCAGGTCGAGGGTGTGTCGGCGACCGTGGAGGACAAGCTGCGCATCGCCGAACAGCTCGACTACCTCGGCGTGACGTACATCGAGGGAGGGTGGCCGGGCGCGAACCCGAAGGACATCGAGTTCTTCGCTCGCGCCGCGCACGAGCTGCGCCTCGACACGTCGACGCTCGTCGCCTTCGGGTCGACGAGGCGTCCGAAGGGCCGGGTCGACGAGGACGTGACGTTGCGCAACCTCGTCGAGGCGGGGACGTCGACGGTGTGCATCGTGGCGAAGAGCTGGGACTACCACGTCACCGAGGCGTTGCAGACGACGCTCGACGAAGGGGAGGCGATGATCGCCGATTCCGTCGAGTACCTCGCCGGCCACGGCCGCCGCGTGATGGTCGACATGGAGCACTTCTTCGACGGCTACAAGCGCAATCCGGAGTTCGCCATCCGCGCCCTCGAGGCGGCGGTGATGAAGGGCGCGACACACGTCGTGCTGTGCGACACCAACGGTGGGTCGTTGCCGCACGAGGTCGGCGACGTCGTCGCCGCGGTGCGCGCACACGTCGGCAGCGATGCCGTCATCGGCATTCACTGCCACGACGACACGGGCTGCGCCGTGGCGAACTCGATGGCGGCCGTGTTCTCCGGCGCCCGCCACGTGCAGGGCACGCTCAACGGCCTCGGCGAGCGCACCGGAAACGCCAACCTCACCACGATCATCCCCAACCTCCAGCTCAAGCAGGGCTACGACCTCCTCCCACTGGAGCGACTCGAGCGACTGACGTCGGTGAGTCATCACGTCGCCGAGGTGCTCAACCGCGCCGTCAATCCGCAGGCGCCGTACGTCGGCACATCAGCGTTCGCCCACAAGGCCGGTCTCCATGTGAGCGCCATCGCCCGCGCCAGGGACGCCTACGAGCACGTCGATCCGGAGCTCGTCGGCAACGGCACCCGGTTCGTGGTGAGCGAGATGGCTGGCCGGGCGACGATCGCGATGAAGGCCGAGGAGATCGGCCTCGACATGGACGGCGCCGCAGTCGGTGTCGTCATCGACGACCTCAAGCGGCTCGAGCACGAGGGGTACCACTTCGAAGCCGCCGACGCATCGCTCGAGCTGTTGATGCGGCGTGCCGCCGGCTGGGACCACGACTTCTTCCGCGTCGAGAGCATGCGCGTCATCACCGATGAGCTGCCCAACGGTGAGTTCAACACCGAGGCGACCGTCAAGGTGTGGGTGGGCGAGGACGGCGAGGCCGAACGGCATGTGTACACAGCCGAGGGCAACGGTCCCGTGAATGCCATCGACACCGCTCTGCGCAAGGCGCTCGAGCGGGCGTATCCCCATCTCGCCAAGGTGCATCTGATCGACTTCAAGGTGCGAATTCTCGACGGTGCCAGCGCTTCGGCTTCGGTGACCCGCGTCCTCATCGACGCCACCGATGGAGACCGCACGTGGACCACCATCGGCGTCAGCGCCAACATCATCGAGGCGTCGTGGCGGGCCCTCGAGGAGAGCATCGTCTACGGCCTGCTTCACGCCCCTGCAGCGTGAGCTGGCACCCGCTCGGGAGCCGTCAGGGCCGTCGTCCGCCTCGCTGAGCAGTACATTTCCGGCATGGCCGCGCCGAGGTTCGCTCCCGTTTCGCCGACCGATCATCCGCGCGGGTACGACTCGCCGCGACACGTGCCCGAGGCCTGGACACCGACGCGCCCTGGTGAGCTCACCGGTTCGCAACCGCGGGGCGACCGGCTGGGCAACCAGGGTCCAGATCAGGGATACGTGTTGGTGCTCGCCCGACGGTTCGACGGCAAGCTGGAGTTGCAGACGGGGGAGTCCGCCGAGGACGCCGTTCGGGGCTGCATCGGTGTCGCCTTGCGGCGCGCGTCGATCTTCGGTCGGGCCCCTGTGATCCACGATCTGCAGATCGCCTTCGCAGTGTGGGGTTTCCTCGACTCCAAGCCTCCCGCCGAGCTCGTCGAACTGCGGCGCTCGATGTTCGAGGGGGTGGCGCTCGTGACGCACCACTACGGCGAGGGACGGGCGATCAGCGACATGGTCCCGGAAGCCACGTTGCGGATGTCACCGGCAGAGGTGAACGGCGCCTATCCGGCGCGCTGGCGAGACCTTCTCGGCCTTTCCTGACACCCGCTGCGGCTCACCCGGACCTTGTCGGTCGGCTGGCTCGTCGGGCCGACCCGGTAGTCACTACCTTGCCGCCAATGGGAAATCGTCTCGAGGGCAAGGTTGCCGTCGTCACCGGGGGAGGGAACGGCATCGGGCGCGCGTGCTGCGTGCGATTCGCCGAGGAGGGTGCGCGTGTCGTGGTCGCCGACCTCCTCGCCGAGGCCGGCAAGGAAACCGTCGACCTCGTCACGGCGGCCGGCGGGGAGGCGCTGTTGGCGGAGCTCGATGCGGCCGACCGGGATGCCAATCGGGCATTGATGCAGACCGCCGTCGACCGATTCGGCGCTCTCGACGTGCTGGTCACGGCGGCTGGGATCAGCTTTTCGGCGTACACCAGCGGAGATCGCAGCACCGACGAGGAGATGCTCCAGCGAGCCATCGAGGGCAGGCTCGAGCCGGCCAAGTCGTTCGTCGAGCTCGATCCAGATGATTGGCAGCGAGTACTCGACGTCAATCTCACCGGTACCTTCCACGCCCTGCAGGCAGCGGCGGAACACATGCTCGCCGCGGGCAGTGGCGGATCGATCGTCACGATCGCCTCGGTCGCGGCGAAGCGACCCGACGCCGGGCCTATCGCGTACACCGTCTCCAAGGCCGGCGTGTGGATGCTCACCAAGTCGGCGGCTCGCGCCCTCGGCCCCGCGGGCATCCGCGTCAACGCCATCGGTCCCGGTTTCATCGACACCAACATGACGCGACTGATCCGCGAGCTGCCCGGCGTGAGCGAGCTGTTCCTCGCCGACCTGCCACTGCGTCGATTCGGCGAGCCGGTCGAGGTCGCCAACACGGCGTTGTTCCTGGCGAGCGACGAATCGAGTTACTTCACCGGGGAGCTCCTGCACCCCGACGGAGGCTTCTACACCGATTGAGTTGACGTTGTGAGAGACAAGAGATCGGTGCCGGAGGCGCCCGCTCTCTCGTCGCTGCCAATGTTCCGAGGAGAGCGAGGACTGGTCACGCATATGGGGGGATGGACGTTCGCCGAGCTGTGGGAAACGGCGGCCGACTCGCTCGGTGACGCGCCGGCCCTGATCGAGGGAGCGCGGCGCATCTCGTGGTCGGAGATGGACCGGCGCCGCCGACGGCGTGGCGTCGTGGCTGCTCGAGCTCGGCGGTGCCGAGCAGGCGAAGGTGGCGCAGTACCTCTACAACTCGCCGGAGTACATGGAGTCGATGTTCGCCACGTTCAAGGCTGGTTACGCGCCCGTCAACACGAACTATCGCTACGGCGATCACGAGCTGCTCTACCTGTGGGACAACGCCGACGCCGTGGCTGTCGTGTTCCACGGCACGTTCACCCCGCGCATCGAACCCCTCCGCCAGCAGCTTCCCAAGGTCAAGGGATGGTTGTGGGTCGACGACGGCTCGGGACCGTGTCCCGACTGGGCCACCCCCTACGAGGCGGCGGCCGCCCGCAACCCCGGTCGCCAGCGAGGTCCGTGGGGGATCGACGGTGACCACGTCTACATGCTCTACACCGGGGGCACCACGGGCATGCCGAAGGGCGTGATGTGGCGCCAGGACGACCTTGTCATGATCCTCGCCGAACGGTCGCCGGTCCCGATGCCGGAAACGGTCGACTATGCGGCTGCCGCGGCGGCGTTCGCAGTGCCCGGACCCGTCGCCATCCCCGCCTGTCCACAGATGCACGGAACCGGCGGGATCACGTCGATGATCGCGCTGATGCAGGGCGGATGCGTCGTGACGCTGACGAGTCGTACGTACGACCCCGTCGAGTTGCTCGACACGATCGAGCGGGAAGGGGTCAACGTCATCGCCATCGTCGGCGATGCCTTCGCCAAGCCGATGCTGCGCGCTCTCGACACGGATCCGCAGCGCTGGGACATCTCCAGCCTGCTGGCGATCACGTCGTCAGGCGTGATGTGGAGCAACGAGACGAAGCAGGGCTTGCTCGCTCATCACGGAAACATGATGTTGATGGACTCGTTCGCCTCGTCGGAGGCGTTGGGAATGGGCTCGTCGCTCTCGGGCGGGGGGCAGACAGCTGCGACGGCGACGTTCCAACTCGGCCCGAACGCGGTCGTCGTGTCGTCCGACGGCCGGCTCGTCGAGCCGGGGTCGGGCGAGGTCGGAATGGTGGGGGTCGGAGGCCGTCTACCGATCGGCTACTACAAGGACCCCGACAAGACGGCTGCCACGTTCCTCGTCATCGACGGCATCCGCTACTCGGTGCCGGGTGACTGGGCCACCGTCGACGACGACGGCACGATCCACCTGCTCGGTCGCGGCTCGGTGTGCATCAATACGGGCGGGGAGAAGGTTTTCCCAGAGGAGGTCGAGGAGTCGCTGAAGCGGCATCCGACGGTGCGCGACGCAGTCGTCGTCGGCGTTCCCGACGAAACCTGGGGGGAGGCGATCACGGCGCTCGTCGAGCCGCACGACGGTGTCGACGGCGTGGATCCCGCCGACCTCATCCATCACGTCAAGTCGGAACTGTCGTCGTACAAGGCGCCGAAATGGGTGTTCGTCACGACCTCGATCGGCCGCTCTCCGAACGGCAAGGTCGATTACAAGGCGAGCCGTGCTCGGGCCGTCGAGCTCGTCGGCAAGCGCTGATCGACGCCGACCAACTCGATGGCCGGGTGCGGAGCTGATGCCACGTGCGACCACGGAGCAGATGAACAGTTCCAGGAGACGTTGTCCCGCTCTCGTCCCGCAATATCAGCCGAGAAATGCGTGCGTACGGAGATCGGCGAGATCGACGAACTCGAGCGCCGATAGATGCGTCGCCTCGAGTACGACAGGGCAGGCAGTGCCGGCAGCGAGTGCCTCCCCCCATCGGGCAGCGCACACGCACCACTGATCTCCCGGATTGAGTCCCGGGAATCCGTAGTCGGGCATCGGCGTGACGAGGTCATTGCCGTGGTCGGCGCTGAAGGCGAGGAACTCGGCCGTGACGCGACAACACACCACGTGCATGCCGGGATCGTCACCACGATTCTCGCAACAGCCAGTGCGGTAGAAGCCGGTGACCGGATCGTGCGAGCAGGCTTGGAGCTCCGTCCCGAGCACGTTGAGCTGTTGCATGCCCCCATGACAGCACGCCTGCGCCCGTCGACCAAGATCGGGGCGGACATCGAGACCGACCGATCGGCGACGCTCTAGTCTGCGGGACATGCTCGACCCCGCTATCAAGGGCGGACAGGCTGCTGCGGCGCCACGTGTCGGCGTCGTGATGGGATCGTCGAGCGACTGGTCGACGATGCACGCAGCCGTCGACGTGCTCACCGCGCTGGGCGTGCCCCACGAGGCGCGGGTCGTCAGCGCCCACCGGATGCCCGACGAGATGTTCGACTACGCGGCGTCGGCCCGCGGGCGGGGCCTGCGGGCGATCATCGCCGGCGCCGGGGGAGCCGCCCACCTACCCGGGATGCTCGCCGCCAAGACCACTGTCCCCGTGCTCGGAGTACCCGTGCCGTCGCGCCACCTGGCAGGAGAGGACTCCCTGCTGTCGATCGTGCAGATGCCGGCTGGAGTTCCCGTCGCCACGTTCGCCATCGGCGAAGCCGGGGCGACGAACGCAGCACTGTTCGCCGCCGCCCTCCTCGCCAACGATGACGACGAGTTGCTGCAACGGCTCGACGATGACCGCCGGACACGGCACGACGCGGCGGCTGCATCAGAGCTGCCTCCGCCGTGACCCCGATCACGCCGCCTGCGACGATCGGCATGCTCGGGGGCGGTCAGCTCGGGCGCTATGCGCTTCTTGCCGCACGCGTGATGGGGTACCGAACGATGGTGCTCGACCCGTCGCCGGCGGCCGGAGCCGGTGCCGTGGCGGACGTACACCTTGTCGCCGCCTACGACGATCCGGACGCGGTCGCGCGCCTCGGCGCGGAGTGCGCTGTGGTCACGACCGAGTTCGAGAACCCGCCCGCGTCGACGCTCACGGCACTGGCGGAGATGACGCTGGTGGCGCCCAACCCGGAGGCGGTGGCGATCGCCCAGGACCGTCGCCGCGAGAAGCGGTTCCTCGCAGAGAGAGGTGTCGCAGTCGGCCCGTTCCATGTGATCGACACGGAGTCCGACATCGATGACGCCTTGAAGGTGGTGGCTTTTCCGGCTGTCCTGAAAACGGCTCGACTCGGTTACGACGGCAAAGGCCAGCTCACAGTGGCCGACCGGACCGGCCTCCTCAACGCCTGGCGCCGGCTCGGTTCCGTTCCGTGCGTGCTCGAACAGCGTCTCCATCTCGACGCCGAGCTCAGCGTCGTCCTGGCTCGAGCAGCGGACGGTGACATCGCCGCCTACCCGGTGGCCGAGAACGTGCACGTCGATGGCATCCTCGACGTCACCGTCGTGCAGGCCCGTGTCGCCCCGCAGCTGGCGGCGTCGGCGATCGGTACCGCGGCGCAGATCGCCGCATCCCTCGACTTCGTGGGGACGATGGCGGTCGAGTACTTCGTCGTCGACGGCGAGGTGTTCGTCAACGAGCTCGCCCCTCGCCCGCACAACAGTGGCCATTGGACGCTCGACGGCGCTGTCACCAACCAATTCGCCCAGCAGATCCGCGCCGTCTGCGGGCTGCCGCTGGGCCCGCCCGACATCACGGTTCCGGCCGCGGCGATGGCCAACCTCCTCGGTGATCTGTGGAGCGGACGGCGGGAGCCCGACTGGGCCGCCGCGCTGCGCGATCCGTCGGTGAGGTTGCACCTCTACGGAAAGCCCGAGCCCCGCCCGGGACGCAAGATGGGTCATCTCACGGCCATCGCCGATACGGCCGACAACGCAGAAGCCGCTGTTCTCTCCGCCCGCCGAGCGCGCTGCAGCCGGCGAGCTCGGCAGGCGTAGAGGAGCGACTTGCTCGCGACTCAGGTTCCGCTGACGAGAGCTGGGTGAGCCGCCGAAGTGAAGCGGCGGCGGCGAGCTCGGCAGGCGAAGAGGAGCGACTTGCTCGCGACTCGAAGCTCCCGCTTAGACGTTGACGCCCACCGCGCGTCCGATGACGTACGTGATCGCGCAGGCGGCCAGCACGATCACCACCTGGCGGATCATCCCCTTCACGATCGAGCGTTCAGCGAGGCGACTGAGGAGCGCACCCACCGCAGCAGCGGTCACAGCACCGATGACCAGCGATGCGATCTTCGGCGCAGTGCCCTCGGCGTCGAGCGCCCACGGGATCACAGGCAGCAAGGCGCCGAAGAGGAAGCACACCAGGCTCAGCCCGGCGGCCTGCCACGGCGAGGCAAGCTCGTCGGGATCGATGCCCAGCTCCTCGCGCGCGTGCACCGCCAGGGCTTCCTCGGGATAGCGCATCACCTCGTCGGCCGCGGCGCGGGCGTGTTCGGGCTCCATGCCGTGACGCTCGTACATCGCCGCCAGTTCGGCGGTCTCGGCGAGGGTGTTGTGCATCAACTCCCGTCGCTCGACGGTGAGCTCGCGTTGGATCAGGTCGTTCTGCGCAGACACGCTCACCCATTCGCCGGCGGCCATGCTGATCGACCCGGCCACTGCGCCGGCCATCCCGGCGAGGCGCACGACACTCGAATCGACGCCGCTTGCGGCAAATCCGAGGATGAGAGAAACGTTCGACACGAGCCCGTCGTTGATGCCGAACACGGCGGCACGGGCGAGTCCGCCGGACACCGAGCGATGGCCGGGATGGGGATCGCGTCGACCCATTGTCGTGACCATATCCCTCATCCGGTCCGCCCGGCCGGGACACGAGGCAGGAGTACCATCCGGTTCGCGACGAGTTCCGACAACGGCGTCGGTGAAAGGTTGTGAACATGCAGGTTCAGTCAGAGCTGGCGGCCGCGCTCGACCAGCTCGCCGAGATGGCGCGCACCCGTCATCCCGACGACACGGTCCTCGCCGAGTTCCTGCCCCGCTACTACCACGAGCTCCCCGAGTTCGACGTCGACGACCGCAAGCTCGAGATTGTCTTCGAGGGCGCCGTCACCCACCTCGACCTGGGTCGTGTTCGCGCGCCTGGCGGGACGATCGTCCGCGTCGTGTCCCCCGAGGCGGAGGACGACGGCTTCCACCCGCTCCGGTCGGTGCTCTTCGTCGTGGCCGACGACGGCCCGTTCCTCGTCGACTCGATACGGATGGCGCTCGACCGCCACCACCTCGGTATCCACCTGCTCGTCCACCCGATGCTCGACGTCCAGCGCGACGGTGAGGGTCGCATCGTCGGGCTCGATGGCGGCAACGTCGAGGCCTGGACCCAGATCCAGATCGACCGCTGCGACGACCGAGTTGGCGAAGACGCTCGAGACCGAGATCGAGTCTGTCATCGGCGAAGTGCAGCGCGTCGTCGCCGACTACCCGCCGATGCGCGCCCGCCTCGACTCGCACAAAGAACTCGACCCGCTCATCGACTGGCTCGCCAACGACCACTACATGTTCCTCGGCGCGGCCGACTACGACCGCAAGGACGATGGCACGCTCACGCTCGTCGCCGGCAGCGAGCTCGGCCAGGTCGGTGCCGCCGGGGCGACGGACCCACCTCCGGCGCCGTCGCCGAAGGTGCTCGCCATCGCCCGGACGGACACCGAGTCGACGATCCATCGACCCGAGCGCCGAGTGTGCATCTCCGTCAGCCCACCGGGCACCAACGTCGAGCACCGCTTCTTCGGACTCCTCGGCGCGCGCGTCTATCGGACGAGCGTGTTCGATATTCCGACGGTTGGCGCCCAGGCGCGGGCCGTGCTCGACCTGAGCGGGGCCGACCCGGACTCGTACCTCGGACGCGCTGTGCGCATGGCGATCGAGACGTTGCCCCGTGAGTTGCTCTTCGAGCTCGACGAGCAGCCCCTCGCCCAGTTGGTGATCGACATCGTCGGTCTCCAGGAACGACAGTTGGTCCGAGTCTTCGAAGTGCCCGAGCCGGTGGGTCCGTGGCGCACGGTGCTCGTCTTCCTGCCGCGCAACCGCTTCACGGGCTCACTGCCCGAGCTGGTGGCGGACACTGTTGCCGCTGCCTACAACGGTGAGCGGCGCGACCTGGCGACGATGATCGGCGCCAGCACACTGGCGCGGATCTCGATGTCGGTCCGGCGGTCGCCCGACCAGCCGTTGCCGGATCTCGAGGCGCTCGGGCGCCAGATCGACGAGTTGTCGACGTCGTGGGACGAGCGGCTCCGCGTGTCGCTGATCCGCAACCTCGGTGAGGACGAGGGGCGGCGGCTGTACGAAGGCGTGGGGCGCCACGTTCCCGCCGACTACCTCGGCACCGTGAGCCCAGCGCACGCCATCGGGGATCTTCGCCGCATCGATGCGCTCGTCAAGGCACGACGCGACGCCGACGCCCTCGAAGGCGACCTGTCGTCGGCGATGGTCCGCGACGACGACGCCCCCGACGGCGAATGGCGGTTCCGCGTGTACCGGCGCGACGTCGAGATCGTGCTCGCCGATCTGCTGCCTCTGCTCGACCAACTCGGTCTCGTCGCCCTCGACGAGCACCCGTACGTGTTCCACATGCCGAACACCGAGATCTACGTCTACGACATCGGCGTGCGGGTGCCCGCCGACATCGATCTGACCGACGAGAAGGTGGCTGAGCTCCATCGTGCCTTCGCCGCGCTCATGGTGGGCGACGTCGAAGCTGACCGTTTCAACCGGCTCATCCTTCGCGCCGGATTGACGACCCGTGACGTCTCCGTGCTGCGCGCCTACGCCAAGTACCTGCGCCAGATCGGTTTCGCCTTCAGCCAGCAGTACATCGAGTCGACGCTTGCCAACCATCCGACCCTGATCACGACCATCATCGATCTGTTCAACGTGCGCTTCGATCCTGCCCTCGCCGAGGACCGAGAGCTGCGCTACAAGGAGATGCACGTGGAGGTCGAGCAAGCACTCGACGCCGTCCCCAGTCTCGACGACGACCGCATCTGCCGCGCTTTCCTCAACCTCATCGACGCCACCGTGCGCACCAACACGTGGCGCGGGCGGCCCTCGATCTCGTTCAAGTTCGACCCGTCGAGGATTCCCGATCTGCCGATGCCGCGACCGATGCACGAGATCTGGGTGTGCTCGCCGGACGTCGAGGGTGTTCACCTTCGGGGCGGTCCGGTCGCCCGCGGTGGGTTGCGCTGGAGTGACCGCCGCGAGGATTTCCGCACCGAGGTGCTCGGTCTGATGAAGGCGCAGATGGTGAAGAACGCGGTGATCGTTCCTGTCGGCGCAAAGGGCGGATTCGTCGTCAAGCGCCCGCCCGCGGAGCGCGACAAGCTGCGCGACGCGGGCATCGCCCGCTACCAGACGTTCGTACGCAGCATGCTCGACATCACGGACAACATCGTTGGCGGCGAGGTGGTTCACCCACCCGATGTCGTGCGCCACGACGGCGACGACACGTACCTCGTCGTCGCCGCGGACAAGGGCACGGCGACGTTCAGCGACATCGCCAACGAGATCTCGAACGAGTACGGCTTCTGGCTCGGCGACGCGTTCGCCTCGGGCGGCAGCGCCGGCTACGACCACAAGGCGATGGGCATCACCGCCGGCGGCGCCTGGGAGAGTGTGCGCCGCCACGCGTCGACACTCGGGAAGGACCCCGACCGCGACTCGCTCACCACGGTCGGCGTCGGCGACATGTCAGGCGACGTGTTCGGCAACGGGATGCTGTGCTCGGAGCACCTCAAGCTCGTCGCCGCCTTCGATCACCGCGACATCTTCATCGACCCCACGCCGGAGCCGTTCGAGGCCTTCGCCGAGCGAAAGCGGTTGTTCGAACTCCCCCGATCGTCGTGGCAGGACTACGACCAGCGGATCATCTCGCCGGGTGGCGGCGTCTATTCACGCAGCGAGAAGTCGATCACGCTGTCCGACGAAGCGCGGCAAGGTGCTCGCCGCGCCGGACGGTCCGCTCACGCCGAACCAGGTGATCTCGGCCATCCTCCGGGCGCCCGTCGACCTGCTGTGGAACGGCGGCATCGGGACGTACGTGAAGGCCACCACCGAGTCGAATGGCGACGTCGGCGATCGCACCAACGATGCCGTGCGGGTGAACGGTGGTGAGCTGCGGGCGAAGGTGGTGGGCGAGGGCGGCAACCTCGGCTTCACGCAACTGGGTCGTGTCGAGTACGCCCTCGGCGGCGGGCTGATCTACACGGACGCCATCGACAACTCCGCTGGAGTCGATTGCTCCGACCACGAAGTCAACATCAAGATCCTGCTCAACGCCGTCGTCGCCGCCGGGCACATGACCACCGAGGACCGCAACGAGCTGCTCGAGTCGATGACCGACGAGGTCGCCAGGCATGTCCTCGACCACAACCGGGCGCAGACGTTGGCGTTGCTGATCGCCCGCCGCCAGTCGTTGCCGATGGTCAACGTCCACGCCCGTTACCTCGACACGCTCGAGGCGGAGGGCTGGCTCGACCGCGATCTCGAGTTCCTGCCCAGCGACAAGCAGATCGCCGAGCGTCAGGCCAACGGCAACGGGCTGGTCGCGCCCGAGCTCGCCGTGCTGATCGCCTACACGAAGAACGCAGACGTCGCCGAGATCGTCAAGAGCGATGTGCCCGATGACCCGGCGTTCAGCGACGATCTCGCCGAGTACTTCCCGCTGGCGCTGCGATCCCGGTTCGCCGACGAGATCCAGGCGCATCGGCTGCGCCGGGAGATCATCTCCACCCAACTGGTCAACCAGATGGTCAACCTGTCGGGCATCTCGTTCGATCATCGGATGACCGAGGAGACGGGCAGCGGCGTCGCCGAGGTGGCACGGGCGTGGGTCACGGCACGCGACGTGCTCGACTTCGCCGACCTGTGGGAAGAGATCGAGTCGCTCGAATCGGTGGTGTCCCTCGACGTCCGCCTCGACCTGTTCCTCGACTGCAGGCGGATGAACGAGCGGTGCTCCCTGTGGGTGCTGCGTCACCGTCACCCACCGTTCGACATCGCCAGCGCGATCGACGACTACAAGCCGGGCATCACCGAACTGGCGAGCGGGTTGAGCACGGTGATCAGCGGCCGCATGGCTCGCGTCGTGCAGTCGACGGAGGCGGTGCGACTTGCCGCCGGCATCTCCGAGTCGCTCGCCGAGCGATCCAGCGTGTGGCCGTTGCTCCACACGGGCTTCGATCTCGTGGAGGTGGCGAAGGCCCACGACACAACCGTGCTCGACGCCGCCCGCATCTACTGGGAGGTGCACGACCGGCTGGAGTTGATGTGGCTGTGGGACGGCGTGGGCTCGCTGCCCCGCGCCAACCGCTGGCAGAGCCAAGCGCGGTCGTCGTTGCGCGACGACATGCTCTCCGCTCTGGCCGACCTCACGTCGATCGTCCTGCGCTCGGCAGGCGGTTCGGTCGACGAGTGGATGCGCCACAACCGACGGTCGCTCGCCCGTGTGCAGTCGATGTTCACCGAGATTCGACGGAGCGACAGCTACGACGTCACGAACCTGTCGGTCGCGTTGCGGCAGCTGCGCAACCTGTCGTTGACATCGGTCCACGGCGGCCGCTGATCGACCGACGAACACCGCTCAGCGATAGCGTGACCAGGACATGAGCGAGAGTCCGCGGTTCCGCTTCGCACCGTCGCCGACCGGCTACTTCCACGTCGGCGGCGCACGCACGGCGCTCTACAACTGGGCGCTCGCCCGCCGGTTGGGCGGGACGTTCGTGCTGCGCATCGAGGACACCGACGAGGCGCGCAATCGGCCCGAATGGACGCAAGGGATCATCGACGCCCTCGCTTGGATCGGCATCCACGCCGACGACCCGGCGTTCGAAGGGCCGTACTTGCAGAGCGACGCCGCCAAGGATCACGTCACGGCCGCCGAGCGCCTGTTCGCCGACGGTCATGCGTACTACTGCGACCTCACCGCCGAAGAGATCCAGCGCCGGGCCAAAGACCGCGGGCGCCCCGGCTACGACGGCTACTCCCGCGATCGCGGTCTCGGCCCGGGACCGGGGCGCGTGCTCCGCTTCCGCGTTCCCGACGGCGAGACGGTGGTCGACGACCTGGTACGCGGTGAAGTGCGCTTCGACAACGCCGACATCGAAGACTTCGTCCTTCTCCGCAGCAACGGCTCGCCGATGTTCCTCCTCGCCAACGTCGTCGACGACTTCCGGATGGGCATCACCCACGTCGTGCGCGCCGAGGAGCACCTGTCCAACGCGCCCAAACAGCAGATGCTGTGGCGGGCGCTCGGCCATGAACCACCGACGTGGGCCCACGTGCCGGTGCTCGTCAACGACCAGCGCAAGAAGCTGTCCAAGCGGCGTGACAAGGTCGCCCTCGAGCAGTACCGGGACGAGGGCTACCTGCCCGAGGCGATGGTCAACTACCTGATGACGCTCGGTTGGGCACCATCCGGTGACAGCGAGATCGTGCCGTGGAGCCGGATCGAGGAGGAGTTCCGGCTGGAGGACGTCAACCACACGCCCGCGGCGTTCGACCTCAAGAAGCTCGCTGCGTTCAATGGCGAATACATCCGGGCGCTTCCGATCGACGACTTCGTCGGCGCGCTGCGAACCATGGCTGCCCGTCGGGCTGGGATCGGGCTCGCTTCGCCGAGCTCGCGCCGCTCGATCCAGACCCGAGTGGTCACACTCGCCGAGGCACCGGGAATGGTTGACTTTCTCTTCGGGGACGTCGTGATCGACGAGGTGTCGTGGGACAAGACCATGAAGAGTGATGTCGCGGCGAGCATCGTCCGTGAGGCGATCGAACGGTATGAGACGGCGGAGTGGTCTGCCGACGAGTTGAAGGATTCGCTGGAGACGATCGGCGCCCACCACGAGCTGAAGCTGGGCAAGGCTCAGGCGCCCGTTCGAGTGGCGGTCACCGGCCGTACCGTCGGTCCGCCACTGTTCGAATCGTTGGAGGCACTCGGACGGGACGAGACGCTCCGTCGGCTGCGCGCCGTGCTGGATCGGATCGGCGGATGATGACCGACTCCGATGCCACGCCTGTCGGCATGATCCGACCGATCGAGGCGGGTCGGCCGGTGGCACCCCGGCCGGGGCCGGACGGCTTCGTCGAGGACGACGAGTACGAGGAATACGTCGACGGCGTACGGCGACGCAAACGCAAGCGCACGTGGGTGGTCCGGCTGGTCGTGGCGTTGGTCGTCATCTTCCTGCTGATGTTTGGGTACTTCCTCGTGTCGCTGTACCAGGTGTGGTCCACCGGACGGAATGATCAGGCGCGCCAGGTCGACGCCATCGTCGTGCTCGGCGCCGCTCAGTACGACGGCAAGCCCTCGCCGCAGCTCGCCGCCCGTCTCGATCAGGTGCTTGCGCCTGTGGCCGGAGGGATACGCCCCCCTCGTGATCGCCACGGGTGGCAAACAGCCCGGCGACCGGTTCACCGAGGCGCAGACCGCTCGGCGCCTACCTGACCAAACGCGGGATCCCCAAGGACGCCATCCTGCTCGAGAACGAGGGCTCCAACACGTACGAGTCGTTGCAGGCGGTTGCGGCGGCGCTGGAGCGGCGCGATCTGCACAGCGTGCTGATCGTGACCGATCCGTATCACGCCCTGCGCAGCCGCCTGATCGCCGAGGACGTCGGCCTCGAGGCGTACACGTCGCCGACCACGTCGAGCGTCGTCTCCGGCGGCGAGCGGTGGAAGCGCAATGTCCAGGAGGCGGGCGGTGTGATGCTCGGGCGAATCTTCGGTTTCGATCGGCTCTGACGCCGGCCAGGTGCCCGTGGCGGTGTTTCGGGCTGCCGCTACACTGCCGGGTCGCCCCACTCGTGGGGCGTCACTCTGTGGGGAGTGGTGTAATAGGCAACACAGCAGATTCTGGTTCTGTTATTAGGGGTTCGATTCCTCTCTCCCCAGCTCGTTGACGGGTCGGCAGGTGCATCCTCCGGCCCGCTTCCCGTTTCGCCGCTCGCGTGCGGCGGTCGGTGGGGGAGGCGGGACGCTGCTGGTATCGTTCCATCCCGCTGCTTGGCCCGTTCGTCTAGTGGCCTAGGACACCACCCTCTCAAGGTGGCGGCACGGGTTCGAATCCCGTACGGGCTGCCAAAGTCCCAAGAACTGCAGGTCAGAGGCCCTCCCCGGAGGGTCTCTCGCCGTCTCCGGCTTCGTTGCCAATCAGCGAGAGGCGAGGGAGTCGAATGGTGCGCCAGCAGGGGGTCAGCGGCCGCCGCGGCGACGGCTTGGGGCTGCCGGGCACCTCGGGCACCGACCCGGTGACCGGCGACGCAGAGGGCGTCGCACCACCGGGTCCGCCGCCGCCCTCGATAGTCCTCGAAGCGACCAGTCGGTGGGCCATCGCGACCGGTACCAGGGCACCAACGAGCGACGGGTGGTCGGATCGCTCATCATCGTCGTCGGTGTCGGCCTCCGCACCCTCATCGGCTACCGGCGAACCTCTTCGTCGCACCATCCAAGACGCGGCCGCTGCGCCATCGATGCCCGTGGCGGACGACGCAGGTCTCAAGGTCGGTCAGCTCGGGCGCCGATGGCCCGCAGCAGCCAGCCATGGACGAGATCAACGTGCTCCTTCGGGAACGTGCCGACTAGCGGCTCGCGGGAGCTGGCTCAGTCGGCTCCCTCTTCGGGCAGCAGGCTCTTCTGGTCGAGGACGTAGAGCAGCATGAAGCCGGGGACGACGATGACGACGAGGAGGACCGTGGCGACGACCAGCGTGGCGAGCGTGCCCGAAGGCGCCGCGGCGTCGGACACCTCGAGGCTGGTCGGGCAGGATGTACGGCCACTGGGCGACGCCCCAGCCGATGACGATGCTGGCGACGGCGACGATGGCCAGGACGCGGGCGCCGCGGGCGGCGTCGCGCACAGCAGGACGAGCGAGACGGTGCCGCAGACGGCGGAGAGGATGACGAACGGCAGCGCCCTGGCCGTCAGCCCGTCGAAGACGTAGCGGGCATCGTCACGCAGGACGAAGATTCCGATGAGGGCGACGACGCCGGCGACGACCGCGGCGCCGATGGCCCGGCGGCGGAAGTACTCGGCCATCGTGGCGTCGCCGAGCCGGCGGGCGTCCCACACGAGGTAGACGGCGGCGAGGTAGGCGACGACGACGACGGCGAGGACGCCGCCGAGCACCGACGTCGGGTTGACCCAGCTGTCCCACGGATCGCCGGCGACACCGCCGGCGGGCACACGACCCGAGGCGATGGCGCCGGCGATGGCGCCCATGCAGTACGGGACGAGGACCGACGAGAGGGCGAAGGCGGCACCGAAGTTGCGGCGGTCGCGGGTGCGGAAGACGGTCTTGCGGAAGGCGAAGCTCGACCCGCGCAGGACGATGCCGAAGGCGGCGATGGCGAGCGGGACGAACAGGGTCAGGGTGATCGACGCGTAGGCCTCGGGGAAGCCGTCCACAGCACGACGAAGATGAAGATCAGCCAGACGTGGTTGGCCTCCCACACCGGGCCGATCGAGTGGTCGATGACCTCCCGGGGACGGGCCCCGCGGTCCGCTCCACCGGCGACGAGATCCCAGAAGCCGGCGCCGAAGTCGGCGCCGCCGAACACGGCGTAGGCGGTGACGGCGAGGAACAGCACCACGGCGACGGCGTCGTGCTCATACCCGCGGTCACCTCCTGCCTCGGGCGCGGCGACTGGCGGGGTCGGACTGGGCCGTACGGCACCTCGTGCTCGCCGACGTCGCGGTCGCGGAACCGTTTGCTCATCTTGCGCAGGATCAGCACGGTGGTGATGCCCAGCCCGATGTAGAGCAGGGTGACGAGGACGAACATGATCCAGACACCGGTGTTGGCGGTGGCGGCGTCCTCGACCTTCATCAGGTTGTAGACGATCCACGGTTGCCGGCCGACCTCGCTGACCACCCAGCCGGCCTCCATGCTGATGATGGCGGCGACGCCGGCGCAGGAGGCGATGCGCAGGAACAGCTTGCTCTTGGGCATGTCGCGCCGGAAGATCCAGCACACCCAGTACCAGGCCGAGAGCAGGAACAGCAGGGTGCCGAGCCCGACCATGACGTCCCACGCGAGGTGGACCGTGTTGACCTGCGGATGGTCGGCCGCTCGTCGGCGGGCACGGTGTCGAGTCCCTGGACCACCGTGCCGGTGCCGGTGCTGGGGTCCGACAGCCACGAGGCCAGGCCGGGGATCCGGATGCCGCCGGTGACCTTGCCGTCGGAGTTGAGCTGCCGAGCAGCGTCTCGGGGACGTCGCTCTCGCGTCTCGGGGACGAGTTCGATGGCGGCGAACTTGACCGGCTGGTTGTTGTACACCCAGCGGGCGAGCGAGTCGCCGACGCCCATCTGGATCGGGATGGCGATGGCGCCGACGGTGAAGGGGATCAGGAACCCGAGGCGGTGGTAGCGGTCGCGCCGGCCGCGCAGCATGCCGAAGGCGTAGACCGAGGCGACGAGGAACCCGCCGACGACATAGGCGGCGATGACCATGTGGGCGGCCATCAGCGGCATGGCGTCGTTGAAGATCACTCCCCACGGGTCGACGTCGACGACGTCGCCGGCCGAGTCGAGCGTGAAGCCCTCCGGGGCGTTCATCCAGGCGTTGGCGGCCACGACGGAGATGCTGCCGAGGATGCCGGTGAGCACGACCGGGACGCCGGTCCAGAAGTGCGCCCACGGCTTCAGGCGGCGCCAGCCGTAGATGTAGATGGAGATGAAGATCGCCTCGGTGAAGAAGAAGATCCCTTCGAAGGCGAACGGGACCCCGAACGCCTCGCCCCACTGGCCCATGAACCGCGGCCACAGCAGCCCGAACTCGAAGGTCAGCACCGTGCCGGTGACCGCGCCGACGGCGAACGTCACGGCCATGTACTTCGACCACCGCTGGGCCAGCTGCAGGGCGGCTGGTCGTTGTGCTTGATGCCCCGGTAGTTGGCGATCAGGGCCATGAACGCCCACGACACGCCGAGCGGCACCAGGATGATGTGGAAGGCGAGCGTGAACGCCATCTGCGCCCGCGCCCACGGCACCGGGTCGACCGCCAGCATCGGCTGCGAGGAATCCCAGGACTCTCAGATCATCGCGCAACCATCGCAAGCTCCCTGGGGCCGAGGTTCGGTCTCCCCAGTGAAGCTCATCGCGTCGAGTTGCGTCGTCATCCCCATCGGATGAAATCGCATCCCTTGGTCACCGACGACACCGGATTCTCGTAGGCGGACGAATCCGGTCGCTCGTCAATGGGATCACCACGACCTGAGATCAGCTCTGACCTGCGTCGATTCACACCGGTCGAGGGACGAACGTTCGCTCGCCTCGCGAGGCCGGGCCGTGCAGCGCGTGGACATCGCGACGGGCCGTCACGGTCACCGCTGGAACTCCAATGGACTGGTTTCGTTGTGCGGGTTCATCCGAACGGGGTGATGCGCTCCTCCCGCTGTTCGGCGCCTAATTGTTGCACCGGCCGCGGAACGAACGAGCATTCCGTGGATGGGCTCCCGCTTCGGTGTCATCGGAGATGTCGAATAGGTGGGCACAGCCCGCGAGAGTGTTTGAATCAAACAGGGTGAGTCGAGCTGAAAGGAAAGTTACGTGAACGGAACGACGAAACCGGCGGTGTTGATCGTCTACTACACCTACACGAAACAGTCGGGCAGGGTCACCGACGCGCTCGCCGCCGAGTTCGAGGCGCGGGGATGTGAGGTGACGAAGGCGCAGATTGAGTTCACCGACCAGCGGCGGGTGCCAAGCTCTTCGCGGAGTTCCCGCTGAAGCATCCGATTGCTCAGGTATCGACGATGCTCGTTCCCCAATTGCGTCACCAGACCGGCGAGATCGGCATTCCCGCGGAGGCACAAACGGGCGACTACGACCTCGTGGTGATCGTGTCTCCGACCTGGTGGATCCAGACAAGCATGCCGATCCGCTCGTACCTCGAGTCACCAGCCGCGAGGAAGGTTCTCGACGGGAAACCGTTCGCGACGGTGTCGGTCTCGTGTCGCTACTACGGCTTCAACCTCAAACAACAGCAGAAACTCGCGGAGAAGAACGGCGGGCGCTTCACCAACAAGACGCACTTCGTTGCCGCCGGCGGCCAAGTCAAGTCGATGATGTCCTGGCTTGGATACATGAAGCATGGCGAGGGACAAAAGCGATCGATGGGCCTGAAGCTGCCCCCGCCGAATCTGAAGCCCGACTTCGAGGAGCAGGCCCGTACGTTTGCTAATCAGTTAGCGAACGGTCTCGCGACCTGAAGCTTCGAGATCTCGGGCATCCAATGGCAGCGTTATCGCCCGGACACCATCTTCGTCCGCACCCTCCAACGCCACCGCGCGGTGGGGCGCGCTGCCGTCGGCCGGCGCCCGATCGGGCATGAGGTACGAGCAGGCGTGTCGGGGCATCGCGCTGACATCGTGGACTGGGGGTTTGCACCCCTGAGGTACCCTTTCTGGGTGGCTTCGCCGAACGTTCTGCTGATCATGACGGACGAGGAGCGGTACCCGCCGCCGTATGAGACGGCCGGGGTCGCAGAGTTTCGCCGTACCCAGATGCCCGCCCGCGAACGTGTCCGCAGTGGTGGCCTCGAACTGCACCGGCACTACGCAGGTTCAGTGGCGTGCGTGCCCAGCCGGGCGACGTTGTTCACCGGTCAGTACCCCTCCTTGCACGGGGTCGCCAAGACCAGTGGGATCGCCAAGCGGGCGACCGATCCGGCGATGGGTTGGCTCGACCCCGACGAAGTGCCGACGCTCGGCGACTGGTTCCGGGCTGGCGGATATCAGACCCACTACCGCGGCAAGTGGCATGTCAGCTACGCCGATCTGGAGATCCCGGGTGGCCACGAAGGGGTGATGGCATCGGACGACGACGGCCGCCCCATCGCGCGCGCGGTGGAGGCATACCGCAAGGCGGATCGGTTGAACCCGTTCGGGTTCTCGGGGTGGATCGGCCGGGAAGCCCATGGCGCCGCCAAGTCCGATTGTGGCACGGTCCGCGACGGCGTGTTCGCGGAACAGGTGGTCGAGTTGTTCGGTGATCTGGCGCAGGCCTCCAGCGACGGACCGTGGCTCGCTGTGGCCTCGTTCGTGAACCCGCACGACATCGCGTTCGCCGGCGGGCTGTACAAGGTGCTGCTTCGGCTTCGAGCCGTGCGACGACACCGTGCCCGAGATTCCTGAAGCGCCCTCGCAGGGCGACTCGTTCGCTGGCCGGCCCGCTTGCCAGGAGCTGTTCAAGACGGTGTGGCCTCAGATGATCGCGGACGAGCCTGCCGACCTGGCCTACCGCCAGCTCTACTACTACCTCCACAAGGTCGTCGACCAGGCGATCGGGCGGATCCTCGACTCGCTGGAGGCGTCGGGCATGGCCGACGACACCATCGTCGTGTTCACCTCGGATCACGGCGACCTGCTCGGCGCCCACGGTGGACTGCAGCAGAAATGGTGCAACGCTTTCGACGAAGCGACACACGTCCCGCTGGTCGTGCGCGGCCCAGGGATCACACCCGTCGCCGAGGGGGATCACCACACCGACGAGCCACGTCGACCTGATCCCCACCCTGATGGGTCTGGCCGGCATCGACGTCGAGCGAGCTGCGGCCGGTGTCGCGGCGCACCACACCGAGGCGCGCCCGCTGCCCGGCCGCGACCTGAGCGGTCTCGTCACCGGCAAGGCGTCGGCCTCCTCGGTGGCCACGCCGCTCTACTTCATGACAGAAGATGACATCACTCGCGGTCTGAACCAGACCAACGTGTTGACCGGCAAGCCATTCGCCCCGGTCGATCAGCCGTCGAACATCGAGTCAGTCATCGCCACACTTCCGACCGGTGACGGCGGGACCCCCGAGCTGTGGAAGCTCAACCACTACTACGAACGCCTCGACGACTGGAACGCCGACCACGGGATCAAGCCGAACCCGTTCGTCGCGCCGGCGGCCGAACCGGTCTTCGAGCTGCACAACCTCACTGCCGACCCCGAGGAGCGTCACAATCGGGTCAGCGACGCCACGATGGAACTGAGCCACTCCAATCGGTCCTCGCTTCACAGCGCGACGAGAAGCGCCTCGTTCCATCGCTCGGAAACCCGTAGCAGCCCCGCACCCGGCCGCCACATCCGGCGTTGAGAGGTGGGAAGGGAACGAGGGAGAGAGATGGTAGGAGGGGGATAAAGGGTAGGTGATGAGGGTAGGGAGAAGGAGAAAGAGAGAAGAGAAGAAGAAGTGGGGAAGGTGAGGAGGAACCGCGCCGCTCACGTGTGTGCCTCGCTCATCGGGGCTCCGAGGGGGGCGCGGCGGGGTACGGATTGGGTTGGATCTGCGTGAGGACCTGGGCTGGTGTGCTCAGGTCTCCGCCGGTGTGGGCGACGCTGAAAGTGCGCTCGGCGCGCCGGTGACCGACGAGCCAGCGCAGCCAGCGCAGCATCGTCGAGATGCGGTTCCCGAAGCCGTTCAAGAACGCCAGGTGGACGAACATCCACACGACCCACGCTGGGAAGCCGCTCAGGCGGACGCCGCGCACGCTGCAGATGGCGCGGAAGCGGCCGATCGCCGCGACGCTTCCGAGGTCCCGGTAGGTGAACGGACGGACGTCGGTCTCGCCGCTGAGGCGTCGGACGATCGCGTTGGCGGCGTGGAGGCCGCCCTGCATGGCGACCTCGCAGACACCGGGGAGGCCGTTCAGGCTGACCATGTCGCCGACGGCGAAGACCTCGGGATGTCCGGGCACGGTGAGGTCGGGGAGGACCGCGATCCGCCCGGCGCGATCGACCGTCGCGCCCGTCGCCTCGGCGAGCGCGGCGGCGAGCGGTGAGGCCTGGACCCCGGCTGCCCACAGCACCGTGCGCGCCCGGATGCGCTGCGTGCGGCCATCTTTGGTGTCGACATCAACGCCGAGAGCGTCGACGTTGGTGACCCGGGCGCCCATGCGCAGCTCGACGCCGAGCCCTTCCAGCTCGCGGGTGGCGTGATTCGAGAGGTTGTCGCCGAACGAGGCGAGCGGCTCCGTGCCGCCGTCGAGGACCAGCACCCGGATCGACGTCGGATCGAAGGTGCGGAAGTTCCCTTTCAGGCTCCTCGTGGCCAGCTCACGGATCTGTCCGGCGAGCTCGCAGCCCGTCGGTCCGGCGCCGACGATGACGACCGTCAACCATTCCTTCTGCTCCGCGGCGTCGCCGGCCGTCTCAGCCATCTCCAGCGCACCCAGCACGCGCCGGCGGATCTCCAATGCGTCGTCGAGGGTCTTCATGCCAGGGGCATGGAGGGACAGCTCGTCGTGCCCGAAGTACGATTGCCCGGCACCACCTGCGACGATCAAACTGTCGTACGGGATGTCCACCGGGTCGTTCGGTGGGCGGACGGCGTGCACGGTGCGTCGCTCGAGATCGAAGCCGGTTACTTCGACGAGATCGACCTTCACGTTGCGGGCGCGGCGCAGCACGTGGCGCAACGGCGGGGCGATCTGCCCAGGGGACAGGATGCCCGAGGCCACCTGGTAGAGGAGCGGCTGGAAGAGGTGGTGGTTGCGCCGATCGAGCAGTGTGACCTCGACCGGCAGGTTGGCGAGGAACCGGCAGGCGGGGAGCCCGCCAAAGCCCCCGCCGACGACGACGACGCGATGCGGCGAGGCGCCGTCCGCGGCGGGGATGCCCCCTCCTCGTCGGAGCGATCGACGCAGCCCCGTCACAGCTGTTGTCCGATCGGTTCGGTTGTCGGGGTCATGTCACAAGCCGGGGCTGGAGTGCATGATGCCGCCATCGGCGAAGATCGTCGTCGCCGTGAGATAGCTCGCCCCGGCACCGGCCAGGAACGTGACGACGGCGGCGATCTCGCCCGGCTCGGCCATCCGTTGCAGCGGGATGGCGCTGTCGAGCTTCTGCAGGAGCACTGGGTCGGCCATCGTCGAGGCGTTGATCGGCGTGTCGACGGCGCCGGGCCCGACCCCGACGACGAGCACCCCGTGCTTGGCGAGCTCGACGCCGGCGGTCCGGGTCAGCATCCGCATGCCGCCCTTGGAGACGCAGTACGCCGTGTTGTCGGGCATCGGCCAGTCCTCGTGCACCGATGTCATGTTGATGATCCGGCCGCCCCCGCCCTGGCTGATCATCTGCTTCGCGGCGAGCTGCGTGCCGAAGAATGCGCTCTTGAGGTTGATTGCCAGCACGCGGTCGTACTGCGCCTCGGTGGTGTCGAGGATCGACGTCCGCGTCTCGATGCCGGCGTTGTTCACCATGATGTCGAGCCGCCCGAACGCCGAGACGGCCGCGGCGACGAGGCGCTCGAGGTCCTCGACCTTGCTGACGTCGGCCTCGACGCCGATGGCCTTATCGCCGAGGGCGACGATCTGGCGCTCGAGGTCCTCGGTCGCCTGTTCGTTGGTCACGTAGTCGATGACGATGTTGGCGCCGGCCTCGGCCAGCCCGAGGGCGACGGACTTGCCGATTCCGCTGTTGCCACCGGTGACGATGGCCACCTTTCCTTTGAGAGTCATTTCGGCTCGCTCCTCATTGTTGGGTGTCGATGGGTGGATCTCATGTCGCGGCGTCGCGCCTTAGCCGAGGCGTTCGAGGAGGTGGTCGCCGACGCGGAGCGCGTTGGCGATGATCGTCAACGTGGGGTTCACCGCGCCGATCGAGGCGAAGAAGCTGGAGTCGACGACGTAGAGGTTGTCGAGCTCGTGGGCTTTGCAGTTCACGTCGAGCACCGAGGTGGCCGGATCGGTGCCGAAGCGGGCAGTGCCTGCTTGGTGCGCCGTCGCAGCGACGTCCATCGCCTCGTGGAGATACAGCTTGCGTTCGTGGAAGCCATCGTGCATCCCGAGGTCCGAGAGCATCGACTGGAACTTCAACCGCAGCCGCTTGAGGCCCTCCGTGTTGGTGTCCTTGATGGCTAGGCGGACGGTGCCGTCGGCCTCAGCGGTGACGCGGTTGTCGGGGTGGGGCAGGTCCTCGGACGACAGCCAGAAGTCGACGCTATGGTGGGCGACCATGTCGAGGGGCCGCTCGGGGGCCAGCTTGGCGGCCCAGGCGAGGAAGTGCGGCGCCTTGCCTTTGAGCTGCGGTCCGTCGGCCTTGCCGAGCATCTGGATGCCGCCCCACGGATAGTCGGTGTCCTCCCCTTTTAAGTACCAGTCGTTGAGCGCCAGCGTCTTTTGGAAGCGGGTGAGGTTGGGTTCTTTCGACAGTGCCATCATCGCCACGTTGTTATGCCGCATGTAGTTGCGCCCTAACTGGTCCGAGCTGTTGGCCAGTCCGTTGCGGTGAGCGTCGTTCGCCGAGCGCAGCAAGAGTAGGGCGGAGTTGAGCGCGCCGCAGGAGACAACGACAATGTCGGCGGAGAAGCGGGCTTGCGTACCGTCGCCGAGCGTCGCGACCACCGCAGTGACCTGTCGACCGGTGGCGTCGGTGTCGAGGCGCTCGACCTTGGCATTGGTGACGAGTTCAAGGTTCGAGTGGGCCAGCGCCGGATCGACGCACACCACCTGGGCGTCTGCCTTACCCTCCACGAGGCACGGGAACCCGTCGACGCGGTCGCAGCGGATGCAGCGGCTGCTCGGGATCGGCTCCCCGGCGTCGTCCTGGTCGAGCATCACCCCGATCGGCAGGTGCGACGGGTGCAGACCGAGGCCTTCGAGATCGTCGGACAGTTGCTGGATGCGCGGCTCATGCTTGATGGGGGGGTTGGGGTACGGGGTGCTGCGGGGACCGTCGGTCGGGTCCTCGCCGTCCTGACCGTGCACGACGAAGAGCTCCTCGGCCTGGCCATAGAACGGCTCCAGCTCGTCGTAGGAGATCGGCCAGGCGGGCGAGACGCCCCCATGGTGGGTGATCTCCCCGAAGTCTTCGGGGCGCAACCGGAACAGTGCTGCGCCGTAGAACTTGGTGTTCCCACCGACGTTGTAGTTCTGCTCCGGCGTGAATCCGTTGCCGTCCGCGTCGAGCCATTGCTCCGTCGTCAGGTACTTCCCGCGCAGGAACACAGCCTCGGTGTCCCAGTTGTCCCGCTCGCGCGGCAGGTACCCGCCGCGTTCGATGAGCAGGATTCGCTTGCCGGAAGGGGCCAGTCGCCAGGCGAGGCTGCCGCCACCGGCACCGCTCCCGATGATGATCACGTCGTAATGCTCGCCTGCCATGAGATCCTCAATCGCTGCATCGGTCCGATCCGTCCAGGACTTGCCCGAGCGGTCGTGGGTTGGCCGTCGCGGCCTCTCGCCAGACGGCACTTCGACAATATGTCCGTTGCCGCCGAGACCGCATCACCTCGACAGGATGAAGATGGCACCGATCAGGAACGACGACGAACCCGATGCACGGCTGCATCCAGCACGAAAACGCTCGCCGGCCGCCGTCCAGCCACCCTTGCGTTCACGAAGATTCCGCAGAAAGACGTCGGACCCGCCGGGCCGGAGCTGAACCCTGGTGTGAACGCTGCTGTCATCACCCCGCTACGGGTGACGACAGCGACCTGCCACTGTGGTAGATGGCATGTCGAGTGCCGGGAGGTCCAGATGAGCACCAGCCGAGTCCAGAGCGCGGCGATGGCGTCGCCGTTCACACCGATCGCCGACTACGGGTTCCTGTCCGATTGCCACACCGGAGCCCTCGTCTCCACCGACGGCGGGGTCGACTGGCTGTGCGTGCCCCGGTTCGACGCCCCGAGCATCTTCGGCAGCCTGCTCGACCGCGAGGCCGGCACGTTCCGCTTCGGCCCGTTCGGCATCAACGTCCCCACCCAACGCATCTACGAGGCCGGGACGAACGTGCTCGTGACCACGTGGAAGACGCCGTCGGGGTGGGTCGTCGTCAGGGACGCGCTCGTCATGGGTCCGACTCGCGGGCCTGACGCTGTCACCCCCCACTCGCGACCGCCGGCCGACGACGATGCCGAGCACCTGCTCGTCCGAACGGCGGAGTGTATCGACGGTCAGGTCGAGTTGGAGCTGGTCTGTGAACCCGTCTTCGACTACGGCGAGCTCCCGGCAACCTGGACCCTCGTCGACGGGACGGGCCACTCCGCCGACGCCGCTGGCGGTGGCGTGACGATCCGGGTGCACACGGATATGGCGATGGGCGTGGAGGGTGGGCGCATCCGTGCCCGCCGCACGCTGAGAGTCGGTGACAGGGTCTTCTGCTCGTTGTCGTGGGCCGAGGGTCTGGCCGGGCCAGACGATGTCGACGACGCCACGAGTCGGATCGACACCACGGCGGCGTTCTGGCGCGATTGGCTGGACAAGGCGCGGATCCCCGACCATCGGTGGCGTCACCCGATCCAACGCTCGGCCCTGGTCATCAAGGGGCTCACGTACATGCCAACGGGGGCGACCGTCGCCGCGCTGACCACGTCATTGCCGGAGACTCCCGGCGGTGAGCGGAACTGGGACTACCGCTACAGCTGGTTGCGCGACTCTACGTTCACACTGCGAGCGCTCCACTGGCTGAACCTCGACTGGGAGGCCGACGAGTTCATGCAGTTCATCGCCGAGCTCGAGGTCAACGAAGACGGCGGCTTGCAGATCATGTACGGGATCGACGGGCGTCGCGACCTGTCCGAGTCGACACTGAAGCACATGAGCGGGTACGCGGGGGCCTCTCCCGTGCGGGTCGGCAACGGCGCCTTCGACCAGCGCCAGAACGACGTCTTCGGTGCGGCGCTCGACTCGATCCTGTTGCACACCCGCCGCAGCAAGCGCTTGCCTCGCGGACTGTGGCCGCTCGTCCAGGCGCAGGCTGAGTGCGCCTCGACCGTGTGGCAAGAGCCCGACCAGGGGATCTGGGAGGCTCGCGGCGCGCCGAAGCATTACGTCTCGTCCAAGTTGATGTGCTGGGTGGCGCTTGATCGCGCCGCCGAGTTGGCTGCGCTTCGCGGCGCTGGCGACTTGGAGGAGAAGTGGCGGGCGATCGCCGATGAGATCCATGCCGACATCGAGACGCACGGGTTCACCGAAGGTGGCGTGCTCCGCCAGCATTACGAGACCGACGCCCTGGACGCCTCCACCCTGCTGGCACCGATATTCGGATTCCTGCCCGGCGGTGACAAGCGGGCGCGCAGCAGTGTGCTGGCCATCGCCGACGAGTTGACGGAGAACGGCTACGTGCTGCGCTACCGCACCGATGAGACCGACGACGGGTTGTCGGGCAAGGAGGGTACGTTCCTCATCTGCTCGTTCTGGCTCGTCTCGGCACTGGCCATCGTCGGCGAACAGGCTCGGGCGCGGGATCTGATGGAGCGGCTGCTGCGCATCTCCTCGCCGCTCGGCTTGTATGCCGAGGAGTTCGACGTCGATACGGGCTATCACCTCGGGAACTTCCCTCAAGCGTTCTCACATCTCGCCCTGATCGAGGCTGCAGCGCGGATCATCGCCGCCGAGCTGCGCGAGGAGTTCACCTGAGCCGACCGTGGGGTGAAGGAGCAGGCTTTGAGATGTGCATCCCTCGACGCGCTCTACCGGTAGAGCAGTGTGGACCACAAGGAGGACATGAGTGAGCAAGGCGGCCGGCAGCGTGGACGAGGTCCGATTTCGCGGCGAGGCTGCGGTCCGAGTCGTTGCAGGCGATTTGACAGCCACCTTTCTCCCCGACCTCGGTATGACCGGGGTCTCGCTGCGCTGGCGTGACCGCGAGCACGTCGCGCTGCCCGGCGGACTGCCAGCGCTGCGGGCGGGCGCCACTCTCGGCCTGCCGCTGCTCGCACCCTGGGCAAATCGTTTGGCGTCACGCCGGTATCGCTTCGCCGGGGTCGACGTCAATCTCGCCGGGCTCGCGCTGCGCACCGACGACAATGGGCTCCCGATTCATGGGCTTCTCGTCGGCCGACCTGGATGGCGGATCGGGCGCCGCTCGGCTCGCGGCGGATGGGCCCGGTTCGACGCCACCATCGACGTCGACGACCCGGCCTTTCCGTTCCCGCACCGCATCGAGATCACAGTGACCGCGAGCGACCGCCGACTGACGCTCGACACCACGATCGTCCCAACGGGAACGCGTGGCGTGCCGGCGGTCTTCGGGTGGCACCCCTACCTGCGGGTCCCCGGCAGCCCCCGCAGCGGCTGGCGCTTGCGCCTGCCCGCACGCACCCACCTCAGCCTCGACGGCCGCGGCATCCCGACCGGCGAAGAGCACGCCGAGCCACGCGAAGCCGAGCCGATCGGGCACCGCACCTTCGACGACCTCTATCGCCTCGGCCGGGAACGCAACCTCACCCTGATGGCCGACGACTCGTCGATCTCCATGCGCGCCGGGATTGGATACCCCTACGCCCAGGTGTGGGTCCCGAAGGGTCGCCCGTTCGCCGCGCTCGAGCCGATGACGGCCCGCACGAACAGTCTCGTGGCGGGCACCGCACCCTTCGTCGAACCGGGCGACGCCTACTCGGCCGCCTTCACCCTCGTCATCGAGGACAAGTCGTGACCGCCGAACAGCAGCCCTGGGCGGACGGCTACCGGCCGAGATGAGCCGATCGTGCCGGTGATCGGCGGCGCCACCCGAACGCTGCGGTCGGCGGAGTGCAGCGTTCGGGTGGCAACGGTGGAAGTCGCTCACTTGCGCGGGTTGGCCTCCGCGACGGAATTGAGCAGGTCGGTGACGTCCATGCCCTCCGGGAGATCGGGGTCGATCGAGAAGCTTTCCCCGTCCCAGACGGCGTAGCCGGTCTTGCGGTTGCAGATCGACTTGTACTCCGCGGTGTTTTCGGCACAGGAGATCGGCCGGTAGCCGAGCAGATGGAAGTTGTCGATTGCTCCGATGGCCCCACGGAGCGCCTCTCGGTCGTCGATGTCGATGCCATCGTCGAGTCCGACGTTGGCGAGCTGGTAGGCGAAGACGATCGATGAGAACATCTGCCGACCGAAGGCCGTCTTGGGAGACTCGGGCCCGTAGGCGTCGATGGCCTCCTCGCGGGCGGCTAGCTCGAACTGGACGAAGTCGTCGTACAGCTCGGGTTGCTCGACGATGTAGCCCGGGACCTCGAAGTCGATGCCCTCGGACTCGGGCAGGCCACGGATGGCCTCGCTGTCGCAGGCGGCGGTGGTGTAGATCTGCGCCTCGACGCCTGCCGCCCGTAGGGCCTGGATCTGAGCTGCGCAGTCGGTGGCCTGGGCGCCAAGGTGCACTGCCGGATTCTCGGCGCCTTCAAGGTAGTCGGCGATCTGTTGCGCCACCGGCGGGATGGTGGCCTGGTCACCCGGAGTGAAGGGGAAACCCTTGAACGCGAAGTTGTCGAGAGTGTCGGCGTAGTACTGGTAGAAGCGCTCGTGAGTGTCCACCCAGCACTCCGTGCCGGGGGCGTTCTGGGACCAGATGACTCCGAGGCGATCGTGCCCCTTGACCTCGGCGATGATCTGCGCGCTGGAGGGGAACGCCGTAACGCAGCCGCCGAAGATGCCGTACACGCCGGGCTGATCGAAGTCGGCGATGAAGATGGGGAGCATCTCGACGACCGGGAAGTCGGCGAACAATGGGTACATCAGCGGTGTGAAGAAGTCGACGCCGGGGATGATCATGTTCGGGTTGGCGTCGGCGAGCTGGTTGGCGCACGCCTGCGCCTCGTTCTGGTCGACGAGGTGGCCGCAGTAGGACAGCTCGATCTTGCGTCCTCCGGTGCCAGCTTCCACGTCGGCGCCGATGCCGCCCAGTCGCTCGTTGATCATTTGGACGGCCGCTTCAGCACCCTCGCGGACGTCGGGGAACGTGCCGGCCGGGTCGCCCTCGAGATTGGCGATGCCGATGACAAAGGGTGGCAGGCTGTCGTCGGCCGCCAACGGTGTGTCGGCGGTGGCGTCCATGGCGGCCTGGAACGCCGAGGCGCCCAGGCCGTGCTCGGTGTCGATGTCGCCGCCTGCGGTGGTTTCGCCGGTGGTGCCGTCGGGTGCCGATGTCGATGGGGCATCGGTCCCTGCGGTCTCGCCGGTGGTCCCCTCGGAGCCAGTGGTGTCCGGCGCCTCCGCCCCGGTGGTGGCGGTAGTTCCGCCGTCGTCGTCGTCGTCGCCGCAGGCGACGGCGACGAGCGTGGCGCAAGCGAGTACGGCACCCATCCGGAAGTATCTGTGCGATGACATATCGAAAATCCCCCTTCGGATCGGACCGCCACGGCGGTCGATCGGTGCCCGGACTCCTTGCGGGCGTTCCCACCATAGCTAAGTCGCGTACGTGTCAAGAAACAAGCGGCACATTCCGCATACTTACTGCCGCGATCAGAGATCTAACTTGCGCCGATAGGTGGCTACGGTTGGGTGTGTGGGATGCGCTCACGAGTCGTCCATCGCTTCGCGATCGGGGATCCGAGGGTGGCAGCACATCATGAGGAGGCGAGATGAGCAGACCACCGGAATCCGGTTCGGCGAGCGAGTCGGGCGTTGTGCCCGAGCCGGTGTTCCCGCCGATGCCGCGGTCCGTCGACGACGTCACGCCGGATTGGTTGACCGCGGCCCTGCGATCGCGCGGTCGTGACGTCGTCGTTGGACGCATACGGCGTCGCACCCTGGGCGAGGGCGCTGGCATGCTGAGCGCAGTGGAGCTGCTCGAGCTCGACTACGAGCGGGGCGACGGGCCGAGCTCGATGGTGTTGAAGATGCCGACGAGCAACGACGCGAACCGCACGATCGCGCTCACCTTCGACGTGTACCGACGGGAGGTCGTCTTCTACCGGGACGTGGCCGCACTGACGCCAGCCGCGACGCCGGAGGTCTACTTCGCCGAACTCGAGGACAGAGAGACCGCTGTCCTACTCATCGAAGACATGTCGCAGTACCGTCTCGGCGACCAGATCGAAGGGTGCGGTCCCGCCGCCGCAGAGCTCTGCATGGTCGAGCTCGGTGAGCTGCATGCCACATTCTGGAACGACGTCGACCGTCCCGAGCTGGAGTTGATCCCGTTCCTCTTCCCCTCGTACAGCTCGGATGCTCTCCTCCAAGGCGCCAGCGCTGGTTGGGACCCGATGATCGAGCTGTTCGGAGATTTCGTCCCCGACCATCTGCAGGGCCTCAAGAGTCGCTACCTAGCCGCCATTCCGCGCATGCAGGAGTGGATCACTACCCCGCCGCTCACGCTCGTCCACGGCGACTTCCGAGTGGACAACCTGTGCTTCGGCACGCAATCCGGGCACGTCCCCGTGGCCGCTTTCGACTGGCAGGGTTGCCTTCGTTCGAAAGCGGTCTTCGACCTCGGGTTCTTCATGAGCGGCAGCGTTCCCATCGAGGACCGTCGCGCGCATGAGCGAGACCTCCTCGCCAGATGGCACGAAACCCTGTGCCACGCTGGCGTGCGCGACTACAGCTTGGACGTGGCGTGGGAGGACTACCGTCGCTCGATCCTGTACGTGTGGACGCTCGTCGTCGTGATCGCCGGCACCCTCGACTCCTCCAACGAGCGGGCGCGGGCGTGGATCACGCAGTTGCTCGAGCGGTCGGTCGCCGCGATCGAGGATCTCGGGCTCGTCGACCTCCTCGCCGAATTCGAATGAGAGGTGGCGAGCGCGCCCGCTGAGCGCGCTCGGCGCACGCGTCAGATGCATATTGCGCACAGCTTCGTTCAAGGCATCCTCAATCGAGGCGGGAGCGACTCGAGCAGTTGGCTTGCCGGCTCGGCCAGAACGCCGTCAAGCGTCTCCCGCCGATTCCGGCATCGTTGCCATCCGAACCTGCCGCTAACCCGGTGGTCCATATCGTTGTCGGCGACTGGGCCGGGGTCTGTGCTCGGTCGATCGGTGCCCGGCCGGGACGCATCAAACGTCCCGCCGGGCGCCGCCGAACCGTCACGCGTACGTATTCGCCAGGCGCTCCGTGTGCCACGGCAACCACCGCGTCGGATCGCGTCGAGCAGCGGTCGTGCTAGGCCCACGCCGGGGGCTGCTGGATCTGTGCTCGGCGTCGGCTCGTGACTGAGCCGCGCGACCATGGGCCGATGGGAGATCCAACTAGGGAACACGACCCGCGGGGCAGCTCGTGAAAGATCTGATCGACAACGCCAACCTCCGTCGCAAGCGCAACACACCGCCGTCGGGCGGTCTGGAACCGAACCCGTGGGCACAGGTTTGGCCTGGCGGTAAGGCATGACCGCACTCCAAGTCACGAGTGAATCGCAGGTCCTCGAGGGGGAGATCGCGTTGGTCATCGGTGGTGGGGGCGGCGGCATCGGTCGTGCGATCACGCGTGCGGTCGCCGCTGCTGGCGCTTCAGTCGCTGTCGCCGATCTCGATCCGAGCCGTGCGGACGAAGCTGTGGCGGAGATCGCGTCGACTGGTGTGCATGCGTGCGCACTTGCCGGGGATGTGCGACTCCCAGAAGACGTCGCCGGGTTCGTCAGCCGGACTGTCGACATACTTGGCGGGCTTGACATCCTTGTCACCGTGGTGGGCGGTCAGGTGGCGTTCGTCCCTGCTGTGCGTGTGCACGACATCACCGATGACGACTGGGACCTCGTCTTCGATGTGAACCTGCGCTACGTCATGCGTGCCGTGCGGGCGGCGATCCCGGTCTTCCTGGATCACGGTCGAGGCGGCGCGATCGTGAGCGTCGGGTCGGTGACAGGCGCCATGGGCGCCCCGACGCAGGCCGGCTACGGCGCGGCCAAAGCAGGCGTAGCCAGCCTCGCCCGCACCGTGGGCGCGGAGTATGCGCGTGACGGCATCCGCATGAACGTCGTCTCCTGTGGTGCGATCTCGACCCCCGTCGCCGGCGCGTCGCAGCCACCGGAGGAGACCGAGCATGTACCGATGGGGCGATACGGCGCCGCCGACGACGTCGCCGCCTCGGTGGTGTTCCTTGCCTCATCGCTGTCGTCGTACATCACCGGACAGAGCCTGACGCTCGACGGCGGGCTGAGTGTGCGAGGGCCATTCCCCACATAGGCGCCTTGTTGCCAGGCGGTCAGTCAGACATCCTGCATCTCCCACGAACGCCCGAAATCTGCTGCGCTATCGTGGAGGAGGTCGAGGGGTCCGCCAACCCTCGACCGCCGGCGGATCGTTCAGATCGCCGGTGCGTCGCCTCTCTACAATCGTCGCTCGGCAGCGTCGCGGAGCAGGCGTTCGACGACGAGTGCCACGCCGTCGTCGTCGTTGCTCGCCGTTACCTCCGTGGCGATCGCCTTGGTCGCTGCCGCCGAGTTGCCCATCGCCACGCCGTGTCCCGCCCAGGTCAGCATCTCATGATCGTTGAGCCCGTCGCCGAAGGCCACCACCGAATGCCGGTCGATGCCCAACCGTTCGCAGAGGTGGGCGACACCACTTCCCTTGTGGACACCGGGCGGTGTGAGCTCCACGCTGCCAGGTAGCCCCGACGGACTCACATGGACCTCGTCCGGAACGACAGCGGCAACAGCCTCGAGCAGATCGTTCGTGTCCACGTCGAGTGCAAAGAGGACCGTGCTGTGGACGGTGTCGTCGGGATGCGGGCTGGCATCGCCGACGACTATGGCGTGCGGCTTGGACAATGGGGCGAGCACGTCGAAACCCGGCTCGGTGTGAAAGCCACGGTCCGTCGTGATCGCCACCCGCACTCCGGGAACGACACTGCGCGCAGACTGCAGCGCATTCAGCACGATCCACCCCGGCAGGCTCGCTTGGTACAGCACGGCGCCGGTGGCGATCTCTGCCACCGTGGCCCCGTTGGCAGCGACGACGAACTCGCCGATACCGAGATGGCGCACCACCGGGAGGACATACGGCAGAGGACGGCCTGTCACCACGGCGACGTGCCATCCGGCGCGGTCGGCCGCGCGCAGCGCTTCGTGGGTGCGCTCGGTCAACCGGTCATCGGACGTCAGCAGCGTGCCGTCGACATCGAGGGCAAGAAGGGGCAGCCGCCCGTCCGACGTCGGAATAGTCACCGGGGCAGTATGGCGGCATGGAAGGCATCGATGTCGAGCACGGTCGACGCGTCCGAGATGCGGTGGAACGCCGCCGGGACGAGCTCATCGAACTGGTCCTCGACTTCTGTGCGATCCCCGCAGAGAACCCGCCCGGCACGCACCTCGTCGAATCTCAGCAGTGGATCGAGGAGACCCTCGCCAGATACCAGATTCCGGCGACGACTCACTACACGTCGCAGAACGACGGTGACCAGCGGGTGATCCGGGCGACGGTCGGCTCATCCGGTCCATCCATCTACCTACATGGGCACTACGACGTCGTCCCTGCGTTTGCCGATCGCCAGTTCGCGCCGACGGTCGACAGTGGTGCGATCTTCGGGCGCGGTGCGGCCGACATGAAAGGCGGTCTCGTCGCCATGCTCCTCGGTGCCGTTGTCCACCGTGATCTCGGCGGCGCAGGACGGGTCGAGCTCGTCTACGTGCCCGATGAGGAGACCGGTGGCGCCCACGGATCCGAGCGTCTCGTCGAGCTGGGTCTGATCGACGCAACCGACTGCGTCGGGGCGATCGTCGGCGAGCCGAGCTATCCGGCGATCTGGTACGCGGCGCGTGGTGCCTTCACGCTGAACATCACCGTTCACGGCCGACCCGCCCACGTCGGGCTCCACTACACGGGCGATAGCGCATTCGAGCGGGCGCATGCCATCGTCACCCGGCTCCTCGCGTACCGCAACGACGTCGCGCGGAGACGGACGGACCTCCGCATCGAACCGGAAGCGGCGCGGTCGTCCATCATGTTGGTCGGCGGTGTCGCCCAGGGAGGGACCAACTTCAACATCGTCCCCGATCGCTACATGTTCACGATCGACCGCCGCCCGAACCCGGACGAGGACTACGACGAGGCGTGCCGCGAGCTGCTCGACCTCATCCAGAGTCTCGGCGACGAATCCGAGCTGACGATCGATGTGCTCCAGGACGTCAAGCCGGCGATGACCAACGTCGACTCGTCGCTGATTCGGGTGCTCGAGGCGGCCACGTTCGAAATAAGTGGGCGTCATCCGCCCCTGGCGATGTGCCCTGGGTGCCTGGAAACGCGGATCTATGCCGAGCTCGGGATTCCGGCGGTTGCGGTCGGCCCAGGACCGATCGAGGAGATGCACGCACCAGCAGAGCACGTTCCGATCGAGAACTTGCTCGAAGCGGCCGCCGTGTACGCGATCACCCTGGGACAGCTCCTGGGCAGGGAATACTGACCGCCGCTGGGCGTTTCCGCGCCGACGAGAGAGGGTATGCGTCAGTTGGCGGAATGCCGGGACCACCGTGTCTCGGTGCTCTCGACGGGCGGCGGCGGCATCGGGACACGGCCCGACATTGTCTGTTTCTTCGCGTCCCGACTTGGCTCGACCGCACTCGTTGGCATGGTGGTCTGACAAAGGCCCTGTCGAGACCGGTTAACGTGCGGGTTGCGGCAACCATGCCGATGATCCCTTCGGACCTTCGGGGCGCCGATGGCGATCCTCACCATAAGGTGCGGCCGGTCCGCCGTGGGGAGGGGTCACCCGCCCTGGCGGGTGACCCCTCACCCGGCGACTCCGGTTGCATCTTCGAGACTGGCGGGTACGGTCCCAGATACGGACCGGAACCGCCGCCTAACGGAACCGGTCTGGTGCCCGGCCGTGAGCTCCCGTCTCGCTCCGGCCGGGCACGATACACGCACACTCCTCAGGGGAGCACGCACACGACCCAGGGAACTACGATCGGGACGTCACGGCGTCCTGTCGAATGATCCCCTCGTCACCTTCGGGGCGCCGACGGCGATCTCACCAGAACGGTGCGGCCGGTACGCCGTGAGGAGGGGCCGGTCCGCCTACTGCCTGCGGACCGGGCCCCTCACCGGCGACAGACGAACAGCAGGCCCGCGACGACCTTTGGATTTCGTCGTCGCTCCGTCGACACGGCGTGCACGCAGTGAGTACAGTCGGGATTCCGGCTGTTCGGTCCCCCAAAACGCCGGCGGCCGATGAGAAGGGCCGGTCGCCCGTCCTCTTGCCGACGGACGACCGGCCCTCCGCTCGGCGGTGACGTCTCCAATCGGGACGGATCGGTGCGACTGGTCGCCGCGAACCGTCCGCTAACCCACCGGTCCGTACCGTCCGACACGACCGAGTGGGGCTGTGCTCGGTTGTCCGGTGCCCGGTTTCGGCGTCTGTAACGCCCGGCCGGGCACCGTCGCGTGGTGCGGTAAAATCCGACCTGCGCTGAGTGCGGGCAGCACTCCGTGTCCCGGCGACCTGCACACGCGGTGCCGGGACACGGACGGGTGAGTGGCCCACACCCTTTCGGCGCGAACCGTCCGCTAACCCGAGCGCCCTTACCGTCGAGTGTGACCGAGTTTCTGGTCTACTCGGTCGTCTGGTGCCCGGTCGCGACGGACCCCAACTGTCCGGCCGGGCACCCTCGCGTCCGGGGCAGCGCGGGGGCGAGTTGCGACGCGCGCTGGTTCATGCGCGGCCCGACCGGGTACGCGTATCTCCGTGTCCCGGCACCTTTCGTCTAGCCCAGGTGTCGGGCCACATCGCGTCGCTCGCCCTCGCACGGGGGACTGGTTCGGTTAGACGTTGCCCAGGAACGGGTAATGACGTCGGCGAGACCGAAGCGCCGCCCCGATTCGGCTCTCAGGTGCCCGGCTGGAATGACCCCTTTCGTTCCAGCCGGGCACGCTCGTCTCGCTCACGCACTTGAAGCGCGAAAAACAGCGGCCGTCTGAACGCGCCATTTGCGAGAAGCCAACCGTAACGGACTGGAAGCCTCGATACCCGTCAGTACTGGGCAATGCTCGCGTCGGTGACGTGGCCGCCCACTGTGGTCCGTCGCTGGCAGGACGGCCACGGCAGTACCCGGTTCAGCTCCAGATGGTGACGTAGACGGGCGGGCGGAACTTCGAAGCCGGTACCCCGCCGTCGGCGCGGTACATCGCCTGCGTCGCGTCGGGGGTGGCGAGGAACCGTTGCAAGCGGCCGGAGATCAGCGGCTTGCGATCCCCGTGCAGCATGCTCACGTGCCAGCGCATCTCGATCGGTGTGCCGGGGATGCGCAGCGGAGCGAGTCCCGGCGGGCGCTCCCGGTTCCACTGCTGCTCGACAGCGGGCGCGACACCGCTGCTCGTCGCCGCCGCCCACGCGGCCGTCTGATTGGGGAACACCCGGATGTTCGACTGCGGCACGCCGAGACGTGCGAGCAGCCGACCGAGGTCGGACTCCGGGTCGGTGGCCGTCGGGTCGACGAGCCACTCTTCGTGTGCGAGTGACCGCAAGGACGACACGATCGTGCCGTGGGCGCGATGGTCCTGACCGGCGACGAACAACATCCGGTAGCGCAACAGCGGCTCGCTGACGAGCCCGGGCACGGACGGGTCGGCGAGCATCGGGCCGAGTGCCACGTCCGCCAGTCGCTCCGAGAGGAGGGCTCGCATTTCGCCGATCGTGGCGATTCCGAGCGTCGCTTCCACATCGGAGGCGCGCCGGGCGAACGATTGCAGCAGCGCCGGAGCCACGGCATCGCCGACATCGGCGGATGCGACCACGCGCAACAGGTTCGGTTGGCCGTTGGCGGTGCGTACAGCCTCCTCGGCAGCGACGGAGAGGTTGACCATCTGCGACGCCAGCCCGACGATCCGTTGCCCGGCAGGCGTCAGCGTGAGCGTGGTACCGGTGCGCTCGATCAACGGGTCACCGAGGCTCTGGCGGAGCGCGGTCAGTGCCTGGGACACCGCCGGCTCACTGACTCCCAGGGCGCTCGCCGCTGCTCGGAACGAGCCGAGGCGGACGACGAGCACGAAGACCTTCAACTGGTTGAGGGTCACCCGTCGGACTGTACGCCCACGCCGGAGACCCGACTTAACCGAACCCTTATCACTCCGTTGATCCTCACAGATCCGTGACGGAAGATCAGGTGTGGCGCTGTCGCGCGGCATGGACGTGGCGCGGAGCACAAGGGGGCAATCGGGATGCAGACACCACCACCGTTCGGCTACGAGCGGGCGACGAGCGTCGACCACGCCATCGCACTGCTCGAACAGCTCGGCTCCGAGGCCAGGCTCGTCGCGGGAGGGCACTCGCTCCTCCCGATGATGAAGCTGCGGCTCGCTCGTCCCGAGCACCTGATCGACATCAACGACCTCGTCGGCGATCTCTCGTACATCCGCGTCGAGGGTGACCAGATGCGAATCGGTGCGATGACCCGGCATGCGGACCTGTTGAGCTCGGCGCTGGCCGGCGAGCATTTCCGCATCTTCCATGACGCAGAACGGGTCATCGCCGATCCGATCGTCCGCAACCGCGGCACGATCGGAGGCTCGCTGTGTCAGGCCGACCCCAGTGAAGACCTGTCGGCCGTGTTCGCCGCGTTGCGTGCCGAGATCGTCGTCCAGGGATCGGGCGGCACCCGCTCCGTGTCGGCACGCGAGTTCCACGAGGGGCCCTACACCACGGTGGTCGGCGAGGCGGAGATGCTGACCGAGATCCGAGTACCGATTCGACCGGGGCTCGGGTCGGCGTATCGCAAGGTGGAGCGTCGTGCCGGCGACTGGGCTGTGGCCGCGGCTGGAGCATGTGTGTCCCTCGACGGAGACACCGTTGCCGAGGTCGGCATCGGACTCACGGCGGTCGGTGCCGAAAACTTCTGCGCGCCCGAAGCGGAGGACGCCCTGCGCGGAGAGGTGGTGAGCGACGCGGCGATCGACACGGCGGGGGAGCTTGCCGCCGAGCACTGCAGTCCGGCGACCGACCAGCGCGGACCGGCGGATTACAAGCGTCATCTGGCCGGCGAGCTGACCAAGCGGGCGTTGCGATCGGCGATCGCCCGAGCACGAGGCGAGGAGGGCTGACGATGGACGTGACCGTCACAGTGAACGGCGAGACCCACACAGCGGACGTCGAGCCGCGGGTGCTGCTCGTCCACCTGCTGCGTGACCAGTTCGGCTTGACCGGCACACACTGGGGGTGCGACACGTCGAACTGCGGCGCCTGTGTCGTGCTGCTCGATGGCACGCCTGTGAAGAGCTGCACGGTGCTCGGAGTGATGGCCGACGGCCGCTCCGTCGACACCGTGGAGGGACTCGAACGCGAAGACGGACTCGACCCGGTGCAGCAGGGCTTCATGGAGTGCCACGGTCTGCAATGCGGATTCTGCACGCCGGGGATGATGCTCACCGCTCGCTGGCTGCTCGACCGCAACCCCGATCCAGACGAGGACCAGATCCGCGAGGCGATCAGCGGGCAACTCTGCCGCTGCACGGGCTACCACAACATCATCAAGTCGGTCCGCTGGGCCGCCGAGCATGCCGAGGAGACCGTGTCATGACCGCGACTGCAGATGAGGTCCCTGTCTCCGAGGCCGGTAACCCGATCGGGTTCGGCCGCATGCTCCGCAAAGAGGACGCACGGTTCCTCCGCGGCAAGGGCAACTACCTCGATGACGTCACGATGCCGGGCATGCTGCACGGCGCGATCCTGGCGAGCCCGTACGCCCACGCCCGCATCCGCTCGATCGACACCTCGGCCGCCGAGGCACACCCGCGAGTGAAGGCGGTGATCACGGGCCAGATGCTCGAGGGCCTGAAGCTCGCCTGGATGCCGACATTGTCCGCCGACGTGCAGGCGGTGCTGGCCACGGACAAGGTCCGCTACCAGGGCCAGGAGGTCGCCTTCGTCATCGCCGAGGACCGCTACTCGGCACGCGACGCACTGGAGCTGATCGACGTCGACTACGAACCGTTGCCGCCGATGATCGATGCCCGCGCCGCACTGGACGCCGGCGCCCCGCTCGTCCGCGACGAGATCGAGGGTCGGACCGACAACCGCATCTTCGACTGGGAGGCCGGCGACCGCGCAGCCACCGATGCCGCGTTCGCCTCAGCGGACGTGACGGTCGCGCTCGATGTGCTGTACCCGCGCTCGCATCCGGCACCGATGGAGACGTGCGGCTCGGTGGCGTCCATGGATCCGGTGACGGGAAAGCTCACGGCCTACATCACGAGCCAGGCCCCGCACGCGGACCGCACCGTGTACGCCCTCGTCGCCGGCATCCCAGAGCACAAGATCCAGGTGATATCCCCGGACATCGGTGGTGGCTTCGGCAACAAGGTGCCGATCTATCCGGGCTACGTGCTCGCCGTCGTCGGCTCGATCGTGACGAAGCGACCGGTGAAGTGGATGGAGGACCGCAGCTCCAACCTGATGACCACTGGTTTCGCCCGCGACTACCACATGCACGGCGAAGTGGCGGCGACGAAGGACGGGAAGATCCTCGGCGTGAAGGTGGATGTGATCGCCGACCACGGTGCGTTCAACGCGACGGCTCAGCCGACGAAGTACCCGGCCGGCTTCTTCCACATCTTCACTGGGTCGTACGACTGTGGCACTGCACACTGCAAGGTGACCGGCGTCTACACGAACAAGGCACCCGGCGGTGTCGCCTACGCCTGCTCGTTCCGCATCACCGAAGCGGTGTACCTGATCGAACGCGTCGTCGATCGGCTCGCCGACGAGCTCGGCATCGATCCCGGTGAGCTCCGCCGTCGGAACCTTCTCAAGCCCGAGCAGTTCCCGTACATGACGCCGACAGGTTGGGAATACGACTCGGGCGACTATCCCCGCGCCCTGGACGAAGCGATGCGGATCGCCGGCTACGACGAGCTTCGCGCCGAGCAGGCGGCGCAGCGCGAGCGGGCGGCGGCGGCTGGAAACCCGACTGATCAGACATACATGGGCATTGGGTTGTCCTTCTTCACGGAGGGTGTCGGTGCCGGCCCGCGAAAGCACATGGACATCCTCGGGCTCGGCATGGCAGACGGATGCGATCTCCGTGTCCATCCGACGGGGAAGGCGCAGCTCCGGTTGTCGGTGCAGACGCAGGGCCAGGGCCACGAGACGACGTTCGCCCAGATCGTCAGCCACGAGTTGGGGATCCCGCCGGAGGACATCGAGGTCATCCACGGCGACACCGACAACACGCCGTTCGGGCTCGGCACGTACGGGTCGCGATCGACACCCGTATCGGGTGCCGCTGCCGCAGTCGTCTCCCAGCGGGTGCGGGACAAGGCGCGCATCATCGCCGCCGCCTCGCTCGAGTGCGCTCCGGAGGACCTCGAGTGGCATCACGGCAGCTGGCAGGTCGCCGGTGACCCGGCGCACGGCAAGACGATGGCCGAGATCGCGATGCTGGCTCACTCCAACCTCGAACTGCCCGAGGGCGTGGAGGGCCACCTCGACGCACAGGTGGTCTACAACCCGCCGAACCTCACCTACCCGTTTGGTGCCTACATCTGCGTCGTCGACGTCGATCCCGGCACGGGGGTCGTGAAGGTGCGTCGCTTCATCGCCGTGGACGACTGCGGTCCAAGGATCAACCCGATGATCGTGGAGGGACAGATCCACGGCGGGCTTGCCGACGGCATCGGCATGGCGCTGATGCAGGCGATCACGTTCGACGAGGACGGCAACTGCCTCGGCGGGTCTTTCATGGACTACTTGCTCCCGACGTCGATGGAGGTGCCCAACTTCGAGCTCGGCGAGACGGTGACACCGTCGCCGCACCATCCACTTGGTGTGAAGGGCGTGGGCGAGTCGGCCACAGTGGGGTCGCCGCCGGCGGTCGTCAACGCCGTCATCGACGCGTTGCGACCGTTCGGCGTGAAGAGCGTGGACATGCCCCTCACGCCGGCTCAGGTGTGGTTGGCCGTACAGGGCCGTCCGGCGCGAACGGATCTCGCCTTCACGTGAACGAGGACGTCTCGGCGCGGGCGCACGGGCTGCGCGACGCGCGCGTGCCGATACGTGCACGCGCGCGTCGTGCTGGCCGAGAAGCCCACCAGCGCCCGTCCCGGCGACGAGGCGATCGTGCTCGCCGACGGGACGATCGACGGCTTCGTGGGCGGTGAGTGTGCCGAGTCGACCGTTCGATCCCATGCCCTCGCGCTGCTCGACTCCGGCGAATCTGTCGTACTGCGCATCAGTCCCGACGCGGAGGATCCGATTCCAGGCAAGCTGACCGCGCACAACCCGTGCCTCAGCGGCGGGACGCTGGAGATCTTCCTCGAGCCGCACCGACCAGCGCCGCTTCTCGCCGTGTTCGGCGACAGCCCGATCGCACGGGCACTCGTGGCGGTCGGCACAGCTGCCGGGTTCGACCTCGAGGCGGGCGACGCGTTACCGCGTGGTGCAACTGCAGTCGTCGTGGCGTCGCATGGTCGCGACGAGGCGGCAGTGCTCACCGCAGCCCTGGAGGCGGGAGTCGAGTACGTCGGCCTCGTCGCGAGCCCTAAGCGCGGCGCTGCTGTCGTCGCCGCTCTCGACGTGGCACCACAGCTGCGGGCGCACGTCGTCACGCCCGCCGGGCTCGACATCGGCGCCAACACACCCGAGGAGGTCGCCGTGTCGATCGTCGCCGACATCGTCGCGCGTCGCCCTCGACCGTCGGCCCGGGCGGCCGCCGCGGCGGGTCAACCGGCCACCGAATCCGCTGTTGACCCGGTGTGCGGCATGACGGTCGCGGCGAGTGAGGCGACGTTGCACTTCGACAGCGGCGGAGCACGCCACTACTTCTGCGGGTCGGGCTGCCTGCGCGCATTCGCCGCCGAGCCGGAGCGCTATCGCAGCCCGTCGCAGTAATCGCCGGTGTCCCGGCCGTTTGGCGCCCTCAGTAGAGCCAGGGATCGCGCAGGTCGATGAACTCGGTGTTCGCCATCATCGACTCGAACTCGCCCATCATCTCGGCGAGCTCGGCTGGCGGCTCCTGCTTCTCACCCACCCGCGCGTCGGCTTCGCTCGTGAAGTACGCAACCTCCACCGTCGAGTCGGCGCCCGTCCAGAGACGCAGGACGCCGATCAGATCCGGTCGGAAGTCGCCTGCGTGCTCCTCGAACGCCGCATCCATCGTTCGCACCTGATCGCGATCGAGACCGGTCGACTTCATCACCTGCACGAAGCTCGCGTCGTCGGAGCCGCCGCCGAGAAACTCCTCGACGTCCTCGCTGTCGGTGAACGTGACATCACCGTCGAAGCAGCGCGCAGTCTCTTTCCACCAGGCGTCCTGTTCGGGACGTGCGCTGTTGGCTGTGGCCGCGTCGGCGGAGGCGAATCGAGCGAAGCAGATCGCCCTGCCGTCGTCGGTGATCCCGGCCGTGGTGCCGAGGAATCCGTCGGCGCCCGGTCGCAGGTCGGACATCCATCGATCCATCTGCTTGCGCAGGCCATCGCCGTCGCCGACGTGCCCCTCGATGATTTGCACGAACATGGTTGACCCCCAGGGTTCCCTCGAGTGTGTTGCTCCCCACTGCGGTCTTACTCCGCCGTCGAGCCATTGGTCCAGAGAACAAACATGAACCGCCGACCGGCCAGTGTGGTGAACAAATCAGTCTTGACTGATTGTTTTGAGAGGAGTATCGGAGAGTCCATGGTGCTGCGCTCGTCCCGGCAACCGGTGCAGGCGCGCAGCGTGGCGACGAGGGCAGCGCTGCTGGACGCTGCCGTCGAGTGCCTCTGCGATGACGGCTACGCAGCGGCGACGACTCCGGAGATCGCCCGTCGCGCCGGTGTTTCCCGCGGCGCCCAGCTGCACCATTTCCCGACGAAGGCAGAGCTGATGGCTGCCGCCGTCGAGCATCTCTTGCAGCGTCGCATCGACGACTTCCGAGGCATGCTGTCCCGGTTCGCGGCGCTGGACCGGGTGGACGTCACCATCGACATCGTCTGGGAGATGTTCCAGGGTCGGGCGTTCGTCGCCTGGGTCGAGCTGTGGATCGCGGCGCGAACGGACCCGGCGCTCGCCATGACGGTGGCGGAGACCGACCGGCGGTTCACCGACGAGACGCGGTCGATGTTCTTCGAGGTCGTGCCCGACGCCGGCGAGTACGACCCGTATGTGCTCGAGCTGGTGCGGGACTTCATCTTCGCCGTCATGAACGGCGTGGCGCTCTCACGGCTCGTGCCTCGTGGCCAGCGACCGGCGTCCGACTACCTCGACGTACTCAAGTCGTTGGCGGCAACGATGCTGTCCGGGGCTCGAGTCCCTCCGGAGGCACGATGATCGGCCACGCACGGCTGGCGACTGCCGTCGTCTCCACCCTGTTGATCGCGGCGTGCACGGGCGGATCCGAGGAAGACGGAGCAGCAACCACCGCGAGCGCAGAGGCAACGACGGCGCCCGCAACGACGAATCTGTCCGGTCCTCTCCCGACTCCGGAGCCCACCGCAGGAGAGCCTCGTCAAGACAGTCCGGACGATCGAGCGATGAGCCCGCTACGCGAGCTCCCCCTCCCGACGCCCGTGCGGTACCGGAGGCGATCCGAGACGCGACCCGTCGATCCGAGGTTCACCGCTCTCGCTGGCGCGCGCGCATATTTCGGCCACCTCGGAGGATCCGTGTATCAGATCGAGATCGCCGACGACTGGAACGGCCGGCTGGTGATGTGGATGCACGGGTTCGGTTCTTTCGCACCCGAAACGAGAGCCGCACCACCCGACTTCCGCCGTTACCTCATCGCCAACGGGTACGCCTGGGCGGCATCGAGCTACTCGAGCTCCTCCTTCATCCCCGGTCGTGGCGCCGACGAGACCGCGGCGCTGTGGGACTTCTTCGTGGGCGAGCATGGCCGTCCGACCTGGACGTACGCCGCCGGACTCTCGATGGGTGGCTGGTCGGCGGAGATCGCCGCCGAGCGCTATGCCGATCGATACGACGGCGCGCTCGCCCTCTGCGGTGCTGCCGGGATCGCGCCCGGCCTCGGCATCACCGCCGACATGTTCGTGGTCGGCGCCTACGTCGCAGGGGTGACGCAGGCCGAGTACGACGCCGCGTCGAGCGTTGACGGACTCATCGAGCAACGCATCAAGCCGGCGCTCGACGATGCTCGCCGACGGGAGCAGTTCGAGGCGATGATGATCGACCTGACTGGCGGCCGGCGTTCGTTCGACCGTGAGGGCTTCCGCGACGAGGAGGAAACGAACTGGACCCGCGCCGCGCAACTGGTGGCAGCACGTCTCGTACCGCCGCGCACCGCGCCCTACACGTTCCGTGAAGAGGTTGGTGTCAGCAACGACGAGTTCAACGGGAAGGCACTGCACATACAGACGAACGACGAGGCGTTTCGCCAGTTCACAGCGGGGATGGAGGTCACCGGCGATCTCCGCATGCCGCTCTTGACGATGCACACCACGGGCGACGGCCAGTCGCCGATCGGCCAGGCAGTCGAGCTGCGCCGCGTGGTAGACGCTGCCGGTCGAAGCGATCTCCTTGTCCAGCGCGTGATCGAGGACCCGGGACACTGCGGCTTCACTACCGGCGAGCAAGAAGCGGCCCTGCGGGCGCTGCTCGATTGGGCCGAACACGGGCGCGTGCCGCCTGGTACCGATCTCAGCAACGAGGATCTGATCGCCCTCGACCGCACCTTCGAGCTCGTCCGACGGGAAAACGAGGACGACGCCGAGCAGGAAGCGTCGGCGGGCCGGCAGGCGATCATCCGCGGTCGCGCCACACTCGACGGCACACCGCTCGATGCGCGGTGGATCGGCGCCGTCGTCGAGTACGACGGCCTCGTGACGCCGTGCAACACCGCGCTCCCGCCGATCCGCAACGGCCGGTTCGAGATCGGCGTGTTCTCCCGCGCCCGTTCGGCGGGATGCGGCCGGCCTGGGTCAGTTGTGCACCTGTGGACGTACGTCAGTGAGACCAAGATCTTTGCCGCGAGTCCCGTCGCTTGGCCTGAGGACGGCACGACGGACGTCGTCGTCGACTTCTCGGCGCGCGCACCCCAGGGAGCTGCGCCACTCTCCACCGAGTTCGCAGGCGAGGTGTACCGACGCGACGGAACCCGAGTTCGACATGGCACTCGGGTGGCGGCGTACGTGAACGGCAAGCTCTGCGGCGTGGCGACTGTCCGGCCCACCGACTTCTACATCATGGCGGTGGCCGGCCCTGACGGCAGGGAGCACTGTGCGCCGGGCGGCACCATCACGTTCCGTGTGGGCGGGCGACGGGCATCCGAGACAGTCACGAACTCGCCCGACCAGTCGACGCACCTCGAGCTCACGCTGTGAGCTCGAGGTGCACGTCCTGCGCGGTCATCGACTGGGCGGGCCGCTCGGCGACCGTTCGGGTCGACGCGGAGGGGGAGGTCGCGTCCCCGTCGTCCAGTGCGAGTGTCATGCCTCCAGCGTGACGGTCCGCAGCCCTCGCGTCGTCGCCCGTCCGGCGCAATTCCGGTCTGCTGCCGGCGCGGCAGGCCACGACCGTACGTACTCCCGCCGGAGTACGGGGAGCGAGCAGCCAGGCTGACTCAGCGGAAGCGGGGCGCCGCCATGTTCGCCTCACTCTCGAGCTTGTGCAGCCGCTCGTCGTAGCCGATCTGGCGGAACAGATCGGCGAGACGCTGGTACTGCCCGAAGTCGTCGGCGAACGTCGTCGTGTGGGTCACGTCCTCCCACTCCGGATGCTCCTCGACCAACAGTGCGTACTCGTGCTCAGCGTGATCTTCGAAGTCGGCATTGAGACGATAGGACCACGCCGGCCGCAGCGCATAGAGCAGCCACGACAGCTGGTAGTAGCCGAAGGCGAGCACTTGCGGCACGACGCGGTTCCTGATCCACGACCGGTGCCGCTGCCCCTGAGTCAGTTCCTCGAGGATCAGCAGGTGCCACTGCTCGTTGTCCTGCTCCCAGCGACTGACGCGCACACGATCGAAGACGCCACGGGCGAAACCTGGTTGGCGTGCCGTGTGTGTCACGGCGACGTAGGCGACGTTCTCCCATGCCTGATAGGGCACTCGGGCGACGAGCTCGAGCACACGGAACTTCTCCAGCGTCCGCGACTTGCCGTAGACGAGGTCCATCACGAGGAACAGCAGGCGAGCGCTGAGACCGGCCTTGCGCCGCGGGCTGGAGAGCGAGACCCGCTGCTCCTCCACGAGACGGTCGTGATCGAGGCGCTCGATCGGACCGAACGGTGCGCGCTCGACGACCCGACTCGACACGGGACCGGTCATGTTCACAAGAACCTCCAGTTCTCGTACCACGAAGTGTTGGCTCGCCACAGACAGTGTCGCCCGATGTCGACGGCGACACAATCGTGGCGGGTGAGAGAGCGGTCACACCCGGGTCAGTGGGTGCGGCTTGAGACCCCGGAAGTCGACGACGGTCGCTGTACTGACGCCCCTCGTAATAGGTGGGGTTGGTGTCGGGACGGCCGCGCCGGCTCGTCCAACGCCACGTCAGCGAGATCCGTGGCTGACTGGTGTCGGCCGGCGGCACGCAGTGGAGCCAGTCGCGCTGGCACGCTCCACCCATCACGATCATGTCGCCGTGACCCGGCATCAACACGACGTCGGTCGGGTGCGAACCGGCGGGAACGCGCTCGTAGGCGTCGCTTCGCGGTCCGCGGGCGCGGAGGACGAACGGCCGGCGTACGCCGAGGACGACGATGGCGATGCGTGTGTCGTCGAGCCAGCGCAGCTCGCGGTCGCCGTGGAATCCTTGGAAATCGTCGCCGTTTCGGTAGAGGAGCACGGCGACGCCGCTGAACGGCACCCGGTACTCAGCGGAGAGATGGAGCTCCGTATGGCGGAAGAGCGGCAGCGCGTCGGACGGTATCGACGCGGAGAGCCGTCGCTCGGGCACGTACCGGTCGTAGCGCAACACCTCGGTCTGCTGCCACGGTGTCGACGCGTGCAACTCGGCGAACCGCTCGTCGGCGTCGCGGACGAAGCCTTCGACGATGTCGACCCATGACGTGTCGTCCAGTTGCTGCCGTCGCGCCGA
>CAWHLC010000008.1:0-258517 GCA_963830025.1 uncultured Acidimicrobiia bacterium
GCGGGCAACGTCGAGCGCCGTCTTGCCAGCTTCGGCTTCGGCGTGGGCGCGAGCGAGCTCCTCGGGCTCTTTCTCGTGCGCGTCGTGACCGAGCCGCGGGTCATTCTGCAAGTAGGTGGCGACACCGGCGTCGGCGATGCGACTCAACGAGGAGGCGAGGACGTGGGCGAGGTCGGTGCCGACCATGTTGGAGACGCGGAACAGCTCGACGTCGTCCTCGCTGAACGCGGGCTCGTCAGGGTCGGCGATGGGAAGCCCCATGGCGTGGATCATCTCGGCAACCCGACCGAGAGGAAGGTCGAGGCGCTCTGCCAGCTGGCGCGTGGTGAGGGTGAAGTTGCGGCTGAGCACGAGGTCGAGGGCGAGGCGGGACGGGACGCCACTGGCGAGTGCCTGCTCGACCTGCTCCTCAGACGCGCCGAGCTCCCGGAGATAGGTCGCCACCGGAGTATCGGCATCGAGCGGGGAGGTCACAGGCGAACGTTAGTGGCCGACGGCGACGGGCTCCGATGGACGATGCAGCAGCACCCCGGGGCGCACCGGGCGCTAGTGAGCGAGCTGATGGACACGGTCGGCGGGGAGCGCCTCCATCCGACCAACCCCACCGAGTACCCACTCGCCGATGCGGCTCGGGCGCTCGACGACCTTCTCGAGAGAAGACTCGGCGGGAACGCTCTGCTCATCTCGTGAGCCAGCGGTGACATACCGGCGGCGGGCAGTACCGATGAGCTCCAGCCCGGCGAGACCGGGAAGCCGGTCGACGCGACGATCGATGCGTGCTGCCGCCTGGCGGCCGTCGACGCCGCCGAAGAGGTGGTCGATCAGGCACCGCACTTCGGTCTCCGGCATGACGTCGCTGCCAACGGGATTCCAGAATCGCTGCAGGGCGAAACGGGTGAGCCGCTGCGCCCGCCGATCCGATCCGAGGCGTTCCTCCGCCTGGGAGGCGTAGAAGTTGATGTGCCTCCCTTCCTGGCGCATGATCCGGCCCAGCACCTCGGCGAGCACCGGATGGCCGGAAAGCCTGGCGAGGCGCGAGTAGCCGGCCTGCGTGGTCCACTCGTTGATCGCGCCCCACGACATGTGGATCGCAGTCCACGACGATCCGGCGAGCGCGGAACCGAGTGAGTGCAACCACGGCTGGATCCGGCCCGACCGTCGCACACGCCGGCGGAGCGTCGACACCCGGACGTCACCTACCGCCTCGCCGTGTGCCTCCAAGATCCCGCGAGCGTGTTGCCGTGCCAGTACTCCTCGTACGCCCACATCGTGAGGAACGTCGTGATCTCCGGATCGTCATGGGCGCGGGTCACGAGCAGATCGCGCAGGTAGCAGATCGTGTGGTGCTCGACGTCGTGCATGTACCGCAGGCATCTGAGTGAAGCGGGATCGAGGGGGGTGCTCCGGAACTCGCCGAAGTCGATGTCGGTGACGTCCACCGCAGCGACAGTGTTGCGGTAGTGGTCGAGGTCGAATCGCATGCACGTCATTCGACGCCGACCGGCCAGCGGATGTGTGTGTCGTCAGGAAACAGGGGCGACGCGGCTGAGGAATTCGATGATGCCGGCGTTGAACGTGTCATTGCGATCACCGGCAACCATGTGTCCCGCGCCAGGCACGTCGACGTACTCGGCGTGAGGAACGAGGGCGAGGAACTGGCGGGCGCCTTCTTCCGAGAGCAGGTCGCTCCGTCCGCCGCGAACCAGCAGGGTGGGCAGCTTCAGCGTCCGTGCATCCGCCTCGAGCTGTTCCCGCACGAGAAAGGTGCGTGGCTCGTCGACGTCAGGGTTGCCCATGAAGCGAGGATCCCAATGCCAGTGCCACCGACCGTCGGCGCCGCGACGCACGTTCTTCTCCAGGCCGAGCAGGTTGGTCGGCCGCGGACGATGCGGGTTGTAGGCGGCGATCGCGTCCGCGACCTCTTCGAGCGAGGCGAACCCTTCTGGGTTGGCACGCATGAAATCGCCGATGCGGTTGGCGCCGGCAATTTCGATGTTGGCGGCGACGTCGACGAGCACGAGTGCCGCTCCGAGCGCAGCCGGCTCGTCGGCGCGGGCGATGGCGACCATCGAGGACAACCCGCCGAGCGACGCTCCGATCATCACCGCCGGACCGCCCAACTCCCCGACGACGGCGCGCAGGTCGGCGGCAAAGGCATCGAGGCCGTAATCACCGTCCCGCGCCCATTCGCTGTCTCCGTGTCCGCGGAGATCGAGGGTGACGGCGTGGTAGCCGCGGTCGGCGAGGAGCCCAGCGGTGCCGTGCCACGAGTGACGGGTCTGACCTCCGCCGTGAGCGAGCAGGACGAGCGGCCCTCTGGCGTCGCCGTAGGAGTCGGCGGCGAGCGTCACGTCCCGTCCCTGGAATGTCACCGCGGTCTTGGAGGTCATGGGCACCTCTCTATCTCACAGACCACATCGTCGAGCATCTGGACGGGGGAGACCGTCCCTGACGCACCCGGAGACAGAGCCCCGTTGCGTCAGGTCACACGGGCTCGGGCTCGGTCTCCGGCGGGGCCGGCTCCGGGGGCGGCATGTCGGGGAAGATCGGCGTGACCGGCTCGTTATCCGGCGGTTCACGGTGAGGCGGAGGTACTTCGGGCGGGGTTGGGTCCGATTCCTCCACTGGCTGGACGGTTCCGACGACGGTCGGGTCGGGTCGGGCGCGTTGCGTTCAACACCATCATGTGGGTGTACCCGTGGTCGCCGGCGTTCATACTTCTTCTCCGGATCGGGTATGACACAAGCATGGCTGGCAAGGCGACGAAGGGGGAGCGGCGATCCGTGTCCCCCGACGTGGCGCTCGCTGAATACCGCGCCAAGCGCAAGTTCGGGCGGACCCCGGAGCCCGTCGGCGGCGACGGACCGAACGGCGGCGGTCATCGCTTCGTCGTGCAGCGACATCGTGCCCGTCGCCTCCACTATGACGTGCGCTTCGAGATCGATGGGGTTCTGGCGAGCTGGGCAGTTCCCCGCGGGCCGACGCTCGATCCCGCGGCCAAACGGCTGGCGGTGCACGTGGAGGACCATCCTGTCGAGTACTTCGACTTCGAAGGGGTGATCCCCGCCGGTGAGTACGGCGGCGGCGACGTGATCGTGTGGGACTGGGGGACGTGGGAGCTGCACGGTGCCGACGATGCGGCACGAGCCGTCGCCGACGGCGACTTCCACGTCGAGCTCTTCGGCGAGAAGCTCAAAGGGCGTGTTGCTCTCGTGCGGAGGGGCCAGGACAAGTCCGGCAAGGAACAGTGGCTGCTCATCCACAAGCGGGACGAACACGCCGAGAAGGGATGGGACGCGGAGGATCACCCTGCGCTCGGTGAAGACGGGGCGGACGAACGACGACGTGGCCGCGGCACCCGACGAGACTTGGGATTCCGACGCACCGGTCGAGCAGGCACGGGCGACCACTGCCCGGGCCGTCGAGGACCGGACGGCGGAGCTTCCCGACTGGCCGTCCATCACCGCCGACGAATCGCGAGGCACTCGATGCCCTCGGCAAGAGCGGGACTTGGACGTTCCAGGGCCGCCACTTGAAGCTCACCAACCTCGACAAGGTCCTGTTTCCCAAGCGCGCGCGTGCTCCGGCGCTGACGAAGCGCGATCTGATCCGCTACTACGCCACGATCGCCCCCGTCGTGTTGCCGTACCTGTACGACCGGCCGGTGAACACCCGACGCCACCCCGACGGCGTCGACAGGAAGGGGTTCTGGCAGAAGGCAGTGCCGAGCCACGCGCCGGATTGGATCGAGCGGTGGAACAACACCGAGGCCGACCCGGGCGAGACCGAGTGGTACGTCGTCGCCGACAGCCCGCCGACACTCGCCTGGCTCGCCAACTACGGCGTCATCGAACTCCACCCGTGGACGTCTCATCTCGCTGACGTTCACGAACCGACCTACGCGTTGATCGACATCGACCCTGGCGAGGACACGACGTTCGACGACGTGCTGACGCTCGCCCGTCTGTACCGGACTGCACTCGACCACATCGGTGTGAAGGGATGGCCGAAGGTGAGTGGCCGGCGGGGGATCCAGATCTGGGTCCCGATTGCCGACGGGTACACGTTCGACGACACGCGCACATGGGTCGAGGCGCTGTCACGAGCCGTCGGACAGACGGTCCCCGACCTCGTCAGTTGGGAGTGGCAGGTGGACAAGCGACGCGGCCGAGCGCGCCTGGACTACACGCAGAACGCCATCAACAAGACGCTCGTCGCGCCATACAGCCTGCGCGCGGCAGCAGGTGGGCCGGTGTCAGTGCCGATCGACTGGGACGAGCTCGACGACCCGGATCTCGCTGCGGACCGATGGACGGCGCACACCGTGTTCAACCGGCTCGCCGCGCACGGTGACCTGTTCCTCCCGGCGCTCTCCCACGCGCAACGGCTCCCCGACCTCTGACCGGGCGCAGTCCGGGTCAGCGACCGTTGCTGACCCGCCTGCCGTCGCAATCGAGGTCGAGCACTCGCATCTCCGATCCGTCAGCGAGCGCTTGCCGCGCAGCTCGTGCCTCGTCTGCGTCGTCGGTGTGCACTGACACGATGGCGAGATCGGTGACGTCCGCGTCGACGAATGTCTGGCGATAGGCATCGCTCCCACCCATTCTCGGGAACGTGGCCCAGATGGCCCCGATGACTGCGAACATCACCAACCCGCCGACGCCGGCACCTGCCGCGGTCGCGCCGTCGGCGTCGAACAGCAGTGCGAGTCCACCGGCGAGGAGGAAGCCGACCACGGCTCCGACTAGTCCGCCGATGAACACGCGGGGAGCGAGGTCGCGAGTGATGCCCTCCGGGTCGGCACTCGGTGCAGTTGGGCGAGCCTCGTGCTCGGGTCGGCCCATCACGACGGTCCCCAACTTGCCGTCGTCGTATTCGAGACGTTCGAGGGCGAGGACCGCCTGGCGTGCCGTGTCGGCGTCGTGCGCCACGCCCACGACGTTGTGGGCACGAAGCGACGGCACTGGCTGCGAGCACGAGATGACGCGCAGGTTCGGAGCGAGATCGCGTGCGACGTCGGTCAGCGATCGGGTGTTGGTGTTGTTGTCGGTCATGTCGAGCTCTCCCGCTCGTCAGGTTCCTCGGCCATTGGATTGAGGTCGGAGAGCATCGCGTGCAGCGACGAGTCCGCCTGACGGCACGCGACCATGCAGTCGGCGAAGACGTCATGCGCGTCCTCGAACTCGGCGCACGCAGCGGCGCACTGCTCGGCGGCCACGAGCGCGGCCCGGGAAAGCGCGACCATCAGGTGGATGCGATCGCCTTCCACCGGCCGGGCGAGGATCTCGGACGCACTCGACAAGGCGCGAGACGTGTCGAGGCATCGTTCGATGCACGCTCGACCCTGCTCGACATCGAGTTTGTCCGCGCCTTCGATGGCGCAGCGTGACGCGACCAGCGCAGCGGACGCGCAGTCGGCAGCGGCTTGCTGTGCGGTGTCGACCAGTGACGCGTGGGCAGGATCGGCACATCCGCCATCTCCGGAGACCGGCTCGCTGCCGTTGCTCTGCTTCACCGCGTCTCCATACCCGATCTGCCCCGATCGCAACCGGCTGCGTACGGTGGCCCATCGGTAGCGAGACGGTGTCCTGACCCGTCGTGTCGTCATTCGTCCGTCTCGCCCGGGGCGGCCGCCGATGGGACATCGCCGTCCCCGCGCGTTGCGCGGAGCAGTTGGCCGATCGCCGCTTCGGTATCGGATGCGGCGGGGCCGAAGCCGAGTACAAGCGTGCCCCGAGCCTCGCAGCGGGGGCAGGTCACGGCTACGACGGAGAGCATGTCGTCGGGATCCGATGCCCCCTCGAGGCGACGGCGAGAGCTCATCGTGTACTCGGATGCGGTGCTCTCCGTTCCACAGGACACGCAACGAATGCTCGATTCGTCTGCAATTTCGAAGTGGGCGTCGTATCCCGCCGACGCGTAGGCGTCGAGAACATCGGTCAACGTCGTGTTGTCCGAGGGCGGCCCGAGATGCTCGGTCATGTGCACACCCGTACCCGACGTCGTTTGGAGCCAAACGCAGCGCGTTTCGTCGCCAGTACCAGCCGGGTAAGGAGGGCGCATGAATGCGGGCGACGCACCAGATCCGGAGATCATCGCCGAGTCGGCAGGACTGCGGTACCTCGATGACGACCGCCCCGGCATCCTCCGTCGTCGCAGGGGCAAGGGCTTCTCCTACGAGGATCAGCGCGGCCGTCCGGTGTCCGCACGCGAGCGGGAACGGATCCGGTCGTTGGTGATTCCGCCGGCCTGGGAGCAGGTCTGGATCGCTCCGGAATCGGACGCCCATCTCCTCGTCACGGGCGTCGACGTGGCCGGCCGTAAGCAGTACCTGTACCACCCGGCGTGGCGGGAGGCCGCCGACGAGGCGAAGTTTGCCCGCTTACCGGCGTTCGCCAAGTCGCTGGCGGGTTTGCGCGCCCGCATCGCTTCTGATCTCCGCGCCGAAGGCACCGACCGGCTGTGTGCTGCTGCGCTGCGGCTGGTCGACGAATCGCTGATCCGTCCCGGAAGTCGCCGGCACGCGGAGCAGAACGACTCGATCGGGGCGACGACGCTTCGCGGAGCCCACGTCCAGGTCGGCCGCCAGCGAATCGTTCTCGAGTTCTCCGGAAAGTCAGGCGTCGAGCATCACGTCGAGCTCCGCGATCCGGCGTTGGCTCGGGTGCTGTCCGATCTCATCGACGCCAGTGGCGAGAGAGGCCTCGTGTTCGCCTCGGAGGACGGCGCGGTCGTGGTCGACGAGCGTCGCCTCAATCGCTACATCGAGGACAACGGCGGCGCCGGCTTCTCTGCCAAAGACTTCCGCACGTGGGGCGCCACGTCGATCGTCGCCGGACAGCTGGCCGCCGAGATCGCCGATTCCGAGGACAAGGGACAGCTGGAGCGTGCGGTGAGGGACGCAATCTCCGTCGCCGCCGACGCGCTGGCGAACACGGTGGCCGTGTGCCGCGGCTCGTACGTCGCTCCGACTGTTCTCGACGCGTTCGAAACGGGCCGATTGGCGCAGGCGTGGGCGACGACCCGCCGAGGCAAGTGGCTCAGCCGCGCCGAGCGGACGACGCAAAGAATCCTCGACCCTGCGTGACGATCCGGCGCTCTGGGCGTCACGGGTTGAAGACAACCTTGACCGCGCCGTCCTGTTTCTTTTGGAACATCGGGTAGGCATCGGGCGCCTGGTCAAGGGGCATGTGGTGGGTGGCGAAGGCGTCCACGCCGAGCGGATCGTCATCGGTGAGCAACGGCATGATGTCATCGACCCAGCGACGCACGTTCGCCTGCCCCATGCGAAGGTTGATCTGCTTGTCGAACATGGTGAGCATCGGCAGGGGATCGGTCATCCCTCCGTACACGCCTACCACCGAGATCGTGCCACCGCGCCGAACCAGATCGATCGCGAGGTGCAGCGCCGCCATGCGGTCGAGCCCCACCCGGTTCATCATGGCCGCCGCCATGCGGTCGGGGAGCCAGGCCGTCACCGCCTGGCCGATCTTGCCGATCGGTGACCCGTGGGCCTCCATCCCGACGGCGTCGATGACCGAGTCGGGCCCGCGGCCGTCGGTGGCGTCGCGGAGGAACTCGACCAGCTCGGAGGTATCCGAGTACGACTTGAGGTCGACCGGCACGGCGCCGTGCTTCGCCGCCCGGCCGAGGCGCTCCGGGACGAAGTCGATGCCGAACACCTTCCCTGCGCCATGCTGGTGCGCCACGCGACACGACATGTCCCCGATCGGCCCAAGGCCGAGCACCGCCACCGAGCCGTCGGACGGGATCGCCGCGTACTCAACCGCCTGCCATGCAGTCGGCAGCACGTCGGAAAGGAACAGGAACCGGTCGTCCGGTGGTCCCTCGGGCACCTTGATCGGGCCGTACTGTGCCTGTGGAACGCGCAGGTACTCAGCCTGCGCTCCGGGCACCTGGCCATAGAGCTTGGTGTAGCCGAACAGGGCGCCGCCGCTGTTGTGCTCGTGAACCTGCGTCGTCTCGCATTGCGACTGAAGACCCTGCGTGCACATGAAGCAGGCACCGCAGGAGATGTTGAACGGTACGACGACCCTGTCACCCGGACTGAGGTTGGTGACGGATCCGCCGACCTCCTGGACCACGCCCATCGGTTCGTGGCCGAGGATGTCCCCGGCCTCGAGGAACGGCCCGAGCAGCTCGTACAGGTGGAGATCCGACCCGCACAGGCCGCTCGACGTGATCTTCACAATGGCGTCGGTCGGCTCCTCGATGCGCGGATCGGCGACGTTCTCCACCCGTACGTCGCGACGGTCATGCCAGACAAGTGCCTTCATGGCGATCTCCGTACCCCGTTGCCAGGGCCTGTAGACGGCATGAGCTCCACGAGTCACGGGTACACATGCGACCATGGCGAAGGCCACCGCAGATGGAGTCGAGGAACGGCCGGAGGAGGCCTACGATGCCGGGCCGTTTGTTCCACCCACTGACCGACTCGGCGAGCTCCGTGACGCCGCCCGGGATTGCCGGGGTTGTCCGCTGCACGAAGGCACGACGGGTGTCGTGTTCGGCGACGGATCCGCTCGCGCCCGCATCGTCCTCGTCGGCGAGCAGCCGGGCGACATGGAGGACAAGAAGGGCGCGCCGTTTGTCGGGCCGGCCGGGCGGGTGCTGCGCGAGTGTCTCGAGCAAGCAGGAATCGACGTCGCCGACGTCTACCTGACCAACGCCGTCAAGCACTTCAAATACCGGAGAGAAGGCAAGCGTCGGATCCATCAGAAGCCGAACACGGCAGAGATCGAAGCGTGTCATCCGTGGTTGGCTGCGGAGCTCATGCTCGTCGATCCGGAGTCTGTGGTGGCGCTCGGCGCCACCGCAGCCAGAGCAGTGCTCGGTCGTTCCACGCCGATCGCGGCCAACGCCGGTGTCGAGCTGACGGCAGCTGGTTCTCAGCTACCCGTCCGCGTCACGTACCACCCCTCAGCGGCACTGCGACGGCAGGAGGACAGCGGCGAGGTCCGAGCGGCGATCGTGGCGACGTTGCGCTCCGCAACGGGGACCAGCTGAGCACGACGCGAAACCGGGCCGCCCCGTAGGGCGGCCCGGCGCCGGGTGGTCAGCCATGAGGTGCTGCCGCGCTCGATGTCACCCGAGATTGCTAGGCGATCGGTACCCACCTGGCGCTGAGTTCACACATCGAACCTGCGGTAGCCAGTGCCGCCATGCCTGCGGTTGCGAAATCCGGCACGAGGCGCGCATGATCGCCGGCCCGTTCGGGTATTGCGACGTGGTCATTCTCCGCCAGTTCATCGATTCACGGGAGGCAATTCAATGCCCGTCCAGTTCGGTCTCACCCTTTCGAGCGAGGAGCACGATCCTCGGCGTCTCGTCGACATCGGTGCTCTTGCTGAAGATCATGGATTCGACTTCGTCTCGATCTCCGACCACTACCACCCGTGGCTCGATGATCAGGGGCACTCGCCGTTCGTGTGGTCGGTCCTCGGCGCTCTCGCCGAGCGCACCGACGAGCGTCGATGTCGGCGTGGGAGTCACGTGTCCGACGACGCGCATCCATCCAGCAGTTCTGGCCCAGTCCACGGCGACGTGCGCGTCGCTGCTGGAGGGCCGCTTCACATGGGGCGTCGGTACTGGCGAAGCGTTGAACGAGCACATCCTGGGCGATCGCTGGCCGCCCGCCGATCTGCGGTTCGAGCAGCTGGAGGAGGCGATCGAGATCGTGCGCAGACTGTGGACGGGAGAGCAGGTCACCTACCGCGGCCGCCACTACTGCGTGGAGAACGCCCGGATCTACGATCCGCCGGTCGACACCCGTGCCCGTCGTCGTTTCCGCGTTCGGGCCTCGAAGCCGCCGAACTCGCCGGGCGCATCGGCGACGGGCTGTGGACCGGCGGCGACGCCGCTGTGATCCAGAAATGGCGCGCAGTAGGCGGCAAGGGACCGGTGTACTCGCAGATCAGCCTCTGCTGGGCGACCGATCGAGACAGCGCGATCAAGACGGCCCATCATCGTTGGCGCACCACGGGAGTGCCGGGCCAGCTGAACCAGGATCTGCCAACTCCAGCCCACTTCGAGCAGGCGGCGTCGATGGTCACGCCGGAGATGATCGCCGAATCGACTGCCTGCGGGCCCGATCCAGAACCGATCGTGAATTCGGTGAAGGACGCCGTGGAGGCGGGCGTCGACCACATCTACTTCCATCAGATCGGTGACGACCAGGAAGGCTTCTGCCGGTTCTGGGAGAAGGAGCTGGCCCCTGCGCTCGCCGATCTGAAGTAGGCGCCCGCTTATCGCGCCGCGCACCGGTGAGCCGTCGCCGGCCGATCGTGGCGGTCAGGTTCGTCCGTGGGTCTCCTGCGCCGCCTGCAAGGTCTGCTCCTCGTCGCCGGAACGGCGCTCCCATTCCGCTGCAAAGACGTTGTGACCCGCGGCGCGCATCGTCTCCACGACGACAGGATCATCGTCGACGACGACCGCGATCGGCGACTGAGCGGCAAGGTCGGCGACGATCTCCGCCTTGATCGTCGCCGCCGGCCGGTGGTCGCCTTCTGGCCGCATCAGCAGCTGATGACCGCCGAAACCATTGATGTCGAGCCAGGCGGCCGTGTCGTCGCGGAGATGCTCTGGACGGCCGGTGACGAACACGATCTCGTGGTCAGCGCCGAGCGTCTCCACCACGGCCGCACCCTCCGGATGCACCGGGTCGGCTGTTGCCGCTGCGAAGAACGCCTTCCAGTTCTTCGGCCGGCGGTCGAGGTGGTGGAGGCGATGGCGTACGTCGGCGACCACGCCGTCGATGTCGATGATCGCCAGTTGCCGCGGCTCGGACATGAGCGCACCGTACCTCCACGTCCGCCGCGGACCGAGGGTCCAGGAATGACGGCGTTCGTCGGCGGGTAAACCATCGCCACCCCACCCCTGCACGAGAGGATTTCGATGTCTGATAGCCCTGCGCAGCAGCCACCGGGACGCGACACCCGCACCGGTACCGACCCCGAGGCCAAATACGAGCAGCCCGGATACGAGGACAAGTCGCTCGGTCAGGCCGTCAACCAGGACCAGGAGCTGACCGAGCGACTTGTCGAAGAGACCGACGGCGACCTCGAGGAAGCGGAGGAGCGGTTCGAGGAAGAGTCGGCGGGCGCGCCGGCTCGCCAACGCCAAGCAGAGGAATACGGTGCTGCAGTTGGACGCGACGACCCGGATGCACCCGGCAGTTCTCTCGTCGGCGATGGTGAGGGTGACGACGTCGAACCGAACGAACCCGCCTGAACGCGACCCGAGGTTCGGTTCTGTCCGTGGCCGTCGAGCCTTGACGCCCGACGGCCACGGAACGATCAGGCGAGAGCGGGAACGCTCGCCCGCTGCCAGTGTCGGTGCCAGCCCAACGACTCGAGCACCGCGCTGGCGAAGCTCGCATCTGCTGCGCCCGAGGTGAACACGCCAGGAGCGTCCTCCGGGATGCCCGCAACGGCGAGCGCTTCGACACCGTCACCCCAGGCCGCCACCGTCTTGAGGTGGCGGTACGCCTCCTGGAGGAACACGGCGACGAACGGCTCGGAAGCGAGGGCCGTCGCGTTGCTGCCGCCAGCAACCACGACCGCGTCGTACTCCACCGACTGTGTCGTGAGGAAGGCTTTCGCCGCAGGCACCGGCGGGCCTTGCTCGCTGACCAGCAGGCCGAGGTGGGGGGCGACCACGAGCGTCTTCACCGAAGCGCCCGTGCCAGCGGAGATCATGCTGGCGACACCTTCCGCGTCGACGCCGTCGGCGGCCAATATCGCCACGACCCGACCGTCCGGCGGGGTGGCATCCGCTGGCATCTGAGACAGTGCCGGTGAGATCACCGCCCGTTCGTCGGGACCACCTGCGCTCGGCGCCGGAGGATCCATGCCAAGTGCGCCGGCGATGCGTTCGGTGAGGTCGGCATCGACCTCGGCCAGGTTCTGCAGCATGCGGGCACGCACGTGCGCAACCTCCACTTTGCCGAGTTCGAACGAGAACGCGGCCGCAATGTGGTCCTGCTCGGGCGGGCTCATGCTGCGCCAGAACGTCGTCGCCTGGCTGAAGTAGTCGGGATGCGGAATGGCACGCTCTCTGATCTTCGGGCCCCGCATCTCCCGAGGCGCGTGTTCGTACCCGCCCTCGGCGAGCCCTGACATGAACGGGCAGCCGCCGCCCAGTGAGTTCGGCGAGTACCGGGTGCGCCCGGCGAGGATCGCCGTCTGCCCGAAGCCGTCCTGCTGCATCGAGTTCACCGGCGAACGTGGCCGGTTGATCGGAAGCGCCTCGAAGTTCGGCCCGCCCAGGCGTGTCAGCTGGGTGTCGAAGTACGAGAAGTTGCGAGCCTGGAGGAGCGGATCGTCGGTACCCTCGATCCCGGTCACCAGGTGGCCCGTGTCGTACGCGACCTGCTCGCTCTCGGCGAAGAAGTCCGTCGTGTTGCGGTTCAACACCATGCGGCCGATCGGACGCACCGGTGCCATCTCCTCGGGTACGAGCTTCGTCGAGTCGAGGAGGTCGATGCCCTCGAACATCTGGTCGTCGGTGTCGGGGAATACCTGGATGCCGAGCTCGTACTCGGGAAACGCGCCTGCCTCGATGGCGTCATGGAGGTCGCGGCGGAGGAAGTCCGGGTCGACCCCGGCCAACTTCTGGTACTCCTCCCAGAGCATCGAATGGATGCCGAGTACCGGCGTCCAGTGAAACTTCACGAGCGTGGTCGCGCCTCTGGCATTGACGAGGCGGAACGTGTGCACACCGAACCCTTGCATCATCCGGTACGAGCGGGGCAGGGCGCGATCCGACATCGCCCACAACAACATGTGCGTCGACTCCGGCAGCAGCGAGACGAAGTCCCAGAACGTGTCGTGTGCCGACGCCGACTGGGGGATCTCGTTGTGCGGTTCGGGTTTGGCAGCGTGAATCAGGTCGGGGAACTTGATGCCGTCCTGGATGAAGAACACAGGGATGTTGTTGCCGACGAGATCGAAGTTGCCGGCCGTCGTGTAGAACTTCGTGGCGAATCCGCGCACCTCGCGAGTGGTCTCGGACGCGCCTCGCGAACCCAGCACGGTGGAGAAGCGCACGAACACTGGTGTTTCCAGATCGGGATCGCCGAGGAACTCGGCGCACGTGATGTCCGCCAGCGATTCGTACGGGCGGAACACACCGTGCACACCGTTCCCGCGGGCATGCACGACACGCTCGGGGATCCGCTCGTGGTCGAAGTGCATGATCTTGTCTCGAAGGTGAAAGTCCTCGAGAAGCGTTGGGCCACGCGACGAAACGGTCAACGAGTTGTCCGTGTCGCTGACAGGAGTGCCGAACGATGTCGTCAGGCGGTCGCCCCGCTGGGCGAATGACGGCATGTACTCGCGGTCGCGCACCGGATGCTCGCCGTCGACTCGTGCCAGCACGTCGGGATAGCCGGGAGTCGGCTTGACCGCGGCATCCGTCGCCGGGTCGCTGCCGACAGGCTGACGCCGTTCGCCGTTCGTGGCCGGACCCTGCTTCGCCGGCACTCTTTTCGCTGGCGCGGCTCGCTTTCCCGACGCAGACGATTTCACCGATGTCGCCGACCGTTTCGACGTGCTCTTCGCGGACTTCTTTTGCTGTGGACTTCTTCGCCGGCTTGTTGCCGGTCGACTTGCTCGTGGCGGTCTTCTTCTGGGTACGTCTGCTCGTGGCCATCGTGTCGTCTCCTCGGTTCAACGGATCGTCAGCGGCCTGCGTCGCGGCGGGCCTTTGCAGCGGCCTTCGTCAGCCGCTCCATGTCGGCCGTCGATGCCGCGGCGCGGTAGGCGGGAAAGAGCAGCGCCTCTTCCACTGCCACATGGGCCTGAACGGCAAGCTGTAGCTGCCGCATCGTGGCGACGAAGTCGTCGCCGTCGACTGCGCTCGTGTCCAATTGCCCGAGGAGGGCATCCACGTCGTCGTGCTCGGCTCGATGACGCTTGACGAGGTCCTCACCACCGGCAACCGTCTCGGCGATAGCCGGATAGACGACGTCCTCTTCTAGCGCCGTGTGTGCTGTCAGTGCTTCGGAAATGCTGGTCACAAGGGCGATCCGAGCGTCTCCCTCGACGAGGGACGAGCGAGCGAAGAGTTGTTCGACCGAACGATGGTCGCGTTCGAGAAGGTCGAGTGCGTCTCCCGAACCGGTCGTAGAGCTCTCGGATGGCAGTCGTGTCGCGGTTCGCATCGCACCTCCTGAGGGATGATCAAGTCGCAGACAGTCGACCGCAGGTCGACGTTCGCTCACGTACCCGGATCGCAGGTGTTCAGACGGTCGGCGGCCGCCTGATTTCGTGCAGACATAACGCCGTCACGAAGGATTCGCTGCGCATAACGAGTCGCCAAGGATTCGTTCGACAAACGCAGGGGGTACTGTTCGCCCCGTGCCGGGCCAGCGCGACAGCGACGACTCCACCGGGGCAGCACGCAGCTTGCTCACCACCGAGGTCACGCCGAACGCCGACGACTCGGTGACCGTCGCGGTGAAGGGTGAGATCGACGCGTCGACCGCCGATGCGTTGGGTGTCGCCATGCGACAAGCCCTCGCCACCACCACCGAGCTACGAATCGACCTGTCCGGCGTCTCGTTCATGGATTCGTCGGGCTTGAACACGCTCGTCACCGCCCGCCACGACTGTGAGGCCCGCCAGGCTCGACTCGTCGTGATCGACGACACCCCCAACATCCGCCACCTGTTCGAGCTCGCCGGGCTGAACGGCCTGTTCGAACGCGAGCCTCCCACCGGTTGATCGAGCGGAGGCGGCCCGCGGGGATGCCTGAGAGGTTCCATCTCGAGTTCGACGAGGACACGATCTCGACGGCCACCCCTGGAACAGCGCGGCGGTGGGCTTGCGACCTCGCGTCACGTGCGGGCCTGGATGCAGCGCTCGACGACATCGGCCTCGTTGTGAGCGAGCTCGTGACGAATGCGGTCACCCACGGCAAAGGCCCGATCGATGTCGATCTCACTCTCGACCCGGGGACAATTCGAGTCGACGTTGCGGATGCATCACCGGCCCCACCTGTCGTCCGTGTTCCCCGCCCCGACGTGCCGGGCGGTCGTGGCATGCATCTCGTCGCCGCGGCCGCCCGCAATTGGAGTTACCAGTTCACCGCGACGGGCAAGACCGTCTGGGCCGAGGTCGCGGTGCCCGCGCTCGTCGCGGACGGAGAGCTACACGCTGAATCGCTGAGGCCGGCTCTCGACTCAGACGAAACGGAAAACGAGGATCTTCGCCGGCTTCGTTCGGTCACGGGACCCGAACTCGCCTACCTCGAGTTCGACGAACTGCTGGCAGAGTTGCTCGACCGGGTGAGCTCATCCCTGTCGGCGGATGCGGCGGCGGTTCTGCTGCTCGACGCCGACACGAACGAGTTGGTCGTGACGGCGGCGAAAGGAATCGAGGAGGATGCTCGGCAAAGTGTCCGAGTACCCGTCGGGAAGGGGTTCTCCGGCCGAGTCGCCGCTTGCGCAGACACCCTCACGCTGGACGGTCTCGACGAGATCGACCTGATCGGCCGGTCGCTGCGTCGCAAGGGCCTGAAGGTGATGCTCGGCGTGCCGCTGATGGCAGGTGGCCAGGTGATCGGCGTGGTGCATGTGGGCCGACGTTCCTCTCGACGGTTCGACGACCGTGATGCCGACCTGCTCCGCATCGTCGCTGACCGGGTGGCCCTCGCCGCCGCAGCTCATCAGACGACCGTCGAGCGCGAGGCGGCGATGGCGATCCAACGCAGCCTGCTGCCTCCGCGCCTGATCCCTGTCGCCGGCCTTGCCCTGGCGGCCCGCTATCTCCCCGGGAAGTCGGGAATGGTCAGTGGCGACTGGTACGACCTGATCCGATTCGATGATCACCGGGTCGGGCTGGTCATTGGCGATGTCGTCGGCAGCGGACTGCCCGCAGCGCTCGTGATGGGTCGGCTGCGCAGCGCCCTTCGCTCGTATTCGCTGGAGACGCTCGACCCAGCCGACGTTCTCGAACGGCTCGACCGCAAGGCGCACCACTTCGAGGCGGGACAGATGACGACGGTGCTGTACGCCGTGCTCGATGTGCGTAGCGGTCAACTCGAGATCGCCTCGGCGGGTCATCTGCCCCCGATCCTCGTCGAACGAGACGGCTCTCGCCGGATGATCGAACTCACTGTCGGACCGCCGCTGGCAGTGACGGCCGGCGCCCGACGGATCTCAACGAGCGTCGAGATGCCGTCGGGTTCTGTGCTGCTCCTCTACACCGACGGCCTCATCGAGAGTCGCACGGCCCCCATCGCCGACGGCCTGGAGCGCCTCCTCGCCACAGTCGCGGCGGACCATCCCGACGCAGTCTGTGACGACGTCATCGCCGCCATGATCGGTGCGAGCGATCCCGCCGACGACGTCGCCGTGCTCGCCGCGCGCCGCGCCTGATCCACTCGGATCCGGCGCGACGCGTGTGCGCAGAGCAGGCGTCAGGTTGAGCGCAGGGCGGCGATGAGCTGGCTCTTGCTCATTCCGCTGCGCCCGGCGACGTCGAGCTCACCGGCCCGCTCGTAGAGATCTGCCTTCGTCCAGTTCTCGTAGCGGGTGCCCCGCCCGGGGCCGGGAGTCAAGTCGTCGCTCAAGCGGTTCAGCTCGCGATCAGCCGAGTCGACGACGTGGTTGCCGGCCGCTGCGGACTGATCGGCGACCGATTTCCCGGCCGACCGGGTCGCCTCGACGACGTGAATGCCGGCCGTTGCGGACTGATCGGCCACGGATTTCCCGGCCGACCGGGTTGCGCCGAAGACGTTGCGCAGGCTGTCGGTCATTGCTCCCGTGACCCGGCATGCCTGGTCGGTGCTGAAGTTGAAGAGACTCCGGTTGAAGCGGAGCAAACTGCCGGAGGGCGGAGGAAGCTGGGTCTCGAGTCGATCGAGTGTGATCGTCAGGCGTTCGGGGATGTTGAGCACAGGGGTCTTTCTTTCTGTTGATTGTCCGGCTACTGGTGCCCGCGATGGCCTACCAGCAAACCTCGCGCTCGGCGACGTGTGTCACACTGGTGCCGTCGGTTGGAGCGGGCATCGTGTTCAGGCCGAACGACAGATGGCCGCCCAGATAGCCGGAGGCGATCGTTGTGCCACCGCCAGCGAACCCGGCAAGCATTCCTCGCCAGTGGCGGTTGCGCCGCCGGAGGTTCCACGACCACGCGTACAAGGCGAGGGCCATTGTGTTCAATCCGGCGTGGACGACCCCGACTCGGCGTCCTCGCTGGTCTGACATGAGGCTCCAATCGGATGCGCCGGAGAGAGCCGTCGGAACGGCGAACACGATGCCGGCCCCGACGAGACGCTTCGACGCGATGCGGGTCGAACCGCCGGGAGTGAGGTCGAGCAGAGCGCTGCTCAGCCAGCACCCGATCGGCAGGTCGGTCAAGAGCGGATGGAGAGCGTGACCCAGCCACTTGCCTCCGAGGGCGACCCGTGCGCCTCCGCTGCGAAGTGGTTGCACGAATTGGTCGAGCGCGTTGATTGCGCTGTCCAGCCGTCGCTCGGATTCGATGCGATCCATCGCATCGAGGAGTGGGTTGTCGTCAGACCTGTTCGGAGCTGTCTGCTTCGTTCCCGGCGTTGATCTGGTCTTCCATCAGCCCTCCCGTGAGTCGGCGGGAACACGTCGTGCACGATGTCTGTGCGGTGTTGCTCGAGCATCAGCACCTGCTTCTCGGCGCGGCGCGTCAGCTCCTCGAAATCGAACTCCGAAGTACGGTTGTCACCGGCCAACGCAAGCCCGAGCGTGCGCCACAACGAAGCCTTCGTGACGATCCCGGCCATCAGCATCTCGAACTCCTCCAACCGGCTGACGGGCGCAGATCCACGCAGGCGACCGTTGAGCTTCAACCGGCCGAGCCATTCGCCAGTGACCGCCAGGCCCATCTTGAGGCGGCTCGGTTCGAAGCCCAATCGGGACGTGACGTCCTCCAGTGTTCGTCGATCCTCGTCGATCTGGCGGGTGAGCGCTTCGAGGGTTGAAGTCAGGTAGTTGCCTTGGTTCTCGTCGAGGAACCGGCGTGCGAGCGACAACCCACCGGCAGCACCGGCACGGTGATCGCGAAGATAGATACCCAATTGGTCGCGCCTGTCCGTATCCACACCGTCGGGCGTCGTCGCGGTTTCTGTCATCTCCGGGACTTGCCCGGCGCCGGCTGCTAACTCGTCCGTACGTGCAGTCTCGGTGTCCATCTTCGTCTCCTACGTCGATTGTCGAACGAGCGTGCCGTACCCGCTGCAACGGTCGCTCAACCCCTCGAGACCGCACATCAACCGGTTTGACCGAGCGCTGGACGCCGATCCACCTCGCGGTTTCTCTGTCGCAGCGAGCGGTACACCTCGACGTAGTTGCGACACATCGTCTCGCGGCTGAACTCGAGGGCGCGCTGACGACAAGCAGCCGGATCGATGTCCTTGATGCACTCCAGTGCCTGGACCATTTGCTCGTCGTCATCGCAGATGAAGCCGGTGACGCCGTCGATGAGCACCTCCGGTACGGAGCCGCGGCGCAGGGCGATCACCGGGGTGCCTGCGGCGAGCGACTCCACCATGACGAGGCCGAATGGCTCGGGCCAATCGCCGGGGAAGAGCGTCGCCGTAGCACCCGCGTACAACGCGGGCTTCTCCGCCTCGGACACCTCGCCGAGGAACGACACGTCGTCGTCGAACAGTGGCTCGATCTGCTCGTGGAAGTAATGCACGTCGAACGGATCGACCTTGGCGGCGATGTGCAGCCGGCGACCGGCTCGCCGAGCCACGTCGATCGCCCGGTCCACACCCTTCTCTTCGCAGACCCGTCCGACGAAGATGACGTGCTCACCGCCTGTTCGAATGGCGGCGAAGTAGTCCCCCAGGTCCAAGCCATGCGGCACTGTCGCCGCCCAGTTGAGGGGAAGGTCATCGACTGCGCGGCGCTGGTCGTCGCTGATGGACACGAGCGGAACGTCCGGATACAGGGCGAGTATGTTGCGCGTGGCCGGGAGATCGAGTCGCCCGTGCAAGGTGACGACTGTCGGTGTCGGCGTGATGCGGGTGAACGGCAGCGTCCAGATGTCGGTGTGGGCATGAATCACATCGAACTGCAGCGATCGCGAATAGGCGTCGCTCAGCATGTGAAGGTGGCGGTGGGGCGCCTCGTCTTGCAGCTCTGCGACGCCCATCTGCACGCGCAACGGAACCTTGCCATGCGGCTGCAGCACCGCCACCGTCTCCGATGTCCCGGCGGCGAACAGGGTCACCTGATGACCGAGGGCAGTGAGACCATCGCACAAAGCGGCAATGACGCGCTCCGTGCCTCCGTAGGCGTGGGGTGGAACGGACTCGTACAGGGGCGCGATCTGGGCGATCTTCATCTCTCGGTCGGCTCTCGCGATAGGGACGGTGGCGGTAGGTCGGAGCCAGAGGCCTCGTCGAGCGACACCAGGAATCCGAACAGGATCGCGTATCTGCCCCCGCACCCGAGACAGGCGTGCTCCGCCTCCGCGGAGACGTGCAAGTCGGTTCCGCACTGCGGGCAGAGCACACTGAACAGACCCGAAGTCATGACGCGGCCCCTAACATGGCCCGACCTATACCCCCGCCCCAGAGCGACCAATCACCGAATGGGGTGGTTTACGCGGGTAATAAGTAGGGATGACTGCCCCGCTCGACGCTCGTGCCGACACCGTGCCGTCGGTCGGGGGCGGCGACGAACTGACGCTGGTAGACGGGCGGACGTTCGCCGTCAGCGACCGCTCCGGCGACATGCGCGCTGGGGTCCACGGCATGGTTCACGACGACCTCCGTCATGTCTCGTCACTCTCCGTGAGGATTCGCGAGGGAGAGTTACAGCGTCTGGCCGGCTATTGCGCGACGCCACTGTCGGCGGTCGTCGTATCAAGGCTCACCGATCCGGATGACGGTCACCCGACCACGTGCATGCTGGTACGCAGGCGCTGGCTCGCCGGAGGGATGCGTGACGACATCGAGCTGCGGGAGTCCGGTCCGGCGAGTCGTGAGGTGACCCTCGAATTGTCAATCGGTGCCGATTTTGCCCATGTGTTCGACGTGAAGGAAGGTCGCCGGAACGAGCCGGGCGACATGGAGTGGTCCGGCGACCGGTTGGCGATCTTCGATCGCAGCGATGATTCGGTCCAAACGCTCATCTCCTGGGAACCACCGCCGGACTTCGTCGATGTCACGACCGGCAAGGTGGCCTGGCGCCTCTCCGTGCCGGGCCATTCCACGGTACGTGTCACATGGGTCGTCGAGCCCGTGGTGGGCGATGATCCGGTCGACCTCTCGTTGCTCGCCGATCCCCCGCCGCATGCGGTGCCGTTGCGACGGATCGATGGCTGGCGAACCAGGATCCCGACGGTGGTTTCGACGGACCCGCGGATTGCTCCGGCTGTTGACCAGGCCATCGCTGATCTCGCCGCGCTCCGCATCATCGATCGTGCTCATCCTGAACGCGCGATCACGGCGGCCGGCGCCCCGTGGTTCATGACCCTGTTCGGACGCGATTCGCTGATCACCGCACTGATGACGCTCGGCTTCGATCCCGATCTCGCCGGCGGTGTGTTGCGCACGCTCGCCGACCTCCAGGGCGTGGTTGACGATCCGCTGTCGGAGGAGCAGCCGGGCAAGATCCTGCACGAATTGCGTCGACGCCGTGCCGGTGGTCCCTTCCAGACGCGCGGCCGGTACTACGGCACGGTGGACGCCACCGCGTTGTTCGTGATGTTGGCCGCCGAGGCCAGGCGCTGGGGGGCGCTCGGAGAAGATGATGTGCACCTGCTCGCCGGGCCGATCGATGCTGCCGTCGACTGGCTGGAGACGCAGTGCGACACCCACGGTGATGGCTGGGTGACGTACCAGCGTCGCCATCCGAGCGGACTGAGCAATCAGGGTTGGAAGGACTCGTGGGACGGAGTCAACTTCGCCGACGGCCGCATCGCCGCAGCGCCGATCGCGCTCGTCGAGGTCCAGGGATACGCGTACGCAGCATTCCAGGGAGCCGCCGAGCTGGCCGGAACGATGCCACTCCGTCACGACGCGGCCGTGCTTCGAGCACGCGCGGCTGCGCTCAAAGAACGCTTCAACGAGAGGTACTGGGATCACCGCGGTTGGTTCGTGCTCGGCTTGGACGGCGCGGGGGATCCGATCGACTCTCTCACGACCAACCCCGGTCACGCCCTGTGGTGCGGGATTGCCGATCAGTCGCTCGCCGATGTCTTCCTCGACCGTCTCACGGAACGATCGATGTGGACCGGTTGGGGCCTACGCACCCTGAGCAGTTCGATGGGTGCTTTCGATCCGCTCAGCTATCACAACGGCTCGGTGTGGCCGCATGACACCGCCCTCTGTGCTGCCGGTGCTGCCCGCTACGGACGCTGGGACGTCGTCGATCTGCTCTGTGACGGATTGTTCGACACTGTGAGTCACTTCGACGGTCGTCCGCCCGAGCTGTTCGCCGGCATGGACCGCGATGACGTTCCCGTTCCGGTGTCGTATCCATCCTCGTGTTCGCCGCAGGCGTGGTCGTCAGCAGCAATGTTGATGTCGATCAGGTCGATGCTGGGACTCCGACCGGACGCGCACGCCGGCCTCGAAGCAGCTCGCCCCGGTCGTGCGCCGATTGCCGACCTCGAGGTGTGCGGCCTCTACACGGCACATGGACGGGCGGACGTTCGTGCCGCAAGCGGAGAGATCTCGATCAGCCCCTCGACGAAATCCGTGTAGTGCCGGCCAGATCGAGCTCCAAGGCCTGGTGGTCAGAACTGTCGACGAGATGCTCCATGTCTGTTCGGACGACTGCCGCGGATCCGCAGCTAGTCGACCGACATCGACATCCTGACCACAGTTCCGCCGGTGCCAGAGCGCACCTGGACGAGATCGCAGAGACGATGGGCGATCCATAACCCGCGGCCGCCCAGGGCGGCCGATGACGGCCGCCTCCTACCCACCAGCGGATCGGAGATGTGGCCCGCGTCGCGGATCTCACACACCACCGACTCGCCGGTGAACCACGCCCGCAGCCGCCCCAAACCGCCACCGTGGACGATGCTGTTGGTGCCGACTTCGCTCACGGCGATCGCCAGATCGTCTCGTCGTTCGGGCGCAAGGCCCGATGCCGTCGCCAGGGCTCGCGCAACGGAACGGGCCTCGTGGAGATCTGCCAGTCCGAAGTCGAGGGAGATCGCATCGGCAGGAGGGTCGTCGAGCCGCCCTTCCAGTGGACCGTGCCAGTTCAGCTGGTATCGGCCGTTCGGCTGCCACATTTCGCCGTCCGCTGCCACGAAGGGATGCGTCGCCATCGCCGCCGTAATGGTGGCCGGGGAGAGCGCATCAGTGTCGTAGGGGCACATCAACGACCATTCGGGACCGGTCTCGAACGCCGAGTTGAGCAACGCCTCGTGCCGATGGCACTCGTCCAGCTCGGCCTCGGTTCTCCCCTGCCAAGCAGATTGTCCGATTCCGCGCATCCCCCGCCCTGCCGCACCGGTCGCCTGCACGAAGTCCGTCCAGACGGAGATGACGGTGCCAGGGTTGCGGCCGACGCTCGTCATGTCCATGAACTCGACGTCGCGGGCATCACTCGCCAGCTCGCTCCGCAGCCCAGCCAGTGCAGCCGCTGGAAGGGCAACCATCACCGCCTCGTTCGCGGCCAGCCCGCCGCGAACGAACGCGGCCGCACTGGTGACGAACGCCGCTTCGCCGGCATGCAGCATCGCGAAATGCTGCATCGTCAACTCCGACCGGCCAGCATCTGCGTCACACCGCTCGTGCGAGTCGTGCTCGCCGATTCACCTCAGCCACTCGCCGCTCACGAGCGTCGACGACGGTCCAAGCGCTCCAGCTCATCCTCGGACTTCCCTCGTGGTATCGATCAGCAGGGACTACCCACTGTGGCGAGCAGTCCAAACGGCGGCAATATCGTGTGACGGTCATGAGGCGTGCGCGGCGAGCGGCACCGTAGGTGCGCCTACGCCGGCGGCGAGACCATCGATGAACTCCGCAAGCGCATCGGTGCTCCCGTGTCGTGGCGACCACCCGAGGACGTCCCGGGCACGCGTCGTGGACATAACAGGAAGGCTCATGAACAGCTCGAGCAGGCCGGGTTCGGACGGAACGACGTGGACGCGGTACGCCGCTGCCATCGCGTGGCGGACGACGCTGACCGGAGTGTCGACCGTGCGAGCAGCAAAGATGTCGGCCAACAGTGACCCGTCGATCACCGGATCGGCGGCGATGTTGAACGCTCCGCTCGCAGGTGACAGCAGCGCCCGCACGTAGGCGTTGGCGAGGTCGTCCGCGTGGACCGTCTGGAAACGGATGCCGCGAGGAACAGGAATGAACGGCAAGAGCCGGCGACCGATCAAGCGGCGCGGCATCAGCCGCCCGGCGAAGATCCGCCGCTGTTCCAGCGCAGCGAGGCGCTGGAACACGAAGGCGCTACGAATGCGGATGACTCTCACCGCAGGGTGCTCGGCCTCGAAGGAATCGAGGGCACGCTCGAGGTACGATTTCTGCACGCCGTAGGCGGCCGTCGGGAGCGCGATGGTCGGGTAGTCCTCGGACACCGGCTCGTCGCTGCCGGTCGATACGTCTTGCGCGTCAAAGCCTGGAGCCGGCGAGTATGCGCCGACCGAAGAGGCGTAGACGATGTTGCGTACCCCGGCGTCTACCGCTGCCTTTATCACCCGGCTGGTCCCAGTGACGTTTGCTTGCCACGTGACCTTCGCATCTCGGGTCGGCTGGAACCGCCAGGCGAGGTGCACAATGGCGTCGCTCTCGGCGAAGACGTCCGTCAGGTCGTCGACACCGACGTCGGCAGATTGCCACTGGAACTTGGGGTTGTTGTAGGGGCTGCTGCCGAGTTGTGGCGGACGCCGGGCGATCCCGGCGACCCGCTCGATCCGCGAATCGTTGACCAGCGCGCTCACCACCGCGTAGCCGACGTTCCCTGTAGCTCCGGTCACTGCAACTCGCATGCACTCTTCGTACCCCACGCCCCCGCCAGCCACACGCCCAACGTGTTCCGTGTGCATGCCACCACGAGTGGCGGGATGTGCTACGCCCTGGGACGTGGCGAAAGAGAGCGAAGCTTCCGCAGAGTCCACGGCCGATGTCGACGTCTGCGTGTTCGCCCCCACGCCGTTGCTCACTGTCACCGTCGAGAAGGAGGCGAACAACGAGCCACGAATGCACCTTCATGTCGGCGGGCAGGGTGCGTGGATCGCCCGCATGGTGCGCACGCTGGGGGCGACTCCTCATGTCTGCGGTGCGTTCGGCGGCGAGACAGGGATAGTTGCGCGCTTCCTCGGCGAGCTGGAGGGCTTCGACGTGCGTGGCGTCGACATCGCCGGCTGGAACGGCGCTTACGTGCACGACCGGCGAAGTGGCGAACGCGTCGAGCTGGCGTCGGCGCCGTCGGCGGCGCTGACGAGGCACGAGCTCGACGATCTCTACTCGACGACACTCGGGGCGGCGCTCGACAGCGGAGCATGCATCATCGCCGGCGCCCACGACGAAGGTGTCGTCGGCCACGACACCTTTCACCGCCTGGCCGCCGATGTCGGCAACGCCGAGGTCCCGGTGATCGTCGACCTGTCCGAAGAACCGCTCGCTGCCGTGCTGGACGCGGGGCCAACGACGATCAAGGTGAGCGACGAAGAGCTCGCCGCCGGCGGATGGCTGAAGAAGCGATCCGTGGACGGCGTCGTCAAGGCGATCGAGCGGCTGCAGAAAGAGGGAGCCGTCGACGTCGTCGTCTCGCGAGGTTCCGAGCCGACAATCGCGTCGATGGACGGCGTGCTCTATGAGGTGAAGGCGCCTCCGGTCGAGATCGTCGACCCGAGCGGCGGAGGTGACGCGATGACCGCAGCCCTCGCCGTGGCGGCGGCGCGGCAGATGTCCGGCGAGAACGCGTTGCGACTCGCCGCCGCGGCGGCGGTGGCGACGATGTCGCGCCACGGTCTTGGCACCGGCCGCCGGGAGCTGATCGCCGCTTCGGAGCCGCGGGTCGCGATCCGCGAGCTGAGCTGATGCCAGTGATTCGACGTTACGGCACCAACGACTCGATTCCTGGTTTCGCCGCGCCGTAGGTGCGGGCATTGTGCACGGAGAACTCGGGGCTCAGGCACAGAAAGTGGTGAGAGATGCCGAACCCCGAAAGCGCCGCCGTGATCGAGAAGTTCGAGCGGTGCCGCGCTTCGGATGACAAACGCATCCGCGACGAACTGATCCTCGACCACCAGTGGATCGCCGAACGGTGTGCCGCTCGCTTCGCCCGGAGAGGTGAGCCGTTCGACGACCTGCTGCAGGTCGCGCTGCTCGCCCTCGTCAAGGCTGTCGACCGCTTCGATCCGGGTCGTGGCTTCACGTTTCCGAGCTACGCGATGCCAACCGTCATGGGCGAGCTGCGACGCCACTTTCGCGATCACACCTGGTCGATGTCGGTGCCGCGTCGCTCGAAGGATCTCCTCACGCCGATGAACGCAGCGATCGAGGTTCTCAACCAACGCAATGGTCGGGCGCCGACCGTCGCCGAGGTGGCGCAGGAGTTGAACGTCGACACCGAAGCCGTCCTGGAGACGCTGGAGGCGCGGGCTGCATACCATCCCCGTTCTCTCCACCAGCCTGATCCCCACTCCGAGCACGCGCACGATGCGGACCGAACGCTTGGTGAAGAGGATGACGCCCTTGTTGACACGCCGGCCCGCGTCTCTGTGCTCTCGGCAACCCGACGGCTCGACGCCCGCAGCCGCCGCATCGTGCTGTGGCGTTTCTACGAAGGGTGCACGCAGCGGGAGATCGGAGAGCGGCTCGGGATCGGTCAGGTCCAGGTCTCCCGTCTGCTCCGCGCCGCCCTCGGCCAGATCCGGGCGGAGTTCGGCGAGATCTGACTCGCCGAACTCCGCATCATTCCCTTTCGCGAACGGGGCCGCCGGCGGCTTTCGGTCGCCGGCGGCCCCGCCTCGATTGGTCGGATACCGGCTACCGCACAGCGTCCTTGAGCTCGTCCTTCGTCATCGATGACCTTCCCTCGACGCCGGCTTCCTTTGCCTTCTCGTAGAGCTCATCCTTCGTCATGTCGTCCGAGTTGTCGCTCGGCTTGCGTCCGGGCAGTCCCATCTCTTCCCGAAGCTTGGGAAAGACCTCGTTCTCCTCTTCCTCGACGTGGTGATCGATGCCCGCCTGCACCATCGCCACCGCAGCGCCGAAACCAGGCTGTCCGATCAGGGACTGCAGCTTGCTGAGCCCCTCCCGTGCGAGGTTGTGCTCGGTCTCCGCCTCCTGAGCCATCTCCCCTTCGATCTTGGCGACCTCTGGGTAGACCTGGGCTTCCTCGACGTCCATGTGCTTCGTCAGAGCCGCGGAGAGCTGAGAGACGAGCTCCCGCTTGGTCTCCTCGTCGGAGGCCTCCTCCAACTGGGCGAACAGGTCTTCCACCTCGCGGTGTTCCTGCTCCAACTGATCGAGAACTTCAGGGTTCATCCGATCACCATCCGTAGGGCCCGTAGTACTGCTCGTACGCGGCGCGATCGTCGGGCTCGTCCCACGTCTCCTCGAAGTCCGGCGCGGACTTGATCTGGTCCTTCGTCAGCTGCACAGCGATGCGCTTCTGGTCGTGATCGATTGCCGTGACGGCGCCAGCGGGGATCAGCCGCTTCTTGCCGAAGATCCACCAGCCGGTGTCGACGACGACGTGGGCGCTGTCCGCGTCGGTCGTGCTCGCATCGACCTTGCCGATCGTGCCGTCCGACGCCTCGACGTCGTAGCCGATGAGGTCGGCGTCCTCGATCCATGTGGTGTCGCGATACGTCCAAATGCTCGTCATGGTGGTCATTTCCTCTGGGTCCGGGCCGCATCGTTGCGGCGGGTCATCTCAGTGCCATACGTACCCGTTCGAGCGCACCGGTAGACGCGGCGGATCGTGATGTCGGTGGGTCGGGGATCGCCGAATCACCTCTGCTCTAATTGCCCGGATGGGTGCGACGACGTACAACCTCGCTGATCTCTTCGAGCAGGCAGTCGACGAGTGGCCCGACCGTGAGTACGTGGTCGACGACCATCAGCGACGCACGTTCGCCGAGCTCGATGCTCGGGCGAATCGGCTCGCCCACCATCTTCTCGCTGAAGGCGTTCGTCCTGGCGACCACGTCGGGATCTATGCCATGAACCGGGTCGAGTGGGTGGAGGTGCTGTGGGCGGTCTTCAAGATCCGCGCCGTCTGGATCAACATCAACTACCGCTACGTCGACGACGAATTGGCGTACCTGTTCGACCGTGCCCAGCTTCGATACCTCGTCGTCGAGGACCAATATGCGGAGCGTGCTGCGCGTGTGGCGCCCGATCTGCCCCACCTGGTCGTCGGTTCGGAGTACGAAATGGCGCTCGGTGCGGCCTCCCCGGATCGGGATTTCGCCGAGCGGTCGGGCGACGACCTGTACGTGCTCTTCACCGGCGGGACGACCGGGATGCCGAAGGGAGTGGTGTGGCGCCACGAGGACGTGCTGATGGCACTCGGCGGAGGGATCGATCTGCGAACCGGTCAGGTCGTCACGTCGCCGGCCGACTTCCTCGAGCAGCGCCCGCGCCGGGTTCCAGATGGTGAGCTACCCGATCCCGCCGCTGATGCACGGCGCCAGTCAGTGGTCGGTGATGGGGCAGAGCTTCACCGGCAACACCACCGTTCTGCGACCGTCGTTCGATGCAGACTCGGTGCTCGACACGATCGCCGGCGAAGGGCGTCAACTTGCTGATGATCACCGGCGACGCAATGGCGAGGCCGCTCCTCGAATCCCTCGCAGCTCGCGACGCGGCGGGCACGACGCCCGACCTGTCGTCGCTGTTCGCCGTGAGCTCCAGCGCGGTCCTCTTCTCGCAGACGTGCAAGGACGCGTTGCTCGACCGGTTGCCGAACCTCGTGATCACCGACGCCATCGGTTCGAGTGAGAGCGGCGCCAACGGCATCACGATGGTGTCGAAGGGAGCGCCGATGCGGGGCGGCCCGACCGTGTCGGCGGCACGCGACGCGGCGGTGCTGGACGACGACCACCGACCGTTGGCTGCGGGTACGGACCAGATCGGTTGGCTGGCGCGGTGCGGCAACATCCCCGTCGGCTACCTCAACGATCCCGACGCGACGGCGAAGACGTTCGTCACCGCTCCCGACGGGACCCGGTATGTGATTCCCGGCGATCGCGCCACGCTCGATGCCGATGGCACGATCACCCTCATCGGCCGCGGCTCGGTGAGCATCAACACCGGCGGGGAGAAGGTCTTTCCCGAAGAGGTGGAGAACGCCCTCAAGTCCCACCCTGATGTGTTACGACGCGGTCGTCGTCGGGGTACCGGATGAGCGGTGGGGCGAGCGTGTCGCGGCGGTGGTGCAGCCGCGCCAGGGGCGCACTCCCAGCCTGGAGAGTGTGCAGGACCACTGCCGGCTCCACGTCGCCGGGTACAAGGTCCCTCGCCAACTGACGCTCGTGGACGAGGTGGTGCGCTCGCCCGCCGGCAAGACCGACTACCGGTGGGCGAAACGCACTGCCTCGGCCGCAGCTGACTGAATCCCGAAAGGCCGATCGCCGACGATCGAGATGCGGTCCATCACCCGGCGGGCGGGGTGGTAGTCGCTCACGGCGTAGTGCTGCACGGCGCGGTTGTCCCACATCGCCACTGTGTCCCGCCTCCACCGCAGGCGGCACTGGAACTCAGGACGTTGGACGTGGCGATAGAGCATGCGCAACAGGTCAGCGGATTCGTCCGCCGGCAGGTCGACGATGCGCTGCGTGAAGATCATGTTGACGAACAGCGAGCGGCGACCGGTCTCAGGGTGCACCCGGACGACCGGATGATGAACGGGCGGATAGTCATCGCGCAGCGCGGCGACCACCTCCGGTGGCATCGAAAGGCCGAACGAGGAGGTCCAGTCGTGCTCGGCGACGAGCGGGTCGATGCGCTCCTTGATCTCGGCCGGAAGCACGTCGTAGGCGGCCGCCATGTCTGCCCACAGCGTGTCCCCTCCGACGTCGGGGACGTCGACGGCCCGTAGCACGGCGGCGAATGCCGGCGTGTCACGCCAGGTCACGTCGTGGTGCCAGTTGTTCTCGACGCCGGCCGACTTCGTGTCCTTCGCCAGGGTGACGACGTCCGCCGCGGTCTGACCCGGTTGTGTGTATTTGAAGAACGGGTGCTCCTCGAGCTCGCCCCACAGCAGGCCGAATGCCCGCTGATCGTGACGATCGATTTGCTGGTCGCGGAACACGAGCACCTTCCACTCGAGAAGCGCGCGCCTGAGTTCGGAGAGCGTCGTCTCGTCGAGATCACCGCCCAGCCGGATGCCGCCGATCTCGGCGCCGATCGTCGGTGTCATCGGCTCGACGGTGAACCGCTCGTAGGGTCGGGTGTCGAACTTCGCGTCGACGCGATCGGCGACGAGCGGACCGAACGCGGCGAGCGGATCGGTGTCGGTGACGAGAAGATGGGCCACGTCAATCTCCTTGGAGGCGGTCGGCAGTCTGTTTATCGGACACCGGTGCGTCGAGTACGGCCACGCATGTGTCGATGAGGTCGGACACCAGCGCCCCTGCCTTGGTGAGGCCGAGGTCGTCACCCTCCGACATCGCCAGCGTCACGATCATCAGCGTCACGATCCGTGCCGTGCGCAACTCGGCGATCGGCGCAGGCAGACGATCACGCTCACCGAGGCGGCGACGAACGGCGCGGAAGCTGTCCGCACGCAGGTGGCGTTCGATGCTCTCCGCCAGCTCGGGGGCGAACATCGCTTGCGTGAGGAATCTCGCGTAGCGGCTTCCCGGCCGGCCGAGCGTCTCGGCAGCGAGGGGTAGCACCAGCGCTTCGACGAGATCGCGGGAGCTCGGTACCCCCGTGCGGGAGTCGAGCGCCTCGAGCATCTCCGTGCGCCTGCGGTTCACGGGCCCCATCCGCGCTTCGATGATCGCTGCGATCAAGCCGTCGCGAGAACCGAAGTGATAGGTCGCCGCCGACTTGTTGCGCTGACCCGCGGCCGCCTGCACCTCGCTGAGGGTCATCGATGCCAGCCCCCGCTCGGCGACGATGCGCTCGGCAGCATCGATCATCGCCTGTCTGGCGTCGGTCCGGCTCACAGCAACGGAATTTAAGGATATCTCCTTAATTTGTCAAGTACCGGCTCGTTGTGGCGTCAGGCCGTACACGAGCTCGCCCTGCTCGTCGGTGTCGTAGTAGCCGATTTCGGGACCGACACCGTCGCCGTCGACGCCCATCGCCACTGCGAACTTGTTCAGCGCGTTGCGGGCGACGTCGAGCACGAGCTCGACGACCTGAGGCGGTGAGAAGTATTCGTGGACTTGGTCGACGAGACCGTCGGGCAGCCGTGCCGGCCGCCACAACAGAGCGTCCGTCAGCCTGCAGGGCGACCTTGTGCGGCTCGGGAAGATCGCTCTGCTCGTAGCGATCGACCTTGTCGAAGTGTTGCTCGTCGCCTCCATCGTCGACCGCCCGCACGTTGCGGAGCGACTGGCAGAACCGGCAGTTGTGGCTGCGCGCGCCGCGCAACCGGACGAGCTCCGTGGTCATCGGATCGAGCGCCGTGAGCCTGGCGATCGCGGCCAGCATCTGTTCCAGCACCGGCCACAGCTCGGAGTCGGAGGATGCCAATCCGACACCGAGCGGATCCGTTGCGAAGAGCTGGCGGAACACCGCCCGCATGCGGAGCTCGAAGTCGATCGCGTAGACGCACTGCACGAACGGCGCCGCGGCGTCGCCGAGCGCGGCGGTGACGTTCGCTCGTTGCTCATCGGTGACCGCTGCGACATCGAGCACGAACTGCTCGACGAGTGAGGCGCACGCATCGTCAGCCTGCTCGGCAGCGGCGTGCGCGCCGTTCTCGTCGGTCGGATCGTCGACGCCGAGCAGCGCCACGATCTGCTGTCTCGTACGGCGGTACAACCGTGGTTCGATCGTTCCTGCAGCCGTGGCGATCACGGCGTCGAACGCGGCGAACGCATCGGGCGCCAGCTGGACGACATCGTCGAGAACGTTTCGTTCACTGCCCATGCCCGGACGGTACCGCTCACTGGTCGGCCGTCGAGAGGCGAGCGCGATCGGGCACGGGTGACGGGTTGACAGGCGCGGGCATGCAGCGAAGGCTGTGGGACATGGTGCAGCCTTGGGGGTCTGGACGTCACCGGGTCTTCATTCCGCAGGCGCTCGGCGCCGACGAGTTCCTGCGGGTCACGTGGCACGACGAGGACCGCATCGTGGTCTTCTCGCAGTGGGTCGGCGACACATGCGTGTCCGCCATCCCGGTCAAGATCACGGATGCCAGCGAGCTCGCCGAGCTCCTTGTCTCGGCCGTTGGCGAGGTGGTCCGCGCTGCCGAGGGCGGGTCGTCGGACCCCACGGTGGTTCCTCTTCCGCCACCGATGCCCGCATCGGCATGACGGGCGTTGAGTGCGCCGGTCCAGCGGTTGGACGCCATCTCTCTGTAGCGTTCCGTGTGCTGCGCGACGTGAACGCGCGCCGTTAGGCGGGTCTCCACGTCCCGCCGGTCACCGAGAACCACTGCGCCGATGATCACCGAGACCTCTCCGTCGTCCGTTGCGGCGCCGGCCTCCGACCATCCGGCTCTTGCGCGCCTCGCCCGGCTCGATGTGGAGTGGTTCGGCAACGGCGACGGCAACGGCGACGACGGTGCGGCGACACCCACCACGGCTGCCCGGCCCGCCGCATCGACCCGACCGGGCCGACCGGCGATGGGGTACCAGCCTGGACTCGACGGCCTCCGCGCCGTCTCGGTGATCGCCGTGATGCTCTACCACGCCGGGTTCACGTGGATGCACGGCGGGTTCTTCGGCGTCGAGGTGTTCTTCGTCGTCTCCGGATTCCTCATCACGTCGCTGCTTCTCGAGGAGCGTCGCCAAACGGGCCGCGTGTCGCTGCCCCAGTTCTGGAAGCGCCGCGCCCGCCGCCTCCTCCCGGCGCTCGGCGCAATGCTCCTGGCGGTTGCCGCGTGGGCGGCCGTTCTTCGGATCAGCGGAGCAGCAGTCGCAGCTCCGGCGTGACTTCCCGTGGTCCATCTTCTACGTGTCCAACTGGGGACAGATCCTCGGCGACGTCCCCTACTACAGCGGCGATCCGCCGCTCTTGCGACACTTGTGGAGCCTCGGCGTGGAGGAGCAGTGGTACCTGCTGTGGCCACTCGCCTTCGTCGTCCTCGCCGCCTGGCGTACCAGCCCGTCGGTGAAGGCCGCCACGGTCGGTCTCGTCGCCCTCGCCTCGATGACCTTCACGTTCTGGCTCCACGCCGGCGGTCCGCGGTCGGTCGGTTCGCCGGTCGGCCTCTTCGACGACGCCGACAGGGTCAACTTCATGTACCTGTCGACGCCGACACGTGCGAGCGGCTTGCTGCTCGGCGCGGCGGCCGCCTTCGTGTGGCGTCCGTGGCGAGTCGCCACCAGCCCAACCGACGCGGCACGTGCGCGTCCCGGCCTCGACGGAATCGGTGGGGTGGCGATCGGCGGCTTGCTGTGCATCTTCGCCGTCGCCAGCCTCACCGACGGTTACATCTATCAGTGGCTGTTGCCCGTCGTGTCGCTGCTGTCGCTGATTGCCGTCATGGTCGTCGTCCATCCGTGGGCGGCAGGAACGCGCCGCGTCTTCGGCTGGCGTCCTCTCGTCGCGATCGGCAAGCGCAGCTACGGGCTGTATCTCTGGCACTGGCCGATCTTCGTGATCGCTGGGGCCACACACGGAGACGTCCCCGCGTGGTCGTCGCCTTGCTCGTCACCATCGTGACGTCGGAGCTCTGCTACCGGTTCGTCGAGACGCCTGTGCGCCGCGGCGCCCTCGGGCGGTGGTGGACCGACCACGCCGGTCACCGCACGACGCCGTTGGCGGGGGTACTCGCCGGTGTCGCGGTGCTCGCCCTCTTCTATGCCTCGGTCGACCAGTTCGACCGGGCGGCGGGTGGGGACGAGGCGACGTTCGAGCTCACGACCACACCGACGGCGCCCCGGGCCGACGGCCAGGCTCCGTCGCCGACCGTCGCCGCCGACGACGAGGACCCGGCGCTCGACACGATCGGTGAGCCCGCCGCGGCGACCGCTCCCGAGCCGGCGCAAACGGCGCCGGCCACGACGACGCCCGCCCCGCCTTCGCCACTCCCGCGCTCCGTGGCGATCGTCGGGGACTCCCAGGCCCACTCACTGTTCGTCAACACGCCCGACGGACTCGGATCGACACTGAACGTCGTCGACGGCTCGATCGACGGGTGCAGCGTGTACGACGAGGGCTCGGTGCATTCGTCCCGCGACGGGTTCCGCAACACGTTCACCATTTGCACCGACTGGCAGAGCAAGTGGGCGGCCGCCGCCGCGCAGGCCGAGATCGCGCTCGTCGTGCTCGGCGCGTGGGACGTGTTCGACCTGGAGACATCCGACGCCGGCGACCTCACGTTCGGCACATCCGCCTGGGACGCGTACTTCCTCGCCCACCTGCGTTCGGGAATCGAGGCGATGCGTTCGTCCGGGGCACAGGTCGCCCTGCTCGAGGTCGCCTGCATGCGGCCCCAGGACGTCGAGGGCGCGGGCGTGCCGGCGCTCCCCGAGCGCGGCGACGACGCCCGTGTCGCCCATCTCAACGACCTCCTTCGCTCCACCGTGTCCGACGGAGTGACGTTCATCGAGGGCCCGGACGCATGGTGCAACGACGAAGCACTGTCGACCGACCTCGCCATGCGCTGGGACGGCGTCCACGTCTACAAGCCGGGGGCGGAGCTGATCTACGAGACGATCGCGCCGGCGCTCGTCGCCCTCCCCGGTCGCACTGGCTGACCGCAGCGGTTCAGCCAGTCGCCGCCTGCCGGTACCGCGTCGTGCTGTGTTGGGGATCGGTGTCGATCTTGGGGATCACGTGTTCACCGATCAGGCGGATCGTCTCGAGCTGCTGCTCCTGAGTGGCCATGCCGACGCCGAACACGAGCTGGTCGGCGCCCGCTGACTCCCATCGCTGGCACTGGGCGAGCGCTTCGTCCGGGGTGCCGCAGATCAAACCGCCGTTGATGTGGTAGTCGAGCGCCTCCGGCGTGAGCTCGGGGAGCAGCTCCGGCCACGACGGCACCTCGGGCGGGTGGGGGAACGTGTCGTGGTAGCGGAACACGTTGCTCTGCAGGTACGTCATCGACGAGTCGAGCGCCGACTGGCGCGCCGTGTCGGTGTCGTCGGTGACGAACGCGGTCGTCGTCACCATGATGTTGTCGTTGACGAACCCGCCAACCGGCTCGGCGTCGGCGATCGCCGCCTTGTACGCCTGCAGGACCGGCTCGAGGGCGCCGATGTCGCCGATCGAGAAGCCGAGCACGCCGAGGCCCTTGCGTGCGGCCATCTCGTAGCTCGTGGTGTTTCCCGCCGCGTACCACATCGCCGGATGCATGCCGCCCCACGGCTTGGGCAGGATCTTGCGCGGTGGGAGCGACCAGAACTTGCCCTCGTAGCCGGGATATTCCTCGTTGAGCCACATCTTGGCGAACTCGCCGATGACGTCCTCCCAGATCTCCCGCGTGCCGGACAGATCCTTCATGTCGGGGAGGAAGCCGAGGATCTCGTGGGACCCGGCGCCGCGCCCAGTGCCGAACTCGAAGCGCCCGCCGCTGAGGTGATCGAGCATCGCCACCCGCTCGGCGACCTTCACCGGGTGGTTGACCTGGGGAAGCGGGTTGAAGATGCCCGAGCCGATGTGGATCCGCTCGGTGGCGTGGGCGAGGTACCCGGCAACGACGTCGTTGGCCGACAGGTGGGAGTACTCGTCGAGGAAGTGGTGCTCGGTGATCCAGACGTACTTGAACCCGGCTTGGTCGGCCGCTTGCACGAGTGCCAGATCATCCATGATCACCGTGTGCTCGGCGTCCGGATCGTGCTCCCGCTTGGACGCGGGGACGAAGTTCTGGATGAAGATCCCGAATTCCATGCGGTTCGCTCCTCCGTTTGGCGCAGACGTCTCCGCTGACAGACGTTAGTTTGACGGGTCGTCAGATTTGAGATGGAACGGGTTGTTACCGGTGGGTAGACATCCACGGTTACCGGCTGGTAACTTGGTCGCATGACGGAATTTTCCCTGACCCTGAACGAGGATCAGTTGCAGATCCAGAAATGGGTGCACGACTTTGCCGAATCGGTCGTTCGTCCCGCCGCCCACGAGTGGGACGAGCGTGAGGAGTTCCCGTGGCCGATCGTCGAGGAGGCCGCTCAGATCGGTCTGTACGGCGTCGACTTCCTGGTCAACGCCATCGCCGATCCCACCGGCTTGACGTTGCCGGTTGCCATCGAGGAACTGTTCTGGGGCGACGCCGGCATCGGCATGGCCATCATGGGCTCCGGTCTCGCTGCTGCTGGTCTCAGCGGTAACGGCACTCCAGAGCAAGTGATGGAGTGGGTCCCGCAGTGTTATGGCACGGCCGACAAGATCGCCCTCGGAGCCTTCTGCGTCAGTGAGCCCGACGCCGGGTCCGACGTCTCGAGCCTGCGCACCCGGGCCGTGTACGACGAGGCCAAGGACGAATGGGTGATCAACGGCACTAAGGCGTGGATCACCAACGGCGGTATCGCCGATGTGCACGTGGTCGTCGCCACCGTCGATCCTGCGCTCGGGGCGAAGGGTCAGGCGAGCTTCGTCGTCGGTCCCGGCACGAAGGGCCTCAGCCAGGGTCAGAAGTATCTCAAGCACGGCATCCGTGCCTCGCACACGGCCGAGGTCGTGCTCGACGACGTGCGCGTGCCCGGCTCCCACCTGCTCGGCGGCAAGGAGAAGCTCGATGCCAAGCTGGCCCGGGCGCGGGAGGGCGGCAAGAGCGGTGTTCAGCCGGCGATGAAGACGTTCGAGGCCACTCGACCGGCCGTCGGCGCCCAGGCGCTCGGCGTCGCCCGGGCCGCGTACGAGTTCGCTCTCGACTACGCCAAGGAGCGGATCGCATTCGGCAAGCCGATCATCATGAACCAGGCGATTGCCTTCAAGCTCGCCAACATGATCACCGAGATCGATGCCGCTCGCCTGCTCATCTGGCGCGCCGCGTGGCTCGCCAACAACGGCGGCTACACCAACGCTGAGGGCTCGATGAGCAAGTACAAGGCGAGTGAGGTCGCCGTCTGGGTGACCGAGGAAGCGATCCAGATCCTCGGCGGCTACGGCTACACCCGCGAGTACCCGGTCGAGCGCTGGCACCGCGACGCCAAGATCCACACCATCTTCGAGGGCACCAGCGAGATTCAGCAGCTGGTGATCAGTCGGGCCATATCAGGCCTGCGTATCGAATAGATCGCCCCGGTAGTCGATCACTCGTTCCCGAACGTCAGATCTTCTGGCTAGGGTGTGAGCGACCGGGCCGCGCTGGAACGGCACCTCGCCGTCAACCTTTTCGGCACGCACGGCGTGACCCAGGCCTTCCTGCCGTTGCTGACCCGTTCTCGGGGAGCCATCGTCAACGTCCTGTCTCTGGCGGCTGTGGCAGCGTTGCCGATAATCCCGGCGTACTCGATCTCAAAGGCGGCCGCGTTCTCGCTGACGCAGTCACTGCGCGCCGTGTTGGGCGACGACGCGGAGGTCTCCCCGGACGAGATCCGTGACGTCGTGACCGACGAGTGCGAAAGCTGGCCGAGGCCGCCAGGATCCAGCTCTACGTGCCGCTGCTCGTCGAGCACTCCGCCGACGAACGCCTGCGCGCCCAGTCACCACTGGACCAGCAACTCGGTTGATGGCCCTCGAGGTGGAGAGCGGCTCCTAATCTTCGGCGAGGCGGGTGCGAGCCGATCGGAAGCCTGCGGGACGAGCGCCATTCGAGGGCCAAGTCGGGGCGCTCGACCAATCGTCAACCCGACCCCGCGGCCACCCGACGAGCGTCCGCTCCGCGATACCGCGACAGCGGGTGTCGTGTCAGCCCGTTGTCGATCCGGTCGCCTGGTTGACCACGGACTCGGCGAACGCCACTGCGGCTGGCGCGGCGCCGCGGCGGCCGAGGATCCAGCCGTTCGTATAAACACCGTCGATGATCAGCATGAGGCGGTCGGCCAGAGCATTCGGATCGGGCGCCCCGGCCCGCCGAGCGAGGGTCCGCAGCTGCGACCTGAGCCCTTGGAGGTGGCGGGTCGCAACCCGGTTCGCTGGGTGCTCCAGGTCGGGGAACTGGGCGTGGGCGGTGCGGAACGGGCAGCCTTGGAAGTCCGGATCCGCCACCTGCCCGACCGCCGCGCGAACTAAGGCGACGAGCTGTGTGGCGGGATCGGCGGCACAGGAAGATGTCGCGTCGTTCATCAGGGCCGCCCACTCCGCCTGGCACCGTTCCAGGTAGGCGGCGACGAGGTCGTCTTTGCTCGTGAACTCCCGGTACAGCAGGTTCTTGCCGCACCCACACTCGTCGATGATCTGCTGCGTGCCGACCGCAGGCGCGCCATGCTGACGGAACAAGCGTCCTGCACTGTCCAGGATTCGGTCCCGGGCGCCCGGGGCAGGCGGTCGTGCCATCCGTACCTCCTCAGCCGTTGAGCTTAGCGGACCGATCGGTCCCTCACGTTGACAACGACGTCGGCGAGGCGTATAAGGGACTGATCGGTCCCGGACTGATCAGTCCCTTATCCCTTGGAGGACTCGAATGTCATTGACATCTTCGCGGTACTTTGGTCGAGGTCGCCGATGAGGGCGGTCGTGTACGACCCCGAGGAGCCGCTCGGTCTGAGCCATGGCGTCGTGCCTGAACCAGAGCCGGCCCCGTCACAGGTCATGATCGACGTGGCGGCTACATCGATCAACTTCGCCGATGTTGCCTTCCTACGCCAGCGCCAGATCCCCGTGCCGGGATTCGACGCGTCCGGGGTCGTTGTCTCACCAGCGAGCGACGGTCGCGGCCCACCAGTTGGCAGCCGGGTGGTGACCTTCGGGTGGTCCGGAGCGTGGGCCCAGCAGAGAGCGGTGGACGTAGCCGAGCTCGCCGTCGTACCCGACGGTCTCGATCTCGCGGTGGCAGCCGCCGTCCCGGTGGCGGGCGTGACGGCGTTGCGAGCGCTGCGGCGGCTCGGCTCGCTGATCGGACGACGGGTGCTGATCACCGGCGCGTCCGGCGGCGTAGGGCGGTTCGCCGTCCAACTGGCGGCCAGGGCTGGCGCCCACGTGGTCGCATCAGTTGGCAGCCCCGAGCGCGGCGAGGGCCTGGCGGCGCTCGGAGCATCCGAGGTCGTCGTCGGTCTCGAAGGCATCTCCGCGCCGGTGGATGGAGCGCTCGACAACGTCGGAGGTGGCCTGCTGGCCGACGTGTACGCGCTACTCGCACCCGGCGGCTGCGTGCAGAGCGTCGGGATGGCCTCGATGGAGCCGACAATGATCGACTTCGAGCAGGCCCGGCTCCGTGGCGGTGACACTCGCGTCGAGGCCTTCGCGGTCGGGCCCGGGTTCGCTCTCGATCTGGCGTTCCTCATCGGGCTCGTCGCGGCGGGCGAGCTCGATCCCCAGATCGGCTGGCGGGGGCCGTGGGAGAAGGTTGCCGACGCCGCGGCAGCACTGCTGAGCCGGCAGGTGAACGGCAAGGCGGTGCTGGAGGTGTCGCCGTGGTAACGGTGGACGGGAGAAGAGTCGTGGTCGTCGGCGGGACAAGTGGCATGGGCCTCGCCACCGTTCGGTTGGCAGCCGCCCAGGGCGCCGACGTCGTCAGCGCCGGTCGGCGCCCGGTCGCCGAGCGGGCCCCGGTCGACGGGGCGCGTCAACTCGAAGTCGACGTCACCGATGAGGCGTCGGTGGATGCGCTCTTCGAAGCCGTCGATGAGCTCGACCACCTCCTCGTCACGGCGTCACCTGGATCCGCCGGCCCCTTTCTCGAGCAGGACCTGGCGACGGCGCGCCGATTCATGGACGGCAAGTTCTTCGGGAGCTGGCTCACTGCCCGGTACGCCGTCCCGCGGATGCGGAGCGGAGGATCTATCACCTTCGTCACCGGTGGCGCGGCGGTCCGCCCGCCCGTTCACGGTTCGATGATCACCGCCGCATTCGCCGCCATTGAAGCCCTGACCCGGGCGCTCGCGATCGAGCTTGGTCCGTTGCGCGTGAACACGGTCCGGCCCGGGTACACCGACTCGGAGATGTGGTCGTTCCTCGCCCCGGGGAGCGCGAGGGCTTCGACGCCGAGTCGCCGACGCGATGCCCGTCAAGCGGATGGGCACACCCGCCGACATCGCCCACGCCGCGCTGTTCCTGATGACCAACCAGCAGGTCACCGGGGCCGTCCTCGAGGTCACCGGCGGCGAGACCCTCGTCGACACTCTCGAGGTGGCCCCGTGATCCTTGTGACCGGAGCGACCGGCAACATCGGCGGCACTCGTCCACGATCTCGTCGGTCGCGGCGTCGCCGTGCGGGCGGTGGCCCGACGGCTCGAGCCGCCCTGCACCTTGCGGGCGTCGAACTTCGGCCCGTCGATCTCACCGACCCGCAGGCGCTGGCGCCGGCGCTCACCGACGTCGACAAGGTGTTCCTGCTCGGCGGATTCGCTTCGCCCGAGCTCCTGCGCCCGTCCGCGCCGCCGGTGTGGAGCATGTCGTGCTGCTCACGTCGCGGTGTGTGATCGGTGGACGCCCTGACAACGCCATCACGAGGATGTGGCTGGACGCCGAGGCTGCGGTGAAGGACTCCACCATCGCGTGGACGATCCTGCGACCGAGCGGCTTCAAGTCGAACGTTCTTCGGTGGGTCCCGCAGCTACGCGACGGTGACGTGGTCGCGCGCCTTGGCCGGACGTCCCGATCGCCGCGATCGATCCGGCCGACATCGCCGCCGTCGCGGCAACGGTGCTCATCGAGCCCGGTCACGAGCTGACGGCGCCGGCACTGAGCGGTCCCCAGCCGCTCACGCCGGGTGAACAGGTGGCGACCGTCGCCCGGATTCTCCGACGGCCAATTCGCTACGAGCCGCTGTCCGACGAGAGGGCCCGTGCTGCGATGTACGCGGACACACCGCCTGAGTTCATCGACGCGTTCTTCCGGTTCTTCAGTGACGGGGAGTTCGACGACTCGAGTGTTGTCGACTCCGTCCGTCGAATAACCGGCGCGTGACCCTCGCCGGTTCGAGCACTGGATGCGAGCGCACGCGGACGAGTTTGCGCCGGAACCCTGACGCGAGGAATGGGCCGGCGGGCTCTTTGGCCGCAAGCGCGGACAACTACCTCGAGGTGCACGACCAGGGCCCCGAACAGGCGGACGTCACGGAAGCCTCGGGCGGCATCTGGGAACGCCTGCACTACGACTGGTCCGATCCCAACCGCGTTGTCATGACGACCACCGACTCCAACGCGTGGGGAGGCAACTCGGGCCACACGTACACCCTCACGCGTCAGCCGAATGGAACGACCGATGTGGACGTCGTCGTGGTTCGCGACGGCAAGAACTTCAAGGGACGGATGGTCGGGATCGTGCTCAGCTTGTTCGGCAAGCGCGTCTTGGGAAAGTCGTTGGGCGAGACCGTCAAGGCCATCGAAGCCCGGAGCAACGACGCCAGTCCGGGGTGGTCGGGTAGCCGCGGTGCAACGACTCAGTCGACCTCGCCGGGTACGACTTCGCCGTTTGTGTGCGTCTCGGCCGGGCCGAGGAACGCCTCCACGTCGCTGGCGAAGTTGGCGTGGTGCTGGAAGAGGAACCCGTGAGATGCTTGACGATCGACAGCGCGGATCCAGCAGCTGTGCCGCGTTCGGTACGCCCAAGAGATAGCCGCTCCTCGACTGTGTCACCCGCGGCCACCGCGATGAGTTTGGTGAGGTCCGACGTTGACGGTGAGCCCGTCGCGGAGCCGTCTGGAACCGCATCAACGCCGCCACCCGCACGCTGGCCGGATCCTGGTCGGGCTGACCCCGCGAGCGAGACCACCCGAACCGGTCCCGCACGACCCAGGCGTCCGGGGCCAGTCGCGCACCTCAAGAAATGAGCGATGAACCCAGGTGTCCTCGTCGATTGGATCGGCGGGCCCAGCCTGCCGGGAGGCCACAGCTACCCGGCGTTCGGTGAAGGCCGCTCGGGATGCTCGCCGTGCTTATCGGCTACTCGTGTGTGTGATCAGCCGCCGTTGCCGTAGGCGTCGTGGTAGTTCCACCACTGGTAGGGCGGCGTCTGCGGGTAGCCCTCGGGCGAGTCCTCCCACTCCTCCTGGCGTCCGAGCGCAGTGATGTCGAGGTAGCTCCAAGTGCTGCCCAGCTGCTCGTCGCCGCGGTCGTGGACGAAGTAGGTGCGGAAGATCCGATCGCCGTCTCGGATGAAGGCGTTGGTCCCGTGCCACTGGTCGACCCCGAAGTCGGCGTCGAAGTCGTCGGTCAGCGTGTACCAGGGGATGGTCTCCCATCCCATGCGTTCCTGCAAACCCTGGATTTCAGCTTGGGGCGCACGCGACACGTAGGCCAGCGTCGTGTCCCGGGCGTTCAGGTGGGCCGGGTGGGCGACTTGGTCGGCTCCGAAGGAGCAGCCGACGCATGCCCGCTGCGGGTACGAGCCGCCGCTCTGCGGGTACGTGGTGACGTCCGGTGCGTAGAAGGCGCGGTAGACGATCAGCTGGCGACGGCCTTCGAACAGGTCGGCGAGGCTCGCCGGAGCCGGTCGGGCCTTCGAACCGGTAGTCCTTCTCGACCTCCATCCACGGCATCCTCCGGCGCTTGGCCGCCATGGCGTCGCGGGCCCGGGTGAGCGCCTTCTCTTCGACCAACAGCTCCTGGCGGGCTGTCTCCCACTTCTGCGGCGAAACGATCAGCGGCATCTTCATCGGCCTTCATCCTCCTTGTGGCTCTCGTCGAGGACCTGGAGCACGTGCTGGATGCTCAGGTCGGTCATCGGCGGCCCACTCTCTCGACGGGTCGTCGAAGTACGGACTGCTGGAGGCCGCCGGACTCATCGGCCGACGCGCACCAATTCGCGCAGGACGACATCGGGCTCGGCGTGGGCGAGCACGCTCACGACAAACAGACATTGATCTGTGCCTACGCGGACAGCCGCCACGCGATCCTCGAACACCAGCTTCGGGAGACCAGTTGACTCGCTGAACGCCCCCATTCCGAGGACCCGGATCCAAGTCAACCGCCGGTCCGGCACACCGCGGTGGGGGTAGTCCCAGGTGAGCTTGGCCCCTGTGGTCACCCTTGCGCGCTGGCCAGATTGGTGTCGCGCTCGTGCGCGCGTTTGAGCGGGCTAATAGTCGGAATCCCAGTTGACAGCGCCAACCTCGTGGACCCCGCGGAGCGTCTGCTTCAGGGACCACGCTGTCCGTCGAGCGCAGCGGGGGGTGTGGTCTCGGCTGCGGCCCTGCCGAATGCCGATCCCGGTGGGCCGAGCCGGCCTTGTAGCGCCAGTGTGGCGAGGTAGGCGGCGACGACACCGAGGATGATCAGCGGGCCCACCGCGAGACCAGCGGAGGCCGTCGAGCGCGGTGGCGATGACGATCGCGGACAGTGGCAGCTTGAGCACGGCGACGATCATGACGCCGATGCCGACCGCGATGCCGGCGGTGAGGGAGAGGCCGGGGAGGTGGGAGGCGGCGATCCCGCCGGCGGCACCGAGGTAGATCGCCGGGAACGTTGGCCCGCCGCGGAAGCCGCCCAGCGACACCCCCCATGCCAGACCCTTAGAGACGATGAGCATGAGCAGGGCTCCCACCGACCAGGTGCCGGCGCCGGATATCAGGCCCGGGAGGGCATCCTGTCCGGAGAACAGCACCTGATCGGCGCCGTGCTCGGTCGACTGCTCGAACAGGATCGCCAGCGCCGCAACAACCAGCCCCGACAGCGGGATGAGGACGAACGGCTTCGACGGCACCAGGCGGGACACCCGGACCCCCAGTCCGGTGATGCAGAACGTGATGAGCGCGCCCACGACTCCCAAGGCGAGCGCCCATCCGATCTCCTCCCAGGTGACGCCGGAGAACCGCGGCAGCTCGAGCGGCACTAGGGAGTAGGCAGCGGTGTTCAGCCCGCTCCAGTGCGACATGCCGATGAAGACGAGCGAACCGACGCCGCCGGCGATGAGACCGGGCACCACGATCAACGGCAGCGTCGACCCGCCGAGCCCGGCGGCCTCGACGACGATCACGGCGGACACGATCGGCGAGCCGAAGATGACCGAGATCGCAGCGAGGCTGCCGGCGGCAGCGAGCACGGTCACGAGCTGCGGCGGCGCATCGCGCTTGACGAGGGCCACCGTGTACATCGCCAGTCCGGCACCGACCGTGATGAGCGGCGCCTCGGGGCCGAGGACGACCCCGAAGCCGATGCTCGCCCAACCTGCCAGCACCACGCCCGGCACGACACTCGGATGGTTGCCGCCCATCTGCAGGCCGTGGGCCGGCACGTGCCCTCCCGCTCCCGGCAGGCGGTCGATGGCGAACGCCACCGGCAAGCCGGCGACACCGAGCACCACCAGATACCACCACCACGGAATGGAGTCCCACCCGAAGTCATCCGGCAGATCCGTGAACAGCCACTGCTGGGTGTAGTGCACGACCTCGAGGAACGCCCACGAGGCGAACGAGACAAGGATGCCGATCACGGCCGCGAGCACCAGGACAGCGATGAAGCTCCTGCTCCGCAGGATCGCCAGCGGATCAGGCGTTGCCCCGGCCGGTGCGGACGCGTCGGTCAGTGTGCCATCTCCCAAGTCGTGATCCCTCGACCGTACTCGGGACCGTTCGACCGGAATCGGACCGCCGTGTCCGCAACCCGCCCACCCCAGTACCGGCGCAGTGCTCAGGGCCCCGGCGAACTCGGCGAAGGAGCAGCACAGCGATCGGATGCCGCGACTGGGCTTTCGGTCCGCGGCGTTGTAGTGGTGGAGGGCCACCGCGACGTGATCACCTCGACGTGATCGCCGGCTCGACGCTCTCGGTTGTCGGGCTGGGGTGGCCTATCTCGGAGAGCCAACCCTTCAAGACCTTGTGCATCGCCGGCGACGAGAAGATCGGCTCCGCCGGTGCCGTGAGCCCGGCCGGGTACAGCAGGAACGGGTGGGTTTGCGGGCCACCGAGCCCCCCGTGCGAGCTGACCTGCTCCTCGAACGCCGCCACCTCCTGCAATTCGGCGTCGTACCGGCTGTTGATCATCAGGTCGGCGGCCGTTGCGTAGCTGTCGACTTCGGCGACCTGCTCGCGGGCTCGCGGACCGAACGGTTCGAGCGGATCCTCACCGGTGACCACACCCGTCGTGAGGTCGAGGCTGCCGCGATTTCCCAGCACAACCGACGTACCACCCGACTGCCGCACGAGCACGAACCCGATCTCAGGGTGGGCGGCGAGCGCGGGGATCAGCCGTGGGTACCGTGCATCGATCTCTTCGCGCGTGAGGCGACGCGACTGACCCGGAATCGAGATCAATCCGAGACTCCCCGATCCCATCACGATGGGGACGTCAGCTGCCACAGCCTTGTTTCCCCCCTCGTCATGTCTCGCGTGGCGCAGCCATGCCGACGACTCGGTATGACCTGCTTCGGCGTCGCTGTCACCGGATTCCGCCGAGCCGCAGAGTTCGGCCACCAGGGCTTCAAGGGTGTGACCGGTTCGTTGCTCGAACGTCGCTCCTTGCGTCTGGCCGTGGTCGGAGAGCACCACGATCATGTACGGCCGCGGCGTCCACTTCGTCGTGCGTTCGATGCGGCCAACCTGGCGGTCGAGGTCACGCAGCACAGCCAAGGCGTCGACCCGTTCGGGGCCCGAGTGGTGCGCCACCTCGTCGTAGCCGAGCATGTCGATGTAAATGGTGGCGCGGCCCTCGCACATGTCATTGACGACGCCTTGCACGCACACGTCTCGCATGATCACCGTCGTGAACGTGCGCAGCAGGGCGTATTCCCAGTCCCGCTCCACTCGAGGCTCGACTCCCCGTCGCCGTTGCCTACCGGCCGCAACTCGCTCGCGGGCGATCTCGCCGATCGCCGCGATCAGCGTCCTCGTCGCTTGCCCGGGACGTGAGAAGTAGCCGAAGTAGCCGGCTCCAGTGCGGCCTTCCTTGCGTTTGCCTGCCCCGCTCATCGTCAGGACGGCTCGCTCGGCATCGCCGGAAAACAGGTTTCCGTAGCTCGACCCTTGATACGCGAGCAGACCGTTGCCGTCGGAGTGGGCACGCTCGATCCGTGCCGCGTACTTCGGTTGGTTGGACACGAACACGTCGCCGGTTGACTTGTCGATCCACCGGAATGCCGGCATGTCGACCGTCGAGCCGTGCAGGATCCCGCACTGGCTGACGCCGGTCTGCGACGACCACCCCGTCTCCCACTTGTCGAGGACGTGGCTGCCGTCACGAATCCAACGATGCAGGTTGGGTACATCCCCGGAACGCAGCGCTCTCCGCAGCACGGCATGGGCGACACCGTCGAGTTGGATGAACACGATTCCAGGCATGTCGGTGACGATCGCCCCGTTCGAGCGCCTGCGAGCCTGGCGCGCCACTCGCTGATCGACCCAGCCGATGTCGTCGAGGGCAAACAACGAGCTGATTGCCGTCGTCACGATGACCAGGCCGACGACCACCCACAACGACGGCCAGAACCCGTCGATCTCGACGCCTGGAAGCAGATCCAGGAGCCACCCGACGAACACGACGTTGAGGACGATGGCTCCCAGCCCAAGCGTCAGGACGGACAAGGGAACGACGAGGAAGGCCATCGCCGGCCAGATGATCGCATTGCCGACGCCGACGACGAAGCCTGCGAGCAGAGCGTCCCAGCCCGATTCGATCGAGAAACCCGGCACGATCGCGGCCAGCAACCACAGCGCGAGGGCGGTGACGACGGTGACGACGGCGCTGCGCCACACGACGCTTCGCAACGACGGTCGATCGGTTTTCATTGTGGGCGCTTCCTCCTCCGATCTGCGAAGGCGGTTTCGCACGGTTCGACGTCGTCCTGGCGTGCGTGGCCAAGGGACCAGAGGTGGCGGGTGTTCCGCCAGCCCCCGGTCCGATTGTCGCCAGCGTCAGAGGGCCGGGGCGCGTCCGCCGTGGGCAGCGAGGCCGTACACCACGAGCACACCCATGAAGACGTACGCGAGTGACCACACCGGGTAGAACGGCATCCACCAGATCGCTGAGATTGCCAGCAACGCACCGCCGATGATCCCCACCCAACGAGCGAACTGGGAGCGTGTCAACACGGCGAACGATGACCCGAGCAAGATCACCCCGACGATGAGCCAGACCCAACCGTAGGTCGTGAGACTCGTACCAAGGAGCGCTCCCTCGAGTTCATCGGGGACCAGGCCGTCGTAGCGAAATGCCCAGAGGGAATCGAAGAGGCGCATGATGCCGGCGATGCCGAGCATCGTGCCGGCGAAGAACAACCAGCCGAGCCCCTCGTCGTCCAGATATTCCTCTTGCGCCAATTGCGTGTTCATTCGGTACCTCCGTGGGTAATCCCTGTGTGTCCGTCGGGTCGTTGCGACCGACAGTACCGACGTCAAGGGTGAGGGCGCCTCACCCTTGACGGTGTGACTCGGACCGCGAGCGGACAGCCGCAGAGGCGGTGATCAGCGCTCATGCAGCGGTGCGTGGTGCCGAATCCGTTGGATGTCGACGACTTCGAGACCGAGGTCGCTGATCCGCGCCAGCAAACCGTGGAGTGCGGCTTGATCTTGAATGTCGCCGTGGAGAATCGTGTCGGCCTGCATCTCGTGCCCTGTGCGCAGGGTCTCGAGAATTCGCGCCGACACGACGCCCTGCAACCGAACTTCGTAAGAGTTGCTCATAGAACCTCGTCGAGATCAGATGTAGCGAGGCTCAGGGTGAACGCGCCTCACCCTGAGCGAAGTGAGAGCGGGTCGTGGCGCCCTTCAGCGGTACTGGCAAGCCGCCGTCACGCGGGCGCCGATGGAGCAGCCGAGCGGGCAGCGATATGACGCTGCGCAAGTGCCGGAACAAGCAGCCCGAAGAAATATGCAATGCCAACACCGAGCAGCGTGTCGAGAACTCGCTCCCAAGAGCGGTACGTGATGTTCTCCGTCGTCGCATTGCCGTAGAGCACACACCACAAGATGAGGAACGTCGTGAACGCTGGAGTGATGTACCAGCGACTGGCGTTGGTCGCTGCGGCGGCGATGATCGCTCCAGCGCCGACAATGGCGATCGCTGCCGGCGACAGATCCATAGCGATCAGCCAAGCCGCGACGAGCGCACCGATGACCACTGATATGGCACGGCCTACTGTTCTTACTCTCGTCATTTCTTCCGCTGGGCGCATGACAATAACAGTCGAGATGACAATCCACCCCGTGTGCTCAGCTCCAAAGTAGAAGCCGCTGGCCGTTGCTACGGCTGCTGCGAGACCGAGGCGGACCCCGTAGCCGCTCGCCGTGGCGATGCTCAACAGGGGCGGGTCGATTGGTGCCGGAGCGTCGTACTCGGGGAAGCTCAGGGCTACCAAGAACGCGATCGCCGACCCCGTGATGAAGAGCGCACTGACGCCGACCGACTCATCCAGTCCGACGAACGTCAGGCCCGTCGCCGCCAGTGGAAGACAGGTCGTGAGGACCGCGTGCCCGAATACCTTTCGTGTTGCGAGTAGAGCGGCACCGAGCCCCATCAGGAACATCCCGACGACGGCGACCGCCGCCCATTGAGCCAGGATGGAACCGATCATCACCGAGACTGCGAAGAGCACGCCGACGACCATCACCTTGCGTCGGTCCTTGCGATGCGTCGGAAGACCGAGAATGGCGGCTGGGATGGCACCGATGAGCAGGTACAAACCGTTCTCGACCTCTCCGAACACGATGACGACCACGGCGACGGATGACATGAGCGCGCCGAAAGCCGCGTTTCGCCAGCTCCAGACGAGGTTGCTCATGCGCTCATCCTTCCAGTTCCGAGGCGACGTGGCTCTCGCTCGCTTCCCGTCCCCAACATCACCTCGCATGGGGTGAGGCGTGCTCACCCTTTCGATCTTTATGTTGAGGTCCCAACAACCGCATCGACGAGGGTCTTCCATGCGCTGCTCGTTTTATCGCGGCCGTTCGAGTGAACTGGGGTAATCATGGCCAAGAAGTCTGCACCCGTGCTCTCCGCCGAACAGTTGTCGGAGGTGCTCGGGCTGATCAAGGGAGCCGACAGCGTCGAGCTCAAGTTGACCGTGCCGGACGCTGATCACAGATCGGCGGTCGCCGCGCTCGGCATGGATGTGCTCGAGGCCGAGATTCGCCAGATCATGTTCTTCGACACGCCCGATCTGGCGCTCAACAATCAAGGCGTGGTGGTGCGGGCGCGGCGGATACAGCGTAAACCGGGTGACACGGTCGTCAAGCTGCGGCCGGTCGTTCCCGACGACATGTCGCCGAAGCTCCGCAAGTCGCCGAGCTTCGGCATCGAGGTCGACGCCATGCCGGGTGGCTTCGTCTGCTCCGGTTCGATGAAGGCGAAGAACGTCGACCCGGTGAAGGTGAAAGAGGCGTTCGGCGGGCAGCGCCGGATGTCCAAGCTGTTCACGAAGGAACAACGCGCCTTCTACATCGACCACGCACCGGAGGGCCTCGAGCTCGATGACCTCTCGATGCTGGGACCGATCAACATCATGAAGCTCAAGTTCACGCCTGGCGATTTCGACCGCCGGCTGGTGGCCGAGCTGTGGTTCTACCCCGACGGGTCGCGGATCCTCGAGCTCTCCACGAAATGCGCCCCCGCCGAAGCATTCGACGCCGCCGCCCAGACGAAGAGCTTCCTCACCGAGCACGGCGTCGATCTCGCTGGGGAACAGCAGACCAAGACCAAGACGGCGCTGGATTACTTCGCTGGCAATCTCCAAGTCGGAGCACCTGAAGGCTCGTGACGCTGATGGTCATCTCGACCTTGACCGACGTCGACTCACTCGAGTCCCGCAAGCTCGAGCACCTCGAGGCACAGCTGATCGCCACGTTCAGTCCTCCGCTGCGTCCGGAGGAGGTGCAGCGCTGTCTGTTCGACTGCGCCGCGCGGTACGAGTCAGCGCGTGTGCGCGTGTACCTCCCAGTGCTCATCGAGCGTGACGCGACCAAGCGCTTGCGAGACCTGAGCCGGAGCCGGCTCACGTGACCGTCACCCACTGCTCTTTCGTGCTCGCCGAGCGTCGGTACGGTACGTCCCCGGCGGCTCGACAACAGGAGAAGGTATGACCGAAATCATTAGCGCCGAGGCGCGAACTGATCGGCGGCGTCGGATCATCGACGAGTTGCGGGTGATGCCCGGCACGCCAGCCAACCTCGACGGGCGTGCCACGCGGTGGACGGGAGGCGACGATTTCGCCCACCTGTCGGCCGACGAGCTCGACACAACCGCCAAGGCGGTGCGCGCCGAGGGCATCGAGCAGTTGAAGGATGCGCAGGAGCTGCTGTGGGCGAGCGACACCTACTCCTTGCTGCTCGTGTTCCAGGCAATGGATGCGGCCGGCAAGGACTCGACGATCGAGCACGTCATGTCCGGCGTCAATCCACAAGGTGTGCAGGTCGTCTCGTTCAAGTCACCTTCGAGCGAGGAGCTCGACCACCACTTCCTGTGGCGGATCTCCAAGAACGTTCCCGAGCGTGGGCGGATCGGGATCTTCAACCGGTCCCAATATGAGGAAGTGGTCGCGCTCAAGGTTCATCCGGAATGGCTCGACAAGCAGAAGCTGCCACCCGGTGATCGCGGGCCCGGGTTCTGGGCCGACCGCTACGAGGACTTGAACACGTTCGAGCGGCACCTCGCTCGTAACGGCACGAAGGTCGTCAAGTTCTTCCTCCATGTCTCCAAGGCCGAGCAGAAGCGGCGCTTCATGGCCCGACTCGACAACCCCAACAAGCAATGGAAGTTCAAGGCCGGCGACGTCGCGGTCCGCGCCCACTGGGACGACTACATGCAGGCCTACGAGGATGCGATCACGGCAACCTCCACCGACTGGGCACCGTGGTACGTGCTGCCAGCCGACAACAAGCACGTGATGCAAGCGATGACGGCGACGATCATCGTCGATACGATCGCGTCGCTCAGCCTCGAATACCCAACCGTCTCGGACAAAGACCGAGAGGACAACGCCAAGGCACGTCAGGTGCTCGAGGCCGAGCCGGAATGATCGGGGCATCGAAATGACAATGATCGAGGGGACCACGGCGGAGCCGGAGTGGTATGCGTTGTCGGCGGATGATGTCGTCGCCCGTGTCGGGGTCGACGCCGAGCGTGGACTCGACCCCGCCGAGGTGGAGCGGCGGTTGGTGGAGTTCGGGCGGAACGAGATCGCTTCTGAGCCGCCTCCGACGTTGTGGGAGGTGGCAAAGGGTCAGTTGGCGAACCCGATGAACATCATGTTGCTGATCGTCAGCATCGCCAGCCTCGCGATCGGGCAGGTGGCGACTGGTGTGATCGTGTTGGCGTTGGTGTCGTTCAACGTGATCATGGGGACGAACCAGGAGCGCAAGGCGTTGGCCAGCGTCGAGGCGTTGGCCCAGCTGCAGGTGCCGAAGGCGCGGGTTCGCCGGTCGGGCAGCGTGGAGGAGGTCGACTCGACCGGTCTTGTGCCGGGCGATGTGGTGCTGATCGAGGCGGGTGATCTCGTCCCGGCGGATGGGCGCATCGTGACTTCGGCGTCGTTGGAGGTGCAGGAGGCGTCGCTGACCGGCGAGAGCGCGCCGATCGCCAAGGACGCCACGACCTTGCCGGAGGGGGAGACGGCGCTCGGCGACCGGACGAATCTCGTCTTCCAGAACACGCAGGTGACGCGGGGCTCAGCGGTCGTGGTCGTCGTGGCCACCGGCGCGGCGACGCAGATGGGTCATATCGCCGACATGGTGACGGCGACGAAGCGCACGAAGTCACCGTTGCAGCGGGAGCTCGACGGGTTGACGAAGCTGTTCGGTTTCCTTGCGTGGGCGGCGGTGGCGGTGATCGCCATCTTCGGGATCGCTCGCGGTCAGGATGGCGAGACGCTCATCCTGTTGTGCGTGTCGACGGCGATCTCGGCGATCCCGACGGGTTTGCCGACGTTCGTGCAGTTGATGTTGTCGTCTGGGGCACAGCGCCTCGCCGAGTCCAAAGCGGTCGTCAAGTCGCTCACCGATGTGGAGACGCTCGGCGGTACGACGGTGATCAACAGCGACAAGACCGGCACCTTGACGATGAACGCGATGACGGCGTCGACGATGTTGACCGGCGGCGACTGGTACAAGATCGAAGGCGGTGGCTACAAGAAGTCGGGTGCCATTCTCGGCACGGCCGGCGTCCCCGACACCCGACTTCACCCGAGTGGCGCTCGGGCTCGTGCTGTGCAGCGACGCCACCGTCGCCGACGACGAGTCGATCATCGGCGACCCGACCGAGGCAGCGCTCGTGGTGCTGGCCGCCAAGATCGGTGTCGACGCCGAGGAGACCCGCCGCAACCTGCCCCGGCGCACGACGGTGCCGTTCGACTCCGAGTACAAGTTCATGGCGACGTTCCACGACCGCCCCGACTGGATCGCCGGGGGCATCCTCCAAGAACCCCACGTGATCTGCGTGAAGGGCGCCCCGGACGTCATCATCGACCGCTGCGCGAGCGTGCTGTGGCACGGCGAGCAGGTCCCCATCGAGCAGGTCCGCGACGAGCTGCTCGACGACAACCGGAAACTGTCCGAGCGGGGGCTGCGCGTCCTCGCCTTCGCCCTCCGTGATCTTCCCTCCGAGGCGATGACCGCGGCGCTCGAGGATCCGATGGGCGAGGTGCACGACCTCGTGCTGGTCTCGCTCGTCGGCATCATCGACCCGTTGCGCGCCGAGGCCGTCGACGCCGTCCGCATCGCCCACGCAGCGGGGATCGACGTCCGGATGATCACCGGTGACCACACCGTCACCGCCCGGGCGATCGCCGACGAGCTCGGCCTCGGACCGGGCGTGATCACCGGCACCGAGCTCTCCCATCTCAGCGACGAGCAGGTGATCGAGCAGCTCCCCCAGCTGCACGTCTTCGGCCGCGTCGCCCCCGAGGACAAAGTTCGCCTCGCCCGGCTGATGCAAGAAGCCGGCGAGGTCGTGGCGATGACCGGCGACGCCGTCAACGACGCCGCGGCGCTGAAACAGGCCGACGTCGGCGTCGCCATGGGCAGCGGCTCGGAGGTCACCAAGCAGGCCGGCAAGCTCGTCCTCACCGACGACAACTTCGCCACCCTGATCCACGCCGTCGATCTCGGACGCGACATCTACCGTCGCATCTCGTCCTACGTGAAACTGCAGCTGACGATCCTGTCGTCGGTGCTGCAGCTGATGCTGTACGCCACCATCCTCAACATCAACGGCGGCGTCGCCCTGTTCCCGATGCAACTGCTGTTCGCCAAGTTCTTCGTCGTTGTCACTGTGGTCATCGGGTTCATCGTCGACGTCCCCGACCCCGGCGTGATGCAGCGACCCCCGCGCATACCCGGATCGAAGATCGCCACCCGCGTCCAGACGGTGCGCTGGGCGATCACCGGTCTCATCATCTCCAGTCTCGCGTTGATGGTGCTCGCCTGGGGACCCGACGAGCCGAGCACCGACAATCCATCGGTGTCGATGACGATGGCCTTCGCCGTCGTCGCCCTCAGCGCCGTCAACAACGGCCTCGTGATGCGCCGCGAACGCGAACCATGGTGGTCGGCACCGATCTTCCCCTACCTCGGATGGGTCATGCTCGGCTGGGTCCTCACCTGGGCCGCAGTCGAACTGAACATGCTGCAACGCCTCCTCGACACCGTCCCCCTCACCGGCGCCCAATGGGTCCTCGTCCTCGCACTCTCGCTCGTCGCACCCGCATTCACCGCTGATCGACAAAGCCATCCAGGTCCACCGGCGCAACCGTTCACTGCACGACGCCTGACCGCATCGCGGCCTTGATAATCCACGCTGGGAGTGGCGGACGTTCGGAGCGCCATTCGGCGCGGCGGACGCGGTCTTGGCCGGGCTGACACCGACGGGCAGTCGAGGAGAGTGACGAGCTCTACCTGCTGTCCGAGCACGGTGACAACGTCAAGATCCGCGACGATCTCATCGACATCAAGGTTCTTCGCGAGGTCGACCGTCGCCGCGGTCTCGAACGGTGGGAGCCCGTCCTCAAGACCGGCTTCCCGCTCGACTCCGCAGCCGTCGACCGCCGTGTTCGCGGCGCTTCGCGAGCCCCTCCCGAGCCTCGCCCGGAAGGCGTACTCGTTGGACGAGCTCCTCGACGAGCTCGTCGGGCCGGGCGGAGCGATCCGTGTCGTGTCCGTCCACAAGCGGCGGGTCCGGTACACGATCAACGAGTGCATCGGCGAGCTGTCCGACATCGAGGTCGATGGCCGCCACATCCGCACGCTCGCCGTCGAGGCGCGAGGATCCGGCCGCAGTGCGGGCCAGCGTCATCGCCCTCGGGCTGGCGGATCGCGTCAACACGAGCGTGCCCCGCGGCTTGACCATCCTCATCGACGACGAGCCGCCTCGATACGCGGTCATCGATGTGGGCACGAACTCGGTCAAGTTCCACGTCGGCGAGCAGTCCGCGACGGCGCGCGGCGGACGGTCGTCGATCGCGCCGAGATCACCAGGCTCGGCGACGGGCTGGCCACGTCGGGGACGATCTCGGCCGCCGCGCTGATGCGAACGACGACCGCGATCGCCGGCATGGTCGACGAGGCCCGGAGGCACCACGCCCGGGCGATCGTGGCGGTCGGCACGGCCGGGCTGCGCACGGCCAGCAATCGGGACGACGTCGTGGCCGCGATCGAGGAGGCGACAGGTGTGACCGTCATCCCGATCTCGGGCGAGGAGGAGAGCCGCCTGGCCTATCTCGCCGTCCGCGCCGAACTCGGGTCGACCGACGGCACGCTCGTGGTCTTCGACACGGGTGGGGGAAGCACCCAGTTCACGTTCGGTCACGGCGCCGACGTCGACGAACGCTTCAGCGTCGATGTCGGCGCGGTGCGCTACACCGAGCGCTTCGGGCTCGATGGCGCCGTGTCGACCGACGCGCTCCACGCCGCCCTCGCCGCGATCGCATCCGATCTCCACCGCCTCGACGGGAGGCCGGCTCCCGACGCCCTGGTGGGCATGGGTGGTGCGGTCACGAACATCACCGCTGTACAGCTCGGCCTCGACCCGTACGACCCAGACGTCGTGCAAGGGGCGATCCTCGATCGTGCCGACATCGACCGCCAGATCGAGCTCTACCGGTCCCGCGATGCCGACGGCCGTCGCTCGATCGTCGGACTCCAGCCCAAGCGGGCGGACGTGATCCTCGCCGGCGCATGCATCGTGCGCACCGTCATGGAGAAGCTCGGCCAGGACACGATGACGGTCAGCGACCGCGGCCTGCGACACGGGCTGCTCATCGACCGCTTCGGCCCTTCTCTGCGTGCGTGATCCGATGGTCCGACGCTGCCCGATTTGGTGCCGACAGCGGTGGTTGGGGTCAGCAGGCCCGCGACGGCCGTCAGTGACCGAGAGCCAGCTTGAGGGTGACAACGGCGATCCCAACGGCCGCAGTCGCGCCCGCGTACGACCACACCGACCGCGGCGGCGAGGTGAAACCGAAGCGCCGACGAAGCCACCGACGCCAACCAGCTGGAGGATGCCGACAGCGACGGAGGCCCACAGTGCGGCACGGGGCTCGAGAACGTCCACTCGCCCGAGGAGCAGCATGGCCCCCGGAAGCACCGCGGCGAGCAGGATCGGCAAGCCGTCGACCATGGCCGCGTGATCTCGGCGCGGCCGAGCGGCGGGCCGTGGCGAAGATGATCGCCGACCACCTCGGCGTACAGGTGAGCCACCCACGTCGCGACGCCGACGCCCGTGACCAGCTCCCAGCCCAGCCCAGACGACACCTCGTCGGTATCGATCAAGGGCAGCGCCACGAGCACCAGGACCGTTCCGTAGCAAGCGGCGCTCAACAGCTCTGCAATACGCTCGCGCGGCCAGCTCTGGAGTCGTTCGGCAACGGTACTCATCGTTGCCATTCTGGTGCTCTCGGCGGTCGGCAAGTCGCGAACTGGAGGCGCCGCCGCCCGGTCGGGCTGTCCGCCGTTGGCTCGTACGTCAGGCTGATTGACGTGGTCTATGCTTCACGCTGACGATTGGGTCCGTGCGACGTGCGGACAGACGGGAAGAGGGACAGCCGTTGACGGATGAAACGGAAGCCATGGGTCCGATCAGCTATCTGATCGTGGAGTTCCCGGGCAACAAGATGACGGGCGAGGGTTTTGCGGCCTTGGTCGATCTCGTGGATCGGGGCCTGATCAGGATCCTCGACCTCGAGTTCGTCACCCGTGGTGAGGATGGGTCGGTGGCCGCGCTCTCATTGCAGGAGCTCGACAGTGGCGAGTTCGACTTCAGCGTCTTCGCCGGCGTGTCGTCGGGACTACTGGACCAGTCCGACTTCGATGGCGCGCGGGACGCGATCCAACCGGGCTCGTCGGCCGGCATCCTCATCTTCGAGAACCGCTGGGCCACGACGTTCGTGCACGGTTTGCGCCGAGGCGGGGCGGAGCTCGTGGCCGCCGGTTACATCCCTCAAGACGACCTCGCCGCGTCGCTCGACGCGGCCGACGCCGGCTGATCGCGTGGACCTGAGAAGATCGAGAAGGAGAAGGTCATGCCAGGATTGTTGAGAGGTGTTGCCCGCACGGCCGTTGTGGCGGGCACGGCAACTGCCGTGTCCAACCGGGTGTCGCGGCGCCAGGCCAACCGGTGGTCGCAACAGAACGAACCCCAGTACGCCGAGCCGCCCCCGCAGTACGCCGAGCCGGCTCCGCAGTACGCCCAACCGCCTGCGGCACCGGATCCGATCGAACAGCTGACAAAGCTCGCGGCGCTGAAGGATCAAGGGATCCTGACCGAAGAGGAATTCGCCGCGGAGAAGGCGAAGATCCTCAGCGCCTAGCGTCCTCCACCGACCACGCATGCTGTTCCTGTACCGGCCTCGCGAGACCTGGGTGCCGTTCGTGCTGCCGCGCAATCGCACCGAGCAAGCGGCCTACAACCGGCAGTTGCAGCAGAAGTTCGATTCCACCCGTCGGGTCGCCCCCGCCGTGCCGGCGGCGACTCCACGCGACCCCATCGCCGACCTGAAGGCACTGGCCGCCCTCCACGATTCCGGCGCGCTGACCGACACCGAGTTCGAGGCGGCCAAAGCCAAGCTGATTGCACCATGACATCGAACGAGCAGCGGGCCACGACGTTGATTCGTGCGCTGCGCGCCGGCATCGACCGCGACCACCAGACGTTGCACGACCTGCTCACCGATGACGTCCGAGCATGGAGCCCCGCGCTTTCGACGTCGTCGATCGATGAGCTGATCGACGAGCTCGACCGACGCGACGAAGCGTTCTCCGACGTCAGCTTCGATGGCGCACCGCTCGACGTCGGCGGTGACCATGCGTGCGTCGAGTGGACCGTCGAGATGACGCACAGCGGAACGATCACGCTCACGAACGACACGAACATCGACGCATCCGGCATTCGGGTCACGTTGCACGGTGTGACGATCGCCGAGTTCGTCGGCGAACGGATCTGCTCACTGCGCCAGTACTGGGACGAGCACACCGTGCTCGAGCAACTCGGCGGCCTCACACGCAACGCATAGCGCGGCGCTCGTGTCGCAGGGCTCGATGGAGGCGACGGTGAAGGCGGCAACTTGGCCGGCATCGCCATCCCCGGGTTGCTCCTCGCAGGACCTCCGATGAGGTCGCGCCTCGCCGTCTGCGGCCCAGCCCCGTGGCACCGTCGATGCCGTCCGACAGCTGCTGCACATCGCGCGGACGGGCAAGTCGCAGGCGCCGTGAGCGCGTTGGCGCCGGTCGGGTCTCGTCGCGTCGACGGACGGTACCGAACCGAACGACGCCGTTCTGGCTTGACGCTGCCACCCGCACCTCCCGGTCGCGGAGTGACCTGCCACAATCGAGGACGATGTCAGGCCGTGCCGTGACGATCCCGCCACTCGTCGAGGCCGCCGGTGGCGTGCTCTGGCGGATGAACGGCGATCAGCGTGAGGTCGCGCTCGTCCACCGTCCCCGCTACGACGACTGGTCCGTGCCGAAGGGCAAGCGCAAGGCCGGCGAGCCGCTCGTGCTGACGGCGGCTCGCGAGGTCGAGGAGGAGACCGGACAGTCGTCCCGGATCGGCGCGCCGGTCGGCCGGTACTGCTATCTGGTGACAGTCGGTGGCAGCCGCGTGTCGAAGCAGGTCGCCTACTGGTCGATGGCGGCCGGCGGTGGTTCGTTCACCCCCGACGACGAGGTCGACGACGTGCAGTGGTCGGGCATCGACGAGGCGATCGCTCGCGCCAGCTCGCTCGTCGACCGCAAGGTGCTGACGGCGTACGCCGTCGCGCCGGCGGCGACTACGACCGTGCTCGTGCTCGGCGACGACGACGCCGGCGCGGTGGATCCGGCCGTGCTCGAGTGCCTGAGGGTGACTCGGCTGATCGCCAGTCGACGCGCCGGCGTGCTCGTCGGCCCTCGAGGCCTACGCTGCACGTACCGGCCTGGTCGTCGAGATCGACGCCAGCCTGACGGCCGCGACCTTCGGCACCGCTGGGTCGGACGTGCGTCGCATCATCACGGCCGCGTCCGAGGGCGGAGCGGTTGCCGTGAGCGTGGACGCCGCGACGGTGGCGCCGCTCGTCTCGGCGCTCGCCCCCGCCATCACGCCCCGGCCAGGACTCGCTTCCCCCTGCCTCCTCCACCTGACCGACGACGAGGTGTTCGCCATCCAGCGATCGGAGCTGCTGCCATGAAGAACCGGGATCACGTCGAGATCGAGACCAAGTACGTCGTCGCCGACGACGTCGTGCTCCCGTCGTTCATGGGCATCAGCGGCGTAGCGGCCGTCGAGCAACCGGTCGAGGAGCACCTCGACGCCGAGTACTTCGATACCGCCGACCACCGCCTCCTTCGGGCCGGCTTCACGCTCCGCCGCCGATCAGGTGGCGGCGACGCCGGTTGGCACCTGAAGCTGCCGCGCGCCGCCGGCGGGCGGCTCGAGGTGCGCCGGCCCCTCGGTCGCTCCACCACCCGGGTGCCCAAGGCGCTCAGCGACCTGGCGACGGCGCACACGCGCGGCCGCCGGTTGGTCCCGGTGGCCCGGTTGCAGACCCGGCGTACCGTCCACCGGTTGCTCGCCGAGGACGGCGGCCCGCTGGCCGAGGTCGCCGACGACCACGTGCTGGCCGAGACCCCGGGCGAGGCGGCGACGTCGTGGCGGGAGATCGAGGTCGAGTTCGCTGACACCGACGGCAATGAGCTCGACGAGATCGGGTCCGAGCTCCTCGATGCGGTCGGCGAACGGCTGCGCGCCGCCGGTGCGACGCCGTCGGAGTCGTCGTCGAAGCTGGCCCGCGCCCTCGGCTCCCCCTCCGTCGACGGTGGCGCGGATCGACCCGTGCCCGATACCAAGTCGTCGGCCGGAGAGGTCGTCGTCGCCTACCTCGCCGAGCAGGTCGACAAGCTGCTTGGAGCTCGATCCCGCCGTGCGCCGTGACGATCCCGATGCCGTGCACAAGATGCGGGTGGCCACACGGCGGATGCGCAGCGCGCTGGCGACGTACCGCCGGCTCCTCGACAGGGCCATCACGGAACCGTTGCGCGACGAGCTGAAGTGGCTTGGCGGCGTCCTCGGACCGGTGCGCGACGCCGAAGTGATCCGGGACCACCTGCGCCAGTCGGTCGACGAGCAACCCCCCACCCTCGTCGTCGGTCCGGTCCGTCGACACGTCGACTCATCGTTGCGAGCTGACCATCGACAGGCCCACGAACGGGCGCTCGTCGAGCTCACGGGCGACCGCTACTTCCGCCTGCTCGATTCCCTCGACGCCGTGGCCGCCGGTGGGATGCTGGCCGGCCCGAAGGTGACCAAGCCGGCCCGCAAAGTCCTCGCCAAGGAGATCGGACGGACCCACGCCCGCCGCGCGAAGCTCGTCGACGCCGCAACCGACGCCGCCGAGCCGGCCGATCACGCACTGCACGAGGTGCGCAAGGCGGCCAAGCGAGTGCGCTACGCCGCCGAGTCCGCGGTGCCCGTGTTCGGCTCCGACGCCGAGAGCCTGGTCACCCGCATGACGGACCTGCAGGACGTCCTCGGCGAGCACCAGGACAGTGTGGTGGTCCGGCATATCCTCGTCGACATGGCCGGCCGAGCCCACGAGGCCGGGGAGCCGACGTTCACCTACGGACGGCTGCACGCGCTGGAGGAGGCGCGGGCCGAGAAGTCCGCGGCGACCTTTCAGGCGATGGTCGACGACGGCGTGGCCGACCCGCCGTCGTGGTTGCGCTGAACCCGACAGGCGCGGCGCGACCAAGCGGTACCCGCGCTTCGAGGTCGGACCGCGACCCGGCTCAGAACGGTGTGGGGAGGAAGTAGCGGGAGAGGTCCGGTTCGGTGTAGTCGCCGGGGTCCTGGCGATCGGGAAAGCTGATCTCCTTGCGTTCGAGCGGTTCGTAGGGAACCTGGCTGAGAAGGTGGGTGATCAGGTTCAAACGGCCGCGCCGCTTGTCGTCGGTGCGCACGACGTGCCACCGCGCCCACTCGGTGTCGGTGGCGGCGAACATGTCGTCGCGGGCCCGGGCGTAGTCGTACCAGCGGTTGTAGGACTTGAGGTCCATGTCGGACAGCTTCCAGATCTTGCGCGGGTCATCGACGCGGCTCTGCAGCCTCCGAGTCTGCTCGGCCTCGCCAACCTCGAGCCAATACTTGAGGAGCAGAATTCCCGAGTCGACCATCGCCTTCTCCACCCCGGGCGCCATTTCGAGGAACCGCTTGGCCTCGTCCTCAGTGCAGAAGCCCATGACCCGCTCGACGCCGGCTCGGTTGTACCAGCTCCGGTCGAAGATCACGACTTCACCGGCCGCCGGCAGATGCGGGATGTAACGCTGCACGTACATCTGCGACTTCTCCCGGTCCGTCGGACTGGGCAATGCCACCACGCGGAAAACGCGTGGGCTCACTCGTCCGGTGATCGCCTTGATCGTGCCGCCCTTGCCGGCGCTGTCGCGACCCTCGAACACGAGGCAGATCTTGGCTCCCGTTGCCTTGATCCATTCCTGCATGGCGACCAACTCCGCCTGCAGCGTGCGCAACTCGCCCTCGTACTCCTTCCGCTTCATCTTCTTCTTGCCCCCATTGGTCGCGTCCTCTTGCTTGGTGTCCATTTCAGCCTCTCTTTACCTGTGTTGGCCTATTGACGAACGTCATCGAAACCCGCCCCGACCGTCGAGGTTGGGCACGGCTGTGATCGCTGTTCATCATGGTGCTGGGCTCTCAGTCGTGGCGGTCATCAAATCCTTCCCGTTTCATTGACGTGGTCAGAGGGCGTGGCGCTCAGGTCTCGGCGGCGCCGTCGTCCGCGGTGTCGATGGCGGTGAGCGCCTGATCGATCGAGTCGTAGAAGTGGTCGCGGTCGAGCGTTTCATACAGGCCGTACCGGTAGACGAGGTCCTGGAGCCGGTCTCGAAGCTCGACGAACGCGAGGTGGATGCCCTGCGCGTTCAGCTCGTTGTCGAGCTCCTCGAGCATGTCGGCCGCAGTGACGTCGATGTCGGTGATGGCCTCGCACTGGAGCACGACCCAACTGGGCCGGCCGTCGCGCACGAGGCGGCGGATCTGCTGACGGAACATGCCGGCGTTGGCGAAGAAGAGCGGCGCCTCCCATCGGTACACGAGCACGCCGGGCCGCTGCTCAGCCGTCGGCGCCGAGCTCACGCTGTGCCAGCCCTCCTGACCCTCGACCCGGCCGAGCACCTCGCCGTGGGGCCACCAGCTGCGCTTGAAGAACAGCAGGATCGAGAGCGCGACGGCGATGAGGATGCCTTCCAGCACGCCGAAGAACACCACGCCTGCGGTGGCCACCAGCGAGATCACCAGCGAAGAACGTCGTACCGCCAGGTACCGGCGGAGGGTGCCGATGTCGGCAAGGGAGAAAGCGGCCGCGATCACCACCGCCGCGAGCGCAGTCTGCGGAAGGTCGGTAAGCAGGGAGCTGAAGAAGAGCAGCAGCAGGGCAACGATGAAGGCGCCGACCAGCCCCGTGAGCTGGCTCTTGGCGCCCGACTGCTCGGCGACGGCCGTCCGCGAACCGCTGGTGGACACAGCGAAGCCCTGGAAGAACCCCGCCGCCAGGTTGGCGGTCCCGATGCCGACCATCTCCTGGTTCGGGTCGACCTCGTCGCCACGGCGAGCCGCGAAGCTCGTCGACGTCGCGATCGTGTCGGTCAGCGATACCAACGTGATGCCGATGGCCGCCGCGAACAGCGGGCCCACATCGCCGATGTCGGTCCAGGGCAACGCCGGCCGAGGCAGGCCCTGCGGGAGGGACCCCACCGTGTCGATAGCCAGGTCGAAGACGGCGGTCACCACGGTCGCACCGACCACGGCGACGAGGACAGCCGGGATCGTTCGTGTGAAGCGGGGCAGCACGAGCAGGACGGCCAACGTGATCAAGCCGAGCACCAACGCCGTCGAGTTGCGCTCGTCGAATCCGCCGAGGAACGCCCGCAGCTCCTCGACGAAGCCGTCGGCGTCGGTCGAGAACCCGCACAACTTGGGTAGCTGGCCGACGACGATGGTGATCGCCAGCCCGTTCATGTACCCGACCTGGACCTCCTTCGAGAGCAGATCGGCGACGAAACCGAGCCTCGCGATCCCGAGCCCGATCAGGATCAGCCCGACCATGATCGCCATCATCCCGGCGAGCGCAACGGCCGTCTCCGGATCGCCTGCGACGGCGAGTGGCGCGATGGCGGCGAAGATCAGCGGCGACACCGATGAGTCCGGCCCGAGCACGAGCACCCGCGACGGACCCATGAGCGCATAGCCGACGAGGCAGGCAATGGTCGTGTAGAGCCCGGTCACCGGCGGCAGGCCGGCCAGCTCGGCGTAGGCCATGCCTTGCGGTACCAAGATCGCCGCCAGCACCACCCCGGCCACGAGATCGGAGCGCAGCCAGACCGCGCTCGTAGCTGCTGAGCGCCCGGATGCCGGGCACGCGGCGAAGAGCGCCGACCACGCGACGGGCAGGATCAGCCATCGGCACTCAATCCTCCACCGGCCACTGGCGCTTACGGGACTTGATGAACGTGGACGATTTCGAGTCCGGCGTTGCCGATCCGGGCGAGCAGCACGTGGAGCCCGGCCTCATCCTCGACGACCGCGTGCAGAACCGTGTCTGCCGCCATCTCGACATCTGCACACAGCGCTTCTAGCAGGGGCACCGACGCTTCGCCGTGCACCCGAACCTCATAGGTGCTGCTCAAGTCACTCACCTCCTTGGCGTCGGTTATAGCGAGCCGCGAGGTGAGCCCGCCTCACCCTGGTGGGTATGAGGCGGATGGGAGATGGCCGTGAATTTCCACAGGCGGCGTTACCGTTGCCGCAATGGGCGAGGATCTGGTGTCGGATCAACGTGCGCGCCCGATGCTGCTTGCGCCGAAGTTTCGACCTCCGCTGCAACGGAAGGGTCACGTCCGTCGCGACCGTTTGCACGACTCTCTCTCACGCGCATCATCCACACAGCTGACCTTGGTCAGCGCGCCGGCCGGATGCGGCAAAACGGCACTCGTCGCGGCCTGGTTGGCGGATCTGCCCACGGAACGGTGGGCGTGGCTGTCGCTCGACGCCCGCGACAACGAGCTGGTCCGATTCTGGTCGTACTTGATCGAGGCGCTGCGAAGCCTTGCTGAAGGGGTCGGCGGCGAGAGCCTCCAAGAATTGGCTCGCACCGGGGGACACGGGCCCATCGAACACTGGCTGGGTTCGCTGCTCAATGAGTTGAGCGCGGTTGATCAACCAACGTCGTATCTGGTTGTCGACGACCTGCACGTGGCCTCGGAACCTGAGATTCGCGCCACAATCACGTTCTTCGTTGCGAACATGCCGTCGTGGCTACGACTGATCATCATCACCCACGCTGATCCGCCCCTTCCGTCGCCTCGCCTGCGAGCAGAGGGCCGCCTCGCTGAGATCCGTGAGAGGGATCTTCGGTTCGACTCGAGTGAGGCAGCGACGCTGCTGCAAGGGGTGGGGATCGACAATCTTGCGGACGATCAGTTGCAGTGGTTGACGGACCGCACCGAGGGCTGGGCAGCCGGTCTCCAGCTGGCTGCGATCGTCCTCGGCGACGACCCCGGGCCCGATCGGCTGTCGCAGATTGCCGGTACCAACCGGACATTCGCCGACTACATCGTCTCCGAAGTCGTGGATGTGGCCTCCGATGACATGCGCAGGTTCCTGTTCACGACAACGGTGCTCGATCGGGTCAGTCCATCGCTGGCGACAGCGGTGTCCGGCCTCGAGGATGCTGGGGAGCTGCTGCGCGACGCACAGAAGCGCGGCTTGTTCATCGTCGCCCTCGACGAGCATGGCGAGTGGTACCGCTATCACACGTTGTTCGCCCAGGCGATCCAGGCCGAGGCGCGTTCGCGGGCACCGAAAATGGTCCAGCTCGCCCACGAGGCCGCGGCGAAGTGGTTCGAGGCCGCGACAGAACTTCGTGATGGCGCTGGATCACTGGTTTGCGGCGGGTCGCCCTGACGAAGCGCTGCGCATTGCGGCTGCCGCCACCACTGTGTTGCTGGACACGGGTCAGATGAAGAGCATGGAACGGTTGGTCAGCCTCATTCCGGCTTCCGTGGTCGGCGACGACGCGTCTCGTCAGCTCGACTACACGCTGATCCATCTTGTGATCGATGCCGTGGTGATGCGATGGTGGACTGACGAGGCGGAGACAACGATCGCTGCGCTTGCGGTCCCTGACGATGAGCTGGTGACGCGCCACCACGCAATTCGTGCGGTATGCGACCTGCTCTTCGGCGAATGGGAAGACGCCGCAGCGCACGCGGCTGCCGGCATCGACCCGCGCGGTGTCGGCGAAGGCGACTCCGAGGTCGTCCGACGCGCCGGTCTCCAACTGGTTCGCGCCAAGGGATGGATGGAGGAATCGGATCAAGCCGAACAGGTCTTCCGTGCATGCATCGGCCATCAGGGCAGCGTGCCGGCCGTCCAAGAATTCATTGCGCCATGCAGCTGGGCGTTGGCGGCAGCGATCTGTGGGCGCATCCGCGAAGCCGACCGCTGGTGCTCGAAGGCGACAGCCACAGGCCACCAATTCGGAGAGTCACTCACCGCGTATCAGGACCTGCTGCTCGCCCGGGCTGTGATCGATCGTGAGCGATTCGAGAATGAGTCCGCCCGAAGATCGATTGAAAAGCTGCGCGGCGATGCCAGCGATGCCGACGCACAGCCTGCGCGCGATCGCCGAGGTCGAATTGGCGATGGGTTTCATCAGCGAGCACCGACCAGCTGACGCTGCGCGAACGCTCGAGAACGTCGTCGTGATGCTGTCTGCAGTGCCGCTCGGGCCTCGCATCCACGATGCGGTCGATCGGGCGTGGACGGAGCTGCACCTCGCGGCCGGAGACATTGCCCGAGCCCGCGAGAGTGCCCATCGAATGCGCGTCGGTTTGTGGCACGACGTCATGGTGGCGAAGGTGCTCCTGGCCGAGGGCGCGTTCGAACAAGCCGCCGGCATCCTCGATTCGGTCTCGCCGACATCCCCTCGCCAGCAGGTCACGGTTGGTCTCCTGCACGCGGTCGCGTTGGTTGACGACGACCCGACGACCAGTCGGGGCAAGGCTGAAGCAGCGTTGGTGACTGCCTCGACCGAAGGCATGTTCCAAACAGTTGCCGGCGCACACCACCGTGTTGCCGACCTGATCGAATCGGCGAGCTGGATCGCGCCCGACGATTGGATGGACGAGCTTCGCCGCATCCTGGCCAAGGGCCACGCAGGACCGACCACCGGGAGCGTGCCGACGCTGTACGAGCAACCGACCGAACGCGAGCGTGCCGTCGTCCGATATCTGGCGAGTCGCCTCACGGTGCCGGAGATCGCGCGTGAACTCGGAATCAGCCCTAACACACTGAAGAGCCACATCACCGCCCTGTACCGCAAGCTCGGCGTGAACTCGAGAAAAGAAGCCGTGGCCGAAGCACGCCGCCTGGGCGTCATCGCCTGACACCGTTGTCACGTCGCGGTGAGGATCTCGATGTACCCGTCCGTTCCGTTCACACGGATCCGCTGCCCATCCTGGATCAGCCGCGTGGCCTGCTCCACGCCCACGACGGCCGGCAAGCCGTATTCCCGGGCGATCACCGCGCCATGGGTCATCAGGCCTCCAACCTCGGTCACCAGGCCGTTGATCGCGACGAACAGGGGTGTCCAGCTCGGATCCGTGTAGGCCGTAACCAGGATGTCGCCAGCTTCGAGCTCGGCGTCCGCCATGTCGAGGATGACGCGGGCCCGCCCTTCGATGGTCCCGGCGGAAACCGGCAAGCCAACCAGCGCGCCGGTTGGCAGGTCGTCGCGTCGGTACGCGCCGGCGACGGCCTCGCCATCCGACGTGAGCACCCGCGGCGGCGTGAGTGCTTGATACGACCTGAACGCGTCCTTGCGCTCGTGGATGAGCTGGTCATCCACTTGGTCCGTGCGTACGACGTCGTGGAGCTCCTGGAACCTGAGGTAGAAGACGTCTTCCTTCTCACGAAGCACGTGGGCCTGGACGAGGCGCTCGGCCTCTTCCAGCAGGGCCTGCTTGTACACGAAGTAGCGGCTGACCATGCCGTACTTCGGATACTCGCGGTATCCGGTGAAGGCCCGCACGCGGTCGATCATCCGCTTTGCCTCTTCGGCCTTCCGCTCCCCGTCCGGCAAGGCCCGCAATCGCTCCAGCACTTCCTGTTCCTTCTTCGCCGCCTCCTGCCGCCCGAGCTCGAAGCGCCGCTCGCCGGCGCCCGGCTCGAAGTTCTTGACGTTGCCGAGGATCATCGGCACGAGCGTGGTGGGGCGTTCGCTCCAACGCGGCCTCGTGATGTCGATCTCGCCGACGCAGCGCATGCCGTACTTGTCGAGAAAGTTTCGGATGGCGTCTCGCGCCTCCCGCCCGCCCGCGAGCTTCTCCAGATCGTCCAGGAAGCCGTCGTCCTCGACGTCGTGCAGAAAGGCCACCACGTCCGGATGGGGGCGGATCACGTCCGCGACGTCCAGGAGCGCCAGTCCCATCTCCGCCGTGACGTTATGGGGGGCCGACTGCGTGAGCGTGTCGGCCGCATTCTTCTCGCCCAGCCATGCCTGCAGCTGCTCGTTGAGCCACCACGTTGCCTCCATGCCCGCCATGATCACCTGAAGGCTGTACGGATCGAACAGGGTCCGCTTCAGCTCCTCCTCGATGTCCGCCAGGATGAAGTCGAGCAATGCCGATCCGGACTTCGTCCGGATGTCGCGTTTCAAGGCGGCGATGGAAGCCTGGCTGCGCCCGATCAGCTCGGTGACGACGGCCGGATCGGTCTCGATCGCGGCTGAGCCGCCGCCAACCGGCGGTTCGCCGGGTCCCTCGTCCGGGGGCGATGGGAGGAAGTCGTCGCGTTCGAGGATGGTCTGCAGCGCGTCCCCCATCAGCGGATCGGATTTTCCCACGCCCTGGAGGAGGACTGCGCGGCTCGCGGGCGAGGCCAGGCCCTGGGTGACGTCGACGAACAGACGCCCGCCGGCCTCGGCCATCGGCCGGGGAGTCGTCAGCTGCCACAGGGAGAGCCCCATGGGCTTCATGGCGTCGGTCATCATCTGCTGGTGACCGACGGAGATGTAGACGTGGTTCTCATCGTCGGCGGCCGTGGGGATGGGGAACAGCGTGGTGATCGGCCGGCTCTGGACGATCTGGAAGCCGTCGTCGACCAGGCACCATTCGATGTCCTGGGGGCAGCCGAAGTGGGCTTCGATCCGCCGGCCCAGCTGGGCGAGTCGCACGACCTGCGCATCGGTCAGCGCGGGCTGCTCCTGCCGCTCCGGGTCGATCACCACTTCGTGCGTCCCGCCAGCCGGCGAGGCGCGGATGGCGACGCTGCTTGGTGGCGATCGCTTTGGCGACGACCTCGCCGTCGCGCACCGTGTAGACGTCCGCGTTCACCAGACCGGAGACCAGGGCCTCGCCGAGGCCGAAGCTGGCCTCCACGGAGACGATCTTCCGGTCGGACGTGACAGGGTCGGCCGTGAAGAGGACGCCGGCAGCCTCCGGAAGGACCATCTGCTGCACGACCACGGCCATGTTGACCTTCCGGTTGTCGATGCCGTTCCGCAAGCGGTAGGTCACGGCCCGCTCGGTGAAGAGCGAGGCCCAGCACCGGCTGATGTGCTGGAGGATCGCCGACGGCCCCACGATGTTCAGGTACGTGTCCTGCTGGCCGGCGAAGGAGGCCGTCGGCAGGTCCTCTGCCGTCGCGCTGGAGCGGACGGCGTAGGCGGCTTGCTCGCCGAGCCGGGCGAGCGCGCCGGTGATCACCGCCGCCAGTACGTCAGGGATGGCGATCCCTTCGAGAATCCGGCGGATCTCCGCGCTCAGCGTGCGGATCGACTCACGGTCGGCCGGGTTCACTCGCGACAGCCGATCGAGCAGATCGTCGATCGACGGCGCGTCCGCCATGATCCGCCGGAACGCGTCCGTCGTCACACAAAAGCCGGCCGGCACGCGGATGCCTTCGATCCGCGACAGCTCCCCCAGGTGCGCACCCTTGCCGCCAACGACCGCGACCTGCGTCTGGTCGATCTCCTGGAAGCCCAACACGTAGCAGTCGGGCTCGAGGGTGTCGAGGGTCGACGTCGTTCCCATCTCGTGCCTCCAATGTCGTGCCGGCTAGCCAGCCCACGGCGAGCATTCACAGCACATCAACGTCCTTGCAACAAGCCCCCAACCCTGAGCTACGTTGAAGATGGCGGGGGCGGGGCGGCGGTGGGCTCAGACGAGGAGTTCGCGACTTTCGTCGTCGTCGCGGAATCGCGACACCCAGTCGTGGGACAGCTCGTCGGCCTGGCGCCTCATCGGTCCCTTGTCCCCGTCAGGTTCGCGTGGGTCGACACCGAGTGCGTCGAGCACGCGACCGACCGTCGCCGCCCGGGTGTCAGTGAATTCCTCATAGATCACCCGGATCGGCTCCCGACCCGTTGCGTGGAACCAGTCTTCCCAGCGCGCGTCCCAACGATGGAGCTCGTCGACGAGGTGCTTCAGCGCCCGATAGTCGTACTCGGCTGCCGGCGGGTTCTGGTTGTTGGCGAGCTCGTCGCGCCATTGCTGCGTCTGGATCGCCTTCCACAGCGACACGGCTTGGGCGACCTTGTCCCGGCGGCGCACGAAGACGATCCGCAATTCGGGGAAGACCTGATCGAGCGCCTGGTTGAACGTCAAATCGCCCAGGCCGGGAAGTTCGCGGAGCCGCTCTCGGAAGTCGTCGAAGTAGTTCCACATCATCTTGGCGGCGAACACGCCGTTGCGGGAGGTGCCGCGGTGGAGCGCGTACCGGAACCAGCCCTGGAACTCACCGGGCTGCTCCCGCCGTCCCGGTTCGAGCGGGGCGAGCCGGTCGGCGATGTCCTGCAACTCTGGCTCCTCGAAGTATTGGCGTGGTTGACGAGGCAGGCCGGTCGAACGTAGGTCCTCGAAGAACTCGTCGGGCACTCCCGCGACCTCGGTCCCTTTGAGCAGCTCACAGAGCAACGTGCTGCCGCTCCGCTGGGTCGCGCAGACGAGATAGGAGGTTCTCTCGACGCGCATGATCCCGTTACTCATGATTGATTGCCTATCATGTTGAGAAGGTTGATTTTGACAGACTCTGACTCACGATGCCGCTTCCGAACGTTCTGTATCTCCACTCTCACGACACCGGCCGTTACGTGCAGCCCTACGGATACCCCGTACCGACGCCGAACATTCAGCATCTGGCCGACCAAGGCGTGTTGTTCCGGCAGGCGTTCTGCGCCGCTCCCGTGTGCTCCGGCTCGCGGGCCGCTCTGCTGACGGGGCAATGCACCCACGCCACCGGCATGCTCGGGCTCGCCCACCGGGGATATCGCCTGACGTATCCCGAGCGGCACATGGTGCACGTCCTGCGAAACGCCGGGTACTGGTCAGGGCTGATCGGTGAACAGCATGTCTCCGCCGATCCGGCTGACGTTGGCTACGACCACATCGTCGACCTCGACAGCACCAAGGTGCGCGACGTTGCTCCGGCAGCGACGAGACTCATCGCCGAACGAGCTGGGCGGGAGACGCCGTTCTTCCTGTCCGTCGGGTTCTTCGAGACCCATCGCGAGTACTTCGAGCCCTCGTCCGTGCGCGACGCGCTGTACTCCCGCCCGCCGGAGAACATCGTCGACACGGTGAGGACGCGTCGCGACATGGCGTCGTTCAAGGCCAGCGCGCGGTCGCTCGATCAAGGTGTCGGCACGGTGCTCAATGCCTTGCAGGAGCACGAGCTCGTCGACAACACCCTGGTCATCATGACGACTGACCATGGCCTGGCTTTTCCCGAGTCGAAGGCGACGATGTACGACCGCGGCATCGGGGTGATGCTGCTGATCCGAGGGCCCGCTGGATTCAGCGGCGGTAAGGTCCACGACGCGCTCGTCAGCCAGCTCGATATCTTCCCCACGATCTGCGACGTCGCCGGGATCGATCCGCCTGGGTGGCTCGAAGGTACGTCATTGCTGCCGCTCGTCAACGGCGATGTCGACGAGCTCCACGAAGAAATCTTCGCCGAGCTGACGTTTCACGCCGCGTACGAGCCCCAGCGAGCCGTGCGTACCGCTCGCTACAAGTACGTGCGCCGGTTCGACGACCTCCACCCCGGCCGTGTGCTGCCCAATCTCGACGACGGCCTAACGAAGGACGTGCTCCTGGAGTCGGGTTGGGCCGAGATCGATCCACCCGTCGAGGCCCTTTACGACCTTTCGCTCGATCCCACCGAGGGCACCAACAGGATCGATGATCCGCGTCTCGCTGGCGTCCTCACCGATCTCAAGGGCCGCCTTCACGACTGGATGGTGCGCACCCGTGATCCACTGCTCGACGGGGCGGTTCCCCCGGCGGAAGGCACTGTGTACAACACCGTCGACCAGCTCTCGGCCAGCGACGAGACGACGCCACCCACCGCGCGCCTACAGCCTCACCCATCGCTCCCGCAACGGGAACGGCGAGATCGACTGACGTCGACGTCGCCGACGGCAGCCGTCGATCGTCAGCTCAGCGCCGGTCGCTGCTCTGTGAGGCGGAACCGGATCGTCGTTCCGGCATCCGAGCTCTCCCTCGCCAGCTCCGTCGTGAGGCGCTCGATGATGCGCAGGCCGCGGCCCCGATCGCTGCTCGGCGCGGGTGGCTTCCACCGGCCGAAGTCCGTCACGGCGACGAACAGACTTCCGTCGTGGTCGCGATCGATCTTGATCTCGACGGTTCTCCGAACGTCGCCGTCTACGTAGGCGTGCTCGATCGAGTTGGAGCACGCCTCGTCCACGGCGAGGACGAGATCGCCGGCGAACGAATCCAATCCCTCGTCGGCGAGCCAGGCGCGAAGTGCGCGTCGCATTGGAGCGAGCTCGGTCACTACGGCGTCGATCGTGCGCCGGAACGTCGGCCGCTCGCCTTCGGGCCGGCGCAGGCAGAGCACGACGACGTCGTCGTCCCGCTTGTCGGCCACGCCGAGCTGTTCCATCAAGCGGTCGCAGACGTCCTCGACGGAGACGTTGCACAGCGCCACCGCAGCCTGCTCCAGCCGGTTCAATCCGTCCATGATCGTCTCGCCCCTGCGCTCGATCAGGCCGTCGGAGTACATGATCAGCGTTGCACCGGGGTCGAGGACACAGGTGGCGTCGGGCCGGGCGGGGTCGACCTGTCCGAACAACGGTGTCGACCGCCCGTCCTGCAGCCAGTGGGAAGTGCCGTCTCGGGTGACGACGAGCATCGGCGGGTGTCCGGCCGAGGCGAATCGCAGCACACCGGTCGGCGGGTGGAACGTGGCGTAGCACGCCGTGGCGAACTCCGCACCGTTCGATCCAGCGGCGAACGCGTCGAGCTGCGACAGCAGGTTTCCGGGACTCGACGCGTAGGGAGCGAACGCGGCGAGCGCGACGCGCAATCGGCCCATCGCAGCTGCTGCGTCGAGCCCGTGCCCGACGACGTCACCTACGGAGAGGGCGATCCGCCCGTCGGGAAGCTCGAACGTGTCGTACCAGTCTCCGCCTACTTCGAGTACGTCACTGCCAGCCTCGTAACGGGCGGCGATGGCGACCTCCTCGTGTTGCAGGACCGCGCCCGGTAGGAGTGCCCGCTGTAGCCCGAGGGCGATCTTGTGCTCCTCCTCGCGTACTCGGGCAGCGGCGAGGATGACGCCGACCCGGTCGGCGAGGTCGCGGAGGAACGATCGATCGGTGCCCAGCGGGGGTGGATCGTGCGGATCGTCGAATCCCAGGAGGAGCTGCACGGTTCGACCGCGACTGGATGTGAGCGGCACGACCTCGTGTGCCGGCAGTAATCCGTCCTCGCGACGCCACGAGGTGGGGCTCGCCGCGCTCGGTGGCCTCGACGGCGGCGAAGTCGGCGACACCCGGCACGAGCACCTCGACGAGCCGCCACGCGCAGTCGTCGACCGACCCACTGCCTTCCAGGCTGGCAAGCACGTCAGCGAGCATCTCGCTCCTCAGCCGGGCAAGCCGTTCCCGTTCTGCTCCTCGCTTGCGATCGGTGATGTCGTTGAAGACGAGCACGAACCGCCCCCCGCCGATGGGCTCGACGGGTGAGGCATAGACGTCGAACCAGCGATCGACCTCCTCGACATGGTCTTCGAAGCGCAGCGTCTCTCCACCGAGTCCAACGCGCGCGTAGGTCTGTACCCGCGACTGGAGCAGGAACGGCAGGAACTCTCCGGACAGCCGGCCCACACCGTTGACGATTCCTGACTGCTCCTCGAAGCGGCGATTCACCTCGAGGAACCGCATGTCGACGGGCTTGCCCTCGGTGTCGACGACCATCTCGCAGACGCAGAACGCCTCGTCGATCGAGTCGAACAACGTTCGGTAACGCGCCTCGCTCTCGCGAATCTCGTCCTCGACCTGGTGGCGCGCCGTCACGTCCGCCGCCATGCCGGCCATGCGCAGCGGGTGTCTCGTGCGATCGTCGAACGAGACACGAGCAATGATCTCGATCCATCGCAGCGACCCGTCCGGCGTGATGACCCGGATCTCCTCGCGGAGCTCGCCGTCGCCGTTCGGATCGAGCGCCGCGCCGACGGCGGCTGCATACCGCTCCCCGTCGTCGGGATGGATCATGCTCGCCAGCGCCGTCGACAGGTTGAGCTCGCCGTCGAGGGGGAGCCCGAACAGTTCCAGCATTCTCGCGTCCGGATCGCCCCGGTCGTCGTCCGGATACCACACGAACGTTCCCATCGCTCCAGCGTCGAGGGCGAGCTGCAACCGCTCCTCGGACGTCGCCAGAGCGGCCTCTGCGCTGGCTTGCTGCGTTGCCGCCCATGTGAGCTCGGCGGCGTCCTCGACGAGGGCGACCTCGGCCGGCGTCCATGCTCGGGCCTTCGCCGAATGCACCACGAGGAATCCGGCCAGGCGGTCGTCCTTGATGAGCGGGACCGCCACATAGGCACCGATCGACCGCGCCGCGTACGTCGCCCGCGACAACAGGCCGATGCGCTCGTCGTTGGCGACGTCCGCCGACGTGAGCGTGTCGCCAGGGCGCGCTCCACGGACGACTCCCACGTCCGAAATCGGTGAGCCGGTAGCGGCCGGCAAAGCTCGACGACGCCGTCGGTGTAGTCGTGGGCGACGACCACGAACTCGCCGTTCGGCTCCACCTCGGAATAGAACACTCGCGACGCACGGAGGTATTCACCGAGCAGTCGCGCGGTTTGCGCCATGATCGCCTGCGGGGCGAGAAGCGGGCGGAGCGACGCGAAGAGTGAGGAGCGGAACCGTTGCTGATCGGCGAACTGGTCCGCGACCTCTCCCGTCGAGTCGTACACGAAACCTCCGACGTCTCTTCCGACCAGCGTGCGCGAGCCGCACGAGGTGTTGCCTTGCCCGGCCAGCACTCTAGAGCAGCACCGCACAGCGCTTGGTGCCCTGATCCGACGTCCGACGGCCGGCACCTGCCGCGGATGGCGATGGCGTCTCAGTGAGTGGTCATGCCGCCGTCGACGACGAGCTCCTGGCCGGTCATGAAGCTGGAGGCATCGCTTGCCAGGAAGAGCGTTGCGGGAACCATCTCCTCGGGCTCGGCCATCCGCTTGATGAATTGAGCGGCGACGGCGCGCTGTTCGAAGTCGGGACCGGCGTTCCACACCATGTAGGTGTTGACCGTGCCGGGGGCGAGTGCATTGACGCGGATTCCGTCGGCGGCGAATTCGGCGGCCATCGAACGGGTCATTGCCAGCAAGCCGGCCTTGGCCGACACGTAGAGCGACACGGACGGGGCGAACGTGTACACACCTGCGGTGATCACGTTCACGACCGCTGCGTGGTCGCTGGCGCGCAGGTGGGGGAGCGCGTGCTGGACGAGGAAGACCGGGCCGCGGAGGTTCGTCTCGTGCGACTTGGCGAACGCCTCCGGTGTGATCGAGCCGAGCGGTTGGGCGAGTGGGTTGGCGGCGTTGTTGATGACGATGTCGACCCCGCCGTAGGCGTCGACCGTGCGGTCGACCAGCATGCCGAGCTGGTCCACGTCGCCGACGTGCGTCGGCACTGCGAGCGCCGTGCCACCGCCGGCATTGATCGACGCGGCCGCTTCGTCGCACGCATCGGCCTTGCGACTGGCGATCACCACCTTGGCTCCCATCGAGGCGAAGCCCTCGGCGATGGCGCGGCCGATGCCGCGACTCCCACCCGTGATGATCGCCACCCGATCAGTGAGGTCGAAGGTGCCGAGCAGTTCGTCGCGATTCATGAGCAGTCCTTGGAGAAAGTCGTCAGGTCGCCGGCCGTCCGGTCGCAGTGCGGAACGCCCTGACGATCGTCGTGAGCAGCTCGCTGTCGGCGTCGGGATCTCGGCCCCAGCGGTGGTGGAAGCGGAAGTCGGTCACACCTGCCTCGACGAGCGGAGGAACGGCAGTCATCGTCGCGTCGACATCCACCTCACCGTCGACACGCACGACCGGCAGCACTCCCTCCACCTGCAGCGCGTCAGGGTCGCGCCCCGCCTCCTTCAAGGCCGACCGCATCGCGGTGATGCCGTCACGCGGGTCGGCGACGTGCTCCCCCCATGGGATCCAACCGGCGCCGAAGCGGACGAGTCGCTCGATCGTCCGCCGATTGACGCGACCACTCACCCAGACCGGCACGCCGCCCGGCTGCAACGGTTCGGGCATGGCATGGATCCGCGCGAAGCGCATCTCGCCGTCGTCGTAGGCGGCGACGGGCTCGGTCCACAGCATCCGGCAGATGGTGAGCGTGCGATCGAGGAGGTCGCCGCGCCGGGCGAAGTCGAGACCGTTCGCCTCGTACTCCTCCCGCTGCCAGCCGACGCCCACGCCGAGGTCGACGCGTCCGCCACGACAGCACGTCGAGGGTCGCCACTTGCTTCGCCAGCACGGCGGGCGTGCGCAAGGCAGCGAGCAGGATGCCGGTCTGCAGACGGACTCGGGTCGTGCTGGGCGGCGATCACTGCGAGCAGCGTCAGCGGCTCCAGCCAATGACCGTCCGGCCCGGTCGGTTGCTTGCCACCGGCCGTGCCGCCCGATTTCGGGTCGGAGTAGGCGTCGAGGTTCTCACCGAACACGACGTGGTCGGAGACAGCAAGGCGATCGACCCCAATCCGGTCGGCCGCTACGGCGACGTCGAGCAGTCCTTCCCAATCCCGCGCTTCTGCGCCGAAGTTGGCGAGATGGATCGAGAGTTGCGGCAGCCGCGGCGCGCCGTTCTCGTCGCCGAAGTTGTTGACCTGCTGAACTGTTTCCGACACCGCCGCCGACAGTACAAGAGGGCATCGATGACGCAGCGACCCGAGAACGTCCCACCGATCGACGACTGGAACCGACTGCTCGACGGCCGCGTCGCGGTCGTCACCGGAGGTGGGGCAGACGGGATCGGTGGCGCCATCGCGCGAGCTCTTCGCCCGGCACGGGGCGCTCGTCGAGGTCGCCGAGATCGACGCCGACCGCGCGTTCGGACGCGGTTGGCGATCGAGGACGCTGGTGGCGAGGTGCGGACGCACGTCGGTGGATGTGCGCGATCACGCTGCCGTGACGGCGTTCGCCGAGGAGGTGCTCGGCGCCCACGGCAGGGTCGATGTGCTCGTGAACAACGTCGGTGACTACCGGCCGCTCGTGCGGTTCCGCGAGTCCACGCCGGAGTCGTGGCAGGAGATGTACGAGGTGAACTTGCTCCATGTCTTCTCCGTCACGCACGCATTCATCGGCTCGATGATCGACAATCGGCGTGGGTCGATCATCAACGTCCACTCCGTGGAGGGCATGCGCGGCTATCCCGGCGAGCCCGTATACGGAGCGATGAAGGCTGCCGTTGCTCACTTCACGACCTGTCTCGCGGTCGGGATGGGTCGGCACGGGATTCGTGTCAACGGCATCGGTCCCGACCTGACCCAGACCGCCCAGGTCGACTATCTCGCCGGTTCCGGCGCAGAACGACGCCTTGTGGGAGGCGTGGGCGCCAATCGGACGGCTCGGGTTGGCCGGTCGACCAAGCCCGCGCGGCGCTGTTCCTCGCCTCCGACCTCTCCAGCTTCGTGACGGGCCACAACATTCCTGTCGACGGCGGCACGAAGGCGGGCGGCGGCTGGTTCTACTCGCCGGCGGTGGGCCGCTTCAGCAACCGGCCGACCGGCCTCTGACCAGCGGCGTCGCTCGCGGCGGCCGATCAGTGGCGGCCGCGGGGCGACCAGCGCAGCAGGCTCGGGTCGCGGCGGAGCACGCGCCGGGCGTCGGCTTCCCAGAAGCCGAGGAAGCCCTCGCCGTCGGACTCCCGGAACTTCGACGCGACGTCGTCGACCAGGGGGCGTCCACCGCCGATCGCCTCGGTGTGCCACGCCATCCGACAGCGGTGCTCGAGGGCGACTGCGCGCTGGTGCACGGCCCGGATCGACGTCCCCAGCACGAAGACGCCGTGGTTGGCGAGCAGGGCGAGATCGGCTTCACCCATCGCCTCCACGGCTGCTGCGGCCGTGTTGGCGTCGTTCACAGCGCCGCGGTACTCGTCGACGAGGACGAGGTCCCCGCCGCCGAGCGCCGAGCTCTGGTCGTAGATCGGCGGCACTCGCCCGGCAGCGGCCCACACCGTTGCCCAGCGAGGGTGATGATGGAGGGCGACGCCCACGCCCGGCCGGCGCTTGTGCAGCTCGAGGTGGAGGGGTATGCCGAGCGGTACCGGCCACATGCCGTCGACCACGCCACCGTCGCGATCGATGCGGATCACGTCGTCGGGGCCGAACTCGTCCCACGGCAAGAACCAGGGATTGCACATCAACGTGCCGTCGCGGAAGCGCACCGTGATGTGGCCGGCGAGGTGATCGTCGTACCCCTCGTCCCACAGCGCGCGGGCGAGGAGCACCAGCTGTACCTCGAGGGGGAGCTCGGGGAGTAGGTCGAACGGCTTGGCCGTGTGCCCCACCGCACCGGCGGATCGAAGGTCGAAATCGTTGCTCATCGTCAGACTCACGGCCTCACGTTCGCCGGCAGCGGGTGCCGGTACAGGGAGGCGGCGTTGGCGTGACAGAGCAATCGCAACTCGTCGTCGGGGAGGTGACCCCACACGTCGGCGATCAACTGCTGCGTGTCAGGCCATGTCCCGTCGCCGTGGGGGTAGTCGGTCTCCAGCATGATGTGCTCGATCCCGATCCGGTGGCGCGTGTCGATCGTCGACGGATCGTCGATCGTGCAGAACCAGAAGTTGCGTTGCAGCACTTCCGCCGGACGCGTGTCGCCGAAGGTGTCGAGCGCATAGCCGGAACGATCGACGATGTTGTCGAGCCGGTCGAGGAGCATCGCCACCCAGCCGATGCCGCCTTCCGACATGGCGATCTTGAGGTTCGGATGCTTGACGCCGTAGCCCGACCACACCCATTCGGCGCAGGCCGACAGGCTGAGCTGGCCGAACATCGTGGCCCCGAGCTGCAGCATCGGTGCGCCGGGCGGCGCTTCGTACCCACCCGACGAGCCGACGTGGAGGCTGATCACGGTGTCCGTCTCGGCGCAGGCGGCGATGATCGGATCCCAGTAGCCGGAGAACAGCGACGGGAAGCCGATCCGATGCGGGCGCTCCGGCAGCGTCACGGACACGAAGCCGCGAGCGGCGTTGCGGCGGATCTCCTCCGCGCCCACCTCGGGGTCGGCGAGCCAGGTGATGCCGAGCGGGATGATCCGCTCCGGATACGGCGAGTACCACTCCTCGAACAGCCAGTCGTTCCAGGCGCGGGTCACGGCGAGACCGAGGTCGGGATCCTTCGCCTGCGAGTACACGCGGCCGCAGAACCCGGTGATCATCGACGGGAAGTTGAGCGATCCCCACACCCCGTTGATGTCCATGTCGCGGATCCGCTCGTGGATGTCGTAGCAACCGGCGCGCATCTCGTCGAACCGCGACGGCTCGAGGCGCATCGTCTCCACCCGACGTCCAGCCATGGCGTTCATACCGACCTGGGTGAACCGCTGGCCCTCGAACTCCCACACTTCCTTGCCGTTGTCGTCGACGATCACCCGCGGCGCTCGCTCCTGCAATGCGCCCGGGAGGCGTCCTACGAACATGCCCGGCGGCTCGACCAGGTGGTCGTCGACGGAGATCACCGTGTAGCTCACTTCCCTCGGCTCTGGCTCCGGGAGGAAGAGATCGGTGCGCGTAGCGACGCTCACGACGATGTCATTACGAGCTTGCCGTCCGCGTCGAATGTGATGTTGCAGGCCTGGTCCAGGTCGAGCACCTGCATGAACCGGCCCATCGCCAGGTACTTGCCGATGACGAGAGTGAGGTCGACGATCTCGGCCGGCGTGAAATGCTCCCCGAGCCGGCCGAGGAGATCGTCGTCGATGTCCTTCGAGTCGGTGCAGAATCGCTCGGCGTACTCGATGGCGACCCGCTCGGCCTCGTCGAACAGGTCGCTGTCGGCGTAACGCGACACCGCGGCCAGCGACTCCTCGTCGGCCCAGTCATTGCGCCACGTCATGCACAGCACGCAGCCGTTGATCTCGGCGACACGCATGCGCACGAGCTCGTGGATGCGGCGCGGGAGCGGGCTCGCCCAGACAGCCTTCTCCTTCGCGTTGACGGCGTCGATGAAGTGTGGTGCGAGGCTCAATGCCCGCATCGCCTCTGGACCGTCACCAGCAGGGATCTCGATTCGCGGCATGGGAACAATTCTGACACACCGTCAGATGATGCTCGTCACGGTGCGCGACGTAGCCGGCTACGTCGCTCGACTCAGCTCACGGACGCGGGCGAGGAGCATGTCGAGCGCCGGACGGTTGAGCCCTCCCTCGGGCAGGATCACGTCCGCATATCGCTTGCTCGGCTCGATGAACTGCTCATGCGCCGGGCGCACCGTGGCGAGGTACTGGTCGATGATGCTGTCGGGGGTGCGGGCCCGCTCGGCAACGTCGCGCCGCAATCGCCGGATCAGGCGCAGGTCGGCGTCGGTGTCGATGAACACCTTGAGGTCGAAGCGGGCGCGTAACGATGGCTCCCACAGCACGAGGATCCCTTCCACCACGATGATGTCTGCGGACTTGACGATGCGGTGCTCGTCACGTCGCCGGAACGCGGCGAAGTCGTAGATCGGCACGGGCACCGCGTGGCCGGCGGCGAGCTCGGCGATGTGCTGGTTGAGCAACGGCCAATCGAACGCATCCGGGTGGTCGTAGTTCGCCTTTGCTCTGGTCTCGAGGTCCTCGCCGGGGCGGTCGACGTAGTACGAGTCGAGCTTGATCAAGGCGAGGTGGTCCTCGCCGGCGAGCGCGGCGAGGCGTTCGGACGACGGTCGTCTTACCCGACGAAGTGCCTCCGGCAACGCCGATGAGATACGGCCGTGGAGGCAGTCCGTCGTCGCTGATTGCGCTCGACGCGTCCATCGGGACCTGCAGCTTAGGAGACGAGCCGAACGGGAGGCGACGGCAGGTTCTGAGCGGCCACAGGTGCACCGGCTGAGCGGAGCAGGTCGATTACTGTGACCCGCATGACGATGGATGACCCAGAGACCAATCCCGGTCGGCAACCGCGAGTCGGCGAATCGGGCGCTCCGGTCGGGTCGATCCTCAGCATCGTGCTGGCCGTCGTTGCGGTGATCGTCGGGTTCGTGATCCTCAAACAGATCAACGACGACGATGACAACGGCAGCTCCGATCCCGCGATCGTGACGCCGAACACGAGCCAGAACAGCGGAAACAACGGTGACGACAGTCCCGACACCACGGAGGGATCCGAGGGCAGCACGGCGACAACCGAGGCGCCGGGCCCGGTCCTCGTCTTCAAGGGTGCCCGCGTCGTGGTCGCCAACGCCGGCGGCCCTGGCGGATCCGCCGCCGACATGACCGACAAGCTCGCCTTCGTCGGGTTCACCATGGGAGACGCGACCAACGCCGGTGGCGATGAGGCGCAGATCGACAAGACGAAGATCTACTTCAAGCAGGGCAACGCCAAGGCGCAGGACGTTGCCGAGACGGCGAGCCTCTTCCTCGGCGATGCGCCGGTGTCGGCAATGCCCAGCGAGGTCCCCACCGAAGATGGTGAGCTCGACGGCGCCGTGCTCGTCATGCTCGGTCCCGACCGGGCGATGAAGAAGCTGACGACGCCGGACGCCAACGCCACGCCGCCGACGAACGCCCCAACGGCGACGACGGCCGGCGACTGAGCGGCCCGGACCGCTCGAGCACCGTGGCGGTCACGCCCGCCGCAGCGCGAATTCGATCAGCTCACCGGTGATCTCCTCGACACACATCCGTGTCTCGCGGACGGCGCGCTCGGCGTTGAACCGCTCGACGAGCGACACCATCGCCCGCCCCATCTCGGGCACCACCTCCGTGCGGTCGATCTCGCCGGCGACGATCGCGACGGGAATTGCCAGCTCCGTGCCGAGCTCGCACATCCCGCCCACCACCTTGCCGTCGAAGCTGGCCCGGTCGAGGCGACCCTCGCCGGTGATGATCAAGTTGGCACCGACCACCTGGTCGTAGACCTCGAGCTCGTCGCTGATCAGCTCGAAGCCAGGTTCGAGTTTGGCGCCGAGGGCAGCGAGCCCGCCGGCGAGACCGCCAGCGGCACCGGAGCCCTCGATCTTCTGCACGTCGACCCCGTACGTCTCGCGGTAGCGGGTCGCCAGCTGCTCGAGCCGCACGGTCAGCCACTCCACCTGAGCGGGGCTCGCCCCCTTCTGCGGTGCGAACACCTGCGCTGCGTCAGTGAATCGCGTTCGCACGTCGCAGGCGACACGCACATCGACGCCGCGGAGACGATGGGGGCCGCCGAGCGCGCTCAATGCCCCCATTCCGCCGTCGGTCGTCGCCGATCCGCCGACACCGACGATCACGCGCCGCGCGCCGCGCGTGATCGCTTCGTCGAGCAGTTCACCGACGCCCAGCGTCGACGCTGCGATCGGGTCGTTGCTTTCGGCGCCCCCCGCCAGCAGCAGTCCGCTGGCGCGGGCGCTCTCGATCACCGCCAACCCGCCCGACAGGCGCCACTCGCACTCGACCGGGTCGCCCAACGGGCCAGTGACCTTCGACGTCCGATTGGCGCCGCCGAACACCTCCAGCGTGCCCTCTCCACCGTCGGCGAGCGGAATCTCGACGCAGTCGTGGCCGAGCTCCCAACAGGCCGCGCTCGATTGCCGCGACGACCTCGGCGGCCGTGGCGGTGCCGCGGAACTTGTCGGTGGCGGCAACGATGCGCACGGCGCAAGGCTAGGCCCGCCGGCCGTTCGCAATTCCCGACCGCCACGGTAGGTTTTTCGTCATGGCCGTTACCGTGCGCATCCCGACCACTCTCCGCCCGCTGTCCGGCGGGGCCTCCACCGTCGAGGTGGAAGCGGGTCCTCTGAACGACGTCATCTCATCGCTCGAAGCGACGCACCCCGGCTTCCGTGACCGGTTGCTCGACGATGACGGCGGCCTGCGCAAGTTCGTCAACATCTTCGTCGACGACGACGACGTGCGGTATCTCGAAGGCCTCGACACGAAGGTGCCCGACGGCCAGACCGTATCGATCATCCCTGCCGTCGCCGGAGGCTGAAGTCTCGGAGCTTCGACTCGCGAGCAAGTCGCTCGTCTTCGCCTGCCGAGCTCGCCGCCTCCGCTTCGCTTTGGCGTCTCACCCAGCTCGTGGGCTCGGACACCTCGGGCCGGAGCGGCGAGCTCGAGTCGCGAGCGACTCGTCGCTTCGGCCGCTCACACGAAGGTGAGGTCGACCTCCTGGCCGGCGAGCACGGCGCCGGCCAACGTGAACGTGTCCGCCTTGACGGCGAAGTGCTGGGTGATGGTGTGCACATCGCGCCACCGCCGTTGCAACGGGCTCGCCGCGTAGACCGACGAGCCGCCGCCTGCGGTGTAGGCCATGTCGACGACCGCGCACGCCATCGCGATGATCCAGGTCGCGCTCGCCCGGAAGCGGGCACGCCGGTCGGGGCTGAATTCTCCCTCCACCGACGCCGTCGTCCATGCGTCGGCGACCTCGGCGTCCAACAGCGCCCGCGCACCCCGCAGCTGGGCGTCGGCCTCACCCAGTTGGTACTGGAAGAGGGCGTTCGAGCCGAGTGCGCCTGCGGCCAGCATCGGCACCTTGCTCGTCGCCAGCGTGCGAATCTCCTCGAGTGCGCCCTCGGCGATGCCGAGCGCCACGCTGGAGAACCCGAGCGATGAGTAGGAGAGCTCCGGTACCCGGCCCATGGGGTTGGGCAGGCCGCCCTCGTCGAAGAGGCTGAACGTGCGCTCGTCCGGTACGAAGACGCCGTCGACGGTGAAGTCGTGGCTGCCCGTCCCGCGCAAGCCGGACGAGGTCCAGGTGTCGACGATCTCGACGTCGTTGGCGGGCATCACCATCATCCTGATCGGCGGCATCCGACCGTCATCCACCACGCAGTGGCCGACGAACCACCCGGCGTGCTGGCAGCCACTGGCGAAGCCCCAGCGACCTGTGACGCGGTAGCCGCCGTCGACGGGAGTTGCGACGCCCGTCGGGTTGAAGGCACCGGCAATGACGACGTCGGCGCTCGACGCATAGACCTCGTCGAATGTCTCTGGCGGCAGCATGCCGAGGATGACGGGGGCCGAGCTGCCGATCATCACGGTCCAGCCGACGGAACCGTCGGCGCGGGCGAGGGTGCGAATCATCTCGATGTGCGCGGGCCAGGCCGCCTCAGCGCCACCGTTCGTCGCCGGCACGAGCAGGCGGAAGCACCCGCAGGTCACGAGTTGCTCGACGAGGTCGGGTGGGAGCCGTCGCGCCGTCTCGATCTCGTCGGCGCGCGCCTCGATCGTGGGTACGAGTGCGTCGACGGCGGCGAGGATCGAGCGCTCGTCGCTCCGTGTCGGGATGGAGTCGGCGGGGTCGATGGTTTGGATGGTGTCGGTGCTCATGTCGTCTCCTGTCTCATCACGGCCGGAGCATCGGCGCCTCGACCGCGTGCCTGCCGCGCAGCTCGGCGTCCCATTCACCGGTGCAGTACCCGGTCGCCTCGACGATCCGGCCGTCGCGCGTTTCGCACAGCCAGAGCCGGCGGGCGCTGAGCTCCTCGCCATCGACGTACTGTCGCTCGACGTGCTCGGTCACGAACCCCGTCGCCGTCGGCACGGTGCGGAGCACGTCGACGAAGGACGGTCCGCGGTTGATCGCCCGTAGCTGTGTGCCGAACGCGTCGCGACCGCGGAGCTGGAACCGCCAGACGGGCATGTTCAGATCGAAGAAGGCGTCGTCGGCGAACGCCTCCGCGCTCGGTTCGAGCGTGCTGAACGCCTCGTGGAAACGCCGGCTCAGCTCGGACCAGTCAGTGCGCTCGACGTCGACTTCTGTCGTCGGTGATGTCATGCCTCGACGGTACGAGTGCGAGCCATTGCGCCGCATCGGGCGATCCCGCCATTCACATCCGGCCTTGACGATGGGTAGATCTATGTAGGCGTGACGAGGTCGTTCTCGTATGCGTACGCCGTAGCCGCCGTTCGCGAGGACACGCCGATCTTGGCGAAGATGTTGCTGACGTGGCGGGCGACGGTCTTCTCGCTGATCCCCAGGTCGCTCCCGATCGATCGATTGGTCTTGCCCTGTGCGACGTGGCCGAGCACCTCGAGCTCACGGCCGCTGAGCCCGTGCTGCGGCTGCCCGTCGGCGGCATCGGCCAGTCGGGCGAGGTCGGGGCGGGCACCGAGTCGTTGGAACGCCCGGCGAGCGGCTTCCCACTCGAGTTCCGCGCCTTCTTCGTCGCCGAGCTGCCGGCACGCGTTTCCCACCAGCACGCGTGCACGCGCGGCCTCGTACGGTGCCTCGAGATCACGCCACAGCCGCCATGCCTGGCGGCCCTCCGCGAGCGCCGCCGACGGGTTTCCTTCGGCGAGTTGCACCTCACCCGTGGCATGTGCGGCAAGGGCGCACAGCGCCGGCACAGGGTTCCCGGCCGCCATCGCCGCCAGCTCGGCGGCCGCCACACGCGCCGACCCGACGTCGCCCGCGGCGAGGAGGATCTCTGCTGCAGCACCGAGCAATTGGGAACGGGCGAATCGGTCGGTGTGCTCCTCGAGGGCGCGCCGAATGGCCGCTGCGGCGGCGCTGGTGCGGCCCTGATCGACGCGCAGTCGAGCGAGGCCGGGCTGCGGGTCGCGTCCCGCATCGCTGGCGCGGCGGAAGGCATCCTCGGCGGCGGCGAGCTCGCCGCGCAGACGCAGCAGCTCGGCTTGCTGGTACCAGGCGGCTGCGACGGCCGGATGCGCTGGTGGCCCGGCAAGCTGCTGGCATGCCCGGCGCGTCTCGCCGAGCGCATCCGGCCACTCACCGTGCAGGCGCATCAGCTCCGCGCGGTGCACGAGGCACTGGCCACGGTACAGAACGAGTCCGGGCTGGCTGTCGCACCAGCGCGTCAGGGCCGCCGTCCACTCGCTGGCGCGGCGCACGTCGAACGCGAACTGGCACGTTTCGATCACCGCGCAGTACACAAGCCCGGCGACGATGGGCGACAGCTCGCCGGCAGTGACGGCGACCATCACCTCGTCGAGCAACAGCAACCCGGCGGGTTCCTGACCCATCGCGATCAATGCCTGACCGGTCCCCAACGTGCCGAGGGTGGTGAGGTCCGCATCGTCGCAGCGACGCCCGATGTCGGCGACACGAGCGAACACGGCGTGTGCCGCGGGCGGGTCATCGTTGAGGTGTTGCAGCCCCGTCGGAACGAGGACCCAGCCCTGCACCGCGCAGACCGGGTGACCTTCGACGAGATGTTCGGCGCGGGCCAGCCATCCGCTCGCAGGCGCCCGCTCGCCGCGCAGAAGAAGCCCGAGCGCCAACCACATCGCGCAGCTGGCAGCGCGCACTGGGTCGCCCTCGTCGAGGCACGACGTGTGGGCCCTCGCCCACGCGTCGGTCGATTCGGTGTCGCGCCCGCACAGGTAGGCCGCCACAGCCAGGCGCTCCACGTCGTCGACATCGAGCGCTGCCTCGCGATCGGCGGCGAGGAGCTCGTCTGTCGCATCCGCCCAGCGCTGGTCATCGAACGCGCGGCGCCCGCGGTTGAGTCCGGTGGACATCACCTGCATGATCGCTCAGCACGGGTCGACGGTGCCACCCGCAATGTTCCACGAATCCGGGAGTGGTGCTCGGGGAGCTCAGCCGTCGAGGCGTGCGCGCAGCACGTCCTCCTTGGGGGTATCCCCGGCGATCGCCGGGTTGTCGCCCCACCTATGCGTCGAAGGTCTCTCGCGTCACGAAAATTCGCACCCGCAGCGAATCTGCGCGCCAGCACACTCGATCGATACCGCCGGTTGCCTCATTAGCAGTCTCTGCCCTAGAGTGCTAGCACTCGGTTGCTCCGAGTGCTGAGTCACGATTCATCGTTACTGCCGGACACGTTCTGAGTGTCACGGCGATAGTCACGGCAAACCGTCCAACGGAGGACAGAGATGGCCAAATTGATCGCATTCGAAAGTGAAGCCCGGCGTGGGTTGGAAGCGGGCATGAACAAGCTCGCCGACGCCGTACGGGTGACGCTCGGTCCGAAAGGCCGCAACGTCGTTCTCGACAAGAAGTGGGGTGCTCCCACCATCACGAACGACGGTGTCTCGATTGCCAAGGAGATCGATCTCGAGGACCCGTACGAGAGGATCGGTGCGGAACTCGTCAAGGAAGTCGCCAAGAAGACCGACGACGTCGCCGGTGACGGCACCACCACAGCCACCGTTCTGGCGTGGGCGATGGTCCGTGAGGGCCTGCGCAACCTGGCCGCCGGCGCCAACCCGATGGGTCTGAAGAAGGGCATCGAGATCGCTGTCGACGCTGCCGTCGAGTCGATCAAGAGCCTCTCCATCGAGGTCGACGCCAAGGACCAGATCGCTCAGGTCGCCAGCATCTCCGCCGCCGACGACGAGATCGGTGCGCTGATCTCCGACGCCATCGACAAGGTCGGCAAGGACGGCGTCATCACCGTCGAGGAGAGCCAGACGTTCGGCATGGAGATGGACCTCGTCGAGGGCATGCGCTTCGACAAGGGCTACATCTCGCCCTACTTCGTCACCGACACCGATCGCATGGAGGCGTCGCTCGACGATCCGTACGTGCTGCTCGTGTCGTCGAAGATCTCGTCGGTGCGTGACTTCGTTCCCGTCCTCGAGAAGGTGATGCAGACCGGCAAGCCGCTCGTCATCATCGCCGAGGATGTCGAGGGCGAGGCGCTCGCCACGCTCGTCGTCAACAAGATTCGCGGCACGTTCAAGTCGGTTGCCGTCAAGGCGCCTGGTTTCGGCGAGCGCCGCAAGGCGATGCTGCAGGACATGGCCACCCTCTCCGGCGGTCAGGTCATCAGCGAGGACGTCGGTCTCAAGGTGGAGAACGTCACGCTCGACCTGCTCGGCACCGCCAAGCGGATCATCGTCACCAAGGACGAGACCACGATCGTCGAGGGCGGCGGAGACGAGGCCGACATCAAGGGTCGGATCAACCAGATCAAGACCGAGATCGAGAACACCGACTCCGATTACGACCGGGAGAAGCTGCAGGAGCGTCTCGCCAAGCTCACCGGCGGTGTCGCCGTGCTCAAGGTCGGCGCAGCCACCGAGGTGGAGCTGAAGGAGAAGAAGCACCGCATCGAGGACGCCGTCTCCACCACCAAGGCCGCCATCGAAGAGGGCGTCGTGCCCGGCGGTGGCGTGGCGCTGCTCCGCTCACAGGACGCGGTGCAGAAGATCGTCGACTCGCTGTCCGGAGACGAGGCCACAGGCGCCACGCTCGTCGCACACTCGCTGAGCGCTCCGCTCAAGCAGATCGCCGAGAACGCCGGCCTCGAGGGTGGCGTCGTGGTGCAGAAGGTGAAGGGCCTGTCGGGCGCCGAGGGCCTCAACGCCGCCAACGGCGAGTACGAGGACCTGGTCAAGCTCGGCGTCATCGACGCCGCCAAGGTCACCCGCTCGGCGCTGCAGAACGCAGCCTCGATCGCGGCGTTGTTCCTCACCACCGAAGCCGTGATCGTCGACAAGCCCGAGAAGAACTCTGCCCCGGCGATGCCCGGTGGCGACATGGACTTCTGAGGCCGACTCACCAAACCAACCTGCGGGGAGGGCCACCTTCCCATCCGACGAGTCCCCATCCGGCCCAGAGCCGGGTGGGGGTTTGTCGTTTTCGTCCTCTGTCAGCGGTGTTTCAGTCGATCGCGTCGTCGGCCTTGTCGCGGACGTCTCGCAACACCTCGCTGTCGAACATCGTGCTCTCCAGCCCCTCGTCGGAAACGAGCAGCCAGATGAAGACACCGACCACAGATCCGATCAGGGGAAACACGATGAACACCCACAACTGACTGAGGGCACTGGGGTCGGCATCGGCGAAGATCGCTGTTGCCAGGCTGCGGGCCGGGTTGACGCCCGTGTTGTCCACCGGGATCGTCACCAAGTGGATGAGCATGAGCGTGAGACCGGCGACCAGACCACCGAAGCTGGCGGCGAAGCGCCGGCCGGTGGTCGACAGGACCACCGTCACGAGCAGCGCAGTGAACACGATCTCGACGACGATCGCCGCCCCCAGCCCGCTGAATCCGTCGCGGTCCCAGCCGTTCGAGGCGAACGGGCCGCGTTCCCATCCGTCGCGGCCGCTGGCGATGCCGTAGATCACCGCGGCGCCGAAGATGCCGCCGAGGATCTGCCCGATCCACGAATACACGGCCTGGCGCATGTCGACCTTGCGGGCGAGCAGCATCCCCAGTGTCACTGCAGGGTTGATGTGACAGCCGCTGACCGGGCCGATCACGTAGGCCATGATCGCCAGCGACAAGCCGAATGCGGCGGCGATGCCAGCAACTCCGATCACGTCAGCGGCGAGGATCGCCGAACCTGGGCCTCCGATGATGAGCACCGCGGTTCCGACGAACTCGCAGGCGAGGATGCGGCCGTTGTCGACCGCGATCGGTGCGGAGATGGCGCCGGGCAGAGCCAGCGAACCGTCGGTGCTCGACATGTCCGAACGGTACCCCACCGCCCACGTGTGATCGGGGGATCACGGCGCCGCCGCGGTGGTGTTCGGCGAGGACCGTAGCCTGAGCGCATGGCCCGCAGCGAGCGTCTGATCGTCACCCGGGTGGGTGCCTCGGGGCACGCGTCGCCGGCCCGACACGCTCGTCGTCGAAGAGCCGATGACGATCCAGCTCGACGGCGTGGTCGTCGCCACCACGATGCGCACCCCAGGCCACGACTACGAGCTCGCCGTCGGCTTCTGCTTCGCCGACGGCCTCCTCGCCGGGGCGCCGGTCAGCGGCGTTCGCTACTGCGCCAACGGATCGGCCGTCGAGACCGAGTTCAACGTCGTCACCGTCGAGACCGGCGGCCTCGCGCCGGCACCGACGCCCCGGTTGGGGATGACCTCTTCGAGCTGCGGGTGGTGCGGGAGCGAGCAGCTGGACGATCTCACCGAAAGGCTGTCGCCCTTCCCTCCGTGGAACCGATCGCCCTCGATGTGCTCGCCGCGATCCCGTCGGCGGTGCGCACCGCGCAGGATCTCTTCGCCAGCACGGGTGCCGTGCACGCCGCCGCCTCGTTCACGCCGACGGGACGGTGATCGACGTCCGCGAGGATGTGGGTCGGCACAACGCTGTTGACAAGCTGGTCGGCGCTCGCGTGCTGGCCGGCGAGCCGGCGGCGACCGGGCTCGGTCTGTTCGTCAGCGGTAGGGGCAGCATCGAGATGGTGCAGAAGGCATGGGCGGCCGGCTTCACGACCCTCCTGTCGGTGAGCGCACCGACGGCGCTCGCCGTCCACGCCGCTCGTCGCGCCGGCCTCACACTGGTCGGTTTCGTCCGCGACGGCGAGTTCAACGTCTACTCCCCGAGCGGACGTCGCCGCCGTCCCGGCGCCGATCCGCCGCCCGCCCAGACCGTAGCACTGATCGACATGCGCATCGAGAACGGTCTCGGAGTCCTCCATCTGTTCGCCCGGCCCACGCCGCAGCTCGATCGGGAGGCCGTCGTCGCGGCCGTGAAGCGAGCACAGGAGGCGGATGCCCAGGTGCTCACGGCGAGCCTGCTCGGACATAAGGCAGACATCGCCGTGATGGCGCTGCATCGGGACTGGACGGTGCTCCGCGGGCTGCAGACCTCGCTGCGCAACGCCGGGCTCGACATCGTCGCCAGCTACGTCAGCCTCACCGAGGTGTCCGAGTACGCCAAAGGCATGCCGGAGCACATGCTCCAGTGCCCGCCTCTATCCGGAGCTGCCGCCGGAGGGCAAGCCGGTGTTCTGCTTCTACCCGATGAGCAAACGGCGCGGGCACGACGGCCAACTGGTTCGCCACGCCGTACGACGACCGCGACCAGATGATGCACGAGCACGGCGCCAGCGGGCGCGAAGTTCGCCGGCAAGGTGGTGCAGTTGATCACGGGCTCCGACCGGGCTCGACGAGCACGAGTGGGGTGTGACCTTGTTCGCCGTCTCAGCCGGAGGTCGTCAAGGAGGTCGTCTACACGATGCGGTTCGACAAGGCTTCGGCGCTGTACGCCGAGTTCGGTGACTTCTACGTCGGATATCTCGACAGTGCCGACGCCGTCCTCGACGCCACCGGTTGACCACGTAGCGCTGCGGCGCGGCCCCGTCACGGAATGAGCAGGAAGCCGGTGCTCGTGTCGACGCCCTCGTTGTTGAAGCTCGAACACGTCGAACCGCGCCTCGCTGACGTTGCCGCGGGCGTCGAGATCGAAGACCCTGAATCGGGCCCCTCGTAGTCGATGTTCTCGTCGTTGGTCAGCAGCGTGGCGCACGAGGCGAAGTCGACTGCATTCCTGAGCCGAGGGTCGTCACCGACATCATCTGCGGCGGCGATGTCCGCCGGAGCGTCGCTCTCTGCGGCCAGTGCGGCGAGTGCGATCGGCGTTGACGCAGTTGTACGCGTTGACGGCGAAGTTGCCGTTAGCTCGACGGTCTCGGCACCTGCCGGTTCCGGGGGAGCGGCGTCGGGCGACACGCCTTGGATCTGCTCGCGGAACTCGGGCCGCAGGTCCCGGATGGCTTCCGGCGAGGCGGGTCGGCGGATGGCGTCGTTGACGATGATGTCGGGCAGCTCGGCCTCCGGACTCTTGCTGGCGCCTGCCTCGTCAGGGCGGAGAGCATCCGCGGCCCCTCGACGTTGTCGGCGAGGACGATCACGACGTCGGGGTTGTGCTCAAGGATGCATCCGCCTGACAGTGAGCGGCTCGGCTGCGGCCGAGATCGGGACTGGTGGGAGCGGATCGATGAACCCGTTCGCCGAGGGCGTCCCGAACCGCGTCGAGCAGACCACGGCCGTAGAGGTCGTCGAGATAGGCGATCGACACGACGCGCCCGCCGGTGCGACGGCGAGGCGGGCGATCGCCTCCGCCTGCAGGGAGTCGCTGGCGATCGAGCGGAAGAAGAGATCGTTGTCGGGGTAGTCGTCGAGCAACAATGCTGGTCGCCGTGGGTGAGCAGCTCGAGCACACCGCCGTCGACGATGCGGTCGAAGCGTGCTGAGCGTGGTCGTCGACGAGGACGGGCCGACGATCGCGTCGACATCGCTCGTCGAGGTCAGCGAGGCCCGATCCCGCCGCTGTCTCGGAAGGCTCGCTGCCTTCGGCCGCCTCGACGAAGCGGAGGTTGAGGTCGTCTCCGGGCCGCCTCCCCGGCGTCGCGGACTGCTCGACGGCGCGCCGGGCGGCGGCGATCATCGGATCGCCGATCGAGTTCGCGCCCTGGGGGAGAAGGAGACCGATTGTCAGCCGGGTATCGCTGCACCCGGGTGACGGTCGTCGGGGTGGTCGAGACCGGCCGTGGTTTGCGGAGTCGGAGGCGGCCCGTCGTCGTCGCTGCATGCCACCACGGCCGCGGGACACGGCGAAGGCAAGAGCCAGAAACCGAGCAAGCCGCATCGCAGTAACGATAGAACGTCATCGTGGCAAAGCCCCGCGCCGACCTTGGCCGACCAGATCTCCGCCGCCCGACAAGATGTGCTCGACTCCGATTTGCCTGCCGGGGTCGACGTCACGCGGGCGCTCAGCGATGCGACCGACCGAGGGGTGATCGCCATCTTCGAATCGGTGGTCGGAGCCCCCGAGGTCGCACGCACGTCGCCCTGGTGGCACTGGGCGGCTACGGACGAGGCCAGCTCGCACCGGGCAGCGACTTGGACCTGCGTGCTGCTCCACGACGGCAAGTGCGACGCGACTGGACGTACTCGCCGCGTCCCTGTGGTACCCGCTCTGGGACGCCGGCCTGCAGCTCGGCCACGGCGTGCGCACGATCAACGAGCAGCTGCGGTTGGCGAAGGACGACCTTCACTCGGCGACGGCACTGCTCTCCGCCCGCCACCTCGGAGGGCGGCGCATGCTCACGGATCGCCTCGTCGCCGAGGCGCAGCGCCGCTGGAAGGCCCGGGCCGAGCGGCAACTCTCCCTGCTCTCCGCCGAGGACGCGACGCGCCGTTCCCGCGCCGGGGAGGTGGCCTACCTCCTCGAGCCTGATCTGAAGGACGGAGTCGGCGGACTGCGTGACGTGCAATCGCTGCGCTGGGCGCGCACCGCCGGGTTGCGGATGCTCGCCGACGACGTCAACGCCGTCGATGGCGCCGCCCTGGTGCTCACGAACGTTCGCGGTCGCCCTGCACCAGTGTCAGCGGGCGCCACAGCAACGTACTCCAGCTCGACTACCAGGACGCCGTGGCATCCGGCCTCGCCGGGTACGACGGACGCCGACGAGCTGATGGCGGCCGTGCCGGCGCCGGGCGAACGATCGCCTGGGTCTACGAGCAGTCGTGGGGTGGCCACGTCCGCAACCAGGTGAAGCGCCATCCGCGAGCGCAGATCGCTCCCGGTGTCGAGCTCGCCCACGGATCGATGGAACTGCTGGGGTCGGCGAGCCCGGCCGACGACCCGACGCTGGTGCTGGCGGTGGCGATCGCCGCTCGCGCGTCACGAAACTCCGATCGGGCGCAGCACGCTCGACCGGCTGCGCACCGAGCTCGTGCCATGGGCCGACCGCTACGGCCCACGCTGGCCAGCCGGCGCGCTCGACGAACTGGTTGCGCTGCTCCTCGAAGGCCACCGGGCGATCCCCGTCCTGGAAACGCTCGACCAGGCCGGGCTGCTGTCGCGCATCCTTCCCGAGTGGCAAGCGGTGCGATCGAAGCCGCAGCGGAACGCCTACCACCGCTTCACCGTCGACCGTCACCTGTGGGAGACGGCCGCCAACGCAGCACAGCTCACCAGTCGCGTCAGTCGACCCGACCTGTTGCTCCTCGGCGCGATGTTCCACGATCTCGGCAAGGGCTACCCCGGGGATCACACCGATGCCGGTGTCGAGCTGTTCGATGCGATCGGTGTTCGTCTCGGCCTCAACGCCTCCGACGTCGACGTTGTCGTCCATCTCGTCCGCAACCACCTGCTCCTGCCATCGGTGGCCGTCAACCGCGATCTCGCCGACCCGGCGACGATCGCCGCGGTCGCCGAGCAGGTACGCAGCGTCGACGAGCTGGAGCTGCTCCATGCGCTCACGGTCGCCGATTCGCTCGCCACCGGGCCCACGGCGTGGTCGAGTTGGAAGGAGGACCTCGTCCAGGAGCTCGTCGATCGCACCCGAGAACGGTTCGACGGTGCCTCGTCCGGCGCTACGTCGTGGCAGCTGTTCCCCGATGCCGACACGTTGGAGGCGATGGCCGCCGACCGCCAGTCGGTGCTGATCCGCGGCGACCTCGTCACGGTGGTGTCGATCGACGTGCCCGGATCGTTCGCCCGGGTCGCCGGTGCGCTGTCGCTGTGCGGGCTCGACGTGCTCAGTGCGCGGGCGGCATCCGAGCGGGGGAGTGGCGGGGCAGGTCGGATGGGCGCCTCCCAGTTCCGCGTGCTGTCGCCCAGCCCGGTCGACGAGCAGGCGGTCACCGCCATGGTCGAGCGGGCACTCGCCGGCGAGCTGGCGATCGAGGCTCGTGTCGCCGATCGGGCGCGCTCGATCCGCAAGCGTCGCCTGCAGCAGGCCGAGCCCCCGTCCCCGCCGACGATCGCCTTCCTCGACGAGGCGTCACACGATTCGACCGTGATCGAGGTGCGCGCGCCAACCGCAGTGGGACTCCTCCACCGTTTGGCACGCGCCCTCGGCGACGTGGGCCTCGACATCCGCCACGCGACGGTCAACACGATTGGTCCCGAGGCGCTCGACACGTTCTATGTCCGTAACAACGCGGGCGAACCGGTCACCGACGACTTCCACCGTACGGAGATCCGCCGCGCCCTGCTCCCACGCCCTCGCTGGCTGACTAGGTTGAACTCGTGGAGCAGTCGGAGGGCAGCGAGCTGAGTCCGCGCGACTTCACCCGCGACCTCGTCCGTTGGAGCGAGACACTCGCCGCGATCGCACGTACGGGCCTCGGCTTCACCTCCAACCTCTACGAGCAGGAGCGGTTCGAGGAGGTGCTCCACGTTGCCGGCGACATCAAGGCCGCCGCCAACGAGGCGCTGGAAGCGCTCGAGACCGAACGCGAGCGCGACCACTTCGTGCAGGAGTGGATGGAGTCGATCGGCGAGGGCGTGCCCGGATACGTCACACCCAAGGTCGCGATCGGAGCGATCGTGGGCAACGATGCCGGCGAGCTGCTGCTGGTGCAGCGAGCCGACTCGGGCATCTGGCTGTACCCCACCGGCTGGGCGGATGTCGGTTACTCGCCGGCTGAGGTGGCGGTGAAGGAAGTCCTCGAGGAAACCGGCATCGAGTGTGTGCCCCAACGGCTGCTTGCGGTGATCGACGGCCAGCGCATGGGGTTCAGCCGCTTCGCCATGTACATGCTCGTGTTCCACTGCTCGGCGGCCGGCGGCGAACTGCGTGCCCATCCGCTGGAAACCTCGGGCGTCGGCTGGTTCGACGAGAGCTCGTTGCCGGAGACCACCGCGGGCGCTGGTTGGTGGGGGCCGATGGCGTTCGCCGCGATCAACGGTGAGGAGCTGCCGACGATCTTCGACGCGGTTCGTTCCCCTGTCTGGCGTCCGTGACGCTCAGTCGTCGGTGCCGCGGTCGCGCAGGTACTTCTCGACCTCTTCGACGAGTGACGTCGGGTCGGCCGTGTTCGTCGTCGTCGCCGATCAGCTCTTCCAGCCGGCTGACGTAGTTCTCCAGTTCGTTCGACTCGACGAGCTCGTCGACACTCGACTGGTAGTCGGCGATCTGGCTGTCGAGCGGAGTCGCCGGCCGTGGAACGCCGAGGATCTGACACGCCCGCTCGAGGAGCGCGATCGCCGCCGGCGGCGAAGGGAGTGTGTTGGCGTAGTTCGGTACCGCTGCCCACAGCGATGCCGTCGGCACGCCGGAGTCGCTGAGCGCCGCCTGCAACACGCCGACGATGCCCGTCGGCCCCTCGTAGCTCGACGTCTGGAGGTGGTAGCGCTCGCTGAGGGTCGTGTCGTTGGAGGTTGCGATCAGTTGCGTCGCACGGGTGTGGGGGACGTCGGCGAGCAGCGCGCCGAGCGACACGGCCGACGTCGCGCTGCAGCGGCGGGCGATTCCGACGATCTGCTCGGTATACAGACGCCAGCGCAGCGACGGTTCCGGCCCGAGCACGATCACCACGTCCGATCCAGGGAGGCTGGTGGTCCAGACGCCCGCAGTCGGCCACACGATGTGGCGGTTGCGCAGTTCGTCGAGCCGGACGTGGGGTCGCACCGTGGCGAAATCGGTGAACAACTCGGGATCGATCTCTGCCACGGGGGTTGCCTGCCACTGCTCGATCATCGTTTGCGCTGCTTGCGAGGCGGCGTCGCCGGCGTCGTTCCAGCCGGTGAAAGCGCTGACGAGCGTGGCGCGCTGCACGTCGTGGCTCAGTGAGCCAGCGGACTTGTTTGGGCGACTCGTCAGGATGGTCCATGCCACCGCCAACGCTATCGTCCGGGCGGTGACCCATCCTGATGTCGTCATCCGCGCTCTCGGTGTGGAGGAGCACTGCAACCGCCTCGTCGAGGCGTTCGGCCGCCTCGTCCCGCAGCTGTCGACGTCATCCCCACCGCCCGCCGAGAGGCGCTCGCAGAGATCATCGACAACCCCAATTCGGTGCTGTTCGTCGCCGAGCTCGACGGGCAGATCGTGGGCAGCCTCACGCTCGCCACGTACCGCATCCCCACGGGTTTGAAAGCGATCATCGAGGACGTCGTCGTCGAGAGCGAGGCACGAGGGCTCGGCATCGGCGAGTCACTCAGCGCGGCTGCGATCGAGGAGGCACGCAGGCGTGGCGCCAAGGACGTGACGTTGAGCAGCCGGCCCGAACGGGAGGCGGCGAACCGGCTCTACCTGCGGATCGGCTTCGAAAAGCGCAACACGAACGTCTACCGCATCAAGTTCTGACGCTCTCCGGCCCGGCGCGAGGAGCGATGCGCGAACCCTCGGTGAGTCGGGGATGGGTGGTCGCTCGTCAGCGTCCGAGCAGGTCTTCGGCGGCTTGGCGAACCTGCCAGTTCTTGTCGGCCAGCGCTCGCTGCAGCGCCGCCTCCACGGGGGCGCGTTGCTCGCCGACGAACGGGGCGAGGGCGAGCACGGCCCGCCGGCGCACCGCGGGCTTGTCGTCCACGGCGGCGACGATGGCGTCGACGGCGCGCTCGTCGCCGATCGCTCCGAGGGCGGCGACTGCAGCCTCTCGGACAAGGGCGTCGGCCGCCGATGTCGTCAGCTCGATCAGCCGTGTCAGGGTTGCGTCGTCGATCTGGCGTTGCTGCTCACCACACGCCCACGCGGCCATCTCCACGACTCGCGCGTCACGGTCGGCGAGCGCGTCGAGCAGCGCGACGTCGGGATGCTGGGCGGCGAGCTCGGCTGCCCTCCGCCGCACCGTCGGTTCCTCGTCACGCAGTGCCTCGTCGAGGTCGCTCGCGCGTCAGCCCACCGAGCCGCTCGAGCGCACCGAGCGCGGTTGCTCGCACGGAAGGATCGGCGCTCGCCGCGCCCGGCGATCACCGTGGCACGGTCGCCCGGTGCCCGGCGATGGCGACTTCCCGTCGCGTCGGCGGCGACGGCGGTGCGCCGCGCTCGGTCACGTCGTCACTGCTTGAGCATGTTCGTCAGCACGGTGACGATGAATGCCAGCCCGAAGGCGGTGAGGGTCGCTACGACCCCCCCGACGATCACGACCAGGCCCGATCCGGCGACCAGGGACCACAACCGGCGGAGCAGGCCGGGCGAGCGGTACGCCTGCGTCGGCGCCGCCGTCACGGTGATCGGTAGACGTCTCGGGGTGCGCGGCGTGGACCCCTGCACCTCGTAAACGTGTGCTTCGCGTCGCAATCTCGTTTGTGCTCTGGCAGTCTTACGCCATCCAATCGCTACTAATGCCGCAACCGCCAGGCCGAGAATGACCGCCGCACGAATCGTCACATCGTCAACTGACACGCAACCAACGATCGTACCCCCCAACTCCCGTCAGTGGTGGTGGTCCGTTCCGCTCGTGGTTGCGTCGTTCGCCGTGCTGCTGGCAGTGCTCGTGGCCGGCATCCTCCCGGCGAGCACCGTGGCCGACAAGGACGTGGCGACACCCGACGGTGCCGCTCAAAGCGAATCGACGCCGTACGCGATCGTCCCGGGCAGCGCCCAGCCGGTGGGCTCGCGAGTCAAGTTCGAGAACCTTCCTGACGACGTTCCCGTGTTTCCGTCGGCGAACGACATCTACTTCGTCACCATCTCCGAGCCGACGCAGTCGCTGCTGTCGTGGGTGATCGGCGGGGACGAGCCGGTCATCCACTGGCTCACCGAGTTCGAGAAGTACGGCAGCCAGACGCCGAGCCAGCGTCGGGAGCAGTCGCTGCAGATGATGGCCACGTCCGAAGACGTGGCCAAGTTCGTCGCCCTCAAGGCGGCTGGATACGACCCGAAGATCGTGCCGCTCGGCCTCGAGGTGGATTCGCTGGTGTGCCCCGTGGCCCCGGTCGACGACAAGTGCCCGCAGCCTGCGCCCTCGGCGAAGCTGCTCGTACCCGGCGACGTCATCGTCAAGGCGAACGGCAAGGACGTCATGTCCACGACCGACCTCAGCACGGCACTCAAGGACACGAAGCCGGGCGACACCGTCAGCATCACCGTGCGGCGCGGCGAGAAGGATGTCACCGGCGACATCGAGCTCGTCGCCGATCCCGACGACCCGAACCGGGCGATCGTCGGCTTCGTCCCGTTCGAGCCGTTCGACATCGAGTTCCGTTCGACGTCGACATCGACACGGGCAGCATCGGCGGCCCGTCGGCCGGCGCCGCGTTCACCGTCACGCTGCTCGACGAGCTCACGAAGGGCGACCTGCTCCGCGGTGACGTCGCCATGACCGGCACGATCGCTCTCGACGGCACGATCGGTGCGATCGGCGGCTTGCCGCAGAAGGCAGAAGCGGTCCGGCAGACCGGAGTCGACCTGTTCCTCGTGCCGAAGACGCAGACGACGGAGGAAATCGCGGCCGCCCGTGATCGCCGGGGACGAGTGTCGAGATCGTGCCGGTCGGGCAATCTCGACGAAGCGCTGACGGCGCTCTCGCCGAGCACGGCGGCGATCCACTCGTGCCCGCTGGACTGATGGATGCCACCAACTCGCGCCGGACAGCGTGCGTACCCTGGAACGGATGGCCGTATCGTTCACTCGTCCCGATCCGTCGTCGCCGGCCTCGATCGCCGAGGCGAATTTCGGTACTACGCGCAAAGGGTTCGATCCGACAGGAAGTGCGTGAGTTCCTGCGTCGGGTGGCCGGACAGATGGCGCAGCTACAAGAAGTGCAGCAGCAGCTCGAAGCGGAGCTGCTGCGTGGCCGCAGCGTCGCGCCGGCAGCGCCGAGCAGATCGACGAGGCGACGCTGTCACGCCTGCTCGGCGAGGAGACGGCGCGCATCGTGCACACCGCGCACGAGAGTGCTGGACAGATCCGCGCTCGGGCCGAGGAGGGCGCGGCGGCGATGCTCAGCGAGGCAACCGAGGAGGCGGCCCGCCTCCGGGAGGATGCCGAGATGGAGGCGGCGCGGCGCCGCAGCGAGGCTGCCGAGCTGTCGGAGAACGAGATGAACGTCGCCAAGGAGCAGGGTCGGCAGATGGTCAACGAGGCACGCGCCTACCGCGAACGTGTGCTCGGCGAGCTCGCCCGGCGGCGAGACCTGGCCCGTGACCAGATCGACCAACTGGTGCCACCACCGCGACCGGTTGCTCACAGCGTTCATCCATGCCCGCGAGGTCGGCGAGCAGCGTGATCGGCGGGCTCGGCCCATCGACGTTCCCGACGACGTCGTCGATCTGACGCCGACGACGGGCCATCCTGTCGTCCCCGCCGGCGCGACTCGGTGCAAGCGGCAGCGCCACGGGTGAGGGGTACGGCGAGCTGAGGACACGCCCGGCGGACGTCGGCGAGGCCGAGTCGTCATCGAACGGTGGTGCACCGGTTCGTCCGATGTTCCCAGAGCGCGGAATCCGGCGGCGAGCGGCGAGACGATCGCCGAGGAGACCTGCCGTCGAACCGACGTCGGCGACCGTTGCCCAGGTCGACAGCCTGTTCGCCAAGTTCCGCGCCGAGGGTCCGACCGCCGAGGGGGAAGAGCCGACGGAGGCGGGACCGCATGCGCCGGCAGGCGAAGTCGAGGACGGTCGAAGGGAAGCGGACGAGGCAGACGCCGTGCGACGCCGTTCGAGCCGGCGCGATGCAGAGCTGACGCCGCTGATCGTCGGCCGCGGCGCGGCGCCTCAAGCGAGTGCTGGCCGACGAGCAGAACGACGTGCTCGACACCCTTCGGCAGGGCGAGCCTGTCCGTGCCATCGACGACGATCGTCCACGAGGAAGACGCAGCAGATCGACCGCTATCTCGACTCGATCGGCGACGACCTCGAGGCGCGGCCCGAGCTGGCGCCTCATCTGTCAGCGACGATCCGGACGCCATCGACCTCGCCCATTCCGGTGCGCTCGGGCCGGTTCGTGACGCGGTCGCCGGAGGCCTCATCAGCCCGTTGCGGGAGCGGCTCGCCCAGTGCATCGACGAGGCTGACGGCGACAACGACGTCGATCGATGAAGCGAGTGCGATCGGTGTATCGCGAGTGGAAGACGCAACACATCGACACCGAGCTCGACGACGTGTTCTGCCTCGCCTATGGCCGCGGTGTCCTCGCGGCGCTTCCCACCGGCGCACCGGTCACATGGATCGTCGACCCGAAAGGGCCGGCGTGCCCCGACGCCGAGGACAACTCGCTCGCCGGTGAGGTGGGAGCGGGAGAGCCGTTCCCCACCGGGCACGTGTGCGCTCCGGCCCACGCCGGCTGCCGCTGCCTCCTCGCGCCGTCGAACCAGATAGCTTCGACGCCAATGCGGCGTACCTCCGACATGCCTCGCCGACGCCGTATCACCGGTCGCGCCGTACTCATCACGCTGGGTGTTCTCATCCTCGTCGTCGTGGTGTTCGGTCGCGCCGTCGCCCGCTTCTACGTCGACTATCTGTGGTACTCGAGTCTCGGTCGAGGTGACGTGTTCTGGGGTCAGATCACGGCGAAGCTGACATTGTTCGGCGTGTTCGCCCTTGTCTTCGTCATCGCCGCCGGCGTCAACCTGTACATCGCCGACCGCCTCGCGCCGAAAACGTTCCCGGCCAACGTGCATCCGTACGTCGAGCGCTTCCACGAGTTGTTCGGGCGACGGATGCGCGTGCTGCGCTACGCGGTCGGCGGCGATGTTCGCCCTGCTCCTCGCCCTGCCGACGACGTCGCAGTGGGAGAACTACCTGCTGTTCCGGAACAAGAAGAGCTTCGGCGTGGCCGACCCGCAGTTCGGCGCCGACGTGGGCTTCTACCTGTTCGAGTTGCCGTTCCTCTCGTTCGTCCTCGACTGGCTGTTCATCGCCGTGCTCGTAACACTCGTGCTCACGGCAGGCGACGCACGTGCTCAACGGCGGCGTGGTCTTCGCCTCACCGGTGCCGTCGATCCGCAGCGCCAGCAAGGCCCACATCGCCGTGCTGCTGGCGGTGCTCGCCGCGCTCAAGGCCGCTGACTACTGGGTGTCCCGCTACCACCTCACCAATACGCAGCGCGGCTTCGTGCAGGGCGCAACGTACGCCGTTGTGAAGGCACAGGTGCCGGCGCTGATGCTGCTGATGTTGGTCGCCATCCTCACCGCAGGCCTGTTCATCGTGTCGATCCGTACCGGATCGTGGCGGCTGCCGCTGCTCGCCTCGGCGCTGTGGGTCGTCGTTGCCATCGTCGGCGGTCTGATCTTCCCCGCCCTCGTCCAGCGACTCGTCGTTCGACCGAACCAGCAGTCCCGCGAGCAGCCGTACATCGAGCGCAACGTCGAGGCAACGCGACTCCGCCCTCGACATCCAGGACGTCACCCGGGAGACCGTGACATTCGGCGAGCTGTCGGCGCCGGAGATCGCCGACGACCTCGACCCGCTGCGCAACGTCCGCCTGCTCAACCCAGTCGAGATGAAGGCGCGGTTCCAGACCGACGAGGGCGACCGCGCCGGCCTCGTGATCAACGACCTCGACGTCGACCGCTACGACGTCGACGACCGTGCCGAACAAGTCTTGGTCGCAGCCCGGGAGCTGGAGCTGGGCTCCATCGCCAACCGCAGCTGGCAGGGTCAGCACCTGATCAACACCCGCGGGTGTGCGGCTTGGTGATGGCACCGACCAGCCTCGTCAGCCCCGACGACGATCCCGACTACCGGCAGGTCGAACTGGAGCGTCCCGAGCTGTATTTCAGTCCCGAGCTCGACGGCTACGCGGTGGTCGGCACCGACGAGACGGAGGTCGCCTGCGGACCTTCCGATCAGGCCGGCGGGTACACCGGCGACAAGGGCGTGAAGATGTCGTCGTTCGTCCGGCGGGCGGCGTTCGCCCTCGCCTTCCTCGACTACAACGTGCTCGGCTCGGGTTCGATCGGGGACGACTCACAGATGCTGTGGGTGCGCGACGTCCGCGACCGTGTGCACAAGCTGGCGCCGTTCCTGTCGTTCGACGGTGACCCGTATCCCGTCGCCGTCGACGGGCGCGTCACGTGGGTGATCGACGGCTACACCACCTCGTCGCGGTACCCCTACGCGCAGCGCATCGGCGGGGTGCAGCTCACTCCAGACACTGGCTTGTCGTCGTCCGACAACTACGTGCGCAACTCGGTCAAGGCTGCAGTCGACGCCTACGACGGGTCGGTCATCGCTGTACGTCACCGACCCGAACGACCCGATCCTCGAGGCGTGGCGGAGCGCGTTCCCGGATCTGTTCACCGAGGAGATCCCCACCGAGCTGCGCGAGCACTTCCGCTACCCGGAGGATCTGTTCCGCGTCCAGACCGAGCTCTACTCGAAGTACCAACTCGACCCGGAGAACTTCTTCGACCGCACGGGGGCATGGTCGGTCGCCCAGGCGCCGACGAGCCACGCCGCAGGAGCGAGGCCAGACGACCACGCCCGGCTCCGTTGCCGATCAGGCGAGCACACAACGGGAGCAGGAGTTCGCCGCCGAGTCGGGCGCGGGCCGGTTCGTCCCGTACTACACGTACTTCCGACGCCTCCCGCGGAGGCCGACGATCAGTTCGTGATGATCCGCCCGTTCGTACCGTTCTCGTCCGAACGACGCGCGCACCGAGCTGCAGGCGTACATGACCGCGTCCAGTGATCCGGAGTCCTACGGGCAGCTCACCGCGTACTCGGTCGCCGCCGACGACGAGGAAGACGGGCCGCTGGGCGTGGCGCGCGACATCGAGTCGCAGACCGACATCTCCGCCCAGATCACGCTCCAGAACCAACGCGGTGGTGGCAGCGAGGTGCGCTGGGGCGATCTCCAACTCGTGCCTGTCAGCGACGGGTTGCTCTGGGTGCGCCCGTTCTACGTCGCCGCGCCGTCCCAGTCGACCGACGTCGGCAAGGTGAGCGAATACCGGTACATCGTCGTCTCCTACCGCGGCCGTTCTGCGATGGGGAAATCACTGCGGGAGGCACTGTCCGACCTGTTCGACGGCTTCAGTACCGACGTCGGCGATCGCATCGGCGGCTCGACGACAACCCCGGACGACGAGACACCCGATGAACCCGACGACGGCGCCACGGCCGAGGAGCTGCTCACCGACGCCGACCAGCTGTTCCAAGAGGCCGAGGAGTCGTTGCGCGAAGACGGCGACATCGGCGCGTACCAGGAGAAGACAGAGGAAGCTCGCGACCTGGTGGCGCAGGCGCTGCAGCTGCTGCAGGGGGAGAGCTAGCTAGCGCGTCGCTCGACGGAGGTCCTCGGCCAGCCGGGCCAGGTCTTCGCGGAACGCGATCTGATAGCGGGCTTGCTCGTTGGCAAGGCGGTGTTGCCCTGCGGCCAGCTCCTGCATCGCAGCCGGATCGGCGGCGCCCGCCGGCGAGTCGGCGAGCTTCTCGATGTCGCTGCTGAGCTCGCTGAGCTGGTTGGCCAATTCGGTCGACACCGACGTGACCGCGCTGATCGAGTGCGCTCAGTTGCTCGCTGAGGGCGTTCTGGCTCTTCGTCCAGACGTCGAGCTTGGTGCGCATCTCGTCGACCTTCGCCGACAGTGCGTCGACATCACCGCGTGGTGCGGTGGCCACCTCGGCGGCCGACACCTTCTCGCTGAGCTTGGACAGGTCGTCGGCCATCGACCCCCGCGAGCCCTCGGCGCTGTCGAACTGCTCCCGGATGTAGCTGAGCTGCTGCTTCAGCCGCTCGAGCTCCTCAGGATCCTGTCGGGGCCGGCGAAACATTCCCATTGCCCGCCACCGTATTGCCTTCGGGACTGCCGATCACGCATGCCCGTCGGCGCGCGCTACGGTCGTGAGCGGACCATCATCGATTGCTTTGGGGGCGTTGACATGTCCGATCTCTCTCGTCGTCGTTTCATCGCGAGTGGCGCGGCAACGGCCGCTGGCTTGGCCGCCGCTGGGCCGTTCCAGGGCTTTGTCGCCCACGCCGCACGACCATCGGCCCATCGCAGAGGACCGGGCTACGGCCCGCTCGCTCCTGTGCACGATCTGTTCGACGGCGAGGTGCGCCTCGAGCTGCCCGCCGGCTTCAAGTACCGAAGCTTCCATCACACGGGCACGGTGTTGAGCGATGGCGTCACGCTCCCGCCGCGTCATGACGGCATGGCTGCGTTCAGAGGACGCAACGGCACGTCGGTGATCGTCCGCAACCACGAGATCAACGGGCCGGGAGTGGCGCTCGGCGGCAATGGACCTGTGTACGACCCGAAGACGCTGGGCGGGACTGTCACGGTGGCGGTCGATGGTCATGGACGCGTCGTGTCCGGCAGCGACCGCGTCTCGCTGCGAGGGAGTCAGATGAACTGCGCCGGCGGACGCACGCCGTGGGGCTCGTGGCTGTCGTGCGAGGAGACGGTCAACGGCAACGACGTCGGCCCCGACTTCACCGGAGCGCCCAACACGGGTCTGCTCAAGCACGGGTACATGTTCGAGGTGCCGATCGACGGGTTGTCCAACGCCGTGCCGGTCAAAGGCGTCGGCCGATTCGCCCATGAAGCCGCGGCGGTGACGCCGAGTGGTCGGTCTGTTTACTTGACCGAGGACAACTTCAACTTCGCCTCTGGCCTGTACCGCTACCTGCCGCCGCGCCCGGGGTGGAGCCGCAAGCGGATCCTCGACGGCGGCGTGCTGCAGATGCTGAAGGTGCGCGGCGTCGACAACGCCGACCTCTCCGTGGGGCAGGCGCCCGGTGCGCGCTACGACGTCGAGTGGGTGACGATCGACGATCCCGATCCGACGTTCGCCCCCGGCACCACCAATGATCAGGCGATCGTCGCCGTGGGCGATCAGGGCCGCGCCCTCGGTGCGGCGATCTTCAGCCGGCTGGAGGGCATCTACTACAGCTACGGCACGATGTTCTTCACGTCGACGCAGGGTGGTGCTGTGGTCGGCCCGCCACCCGCAGGGTTCGGCGACGGCTTCGGCCAGGTGTGGGCCTACGACGTCTTTCGCCGCAAGCTGCGCATCGTGTACGAATCGCCCGGACAAGGGATCCTCGACCTCCCCGACAACGTGGTGGTCAGCCGCCGCGGCTCGCTCGTTCTCTGCGAGGACGGCTTGGGCGACAACTTCCTCCGCGGGCTCACTCGGGACGGCGAACTGTTCGACTTCGCCCGCAACGCGGACGTCACGCAGCCGGGCCAGGAGTTCGCCGGCGCCACGTTCAGTGCCGATGGCGAGACGTTGTTCGCCAACATCCAGTCCAGCAGCGGATACTCCCTGGCGATCTGGGGTCCCTGGCACAACGGCGCCTTCTGAACCGGCACTGACCCATCTGAACGCCGCGGCGGCGGCGGGTTTTTCGGGTGAACCGGCGGAAAGGCGATGTGCGAGACGATGTAAGGAGTGATGCGCAAGGCGACTGCGATGACGACGGCCCCGGCGAGGGGTTCGAGTGAGTTCGTTGAGCTTTATGAGCGCACGGTCGTTGATGTGTACTCGTATCTCGCAAGTCGAACCAGCGACCGGGGGGTGGCTGAAGAGCTGACGCAGGACGTGTTCGTCGCGGGGGCGCATCGTGCGGCGGCCGGTCATATCGTCGACGTGGCGTGGCTGATCGGTGTGGCGCGACACAAGCTCGTCGATCATTGGCGCGCACGCGCTCGCGAGGACCGCACATTGGCGTTGGCCGATGCATGGGAGTGGTCGCGGCCGGTCAAGGAATCGGGCCCGATCGATCCTGGGTTGGCGGGGATGGTGTTGACGGCACTCAATCCGACGTATCGGGCGGCGTTGGTGTTGCGGCATGTCGACGGACTCAGCGTGAGCGCCGTCGCCGATCACTTGGAGCGCACGGTGGAGGCAACCGAGCAGGTGCTGACTCGTGCCCGGGCGGCGTTCCGCATCAAGTATCAGGGAGCCAGTGGTGAGTGACGACCTCGACCTCGCGGGCATCGATCAACGCCACGAGCCGGACCCCGAGTTCCGGGCGGCGCTGCAACGCCGCGTAGCGACGATCGTGGCAGGCGGCGAGCCGACGCATCGGTCCGCTGATAAGCGGGAGTTGACCACGGTCGAGATGGCACAGGAACCGTCTTCGTCGACCGCGTCGTGGCCGCGTCGCCTGGATCGTCGTCGTTGCGAGCGCGGCGGCGATCGTGGCCGCGATTGCGGTGGTCATCTCCCGCGACGACCCGAATACACCCGCCGACACCCCGAGTCCCAGCGTCACGGTGGATAGTCCGTCGACATCCCCGGACACAGCCCTCCGGGTTTCTGGTCCAGGCGCGGCGAGCATTCTCGAGGACCCGTCGGAGGACGAGATGCGCAATCGCCGAGAACACCGCGATCTATCGTCCAGGTTCCGGGCCTACCGAGGTGACCGGTGAGCGTACTTACGTCTCATTGCGAACGTGCGGCCTCGCGACTGAGCGGTGCACGGGACCGAGAAAGTGGGCCTACGTGGTGGGCTCAGCGAACGGTCCCGACGTGCACGCTGGACTGTTGGGGATCGCCGACGAACTCGTCCTCTCCCCGCTCGACGATCGATTCTTCGTGGCCTCGGGGCCATCGTCGTCGCAAGACCCACAAGCTGCCCCAGCGGCCTGGCTCGTCGACTCGGTGACCGGAGAACGCGGTGCATTGATCTGGTACGACGAACCGACCACGCTGATGTCCCGGGAGCAATCATTGGTGCTGTTCCCAGTCCACACCCAGCCCTACTTCCTCGCACCGTTCCACCGGTTCCTTCCCCGCGTGGTCGATGCACGCGATGGCACGATCCGGCCGTTGAAAGTTCCCGAGCATGCGTCGACGGCGCTGCTGATCCACCAATCTGGGACGGGTCGGATCTGGATCGGCACCGCCCCCGACGCCGGTGGCGCCGGACTCGCATACACCGACGACGGTGGTGTGTCGTGGGCTGATGCGGACCTTCCCGAATCGCTGCGTCCGACGAGCGAGCAGTTGGCGCAGGAAGCCAACGACGTGGACCACGACGACGACGTGTTGGCGGTCGCCGCGAATGGCGATCAAGTCGCCGTCTCGGCCTCCTTGTGCGCCGCCGCCTGTGTGGATGACCGACTGTTCACATCTGCGAACGCCGGCACGACATGGGATGTTGCGCCCGTCGAGGCGGGCGGAAACGTCAGGGAGCTCTTCGTCCTCGATGAACGGCTTGTCTACGCGCTGAGTCTGGATGCGTACCTCGGAACACTGCTTGTCTCGAAGACCGCGTCGGACTGGTCCCGGCTGGAAGTGCTCGAGCAGTTCGCCGAATTTGGCGGTCACGCGCGCGCCGACTTCGGTGTCGGTCAGCTCGGAGTTGCCTCGCGCTACCGGTTCGGCGGCCGGCCACCGTCGACCTTCAGCGCGGATCTGATCGAGTGGTGGCCAATCCCGACCCTGAACGAGCTTCGCGACTAACGGACAGCGGGGTCGTTGGCGGGGATCGCTCTAAGCCGTCGGCGGACGACGGTGCGGGCCATGGTCGAGCGTGGCGGCGTCGTCGCGGAGGACGAAGTTGGTGTTGGCGGCGAGGATGATGCCGTTCAGCTCGAAGGTGAGTGCCTCGGGGTCCTCGTCTGCGGGGAGCTCGTGTTGCTCGACCGCGGTCACGACGAACTGCCGGATCAGTGCGGTGAGCCGGCCTTGAAACGCGGCGATCTGTTCTTTCACCGGCCCCGGACGCGTGCCCATCTCCAGGGCGGCCCCGGCGAAGAAGCATCCGCCGGGGAACGTGCGCCGCAGGAGGTGGTCGAAGAAGGCGTCGCACAGTGTGACGAGTTGAGCGAGGCCCGGTGCGGCGGCGAGGGCCGGTTCGATGACCTCGGCCTGGAAGATCCGTCCCGCCTCGTCCACGGTGGCGAGCTGGAGCTCTTGCTTTGAGCCGAAGTGGGCGTAGATGCCGCTCTTGCTCATGTCGAGTGCGCTCGCAAGGTTGCCGATGGAGAGGCCCTCGAGCCCGTCGAGGGTGGCGAGTGACACGGCTTCGCGCACGATCGCTTCGCGGGTGCGTTCTCCGTCGGCGCGCTGCTTCCGTTGTCCGGGCATGTTGACAAGATAGCACGATCGGTCGTACTCTGTGCGAATAGCACGAACGATCGTGCTATCTAGCTGGATGACTCCTCGGGTCGGGAGGCCACGTAGGCGCATCCGGATCGTGAGGAAACCGTGACCGCACAGTTGAACCCGCGCGGAGTCGCAACGCTGCTCGAGGAAAGGACCCCGGCCACGGTGCCGGCCCTCGGTGTCGCCCAGCGCGGCGTGCGCATCGACGTGAATGAGCTGTCCCGGCGGGTCCGGGTCCGCAAGCGGGGCGAGTTGACGCTCCTCGACGCGGCATCGTTCACATTGTCGGCCGGAGAGCTCGTGGCGATCGTCGGTCCCAGCGGCGCCGGCAAGACGACACTGCTGGAGGCGATCGCCGGCATTGCGCTCCCTACCTCGGGTTCGGTGCACTTCGACGGCATCGACGTGCACGACAACTTGGGGACATTCCGCAGCGTGCTCGGTTACGTGCCGCAGGACGACATCATCCACGCCGACCTGCCTCTCGTCCACACGCTTCGCTACGCAGCCCGTCTGCGGCTCCCGTCGTCTACAAGCGCATCCGATATTGATGTCGCGGTCCGTGACGCGCTCGACGCCGTGGGACTGACCAATCACGCCGACGTCCGGGTCGGCTCGCTGAGTGGTGGGCAGCGCAAGCGCGCCAGCATCGCCGTCGAGCTGCTCACTGATCCGCACGTCTTCTTCCTCGACGAGCCGACATCGGGCCTCGACCCGGTCACGAGTGCGGAGTTGATCGCCCGCCTGCGCCAAATCGCCGATCGGTCGGCCACGGTCGTGTTCACCACCCACTCGGTCGACGACCTCGCCGTGTGCGATCGCATCGTGTTCATGGCGCGAGGTGGGCGAGTGGGGTTCGTCGGGTCGGTCGACGAGGCACTCGAGCAGTTCGGCGTCGATTCGGTTCCGGAGCTCTACCGTCGCCTGGCCGATCCGGACGGCATCACGTTCCCGACCGGCTCGACAATTGCCGAACCGGCGCCCGCCCCCGGTCCCCGACACATGATCAGGCGACCGGTGGCGAGCGGGCTCACGCAATGGAGTGTCCTGACACGACGAACGCTCGAGATCTTGGTGCGCAACCGCTTGACGCTCGCCATCCTGGTCGGGTCGCCGGCGCTGGTCGTCGCCATGTTCGCCATCCTCTTCCGGCCCGGCGCGTTCGACTTCCAGGATCCGAGCCCGAGCTCGATGGTGATGGTCGGGTTCTGGGTCGTCTTTGCCGCGTTTTTCTTCGGGCTCACCTACGGGTTGCTACAGATCTGCACCGAGCGAACGATCCTGCGCCGCGAGCGTCTCGTTGGCCTACGGCCAGCCGCATACGTGGCGTCGAAGGTGACCATCCTGGCGCCATTCCTCCTCGTCGTGGTGGTGGCGATGCTGGCTGTGCTTCGCCTCTTGGACCGCCTACCCAGTCGCCCGCTGTCGACGTACGCTTCGATGGGGGTCAGCCTGCTGCTGTGCGCACTCGCCGCCCTCGGCCTCGGTCTCCTCACGTCCGCCATGGTCGGAACTGCCGCTCAGGCGACGCTCGCCCTGCCGATGTTGTGCTTTCCCGCTGTGCTGTTCTCGGGTGCCATCCTCCCGGTGAACCTGATGGCGAGTGCCGGCGCCGCCCTCAGCGTGGCGATCCCATCGCGCTGGGCCTTCGAGGCCATCGGCCACGACCTCGGGGCGCGGCGAATTCTCGCTGAGGGCGGCTCGCCGCTGGGCCGTCCGTTGCTCGAGTCGTACGGCGATGCGGGCACACAGTCCACGGGCACCTACTGGATGATTCTCGCCACCTTCGCTGTCGTGTTCCTGGTCGCCACGTGGGCCGTGGTCGCGCGGACCACGCGGAGATGATGTCCTGCACACGTCGCGAGGTCAGTCGTCGGGACGGCGGCGGAGGCGTTTGATCTCGCTCCTCCGCGACTTCTCGTCGAGCCGGCGCTCGACGGACGAGCGTGTGGGGCGTGTTCGTCGACGTGGAGGAGGCGGGGGCTTGGCCGCCTCGGTGAGCAGCTCGGCGAGTCGCTGGCGGGCGAGAGCTCGGTTGCGAAACTGCGATCGCGACTCCGAGGCGCTCACCACCGACCGTTTCGCCGAGTCGGTCAGCGATCCGTTCGCATGACCTCGTCGGGAAAGGCCGTCGACTCGCTCACCTCGAAGCGCAGCTCCACCGCCGTGGCGTTGCGGTTGGCGTGCTGGCCACCGGGTCCGCCGGACGGTCGTGAACGTCTCCTCCAGCTCGTCGGGCGGGAATGGTGTAGCGACCCACCGACGAGGTCGCCGAGCTCGCTCATCCCGTCCAACCGGGTGCGACCAAACCGGTCTCGTAGGCGTACACGACGAGCTGGGCGCGATCGTGCGCGCCGAGCTTGATCATCGCCCGGCTCACGTGTGTCTTCGCCGTCGTCGGGCTGATCACGAGCCGCTCGGCGATCTCGTCGTTCGTCAGTCCGGCGGCGACGAGGCCATCACCTCCCGCTCACGGCTAGGTGAGGATGTCGAGATCGGGTGACGAGCGTCGGCCGGCTTCGCCCGGGTGGCGAACTCCTCGATCAGGCTGCGCGTGGCGCCGGGCGACAGCAACGAGTCGTCCGATGCGGCCGCACGGTTCGCACGGCCCGCACCAACTCGGCAGGCTCGGTGTCCTTCACCAGGAATCCGCTGGCACCCGAGCGGAGCGCCTCGAAGATGTACTCGTCGAGCTCGAACGTCGTGAGGATCAGGATGCGCACGGCGGACAGACGCGTCGTCGGCGGTGATCGCCCTCGTCGCGGTGAGGCCGTCGACGTCCGGCATGCGGATGTCCATCAGCACCACGTCGGGCGGCAGCTCGGTGGTGAGCCGCTGCGCATCCGCCCCGTCGCCTGCCTCGCCGACCACCTCGATGTCGTCCTCGGCGTCGAGCAGCGCGCGCAGTCCACTGCGGAGCAGAGCCTGGTCGTCAACGAGCAGCACTCGGATCATCGTCGACTCTCAGTCTTCGTCGAGGGGCAGCCGGGCGTCGACGGCGAAGCCGCCACCGAGCCGCGGTCCGGCCAGCGAGTGTGCCACCTACCGATGCGGCCCGCTCGCGCATTCCGGGAAGGCCGTTGCCCCCGCTCGGGAGTGTGTCGTTGCGGCGCCGCCCGGTACCGGCATCGGTGATCGAGACGACGAGGCTCCCGTCGGCTCGCCGCAGGCGAACCGTGGCGATCGGCGGATCCGCGTGGCGGGCCACGTTGGTGAGCGACTCCTGCACGATACGGAACGCCGCCATGTCCACCGCTCGCGGCAGCTGGCCGGGATCGACGCCGTCGGCGTCGACGGTCACGTCGACACCTGCGGCCTGGGCGCGGCCGACGAGCTCGTCGAGCCCGGCCAGGCCAGGTGTCGGTGCGACGCGGAGCGTCGTCACCGTCGTCGGCGTGACGCAGCACGCCGAGTATCGAACGCAGCTCGACGAGCGCTTCTTTGCTCGCCGACTTGATCGTCTGCAGCGCCTCTCGCGCGGGATCCGGCAGCTCGTCGTTGAGGTGGAGCGCGACGCCGGCCTGCAGGTTGATCAGCGACATGTTGTGGGCGACGACGTCGTGCAGCTCGCGGGCGATGGCCAACCGCTCGTTGGCGATCTGACGCTGGAGCGTGTCGGCCTTCGCCTGCGCCGATTCTGCGTGCCCGGTCGCGGCGCGTCTCGGATCAGTTCGAACCCGGTGAACAGCACGAGCAACCACGCGGCGAGGGCGAAGGCGACGGCGACGCTCGGCGCGTCGCCCCGATCGAAGGCGGGGCCGAGCCAGTTGAAACCGACGAACCCGGCCACCATCGTCGCGATCGCCACGCGCCGATGCCCGGCGAGGATCACGTTGCCGAAGGTGATGATCAGGCTGACGAAGATCGGTCCCTTGGCGTAGTCGAGCGACGCGTAGGCCAGCGTCGCCCCGAACGCCACGGCAAGCGCCGCTACCGGGTATTTCAAGCGCCACGGGATCGCCGCCACTCCGAGGGCGAGCAGGCCGATCCCGAGCAGCGGCGGTGTTCCGTGCTCGTCCTGGCCGCGCGAGGCGAGCACGGTGCCGCCGATCTGCACGAGCGCGGCGAAGGCGAGCAACGCCGCTTCTCGCCACATGACTCGCTCGTCGACCTGGATCTTCATCTCGAGTTCAGCTTACGAAGGGGTCTCCGGTCCGTCGTCGGGCCGCGGTGGTGTCGCGCAGCTACGCCGAGGGGAGTACGTCGGGGCATTTCCGCGCACTCACGTACTGCGGCGAGCGCAGCTGGAAGTGCCGTCTGACGTGCGACGACGACGACGGCGAGCGAATCGTCACGATCGAAGTGTCCCGAAATCCCCCGGCCTCGGGCCGACCTGTGGAGGTAGATCGATGGCAGAGACGACGACGATGACGACGGCGGGCGAGGTCGCCGGCGCGGCAACGCCTGCCCGCGGCGGCGATCGACGCCGTCAAGGTGTACGGACACGGTGACGCCGGCGTGCGCGCCCTGGGCGGCGTGAGCGTCGAGCTCTCCGCCGGGCGGTTCACCGCCATCATGGGCCCGTCCGGATCGGGCAAGTCGACCCTGCTCCACTGCATGGCCGGGCTCGACTCGCTCACGGAAGGTCGAGTGTTCATCGGCGGGCACGACCTCGCCGGCCTGTCCGACAAGGAGCTCACCGTGCTGCGCCGCGAGCGCGTTGGCTTCGTGTTCCAGGCGTTCAACCTGTTGCCGATGATGACGGCCGCGGAGAACATCGGCCTGCCCTTCCAGCTCGCCGGTCGCAAGCCGGATCGAGACTGGCTCGACACCGTCGTCGCGACGGTGGGCCTGGCCGACCGGCTCGGCCACCAGCCCAGCGAGCTGTCCGGCGGCCAGCAGCAGCGCGTCGCCGTCGCCCGTGCGCTCGCAACTCGACCGGACATCGTGTTCGCCGACGAACCGACCGGCAACCTCGACTCGCAGTCGGGGGCCGAGATCCTCGGCTTCCTGCGACGGGCGGTCGACGAGTTCGGCCAGAGCGTCGCCATGGTGACCCACGATCCGATCGCGGCGGGGTACGCGGACGCTGTCGTGTTCCTCGCTGACGGCCACGTGGTCGACCAGATGAGCGACCCCACCGCTCAGCGGGTGCTGGAGCGGATGAAGAAGTTCGGAGACTGACATGTTGCATCTCAGCTGGCAATCACTCGTGGCGCGCCGTCGCCGTCTCGCCGGTACGGCGGTCGCCGTCGTGCTCGGCGTCGCCTTCCTCGTCGGCACGCTGGTCCTCGGCGACACGATCGCCGCCAACTTCGACAACCTCTTCTCCGACACGGCGGCCGGCACGGACGTCGTCGTGCGCAGCGAGTCACCGCTGTCGAACTCGCTCGAAGCCGACCCGGCCCGTCGCCCGATCGATCAGTCACTCGTCGACACGATCGCCTCGGTCGATGGCGTCGCCGTCGTCGAACCGCAGATCGTCGGCTACGGGCAGCTGCTCGGCGCCGACGGCGACCCGATCGGCGGGAACGGACCACCACGCCTCGCCGGCAGCTGGGTCGACGACCCGGATCTCAACCCGTACAAGATCGCCGAGGGTCGGGCGCCGCAGGCTCCCGACGAGGTGGTCGATCAACCGCGGTGCGGCGGAGTCCGGCGATCTCCACGTCGGTGATCGCACGGTCGTGCAGACCCCCGCTCCCGTGGAGGTCACGATCGTCGGAATCTCCACGTTCGGCGACTCCGACGGCCTCGGCGCGACCACGATGACGGCCTTCACCCTGGACGCGGCGCAGGAGCACATCACCCGTCAGCCGGGTGTCGTCAGCTCGATCCTCGTCAAGGGTGAGGATCGGGCGTCGATCCCGACGAGCTCAGCGCACGCATCTCCGACGTCGTTCCCAACGGCGTCGAGTCGATCACCGGCGACACGCTCGTCGACGAGCGCCTCGACAGCCTCGACTTCCTCGGCATGGTGCGCGGCTTCCTGGTCGCCTTCGCCCTCATCGCCCTCTTCGTGGCGACGTTGAGCATCAACAACACGTTCTCGATCACCGTTGCCCAGCGCACCCGCGAGCTCGCCATGCTGCGCTCGATCGGCGCGTCGAGCAGGCAGGTGCGGCGGATGGTCACGCTCGAGGCGCTGATCATCGGAGTCGTCGCGGCCCTCATCGGAGCGGTCGCCGGACTCGGTGTTGCCGCGCTCCTCAAGGGGATGTTCAAGGCGTTCGGCTTCGGGCTCCCGACGGGCGGCCTCACCGTCACGCCCGACGTCGGTGGCCATCGGGATCGCCGTCGGAGTGCTGGCGACGTTGCTCGCCGCGCGTGCCCCTGCCCGCCGCGCAGCACGTGTCGCCCCGATCGAAGCGCTGCGTGACTCCGCCAGCGAGTCGGCGACGATCAGCCGCCGCCGGTTGGTGGTCGCGGTCGTGGCGCTCGTCGCGGGTGTCGCCGTCTCCGCTGTCGGTGTGGGCGGGTCCGCCGTGCTGGTCGGTGGGGGTGCACTCGCCCTTGTCGCGGGAACGCTGATGATCGCTCCGGTCGTGCTGCCTGTGTGCGCCCGCTCGATCGGCGCCGTGCTCCGCCGGGTGCGCGGCGTGAACGGCGCCCTTGCCGAGCAGAACGCACGGCGCCAGCCTCGACGAACCGCGGGCACGGCGACGGCGCTGCTCATCGGCGTCGCCGTCGTCACGATGTTCACGGTGTTCGCGTCGTCGGCGTCCGCCATGGTCGACGACGACGTGTCGTCCGGATTCGGCAACGCTGATCTGTCGATCGCTACCCCGGTGTTCGGTGGAGGCGTGCTCAGCCCGGAGCGTGATGTCCGACCTCGGCGACGTTCCCGAGGTCGACGACGCCGTCGGCGTCGCCCGTGCCACCGTCGTGATCGACGGCGACACGACGCAAGTGGCTGCCACCGATGTCGAGTCCGCGAAGCCGGTGCTCGACCTGTCCGTAAGCGAGGGCTCACTCACCGATGTCGGTGACGACGGGCTGGTGATCGGTGAGACCCGCGCCGAGGACGAGGGATGGACGGTCGGCTCGAAGGTCGATGTCACGTTCCTCGATGGTTCGACGCTGCCGATGACGGTCCGCGCCGTGGTCGACGACGCCGAGTTGCTGGCCGGGATCGTGATCCCGACGGACACCTGGTTCGACCGGGTTCCTCAGCCCGCCTACTCCAACGTGTTCGTCACCCTCGCCGACGGCGTCGGCCTCGACCAAGGTCGGGCAGCGATCACTGATATCGCCGCTCGCTACACGGGTGACGTCCAGGACCGCGCCGAGTTCGCCGATGCTGCCGCCGAGGGCCTCGACATGCTGCTCGGGTTGGTCTACGCGCTGCTCGCGCTGGCGATCCTCATCTCTTTGCTGGGCATCGCCAACACGCTCTCGCTGGCGGTGCACGAGCGGCGCCGGGAGATCGGCCTCCTGCGGGCAGTGGGTCAGACCCGCAGCCAAGCCCGCTCCGTGCTGCGGCTCGAGTCGGTGATCGTCGCCACGTTCGGGACGGCGCTCGGCCTGGTCCTCGGCACGGCCCTCGGGGGGTTGCTGTTCGCCGCCATCTCCGACGATGCCGGGGTCACGATCCCGTGGACCCGACTCGTCACGATCCTTGTGATCGGCATGGTGGCGGGCGTGCTGGCCGCCTGGCGTCCTGCCCGGCGGGCAGCCCGCCTCGACGTCCTCGACGCCATCGCCACCGCTTGATCCCCCACCCTCGCCTTGGTCATCACCAGCTGTCCCCAGTGGGACAGTCCGATGACCAAGGCGAGCGGGGTGGTCGATGATGGAACCACGGGGGCACTTGCGACGTCACACTTGGGTGATGAAGCGAACGATCTCGATGTGTGGCCTCACCATCGTGGCGGCGCTCGTCGCGGGCGCGTGCGGATCCGACGAACCCTCCGCGTCGGATCCCACCGCCCCACCCACCGACTCGGTCTCGGACACGACTCCGTCGACGACCACCGGGTCGACGTCGTCTGACACCACCGAGGACAGCGGCGGTACGCAGCTGCTGTCGGCGAACATCGACCGCGCTGAGCCGAGTGCCGATGCGCCGGTCGACGTGGTCGTCGCCGGCAGCAACGACGCCGGCTTCGAATTGCAACGGCGGCTCGGCGCCGACGGGAAGAACCTGGTGATCAGTCCCGCCAGCCTTTCGTTGGCGTTCGCCATGGCCAGCGCCGGTACGAGCGACGAGACCACGCTCGCCCAGCTCGCCGAGGTGTTCGGGTTCCCCGAGGGCGATGCGACGCACGAGGCGATGAACGTGCTCATCCCCGAGCTCAGCCCCGACAACACCGGCGCCGACGACACGCATGTCGATTTCTCCGTCGCCAACAGCGGGTGGGCCGCCAAGGACATCGAGATCGGTGACGACTTCCTCGACACGCTGGCCCGTTACTACGGAGCAGGTCTCTACACGACCGACTTCGCCGGCGACACCGAGGGCAGCCGGCAGGCGATCAACGAGTGGGTCGCCGGGGCCACCCGCGACCGCATCCCCGAGCTGATCGCCGAAGGCCAGCTCGACCCAGGCACGATCTACGCCCTCGTCAATGCGATCTACCTGAAGGCGCCGTGGACCGCACAGTTCGACGAGGGCGCCACGAAGCCTCGCCCCTTCACCCTCGCCGACGGCTCGACCGTCGACGTGCCGGCGATGTACCAGGGCGATCTCACCGCCAGCTACTCCGACAGCAAGGACCTCACGGTCGTCACGTTGCCCTATGGCGACGGCGAGTTCGCCATGACGGTGGCGATGCCCCGCGACCTCGCCTCCTTCGTCGAGGGACTCGACGCAGCGCAGTGGGCGACGATCAGTTCCGGACAGAGCAGCGGCGACGTGACCGTGCAACTGCCCAAATGGGAGACGGATGTGTCGGCGAGCCTCACCGAACCGCTCAACGCGATGGGTCTTGAGATCCCGGGTGGCGACTACAGCGGGATCGCCGACGGCGTGATCGTCGGCGACGTCCTGCAAGCGGCGAACATCACCGTCGACGAGGGCGGCACCGAAGCTGCCGCGGCGACCGTGATCATGATGCCCACCGGCGCCGCACCGACCGAGGAGGAGCCGCACGAGATCGTGATCGACCGGCCATTCGTCTACACGATCGAGCACGTCCCCACCGGGATGATCCTGTTCTCCGGCCAGGTGACGAACCCGGCGGCGGGCTGACTCAGGGCACGTATCGCCTCCGGTCGCCGCGGGGATTCTCGGTAGGGTGCAGCGCCATGGAGCGCCACCGCGTCCGGCTCACCTACTGCGTCCCTTGAGACTATTCAGACCGCGCCGTGAGCGCGGTGAACGACCTGCTCCACCACTACCAGCACGTCATCGACGACCTGACGATCGTGACCGGGAGCAGCGGGGTGTTCGACGTCGAGGTCGACGGCGTGCTGATCTACTCGAAGAAGCAGGCAGGACGTCACGCCGAACGCGGTGAGGTACTGGAGCTGTTCCGCCGCCACATCGGGCCGGACGTTCCCGAGTACGAGCACTGACCGTCCGCCCACCGACCGTGCACGATCTCGATACGGTGGCGGGTGAGCGGTCGGAAGGAGCTGTCTGATGCGGATCAACTCGCGTTTCGGGTTCGTCGCCGCGATGGTCGTGCTCGTCGCCGGCGTAGCGGGCTGCACCGTGTTGCACGAGCCGGAGTCTCCGCTGCAGCGATACGTACCCCGGCGCGACGCGCCGGCGGCGCTCGCCGACAAGCCGAACATCGTCTTGATCACTGCCGATGACATGCGCCCCGGCGACCTCGAGGCGATGCCGTTCACGAGGTCGGTCGTGGCGACCCGTGGTGTGACCTTCACCGACGCCATCAGTCCCTACACACTCTGCTGCCCGGCGCGGGCCGAGATCCTGACCGGCCAGTACAGCCACAACAGCGGCGTGCGCGGCAACACGTGGCCGAATGGTGGCTACTGGGCGTTGCGCAACCCGGGCAACACACTGCCCGTGTGGCTCCGCGCCGCCGGGTACCGCACCGGCTTCGTCGGCAAGTACCTCAACCAGTACGAGATGAAGCGGGTACCGACCTGTGGCGGTGCGTCGTGGTGCGACTTCCTCGAGGGGCGCCAGCCGCGCGAGATCCCGCCCGGATGGAGCCGCTTCTACGGTGCCATCGAGCGCATTTACGCCTACTGGGGTGTCACACTCCGTGTCGGCGTCGCCGGCAGCCAGCCGGGGTACGAGCGGTCTAACCGCTACCAGAGCTACCTCTACGCCGACATCGTCACCAACCGCATCATCCCCGCGTTCCTCGATGCGGATGAGACCACCGATCGTCCCTTCTTCATCTGGTATTCGAGCGCCACACCGCACACCAGGGTCGGCGGCGGCGACTCCGTGCCGGTGCCGTTCAGCCGGGACCGCACCGATCCTCATTCTGGAGCGCACTGGAAGCGCTTCGCCGACGAGCCGCTGCCGACCGACGACCACTTCCGTGCCCGCTTCAACGAGGACGTGTCGGACAAGGCCGGTCCGATGCCCGATGCGAGGTTGGTCGACCGTGGCGAGATGGTGCGCCTGCATCGTCATCGGCTGGCGTCGCTGCTGTCGCTCGACGACGCAGTCGAGCAGATCGTCACGAAGCTCAAGGCGACCGGCGAGTGGGAGAACACGGTCCTGATCTTCACGAGCGACAACGGCTTCGGGCTCGGTCAGCACCGCATCCGCGGCAAGGACATGCCCTATGACGCCACGCTGCGCGTCCCGATGATCATCAACGCCCGTGGGTTGAAGGGCCGCTACGACCCGACGGCAACCGCGGACTCGAAGGTGAGGTCACCGTTCACCGTCACGACGATCGACATCCCGGCCACGATCGCCGCGCTCGCCGGTGCGATACCGGGCCGCGAGCCGGAAGGGATCAACATGATGAGCCCGGGGGCGAATCCGGACTTCGGCGCCGACGGACACCGCGCCGTGCTGATCGAATCCGGATCAGGGTCGGAGCGCCGCACTCCCGTGAGCAACTTCGTCGGCGTGCGCACCGACCGCTGGCGATGGTTCGGTTGGGACGCCAAACAGAACGGTGACGTGCTCCGCTTCAACGCCCGCGGGCGGTTCCCCACGTGGATCGAGTTCTACGACGTCAGTGATGACGCCGCGCAGCTCACGAACATCCATGGCACGGCCCATGCGGCGGCCGAGCAGCGCCTTCGCCAGATGGTGCAGCAGCGCTTCGACTGCGCAGGCCAGGAGTGCGTCTGGTCCGCTCCTGGGTGACGCCCGTCTCATTGCGTCGCATACGAAGTTCGTTCAATCATTGAATGCATGACCTCTGCCGACGGTGGGACCGTCGCGGTGCCGTGGCGGACACTCGGCACCGCGAGCTTGGCGACGTTCGCCGTGTTTCTCGACACGACGGTGCTGTTCGTCGCCTTCCCCGACATCAAGGAGTCATTCTCCGATGTCGCCCCGGCACAGCTTTCGTGGGTGCTCAACGCTTACACCATCGTCTTCGCCGCGCTGCTCGTGCCGTTCGGCAAGCTCGCCGACCGACGCGGGCACAAGACGATGTTCCTCGTCGGGTCGGCGGTGTTCACCGCCGCCTCGCTGCTGTGCGCGGTGGCGCCGTCGCCGTCGCTGTTGGTCGCGGCCCGGGTCGTGCAGGCCGCCGGAGCGGCAGCGCTCGTGCCCTCATCCCTGGCGCTCGTGCTGCGGGCGACGCCTCGGGAGAAGATCCCGGTGGCGCTCGCCTTGTGGGGTGCAACCGGTGCCGTCGCCGGTGCTGTCGGCCCGACCCTCGGTGCCGCCCTCGTGGAGGCCGGTGGTTGGCGGTGGGTCTTCCTCATCAACCTTCCGGTGGGACTGGTCACCGTTGTCTCCGGACGGCGCACGCTGGTTCAGTCACGAGACGCAGACACGGTCGTGCCGGCGCCCGCCGGTGTGGCGCTGCTCGTCGCCGGCTCTGTGCTCGTCACGTTGGGCCTCGTCCGCGGCGACGACTGGGGCTGGGTATCCGCAGCGACGATCGGGTCGGTCGTCGCCGGGGTCGCCGTTCTCGCCGTGTTCGTCGTTCACCAGTCGCGTACATCTGCGCCGGCGATGGACCTCGCCCTGTTCGCATCGCCCAACTTCCGCTGGGCAAACGCGGCGACCATTGCCTTCGGCATCGCTTTCTCGTCGATGTTCCTATCGAGCATCCTCTTCCTCACCGCGATATGGCAGTGGTCGATCCTGGAGGCCGGGTTCGGCGTGGCGCCGGGGCCGGCGATGGTCGCCGTGCTGGCGCCGATCGCCGGTCGCACCGCTGCCGCAGTCGGTCAACGCCCGTTGCTCATCGCCGGCGGCCTGTTCTACGCGATCGGCGGGCTGTGGCGGCTGCTGTTCCTCGACGCGCACGTCGACTACGTGGGCACATACCTCCCGTCGATGGTGTTCACAGGAATCGGTGTCGCCCTGTGCTTCCCGCAGCTGTCGAGCGTGGTCGGTCAGTCGCTCCCACCCAATCGCCTCGGCGTCGGTGGCGCAGTGAACCAGGCGCTGCGCCAGTTCGGGGGCACCCTCGGCGTCGCTCTCGCCGTGGCCCTCACGTCGGAGGCGACCGGTCTCACCGATGCCCTCGCCCGATTCGACCGGGTGTGGTGGCTGATCATCATCGGCGGCGTGGCGACGTCGCTGCTATCCATCCCGTTGCGCACCGGAGCCGCGACCGCGCTCGGAGCGCCCGAGCCGATCCCGGCCCCGCCGATTGTCGTCGGCGATTGAGGGAGTACCGATGCGACGCAAACGACTCGACCACATGGACTGCTCGATCGCCAAGGCGCTCGACGTGGTCGGCGACCCGTGGACGATGCTCATCATCCGCGATGCGCTGCTCGGCGTGCGCCGCTTCGAGGACTTCTCCACTCGTCTCGACATTCCACGCGCGACGCTCGTCGACCGGCTCGACTCGTTGGTGCGAGCGGGCGTGATGATGCGGGAGCAGTACCAGGACAATCCACCCCGCTCCGCCTACAAGCTCACATCCAAGGGCAGGGCGCTGCGACCGGTGGTGCTGACCCTGATGCAATGGGGCGACGAATGGGTCCGGGACGACGATCCGCCAACTCGCCTCATCGAGGCCGACGGCGGGCGGCCGGTGAAATTCGGGCTGGCCGATCTCGAAACCGGACGACCGCTCGATGAGCTCAACGTGCGCGCCGTCGGCCACGTCACCGAAGGCATCCGCAGCGATCGAGACCGCAGCGCCCTCTGACGGCTTTGCGATCCCGCCGCCTCGGCTGCCGCGCGACTGAGCATCGTCCGCTCGAAGTCCGGCGCTTCACTACTGTCGGACCAGCAAATTCGCCGGAGAGGGGACCGGGATGGAGCATGTCGCCGACGGACGGCGGGCAACAGATCGCACGCCGACAATGGTCTTCGCCGGTGCCGCGCTGGTCGGCGCTCTCGTCGCCGTGGCTGCGGGCGTCTACGGGAGCGTCCACGACCCCGCCTCGGAGACGACCGTCAAGTGGTTCTTCACGTCGACGCTGCATCTCAAGGCATGGTTCACCACCGTCGCTCTGGTGCTCGCCATCCTCCAGGTGATCGGGGGCATGTGGATGTACGGGAAGCTTCCCGGCGCTCGCAGCGCGCCATTGTGGGTTGGTCCCGCCCACCGGATCACCGGCAGCCTCGCCCTGCTCGTGTCGCTGCCGGTCGCCTACCACTGCCTGTGGTCGCTCGGATTCGACCCGGATGGCGGAACCGGACGTCGTCTGTGGCACTCGATCCTCGGCTGCGCGTTCTACGGCGCGTTCGCCACGAAGGTCTTGGTAGTGCGCTCGCACCGGATGCCCGGCTGGGCGCTCCCGTTGGTCGGTGCCGTCGTGTTCGTCGTCCTCGTCCTCATCTGGCTGTCGAGCTCGCTGTGGTTCTTCCGCGAGATTGGCGTGGAGGTCTGACGGTGTTCCGCAAGGTTTCCGAAGGGTTCGAGTACCTCGTGCTGGCAGCGGTCGTGCTGACCGTCGTGCTGTTGTTCACCAACCAGCCGACGAAGCCGCCCACTGCACCACCCGCTGTGGTGGAGGCCGCGGGAGGGGTCGACGGCGCAGCGCTGTACGGCGACAACTGCGCCGGGTGTCACGGTGGCGACGGATCCGGTGGCATCGGACCGCGCCTGGCCGGCACCGTCGTCGCCAAGTTCCCCGACCCGGCCGATCAGATCGCCGTCGTCACCAATGGACGGGGCGGAATGCCCGCCTTCGGCGACCGCCTCAGCGACGAGGAGATCGCCGCCATCGTCGACTACACGCGCACGGTGCTCTCCGGCAACTGACGCGAATCCGCGCGCCGCGGCCCGACGATCTGGGTGCAATCCGTCCCACAGATCGATCTGGGCGTGATCCGTCGCGGCATCTGGAACGAAGCACGCCCTCATACATAGACCACCGATGCTGAGACTGTGGTCACGTTCGGCCGGAACGCGTATCGGTGCGATGGTGGACAGCGTCCCTCCCAATGTGCTGACCGTGCTGATCGCATCGGTTGCCTTTGGGGTTGGGGGATCGTTGATGCCTGCCTCTGACGGCTTCACCAAGCCCGTTCCGAGTGCAGGAGTCCTCGTCTTGTTCGTACTCGGTGCCGTCCTTCTGGCGCGAGCGGTGCGCAACGAAGGGCTGTCCCAGGTCTTCGTCCTGGGCCTCGGGCTCGAGGCTGTCGTGACCCTGGCGATCGCACTCGTGGTGATGCGTGAACACGTCTCGCTGGTGCAGGTCCTCGGCATCACATCGATTCTCGGCGGAGTTGCAGCTCTACGTGCCGGTTGACGGCCTGAGGGGTCAGCCGTCAGCCGGTGCGTATCTCGCGTGGGCCACACCGGTCGCCCTGAGCGGCAACTACTGCGCCAGCTCCTCGGGCGTAAGGGCGCGCAGGATGCAGAACTCGTTGCTCTCCGGATCGGCCGACACGACCCACGTCATCCCCTGACGTTGTTCGGCACCAGGGTGAGCTGCCGAGGGCAGGGAGCCTCGACGGTCCGCCCTGTCTCCGGGCGGAGGGTAAGGGCAACGAGGGCGGTGCCGGCGATGGCGGCGGCGATGACGTACACGGCACGACTGAGCCCGTCCGCGGTCGCCTGGCGGAGCGCCGCGCCCTGCAGGCCCTCGGTGTCGGCGTTCGCCACCAAGACGAGCAGCGCCAGGCCGACCGCGGCGCCGATGGAGGTGCTCGTGGACACGATGCCTGCAGCGGTCCCTTGCTCGGTATCGGAGACGCCGGTACCGGCGGCGACGAACATCGTCGTGAACACGATCCCGTCGCCGATGCTGATCCCGATCAATCCGGGAACGAGACCGGCGTAGGAGCTGCCCTCCGACATCGCGAATCCCAGTGCCAGCGCACCCAGCGAACCGACGACGAGCGCTCCCACCATCGTGCGACGCAGCCCGATCCGCGTGGCGAGAAGGCCCCCGAGCGCCGAACCGCCGAGCACGACGGCGGTCGGCAGGAGGAACGCGACGCCCGTCGCCAGCGCGTCGTAGCCGTGGACGTCCTGGAAGTAGAGCGTCAGGAAGTACAGGACGGAACCGAAGGTGGCCCAGAAGAGAAAGGCGATCACCACCGCGATGCGCAGCGTACGGTTGGCGACCAGGCGAGACGGGACGAGTGGATCGCGGCTGCGTCGCTCGATCACGATCAGCCCGATGAGCGCGCATACGCCAAGCGTGGTGCAGGCCAGGATCGGTGCCGACGTCCAGCCGAGCTGCGGACCCTCCACGAGCGCGAAGACCAGCAGGGTGACGCCCGTGGTGGCGCTGATCGCGCCCCGGTAGGTCGAAGCGGCGGTGCGATGCCCGCACCTCGTCTGCCGGGATGAGCCAGAAGGCGAGCACAACGGCGGCCGTCGCCAGCGGCACGTTGACGAAGAAGATGGCTTCCCAGCCGAGCAGCTGCGTGAGCACGCCCCCGAGCAGCACGCCGATCACCAACCCGGCCGCGCCCGCACCGCCCCAGACCGCTAGGGCGCGGTTCGGGCGCGGCCCTCGGCGAAGGTGGTGTTCACCAGCGACAAGGTGGCGGGGAACACGAGCGCACCACCGAGTCCCTGGGTCGCTCGGGCGACGAGCAGGACCTCGGATGCCGAGGCGAGCCCGCCGAGCAGCGATCCGACGGCGTAGAGACCGAGCCCGGCAACGAAAATCCGTCGCCGTCCGAGGAGATCGGTCGCGCGACCACCGAGGAGCAGGAAACCCGCCGAGGCGACCGCGTACACGCTGATCACGGTCTGGAGCGTCTGCTCCGAGTAGTCGAGCGCTCGACCGATCTCCGGCAGCGCCACGACCACGATGTACTGATCGAGCGACACGATCAGCATCGCGAACGCCAACAGCGCCAGGATCGCTCGCTCGTTCACACCGTCACGTTGCCTGACACGGCACTGGCTACACGAGCGAGTATCGGCGCACGCGAGCCTCCTTGCCGCGACCCGGCACGAGCCCGAAGCAATTTGCGTCTTTGCTGGTCATGAGCGTTCGCTCCCGAGTGAGTCGCTCGCCGCCGCTACGGCTTGCGCGACGACAGCACGCAGAATTCGTTGCCTTCCGGGTCACGCAGCACCACCCACGACTCATCGCCCTGGCCGATGTCGGCGTGCGCAGCGCCGAGATCGAGGAGGCGGGCCACGGCGGCATCCCGGTCGTCGGGACGGAAGTCGAGGTGCAGACGGTTCTTGAGCGTCTTCGATTCGCTGACACGAGCGAAGAGGAGTCCGGGGAGCCGCTCCGGCGTGGGCCGAATCTCGAAATCCTCCGGATCATCGTTCACCACGGTCCACTCCAGCGCGGTCGCCCACCACCGGCCCAAGGCGACAGGGTCGGCGGCGTCGACGATGACCTGCTCCCACTCCAGCGCCATCAGCTCATCCTCCTCGGAGCAGCGGCGGCTCCAGCACCCACTCGTCGTCCGACTCGTAGGTGATCCGCCAGCCCAGGGCGCGTGACCACCACGTGGCGATCGCCGCCGGATCCGCCGCGTCGAAGTTCAACGCCTTGGATTCGAATCGTCATGGGCGTCATGGTGCCATCCCCGACGTCGCCGGCTGACACGAGTTCTCGTTGACTGAACGCTCATGGGCTGACCGTGCGGGCTGCGCCGCTGTCGCCGCCGTCATCGAGACGGCGGCGACACGGCTGCCCATGATCGCCAGACCGCAGGCGGCTATCACTGCGACCATGACGCCGACGAGGATCCGGTAGTCGACGCTGGCGATCAGAGCGGCGCCCGTTGCAGTTCCCAGTGACTGCGGCGCGTTGAGGGCGAGGTTGGCTGCTGCCGACACCCGACCCTGCAGCGGCAGGGGCGTCAGCCGTTGGCGGAGCGTGGCGAAGGCGACGATCTCCCACGGGATCGACACGCCGAGGGCGAACACGCCGGCGCACATCACGACCGTGCTGCTGGTCATCGTTGCTGACAGACCCACGGCCATCACCACGAGGCCGACGCCGAGGGCCGTCTTCTCCCCGAGCCGGCGGATGACGGCTGCGGCCGTGACGCCGCCGATGACGGATCCGCCGCCCTGGATGCTCAGCAGGATGCCGAGGAACGTGCTACTCCGACCGAGGCCCTGCTCGACGGAGGCGAAGATCGTCGAGTTGAGGACGCCGGTCACTCCGACGGCGACGGCGACGAACAGCGTGAGCCTGGCGAGGATCGGGGTACGGCGCATGTGCCGCGCGCCGGCGGTGAGCTCGTTCCAGAACGACTCTCGGTCCTCGGCCGGTGTCGGCGGGCTCTCGACGAAGTCGATCGTGGCGACGATGAGGGCAGCGATGACGAGCATCGCCGATGTCGTCGCCGCGATGGCACCTCCGCCGATGAGGGTGTAGACAGCGGCGCCGGCGAGCGGGCTCAGCAGGCGCAGTCCTTGGTCGATCGTGCTCAGCAGTCCGTTCGCTCCGGCGAGGTGTTCCTCGGGGAGCATGTCGGCGACGAGTCCCGACGCGCACGCACTGGTGACGTACGTGACGAAGCCGTACCCGAACGTGACCAGATAGATGAGCCACACGTCGCCCGCGTCCTTGACGAACACGAGACTGAGGACGCCGACGGCGGCGACGAGGTTGGCGACGGTGACGAGGCGCCGGCGGGGGAAGCGGTCGGCGAGGTAGCCGGCAATCGGGGCCAGGAGCACGGGTAGTCCGAGGAACAACAGCACGAGGCCGGCCGCAGCGTCGCTGCCGGTGAGGTCCTTGGTCCAGATCGCCAGCGACAGGTAGAGGAGGCTGTCGCCGAAGTTGCTGAACGTCCAGCCGATGGCGAGCCGCCGGAAGGGCGCGACGGCGAGCGGTCCACTGCTCATGATGGATCTCCTTCGCTCGCTGTCGGTGCGTTCGGGTTACGCCGCTCCTGTTCGATGTCGACGCCGGCGGTGGCGAAGACATGAACGGGACGGGCACCTGGCGGTCGCAGCGACGGATCTTGAACGCGACCCTCGAAGCGCTCGGCGATGCCCTGCAGCGCCTTGCTCACCTCGGCGAGCTCCTCGGCGGTCGCCCAGAACGAGGACCCGGTCACCGTCGAGGCGTCGACCCATTCCGCCGGCTCGTCGGGCATCTGTGCCACCCACGCCCGGGAGCGCTCCGCCTCGTGCTCGATCACCATCGTGGCGATCGTCTCGATGGCGCGGAGCTGGGCAGGGTCGTCGTGCGTCGGACGGATGTCGCGTGACCGCGACGCCAGCTTCCACGGCTTCTCCCGTCCGCGCCGCTCCGCTGCCTCGATGTAGCCGTACTTGGCCAGCATGCGGAGATGGAAGGAGCAACTGGCGACGCTCTCGCCGGTGCGCTCGGCGCACTGTGTCGCCGTCAGCTCCGCCTCGGCGAGGAGGTCGATGAGCTGCAGCCGGAGCGGATGGGCCAGGGCCCGGATCCGTTGGGGATCGGTGATGCGATCGCTGTCCACGCCAACGAACGTACTATTATCAACGACTCTTTATCAAGAGATCTTTAGCAAGAGTCGTTGATCATCCTCTGACCAGGGGTGTTGTCACCTGGCCGACGACGCCGTATCATGGTGATTTCCAACGCGGGGTGGAGCAGTCCGGTAGCTCGTCGGGCTCATAACCCGAAGGTCGCAGGTTCAAATCCTGCCCCCGCCACCAACGAAAGACCAGGTCAGAGGCCCTTTCCGGCTCAGACCGGGAAGGGCCTCTCGCGTATGTCGGATGTTCCTAACGATCTGCTAACGGCGCTCGTGTGCTGTCCCGGCACATAGTGGACATGTTGGCTCCGGTAGGTGGGTGACAGTTCTCGGACTGGTTCCGGTAGCTGGGCGACACTGGCTCCGGTACCTATGTTACACGTCGGTGTCCGCGTTGCTGGCGGTGCTGAGCCTTCTTCGATGATGACGTTCAAGGTCGTCTGGGTCGGGGGGAGGTCGTCATCGTGTTGGTGGAGCTGGGGCTGGTGGAGCAGCGCTATCAGGCAGTGCTCGAGGTGTTGAACGATGCGTCGTCGGTGACCGAGGTGGCGGTCCGGTTCGGGGTGACGCGTCAGACGGTGCATCGCTGGTTGCGTCGCTATGCGGCGGAGGGGCTGGCCGGGTCTGGTGGATGGGTCGGCGCAGCCGTTGTCGTGTCCGCATCAGATGCCACCGGAGGTCGAGGCGCGGATCGTCGAGCTGCGCCGAGCTCAGCCCGGTTGGGGTCCGCGGACGATCCGGTTCCGGCTCGAGGGTGAATGGGTGTCGCCGTTGCCGGGGCGGTCGTCGATCTATCGGTGTCTGGTGCGTCACGGGCTGATCGAACCCGAGGCGCGTCAGCGGCAAGAAGGCCGATTACAAGCGTGGGAGCGGTCGCGGGCGATGGAGTTGTGGCAGATGGATGTCGTCGGCGGTGTCCAGCTCGTCAACGGGTGGAGGGCGTCGATCGTGTCCGGGGTCGATGATCACTCGCGGTTCGTGATCTCGGCGCGTGTGGTGGAACGGGCGACGGCTCGGCCGGTGTGTGATGCTTGGCGATGGCGATGCGCACGTACGGGGTCCCGCGGAGATCTTGACGGATAACGGCAAGGTGTTCACCGGCCGCTTCGGGCCGGGGACGGGGAGGTGTTGTTCGATCGGATCTGCCGGGAGAACGGGATCAAACACTTGTTGACCGCACCCCGGTCGCCGACGACGACGGGCAAGGTGGAGCGGTTGCACAAGACGCTGCGCCGTGAGTTCCTCAACGGCCGGGTGTTCGACGTCAATCGCCGACGCGCAGGCGCAGCTGGATCGGTGGGTGCACGAGTACAACATCGAGCGTCCCCATCAGGGGATCGGCGACGTGGTGCCGTGGGAACGATTCCGCCTCGCCGTGTCGGAGCCGGCTGAGCCGATCGAGCCGTCCGAGGAGCCGACGACGACTCGGCGGGTCGGCAGGACCGGCAAGATCAGCTTCGCCGCCCAGCTGTATCCGGTCGGGGCGTGGCTCGGCTGGTGAGACCGTCGAGGTGTCGGTCGCCAACGGGCTCGTGTCAGATCCACCACCGAGGCGTGCTCGTCGCCACCCACGCTCAGCGGCATCGGCCAGCGAAGGAGACCGCAGCGCTCGCTCGGAAGGTGAAGGCGAAGCGGCCCCGTCCGCGCCAGGCGACGGTCGGCCAGTCGGTGACCCGCAAGGTCGACTCCTCCGGCGATGTCTCGTTCGCTGGTCACCAGCTACAGGGTCGGCAAGCGTCACGCCCGCCGTCAGGTGCAGGTCGCGATCGTCGGCGACTGCGTCGAGATCTCCGCCGGCGGCGAGCTCCTCAAGGTGCACCCGATCCGGCACGACCGCTCCACGCGAGCACGGCGCCTTCGCCAACGCCGGCGGCCGACCCTCACGCATCAACGCCGCCTAAACCCTCTCCCGGGGTGGAACACAGCTACCGGAGCCAATCCGGAACACGGGTACCGGGACTTGACAGTTGCGTCTCTCGGCGAGGAACGCGACTTCGAGTGCTATTTCCACGCGCCTCTGTCACGCCCTGAGCCGATCCATGCGGCCGGCCACGCCCCGCCCGCACGACAGCGACGGCTTCGCTCACAGGTCCGGACACGTCAGGTCTCGCACCGATAGAGAAATTGCGTCGGCGATGTCGAGCGAACGTCGCCGGCTCCGACAGACGGGGTGGAGCGGCCACTGGGGCCGCACGAATCAAGGAGGTAGTGATGACACAGGTGGTGGCACAGATGTCGGTGTCGCTCGACGGCTTCTACGCCGGGCCGCGGGATCCGCGCGACCCGCAGGGCATGGACAGATGGCTGCACGGTCCGGAGGCGCCCGGGTTCTTCCGGGTGACGCGGTGGGTGACCGATGCGGTGGGCTGGCGCGAGCGGCTGGGCTTCGAGGGAGGTGAGCGTTCGATCAACTCCGACATCATCGAGGAGTACTTCGCCGCAGCCGGCGCCTACGTCATGGGCCGGCGGATGTTCGACGCTGGTGAGATCCCGTGGGGCGACACCCCGCCGTTCCGCGCTCCGGTGTTCGTGGTGACCCACCGGCCCCGCGAGGTGCTCGAACGCCACGGGGGCACGTCGTTCACGTTCGTGACCGGCGGCGTGGAGCGGGCGATCGAGCTGGCCCGCGACGCCGCCGGTGGCAAGGAGGTGTCGGTCGCCGGTGGCGGCACGCTGCTGCGAGAGGTGGTCCAGCGCGGGCTGCTCGACCAGCTCGAGCTGCACATCGCCCCGGTGCTGCTCGGCGACGGACAGCGCCTGTTCGACGCCAGCCTCGGACTCGCCGACAACGAGGGGATCGAGCTCACCGCGACGCGGGTGATCGAGACGCCCGAGGTCACCCACATCCGCTACACGGTCAAGGGCCGTGCGACGCTGCAACTGGATGACCGCGGCTCGAGCGGCGGTCCGACGAAGTGACCCGCCGGTTCGCCGCACCGCCGGTGACGTCGTGAGGCGTAGACAACGCCGCCCGCCTTGCGTGGGGCTGTGACGGACCTTGCGCAGCGCGAACGAAACAGCGGGCGTCATTCGCCGTCGGGGTCGAGCCGTTCCAGCGGGAGGCCGTGTTCAACCCACTCCTCCTTGCCGCCGCGGTACACGGCGACGGCCGCGTAGCCGAGCTGTTCGAGGCGCGTGGCGACCGCGTCGCTGCTGGTGCCGGCGCCCGTGCAGTACACGACGATCGGCGCCTGCCGGTCAGGCAGCAGCGCCGGCGCGAGTCGGTCCACGTGGCCTGGGGGGATGTTCACGGCGCCGGGAAGGTGGGCGTCGGCGTAGTACCCGGCGCCAAGTGCTTCCACGAGGGCCGGCCGCTGGCCGTTGGCCATCAGGTGGTGCAGGTCGTGTCGGTTGATCTGGTTGGGCAAGAGGTCTCCTGGAGGGCTCGTGTGCTTCAAGTAGGCCCGACGGTGCTGTCATCGGGCTTGCACGAAGGCGCACCCTCCGAACCGCGAATTTCGGTGGCAGTACCCTCGGTGGCCAGTGGAGTTCGGCATTCTCGGGCCGCTGGAGGTCCGTTGTGGTTCCGATGTGGTGCCCATCAGGCGCGGGCTGCCGCGCACGATCCTGGTGGCGTTGGTCCTACGCCGCGGCCACACGGTGCCGTCGGACTTCCTGGTCGATGTGCTGTGGGGCGATGAGTTGCCGCGCAACCCGGCCAACGCGCTGCAGATCCAGGTGTCCTACCTCCGCAAGACCCTCGGGGGCGCCGAGCCCGGCGGATCCACGGTCGTGGAGACGCGGGCCGGCGGCTACGCGCTGCTGATCGAGCCTGAGCGGATCGACGCGCATCGGTTCGAGGCCGCGAGTCGCACGTTCTCACCGTTGAGTTCGGTTCGTTTCGAGACCGAGCTGCACAGCGCGCTGGACGACGTCGAGCGCGCGTTGGCGCTGTGGAGGGGCGACGCGTTGGAGGACGTGGCGGACATGGAGTTCGCTTACGGCGAGACCGCCCGGCTGGAGGAGCTGCGATGGCTGGCGACGGAACGCCGTATCGACCTGTTGCTTCGGCTCGGCCGCCACGGCGACACGCTCGGCGAGCTCTCCGAGCTTGTCCGTCAGATGCCGTTGCGGGAGCGATTTCATGAGCAACTCGTGCTCGCCCTGTACCGGTCGGGCCGCCAGGCCGACGCCTTGCGCGCCTACGGGCGGGTCCGGCGCACGCTGGTGGAGGAGCTTGGGATCGAGCCCGGCGCGGACCTGCGTGACCTGGAACGACGGATCCTCGACCAGGACCCGGCCTTGGACTGGGTGGCGCCGACGGAGCCGACACCCGCCACCGTCGTGACCGCCGTCGAGAGGTCGTCACCGCCGCGACGGCGGACGTCGGGGCGGCTCCCCGTTCCGGTCTCGGCGCTGATCGGCCGCGAGGAGCAGATCACCCGGCTCGAACGCCTTCTGGAACGCAACCGAGCCGTGACACTCACCGGCCCAGCCGGCGCCGGCAAGACCCGGCTGGCCATCGAGGTCGCGGTCCGGCACCGACAGCAGTCGTGTTACGTCGACTTCAGCCCGATCGACGACCCCGGCCTCGTCGCCCCGACTGTCGCTGCCGCAGCGGGCGTCGCGATCGCGCCGGGCGACGACCCGGTGGCGGCGATCGCCGAGACGCTGGCGTCCCGCGAGCTGCTCGTCGTGCTGGACACCTGTGAGCACGTTGTCACCGCAGCCGCCCAGGTGGCGTCGGCCGTGTTACACACCGCGCCCGGAGTGCGGATGATTGCCACCAGCCGGCGCCCACTCGGGGTGTCGGGCGAGGTCGCCTGGCCGGTACCGCCTCTGGACCTGCCCCCACCGGATGCTGCTGGCGCCGGCGAGATCACCTCGCACGCCGCCGTCGCGCTGTTCGTCGAGCGGGCGACCGCGGTCGCTCCCGATCTGGGGATCGACGACGCCGTTGCCGCCGACATCGCCGCCGTGTGCATCGCGCTGGACGGTCTGCCCCTGGCCATCGAGCTCGCCGCCGCCCGCACCGACGTGCTCAGTCCGGCGGCGATCCGTATGCGCCTCGAGGACCGCTTCGCGTTGCTCGTGGACGGCGGTAGCGATGTTGCCCAGCGGCAGCAGACCTTGCGAGCGGCCGTGGACTGGAGCTTCGAGCTGCTGTCGGTTCCGCAGCGGACGTTCTTCGCCCGGCTCGGCGCGTTCGCCGGCACGTTCGGCCTCGACGCCGCGCTGATCGTCGCCGGTCACGGCCTCGATGCGCCACTCGAGCTGCTGGCCTCACTGGTGAAGCAGTCGATGGTCGCCCGGGCCGGTCACGATCGTTACCGGTTGCTCGACACCCTGCGCGCCTACGCTCTCGAGGCCCTCGCCGAGCTGGACGCTGACGAGACCCGTGACCGCCACGCCGACGTGTACGTGCAGCTGGCGGAAGTCGGCGAGGTGGAGATTCGCGGCGCAGACCAGCTCGCCTGGCTCGACCAGTTCCGCATGGAGATCAACAACCTCCGCGCCGCGCTGGAGTGGTGCCTGCTCACCGGCGACACGAGCCGCGCCGCCCGTCTGGCCGGGGCTTTGGCCTGGTTCTGGACGCTCAACGGCATGCTGACCGAAGCGATCCAGCACCTCGAGCGCCTCGTCGAGGTCACCGAGGTGCCACCTCCGGTGCGGGCCAGGTGCCTGTGGGGCTATGCCCTGCTCGCCGCGTCCCTCGGCCGGCTGGAGACGGCCCGCGACGCCGGGTATCGCGCCGCCGAGATCGCCCGAACGTGCGACGACGCCGGCAGCGCCTACGGCCTCAACGCCGCCGCGGTCGCCGAATGGGCGCTCGGCAACCACGAGCGATCGCTCGACGCCCACCGTGAGGCGATCGCGCTGTTGGACAAGCTGGAGGACCGTTGGGGGCTGGCGGTTTGCAACGTGCTCCTCGCCCGCACCCTCTTCGATCTCGACGACCCCACGGCGGAGGCGGTCGCCTCGACCGGCGTCGAGCACGCCCGCCGTGCCGGTGACCGCCACGTCCTAGGCATCGCCCTGACGCAGATGGCGCAGATCGCCATCGCCACCGGCGACGCGGCGGCTGCGGTGTCCGCTGCTTCCGAAGCGCTGGCCCTGCAGGAACTGATCGGATACACAGAAGGGATCGTCTCCGCCCTCCATGTGCTCGGCCAGGCGTCCCGTCTGCACGGTGACCTGGACGAGGCCAGGGTCCACCATCGGCGTGCACTCACTCTGGCCTCACGGATCGGTCATGCTGCGGCGATGTGCGAGGCCGTCGAGGACCTGGCACGCGATGAGGCGGTTGACCGCCCGGATCTCGCCGCCATGCTGCTGCAGGCGGCGCGGACCGAGCGTGCCCGGCGCGGTCTACCGCTGCGTCAGCGTGACGCCCAGGAGCTCGCCGTCCTCGAAGGCACCGTCACCGACGAGAACGCCGCCGCCCCCGTGAATGCAGGTTTCAACAATCTCGTGTCGGAGATCACGAAATGACCGACCGTTCGATCCTCATCCACGCCGGCGCCGACGACGTCTATCCGCTCATCGCCGATCCGGTCCGCATGGGCGAGTGGAGTCCCGAGTGTGTCCGCTGCCGGTGGGTGGGCGGCGCCGATCGGCCGGAGGTCGGCGCCCGGTTCCGCGGGACGAGCCGCAATGGGTGGCGCAGGTGGACCACCACGTCGACGATCGCCGATGTGCGCGAGGGCGAGCTGTTCGCGTGGGAGGTCACCTACCTCGGGCTGCCGGTCGCCCGGTGGGAGTACCGGCTCGAGACCGAAGGCGATGCCGTCCGGCTGGTCGAAGCGGTGGACGATCGCCGCGGCCGGTTCCTCCCGCGGTGTCGCCGTTGATCACCGGGTCCCCAGATCGAGACAGCCGCAACGCCGACACGATGGAAACGACGCTCGAGGCGATCAAGGCCTTCGCCGAAACACCAGATCGCTGACACCTGCAGGCCGTAACAGGCCGGTGCAAGGCCCGTACCAGACAGCCGCGGTCCCCTGTGATGCATGACATCGACGAGGGACCTCACCGCAGCGACGCCATCCGCAGAACCCATCGAAGCTCGGCGGGCGCTCGAGGCGGCCTGGCAAGGCGAGCGCCACGCCGCCACCACGGCTCGCCGGGCCGGTGACGCGCCCACCGAGTGGCGCCACCTGGAGCGGGCGCACATTCTCAGCCAGCCGCTGGCCGGCCTCCACCTGCGTACGCACGGTGCCATGCTGGCCGCTTCGGTGCGCCGCCGCGACGGCCGCGAGATGGCCGGTCAGCTGCTGCGCCTCGTCCTCGCCGTGCCCGGCTCGGTCAGCGGTCGCTACCCGGTCGGCAACACCGGGGGCGCCGATGTCAGCGCGTTCTCACCCATGGCGGTACCGGACGACCTCCGCCCGCTCCTGCTCGCCCTCGGAGGTGCGGCATGACCACCACCCACGTCCACGACCACGGCTTCCCGACCGCCGTCGACGGTCTCCCCGCCTGCGGCCCGAGCACCGTCGTCGAACTCGGCGACGACGACACCTACGACCTGCGCATCGCCCCCGTCGTCAACGAGCTCGGCGACGCCCGTGTGCGCATGCTCGCCTACAACGGCTCCATCCCCGGCCCGACCCTGCGCGTGGCACAGGGCTCGCAGGTGACGGTGCGGGTGCGCAACGACGGCGACCACGAAACCACGGTGCACTGGCACGGCCTCCGGCTGCAGAACGCCTACGACGGCGTGCCTGACGAGACCCAGGCCCCCATCCCCGTCGGCGGCGAGTTCGTCTACCGACTGCGGTTCCCCGACGACGGCGTCTACTGGTACCACCCCCACGTCCGCGAGGACTACGGCCTGGAGATGGGCCTCTACGGGAACATCATCGTCGACCCACCCACAGACAAGGCATGGCCGGCCGTCAACCGCGAAGCCATCGTCACCCTCGACGACATCCTCCTCGAAGACGGACGCATCACGCCGTTCCGAACCGATGGACCCACCCACACCGCCATGGGCCGCTTCGGCAACGTCATGCTCACCGGCGGCTCCACCGACCTGACCCTCGACGCACATGCCGGCGAGGTGGTGCGCTTCTTCTTCACCAACACCGCCAACACCCGCATCTTCAACGTGTCAATCCCCGGCACGCGAATGAAGCTGGTCGGCGGCGACAGCGGCCGCTGCGAACGCGAAGAGTGGACCGACAGTGAGCTGCTCGCACCCTCCGAGCGAGCCGTCGTCGACGTCCTCTTCGACACGAGCGGCACCTTCCCGATCGAGCACCGGACGCCCGACCGCAGCTACCGGCTCGGCTCCGTGATCGTCGCCGATCCGACCGCGGAACGATCGCTCCACGAGGAGTTCGAGAAGCCGCACGTCAACGACGAGCTCGCCATGGAACGCGCACGGCTCGACCAGGAGCGCACCCGTACCCCAGACAAGACACTCGTGTTCACCGCCTCGATGCCAATCCTCTACGGCTCCGGCGACTCCCCGCCGGCGACATCGTCATACGTGTGCCCGATGCACCCGGAGGTCACTAGCGATGAACCGGGAACCTGCCCGAAGTGCGGAATGAAGCTCGTCGCTGCCGCCCCAACGACCTACGTCTGCCCGATGCATCCGGACGTCACCAGCAGCGAACCCGGCACATGCCCCAAGTGCGGAATGAAGCTGGTCCTGAGCGACACCGCCGATATGCCGGCCCAGGACGCACACCATCACGATCACCATCACGCCCACGACTCCGGTGACGGGCTGGAGTGGGAAGATCTCATGCCGGAAATCAACGCCCGGACCGACGCCTCGAACATGATCTGGAGGCTCGTCGATCAGGAGACGGGCGCCGAGAACACGGCGATCGACTGGACATTCACAGTCGGGGACCGGGTGAAAATCCGTCTCGTCAACACCATGGACAGCGATCATCCGATGCACCATCCGTTCCACATCCACGGCGCTGGACGGTTCCTGGTCATCGACCGCGACGGCCAACCACCCGCCAACCTCGTGTGGAAGGACACCGTGCTCGTCCGCGCCGGTGAGACCGCCGACATCGTGCTCGAGGTCACCGAACCCGGCCTGTGGATGGCGCACTGCCACATCGCCGAGCACAACCAGGACGGGATGATGTTCAGCTTCCGTGTCGACCCGACGTGAGTCATGCCACCCGATCCGACCGGCCGGCGCATGCGATGAACACCAAGCCTCGCACTCATCGCATCGGAACCCACGCCTGGTCACTGCGCACCGGCGGGCAGCTCACCGCCGCCGAGAGAACGTCGATGATCCCGGCGGTCATCTCCGCGCAGGCGCGCAGCGTCGCAGGCCGCATCGCCATGGCCGCACACCTGAACCGGGGGCGACGCCGTGATCTCGACCCGGATCGGCTGACGCCGCCCGCGACGATCCTCACCCGCGTCGCCGAGGCGCATGCTGTCGCCCATCTCGACGCCACGCTCCTCAACCACTCCCTCCGCACCTACACATTCGGAGCAGCCCTCGGGTTGGTCGACCACGTCGACGTCGACCGCGAACTCCTGTACACCGCGGCGCTTCTGCACGACGTCGCGCTGTTCGACGGCGCGGGCAATGGGCTCGACTTCACGGTTGCCAGCGCAGCAGTCGCTCTTCAGGTCGCCGACGATGTCGGCCTCCCATCGTCAGCAGCGGAGACTCTTGCGTCCGCCATCACGCTGCACCACAGTCCCGACGTCCGTCCATCCGACGGGCCTGTGGCGTATCTTCTCTCCGCCGGTGCTGCCCTCGACGTCATCGGACTTCGCGCCTGGGACATCCCGCCTTCGGCCATCGCGGCCGTGGTTGCCCAACATCCGCGGTCGGGCTTCAAGCGCGAGTTCGCCCGCGTCTACCGAGAAGAGGCCGCCCGAGTCCCACGAGGTCGCGCCCAGTTCTTGCAGCGGTACGCCGCCTTCGGCCTCGCGATCCGAGTGGCCCCGTTTCGCGGCTGACCGTGGTCAGAGGCGCCGTTCCGCGCTAGCTGAGCCGGTAGAGACGGAACTGCGGATGGTCGACGTCGAGGACGTCCACCGCAGCGAAGCCGGCCTCCGCGGCGTAGCGGCGCACGGTGTCGGCTCGCATGACCGTGCCCGTGCCTGCACCGCCGTCCTGCAGGCTCACGCTCAAGCAGTGCAGTGTGCTGAAGGCGTAGAGGAATCGCTCCATCTCGCCCGCTGGTGCGGTGAAGGCATCCTCGGCGCGTTCGTCGGCGACCAGCACCGCGCCATGCATCCCCGCCAGCTTCTTCATCGTGCGCAAGATCCCCACAGGATCGGGCACGTCGTGCAACATCTCGATGGCGAGGACGAGGTCATACTCGCCCGCGATTGCGGGGTCCGCCGCGTCGCGGACGTGGAATTGCACGCGGTCGGCCAATCCGGCATCGACAGCCGTCTTGCTGGCCACCGCGATCGACGCCTCGTCGAGGTCGTACCCGTCGATCTGCGCGTTCGGGTAGGTCTGAGCGATTCTGATGGCCGCAAGCCCCTCGCCGCAGCCGACCTCGGCGATGCGCACCAGATCGCCAGACGAGAGCTTCGCCTGCACGTCGGGGAGCGCGGGGAGCCAGTGTTGGGTGAGTTGGTTGGCGAACACGGGACGGGTGAAAGCAGCCTGCACGTCGTGCAGCGCGAAGTCGCCGAAGTCCACGCCCGCACCTGTGCGGAACGCGTCTTCCATGAGCTCGATGGCGCGCCCGAGCAGGGGCACGGTCGCGGCGCACGGCTTCATGCACGCCTCGCTGTCGTCGTCGGTGAGGACGTGGGCGTGGGCGTTCGGCAATGTGAACCGGCGCTCGTCTGGCGGCCGGGCCGCGTCGTCGACCTCGACCACGCCGGCGACGGCCTGCTGCTCCAACCACTCGCGCGCGTAGCGCTCGGCGATACCCGCAGACGAAGCCAGCTCCGCGGCCGCGACCGGCCCGGCACCGGCGAGCGCCTCGTACAGCCCGAGCCGAACACCGAGTTCGACGTTCGCCAGCTCGACGGTCGCCAGGGCGGCCATGAACAGGTTTCCGGCGAACTCCTCGATCTTCGTCTCGTCGGCCGCGCTCAGCTCGATGGTCGTCATCTCCCGGACCTGCCTTTCGATCGTCGAGGAACAGTCTCACAGACCGTTCGGTGCGTTACAGCTCCCGTACGTGGTCCGGTTCCGAGCGCCGTCGAGACGATCGAACCCGGCATGTGAGTCCGGGAACGCGCGGTGCACTGGATCTCCCGCCGCCCCGCCTATCCGACCGGCTCACAGGCTTCAGCCGCTGCGCACTAGTCATCCCGACCAACCCGGATCCGCCGCCCGGGCGGCGCTCTCGATCACGGAGTATCGAGCCTCCCAGAAGGAACTGTCACGTCCGTGCAGCGGCGGACTCTCGGCGTCGACGCCAACGGCTCCATCGAGCCGTTCCCGCAGGATGTCGGCGTGCCCGGCGTGCCGAGTTGCATCCGACAGCCGGTGGACCATCACGTTGAACAGCGGCACTTCCTCCTGCCACCACGACACGTCGCCGCGAGCGTCGAGAGCGAGCGCGTCGATAGTCGCGTCGGAATGGTTCCACACCCGCCGATAGAGGTCGACGATCTCGGCTCTGGTCTCCTGCTCCGTTGCCCAATGATCCGTGCCGCGAGCAAGCTCGTCATTCCACCGCGGCAGGGGCTCAGGGAACGGTCGATCGAAGACCTCGCCGAAATACCGGGAGTCCCAGATCGCGTTGTGCTTGACCAAGCCGAGCAGGTTGGTGCCCGTCGGGGTCATCGGACGTCGGATGTCATACTCCGACAAGCCGTCGAGCTTCCACACGAGCGCCTCGCGCACCCAACGCAGATGGTCGTGCAGATGTGCCTTCGTAGCGTCCTCGTCGATCATGGCCCCAGGCTGTCATCCGCCCCGGGTTGAAAGGGGCCGCTCGATCGATGAGCCAGAGGAGATCGGACGCGTCAGGACTCTGGGAGGCATCGGGTTGTGAGTGAGTACTCACTCACAATAGGCTTTCAGGCTATGTCCGACGGTCCCAAACGATCACGCGCCCCGGCGCTCCCGCCAACGGAGCGGCGCGCCGAGATCATCGCGAGCGCCACGTCGCTGGTCCTCGAGCACGGTTCCGCCGTCACGACCCGCCAGATTTCCGAGGCGGCCGGCATCGCCGAAGGAACCATCTTCCGGGTGTTCCCGGACAAGGCCGCACTGATCGATGCGGTCGTCGACGCAGTCTTCGATCCAGCGCCGACCGAGGCCGCGCTCCGGGCCATCGATCCGACCCTCGAGCTCGAGTCGCGGCTCATCGAGATGGTCGAGATCCTGCGTCTCCGGGCAGCCAGCATCTTCCAGCTCACGTCCTCGGTCGCGATGCCGAGCGGTGACCGCTCCGGGCGCCGCAAGATGCCGGGGCTAGAAGTGCTCGCCACGGTGCTCGAGAAGGATCGAGACCGCCTGCGCTACACGCCCCAGAAGACGGCGCAACTGCTGCGCGGGCTGACCCTCGTCGGCACCCACCCCGCCCTCACTCTGGATGAACCCATGACCTCCGCCGAGATCGTCTCGGTGTTGCTCGACGGCGTCCGCATCCCCCGCACCCCCCAGACACGAAGACACGGACTCCGCATGCTGATCGAACTCCTCGTCACCTACCTGCGTCGGTACCGCGGGCTACTGCTCGCGGTCATCGCGTTGACCAGCCGTGCAGACCGCGGCCGTCCTCTACCTGCCGACCTTGAACGCCGACATCATCGACAAGGGCGTACTCACCGGCGACACGGCGTACATCTGGAAGGTCGGCAGCCTGATGCTGCTCGTCACCCTGGTGCAGGTCGCCTTCGCGATCGGTGCGGTGTACTTCGGGTCCAAGGCGGCGATGGCCTTCGGACGTGACGTGCGCAAGGGCCTGTTCCACAAGGTCACCGGCTTCTCGACCCAGGAGGTCGCCAGCTTCGGCGCACCCTCGCTCATCACCCGCATCACCAACGACGTGCAGCAGGTCCAGATGCTGGTGCTCATGTCGTGCACCCTGCTGGTCGCCGCGCCGATCACGATCATCGGCGGCGTGATCATGGCGGTGCGCGAGGACGGACCGCTCTCGTTGCTGCTGCTGGTGAGCGTGCCGGCTCTGCTCCTCAGCGTCGGTTCGGTCGTGTGGCGACTCATCCCCACCTATGGGGTGATGCAGGTGCGCATCGACCGGGTCAACCAGGTGCTGCGCGAGCAGATCACCGGCATCCGGGTGGTCCGTGCGTTCATTCGTGAGCCGCACGAGGTGGAGCGTTTCGGTGTGGCGAACGACGACCTGACCGAGACCTCGCTGCGGGCCGGGCGCCTGATGGCCTTCATGTTCCCGGCAGTGATGTTCGTGCTCAACGCCTCGAGCATCGCCGCGGTCTGGTTCGGTGCCGACCGCATCAACTCCGGTGACATGCAGATCGGCGCGCTGATCGCCTTCCTGACCTACCTCGTGCAGATCCTCACGTCGGTGATGATGGCGACGTTCGTCGCGGTCATGGCTCCACGCGCCGCCGTCTGTGCGGATCGCATCCAGCAGGTGCTCCAGACCGAGGCATCGGTCGTCACCGCCGCATCGCCGGTCACCGACCTCGGCCAGCGCGCCTCGCTCGAGTTGCGTGACGTCGGCTTCGCCTACCCCGGCGCCGAGTCGCCCGTGCTCTCCGGCATCTCGTTCCGAGCCCAGGCGGGCGAGACCACGGCGATCATCGGCAGCACCGGTTCGGGCAAGACGACGCTGCTCAATCTGGTTCCGCGCCTATTCGATGCCACGTCCGGCGAGGTCATCGTCGACGGAGTCAACGTTCGCGAGATCGAACCCGAACTGCTCTGGGCTCAGATCGGGCTGGTCCCCCAGAAGCCGTACTTGTTCTCCGGCACGGTGGCCAGCAACCTGCGGTACGCAGATCCGAACGCTACCGACGACCAACTCTGGGAAGCACTCGAGATCGCACAGGCCACCTCGTTCGTTCGGGCGATGCCCGACGGCCTCGACTCGCCGATATCGCAGGGCGGCTCCAACGTGTCGGGCGGGCAACGCCAGCGGCTCGCGATCGCCAGGGCGCTCGTCCGCAAGCCGAGCATCTTCCTGTTCGACGACTCGTTCTCGGCGCTCGACTTGGCAACCGACGCACGCCTTCGCGCCGCACTCGAGCCCGTCACCCGGGACTCGGTGATGATCGTCGTGGCCCAGCGGGTCTCGACGATCTCGCGAGCGGATCAGATCCTGGTCCTCGAGGACGGCGAGCAGGTCGGCCTCGGTACCCACGAGGAGCTGCTCGACAGTTGTCCGACCTACCAGGAGATCGTCGCTTCGCAGATGGCCGAGGGAGAAGCAGCATGAGCGATCGCGCGAACGGCGGCAACGCTTCCACCGGCTCCGATCCGGAGCAGGGCGGCAAGGCACTCCAGCGCGAGGCCTTCAACGAGCAGATTGCGGAGCTCGCGGAGGACGACTCCCCGGAGTCGATCCGGCCACCCAAGGCCGACAACCGCGGCGTGCAGAACCGGTTCGCGGCAGCAGGCATGCCGGCGGAGAAGTCGAAGGACTTCAAGAACTCGACCCGGCGGCTGCTCTCACGTCTGCGGCCGCATCGCATGGGCCTGATCGCGGTCCTCTTCCTGGCCATCGGCAGCGTCACGCTGTCCGTGCTGGGTCCGAAGATCCTGGGCAACGCGACCAACATCATCGTCGACGGCATGATCGGCCAGGAGGGAATCGACTTCACCAAGCTGCACCGCACGCTGCTCCTGGTGTTGGCGCTCTACGCCATCTCGGCCTGCATGGCCTACTCACAGGCCTGGCTCCTGGCCGGCGTCGTCCAGAAGACGATGTTCCGCCTGCGGGCGGACGTCGAGGACAAGCTCAACCGCCTGCCGCTCGGCTACGTCGATCGCCAGCCCCGCGGCGACATGCTGAGCCGAGTCACGAACGACATCGACAACGTGGCGCAGTCGCTGCAACAGACCATGAGCCAGATGCTCACCTCATTGCTCACGATCATCGGCGTGATCATCATGATGTTCACCATCTCGCCGCTGCTCGCCTGCATCGCGCTGGTCACCATCCCGGCCTCGCTGCTCGTCCTGCGGACGATCGCCAGCCGGTCCAAGAAGCGTTTCGTCGCCCAGTGGGCACACACGGGCGCACTGAACGCGCAGGTCGAGGAGGCCTTCACCGGCCACTCGCTCGTGAAGGTCCTCGGCCGGACCTCCGACGTGGAGGACCGGTTCAACGAGAAGAACGAGGAGCTCTTCGGCGCCAGCTTCGGTGCCCAGTTCATCTCGGGCATCATCCAGCCGGCGATGATGTTCCTGGGCAACCTGAACTACGTCGCCATCGCGGTGGTCGGTGGGCTGCAGGTGTCGTCCGGGCGTATGAGCATCGGCGACATCCAGGCCTTCATCCAGTACTCACGGCAGTTCACCCAGCCGCTGACGCAGCTCGCCTCGATGGCGAACGTGTTCCAGTCGGGCATCGCGTCGGCCGAGCGGGTCTTCGAGCTGCTCGACGGTCCCGATCAGATGGCTGATGACGAGCACCCTTTGGTCGACGAACGTCCCCGGGGTCTGGTCGAGTTCGACCACGTGTCGTTCTCGTACCTGCCCGACACCGAGTTGATCAAGGACCTGTCGCTCGTCGCGCAGCCCGGCGAGACCGTCGCGATCGTCGGCCCGACCGGTGCTGGAAAGACGACGCTCGTGAACCTGATCATGCGGTTCTACGAGCTGGATGACGGCGCGATCCGCCTGGACGGACTCGACGTGTCCAAGATGCGTCGCCGTGAGCTGCGCTCGAACATCGGCATGGTGTTGCAGGACACGTGGCTGTTCGGCGGGACCATCCGCGAGAACATCGCCTACGGCAACCTGGAAGCCACCGAGGAGCAGATCATCGAAGCGGCGAAGGCGACCTACGTCGACCGCTTCGTGCGGTCACTGCCGGATGGATACGACACCATCGTCGACGACGAAGGTGGCAGCGTCAGCGCGGGCGAGAAGCAGTTGCTCACGATCGCCCGCGCCTTCCTCGCGAACCCGACGATCCTGATCCTGGACGAGGCCACGAGCTCCGTCGACACTCGCACCGAGGTCCTGATCCAGCGGGCCATGGCGGCGCTGCGGTCCAACCGGACCAGCTTCGTCATCGCTCACCGTCTCTCGACCATCCGCGACGCCGACACCATCCTCGTGATGGATGCCGGCCGCATCGTCGAGCAGGGCAACCACGAGGAACTGCTCGACAAGGGTGGGGCCTATCACGCCCTCTACAACGCACAGTTCGCCGCGCCGGCGGCAGAGGTCGCCTGAGGGGTTCATGTGCACCCGGTGGCGCCTGATCGGATGACACGATGGTGAGTTCCTCGCCATGTGCCACGTGACCGGTGACTCATTACCCGAAGGTCGCAGGTTCAAATCCTGCCCCCCGCCACCAAGACAGAGGCCCTTTCCGGGAGACCGGAGAGGGCCTCTTGCTGTCGAGCCTCAGAACCTGAAGCGGGTGAGGCCGCCTGGCTCTGTGCCCAGCGCCACGGTCGCCGAGCGAGGCTCGATGCGATAGACGTTCCACGGCGGTGGGCCTTGGGACGGTGCATTGAACGGGGCGGTGATCCCGGTGCCGCTCGGGTCCGCTTCTGCCGGCCAGCCTTGGTCAGCCCAGGCCTTGGCCGCGCGTCGCCACGGCGGCGTGGTCGGTCACCCGTGCCGCGTTGCCCTCGACGACGACGTCCGCATCACGGATCGACACGGCGATCGAACAACGTGGATGCGCGCGATGTTGTGACTCTTCCGGGTCACCGCACCGGTCTGGAACCAGAATGCCCCATCCAGCCAGAGTGCCCCGACGGCGGTCACGTGCGGGCTGCCGTCCTCATTGAGCGTCGTCAGCCACGTCGAGCGAGCGTTGTGCGCATCGGGAGCCGGCGGGGAACCGGCAGCGAGTGTCTCGGTGATGGGCTTCCAATCCACTGGTGGCAGTTCGTCCTCGACGCCCAGGTTGATGATCTCCATACGTTCTCTCCTTTGGTGCGGGCACCTCGTGCGAGGGGTGGTGTGCATCAGACGTATCGCAATGCGCGAAACTCATCGCACATCGGTTAGCTGTCGTCGGCGGCGGCCACCTTTCGGCACGCACATGCGCCAGGCGTCGACGAGCAGCTCCGCGGCTCGTCGGCCTCGATGGCGTCGAGCCGGAGCTAGGCGTTGGCGGACCCGGCGATCATGGGTGGGCGAACGATGGTGCGCCCTCGACGGCGAAGGAGATGTCGTCGAGGTAGCAGTACCACCAGTCCTCGCCTGGTTCGTAGGACTGGACGATCGGATGGTGTTGCGTCCCGAAGTGGGCGGTGGCGTGCCGGTTCGGGGAGCTGTCGCAGCAGCCGATGTGGCCGCAGGACATGCACATCCGCAGGTGCTCCCAGCGACCGCCGATACGAAGGCAGTCCTCGCACCCGTCGCTGCGGGGCGTGACGTCGACGACTTGGTCGAGGTGACCGCATGATTCGCTCATGTGAAGTCCCTTGGAGAGTTCGTGATGCTGATGGCGAGCTTCATCGGACCGGAGTGAGCTCGAACACCGGATGCCGGTCGGCTTCGGCGGCGATGGCATCGTCCGGCGACTTGGCGGTGATGTTGACGTAGCGGCGGACGAAGAACCGCGCTCGCGTCGACAGGTAGCGGCGCAGCACCGGGACCGCCTCGAGGGCATCGAGCTCGCGGACCGCATAGGTGGCTTGCTCGTCGCCGCGGCTCAGCTCGATCTGGCCGGTGACTCGTGCGTTGCGGACCCAGCCGACCTCACCGAAGGGCGAGACGACCCAGGTCCGGTCGCCATCACGGACGGGCACGACGGGTGTGGTTCTGATCGCGTCGGTCGTGCGTCCGTGGACGGTGAGCAGTCGCATGAAACTCGGCCCGCGACCCTTGCGAAGCGCTCGGGTGAGCATCGTGTTCGCTCGCTGCTGTACCCACGACGGCCGGTACGCCGATGCGGCTCGGCCCGACCTGTCGGCGGCGGTCATTGCGGGGTTCCCAGGGCGGCCCGATGATGTCGGTGGTCATCGCGGTTCCTTTCTCTCGTGCCCATCACGAGCTCTTCGAGCGGTCAGGTCGCCGCGCCGGCCTGCCGTCGACGATTGACAGGACTGTAGGACCACAGTCAGGTCACGATCGCGCCTGCGGTGATGTTGATTGCTGACGCGGTGATCGTCCGGGCGAGATCCGACGCGGCGAAGGCTGCGACGTTGCCGACGTCCTCGAGCAGCGCACCGCGCTTGAGCAGCGTCGGCTCGACGAGCGACTGCACGAGTGCGTCGCGGCCCTCGAAGTCGGCTGGGATCGTGTCGATCACCCCACCGGTCAGCAGCGACACCACGCGGATGCCGTCACGGCCGAGCTCGCTGGCGAGCTGTTTGCGCAACGCCTCGACGGCGGTGAGCGCGATCTGGAAGCCGCCGATGTAGTAGTCGCGTACCGGGTCGCCCTCGCCACCGAAGATCAGGATCACGCCCGAGCCCTGCTCGGCCATGCGCCGGCCGGCGGCGCGGGCGGTGAGGAATGTCGAGCGCAGGGCGATGCGGATCGGCCGTTCGAAGTCCTCGAGCGTCATATCGACGAGGGCCGTACCCTGCGCGTCCTCGACGCCGATCACGCTGACCGAGACGTCGATCCGGCCCGCTTCGGCAACGATGCGCTCCACGAACGCCTCGACCGAGCGCTCGTCGAGCGCGTCGACCTCGGCGGTCGTCGCCTCGCCGCCGGCGGCGCGGATCTCGTCTGCCACTCGTTCGAGCTTCTCCAGCGTCCGTCCGGCGAGGTGCACGGTTGCTCCTTCTCGGGCAAAGGCGACGGCCATGGCCCGGCCGATCGATCCTCCGCCGCCATAGACGACGGCATGTTTCGATGTCAGCAGCATTGTGCGCTCCTTCATGTCCATCCGTTCGTGTCGTACGTGTACTGGTTGAGACATTGATCAGACGAGCGTCGGCGCCAGGAGTCATCGCGGTGCACGATGGCGATCTGTTCGCCGGCAGCATCGCAGCACCTTGTCTGCCTCTCGTCGACGACCGTACGCTGCCGCATGAACCACTCCACGGCCCCGGTGATCTCGGCCCATGGTCTGGTCAAGCTGTTCGGCAAGTTCCGCGCCCTTGACGGCCTCGATCTCGAGGTGCGCCAGGGCGAGGTCCACGGCTTCCTCGGTCCGAACGGTGCCGGCAAGTCGACGACGATCCGGTCGCTGCTGGGGTTGCTCGGGAGCGATGGCGGGTCCGCAACAGTTTTCGGCCTCGACCCGTGGGCCGATGCTGTCGCGATCCACCGGCGCCTCGCCTACGTGCCCGGAGACGTGGCGTTGTGGCCAAACCTGAGCGGTGGGGAGACCATCGACCTGCTGATCCGGATGCGCGGCGCCAAGCCCTCGGGTCCCGACTCGCGGCGTGAGGAGTTGCTCGAGCGTTTCCAGCTCGATCCGACCAAGCGTGGTCGCGCCTACTCCAAGGGAAACCGCCAGAAGGTGGCGCTCGTCGCGGCGCTTGCGACGCCCTCGGAACTGCTGATCCTCGACGAGCCCACCTCGGGCCTCGACCCGCTCATGGAGCAGGTGTTCAATGAGTGCGTCGCCGAGCACACCGCCACCGGGGCCACGGTGCTGCTGTCCAGCCACATCCTGAGCGAGGTTGAGCGGCTGGCGCAGCGGGTGACCATCATCCGCGACGGTCGCACCGTCGAGACCGGCTCGCTGGACCAGATGCGTCATCTGCAGCGCAACACTGTTCGGGCGGAGGTCTCCGGACCAGTACCGGACCTGGCCGCGATCACCGGCGTGCACGATGTGGCGGTAGACGGCCAGGTGGTGACCTGCTCTGTGGACCAGGACGCGATGGTCGATCTGCTCGGCGCACTCACCGCCGCGGGGGTGCGCACGCTCACGAGCACGCCGCCGACGTTGGAGGAGGTCTTCCTCGACGTCTACCGAACAGACCCGGAGAGAGTCCGTCGATGACTGCCGTGGCGACCCCGGTCTCCCCGCCGGCGGTTGGGCGGTTGCTCATCCGCCTTGCGCTGCGCCGGGATCGGGTCATGGTGCCGATCTGGTACGCCGTCCTGGTCCTGATCTGCTACGCGTCGGCTGCGTCGACGCCGACCCTCTATGCGACCGAGGCGGAGCGGGTGAAGGCAGCTGAGGCGATCAACGCCAGCCCCGGGCTGGTAGCGCTCTACGGTCCAATCCTCGACGTGCGCAGCACCGGCGAGTTGGCGATGACGAAGATGACCGTGCTCTATGCCGTCCTCGTCGCGGTCATGCTGCTGTTCGTCGTACGGCGGCACACGCGTCTGGACGAGGAGGGCGGGCAGGCGGAGCTGATCGGTGGAGCCGCGATGACGGTTGCCGCGCCGCTGCGGTCGGCGATCGTCTTCGGAGCCGGCGTATCGCTGGTCCTGGGTTTGCTCGCGTCCGCGGCCAACGTTGCGGGTGGCCTGCCGGTCCTCGGATCGCTCGTTTTCGGTGCGTCGTGGACCGGCGTCGGTCTCGTGGGCACGGCGTTGACCGCCGTTGCGTGCCAGCTGTCGCCGAGCGCACGCACGTGCGCTGCTATCGCGTCCGCGGCGATCGGTGCGTTCTTTGTCCTGCGCGCCGTTGGGGATACCACCCGAGCGTCGTGGCTGAGCTGGCTCTCGCCGTTCGGCTGGAACACCCAGCTGCGCGCCTATGGCGATATCCGGTGGTGGGTTCTGCTGCTGTACGCCGGCCTGGCCGCCATACTCGTCGAGGCCGCCGGTGCCCTGCGCAGCAGGCGCGATCTCGGCGCCGGCATCGTCGCACCGCGTCCCGGACCGGCCACCGGCTCGCCGCGTCTGGCGGGCGCGATCGCGCTCAGCCTGCGCGTTCACACGCCGATGCTGGTCGGCTGGACCGCCACCACCGCCGTGATGGGCCTGGTCTTCGGCGCGATCAGTCCGGCCTTCGACGCATTCGACTCCGAGGCCATCCGGGACGTGCTCGAGCGAATCGGCGGCGAGGGCGTCTTGCGAGACACCCTCCTCGGCGCGGTGATTTCGGTGCTGGCGCTGGTGGTCAGTTGCTTCGCCATCACGGTGGTGAGCCATGGAGGCAGCGATGAGCACGACGGTCGGACCGAACAGGTGTTGGCGACGGCGACGTCGCGCTCGCGGGCCTTCCTGGCGACCGCGATCGTGGCGCTGGCCGGCGCCACCTGGCTGCTGCTGGTCACGGGAGTGACGCTCGCCCTGGGCGTCGGTAACGACACCGACCACTCGTTCACTCGGCTGGTCGCCTCCGCGCTCGCGCAAGCCCCTGCCATGTGGGTGGTCGTGACGCTCGCCGTGCTCTGCTTCGCGGTGCGCAGCCAGTGGGCGTTGTTCGGGTGGGGTCTGGTGGTCCTCTTCGCCGCTCTTGGTCAGATCGGTGAGCTGCTTGGCCTGCCGCGGTGGGTCCTGAACCTCTCGCCTTACAGCCACGCCCCGCGGATGCCATTGGCCGACTTCGAGCTCGGCCCGGCCTTGGTGCTCACCGGGATCGCCACCGTTGCTCTGGTGGCAGCGTGGCTGCGGTACCGGACCCGTGACATCGGCTGACGTCCCGCCGCGACGCAGTTGCCCGCACCCAGCCGCGTTGGCTGGCCGACTCCAACGGGTCTTTGTGCCCTAGCCGCCACCGATTGAATCCATGAGTCTCAGAGTGTGCGACTGGACATCACGCGTGGGGCAGAGCCGGGCATTCGGACGCGCGGGGTGGCCGTGTTGGCTGCTGCACAGTTCGTGTCTGTCCGTCGAGCGCCGATGCTGGGGGAGGGGATCGGACTGGTGCAGACGGGCATAGGGCTGGGCCTCGTGCCCGTCTCGGCGACGGGAGTGTTGTCGGGAACCGGTTGAATCTTGGGTCTTTCAGAAGGAGAAGCGAATTGTGAAGATCGATGTGTCGACGACGTTGGCCGAGGCAGTGGATGCGTTCCCTCAGTTGGCGAGTGAGTTCGAACGCCGCGGGTTGGACTATTGCTGCGGTGGCCAGCGCACGCTCGGCGACGCATGTGCGCTGATCGGGTTGGATCCGGCGGCGACGGTCGCTGAGTTGTCGCAGGCAGGTGCGCCGGCGGGTGCTGCGGAGTGGACGACGATGACAGCCGACGTCCTCGTCAACCACATCGAAGCCACGCATCACCGGTACCTGTGGGACGAGTTGCCCAGGGTCACTGCGCTGGTGGACAAGATCGTGTCGGTTCACGGTGCGCGCCATCCCGAGTTGGTGGAGATCGGGTCGTGCTTCTCACAGGTTCGCGCCGATCTGGAGCCGCACATGGCGAAGGAGGAGCGTGTGCTGTTCCCGATGATTCGCGAGCTGGCGACCTCGGCCGGCGTACCGGCGTTTCACTGCGGCTCGCTGCGCAATCCGATCTCGGTGATGCTGAGTGAGCACGACGCCGTCGGCGACCTCCTCGACGACCTGCGCCGCTTGACTGGCGCCTACGTGCCGCCGGCGGATGGCTGCGCCTCGTACGCTGCATGCTTCGCAGCGATGGCGGAGCTGGAGGCCGATACGCACCTGCACATCCACAAAGAGAACAACGTGCTGTTCCCGATGGTGATTCGGTTGGAGGCCGAGCGGGCTGCGGCTGTGTGAGGGGATGTCCGAGCCGAAAGCCCGGTAGCTGCGCGCCGGCGGCGCTTGACGCCGCCCGTCACGTGGGCGTTCGGGCCGGACCTACGGTTGTGGCGTGAGCCGTTCTCCGAACCGCTTGGACCGCCGTGGCCTCGCATGGGGTGTGGTCGGTGTCGCGATCGTGGTCGCATTGACGTTCATCGGCAGCGACCGGCTGGTGTGGTTCGACGCCGCGCTCGTCGGCTACCTGTTCGGCGTCGTCTTCGCTGTCTTCGGTGTCATCTATCGGTACACGGTCTGGTTGCGCCGACCGCCAACGGCGATGTTGAACCGACGCGGTTGGGATGCGTTTCGGCAACGTAAGGCCCGTAACGCCGTCGCCCTGCCGTCGTTGGTCGCGACGCATCTGCTCGCGCAAGGGTTCATCCGGCGCAGGTCGCGTGCACGGTGGCTCGCGCATCAACTGGTCTTCTGGGGGTGCATTCTCGCTGGCCTCGTCACGATTCCCCTTAACGTTGGGATTGCTGCATTTCGAGAGTGTCGGCCAGCGCGCCGACCACTATCGGGTGTACGTGTCGAACGTGGGGACGCTGAAGTTCGATGCGGAGAGCATCGTCGGTTGGTTCATGTTCCACGCCCTCGACGTCGCCGCTGTCCTGGTGCTGGCGGGGGTGTTCATCTTCTTGCGGCGCCGGCTGCGCGACCCGGGTGCGATGGCGGTGGAACGTTCGGGCGACTTCCTCGCGCTCGCGGGACTGTTCGCGGTCTCGGTGAGCGGGTTGTTCTTGACGGTGTCGAGCATGTGGCTCGAGGGTCGCTTCTACTCGGCGCTGAACACGATCCATGCATTGACGGTGATCCTCGGGCTGATGTACCTGCCGTTCGGGAAGCTGTTCCACATCTTCCAACGCCCGGGCAATCTCGGTGTCGCCTACTACAAGCGTGCCAACGCGGAGGGGGCGCCGGCGGTGTGCCGTCGGTGCGGCGAAGCGTTCGCCAGCGCGCAGCAGATCGCTGACCTCAAGGAAGTGCTCCCCGAGGTCGGTTTCGACTACTCGATCGAGGGTGGCGGGAACTACCAGGACACCTGCCCTCGTTGCCGGCGCGCACATGTCACCCTTGCCCAGTCGGTACGGGTAGGCGGGTTCGGCTGATGGCACGACCACCGATCACCGACGAAGAGCTCATCGCCCGCTACGGGCCGCACCTCAACGAAGCGCCGCCCGGCGGATGGAATGCCGGTCTGCAGATCGACAAGGTCGTGAACACCCACTGCTGCTTCTGTGGCCAGCAGTGCGGCATCAAGCTCAAGGTGCACGACAACGACGTGGTCGGGTTCGAACCCTGGTACGAGTTCCCGTTCAACGAGGGCAAGCTGTGCCCCAAGGGGGTGAAGCGCTACCTGCAGGGCGGCCACCCGGACCGCTTGCTGCATCCCATGCAACGTGACGCGACCGCGCCGGGCGGGTTCCGCAACATCACATGGGATCACGCGCTCGACCGTGTCGTGTCGGAGATCCGTCGGATCCAGGGCGAGCACGGCGACGACGCGTTCGCGATGTTGTCCGGAGTGTCGTTGACGAACGAGAAGAGCTATCTCGTCGGTAAATTCGCCCGGCTCGCCTTACACACCGCCAACCTGGACTACAACGGCCGCTACTGCATGGTGTCGGCCGGCACGGGGAACAAGAAGGCGCTCGGCGTCGATCGGGCACCGAACCCGTGGAGTGACATCCCGCTCGCAGACGTGGTGTGGGTCGCCGGCTCGAACGTCGCCGAGACCTTCCCGATCACTACGAGCTACATCTGGCGCGCCCGCGATCGTGGCGCCACGTTGATCGTGCAGGACCCACGCGTCGTTCCCCTCGCCCGCACCGCGGATCTGTTCCTCCCGGTTCGCCCGGGAACCGACTCAGCATTGTTCGGTGCCGTGCTGCACGTCTTGATCGATCGCGATTGGCTCGACCACGACTTCATCGATGCCCACACGCTCAACTTCGGCGACGCGGCCGCAGCCGTCGCCGAGATGTCACCGGCCTGGGCGGCTGGCATCACCGGTGTGCCGGCGGCTCGCATCGAGGAGGCCGCCGAGCTGTGGGGCACGTCGGCGACCGGCATGATGTTGCACGCCCGCGGGATCGAGCAGCATACGAAAGGCGTCGACAACGTGCTCGCCGCGATCAACCTCGGGCTCGCCACGGGCAAGTTCGGCAAACCGGGCTGCGGCGTCTCGACCATCACGGGGCAGGGCAATGGTCAGGGGGGACGCGAGCACGGGCACAAGTGCGACCAGTTGCCGGGCAACCGCGACATCACCAACCCCGAGCACCGTGCCGACGTGGCCAAGGTGTGGAATTGCGACGAATCCGACATTCCGGGCAAAGGACTCCCGGCGCAGGAACTGATCGAAGCGATCCACGACGGCACCATCAAGGGGCTGTTGTCGATCTGCTTCAACCCGATGGTCTCGGCGCCCGATGCGAACTTCACACGCGAGGCACTCGACAAGCTCGAGTTCTACGCCGTCATCGACTTCTTCCTCTCCGAATCCGGCCACCATGCCGACATCGTGCTGCCCGGATCACTGCACGAGGAGGACGAGGGAACCTCGACCAGCGGGGAGGGACGGATCATCAAGATCAACGCCGCCGTGGCCCCGCCCGGCGAGGCCCGCCGCGACTGGGAGATCCTGATCGCCATCGCCGAGCGCCTGGGCAAGAGCGAGTACTTCCCGTACACGAACACCGAAGAGATCTTCGACGAGCTCTGCCGGGCCAGCACCGGCGGCACGGCCGACTACACCGGCGCCACCTGGCAACGTATCGAAGACGAAATGGGCCTGTTCTGGCCCGTCCCTGAAGCCGGCCACTCCGGCACCCCTCGACTGTACGAGGGCGGGAAGTTCTACCACCCCGATGGAAAGGCCCGCTTCCATGCGGTGCCATACAAGCTGTCTGCCGAGGTCGTGGACGACGACTACCCGGTGTTGCTGACCACCGGCCGGGTCGTGTCGCAGTACTTGTCGGGTACCCAGACGCGGCGTATCGCCGCGCTCGTCGCCCAGTATCCCGAGCCGCTGTGCGAGATGCACCCATTGCTCGCCGACCCGCTCGGCATCACCGACGGAGATCTCGTCACCGTCACATCGAGGCGCGGCGCGATCACACTGCCGGCCCATGTCGTCACCACCATCCGGCCCGACACCGTGTTCATTCCCTACCACTGGCCGGGCGAGAAGGCTGCGAACCAGCTCACGAATCGGGCCGTCGATCCGTTGTCGAAGATGCCCGAGTTCAAGGTCGCCGCCGTGCGCGTGGAACGTGCTGGCGGCCGCGCCGCGGTTACTGACGCTCGGGATCTCGAACTGCAAGGGGAGCGGCCATGAAGTCCGGACGCTTCGGCATCGATGACCAGCCGGTGTTCGTGATCGACCAGAGCCGATGCATCGGCTGCGAAGCGTGCGTACAGGCCTGTGCCGAATGCGGTACGCACCGCGGTCAGTCGCTGATCCATCTCGAACGTGTCGATCGTGCCGCGAGCACGCAGACCGCGCCGATGGTGTGCATGCACTGCGAGGACCCCACCTGCGCGCAGGTGTGTCCCGCCGACGCGATCAAGCAGACCGAGAACGGCATCGTCCAGTCAGCGCTCAAGCCTCGCTGTATCGGATGCTCCAACTGCGTGCTCGCCTGCCCATTCGGGGTCCCCAAGTACGTCGCCGACTTCGACCAGATGATGAAGTGCGACATGTGCACCGACCGCACCGCCGACGGGCTCACCCCGATGTGCGCATCCGTGTGCCCCAGCGAAGCGCTCTGGTACGGCACGATCGAGCAGTTCAACGACACCCGCCGAGGGTCGTTGTTCCGTGATTTCAAGTTCGGGCGCCAGGAGGTGCGCACGAAGGTGTACACGGTGATCGACGACGCGCTCGCGGGCCCGTTGGACGTGCTGGCCGCGCAGGAACGGTCCTGGCTCGAGGACCCGTTCGGACTCGAGCAATCCGAGGAGATCCGATGATCGAACAGCCACCTCCCAACGAGGTGTCTGTGGCGCCGCCGTGGAAGCGTGACTTCCCCTTCGAGGCGGTTTCGGAGGAGGAGGTCACGCGACGCGAGTTCGCCCGCTACCTCGTCCTCGGTGCCGGCACGATCGCCGTTGCGAACGTCGGCATTGCCGCATGGACGCAGCTGCGCAGCATCAACTCCGGAGAACCGCGGGCGATCACGTCGCTCGCGGAAGTCGCCGTCGGCGAGACCCACCTGTTCCGTTACCCCGGGGAGGATGATCCCGCGATCCTCGTCCGCCTCTCCGACGCCGAGGTCGTCGCGTTCAGCCAGAAGTGCACCCACCTCGGCTGCGTCGTCTACTACGAGGCCGACGAGCAGCGCTGGCACTGCCCCTGCCACGAAGGGAACTTCGAAGCCCGAACCGGCAACGTCATCTCCGGCCCCCCGACGCGACCGCTCGGCCGCATCGACGTCGAGGTCCACGATGACGGCATGATCTGGGCGCTCGGCAGGCGACCATGAGAGCGTCGACTCGAGCACAGCGCACCTCGTCTGCCGTCGTGCTCTACGTCATCATCCTCGTCGCGTTCCAGGTGTTCCTGATTACCGTCGCCGTCGAGGCGTTCCAGACCGACGCCGAGTCCCTCGCCTGGGCAACCGCCGCCGTCTCCATCGTCCTGTTCGCCGCTGCAGCGGCATTCCTGCGCTACCTGCGGCCGTGACTCCAGCCACCAACCACTCCGACCCGCACCGACGCGCCAACCCGATAATGACGCTGTTTCCTGGCTACTTCGCGCTCGTGATGGCAACCGGCATCATTGCCATCGCCGCCAAGCAGCAGAAGTTCGACTGGCTCGCCCAAGGCCTGTATTTCATCGCCGCGGCTGCGTACGCCGTACTCGTCGTGCTCGTCGGCATCCGACTCATCGTCTTCACGAAGTCGCTCTTCGCCGATCTGACCAGCCACGCCAAAGGATTCGCCTTCCTCACGATCGTTGCCGGCACCAACGTCCTCGGCAGCGCATCGGCACTGATCCACAACTGGTGGACCGTGGCCGAGATCCTCTGGTGGTGCAGCCTGCCCCTGTATGTACTCCTCGTGTACTCGACGCTGATCGCGGACGTGCTCCGCCACGACAAGCCGGGCCTGGGCGCAGGTATCAACGGCTCCTGGTTCCTGCTCACCGTCTCCACCGAGTCGATCGCAGTGCTCGGCGCGCTGCTCCTCGGCCATGACCCGAACGATCTGCTCGCGTTCGCCTGCATCGCCGCGTTCCTTCTCGGCATCGTGCTCTACCTGATCGTCATGACGATGGTGTTCCTCCGCTGGGCCTTCCAACCCCTGGAACCCACCGAAGCCGACCCGCCCGCGTGGATCGCGGCCGGCGCCGTCGCCATCACCGTCCTCGCCGGCTCCAACCTCCTCGCAACCCGCGCAGTATCGCCGCGCGTCGACCGACTCGCACCAATACTCGAAGGTCTCGTCACGCTCGCCTGGGCCACCGCCACCTTCTGGTTCCCGCTCATGGTCGCGATCGGTGTGTGGCGCCACCTCGTCCGCAAAGTCCCGCTCCGATACCACCCGTCGTACTGGGCGCTGGTCTTTCCCCTCGGCATGTACGGCGTCGCGACCTACAAGATGCGGGAGGTCGTAGAGCTCGATGCACTCAAGTGGGTCCCCCAGATCGCGCTGGCCGTCGCACTCATTGCCTGGATGGCCGCCTTGGTCGGCATGATTGCCCAAGGAGTGGGCGCGCTCCGACACTCGTCGACGACGACGATCCACGCACCCGACAACCGATACATCTGAGCCAGACCCTGTCGAACCGTTCAACGGTTGCGAGCGAGCAGGGCCAACAGCTTGAGGATCGAGATGTACAGCCAGACGAGCGTGACCATCAGCCCGAACGCGAGGTACCACTCGAGTTCCTTCGGCGCTCCCACCCTGACGCCGCCCTCGATGATGCCGAAGTCGAGCACGAGGCTGAGGGCGGCGAGCACGATGGCGAGGAGCGTGACGATGACGCCGATCGTGCGGAAGTTGTCGCTGTAGAGCCATCCCCAGTCGAAGATCGAGAGGATGAACACGAAGAAGTAGAGCAGCACAAGGCCGCCGAGCCCGGCGGCGACAGCGAACGCCATCTTCCGGGTTGGCTTGATGATGCGGGTGATGTACAGCAACAACGCGACGACGAAGACGGAGAGCGTTGAGAGGACCGCGGCGCCGACGATGCCGTCGGTCTGGGCGTCGAACATCGCCGAGATGGCGCCGAGGCAGAATCCTTCGCACACGGCATAGAGCACACCGAGAAGCGCCGCGCGGCGGGGCTGGACGACGATGAAGATGCCGAGGAAGAAGGCCCCGAAGCTCGCCAGCCAGAATCCGCCGGGGATGGTGACGGTGGCGTTGGCATAGCCACCGCCGAGGTCGACGCCGACCGGTTCGGTGGCGGAGGCCCATCCCCATGCGCCTCCTGCGACGAGTACCACCAACAGGATCAGCGTCTTGATGCTGACCCCGGCGACCGTCATCGACCGTGCGGCCGATGCGGCGAGGTTGGCCTCGACGAACTTCTCGCCGAGCGCCGGGTTGCCGGAGTTGAGCCGCGTCGATGCGCTCGTCGTTTGTGTCACGGTTCCTCCGGTCTCGCAGTGCGGTGTGATCCTCGCACACCGATCGTGAGCGAGCGGGGAACTCCAGATGGCTCGCGGCACCCGGACAGGTACGGTGCCGTTCCGTTCCCATCAGTCGTGATCGGACCAGCGATCGGTCCGATCGACACCAGGAGGTTCTTCGGATGCGCAAGGTGTTTGCGGGTTTGTTCAGCTCACTCGACGGTGTGGTCGAGTCGCCCGACCAATGGCAGCCCGGCTTCGACGAGGAGATGGGCGAGGCGATGGGACGCATGCTCGGAGAGCAAGACACCGTGCTGATGGGCCGGGTGACCTACAGCGAATGGGCTCCGTACTGGCCGACGTCGACTGACGAACCGTTCGCCAGCTGGATCAACAGCACGCAGAAGTACGTCGCTTCGAGCACGCTCGACTCCGTCGACTGGTCGAACAGCACGCTGATCGAGGGCTCGGTCGCCGACTTCGTCAACGAACTGCGCCAGCAGGAGGGTGGCTCCATCGGCGTCGCCGGCAGCCCGTCGCTGGTGCGGTCGTTGCTCGACCAGGGGCTGCTCGATGAGCTCACCCTGATGATCAGTCCCGTCATCGCCGGCGGCGGCCGCAAGCGGCTGTTCGCCGACGACGCCGCACTGACCAACCTCGAGCTGGTCGAGGCACAACCGTCGAGTACCGGCACGTTGATCGCCACCTACAGGCCGATCCGGTAGGTGGCGAACCGCTATCCCAAGAGGCAAGCTGGCGACGCTCAGCCGTCACCAAATCATCGTCCCGATCCCGTGCCGACGGGCTCCGGATCGAGAGCTTCGGCCGCCGGGCCGTGGACGAGCTCGTGCTCGCTGGCGAGCGCGGCTGACGGCGCCGGCGCCTCGTGGAGCCCGAATCGCTGATGGAACCGGCGGAGTGGTGCGGGTGCCCACCAGTTGCGTTCGCCGAGGAGCTTCATGGTCGCGGGTACGAGGAGCGTCCGGACGACGGTGGCATCGACGAGGACGGCGATGGCGAGCCCGACGCCAAGCTGCTTGATGGCGAGGACTTCCCCGGCGGCGAAGCCGGCGAACACGATGACGATCAGGAATGCCGCGGATGTGATGATGCGGCCGCTGCGTTGCAGGCCGACGGCGACGGCGAGGTCGCTGTCGCCGGTTTCGTCGTGGACCTCCTTGATGCGTGAGAGGAGGAACACCTCGTAGTCCATCGAGAGCCCGAAGGCGAAGATGAGGATGAGCACCGGCATCCACAGATCGAGGGCGCCGACGGAGTCGAAGCCGAGGATCCCGGCGAAGTGTCCTTCCTGGAAGATCCACGCCAAGGCGCCGAAGCTGGCGCAGAGGCTGAGGATGTTCATCAGCACAGCCTTGATCGGCACGATGATCGATCCGGTCATGAGAAACAGCAGGACGAGCGTGGCGGTGACAACCGTGAGGGCCGCCAGCGGAAGGCGTTCGCTGAGGCGGGCCTTGATGTCGATGAGCTCGGCGGCAATGCCGCCGACCTCGGTGTCGAAGGGCGGCTGCGCGTCGCGAAGCTCTGCCACGAGCGCCGATGCTTCGGCCCCCTGTGACGTGCCGGCGGGCGTGATGTCGACGACCGTGAGGCCTCGCGGCGTGTCCGGCCGGATGGATGTGCCGACGACACCAGGCGTTGTCGAGAGCTGCTCCAACCAGGCGACGAACTCGGGGCTGTCGGACTCCGTTTCGGCGATCACGGTGACGGGATCGGTACCGCGCGCCGGGAATCGGTCGGCGAGCGTGAGGGCGACAGCGCGGACCTCGGACGACGGGGGCAGGGTTCGGGCGTCACCAATTTCGAAGCGGGCACGCAGGAACGGTGCGCCGAGAAGGACGAGCACGACCACGGCGGCGGCGCCGACGGGGATCGCGTGACTCTGCACCCACCGGGTGAGACGGTAGAAGCGGCCAGCGACGTCGGCGACGGGAGCCATCGGCGGGATCTTGCCGCCAACGGCGGCCAGGGTGGCCGGTAGCAGTGTGATCGCGGCCGCCATGCAGAGCAGGACGACCCCGAGGCCGGCGATCCCGAACGAGGAGAGGACAGGAAGGCCGAACACGAAGAGCCCGCACATCGCCACGGCGACGGTGAGGGCGGAGAACACCACCGTCTTGCCGGCGGTGGTGACGGTCTGGACGACGGCGTCGTGCAGTTCCCGCCCACGGCCACGCTCTTCTCGGAACCGGCTGACCATCAGGAGTCCATAGTCGATGCCGAGGCCGATGCCGAGCATGTTGACGACGTTGATCGAGAAGATCGACACGTCACCGAACATGGTCGCTCCGACGAGCACAACAAGTGAGGTCAGGACGCCGGCGAGGGCGACGAGCATCGGCATGCCGGCAGCGCGCAGCCCGCCGAGCAGAAAGATCATTGCCAGGAACGCGATCGGCAGGGCGATCGCTTCGCCGCGGAGGAGATCGTTCTCAGAGGCGGTGCCGAACTGCTCCCCGACGAGGACGTTCCCGCCGACGAGCACCTCGGGCGCGTCGAGGTCTCGAGCGACATCGGCGATTTCATGCGCCAATGCCACCTCGGCCTCCTCGTCGAGGCCGCCGGTGACGGTGACGACGGCAAGCGCGGCGCGGCCATCGCTGGCGCGAAGGGCATCGAACCCGGTCGACCACGGGTCGACAACGGCAATCACACCATCGACCGCGGCGACACGCTCGAGCCCGGCAGCGAGGGACGCCGCGACGGCGGGGTCGTCGACGTCGACGCCGTCGGCGATGATGGCGATCTCACCGCCCGTTCCGGCGAGATCGTCGAGTCGCTCGGCGACACGGCCGGATTCGGTGCTGGGCCCGGCGCCGAAGCTCGAGGAGAGCACGGAAAAGGCGGAGCTGCCGATGGTGGCGGCGCCGATGAGGATCACGATCCAGGCCGTGATGACCGCCCGCCGGCGGCGAACGATCAGCGAAGCGAATGAGGACATCATGAGGTCACCCCCGTGTTCGTGGTCTTGGCGAGACCGTTGGAGTCGGCAGGCGCTGGAACGAAGGCGCCGATGACGGTGCTCTGCAGGAAGGCGAGGGTGATGCACCCGGCGGCGCCGAAGACTGCCCATTGCTGGCTGACGTCGATACCGACGGCCGTCGTGATGGTCCATCCGAGGGCCCACAACGCGGCATTGACCGCGATCCAACCGAGCGCACGCCTGGCGGTCCCGAGCGTTGCGCCCTGGGCAGCGCCGACGGCGAATCCGGACACTGCGCCCATCAGCGCCAGTGACGTGATGTCGGTCCGGTAGGAGACGACGGCGGCGCCGGCAGCTAGCCCCGCGCCGAGTCCGACGGCAGTCGCCGGGATCCAGGCGACGCTGACACCTCTGCTGCGGAGAAGCGCCCACTGGGCGGCACCGATCCCCGTGCCGGCGATCATGCCGTTGAGCAGCGCGGCCGGCACCGAGTCGACGCGTCCGGCGACGACGTGGGCGATGAGCCCGGAAACTGGGAACGCGAGCGCAGTGAGCATCCACCGGTACCACGGCCGGAACGAGTGCCGGGCTCGCTGATTGTTGATCGATGAGACGACGGTGGATCGGGTTGTGGAGACGGTGGTCATGATGGGTCCTTTCGGGTGCGGGCGGCGTGGTTGCTGGCGAAGGTGATCCAGGCGACGAGAACGTTGTCGGGATGGTCCACGAGGTGGTCCTTGGCGAGATCCTCGACCCGCTCGGTGTTGCCTTCGAGATGGGCCGCTGCGATCGCGACGAGCTGACGGTCCCTGGTCGTGGCGGCCAACGTCGCGGCGCGAGCCATCAGGGAGTCGGTGTCAGCGGGCGTGAGCATGGCGGCGGTGACGACCGTGGTCACGTCGTCGCTGGTCTGTGCCCGCTCGATGATTTCGGCGATGGCGGCCTCGCCGCCAACCGCCAGCTGGTGGATGACGTTCTCCGACTCGGCGGGCATGACTGCAGCATGCGGGGACACCCCTGACACGTGGCTGCCACGGGGCTGACACCACCGACTGGGCGTACCCTGGGCTGGTGATCGGGGTTTCGGTGCTCGATACGGTCGAGCTGCGCCGCGACGGCAAACGCGTTCCCGTGCGGGCTGGCAAGACGACTGAAGTGCTGATTCGCCTCGCCGTCGAGGCGGGCGTGATGGTCAGGACGGAGAGACTGATCGAGGATCTGTGGGCGGACGAAGCAATCTCCACGGCGCGCAACACGCTGCAGACCAAGGTTTCGAGTTTGCGGCGAGCGTTGGGCGACCCTGCGCTTGTGACGGGGACGAATGCCGGTTACACCCTGGAGGTCGACCCGAGCGCGGTCGATGCGCTGCAAGTGCTCCGCCTTGCCGACGAGGCCGCGGCGCTTCGCGGTGCCGGCGACCCGTCCGCTGCGCTGGAGACGTGTGCGACAGCGCTGGCCATGTTCCAGGGCGAGATCCTCTCCGGAGCCGGGGAGAGCGACTGGGTCATGCCGTACCGTGCCCGCCTCGCCGAGGTCCGGCTCGGTCTCGTCGAAGGCCAGCTCGGCGCCCGCCTCGATCTCGGTGCCGCGGGCGAGGTGATCGGCGAGCTCGAGGCTCTCGTCAGTACACATCCGCTGCGGGAGGGCTTGTGGGCGTTGCTGATGGTCGCCTTGTACCGCGACGGCCGCCAAGCGGAGGCGCTGGCGGCATACCAGCGGGTCCGCCACCACTTGGCCGACGAGCTCGGCCTCGACCCTGGACCGGAGCTGCGGCAGCTCGAGCGAAGGATCCTGTCCCACGACTCATCGCTCGGCGTGGCCGACTCCGCGGTGCGAGGGCAGGGCCAGGACAGGCTGCGCGGGAACCTTCCGTCGTTGTCCGTCGATCTCGTGGGTCGCGAAATCGACGTTGCCAAGGTGTGCGACCTCGTCGGGAGCGGGCGGCTCGTCGAGATCGTCGGGCCAGGGGGTGTCGGCAAGACCGCCGTCGCGATCGCCGCAGGTCGTCGGATGAGCTCGTCAGGCCGTGTCGAGCCAGGCGATGTCTGGTTGGCTCGACTCGAAGCCGCGTCGACAGCCGACGATGTGGTTGACGCGGTGGTGGCCGCCTTCGGTGTCGGCGGTGACGCCGCTCTGTTCGAGCGCCTCAAGAACAGCGCCGCCGTGATCATCCTCGACAACTGCGAGCACGTGGCCGATGCGGCCGCAACTCTCGCAGTTCGCCTTCTAGACGCGGCCCCGGCGCTGCGGATCCTGTGCACCAGCCAGGTTCCACTCGACATCGACGGTGAGGTCGTTTTCGAACTCGCGCCGCTTGCACTTTCCGACGCCGTCGCCTTGTTCACGAACCGAGCCCGTGCGCAACGCAGGGCAGGTGCGTCGACTGTGCCCGATGACGCGATCCGCGAGCTGTGTCGATCACTCGACGGTCTACCCCTGGCGATCGAGCTCGCCGCGGCGCGAACCAAGACGTTGTCGATCGCCGAGATCACTCGCCGTCTGGACGATCGGTTCAACGTGTTGAGCGACCCCACCAGCCGGAGGCCCGAACGCCGTCGGGCGCTCAAATCGACGATCAGGTGGAGCTACGAGCTGTTGTTCCCCGACGACCAGCGCGGCCTCTGGGCGCTTGCGACCTTCGCCGGCGGTGCGTCCCTGCCCGCGGTCGAAGCCGTCCTCGAAGCGCTGCAGGTACCGGTGACTGCAGCGATCGACGTGCTCGGTCGGCTCGCCAACCGGTCGCTCGTGATCGTCGAGGACGACGACACGTCGATGACAGTTCGTTACCGACTGCTCGACAGCATCCGTGCGTTCGCACTGGAAGCGCTGGCCGACGCCGAGCTGTCCGAATGCGCCTTCGCCGCGCACACGGCATGGTTTGTTGACGCGGCCCGATCTTCCACGCCGGGGGTGCGCAGCAGCGATCAAGCCGAGCATCTGCTCTTCGTCCGGGCCGAGCGCGCCAACATCGACGGCGCGTTGGCCTGGTCCCTCGAGCACGACCCGTTGCGCCGCGCTCAGCCTCGCCAACGGTTTCGGGTGGGCGTGGGTCGTGCTCGGCGACAGTCGAGGCGCGCAGCGGATCTTGGCCGCGCTCGACGCCGCTGCCGATGCGGCCCCGCCACGTGACCGGGCCGAGGCTCTTCTGCTCGCGGCGTGGATCGAAGCCTCCACGGCTCGCCTGGAGCTTGCCCGCAACCACATCGCCGCGGCTACCGAACTGGCCGACGCGATCGACGACGTCGAGCTACGAGCCCGTTGCGCGTACTACCTCGCCTACGTCGTGTCGCACGACGGTGAGTTCCGGCACGCGTTGGAGCTGACCGATCGCAGCGATGCTCTGTACGAGGGGCTCGACCGGCCGTGGGATCGGGCTGCGAACGGCCTCTTCGCCGCGCGGGCCGCGATCTCCGCCGGTGACGAGGGGCGCAGCGTTGACGCCGTCGCTGACGTGCAGGTCTGGTTGCAACGGGTCGACGACCCGTGGCTTCACGTTCGCCGGGACGCGGTGCTCGGCGAGCTGGCTCGCATCCAACATCGGTTCGACGATGCCGTGGTTCACCTCAGTCGTGCGGCGGATGCGTCGCGGCGACTGGGCTTTCGGCAGACGGAGGCGTACCAGTTGTCCAGTCTGGGACGAGCGCAGTGTCAGGCGGGCGACTACGACGCCGGCTCCGCCACCCTGGAACTGGCGATCGACAAGGCCGAGGCCACCGGTGACGTACGCCTGGCCGCGCTCGCCCGGGTCCATCTCGGTCGCGTTCTTCGTGCACTCGGCCACCTCGGACGAGCACGAACGGTGCTCGACGCGGCCGCTGCGTGGCATCGCGCTGCGGGCGGTGGAGAACAAGCTGCGCTCGGTGAATGCTTGCTGGCGGCAATGGACGCTTCCGACCGGGTCCCCGGCGCAGAGAGGCGACTGGTGGCGATCCTCGACGACGCCCGGCTCAACGACGACGCCCACGTCGAAGTCTTCGCCCTCGACGCACTCGGCCCGCCTCGCCGCCGGCGCGGGTGACATCGCCACGGCACGGCAGCTCTGCGAGGCGGCTGATCGGCGCATGCAGGCTGCCTCCCACTTCATCACCGACCTCGACCGGATCGATGCCCACGCGGTCAGGCAGGTTGCCTGACGAGGCTCAGACCACGCGATACGCCGGAGACTCGCTCACGATCGGCAGTGACACGGTCTCTTGCACGCGGCGAGCACGATCGACACGTTCGTTCAACAGCAGAAACGCTCCCAGCCCGCTGATTGCGATGGCGATGCCTACGACCTGCCAGCCACGAACGGTCTCGCTCAGCAAGAGGAATGACCAAACCACGGCAAGGGCTGGCTGAACCACCTGGGCGATACCGATCGTGCCGATCGGGATCGTCTTCTGGGCGAACACCATCAGCCCGTGGCCGGCGACCCCGATGAGGAGCGTCAGCGCCAGCGTGTACGTCCACCCCGTGCCGCTCATGCCGAAGACGTCGCCATTGGCGATGGCGAGCGGAAGCACGGCGACCGCAGCAATCGGGCTGACCGTCGCCATGAACGTGGCGACGTCCATCTCCCGGCGGAAGTGGCGCGTCGACGACACGTAGCAGGTCCAGAGCACCATTGCCATCAGACCGAACACGTTGCCTCGCGTCGAAGCATCCCCGGCGGCAGGCGCGCTGAACAGCACGATGCCCACGCCGCCGAACGCGACGACGGCGAACACCAACGCACGCAGATCGAAGTGCTCCTTGAACAGCCTGCGCCCCGATCGGCACGATCAGGAACGGTGAGAGGGAACCAATCAGCGCCGCGTTGGCCACGCTGTTGTTCGTCGCGCCGGCGAAGAAGACGGCGAGGTTCAACCCGAAGAAGACGCCCGGCACGAACGCCTGGCGCACGTGCTGCATCGTCACCCGGCGACCGGTGAATCTGAGGTACAGGTTCCAGACGACGGAAACCGTGGTCATCCTCCAGAACGCGACGAGGACTCCGGGGGAGTGAGCCCGTTTCACGAGAGTCGAACTGAGTGAGAAGGCGATGACGACGCCGACGACCGCCAGTGCCCCCAGTGCCCGCGGGCTGAGTGCGGTACCTCGCACGCGTAGCGCGACCGACGTCATGGTGTCGGCAACGATGAGTGTCGCGGGCACGCTCGAGGCCGTCGAGGATGAGGTCGAGTCCGAACTCGTATTCGTCGCCATGGTCGTAGCCCGGCCGGAGGACGTGCTCGACGGTCAGTTCGGTGAGGTGTGGGTATTCGTCAGACGGAAACTGCGGCCAGGATCGTCTGCGCCAGCTCGGCGGACTCCGCTCCTGTGTCGAACGGCAGGTTCGCTTCCTGCAACGCAAAGCCGTAGATGTAGCTGTCGAGCACGGAAAGAGCGTGCGCCGCCATCTCGATCGAGAAGCCTCCTTCCCGCAGGTTGCCGATCACCGCGTCGTGATGTCGCAGGGTCGCAGGTCCAGGCGACGTCCTCGACTCCATAAGACCGATTGCCCACCGGTGACGTGCCAGGACGTCACGCGCCGAGGTGGCCCGCCGGCGCATCGCTGTCCGCCAACCGCTCCCAGGAGCGGGCAGCGCGATCTCGCCGAAGACGACGTCGACCATGGCGTCGAGGAGCTCGCTCTTGTTGGCGACATGGTTGTACAGCGACATCGCCTCCACTCCCAGGACGTCCCCGAGCTTGCGCATGCTCAACGACGCGATCCCGCGCTCGTCGGAGAAGGCGACAGCAGCGCGCAGCACACGGTCACGGTTCAGCGGGGTCCGCGCAGCGACAACGGGCTTTGTCGACGTCATGCCTCTCCTTCTGTCCCGGTCGTGCGACTTACGCCGTATGTGTACTGTACTTACGACGTAAGGGAACAGCAAGGAAGACCTTGAGGTCGCCGACCTCGTCAGGACGCCGGGTGGTACGTACAGACGTGCACACCGGTGCCGGTCGTGACGGACTTCGTGAGCTGCATCGGCCGGACTGCACCGTCCTCGGGAAAGATCCGCTTCCCGCCGCCGAGCAGGATCGGCTCGATCATCAGATTGAGCTCGTCAACGAGGCCATCGGCGAGCAACGCGGTGGCGAGACTGGCGCTGCCCCAGACCAACATGTCGCCGCCGCTCTGCTGGCGAAGTGCGGCGATGTCGGCGAGGGCGTTGTCGGCGGACAGCAGCGTGGAGTTCCACGTCATGTCGGTCTCGGTCAGTGTCCGGGAGGCGACGTACTTCTTGACCGAGTTCATCTGGTCGGCGTACGGGTCGCCTGCTCGCTCCGGCCACGCGGTCGCCATTCCTCGCCATGTGCGCCGACCGAACAACAGGGCGTCCACGTTGTTCATTCCCTCGTTGATCAGCGGCCCCATCACTTCAGGATCGAAGTACGGGATCGACCAGCCACCGTGAGCGAAGCCGCCGTCGGTGTCTTCATCCGGGCCACCCGGTGCCTGCACCACGCCGTCCAGACTCATGAACTCGTTCACTACGACTCGCATCTCGCACTCTCCTCAGCGTCAGGTTCGACCAGTAGACGAGGGGATCCTCGCGAAGTCATCGGCTGAGATGCACGCCCTTAACGATCGAGCGAGATCACCGCGACGCAGAGTCGCCGAGCCACTCCTCCGACGCAGTGTGGAGCGCCCGCCGTCGTTCACCGCGTGCGCCGAGGCCGGGACGAGCGGAGTACGATGGCGTTCTCGTTCATCGCAAGTCGCGAAGGGCTCCAGACCCTGGTCTGCTGCTACCTCCGGTGATCTCAACCGGAGGCACGCGATGGGTGTCAGGTCACCACTGCTCAAGTCGTTTGGCGATGATTTCGCGCGTGGTCCCTTTTGGACGCCACGCCCGACGCCACATTGATCGTCGCCGGGTCCGGAGAGATCGTGTTCGTCAACGACCACGCCGGTGAACTGTTCGGGTTCAGTCTCGATGACCTGCTCGGGCGGGTGGTCGACGACCTGTTGCCCGAGGCGCTGCGTGCCGTGCATCGAGCGCACCGCACCCGTTATCGGGCCGAGCCGACGGTGCGGGGTATGGGAGCCGGTTTCGTTCTGTGGGCACAGCGGTCGGACGGCTCGGAGTTCCCAGTTGAGATCAGCCTCAGCCCTCTGCGCCTCGACGATGATGTCTTCGCCGTGGTCGCAGTGCGGGACATCAGCGAGCGAGTCGAAGCCGAGGAGCAGTTCCACCGGGTGCTGCAGACCCTCGACGCCACCGACGACGCAGTCTTCATCTTCGACGCTGTCACACTGCGCTTCTCGTTCGTCAACGAGGGCGCGGTGCGGCTGATGGGCTACGGACGCGACGAGCTGTTGACGATGACGCCGCTGCACCTGAACCCGTACACGACCGAGTCTGAGTACCGGTACCTCGTCGAGTCGCTCCTCGCCGATGGCTCATCGTCGTTGGTGAAGCAGTCGATCATGCTCACCAAGGATGGCTCGGAAGTGCCCGTCGAGAAGACGTTGCATTCGGCGCCGCCCGGCCGGGATGGCAACAGGTTGGTGATCACGCTGGCCCGCAACATCACAGCCCGCTTGGCCGCCGAGGCGGCGCTCCGCGACAAACAGAACGCCCTCCGCGAGGCCGAACAGGTGCTGGCCGTCGGCGAGGATCGGGAACGGATCGCCCGCGACCTGCACGACACGGTGATCCAGCGTCTCTTCGGAGAGGGGTTGAGTCTGCAAGCCGCGTTGGTGAGTGTTGGTGATTCCGAGGCGACACGCGCTCGGCTCGAGTCGACCATCGATGGGCTCGATCAGGCGATCAGAGAGTTGCGCACGGCGGTGTTCTCTCTCCAGGGCGCGGTGTTGGCTCCGGGTGGTCTTCGAGGTCGCTTGCTCGAGGAGGTCACAGATGCCACCAGACGGCTCGGGGTCGAGCCCCGCCTGCAGTTCGATGGACCTATCGAAACGATGGATGTCCACATCGCTGACAACCTGATGCCGGTCTTGCGAGAAGCGCTGTCGAACATCTCCCGCCACGCCGGCGCCAGCACGATACGAGTCGTGGTCAGCGTGGCCGAGGACGTCACGCTGACAGTGTCTGACGACGGGCTCGGCGTGCCGGCCGAGGTGTTGGGGGGCCGCGGGCTCAGCAACATGGCCGAACGGGCTCGAGAACTCGGAGGCGACTTCACCCTCGCCGCCCAACCATCGGGCGGCTCCGTGCTCACCTGGCACGTTCCGTTCCGACGGCCACCACACCCGGGATGAGCGACCCTGCCACTAGGCGGGTCTGAGATGTGCTTTTCAGCGCAGGCTGACATCGTGGGCGGGACACTGATCACCGCGATCGGCGTCGACGCCTGCTGCCACATTCGAGGCCGGGGCGATCACTTCCTGATTGCGACGCTGCCGCTGTTGCTCGGCGTCCATCAGCTCGTCGAGGCGTTCGTCTGGTGGGGTGTCGAAGGCCACGTGTCGAACACGGTCGGACGAGTGGCGCTGTGGATCTACCTGCTGATCGCGTTCGTCATACTTCCGATCTTCGTTCCGTTCGCCGTTCTCGCGCTCGAACCGACCGCTCGCCGCCGATGGCAGATGGCTCCCTTCTTGGTGCTCGGTGGGCTTGTCTCAGCCGTGCTGCTCGCTGCGATGCTCGACGGGCCGATCGAGGCCGCTGCGCACCCTCTCCACTTGACCTACGCAGTGCAACTCAGCCACGGCGGACTCGTCGTCGTCCTCTACGTCGCCGCGATCTGCGGGGCACTGCTGTTTTCTGGCTACCGCCACATCGCGATCTTCGGCCTTGCCAACCTTGCCGCCGTTGCTCTTCTTGCCTGGCTCACGCTCGACGGATTCACGTCGCTGTGGTGCGCCTACGCGGCGCTCTCGGCCGGCGCGATCGCCGTGCACATGCGCTACGCGACAACACACCGCAACACGCCCTACGTTCTCACCTGACGCGACGAGTTCTGCAGCGGTGCGTCTTTCTACGGTGCTGTCCGATACCGCACGACGATCCTACGACGACCAACGAGGGTGCGACGGGTGACGCAGTCACCCGATCGTCGATCGTCAGTCGGAAGGCGTGACACCGGCCGCAACGGACGCCTCGACTGGATCCGGCTGCTCCGTCCCCGCCGCTCGTGCCGCCCCCGGCTGCCGCTCGAACCGGGCGGGCCGTTCTGAGTGGCTTGATCGTTCTGCGCGAGCGGGCCGTTCCGCTCGTCCTGCGGGGCGATTGCGGCCGATCATCACCCGCAGGATCGCCGCCATCACGGCAGCCAGGATGAGCATCATCGCCACCACCTGGTACACGCGGTTGGCCACGTCCGTCCCTGCCAGCGCGGCATGCACGACGGCGATCCACACCAGTGCGTAGCTCGACATGTGGATACCCCGCCACCACGGTTTCGGGATCCGCTTCATGAGCAGTGACGACACGTAGACGGCGATCATGAGGTAGAAGGCGACAACGCCGAGTCCGACGGCGAGGGGCCGCCATGACGACGCTCCGGGCACGAGCACCTCTTTCCACCCGAACTGAACGAAGTTGTCGGCGACGAGACCGATCACGTGGAGCGCCGTGCCGACGATCGTCAGCGTGCTCAGCCATCTGTGCATGGCGAGCAGCCAGGCCGGCCGGTCGACTTCGCGCATCGCCCGTGTCGCGAGCAGCACCCCGAGCACGAGGCTGCCGACGAGGAGGGCGGCCGCGACGAGTCCGCCGGCGCGAGCGACATACCACCACGTCTGCTCACTCATGAGGTCACCTTGGGGACGGCGTAGAGGTCCCAGGTGTGGTTGCGCTCGATCGAACCGTCGTCAAGTCGCACCCGGGCAGCGATGCTCATCCGGTCGAGACGGGCCATGGTGGTCGCGAACGGAGACACCATCACCGCCTTAGTCCAGGCCTCCGCCCACGTCGCGGTGCCGGCGATGACGCTCACCTCTCGCACCGTGCCGTCTGCGGGCGCCAGCCGGCCAGGATCGAGCAGGTGGTGAACCGGATCGCCGGTCGAATCGACCCAGCTGTGCCGTTCCGTGCCTGATGTCGCCACTCCACCTGCTGCGAGTCTGATCTGCTCGCCCTCGTCGTCCCCGACGGCGATGCGCCAGCCATCCGCTGCTGGTGCACTACCACGAACGGCGATGTCGCCACCGACGTCGACCAGTGCTCCGGCTGCACCAGCGGTGATCATCAGGTCGGCGACGATGTCGGCTGCCAACCCCTTGCCGATGCCTCCCGGATCGATCGCCATTCTGGGCGGTAGCTGCACCGTGCGTCGATCGTCGTCGATCACGATCAGGTCAGGGCTGTCGCGCCACGCCGCGACCGGCGCGACGGTGGTGATCTTGGAGGTGTCCGTGCGGCTCTGGTCGTAGCCGAGGTGGACGAGAGCAGCGAGCATGGTCGGATCGAAGGCGCCGTCGGTCGCTCGCCAGGCGTCGACCATGGCATGGATCAAGGTGACCGTGTCTTCGCTGACCGCCAGCGTCAAACCGCCCGCCGAGTTCAGCCGCGTGATCTCGCTGCCATGCAGGAACCGGCTCCAGGCCCGCTCCAGCCGCTCCAGCTCCGCACGAGCACGAGCGAGGAGATGCGGCGGACCATCCACGACGACGGTCGCTGTCGATCCCATCGACGGGAACGTGCTCTCCTGCCATGCACTCATAGAGAGTCAGCTCGACTGCCGGGTGGTGGCGACGGGCGCAGCGGCCGTCGGAGCGGCGGTGGGCGGAACGGTCGTCGCCACCGGGATCGTCGTCGGCGCCGTCGTCGCCGGACGCCACGCCGGGCCTTCGTCGGACGCGCAGTCGGACGCGCCGTAGCGTCGGCCGGGCGCGAGGTTCGAGTCGTGGACGCAGTCGTGCTGACTGGTCCCACTGGAGTCGTCAGTGTCGTGGCGGGTGGCACGTAGCCGGAATTGTCAGGGGCCGATGCGCCCATCGCGGCGATCAGTCCGAACATCGCCGTCCCGGAGATACCGGCGACGAGCGTACGTGCCGCGGCGGCTGGTTTCCGGCCTTCGCTCGCTGCTCGCGCAGACGAGCGGCGCGCTCCACGGCAGCAACGCTCGCATCGTTCGCCGCCACACCGTCGCCGTTCCCGTTGGCGCCTGCACCGTTGCCGTTCGTCGAGTCAGTCATCGTCGCCGTCCGAGTCGTCATCGTCGGTCCGCAATGACGTGTTCACGACGCCGAACAGCAGATTCGCCTCGAACCGCACCTCGCGGTCGTCGGTGCGGAGGCGGACCTCGACGCTGTGGGCATCCTCGTTCTCGGCCTCGTGGATCTCCCAGCCCGGCGCGGGGTCGACGGACACGATGGTGAGCACGTCACCCGCCGTCGACAGCGTCACGGTGCCGCCGTCGCCCAACTGGTACACGCCGGGAGGCGCCCCGGACGGCGCCAGCGTCGTCGAGGTCGTCGAGGTCGTCGACGTCGTCGAGGGGGCGTCGTGGCGACGGTCGTGGTCGTGCGCCGTGGGCGACTTCGCGGCGCGGTCGTCGGCGCGGTCGAGTCGACTGGAATCGTGGCGATGGTCCCCGGGACCGTGGAGGGCGGTCCCGGGGTCGCGCTCTCGGACTGTCCGTCGTCGTCGAGCACGCGCGTGTTGACGAGCGCCGCGGCCGAGCCGGCCGTCAAGACTCCGGTGATGGAGAGGATCGCTGCCACACGAGGTTTCACGGACACGACCGTACGGGAGGCGCGTCAAAGTGGCGGTCGGAGAACATCCAAGATTCGTCCAAGATCGATGATCGGCAGGGGCAGCCCGCGACAATGGACGGCGTGAGGGTCCTGCTGGTCGAGGACGACCGATCCATCGCGGCGTCGCTGGTCGACGGTCTGCAGGCCGCTGGCCACGAGGTGACCCACGTGCGACTCGGTGCCGAGGCACTGCAGGTCGCCGGCGACCACGACATGGTGCTGCTCGACCTCGGCCTTCCCGACATGGACGGGCGCGATGTGTGCCGCGAGCTGCACGGGCGCATCACTGCTCCGATCATCATGCTCACGGCGCGCGGTGACGAGTTCGATCGGGTCCTCGGTCTCGAGCTCGGTGCCGACGACTACGTGACCAAGCCATTCAGCCTGCGCGAGCTCGTCGCCCGCATCCGTGCGGTGGCGCGACGGACGCTCGACGCCGGCGGATCGGTGGAGACGGCAGCCCAGGATGTCGGTCCGCTCAGCATCGACCGGCGCACGCGACGCGTCCACGTCGACGGGATCGAGGTGCAGTTGACGGCGAAGGAGTTCGACCTGCTCGCCTACCTCGCTTCGGACGTCGGCGCAGTGCGCACTCGCAGCGACATCCTCCACAACGTCTGGGACGAGCACTGGTACGGACCGACGAAGACGGTGGACGCACACGTGGCTTCGATCCGCAAGAAGCTCGGGCGCAGTGACTGGATCACCGCCATCCGCGGCGTCGGGTTCCGGTTGGAGCCGCCCACGTGAGATGGCGCCTCGTCGCCGCCTTCGCCGGCGTCATGGTGGTGGTACTGCTCGCTCTCGGCATCCCGCTCGCCGGACACCTGCGCGACGTCGAGGCGGATCGCCTCATCGCCGAGTTGCAGCGCGACGCGTTCATCCTCGGTGGTACGGCACAAGACGCCATCGCCGAGGGGGAGACAGCGACGTCGCGACTCCAGTCGACGATCGACGTGTATGCCAACACCGACGGAACGGAGGTCGTCGTCACGGACGAGGAGGGCGACGTGCTCGCTTCCTCCCGCGGCGGGCCGCGACGGGGGACGAACGTGGCGTCGCAGCCAGAGCTCGCCGCCGCCCTCGAAGGCGTCCCTGCCTCCGACCGTGGCGATCGGGTCGCGGTCGCCGTGCCATTGCGCGACGGCGCCGCCATCGTCGGGGCGATCCAAGTGACATCGGCGCCCGGCGTCATCTCCAACCGTGCCAACGACAAGTTCGGTGGGTTGGCGATGGTCGGCCTCATCTCGCTCGTTGCCGCCGTCATCGCCGCCCTCTTCATGGCTGGGACGATCGCCCGGCCGCTGCGACGTTTACGTCGCTCGACGGAACGTGTGGCCAAGGGTGACTTCTCGGTCGACTCCAGCGACGCCGAAGGGCCGCCCGAGGTGCGCGACCTCGTCGACGCCTTCGCCGCGATGACGACACGTGTGGCGACGCTCGTCGAGCAGCAGCGGTCGTTCGCCAGCGACGCATCCCACCAGCTGCGCACCCCGTTGACGGCACTGCGTCTCCAGCTGGAGCGTGCCAGCGAGCTCGTCGACGAGGATCCGGCGGCGGCGACCGAGCAGGTCGACGCCGCGATGGCGGAGGTCGAGCGGTTGCAACGGATGGTGGAGGGTCTGCTCGTGCTCGCTCGCACCGGACGCGACGAGCGGACCGAGCCGGTCGACCTCGTCGCAGTCGGGCTCGAGCGCGTCGACGTGTGGCGTCCTCTCGCCGAGGAGCGGGAGGTGCAGCTCGACACGGTCACGGAGATTGCCGCCCCGGCGCTCGCCGTTCCCGGTGCCGTCGAGCAGGTGATCGACAACTTCATCGACAACGCCCTCAATGTCGCCGACCCGGGTTCGACGATCGAGGTGGTAGTGGGCAGGAAGGACGGCTGGGCCGAGCTCCACGTGCTGGACCGAGGGCCAGGGATGAGCGACGAGCAGCTCGCCCATGCCTTCGATCGGTTCTGGCGCGCGCCTGACGCCGCCACCGACGGCTCGGGCCTCGGCTTGTCGATCGTCCGCCACCTGGCAACCGCCAGCGGTGGGGAGGTGAGCCTGCACAACCGCACCGACGGCGGCATCGACGCCTGCCTTCGTCTACCAGGTCGCGACCTCGTGCTCGATCATTCGAAGTAATCTGCCGCCGCGTGACAAGTCCGTCGCTGTAGGAGGTCTGATCGTGAAAAGGCTGATTGCCGCTCTCGCCGCCCTGTTCGTTGCGCTGATTCCGGCAATGCCGGCCGGGGCGATCAAGAACGGAGTGCCCGACGCCGGTGATCACCCCTACGTCGGCGAGCTCCTCTTCTACGTGCCCGACGCGATCGATCCGCGATTCAACGACCCCGGCGGCTGGTTCACATGCTCCGGAACGCTGCTCGACGCCGACACCATTGTCACGGCCGGGCACTGCACGTTCGCCGTCGGCTTCAACGGCGAATCGACGACGGAAGGTGGCGGTGACGGCTCAGGCGGCAACGACGTCTGGATCAGCTTCGCGGAGGAGCCCGACTTCGACATCCTGCCACCGAGTTCGACGTTCGTGCCCGACGGCAATCAGGCACGGTACGAGGCCTGGTCGGCAGCGCTCAATGCGTCGTCCGAGTGGCATCGTGCCACCGCCCATCCCCATCCGCAGTACGACGACAACGCGTTCTTCCTGTTCGATGCTGGCGTGCTGCAACTCGAGACACCAGTCCCGATGAGCACCTATGGCGAACTGCCGGCACTGCGACTGCTGAATCAGCTCTCACGGGACAAGACGCAGCGCTACACGGCCGTGGGATTCGGGCTCGAGGAATCCGGTCCGAAGATCGCCCTCGGCGGTGACACGCGCCGCAAGGCCGACCTCGCCCTCGTCAATCTCAACGGCGTCCTCGGCGCGGGTAAGGGCACGGCCGCCAAGTTCTCCAACAACAATGGCAAGCCACACCGCGGCGGCACATGCTTCGGCGATTCGGGCGGACCGATCTTCGTCAAAGGCACATCGGTGATCACCGCGGTCAACTCGTTCGGCACCAGCCAGACGTGCTCGGGTACAACCGGCGGCTACCGCCTCGACCAACCCGACGACTTGGCCTTTGTGAATTCGTTCGGCGTCACGCCATAGGTCGATCTGACAGTCTCAGTCCGGCTGGCTGCGCCGTGCAGCCTCGATCTCCTGACTGAGGCCGCGGGCGATCATCCGATCGGTGAGTCGCGGGGCGAACCGGCTCGCCGCCCAGATCACCCGCGCCCGGCCGGGTACGACCCGAGCGCGGTTCTTGCGGATCCCGTCGAACCTCGCCCGTACTCAGTGCGGGTCTGTTCGTGTGCTCGACGCTTCGCCCAGACGATCGCGGACCGCAAAGGCGGCGATCTCCGCCCGTGACGCCATGCCGAGTTTGGCAAGGATGTTCGAGACGTGCACGGCCGCCGTGCGGGGCGAGATGAACAACCGCTCGGCGACGGCGGCATTGGTGAGGCCTTCGGCCACGAGGCCGGCGACCTCGCGTTCGCGAGGCGTGAGCGCCTCGGGCCCGCTCACCTCCGGTCCGACGCCGAGCCGTCGCTGGACGCTGACGAGCTCGTGGACGCGCCACCCACGCCACCGAGCGAGCTGCTCAGCCGCTGCTGACACGTGGAGGCGGGCCTCATCCAAATCGCCGACAGCAATGAGACAGCGGGCGGCGCCGACGTGCGCGGTGCCGCGGTGGCGGGCGAGCACGCCCGTCGTCTGATCGCCTGCGTTGGCCGCGGATGTGTAGAGCGTGGCGGCCACGTCGGGGCGTCCCTCGGCTTCGGCGAGTTGGGCGTCGAGCAGCTGCCGCCAGGGATGATCGGTGTCGAGCCGGTGACCGGGAAAGATGCCGATCTGCTCGACGAGCGGGCGCAACTCGTCGGGAGGGAGTCCCGCTGCGAGGGCGGCGGCCGTGATGTCGTGCGCCTGCGACGGTGAGGCGGCGCCTTCCTCCTCGACCGCTGTCAACAGCTCGCCGAGAGCGATGCGGGTGCCGGCAAGATCACCGCGCCGGGCAGCAAGGTGCACGTCGAGCCCGAGCACACCGACGGCACTCCGCGCAGTCGGCGGCTTGGCGTCAGCGGAGTATTCGGCGGCGACCTCGAGCTCACCGGCTTCGAGCGCCAATCCTGCACGCAGGACACCGAGCCATTTCCGGTTGCGCGATATCGCCCTCCCGGGGTCCTCGCGGACACCCTCGTCGAGTACGGCGATGGCGGCATCGAGATCGCCGTCGACGATGGCGAGCATCGCTGACGCCTCGACACGCGTGTGGCTCGCCAGCGAGTCGAAGCCGCTTGCTTCGGCGTGGCGGCGCATCCGCAGCAGTAGCTCGCGTGCCTCCTCGACCTTGCTCGACATGCGGGCCCGCCAGAAGAGATTGATCAAGGCGCGAGCGGCGAGCACGTGGTCGCCCGTCCGCTCAGCTTCCGCCACCGCCGACTGGAGCAGCGCCGCCCCCTCGTCGGCTGTGGCCGGCTCGATCACGAGGACCGATCCCTTCTCGACCGTCGCCGCCAAGCTCACGCTGTCGTAGCCGTTCGCTGCGGCGAGCGAATACGCCTTGTCGGCCCACTCGCAGGTCGGCTCGATCTGATCGCGGAGCATGTATGACTGGGCAACGAATGCCATCGCACGTGCTCGCTCCTCATCGCCCGGCAGCTGATCGATCGTGCCGATCAGCGCGTGCGTGAGGTCGTCCATACCGCGCGAGGTCGCCGACGTCGTAGGCCACTCGCATGCGCAGGCTGAGTGCGGCGGCTTCCTCGCTGACGTCGTCGTTGGCGCGAGCGAGCTCGAGCCACCGGTCGGCGTGTTCCACCGCCTCGTCGAGCAGGCCCGCCAGCCAGGCCGCTCGTGAGGCGATGGCGCGCAAGTCGAGGTCGTCGTCCGCCTCGAGGAGGCCGGTCTCGGCAAGCTGGAGTGCCTGATAGGGGGAGCCGAGCTCGAGTGACTCGCGGGCACCGAGCCGGGCCTCGCCGATCATCTGGTCGTAGCGCCCTGCGCCGGCGGCGTGCCTCGTGATGGCCACGTGATCGCGACTCCCCGCCGCCTGCAGCGCTTCCAGTGCCGCCTCGTGCAACCGCCGCCGTTCGCGCCCGAGCAGACCGCCCTTGATCGCCTCCTTGGCCAGGTCGTGGTGGAAACTGAAGACGTCGGGGTCGGTCTCCACCAGGAGCCCGCCGTCGACGGCGGCGCGAAGCAGCTCGATCAGCTGGGTCTCCTCGGTGCCCGTCACCGCCGCCAGCAGGTCGAACGACACGCGGCGGCCGAGCACCGAAGCGGCGGTGACGATGCTGCGAACGGGAGGCTCGAGGTCGTCGAGTTGCGCCCGCACGAGTTCGGCGATCGTCCACGGAAGCGGTGCCGTGGCGAGCCCCTCGATCGACATGTCGCCGGCACTGGCGACGAGCTCCTCGAGGAAGAACGGATTGCCGTCGGTGCGGCGGTGCAGCGCGTCGACCGTGCGGAACGACGGGTCCTCATCGAACACGGCGGCGAGGAACACGCTCACATCAGCGGGCGAGAGGCGATTGAGGTGGACATGCGTCACCGAATGGCGTCGCTCGAGACGGGGAAGCAGGTCGGAGGCGGGGTGACGGCGGGACAGCCCGTCGGGTCGGTACGTGCCGACCACGAGGAGGGAGCCCTGATCGGGTTCGGCGAGGCGCTCGAACACGGCGAGGCTCTCCGAGTCGGCCCAGTGGAGGTCCTCGAACACGACCAAGGCCGTCAGGCCGGCGCTCAGCTGGCGGATGAGGTCGACGCCGGCGCGGACGCGGTCTTCGACGGGCTGACTCGGATCGGTGATGACGGCGCAGACGTCGGCATGGGCGGCAAGGTCGGCGCGCCGGAGGGAGTCGGTGAAGAGCTCCATCGGCCGGCCGACCGTGCCCGGATCGGCCTGTCCGGCGAGCACCAGCGTGCCCGCCGGGACGTTGTCGATGAGCTCGCGGACGAGCCGGGTCTTGCCGATGCCGGCTTCACCGGCGATCAGCGCCACGGCCGGCACGGATGATGCGCCGACGAGCGACTGCAGCCGGTTCAACTCTGCCGTGCGGCCCACCATCACGGGGGAGAGGCCGGTCCGGGCGACGAGCATGTCCCGAGCGTACGTCCCGCCGCAGCGAGACCGTCCGGAGTTCATCAGCTCGCAGCGCGCTCCTCGGGTGGCGTCACCTCGGGGGTGGTGGAGACTCGGTCGCGCCGGGGCAATCGATGCACGACTGCATCGTGATCAGCCGTGTCGGACTCGACGCTGTGTCGTACTCGGCGGGCGAAGCGGATCAGGCGACGACGGCCTGCTTCGTCGCGAAGTTGCTGCTGGTGGTGGGCGACCATGGCCTGGGCGGTGTCGAAGTTCGTGAGCATGGGACCATCGTGCGCTTCTACGCGATCGCGTCGCATCGGAGGGCCTACGCATTGTGGTTGCGGTAGATACGTAGATGGCGGCCATCCCGCAGCTACGTATGTCTCCCGTCACATCGATGTGCGAGGGCGGCTCGGCGGAGTCACTTCGCCGCGAACTTCTCGACGCGCAGCTCCTTGACGAGCTCCGTTTCGATGAAGTCGTAGAGCTCGACCGGGTTCTTCGTGGCGAGCGTGTCGTTGTGCTTTCCGTAGAAACGGAGCAATGCTGCACGCAGCTTCGTGACTGGCTCGCTGCCTGGAAACGCCTGCACGATCGCCGTGAGCACGTCGAGCTTCTGCCAGCCCTCGACGGTGAGGCACTCGATCTGGTTCGGCGGCACCGCCTTGCCGACGAGGGCGAATGCGGCTGTGTCAATCGGATCCGGCACCCACGATTCCGACCCCCATGTGTTGGCGAACCGCAGCACGACCGGCTCTTCACCGAGTGAGACCTGGGCGAACAGTTGCTCAGCCATCTTCTTGTTCATCTTGGTGTTGGTGTGGAGGACTTCGACGATGCGCTCGCTGTGCTTCCCGAAGAGGTCGTCCTGACGGAGCCTGAAGGAGAGATAGCGCTGCGTGAGCTTGCCGACGGTGGCGACGAAGACCTTGTTCTTCGAGTCGTCGGCCGACTTCTGGTTCATCACCGAGTCGGCGTTCTGGAATGAGCTGCCGCCGACGGCGCCGCCGGCGGACGGGTTGAGGCCCTGATTGAAGATGGTCGTCAGGTTCGTGTACGACGTCACGTGGTAGTAGAAGGCATCGGCGCCGGTCGCTGCCCCACGCTGCCGCTTCTGCTTCGCGGTGGGGTCCGGACCGGCGTCGGGCAGCTGCGCTTGCGGATTGTTGCGGAAGTTGTAGTGACTGCTCGCCGACTTGCTGCGTTCGCCCTGCGGGGAGTCCGCCCTCGACTCTTCCGCCTTCAACACGAACGGGTTCGCCGCAGCCTTGTTGCGAGCAGCGGCGAGCATCTCTTTGACATCGGCGAAGAGAACCGGTTGCGGTGACTTCAGGAGCCGTTCGACAATCGCTCCTTCCGGTGTCGCCGGATCGACCTTCACGCCGGTTGCCGACTCGAGCGCTGCGACAGAGTTGATCTGCTGTTCCGGCGGTACCGACGCCTGCGCCGTGAACTGCACGTAGCGTCGGATGACGTTCCCGGCCGCGGGCCGGATGCGGCTGGCGACGAGGTCGGTCGCCATCACCGAACCGACGTGGTCAGCGGCGCGGCGACTGTCCATCCGCTCCGCTTCGGAGCCTGCTCGTTGGAGTTCGACCGGAGGCGGTGGCCCACTCCGATCTACCGCTCTGCGCACGGCCGGCGACGAGGCGCGTCGCGGAGCGATCGTGCTGTCCGCAGTGCGGTCGACGCGTTCAGTGTCCGCGAACTCTGCCGTCATCTCGTGCTCCCCGGCCTGTGCGGCCCTCGTGACGACCGGCCGCCTAGGCCGTGCTCAGCGCACTGTACTCCCGGGTCAACCTGAGAGAATCGGCGCATGATCGAACGCGGAACTCGACGTGACGACCCCCGAGGGCGAGATGAAGACGTTCATCTATCACCCCGAACACGACGGACCCCATCCCGTCGTGCTGTATCTGATGGACGCGCCGAGCATCCGACCCGTTTTGAAGGACATGGCCAACCGGCTGGCGAGTGCGGGCTACTACGTGATGCTGCCCTATCTGTTCTACCGCGGTGGGCCCTTCCGCGAGTTCGGCAGTAGTGACGAGGACATGCACGCCCGCCGTGATCTGATGGGCACTGTCACCCGTTCGAACATCGTCAGTGACGCCAAGGCGCTGCTCGATGTCGCCGCCGACGACCCGGCGGCCGCCGGCGGCAAGATCGGCGCGGTGGGGTTCTGCATGAGCGGCGGCCTGACGATCGCTCTCGCCAAGGCCATGCCCGAACGGGTGGCTGCCGTCGCCTCGATCCACGGCGGTTGGCTCGTCACCGACGACGACGACTCGCCCCACCGCGGGCTCGAGGCAGCGACCGCTGAGGTCTACATGGGATGGTGCGACAACGACCCCACCGCGCCGGCCGACACGTTGCCGGTGATGGAGGAGGCATTGGAGAAGGCTGGAGTGCCCCACACGATCGACTTCTTCACCGACGCTGTTCACGGCTACGCGCCGCCCGGGACGGAGCGCTACAACCGGGAGGCGTCCGAGCTCCACTGGGAGCGGGTCCACTCGCTGTTCCGCCGCAACCTGGGCTGACCCCGGACGCGACGGAGGCGCCGCGCTCACGGTGTTGGGCGGACCGTGAGTCGCGGCACCTTCGTGCCGTCGCGCGTCGGCAGAGGGGATCAGACGGTGTCCGACTCCACGCTGACGTGGATCATCACCGGAACGCCGTTGGTGATGATGTCGTAGACGGCGGACCGGGCCTTCGCCTGCTCGACGAGCTCGCGCAGCACGGGCTCGGGTGCGTCACCCTTGACCTCGAACTCGACGGTCACCTGCTGGTAGCCGTTGCGCACCTCGGGGTTGAGGCCGAGGATGCCGTTCAGGTCGATGTCGCCACGGAGGGTCGAGCGGACCTCGGTCAGCGTCACTTTGCGTGCGGCAGCGATGTTCGCCAGGCCGGCAGTGAGGCACGAGGCGAGCGCGTGCAGCACGAACTCGACCGGGGTGGCGCCCTTGTCCTGGCCGCACAGCACGGCGGGGTGATCGGCGTCGAAGACCCACGTGCGCTCGTGCGACCGCTCTTCGCCGACGCCGAAGAAATCGCCGACCTCGGAGCGGCTGTTCGTGCCGTTCACCCAGTGGTTGTGGGCGCGGAACTGGAACTGAGCGGCCTGGGGGGCCGACTTCACGGCGTCGAGGGTGGCAAACAGCATCGCCGTGTCGACGCCGTTCCGTGTCATTGGGGATTCGATAGTGGTCATCGGTGTGTGGTTCCTGTTTCGTGAAAGCCGGTCGCGACCGGCGGGTTTTGGTGGTGTGAGAACGCCGCTCAGGCAGAAGCGCCGACGAGGCACCCGGACTGGTTGGCGAGCGTCGTCGACTGGGCCTCGATGGCCTGGCCGAGCGCCTTCTGCAGCTCGATGAACCGAGCCGCTGGGGGAAACTGGGCGAGCTTGCACGTCAGCTCGAAGATCTCGCGGGACATGCCGTCCCGCGAGGCGCGGTAGGAGTCGAGGGCTACCGTCTCGTCGACGCCCTCGCTCAGGATCGCATCGAGCGAGCACGCCAGCAGCTCGGCGTCACGGAAGGCGTCGCTGATCCCGTGGCCCGTGATCGGGTCACGGTGGTAGCCGGCGTCGCCGACGAGTGCCCACCCGTCGCCGTAGGGCTGGCGGTACTGGTTGGGGAGCCGCATCTGGCCACGAGTGACCGAGGCCCGCATGTGCGGGTCGATGCGGGCGTACAGCTCCGGTGCCGCCTGCCGCAACATGGCGCTGAACGCGTCGTCCAGCGTGTCGTGCCAGCGGCGGTACCGCTCGGCCACGTCGGCGTTGTTGCAGACCCAGATGTTCGCCTCGCCGCGGTGCGTCGGGAAGATCCCGGCGAAGGCACCGTCGCCGACGTAGTACTCCATCGCCGGCCAGTCGCCCAGGTAGTACGCGTAGTGGGCCGCTCCTCCTGCAGAGCGTGCCTCTGTCACGGGCGCCGCCACAGCGCGGGCGACACGCGAGCGGAGACCATCGGCGCCGACGACGAACCGGGCGCTGATGCGAACGGGATCGTCGCCGTTGCGACCATAGATCCCGGTCACCCGGCCGTCGTCGGCGCGATGCACGCCGTCGACGGTGACGCCGGTCCAGACTCGAGCGCCGGCTTCGATGGCGGCGTCGAGGAGGATGGCGTCGAGCTCGTGACGGCGAGGGGCGACCAGCATGTCAACCCCGCCGTGCTCCTTGATCGTCCGCTCGATCCGCTGCCCGGCCGTGTGGAACACGACCTGACGGATCGGCGGCGCACCGCTCGCCAGCACTCGGTCGAGCAGGCCCCAGCGGTGCAGCTGGACCACGCCGGTGCGGGCGATGGCGTGGGTGGAGAGCGTGTCGCTCGGGAATTCGGCCCGATCGACGATGAGCACGTCGTGGCCGCGCTCGGCGAGCAGACGAGCCGTCGCCGCTCCGGCGCAACGTGCGCCGACGACGACGACTTCGGCGGTGTGGTGTGCGGCCCGTCCTGCGGTGCCGGTTGGTTGAAAGCGTTCCATCGTTCGTTCCGTCCCAGTCAGTCGGGTCCTCATCAACATGAAGGAAGGTACGTACCGGTGCTTGGAGAGGATCTGGAGAAGACATGGAGATCGCAGATCCACCCCGTCTCCCCGTCATCTCCAAGAACTCGAGCGCCGCGCGGAGCACGATCGACGTATGACTTCTGAGCTGAACAGGCGGAGCTTCGGAGGCATGGCGACATGACTCCCGAGCAGCTCGACATCGTGGTCGGTACAGCCGGCCGCCTCGCATGCGATCCGGAACGCTTCGCCAGAGCGTTCGACGATCATCTCTTCAATGTGTCGCCGGAGACCTGCGCACTGTTCGCCCCGGATGACACCGAACGGCGGGCAAAGCTCGTCGATGATCTCGTCGAGCTCGCTGAGCTGGCGCACGATCTCGATCGATTCGTCGTGCGAGCGCGCACGCTTGGCGTGCGGTACCGCCATCACGGCGTACGTGCGGGCAACTACGACTGCATGGAGGAAGCCCTCATGGCCGCACTCACCGACGTGCTCGACGACGAGTTCACCGCGGACGTGGCGGCGGCCTGGAAGCGCGGCTACCGGTTGATGTCGGAGACGATGCTCGAGGGCGCGGGCAGCGAGCTGTTCATCGACGGCTGACGGCTGAGGCTGCGTGGCTCGCTAGGGGAGCGCCGGACTGACCAGCGTGACGTCACCGACCTGGCGCAGCCGGTCGGCTCGACGTGCAGCCTCGTCAGCGTCGGTGTCCCGCCCTGCACGGCGGTGCACGTCGGCGAGTGTCGCCGCCGTCTCTGCGGCGTACATCCGGCAACCGCCGTCCTCGAACAGGGTCAACGCTTGATCGAGCATGTCCGCATCGTCCTTGACCATCCCTGTGACGAGCAGGGATCGAGCCGCGAAGAGCGACCCATCGCTGGCAGCGGCGATCTCGTTGAGGCGGTCGACGACGAGCTCCGGGAAGCCGAGGCGGGCGACGTCGTGCAGCAGCAGGGCCACCATTCCCGTGGCTCCTCGGGCGTCGCAATCGGCCGCCGAGTCGACCAGCATCTGTCGTGCCTTGTCGAGGTCGCCACGTGAGGCGGCCAGCCAGGCGTGGGCGCGGTCGATCTCCGGGTGGTAGAGGGCGCGAGCGCCGACTTCGAGGGTGGCAACACGCTCGAGCTCCGGTTCGGCGAGATCGGGATGACCCTCCATGAGGTGGGCGTAGGCGTGCAGGGCGAGCACCCAACGTTCGATCGAGCCATGCCGATTGGCGCGCGCCTCGTTGATGGTCGGCTCGAGCACCCGTCGCGCGTCGGCGGTGCGGCCCGCCATCAGCTCGAGGCGACCGATCGCCGTGTCGATCCAGCGCAGCTGGGCGTTGGGATGGTCGCGGCACACTGCGTCCGCTCGGGCGCGAGCGGCGTCGACCTGCCCGGCTGCGGCGAGGGCGGCGACCTCGACGAAGAGCAGCATCGAGATGCCGGGCAGCGTGGGTGTGTCGGGGAGGGAGGCGTGCAGCTGCTCCCCCTCCCGTGCGAGCTCGAGACCGGCGAGCGGGCGAGCGGCATGGACGAGCGAGAGACCCAGGGTGCGCAACAGCTCGAGCCGCGTCTCGCCGGTCGCCTCCGGAAGAGCCGCGGTCGCCCGCTCGATGGCAAGTCCGACCTGACCGCCAGTCGCGAGGAGCATCGAGAGATGGGCGTCCAACGATGCGCGTGCGGTCGGCCCACGCAGCGTTTCGAGGCCGGTGTCCACCATGGCCATCGCCTCGTGGTAATCGCTGGTCTCGAAGAAGATGTTCGTCGCCCGACGGCGGAAGATCTGCGCCCGTTGGTGGTCGTCGAGCGGTGTGAGATCGATCGATCCGAGAAGTTGCTCCACCTTGCGCGGCGAGCCCTGACGGAACGCCAGCTCGGCCTGGAGTTGGACGACCTTCGCCGGCGGATCGCTCCGCGCCGCGCTGGTGAGGATTCGCTCCGCCGTATCGAGCTCGTTCGCCAGCACGGCGAGCGTCGCCGACTGCAGCAACAACGCCGGGTCGACCTCGCCGCCCGCGTCGAGCTGCCAGGCGACGACACGGATCCGGTCGTCGAGGCGGCGAGCACCATGCGCCGTCACCGCGTCGACGAGCTGCCGCTTGAGGCGGCGAACACGCAACGTCGGCAACGCGCTGCGCACGATCTCGTCGTAGAGCGGGTGAGAGAGGGCGGCGTTGAGACGGCGGCCCTCGTTGCGTACTCGGATCAGCCCTCGTCGCTCGAGCTCCTCGGGAACGTCGTCGTCGGTCAGCTCGGCGAGGAGCTCGAGGCCGAGCCCGCCGGCGACGGCGAGCAGCTCGACGCCGTGTTGCAGTTCGCCTTCCAGCTCGTCGAGCCGATCTGCGACGAGGCTAGCGAGACTCGGCGGCGTGGCCAGCGGACCGGTGAGCTTCCAGATGCTCTGCATGCGGCTGAGCCGGCCAGCGGCGAGGGACGATTCGACGAGCTGTCGCAGGATCCCGGGGTTGCCGAGCGAGGCATCGACGAGTTGACGCGTTGTATCGGCGAGGAGTGGGCCGCCCAGCGTCCGGTGGAGGAGCGCTTCGGCGGTGTCGGGTGGAAGCGGTTGGAGCTCCAGCCGGGTGAGGTGCCCGTCCTTGACGAGATGCTCGACAGTGGGAACCGGAGTCGGACGGCTGCGCATCGTCAGCACCACGAACACTGCACGGTCGGCGATGAGCGAGCCGAGCAACGCCCGCGACAGTTCGTCGAGCTGGTCGACGTCGTCGACGAACAGCAGCCGGCGGGTGTCGCCTTCGAGTGCGGCGCGGGCCCGGTAGAAGAGCGTCGCCTGATCGACGGCGGTATCGCCTGTGGTCGCGATCGCTTCGGGCGGGATGAGGTGAGCGAACGCGGCGAGCGGTATCGAACGCGCCTCCGGGTGGCCAGCGGCGCGGGCGGTCGGAAGTCCGGCGGCGGCGGCCACCGCAACCAGCTCTTCGGCGAGGCGCGTCTTGCCCAAGCCGGCGGCACCGACGAGCAGCACGCCGCCGCGGGACTCGTCGTGGAACCACGAGGCGAGCTGTTCGAGCTCGCTGCGGCGGCCCATCAGCGGCCAGCCGTACTCCGTCGTCGCGGCTCCTGTGTCAGCGGGAGGCTCGGTGTCCGAAGTGGTCGTGGCGTGGTCGCCACGGGCCGCGGGTGCGGCCGTCGGGCGCGACGTCGCCGCGTCCTCCCGCTCGACGACGTCGAGGGCGAACCGGTACCCCCGGCCGTGCGCGGTCCTGATCACGGATTGGCTCTTGCCGTCGTCGCCGAGCAGCCTGCGGGCCGCCTTGATCCGGCTCGTCAGCGCGGACTCGCTGACGAACCGGTCTCCCCACACGTTGTCGAGCAGCTCGTTCTTCGTCACCACTCGATCGCGGTGAGCGACGAGGTAGTGCAGCACATCGAAGACTTGTGGCTCGACGGGCTGGGGTTCACCCCCGCGTCGAAGCTCGAAGCGCCCGATGTCGAGCTCGTACTCCCCGAAGACGAAGACCATCTGGGATCATTCTTCAGGATTTCGCCGTCGCGCTGAAGTGTCCGGGCCCGCAGTCGGAGATGGTCACGGCTGCCCGATCGCGTCGAGCATCGCCTCGGTGTCGATGGCGAAGTGGGCGGCGACGACTTTGCCGTCCCGCACCGTCCAGATGTGCACCTCGCCGACATCGAAGGCTGCACCATTGGCCCGCACCGTTCCTCGCGTTCGGCCGCACTGGATCACCGTGTCGTCGGCTTCGAACAGTGACTCCGTCGTCACCGCCGAGTCGATGGTGCCGACGAGGTTGGCTCCGAACTCGGCGAACCCGTCGTGTCCGACGTAGCGACCACCCCACGGCAAGCGCGGGTCCTGGGTGACGACGCACTGCGGGTCGGTGAGCGCAAGGACGGCGCCGAAGTCCTGCGCAGCGAACGCGGCGTACACATCACGAATGACCTCGATCCCCGGCATCTGGCAATGGTGCACCACGCGGCCCCCGTCGAACGGACTGGTTGACGCACGACACACCTCGCAAGAACCTGGTGTCGTCGCCGAGATGGACGGAGCGACCGTCAATCGGTGGTGACGAGGGTGTCGAGACGCTCGATCGTGTCGATGAACTCGTCGATCATGTCCAGCACCACTCTGCGCGTCGGTCGCACCGTGTTCATGCTCCCGACCACCTGCCCGACGAAGTAGGTGACCAGCTCGTTCGCTCCAGTTCCCTCCTTCGTGGCGACGCGATGGATGCGCTTCATCGCGTCGTTCACCAGCATTGGCTGGAGCGGCATGGGCAGCGTGCCGGGACCGTCGGTGCGGTCCCATTCGTCGGTCCATGCGGTGCGCAGCATCCGCGCCGGCTTTCCCGTGAGCGAACGGGAGCGGACGGTGTCGCCGAGCCCGGCGCGGAGGAACTTCTCCTTCACCGCGGGCGCCGTTTCGGCCTCCTCGGTGGTGAGCCACACGGAGCCACACCACACACCGTCGGCGCCGAGCGCCATGCCGGCCGCCAATTGTCGCCCACGGGCGATGCCGCCTGCGGCGAGCACGGGCAAACCGTTGACGGCGTCGACCACTTCGGGGACGAGCACCATGGTGGCGATCATGCCGGTATGGCCGCCCGCTTCCGTGCCTTGGGCGACGATGAGATCGGCACCCGCTTCGGCGTGGCGCACGGCGTGCTCGACCGTGCCGGCCAGAGCGGCGACGGGGATGTTTGCTTCGTGGGCACGTTCGATGAAGTGCGGCGGCGGGGGACCCAGCGCCGAGGCGACGAGTCGCGTTTCGTGGGCGAACAGCACGTCGAGCAGGGGAGCCATGCTCTTCGGATCGATCCGCATGCCCCCGATGGCGTGGTCGGGCGACGAATCGTCGTCCTTGGGCGGTAGCGCCGGGACGCCGTAGCGCTCGAGAAGATCGTCGACCCATGCCCGGTTCTCTTCCGGCACCAGGTCACGGAGCTCCCCGGTCTCGAGACCACCTTCGTCCGACCCGGCGAACTTACCCGGCACGAGCAGGTCGACGCCAAACGGCTTGCCCTTCACCTCCGCCTCGATCCACTTCAGGTCGATGTCGAGTTGTTCGGGGCTGTGAGCGACGGCGCCGAGCACGCCGCAGCCCCCGGCATTGGTCACGGCGGCGACGACGTCACGGCAATGGCTGAAGCCGAAGATCGGGACGTCGATGCCGACGAGCTCGGTCGCCTTGGTTCGCATCACCTCACGATCGCGCTTCTCGCCGACCCCCCGTCGAATCCCGCAGACGGACCGACGCCGTTGCTGGGGTGGTGGTGGTGGTGTGCGGCGTAGCGCCGACTGTCGCGTGTGGCACCGGTCGGTGATGCAGCCGGGAAGGTGTCGTGGTGCGACTGTCGCGTGGCACGACCGACGGCGGTCGCGTGGCGCGACTGTCGTGTGTGGCGTCGGTGAACGGTGTGCCTGGTGCGACTGTCGCGTGTCACGACCGATGGTGCGGGCGGGACGCGACTGTCGCGTCTGATCTACGTCGGTCCGCTGCGGTCAGTTGGTGGAGGGGCGGTCGCCTCGGTACGGGACTCCGGCGAGGGTGTCCGGGTCGAGGGCGGTCAACGAGGGGTACCCGTGGTTGAAGGCATCGACGTCGTCGACTGGCTTGCCCCGCAGTGGACCGTCGCACGGCGCGGCGGCGAGCGGCGGACGGTCACCCCAGTCGGTGGCCGGCTGCGTGATGCGGATGCCGTACAAGCGCGCACCCTCCGGACACGTCGGCACATTGAGGCTGACGAGGACGTTCGCCGCGTCACCCGACCGGTACTCGTCGAGTGTCGTGTCCAGGTATTTGTCGAGCGCATCGACCGAAGCCTCGTAGTCGGCCTCTTGTCCGGCGTGCGGTATGCCCTGACTGATCGCGATCGCAGGGATGCCGGCGCGTGCCGCTGTCGCCGCCGCTCCGATCGTGCCCGAGATCGGGATGATCATCGCCGCGTAGTTCTGACCCTCGTTCGAGCCAGAGACCACCAGGTCCGGATGCTGCTCCACCCCGCCATCGAGCGCCCAGTTGACCGAGTCCGCCGGAAATCCGCGGACGGCAACTGCCGGGTACCCACCGACGGTCTGGACGTTGCGCGTGCGCAGCTCGCCGGGGCTCGTCGAGTCACCGGAACCGCTCTGGTTCTCCAGCGGGGCGACCACGGTGACCTCCACGTCGGGCAAAGACGTCAGGTACTGCACGACGGCATCGATACCCGCTGCCGAGTAGCCGTCGTCGTTGGTGACGAGGATCTGCAAGGGCTCGACCGGGGTGGCGGTGGTCGGCGCCGCGGTTGTCGGGGCAGCCGTTGTCGGCGCCGCCGAAGTCGGGGTCGTGGTCGTCCGTGGTGCGGTGCTGGCAACCGCCGTCGTCGGTGACGGCGCGGTCGTCGGAGAGCCGGTGACTGGCGTAGTGCTCGCACCAGCTGTGCCCGGTGCCGGCGACGACGTGGAGGCCGCCGGGGCCGTCGGGGCGTCACTCGTCGCCCCGGAATCGGCCGCATCGTCGTCGCTGCACGCAACGAACGCGACGGACGCAGCGAGTGACAACGACAACAACCGCCTGAAGGACATCAGCGTTGCATAGCAGCCAGGGCCTGCTGCCGATCGAACTCTTCTGCCGATCGAGCGGCGCCACACCAACGCATATCGCCACTCGGTCGGATCGGGTAGCCGGGGTAGCGTCGCGTCGACGGGCCGAACAGAGCTTCGGCTCGTGCAGCGAACCATGCCGAACGTCTACGTCCTTCCTGATCAGCGGCTCGTCGAGTGCGGGGCGAGTGAGCCCGTGCTGGGCGCCTCGCTTCGTGCCGGGGTCCCGTTCGCCCACGCGTGTGGCGGCCGGGCGCAATGCTCGACGTGTCGATTCGTGGTGGTCGAGGGATGGGACTCGTGCGGACCACGCACGATGCGTGAGCAAGGGATCGCCGACCGTCTCGACTTCACGCCCGAGTTCCGCCTCGCCTGCCAGACCCGGGTGTCGGCCGATGTCACCATCCGTCGCCTCGTTCTCGACGAGAACGACGTCGAGCTTGTCGATGTTCGCCCGGGCGCGGTTCGCCGCCGCACCGGAGCGCGCCGCCGCCTGTTCGGCAAGCGTTCCCAGCCGCATCCAGTCGGTCGCGAGGTGCACGCGGCGATCCTCTTCGCCGACATCCGCGGCTTCACCGCGTTCGCCGAAGCCGTCCTGCCCTACGACGTGCTTGCACGTGCTGCAAAGGCATCTCCGTCATGTCACCGCGGCGGTCGTCCGTCACCGTGGCGTCGTGTCCAGCTACATGGGCGACGGGATCATGGCGTTCTTCGCTCCCGACGGCCCCGAGCCGCCAAGCCTGCGCGCCATCAGAGCCGGGCTCGACATGCTCGCCGAGGCGGAGCGAAGGCGACCTGAATTGCACGAGCTCTACGGGCGCTCGTTCGACCTCAACGTCGGCGTGCACGTCGGGCCGACCATCGTGGGATCGATCGCCGGCGACGGCGCGCCCGTCACGGCGATCGGCGACACGGTGAACTTCGCCAGCCGCATCGAGCAGGCCAACAAGGAGTTCGGGACGCGCTTCCTGATGTCCGATGCCACCCTCGCCGATCTCGGCGATCGAGTCCTGGCCGGCCGCACGTTCGAAAGCGAGCTGCCCGGCAAGGCCGGTGTGCACACGCTCATCGAAGTCGTCGGACTCCGATGATCAGGCGCTAGGCGAGCGACGCGTCGAGCGTGATCTCCGTGCCCGTGAGGGCTTTGCTGACAGGACAGCCAGCCTTCGCCTGTGCGGCAGCTTCTTGGAATGCGGCGTCGTCGAGGCCGTCGACCTCGCCGCGGACCGTGAGCTTGATCCCGCTGATGCGGAAGCCTCCGGCGGGATCGGCGCCGAGCGTCACGTCGGTGGCGACGTCGAGAGACTTCGGGGTGCCGCCGGCCTGGGCGATGCCGTGGGAGAGCGACATCGCGAAGCAGGCGGAGTGGGCGGCAGCGATCAGCTCCTCGGGGCTGGTCGTACCCTCGGCATCGTCCGCCGCACGCTTCGGAAACGACACGTCATAGGTCCCGGCGCCCGAGCTGGTGAGCTCGACGTGCCCTGATCCATCTTGCAGTCCGCCGGTCCAAGCGGTGCGTGCGCTGCGTGTAGGCATGGGTGTCCTCCTCGGTGCGAGCGTTCGACGACGCGAACCTAGTGCGGCGTGCGGTGCTCTGGTTTCCCGAGCGGCTACGATCCTGGGCGGTGGGAGGTCTGGCGGGACCCGATTTCGAGGCGCTCTTCACGGCGACTCCGGCGCCGTACCTCGTGCTGCTCCCAGACCTGACGATCGTCGCCGTCAACGACGCCTATCTGCATGCGACGATGACCGAGCGAGATCAGCTCGTGGGTCGGGGGCTGTTCGAGGCGTTTCCCGACAATCCCGACGACGAAGAGGCAACGGGCGAACACAACCTTGCCGCCTCACTGGATCGCGTCCGCGCCAACCTCGTGGCCGACACGATGCCGTTACAGAAGTACGACATCCGACGCCCTGATGCCGAGGGCGGAGGTTTCGAGGTTCGCTATTGGAGCCCGATCAACACGCCGGTGCTCGATGACGACGGCAAGTTGCGCTACATCATTCATCGCGTCGAGGACGTCACCGAGTTCGTCGAGCTGCAGGCGGCAGCCGACGATGCCGTGAAGGCCGCGGTGGCGTCTGGGGTCGAGCGAGTACTCGCCGAGGAAACGTCGAGGGTCCTCCGGTCACAAGTGAGCGCTCGGCTCGTCGAGGCCCAGGAGGACGAGAGGCACCGCATCGCCCGGGAGTTGCACGACGATGCGATCCAGGAGATCACGGCGGTTCAGCTCCAGCTGCAACGCATCCGTCGGCGGGCCGAGGCGGCGGACATTGCCGACGAGCTCGCCGAGGTGACGATCGTGAGCTCGGCAGCAATCCGACGGCTCCGCGACCTCGTGTTCGAGCTCAGACCGGTCACGCTCGACGACGAGGGGCTTGCCGCCGCGCTCGACGAGCTCGGGGAGGAGGTGATCCAGCGTCGCGGGATCGCCTGGAATCTCACCTCGACCTTGACCAATCGCATCGGTCGGGCGACGACGATCATGGGCTACCGCGTCGCTCGAGAGGCGATCATGAACAGCCTCCGGCACGCGTCGGCATCGATCGTGCAGGTCGCGGTCTCCGACGGCGACCCGAACGGTGTCGTCGTCGTCGTGACGGACGACGGCGTTGGCTTCTCCTACGACCCTTCGGCAGAGACGCCGCGCGGCCATCTCGGTCTCACCTACATGCGTGATCGGATCGTCGCGCTCGGAGGACGGATCGTCGTCGAGACATCCGAAGGTGCCGGTACTCGTGTCGAGTTGTGGATACCCGAGTTGCGCGGGTGGCGGCACACTCAGATCTGAGCGCTACCGACCACGTCCCAGATGACCTGGACGAGATCGAGGTCGTCCTCGCCTTTCACCAGGTACCGGCAGGCGCCGGCATCCGTCATCGCCCGACGTGCGGTGCGATCGCCGCGAGCAGACAAGGCGACGACGCGTGTGGCCGGTGAGAGGCGCGCGGTCTCCGCGGCCACTCGTGGACCTCCGCCTGCCGGCATGTTGACGTCGACGACGATCACGTCCGGCTGATGCTCAGTGATCAGCACGAGTGCCTCGTCCGCATCCCGAGCCGTTCCGAGCACGGTCAACCCGGGCTCTTCCTCGAGGAGCTGCAGGAGTGCGGTGCGCACATGGCCGTCGTCGTCTGCGATCACCACCGAGGCGGACTTCGTCGAGCACGCGCTGCGGCCGAGCTGCTCGTTCATCGGTCTGTCCCGTGGGTGGGTGGATCGAAGCTGATGATGCCGCGGCGGGCGGCGATGACGACGGCCTCGAGCTTGGAGTGGGCACCCAACTTCGCTTGGATGTTGCGGATGTGGTTGCGGACCGTGTGCACGCTGAGGAACAGCTCGCCGGCGATCTCGTTCACCGGCCGTCCGTCGGCGATGAGGACGAGGATCTGGCGTTCCCGCTTGGTCAGCTGACCAGCCTCGTCACGTCCGCGCCGCCGCTCGACGAGCGCCGAGAGTGCGCTCGGAGAGAAGTAGGCGTCGCCCCCGGCAGCCGCTTGCACGGCTGCGACCAGCTCGTCGATGTCGCTGTCCTTGCCCACGAAGCCAGAACATCCCGCGTCGAGCACAGAGTCGAGCACGTCGGCGGCCGGGGCGGCGGTGAGCATGACCACCTTCGTCCACGGAGCGATGGCGAGGATCCGCCGGCACCCTTCGGCACCGTTGCCGTCGGGCAACCGATAGTCCATCAGGACGACATCGACCGGCAGGGAGGCGATCGTCGACTCGGCCTCGGCGATCGACCCGGTGACCGAGACCGACGTGATCGTCTCGTCGGTCTCGAGTGCGGCCGCGAGACCACGCGCGACAAGGCGGTGATCCTCCACGAGCAACACGGTGATTGCGCCCTCCGCCACTCGCCCCATCGTAGAAAGCATCCACCTCTCCTCGGCGCGATCGTCGCAGTCGCGACCGGCGTTCGCCATAACGAGCTGAGGTCAGGCCCGATGACACAGATGTGTCATATCGCGTACACACAGATGAATTCCCCGTGTACGCGCGTATTTGGTCTAGCTGAGACGTCTTGTCTCAGGCATTGTGGACAGTGTTACTGGGGGCAGGAGCAAAGGGTGGTGACAGCGGCAGCTGGACGGATCGCCGCTGATTGCTGCCAGCGGCCCGCCGGTTGGGCGACCGGCGGGCCGCTGCCTTTTTCGTAGCCCCTGACCTGCGGTTTCTCACCAACTCCAGCCGCGGGCGGTGAGCTCTCGTTCCTCCCGCCATCGCTCGTCATCGTCGCAGCGTCGTGTCGCACGCGTCAGGGACGTCGATCCCGGCGAGCACGCAGGCTTCGCTGAGGAGGTCGTCATAGGCGGCGCGCGTCGCGTTGAGTCGGTGGTTGCGGGCAAAACTCCAGCGGTCGGATTCCAGGGCACGGATCTCACGGGCGACCACTTCGAGCCGCGTCTGGAGGCGCAGCACGTCGAACGGATCGTCGGCAGCACGGCGTCGCCGGCGGGCGATGCGACGGTCACGAACCGCGCGCGAGAGTCGTTCGAACCGCGGCGACGACGGGACCACGAGCTCGAGTGCAAGCCAGACGATCCCGATGAACGCCAGCATCAGCACGATGAAGGATGTCACCAGCCGACCTCACCTTCGAGCGTACGCCCGCTGGGCAAATGGATGCCCGCGCCCGCTCCGCCGTAGTCTGCGCGAACGCAGGAGGTGCGCCATGGGAGAGCACGGAACTGATCCGATCGTCGAGGTCGTGGCGAAGTGGCACCGCTACACCCGAGGTGAGTTGGCGGGCGGTTTGGACGAACTGCTCGACGAGGACGTCGTGTTCTACTCGCCCGTCGTGTTCACACCGCAGCGCGGCCGCGACATCACGAAGCTGTACCTGCAGGCGGCTGGCGGCACCCTGGGCGGCGACGACTCCGGGTCGGGCGATGGCAGCTCGTCGTCGTTCGGCGACGGCGGTGGCGCGCCAGGCGCCTTCCGCTATGTCAAGGAGGTCGTGCAGGGTCACAACGCGATCCTCGAGTTCGAGACGACGATGGACGGCAAGTACGTCAACGGCATCGACCTCATCACGTGCAACGACGAGGGTCGGATCGTCGAGTTCAAGGTGATGATCCGTCCCTTGCAGGCGATCAACGCCGTCCACGCGGCGATGAAGGCGATGCTGGAGTCGATGGCGTAGCAGTCGTTTGCGGCGGTGTCGCAGGCATGCCGTCGCGGCTGCGTTCGGTGTGCGGGCGTGCGTGTCGCAGGCGGTCGAGCTCAGGGCTGTACGGACATCGAGGAAGCCCGGGGACCGAACCCGCTCGTGACGAGCGCCGCCTCCGGTGCGCCGGCGTCCGTGTCGCAAGGCGATCGTGCTCAGGGCTGTACGGAATCGAGGAAGCCCGGGGAATCCGAACTCGCTTCGGCAACGACTGCCCCATCGTCGCGTGCAGGGCCAGGCGAACGCTCGGGCGGTGCGCGCTCTGAGCCCTGCACGGCATCGAGTGGGCGATACGGCCGCGATCCCACGACCTCCACGGCGTGAACGTGGCGCTCTTCCGACGGGGGCGATGGTCAGTCGAACTCGACGTCGGTGACGATGGCCTGGATCTCGGCGACAGGCAGATCTCTCGACGAGGACGTGGCGATCTCACCCATGTCGCCACCGACGCCGATGTTCGACGACCAGGTGCCGTGCCACACGAGCGAGGCGGTGACTGGCCACGTCCTGCCGTTCGACGCCATCGATGAGGAGTGGCGGTAGGTGTAGCCGCACCCGACGAACGACTCGATGTCGTCGCCGGCGGTGAACGGCGGCGCGTTGGTGCACGAGATCGAGTCGCCGTTGCCGAGGTCGACGTCGAGCCGGACGGGATCGATGCGGACGCTCACAGTGACGGGTCCGCCACTGATCGAGTTAGTGAGCGGCGCCCACTCGTCGACCCAGAAGTACGCGGGAACTTGGACGTAGGCGTAGCCGTTGGCGTCGGTCTCCGCGGGAGCGACGCGGATCGTGGGTGCCGGAATCGCTCCGGAGAGCTGGACGTAGAGCATGCGGGCGAGCTGCTCGGGGTCGGGGAGCGGGCGGGCGTTCGGATCGTCAGGGTCGACCGGCGCGGCGTCGGCGATCCACACGTCGTAGGGAGGTTGACCCGGGCAGCTGATGCGGTACTTGCGCTCGATCACCCCATCGGCCCGCACCCGAATGCCGACCCGACCCACCTCGTCACTCCCATCCGGCCCCCGCCGCGGCCCGACCCGCTCCGAATATCGAGGCGCGTACGAAAACCGCCCACAAACGGCCTCCGCCGGCTTCGTGATCCCCTCCACCGGCGCCGAAGGCCCGCTCCCACCCCCGTCCCCCGGACGATCGCCACCCCCACCGTCCCCCGGCGCGCCGGGAATCGGCACGCCGATCACACACGCAGTACCGTCGCCTTCCTTGATCGGGCATCCGGTAACCTCGCCGTACTGCGCATCCGACCGCATGTCTCGGCGGCAGTGGCGGACGGGCCTGCCGTCGCAAGAGGATCGATGGCGACAACTACGAGGCCGCCGCATCTACGCTGCGCCTTCCCACCGAGTCCCGACCGTCTCGATCACGCGCCTCGTGCCGTCCGCCAACCATCTCCGTCAGTACGACCGGATACGTCGGAGCGGTCAGCTCGAACACCGACTCGTTCGCCAACGAAGACGATTGATCCGTCAGGCTCGACGTTGACCCGATTCGCGTTGTCCGACCTCGCAGACCGTCACGAGTGCTTCGCGAGTAAGGCGGATCGCCAACGAGGTCGACCTTCTCCGACCGTGATCTCCCGAACGGCGGGGTCGCCGAGAACGACTCGGTCGTTGAGCTCGACCATCTCGACGTGGACGAGCGCAGCCGTTCTCGGTAGTACGGCGAGTCGCGTACGGCAAGGCGATCGCCGTGCCACGGAGGTGCTTCGAGTCGCCTGAGTCGAGGTCGTTCGCAAGCTCCCAGTTGACGTCGTCGAGCCAGGCGCAGGTACTCGGACGCGATTTCGTGCCTTCGTCCGCTTCATCGAGCGACACGGTGGAGGGCGATCCGAGCCAGTGGTTTCGACTCGGATCGTGCTCGGCGGCGGTGTTGTGGCTTCTGCAGTGGTGGTCGCGGGCGTGGGCGGCGCCGGCGCGGTCGCCCCCGCTCGGTGGTGCCGGAATCGACGGTGTCGTTGGATCTGAGGAGTCGTCGTCGGAGCAGGCGGCGAGGGTGAGGCCTAACACTGCTCCGACGACCGCCACGTGATTGCGAGAGAACGCCATCGTGACCCCTCATCCCGGTCGCTCTCAGGACAACCACCGGATGTACGCCAAGGTACTACTTCAAGAACAACCGTGCAACCACCTGTTCTCAACCGTCAGCGCTCCCCACTCCGATCTGAGCGCGAGCGCGCCATTTGCGATCTGGGCTCGCTTACTCCCGCCGATCTGGGTGCGATCCGTTCCGCCGAGCGTTCTGGGCGTGATCTCTTCCGACTGCTGAAATGAATGACGCCCGGAACGGGGTTTGACAGGCATCGCGCCCAGATCGCCGGGCACGGCGAGCGAGCCGCCCGGACTTGTCGCGGCAGCTCCGATCTGGGTGCGATCGCTCCCGCCGATCTGGGTGCGATCCGTCCCGCCGAGCGTTCTGGGCGTGATCTCTTCCGACTGCTGAAACGAATGACGCCCGGAACGGCGTTTGACAGGCATCGCGCCCAGATCGCTGGGCGCGGCAAGCGAGCCCGGACTGGTCGCGGCAGTGCCGATCTGGGTGCGTTCGCTCCCATCGAGCTGGGTGCGATCCGTTCCGCCGTGCGATCTGGGCGTGATTTCTTCCGACTGCTGACACGAATCACGCCCGGAACGGGGTTTGACAGGGATCGCTCCCAGATCGCCGGACGCGGCGAGCGAGCCGACCGCCGGGAGGGCGCGTGGCCGGGTCAGCCTTCGATGAGTTTGGACATGCGGTGGGTGGTCTCGATCCACTCCTCGACCATCTCGAAGATCACGTCCTTCGTGGGGCGGACGCGGTCGAGGCGGCCGACGATCTGGCCGACCGGCGAGCCGTGCATCTCCTTGACCCGAGAACGGGCGATGCGGGTCGCGGCAGGTTGGTAGAGGAGGCCCTGCAGCGGCATCGGGAGTGGCGCAGGCGCACCCGGCTGCTCCCACGCCTCGGTCCACGCGGTGCGCAGCTGACGGGCCGGCTTGCCGGTCATCGCCCGGGAGCGGACGGTGTCCCGCGACGACGCGGCGAGCAGGTTCTCCGTGACATCGGGAGCCACGTCGGACTCGGCGACTGTCAGCCACATCGAACCGGTCCACGCACCCTGCGCGCCAAGTGCCAGGGCTGCCGCCATCTGCCGCCCCGTGGCGATCCCGCCGGCAGCGAGCACGACTGCTTGATCACCGACGGCGTCGACCACCTCGGGGACGAGCACCATCGTCGAGATCTCGCCGCAGTGGCCACCCGCCTCCGTTCCCTGGGCGACGATGACGTCCACGCCGAGGTTCACTTGCCGCTCGGCGTGCTGGCGGCTCCCGACCAGCGCCCCGACGAGCCTGCCGTGTTCGTGACAATGGTCGACGATCTCCTTCGGCGGAGGGCCGAGCGCGTTGACCAGCATCTTCACGTTGTCTCGCTGGAGCGACACCTCGACCTGCCCGGGCCTTCCTCGTCGACATTGAGCGACGGAGCGATGAAGCGCTGGATCTGCTGGTCGGCGGGCAACGGGGGCACGTGATGCTCCTCGAGCAATCGCTCGACGAACTGGCGATGCTCGTCGGGCACCAGCTCTTGCAGGTGCTCGATCGTCGCCTCGTCACCGCCGCCCTTGCCGACGTACTTCGCCGGCATCACGATGTCGACGCCATAGGGCTTGCCGCCGACGTGATCGTCGATCCAGTCGAGCTCGATCTCGAGCTGCTCCGGCGTGAAGGCGAGCGCCCCGAGCACACCGAAGCCCCCGGCACGGCTGACGGCAGCGACGACGTCACGACAATGAGAGAAGGCGAACAGCGGGATGTCGATGTCGAGCTGGTCGCAGATGGGCGTGCGCATGGTGCTCCTCCGGCCGCCTAATTGGTCGGGCCTCAGTCTCGCCCACCGAGCTTCACGCTGGACGAAGCGATCTGACACCTCGTCAGAAAATCCCCGGGCGTGGGCGCAGTCAGCCGGACACGGTGTCGATGACGCAGAAGCGGTTTCCGTCCGGGTCGGCGACGACGACGTAGTCGTGATCACCGTCCGGGTAGTACGGCCAGTCGACACGTTCCGCCCCGAGCCCGATCAACCGCTCGACCTCAGCCGCCTGGTCCTTCGCATCGCCGGCATAGAGGTCGAGGTGGACGTGGGGCACGTCCGGCGCCGGCTGATCACTGAGGTTGATCGAGATGCGTTGCCCGGCGGCGCCGTTGGCCGGCACGAGGATGACCCAGTCGTCCTCGATCTCCCGCAGCGGCTCGTACCCGAGGGCAGCGCACCAGAACGCAGCAGCTCGTCGTACGTCCTGCACGTTGATCACGACCGATCCGATGCTGAGCATGGGCCGAGTTTCGCGCCGCGCACCGATCCGGCCGCAAGGACGTTCCGCTGTCACGCGGAAGTTCGAGCACGACAGCCGGTGTGAGCGAGATGTGAGCGGGCTCGTTCATCGTCGCCGGCATGAGCACGACACTCGAATCACCAACCACTCGCGGAGCCACCGAGCTCCCCGAGGACATGCTCGAGCGGTTCCGGTCGCGCGCCGGTGAGCTCGATCGCACCAACACCTACTTCTTCGACGATCTCGCCGAGCTGCGTGAGATCGGCTATCTCGCCGCCGCGGTGCCCGTGCACCATGGCGGATGGGGGTACGACCTGGCCCAGCTCGCCCGGTCGCAGCGTCGCCTCGCCCGCTACGCACCGGCCACGGCGCTGGCCACCACGATGCACTTCTACTGGACCGGTATGGCCGCAGAACTGGAGCGCTTCGGCGACACGTCGCTGGAGTGGATCCTCAAGGCGGCGGTCGACGGCGACGTGTTCGCCGCTGGTCACGCTGAAGCCGGCAACGACGTTCCCGTGCTGTACTCCACGTGCCTTGCGGAGCGAGTCGACGGCGGTTACCGCCTCACCGGCCGCAAGCAGTTCGGCTCGAACGGCCCGGTCTGGAACTGGCTCGGCGCCCACGCCATGGATGCCGACGCTGCGGGCGGTCCGCGGGTCGTCCACGCCTTCGTCGAGCGCACCTCGCCTGGCGTCACCGTCGTCGAGACGTGGGACACGCTCGGCATGCGGCCCAGCCAGAGCCACGACACGGTGCTCGACGGCGTGTTCGTGCCCGATGCTCGCGTCGGTTGCGTCACGCCCGCCGGCGACGGCACCGACCTCTTCGTCACGGCGATGAGCATGTGGGCGCTGCCCGTGTTCGCCAACGTCTACCTCGGCATCGCCGAGCGGGCGCTGGAGATCGCGGTCGCCTCGGCGAAGCGCAAGACGTCGGTTGCCATCGAACGCGGTGCGTACGCCTACAACCCGATGGTGCAACACCAGATCGCGGAGATGTACCTCGAGCTGGACGCGGCGCTCGCCACCGCCAACCAGTTCGTCTCGGACTGGGTGAACGGTGTCGATCATGGCGACCAGTGGGGCTCGAAGCTCTACTCGATGAAGTGGCGTTCCGTCGAGGCCGCCAAGCGCGTCGTCGACATCGCCCTCGACGTCACCGGCGGCCACGGCATGTTCCGCGGTCAGGAGCTCGAGCGGCTCTACCGCGACGTCCGCTGCGGCGGCTTCCATCCCGGCAACGACGCGCTCGTCCACGAGTTCGTCGCCAAGATCACCCTCGGAATCGCCGACGAAACCCCCCGCTTCTGACGCAGAAAGAGGATTCCAATGTTCACCAAGCGCAAGTCCCTACTGGCCGCCGGCGGTGTCTCCGGACTGTGGCTGCGCCGCTGAGCGGCTACCGCTCCTCGCTCCGCCGAGCCTCCCACAGGTCGAAGGCGTCGTACGCGACGGCAACCGCATCGTTGTCGTCGAGTGCGGCGCCTTTGGCCGTGGCCGCCTCGAACTCCTCGCCACCGAGCCGCTCCGTCAGCGTCTCGGCAAGGACCCGCAGGCGATGCACGTCCTCGCCGAAGATCTCGTGACGGGTGTCCGGCGCAGTCGCTCTGCCCAGGACGAGCGCGGCCGCACGGTCGTGTCCGATCCGGGCGAGGAGCTGCGCCACCGAGCGGAGGGTGGTGGACAGCAGCGACCGGATCCCGGCCCGGCGCCAGTGGTCGAGCACCCAGCGGTACTCGTGAACAGCCGCGACGGGATCGCCGTGACGGGCCTCGAGCGAGGCGAGCGACGAGCCGGCGATGCCGAGCACGAACGACGTGCCGCTCTGCCTGGCGAGCTCCATCGCTCGGCGGAGGCGCTCCATGGCCGCAGCGTGGTCGATGTCGATCATCGCCTCACCGGCGACGTACCACATGAATGCCTGGCTGAGGATGTTCGTGTTCTCGTCGATCCGTGCGAGGAGGTCGTCGGCGAGGGCGACCACCCCCGGGTCGCCCTGATAGCCGCGGGCGAGAACGATCAATCCACGCGCCTCGCGCACCTTCGGGAAGTCTCCGCGAGACGACGCTTGGGCGATGCCGATCTCCGCCCAATGAATCACCTCGTCGAGCTCGCCCTGAACGAGCGCACGCGTCGTGAGTAGGTCGAACACTGTGCCGCCGAGGTTGTCGTCGGAGCCGGTGAACGCGCGGGCCGCATCCTCGAGTTCGCGGGCGCGAGCGAGGTCGCCCCGTTTCCACGCTCCGAGCCCTCCCACGGCGAACGCCTCGCCCACGAGCCGACCCGAGCGCCCGCTCTCGGCCGCCCGGTGAGCGGTCTGTTCCGCCCATTCGAGCACCTCCGGACGAATTCGCTGGACCCCGTACTCGTGCAGCGCCAAGACGAGGTGGAGGGTCTCGTCGAGCTCCTCCTCCTCGACGAGCCGGTTGAACGCCACACGGATGTCGGCCAGGGAGGCGTCGACGTCATCGAGCACACCGATCACGTTCGGCTCGCGGAGGTGCTGTTCGGCGTCGACGGCGAATGCAAGGTGGTAGCGGGCATGGTCGCTGCGTGCCGCCTCGACGGCGTCGCGTTCTGCGAGTCGGGCGATCCCGTACTCGCGCAGCGACTCGAGCATCAGATACCGGCGTCCTTCGCGCTGCAGCAGCGACCGTTCGACGAGGCCACTCAACGTGTCGGCCGCCTCGTCGCGTGGGACATCCGCGACCGCTGCAGCCCCTTCCGCGGAAAACGCCGCTTGGAAGACGCTGACCGCGTCGAACATCGCTCGCTCGTCGTCGTCGAGGAGGTCGTACGACCAGGCGACCGCCGCAGCCAGCGAGCGGTGACGGATGGTCGTGCGCTTCCCACCGGTGAGCATCGCCATCCGCCGGTCGAGCCCATCTGCCACTTCGTCGAGCGTCAGCGTGTGGAGCCTGGCCGCGGCGAGCTCGATAGCCAGAGGGAGGCCGTCGAGATGGCGGCAGATGTCGGCGATCGTCTCGATCTCGGCGGTGTCCGGCCGCCAGTCGGGCCGCACTGCGGTGGCGCGATCGCAGAAGAGGCGGATCGCCGGCTCGTCGGCATCGGGCTGCTGCGGCACCGGCAGGGGCGGAACCGGGCACAGTTGCTCGCCGTCGATGGCCAGTCGTTCGCGACTCGTGGCGAGCACCGTGACAGAAGGCGCCGCGGCAAGAAGCGTGTCGGCGAGCCGCGCCGCCGCATCGAGCACGTGCTCGCAGTTGTCGAGAACGAGCAGTGCCTGCTGATGGCGGAGCACGTCGGCGATTCGATCAGCCGGATCGGCGTCGCTGCGCTGCTCGACGTCGAGCGTGAAGGCGACCGTGGCGGCCACGCTCTGTGCGTCGGCGGTGGCGAGGGCGCAGAACCAGACGCCGTCGGGATAGGCGTGACCAAGGCGGGCGCACAGCTCCTGGGCGAGACGCGTCTTGCCTGCCCCGCCAGTGCCGAGCAGCGTCACGAGGCGGTGCTCGTGGAGCATCGTGGGCACGGTCTCGAGCAATCCCGACCGGCCGACGAAGCTGCTCGCCGGGCGCGTCAGCGGATGGCGTGGTGTCGAGCGAGTTTCGCGGGGAGCCGGCTCGGATGCCGTCTGACGGGCGGCGGACGAATCGTCCTCGGTGGCACCGGTGACGATGTCGTCGTGCAGCCGGCGTAAGGCGGGCGATGGCTCGATGCCGAGCTCAGTCGCGAGGGCCTTCCGGTAACGGTCGTAGACGGCAAGCGCATCGGCGAGCCGGCCGGTATGGCGTAAGGCCGTCATCAACTGGCCTTGGACGCGCTCGTGGAGCGGGTGACGGCTGGCGAAGGCGTCGAGGTCAGCGAGCGCGTCGGCATGCCGCCCGAGTGCCAGCAGGCAGTCGAACCGTTCCTCGTGTGCACGAAGGCGCAGCTCGACGAGGCGCTCGGCCTCGATCGTCGCCGCATCGACGCCGGCGAGGTCCTCGTACGGTGTGCCTCGCCACCAGGCGAGCGCCTCGTCGAGGGAAGCGAGCGCGGCGCCTGGATCGGTTGCTCGCTGGGCGGCTGCGTCGGACACCGCAGCCGTGAATCGTGCTGCGTCGACATCGCCGGGGCCGACCTGCAGGCGGTAGCCGCCTCCGACGCGGGCAAGTTGGTCGCTGGGGACGAGCTGGCGAAGACGAGAGACGTGGGTGTGGAGGGCGGCGTGATGGTCGGCGGGGAGCGTGTCCGGCCACAGCACGTCGGCGAGTGCGTCGGCTGACACGACCTGGTTGGTGTTGAGCAGCAGCAGGCTCAAGAGTCGCCGCTGCAGTGCTCCTGTCGGTGTGCGGTCGCGACCGTCGACCACCACCTCCAGCGGCCCCAGAACGCCAAATGCGATCGCCCGTTCCATCATCTCCGTTCGCCGGCGAAGCGAGCTGGCCTCCCGTCGCCGACGGGGCGATGGTATCGCTGGCGTCCGGCCTCGGCGCCGCCTCACTTCGGCGTATCAGGCGGCGACGTTCGGACGTCGTGCCTTCTGGTGGCGCCCAACACGGGGAGTGGGCGCCACCAAACGCGTGAGGCGACGACTCAGGGGGATGACGAGTCGATCGTCGAGTCGGTGGTCGTCGAGTCGGTGGTCGGCGAGTCGGTCGTCGAGTCGGCGGTGTCGCCGCCTTCGGTCCCGCGACGACCGGCACCGTCGTGGCAGTTCTGGTCGGCGGTTCCGGAGCTGTCCGTGGAGCTGTCCGTCGACGTATCCGACGTGGACTTGTCCGTTGACGAGTCGGTGGTCGTCGAGTCGTCGGTGGTCGTCGGGCTGTCGGTCGTGGTCGTCGTGGCGCCGTCGTCCTGAGCGGCGACAAGGGTGGCTCCACCGAATCCGAGAGCACCGACGAGGGCGGTGGCGGCGAGGAGTTGGCTGGGTTTGAGTTTCATCTTCATGGCCTCCTTCCGAGGGGTTGCGAGCCATCAAAGCGATCTCGACTCGGAGCCGGCTGCGCCCCGACTGAGAAGTCGCCGTGATGCAGCCGACGGAGGATGGCGGGCGAAGCGATCTCGCGCTCAGCCGGCGTCGTTCATCCGGCGCAGCAATGCGCGGTGCTCGGGCACGTTCTGGAGGAACGTCGCCCGCATCGCCTCGTCGGTGATCCGTCCGGCGCGATCCAACAGCTCTCGATGCCCGAGCTCGAGCGCACGGCGAGCACGGTCCGCGTCGCCGGCGGCGAGGAAGACGTCGGCACAAGTCGTGGCCGCTCGGGCGGGGCTCTCCATGCCTACCGATCCGAACGTGTCGAGCCGTGTCATCACGGCCTCCGCGTGTGTGACGGCCTCGTCGATGAACGTCTGCAGCAGCGCTGTCTTACCCGCGCCTGCCTCGCCGGCGACGAACATCACCTGGCCAGCGCCTTCGAGGCATCGGTCGAGTACGCGGTGAAGCCTGGATCGCTCACGCGCCCGACCGACGAACAGCGCCCCGGTCACCCGCCGCAACCTAGTGGAACGATCGCAACGGCGGCTGCGTCCGTTGAGGCGCATGGTGGCTGCGGCTGGCGGCGTCGGCGGAAGGTTCGACGTCGAGGACGTCCCAATCAGCCGAGACGAGCGACGCCACGCCGTCCGCGCTCGACACGCCGTATCGTCGCGGCGATGACGTCGCCGGCTGGCTCGTTGTCGGTCGTGCTCGGCCTGTGGCAGGACCGACCGCCGCAGGAGAATGTTCGCGTCGGCGAGCTCGCCGACGAGCTGGGCTACGCCGAGCTGTGGATCGGTGAGATGGCGACCTACGACGCATTCGCCGTGGCGACGGCCATCGGCATCCACACCGATCGCATCCCGATCACGATCGGTCCGCTGGCCGTCGGGGTACGGACGCCGATGACCGTGGCGATGGGAGCGGCATCCGTCGCCGATCTCATCGGCCGCCCCGTCAGTGTCGCTCTGGGGACATCGAGCGACGTGGTGGTGGAGGAGTGGCACGGCCGGTCGCGGGCGCGTTCGGCCCGGGCGCTGGCGGAGCACGCCGAAGCGACGCGTGCGTTGCTCGCCGGCGAGAAGGCGGACGTCGCCGGCTCGATGATCCGCACGTCCGGATACCGGCTGCGCCTTCCCGCCGTGACGACACCGCTGACCATCGCCGCCTTCGGCCCCGCGGCCGTGCGCGTCGCCGGCAGGTCCGCCGATCGGCTCGTGCTGAACATGCTCACTCCGGCGGCCACCCGTCGCCTCTGTGCGGACGTTGCCAAAGCGGCTGCGGAGGCCGGCCGTCCCCGGCCGACCGTGGCGATCTGGCTCGCCGCTGCTGTCGATCCGCGTGAGGAGACGGTGGTCCAGATGAACCGCGGCAAGGTCGCCTACCTGGCTGCCCCGGGATACGGCGAGATGTTCATCGAAGCAGGTTTCGGGGAGCTGGTCGAGTTCGCCCGCACGCGTCCCCATCCACGGGAGCTGCTCGCCGCCGTCCCCCATGGGATGATCGGCACCGTCGGCCTTGTCGGCTCCGTCGAGGAGATCTCGTCGCGTATCGCCGAGTACCACGACGCCGGAGTCGACGAGGTCTGCATCGTCCCTGCGACCGCCGGTGACGACGACGGGCACCGTACGCTCAACGCCCTCGCCCCTGGGCGATCCCGGTTAGCCCACTTGGAGACGCACGCAGCACATCTCGTCGTCCGGTTGGAGACGAGCCGTGATGCGTTCTCCGGCAAACGCCGCGGCGAACCCTGACAGCAGGTCGAGATTCATCCCGCAGATGAGCGGACGATGGCGCTCGGCGAGCGTGTGGAACGGGCAATTCGCCAGCGCGACGTCGCGCCCGTCGGCCTTCGGCTCGTACCCGAGGTCACGGAGCGCGGTCACGAGCGCGTCTCGTGTCGCCGCGATCGAACGGGACGGACCGCGCTCGTCACGGGCGGTCTCCCCGAGCTCCGACCCGGCTCGGTGCGCCGCTTCGGCGAGCGTCACATCGACTGGACGTCCCGATGAGGCCGTCTCGTCGACTGCGTCGGCGAGCAGTGCTCCGGCCAGGTCGTAGCGCCGGTCGGGGAGCGACACCGAGACCTCTCGCCGCGATCGCCGGTACTGCTTGGCGGGCCGCCCAGCCCCTGGGCCGGAACGCCCGGGGGGACGCTCGAACCGCACATCGACGAGGCCGGCCTCGGCCAATTTGTCGAGGTGGAAGGCGGCAACCGAGCGGGCCACGCCGGTGGCGTCCGCCGCTGCGTCACGTCCGAACCACCCGCCGTCGTCGACGAGCAACGCGTACAGCTCGCCACGCAGCGGTTGGTCAAGAGCGGCGATGTCGCGGACGGCGGCATGCCGCTCGGAGCGGTCCATGCGATCCATTCTAAAACAGATTCTCATTGACGAAACAACTGACACCTTCTAAAGTCAGACTCGTACAACTTTAGAAGGAGGCACCATGAGTGTCATCACCCATCAGGTCAGGGCGGAACGCGCCCCAGCCACCGGCGCAACAGCGGTCGATCTGCGAGATCCGGTCACCCAGGCGTTCTGGATCCTGCGGATCGGGTTCACCGTGGCGCCGATCCTGTTCGGGCTCGACAAGTTCCTCGATTGGCTCGTCGACTGGCGGATCTACCTCGCCCCGGAGATCAACGATCTGATTCCTGGGAACGCCCATCAGGCGATGCTCGCCATCGGCGTGATCGAGATCGTCGCCGGGCTCGTCGTCGCCGTGCGGCCGAAGTGGGGCGGGTACCTCGTCGCTGCGTGGCTCGCCGGCATCATCGTCAACCTTCTCCTCCAGGCTGACTTCTACGACATCGCCCTGCGCGACTTCGGCCTGCTGCTCGGCGCGCTCGCGCTCGCTCGCCTCGCCACGGCATACGAGCGGCGCTGACTCGTCAGACCCCCTCGCCTCGACGGGATAATCTCCGTACTCACGGGAGCCGACATGGATGAGGGGGTCATCATGAGGCGATTGAGCGGGCTGCTCGCACTCGGACTGGTTGTAGGCGCGGGCGTGGTTGCGCCCACTCCGCTGAGGGAGGTGGCGGCCCACGGACCGGGGATCCAGTGGGAACCGTGCCATGAAGAAGCCGGACCGGACTTCCAGTGCGGCACGCTCGAAGTGCCGCTCGACTACGACCATCCGCCGCGGTGAGAAGATCTCGCTCGCTCTCGTGCGCCTGCCGGCGACCGACCAGGCGCACAAGAAGGGGACGATCTTCTTCAACCCGGGTGGTCCCGGCGGTTCCGGGGTCGAGTTCGTGCTCGGCGTGGGGCCGTTCCTCTACAGCGATCAGGTTCGCGCTCGGTTCGATCTCGTCGGTTTCGACCCGCGAGGGATCATCGAGAGTTCGCCACTGATCTGCTTCGACTCGCTCGATGAGGCGGTCGCCACGTTCTGGCCGTTCGCCTTCCCGATGAACCAGGCGGAGATCCGCATCGCCAAGCATCTCGACCGGCAGTTGATCAATGCATGTGACGCGCGGGGTGGGGCAATCCAAGATCACATGGCCACGGCCGATGTGGCCCGTGACCTCGACCGGCTGCGCGAGGCGGTAGGTGACTTCCGGCTGAACTACGTCGGCTATTCGTACGGCTCGTTCCTCGGAACCACGTACGCCAACATGTTCCCCAACCGAGTCGGTGCCGTCGTCGTCGACGCCGTGCTCGATCCGATCGCCTGGACGACGGGCCGTGGCCGGCAGGACTGGAAGTTGCCGTTCTCCACGCGCCTGCACAGCGATATGGGTGCGCAGGACACACTCGACGAGTTCTTCCGGTTGTGCGACGAGGCCGGAGCCGGCGAGTGCGCCTTCGCTCCGAATGCGAGCGATCGCTTCGCCGCGCTCGCCGATCTGCTCAAGGCCGGGCCGATCGAGGTCACTGATCCGGAGACGGGCGAAACGTTCCTGCTCCGGTACTCCGACCTGATCAGCGGGTCGCTCGGTGAGCTGTACAACTCGTTCGACTGGCACCCCTTCGCCGAAACACTCGCCTTCCTCGAAGCGGCGGTCGGGCTCAGCTCGACGAGGGCAGCTGCGGATGCGAGCGCTCGTGCGTTCCTCGATCGGGCGCGGTTCCAAGCGCCATACCCCAACTTCGTCGAGGGCTTCCCCGGCGTCGCCTGCTCGGACAGCAACAACCCGAACAACTACTTCGCCTGGAGGAAGGCCGGGATCGAAGCGGACGAGCAGTTCGGCTACTTCGGCCGGCTCTGGACGTGGGTGTCCGCCATCTGCGCCAAGTGGACGGCACACGACGAGGATCGCTACCTCGGCCCGTTCAACAAGCACACGGCCAACCCCGTGCTCGTGGTCGGCAACCTGTTCGACCCGGCGACGAGGTACCAGGGTGCACAGATCGTCGACAACCTGCTGCCCAACTCGTCACTGCTCACCGTCGAGGGATGGGGTCACACGTCGCTGTTCCTGTCTGCATGCGCCGATGATGTGGTGTCCCGCTACCTGTTGACTCGCCAGGTGCCGGCCGGCGGGGCGACCTGCTCGCAGGACTTCAGCCCGTTCGATCCGCAGACGACTTCGAAGACGGCGCAGCGTCAGCTGCTGCGGGCACAAGCGCTCGAGAACGTCGGCCTCGTTCCCCGCTGGTGAGAGCCGTCGCTTGACGGTTGTCATCAGCGGCTGACGCCACGTCCTCGGCACGACGGCCGAGGGCGTGTCCGTCAGTCGTGACGGTCAGTCGTGTCCGCCGTTCGTCACGGCTTGGCGACCGAGGTAGGCCTCGGCGACGGCGGGGTGGGAGGCGACGTCGTCGGGTGTGCCTTCGGCGATGACGCTGCCTTCGGCAAGGCACACGATGTGGTCGCTGATGCGGGTCACGAAGGCGAGGTCGTGGTCGATCACCAGCACACCGGCGCCGATTCGACGAGCGGTGGCGCGAACGTGGTCGACCATCGCCAGGCTTTCGCTGGTGCTCATCCCCGATGTCGGCTCGTCGAGGAGGAGGTAGTCGGGTGACAGCGCGGCAGCGCGGGCGAGCTCGAGGCGCCGCTGGTTGCCGTAGTCGAGCGTCGAGGCCTTGCGGTCGCCGATGTCCGTGAGGCCGGCGTGAGCGAGCAGCTCGTCGACATCGACCGGATCGCGGTCGGCGCGATAGCGCTGCGCGGCGAGAGCGGCGAGGGCGACGTTCTCCCGCAGCGACTGTGTCGGAAAGAGGCGCAGGTTCTGGAACGTCCGCGCCAGGCCGGCGCGAGCGATCCGGTAGGGCGGGTCGTTGCTGACGTCGTGAGTGCCGAGCATCACCGTGCCCGATTCCTCCGGCACCAGCCCGGTGACGACGTTGAACAGTGTGGTCTTGCCCGCGCCATTGGGGCCGATCAACCCGACCACCTCGCCCGGCCGCACGCGCAACCCGGCCCCGTCCAGGGCCAGGAACCCGCCGAACCGCACGGTGACATCGCGCACCACCAAGGCCCCCACCTCGGCCACTTCGGCGGGTGCGGGATCCCCAGCCACTTCTTCCGGCGCGAGACCCGGTTGGATCGACGGGAAGTCCGTTGACTGGGAATCGGATGTCTGGGAATCGGGCGTCGGGACGCGGCGGAAGCGGCGGCGCATCCATCCGGCGAGGTCGGCGTCGCCGAGGAGGCCGCCCGGACGGATCAGCATCACGATCAGGAGGCAGGCGCCGATGAACAGGTCGGGGAGGCGTTCGATCTCGTGGTTGTCGCCGTACTGGCGGGCGATCTCGTTGCCGACCGTGATCAGCGCGGTGCCCACGAAGGCCCCGCTGACCGTGCGGATGCCGCCGACCACGAGCATGGCGAGCAACAGGATCCCGACGTCGAGGGAGAACTGCCGCGGGTTGGTGCTGCCTACTGCCTGGACGCGCAGCGCGCCGGCGGCGGCGACGACGCCGATGCTGACGACCCACGCGGTCCAGCGCCCCCAGAACACGTTGATGCCGATCGACGGCGCGGCGATCTCGTCGTCGCGGGCGGCGACGGCGAATCGCCCGCTCCTCGTCTCCCGGAACAGATGGGCGACGAACAGCGCGCCGAGGGCTGCCACCCACAGCCACGTGTTGGAGGCGAGGCGGGGGATGCCCGACAGCCCGCCGGCGCCTCCGGTCAGCTCCTGCCAGTTCTTCACCACCTGATCGACGGCGAACAGTCCGGCGAGCGTGATCATCGTTGCCGCCAGCCCGCCGGCGCGAGCGATCGCCACACCGAACACGGCGCCGAAGGCCATGGCGATGACCACGGCAACGACGGTGGCGGGGAAGGCACCGAGCTCGACGTCGCCGAGCCCGAACGGGATGTCGGGCAACGTGCTGCTCTTCACTGCGGGCGGGATCGTCGTGAGCGCGGCGGCGTACGCAGCGATCTGGGCGAAGGCGAGATGGCCGAACGACACGATCCCGGTCGACCCGATGAAGATCTGCAGGCCCATCACGAGAACGAGGTTGACGAGCAGCTCCTGGACGAGGAGATCGCGAGCAGCACCGCCGGTCGACGTGTAGATCGTGCACCCGACGATCGTCACGGCGAACATCACCAGGCTGGCGATCGCACTGCGGGTGAGGCGAGCGGTCCACGAGCCCATCACACGCGCTCCGCTGATCGGACAGTGAACAGCCCCTGCGGCCGCACGACGAAGAGGGCCGCGATGAGGACGAACACGAACGCATCCGTGAGCCGCTCCCACACACCCTCCGGTAGGTATCCGCGCAGTGCCACCTCGGCGAGGCCGAGGGCGAGGCCGCCGGCGACGGCGCCGGTGAAGCTGCCGAGCCCGCCGATGATCGCCGCCACGACGGCCTTGATCAGCCAGTCGGAGCCGAGCGTGGGTTCGGCGGTGGGACTGCGCATCAGGATCAGCACGGCGGCGATGCCGGCGAGGAAGCCGGCGAAGGCGAACGCCCCGGAGATGATCCGATTCGCTCGCGCCCCCATCAGGCGGGCGGCGTCGAAGTCCTCGCTAGCGGCACGTACGGCGATCCCGAACATGGTGCGACGGAACACGAACGCCGTGAGGGCGAGCACCACGGCGGTCACGCCGATGGTGACCGCATCCATCACCTCGAAGCGGATGCCCCCGATCTCGAACGAGTTGAACGCCCACGACGGTCCGGAGAACGACTTCTTCGTCGGTGACACGAACACAGCCCAAAACGCATGTGACAGCCGCTCGAGGGCGAACGACGTGAGCAGCATCGTGAACTCGCTCGAGCCGCGCACCCAGCGGAAGGCGATCCGTTCGGTGGCGACGGAGGCGATCACCGCGGAGAGGACGATCGCCGGGGCGAGCACCCACCAGTTGATGTCGTGCGCCGTCGACAGGTAGTAGGCGACATAGGCGCCGACCGTGATGAGCTCGGCGTGGGCAAAGTTGACGAGGTGCATCACGCCGAAGATCAGCGAGATGCCGAGCGCCAGCAGGGCGTACGTGCTGCCCCGCCCGAGCCCGTCGACCACCGTCTGGATGAACTCGTTCACGTCGCCGTGCCCGGGACCTGTGGCGCGCCGATGTACGTGGCGAAGAGATCCTCGCTGGCGGCGAGCTCGGTGCCGGTGCCCTCGGCGGCGATCTCACCGGTGCGGAGGACGTAGCCGCGGTCGGCGATCTCCAGTGCTCGAAGGGCGTTCTGCTCCACGAGCAACACGGTTCGGCCCCGCTCCCGCAGCTCGACGAGGAGGTCGAAGACGACGTCGGTCATCACGGGGGAGAGGCCGAGGGTCGGCTCGTCGAGCAGCACGAGCTTCGGATCGCTCATCAACGCCCGGGCGATGGCGAGTTGCTGCGCCTCGCCGCCGGACAGGTAGCCAGCCGCCGTGTCCCACCGGTCGGCGAGGATCGAGAACCGTTCACGCGCCTCGGCGAGGCGTCGTTTGCGATGCGGACCCGTCACGGTGATTCCGGCCATCGCCAGGTTCTCGCCGACGGTGAGATCGCGAAAGATGCGGCGATGTTCGGGCACGAGCGCCATCCCCGAACGCACGAGCTTGGCGGGATCGTCGCCGGTGACGTCGACGCCGGCGAGGTGCACCCGTCCACCCGCCGGCTTGAGCAGTCCGGCGGTCGTGTTGAGCAGCGTTGTCTTGCCGGCTCCGTTGGGCCCGACGATGGCGACCAGCTCACCCTCGTCGACGTGGAGCGACACGCCGCGCAACGCGACGACGGCGCCGTAGCGGGTCGTCAGGTTGTCGACGCGGAGCAAGGCCGGGCTAGCTCGGGATGTAGCTCGGGCGGAAGGCGTCGGTGAAGGCAGGCTCGCCGTTCTCGACCGTGAGGATCACGACGTCCTTCTCCGGCACACCGTTCGTGCCTGCGTAGGTCACGGTGCCCGTCGTTACCTCGAAGTCGGAGAGGTTGTTGATGGCGTCGATGAGTCCCGCCCCGTCGAGTGAGCACGTCTCCTCCGCCACATGGGCGAACACCTTGACGACGTCGGAGGCGAGCGCACCGAAACTGATCGTGTCGATCTTGGCGCCAGCGTCGCGGGCTGCATCGATGAACTCGCCGACTCCGTTGTCGTCGCTGGGGAACGTGTGGGCGGTGAACGACACGCCGTTGGCGACGTCGCCGGCGCTCCAGATGACGGTGGCGTCGAAGCTGTCGGCACCGATGACCTTGAGGTCGGTCAGATCGGCCGACCGGAGCTGCTCCAGCAGCACGCCGGCGCTGGGCATGATCATCGCCGTGTAGAGCACGTCGGGTGCCGGGTCGAGGCTGGCGAGCTCGTTGACCTGGGACGAGAAGTCCTCGTCGGTCATGCCGAACGTGAAGTCACGAACGACCTCGCCGCCGGCCTCCGCGAAGGCGTCGCTGAACGCTCTTGTGGTGTTGGTGAAGTAGGCGTCGTCGGGCGACGAGAAGGTGACGGCTGTGCGCGCGCCGTCGCCATAGGCGAACTCGGCGGCGGCGGCTGCCTGCACCGGGTCGGAGAAGCTCATCAGGAACGCGCCCTTGTCGGGCTGGGCGAGGGCGAGATCGGTCGAGGCGTTGGAGATGATCGGAACCTTGCCGGCGACCGATTTCGATCAAGGGGACGCCGTTGTAGTTGAACGGTGGGCCGATGATGGCGTCGGCGCCTTCGTCGAGCAGCTCCTGTGCGGCACGCTGTGCCGCCGACGGATCTGTTGGCAGTTCCTTGACGATGTACTCGACGTCTTGTCCGCCGACGCCCCCCGCCTCGTTGATCAGGTCGACCTGGACGCGGGCGGCTTCCGACCCGGGCTGGTCGGCGAACCCGCCGAAGTCGCTGAAGTCGGCGGCGTATCCGATCGTCAGTGGCTCGTCGAGCGTGCAGTCGCTCGCCGGGCCGGACGTGGCGCCGCCGGTGTCCCGGTTGGGTGCGCCGATGTCGCGCCGCACGGTGCGCTGGTCGCACGCTCGTGTCACCCGGACGGTGCGGCCGTCGTATCGCCGGCGCCGGTGTCCGACGAGGCGGTGTCGTCGTCGTCACCGCATGCGACGACCAGCAATGCTCCCGCTGCCAACACCGAGATGGTGCCCCGAAGTCGCATGGTTCCCCCTTGATCCCCCGGTCCCTTGTGCAGCGGGAGCATACAACGGACGCGAGGGTCGTTTGGAGCCGAACGAGATGCGCTGGAGGTACGCCCGACGGGCGCCGACAGATCCATGCGTGGATTGGGCCGTCAGATGAGATCGAGGTCGGCGACGAGGGACGAAATGGAGACGGCGACACCGACGTCGAGCATTTGCTGATCTGCGCTGACGAGCCGCGCTCCCACGGACTCCGCCGCGGCTGCAAACGCGGCGTCGTAGAACGTGAGGTCGTGGGTCGACGCGAGCTCGGCCGTGCGACGGTGCCAGGTCAGGTCGGGGATGAGCAATGGTCCGCAGATGGAGTCGAGATCGTCGAGCTGATCGGCGACCTGGGCAGCTGGCCAGCGCAGCGATCGGACGAGGATGTTCCCGAGTTCATAAGCGCTCAATTCGAGGACAAGAGCCGTGATCTCTTCGCGGATGTGGGCGTCGAGAAGTGCTCGGGCTTCATCGACCTCGGACTCACCTTCGGCGTGGAACCACTTCAGGAGGATCGAGGTGTCGACGAGAACGAGGTCACCGACGACGATCACGGTCGGCCCGGACGAGCTCGGCCGACTCGAACGACCCGGCGGTGCGGAAGCGGTCCCGTGATCGCTCTATCGCCGCCGCGACCCGAGGCGAACCCCGTCTTTCGAGCTCACGCGTCGCCGCATGCGCGAGGAACACGCTGCGGCTGGTGCTCCGCCGCTTCGCCTCGTCGTCGATCCGGGCAAGGAGATCGGCGGGAAGCGACACCATGACCTTGGACATACACAGAGTATAGCCAGTAAGTACTGCCAGCAGGTATTGCCACTTCTCCCGTGATTCAGTTCACCGTTGGTCCAGGTCCCCGTTAGCCGAGGCGGCCGTTGGCTTGCAGGATCGAGATGGCGCGGATCGTGACATGACCGCGCCAGTCGAGCGATCCGGCCGGAGAGAACTTCTGGTACTCGACGGTCCAGCCCCCGTCGTCGCGCTGCTCGCCGGCAAGGCGGTCGAGGTCGGCGTCGATCGCCTCCTGGCTGAATAGCTCACGCACCGGGCGGCTCGGGTAGGGGGCGATGTCGAGCGGTCGGATGAACTCATCCTCGGTGCCACCTTCGACGGGAATGAGCCCGCTCTCGGGGATCTGTGCGCCCAGCTTGTCGAGGAGCTCGGCGGCCCGCGGCTCGCCGTCGTGGACCGCGTCGAGGAACTGCAACGAGAACGTCAGCGGGAGGGCGTCGAGCGGGCCGTCGTGCGTGGCGATCGTGGTGAGGCAGTACTCGGTGGCGCGGGCGAGCCATGGGTGGCCGGCGATCGCCGGGTCGTGCTGGGCGGCACGGTGGGCGGTGGCGGCGACGATCGATGAGATCTGCAGGGACGAGGAAGTCGAGTCGGGGTCCTGCCACCAGATGGCAGAGCCGGGCGTGTCGTCGAATGGCAGGGCGAACGGCACGCCGCCATCGGCGAGGGTGATCGACTCGAGCCAGTCGCACAACTCGACGGCACGGGGTGAGGTCGCCGGGCCGATGTCCTCGAACACCTCGAAGGCATGGAGGGCGGCACCGGGCTGGCTGGTGACCGAGCGGAAGTCCGGTTCGAGCCCCCATCCGTAGCCACCATCGGGGTTGCGGTAACCATCGAGCGCGGCAAGTGCCTGGGTCGGGTCGTCGCCACCCATCAGGAGTCCGAACCGGTGACGGTCGAGCACCCGTGCGTGCATGGCCATGAATCCGTGAACAGCGCTGATGTCGATGCTCATGAGTCCAGGATGAACGACTACGGCCCCGAGCGTCTTGGACGTTTCGGACACGACCGCGACCGTCGCCAAGATCGTCAGAGCGGACGTCGCCAACCGCGACTGTCGCGTGCTGGCGACCGGCGTGCGTGGTGTGGCGCGACTGTCGCGTTTGGCGCGGATGTCGGTGTCGTGGGTGGCGACTGTCGTGTGTGGCGACCGGCGTGCGTCGTGAGGCGCGACTGTCGGTGTGGCGCGGGCGTCTGGCGCGACTCCCGGCGGCTGCGTTACGGGCGGCCGCTGCCGGGGTCGGTGGTGGGCTGGGTGGCTTGGTCGGGGGCGGGGCGTTTCAGCCAGGCGTAGGCGAGGAGACCGATGCCGACGGCGATCGGCACCACGGCGAGGAGCAGCTCGAGGGCACCGTTGCCGCCGTCGGGCTCGAAGCCGAGGTTCTCCTCGATCCACTCCTTGTCGAGCGCGGCGAAGGCGACGCCGAGGATGATGAGGGCGATTCCGAGGATCACCAGGCCTCTGTGTCTCATGTCCGGTTCCTTCCTGGCGGTGTCGCGGTCAGGGCTTTTCGATGACGAGTGAGCGGACCGCGATGTGGGGGTCGGTCATTGCCAGGTTCTCCAGCGTGTCCGTGGCGACGGCGCTGTTGCCGCCGGCGCGGATGATGGCGACGAGCAGCATCACCGTGTTGTTGCGGAAGGGGCTGAGGTCGAGATCGAACGTCGCCACGCCCGACTTGGATGTTGTCGAGATCCTGATCGGTGAGGGTCTTGCGCCGGGTGGCGGCGTTGGTGCCGACGAACGACCAGCCGGTGCCGGCGAGCGACTGTGACGTGGTGCCGCCGGCCGAGTTGAGGACCTCGTCGACGGCGGTCGCCCACGGGATGTTGCCGGTGAACCACGTGCTCGGGTCGTCACGGCGAGGGATCGGGTCGGCCGGCCGTCGCGTCCAGCGGAGCAGCGTGACCCGCACGTCGGATCCGAGGCGGGGGACGAGGCCCCGGTGATGGACAACGACGTCGACCTTGTGCGCGACCGCCTTGACGACCATCGACACCGTGCCCGACGTCGCCCTCGTCGAGCTTCGGTGTCAGCTCGAGGAGGTCGGCCTCGGTCGGGATCCGGTCTGGCTGGGCGACCGTTGCCCACGGTTCGGCGACGTCGTCGGGCGGACGACATCATCGAGTTCCAGAACGTGGTGTCGATCGTCATCTTCCCGCTCGACGGGATGCGGCGGAGCCGGTGGTCACGCAGCACGTCCTCGAAGTAGAGGTCCCACTCGCCGGTCGGCCCGGATCCGGTCGTCGCCGGTCGACGAGCGGAACGCCGCCTGGAAGCGGCGCAGGTCCTCGGTGGGACCGGGCGACGTACGCCGTCGCAGCACGCCGGCCCCGGGGCCGGGGCACGGCGACGGGGGTGATGCGCGGCCGCACGTCGGGGCTGCCGTGCCACGAGCGGGCGGTCACACCATCGCGCTGGGTGGCCATCGCCCGGTATGCGGTAGCGCAGGTCGTCGTCGTGGGCGCGCAGGTAGGTGACGTCGGCGACGGGCGTGTCGAGGCGAGCTCCCACACGCCCCGGGCAGCGATCGCCGCCCGCAGCAGGCGCAGGCCGCCGCTGTCGAACAGGGCGAGGTCCTCCACCGCCGCCTCGGGCAGCCCGTTGACGAGCGGTCCGCCAGTCCCACGTCGGCGGGGTGACCGAGAGTCGCGCTCGCCGTGCCACACGCCCACGGTGGTGCCCACGTACACGTCGTTCGGGTTGGCCGGGTCGCAGCGGATCGCCGTGACCGGTGCCGAGACCTCGTCGCGCAGCGCGCGTGCGGGTGCCAGTGTCTGGTCGCCGTCGAACCACCACAGCGTGTCGACCTCGTCGTCCTCGGGGTCGCCGACGGTGCCCAGGTAGACGGATGCCCTTCGGTGCCGTGATCGTTGCCGGGACCGTCGAGGTTCGGTTCGACGTCGGTCCACACCACCGAGTCGCGGATCGGTCCTTCGGCCGACGTGTCGTCCTTCTTGTTCTTCTCGCCGCGGTCGAGGATCGGGTCGCGGCTCCACGTGCCGGGCGGGGCGGCCACGTCGCTGCCGCGCGACGCGCACCATCCGCACCAGCTTGTTGTCGCTGAGGATCCAGGCGACGTCGGACGTCGCCCACTTGCACACCGTGATCGGCTCGCCGTGGAGGTCCTGGCTTGCGGTTGAAGTTGGTGGCGCCGATCGGGTCGGTGCCGGTGGGCAGGGTCACCCACGTGTTGGCCCAGTCCTCCGTGTACCAGACCCGGGTCGTGCCGATCAGCACCTGGGTGTGGGTCGGGCGCGCCGCGCCGCCGCGGTTGTGGGCGATCGCCGCCGGCGTGGAGTAGAACGCCGGCGTCGTCGCGCTCGGTGGCGGCGTCGGCGTGGAGGGCGAGCGGCGCGGCGAGCGGGCGGAAGGCGAGCATCCGGTCGTACGGGCCGCCGTCGGACGCCGTCCACTGCCCGTCGAAGTACTGGCGCACGTAGCGGGTGGTCTGGATCGGGTCGAACGCCACCCCGCCGCCGTCGCCGTCGCCGGTGTGGCTCCCACACCGCCGACGAGCGCCGCTCGATCGAGGCCGTTGTCCTGCAGCCCGACGACGACGCGTCCCTCGCAGGTGGGATGGCAGGCGACGTAGTTCGCTTCCACGACGGCGAGGCCGTCGTTGCGGGCCACGAACGCCGAGTTCTGGTCGTGGAAGATCGACCGGAACACGCCGCCGTCGCACGCCGCCCACAGCGCGGTCGCCGGTGTCGGAGAACTGGAGATCGTGGACGTCGGCGTGGCAGCCGACGCCGATCCGCACGGTCGGCGGGGGGCGTGCCGTAGATCGCGTGCCCGGCCGGCACCGGCGACCTGGGCGGCGAAGATCGCCGCGTCCTCGTCGTAGGCGTCGGCGGTGACGTTGACGTTCTGCCGGTGACGGCGACCGCGTCGGGCGGGCCTTCGAAGAACGAGCCGGCGAGGATCACCCGGTCGGGGTCGTTGGGGTCGACGCGGATCGCCAGGTCGTAGAAGCCCTGGTGACCGAGCATGTCGGGGATGCCGGTGACCTCCGCCGCGGTCGGGTCGGCAGCCGTCGACGTGACCTCGAACAGCTTGGCGATGTTGCCCGAGCCCTGGTCGTTGAAGACGAAGATCCGCGACGGTGGGTCGGTGGCGGCCAGCGAGCTGCGTCGCCGTACGGCACCCGGTGTGCCGACCTTCTCGAAGTCGGTGTCGCCGTCGTCGCGCACCCACAGGCCGGCCTCATCGCCGTCCTGCGCCCACACCCACAGCCGCTCGGGTGCGCCGCCGCCGACGGCGGCGTCCACATCACGTCGGTGACGACGCCCTCGTAGTCGTCGAACGGATCGCCGGCGACCCGCTCCCAGTCGATCGTCCTGCCCGGCGCCCGCCGGTCGCTGTAGCAGGCCGATCGTGGTGGCGGCGACGATCGTGCCGCCCGTCGGGTCGACGGCGAACCGGTAGACGCCCTCGTGGAGCAGGTTGGGCGACTCCTCCACCCACGGGTCGTCGGAGGCCTCCCGACGCCGGCCCGGTGGCGACGAGGATCCCGATCCCGCCGAGCGCCGAGCCGGCGTGGGCGGTGCGGCCGGGGGTGATCTCGCCGGTGCCGACGAAGACCGTGTCGAGCGTCTGGTCGTTGATGTCGGCGCCGAGCACCACGGTGATCGCTCCGCAGGCGTGGCGGTGGGCGGGGCGGACGATGTCGGGCGTGTCGGTCTCGGCGAACCCGCCGATCGAGCGCCACGACTCGGCGCCGTTCGGACGAGTACCACACGCCGCCGTTGCCGGTGGCGGCGTAGATGCGGTGGCCGTCGGGGTGGACCCACAGGGCCCGCACCCGGCCGGCGACCCGAGGGTCGCCCTCGGCCTGCCCGTCGTACACGGTCGACGGGCCGAGCGGGATCCACAGGTTCGTCCGCGCCGTCGGCGGCGGCGAACAGCGGTCCGCCCGCCCGGCCGGCAGCCGCGGGCGCGGCAGGCGGCTGCGGGGCGAGGCGACGGCCGCTCGCCAGCGCGTCGGGCAGATCGACCTCGCTGCGGCGGGGCTCGAGGAACCGCGCCCGCCCGGCGGCGTCGTCGCGCTCCGCGGCGCTGCGCTGCCGCGGCCAGTCGTACCGGCTCACGTAGTAGCCGCCGTCGCTGCCCTCGTCGTCCTCGGCGTCGGTCGCACACGGATCCAGCCGTCGCGCAGCTCGGCGGGCGTGTCGGGCAGCAGGGCCGTCTGGGTGGCGGCGAGGATGGCGTCGTTGCGCCAACTGCCCGGCGTGTCGCGGTACCAGAAGTCCTGGTCGGTGCCGAACACCGACACCTTCGGCAGCCGCACCTGGCCCTCGAGGGCGAGGTCGGTCTCCACCAGCACCGGCCCGGTGCGCAAGGCGCGGGGCGATCCGCGCGAGCCCCGGCGCCACCCAGTCGCGGGCGAGGGCGATCGACGTGCGAGGCAGGATGCCGCTCGACAGGAACACCTTGCCGGCGGGGTGCATCAGGATCGTCAGCGTGACGGTCTGGCCGAGGTGGAGGATGCAGCGTGTCGCTGTCGCCCGAGCACGTGCCCGGCTCGCCGACCACGTACGGATGGTCGATCACCAGTGCCGGCGGGAGCGGCTCGCCGGGGTCGCAGCAGACCGAGCTGACCCCGGCTGCGCCCGGCGTCGCGGGCCAGGTCGGCGACCGCCTTGTCGACCGGCCGGAAGCGGGTGAAGTCGTCGTCGACGAAGAACCCGAGCACGCCGTCGTCGGTGCGGGTCAGCTCGCCGAGCCGCACGGGGAAGGCCACCGCCTCCAGCTCGCGCTCGGCGGCGTCCCACTCGGCCTGGCGGGCGGGATCGCTGAGGTCGATGCCCTCGGGCGGGCGCAGCTCCAGGCGCAGCTGGGCGCGGGCGACGGCGATCGGGCGGCCGACGAGGCCGGCGACGTGCTCGCTGCCGAAGCTGGCGAACGTGTCGATCGTCCACAGCGTGGTGTCGATCGCCCGCAGCAGGGCGGACAGCGCCGACTCGTCGCCGGCGGGACGTCCGGCGCGGTGGGCGGCGTCGGCGGCGACGAGCCCGGCGGCGAACGAGCCGAGCGGCTGCTGGGCGGCACGTCAGCCCGTGCCGCGGCCCGGCGTCGGGCGGGCCCTCGCGGCCGGGGGCGATCTCCCACATCACGCCGCCGCCGACCGGCTCGTGGAGCAGCTCGCCGAGCGGGGCGCCGTCGGCACCGAACACCTCGAGGCTCTCGTCGAGATGGTCGGGCAGGAGGAAGCCGGCGACGGGACTGACCTGCAGCGTCGGGTCGACCTGGTCGACGCGTGCCTCGATCGCCCTCGACGCCGATGAGCGTCGCCGCGTCGACGAGGCGGAACTGCCAGCGGGCCGGCCGGGTGAGACGGGGCGGCACCGACAGCGCCGCGGGGACACCCTCCACCGCGTCCTTTACGGTGACGGTGGCGGCGTCGACGGGCAGGTCGAGGGTGCGCCCGAACGCGTCGAGCAGGCGGGCGCGGCGTGAAGCGCGAGCGCGCCCGCCTCGAGCAGCACGGGCGGTGCGACCGGCACCGGATCGGTGAGGCGCCGTCGCCGTTGGCGGCGCGGCGCACGCCGTCGCCGTAGGGGAGGCCGAGCAGCTGGGTGCGCAGCCCGTCGAGGGCGGCAGTCACCACGTCGGCCTGAGTGACGGCGGTGGCCAGGGCGGCGAGTGCCGCCTCGGTGGCCTCGTCGGCCTGGCCGGACAGCGGGTCGGCGGCGTCGCGGGCGTTCTCGGCCTTGAGCCAGTCGTCGACAGCGCTCTTCAGCGTGGTCGCGGCGCCGGTGGTGAGCAGGGCGCGGCCCTGGACGGTCCGGGTGGTCGTCGTGCTCGTCGGCACTCGCTCCTTCGAGGTCGACGCTGCCGAGCGTCCAGCCGTCGATCGACGGCACGGCCGGGTCCGGAAGCTCGACCTCCCATTCGAGCCACAGCGGGACCCATGGTTGCGACCAGCAGGTCACGCCCACCGGGTCGGGGTCGGCGCCCTTCACGATCGAGAACGAGTGCACCTTGTCGGCGATCTGGGTCGCGGTGATCGACGGCTGGGTCATCGGCTGGGCGGCCGCCGCCGCGGCGCCGCCCGGAGGCCGGCGGCTGACGTCGTGGACCGATCGAGGTGAACACGGTGGTCGAGCCGTCGTAGGTGGCGTCGGCACCGAAGCGGATCGCCGCCTCGGCCAGCAGGCGATGTCTCGATCGACGCCGATCTGCGGTCGGCGTGGTGGCGCCGAACTTCGGTGCCGCGGCGGCCGCCAGCCAGGCGGTGTGGTACGGGTCGTGGATCGGCGACCTCGCGGGCGAGCGACAGCACCTCGGGCGGGACCGACCCGTTGCCGAGCGTGGCGATCAGCTCGGCTGCCGCTGATCACGCCCTGCGTCCTCGGCCACCACCTGGGTGGGCCAGCGGCAGGTGAGCTTGCCGTCGGGGGAGGCCCGCCCGTCGTTGGCGTGGCGCAGGCTGCGACCGGCGCCCTGCACGGCGACCATCGGGTCGTTGGGGAACGTGTGCCGGATCGCCGGGCGGTCGACGACGCGGGCCTCGGTCGGCGGCAGGGTGATCGGGAGGCCGCTGCCACTGGTGGGCGAGATGTCGGCGACGGTCGGCCACGACGAGGTCGTGCTTGTCGAAGGCGTAGGCTGATCTCGGCTTGAAGCCCGCGCTGACGGCTGGCGCGCTCGGCCGGCGGCGGCTGTCCGCCGGGCGCCTCGCGGCCGCCCGTCGCGACCCGTCCGGCGTGGGCTCTCCGTGGCGGGAAGGCCGGAACCCGATGTCTCCCGCACGTCGGCCAGCTCCGCCGAGCAGATTGCCGCCGGCGCGACCCGGCTCGGCGCGTCTGCAGGAAGCGGTCGGTGCCGGCGCTGCCGGCGGGGAGCGAGGTGAACGCCCGGGCGTGCTCGAACTCGTCGATCTCGGCGATCGCCCTCGGGCGTGCCGATGCGGTTGATCCGCTGGGCGGTGAACGCGTCGAGCAGCCGCTCGGTGTCGCGGCGGCGATCCTCGGGCGTACCGGGGACGCTGGCGAGGGCGGCGAGCACGTCGCCGTCGTGCTCGCCGAGGGCCAGCCGCACGCCGTCGGTCGAGGTCGCCGGTCGACGGGCGGCGTCGACGAGACCGGCACGCCGTACACGGCGCCGTGCAGCAGGCTGCGCGCGCAGGTGCCACGGCGTGGTGAGGTACTTGATCCACGGCGTCGGTGGCGTAGAGCGACGAGGCGACGATGGCGTTCTCCTCGGTGAGCACGTGCGCGACCGGGGTGAACAGCTGTCCGCCGGCGCGCGCCGCGCCGGGCGCCTCTCGTCCGCAGCGTTGCGATGCGCGCCTGCGCTCGAAGCGGCCCTCGACCTCGAGGCCGAGCGGGCCGCGCTGGGCGTCGAGCGACTCGTTGTACTCCTCCAGGTAGCGGGCGTCGCCCCAGTCGGGGAGCAGCCGCCAGCGCAGCGAGTCGAGCAGCTCGGCGAGGCTGTCGGCGCTGCGGGCGCTGTCGATCGGGTCTCTCGCCGGGTCCTGGTACCAGCCGGCGACCACGTAGGCGGCGGCGTCGCCGTGCACGCCCGTTCGGGCGCCACCTCGGCGATGTCGTCGAGCGGGTCGTGGAAGGCGAAGCGGTTGCCGACGGCGTCGTACACGCCCGCCCACACTGCCGAGCCGCCGACCGTGCCGGTGAGCTCGCCGGCGGCGAGGGCGACGCCGATCGCCTTGGCGTCGGTCGACGCCGGCGAGCCGGGCGACCACTCGGCGAGCGGTATCGCCGCGGCCCGGTCGGCTTCCAGCACCCACCCCCGCACGTGCGGCCGTGCTGCGTCCGTTCTCCATCACGATGCGCAGCACGACCCAGCGGTCGGGCAGCTGGGGCAGGCCGAGCCGGTTGGCCGTGCCGTCGGGCTGCTCGGTGAGGCGACCCCGCATGAGTGCGTCGGGCATCGCCCAGTGGAGGTGGACGCCGGTCGGGCGAGGCGTGCCTGCCTCGAACAGGTCGGGCATGGCGTCGTCGGGTTTGATCGCGTTCGGGTCGGAGAGCAGGAGCGGGATGCGCACCATCGGCTCGGCGGTGCCCGGGCCGACGTACAGCGCCTGCAGGTCGATCGGCACCAGCAGGCGCAGCTCGCGGACGAGGCTGCGGTCCCACGTGGCGATCTCGCCGATCGAGGCATGTGCCCGGCTGACGGCCAGGAACCGCTTCGACGGAGCGCCTCGTCGAGCACCTCCGCCTTGATGACTCCTCGTCAGCCATCGTCCACCGTCCGCGAAGCAGCGATCTGGGCGTGACTTCTTCCACTCGGCACGCTGAGGTCGCGGTCCATCAGCCGACTCCGAGGTGGATGGTCAAGGTGGTCTCCCACTCCTGGAAGTTGGTGGTGACGTTGAAGCGGTCGAGGTCGTAGAACAGCGCCGCACCCCCTTCCTCGAACTCGCCGAACACCTGCCGGTACGGGAAGCGGAGCATCTCCAGGGCGAACTCGTGGGTCTCCACCGTCGGGTCCCGAGGTTCGTCTCGGTCGACCTCGGCCATCCGGTCGCGCAGCCAGCGCATGTCGATGACGCCCGGCGCGCCGGCGCGGAACGGGACGGGGATGCTCGTCTCCGGTTCGAGCAGGTCGCCGGTGGTCGGCGTCGCGCAGGTGCACCTCGGCGCGGCGAGCGGTGGGCGGGGCATCGGTGTCCATCCGGGCGCCGAACTGGATGCCCTGGCGGGGCTCCTCGATGTGCACCACGGCGGGCACCCCGTCGATCAGCACGAGCAGCACAGCGGGGGCGAGCCGCTCCATCCGCAGCAGCTTCATCCGCTCCGGATTCGACTCGGCCTCGGTGGTGAGGGCGTCGTCCTCCAGCAGGTCGCGGGCGTAGGCGCGCACGTGCAGCGCCGGCCAGCCGGACACGGCCCGTGAGCGCAGCAGGAACCCGGTGATCGTGCCGCCGGGGGCGCCGAGGCGGGCCTCGCCGTCGGGCACCCGGATCGTGCGCTCGGTCTCGTCGACCTCGTCGCGCAGCTGCGGGTACACCGTCTCCAGCTGGGCGCGGTCGGTCGTGGTGATCGTGCCGACGCTGAGCGCGCCCTGCACCATGGCGTCGGTCCAGTTGCGGTCGATGTAGAAGAAGCGGATCGACTCGGGCGGCAGCAGGTCGGCGTCGGGCACGAGGTAGCTGAACGGGACACCGTGGAGCAGGCGCAGCGACGCCAGGAAGCGGCGTAGCTCGCCGGGCACGACGTGGTCGCCGTCGTACGGGTCGGTCTCGACGTAGTCGTCGATGAGCGAGATGGACGCGTTCTCGGCGTACTCGACGGCGAGATCCTGGGTGAACTTCATCGGTCGGCCTCTGTCCTCCGTCCTCCAGGTCGGGACACAGCAGGTTCGTCGAGCGCGTCCGGCGGGCGTTGCGCCCTGCGGCGAGGTGCGAGCAGGTGCGAGCGGTCGAGCCGGCGATGCGGTGCCGGAGTGCCGGCGTGCGCTCCGGCTGGTCCGGTGTCGAGTGGTCCCGACCTCACCCGCAGCTCGGGCATCGCCATCTCGGCGAGGCGGAGCACCTCGCTCGACAAGCCGTCGCGGAGGGCGGCGAACGTTGCCTCGTCGACCGTGTCCCGCTGGCCGACCGGCACCTCGGTCTCGGCGAGCGCCGCCACCACGCCGACGGCGTCGCTGGCCTTGGTGAGGGCGTCGAGATCGATGCCCATGCCGTCGGCGACGAAGCGGTCGAGCTTGGCCCCGGTGAGACCGGCAAGCGCCTCGATCGGACGGCCGGGATCGGCGATCGGCCGGCGTCGGCCCGGCGAACGACCACCGGCTGCTGCGAGATCTGGTCGACGAAGAACGTCGACACGAGATGGTGGAGGTCGCGTACGCCACCGACGTCGATCGTCCACGGCAGCGCGTCGTCGACGATCTGGCGCAGGCGGGCGACGCCGAACTGCTCCCGCCGGAAGCGGAGCAGGGCGGCAGTGACCGACAGCTGCGACAGGGCGAGCAGCCGGCCGATCTCGAACGCCGCCGAGTAGCTGAGGTCCTCCAGCCCGTCGGGCACGACCGCGCGGAGGTGGTCGGCGCTGTGCGCCACGCTGAGCCTCGCCGTCGACGGGCAGCTCGCGGTCGGCAGGATGGGGCACGCACGGCCCCCGGTACCACGCCTGGCTGGTGTCGCCGCGGCGGGTGCGATGGCCGAGGGACAGGTGCCCGGTGGCGATCACGGTTGACTGCTGCGGCACCGGTGGTGGTTCGGGCTGCCCCGGCTCGGGCACGGGCGGTGTGGGCAGCGTGCCGAGAAGGCCGACGTCGAGGTCCTGCATCAGCGTCTCGAAGGTGGCGCCTTCGTTGGTGGTGAACGACCAGTGGGCGAGCACGGGGAAGCGCAACACCCGCTCGACGGCGTAGATCGAGATCGGATAGTGGAAGCCGAGCTTCATCGTGTCGCGCACCAGGCGAGGCGGCGTTAGGATCGGCGGCCGCCGCGGCCACGGCGGCCGTTGCGTTCGTCGTGGCCTGCATGCTCCACGTGCTCGCCGCGGTGCTCCGTGCCTGACGTCGCGCTGGCGCCATCGAGCGCGGCACCGCCGTAGGGCCTGGCAGCGCTGTACGACGTTGATCCGGCGGCCAGCGGCGGCACCGGCATCGAGGTCGAGACCAACGTCGGCGAGCTCGATGCCGATTGCGCCGCCCGACACCCAGACGTCGGGGTCCTCTGTGACGGTGGCGAGGATGCTCCAGTCCTGCGCCAGCTCGAAGCGGAAGTCGGGCTCGGGCGGGCTGGGCGGGGGCAGCTCGTCGAGCTGACCTTCGAGGTTGACGAGGCAGGCCTGGTAGCGCACCGGTGTGCCGGTGGCGGCGTCGAACACCGGAAGGCGGTTGGCGAGCACGACGGCGAGGAACCCGTCGTCGTCGCCGTTGGCCAGCTCGGTGTCGCCGACGTCGACCTCACGCACGTGAGTGAGCAGTGCCAGGTCTTCCTGGCAGGGGAAGATCTTGGCGACGACGGTCTCGGTGACCGACAGGCAGTAGCCCTGCTCGACGTCACGATCCTGCGGATCGCGCAGCACCGTCCCGGGCGTGACGCACTCGGCGACCGGACGTGGCTCGCGCGACAGCTCCGCTTCGCCCTCGGCGACGACGACGAGTGCCAGCCACGGCGTGCTGGTCACCTCGACGGCGCCGAACGGGTTGCGTTCCCACGGCAGGGTGCGCCGCTTGAGCACGATCTGCGGCAGCCGGTCGCCGAACGCGCCCTCGGCGTTGGCCGGCGGGAAGCTCGACAGGATCTGGTCGGGAGGCATCGTGTAGCGCGGCGAGCTGACGGTGATGTTCGTGCGCGACGTGTCGACGTCGAACGGCGTACCGGTCTGCTCGCTGACCAGCTCGTAGTCGCCCGCTGTCACGGGTGGCAACACGCTCGAGCGAAGGATGAAGTGTCCGCGTGGAGGTGCCATCTACGTCTCTCCTCGTCGCTTCTCAGGGGCGGTTGGGCCGAGCCATTCGAGGCGGGTGAAGCCGCGTCCGCCGCTGGCGACCGGATCGACGGCGGCGTCGAGGCCGCGAGCGGTGACGATGGCGATCGCCGCCTCGGCGCGGAGCCCGTCGGCCCCGAGCACGCCGGCGAGTGACCAGCCCTCCTCGCTCGCCACGGTGACGCTCACCGGCACCCGCTCGTTCCCTCGTTCCGGCACGAGGTCGTAGGCGACGACGTTGCGCTGCTCCGAGGTGAGCACCACGGGCGGGAGCGGGGTGCCGCTGGCGTCGGTGGCGCGCTCCGCGCCGGCGAGCAGCAGGATGAGGTCGCGACCGGCGCCGGAGTCGCCGAACGCGTTGGGGTCATCGATCACGATCACCACGGTCGTGATCGGCGCCGCGAACCGGGTCGTCACCGTGCTGATGCCTCGCGCCAGCTCGGCGCCCGCCACCCAGCCGGCACCGGCGCGCTGGCGGTGGGGACGGATCGGCTCGCCGCGACTCTGCACGGTGCATCCCGACCCGACCGCTGTCGACCACCCGACATACGGGAGTTGCATCGTGGCGTGCCAGCCGGCGAGTCCTGCGCTCGACAGCGGACGCTGATCGTCGGGCGACCCGAGGCCGATGACCACGAGCCGCTCCGTGCCCTGGGCGATCGGCCAGGCATCGGTCACGCGCTGGTCGTCGAGCACACGTCCGCCGTCGGCGACGGCGACGACACGTGCCCCGTTGCCCGCGAGCGCCAAGCTGCGGGCGGTCGGTCGACTCCTCGACGTCGCGGCGGGCGTTGGGCAGGGCGAGCACGACGACGTCGCCCGGCCCGAGCACCGCGCCGGCCGCGCCACGAGCCGCCCGGCGCCTGGCGCGCAGCCCGTCGCTGAAGGCGCGGAGATCGCCGAGCCCCTCGCGCGCCGCGCGAGGCGACGAGCGCCGGTGCGCCGCGAGCGGTCTCCGACGGCGGGATGTCGCCCGTGGCGATCAGCGTGCCCGAGCGGCGGGTCCGCATCGACACCGTGGCCGGCGGCTCGATGATCACGAGCCCGGCGGCGATCGACACGCTGCGATCGGCCTCCACCTCGGCGAGCGTCGGCGGGGTGGTGCGCCACATCCCCGCCGAGCCCTTCACCGTGGTGCGGGTGCGGGCCCCGGCCCGAGAGGCGTCGCCGAGCGAGACCGCCCCGCTCGCCGGCAGCAGTGCGATCGCCCGCGCCGGGTAGACGAACGTGTCGACGATCCGACCGGCGGGCACCTCGCCGATCGTCGGGATGACGGTGTTCGTCACGGTGTCGAGTCCCTCGCCGAGCGTGCCGACCATGGGTGGCGCCTGCCGCTCGCCGCGCAGCGCCGCCAGCGCGGTCGGGCTGGCGGTGGTGCTGAGGAACTGGCTCGCCGTGGCGAAGGCGGCATCGACGTCGGCGGGGGCGGTGAGCAGCGCGGTGAGGCGGGTGCCGGCGTTGCGCACGAGCCCGATGTCGGCGTTGCTGCGGCTGAACGGCAGCGGCCGCCGGTCGTTGATCTCCACCTGGTAGTAGGGGATCGGCGGGCTGCCGGCGCCGATCGTCGCCGTGGCCGACAGGTCGAGCTCGCAGAGCGCCTCGATCACGTCGCCCTTCGGCATCGGCCGGTTGTCGGCGTCCTGCGGCGGTCCCCACACGCCGACGGGGAACGCGCCGAACGGGACGGGCGGTGACGACGAACGGGAAGTCGAGCGCGCCTGCCGTCCTCGGCCCACGACAGCGTGAGCTGCGGGCGTCATCGAGCCCTGGTCCATCGGCGCCACGCCGAGCGTGCGCGACGGGTTGTGCACGTCGAGCGTGACCCCCGACGGGCTGACGGTGACCACCCGCGCTGGCGGGCACGACGGTCGTGAGGATCAGGCCGAACTCGGCGACGACGATGAACGGGCGGTCGGGCTTGCCGTCGGGCGTCGGCGCGCCGCTGCCCGACGGCTGGGCGCCGAACGTGGTGATCACGCGTGATCGCCTGGGCGCCGCCGTCGACGCCGCGGTCGAGGTACTTGTCGATGAACGCCGACGGCGCTGAGCGGCGGATCGATGTGCTTGTCGGAGCTGCCGAACTCGACCTCGAGCTCGACGGGGCCGACCTCGAACGTGGCCTTGCCGTGGAAGTCGGGGCCCTCCACCTCGATGCGGGCGCCGATCGAGATCGAGATCGTGATCTCGCCGAACAGCCAGGTGTCGATCGTGACGCCGGCGGCGATGCTGGCGTAGGCGCTCACCGAGTAGTGGAACGGGTCGAAGAAGACGATGCCGTGGGCGCCGAACTTGACCTCCGCCCAGGCCGGGCCGAAGTGCGCCGAGGCCTCGAAGTCGCCGCCGGCCATCACCGCTTCGGACGTGAGGGCGAAGTAGCCGCCGGCCTTGATCACGATCGGCGCTGCTGACCGACCACTGGATGCCGAGGCGGGGCACCTCGGGGTAGCCGTCGCGGTGGAAGTCGGGGTGGTAGCCGCCCATCGTCAGCACGAACTGGCCGGCGTTGGGTCCCTTGAACCAGATGACGTAGGCGAACCCGCCGGTGAGCCGCACGTCGCGGTAGAGCAGCCACGAGTTGTCGGTGAGCTGGCCCTGCACCCACAGCACGCCCTCCGACGACGAGAAGCGCACCACCAGGGCGAGCTCGATCGAGACGAGGGCGACCTCGGGGCGGGGGAGGGCGACGCGGGCGAGGCCGAGCAGGCTGATGTCGAGCCCGTCGCCGATCTCGACGGCGACGACGGCGATGCCCTCGACGATGCACGAAGCTGGTGAACGACACGCCGGCGGCGAACCAGAACGTGCCCTGCTCCATCGGGAAGAACGGCGCCGAGCGCCCGCAGCTGCTCCATCGGGTTGCCCGGCGAGGCGGCGATGTCGAGCGCCTGGATCAGCGGGTACTCGCCGAACCTGCGACAGGTCGGTGGGGACGACGAGCGCCCGGTTGATGCCGAAGCCGCCGCCGATGCCGGTGAGGAAGAACGCCGGCGGGCCGCCGATCGGCCCGACGATGGCGCCGATGGCGAAGAAGGCGACGAAGCTGGTCGCCGTTGGCGCCGGTGCCCTCGCCGTAACCGCCGTAGATCGTGATGCCGTAGACGCCGAAGCGGCCGAGCAGCATCCCGAGGTACTCGATGTCGCCCGTCGGCGACGTCGACTTGAGCAGGCCGCCGGCGATCGTGACGCCCGGACATGTCGGCCGACACAGCGAGCCCGGCGAGGTCGATCTCCCACGACGCCGGGTTGAAGAAGTCGTCCTTCGAGACGAGGTAGGTGATCTGCAGGTCGTCGACGGCGCAGGTGAGGCCGAACAGCGACACCGACCCGTCGAGGAACAGCGAGACGCTGTCGATCCGCTGCGTCGGCATCTCCACGCCGAAGCCGATCTGCTCCAGGTACAGCGGGCCGAAGCCCTTCTGGATGGCGATCCACCACGGTCCGTTGCCGTCGCCGGCGCGGAGCGTGACGTGCACCGGGTCGTTGTCGTGCTGCTGGATGGCGAGCGCCGGCGAGAACGTCGGCTTCGGCGGTTGCGGCCCGGTGTCGGCGACGATGCCGGCGGCGATGCTGTTGCCGCCCGGAGGCGCCGTCGGCGGCGACGGCGAGGCCGGTGAGCTGGATCTGCACGCCTGCCCCGGTGATGTCGCCGCCGGCGAGGCCGATCTCGGCGAACGTGTGGAGCGCCACCGACTCGACGGTGACACCGAAGTCGATCAGCGGGCCGGACAGCTTGCCGATCCGCAGGCCGACGCCGTTGACGGCGAGTGTCGGCGTGAACGCAGAGGTCGGTGCCGTCGACCGTGACGGCTCCGACGAAGATGCCGCCCGACCCACCCGGGTTGTCGTCGATCCACGAGTCGTCGTTCTCCAGCCACAGCGTGACGTCGCCGCCGAACAGTTCGAGCCGCTCGTCGAGGCCGAGCTGGAGCCCGATCACGCCCCCCTGCTCGATCAGCGAGAGGGTGAGGCCCTCGAACGTCACGGACAGGTCGGCGCTGGCGAGGTTGTCGAACAGAGCGAGTATCCGGTCGAGAAGCGTGTCGGGGTCGAAGATGCCGTCGACGAGGCCGGTGCCGTCGAGTAGCACGTCCTGAAGGACGTCGCCGACGGTCGACGACCCGGTGCCGATCTCGATCTGGAGCACCTCCTGGACGGCGTCGGTGGAGATGGCCACGGCGGCGACGACGTCGAGCACGATCTCCACGATCCGTGCGGCTACGTGGCCGGGGTCGGTGTCGGTGTCGATCCCCGCCAGCGGGCCGTCGCCGGAGACGAGAGCGAACGAGATCGGGTCGAGCAGCCAGCGGATGGCGACGCGGTGGGTTGCGTCGGTGGCGAGTCCGACGGCGACGCCCGCTCCGCCCGGCGGGCTGTTGCCCGCCGCGACCTGCACGAAGGGCTGGATCACGACGCCGCCGGCGTCGATGGCTGCCGGGCCGAGCGTGATCGGTCAGGGCGTCGACCCCGGCGGGGGAGATGGTGACGCCGAAGGACAGCGACTCGATGCCGGGCACGTCGATGCCGGTGCCGGTGACGCTCACCTGGTCGTCGGCGGGCGCCCAGGTGATCGTGACGCCTTCGATCGGTGACGCTGAGGTCGTTGGCCGTCGCCGCGACGGTCACGGTGGCGGGCGTGAAGCCGTCGACGAGGGGGGCGATCGTGGTCAGCCCGGTGGACAGGATCGAGGGCAGGGCGCCCGTGAGCGAGCCGACGGGGTTGACCGCCCAGTTGACGAGCGCCGGGCCGTCGAAGTGTCGCGGGCGCCGCGCGCCGGTGCGCACATTGAGGGCGTCGCCGACGGTGGCCACGGTGTCGCCGACGTCGCCGGGGATCTCGGCGAGCCGGTCGAGGAGGAAGGGCAACGCCGCTTCGGCTGCTGCGGCCAGGCCACCCAGGCCGGCGAAGGGGATCAGCGGGATGTCGGCGCCGGTGCTGGGGCGGAGGAACACGGAGATACCGCTGCCGCCGAGCGCAGCGTGGATCGCCTGCCGCCCGGCGGCCGGCGCCGTCGAGGCCGACATGCAGCGCCGAGTGATGGTTGCGGCGGTCCGCTGGCGCCGATCGTGAGGGCGGCGGTCACGCCGCCGACGAGGCGGCCGGTCGCCCCGCCGGGCGCGGCGAAGGCGCTGGAGTCGGCGCTCGAGCTCGAGGCGGACGGCGGCCGCCGTCGGCGGCGACGGCGAGGGCGACGCCGGGCACGAACGTGATCGGATCGCCGGCAGCGCCGGAGATGCCGAGCAGCGGCCGGAGGGCGTCGAACAGCGCCTGCGCCTTCGCCGGCTGGGCGGCGATCGACTCCGGCGCTGCGCAGCCATCCCGCCGGGTCGGAGAGGAACCCGGCGAGCGGGCGCAGCGCCCGTTCCGCGTCGCCGGCCATGCCGGCGAGCATGCCCATCGCGTCGAGGGCGGCATCGATCACGGGCCGGGCAGCGTCGTCGGCGCGACGCATCACCTCGAGGGCGACGTGGGCGCCGAGGCTCGGTGCCGCCTTCACGAGGAGCCGGGCGATCGCCTCTCCCTCGGGTGCCGGCCACAGCTCGGCGAGGTCGGTGGTGCCGCTCGGCTGGTGCCAGCGGAGCTCGGCGGTGAACGGCGCCAGCCCGACGGCCACCTGCACACCGCCCGCCGGCGCCGGGCGAGGCGGCGCGGGCCCGAACGTGACGCGTCCCCGTGATCGGATCGGTCGTGCTGGTGGGGGAGACCGTGACGTCCGCCGTCCATCCGAACGGTCCGGCGTCGGCGCCGCCCGCCTGGACGCGGACGGTCCTGGCGTCGAGATCGACGGCAACGGCGACGGGCCCGAGCAGCGAGGAGATCGCCGTCGACACGTCGGCACGGCGTGCGGCGAGCGCCGCGTCGACGAGTCCGCTGGCGTCGTGGACGAGCTGGTCGAAGGCGTCGTGGACGGCGCCGCCGGAGACGATCAGGCCGAGGGCCACGCCCGAGGTCGTTGAGCGCCGCTGCCACGCGGGTTGGTGGCGGCGTCGGCGACGAGCCGTTGTACGGCGCTCGCCAGGAGGAGGCGGGCCTCGGGCAGCAGCGGCAGCTGGCCCAGTCCGGTGCCGACGACGAGCCGCTCCCACGACTGGCCGAGCACTCGCGCGTCGTGCAGTGTGATCGTCGCTGTCGCTGGTCGGGGCGCCGCCGCCGAGCGGGATCGTGGCGTCGATCGAGACGTAGCGCAGCTCCTGCTCCGGCGTGGCGATCAGCCAGCCGAGCCGATCGCTGACCCACACCCTCACTCGCAGCGACCGGGCGAGATCGAGTCCGGTCTCGCGGTCGAAGCCGGCCAGCGTCAGGCGGGCGTCGCCCTCGACGAGCAGCTGTGCCCGCGGTCCCCGGTGGGACGGTGAGGACGAGGCCGCCGTAGACGCCGGTGGGTGGCAGCGAGCGGTTCCAGGTCGCGCTGGCGGGCGCGCTCGGCGAGACCGGCGGCTGACGATGGCGGTGATCGCTCTCGCCACCTGCGCTGCGGTGACCACACCGAACCAGGCGCTGACCGTGAGCCCGGCGCGCACGGCTGGCGGATCGGCGGTGGCCGGGCGGAGGTCGGCGGCAGGGTCGGCGAGGTCGCTGAGCCCGACGAGCGCCTCCACGAGGTGCGGCCGAGGGCGAGGTCGTCGTCGTCGGGATCGTCGGTCGTCGTTGATCGTCGGTGGGTGGGAGCAGGCTGCGCAGGAGGCGGAGCGCGTCGGCCGCGGGTTGGGTGGTGAGGGCGCTGAGCGAGACCGGGCCCGAGCGGTGTGCCGACGAGGAGCAGGTCCGACACCGCCGTCTGGGCGTCGACGGCGACGCGGGCGGCGTGCCCGGCGCCGCCGAGGGCGACGACGACGAGGTCGTTGCCGAGCGGGGCCAGGTTGTCGAGCACCCGACTCAGGCGGGCGGCCTGCCCGACCGTGCCGTCGGCGTCGCCGGTCGGCAGCTTGGACGCGGCGCGGGTTCCGAGGGCGACGAACCACTCGCCGGCGGCCGCCGCTGGCGGCGTGAACATCGTCGGTGCCAGGCCGGGCGCGGTGAGGTCGATGCGCTGCCCGTCCGGCTTGTCGGCCCAGGCGCCGGATCCGATGTCGACGTAGACGACGGTCGTCGGGACTCGATCGAGCTCGGTCTCGAGGTCGATCAGCGGGAGCAGCTGCCCGGCGGCGTGGCCGGCGCGGACGATGGTGATGCCGGCGGGTGCCGTCGACGGCGGAGCGATGCGCCCGTCGCCTCCCACCCAGCGAGCGGTGATCGCCGCCAACCCGGCGGCGATGCTCCGTCCACGGACCATGTCGGCGATGTCGGCGGCGACCTGCCCCTCGGCGCGCAGCGCCTGTTCGAGCGACTCCGGCGAGAGGCCTGGGTCGCCCGGCCGCCAGCGGGCGAGCGCCACCGGCACGGCCGTGACGCGAGGCTCCAGTCCTTCCGGTGGGAACCACACCGCCGGCTCGGGCAAGCCGGCGCCGATCGGCAGCCGGTAGGGATCGTCGGGATGGCCCGAGCCGGCGATCGCCCCGGACACGTCGCCGGCCGCGCTGAACAGGTCGGCGAGGAAGCTGAGCGCCTCCGGTCCGAGCTCGCTGAGGGCGAGCTGCGGCAGCCATGCGGCGAGCGCCGCGGCCGGGTCGTCGACGAGGTCGGCGAGGCGCAGCTCGGCGCCGGTGACGAACGGCCGCTGGGTCCAGCCGAGGAGCGAGACGATGTCCTCCACCGGTCCGGGGATGAGGATGGCGAGCCGGCCGATCAGCTCTTCGACGGCGTCCCAGCCGGCTGCATCGAGGGAGACCGACCCGTCTGGCTCGATCACCGGCAGCGGAACGGGGATCGGCCTCGTCGCCGATCTGGAGGGTGAGGTCGGGCACCTCGATCGCCGACGACAGCCCGCTGGCGACGCTCCAGTCGAGGCGCACGCCGACCGGGCCCGACGAGATCGACACCCCTTCGGAGATCACGAGCGTGACGCGGGGCGGGGTGACGCCGCGCTCCCGTGCGGTGAGGCGGCCACTGGCACCGGTGAGGAGGGAGGCGGTGCGGGCGGCGAGGTCGATCTCGGCGAGCATCGCCGCGATCTGGGTCTCGATGACCGTGCACCGCTGACCGAGCGTGTCGACACTCGTGCTGGCGGCGATGGCGATCGTGACAACCGTCCCGGTGATCCACGCCTGCAGCTCGATCGGACCGGCGAGCGGGACGCGCCACGGATCGGCGACGGTGCCCGTGCCGTGGATGACGCTGCCGACGATCTCGCCTGCGTCGGCGATGGCGTCGCGCAGCTCGAGGAGGACGGCGTTGACGGCGTCGGCGTGGCTCGTCATCAGCGTCTGCCAGTAGCCGGCGATGGCGGCGAGCGGGTCGCTGAGCAGGTCGGCGAGGGAGATCGTCGGCACGGTCGGATGGCCCGGCGGCGGGTCGAGACCGATCAGCACGCGAGCGGTGGCGAGGGCATCGCCGAGGTTGCCGAGCAGTTCCTCGGCGACGTCCTCGACGGCGTTGCCGGCGGCGTCCATCACCGCGTCGGGGCTCGTCAGGTCGAGCACCGGGTAGTCGTGCGTGCCGAGCCGCACCTGCGTCGGCGGCGAGCACGAACGTGAGGTGGCGGTCGGCATCGAGGGCGAACCCGACGCGGAGCGTGTCGGCTCTGGCGACGGTGGGGTTGGGGGGCGGAGTGGTGACGTCGAGGACGCGGTTGCTGGCGCTACCGACGGCGGCCCACAGGCCCAGCGACGGCAGGGCGATCGCCTCGCCGGTGACGAGGTCGATCCGGCACAGCTGCGCGGTGGCCTCGACGCGCCCGTCGTCGTCGCCGACGACCGCCGTGAGCGTCGGCGTGATGCGCACGTTGCCGCTCGGCCCGGTGTCGACGATGATCCCGAGGCGGACGGTGGCCGGCCCGAGATCGAGCTCGACGGCGTCGCCGACGCGGTTGCCGTCGATCAGGTCGGCGAGGTGGTCGAGCCACGCTTGCCTGCTCGCCGTCGTGTCGACGACGTCGCGCAGCCAGGCAGCGAGGGCGCTGACGCCGTCGGTGGCGAGTTGCTCGATCGGGAAATCGGGGATTGCACCGCCGGAGAGGCCGAGCAGCCCCGCCATGGCTGCGATGGCCTCTCCGGCGGCCCCAGCCGCCTGAGCCTTGATGAGGGACAGGACGAGGTCGAGCACGGCGTCGTCGAGCTCGTCGGCACCGGCGGCGGAGACGTGGACGTCGCGCGGTTCCGTGGCGCCGGGGAGTTGAAGGTCGGTGATCGTCAGCCCGAAGACGGGCGGATCGTCGTCGGGATGGGTGGGGATGTCCATCTCGACACCGATCGAGCCGATCTCGGGCTCGTCGATCGTGATCGAGGTGGCGAGCCGCAGGCGCCCGCCGATCGAGCCGAGGAGCAGCACCGAGTCGGTGTTGTCGGTGCGTGCGGCGCGGAAGAGCGGGATCGACGCCGTGGTGCGTGACGCGGGATCGGTGGTGGTGAAGGCGATGCCGGCGCCGATGGCGACGTGGTCGCTGGGTCGCTCGTCGACGGTGACGTAGACCTCGATGTGCGGGTCTTCGATGGTGACGACGGGCAGCCACACCACGCCGTCCTCGGTGGTGCGGTCGGCGCCGCCGAGCGCCTCGTCGACGAAGGCGATCAGCGCCTCCCGCTGGGAGTCGTCGGAGAGGATCGTCTTCAGCGAGTCCTCGGGCGCGCCGAACCAGGTCGGTTCGGGGTTGCCCGACGAGTTGAGGAAGCCGATCGCCGTGCCGAGGCTCTCCAGCACGCCCAGGTCGCCACCGGTCAGCATCGCTGGCTCCGTGGCTCGGGCGCGCCGAACCTTGTTGGCTCGGGTTTGCCCGACGGGTGGAGGCTGCCGAGGCTCTCCAGCACGCCGAGGTCGCCGCCCGTCAGCATTGCCTGCTCCGTCGCTGGGGTGCGCTGAACCGTGTTGCTTCGGGGTTGCCCGATGAGTTGACGATCTCGATTGCTGTGCCGAGGCTCTGCAGCACACCGAGGTCGCCGCCGGTCAGCATCGCCTGCCCTCGATGCTCGGCGCGGCCATCGGGTTTCCCGTCAGTCCGGAGGAGCCGGAGAAGCGGACGCCCCATGGTCTGGATCAGCAGCCCGTCGGCGTTGGCGATGAAGTCGGCGGGGACCAGCACGTTGCCCCGGCCGTCCTTGCCAGCCGCACCGGCGAGCTGGCTGATGAGGGTGAGCAGGGTGCGCCAGGCGAAGGCGACGAGCGCCTCGCCCCACGTGTCGATGATCAGGGTGGGACCGACCGGCCGGCGCAGCGTCGATGCGTACATCCCCGCCGGTTGTCCCTCCTCGCCGACGGCGAACGTGACGATCACGTTGGCCTGCCCGGTCTGGTCGCAGCTGACGGGGAGGACGATGTCGATCCGGCCGTGCCCGATGGCGATCTGCACGGCGCCGATCTCGACGGCGAGCTCGCTGTCGCCCTCGACCCACACCACCGTCGAGCGGCGCGTCGGCTGGAAGAAGCCGGCGGCCATCTTGGCGGCGACGACGATGAGCCGAGCGGCGCTGTCGGGGTCGATGTGGATCCGCTCGCCGAGCTCACCGGTGCCGATCGACAGCTTCCCGTCCGGCGTGCCGGGAAGCCGGGAGCGTGGAGGCTCGGCTGCGGCGGACGGGGCGGTCGCTGCGGTTGCTGCGGCGCGGGTTCCCCGGGCTCGGCGCGCGGGCCGCTCCGCAGCGCGCCGTTGCGAGGCGAACCACCGATCGAACGCGGGGTGAACCGTCTCGTCGGAAGCCACGGTCAGCCCGAGGCCGTTTCACGCCGATGCCCGCCCGAGAGCCGCGTCATCTCCCCTCCTGATGTCGCTCTTCGGCGTACCGTTCCGAGTCAAGACCTCAGGACACCCTTCGTCAAGTCACGGGGCGTGCGTCAGGCGAGCAGGCCGAGAAGCTCGTCGTTCAGCGGGGCGATGAGGGCGTCGAGGATCTGGACGTTGAACATCTTCATGATGTTCGTATTCGACACGTCCTGGCCTGGCGCCTTGAAGCCCTCATCGCGCAGGTCCTCGCGGCGACCCTTCATCGCGGTATCGATGGGACCGGAGACCTTCGCACAGCCCGTGCTGTCGATGGGGATGCCTCGCTCGTCGAAGACGTCGGTGCTTCCGAGGTCACGGCTGAAGTAGGGCACCTCGCCGCGAAGGAGCGACTCGTAGGTTGCCTGCGATCGCAGTACTCGCTTGACGAAGGCAACGGTGTGCCCGGTCTCTCCCCGTGCGCCGTTGACCATCTCGTCGTCGGTGTCGACCTTCGTGCGCCACGCAGGCAGGCTGCCGGCATTCTTCGCCGGGTCGATCAGATGGTAGAAGTCCTCGGTCTTGATCGGGACGAGTCGGGCGCGTTGTTGGGCGAGGGCGTCCGCTTGCGCACCGACGGCCTTGCCTCGATTCGCAGCGCGTCCGAGAGCCTTGCGGAACTCCGTCGTCATCGCTGCCCGCACTGTGGCGGTCGTCGGTGCGGCCGTCAGCGGTGCCGGCGTCGACGGCTTTCTTGAGCTTCGGCTTGATGCCGTCGTTGATCGCCTTCCACCACAGCATCGCGCCGAAGCCGCCCGTGGTGAGGTCGTTCGGGTCCATGTTGAACGCCCCGGTCGTTGCCTCCATGTCGATCACCTGGACACGATTCGTGAGCAAGAGGACGTTCTCATGATGGACATCCTCGAGACCGACCAGGTACGACACCGCCATGTTCACGGCCAGGCTTCGGTACACCCCTTCGAGATCCTGCGCGGTCTGCGGCAGGCCGGTTTCGACGAACTGCATGAATCCGTACTTCTGATGCACGGCGTCCTCGCGAGGCAGGATCGTGTACACCGAGGCGTAGTTGCCTGTTGGGTCCATCGTCTCGGCGACGCCCTTGGCGCCCCCGGCTCCGCTCTTGCCGAAGACCGCACGGTCGACCGATAGGTCGCCCGGCTTGTACACGATGCGCACGGGCTGCTTGGAGAGCACGTCGTAGAACGTGAGGAAGAGCGGTGCCTGCCCGTGCTTGTGGAAGTCAGCACCTGTGAACTCGACAGACTCCAATACGCATGTCATGGTGATCAACCCGGCCCGCTCGAGATCGGCGAGGTCGTTCGCGACTCGCTGTTTGACGACGGCGAGGTTCGCTGCGGCGAGGGGCCACAGGCCAGGATCGACGGGGGAGCCAAGTGCGTATTGGTGAAGCACGTGCTTGACGACGTTGCGCCTCTTGTCGACGGAAAGCTTTGTCGCCTTCTCTGCGGCAGCGAGGGCGTTGAGCATCACCGTCAAGTTGGCGATCACCTCGTCTTTGAAGCCCGTCGGCATCGCGTCGTCGAAGTACGTCCCGGTCGACACGTCGTAGAAGTGCACCCATTTGTTCGCCTTGTCCTCGAGCGCATAGAAGTCGGAGCCGGCGATTCGCTCCGCCACGGTGAGATGGGTGCGGTTCACGTAGCCGGACTGCCCGTTGTACGTGACCAGCAGGTAGTTCGGGCTCTGCCGATCGAGGTCGAACATGACCCTTGTGCCGGCCGGAATGTCGCCCAGGATCCCGCTGCGTGTCATGCCACCCTTCTTGACGAGGTGGCTGTTGCCCGCCACGACGTCGTACTTGTGCATGCCTGCGGTCTCGTCGACGTACGCGGGAGCGACCAGCCGGCGGACGATGCCCCTGCCTGCTCCGGAGCGGCGCGTCAGGCGAGTTGCGGACGCATGGTTCGTGCCGTGCTGTTGGACGACATGTGCCAGTTCGTGTCCGAGGACGTGCATTCCCGCTTTTGCGTTCGGGCGATACTCGCCGGGCGCGAAGTGCACGTCGGTACCGAGCGTGAAGGCGCGTGCGCCCAGTGCGGGCGCCGCGGCGCTGTTGGCGTGGATCCGGACATCGGCGAAGCTCGTGCCGAACGCGGTTTCCATTCTCTGCATGATCGGTCGATCGAGTGGCCGGCCACCGCCGCTGGCGGCGTGGATGCGGCCGGCGAGCTCGCCGTCGACAGCGCCGCCCTCCGGACCGATGGGCTGCGACGGTCGCGCTTCGCCGATCGCCGATGGCGCGGCGGATCGGAAGGAGGCGCACCGAGCCGACCGATACGGGCAGCGCAGCGCCGGACGCTGCGTCGGACGGCGGCTGTTGGAGCAGTGCGTCGATGCGCGTTGCGATCGCCTCGGCTTCTCGTTCGGCCGGATCGTCGACCGCACCGACGACCAGATTCGTGCGGTGGCGTGCCGGCGTGCTCGCCTCGGTGCGATCGGGGCGACTGACCGAGTGATCGGCCGGTTCGTCGCGAGAGTGTGCCCGCTCGGCTCCCATCACCCCGCTCCCCTCGCACCGACGCCCGGACCGTCGGAACTGCGCAAACCGTACCAGCCGAGCATTGCGCGACTCTCGCTGTAGCGCGGTTCGAGCGACCATCCCGGCGAGGCCACCAGTCACGGACCATTGGTGCCAGTCGCTGGTCGCATCGGCGTCGACCCGTGGCACGCGCGGTGGCAACCAGTGGCGTGGACGCCGAGGACGATGATCCACGGCGTAGCGCAGGCCGGTGGCGGCCTGGTTGACGACATCGCTCATGAGGTTGAACTCTCCGCGCCAGAGATAGTCCGACATGTCCAGGCGGGTACCTCGGTGCACACCTCTGGTGTACGACCGTGGGCTGCGCCAGAGGGCATCCCTCGTCCTGTCACGTCGGGCGGATGTGATCGTCGCCTCGTACCCACGAGCGGTGGAGGCGTCGGGTGTGGTGTGCCAAGCGAGGCGTGCCAGCCCGGATGGGGGACGATCGCCATGTGCGGCGATGTCCCTCTCGGGGCTGTCAGCCACGAACTGCCGGTGCAAGCGGGCGCGCCGGCGCGGCCCGTGGCACGCGCGGGTGTGGGGCGCGTGCCCGGACCGATCAGCGATATGCGATGTGGTGCGTGGGGGCGTGGGTGGGTGTCATGCCGCGGTGCTGGGTGGTCGTGCCCGGTGGTCGGGGATTGGGTGCGGGTCGAAGGGCAGGGCGATTCGTGGTTCGGATTCGTCTGGCGGGTCGGACGAGCCACCGGGTGGATGGTCGGCACTCACCGTGGCGTGCGTGTCGCCGATCGCATCGGCGTCGACCCATTGGAGAGCCCTTGGTGCCGGTTCGTAGTTGCCGCGGTCGCCGTGGTCGCCCGCCGAGTCATCGGCGAGTGAAGCGGCGAGCCGAGGAGGTGCGAGCCCGTCGGGGGGAGGCTGGATGGCGACGCGTCCGTTGGGGTGGCGGATGGTGAGCTGTCGGTTGGTGGCGTTGAGGCTGAGTTGCCAACCGGACTCGTGGACCATGTGGTGGTGGCGCGTGCAGAGCGGCAGGAGATTCGCGAAGTCGGTGTTTCCGTGTCGCCACCAGGGAATGATGTGGTGCACGTCGCAGCGATGGAACGGTGTGGTGCAGCCGTCGATGGCGCAGGTGCGGTAGATAGCCCGCAATGCTCGACGCTGTGCTCGGTTGGCGGTGCGTTCTCTGCGGCCGGCATCGAGCAGTTCGGATGGGCCGCCGAGCACGATCGGGATGACGTGCGTGTCGCAGGCGATGCGCCGGATCGTCTCGGGCGAAAGATGGGTGCCGTCGCCTGCTTCGTGCACTGAATGGTCGTGCAGACCGCGGAGAGGGTGAGGTAGTCGATCAACACGACGAGCTCAGTGCTGCCTGGGCGAAGGTGTTGGTTGCCGTTGAGGATCAGCTCGACGATGGCGTCGGCGGTGAGCTGTTCCATCGTGCGGGTGTCGGTGGGGTCGTCGCGGCGTTCGCGCAGCATGCGTTCGACTTGGGCGTGCACGGCCGCATCGACGCGTGCACCGGTCTCGGGGTCGACACTGAGGGACAGCTTGCGCATCCCGGTGAAGGGGTCTTCCCATCGCTTGGCGGTGCGGTCGCGCTTCTGGCGGGCGGCGAGCTTGGCACCTTGATCGACTTGGACCTGCTCGGCGAGGGATTGCACGTGGAGCTTGAAGCGGTGCAACGTCATCTGTTCGGCGGCAGACGCAAGGTCGTCGCCGAGCCGGTCGAACTCGGCGCGTTCGACGTCGGTGAGCTTGTGCCGGGCACGGGCGATGGCATCGAGGTATTCGGCACCGAGAGCGCCGCTCCGCATCGCGTCGTCGACTCCGGGGATGGCGCCAGCAACCTCGCCGCGGGTTGTGTCGGACTTCTCCTTGCCTGCAGGTGCTCGCCCGCCCGGGTTCATCGCCTCGTCGACACCACGGTCACCACCGGCCGGCCGCATCTCCGCGGCGCGGCGAGCGAGATCGATGTCGAAGACGTCGACGGCGCCTCGCAAGCGGAGCGACGCGCTGCGCGCTCGCTGCAGCCCGTCGAGATCCAACTGAGCGGTATCGACTCGCAGGAGTTCGGCGGTCAGCTGCCGACCGAGCTCCTCGACTCGGTCTAGTGGGCTGAGAACGGTAACCATAGATATATCATACATCAGTTCGTATCAGTTGCAACTTCGAACCGAAAAATTTTGCGGGCGTGCAACGGCGTGCGGGCCGACGAGGGCTGACTCGCTCACCCGGCTCGCGCCGGTCGGCAGTCGCCTGCAGTACGCCAGCGAGCGAGACACGAGCAGGTGCCGATCGGCGGATCGCCAATCTCGGCGTGGCGCGGAGGGTGCGCCAATGATGGCCTCGGTCTTGTCGAGCGTTGTCGACTTCGCACAAATCGTGAGCGTGCACGGGTTGGCTCCCACTCGTGTGGCGGTGGGGAAGTCGGTGTATCGGACTCTAGAGAAGGGGTGTGACGGCGAACCCGGGACTGCGATCGCTCGTTGCGCGGGAGCAGGGATACTCCGAGGATCGAGGTCTCCGCCGGTCTCGCACGACGTCGCTATTGGGCGGCCGTGTCCGGTGTCCGTCGCCACGAGGGGATGAGATGCCCGACGGGTCAGCGCTCAGGCGCCGGCGGGAGCCGAACAGTTCGTGGCAGAGGAGCAGCACGCTGCACTCGTCACCGTCTCCTCGAGCGACGCCTCTGGCCTCGGCGCACCGCGGCAGGTGCTGCTCGTCGCCGTCCGCGAGACGCCCGATGAGCGCTTGACGTGGCCAGACGCCGGCGGGAGTCCAAAGGTTCGTGGCAGGGGAGCAGGACGACCGCACTCGTCACCGCCTCCTCGAGCGAGGCGTTCGCCTCGGCGGCCGTGTCAGGCGTGCTGGGGTCGTCGCCGTCAGCGGGATGCCCGATGAGGGCTTGACGCGGAGATGCCGGCGGGAGTCCAAAGGTTCGTGGCAGGGGAGCAGGACGACCGCACGCATCGTCGCTTCTCGAGCGAGGCGTTCGCCTCGGCGCACCGTGTCAGGCGTGCTGGTCGTCGCCGTCAGCGGGATGCCCGATGAGGGCTTGACGCGCAGATGCCGGCGGGAGTCCAGAGGTTCGTGGCAGGGGAGCAGGACGACCGCACTCGTCACCGCCTCCTTGAGCGAGGCGGCCATCTCGGCGGCCGTGGCAGTTGTACTGGGTCGCCGTTGTCAGCGTGATGCCCGAGACGCGTTCGATGCTCAGACGCCGGCGGGAGTCGATCCGTTCGTGGCACTCGCGCAGTACGCCACCGCTCGTCATCGTCTTCTTCGAGCGAGACGTCCACCTCGGCGGCCGTGTCGGGTGTGCTGGTCGGCGAGGACGAGACGCCGACGAGCGTCAGCGCTCAGACGCCGGCAGGGGCCGAACTGTCCGTGGCAGGGAAGAAGCACGCCGCAGTCGTTGTCGCTTCCTCGAGCGAGGCGTGCGCCAGGGTCGGCGGCGGCAGGCCGAGAGCTGGTCGACGGCGGGGACAAGATGCCCGATGAGCATCAGCGCTTACACGCCGGCTGGAGCCGAACAGTTCGTGGCACGGGAGCAGCGCGCCGCGCGCCGCGCGTCATCGCCTGCCTCGAGCATGGCGTCCGCCGCTGAGCCACGAGCGTGCCCGACGATCGTCCGCGCCACACGCCGGCTGGACTCTGAGCAGGCCGTGACCTGCGGGCCAAGCGTGTCTCGCGGGTGTCGTCAGCGGACAGCGGCGGCGAACGGCGGCGGACCGAGGAGCTCTACGCCACGGGGTGTCCGCAGCGGACGCCTGGAGGCGTGGATGTCGAGCCGGTCCGTCGTGTCGTCGGTGGCTGGCTCGCTGGCACCGCGGTAGAACGATTGACCGATGCCCGGCGTCTGCATCGTGAGCACGCGAGCAGTTTCCGAAATGACGAGGAAGGCGTGGGGAACACCTTGTCGGCACGAACGACGTGCCGCCGGCACCGATGCTGGTCTCCTTGCCGTCGACGTTGACGAGGATCTCAGCCCTCGAGCACGTAGACCGTTTCGGCGGCCTCGGGATGTCGATGCAGCGGCGTGGTCTTGCCCTGCGACAGCTCGTCCTCGAACAGGAAGAAGGCGCCATCCGTGTCCTCCTCCATGAGCTTCCAGGTGTGGAGCCCACCGCCGAGGAATGACTGCTTGTCGCCTTCGCCCGGCGCCCGGATGATCGGTACTGGAGTGCTCATGGCGTGTTCCCCGCCTCTCCTTCGTGGGACTCAAGTCCCATCTGCAGACTAAGGTACCATCATGGTGATGTCAATCCCATACGAGCTGAACGGGCGCACCGCCCAGAAGCGACGTACCCGGGACGCGCTCGTCGCCGCCGCCCGAGACCATGGTGGCCAGCGGCGAGTCGCCGACGGTGGAAGCCGCGGCCGAGGCGGCGACGATCTCGCGCACCACCGCCTACCGGTACTTCCCCAACCAGCGCGCCCTGCTCGCTGCCGCCCACCCCGAGACTGTCGCTACCTCCCTATTGCCCGACGACGCACCCGACGACGTCGCGGCCCGGCTCGACCTCGTCATGGACGCGTTCACGCGGATGGTCATCGGAACCGAGGCACAGCAGCGCACGATGCTCCGCCTCTCCCTCGAGGCCGATCCAGTCGAGCGCTCGCAGCTCCCGCTCCGTCAAGGCCGCGCCATCAAGTGGATCGAGGAAGCACTTGATCCGATTCACCCACGCCATGTCCGCCGCCGAGATCCACCGGCTGGCCGTCGCCATCCGCAGTGCGACAGGTATCGAGGCGCTGGCATGGCTCACCGACATCGCCGGGCTAGCCCCGCGATGAGGCAGCCGATCTGATGCGTTGTCGGCTCACGCCATGTTGCAAGCGGCGCTCGCCGGCAAGGCGGCCGGCACCCGCCGCTGACGACGGCCATCTCGTGGTGGGGCTCCGTCGGGCCCGAGTTGGGCGACCTGGGCGCCACTCGGGTGGCGCGATTGATTCGAGCCCAGTCGGCTCGAGGCGAGGCGGCGTCCTCGAGCCGTCCCCGTAGGCGGCTCGCTCGACGTCGCACGTCGAGTGCGCTCAGGCGATGAGCTCAATCTCGCAGAGTGGCCCGGCGGCACGGGCGAGACGGGCGTCGGCCGTGACGAGTGTTGTGTCGAGTACTTCTGCGAGCGCGATGTAGACACCGTCGTAGGGCGTCACGGTGGCGCGGAGGTCCCACGCTCGCTGGGTGAGCAAGCGATGCGGAACTCGGCGAGCCGGCAACACGCGCGAGATCGGCGACAGCCAGGGCAGCGCGCCGGTCCGGCAGGCCACCGCGGAGGCAGATCTTGCGAAGGACGGAGAGCACCTCGACGTCGAGCGAGCGCCCGGTACTGCGAGTGACTCACCTGCGCAGCCGCGCCCGTGCCCGGTCGCCGTCATCTCCGTCGTCGGCGAGGGCCGGAGCAACGACCGAGGCGTCGACGACGATCATCGATCCCGATCCGCGAAGGATCTCGACGGCGGCACGGAACGGTGCCGTGCCGCCGGCGCGACCGCCGGCTCGCTCGAGCAGGTCGTCGAGCGGCGGATGGCTCGCTTCCTCGGACAGCATGGCGAGCAGGTACTCCTGTAGCGACTTGCCCGCCCGTCCAGCCCGACGCCGGAGCTCGGCGTGAACGTCCGACGGCACGTCCTTGATCTGAATGCTCGGCATCCGAGTCATCGTAGCGCCAAAATAGCGCCAATGGCGCCAAATTGGCGCTTCCCGTTGGAAGCCCTCGACGGCCGATGCGCTGTGATTTCATCGGCGGCACCCGCTTGCCATGCATACCGACTTGCTGGCGAGGTCGATGGATGCCGGCTCACATCTCGTCCAACCTCTGGCTGGAGAACTCATCGAGTTCTCCAGCGAGGCCGGGGTCTGCCGCGCCGGCGCTCAACGCTGCGTCCAGCCATTCACCCGACAGCCAGGGAGTTCGGTAGCCGTGCGGGACGATGTCGGCAACGGGTCGTCCATCGACAGTCAGCGTGATGCGCTCGCCAGCGTCGACAGCGCGAATCACAGTTCTCATCTCGTCGGGCAGAGCGCGGATGTCTATCTCTCTGGGCGACGGTGTTGCAGGGCGTCGACTGCGGCGGTCACTCACGAGTAACGCTCGTCGAGTATGTGCAGGTCGAGGTTGGCGATGGCCGTGTCGATGTCGGGCAAGAGCCGATAGCGACCCATGAAGCCCGATTCGACGCGCTCGACGTCTCGCCGGCCCGGCACATAGATGTAGGCGTTGCCGTCGTCGTCGAGGTTGATGTAGCGCCGTGTGTCGATGTGCTTGTAGAGGTGGATGTCGGGCTGGCCCTTGGCGTGGATGCGGACCATGTACATGAAGTGCGCCGGCTCGATCACCGACTCGCCGTCCTCGGTCCGCAGCCGATCGGCGAGTCGCTGGATCGGACCCCAGTCCGGCTCATCGACGTCGCAGATGTAGTAGGTGTGCGTGCCCATCGGGCCTCCCTCGTGCTGGTGGCAGCGGGGAAGTCGGTACGCACGGACGGTACGGGTGGGGTGTGACAGACCCGGCGCGCCCGATGAGCGCCACCGGCCGGTCGATGCGAGCCCAGCGGAGACGGTCAGGGTGGCGGGATCGATTCGAGCACCGTGGGCTCGAAGTAGAAGGCGTCATCCTGGGTCGCGGAACCGACGACGATCGTCTCCGGTCCGACCGACTCGCCCTCCGGCAGCACGAACTCGGCGAAGAACGGATAGGGGGTCCCGAGCGTGACCTCGGCGTCGAGGATCCAGCCGTAGCCGTTCAGTTCGATGGCGTCCGTGTCGCACTCGCCTGTCGTGCTGTCGATCAGTCGACCGTTGGCGATGAGCGCGATCGGAGGTGCGGTGAACGCGTCGGCCACGGCACCTGCGGCCTCCCGCGGGGTCACCGTGCCGAGCACGACGACACAGCGCCCCGGTCCCTCGGTGGTGAACTCGCCACGCTCCGTCGTCACCATGCCCGAGACGTAGGCGTCCCAGACCGCATCGCCGAACGTCTCCTTGTAGGTCACGGTCGACGCATTCGGATCGCCGGTCGGGCGGAGGTCCTGGCCCGACGGAGCTCCCGGGCCGGGGTCGGGCGGTGGGATCTCCTCGACGACTGTCGGCTCGAAGTAGATCGCCTCCTCACCGCTCGGCGACCCGATCACGATCGCGTCCAGCTGCCGCTGGCGGGGGATCACGAACTCGGCGAAGAACGGGTACGTGGTGCCCGTGGTGACCTCCGTGTCGAGGATCCATCCGTAGCCGTTGAGCTCGACAGCGCCGGTATCGCACTCGCTGGCGGTGCTGTCGACCACCCGTCCACCGGCAATCACGCTGACCGTGGGCGTGCTGAACCCGTTCGACACACCTGCGTCCCCGACGCCGGTCGGCATCAACGTGCCGAGTAGGACGACGCAGCGACCGGGACCCTCGCTGCTGAACTCGCCACGTCCCGTCTCGACGAGCCCGGCGATGTACCCCTCCCAACTCGCATCGCCGAACGGTTCGACGTAGACGAACGACGAGAGTTGCGGATCGCCGACCGGGAGCGGTGAGGAAGGATCGCCGAGCGGCCGATCGGATTCCGCTGTCGTGTCGGGTGTCGTCAATGCCGGTTCTGACGTGGTCGGTGTAGCCGGCGGGGAGGTGGGAGTCGGCAGCACGAACTCGGTGGTCGGCGTACTCGGGTCTGGCGGTCGTGGGAGGCGCGGTGGCCGGAGGTGTCGTCGCGACGGTCGTCTCAGGCGTTGTGGTCTCGTCGACGTCGGGCGTGGTCGTCGCCGCTGGTTCGTCGTCGGCTGCTTCATCGTCGTCGCCGCCACCGGAGGCTGCGATCGCCACGACCGTCCCGGCAATGACGAGTGCGAGGACGACCCACGCCACAACCGCCCCTCGCCTTCGCCACCAGGGACTGTGGCTCAGGGGCCTGGGACGGCGGGCCACCGGGGCCAGTGGGCGGCGGACCGCTGGGTGGCGGCGCCGGCTCCTGCGGCGGGTGAGGACGGAGGAGCAGAGAAGGGATCGGGGCGCGGAGAAGGAGGAGGAGGTAGAGGAGGGCCTCCCCCGGCCTGTGGTGGCTCGCCCGCCATGTCCCCAGCGTACTTTCCGCGCTCGGCCGCCCGTGACCGGGACGTCCGACGGCTTCGAGCGACGGTAGATGTCGAAGCACTGCCAGCGGCGCACTACCGGGACGCCTGCCGAACGAATGCCGATAGTCAGGTGTCGTCGGCGGGTGCAGGCCCACGATCGATGTCGACGCCGGACTTGGTACCCGAGGTGATGATCCAGGCATCCTCCTCCAGCTGTGTGACGTGTTCGAAGCCGGCGGCGCTGGAAGTACGCGTTCGAGCTCTTGAGGCGTGGATGATCGGCTGGCGTGCGGCAGCCGGCTGCGGGCGGGGATCTCACGGTGTTGCTCGAACAGCTCCCAGCCCTCGTCGGACAGCAGATTGAAGTTGTCGACGTAGAGGCGACTGCCCTGTTTCAGAACACGATGTGCTTCGAGGACGTAGGCGATACCGCTCCCACTCGTCGAGGTGCATGTACACGACGGTGGAATAGACGACGTCGAGGGACTGGTCCGAGATCAGTTGCCGGTCGTACCCGCTGAGGGCGACGGTGCGAACGTTGGGCTGAGACCGGCGAGCCGGCGCCAGGAGGTAACGGAGCATCCTCTTGGAGACGTCCGACCCGACTGCACTCCTCGCACAGCGGCGCAACGACGCGGCCGACCCTGCCAACGCCGGCGCCGATCTCCAGCACGCGATCTGTCGATCTGATGCCCACGGTGCGCTGCAGCTGCCGCAGTGTGCGTTGAGCCGTCTCGAGGAAGGTGCTCTCGTCGGCGAACCCGCCGACACCAAGCTTGGCGTGCAGGCTTCGGTCCAGGCTTGCCTGTTCCACACGGCGCGGTAGTGTGGAGCGTGTTCGACCGGCGTAGGACAGCTGGGTGGCGATGTACCGAATCCGGGCGCCGACCTGATCGATTCGCATCAGGATTCTGCGGACGGCTGACGACGGCCGTACCCGCGTCGGGTTGGCGCGGTGGTGATGTCGATGTCGTCGAGCCGTGTGACGCTCACCGTCACCGGTGGCGGCGACGGGGTTCGCCGGCGTCGCCTTTGGTGAAGTCGCAGACGCCGTCGGGGAAGATCTCGTTCAGCCGCTGACGCTGGGCGAAGGTCGGGTGCCAGTTGCCGTAGACGCCGCGGGCGATCGCCTTCTGGATCGGCTGCGTCTGGCACTTCCAGATGCCGCCCTCGAACGGTCCGCCGGCCTGGCGGCGTGACGTCGAGTAGATCGGGAAGTGCTGGGTGCAGGCGCCGTCGGGCCGGTCGTCGATGACGCCGTCCCAGACGTGCTCGCCGGAGGCGAGGAGGCTGCCGTCGGTGTTGAAGCACGAGTCGACGGCACCGGGCCGGCTTGTTGCCGGCGACGCCGCGTTCGGGATGGGCCTCGATGTTGGCCATCCACTCGTCGATCACCTCGAACGCCATCGGCGTCTGGTCGAACTGGACGGCGGGTCGGGCGTCGGTGAACCAGATCACCTGATTGTCCGCGTTGCCGTCGGCGTTCAGCATCCGCTGGCGGGTGGCGAAGCTCTGGTGCGAGTGGTGCATGTCGAGCTCGTCCTCGAGGTAGTGACGCCAGTCGATGATCGGAATGTCGATGTCGCCCTGGAACTGCATGCCCGTGCGATAGACGGCCTTCATCGCCGCCCGGTTGCCTTCGGTCCGCTTGGCCGGCGTGTCGCCGCCGTCGGGGCTCTGGTAGGCGTTGCGCGAGCTCCACGGGTCGAAGTTCTGCGGGGTGAGGTCGCCAACGTACGGGAAGCCCTCGGTGACCATCTCGCTCGACTGCTTCCAGCCGCCAACGTTGGCGTTGAGGTCGAGGAACTCGGCGGGCGTGATCGTGCCGTTGCGCAGCGCGACGAGCCCGTACTGGACGCCGACGTTGTCCCATGGCCGGCGGGCGAACCCGTCCGGGCCGGTGCCGTAGACCTGGCGCATGTCGTCGAAGTGGGTCCACTCAACGCCCTCGGTGCCTTGGGCGAGCTTGTCGATGTCGTCGACGTCGGTGAACGTCGGGTTGAGGACGAGCGGAGTGAGGCCGAGCCAGCCCGGCTTGCACTCCATCAGGGCGGGTGCGGGCGAGGCCGGGTCGCGGTCCATCACCTGGTAGCCGAAGGCGGCGAACAGGGCGTAGAGCCCGTTCCACTGCTCGATCTCACCCTGGGACAGGTTCTTCGGGAAGTTGGTGCCGTTGAGCCCGATGATCTGCTGGCGGACCTCAGGGTCCTTCCACTTCGGGTTGTCCTTGTCGACGACGTCGAAGAAGTGCTCGAGCAGCTCGCACTCGCCGACGTGGATGGTCTGCGTGACCATGTCGGAGTAGGAGTACTGGGGGATGGCGGCATCGATCAGGCCGGGATGGTTCTGGCCGTAGACGTACTGCTGGATCGCCCCGCCGGAGCCGCCGACGGCGACGGTGTAGTCGGGCACGCCGTGGCGCTCGATGAAGCGCTCCTTGATCATGAGGGCGGTCTCGCCGCCGACCTGGAGGTCGTAGTGGGTGCTGGTGCGGGTGCCGCTCGACCAGAGGACGCCGTAGCCCTTGCCGAGCAGGTCGGCGGACAGCATGCTGCCGGTGCTGGTGGTTCCCTGGGTATGGCCGATGGCGACGCCACCGTCGAAGCTGAACACGAGTCGCCGGTTCCACAGCCTGTTGTCGGGTTCGAGCGGGGTGGCCTCGTCGGTCGGGGCGAGCGTGGCGATGGAGTAGATGAAGCGGTTGATCACGCCCCGCTCCCAGCGGACGACGAACGGCACGGTCTCGCCGTCGAGCGTCGTCGTGGTGGCGACGTCGGCGGGCGGGTTGGCGGGATCGTCGAGCCAGTGGAACTGGCCGGCGGTGTTGCGGTAGACGTAGCCGTAGCGGGTGGGGGAGAAGCAGTCCTTGCTCCACCCGACGATGGTCGCCTCGTCGGTCGGGTAGCCGCGCCCGTCCTGCGGATAGCTGCCGTCGGGACCCTCGGCGGCGACCGGGATGCCGAACTCGTCCTGGTTGTCGACGAGTCGGCTGGCCGAGGATCTTCCGCCCGTCGAAGTTGCCTCGGGCGGTGGTGCACACGAACGGCTGCTGATGCTCGCCGGAGAAGATCGGCCCGTCGATCGGGTAGTTGGTGACGGTGAGGATGACTCGCTCGGTGCCGCCACCGTTGCGGTTGCCGTGCTTGCGGACGCTGGCGGAGAGCTGGTTGCGTCCGAGCTCGAGCCCGGTCACGAGCCCGACGAGCGTGCCGTCCTCCTCGCCCGGCTCGAACACGTCGGTGACGTCCTCGCCGTTGCGTGCGACGCGCACGTCGTCCGGATCGGCGTTGCGTGGCACGGTGACCTGCACGAGCGCATCGCCACCGGTGACCTGATCCCGAGCGCTCGACAACACCTCGATGTCGAGCCGCCGGTGCTGCGGATGTCGTGCGGTCGTCTCGACCGAGTCACCCGGCGCCGCCACCGACGGCGTCGGCGCAACCGCCAACAACGACCCGATCAATCCCGCAACGATCGCTACACGTCCTGCCGTCCTGCGTTCCACGGCTCTTCCCCTCCCGTGTCAACGCCCCCCGTCGCGTACTTATGGACCGTCGCGCTGTCGGCGCGCGAGCGCCACGACGAGCGGCTGACGGACAGGAGGAAAGAGATGGGCGTGACGCGTGCAGGGGGTAACAGGGTACCGGCCCCCGGCGATTCCCCAGTAGAGGACGGCCACCACCCGGCTGATCTGCGGCCGGGATCGCTAAGTATTATCCGTCAGTGGCTCTGATCGGTTCGCGTCGGCTATTTCTGAAGGAGCTGCTCAACCGCAGCCCTGTCGGTCGGTGGAAGTCGCCGATAACGTCCCCACAGCTCTTCCTCCTTTGTGCGAGGTCGTGAGCCCCGCCGGACCCACTCGGCTAAGCGGCCTCGTTGTTCGGGAGACAGGGTGTCGATCTCGCTGACGAGGCTATGCCGGGTTCCTCTTCTGTGACTCCGGCACGGCACCGGTCGCAGAATGTGGAGCAGCCTGCGATCGTGACCTTCACCGTCGAGTCGGCGCACGACTGCCAACTTGGCGGTCCGGAGCGAGTCATCCGGGTAGGCCTCGCCCCCGGCGATCCCACAGAGCACACACACGAAGCCGTCGGCGAGCATCGTCGCTTGCCGCTCCTTGGCGGTGATGGCGCGGGCTGCCGCGACTGGTAGCCAGGCTCCCAGACGGCCCCGCCCTCTTCGACTAAGCGCAGCTCGTCGAGCCGAAAGCGATCGGTCCTCTTGGTAGGTCGTGATGATCCACCCCTCAGGGCGAAGATCTCGCATCCTCCGGTCGATCTGTTCCACCCCAGGAAATGCGTCGCGAAGGTCCGCCTTCGTGAACGTGCCTCCGCTGCCAACCTCGGAGTGCAGCCATAGGGCGACACGAATTCGGGCCCCCGCGTCATAGATCCGCCAGTCGGGAACATTCATTGTCAACAGTTCATCACGCTTCCGCCGACGTGTTCCATCATCGAAGATCGAGCCGTTCGCGATGTCCGCGATCTATGGTGCGAGTCTAGCGGGGCATCCGCACGCGCTCGTTGGCTAAACTTGCATCTCTGGTGCGGCGTGGTGCACCTGAGTCCCGGCAGGGTGGTGTCCTCGCCTCGCACGGAAAGGCGTAAAAGGCATACTGAATCCCGTGGAACCCAAGAACGCCGCGGACGTCAAGAAGGTGGTCGAGGAGCGGCTGGCCGCAAGCAGCGGGTCACCGGGCACGGAGGAGACCGCGACGGTCGAATGGCGGGGGCAGCTGAAGCACATCCCGGTGATCTCCATGCCGATCGATCTGCTGAGCTACAACCCAGGCACCCATAGAATCCGAGCGCAGCGCTCGCTGGACGCGACCAAGGACCGCAACCTGGACTCGGACCCGTTCGGGTCAGCGGCGCAGGCATACCTCCATCACCTCCTCATGGGGGATCCGGCGGACCCGTCGAAGGTGGACCCGAGCTTCGAGGCGTTGAAGGAGGACTTGCAACAGCACGGCCAGAGCGAGCCAGGGATCATCACGCGGTCCGGCGTACTCATCAACGGGAACACCAGGCGAGCCGCGCTTAAGGAACTCGGCCAGCAGCACATCAGGGTTGGTGTGCTTCCGCCTGACGCGGGGCACGACGACCTCCTGTCGATCGAACTGTCGCTCCAGCTTCGGAAGGACCACAAGCGCGACTACTCGTTCATGAACTTTCTCCTGGCGGTCGAGGAACGGGCACTGTCCGGCCGTCCGCCGGCGGAGATCCAGAAGGACTTTCGCATAAAGCCGACGACATATGAGCGCGCTCGCTGGATCCTGGACTTCGTCAGGGAGGCGATCGATCGCAGTCGTGTGGACGGGCCTGACGGCACCGATCTCTCGCTACGGCTCATTGACTTCGAGGAGCACCAGGGCAAGCTCGAGGAGCTGTACCGCGCGTACACCGCATTGAAGGTGAAGTCACCCGACGAGGCTGAGGCGATGCGAGAGCAACGACTGTTCGCCATCGTCTTCAACAAGTCAAAAACCGATCTTCGGTTAATCGAGTCCGACTTCACCCGGAAGTACATGAAGGGTGTGCTGCCGACCGAGGAGCGGCACCGGACCCGGGAGTAGTGATCCCAGGTACGTCGATCACTGCGCCAGGACCAAGCGCTGAAGTCGAGGCGCTCAGGGAACTGGCTACGGAGGCTCTGCGGGCGCGGGCCGTCTCGCTGGCTCGAAACAACCCGGAGCAAGCGACGAAGGCGGCCGTAGGAGGCTCGACGAACTGGAGTCGGCGCTCGACAAGGCGCTCGACCAGGCGGGGAAGCAGGGCCGCGTCCTCAAACGGCGGCTGGCGGCCGCTGACCGTCTTGGCGACGCAAGGGACGACCTCGAGTTGGCGCTGACGGCTGTTGCTGAGGCGCGGTCGACCGGAAACTTCAACCCGGATGATCTGGACGAGGTGCTAACAGAGATCAGCGTGAACCTGCAGAAGCTCGCCCAGCTGGTCGACCGTTCTGAGCGCCGGCGACGGTGACGGCCTCGCCTGGCTTCGCGCAGTCGGGCTCGCTGCAGGCCAAGTAGTCCTGCCGCAGATGCTTGAGCTCCAGTTTTCAACGCGTGGCGGCCGGGTGCAGATCTCGTGCGACGAGGGCTCCGCGCAACACCTGCAGGACTCCGAGCCGATTACGGATCGGCACGCAACGATCAATCGGCTCACTTTCGACATGGAGGTAGATGACCTCCTTGTGAACCTGCATGAGCTAGCACGTTGGCCCGCAGCGACACTGATGTCCGGTGGCAGCCTCAGCTCCTTGAGCTCGTTGAGGGCAATGCCTTCGACGCCAGCGATCTCGAGTCGCGCCTCCACGATTTGGAGGAAAGGCGTCACCGCTGGACCTGCGCTCATTAGGGGGAGGATGGGTCGGACCGCTCACGGACTTCCAGGTACCGCGAGTGGGCAAGCTCCTCGGTCTGACGCACGGCGCGAACTTCAGCGTCCCGGGTGCCGGCAAGACAGGGTGACCTTGGCGGTGTTCCAGGCTCGAAGGGAACTCGGTGAGATCGAACGGATGCTCGTCGTATGCCCGAAGGCAGCATTCGAGAGCTGGTTGACCGAGGTCCAGCTTTGCTTCGGTGATCCGCGACCCCGTGTTGTGGTGATGGACGGACCTCGGCGCCCAGCGGGGGACATCGTATCAAGTTCGAACTATGAACGTCTGCCAGACGCCCGGCACTGAGCACTCCTCATTGGTTGTCCGATCGCCCGGCTCTGTTCGTGCTCGACGAGGCGCACCGAATGAAGCGCGGGCCCGGCGGCGCGTGGGGCTCGGCGTGCCTCGCCCTCGCGCCATACGCGAAGCGGCGGCTGATCCTGACGGGAACGCCGGCCCCGAACGGGGCGAAGGATCTCGAGAACCTGTTGGCGTTCGTCTGGCCGGGCTCGGTCGGGCGTCGCCCGTGGCCATGAGCGGCCGCGGACCTGCACGACGCGAGCCGGCTCCTGCGCCCGCTCTTCGTCCGGACGACCAAGCCCGAACTGCAGCTCCCGCCGGTTGATCTGTGGTCCGCCGGATCCCGCTCCCGCCGCTCCACCGCGAACTCTACGAGGCGCTACGGGTCAGCTGTCCGGCGGTCAGGGGAGGAAGAGGACGTCGCGGCGCTCGGCCGCGTGCTGCTGTACCTGCTCATGGCGGCGACCACGCCTGCGCTGCTGGCCACCGGGCGCGAGCGCACGAGCCGCTGCCGTACCGTGTGCCGCCACTACAGCCTCCCGCCGGGACATCGTCGCTGCAGCTGATGCGCGATCTGCCGCACTACGAGCTGTCGCCGAAGTACCAGGAGGTGCTCACGATCGTCGCCCAGAACGCCGAGGCGGGCGCAAGACGCTCGTCTGGTCGACGTTCGTGCGCAACTTGACGTCGTTGCACGTCCTACTTGCGGCGTTCAACCCGCGATGGTCCACGGCGGCACCGAGGATCGGACGGAGCAGATGCAGCGGTTCCGCCAGGACCCGGACTGCTTGGTCTTGCTGTCGAACCCGGCGACCCTCGGCGAGGGCGTCAGCCTGCATCAAGTCTGCCACGACGCCGTGTACGTCGACCGCGACTTCTCCGCTGGCCGCTTCCTGCAGAGCCTCGACCGCATCCACCGCCTGGGGCTCCCGAAGGACAATCACGAGGATCACCGTCCTGGCGGCGGAGGAGACGGTCGACGAGTTGGTCGAGCAGACGGCTGGCGGCCAAGCTCGGTTTCCTCGGCAAGATCCTGGACGACCCGGCCGTTCTTGAGCTGGGCGAGCTGGAGGAGGAACCGTCGGCGTCGGCGGGCATGGACGCCGACGACCTCCGAGCACTGCGTGAGCTACCTGCGTGCCGGCACTTCCGCCTGAATCGGTGTCGCCGCCTCGCTGCCGGTGGCTTCGGCTGCTCAAGTCGTCCACAGTGGCGCAGGCGTGGGCGTTGGTACGTGCCGACAGTTCCTATACGGATCTCACGCAGACCCAGTATGCGGAGGCTCTGGATTGGCTAGCCGCATTGGGCTTCTTGTCGGACGAGCGGGCGAGCTGTCGCAGCGGCCTTCATGGCCCTGCCCACGGATCAGGTCCATCAGCTCTCTGTTCGCGTGCGCTCGAGTCGTCAGCTCCGCCATGGTTGCCGGATGCAGACATCCTCGTCTCGGATGACAGCGAGATGCCCCAGGACGTCGCGACTCTGGCGGCTGAGCTCGGGCTCGGCGACCACGTTGCCCTGTCGACGATCCGTGAGGTACACGGTCGAATCGACCTGGAGCAGCGGGCCGCGGTCGGCGCCGCGGGCGAGCTCGCGCTTAGTTCGCTTACTTGAGTCGCACTGGCCCGGCTCGACTGTTCACGTGGCCCTTCCGACGACGGCTTCGGGATACGACATACGCCTTCTCGCTCGACGGGGAGGAGTGGCATCTGGAGGTGAAGTCGACCACACGGCGCGGCCGCTCGGTCGGTTCACCTCAGTCGCCACGAGCACGATGTCTCTCTGGGGACCCCAGCTGGCGACTTGTCGTCATTGGTCTCCGGGATGACTATTCACCGGGAGCCATTGCGACGGTCGACCATGAGCGGCTTTGGCGACCGCACGCCGACGGAACTCACCCAGGGCGACCTGGCAGAGCGTGCGCCATCAGCTGACGAGTCGTGACTTGCTGCCCGGGCTTTGCTTCGTCGACAACGGTCGTCTGCCCGGAGGGCGAAGTGGGCACCGACTGCATCGGCCGGGCAAGCACCCGGCGTTACGTTCGCCTGGATGCCAGCAGGCCAAGCAGGGACGTCCGGCCCGTAGGCGGCTCATGGTTACGCGCGCGCTGGTGCGGCACGATCATCGAGGTCGAGGAGAAGACTCACCAGTTCGCAGGGACCGCGGGAGTTCTGATAGCTCGGGCTATTGAGCGGGAGGTGACGGGACGATAACCATCGCGCTCAAGCCATTCAATTACCTCGTTGAGAACCCAGGTCGCTGCGGACAATCTGCCCACGCTCGGCCGACGTGGCCCAGATGTGATCGAAGTACACCTCCGCATCGAGAAGCATCGCTCCAGAATCTCGGTGGCGTCCTGACGAAATCCATTCGGCAGCAAGGACGCTCGTGCAGAATCGTGGAGTACAGCATGGGCCTCTGCAATGCGGAGGGCAACGGCTTCGGGAGCGGCACCTGACACTCGAGCGATCGTCGGTGCGTCCATCAAGTAGCTCTCGAGCTCTGGCAATTTACACACGTGACAATCGACGCCGGAGTCGCCTAGGGACTGCACGAGGTCGTCGTTCACCCATAGCGGTCTCAGGCCACCTCCTAGCAAGAGGAAGGCGGGCACACCTTGTGGGAGAACCTCACCAAGCACCTCGCCTGAGATCATGCCGCTCGGACCAAGGAGCAGGATCGTTCCCGAAGCTGGAACGACGGTCACGCCTGTCTCGTTCGGAAGATTGGTCGCCCCGATTTGGCAGGCCAACGCCCTGACGATCCGCACATCGGCGGCGTCACACGCGAGGACCAAACGAGCGCGCATGCTCCGCGCAAGCGCAAGGTTGTAACTGCTACCCAAGTAGTCGCTGAACGCCGAGAAGAGTCTTCGCCTCGTTGCCCGACGAGCCGAACTGCTGCCTTCGGTCGACCCAGAGAACCCTCCGTCGGGCGCCTCAGAGATCACGTCCGCCGAATGGCTCGCCAGGACGACCTGGCTCCCGAGTGAGTCGAGCGGCCCGTACCAGTCGTCGCTGCAGGTCGGGATGTAAGTACACCTCGGGCTCCATCGAGGACCACGGACTCAGCCCCTTCAGCACGGAGAGGTGCCAGAGAAGTTGTACCCAGATCTGGCAGGCCGTCGCCCGCCCAGGCAAGTTCCTTCGGGATGCGGCTCCCTTGCTCGGAGTAGAAGACGCCCAAACAGTTCGAGCCTGCATCGAACGCGACGTCGAGCAGCTGTAGCTCGGGCAACCAGATGCGGCAGAACTCCTTGAAAGCTTCCCACTCACCGCCCTGCTCCATCAGGAAGGCGTGGTTTCGGAAGTGCAGACTTCGCACGCATTGTAGCCGCTTGCGACCGCACGTACGGGCGTCCTTCAGCTCCTCGAACCGGTCGAGAGGCGTGACTAGCGGGAAGGATAACGTGGCGGGAAAGCCAGTAGCAGGTGGCGTCCGGAGCTGCGAGGCTGCCCTCCGTCTCCAACCTCGAGGTCAAAAGAACGCGTCCTCGAGGTCGGCGTCCGTCGCTTCTGGCCAGACAAGGTGTACGACTGCGTCCTCATTCCAGGTGATCGAGACTCGAAGTCTCCCGTCGACCGAAGTCAAAGCCGACCGGGTCTTCGTCGTCTTCATTTGTCCGTGCGAGCGGATACACCTTCCACCGTCCTCCACGATGGGTCACTGCATCGGACGGTGACTTACGGCGGGCACGTTGAAGACTTCGCTCGGCCAGAGCGACCGCCTCAAGCACAGTGCTCTTGCCGGCACTGTTCGGCCCGACGATGTACGCATGCGGTGAGAAATCGGCACGTCAGTCGTTCAAACCCCAGGAACCGAGGAAAATTCGACGAGAGTGATCAGGGGACATCACCCCCTGAGAGCGTAGTACAGCCACCCACCTCAACGGGACCGATTCGAACTGGAGGCGCGCTCCACCTCCCTGCGCTGTCGGTCCACTTGACGATGGGTGGCGAGACCCGGCCAAAAACGGATTCTAGGAGGCTGCCGACAATTCGGAAATTCGGTCGCGGCCCGGCGGTCACAGTTTACGAATGCAGTCGACGCTGACGGGCCGAGCGACGACGCGTCCGATCTGCATCCGACTCTCTCAACGCGTGTACGAGGCGGCGGCCGACAGCCTCCGCGACCGGCGGAGGGAAGGCGTTGCCGATCTGGCGGTAGCGCGCCGTCTTCCGTCCCGACAGCTGCCAGTCGGGCGGGAAGCCTTGGATGACAGCCGCCATCTCGACGGTGAACTTCGGGTCCCCCACGAAGTCGGGCGACGGCGGGGCGTCGGCCAAGACGAGTGCGTTCACGCCCAGCTCGGAACGCCAATGGTGCTTCGCCCTGGTTGGCCGAGGTCGCTCCACCATGCTTCTTCGATCCGCCGACAAGCGTTGGGGCGATGACGAGGCGCGCTCACTCCACGCAGCTGCCCCCTGCCAGCCGCCGGAGGACATAAGCGGCCGGAGTGCTTCGCCGACGTTCGGTGTCGGCACTTCGCCGGGCACAGGCCACTTGAAGTACTTGAAGACGCTGCGCCGGCCGCAACCAAAATCGACCTAGGCCGAAGTTGCGGAACCCCGAACTCGTGCGCCTCCAACAGATCCCACTCGCTCTGGTAGCCCAGCTCCCAAGGTGCCTGATCCGCTCCCGGTACGGCTCGAACTTCTTCCCCAGCAGCCCCGGACGTTCTCGATCATGACTGCTCGCGGGTTCACGTGCTCGACGAGTTCCAGGATGGCCGGAAAAAGGTCGCGGTCGTCTTCCTCTCCGAGCTGTCGGCCGCGATAGAACGGCGGGCAGGGAACCCCCCGGCTACAGGTCGATCGACGACTTCCTCGATGGCCTCCACCCAACGAGATTCGCCTCGTGGACGACGTCGGCAGGCCACCAACCAGTGCGCTCACCGTTCACTCGGAGCGTCTCAGCGGCATGGGGGTCGATCTCGACCAAAGCCTCGTGAGTAAAGCCGCCCGGTGGAGCCCGATCGCTGGCCGCCTGCTCCGGCGCAAACCTCGATACTTCGCAACCGGCCGACTCCTTCAAGAGGATCCGGAGGGACCTTCAAATGACATGCGTGTAACTGTACCCGTTTCAGCGCAGCCGCTGAGAACGTCGAACGGCCAGGCGATGAGCGAAGGGACGTGTCAAGCCACCCCCAACTCGAGCGCGCATTCGCACACGCGCCGGAGCGGGCATTGGCCACACTTCGGCTTGTGTCGGTGCAAACCGTCGCTCCGAGATCGAGAAGTGCCCAGTTCGCCTCCCGTGGCCTCGTCGTGATCGAGTACGCACGCCCCATTTCGCGAACAAGCTGCTCTTGCGAAGTTCGCCGCGTGGAACGCTCAATGACCACAGTCGCTGGAAGATGCGAACAACGTTTACGTCGACGACCGTCTCGCGGCACCCATGGGCGAAAACGCTGATCGCGCTAGCTGCGTACGGTCCGATACCGCTGAGGGACCGAAGCTCACTCGTCGGCAGTTGAGAGCTGCTGGCGAGTCGACAAGCTGGGATCCGAGCTGAGCGAGGTGCGCGGCCCGCTGCCTCTGAAAGCCGAGGGGCGCGAGCGCCTCCACGAGCTCCGGTTCAGGTGCTTCCGAGAGCGCCTCGGCCGTCGGGTACCGGTCGAGGAAACACTGGATCGTCCTCCAGCTCGTCGACGCGCGCGTCTGCTTGAGCAGCACCTCGACGATCGCGACGGGTGAATGGGTCGCGACTCTGGCGCCACCAGTAGTCAAGGTGGTGCATTCGCCACCACCGGAGAAGGAGTCGGCGGGCAACGCGGACTTCATCAGGCGTTGGACTCCGGGGTCTGCCGTCCTGCGGTCGGGCGTGGCTCGATTGTGGTTCGGACACTGCATCATTCTCGCAAGGCATGCGTCGCGACACTGCCTCTAGCATGCGCTGTCCATGGGCCTGCTCCGCCCGCGCGAACCACGGGCACTGACACCAACGAGTGACGGCGATCATCGGCGATGACGACGTAATCACGAAACGTTCCATGTGCTGCCTCCGACGACAATGGAAGCGATGTCAGGAGGATGCTTGCTGACGTCGACCACGGCGGGGTTTGGACTTCACCTGCGGAAGAGAATCTCGGGCTGCCGAACGCCGGAACGCAACGTCGTGCTCGCCTCCGCGCGATCGAAGACGATTTGTGTTGAATGCCGGTCGATGACCGCATGGTGGAGCGCACCGGCGACCAGTCGGGTGTGGCAGTGCGCGGATTAAACTGGACCCTGTAGATGCCTACCGTGATCGGGCCACGTCGCCGTGGTGGGGACTACCTTGCGGCCGCGGTCGGCCTCCCGGGTCTCGGCGGTACGGAATCCGCGTCATCTGCACACTGCGTAGCGTCGGTGTCATGCACACCATCGACGGCACCTCCTCCGTTGACGTGGTGTAGCGGGCGTCATACGGTCGACTCGTCACGATCGAGTTAGCTAGCTAGGAGGTCGCCATGGCGATCCGTCCGCCCGAAGAGTCCGATCTCGCCGCTGTCGGCGAGCAATACGGGCTTGGCCGGAGCGCTGCCCGACGTCTCATCCTTCGCGCCGTTTGCCACGGGACTACTCATTTCGTGGATGGCCATCCAGGAGATGTATACGCGAACAGCGCCGATGCCGTGTACCGACCGGAAGTGGTCTCGTGCCCGGACCGAGGCCGACACCCCCCTCGGTGTGTGGTATGTCACGACCGAGATCCAGGAGAAAGGCGACGGCCCGTTGGCCGGGCGGACCGTCGCCATCAAGGACAACATCATGGTCGCCTCCTGGACCGATGATGAACGGCTCGGACACCCTTGAGGGCTTCGTGCTGATGTGTGACGCCACGGTGGTCGCCCGCCTGCTGGTCGCCGGAGCCACCATCACGGGTAAATCGGTGCGTGAGGACCCGCGCCTCTCCGGCGGCAGCCATACGTCGCGGACCGGTCCGGTGCGCAACCCGTGGGACCCGAGCCGCTCGGCGGGTGGGTCCTCGAGCGGCAGTGCGGCCCTCGTTGCCTCGGGCGCCGTCGACCTCGCTGTCGGAGGCGACCAAGGCGGCTCCGTGCGAATCCCGAGCGCCTACAGCGGCACCGTCGGTCACAAGCCGACGTGCGGTCTCGTCCCCTACACCGGGGCCTTCCCCATCGAGCTGACCATCGACCACCTCGGCCCGATCACTCGCACCGTCGCCGACGCCGCCGTCATGCTCAGCGTGCTCGCCGGGGCTGACGGCCTTGATCCTCGTCAGCCGCCCGACGTCGAGGGC
>CAWHLC010000009.1:0-547925 GCA_963830025.1 uncultured Acidimicrobiia bacterium
ATCACCGTCCGCAACCGTCCCAGGGGAGGCACATCGTTCGCGTTGCGTCTCCGTTGCCCGCAATGACCGGCCGTGTGCTCATCGTCGAGGACCACTCCCTCGTCGCCATCGGTCTGCAACTGGCACTCTCAGCGCGGGGAGTGGGAAGTGACGACCACCGACGGTCCCACAGCCGCCGCCATCATGGAACACGCAAAGCTACAAACCCCAGTGCGTGCTGCTCGACATCGGGCTCGGTGACATCGTGGGAAGCGGAATCGACCTCATTGCCCCGCTGCGCGGTACCGGCGCCGAAGTTGTGATGCTCACCGCCGAGACCCGACGTGCCGTGCTCGCCACCTGCCTCGAGGCCGGCGCCGCCGGAGGCTCGGCAAAGACGCCTTCCTCGACGAGGTCGTCGATGCCCTCGCGACTGTGCTCGCCGGCACGCCGCTGATCGGGCGTGCCACGTGTGACGCCATGGTCGACGAACTGAGAATCGAGCGCGCCGGTCAGCGCCGAGCGCTCTCCCCATTCGAACGCCTGACCCTACGGGAACGCCGCGTGCTGGCAGCACTACGCGAAGGAATGTCCACGGAAGAGATCGCCGACCAGCACTACGTGGCATTGACCACCGTGCGGTCACAAATCCGGGCGGTGCTCCAGAAACTCGGCGTCCGCTCCCAACTGGCTGCCGTCGCCCACGCCAACCGCGTCGGCTGGAAGCTCGAAGACAACGACCTCGCACTCGCCTGATTTCGGGCCGCCGCTCGGCGACCACATCCGTGTCACGATGCGTCCGTACAATCGCCGGCAGCGATCCTGAGCGGCCCCCAGCCCCTCGCATCAGAAGCCGTCAAGACACACACGGGCGCCGGTGCAGTTACGCACCGGCGCCGCGTGCCGACAGGGGGACCCCACGCCCCTCGTCGATCCGAGACGCCTAGAGGGCGCGGAAGATGGTGATCAGGGCCGGGACCAACGTGAGGATCATGAAGACCGGCATGAAGCACACGACGATGGGGAAGATCATCTTGACGGTGAGCTTCGCCGCCTTCTCCTCCCTGCGCTGCTTGCGCTTGAGCCGCATCTCGGCCGGCCAATCGGGGTCGGTAACGAGGAGCACGCTAAGGACGGATTCGAGAGGGCGAATCGTCAAGATTGATGATTCCTCGGGGGCGTGCCCTCCGTACCGTGCCGGCCATGCCTGTGCCCACCCTCATTCAGAAGCACACCCTCAACGCCGTCACGGTCCTCCTATTCGGTCTCGCCACCTGGCGACTCGGGCTCAGCCCCGAGCTCCCCGCCGTGCTCGCCTTCATCTTCGGCGGCGTCCTGCTGGCCGTGATCGACTGGAAGGTTCAGCGTCTCCCAACGCGACTCGTCTACCTCACCCTCGCCGGTGTCGCGGGCGGGTTGGCGTTCGCCTCGCTGCTGGAGTGGAACATCGTTCCCCTCGCCACTGCAGTGACGGGCGGCCTGCTTTTCGCCAACGCCTTCTGCGTGCTCTGGTATCTCACCAAGAAGTTCACCGGAATGCTCATGCTCGGATTCGGAGACGTGCGGCTGGCCGCCGTCCTCGGGCTCCTCCTCGGCTGGTACGGGTTGGAGTACGTGCTGTACGGCGCCCTCGCCGGACATGTCCTCGCCCTGTTGCTCGCAGTCGGGATGAGCATCCGCCAGCGGAAGCTGCTCATGCGCTACTCGTTCGGACCGCCCCTGATCGCCGGCACTCTCGCCGTCGTACTCTTCCAGGCCCAGGGCTGACGATGTCTTCACTGACTCGAACTCTGTCTCGAACCTCGTGGTCGGGCGGCCCCGGATCCGCTCGGCGCTCGCCGCGCTCGCCGAGCTGCACCAGAGCGATGGCCCTCTCGCACAGGGCGCGGTCGTGCTCACCGGTTTCGACCCCCTCGACGAGGTACTGGCGGGAGGAATCCGCCAAGGGGAAGTGTTGCTGCTCGGCGGCAAGCCCGGCGTCGGCAAGACCATCGCCTGCCTCCAGTGGGCTCGCACGATGGCGCAGAACGGCATCGTCGCCCTCTACCTCTCCTTCGAGCATGACGACATCACCCTGCTCACTCGGCTGCTGTCGTGCGAGCTCGGCGAGATGATCGCTGCCGCACCCCCCGGCCAGTCACTCCGGCATGACGAGCTCCAGGCGCGCATCCGCGATGTCGCCGCCGGCGCGATCACGTTGCGCGAGGCACTCGACTCCGACCCGCTGCTCGACGAGGCTCAGCGCCGCGTCGCGGGCTACGCCGACCGCCTCGTCTTCGTCACCGGGTCGGGAGCGCCACAGACGTCAACGCCATCGGGCACATCACGCGTGGCTTCGACGGTCAGCCGATCGCGCTGTTCGTCGACTACGTGCAGAAGGTGCCGGTCTTCCCGGAGGTTCCCCGCGAGAGCGAACGTGTCGGGCGCGTCATCGAGAGCCTCAAGCAGTTGGCGCTCGACCAGAAGCTGGCGGTCATCGCCATCGCCGCCGCCGACCAGGGCGGGCTTGACGCCCGACGCCTGCACCTGCGCCACTTCCGCGGATCCACGGCGCTCGCCTACGAGGCCGACGCGATCATCGTGCTCAACGAGAAGCTCGCCGTGGTTTCCCGAGCCCATCTCGCCTACTCCCCCACTCGGGCGGAGGAGTTCCACCGCCAGATCGTGTTCTCGGTGGAGAAGAACCGCAACGGGAGCGCGGACGTGAACCTGGAGTTCGAGAAGGAATTCGCTCATTACCGCTTCCACCCGAGAGGACGCTGGGTCGACGACAAGCTGTGGACCGAAGGGTCGATCGAATCATGAGCTCCCAGGACGCGCTCCTGGCGGCCGGTCGGGCCGGGCATCGCCCCGCCCCGCGATCCCCTTCGGCCCTTCCTCGCTCTCTCAAGACGGCCACTCCCCTTCTCGCTGAACACCACCCGAGCCGTCGAAGATCGTGGGGTGAATGCCCACCTCGCGGCCGCCAGTTCCGAGAACGGGCGGCCGCAAAGCCGACGCGACCGGTCCGATCCGTCGTACCAGGTGTTCGCGCCCTCGTGAGCACTGCCTGCTCGCCGCCGATCAAACATGGCGGCGATCGGTGGACAGTGCACTTCCTCTTGGTGGAAACTGAAATCCGTCGGTAGTAAGTGGCACGCGTCGGTCGAATGGAGGGGGCAGAGAAGATGCAACTCGATGGGCGAATCGCCGCGATCACGGGAGGAACTGCCGGCATCGGTAGGGGCATCGCCGAGGCGTTCCTCGCCGAGGGAGCCTCCGTTGCGCTGATGGCGCGCAGCGCCGAGAAGGCGCAACTCGTGCTCGACGAGCTCGGCGCCGGCGACCCGCGATCTTCGTGGCAGGCGACGCCACGAGCCAAGCCGACGTCGAAGGCTTCATCGATGCGACCGTCGAGAACTTCGGCCGCATCGACATCCTCGTCAACAACGCGGGGGGTGCGAAAGATCTGCAGCCACTCACCGAGTTGTCGGACGAGGAGTGGGACCTCGTGATGAAGTGGAACCTCTACTCGACGTTCTGGGCGACGCGCCGATCGCTGAAGCACATGGTGCCCCAGCAGTGGGGGCGCGTGATCAACATGTCGTCCGTGGAGGGCAAGCACGGCAAGCCCGTGATGACGGCGTACGTGGCGGCGAAACATGCAGTCAACGGTTTCACCAAGGCGGTGGCGAAGGAAGTCGGCACTCAAGGCGTCACGGTCAACGCGATCTGCCCCGGCCTGGTCATCACCGACATCGTCAGGGACAATGGGCCCGCCACGGCGGCGGCGATGGGCATGACGTTCGATGAGATGGTCGATCTGTTCGCGCAGGAGTCGTCGATCAAACGGCCGAACACAGTCGAGGAAGTGGCGGCGATGGCCGTGTTGATGGCGAGCGACGTCGGAGCAGGGATCACCGGGGCGTTGATCAGCGTCGACGGCGGAACCGCCGCGTACTGAGCTCGAAGCGGGGGAAGCTGCGGGATCGCGTTGGCAGATGGATGTCACGAGGACGTGATCTCCGTACCCCCGTGATCTGCTCGAATCTTGGCGACAAGGTATTGCAGGAGATTTGTGCTCCATCACCTGGCCGAGAGGGTCGCCGTCGCCAACTCCCCAGCGTCGACGTGCAGGTTGAGGTTACGGACGACCGGGACACGTCGTAGCCGGAGCTCACCCGGGCGAGCTCGATGAGATCGCCGTTGGTGCGTAACCAGGATCACGGCCTGGTAGTAGGGCGCGTAAAGTTAGCGACGAGGGAAAGTGCTCGTTACGCGCGCGCTGACGGCGCGTTCCGTGGGGCGGCGCGCAGAGGCTCATCGCCGCGTCGATGACCGGACAGCATCTCGATGGTCGATGTGCCGGACACTCCGGCGGCCACGGCCCGCAGGATGTGGAGCCAGGCGTAGCGCGCGTCACCGGTTTCGAACGTCGGGCTGCCCGATCCCGCCGCGACAGCTGGGCCAGTATCCATACGGGATGCGGTCCGATTGCACGCGACGGCACCAGACCCTTGACCACCTGCGCGTCGGCGAGGTCCACGTTCCAGCTCGAAACTTGACAAGGGAGCGTCGGACAGTCGACCGACGCAGAGGGTTCGTCCTGCGACTTTAGTGCCCGGCCGTCGAAGACTTGGACGACGGGCGGGTTGATTGGATCATGATTTCCTGATTAGGGTGAATCTCGAAATACATACTTGAGTCAGAGTACATATTTGGGGAGGACTCATGCGGAAGTGTCGCTGGGCGTTTGGAGCGCTTGCCTTTGCCGTGATGGCTGCCGCATGCGGCGACGACGATGACGGAGCCACCGACACCACCGCCGCCGCCGGGGCCGCCACCACCGCCGCCGGGGCCGCCACCACCGCTCTGGGGGGGACCGACACCACCGCGCCCTGAGAGTGCTCCGGGCGTGGATACGACGGCGAGCACAAATACCACCACCGCAGGTCCGGCCAGTACCCAGCCGGCGGCCGGCGGGGACGCGGACGCCGAGAACGGCGCGGGGGCTTCGGAGTTCCAAGCCGCACTCGAGGCGACGGCCGACGCTCCGCTGGCGGCCGACAGCAGCCTGGACCCCTTCGTTATCGCCGTGCCCAACATGGAAGGTGACCCCGCCGGCTCCTTCCCCGATGTGGGTGATGGAGCGGAGGCCGCGATCCAGATGATCAACGACCGCCTAGGCGGCATTGGCGCCGACATCGAGGCCGGTACCCCCGGCCGGCCCATCGAGCTCGTGTACTGCGGCCACGTGATCGACCAGAACGAGGCGCAGGGATGCGCCAATGAGATTGCCGACGCCGACCCGAATATCGTCATCCCCGGGGTTGAGTTCTTCACGCCGTTGATGTACCCGATCTTCGCCGACCTACCGGTGGTGCAGATGCTGCCCATCTTCGTAGCCGACTTCGACCAGCCCGGGATCTACGCTGCCGTTCGGCGGCTGCGTGACCGCCTTCCCGGGCAGTGCGCAAATGGTCGCCGAGATCAAGGGCCACGACCGCCTGGGTCTGATCCGGTCCCTCGATCCAGCGGGTGTCGAGTGCTGGGGCGACCTGCACGAGCGCTTCCTTCAGTACTACGCCGACACCCTGGAGAACTTTGAGTTCGAGGGCTTCCCGTACACCCCTGGGGAGTCGGCGGGTTTCCCGGCCGTGATCCAGCAGGTGTCGGACTATCTGGCCGGGGCGGAGAACGGGGCCGTCTACTTAGGCCTCGGCGCGGCCGACTGCGTGTTGTTCATCCAGGGCCTCAAGAACGCCGGCGTCGACCACGCGATCTATGTGGCTGATTCCTGTAACGACGAGGCGGTGCGGGGATTGCGCGAGTCGGAGGGGGTCACGTTCGAATCGGCCGGCTACGTGGTGCAGCAGCCCGAGTTCTACAACGACTTCATCCAGTTTGAGCTGGCCGAGCGGGAAGCGGCCATCGAGGCGTACGGCCCAGAGGCTCCGGTGTCGTCGTTCATGCGCCAGATGTTCAGCGCAGTGACCTTCGTGTACCAGGTGGCCAACCAGGCGATCGCTGCCGGCACCGACATCGATGACCGGGAGGCGTTGCGGTCGGCCATCGGTGCCGTCGATAACTTCCACCTGCTCGGCTACTACCCGATCTCGTGCGCCAACAACACCAGCGAGTACGAATCCATCTGCAACCGTCGGACGACCTTCGCCCAATGGGACGGCCAGAGCTTCACCATCGACGCGGATATCCCGAACGGCTTCATCGACGTGACTGAGTTGCTACTCGCAGTCGAGGAGGCGTATCCGCGCGGAGGCTGACGGATCAGGGGCGGCATTAGCCACCGGCGTGCACAACCCGGTGCATGGTTCAGACTGAATTGACAGAAAGGGGAGTCGATGGGACGCTACGACGAGACCGTCGTCATCGTGACCGGGGCCGGACGAGGCCAAGGGCGCGTCATTGCCCGCCGGTTCGCCCAGGAGGGCGCGAACGTCGCAATCTGCGATATCGGTAGCGGCGCAAATGGAGGCACGGACTACCAGCTCGCTGGGTCCGAGGACCTGGCCGCCGCCACCAAGGAGCTGGAGGCGCTCGGGGCCCGGGTGTGTGCCCGGCCGTGCGACGTGCGTGACACCGCCCAGGTGGAGGACTTCGTTGCCGCCGTGGTCGACATGCTTGGCCCTCCGGCTGTGCTCGTCAACAACGCCGGCATCCTCCCGGGTATGAGACAGGGTTCATGAGATCAGCGGACGAGCAGTACGAGAACGTGCTGTCGGTAAACCTCGGTGGCGTGTTCCGCATGTCCCGATCGGTCGTTCCGCACATGATCGGCCGGGGCGGCGGTCGGATCGTGAACAACTCGTCGGCCGCTGGGTTGACCGCTGCGCCGATGCACGGGGTGTACTGCGCGTCGAAGCACGCAGTCATCGGACTCACCAGGGCCATGGCGGCCGAGCTCGCCGTCGACCACATCACGGTCAATGCCGTTTGTCCCGGCGCAGTCATCACTCCGATGGTCGAACACACCGCCCAAACGCTGGCGGACGAGAGCGGCATCACTGCTGACGAGGCGCTCAAGGGCTTTCTCGCAGTTCATCTCATTCAGGAGTTCGTGACGGCTGAGCAGATCGCGGGTGCGGTGCTGTTCCTCGCCGACCCGGAGCAGACAACTCTGACCGGCGTCGCCTTACCAATCGACGCCGGGTGGACCGCCTAGCGGATGCTCGAAAGCGTGTCCTGCTAGACGATGTTGAGCGTGTCGAGGAAGCGCTCGACGAACTCGGTGTCGTCGCCCTCGATCTCGACGTGATCCCGCCAGTCGGCTCGCTTGGTACCCCACAGCACGAACACGTGCGCATCGGACGTGACGGTGGCAACCGAGTCGGGATCCTCGCCCGGCGCCAGGTCCACATGACCATCTCCGCGGCCCCCGATCGTCCACTGCCCGCCGCCAGGCCCCGTCAGTCGCAGGCTGAACGGTCGATCGACGAACGGGAAGACATCTCCTTGCATCTTGGGCAGCCCGGCCAGCATCCATCCAACGGCGGGCGCCACTCGCGCCTCGTCGGCGGCGGGCACGTCGCGCTCGATCGGACCATGGGGGGCCAGCACGTCGACGCGCAGGTGGCAGTACAGATCGAAGGCATACGCGTCAGCCAGTAGATGCATCGGGTACGTCCCGAGATCAGCCATCGTCATCGGCGCCGACGCCAGCGGCTCCTCTTGCAGAGCACCCAACGCCTCGACCAGACGAGGGGCGTACATGCGCAGCTCCTCGAGGACCTGGGCGGGGCTCCACTGCAGGCGAGGCTCGACGAGGAAATCCATCATGCGTTCCGCCGGCATCGGCGGCGGTGGTTCGGCCGGAGGAGGCGACGGATCGGCGGTGGCCTTGAAGTTGGAGCTGGCATGGGCGGCGACGTCCTGCACACGCCAGCCGGCACAGCCGCTGGGCTTCGCCCATTCCTCCTCGGTCAACGTCTCGAACACGGCCATCGCATCGTCGATGCCGAGTCGCACCGCCGCAAGCCCCTCCTTGGACACGATTTCCCCCTCTCCGGCGCAGCCGTTCTGCGCACTTGGCTTCGCTAGCACATAGATGGCTTTTAACGGCTAGCAACCTCTCGGCTTGAGTCATCAATTTGAGGATCGGAACTCGAGGCGCCACCGCTAATGCTCACACGCTGACGTTCACAGCTTGGAGGCAGCCGCGTGGCGACCTGCTCGGTAGCCGAACACTACCGCTGGACCGAGCGTGCCGCCGCCGCCGCCGTAGACCATCGCGGTCACCGCAGCCATCGCGTTGCCGGCTGCGTACAGGCCGGGAATCGGATCGCCGCCGGTGCCGAGCACGCATCCATCGACGTTCGTCCGGGCGCCGCCCTTGGTACCGAGCGTGCCGCTGCGGATCTCCACCGCGTAGAACGGTGACTCCGAGACCGAGCCGATGCTCGCGGCCGCCGAGTCGAGGTATCGCTGATCGCCGTTCCAGCGGTCGTACGTGTTGTCGCCGCGCCCGAAATCGTCGTCGTGGCCGCGGGCAACGAGCTCGTTCCAGCGCGAAACTGTGCTCTCGAGTGCCTGCGGATCGATGCCGATCTTGCTCGCGAGCTCAGACGGTGTCGAGGCCGAGGTCACCCAGTCGGGCACGTCGTCACCCGGTGCCGCCGTGACGAACCCGAACTTGCGCAGATAGGCGTGATCGAAGATCAGCCAGCAGGGCAGGTTGGCGTACTCGAAGCGGCTTGGATCGAACTGGTGGAAAGCACCGCCCAACACGTTGTAGTTCGTGGCTTCGTTGGCGAAGCGGCGGCCGCGCCGGTTCACCATGATTGAACCCGGCAGGGATCGTTCCCGCAGGATCAGCCGAGCCGCTGATGCCCGTACAGCTCCTCGCCTGGGATCTCGATCGCCGGCACCCACCACGCCTCGGACATCACTCCGAGCGCGGCCCCAACGCGCATCACCATGCGCAGCCCGTCGCCGGTGTTGGTCGGGATCGAGGTTGGAGTCGTCATTGGACCGCGGAGGAACGCCTCGACGAGGTCACGATCCCACTCGAAGCCGCCGGTGGCGACCACCACACCACGATCCGCGGCCACCTCGTCACCGCTCTCGAACCGCACACCTGACACCCGTCCGTCGTGGACGACGAGGTCTTTGGCTCGCGCGCCGGTGAGCGGTTCGATGCCGCGATCGAGGCACGCCTGCAACAACGCGCCTACCAGCGCTTGGCCGCGGCCACGAACATCATGGGCGACTCGGTCGTCGAGCAGCGGCTGTTCGATACTGCCTGAGCCGCCACCGATGGGAATCTCGAGGAGGTTGAGCCGTGGCACGTTCGGCGGACACGCCACCCGGGCAGCCCACGGGCCGAGCGCCTCGAACGCGAACAGGTCAGGGTCGAGAGATCGTCCCCCATGGCTCTTGGCGCCCGGGTGGTCGGGGTGGTAGTCGGGAAAACCTGAGACGAGCTGCAGCCGCAGCGGTGTCGTCTCGGCCAGCCAGTCGAGCACCTCGGGCCCGGTGTCGATCAGAGCACCTACGAGCGTCGGGTCGATCATGCCGAGCGACAGCGAATCAAGATATGCCAGTGCGTCGGCCCCGCTGTCGCTGATCCCTGCCGCCGCCGCCTGCGGGTTGTTCGGCACCCACAGGATGCCGCCCGACAACGCCGTCGTTCCGCCGACCACGTCGCCTTTCTCGTAGAGACCGACGGAGGCACCGACATCGTGGGCGGCCAGCGCCGCGACCAAGCCCGCCGCCCCCGTTCCCAGAACCACCACGTCATGTGTCGGCACCGACGAGACGCTACACCGCACCCGCAACGGGCGGCCGATGTCCTCCTCGGTGGCGACCTTGACATCGGTGAGCGGAACCTACGGCGTTCTGTGGGCGATGCGGGCCTCGATCCCACGACCTCCACGGTGTGAACGTGGCGCTCTTCCAACTGAGCTAATCGCCCCAGACGAACACGCCTCGGGCGTGCCCTCCAGACCGCCGCAGGCTAGCAGGACGGGTTTCAGTTTCCGATTGGCTCGTTCATGTCCGCCGTGTCGTTGCGCACGGCGATGCAGATTGTCTTTCCTTCCGCCTCGTCCCACGAATCTTCGTTGGGGAAGATCGGGTAGATGCCAAAATCGGAGGCAGCGAGACGCTCGCCGACGTACGCCTCGAAGTCGTCCTGGCAGGCGACGAACGCCTCCCGGGCGAGCGCTTCGTCCGACTCCGGATAGTCGCGGTCGCCGTCGGGATTCAGCTCTTCGACGCGGAACACCTCGCCGTTGTGAGTCTCGTCGCAGTCGACGACGGGGATCGTGCCGATCTCCTCGACGTCGGAGGAACCGAGGTTCTCCAGCTTGACGCATTCGCCGACCTCGAGATCGAGCGCCGCCTTCTCGTCGTTGAACACGACGGCGACGGCCACGACAGCAACGAACGCTGCCATGCCGATGGCACCCATGATCCAACCGGCGCGGGCCATGCCGAGGCGGGTGGTGCTGCCGCTCTTCTTCAGCTGACTCGCCGCGACGAGGCCGAGGATGAAGGCGATCAGCGAGGGGATGAATATGAAGAACAGGAACAGCCCGACGATGCCGAGGATCATCGCCGCCAAGGCGAGACCGGAGGGCTTTTCCTCGGCGGCCGAGAAGCCAGGTCCGCCGGCAGGTGCGGGCGGGAAGCCTCCCGACGGTGTCGGCGGAAAACCATCGCTCGGAGGCGGCGGCGGCGGCGGCGGATTGTTCGTCACGAATCCCAAACCTAGGCGGCGAGCAGGGTACTAATCGGGGATTGTCGCGGCGTCCGCGCTACTCGTCCTCGTCGGCGGCGGAGGGAGCGATGCAGGCGATGCCGAGCCCCTGCCTGTCGCGGTGGCCGCGCGTGCCGTAGGGGCATGTCTCGTCGAAGGGGATGAGCTCCTTCACCACCAGATCGTCGCCGGGCGTGCAGGGTGCCTCCCTGGCGTCGCCGTTCGCCTCGATGGCGACGCACGAGCCGAGTTGCAGCAGGTTGTCGGGCTTCGGCTGCTTCTCGGGTCCGACGAAGACACTCAATCCCCCAACCAGGAGCGACCCGACTGCGGCGAAGATCACGACCCATCGCCACGGGAACCGCGCCCGCTCAGGCGGGGAGACGAACGGATAGCGGGGGTCCCGATCACTCGCCGGCGGCGAAGACGGCGTCGCAGTCGGGTTCGACGCGAATGGTGACACCGGGCGCCGGGCGGCGTCGTAGATCGCCCTCCTGCCCGGATCGCGCAGGACGTAGTACGCCTCGTTGAGACGAGCCATGCGATCGCCGAGCGCCTCGCCCTCGGCGCGATCGGGGTGGAGCCGGCGGGCCATCGACCGGTAGGCATCGCGTATCTCGTCCGCGGTGGCATCGGCGCGGACTCCGAGTACGGAGTAGTGGTCGTCGTTGTCAGTAACCGGCATCGGTGTCGACAAGACCGACGAGCTCTTCGCCGAGGGCGAACCGTCGAACGTTCGTGGTGATCCGCTCGGACAGCAGGGGCCGAGCCATCTCAGGCGTGTTGCCCACGTGCGGTGTGATGATGCAGTTGTCGAACGCCCACAACGGATGGTCGGCGGGCAACGGCTCGGGATCGGTGACGTCGAGTGCTGCGCCGCCGATCACGTTCTTGCGGAGCGCCGTGACGAGATCGTCGGTGACGACGTGCCCTCCACGGGCGACGTTGATCAGCCAGGCGTGTCGTTCCATCAGCTCGAGCTCCTCGAGGCCGATGAGGCGATCGGTGTCTTCCGTCAGAGCGAGGGCGAGGACGACGAGGTCGGCGCCGGCGAGGGCGTCTGCGTAACGGTCGGACTCGAGGACGTCGTCGACTCCGTCCATGTCATGGACGCTGCGGCGGACCACCGTGATGTGACAGTCGAATGGCCGCAGTAGTCGCACGAGCGACTGGGCGATGCCGCCGCCACCGAGGATGCTCACCCGGGCGCCGAGCAGGTTGCGCCCTTCCGGTGCCGTCCACGATCCGACGCGGGCATAGTGGCCCACCGATCGCAGACCGGCGAGGCCGAGCGTGAGCGCCATCTCGGCGACGGGCTCGGCGTAGACGCCCTTGCCGCAGGTCCACACGCGCTCATCGTCGACGAGATGTGCGAAGTTCTCGATGCCGGCGAACGGGAGCTGAACCCACGCAACCTGCGGGGCGGCGTCGAGTGTCGCCGCCAGCGCGGCGGGGTTGCGCGGATCTCCCCAGATGACGCCGTCAGCCGTCTCCAGGTCGCAGATCTCCCCACCGCCGGCGGCGATGGCCTCGGCCATCCAGTCGGGAGCGTGGTGCGGCGCCAGGGCGATGCGAGGGGCGTCGGCACGTGACATGGCACCCCGACCCTATACGGCAGCTGCGAGGTTCGGTCTGGCGAGTCTCGTCGTGTCGCTCCTACGAGGCGATGTTGGCCATCACGTGCTTGATGCGCGTGTAGTCGTCGAGTGCGTAGGCAGAGAGATCCTTGCCATAGCCGGATTTCTTGTACCCGCCATGGGGCATCTCGGCGACCAGCGGGATGTGGGTGTTGATCCACACGCAACCGAAATCGAGCCGCTTCGCCATCCGCATCGCTCGTCCGAAGTCCTTCGTCCAGACGCTCGAGGCGAGGCCGTAGTCGACGCCGTTGGCCCAACGAACGGCTTCGTCCTCGTCGCTGAACGGACTGCACGGTGATCACCGGACCGAAGATCTCGTTCTGGATCATCTCGTCGTCCTGCAGCAGGTCGGCGATCACCGTCGGCGTGTAGAAGTAGCCGCTGTCGCCCTGGCGGGCTCCGCCCGTGACGACCCGGGCGTGATCGGGCGCACGCGACACCATCCCGATCACCCGATCGAGCTGGTTGGGGTTGTTGAGCGGTCCGTACAGGACGTCGTCATCGGGCATGCCGGTCTTGGTCGACTTCGCCTGCTCGGTGAGAGCGTCGACGAAGTCGCCGTAGACGCCCGGCGCGGCGAGCACGCGTGTCGCCGCAGTGCAGTCCTGCCCGGCGTTGAAGTAGCCGGCGACGGCGATCTCCTCGGCGGCGGCTGCGATGTCGGCGTCATCGAACACGACCACGGGTGCCTTGCCGCCGAGCTCGAGATGAACCCGCTTCAACGACTTGGCTGCGGCTCCGGCAATCTCCATGCCGGCCCGTACCGATCCGGTGACCGACACCATCGCCGGGATGTCGTGGTCGACCATCGCCCGACCGGTGTCGCGATCGCCGCAGATCACGTTGAGCACTCCGGGTGGGAGGAACTCGGCGCCGATCTCGGCGAGCAGCACGGTGCTCGCCGGCGTGGTGTCGCTCGGCTTGAGCACGACGGTATTGCCGGCGGCGATCGCTGGAGCGAACTTCCACACCGCCATCATCATCGGGTAGTTCCACGGCGCCACCTGGGCGCAGACTCCGATCGGTTCGCGACGGATGATCGACGTCATGTTCTCCATGTACTCGGCGGAGGCCTTGCCCTCGAGCACACGGGCAGCGCCGGCGAAGAACCGGATCTGATCGACCATCGGCGGGAGCTCTTCGCTCCGGACGAGTTCGCGGGGCTTGCCGGTGTTCTCCACCTCGCGGTCGATGATCTCTTCGGCACGGGCCTCTACGGCGTCCGCCATGCGGAGCAGGGCGAGCGAGCGCTCGGCAGGTGTGCTGTTGCCCCAGGCCTCGAACGCCGCATCGGCGGCACGCATCGCGGTGTCGACATCGGCAGCACCCGACAGCGCGACCCTGGCGTACTCGACACCCGTCGCGGGGTTCACGACGGGCACTGTCTCACCGCTCTCCGCGTCGACGAACTTGCCGTTGATGAAGTTCTGGAAATGCTGAGTCCCCTCGGTCATGTGGTCCAGTCTGCCAGAGTCCCTCAACCCTTTGGATCCTGACGATCGCGACGACGGATCTCGCCTACGCTGCGTCGTCATGAGCGCGGTGATCACGACGGTCGGGGTTCCGAAAGAGGTCAAGACGGCCGAGCATCGGGTGGCGATGACGCCCGACGGGGTGCGTGAGCTCGAGCGGGCGGGCATCAACGTGTACGTCGAAACGGGTGCCGGCGCAGGGGCGTCGATCTCCGACGCCGACTATGTCGCCGCCGGCGCCGACATCGTGCCGACTGCGGCCGACGCCTGGTCGCAGCAGATGGTGGTCAAGGTCAAGGAGCCCAAGCCGGAGGAGTTCGAGTACCTCCGTGAGGACCTGGTGCTGTTCACGTATCTCCACCTGGCGGCCTATCCCGAGGTCGCCAAGGCGTTGATCGCAGCCAAGACCACGTCCCTCGCCTACGAGACGGTACAGATCGAGAACGGTGCCCTGCCGCTGCTCGCCCCGATGAGCGAGGTAGCCGGACGGCTCGCCCCGCAGATGGGCGCCCACTTCCTCGAACGCCACAACGGTGGGCGGGGCGTGCTCATGGGCGGAGCGCCAGGCGTGCGGCCGGCGAAGGTCGTCGTGCTCGGCGCCGGCAACGTGGGCTGGAACGCGGCATGGATCGCCGCCGGCATGGAGGCCGAGGTCGTCCTGATCGACAAGAACCTCGACCGGCTGCGGTGGGTCGACCAGATCCATCGCGGGCGGATCATGACCCTGGCATCGAACCGTGGTGCGATCGAGCGCAGTGTCGCCGATGCCGACCTCGTGATCGGCGCCGTGCTCGTCGCCGGTGGCCGGGCGCCCGTCGTCGTGAGCGAAGACCTCGTGCAGACGATGAAGCCGCAGGCGGTGATCGTCGACGTGGCGATCGACCAGGGCGGGTGCATCGAGACGATCCACGAGACGACGCACGACGAGCCGACCTACGTGCTGCACGACGTCGTCCACTACGCCGTCGGCAACATGCCCGGTGCGGTGCCGCACACCTCGACCTACGCGCTCACCAACGCCACGCTCCCGTACCAGCTGGAGGTCGCCGTCCACGGCCCCGCAGGTGCCTCCCGCCGCGACCCAGCCGTCGCCTTCGGCGTCAACACCGTCGGCGGCAACGTCACCAACCAGCCGGTCGCCGAGTTCCTCGGCGTCGACTTCGTCGAGCCCCTCACCGCCCTCGCCTGACGCAGGGCGCCCTGCGTCGGTGCAGCGTGCGATCTGGGCAGTGTGCGATCTGGGACGTATCAGTCCCCGCCCGTCGATCTGGGACGTTTCAGTCCCAGGGAGCGATCTGGGACGTTTCCGTCCCGGATTCCGGGAGCGAGCCGTCCCAGATCGAGCGCGGCCGCGGCCGCGTTCGGGTCGAGTGGGCGGGTTACCGGTGGGTACGGTGGGCCCATGGGGAACCCGAGTACTACGCCGGTTCTCGTGACCGATCTCGACCTGCCGTTGGTCAAGCCACGCGACGACCTCGAGATCGCCGAGCGCAACGCTCGCCTGCTGGAAGCGGCCGAGGACAACTGGCTGGTCCGCACCGTCTTCGGCCACATGGTGTTGCGCTACGACGACGTAGTGGCTGTCCTGCGCGACAAGCGCTGGCATTCCGCCGCCTCGCGTGTCACGGAGATCATGGGCATCACCGACCCGGCGTTCACGTCCCGACGGCGGACGTCGATCCTCTCCGCCGAGGGCGAGGAGCACACGCGCCTGCGCCGCCTCGTCGGCCAGGCGTTCTCGCCGCGGGCAGCTGATCGGCTCCGTCCGTTCATGCGCGAGGTGATCAACTCGCTCGTCGATCCGGTGGCGCCGGCGGGTCGGGCCGACATCGCCGTCGACATCTGCGAGCCCTACCCGATTCCGATCATCTGCGAGCTCCTCGGCACGCCCCGCGCCGACTGGAAGCTGTTCAGCACCTGGGCCGCCGACGTGCTCAAGGTGTTCGACGGCGACCTCGCCGACAAGCTCGATGTCGTCATGGCCGCCCAGGACGCCCTCGACGTCTATACGCGTGACCTGATCGCCGACCGGCGCGACAAGCCCGCCGAGGATCTCCTCACCGACCTCATCGCCGCTGAGGAAGGCGGCGATCGCCTGTCCACCGAGGAGCTGGTGGTGATGGTCGAGGCCGTCATCATCGGTGGTACAGACACCACCCGCAACCAGCTCGGCTGTGCCGTGGCGACACTCGCCCACCATCCCGATCAGTGGGCAGCGCTAGCCGACGACCCTGCCCTTGCACCGCACGCCGTCGAGGAGTTGATGCGCTACTTCGGCGCGGTGCGCGGCACGGTCCGCTTCGCCAGTGAGGACATCGAATATCGCGGCGTCCTCTTCCCCGCGGGGTCGCTGCTCAACGTGTCGATGGCGTCGGCGAACTTCGACCCGACGGTGTTCCCCGGCATGGACACCCTCGACGTCGGTCGTGAGCCGCCGGGCAAGCCGCAGCTGACGTTCGGCTCCGGTATCCACTACTGCCTCGGTGCGGCGCTCGCCCGCGCCGAGCTCCAGGAAGCCTTGCCGATCCTCGCCAGAAGGATGCCCGACCTCCGTCTCGACGGTCCGGTTCAGTGGAAGTCGCCGACGGCGGCCATCTTCGGCGCCGAGCGCCTCCCGGTGACGTTCACCCCGACGGACTGACCACCCACGGGTGTTCGCGCACGAACGTGGCCACGATGTCGCGCCGTGACACCGGCCCCAGCGTGCGATTGGCGAACCCGGTACCCGGCTCGAGCGGTTCACACGGCGCCTGCGGCGGATCGATACCGAACAGCTCGATCGCGTTCCGTCCGAGGATGCGCCGTTTCATCTCCGCAGTGAGCGCCGGATAGCCGAACTGCTCCTGGTACGCCTCGGTGATCTCGAAGTTGCGGAAAGCGGCGATCTGATCCTGCGGCGAGCCATACCAGATCGAGTCGGTTCCCCACAGGATTCGTTCCGGGCCGAACGCGACGAGCAACTTGCCCAACACGTGCGCCGCGTGGTCGGGCTCACCCATCACGTTGCGCCAGGTGGAACCGAGCTCTGCGTACACGTTGCCGCCTGGCCCGATGCCGGCATCCCCCACGCTGCGCACCAACCGATCGACGCCGCCACCGTCGGGGTCGTAGGCGACCTCCGGAACCCCGCCTTCGTAGCCGGAGTGGTACACGAGGAACTTGAGGTCGGGGTTCGCGACGGCGGCCGGTCCGATGTCGACAGGAGACGCGAACGGATTGCTCGCGGACAACCCCTTGTGGACTGCGACGACACCTACGCCGGTGGACCGCACCGCCTCCAGGAACGCTCGGCCCACCGGAGCGACAGATGGGTCGTGGTCGTCGAGGAACCAGCCCCCCGGCGCGTGCGTGTACGCCTTCCAGGCGCAGAGATCGTGGCTACCGGCGACGTCGTGCATTGCATCGATCGCCGCCTCCACGGGTCCGACGTTGGGGACGGCGTGACCCTGGATGAGCACCCGGCTATCGCCACAGACCTCGGCGGCCAGCCGCTTGCCTCGTTCCATCGCGTCGATCGAGAGCGGATCCGCCGCGCCGACCACCGGGATCGCCGAGATGACCGCCACCGACGTGTCGCTGCCCCGCAGCACCAAGTCACGCCAGTACTCGGCAGCGAAACAGTCGATCGGCCGGTCCTCGCCGCAGCCGCCCTGGGGAAAGCGGCTGCCGAAGTCGCCGCCTTCGAGGAAGTGTGTCTGCACGTCGACGACCACCTCGGCGCCCGACTCTGGAGCACTGGTAGTCGGCTCCGTGGTGGTCGAAGCGGACGTCGGCGGACTGGTCGTATCGCCGTGCACGACGGTGGTCGCCTGCTCTGGATCCGTCGCTGCCGTCTCGGGCACGGTGAAGCGCCCACCACGGGTCGTGCCGGTGCTCGTCGACTTGTCATTGCTGCACGCCTCGAGGGCGATCAGGCCGGCCGCCATCCCTGCCGACGACAGAAGGAACCGACGACGCGACCAACCGTGTTTGCGAGCGTGGCGCTCGGCGTCGGCGCGTGCCCGACGCATCGCCTCGGCACGGAGCTCGTCGAGTGGCGGCGGAAGGTACTCGCCATTCGAGCACGGCCAGAGCTTCAGCGGGAGCCCGGGATCGAGGTCGCTCTCCCCCACCACCCCATCGTCCCACAGCGCGCGACACGCAACGCGTCGCCATCCAGCCGTCGCCACACGCGACAGTCGCGCTCCACGACAAACCCCGGCCGCCCGACGCGACAGTCGCCACGCGACCCGACCGTCTCCGTTCTCGGTCCGGGATTGCCCGCGTCCTAGGGTTGACCAACGGGTCAAGCATGACGGCGCCTCTCACACTCCCCTCCCACTCACACACCCCCGGCACGGCACGGGCGGCGCTCTCCTACCCCGAGTTCCGTCTCGTCTGGCTGGGCCTGTTCGCCTCGAACATCGGCACGTGGATGCAGAACTTCACGCTGCCCGCCTACATCGACGACCGGACGCACTCGGCCGGGCTCGTGGGATTGTTGGTGTTCACCCAACTGGGTCCACTCCTGCTGCTGTCGATCCCCGCAGGAGTGCTCGCCGACCGTTACCCGCGACGTGGCTACCTCGTCGTGATGCAGGCAGTGCAGATGGTGTTCACCGTTGTGCTCGCTGGGCTCGTCGCCGCCGATGCGCCACTCTGGACGCTATTCGTGACACAGCTCTTGATCGGAGTCGGCTTCGCCCTCAACGCGCCGGCCTTCCAGGCCAGCATCCCTCTCCTCGTGCACCGTCAGGACCTTGCCGGCGCGGTCGGGCTCAACTCGGTGATGATCAATGCCAGTCGTGTCCTCGGTCCATCGCTGGCGGCGCTGTTGGCGATGTTCGGTGTGACGACGTCCCAGGTGTTCCTCATCAACGCCGGCACGTACCTGTTCCTCATCGCCGCGCTGATGGCCGTGACGATCCCCGATGTTCGCGGCCAGCACACCGAGCAGGGATGGCGCCGCCTGCTCACCGGAATCAACATCGCTCGGCATCGGCGAGTGCTCTCTCGTTCGCTGGCGACGATGTGCGTTTTCTCGCTGTTCTCCCTGGTGTACATCGGCCTGTTCCCGTCGGTGGCTCGGTTGAACTTCGGCATCAACGCCACGGGCTCTGCCTACAAGTGGCTGTACACGATCTGGGGCCTCGGGGCATGCCTCGGCGCGCTGTCCGTGGCCACGTTCCTCCATACGTTCGACAAGCGCCGCCTCGTCGTGATCGGGCTCGTCGGCTTCGCAGCGAGCCTGACGACGTTCGCCCTCCTCCGCGCCGTCGGGCCTGCGATTCCGGTGAGCTTCATTCTCGGGTTCTTCTACTTCATGCTCTGCACGGCGCTGATCACGATCGTTCAGGAGAACATGCACGACTATGAACGAGCGTCCGTGATGCCGTTGTGGTTCATGGCGTTCGGTGGCACGGTTCCGATCGGCAACCTGCTGTTCGGGCCGCTCATCGATGCAATCGGCGCCAGGCCGGTGCTCATCGGAGGGGCCGCCGTCGCCCTGCTGCTTGCTCGCTACTGCGATCTCCGCCGGCTCCCGGCATCTGACTTCCTCCCGCCCGACGAGCCGCACACGCCGACCGTCCGCAAATCCGGTGAACCAGCCCGGGATCTCGCCGGCGACTAGCTGACGCCGACCTCGATCAGTCGGAGCCGCAGGTTCGGCTGAGCGCTTCGAGCTCAGCGGTGACCTCCTCCGGCGGGTCATTCCCTGTCAGCGAGGAGGACACCAGAGCTCGCGCCAAGTCGTCCGACAACTCGCGCTGCAGACACTCACGCGTCGTGTCGTCGAGCCCGTCGGCACGCGCGCTGACGAACAGCTCGACCAGATCGGCGCCGCACGTGTCGAAGGCGTCGACCATCGTCGTCACCTGCTGGTCACTGAGATCGAACGCGGCCGGGTCGAACTCGCCGCCCTGCCGAGGGTCCAAGTCGGCGGGGTCACCACCCCCGTCGGCGAGCCGCCGCACGCCGATGGCGTCGACCCAGCGCTCGGCGACGCAGGTCGCCCGACGCCCGATCAGGACGAAGCCGCTGTCGCCGTCGAGACCCCAGTTGCCCGCCAGGGCAGCGGCGTAGGCGTCCCGCTCCTCGCTCGAGGACCCGTCGCTGCTGCGTTCAGAGCTGCAGGCGGCGACGAGGGTGACACAGACAGGGATGAGGAGGAGCCGCCTGCGACGAACGTGCGAGTCGTGAATCGCCGGTAGGCGGGTATGCCATCGGCGAAACCGGCGAGCGGGTCGCCGTCGGAGTCGTACTCGGTGAAGTTCCACGTTGTTGCGGTGATGCGGAATCGCGCTGGCGCGCCGATGCAGTTGTGCCGGACGGAAACCTCAACGTAGCGGCGGTCGAGGTGCTTGGCGCCGTACATGCGGCGGCAGGAGACGCGCTCGCCGAGGTCGTGGAACCCGTCGACGTGGATCAGAGCGAGATCGAGAACACCGTCGCCGTCACCACCCAGAAGCCAGGCCACGCGGTACTCCGGTCCCGCGTCGGCGAAGTCGGTGTCGAGCCACAACTCCACGGCGTTGAGGCGGCTGTGGCGGAAGCGACCGAAGATCTGGGTGACGATGCGCGTGTTGTCGAAGCGCGGGTAGAGGTCGATGCGGGTGGCGTTCGCTCCGCCGACGCCACCGCCGTCGTGGTCGGAGATGTGGCGCACGGCTGCAATGACGGCGGCAGACTCACCGAGCACTGCAGGGATGGCGATCGCGGCAACGACCAGCAACCTCCCCAGGGTGCGTCCCATCGTTCACGAGGCTAACCGGACCCCCCGACGCGAGGGGACGGACCCGCGGCCGTCTCGATCAGACGGTTGGCCCACTCGTAGAGACGCACCGCGTTGCTGGCCTTGAACAAGACTGCATCACCCGGACCGAGCGGACCGAGAGCGGCCAGCGGGTCGGCGACGGGCGGCACGCCGTACAGGTCGGTCTCGAAGGCGACCACCTCGATCGCCCGCTCGCGCGCCGCGCGGGCGATCGCCTCGTGCTCCTTCTCCGGGTCGGAGATCTCCGCCATCCGACCGAGCACGGCGACACGGCGCTCCGCCTCGACGGAAGCGAGTGCGTCGAGCGCAGCGAGCATCGAGGTCGGGTTGGCATTGTAGGCGTCGTTGATCACCAGCGCCCCCGAGTCGAGTTGCGACACGGCCATCCGGGCTGCCGAGACCAACGTGGTCTCGAGGGCGGCGACGGCGTCGTCGAGGGGGACGCCCAGCACGCCTGCAGCGGCGATCGCGGCTGCGGCGTTGCTCGCCATGTGGCCGCCGCTCACGGCGAGAATGACGTCCGCTGTGCCCCATGGCGTCGCGATCGTGAATCGTGGCCGTGCCAGCTCGTCGAGACGGAGGCCGGAGAAGCGCACGTCTGAGTCGGGCGCAGACCCGAACGTGACGACACGACCACTCACGGCCGTCGCCATCGCCACCACCCTTCGATCGTCGCCGTTGAGGATCGCCACGCCGTCGACGGGCAAGGCCTCCACGAGCTCGCGCTTGGCTCGTGCGACACCCTCGATGCCACCGACACGCTCGGTGTGCGACGCACCGACCGTCGTGACGACACCGATCGTGGGCCGCGCCACCTCGCACAGCCGGGCGATTTCACCGAAGCCGCGCATGCCCATTTCGGTAATCAGCACCTCAGTCGCATCGTCGGCATTGAGGATCGTCACCGGCAGGCCCTGCTCGTTGTTGAAGCTGCGTGTGTTGGCGGTGACCCGGAGACGAGATCCAATTGCCGCCGCGGCGAGGTCCTTGGCGCTCGTCTTCCCCACGCTGCCCGTCACCCCCACGACCCGATCGGGGAGCCGGCCACGAGCCCAGCGAGCGGCGTCCATCAGGGCTTGTGCGGTGTCCTCCACGACGATCGCCGCCGCATCGACACCGCCGATCGGACCGCGCGACGTCAGGTACGCGACAGCACCACGGGCTACGGCTGCAGGCACGAAGTCGTGGCCGTCGCGCTCGGCGACGAGCGGCACGAAAAGCTGCCCCGGCTCCAGGTCCCGGGAGTCGAAGGTCGCTCCGTCGACGGCCACATCAGGGCCGACGACGTCGGCACCGAGAGCGACGCCGAGCTCGGATGCCAGAAACCTCACGGTCGGGAACGGTACCGTCGGGTCGTGACGTCGGAGCGCATCCACCTCCTCGTCTTCTTCGGCGGCCGATCTGCCGAGCACGACGTGAGCTGCGTCACAGCGGCTCACGTACTGCGCGCCGCCGATCCGGCCAAGTACCGGATCACGCCGATCGGCATCGGCACCGACGGGCAATGGTCGCTCGCCGACGGCGCGATGAAGGCGTTGGAAGCCGGACCCGACGCACTGCCGAGCCGTCTCGAGCCAAGCGGCCCGGTGCTGGAACCGAGCCGCGCGCTGTCCGCGGAGTCCGAGCCATCCGAGATCGTCGTCGCGCTCCCCCTGCTCCACGGCCCACTCGGCGAGGACGGAACGGTGCAGGGGTTCTTCGAGCTCGCCGACGTCGCCTACGTCGGGGCTGGAGTCCTCGGCTCGGCGCTCGGCATGGACAAGGCGATGGCGAAGCAGGTGCTGATGTCGGCCGGCATTCCCCAGGCGCGACATCGCGCCTTCGCCGACCACCAGCGCACGCCAGGGCTGCCCAACGACCTCGTCGACGATCTCGGCCTGCCGTGCTTCGTCAAGCCGGCCAACATGGGCTCGTCGGTCGGGGTCACGAAGGCACACACGATCGAGGAGCTGCGCGACGGCATCGAGGTCGCCCTCAGTTACGACGAGTGGGTACTCGTCGAGGAAGCCATCGTCGGGCGGGAGATCGAAGTGGCGGTGTTGGGCAACACCGACCCGCAGGCGTCAGTCGCCGGCGAGATCCGGCCAGGTGCCGAGTTCTACGACTACGCCGACAAATACGTCACCGACGGAGCCCAGCTGCTCGTACCGGCACCGCTCGCGCCGGGCGACATGTCGACCGTCCGGGAACTAGCGCTTGAGGTCTTCCGCGCTCTGCGCTGCGAAGGTCTCGCTCGTGTCGACTTCTTCTTCGAGGAGGGCGGGCGAGGATTTCTCTGCAACGAGGTCAACACGATGCCGGGCTTCACGCCGATCTCGATGTATCCCAAGCTGTGGGAAGCGAGCGGCGTCCCCTACTCGGAGCTGATCGACCGACTCGTGCAACTCGCCCTCGAACGGCACGCCCGCCGCCGCCACAACACCAAGCATTGACGTTCCACCTCACGGGGTGAGTGCCGCGCGGAGGTAGGCACGGAGCTCGTCGCGGAGGTGGCGCAGCCCGGCGGCCGACGGCGTCCAGCCAATCGCCCGCAGCATCTCGGGTTCGGTGGCCACACCAGTGACGGTGGCATAGGCGATCCCGGCGATCAGCCGGGGGTCGCCCCGCCGCACGCGACCGGACTCCATCTCCTGTCCGAGGTAGACGGTGGCACGATCGATGAGCGGGCGCAGCTTGGCGGCGATGGCGTCGGCCCTCTCGCTCGGCAGGCGGCTCACCTCACGGACGAGGCCGAGGAGAGCCGGCCGGCGAACTGCCGGGACGGAAGACGGCGCGGACCACGGCGTCGACGCGGGCGAGCGGCTCGTCTGGCGCGGCACGGATCGCCGCCTCGACGACGACGACCAACTGGTCGGCAGCCATCTCCAGCACGCCGTCGACGAGCGCGTCCTTGGAGGGGAACCAGTAGAGCAGCGTCTGCTTGCGAACGCCGACGACGGCGGCGATGTCATCGAGCGAGGCGCCGTCGAAGCCGCGGCGACCGAACAGGTCGAGGGCGGCGGCGAGGATCCGTTCTCGCGTGTTCACCAACCATCTCTCTACCAGATGGTAGAGAGATGTGCTAGAACAGGACGCCGTGATCGCCGAGTCGCTCGCCGGCAAGACCATCGCCATCACGGGGGCCACCGGGTTCGTCGGCACGGCGCTCGTGGAACGGCTGCTGCGCGGCGTGCCCGACTGCAACCTCGTGTTGCTCGTCCGTGCCGGGAAGCGAACCAGCGCCGCCAAACGGACCGAACGGGAGATCCTCAAGAACGACGCCTTCGACCGGTTGCGAGCCCAGCTCGCCGAGACCGCTGGGGAATCGTTCGCCGAGATGACAGCGCGGCGGATCACCACGGTCACCGGCGACGTCGGCACCGACGGACTCGGGCTGGACGACCATGATCGATCGATGTTCACCAGCGCCGACGTGCTGATCCACTCGGCGGCGGCGGTGAGCTTCGATTCCCCCCTCGATTCGGCGGTGGAGGTCAACCTCCTCGGCCCGACACGCATCGTCAACCTGCTCAACGACATCGGCGTGGCACCCCACCTGGTTGCCGTCTCCACCTGCTACGTCGCCGGCAACCGGAGGGGGCGGGCACCGGAGGAGCTGGTCAGCGCCGGTCCCTTCGACGTCGGCATCGACTGGCGCCGAGAGGTAACGGCGGTGCGCCGTCTGCGCAGCGACTTCGAAACGGAGAGCCGAGGCACGACCCGATTGCACGAGTTTCGCAAGCAGGCGCGCACGGAGCTCGGCGCGGCTGGAGCGCCGGCCCTCGCCACGAAGACCGAGTCGCTCCGCCAGCGCTGGGTGAGGGACCAACTCGTCGAGGCCGGCCGCGAGCGCGCCGCCAGCGTCGGGTGGCCCGATGCTTACGCCTTCACGAAGGCGCTCGGCGAGCAGGCGTTGACGGATTCCAAGGGCGAGGTGCCGGTGAGCATCGTCCGCCCGTCGATCATCGAGTCCGCCTGGGCGGAACCGCGCCCGGGTTGGATTCGTGGCTTCCGCATGGCCGAGCCAGTGATCATCTCGTACGGCCGCGGGCTGCTGAAGGAGTTCCCCGGCGTGCCGGAGGGCACGGTCGACGTGATTCCCGTCGACATGGTGGTCGCCGCAATCATCGCCGTCGCTGCGGCCGGGCCGGGCGGCGCCGCGGCGATCACCCAAGTGGCGTCCGGCGAGGTCAATCCGTTGAAGTACCGCACGCTGGTCGACAACGTCCACACCTGGTTCAGGGAGCGTCCGCTCTACGACGCGAAGGGCCAGCCGATCGAGGTGCCGGAGTGGAAGTTCCCCGGGCGCGGACGAGTCGAAGCTCAGCTGCGGCGGGCAAAGTCGACCATCGAGCGCGCCGAGAAGGTGCTGCAGGCATTGCCGCTGCGGGGGAAGCAAGCAGAGTTCTCGGCGACGCTGGAGGAGAAACGCAGCGAAGTCGAACGCGCCCTCGACTACGTCGTGCTCTACGGGCTCTACACCGAGTGCGAGGCGATCTACCAGGTCGACAACCTCCTCGCCCTCTGGGGCACCCTGTCCTCCGGCGACCAGGAGGCGTTCGCCTTCGACCCGCGACAGATCTCGTGGGAGCGTTACATCCGCAAGATCCATCTCCCGTCGATCATCGAGCACGCCCGAGTGAAGACGACGCCGACGAAGTCGACGATCGACCGGACCGCGCGGCTGCGCAAGCAGGTGCTCGATCCCAAGCGCCACGTCGCCGCATTCGACCTGGAGAACACGCTCATCGCCAGCAACGTCGTGGAGAGCTACTCCTGGCTGGCCACGCGCCGGCTGAACCGCCCGGAACGGGTGCGCTACACGCTGAAGACGCTGAGCGAGATCCCGACGCTGCTGAAGCTCGATCGGGCCGACCGCACCGACTTCCTCCGCTACTTCTACCGACGCTACGAGGACGCGCCCGTCGACCAGATCGCCATCGACACGCAGGAGATGCTGACTCAGATCATCATGACGAAGAGCTTCCCCGCCGGGCTGCGTCGGGTGCGCGAGCACCGAGCGCTGGGACATCGCACGATCCTCATCACTGGCGCCCTCGATTTCGCCGTCGAGGGTTTACGACCGCTGTTCGACGAGATCTTCGCCGCCGAGATGACCGTGCGTGAGGACGGCACCTACTCCGGCGAGATGAGGGTCGTGCCACCGACCGGGGAGACGCGGGCGCAGATCCTGGCTGACTACTGCGACTCCGAGGGGCTCCGCCTCGACCAGTCGATCGCCTACGCCGACTCGTCCAGCGACCTCCCGCTGCTCGAGGCGGTCGGGTTCCCCGTGGCGGTCAATCCGGAGACACGGCTTGCCGCCGTCGCCCGCAAGCGGGGGTGGCTGGTGGAGAACTGGAGCAAAGCCCAGGGCGGGCCACGCCCACTGCTGCCGATCGGCAACCTGATGGTCGAGCGTGAGCGACGGCGGGGGTTCCGATGACCACCCCATCGACGATCTGGGCACGATCCGTGTCGCCCGGCGATCTGGGCGCGCTCCCTCCCACGGAGCGATCTGGGCGTGAAACCTGCCACCTGTCGCGGCGAATGACGCCCAGATCGTGGAGGGGAGACCGGTCGTGAAGGCGCTACAGGTGTCCCGAAGCGTGCCTCGCATCGGACTCGCCCGGATCGTGGCGCCGATCAGCAGCGGTGTGGCGACGAAGGTGGGACCACTCGAACTGACGCGGATCGACCCGCCGGAGCTGCCCAGCGAGCGCTGGCGGCGGGTCCGCACGCGGCTCACCGGGATCTGCGGGTCCGACCTGTCGATGGTGGAAGGTCATGCATCGAGCTACTTCGACGAGTGGGTGAGCTTCCCCTTCGTCCCCGGCCACGAGGTCGTCGGCGAGATCGACGATCGGCACCGCGTGGTGATCGAACCGGTACTCGGCCACGAGGCGCGCGGGTTCGAAGCCCCGTTCGCCGGTGCCGCACCCGGCGACGGCGACGACTATGCCCATCTCGCCACCGGGCCACTCGAGGCAGGCATCCAGACCGGGTTCTGCCACAGCACGGGCGGTGGTTGGTCCACGGAGTTCGTCGCTCACGACACACAACTGCACCCCGTTCCCGACGACATGAGCGACGAGCAGGCGGTGCTCGTCGAGCCGTTCGCCGGCGGGATCCATGCCGCGTTGCAGACGGCGAGTGCGCTCGACGGTCGCCGGCAGCCCGTCGTGGCAGTGCTCGGGGCGGGCACGATGGGCCTCGCCGCCGTCGCCGGACTGCGTCGCTACCTGCACGACACGACGATCCTCGTCGGCGCCCGCTACCCGCAGCAGATCGCCCTGGCAAAGGCGTTCGGAGCCGACGAGGTGGTGCCGTCGAGCGAGCTCGCCCGGGCAGTGCGCCGCACCGTCGGCTGCCACGTCGTCGGTGATTACCTGAGTGGTGGCGCGGACGCCACGATCGACGCAGTTGGCAGCTCGGCGTCAGTGGCAGCGAGCATCCGCATGACCCGCCCCCGGGGCCGTGTCGTGCTGATGGGGATGCCGGCCGAGATCTCCGTCGACATGACCGGCTTGTGGCATCGCGAGACCGAGCTCGTCGGCAGCTACACGTACGGCACCGAAGTCCTCCCCGGGCGGCGGGTAGGCGCGCACGTTCGATCTCGCCATCGACACCGTCGCCGCAATCCACGCCGAGCGGATGCTGTCGGCGACCTATCGCCTCGACGACTTCAGCGACGCCATCGCCCACGCCGCCACCGCCGGCCGTCGCGGCGCCGTCAAGATCGCCTTCGACCTGAGGGAGAGCACGTAGCCATGCCCCGACCCGGATTCGTGCTCGACGTCGACCGGTCCACGCCGCCGACCTTGTTCTGGCGGGGGGAGGGATTCAGCCTGGAGAAGCTGCCGGCCGACCGCAGCCGGGTGATCTACGCCCCCGAGCCATTGCCGGCGATCGACGATATCGACGGTGCCATCGTCCGTGCCCTGCTCAATCCCGTCGACCACGACCCGCTACCGGCGCTGCTCAAGCCAGGGATGAAGCTGACGATCGCCTTCGACGACGTGAGCTTGCCGCTGCCGAAGATGCGTCGACCGGACGTCCGCCAACGGGTGATCGAGGCGGTGCTCGACATGGCGGCCGACGGCCGGCGTCGACGACGTCCACCTCATCGCCGCCCTCGCCCTCCACCGGCGGATGACGGAGGCCGAGCTGCGCCATGCCGTCGGGGATCGCGTCTACGACGCATTCGAGCCCAGCGGGGCGCTGTACCAGCATGACGCCGAGGACCCCGACAAGCTTGTGTTCCTCGGCGAGACCGACCACGGCGAGGAGATCGAGATCAACCGGCGGGCCGCCGAGATCGACCTGCTCGTCTACGTCAACATCAACATGGTGGCGATGGACGGCGGCTGGAAATCGACTGCCACCGGCCTCGCCTCGTACCGGTCGCTGCGCCACCACCACAACCCGAACACGATGGAGGAGAGCCACTCCTTCATGGACCAGCACCGCAGCGAGCTGCACAAGAGCAACTGGCGGATGGGTGAGGTGATGCGCGCGCACGGCCCGCCGATCTTCCAGATCGAGTCGACGATCAACACCGACACGTTCCCCGCGCCGTTCGACTTCCTCTCGAAGCGGGAATGGGAATGGTCGGCACGCGATCGCGCCACCTATCGTGACCACGCCAAGTCGCTCGGCCGAACACCCACTCGTCTGGCACGCCGGATCTTCCACTCGATCGAGGCGCCGCACCAGATGACCGGCATCAACGCCGGCGAGGTGGAGGCGGTGCACAAGATCACCACCGAGAACGTCTATAAGCAGCAACTCGTCGAGGTCCGCGGGCAGACCGACATCCTCACGATGGGCATCCCCTACATCTGCCCGTACAACGTGAACTCGATCATGAACCCGATCCTCGTGATGTGCACCGGGCTGGGCTACTTCTTCAACATGTACCGGGGCAAGCCGCTCGTCCGCGAGGGAGGCGTGGTGATCATGACCCACCCGACGCCGCGGGACTTCAACCCGGTCCACCATCCGAGCTACATCGACTTCTTCGAGCAGGTGCTCGCCGACACCACCGATCCGCACGAGATGTCGAAGAAGTGGGAGCAGCAATACGCCACCGACGAGTGGTACCGGCACCTCTACCGCACGAGCTACGCCTATCACGGCGTCCACCCGTTCTACATGTGGTACTGGGGCGCTCACGGAATGCAGCACTGCGGGCGGGTGATCATCGTCGGCGGTGACGCACGGACCGTGCGCCGTCTCGGCTTCACGCCGGCATCGACGATGGACGACGCCTTCGAGATCGCCTCCGACGTCGTCGGCCGGTCCCCCACGATCAGCCACATCCATACTCCGCCGCTGATGGTCTGCGACGTCAGCTGACGATGGGCACCGATCGCCGTTTCCTCCTCCGCCGTGCCGAGCGTGTCGCCGGCAACGTCGAGCGGGCGGTCACCAAGGCAGCCATCGCCGCTCCGCAACGTGGGCTTCCCCTATCGCCCGCCGACGGTCCCCCGCGGCGTCGAGGTGCCCGAGGATGAGCCCACCCTCGGCGCCGACTACGACACGGACTGGGCGCGCACCCCGCTCGCCAATGCGGCACGGAGCGTGATCAGCGAGGGGCCACTGCGGCTGATGATCTCGACGATCACGCGGCCCGAGGTGCAGGGCACTGACCGGCTCGCCGACCTGGTCCGCGCCGCGGAGGACGCCGATGGCGACGCACCGCCGGTGATCTTCACTCCGAATCACCACAGCCACCTCGACACAGGACTGATGATCAGGTCGATCCCGCGCGTCTATCGCCGCCGGCTGGTGGTTGCCGCAGCCGCCGACTACTTCTTCGACAAGCGGTGGAAGGCGACACTTGCCGCCCTCTCGCTGAACGCGATCCCCATCGACCGGGAGGTGGCCGGGCGCAAGTCGTCGGACATGATCCGCGGCCTCGTCGACGACGGCTGGAGCCTCGTCATCTTCCCCGAAGGGGGTCGGTCGAAGGACGGGTGGGGCCAGGAATTCAAGGGCGGCGCCGCCTACCTGTCGGGCAGGACCGGAGCGCCTGTCGTGCCCGTCTACATCGACGGCACCGGCTCCGTCTTCGGCAAGGGGATGAAGCGCCCCAAGCCGGGCCGCACGCGGGTCACGTTCGGCAGTCCGCTGTTCATCGACGAAGACGAGAACACGCGACGCTTCAATGCCCGCATCGAGGCCGCCGTGACGGCACTCGCCGACGAGTCGACGACCGACTACTGGACTGCTCGGCGCCGGTCGGCGCAGGGCAAGAACCCGTCGCTGTCCGGCCCCGAGTACAACGGCTGGCGACGCCAATGGGTGCTCTCCGAGCGGCGCCAACTCGGAATCGCCGGTCTCCGCCGCCGCCAGAAGCGCCGCTGGCCAGACTTGGACTGAATCTCTCGGAGCTACGACTCGCGAGCAAGTCGCTCGTCTCCGCCTCCCGAGCTCGCCGCCTCCGCTCCGCTTTGGCGGCTCACCCAGCTCGTTGCTCAGAGACCTCGGGCCGGAGCTACGACACGCGAGCAGGTCGCGTGCCTCCGCCTCCATTCAGCGGGAGGGGGGTTCGAAGGCCCAGGGGTGGTCGGCGCGGAACCAGTCGCGAGCCTGCTTGGCATTCGTCGGGCCGAACGTGCGGTTGCCCAGGATCGACGATCGGCGGTTCTCCTCCAACTCGCCGGGATCGATCCGGCACGGCATGGTCGCCGGCTCGACCTTGTGCAGCCGGGCCGCGTTCTTCCAGAAGATCTTCGCCTTGATCTCGTCGGTGAGTGCCGGGTAGCCGAATCGCTCCTGGAACTCGGGCCGGATCTGGAACGCCCGCAACGCCTGGATCTGATCCTGGGGAGAGCCGTACCAGATCGAGTCGGTGCCCCAGAGGATGTTGTCCTCGCCGACGGCGACGAGGAGCTTGCCCAGTGCATGCGCCGCCTGGTCGGGGTCGGCCATGAGGAAGCGCCATGTCGAGCCGAGCTCGGCGTAGACGTTCCCGCCCTGCCCGATGTGGTGCTTCTCCAGTGTCTTGATGAGACGATCGATGCCCTGATTCGGGTTGTTCGGGTCGTAGGGACCTTCCGTCGAGCTCGTCTCGTAGCCGGAGTGATAGATGCAGAACGTCATGTTCGGGTGCGCCGCCGCGGCGGGACCGACGTCGACAGGGTCGGCGTACTTGGGGCTGCCCGTGCCGAGCGCGGCGAGTCCCTTGTGGACGCACACGACGGGTGTGCCCAGCTCCTCGATCTTGGCGAGCAACTTCTCCCCCACGTCCGGCCGGTCAGCAGTCGGGTCATGGTCGTCGAGGAACCAGCTGGGACCGGTGTGGGTGTATGTCTTCCAGGCCACGATCTTGTGCGCCGCGGCCTCCGCTTGCATGTCGGCGTAGACCTCTTCGATGTCCACGTAGTTGGGCTGTGCGTGCCCCTGCTGCAGCAGTCGCTCCTCGCCACACAGCTCGTCGAGCCGGTCGCGGACGAACTTCATCTTGTCGGCGGACATAGCGTCCAGTGCCTTCGGCAGTGGCAGCGCCGACAGGACACCCATCGTGGTGTCGCTGCGCGTGAACATCTCCGCGGCGAAGTGCTCGAGGTTGAAGCAGTCGACCGGATTCGCCTCCCCACAGCGATCGGCGTACGGGAACACGGTGAAGATGTTGAAGAAGCTCTCGTCGGAGCCGTCGGGGATCTCGACGAAGTGGGTCTGGACGTCGATCACCGGATGGTCGGTGCCGAGCACACTCGTCGCCACCTCGGGCTCGGTGGTCGCCTCCTCCGGAATGGTGTACGTGCCCGCCGAGGTCGTCGGCGGAGAGCTGCTCGTCGTCGTCGACGTCTGCTGGTTGCACCACGTGTCGTGCTCGTGGCACCACGTGTCGTGCTCGTCGCTTTCTTCGCCTCGTCGGTGCATGCTGCCAGCGCCAGCAATGTGGTCGCCGATCCCATCGCCGACAGCATGAACTGGCGGCGGCTCATCCCCAGGCGGCGGGCGTTGACCTCGCACGCCTCGCGAGCACGACGGATCGCCTCTTTGACGACGGGCGACATCGGCGGCGGAGGCACCTCGGTGTTCGAAACCGGGTGGAGCTTGATCGGCAGACCCGGATCGTCGTCGATAGCCATGTCGGATACCCCCAGCCACGGTTGAACTGGGCGAAGGTTACTGCAAGTAACTAACGGATCCTGCGCTGTCGCGCCCGTCGATCAGTTGCAGTTGGACTTGGCCGGGATGACGATCTCCAGCCCCGGATAGAAGGCCGAGTAACCCGGGGTGTCCGCATTCGCCGCCGCCAACGCATCGACGGTGACGTCGAACTTCTTCGCCACGCCGATCGGGTAGTCGCCTGCCTGCAGTGCGTACTTGCCAGCACCGCAGTTGTCGCCCGTGGTCTGCTCGGTGCTGTCGTCGGTGGCGGATTCGTCGGCGGTGGTGGTGACGAGATCGTCGCCGGCGAGTGGCGTCGTCGACGTCTCCTCGGCTTCGTCGGCGGGAACGACCGCGTTGGGCGGGATCTTGATCTCCTGCCCCGGCACGATCAGCTCGTTGACGCCGTTGGGGAAGTCGTTGTAGTTGGCGATCTCCTCGGCGGAGATCTCGTACTTGGCGGCGATGCCCGCGAGATAGTCGCCGCTCTGCACCTCGTAGATCTGCTCCTGCGGCGACGGGTCGCCTGGCTTGACGTCCTCCAACGGAATGGTCGTCGTCGTCGTGGCGGGCGGGCGGGTGACGTAGCTCTCGGGCGCAATCGAGTAGGACGGCAATGTCGCGTCCGCGTCGTCGTCACCACACGCGGACAGCGCCAGCAATCCTGTCAGCGCGGCGAGCGGCGCCAACGAACCGAGCACCCTTCGATACATGGGCGTAGAGCCTATTTCCCCGACCTGCAGTTGCGGCGTCATGGACACAGGCCGAAGGCGAGACGTCCTCTCACGACGGTGACGCTGCGCGACGACCTCGAGTCGCGTCACATCAGTGGGCGAGCTGTCGGCGGGATCGGAGTCGGCAGTGTCGTCTCGCCGACGAGGTATCGGTCGACGCCGGCGGCGGCCGAGCGTCCTTCGGCGATCGCCCAGACGATGAGGCTCTGCCCGCGACCCATGTCCCCGGCGACGAAGACCCCGGACACGTTGGTCATGTAGTTCTTGTCGCGGGCGACATTGCCCCGCTCGTCGAACTCGACACCGACCGATTCGAGCCACGATCCCCTTTCGGGACCGACGAAACCCATCGCCAGCAGGACGAGGTCGGCTGGGATCTCCCGCTCCGTCCCCTCGACCTTCTCGAATCGTCCGTCGACGAACTCGACGTCGTGGAGGCGGAGCGCGACGACGTTGCCGTTGCCGTCGTCGACGAACTCCGAGGTCGACACGCTGTACATCCGCTCGCCGCCCTCTTCGTGAGCCGAGCTGACGCGGAACACGTTGCTGTACTGCGGCCACGGATTCGTGATGGCGCGGCTGTCGGGCGGGCGGGGCAGGATCTCCAGCTGGGTGACCGACTTGGGGCCCTGCCGGTGAGCAGTACCGAGGCAGTCGGCGCCGGTGTCGCCGCCGCCGATGATGATCACGTGCTTGTCCTCGGCAGTGATCGGTGGCGCGTCGATGTCGCCCTGCTGCACGCGGTTCGACCACGGCAGGTACTCCATCGCTTGATGGATCCCATTCAGCTCACGACCCACGACGGGGAGGTCGCGCCACGCTGTGGCACCACAGGCGAGCACGATGGCGTCGTTGGAGGCGAGGAGGATGTCGATGTCGAGGTTCTCGCCGACGGTGGCGTTGGTGCGGAACTCCGTGCCTTCCGCACGCATCTGTTCGAGCCGGCGATCGATGTGGCGCTTCTCCATCTTGAACTCGGGGATGCCGTAGCGCAGGAGCCCGCCGATGCGGTCGGCCCGTTCGAGCACCACGACGTCGTGTCCCGCTCGGGTGAGCTGTTGCGCCGCGGCGAGACCGGCCGGTCCGGACCCGATGACGGCGACGCGCTTGCCGGTGCGTACCGACGGGACCTGGGGGATGATCCAGTCCTCATCCCACGCCCGGTCGATGATCGACACCTCGACCTGTTTGATCGCCACCGGGTCGGCATTGATGCCGAGCACACAGGCTGTCTCGCACGGCGCCGGGCAGAGCCGACCGGTGAACTCGGGGAAGTTGTTCGTGGCGTGCAGCCGGTCGATGGCATCGCGCCAGTGGTCGCGGTAGACGAGATCGTTCCAGTCGGGGATCAGGTTGCCGAGCGGGCAACCGTTGTTGCAGAACGGGATGCCGCAGTCCATGCAGCGCCCGGCTTGGTGCTGCAGCTTCTCGGTCTGGAACGGCTCGTAGACCTCGTTCCAGTCCTTCAACCGAACGGGCACGGCACGTCGGGTGGGCAGCTCCCGATCCCACATGAGGAATCCACGAGTCTCACCCATGGCTCGCCTCCATCACCCGCTGCATCGTGGTGTCCTCGTCGAGGCCCTCCGCCTCGGCTGCGGCCATCACGGTGAGCACCCGCTTGTAGTCCATCGGCATCACCTTGCGGAAGCGGCTCGAGTCCATGTTCCACGACGCGAGCAGTCCCTTGGCGACCACCGATCCGGTGTACTCGCAATGGCGGCCGACGGTGGTGCGGAGGAACTCGTCGTCGGCACGTGTGAGCTCCTCGATGGCGACCATCTCGTAATTGACGCGGGAGCCGAAGTCGCCGTCGCGGTCGTACACATAGGCGATGCCACCCGACATTCCGGCGCCGAAGTTGCGGCCCGTCTCACCGAGCACGATCACCCGGCCGCCGGTCATGTACTCGCAACCGTGGTCGCCGACACCCTCGACCACGGCGAGGGCACCGGAGTTGCGCACGCAGAAACGCTCGCCGACGATGCCCCGCAGGAAGATCTCGCCACCGGTGGCTCCGTAGGCGATCACATTGCCGGCGACGATGTGGTCCTCGGCGACGAACGGGGCGTCCGGGTGCGGATGGACGATGAGGCGTCCGCCCGACAGCCCCTTGCCGAGGTAGTCGTTTGCATCGCCGACGAGCCGCATCTGGATGCCGCGCGGTACGAACGCGCCGAAGCTCTGACCGGCCGAGCCGGTGAGGGTGATGTCGATCGTGGCGTCGGGAAGACCGTCGCCCTTCCACCGCTTCGTGACCTCGTGACCGAGCAACGTGCCGACGGTGCGGTTGACGTTGCGGATCGGCAGGTCGATGGTGACCGGTTGGGCGTCCTCGATTGCCGGCCTGGCGAGCTCGATCAGCTGCCGGTCGAGCGCCTTGTCGAGACCGTGGTCCTGACCGACGCTCTGGTGGAAAGTCTGCTCGTAGCGGTTCTCGGGGATCGCCAGGATCGGACTGATGTCGAGCCCGCTCGCCTTCCAATGGTCGACCGCCTTGCGCGTGTCGAGCATCTCGACGTGGCCGATCATCTCGGCCATCGTGCGGAAACCGAGCCTCGCCATCAGCTCTCGGATCTCCTCGGCGATGTACTCGAAGAAGGTGACGACGAAGTCGGCCTGCCCGTTGAAGCGGGCGCGCAGATCGGGATTCTGCGTGGCAATGCCGACCGGACACGTGTCGAGGTGGCAGACGCGCATCATGATGCACCCGGACACCACCAGGGGTGCAGTGGCGAAGCCATATTCCTCGGCGCCGAGGAGCGCCGCGATGACGACATCGCGGCCGGTCTTCATCTGTCCGTCGGTCTGCACCACGATCCGGTCGCGGAGACCGTTGAGCAGCAGGGTCTGCTGTGTCTCGGCGAGTCCGAGCTCCCACGGCCCGCCGGCGTGCTTCAACGACGTCAGCGGGCTGGCGCCCGTGCCGCCGTCATGCCCGGAGATGAGCACGACGTCGGCCTTCGCCTTGCTCACACCAGCGGCCACCGTGCCAACGCCGATCTCGGCCACCAGCTTGACGTGGATGCGCGCCGCGGGATTCGAGTTCTTCAGGTCGTGGATGAGCTGTTTGAGGTCCTCGATCGAGTAGATGTCATGGTGCGGCGGCGGGCTGATCAGACCCACTCCCGGCGTCGAGAACCGGGTCCTGGCGATCCAGGGATACACCTTGTGCCCGGGCAACTGACCACCCTCACCGGGCTTGGCACCCTGGGCCATCTTGATCTGCAGGTCGTCGGCATTCGTGAGGTACTCGGAGGTGACTCCGAAGCGGCCGGAGGCGACCTGCTTGACGGCCGAGCGCCGCTCCGGGTCGTACAGTCGCTCGACGTCCTCGCCACCCTCCCCGGTGTTCGACTTTCCGCCGAGCCGGTTCATCGCGATCGCCAGGGTCTGGTGCGCCTCCATCGAGATCGACCCGTAGCTCATCGCCCCGGTCGAGAAACGCCTCACGATCTCGCTGACCGGCTCGACCTCCTCGATCGGCACCGGCCGGCGTTCGTCGAACTTGAACTGGAACAGGCCCCGCAGCGTGGCGAGCCTCTCCGACTGGTCGTCGACGAGTTGGCTGTACTCCTTGAAGATGTCGTAGCGCTTGGCCCGCGTGCCGTGCTGCAGCTTGAACACCGTCTCCGGGTTGAACAGGTGATGTTCCCCCTCGCGCCGCCACTGGTATTCGCCACCGAGCTCGAGCTTCCGGTGGGCACGCTCCTCGGGCCGGCTCGGATGGGCGGTGGCGTGGCGCATCGCCACCTCCGTGGCGAGCTGGTCGAGGCCGATGCCACCGAGCCGGCTGACGGTGCCCGTGAAGTAGCGGTTGACGAGCTCGTCACCAAGTCCGATCGCCTCGAAGATCTGGGCGCCGGTGTAGCTGGCGACGGTGGAGACGCCCATCTTCGACATCACCTTCAGCACGCCCTTGCCGCAGGCCTTGATGTAGTTCTTCACTGCGGTGTGGGGATCCACCCCGCCCAAGCCGTGGAAGCCCTTGCCACCGTCGGCGGCGATGAGGTCTTCGATCGACTCGAAGGCGAGATACGGGTTGATCGCCCCGGCGCCGTAGCCGATCAGCAACGCCATGTGGTGCACCTCGCGGGCATCGCCGGACTCGACGATCAGCCCAACCATGGTGCGCTGCTTCGTACGGACGAGATGGTGGTGCACTGCGGCGGTGAGCAGCAGCGACGGGATCGGGGCCTCCACGGCGTCGGAGTTGCGGTCGGAGAGGACGATGATGCGGGCACCCTCGTGGATCGCCTGCGTCACTTCGCTGCAGATCGCCGCCAGCGCCCGCTCGAGGGCGAGCCCGCCGCCGGCGACCCGGTAGAGACCCTTCACCGTGTGGGCGCGCAGCCCCGGAAACTCGCCGTTGTCATCGGCGTGGATGATCTTGGCGAGCTCGTCGTTGTCGATGATCGGGAAGGAAAGGACGAGCTGGCGGCAGCTCTCCGGCCCCGGCTTCAACAGGTTCGCCTCGGGACCGACGGTGGACGAAACGGCGGTGACGATCTCCTCGCGGATCGCATCGAGCGGCGGGTTGGTCACCTGGGCGAAGAGCTGCGAGAAGTAGTCGAACAACAGACGGGGACGCTCGCTGAGCACGGCGATCGGCGTGTCGGTGCCCATCGAGCCGAGCGGCTCGGCGGCCTTCAGGGCCATCGGGGCGAGGATGACCTTGAGCTCCTCGTGCGTGTATCCGAACAACTGCTGTCTGCGGAGCACACTCTGGTGGCTGAACACCTGGTGCTCGCGGGCGCGGAGGTCGGAGAGCTCAACGAGCCCGGCGTCGAGCCACCGCTGGTAAGGGCGCGCCGCGGCGAGCTGCGCCTTGATCTCGCCGTCGTCGACGATGCGCCCCTTCACCGTGTCGATGAGGAACATCTTCCCCGGCTGGAGGCGGCCCTTGGCGATCACCTTGCTCGGCTCGACGTCCATCACGCCGACCTCGGACGCCATCACCACCAGGTCGTCGTCCGTGACCCAATATCGAGACGGACGCAAGCCGTTGCGGTCGAGGACGGCGCCGATCACAGAGCCGTCCGTGAAGGTGACGCTGGCAGGCCCGTCCCAGGGCTCCATCAGCGAGGAGTGGAACCGATAGAACGCCCGCTGGGCGGGGTCCATCTCGTCGTCGTTCTCCCACGCCGCGGGAATCATCATCATCACGGCGTGAGGCAGCGAGCGGCCGCCGAGGTGAAGCAGCTCGAGAACCTCGTCGAAGCGAGCCGTGTCGGATGCGTCGGGTGTGCAGATCGGGTACGCCCGCTCGAGTCCGGGGAGCAGTTCGCTCTGCAGCATCGCCTCGCGGGCGCGCATCCAGTTCTGGTTTCCCTGGACGGTGTTGATCTCGCCGTTGTGGGCGATGAAGCGATACGGGTGGGCGAGCGGCCACGAGGGGAAGGTGTTGGTGGAGAACCGGCTGTGCACCAGCAGCAGCGCACTCTCGGTGCGCTCGTCGCTCAGGTCGGGATAGAACGCCGACAGCTGCGGCGTCGTGAACATCCCCTTGTAGACGATGGTCCGCGACGACAAGGAAGCGAAGTAGGTGGACAAGGCGTCGGTGAGCTCGTGCTCGGCGCGTTTGCGGGCGACGAACAGCTTGCGGTCGAGGTCGATCCCCGTGGATCCCTGCGGGTCGGACAAGAACAGCTGGCGGAACCTCGGCATCGCCGCCCGCGACGTGGCGCCGAGACAGTCGGGAACGACGGGGACGTCGCGCCAACCGAGCACGGTGAGCCCCTCCTCGGCGACGATCGAGTCGATGGTGGCCTGCGCCTTGTCGGCCGCCTCGTCATTGGGCGGGAGGAAGGCAATACCAACCGCGTAGGCGCCGGCCGGTGGCAGCTCGAAGTCGACGATCGACCGGAAGAAACGATCGGGTACCTGGATGAGGATGCCCGCTCCGTCGCCAGTGTCGGGCTCGGCGCCCGTGGCACCGCGATGCTCCAGGTTCGTCAGTGCGAGCAGGCCGGTGGCGACCAACTCGTGGCTACGCACACCCTTGATGTGGGCGACGAACGCGACACCACATGAATCGTGTTCGAATCGCGGGTCGTACAGGCCCGTAGGGCCCGGTCGTGTGTGCTGCATCGTTCCTCATCCACGAAAGTCGGTTGACGGCTTGGGTGGACGTTCGAGGCGACGCTGACCCGAACGGCGTTGAGTCATTGTAGATGGCCCGTACTCCGCGCGGCGACTTCGTTCGTTTCCGTTTCGTTTCAGCATCGTCAACGGCCCTGCTCACGACGTATGGCCGCTCGCTCGACCGGCGGGCGACAGGTGGAGATGCCGCACGCACGTTGTCAACCGCGTCACCCCGTGCGGTGTGTACACAGTGTGCAGGTGGACATCGACGTCCAGCCGTTGCGGTTCGACGAGTTCTTCACGGCCGAGTACCCGCGGCTCGTGCCCGTGCTGCACCTCGTCACCGGCGACCGCCAGCACGCCGAGGACCTCGCCCAGGACGCATTCGTTCAGGCCCACCGGCATTGGGCCGAGATCGAGCAATACGACGAGCCGGCAGCGTGGGTGAGGCGCGTCGCCCTCAACGCGACGAAGAACCGCTGGCGGCGGCAGCAGCGGGAGCACGCCGCGCTCAGCCGGCTTCCGGCAGTGGCCGCAGAGCCGGGTCCGGAGATCCCCGACGCCGAGCTGTGGCAAGCGGTGCGGGCGCTCCCCCATCAACAGCAGTGGGCGATCGCCCTCTACTACGTCGACGACCTACCGATCGCCCAGATCGCCGCCGCCCTCGGGTGCTCGCAGGGATCGGTGAAGACGCACCTCGCCCGGGCGCGGGCAACACTCGCAGCGCGCCTCGCCGAGGGAGGAGACCACCATGAGTGACACCGACCTGGAACAGCGGCTGCACGATCTCGGTGCGGCGCTGCGGGCGACCGCACCGGACCGCCCCGAGGCGGCTCGCGCCCTGACGAAAGTGCAGGAGGTGCCACCTTCGCAACGCCGTTGGGTCACGCCGGCGCTGATCGCCGGTATCGCCGCCGGCGTCATCGGTCTCTTGGTCTGGTTCGCCCGCCCCGACGACGCCGCCGAACCGACCCCGCCCGCTGCCCCGACACCCTCGAGCGGGCGCGGGGCCGAGTGGCGGATCAGCGACGAGAACTGGGACGGACGCGATGGTCGATGCGTGACAGTCACGTCCGATGGCGAGATGGCGACGGGATGCGTCGAGGGAAACCGGCGTCGCGTGCCGCTGTGGGCGGCGATCGGCGACGACCCGATCGTGGTGGAGCCAACCGGTGCTGGCTACACCGTCGGAAGGGTCACCTCCGGCGGCGACATCGAATGCAACCTCGACGGACTCGTGCCGGGACGGCTCCACGAGGTCCGCTGCGGGAGTGTCGTGCAGCAGATCCGCCTGCTGCCCAGCTCAGCCGACCGTGATTTCGTGCCGGTCGGTGGCGATGACAGCGACCTCCAGTTCGACCCTGTCAGAGTGGACGGCGTGCGCGGCGTGACGGCATACCTGTCGCGCGCTCGTGCGAGCGGGTACCAGTGCCTCGTCGTACTCGCTGACGATCGCGCCGGCTGGCGGGAGGGGTGCACGGATTTCTCCGTGGAACGCAACCTCGCGTTCGGCGTGGGTGAGGCGATGTGGATCGTCCACGTGTCGGCTCGCGGCGCGGAGGGAATCTCCATCGCCAGCGCCGCCACGTCGGCGTCGATCCACGGGTGCACCGAGACGATGCCCAAGATCCTCCGCCGTCTCGACCCGACCTCGATGGTCGACGGGTTGGTGTGCAGCGGTGATTCGGGCATGGTCACCAGCCCCATACAGCTCGCCTCGTCGTGGGCGGGATCGGACATCAGGCCGGCGCACGCCTGCATCGGCGACGATCGCTGCGGCGAACGGGCGGCTACGGACCGCCCGTTGTCCATCCCGTCGGGCGCCGGGTACCGGCCGGCGACCGACGACCTGATCGGCGTCGATGAGTTGACACCAGCCGAGATCCGATCGATCCACGTCCCCGCCGGCCCCGATGCCCATGCGATCGGCAGAGCGGTCTCCGCACGCTTCAAGGACCCCAGTGAGCCCGACGGCTACGGCGAGTCGATCGAAGTCGTCGACGAAGGACTGCTCGTGCTCGTGGAGGTGCCGGTGCTCGACGACGCCGCCGCGCCGGACACCTACGCCGTGTGGCTCGATTCCGGCGGGGAGCGCCATCGACCGCGTCTTCCGCATCCGCACCTGCGCCAGAGACGTGGTCGACACCGACGGCGGGCCAGCCTGTGTCTGACGCGTCCGGGTGACGAGCCTCAGAGCTCGGCGGCCTCGCGCTCCAAGAACTCAGCGAACCTGGCCCGGGCGGCCTCGCGGCGTGTCGGCAGGTGGCCCTCCGGAAAGAGCCCTTCATGGGGTTGGTACTCCTTCAGCACCTGCCGGGCGACGACGATCTTGTGCGTCTCGGTCGGACCGTCGGCGAGGGCGAGCGACTCGGCCGCCACCATCCACTGAGAGAACGGCATCTCGTTGGAGATTCCGAGCGATCCGTGGAGGTGCATCGAGCGCTGCACGACGTCGTACATCACCTTCGGCATCAACGCCTTGATCGCCGAGATGTCCTTGCGCACCCGCTTGTAGTCGTTGTGCTTGTCGATCAGCCACGCCGTGCGCAACACGAGCAGGCGGAACTGCTCGATCTCGATCCAGCTGTCGGCGATGCGCTCCTGCGTCATCTGCAGCGATGCCAGCGGGCCAGTCCGGGTCTGCCGGGCGAGCGCCCGCTCGCACATCATGTCGAACGCCTGCCGCACGACGGCGATGGTCCGCATCGCATGGTGGATGCGACCGCCGCCGAGTCTGGTCTGGGCGATCACGAAGGCCTGACCCTCTCCACCGAGAACGTGATCGGCGGGGACGCGGACGTTGTCGTACTGGATGTATGCGTGCGAACCCTCCTCCTCGGGCTCCGTGCCCGTGCCGACGTTGCGGATGATGTTCACTCCGGGAGTGTCGGCCGGAACGATGAACATCGACATGCCCTGGTAGGCGCTCACGTCGGGGTTCGTCACGGCCATCACGATGAGGAACTCGGCGAACCGGGCGTTCGAGGAGAACCACTTGTACCCGTTGATCACCCATTCGTCGCCGTCGCGTTCGGCGCGGGTGACGAACAACGTGGGGTCGGCGCCGGCGTGTGGTTCGGTCATCGAGTAGCACGACGAGATCTCGCCGTCGAGCAAGGGCTGCAGGTACTTTGCCTTTTGTTCGACCGTTCCGTAGTGGGCGAGGATCTCGCCGTTGCCCGAGTCAGGCGCCTGGCAACCGAAGATCGTCGGCGCCCACGACGAACGGCCGAGGATCTCATTGAGCAGAGCCAGCTTGACCTGGCCGTAGCCCGGCCCACCGAGGTCGGGGCCGAGATGACACGCCCACAGCTCGCGTTCGCGAACCTTCTGCTGAAGTGGCTTGATCAGCTCGAGGACGCGTGGATTGCTCTTGTCGTACGGGTTGCCGAGCACGAAATCGAGCGGTTCGACCTCGTCGCCAACGAACGCATCCGCCCAATCGAGCAGTTCCTGGTACTCGGGGTCGGTCTCGAAATCCCATCCCACGGTGATGATCCCCTCTTCCCTCCGGCAGCCTCGTCAACGAACAGCCACCTCGCTCGAAAGTACCGCCGGCTGGGTGGCCGCCCTCAACCGGAGTGGACCGCTCGCCCGTCGTATCCCGACACGCCGAGCTCGCCATTCGGCTGATGGCTAGGCTGACACGAGTGTCAGATGGGCGCCGTCTCGGACGGCAGCCGACCGCCACGGAACGGGTACAGCCGGCGGACGAGCCGGATGTCGGTGCGATCCAAACGGCGTACAGGCGCCGAGCGAGCTACGGGGCGAGCAGCCCGAGGGTGGGCACGCGCGTGTACGAACTCGCCAGCAGATCGTGGAAGCGGCCCGCGCCTGTTTCACGAAGAACGGCTTCCACAGGACTGCGGTCGAGGACATCGCCGCCGTCGCCCACACCTCCCGGGCGACGCTCTACCAGTACTTCGAGAGCAAGGACGCCCTCTTCGTCGAGCTGGCGGGCGAGCCGGGTGGAGCGCTGCATCGGGTCTCCCGCCGAGCCGGTCAGCTCGGTCCGACGTCAGCCGGGTACGGCAACCTTCACGCCTGGCTGTGCGACTGGACGCAGACGTACTACCGCCATTCGTCGACGTTCGTCGAGTGGGCCAACGTCAATTCGCCAAAGGGTCCAGTACAGCCCACGCTCACCCGCTTCGTGGACGCCTACACCGAACACGTCGTGCAGAAGCTGGAAGCATTCACCGGTGACGATCCGGGCGTCCGTGACCACCTGGTCGACGTTGGCAGCGACGTAGCCGGACGCGGCGAACACGCGTGCCGCTGCGTCGAGCACCCGTCGCACCGTGCGTGCTGCTTGGGGGCTCAGCCCTTCGAACGGGGTGGGCCGCGACCCAACACGGTTGCGCGCCTGGCTCGGCGAGTTCCTCGCCACGCAGAAGCACCATGCGGGCGTGTTGCAGGCGTGGGCGGAAGGCATCCCGGACGATCCCGTGGTGCTCGTGCCAGCGGTGGAGGTGATCGACGCGATCGTCGTTGCCGTCGCGTCGACGTTCGGGCCGAAGCGGCCCTACCCGCTCGATCGTCGTTCGGCAGCCGTGATCCTTGCCTGCCTGTTGGTGCAGTTCCCCAACGAAGGGGCGGGCAGCGGGCATGAGCTCAGCGACGAGAGGATCGTGGGGACTCAAGCGCTGTTCATCGAGCGGGTCATGCTCGCGCCGGACGTAGCGGGGCCGCCGCGACGAACTCCTCGTGCGTGAGTTCCGCGTGTCAGTGTTGCTGCGGATCTCGTGAGCACGTGGCCACTCGAAGGGAGCCTTCCGTGACCGACCCCTACTTCGACTTCACCGACAAGGTCGCCCTCGTCACCGGCGGCAGCCGCGGTCTCGGGTATCAGATGGTCAGGGCGTTCGCCGAACGAGGTGCCGACGTGATCGTCGCCAGCCGCAAGCTCGACAACTGCGAGACCGTCGCCGAGGAGGCGCGGCAACTCGGTCGTCGCGCCCTCGCCGTGCAGGTGCACGCCGCCAAGTGGGATTCCATCGACCACCTCATCGATGCCAGCTATGCCGAGTTCGGCCGCATCGACATCCTCATCAACAACGCAGGTATGAGTCCGCCGATGCCGAGCCACGAGGTCACCGAAGAACTGTTCGACAGCGTCGTCGGCCTCAACTTCAAGGGTCCATTCCGGCTGGCCTCTCAGGTCGCCGAGCGGATGCGGGCGACCGGCGGCGGCACGATCGTCAACGTCACGTCGTCTGGCTCGCTGATGCCGCTCCCCGGTGTGGTGCCGTACGGCAGCGCCAAGGCCGCCCTCAACGCGATGTCACGGTCGCTGGCCGCCGAGTACGGACCGACAGTGCGCGTCAACACGCTCTCCCCGGGGCCGTTCCTCACCGACATCTCCAAAGCGTGGCCGGAGGAGGCGCGCGAGTCCGCCGACAACGCCCTCGGCCGTCCGGGGCGGCCGGAGGAGATCGTCTCGGCTGCGTTGTTCCTCGCCAGCCCGGCCTCGAGCTTCACGAGCGGCGCCATCGTCCGCGTCGACGGTGGCCTGCCGATCGGCCAGTGAGCGGCCAGATCGCGCTGAGTATCGAGGAACGCCAGAGCTCACGCCGGGCGCGGCAACGGACGTGTGCAGCGCGGCGTCGCGACGACGACCGTCAGGTCCTCGATCGATCGGTGCCGGCGGTGGAGTGAGGTGCACGCGAACCGTGAGTTGCCGTCGACGAGTACGCCGCGGCGAAGCCCTGTCGCCAGCTGGGGTAGCGGAGGGACCAGCCGAGTTCGCGCTTCGCCTTGGCATTCGAAGCACCGCGGGCCTCGGTCCCCATCATGACGGCCGCCTCACCGGCGAACAGGCGAGCGAGCCAGCGGGGCACGTGACGGGGCGACTTGGCGCCGATTGCCTCGGCGAGCACGGGAAGCCATTCCCGAACGGGCGCCGGCTCGTCGTCGACGATGTTGTAAATGCCCGCTCCGTCGTGTTCGAGGGCAAGCACCGTCGCCGCCGCGGCGTCGTCGAGGTGGACGAAGGAGAACACTCCCTCGCCGCTCCCAACGACGGGAAACTGACGCTTGCGCAGCGGTTCGAGCAGCCCGTCGTTGGCGGCGCCGTAGAAGCCGCCGTAGCGGAGGGCGATCCCGCCTGCATCGACGACGACCTCGTCGAGGTGGCGCATCGCCGCGTTCGTTTCGCGTGTCGACGGCACCGGATCGGGGTCGAGTGGGTCGTCCTCGCTCTTGATCGGCCCCCCATCCCGCACGTACCGGGCGCTGGCGAAGCTCTGGGCGACGAACCGGCGCACGCCCTCGTCGCGAGCGGCCACCAGCAGCGCGTCGGTGCCCTCCGTGCGGAGCCGGTTGGTTTGGGCGAAGGCCCGGTCGAACTTTCTCGAAAATTGCACATCTGCCAGGGCGGTCGCCTGATGCACGATCGCATCGGGCCCGGCTTCGAGCACGGCACGACGCACCGCGCCCGGGTCGAGGAGGTCGAGCGTGATTGCCTCTGCGCCAAGTTCCCGCACCCTGCCGGCCTTTGCCGCGGAACGGGACGTGCCGACCACCTCGTGTCCCCGCTCGACCAACTGCTGAACAAGTGGAATGCCGATCGCACCGCTGGCACCTACAACGAAAACTCGCACTGTGTCCTCCTCGGGATGGGGGGTATCGGGACGTGACTCGTCCCTCACTGCTCTGACCCGGCAGGTGGCGGAAGTGTGACCGGCGGGTGCACATCCGGCGACCTGAAGTCCCGTCCAGAACGGCGTGGCATGATGTCGAGGCAGTCGGTTCGGGTGGCCGCCACTACGAGGGGAGCAGCCCGTGCGCAAGGTGCTGATCGTCGCCAATCAGACCATCGCCGGCGCCGATCTCGAGGCGGCGTTGTCCGACCGGCTGGCACAGGGACGCTGCGAGTTCCATCTGCTCGTGCCCGTGCCGCCCGCCTCGCCGTCGGCGATCGCCGTCGGGCTCGCTGCCGGCGAGTCCGCCCCGACCGTGGTGCCGGAGATCCCGGACCAACGCAAGGTCGCGGCAGATCGCCTCGAAGCCGGGCTCACATGGCTCCGAGGTCTCGACGCGGAAGCCACGGGAGAGGTCGGCGTGACCGACGTGGTCAGCGCCGTGCGCGCCGTCGTCGCACGAACCACATTCGACGAGATCGTCGTCTCGACGTTGCCGACGCGGCTGTCACGGTGGCTCCGCCAAGACATCGCCCACCGGCTCGGCCGCCACGTCACGATCCCGATCACGATGGTGACGGCGCAGTCCTCCCCCGCCTCCGGCTGACAGGCGAGCGCAGGTGGCGGATCCTTCGACCGACGCCGACGAGGTCAGACGAGCCGCAACTCGACTCCGCCGATCGTCGTGACGTCACCGGCACGCGAACGGTCGGTAGCGACGAGGTCGACCGCGTCGATCCCTTCGCCACGCGTTCCAGCGGGCACGAAACGCACGGCGTGATCGATGCCGAGCTCGGCCCAGCGGGCACGCATCGTCTCTGGATCGACTGCGGCGACATCGACGCCGGCGATCGCCGAGACGACCGAAGTCTCTGCGTGGGCATGCCACGGGCCGCCCCAACGCCACGCGCCGTTGGGCACTGGTTGGTCGATCGACACGAGGGCGCCGCCGACGTCGCGAGGGTGGAGGTGGCGGGTGCGGATGTCGGGAAGGTCGATGCTCCAGACGACACGCACGCCGGCCTTCCCGACCGATGCGGTGCGATCGTCGAGATCGTCGACCTCGTAGATGACCATGTAGCCGCCGTCGCCGGCGCGCTTGCCCAGCAGGCGGCCGGCCGTGGTCCCGTCGGTCACCGGGCTCACCACCTCCAGGAACTGGTCGCCGATCGTCATCGAGCGCGTTGTGGAGGCCGAACTCGCCGACACCCGGGTCCTCGAAGCAGACGGTCACACCGAGCCATCCGCACAACTGGGACACGACTGCATCCCGATCGGCCGCAACCAGTGCCACCTGACGTAAACGGATCACGGGCGAACGCTACCGGGCGCGACGACCGCCCGATCGAGCTCGACGAGCAGATCGCAACGGTTCGAGCAGTTCCCGACGGCGCGGTCCTCTCCGTCGAAGTTCCTGACGATCACGAGGCCACAATCATCACCGATGCGGTTCATCTTCCAGTACCCCGACTTCCACGGCATCGAGGGCGACATGCTCGATGCAGGGCCGGTCGCCGATCTCGCCGTCGCTGCGGAGAGATCCGGCTGGAACGGCTTCGCGTTCACCGAACACCCCGCCCCGAGCGCCCGATGGCTCGAAATGGGCGGCCACCAGAGCCTCGACCCGTTCGTTGCCCTGGCGTATGTCGCCGCCGTCACGACCGAGCTCAAGCTGCTGACGTACGTCACCGTGCTCCCCTACCGCAATCCGGCATTGCTGGCGAAGTCCGCCGCCACTGTCGACAAGCTGTCCAATGGCCGCTTCATCCTCGGTGTCGGCACGGGCTACCTCAAGGCCGAGTACTACGCCCTCGGCGTCGACTTCGACGAGCGCAACGTGCTGTTCGACGAAGCGCTCGACGTGCTGCCGCTCTACTGGTCGGGGGCGCCGTTCGACTACGAAGGCACGCACTTCAACTGTCGTGGCACGATCGGCAGGCCGGCGCCCGTCCAGCAGCCGATCCCGATCTGGATCGGCGGCAACGCCCAGCTGTCACTGCGCCGGATCGCCGAGCGGGCACAAGGGTGGATGCCGCTCACGGGACCGTCGGGAATGTTCGCCACCGTGCGCTCGCCGGAGGTCAGCTCGAACGATGCGCTGCTCGAACGACTCGACATGCTCAAGGAGCTCGCTCGCGATCGTTTCGACGACCTCGACATCACGATCGCCTACACCGACCAGTCGATCCACGACCTCTCCCGTGACATCGAGCGACATCGAGACGCGATCGGGCAACTGGGCGAGGTCGGAGCGACGTGGGTGACCGTGCCCGGCCCGTCCGGGGCCCATCCGCTGGCGCAGGACTTCATCGAAGGCTTCGCCACCACCTACCTCTGACATCGATCGACGCAGACGACACCGTGATGACTGCCCTGCCCGTGCGGCAACGCGGAGGTCACGAGGTGAGCGCCGCGTGACTGGCGGGCACGAGGTTCGGTGGTGCTTCCACACCACGGCGATGGTCGCGGACTATGAGCGCACACGGGATGCACTGATCCGGATCGCCGGACTGCGGGTGCTCGAGGACAGTCGCATCGAGGACCCGGCGATCGGACGTCGGGGCGGCATGGCTTGGCTCGGCGACAACGTCATCGAGATCGGCGAGCCGATCGTTGAGGGAGGTGCCGTCGATCGCTTCGTGCAGCGTTTCGGATCCCACATGAGCTCGATCGCCGTGCAGGTCGCGGACATTGACGCCACGGTCGAGTTCCTCGCTCACCACGGGGTGCGTGTCGCCTCGCGCGTTGATGGTCACATCGTGTTCACCCACCCCGCCGACACTGCCGGCGTCGTGATCGAGTGGTTCGGCGCCGAAGAGCCACTCGATCCGCACTTCGGTGGCCGATTGCCCCCGGCACCGCCCGACCCGTTGCTGAACGTCGAGCAGATGGCCTTCGCCGGAGCCGTCGTCGATGACCCGGCGGCCGCGGCGGAACGCCTCGCCGTGTTGTTCGGGCGGGAGGTGACGTTCCGCGCCGAGGAGAGCCGCGAGGGCGTTCCTCTGGCCGGGGTCTCGATGGGCGACATGACGCTGGCGTTGTACGCCCTGTCGCCCGCCGCCGTGAGCCGCCGCCTCTGGGGCCACGCCTACGACCGTGCGCAGACCTGCAACCTCGGGATCCGCGTCCCGGATCTCGCTGCGGCGACTGCGGCCCTCACAGCGAACGACGTAGCGATCGTCCGAACCGACGAGCGGGCGGTCGTGATCGACCCGGCGGCGACCGGTGGCGTCACCCTCGTCGTCGTCGACGAGCTGCTCGCCGGTGACCCGCGGCGATAGCAGCGTGAGCGATGCACAAGCCCGCTAGTGGGCCGCGGGCCGGCGCTGCAGCTCGGCGAGCAACGGCTGGCTGTACGCCACGCGCCCGGTGAGGCGTGACGGATCACCGGTACACAGGAGAAGCGCTGCCTCAGCCATCAGCGAGATGTCCTCGGTGCGGAACCCGTCGACGAGGTCGTGCGCGCCGGCACCGGGGGTGGCGACGTTGTCCCATGGGGCGAGAGAGTTGACGGCGATCCCGTCGCCGTAGACCTCGGCGGCGAGCCCTGTCGTGAACCGGTCGAGCGCCGCCTTGACCATGCCGTACACCGTGAACCCACGCTTGTAGATCTCCATGAACGGCGGGCCCTGAGGATGGATCCCGGCCCGGCTGGTGATGTTGAGGATCCAGCCCGCGGCTTGCTGGCGCATGCTCGGCACAACCATCTGGGCCAGCTCGAACGGGGCGCGAAGCTGGACCTCGAACATGAGGTCGTATCGCTTGCGAGGGAACTCGGTGAACGGCATGTAGTACGTCACCGCGGCGTTGTTGACGAGGATGTCGATCGGACCGAGCTGCTGCACGGCCTCGGCGACCATCCGTTCACGATCGTCTGGTTTGGAGATGTCCGCTTGCACTGGGGTGACGGTGCCGCCGGCAGCGCGGATCCGCGCCACGGTCTCGGACAACGAGCCCTCGTACTTCTCTACCGGATCGAGCGTTCGCGCCGAGACGGCAACCGCTGCGCCGGCGGCAGCGAGGCGTTCGGCGATGGCCGCTCCGATGCCGCGGCTGGCGCCGGTGACGAGGGCGACACGGCCCTCGCACTCCTGATTGTCGGCAGCGGACATGTTCAATCTCTCCTCGGCTCGGGAACAGGCTCGTCAAGGGTGCACACGACGAAACGACGCAGATGCAGTGGCGATCACGCGATCACCGTTGCCTTCGTCGGTCATTGTCGCCTCGACGCCGATGCGTCCGCCCGCCCCGAGCACGGACGCTCGCGCGCAGAACGGACCGACGTGACCGGGCTTGACCATCATCACGGTCCAGTGCTCGACCTGGACGTCGGCGGTGCCGATCACTGTCTCGATCGCGTCCATCGCCGCCGCTTCGAGAGCAATGTTGATCGGGCCCAGGTGCAGCGCCGAGTGCGGCGACGACAGCTCGGGTGTCGCCGTGTCGATGCGCATCGCGCCGTCGCTGTCTCGGTGGATGCCGAATACGTCGCGCAACGAAGGCAGTGCAGGAGAGTCGTCGAGCTCGTAGACAGGATTGTCCACGGGTTCGAACCCGTGGGGAACGTCGCCAAGACTCACACCACTTCCGGTCGACAGCGCAATCACCCGATCGTGGTCGTCGGCGTCGACGATCCGTGCGCGACTGAAGCCCATCGTGCGACCGATCTGGATCACATCACGAAGTACCTCCACACGTTGTACGTCGCGGGCAGGGTCGAGGACGTCGTACGTCATCGTGACGGGTGCCGGCACGCATTCGTCGTCGCGCCACCATGGTTCCGGAGACGCGATGCACAGTGGCGCCGCCATGATGCCGCCGGTGCTGTTGCGCATGTCGTGGCGCAGCGGCATCACCTCTCGATCGACACCGCGATCGAGGTACGGCGTCTCCTTGCCGAGGTAGCGGTAGCTCAGAAGCGTGGTCCAGCTGCGCCGGAACTGGGCCCAATGCTCCTCGGGTGCGGCTGCGCGGATGTCGCCGACCATCGATCCTCGCTTCTCCCTGACCTCGCCGAGCGCAGCGTGCTCGGCCCGTCGTCGCGAACGGGGGCGATGGTACGTTCTGACGCCGATGTCAACTTCACTGGACCGTCTCGGCGCGTTGGTCGTTCCCGAGCACACCGCAATCGTGACCATGGAGCTGCAGAAGGGTGTCGTCGGAGACGAAGCGCTCCTGCCGGCGCTTCCGGTCGCCGTGCGCGACGCCGGCGTGCTCGACGTCGCCGGGCGCGTGTGCCGATCAGCCCGCGAACACGGCGTCCGCGTACTCCACGCCACGGTGGAACAGCGCCCCGACGGGGCCGGCCAGGCCGTGAATTGCAAGATCCTCGCCATCGGTGCCAAGCGGCGGGCGGAGACGGGTCACGGCCCGACCGACATCGGCCAGCCGGGCGTCGCCCTCGCCGACGAGCTCGACCTCCAGCCGAGCGACATCAAGGTGCCTCGGATGCACGGGATGACGCCCTTCACCGGGACGGAGCTCGATGCGGTGCTCCGCAACCTCGGAATCCGCACTGTCGTGCTGATGGGCGTGTCAGTCAACATCGGCATCATCGGCGCCGCCCTGAGTGCCCTTGACCTCGGCTACCAGGTGGTGATCGTCCGCGACGCCGTCACCGGCCTGCCCCGCGACTACGTCGAGGCGGTGCTGGACAACTCGCTCTCGATGATCTCCACGATCGTCACCGCCGACGAGCTCATCTCCTGCTGGGAGTGATCCGGCCGAGGATTGCGTGCCGGCACCCCGTCAGCCACCGACCCGGTCGAACCTCGGCGGTCGTTTCTCGAGGAACGACTGCACGCCTTCCTTGAAGTCGGGGCGGCCGAAGCTCTCCACCATGAGCTGCTGAGATTCGAGCTCGGCCGCACCGAGCCCGCGGTGGAGCTGCTCGTAGACCTGTCGCTTCATGATCGCCAGGGAGGCAGGTGCGCACGAGGCGGCCAGCTTCGCCACGTAATCCCGACAGAAGGACAGCAGCTCATCGGCCGGCACGAGGTAGTTGGCGAGCCCGAGCTGCAGCGCCTCCTCGCCCTTCACCCGTCGGGAGGAGAACAGTAGATCGAGGGCCACCGCGGGTCCGACGAGCCGTGGCAGTAGCCAGCTCAGTCCCCACTCGGCGATGAGGCCGCGCTGGGCGAATGCTGTGAGGAAGAGCGCATCGGGTGTGACGACGCGGATGTCGCAACAGAGGGCGAACGGAAATGCCATGCCGGCAGCGGGTCCGTTGACAGCGGCGATGATCGGCTTCTCCACCTCCATCAGGTAGGGAAAGCGACCACCGAACTCTCCGTCGGGCGACGCCCAAGGAGGATGTTCGCCCGCCGCCGCCGTGCGGGCCGCGTCGTCGCCTGCCTCTGTGATCGAGCTGAGCAGTTTCATGTCGGCGCCGGCGCAGAACGCCCGACCGGCGCCGGTGATCACGATGCCGACGACGGAACGATCGGCCTCCGCCCGCTCGATCGCATCACGGATCTCGCCGTCCATCGTGGTTGTCCACGCGTTCAGCGACGCAGGTCGGTTGAGCGTGACGACGGCGACGGGATCGTCGACGTCGTAGAGGATCTCGTCGTACACCGCAGCCTCCTGATCGTTTCTGGCGATGGCGCCAACCGCTTCGCACCTTGCCACACGTCTGCGCTCCGCAACGGGTCAGCGCCAGGATCGCCGGGCACGACGCCCGCGCGCACCACGGTAATGGCCTCTGGTCAGGTGGAGAACCAACTCGAGTCGCCGCGCCCGTCGACGAGAACGCGGCGTCGGTCGAAGAGCCACGCGCCGTCGTTGCGGACATAGCTGTCGATGTAGCGGCCCCAATGATCGAGGCCACCGTCCATCAAGACGGCAAAGTAGAGACGACCTGTGGCGTGATCGGCGTCGACGAGATCGATTTGGTGGGTCGAGGTGAAGTGGCGGATGTATCCGGGAGCATCCGTTGCCTGTCGGGCTATCCGTTCGTGTGCGCCGGTGAAGATCCGTTTCACGTTTTCCCGCCCGTCGTGCACGGTGAGCTCGCCACCGGCGTCGCCCGTTTCCATCACGGCGTGCTCGACGAACAACTCGAACAACGCCTCGAACCGACCCGAATCACCGTAGGAGTTGTATCGGGCAACGAGATCACGGATGCCCTCACGGGCGAGCACGTCGTCCAGGTCCACGCGGCCGACACTAGACGACACGGTTGTCAGAAATCGCGGCCCCGGCGGGCCGCTGCCGGGTCTACGATCTGCATGGACCGGGCGGTACGAGGCGGGGGAAGACCAGGTACGGACATGCTCCCCAACTGCTTCGTGATCGGGGCGCCACGCTCCGGGACGACATCGCTCTACGAGTATCTCAACGCCCATCCGGACGTGTACATGAGCCCGCTGAAGGAGCCTGACTTCTTCAGCCGGCCGTCACTGGACGCAGTCGAAGTGACCGACGACACGGCGTCGCCGCGACTCGAGGACGCAGCACGGTCCGATCCGGCGCTGCGGGCGGACTTCGAGGAATACGCGGCGCTGTTCGCCAAGGTCGGCGACGAGAAGATCGTCGGCGAAGCATCGGCCATCTACCTCGGTCACCCGACCGCGGCGCATCATCTGCGGCGGTACGTTCCCGGAGCAAAGCTCATCGCCATCCTCAGGGATCCGGCGCAGCGCGCTCATTCCCACTTCGTCCACGCCCAGCGCATCTACGCCGAGTACGAACGCAGTGCGCTCGACGACACCGTCACGCGGTCGATCGCCGACGAGTTCAACCAGGTCGTCGACGAGGCCTACCGAAACGGTCCGCCCGAACCGGCGATCACCGACCCGCAGGTGTGGGTGCGCAGCGGCTTCTACCACCAGCACCTGACGCGATTTCAAGCGCTGTTCCCCAGCGATCAGCTGATCGTCTTCCTCTACGAAGATCTCGTCGAGGATGCGCAAGCGCTGATGACGTCGATCTTCCATTTCCTCGCCATCGACGACACGTTCACCTTGCCGAGCACCGCCGCATTCAACGCCAGCGTCGTGCCGAAGAGTCGCACGGTGTTCCGCTTCTTCACGACACGCAACCCGGTCATGCGATACGCGCGTGCGGTGGCTCCGACGCGGCTGCGTGATCTGGCGATGCGATCACGCAATCGGCTCCTCGGTGGGGAGAAGCCGCCACTCGATCCCGACCAGCGGGCAAAGCTCGTCGCCATCTATCACGACGACATCGAGCGACTGCAGGAGCTCCTCGGGCGTGATCTCTCGAGCTGGCTCGAAGCCACGCCGGCAGCGGCTCCGGCTTCCACGTGACGCACCGTCACCAGGCGATCTCGGGAAGCCCGTACGTGACGCACAGCCCGGCGGCGTTGATCACGACCAGGGCGAGCACGAACACACCGACCACGCCGCGTCGTAACGTGCCCTGTGCCCGCCTCGTGGCGGCGGGCATGTACCAGTCGGGGAGAAGCCCGGGCACGGTGTCCGCATCGAACGAGAGCGGCACGGCATCTGCGGGGATCGGCTGCTCGGGGTCGGCGGCCAACGCCTCGGCGGCGAGCTCGTCGTCGCTCACAATGACGTCGTCGACGGCGGGCTCTTGCACGAGACGACGGTAGCCCAGCGGTGGGCGAACAGGGCCGCGGCGGTCGAGTCGATCGATTGCGTCAGAGCACCGACGTGCTCGACTCTGCCGTGGCGACGACGGCTCGCAGTGCTGCGACGTGACCGTCGAACGCCGTCCGCCCGGCGTCGGTGAGACGCACCCTCACCCGGCGGCGCCGGTCGGACACTGGCCGGTCGATCGTGATGTACCCGGCAGCTTCGAGCGTGGCGAATTGCTTCGACAACGCCGAGTCGGACAGACCGAGCCGGTCACGGACGAAGGCGAAATCGATCCAGTCGACAGACGCGAGCAGAGCGACGACCGACAACCGCGTGCTCGGGTGGATGAGCTCGTCGAAGCGAGGCTCGGCCATCACCGGGTCACCCGGTCACCCGGCGTGCGGCGCGACGACGGATCACGGCCATCAGGCTCGGTCCTCCGCACAACACGGCAACGGCGACAACGACCGCGGCGATCGTCGCCGGATGCTCGGCGCCGTCGGCGTTGGCAGCCAAGCCGAGCCCGATCGTCACGAGCGTCAGCCCCGCCAGGCAGCCGAGCAGGAGCGTTGGCACGTGCTTGCTGACCATGTCACGGTGAACGCTCAGCTGTCGCGAACGATGGCGGCCCGACAGCACGTGCTGGGCGACCGCCGAATGGGTGGCGCCGAACACGAGCATGGCGGCTGTGGTGACCCACGGATTGGCGAGGTCGGCGAAGATGCCGAGGGCGATCCACCCGCAGGCGAGCCCCCACCAGTACCAGCCGGGCATGTCGATCTCCTCGACGACCTGCAGCCGTTGTCGTTCGATTGCGTTGAGTGCCAACCGTGCGTCGGCATCACTGATGTCGTTCGTCATCGTCATCACCATCACTTTCCTACCAGGAAAGTACTATCACTTTCCGACCAGGAAAGTCATCGTGACACGTGCCACTGACGCTCCGCTGCAGGCACACTGGAGGCGTGAGCGACGACACCGGCGACCCGGCCTGCTGGCTGGACAGCGTGTGCGAGCAGTGCGGGGCACTGAGGGAGCACGGCGTCGAACACAGCTGCCGTCAACCGGTGCGAGGCACATCGAGGTCGACTCAGAGCTCGCCCACCGACGACAAGTCAGAGTGACGGAATCGCCTCAGACGGTCACCGTGCGGCGGCGAATGAGGAGCGTGGTGAGGGCGATGGTGGTGACTGCGACGCCGAGCAGGGTGGGCCACCACGGCCAGTCACCGCCGTCGCTGCGCACTTCCACGATCGAGGCCGGTGCCACCCCGGCGTCGGTGATCGTCGGTTCCCGCTGGGGATCGTCGGATACGGCGAGGTCGTAGTCGAGGTTGCGGGCCTTGGTGTCCACGGCCAGGTAGGAGAACCACATCTTCTCTGGCACCCAGCCCATCCCGGTGTCCGAGCGGAGATCATCCAACAACAGCCCCGACGCTGCCTCGCTGCGCTGCAGAGTCAAGCCGGGGCCGCCAACCAACAGTTCCGGCTGATGATCGGTCAACAAGAACACGTCCGCCTCCACCTGGCGGCTGCCTCCCAAACCCAACCCCAAGATGCGTAGCGGCACCCACGGATCATCGGTGGGGATCGTCGCCATGATCGGCGTCGAGTCGCCCGCACCCTGCCCCAACTCGGCGGCGCGACCGGCGTCGAACTTGGCGGCCATGAACACCGGGCTGCGCTGGGCATAGAAATCCAACACCTCCGGCGTGTCAGGCGACAACAAGAACCCGTTCTCCAACGCCCACCGGCCAACCTCGTCACCGCCACCTTTCAACACCGTGATGTCCAACGCATCGATCTCCGCCTCCAAGATCACCTCCACGGTGCCGGCCGTTGCCGCATCATCCCCGCCACTCTCGGCGAACACATTTGCCGGCGGTGGCGCCACCTCTTGAGCGAGGCGCTGCAACGTCCAATCGCCGCCCCGCTCCACCTTCGTCGGCACGTCCGGCAACGGCACGATGGATCCCACCGACTCACCCTCCCCAGCAAACTCGAACGCCGTCACATACCGCTCCACCCCACCGTGATACGCCGCCAACGTCGAGGTCCGCACCAACTCGATGCTGCCGTTCTCCCCCACCAGACCACCGCACGCACCAACCACACCAACCGGCACCAACACCCCGGCAACACCAGCAACCACACCCAAACGCCACATCGCAAACCCCCCACTCACATGTCGGATGATCACCCGTTGGACGACCATCGACACACTTCGGTTCCCGACGGATTTTGGGGGTGCAGCAACGTGACCTGTTAGACATCGACGTGTCTGCCCCGTGGCGACGGGTGCTGCGGCAGGCATGTAGGGAGGGGCGATGCGCGTGCATTCGCGGAACTACCTGGCTCGTTCGTCGTGGGCGATGATCACGGCGTCGGTTCTGTCGGGATTGATCGTCATCCCGGCCGGAGACCTCGGCGCGGCGCCGAGTCCCTGCCCGGATCCCTATCCGGCGAGTGATCTCGACGCAGGTCAACCGCTCAACGGATTGACAGTCGAGCGCGGCACGAAGCCGGACCCGTTCACCGCCGAGGTGCTCGGAGTCATCGAGAACGGAATCGCTCCAGGCGTGGACATGATCGTCGCTGAGGCGTCGAGTGACGCCATCGATCGTGCAGGAGGAATCTGGGCGGGCATGTCCGGATCGCCGGTGTACGCCGCCGATGGACGTCTCGTCGGCGCCGTCGCCTACGGGCTGGCGGTCGGCGCCTCACCGATCGCCGGGATCACTCCGGCGACCGAGATGTACAGGCTCCTCGACGGTCACGGATCGACGCGCGCGGCGAAGGCGGTTGGCCTTCCGACCGCACTCGCCGCGGCAGTGGTGGCGACCGGCGCCGCAACTGCCGCCGAGGCCTCAGCCGGCCTCCGTCAACTCGCGGTACCGCTCGGCCTGTCCGGGCTCACGTCGTCCCGCGCCGACGACCTCGAACGGCTCGGCCGGCAGATCCCTGGGACGAAGATCTACGCCGCCGGGAGCGCGAGCGGCAAGCAGGTGACAGCACCGCTCGTGGCCGGTGGCAACGTGGCGGCGGCGCTGTCCTACGGCGACGTCTCCGCAGTCGGTGTCGGCACGGTCACCGCTGTGTGCGGCGACGAAGCATTGCTGTTCGGGCACCCGTTCGACTTCACGGGCAGGACGACGCTGACCGCCCACCGAGCCACGGCACTCTTCGTCCAACCGGACAGCCTCGGCGTGCCGTTCAAGGTGGCCAACCCAGGGGGCGTCTCCGGTACCGTCGACCAGGACCGTCTCGCCGGCCTCCACACCGAGATCGGCACGATGCCGGACGTCGGCACGATCGTCGGGACGTTCAGAGCCCAAGGCGGGATGTCGCGGACCTCGGCGACCCACGTCGCCCAGCCGACGTTCTTCTCCAGCGCAGCCGCCTTCCACACGCTCTTCAATCTCGACCGCGTCCGCGACCAGATCGGCCCCGGCACCGTGACCCTCGACTGGGCGGCAAGCGGACGACGAGCGAACGGCGAGCCGTGGAGGGTCCGCGTCCACGACGCGTTCTCCGACCAATTCGACGCAACGTTCTTCCCGGCGGAGAAGTTGTTCATCGCGCTCGACCGCATCTTCTCGAATCGATTCGAGGAGGTCTCGATCGACCGCATCGCGCTCGAAGGCACGACGTCGCCGGCTCTGACGCAGCGGACCATCGTCGGCCTGCAGAAGCTCGGCGCAGATGGACGCTGGAGCGACGTGAACCTGCGTCGACGGCTGGACCTCGTCGCCGGCACGGACGCTTACATGCGCGCCGTGGTGCGCACGTACCGGTCGACCCGCACCAACACCGTCCAGTTCAGCGTCCGCGTGCCGAACACGCCAGGACTCGCCGGCACCCTCGCCGTCATCGGCGGTGGAAACTTCTTCGTCGGCGGAGGAGGGCGGGTCTCCGACTTCGAGAGCCTGCTCACAGCGATCGGCAATCAGCCCTCCGGCGACAGCGTTGTCGTCCGGCTCAGCCTGCGGAAGGAGAGACAGGTCGTGCGGCGCAGCTTCGACTCCCCCGCACCCACCTACACGGTGGGATTCAAAGAGGCGCGAGTGCGGATCGTCGCACCCAGCGGCTGACCCCGGTCAGCGAACACCGCACACATCGATGGCGATGAGGGCGAGGGTGCGCGCCGTGGTGGCGATGTCGGCGATCGGAACCGACTCGTGCGAGCCGTGGGCGAGCGCCGCATCACCGGGTCCGTACTGCAACGTCGGAATCCCACCCAGCCCGGTGAGCAGGCGCAGATCGCTGCCGTACGGCGCGCCGTAGACATCCGGGATGCGCCCGTCCCCGGATGCGACACGGTGGGCGTCGGCGACGCGGGCGACGAGATCACTGTCGGCAGGAAGGCGACCGGAGGCGAACTGACCGCCCCACCACTCGACCTCGACCGGACGATCTCGAAGCCAGGGATCGGCGGCGTTGACGGCGGCGACGGCGTCCTCGAGGTCGCGCCGCGCATCGTCGACGCTCTCGTCCAGCGCGACACCCAGCCGGCCCTCAGCGACGAGCTGATCGGGGACGGACGAGGCCCAGTCGCCGGAGACGACCGTCCCGATCGACAGCGGATGGGCTAACCGCCATCGCGACATCAACGGATCCACCTTCTCGTGACGGCGTCGTTCCAGCGCCGCCAGCGCTTCCCAGACGGGCCAGAACTTCTCGATGGCGCTCACGCCGTCGGTCACGCCGGGCTGCATGCGTCGCCTCTCCCCGGACGCGGAGCCGGAACGTCAGGGCGCCCGAGTTGGCGGGAATGATGTCGAGCTCCGTCGGTTCGGGTACGACGCACGCGTCTGCCCGCCATCCCCGCTGCAGCAGGCCGAACGTGCCGAGCCCGCCGTCCTCCTCGCCCTGCACCGATGCCAGCACCACATCTCCCCGGAGTCGCACTCCAGAAGCGCGCAGCGCGTCCATGGCGAAGATCGACGCCACCAATCCCGCCTTCATGTCGCACGCGCCGCGGCCGTGCAGTCGCCCATCGCGAACCCCGCCGGCGAAGGGAGGGTCGCGCCACGCGTCGCGATCGCCGGTCGGAACGACGTCGATGTGCCCGTTCAACATGAGCGTGGCGCCATCGCCCGTGCCCTTCAGCACCGCTACGAGCCCCCATGCCTCGCGGCGACTCACCTCCGTACCGGGAAAGTCCGGATGGCTCCCGAGCGCGTCGAGGTCGAGTCGCCAGTGATCCACCTCGTAACCGCGCCCGACGAGCCGTCCGGCGAGAACAGATTGGGCTTCGTTCTCGGCGTCACTCCCGCTCACACTGGGAATTCGCACGAGGTCGGACGTCTCCGCAACCATCGCGTCGACGAGCGAGTCGACCGCATCCAGCACAGCTGCGGCGGCATCGGGCACAGCGCGATTCTCGCACGACGTACCGAACGGTCTGCCAGGCACGAGCACAGTGATGACGGATCGCATCGCCGGACCGGTTAGTTTTCGGGCACATCCCTCCAGGATCGTCCTCGCGTCGAAGGGAGCATCGCTGTGAGCAGCGAAGACGTGGGAGGCGGGGCCGGTATGAAGTCCGCTGCCGCTGACGACAGCCCCGCGACCGATCACGCCGCCGGGCGGTTCAGTGCGCTCGTCGCGCAGGGCCGCGCCGTGGCCGACAAGGGGCAAAGGCGTTTCGAAGGGTTGCTCGCCAAACATCAGGACCGCGTGCCTGGTCGAAGTCGCGCTCCGCGGATACCGGCGAGATCGGGACACGGCGGGAAGTGTTGTCGGCGCCGCGATCGCCTTCCGCCTGTTCCTGTTCTTCGTGCCGTTGCTGTTGTTCGTCGTCGGTATCGCCGGCTTCGTCGGCAGCTTCGTCGAGGCCGACGACCTGAACGACCAGGCACGAGTGGCAGGCAGCCTCGCCGCACAGGTTGGCCAGGCTCTCAATCAACCAGATAGCTCACGTTGGATCGCCGTGCTCGTCGGTTTGTTCGGGATGGTGACCGCCGGTCGGTCGCTGAGCAAGGTGCTCGTGTCGGCGTCTTGTCTCGCCTGGCGGCTGCCGGCGCAACGGCCGCAGATGCGCCTCCTCGGAGGGATCATCGGTTTGGCCTTCGGCATCGGTCTAGTGTCGATCATCGTCAACCGGGTTCGCGCCGATCTAGGCCTCGCCGTCGTCAGCCTCTCCTTCGTGGCGGCGTTCGTCCTGTACGGTCTCGCCTGGCTTGGGATTTCGATGATGCTGCCGCGTGCGACGAACGAGCCAGGCGTGCTCTTGCCAGGTGCCGCCCTGATCGGTGTCTCGATCGCCGTGATGCAGGCGGTGAGCCAGCTTTACGTTCCCGCTCAGTTCGACCATGCTTCCGACGTCTACGGCGCAGTTGGCGTGACGGTGGTGTCGCTCGGCTGGTTCTTCATCCTCGGGCGGATCATGGTCCTCGGCATGACGCTGAACGCTGTCATCTACGAGCGGTTCGGAACGATCACGAGCTTCATCTTCGCGTTGCCGGTCATTCGCATTCTGCCGCGGCGATTTCCTCGCCTTCGACACTTCTTCGGCCTCGACGAAGAGGGGCCCTGAGCGGGTCTCCACCACTAGGAGGTATTCATGATCCGGATGGTCTTCGGGCTCATCGCCATCTTTCTCGTGGCGACGTTCCCTGCAACTTGGTTGCTGATGCTCTTCTTCGGCAACATGGGCGGTGACGTCAGCTACTGGGGGACGCTCCCGCTCGGAATCCTCGTGTCGGCACTGCTCAGCGGCGTGTCGGCGCCGCGGTACATCACGGAGTCGACCCGCTACGTCAGCGAGTGACGTCCGTGCGCTCTCAGCAGCACGATCTCTGACTCGGGGTCGATCGGGCTCCCACCGAACTGGGCGTTGACCGCAGCGAGCAGGTTGCCGCGCTTCGCCAGCGTCGTCGCCGTCTCGAAGAACGTGCTCGTCAGCGTGTCGACAACACGCCCGGACGACAAGTCGCACGCCAACCGGACCTCGACGACCTGGTTTTCCACGTCAGGAGCATTGCCGTTCTGCAGGACATACAGCGTGCGGCCCGACAGCAGGACAAACCGTAGGTGCCATACGCGGCGTTGTCAGGTCAGCTCGCGGCGCTTGCGCCGGCGGAGCTCCTCCTCGCTCCCACCGGGCGCTGAGGGCGGCGGCCCCGTGAGGCGGGTTGGAGAGACTCCCCGCCGCACGCGGTTGCCGGTGCGCCGATCTCCGGCGACGCTGCCACTCACGAAGCGTGCGTAGCGCCACGTGTGGCTAGTCATCGAACACCACCTCGCCATTGAGGAGCACGTCGTCGCCGCCGTTGCCGATGAGGATGTCGTCGCCGCTGCCGCCGTCGAGGACGTCGTCGCCTTCCTCACCGCGAAGGATGTCGTCGCCGTCGTTGCCGAACGCCACGTTGTCACCCGACCCGGCGAATACCACGTCGGCACCGTCGCCGCCGATGAAGAACTCGTCTCGGTCGCCGCCGAGCAGCGTGTCGTTGTCGGTTCCTCCATTGGCGCGGTATGCGAGGCCATCCGCGGTGACGGCGGTGGAATCCACCACGTCGTCACCGCCGCGGGCATCGACCTCGAGGATGTCCGCCCGATCGGCCGCTCGGATGTCGAGAGCGGCTGGCAGACCCGACACAAGAGCCGAGCCGGCGGATCCGGACACGGTCACGTCGTCGGCGCTGTCCGAGCCGGAGATCGTCACCCTGTCGCTCTTGCCGTCGCCGACTCCCGAGTTGGCGACACCTCCAGGTCGGCCTCGACCTCGAGGAGGCCCGTGCCGCGAAGTCGCTGAGGTCGTCGACGAGCAGCGTGTCAGCACCGCCGAGCGTGTCGAGCTCGATCCGCTCGACGCGATCGACGCTCATCGTGATGTCGCCTACATCGCGGGTGAACGTCACCCCACCGAATCCGTCGGCAGTGGTCACGAACTCCTCGTCCGCCCCTGAACCGTTGAACTGCATCCTGTCGTTGCCGTCCTCGCCGCCGACGAGGTCACTTCCCTCGCCCGGGTCCCAGCGGAACGAGTCGTCTCCGGGGCCCATGAACACGGAGTCGTTGCCGCGACCACCGTCGACGCGTCGCTGCCGTTGCCCCCGTCGATCGCGTCGTCACCCAACCCACCGAGCAACGTGTCGTCGCCGTCGCTGCCCGAAGTTCCGAAGCCGATCGCGTCTGCTGCGAGACCGCTCGCGTCAACCGTGTCGTCTCCGCCGAGGCCGAGCACCTGCATCACGTCTGGGAGTACTGCGTGCTCGATGTTCACGGTTGGTGCGAGCCCCGTGATCGACGCCGACCCACTCGCCCCGGAGACCGTGACTGCGTCGTCACCTTCGGTGCCGAACATGGTCAGAAAGTCCGTCTGCGCATCGCCTTGGGGGACATCCTTCGTCGCCGCGAGGTCGGTGTTCACCACGTCCATGTCCGTACCGCTCATCTCGCGGATCACGATCGTGTCCCGGCCATCCAGCGTGTCGAGGTCGATCCGCTCGACGTCATCGAGGTCCATCACGATGTTCCCGATGTCGCGCGTGAACCGCACGCGTCCGCCGTTCGGTGCGGCTTCGAACCGTTCGTCGCCACTCGACCCGTTGAACAGCATCGCATCCCGACCGGCCCGGCCCACGACCACGTCGCTGCCCTCCCCAGGATCCCAGCGGAAGAGGTCGTTGCCCGTACCGAGGAGGGCGAGGTCGTTGCCCCGGCCTCCGTCCACCACATCGTTGCCGGGACCGCCGCGAAGAGTCTCGGCGCCTGTCCCTCCGTCGACGACGTCGGCTCCGCTGCCTGCGGCAACCGTCGTGACCTCGACGTCGGTGAAGGCGCCATTGGTCTCGTCGATGCGGAACGCGTCGTTGCCGCCGAGGAGGTTGACGGCGATACGGGCGAACATCGCCCGAGCGAACGTGAACTCGGCATGCCCGTCACCGCCGAAGTCGATCTCCAGGCGTTCGGGGTCGCTCGCCGCAAGCTTGAGCACCAGCGTCTTGCCCTTGTCGGTGCCGTCGACGATGAGCTCGTCATGGCGATGCGAGCCTTCGGCGTCGCGCGGTGGCACGCCGGCAGCGCCGGTAGCGGAGTCGCACCGCCGATGAGTGTCGGAGCAGCGATGGTGCCCCGCACCCGGCGGCGAGCTCGACGTCGTATCCCGTTTCTCGCGGGGGTGCTCGGCATCGGCGGTCACCGGGCACGCTCGCCGCGTCAGCGACAATGCCCGACCTCCCCGTCGGGCACCGCCGCAGCCGCAGCCCACCTTCGGCACACATCGGGCTGGTTCTCAAGCGCCAACTCATCAACCGCGACCGATTCGTTCGTCGCATGATCTGAGGCTCGGTCGACCTAGGTGTTGGGGCGTTCGACCATCTCCGCCAGCCTGCGTGGCGCGAGCACGCAGTAGCTCTCCGTCACGAGCTCAGCCACCTCACTCCAATCGACAGAGGAGTCGAGAAGCATCCCGACGATGTTGGGCGCCCACGGCGGCCGGAAGAACGGCTCGCCGATCGAGCTCAGCGCCTCCAGCTCGGGGCCCGAGGAACGGAACGTCAGCACCACTGCCGGCCCATCCGTACCCGCCGCCCGCGAATACGCCGGTGGCCAGCCGGCATTGATCGTGACCACGTGGGCGAACGTCTTCTTTCGTACTCGCCATCGGGTGCCGACCCATGCCTCCTCCTCGTACGCATCCGGTAGGGCGAGACACACCGGCCGCAGCTCGTCGACGATTTCCGCGGGGACGTCCGCAATTCGCTCAGCCACGTCGCCACTCTGGCGATCCGCCTAGGTTGGTGCAAGTGCCGCGCTGAGCGGCTACCCGGAGCGAGGAGGACACCATGTCCACGAGTGCACCAACTGACCACCGCATTCGTCGCCAAGCTCGTCGCCAAGGACGAGACTGCAGACGAGCTGGGCAGCTTTCTCGCCGGCGCTGTCGGACTGGCGAACGACGAGGCGGGGACGATCGTGTGGTTCGCCCTCCGCACCGACGCCACCACCTTCTGGATCGTCGACGCCTTCCCATCCGACGCCGAGCGGCAGGCGCACATCAACGGACCGATTGCCGCCGCCTTGATGGCGAACGCCGACCGGCTCCTCGGCGCGCCGCCGGAGATCCTCCCCGCCGACGTCCTCGCTGCCAAGGTGCCCGGCTGAGCCGACGCCCACAGACCCTCTGACGCGCCGCGCGGTACCGAGCGGCTCCCGGCTACGCAGACGTGGCGTCGAGGTGCTGGAGCAGATCGTGGGCCGCCAGCTCGATCGTCTTGTGCCGCCACTCCGATGCCCGGTAGACGCATGCGATCAGGCCGCTGCGGTGTACTCGGCGGAGGTCGCCGTAGACGAAGCCATAGCGGGCCTTCGTCTCGTCGGTGGCCCCTTCGGTGAGGCCCAGATGCCATTCGGCATACTCCTGCCACGAATGCCGGTCGAGGAACTCGTTCTGTTCCTCGGCCCGTGGTTGTACCTCACCCCAGTCGCTGTCGAGCACGTACTGGCGCCCGTCGATGAGGCGGCGAGCATGGGCGACTGCCTGTTTGTTCAGCTCGTAGGTGGCCATGGACCAAGTCTTCCCGTGAGGCGGTGCTGTCGATCATCACACCGCTGGTTGCGGTCGAGGGCACGCGATCAGACGAGACGAAGTGTCATGAACGCGCTCGTCGGGCTCTCGTCGTAGTCGGCGAACGGACCACAGGCGGTGAACCCGGCACGAGCGTAGAGCGACCGCGCCGGAGCGAAGGCGTCCATCACGCCGGTCTCCAGGCTGAGGCGCAGGTAGCCGCGCCCGCGAGCCACCTCGATGAGGTGATCCACCATCGCTCGCCCCACCCCGCGACGGCGCGAGGTCGCGGTGGTGTGCATCGACTTCAGCTCGCCGTGTGCCGAGTCGATCGCCTTCAGCGCACCCACCGCGACCAGCGTGCCATCCTCCCTGCCGCTGAAGAACGTGATCGACGGGTCGAGCAGCCCGTTGAGGTCGAGGACGTGGGCGTACTCGCGTGGTGTGTGCTCGTAGGAGAACGCCACGTGGTGCTCGAGCAGCACCCGGACGTCGTCGGCGCTTGGATCGTCGACCGCGATGACGAGTCGTGACATCGAGACCGAGGCTAGGGCGGCCGACAACGGCTGCGCTCGAGACCGCAGGACAACGCTGCAGGTTCGGCACGATGAGGTTCGGCGCCGGAACGACCGGGTACGACCTGCGTCATGGATGCTGATGTGTTGCTCGATCTCGAGCGGTCCGGGTGGGATTCGCTGTGCGCCGCAACCGGCGGAGACTTCTACGGCGGCATCATGACCGATGACGCCGTGATGGTGCTGGCCAACGGTCAGGTGATGACCCGTGACGACGTCGTCGCCGCCTTGAGCGATGCGCCGGCATGGGAGTCGTACGAGATCGAGGATCCGCGGGTCGTGCCCGTCGGTGACAGCTCTGCCGCTCTCGTGTACCAGGGAACGGGTCGACGCTGCGGGTTCTCCGCCGTTCGTCGGCGCGATGACCAGCGTGTATGTGCGCAGCGGCGACGGGTGGAAGCTGGCCCTGTACCAGCAGACTCCAGTCGTCGCCGGCTGACGTTTCCCTCGCCTCGTCGCTCGCCACGGCTGAGCTGCCGGGCGAGCCTCCGACGGTGGTGCGATAGCGTCACCACATGGCGAGTTGCAGGGCTCATCGGCCCGGAACTCGTGCCGTGCGAGTGGTGTAGGAGAAGCATGGGGCGTCGCGGCGTTGAAGGGGCGGCGATCCACGTGCCGCTTGCCTCGGCGTCGTTCGAGGAGTTCTTCGCCAGCGAGTATCCGAGGCTGATCCCGCTGCTCCATCCGCTCGTCGGCCACCGGGCGCACGCCGAGACCACTGCCATGAACGTGCTCGACGACGTCCGCCGGCGTTGGGACGAGGTGTCCGCCGACCAGGATCTGGCCTGGTCGACGCATCGCAAAGCGCTCCAGCGGGCGACGCGCCGGTCGTCTCGGGCGCGGCGAGGCGCTGGAGATGCGACCGCAGGGTCCACGCTCCCGGATCCGGAGTTGTGGGCGGCCGTACGGCGGTTGCCGAGGCGGGAGCAGTTCGTCATCGCCCTCCACTACGTCGACTTCATGCCCCTCGGCGAAGTGGCCGCAGTGATCGGTTGCACGCCGGCGACGCTCACATCCCTCATGACGAGCGCCCACGCCTCGCTGGCCAAGGCACTTCCGGCCGTTGGATCCGCTTCGCCGCTGAATCGCAGCCCGTTCGAGCGGATCGACGCGCGACTGCGCAGTGCCGGCGATCTGTTCCGCGCCTCCGCACCGGGCACCGCGGAGAGTGCCGGCCGGCTGACATCGGCGAGGGTCGCCCGGCGACGTCGCTGGATCGTGCCGGTGTCGATCGCCGCCGCCGCAGCAGTGACCACCCTGACCATCGTGGTCGTTCGTCGTGGCGACGACACCGAGTCGGCGCCGAGCGACAACGTCCCGGTGATGCTGGCGCCCCCGCCCACCTCCGCGACAGCGTCCACCATCACGGAGACATCTACGACCTTCGAACGCATACAGGTCATCGAGCCTGCCCCTCGATTCGAGGCCCGCTACGACCGTCCGACGGGCTATATGTGGATCAGCTCCAACTGGGACTGGGACGGCGAGAACGGCTCGTGCATCACGCTTTCCCGTCCCAATGCGCCTCCGGCGCCCGAGGAGCTCCAACCACCACCTGACGACATGACCGGTTGCGTCGAAGGTGGGAGGCACGACGTCGTCCTCACGGCCCGCATCGGTCGACGTCTGGTCCATCTCACCAAAGACGTTGGCGCCAACGACTGGAATCTCGCCGCACTTCCCTTCGGTCTGCGCCTGTGCAACGCGACGACCGATGAGCTGGGACTCGAGCCGCGCGTTCTCTACGAGGTGGCGTGCATTCCCGGTGGGCTGCAGCTCCGCCGATTCGCCACGCGTCCTGACGATCAACTCACGATCATCGGCAACGGCGGTGCCGCGCTCACGGCGAACAAAGTCTTCGACGGGGACGAACCCTCTCGAAGCGGGCGGCAGCTGTACTTCGGGATGGATGCGCCCGGGCTCGACATCTACGTCACCTCATCGCCGAATGCCGGCACGACGTGCTACATCGCGACGGTCGCAGGCGAATCAGGCTGGTACGACGCATGCGCCGGCACGAATACCCCGGGAGGTCTCCTGCTCGTCTCCGACAAAGCGTCGTACCTGATCCGACACGACGGACGGCGAGCAAGCGCGGCAGAGATGCGCCCCCGGCTGGACGGGACGATCGTGGGGTGCGCCGACAACCAGCTGCGCTCGCTCCGACACGTCGACTCCCACGGCCTCTGGGACGGCGTTGCCTGTGCCGGATCGGTGCTCCTCGCCACACAACCACCGGGCCTGTCTCGGCCAGACGCCGACGCACACACGGAGTACTGGGTCGCCGCCGTTCGTGGAGATCGGTGGCAGACGATCGTCGCCGGCGACGAGGCAAGTGCGCGGACCGTGGTGCGATGTGGCGGCGGGATGCCGTGTTCGGAGGACGGCAGAGTGTCGCCGTTCCCCGTGGGCGCCATTCCAGCGTGGGGGTACGACGGGGTCTCGATGGTTGACGACGTCACGGCCGACGTGCGATCGCTCGTCGGTGGTCCGACCGACCTGGCGACGATCGGGATCCGCGTGTCCGAGCATCCGCCTGGATCCGACGGACGCCCCGTGTCGACGGTCGACGATTACAACTCCTTCGACATCGCCATCGGGCCACGACACCGCTATCTCGACGGGGACATCCGCATTGTCACGACGACCTACTTCAACCCGAGCCAGCAAGGCCGCTCGATCTACTTCGTGGTGTGGACGACACGCGTACCCGGATCACGCGACTGGTCGGTGCGTGCGGCGTACCGCGTCACCAACTGCTTCACCGAGACCGGGGTCGCCCTCGAATGCGACGACGATGGGTGACGGCGTGTCGTTGCGCCGGGCGTGATCGGCATCGGGCACACTGTCGCCGTGGAGGGTACGGCGAATCAGACGATCGTGACGTTGGACGTCGAGGGCGTGCTGACGCCGGAGATCTGGATCGCGGTCGCCGAGCGGACCGGTATCGAAGGTCTTCGCCGCACCACCCGCGACGAGCCCGACTACGACGCTCTGATGCGAGGACGGCTCGATCTGATCGCCGAACACGGCCTGACGATGTCGTCGGTGCAGGCCGTGATCGCCGGGCTCACGCCGCTCGACGGCGCACGCCCGTTTCTCGACGAGCTCCGTTCGCGCACCCAGGTGATCCTGCTGTCGGACACGTTCGAGCAGTTCGCCTCGCCGCTCATGGCACAGCTCGGGTGGCCGACCATCTTCTGTCACCGCCTCGTTGTCGACGGTGACCGGATCGCCGGGTACCAGTTGCGTCAGCCCGACCAGAAGCGTCTCGCCGTACATGCCCTGCAGGCGCTCAACTACCGCGTCGTCGCCGCAGGCGACTCCTACAACGACACGAGCATGCTCGGCGCCGCGGATGCCGGCTTCTTGTTCCGTGCGCCGGCCAATGTCGTCACCGAGTTTCCCCAGTTCCCGGCGGTGGACACGTACGAGGAGTTGCTGGCCCGCATCACCGGCGCGCTCGCACCATCCGACGGATGATCACAGCCCTTGCCAGGCGGGTTTGTGCGCCCAGGTCTCCCGGTAGTAGTCACTCAATGAGAGCAGCGACGCCGCCGTCTCGTCGATGACGACCGTGGCATGGCCGTGCAGCTGCAGCGCCGAGGCAGGCACCATCGCCGTGAGCGGGCCTTCCACGGCGGCGGCGACGGCGGCAGCCTTCGCCTCACCGAACGCCAGCAACACGAGATGGCGCGCCTCGAGAATCGTGCCGATGCCCTGCGTGACAACGTGGCGGGGGACGTCGTCCAGCGAGGCGAAGAAGCGAGCGTTGTCGCGGCGAGTCTGCTCGGTGAGGGTCTTCAATCGCGTCCGAGAAGCCAGTGAGGACACGGGCTCGTTGAAGCCGACGTGGCCGTCCGTACCGATGCCGAGCAGCTGCAGGTCGATTCCGCCGGCAGCGACGATCTCGGCCTCGTAGGCGGCACAGGCGGCTTCGACATCGACGTCAGCGCCGACGGGACCTCGCACTGCATCCGGGGGAATGTCGACGTGTTGCTCGAACTCACGCCCGATGAACGAGCGGTACGACTGCGGGTGGTCGGCGGCGAGACCGACATACTCGTCGAGGAGGAAGGCCCGGCAGTGGACGAGCGAGAGCGATCCCTCGGCGACCCGACGCGCGATGTCGCGATACACCGCGAGCGGAGAGCTGCCCGTCGCCAGGCCCAGGACACCGTTCGGGCGGCGACCGACGAGCGATGCGACTGCCTCGCCGACGAGCCGCCCCGCGGCCGTCGAGTCGGGGACGATCACGACCTCCATCGCGCGATCCTCGCCATGCGCACCGACGTTGCGATGGCGATGTCAGCCATCGAACGGGGCTCGCACGGGCTCTAACGGCGCAGGTACGAGCAGCTGACGGGCGAGCAGCGCTGCGCCGACAGCGCCGGCCGGTACCCCGGCGGGGACGGTGGCGATGCGTCCGGCGAGGTCGAGGGCAGCGAGCACGGGCGACGACCGGGCCCTCGCCACGAGTGCGGCCACCACTGCGTCGAGCATCTGCCCACCGGCCTCGAGCACGCCCCCGCCGAGCACGATCACGTCGGGATCGACGGTCTGGGCGATGAGCGCGACTGCCCACGCCAGGTGGTCGGCGACCTCGTCGCGGAGCGCGATCGCATCGGCGTCGCCTGCAGCGGCCGCCGCCAGCATCTCGGATACGGCGGCGTGGGTGCTCTCACCGTTGCGCCACCGACGGGCGATTGCGCTCCCTGAGGCGACGACTTCGAGGCAACCGCGTTGACCGCATTCGCATGGCGGGCCGGCGGGATCAACGGGCAGATGACCGATCTCACCGGCCGCACCGTGCGCACCGCGATGCACCTGTCCATCGACGAGGAAGCCGGCGGCGACGCCGGTCCCGACGCTGAGATAGGCGAGGTTGCCGGAATGGCCGAGCGCCGCCGCAGCGCCCAACACGCCGACGTTGACGTCGTTGTCGACGACGACGGGTGCGCCGAACGCTCGCGCCAGATGGCCACCGAGATCGACCGGATCGTCACCGACGGCGAGGTTCACGGCATGACGCACGCTGCCGGTGGTGCGGTCGATCAGGCCCGGGATCCCGACCCCGATCGACGTGAACGTTCGCGAGCCGTCTCCGACGTCACGGGCAAGATCGTGGACCAGCTCAACGGTGGACGTCAGCAACTCGTCCGCCGACCCGAACACAGTTGGACGGCGGACCGTGGCGACGGTCGATCGCCCGTCGCGCTCAACGCCACGGCGAGCGTCTTCGTGCCACCGATGTCGACGCCAGCGACGAGTCCGGCGGATGGGCGTCCGGTCACGACGCCTCCGGGACTCCGGTCATGCCCCGTAGCGCCTCCCCCGTTTCGGCGTCGAACAGGTGGAGATCGGCCGGTTCGACGGCGAGCTTGATGACCTCTCCCGGCGTGGGCCGGCGCTTCGTGCCGAGCCTGGCGATCGCCCGGCCCCGCCGTGCGACTGCGTCGCGCCATGGCTGACCCGCTCCTTCGCCGGCGTTCGGGGGTTCGGTCACGGCAACGTGGACGAGCAATTCGGCACCGAGCGATTCGACCAGATCGACCGTGGCCTCGACGACGTGATCCGCGGGCGCCCCGGGCTCGCTGGCGACGTCGGTGAACGCCTCGGGGCGGATGCCCACGATCACCCGTGGTGTGTCCCGCTGGCCGAGAACGGGGAACCTTCGAACCGCATCGTCGTCGAGGAGAAGTCGATGCTCACCGAACCGAACCGCTGTGCCGGAGCTGTCGCGGTCCACGCTGCCGGCGAAGAGGTTCATCGCCGGCGACCCCATGAACGTGGCCACGAACAAGTTCACCGGTTCGTCGTACAAGCGCTGCGGGGTGTCGATCTGCTGCAGCTGCCCGGCGCGGAGCACCGCAACGCGCGTGCCCATCGTCATCGCTTCGACCTGGTCGTGGGTGACGTACACCATCGTCACCGCCAGCTCGCGCTGCAAACGGGCGATCTCTGCGCGCATCTCGACGCGAAGCTTGGCGTCGAGGTTGGAGAGCGGTTCGTCCATCAGGAACGCCCGTGGGTGACGGATGATCGCCCTACCCATCGCCACCCGTTGCCGCTGCCCGCCGGAAAGCTGCGACGGCTTGCGCTCGAGCACCTCTTCCAGCTGCAGGACGGCGGCGACCTCGCCAACGCGCCGCTCGATCTCCGCGGCGGCGACCTTCGCCCGACGCAGTGGGTAGCCGATGTTCTTCGCCACGGTCATGTGGGGGTAGAGGGCGTAGCTCTGGAAGACCATCGCCACGTCGCGATCCTTCGGCTGCAGGTGCGTCACGTCGCGATCGCCGATCGCGATGGAACCGTCGGTGACCTCCTCCAGGCCGGCGATCATCCGCAGCAGCGTCGACTTCCCGCACCCCGACGGGCCGACGAGCACGAGCAGCTCACCATCGGCGATGTGGAGATCGATCTCGTCGACGGCGACGCGTCGACGTGTCGTACATCTTCGTCACGCCGCGCACAGCGATGTCAGCCATTCGGCATCCTCTCGATCGAAGGAGTGAGCACCTCAGATTTTCTGGCGAGCAGCGCGGCGACAGCTTCTCCGCTCGCCGCGAGGCGCCGTGCGTCACGACGGTGGCGATCGGCGTCACTCTCCTACCGGTGGCGACTCCGTTCTCGGCCGGCCAACCCATGTCGACCAGGACGACGTCAGAGCGCGCCGAGAGCACTGACTCGACGGCCGCGGCGAGGGCGGGCAGGCGATGCACGTCGCGTACGACGAGCACGAGCACCGACCCGCTCGCCGCTTCCGCAGCCAGCCATTCTTCGCCGTCGGACGCGATTCGGGTCACGGTCACCGTCGGGTCGTGACGGTGCAGGTGTTCCCCGACACCCCACGGCACCGTCCCGGCCGCCGGGTTCTGCGGTCGGTCGAGCTCGATCACGTGGGCGCCAGCGAGATCGTCGGGCAGCGTTCCGGAGACGCGCAGGGCGGCCACCGCGGCCGCCATACCGAGTTGGCGGAGATCGTTCTCACCCGGACGCCGGGCCGGAGTCCGGCGCAGACCGGCGGTGCGGGCACCCGCCTCCAGAACTCGGGCCTCGGGAAGGTCGTTCGCCGTCACGGCGTCGACGATCGCCCGCACGCACGCATCGAACAGCTCTTCATCGTTGTCCGGGCCGAGGCAGCACAGATCGGCGCCAGCAGCGATGGCGGCGACGACGTTCGCCGGGATTGCCGATGGTCCGCCGATGCCACCCATGTCGAGCCCGTCAGTGACCACGGCACCATTGAAGCCGAGCCCACGAAGCATGCCGATGATCGCCCTGCTCGTGGTGGCCGGCTCGGCGTCGAGCGACGGCACCAGCAGATGCCCGGGCATCACGGCGTCGACCCCGGCGGCGATCGCGGCGCGGAAGGGCACGAGCTCCCGTGCATCGAGCACTGCGGCCGTGACGTCGAGCCGGGGTAGATCACGATGGGAATCGACGTCGACGGCACCGTGTCCCGGGAAGTGCTTCGCGCACGCGGCGATGCCGGCGTCGTGCAGGCCCTCGATGAACGCCACCGTGTGGCGGGCGACGAGATCGGCATCGGCGCCGAACGAGCGGACACCGATGACCGGATTGGCCGGATCGCTGTTGACGTCAGCACACGGAGCGAGGTCCAGATCGAAGCCCGTGTGGCGCAAGAGCTCACCGAGGGACGTCGCCACGGCTCGCGTCAGATCGACGTCGTCGATGGCCCCCAAGGCGGCGTTGCCCGGAACCGAGCTGCCCGTGTTCATCTCCAGCCGGGTGACGTCGCCACCTTCCTCGTCGCAGGCGAGCACGACGTCCTGCCTCGCCTGCCGCAGTCGGCACACACGGCACCGAGGTCGGCATCGCGGTTCGAGCCGTAGAGGCAGACGCCGCCGGCGCCCTGTCGACGCGCTCGCAGCAGCCACGCCGGCACCGTCGCTGCCACGGAACGACGTGAGCAGCGTCCGCGACGCCGCCCGCCGCAGGTCGGCGGTGCTCATCCCTTCACCGCCCCTGCGGTGAGCCCCGATGCAATACGGCGGTGGACGAACAGGAAGAAGATGATCACCGGGATGGTGATGAGCGTCGAGCCGGCCATCACGCCGCCCCAGTCCGTCCCGCGTGCGCCGTCGTTGAACCCCTGCAGCCACACCGGCAACGTCTGCTTCTCCGGCCGGTCCATGATCGACGAGGGCGAACGTGAACTCGTTCCACGCCTGGATGAAGGCGAAGATGCCGGTCGCCACGAGACCCGGCGCGACGAGCGGGAGCGTCACCGTGAAGAATGCCCGCATCCGGCTCGAGCCGTCGACCATCGCCGCCTCTTCGAGCTCCCTCGGCACGCCGGACACGAAGCCGCGCAGCGTCCACACCGTGAACGGCAGGACGAAGGCCACATAGACGAGCGTGAGCCCGGTGATCGAGTTGCGCAGGTTCCAGCCGTCGAGCACCCGCATGATCGAGATCATCAGCGCCTCGGCCGGCACCATCTGGATCAGCAGGATGGTCACGAGGAACGCCACCCGACCGCGGAACCGGAAGCGGGAGATGGCGAGCGCGGCGAGGAACGCAGTGAACAGCGCGAACACCACCGTGAGACCGGTGACGATCAGGCTGTTGCGAAAGATGGTGAAGAAGTACTCGCGATCGAACACCGCGCGGTAGTTCTCGAGCGTCCCGAACGGCAGGAACGCGGCGCGCTGCGGATGTCGCTGTTGGCACGAAACGACGTCGTGACCATCCAGTAGACGGGGAAGGCCACGACGACGATCACGGCGAGGCGACCACGTTGGCCATCGGGCCGCGGAACGGGCACGGCGGGCAGCCGTCATAGCTCATCCTGCCGGAACATGTGGCGCACGTGGACCACGGTGAGCAGCAGAGTGATGACGACCATCACGATCGCCACGGCGGACCCGGCGCCGTAGTCGTTGGTCGACTGGCGGTACGCCCAGACGCCGATCACGTTCGTCTCGCGGGTGATGCCGCCGGCCTCCTGGAGCACGAAGATCTGGGTGAACACACGTAGGTTCCACACGGTGCTGAGGGCGATGAGCACGACGTAGATCGCCTTGAGGCTGGGCCAGGTGACGTCGCGGAACCGCTCCCAGGCGTTGGCGCCGTCGATCCGTGCCGCCTCGATCGACGTCGCGGGAGATCTGGGTCATGCCGGCGTACAGCGTGAACGCCACGAACGGCACGCCCATCCACACGACGATCAGCGTGGCGACGAAGAAGAACGACAGCGGAGACGACAGCCACGAATGGCCTTCGAAGTCGCCGCCGAGCTTGGTGAGCGCCCAGTTCACCACGCCGTACGCGGGGATCGAAGATCCACTGCCACACGACCGTCGCCGTCAGGGCGGGCGTTGCCCAAGCGAACAGCAGTGCCACGCTCGTCGCCGTGCGCATCCTCGGGCCGAGCCGCTCGAGGAGCAGCGCAGCGAGCGTGCCGAGCACGATGGTGAGCGCGACGGTCACGACGCAGAACAGCAGCGAACGGCGCAGCACGTCCCAGAAGTACGAGTCGCCGAGGATGTCGGCGTAGTTGTCGAACCACGACGAACGGGGCCGGCGCGCCGAACTGCTGGCGCAGCCCGAACTCCTGCATCGACGTCACGACCGAGGCGCACCAGCGGATAGCCGAGCCCGACGCCCGAGCAGCGCCACGCACGGCACGAGCAGCACCAGCGGCAGCAAGTTCCGTCGGCGGTGAACAGCGTCGACCGCAACGCCGCCCGGAGAGGGCGACGGCGAGGTCGTCTCCTCTCCGGACAGCAATGCGGTCATGGGTGGACTTTCGTCAGTGTCGTGTCGCGGTTACGCGTTGAGGATCTCGACGACGGCGTCGTTGGCGCGGGTGGCTTCCTGCTGCACGTCGGCACCCCCTGGCGATGGCGGCTCCCATGTCGTGCAGGATCGTTACCGGCCTCGACGCTCGGCCCAGTTCTCGCTGGCGGGCACGAAGCGGGTGATCTCGGCGGCCTTCGCCTGCGCCTCGGCGGCCTCGTCGCCCTGCGATGACATCCGAGCAGCGACTTGCGCACCGGGATCAGTCCGACTCTCGGCGTACTCCGTCTGGACGGTCTCGCCGGTCATCACCGTGAGGAACTCGCGTCGCCAGCTCGGCGTTGTCGCTGTTGGTCGAGACGCCGACGTTCGATCCGCCGAGGAACGTCGGGGCGACATCGGTGTCGCTGCCGGGCAGGGCGAATGCGCCGAGGACGTCGTCGTACTTGCCCGGGCAGCCGTCCTCGCCGGTGATCTGCCCGATCTTCCAGCCCGGCCCCATCAGCATGCCCGACCTCACCGTTGCAGAAGTCGAGGTAGTCGTTGCGTCGTCGGTGTCGGCCGGCGCCTGGTTGGCGTTGACCATGATGTCCTGCACCGTCTCCAGTCCGGCGACCGACTCGGGCGAGTCGAGCATGCCGACCCACTGGTCGCCCTCCTTGACGGCGATGTCACCGCCGGCGTCCCAGATGAACGACAGCATCGCCTGCCAGTTGCGGCCGGGGAAGTAGATGCCGGAGAAGTTGGGCACGTCGGCATTGTCCTCCTGCAGCTTCTTGCCCGGCGGCGACGAACTCCTCCATCGTCGTCGGGATCTCGAGGTTCGACTTTTCGAACAGGTCCTTGCGGTAGACGACGATGCGGCGCCCGCCGTATACGGGACGCCGTAGAACGCCCGTCGTACGTGCCCGACTCGACGAGGCTGTCGAGGAGGTCGTCGCCACCCATCTGCTTCCTTGGCGTCGGTGAGGTCGACCATCGCCCCCGCCGCCTCGAACGCCTGCGCCTGGGTGTTGCCGACCTCGAAGATGTCGGGGCTGTCGTCGGTGGGCAGCACTGTGGCGAGCCGGTCGACGAGACCGTCCCACTCCTGCCGCTCCACCTCGACAGTCACATCCGGGTGTGCCTTGGCGAACTCGGCCTTGGCGACGTCGAGCACCGCCTCGGGCGTGTCGGGGCCGTTGAGCCAGACCCGCAGCGTCTCGCCGCTCGCCTCCGGATCCGGCCGTAGTCGGCGCTGTGCCCCGGTGGTCGGTCGCGGGCGCGTGTGCCTTCGTCGTGCGGCGCGTCGTGGCGTCGGTGGTCGCCGTCGCGGCACCGTCCCGGTGGTCGCGTGCCGGTCGAGTCGCGTCCGAGCTGGCGTCGTCGTCGTCCCCGCACGCCGCCACGAACAATGCACCGGCCAGACCGACCGCTACCAGTTTGCTGATCCTCACGTTTTCCTCCCCAAGGTGGAATGGCGACCGGGTCCGGTCGTCGTGTTGTCGGTGGCCCTGGAGCGCCGGCGGAGTGCCAGCACGGGGCTGCCCGTGTTCATGCGATGCCCAGCTCTCGGTCGAGAACGAGCATTGCGGCACCGAGTAGGACGTCGTCCTCCCCGAGTGAGCTGAAGCGGAGATCGACGTGGTCGCCGATCGCCGGGAGTGTGCGCTGGCGGATCGCCGCCAGCGCAGCCGAGCGGAATCGCTCGTCGAGCACGTCGGGCGGACCCGAGAGCACGATCTCGCGCAGGTTGAGGGCGCCGATCACGGGTGCCAGCGCTTCGCCGAGCCGCTGACCGGCGTTCGAGAGCGCCGCGTCGAATCCGTCGGTCGAGGCGCGCCGCCGGACGTGGGGGGCGGCGATCGCGGTCTCCAGGCATCCCGTGCGCCCGCAGGCGCACAGCTCGCCCTGCGGATCGACCACGACATGGCCGATCTCGCCGGCGGCGAACCCATCGCCGAGCACGAGATGCCCGTCGAGCACCACACCGGCACCGACACCTTGACCGATCTTGACGACGAGCAGGCTCCGCTCGGCGGGTCCGGCGAGGCCCAACTCGCCCAACGCCGCGGCGTTGGCGTCGTTGGCCACGTGCGCCCGGACGCCGACCGCGTCGGCGACCAGCGTCGACAGGTCGACCGATTCCCAACCGAGGTTGGGCGCCTCCACGATGCGCCCCTCGGCGTCGACCAGACCGGGGCTCCCCACGCCGACACCGAGCAATGGACGGTCGGCCTGGGCGCCGAGCTCGCGGCAGAGGTCGATCACCATGTCGACCGCGTCCTGGCCGACGACGCCGGCGCGGGAGCGATCGCTGCGGAGAACGATCTTGCCGGTGAGATCGACGAGTGCCGCCCGCATCGTCGAGTCGTCGCTGAGGTCGACAGCGATGGAAAGCCGGGCATCGGGTACCAGCCCGAGCATCGTGGCCGGCTTGCCGACACCGCGCTCGGCGCGGGTGCCGAGCTCTTCGACGAGCCCCGCAGCGAGCAACTCGGCGATCAGCTCCGACGTCGCCGCCCTGGTCAGGTGGGTCGCCCGAGCCAGGTCGGCGCGGCTGAGCGGCCCGTCGCGGGAGATCGAGCGGAGGACGAGGGCCTGGTTGTGCCGGCGAGCATCACCCGGAACGACCCGGCGGCGCAAGCGCCCCCGACGAGCGAACGGCGATGCGCCGTGCGTGCTTTCCCCCACACCCATAATTTGTTTGTTTACTTAACAAACGAGCTTCCTGTCAAGCTGTCACCCCGATCTGGGCGTGATTTGTCCTCGCGCCCCACCCCGATCTGGGCGCGATCCCTCCCACGGACCGATCTGGGCCGCCCCAGTCCCGGAATCCGGGAGGCAAACGTCCCAGAACGCGCCTGGGTCTGAAACGTCCCAGATCGTGCCCGGGACAAAGCAAACGTCCCAGATCGTGGGCGGTCGCGGACGGGTCGGTGCGAGGCGTGAACTTTTCGTTCAGGTCCCCTCGTGCCGCGACGAGGATGCGTAGGGTCGATGCATGGAGGCACGAGTCGATAGAGCGGACAGCCCTCCGGCGGGTAGCAGTGCTGATCTCGGGGTCGGGTTCGAACCTGCAGGCTCTCATCGACGCTGCGGAGAACGGCGACCTCGGGGCGGAGATCGTGGGCGTGGTCAGCAGCCGGGCCGATGCGTTCGGGCTCGAGCGGGCACGCCGGTCTGGCATCCCAGCCATCGTCCTCGCCCCTCACACCGGGGAAACACGGCCCGAGTACGACACGCGGCTTGCCGCCACCGTCGGAGCTCTCGAGCCCGACTTCGTCGTCCTCGCCGGGTTCATGCGCCTCCTGACGATGTCGTTCCTCGCCCCGTTCGCCGGCAGAGTGATCAACCTGCACCCTGCTCTTCCCGGCGAGTTCCCCGGCACGCACGCCATCGAACGCGCCTACGACGAGGCACGAACAGCACAGAGAGACCACACTGGCGTGATGGTGCACCTCGTCCCCGACGAGGGCGTCGACGACGGGCCCGTGCTCGCCACCTCCACCGTTCCAATCCACCCCGACGACACCCTCGAGACGCTCGAGGCTCGGGTCCACGCCACCGAGCACGCGCTCCTCGTCGAAACAGTCGCATCCCTGTGCAGGAAGGAGATCCACGCATGAGCACGCCCGAGGAGTTCTTCGACCGGTTCGAGGCACTCACGTTCGACGACGTCGTGATCGTCCCCGGTTACTCCGAGACGTTGCCTGACGCCGTCGACACGACGGCGCGCTTCGCGGCCGACATCGAGCTCAACATCCCGCTCGTGTCGGCGGCCATGGATCGCGTCACGGAAGCCCGCATGGCGATCGCCATGGCGCGGCAGGGCGGGATCGGCGTGATCCACCGCAACCTGGGGATCGCAGAGCAGGCGGCCGAGGTGCGGAAGGTCAAGCGCAGTCAGAGCGGCATGATCACCGACCCGGTGACGCTGCCCCCGACGGCGCGGCTGCACGAGGCGGAGACGCTGATGTCGCAGTTCAAGTTCTCCGGCGTGCCGATCACCGACGAGCAGGGTGCCCTCGTCGGCATCCTGACGAACCGCGACATCCGCTTCTGCGAGGGCGTCGATTTCGAGCGCCCGGTCACCGAGTTCATGACGAGCGACGACCTCGTTACCGCGAAGGTGGGCACGACGCTCGAAGAGGCGAAGCTGATCCTCCAGAAGCACCGCATCGAGAAGCTGCCGCTCGTCGATGCCAACGGCCGGCTCGCCGGGCTCATCACGGTGAAGGACATCCAGAAGCGGCTCGAGTTCCCCAACGCGGCGAAGGACAGCAGCGGCCGGCTCCGTTGTGCCGCCGCAGTGGGCGTCGGCGACGACCTCGAAACTCGGGTCGAGGCGCTGGTGGCTGCCGCCGTCGACGCAGTCGGTATCGACACCGCCCACGGACACTCGGCAGGCGTGATCAAGGCGATCGAGCGGATCAAGGCGAGCTGGCCCTCGCTGCCCGTTGTCGCCGGCAACGTGGTCACCGAGGACGGCATCGACGCCCTCGCCGACGCTGGGGCCGATGCGATCAAGGTTGGCGTCGGCGCCGGTTCGATCTGCACCACTCGCGTCGTCAGTGGAGCGGGCATGCCTCAGCTGTCGGCGATCTGGTTCTCGACACGACGGGCCAGGCAGCGGGACATCCCTGTGATCGCCGACGGTGGGATCACCTACTCCGGCGACATCGTCAAGGCGATCGCCGCCGGCGCCGAGTGCGTGATGCTCGGCTCGCTTCTCGCCGGCACCGAGGAGAGCCCCGGCGACATGGAGCTGTTCGAGGGCCGCCGGTTCAAGAGCTATCGAGGGATGGGCTCGATGGGCGCCATGCAGGGACTCGGCGCCGACCGTTACGCCAGCGCCCAGTCCGCGTCGAGCACCCCCAGCGCACTCGGTGCGGCCAGCCGCAAGCTCGTGCCGGAGGGCATCGAGGGCCGCGTTCCCTATGCCGGCCCGCTGAGCGAGGTCGTGTACCAACTCGTCGGAGGATTGCGTTCGGGCATGGGATATGCGGGCGCTGGAGACCTCACTCGGCTGCGTGACAACACCCGCTTCATGCGGGTCACCACCGCCGGTCGGGAGGAGAGTCACCCGCATGACGTGCAGATCACGAACGAAGCGCCCGAACTACCAGCGCGGCGGCTGACCAGCACCCGTCGGACACGCCTTCGCGGCACGGCCGCAGGCGTTGTTTGCCTGCGTAGATGGGTACCGTTCCGACATGGCTGCCGTTACCCGCGTACTCGATCCGGAACCGATCTCCAGCTTCGACGACTACGTGAGCGACGGCGGCGGGCGGAGCCTGGCCATCGCGGCCGAGATCGGGCCCGAGGCGGTCATCGAGCTGATCACGGAATCCGGTTTGCGTGGCCGCGGCGGCGCCGGGTTCCCGACCGGTCTGAAGTGGACCACCGTCGCGTCGAGCGCGACGTCACCCGACCCGATCACCGTCGTCGTGAACGCAGCGGAGGGAGAGCCGGGCACGTTCAAGGATCGCCTGTTGATGCGCACGAACCCCTACCGGGTTCTCGAGGGCGCGCTCGTGGCCGCATACGCGATGAGCGCTCCCCGCATCGTCGTCGCCACCAAGGCATCGTTCTCCACAGAGGTCGGCCGCCTCGAGGAGGCGATCGCCGAACTTGTCGCCGCGGATGTCGCCACGGACATCACGATCGACATCGTGCAGGGTCCCGACTCCTACCTCTTCGGCGAGGAGACGGCCCTCCTCGAGGTTGTCGACGGCCGGCAGCCGTTCCCTCGCGTGGCGCCGCCATATCGACGCGGCCTCGACCCGCATTCCCACGCACCGGTGCTCGTCGACAACGCGGAGACCCTCGCCAACGTGCCCGACATCGTCGTCGAGGGGGTCGACTGGTTCCGTTCCGTCGGCACCCCGGGTTCCCCGGGCACGATCGTGTGCACGGTGAGCGGCGACACGCTCCGTCACGGCGTCGCCGAGTTCGAGATGGGCACGCCGCTCGCCGAGGTGATCGAGACGATCGGTCGCGGTCCGACCGAGGGACGTCGCTTCATCGGGGCCATCTCCGGCACCGCCAACGCACTCGTCAGGAGCGACCGTTTCGACACGCCGCTGTGCTACGAAGCCATGAACGAGATCGGATCTGGCCTCGGCACGGGCGGTCTGATCGTGTTCGACGACACGCGTGACCTGCTCGACATCGGGCGAGCCGTGTCGCAGTTCCTGGCGGTCGAGTCCTGCGGGCAGTGCGAGCCGTGCAAGCTCGACGGCCAGACGATCGCCGCCGACCTCCGCGATCTCGTCACCGGTCACGGCGACCGGTCCACCATCCACGAAGTCCGCCGGCGGGTCGGCACAGTGGCCCGTGGAGCCCGCTGCGCGCTGGCCCGTCAGCAGGAGGCCGTGATCGGTGACCTCCTCGTGCAGTGCTGCGATGAGTTCGACGTTCACGCCGAGGCAGAACCCGACACGATCGGTGTCGACGCTGAACCAGTCGTGATCGCCCCGATCACCGATCTCGTCGACGGTCGATTCGTGCTCGACGAGACCTTCCTCACCAAGCAGCCCGACTGGAGCCACGACGAGATCGACTCCGGTGAGTTCCCGGTCAACCGCTTGGCTGCCGTTGCTGTGGCAACCACGGCCCCTCGACGCGAACCTGTGGAGCGGGCTGAGTCGAGCAAGGAAACCCGCGACCCCTTCGCCTCGCTACTCGCCCTCCACGAGACGATCCGCGACGACCTGCTCGCCGTGCTCGGCGCCTCGGATGGCGAACGTCGGGCGGCGGCGGAGGACCTGGAGCATCATCTCGGCCAACACATCGACCTCGGCGATCGGCTGATCGCACCGATGGTGCAGCGCGTGACGACGGCCGGCGACGATGCCGTCTGGTCGGCGGAGCTGCACGGGCTCGACGCGCTCGACGTCGCCGCGGTGATCAGCGGGGCAAGCGACGGGCCGACCGACCAGCGCACGCTCGACCGGCTGGCCAACGACATCCGCCGGACCCTCGACGACAACGAGCGGATCGTCTTCCCGCTGCTCCGCCAGCACCTCGACGACGACGAGCAGACCGACCTCGCCGATGCGATCGACGAGATCCTCGTCAGCCCCGAGCGCTGATCACCGTCCGGCTGACGATCAGATCGTCACGCCGTACCAGGGCTCGGCGGCAAGATCGCCCTGGAGGATCGCCCGGTCCTCGTCGTCGGCGATCGGCACCGCATGGGCGGCCTTCAGCTCCAGCGCCGCTTCCTCCGTGCGGCCGAGGCAGGCCAACGCCCGCGCCCTCGCCTCGTGGGCGTAGGCGCGGTCGAAGTCCTGCAGACCCGCCTCGTTGACGACGCGCATCGTCTGGTCGGCGTGGTGCAACGCCAACTCGCCCTGACCGAGCACGGCATGCGCGTGGGACACGAGCCACGATCCGCGCGCTTCGTTCTCCGGACCACGACGGGCGGCCCGTCGCCAGTGGTACGTCGACGCGTACGCCCGACCGAGCAGATCGTCGGCCTCGTCGGCAGTCAACGCCCGATCGAGCCCGAGCAACTCCCACGCCGAGTTGTTGGCGGTGATGCCCTCGCGGCGGTGCTGTTCGGCCTCCGCCCGGTCCACGATCGCGCTCGTCGTCGTCTCGTCGCTCTCGTCCTCCTCGCCAGGGGGCGAGCCGGCGAGCGGCTCCCCCGTCTCGAGCAGCGACTTCATCGACTGCAGCACCCAATGCCAGCCGTCGGCGACGTTCGCCGATGTGACCGGGCTCAGGCCGAGATCACGATGGATCGTCGTCAGCTTCGTCACCCCGTCGCCACCTTCGGTGAGCAGCCACTCGACACGGCTCGGCGGCTCGTCCACGGCGGCAGCGTCGTACAGCGCCCGCCATGTCATCACGAGATGGTGGTTCGGTTCGACCTCCTCGATCGTGCCCACGACGGCGTCGCTGCCGTCGGGCAGCACCATTCGGTACGGGGCCCCCGCCTCGAGGGTCGATTCGAACGCGGTTCGGTGGAAGTACTGCTTCGTGAACTCCGGATCGGTGATCGCCCGCCACACCTGTTCGGCGCTGGCGCGAATGTAGATCTGGTACACGTGGAACGGGGCCGGTGTTGACATTCGTTGCTCCTAGTGACGCTCGAGGTTCCGCCGCAGTCCGACCATCGCGCTGACCGTGGGCTGGGCGTACTTGGAGATCCAACGCTCCTGGATCTCGCCGATCGGTACGGGGTTGAGATAGTGCAGCTTGCTGCGCCCCACCTTCTGAGTGATCACGAGGTCCGCCGCCTCGAGAATGGTGAGATGCTTCATCACGCCGAAGCGCGTCATCGAGGGCAGCACGTCGCACAGTTCGCCGAGCATCTGCCCGTCGGACTCGAAGAGCGCGTCGAGCAGGCGACGCCGACTGCCGTCCGCCAGCGCCTTGAAGACGTCGTCGTCTCCGTCGTTGCCGGCTGCGCTGCCGAGATGATCGCCCTGCACTGTCTCGATGGGATCAAATATAGGTGACTATTTAGTCACATATCAAGCCCAGGTCGGGGAAGGGCGTCGGGAACTTTCTCCGCCCGGATGACGACTGACAGCGGCGATGTCGATCGATCGAAGGAGAATGACGATGGCGTCATCGCCTTCGCCACCGCCCGCCGCCGTCCTGGTCCGGCACAGGCTGACCGCGCCGGCGAACGAGAACGGTCGGGCTAGGCGAGATTCTCGACGAACGATTCGAGCTGGCGCAGGTTGCGGCACTCGAAGACGCCGTCGGTGTGGGTGCCGTATTCACCGACGATCGAATCACCAGTGTTCCAGTACGAGCGCGGCTCGGGGTTCAGCCAGTAGACGTGACGTGCCTTGTGCTCGATCTCCTTCACCACCCACGCCTGACTGGCGTGGTAGTTGTTGCGTGCATCTCCGAGCAGGAGCACGGTGGTCTTCGGTCCGATCTCCTTGCCGTGACGCTCCCAGAACACCTCGAAAGCGTGGCCGTAGTCGGAGTGCCCATCGACCCAGACGACATCGGCTTCCGTGTTGATGCGGTGGATCGCCTCGCTGATGTCTTCCGTGGCCTTGAAGTAGTCGGTGACCTCGTCGATGCCGTCGATGAACACGAACGACCGCACCTTGGAGAACTGGTTCTGGATGGCGTAGACGAGCATCAGCGTGAACCTGGCGAACGCAGCCACTGAACCGGAGATGTCGGCGACAACCATCAGCTCGGGCTTCGCCGGGCGTGGGTACTTGAACTTGGGATCGGCCGGCACACCGCCGTAGCTCAGCGAGTGGCGCACGGTGTTGCGGAAGTCGAGGGGACCCTTGCGCCCGTGCCGTCGCTTCCGGGTGAGCCGGGCGGCGAGCTTACGGGTGAGCGGCTGCAGCGCCTTCTTCAGCGACTGCATCTCGTCGCGGCTGGCGTGCATGAACTCGACATCCTCAGGGAGCGGTTTGCGAAGCGTCTTCGCCATCGCCTCGGCACCGCGGTCGGCAACCAGCCGGCGGCGGATCTCTGCCTCGATCTCCGATTTGAACTGCTCGATGCGATGCTCGTACTCCTCGCGTTCGAGCCGATCCTCGAGCGAGCTGAGCTCACCTCCCGACTGTTCTCGGGACGCCTCCATCAGCTTCTCGAGGAGGCCGTCGAGGTCGAGGTTTCTGAGCGTGCGGTAGAGGTAGTAGGTGCCGCCGACGGGTCGACCGGCCTCCATGCCGGCGTGACGCTGCACCGCCTGGCGGGCCATCGCCCGCATCATCGCCTGGTCGCCGTGGAGCAGCGCCTGCATCAGCATCTGGGCGATCTCCTCGGCGGTGAGGTTGTCCATCCCTCCCCCAGCGCGACCCTTGCCGTCGGCGTCGCCCGCCATCTGCTCCTGCATCTCCCGCCACATCTCTTCGAAGTCGCCCTCGCCGTCGCCCTCCCCGATTCGGTACTCGGGCCCGCGCAGGCTGAAGTAGACCTCGAACACCGTCTCGAACGAGCGCCAATGAGCGTTGTTCTTCACGAGCGTGGCGCCGAGCGCGTACTTGAACGCCTCGCGATCCTCGATGGGGATGTGCTGCACCGCCTCCATCGCGTCGAGGTTCTCCGTGAGCGACACCGGCAGTCCGGCGTTGCGCAGTTCGGTGACGAAGCCGTTGAGCAGTTCGAGCATCTGGCCGTTTCCTTCAGTGGCCGGTCACTCGTCGACGGAGAGCTCTTTGGCGGCCTTGGTGATGTCGCTCTGGTACTTGAGCAGGATGTGCAGCGTGTCCTTGGCGATCTGCTCGTCGATGACGTCGAAGTTGAGCAACATCAGCGTGCGTGCCCAGTCGAGTGTCTCCGACACGCTGGGCGCCTTCTTCAGATCGAGCTGGCGGATGCTACGCACGATGCGGGCGATCTGATCGGCGAGGTTGTCCGTGACGCCCGGAACCTTGGCCAGCACGATCTGCTTCTCCCGCTCCAGCGTCGGGTAATCGACGTGCAGGTACAGGCAGCGCCGCTTCAGCGCTTCGGAGAGCTCGCGGGTGTTGTTCGACGTGAGGAACACGAGTGGGATCTGCTTGGCGATGATCGTTCCCAGTTCGGGGACCGACACCTGGAATTCAGAGAGGATCTCCAGCAGAAGGGCCTCGGTCTCCACTTCGACGCGGTCGACCTCGTCGATCAGCAGCACGATGGGCTCGTCGGCGCTGATCGCCTCCAGCAGCGGACGGGTCAGCAAGAACTCCTCGGAGAAGATGTCGTCGTGCACCTCGCTCCACGAGTCGGAGTGACGGTCCGCCTGGATGCGGAGGAGCTGCTTCTTGTAGTTCCACTCGTAGAGGGCTTTGCTCTCGTCGAGACCCTCGTAGCACTGCAAGCGGATGAGGCGAGAGTCGGTGAACTCGGCGATCGACTTGGCCAACTGGGTCTTGCCGGTTCCGGCAGGCCCTTCCACGAGCACCGGCTTGCCGAGTCGGTCGGCGAGGAACGCGACCCCGGCGATGCCATCGTCGGCCAGATAGTCGACGCTCGCCAGGCCCTCACGAACCTGCTGGACACTCTCGAACCGCTCAGCCATGCGCTGAACGCTACAAGCGCCCTTGAACAGCGGGTCAATCGGAAACGAACCCGTCACGTCGGCTCCCTTGCATACCCAGTCGAATCCCACCCACGGGACCCGACTGGATCGACTGGGAATGCGGAGGGACTCGGGTCGGTGGGTGCGGTCCCGTACGATCGCAGGGATGGCCGGGGAGCTCAGCGAGGAGATCGACGCCTTCGTCGAGGCAGTGAAGGACGACCTCACGGCGCTGTCCGGGAAGGATCTCTCCGCCGAGGTGGTGATCGAGGCGGCGCAGCTCGTCAGTGCGTTCGTCGACGCCGACAAGCGCCACACCGACAGCGAGCTGCGTGCCTGGCTCGACGACGTCGGCCCCCGGCTCGACCCACCAATGATCGTCACGCCCGAGCGTCTCCGCGACGGCGGATCGTTGGAGGGCAAGAACGGTTGGTTGGCGACGCCGAGCACCCTGTTCGACCTGCTCGTCAAGGCCGACGCCCGCGACGGCGAGCGACGCGCCAATCACTACTACGAGCAGGCGATGAAGCTCGCCCATGCCACGGTCGCCCTGGACCTGGTGCCGTCGATGACGGAGCTGCAGGCGATCGACGGGTACCGGATGCGCCTGCTCGAGGCGATGGACGCGGCGCGGTGTTCCCCGCCCGGGACAGCCCGCCAGCGCTGTGAGCGATGCGAGATCGGGCCAGGTCACCGCCGATCCCTCATCGCTCACGGAGAACGACCAGGTGGAGCTGCCGCCGGCGAGGCCTCTCGAGGATCTCCTCGCCGAGCTCGACGCACTCGTCGGGCTGGACCACGTGAAGGCCGAGGTGCGGCGCCTGACAAGTCTGTTACGGATCCAGAAGATCCGCGCCGAGCGCGGCTTGCCCACGATGGAGTCGAGCCACCACCTCGTGTTCACCGGCAATCCCGGCACGGGTAAGACGACCGTCGGCCGGCTGCTCAGCCAGATCTACCGCACGTTGGGTGTCGTCTCGAAAGGCCACCTCGTGGAGACGGACCGTTCGAAGCTCGTCGCCGGGTACGTGGGTCAGACCGCGACGCGCACTCGGCAGACGCTGGAATCGGCTCTCGGCGGGATGCTGCTCATCGACGAGGCGTACGCGCTCGCTCGCGGTGGTGAGAACGACTTCGGGCGCGAGGCGATCGACACCCTCGTGAAGTTCATGGAGGACCACCGCGATGACCTGGCGATCGTCGCCGCTGGCTACCCGGAGGAGATGCAAGCGTTGCTGGACGCAAACCCCGGCTTGGAGAGTCGTTTCACGCGAACGATCCACTTCCCCGACTACACCACCGACGAGCTGGTGAAGATCTTCGAGTCGATGGGCGAGAAGAACCAGTATCTCCTCGACGCAGAGGCGGGCGGGGCGCTGCGGGTGGTGATCGAGGCGGAACCGCGAGATCGCGGGTTCGGCAACGCCCGTTTCGTGCGCAACGTCTTCGAGTCGGCCGTCGCCCATCAAGCACTGCGACTCACCGACATCGAGAATCCCACCGACGAGCAGCTCACGACGCTGACGGCAGCCGACGTCGCCCAACCCTGATCGATGGTCACGATTCAGGACTAGAGCGTGAACGTGGCTGCCACGGCGGCATGGTCGGAGCCCGGCTCGTTGCGCATCGCGAGCGGGTTGTCCTCGATCGACGGCAGTTCCGACTCGGCGCGAAAGGTCGTGACCTCGGGCAGCTGAGCGCCCGTCACGAGCGCATTACTCACGAAGATGTGGTCGATGAGTTCCCGCCGGCCCCGGTAGATGCGGCTGTAGGCCAGGTCGGGTGGGATTCGCGCGGCGAGGTTCCACAGCCGATCGCCGTCACCCTGATCGGGCCGGTCGAAACCCGTCGTGTCGAGCTCCGATCCTGGTGGCCCGTGAAGGATCTGCGTCGTCGCCGCCACGGCTTCGTCGTTCAGGTCACCGACCAACACATAGGCCTGCTGGCGACCCCTGCCGGCAACGCGCTCGGTGACGTGATGGCGGATCGTTGTCGCTTCGGCGCTGCGCCGATACAGGGCGAAGGCGGCGAACAGCGCTCGTTCGTGCTCGTCGAGGGGCGCGAAGCGGCCATCGGGGAACGTGAGCAGCTTCGACTTGAGGTGGCAGTTGATGACGCGCACGTCACGCCCCCCGGCGCGTACGGTCACCTCGAGGGCACCGCGACCCATCTGGTTCATGGTCGGTGGACCCGCTGAGCCAGCCGGATCGTCGCCGACCTGCACCGGCAGCAGCCGGCTCGGGAACTCCCGCACCCGGATCACCTCGCGCAGAACCCGAACACTGAGGTACGCGACGCGGATGTTGCGGCCGTCTGGATCACCGAGCTCAGAGTGAGGCATGTCCCACTCGAGGGCGATCTGCAGCGCCCGCAGCGCAGCAGGTGAGCCAACTTCCTGCAGGGCGAGCACATGTGGGCGGAACCCGTCGATCACGACTCGCCAGCGATCGCACCTTGGCGTCGAACTTCGCCTGCGTATCCGGACCGTCAGGCTCGCCTGGAAGGATCAGGTTCTGCACATTCCAGGACATGACACGCAGCTCGGTCATCGCTCACCATCTTGTGCACGTCGTGTGGCACCGAGCCACCAAATGCGTAGCTCGGTTTGACGCTGTCACGTCGTGCGATCAGCGGGGCGTGGACCTCAGAACGGGGGGCGGTCGATCCGCGCCCCGACGACAGCGGTCGCTATGGTCTCGCACCCTTCGTGGCTGTCACCGTGACGAGCAATCGGGCAACCGTCGACTCCGTCCCCGCCGATGAGACGGTCGGGGGCTCGGTCCGTGTAGCGCCAGCGGTCGTAGCTGTCGTCGAAGACGTCGTCACCGCTGCCTCCGAAAAACACGTCGCGGTCGGAGCGGTCGGCCTCCGCTGCGATCACTGGGATCCAGTCGTCGCCGTCTCCTGCATAGACCGCGTCGTGTCCGGCACCGTCGGAGACGATGTCGCCGTCGGGCCCTCCGAGCACCGTGTCGTCGCCGCTGTCACCGATGACGACATCCGCGCCGGTGTTGCCGGCGAGACGGTCGTCGTCGTTGCCTCCGCTCATCATGTCCGCGTCCGCGCCACCGTCGAGCCGGTCGTCACCGGCGCCACCGACGACCAGGTCGGATCCTCCGGCTCCCGTGATGACATCATCACCTGGCCCGCCGAAGAGTCCGCCGCGCCCACGGACAGAACCCTGGGACGCCGGGAAGTCGTCTCCGTCCTCACCGCGGATGACATCGTTTCCTCGCCCGCCTGCGAGAACGTCAGAGCCGCTCCCTCCAGCAAGGACGTCGTCGCCGCCGCCTCCGCACACGAGATCATTGCCCCCGCCGCCCACAATGTGGTCGCTGCCGCCGCGACCGTCGATCACATCGGCGCTCGCCGTGCCGACGAGCGTGTCGGCTCGGTCTGTACCGGTGATCGTCGGACGGGCGCACGTCGGAATCGGGAGCCGGGTCAGGAAGTAGCTCACCGGCTCGTCGTCGAGCGGTTGGCGCGTCGTCCGGGTCGTCTCGCACGCCGTCCGCCGGTCTGGCGTTGACGTCAGCGCGCACCGGTCGAGTCCCGTGCCTCCGTCGATCAGGTCAGCGGCATGATCCGGTGAGCGAACGCTGAGGTACTCGCTGTCGATCGTGTCGTTCCCGGGTCCGCCGAGGTAACGGTCACTTCCGATGTCGAACAGGTACCAGGGCAGCCTGCGACTCCCCGCCTCGACCTTGATGGTGTCGTTCCCCCATCCTCCCCGGACGACGTCGTCGCCGTTGCCGCCTTCGAGATGGTCGTTGCCACTGTTGCCATTAACCGAGTCGTTCCCGCCACCGCCCGCCAGTTCGTCGTTCCCGCCTCTTCCTTCGAGCAGGTCGGCGCCGCTACCACCGGTGACGTGGTCGCGGCCGTCACCGGCGCAGATGATGTCGTCTCCACCGCCCCCGCGGATCAGGTCGTCGCCATCGAGCACGACGATGACATCGCTGCGCGACGATCCGATCAGGACGTCGTCGCCTTCGGTCCCCACGATCGTTGCGGGCTGGCCCACACACTGCCTGGGTGTCGCCGACGCATCACCCGCCGCGCCAACCGCGGCCATGCCGACCGCAAACGTTGGCATGAGCCATCTGAACCATGGACGTCTAGTCGTCACGGTGCCCCCCGAATTTCGCCTGCCTCGCTGCCGATAGTACCTCCGGATGCGCAGCACGACCGGTCAGCGCCCAACTGCGACGTGGTCGCCGCCTACGGACCACATCGTGGCGGCGTAGCCCTCTTCGAGATTGGCTTCGATCGCCTCGACCGGCGTGTCGATCTCGACGTGGGCCTTGAGGATGGCGCTCGGCGATGGGCGCTCGGATGGCGCCGGCCACGACTCGGGCTCCCACATCGCCGATCGGCGGAACGCCTTGGCGCAGTGGATGAAGCAGCAGTCGACGTCGACGCCGACGGCGACGTGCGGACGACGACCGTCGATCGTGGCGGCGTCGAGCACGGCTGGATCGCGGGTCAGCGAGGCTGAGCCGTTCACGCGCAGCGTCTCGCCAAGACCGGGGATGAGGAACAGCATCGCGATCGCCGGCTGGCCGAGGAGGTTGCGGAACGAGTCGAGGCGATTGTTGCCCGCCAGGTCGCCCCAGGCGAGCCGGTGCTCATCGAGGACGGTGACGAAGCCCGGCGGTCCTCCCCGCGGGGAGGCATCGGTACCGGTCCCGCTCGAGGTGGCGAACACGAAGAACGGCGAACGCTCGATGAAGGAACGAGCTCCGTCGTCGATGATCGGGGAGGCCTTGCGGAGCACGAGCTCGTGCGGTTCGCGATACACCTCACGCAGGTCCGCCTCGTCGGTGATGCAGTCTTGGAATGCCATTCTCTCGTCTCCTCGGTACCTCGAATAGTAGGTTGCCCTGGCCGCGGCGTGCTGAAGCGACCGTTCACGCGCCGGCTGGTGCGTCGTTCTGCGATGGCGGCCGTCTGATCACGACGTTCACTAGCGTGTGCGGGCGATGACCCTCCGCGACCGCTTCTACACGCCTGCAACGGCGAAGGCGATGCTGTCGTGGCGCCTCGCGGTGGGTACCGCGGCGGCGATCGTGGCCGTCCTGTTCGATGTCCACTGGGGCATCGCCCTGCTCATCGGACTCGCCGTCTACGCCGTCCTCGTCTGGCAGGCGATGCCCCGCGTGACGACGACGACGTCCATCGACCCGTTCACCGTCGGGGAACCGTGGCGACAGTTGATCCAGGGATCGCAGCGGGCCGGGCGACGGATCCACGAGACGGTCTCCACCACCGACGAGGGTCCGCTGAAGGAGCGACTGGCGTCGATCGTCACTCGCCTCGATCAGGGCATCGAACAGGCGTGGAAGGTGGCGCGGCGCGGTGACCAGATCGACGACGCCGTGCGCCGCCTCGACCCGACCGGGCTGCGGTCGAAGCTGACCACGCTGGAGAAGCAGCACGCTTCGCAACCGTCGGACGACCTCGCCGCGGCGATGGCGTCGGTGCGCGCCCAGCTCGAATCGGCCGATCGGCTGAAGGCGCAGTCGAGCGACACGGCCAACCGGCTCCGTCTCACGCAGACACGACTCGACGAGCTGGCGGCTCGCGCTACGGAGGTGAGCGTCGGCGCCAGCGACACGACCACGTTCGCCACCGACGTCGACGACCTGGTGATCGAGTTCGAGGCTCTGCGCCAGGCGGTCGAGGAAACCAACACGCCTTGAGCCTGTTCCGCTCCAACCTGACCGTCGCCACCGGCACTGCCCTGTCCCGGATCACAGGGTTGCTCCGCGTCGTGGTGTTCGGCATCGTCATCGGCCAGACGGCGCTCGCCGACGCCTACAAGATCGGCAACGAGACACCGAACATCGTCTACGAGCTCCTCCTCGGCGGCGTCCTCTCGGCCACGCTCGTCCCGCTGTTCACCTCGTTCCTCGAACACGACGACGAGGAGTCGACGAACGCCGTCGTGACAGTCGCCTCGGTGGCGATGGTCGCGGTGACCGCGATCGCGGTCCTCGCGGCGCCGCTCATCTTCGGGCTGTACAGCGTCGGTGTCGCCGACGGTGTCGACGCGGACGCGTTCCGCCAGGCGGGCACGACGCTCACCCGGATCTTCCTGCTGCAGATCTTCTTCTACGGGATCACGGCGATCGCCAACGCGTTGCTCAACTCCCGCCGGCGGTTCTTCGCTGCAGCGTGGACGCCGGTACTCGCCAACCTGGTCACGATCGGCGCGTTGCTCTCGTTGCCCGATCCGGACGGCGGCGAGTGGCTCTTCACCGACGTGCTCGACGACCGCCGGCTGCGCTACACCCTTGGGCTCGGCACGACACTCGGCATCGCCGTGATGGCAGTGGTGCTCGTCGTCGCCGTACGCCGCGCCGGCGTGCGCTACCGACCGTTGTTCGACCTCCGCCACCCTGCGGTGAAGAAGCTCGCCGCCCTGTCGGGATGGACGCTCGGCTACGTCATCGCCAACCAGGTATCGATCGTCGTCGTGCGCAACCTCGCCGATCCCGGATCCGGCAATGCCTCCGCCTACTTCGACGCCTTCACGTTCTTCGTCCTCCCCCACGGATTGCTCGCCGTATCCATCGCCACGACGTTCGTGCCGGAAATGGCGAGATCCGTCGCTCGCCGCGAGCGCGGGAGCTTCATCAGCCAGGCGTCACTCGGCATCCGCCTCATCACGCTGCTCACGCTGCCCGCCGGCGTGCTCATCTTCGTCCTGCGTCGCCCGATCATCGGCGCCCTGTTGCAGCACGGCGAGTACACCGAGGCGGCGGCGCTGAACACCTCCCGCGCCCTCGCTGGCTTCGCCCTCGGTCTCGTCGGGTTCTCCGTCTACCTCTTCGTGCTGCGCGGGTTCTACGCCCACCAGGACACGCGGACGCCGTTCATCATCAACGTCGTCGAGAATGCGATCAACGTCGTGCTCGCCGTCGTCCTCGTGGATGAGTACGGCGTGCTCGGCCTCGGCGCCGCGTTCGCCATCGGGTACATCGTGTGCAGCGCCTGGGCACTGAACGTCATGTCCTACAAGGTTCCGGGGTTCCCCACGCGAGCGATCCTCGGCAGCCTGTGGCGGATGCTCGTTGCTGCCGTGTTGGGCGGCGAAGCGGCGTGGTTCGTCGCCCGCGCCATCGGCGAGAACTCCGGCGGCGGGGCGTGGCTGCGGGTCATCGTCGCATCCGTCGTGGGGCTCGCGATCTACACGGTGATGCTCGTCGCGCTCCGCGCGCCGGAGGTCGACGCAGTGCGCCGGCGACTCCCCGCACGGTTCGCCTAGGTCCGATCCTCAGGTGAGCGCACGAACAGTAGACGCCTATGCTGACCGCCATGTTCAAACTCGTTCGCAAGTGGTGGAAGTACCTCACGGCCAAGCTCACAGGGCGATTCAACGAGATGGCCGATCCGAAGGTGCAGCTCGAGCAGGCGATCTCCGAGTCGCAGACACAGCACCGCCGCCTCCGGGAGCAAGCGGCCAACGTCATCGCCAGCCAGAAGCAGGCCGAAATCCGGCTGAACAACAAGATGACCGAGCTGGAGAAGCTCAACGGCAACGCCCGTCAGGCGTTGATCATGGCCTCCGACGCGCAGAAGGCCGGCAACGCGGAAAAGGCGGCACAGTACAACTCTGCCGCCGAGACCATCGCCAACCAGCTGATCCAGGTCGAAAAGGACGTCGAGAGCCTGAAGACGATGGTGTACGAGTCGACCGACGCCGCCGATCAGGCGAAGGCCGCCGTCCAACAGAACAGCCGCCTCCTGCAGGAGAAGATCGCCGAGAAGTCGAAGCTGCTGTCGCAGCTCGAGCAGGCGAAGATGCAGGAAGAGATGAACAAGGCGATGACCCAGCTCAACGAGCAGGTCGGCGAGGACGTCCCCACCCTCAAAGAGGTCGAGGAGAAGATCCAGGCGCGCTACGCCAAGGCGCGGGCCACGAGCGAGCTCAACGAGACGTCGGTCGAGTCACGCGTGCTCGAGGTGGAGCAGGCAACCGCCAACGTCGAGGCGCAAGGCCGCCTCAGCGAGCTTCGTGCCGAGCTCGGGCTCGACGCGGGCACGGCCACGCCCACGGCAGCGGAGCAGATCGCGACGCCCCAGCCGGAGGCGGAGCCCGCTCCGGCACCGCCCGAGCCGCCCGCCGAGAGCTGACCGCCACGAACTAACGCGGCAGCAGCACGAGGTCGTCGCGGTGGACCACCTCGTGGACGACACCGTCGGGCAACTCGCTCGTGTGGCGTCCCGCCACACGGCGTAGGTCGCCGGCGTCGATCGAAACCATGCCCCGGGCGAACACGTCGCCCGACGTGTCGGACACGTCGACGGTGTCGCCGCTGGTGAAATGCCCGGCGGTATCGACCACTCCTGCGGGGAGCAAACTCTTCGCCCGCTCGACCAGCGCCCGCCGCGCACCGGCGTCGACCACGATCCCGCCGGCGACGTGCGCGGCAAAGGCGATCCAGAGCTTGCGTGCCGGCATTCGTCGCTCGTTCGCCGCGAATGTGGTGCCGATCGCGTCGCTGGACGGCGTGGCACCGCCGATCACCGCGTCGATCAGCACGTCGGGTCGTGAGGCGCGGGCAATGACGGTGCGGACCCCGGACCAGGACGCGATGCGAGCAGCCTGCAGCTTGCTCGCCATCCCACCGCTCCCCCGGTTGGTGACACTGCGGCCGGCGTCGATCGCCAGCAGCGGGTCGTCCGCTGCCACGTGGTGCACGAGCGCCGCCGACGGGTCGACTCTCGGGTCGGTGGTGTACAGCCCGTCGATGTCGGTGAGGAGCACGAGCACGTCGGCGGCGACGCTGTGGGCGACGAGGGCGGCGATCCGGTCGTTGTCGCCGTAGCGGATCTCGTCGCTGGCGATGGCGTCGTTCTCGTTGACGATCGGCACGCACCCGAGATCGAGGAGGCGGTTGATGGCTCGCCGGGCGTGCAGGTACTGGCTGCGGTCGACGAAGTCGTGAGGATCGAGCAACACCTGCGCAGGAACGAGGCCGTGACGAGCGAGCTCGTCGCTGTACGCCCGCAGCAACCTCGGCTGTCCGGCCGCGGCGAGTGCCTGCAACGTCGTCACGTCCGACGGGCGGCTGGCCAGCTCGAGCGCGGCGACACCGGCGGCGACGGCGCCGGAGCTGACGAGGAGAACGTGATGGCCGGCCGTGCGCAGACCGGCGATCTCGTCGCACAGCTTGGCGATCGCTGAATCACGGATGGCGCCGCGCTCGTCGGTGAGCGACGACGTCCCGATCTTGACGACGACCCGGGTCACGACCGGTACTCGAAACTGAATTCGCCGATCCAGATGACGTCGCCGTCGCTGACACCAGCGTGGGCGAGCAGTTTCATCACGCCGAGCCGCTCGAGGCGGTAGTCGATGTAGGCGAGCGCCTCTGCCGTGGTGATGTCGTTGAGGGCGACGACACGCTCGACGTCGCGCCCCTCGATGCGGAACTCGTTGTCCGCCACACGCGTCACGGTCGAACCGAGTGGTGTGGGTCGCAGGATCACACTCGATTCGCCGACCGGTTCGCTCTGTCGCGCCTCGTGGACGAGGGCGGCCATCCGGCCGACGAGCTCGCGCACACCTTGTCCCGTGACGGCCGAGATCACGAGTCGATCGTCGCCGTTAGGCTCGAACGACATGACCGTCGGGTCGACGGCGTCCGCTTTGGTGGCGACGACGAGCCGCGGGCGATCGAGGAGTTCGGGGCGGTAGTTCCCCAGCTCACGCAGGAGCACGGACTCCTGCTCGTGCACCGACACGCCGTCCATCGGAGCGAGATCGACCAGGAGGCAGAGCACGCGGGCCCGCTCGACATGCCGTAGGAACTGGTGCCCGAGACCCTTGCCCTCGCTGGCGCCCTCGATAAGACCGGGGATGTCGGCCAGCACGAATTCGGTGGTGTCATCGAGACTGACCACTCCCAGGTGTGGTTCGAGCGTGGTGAACGGGTAGTTGGCGATCTTCGGCTTCGCCGCCGAGACCACGCTGATGAGCGTGCTCTTGCCGACGTTGGGGAAGCCGACGAGGGCGACGTCGGCCATCAACCGCATCTCGAGCTTGAGCCACCGGTTCTCGCCGTTCTCGCCCTGCTCGGCGAACGAAGGCGCCCGCCGCTTGTTGGAGAGGAAGCGGGCATTGCCGCGACCGCCCCGCCCGCCGGCCGCGGCGCGCCACCGGTCACCGTGGTTGAGCAGCTCGGCAAGCAGTTCGCCGCTGTACATGTCGCTGACGACAGTTCCCTCCGGGACCGCGATCTCGAGGTCGGCCCCGCGCTTGCCATGGAGGTCCTTGCCCTTCCCGTGCACGCCGTTGTCGGCGCGCCGGTGGGGGTAGTCGCGGAACGCGAGCAGGGAGGCGACGTTGTGGTCGGCGACGAGCCAGATGTCGCCGCCTTTGCCGCCATCGCCCCCGTTGGGACCGCCCATCGCCACGGGACCCTCGCGACGGAAGCTCACGCAACCCGCGCCGCCGTCACCGGCACGCACATTGAGCTGGGTCTCGTCGACGAATCCCGACATCCGAGTCACGCTATCGCCCTCCCGATTTGTCTCGATGGGCTCCCCGCTGTCGCCGGCTCTTGCACTTAGGCTTGACGGCATGGGTGTGCCGCCTGAGTCGCCGCGTCCGCCGGACGAGGGAATGGCCGAGCGCGCAGAGCGCTGGGTGTCGACGATGCGCGGACACGCGGAGCACGACGTTCGCCTCGCCCATGAGGACTCGTGGGCAGGCACGGGCACCAACGACACGTTCGACCGTCTCGCCCGCGAGAAGGCAGACGACGAGGCGATGGCACCGCTCGCCACCCGTGCGTGGGGCGCTGGCGATCGGGCTCGTCCTGAGGAGCCCGACCAATGGCGCACGAGCTTCGAGCGCGACCGTGACCGCATCCTCCACGCCCCCGCCTTCCGCCGGCTCGCCGGCAAGACGCAGGTGTTCGTCTTCCCCGACGACCACCAGCGCACGCGGCTCACCCACGCTCTCGAAGTGGCGCAGGTGGCAACGTCCGTGGCTCGCGCCCTCAGCCTGAACGTGCCGCTCACCGAGGCCATCGCCCTCGGCCACGACTGCGGCCACGGTCCCGGCGGACACGCAAGTGAGGACGCCCTCTCGCCGTACGTCGAGGGTGGATACGACCATGCGGTGTGGGGAGCCGACGAGACGCTCATCTCGCTCAACCTCTGTGCCGAGACGCTCGACGGTGTGCGCAACCACTCGTGGAGCAGGCCGGCACCCGCCACACCGGAGGGCGAGGTGGTGTCGTGGGCCGACCGCATTGCCTACGTCTGCCACGACTTCGAGGACGCCGTCGCGGCCGGCATCGTCACGGCGGAGATGTTGCCGCCGCTCGTCGCCGATCGCTGCGGACGGGAGCGGTCGCAACAGCTGGGGACGTTCATCCGGGCGATGATCCGCGCCGCCGCCGACTCCGGTCGCATCGGTATGACGGCCGATGTTGCCGAGGCGCTCGCCGAGTTTCGCCGGTTCAACTACGAGCGGGTGTACATGCGCCCCGCCAGCCGGCACCAGGCAGATCAGGTGATCGAGCTGCTCCGGGCGCTCGTTGAGCATTACGCCGATCGCCCGAACTCGATCCCAGCCATCTCCGGCGGGATTGATGCCGGCTCCGACGCCGCCGTCCACGTCGCTGTCGCCTACGTCGCCGGCATGACCGATCGCTACGCCTGCGGCAAAGCCCTCAGTGAGCTCGGCTGGCCGCAGTCCCGCCTGCCCGACGGCGTCGGCCTCGCCCTCTGACGCGGAAAGGCGGGCGAGGGTCAGCTGGCGGGGTTGACGTCGACGACCTTGCGGCCCTTGCGCTGGCCGAACTTCACGCTGCCGTCGACGAGCGAGAAGAGGGTGTCGTCGCCACCGATGCCGACGTTCTTGCCGGGGTGGAACTTGGTGCCCCGCTGGCGGACGATGATCGTGCCGGCGTTGATCTGGGTGCCGTCGAACACCTTCACGCCCAGGCGCTGGGCGTTGGAGTCACGGCCGTTACGGGTGGAACCGCCACCTTTGGTCTTCGACATGGCTCTGTCCTCCTCAGCCCTTGGCGATCGAGGTGATCTCGATGACGGTGTACTGCTGGCGATGACCGAACCGACGGCGCTTGTTGGTTCGTTTCTTGTAGGTGAACCCGTTGATCTTCGGGCCCTTGGCAGTGCCGACCACCCTGCCGGTGACCGAGACGCCGCTCAGCTCGTCGGGCGTGGCCAGCACGGCATCGCCGTCGACCACGAGCACGGGCGAGAGAGCGACATCGTCGCCCTGCTCGGCGTCGAGCAGATCGACGTTGACGGTCTGGCCCTCGGCCACCTTGTGCTGCTTGCCGCCTGAGGCGATGACTGCGTACATAGCGAGAGCCGATCCTATCGGAGCGAGGTGCGGACCCAACCCTGCACGCTGGTCAATCGAGTCAATCGAGCAGCGAGTAGTCGACGCGGACGCCGCGCCCTTCGCAGTCGGGGCAGATGTCGGAGAACTCGGTGAGCAGGCCTTCGCCGATGCGCTTGCGGGTCATCTCGACGAGGCCGAGATCGGAGATGTCGAACACCTGCGAGCGGGTCTTGTCTCGGGCCAGTGCGTTGCGGAACGTCTCGATCACCTCTTGGCGGTTCTTCCTGATCTCCATGTCGATGAAGTCGATGACGATGATGCCGCCGATGTCGCGCAGCCGTAGCTGCTTGGCGATCTCCTCGGCCGCCTCCATGTTGTTGTGGAACACCGTCTCCTCGAGATTCGTGGAGCCGACGTTCTTGCCAGTGTTGACGTCGATCACCGTGAGCGCCTCGGTGTGCTCGATGATGAGCGACCCGCCGGACGGCAGCCACACCTTGCGATCGAGCGCCTTGTGCACCTGCTCGTGCACATGGTTGCGCTCGAACAACGACAGGCCCTCGGCCTCGCGGTCGTAGTACTCGATGCGGTCGGCGAGCTCGGGACTGAACGCCGCCACGTAGTCGCGAACCTCGCTGTACAGCGCCTTGTCGTCGATGACGACGCCGCGGTAGTCGGAGTTGAACTCCTCGCGAATGCGCCGCACGGCGAGCTCCGGCTCGCGGTAGAGCAACGCCGCCTTCTGCACCTTCGCCGCCTTGCCCTCGATCTCGTTCCACTGGTCGAGCAGGAGTTGCATGTCGGCGCGCAGCTCCTCTTCGGTGGCGTGCTCGGCCGCGGTGCGCACGATGAGGCCGTGCTGCTCGGGCTTGACGCGGTCGAGGATGCTCCGCAGCCGCTTGCGCACCTCGTCGGGCAGCCGCTTGGAGATGCCGTACGTCTTCGAGTTGGGGATCAGCACCACGAACCGGCCGGGCAGCGACACTTCCTGGGTGAGGCGGGCTCCCTTGGCGCCGATCGGGTTCTTCGTGACCTGGCAGACGATGAGCTGCTTGGCCTTGAGGATGTCCTCGATGCGGGGGCGCTCGGCCTGCTCCTCGATGTCCTCGGCGTCGTATTGCACGTCGTTGCGGTACAGCACGGCGTTCTTCGGCGTGGCGATGTCGACGAACGCGGCCTCCATGCCCGGCAGCACGTTCTGCACCTTGCCCACGTAGATGTTGCCGTGGATCTGGCTGACGTCGTCGGCCGGCCGGCTGACGTAGTGCTCGATGAGGTTGCGCCCTTCGAGCACGGCGACCTGGGCCATGCCGGTGCGCACCTGGACGCACATCAGGTAGCGACCGATCGGCTTGCCGTTGCGCTCGCGGCCTCGACGCTGCTCGAGCGTGTCGGCCGAGAGCTCTGCTCCACGTCGACGCTTCTGTCCCCGCCCCCGCTCGGCACGGGGGGTCTTGCCCCTCCCCCGACGGCGGCGCGAGCCGCTCTCCGGCTCGGGCTCGACGGCGTCGTCGCTCACTGCCGCAGCAGCCGGGTCGCCGTCGGGCGGCGGAGAAGCCGGCGCCGGGCGTGTGTCACCGATCCGTGGCTTGCGGACGAGCGCCTTGTCGGCCGCCTCCACCGAGGGACGACCCTCGCGCATCGGCTCCGGCAGCTCGTCAGGATCGACGGACACGTCGCGGTCGCCGTCGATCCCTGCAGCCGTCGCCGGCGAAGTCCGCGACGGGTGCAACGTCGGGCGGTGCCTCCTCTGCGCGTGTCGGATGTGGGTTCGGTGTTATCAGCCGTCGCGCTTGCAGCGCCCTTACGGCGTCGCTGTCCGCCACGCGAACCGCGGCGACGTCTGCGCGCCGCGGCCGCCCCGGAAGGACGCTCGTCCTCCGGCTCGGAACGCTCGTTGTCGGCGTCGTTGGTCATGGTGTTGAAGTTCCCTTCTCATGCGCTCACCTGCGCGGTGAACGCCGACACGGCGGCGGGCAGCGGGATGACCTCGCGCCTTTCGTCTCCGTGTCCGATCCATTGGTGTGTTCGCACTGCGCGCACGGCGATGAACGGCTCGCTCGTCGCGATCGCAGTGGGGGTAGGCCAGTTCGGCCAGTTCGGCCGGACGGAGGGCGCGGCCCTCCGTGGCCAGATCGGCGACGAGACGATCGGCGACGTCATCGGCACGAAGGTCGAGGATGACCGGCCGGGCGTCGTCGAGATGTGTCTCGCCTTTTCGTTCGCGTTCGATGGGCAGCACGCCGGCGGCGAGCAAGCGCTCCGCCGCCTCCCGATGGTGGTCGGGCGTGAGCCACGGCGCGAACAGTTCCCACGTGACCGAGCTGACGTCGTGCTGCAGCGAAGCGGCTCCGTCGGAGAGGCGCTGCGCGGCGACGACATCGATGCCGGTGGGCAGTACATCGCTGAGTCGAGGTGGGAGCTCGTCGACGTCGACCTCGTCGTCGAAGGCGATGTCGATGTACTCGGCGATGGATTCCGCTCCGGTTGGCAACGCCAGTCCGAAGCTGAGCTTGGGGCGGGGTGTGAACCCGCCCGAGAACGAGACGGGGAGTGTGGCCTTGCGCATCGCCCGCTCCCACAGGCGAGCGACGTCGCGGTGGCTCGTGAAGCGCACCTTGCCCAACTTGGTGGAGCGCAGACGGACCGTAGCACGCCGCTCACGACCTCGCTCCGGTGCGGAGAAGGACGGGGACGGCGCCGCCCGGCGGTGAGATCCTGGCCGGTTCCCTGGCTACCGCCGGCGGGCGGCACCGACGAGGCGACGACGTGCTCGATCCCGTAGCCGGTGCACACGCCGCAGTCGTAGCACGGCGTCCAACGGCAGTCCTCGAGACCATGACCATCGAGCGACGCCCGCCAGTCGTCCCAGAGGAAGTCCTTGTGCAAACCGGCGGTGAGGTGCTCCCACGGCAGCACCTCGTGCTCGTCACGGTGACGTGTGACGTACCAATCCGGCGACAGGCCCTCGGCAGCCATCGCCTTCAGCCATCGGTCGAGGTCGAAATGCTCGCCCCACTCCTGGAACGTGCCGCCGTCTCGCCACACCCGCTCGATCACGCGGCCGATGCGGCGATCACCGCGACTGGCGAGACCCTCGGCGAAGGTCGCCTTCGGGTCGTGCCACTTGAGCTGCACCGCTTTGGCCTTCTTGAGGTCGTCGCGCACGAGACCGATCTTGCGGCGCAGCTCGTCGGCCGAGTTCTGCCCGAACCACTGGAACGGCGTATGCGCCTTGGGCACGAAGCCGCCGAGGCTCACCGTGACGCTGGCCCGGTTCGTGTGACGGCGGCCGAGGGCGACGCAGTTGCGTGCGAGCTCGGCGACGCCGAGCGTGTCGTCGTCGGTCTCGGTGGGCAGGCCGGTGAGGAAGTAGAGCTTCATCCGGGTCCAGCCCTGAGAGAAGGCCGACTCGACTGCGCCGTACAGGTCGTCCTCTGTGATCAGCTTGTTGATCACGTTGCGCAGACGCCACGAACCGGCCTCCGGGGCGAACGTCAGACCGCTGCGCCGCCCGTTGCTGACCTGACCGGCGAGTCCCACCGTGAACGCGTCGACGCGGAGCGACGGCAGGTTCACCGTGGTCGTGCCGCAGGCCGTCGGATCGTCGAGCACGCCGCGCACGACGGACTCGATGTCGCTGAAGTCGGCGGTGGAGAGCGACGTGAGGCTGACTTCGTTGTAGCCGGTGCGGCGCAGCCCGTCGGCGACCATCGTCCGCACCTGCTCGGCCGGACGCTCCCGCACCGGCCGGGTGATCATCCCCGCCTGGCAGAAGCGGCACCCACGCGTACACCCGCGGAAGACCTCGACGCTGAGCCGGTCGTGGACGACTTCGGTGAGGGGGGCCAGCGGTCGCTTCGGGTACGGCCATTCACCGAGATCACCGATGGTGCGTTTGTCAACGGTGGCCGGCACGTCGGGATGACGCGGAGTGACGGCCACCAGCGCCTCGCCGTCGTACGTGACGTCGTACATCGCTGGCACGTACACGCCCGGGATCGTGGACAGCTCGCGGAGCACCGGCTCACGGGTCGTTCGCCCGGCACGCTTCCACGCCGCCACGACTTCGGTGATCTCGCCGACGACCTCCTCGCCCTCGCCGAGCACCACGACGTCGACGTAGTCGGCCAGGGGCTCGGGGTTGAAGGCGGCATGACCGCCGAGCACGATGAGCGGGTGCTCAGGCCGGCGATCCTCGCTGCGCACGGGCGCCCCTGCCAGGTCGATCATGTTGAGCACGTTCGTGTACACGAGCTCGGCTGAGAGGTTGAACGCCAACAGGTCGAACTGGTGAGCCGGCACGGTGGGTGTCGACCGAGAACAGCGGTACGGAATCGCGCCGGAGCAGACCCTCGAGATCGGTCCAGGGTGCGTACGTTCGTTCGGCGACTGCGTCGTCGCGTTCGTTGAGGATCTCGAAGAGGATCTGCAGCCCTTGATTGGGCAGCCCAATCTCGTATGCGTCGGGGTAGGCGAGCAACCAAGCCACCTTCCCGGGGGTATGCCGGGGGGTGACGGCGCCGTCCTCACACCCGATGTAGCGAGCCGGCTTCTGCACCTGGCTCAAGAGCGGTTCGACCCTCGACCACAGCGAGGTCATGGTCGTAGCAGTGTACCGTTCAATCCCGCCTGCTCAGCGAACGCCGCCGCCGGTGAGAGCCGGCCAACGAGCTGCGCGTCCTAGCGCATGCGGCGCATGTGGACGCTCTGGACCAGCCCGAAGATGGCGAAGTAGGTGATCAGGCCCGACCCTCCATATGAGATGAACGGCATCGGGAGACCCGTCACGGGCATGATCCCGATTGTCATCCCGACGTTCTGGAACAGCTGCCAGAGCAACATCGTGAATGCCCCAGCACAGATGTAGGTGCCGAACATGTCCTTCGACAGCCCGGCGATGCGCCAGATGCGGAAGAGCACGATGGCGAACAGCAGCAGCAGCGTGCCGCCGCCGACGAGGCCGAACTGCTCGCCCGACCGCAGCGAAGGGGAAGTCGGCCCACACCACTGGTACGTCGCGTCCGTTGATCAGGTCTCCCTGCAGCCAGCCCTTGCCGAACCACCCGCCCGTCCCTGCCGCGCGGATGGCATTGCGGACCTGGAAGACCTCGTCGCGCAGCTCGGGGTTGTCCTGGTCGAAGAAGACCTTGATCCGCTCGAGCTGATAGTCGTTGACGAATCCGGACAGGTAGGCCGCTCCCAACGTGGCCACGGAGAGAATCGAGATGGTGAGGATGTAGACGATCTTCGCCCCGGCGACGAGCAGCACACCCATGGCGCACGCCAGCAGCACCGTGGCGCCGCCGAGGTCGGGCTGGGCGAGCACCATCACCGCCGGGACGCCGACGAGGATGAGGGCGCCGAGGAAGCGGGCGTACGTGACCTTCTCCGATTCCTCGTCGGCCACGTAGGCAGCGATGCCGAGCAGCACGGTGACCTTGGCGAACTCCGCCGGCTGGATGTTGATCGGGCCGATGTCGAACGAGATCAGATCCTCACCGCTGAGCTTGCCGAGGATCAGCAGCAGGGCGAGGAGGACGACGGTGAAGAAATAGAGCACTCGCCAGTGGTCGTGCAGCCACTCGTAATCGAGCGTCATCACGAGGAACATCACCGCCGCAGCGACGATGGCGAACATCACCTGGCGGGTGACGAAGTTGTACGGGTCGATGCCGGCGAGGGTCCGTGTGGCCGAGTAGACGACGAAGCACCCGATCGTGGTGAGCAGCACCTGCCCGACGAGCAGGATCCAGTCGATGTTCCGGCTCGGGTCGGCCGGGCTGGAGCGGATGTTCCCGAGCCCCGAGTCGGGCTTGCGTTGCAGCATCGAGAGCGACATGAGGGTCAGTCGACGGGCCGGACGGCGAGGTCGATGCCACCTTCGGGATAGAAGTTGGAGGCCTTGGTGCACTCCATCGGCACGGGATCGGCGGGTTCGGCAACGTCGGTGCTGTCGAGGTCGAGCGGATCGGACAGGATCACCGGCTGGGTGAACATCTTCCCGGAGAGGGCGAGGAACATGCACTTGACCAGCGGCGCCGACGCTCTCGACCCGTATCCCGCCTTCTCGAGGTACGACACCACGGTGTAGGGACGCTCGGGATCGACGCTGAACCCGCCGAAGACCGACGAGTCGTTCCAGGGCAGGTTGCGGAACCCCTGCGCAGTGCCCGTTTTGCCGGCGATCTGGATGGCATCGTCGGGATAGAGGCCGTCCTCGTAGAGCTCCTGTGTGGTGGTGCTGCCCTCGTCGAAACGAGGTCCGGTGACGTTGCGGCGCAGACCCGACACGATGGCCTCGTAGTCCTCGGGAGCCATCTTGATCCGGTGCCTCACGTCGGGCTGGAGGAAGCTCTTCACCACCTTGCCGCGAGCCAGATCGGCATATCCAGCCGGTCCGTTGGGCACACCGGGCTCGAAGATCGCCCGCACGACATGCGGCGTGAGCACCGATCCTCCGTTGGCGAGCGCCGAATAGCCGGTGGCGACCTGGACGGGCGTCGCCGCCAGCAGACCCTGTCCGATCGCCGCCTGGATGTTGTCACCCACCAGGAGACGAGGCTCTTCACCTTCGGCGAGCACACCGTTCTCGACGAGTTGCTTCTTGATGGCATCGTCGGGCACCCGCCCGTCGAACTCGAACGGCAGGTCGACGCCGGTGTCGTGCCCGAACCCGAACTCGGACGTCTTCCGCTTCAAGAGCGTGCGGCTCTTGAGATAGGCGTCCTCCCCGATCTTGTAGAAGAACGTGTCACTGGACACGGCGAGCGCCTTGTAGACGTTGACCGATCCGTACACGCACGGACCGTTGCGAGCATCACACCACGCGTTGCGGAGCTCGCAGTCGACACCGGCGGCGCACTTGTCGGCCTCGATCGAGCGAATCTGGTAGTAGCCGGTGTCCTGGTAATACGAGTTCGGTTCGAGCAGCCCGCTGTCGAGCGCGGCATACGCGGTGAACGGCTTGAACGCCGAGCCGAGGTTGTACTGCCCTTGCACGGCGCGGTTGGTGAGCGTCGCCAGGTCGGCCGCTTCGGCCTTCTCGTCCGCCGTGGCGTCCTCCTTCACCGGCGGGAACAGCTCGCGGAACTTGTCGCTCGACACGCCCGCGTTGAACCAGCGGTTGTCGAACGTCGGGTAGCTGGCCATCGCCGAAATCTGGCCGTTGTCCTGGTTCATCACGATCACCGAGCCGGCGGGCGCCTTGAACGGGACCTTCTCCCCCTGGTTGACGTCCATCCGGTGCTTCTCACCGGTGTTGGGGTCCTCGACGATCGGGTTGTCCGCCCAGTACGTCGACGGCAGGTTGCGGATACGAGTGAGCTGCGTCTGCAACAGGCTCTCGGCGTACTGCTGCACGTCGAGGTCGATCGAGAGCTGGATGTCTTGCCCGTTGACCGGATCGGTGTGGCTGACTTCGCGGAGGATCTGCCCAGCCGCGTTCACCTCGTAGACGACCTTGCCCCATTTGCCGTGGAGGACGTCCTCCATGCTCAGCTCGACGCCCGCCTTGCCGACGATCTCGTTGCGTTGGTATCCCCTTTCGAGGTACTCGTCGAGGTTGCTCGCGTCGAGACGGCCCATGTATCCGAGCACGTGGGCGGCGAGCGGGGCGTAGTTGTAGGTGCGCTTCCACCCGTCGACGATCTGCACGCCGGGGAAGTCCTCCGACCGTTCACGCAGTCCGACGGCGATCTGCTCGTCCTTGATGTCCTCCTTGACCGGCATCGGGAGCAGCGGGCTGAAGACGTTGGAGTTGTACCGTCGTTCCATCTCGCCGACGGGGACGTCGATCCAACCGGACAACCGCCGGAACAGTTCCGTGCGCTCGCGCTTGTCGCGCATCGCCGCCCAGTCGACGGCGACCGCGTAGACGTACTCGTTGTCGGCGAGGATGCGTCCGTCGGCGTCGAAGATGCGACCCCGCTCGGGGATCAGCGGCACCGTCTTCGTGCGTTCGACCACCAGCGATTCCTGCAGCTTCTCGGAGTCCACGGTCTGCAGGAACCAGAGCCGCGTTCCGAGGAGGCCGAACAGCATGATCGCCACTGCTCCGAGCACACCGAGCCTGGCAACGCGGGCGTCAGATGCCATCGCAACAGTGTGCCCGACGGGCACCGGTCAGGGGTCGCAAGGCGACCCGTGTGGAGATTTGTTCGCTCATTCCGGGGGGGCCTTCCACTCGGGCTTCTTGATCCGCAGACACCATTTGGAAAGCGGTACGAACAGCGGGCTCATCAACGCTGCGGCTGCGGCGACCACAGGCACGATCGTTAACAGCCGCTCGTCGAACTCTGTCGTCTCGCCGGTGATCACGCGAACCACCGGCACGGCGGCTTCGCCTGCGGCCGCACCGAGCGTGACGAAGACGGCGGCGAGCCACCACGGCGGATCGACGGTGATCGACCAGGCGATGCCGGCGACGATGCCGGCGAACGCCATGGTCAGCGCCGTCGACCCCAGCGGCTCGTTGGTGCCGAGGTCGTAGAGGAGGCCGAGCACGAAGCCGGCAAGGGCACCGCGGTCGGCACCGCCGGCGGCCCCCGCGGCCGCGGCGAGGGCGAGCATGACCTGCACGATGACACCGGCCGGTTGCAGTTCGACGAACAGCGTCGTCTGCAGGGCGAGCAGGACGAGACCCACAGGGATCAACCTGATCAACGGGCCTTGGACGAAGGCGGCGATCAATCTGCCACCTCATTCGGGTCGACCTCGGCGAGCGGCCGGTAGAAGACGACGTTGACGAAGTTGAGCCGCTCGAGATCGGCGGACACGTCGATCTGGAGGAGCGGCCCAGCGGAACCCGACCGGCGCTCGACTTTCGACACCGTCCCGATCGGGATATCCGGCGGGGCGAGGCTCTCGTTGCCGCCACTCGTCATCACCGCATCGCCGACGCGGAACCTGCCGACGGAGAGGTCCTCCTTGACGAGCCGCATCTCCGGTGGCTTGCCGCGACCCGCTCCTTCGACGATGCCCGTGTCGCGGGCGATCGGAGGCAGCGTGGTCGTGGTCGTCGTCGTGCTCGACGGCGGGGTCGGTGGTGCCGGACGCAGGTGGTCGAGCTCGTCGTCCCCGTGTGCGGCGATCGTGCCGGGAGTGCTCCCCGCCGTGACGGGTACCGCTTCCGGCAGCGTGGTGGACGGCGGCAGCGTGGTCGATGTGGTCGTCGTGGTGGTGATGTCGTCGTTGGGGACCGCGTTGTTGAGGCCGGTGTTCGGAGGCGGGGACTCCTCCGGCGTGGGGGCGACGCCGAGCACCTGGGCCTCGACGGCATAGCGGGTGTCGGTCACGAGCATCACGAATGCCCGGTCGGGCAGTACCGGTGAAGTGACCTTTCCGACCAGCCCTCCCGCCGAGGCGACCGCCATGCCCACTTCGACGCCGTCGTCGGAGCCGCGGTTGATCTCGATGATCTGGTCGAGATTCGTCGGCGATTTGCCGACGACCTGAGCGACGAGTGTCGGGTAGTCAGTCAGAGCTGGCAGGTTGTTGAGCCGGAGCAGGTCTTGGTACAGGCGTTGCTGAGCCCGAGCAGCGATCTGGTCGGCCGTCAGCCCCTCGAGCTTCTCGCGCAGCTCGGCGTTCTCGTCGGCCAGTTCGTCGTATTGGGTGATGCCCCGCCACGCGTTGCGCACCGGTCGTGACACCACCTCAGCGGCGCGCTCGAGCGGGTCGATGATGTGGTGGAAGCCCTCCCGGGCACGATCGATGACCGAGTTGCCCTGGATGTCGATCGCCAGCAGCAGCACCGAGCTCAGCAGCAAGCCAATGATCAACCGTCGCCGCGCTGGCGAATAGACACCCATACGTTCGGAGCAGCGGAACCGCTACTCGTCGCCACCGAGCGACATCAACCCCCGCATCGCGTCAATGTTCTCGAGCGCCCGGCCAGACCCGATGACCACGCTGTACAGCGGCTCGGGGGCCAAGCGGATCGGCATTCCCGTCTCGTGGGCGAGCCGCTGGTCGAGGCCGCCGAGGAGTGCACCACCGCCGGTGACGGTGATGCCGTCCTGCATGATGTCGGCGGCCAGTTCGGGCGGAGTCTTGTCGAGCGTCGTGCGGACGGCATCGACGATGGCGGCGACAGGCTCGGCCATCGCCTCGCGAACGTGCTCGGTGGTGAGCTGAATCGTGCGAGGCAGGCCACTGATGAGGTCGCGGCCACGGATGTCCGCGGTGAGCTCTTCTTCCATCGGCCACGCCGAGCCCATCTGGATCTTGATCTCCTCGGCGGTGCGCTCACCGATGGCCAGGGAGAACTCCTTCTTCACGTACTGCAGCACGGCCTCGTCGAGCTCGTCGCCGGCGACTCGCATCGATTGGGCAGTGACGATGCCGCCGAGGGAGATCACGGCGACCTCGGTGGTGCCACCGCCGATGTCGACGATCATGTTGCCCGACGGCTCGTGCACGGGAAGATCGGCGCCGATCGCCGCCGCCATCGGCTCTTCGATGATGTGCACCGGCTTGCGGGCACCGGCGTACTCGGCTGCCTCTTGCACGGCGCGCTGCTCGACGCCGGTGATGCCCGACGGCACGCAGATGATCATCCGCGGCTTGCTCCACTTGCTGGCGTGCACCTTCTGAATGAAGTAGCGGAGCATCTTCTCGCACACGTCGAAGTCGGCGATCACGCCATCTTCCAGCGGGCGAATGGCGCGGATGTGGTTGGGAGTACGGCCGATCATCCGCTTCGCCTCTTGGCCGACCGCGACGGGACGCCCGTCGTTGACGTTGACGGCGACGACCGAAGGCTCGTCGAGCACGATTCCCTGCCCACGCGCGTAAATCAGCGTGTTGGCGGTACCGAGGTCGATCGCGAGGTCGCGCCCCAGGCTGAGCGGATTGTTTCGAGCCATGGCTTCTCCTCTACACCATTATGACTCCGCCCGTTCGAGGGAGGGGCCGCGGGCCCGGGTGTAGCTCGGGGAAAGGTTACAGATTCGGGAAGAAGATCCCGATCTCGCGCTCGGCCGACGCGGCGGAGTCGCTGCCATGAACGAGGTTCTCGGTGAACAGGATGCCCAGGTCACCGCGGATCGTGCCCGGTGCCGCGGAGCGCGGGTTCGTGGCGCCCATCATCGTGCGCACCACCTCCCACGTTTCCTCCGGCCCTTCGACGACGAGCGCCACGACGGGGCCACGGCTCATGAACTGGACGAGGTCGGAGTAGAACGGCTTGTCGACGTGCTCGGCGTAATGCTCGGCAAGTGTCTCCTTGTCGAGCTGGCGCAGGTCCATCGCGGCGATGGTGAGGTCCTTCGCCTCGAGGCGGGCGAGGATCTGGCCGACGAGTCCACGCTCGACAGCGTCGGGCTTGAGCAGCACGAGGGTGCGATCGGGAGACGGCATAGCCGTCCCAGCGTATCGGTCGGATCTGACCAACGCGTCTGCGAGAGGCACGACGTGATCGACCGGTGACCGTTCTACGGCGTGAACCGCTCGAACGCGATGCGTGCCTCACCGGCGACGTAGAGCGAGCCGGCGGCGAGTACGGCGTCGTCGAACTCGGCGAGGCGCAACGCCATCCTGCACGCGTCGGTGACCGTGTCGGCGCGGCGGACGTCGTCACATCCGACCCGTCGCGCCGCGGCGGCGACGTCGTCCGCCGGCACGCCGCGGGGTGACGGCGCCGTGGCGGCGATGACGATGTCGAACTCGTCGGCGCGCAGGGCGGCGAGCATCGCCTCCGGGTCGCGCAGCGTGCCGACGACGAGGATCCGCCGCCCCTCCGGATGGAAGTCGTCGAAGAACACCTCCGCGCAGGTATCTCCACCGGGCGGGTTGTGGGCACCGTCGACGATCACGAGTGGCTGGTGAGCCATCACCTCGAAGCGCCCCGGCATCACGACCGCGCCAAAACCCTCGGTGACGACGTCGAGCGGCAACGGCGCGGCGAAGAACGTCTCCACGGCGGCGAGAGCGATCGCCGCGTTGTTCGACTGGTGGATCCCGTGCAGCGGCACGAACACGTCCGGGTACACGGTGGTGGGCGTGCGCAGATCGACGAGACGACCGCCGACGGCGAGTTGGTTCGCGACGACGTCGAAGTCGTCGCCGCGGTGGAGCCTGGATGCGGCGGGTTCTGCGTCGAGGATCGCCGCCAGGTCTGGTGCGGTCTCACCGATGACAGCCGCCGATCCGGGCTTGATGATTCCCGCCTTCTCGGCAGCGATGTCGGCCAGCGTCGGCCCGGCGAACTCGTTGTGGTCCATCCCGATGTTCGTGACGACTGCGACCTGCGCGTCGAGCACGTTCGTCGCGTCCCAGCGGCCGAGCAGGCCGACCTCGGCGACGACGACGTCGACCGCTACGTCGGCGAACCATCGGAACGCCGCTGCGGTGCACGCCTCGAAGTAGGAGGGACGAACACCGGTGATGCCTTCGAGGTCGGCGACGGCGGCGATCTGCTCGGCGAAGTCGTCGTCGCTGATCGGCTCACCGTTGCGGGCGATGCGTTCGTTGACCCGTTCGAGATGGGGGCTCGTGTACGTGCCCACGGTGAGGCCCTGCGACACCAGCAGCCGCGTCATCATCTGCACCGTCGAGCCCTTGCCGTTGGTGCCCGTCACGTGGATCGAAGGTGCGGTGAGTTGAGGGTCGCCCATCGCCGAGCACAGCTTCTGGATGTTGGCCAGCGAGGGTGACTCGATGCGCCCCGTCGTGTCGTAGGACGCGTGCTCGTTGATGTAGGCGAGTGCCTCGTCGTATGTCACCGTGAACGGCGACGCGAGAGAGGTCGACTCGTCACGCCGACTTGCGGGCGCGACTGGAGCGGGCGTTGCGGGGAACGAGCGTCGGGTTCACCCGTTCGCGTACGACGGTGCCGTCGATGACGACCTTGCCGACGTCGGTGCGGCCTGGAACGTCGTACATCGTGTTGAGCAGCACCTCTTCGAGGATCGCCCGCAGACCCCGCGCCCCGGTGCCGCGCAGCAGCGCTTGGTCGGCGACAGCCTCGAGCCCATCCTCGGTGAACTCCAACTCGACGTCCTCGAACTCGAACACCTTGGCGTACTGCTTGACGAGAGCGTTCTTCGGCTCGGTGAGGATCGAGATCAACGCGTCGCGATCGAGCGAGCGGACGACGCCGATCATCGGGAGGCGGCCGATGAACTCGGGGATCATGCCGAACTTGATGAGATCTTCCGGGAGCACCCGGGCGAACAGCTCGCCGGGATCGCGCTCGACCTTGGAACGGACGGTGCCGTGGAACCCGACACCCTTGTGCCCGATGCGGCTCTCGATGATCGGCTCCAGCCCGGAGAATGCACCACCGAGGATGAACAACACGTTGGTGGTGTCGATCTGGATGAATTCCTGGTGGGGATGCTTGCGCCCGCCTTGCGGCGGCACCGACGCTTGGGTTCCCTCCAAGATCTTCAGCAGCGCCTGCTGAACGCCCTCGCCGGACACGTCACGAGTGATCGACGGGTTCTCGCTCTTGCGGGCGATCTTGTCGATCTCGTCGATGTAGACGATGCCCGTCTCCGCCTTCTTGACGTCGAAGTCGGCCGCCTGGATCAGCTTGAGCAGGATGTTCTCGACGTCCTCACCCACGTAGCCGGCCTCGGTGAGCGCCGTGGCATCGGCGACCGCGAACGGCACGTTGAGCATCCGCGCCATCGTCTGGGCGAGGTGAGTCTTGCCGCAACCGGTGGGCCCCAGCATCAGCACGTTGCTCTTGGTCAACTCGACGTCGTCACGCTTCGACGGGCCGTGGTGCTGCTCGTACTGAATGCGCCGGTAGTGGTTGTACACGGCGACGGAGAGGATCTTCTTCGCCTCCTCCTGGCCCACCACGTACTCGTCGAGGAAGGAGCGGATCTCCCTCGGGTTGGGGAGCTGGTCGAAGCTGAGGTCGCCGCTCTCGGTGAGCTCTTCCTCGATGATCTCGTTGCAAAGGTCGATGCACTCGTCGCAGATGTACACGCCGGGCCCGGCGATGAGCTTCTTGACCTGCTTCTGCGACTTGCCGCAGAAGCTGCACTTGAGCAGCTCACCTGTCTCGCCGAATTTGGCCACGGCTGGTCCCCTGTCGCTTGGTGTCTCGTTACGGATCGGTCAGCGGATCGGCCCGGTCCGGTCTGCCTGCTCCCGGGACGAGATCACGTCGTCGATGATGCCATATTCAAGCGCCTCGTTTGCTTCCAATACGAAGTCGCGGTCGGTGTCTTTGTGAACCTGTTCGAGCGGTTGGCCGGTGTGGTTGGAGAGGATCTCCTCGAGGAGGTCGCGCATCCGCAGGATCTCCTTGGCGGCGAGCTCGAGGTCGGTGACCTGACCGTAGCCGACCGACCCGTACGGCTGGTGGAGCAGGATGCGGCTGTGGGGCAGAGCGAGACGCTTGCCCTTGGCGCCCGCGGCCAGCAGCACCGCTGCCGCCGAGGCGGCCTGTCCGATGCAGATCGTGGCGATGTCGTTGCGGATGAACTGCATCGTGTCGTAGATCGCGAACAGCGAGGTGATGTCGCCACCGGGGCTGTTGATGTAGATGTTGATGTCCTTGTCGGGGTTCTCCGACTCGAGGTGGATCAACTGGGCGCAGATCAGGCTGGCGATCTGGTCGTCGATCGGCGTCTGCAAGAAGATGATGTTCTCCTTGAGCAGACGGCTGTAGAGGTCGTAGGCGCGCTCGCCGCGGCTCGTCTGCTCGACGACGTTGGGAACGAGGTAGCTGGGGGGATGGCTTCGGGGTTCACTCGGCTTCCTCTCTCGGCGCGCGGCTGACGGCACCATCGTGTCGTGCTCGGCGGCGTCGTGGTCGTGGTCGTGGTCGTGGTCGTGCGGTCGTCCATGCTGTGCCCGAGCAGTTCGTCGTTGTCGATCGGATTGCCGTCGGTGTCGACGACGTCGGTGTTGTGCATCAACCACTCGAGCGCCTTCGACTTGCGGATCTGGGCAGTGAGGTCGGCGACGGCGTCGTTCTGCTCGTACGCCTTCTTGACCTTCGCCACCTTCTCGCCCACTTGCATCGCGACCCGCTGGTACTCGGCGTCGAGATCGTCGTCGGTCATCTCGAAGCCCTCGGCGTTGGCCACGGCCCGCAGGGCGAGGTCGAGTTTCACGGCCTGCTCCGATTGGGTCTTCATGCTCGCCATGAACTCGTTGGTGTCCTGGCCCGTGGCAGACAGCCATTGCTGGAGGTCGATGCCGTTGGCCTGGAAGCGAGCGACGGTGTTCTGCACCCGCCCTTGCAGCTCGCTCTGCACCATCGACTCGGGGGCATCGATGTCGACCAGGGCCGTGAGCGCCTCGCTGACCTTGCCCATGAACTGCTGGCGAGCCTGGTTGAGCTTCAGCTCGCTGATGCGCTCTCGCTGCGACGCTCGCCATTCCTCGACCGTCTCGAACTCGCCGAAGTTGTCGCCGACCCACTCGTCATTGAGCGCGGGGAGATCCATCTCGTCGACCGACTTGACCGTCACCGTGAAATCGGCGGGCTCCTCGGTGCCCTTCGGCGTGGACGTGAACTCGAGGACGTCGCCGGAGCTGGCGCCGACGAGTTGGTCGTCGAAGTCGTCGGTGATCCAGCCTTGCCCGATCTCGTACGACCAGTCCTCGGTGTTGAGGCCGGTGACCTCCTCGCCGTCACGCTTCGTGACGAGATCGAGCGTTACGAGGTCGCCGACCGCCGCCGGGCGGTCGACCGACGTGGGCACACCGTGGCGGCGGCGCTCAGCGTCGATCGCCGTCATCGATCTCGTCATCGGTGGCATGCAGAGCGGGGAGTTCGACACGGAGCCCGCCGTAACCGGGCACGCGAGACCTCGGGACGCACCTCGCAGGTGGCGTCGAACTCGACGGGACCTTCCTCGGTTCCGCCGGTGACCTCGATCTCCGGGGTGGCGACGAGATCGACGTCGTGCTCCCGCACCGCTTTGGCGAGGTAGCTGGGGATGGCCTCGCGCAGCGCCTGCTCTCGGGCAGGGGCGATGCCGATGCGCGCCTCGAGCACTCGGCGAGGCGCCTTGCCGTTGCGGAACCCGGGGAGTCGAACCTCGCGGGCGATCGCTTTGAACGCCCGATCGATGTCGCGGTCGAACTCCGCTTCTTCGACCTCTACGTACAGCTTGACCTTGTTCCCCTCGAGGGTTTCCAGCGAACTCTTCACAGGTCACCGAGGCTATCGGCAGCGTTCATGATGGAGTTCCGCTCGCAGACATGTTGCCCGCCCCATCGGGCGAGCTCACCGCGTCTGCGCCGTCACGTCGGGTCATCCGGTTCTCGCTACGAGCCCAGAGCAGGAATCGTTCGACAGCGCCGACGATGTGGGCGCTGCGGACGCTGGGGAAGAGGTCGAACGCATGCTGGGCGCCGTGCACCTCGGCGTAGACGACCGGCGACGTCGAGACTGCGCGTAACCGCTCGACGAAGGCACGTGCCTCGCCCACGGGAACGAGCGTGTCGTCCCGACCGTGGATCACGAAGAATGGCGGCGCGTCGGCACGGACGAGGCAGATCGGTGACGCCTCCTCGAACACAGTGCGATCACCACGCCAGTCGCGCTTGAACATGATGCGGGCGATCGCCCGCAGTCGCGCCTCGACGGGCTTGCTGTCGTCACGTTGGCGATGTCGTAGACGCCGTAGTGCGGCACACAGGCCTGAACGCTGGTATCGGCGTCCTCGAATCCAGGCTGGTACTTCGCCTCGTTCGGCGTGAGGGCGAGCATCGCCGACAAGTGCCCGCCCGCCGACCCACCGGTGACCACGACGAATGTCGGGTCGCCGCCGTACTCGGCGATGTGCTCTCGAACCCAGGCCAGCGCGCGCTTGAGGTCGACCAGGTGGTCCGGCCAAGACAGCCTTCGGGCTCAACGGGTAGTTCGGCGCGACGCACACCCACCCGAGGGCGGCCATGTCCATCATCAGCGGCACGCCCTGCTGATGCTTGTCTCCGACCGTCCAGCCGCCTCCGTGGATCTGGAACAACACCGGCGCTTCGGCCGGCAGGTCGGCTCGGTGGTACACGTCAAGTCGGTGCCGTTTGCCGCCGGGTGCGTACTGGATGTCGGCGACCCGTGTCACGTCGGGATGCCCCATGCGGAACGGGTTGACCAGTCTCCGCCACGGCGTCGGTCGCGGCGGGTCGGAGGCAGGCAGGGCGCTGTCGAGGACGTGATGGGCATCGATCCCAGCACGTTGCCCGCGCCGGACGAGAATGATCAGCCCGGCGAGCGATGCCGCGGTGAGGCCGAGGTCGATCCTGCCGCCGCGCGTGCGGTAGCGACGGCGACGCACCTGATCGGCGGCATCGACGACGTCGAGGGCGAGGAGGTGCGGTGCCAGTTCGGCGGTGAGCCACCCGGAGAAGAAGGTCATGATCGATGCCTGCTGGGCTCTGACCGGCTTCAGCGCGTTCGCCACCAAGGCCGTCGTAACGATCCGCGGGATACGACCTCGCATCAGGTCAACGTATCCGTCGAAGTCAGGTCTGTGCCTTGTCGACGAAGACCGACAGGCTGCCGGCGTAGTTGGCCACCCACACCTGGCGGCTCGCCGGGTCGTATGTGATCCCTACAGGGTGGAATCCCGTCGGCAGTGTCTGCAGCACGGTCATGTCGCTGGCGCGCACCTTGGACACTGTTCCGTCCTGGTAGTTGACGACGTACAGGCTTTCTCCGTCCTCGGCGATCGCCATCGAGCGCGGCTGGGTGCCGGTGGCCACACGGGCCAGGAGCACGCCGGTGGAGAGGTCGATCTTGCGGATGTTTCCCTCGAGATTGTTCGTCACGTACAGGTAGCGGTTGTCCGGCGAGAGGACGAGATGCCGCGGCGACTGCCCGGCGTTGCCCACCTCGCCGACGACCGAACGCGGCGGCGATGTCGATCTTGACGATGCGTGCTTCACCCATCACGGCGACGTACGCCGCTGACGAGTCGGAGGTGATGGCGATGCCGCGCGGGTGGCGGCCGACGTCGATCCGGGTCAGCTCCGTGTTGTCAGTGGTGTCGATGACCGACACGTCGAACCCGCACCAGTTCGACACGAGCAACCGCCGGCCGTCGGGGGTGACGGCCAGGAACTTCGGCACCGCACCCGTCGGGATGACACGATCGATGCGCTGCTTCTTCACGTCGATGCGGTAGACGAAGCTGTCGTCCCAGCTCCCCCTGTCGCAGTTGTCGTCGGCGATCGGGTTGTAGCCGGAGCCGTACATCTTGTAGTTGGACACGTAGACGTGACGTCCGTCCGGCATGAACGCTGCCTCGACGGGTGAGCCCTGCACGGTCGCTCCGTCTTCGATGCCGAAGTCGGCCAGATCGACCGTGTCGTGGATCGAGGCGAGCTTGGTGCCGGCGCGATCGAACATCGAGACGTTGTGCCGGTACATCATGTTCTGCGCCACGACCACGCCGTCGCCGGAAGCGACGACGCTCTTCGGTTGCAGGTCGTCGTCACTGACCTCGAACGCCTCGACGAGGCGGCGCTCGTCGGAGGCCACGCCGTCGTCAGCCGCCAGCGGGAACGTTGCTGGTGGAGCGGTGGTCGTCGTCGCCCGGCGCTGGCGCTTAGGGCACCGTGGACGTGGAAGGCGTCGTCGTCGCGGGACCGTCGGTGTCCCCTCCGTCGACATCAGCCGACCGGTCCTCGTCGCGGTCGTGTTCGACGACCACGGCCGCCACGATCAATCCCAGAGTCATCACTGCGAGCACGCCCAGAACGACTGCACGCGCCCGCGGCGGGACCTCCGGGTTCATGGCGCAGCAGTGTATGTTTCCCCGATGGAGTACTGGAAGCCGCACGCGCTGGCGACTCCCCACAAAGGTCAGCTCGACCTGCGGCTCGGCGACCGAGTCCGGAGCACCGTCGAGCTGCACGATGTGGTGGCCGGCGAGGAGGGGCGAGTCGTTCTCGCCAACGGCTTCAACTGGCAGCGCTACCGCGTGCTGTTCGACAACGGGGTGGAGATCGGCGACCTCGACCATCGCAACCTCGAGCCCATCGGCCGCGCCGCCAAACGCCTGGCCAAGCTCGCCAAGCGCGCCGCCCGGTAGCCTCGACGACGGCACGTCAACCGGCGTTCCGCCACATCTCCGGGGAGTAGCGCAGCCTGGCTAGCGCACCTGCTTTGGGTGCAGGAGGTCGGGGGTTCAAATCCCCCCTCCCCGACTCATCTGACGTGGCACTCAAGTGTGCCGTGGTCACGGATTGGTCTCACTGCCACCGAGGGCCCGGCCCGACGCGTGTGCTGTCCCGGTTCATAGTGGACATGTTGGCTCCGGTAGGTGGGTGACACTTTCGGGACTGGTTCTGGTAGCTGGGCGACAGTGGCTCCGGTAGCTGTGTTACACGTCGGTGGTGCGTTCTGGCGGTGCTGAGCCTTCCTCGATGATGACGTTCAAGGTCGTCGGGCCCGGGGGAGGTCGTCATCGTGTTGGTGGAGCTGGGGCTGGTGGAGCAGCGCTATCAGGCAGTGCTCGAGGTGTTGAACGATGCGTTGTCGGTGACGGAGGTGGCGGTCGGGTTCGGGGTGACGCGTCAGACGGTGCATCGCTGGTTGCGTCGGTATGCGGCGGAGGGGATGGCGGGTTGGTGGATGGGTCGGCGCGGCCGTTGTCGTGTCCGCATCAGATGCCACCGGAGGTCGAGGCACGGATCGTGGAGTTGCGCCGGCTCAGCCGGGTTGGGGTCCGAGGACGATCCGGTTCCGGCTGGAGGCTGAATGCGTGTCGCCGTTGCCGGGGCGGTCGTCGATCTATCGGTGTCTGGTGCGTCACGGTCTGATCGAGCCGGAGGCCGTCGGCGCAAGAAGGCGGATTACAAGCGGTGGGAGCGGTCGCGGGCGATGGAGTTGTGGCAGATGGATGTCGTCGGTGGGGTGCAGCTCGTCGACGGGTGGAGGGCGTCGATCGTGTCCGGTGTCGATGATCACGCGGTTCGTGATCTCGGCGCGGGTGGTGGAGCGGGCGACGGCCGGCCGGTGTGTGACGCGTTGGCACATGCGATGCGCACGTTCGGGGTGCCGCGGGAGATCTTGACGGATAACGGCAAGGTGTTCACCGGCCGGTTCGGGCCGGGGACGGGGGAGGTGTTGTTCGATCGGATCTGCCGTGAGAACGGGATCAAACACATGTTGACCGCACCGCGGTCGCCGACGACGACGGGCAAGGTGGAGCGGTGGCACAAGACGCTGCGCCGTGAGTTCTTCAATGGCCGGGTGTTCGACTCAATCGCCGACGCGCAGGAGCAGCTGGATCGGTGGGTGCACGAGTACAACTTCGAGCGTCGCCATCAGGGGATCGGCGACGTGGTGCCGTGGGAACGATTCCGCCTCGCCGTGTCGAAGCCGGTCGAGCCGGTCGAGCCGTCGAGGAGCCGACGACGACTCGTCGGGTCGGCAAGACCGGCAAGATCAGCTTCGCCGCGCAGCTGTATCCGGTCGGGGCGTGGCTGGCTGGTGATACCGTCGAGGTGTCGGTCGCCAACGGGCTCGTGTCGATCCACCACCGAGGCGTGCTGGTCGCCACCCACGCTCAACGGCATCGGCCAGCGAAGGAGACCGCAGCGCTCGCTCGGAAGGTGAAGCAGAAGCGGCCCCGTCCTCGCCAGGCGACGGTCGGCCAGTCGGTGACTCGCAAGGTCGACTCCTCCGGCGGCGTCTCGTTCGCTGGTCACTGCTACAAGATCGGCAAGCGTCACGCCCGCCGTCAGGTGCAGGTCGCGATCGTCGGCGACTGCGTCGAGATCTCCGCCGGCGGCGAGGTCCTCAAGGTGCACCCGATCCGTCACGACCGCTCACGCGAGCACGGCGCCTTCGCCAACGCCGGCGGCCGACCCTCACGCATCAACGCCGCGTAACCCTCTCCCCGGGTGGAACACAGCTACCGGAGCCAATCCGGAACACGGGTACCGGGACTTGACACCGGCCCGACGCGTCGGCAGCCGCCCGGTCATCCCACGCCGTCACGTGCTGATAGATCCTCATTGTCACGGCGACATCGGTGTGACCAAGACGCTTCGTGATCTGGCCATCTGGCGCGGTCAACGTGCCTGGCGTATGTGCTCGCGCCCCTCACGCAACCCGTACGCAACGAGGATCGCGCCAGCGGCGATGTCCGCCCACCACCACCCGATCGCGGCGTTGAGCACCAAGCCGACGAGGATGGCTGCCGCCAGCGCCCCATCCACGGCCGTCACCTTGGCTTCCGCGCAGAGAACAGGGTTGTCGAGTAGACGGCCGGTCCGTGACTTTCCCGCCGCAAGACTGAACATGACGACGCACGTTGCTGCGAGCCACGCGATGCCGAGCGGAGACGAGTCGGGTCGGATTCCAAGCGCGATGGTTACGATCGCTTGGATCACGATGTATACCGCGAGCAGGAAGAATGCGACGCCGATGCTGCGCAGCGCCCGCCGGTCGCCTTGCCGTGACGCAACGCCCTGGAGCTGCCGAATGACCACGATCGACGCGAAGATCTCGATGAACGAGTCGAGCGCAAAGCCCGCCAGGGCAACGGAGCTCGCCAAGACTGCAGCAGCGATCAGGAACCCGATCTCGACCACATTCCACCCGAGCGTGGCGTATTCGAGGCGCAGCCCTCGGCGATGCAGTTGCGCTCGGCGTTCACCCGGAAGAGTCATGATCGTCGGAGGATCATCGCCGGGGTCCGAAGGTGTCCCTGGCTTACTCCACGCCTGCTGGCGGCGAATGCCCGGTCGTCGCTCACGATGCAATGACACTCGCGAGCGAAGAACGTTACGTGCGCATCACCAGGCAGTTCGGTATGCGGTGCCGCCCCTAGGGTGTGCCGCGTGGTGATCCGTGTCGTCGTTGCCGGACTCGCAGTGCTGGTGCTGTCGTGGCTGGTGATGACCGTGCTCGCGAAGCGGCTTCCGCCTGGCTGGGCGAAGGATCTCGCCTCGGTCCTGCCCGCCTGTGTGACGACGATTCGGCGTCTTCGGAACGATGCGCGGGTGCCGCTCAGCGCCAAGATCGCCGTCGCGTTCGCGGGCGTCTGGGTGCTGTCGCCGATTGACCTCATCCCGGAGTTCTTGCCCGTCATCGGACCGCTCGACGACATCATTGTCATAGCGCTGGCCTTTCGTTTTGCTGCACGACGTGTCCCTCACGAGGCGATCTACGAGGCGTGGCCCGCGGACCCCGCGGTCCTCGACCGAATCCTGCGGATGTCACTCCGTCCGCGAGAACTGGCGATGGCGATCGCCAACATCGCCAGGCCCAGTGCCAGCACGATCCCCACCTCGAGCGAGCGAGGGCACGTGCCAGCCCCACCAGGTGACGCCCGGGGGCGAGCGGTGCGCCGGGCGGCCTCGGAGATGTCGAGGTGGTCGAACACCAGCCGGCGCATCGGGTCGACGGCGTAGGTCAGCGGGTTCAGGCGGTTGAGCACGCCGAGCCAGGTCGGGCAGGCCCGAGACGGGGTACAGCGCGCCGGACAGGAAGACCATCGGCATCACGAGCATCTGCACCACGCTGGTGAAGGTCTGGGCCCGCTTGATCGTGGTGGCGACCATCACGCCGAAGGCGGTGACCGTGAAGGCGATCAGCAGCTGCAGGCCGAAGACGCCGAGGAGCAGCACCGGGTCGTAGGGCACGTGCACCAGGCCGGCCAGGGCCAGCACGATCAGGCCCTGGCTCGCCGCGATCGTCGTGCCGCCCAGGCACTTGCCGGCGATGATCGACCACCGGCTGACCGGCGCCACCATCATCTCCCGCATGAACCCGAGCTCCCGGTCCCACACCAGGGACGCCGCGCTGAAGATGGCGCTGAACACCATCGCCATGCAGAGGATGCCGGGGAACATGAACGTGGTGAGGTCCACGCCGTCGGTGGACGCCGGCCGACAGCGACTGCAGCCCGGGCCCGAGGACGAACAGGAACAGCAGCGGCTGGAGCAGCCACGTCAGGATCATCCTGGGGTCGTCGGCGAAGCGGATGAGGTCGCGCCGCCACACGACGCGCACCGCCCGGCCCTCCGACCGCCAGGAGCGCTCGGGCACCCGGACGGCGACGATGTCCGCGATGGCGGCGCTCATCGGCCCGCCTTCGCCACGAACGCGGCCATCGCGCGGTTGCGATCGGCCGGCGACGCCGTCTCGGCGTCCCGGATCGTCGAGCCCGTGTAGCGCATGAAGACGTCGTCCAGCGTCGGCCGCGACACCGCGACCGACGTGATGCCCACGCCGAGCTCGGCGAACAGCCGGGGGACGAACGCCTCGCCCGACGGCGACGTGGAACGTCACCGCGCCTTCGGCGACCGTCGCGTCGATGCCGAAGCGGTCGTGCAGCGCGGCCAGCGGCGGCGTCGTCGTCGACGGTGCCCAGCACCACGCGGTCGGCCCCGACGCTCGCCTTGAGCGCCTCGGGCGTGTCCAGCACGACGATCTCGCCGCGGTCCATGATCGCGATGCGGTCGCAGAACTCCGCCTCGTCCATGTAGTGCGTGGTCATGAAGATCGTCGTGCCTTCGGCTCTCCTGCAGCGCGCGGATGTAGCGCCAGATCGCGCTGCGGGTCTGCGGGTCGAGGCCGATGGTCGGCTCGTCGAGGAACAGCACGCGCGGCGAGTGCATGAGGCCGCGTGCGATCTCGAGCCGCCGTCGCATGCCGCCGGAGTAGGTCTGGACCGGCTGGTCCCGGCGGTCCCAGAGATCGACCATCTCGAGCATCTGGCGCATCCGGGCCGGGACGGCGCCGGCGTCGATGCCGTAGAGCTCGGCGTGCAGGCGGAGGTTCTGCTCGGCGGTGAGGTAGCCGTCGAGCGTCGGGTCCTGGAACACGAGGCCGATGTGCCGGCGGACGTCGTCGCGCTCGCTGACGACGTCGAACCCGCTCACCCGGGCGGTGCCGGACGTGGGCCGGGCCAGCGTGCAGAGCATGTTGATCGTCGTGCTCTTGCCGGCGCCGTTGGGGCCGAGGAAGCCGAAGACCTCGCCGCGAGCGACGGTGAACGAGACGCCGCGGACGGCCTCGACCTCGCCGTAGGTCTTGACGAGGGCCTCGACCTCGATGGCGGGTGGGGTGGAGGGATTCATTGCGCAGCTCACGGCAGGCATTGTCAGCACGCCAAAGGTCCTTGCGGCAAGCCCCCGTCTAGCGTAGGTACGTTCATAGTGGCGGGGTGTTGCAGGAGGAGCCATCTCGCTACGGCGATCACATTGCCTGGTGTGACACGACTCGATCACACCGTGATGATTCTGGCCTCGACTGGCGCGTCGCGGCCGCGAACTTCGACTCGCTCGGAGCGGGCAATCGGATGCTCGTCTTCGACGAGGGCGTAGAGATCCGCGGCGAGCACGACCTCGCCTGGTGCGGCATGCGACTGCAGTCGGGCACCGACGTTCACGGCATCGCCGAGTGCCGTGAAGTCCATGACAGCCCCTGACCCCACGTTGCCGACGAAGGCGGTGCCTGCGTTAGCGGCGACGCCGACGGGAAGGTCGGTGACCGCCCGGGCAAGCTCGAGCGCCGCACGCGCGGTCTCGCGCCGGTACTCCGGCCCGGACAGGCCGCGAATGAACAGGGCCATCACCTCGTCGCCGATCAGCTTGTCGATCAATCCGTCGTGGCGAATCAGCACGTCAGTCGCTGTCGCGTAGAACCGATTGAGACGTGCGGCGAACTCCGTCGCGGATGACTTCTCGCCGAGCGTGGTCGAGCCTCGCACGTCAGCGAAGACGACACCGACGTCGACCTCCATGCCGCCGCTCGGCAGGTGGTCGAAGCAGTACTGGCAGAGATTGGGGTTCTTGCGCGACGGCTTGCGGCCGAACAACCCGACCAACTTTCCACCGACTCCGCCGAACGGGTTCTGGCAGAGCTTGCAACGCGGGTCGCTCGGCAGTCGCCGAAACACTCGTTGCGCCTTCTTCAGCGGTTCGTAGCCGTCGACGAGCAACGCCTGCCAGTCGATCTGCTTCGCCATCAAGCAAGAGCATCGCCGAGATCGTGGACCGTGTCACGCATCGCGCTCTCGCGCCGAGCACGAGGCGGCCCGACGCTCCTCGTCGAGCGTCGGGCTACCTCGCCTCAGTTGTCTGTCGCTACGGCCGAACAGCCGTCGCTGTCAGGTGTCAGGTGTCAGCCCTGTTGCGGGCGGCGACGTCCGATCGCCAGCAGTGCCACGCCAGCGCACATGAGCGCCGCGGCGAGAGCCACCTGGGCGCCGATGCCTGAGCCGCCGGTGCGGGGAAGCTGACCGCCCCCTGACGGCGAGACGGTCGTCGTCGTCCCGCCTTCGTCGCTGACGAGCGTGGTGGTCGTTACCTCCGAAGACGGCGAGACGTCCGTCGTCGTGGGATCACTCGAATCCGGCACGGTCGTCGGAGGCAACGTCGTCTCCGGCACGGTCGTCGGAGGCAACGTCGTCTCCGGCACGGTCGTCGGAGGCAGCGTCGTCTCCGGCACGGTCGTCGGAGGCAGCGTCGTCACCGGCACGGTCGTCGGAGGCAACGTCGTCACCGGCACGGTGGTCGGCGGCAACGTCGTTGGTGGCACGCCACACGGGCCGACGTCACCGCCAACGGTGTTGTCCCAGCGGTTGTCGGTCGAATCGATGGCGACCGACCACGTGTGTGAATTGCCGTCACCGCTACGGGAGCGACGTGCTCGATTGATTGAGCGAACGTGGAGGAGAACACCACCGCTCCGTCGATCGACACAGTGATCGCGTTCGTGTCGTTGGCGCTGTAGCCAGTTGCCCTGCCGGTCACCCCAGAGCAGGACGCCGACGACTCGTTGTTGTGCGCCGAAGCCGGCAACGCAGTCACGAGTATGACGCCACCTGTGGCGATCAGCGAGGCGCCTATCAGCGTTCGCTTTCGGTTCAGGCCGGCGCGCGCCGGCCTCATGGATCGTTGAAGCCCCATTAGTCATCCCTTCTCAGACATTCCCGAAGCCCGGGAGTCGTGTGCGCGTCTCACGGCACACACGTGTCGATACGCGGACTTTACAGAACTGCAACGTGGTTGAAGTGACTTTGTTATGTCCGCGCTTTCGCCGTGCCTCTTCGCGCCACTCTGGAAACGACGTCGGCGGCGTCGAACCTGCCGTCGTAGCGTCCGCTGATCGAGGAGGTCGGATGACGCAGAGCGCCGGGAGCGACGGGATCACAGAGGGGTTCGCGGACGTATGGCGGGTGCCTGACGCGCACGTGGCGTCGGGACGGATTCCGGGCTACGTCGGAGCGGTGCGGATCGGCGGCCGCGTGGCGACGCGGGCAGCGGGCACGACCGCTGTCGAGTCGGACAGCCCTTCGATGACGGAGGACACGCTGTTCCGCATCGCCTCGATCACGAAGCTGATCGGCGGCGCGCTGACGCTCTCCCTGGTCGAGGACAGCCTGGTCGCGCTCGACGATCCGGTGGCTCGCTGGCTTCCGGAGATGGCCACGTTGCGCGTGCTCACCGACTCCCGATGCCACCCTCGACGAGACGGTCGAGCCGCAGCAGCCGCTCACAATTCGGCACCTGTTGAACTTCACGTGTGGCTGGGGCGCAGTGCTCGAGCCGACTCCGCTCCAGTCCGCGATGATCGAGCGCGATCTGTTGCCCGGTCCCATCCCACGACCGTTCTCCGGCGACGAGTACGTGCGCAGGATGGCCGAGCTGCCGCTCGCGTTCCAGCCCGGCGAGGGATGGCTCTACGACAGCGGGACGGATGTGCTCGGCGTGCTCCTGGCCGCGCCGCTGGCACATCACTGTCCGAGCTCCTCCATGACCGGATCACCGGGCCGCTCGGCATGACCTGCACGGGCTTCGGCACGGCGGACGCATCGAGACTCGCTACCGCGTACCGGCCCAGCGCAAACGGGCTCGAGATCCTCGACCTGCCCGACGGCGCATTCGTCGGCGCGCCGGTCTTCGAAGAGCTGAGCTCGGGCCTCGTGTCGACGGCTGGCGACCTTCTGCGTTTCCTCTGCGCGATGGCAGATGGCGGCGGGCCGGTGCTGCGCCGTGAGTCGGTGGCGCAAATGACTGCCGACACGCTCACCGACGAACAGCGGCGGCACGCGGCGCCGATCGTCGGCGTCGGGCGTCGTGGGGACTGGCCACGGCTGTGGACGTCGAAGCCACGCAGCCGTGGATGGCACCCGGTCGGTGGGGTTGGAACGGCGGCACGGGCACCACTGCCTACGTCGATCCGGCACGCGAACGGTGGGCGTCCTCCTCACACAGCGGGCGATGACGAGTCCCCTCGACAGCTTCGACGACTTCTGGATTGCTGTCGCAGAAGCCAGCTGACCGCGCGCCGCTGAGTCGTCAGGGCGTTTGTGGTCAGCCGGAATGACGTACCAGGAGGCCCGTCCGTGCATGTGGCCGTGATGGCGTCCTCGAAGGCGTGCATGCACTCGTCCCAGGAGCCCGCTCGACGACGACGTCGCCGGCTTTGAACTTCCACTCCTTGTTGGGGTTGTCGAGCCGAGCCATGAAGCGCGGCCGTCACCACTGGCTGGATTGTTGACGTCGCTGTGGTCAACGTGGCTCCTCGTGGTGGAAGCGGCGGAGGATCAGCTTCCCGACCTCGGCGAGAATGAGGTAGCCGGCGACAGCGATCAAGCAGGCCCGCCACTGGTGACCGTCGAGGAGCACGGTGTCGAGGATCACGTTCAGCCCCCCGATGGTGGTCGCCAGGAACGTGAGGGAGTCGCGGCCACCATCAGGAGGTTGAAGCGACCGTTGGCGAACGTGTCCCGGCGGAAGATGCTGTTGTACGGATCGCGCCATTCGAGGGCGGCGACGATGTGGAGCAGCGAAATCGTGGTCAGGCCCATTGTCGTCGCTGTCGCGAGGTCGTAGCGGTCCTCACCCCACGCGACGACGGCGAGGGTGCCTGCCGCGATGAGCAGCCCGGCGATGCCCAACCGCACACCGAGTGCACGCGCGATCACCGGCTCGTCGGGCGATCGCGGCCGTCGTTGCATGAGCCCGGGCGTCGCCGCGTCGAACCCCAGTCCAAAGGCGAGCAGGACATCTATGGCGAAGTTGATCCACAGAACCTGCAGCGGCAGCAGCGGCGTACCGTCGGCGATGTCGAAGATGCCGGCGCCCAGGAACAACAGGATGAACCCGGCCAGCATGATCATCTGCACTCGGATGTACTTCATCAAGTTGTCGTAGAGACCCCGCCCGCCTTCGACCGCTTCGACGATGGTGGCGAAGTTGTCGTCGGTGAGGATCATCTCCGCCGCGTCCTTGGTGACCTCGGTCCCGGTAATCCCCATGGCGACGCCGATGTCAGCGCGCGTCAGCGCCGGCGCGTCGTTGACACCGTCGCCGGTCATGGCGACGATGTTCCCTTGCTGCTTGAGCAGGCTGACGAGCCGCACCTTGTCCTCCGGTGCGACGCGGGCGACGACACCGATCTCACTCAGCTGGGCCAGGAGCGCTTCATCAGGGAGCGCAGCGAACTCGGCGCCGGTCAGGGCCCGCCCTTCGATGCCCAGCTGGCCCGCGATGGCGGCCGCCGTGGTGGCGTGGTCGCCGGTGATCATGCGGACGCGGATCCCGGCGTCCTTGCACAGGGCGATGGCGTCCTTGGCCTCCTTGCGGGGCGGGTCGACGATGCCGGCGAGGGCGAGCAGCTCCAAGTCGGCGACCAGCGACAGCAGGTCGCCCCTCGGATCGAACGTGGCGGGGTCGAAGTCGCGGCGTGCGACAGCGAGCACTCGCAGGCCGTCCGCCGGCGAGTCGGTCGTTCTCGGCGAGCACACGATCGCGTCCGTCCTCCATCGGAACGGTCGCGCCGTCCACGCCCAGGTAGCGGGAGGCGCGGGCGAGCAGCACGTCGGGCGCTCCCTTGACGAAGCAGCGCACGACCTTGCCGCCGCCGCCGTCGTCCATCTCGTGGAACGTTGCCATCAGCTTGTACTCGGCGTCGAAGGGCACCTCGGCGACGCGGGGATACGTCCGCCTGGTCTCCTCGACGTCGAGCCCGCTCTTGGCGGCCAGCACGACGAGCGCCCCCTCTGTCGGGTCACCGATGCACGCCCCGTCGCGGATTACGGCGTCGTTGGCGAGCGCCATCGGCAACAGTGAACGGCTCGAGCGGGACATCATCGGTTCCCGCCACTCGAAGGATGTTGCCGATGGTTGCGTATCCCTCCCCGTCGACCGTGTAGCGACGCCCGACGACCACGAGCTCGCGCACCGTCATCTGGTTCAACGTCAGCGTCCCGGTCTTGTCCGAGCAGATCGCCGACGTCGAGCCGAGCGTCTCCACCGAACGAAGACGCTTGACGATGGCACCCTGGTCGGCCAGCTGCCGGGTCCCGACCGAGAGCAGCATCGTGACGACTGCTGGCAGGCCGGTCGGGATGGCGGCGATAGCCAGGGTGATGCCGGTCAGGAACATCGAGTCGAAGTCCTCACCGCGGGCAAGCCCAAGGATGATGATCAGCACCAGAGCTGCGGCCGCCATGATCGTGATGATCACAGTGAGTTGGTCGAGCTGCTTGGTGAGCGGAGTCTTCTCCTGCTCGACGCCGCTCAGCATCCCGGAGATGTGGCCAACCTCGGTCTCCATCCCTGTCGCCGTGACGATCATCTCGCCGCGTCCGCGTGTCACCTGCGAGTTCATGTAGGCCATGTCCACACGGTCGCCCAGGGGCACGTCGACGCCGAGGACCGGATCGACGCTCTTGGACACAGGCGTGCTCTCGCCGGTCAGCCCCGCCTCTTCGATCTCCAATGTCGCCGCGACGAGGATCCGGCCATCCGCCGGAACCTTGTCACCAGCCTCGAACCCTACGATGTCGCCGGGCACCAGCTCCTCGGCCGGAATCTCGACCAGCTGACCGTCACGGCGGACGCTCGCCGTCATGATCAACATCTGCCGGAGCGCGGCGACGCTCTCGGCCGCTTTGCCCTCCTGGTGCAGTCCCATCAGGGCGTTGACGACGGTGAGTCCGAGGACGACCAACCCCGTAGACACGTCCTGAAGGGCGACGATGCTGACGACCGCCGCGCCGACCAGCACGAGTTGCATGAGGTCGCGGTACTGCCGCAGGAAGGCCTTCCAGCTCGGCTCCTTCGCTTCCTCGGCGAGCTTGTTCGAGCCGTGGCGTTGCCTACGCTCTGTGACCGCGGCTGCGCTCAGACCAACGGTGCGATCGACGTCCAGTCGTCGGCACGTGTCCTCGGCAGACAGGCCGTACCAGTCCGGCGTAGCGTCGGCTGGGCCGATCGTTGTCACGGTGGCGCCCATCGGACTTCCTCCATTGTCGTCGTTCGTAGCCCGCCCACGGTCGACGAGCCGCCGTTCGAGCTCGACGACGTGTGATCATGGCGATGCTGCACGGCCGTCTCCAGGCGATGCACCGCGCCCCGTTCGATCAGTCCGCTTTCGTCGTGTCGTCCGCCTCAGTCGGCTCTGTCACATCGACCACTCGTCGCTCCTCGTCGTCGCCAGGCTTGTCCGACAGCGGACAACCGGACGTTGACGACGACGTTCACCCTGCCCGGGGTGGGGGGTAACCACCCAGGTGCGGGTGGAAGCTTCAATCGAGCCGATGCCGAACGCTAACATCCGCGCGACAACCCCCAATGGGGGCGAAGGGTGACGAGACAGGATTCCGGATCGATTGCCCGCACACGCACGTCGGTCCTCGCACCGCACGTCGAGCTCGAGGGTCGTGATGGATCCGGCGATGGCTTTGACGACGACGACGACGACGAGAATGCGGATCGCCACGCGCCGCACCAGCTCCGCGAGCGCAGGCGCCAGCTCCGCCAGTGAGTCGTGTCCCGATCCACCCCACCAAGGGTGGTGCGCGACCGCCGTAAATTTCGCTGGCGCAGGTCCCTACCGAGCGGCGTGGGAACTCACGGGCACTCCGAAGCGACTCATACAGGATGCTCCGAATCCTGACCGCCGCGTCCGTGGCGGCACTGGGCGCGCTCCTCACCGCGGGTGAGCCAGCTTCAGCCCACACCGAACCCGACTACGTCGCGGTGCCTGCGGGAGAAGCGGCGACGATCAGTCTCAAGCCGACGCACGGTTGCGGCGAGTCGCCCACCACCACCGTTCGCGTTCGAGCGCCGCTCCCCGATGCCGTGGCGGAGGACGTGGAAGGTTGGTCCGCCACCACCACACCCGACGGCCAGGGCCACACCGTGCTGGAGTGGACAGGTGGCGTGCTCCCAGCCGACGAGGAAGGGGCGTTCCCCGTCGAGTTCACCGCCCCCAACGCTCCGGGCGACCTGCTCACGTTCCCCTCCGTACAGCGCTGCGAGAACGGTGAGGAGCTCGCCTGGCTGAGTGGCGATCCAGCCGACGAGTACCCGGCGCCGCGAGTGCTCATCCTGCCGTCCGGCTTCGAGCCCACGCTGACCCTCGACGACGTGCCTCCGGACGTGCCCGGCCGAGACAAGCTTGTCGCCATCATCGACGTGGACAATCCGAACGCGCCGCCGACCACCGTTCCCCCACCCACCAGTGCGGCACCGACCACGACAGCCGCGGCGACCACGACCGCTGCTCCGACAACGACCGCCTCCCCGACGACTGCCGCACCCACCACGGCGGCCCCGACGACGTCAGTTGCGCCGACGACGACGGGTGCTCCGACGACGACTCCAGCGCCGAGCACTGTGCCGCCGACGACGGTCGACGAGGACGACGAGGCGGAAGCTCCGCCGGCCCGATCATCGGCGTCCTCATCGGTGCCGGAATCGCGGTCGCCATCGCCGCCGGAATCTGGCTCAGGCGGCGCAACTCCTCCGCCACGTAGAACACGACCACCCGGTATCGTGGGCGCGCCTTCGCGGGTGTAGCTCAATGGTTAGAGCCCCAGCCTTCCAAGCTGGTTATGCGAGTTCGATTCTCGTCACCCGCTCTCTGTGAAACTCCTGCTTATCTGGGGTTCATGCTAGCTTGCGGGGCGATGCCAGGGCATCGGGCTTTGCGCGGGCGCTACTTGGGCGGAGGCGGAACGAGGCACGCCACGACGCCGCTGTCGCCGGTGCGCACGCCCATGTCGCCTTGGCCTTGGATGTGCACGTCGACAGCGCCAGCTTGGCCGGTGTCACTGCCGATCTTCTTCGCAGTCGGCGTGGCACCTGGTGATTGCGTGTACTTGACGACGGTGCCCGATGGATAAGGACCGAAAGTCGTTCCCGTTCCCAGGTCGACAACGAACACGCTGCCGCCCGTGTCCGAGCCAATGAGATAGAAACCGTCCTCGTTCTGACCGCCCCTCGGTCCGGGCAGCGTCGTGGATCCCGCCGGCGGCACAGTTTGGCCGTGTGGATTCACCGTCTCCACACATGACGGGACGTGAGCGGCCGCGGACGACGACCACAGAGCCGGAAGAGCAAGTGCTGCCAGCCCAACAAGGATTCGGACGGAACGCATGATGATCCCCTCTCTCACTCCTGCGGCAACCAAGATCGACGGTATACCCCTGCCGCATCCCGGTCCAGAGAATGACGAGGTGTCGTATCCCCCGCAGGGTCCGACGGCTGTCCGTAGACTCCCGTGGCTTGCGGGCGGGCGATACCGTGCGTCATGCACTGCGTGGACGTGGCGATGGCGGGCGCGGCTGTACAGGCGAGGCTGCTGGTTGACGGAGCGATCTCTTCGCCTGCGCTGGTGGCGCTGTATCTGGATCGCATCGGTCGACTAGACGTCGAGCTGAATGCGTTTCGCACTGTCCTTCACGCCAAAGCGCTGGCGGACGCAGAATCGGCACAGCGTCGCATCGATGCGGGTGAACGCCTTCCTCTTCTCGGCGTCCCTGTCGCAGTCAAGGACGACATCGACGTCGCGGGTGAGGTGACCGCGTGGGGAACGCGTGCTCACGGACCGGCGAAGGTGGACGACGCCGCCGTGGTTGCACAACTCCGCGGTGCCGGGGCGATCGTCATCGGTAAGACGAACGTCCCGGAGATGACGCTCTGGGGCTTCACCGAGTCACCGACGTACGGGGCTACTCGGAATCCGTGGGACCCGTCACGGTCACCAGGTGGGAGCAGCGGGGGCAGCGCCGTCGCCGTGGCAGCCGGACTCGCGTCGATCGCGCTCGGCTCCGACGGGGGCGGATCGATCCGAACGCCCGCCGCGTGGTGTGGCGTGTTCGGGCTCAAACCGGAGCGCGATCGAGTGCCGCTCAGCCCGCACGACGACGGCTGGCAGGGCTTGATCGTCAACGGCCCGCTGGACGCGCACCGTCGAAGATGCTGCGCTGTTCCTCGATGTGACGAACACACTGTCAGCACCCCTTGACGGGTTCGTCACCGCGTCACACCGCAGACCGGGCCGGCTCCGGATCGCCATCAGCTGCAAGAGCCCTCTCGGACGGTTCGCCCCCGTCGGGCAGGACCAGCGCCGCGCGGTAAGTGAAGCAGCCGAGTTGCTCCGTGGACTCGGACACGACGTCGTGCCGAGGTCGCCCAACTACGCGGTTCTGTCTGGCGGATGGAACGTGACGTTGCGCTACCTACGCGGGGTCCACGACGACCTCGCCACGATGACGCACCCGGAACTCGTCGAGCCGAGGACGCGCCGCATCGCTCGTGCCGGGTCGCTCGTGTCCGACCAGCGAGCCGAATCTCTCCGCACGGGCGTGGCCAGGCTCGCCGCTCGCGTCAACAGGATCTTCGACGACGTTGACTTGATCGTGACGCCGGCGACAGCGACTGGGCCGCCGCGAATCGGCGCCGACCGCCACGGATCGCTCCTCACTCTGAACGCGGTGACCCGCCGATCACCTTTCCAAGCGATCTTCAACGCCACCGGTCAACCGGCAGCCGTTGTGCCGTGGAGCTGCGACCAGGACGGGATGCCGACTGCCATCCAACTCGTCGGACGACCATTAGACGAAGCCACCCTCCTCTCACTGAGCTCACAGATCGAGGCCGCGAGACCCTGGGCAGACCGTCGACCTCCGCTCGACGACTGAATGCGATCTGCGCCGCGGATGTGGTGCTTCGGGGCCACCCCGCCGGCCTTCCAAGCTGGTTATGCGAGTTCGATTCTCGTCACCCGCTCTCGGCAAAACCCCGATGCGTCTCGTCAGTCCCATGCCACCGGCAGGACGCGACGACCCCACAGGAAGGGCGCCTCGAGACGCTCGGTTGGACCGTCGAGGCGCAAGGCTGGAAGCCGCTCGACGAGGGTACGCAGCGCAGTGCGCGCCGTCATCCGGGCCAGATGCGCGCCGAGGCAGAAGTGCGCCCCCCACCCGAACCCGTAGTGCTTTCGGTTCTCGAGCAGCGGACGATCCATGCGGAATTCGTCAGGTGACTCGCAGTGGTCGGGATCGTGGTTGGCCGAGCGGAGCAGGTGCATCACCTTCGAGTTGACGGGGATGTCGACACCGTGGATGGTCACCGGGGCGTTGTTCGTGCGGCACTGGCCCAGCACAGGCGCGTCGAAGCGCAAGCTCTCCTCGATGACGTTCAGCACGAGCTCCGGGTCGGCGACGAGGCGCTCCCATCGTGTGCGGTCCTCCAGCAGCCGCCACACGGCGTTGGTGATGAGCGACGTCGTGGTCTCGTGGCCAGCGACGAGCATCATCGCCACCAGTCCGGTGACTTCCTCGTCGGTGGCGAAGGACCCATCCTCCAAGCGGTGGGCGGTCAGATGCGACATGAGGCCCTCAGGGACGACAGTGCCCACGGGGTCATCGTCGGGTCCGAGATCGGCGGCGGCCACTGCGTCCCGACGCTCGCGGACCTTGCCCATGGTGTAGGCACGCAGATCCGCCCAGTCGGCGGTGGCCTGATCGGGATAGGTCATGCCAAGCGTGAGCTTCTCGGCCCAGTACTTGAATTGCGGGCGGTCCTCGAGGGGCAGGCCGAGCAGACCGGTGAACGCGGTGATCGGCAGTGGCGACGCGTAGTCGTCGTGCAGCTCCGCTCGACCCCTTTCCTCGAACCCGTCGATGAGCGACGCGGCCAACCCGGCCACGGCGGGCGCGTAGGCCTCGACGGCCTTGGGTAGGAACGGCTCACGGAGGAAACGCCGGCGCCGCGTGTGCTCAGGCGGGTCGTATCGCTGAAGGCTGCCGACGTTCTGTGCGCTGTACGAGATCCCCGGCCCGAACTCGTTCGACCAAAGATCCGTGTCGGTGAGCATGGCGTGAATGTCCTCACGCCGCGAAAGGCTGTAGAGGGGGTGCTCGAGGCCATCGAAGCGGTGCACGGGGCAACCGACGCGGAGCGCGGCGTACCCGGGGAGAGGGTCGGCGAGCACCTCTGGGGAGGTCGGGTCGTAGTCGACGCCCGGGGTCATCGCCGTCGAATCAGTCACGAGGGGCCCCCGAGGTCGTCGTCATCGATGCGGATAGCGAGCTTTGGGCAGTTCATGACCGCCTGCTCGACGGCGCTGCGTCGGTCCTCGCTGACCGTCGCCGGCACGACGGTGACCGGGGGCGCGTCATCCCCCAACTCGAACACGTCGGGTGCGATTCCGATGCAGAAAGCGTTGCTCTCGCAGAGATTGGCATCGACGATCACACGAAACATGGCGGCCTCCAGGGCGACCGTAACACCGCAGCTTCCAGCCCCGCGACGCCGCAGCGTGCCTCGCCATCCACGCTGGCCGGCCGTCGACGACGTCGAGCTCGGCGTGGCCGCCGACGGATGAGTTTGTCTCACGTCGAGAGTCTCATCTGTGCAGGCATCGCCGGAAAGAGGGAGCACGCCCATGTCGGACTTCATCAAGCTCAGTTCGGTCGCACTCGACTGCCCGAACGCGAGCAAACTGGCTGCGTTCTACGCCGACATCACGGGCGGAAAGGTGACCTTCCAGGACGCAGCCTGGGCTACCGTCAACGGACCGGGCGGCCGCATCGACTTCCAGACCGTGCCCGGCTACAGGCCACCGACGTGGCCCGACCCGACCTCGTCGATCCAGATGCATTTGGACTTCTATGTCGATGATCTGGACGCGACCGAGGCCCGTGTGCTGGCGGCCGGCGCGACGAAGTACGAGTTCCAGCCCAACTCCGACCACTGCTACGTGTTTGCTGACCCGGTGGGTCACCCGTTCTGCCTGTCCACCTGGAACGACGTGCAGATGGCGTGATCACGACGGGTCAGGGGGTGATGACCACCTTGCCGATGGCCTTGCGATCGATGAGGAGGCGCAACGCTTCACTTGCCCGCTCCAGGGGATAGCGGCCCGAGACGTGCGGCTGGAGATCGCCTGTCGCCACGAGGTTGATCAGTTCGTCCCCGATCGACGCGTTCAGACCCGGGTCGCGCACCGTCATCGCTCCGTAGAACACACCGACGATCTGGCAGCTCTTGAGCAGCGCCAGGTTGAGCGGGATGGACGGGATCCCGGCGGCGAATCCGATGACGAGAAACCGGCCCTCCCAGGCGATCGCCCGCAGGGCCTGCTCGGCGCGTTCCCCGCCGACGCAGTCGTAGACGACGTCGATTCCCCGTCCGTCGGTGAGCGCCTTCGCCCGCAGCTTCAGGTCTTCGCTCGAGTAGTCGATCGTCGCGTCGGCGCCCAGCTGGCGACACAGCTCGAGCTTCTCCGCGCTCGACGCGGCGGCGATCACCCTGGCCCCGAGCAGCCGGCCGAGCTCGACCGCCGCCAGGCCGACAGCGCCGCCGGCCCCCAGCACCAGCAGCGTCTCCCCGGCCCGCAGACGCGCCGCGATGCTTCAGTCCGTACAGGCCCGTTCCGTACGCATAGTTGAGACCGGCGACGACGGCAAGGTCGACCGAATCGGGAACTCGGCGCGCCGCGGTTGCAGGCACGGCCGCCATCTCGGCGTAGCCACCGATCGTGCCGAGGCCACCGACGACGCGATCCCCGACGGACCATCCCTCGACACCCTCCCCGAGCGCGGCGACGACACCAGTGACCTCTCCACCAGGGATGAATGGCGGCGTCGCCTTGAACTGGTACTTGTTCTCCAGCATCAACGTGTCAGGGAACGTCACCGCCGACGCGGCAACCGTGACGAGCAGCTCCCCCACTGCCGGACGCGGGTCGTCCACATCCTCGACGACAAGTTGTTCCGGTGGACCAAACTCATGACAGACCACAGCTCTCATACCCGACGACCGTACGCCGACGGGCCCGACCGGGCGCGAGTCCGGCAGGGACGCCGACGAGACCCAGGCCTGCGCCGACTCGGCGGTCCTGAGTCGTCAGCGTTCGTGCAACGCCGCCACAACCTGGTCGGCGAGGTCCTGCAGCTCTTCGGCCTCGGCGTCGTTGAGCAGGCGCGGCCGGTGGTCGGCGATGCACAACGTCCCGATACGGCTGCCGTCGTCGAGCGTCAGCGGCACGCCGGCGTAGAAGCGCACTCGTGCCGGGCCGGTCGCAGCGGGGTTGTCGGCAAATCGCGGGTCGTCGAGGACATCCGCCACCTGCATCACGTCGGGTCCGAGGATGGCGTGCGCACAGAACGACTCGTCTCGCGGTGACTCTTCGAAGTCGACGCCGTGTCGCGACTTGAACCATTGGCGGTCCCGGTCGACGAATGTGATCAGCGCGATCGGGACGCCGAATTGTTCGCATGCCTGCCGCGTGAAACGGTCGAAACGCTCCTCCACGTCCGTATCGAGGAGGTTCAGTGCCCGCAGGACGGCGAGTCGGTTCTCTTCATCCGGTGGCAACGGCGCGGCGAGCCAACGACACGCCCGGCGGAGCACGGCAGCACGAAGCTTGGTGCGGACGTGCGCGACAGAGGCCGGCCAGACGAGCCAATCGGTCACCGCTGCGGGACCGTGCGACGCTGCGGACAACCCGCGAGTGACGGCGACCATTCCGAGCCGAGCCCATGCCGTCGGGGACACCGCGGCACGCAGGCGATCGATCGCGCTGACATCGTCGTCTACATCCGCGATGACGACGACGCGACCGCCTTCCGCTGCCGTGGCCACGGCCTGGGGAGCATCAACGACCGGTAGGTGCTCGGACTTTGCCGCCGTTTCAACCGCAGCCCGCAGATCCCGATCGTCGCTGACGATGAGGATCGACACGGCTAGTTCGTCGCGTTCCGGCAATGTCTTCGCTGTTCGCGTCACGCCCGACGACCGTCGCGGTGACGCCGAGGACACCTCGTGCACGAGCCCCTCGGCCGCGGCTACCACGTTTGTCTTGCCCGCTGCCTGGGCATTGGCCCGCTCCACCAATCGATCGATTGTCTCGTCGTCATGATCGGGGTCGTGGTGGAACAAGACCGTCTGTCGCACGCCGGCGGCACACGCGACGTCGACGACGTATTCGACCGGGCTGTGGCCCCACCCGACTCGCGACTGGTATTCCGCGGCGTCGTACTGCGCATCGTGGATGACGACGTCGGCTCCCGTGATGAACTCGACGTGCCGGGCGTCGTCCCTGCTCGCCAACACGTCGCCGCCTGAGCCGAGCGAAGGGTCGTACGGCTCGTGGTCGGACATGTAGCAGAGGACGGCCCCATCGCACTCGACCCGGTACCCCAACGTGAGTGCTGGGTGATTGAGGTACTGCGTCCGCACCAGCAGATCCTCGATCTCGAAGGTGCCCTCGACCAGCTCGTGATACTCGATGCGTGCCCCGAGTTGATCGATCGCCACCGGGAAGTACTGGTAGTTCATCTGGCCCGCCAGCGTCCGGTTCAGGGGCACGTCGAGACCTCGCGGCCCGTAGATGTCCCACCGGCCCGCGCCGAAAAGAGGCTCGAAGAACGGCAGCCCTTGGATGTGGTCCCAGTGAGTGTGCCCGAGGAGGATCGAGCCCGCCATCTCCTCCCCGCCTGTCGACTGGGCGGCGAGCGCTCGACCGAGGACTCGAGCACCTGTACCGCAGTCGAACACCACTCGCGTCCCCCGCGCCGACACGACCTCGACGCAGGACGTGTTGCCCCCATACTTCACCGTCGACGGACCCGGAGTGGCGATGGACCCACGAGTGCCCCAGTACTGAATGCGCACACGTCCAGGATGGTCGATCGGCAGCGCGGTTCCGCGCATGCCTGAGTCGTGCGGGTGTCAAGACTCCGGTGGCGAGAGGGGTTCTTGGTAGACGAGGGCAGTGCCGTCGAGGACGACAGTGCCGTCCTGGTTGGTGATGGTGGTGCGTAGCGTGCAGATCGGCTTGTCTTCCTTGATGGCCACGACCTCGGCCTCGGCGGTGATCTCGTCGCCGGGCCGCACCGGTGCCCGGAAGTTCCAATCGACGTGCAGGAACACGCTCCCAGGACCGGGCAGATCCTCGGCGACCAGGGCGTTGAGCAGCCCGGACGTCACACCGCCTTGCACGATGATCCCTCCGAAGCGGCTGCGAACTGCGGCTTGTTCGTCGTAGTGGAGCGGGTTGCGGTCGCCCGTCAGCTCGGTGAACAGCTCGATGTCGCGCGCCGTGACCCGACGGGTCCGTCGCGCGTTCTGACCAATCTGCATGTTGACCAGGCTGTCATACGCATGCCTCGTTGCTGACCGATTCGTATGCTCGTTGGATGTTGCTGCTCGTGCGTCACGGGGAGACCGGTCCAAACGTCGAGTCGCGGCTACTCGGCCGTGCCGATCCCGAGCTGACAGAGGTGGGACGGGCGCAAGCAGCGGCGTTGGCGACGGCGTTGCCGGCTCCGGACGTTGTGATCTCCAGCCCGTTGGGGAGGGCACGCGCAACAGCGGCGGCGTTTGATCGCGAGGTCGAGATCGATGAGCGGTGGATCGAACTCGACTATGGCGACCTGGAGGGATCACTCATCTCGGACCTCGGCGACGAGCAGCTGGACCGCTGGCGATCGGACGTGTCTTACGCGCCGGCTGGTGTCGAGACACTGGAGTCTTTGGGTTACCGAGTTCGGGCTGCTTGCGCGGACGTCAGCAGGCGAGCGACTGACCAGACCGTCGTTGTGGTCACCCATGTCAGCCCCATGAAGGCGGCGTTGGCGTGGGCACTCGGGACGGATGATGCGATCGCGTGGCGCATGTTCGTTGAGGATGCGGGCGTGTCCCGGATCGATTTCGGCCCTCACGGACCAGTCGTGCGATGGTTCAATCGCGGGCTGTAGATCGGGCGAGGACGTCGAAGAAGCGGTCCGCCGCGTCGTCCCAGGTGGGAAGGCGCTGACCACGTCGATGAGCGGCGGCGCTGAGCTGGTTTCGCCAAGCGACATCAATGGCGAGACGGTGCAGCGTGGCGGTCACAGAGGGGATGTCACCGGGAGCGATGAGGCGCCCCTCGAGGCCGTCCTCGATGAGGTCGGACAGGTTGCCAGACTGCCATCCGATCGTGGGAAGGCCGGCGGCGAGCGCTTCTCCGTACACCGTGCCGTAGGTCTCGTGGTAGCTCAATAGGGCGAAAGCATCGGCACCGGCGTAGAACCCGCCGATCTCCTCGGGCGGCACGGCGCCGTGGACGACGACGCGTTGCCTCACGTCGGGCCGCCCAAGCCGTGCCCGGACCCTGCTTGAATACCGACCATCGACGTCGTCGCGTCCTACCAAGTGCAACGTGATGTAGTCCTCAGGGAGGCCGGCAACCGCCTCGATGAGTTCCAGCACGCCTTTGTTCGGCAGCCAATTGGCGACGTTCAGCAGCGCCATGCGCCGTCCACAACGAAGCTCGTGCGCCGGCTCGTGGCGAAGCACATCGCATCCAGGTTCCACCACATGGATGCGGTCGCTGGGCAATTCGAGGTCGTGCTCGATCTGGTCGGCGAGGGCTGAGCTGGCGACTATCAGTAGCTTGCATCGACGGTACAGAGCGCGATCCAGCGCTCCTTGCAGCGCCGTTCGCGCTCGTCCGTGGTCGATCCCTCCGGGCGGTTGATGCAAAATGGCCGCCACTGGCGTCCGCCCGCGGTCAGCGATCAGCCACGGTGTCACCGACGCCGCAACAAGGCTGTCGACGAGCACCACGCCGTGCCTCTGTCGCAGCGGATTCCGGAACCATCGAGCTGAAACGAACTCGATTCGAGCGTCGCGCATCGACGCCAGCTCTGCCATGCGGCGGTGGTAGAGATGACCACCGGTGACCTGGCCGGGCAGCCCGCGCGTCACGAGCGAAACCTGCAGCATCGTGGGCGCCTCGATTCGAACGGTCAAATGCCCGCGCTATACCCGCCGAACGCTGTGGTCGACTCCCAGACCCGCACCGACAGCGTCTCGACGCCCGAATCCGCTATCGCCTCAGCGACCTGTTCGTGGGCCCATTTGGCGAAGACCTCGACAGTGACGGCGTCGGCATCAGCGGGCTGGATGATCTCGAGATTTTGACCACTGACGATGTCGCCGATCCGCTGCAAGGCAGCGTCAAGCACATCGAGGTCGCAGACCATGCCACGCTCGTCGAGCCGCGGGCGTTCCAGAAAAACCTCAAGTCGGTAGTCGTGCTCGTGGAGCTGACCTTCGGGTCCTTCGACCCCGGGCATGATGTGTTTGGCGGTGAACTCCAGTGCCGTACCGACCTCGAACATGGTTCACGTATACCCCAGCGCGATGTGGGTCACTCCTGCCGTGCCGGCGTCGAGGGTGGCGTACGCATCCGCTGCCCGTGCGAACGGAACGGTATGGGTGGCCAGCCGGTCGAGGACGGGTTCACGGAGGAAATCGACCGCGGCGCTTCGTCGGCGCTCGAGCGTCCAGCGGCCGGACAGTCGTGCGGGAATCGTCGACACCTGCGTGCTCCGAATTGTCAGCCGTCGTCGATGGAATGCCGCCCCGAGCGGGAGCGACACCTCCTTCGTTCCGTACCACGACGCAACCAGGACTGTCCCTTCGTGGGCCAACAGATCGAGGCTCGACCGCAGTACGGCGGGGTTACCGGACGCCTCGACCACAAGGTGCACCTCTGTCTGCCCGTCAGCATTGAGAAGCGGCCGCAGCTCGTCCGGCGCGACCGCTTCGATCCCCAGATCCGCCACCGCCTCGCGGCGCCACTGGTGGGGCTCAACCCCGATCGCACGCGCGCCCGCGCGCCCGATCATCCACGCCGTCAGCGCGCCGACTGATCCGAGGCCGAACACGCACACGGTTTCGCCAAGCAGAGGTCCGGCGTCCAGCGTGATCTGCAACGCAGTTTCCACCAGCGGGAAGAGCGTGGATTGTCGGGCACGATCCGGCGGAACCGCTACGACGTCTCGTCCGTTTGCGACGAAGACGTCTTGATGTGGGTGAAACGAGAAGACCGTCGTGCCCTCGACGAACTGTTTGCTCCTCGTCTGCTCGACGATGCCGACGCAGCTGTACCCGTACTGGTACGGATACCGAAACGTCCCGCTGAGCGCGCCGAGCGTCTCATCGATCGCGAGGTCGGTGCTGAGCTCGCCTCGATATGCAAGCAGCTCCGTGCCCGCACTGATACCTGAGAACAACGTGCGCACCAGCACATCGCCGTCCTGGAGCGGCGGCAACTCCTGTGCCCTGATCTCTACGTGACGCGGCGCGACGAACCACAAGGCTTGAGCGCTCGCCATCAACACGAGTTTGCCCGCCCGGCGCGCAGGGTAAACGAAGGCAAATGCAGTCCGGCCAGGCCGTCCGCGTGCCGCTCCCCACTCCCTATGGCGTGTTCGACGTCCGCGCCTTCGAGTTCGCGCCCGGGCACGTGTACTTGGCGATGGTGCTTGGCGATATCGACGATGGCGAGGACGTGCTCGTTCGCGTCCACTCCGAGTGCCTGACCGGCGACGCGCTCGGTTCGCTGCGCTGTGATTGCGGCGTGCAACTTCGGCTCGCGCTGCAATCGATTGCGGCAGAGCAACGCGGCGTGCTCGTCTACGCCACCGGTCAAGAAGGCCGGGGCATTGGATTGATCAACAAGTTGCGCGCCTACGTCGCCCAGGACGAGGGTGCTGACACCGTCGATGCAAATCTCGTCCTTGGCCTTCCGATCGACTCCCGCGATTACACCGACTGCGCCAAAGTGTTCGCTGAACTCGGAGTGCAGACAGTTCGGCTTCTCACCAACAATCCGCTCAAAGTCGCGGGCCTTCGTGCGGCGGGCACCGCCATCAATGCCGTGATTCCATTTCCCACGGCTCCTCACCACCGGAATGTGGATTACCTCGACACCAAAGCGCGCCGGCTGAACCACACGTCTCCGGGTGGCACGAGTCCCGCCGTGCAACAAATGGTCAACCTTCCAACCGACGCGATGACACTGCTCGGCCCGATCCGTCCGCCTGCAGGCCGGCCGTTCGTCGCCCTCAAGTACGCGCAAACCCTCGACGGTCGCATCGCTACGGCAACCGGTGATTCGAAGTGGATCAGTGGCGAGCCAGAACGTCAGATGTCTCATGCACTTCGCGCTGCATGCGACGCAGTGATGGTCGGCATCGGAACAGTGACCACGGATGACCCCCAGCTCACCGTGCGCATGGTGCCGGGCGCCTCCCCGAGGCGGGTCGTGCTCGACACGAGACTGCGTATCCCCGACACGGCAACGGTTCTCCTGCCGGACGCTCCGACAACAATCATCACGACCGAACTCTCCCCTCCGGCGCGCCGAACCGAACTACGCGGCAGGGGCGTGCGAGTGGAGGTTGTGCCGGAACGCAACGGTCACGTCAGCCTGCCGGAAGCCCTCGCCGTACTACGTGCGGGCGGCACAGAATCGCTGCTGGTCGAAGGGGGAAGCGGCATGATCACGAGTCTTCTCGCCGATCGCCTCGTCGATCGGATCATCGTCGCAATCGCGCCAACGGTGATCGGCGCTGGCACCGAAGCGGTGAACTCGCTCGGCGTCAAGCGTGTGGCAGACGGAATCAGACTCTGCAATCAGACACTTGTGCCGGTTGCGGATGACCTCCTCATCGCCTGGGACATTTGCCCGTCGTAACGACTGGCGGTTCACTCCGCATCGCTCAGGACCGAAACTGGCCTCCGCTCGACGGTGAGTGTTCGGTCGCTCAGGCGGCCGGAAGCCACCTCCGTGCCCAGCGAGGCGGGGTGAACGGTTGCCAGCTGTCGGCGCGTTGACTCAGCCGATCTGCGACAATCAGAGCGACGGCAGGATTGTGGCCGAGCCCGAGATGACTGCCCCGCACCTCCACATTCTCGTGACGAGGTTGCGCCCGCAGCAGAGAGGCATGCCAGGAGACGACGGCGTCTGTGCGGCTGTACACGGAGGTCGTCGGAATCTCGGACGGTGGCCGAGGGCCGCCTGCGAGGGGGCTTCCCAACGTGATGATGGTGCGCACGGCATCGGGCCGGCGGCGGGCCAAGGCGATTGCGTGCACCCCACCGAGGCTCCATCCCACGAGGCTCACCGGGCCAGCCTCGCGCTTCGCCTCGAGTAGTTCGTCGAGACCCTCGGTCACATCCCGCCCGAAACCGCGGTTCCTACCGAGACCCCATCCGTAGGTTCGATATCCGAGCCGGGCGAGGAACCAGCGCAAAGGTGCAGTTGAGCTATCCGTGCCACCGAGCCCGGGCAAGACGAGCACGGGGTGACCGTCTCCTCGCGGCGACGCTGCCAACAGCGGACCGGCCGTGAACGCGAACGACGCAAGTTCCGGCCCAGCGCGAGCTTCTCGAGCCATCGCTGTCTGCCACGGAATGCGCTGCGCCATCACACCAGTGTGCCCGTCAACTCGAGCACCGACACCCACCGTCGGTTCAGCGGTGATCACTGTCCGCCGTGGGTACTTGCCTCATTCGAGGAGTGGTGTCGCCTCAGTCATGCGCCGGGATGCGGCTACAGGCCAGGCAATCGTCGTCGTCGGTGAAGAAGTCATCCCCGAACGAACCGATGCGGTCCCACCACTCGAGAACGCGACGACCGTCGCGGTCCTCGAACCATCGAGAGATTGCACGATTCAAGACACGCATCCGCCTCCGCCCTTCCGTTCATGTCACTCGCCGTTCGCCGAGCGACATTTTACCCGCTCCCTGGTGCCGAAAACGTGCCAGAAGACACCCCCGCTCCCGCAGTACTTGTCCGCTGTCGTTGCGAGCGCGACGTAACCGCCTCAGGACTCGTAGGCGCTCCAGTTGCCGATCGGGATGCGCGGATAGATCAGCGCACCTTCGCCGTTGCCGCGATAGAGGTACAGCTCACCGCTATTGCGATGCCGGGCGAGCACATCGCCGTTCCGGTCACCGTCGAAGTCGCCCACTGGGGCGACGACGTCGAAGCCGTCCCAGCCCTTGCCGAGCAGCGCCGCCGGTCGGATGAAGCTGCGCCGTCCGTTGCCCCGATAGAGGTAGAGATTCCCGTTCGAGTGGCGTCTGGCAATCAGGTCGACGTGGCCGTCCTCATCAAAATCTGCGGCCGGCGAGATGACGTCGAAGACACTCCAGGCGCGGCCCATCCTGAGGTGCGGATACCGGAACCCGCCGTTCCCATTTCCGCGATAGAGGTAGATGTCACCGTTCTCTGCGCGTACGCGTGATCACGTCGACGTGACCGTCACCGTTCCAGTCGCCGACAGGGGCGATGACATTGAAGATCCTCCATCCTCGCCCGATGCGCAGGCGTGGATAGATGAATCCGTCGGATCCATTCCCGCGATAGAGGTACAAATCGCCGCTGATCGAGTTGCGCGCGAGTACGTCGACCGCATCGTCTCCGTCGAAATCACCGACTGGCTCGATCATGTTGAACGATTTCCACCCTCGACCGACGCGGACCCGGGGAAGTCGAAATCCTCCGTCCCCGTTACCGCGATAGAGGTACAGATCGCCGGAACCGGCCTCGCGTGCCAGCACGTCGTACCGGCCGTCGGTGTTGAAGTCACCGGCAGGGGCGATCACCGTCTCCATCGAGCGGAACGCGGAGGTGCGTCCCTTGGCGCCGTCGATCGTGAAATCGAGGTGCACGTGGTTTTCGTGGCCGATGCCACACTCGCGCATCTGCCTCGCCCACCTGACCTTGCGGTCGGTGTCGGCCCGATAGCTCGCGGTGCTCCAGCAGTGGTTGTTCCAAAGGATCTGCTGCACGCCGAGCCGGCGCGCTCGTGCTTGTCGGTTGCCGGCAGCGTTCGGCGCCAGCAACCAGTTGACGAGCGCATTGCCCTGCTGCGTTCCCTTCGGAGTGACGGCGCACCCGGTGACACACAAATCCACTGCCCGGCCGGCGGCGTGATTGCTCCAGCACGTCGAGCGAAAGTCGATCGGCACCGAATCCGGATACATCCGGCCGTTGCACCCGGGATCACCGTTGAGGAACTCACGGCAATGGCCCATCGTTCCCGGGCTCGGCCACGAGAAGACCGAGTCGATGTAGGCATATGCGACGAGCGCTCCAGGCAACGGCAAGTGGTCCTGAACGTCGTCGAGACTTCGATTGTGGAGATCGACACACACGGCCTGTGCGGTGCCTGTGCTCGCTCGACTGTCTTCGAAATACCCTTCGATCGGGCCCGTCATCGTCAGCGGATCGGCGATCAGTTGGACACTCGTTCGGCCGACGAGCTCGTCGAGCGATTGCCCGGAAAACTTCTCCGGAGATGTCTGGATGGGCTCGTCTGGAACCTCATCCCGTCTCCCGCCGTCGGCATGTGCGGACGAATGCACGCCAAAGCTGGAGGAGATTGCCGTCAGTGCTACGACGATGCACGCGCACGCGACGCGAGACCCGCCAATTCTTCGCCAGAACATTGCCTGAAAAGATAGCCCGGATTTGCCGCGAGGTGAGCGCAGTCGGGCGGAACCACGACCGAACCCGTCAGAGAGGACGCACTGCGGCCAGCAGGGTCATCACGTCACCCGGGTCGGTTCGCTCGCGAGAGCGAACGACCAGCAGGAGCCCACTCGCCCACAGGCCCGGATGCTCGACGAGACGGGCTACCGCGGCGGCCGTGTGATCCGTCTCCGCGATGGCGGCGACCAGTTCGTCGCCCGACAGTGGGGAGAGACGCTCGGCGACCGACCACGCCTGGCGGCGCGCGGCGACGAGGCTGAAGCGGATCACCTCCTCGTCCCCGGAGCCGCCGATCCGGTCGACGAGGGACATCCACGGCGACACCTCGCCGAGAGCACCCTGACACCCGTCGACGAGCTCGGCGAGGACATCGTTGATTGCGTCGAAGTCGATGCGGACGGAGTCGAGCACCGCACCCTCGGCGAACGCCGCCGCGGTGACTCCGAGGTCGAGGTTGATGTGCGCGTTCATGCCCAGCAGCAGGTGCTGCAGGATGATCGGCCGCCAGTTCTGCGACGCCTCGAAGGCGACTCGCCACGCTTCGCTGGGGCGGTTACCGGCACGCCACGCGCGTTCTGCCTCGAGATAGCGTCCGGCAAAGGCGGCGACGAACCGCTCCATCCGATCGCCATCCTCGAATGCTCCGGACTCGGCTCGCTCCCGCACGGTACGTGTCACGGCCAAGTACATGGCGGCGAAGTAGCCACCCCGGTCGTCGGCGGCGGCACACCGGCGGACGGTTTCTTCGAGTGCATCGATGGTCGCGTCGAACGTCGCCGAGGACATCGTCCAATGATCGCCGATGGCGCCGTTCGGTGCGATCAACGACGCCGATCGGCGCACATCAGGAGCGCACGCGTGCAGCTTCGTCGAGTGCCACCCGCAACCGCAGGCGGATGCGTTCGCCGGGACGCTTCTCCTCGTCGAAATCATCAGGGGTCGCGTAGACGACCGTGGGAACAGTCCATCCTTCGAGGCTGGCGACCAGCGCCCGAAACCCGGTGTCGAGGGCGAGGTAGTGCGCCGGCGATGCGGCGGTCGCCGCCAGTACGCAGGGCACGTCGACGAGGGCGCTCTGCGGGAGCTGGTCGAAGAGAACCTTGAGGAGCCCGCTGTACGTCGCTCGGTAAACGGGAGTGACGAGTACAAGTGCCGATGCCTTGGGGATCTCGTCGAGCAGCCGCGTCACCTCGTCGTCCCGACCGACGCCGAGCAGCGCCGCCGGATCGAGCGCGGCGAGGTCGACGAGCCGCCCCGATCCGTACAGCTCGACCGCCAACGCAGCCACGTTGTGCGTGGTCGAACCAGTCGAGTGGCTGGCGTTGATAGCGAGAAGCGTCATTGGGCGGCGATGTCGTTGAAGCGATCGTCGACCACGGTAGCGAAGTCGACCTCGGTGGGGATCAGGCCCGCCTCGTAGAAGGCGTCTGCCTCGTCCTGCTGCGCCTTGATCACGCTGTCGTCGAGAAGCCTCGGCTCAGTGTCGATGGAGAGCAGGTTCTTGGCGAGGTCGAGGGGGAGCTTGGTGAGCTCGGAGTACTTCTCCGCCCATGCGTCCTTGTTCTCTCGCTGCCACTCCTGCGCCTGCCGGTACCGGGACAGCAGATCGCGGATCGCCGCTTCCTTCTCCGGATCGGCGAGCGCCTTGTCGCTCGCCACCTGGAAGCCGAGCCCAGGGATGCCGAGGTCCTGACCGGTGAGGATCAGCTTGCCGCCTTGCGACTGGGCAACCGAGGAGAACGGATCCCAGATCGCCCAGGCGTCGACGTCACCGTTCGTGAACGCCTGCTGCGCGTCGGTGGGCTGGAGATAGGCGACGTCGATGTCGCTGAGGTCGAGGTCGTTGTCGGCGAGCGCCTTGAGCAGGATCCAGTTCGCCGACGATCCCTTCGCCACCGCGACCTTCTTGCCCTTGAGGCCGGCAACGTCGGTGATCCCGCTGTCGCCCTGCACGAGGATCCCCTGGTTCACCTGTGGCGTCGCCGTGGCGAGAACGACCTTGATGTCGGCGCCGCCGGCCGCGGCGAAGATCGGCGGTGCGTCGCCGACGCCGCCGATGTCGATGGCGTCAGCGTTCAGTGCTTCGAGCAACGGCGGGCCGGAGGGAAACGATGCCCACTCGATCTTGTACGGGGTGTCGTCGATCCCTGCGGCCTCCAGCCCGGTCTGGGTGATGCTCACTTGGTCGCCGACGCGCAGGGTGACGCCGGACAGATCGACATCGGTCGATGCCGTACCTTCGGTCGAGCCGGCGGGCGTGGACGGGCGCTGCGTCGGCGTTGTCCGCGTCGGCATCGTCGTCGCCGCACGCGGCGAGGGCGAGCAACGGCAGCGCAGCGAGCGCGACAGCGAATCGGGGAAGCGTCGGGTGATCATGGGAAATCCTCGTGGTAGCTGGGGGTGGGGCTGAGGTGGTGATCCGGTCAGGGATGGGCGCCCTCGGCGGCTTCATCGATGCCAAGGGCGACGAGCAGGCGCGAACGGAGTGCGCCGAAGGCGAGGTCGGAACGGATGCGGGGACTGTCCAGGTCGACTGCGACGTCGAGCGACGATCCGACCGCCGTCGAGCACGACGATCCGGTCGGCGAGCAGGATCGCCTCGTCGACGTCGTGGGTCACGAGCAGCACGGCGGGCCGGTGACGGCGGCACAGCTCTTGCAGCAGGCGCGTGCATCTTGATCCGGGTCGAGCAGCGTCGAGAGCACCGAACGGCTCGTCGAGCAGCAGCAGGTCGGGCTCGCGGACCAGCGCGCGGGCGAGGGCGACGCGCTGGGCTTCACCGCCCGACAGCGTCTTCGGCCACGCCCGGACGTGGTCGTCGAGGCCGACCTCGTTCGAGTGCCGCTGCGGGCGAGACGCGGCCCTGCGTTCCCTGTGAGCCCGAGACGCACGTTGTCACCGACTCGCTTCCACGGCAGCAGGCGTGGCTCCTGGAACACGAATGCCCGCTGGTCCGGCACATCGACCGTGCCGCCGAACTCCGGGTCGAGGCCGCCGAGGATGCGCAGCAGCGTGCTCTTGCCGGTGCCGCTGCGGCCGAGGATGGCGACGAACTCGCCCGGGCTGCGAGCACCAGGTCGACACCGTCGAGCACGGCGCGGTCGCCGAACTGCTTGGTCACGTCGCCGGCCACGACGGCAGGTGGTCGACGTCTGGCGCCAGGTGGCCGTCGAGCTCGGCTCGAGGCGGTCGTCGGTCAGAGTGCCGCTGAAGCTGGGTCGCCACTGCAGGGCGCTCCTTTCGAGGAGGCGGACGAGCGCGTCCGACGTGAAGCCGAGGATGCCGTAGACGAGCAGGCCCGACGACGATGATGTCCGTACGTTGGAACTCACGGGCGTTCATCACGAGGTAGCCGATGCCGCTCGTGGCGTTGATCTGCTCGCCGACGACGAGCACCAGCCAGCTCACAGCGAAGGCGAAACGCAAACCGATGAAGAAGCCCGGCAAGGCGCCGGGCAGAATGACGTGCCGGGTCAGCCCCCATCGACTGAGCCCGAACGTGGCTGCCGATTCGACCAGCCGGCCGTCGACGTTGCGGATGCGCAGCGAACGTGTTGATGTAAATGGGGAACGTCACGCCGAGCGCGATCAGGGCGATCTTCGGCTGCTCGCCGATGCCGAACCACACGATCGAGAACGGCAACAAGGCGAGCACCGGCAGCGAGCGGAGGATCTGCATCGGCCCGTCGATGAGGTCCTCGCCGAGGCGGAACAACCCGGCGATGACGGCGAGCAGGACGCCCGCGGTGATACCGATCGACGAGCCCGATGACGACCCGCTGCAACGACACCCAGAGGTGGTGCTGCAGCTCGCCGCGAGCTGACCAGGTCGACGAACGCGGACCACACCTCGCTGGGCGGCGCCATCGACTTCTCGCTGATCGCCCCGTGTCTCGACGAGCACGATCCACAGCCCGAGCACCCATGCCGGGCCGAGCAGGCGGCGCGATCCAGCGGGGAACGAATGGACGCGCCGTGGCATCGACTTGGGCGAGACGAGCCATCAGCGCGCCGCCACCGCGGAGAGGTAGAGCGGCGCGCTCGTGCACTGCGACCTGATCCACCGGGGGTTCGCCGAGCAGACCCCGGCGGCGGAGTATCGGCTTGACGCCCTCGGCGAACCAGTAGGCCTCCTCGAGGTGAGGATGGCCGGAGAGGATGAACTCGTCGAACCCCAGATCGTGGTACTCCTCGATGCGGTCGGCGACCTCCTCGTGGCTGCCGACCAGCGTCGTGCCGGCGCCTCCACGGACGAGGCCATAGCCGGCCCACAGGTTCGGCGCCACGACGAGCGACTCGCGCGTGCCGCCGTGCAGCGAGACCATCCGCTGCTGACCGACGGACTCGCTCCTCGCGAACGCCGCCTGCGATGCCTCGACGACCTTCGGGTCGAGCCGGTCGAGGAAGTGCTCCGTCTCCGCCCATGCGTCCTTGCGCCCGGTCGCGGGTGATCACGTGGAGGCGGATGCCGAACCGGAGCGTGCGCCCGTGCTCGGCCGCCAGTTCGCGCATCCGGGCCAGGCGGGGCGCCACCATGCTCGGCGGCTCGCCCCAGGCGAGGTAGACGTCGACATGCTTGGCGGCGACCTGCTCCGCGGCCGGTGAGGCACCGCCGAAGTAGAGCTCCGGCGGTGTGACCGGCTTGCTCGTCGTCGCACCTTCCACGTGGTAGTGGCGGCCCTCGAAGTCGAACGGCTCGTCAGCCCACGAACCACGCAGCACGGAGAGGAACTCGTCGGTGCGGTCGTAGCGCTCGTCGTGGTCGAGCCAGTCACCGAACCGCCGCTGCTCGCTCGGCTCACCGCCCGTGACGATGTTGAGCAGCAGCCGGCCATCGGAGATGCGCTGATACGTCGCCGCCTTCTGCGCGGCGAGCGTCGGCGTCAGAGCACCGGGCCGGAAGGCCACGAGGAACTTGAGCCGCTTCGTCTCCCGCAGGAGGGCGGCGGTGACGAGCCAGGCGTCCTCGCACCACGTGCCAGTCGGCGTGAGCACGCCGGTGTAGCCGAGCTGGTCCGCGGCACGGGCGACTTGGGCGAGATAGTCGATCGTCGGCGCTCGACCGTGTCCGTCGTCGCCGAACGGGATGACCGTTCGGCTGTCGACCGTGGTGGGCAGGAACCAGTGCAGTGCGAGTGGCATCGGCGCTCCGAAGTGTGAGGGGGGACGGAGTGTTGCGGGCAGCAATCTCGACCGCCCGGATCGTGTTTAACACGATCCAAGAATCATTTTCAACTATCTCAACAAAATTTGTGCGATTTGTTGACTCGAACAGCTCACCACGTCGCGAGCCATTGCCACCACCGCCGAGTCGCCCACTAGGTTCGTCGCCGGATCGCGCCAGTTGCCGAAATATCCCTGACGCCTGTCGATCCTGTGTCCGCTCGTTCGTAGTGAGGATGAAGGGGTGGCACGGTGTCACCCCCGCGACGAGGAGAGTGAAATGCCGCAGTACCTGATGTCGGTGCACATGGTCGAGGGCGAGCCGGAGATGCCCCCCGAGGAGATCGAGAAGGCCTACGCCGCAGTCGACGTGTTCAATGCCGAGCTCCAAACAGCCAACGCCTGGGTGTTCGGCGGCGGGCTGCATCCCGCCGACACGGCAACGGTCGTGAAGGTCGAGAACGGCGAGACGATCACCACCGACGGGCCGTTCGCCGAGACCAAGGAACAACTCGGCGGCTTCTGGATCATCACCGCCGCCGACCTCGACGCCGCCCTCGCTTGGGCCGCCAAAGGCTCTGCTGCCTGCGGCGCCCCCGTCGAGGTGCGACCCTTCCAGGACGACGTCGCCGAGGACTGAGCATCACGGTGCCTGCCGTCGAACGTGCCGAGCTGACACGCATCTTCCGCGAGGAGTACGGCCGCTCGGTCGCCACGCTGGTTCGCCTCTTCGGCGACATCGACATCGCCGAGGAGGCGGTCCAGGAGGCGTTCGTGCAGGCCACCCAACGATGGCCGGAGACGGACCTGCCGCCCAACCCGGGCGCTTGGATCACTGTCACCGCACGGAACCACGCGATCGACCGGCTGCGCCGGGAGGCAACCCGCCATGATCGATATGCCCAAGCTGCGCTCGTCCACGAGCGCGACCAGCCGCCGCAACCGCCAGTGGGTCCCGTGAAGGACGACCGACTGCGGCTGATCTTCACCTGCTGTCACCCGGCCCTCGCCCGCAGCGTCCAGATCGCCCTCACGCTCCGACTGCTCGGCGGCCTGGAGACAGCAGAGATCGCCCGCGCCTTCCTCGTGCCGGAGGCGACGATGGCGCAACGCATCGTTCGCGCCAAGCGCAAGATCCGCGATGCCAAGATCCCCTACCGGGTGCCCGCTGACGCAGAGCTGCCCGACCGGGTGCAGCCCGTCCTGTCCGTGATCTATCTGGTGTTCAACGAGGGCTACTCGGCCTCGTCGGGCGACGACCTCGTGCGCGCTGACCTCTGCGCGGAAGCGATCCGGCTCGCCCGACTGCTGGTCGACCTGATGCCCGACGAGCCCGAGGCGATGGGATTGCTCGCCCTCCTGCTGCTCACCGAGTCGCGTCGCCCTGCGCGCACTGCAGCGGACGGTTCGGTGGTGCTCCTTCCCGAGCAGGACCGCACCGCGTGGGACCGATCGTTGATCGCCGAGGGCCAGGCGCTCGTGCGACGCTGCCTGCGCCGTGACCGGCCCGGTCCCTACCAGATCCAGGCAGCGATCAATGCCGTCCACAGCGACGCGCCGACGGCGGCCGACACCGACTGGCACCAAATCCTGCAGCTCTACGACCAGCTCATCGCAGTGCTCCCCACGCCAGTCGTCGCGTTGAACCGGGCCGTCGCCGTTGGCGAGGTCGACGGTCCGGCGGCCGCCCTCGTCGTGCTCGACAGCCTGGAGCTCGACGACTACTACCTCTTCCATTCCGCCCGGGCCGATCTGCTCGCACGCGTGGGCGACGTCCCTGCTGCGACCGCCGCGTACCGCGCGAGCCCGGGAGCTCGTCACGAACAATCCCGAGCGGGAGTTCCTCGATCGTCGTCTCGCCGACCTCGCCTGACCCACACCCGATCGTGGACGGCGCGCGACGTGCGAGGATCACGTAATGGCCCGTCTCTTCGTCGCCGTCTGGCCCCCGGATGACGTGGTCTCACGCCTGGCGAGGATGCCTCGACCGGAGGCGCGGGGCGTGCGCTGGATACCGGCAGCCAACCTCCACGTCACGTTGCGATTCTTCGGAGACGCTGAGCCCGATGACGCTCGAGTCGCGCTCGACGGTACGCGGCTCCCGCGCGCTGTCGCCGAGGTCGGGCCGCGCGTTCGCCGCCTCGGCGGGAGGAGCCTCGTGCTGCCCGTCACCGGACTCGAAGCCCTCGCAGGCGCCGTGACGGCGGCCACGGCCGACGTCGGCAAGCCGCCGGACCCCCGTCCGTTCACCGGTCACATCACGCTCGCCCGACTTCGCCGCGGTGCTGCTGATCTGCCCCGGGACGAAGTGGTCGACGATCAGTTCGGCGTCGACGAGGTACTGCTCGTACGAAGTGAGCTCTCGTCGGCCGGCGCGAGATACGAACCGATCGGGCGGTGGGCCACCGCCATCGGCAAGGTCTGAGCAGCGCTGTACCCTGAACGGTGATGTCAATCCGATCCGCAATGCAGAAGCGGCTCGGCGCTTCGGTCAACGAGCTCGACCGGACACGGCTGCAAGACCGATGCCGCGGCCTCGACGTCACGCCGCTCGGCGACGTGCCGCTGCGCCGGCCGATCCGCGTCGGTGGAGAGGTGCAACGAGTCGTCATCGCTCCCCGTAACGGCGTGCCCAACGTGGAAGTGATGATCGGCGACGGAGACGGCAAGGTGACGGCGGTCTTCGCCGGCCGCCGTTCGATTCCCGGCATCGTCCACGGTCGGGCGATCGTGCTCGAAGGCGTCGCCGTCGAGCGGCGCGGGCAGCCGGTGATCTTCAACCCCGTCTACACCCTCGTTCCCTGACGAGCCGCACGTAGTCGCCCGGCCGAGCGGGGCTAAGGCGCCAGGAGGAGGTCGCGGACCTCTTGCTCGGAGTCGTCGGTGACGAGCACGAGCACCTCGTCACCGATGCGCAGCACGGTGTCGCCGCGGGGGACGATGAGCGACTCCGCGCGCAACACGGCCACGACGGTGGCATCGCGAGGTACCCCCAGGTCGACGATCTCCTTGCCGTCGGCCGGTGATCCCTCGGCGAGCGTCACCTCGGCGAGCCGGGCGCGACCGCCCTCCAAGGAGAGCAGGCGCACGAACGAACCGACGCTCACCGCCTCCTCGACCAGGGCCGTGAGCAGGTGCGGGGTGGACACGGCAACATCCACTCCCCACAGATCGTTGAACATCCACTCGTTCTTCGGATTGTTCACGCGGGCGACGACCCGCGGCACGCCGAACTCCTGCTTGGCGAGCAACGACACGACCAGGTTGTCCTCGTCGTCGCCGGTCACGGCGGCGACGACATCGGCTTTGTCGGCGCCGACTGCGCTCAGCGTGGAGAGCTCGCAGGCATCGCCTTCGTGCCACGTCACGCCGACCGGCTCTCCAGACCGGAGCCCTTGCCCGACGACCGCTGTGTCGTTGTCGACGAGCGTCACCTCGTGGCCGGCACCACGGAGTTGCTCGGCGATGAAACGGCCGACACTGCCCGCTCCGGCGATGACCACACGCACGTCAGTGCCCCTTTCCGATCGGACCCTTGAGAGCCGTGTCGAGAGCGTCGAGGCGATCGGTCTCGACCGCCACGTACAGGACGTCGCCGGCTTGAGCGACGGTGCGCGCCGTGGGCACGGCGGCGGCACCCATCCGGTTGATGCCGACGACGCGGGCGCCGATCGACTCCTCGACGTCGGAGAGCAGGTGCCCCGCCCAGGCGTCGGACAGTGTGCGCTCGGCGAGGCTCAGCTTGGCGGTGGCGTCGGTCCACTCGACGGGGCGTGCGTCGGGGAACAGCCGGCGCAGGACCTGCTCTCTCGTCCAGGCGACCGTGGCGACCGTCGGGATGCCGAGACGCTGGTAGATCACTGCGCGGCGGGGATCGTAGATGCGCGCCACGACATGTTGGATCCCGAAGTTCTCTCGGGCAACGCGGGCGATGAGGATGTTGGAGTTGTCGCCGTTGGTGACGGCGGCCAGGGCAGACGCCTTCTCGATGCCCGCCTCGATGAGCCGGTCACGGTCGAAACCGATGCCCTCGACGGTGGTACCGGCGAAGTCCTCCCCGAGGCGATTGAACGCCGTGCGCCGCCTGTCCATCACGGCGACGGTGTGCCCGTCGTCGATCAGAGCCCGGGCGAGTGATGACCCGACACGACCGCAACCAACCACGATGACATGCACTGGCCGGAGTGTAGGACATCGCACCTGGTCGGACGTCGGTTCGCCGAGCGTTCGCAACACGCCGGCGGAGCGATCCGGTACGTGCGAAAACCGGAGCCGAGGCGCGTTGGCACGTAGTCTTCCCCTCCGTATGTTCGGGCTCCTGAAGAGGCTGCTGATCGGCAAGCCGATCGCCACGTCCGAGGAGCAGCACCAACGGCTCAGGAAGCGGATCGCCCTCCCGATCTTCGCCTCGGACGCGATCTCGTCCACCGCATACGCGACCGACGAGATCTTGATCGTCCTTCTCAGTCAGGCCGGGATCGGCGTCGCGGCCTGGGGGAAGCTTCCGCCCCTGGCGATCGTCGTGGCGTTCCTCCTCGTGATCGTCGTGCTGTCGTACCGCCAGACGATCCACGCCTACCCATCCGGTGGGGGCGCCTACGTCGTGTCCCGGGAGAACCTCGGTGAGATGCCGTCATTGGTCGCGGGCGCTTCCCTGCTCACCGACTACATCCTCACCGTCGCCGTGTCCGTCGCCGGAGGCGTCCTCGCCATCCAGTCGGCGTTCGACTTCGATAGTCAGTGGCGCGTTCCCTTGTGCCTGCTGATGATCACGGTCATGACCCTCGCCAACCTGCGCGGGCTGCGCGAGTCGGGCGCTCTGTTTGCCCCACCGACCTACCTCTACATCGTGATGTTGATGCTGCTGATCGGGGTCGGGTTCTACCGCGTGTACGTCCGCGACCTGGGTCCGATCCCACTCGAGTCCCTGTCGGACGAAGCACAAGAGCTCGCCACCGGCACGAAAGCACTGAGCATCATGATGCTTCTCCGCGCCTTCTCCTCTGGCGCTGTCGCCCTCTCCGGTGTCGAAGCCGTCTCCAACGGCGTACCCGCCTTCCGCAAGCCCGAGGCGCGCAACGCATCGATGACGCTGGCGCTGATGGCCGGCATCCTCGGCGTGTGCTTCCTCGGTGTGTCGGTGTTGGCGTCGGAGCTCAAACCGTATCGCAGCGAAAACGACCCGACGGTGATCGCGCTCATGGCCGAGCACATCTATGACGGCAAGAGCGTGCTGTTCTGGATCACCCAGCTCGTCACGTTCGCCATCTTGATCCTCGCCGCCAACACCGCATACCAGGGCTTCCCCGGGCTGTCATCGATCATCGCCCACGACGGCTACTTGCCGCGCCAACTCGCCAATCGTGGCGACAAGCTCGTGTTCTCCAACGGCATCATCTTCCTCGCCCTCGCCGCGAGCGTCCTCATCGTCATCTTCAAGGGCAGCATTTCCTCTCTGATCCCGCTCTACGCGTTTGGTGTGTTCACCGGCTTCACACTGAGTCAGGCGGGCATGGTGGTGCACCACCGGCGAGAGCGCGAACCCCACTGGCAGGCGTCGCTCGCGATCAACGCCTTCGGCTGTGTGGCGACGGCGACTGTCGCGACGGTCGTCGTCGTGTCCAAGTTCACCGAGGGCGCCTGGATTCCGGCCGTCATCATCCCCAGCCTGGTAGTCGCCTTCCGCGCCGTGTCGCGGCACTACCGCAAGGTGCACGAAGTGGTGCGAACCGAGGAGGGGTACAAGGCCAAGCGACGCACACATCTCGTCGTGGTACTCGTCGGGTCGGTCAACCGTGGCGTGCTGGAAGCGGTCCAGTACGCCAAATCCCTCGCCCCCGAGCGCCTGATCGCCGTGTCCGTCGTGACAGACAACGAGGAACAGGATCGGCTCGCGGCCGAGTGGACAGCGCGTGACATGCCGATCCCGCTGCACACGATCGCCTCGCCGTACCGCGAGCTCACGCGACCGGTGCTGGAGTACCTCGACGAGCTCGACGCGGAGAGTCCCGACGACGTGATCACGGTCGTGATCCCCGAGTTCGTGACCAAGTGGAGCTCGCAGTGGTTGCACAACCAGTCCGCGTTCGCGCTGAAGGCGCGCCTGCTCTACCGTCCGAACACGGTCGTCACCTCGGTACCCGTGCTCATCGACTTCCCTGCCGAATGATCTCGGCGCCGATGGTTGTGGTGGGCGCGGAGCGGGTAGCACTCCCTTCATGAGGAAGATGCTGATCCTGATTGCCTTCGGCGCCGCGCTGGCGTACATGTTCGACCCCGACAGTGGCATCCGCCGTCGCGCCGACCTTCGTCGCAAGCTGCAGAGCTTCGGCGCCGAGTCCCCGCAACCGCCAACCGGCCCGCTCTCGCGCGCCGCCTGATCCCGGCGCCCTGAGTCGGCCTGATCAGAGATCGGCGCGCATCTGTTCGAGGCTGCGCCGCAACAAACGGGAGACGTGCATCTGCGAGATGCCGACATGCTCGGCAATCTGCGCCTGCGAGAGCTGGTCGTAGAAGCGCAGACGCACGATCTCCTGTTCGCGTTCCGGGAGTTGCTCCAGCAAACGCTCGACGAGGTCGCTGTCAGCGATGCGGGCGAATCCCTCGTCGACGTCACCGAGCTCTCGGCTCGGACCGTCGGGATCGGCAGGGGCGTCGATGCTCGTCGCCGTATGGGCGGAGCCAGCTGCAATTGCCTCGAGCACGGTCTCGGTGTCGAGCTCGAGGTACCGCGCCAGCTCGCTGGGCGCCGGTGACCGTCCGAGCTGCTGATTCAGGGTCTCACGGGCAGTCTCGATCTGCAGATAATCATCCTTGAGCCGCCGCGGCACGCGCACCGACCACGAGGAGTCTCGGAAGTGACGCTTGATCTCGCCCTCGATCGTCCGTCCTGCGAACGACGAGAACTGCACCCCACGCTCGATGTCGAACCGCTCGACTGCCTTGACCAGGGCGAGGAAGGCCACCTGAGCGACGTCGTCGTCGACACCGCGGCGTGAGTAGCGACGGGCGATGTGATGGGCAAGACCCATGTGTCGCTCGATCAGCACGTTGCGGTCGGCGCGGCGACGACTCTCGGTGTAGCGCTTCCACAATTCGGTTTCGTCGCCGAGCACGCTCACGAAGTCACGACGCACTCTTCCGGAGCTCGAATCCTGGAGCTCCGATCGTGAACGAGTCGGTCAGCGCACTGAGGATGCGCCGAGCGAGATCGTCCACGTCGACGTCTCCGGGTTCGTGCTCCGGATCGACCGGTCCGCCGCTCACGCGCAGCGAAGCGTGGTCGCTGTCATCTGGTTCGAAGCTCAGACGCATACGGTCGCCATCCGCCATCGCCTCGAGATACACGGTGACGATCTCGTTCACTGCGATCCGCAGCTCGTCGATGTCATCCACCGTGAACCCCGCTTCCGCGGCGACGGCCGCCGAAACCATCCGCACTGCCGCCAGGTAACGGGCGTCGGCGGGGATGGTGAGTTCGACGGCGGTCGCGGAGAGAACCGAATCAGTCACTGCGTTCATGATGACATCACTGGTCCCGCCTTCCGGTATCAGGCGGCCAGCTGCTCGGCAGCAGCCACGACGTTGGAGACGGAAGCATCGTTGTCGTCGTCGAACACCGAGACGCCGCCCGGGCCGACGAGGAGACCGACGATGATGAGGACTGCGCCCCAGAGGTACTGTCCGCGAACGAGCGAGACGATGCCCGCGATCACGAGGATCACAGCAAGGATCCACAGCAGGAACATCATGATATTTCTTGCCTTTCTCACGGCCCGTTCGGGGGGCAGGGCCTGTGTGCGTGCTCGTCAGCCTTCCCACCGTCCAGGACGGCCAAACGTGGGTGTGCCGGCCGAGTCCGTGTGTCGGGGGCGACCAATTCGTGGTACGAACTGAGCCGTGCAGCCCCATCCGGTCGAGCCTGCTGTCGCGAGCGCGATCGTCGAGTTCGCCACATTGATGCGTCACGGTGTGCTGGTCCACGACGCCGACGGGATGGTCGTTCACGCCAACGCTGCCGCAGCAGCGCTGCTCGGCACCACCGTCGACGAGCTCCTCGGTGACGGGCTCCGCGTAGCCGAACACTTCAGCTACTCCGACGGCACACCGATCAGCGGAAGCGAGCTCCCGCCATTCGTCGTCCTCCGCTCGACGATGCCGCGAGCCGATGCCACGTTGGGCATCCACGACCCCGGGGCAGAGAGACCGAGGGTGTGGGTGCAGATGGAGGCCCACGCGGTGACGATCGGCGGGAGACGGGGGGCGGTGACGATCACGGTCGACATCTCCGATCGTTACACCACGCGGAGCGAGCTGAAGGGCATCCTCGAGACGCTGCAACACACGCTCGTGCCGGAATCCGTTCCCACCATCGACGGGGTCGACATCGCGGTTCGTTACCGCGCCGCGGGCAGCACCTTGACCGTCGGCGGGGACTTCTACGACACGGTGATCGTCGACGACCACACGCTCGACTTCTTCATCGGCGATGTGCAGGGTCACGGCGTCGGCGCTGCCTCGGTCACTGCTACGGCGCGGCACACGCTGCGCGCCGCAGCTCTGGAGAAATGCGACGCATCGACGGCGATGCTCTGGCTGCACCGGGCGCTCAAGGCAGCGGCGAGTGAACGCTCGTGCACGGCGGCTTTCGGTTGCGTCGCCCGGCGAGACGACGGAGACCTCGAGGTCTCCTACGCACTCGGTGGCCATCCCCCGCCGCTCGTCATCGTGCGCGATGGCCCGTCCACCCTGCACGGCGAGCATGGGAGAGTCCTCGGCATGGTCGACCTCGACGAGTTTCCGGAGAACTCCGTGAGGCTAAACCCTGACATGGCAATCGCCTTCTACACCGACGGTCTCACCGACGCGCCCACTCCGCGCGTCACGGATGACGATCTGGTCACCGCCGCGGCGTGGCACGACTCGGCGGCAGGGATCGCCGATGCCTTGCTGACACTGGGGCGAGGCGACGCCACTCGGTCGGGAGAGCTGACCGATGACACCGCCCTCCTCGTCGTCACGCACCACCGCGGATAGGCCACCATGCAGGCCTTCATCGAACGCTTCGATCGCTTCCAGCGAAAGCATCTCGTCATCGGCTACCCGCTGGCGGTGCTCACCCGGTTCAAAGAGCACAACGGTCCCCGCCTCGCCGCCAACATTTCCTACTTCGCCTTCTTCAGTGTGTTTCCGCTGATGATCGGTTTCGTGTCGATCATCGGAATAGTGCTGGAGGATCGTCCGGATCTGCAGGACGACCTCGTCGACTCGGCCCTCGCCAACGTGCCCGTGCTGGGCACACAGATTGCTTCGGCGACCGACGAGCCGATCACGGGCAGCATTCCGATCGTCGTCATCGGCATCGGCGCCGCCATCTGGGCGGGCTCGAGGATGATCGACGCCCTCACCTTCGCCTTCAACGAATTGTGGGACGTGCCCCCGACCGAGCGTCCGATGAACCTGCTCGCCCGTCTCAAGGGCATCGTCGTGCTCGCCGTTTTCGGACTGGGGTTGGCCGCATCGACGTTCCTCGTCGGCCTGCCCGCCATCGTCGAACTCGGCGCGTTGGCGCCGCTCGTCGGGCTCGTCGCCAGCGCCGCCACGAGCATCGTCGTGCTCGCCTTGTCCCTCAAGCTCCTCGTCGCCCGGCCGCTCGGCCTGCGCGAACTGTGGCTGGCTGCGGTTCCGGGGGCGATTGCAATCCTCGTGCTACAGCAGCTCGGTGTCTGGCTCGTCGACATCATCAGCGGATCGAGCGACACGTACGGGGCGTTCGCCGGGATCATCACCTTGCTCGCCTGGTTCCAGCTGATCTTCCACGTGCTGCTGCTGTCGGTCGAGATCAGCGTCGTACGCACGATGCGACTCGCGCCACGGACAGTCTCGTCGCGCATCCCCGATCGCACCGACGCAGATCGCCGCGCCCTGCTCCTCGACGTCCGCAGGATCCAGCGGGACCCGCGGATCGGCTATGCCGTGGCGGTTGGTGGGCTCACCGACGAGGGCGGACGGCGAGACGACTGAGGCGGCGCGGCAGCGACAGTCAGAGCCCGACGCCGAAGTGCTCGGTGAGCCCGGTGACGTCGAGCAGCCGCGTCACTGCGGCTGACGGACTACGCAGCTCCAGGCGGCGATCCGATTCGGACAGCCGCTGAAAGTGAGCGACGAGGACCTGCAGCGCCGAGGAGTCGATGAACGTGACGCCGCCGAGGTCGAGGACGACCGGTGTGGGCGAGCTGTCCGTCTCGCTGATCGCGGTATCGAGCTCAGGTGCGGTGTACGCGTCGAGCTCACCGTGCACCGAAATCGATCCATCGTCCCCGCGGACGATCTGAACTCGCTCTTGTTCCGTGCTCACCGTCGTCACAATACCGTCAGAGACCTGCGCCGTCGGCTCTCCGTCACTTCTTCTTGACCGGCTCCGGCTTGAGCACTCCCTGGGCGAGAGCCTCGTCGAGATACTGCTCAGCTGCCTCCGACGACACCTTCAGCGCCGGGGCGATCTCGCTGATGAGGTTCACCCGGGCCCGCTCGTACATCGTCCGCTCGGCCGCCGAGAGCGACGCGTCACGGTTACGTGCGGCAAGGTTCCGCACGACCTCGGCCACCTGGTAGACGTCGCCGCTCTTCAGCTTCTCCTGGTGGTTCTTGAATCGCCGGCTCCAGTTCGACGGGACGCGCGGATCGGGCTTGGCCAGCACCGCTACCAGGTCTTCGAGCTCGTCGGGGGAAACGGGTGGACGAACGCCCACCTCTTCGGCGTTGTCGACGGGGACGTTGAGGATCATTTCGTTGATCACCGTCTCCAGAATGAGGTAGTCGCGCTTCTCGCCGAACGCCTCCATCTTCTTGATCCCCTTCACGATGCACGCACCGTGCTGGGGGTAGATGACGGTCTCACCCTTCTTGAACTTCACGCAGGCTTCCTCTTTCGACAGCACCAGGGTCTCTAGGCTACGGCGCCTCCGGCAGGATTCGAACCTGCGCGGGTTGGATTAGAAGTCCGTCGCCGCACAACCCGGCCGATGTCGCCTCGAACCCCGAGGCGCCTACGAGCGAGCGGAGCTGGAGCGTACCAACCCCGGCGAAGCGACCCTTGATCAGAACGGTGGCTCCGTGTCGGTGAGGCGACGGTCGATCTCCGTCGCCGCCACCATCACCAGCAGCACCAGCGCGCCCGCCGACACCATCACTGCGGTGGCGAGGAAGCTGCGGCCCATCGCCGCCATCAGAGTTCGTCCTTCATCAGCTGCCAGCGGAGGCTCGCGCCCGCCACGGTGGCAGCCACGAGCAGTTTGCGGATGGGGTGTTTCATTATGGCCTTCGTTGTGGTCTGGGTATGGAAGAACCATCGACGATCTAACTGTATTCCAATGAGCTTCTATAAATCTTCTAAGAGTGTTCTCAGACCGACTACTCGTAGCCTCGTGCTAACCTCGGCGGCATGGCGCGACCCTATGGAGACCCAGTAGAAATCGTGACCGCACCGATCCCTGCCCAGTCGCCGTTCATCCCCACTGACGCGAAAATCGTCGTGGGGGCCGTCGCCCCGGCGTCGCCTGATCCGATCCCGATCGTCCTGCTACCGGGCTTCGAATACCGAATGCGCGAATGGCGGCACCCAGACACCCACGAGATCCACTGGTTGCTGGAGCGGAGAAAGTCCGCCCAGCAAGGCGAAAACGACGAATAGCCCCGACCAAACACCCAGCCGGGGCCGCACGAGCCCCTCGTGCGGCCCGTTCGTAAGTCAGCGATCAGTAGGGCGGTCGGGGCGCAGTCGGCCCACACACACGCGCCGAGCCCTTGCCCGTATCGGATGCTGCCGCCACGCTCACCCGGGTCGATCTTGTGGATACCCGGACGAAAAACCTGCTAGACGGGGCGCCTCCGGCAGGATTCGAACCTGCGCGCGGTGGATTAGAAGTCCACTGCTCTATCCAGCTGAGCTACGGAGGCTGTGCAGCGTCAAAGCCTAAGTCCTGCTCGTCCCGGTCCGACGTCGTACTGCGAGCCGTTGGGTTGCGGCGTCCCGCCGCCGAATCAGCGAGACCGTACCGGTGGTGGCTTCGCCCGACGGCTCAGCCGCTTGACCCGGCGAGCAGGCGGCGGCGGAGGAGATCGAGGGCCGTGATCACGGAGAACTCGCGCATCTGCTGGCGCTGGCCTGGCAGTCGCACCAGGTGGGTCTCCACGCCGAACTCGCCGGCGACACCGACCCACAGGGTGCCCGGCGGCTGCCCATCCTGTCGATTGGGCCCGGCCACGCCGGTGAGCGACAGTCCGAAGTCGGCGCCGAGCAGCGTCCGCACCGAGCGTGCCATGGCCGCCGCCGCCTCTTCCGACACGACCGGTCCGTCGGGCACCTCGAGCAACTCGTGCTTGACGTCAGAGGCGTACGACACGACCGCGCCGCGGAACACGTCGCTCGCACCGGGAACAGCCGTGAGTCGACCCCCTACCAGGCCTCCGGTGACCGATTCGGCCGTGGCGAGGGTCAGCCCGCGGGTGCGCAGCAGGTCGAGCACGACCGATTCCATCGAGTCGCCGTCGTAGCCGAACACGATCGGGCCGAGGCGGTCGACGATGCGCTCCTCCCAAGCGGCGAGGCTCGCCGTCGCGTCCGCCGCTGTGGACGCCCGCACCGTGAGGCGGATCTTCAACCCGTTCCATCCGCTGGCGAGGAAGGCGAGCGTCGGCCCGCCGGGTTCGTCGAGCTCGGCGACGATGTCGTCGAGACGCTCGTTGAGACCACTCTCACTGTCGCCCCACGTGACGATCGTGCGGCTGACGATCACCGCCTCTGTTCCCGCCCGCCGGCGCAGGTCGGGCAGCACGGCCCGCTGGAGCATGTCCTCCATCTCGTGGGGAACGCCCGGCACGGCATAAACGACCTTCGCCCCGACCGGGCAGATCAGGCCGGGCGCCGTGCCGCGGGTCTGCGCGATGACCTCGGCGCCGTCGGGCACGAGCGCCTGACGGAGGTTGTTGGGCGGCATGCGCCGACCTCGCGAGGCGAACATCTCGATGATCCGCTCGGCGACCTCGTCGTCGCTGTGCAGCTCGACGCCCATCACCGCTGCGATCGCCTCGCGGGTGAGATCGTCGTGGGTGGGCCCGAGGCCCCCGCACACGATCAGCGCATCCGCCTCTTCGAGACGCTCTCGAAGCATCGTCGCCACGCGAGTGAGGTTGTCGCCCACCTTCACGTGGACGAGCGTGTCGATTCCACTCGCCGCGAGCTGCTCACCGATCCACGCCGAGTTCGAATCGACGATCTGACCGAGCAGCAGCTCCGTGCCGACGGCCACCACGTCACATCGCATGCGCCGGCTCCGCGTCCCGCCTGGCACGCGGCATGGTGGAGGTACTGGGTGCCGCTGATGAGCGCCAACGCCATGGCGATCCAGAGCAGCGATGTCCACAACCACGTGGCGTCGAGCGCCGTCGGCGGCATCAACGCGAATCCCACGGCGAGCTGTTGGGTGAGGGTCTTGTACTTGGCCAGCCGGCTGGCGGGCACGCTGATCCCCTGCGATCCGACGACCGTGCGGTAGATGCTGATGACGAACTCGCGGGCAGTGATGATCAGTACCGGGGCGAGCGGGAACACGTCGATGCTGACAAGCGTGAACATCGCTCCCAGCACGAGGACCTTGTCGGCGAGCGGGTCGAGGAACGCTCCGGAACGAGTCGTGCCGTGACGACGGGCGATCACACCGTCGATTCCGTCGGACAGGCTGAGCAGGAACCAGAGCCCGAACGCCACCCATGATCCGCGGTCGTGGTTGGGGATGACCCAGAACATCAGCGGTGACAGCAGCAGCCGCCCGACAGTGACGGCGTTGGCCCAGGTGGCCAGGGCATTCGGGTTGACCGGCATCAGCCGGTGCTCCCGGCGGCAACGAGATCGGGCCCTAGCGCATCGACGATCTCGACGGTGGCGAACTCGCCGACATCCAGCGTCGGGGCAACCTTCACGACGCCGTCGATCTCCGGCGCCTCGCGCACTCCGCGCGCCACGCCCGGTTCGTCGACGAGAACGGACAGCCTCGCGCCGATCAGCGCGTCGCGACGGCCGGCAGTGATGTCGTCCTGCATCGCCCTCAACTCGACGAGGCGCTCGGCGACGAGAGCTTCGGGAACGCCGCCGTCGAGCTCGGCGGCGTACGTTCCGTCCTCTCGCGAGTAGGAGAAGAACCCGCACCAGTCGAGCTGTGCCTGCTCGACGAAGGCGAGCAGCTGATCGTGGTCCGCCTCGGTTTCGCCCGGATACCCGACGATGAAGTTGCTGCGGAACGCCGCATCCGCGTCACGGTCGCGGATGTCGTCGATGCGGCGGAGGAAGCGGTCGCCGTCGCCCCAACGCCGCATCCTGCGCAGCAACCGCTTGCTCACGTGCTGCAAGGAGAGGTCGAAGTAGGGCACGCCACTGGTGAGGATCACGTCGATCAGATCGTCGCTGAGATCGCTCGGATAGAGGTACAGCAGGCGGACACGGTCGACCCGCTCGATCACGTCCTTCACCAGCGGCACGATGGCACCGGCGCCGAGCTCGTGCGGGCGGTCCTTGCCGTACGACGCCAGATCCTGGGCGACGAGCACGATCTCCCTCGCCTCGAGCTGCTCGACCTCGGCGAGGATGGAATCGACGTCGCGACTGCGCTGCTTGCCGCGGAAGCTCGGGATGGCACAGAACCCGCACTGGCGATCGCATCCCTCGGCGATCTTCACGTACGCCCATGGAGCGGCCGCCGGTGGCCGGACGAGGTTGAGCAGATCCATGTCGGGCACCGGATCGTTCGCCGCCGCGACGGGAATGAGACGCCGGCCGCGAATCGCCGCCACGGCCTCACCGAAGCCGGCAACCTGATCGACCTCGGGCAGCTCGGCAGCGAGCTCGTCGCCGTAGCGGTCGGCCATGCAGCCCGTCACCACGATCCTGGCACCCTCAGTTCGACGGTCGCCGAGAGCGAGGATGACGTCGATGCTCTCTCGCCTCGCTTCCTCGATGAAGGCACACGTGTTGACCACGATCAGATCGGCAGCCGACGGATCGTCGGTCGCCTCCAGGCCATCTGCGGCCAGCACGCCGGCGAGCTTGTCGGAGTCGACCTCGTTCTTGGGGCAGCCGAGCGTCTCGAGGTAGTAGCGGCGCGGCACCAGTCCGAGGCTACCGAGCGTCCCTGGTCATCGACGGTATGGTCCCTGTCGATGAGCCAGCCGACGGTGGACGCACGGGCGTCGATGAGTGATCTCGCCCGCGCGGGACGCGCTGCGACAGATGAAGCTCGTGGCGACCGGCCTGTTCCTGGCCGCGGCCGCGCTCTACCTCGCCATGCGAACGCTCACCGACGGCGAGGGAGCCGCCGGCTACGTCGAGGCGTTCAGCGAGGCGGCGATGGTCGGTGCCCTTGCCGACTGGTTCGCCGTGACGGCGCTGTTCCGCCACCCGCTCGGCATCCCCATCCCACACACGGCGATCGTGCCGAACCGCAAGGCGGAGATCGGTGCCGGGCTCGGTGAGTTCGTGGAAAGCAACTTCCTGAACCGTGATCTCGTCGTCGAGCGACTGCGCGACGCGCACGTCTCCGCGCGGATCGCCACATGGCTGTCGAACACCGAACACGCCACGAGGTTCGCCGACGCACTCGCCGATGCGGCTGGTGGCCTGCTCGACGTGCTCGACGACGACGAGATCCAGGCAGCGGTCGAACGCATCGTGGAGCATCGCATTCGGTCCACGCCCGCGGCTCCGCTCGCAGCACGGATCTTGGAGGTGTCGGTCGAGCAGGGGCAACATCAGCGGCTGCTCGATGCCGTGCTCGTCGGGCTGGGTGGCTTCCTCGAGGACAACCGGTCCACGTTCCGCGATCGGCTCGACGAGGAGTCGCCATGGTGGATGCCCGAGTCGATCGACGACCGCATCTTCGAGAAGATCTACACGGCCGTGCAGCGATTCATGGCCGACGTGGTGGCCGACCCGAACCACGAGGTGCGGGGCACGATCGACGCCCGTCTCGCCGCATTCGTCGACCGGATGCGCACCGACCCGGAGCTGGCGGCGAAGGCCGAGGCGTACAAGAACGAGGTGCTCGAGCACCCCGAGGTGCGGGCGTGGATCGCGTCGTTGTGGAAGGAGATGAAGGACGGCCTCACCCGCGTCGCCGCCGAGCCGAACGGGGAGTTCCGGCAACGACTGGCAGCATCGCTCAGCCGCTTCGGTCGCCGCCTCAATGACGAGCCCGAGCTACGCAACCGCGTCGACGCCTGGCTCGAACGAGGCACCCTGTACGTGGTCGATCACAGCCGCGGAGGCGTCGGCGACTTCATCGCCACCACCGTCGAACGGTGGGACCCGGAGACGACATCACGGCGGATGGAGCTCCAGGTGGGGCGTGACCTGCAGTTCATCCGCATCAACGGCACGATCGTCGGCGGCCTCGCCGGCGTGCTGATCCATCTCGTCGGCGAAGTGCTCGGCTGATCTCTCGGTGCTCCGACTCGCGAGCAAGTCGCTCGTCTCCACCTGACCGAGCTCGCCGCCTCCGACGCGGTGGAGCGGTACTGCCGTCAGCGGTCGTTCTCGGCCTGTTGGAGGAGCTCGAACTCCTCCACGGTCATCAGCACGGCACGTGCCTTGGAGCCCTCGCTGGGACCGACGACGCCGCGTTGCTCGAGGAGGTCCATGATGCGTCCCGCCCGGGCGAATCCGACTTTCAGCTTTCGCTGCAACATCGACGTCGAGCCGAGCTGGCTGCGCACGACCAGCTCCATCGCCTGTCGCATCAGGCCGGAGTCTTCGTCGTCATCGTCGTCGCCGCCGAACGTGGAGCTGCTCGTGGCGGTGATGTCGTCGATGTCGCCGACGGCCGAGCCGCCGCTGAACGGCACGGAACCGCGTCGCTGCCGGACTCGTCCACCTTCTCCGTGTAGGCGACCTGCGGTGCCTGCTCGCGCCAGTGGGTGACGATCGCCCGCACTTCGTCCTCGCTGACCCAAGCACCCTGCACCCGCTGGGGCACCGACGAGTTGCCAGGAAGGATGAGCATGTCGCCGTTGCCGACGAGCTTCTCGGCGCCGGGTTGATCGAGGATGACTCGCGAGTCGGTGAGGCTGGAGACGGCAAACGCCATGCGGGCCGGGATGTTGGCCTTGATGACCCCCGTGATGACGTTCACGCTTGGTCGCTGCGTGGCGACGATGAGGTGGATGCCCACGGCGCGCGCCTTCTGGGCGATGCGGGTGATCGAGTCCTCGACGTCGCGAGCGGCGACCATCATCAGGTCGTTGAGCTCGTCGACGACGACCACGATGAACGGCAACCGTTCGTATTCGGCACCTGAGCCGGGTGGTGCGACGAGCTCACCCCGGTCGAACGCCTTGTTGTAGCCACTGATGTCGCGGGTACCCACGGCGGACAGCACGTCGTACCGGCGCTCCATCTCCTTGACCGCCCAGGCGAGGGCGTTCGCCGCCTTCTTCGGGTCGGTGACGGGTTGCGTGAGCAGGTGAGGCAGGCGGTTGTACTGACCCATCTCGACCTGCTTCGGGTCGATCAGGATGAGCCGCACGTCGTCGGGCGTGCTGCGCATCAACAGCGACGTGATGATGCAGTTGAGAGCACTCGACTTGCCGGCGCCGGTGGCACCGGCGATGAGAAGGTGGGGCGTGGTGGCGAGGTCGAGGAACACCGACTTGCCGGCGATGTCCTTGCCCAGGGCGACCTCGAGCGGGTGCTGGGCGATCGCCGCCTCGGGTGACGCGAGGAGGTCGCCGAGGGCGACGAGGTGACGGGTGTGGTTGGGCACCTCGACACCGATCGCCGAGCGGCCGGGGATCGGCGCCAGAATGCGCACGTCGGTAGCAGCCATCGCATAGGCGATGTCCTTCTGCAGGTTGGTGACGCGAGCGACCTTCACACCCGGTCCGAGCTCGAGCTCGTAGCGGGTGACGGTGGGCCCGACGGTCATGCCGACGAGCGTGGTGTCGACGCCGTGCTGCTCGAGCGAGTCGTGCAGCACGTCGCCGCGAGCTTCGACCTCCCGGCTGTTCACCGCCTGCTTGCCCGACCTGGCGAGGATCGACGGCGGCGGGAGCTGCCACCCGGCTGGTCCGGCGGCAAGGGCGCCTTCGGCCGGGGCGGAGCGACTCGAACGGCTCCGCTTCGGCGGCGGAGGCACCCACTCCGCGTCGTCCTCGGCGGCGAGGTCGTACAGCGATGGCGCCGGCAACGGTCGCGGCTCGCCGGGAATCGACCGCTGCATCTCCGGAGCGCCGTCGTGACGATCGCTGGTGAGCGTCGACAGGTCGCTCATCGTGCGCTTGGCGGCGCGGCCGAGGGGCCGAGCGACCTTGCTGACTCCTTGCGACGTCTGCTGGGCGAAGGACTTCAGCGACGTGGACGTGATGAGGAGCCCGCCGCCGATGCCCAATGCCAGCAGGACGACGACGGCGCCGCCCGTGGCCATCAGCGCCCGCAACGGCTCGGAGACCAGCGCGCCGATCCACCCGCCCGAGTCATCGAAGTCGTCGAATCCGGCGGAGATCTTGCCGGGGCCGAACACGACGTGAAGCGTGCCGAGCGCTGCCGCAGCGACCATGACCCATCCGATGGCGAGGCGGAACGGTTTGGCGGACTGTCCCTTGCGAACGAAGGAGACGCCGATTGCACCGACGGCCAGAGGAACGACGAACCGGCCGACACCTGTGAACCAGCCGACGAGCGTCTCGACGCCGCGCCCGACAGGTCCGGCGAGGTTGACGAAGATTGCCAGCGCCAGCAGCACGGCGAGGGCGATGAGGCCGAAGCCGATGAACTCGTGCTCGCGCCCGTCGACGGCGTCGCGCAACTCGGCACCTGCCCGCGAACGCGCCGTGGGCTTGGGCTCGGACGATGGGCTGGCCCGCATCTGGCGCGTGGAACCGCTGCCGGCGGGGGAACGTCCCGCAACCCGCGTCGGCTGCGTTCGTGAGCTGGACCGGGACGCGCTCGGACTTACCCGGTGTGTTGCGGCCCGAACGGCCCCGCTTGGTGTTGCGTCCCCAGGTGGACATCCTTCCCCGTACGGTACCAAGCGGGTGTCACGACACGACGGGATGCATTCGGTCAGGACTGGTGCTAGTCGGCCTGGCCGACACCGAGAACCTCGCCGTCCGCCGCCAGCGTGATGTCGAGACGCCCGCCGCGCTCGGATTCGGCGAACGCGCCGTACTGCACCGATCCAGCTCCCGCACCGATGATGCTGAAGGTGGTGATCGTCGCGTCAGGCACCTCGTCGACGACCTGGTCGAGAACGGTGTCGGGGTCGAAGTCGATCGCCGTGGCAGCAAACGTCGACCCCTCCGCCGGTTCGGACGGCCCGGGCGGTGCCAGCTCGCCGTCGACGTACACGTAGCCGGCCACCTTCGAGGCATCCTCGAGCGCAACGAACACCTTCACCGCCTGCGGTTCGGCCGTCACCTCGAAGTACTCCTGCGGCCCGCCGAGCTCCGCCTCCACCGCTGCGACTGCGGGGTCGATCTCGGCGACTTGGGGGAGATCGTCGCCATCGCCTCCCCCGCACGCTGTGGCGACGAGCAGACCTGCGACGACGACGCGAACGCCGGCCGCCAGCGCTACGCCTCCATCACGACGGGGACGATCATCGGCCGGCGCCTCGTCCGCTCGCTGACGAAACGCCCCGCGGCTCGCCGCACCTCACGCTCGAGTTGCTCGACGTCGCGCATGCCGTCGGCGAGCGCCGCTTCGACGGCTGCGGCGACCGTTTCGCACGCCTCGTCGAGCAGCGCCTCGGCCTCCGGCGCGTACACCCAGCCGCGGGTGATGATCTCCGGACCGGTGAGCACTTTGCCCGTCTGGGTGTCGACGGTGACCACGACCACCACGACGCCCTCCTCGGAGAGCATGCGGCGATCACGAAGCACCCCGGAGCCGACGTCACCGACGATGCCGTCGACGTACAGGTATCCGGCGGGCACACGGCCGACGTGCTCGACACCCTGATCGCTCACCTCCAACACATCGCCGTCCTCGCAGAGCAGCACCCGGTCGTGGGGAACGCCCATCAGCTCGCCGAGACCGGCGTTGGCCACGAGGTGTCGAAACTCACCGTGGATCGGCACGTACCACTCGGGATTGACGATCGAGAGCAGCGTCTTGATGTCCTCGGCCTGGGCGTGACCCGTGGCGTGGACGTCCTCGATACCGGAGTGGACGACCTTGGCCCCGATGCGGAGCAGTTCGTCCATCACCTTGTTGACGTTCATCTCGTTGCCCGGGATGGCGTGACTGGAGAGGATGACGGTGTCAGTGTCGTTGAGCTTGAGGAACTTGTTCTCCGCCCGGGCGAGCAGCGCCAGTGCTGACATCGGCTCTCCCTGCGACCCGGTGGAGATGACACACACCTCGCCCGGCTCGTGCTGGTCGATCTCCTCGATGTCGATCAGCGCCGACTCGGGGATCGAGAGCACTCCGAGCTCGAGGCCGAGACGCACGTTCTTCTTCACGCTCAGCCCGAGCGTCGCCACCTTGCGGCCGGCGCCGATCGCGGCGTCGGCGATCTGCTGGATGCGATGCAGGTGGCTGGCGAAGCTGGCGGTGATGATCCTGCGGCCACGGTTCTGGCTGAACAGCGTACGGAGCACGCCGCCGACGCTCGTCTCGCTGGGAGCGTGCCCGGGCTCCTCGGCGTTCGTGGAATCGGACATCAGCACGCGGATGCCGACTCGTCTTCGCCAGCTCGCCGAGCCGGGCCAGATCGGTGCGTCGCTCGTCGACGGGGGTCAGGTCGAGCTTGTAGTCGCCCGAGTGGTAGATGACGCCCTGCTCGGTGTGAACAGCGATGCCGTGTGCATGAGGGACGCTGTGCGTCACTGGGATGAACTCGACGCCGAACGGGCCGACCTCGACCCGCTCACCGTCGGCCACAGCGATCAGCTCCGTCCTGGCCAACAGCCCTGCTTCCTCGATGCGGTTGCGGGCAATGCCGAGCGTCAACCGCGAGCCGTATACCGGGAACGTCGTGTCGCGCAACAGGTAGGAGATGCCGCCGACGTGGTCCTCGTGACCGTGCGTGGCGACGAGCCCGAGGATCTGATCGGCGTGCTCGAGCAGATAGGTGAAGTCGGGCAGCACGAGGTCGATGCCGTGCATGTCGGGCCCGGGGAACATCAACCCGCAGTCGATGAGCAGGATCTGGCGGTCGTCGCCGTTCCCCTGCTCGATCGCCATGCAGTTACGGCCGATTTCTCCGAGCCCGCCGAGGAAGACGAGCCGGACCGGCTCAGCCACGCGACGCCTCCAAGTTGGTCCACACCTCGTGCGGCGCGCTGGTTCACCCAGTCGGGCGCCGGTCCGAGTGGAAGGCGGCACTCACCGACCTCGACGCCGAGGTGGCGCAGCATCGCCTTGGCGGGGATCGGGTTGGGAGCATCGTCGCCCGTCTCGAACGCCCAGCTCTCGAGCAGGCGGTCGTTGACGGCGCGCGCTCCGGCGACGTCGCCGGCGGCGAAGCGGTCGAGCATCTCCACCTGATCGTGGGCCGTCCAGTGTCCGGCGACGCTGATCGTGCCGACCGCGCCCACCGCCAGGAGCGGCAATGTCATGGCGTCGTCGCCGCTGTACACCTCGAACTCGTCAGGCGTCTCGGCGACCACGCGGGCCGTGGCACCCGGATTCGCCGCAGCGTCCTTCAGCCCGACGATGTTGGGCACCTCGTTGGCGAGCCGCACGATCACGTCGTGGTTGATCTTGCGTCCGGTGCGGATGGGAATGTCGTAGAGCACGACGGGGAGGTCGGTGCTGGCGGCGATCGCCCGCAGGTGGGCTTCGATGCCGGCTTGCGAAGGCCGGCTGTAGTACGGGCACAGGGCGAGGATGCCGTCGACGCCGAGCTCGGCGGCTTGCTTCGTGAGGGCGATGTCGTGCGCTGTGTCGTTGCCGGTGGTGCCGGCAATGACGGGGACGTCGACCGCGTGTGCGGACGGCTTCGAAGAGCTGGACCTTCTCGCTGTCGGTGAGGACGGGCGACTCCCCGGTGGTGCCTGCGATGACGAGCCCCTCGTGTCCCTGGTCGACCATCCAGGCGGCGAGCTTGCCGGCGAGCGCCGGATCGAAGCCGCCCGTCGCGGTCGAAAGGAGTCACCATCGCCGTCAGCATCCGTCCGAACCGCGCCATCAGCGACTCCTCTCCTCGACTGTCATCTCTCCGACTGTACCTGCGCAGCGAAAGGCGGACCCTCCACGTTGGTCCGACAGATCTCGACGGGGAGTGCCGTCCAGTCCGTGAGGTCAGCCCGGGTGCCTCGTTGTGCACGACGCTCGGAATGGCGCAGGTCTACCCGAGCCGCGCCCACATGAGGATGCGCTTGAAGGGGTAGAAGTACGGTGATTGCTCCCCGAGCACAGTGACGAGGCGTGACCGGTAGGCATCGAAGAACGGCTCGTGAAGCTCTTCGGGCAACACGGCGAAGAAGCGCGTGAGGCTCGTGCCGCGCACCCACTCGGCGACCGAGGCGGTGTCGTCGAGGACATGCCCGTAGACGGCGAGACGGACGTGTTGGCGGGCGAACCCGAGGTCGTGGAGCAATACGGCGTACTCCTCGGGCCGGAGCACGTTGACTGCGACGCGGTCCGGTGGCACCTCGCCGCCCATCGCCGAGGCGAACGGCTCGGACGCTCCCACCTCGGCGGCGACGAGGTGGCTGGCGTGATCGGCGTTCGCGGGTACTTGCACGGCGAGCTGGCCGCCGTCGCCGAGCCCGCCAGCCCAGCGGGCGAGCACCGCCGGATGGTCGGGCACCCATTGCAAGCTGGCGTTGGCGAACACGAGATCCTGATCGCCGTCTGACGTCCATCCGGTGATGTCGCCCTGCGCGAAGGTGACACCACGATCGGCCGGCGCGTCGGCGAGCATCGCCTCCGAGGAGTCGATGCCGATGAGCTCACCGATCTGCAGGCGCTGGCGCAGTTCGACGGTGAGCTCGCCCGATCCACAACCGAGATCGACGGCGCGGCGGATGGGCGCGTCGGTCTCGACGAGATCGGCGAGATCCCAGAACGGTTGTGAGCGTTCGGCGGCGAAGCGCCGGTATTGCGCGGGATCCCAGGTCATGCCCTGGGATCCTACTTGTATCTAACTTGTATTACTAGGACGCAGCTGCGCCGGCTGCGTCGTCTTCGATGGCGAACGCGGCGTACTCCTCACCGGTGTCCTCGAGATGCTCGAACTCGATCACACCCATCTCCTCGAAGCGATGGCGCAACCACGAGTCGTTGCGATCGAGCAGCCCGAGCTTGCGGCAGTTCGGCACGATCTTCGTGAACAGCATCTGCTGGAACACGGCGCGAGTGGGGTCCTCGAGGATCACCGGGAGCACGTCGCGCGGGTTGACACCGTGCCGCTCCCACGTCTCCTGCTGGAGGAACCGGTCGCGCATCCGCACTGCCGCCTCGTAGGCGAACTCCTGACGGTCCTTGATCTCGGCGTCGGACATGCCGTCGTACGCCTCCTTCAGCGACAGGACACCGAAGGCGACGTGACGGGCCTCGTCGGCCATCACGTACTTGAGCAGCTGGCTGAGCAGCGGCTCGGTGGTGAGCTGGCGCATGAACCCGAAGGCGGCGAGGGCGAGACCCTCGACCATGATCTGCATGCCGAGATAGGTCATGTCCCAGCGGCTGTCCTCGATGATGTCGTCGAGGAGCATGCGCAGATGGGCGTTGACCTGGAACCCACCACCGCACTTCTCGTCGAGGTAGCGGTGGAAGACCTCCACGTGTCGAGCCTCGTCGACGACCTGCGTCGAGGCGTAGAGCTTGGCGTCGTACCACGGCACGGTCTCGGTGATCTTCGCCGTGCAGAGGAGCGCGCCCTGCTCGCCGTGGAGGAACTGAGAGAGCATCCAGCGCCGTGAGTCGACGCCGAACTCGAGCCATTTGGCATCGTCCCACTTGCCGACGACGGTGTCGCCGAACGCTGTCGTGTCGAACCCGAGCGTGGCCGTCGCGATGTCGTGGGCGACGACCCGCTCGATGTCGACCTCGGTCTCCCAGGGAAGATCCGGTAGTCGCGTTCCACTGCCCCACCTTGGCCTTCTCGTACAGCTTGCGGAGTGCGGGCCGGGCGAGCGAGTAGTCCCACGTGAACAACGCGTCGGCGTTGTCCTTCACGGCGTGCTCAACCTCGGCGGGATCGACGGAGGGCAGGGCGAGGATCGCCTCGATGTCGTCGAGCTCGTGTCGACCGATGATCTCCTCGTTCGACGAATGGGTGACGGTCATGAAGTCTCCTTGGTTGAGATCAGGCGGGGGTGAGGATCGGTTGGATGAACGGTTCGAGGAACGCCCGCGCCGACTTCACGTTCGCCGAGGTCGACGATGTCGCTCGGGGCGAGGAAGTACGACAGCGTGAGGCGGGTGAGCAGATCGACGGTGGCACGCGCCTGCTGACGGCTGAGATAGGGCTCGGCCAGCGGAGCGAGGAAGGCGGTAGCCATGCGGATGATGCGGGGCAGGCTCTCGACGGTGAGGTTGCCGATCACCTCGCCCGGTTCGGATGCCAGCATCGTGGCCAGGTGCTCATCGCTGCGCAGCTCGCGGGTGGCGGCCACGACGGTGGTGACGAGGAGGTCTTCCAGCGAGTCGGTAGCGGCGATCTCGTCGCGCAGGCGGTCGAAGAACTGCTCCAGCTCATGGACGCGCATCGCCTCGAACATGACCTCGCGGCCCCCGGGGAACATGCGATAGAGGGTCGCCCGCGACACGCCCGCCTCAACGGCGACGTCGTCGATCGACACCTTGCGGATCCCCCAGCGCTCGCAGCATCGCTTCAGCGCCTCGAGGATCTCGTCGTCCTTCGGCATCGCCCATTCGTGAGACGATAAGACGAATCTGTCTCACAGTCAACGCATTCGGACGCATGTCACGCCGGCGATGAACCGCCGTCGCGCCAGGTACGAGCAGTACGCTTCGCGCTTATGCGTCGATCCGTTCTCGCTGCGGTCTGTGTGACCGCGCTCCTCCTGTCCGCGTGTGGTGACGACGACGACACGTCCGACGACACGTCTGCCGGCACGGCGTCGGGTTCCACTGCCGTCGAGAACGGCGAGGGCACTGCCGCCCCGTCGGACACCACGGGGCCCACCCCTGGCACCGAACCCACCGCCACCACTGGCGGCGGCGACGCAGCCGCCTGCGCCGAGGGGAAGACCCTCGACGACGGCACGCTCACGTTCGCCACGAGCGATCCCGCCTTCCCGCCCTACGTGATCGACAACCAGCCCGAGAACGGTGAGGGGTTCGAAGCGGCGGTGGCGATGGCGGTGGCCGAACAGATGGGCTTCACGGGCGATGCGCTGAAGTGGACCCGCACCACGTTCGATCAGGCGATCCAGCCGGGCGCCAAGGACTTCGACCTCAACATCCAGCAGTACTCGATCTCGAAGAAGCGCGAGCGCAACGTCACGTTCAGTACTCCGTACTACGTCAGCAACCAGGCGCTCGTGGGTTTGGACGACTCCGCCGCCGCAGGCGCCAAGACGATCGCCGACCTCAAGGATCTGAAGCTCGGCGCCCAAGCGGGGACGACGAGCCTCGACTTCATCGACGAGGTCATCCAGCCCGACTCCGAGCCGAGCGTGTACAACGACAACGCCTCCGTCAAGGCGGCGCTCGATGCCGACCAGGTCGACGCAGTGGTCTTCGATCTGCCGACGGCGTTCTACGTCACAGCCGTCGAGATCGAGGGGTCTTCGGTCATCGGCCAGTTCCCGCTCTCCGCGGGCGGCCGCACCGACCGGTTCGGAATGGTGATGGAGAAGGACAACCCACTCAAGGAGTGCGTCGACATCGCCCTCGCCAACCTCAAGCAGTCCGGGCAGCTCGCCGACATCACCACCGAGTGGATGAGCGACTACACCGACGTCCCGGTGATCGCCGCCGACTGATCGCGTGACACGTCGCGAGGAGTACGACCGCCGGCAGCGGCGACGGTCGATCGCCATCGCCACGGTGTCGACCGTGGTCGTCGTCGTCGCGGTCGTCACGCTCGTCCCCCTCACGCCGGGATGGGACGACGTGCAGCGCTCGTTCTTCGACGGCGAGACGTTCCGCGACACGTTCCCCCGCCTGCTCGAGAAGTTCTGGCTGGACGTCAAGATCTTCGCTTGGTCGGCGCCGTCGATCCTGGTCCTCGGCACCCTCATCGCGCTCAGCCGCAACGTGCGCAGCCCTGCCTTGTTTCCGCTGCGTATGTTCGGCGCTGTCTACACCGACGTGTTCCGCGGCGTTCCCGTGCTGTTGACGATCTACCTCATCGGCTTCGGCGTCCCCGGGCTCGGTCTCCCCCGTCCGTGGAACAGTCCCCTGCTGTGGGGGTCGGTGGCGTTGATCCTCGCCTACTCGGCCTACGTCGCCGAGGTGCTCCGCTCGGGCATCCAGGGCGTGCACGAGAGCCAGCGAGCAGCAGCTCGATCGCTGGGCATGTCAGGCAACCAGACGATGCGCGCCGTGATCCTCCCCCAGGCATTTCGGCGTGTCGTGCCGCCCTTGATGAACGACTTCATCAGCCTCCAGAAGGACGTCGCCCTGATCAGCGTGATCGGGCCCGTGGAGATCCTCCGCCAGGCGGAGAAGGAGAAGAACCTCGCCGCCAACTTCACTCCCTACGTCGGCGCCGCGCTGATCTTCCTCGCCGTGACGATCCCGCTCACGCGCATCGCCGACCACCTCCTCGCCCGGCAGATGCGGCGGACCGGCCCGACCGCGATCGCATGACCACGCCGAAGGTCCAACTCGATCGAGTCGTGAAGTCGTTCGGCGACAACGTCGTGCTCGACGGGTTCGACCTCGACGTCGGCGACGGCGAAGTCATCTCCCTCATCGGCGCCTCGGGATCGGGGAAGAGCACACTGTTGCGCTGCATCAACCTGCTCGAGACGATCGACGACGGCGTGATCCGGCTCGACGGCATCGACATCAGCGAGCCTGGCCTCGATGCCGACCCGATCCGTCGTCGGATCGGGATGGTCTTCCAGCAGTTCAACCTGTTTCCCCACCGCTCGGTGCTGCAGAACACGACCATGGCCCAACGCATGGTGCTCGGCCGCAGCAAGGCGGACGCCAATGATCGAGCAATGTCTCTGCTCCAACGCTTCGGCCTCGGCGACCGGGCCAGCGCCTATCCGGACCAGCTCTCCGGCGGACAGCAGCAGCGCGTTGCCATCGTGCGGTCGCTGGCGATGGATCCGGAGGTGATGCTGCTCGACGAGATCACGTCGGCACTCGATCCCGAGCTCGTCGGTGAGGTCCTCGACGTCGTCCGCGACCTCAAGCGGGACGGCATGACCATGCTGCTCGCCACGCACGAGATGTCGTTCGCCCGCGAGATCAGTGACCGTGTGTGCTTCCTCCACCTCGGTACGCTGCTGGAGGTCGGTCCGCCCGACCAGGTGCTCGGGAGCCCGCGCGAGGAGCGTACGCGCCAGTTCCTGCAGCGGGTGCTGGGCACCGGCCGACTCTCATGACTACACACTGATCCACGATGCCCCCTCGCCCTCCCCTCCCCCTGTACCCGGTGATCGACTGGTTGCAGCGCCGCACGCGGCGCCAGCGCATCCTCGCCGCAGCACTCGTCGTGCTGTACCTGCTGTACCGCTCGTTGCAGATGGCGGCCTCGATCGTGCTCGACCGGTGGTGGTTCAAGAGCGTGACGGACGCTCCGATCTGGTCGACGATGACGGCCGCCAAGCTGCAGCTCTTCGCCGGCGGAATGATCATCACGGCGCTCATCCTCGGCTCGACGGTGTGGGTCGTGCTCCGCTCCAAGCCGCACGGCAAGCGGCCGATCAACCTCCAGATCCAGAAGTACCACGAGCGCGTCGGACCCGCCCACCGCTGGGTCCTGATCGCGCTGACGATCTACCTCAGCCTGCACATCGGCGTCGTGGCGATGAACGAGTGGCCGAAGTGGGTGCTCTTCCTCCACGGTCCCGATCTGGGTGTCGACGCGCCGGAACTCGGTGGCGACGTCGGTTACCACGTGTTCCGCCTGCCGTTCCTCACCGTAGTCAGCAACTGGTTGCGCCAGCTCGTGGTGTTCACCGCCGTCGTCGCAGTCGTCGGTCACATCATGGCCGGCGCCATCCGCCTCCCCGGCCGCAAGCGCAAGTCGTCGCCGGTGGCATGGATGCACCTCGGGGTGCTGGCGGCGCTGTACGCCGGGCTGCAGGCGCTCGACTACGCCCTCGTCCAGCGGCCGTCGTTGGCGACGAACCGGCAGGGCTCGTTCGACGGACCCGGCTACACCGAGTTGAAGGTCATCGCACCCTCGCTGTGGGTGCTCGCCGGCGTGGCGTTCATCACCGGCTTCGTGTTCGTCAACGGCGTGCGCACCAACAAGTGGCGCATTCCGCTCATCGCCGCTGGGGCGTGGGCCGTGCTCCACATCGTGCTGCTCTATTTCGTGCCGAGCGTCGTGCAGCGCTACATCGTGGTGCCCGCGGAAGCGGAGCGCCAGCTCCCCTACATCGAGGCCAACCTCGACGCCACCCAAGCCGCGTACCGGCTCGACGCCGTCGAGCAAACCGAGCAGACGGTCGACGATGGAGTCACCGAGGAGGCGATCGAAGGTGAGACATTCGACCGCATCCCCGTGTTCGGCACGTCGCAACTCGTCAGCGCGCTGCAGGTGCTGCAAGGCACGACGGCCACGCGGATCACCGACGTCGATCTCGATCGTTACAGCGTCGACGGCACGGTGCGACCGGTGATGCTCGCTGCTCGCGGTCCGAGCCGCAGCGATCTTCCTGAGACGGGCTGGGTACAGACGCATCTCGTGTACACCCACGGCGACGGTGTCGTCACGGTGCCCGCCGACGCCGCTGCGCCCGACGGTCGACCCGACGTCGATTCGCTCGCCGACGACCTCAACCCGCAGAGGACCGAGCTCTACTTCGCCGATGGGATGCGCGGCTGGTACGCGATCGTCGGCACGAAGCGAGAGGAGCAGGGCGGCAAACGGTTCGACGCCAACACCGGGATCGAGCTCGATTCAGTGTTCAAGCGGCTCGTGCTGTCGCTGAGCACGGGCGAGATCGAGCCATTGACCTCCGCCGAGCTCACGTCCGACTCGCAGCTCCTCTATCGGCGCGACGTGCACGAGCGGTTGCAGGCGATCGCGCCGTTCCTGTCGTTCGACTCGAACCCGTACCCGGTGATCACCGACGACCACGTCGAGTGGGTCGTCGACGGCTACACCACGTCGTCGCGATATCCGTACGCCCAGTTCGCCCCGACCGGATCGCTCCCGTCGTCGAGCGACCTCGCCAACCGCAAGGTGAACTATGTCCACGCCTCGGTGAAGGCAACCGTCAACGCCTACGACGGCACGGTCCACCTGTACCGCACGGACGTCGGCGGCGCCGACGATCCGATCCTCGACGCGTGGGAGGACATCTTCCCCGATCTGATCGAGCCGATCGCCAACATGCCTGCCGACGTGCGTGAGCACCTGCAATATCCCAACGACCTGCTCGCGGTCCAGTCCGGTCTGCTCGGGCGTTACCACGTCGACGACGCCGAGACACTGTTCAACGGAACTGACCGTTGGGCCGTGTCGCCAGCGGTGTCGAGCGGCGTCGGCCAGGCCGGTACGGGCACGCAGCCGGCGGTGTCGACGATCATGCCCGGGCACGGATCGCTCGCCGGCAACTTCGTCGCGCTGATGCCGTTCAGTCCAGGCTCCTCCGGCAACCCCAACGCGAGCGCGCGATCGCCTCTCGGCGATCGCCATCGGCGACCATGACGACCCGGAGCGGCTCAACCTCGTCCGCATCGAGCCGGCAGGCGGGCGCGAGATCGCCAGCCCACTCGTGGCGCAGAGCGCGATCGACGCCGATCCGGACCTGGCCCGGGCGTTCACGTTGCTCAACGCCAACGGCTCTGTGGTGCAGTTCGGCCCGATGACGCCGTTGCTGCTCGACGACGGCGTGGTGTGGGTGCGTCCGATCATCGTCACCGGTACGGCCTCCACAACGGCACCCCGGCTGTACGGCGTGGCCGCAGTCTCCAACGGCATCGTCGGCGTCGGCCACACCGTCGACGAGGCAATCCGCTCCGCCGTCACCGGCGTCGACACGTTCGACACAACGGCCTCCCCCGGCGGCTGACCCGGCCATATCGCGCCTGTAGGCAGCAACCGCAGGTCCGAGATGAGCGGCGTACCCGGGGGTTAGGCGACGAACTTCTCGTAGCGTCGGGTCACGGCCTTCACGTCGCCGTCGGCACGGAGGACGCCCTTTTCGAGCCACAACGCCCGATTGCACTGGGCACGGATCTCGTTGAGGTTGTGCGTGACGAGCATCATCGTCCCCGCCCCGGAGACGATTTCGCGCAAGCGTTGCTGCGCCTTGCGGCGGAACCGCCGATCTCCCACTCCCAGCGCTTCGTCGATGAAGAGGATGCGGGGACGGACCGACGTGGCGATGGCGAAGTGCAGCCGCGCTTTCATTCCGGAGGAGAACGTGCGCAGGGGTCGGTCGAGCGCCTCGCCGAGCTCGGTGAAGTCGGCGATCTCGTCGATCCTCTCGGCCACCTGCTCGTTGGTGAGACCGAGGGCGAGGCAACCGAGGCGGATGTTGCGCCAGCCCGTCGCCGTCGGGAGCAGCGACGCGTTGACGCCGAGCAGCTTCGGCTCGTCGGAAACAAGGATCTCACCGGAAGCCGGCGGGAGCATGCCGGCGATCGCCGAGAGCATCGTCGACTTCCCGGAGCCATTTGTGCCGATGACCCCCACCGAGTCACCCTCGAAGACATCGAACGACACGTTGCGGACCGCATGGACCTCGCTGCGCCCACTGCCCTTGCGTGTGATGACCCGGTGACGGATCGCTGCGCGCCGGTTCTCGTGGAGTTCGTAGATCACATGAAGGTCGCGCACCCGGATGGAGAGATCAGTCATCAATTCCTCCCGTACCGCCACTCCGCCGCCCGAAAGAACGAGAATCCAGCGACCAGCATCACAGCGGAGACGACCATGATTCGAACGACGTCGGTCGTTGCCATCGGATCACCGAGAAACACCCATCGGTACATGGCAAGGATAAGACGCATGGGATTGTGCTCGATGAGCGGGCGCAGCGCAGCATGCTCCGAGGTGTCAGCTTCGAGGAAGCGGCTGATCGGGAACATCACGCCGGACATGTACCGGAGGAGGTTGAACAGGAACGGGATGATCTGTTGGATGTCGCGGAACGAATCGTTGAGGCGGGCGGCAACGAAGGCACCACCGAGATTGAACGCGGTGTGGATCGCGAGAACGAACGGCATGAGCAGCCACCGGCTGGACGCACCTTCGCCGGTGGCGAACGCCACGAAAGCGAGCACGCACAACTGGAATCCGAATGAGTAGATATTGCTCAGAACGACGGACACCGGCAGGATGGCGCGGGGAAAACGAATAGACCGCATCAGGCCCTGATTCGACGAGATCGATCTGGCCCCCTCGACGCACGGTCGACGATGTGAGCCGGTACGGAAAACACGCCGACGGTCAGCCACAGGGTGTAGTTGTCCACGCCCCGATCGGTGCCGAGGATGACACCGAACACCACGTAGTAGACACCCACCGTGAGCATTGGGTTGCCGAGGTGCCAGATGTTGCCGAGCAGGGTGTTCTGGTGGCTCGCCCGCAACTCTTCGGCGGGCATGGCGATGGCGAAGTCACGGCGGCCCCACATCGACCGGAGGTAGTCGACGGTCGGCAGGTGGATGTTGACTGGCCGTAGCTTGGCGGCGGGATCGTGCACGTTCATGGAGGGGGCGACCTGGTGGGGCACGTCAAATCTATCGACGTCGCTGCCGCACTCACCGGCATAGGTATGCCGCTCAGCCGTCCGTGACGACGACCGTGCCGACCATGCCGGCCGTCTCGGTCCCGTGCAGCGTGCAGAAGTAGGGGTACTCACCGGGCGCCGAGAACACGTGCGAGTACGTCTCACCGGGGCGGAACTCCTCCGGGTCGATGCCCCAGCGGTCGCCCCCGACGGGCGTCACGTCGTGCTCGTTCCGCCCGCGGTTCTCCCAGCGCACCTCGGTGCCAGCAGCGATCTCGAGCGTCGGCGCGCGGAAGGTGTTGTCGATCGCCTGGACAACTGCCACCTCTCCGGTCGGCGCGACCGTGGCGACCGGTCGCGGATGCGACAGCGGATCGCCGACGATCGACGACGGCGGCGGCGCGTTCACGAAGCGACCGTCGTCGCCACAACCCACCGTCAGCCCGCCGAGAGCCGCGGCCGCGACCCACACGGTCGACCGTCTCATCCCGCCGAGAGCCTAGAGGAATCGGGCCGCAGCATCGGCGTCACGGTACTGTGGCGCCCCGTGCCAGCCCGCCCCGGACCCGAACCCGACGACATGGCCGTCGATCCGCGTCTCGACGAGGCGATCGACGTTCCTCTGGAACGTCCCTGGTGGGGACCAGTCGCACTGACAGCCTTCGTCGGTCTCGTCATCTGCTCCAACGTCGCCAACGCAGTCTGGTCGAACTGGATCGACGACAAGCCGGGGGCGGTGCTCGCCCTGTCGTCACGCAACCGGTATCTCGCCCTCGCCTTGGGCGCCGACATCGGGATCGTCGCCTACATCGTGATCGCCACGGTGCGCCTGACGGCGGCATTCGTCGTGTGCCATCTGATCGGACGCGCCTACCGCCACGAAACGTACAGGTGGTTCACCCGTTACCTGGGTGTGCAGCGTGATGCGATCCACACGTTCGAGCACGGGTTCCAGAAGGCGCAGTGGATCATCGTGCCCTGGTTCGTCGGCTCCAACCTCGTCGCCGTAGTCACCGGCGTGCACGGCACTCGGCCGCGGCGCCTCGCTGTCATGCTCGCGGTCGGGATCGCCGCCCGGCTCGCTCTCTTCTGGTGGCTGGCGCACACGTTCGAGGGCTTCCTCGACGACACGCTGCGGGTCGTGTCGCGCTATCAGTGGTGGCTGCTCGGCGCATCGGTCGTGCTCGTGGTGGTTGTCAACCTGCGCAACTTCCGTGCCGGGCGCGGCAGCTGACCCACGCCCAGGCGCCGTGAACTGCGGTGCGCTCAGACGCCGAGCAGCGAATCGAGGCCGAGCGTGACTCCGGCCGGCAGTCCGGATACGTGCTTGCAAGCGAGCACGACCCCGGGCATGTAGCTCTCCCGGTCGTAGGAGTCCTGGCGGATCGTCAACGTCTGCCCGATCGCGCCGAGGATGACCTCCTGGTGGGCCACCATGCCGCGCATCCGCACCGCGTGCAGGCGGATCCCGGCGGGTCCTTCGCCACCACGCGCACCGTCGAACACGAGCTTCTGGGTGGGGTCGGCGGCCCATGCGTCCGATGCCGCCGCCATCCGCTGTGCGGTCGTCACGGCGGTGCCCGACGGGGCGTCGACCTTGCCGTCGTGATGCAGTTCGATGATCTCCGCCGTATCGAACCACGGCGCCGCCAGCTCAGCGAAGCGCATCATCAGGACCGCCGAGACGGAGAAGTTCGACACCACGAGACAACGAGCCGACGAGGCCTCGAAGACGGCGCGGAACGTGGTGAGGTCGTCGTCGGAGAAGCCCGTCGTACCGACCACGGCGTGGATGCCGTGCTCGGCGAGCCAGGGCAGTGTCCGACGGGAGGCGGCGGCAACGGAGAAGTCGACCACCACGTCGCAGCCGGCGTCGGCAAATGTCTGCCGGTCGTCGTCCTGATCGACTGACGCCACGAGGTCGAGCTCGGGGTCGACGTCGACCGCAGCGCAGACGGTTGCTCCCATCCGTCCTTGCGCTCCGTGGACGCCGACGCGGATCGTGGTCTGCTCAGTCACCGGCTCGACCGTAGCCGGGGCTCGTACATGGGTGGGAGAGGAGAAAAGGGGGCCGGATGGGCCCCCTTCTCTCACATCTCGCAGCGTTGATGGGTTGGTGGTGTCGCTCGTTGTCAGCGGTGCCGGCGACGGCCACCGCGGCTGCGGTTGTTCGGCCGGCCGCTCTCGCGCCGCTCGCCACCCGCCGCGTCGGGACCGAGGTCGCCGATCTCGGTGCGCAGCTGGTCGTCGAACGAGTCCTCGAAGGACACGCTGACCACCGCGGGCGAGCCGGCGTCGTCGCCGAACTCACCGTCGCCAGTCTCCTCACCCGGGCCACGATCGGATGAAGCGCCGTCGCCGGATGCACCGTCGGGGGATGCACCGCCGCCGTCGCTACCGAGGGTGCTCACGGGAACGAGACTGACCTTGCCCTTGTCGTCGATCTCGTCGACGCGGACCTCGATCTCGTCTCCGAGGGACACGACATCCTCGACCTGAGCGATGCGCTTGCCACCGCCCAGCTTGGAGATGTGGACGAGGCCGTCTCGGCCGGGGAGGATGTTGACGAACGCACCGAACTTGGTGATGTTGACCACACGACCCCTGTAGATCGCGCCGAGCTCGGCCTTGGGCGGGTCGACGATGGCGAGGATCTGTGCCTTCGCTTCCTCCATCCGCCAGCTCTCGACAGCCCCGATCGTGACGATGCCCTGGGCACCGTCGTCGTCGACGTTGATGTCGGCGCCGGTCTCCTGCTGGATGGTGTTGATCACCTTGCCCTTGGGACCGATGACCTCGCCGACCTTGTCGAGCGGGATGTGGATGGTGGTGATCTTCGGCGCCGTGGCGGCAACCTCGTCGCGTGGTGCGGCGATGGCGGCGTTCATCACCTCGAGGATCTGCAACCGGGCGACCTTCGCCTGGTCGAGCGCAGCGGTGAGCACATCGGCGGGAATGCCGTCGATCTTCGTGTCGAGCTGCAGTGCGGTGATGGCGTCGGCGGTGCCGGCGACCTTGAAGTCCATGTCGCCGAAAGCGTCCTCCGCACCGAGGATGTCGGTGAGAGCGATGTACTTGTCGCCGTCCTTGACGAGACCCATGGCGATCCCTGCCACCGGAGCGACGATCGGCACGCCAGCGTCCATCAGCGACAGACTCGATGCGCACACCGAGGCCATCGAGGTGGAACCGTTGGAGCTCATCACCTCGGAAACGAGGCGCAGCGTGTAGGCGAAGTCGTCCTGGCTCGGCACCACCGGCAGCACGGCGCGGGCGGCGAGGGCGCCGTGACCGATCTCGCGGCGCTTCGGCGAACCGACCCGACCGGTCTCACCGTTGGCCCAGGGCGGCATGTTGTAGTGGTGGAGGTAGCGCTTCTGCGTCTCCGGCGAGAGCGTGTCGAGCAGCTGGTTCATCCGTGGCATGGCGAGCGTGCACACGTTCATCACCTGCGTCTCGCCGCGCTGGAACAGGCCGGAACCGTGCGCCGTGGGCAGCACGCCGACCTCGGCCGTGACCGGGCGCAGGTCGGCAACACCGCGACCGTCGATGCGTACGCCTTCGTCGACGATGCGACGGCGGACGAGCTTCTTGGTGAGCGAGCGGACTGCCTCTTTGATCTCCTTCTCGCGACCGGAGAACTCACCCGGAGCGTCGGCGGTGCCGCCGAGAGCGGCGATGGCCTTCTCGGTGGCGGCATCGATCGCTGCATTGCGCTCGGACTTGAGGGAGATGGTGACGGCCTGGCCGATCTCGGCGGACACGGCGCCTTCGACTGCCGTAGCGACATCGTCGCCGTAGTCGATCACCGGGTTGAACTGGAGCGGCTCGATCGTGCCCGAGGTGGAGATCACACTGGCGAGGAGCTGGCGCTGGAGGCCGATCGACTCCTTGATCCACGTCTTTGATGCGTCGAGTCCGCCGGCGAGCACCGCCTCGTCGACCTTGGGTGCGCCGTCGGCGTAGTAGTAGAAGCTCTTCTCGGTGCCGCCGGCCTCGACCATCATGATGGCGACGTCGCCGTCGTCGAGCTCACGCCCGGCGACCACGAGCTCGAACGTACCGTTCTCGCTCTCTTCGTAGGTCGGGTGCGGAATCCACTCTCCCGACTGGCTGTAGGCGATGCGGACAGAACCGATCGGACCGTCGAACGGGATTCCGGAGATCATCAGTGCCGCGGATGCGGCGTTGATCGAGAGCACGTCGTGGGGGTTCTGCTGATCGGCACCGATCACGGTGGTGACGACCTGCGTCTCGTTGCGGAAGCCTTCGGCGAACGAGGGGCGCAATGGCCGGTCGGTGAGGCGGCAGGTGAGGATCGCATCCTCGGTCGGGCGGCCTTCACGACGGAAGAACGAGCCGGGGATCTTGCCGGCGGCGTAGGCCCGCTCTTCGACGTCGACGGTCAACGGGAAGAAGTCGACACCGGGACGAACGTCGTTGGCGGCGTTGGCGGTGGTGAGGACACGAGTGTCGCCGATCGAGGCGACGACGGCGCCCTGGCTCTGCGGTGCCAGCTTGCCGGTCTCGAGGGTAAGTGTCTTGTCCGTACCGGATACCGGCGCGGACACGCGAATAGGGTCAGCCACAAGGGCTCCTTTCAGGGGCCACATGTGATGCGGCCCACGATGGAGCGGTCGGCCGGTTCCCAGTCGGCAACTCCGCGATCCCTCGTCTGCCCGCGGACCAGGCGACTGACAACCGACCCCGACCGCTCGGTTTGTGTTGTGCAGGACACATTCCTGCACAAAAAGGAGTCTAACGGCCTCTCCGGCGCGTTCCGCGCCGCGGCCCGTCAGCGGCGCAATCCGAGATCGGAGACGATCTTGCGGTAGCGCTCGACGTCAATCGACTTCACGTAGTCGAGCATGCGCCGGCGGCGCCCGACGAGCATCAGCAGCCCGCGACGGCTGTGATGGTCCTTCTTGTGCACCTGGAGGTGCTGGGTGAGGTGGGCGATGCGCTCGCTGAGGAGCGCGATCTGCACTTCCGGCGAGCCCGTGTCGGACTCGTGCGTGCGGTGCTTACCGATGGTGTCTTGCTTGGGGATCATGTCTGCCTTCGGAACTGGAAGGACGCCCGGAGCCGGTTGGCTCGTGGCATCACGCCGACGCCGGAGCCTCGACGGACCGGCTCACGCTACCGGCTGATCCGCATGTACCCTCACGCTCGATGTCCGCCGCGATCGTCGTGAACGGGGTCGCCAAGACGTTCGGTTCCATCCGTGGCGGGGACACGCTGGCACTCGGACCGATCGATCTGTCCGTCGCAGCGGGCCAGGTCGTCACCTGCTCGGACCGAGCGGCAGCGGGAAGACCACGCTGCTGCGCCTCATCGCCGGACTCGACCGGCCGACCGCCGGCACCGTGCTGGTAGAAGGGGATTCTCCCGGCACGGCGAGGATGGCCAAGCGCATCGGGTTGGTGCCCCAGGCACCGACACTGCTGCCGTGGCGCACGGTCGCTGCCAACGCTGCGCCTCCTTCGCGACGTCAACCGGGCAGCGAACCGTGACGATCAGCTTGATCCCGGCGAGCTGCTCATCGAGGTCGGGCTCGCCGACTTCGCCGATGCGTACCCGCACGAGCTGTCCGGAGGGATGCAGCAGCGGGTCGCCCTCGTGCGAGCGTTCTCCCTCGCTCCCTCGGTGCTGCTGCTCGACGAACCGTTCGCTGCATTGGACGAGATCTCCCGGACCGACGCCCGCCATCTGCTCGCCCGCCTGTGCGAACGCCACGCGACGACGGTGGTGTTCGTCACCCACTCGATCGCCGAAGCCGTCTACCTCTCCGACCGGGTGATCGTGCTGTCCCCTCGACCGGGCAGGATCGTCGCCGACGAGCCGATTTCGTTCCCCCGCCCACGACGTCCCGAGATCGAGGATCTGCCTGAGTTCTTCGCTGCCGAGCGGCGCCTGCGGGCGGCGCTGCGCGACGGGGTCCCGCTTTGATGCGGCTCCGCTCCTCGGTGCTCGCTGCCGGAGTGGTCGGGCTCGCCGTGTTCGTCGCCGCCTGGGAACTGCTAGTCCACCTCTTCGACATCCAGGACTTCGTCCTCCTCGCTCCGAGCGAGATCGTGGACGTGATCGCCGACGACCCGCGCTTCTACTTCGAGCACAGCGTGGACACGGCGTGGCACGCCGCGGCCGGGCTCGGCATCGCCCTGTTGATCGCCACGGCCATCGGAGCGGCCTTGTCGACGTCCCGCTTCGCCGAGCGTGCCGCCCAGCCGGTGCTCGTCCTGATCCTCGTCGCGCCATGGGTCGCCTACATCACCTCGATCGTGATCTGGCTGGGCACCGGGACACCCCCGATCCTCTTCCTCGTCTCCTTCGTCACGTTGCCGGCGTTCACGTTCGCCGTCGCCTCCGGCCTTCGCTCTGCCGATCCGGCGATACGCGACGTGCTGTTCTCGGCGGGCGCCTCCTGGTGGGAGGTGCTGTGGCGGGTCCGCATCCCCAGCGCACTGCCCGTCGTGACGACCGCCGCCCGTTTCAACACGGGTCTCGCCCTTGCCGCGGCGTACTACAGCGAGGGTGCGTCGTTGGGTACGCAGGGCCTCGGCGTGATCGGCAAGCGAGCCGCAGCGTTCAACAACGGCCAGGTGCTGTGGGCATCAGTGGTGTGCACGGCGCTCATCGGCGTGATCGCGTTGATGCTGATCACCGTGTTCGAGCGCACCGTGCTGCGCTGGCACGCCTCCCAGCGATAGCCCGTCGACAATTTCCCTTCCCGGTGGAACTAGTGAGTTCGGAATGCAGACTGATACAGTTCTCCGGGTGAGAACGCTCGGCGCTGCCCTGATCGCCCTGTCGCTCGTTGTCGCCGCATGCGGCGACGACGACGATCCGGAAGCGACAGAACCGGCGCAAACGACGGCTGGTGGTGTGCCGGCTCCGGCTGCGATCGTCGACGGCCAGCCCTTCCCCGCCGAGCGGTGCGAGGCCAACAGGGCTGCCGGGAAGATCACGTACCTCACCGGGTTCGACTATGCCGCCGCCGCCTCGATGGTGGAGATGATGGTCGCCGACGAGAAGGGCTACTTCGAGGATCTCTGCCTCGACGTCGAGGTCAAGGCCAGCGGTTCGACCACCAACTACCCACTCGTCGCCGGCGGGGAGGCCGAGTTCGCCTCCGCCGGCTCGTTCAGCGAGATCGTCTCGTTCGCGGCGGCGAACGACACGTCCTTCGTCGCCACGCAGGTCGACGGACGGGTTCCGGTTGAGGCGCTGATCGTCAAGCCAGGAGGGCCAAGACCCTCGAAGACCTTGCCGGCACGACGATCGGGGTGAAGCTGGGCAAGTTGCCGACCGGCGTGGAGGCGATGCTGGCGACGGCCGGTCTGCGCGAGGGTGACGACTTCCAGACGGTTCCCCTCGACGGGTTCGACCCCACCGCCCACATCGCCATCGACGGCATCGTCGGCTTCCCCGGCTACAAGAGCAACGAGCCTGGCGCCCTCGAGCGAGCCGGGATCGACTTCGATCTGTTCGATCCCATCGACTACGACATCGCCGGCTCGTTCGGGGTCGTGTACACCACGCCAGAGTTCGTCGAGGAGCACCCGACCGCTGCGGCCGACTTCGTCCGCGCCGCGCTGCGCGGGCTCGAGGACGCCCTCGCCGATCCGCAGGCCGCAGCCACGATCGCCGTGGAACGGATCAACGCCGGCGGCAACCCCAACTTCCTCTCGGCAGAAGGCGAGACATTCCGCTGGACCACGGAGGCCGGGCTCGTCGAGCAATCCACGCCGAAGGGCGAGCACCACGGCGTGCCCAACCCGGACGAGTTGCAAGCCGAGCTCGATCAGAACGCCGAGCTCGGTCTCTTCGCCGACGGGGAAAGTGCGCCGAAGTCCACCGACTACATCGTCGATCTCGCCGCGAGCGCATACACGGATGCCGGCACAGTGGCCTGGCCGTCGTCGCCATAATCCCGACTTCGTTCGGCGACAACGAGTTCCGCCGAGCTAGAACGGGACGGATTGCCCGTCGCGAAAGAAGTCGCCGGTCGGCCCACCGTCGGGCAGATCCGCCGCCCATACGACGCTCGCCGCTCCGTCGGCGACGGGACGGCCGCCCGGCCCGCCCATGTCGGTCGCGACCCAACCGGGGCACACGCTGTTGACGAGGATGTGATCACGGCGCAGGTCTGCGGCGAGCTGCTTCGTCAGGGCGTTCAGCGCCGCCTTGGAAACGCTGTAAGCAGGTGTCTCGCTGCCCATCGAGGCGAGCGAGCCGGACTCGCTGGACACGTTGACGATCCGCCCGTGCCCGCTCGCCCGCAGCAATGGCAGGAACACCTGCACCGCCCGCCACGCGCCGACGACGTTCGTCGCCCATGCCTCATCGACGATGCGGAGGTCGGCGGAGGCTGGTCGCTGCCATGTGTCGTAGTGGATCGCCGCATTGTTGACCAGGACGTCGAGACGGCCGAACGACGTGTGAAGCTCGGCGGCGATCGCCGCCAGCGTGTCCCCCACCGTGACGTCCAGGGCGCGGACGAGCACGGACTCCCGGCCGGTGGTGATCGTCGCTGCCGCCTCGTCGCCGCGCTCGACATCGCGACTCCCGAGCACCACCGTGTCACCGGCAGCGGCGAGCTGGCGCACCACCTCGAGGCCGATCCCACGGTTGGCGCCCGTGACGACGACGATCCGACTCACGTCAGGCGAGTGTGGTACGAGCGTGATCGACGTCGGTCTTCAGCTGCGCGATCAGCGCGTCGATGCCGTCGAACTTGCGCTCGCTGCGGAGGAACTGAACGAACTGCACGTGGGCGCGCTCCCCATACAGATCGCCGTCGAAGTCGAGCAGGTGTGCCTCGAGCAGCGAGTGGTCGGCGTGCTCGTAGAACGTGGGTCGCCGGCCGAGATTGATCGCGCACTGGTGGCGCTCACCAGTGGGCCGTACGTACCACCCGGCATACACCCCGTCGGCGGGTAGGCAGATCTGGTTGGGCACCTCGACGTTTGCCGTCGGGAAGCCGAGGAGGCGACCGCGCTGGTCACCGCGCACCACGATCCCCCGCGCTTCGAACGGGCGACCGAGCAGGCGACTTGCGACGTCGACATCACCGCCGGCCAGGGCGCGACGGATCGCCGTGCTGGTCACCGGTTCCTCTACGTCGTCGGAGCGAACGACGAGCTCGATGGGCAGCACGTCGAAGTCGAACCGGAGGCCGAGCTCGCGCAGCGACTCGACGTTGCCGCGGCGGTTGTGCCCGAAGTGGAAGTCGTCGCCGACGACGATGGCGGTGATCGCCAGCCCACCGACGAGCACCCGCTCGACGAACTCCTCGGGCTCCTCGTGCGACTGTTGCTCGTCGAAGTGCACCACGACGGTGGCGTCGATACCGGTCGCCGACAGCAGTTCGAGTCGCTGCTCGGGATCGGTGAGGAGACGCGGTGCCGACTCGGGCCGCACGACGGTCGCCGGATGACGGTCGAACGTGACCACCGCCGAGCGGGCATTGCGCTCCGCTGCGAGTCGGCGAACGTGATCGATGATCGCCGTGTGGCCGAGGTGGACGCCGTCGTAGGCGCCGATGGTCACCACCGCGCGCTCGTCTGGCCACACGGGCCCGGTGACCTGGTTGATCACGCGCATGGTGCCGACGCTACCGTGCGTCGCCCTGCGGGATCACTACCGATGGCTTCGCCATACCCTCTCGATGCGCCTCGTACACGGCGAGCAGTTCGCCCTGTGCGTCGACAACCTGCCAGGGACCGGGGCCCGGCCACGACGGCAGCACGGTGCCGGTTGCCACTCGAGCGGCAACGGCGTCGTCGACTGTCACGCTGGGGAGTGAGCGCACGGCCGCCGCCACCGGCAGCAGCTCGCACTCCTCCGGTGACGCGGCCTCGGCAAGGGTGAACGAGCCGACCGCTGTCCGGCGGAGATTGCGCAAGTGGGCGCCGCCGCCGAGCAGTCGCCCCAGATCGGCGGCGAGGCTGCGGATGTACGTGCCCGACGAGCAGTCGACCTCGATCGCGTAGACGAGAGCGTCATCGGTGGCGCGGAGCTCGAAGCGATGAACCGTCACCGTGCGCGCTTCCCGTTCCACCTCGATGCCTTCCCGGGCGAGCTCGTGCAGTCGCTTTCCCTGGATCTTGAGGGCTGACACCATCGGAGGCACCTGCGCGATCTCACCGATCAGGTGAGCGTCGATCATCGCTCGCAGACGATCGACGTCGAGACCCGTCATGTCGTGAACCGCGGTCACTGTGCCGGTGGCGTCGAGCGAGTCGGTCTCGACGCCGAACACCACCTCGCCCTCGTAGGACTTGCGCGAGTCGGTGACGAACCGCAGCAGCCTCGTTGCGTTCCCGACGCCGGCGACGAGCACGCCGGTGGCGTCGGGGTCGAGCGTCCCGGCGTGGCCGACCCGTCGCTCGCCGAGCCGGCGGCGAAGCAGACCGACGACGTCGTGACTCGTCATCCCGGCCGGCTTGTCGACGACCGCGACACCGTGCACCTGCGGTGGCCGTCGCCGCGCCATGCTCAGTCCTCGGCGTCGTCCGTTCGCCGGCGATCGGCGCGCAAGATGTCGTCGATCCGCTCGGCGGAGCGGATGACCTCGTCGGGCTGGAACGTGAGGATCGGCGTCTTCTTCGTCCGGATCTGACGGGCGATCGCCGACTGCAGACGGGCGCGGTGCTCACCGAGGACGTCGACGATCGTTCCGTCGGCGTCAGGACCGTCGAGCGAATCGAAGTACACGATCGCCCTGTTGAGCTCCTGATCGGCGTCGATCTGGGTGACGGTGACGAGGCTCAATCGCTCGTCGTCGACGCGGACCAACTCGTCAGCGATGATCTCCCGCAACGTCTCGTTGAGCCGCGCCGTTCGCGGATAGCGATGACCGCCACGCGGGGCACGGCGACGTCGATCTGGCATGGTGCACCTCAGGTGAAGTCGAGCGGATCGCGCAGCGACCGCTTGATCTCGGCGACGCCCGATCCGGCGAGGGTCTCGACCGCGTCCCACAGGCGCACGGCTTCCTCGCTGCGGGGCGCCTTCGAGATCACCGGCCCGAACAGGCTGCGCGGCTGATCGGAGTCGGGAGTGAACGTGAGAACCGGCGTGCCCACCCCGGGCCCGGTGCGCTCGAAGGCGAGGTCGCCTTCGGCACGGATCGTGGGGTCGTGCGACTCGTCGTCGACGTCGGCGGCGAGCTTGTCTGCCTCCGACTCGCTGTAGCCGGCAGCGCGCAGTGCCTCTGCGTAGAACTGCTGCGGGTCGGCGACCATCTCGGCCTTGCGGCGCTGGACGTGGATCGCCGTGCCGAACGCGGTGTAGGCCGTGCCGACGGCGTCGTTGCCGTGGCGCTCGCGCACCGCGTCGAGGACCCGAAGCCCCTTCAACGCGGCTGCGTGGACCTGCTTGCCCCGCTCGTCGTAGTCCGGCGGGTAGCCGTTTGCCTCGTTGATCATCTTCAGCGAGATCCAGCGCCAACGGACGTTGTAGTCCTTCTGGGCGCGCACGTTCTCGATCCACCGAGTGGTGACCCAGCAGAACGGGCATGCCGGGTCGACGAAGACGTCGAGGTCGTAGGTGGGGGGATCACTCATGATGACTCACCTCTGCGGTCGCGGGCTGTGCGGGGCTGCGAGGACGCAGCCGTCGCGGTCAGGTCCGCGCGATCTCTTGTTCGTCGAACGTCTCGATGAGGTCGCCTTCCTTCAGATCCTGGAAGTCGGAGAGACCGATGCCGCACTCGAACCCTTCGCGAACCTCGCGGGCATCTTCCTTGAAGCGCTTGAGCGACGTGATCTCGCCCTTCCAGATGATCGTGCCGTCGCGCAGGAAGCGCACCTTCGAGCCACGCGTGATGACACCGGAGCGCACGTAGCACCCGGCGATGGCACCGATCCGCGGGACACGGAAGATCTCGCGCACCTCCGCCTCGCCGGTGACGACCTCGATGTACTCGGGCTCGAGCATGCCGATCATCGCCTGCTCGATGTCCTCGAGCAACTTGTAGATGATCTCGTACAGACGGATCTCGACGTTCTCCGACGCCGCCAGTTCGCGGGCCTTCCGGTCGGGCCGCACGTTGAAGCCGATGATCGTGGCATTGGTGGCGGCGGCGAGCGTGATGTCGTTCTCGGTGATGCCGCCCACCGCACGGTGCACGAAGCCGAGATCGACCTCGGGGCGCTCGAGCTTGCGCAGGCTTTCCGTGACCGCCTCGAGCGAGCCGTGGACGTCGGCCTTCAACACCAGGTTGAGTTGCGCCTTCTCACCAGCCTGGATCTGGCTGAACAAGTCTTCGAGCCGGACGCCGGTTCTCACCCGGGCGTCGCCACGCTGACTCTTCAGCCGTTGGCGCTGCTCGCGTGACTCGCCGACTGTGCGGGCGATCTTCTCGTCGGGCGCGACCCGGAACTCGTCGCCGGCGTCGGGCACCGACTGGAGGCCGAGCACCTGCACCGGTGTGGACGGTCCGGCGACCTTGACCTGCTCGCCCTTGTCGTCGAGCATCGCCCGCACGCGGCCCGCACGCGGCACCGGCCACGATCGGGTCACCGACCTTCAGCTCGCCCTTGTCGACGAGCACGGTGGCAACGGTGCCACGGCCGACGTCGAGGTTGGCTTCGAGAACGATGCCCTTCGCCCGCCCGGTGGGGTTGGCCGTCAGCTCCTCGAGCTCGGCGACCACCAGCAGCTGATCGAGTAGCTCGTCGATACCAAGGTCCTCGACGGCGGACATCTCGACGACGATCGTGTCGCCGCCCCACGCCTCGGGCACCAGTTGGTGCTCGGCGAGCTGGGCGAGCACGCGCTGCGGGTCGGCATTGTCCTTGTCGATCTTGTTGACCGCCACGACGATCGGGACCTCCGCGCTACGAGCGTGGTCGATCGCCTCGATCGTCTGCGGCATCACGCCGTCGTCGGCGGCTACGACGAGCACGACGATGTCGGTGGCCTGCGCGCCGCGAGCACGCATCTGCGTGAACGCCGCGTGCCCCGGGGTGTCGATGAACGTGATCGTGCCGCCGGCGTGATCGACCTGGTAGGCGCCGATGTGCTGGGTGATCCCGCCTGCCTCACCGGCCACCACGTTGGCATGACGAATCTTGTCGAGGAGCGTGGTCTTGCCGTGGTCGACATGACCCATGATCGTGATCACCGGCGGACGAGCCTGCTGGGCCTCCTCGTCCTCATCGTCGCTGTCGTCGAACAGCGCCTGGAGCTCCATCTCCTCCTGCTGGCCGGGCTCGACGAGAAGGATGTCGGCTCCGACCTCGAGGGCGAAGAGCTCCATCTGCTCGTCGGACAGCGTCGCGGTGGCCGTGACCATGTCGCCGTTGTTGAGGAGGAAGCGCACGACGTCGGCGGCGGTGCGGTTGAGCTTCGGCCCGAACTCCTGCGCCGAGACTCCCCGCTCGATGACGATGGTGCCCTCGGGTACCGCGGCGTCGCTCGGCGTGTAGCTGGTGAACTGTGGCTGCAGCTCGTCGCTGTCGCGACGGCGACGCCTGCTGCGTCCCCGACGAGGTGGCCGGCGACCGCCGCTGGGACGAGCGCCACCGCCACCGGGACCGGGACGGCCTGGAGCACCGCCGGGACCGCCGCCGGGTCGGGGACCACCCGGCCCACCGCTGGGAGCGCCGGGGCGTGGACCGCCGGGGCGCGGACCGGATGTGCGTGTCGGCCCGCCGGACCGGGTGGGTCCACCCGAGCGAGACGCTCCGGGACCACCGGAACCGGGCGCGCGGGCAGAGCCGGGCGGCGGCGGGATTGGCTTACCTGACGGCGAGAGCGGTCGTCCTGGCGGTGGAGGGATGGGCTTGCCCGACGGCGAGACCGCTTCGCGGCGAGCGGCCGGCGGCGCGGCGGTGACCGTGGCGCGGCCGGAGTCGCCAGAACGCGCTCCGGCGGCCACCTCGGCGGGCACCTGCGCAGGTGCGGCCACAACAGGGGCCGGCTCAGGACGGCGTGCGGGAGGTGCGGGTGCCGCCGGCGCAGCGGCGGCCGGACGCTCGGCAGGCTCGGCGGGACGCGAAACGGGCTCGGCAGGACGTGCGGCGACCGGCTCGGCGGGACGTTCGACCGGCTCGACGGGACGTTCGGCGGGCTCGACGGGCTCGGCGGGACGCTCGGCTGGCTCGGCGGGACGCGCCGCGGCGACCTCTGGCCGGCTGCTGGAGATGACGCGGTGGTGGGCCGCTTCACCGTTGTCGGCACTCGCTGGCTCGGTGGTGGGCTCCTCGGCAACGACGGGCGCGTGCGCCGCCGCAGGGGCGGACACCTCGGGCACAGCCGGGGCGGGCTCGACCGCCGGGGCCGGCGCCGGCTCGGGCACCCCTGGCTCTTCTTCGGCGGCGGCGGGGGCTTCCGGCTCGGCGGGCGCTTCCGGCTCGGCCGCTGCGGGCTTGCTGGCGGCAGCCGTCTTCTTGGCAGCGGTCTTCTTCGCCGGCTTCTTCTCCTCTGGCTGCTCGTCGCGGGTGAGACCGTCCTTCTCGGCGCGACGCTTGATCCGATCGGCCTGCGCCTCGATGATCGAGGAGGAGTGGCTCTTTACGCCGACGCCCATCTTGTCGCACAGCTCGAGCAACTCGGTGTTGGTCATCCCGAGTTCCTTGGCCAGTTCGTGGACGCGATACTTCTTAGCCACCATCAACCTTTCGTCGTCCTCAATCGTCGTTCGTTCGTCAATCCACCAGACAGTGTGCCGGGGTGATCCCCGTCTTGCATCGCCCTCGTCAGGAGCTCGACCACCGCTGTGGAGGTGTCGGTGTCGATCGGACGGCGCCAGGCACGAGCGAAGGCGTGCCGCCGCACCGCCGTGACGGCACACTCGGGACCACAGAGCCAGGCGCCCCGACCGTCGCCTGCGCCCAAATACGGCCGGCCATCGGCATCGAGGCCGAGGCGCGCCAGGTCGACCTGGAGCCGGACGGTGCGGCACCCGATGCAGGTACGACGCGGAACGTGGGCGGCACTGGGCAACGGCGTCAGCGCTCCTCTGCTCGCTCGGCGTCGGCGGGCTCCTCGCCGGCAGGCTCGGTGTCGGCAGACTCGGTGTCGGCAGTCTCGGTGTCGTCCGCGGCGGCCTCCGATTCGTCGGGCGCCGGTTCGTCGGCAGGGGCCTCCACTTCGGCGACCGTCTCGTCCGCAGCGCCCTCCCCCTCGATGATTACCTCGGGCTCGACGGCGGGCCGCGGCATCCTCGGCAACCGGCTCGGCGTCCGCGGCGGGCTCGGCCGCGGCGGCTTCTGCGGTCTCCGCGGACTCGGCAGGCGCGGCCGGCTCGTCCGTGGCGGACCCGTCACCCGCTTCGGCAGCCTCGGCGGCTTCCGCCTGGGCGGTCCAGGCCGCCTCGCTCATCACCGAGCCGTCGGCGGCGTGCCACTCCATCTCGCCGGTTTCGGCGTTCGAGACCCATTGGCCCTCGGCGTATTCGACGTCGGCGTCGAGCCTCTCGCTTGCCGAGGGAACGCCTTCGGCGAGCTGGGTCTCGGAGCGGATGTCGACACGCACGCCGGTGAGGCGCGGCGGCAAGGCGGGCGTTCTGCCCCTCCCTGCCGATTGCCAGGCTCAGCTGGTGATCGGGCACGATCACGTCGGCCTGGGTGACGTCATCGGAGATGATCACCTGGTTGACCTTGGCCGGCGACAGCGCCTTGGCGACGAAGTCGGCGAGGTCCTCGCTGTAGGGCACGATGTCGATCTTCTCGCCGCGCATCTCGTTGACGACCATCCGCACGCGCCCACCGCGCGCGCCGACGCAGGCGCCTACGGGATCGACGTTGTGATCGTTCGACCACACGGCGATCTTCGTGCGGTGTCCCGGCTCGCGGGCACACGCCTTGATCTCCACGATGCCATCGGAGATCTCGGGTACCTCCAGCTCGAAGAGTCGCTTGATCAGGCCGGGATGTGTGCGACTCACCACGATCTGCGGACCCTTGGCGGTCTTGCGCACCTCGACGATGTAGGCCTTCGCCCGGTCGCCCTGCTGGGGGCGCTCATATGGCACCTGCTCGGCCTGGGGGAGCAACGCCTCGACGCGACCGAGGTCGAGCAGCGTGTAGCGGCTGTCGGTGCGCTGGATGATGCCGGTGACGATGTCGCCCTCGCGGTTGGCGTACTCCTCGAACTTGCGGTCGCGCTCGACCTCACGGATGCGCTGACTCATCACCTGACGGAAGGTCTGGGCGGCGATCCGGCCCAGCTCTTCCCTGCGCGGAGTGTCGTCGCGCTCGTTGACCCAGTTGCCGTCCTCGTCGAGGTCGTATGCGGTGAAGGTGAACTCCATCGTCTCCGGGTTGACCTCCACCACCACCTCGTCGGCCGCTCCGTCGCGGCGCTTGTAGGCCGACGCCAGGGCGTCGACCAGCACATGGAGCAGGGCGTCCTCGGACAGGCCCTTCTCCTGGGCCAGCAGGCGGATCGCCTCAGACATGTCGAGGTTGCTCACGTCGACTTCTTCTCCTTGGACTTGAGGCTCTTCGAGCCGGACTTCGCGCCGCGGCTGCCGCCGGGCTTGGGCTGCGGAGCCCACACGAACACAGTGCGGGCGCGGTCGATCTGGTCGTACGGAATCGCCCGCTCGTCGTCGCCGGTGCGCACGGTGATGCGTCGATCGTCGGCCTCGAGGAGCGTTCCTTCCACCCGTCGTTCGTCGTTGCTCACGGCATGCAGGCGCAAGGCGACGGTCTTGCCCACTTCGCGCCGGAAGTGTTCAGGCGTACGCAACGAGCGCTCGACGCCAGGGCTGGTGACCTCGAGCGTGTACCGGCCCGGGATCGGGTCGTCGTGATCGAGCTCGCGAGTAGACGAGCCGCGTCGCCAGAGCGAGTGTGTCGAGGGTGATGCCGGCTTCGCTTCCTGCCGGGGTGTCGAGCGTGACTCGCAGCGTGCCGCCCCGCCGCTCGACGTCGTAGACGTCGAGACCGAGGTCGCTCGCGATGGGGCCGACCAATTGACGTACGCGGTCGATCACGGCGTTGTCGCTCATCCGTTGACCTCCCTTTTCTCGCACGTCGAATAAAAAGGCGTGGAGCTGACGCCCCACGCCTTTTCGGTACAAACCAAAATGGACACTCCACTATACCGGGTTGCCTCGATGCCGAGGGAGGAGCACCCGGCGACGATCACACGACGGAACGAGCCTCCTGCGCTGCGGCGACGACATCGACGCTGTACAGATCACTGCCGACGGTGACCCGGCCGGTGTAGCCGCCATCGCGCACGTCACTGGCGAACGCATGCTCCTCGTCGGCGTTTGCCGGGGACTGCTGCAGCCAGCGGGTGATCGCCACGTCGGGGAGGTCGACGACATGATCGCTGTGCACGTGAGTGACGAACATCGCCGTGAGGGCGTGCGGATCGACGCCGAGGTCGACGAGTCGCTGCGTCGTCGCCCGGCCGGCGTCGAACTGCAGGGCGATGTCGTCGAATCGGACGAGCGCCCCCGGACCCGCTCGTCCAGGCGCCGGCATCGGCACGCCGGTCCCGGTGAGCGTGACGGTGGTGGTCATGCGCGCAACTCTATGGGCACAACAATAGTCGTTGCAACAACCAGTTTTCGGTGTATGAGCGAGCGCGTTCCTACCGCTGCCCATCGGTCAGCTCCCGTTCCGCCAGCGTCGGGGTCGCGTCAGTTCAGTCGTTTGCGTTGTCGACGAGGAACGAGATGCGCACGAGCGCTCCCCACTCGTCCATGTTGTCGCCACGCAGCCCGACCGACACGACGTCGAGCGCCTTGATGTCGCGCAGCGTGCGGCCGGCCTCCGACAGCGCGTTCTTGACGGCAGCGTCGGAACCCTCCTTGGACCGGCCCACGACCTCGATGATCTTGGTGACACTCATGGCACCCTCCCTTCATTCCCCCGCGACCATCCTGACACTCAGCGAGCAGCAGGACGCGCGGGTCGAACGACGGGCGGTGGCCGTTGGGCGAATGCTGGCCGCATCGAGACGTCGCCGACCGCGAAAATGACCACATGAGCGACCAGTGGGTACCCAACGTCCTCGCCTCGGCACGGGTGGGCAGGCTCGGAACGGTCGATCGCAACGGTGCCGTGCGACTGGTCCCCTTCTGCTTCGCTGTCGCCGGCGACTGGATCGTGGGTGCCGTCGACCACAAGCCGAAGCGCAACGAACGGCTCGCCCGGCTCGACGACATCGCCTCGACTGGCGTCGCCACCGTCCTCGTCGATCACTACGAGGAGGACTGGACGCAGCTGTGGTGGGTCCGCGTCCGTGGGCGGGCGACGGTGCACGCCGACGGCAACTCTCCCGAAGTGCGCGGCGCAGTCGAAGCGCTCGTCGCCAAGTACGGGCAATACCGGGATCGCCCACCGACGGGAGCCGTGTACCGCATCGCCCTCGACGAGGTCACCTCGTGGCGGGCGACCCCGCTGGCGTGATGCCGGTCAACGGTGCTCGCTCAGGCGGCGCCGCACCCGTGTCAGCGTCTCGCGCACGTTGTCCTCTGTCGTGAGCTCCATCGCCTCGCCGATCGTGAGCCAACGCAGCGGAGCGTGGTCCGACTCGGCGACGATCGCGTCGGGTTGCGTGGTGGCGAGCACGAACCTCACGTCGGCATGCCGGTGCGCGGGCTCGGTGGCGCTCGCCGGGACAGGTACAACGGCGAGATGCACGGGTTCTGTTGACCCGTCGGGCCACGGGACCAGATCGTCGAGTCCTGTCTCCTCCTTGGCCTCCCGGCGGGCGACGGCGTAGGGATCGGTCTCCCCGGGATCGGCATGTCCGCCGACCTGCAGCCACGCCTGCTGCCGTCGGTGCCAGCGCAACAGCACGCGGCCGCTCGGCGGGTGGACGACGACGGCCGACGCGGTGACGTGCACCGGTCGATTGCGGGCGAACGGATCGCCGGATCTCATCAACTCCTCGACGAGAGACCGGTCGGCCTCCTCCTCGGGTGTCTCCGTTTGCAACGCCCCGACTGCGGCTCGCAGGCGCGGGTACGACGTCGACACGCGCTCGACGCTACCGATCCCGTCGAGTCCGTCGCATCGGCGATTCGTCATGGTCGCTGTCGTTCCTCCCCCGGAGCCGGGGCCGTCCGTTGGTAGCGTCCGCACGGTGTTGCGACTCTCGACTCTCTTCGTGCGCACGCTCCGCGACGATCCGGCCGACGCGGAGGTGGCGAGCCATCGGCTGCTCGTGCGGGCCGGCTACATCCGTCGTGCCGCGCCGGGTGGATTCACGATGCTGCCCCTCGGCTGGATGGTGCAGCGCAACATCGAGCGCATCATCCGTGACGGCATGAACCTCGCCGGATCGCAGGAGGTCCATTTCCCGGCGCTCGTCCCTCGCGAGCCGTACGACATCAGCGGCCGCTGGACGGACTACGGCGACAGTCTGTTCCGACTGAAGGACAGGCGCGGCAACGACTTTCTCCTCGCCCCCACGCACGAGGAGCTGTTCGCCCTGCTGGTGAAGGACCTGTACTCGTCGTACCGCGACCTGCCGTTGTCGCTCTACCAGATCCAGACGAAGTTCCGCGACGAGGCGCGTCCACGGGCCGGGCTCCTCCGCGGCCGCGAGTTCGTGATGAAGGACTCGTATTCCTTCGACATCGACGATGCCGGACTCGACGCGTCGTACCAGCGTCACCGCGACGCGTACATCGCCATCTTCGACCGCCTCCGATTGCCGTATGTGATCGTGTCGGCGATGTCGGGAGCGATGGGTGGATCGAAGAGCGAAGAGTTCCTCGCTCCGCTGCCCGCCGGGGAGGACACGTTCGTGCAGTGCGCCAACTGCGGGTACGCGGCCAACGTCGAAGCGGTCACCGTGGCGCCGTCGCCGCCGGTGTCTGCGGACGACGTGCCGCCGGCGACCGTCATGGACACGCCCGACACCCCCACGATCGCCACGCTCGTCGATCTGATGAACGGCCGCGACGATCTTCGTCGCGCCGACCGCGAGTGGGTCGCCGCCGACACGTTGAAGAACGTCGTCGTCACGATCCGCCATCCCGACGGACACAGCGAGCCGCTCGTGATCGGCGTGCCCGGGGATCGCGACATCGACCCCAAGCGACTCGAATCGGCATTGCTGCCGGCGGAGGCCGAGCCGTTCACCGAGGACGACTTCGCCCGCTATCCGCAGCTGGCCAAGGGCTACATCGGGCCGGGCGTACTCGGCGAGGCGAATGGATTGCGCTACCTCCTCGACCCTCGCGTCGCCGATGGAACACCGTGGGTCACCGGCGCCGACGAGACCGGGAAGCACGTGATGAATCTCGTCGCCGGCCGCGACTTCACCGCCGACGGCACGATCGACGTCGCCGACGTACGCGAGGGTGACCCGTGCCCGCAGTGCGGCAGCACGGTGCACATCGCCCGCGGCATCGAGATCGGGCACATCTTCCAACTCGGGCGCAAGTACGCAGACGCCCTCGGTCTGAAGGTGCTCGACCAGAACGGCAAGGAAGTCGTCGTGACGATGGGCTCCTACGGGATCGGCGTCACTCGTTGCTTGGCCGCCATCGCCGAGGCGACGTTCGACGACCTCGGGCTCTGCTGGCCGCCCGCTGTGGCACCGGCCGATGTGCATATCGTGATCGCCGGCAAGCCCGGCAGCGAGCAGTTCCCCGCCGGCGAACAGCTCGCCGCCGACCTCGAAGCGGCCGGCCTGCGGGTGATGCTCGACGACCGAGTCGGCATCTCGCCCGGGGTGAAGTTCAAGGACGCCGAGCTGCTCGGCATGCCGATGATCGTCGTCGTAGGGCGCGGGCTGGCTGACGGCCTGGTGGAGGTCAAGGAGCGCCGTTCCGGTGAGCGCGTCGACGTCGCTCTCGACGATGTCGCCGCCCATCTCCAAACCACCCTCGCCCCCTAACTCCCGCGCCCCGGTCGATCTGGGCGATGATTTCTCTCCACTGCTGGAATGAATGACCGCCCAGAACGAGGTGGGGTCGCCCTGCTACGCGGTGCGGAGGTGGGGAGCCCACGTCGCCAGGACCGCCCGGATCTGTCGAGCTGACCACGCAGGACGGGTGACGACGTCGTCATAGGTCAAGCGCAGTGTGATGAATCCGGAGGCGGCGTGCACGATGTCTCGATGGCGATCGTCCTGGAAGCCGCGAGCGTCGAGGCCGTGCGTTGCCCAGCCGTCGCATTCGATGAGCACGTTCGTCCCGACGATGCGGAAGTCGACCTCACGGCCGTCGATCACCGGGTGGAACTCGAACGGCGGCAGGTCGAACCGGTTGAACAGGTCGCGCATCATCTTCTCGAGCACGCTCGCCGCCGGCTTGCCCTGGATCGACCACGACTGCACGGCCTGCCGCAGGGCGACGATGCCGTGGCGTCCACGCCCGGAGTGATGCATCACGGTCTTCTCGAGCGCGCCGAGCCGTGCGAGGCGGGTGGACAGGACGTGCCCGACCGCATCCACGACCGAGGCCGGGTCGACGGCACCGAGATCGCAGAGCATGCGCAGCGCGTTCGTGGTGGGAATCCCGTGGCGCGACACCGCGACCAGGTCACGGTGATCGCGGGGCCGGTGAACGACGACGTCTCCGGGATGGCTCCATCGGCTCCGCTGCGGAAGGATGACGTCGATCGGATCCGACCCCGGTCGCGGTACGCCCCAGAGCAAAGCCGCCGCACGATGCGACGCCATCGCTCCGTGGCCCGCGGCGAGAACGGCCGCAGCGATCTGGTGATGCTGCGTGGTGGGCGTGCCGACGATCCGTGACACGCCTGGGTAGACGCGCTCGAGGATGCCACGATCGTGCGCCCGGTACCACGTCGCCGGCGAGATCCCGACGCGAGTGGCGGCGGCGATGGTAACGAGCCCGTGGTGCCTACTGGTGAAGCCTTGAACGAGTCGGAGATCCACACCCAGATGAGGGTGATGACCGCCGCGATCCGGAACCGACGGTGGAACCGGGCGTCATTCCTTCCGACTGTTGAAGGGAATGACGCCCAGATCGCCCGGTGGGAGGAGCGCGCCCAAATCGTCCCGCCGATCGCCCGGTGGGAGGGAGCGCGCCCAAATCGTCGGCGTGGCCCAGATCGACCGGGTGGGGTCAGGTGTGGCGGAGGAGGCCTTGGTCGATGACGGCGCGGTCGCCGACCGAGGTGGTGAAGACGGCCTCGGTGTCGCTGGTCTCCCACATCCGGATCGTGAGCTCGTCGCCGGGCAGGACCGGGGAGGCGAAGCGGCCCTCGATGTGCTGGAAGCGGCCCGGATCACTGCCACAGAGCGCATGAAGCAGGGCTCGCCCCGTGAACCCGTAGGTACACAGGCCGTGCAGGATCGGCCGATCGAACCCACCCATCGCGGCGAACGAAGGGTCGGAGTGGAGCGGGTTGCGATCGCCGTTCAGCCGATACAGCAACGCCTGGTCGGGTGACGTCGAGTACGTCACGGCGTGATCGGGATCGCGGTCGGGCGGGACGTTCTGCGGTCCGGACGGTCCACGGTCGCCGCCCCAGCCGCCCTCCCCGCGGATGAACGCCGCGGAGCGCGTCGTGTACAGCGGCTCGCCGTCGAGCGTGGCCGTCGACTCGGTCACGACGACCGCGGCCTTCTCCTTGTCGTACATGGCGACGATCTCGGCCGCCACGGAGGCGGTGCCATTGGTCGGCAGCGGTCGATGAAGCGTGACCGCCTGCGACCCGTGGACGAGCATCGCCGGGTTGAACGTGCCCATCTTCCCGAACACCGCACCGGCGTTGCTCGGGATCACGACCGGGAACGTCGGCAGCACCTGCTGGTCGACCCCGTTGGTGTTCTCCGTAGTGAAGGCCAACTCGTCGGTGCCGGCGCCGAGGCTGACGGCGTAGAGGAGTGCGTCCTTGCTGGTCCAGCTGGCATCGCTCGGTTCGCTGCGAGCGCCGACTGCGTCAGGGTTGAGAGGCATTGGGTTCTCCTTGTCGAGCGGTGATCACGAACGGGATGAGGTTTGTGGTGGTGAGCCGGGCTGCCCGTCCATGCCGGCATTCCCGCGCGTGCCGGCGAGCAGCTCCTCGACCAGCGGACCGAGCGCTGTCGGATCGTCGCTGGGAGCGACTCGTGGACCGCGCGTCCACCCTTCGGCGATGGCGAGCATCGTGCCGGACGCTTCGAACACGCGGCCCGTCACACCATTCGATTCCTGTGAGACGAGCCACGTGACGATCGGCGCGATCCACCGTGGTGACCGGGCGTCGCGCTGCTCGTCGGTCTCCGGCGCCGGACCCAGGCCCTCGGTCATCCGAGTCAGCGCGACGGGGGCGACGGCGTTCACGGTCACGCCGTACCGCGCCATCTCCAGGGCGGCGATCACCGTGAACACGGCGATGCCTGCCTTGGCCGCGCCATAGTTCGTCTGACCGGGGTTGCCGTAGATGCCCGACACGGACGTCGTGTTGACGATCCGGCCGCTCACGTCGTTGCCGGCCTTGGCCTGATCGCGCCAGTAGGCGGCAGCGAAGTGGGCAGGGGCGAACGTTCCCTTGAGGTGGACGTTGATGACGGCGTCCCATTCCGCCTCGGTCATGTTGGCGAGCATTCGATCGCGCAGGATGCCAGCGTTGTTGACCACGGCGTGGAGGTCGCCGAAGGTCTCGACTGCTGTGTTCACCAACCGCTCGGCTCCTGCCCAGTCGGACACGCTGTCGCCGTTCGCCACGGCCTCGCCTCCCAGTGCGACGATCTCGTCGACGACCTGTTGCGCCGGCGACGCGTCACCTCCCGTGCCGTCCATGTTCCCACCGAGGTCGTTGACGACGACCTTGGCGCCGTGGCGGGCGAGGCTCAGCGCGTGCTCGCGCCCGATGCCCCTACCGGCGCCCGTGACGATGGCGACGCGCCCCTCACACAGACCACTCATTGCCGCACCGCCGATGCGTGCTCGTTCATGTTCCTCTCCTCGTGAGACGACCGACTGAGATCAGATGCGACTGTAGGGATTGGCCTCCCTGCACTCCCATCCGACTCGCAGCTCCGGCCACGCAGTACCCGCCAATCCTGATTGAGCACTGCGTCGGGCAGTCGGATAGGGTCCGGCCGTCCTACGGTGAGGGGGACCTCGCCACCGCCCGCGTCCCCGGCAGAGGAGCTGACAATCGCAACCACAGCGGACGCTCCAACACGACGATTCCTGCTCGGGCTCGCCCTGATCACCGGGTGCACGCTCGCATTCCAGGTGGTCCTCACCCGGATGCTGTCGTCGGTGCTCTCCTACCACTTCAGCTTCCTCGCCATCTCGCTCGCCCTCCTCGGAACCGGAGTTGGTGCGCTCCTCGTCTATCTGCGCCCGACGTGGTTCGATCGCCGGCCTCTGGACACGTCGGTGGCCCGCCTGGCGATCGTGTTCGGGTGTCTGCTGGTGGTTACGCCGCTGATCCTCGTGCACCTCGACTACGAGATCCGGTCCAGCATCACTGCACGATTTGTCTTCGCCCTCACCGTCGTGTCGCTCGTCGCCGCGGCAGTGTCGCTGGCGAGCGGAGCGGTCGTCGCGCTCGCCATCCGCCATTACGCCGACCACCTCGGTCGCGTCTACGCCTGGGACCTCGTCGGAGCCGGGCTCGGCGCCTTGGTGATCGTTCCGCTTCTCCACTCCCCCGCGCCACAGCTCCTCGTCTGGCTCGGGTTGGTGGCGTTCGTCGCGGCCGCCCTCTTCGGATGGCACGACCGAGGAACCCTCATCGCCGGTGGCACCGCCGAGCTCGTCGCGATCGTCGTGCTCGCCATCAGCAGCGTCGGATCGCTGCTGTACCTACCGATGGTGACCGGCGTCGAGCAGGACGAGCTCGCCGCCGACACGTGGCATCCACTCAGCCGTGTCCAGACGCAGGCGCTGCCTGGTCTCGCTTACAGCCTGCTCTTCTACGACCGGGTCTTCGCTCCCGTGCCCAATGTTGTCGGGAATGATCTCCCCGATTGGGAGGACATGCTGGTCGGACCCGCCAGCGTCGGCTACGAGATCACCGGTCCGGGACGCGCGCTGATCATCGGCGGTGGCGGCGGCCGCGACATCTACAACGCGCTCACGTCCGACCAGACCGTCGACGTGATCGAGCTCAACTCGGCAATCCGTGAGGCAGTCGACGACTCATTGGCCGAGCAGTCAGCCTCGCCCTACACCCGTCCCGGTGTCTCTACGACGATCGGCGACGGACGCTCGGTACTCGCCGGACGGGACACGAAGTACGACCAGATCCACATTGGCTTCACCGACACGCTGAGCGCCAACGCGGCGCAGGGGTTCGCGCTGACCGAGAGCAACCTGTACACCGTCGAGGCGTTCGAGGAGTATCTCGACCATCTCCAGCCGCGCGGCATCCTCAACGTCTCGAGGCCGGAACGGCTCGTCGGAGACGAAGCACTGCGCGTGACCGTCCTGACGATGGCCGCGCTCGAGCGCCACGGCGTGACCGACATCGGCCGGCACATGGTCGTGTTGCGCGGCGTGGATTCGGTCGGACTCATTTCCTCCCAGTACATGACCGTGCTGGCCCGCCTCGAGCCCTACTCCGACGCCGAGCTCGCCACGATACGGCGTCTCGCCGACGAGCGCGGGAACGGACTCGCATACATCGAGGACGGCCCGTACTACGGACCGTGGGCGCAGCTCGCCGAGGAGGGCTGGGAGACGTTCTGCTCCGGCTACGAGCTCAACGTGTGCCCACCCACCGACGACCAACCGTTCTTCTTCAACATGCGCCGCCTCGGCGACATGTTCTCTGGGCAGACCGGCTACCACTACGGCATCGACCCGTACCAGTTGCTCCTGTTGACGCTGGCGGTGCTGCTCGTACTCTCCGCGATCGGGTTCCTCCTCCCGCTCCGCCTCTCGCGATCGTCCGAGCAGCCCTCCGCCTCGAGCCTCACGTACTTCGCTGCCATCGGCCTCGGGTTCCTGCTCCTCGAGATCGGTCTCATACAGCGCTTCGTGCTCTTCCTCGGCTTCCCCACCTACGCGCTGTCCGTCGTGCTGTTCGCTCTGCTCCTCTTCACCGGCATCGGTGCCGCGATCACAACGCGACTACCCCACACGAAGCGGACCACCGTCACCGTCTTGGCGGTCGTCACCGCGCTCGTGACGATCAGCGCGTTCGCCCTCCAACCGGCGCTACGGGCGATGATCGGCATCGACTTCCCATGGCGCGTGATCTTGACGATCGTGATCCTCGCTCCGCTCGGCATCGGACTCGGGATGCCGATGACGCTCGGGCTGTCGCGATTCGCCGCCCTGTACCCGCGCAGCATCGCCTACGCGTGGGGTGTCAACGGCATCGCGTCAGTGCTCGCGTCCGTCCTGGGCGTCGTCATCGCGATCAACTTCGGCTACACGGTCGCCAGCCTCGTCGCCGCCTGCCTGCTACGTCTTCGCCGGCGCGCACGCCGCAGCGGGGCTGTGGGCTGATGACACGCCGGACGACCTCGTCGACGATGCCTCGACGGCCGACGACGACGTGCGGGTCGGGTCGCAAATAGCGACCTGACGTCGTCCGGTTGCTGCCGCCGTGCGGCGGCTCTCCCGGGATGCCCCTAGCCTCAGTGCGGTGACCACCGCTCCGGCTACCCATGTCGACGTGGCCGTCATCGGCGCTGGTCCGGCCGGGTCAGCAGCGGCGATCCACCTGGCCCGGGCGGGGGCATCGGTGATGCTCATCGACAAGGCGACGTTCCCGCGCGACAAGTGCTGTGGCGACGGGCTCACGACGTTGGCCCTCCGCGAACTGGAGCTCAGCGGATTCGAGCCGGCACAGGTCTCCGATTGGTTCGTTGTCGACGCCGCGTGGCTACGCGCCCGAACGGGCGGGAGGTGCGCGTGCCGCTTCCGACTGAATCGGGGACGTACGCCGCGATCGCGCCGCGGGTGCAACTCGACGCGGCTCTCGTCGACACGGCGCGCAAAGCCGGCGCCGCTCATCCGCACGGGCGCTGGGTTCGCCAGCATCGACGATCTCGAGGTCCCTCGGCAGCCGGCAACCGTGCGCCTCGACGATGGGACAGCGATCACCGCTCGGCACATCGTCGCCGCTGACGGGATGTGGAGCCCCGTCCGTAAGGCGGTCGCCCTCAGCTCACCGGGCTACCTCGGCGAGTGGAGCGCGTTCCGCCAGTACGCGACTGGCGTCACGGGTCCGGCGGCGGACCGCCTCTACGTCTGGTTCGATGCCGACCTGCTGCCCGGCTACGCCTGGTCCTTCCCCCTCCCCGCAGGACGCGTCAACCTCGGCTTCGGGTTGCTCCGCGCCGACGGCAAGTCCGGGCGGGAGGCGAAGGAGATCTGGGCGGCCATCATCGATCGACCGCACGTGCGCGAGGCGCTCGGCGACGGGGCGACGCTCGAAGGACGCCACAAGGCGTGGCCGATCCCTGCACGCATCGACACAGCGGTTCTCCAACACGGCCGGGTGCTGTTCGTCGGCGACGCCGCCGCCGCCACCGACGTCCTCACCGGCGAGGGAATCGGGCAGGCGCTGCTCACTGGACGTCTGGCAGCGGAGGCCATCGTGGCCACTCCCGGTCCCGGTGCCGGTGCGGCGTACGAGCGCGCGGTGCGACAGGAGCTGTTCGCCGATCACCGCATGTCGGCGTCGCTCGGTCGTGTACTGGCCCGCCGGCGAGGAGCGAACGGAGCGCTCGCCGTCGTCGCTCACAGCGGCGCGTGGGGACGGCGCAACTTCGCCCGCTGGATGTTCGAGGACGAGCCGCGAGCGCTACTGCTCACACCGCGAAGGTGGCATCGCCGCATCCTCCGCCGCGCCGGCGCCTTCGCCCGGTGAACCGCCCCGCACAGCTCGCAGCGGCGGGCCTGGTGTCGGTGCTGGCGACGGCGGGCTGCGCCGACGACGGGCCGTCGTGGCCCGACGACGCCGCTCGCGCCGTCGTGAACGTGAGCGCCCAGCCGTGCACCACGCCGAACCGGGACTCGGGATTCGGTGTCCGCGTTTCCGGCGATCTCGTTGTCACGGCCGCCCACACCGTGGAGGACGAGATCCGCGACCTCCGCGTCGACGAACAGCCGGCCGAACTGGTCGCCATCGATCCGCGAACCGACCTCGCGGTCCTGCGTGTCGCCGGTGTCAGCGGCCCGTCGATCGACCTCGCCCCGGCACACTCCGCAGGCACGGCGGCGGCATCACTGTGGCTCGTCGACATCCACGACAGGGCGCCCCGGTCGACTCGGCTCGACGGCGTGCGCCCGACCCGCCTCACGGTGCACGACACCACTGCACGGCAGACCTACACGCGTGATGCCATCGCCCTCCCCGGCGCCGTGCCCGACGGCACCAGTGGTGCCCCGGTCGTCACGGCTGACGGACGGCTCGCCGGAATCGTCGTGCTCGCCGTCGCGGAGCGGGACCTGTCGTACGCGGTTGCCTCGAGCGAGGTCGAGACCCTCCTCGCTGCAGCTGCGTCAAGGGCGCTTGAACCCGGGGAGGGGTGCGCCTAGTCTCCGTCCATCGCCCCGTCACCCTGACGCCGGGCGGTACAAGACCAGAGGAGGGGGAGATGAGACGGAGCTATGTCCGTATCGTTGCACCTGTCATCACGCTTGCGATCCTGAGCGTCTCGTGCTCGGACGACGACGAGTCCGGAGACGGCACCGCTGCGCCGGGGGGCAGCACGGTCGCCGGTCAGACGAGTGAGCCCGACTCGACCGCAGGGGGCACCACCGCTGCGCCGGGGTCGACGCCCGCCACCGGCGACGAGGTACAGAGCGGCGAATCGGCCCTCGACCGAGTGAAAGCCGCCGACACGGTCAAATGTGGTGTCCGCGACGACCTGCCGGGATTCAGCGTCGCCGATGAGAGCGGCGACCATGTCGGCTTCGACGCCGACTTCTGCCGTGTCATCGCCGCCGCCGTGCTCGGCGATTCGACCAAGGTCGGGTTCGTCGACGTCGACACCGATGCCCGGTTCACCGCCTTGCAGGCCGGCGAATTCGACGTTCTCGTGCGCAACACGACGTGGACGGCGAGCCGTGACGGCATCGAAGGCGCCACGTTCCTCCATCCGACGTTCTACGACGGTCAGGCGATGATGGTCGCCTCCGACTCCGGTTTCGCCAGCATCGACGACATGAACGACACCGTCGTCTGTGTGGCAGGTGGAACGACGAGCGAGGGCAACGTCGCCGCCGAGTTCGAGCGTCGCGGCCTCACCCTCGAGGTGCAGTCGTTCGACGACGTCGACCTCCTCCAAGAGGCGTTCGTCGCCGGTCGCTGTGACGGCTGGTCGAGCGACCTCAGCCAGCTCAAGGGACTCCGCTCCGCCTACCCCGACGGACCCGAAGCGTTGACGATCTTCGACGAGGAGATCTTCTCCAAGGAGCCACTGACCCCGGCCGTCGTCGACGGTGACAGTCAGTGGGCGCAGGCTGTGGAGTGGGCGATCTTCGCCACGATCCAGGCCGAGGAGTTCGAGGTCACGTCGGCCAACGTCGACGACATGCTCGCCGGCGACGATCCGCGGATCACATCGTTCCTCGGTGGCGAGAACGCCGAAGGGACGGCGGTCGACGCCGGGCTCGGCTTGCCCGCCGACTTCGCCTATCAGGTGGTGAAGCAGGTGGGCAACTACGGCGAGCTCTTCGAAGAGCATCTCGCTCCGCTCGACATCGAGCGCGGGCTGAACGCACTGTGGAACGCTGAGGAGCCGGGTCTCCAGTACGCACCGCCGTACCGCTGACGGATGGCACGAACGACAGGTCGGCCACCGCTGTGGCGTGACGTCCGCGCGCTGGCGTGGGCGTTCCAGCTCGTGGTGGTCGGCCTCGTCGTCGCCCTCATCCTGTGGCTCTGGAACAACTACCGCACGAACAGTCGAGCGGCTGAACATCCCGACGGGCTACGACTTCCTCGACCAGCCCGCCAGCTTCCCCATTCCGGGCAGCGACTTCAAACAGACGCAGCCCGTGAAGGATGCCCTCATCGTGGGGCTGCAGAACACCCTCCGCCTGGCCCTGACGGGCATCGCCCTCGCGACAGTGCTCGGCATTCTCATCGGCATCGCCCGGCTCTCGCAGAACTTCGTCCTCCGCAACGCCGCCCGCGCCTACGTGGAGTTCATTCGCAACGTGCCGCTGCTGGCGATCCTCATCCTGATGTACGCCGCGGTTGTCCTTGCGGCGTTTCCGACAACAGACGACTCGTGGGAGCTGGGGCCGATCGCCGTGATCAACGTTCGCGGCTCGAGCGTGTTCTGGTTCGACGGTGGCAACGTCAAGTTCGTCGTCATCGTCGGACTCGCCCTGCTCGCCGGCTGGCTCATGACCCGCTGGCGTCACCGCGTCGCGGACAGGTCGGGCACACCTGCCCGCAGCGGACTGTACGCGCTTGTTGCGATGTCGGTCGTCGGCGTACTCGCCTGGCTTGCCTTCGGCATGGGCGCGACCGCACCGGAACTCGACGGACGCCGCGTCACGGGGGGCATCACGATGTCACCCGAATACTTCGCCGCGCTCGCCGCCCTCGTGATCTACACGTCGAGCCACATCGCCGAGATCGTGCGCGGATCGATCCAGGCGGTGCCCAAGGGGCAAGGGGAGGCCGCCAACGCACTCGCCCTCTCGGGCTTCCAACGGATGTGGTTCGTCGTGCTGCCCCAGGCGATGCGCATCGCCGTGCCACCGATCGGCAACCAGTACCTCAACCTGGCGAAGAACTCGTCGCTTGCCGCCGTGGTCAGCTTCCCGGAGCTGACCAAGATCACCGAGCTGACCGTGGCAAATCGCTCTCCGGCGATCCCGGCGTTCTCCCTGCTGCTGGCCATCTACCTCGGGATCTCGCTCGTGCTGTCGCTCGTCGTCAACATCTTCAACCGCCGCCTGGCGATCGTGGAGCGCTGACGTGGAGGCCGTCACCAATCCCGAGCTCCTCACGGTCCCCGAGCCCGAGCGTCCGCCAGTCGCCGGCCCCGGCGAGTGGATCAGGCGCAACCTGTTCCGATCTCCTCTCGACGGTGTCGTCACCGTCGTGTCGGCCCTGATCCTCGGCTACGTCGTCTTCCGGTTCGCCCGGTTCGTGTTCGTCACCGGCCGGTGGGACATCATCCGTGCCAACCTCAAGGCCTTCATGGTGGGCCGCTACCCCACCGACGAACTGTGGCGGATCAGTCTGGCAGTCGTACTGATCGCCGCCTATGGAGGCGTCCTAGCCGGCGTCATCCACCGCCGGCAGGTACGCGCCGGCACGGCCGAACAGTTCGCATCGTGGCACGCCAGGCTCTTCGCTCTCGTCGCTCGGCTGTGGCCGTTGCTCGCCGGCGTCGGTCTCCTGCTGAGCCTGACGAGCACGATCGGTCCGTGGCTCCTCGCCGGCGCGACAGTGGTCGCGGCAGTCGTCGGGAGAATCGTCGGAGCCTGGCTGCCACGGGCGTTCACGTGGCTGGTCGTGCTCGCCGGCATGGCCGGCGCCGTGGTGCTCGTCTGGTTCCTCTCCCGTCCCATCGGATGGGATGACTGGGGAGGGATGATGCTCAACGTCTTCCTCGCTGTCACCGCCATCGCCCTCTGCTTCCCCCTTGGTGTGCTCCTCGCCCTCGGTCGCTCCGCCGGCCGGTCGACGTCGTCCAACAGCGGCGGGCTGTTGCTGGCGATCGTGTTCGCCGGCCTCGTGATCGGCGCGTTCGTGCTCGTCACTGGTGGGTTCGACCTCGCCAGCGGTGCGACATGGATCGCGGTCGCCGCCGCCGTCGTCCTTGCCGTGGTCGGCTGGTTCGCGGGCCGGCGGTCGAACCTCCCTGTCATCCGCGCCCTCTCCACGGGCTACATCGAGTTGTTCCGCGGTGTGCCGCTCTTCGTGCTGTTGCTGATGTCATTCATCTCGCTCGGATTCTTCATCCCGCCGAGCATGGACGCGCCTGGCCTCGTCGCGCGGGCGATCGTCGCCCTCACCCTGTTCACCGCCGCCTACGTCGCCGAGATCGTGCGCGGCGGCTTGCAGTCGCTGCCCAAAGGGCAGACCGAAGCCGCCCAGGCGCTCGGACTGTCGCCGGTCAAGACGACGGCACTGATCGTGCTCCCGCAGGCGCTGCGCAACGTGATCCCGGCAATGGTGGGACAGTTCATCAGCCTCTTCAAGGACACGGTGTTGGCGGGTGCGGCATTCGGGTTCTTCGAGGTGCTCAACGTGTCGGACGCGGCGAACGCGCAGGAGTCGTTCCGCGGCCAGCAGCTGACGGCGGAGACGCTGGCGTTCATCATGTTCATGTTCTGGATCGGCTGCATCACAATGAGCCGGGAGAGTCAACGGCTCGAACGCAAACTGGGAGTGGGGACGAGATGACCGAGGCCACACCATCAGCATCTGTGTTCGCCGATGCGACGCAGGTCGCCGGACAACGAGAGGTCATGCTCGAGCTGGAGGGCGTGGTGAAGCGGTTCGGCACGTTCACCGCGCTGTCGAGCATCGACCTCAAGGTGGGACTGCAGGAGGTCATCGTCGTCATCGGCCCGTCTGGTTCGGGCAAGTCAACATTGATCCGCTGCATCAACCGGCTGGAGGAGCACGACGAGGGGCGCATCGTCGTCGACGGTGTCGAGCTCACACGAGACCTGCGCAACATCCAGGAGGTCCGCCGCGAGACCGGGATGGTGTTCCAGCAGTTCAACCTCTTCCCCCACCTCACCGTGCTCGACAACATCATGCTCGCTCCGCGTCAGGTGCGGCGGATGCCGAAGAAGGAGGCGGAGGCGCTGGCGACGGAGCTGCTCGAACTGGTGCGCATTCCCGAGCAGGCCAAGAAGTACCCGGGACAGCTGTCCGGCGGCCAGCAACAGCGGGTCGCCATCGCTCGCGCCCTGGCGATGAAGCCGAAGGTGATGTTGTTCGACGAGCCGACGTCGGCGCTGGACCCGGAGATGATCAACGAGGTGCTCGACACGATGAAGGACCTCGCCCGGGAGGGGATGACGATGATCGTCGTGACCCACGAGATGGGCTTCGCCCGTGAGGTGGCCGACCGGGTGGTGTTCATGGCGGACGGCCAGATCGTCGAGGTCGGCACACCCGAGCACTTCTTCACCGATCCTCAGGAGGAGCGCACGAAGCTCTTCCTGAGCCAGATCCTGTAGCGCCGAGCTCGACTCGAGACGCGCCGGCGACGGCTGCGGCGGGCGCGGCGTCGGGCGATGAGCGGCATGGTGCGCGGCTGCGGAGGTGTCGCTGCCTCGACGTCGCCGAACTGCCACGACAGACCGTCGCGGTCGACGTCGTGGGGTTCATCGGGCGACTCGGAGACGATGGGAATCTCCTCCTTCGCCGGTCCCTCGTAGATCTCGCGCAACGCTGCCATTGCCCCGGCCATCATCGCTCCGGGCAGCCCGCCGATGCGTCGGCCCTGGCGGATCATGCTGGCGTTGCGGGCCAACCGAGCGGCGGCCTCGATTTGGGCGCGCTCGTCGTCATCAGGCTCCGGGAACACCCGTGCAGCGACGTCGTCCGACCCCACACAGCGGAGTCTACGGGCGCCTCATTGCACCAGCGGAGGTGACCCGTCGACGGCGTCGATCGCCGCATCGACGCGCTCGATCGTGGCGGGATCCACTCCCCATCCGGCGAGCAGGTCGGTGTTGAGGCGCCGGACCAGTCGGCCACCACCAAGCACGTCGGGCACGTACTGCTCCAGGTCATCGGCGACGAAGACTCCGCCGAACGCCGTGAGCCACACGATCGCCCTGGCGAGCGAGTCGCCAGGGCGCAGTACGCCGTGCTGCAGCGCCTCCTCGATCGTGCCGCCCACGGCTGCGACGAGCGTCATCGTCGCCGGCACCAACCCGGCCGCGCCCGCTTCGGTGAGCGACGACGCCCGCCGAGACGACACCATCTGCAGCAACCGCACTTCTTCCGGGTACTGCTGCGCCGCGCCGCAGATCCACCGTCCGAGGACGACGAGTCGGAGGAGCGACTCCGGTTCGTCCACGTCGGCGGACACGGCGGCCACCATCGGACCGACACTGCGGTCGTGGCTCTCCTGGAGCTGCTCGATCGCGCCGGCCTGGATGGCGGCGACCAGCTCGCTCTTCGACGAGAAGTACCGGTACACGGATCCGACGGCCGTGTCGAGCTCGTCCGCCAGGCGCGCCATCGTCAAGGCGTCGATGCCCTCGTCGGTGACGATCCGCAGCCCAGCGGCGAGGAACGCTTGCGCACGCCTCCGCCTGTTACGGGCAACCCGTCCGCCCTCGAGTGGCGCCGGGTCGGATCCCACCCCCTCGACCGGCTCCTGACTCATGTGCATCACGCCACACTATCGCCTCTTGACCAAAATGTGAATCTCATTCACACTCTGAGCACCATTCACAGGGAGCACATCATGTCATCACTGAATTCACCGCCATCCCTCCAGTCGGGTCAATCCCGACCGCGCAGAGGACGAAGGGGCCTCATCGCTACGCTCGCCCTCGCTGCCGGCGCCGGCCTACTCGTCACTAACGTGCCGCGTGTCTCCGCGGAGGATGATCCGCCGCATCCACCCGACACCGCGTCGCCGTCCGCAGCACCGCATCGCGAGTGCGACGTCACCACCGGGTTCCCCCGTCCTACGGGCAGCATCCCGCCTGGATACATCTACGCTCCGACGACGTTTGACGGGACGGTTGCCGATCCACAGCCAGACGACACCTTCGCCGCCGATGCACCAGGCCACGCCGTCCATGTCGGCCATCTCCGTACGCGGGTCGTCAACGGTCAAGAGCAGTTCCTCGTCTGTGCCCACGTCGGAACGAACCGGCCGACGAACGCACTCACCCCGTTCCCCGTGGTCGGACCCGGCGCCCACCCTGCGACGATCGCGCCGCGAGTCGTCGTCATCGGGGTAAACGGCGGGGTCACGCGGTACAAGTTCGGCGCCGCCGGAACCAGCAGCAAGCTGAAGCACTACGCCGGGTCGACGGACGTGCGCCAGGGCTTCATGCAGATGTGGGTGCCGTTCTCGTCGACGACACGTGATCCTGGGTTCACCGTTCGCGTCGAGATCCGGGGCAAGTCGACCCTGCCGGGCGGCGGCACCAGCCTCGTCATGGGTGCCGACGAGGTGTTCGTGCACCTCGGTGGCGCACCACTGCCCGAATCCGGCTATGTCGAGCAGGGCATCGGTGTTGCTCTCGACGATGGTGTGATCGCCGAGCGTCCTGACGACCCGGGCGCCGACGACGTCTCGAGCTACTTCGGCCCGATCGCCCTGTCCCTCATCGAAGGAGCGGTCGAGGGACTTGCCCCGCGACCGATCGACAACGGGCATCTCGACAGCATCGACTGGTGGAGTCCTCCGCCGACGCTCGACATCGTCGACGTCACTGCGTCGGGTTCGCATCTGCAAGCGCAGCTCGGTGGCGTCGCCACGATCACAGGATGGGGCCGTGAGTTCGGGATCACCTGCGATTTCCAATCCGGAGTACGCCTCGACGGCACGGCGACGTTCGACCTCGACCTCATCGCCGACCGCACGCGGCCTCGCGTCGATCTGCATGACCTGCAGATCTCGTATGCGATCAACTTCGTCCAGTCACCGGACTGCAACAAGGACAAGGAAGACCGTATCCGCGGCAAGATCGCCGCCAAGCTCGACGAGATCCTGCCCACCCTGGCGGACACGCAACAGTTCCGCGACGCGCTGGCGCAGGTGAACAAGTACGTCGGTCTCGCCGACCTGACGACGGGTCCGTTCGCCAGCGGCCTCGTCGACCTGGGCGGTGGCCTGGGTTTCGGCTTCGACCTCGGCCGCTACGTGAAGACTGGTCCAGGAGGCGGCCTCGGTGACATCGGGGTCTGGCACGAAGGCGCCGACCTCGCCGCCGAGGGCCTCGTCTTCGACCGTGGCGGGACGCGCTTCCCGTACAGCGCAGTGCCGTCGTCGAGCGCACCTGTCGTCACGAGCACGCATCGACGTGCCCGCCCCAACGGGCAGACGTTCGACATCGGCGTGATCGTCAACGGCGCATCGGTCAACCAGCTCGCCCGGGCGCTGAGCGCTGGCGTTGCTCAGGTGAGCAGCGACAAGGGGATGCTCGATCTCCGCACGACCGTCAGCGGCCACGTCGTCGACACCCACCCGGCAGTGCCGCCGCAGTTCCTGCCGGCGCCGCGACCTGGCTGGCCGGCCACGGGGAACTTCAACCTCTATGTGCCGACGTTGCGGGTCTCGGTCCCCGACTTCGCCGAGGTGGCGACGGTGGCCGCGGATCTCCGCGTCGGGCTCGACGCCTTCGTCGAGGACAACCACATCGTGCCGTATGTCCAGCAGGCCAAGGTGGCATCGCGGTTCCTTCGCCTGGGGACCTCGATCAACACGATGATCGACCCTGCGCTCGATCCTGAGCACAACCCCATCTTCGACAGCGTCGCCACGCAACTGCGCCGGGTCGTCCCCGTCCAGCTCGGCAACATGCTCGCCGCGCAACGCCTCCCGGACCTCAGCGTGCTCGGTGGGCCACCGGTCTTCATTCGCCGGCTCTCCGTGGGCACCGTCGACGGTGGGCATCTCGGGCTCTATGCCGATGTCGACGCTTTCCCGGGCATCCCTGCCTCCCCGGTCACCGTGACCTTCGCCGCCGGCGGACCGAATGGCGCGCCGACGACGGCCACAGCCGAGGTGAGCACGAACGCCATCCCGGGGCTCGGCGACTACACGGTCGAGTGGACGCTGCTCGACGCTGGCTCCGGGGCGGTCCTCTACCAGTCGCCACCTGGGGGCGAGAGTGCGATGACGAAGACCGTCGACGCCTCCCATCTGCAGATCAACTACATCGATCCGTGCACTGGCCTGCACTACGTCCACGTCGGCTACGCAGTGAAGATCACGAAGGGCGGATACACGAAGACGACGGCGAGCACTGTCCAGTACGGCTACGGAACGCCACCCGACCCGGTGCCGCCGGAGTGCGAGGAACCGGAGCCCGACCCGGACCCGGAGCCGGACCCCGACCCGATCCCGCCGATGTGCCGGATCAAGCCGTGGCTCTGCGAACCGGAACCGGAACAAGGCTGACCGCCGTACCGAGTACTGCACAGGTGGCCCGCGACGACTCTGCCCCGGTCGTCGCGGGCCATGGTGCGTTTCCTGAGACCTTGCTGAGTCGCCGTCGGTGGAGCGGAACCCGTTGGTACCGTTCCGCAGATGGATGCGTCAGCCCCAATGAACGACGCCCAGACGGCGGAAGTCTTCGAGCGGGTCTTCTTCGAGCTCCGCAAGGTGATCGTCGGGCAGACACGGCTGCTCGAACGGCTCCTCGTCGGGCTGCTGTCGCGAGGTCACTGTCTCCTCGAGTCGGTCCCGGGACTGGCGAAGACGCTCGCCGCCGAGACGCTCGCCGGCGTCGTCGGTGGATCGTTCGCCCGCATCCAGTTCACGCCCGACCTGCTCCCGAGCGACATCGTCGGTACCCGCATCTACCGCGGCAGCACGGAGAAGTTCGACGTCGAGCTCGGCCCGGTGTTCGTCAACTTCCTCCTCACCGACGAGATCAACCGCGCGCCGGCGAAGGTGCAATCGGCTTTGCTCGAGGTGATGGCCGAGCAACAGGTCACGATCGGGGGCGTCACGTACCCCGTGCCGAGCCCATTCTTCGTGGTCGCCACGATGAACCCGATCGAGAGCGAAGGCGTCTACAACCTGCCCGACGCCCAGCGCGACCGGTTCATGATGAAGGTCACGCTCGGCCACCCGAGCGCCGACGAAGAGCTGCAGATCCTGGACCGCATGTCCATCACGACCGAGGTACCGACACCCACGCAGGTGATCGACCTTCACGAACTGGTCGACCTCCAACACCGCGCCGACAAAGTGTTCGTCGATCGAAGCGTCGCCCAGTACGCAGTGGACCTCGTCCAGGCGACGCGCACGCCGGACCGATTTGGTCTGAGCGACCTGGCCTCGTCGATCGCTCTGGGGGTCAGCCCCCGCGCCACGCTCTACCTCGTGCGCGGAGCACGGGCGATGGCGCTGTTGCGGGGCCGCACGTACGCCACGCCACAGGATGTCTTCGACGTCTCACCCGAGGTGCTCCGCCACCGCCTGCTGCTCAGCTACGACGCGTTGGCTCAGGACATCACCCCCGACCACATCGTCAACCGGATCTTGGCGTCGGTGCCCGCCACCTGGGTGTCGCCAAAGCCCAATGCCACGTCGCCCTGACCCGCGTCGAGCTCAGGTCGCCTGGCCGGCAGGGCCAACCAGCCCCGCGGTCGCGGAGATCCTGCGTGGCCTCGAGCTGAAGGTCAATCGGCGGCTCGACGGCATCCTCCACGGCAACTACCAAGGGCTCACGCCCGGGCACGGCAGCGAACCGGGCGAGTCCCGGCTGTACTTCCCCGGCGACGACGTTCGTCGCATCGACTGGAACGTCACCGCCCGCACCCAGCAGACGCACGTCCGCGAGCAGATCGCCGATCGAGATCTCGAGGCCTGGCTGGTCGTCGACACGTCGGCGGCAATGCAGTTCGGGACGGTGCGCGACGACAAGGCGAGCATTGCCCTGGCTGCCGCCGCGTGCGTCGGCTTCCTCACCGCCCGCAACCAGAACCGGCTCGGTGCCGTGCTCGTCGCCGGCCCGATCCTCAAGGTCCTCCCGCCGCGAGGTGGGCGCGATCAGGTACGGGCGATGCTCACTGCCATCGCCAGTCCTCCGCCGTCGGAGGGTCTCGGGCGTGGTGACCTCGCTGCCGCGCTGGGCCGCGTCGGCGTGATCAGCAAGCGGCGCGGGTTCGCCGCCGTGATCTCCGACTTCACCGGCACCGACTGGATCGACGCGTTCCGGCGGCTGGGCACGCGGCACGACCTGCTCGCCATCACCGTCGACGACCCGCGCGAGTTCGACGTACCGCCGATCGGGCTCGTCGACATGATCGATCCGTCCACGGGCCGCCAGCGCGAGGTCCACGTCACCGCTGAGACCCAGCGGCGCTTCCTCGCCGCCGCCGCCAAACGACGCGAGGATCGCACTTCGGCGTTGCGTCGAGCCGGAGCCGACACGATCGCGCTGCAGCACCGACGGCGACTGGCTCTCGACCATCGCCAACCACCTCCAGCATCGACGCCGCCAGGTCGTGCGCCCGACACTCTCACTCGGATCGTGATCCGTGTTCACCGGTGAGTTCCTCAATCCGGGCCGGCTGTGGCTGCTCCTCGTCGTCGTCCTCCTGGCAGCCGGCTACGTCGCCTCCACATTGTTCCGCCGTCGCGCCGCGCTCCGCTTCACCCAGGTCGACTTGCTCGACGATGTCGCCCCATCGCGGCCAGGCTGGCGACGCCACGTGATCGCCGGCATCCAGCTGTGCGGCCTCGCCGCCGCCGTGGTTGCCACCGCCCGACCCGTCCAGCGCGAGACGGTGCGTCCCGAGACCGAGGGCAGGATCATGGTGCTCTTCGACGTGTCCCTGTCGATGCAGGCATCCGATGTCGACCCCGATCGCCTCCAGGCAGCGCAGGACGAGGCGCACCAGTTCGTCGAGCGGGTGCGCGAGGACGTCGAGGTCGGATTGATCTCCTTCAGCGGCGCCGTCAACGTCGAAGTGCAACCCACGCTCAACCGGTCGTCCGTCGAGCGGGCGATCGACCGTCTCGAGCTCGCCGAGTCGACGGCTATCGGCGACGCCCTCGCCAGCGGGACCCAGGTGCTCAGCGACGCGATGGAGGCGGCCGAGGGCGAGTCGCCCGATGCCGACCACTCCCCCGGCGTGATCGTGCTGCTCACCGACGGCGAGACGACGTGGGGGCGCACCACGGACGAGGGGGCAGAAGTCGCCGCCGACGCCAACATCCCGGTGTTCACGATCGCCTTCGGGACGCCGGATGGAGTGATCCAGGACCCGAACGGCGGGCCGGACATCGAAGTGCCCATCCGGCCCGAGCCGCTCGAGCGCGTAGCGGAGACGACCGGCGGGGAAGCGTTCGTCGCCGGATCCGGCACCGAACTGGCGGATGCCTACGACAAGATCGACGAACTGCTCGAGGAGACCATCGGCGAGGAGGTCGAGGTCGTAACCGAGCAGACGTGGAAGTGGGCGGCGTCGGCGCTGGCGATCATCGCCGTCGGAACTGCGCTCTCGCTGTGGCTGCTACGCGGCATCCTGTAGCGATGCAGGTCGTCTACTCGCCGCGCCACGCACTGCACGACCCCGAACAGGAATTGGAATCGTCTCGCTTCCAGCCGCCGTTCGAGCACCCCGGACGGGCAGAGATCATTCGCGAGGCGCTGGTCGCCGACGCCCGCTTCGCTTTCGTCGATCCACTGGACTGGGGCACGGGCCCGATCGCCGCCGTGCACGAACCAGGACTTGTCGAGTTCCTCCGCACCGCGTGGTCCGAGTACCAGAAGACCCACGAACCGACCCACGACGTCGTGCCGGACATGTTCTCCATGTCCTCGCTGCGCGCCGGCATGGGTCCGGCGAACGTGCCGGAGTCGATCAGCGCCCAACTCGGCTGGTGGTGCTTCGAGACCACAACCCCACTGACAGAGACGACGTTCGAGGCCGCCTGCGCGTCGGTCGACGTAGCACTCACGGCGACCTCATTGGTGCTCGACGGCGCCCGGTTCGCCTACGGCCTGTGCCGGCCGCCCGGTCACCATGCCGCCCGAGCCGCCTATGGCGGGTACTGCTTCTTCAACAACGCCGCCATCGCCGCCGAGCACGTCGTGGCGTCCGGTGGGGGCAAGGTCACCGTGCTCGACGTCGACTACCACCACGGCAACGGAACGCAGCAGATCTTCTACGGCCGGGGAGACGTGCAGTACGTCTCGTTGCACGGGTCGCCGGCACGGGCCTACCCGTACATCACTGGCTTCGCCGACGAGACCGGAACCGGCGCAGGTCTCGGCACGACGCTCAACGTGCCGCTCGACGAGGGTGTCGGTGACGACGAGTTCACCACCAGGCTCGCCGATGCGTGTGCCGCCATCGACCGCTTTGATCCGGCACTCGTTGTGGTGTCCCTCGGCCTCGACACGTTCCACGATGACCCGATGTGCGACCTCTCCCTGACGGCAGACGGATTTGCCCGCTGCGGCCGAACCGTCGCCGACCTCGACCGGCCGACGGTCGTGCTGCAGGAGGGCGGCTACGCCACGAGCGCGCTCGGCGAGAACGTCCATCGCTGGCTCGGTGGGCTCGGCGGCCTCGAAGGTCTGCGGGCGGCCGGCCGATAGGCGTGCCCGCCAGAGCAGCACGACGCCGTACAACGAAAGCGGCTGCGCTCTGCCGACGGGCGGGCGTTCCGCAGCGCTCGATTTCCTGATGGGCCGTCAGAACCCTTATTCGGCAGGACTTTTCATCCGATGCTGGTCTCCACCGGTACGTATGAGTACGATCTGACGGAGTTTCAGAAACGGGGGATGCACGCATGGGGGAGGGTCTGCGAGCCGTCGACGTGGCGGTTCGCTTCGGAGGGGTCCACGCGCTGCGTGGCGTCAACCTCTCTGCCGACAAGGGCACCGTGCATGGCCTCATCGGACCCAACGGCGCCGGCAAGACCACGCTCTTCGACGTCTTCTCCGGCACCACGATGCCGACGGCGGGACGGGTCGAGCTCAACGGGGTCGACGTCACTCGCCGCAGCGCCACGTACCGGGCCCGCAACGGCCTGCGCCGCACGTTCCAGCGACAGCAGATCTTCGGATCGTTGACAGTCGAGGACAACGTGCTCACCGCCACCGAGTGGCACGGAGGCGGAGGTGGCCTCCCGGCCGATCTCCTCGCCTTGCCGTCGCGTCGGCGGCGTGAGCGCGAGCGCCGTGAGATCGTCGGCGCAGTCCTCGAGGACTGTGCCCTCGTCGAACTGCGCAACGAGCATGCGAGCACACTGCCGATCGGCGTCTGCCGCATGATCGAGCTCGCCCGGGCCGTCGTCGACGAGCCGGAGGCACTGCTGCTCGACGAGCCCACATCGGGGCTCGACGAAGTGGAGACCGAGCGGCTGGGCGAAGGCATCGCTCGAGCCGCGGCGAACGGCGCCGCTGTCGTGCTCGTCGAGCACGATGTGCCGTTCGTGATGCGGCATTGCGATCGCATCACCGTGTTGCATCTCGGCGAGGTCATCGCCGAGGGCACGCCCGACGAGATTCAGCGTGACCCCGTCGTGGGTGCTGCGTACCTCGGCGGGGACACCACCCAAAGAAGGGATTCAACATGAAGAGATCGACCCGCGTGGTGCCCGTCCTGGCGGCGCTCGCACTGATTGCCGCCTCATGTGGTGACGACGACGATGGAGGCACGGCCACCTCCGGCGGGGGTGGTGCCGCCACAACCGAGGCGCCCGGCACGACCGCCGCGCCGGGCACGACCGCGGCGCCGGGCACGACTGCGGCCAGCACCGCAGCACCAGCGACGACGGCCGGCGCCACCGACGCCCCCGGCACGACCACGGCCGGCACCGACGCCGCCGAGGACATGATGACCGTCGTGCGCAACGACCCGCTGGCCGGAGCGGAGGGATCGGGGCTCACGCGTGGGGTCACCGACAACTCGGTAAAGATCGGCTGCGTCTACAAGGCCGCCGACTACGTCGGGTTCGAGGATGGCGCTCGTGCCATCTTCGAACGGGTCAACGCCGGCGGCGGCGTGCTCGGCACACGCACGGTCGACTTCCTCGGGTGCGAGGACAGCGGCGGTGACCCGACCCAGATCCAGTCGTTGTACAAGCAGCTCGTCGAGCAGGACAAGGTGTTCGGCATCCTCACCATCGACGCCACGATCCCGCAAGCGGCATTCGACTACCTCAACGCCAATGAAGTTCCGTACACCGGCTGGGGCTACCTGCCCGGCTTCTGCGGCACACGTTGGGGTTTCGGATGGAACGGTTGCATCGGCGGCACGCAGCTCACCGACGCTGTTCCCCATGCCGTGAACCAGGACAACCTCTTCCAGGGTCTCGTCGATGCCGCAGGCCTCGACCCGGCCGAGACGAAGGTGTTCATCCAGCTCGACGACGGCCCTGCCGGGACCGGCAACCAGGAGACCTTCACCAGGTCGATCGAGGATGCGGGTGCCACCGTGGTTGGATCGGAGACGGATATTCCCGTTGCGACGCCGCCATCGGACTACAACCCGTTCGTACAGAACACGATCGACTCCGGTGCCAACGTCGTGATCGTCGGCCTCGCCTTCGCCAACGTCGGTGGGTACACCGCGGCACTCAAGGCGGCTGGGTTCGAGGGTCAGATCCTCAACTACGTCGCGTATGTGCCCGGCCTGCTGCAGGCGTCCCCGCAGCTCGCCCAGGCCATCGACGGCTCCTACACGAGCGCTCAGGTCGTGCCGCAGGAGTCGCAGACGGCGTTCATCAAGCAGATGGAGCAGGACCTCACGGCGATCGAGGCCGAAAACGGGACGTTCATCACGCTCGGTGCAGGGCTCGGCTATTACGAGGCCGGACTGATGGTGACGCTCCTGCAGGCCGCCGGCGACGACCTCAACACGCAGACCTTCGACCAGGCGGTCAACGTCGAGGGCCTCGAGGTTGATCCCGGACTGGAGGGCTCGATCGGCGTGACGCACTGGCCGGAGATGCATTTCCTTCCGACCGACTGCGCCGCGGTGGTGCAGGTCAGCGGCGAGGCCTACGAGGTTGCCGAAGACTTCACGTGCTACGAGAGCACGCGAATTCGCTGACGACAAGGACGGCAGCACGAGACCACTGAGGCGATGGAGAAATTCCTCACTCTGGCCCTGAGCGGGGCGGTCACCGGCGCGATCTATTCGCTGGTGGCCGCCGGGCTCGTGCTGTCGTACGCCGCCACAGGCATCTTCAACTTCTCGTATGGGGCGGCGGCGTTCAGCAGCGCCTACGTGTACTACGAGCTCAACACCGGCCTCGGTTGGCCGATCATCCCTGCCGCAGCGGTGACCATCCTGGTGTTCGCTCCCCTACTCGGATTGCTGCTCGACGCCGCCGTTTTCCGTCCCCTCGCCAGGGCGACGGAGTCGGCCAAGATCATGGCCACCGTCGGCCTGATGATCGCCCTTCCGGCGTTGACGCGCTGGATTCTCGACCGCATGGTCACGATGTTCGACCTCGGGATCCCGGGCGGCACAGACATTGGTCAGGTCGTGTTCCCCGCCGGCGTGGGTCCGGTCCCGAAGAACGACTGGACGCTTCCCGGTGACGTCCCATTCGACTCGAACCAGCTGACGGTGCTGATCGCTGCGGCGATCTGCTCGATCGCGCTGTGGGTGCTGCTCCGCAAGACGACGCTCGGTCTGCGCATGCGCGCCGTCGTCGACCGTCCCGATCTCGCCTCGTCGCGCGGCGTCGACGAGCGACGTACGTCTCGATGGGCATGGATCATCGGGATGATGCTTGCCGCCATCGCCGGTGTCGTCGGCTCACCCGTGATCGGGGCCCTGTCGACGTTCAATTTCACCGTCATCATGTTCGTCGCCTCGGCGGCGGCGGTGATGGGTGGACTCCGGTCGATCCCATGGACCTTCGCCGGCGGCCTCATCCTCGGCGTCGCCCAGAACCTCGTGTTCGGTTACGCCGAGTTCGCCAACGACATCCGTGGCTTCAACTCGTCGGTCCCGTTCGTCATCCTCCTCGTTGGGTTGGCGGTGCTCGCTCGCGATCGTCGCGCGACGGGGCGGATCGGCGGCCGAGGACATCCCTCCGATCGACTACACCGCCGACCTCCCACTGTGGCGACGCACTTTTCCGTGGGTGATCGCAGTCGCCGCGTTCTTCGCCTACGTGTTCCTCCTCGCCGACGACTTCTGGGTGTCGACGATGGCCACCGGTCTCGCCCTCGGCTTGGTGTTCCTCTCGTTCACGATCGTGACCGGAGTGGGCGGCATGGTCAGCCTCGCCCAGGCGACGTTCGTCTCCGCCGCTGCACTCACCGCCGGGATGATGATCGGCCGCTACGACTGGCCGTATCTCCCGGCGCTCGTCGCCGGCGTCGCGCTCGCCACGGCGGTCGGTGTCGCCGTTGCTCTTCCAGCACTCCGCCTCGGCGGGGTCCCACTCGCCCTGGCCACGCTGTCGCTCGCACTTCTCGGCGATCAACTCCTGTTCGCCTGGGATTGGGTCCGCAACGAGGAGATCGGCTGGACGATCAGCCGCCCGGAGCTCGGGCCGTTCGACCTCGCCGACAACAAGACGTTCGTCGTCGTCCTCGCACTGCTCATGGCCGGGACGATCGCGGTCGTGCGCAACCTGCAGCGGTCGTCGACGGGACGTGGCGTCCTGGCCGTCCGCGCCTCTGAGCTGGCTGCCGCGACGTCGGGCGTGTCGCCGGTGCGGGCGAAGCTGGCCGTCTTCGCCGTGTCGGCGGCGGTCGCCGGCGTCGGTGGTGTGATGCTCGCCACGACCCAGGGCAGCGTGTCGAACAACAGCACGCCCGCCATCGTCGGTCTGATCTGGCTGGCCAGCGTCGTGCTCATGGGCATCCGCCGGCCCGGCGCGGCAGTCGTTGCCGGCATCGTCACGGCCGCCTCGCCGGTGCTGTTGCGCAACGGGTTCCACTGGCCATTGCTGCCGTCGTTCCTCGACTGGGACGGCACGAAGTCGACCGACATCCCGGCCATCCTCTTCGGGCTCGGGGCCGTGCAGCTCGCCCGCAACCCGGACGGCATCTTCGCCATCACCGCGGCGCAGAATCGGGCGCGGCGGGACAAGCGGGCATCGCGTTCACGCGCCCAGGAGGCGGTGCTCGCCGAGGATGTCACACTCGCCGACGAGGCAGTGCAGCTGGAGTACGAGCTCCAGCGCGCAGGTGCCCTTCTCGCCCCGGCCGGTTCGTTCGTCGCGATCCCCGGGGACGCAACGTTCGTGTTCGACGGCGTCCACGCCGGCTACGGCAACGCCAAGGTGCTGCGCGGCATCGATCTCGCCGTGACGCCCGGCGAGATCACCGCCCTGCTGGGACCGAATGGGAGCGGGAAGTCCACGCTCTGCCGCGTCGCCTCCGGATTGGTGACGCCGACCGCCGGCACGCTGTCGTTGCGAGGTGACGATGTCACGGGTCAGTCGGCGCCGCAAAGAGCGGTGGCCGATGTGATCGTCGTGCCCGAGTCGCGCGGAATCTTCCCCGGGCTGACCGTGGAGGAGAACCTCACGCTGCGGCTTCGCGCCGCCGCCGAGCGTGCCGAGGCGTACGACCGATTCCCGGTGCTGGGCGAGCGGCGCAGCCTTGCCGCGGGGAGCTTGTCCGGCGGGGAGCAACAGATGCTCGCTCTCGCCACCCTGCTCGTGCGGCCGCCGAGCGTGCTCGTCTGTGACGAGCCGACCCTGGGGCTAGCCCCGATCGTCGTCGAGCAAGTGCTCGACATCTTTGTCGAGCTGCGCGGTCTCGGCGTCTCGTTGCTGCTCGTCGAGGAGAAGAGCAAGGCGTTGCTCGGCATCGCCGACCGCGTCGCCGTGCTCCAGCTCGGCCGCCTCGCCTGGTACGGACCGGCCGGAAACGTCGACGACGAGCTCCTCGTCGAGGCCTACCTCGGCTCCCTCGCCGTCAGCTGACGAATCGCCCGCGGCAGCGCCCGGTCGGACGTGTCGCAGCGTGTCGCAGTCGCCGGTCGGGACGGAGCGACTCAGTCGAGGAGGTTGCGCAGCTGCTCGACGAGCTTGACGTGGTCGGGGCCCATCGGCGTGATGGAGAGATGGGTGACGCCGGCCTCCTTGTAGGCGGCGAGGCGTTCCTTGATGTATCCCTCCGGGCCGACCAGGCTGCAACTGGCGAGCAGCTCGCGAGGAACGGCCGCCGCAGCTTCTTTCTTCTGGCCGTCGAGGTACAGGTCCTGGATCTGACGGGCCTCGTCGACGTAGCCGTACTTCTGGGTGATCGTGTTGTAGAAGTTCTTGTCGCGAGCGCCCATCCCGCCGATGTAGAGCGCCATCATCGGACGACCGAAGTCGAGGATGGCGTCGGCACCGTCGCCGGCGTACTCGTCGCCGATCGCCAGCATGCCGCCGGCGGAGATCTGCAGTGCACCGAGGCTCGGGTCGCGCTTGGCGAGTCCGGCATCGATGTCGTCGCCCCACACCTGGCGGAACTTCTCCGGGGCGAAGAACACCGGCAGCCAGCCATCCGCCACCTCGGCGGTGGCAGCGACACTCTTGCCCATCAGGGAGGCCCAGAAGATCGGTACGCGATCGCGCACGGGGTGATTGATCAACTTCAACGGCTTGGCAAGGCCTGTGCCGGAACCCTCCGGGAGTGGCAGCTTCACCACGTCTCCGTCGTACACGACGGGCTCGCGGCGCAAGACCATGCGCACGACGTCGATGTATTCGCGGATCCTGGTGAGCGGTTTCTCGTACACCACGCCGTGAAAGCCCTCGATGACCTGCGGTCCGGAGGCACCGAGTCCGAGGATGAACCGGCCGTCGCTGACGAAGTCGCAACCGGCGGCTGTCTGAGCGATGGCACTCGCCGTGCGGGAATAGGCGTTGAGAATGCCGGTGGCGATCTCGATCGTCGAGGTCTTGGCGGCGATGTAGCCGATGGCGCTCACCGCGTCGTAGCTGTACGCCTCGGCCACCCACACCGTGTCGAGGCCCGCCTTTTCGAGATCGACGACGCGCTGGACGTCTCCCTTGAAATCGCCCGTGTAGTTGATCGTCATGCCGAGCTTCATCGGGCCGACCCTAACAGCGCGCACCGAAGCCGATCGGGTCCGCCGATCAGCGTTTCCCCTGATCACGGCCCCGTATTTGCCCGATCAGGCGTCGGTGTTCGCCTGGCCCTTCACGGCGTCGTTGAGATTTCCCGAGCGAAATCCCTCGAGGTCGAGCGTGACGTAGCGGTATCCGGCGGCGCGAACGGCGGCGACGACCTCAGTGCGGCGGGCGACGACGGCGGCGAGATCGGCGATGTCGACCTCGACGCGGGCGGCGTCGTCGTAATGGCGCACGCGCACCTGGGCGAACCCGAGTCGGTGCAATGCCGACTCGGCCCTGTCGACTCGGGAAAGGATGTCGATGGTCACCTCGGTTCCGTACGGGATGCGGCTGGCGAGGCACGCGGCGGCGGGCTTGTCCCAGGTGCGGAGCCCGAGCTGTCGCGAGGCGGTACGCACGTCGTCCTTGCGGAAGCCAGCCGTGACGAGGGGGAACTCGGCACCCACCGCGGTTGCAGCCTGCTGTCCGGGGCGGTGGTCGCCGAGGTCGTCGAGGTTGACGCCGAGCACGATCGTCGCTCGATCGGCGGCGGCGATCGGCGCCACGATGTCCATCAGCTCCGACTTGCAGTGGAAGCAGCGATCGACGTCGTTGACGCGGTACGCAGCGCGCTCCATCTCGAATGTCTCGACCGGCGTCCAGCGGAGTCCCCACTCGGCGGCGAGGCGGCGGCAGTCGTCCTCCTCGTCGCCGGCCAGCGACGGCGAGACGGCAGTGACACAGTGGGCGGCTTCTGCGCCGAGCGTCCGCGTCGCCATCGCGGCGAGGAACGCCGAATCGGCGCCGCCGCTGAACGCCACCACTACACGCTCCAGGCGTCGCAGCTCGTGCTCCAGCGCATCGACCCTGTCAGCCAGCTCGATCATCGACATCGAGTGTGCCACGCGACCATCGCCCCCTCCCCCCTCAATCCGGGGGTCGACGGGTCGGGGGTCAGCGCTCGCGGCGGGCGGCGCGCTGGCGGTCTTGAGAATCGAGGTGGACCTTGCGCAGGCGGAGGCTTGCCGGCGTCACTTCGACGCATTCGTCGGCGGCGATGAACTCGAGGCACTGCTCGAGCGTGAGGACGCGATGGGGCGTCAGCTTGACCGTCTCGTCGGCGGCTGCGGCGCGCATGTTGGTGAGCTTCTTCTCCTTGGTGATGTTCACGTCCATGTCGCCACTGCGGCTGTTCTCGCCGACGATCATGCCGCGGTACACCTCGGTGCCCGGGCCGACCAGCATCGACGCCCGCTCCTGCAGGTTGACCAGCGCGTACGTGGTCACCGGGCCGGAGCGATCGGACACCAACGAGCCAGTGGCGCGCAACCGCATCTCCCCTGCCCACGGTTCGAACCCCTCGAACGTGTGGCTGAGGACGCCGGTGCCCCGCGTCTCGGTGAGGAACTCGGTGCGGAACCCGATCAGGCCTCGCGCCGGCACCAGATAGTCGAGCCGCACCCAGCCGAGACCGTGGTTGATCATGTTCTCCATACGCGCCTTGCGGGCGGCGAGCAGCTGGGTGACGGCGCCGAGATACGGCTCCGGCACGTCGATCGTGACCCGCTCGACGGGCTCGTGTCGCTTGCCGTCGATGTCGCGCACCACGACCTCGGGCTTGCCGACCGTGAGCTCGAAACCCTCCCGCCGCATCGTCTCGACGAGCACGGCGAGTTGCAACTCGCCCCTCGCCTGCACCTCCCACGCATCGGGACGGTCCGTCGGCTCGACCCGGATGCTGACGTTGCCCACCAGCTCCGCGTCGAGACGGTTCTTGACGAGACGCGCCGTGACCTTCTTCCCGGCGCGTCCGGAGAACGGCGACGTGTTGATACCGATCGTCATCGACAGGGCCGGTTCGTCGACGGTGATCACGGGCAACGGACGCGGATCGTCGGCATCGGCGATCGTCTCCCCGATCGTGATCTCCGGGAACCCGGCGACGGCGACGAGGTCGCCGGGCCCGGCTCGCTCGACGGAAACACGCTTGATGTTCTCGGTGAGGAGCAGCTCGACGACGCGAGCGCGCTCGACGGCGCCGTCAGCTCGACACCAAGCGACCGATTGCCCCTTGCTGATCGTGCCCTCGATGACGCGGCACAGCGCGAGGCGGCCGAGGTACGGGTTGGCGTCGAGGTTCGTCACCCACGCCTGCAGCGGCGCGCCGTCGGTGTAGGTGGGCGCTGGGATGCACTTCAGGATCAGGTCGCAGAGCGGAGCGAGCGAATCGCCGTGATGATCGGGATCGAGACTCGCCCAGCCGTCGCGACCGGAGCAGTAGACGATCGGGAAGTCGAGCTGGTGATCCCTGGCGTCGAGGTCCATGAACAGCTCGTACGTTTCGTCGACGACCTCGCTGATGCGCGGCATCGGGGCGATCGATCTTGTTGATCGCCAGGATCACGGGCAGATCGCGACCGAGCGCCTTGCGCAACACGAACCGGGTCTGTGGCAACGGTCCCTCGGCGGCGTCGACGAGCAACACGATGCCGTCGACCATCGTGAGCGCTCGCTCCACCTCACCGCCGAAGTCGGCGTGGCCGGGCGTGTCGACGATGTTGAACGTCACGCCGTTCCACACCAGGGACGTGTTCTTGGCGAGGATCGTGATGCCCTTCTCGCGTTCGAGATCCATCGTGTCGAGCATCCGCTCGGCCACTTCCTCGTTGGCGCGGAAGACGCCGGACTGCTGCAGCAACGAGTCGATCAGGGTGGTCTTCCCATGATCCACGTGGGCGACGATCGCCAAGTTGCGCAAGTCGGTGCGTTCGGACATGACACATCGACGCTAACGGAATCGGCGCTCCGTTCCCCCGAGTCGCGGCCTGCCCAGCGACCGAAGGCTGCAGCTGAGGCGTCCGATCACGCCGGAACGCGACGATCGATCCTGAACAGTTCGGTGGCGTTGTCTCCGAGGAAGCGGCGTCGATCGGAGTCGTTGCCGAACAGCGCGGCGAGCTCTTCGAGATCGGTGAGGTACTGAGGCGTGTGATCGGCGTGAGGGAAGTCGGACGCCCAGAGGAACCGATCGGCGCCGTACCGTTCGGCAAGAGCCGGGATCGTTCGCTCGTCCGGATCGCACGAGATCCAGACGCGTTCGCGGAAGTAGTCGCTCGGCTTGTGCTCGAGCGGCACGCCCGTGCCGATGAACGTGTGGCTGTAGACCGCATCGATGCGGTCGAGCCAGTAGCCGATCCAGCCGCCGCCCGATTCGAGCACGATCACCTTGAGCCGCGGGAAACGGTCGAACACGCCGTAATCGAACAGCGTCGTGAACTGATGACGGACACCGTCGGACGCGGTGACCGAGGCGAGCAGACGCAACTGCTTGACATTCTCCCAGGCGCCCATGCGAGTGCCTTTCGTCCACTGCGGCTCGAACGTCGGGTGGATGGCGAACGGCACGTCGAGATCCTGCGCGGCGGCGAACACCGGAGAGTTGTCCGGGTGGCCGAGCGGGCGGCCGTCATGCGTGAACGGCGCGACGTAGGCACCCCGAGCCCCTTCACCGACCGCTCGCTCCAGTTCCGCTGCAGCGGCGAGTGGATCAGCGAGCGACAGGTGAGCGGTCGGCACCAGCCGGTCACTGCCGGAGCAGAACTCGCAGATCCAGCGGTTGTACGCCCGTGTGTACGCCTGGCTCAGCTCGGGGTCGTCGAGCTCGGCTTCCCAGAGCAGCCCGACGGTCGTGTACAGCACCACCGCATCGATCCCCTCTGCATCGAGGAGCTGCACGCGCTCGTTCGGGTCCATGCTGCCGAAGGGTGCTTCGCCGAGGTATGTCCGCTGCGGGTCGCGCTGCATTCCACGGAGGTCGGGATCGCCCATCGCGCCGAGTGTCGAGGGAAATCCACGCCGGCTCATCGTCGAGCGCCGTCCCCCGATCCACAGCTCCTCGAGCCCGTCGTCGTCGACCCGGAACTGGAGCGCGCGGTCCCGGTAGCGCCGCTCGAGGTACGTCTCCCACAGGTCAGGAGGCTCGAGAATATGGCCGTCCGCGTCGACGGCGCCACCGAAGCGCAACGGCGGCTCGGTGTGGTGCAGAGGCTTCGGCATTTGCCCCTCTTAGCCGATCGCGCGGGACGGACCGGATCGAGCGTCGCGGCGAACACTGCAGCGACATCGGAGCTGTAGGCGAGCGCCGGACGTACACCCATCTGGATCACGGACATCAGCAGTGACAGGACGATCGACACCAGCCCACTGCCGATCGACACCGGGTCGACGTCGGCCCGCACGGTTCCCTCCAACTGCTCGACGCGAATGCGGTCGGCGCATGCCTTGCGCAACTCCATCAGTGCGGGAATGTCGACGACCCGTTCGGTGACATCGGGTTCGAGCCCGGCCAGCACCCGCTTGGCGAGTGGATGGCGCTCGAGCGCGTCGAGCACGGTGGCGATCAGTCGCTGCAGCCAGTCGACCGTGCGCGGGCCTTCGATGAGACTGATCACGCCTTCGTTGATGGCTGCTGCGGCATCGTCGTCGAGGGCGGCGAGGAAGAGTGCCTCCTTGTTGGGGAAGTAGGCATAGGCGACGGTGCCGCCGACAGCGGCGTCGCGGGCGATGTCGGCAACCGACGTGGCCCGGTAGCCATCGCGGCCGAAGCGGGTGATGGCTGCGTCGAGGATGGCCTGGCGGGTGAGGCCACCCTTCGTGCCCTTCGTCGCTCGAACGTGTGGCATGTATCTCAGATCCTACCAAAATTGAGTACTTGAGCGAAGTACTCAATTCCTATAGAATTGCGGAACAGAGGAGGCAGTACTCGATGACCCAGACCACCAAACCCGACCGCGCCGTGCCGACACGACGCATCTCCTTCGAGGAGTCGCTCCGCGACCTGCCCAAGCATTTCGCCGCCGACGGCGACCTGATCCAGAGCCACTTCGCGGCCACCCTGTCGGCACTGTTTCCCGACGGCGAGGACTTCTTCGTCCGATCGGTGCGCCACTACCGCGATCAGATCACCGATCCCGTGCTCAAGCGCCAGGTGGCCGGTTTCATCGGACAGGAGGCGATGCACGGTCGCGAGCATCGCGCGCTGAACGGTCGTCTCCACGCCCTCGGCTATCCCACCAAGGGGATCGAGCGCTTCACGAAATGGGGTCTCGAAGCCCGCGAGCGAATCCTCCCCCCGATCTCCAACCTCGCTCTCACGGCAGCGCTCGAGCACTTCACCGCCACGCTGGCCGAGTTGCTCCTCTCCGATCCCGAGCTGCAACGGCAGTTCGGCCACGAGCAGCTCAAGAACCTGTTCCTCTGGCATGCGCTCGAAGAGTCCGAGCACAAGGCGGTCGCGTTCGACGTGTACAAGGCCATGGGAGGCAGTGAACGGGTGAGGGTGTGGACGATGAACTTCATCACCGCCACCTTCATCTCGGCGACCACGATCATGATGTTCATCTCTCTGCTCCGCGATCGCGCCACCTACCGCCGCGGCGTGCTCCGCCACAGTTGGCGCTCGTTCCGCCGCTCGCCGCTGATGCGCCGCGAGGTATGGCGTGCGCTCCGCGACTACAACCGCCGCGACTTCCATCCCGACGACCGCGACACCGCCGCGCTCGTCGCCCGGTGGAGCGACGAACTGTTCGGCGAGCAGGGGTCGCTGAGCGACAAACTGGCCACCGTCGCCGCCTGAGCCAAGCTCCACCGATCGATCGTCTGCGTCGATCACGAGACCTCGGTCAGCCGTTTCAGCTGGTCTCGCTGGATGCGCAAGCGAACGACACCGTCGTCCCACGACTGGACATCGCGCCAGTTGACGTATCGGGCGCGGGACTCGAGGGCGAGGGCGATGCGCTTGAGCAATGCTGGGCCGCGAACGTTCTGGCGGTTGAACCCGAGGCGAACGGCGATGCTGCCGGTGCCGACGATCAGGCCGTCGATCACGAGCGCCGCCCCGAATCCCTCGAGCAGCGGTCCGTTCTGCACGAGGCGAACGTCGTCCACGCCGCCGATCTCGCGGCCGTCGGCGTCGACCACTGTGCTTTGGAGCAGTTCAGCCATCCGCATCGTGGCGGCTCCCCGGGATCTTTCCGATGACGTGTTCACGTACCCAGCGCTCACCACTGTCGGTGGCGAGCTCGGTGCGGTCGGCGGCGAGGGTGATGTGGTCACTGATGTCAGCGACCCGCCCGAACGGAATCCGTCCGCTGTCGTGACCAGGCTCGGGTCCGACGGTTGCCACGATGCGCCGCAACCACGCACCCAAGGAACGACGACCCATGCGCATCAGCAGCGCCCCCGGTCCCGTCAGAATCGCGGCAACATACAGCCGGCCGTCGGAAGTCTCGGCCAGCTCCAGATCGTCGACCTTGCCGCACAGGTGGCCGTCGCGATCGACGAGCTGGCGATCGAGGAGCTGAACGTCGGCGTAGAGCACGCGCCCTGGATCCATCAGGCACCTCCCTTGGTGATGATGATCAACGGAATCGTCACTACAGCGATGACGAGCAGGATGACGAGATAGATGGTGCCGATGACGTTGAGCAGCCGTCCGTTCACCTTCTCCCCCATGTAGTCGGGATCGTTGGCGATCACGAGAATGGGGAAATAGGTCAGCGGCAACGCGGCGGCGGACAGCACGATCGAGTACTCGGTGACCTTCACCGGGTCGACACCGGACACGGCGAACAGCACCGCGCCCATCAACGCGAGGAGCGCGACGAGGTGGAACCGCGCCGCCTGTCGCGGCTTCACGTACTTGCCCCACTGCCAACCGAAGTACTGCGACACCGTGTAGCCGGCCGAGAGAGCCGTCTCCAGCGCCGCCCCGAACGTCGCCGCGAATATGCCGATCAGGGCGGCGGCCAAGCCCAGTTTGCCCACCACGAACGCGGTCGGCAGAGCGACCTGGGAAAGCTGGTCGACGCTGATGTTGCGCGGAGCGAGGACGAGATGGGCGCACGCCATGAGACTCAACGAGAGCAACCCGCCGAGCGGAAAGCCGACGAACACGTTGGCCCGGTTGAGTGCCAGGTCGCGACTCGTCCAACGCTCTTCGACCGCACCGCTGGAGAAGAAGAACACTTCGTACGGCGTCATCGCCGCACCGAACAGGGCGATGGCGTAGTACGCGTACGTGAACGGCGTCTCGCCGGCGGGGATGCGCGGGCTCGTCGCATCGCCGAGCAGTTGGTTCCAGTCGGGCCCGATCTTCCAGACAGTGACGAGGAACACGGCGAGGCAGAGCCCGGCGAGGCCGAACAGTCGCTCCATCCACTCGAACGGCATGCGCCAGATGACGAGCCACACGAGGAACCCGGCGACCGGGACGAGGAGGATGTAGTTCACCGACGACACGAGGGAGAGGGCGATGGCAACACCGGCGAGCTCGGCGGTGAGCGTGAGGAAGTTGATGAAGAACGAGGCGACGAGGTTGATCAGGCCGGCGCGAGGACCGAGCCGTTCGCGCACCAACTCGAAGACCGGGCGATGGGAGATGGCGGCCACGCGGCCCGCCATCTCTGCATAGACGACGATCCCGATCACCCCCACCACCACGACCCAGGCGAGGTTCATGCGGAAGCGGGCACCGGTCTGCGCGTTGGCGACGAGGTCGCCGATGTCGACGAACCCACCGATCGCCGTGAGGATTCCGAGCGTGACCTGAACGATCTTCTTCACGAGCCGTGCTCCGCGATGAAATGGTCGAGATCATTCGCGTCGGCGCGCAAGGCTCGGCCCGGCTCCGACAGCCCGTCGAGCTCACCTCGGCGGAGTGCGATGCGCGTGTCGGCGACGTGGGTGAGCGCATCGTCGAGGAGCGCGTCCAGCGTGGCGCGGAGGTCATCGGCGCGCTCGTCCGGTGGTTGGATCGACCCAAACGTGCCCTGCACGCCCGCCAATGCCTCCTCCTGCTCCGAGACAACGACCGACAGGTACGGGCCGAAAGCGTGATCCCGGCCAGCGGTATCGATGGCGAGGACGACCGTTTCCACTGATGACAGTGCCGACTCCGCAGTCGTGACGGCTTTGCCCTCGTACTTTTCGAACGTCCTCGCCGGGCCCACCGGGTGCGGCGTGCAGGCGCCAAGGCCGGCGACGAGGATCAAGAGCAGTGCAACCGCCGACCGCACCAACGGGGGGTGCAGTCGTCCACCATCCACATGTCCCCGAGAAGGACGGAAACGCCGTGTCGCCGACATCCACGAGGGGTTACCCGTAGCGTCACGCAGTCAAGCGGAGCAGCTAGCCCGGCGGCATCGCGTCCGAGACGTAGTACTCGACTGGATTGTCTTGGTCGCGATCTCGGAATCGCTCATTGAGGGCGTAAGCGATGACATTGTGGTCTGCGCCACTGATCGCACGTTGGCCCAGGAGGCAGGCGGTCAGATCTGTGACGTTGAGGCGTCCGCCGAGAGCGAAGCAGTCGATCCACAGATCCAGGTAGGAAAGCCCGAGCTGTTGCCGGGCGGTATCGAACACGCCGTCACTCATTCTCGAGGCGTCCATCGACGACATCGACAGCCAGATCGCGGAGTTTCCGGTTCTCGCGCTGCGATCGTTCACGGAGCATGTCGAACGCCTCGTCGGGACTGATCGAGTGCATGAACATCAGAATTCCTTTCGCTTGCTCGATCACCGCCCGAGTCTCCATCGCCGTCGTCAGGTTCTGAGAGAGCGTCAATGCCGCCCAATATGCCTGAGCGTTGGACACGACGATCGACGCCTGCTTGGCGAAGGCCTCGCACAATTGCTGATCGTCGTCGCTGAATCCGTCGGTGACGGCGCCGTACACGTTGAACCCACCGAACGTGTCGTCGCCCGTCAGGTTGAGCGGCATCGAGAGCGAGCTGTGCACGTCGTGTTCGAGCGCCCGGCTGGCGAACGCCAGCCACCTCTGATCGGTACCGATGTCATCGATGCGCACCGGCACACCACCTCGGGCGGCCGTGAGGCAGGGTCCGTCGCCGGCGTCGTACTGGGCGTCATCCAGCGCTTGGGCCGTGTCGCTGGTCGACCCGACGGTGACGGCTCGTCCCCGTTCGATGATTGTGACGCTCGCCGACTTGCAGTTCGCCAGCAGGCCACAACCCGTCGCCGCCACCCTGCGCAACGCCTCACTCAGGTTGGCGTCCTCGGTGATGAGCATCTGCGCAAGCGCGTCAAGCCCTGAAAAGTCTTGATGTTGGTCCTTGTCGGACATGGCACTCCCCCCAATCGGGTTGAGAAGCCAGTCAGACGCCCCTGTCTTCAAGGAAGGGTGGCGGACCTCAGAACATCAGCGTAGCGGCCGAACACGGAGCGGCTGGTTGCCGGCAGCTGTTCTTCGTGGCAGTCGCTTGCCCGCCCTTGCGGCCGGCGCCATCACCACCCGTTCCAGTGTGTGGCCTTTTCGAATGGCCGGCGCGGGGCGACGCCGAACTTGCCGCGTGGGTGGCCGATGGGGACGCAGGCGGCGATCTCGTACTTGCCCTCGGGCACTCCGAGCGCCTTCAGCACCTCGTCGCCGTAGATCCGCACGACCGTGGTGAGTGCCGTGCCCAGACCCAGCGAGCGAGCGGCGAGGCAGAAGTTCTGCACCGCCGGGTAGACGCTCGCGTCGAGCCGCCCGATGTCGAGCGTCCCCTCGTCGTCGACGCCGCCCCACGGGATGAGTGGTTGCAGGAACAGGACGATCGCCGGCGCCTCGTCGAGATGATCGGCGAGATAGCGACTCGCCGCCGGGTGCGGTCCCACGACGCCTGCTGCTCTGGTGTCTTGAACACTCGCTCGGGAAGCGACGCCTCGTAGCGATCGAAGGCCTTCTGGTACCAACCCGCCAGCATCGTCCGCGGTTCGTCGTCGGTGATGACCACGTACTGCTGAGGCTGCACGTTCCCCCCGCTCGGCGCCTGCTGGGCGGCGCGCAAGCACGTCTGGAGATCCTCGCGGACTGACGGCGCGGTCGGAGAAGCGGCGGATCGCCCGCGTCGTCATGATCGTGTGGATCGCGTCGGTCATCGGTCTCGCTCCTTGTCCGTGAACCGCTGCACGGCGGCGGCGTGCTCCTCGGAGAGAAAGCACGGGATCTCGAGTGCGGTCGACACGTCGAAGCTCGTCAGCAGCGCCTGCTTGAGCTGCGCGTTCACGGCCTGCTTCGTGCCCCGCACGGCGAGCGGCGCAGGCGTCGGCGAGCCTGCGCGCCCACGCCGCCGTCCGGCTGGCCACGTCGTCGCGAGCACAGGCCTCGACGGCGACACCCAGCCGCACCGCGTCCTCCGCAGACAGCGGGTCGCCCAGCATCAAATGGCGTTTCGCCGCCAGCGGGCCGAGGAGCAGCGGCCAGATGGCTGCGCCGCCGTCGCCGGCGACGAGCCCGACGCTGACGTGGGGATCGACGATTACGGCATCGTCGGCGATGACGACGACGTCGCACAACAGAGCAACCGACGCAGCGAGACCTGCGGCCGAGCCGTTGAGGCCGCACACGATCGGCAGCTCGACGTCGAGCAGATCCCAGATGAGCTGTTTGGCCTCCCGCCGCAGTTCGTGCAATCGGTCGAGCGACCGCAACGTCGGGAACCACGCCATGTCGCCACCGGCCGAGAACGCCCGACCGCGGCCGGTGAGGATCACCGCCCGCGCCTGGTCCTCGCGCTTGAGCAGGCGAAACAGCTCGCCGAAGTCGTGGTGCAGCCGGCCATCGACGGCGTTGACGGGAGAATCGGGATGATCCACCGTGGCAATGAGGATGTCGTCGTGGCGGTCGAGGTGGATCGTGTCCATCACAACATGCCCACGTCGAGATCGAGGCCGAGCGTCGCCCGGCCGAGCGTCGCGTACAACTTGGGCGCGACCATGATGTGCTGCGTTGTCGCGTGCACGTCACGCAGGCAGCGCTGCAACGGGTGTGACGAGTACAGGCTCGACCCTCCGGCGAGGGTGTATGCGGTGTCGGTGGCAGCAACCGCTGCTTCCACCGCGTGGACGCCGGCGAGGCGGATGTCGACACGCCGATCGACGCTGATCGAGTCACCGGCGAACGCCTCGTGCCACGCTGCTGCCAGCGACTCGATGAGGAACGACCGGCCGGCGCGAAGGCGAGCATCGACTTTGGCGATCTCGATCTGCGTGTACGGGTGCTCGGCGAGGGAACGGGACGAGAACTGCGGATGCTTCCCGGACGCCATGGCGGCGAGCTCGTCGATCGCTCGGCGACCGATGCCGAGCGCCACGGCGGCGATGCCCGAGGCGAGCAAGGCGAAGTTGGGGAACGCGGCGAGCGGTGTATCGACGACGGGCCTCGTGCGACCGGGCTGGAACGTGTAGTCGACAGGCACGAACACGTCGCTGACGGAGAAGTCGAGGGAGCCCGTGCCGCGCAGGCCCGACGTGTACCAGGTGTCGTGGAACTCGACGTCCTCGGCGGGCATGAAGCACAGCCGGAACGTGTCGTCGTCGCAGCGAACGCCGCCGGTGATCCAGTGGCAATGCTGCGTGCCGCTCCCCCATTGCCACCGTCCGGTGACCCGATACCCGCCTTCCACGGCCACACCGGACCCGTTCGGGGCGAACACCCCACCGGTGACGGAACCGGGAGGCACATAGATCTGCTCGGCGACGGGGACCGGCAGGAAAGCTGCCATCGACGACGTGGTCGAGGCGATCGCGGCGCACCATCCAGCCGCACCGTCGGCGCGGGCAACGGTCTCCAGGGCGGCGACCATCGTCATCGGGTCGACGGCCGGTCCGCCGTACTTCTCGGGGACGCAGAGCCGCATCAACCCCGCCTCGACCAATGCCGCCACCGTCTCAGCGGGGAGGCGGCGCTGCTCCTCGGCAGCATCGGCCTGCTCGACGACGACGTCCGTGACACTCGCCGCGGCGGCGAGCACCGCTTCGATCACGCCGGCAGTCCTCGTCCGCCGCGCCTCGGCCCACGACAGACCCTGCTCGACATCGACATCATGGGGCAGCCCGAGCACCCGTTCGGCCACGATGTTGCGCTGCACCTCGCCGGTGCCACCGCCGATGGTGAGCGCTTGGGAGAACATGAAACCGTCGTACCAGCCCGGGTGACGCAACGTGCCCTCCGGTTTGGACGGGCCGAGCGCCGTCGTGTTCGTCCCCGGCACGAAACCCTCCGCGTCCGGTCCGATCGTGAGGAGGCCGTCGGCGCCGATCGTGTCTCGGGCGAGCGCCATCACGTGCTGCCCGTGCTCGTCGGCGAGGATCTTGCGAATGCTCGCCTCGGGGCCCGGCTGTTCACCCTTCAGCCGCGCTGTCAGCGTCCGCAGTCTGATCAGCTCGAGCAGCCGGTGCTCGATGTAGATGTCTGCATACCGCTGCCGGAGCACGGGATCGGCGACGGGACCCGTCTTCTTGGCCGACTCGATCATGTCGAGGGCGGTGGGACCGCCACCCCACAGCACACCGCCGGTGGACAACGACACACGCTCGTTGCCCAGGGTCACCTTGGCCAGACGCCAGCCGTCGTTCTCGTCGCCGACGAGGTTGGCAGCGGGGATGCGCACATCGGTGAAGAACACCTCGTTGAACGTGTGCCCGCCGGTGATCTCGGTGATCGGGCGGATCTCGATGCCGGGCAGCGTCCATCGGGCATACGAAGTAGGAGATGCCCTTGTGCTTGGGGACGTCAGGATCGGTGCGGGCGATGAGGATCCCGAACCTCGCGTACTGCGCACCGCTCGTCCAGATCTTCTGACCGTTCACGACGTACTCGTCGCCGTCGCGCACGGCGCGAGTGCCGAGGCCGGCCAGATCGCTGCCCGAACCCGGCTCGGAGAACAGCTGGCACCAGAACTCCTTGCCCGTGAGCAACCCCCACAGATAGCGCTCCTTCTGCTCCTCCGTGCCGGCGTAGAGCAGCGTCGGTCCCGCCCAGCCGATGCCGATCGGATTCACGGGCATCCGTACGTTCGCCCGCCGGAGCTCGTCATCGATCACCAACTGGTGGATCGGGTCGGCCTCCAGGCCCCATGGCTTGGGCCAATGGGGCGCGACGTAGCCGGCCTCGGCGAGCTGCACCGCGGTCGGGGACGGGTGCTCGGCGAGCCACGAACGCACGTCGACGCGGCGCGGATCGTCGTCTGCGGGCAGCGAGAACTCCATGGCCGGAACGTACTCGCGAGCACCTGCGCGGGCCGCACACGGGCGCTGTCTCAGGGCGGGACAGCGGGGCGACCGACTTGGCGGCCAGCGGTAAGGTCGTGACATGAGGTTCGGGTTCGTCGTGCCTTGGGCCGATGCCGACGACGTCGGCGATCTCGCCGCCGCGGCCGAGGAATCCGGGTGGGACGGACTGTTCGTCTGGGAACCGGTGTGGGGTGTCGACACGTGGATCTCGCTCGGCCTCGCCGCGATGCGCACGTCGAAGATCCGTCTCGGGACGTTGCTCACGCCACCGTCACGACGGCGACCATGGGAGCTCGCTGGTCAGGTTGCAACAGTCGACCGGCTGTCGCAGGGCAGGGTGACACTGTCGGTCGGGCTCGGCGCTCTCGAAGCCGGCTTCACAGCGTTCGGTGAGGAGACCGACCGTCGCATCCGCGCCGAGCTGCTCGACGAGTGCCTCGACATCGTGACGGGACTGTGGCAGCGGACAGCCGTTCGAGTACACGGGCAAGCACTACCAGGTTCAACCGACAACGTTCCCGACCCTCGGTGAGACCGTGCAGAAGCCACGCGTACCGATTTGGTGCGTCGGCGCGCTCGGGACACCGGAAGTCGATGGACCGAGCGCTGCGCTGGGACGGCCTGCTCCCCCAGGTGATCGGCGACGGCGGCGCACGGCAACCGACGCTGGAGGAGATCTGCGGGATCCGCAAGGAGCTCGGGCAATCGCCAGTACGACATCGTGATCGAGGGCGAGGGTTCGCAGCATTCGCCGGCCGCATGGGCCGACGCCGGCGCGACGTGGTGGATCGAGTCGATGTGGGAGGCAGTGGGCCAAGCCGACCCGGTCGCCGCTGCCTACGACCGCCTCCGCGACGGCCCGCCTCAACTGCGGTGAGATGAACGGAGGACGCTCGCCGCCGCGGAGATGGTCCGACGGCGGTCACGGTCGATAGGTTCCCTCGGGTATGACCGCCTGGAACTTTGCCGAGGTGCTCGAGACGGTCGCGGCACGGCTTCCCGACGCGCCGGCCTTGGCACAGGGCGACCGTTCGCTCACGTGGGCCGAGACGAACCGCCGGGCGAACGGCATCGCGAGCGGATTCCTCGACGCCGGCTTCACCGAACAGGACAAGATCGCCCTCTACCTCTACAACTGTCCCGAGTACCTCGAGTGCACCTTCGCCGCGTTCAAGGCCGGACTGGCAACGGCGAACACCAACTATCGGTACGTCGACGACGAGCTCGCCTACCTGTGGGACAACGCTGATGCTGTTGCCGTCGTGTTCCACGGAGCGTTCGTCGACAGCTGCGAACGTGTTCGCGCCGGTCTGCCCGACGTGCGCATGTGGCTGTGGGTCGACGACGGATCCGGTCCGTGCCCCTCGTGGGCCACGCCCTACGAATCGCTGGCGACAGCCGGTGACGACGACAACGTCGGCGGACCGTGGGGCCGCAGCGGCGACCACCTCCTCCTGCTCTACACGGGCGGCACGACCGGGATGCCGAAGGGCGTGATGTGGCGGCAGGACGACCTCTTCCGCAGTCTCGACGCAACCAGCCGCGAGCAGACCGACGATCTCGCCGCGCTCTCGGTGAAGCTCGTCAAGCCCGGTCCGCGCAACCTTCCCGGTGCTCCGCTGATGCACGGCACCGGATTCTTCAACGTCCTCAGCAACCTGATGATCGGAGGCAGCGCGACGATGCTCGAAGGTCGGCGGTTCGATCCGATCGAACTGCTCGACACGATCGAGCAGCGTCGGATCAACTCGATGTCGATCGTCGGTGACGCCTTCGCCAAGCCGATCGCCCGCGCCCTCGACGCCGAGCCCGACCGTTGGGACATCTCCAGCATGCGCGTCATCGTCTCCAGCGGCGTGATGTGGTCGGCCGAGTCGAAGGCCGCATTGTTGCGGCACAACGACCGGCTGATCCTGCTCGATTCGCTCGGGTCGAGCGAGGGCATCGGGATGGCCAACAGCACGACACGCAGCGGCGAGCGGTCCGACACGGCGCGGTTCACGCTGAGTGCCACCACCCGTGTACTCACCCCAGACGGACGAGATGCCGTGCCCGGGTCCGGTGAGGTGGGGCAGGTGGCCATGCGGGGATACACGGCGAGCGGCTACTACAAGGATCCCGAGAAGACAGCGGCGACGTTCCGCGTCGTCGACGGCGTGCGCTACTCGATCCCTGGCGACTGGGCGGAGGTGCTCGCCGATGGCACGGTGAAGCTGCTCGGCCGGGGCAGCCAGTGCATCAACACCGGCGGGGAGAAGGTGTACCCGGAGGAGGTCGAGGAGGTCCTCAAGCTCTTCCCCGGTGTGCACGACGCCGCCGTCGTCGGCCTTCCCCACGAGCGCTTCGGGCAGGCGATCACGGCGCTCGTCCAGCCCGATCCAGGCGCTCCGGTGGACACCACCGAATTGATCGCCTTCGTCAAGACGAAGCTGGCCGCCTACAAGGCGCCAAAGGATGTGTTCCTCGTGGCGGCAGTGGGTCGCGCCGTGAACGGGAAGCTCGACTACAAGGCGGCGACGCGCATGGCCGAGGAGCATTCCGAGCTGAATCAGTCAGGTGGATGAATCGGCGTACCCCACTTGCCGATCACCCCCGCCTTCCACGGTGGGACCCACTCATCGAGGCGGAAGAGCGCCCATTCGCCGAAGTCCTCACGGACGAATCCAACATGGCGTCGCGACATCTTCTCCTGCAAGAACTGTGCGTTGTCGGTCCCGAGGAACAAGACGTACGTGGACGGTTCTCGCACGAGGGACACTCGTTCCAACTCGGCGAACCTGGGCAACAGGAAGTTCGATCCGCGGATCTTCCCGTCGCTGGCGAACGTGATCTGAGCGCCGCCCATGTCCGAGATCACACGGGCCACGCCGAGCTCCTCGAGACGATCGACGACGTCCTCGATGCCCGCTGAGGCGAGATGGATCTCCCCCTCCTTGTCGAGATCGTGTAGTCCGACCAAACCCCATGCCGTGAGGGCAACGGCGACGACGGTCGTCGCGCCGAGCCAGAGCCAGACACCCGTGCGCACCGCTGGCAGAGAGGCGCCGATGAGCAGCGCCACGACGGGGAGTGCGGGGTACATGTACCGCAGATCACGGAGCACCCACGCAGTCGGATTGGCGAACGGATAGAGCGCGAAGTAGCCGAGGAACAATGTCGCGAGCAACGCCGGAGCGCGTTGACGGGTTCTCCACGTCGCAACGGCGAGCACAGCAAGCACCACGATCACGGTGAGCACGAATGCACCGGGGAGGAGATCTCGATCGGGATCGAAAGGCGTCTCGAACCCGAAGAGCCCGGGCATCCGCTGCGCGGCCAAGTCGGCCCGCGTTGCGACCGACACCCCGAGCGCCGACGGCTGCTCGAGGGACTCCCATCCGTTGAAAAGGTTCCACACGATCCACGGCGCGGCACCGACAGCGGCTCCGAGCGCCGCGAACGGCAGCCGCCGCCACGCGGCGTACTGCCTCACACTGAGCCAGGCGAGCGAAGGAACGATCACGAACATCAGGAGCGGCGTCGTCCAGACGGCGAATCCGACGGCCAGCCCCAAAGCCGCTACCCGTCGCGGACTTGGATCTTCGTCGGCGCGGAGGACGAGGAGAACGAGCGATGCTGCCAAGACGATTGCCGCACCGTAGAAACCGCGTTCCTTCGTCGACGCCCACACGGCGTAGGCCGGCCAACACCACATGATGACGGGTACGGCGAGCTGGCCGAGACGGTGCGGTATCACTCTGATCGCGATCCGCCAGCAGATGACAGCAGCGGCGAGATGCAACGCGAGCGGCACGAGCTTCAGTGCCAGAGCACCATCGGCACCGAGCTGCGCCAGCAGCGCCAGGATGATGATCTCAGCGGTTCCGCCGTACGCCTGCTGAGGGAAGAAGGCGCTGGGATGGTGGAAGAAATCGCGTGCGAGGAGTCCCGCTGTGGCTTCGTCCCAGTCCACATACCCCAGCGACGAATCGAGGACGTTCCATCGCAGCACGAATCCCGCTACGAGCGCGGTCGCCAGGACGACCAGTTCCGGCCACGAGAACCCGCCGAGTGCGCTGGCGGTTGGAGACCGACGAATCGGAGTCCGTCGATTGCGTTGTGGACGCCACGACCACAGATGCGCTCGCTTCCACCGCCGCGGCACGCTACCAGTGCTCACCTCTCAGATCGGCTGTTCGCCCGCCCAGTCGTCGATGAGCGTGCGGGAGATGGAGAAGTTGGGTGGCAGCACGGGGATGTCCTCCCGACGTACCCAATGCGCCTCCGCGATCTCCGCCGGATCGGGTTCGATCTCCCCGGAGACGTGACGCGCCCGGAAGCCGATCATCAGGCTGTGTGGGAACGGCCACGGCTGGCTGCCGCGGTAGACGACGTCGCCGACCTCGAGTCCGACCTCCTCGCGCACCTCGCGGATCACGGCGCCCTCGAGTGACTCACCCGGCTCGACGAAACCCGCCAGGCACGACTGCATGCCGCGAGGCCAGTTGACGCCACGGGCGAGCAGCGCCTCCTGATCGGGACCCGGGTCGCCGCGGGTGACGAGCACGATCATCGCCGGCGACACGCGGGGGAAGGCGAGCAGCCCGCAGGACGGACAACACATTGCCCGCTCGCCGTCGACCGGCTCGGTGGGCGTGGCGCAGCGACCGCAGAACCGATGGGTGCGCGCCCACTCGGTGAGCTGCACTGCACGGCCAGCGGCGAGCCATGCATGCTCTCCCGCCGCGCCGTGGTACCGGCGCAGATCGAGCGCCGCGCCGTCGCTCGGATCGACATCCCTCGGCACATCGACCGCCCAGCAGGCGACGCCGTCGAGGACACCCACGAAATGGACCGTCCACCCGTCGTCGGCAGGCCGGTCGTCGACCCACACGTCGACGCCGACGACATGGATGAAGTGGCCGTCGACCGATTCGGAGACCGGCGCATTCATCGGCACGAAGCCGGCCAGCTCGTGCACGTGGATCACGACACTGCCTCCTCGACCAGCATCGGCACCATCACCTCGCCGGAGAACCGGTATCCCGCCTCCGGCGAGACGTGCAGACCGTCGGGCCGTACGGGCTCGGGTTGGCGGCCGACCCACCCGGCGAGGTCGACCACCTGCAGCGAGTCGGGACGCTCGGCGGCAAGGTCGTCCTCGACCTCCCAGAGCCAGCTGATCCGCGAGACCGTGTCCTCGGTCGGCTCCACCCCGTACGGCATCGGAACCGGCGGCTTGATCCACGCCACCTTCGTCACGCCATTCCTGCCGACACCATCGAGGAAGCGGACGAACCGGCGATGGCTGGCGCGATCGAACGCAGGATCCCCGGGGCTACTCGGCGTCGTGGCGCCGGGGAGGCGGCGGTCGGCGATGTCGTTCGTGGTGGTCATGAGCAGGAGGATGTCGGGACGCAGCCGCCGGATCAGGCCGGGGAGGTCGGCGTGCAGCTTGACACAGTCGTCCTCGTACTGGCCGAGGCCCTTGACGAGCTCGCCGAGGCGGAGCAGATCGCACCCCGGCGCCCACTTGATGCTGACAGCGACCGTGTCGCGGTGATCGTTGGCCCAGGCGGTGAGGCCGCCGCCGACGGCGGACGCGGTCGAGTCGCCGAACACGAGTACGCGCATCGGCCGGTTGAGACGGATCGAGCTCGCCGCTGCGGCACCTCCGGCGCTTGCCGTGCCACGCGAGTGCAGCGGCGGCAGAGGGGCATCGACCGGGTTCAGACCGACCGCGGCGCGCATCTCCGCCTGCACCTCCGCCGATGCCTCCCAGTAGGCGCCGCGGCCGGCCGGAACCGCGACTCCGATCACGAGCGCCATCGCGGCACATCCGGCCAACGCCGTCGCCCCGACTGGCGCGAACGGCAGGCGGCGTCCGCGCCGGATCGGGCGTTCGATCACGACGTACGACACCGTTGCGATGGCGAGCGTCACGACGAGGCGGAGGAAGAACAACGGCACTGCGGGAGAGGTCGACACGACCGGGATGGATGACCGTGTACACGGGCCAGTGGTAGAGGTAGACGCCGTAGCTGATCGCGCCGAGCGCGACGAGGGGCCGCACCGACAACACTCGGCGGAGGGGCGAGTCGGTCTGCAGTCCGGCGATCAAGGCCGCCGAGGCGAGGGCGAACGCCGGCAACCAGCCCGAGTACGCCGGACCGCTCCCCGATGGCCAGGTCGCACCGGTGACGAGGATGATCGCCAAGCCAGCGAGGCCCACGACCGGCAGGGCTCGGTGGCCGAGGAGCCGTCGCCCTCTGTCTCCTGCCGCAGCGACGGCGAGTGCTGCTCCCACCAGGATCTCTCCGAGGCGGGCGGGCGTTGCCCAATAGTCGGCGTCGGGGCCCCAGATCACTGCGATCACGGGGGCCGCTATGCCGGCAACGGCTGCAATCGCAACGAAGATCGCTGTCCGTGAGCGCACCGCCGTGACTCGTACCAGCAGCACGGCGAGCACCACCGGCCACAGCCAGTAGAACTGCTCCTCGATCGACAACGACCAGTAGTGGTCGAGGGGCGACACGGTCCCTGCGGCCGCACTCACCAGCTCCTCGTACGAATCGCCGCCGGCGAGGGCCACCCAGTTGTACACCTGGGCGAGTGCGCCCCAGAGACCGCGCCGCAGGTTGGCAACATCGTCGAAGACACCGAACATCGCAAGCACGCTGACACCGAGCAGGCAGACGAGGCTCGCCGGCAGGAGGCGGCGGATGCGGCGTGCGTAGAACGCACCGATCCCGACGCGTCCTGTGCCGGCGTGCTCGCGCAGCGCGAGCGAGGTGATGAGATATCCCGACAGGGTGAAGAACACCGACACGCCCAAATAGCCGCCGCTCATCCAGCCGAACCCGGCATGGAACAGCAACACCATCGCCACCGCTACGCCGCGCACGCCGTCGAGGGCCGGCTGATAGGCGAACCCGACCTCGGGTTGCGTCACCTCGGTGTCGGCGGGCATCAGCGCAGGCGACGGACAAGGCGAACAGGGACCGCTTTCGAGGCGGGCGTGTTCGACTCGTGGGCGACGACATCAACCGGGACGAGCACGTTCGCTTCCGGAAAGTACGTCGCACAGCATCCCGCCGGCAGATCGTAGGGCACCACCTGGAAGTTCTCCGCGCAGCGGGCGCCGTCGTCGGCGACGCCGACGATGTCGACGATGTCCTCGGCAGCCAGCCCGCGGGTCTGAGCGTCGTCGGGGTTGACGAACACGACACGGCGCTCGCCGTGGATCCCCCGGTAGCGGTCGGCATTGTCGTAGACGGTCGTGTTGAACTGGTCGTGGCTGCGCACCGTCATCATCACGAGCGCATCGGCCGGCAGCTGCACCCCATCGTCGCCGGGCCAGCTCGCCGCGGCGAACTGGGCGCGGCCGCCGGGCAGCTTGGAGAAGTCGCCCTGGCGAGCGCTGTTCGGCAACTCGATCCCGTTCGGTTGCCGCACGCGGGCGTTGTAGCTGTCGAAGCCGGCGATCGAGGCCTCGATGAGGTCGCGGATTCGGTCGTAGTCCTCGACGAGCCAGCTCCAGTCGACGACGCTGCGCCCGCCGAGCGTCGCCGTGGCGATACCGGCGACGATGGCGGGCTCGCTACGCACCTCCGCCGACGGCGGAGCGATCTGACCTCGGGACATCGCCACAACCCCCATCGAGCTCTCCACGGTGACGAACTGGTTCCCTGCCTCCGTACGGTCGCGGTCCGTGCGAGCGAGGCAGGGCAGGATGAGCGCCTCGTCGCCCGTTACCAGGTGGGAGCGATTGAGCTTCGTGGCGATGGAGACGGTAAGGCCCACGCGAGCGAACCCGGCTGCGGTGTACGACGTGTCCGGCCCGGCGGAGAGCAGGTTCCCCCCGAGAGCCACGAACACGTCGATGTCGCCGCGGTGCATCGCCCGGATCGTCTCCACGACGTCGTACCCGTGCTTGCGTGGTGGTTCGAAGCCCACCGCCGTGGCGAGACGGTCGAGGAACGCGTCGGTCGGCTTGTCCCAGATGCCGACGGTGCGGTCGCCTTGCACGTTGGAGTGGCCGCGAACGGGGCACAGTCCCGCACCGGGCTTGCCGATGGCGCCGCGCATCAGCGTCAGGTTGACGATCTGGCGGATCGTGTCGACGGCGCGCACGTGCTGGGTGAGACCCATCGCCCAGCACCACACGATCCGTTCGTGGGCAGCGAGCAGGGCGGCAAGCTCACGCATCTCGGTGCGGTCGATGCCGCAGGCCGCCTCCAACGAGGCCCAGTCGGCACGCTCGACGGCGCCGACGACCTCGTCGAAGCCGGCGGTCTGGGCGGCTATGAACTCGTGGTCGATCGCAGGCTTGCCGGCGCGGTCGAGGTCGAGGAGCGCTTTCTGCACGCCGATCAACAAGGCCAGGTCGCCGCCGATGCGGACCGGGATGAACTTCGACGCCAACTCCTGGCCCGCGGCGGCGCGCATCCAGCGCCACGGCTTGGCGAAGTCCTGCGGGTTGCGCACCTTGACCAGCCCCTGCTCACGCATCGGGTTGATCGCCACGATGGTGCCGCCCCGCTCGGCGACCCGCTGCAGCGACGTCAGCATGCGCGGTGCGTTCGTGCCCGGGTTCTGGCCGACCACGATCACGAGGTCAGCTGCCTCGAGATCCTCCAGCGTCACGGTTCCCTTGCCAACACCGACCATCGGGGTGAGGGCGGCGCCCGAGGACTCGTGGCACATGTTGGAACAGTCGGGAAGGTTGTTGGTGCCGTACTCGCGAGCGAACAGCTGGTAGAGGAACGCTGCTTCGTTGGACGCTCGACCTGAGGTGTAGAAGGCCGCCCGATTGGGGTTGTCGAGGCGCTTCAGACGGTCGCCAACGATGGCGAATGCCTCGTCCCAGCCAATCGGCTCGTACCGGTCGCTCCCGGCGCGCTTCACGACGGGGGCGGTGAGCCGTCCCCTGCCGTTGAGCCACTTGTCGGTCTTCGCCGCGAGCTCGTCGAGCGTGAACTCTGCGAGCCATTCCGGTCTCACTCGCGCCGAGGTCGCCGCATCAGCAACTGCTTTGGCTCCGTTCTCGCAGAACTCGGCGACGGAGCGATGATCGGGATCGGGCCAGGCACACGATGGGCAGTCGAATCCGTCGCGTTGATTGATCTTGGCGAGCAGCCCGCCGGCGTGGGTCGGCGTCGCCCGCAGCGTCACCTTGAACGAGTTGGCGACGGCAGTCATGCCTGCCGCGGCACCGTGGGCGTCGCTGACGCGGAGCTTTCCGGTGAGCTCGCTCGGGGGGAGTTCCGGACGAGATGCGACCATGAGTCCAACGTAGGTCACGAAGTAGTTTGCGGCCATGGCAGAACAGGTCGGATTCGACGGACAGGTTGCGATCATCACGGGCGCCGGCGGTGGACTCGGCCGGGAGCACGCCCTGCTGATGGCCTCACGCGGGGCGCTGATCGTGGTCAACGATCTGGGTGGTGCGGTCGACGGCACCGGCAGCGACAAGGGCGCCGCGGAGCACGTCGTCGACGAGATCAAGGCGGCCGGCGGCGAGGCGGTTGCCGACACGAACTCAGTGGCGACGCCCGAGGGCGGGGCGGCGATCGTGCAGACGGCGATCGACGCGTTCGGCAAGGTCGACATCGTGATCAACAACGCCGGCATCCTGCGCGACAAGTCGTTCCACAACCTCACCCCCGATCTGCTCGAGCCGATCCTCGACGTGCACGTGAAGGGCGCCTTCTACGTCACCCAACCGGCATGGGTGCACATGCGCGAGCAGGGCTATGGCCGTGTCGTCAACACCTCGTCGGCGGCCGGGCTGTTCGGCAACTTCGGTCAGACGAACTACGGGGCAGCCAAGATGGCACTCGTCGGCTTCACCCGCGTGTTGGCGGTGGAGGGGGCCAAGTACAACATCAAGGCCAACGCCATTGCTCCTCTGGCGAAGACGCGCATGACCGAGGACCTACTCGGAGGTTTCGGCGATCTGGTGCTGCCGGAATCGATCTCGCCCGTCGTGACCTACCTCGCCAGCGACGGATGCGAGCCCACGGGCCGGGTGTTCTCCGTCGGCGGAGGCCGCGTCGCCGAGGTGTTCATCGGCGAGACCGCCGGTTTCGCCCGCAAGCAACTCACCCCCGAGGACGTCCGCGACAATTTCGCCACGATCACCGACCGCGACGAGTTCACGGTTCCGGCGAACATCGCCGACGAGACGGGTGTCTTCGCCACGGTGCTCTCCAGCCTCTGACACAGCGCGCTGCGCCTCCTCCTCGTCCACGACGACGGATGGCTGTTCTGGCAAGCTGTGCCTGAACGGTGCGGCTGCCTCGCTCGCACCGATCGAAAGGGGCCGAGAAGCGATGATGGAGACCAACGACAACAGGGATCGCTCGGCCGAGAGTGGTCGCAGCGGACCTTCGCCGGCGCTGATCGGCTTCGCCATCGTCGCCATCGTCGCCATCATCTTCATCTTCCAGAACAGCAACCGGGTGGAGACGAACTTCCTGTTCCTCGACTTCAACAGCCGTGTCTGGGTAGCGATCCTCGTCGCCATGGTGCTCGGAGCGCTCCTCGACCGGCTAATACAGATCTGGTGGCGCCGCCGACGCAACGAGTAGCCAGATCAACGGCTAGACACGGAGGCATGGCCCCCACGTCGCCCGCCGCCGACATCGCCGTGCACGACCTGGGTGGTGACGGTCCACCATTGTTGATCTCCCACGCGACCGGCTTCCACGGCCTCGTCTACCGGCCGATGGCCGAGGCCCTCGCCGACCGTTTCCACTCGATCGCGTTCGACTATCGGGGCCACGGCGACACCCCGTCACCTCCCGGGTGGGACGTCGACTGGCAGGGATACGGGGACGACATCGTCGCCGTCGCCGCATCGCTCGGCCATCCGCTCGTCGTGTTCGGTCACTCGATGGGTGGGGCAACGGCGCTGATGGCAGCGAAGCGACATCCGGATTGGTTCAGCCATCTCGTCCTCTTCGAGCCCGTCGTATTCCCCCCGGTCGGCTTCGACGCTCCCGCCGGTCAATCGTCCCTCGCCACCGGCACGCGCAAGCGCAAGGCGACGTTCCCCTCCTCCGAGGCTGCGTACGCCAACTACGCCTCGAAGCCGCCAATGAACGCGTTCACTCCCGAAGCGCTGCACCTGTACGTCGACCACGGCTTCAAGGCCGATGCCGAGGGCGTGCGACTCAAGTGCGACCCCGAGCACGAGGCGGCAACATTCGAGATGGGCGCCCGCCACGACACCTGGGACATCCTCGCCGGCATCGAACTGCCGGTCACGATCATCGGCGGTCGGCTCGACGGCACGGGCCCGGCCGCGGTCGCCGAACAGGTGGCGCAGCAGCTGCCCGATGGCCGCTTCGTGTACGTCGACGAGTTCGACCATTTCGCGCCGATGTCGGACCCGGCGGCGATGGCCAAGCTGATCGTCGACGCTGCCGGCTGAGGTCTACGCCGCCATCGGCGCCGGGCGTCACCGGTCGTGGAGGCCGACGACGAATCGCGTTACGGCGGAGAGTGTCTCGTCCGGGGCGTCGAGGTGGGGCGAGTGTCCGGCGCCGCCGACGACGAACCGCTGCACCCGCCCCCTCACACCGGACTCGATGGCGTCGAGTTGGGCGAGCGTGCCGTACGGATCGGCGTCACCCTGCACCAGCAGCACGGGACAGTCGATCGACGGCAGCCGCTCCTCGATGTTCCACGACCGGAACGGCGGCGACAACCAGACGTCGTTCCACCCGCGGAACGCGGCATCGACGTCATCGTGATACTTCGCCATCCGATCGCGCAGGTCCGTGTTCCGAGACGCGTCCCGCGCCCCGTGGATCGACTCGACCGTGAGCGTCCTCGACGAACACGTGCGGGGCGATGGCGACCACGCCGGCCGCGGAACGGCCCGCGCCGGCATACAGGAGGGCGATCGACGCCCCATCGCTGTGCCCGACGAGGATGGGTGCGTCGATCCCGTAGCGGGTGAGCAGGACGGGCAGCACATCGTCGGCCTCGTGGTGCATGTAGCCGACGGGGCGCGGCATCTCGGCCGGTGCGCTGCGGCCATATCCGTGCCGGGAGAAGACGAGCAGCGACGGCCCTCCGACGGCATGGCGCACACGATCGGGAAACGTGCGCCACAGTTCGCGTGGAGCCGAGGCCCTCGTGGAGGAAGACGAGGGTTGGCTCGCCCTCTCGCCCGGGCGAGGCGGGAGTGAACGACACCTCGAGCGGACCACGATCGGTGTCGACCCGTTCCGGCGGCCGCATCGTCACCGCTGGGCGGCGAGCTGCTCGCGGAGGGCGAAGCGCCGAATCTTGCCGGTGGCCGTCTTCGGCAGGTCGTCGACGATCACCAGACGCCTCGGTCGCTTGAACCCCGCCATCCGCTCCCGGCAATGGGCCTCGATCGACGACTCGTCGATCGTGCTGTCCCGGCGGGCGACGAGGAACGCCACCGTGACCTCGAGCCCCTGATCGTCACGAGAACCGACAACCGCGGCCTCGAGCACGTCGGGATGCTCGATCAGTACGCTCTCGACCTCCGCCGGCGACACCCAGATGCCGCCAGCCTTGATCATGTCGCTGTTGCGACCGAGAAAGGTCCAGTAGCCGTCGGCGGAGAACGTGTACACGTCGCCCGTCGACAGCCACTCACCCTGGAACGCCGCCCGTGTCGCGGCGTCGTGGCACCAGTAGCCGGTTGCGAGTGACGGGCCGCGCACGTGGAGGTAGCCGGGGGTGTCGGGCTCGAGGACGGGCTGGCCCGTTTCGTCGATCGTGCGCACCTCGTACCCCGGCACCGGTGTGCCGCTGGTCCCCGCTCGCTCGGCGCCCTTGACGTTGGACAGGAAGATGTGCAGTGCCTCGGTAGTACCGATGCCGTCGAGAACGGGATGCCCGAATCGGGCGGAGAACCGGCGCTGCAGCTCGGCGGGAAGGGCCTCACCGGCGGTGACGGTGGCGCGCACCGACGCGAAGGCATCCTCCGGAGCATCGGCGTCGAGGAGGGCGGCAACGAACCCCGGGCTGGCGAAGAACAACGTCGGCGACTGAGCGCGAACCAGCTCGAGCACGCCCGCCGGGGTCGGCCGCTCCGGGTTGAGGATGGCCGTGCCGCCAACCGACATGGGAAACGTGAGCGAGTTCCCGAGGCCGTAGGCGAAGAACAGCTTTGCCACGGACAAGCAGCGGTCGTCAGGAGCGATCTCGAGGATCGATCGGGCATAGGTCTCAGCCGTCGCCTGCAGGCTGCCGTGCCGATGCATCACACCCTTGGGCACACCGGTCGTGCCGGAGCTGTACAACCAGAACGCCGGCGAGTCGGGGCCGGTCGGTGCGACCGGCTGTTCGCCGGCGTCGTGGAAGCTCGACCACGCGTGCGCCGGCACCCCTTCGCCGCCGGCCGGCTCGCCGGCGACGACGATGTGACGCAGCTCAACATCGGCGGCAGCGAGGGCGTCGGCATAGGTCGCGTATGGCGACGAGAGCACCGCTGCGCCGGCTCCGCTGTCAGCGACGATGGCGGCGAGCTCTCCTTTCGTGAGCATCGTCGACAGCGGCACCGGCACCACACCGGAGCGGAGGGCGCCGAGGAACCAAGCCGGGAAGACCAGCTCGTCGTCGATGACGAGGGCGACCCGCTCACCGCGACGAACATCGAGGCTGCGGAGGGCACTCTGCACGCGCCACACGTCACCCAGCAGCTGGGAGTACGTGGTCGACACTCCGTTGACGACGAACGCGGTCCGCTCACCGTTTCCGATCTCGACCTGACGGTCGAGCAACCATGACGCGGCGTTGTACTCGCTCATTCCCCCTCCTCGCCCGTCAGATTCGCACGTATTCGAAGTCGACCGGCTTGGCATGGATGCCCGTGGATGGCGGTGCGATCCACCCCGCCATCTTCCCCGGTTCGGTGACGCCGCCCATCAACGACTCGACGAACTCGCGGTCGCCGTCGGTCGGCAGCCATTCGGTGGCGCGCTGCCGACCAGTCCTCGGCGTCGAGCAGCCGACCGTCGGGGCTGACGTGGTGCGAAGCGAATTCGCCGACGTGACGATTGAAACCGATGTGGGGCAGGGCGAGCTCCATCCCCACCTCGGCGAGGGTGCGGTTCCACCGATCGACGCCTTTCTGACAGTCGGCGATGTAGTCCTCTCGGAGCGTCTCGTTGAGCGCGGTCAGCGACGCCGTCTCGCGGCTATCGATCGACCCATCGATCACCTGGGGGACCGCTCGCGTCGAACCCTGCAGACGGTGGTCGTCGTCGCGCTTCTCCTCCTGGAACCGCCCCTTCAACCCGGCGGCGTAGTAGTTGGCGGCGTTCGTCGAGGTCTCCGCGCCGAACAGATCGAGCGACACGCTGTAGTGGAAGTTGAGGTACCGCTGCAGCGTGTCGACGTCGATGCCGCCGAACGGACGGATGTCGGCGGTGTCGTGCTCCTTCATCAGGTCGACAGCCCGTTGCACGACGCGAGCCACACCGGAGGCGCCGACGAACATGTGGTACGCCTCCTCCTTCAGCATGAAGTCGCACGTACGTGACAGCGGATCGAAGCCGCTCTCGCGAAGCGAGGCGAGCTGGAACTTGCCGTCACGGTCGGTGAAGTAGGTGAAGAAGAAGAACGACAGCCAGTCGGGGGTCGGCTCGTTGAAGGCGCCGAGGATTCGCGGGTTGTCGTGGTCGCCGGAGTGGCGCTCGAGCATCTCGTCGGCTTCCTCGCGGCCATCGCGGCCGAAGTACCGATGGAGCAGGTACACCATCGCCCACAGGTGTCGTCCCTCTTCGACGTTGACCTGAAAGAGGTTGCGCATGTCGTAGAGGCTCGGCGCCGTGAGGCACAACGACCGTTGCTGCTCGACCGATGCCGGTTCGGTGTCGCCCTGTACCACGAGGAGGCGGCGCAGATCGGCTCGATACTCACCCGGCACCTCCTGCCACACCGGATCGCCGAGATGGTCGCCGAAGGCGATGCGTCGATCGGGGTCGGCGTCGGCGAGAAAGATGCCCCACCGGTAGTCGGGCATCTTGACGTGGCCGAAGTTGGCCCAACCCTCCTGACCGACGGCGATCGCCGTACGCAAGTAGACGTCGTTGCTCTGGAAGGAGACAGGTCCGAGGTCCTTCCACCACTGGATGAACCGCGGTTGCCACGACTCGAGGGCTCGTTGCAGGCGTCGGTCGCCGGCGAGGTCGACGTTGTTGGGGATCTGGGCGTCGATGTCGACGATGCTCATCGGACACTCCTTTGCACAGGCACGATCAGACTCGTTGGCGGTCGTACGCCGGACGGGAGCCGGTTCCGAAGCGACGCAGCGCACCCTCCGGACCTACGGCGTTGGGTCGCTGGAAGATCCAGTTCTGCCATGCGGTCAGGCGGGCGAAGATCTTCGTCTCCATCGTCTCCGGTCCGGGGAACCGGTAGTTGGCCTCCATCCCCGTCAGCGCATCGGGCGAGAAGCTGTTGCGTTCTTCCAGCGCCAGCCGCACCTCGTCGTCCCAGTCGAGATCGTCCGGCGTGAATGTCACGAGCCCCAATTCGTGGGCTTCGGCGGCGAGGAGTTCTTTGCCGATCTGACCACGAGCCGCGTGGAGAGAACCCTCGTTGCCCCAGAAGCGGGTGGCCAGCCGGCTGAGGCCGTTCGACATGAGGAACAAACCGTCGTTGGCGTCGGTGAGCCGCAGCGTCGCCTCGGGCGAGTCGCCATCGGGGTCCGGGCCGTCGAGCATGAACGAACGGTCGGCGGCGAGGACGAGCTCGGCGAGCACACCCACGAAACAACTACCGGGCTCGACGAGAGCGACGAGCGACCGGGCCGACAGGTCGACTCGCTTGAGCGTCCGTGTCCACAGGTGCCGCACCTCGTTGACGAGCCAGTGCTCGGGGTGCGTCCGCAGGAGATCCTCGGCGGCGAGAACCGCAGCGCTATCGCCCGTGGTGTGGAAGACCCATGTGCCGACGTCGGGTGCGTTGAACCGCAGGCGCAACACCGCGTCGTCGAGCTGACGGGCGGCGGCGACGATCCAGGCCGCATCGCCCGTGTCGAGCAGCTCGGCGGGCGTCGTGGCCGGCTCGCCGGTCGGCGCCCGGACCGTGATGTGCGCCGCTCCGAGAGCCCGGTCGATCGCGACCGCGACCGTCCCGTAGTCGAGCGAGTCGTCGCCGATCTCGATGTGCAACGGATGCAAGCGAACACCGCCGGTGTCGTCGGGTCGCGGTGACTCAGCCGCCCTGGCGAGAGCACGATCGCGGACCATGCCGTCGAACTGGCTGCGCGGAGCGATTGCGTCGACGAGGCCCCATTCCAGTGCCTGACGACCCTTCACGCCCTCGGTGCGCGTGGCGAAGACGTCGGCCAGGTCGCGCCGGACGAACCGCTTGTCGACGACGCGGGTGAGGCCACCAGTGCCGGGAAGGACGCCGAGCAGGGGCACTTCGGGAAGCGAAACGGCGGAGGAGCGGTCGTCGACGAGGATGATCTCGTCGCAGGCAAGGGCCAGCTCGTAGCCGCCGCCTGCGGCCGTGCCGTTGACGGCGGCGATCCAGGTCTGGCCGGAGTGGGTGCTGGCGTCCTCGATGCTGTTGCGGGTCTCGTTGGTGAACTTGCAGAAGTTGACCTTGTGCCCGTGCGTCGAGCCGGCGAGCATCTGGATGTTGGCACCGGCGCAGAACATCTTGTCCAGCCCGCCGGTGACCACGACTGCTTTCACCTCGGGGTGCTCGAAGCGCAAGCGCTGCACCGCGTCGTGAAGTTCGATGTCGACGCTCAGGTCGTAGCTGTTGAGCTTCAGTTCGTAGTCGTGGCGCAGCCCGGCGTCGGGGGTGACGTCCATCGTCAGCGTGGCGACAGGAGCGTCGATCTCGAGCCGCCAGTGCCGGTAACGGGTCGGATCGGTGTCGAACGTGATGTCATCGACAGTTGCCACGAGACCTCCCTCGCCAAGCCAGCACATTTATTCTACATACATCTCATGTGACGTCAAGTAAGTGTGGACTATTGGGCGACCTGCTCCGCGTCCTCGTACCAGGTCCGCGCCGCTGGCGTCCACGCCTCGTGCCGCTCGTCGAACAGCTCCTTCGCCCGGCGCCCGGGCCAGCTGCCGGGCAGCAGTCGACGAGGGATTTCGGGATCCACGAACGGGAACCGCCGCCAGCACGTGCACCAGCTCGACGATCGCCGAGAAGCACGCGTCGTCCGTAGACGGCGTCCGTTGCTCGAAGTCGTCGATGAACTCGGCATAGCCGACGCGAGCGTGTCGAGGTCCCATGCTCGCCGCAGCAGCTCGTCGTCGTCGATCAGCTCGCCGGTCTCGGCGCGCAGCACTGTCGCCCCGGGCAGGAGGTCGAGCTCCTTCAGCACGGTGTTCGCCGCCGGCTCCCTGTCGAGGTGCGGCGAGACGGCGACGCCGGGGGCGAGAAAGCCAAATCCGGCAAAGCCGAGTTGGCTGCGCAACTGGTGTCGCTTCGCCCGCTGCTCTTCGGGCACCGAGCACAGCACGACCAGCCACCGTCCGTCCCAATCGTCGCCGCCAGCCTCGAAGCTGTAGATGCGTTCCGTCCCGACGGTGAGCAGGTGGCGGCCGTCGTCGGTGAGACGCCAGCGCGCCTTGCGTCCGTCCTTCTCCGACCGGACGATGCCCTGCTCGGCGAGCCGGGCGACCGCTTGGCGGGCATTGCGCTCCTCGACGCCGAAGAGCTCGAGCGACCGCACCACCGTGGATGTCCATGCTGCGGCGTCGTGGGTGAGAACGAACTCACCGAGGATGGTGAGGAGCAACGCCTTGGCGCTCGACCCGGCTCGGGGTCGCATCGCCCGGTGCTGGACTGCCGATGGTGGCTGCACCATGGCGAGATGCTACATCGCCTCGGCGACACGTCATCGTCCTGTCACACATCGAGGGCAGTCAGGAACCGTGCAACTCGGTGTGGTGGCGCAGCCAGCGCTCGACGACGTCAGGCTCCGTCGCGCCGAGGTCGTAGGCGGGCGAGATCAGTGGGGCCGCATCGGTGATCTCGACGACCACGATGGAGCGCACACGTTCGGGACCGAGCGTGGAGCCGGCATCACGAAGCGTCTCCATGCCCTGGTCGAACATCTCCCCGTCGTGATGAACGGTGGCAACGCCCTTGAACCGGTAGCCCTTGCGCACGATGGGATCGACGACGTTGATCTCGACGTGCGGGTTGGAGGCGATGTTCGCCACGGTGCCCGGCGAGACGATGTCGGCGAACATCAGGTGGTGGTCGTCCCACACGATCGTCGTGCCCTTCGGTGACAGGTTGGGCTTGCCGTCGGGTGTGACCGTGGCGACGAAGCCGAGCCGCTGGTCGAGGACCACACGCTTCATGTCGGCGGTGAGCTCCACACAACGGACTCTGGCACCGACCGGCGGCGGAAGCAATCGGAGGTTCCCAGGGGCTGTCACATCCGTGCCGTACGATGGCCTCACCATGCCAACCACGACGTTCACGCCTCCCAGCACGCTCTCACCCAGCCGGGTCGAGGCGTTCACGTCGTGCCCTCTGGCGTTCCGCTTCGCCAGCATCGACAAGTTGCCCGAGCCGCCCACGCTGCATGCAACACGTGGCTCTTGGTCCACCGGGCACTCGAAATCGGGTTCCTCGCCCCCACCGGCGAGCGCACACCCGATGTGTTCCGCTCCGCCATCGAGCGCGCCCTCGACGAGTACCGCATCCATCCCGATTACGTCGACCTCGATCTCGACGGCGAGCAGGCCGATGCATTCGAGAAAGAGTGCAGGGAGCTCGTCGAGCGCTACCTGTCGATGGAAGACCCGAACCGGGTGCGGGCCATCGGCCTCGAGCTGCGACTCGAGGCGAAGGCCGGTGATCTCGTCCTTCGGGGGATCATCGACCGTCTCGAGCTCGATGACGAGGGCGAGCTGGTGGTCACCGATTACAAGACGGGTCGATCGCCGTCGCAGGCCTACGAGCAGCGCAGCCTTGCCGGCGTGCACTTCTACTCGTTCCTCTGTGAAGCGGTGCTCGGGCGGCGTCCGAAGACGATCCGATTGATGTACCTGCGCACGGGCGAGGTCATCGAAACGGCGCCGTCGGAGCGGTCGGTGCGCTTCATCACCACCCGCACCAAGGCGGTGTACGAGGCGGTCGAACGCGCCTGCGGCGCCGGCGACTTCCGTCCGCGGCCCAGTGCACTGTGCAACTTCTGCGCGTTCCGCGACTGGTGCCCCGAGTTCGGCGGCGACCCGGCGCTGGCAGTGATCGAAGCACCACTGCGCTACCGCCCACGCGTCGCCGCATGAGCGCGACGCTCGACAGCACCGTCGATCGCGGTCCCGCATTCCACCGAGCCGCCCGGCCAGCACCAGTTCGGGCCGTTCGTGTCAGCGCTCGACGACGCCGTCGATCGCGCCTTCGAGCGGGTTCGTGGGCAACCCGCTCTCGACCGGCTGTTCACCACCGCCAGCCACCTCGGCGACTTCAGCCTCGTCTGGCACATCGTCGGCATCATCCGCGCCCTACGGCCCGCCGGCGGGCGCGCCAGAGCGTCGTGTTCGTCGTGCTGCTCGGCTTGGAGAGCCTCATCGTCAACCAGGGCATCAAGCGCCTGTTCCGCCGTCCCCGGCCGACGGTCACCGGCGAGCCCGGTCTGCGGGTACGCAAGCCGATGACATCGAGCTTCCCGTCCGGGCATGCCTCGTCGGGAGCGTTCGCCGCCACGGTTCTCACGAGCTACGACGGGCGGCGTTCGGCGCCACTGTGGTGGACATTGGCCACGACCGTCGGCACGAGCCGGGTCTACGTGCGCATCCACCACGCGTCCGATGTCATCGCCGGCGCCGTGGTCGGCCACGTTCTCGGGCTCGCCGCAGCGCGCGTGGCCCGGAAGGTCCTCGCCCGTTGGCGCTGACTCGATTACCGGGCTGACGGAATGAAGCACCCTGATCGAACGTTGACAACGGCGTGACCCGTTCCTTCGCCCTCACCTTCGATTACCGCTGTCCGTGGGCTCGCATCGTCCACAACCATGTGGTCCTCGGGCTGAGATCAGGAGCCGACTGGGACGTGACCTTCGTACCGTTCTCGCTCGGCCAGGTGCACGTCGCCGAGGGTGAGTCCGACATCTGGAGACGGCCTGGCGAGGATTCGGGCCTGCTCGCCCTCCAAGCATCGATCGCGGTCCGTGATCTCCAGTCCGACCACTTCCTCGACGTCCACCACGCCTTGTTCGATCACCGTCATGTCGACGGCGGCGACCTCCGCCGCCGCGACGTGATCTCCGAGGTGCTCGGCCGTCTCGGCGTCGACGTCGACGCGGTCTGGACCGAGGTGGACAGCGGACGAACGCTGGCCACGGTGGAGAAAGAGCACACTGCGCACGCCGAGAGCCACACTGTTTGGGGCGTGCCCACGTTCGTCGTCGGTGAGCGCGCCGTGTTCGTCCGCCTCCTCGACACCGCCGGCGAGAACGCGGCCGAGTCGATAGCGATGATCGACCGGGTGCTCGACAACGTCGAGTGGTCGGAGCTCAACGAGTTCAAGCACACCACCATCCCGCGCTGATCGCGCCTCGGCGACTCGTGACGGCGGCCGTAGGCGGACGGCACAGCACGACCACTACGCTGCGGCCGATGGCCACAGACCGGATGACCGACGCCGAGGCATTGATGTGGCGCCTGGAGAAGGATCCGTTCCTCTCGTCGACCTTCGCCAGCGCCACCATCTTCGACAAGGTCCCCGACTTCGACCGCCTCCGGGAGAACCTCAGCCGGGCTATGTGGGTGATCCCCCGTCTGCGCCAACGGGTACAGCCGGCGCCGGTGAACATCCAGGCACCGTTGTGGGTCGACGATCCTGCTTTCGACATCGATTTCCACATGCGGCGGGTGGCGCTCCCCCGCCCGGCGAGCCGTCGGGATCTCTTCGACCTGGCCTCGGTGATCGCCGCCGACCCGTTCGACCGCACACGCCCGATGTGGCAGTTCTACGTGGTCGAAGGACTGCGCGGCGGTAAAGGGGCGATCGTCAGCAAGATGCACCACACCCTCTCCGACGGCGAGAACGCCATGCGCACGTCGCTCGAGTACGTCGACTTCGAGCGCGAGCCCGCACCGCGCCCGCCGCTCGATCCCGACATGATCGACGCCACCACCGAGGAGGCGCGCGTACCGTCAGGTCTCGACGCCCTCCGCGACATCCTCGCCGGTGGGATGCGTCTACCGATCGCTATCGCCCGCCAGGTGAAGGAGCTGCTCGCCGATCCGATCCAGATCCCCAAGGCGTCACAAGCCGCCGTCGACACGATTCAGGGAATCGTGTCGCAGGTGTCCGAGTTCGATCGCGCCCGCTCGCCGCTCTGGGTCGAACGATCGTTGCGGCGGCGCCTCGAAGTCGTGCGCTCACCGCTCGAGCCGGCCAAGGCAGCAGCCAAACGACTCGGCGGCACGCTCAACACAGCGTTTCTCACTGCGGCGGCCGAGGCGGCCGGTGGCTATCACCGCGAGATGGGCACTCCTGTCGACGACCTCCGCGCGTCGATGGCGATCAGCACGCGCACGAAGGAGTCCGGGTCAAACGCGTTCACCCTCGCCCGGATGATCGTGCCCACCGGCGAGATGTCGATCGCCGATCGCTTCAAGCTCGTCCAGGCGGCCGCCGAGGACGCCCGCAAGGGATCGGCAAGCGCCTCCCTGGAAACGCTGAGCGCCGTCGCCGCGGCATTGCCGACGTCGCTGGTGACCCGGGTCGCACGGCAGGGCTCGCAGACCGTCGACTTCGCCACCTCGAACGTGCGTGGATCGCCGGTGCCGCTCTACATCGCGGGTGCCAAGTACCTCGAGACCTTTCCGGTTGGTCCCCTCGGCGGCGTCGCGTTCAATCTCACCCTCGTTTCGTACATCAACAGTCTCGACATGGGTGTCAACATCGACACGGCCGCTGTCACCGAGCCGGAGCGGCTTCGCAAGAACCTCGAGCGCGCGTTCAAGCAGCTCGCGGCCGCCTGAGCAGCCGCGAGGTCGTGGTCAGGCGGGCGTCTTGTCGCCGGCGTCGACCGCCGGCGTCGTGAGTACGCTGCGCACGTCGAGCAGGAGGTCGGCGACTTCACCCGATGACATCAGCTCGCGCTGCATCATCTTCGCCAACGCCCCGTCGATCACGTCGAGGGCCTCCTGCAGCACAGCCTGTTCGATCTGCTCGGTCATCGCTCTCAACCGTACCGGCGGATCACGACTCCCGCGCGCATCTGCGCCGAGACCTACCATCCGCCCCATGGATCTCCAGGGCAAGCATGTGGTGGTCACCGGTGGCGGACGCGGCATTGGCGAGGCACTCGTTCGACGGTTTCACGCCGCCGGGGCGAGCGTCACCGTCGCCGACCTCGCCGGAGCAGACGCGGTAGCCGGCGAGCTCGGCGGGCAAGCCGCGGCAGTGACGGCGGACGTGTCGACCGAGGCGGGCAACGTCGACCTCGTTGCGGCGGCGACCGACGCGTTCGGACCCGTCGACCTGTTCTTCGCCAACGCCGGGGTGGCGGTCGGCACCGATCTCGCCTCCACCGACGAGGAGACGTGGGACCTGGCATTCGCGGTCAACGTCCACGCCCATCGCTGGGCGGCGAAGCTCCTCCTCCCGCAGTGGCTCGAGCGAGGTGAGGGCTACTTCTGCTCGACGGCCTCGGCGGCCGGCGTGCTCGCCCAGATCGGCTCCGCTCCGTACACGCTGACGAAGCGGGCCGCTGTCGCATTCGCCGAGTGGTTGGCGATCACGTACGGCGACCAGCGGCATCAAGGTCAGCTGCCTGTGCCCCCAGGGCGTCAACACGGCGATGCTCAATCAGGACGGCGTCGGGGCGGCCGGCAGTGACGTCGTTCGCGCCGCAGGGGCGGTCCTCGAACCGGCCGACGTGGCCGATGTCGTGCACCAGGCAATCATCGACGAGACGTTCCTCATCCTGCCTCACCCTGAAGTGCACCGTTACATGCAGCACAAGGCTGCCGATCCGGACCGGTGGCTCGCGGGCATGCGCCGACTGCAGGCCCGAGTTCTCGGCGGATAGCGCTCGTCATACGGCGCGCCCCATCCGGTACCGTCGTCGGACGTGACTGCTGAATCCGAGACGTCACCGCACGCCGACCGCGTCACCCGGCTGTTCGACGGCCGATGACCGTGATGAACCCGGCTGTCTCGCCCGACGGCCGGCGCACAGCGTTCGTCGTGGCGACGATCGACCTCGAGAAGAACAAGACGTTCTCCCGCGTCTGGCTCGCCGAAGGCGACGACCAACCGGTTCCGATCACCGGCGGAGAGCACGACGGTAACCCGGCGTGGTCGCCGGACGGCACCCGCCTCGCCTTCACCTCACGCCGCAGGCGAGAAGAAAGGTGACTCGACGCTTCACGTGCTGCCGATCACCGTCCCCGGCGAGATGCACACGCTGTGCACCCGCAGCGATGGCCTCGGTGACGTGAAATGGTCACCCGACGGCAGGTGGATCGCCTTCACCAGCCGTACTCCGCACGAGCGATACGAGGCCGAGGACGCGTCGTGGCAGGCGCCGCGCAAAGTCGAGCGGTTCTTCTCCCGTCTGAACGGTGAGGACTGGGTGTTCGACCGTCCCGCAGCACGTCTACGTCATCGCCTCCGATGGCACCCGCAAGGAACGCAACCTCACGCCAGGCGAGTTCCAGCATCATCGACCGAGCTGGCTCCGCGACTCATCCGGTGTCGTCGTCGCCGCGCAGCGCCACGAAAGCTGGGACCGCGACCTCAGTGAAGACCTGTACGTCGTGCCCCTCGAAGGCGAGATCCGCGCGCTCACCGCATCACACCGGCCAGTACTCGCACCCGTCGGTGTCGCCCGACGGCACGCAGGTCGCCTGCCTGCTATGCACGACCCCGATCTGTTCCCGCAGAACCTGCATGTCGGCGTCGTCGACCTCGCCGATGGCGGTCAGCCCGAGTTCGTGTCGGAGGGACTCGATCGGACGTTCTACTGCACGTCGAACTCGCAAGGACCGCTGTGGGAGGACGACGACACGTCTGCTCGCCACCGCCGAGGACCGAGGTGACACCCACCTGTACCGTGTTCGCGCCGACGGCTCGGTAGCACCCGAGCAACTCACGTCGAAGGCGATGACGGTGCACAACTTCGATGCAGCGGGTGGCACGATCCGCTTCGCCGCGTCGTGTGCCGAGCATCCCGCCGAGCTGTGTGGTCTCGACGGCGCCATCACGTCGCTGACGACGAGCCACCTCGGATGGGAGAAGTTCACCGTGCCCAGCAGCGACGGCGAGGTCGGAGATCGACGCCTGGATCATGCGTCCTGCCGGATTCGACGAGTCGGAGACGTACCCAGTGCTGCTCAACGTGCACGGCGGGCCGTTCACCCAGTACGGCGAGTTCTTCTTCGACGAGGCGCAGATGCAGGCCGCGGCCGGCTTTGTCGTCGTCATGTCCAACCCTCGCGGAGGGAGCGGACGCGAGGAGTCGTGGGGCCAGGCGATCCTCGGTCCGGAACACCCGACGAAGTCGGGCACCGGATGGGGATCCGTCGACGTCGACGACGTGCTTGCCGTCCTCGACCATGCGCTCGCCAACTACCCGTTCTGCGATGCCGATCGTGTCGGGATGCTCGGCGGCAGCTACGGCGGCTTCATGGCGACGTGGCTCGCCGGAAAGCACGGCGACCGTTTCAAGGCGATCTGCTCCGAGCGGGCAGTGTCCAACCTGCTCTCCGAGGAGTGGTCGAGCGACATCGCCACCGCCTTCCGCACAGAGCACGGCGCCACCATCGTGGAGAACCGGGACACCTATGTCGCCCACTCTCCGATCCAGTGGGCGCAGGACATCACGGTTCCGATGCTGCTGATCCACTCGGAGGAGGACTACCGCTGCCCGATCGCCCAGGCCGAAGAGCTGTGGGTGACGTTGCGTCTGCTCGGCCGGGACGTGACCTTCTACCGCTTCCCCGGCGAGAATCACGAGCTGTCGCGGAGCGGATCGCCACTGCACCGCAAGCAGCGCGGCGAGATCATCCTCGACTGGTTCACGGAGAAGCTCGCTCCATAACTGCCAGCGCCACGGGGCGCTCGGTTCCGACTGTGCTGCTCGGTCGGGCTTCGCCTACGGCTCGCCCCTTATTCTGCGGGAATGACGTCTTCCCGACAGCAGGATGTGGTGATCGTCGATGCCGTGCGCACGCCGGTGGGGCGGCGTGGCGGTGGGCTTGCGTCGATGCATCCTGCCGACCTGCTCGGCGTGGTGCAGAAGGAGCTCATCGAGCGGACCGGCATCAACGCGGCCGACGTCGGCCAGGTCGTCGGAGGCTGCGTGACCCAGGTTGGCGAGCAGAGCTTCAACATCACACGCGTCGCCTGGCTGGCCGCGGGCCTGCCCCAATCCGTCGCGGCGACCACAGTCGACTCGCAGTGCGGGTCGAGTCAGCAGGCGTTCAACCTCGCCACCTCGATGGTGTCGGCGGGGGTGGTGGACTCGGCGATCGCCTGTGGCGTCGAAGTGATGAGCCGGATCCCGCTCGGCAGCAACTCGAGCAAGAAGCTGGGTTTCGGTGGCCCGATTCCCGACTCCTACCTGGAGCACTACGAGCGCACCAGCCAGTTCGAGGGCGCCGAGCGCATCGCTGAGAAGTGGGGCGTCACCCGTGACGACACGGATGCGTTCGGGCTGGCGTCGCAGGAGCGGGCCGGTCGGGCGTGGGCCGAGGATCGCTTCGCCGGTCAGTACGTCACGGTGGAGGCGCCCGACATCGACGACGACGGCCAACCCACCGGCGGCACGCACACGGTCGCCCGTGACGAGGGATTGCGGGAGACCTCGCGAGAGAAGCTGGCCCAGCTGAAGCCCGTCGCTCGAGAGAACGGCGTGCACACGGCGGGCAACTCGTCACAGATCTCAGACGGCGCTGGCGCGGTCCTCGTGATGACCGAGACGCGGGCGAGCGAGCTGGGACTCTCGCCCAAGGCACGAATCATCGACACGTGTCTCGTCGGCGTCGATCCAGTGCTGATGCTGACCGGTCCGATGGATGCGACCCGGCATCTGCTCGATCGCAATGGCCTCACGATCGACGACATCGACACGTTCGAGATCAACGAGGCGTTCGCCTCGGTGGTATTGGCGTGGGCGAAGGAGGTCGGTGCCGACCTGGAGAAGACGAACCCCAACGGCGGGGCGATCGCGCTCGGTCACCCGCTCGGTGGCACCGGCGCGATCCTCACCACCAAGGCCGTGTACGAGCTCGAGCGCATTGGCGGTCGCTTCGGCCTGATCTCAATGTGCTGCGGTGGTGGACTCGGCACGGGCACGATCATCGAGCGCTTGTAGCCAGTTCGAGCTGTCAGGTGACGCGGGCGCGAGCGCTGATCACGGCGGCCCGACGGCGGACAGCCGCGTCTGCGTGTAGGCGCTGTTGGTGGCGTACACGTAGACACGACCGGCGTTGACGGCTGGCCTTGTGTTGTTGCCGGGGACACCGACCGTTGGCGACGTCCACACTTGCTCCAGCGTGAGCAGGTCGACGGCGACCACCTGGCCAGAGTTGTTCCACATGAAGGCGACGTCCCCGGCGATGGTGGGAGCCGAGAAGGCGGCGAGCTGTTCGCTCGTGTGTCCGAGCAGAGCACCGCTGCGCCGGTCGTAGACCCAGAGCGGCCCGAGGCGATTCGTCAGCACGATCCAGTTCTCGGTGGCAGCGATGCCACTCGGCGTGCCGCCGGCATTGCTGCTCGTGCGCCAGCGGACAGCACCCGTCGCTGAATCGAACGCCGTCAACCCGTCGTAGGTCCACGCATACACCATGTCGCCGACGACGACCGGGAACCGCGAGTCCGGAGATCCGGTGAAGCACTGGGCGTCGGGCGGCCCGATCGGCTCGTCCCACGACGGCACGCCGTTGGTCACCGCGACAGCAACCACGTGGCACCCGTCGAAGGCGAAGACACGGGTGCCGTCGGTGGCAAGACCAGAGATCTGAGTGCGTTGCGACGTGGCGAAGGTGTGTGTCCACGCGGTCAGGTGGGTGGCTGCGTTGACAGCACTGATGTGACCGCCGGTGTGGACGAGCACGAGACCGCCCGTGACGAGCACCGAGGATTGTCGGTCGAGGTAGTCCTCGGCGAGCTGCAGTGACCAGGCAATGACGCCGTTCGAGGCGTTCAACGCGTGCAGCCGGCCGGTCGAGCTGACGACGTACACGGTTCCCGCCGTCGGCGAGCCGCTGAGCACAGGTGTCCCCACCGCGCGCTCGTCGTTCGGAAGGGCTCGCGTCCACAGTGGCGCCGAGTTCGAGGCGGCGCTGACGTCGACAGCACGCACGGCGCTGGCCCCGTCGACCAGGAACGCCCTGTTGCCAATGACGACGACCTCTTCGGCCGTGTGGCCGATCTGCTCGGTCAGCGTCGTCCATTGCGACGTCCAACGTTGTCCGAAGGAAGCGACGGTGTCGCTGTCGATCGTCGCTTCCGTGCTGGCCAGCCCGGAGCGACCACCTCCGCCGCCCGCCGTCGGCCACGAGCTCGTCGCTGCACTACGCACGCCGATGGCCAGCTGTCTCGTGGCGGTCACGCCGGCGGCGTCGGTCACCCTCACGGTGAACACGAACGATCCAGATGCGGTCGGTGTCCCGGAGATGGCGCCGTTGGCGCCGAGACTCAGCCCCGGCGGCAAAGCGCCCGCCGTCCGCGCCCAGCGGAACGGCGATGTGCCAGACGACGCCGCCAACGCCGCCGAGTAAGCGGAACCGTTCCACGCCGTGGGAAGCCTGTTGGTGGCGATGGACGGCACACGCGGCGCAGTGCCGTAGATCTCGCCCCCGTGCGAGTTGTGGATGAGGACACGGCCACCACCGACGGCAGGCGCGTATCCGGATGTGTCACCAGGCGCCAACTCGCGCAGCACGGCTCCACCGGACGCCTGCACGGCGTACAGCTCACTCGGGATGCGGTAGCGCAGGAGGTCGCTGGCGTGCACCCAGACGACGGGGCCACCGATGGCGATTCCAGCCCGAATCGGGTAGGCCGTTGGCAACGTCCACCGCTCGGTGCCGTCGCTGAGTCCGACGGCCACGACACCGGTCCCGGACCAGGAGCCGAATTCGTCGAACTGAGCTGTCGGTACGTACACCCGCGCTGCGTCAGCGGCGATCGGTCCGAAGACGGGCACAGCGGGCCGGAACCGTCGCACCACTGCGCCGGTTGACGCATCGCGCCAGACGACGTGGGCACCACCGCCTGTCGACTCGACCGACAGCACGGCACCGTCGATGGCGACGAGATCCGCCGAGCCGATCGTCGTCGACCAGCCGGGGGTCCCGGTGGCGTTGAGGGCGAAGGTCTCCAGCGATCCATTGGCGCTGCCGTCTCCCAGCACGGTTCCGACATAGAGGCGCCCGTCTCCCGCGGCGAGCGAGAAGATGTAGTTGTCCACGTTGCGTTGCCACATCCGCTGGCCGTCACTGAGCCGGTAGGCCATCACAACGTCTCGGTTGTTGCCGGTGATGCCCGCGACAAGGCCCGCCGACTCGACGACGACCATTTCGACGCCGACGTTGACACCTGGGTCCGTCTCAGCCGTCGACCACTGCAATCCGTGGCCACCTGCACGAGCGAAGGCGGCAATGGCGAAGCCCGTGCTGCAGATGACACTGGTGGCGGTCACGGCGACCGACGCGCATGCGCGGCTGCCACCGAACCCGTCACCGACCTCGGCCGTCCACAGCACCGCGCCGGTGCGCAGATCACGTGCGGTGACTCCCGTGCGCTCCGAGTCGGGCAGCGGACCGCCGGTGTAGATCACGCCACCGGCGATCGCACTCGGCGCGCTGCAGCAGCCGCCGGGGATCGTCCACTCCCTGCGGACGGCGCCGATGGTCTCTGCGTCGATGCTGCGCTCGCCGGCGACATATGCGCTCTGGCTCGCACTTCCACCGTCCTGTTGCCAGACGGAGGCGGTGTCGATCGCGATGGGCAGCGCCTTCGAACTGGCGTCGCCGTCGGCGTCGGTGACGCGGATCGTGACGGAGGTCGAAGCGATCGCCGCCGGCGTCCCCGAGATGAGCCCGGTCGTCGTGTCAAGGGCGAGTCCGGAGGGCAGAGAACCCGCCGTGATGGACCACGTGAACGGCGCCCGGCCGGCGGCCGTGCGAACGCGGTAGGCATACCCGACGCGCAACCTGGCCGGCGGGAAGCTTGCTATCGAGGATCACGGGCGCCGGCGAGTCGGTGACTGCAAGCGTGAGGCGCTTCGACGCCAGCTGGCCGCGTTCGTCGGTGACGCTGTACGTGACCGGGAACGATCCAGCCTCCGTGGGAGTGCCCGCCAGGACTCCGGCAGTGCTCAACGTGAGGCCGCTAGGGAGGCGGCCCGCTCGACTCCATGTCACCGGCGGGTCGGCGAACGACCGAGCCAGCGTCTTGGAGTAGGGGCTCCCGACGGCGGACGCGGGCAGCGACGTGGTGGTGATCGTCAGCCGCCCGACGGTGATCGCACGCGCCGCGGAGGCAACCGCGGCGAGTCGAGCCGACGGGGGGATGTAGATCCGGTAGTCGTGCCGGCCGAGGTCGAACAACGTCATCGAGATGGCGAACCGGCCCGTCTCAGAGATAGGCGCACTCCAGTTGCTACGCCACGTGCCGTCCACCTTGACCTGGGCTTCGGCGTACGTGCCGGCGAGGGAGCGACTGGTCGTGCCCCGCCATGTCCGTGTCGTGGCCTCGATGGCCGTCGCACTGTCCGGTTCCATCGCCACGGCGTCGAGCGGTGCCCGCACCTGCAGTGTCCTCGCCGCCGACGTCGACGCGCCATACGTCGTGTTCCCGCGGAAACGCACCTGGTAGTCGCGTGTCGATGTGCGATCGGGAATGAGGAACTCGATACCGACCGTCCGCGGCCGTCTCTGCCGAGCGGGCCATGTCCTGCCACGAGGTGCTGCCCACCGCGCGGCCGAAGAGCGCAACGCGCTGATTGGCGATGCCACGGTCGTTGGAGCGGAGAACCAGGCTCCCCCGCAATGTCCCCGTCGCGCCGTAGTTGATCGGGTTGGTGACGAAGGACGCACTGACAGCGGTCGCGGCGGGTGCCGCGGTCACGCCAGGTGGCGGCGCCGCTGTGACGACACCCGACACCGAACCGACCACTACCAAAGCCGCGATGAACGCGCGACACGCTCGTCTCACCATCTCAACGCTCCTCATGCCCGCCGAGAGCGTGATGCGCCCCGAAAGCGCCTCGGCCACCGCCATCATCGGGGTGCGTTGTTACTGCAGCGTTACACCCGACGCATCATGGCTGGCAGACCGCAGTGCGAGACGTGCGGGCGTCACCCGAACGGATGCTCCTCGACGAGTCCCACCTGAGCGGCACGAACCGTTCGGTGCCCAGGGGTACCGCCGAGGATCACCCTGCGGTACGACACGTTGTTGGTCGTGCTGGACTCCACGAGCCGGTCGCGCTGGATTGGCGGCAACCTCGATGAAGTACGTGCCATTCGGCAACGACGTGATCTCGAACGATTGCCCCGGGAGTCCCTGGAAATAGGTGTCACCGGACCCGGAGTCGAGCACCTCTCGCACCGCCAGCGAATTGTGGTCACCGCAGGCTGTTTCGAGGTCGGTTCCTTCGGGATTCCAGTTGGCACCTTTCACCGTGTAGTTGATGGCGTCGGTGTTGGCCAGACAGAACGCCTCCTTGCGGCTGCGCACGATGGCCTGCTTGCTGGCATCGAGCAACCGGTACCGGGCGAAATCCTTGAAATGCCAGTGATGGTGTCCGCTCCGCGGATCCCACGCCATCGTGCCGACACGGGCGTGGGCGACCTGGTTGCCGTCGCTGTCGAAGAAGTACTGGTGCGCATCCATGATGTCCTCCGTCTGGCGGCGGAAGCCGTCGACGACGAGGGGCGACGGACCGGCGTTCCAGACATTGGCGCCGAACGTGAGGAAGTCGCGACCGCGATTTGGCCGCGAGTCGATTCCGATGTCGAAGGCGGGAAGGGGACGCAGATCGGGCATCGGCGTTCCCGGTGGGATTGCGACGTCGGCGCCGGGCTCGTGCGAGGCAGGCTGCGGGAGCGGGGCTTCTCCGCTCACGTGGCCTTCACAGAACGGTGGGCAGCCGTCGCCGCCGGGCATCACGCGGACGGTGACCGTCTTGCGCACGTCTGCCAGGGACAAGCCGAACAGTTGCCGGTACTGCCTCGTGATGATGAGGGTTGCGGTGTAGCGGCCGTCGCGGAGGTTGACCGTCGGGCCGTCGCCGAACCCTTGTCCCGTGCCCCAGCCCTCCTGGATGCCCCACACCGCGCCCGCGTGTGAACGGATTGAACGGACACCCGCTGAATCGCGGGTACGGCGATGCCGCGGCGCGTCGGGACGCAAGCGTGCCGAGTCGCCGTTGGGGCAGAAGGAGAAGTTGCGGTTGGCGGCGGTGGTCCCGTCGCGGCGCTTCACCGTCACGTGGTAGAAGTCCGGAAACCCCTGGAAGTCGTCCAGTTCGAGCCCAGCCAACGGGATGCGTGTGCTCCCCCGCACCCACGTGGCGCGGATCGGTTGGTTGTACGACGAGCGGGTGACGTGGATCTCGAACGGTTCGTCACCGGCGACGGTGGCGATGCCGAGACTGAGGAAGACGTCGCGTCCCGAACCGTTCGATCTCGACGGTCGACGACGCCGCCCGCAGTGACAGCACGGGGCGGGCGCCCCCCGTCGGCACCGCCTCCACGGGCGACGACACGGGCGCGACGGCGCACGCTGCCGCGAACACGATCGCGCCATGTGCGATGAGCTTGGTGATGCGCATTGATTCTCCTCGCCTCGAAGCGGCCACACGTTAGACGTCACCGAGCGTCACTTTGTGCCACATCACACGGAAAACCGTCAGCGCCGCGCGCCACCGGATCACCGGTAGAACCACGGGCATGCGCGCAACGATCGTCGTGGCGCTGTTCGCCATCGCGGGCGTCCTTGCCGGATGTGGATCGCACCGCGCCGCCTCGTCGTCCGCCCCGGACGACCCGTCGGTCGGCACCGTACGGGCCGTGGTCGACGGCGACACGGTGGACGTCGACATCCACGGACGCAGCGAGCGGGTTCGCCTCATCGGCGTCGACACGCCGGAGACGAAGAAGCCCGACACACCGGTCCAGTGCTTCGGTCCGGAGGCGTCGGCGTACACGGCACAGTTGCTGCCGCCGGGCAGCGACGTACGCCTCGTCCGCGACGTCGTTCCACGCGATGACTACGGCCGGCTGCTGGCCTACGTGTTCAGGCTGCCCGACCGATTGTTCGTCAACGACGCACTGCTCCGCAACGGCTATGCGCGGACGCTCACGATCGCACCCAACGACACGTACCGCGCGTTCTTCGCCGCAGCAGGAAGCACGGCGCGGTCGAGCGGCGCAGGATTGTGGTCGCACTGTGACGGTCCAGACTGACCGCAACTACGCTCGCGGCGAGAGCACACGACGAGGGGATCACATGAAGGTTGCGCTCACCGTCAACGATTTCTTGCACCGGGCCGAGAACCTCTATGCCGATCGCACCGGCGTCATCGACGAGCCCGCCCAGCCAGCCCCGTCCTGGGGCTCGCTCACATACGGCGAGATGGCGAAGCGCTCACGGGCGATGTCCGCCGGTCTCGACCGGCTCGGCCTCGGCGTCGGCGATCGTGTGGCGATCCTCAGCCACAACTCGGCCCGCCTACTGACCGCCTTCTACGGCGTGTCCGGGTCGGGACGCATCCTCGTGCCGATCAACTTCCGCCTCGTCGCCGAGGAGGTGAAGTACATCGTCGGCCACAGCGGCGCGCGGGTGCTGCTCATCGACCCCGAGCTCGCCGACGCCATGTCCGACGTCGACTGCGAGCACCGCTTCGTGATCGGCGACGAGAGCGACGATGCGTTGCTCGTCTACGGCACCGAGCCGCGACCGTGGGACGAGGACGAGGATTTCTCGGCGACGATCAACTACACGTCCGGCACCACGGCACGACCCAAGGGCGTGCAGCTCACACATCGCAACGTGTGGCTCAATGCCACCACGTTCGGCTGGCAGCTTGGTGTGTCCGACCGTGACGTCTACCTGCACACACTCCCCCAGTTCCACTGCAACGGCTGGGGAATGGTCTACGCCGCCACCGGGATGGGTGCCACGCACGTGGTGCTGCGCAAGGTCGACGGTGCGGAGATCCTGCGCCGCATCGACAAGCACGGTGTCACCGTGCTCTGCGGCGCGCCCGCCGTGGTGAACGCGGTGCTCGACGCAGCAGAGTCGTGGGACGGCCCCGTTCCGGGCAGCGATCGCACCCGCGTCGTGTGCGCCGGGGCCCCGCCGCCGACACGGACGATCGAACGCGTGGAGACCGATCTCGGCTGGGAGTTCATCCAGATCTACGGCCTCACGGAGACGGCCCCGCTGCTCACGATGAATCGTGGTCGTGTCGAGTTCGACGCCCTCACCCCGGCGGAGCGGGCGGTGAAGCTCAACCGCGCCGGAGGTCCGGCGATCGGCTGCCGGATGAAGGTCGACGCCGACGGCGAGGTGCTCGCCCGCAGCAACGTCGTGATGGACGGCTACTGGGAGCAACCCGACCAGACCGACCTGGCGATCGTCGACGGCTGGTTCCGCACCGGCGACGGCGGTTTGATCGACGACGACAACTACGTCACGATCTCCGACCGCAAGAAGGACGTGATCATCTCCGGCGGCGAGAACGTGTCGTCGATCGAGGTCGAGGACGCCGTGTTCCAGCATCCCGACGTCACCGAGGTGGCCGTGATCGGCATCCCCGACGAGAAGTGGGGCGAGCTCGTCACCGCTCTCGTGGTCAAGGTGACGGGCTCGACGCTCACCGAGGACGAGGTGATCGCCTGGTGCAAGCAGCGACTGGCCGGCTACAAGTGCCCCAAGCGTGTGGAGTTCCGCGACGAGCTGGCCCGCACCGCCACGGGGAAGCTGCAGAAGTTCAAGCTGCGCGAGCCGTTCTGGGAGGGCACCACGCGTCAGGTCAACTGACGCGCCGTCGCTGCTCCAGGGAGGCGCGCACGACGTCCACGTCGGGGTCGCGATTCACGACGCGTCCGTCCGCTCCATCGTCCAGGAAGGCGTGGTGGACGTCGATGGCGAGGACGGCGAGTTGTGTCGGGTTGCGCGGCACGGCGCCCGAGGGGAGCTCAGCCGGCGCGCTCGCGGAGGTAGTCGGCAGCGGCCGAGACCGCCTGCTTCAGCACGCGATCGGTGTCGGTCGACAGGCCGAACCTCCATCGCCGTGCCTGGCGGGCGACGAGTGCCTTGTCCTCGCCCTCGAGCGCGACGTCCGCGGCCGGGAACACCCGGCAGTCGTAGGTGCGGCACGTCCGCGGACGGTGGGCGTAGATCGAGCACGCACCGTCCTCCAGCATCGGGCAGTGGCCGCGCCCGTCGTAACCGAGGAGGACGTGACCGTCGGGGGCTCCGGGTGCGGGGAACAGGAGCTCGGCGGGGATGTGCGCCAGCGAGTCGGCCTCGTCCGGTGCGATGTGGACGAACTGCGACGCCGTGCAGCACGCGGTGCAACCGCCGCACGGCACGTCGGCGTCACTGTCGCCGCGGAGGGCGCCCTGCATGTCCTCGAGCCAGGTGGAGAAGTCTCCGGCCGGGAGCTCGTGCTCGTCGCTCACGGTGTTCATTGTGGTGGACGGCGAGGCCGCAGCCACCCTGCCGGCTGGAGCCCGTGGGGATGCCCGCACGGAGGGCGTCGCGGGAGAGCATCACCGGTAGCGTCGCGTTCGTGGCAACTCTCGCCGAGCGTCTCGGATACGACGCCGACGCCAAGCTCGTGATCTTCTCCTGTGACGACCTCGGCTCGTGTCACGCGGCCAACGTCGGTGTGTATCGGGCGATGCGTGAAGGCGTCGCCACCTGCGCCTCGCTGATGGTGCCGGCGCCGTGGGCACGCCACGCGGCCGGCGAGTACGACGGCGACGACCTCGGCGTCCACCTCACCCTCAACGCCGAGCACCGCGTCTACCGATGGGGACCGATCACCCACGCGCCCTCGTTGCTTTCCGGTGAAGGCGGCTTCCCGCGTGGAATCGCCGACCTGTGGGAGCACGCCGATTCCGACGAGGTGCTGCGCGAGTGCCGTGCCCAGATCGAGCGGGCGATGGCGTGGGACATCGACGTCAGCCATCTCACACCGCACCTCACGGCGATCACCCTGCGGCCGGAGTTCTTCGACGTCTACCTCGAGATGGCGGTGGAGTTTCAGCTACCCGTGCGGCTTCCGTCGACGATCACGTCGGAACAGGCGGGATTCCCGTTCCGCAAGCTCGCCGCCGACGAAGGCGTCATCTTCCCCGATCATTTCGATCACGATTGGCGCGCCGGCAGCCGCGAACGGGTCTATGCGGCGATCCGCCAGCTCCAGCCCGGGGTCACGGAGATCCACGTGCAGCCGGCGATCGACACGCCGGAAGTGCGCGCGCTCACCTCATCGGCGGAGGGTTGGATCGACGACTTCGAGCTGGCCACCGCCGACACGACGCTCCGCGAACTGCTCGACGAGAGCGGCGCCGTGCTGATCGGATATCGCCCGCTCAGAGATCTGATGCGATCCGGCTGAGCGCCACGGCGGCGGTGCCGGACTTGAGCGCGTCGAACAAGCGCCCGGTGTGACCGCTGGCCTTCAGCTTGCCCTGCATGTAGGCGACGGCCGGATCGAAGTCGTCGGCCGTCACGACCGCCAGCGGAACGGTGATCACGACGTCGGCGTCGTCGGGACCCTCCACTCGTTCGTCCTTCTTCGCCACCGCCACGCGGTACTGGATCGTGGTCACGTCAGCCCTTGCCGGTGCTGGTGCGGCTCAGCTCGCGGACGCGGTCGAAGAGGTCGGTCTCGACGGTGTCGACAGGAACGTCGCCCACGCACGAGCGGGCGAGCACGAGATCGTCGTACGGGTAGGTCTCCGCCAGCTCCTCGTCGGTGAGACCGAACCAGAACGCTTCGGCAGGATCAACCTGGGTGGCGTGAGCGCGCAGTGCGCCGCTGCGGGCACCGAGGAACTCACGGACGTCGATACGGGTGGTGAGCCGATGGTCCTGATCGGGCCGGTCGAACCACTCCTCGTCGAACGGTGACGAGCCCCGCAGCCGTTCCATCGCGTTGTGCACGGCGCGCATCCTCCGCATCGACCACGTGCTGTAGTACATCTTCAGCGGCTGGAACGGCTCGCCCAGATCGGGATACCAGTCCGGGTCTCCGGCGCGATCGAACGCCAGCACGGAGATGTCGTGAACGCGCAGGTGGTCGGGGTGGGGGTAGCCGCGCTGGTCGTCGCCGTAGGTGAGGATGACCTGCGGACGCCTGGTGCGGATCACGGCGACGAGCCGGCCGGTGGCATCGTCGAGATCGGCCTGATGGAAGCTGTCGGGGTGCTCGTTGCTCGGCGAGTCGGGCATGCCGGAGTCGCGGTAGCCGAGCATCACCACCTCGTCGTAGCCGATGATCTCGGCGGATCTGGCGAGCTCGCCGGGTCGGAGCTCGGCGAGCAGCGAGCGCTCCTGCTCGGGCGTCAGCCCGTGGAACGGCTGCCCGGGGTCACGGAGGCCTGGGTTCTGCAGCTCGCCCTCCTCGCCGCCCGTGCAGCAGACGAGCACGGTGTGCACGCCCTCGGCGTGGTACTTGGCGACGGTCGACGCACCCTTCGAGGCCTCGTCGTCGGGATGGGCGTGGACGGACAGCAGTGTGAGCGGTTCGGTCACGAACGCCACGATAGCGGCGGGGTGCTGGGCGCCACGGGGGGCATTCCTCTACCGTTGCCCGCCATGAAGCGCCGTGTCGCACCCGTCCTCGTGCTGCTTGCCGCCCTCGTGGCGTGCGACACCGACGACGGGCGCACCATGCGACCGCCCGGTTCCGACAAGACGACGACCACGTCGTCGACCACCACCGTGGTCGGTGCGGTGGTGCCCGGTGGCAGCGGTGCGGCGACACCGCCGAGCACCGCTGCTGCTCCCACCGTGCCGACCGACTTCGCCCTCGTGATGCCCTGGCCCGACGGCGGCAGGATCCCGAAGCGGTACACGTGTGACGCGCAACAGCAGGTAGGCCCCGTCTTCAACTGGTTCGTGCCACCCGATGGCACCGCCGAGTTCGCCGTGGTCGTCGACGATCCCGACGCCGACGGCTTCGTCCACTGGGTGGCGGCGGGGATTCCGCCGAGCATGCGCACGCTCGACGCCGCGCATCCTCAGGACGCGGTCGTCCAGGCGGTCCACGATGCCGGCGGTATCGGCTGGTTCGGGCCATGCCCGCCGCCAGGCGACGGTCCCCACACGTACCGGTTCTCCCTGTACGCGCTGGACCACAAGCTGGAGATCGCCTCGCGTTCGCCCGCCGCTGACGTCATCGAGGCGATCACCGACGGCGCCCTGGCCACCGCCACGTACACCGGTGTGTACTCGCGATGAGCCGCCTACCCTGATCGCCGATGTCGCTCCCGCAGCCCCCACCGTCGACGCAGACCACCTGCTTTCGACATCCTGGCCGTGAGGCAGGGCGTCGGTGCACGCGTTGCGGTCGACCGGCCTGCAACGAGTGCCTCGTGCAAGCCTCCGTCGGCAGCCATTGTGTCGAGTGCGCCCGGGCAGCGCGTCCTGACGTCCGCTCCCGGGCGGTGATGTGGAACGCCCGCCAGCCCACGCTGGTCACCTACACGCTGATCGCCATCAACGTCGCGGTGTTCGTGTGGATGGGCATCAAGGATTCGTCCAACTTCAGTTCCGACGAGATCACCCGGGAGCGCTTCGACCTCGGTCTGTTCGGCGCCGCTCTCGATGTCGATGGCCAGTGGTACCGCCTCATCACCTCCGGATTCATCCACTTCGGCCCGCTCCACCTACTGCTCAACATGGCGCTGCTCTACCAGCTCGGCCAGCTCATCGAGCCGGCGGTGGGGCGGGTGCGGTTCGGGCTGATGTACTTCGCCGCGCTGCTCGGTGGATCGGCGGGAGCCCTCCTCATGCAACCGAACGAGCTGCACGGAGGCGCCTCCGGCGCGGTGTTCGGGTTGATGGCGGCCGCAGCCATCGGGCTGTATCGAGCGCGGCATCAACCCCTTCTCCACAGGCATCGGTCCACTGCTGCTGATCAACCTGATGTTCACCTTGTTCATCCCGGGCATCTCGATCGGCGGTCACATCGGCGGCATCGTCGGAGGCGGCCTCTGCGCTCTGGTGGTGATGGCACCACCGCGCCGCTTTCCCGTCTGGGCCACGTACGCCGTTCCCGTCGTCGTGATGATCGCTGCCATCGGCATCTCAGTCGCCGTCGCCTGACATCCCGGCGACGGCGAATCTGCCCTGCTCAGACTAGGTGTTACACCCCTCTGTCACCGTGGTGGCATGACCACGGAACACCAGCCACAGCAGCTCAGCCTCATCCCCCTCGGCGACGTCCCGCTCCGCTTCCGGCTCGACGACGCCACCGTCAACCGAGGCAGGCGCCACATCGCCGAGATCCGTCGCATGCTGCGCGAACAGCATCACGACGAGCGAGGTCGATCAGCAGCCGGCACTCCCTCGACGTCGCCGCGCCGCCTGAGCGCGGCGCCTCGCGCCGGCGCCGCCGACATCACCCCGGCTGACGTGGGGCGAGGTCGCGCACGGCCTGGCGGAAATCGAGCTCTGGGTCGAGGGGAAGGATCGCCAGCGACGTCGTTGTCACGCCGTTGGCGAAGTACTCGTCGATGCGGGCTCGGCACACCTGCGGGCGAGCCGTGCACCACGAGGTCATCCACCGCCTCGTCGGGGATCGCCTTCAGCGCCGCTTGCCGGTCGCCTGCCGACCACGCCTCCCACATCGCACCGAGCACGTCACCTCGCCCGAGCCAGCGGTGGAACTCCGCATACACCGGCACGTTCATGTAGGCGGCGATGGCGAACCGAGCGCTCGCCCGGACCACGTCGGCGTTCTCGCTGGGGCACACGAAGATTCGTGCCACCACCTCCCGGTCCTCGCCGCCCGCGGCATCCCGCACGACTCCGGTCACCCGCGCCGCGTCGGCCGGCGACAACCAGTTGATGATCGCTCCATCGGCCTCCCGGCCGGCAAGCCGCAGCATGCCTTCGCGCAGCGCGGCGACGAGGATCGGCGGCGGCTGCTCGGGCCGCACGCCGAGCCGGAATCCCTTGATCTCGAAGGTGTCGTACTGCTGCGACACCTTCTCCCCGGTCAGCGCATCGCGCAGGAAGCGGACGACGTCGCGCACCTTCTTGTACGGCTCCTCGAAGGGGATCCCGTTCCACCGTTCGACGATGACGTTGCTCGACGACCCGATGCCGATCGCGAATCGGCCCGGAGCGGCGTCGGCCAACGATGCGACGCATTGCGCCATGCAGCCTGGCGACCGTGTGTAGGCCGGCACGATCGCCGTACCGAGGCGGAGCCGCGGCTCCCACGCCGCGGCGAGGGCGAGGGGCGTGAACCCGTCCGCGCCGTCCGACTCGGCCGACCAGATGTCGGTGTACCCGAGATCCGCGAGCTCCACGAGCCGCTCGCGCTGCGAGTGCAGGGGGCCCGGCAACGGCACGGTCATTCCAGGACGCTGTGGCACGGTCATCTCGAGTTTCTACCGCGTCGTCGCCGACCACTCCTCACCGATGGAGCCGCGGCTACTCGGTCACCGGGTGGAGCACGGTGGACGAATCCCGCCGGGCGACCTCGTAGAGCTCGACCGTGTTGGAGCCGTCCCGATACAGGTCGGCGACGTATCCGATGAAGTTCCATCGCCCACCGGCGGGGCGGTAACCACCGACCACGCCGGCGATCGTGCCGTTCACGGCGGCCACCAGTTCGGTCGGCTCGCCACCCTGCTCGGGATCAGCGGACCGTGCCGGTGAGCACGAACGGGAGCTGTCCGTCGTCGGTGGGGAGGTCGTCGAACAGCCGCTCCTGGTCGAGCGTCGCCTCGTACTCACTCGGCCTCGCCGACGTCGAGGTCGGCGATCTCGCGGCCCACCAGATCGCCGTTGTCGCCCACGGCGGCCAGCCCCTGCCAGCCGTCGCCATTGGGGAACTCGTCGCCGCGCCGCGCGGCGATGTCCGAGCACAGCGTCGACGTCGGGCGAGACCATCGGCTCGAAGCTCGCCGTGCTGCCGTCGAACAGCGAATGCCCGTCGAAGTGCCAGCTGTCGTCGACCTCGACGTCGAGGACGTCGGCGATCGACGGGAGGACGTCCATCGTCAGGGCCGGCTCGTCGCGCACGTCGCCGACCGTCTGCCCGGGAACCTTGATGAAGAGCGGCACGCGGAAGACTTCCTCCCTGTTGCCATCGGTGACGACCGCACGGCCCAGATCGGGCGGCGTGAAGTTGAGCCCGTGGTCGGAGGTGACGACGAGCATCGTGTCGTCCCAGGTCGGCAACGAATGCGAGGTGATCGACGAGCTCACCGACCAGCACGTCGACGGCACCGGCCTGCATGCTGTGCAGTTGGTACTGGAGACGAGTGCGGAACTCGTGCACCGGGCGGACTTCGGGGTCGAGACCCGCGAGCGGGTGCAGCGCCGAGTCGAAGATGGACAGCACGCCAGTCCTCGACATGCATCCATGGAGAGTGTGGCAGCAGGACATGGACGTAGTGCAGGCCCGGAGATGGGCTCGATCGCCTCGATCTCGCTGGCTCATGCCGCCGCCTGGACCGAGCGGTCCGCGTCTCCCCATCGGCGATCTTCGAGCAGCTTGTCCAGCATCAGCGACTTCTCCGTCAGGAACAGCGCCACCGACGCCTGTCGTCGTCGTCACCGCCGAAGTCTCCCCACGAGTTGTCGATCGCTGGTAGCTCGTCACGTAGCTCGTCGGGAAGCACACGGTGGCCGTAGACGATCGACGGCGTCGGTCAACGCCTGGCTCAGCGGCCGCGGCGGTGCCGGCTCGCAGATCTCGCGGCGGGCACATGTTCGTCACCGCTTCGAACCGATGCACCGGGACATGCCGGGCACCGAGCATCGTGAACAGGTTGCGAGGATGGTCGGCGTACGTCGGCAACGTGCCCAAGTCGACCCGTTTGCCGGTGAGGATGGTGGGTACGGCGCGCAACGTCTCATTGTCGGTGCTGGAGGCGTTGCGGAACCAGGTGCTCGTCTGCGCCAGGCCGAGCGAATCCCGGATAGCGGGCGCTGTTGATCGAGCCGTCGCTGCGCATGATCGTGCCTGCCGGGAGCTCGTCGAGGACGACCACGACGAGTGGCGCCTTCAGCTCGGGAACCGAGACCTGGCCGAACTCGACAGCCGAGCTGTCGCCGATCACCAGCTCCGACGCCGGACTGACGAACAGGAACACCACGATGAACGCTGCGATTGGCCACGGCGAGGTAGGAGAAGAAGAGCTGAGCCGCGTGGGAACGCCACACGGCGAGCACGATGTCCGGCAGCGAGGAGCACGGCGAGCGCGGTCGCGGCGAGCATCCCATCGACGCCGAGCGTGCGCAGCCAGCGCAAGGGCGAACGCGAGCGCCAGGACGCTGATCACGACGGCGAAGGCGACCGCACCGAGCGCCGGTCGGCAGATGTGCCGACGGCGGTGATGGCGATCCCGACGAGCGGCGGAACCAAGGCGACGAGGAGGCCGAACGCCACGATCTGCGTCGTCGTGTAGCTGCCCGCCACGAAGAACTGCGGGTTGTCGCCGAACAGTCCGAGGATCGGTTGGGTGATCGCCAGCCCGCTCAGACCGAGGATGATGAAAGCTCGGCGGCGGAGCAGCACGAGTGTGGCAGGCGCCGCATACTGTGCGGTCACCGATGAGCCATCATCCGTTTGCCCGTCGGTCCATCTGTTCGTAACGTACCGAACATCACCCGTCAGGCTGGTCCGAACCCTCCGGCGGCAAATGCCTCGTCGATGATGGGCCGCAGCTCGGGTGTCTCCCAGGGGTTCTCGCCGCTCACGGTGATCGCCCATGTCACACCGTCGGGCCGGGAGACGACCATGGCGTGGGTGCTCTCCAACGTGCCGGTGTGCCCGAAGGAGCCATCGCCGAACACCATCAGTCCGAGCCCGTACCACGAGGGACCGGAGCCGCCCCGGTCGCCCCGTGTCGAGGGCGCCTTCATCTGCGCGAGCGAGCCGTTGCCGAGCGGATGCCAACCCTCTTTCGTGGGGTCGAGCGAATCGACGAGGCGGACGATGTCGGACGGCGTAGCCACCCATGACCCGGCGGCGCCCAACACCTCCATGTAGTTGCGTTGCGGCGTCGAGTAGTGCTCCACGTCGTCGGGTCCGACGTCGAACGTGCCGGCGAGGCGCAGGTTCTCGATGCCGAGCGGCGTGAGCACTTCATCGAACAACACCTGGTCGAACGGCTTCCCCGTTCGCTGCTCGAGCAGCAGCCCGATGACGCAGTAGTTCATGTTGCTGTAGTTGTACGCCGTGCCCGGTTTGGCGATCAGGCCGCCGGCGAGGGCGAACGTCGCCGCGGTGCGGCACGAATCGGCGCCGCCGCCGAAGAAGTCGTTCTCGTAGTCACCGAAACCTGACGTGTGGCCGAGCAGCTGCCGCGGCGTGATGTTGGCGACACGCGCCTCGCGGGGCACGACGCCGAGCCAGTTGGCGAGGCTGCCCGTGACCGGATCGTCGAGTCCGATGTCGCCCTGCTCGACGAGACGGAGCAAGGCGACCGCGGCGATCACCTTCGAGATGCTGGCGATGCGGAACCGGTCGCTGGTGCGGGCCGGATCGCCGGGCACCCGCTCGCCGAACGGCGGCAGCGTGCACGATCTCGCCGTTGATGGCGACGGCCACCGACGCCGCCCGATCACCCCCTCCGATGAGGTGGTCCCGCAGGCTTCGGTCGAACGCCCTCCAACCCTCCGGCCCGGGTACCACGAGCGGCGGTCTCGTGGTGGTGGTCGTCGTCTCGTGTGTCGTCGGAGGCGACGTGTCATCGACGCTTCCTGTCCGGGCCGGATCGGAAGGCGTCGTAGTGACGGATACGTCTGCGGACGCCAACGTCGTCGTGGCGTCGTCCGCTCCGGACTCCTCGCCGGGCGTGGCGCGAGCCGGAGCAGGCGACGACGGCCAGCACCAGCACCGGCACGAGCGCGCCGACGTGCACGACGCGTCGACGAGGCATCGCACCATGATGGCCGGTCCGGACCGAAACGGACGCGCGCGATGACACGCCGAGCGCACCGGCACCGTCAGCGACCGAACGACGGCAGACGGCTGTTCGAGTTCCAGCACAGGCGTCGAACAGGTCGCCCATGGTCGGCGACGCGGTCGAGCACGTCGCCCGCATCGAAGACCAGCTCGGACTCCCGTTGGCGCCGCGTTCTGCACGTCGTCCCAGCTCACCGGTGTGGAAACGGTTGGACGTGGACGCGCTCGCAACGAGTAGGGAGCGATCGTCGTCTTGTGATGGGCGTTCTGGCTCCAGTCGACGAAGATCTTGCCGGGACGCACCGCCTTGGCCATCACAGTGGTGGTGAGCCCGGGAAGTTGCCGGTCGATCACCTGCCCGACGGCAAGGGCGAAGTCGGCCGCAGCCTGGTGGGTGACGCCCGGTGTGTTGAGCGGGACATAGAGCTGCAGGCCTTTCGAGCCCGATGTCTTGCAGCACCCTTCGAGACCGACACTGGCGAGCACGTCGCTCGCTGCAAGCGCCACCTGGCAGCATTCCGGGATCGCCGCCGGCGCGCCAGGGTCGAAGTCGAAGACGAGGGTGCGTGGCGTGTCGAGGTCGGCGGCGAGTGCCATCGGAGCGTGGAGTTCGACGGCGGCGAGGTTTGCCGACCAGACGAGACCGGCGGGCTCGGCGAATTGACAGTACTCAATGCCGCCGCGCCGATCGCCGGGACCGATCGCCACAGGTACCCAACCCGGGCGGTGGCTGGGGCACCGCTTCTCGAAGAAGCCCTCTGCGTCGGTGCCGTCCGGATAACGGCGCAACGTGATGCAGCGACCCGCCAGATGAGGCAGCATCACGTCGGCGATGCGCACGTAGTAGTCGATGATCTCACCTTTGGTGAATCCACTCGGGTAGAGCACCTTGTCGAGGTTCGACAGCGACAGCGTGCGCTCGCCGATCGAGACCGTGGCCTTGGCGCCCGGCTTCGACGGGCTCACGCGCTCTTGCGGGACTTCTTCGCCGCCTCGACGCTGGCCTCGAGGGCGGCCATCAGATCGACGATCTTCGGCTTCTCCGCCTCGACTTCAGGCAACTCGATCTCCTCGCCGGCAGCCTTCTGTTCGATCAGTGCCATCAGTTGCTCGCGGTAGTCGTCGTGATACCTGTCGTGGTCGAAGTCAGCCGACAAGGAGTCGACGAGGGCTTCCGCCATCGCCACCTCGCGATCCTGCACCTCGACCTCGTCGAGGCCTTGCAGCTCATCGATCTCGGCCGGATCGACGACCTCGTCGGCATAGGCGAGAGTCGACATGACCAGCCTCCCGTCGACGGCCCGAATGGCTGCTGCGTACTGCTTGTTACGCATGACGAAACGCCCGATTGCGACCTTACCGCTCTCCTCCATCGCCCGTGTCAACAAGAGGTAGGGCTTCGGGTTGGAGTCGGGTGCCACGTAGTACGCGGCGTCGAAGATCGCCGGGTCGAGCTCGTGGAGCTCGACGAACTCCTCCAGATCGACCGTCTTGGTCGCGGCCGGCACGAAAGCGTCGAGCTCGTCCGGGTCGACGATCACATAGCGGCCCTTGGCGAACTCGTAGCCCTTGACGATGTCGTCGTCGGAAACTTCCTCGCCGGTCTCGTCGGAGACCTTCTTGTAGCGGATGCGGCTCATCGTGCGCTCGTCGAGTTGGTTGAACGACACGCTCTTGCGACGCACGGCATGGAAGAGCTTCACCGGGATCGCGACCAGACCAAAGCTGATCGTGCCGGTCCACACAGGCCTTGGCATCCGTCAATCATGCCTCATTGCCGGATTGGCGTCAGCCCGATAAGACCGCTCGGGCGACGAGGTCCGTGCCGAAGGCTGTGAGAACGGCCAGGTAGAGCAGCCCCGTAGCAGCCATCACGGCGGAGTATTCGCGTTCACGGAGGGCCGCCTTTGTGACGAACACGAGCACGATCGTGGTCAGCGCGCTCGCCACCCAGAACCAGCCCAGTGTGCCGTTCCAGCCGTCGTCGACCGAACCGCTGAGCACCGCCAGCATTCCTGTCGGCAGCAGCATCGCGCCGACCTCGAACGGCCAGATCCAGCCGACCGCGTCGACCAGCTCGTTGAGCAGGCGGCGAGGAAGACCCGGTTGGACCAGGTACCAGTGGCCGAGCAGCATCGCATCCGACACGGCGCCGAGAAAGGCCGCACCGACGAGTGTGCGGATGATGGCGACAGCCGTGTCGCCGCCGTCACCTGCTGCATCGACGGCGGCAAACACGAGCCCGATCGCGCCGATCGCGGGTGCGACAAGGTCGAGCGCGGGCGGGTACTCGCGGATCGCGTCGATATCGGTTGGCCGTCGACCGCGGCGCCGGAGCGATCGATCCCCGTCATCGCCGCCACGCGAGCGGTGCGACGGTCGTGCTCGGCGAGTTGTCCGCGCACCCCCGCGTGCCTCCAGCACGATCGACAGCGCCGAGCGCGGCGAGACACGCCACCGTCACGCCGAGCGAGGCCACGTCGCGACCGGCGACCGGGCCGAAGCGCAACCCCACGACGAACGCACTCGCCGCCAAAGCGAGGTAGATGCCGCGCAACAGCCATCCGTAGCCGAGCCCGACCTGGCGTCGCCGTGTCGTGAACCAGCAGAACGCCATCCCCCCGCTTGCCCATTGCAGGAGCACCGTCGCGGCGTCGAGGCGGATCACGGCGCAGCAGGTTACAGCGAGCGACCTTGGCGCTCCCCGTTCGCTGTGGCCAGCGGACGCGGCTATCACGGCACACGCTGGATGGTTCGGCGCACCAACACCTCCTCCCCCACGACCGCGTCCCGGCACCGGGCGACGCGGCGCCGGATCGATGGTGTGGCAGTACCCTGACGGCGCCATGCCCCGACTGCCGACCCCGATCCGCTTCGCCGCCGTGGTCGCGCTCGCGTGCGTGCTGTGCTCGTGCTTCACAGGCAAACGACCGTCGTTCTCGGAGGAATCGAACGCTCCCGGCACAGTCACCGGCGACGATGCGATCGATGCCGTGCTCGTGCGTCTCGATCGAGCCAGCGAGGCGACGGTTCACCGGTGACTACGAGATCCTGACGCGCTACGGCAACCGCACGTCGGAGGCCGAGGTGGTGCAGGCGGCGCCCAACCGACGGGCTGTCACGATCGGCGACGTCGAGTTCGTGATCGACGGGAAGTCGACGAAGACGTGCCGGACGGAGGACGGCGAGTGCGTCCAGCAGGTCGAGGACAGCTACGTGAGCGACCTCCAGGTGACCCACCGCTTCTACGCCGAATCGGCAGCGGCGAAGCTACGCCAGGCGGCGAGCGACCGACTCGGCGATGGAACCGGGTCGAGGCGCAAGATCGCCGGTCGCTCCGCCCGCTGCGTGAAGGTCGAGGTCACGGGCGGGTCGAAGCAGTTCTGCGCGCTCGACACGGGCGTGTTGGCCCTGCTCGACGACGCCGCGGTGCAGGTGACCCTCACCGCATATTCGAAGGACGTCGACATCAACCAACTCGGGTGAATGCTCGGTGCTTCGACTCGCGAGCAAGTCCGCTCGGACAGGTAGTCACGCCTCCCGTCCCGGCTTTGAACTCAGCGGAGCGATCGAGGAATGCCGTCGCCCGCTCCTTCGGGCGGCCGATGATGGCGGTGTCGGCCGTGACGATCACCGGACGCTGCATCAGCTTCGGGTTGGCGACGAGAACGTCGATCACCTGCTCCGGGGTGGCAACGTCGTCGTCGGTGAGCCCGGCCGCGGCGAACGTGTTGTCACGGCGAACGAGGTCCGTCACCGGATCCTGGAGCTTGTCGATGATGCCCCTCAGGGTTTCCGCGTCGGGCGGTGTGTTGAGGTACTTCACCACGTCGACGGCGACATCGGCCTCGTCTGCCGCGGACATCGCGTGGCGGGAGGTGCTGCAACTCTGGTTGTGATAGATCGTCACGTCGGCCATGGAGCGCGAGAGTAGGCACATGGCGAACCCGGCGGCGATCGAGCCCGAGTTCATCGCCGCCGTGGAGAAGTCGATGGGAGTGTCGATCTCGGGCGCCTCCCGGGTGCACGGCGGCGACGTTGCCATCTCGTATCGCCTCGATCTCGCTGACGGACGGCGGGTGTTCGCCAAGACCCACCGCCGTCCACCACCGGGGTTCTTCACCACCGAGGCGTCCGGCCTCGAGTGGATCGGCGCAGCACGGGCGGTCCTCGTGCCCGAGGTGCTCGCTGTCTCCGACGACGATCCGGCACATCTCGTGCTGGGGTGGATCGACGGTGGCGCACCGACGGCGACAACGGAGACTCGATCTCGGGCGAGCACTGGCCGAACTCCATCTGGCCGGTGCGCCGTGCTTCGGTCGGGAAGACCGGCGCACGACGGGCAGCCGCGCCTTGCCGAACACGCCGTCTTCGACGTGGGCGGAGTTCTACGCCTCATGCCGCTTGCTCCCCCTTGCCCGACTGGCAGCCGATGCGCACGCCCTACCGCCGGCGAGCGTCGCCGCCCTCGAGGCGCTCGCCGGTCGACTCGACGAGTTCGGTGCTGCTGACGAGCCTGCAGCACGGCTGCACGGCGACCTGTGGGCGGGCAACCGTCTCGTCGATCGTGGCGGCGCCAGTTGGCTCATCGACCCCGCTGCCCACGGCGGGCATCGCGAGTTCGACCTGGCGATGATGCGCCTCTTCGGTGGATTCGGCCGAGGACTGCTTCGCCGCGTATGCGGACGTGTATCCCGTGGCGGACGGGTGGCACGATCGAGTGGCGCTGCACCAGATCGCACCGTTGGTCGTGCACGCGATCAAGTTCGGCGGCGGATACGTGGCCCACGCCGAAGCGGCGATCAGCGCCTACGCCTGACGATCTCGATCGGTGCGGCGGGGGTGGCGCTCCGCATCATGGCTGTCACACCGCTCGCGTACCGTGCCCGTCACCGACTTCCCCACTCCATCACCGAGAGTTCGGGGAAGCACATGTCCTCATCCACGTTCGGTTCGTGGCACCGCGTGCCACGGGCGAACATCGATCCCATCAAATCTCCCGCCGATGCGCTGGCCGTGATCGGGCTCGCAGTCAGCGAACCTCTCACCGACGAGACCGCCGTGATCCTCCTCGATCACGAACGTCGGGGCATGTCCGTCGTCGTCGTCGACGGCACCACCGACGACGACGCCATCATCACTGTGGTCGAGTGCATCGCCGACGCCGCACCCGACGAGCTCTGCGGCGTGGTCGTTGCCACGGTGCGTCCCCACCGACGCGCCGACGACGCCGACATCGACACCTGGCTCGAAGCGAGTGCCGTCGCTGAAGACGCCGGGACCCAGCTGATCGAGTGGTTCGTCATCAGCGGCGAAGGCGGATCACGTCACGTCGAATGCCCGCGAGAACTGCTCGGCGAACCACCTCGTTGGTGACATCAACGGGGCTGTGTCGATCGCGCGGCGACGACGCTCGGCCGGGCTCACGCGCAGCCCGGCTCTCCGCAGCCGGCGCACCAGCTCGCGGCTGTCCACCATCTCTGCGCCCGCCTCCAGCACGTCCACGAGGTACTCCTCGGGAATGTCGTAGTGGTCGCCCTGGAAGGCTCGCCGCGGAATGCCGAGAGCGTCGACGAACCGGTGCAACTCCTCGTACGACACGTCGCTCACGAGGTGGCTCCACTTGCGTCCGCGGTACCACCACCGCGGTTCGTCGATGAGCACCGTCATGACGCCAGCATGCCAAACACGCGACACTGCAGTTCATGGCCGGTTCGTCAGAGGCCGCACTCACGCCGTGGTGGTGGCTCACCGTCGGCTACGGCGTCGGCGAGTCGGTGCTCGCGTCGCTGCTCGACCGTCATCGCGAACCACACCGCCACTACCACACCGCCACCCACGTCGAGTGGGTGCTACGTCACATCGACGATCTCTCCGCCGACGTGGGGCTCGCCGATCGGCAGGCGCTCCTGGCCGCGGCGTTTTTTCACGACGCGATCTACGAGCCCTCGGCGGCGGCGGTCGCCAACGAACGGAACAGTGCCGATCTGGCGATCCGTGAGCTCGACACCCTCGGCTGGACCGGTGCCCGCGTGGCCCGGGTGGCCGACATGATCGTCGCCACTGGCACACACGAGGCCGGCTCGGACGACACCGACACTGCGATCCTCCTCGACGCCGATCTCGCCGTGCTCGGCTCGGATGCTGGCGCCTACGCCGCGTACGTCAACGGGGTGCGCAACGAGTACCGCCATCTCGACGACGCCGCGTGGGCAGCCGGACGAACGCACGTGTTGCAACGGTTTCGTCGACCGGCCTTCGATCTTCGCCACGGCGGACGGCCGACGGCGCTGGGAAGATCGCGCTCGCGCCAACCTCGTCGCCGAGCTCGCCACGTTGCATTCGGCGCCGTGAATCCACGGGCGCACCCGCGGCGCGTCCACGTAGCGTGATGCCGATGGCCACAGCACGCTCGCGGATCGGCATGTGCTTCGATCGCTCGTTTCCTGCCACCGAGGTGATCCAGTTCGCCAGACAGCTCGAAGACGGTGGGGCCGACGACCTGTGGGTGATCGAGGACTGCTTCTACACCGCCGGCATCAGCCTCGCTGCCGCCGCCTTGTCGACGACGCAGCAACTCACCGTCGGCATCGGCATCCTGCCCGCCGTAGCGCGCAACCCGGCGATCACCGCCATGGAGATCGCCACCCTGTGTCAGCTCGCGCCCGGTCGGGTCGTGGCCGGGATCGGGCACGGCGTGCAGAGCTGGATGGCGCAGATGGGTGTGCGACCGCAGTCGCCCGTGACGGCCCTCGAGGAGGTGCTCGTCGCCGTGCGGCGCCTGCTCGCACGGCGAGGAGGTGTCCGTCCAGGGGCGGTATGTCAACCTCGACGCGGTACGTCTCGACCAGCCGCCGGAAGTGCGTCCGACGGTGCTCTCGGGTGTGCGCGGTCCCAGGTCGGTGGCGATGTCCGGCCGCGCCGCCGACGGACTCGTGCTGGCCGAGCCGGGTAGCCCGCCGTACGTGGCGTGGGCGCGAGAGCAGGCCGGCAACCCCGACGGTTTCGTGGTCGCCGCCTACGCCGCACTGTGCGTCGACAGCGAGCGCGCCTCCGCCCATCGGACGATGGCGCCGTGGCTGGCCGGCCTGATCGAGAACCCCTCGGAGGGAGTGCGGGCGTTGCCCTTCTACGACGACCTGGCCGAGTTGTTCGCCAAGGGAGGCGTCGAGGCGCTCGCCACGATGCCGGCCGATTGGTGGCGCACGATAGGTCCGATCGGCACCATCGACGACGCCGCCGAGCACATCGAGCAGCTGGAGGCGGCCGGGGCCGATCACATCGCCCTGTTCCCGGCTCCCGAGCTGGAGGTCGCTCGGCGACAGATCGCCGACGTGCTGCGACTCACCGATCGCTAGGTCGACACGCGCACGGCGCCCTCGCTCCACGCGGTGGTCGCCACAGCGTGAGCGACTACGGCGGCGACGCCGGCGTCGAACGCTCCGGGAATGATGCGCCCGACGGTCGGTTCCGGCACGAGTGCGGCGAGCCCCTCGGCGGCGGCGAGCTTGGTGTCCACGCTGCAGCGGGTCGCCCGCGCATCGAGCATGCCGCGGAACACTCCCGGGAAGGCGAGCACGTTGTTGATCTGGTTCGGGTAGTCGCTGCGACCAGTGGCCACCACGGCGACGTTGTCGGGCACATCCTCGGGCATCACTTCCGGCACGGGATTGGCCATGGCGAACACGATCGCATCGTCGGCCATGTCGCTCAGCCAGGCGGGCTCGATGACTCCTGGACCCGACAGCCCGAGGAGGACATCGGCTCCCTTCAGTGCCTCGTGCACGCAGCCGGTCCGATCACGACGGTTCCCGACCTCCACGAACCACCGCTTGTAGGGCGGCAAGTCGTTTCTGCCGCGGTGCAGCACACCGGCACGATCGACACCGATGATGTCGTCGACGCCGACGTGGTGCAGGAGCTGGGAGCAAGCGAACCCCGCAGCTCCGGTGCCCACCACCGCCACGGTGAGGTCCTCGAGTCGCTTCCCCACCACCGTCGCAGCGTTGCGCAATGCGGCAAGAGCGACGATGGCCGTGCCGTGCTGATCGTCGTGGAACACCGGGATGTCGACCGCGTCCTGCAGGCGACGTTCGATCTCGAAGCACGTCGGTGCCGAGATGTCCTCCAAGTTGATCCCGCCGAACGTCGGCGCGATCGCCCGCCCGACTGCCACCATCTCGTCGACGGTTCGTGCCGCGACACACACCGGATAGGCGTCGATCCCGCCGAACTGTTTGAACAGGATGGCTTTGCCCTCCATCACGGGCAGCGCCGCCTCCGGGCCGACGTCGCCGAGACCGAGCACCGCTGTGCCGTTGGTGAGCACCGCGACTGCGTTCGCCCGACCGGTGAGCGACCACACGGCGTCGATGTCGTCGGCGATCACCTGCGACACCCGCCCGACCCCGGGCGTGTAGGCCATCGCCAGTTCGTCGGGCCCACCGATCAGAGCACGCGGGGCGATCGCCAGCTTGCCACCACGGTGGAGGGCGAACGTGGCGTCGAAGACGTCTGCCCCGTGAGCGGCGACGACGTCATGAACGGCGCGCTGCTGGACCGGTCCAGCGCAGGCAACATCGAGCTGTCGCTGCTCGCCGATGAACTGGTCACGACGAACGTCGACGCCACACGTGGCAAGCGCGCCGAGCAGCGCGTCCATCGACGCAGCATCCCCGGCCTGTGCCGGGTGCACGGTGATGGTGAGCGCGAACCCGGCGCTGGATCGTCGCGGTCGCAGTGACGTGAACTCATCGGTGGACATGGGCGGTCCTCACACTCTGGTGGAACCGGTTCACGGCGACTTGCCCGCCGCCGAGAACTCGGCTGGTCGGGCGGGGTGCACGGGTTCAGCGGGGCTGGCCGTGACGTGCGCCCCGCCTGACCCGTGCTGGAATGAGCGCGGGTGCGGGGACGCGTGCTGCTACTGCGGCGACCACGAGAACGGCGGCGACTGCAGCGAGCACGGCGTCACTGTAACGGATCCGCTCGCAAATGTCTCGATGCGATCGGTTGTGGTTCACTGGAGTCGTGCCCGAGGTCGTCACGATGCCCGTCACCACCGATCCGCAGACCGACGAGATCACCGAAACCAGCGAGCCCGTCGTCGCCCACATCGTCAAGACCGAACCGGGCGAGTCGGCAGCGGCAAAGGTGCTCGAAGCGCGCATCAGCGGAACCCCGATCGAGGCGCTCTGTGGGTTCGTCTGGGTTCCTGCCCGCGACCCCCGCCAGCTTCCGCTCTGCGAGAAGTGCAAGGGCGTCTACGAGCTCTACCGGGCCTTCAACGACGGCCTCCGCGACACCCCCGACGACTAGCGCTTCGGGCGTTCGGGCGTCGAGGCCTGGACGAAGGTCATGTCCCAGGAACGGTCGCCCACCGGTTGCAGCGCGTCGAGCGCAGCGACGTCCTCGGCTGTCAACGACAGTCTGATCGAATCGAGGTTCTCGTCGAGGTGCTGAATGCGGGTCGTTCCCGGGATCGGAATCACGTCGTCGCCCTGGCGGAGCGTCCACGCCAGGGCCACCTGGCCGGGCGTCGCCCCGTAGTTGCCGGCGATGCGCCGTACCTCGTCGACCAAGCGCAGATTGGCGTCGAAGGCTTCTCCCTGGAAACGCGGCATGATGCGACGCAGGTCGTCCTCACCGAAGTCATCAGGGCTAGTGATGGTTCCGCTCAGGAACCCGCGCCCGAGAGGGCTGAAGGCCACGAGGGCGATGTCGAGGTCACGACAGACGGAGACCACGTCGTCTTCGATGTCGCGACTCCACAGCGACCATTCGCTCTGCACGGCAGCGATCGCGTGCTCGGACGCGGCGCGCCGCACCGTGTCGCCGGTCGCCTCGGAGAGGCCGAGGTAGCGCACCTTGCCGGCGGTGACGAGCGCACCCATCGCGCCGACCGTGTCCTCGATGGGCACCTGCGGGTCGGGCCGATGGAGGTAGTACAGGTCGATCTGGTCGACGCCGAGCCGAGCGAGACTCGCATCGCATGCACGTGCCACGTACTCGGGACGGCCGTCGATCCTCCGACCGCCCGATTCTTCCGGCGGACTGGCGAGCCCGAACTTGGTGGCCAGTACGACCTGGTCGCGTCGGTCGGCAATCGCCCGACCGACGAGGCGTTCATTCGTGTGCGGGCCGTAGACGTCGGCGGTATCGACGAGGGTCGCTCCCCGCTCGACGGCGTGATGGATCGTGGCGATGGCGACGTCGTCCTCGGCCTTTCCGTACGCCGAGCTCATCCCCATGCATCCCAGCCCGATGGCGCCCACGCGCAGGTCGCTGTTGCCGAGGCGGCGTGTCGGGATCGCGGAGTCAGCCATCTCGTTCAACTTACGGCGCGGTTTCGAGAAGCGCTGAGTCGACGGGTGCGTTGGTGTCCGGCCGATGACTGGGTCGAACACCGCGAGTTTCTGACGCCGACTCAGATCGCCGCGCGACCCTCCACTACGGTGCGACTCCATGGAATCGAGAGCCGCCGTGCTGCACGGCTTGAACCAACCGTGGGCGATCGAGACGATCACCGTCGACCCACCGAAGGCAGGCGAGGTGCTCGTCGAATGGAAGGTGGCCGGCCTCTGCCACTCGGACGAACATGTCGTCACTGGCGACATGGTGCCCGCCGAGGAGCTGTGGCCCTTGATGGGACTCGAGGACGGTTTCTTCCCCGTCGTTGGTGGCCACGAGGGATCGGGCATCGTGCGCGAGGTGGGCGAGGGAGTGACCCGGTTCGCCCCAGACGACCACATCTCTGCGTCGTTCGTGCCCGCGTGCGGCCGCTGTCGCTACTGCTCACGGGGGCAGCAGGCACTCTGCGACCAGGGGATGTTCGCCTTCGCCAAGGCGATGCCCACCGACTTCACCTCCCGTCACCACCTCGGTGACAAGGAGCTCAACCTGATGGTGAACCTGGGCACGTTCAGCGAGTTCACCACGGTGCCGGAGAACAGCATCGTCAAGGTCGACACCGACCTCCCCCTCGAGGCAGTCGCCCTCGTGTCGTGCGGTGTCGCCACCGGGTGGGGATCGGCGACGCGCCGGGCGAACGTGCAACCCGGCGACACCGTCGTCGTCGTCGGAATCGGTGGCATCGGCATCAATGCCGTGCAGGGCGCCCGCCAGGCCGGCGCCGAGCGAGTGATCGCCATCGATCCGGTGGAGTTCAAACGGGAGAAGGCGATGGAGTTCGGCGCCACGCACACGTTCGACTCCATGGAAGCCGCTCTCGCCGCGGTCGGCGAGATGACGTGGGGACAGATGGCCGACAAGGTGATCATGACACCGGGCCTGCTCACCGGCGACCTGATGAGCCTCGGCACGAAGCTCGGCGGGAAAGGCAGCACGATCGTCGTCACCGCCATCGCGCCGATGACGCAGGAGGAATGCTCGATCAACCTGTTCGAGCTGGCGATGTGGAACAAAGAGGTGAAGGGCACCATCTTCGGATCGCTCAACCCGCAGGTGGACATCCCCGCACTCCTCAGCATGTACCGGTCCGGCGTCATCAAGCTCGACGAGCTCGTGACGAACCGCTACCCGCTGGAGAAGATCAACGACGGCTACAAGGCGATGCTCGCCGGCGAGAACATCCGCGGCATCGTCGTCCACGAGCCGCAGTCGGCGTGATCAGCCGCCGAGGTCGAGGGCGACCCGGCGAAACATCTCCGTGGTGAGACGCAATGACTCGAGGTCGATGCGCTCGTCGTGACCATGGAACCGCCGTCCGTACTCGGACGGATCGAGTGACGGGCTGAACAGGCCGGCTCCGTACGCCACCGCACCGAGGTCACGGTAAACGCGGGCGTCGGTGAAGCCGACCATGAACTGGGCGTTGAGTCGCGCCTCGGGAAACGGCACGTTGACCGCACGCTGCACCGCATCCCACAGCGGGGTGTCGATGCGGCTCATCGACGCCGCGTCGTTCATCAACGGGCTGACCTCGACATGCGCCGCGAGCTCACCCAACGCCGCTTCGAGATGCGCCCGCACCTCGTCGGGTCCTTCGCCCGGCAGCGTGCGGACGTCGACGTCGAGGTCGACCGTGTCGGGGATGACGTTGACCTTCATCGATCCCTCGACGAGGTTCGGCGAGAACGTGGCGTGCGTGCACGAGTAGAAATGGCTCGCCGCCGAGGCGATTGGGCATCGCGTCGAGGGCCGCGTCGATCGCTTCCTCGTCGAGCAGCGCGGCAGCGAGGTCGTCGGGCAGAGCCATCGCCGCCACCTGTCCACGCCAGAGCTCGTGGAATTTGGGTGCGGGGCGGTATTCGGCGAGCCGTTGCACGACGGCTGCCGCCTTGACGAGTGCGTTCTCGATGCGGAACGGCCGAGAGCCGTGACCGGCTTCGCCGCGCACGCGCAGGCGGCGCCACGCCACGCCTTTCTCGCCGACGCTGACGCTGACGTGCGATGCCCGCTCGTCACCCGAGTGCAGCCCGCCACTCTCGGTGAGCACGTAGTCGGCCATGATCGCGTCGGTGTGGTGCTCGGCGGCCCACCGTGCCCCGTGGGCGCTCCCCGCTTCCTCGTCGGCGACGGCGAAGAACAGCAGGTCACCCCGTGGACGGAACCCGCTCTCGGCAAGGTCCGTGAAGGCGATCGCCATCGAGGCGGTGAGGTTGAGCATGTCGACCGCACCCCGACCCCATACCTCGCCGTCGATGACCTCGCCGCCGAACGGGTCGTGCCTCCACTGGTCGGCATGTACCGGCACCACATCGGTATGACCCATCAGGCACAGCCGAGGCGCCGCCGGGTCGGTGCCGGGAATGCGGGCGACGAACGACATGCGGTCGGCGCTCGGACCGAATCGTTCGATCTCCACGCCGGGGCGATCGACTAGCGCCTGCAGAACGTCGGCGTTGCGCGTCTCGTGCCCGGATTGCGCCGTGCCGTCGTTGACGCATTGGTTGCGGATCAGGGTCTGCAGGAGCTCGACCGTGCGGTCGTTGGGATCGGCGGCCACGGGACTCAGCTCATCCGCCGTCGGCGCGCCGCACGATGGCGTCGAACTCGGCGTCGGTGAGCGGAATGATCGAAAGCCGATTGCCGCGGGCGAGCAGCCGCGATTCGGCGAGCTCGGGCATCGCCCGCAGCTCGTCGAGTGGGACGAATCGCAGCGGCCGGACGGGCGCGACGGTGACGAGATCCCAGCGCGGATCGGCCGGATCGGACGACGCGTCGTAGTACTTCGCATCCGGATCGAACTGGGTGGGGTCGGGCTCGGCTTCGCCGACGATCGTGCAGATGCCGGCTGCTCCGGGCGGTTTGGCGTTGGAGTGGTAGAAGATCGCCTCGTCCCCGACGCGCATCTCCCGCAGGTAGATCCGTGCCTGGTAGTTGCGGATCCCGTCCCAGCCTTCGCGCTTCGCCGTGACGAGATCGTCGTAGCTGAAGTCGTCCGGCTCCGATTTCAACAACCAATGCGCCATCGCGTCCCTTCCTAGCAGCGAACCAGCCACCACCGATGCACGGTTCGACCAGCGAAGCGCGAGCGACTTGCTCGCGAGTCGAAGCTCCGCCGGCCTGAGGTGTCCCCGACCACGAGCTGGGTGAGCCGCCAAAGCGAAGCGGAGGCGGCGAGCACGGTCAGGCGAAGACGAGCGACTTGCTCGCGAGTCGAAGCTCCGCCGGCCCGAGGTGTCCCCGACCACGAGCTGGGTGAGCCGCCAAAGCGAAGCGGAGGCGGCGAGCACGGTCAGGCGAAGACGAGCGACTTGCTCGCGAGTCGAAGCTCCGCCGGCCCGAGGTGTCCCACGACCACGAGCTGGGTGAGCCGCCAAAGCGAAGCGGAGGCGGCGAGCACGGTCAGGCGAAGACGAGCGACTTGCTCGCGAGTCGAAGCTCCGCCGGCCCGAGGTGTCCCCGACCACGAGCTGGGTGAGCCGCCAAAGCGAAGCGGAGGCGGCGAGCACGGTCAGGCGAAGACGAGCGACTTGCTCGCGAGTCGAAGCTCCGACAGATTCAGTCGTCAACGCCGAGTTGTTTGCGGAGGTCGTGATTGACTTCCTCGACCGTGCGGCTGGCGTCGACGCGCACCACGAACTCCTTGCGCTCGAACAGCTCGATCACCGGCGCCGTCTTCTGGTGATAGTCGCGCAGGCGGGCAGCCAATGCCTCGGGTTGGTCGTCCTCGCGAGCGGCCAGCCCGCCGCCACACACGTCGCACCGCTCCGGATCCTTGGGTCGGTGGGCGATCAGGTTGTAGTCGAGACCGCAGTTCGTGCATTGCCGCCTGGCAAGCACGCGACGGGTGACCTCGGCATCGGCCATCTCGAGCAAGATCACGGCATCGAGGTCGTATCGCTCGAGGAAGAACTCCGCCTGTGACGAGTTACGGGGGAAGCCGTCGACCATGAACCCGTAGTTCCAGTCGTGCAGCTCGAGCCGATCGCGAACGACGTCGTACACCAGGTCGTCGCCGACGAGCTCGCCGGCGTTCATGATGCGTCGTACTTGGGCACCGAGCTTCGTGTGGTACTGCACGTTCCAACGGAAGATGTCACCGACGCTGATGTGCACGAGGTCGAGCTGTTCGCACAGAATCATGGCCTGCGTCCCCTTGCCACTCCCCTGCACTCCCATGATCACGTACTTGTGCATGTCGCGACGATCTCACACTGCACAACGTGGGCGATAGGGTCCGCCACGTGCCCAGGGTGGTCTCGCTCCTGCGGGGTATCAACGTCGGCGGTGCCCGTCCGATCAAGATGCCGGCCCTGCGTGATCTCTACGAGGAGCTCGGGTTCACCAACGTCGAGACGTACGTCCAGAGCGGCAACGTCGTGTTCGACACCAGTGCCAAGAACCTTCGCGCTGCGGCGAAGAAGATCGAGAAGGGCATCGCCGAGACGTTCCACCACGACGACGTCGACGTGATCGTGCTCGACGCTCCGGCGATGAAGCGCGTGGTCGAGGGCAACCCGTACACCGATCGCACGGACGATGCCAAGCAGCTCCACGTGTTCTTCCTCGCGGGTGCTCCCGACCCGGCAGCGTACGAGCGACTGCGCAACGACGACTCGAAGGAAGCGTTCTCGATCGGCGACGAGCAGGTCGTCTACCTCTATCTCCCCGACGGTCTCGGTCGCTCCAAGCTCGCCGCCGCCATGGGTCGCATCAAGGGCCCGGCCGCGACCGCCCGCAACTGGCGCACCACGCTGAAGCTGCTCGACATGGTCGGAGGCTGACCCCACAACACCCGATTCACGAACCGGCGGCCGCCCGGATGCAGCGGTTGACTTCCGACCTCGGTACCATTATTTTACCGATTGGTTATGGAAACGATCGGTTATGCAAATGACCACGAACGGCTCGACGCTGCGTTCGCCGCGCTCTCCGACCCGACCCGTCGGGCGATCATCGTCCGCCTCACCGCCGGCGATGCGTCCGTCGCCGAGCTCGCCGCCCCATTCGCCATGAGCCAGCCGGCAGTCTCCAAGCATCTCAAAGTGCTCGAACGAGCCGGATTGATCTCCCGCCGCGTCGACGCCCAGCGGCGGCCGTGCCATCTGGAGGGGCGGGCACTGCAACGGGCGACCGAGTGGCTCGACAGGTACCGACATTTCTGGGGTGAGAGCTACGAACGGCTCGACGAGTTGCTCGACGAGTTGACCAACGACACCGCGTCGCAAACGCGACCGCCGGATCCCGAGGAGACCGCCGATGACTGACACCTTTCCCCTGACGGTCACCGCCGTCGGCCATCGCGAGGTGGTGATGTCCCGATCGTTCCGCGCTTCGCGAGACCTCGTGTTCCGCGTGCTCGACGACGCCCGAGCTGCTCGCCCGGTGGCTCGGACCGCGCGCCTGGGAGCTCGTCGAATGCGACATCGACCTGCGTGTCGGTGGGGCGTGGCGGTACCTGATGCGCGGCCCCGAGCTGACAGCAGATGGTGATGCAGGGCGTGTACCTCGAGATCGAGCCTCCCAGCCGGCTCGTGTCCACCGAGTCGTTCGACGACAACTGGACGGGGGGTGAGGCGACGGTGACGAGCGTCCTCACCGAGGATGACGGCATCACGACGCTGACGACCACGGTTCGTTATGTGTCCCCGGAGGCCCGTGACACGGTGCTCACATCCGGGATGCAGCGAGGTGTCGACGAGGGGTATCGGCGTCTCGACGATCTGCTCAACGAGCTCGACGAGCGGCACCATGTCTGAGATCGCAGACCGCTACCGGCGGCGCGCCGACGCATTCGACCGCATCGTGACCGGTGTCCGAGCGGACCAATGGTCGAACCCGTCCCCGTGCGCCGAGTGGACCGCTCGCGGCGTAGTCGGTCACGTCCTCGACATGCACGGCGTCGTGCTACGCCCACTCGACCGTTCACTCAGCCCGGCCCCGACGCTCGACGAGGACCCCCTCGCCGCGTGGCGGTCGGCTCGCGCCGACATCGAGGTCGTTCTCGCCGACCTGGACGTGGCCGGAGCGGAGTGCCAAACACCCACCGGGCCGATGACGGTGGAGCAGCACATCGACGGTGTCCCCAGCGCCGACCTCGTCATCCACGGCTGGGATCTGGCCCGGGCGACCGAGCAGGACGACACGATCGATCCCGACGAGATCGCGGCGATGTGGCCCGGCGTCCAGCAGATCCCCGAGGAGATGCGCATTCCCGACTACTTCGGGCCCGGCGTGGTGGTGTTCGGCCCGGCGGTCGACGTGCCGGACGACGCCCCTGTTCAGGACCGCGTGCTGGGGCAGCTCGGCCGCGATCCGAACTGGGGCAGGTGATCTCGGCGGTCCGGCGACCAGCGGCCGTGTCTCACGTCTCATGCTCTGTCACGCGAAGCGCGTCGAGACGCTGCTGCACCATCGCCGCCACGTCGCGACGTCGATCTCGCCGGACCGACGAGGTCGTGGCGATGTCCACCGAGCGTGGCGCGTTTCCTTGGTTCGGAGACCCGGCGGCCATCTGCGACCACGCATTGCGCACCTGCGCTTCGAGGAACTGCCGGTCGCTCTGTGGGTCGGCGAGGAGGACGCAGCGGTTGATCGGAAAGCGATCGATCACCCGTTGTAGCTCGTAGCCCGTGCCCACGTTGGCGCGTAGGAAGCCGGACAGGTCGAGGATCACGACGTCGACGACCCCGAAGAGGGTGTCGACGGCTGTCTTCCAGAAGGTGCCATGGCAGAGAAAAGGCCGCAGCGGATAGCTGCCATATGGATCGGCCACCTTCACCGCGGTGCCGGCGATCGTCGTGACCTCGTGGCGTCCGCTCGGCAATGGATCGGAGGGCGAGGCGCGGATCGCCGACAGGAGCCAGTCGACCGAGTCGATGAACATCGCCTGGCCGTCGTCCGCCGCGTCGAGCTCGTCGGCGCTCACCGACGTCGCACTGCGGATGAAGTGGACGTACCCGCACTCTCGCCACGCGCTGTCGACGAACTCATGAGCGCGGGCCTCGTTGTCGAACAGGCGGAGGTAGGCGATGTTCCACGGCGGACGGCCGAACACGTTGCGTTCGGCGGTGAGGGGGAAGAGCCCCGCATACGAGGCGTGTGACGACCGGTCGAATGTCACTGAGAGTGGCGGGATCGTCGCCGCTCGCTGCGCCGCGAGCTCGGGCGCCTGGCCCGCCCCATAGGCAGGGTCTTCCGACATCCGCTCGACACGCCGTGCCCGCATCCAGCGGCGGAATTGGACACCCGCGTAGCCGATCGCCGCCACGAGCAACCCCACCAGCAGGAGCACGTGCAGGGCGGTGGAACCGCTGTCGCTGTCCGATGAGCGCTCCTCCTGTTCGGGGAGCAGGACGAGCGCAGCGAGTCCGACGAGCAGCAGGAACGCAAAGCGAAGCCCTTTGCGTGTGGCCGTACCGGCGGTCGGCATGCGCTGCCGCACCGCCAGGTGGGTGGCTCGGGGCGGCACGAGCGCAGCCCGCTCGGGATCGCGGAGCATCCGCTCGAACCGCCGCTCGCGCAGCCAGCGGTAGGTCCGCCAGGCGAAGAGCGTGCCGTACACGGCTGCTCCCACGAGGGCCAGCACCGCCACAGTCGTGATGATCTGCGTGGTCTGGTCGGTCGACATGCCGAGTTCGACGCCGCGTTGCTCGAGATCGTCATGGAACACGCCGATGGCGACCACGCCGGCCAACAGCAACAGCGCCCGCAGCAGATGAGCGAGCGCGGCTCGACCTTCTGGTCCCGGTTCGCTCCTCGTCGTGGCCACCGCCACCATCTAGACACGTCGCAACGCGGCAGGCCAGATCAAGCAGGGATGCACGGCGCCGACGACCGTGCGCTCCGACAGACCGCGACGACGGAACGCCTGCTTACATGGGGCGGCATGAAGTTCGGGATCTTCTACGAACATCAGATGGGCCGTCCGTGGGAGGAGAACCACGAGCAGCGGCTGGTGCAGAACGCGCTCGAGCAGATCGAGCTCGCCGACTCGTTGGGCATCCAGTACGCGTGGGAGGTCGAGCACCACTTCCTCGAGGAGTACAGCCACTCGTCAGCACCGGAGGTTTTCCTCGCCGCCGCCAGCCAGCGCACCTCGCGGATCCGCCTCGGGCATGGCATCGTCCTCACCGCACCGCAGTTCAACCATCCCGCCCGAGTCGCCGAGCGCATCTCGATGCTCGACCTGGTGTCCAACGGTCGAGTCGAGTTCGGCAGCGGGGAATCGTCGAGCGAGGCAGAGCTGGCAGGCTTCCAGATCGATCCGATCCGCAAGCGGGACGCCTGGCTGGAAGGGTTGCAGACCGCCATCCGCTGCATGGTCGAGTCTCCGTTCACGGGCGTCGAGGGCGAGTTCGTCACGATGCCTCCGCGCAACGTCGTCCCCAAGCCCGTGCAGAAGCCACACCCGCCGCTGTGGGTGGCGTGCAGCCGGCGCGACACGATCCTGCTCGCCGCGGAGAAGGGCATCGGTGCTCTGACGTTCGCCTTCATCGATCCGGAGGAAGCACGTTCGTGGGTGAGCGCCTACGAGGAGACGCTCGCCGAGAAGTGCGTCCCGGTGGGCTGGACCGTCAATCCGCAGGTCGCCTGTGTGTCGCCGATGATGCTCCACCACGACGAGGACACCGCCATCCGACGCGGTGTCGAGGGCGCCAACTTCTTCGGCTACAGCCTCGGTCACTACTACGTGTTCGGAACACATCGCCCGGCAATCACCAATGTGTGGGCCGAGTACGAGCAGCGGCGCAGCGCACAGGGATTCGATCCCGAGGCGGTTGCTGCCGCCGTCAAGGCCGAGCGCCTCGGAGCGAAGGTGGCGGCCGGTGACAGCACGGGCCTGCGCGGCTGTATCGGGACCCCCGACCAGCTGCGCGAATACCTCCGCCGTTTCGAGGAGGCTGGAGTCGACCAGGTCATCTTCGTGATGCAGGCGGGGCGCAACGAGCACGAGCACATCATGGAGTCGATCGAGATCTTCGGCCGCGAAGTGCTCCCCGAGTTCCTCGAGCGGGACGAGGCGGCATCGGCGGAGAAGGCGAAGCGGTTGGCGCCGGTCGTCGAGGCCGCCCTGGCGCGCAAAGCGGAGGTGGAGCAGATCGTGGACATCGGCGAGTACGAGTTCCCCGCGATACCCCGCCAGTGGGCCGATGCCACCGGGTCGGAGGAATTGCGCAACCAACTCGACCAGTGGGCCGACAACACCGCCGCAGGCAAGACCGACACCGGAGTCGGACTCATCCAGTGAGGGTGCGTTGGTCGTAGTACCAACGGCCAATTGCCGCTGCCCAATTCGCGCCTGATGATCAACGCATGAAGTTGACACGCCGCGCTGCGCTCATCGCAGCCACCACAACACTCACCCTCGGAATGGCCGCTTCGGCCTCGACCGCCTCCGCCAACGACGACGATGTGATCCGCCAGGGATCATGCAGCGGCAGCACCGATTGGAAGCTCAAGGCGAGCCCTGAAGACGGCCGCATCGAGGTCGAGGGCGAAATCGACTCCAACCACGTCGGACAGACCTGGAACTGGCGCCTCCTCCACAACGGCGCGACGTCGAGCCGTGGCACGAAGGTGACGAAGGCGCCCAGCGGCTCATTCGAGGTGCGACGGCTGATGGTCAACGCCGCCGGCAAGGACGCCATCGAGCTCCGAGCGGAAGAACGTGCGCAGCGGCGAGACCTGCAAGGGCACGTTGCGCTTCTGAGTGGCGACACACCCGACATCCGAGCTCGCTGCTCGGCGCCTGTGGAACCACCCGGTCGTGCAGTTCGTCTTCGCCGGACTCGTCGCCCTCGTGCTGCTGCTCGTCGGGACGACGTGGCTGAGCAGGCGGGCAGCGACTCACGAAGCGATCGACGACGCCCGCGCCCGCACGGAGTTGCTGGCGCGGGCCGTGATCGAACCGGGGATCCCGCCCGGGTTCGTCGACGGCAAGGCAGCGGCGCTCGATCGATTCGATCGGCTCGTGCGGCAGCGTGTCCTTTCCGACGACGTCCTCCGCCTCAAGGTCTGGGATCAGGACGGAACGATTCTCTACTCCGACAAGACGCAGGTGATCGGTCAGGTGTTCCCGCTCGACGAGGACGACCTGAAGGTGCTCACCGAGGGAGGCAGCGACGCCGAGGTCTCCGACCTCTCCAAGCCGGAGAACAGCTACGAGCGCCCGTTCGGTGAACTCGTCGAGGTCTACACCCGGGTCATCGACCGGAACGGGAACCCACTCCTGCTGGAGACGTACTTCTCCTCGGGGCGGATCTCGCAACGCACCGCCGAGGTGATCGGCGTGTTCCGTCCGATCACCGTTGCCAGTCTCGGCCTCTTCCTCGCGCTCACTGTGCCGATCGTCTGGCTGCTCGCCCGCCAGCTCGATTCCTCGGCGGCTTCTCGGGAACGTTTGCTGCTCGCCGCAGTCGAGGCGTCCGACACCGAACGGCGACGCATCGCCCGCGACCTCCACGACGGCGTCGTTCAGGACCTCGCCGGCACGTCCTTCGAGCTGTCGGCCACCGCTCGGGAGGTTTCGGACCAACCGCGGCTGGCCGCCGTGATCGACGATCTCGGCGCCGGCGTCCGTCGCAGCCTGCGTTCGCTGCGCTCGCTGCTCGTGGAGATCTACCCGCCGGAACTGCGCACCGCCGGGCTCACCGCCGCGCTCGACGACCTGGTCGCTCCGGCAACTGCAATGGGGATCGACGTCGAGGTGCAGGTCGCCGATACGTCGGCGCTGCCGGACGAGGCCGTCGCCCTCGTCTGGCGCGTCGCTCAGGAGGCGATCCGCAACGCCACCCGCCATGGGCGGCCGGCGAGCCTTTCCGTTCGCGTCGCGGTCACCGATGGTGTCGTGTCGCTGACCGTGTCCGATGACGGAGTCGGGTTCGATCCCGACCCATCGCTCGCGGCCGGCGAGCACTTCGGGCTGCGTGGTATCCGCGACCTCGTCGACGAGGCAGGTGGTTCGTTGTCGGTCCGGTCGGCAATGGGCACCGGAACGATCGTCCAGCTGAGGCTGCCGCTGCCATGATCCGCGTCGCCCTCGTCGACGACCACGTGATGGTCCGCCTCGGCCTCCAGCGGCTTCTCGCCGGGGACCGCGAGATCGAGGTGGTCGGAACGGCGGCCGATGGCTCGGAGGCTGGTCGATCTCGTCACTGCCAAGCATCCCGACGTGGTGTTGATGGACCTGCAAATGCCTGTCGTGGACGGTGTCGAAGCCACGCGCCGGATCCGCCACCTACTGCCGCACGTGCGCATCGTCATCCTCACCTCGTTCTCCGACCGTGACCGCATCGTCGCCGCGCTCGACGCCGGCGCCATCGGCTATCTCTTGAAGGACATCGAGCCCGAGGATCTGCTCGCCGGCGTACGGGCCGCAGCTCGCGGGGAGTCGCCCCGTCCACGCCACAGCCATGCGATCGACTGATCAGTCCGACGTCTCGGCGTGGCCCCACTGGGCGCGCAGATCCTCCAACCACGGTGGGAACTCGAGGGGTGGATCAGGCAACGGCGTGACACCAGCCGCGGCGACCTCCGCCGCGTACCGTTCCGGCTGATCGCCCCACGAGCGCGGATCGCCCATCATCACCTCGAACATCACGACGCCCTCGGGCCCGGCGACGATCGGTCCGAACGCGGCGCCGACCGGCAGCTCGATGTGGGTGCCCGCCGGGCACTCTCGCTCGCCGAAGCGGACCGAGCCCTCGAGGACGAACACGACGTGGGGGCTGTTGTGGCCGTGACGCCGCACGATCATCCCAGGGTCGTAGCGACCGTAGAGGCTCAGGTACTGCGGGTCGGCGGAGAAGGCGAACCACTTCTCCCAAACCGCCGATTCGGTGCCGTCGGCGTTGCGTTGCACCTTGATCTTCTGCCATGGCACGTCGGCGTCGTCGACGTGGCGGAACACCGCCTCCGCTGCTGCCTCGGACTGTTGCTCGTCACCAGCCATCGTCGCTCGAGACTACGGGTCGACGAACCGCGCGTGATGAGTTCTACTCGGGAGACAGCGGAACTGACGTTGACTACGGTTGGACGCGGCAGGTGCCGCTCCGAATCAGTCCGGCACCCTCGTCCGCGCACCACGAGGAGGATGAGCAATGTCAGTCGCCACGCGTCCTGCCCCGACGTCTCCGCAACGGCCACGCACCACCCCCACCGTCGCCACCAGTCTGGCGCCGTTCCTCGCCGGCCTCTTCAGTGCCGCACCCGACGGATCGGACATGAAGGTCTCGTTGGAATTCTGGGACGGGAGCCGGTGGGGACCGGAAGAGGCGCTCGGAACGCTGATCGCCCATTCACCGGATGCGTTCCGCCGGATCGTATGGGCACCCGGCGAGCTCGGCGTGGCGCGCGCCTTCGTCGCCGGCGACCTCGACGTCGACGGCGACTTCTTCGACGTGCTGGGGGCGCTGCGCGACGTCACGGCGTCGCACATGAAGACACACCCCCGCCTGCTGGCCGAATCGGTGAACGCGGCGCGGCGCCTCGGTCTGCTCGGCAAGCCCCCGCCCCCTCCACCGGAGGAGGCCCGCCTCCGCGGGGTGCGCCACTCGTTGCGCCGCGATGCCGTGGCGGTGAGCCATCACTACGACGTCGGCAACGACTTCTACCGGCTGGTGCTCGGTGAGTCGATGACGTACTCGTGCGCCCGCTTCGTCGACGACCACGCAACGCTCACCGAGGCACAGGCGGCGAAGCACGACCTCGTCTGCCGCAAGCTCGGTCTCGCCGACCGCACCGGCATGCGCTTGCTCGACGTCGGGTGTGGATGGGGATCAATGGCGATCCATGCCGCGACGCACTTCGAAGCGTCCGTCGTGGGGATCACGCTGAGCCATGAGCAGGCGAGGCGCGCCCGTGAGCGGGTGGACGAGGCGGGCGTCTCCGACCGAGTCGAGATTCGTCTGCAGGACTATCGCGAACTGCGCGGCGAGACGTTCGACGCCGTGTCGTCGATCGGGATGTTCGAACACGTCGGGTCGAAGCGGGCGCCGGTGTACTTCGACACGCTGCACTCGCTCCTGGTCCCCCGCGGCCGGCTCCTCAACCACGCCATCTCCAGTGTGTCCGGAACGAAGATCGGACGGCGGTCGTTCATCGGTCGGTATGTGTTCCCCGACGGCGAGTTGATGGACGTCGCCGACACGCAGCGGCTGATGGAGATCGCCGGGTTCGAGGTGCGCGACGTGGAGAGCCTGCGCGAGCACTACGCGATCACGCTGCGCAACTGGGTGGCCAACCTCAGGTCGGAGTGGGACTGGGCGGTGACGCTGGTCGGCGAGCGGCGTGCTCGCGTGTGGTTGCTGTACATGGCGGCCTCGGCCCTCGGTTTCGAGGATGGGGGCGTCAACATCCACCAGGTGCTCGGAGTGGTGCCCGACGCGACCGGGGCCAGCGCATGCCCCGCACTCGCGACGGATGGTGACGTGACGATCACTCCGGTCGACGTCGAGCACCTGCGCCGCTGCATCGCCCTCGCCCACGAGGCGCGCAAGCGAGGCGATGAGCCGTTCGGATCGATCCTGGTCGGCGGCGACGGGAAGGTGCTCGCCGAGGAGTCGAACACGATCAACACTCGACGCGACGTGACGGCCCATCCCGAGCTCGTGCTCGCTGCGTGGGCATCGCATCATCTGACGGCCGATGAGCGTCGCGAGGCAACGATGTACACCAGTTGCGAGCACTGCCCGATGTGCGCTGGAGCGCACTATTGGGCTGGCATCGGGCGGCTGGTGTTCGCCCTCGCCGGCAGGCAACTCGGCGAGCTGGCGCCGTCCACGGCTCCCGTGCTCGAGCTGAGCTGTCGCGAGCTCTTCTCCCGGGGCAACGTGTCGATCACCGTCGACGGGCCGTGCGACGAGCTGGCCCACGAGGCGCGCGACCCGTTCATGGGGTTCTGGCATCCAGGGAACGGCGCCCGCTGAATCGCCCCGCCTCGCGGCGCGATTCCTGTGACTGCGACCGTTGGGTGCATGGCGTTCACGTGACGATGAATAGGGTCTCGACGATGGGGAGATTCCGCCACGCCACGCAGCGCAACGTCTCTCGCCTCCTCGTTGTCGGTGCCGTGGTCGTCGCCGCAGTCGCATGCTCGGGTGACGACGACGCGACGTCGGAAGGCACCGACGCGGCGCCCGTCAGCGCAGCGGACACCACCGAGCCCGCCGGACCGGCACCGACGGACGCGACCTCCTCGCCAACAACGCTCTCCCCGGCTGCGACCACCGCGCCCGAAGTGACGATTGCACCGCCGGTGACGGTGACCACCTCGGTCCCGAGCACCGAGCCGTCGACCGAGACCACGGACGCGGCGCCGGCCTCGTCGACGCCCGGGACCGCGGGACCGGAGGGTCCCAACGACTATGCGCCGCAGCCCGCCGGCGTGCCCTACCCCTCCCGCGAGTGGCCACGCGGACCGCTGCCCAAGAGCGTCGACGAACAGGCGCTCGACGCAGCTGCGGAAACGGCGTTCGGCGCGCCAGACGCAGAGACCCGCGTCGCATCCGTGGTCGTCATCGACGGCGGAAAGCTCGTGTACGAGCGATACCACCCACTCGACGGGCCGAAGGAGGTGTTCCCGTCGTGGTCGATGGCGAAGAGCTTCACGTCGGCGCTCATCGGTCTCCTCGTCGCAGACGGCCGGCTCGAGCTCGACGAGCATCCCGACCGGCCGGAGTGGAAGAAGAAGGGTGATCCGCGCCGGGCGATCACACTGCGCCAGCTGCTGCAGATGAGCAGCGGGCTGCGGTGGGACGAAGGCCCCGACTACGTGCCGTGGGCGAGCGCCCCGGACTCCGCCCACTTCGTCGCCGCGCGCCCGCTCGACAGCAAGCCGGGCACGACGTTCGAGTACTCGACAGGCACGACATCGCTGATCGCCGGCATCGCCGCCGACGAGCTGGGCGGTTGCAAGGAGATGGACGACTACCTCCACGCCCGGCTGCTCGACCCGATCGGCATCTCCACCGAGCAGATCTTCCAAGACGCTCGCGGCTGCTGGTACGGCGGCTTCGGCATGAACATGGCGACTCGCGACTTTGCTCGCTTCGGTCTGCTCTACCTTCGCGGCGGCGAGTGGGACGGGGAGCAGATCCTGCCGACATCGTGGATCGACGAGACCCGGGTGCCCGCCACTACCAACCCGGTCTACGGTCTCCAGTTCTGGCTGAACGGAGCCGACCGCACGTTCGAGGCCAACGGCGCGTTCGGTCAGCGCATCGTGATCCAGCCGGAGCACGATCTCGTCATTGCCGTCAACAACTTCGGAGGCGACGACTGCTCGCTCGTTGCGGCCGTGCTCGAGCAGTTCACCGGCGAGCCTGCCAACGGGTGCATCGGCGTCACGGGTACACCGAACGACTAGTGGCCCGCGTCAGAGCGCCCTCGGCTCATTCCGTGTCGGCAAGGGCGAGCAGTGCTTCGGCGGCCGCCACGGTGCCGTCGACTGTGACGTTGTCGAGGTCGATGCGGTGGTAGAGCAGCAGCAACAAGTCGGATGCCGTCGCCCGGACGGTCGCTGCGGGGTCACCGACACCGACCTGCCAGTGGTGGCCAGTGTCCGTCGTATTCAGCACGACCGCGCCCGGTAGCGAATCGACAGATCCGAACGACACGCCGAGGAACTCGTCGAGTGCGTCGGCCGCCAGCGCCGGGGCGATCGCGTCGGTTCTCCCCGTCACCGACTGTGCATCCCACCGATGCACGGCCGCCTCCTGAGCCTGGTGCCGTGCGACCGCGGCGGCCGTGGCAGGGTCGCCCCACCACGTCCAACAGGGATCGTCCGGTTCGGCGCTGCGCAGCGTGGCGACGAGGTCGGCGGCACACTCCTCGTACCACTCGGCGAGATCGACACCGGGTCCGGGTTGAGCTACCTCGCCCCGCCACGGTCCGGCCGTGTCCATCTCGCGCACGTTTGCCGCCCAGAACCGTTGCACCTCGCCGAGGTGGCACACGAGGTCGCGGAACGACCAGTCGGGGCAGCACGGGACTCGGGAGGACTGAGCGGTCGAGCGGGCGAGGGCGCCGAAGGTGAGGCTCTCGGCGGCGATGTATTCGATGTGATCGAACATGAGTACGTGGCTAGTCACGACTCCAATCGGGATCACGTCCGGCGAGTCCGACGAGCCGATCGAGGAGAGGAGCCTGCTCGGGAACGTCGACGACGGGACCGAAGGCGCCGGCGCGTGCGTCTCCTGACTCCGGGCCGGAGAACTGTGTCACGAAGTCGTGGCATGCCTCGATCGCCACGGTGTCGCCCTCGTATGACTCGCCGATTGCCTTGGCGACGTCCCACCCGTGCACGACGAGCTCGTTCAGCGCCACGACGCCGGCGACCTCACCGGGCAGCTCGATGCCGCCCGCAGCCGTCATCCCCGTCCACGCCTCCGGGTCACGCCACGCGATCACGAGCTCATCGAGATCGGCGGGGATCCTCGTCCGCCAGTCGTCGGGAAGGTTCGCTGCATCGCCCTGCGGGGCGCTGGTCGCACCGGTGCTCTCCCCTTGCTTCGTCGCCGCCGTCGTGAAGGCTCGCGTCAGACCGCCTACGTGGTCGAGCAGGTCGCCCAACGAGTACGCCTCGCACGGCGTCGCCGACGCCAATCGCTCGTCGGGGGTGGCTGCGATCAGCCGCGCCATCTGGTGTGCGGCGGGTTCGAGGTCGAACATCTTCTCCACGCTCCTGTCCGACGACGAGACGTCGTCGGGAATATGGTGCCCGACATGGGTGAGGTATCTCGACGCAGTTTCCTGGGCGCATCAGCTGGAGCCATCCTCGTCGCACGACTAGGTGTGACGACACTCGCACGCCTCGCCAGCCACGGTTCCCACGCGAACGACGAGCTCGCTGCCGTCAGGGTTGTTCTCGCTCGGCATCGCATCGGGTGAGCCGCTCCCCGACAGTGTCGTGCTGTGGACCCGCCTCGCTCCCGATCCACTCAACGGCGGTGGAATGCCGAACCGCTACGTCGCGGTCAAGTGGGAGGTCGCCACCGACGACTCGTTCCGCCACGTGGTGCGACGCGGGACTGCTCTCGCCGCACCCGAGAACGGGCACGCCGTCCACGTCGACGTGCGCGGGTTGAAGCCGGGCCGCGAGTACGCCTACCGCTTCCGTGCCGGCGCCGACATCAGTTCGATCGGCCGCACGCTCACCGCTCCGCCACCGGGACGACACGCCGGCCTGCGGTTCGTGTTCGCTTCCTGCCAGAACTGGAAGGACGGCTTCTGGCCGGCGTGGGGGCACGCCGCGTCGCAATACCCGGATCTCGTCGTCCACCTCGGTGACTACATCTACGAGAGCGGACAGGACCCAACCGCCATCCGCGACCACAACGGACCGGAGGTGAAGAGCCTCCTCGACTACCGCAACCGGTATGCGCTGTACAAGAGCGACCTGCTGCTGCAGATCGCCCACGCGATCGCGCCATGGATCGTGACGTGGGACGACCACGAGGTGGAGAACAACTACGCCGGCCTCGAGCCGCAAGATCCCGCCGACGCGCCCACCTTCGCCGCGCGTCGAGCAGTGGCGTACAAGGCGTGGTGGGAGCACTCGCCCGTCCGGCTGCCGGCGCCGACAGGTCCCGACCTCGCGATCTACCGTTCCCTCGACTGGGGCCGGCTCGCCCGGTTCCACGTTCTCGACGGGCGCCAGTACCGCTCCGATCAACCGTGCGGCAGTGAGGACCTCGGCCCCACCTGTCCGGAACGAACGGCCCCCGACCGGACGATGCTCGGCACTGCGCAGCAGCGCTGGCTGGGCCGCAGCCTGCGTTGGTCGCGAGCGACGTGGGACGTGCTCGCCAACCAGGTGGTGATGACGTCGTTGCCACTCGGCGGCGCGGTCTACAACCACGACCAGTGGGATGGCTACGCCGCCGCCCGCCAACGTCTGCTGCGCCAGCTACGCCGTGCCGGAACGGACAACGCCGTCGTCATCACGGGCGACATCCATGCCGCTGGGGTCGCCGGGCTCGTCGGCGAGAACCCGGACGGCACCCCGTCCACCGAGGTGCTCGGCACCGAGCTCGTCGGCACGTCGATCAGCTCCCAGTTCCCGCCCGACCTCGTCGAGATCGCAGAGGGTCTCATCGGCGCCCTCCCCCACGTCGAATGGGTCGACGCTCGGCACCGCGGATACACGCTGTGCGAGGTCGGACGCGATCAGTTCCTGGCGCACTACGAACAGGTCCAGGATCCGCTCGACCCCGCTTCGCCCGTACTGCGAGCCAAATCGTGGGCAATCGAAGCAGGTACGCCCGGCGTCCACGCCAGCTGATCCCGCCGGCAGCCCCAGGTGAGTGGCATCTCGTTCTCGGCTGCATCAGTGGAAGTCGCGACTGATGTGGATCGTGGAACCGGGAACGGTGAGCGGGGCGAGGTGCTCGGCGACGATGTTGATCACACCTTCGCTGCGCTCGAGCTTGCCGCGGATGAGCATCGCCGGCGCTTCGCGGGCGACCCGCTTGAAGCGCCGCCAGCACCCCTTCGACACGACCACGTTGATCAGGCCGGTCTCGTCCTCGAGGTTGAGGAAGGTCGTGCCCTGTGCCGTCATCGGGCGTTGACGGTGTGTGACGACGCCGGCGATGCGCACGCGCTCGCCAGGCTTGCGGCTCCACAACCCGGTGGATGTGACCACACCCAACTCGTCGAGCTGTGTCCGCAGGAACCTCGTGGGATGCCCGTTCGGGGCCACACCCGTGGCCCAGAGATCGGCGACCGCCTCCTCCACGTCGGTCATCGACGGGAGGGCAGGTGCCCGCTCGCCGGTGACGATTCCGGGCAGACCGACCCTCGCGCGATTGGGCGACGGCGCCGACGGTCCACAGTGCCCGCCGTCGGTCGAGAGCGAAGCTCTCCTCGAACACGCCCCCCGTCGCCATCGCTTCGAGGTGGGCGAGGGTGAGTGCCGGCACGCGCCGGACGAGATCCTCCAGATCGCGGTACGGCCCGCCGGTGATCCGCTGTGCCTCGATCTCCTTCGCCACGTCGTCGCCCACCCCCCGCACCGACCCGAGCCCCAATCGCACGGCAACGTCCCCTGCCTTCGACGCCCCTGCCGCCACCGACGTTCTGGGCGTGATTTCTTGCCGACGTTCGGGCGTGATTTCTTCCACATGCTGAAAGAAACCACGCCCGGATCGATTCGTGAGGGGGATCGCGCCCAGATCGTCGGGCGGCTCGAGGGGTTCTAGCGTTGCTGCAGCAAGGGATGCGTTGAGATCGGGGCTACGCACCTCGACGCCGTGGCGGCGGGCGTCCTGGCAGAGGGTGTGCGGGCTCCAGAACCCCATCGGCTGGGCGTTCAACAGCGCGGCGCAGAACGCAGCGGGCTCGTGGTACTTGATCCACGACGAGGCGTAGACGAGGTAGGCGAACGACACCGAGTGGCTCTCGGGAAAGCCGTAGTTGGAGAACGCCTTCATCTTCACGAAGATCTCGTCGGCGATCTCACCGGTGACACCTCGCTCGGCCATCCCCTGCGTACAGGCGCTCGCGGAGCCGCTCCATCCGTGTCGCCGAGCGCTTCGAACCCATCGCCTGACGAAGCTCGTCGGACTCGGCCGGCGTGAACCCGGCGACGTCGATCGCCATCTGCATCAGCTGCTCCTGGAACAGGGGCACGCCGAGCGTCTTGTGCAGGCTGTTCTCGAGCAGCGGGTGGAGGTAGGTGATCGGCTCCTGGCCGTTGCGCCGCCGGATGTAAGGGTGGACCGAGCCGCCCTGGATGGGGCCCGGCCGGATGAGTGCCACCTCTACCACCAGGTCGTAGAACTCCCGGGGCCGGAGTCGCGGCAGCGTGGCCATCTGCGCCCGTGACTCGATCTGGAACACGCCCACCGTGTCGGCCTCGCAGAGCATGGCGTACACCTCGTCCTCCTGAGGGATGGTGGCGAGGTCGACCTCGTAGCCGCGATGCTCGCGGATCAGGTCGATGGCGTAGTGCAGCGCCGAGAGCATCCCCAGGCCGAGCAGGTCGAACTTCACCAGGCCGGCGGCGGCGCAGTCGTCCTTGTCCCACTGCAGCACCGAGCGTTTCTCCATCCGCCCCCACTCGACGGGGCAGACCTCGATCACCGGCCGGTCGCAGATCACCATCCCACCGGAGTGGATGCCGAGGTGACGCGGCGCATCCTCCAGTTCTTCGGCCAGCTCGAGCACCTGCTCGGGGATCTCGCCCGGGGCGGCAGGCCTGCTCTCGCCGGGTGGTGGAGACGGTGCCCCACCCGTCGATGCGCTTCGACCAGGCATCCTGCTGACCGGGGGCGTAGCCGAGCGCCTTGGCCATGTCGCGCACCGACGACCGTGCCCGGTAGGTGATCACGTTGGCGACCTGGGCGGTGTGGTGGCGACCGTGCTTCTCGTAGACGTACTGGATCACCTCTTCCCGCCGGTCGCTCTCGATGTCGATGTCGATGTCGGGTGGGCCGTCACGCTCGGGCGAGAGGAACCGTTCGAACAACAGGCCCAGCGACACGGCGTCGGCGGCCGTGACGCCGAGGGCGTAGCACACCGCCGAGTTGGCGGCACTCCCCCTCCCCTGGCAGAAGATGTTGTGGTTGCGGCAGAACTCGACGAGGTCCCACACCACGAGGAAGTAGCCGGCGAAGCCGAGGTGCTCGATGACTGCCAGTTCGTGGTCGATGGTGCTCCATGCCTTGGCGCGCATGCTGCCGTCGTCGTCGGAGACAGGGCGTGCGCCGTAGCGGCGACGCGCCACCCTCCTCGACGACACGGCGCAAGAAGGCCATCTCGCTCAACCCGTCGGGACACGGGAACGGCGGCAGGCTCGGTGCCACCAACTTCAGGTCGAATGCCGCCTCCCGGCCGATCTCGGCCGCCCGCTCGACCACGCCGGGATAGCGAGCGAAGCGTCGAGCCTGCTCGGTGCCCGAGCGGAGATGGGCACCGGCGGCAGCGGGAAGCCACGGGTCGATCTCGTCGAGGCTGCGACGTGACCGCACGGCTGCCAATGCAGTGGCCAGTTTGCGACCGGAGGGAACGGCGTAGTGCACGTTGTTGGTGGCGACACAGTCGACGCCGTGACGGTGGGCGAGGTAGGCGAGGGCGTCGTTGCGCGCCGAGTCGAGTGGGTCGCCGTGATCCCACAGCTCGACCAGCACCCGATCACGCCCGAAGGCTTCGACGAGTCGCTGCAGCTCGCCCGCCGCGGCCGTTGGACCGTCGGCCACCAATGCCGCCGGCACCGATCCCTTGCGACACCCCGTGAGTACCCAGGCATGCCCGGCGATCGTGCTGGCGACGTCGGCGAAGGAGAACTGCGGCGCTCCCTTCTCTCCGGCGAGATGGCCGAGGCTCAACGTGCGGGCCACTCGCCCATACCCCTCGGGTCCATCGGCGAGCACCACCAGGTGAGCACCGTGCGGGTCGGGTGCCTTGGAGTCGGGAACCTGGCCGGTGTTGACCTGGAACAGTGTCTGCTCCTCGTCGCGCGCCACGTGGGCATCGGGATCGAGGCCGGCTGTGAGCGTGACCTCGGTGCCGAACACGGTGGGGATGCCCACGGCCCGAGCCGCTTCGGCAAAGCGGACGATGCCGTAGAGCCCGTTGTGATCGGTGAGCGCCAGGGCTTCGAGGCCAAGACTGGCAGCCTCCTCGACGAGCTCCTCGGGATGCGACGACCCGTCGAGGAAGGAGAAGTTGGAGTGGCAGTGCAATTCGGCGTACGGGACGGTTCCCGCACGCCGCTGGACCATTGCTTCGTACGGCTGGCGTCGCCGGCTCCACGCCGGGCCGTCACCTCCGGCGTTCCACGACGGTGAACCCGGGGCGCGCCCGTCGCGGCCTCGTCCGGAGAGCACCGCCTCGAGCTCGCTCCAGGTCCACGATGGGTTGTTGAAGCCCATCCCCCTAGTATCGAACTGAAGTTCGACGAACGCAAGTTCGGTAGCGTCACGAACACCGCTCTGAACGAATTCGAAGACCGGCGGCCCTTGAGGCGACCGGATGGCGGGGTGAAGGCTCCAATGGCGAGCCCGTCATGCCCAACCGGCGCAGGGACGTGCCAGTGGGCCGCATGGCTCCGTGTCATGCGGCGTCACCGGGCGCGGTCGGTTGCTCGTCGTCGGTGGGTGGTGGGGCGTGGTCGTTCGCCGGCAGACGAAAACGGTTGGACTCGATGTCAGCATCCCCGGTTCCGGGTGGGTCCGGTTGCCGGGTGGGTCGTTGTTGGGTGGGGCGAGTCCGGTGAGGGGGTGGGTGCGGGTGGTGCCGTCGGGGTAGGTGATCGTCAATCGCGCGGGTGTCTGGATCGAGGCGGAGTTTCCAGTTGTGGGCGTGCAACTGGTGGTGATGCCGGCAGCAGACGGGACCGAGGTCGATCAGGTTGGTGTTGCCGTGGTGTTGGTATTCGACCAGGTGGTGTTGTTCGCAGCGGTCGAAGGGCATGTCGCAGCCGGGAAACAGACAGCTGCGATGCATCGCGCGGAGGGCGAGTTTCTGATCTGGGGTGGCGAACCGCTTGTTGCGGCCGTGGTTCAACACGGCGTCACCGAGCGTTGGACGACGCCGTGCTCGTTGACGTCGGCTTCGACGATCGTTCGTGGTCGGATCAGCCAGGACCTGTTGCAGGGTGTGGAAGGCGATCGGGGTGCCATCGGCATATTCGTGCACCGACCGCTCGTGGGGCCCGTCGCGTCGGTGTCTGTCGGTCGCAGAGGACGATGGCGGTCACCCCAGCAACCTTGGTGCGGTTGGAGACGGGGGTGTTGCAGATCAGGTTGGTGATGGCGTCGGCGGTGATCTGCTCCCGTGTGCGTAGATCGGTGTTGTCGCCGCGGCGGGCATGGTAGATGGCGTTGACCTCAGCGGTGATCGCCGTGTTCAACGTTTGGCCGGTCAACGGATCCCACCGGCCCGAGAACCCCCACAACCCCGTCTCCAACTCGGTGAAGATCTTCGCCCGCCGTTGATGACGTTGCCGTTCCGCCCGCTGCACACCGAGATCCTCGAGCAACAACTCGACCAGATGGGTCACATACAACCGGAACGCCATGCACACTGCGGGCGGCGGCGATCGTGTCCAGGTCGGGGTGACGGCGGTAGAACTCGGCCCGCACATCCACCGCCAACTTCGCCAACGCCTTCGGCAACAACATCGGCATACGGCGGCGGAGAGTTCACCGGAGCGGGTCGCCTCATCCATCCCCGGCAGATTGTCGAGCACCGCACCGCGGTCCTTCTCGACCAACTCCTCCTGCGGATTGCTCGGCCATCGGGGTTCAACGTCGTGTCGACGACATCGTTCACATCGACCTGACGCAACTCATCGGCGCGCACGGCGACATCGGTCTTGAGGACATCACTAAGACCGCGCAACATGTTGGCGATCTGCTTCAACCCCGCCAACTGACCGACATCACAATGGCCCACCTCGACGTGCAGCATCGCCTCACGCACACCGGCGGCGGCATCACCGAGAGCGGCGATGCGGGTGTCGAGGGCGGCGAACTCATGCCACCAGGATAACAAAAACCAACTGGTGTTCTATCAAATTAAGTGCTGACAGTTCGAGCTTCAACCGGACGACGTCGTCGTCGGAAAGTGCCAGTCCTTGGGCCTGGTGCGAACGGTGCATGCTCGTCCAGCACGATCATCTCGAGCACGCTGGGTTTCCTGGGGCCGGTGAATATCACGATGACCTCTCCGATTTGCATTGATCGAGCCGATCAGTGAGCGCCAAATTCGTGGACGACGTCGAAAGGCATCGGGAATCGCCTCGGTGACCGGCCGTCCATGGAACGACCTTCAGCGAGGGACGTGCGGCCAACCTGGGACTTGACCGGACAAGCGAGCCCACGCATATGCAGTGGATCTGAGCACCGAATACGCCAGTCGGACCGGTGCCGCACGACGCCGCCGAGACGCCCGCAGTTCTCGGCTTGAGACGGTGAGGCACCGCACGTGGCGAATCACCAACCCAGGTTGCCGGGTCTAGTCCGAGCGGTAGGGTCGATCAGCGTGCTCTTGGCCACCGGTCTGACCAAGCGATTCGGCGACGTTCAGGCGCTGAACGGAGTGGACCTGGCGGTCGAACCCGGCGAGATCGTGGGATTTCTCGGCCCCAATGGAGCCGGAAAGACCACCACGATGCGGGCGATCATGCGCCTCATCGATCTCGACGCCGGCGACGTGACGTGGAATGGTGCGCCGGTCACGGATGCCACCCGCCAGCGCTTCGGATACATGCCCGCCGAGCGGGGGATGTACCAGCGGATGCGGGTCAGGGAGCACCTCGTCTACTTCGGACGGCTGTCGGGCATGCCGTCCGTCGCTGCCGAGCGCGCCGCCGACACCTGGCTCGAGCGACTCGGTCTGCGCGAGCGCAGTGAGAGTGACGTGCAGGACCTCTCCAGCGGCAACCAACAGCGTGTCCAGCTGGCTCTCGCACTGCTCACCGAACCGGAGCTCCTCGTCCTCGACGAGCCGTTCTCCGGCCTCGACCCGGTGGCCGTCGACACGTTGAGCGAGATCCTCCGCGAGCAAGTTGCGGCCGGAGCAGCGCTCCTCTTCAGCAGCCATCAGCTCGATCTCGTTGCCGACGTCTGCTCATCGGTCGTCATCGTCGACGCCGGACGGGTGGTGCTCCGTGGACCCGTCGACGAGATCCGCGCCGATGCCGATCATCGCTACGCGGTCGTCGATTTCACCGAGCCTGCCGAATGGACACCCAACGGTGGACAGGTCGAGGTGATCGAGCGCAACGGACGGCGCGTGCGAGTCAAGACGGCACCGACGGTCGAGCCTGCGGCGTTGCTCGCCGACGCCAGCGCCCACGGCGTCGTCCACTCGTTCAGCTTCGCCCCGCCCGACCTCTCCGAGGTCTTCCTCGACACGGTCGGCCGCGAACGCATCGAAACCGCCGAAGAAGATCCCGTCCGATGAAAGCCACCGACACCATCCGCCTCGTCGCCGAACGGGAGATCCGTCAACGGCTGCGGGGCAAGGCGTTCTACGTCTCCACCGCGGTAATCGTGCTGGCGGTCTTCGCCATCGCGATCATCAGCCGAGTCGCCAACAACGACGACGACATCCGCTCCGTCACCGTTGGCGTCGTCGGCGACGCGCCGTCGGGTTTCGACGCGGCTCTCTACGAATCCGGCACGGTCTTCGAGCTCTCCTTCGAGGTGGACGAGGTCGCCGACGAGGGAGCGGCCCGTCAACTTCTCGCCGACGACGACGCCGACGTGATCGTCGACGGCAGCGCCGATCGATTGGTGTTCGCCGACGAGGAGGACACCACGGTCGGTTCGGCCGTGCAACAAGCGTGGGCGACGAGCCGCGTGCGGGAGTCGCTCGATGATGCCGGGCTCGATTCGGCGCAGCATCGACGAAGCCCTCTCGCCTGCACCACTCAGCATCGACGTCGTCGAGGTCGACGGCGACGGGCCGAGCGGCGTGAGCATTCTCGTCGGCACGCTCGCCGGCATCCTGCTGTTCATCTCCATCCAGATGTTCGGCAACATGATCCTGATGGGTGTCGTCGAGGAGAAGTCGACGGCAGTCATCGAAGTGCTCCTCGCCAGAGTTCGGGCGACGCAACTACTCACCGGCAAGGTGCTCGGGATCGCGGCGATCGCCGTCCTGCAGCTCGTGATCGTGCTCGCCGCCGGTGCAGTCGCGCTGGCGATCTCCGGCACCGACATCCCCAGCGGGGTATGGGCGTCACTGCCGTGGATCGCGGTCTGGTTCCTCACCGGCTTCACCCTGTACGCGTTCCTGTACGCCCTCGCCGGATCCCTCGTCAGTCGCCAGGAGGATGCCACGGCCGCGGCCACACCGGTCAGCCTCGTGCTCACCACCGGATACTTGGCCGTGTTCGTCCTCGTCGGGGCGTCCGACAGTCCCGCGGCTCGGATCGCCTCCTTCATCCCGCCGTTCACTCCCCTGCTCATGCCGATGCGGATCGCCGCCGGCAACGCACCGTGGTACGACATCGTGCTCGCCCTCGCCCTGCTGCTGGCGACGATCGTCGCCGTCGCCAAGCTCACGGGCCGGATCTACAACGCCCTCGTGCTGCGCCGTGGCGCACGGGTCCATTGGGGCGACGCGTTGCGCACCGCGGCGTAGCCGCGAAACGGCTGCGATCAGACTCGTTCCAGCGATCGCTGTCGCTCAGCCGGCGACGACGGAGAACTCGGCGTCCTGGTCCTCGTTGCGGTTCGACGTGACCACGTAGTCACCCGCTTCGAGATCGACGTCGATGCCGCACGTCGCCCCTGCTTCGACGCCGTTCACCTCGGCGACCGTCTCGCCGCCGAGGCTGAGCGTGACGTCGACGGGCTCTTCGTTCTCCTCGTCGGCCTCAACGGCGAGGCGCACCGACCCGGGAGTGAGCCCCGACGGTGTCTGTGATCCCAGCGAACCGAAACCATCGACGACATCGTCGACTTTCACCGTCACCGTCCGGCTCGCATCCGCCTCGGCTGTCGCGCACTCCGTGGCGTCGCCACCGCTGTCGTCGCCGTCGTCGCCGGCGTCGCTCGAAGCCCCGGTCGTTCCGCTCGCCGCCTCTGTTCCATCTGTGGTTTCGTCGTCGTCGCCGGAGCAGGCCCCCAGAAGCAATGCCGAGAGCAGGACCAACGCGAGACTGTGACGCATCGGCGCACTGTAACCACCGTCGAGGTCCAGCTGGCGGTTCTCGGCAATCAGGCAGCCTTCATGACGTGCTGTCGAAGTCGACGTCCTTGGTCTCGACCGTTCCTGCCGTGCGGCCCGGCGCCGTGTGGTAGCTCCAGTACAGGTTCGTGTGGGCGATGACCTTGTCCGGCGGCGGGGCACCCCATTCGGTCTGATCCTCCGTCGTGTGGGCGTCGCTCACAAGGGTCGCGTCGTATCCCCTGACGATCGCGCCGTGGATCGTCGAGCGGATGCACTCATCGGTCTGCGCGCCGGCGACGACGAGTCGCCCGACACCGAGGCCCGACAGCACGGTCTCGAGGGTGGTCTCCTCGAACGAATCGGCGTAGTTCTTCTCGACGAGCGGTTCTGCGTCGCCGGGGCTCAGCTCGGGGACGATCCGCCAATCGTCGCTCTCTCTCACGAGTTGCTCGTCGGAGTGCTGGACCCAGACGACGGGGATCTCTTTCTGCCGCGCTTTGTCGACGAGGCGGCCGACATTGGCCACGACCGCGTCGCGTTCGTGAGTTCCCTCGAGGACACCGTTTTGCACGTCGACGACGAGGAGTGCGGTGCTCGGCCGGTTCTCGAATCTGCTCATGATCTCCGTCCCTCAGGCAGGGCTCCCCGGTTCCCATCCACGATAGACACACTCCGATCACCGATCTTCGGACGGTATGAGTCCTTCAGCCGTCGGGGCGCATGGCGATGAGTGCGCCGCGGAGCCCCTCGTCGGCGCGCTCGATGGCGTCGTCCCAGTCGAACCAGTGGACGTCCGGACTCTCCCCCGGCGGGGGATCCGGATCTACGTCGTCACACTCGACGACGTAGCGAAGATCGAGGTGGGTGTGACCGCGGGGACCGGGATGAACGTCGACGTGGGCGATCGGCGGCATCACGCCCTCGTACGTGGGGAGGCGCACGGGCAGGCCGGTCTCCTCGATCGTCTCCCGCACGGCCGCTTCCCACGGTGTCTCGCCCTGGTCGATGTGACCGCCGGGCTGGATCCAGAGCCCCAACGCGAGGTGCTTGTGAAGGATCACGCCGCGGCACCAATGATGATCGTGGACCCGGTGACATGCACCGGCCCGCCAGCCTCGTGGAACGGATCGTCCAACCTGTCGACCTCTGCAACGAAGCGCTCGATGCTCCGCCGCTCACGGTCATCGACCGGCTCACGGGCGGCCAGTTCGGCGCACAGTTGCCGGACGAGAGCGGGCGTGTCCACGACTCCGAGTGTACGGAGCAGCGCATCGGCATGCGGCATGGTGATCACCGAGCGGGGCGCCGTCGCCCCGCGGAGCCGTCACTCCTGCGGCGGGCGGTGCTTCTTGGGCAGCTTCGAGACGACCGTGTCGTACGAGTCGTCGATCGCTTCCCACAGCTCGTCATCGGGGATGCCGCCTCCGACCTTCAACGTGTTCCAACCGGATCTCCCGATGTAGGCCGACGCCGTCGCATCATCCGGGTAGCGCATGAGCCACTCGTCGGCCTCGTCGCGGTTGGCGCCGCACTTGACTGTCACGGACGACCCGTCACCGACGAAGGCGAAGATCTTGTCGTGGACCTTGGCGACGGTGTCGCCCTCCCACGGCTCGTCTTCCCACGCGCCGGGCTTCGACAGGCAGTAGCTGAGCAGTTCGTCGGGCGTCATCGCCCGACGACTCTAGGCGCCAGGTTCCACCGGCTCACCCGAGTGGACGGCGTCAACTTCCGCCCGCTGACGTCTTCCGGTGCGACTCGAACAGCTCGTTCGTGAGCTCGCCCTTGTACAGGTCTTCGTTGAGCAGGTGGAGGAACGAGAACCGTTGTGCCGGGTCGAACGTGAGCCGGTCGTCGACCACCACGGTGTCGGGATCGAGCCCGACCGCCGCCGCGTACGTGCGCACCTGGCCGAGATCGACATCGGCGAGGTGGCCGCGCTGCTCGATCTCACGCAGCCGGCGCCACGTGCGGGAATCCTTCACGGCCACCTCGCGCAGCCGCTCCACGTCGTCGTCGCCCATCGGCAGGTATTTCGTGATGCCACCGATCCAGCGCTCGATGTTCTTCTCGACGAGACCGACCTGGCGGAACAGCATCTCGAACGAATGCTGATCGAGCACGACCACCCAGCCGTCGCCCATCACGAAGTCGAACCTGGAGGAGAAGCTGAACGTCGGCTCGTCGATACGAGCCAGGCGCTCGCGCCCGATGGCGAGGAAGCGGCCGGCGCTGAACGACACCTGGGGGTTGGCGCGGCGCACGAACAGCACCCGCTGCGTGTCACCGCCGGCCGCGACCACATAGAGCTGGATCGTGAGATCGAGCTCGGCCGGCTTGATGGTGGGCATCGTCTCGATCGAGTTGCGCAGGTCGCCGATACCCGCCAGTTCGTCGATCGTGTCGGGATCGTCGATGAGGAAGAACTCGGCGTCGGCGAGCTCGGCACCCGTGGCGTAGTGCACTGCGTTGCTCGCCTCGATGGTGTCGAGCGCGCTGCGGCAGTGTTCGCGGAAGCCGTCGGCCGCCTCGGCGCTGAGGTTGAGCTTCGTGCCGCTCACCTCGCCACTGGTGGCGATGCGGGCGACGCCGAGGCTGACGGCTTGGGCGATGCGCTGCCGGATCTGGTCGGTGATGTGGTTGGGGGTGACCATGACTACTCCTGGGACTGATGTGGATGCCGCTCGACGAGCACGTTGGCGCCGATCTGGACACACGGCTGACCGCCCGTCCACTCGCTGACGTCGGAACGGGCGACGAGGTAGTACGCCGTGTCGTGAGCCGTCGCCCCATAGACCCGCAGCCCGAACAGGTACAGCAACGGGTTGACGTGCACGCGACCGGTGGCGACGTGGATGTGGATGATCAGCCCGACGACGATGGCGCTGATGACGATCTCTTCGGTTGACGCGGACGTGTTGACCAGAACGGGCAGCAGGTAGGCACCGATGTGACCGAGGATCTCGTCGCTCGCGTCCTCGATGTCGCCGAACACGAACCGCTCGGGGTTGCCCTTGGCGACGACGACGGCGCCGAACAGCAGCACCACGACGCCGAAGGCCGCCGGGACGAGGAACAGCCAGGCGAGATCGCTCCCCCACGCGCGGAACGCGAGCAGGCCGAGCGCCGGGGCGAACGCGGCGAGCCCGAGCTCCAGCCGGATCAGGAGGCTGCCCCGCCGAGGCGGACGTTCGACCATGGGTCAACAGTACGGACAGGGTGCGACACCGCGAGGCCGGTTGCAGACGATCAGCTGTAGGTGGCGACGAGCCACCAGCGTTGCTGCTCGACCACCAGGAGGTGGGCCCGGCCGTCGTCGAGCACCACCTGGAAGCGGGCGAGGCGGCGGTGGCGGTCGCCGCTCCACCAGCGTTGATCGACCGGCCAGGGGCCTCCCCAGGCGGTGATGTGGTGCCGGCCCAGCCGGTGTGGGGCGGCGCTCACCGAGCCCCGCCCGTCGACCACGATCGGTCGTTCGATCTCATCGGTGACGTCGACCGGTTGCGGCTCGGCTGGCACCACGGTGGGCGATGGACAGGGCAGCGAGCCCGGCCACGGCACGTCACCAGCAGCCAACCGTTCGGCGGGCTCGGTGAGGTCGGCAGTGGCTGCCGGCACCCACCGGTAGCGCTCGGCAGGGAGTCGCCCTCCGTTCCACGCCGGCACCAGCACCCCGGTGTCGCCGACGAGGCCGACGAGCCTGGTGACGGCACGTAGCGCGCGATCGTCGGCCTCCGATCTGCCTCCCCAGAGCCCGTACTGCTCGCCGTTGTCGCTGCGGATCTCGTGGGGGATCAGGCGCACGAGCACGATGCCGGCGCTGATCGCGCCGGGCTGCTCGGCCCACCCGTCGAGCTGCCAACGAACCCGCTCGACCATCGCCGGTGCGGAGAGGCCGGTAGGGCGATACCAGGCTCGCTCGGTGCGTTCGCCGTGGTCGGTCTCGGCCACCACCACGAGACGGGTGCACGTGGCACCGTTTGCAGCGAGTGTGGCAGCCAGCCGGTCGGCGAGCGTCTTGGCGGTGAACACCACCGTGGGCATCTGGTCGACGGGTTCGTCGTAGAGATGCTCGACCTGCCAGTCGGGGGGCGGATCGGTGGCGTTGGGCGGCCGGTCGTCGTCACCCCCGGCCAGACGATGTGCCCACACCCCCACTTCGCCGAAGCGGGCGAGCAAGTCACGCCGGTCCATCGCCGCCAAGGCACCGAGACGAGTGACGCCGAGGCGCGCCACCAGATCGACGAACCCCGCCATGTCGCGCGTGTCGTCGGGCGCTCGATCCTGCTGATGAACCATGTCGAGCCACCGGGTTGACAGCGGGGCGAGGAACGCAGCCGACCCGCCCGGTGGTACCACCAGTGGGCGGCCGAGGTCAGCCGCACGGCGAGCCGCTACCGCCGAGGCGAAGCGACCGTCGGCACACCCCAACCCGGCGACGATGCCCGGCACCGCTGCCTGCAGTGACTCACCGAGGCGATGCATCAAGGTGGTGTCGCCGCCGAAGTAGCGCGATGGCCCACGAGCATCGAGGCAGAGGAGCCCCGGAGCGACGACATCGACCCGTGGCGTGAACTCGCCGACGGTGCGCACCACCGGTTCGAACGCCAGCGCATCACGATCGGGATCGTGATCGAGCAACACCATGTCGGGACAACGCCGCTGGGCGATGCGACGTCGTTGCCCGATCTCGACACCCTCCTCGGCTGCGGCGACGGACCGGGCGATGACGCGGTTGGCGTGCAGCACCGCCGCCGGCTCGCGGTGCCGGCCGGAGGCGACCACCGGCCAGTCGGGGCACCACACCGTGAGGACCCGCCTCATCCCGGCTGTCCCCTCATGCTGGTTGATCCTCCGCGGACGGGTCGTCGGGAGACGACCGCCAAGGGATCACGTCGGCCGTGTCGTCGGCGCGCTCGACACGACCCGATGGGCCAGGCAGCCACAATGCAGCACTACGCGGCCGGGGCCAGCGGCGCCCGATGGCGATGGCGCGCACGCGACGCCCGGAGAGGTGCCCGTGACCCGCACCGAGACCGGTCCACTCGACGTCGACGGCATCGATCTCGAGGTCGGGCACCAGGAGGTGCGACGAAGCTGCATTGCCGTTGGGCGCGACAGTCGCGCCTGACGGCAGACGCCGGTCGGGAGACGCGACAGTCGCGCCTGGCGACAGCGTGAGCAGGACCGCGCCGCGAGCCTTCACCCGTTGCTGGACGCGGCGTGCCGACGCCGCGCTCGACCCGCGGGACGGACGTGATGATCAGATCGAACCCGTCGGCGGCGGCACCCATCGCCTCGACCCAGGCCGTGGGTGATCCGCTCACACTGGTATCGACGCCGACGAGTCGTTCGAGTGGCACCCCGAGCTCGGCCGCTGCCTCGACCCCCAGCCAGGGCACATCGACCACGACCAGCCAGGCGCCCTTGCGGACTGCTTCCGCGGCCAGTCCCAGGGCGATCGTGGCCGCCGCCTGCCCGGTGCAGGCGATGACCTGACCGCGGACGAGACCAGCCTCCACACCAGGGCCGGTGTGGCCGAACAGAGCAGCGAACACCGCGTCGACGGGGACGGTGCGTTCGCTGGCGAGCGTCGCTGCCGACAGTGCCGAGACATCGGCGCCGCTGAGCGGCAGCGGCGCGAGGCGATGTCATACTCGGACGCTACCGAACTTGTGTTCGTGTTGTCGACCTGACTTCTCGCGCAAGACAGCCTGCCTCGGTTGAGTTCCGCCGGCGACGAGCCGGGCACCCGACGAACTGAGGTCAGCTCGCTGTGCCCTTCCAGCGCTCACGCGCCGCCCGCGAGCGTTCGAGGAGATGCATCGGCACGAGCTTCGCCGCCTCGGCGAGCGCCGGGTCGACCCCTCCGCCGTCACCTGCCGCTTCTCCCCCACCGGCGTCGCCCCCGCCCTCGTCTTCTTCGGTCATGTCGTCGAAGCTCGGCGGCTGCATGCCCGGCATCCAGTACCGGTACATCTCACGGATCGTCTCGGCGAGACCGTCGCTGGTCTGACCCTCGCCGAGGTCAACGGTCACGATGTTGGCGTAGACGTGAACAGCGGCGACCTTGCCCGTGGCGAACAGGCGCCGGGCGATCTCCGCCGACGGCGTGGCCGAATACGCTTCGTCCGCCGACGCGTACCGCTCGTGACCCATGCCGGTCAGCGAGCGATTCGTCTCGAACCGCACGAGCCCCGGGTTCGGGCTCCGCTTCTCGGTGACGGCGACCAGCTGACCCATAGGGCCACGAAGCTACTGCCTCCGGTGGCTGCCGAGCACGTTGGCCTGCACGAACGGACCTTGCGGGGCGGGCGGAGATCAGGTGGCGAGATCGTGGAACGGTGGTGAAGTCCCCCACACGGAGGTGGACGTCCCGGCCCGCCGCCGGCGGGCGTCGAGTGTCAGGTCGCGGAGAGAGCGATGCTGACGACGGTTGGAACGGATGAACCGACGGCGGTCGGCTTCGGCGAGCAGATCGGAGTGGCGCTGATGGGCGAGGGCGATGACATGGTTCGGATGCATATCCCTACTGTGACCGCCTAAGGCAGGCGCCCACATCGGCAGACCGACCTATTTGTCCTGGTCAGGCGGATCTGGGGGCACCCGATGCATCCAACGAATTGCGTACCGTCCACGCCGCGATCTCGGCCCGGCTCGAGAGTCCGAGCTTGGCGAGGATGTTCGAAACGTGCACGGCGGCGGTCTTGGGTGAGATGTACAGCCGCTCTGCAACTTGGCCGTTCGTCAACCCGTCGACGAGGAGCACTGCCACCTCCTGCTCGCGCTGGGTGAGCAGGGTCGCCGTCGGACCTTCCGGTCGCGACCGTTCGATGCGGTGGCGCAGGGTCTCGGCGCGATCACGCCGCACCCCGGGCCACTTGGCCAGATCGACGCCGATCAGGTGGTCGACCGTATCGAGCGCCGACCTCCGATCTCCGGCGCCGATGTACGCCCTCGTGAGGGCCATCCGCAACGCCGAACGCGTCGTTGCCTGCAGTTCCTCGTTGCCGCAGCGCGGCTCGAGCGCGGCGATGGCGGCGTCCGGATCGTCGTCCGCCACGGCGATCAGGCCCTCGATGTGGGCACGCAGCTCCTCGGTCGACGGATGATCCACCAGCCAGCGATCGAGCATGCTCTCTCGCAGTTCCGACGGCGCCACGCCTACGGCGAGTGCCGACTCGGCGGCGACGATCGTCTCGTTGAAGGCGTGGGCATCATCACCCGGTGGTGGTAGCCCGATGAGTGTGCGGAAGGCGGCCACACCGTGAGCATGGTCGCCGCGGAACGCGTGCAACAGGAGCCGTAACCACCACTCGATGAGATCCTCGTGGGACGTGCCCAGAAGGTCGGCGTCGTGGTTGGCGGCCTGGATGATCAATCGCTCGGCGTCGTCGTAACGCCCTTCCTCGATCGCCATCCATGCCCGCTCGTTGTCCATCCAGCGGCAGTGCCCGCTGACCGATGTCGGCGTCGATTCGAGCAGGAGTCGACGGGCGGCGGGCAGATCGCCCGCACCGATCGACGCCTTGAGGTCCCACATCGAGCGCTTGTGTCCGAGCGCATTGAATCCCGCCCGACCGGCGACGGTAGGCAACTCGGCTCGGAGGTAGGCGCCCTCGGCGGTGTGCGGCGCGACGATGGCGAGCAAGTTGTTGAGACCGCGCGCCGTGGCGACTGCGTCGTTCGCCCGACGTGCCAGCTCGACCGCGGCGCGCAGCTCCGGTTCTGCGTCGCGGCGCGACACCATGTCGCTGCGGGCCGTCGCCCGCTCGACGCTTGCCCGAGCAGCAAGGGCGTCATCGCCGATGCGAGCGGCCACGTCGATGGCGATGTCGGCCCACGACACCGCCTCCGCAGAGCGGGCGGTGAGCATGCACAGTTGTGCCGTCGACGCCGCGGCAGCACCCCGCACCTTCGCCGGCTGTGACTCGTCGCCGGCCAGTATGCGGAGGCGACCGAGCGCGTCGTCCCCGCCGATCGCATCGCCGAGCTCGTAGCGCAACCGGGAGTGGAGCCGCAGCGCATCGACGAGGTCCTCGCCGCCGGCCACTTGCACCCATCGCTCGGCCGTGACAGAGGCCTCCGAGTGGAACCCCAGCCGCCACGCGGCATCGGTGGCGATCGCCAGCAGGCCCGGGTCGTCGGGCTCCTCCTCCAAGCCGTCGGCGGCGAGGCGTAGGGCGACGAACGACGCACCCGCCTTCAGCGCCCGTCGTGCACCCGTGCGGGCGATCCCCGCCACCTCGTCGTAGCGGCCGGCACCGATGGCATGGCGGGCGCGTGCCGCGTCGTCGGTGGACGCCTCGGTCGTACCCACGGTAAGAGCGTCGAAGCAGCGCTCGTGGAGACGCCGCCGTTCGCGGCCGAGCAGCTGCTGGGCGATCGTGTCGGCCATCAGGGCGTGGGCGAACCAGAACCGATCGTCGCTCACCTCGATCACTGCGCCGCGGCCGACCAGGTTGCGCAGCGCACCGAGCAACGCCGCCTCATCGAGCTCGGTGACGATGAGCAGTGTGTCGAACGAAGCGGGGTCGTCGTACACGGCGAGGGCATCCACCACGCGGCGCTCGTCGTCCTCGAGTCCACCGAGCTGCTGGTGGACGGCATCGTTGAGCGACCAGGGCAGCTCCACCGACGAGATCACCGCTGCCGGCTCCGCCACCGACCCCCGATCGAGCGCCGCCGCGCGCACCAGCTCCTCCACCACGAAGGGCACGCCCTCGCTCCGCCGGGCAACGGCCTCGACCAGGGCCGATGACGGCTGTTCCCCGGTGATCGCGGCGACCAGGTTGGCCACCTCGTCGCGGTCGAGTCGCTCGAGCCGCACCTGTTCGACGGCGTGGGTCTGCTCGAGCCGCCGGACGAGCTCGCCACCGGGTGCGCCGCGACGCAGGGCTCCCGTGCGAGATGTGATGACGAGCACGAACGAGGGCCACGGTTGCCGGGCGAGCGTGTCGATCACTGCTGCGCTGGCGTCGTCGATCCAGTGGACGTCCTCCACCACGAGGACGAGCGGCACACCGGCGAGTCGCTTCACGAACGAGTCGATCAACCACTCGTCGACGGCGGTGGTCTGCTGGTCGTCGTCGACGGCGGGCGACCAGCCCGCTCCGTAGCAGCTGGGCGAACGAGTCGTAGGGTCGGTTGACCGACCCTGGTTCGGCGCGAACCACGACCACCTCAGCGGCGAGCTCCTCGTCGTTGGCAAGGGTGCGCAGGAACTCCTCGATCAGGCGTGTCTTCCCCACCCCGGCTTCACCGGTCACGAGTGCAACGGCGGAGTCGTCTCCCGACGCGACTTCGGCAGCTTCGACGAGGCCGACGAGACGCGCCAGCGGCCCGGACCGCCCCACCATCACCGGGCTCACGCCCGCCCGCGCCGACAGTACCGGGGAGGATCTGTCGTGGCGGAGGGTCACGAGCCGTACGGTACCGGAGTCGCTTTGCACGAGGTCAGGTGTGTTTGGTGCGGCGGACGGGCCGGGATCTGGGCTGGTCAGCGGATGCTGCGGCGGCGACGGACCAAGCGGCGGCGCTCGGCCTCACCGACCAGCTCGCGATGGCGCTGCCGGGCCACGTCGAGGAGGAAGTTCGTGTTCATGCCATCACTGTGGCGATCTAAGGCACCTACCCACATCGGTAGGTCTCCGTATTCGCACCAGAATTGGCGCCCCCAGCAGGTGATACGCGTCACACCGCGTGGCGCGCCCACTCGGCGACGTCGCGGCCTTCGAGGGCCGCCGCAAGCATCTCCGGGATCAGCTCCGGCGTGCAGGCGAACACCGCCGCACCGAGCGCATCGAGGGCGGCGGCGTGGGAGCGGTCGTAGGTGGGTGTGCCCTTCGTCGGAGAGGCTCAGCAGCACCACGATCGTCACGCCCGAACCGACGAGGTCGGCGACGAACGCATGCAGCCGGTCGGGTTGGCCACCCTCGAAGAGGTCGCTGACAGGATCAACACGCGTGTCGCGTGGACGGGTGACAGCTGGCTGCAGTACGTCAGGGCAGCCACCGATATCGGTGCCTCCGCCGAGCTGCACCCCGAACAGCACGTCGACGGGGTCGCCGAGCGAATCGGTGAGGTCGACGACCGCCGTGTCGAACGCGACGAGGTGGGTACGTAGCGCCGGGATTCCGGCGAGCACGGAACCGAGCAGCGACGCGTAGACCACGCTGTCGGCCATCGATGCGCTCTGGTCGACGGCGACGATCACGTCGCGCTTGGAGACTCCGTGAGCGGCGGCCCGTACCCGATCAGCCGCTCCGGGCACGACGGTGCGGTGTGCGGGGAGCCAGTGGCGGAGATTGGCGTGGATCGTGCGTCGCCAGTCGATGTCGCCGGGGCGTGGCCGGCGGGACCGTTGGGCCCGCGCCAAGCGCTCCGGCGACCGCGGCACGGGTTCGTTCCTCGAGGCGCTCGCGCAGTTCGTCGAGGACTCGTCGACTCGACCTGACGAGCCGTGCTCGCGAGACTCGTCGGGCAACAGATGGTTGAGCTCGACGAGCGTGGTGACGAGCGAGATGTCGGGCTCGACGGCAGCCAGCATCTCGGGTTCGAGCAGGAGCCGGCGCAGATCGAGCCGTTCGATGGCGTCGCGCTGCAGCACCTGCACGACGGGCGTGGGGAAATAGCGACGGATGTCGCCGAGCCAGCGGGCGACGCCCGGGCGCGAACGGCCGAGCCCGCCCGTCCCGGCACGGGCTGCGGCTTCCCGGCTGCGGACGGGGCGAGCAGTCGTACAGGGCGCCGAGGGCGCCGTCGATCCCGACGTCGTCGCCGTGCAACTCGATGCCATGCCGTCGCCGTCGCCACCGCCGAGGACGAGCCGCCAGCGCCGCAGCCGCTCGCGCCCGGAGACCTGCTCGCCATCACGGCGGCCCTCCCGGCCGAGGCCGAGCATCATCCCGGCGACGGCGGCCGCCGCAGGCGAGCCGGTCCGGGTCGAACCTCGTCGTCGTCGGCGACTGCGGCCGACGGCGACCGGATCCGACAGCCACCAGCCGAGCTGACGACGTTCGGCCGGGCTCGAACCCGCCGAACGTGCGCCGTAGCAGCGGTGACGACATCGTCGAACTTGTCGCCCGGCAGCGACGACAGCCACAGTCGACGATGGACGAGGAGGTCGGTGTCGTGGACCAGCACGGTGCCGCTGCCAGCGACGAAGCCCTCGACGAACGCCGCACCGTCCGTGGCCGGCGTGCCCGCGGACAAGCGCCCGCGACAGGCGGGCGACCGACGACGGTCGGCGTCCCAATGCCCGCTGTCGTGGAGCAGCCGGCTGGCACGTCCGCAGACGAGGCCATGGCCGCCGGCTTCGGCGGCGACCGTGCCAGCAACGCGCGGCCACCGAGCGTCGGCGAGCGACGGATGGTCGAGAGTGCCAGCGCGGTCTGCATCGAGCTGATGCGATCCGCCATGAGGTGCGCGGCGTCGTCATCGGCGGGAGCGAACGACAGCCCGGCGAGCACGCGGGTGACCAGCCCGTCGAACACGGCGCGCAAGGCGAGGCGAGTCGGTGCCGCGCACGTCGCCGTAGCGGAGCGTGCCGGCAAGCGGGCGCAAGCGTGTCGATCAGCGAGCCGAGATCGGGGTCGCGGGCCGCTCTCGCCGACAGCTCGGCGAGGCACGGACTCGACGACGTCGGGAAGATCGGCGAGCAGGGCGACCTCGAGCACGGCGACGAACTCGCGCGGCAGCGCCGACGTGGCCGCCGCCCGTTCGGCGCAGCGCGCCGTGGCGGCGGCGGCGAGCGTGGTGCCGTAGTGGGCGAGCTCGACCAGGCGAACGGCCTCCTCCGGGTGCCACTCGATGCGCCAGGTCTCGCGGAACGTGCCCGGATGTGCCCCGCCCTTCGACGAGGGTTCCCCAGCGCACGCCGAGCGCGGCGAGGCGGTGCAGCAGGCGGGACCGGGCGATGCCGTTCGGACGCCGCAGGTCGAGCTCGACGGTCTTCGCCATCGCCGACGGCGGTGAGTCGAGCACGGCGCTGTTGCGCGGCGACGTCGCCGGCGAGCGGCACCTGCGGGGCCCGGGCGGGCACGTACCCGATGGCATCGCCGACGACCAACCGGCGGCGGACGAGGTCGGCGCCGGTGCCACGGTGGCCGTCGGTGAACACCGCCTCGGACGGCATCGAGCACCTCGCCGAGCCCGGGCCGGGGACGCCCGCGCATCGCCGCCAGCGTGGTGGTGAGGCGGGTGGCGGCGATGAGGTGATCGGGCGAGGCGGCGAAGCCGTCGGCACGCAGCTCGTGCGCTGCGGTGACGAGGAAGCGGGCAACACCGTCGGCTCCCGGATGGGCGTGCACGTGGGCATACCAGCCGGGGCTGTCGACACCCGCGCGGTAGCCGCTGGCCGCGGCGAGCCGCTGATGGGTCCACGGGATCCAGCTCAGCGACACGTTGACCAGGGCCAATCCGCGCAGCATGGCGGTATCGGCGGCCGCGGCGTAGACGTCGACGTCGAGTGCCGGCACGTGCCACGCCCCGCACACCACGGCGATGCGCTGGAGAACCCTCCTTGCGGCGGCGCGAATCGCCGCTGACGCATGTGGGCCTCGCGGCGCGCCTCGAGCGGATCGTCCGGAAGCGGTTCGAGCTCGTGCGACGCGAAGTGCACGGACATCGCCTCGGCGACGGCGTCGAACGCCGGCCGGCCATCGCCCCGATGCTCGATGACGTCCTCCCACCAGCGCTCGGGCTCGGGGTCGCCGGCGGCGATCGCGAGCTCGGCGATCGGGTCGACCGGCGGCTGGCGGCTCGGTGAACGGCAGCGTGTCGGGCGTGGTTGCGAGCACGTGCTTGAGCGGCAGATCGATCGCCGACAGCCGGCCGCCGTGGTGGAGCGCCCACGTCGAACGCCTGCCACTCCGGGACTGAACTCGGCGAGCGGCAGGAAGGCCGACACGTGCGGGCTGGTCGGCGGCGTACCGAGCACCGCCACCGGCGGGACGAGGCCATCGGCGACCCAGCGGATCAGCGGCTCCGCATCGGCGGGGAACTCGACGAGCACGGCATCGGGCCGGTAGATCGTCGAGTGCCCGCCTCAGCGAACGGGCCGAACCGGGACCGTGGTGCCGGATGCCGAACCGCTCGATCGGCGACCGCGACAGTCCGGCATCGCCGTTTCGTCGTGCGGATCCTCCGCTCACGGCGTCACGTGTCGGCACGCCTCGTAGAAATCCTCCCACCCCGGCCGGTCGCGGAGCCACCGTCTCCAGGTACTCGCGCCAGACCGACACGTCGCGGACGGGTCGCGGACCACTGCGCCGACGATGCCTGCGGCGAGGTCGGCGGGCCGCAGCGGCCCGTCGCCGAAGTGACCGGCGAGAGCGAGCCCGTTCATCACGACCGAGATCGCCTCGGCGGTGGACAGCGTGCCCGACGGGATCTTGACGCTGAGCCGGCCGTCTTCGGTGACGCCGGAGCGCAGCTCGCGGAACACGGTGACGACACGGCGGATCTCCTCGCTGGCGTCGTCGACTTGCGGCAGGGCGAGCGGGACGCCGAGCTCGGCGACACGTTGGTGAACGATACGAACCTCGGTCTCGGCGTCGGCCGGAAGCGGGAGGACGACCGTGTTGAATCGGCTGCGCAGCGCGCTCGACAGCTCGTTGATGCCGCGGTCTCGGTTGTTGGCGGTGGCGATGACGTTGAACCCCTGCACGGCGGCGATGGCCGTGTCGAGCTCGGGGATCGGCATCGACTTCTCGGACAGGATCGTGACGAGCGCGTCCTGCACCTCGGACGGCATGCGGGTGAGCTCCTCGATGCGGGCGATCGCGCCCCGCTCCATCGCCCGGTACACGGGGCCGGCGAACGAGCGCCGCCTGGCTCGGCCCTGCGGTGAGGAGGCAGGGCGTAGTTCCACCCGTAGCGGAACGTCTCCTCGGTGCGTACCGGCGGTGCCCTGCACCAGCAGCGTCGAGTCGTCACAGATGGCGGCGGCAAGGTGCTCACTCATCCATGTCTTCGCCGTGCCCGGCACACCGAGCAGGAACAACGCCCGGTCGGTGGCCAACGTGGCGACGGCGATCTCGATGAGCCGTCGCTGACCGAGGTACTTCGGGGTGACGACCGTGCCGTCGGACAGCGTTCCACCGAGCAGGTAGGTGACCGTCGCCCATGGCGAGAGCTTCCAGTGCGGCGGCCGCTCGCCGGTCGTCGAGCCGACGGAGTACATCGAGCTCGGTGCGGTACAGCACCTCGGCGTGCGGTCGGAGAACGGCGGGTGCGGTCACAGAGCGGGACCTCCGGCAGGTGGAGTCGCTGAACGATACGAGCATGTGCCGCCGGCAACGAGCGAGCTCGACGAGGCTCGCCGCAACACCGTCGGTCTCGGCCAAGGCGTGCAGGGCATCGATCGACGTCGTCGAGCACGATCGTGCGGCAACGAGCGAGCAGGTTGAGGAGAACGGCCGGTGCATCGCCGTGAGGTTGCCCGATGACGAGATCGGCGACCAGCGTGCCGGCGAACGTCGCTCCGTCGGCGGCGAGCAGCGGCTCGAGCGCGGGCGCCGATCGGCAACGGTGCCAGCTCGGCGGGATCGACGCCGAGGGCGCTCGCCTGGAAGCGGCCGATCGAAGGCACGTGATCGCTGAGCCACGCCACGACCTCGCCGGCAACAGCGGCGACGACGGCCGTGCGAGTTGGGATCGCGACGATGCCGTTCGAGCAGGTCGACGACGAGGTCACCGGGCAGGGACACGCGGTGCTGCCAGGCGAGCGCCAGCCACTCGTCCTCGAGCACCGGCCACTGGGTGATGATCCGCCGCCACGACTCGCGCGGCTGCCGGTGGGCACGGATGCCGAGGATCGGATGGCGGCGGGACGAGGCGAGCGACCGGCGGCCCAGGGCGTGATGCCGCCCGACGAGCGAGGGTGGTGACGGCGACCTGGTTGAGGAGACGCACGTCGGCCGAGTCGTCTCCGACGACGAGGGCGAGATCGGCGACCGCGTCGGCGATCGGCCCCGGCGGGGGCGGCGGCGGATCGCGGCGGTCGGTACCGAGGAGTGCCGCCGTGACGAGTGTGTTCCAACTGCTCATGGCGTGTTCAGGCGGCGGTGACGAACGACGGATCGGCCCGCGGACCGACGTCGAGGTGTCGGTCGTGGAGATGGACGGTGAGCGGCACGAGACCCGACGGCGTCCACTCGACGGTGATGAGCGCTGGCCTCGCCACGGGTCGCGGCGAGCACGGAGGCGATGCGCGGTCGTTGCCGGCGCACGGGAGACTTCCCGCCTCATCAGTGAACAGCCAGCGACCGGCGTATTCGAGAGCGGCGCAACACGGTGACGGCAACGTGCTCGGTCCATGGCTCGGCGAGGATCGCCTGTCCGACCTCGAGCGCCGCGTCAGGGAGGGAGAGCCCTTCGGGCGACGGCGGCGGTGGCCACGGCGTCGTCTCGCCGACCGACGCAGGGCGCGGCAGGCCGGAGCCGGGGAACCGGTGCAGGTCGGCGTGGACCGCGGTTCCGACCGGCGAGGCTGATGTCGAGCGACTGCTGGTAGGCAGCGAAGGAGAGGACCATCGCCCACCGCTGCGACTGGCGGCCGCGGAGCCAGATGCGGCGCACCTCGATGCGATCCTCGCGACGGTCGCTACGACCGAGCACCTGCCATACGTCGGTGTCGGGCACACCGGCGAGCACGCTCGCATGGCGTACCTGCCAGCCGATGGCACTGGCAACACCGTCGCCGAGGTCGGCGGGCAGATCGGGCACCCGCCGACCGGCACGGGCAAGCAGGTGGAGGACCCCGAGCTCGGCGAGGAGCGCCTCGTGCCATCCCGGTGCGGCGCCGACCATTCCCGCCAGCCGCCGGACGCGGTTGGCGAGCGAACCGACCTGGGCATCGACGAGGCGGGCAGCGAGCTCGTCCCACGTGCGGTAGCTGGGCGAGCGCCGGATCGGCGAGACCCGGTACGCATCCGGTCCTCCAGCCAACGGCTCAGCTCGATGAGCCCGGCGTGCATGCGGGCGAGGCGATCGTCGCGCGTCACCGGCTGGTTCGGGAGCTCGGGATCGGCGCAGCGGGCGGAGACGGTTCGTCGTTGCGGTCGCCAGGAGCGGACTCGGCCGCCTCTGTCACATCGCTCTCCGGCCCGGCTTCGCGCCCCGCTGCTGGCGGCGCGCACGCGATCGGTCCATCCGCGCGACGGCACCGGGCATCAACGTCTCGGCGACGTCGGGCACGAGATTGCGCAGCCACAGCAGCACGAGGCCGAGAGCGTGCTTGCACGGGCCGTTTGCGACTGGGGCACGTGCACTGGAACTGGGGGATGCCGTTCGTGGGTCGCCACGGCGAGGTCGGCTGCCACGTCGTACGGCTCGGACCGACCGGCGACATACCGACCCCATACGGCACCGTCGGCGAACCCGCACCCCTGCCACCGCCGCAGGCTCCCCCAGCTCGTCGGCCGCCGACGAACTGCGCCGGGCTCGGAGCGAGCGCGGCGACGTGTTCGACCGTCCACAACGAGCGCGGATTTGTCATCTCCGGAGACGTTACCGACAGGGTGTGACAGTCCCGAATGCTGTCAGACGCATCGGGCGCAGGCGCCGTAGATGTCGATCGCGTGGTGTTCGGGACGGAACCCGTTGGCCGCTGCCGCGCCGTGGAACGCCTGATCGAGCTCGGACTCGAGGTCGGCGTCGAAGGTGACATCGGAGACGGCGCCGCAGTGCGTGCAGATCAAGTGATGGTGGTGCTCGGTGAGCTCCTCGGCGAGCTCGTAGCGGGCATGATCGCCGGCGCCGTGCACGACGCGTCGAACCGCCCCCGCCTCCTCGAGCACGGCGAGGTTGCGATACGTCGAGCTCTGCGACAGCGATCGGTCGACGGCGAGCAACTCCGGCAGCGTGTACGGCGCCCCATCGCCGCGTAGTGCTTCGACGATCGCCCGGCGGATCCGCGTGTACCGCTGGTCGAGCGCGGTCGAGACGGCGCGGCGACTTCGGCGTGCAGGTCGTCGGTCATGCGGACGTCCACCTCGTCGATGCCGTGCTCGTGTCACTGGTCGTGACCATGATCGTCGACGAGCACCATGCCGGTGGTCGCCGTGCCGTTCGCCCGGTCTCCGAGCACGAGCAACTTGCCTCGGAACGCGTTGGCCAGCACATCGGGCCGCAAGGCGACCTACGGGGGCACCGCACGCTCGCACCGCCCGATCGAGCACCAGCACCTGGTCGGCGGCCCGCGCCTCGTCGAGGTGGTGGGTGGAGAACACCACCGTCGTACCGGCCGCCCGCTCCTCGACGATGGACGCCGGCGATGCGCTCTTGAGTCGGCGGGTCGAGTCCGGTGATCGGTTCGTCGAGGAGCAGCAGCCGCGGCTCGGCAGCGAGCGCCTGGGCGATGCGGACCCGCTGCTGCTGGCCTCCCGACAGCTGGCCGAACGGCCGGCGCGGAGCTCGACGACGTCGGCACGCTCGACCGCCGAGTCGATCGCGTCGTGGTCGGACGGACCGAGGCTGCCGACGAGCCCGAGCGCGACGGTAGCGACCCATGCGCACCACTTCGTCGACGGTGAGCGGGATCCAGCGGTGGTGGTGGTGCTGCTGGGCGACGAGCGCCGAGCGACGCCGCCAGGGGATTGTCGATCGTGCCGGCAGCTGGATCGACAGCGCGGCGAGGGCGTGGAGCAGGGTGGTCTTGCCGCTGCCGTTGGCCCCGATGAGGGCCGTGACGCTGGGCGACACCAGTTCGAACGAGGACCGGTCGAGGGCGATGTCGACCCGTAGCGCACGACGAGGTCGTGGACACGGATCGGGGGCATCTGGGTCGTGCGCGCCGGATCGGAGTTGGCGCGCGATGACGAAAGTATATCGTTTCGGGAATGGTTCTCAGTCGCTTTTCGTTGAGCGGCGCCACCGTGGCCCTTGCAGCGCGTTGCTCACCGCGTGCAGCTGACAACGGCGACGCGAGGACCGGGGCTGACGGGGCGGTCCGATGGTGGCGACGACGTCCGTGTGGGCTGATGTCGCTCGACGCAGTCACGTGCCGCGGGCCGGCGGGCGTCGAGGTGACCGGGCTGATCCCGCCGCAAGCCGACCCCCACGGCTACGAAGCGTCACTGCAGGACCGCCAGAGCTGGACGACGCCGCGCTCGTCGTCGCCAACGGCCTCGGCCTGGAGGCGCGCTTCGCCGACCTCCTCGAGATGGTCGACCGACGCGAAGCTCGTCCAGATGACGACGTGTCGCGGCACGACGAGGATCACCATCCACGCTGCGGCGCGACGGCCACGATCACGACGAGGGCGACCCCCACATCTGGCTCGATCCGCACCTGGTCGCATCGCTGGTCGAGCCCCATGGCGAGCCGGATCGTCGCCGTCGACGGAGTGGATGGGCAGGCAGTCGCGCGCTGCGCCGACGAGTACGCGACGGAGCTGGAGGCACTCGACACCGACATCGCCGACCTCACGGCGCGCCTGCCGGTGGAACGGCGCATCCTCGTGACGACCACGATGCCTACGGCTACTTCGCCGAGCGGTACGGGTTCGAGATCGTCGGAACGGTGATCCCGAGCACCTCGACGATGGCGCGAGACGAATGCGGCGGATCTGGCCGAGCTCGCCGGCACGATCGAAGACGCACCGTGTGCCGGCGATCTTCGTCGACGTCGGGCATCGGCGGCGGATGCGGAGTCGGTCGCCGGCACGATGGGTGTCGATGTCGTCCCCCTCGACACCGAGTCCGTCGGCGGCGGACGACTCCGCCGGCACCTACGTGGTGATGATGCGCGCGAACGTGGCGGCGATCGTCACGAGGCCCTCGGCGGCGGTCGAACGGGCTGACGGCGAGATGGAGTTCCTCACCGATCCCGGCTCGTGGTGGCTCGATCCGTTCCGCGACAACGAGTTCATGCGGCGAGGCGCTGCTGGCGGCGCTGCTCACGGTGTTGACGACATCGCTCGTCGGCACGTGGGTGGTCTTGCGCGGCCTCAGCTTCTTCGGCGACGCACTCGCCCACGGCGTCCTACCCGGCATCGCCATCGCCACCATCGCCGGGTTCAGCACCACGCTGGGTGCGGCGGCGGCAGCCGATCGTGATGGTCCTCGGCGTCAATGCCATCAGACAGTTCTCGCCGTTGCCCGACGACACGTCGATCGGCGTGCTGTTCGTCGGCTTTCTCGCCTTGGCGGTGGTGGTGATGTCATCGCCGTCGGCCTCACAGTCGGGCGACCTCGACAGCTTCCTGTTCGGTTCGATCAACGCCATCGACGGGGCCGACCTGCGGCGGCAGATCGTCGTGGCCGCGGCGACGATCGTCGGGATCGCGGTGCTGTACCGGGCGCTGCTCATCACGACCTTCGACGAGACACTGGCACGCACGATGGGGCTTTCGGCCCCGGCTCGTCCACGGCGTGCTCCTGGTCATGCTGGCGATGGCGATCGTCGCCTCGTTCGAGACCGTGGGCAACCTCCTCGTCGTGGCGTTCCTCATCGCGCCACCGGCGACCGCGGCACTGGTCACGCGACGGGTGCCGGTGATGATGGCGACCGCCGTTCTCCTCGGCTAGCTGGCGGCCGTCGTCGGCCTGCTCGTCAGCTACCACCATCGCACGGCAGCGGCGCCACGATGGCGCTCAGCACGTCGTGCTGTTCCTCGTCGTGCTCGTCGGGAGCACGCTCGTCGCGCCAGCTCACGATGCGCAGGCACGTGGACATCCACCCAGCGTGACAGCCGGAACTTACGCACAGTAGGCTCCCGTCGCGGGCGAACGGACAACACGGGAGAGGGTCAAACGCCGAGACGCGAATGGGGCGTGTCACACGGCGGGAAGCCGGTCACGGAGGCGACCGACTTGTACGGGTACGAGGAACACGAGAATGAGGAGCGGCCGGTCAACCGGGTCGCGCTCGGGCTCGCTGCTGCGGTCGCGCTCGTAGCGCTGGGATGGTTCGTGGTCCGCCCGGCGATCGACGAGGACCCGGAAACCATCGTCCCGATCGACGAAAGTGCACTCCAGGAGCCGTCCGGACCACTGACGGGTGCTCTGCCGGCCACGTCGACGACAGCCCATGCGACGACGAGCACCTCCGTCTCGGCCACCACCGAGGCGTCGCCCACCACTGATGCGACGACCACCGAGACCACCGTGTCGACGGCGGCGAAAACGACGACGACCACCGAACGCACCACGACGACGACACGTCCGCCGCGGCGAACCACCACCACGACCGAGCCGACGACGACCACGACGCGACCACGACCAACCACGACGACCACCACCGAGCCGGAGCCACGGACCTATCCCACGCTGCCCGACGGCAGCCCCGAGCCGGTCGTCGCCATCTTCGATTTCGACACGATCACGCTTCGGGGCAACGTGCCCTCCAAGGCAGACCGAGCACGCGCTGAGCAGCTCGCCATCGCCAACAGCAAGTTCCCCGACGCCAAGGTGACCAACAAGCTCACCATCAACCGCAGTGTCCCTCGCGGCATCGGGGCGAGGGTGATCGAGCTCACGTCTACTCGCTTCCCGAGCGGGAAGTGCCGAAGTCCTCCCCGCCCACGCCGCCGAGCTCGATCGGGTCGTCAACGTGATGCAGTCGTTGCCCAAGACGACCGTCCTCGTCATCGGCCACTCCGATCAGCGTGGCGATGCGGCGACGAACTTCACTCTCTCCGAACAGCGTGCCCAGTCCGTGGTGAGCTACCTCGTCAGCAAGGGCATCACGCCCAGCCGGCTGTCCTCGCGCGCCGTCGGCGAGTCCGATCTGCTCAGCATCGACGACGACGCGGCGGCGCTGGCGCTCAACCGGCGGACCGAGTTCGTCTTCTACGGTCTCCTGCTCGACTGACTTTTCCGGCTGCTCGCCGAGACTCGATGTCTCAACACACCGTCGCGATCGTCTAACGTATGGATTGCAGGGTTTGGGGCAGCCACTGCATCGACCGAAATATTGGGCTTGCGGTCATCAGGCGTGATGCCTGGACGCGTACGAGGCACCGGGGGCGGCCGTCATGTACGGATATCAACAGCGTGGTGAGGAAAGTGGTGCGGTCAAGCGCATCGCTCTCGGAGTCGCGGCAGTACTCGCTCTGGGAGCGATCGGGTGGTTCGCCGTCCGGCCGATGCTCACCGACGATGCGCAGGGCGGGACCCACCCGAACGCGCCTCGCTGGGAACGTTCTTGCCACCGCTGACCACAGAACCCGAGGAGATCGCCACTACATCAGGTGGCGGAACCAGACGTCACCGACTCCGCGGTGCCCTCCACGGCGACGACGCAGGCAGTGCCCGATTCGGCCACGACGTCGCCGCCGCGAGACTCGAGCCACGACGACGAACGCGACGCGCCCGGCTGCGGCGACACCGAAACCCAAGCCGACAGCGAAACCGCGGTCGACCACCACGACCTCGTCGTCGTCGTCGACGACGTCGACGACATCGCCACCCCCGCGGACCGAGAGTCGACCGGTGCCGACCCTCCCCGACGGCACGCCCGAGCCCATGGTCGTGATCTTCGACAGGGACTCGATCGTCATCAACGGCAATGTCGCTTCGAAGGCGCAGAAGGAGCGCATCGGCGCACTCGCCCTCGCCAACAGCAAGTTCCCCGACGTCGAGGTCGACAACAATCTGCGCCTCAACCCCGCCGTTCCAGCCAACATCGGTGCTCGGGTTATCGAGCTCACCTCAACCCGGTTCCCAGAGAGCAGTGCCGAGGTGCTTCCTGCCCACGGACTCGAGCTCGATCGGGTCGCCTCCGTGATGGAGGCGCTGCCGCGAGTGACGGTGCTGGTCGTCGGCCACGCCGACCAGCGGGGCGATGCGGTCACCAACTTCGCCCTGTCGGAGCAACGGGCGCAGGCGGTCGTGAGCTATCTCGTCGCCAGAGGTGTCGACCCAGCTCGTCTCTCGTCGCGCGCAGTCGGCGAGGGCGATCTCCTCAGCATCAACAACGACGCGGCGTCGCTCGCGCTCAACCGGCGCACCGAGTTCATCTTCTACGGCCTCTTGCTGGAGTGAGTCTCTCGGGCCCGGCTGGGCCCGCTGATCGTGCGGGTCCGAAAGGGTACCCTCGCGGGCATGACGGTCAACGAACCTGCCGGCGGGGAAGCGACTGAGTCCGACCCCCGACTCGAGGGCACCGAGATCCGACAATCGGTCATCGACCTCATCGGGGAAACCCCCCTCGTGAGATTGAAGCGGCTGAGCGAAGCACTGCAGATCCCCAGCGTGCTGGCGATGAAGATGGAGACCTCGAACCCCGGCGGATCGTCGAAGGACCGTCCTGCGCTGGAGATGATCGTCGCTGCCGAGGAGGCCGGGCTGCTGAAGCCGGGGGGCACGATCGTCGAACCGACGAGCGGCAACACCGGCGTGGGGCTCGCCATCGTCGCCGCCCAGCGCGGGTACCAGTGCGTGTTCGTGATGACCGACAAGGTCGCGCCGGAGAAGATCCAGCTGCTCGAGGCATACGGCGCCGAGGTCGTCGTGTGCCCCGTCGCCGTCGAGCCCGACGATCCGCAGAGCTACTACAAGGTCGCCGAGCGGCTCACCGTCGAGCGCGACGCGTTTCGTCCCAACCAGTACGAGAACCCAGCGAACCCGCTGTCGCACGAGAAGACCACGGGTCCCGAGCTGTGGCGCCAGACGGCGGGGCGGATCACCCACTTCGTCGCCGGCGCCGGCACATGTGGATCGGTCACGGGCACGGCGCGCTACCTCAAGGCGCAGAACCCGAACATCCAGATCATCGCCGCCGACCCGGAGGGCTCGGTGTTCTCCGGAGGCTCCGGCCGCCCATACCTCGTCGAGGGCGTCGGCGAGGACTTCTTTCCTGCTGCCTGGGTGCCGGAGCTGTACGACGACGTGATCGCCATCAGCGACGAGGAGAGCTTCCTCACCGCGCGCGAGGTGAGCCGTACGGAGGGCATCCTCATCGGTGGCTCCGGCGGCATGGCGGTAGCCGCCGCGGTGCAGGTCGCCAAGCAGGCGGGACCAGACGACATCGTCGTCGTGCTCAATCCCGACTCCGGCCGTGGTTACCTCTCCCGCGTGTTCGACGACCGCTGGATGGCCAACTTCGGGTTCCTGCGCGAGTGCGACGAGTGTGTCGGCGCAGTACTCGATGTCGCCCGCGACATCAACGAGCTGCTCTACGTGAACCCCGACCACACGGTGCGCCAGGCAATCGACCTGATGCGCGCCAACGGCATCAGCCAGCTGCCGGTCTGCAAGAACACCCCTCCGTTCGCCGCCGCGGAGGTATCCGGCGCCGTCGACGAACTGGACTTGATGGAGGCGATCGCCCACGACCCGAGCGTGATGGGCACCGCTGTCGAGGCGGTGATGGGTCCGAAGCTGCCGACGATCGGCATCGGGCAGAAGATCGAGAGCGCCATCTCGATGCTCGAGACCACGCCGGCCCTGCTCGTGCTGTCGGGCGGTCGACCGGTCAACATCCTCACCCGCACCGACATGCTCAGCTACTTCGGCCGTGCCGCCGACATCCATCCGGCGGGAACAGCCCATGGGTGAGCGCGAACACGCGTCGGGTCACGGGTTCGAGACCCGGGCGATTCACGCCGGGCAGGCACCCGATGCCACGACGGGTGCCGTCGTCACGCCGATCTCACTGTCGACGACGTTCGCTCAGACCGCCGTCGGCGAGCACCTCGGCTACGAATACGCCCGCTCCGGCAATCCCACTCGCACGGCGCTGGAGGAATGCATTGCCTCCCTCGAGCTCGGCCGGCACGGCTTCGCCTTCGCCAGCGGCCTCGCCGCGGAGGACGCGATCGTGCGCCTCGTACCGCCCGGCGGACGCATCCTGCTGGCCAACGATGCGTACGGCGGCACGTACCGCCTCATCTCCCAGGTCTGGGCGCCCGAGCGCGGCGGCGCGTGGAGCGCTGTCGACTTCACCGACCTCGACGCCCTCGCCGGCGAGATCGCCGAGGGCGCCTCGATGGTGTGGCTGGAGACGCCGACGAACCCGCTGCTCACGTGCATCGACGTCGAGGCAGTCGCCGCGCCTCGCTCACGAGCACGACGCCCTGGTGGTGGTCGACAACACGTTCGCCACGCCCTACCTGCAACAGCCATTGGCGCTCGGAGCCGACATTGTCGTGCACTCGGCGACGAAGTACCTCGGCGGGCACACCGACGTCGTCGGTGGGCTGGCCGTCACGTCTGACGACACCCTCGCTGAGCGGGTGCGGTACCTGCAAAATGCTGCAGGCGCTGTGCCCAGCCCATTCGACGCATACCTCGTGCTGCGCGGCATCAAGACGCTGGCCGTGCGAATGGACAGGCATTGCGCCAACGCCAGGGCGGTCGTCGATCTGCTCGTCAGGCACCCCGCCGTCGATCGGGTCTACTACCCGCAACTCCCTGATCACCCCGGCCATCCGGCAGCGGCCAAGCAGATGCGCGACTATGGCGGCATGGTGAGCTTCCTGGTGACCGACGGGGCGGATGCCGCCAAGCGCATCGCCGCTGCGACGAGCGTGTTCACGCTCGCCGAGTCGCTGGGGGCGGTCGAGAGCCTGATCGAGCATCCTGGCGTGATGACGCACGCGTCCGCCGCTGGCTCACCGCTCGAGGTGCCCGACAACCTCATCCGGCTCTCGGTCGGGATCGAATCGGCCGCCGACCTGGTGGCCGACCTGGAGCAGGCACTCGAGCGATGAGCGACCCACCGACACGCGACGGCCCAGGGTTCAACACCGACGACTATCTCGGCCCGGCGGAAGCGTCCTCCGAGCCAGCCACGACGCGACCGATCGTCGTGGCCGCCAACCGGCTCCCGGTGATGCGTGACGGCGACGGCTGGACGGCGAGTCCCGGTGGCCTCGTGCGCGCCCTGGTACCGATGCTCCGCGACTCCGGCGGGATGTGGGTCGGCTGGACCGGCAACGCCGACGACGCCCCGGAACCGTTCAATGTCGACGGCGTCGAGCTCCACCCGATCGCCATTTCGCACGACGAGGTGGAGCGGTACTACGAGGGCTTCTCCAACGACACCCTCTGGCCGCTGTACCACGACGCGTTGCGGGAGTCGACCTATCGGGCCGACAACTGGGACGCCTACGTGCGGGTCAACGAGCGCTTTGCCGACAAGATCGCCGAGATCGCGCCGTCCCAGGCGATCGTCTGGGTGCACGACTACCACCTCCAGCTCGTGCCGTCGATGCTGCGCGATCGCCGCGACGACGTCGCCATCGGCTTCTTCCTGCACATCCCCTTCCCGCCGACGGAGCTCTTCAACCGGTTGCCGTGGCGCGACCAGATCCTGCGCGGGCTGCTCGGGTGCGACCTGATCGGGTTCCAGCGGTCGTCGAATGCCAGCAACTTCATCACGGCCAGCCGTCGCATCGTCGGCACGCGCGTGGAGATGAACGACGCGGACGTGGTGATCCACCACGACCAGCGCTGCCACGTCGGTGCGTTCCCGATCTCGATCGACGTCGAGGAGTTCGAGGAGCTCGCCGCCGGGCGTGCGACCCGCCGGGTGTACTCCCTCAACCGCACGCGGCTCGGTGAGCCGGAGGTGATCCTGCTCGGAGTCGACCGGCTCGATTACACGAAGGGCATCGGCCTCCGGCTGAAGGCGTACAAGTCGCTGCTCGACGACGGATCGCTCGATCCAGAGCGTGTGGTGATGGTGCAGGTGGCGACCCCGACGCGAGAGGCCGTCGAGCACTACCAGGACGAGCGCAACGAGATCGAGCGCCTCGTCGGCGAGATCAACGGCGAGCACAGCAGGCTCGGCTATCCGGCGGTGCACTACCTGTACCGGTCGTTGCCGCTGGAGGAGCTCGTGCCGCTGTATCGCACCGGCGACGTGATGCTCGTGACACCGTTCCGCGACGGCATGAACCTCGTCGCCAAGGAGTTCGTCGCCACCCGGCTCGACAACGACGGGGTGCTCGTGCTGTCCGAGTTCACCGGCGCCGCCGACGAGCTCACCGAGGCAGTCCTGGTGAACCCCCACGATCGGGCTGCATTGCGGGCAGCGATCATGACCGCCGTCGAGATGCACCGCCACGAGCGACGGGAGCGGATGTCGAAGCTCCGCGAGATCGTCCGGCGCAGCGACGTGCAGGGGTGGGCGGAGCGATTCCTCCGTCAGCTCGTCGCCACGATCGAGGGCACGAAACGTCCCGCCCACCTCAACGGAGAAGGCGCAACCCAGCCGGTGAGCGGAAGCGCCGGCGAATGAACGAGCGCGTTTCCGAGGGTTCGGCGAGCGACGTCGAGACGTACGACGATGCGAAGGATCTGGCCGCCGCCGTTGCCAGGTCGCCACGACCACTCCTGGTGGGTCTGGACATCGACGGCGTCCTGGCGCCGATCGTCGACCACGCCGACGACGCGACGCTCACACCAGGTGTGCTCGACATCATCTCCGACCTCGCCGAGCACACCCCGCTCGCGGTCGTGTCAGGGCGCAACATGGCGAGCATCGAGGAACGGTTCGCCTTCCCGCCGTCGATCCGCGCCATCGGCAGCCACGGCTCGGAGCAACGTGGCGAGCCCGTGAGTCTCGACGATGTCGAACTGAACCGGATGGAAGAGCTGCTCGGGTTGGCCCTCCACGCGGCACGCCGCGCCGGGGAGGGTGCGTGGGTGGAGCAGAAGCCGGTCTCGGCGGCATTGCATGTGCGGCTCGCCGACGCCGGCCGCGGGCTCGAGGCGCTCACCTGGTTCGAGCACGCCGTGTCCCATGTCGACGGCGCCACGGGCAAGACCGGCCACCACGTGTACGAGGCGTTGGTCCGCCCGGCGAGCAAAGCGCTGGCGATGGCGGCGCTGCGCCGGGAGACCGAGGCAGCGTGCGCGCTCTTCGTCGGCGACGACGTGACCGACGAAGAGGTCTTCGCGTCGTTCGGCGAACACGACTTCCCGGTGCGCGTGGGACCGGGCGAGACGCAGGCATGCCACCGGCTCGCCGACCCGATGGCGGTCCACGACTTCCTCGCCGCACTGCGGACGGCACTCAGCTCGGATGCTCATCCAATCCACGAAGGGTGAGTGGCTCAGCCGTGGGTGAGGACCTCGCCGCCTCGGTGGACGCGATCGCCGCCGAGACCGCGTTCTCGGGCGTGGTGCGTGTCGATGTCGACGGCTCGTGTGTGTTGGAGAGGGCGTACGGCGCGAGCGATCGCAGCCACGCCATCGCCAACTCGCCCGACACGCAGCTCGGCGTCGCCAGCGGCAGCAAAGCACTCACGGCGCTCGCCGTCATGAGTCTGGTCGAGGACGGCGTCCTCACCATCGACACGACGGCCCGCTCGCTCCTCGGCGACGACCTGCCGCTGATCGGTGACGACGTCACGGTCGAGCATCTCCTCGGCCACCGATCGGGTATCGGCGACTTCCTCGACGAGGAGGCGCTCGGCGAGATCATCGACTACGTGATGCCGGTACCGGTTCACGAGCTCGCCACCACCGAGGACTTCGTTCGCGCGCTCGACGGCCACCCAACCGCGTTTCCCGCCGGGTCGCGGTTCGCCTACAACAACGGTGGCTACGTGGTGTTGGCGCTGCTCGCCGAGCGGGCCAGCGGAGTGCCGTTCCACGAGCTTGTCGAGGAGCGTGTGTGTCGCCCGGCGGGGATGGCCGACACGGCGTACCTGCGCTCCGACGAGTTGCCTGCGCGGGCTGCGCGGGGGTACCTGTTTGCGGAGGGATTGCGCACGAACGTGCTCCACCTGCCGGTTCGCGGCAACGGTGACGGCGGCGTCTACACCACGGTCGCCGACGTCCACGCCCTGTGGGACGCCTTCTTCGGCGGCCGGATCGTGTCGCCGGAACGGGTGGCCGAGATGGTTCGTCCTCGCAGCGACGCTCCCGAGCATGCCTTCCGCTACGGGCTCGGGTTCTGGATCCACAAGACGAGCGACGTGGTGATGCTCGAGGGATACGACGCAGGTGTTTCGTTCCGCAGCATGCACGATCCGGCTGGTGTCGTTCACGCACACCGTGATCGCCAACTGGTCAGACGGAGCGTGGCCCGTCGGCCGCCATCTGCGTGACGTGTTCGAGCGCGGCTAGCTCCTCGTCGAGGGCGTCGAAGAGAGTCGGCTGGTCGTCGGGCATGGCGCGGATCACACGCGGCACGCCGGTCCACGGCACGTAGTTGTCCATGAACACCCACGTGCGCCGGTGGATCGCCGACGGGCCGTAGGCACCGAGCGCGGCGCGGTGCACGGCGCACGGGTAACCCTTGTTCGTGTCGAACGACCATGGCGGATAGTGCTCGGCGAGGCGCCGCATCTCCCGATCACGGCAGACCTTGGCGAGCATGCTCGCGGCAGCGACGCTGAGCGAGGTCGCGTCGGCTTTCACCCGGCACGACACGTGCGGCACATGGGGCGAGACGAAGTCCCAGCGGCCGTCGACGATCGCCGCGTCGGGCGTGAACCCGAGTCGATCGAGCGCACGCCGCGTCGCCTCTCGCTGCGCCGCGGTCATGCCCATCTCGTCGCACTCGGCCTCGCTCACGAACCCGACCGACCAGGCGGTGCACCAGTCGGCGACACGCCGGAACATCCGCTCCCGCTCCTTCTCGGGGAGCATCTTCGAGTCGCGAACTCCGTTGACCCGTCGGTCGACGGGCACGACTGCAGCCCCGATCACGAGCGGACCGGCCCATGCCCCTCGCCCCACCTCGTCGATTCCGACGACAAGGTCGTATCCGGCTTCGCGCAGTTCGCGCTCGGCGGAGCGGGTCGGCGGCCTCCCTCTCATCGGGCTCACCGTATCTCTCGGGCTCGGCTCGCGCGCGAGGTCGCTCGCCTCACCTCCCGAGCTCGCCGTCGCCGCTTCGCTTCGACGGCTCACCCAGCTCCAGTCCCGGCGGTCAGGTCCCGATCACGCCTCCGTCATCCTTGGTGATCACCACGGTGGCCGGGCGAGGCCGGGCACCGGGCGCACCCGACGGCCAGGTCGAGGGGACCCCTTCCCCGGGATGCTGGATGTTGGCGAAGAGCGTGCGGTGATCGGGCGTCATCGTCATGCCGGTGACCTCGCAGCCGAGTGGCCCCGTGAGGAAGCGGCGGATGTCACCCGTGGCGGGGTCGGCCGCCAGCATCTGGTTGTTCGCCCCCGTCGGCTGGGAGCCATCGGTCTGGATCCACAGCCGGCCGTTCGGGTCCTGAAGGAGACCGTCGGGCGAGCCGAAGGCGTCCTCGGCGTCGATCGTTGAACCGTCGACACCACCACCCGGTCCAGCGAGCAGGAAGATGTCCCACTCGAACGTCGTCCCGAGGTGGTTGTCGCTGTCACGCCAACGGAGGATGTGACCCCACGGGTTGGGGCCGCGCGGGTTGGGCGCATCCACCTGGGCGGCCGTGCGCGCCGTGTTGTTCGTCAACGTCACCCAACAAGTTCCGTCTGGGCCGACACTGGTCCATTCGGGGCGATCCATCGGCGTCGCTCCGAGTGCGTCGCCGGCGAGCCGTGCCTTGACGAGTACCTGCGCCTGCGAACCGAAGCCGTTGGCGCGGGTCAACGGACCGTGGTTCCACACGAGGGGGAGCCACTCGCCCGTGCCATCGTCGTTGAACTTGGCGACGTACGCGGTCCCGTGGTCGAGCGGGCTCTTTCCCTGGGCCCGCATTGCCCGCCAATCGCCGCTGCTGACGAACTTGTAGAGGTACTCGAACCGCTCGTCGTCGCCGGAGTAGACGACCACTCGCCCGTCGCCGCCTTCGACGAGCGCCGCACCCTCGCGCTTGATGCGTCCCAATGCTGTCCGCTTGACCGGCGTGTGGCGCGGGTTGAACGGGTTGATCTCGACCACCCAACCGAACCGGTTCGCCTCGTTCGTCGACGCCGAATTGGAGAGGTCGAAGCGCGGCATCGGTGGTGTGCCACAGGTAGCCGAAGCCCGCTGCGGTGAGGCCGTATCGGGCCTGCAGCTCATCTGGTGTGTAGGCGCCAGTGGCAGCGAAATATCCGTTGAAGTTCTCCTCACACGTGAGGTAGGTACCCCACGGCGTGAATCCGTTGGAACAGTTGTTGAGCGTGCCGAGCGGCCACCGTCCAGCCGGATCGGCAAGGGTCTGCACGATCGGTCGCCCGGCGACGGGACCACAGATCTTGGTCTGCGTGTTGCCGTGGATGCGACGGTTGAGGCGGCTGGGGAAGACCCGCCACTGGCCGTTCCGGAGCTCGAGCTCGACGACGCTCACTCCGTGGGCGTGCAGCGACTTGAGCGTTTTCTCCGCGGTCCAGTTGGCCTTGCCGTCGGGGAACAGCAGCAGCTCGTCGGTGTACTCGTGGTTGACGGCGAGGACGCCACGCGGGCGGTTGTGATTGGTCGCGAAGCCGCGAGTTGGGAAGAAGTGCATGCCGTCGTGACCCATGCCGAACTGCTGTGCCTGCTCGGCGGCCGTATTCGACGCATCCTCCTTGAATGGCGGTCCGGTGGGACGGACCGGGTCACCCCACGGGATGATCACCTGGGCCGTGTAGCCGTCGGGCACCACGATGCTGTCGCCGAAGCCGAGCCCGATGGGCGTGAACCCCAACTCGGAGCTCGCCGGTCCCACAGCGGCCGGCACGAGGCGACCGCCCGATCGCGCTGTGCGCAGAGGCGGCCGCGGAACGGCCCGAGGCCGACGCATTGCGGCCGAGGAACAGCGCAGCGGCGCCGGCGAGCGTGCCACCGAGGGCTGCCCGCCGGGAGAGGCGAGCGGTGAGAACCTCCTCGAACGTTCTGTTTCCTGATTGGTTCGACACGATGTCATCGAGCACATCACTCATGGAAAGTCACCTCTTTACGCTCCTGGTCGATCGCGGCGCACAGTACGAGACTCACCTGTACGTCACGCAGACATCAGCTGACGACGACGTGAACGTTGTGTTCAGAGCCCGTTTGATGCGTCGCTGTCAGACCACCGTAACGCCCGGCGCGGAGGCCTCGATCCGACCCACTCTCCACCACGTGCCGGCGGCACCCGCGGGAGTGCCGACGAGGTCATCGGCTGCTGCGGGATCGACTACGGCGAGGAGCCCTCCCGACGTCTGCGGGTCGAAGCAGAGGGCCAGCTCGGGATCACCGGACGGCAGCCGCGTCACGAGGTGGCCGCTGACGTACTCCCGGTTCCGTGGGTCGCCCCCGGTGCGAACTCCGCTCGCTGCAGCGTCCCGCGTGCCGGCGTACAGCACGAGGCCACTCGTGTCGATCACCACCGACACGCCGGAGCGCTCGGCCACCTCCCAGCTGTGACCTGCCAGTCCGTAGCCGGTCACATCGGTGACGGCATGCACTGCGTCGCCGAGCTCGATGAGTTGCTCGGCGGCCGTCCGGTTGAGCGCCCGCATACCGTCGACGGCGGAGGCGATCGCAGCGGCGTCCCGGCTCGCCGTGCACAAGCCTGTGCCGAGAGGCTTGGACAGCAGCACGACGTCGCCAGGGCGCGCCCGGACTTGCGAAAGACGCGGTCGGGGTGGACGAGCCCGTGCACCGAGAGGCCGAAGATCGGCTCCGGATTGCGGATCGTGTGCCCACCGACGATCGACCCTCCCGCCTCTGCGACCACGCCCGCGGCGGCGGCGAAGATCGCCGTGATCGCCGTGCGCGGGAAGTCCTCGGGGAAGGCGGCGACATTGAGGGCGTGCGTCACCCGGCCACCCATGGCGAACACGTCGCTGCAGGCGTTGGCGGCCGCGATTGCCCCGAAGTCGGCGGGATCGTCGACGAGTGGAGGGAAGAAGTCCGTGGTGGACACGACCGCGAGGTCCGGTGACACCTGGTAGATGGCAGCGTCGTCGAACGGTGCGAGGCCGACCAGCAGCGACGGATCGGTCGACACCGGGAAGTCACTGACCAGCTCGGAGAGCAACGAAGCGCCCCACTTGGCGGCACACCCGCCGCACGACGTCCACTCGGTGAGCCGCAGCTCGGTTCCGACCTTGCCCTCGTCGACGGTCACGAGCTCAGCCTACGCACGGCTGGTCACGACGCCGTGAGGGGTGCCGGTGAGGGCCAGAGGGCTTCGCCTGTCGGATCGGCGGTCGACCACGCCGGGTCGAGGGACGGAGCCGTGAGAACCTGCACCTCACCCGACTGTTCCCAGAGGATCGCCGGGCGTGCACCGTGCCAGCGCACGGCGAAAGAGATCGACGACGACGGACCAGTGGGCACGTCGTACACCTCGAAGTTGCTCCCGATCCAGGCCAGCGGGATCCCGTGCGGGAAGAGAGCCGAGCCGACGACGAGGCGGCGCTCGATCCATGCGACGAGGCGCAGATCGTCGGGGCGGGCATCGGGCACCGGTGACGGCGTCCGCCCCGACGCAATCCGCTCGACATCCGCAACGGCGCGATGCTCCCCGGCGCGCTGCAGCACGAGGGCGGCCGCGGCGAGGGCGGCCTCGACGTCCCATCCCTGCTCCGCGCCGATCAGCTCCACTGCGTCGGCGATCTCCTCGATCCATGCGCCCGGCGGCTCGCCGAGGCGAACGATCTCCCCGATCGCGAGTGCGGCACCGGCCGCATCCTCGACGACGGCCGGTGGGCCGCCGAGCAGCAGGTCGCACCGAATCGCGGCGATTGCCTCGACCGTCCCGCCGTCGGGCACGAGCAGCCTGCTCGACTGCTCGAGCAGGCGCGTCCAGCCGCGGGCGACCTGCTCGAAGGAGGGCAATGCCGGGGGCAGCTGGCCGGCACGGCCGCCGGTGTGCGCCAGCGCCACGCTGACCGAGGCGCGATGCCCCACGGGCAGCACGATCGTGCTGTCGGCGGGGAGGTCGATCCCTTCGATCGGCACCTCGGCGGGTGGGCGGCTGGTGAGGAGATTGCGGCGAGTCAAGGCGACCGCCACCGGCAGCGGCGACTCGTTGTCGAACGAGACGATCGTGAGGCCACCGTGATCGGCGACCGACCAGATCCGCTGCACCACATCGCCGTCGGGCACGCGCAGCCTGGTCTCGAACGCCGCTGTTCCATCGACGCGACGTTGCCGCACCGACGGTTCGCCGGCTGGCGTGTGCCACCGATCGTCGGCCGCAACGTGCCAATCGAGCGTCGCGCTTCCGTCCCATGGCACGACCGCGCCCCACGGCGTCACATCGGCGCGCCACGGTTGTCCCGTCACTCCGGTGATCGCCATCAGTCGAACTCGCTCTTGTGCGACCGTTGCATCAGCGCTCGCAGACCCTCGGCGGCGGAGAGTCCGTCATGGCAGACGTGCACCACCTGCTCGGTGATCGGCATGTCGACGCCGTACTGGATGGCGAGGTCGAGCACGCTGGGCGAGCTCTTGACGCCTTCGGCGACCATGGTCGTGCTGCCCAAGATCTCCTCGATCGACTCGCCGTGACCGAGCCGCAGCCCGACCTGGTTGTTGCGGCTCTGCTTCGACGCGCAGGTGGCGATGAGATCGCCCATCCCGGCCAGACCGGCGAACGTCATCGGATCGCCGCCCATCGCCACGCCGAGCCGTGTCATCTCCGCCAGACCTCGCGTGATCAACGTGGCGCGGGTGTTCTCCCCGAAGCCCATGCCTTCGGCCATCCCGGCGCCGATGGCGACGACGTTCTTGACGACACCGCCCACTTCGGCGCCGACGACGTCGGGATTCGTGTAGATCCGCAGCGAGGGTCGAGAGAAGATGCGCTGCAGCTCGGTGGCGATGATCTTGTCGTCGATGGCAACGACGCTGGCGGCGGGCTGGCCGGAGAGGATCTCCCGGGCGAGATTGGGCCCGGTGAGGACGGCGACGGGATGCCCGGGCATCTCGTCCTCGGTGACCTCGCTCATCCGTTTGAGCGTCGATCGTTCGAGGCCCTTGGAGAGGCTCACCACCGGCACCCACGGCCGGAGGAACGGCGCCGCCTGGGAGGCCACGGCGCGATATCCATGGGATGGGACCGCCATGACGAGGATGTCGGCCGTGGAGACGGCCTCGTCGAGTGACGCCGTGGCGTGCAGGGACGAAGGCAGCTCGAAGTCGGGCAGATACGCCGCGTTGCGATGATCGGCGTCGATCTGCGCGGCCAGCTCGGCCCGACGAGCCCAGAGTGTGGTGGGTGTGTTCTCGCACGTGATCGCGGCCACCGTGGTGCCCCACGATCCGGCACCGATCACGGCCACCCGGGGCGCAACTGTGGTCACCATGGGCCGTCAGCGTATGCCGTCGACCCGTAGGCTGAGCCGGGTGCAGGCAGCGCTGCTCGTCCCCGTCAAACGCTTCAGCGCGGCGAAAGGCCGGCTGGCGCCGATGCTCACCCCCGACGAGCGCGCCCGCCTCGCCCGCTGGCTGGGCGAGCGTGTGCTCCGCGTGGCAGGGGGCATGCCTGCCTTCGTGGCATGCGATGACGAAGTCGTCGCCGAATGGGCGGAGTCGCTCGGCGCCGAGGTGCTGTGGTCGCCCGGTCTCGGTCTCAACGGCGCCGTCGACCACGGCCGGGCGACGATCGCCGGCAAGGGTCTCGACCACGTCGTGATCGCCCACAGCGATCTCCCCCTCGCCGTGGCGCTCGACGGGCTCGCCAGGCCCGAGGCGGTCACCCTCGTCCCCGACCGCAGGCTCGACGGCACCAACGTGATGGCGATCCCGGCTGCAGCAGATCTGCCGGCGAGCTACGGGGCGGGATCGTTCACGCGCCACCAGGCGGCGGCGGCCCGTGCCGGGCTCGAAGTCCACGTGATCCGTGACCCCGATCTTGCCGTCGACGTCGACACGCCGGACGATCTCGCTCTCCCCCAGCTGACCGCAGTCCTCCCCTCATGGCTTCCAACGAACCCGGTCAGCCGGCGCTGAACTCCGGCTCGGCCTGGAGCGCCAATCACCCTGCGCCTTCATCGGCGCTGGCCATCGGCGCCCATCCCGACGACGTCGAGTTCGGCGCCGCGGGCACGCTCGCCAAGTGGGCCGACGCCGGCTGCGTCGTCCACCACCTCGTGTGCACCGACGGCGCCAAGGGCACGTGGGACGCGAACGCCGACATCCCTTCGCTCGTCGCCCGCCGCCAGGACGAGCAACGGGAGGCGGCCCGACGCATCGCCGGCGAGCGGGCCGGTGACGTCCGCTTCCTCGGTGAGGTCGACGGCGAACTGGAGTCTGGACTCGCCCTCCGCGAGCGTGTGGCGCGGGTGATCCGCGAGCTGCAGCCCGAGGTCGTCTTCGGCCACGACCCGTGGAAGCGCTACCGGCTCCATCCCGACCATCGGCACGCCGGACTGCTCACGTGCGATGCGATCGTGGCCGCACGTGATCCGCACTTCTACCCGGACCAGGGGCTGCTCCCCCACCGCCCGTCGGCGTTGCTGCTGTGGGAGGCCGACGAACCGAATCACGTCGAAGACGTGTCGGCGACCGTCGACCGCAAGCTGGCTGCCCTCGAAGCTCACGAGAGCCAGTTCGAGTCGACGATGCATGCCACCGACGAGGCTCAGCTCGAGTCGTTCCGCCAGCGGATCCGGGCACGGCTCTCCGAGCATGGCGAGCCACACGGCTACGCCGCTGCCGAGGTCTTCCGCCTGATGAGCGATCTCTGAGGTCGCCTCGGCGTCAGGCGAACTGACCCGGCCGCCGACCCTCCCCTGCCGGACCGGCAAACGCCTGGGCGATGGAGATCCATTCGGCTGCCGCCTCGCCGGTGATGTCGAGGCCGACGTCGTCGGGATGGCGGCGCTGGGTGACGACCAGGCAGAAGTCGAGCGCTGTGCCGGTCACTCGGTCAGGGACACCCTCCGGCCCCCACTCCCACGCGTCGCCGCGAGGGCCGCGGAGTTCGACACGGATCTCGACGTCGGGCATCTCCCGTCCGTGGACGAAATAGCTGAACGGGCGGGCCCGTACCCCGATGTGGGCGACGTGCCGCAGCCGGTCGGTCGGCTGGCGATGGACATCCAGCCCGTCGACGATGTCCTGGCCGTGGGCCCACGTCTCCATCACGCGGGCTGTGATGAACGAACGAGCGCTCATCGGCGGGCCGTACCACGGCACGCGCTCGGCAGGATCTCGAGTTCGCGCCTCGTCGATGAGGAGTTGACGATCGACGCGCCACGACATCAGGAGGTCCGTGGGCTCCATGCGCAGCCCAGCCTCCACGGACTGTTGCATGTCGCCGGAGGCGATCAGTCGTTCGGCCTCGGCGGCGAACGCCTCGGGGTCGACGAGCGCGAGCAAGGCGCGACGATCGAAGTACCACAGATGGCTGATCTGGTCACCAACCGACCATCCCGGCGACGGCGTCGGCGTCCGCATGTCCACGCCATCGGCGGACACGATCGCGTCGAGATCGTCGGCCTCCGCGGCGAAGTCGGCGCAGATGGACTCCACAACTGGCATCCTCGCATGCAGCTCCGCCGGAGCGCGAGACGAGGGCCCCTCCGAGGAAGGGCCCTCGTTCGGCGTCATCAGGGGCCAGCGCCCCGTGACTCACTTCTTGCGTCGTGGGTTCAGTGTGCCCTTGAGCGTTGCGCTCGGCGTGAACTTCATCACGGTCGAGGCGGCGATCTTGACCGGCGCCCCCGTCTGTGGGTTGCGACCCTTGCGAGCGGCACGCTTGGCGGTGCTGAACGACCCGAATCCGGGCCAGGCGACCTTGTCGCCCTTCTTGGTCGTCTTGGTCACGTGGTCGAAGAAGGCGCCGAGAGTTCGCTCGGCATCCGCTTTCGAGACACCTGCGCCCTTGGCGACGGCATCGATGAGCTCGGCTTTGGTCATGGATTCTTCCTCTTTCAGCGTCGGTTCACCGGGTCACCACGTTGTGAGACCCGCGGCCGGTGTGGCGGTGCCTATGACACCGCCCGCAAACCCTTCTTGCAAGTACCTTCATGATTGCATTTGCAATTGAGCTCGCAGAAGGTCCGCTGTGGCGGCGGCTTCGCCGTCCGAGTACGCGCGTCGCGGCCAGAAGAAACCCTTCAGCCCGTCCCCCTTCGTGCGAGGCACGACGTGCACGTGAAGGTGCGCGACGCTCTGACTGACGACGTTGTTGTTGGCGACGAAGGTGCCTTGCGAGCCGAGCGCTACGGGCATTACCGCCGCCAATCGCTGCACCCGCTGGAAGAACGGTCCGACGGCGCTCGACGGGCAGATCCGCCAGCGTGACGACGTGTTCACGGGGCACCACCAGCGTGTGCCCGGCGAACAGCGGCCGCCGATCGAGGAAGCCGACGGCGACGTCGTCGGCGAACACCACCTCCGCCTCGGTCTCGCCGGCCACGATGTCGCAGAAGACGCAGGGCTCTGTTGCAGGGCGATGAACGTCCGAAGAACGAACCATGACGCCCATCATGCCTGGACGGCCCCATCCAACACGGGGTGTCCCCGATGCGCTACAACTTTGCCCATCGGGTTTCGACATGAACTTCGATTCCAATCACGCGACTCTCGTCGCGGCCGCGCTAGCTCTTCGAAGGAGCCTCGGTGACCGACGTCCTCTCTGCCCCTGGAGCCCCGTCTCGTAGCGATGCCGTGCCGCGAACACGCATCGTGCTGGACACTTCGGTGCTCATCGCCGATCCAGGTGCGATCGACACATTGTCCGATGCCGACCTGGTGATCCCGCTGACGGTGATCGAGGAACTGGACGGGTTGAAACGCAGGCCCGACGACGTGGGCCGAGCCGCCCGGGCGGCACTGCGCAGAATCGAGGAGTTGCGGCTGAGTAGCGGCGGATCGCTCGCCGAGCCGGTCGCAGTCGGTTCGGCGACGCTACAGATCGAGATCAACGGCGTGCAGAAGCACCTGCTTCTGGAACACGGCCTCGATCCCGAGATCCCCGACAACCGCATCATCGGGGCGGCGCTCGGACAGGCCGAGTACGGTCCGACGACGGTGCTGTCCAACGATGCTGGATTGCGCATCAAGGCCGCTCACCTCGGTGTCGGCGCCGCCGAGCACCTGCCCACACGGCGGCGCTCCAACACCATCGCCGCCGGCTGGTCGACTATCGAGACGAGCTACGAGGCGATCGATTGCCTCTACGCCGCCGGAGGGTTGAGCGTCGATGCCATCGAGGAAGCCCAACCGCTCCGGCAGAACGAATTCGCCGTGCTGCGGTCGGGCTCCCAGTCGGCACTCACCCGGCGCGTCGCAGGAGAGCTCGAGCTGCTGTCGCACACCGCACCGGAGGCGTGGGGCCTCCGTTCGCGCAGCAAGGAGCAGCGCTTCGCCCTCGAACTGCTCCTCGATCCGTCGATCGAGGTCGTCGCCCTCGATGGCCGTGCCGGCACCGGCAAGACCGTGCTCGCCATCGCAGCCGGGCTCGAGCAGGTCGTCGAGCAACAGCGGTACGAGCGGCTCGCCGTCTACCGCCCGCTCGTGCCTGTCGGCCGAGCCGATGTCGGCTACCTGCCCGGCGGCCTCGACGAGAAGCTCGACCCGTGGATGGCGGCGATCCACGATGCCATCGTGGCGCTCACTGATCTTGGATCGAGTCGCGACGCCCGGCATCAGGTCGAGGAGCTCACCCAGCGCGGCCAGCTCTCCCTCGAATCGGTGACGTTCCTCCGCGGCCGCTCGCTGCAGCGGCAGATGGTGATCATCGACGAAGCACAGAACCTCGAGCCGACAACGCTGCGCACGATCCTCACCCGTGTCGGTGAGGGGACGAAGGTGGTGTTCACCGGCGACACGAGCCAGATCGACGCTCCCTACCTCGGGGAATCGAACAACGCCCTCGCCGTGCTGACCAACGCCTTCGCCGACCAGGTGTGCTTCGGTCACGTCACGCTCACCGCCTGTGAGCGCAGCGACGTCGCCAGCCTGGCCGCCGAGCTGCTGTAGCTGAGTGCGTCCGCGAGCGGTCTGGTCACCCACCTCCCCAGCTCGGAACCCGGCTGGCGAATTCGCGCAGCAGAGCTAGGTTGAGCGCCGTGAGCTCCACCGATGAGCTGCAGGGATTCATGCGGGATGTGCCGCTCTTCGCTGGTCTTCTCCGTTCCGAGCTCGACCGGATCGCGCTCGGCGATGAACCCGGTCACGTTCGCTGCCGGCGACGCCGTGTGCACGGAGGGCGAGCCAGGACACGCGTTCTACGTCATCAGCGATGGCGAGGCTGCCGTCGAACGCAGCGGTAATGCCGTCGCCAAGCTCGGTCACGGCGACTACTTCGGTGAACTGTCGCTACTCGACCGAGGTCCCCGCGCGGCGACGGTCCGCGCCGTCAGCGATCTGCGCATGTACGTCCTCCAGGAGGCGAGCTTCGCCGCCCTGCTCAACGAGGTGCCTGCCCTCGCCCAGAAGTTGCTCGCCGCCCTCTCCCGACAGCTGCGCGAGGCCGAAGAAAAGCTCGAACGCGGCGGCCTCTACTAGCGGCTGCTGCGGGCTCCCCACACGTGCCGCTGTCTCACCGGCGTCGGTGGCGCAGCCGTGACAGCGTCGATCGCTCCGAGGACGACGTGATCGTTCCCTGCAGCACGGTCACTGGTCCGCTGCACGTCCCGGCGGGGTAGGCCCGGCCCGACCTGCCGCGCAAACGAGATGCCTGCCCTCCCCGGAAGCCGCTCGTCGCGTTCCAGGCACCTGCCCGAGCCCCAAAGAAGCGCTCCAACGCGGCGGCCCTAGTGACGGCTGCTGCTGAGCTGCACGAGGGCGGGCGGCATGCCGCCTTTGGTGGCGAGAACAGCGAACGCTCCGGCGGCGCTCCGAGCACGAGGTGATCGTTTCCGGCAGTGCGGTCACCGATCTGCCGTGCGTCCTTGGTGGGATCGGCGTGGGCCGGGCGCCCAGACGAGACGCCGGCACCCGCCCAGAAGGGTGTTCGCCGCGTTCCGGGCATCTGCCGACGCCCAAAGAACGCTCGAACGCGGCGGATCTTGTGACGGCCGCTGCTGAGCTCCACGAGGCGCGGGAGGCGTGCCACCTTCGGTGGCGACAAGAGCGACCGTCCAGGCCGCTCCGAGCACGAGGGTGATCGTCTTCTGCAGTGCGATCACCGACCTGCGCATGTACATGCTCCCGAAGGCAGGGCGCCCCACCCCGCTCAACAAGGTGGCGGATGCCGTCGCTGTTGATTTGCGCCTCCGGCCGACCGCGTCTGCCCAGACCGAGCATTGGTCCGAGACGAGTACTTGTGCTGTCGTTTAATCTCACGAACTGTCAGCACTTCATTGATAGAACACATGTTGCTTTTCGGTTGACGATCGTGTACCTTCATCACATGAGTTCGTCCGACCTCGACAGCCGCATCGCCGCCCTCGGTGACGCCGCCGCCGGTGTGCGTCAGGCGATGCTGCACGTCGAGGTGGGTCATTGTGATGTCGGTCAGTTGGCGGGGTTGAAGCAGATCGCCAACACGCTGCGCGGTCTCAGTGATGTCCTCAAGACCGATGTCGCCGTGCGCGCCGATGAGTTGCGTCAGGTGGATGTGAACGATGTCGTCGATTCGACGTTGAACCCCGACGGCCGCGCCAATCCGCAGGAGGAACTCGTCGAGAAGGACCGCGGTGCGGTGCTCGACAATCTGCCGGGGATGGATGAGGCGACCCGCTCCGGTGAACTCTCCGCCCAGTACGCCGATGTGGTCGCCAAAGCACTCGCGAAGTTGGCGGTGGAGGTGCGGGCCGAGTTCTACCGCCGCCACCCCGACCTGGACACGATCGCCGCCACCCGCAGTGTGCATGGCGTTTCGGTTGTATGTCAGCCATCTGGTCGAGTTGTTGCTCGAGGATCTCGGTGTGCAGCGGGCGCAACGGCAACGTCATCAGCGGCGGGCGAAGATGTTCACCGAGTTGGAGACGGGGTTGTGGGGGTTGTCGGGCCGGTGGGATCCGTTGACCGGCCAAACGTTGAACACGGCGATCACCGCTGAGGTAAACGCCATCTACCACGCCCGCCGCGGCGACAACACCGATCTACGCACACGAGAACAGATCACCGCCGACGCCATCACCAACCTGATCTGCAACACCCCCATCTCCAACCGCACCAGCGTTGCCGGGGTGACCGCCATCGTCCTCTGCGACGAGCAAGACAGCCGACGCGAGCGGACCCCACGAGCAGTCGTGCACGAATATGCCGATGGCACCCCGATCGCCTTCCACACCCTCGCCACCGTGCTCGACGACCCGACCACGAACATCGTCGAAGCCGACGTCAACGAACACGGCGTCGTCGAATCACTCGGCGACGCCGTGTTGAACCACGGCCGCAACCAGCGGTTCGCCACCCCCGACCAGAAACTCGCCCTCCGCGCGATGCATCGCAGCTGTCTGTTTCCCGGCTGCGACATGCCCTTCGACCGCTGCGAACAACACCACCTCGTCGAATACCAACACCACGGCAACACCAACCTCATCGATCTCGGCCCCGTCTGCTGCCGGCATCACCACCAACTCCACGCCCACAACTGGAAACTCCGCCTCGACCCCGACACCCGCCAATTGACGATCACCTACCCCGACGGCACCACCCGCACCCACCCCCTCACCGGACTCGCCCCACCCAACAACAACCCACCCGGCAAAGATCCACCGCGAGCCGACGAACCCATATCGCCTGCAAACGGCCACGCCCCACCACCCACCGACAACGAGAAACCGACCGCGCCCGGCGACGCCGCATGAACCCGAGTCGTGCGGCCCACCGGCGCGTGGCCGCGCCTGCTGGGCACGAAGAACTCGCCGTTGGAGACCGACCGGGCACGGGCCCATCACGGAGCGAGGCAGATACGAGCACGCACCACGAGCCACGAGCCCGCACGAGCCGGTCGTACGGCTGTCACCCGGTGCGCATTTCCGCTCGCGAGCATCCGACTACGAACGGCGAAACCGCGAGCGCGATGCCGGGCGTCGGGCGCTGCCGCCGCACGAAGCAGGAGTCGTTCGCCCCAGCGCCCATCCGTCTCCACGGCGGAGGCCGGCCACCGGCGCGCGGATACCGACGGTACCGCAGTTGGCACATTTCGCCCGTCCGTGCCGATCGAGCCTGACTGACCGTCAATTCGAGTCGCCTACTGGCCGCCGGGGACGCCTCTCACCCATCGCGGGTGCACCGACCACGCCCATCGACGCAGCACAAACCTCGACATGCGGCACACCAATGCGCATCCAACGCTGCAAGGTGGCGGCGCCGCCACGTGAGCGCACCCCTCGTTCACGGCGCCAGCGAGCCATATTCGTCTCTCGATGTTTCTCGAGCGGACTACTCCGAGTGCATCATCTCGAGCACAGACACCTCGGCCACATGACACAGCCGTCTCTCCGTGCCGATGTTTTCGATACTCCTTCACGGCTCTTTTGCACCTTTGGAGCATGTCTGAATGTCGTGGGAAACAGGAAATGACGGTACTGTCGTCCGACTTCATCGGCCGGAAGTGTCGCCGCGACGGCTGCAGGTCTCGCTACAGCGCGATCCTCGGTGGCGGGAACTTCGACGCGAGCCCCTTCGCCCCGACCTGGTACAGCTCGACGTCGTCGGGGATGCCGCGCAGCGTGAAGAGTCCGAGGCGGCGGAACCGCACGCCCGACGCGGGTGCCCCGACGGCCAGCCGAGTGTCAGCCGACACGACGATCTGACCTCCGTGGGCCGCCGTGCAGATCCGTGCAGCGGTGTGCACGGCCATACCGATGTAGTTCATCTTCGAGCGAGTCGGGTAACCGCTGTGGATCCCGATCCGCACGCGCACTCTTTCGTCGTCGAACCAGCGGCGCTCAGCCAACTCCACCTGCGCCTCGATCGCGGCGGTCAGGGCCGCAGCCGGGTCCGTGAACACGGCGAACAGCTCGTCGGCGCGACGTTCGACGACGATGCCTCCCGTCTTGTTGGCATGCTCGATAACGAGCCCCAGCACACCGTCGAGCAACGCGCCGTACTGGTCACCCAGGCGATGAAGCAATCCTGTCGAGCCTTCGATGTCGATGAGCATCAGCGTCAGGAAGCCCGACGGGAGCGTCACCACGTCGTCGGCCGCCGGGCGACGACGCTCCGATTCGAGCTGGCCGGTGATGAAGCCCACCGGCACGATGCGGAACTTGCGCGCCGCGTTGAGCAGCCGCTTGCGGGCCAGCTCCCGGGACTTCTCGTCTTCGAACGAGACCTGGTTGAAGCGTGCCAGAGCGTTGCGAACGTGGGCAGCGTCGTGGATCGGCAGCCTTCGGTTCCCTCGCCCATCGACGTAGGCGAACGCCTTGTCGGGCAGCTTCGCTCGGTCCGAAGTGTCGAGACGCGCCATGCCGTGACGGTATCGCCTGACAGGCGGACGCGCCCTCTAGGCGAACTTCGTCTTCGGTCGCTCCTGGAGATCACCGTCGAGATAGAGATCGGTTCGCTCCGAGTAGAAGCACACGAGTCCACCGATGCGCTCGCTCTCGGGGAGCGGCGTGCGGTACGACCACGCGATGTCTTCGACGCGACGGTCGCCGACGTACGCCGACCAGTGTTCAGCCGTCCCCTTGTAAGGGCACATCGTGACTGTCGACGTGGCGTCGAGGAGGTCGAGCCGTACGTCGACCTTGGGCAGATACCAGCGCGGAGGAAGGTTCGTCTCGAAGAGAACGTGGGCGTGCGTCGACTCGGCGAGGACGACGCCGTCGAGCTCCACCCGCACGGACCGCGACGATGGCAGGATGTCGATCCGCGTGTTCGGGTCGCGCGGATGGACGTACACCTCCTCGTCCTCCTCGAACCACGCGTCCATCGCCTGCCAGTCGAGGCGCACCGCCTCACGCAGCTCCTCGATCGGCGAGTCGCTGTAGTGCGTCGCCGCCTTCGGCGCCTCCACGTCGCCGGCACGCACAGTGAAGAGATGACCCTCGCCGCGGCTCGGCGAGCGGGCAGTGTCGCCGGTGGCGACGAGGGCGTCGGGATTCACATCGGCGACGGGGAAGTAGTAGGTCGGGTAGTACGGGACTTCCCAGACGAGGAGGGGTCGGGTGGTGTCGGCGACGGCCTGACCACCGAGGTAGGCGCGCACGCGCTTGGCGCCAGTCTGGACCCGGATCTGTCCACGGACATGTTCGCTCATGCCTGTGGCCAACACGTGGGCGGGCCGTCAGATTCCCCGGTCGGGCGGTCGGCGAGGAAATGTCGCCGTGAACCTCGCACCGCCGTCCGGTGTGTTGGCGGCCACGAGCGACCCGCCGTGGGCTTCCGCGAGCTGCCTGGCAATCGTCAGTCCCAGGCCGCTTCCTCCGGAGTCGGCCGAGCGGGCGAAGCGGTCGAACATCCGCTCCGGGTCGCCGTCGATGCCGGGTCCCGTATCGGCGACGACGAACACGACGTCGCCAGCCGTTGCGGCGACGGTCACGGAAACGCTGCCTCCCGGCGGCGTGTGGCGGATCCCGTTGGTGAGCAGGTTGGTCAGTATCTGGCGGAGGCGGACGGGATCGGCCTCGAACGTGGCGTCCGCGCCGCCGACCGTCAGCGTCACATCGCGGCTCACGGCCGTGCCACTGAGCGCAGCCACCGCATCGATTGCCAGCGCCTGGGCGGACGCACTCTCGTGGTGGAGCGTGAGTCGCCCGGCATCGCCGAGTGCGAGCGTGCGCAGGTCCTCGACGAGCCGGTCCAACGTGCGAGCCTGATCGCGCAGCAGCTCCAGATGAGCGTCGTCGCGGGCGTGGATGCCGTCGAGCTGTGCCTCGACCTCGGCGATGAGCACGGCGAGCGGGGTCCGCAACTCGTGGGTGACATCAGCCAGAAACCGCCGGCGGGCCGTTTCCGACGCGTCGAGACGGCCGGCCATGTCGTTGAACGCGAGGCCCAAGGTACGCACGGCTCGCGGTCCCGCCGGACGCACTCGCGCGTCGTAGTCGCCCGCACCGATCCGTTCGGCTCCGTCGAGCAGCTCGCTCACCGGTCGCGCCAGCCGGCGGTAGGCGACGAAGGTGGCGAGCACCGCCGCCCCAACCACGGCGAAGGCGATTGCCGGCGGGCCAGGTCGCTCGTCAGCACGATCGTTCCCGTTCGCCAGTACACCGAAGAGGAGACCGGCCGTGATCCACAGCAGCGTCGCTACGACGGCGAAGCGAAAGAACCGCCGCCGCCACCACAGCGCCCCGGGCGGTCGACCGCGATGGCCGTACCAGCGGCGATGCGTCATTCGTCCGTCAACCGGTAGCCGACGCCGTGCACGGTGAGGAGCAGCTGCGGGCGATGAGGATCGCGCTCGATCTTGCGGCGGATGTTCTTCACGTGGGCGTCGATCGCCGCGCTCGCCGGAATCCACCGACACGCCGTGGATCACCTCCAGCAGTTGTCCGCGCGTGAAGACACGGCCGGGGGCGGCTGCCATCCGTGCCAGGAGGTCGAACTCGGTCGCCGTGAGCTCGACCGCCATACCACGAGCGGTCACGCGGCGCCGCCCTCGATCGACCACGAGATCACCGAGCACAAGTGCCTCCTCGTCGCCCGCGGGCGCGGCGGCGCTGCGGCGGAGCACCGCCCGAATCCTGGCGAGCAGCTCACGGGGGCTGAAGGGCTTGACGACGTAGTCGTCGGCACCGAGTTCGAGGCCGACCACGCGGTCGGCCTCGTCGCTTCGTGCAGTGAGCATGATGATGGGGACAGCCGACGTCGCCCGCACAGCGCGGGCGACGTCGAGTCCGTCGACGCCGGGCAACCCGAGGTCGAGCACGACCAGATCGGGCGTGATCGAGCGCACCTGGCGGAGCGCCTCGTCTCCCGATCTGGCCGTCGACACTCGGTACCCGGCATCGGTGAGGTAGTCCCGCACGATCTCGACGATCGGCGGCTCGTCGTCGACCACCAGTACGTGGACCATGGTCGTCATGATGGTGCGTCCGGCGTCGTCTCGTGACCATCACCGTCACCCGGTGGGCGACGGGGGTTGCACCGGCTCGTCTTCGTGCGCCCGGCGATGCCATTCGTCGAGATCATCGGGGGGAGGACAGCCGGGTCCGGCCGGGTAGCCGTAGCCGTGCCCGTAATAGCGACGCCGCCGGGATGCGCACAGCAGCACGAGGCCGATCACGATCAGCGGGAACACGAAGAATCCGGGGAAGAACCCCCAGTGCCCGTCCCATCCGTCACCGTTGACGACGATCGTCCTGCCGGTCGACTCGCCTTCCCGCAGCACCTCACCAACCACCTGGATCTGGGCGTCGTCCCGCTCGCCGGCGCGGTAGGCACCGATCCCGACCAGGATCAACGAAGCGGCGACCAGCAGGCTCACTCCGATGCCGATCATCCATTTCCTGTTCATGTCCGTTCTCCTTCGTTCGGTGGACACCTCCTACGCTGCGAGCGAGATGTGGAGGACTTGTGAACGCGATGCGGATGTTCGTCGATCGCCCCGAGCAAGGTCCCTCGCTGTGACACCCACCTGCTACACCTGATGGTGTGAGTCGTCCTCAGTTCGCCGTCGTCGACATCGAGACGAGCGGGCTGTCGGTGCGGCGCCACCGGATTCTCCAGCTCGGCCTCGTCGTCGCCGATGGCGAAGGCACGGTCCACGAGCAGTGGAGCACGCTGGTGCGTCTCCGCTGGTGGTTCCAGCGCGTCGGACCCACGGAGGTCCACGGTCTCCGCCGGCGCACATTGCGCGGCGCACCCGCACTCACCGATGCCGTCCGCGAGCTGGGCCGTCGCATCGACGGCATGGTGCTCGTCGGGCACAACATCGATTTCGACGCCGAGTTCATCGAGCGGGCGGCGAGGCGGTCCGGTACGCCTTTGCGCCTCGGTCCCCGCCTTTGCACGCTGCGGTTGTCCCGTGCCCTCGATCCCGATCGCGAGCTCTCTCACCGCCTCGTCGACGTCGCCACGCGGTACGGCGTCACGCTCGACAAGCCGCACGATGCGCTGTCCGACGCGCAGGCGACGGCGGCCGTGCTCCCGCACCTGCTCCGCGCCCACGCCATCGACCTCAACGCTCCGCCCGCCGAGCTCACCGAGACGATCACCCGCCTCGATCGCGCCGTCAGCGTCTCCGTGAGCGGAACGCGCTGACCGCGGCTCGATTGGCGCATCGGGGCGAGCAGAAGCGCCTGTTGGCGTTGCGCGACACGTCCACGTAGACCCGGTCGCACGGTGCGGCCGTGCACACGCCGAGCCGATCGGCGTCGCCCATGCCGAGCACGATCGCCAGGCCGGTTGCGCAGCCCGCGCCCCATCCGTCGGCCAGCCCGGCGTCGGCAGAGTGGAAGTGGAGGTGCCACGGCTCTCCGTCGTGGCGGCTGAGCTCGGGGGCGGATCGGTAGCGCACGAGGAGTTCGTTGACGAGGAGTGCGGCGGCGTCGACGTCACCCGCACCGCACCGCTCGAACACGGGCCGCAGGTGAGCGGCGACGTCGACGAAACCGTCTACGTCGACGTTCGACAGGCGGGTCCCGGCGATGGCGCCGATCTGCTGCGCTCGAGCGCGGCGCCCGCGCGCTGTCAGGCGGCACGTCGAGCGGGCGGATCCCGTCGACACCCGGAGTGAGGTGGTTGACGAGCGCCGCGGCGGTGCTCAGAACATTGTCACGGTAAGAGATGAATTCCACTTGATCACTTACAGTGTCGCATGTACCGTGCAAGGTGCAAACCTGAATTCATCTATTACATCGACGACCTACCAGGTCGACACTTGGAGAGGAGACCACCGATGGATTGGAACGGCTGGATGGACCGTTGGGACAAGCAGCAGGAGGGTTACATCGGCAACCGTGAAGAGCGGTTCGACGTCCTCATCGACGCTGTCGCCCACGCCACCGGTGACGAGCCAAGGGTCCTCGACCTCTGCTGCGGCCCCGGCTCCCTGTCCGCCCGGCTGCTGGAGCGACTGCCGCTTGCCACCGTGGTCGCGGTTGATGCCGATCCGACGCTGCAGTTGCTCGGTCAGAAGGTGTACGGCGACGCCGGCGGCCGCCTGACGTGGGTCAACCAGGACATCGCCGATCCGGAGTGGGAACGGATCATCGGCCGGCTGGGCCCGTTCGACGCCGTGGCGTCGACCACTGCGCTGCACTACCTCAAGGCGAGCACCCTCACTGCTGTCTACGAGGTGGTGTGGCGGCTGCTCCGCCCCGGCGGCGTGTTCGTCGACGGCGACCACCTCTTCGAGGCGGGCTCGAGCCCGTGGATGCGCTCGCTCCATCGAACGCTGCGGGTACGAGCATCAGATCCACCGCGAGGAGTTCGGACCGTGGTGGGCTGCGTTCCAGGCGGAGGCGGCCAACGACGCCGAGCTCGCCGCCGCGTTCGACTCCCGGGCGATGACCGGCACCGGCCACCCCGAGACCGAGGCAGCGGTGATCCTCCAGTTCCACGAGGCAGCGCTGCACAATGCCGGCTTCGTCGAGGTCGGCACGGTGTGGCAGCGGGGCGACGACCGTGTCCTCGTCGCGCTCGCGAGTGACGTGTCACCGCCGATAGCGAGCGAGGATCCGCCGCGCCGTCTCCACGGCGAGGTGCTTCCAGTCGTCCGGCTCGACCACGCTGGCGTTGCGTCCGAGCCGGACGAGCAGGCGCTGCAACCACCGCTCGCTCGACACGGGTAGACGCACCATTCGCTTCGGGGCATCCGCAAGCGTCAAGTCGACGATGGCGTCTACCGGGTAGCGCTCGGTGACCCAGTAGGCCACCGGGTCCAGGAGCAGTGTGACCCGGAGGATGTCGGCGTCGGAGAACCAGGTCGAGTCCTCGATGCCGTCGTCGTTTCCTTCGGTCGCCTCCCCCCGCTCGCCGAGACGGCGGTAGCGCTCGATGCGGTCGAGCCGGAATGTGCGCGACTCGCCCGACCGAGCGTCGTCGGCGCGCAGGTACCAGTAACCGCGATCGCTGAACAAGCGCCGCGGCGTCACGGTCCGCGACGTCACGTCGTCACGAGCCGGAGACCAGTAGTCGAGTTCTAGCTTCTCGACCTGGCGCACAGCCTCGGCGAGGTCGTCGGCTTCGGGCGGCCGTCCCAGATCGAGCGTCACTCCGTGCTCGTCGTCACCGAGTGCGGCGGCCAGCTTGCCGAGACCCCGACCCAGCGCCTCCTCCGGATCGGCGCCGGGCAGCGCCATCGCCGCCCGACCCGCCGTCAGCAGCGCAAAGCCTTCCGGGGCGGTGAGGCGGAGCGGCCGGGTGAACAGCCGCGGCACACCGACGTGAACAGTGCCCTCATCCACGTACACGTCGACCATCTCGTCGACATACGGCGGCAGGCCGCACATCGACATCCACGTGATGTCCGCTTCGACCTCGGCGGGGGTGAGATCGAAACGCTCGGCGACCTCGTCGAGGCCGACCTCGCCACGCTCCGTGAGCCACGGGAGCATCAACAGCATCCGGCGCACGCGGGCCTCTGCCGTCCCCGTGCCGGTGGCCGGCGCCGTGCGCCGCCGGTCGAGCGCCTCGCGTGCCGCGTCGATCGCCGCTCGGTCGGCGGTCTCGTCGCCCTCCCCGTGTCGTCAGGGCCTCGAGCCAGGCGACGACGTCGCCGCGCCGTGCGTCGGGCGAGAGCACCTCTGCCCGGTCGAGAAAGCCGAGCACCCAGGAGCGAAACGCGTCAGAGTTCGCAGATGGGACCTCGACGTCTGTCGATCCGTCGTCGCGCCGGGAGAGGACACGATGGGCGCCGAGCTCGCGCTCGAGACCCGTGGTGCGTACCCCGTCGAGCCGGACGACGGCGGTGGCGTCGGCATCGTCGTCGCCCCCCGGTGTCAACTGCTTGGCGTCGGTCGGGAAGAACCCGGCCACGTCGATCGGGGGGCGTTCGAACTCCTCGGCGTCGTCGACGACCACCGCACCGGCGATGCGATCGACACGGATACGTGCGCGCCTCGCCGTGGCCGTGATCGAACCCGACGAGGTACCAGAATCCCGAACGGAGCAACAAACCGTACGGGATCGATCCGACGGGCACGATCGCGGTACTCGAACGTGACCGGATGTCGGGCAGCGATCGCCTCCCGCAAGGGCGGCAGCGCGGCGAGCGTCGGCACGTTGGCGGACACGGCGACCTCGACGTCGGTCGCTCCAGCACCGAGCTTGATCATGGCGTCGGTGCCGAAGCCCGTGCCGGACCGGATGGCCGCTACTGCTAGTTGGAGCGCACGCGTCTCGTCCGGATCGAGGTCGAGCGCCTGCAGCTCATAGCGGGCCTTGTCGATCGAGTACACCGTGCGGCCTGCGTCGCTGCCACCGAGCACCTCGGTCTCGATGGGAACGCCGAGATCGCGAAGCGTCGCCTTGTCTCGTTCGAACGCCTGCCGGCGAGCCGAAGGACCCTCCGGGTACTGACCGCCGAGCTCGCCGAAGATCTGCTCTGCAGTGAGCGGGGCACGAGCTTCGCTGAGGAGGGCGAGGAGGTTGGCGAGCCGCTCAGCGCGATCGGTGGTGGCCGCCATGTCGTCAGCGGGCGCGGGCGATCACGGCGTCGATCGCCGCCACGACCTCGACTGCGGTAGCACCGGGCGTGAGCACGCCGGCGACGCCGGCCTCGGCGAGCGCGGCGACGTCCTGGTCGGGGACGATCCCCCCGACGACCACGGGGATGTCGCTCCCCTGCTCACGCAGCTTCTCGACGACGAGGGGCGCCAAGGTCATGTGCGCCCCGGACAGCATCGACAGCCCGATCGCGTCGACGTCCTCGTCGATTGCCGCCGCCGCCACCGACTCCGGCGACTGGAACAGGCCGGTGTAGATCACCTCGTAGCCGGCATCGCGGAGGATCCGGGCGACCACTTTCACGCCGCGGTCGTGACCATCGAGCCCGACCTTGGCGACGAGCACCCTGCCATCACGCGTCGTGATGTCGCTCATTCGTCGCTCCCCCTGTCAGGCCTTCGTGTAGTCGTAGAAGCCTCGTCCCGCCTTGCGCCCGAGGAGTCCGGCCTCGACCATTCGGGAGAGCATCGGCGGTGGGGCGTAGAGCGGCTCCTTGAACTCCTCGTAGAGGCTCTCGTGCGACCGCCTGGGTCGTGTCGAGACCGATCAGATCGGCGAGACGCAGCGGGCCCATCGGGTGGTTGCAGCCCTCGACCATCCCGGTGTCGATGTCGTCGGCCGTGGCGAAGCCCGATTCCATCATCCGGATGGCGGACAGGATGTACGGGATCAGCAGGGCGTTGACGACGAACCCGGCTCGGTCCTGGCTGCGGATGACCCGCTTGCCGAGCACATCGGTGGCGAACTCGCTGGCACGGGCGTGTGTCCCCTCCGAGGTGAGCAGGCTCGTGACGAGCTCGACGAGACGCAGCACTGGAACGGGGTTGAAGAAGTGGATGCCGATGACCTGCTCGGGTCGTGACGTGGCGATGCCGAGCTTCATGATCGGGATCGAGCTGGTGTTGCTGGCGAGGATCGCTGCCGGGTCGGTGACGACCTTGTCGAGCGCTCGGAACACGTCGATCTTCAATCCCTCGTCCTCGACGACCGCCTCGACGATCAGCTGCCGGTCGCCGAGCTCGTCGTAGTCGGTGGTGAAGGAGACCTTGGACAGAGCGACATCCCGCTCCTCCTCGGTGAGCTTGCCCGAGCGAACGCCTCGGTCGAGCGATGTCGTCAGCCGCTGCTGACCCGCTTCGGCGGCGCCTGCGTCGACCTCGCGGACGACCACATCGAGCCCGGCACGCGCCGACACCTCGGCGATGCCGGATCCCATCAAGCCGCTGCCCACCACGCCTACACGTCGAATGTCGTTCATTTCGACGGATGGTATCGGACCCGCTCGCGCGCGAGCAGTGGCACACTGATGCGCGGGGGTAAGAGATGACAACCGACGAAGACCTCGCCATTGACAGCGGCCCGACCACGGCGCCGCTGCTCGACGACACGATCGGCGCCAACCTCGCCCGCACCGTCGCCACTCACGCCGCCCGCGAGGCGCTTGTCGCCCGCCATCAAGGCATTCGCTGGACGTACGCGGAGTTCGGCGATCGCGTGCGCAGCCTTGCCCGTGGCCTGCTCGGGCTGCAGCTCGAACGCGGCGACCGGGTGGGATTGTGGAGCCCCAACTACGCCGAGTGGACCCTGCTGCAGTACGCCACGGCGGAGATCGGCGTCGTCCTGGTCAACATCAACCCCGCCTACCGCACCCATGAGCTGGCCTACGCCCTCAACCACTCGGGGTGCCAGACGGTGTTCGCCGCACCGTCGTTCAAGTCCTCCGACTACGTCGACATGATCGAGCATGTGCGGCCCGACTGTCCCGCCCTCGAGCGGGCCGTGTTCTTCTGGGACGACGACTGGGACGAGCTCCTGGCGGGCTCGCCGCAGGTGGACGACGGCGCCGGGCGACGACGGGCGGCGCAGCTTGCCGCCGACGATCCGATCAACATCCAGTACACGTCGGGCACCACGGGTTTCCCCAAGGGCGCCACGCTCTCGCATCGCAACATCCTCAACAACGGGTACTTCGTCACCGAGCTGCAGCGATTCACTCCGGACGACCGTCTCTGCATCCCTGTTCCCTTCTACCACTGCTTCGGCATGGTCATGGGAAATCTCGGGTGCACCACCCACGGCTCCACGATGGTCATCCCGGCCGACGCCTTCGACGCCCAACACGTGCTCGAGACGGTGCAGGCGGAGCGGTGCACCGCGCTCTACGGCGTACCGACGATGTTCATCGCTGAACTGGCCCATCCCGACTTCGAGTCCTACGACCTGTCGTCGCTGCGCACGGGCGTGATGGCCGGGTCACCGTGCCCCGTCGAGGTGATGAAGCAATGCGTCGACCGGATGCACATGGCGGACGTCACGATCTGCTACGGCATGACCGAGACGTCGCCGGTGTCGACGCAGACGTTGCCCGACGACTCGCTGCATCACCGCACGGCCACCGTCGGTCGGGCCCATCCCCACGTCGAGATCCGCGTCGCCGATCCGTCCACGGGTGAGACGATCCGACGGGGCGACACCGGCGAGTTCTGCACGCGGGGCTACTCCGTCATGTCGGGCTACTGGAACGACGACGAACGCACCGTCGAGGCGATCGACGCCGACGGCTGGATGCACACGGGCGACCTGGCCGTCATGGCGCAGGACGGGTACGTCAACATCGTCGGACGCATCAAGGACATGGTGATTCGTGGGGGCGAGAACGTGTATCCGCGGGAGATCGAGGAGTTCCTCTACTCCCACCCCGACATCGAGGACGTGCAGGTCATCGGTGTCCCCGACGAGCGGTACGGGGAGGAGCTGATGGCGTGGATCAAGGTCCGCCCCGGAACCTCGCCGAGCGACGACGAGCTGCGCGAGTTCTGCCGCGGCTCGATCGCCCACTTCAAGATCCCCCGCTACTTCAAGCTGGTCGACGAGTTCCCGATGACCGTCACGGGCAAGGTGCAGAAGTTCAAGATGCGCGAGCGACGCGATCGACGAGCTCGGCCTGGAGAAGGCGGCCAGCACCAAGCTGGCGTGATCAGGGTCGTGTCGTCGTCGTTGTCGGACGACGAGGAGGCACTCGCCGCTCTCCGGTGATGTCGTTGATGCGGTTGCCGACGCAGATGTCGAGCAGATCACCGGCGTCGATGCGGTCCGGATTCCTGATCCCGTTCTCGCGTTGCAAGCTGGCGATCGTCACCGTCTTCTTGCCGGCTGCCTCGGCGATGACGAACAGCGAATCGCCGGGCCGGATCCGCACCACGCATCTCGGGTTGTGCGCACTTCGCACCGGCACCAGCGTGGTGGTCGTGGTGGTCGTCGTCGTCCGTCGGGGTGGGGTCGTCGTGGTGGTCCGCGGTGGCCGGGTCGGTGGCGTCGTGGTCACCGTGGAAGGGGCGGTCGTCGGATCGGTGAGGGGCGTCAGCTCCGTCGTCGGCGGGACGGACGTGGAGTCGCTCGAGGTCTCCCGGTGGGCGGAGCATGCACCGAGCACCAGCACACCGACGAGGAGCGCAACGGTGACGTGTCGTCGATCCCGCATCGGGAGCAGGGTACAACCCCGTCCGGAGCCCCTCCCGGCACCGCCGCTCACCTGCCGGGGATCTCGCCCGGTGGATCGCCAGGCTCGGCGGGCGACGAGCCGGCATCGAGTAGGCCCCGAGCCTCGTCGACGACGCCCTCGCTGCCGACCACGAGGACCGCCGGCCACGACGGCATCGCAGGAGGGTGCGAAACAGACCTCACACGTTGCTACTTGCGAATGTGGAAATGAGCGCGGCCGGGAACGAGCCGCTCGAGCACGTAGCCGAGATGATCGCTGTCGAGCGAGACACATCCTGCGGTCGGCTTCGTCCACTGGCCATCGTACGAATGACGGTGGAGGAAGATGGCGGCCGCCCGCGGCACCTCACCTGGCGCGTCGCCCGATCGTCCTGCACCCATGTTGGCGCCGATCAGGGCGGCCGCGCTGTAGGCCCCCGGGAAGTAAGGGAGGTACTCGTTGGGCGAGCCACAGCTGGAGGCGCTGCGGAACGTGAGCCGGTTGTACGTCGAGTCTCCGCCCGTCGCGTCCCAGCAGTCGCCCGCGCGAACCGATCGCCAGCGGCTCGTCACGCCGGGGTTCGGTCCGTTGCCGAAGAAGGCGAATCGCTGACCGTCGGGTGCGGTCTCGGTGTAGAGCGGGAAGCGGCCGGCCGGGGTCGTCCCGTCACCGGCGACTCGCGTGGCGAGCGGTCGGATGCCGCGCCGGCCGACGCGCCCGGACATCACCTTCCCCGAGCACCGCCAGCGCCCGTCGCGCTTCACCAGCAGGTCGACGTTGGCGTAGGTGCCGACGGCCGTGACGACGACGAGTTGCCGGGCACCCGATGGGACCGTTGCCGTGGGCTTGCACCGGCGCCGGCCGTCGATGCGGAGTCCGCGCAGCACCTCTCCCCCGGCGACGCCGTTGGCGGGGAGCCCATGGGCGCGCTTCCAGTCGTTCACTGCGGCGACGGTGCTGCTGAGGTACCTGCCGTCGATGTACTGCTGCTGATAGCCCACTGCCTGCAGAGCACGTTCGAGGCACAGCACGTCGGCGTTCTCGCGGCCCGACACGAGGCGTTCACGAATGACCGAGCACGACGGCGCTGCCGCTGCCTGCTTCGGGGCGACGGCAACGACGCCGGCGACGAGCGACGGCACGGCGATCAGGAAGGCGACGAGGTGCTTGCGCATCATCCTCTCCGGTCTCGGTACCACTGGATGAGCCCAGCCGTGGACGGGTCGTGTTGAGCGGACGCCTCTCCGGTCAGCTCCGGTGTGATGACGTTGGCCAACGCCTTGCCGAGCTCGACACCCCACTGGTCGAAGCTGTTGATCTGCCAGACACAGCCCTGGACGAACACGATGTGCTCGTACAAGGCAATGAGTTGACCGAGCACCGACGGCGTCAGGCGATCGGCGACGATCGTGGTCGACGGACGGTTGCCGTCGAACTGACGGTAGGGCTCGTCGGGGTTGTCCTTGCCGAAGGCGAGCGCCTCCGCTTGGGCGAACAGGTTCGCCATCAGCAGGTCGTGATGGTGGCGATGAGAGTGATTCGGCGTGGCGAACCCGATGAAATCGATCGGAACGAGCCGCGTGCCCTGATGGAGCAGCTGGTAGAAGGCATGTTGGCCGTTGGTGCCCGGCTCACCCCACACGACCGGGCCGGTCGTCGTGTCGACACGCGTGCCGTCGAGCCGCACCGACTTGCCGTTCGACTCCATGTCGAGCTGCTGCAGGTAGGCCGGGAAGCGGGCGAGCTCATGGGAGTACGGCAGCACGGCCTTCGCCTCGGCGCCGAGAACGTTGGCGTACCAGATACCGAGCAGACCGAGGATCACCGGCGCGTTTCGCTCGAACGGTGTGGTGTGGAAGTGCTCGTCGATGATGAAGAACCCGGCGAGGAACTCACCGAAGGCGGTCGGGCCGATGGCGACCATCAGCGAGAGGCCGACCGCCGACTCGACCGAGTAACGACCGCCGACCCAGTCCCAGAAGCCGAACATGTTGGCCGTGTCGATGCCGAACTCGGCGACCTTCTCGGCGTTCGTGCTGACGGCGACGAAGTGCTTGGCGACGGCGTCGTCACCGAGGGCATCGACGAGCCACGCCCTCGCCGTGGACGCGTTGGTGAGCGTCTCGATCGTCGTGAAGGTCTTCGATGCGACGATGAACAGCGTCTCGGCGGGGTCGAGGTCGGAGAGCGCGCCGGCGATGTCGGCGCCATCGACGTTGGACACGAATCGGCACCGGATGTCGGGATGGCGGAACGACTCCAGTGCCCGGTACGCCATCGCCGGGCCCAGGTCGGAGCCGCCGATGCCGATGTTGATCACCGTGCGGATACGAGCGCCCGTCGCTCCCGTCCACTCGCCGGACCGCACGCGATCGGAGAACTGTTCCATGCGACCGAGCACCTCGTGCACGTCGTGGGTGACATCCTGGCCGTCGACCACGAGCTTCGCCGCCGGTGGCAGCCGCAGCGCGGTGTGCAGCACTGCCCGATCCTCGGTGACGTTGATGTGCTCGCCGGCAAACATCGCGTTACGGCGCTCGGCGATGTCTCTGGACACGGCGAGCTCGAGCAGGGTGTCACGGACGTCGTCGGTGAGACGATGCTTGGAATAGTCGATGCGCAGGTCGCCCGCTTCGATCAGGTATCGCTCTGCGCGCCCGGGGTCACGAGCGAACAGCTCGCGGAGGTGGGGCACTTCGTCCGCCACGTCGTGCAAGCGTTGCCAGATGTCGTCGCCAGACACGACACGGAACCGTAACGCGTCGGATGCCACACGGCATCGGCGTCACGTCGGCAGCTGCGAGGCGGCCGCCTTGTCGAGCACCACGACGGTGTTCAACTGGCGGATGCGGCCGATGGGCGCCGCCGTCTCCCCGTGCAACCAATCGGCGATCACCTTTGCCTTCGTCTTCCCCGTGACGAGGACGAGCCGCTGGCGGGCGTCGTTCACCACGGCCGGCGTGAAGGTCATCCGCACCCGTCCCTTGATACTCATCGCAGAGGTCGACGGGGCGGGGGCTGTCGATCACAGGGTCACCCGGCGGCCAGGAGGCGGTGTGGCCGTCGGGACCGACACCGAGCTGGACGACGTCGAACCGTTCCGGCAAGCCCGCTGCGTAACGCGCCGAGGCGCGCCGGAGATCCTTCGCGGTCACTGGCATGAGCTTCACCGTGGCGTCCTTGGGCAGGACAGCGAGGTGATTGGCGTTGCGATCGGGATGACCGTCAGGGGCGACCCGCTCGTCGACCTGCCACACCGTCACCTGCTCCCACGGCACGCCGTGCGCCACGGTCGCGGTGAGCAGCGCCGGCGCCGTGGTTCCGCCGCTGAAGGCGACCGTGGCCGTGCCCCGCCGTCGCACGGCATCGCGCACACGGCGGGCGAGCCAGTATCCGGCGTGGTCGGCGGCTTCGTCCGCGGAGTCGGTGAGTCGCACATCCACGTCCCCGATTGTGGCCTTACCGGTGCAACCGCAACAATCCCTCGTCGCTAGCGTCGCCGCCGATGGCCAGTCGCGACGCCACGACCCGCGGAGTGCAGGCGGGCGCCCTGGCCTACACGGTGTGGGGACTGCTCACCTTCTATTGGAAGCAACTCGCCGAGTTCAACCCGCTCGAGCTGATCGGATGGCGCATCGCCTGTGCCGCTGTGGTGATGGCAGGCGTCGTCACCGTCCGCGGCACGTGGCCGGTCCTTCGCGGCGCCTTCCGTGACCGCGTCCGTGCGGTGGCGGCTCGTCGCCGCTGCCCTCCTGCTCACCGTCAATTGGTCGAGCTACGTGTGGACGATCGCCAACGACCGCGTGCTCGAGTCGGCACTCGGCTACTTCATGGCACCCCTCGGCACCATGGCGCTCGGAGTGATCGTGCTCCACGAACACCCGACGTCGATGCAGCGCGTCGCCATCGGCTGCGCAACGATCGCCGTCGTCATCGTGACGGCGTCGTACGGGCGCCCGCCGTGGGCTGCTCTGCTCATCGCCGCTTCGTGGAGCCTCTACGGTCTCGCCAAACGGCAGGTTCCCCTGTCGGGCACCGACAGCCTCGCCGGGGAGACGTTCGTGATGGTCGTGCCAGCGCTCGTCACGATCGCCGTCTTCTGGCCTCGCGACGACAGCGTCGCCGCCACAGCGAGCGGCGCCGACTGGCTCTACGTGCTCGGCACGGGAGTCGTCACGGCCGTGCCCTTGGCGCTGTTCGGGATCGCCGCACGATCAGTGCCGTTCACGATCCTCGGCCCACTCAACTACCTCGTGCCGACGATCAACTTCCTGATCGGTTGGCTGTGGTACGACGAGGCACTGCCGGCCAGCCGCGTCGTCGGCTTTGCCTTCGTGTGGGTGGCACTCTGCCTGATCGCTGTCGACCGCGTCCGAGCAAGTCGGGCGGCACGTGTGCCCGCCCTCGTCTGACCGGCCCGTCCTACACTGGGCCGCCCCGACCAGAGAGGGTGTTCGATGCGCATCAGTGTTGTGGCCACAGCGGCCGTCGCCAGTTTCGCCCTCACCGGCTGCTTCTCGTCGGACACCGGCGACTACAAGTCCGAGGCCGAGGACTACATCGAGTCCGACGAGCTGGCCGAGAACATCGAGACGGAGATGGGCGAGGTCGTCGAGTTCTCCGACGCGCAGTGCGAGGAGCCGGCCAACACCGAAGCCGGCACCAAGTACGGATGCACCGTGCTCAACAACGACGGCACGACGTGGAACGTCGAGATCGAGATCCGCGAAGACAACCAGCTCGCCGTGATCGGCGTCGAACAGGCTCCCTGAGCGTCGTCCCGTCACGGCTGGGGCTCGACCGGTGGCACGAGCTGGACCAGCGTGCCGGCGAACAGCTGCTTGCTCACCTCGACCGCCGCCTTGAAGCGGGCGGTGTCCATCAGCGTGGTGGACAGCCGCACCAATCCCGACAGCACGGAGTTGAGCACGTCGGCGACCGCCCGCTGATCGACGTCGGGGGCAAGCTCTCCCCGATCGACGGCGTCGCTGACGAGGCTCCGCAGCACCTTCCGATGACGCCGTTGGAGCGGCGTGATGCTCGCCCACAGCTCGGGGTGGCGGAGCGCTTCTCTCGTGCCGACGACGAATCCGGCGAGCGACGGGTCGTGCTCGTTGAGGGCGACCGTTGCGTCGAGCATCGCCGAGAACTGGCGGATCAGCGTGTTCTTCTCCGACGCCACCCGCTCGTACTCGGAGTACACCTGCTGGAACACCTCGTCGTAGACCGCCGCGTAGAGCTCCGCCTTCGAGGACACATAGTGGTAGATCGCACCCGGCGTGATGCCCGCCGCCTCGGCGATCGCCCGGTTCGTCGTGGCGGCGTAGCCGTCGGCGATGAACCGTTCGCGAGCGACCCGAAGAAGGACCTGCCTCGTCGCCGCCGAGTCGCGATCGGTGGGGCGTCCCAAGCGGCGCGTCGCCCCTTCCTTGTCGCTCACGTCACCGACGGTACTTGCGCCGTGCTCGCCCGCCCGAGGCGGCGTGCGACGAGGCGCCGAGCGATGACGCTGGCACACTGTGAGCGTGCCGGAGACGATCCTCGACGACCCCCAGAACGCTGGCACCGACGACGCTGTCACGGCCACCGACGATGTGCTCGTGCTGCCCTGGTGGCAACACCCACTGAACATCCTCACGATGTTGCTGGCGACCGCCCTGATCGCCGGCATGGTCGGCTGGCTCGTACACGAGGCAGTGGCCGGCGACGACGGTGGCGACGTCGACGTCGGCTTCCTCCAGGACATGCGCTTCCATCACGAGCAGGCCGTCACGATGGGGTTCCTCTACCTCGACGATCCGGGCACCGACACCGGGCTGCGCACCGTGGCGCGTTCGATCGTGATGGGGCAGTCGATCGAGATCGGACGCATGATCCAGCTGCTCCGTGACTTCGACGCTCCGGAGGCACGGGACGTCGATGAGCCGACGATGCGCTGGATGGGGCATGAAGGCAGTCCCGACACGATGCCGGGGATGGCCACCGAGGCGCAGCTCGACGAGCTCACCGCCGCCGATGGGCGGCAGGCCGACGAGCTCTTCGTCGAGTTGATGACCGCTCACCATCGTGGTGGCATCGAAATGGCCGAGTACGCCGCCGAGCACGCCGAATCGGGCGAGGTCCGGGAAGCGGCCGCCTCGATGGCAACGGGACAGCAGGAGGAGATCGGTGAGATGGAGCGCCTCCTCCAAGGCTGATGCCGATTCGACCCCCTACACTCCACGTCGTGACGAGGCGCGTACCCGTCTACGTGTTGGCAGCGGCGGCCATGACGGCGGCACTTGCGGGCTGCGGCGTCAGCGCGGACGTAGCCGTCGAGCGGTCGAACCAGCTCGCCGCTCCCTCACCGACGCAGCCGACGCCTCCCACGTCGCCCACCACCGACGATCCGGCCAACACGACCGAACCGACCGATCCCAGCGGGCCGACGACGCCGCCGCAGCCCAACGGGGACCTGATCGACGAGGGCAACGCCAAGCCGCAGCGGTCGTACGACGGGCTCGTGAGCGCCACGATCGCCGACCTCGATCGCTGGTGGGGTGAGGTGTATCCCGCTCTGTTCAACGAGAAGTACACGCCGCTCGGAGGCGGTGTCTTCCCCGCCTACCCCGAGCGGGACAACGACATTCCTGGCTGCGGGACATCCGACCACACCACGTACGAGGAAGTGCAACAGTTCGCCGCCTTTTACTGCAGCTTCGGTGACTTCGTCGCGTACGACGACGGCGACAGCAGCCTGCTGCTCAACCTCACCGAACAACTCGGCGACAGCGTGATCGCCGTCGTCCTCGCTCACGAGTGGGGCCACGCCATCCAGAGCCGCAACGGCTCGTTCAACCAGGGACTTCCCACGATCTACACCGAGCAGCAGGCCGACTGCTTCGCCGGGGCGTGGACGAAGCGGGCCATCGATGGCCAGGTCGAAGGGGCGACCTTCTCCGATGCTGATGTCCGCGCCGGCCTCGTGGCGATGATCCAGGTGCGCGACCCGCTCGGCTTCGACCAGCTCGATCCCGGGGGCCACGGCTCGGGCTTCGACCGCGTCGGCGCATTCCAGGTCGGCTACCTCAATGGCGTCGAGCGGTGCTCCAAGCTGATCGACAACCCGTTGCCGCTCGTGCCCAACCAGCTTCGCCCCGACGGAAACCCGCAGGGCAACGCCGAATGGGGGTACGACGACGAGACCCAGATCCCGGCGTTCCTCCCCACCGACCTCAACCGGTACTGGCAGGCGTACTTCTCCGGTGTCGGCCGAGACTTCCCGACGCTGACGATCCAGCCCGTCCAGGGCGACGACGACGTCACGTGCCCCGACGTCTCCGGCAGCGTCGTGCGCGGTGCGGCGTACTGCCCGAACGATCAAACGGTGTACTTCGACGAACCGTTCGCCCGCGAACAGTACGACGAGTTCGGCGATTTCTCGGTCGGCTACATCCTCGGTGGAGCCTGGTCGGAGGCTGCCCAAGAGGTGCTGGAGAGCCCGTTCACGGGTGAGAAGCGAGCGTTGCTCAGCGACTGCCTCACGGGCACATGGGTCAACGACATCACCGTCGAGAAGGAGGGCCAGGCATTCATCGAAGCCGGCGACCTCGACGAGGCGATCCAGACGGTGCTGATCATCGGTGACGCCAACGCCGACGACAACAAGATCGGCAGCGGGTTCGAGAAGATCGACTGGTTCCGCGAAGGTGCGTTGAACGACGTGTCTGCCTGCCAGGATCAGATCAGCGAGGACGAAGAAGACTGACGTGCCCGTGCCGCCGGTCGCCGAGCCAGAGGATGCGCCGGTGCTCGGTGCACTCGACATCGGCACCAACAGCTTCCATCTCGTGATCGCCAGACCCGTGGGCGACGACGGCTTCGAGGTGCTCGACCGCGAGAAGGAGACGGTCCGCCTCGGCCACGGCGGTCGGGACATGAAAGTGCTCGAGCCGGAGGCCGTCGAGCGGGCGATCGAGTGCCTGTCGCGTTTCGCCCGCATCGCCGACCGCTACGGCGCCGAGGTTCGTGCCGTGGCGACGAGCGCCACCCGCGAGGCGGAGAACGCTGACGACTTCATCAAGCGCGTCTACGCCGAAACGGGCATCTCGATCGAGGTGATCTCCGGCATCGAGGAAGCGCGCCTCATCCACCTCGGCGTGTTGCAGGCAGTGCCGGTGTTCGACAAGCGCGTGCTCGTCGTCGACATCGGAGGCGGCTCCACGGAGATGCTCATCGGGCAAGGAACCGACACGCTCGCCGCACGCAGCTTCAAGCTGGGTGCCGTCCGGCTCACCGACCGGTACTTCCCCGAGGGTCGCGTCCGCTCCAAGGCGATCAAGGAATGCCGGAGCGACATCGCCTCAGTCATCTCTCACTTCGGCGTCGATGTCGAGCGTCTCGGGTTCGACATCGCCATCGGCTCGTCGGGCACGGCGGAGACGGTGGCCCGGATGGTGCATGCCGCAACGGGCGCCGAGCCGCTGCACACGTACAACTGCTACGAGTTCACGGCCAACGGAGCTGTCCGCCATCGTCGACGAACTGTGCAGCTACGACACGGCGGACGAGCGGCGCGCCCAGCCGGGCCTCGAGGCGACAGCGCGCCGACATCATCGTGGCCGGCGCGCTGATCCTCGAGACGATCGCCCGCCGCTTCGGAGTCGAACGGTTCGCCTTCAGCGAGAACGCGCTGCGGGAGGGTGTGCTTCTCGACACGATCAGCCGCCAGCGGGCGGCGAGCGGCATGACCGACACCCTCTCCCATCTGCGCGATGTGACCGGGCGCAGCGTGCGGCAGCTCGCGGCGAGATGCGACGACGATCCGGTCCACTCGGCCCACGTGGCGATGCTCGCCCTCCAGCTGTTCGACCAGCTCGAGCCGCTGCATCACCTCGATCGGCTCGCCCGCGACTACCTCGAGGCAGCGGCGTTGCTCGCCAACGTCGGCCTCGTGATCTCGCACAGCAAGCACCACCTGCACTCGTACTACGTGATCCGCAACAGCGAGCTCGCCGGCTTCACCGACGCGGAGATCGAGATCGTGGCGTTGATCGCCCGGTACCACCGCAAGAGCAAGCCGAAGACGTCACACCAGAGCTACGCCAACCTGGCCAAGGGTCAGCAGCGAGCGGTGCGCGTGCTCGCCGGCATCCTCCGCATCGCCATCGGGCTCGACCGCAGCTACGACCAGCGAGTTGGTGAAGTCACGGCGGAGATCGATGCTCTCCAGATTCAGATCGGCGTCGTCGCCGACGACGACATCGACCTCGAGCTGCACAGCGCCAACCAGCGCAGCGAACTGCTGAGCAACGAGCTCGAACGCATCGATCGTCGTGCAGTCCGCGCGCTCGGTCCGCGTAACGCCCTCGGCCGCGTTTGGCGGTCAGGTGCGAGGTGGACCGAGCGGGCGGCTGGTGGGCGTCGGTGCCAGGGTCGTGGGGATGGCTGGTGGCACCGTCGTGGTGGTCGTCGGCGGGGGCGGCCTCGTCGTGGTGGTCGTCGCCGGTCGGGTCGTGGTGGTTGGCGCCTCTGTCGTCGAGGGCACTGTCGGCTCGAGTGTGGTCGGCGGCAACGTCGTCGGGGGCAGCGTGGTGGGAGGCACCCAGTCGGGATCCTTCCAGTTGAAGCGTGGTGGCTGGTCGCCGTACGCCTCGGGCTCCTCGACCCCGTCGAACACGAACACCTGGTCGCCGATCTCCATGATCTCCTGGATGTACTCCGACACCGGCAGCGGGATGCGGATGCACCCGTGCGACGCCGGCTCCAGTGGCACGTTGAGCGCGCCGTGGATCGCGATCCCGTAGTTGAAGTAGATCGGGTTCCACATCCCGCCGAGTCCGCTCTGGCGAACGCCCGTGACCTCGCGGTAGTAGCTGTACACGCCACCCGGCGTCCAGGAGAGACCGCACTCACCGCGGACCAACGGCTCCTCGCCCTCCTCGTTGCCGTACTCGCCCGGTGAGATGGTGACCTCGTCGCACCATTCCTCGTTGTTGCCGCTCGACATGTGACTGACCAGGGCCGGCTCGTCGTCGTGGAAGAAGATCACCATCTGCTCGGGCAGGTACACCTCGGTGTGATCGGGTGTGGAGTTGGCCCGGCGCGGCTTGATGATGATGTCGTCCTGCATCCGCGTTCCACATGCTCGGCGTGACTGAGCCGGTGGCGTCGGCGCTCGCCGTGCCCATGATGAGCTTCTCGAACCCCCAGACGGCCGTGCGGGTGAGCTCGCCGAACTGACCGTCGACAGGCCCCGGATCGAACTTGAGCTGCTTCAGCCGTTTCTGGACCGCCTTCACCTCCTCGCCCGTCGACCCGAGCGACAACGGTTCCGACAGCTTGGTCTTGCGATTGGCAGGAACGGTGGTGACGGCGACCGTGGCGACCGGCTTCGACGACGGCTTGTGGGGGCGGCCGGTGGTGACCGTCGATGGCACGGTCTGCGACGCGTCGCCGTTGTCACCGCTGAACCCACCGGCAACGCCCGCCGCGACGACAGCTCCGATCAGCGCCGTAGCAGCGACGGCGGGCAACCACTTCGATTGCACTTGGGGGGTAGGTGGATTGCTCGTTCACGGTCGCCTCGAGCAGTCAGAGTACCGCGCCGACGTCCGGCGGGATCCGGGGACTGAAGGAAAATCAGGGCCGCGAAGTCGGTGATTCGCCGAGATCGTTGCGCAGCGACCACATCTCCCGCAGGATCGTCCGCGATCACTGCCGGCGAACTCAGCGTCGACTCTCCCCGCGTGCGAGGGAAGTAGTCGACACCGAACTGGAGCAGGGAGTATCCGGCGCGCGACGCCCGGATCACCAACTCGGCATCGATGAACGACCCTTCGCTCTTCAGCGTCAACCCGTCGATCACGCGGCGGCGCACCAGCTTGAAGGCGAAGTTGATGTCGCGTGCCTTGACGTTGAACAGCGTGCGGATCAGCACGTTGTAGAAGAACGTGTAGACGGCACGCAGATACCCCTCGCCGGTGCGGTCGAAGCGGTAGGCGCTGACGATGTCGACGTCGTACTCACGCATCAGTCGCAGCGCTCGCCGTAGCTCGGTCATGTCGAACGGCAGATCGGCATCGGTGTAGAGCACCACGTCGCCACGCGCCGTGGCGAGGCCGGTCTTGATCGCCCCGCCGAGCTTGCGGTTCTTCGGGTGATGCACCACTCGTACCCGCTCGTCCTCCGCCGCCAGCCGGTCGGCGATCTCGCCAGTGGCATCGGTCGAGGCATCGTCGACGACGATGAGCTCGTAGTCGGCGATCTCCCCGACCTCGATCAGTGTCTCGCACGCCCGGTGCCCGGCTTCGAGGGCGCGCTCGATGTACTCCTGCTCATTCCACATCGGGTAGAAGATCGAGATGAGACCCACCGGGGGCGAACCCATGGACGCCGAAGCTATCCCCACGTGACTTCAACCCCACCCGGTGCCGCCTTCGCCGTCGGCGACTCTAACCTCGTCGTCGTGGCTCAACCGTCGCAGCTGCCGCCGTCAATCCCGCTACCGCCGCCGGACACACCGGCGCAGCAGCCGATCGTCATCGCGCGCACGCCGCGACCGGGCGAGCTCACGCCCGGCTGGATGTGGGTGCACGCCCTCGCCTGGATCGGCGTCATGGTCGGTTTCGTGATGGTGTGGAAAGCCAGTCGTGAGCTGGGGCTGCCCACGTGGTGGCTGGGCCCGCTCGCCGACCAGGAGCCTCTGTACATCACGATGCTTCCCTTCCTCGCTCCGGGAGCGGTCGTGATGTTGACATTCGTGCATCACCCGATCGCCTCGTGGGCCGGGATCGGTGCAGGCGTCGCCTCGGCCCTGGTCGCGCTCGGCGATCTCGGTCGCTTCGCACGGTTCGGCGCTGTGGAGCTCGCCATCGCCGCGGCCGGCACTGCCGTGGCGATCGCCTCGTTCACGGGCCGCTATCGCCGACCGCCTGCGCCAGTAGTTTCGGGCGAGTGAAAGCGGCCGCCGGAAACGTCCTCAGCTCGCTGCCCATCGGAGAGCGGGTCGGCATCGCCTTCTCCGGCGGTCTCGACACGTCGGCGGCGGTGGCCTGGATGCGCCACAAGGGCGCGATCCCGTTCACCTACACGGCCGATCTCGGCCAGTACGACGAGCCTGAGCTCGACACGGTGCCCGAGCGGGCACGCCAGTACGGCGCCGAGGAGGCCCGCCTCGTCGATTGCCGCGAGGAGCTGGTGCACGAGGGCCTGATCGCCCTCCAGTGCGGCGCGTTCCACATCACCACCGCGGGCCGCACGTACTTCAACACGACGCCACTCGGGCGCGCCGTCACCGGGACGTTGCTCGTGCAGGCGATGCACGACGACGGGGTCGACGTGTGGGGCGACGGCAGCACCTACAAAGGCAACGACATCGAGCGTTTCTATCGCTACGGGCTGCTCGTCAACCCTCGGCTGCGGATCTACAAGCCGTGGCTCGACGACCAGTTCGTGTCCGAGCTCGGAGGGCGTGCCGAGATGAGTGCGTTCCTCGCCGAGCACGAGCTGCCGTATCGGGATTCCGCCGAGAAGGCGTATTCCACCGACGCCAACATCTGGGGCGCGACCCACGAGGCGAAGGCACTCGAGGAGCTGTCGGTGGGCATCGAGATCGTGTCGCCGATCATGGGCGTCGCCCACTGGGACCCCTCCATCGCGATCGAGCCCGAGGACATCACGATCCGTTTCGAGGAGGGCTGGCCGGTTGCGCTCGACGGACGACGAGTTCTCCTCCCGGGTCGAGCTGGTCCTCGAAGCGAATGCGATCGGTGGACGTCACGGCCTGGGGATGAGCGACCAGATCGAGAACCGGATCATCGAGGCCAAGAGTCGCGGCATCTACGAGAGCCCCGCACTGGCGCTGTTGCACATCGCCTACGAGCGACTCGTCACGGCGATCCACAACGAGAGCTCGATCGAGAACTACCGCACGATGGGTCGACGGTTGGGCCGCTTGCTCTACGAGGGCCGCTGGTTCGACCCGCAGAGCCTGATGCTGCGAGAGCCGTTGATGCGCTGGATCGGTTCGGCGGTGACGGGCGAGGTGACGCTGCGTCTGCGGCGTGGCGACGACTACTCGATCCTCGACACCACCGGCGCCGCATCTCACCTATTCACCGGAGCGGCTGTCGATGGAACGCGTCGAGGATGCCGCGTTCGGCCCGCTCGACCGCATCGGCCAGCTCACGCTGCGCAACCTCGACATCGCGGACACCCGCGCCAAGCTCGACGTCTATCGCACCACCGGCACCCTCCCCGAAGGCGGCCTGATCGAGCTCGAATCCGGCGACGACTAGCCGCCCGGCGGTGCGCCCAGCGAGCCTGGCGAGCGATCTGGGACGTTTCGGTCCCACGAGCGATCTGGGACGTTTCACTCCCGGAAACCGGGACCACGACGTCCCAGATCGTGCGCGGCCCTCGCCCGGCGACCCCGGTGACCGGGACCACGCCGTCCCAGATCGTGCACCAGGAGCGTCAGGCGAGGAGTTGGGCGACGAGACCAGCAAGCAGTCGGGAGCGGTCGACGAGCGTGTCCACCTCGACGTACTCGTGATCGGCGTGTGCCCCACCGCCGACAGCGCCGAGCCCGTCGAGGGTCGGCACGCCGAGGGCGGCTGTGAAGTTCCCGTCGCTGCCGCCGCCGACCGCGACGCCGGACAACGGCTTCAAGCCGAGACGGGCGGCGACCTGTTCGGCGAGCGGGAACAGCGTGGACGACGCCGACTCCGGCATCGGTGGCCGGTTGATGTCACCGCTGACCTCGACGCGGGCGGCAGCATCCGTGGCAACCAGCGATTGCATCGCAGTGAGCACCCGACGTCGCTCGTCCTCGTTCTCCACGCGGACGTCGACGTGGATGCTCGCCACAGCGGGCACGACGTTGTCGGCGGTACCTGCCGACGCGATGGTGGGCGTCACGGACGTGCCGGCGTCGGGTCGACCGATCTCGGCGATCGTCAGCACCTGTCGGGCGGCCTCGACGAGCGCATTGACGCCGTTCTCCGGCTCCAATCCGGCATGCGCAGCGCGGCCGTGAACGGTGACGACGAATGTGCCGCACCCTTTGCGGCCCGTCTTCAGCGCACCGCCGTCGGCGCTCGGCTCCAGCACCAGGACGGTGCCGCACGCCGTGGCCCGCTCTTCGAGCAGAGCACGCGACGTGGTCGAGCCGACCTCCTCGTCGGCCGTGAAGAGACACTCGACCCCGGCGAGGGATTGTCCGTCGCCGGCGAGGGAGGCGAGAGCGTGGATCGCTTGCACGAGGCCGCCCTTCATGTCGAACACTCCCGGCCCGGTGACATGGCCATCGGCCACCGTGAAGGGCCGGTTCTCCAACGTGCCGAGGGGGAAGACGGTGTCGTGATGGCCGAGCAGGAGCACCTGCGGTTCGTCGCCGCCACGCCAGTGCACGTGCGGTCCGTCGGGCCCGTCGATCAGCGTCGCCTCCGTACCCAGTCGCGCTCCGAACAATGCCGACACGGCCTCCGCCGATCGACGCAGGGCAGCGACGTCCCGCGACGGCGACTCGATCTCGACGAGCCGGCGCAGATCGTCGAGCATCGCAACGGTCGGCTCGTCGTTCACGCCCCGAACCTATCCTCGGGGCATGAGCAGCGACCACCGCGCCGAGCTCGCCGAGTTCCTGCGTGCCCGGCGCGCCGCGGTGCGGCCGGAGCAGGTGAAGCTCCCTCGCGGTCGCGGCAGGCGCACGCCTGGTCTGCGTCGCGAAGAGGTCGCCCTGCTCGCCGGCGTGTCGCTCACCTGGTACACGTGGCTCGAACAGGGCCGTCGCATCAACGCCTCGCGCGACGTGCTCCGTGCTTTGGCCCGGGCGTTGCAACTCGACGACGCAGGTCGCGATCACCTGCTGTCGCTGGCCGAGCCGGCACCGCCGGCTGGCGACGTGCGACCACTCGTCTCCCCGGACGACGTGCCCACCGCACTGCTGCGGCTGATCACACGGCTCGAGCCGGCACCCGCCTACGTGCTCGGTCCCCACTGGGAGTTCGCCGCGTGGAACAGCGCCGAGGAGCGGCTGTATCCCCGGCTCGCCCAGCTCGACGGAATCGAACGAACGCTGATGTGGGTGCTGTTCGCCGATCCGTACACGAAGGAGTTGATCGTCGACTGGGACATCCACGCCCGGCAAGCTCTCGCCGAGTTCAGGGCGGCCACCACGGCGGTGCGCAACGACGCAGTCATGGTCGAGTTGATCGAGACGGTGTCGGCGGCGAGCGACGAATTCGCCAAATGGTGGGCTGCGCACGACGTCGCCAGCTTCGAGAGCCGGCTGCGTCGCTTCAACCATCCGAACGCCGGCATCCTCACGTTCGAGTACCAACTGCTCGTTCCCGCCGAATGGCCCGATCTCCGCGTCGTCACCCAGCTTCCCGTGCCCGGCGACGACTCCGCCGAGCGGTTGGCCGTGCGACACCACGTCGTCTGATCCGTCAGCCGAGATCGATGGCGACGATGCGATCCGCTCGCTGCACGCGTGCGAGCGACGAGGTCCGCGTTGACATCGTCGGAGCGAGCGACCCACCGTTCCGCTGCCGCCGGGCTGCGGCCGTGGTCGACGTGCCGTTGGACGAGGCGTCGGCGCCGGACGGCATCGTCGACCTCGAGATACCAGCACTCGTCGAGGAGTGTCCCCACCGGCCGCCACACCTCGTCGTCGACGAGCAGGTAGTTGCCTTCCGTCACGACGAGCCGATGTTCGGGCTGAACGAGGATCTCCGCGGCGAGCGACGCCTCGAGCATGCGATCGAATCGAGGCACGAACACAGGCCCACCTCCCTCCTGGATTCGTTGCAGCGCGACGCGGTACCCGCCGGCGTCGAACGTGTCCGGGGCTCCCTTCCGGTCGGAACGTCCGAGCTGTTCCAGTTGACCCTGCCCGATGTGGAAACCATCGAGTCCGACGGCAACGGCGACAACGGGAGCCTCCGCGACGATGCGGGCGGCGAGCGTCGACTTGCCCGCCCCTGGTGGGCCGGCGAGACCGAGGAGACGTCCGCCGTCGGTTAGGAACCGGGAGACCTCTGCCATGACCTCCCCGGCGGGCACGCGAGACACGGGTCGAACGGTACCGCTGCTCACATCGGCAAGGTCCGGGCACCAGCTAGAACAAGTCCCATGAGGGAGATCGCGGACGCGCCTGGCGGAGATCCCGGGAGTCGTCGCGGTCACGCTCGGCGGCTCACGCGCCACCGGCACGGCAACGCACGATTCGGACTGGGACTTCGGGCTGTACTACCGGGACACGATCGATCCCGCCGACGTCCGTGCCCTCGGCTGGGCGGGGCAAGTGTTCGCGCCAGGTGATTGGGGCCAACTGGTCAACGGCGGCGCGTGGCTGGAGATCGGCGACGAGAAGGTCGACCTCGTCTATCGGCGCCTCGACGACGTGCTCCACTGGACGGCAGAGGCCGAAGAGGGTCGCTTCGAGATCCAACGCGAGGTCGGCTACGTCGCCGGCATCGCCACCTACATCCTGGCTGGCGAGCTGGCCTTGGGCGAAGTGCTCGCCGGAGCGCTCCCCCGCCCGTCCTTTCCCGAGCGGTTGCGCGAGACGGCACCACCGCTCTGGCAGCGCCTCGCCGCAGGCGCGCTGCACTTCGCCCGCGTCCATGCCCAACGCGAAGACCGCGTCGCAACCATGGCGAACCTGGCGCAGGCGGTCCTGTCGACCGCCGAGGCCAGGCTCGCCGCACGGGGCGAATGGGCGCTCAACGAGAAGCGAATCGTGACGCGGGCGGGCCTCGACGACGTGCAGCACTTGCTCCACGGCGGTGACCTCGTGGAGATGGTGCAGCGAGTCGCCGAGGCACTCGACGCGCCCCGGTGGCGCTAGTGGCTCCCGCCCACGTCAGCCATGACCGTGCCTCGGCACGGCCCTCGCCCTCACCGGCGAGGATCAACGGTGACGGAGGGCCGCCGCGGCGGCCTCGAACGTCTCGTCCGTCAGCCATGGCCGAGGGAGCGGATCGCGCCCGTCGAGCGCGCCACGGATCGTGTCCACCGCCGGAGCACGAAGCTGCGCCTTGATCACGCCGTAGGCGCGAGGCGGCGGGCCGTCGCGCACGGCGGCGACCGCCGTCTCCAAGAGTGCATCCGGCGGGACGATGCGGTCGAAAAGTCCGAGCTCCCTGCCGGCCGCAACGTCGACGAGCTCGCCTTCGAGGACGAGACGGCGGGCGACTCCGGCGGCAAGCTCCTGCCGCACGACCTCGATCGCCCCGACCGGATACGGCACGCCGACTCGAACCTCGGCGAGACCGGCCCGCAGCGGTACGTCGGCGGCGATGCGGATGTCGCAGCACAGCACGAGTACGAGACCGCCGGCGATGGCGTGCCCGTTGACTGCAGCGACAACCAGCCGAGGAAATGAGAAGACGGCGAGGAACGCCCGGTTCAACGCCTCGATCAGCGGCTCCTGCAACTCGGGTCCGCTGCCCTGGATGGCGAGCAGATCGAGGCCCGCACAGAACGATCGCCCCTCGCCCGTCAGCACCACGCCGCGCAGCGAATCGTCGGAGCCGAGCTGGTCGAAGACGCCGGCCAGCTCAGTGAGACTGGCAACATCCATGACATTCGCCGGTGGCCGCGCCAGCGTCACCACGGCAACGTCGTCGAGCCGGCTCAAGCGCACCGAGGGCATGTCGACAGTCTGGCGCTACGACGGCGGGCGCCCTGTCACAGATGGCGTCAGCCGGCGGCGCGGCGGAGACGATCGCGCAGCTCGGACGGCGGTTCGCCGAAGCATGCCGTGATCGTGCGCGTCATGTGTCCGTGGTCGGCGAACCCCGTCTCGACGGCGACCCGGCTGAGGTCGTCGGCACCTTCGTCGAGTCGCATCAACACTTCGTGCACACGAAGGCGTGTGCGGTACTTCGAGATCGGCACACCCATCACCTCGTGGAACACGCGGCTGAGGTGGAACGGCGAGTAGTGCACCGTACGGGAGATCTCGCTGAGGCTCAGCGTCGCCGAACGGTGGATCAACTCGCACACCTCGGCGACCACACGGCGCCGGCTCGTGGCCGTAGCCCGCCGTGACCGGGACGTGAGGCACGGAGCCCGCTGGGCGACGGCCGCCGACACGAGGCGCAACGTGCGCTCCTCGACCTCGATGTCGTCGACGACGGTACGGCGGAGGCTGGCAGCAAGCATGCGGTGGTCGAGGGCGATGGCCGGCGTCACCATGAACGGACCGGACGCCTCGGCGATCTCGGCCACGACGTCGGTGGCGACGTGCGGATCGACGTCGATGATCGTCCCACTGTGAACGTCCTCGGCGAAATGGGCGACCTCCGACACCTCGCCGACGTGCCGGAAGAAACCGACGTTGGGATCGACGAACTGTTCGGTCGTACCGATGCGTCGGCGCCACGCGCCGGTGCGAGGGAGGGCGATCCCGAACCGTTGCCCGACGTGGCTCGGGCACCAATCACCAGCAGGACATCTGCTCGTGCTCGTTGCGATGCGGATGCCGGGTGACTCCCATTCGACTGTGGTGCTGACGTCTGGATGCGCATCGGGAGATTCGTCGCCGGCGACCACAGTCTGCGTCCCATCCACATGGTGCTGCGCGCACTCTGGAGTACCCACGTATCCATGGTGCCACCCGAGCCGAGATTCCTCCAGCCGTTCCAGCGAACATCGCACGATCGTTCAAGCGAACCGATTCGCGTCAACTGCTCACCTCGAGTAGCGCTGCTTCGAGTCGTTCTGCACGGTCGTGCGTGCCCATCACCGTGGTCAGGAACGCCCACGCCAGTCGGCGGCTGGGCCGCACCCCTGCGTACGAGCCACCGACTCCGCCCATCCCCACATCATCCGGGCTGAGTTGGACACTGCCGAGGGACCAGCGCACGGGGCTGCCGAGGACGACATCTGGTTCCTCTTCTGCGTACGGCTGGACGAGCTCGGCAGGGAGCTGCTCGTCGAGGACCATCCACCAGAAGCGGGCCATGGCCCGCGCTGTGGCGTGCCCGTTGACCGCCGCTATCTCGGCACGTCTCCAGGTTTCTCCGTTCACCAGGTCGGCGGTGACGCCGCTGCCGAGCGCAGCGGCGGCGAGGGGTGGGCGACCGCTAGGGCAACCCGTCCCACCAGCCGGGCTCGATCACCAGGTCGACGACACGTGCGAGATCGCCCGGACGAAGCCCGACGTGGACGTCGAGGTCGAACGGTGCGGCGACTTCGTCACGCAAGAACTCGCCGATCGTGCGCCCATCGATCCGCCGCAGGAGACCGCCGAGGAGGTGCCCATACGTCAGGGCGTGTTCACCGGCCTTCTCGCCCGGCGGCCAGTCCGGCGAGGCGAGTTCCAGCGACGTCTCCGTGCGCACAGGGTCGAGCAGACCTGCGACATCGCCATCGGGCACCGTCACCAGCCCGGCGCGATGGGCGAGCACTGCGGCAACCGTCAACGAACGATGCTCCCGAGCAGCCCGCAGGTCCGGCCAGACTTCGACGACAGGGGTCTCGAGAGGAAGGTCCGTGCGCTTCGCGGCGAGGACGAGACAGAGTGCCGACACCGGCTTCACCACCGACCATGTGTGGACCAACGAGTTCGCGCCAACCGTCCCGCCCCACAGGTCGCACACCATCGTGCCGTCGACGATGGCGGCACACGCCGCACCCCCGCTTTGCTCGGCGAGCACCTCGTCGAACACACGGCGCACATGCGCGTATCCATCGGCGACGTGCCCACCCGAGATTGTGCGGTTGTAGCGATCCACGCTGCCAGCGTGCCCGGTCGCGAGGGACGGGAGCGAAACAGCGCTGACGACGGCACCGCGACCCGCGAATCGACGCATTACGCGCCCGGCCGCTGGCACACCGCGTGCTACGACGGAGCGGTGGCCGATTGGGTGCTCCACGTCGATCTCGACCAGTTCCTCGCCGCGGTCGAAGTCCTGCGCCGGCCCGAGCTGGTCGGCCGCCCTGTCGTCGTCGGTGGCGACGGCAATCCGCGCCGGCCGCGGCAGGTGGTGGCGACAGCGTCGTACGAGGCGCGGGCCTTCGGGGTGAGGTCGGGAATGCCCCTTCGCCAGGCGTTGCGCCGGTGCCCTGACGCTGTCTTCCTACCGTCCGACAAGCCCGCCTACGAGGCTGCGTCGGCGGAGGTCATGAAGACGCTGCGGACGATGCCGGTGGTTGTCGAGGAAGTCGGCTGGGACGAGGCGTTCGTCGGGGTCGAGCACGGACGACCCGGAGCGCATCGCCCACGAGCTGAAGGCGCAGGTGCTCACCCAGACCCGGCTGACGTGCGCCGTCGGGATCGGCGAGACACGACTCCTGGCGAAGACGGCGACGGGCTTCGCCAAGCCGGGTGGCGTGGCGCGCCTGACCCGGAGCATGTGGTTCGACACGATGGGCAACGAGCCAGTCACCGCGATCTGGGGAATCGGCGGCCGCATCGCCACACGACTCGCCGACCTCGGGATCCACACCGTGGTCGATCTCGCCAAATCGGATCACCACGAGCTCGCTCGCCACTTCGGCCCGACGATCGGCCCGTCGTTGAAGATCCTCGGCCTCGGCGGTGATGACGCACCGATCGTCGACGAGCCGTACATCGCCCGAGGTCGCAGCCGGGAGATCACGTTCGAGCGCGATCTCACCGACCGGGCCGACATCGAGCGCACCGTCGCCCGGCTGGCCACGGAGCTCACCGAGTCGGTCGTCGCCGAGGGCCGGCGGGTCACGCACGTGTCGGTCAAGGTCCGGACGGCGACGTTCTTCACCCGGACGAAGATCAGCAAGCTTCCCGAGCCGACCACCGAAGCGGCTGATGTGACGGCTATGGCCGCCGCCGTGCTCGACCGCTTCGAACTCGACCGTCCGATCCGGCTGCTCGGTGTACGGGTGGTGCTGGAGTTGCCATCGTCCGCGTCTGGACCGTAGCGATCACCCCTCGTTCGGGCGTGCCATCTTTTCCGGGTCGAGCGCGGCATCGACCTCGCCTGGATCGGCGTCGGTGGTCTCCAGCACTACGTCCCGCACCGAGCGGTCCTCGGCCAGCGCGCGCTTCACCGCCGCGGCGACGGTGTCGTAGCCGAGCACGGTGTTGAGGGTCGTCGCCAGCGACGGCGTCCGCTCCGCGTAGCGGCGGCAGCGCTCTTCGTCGGCCTCAACACCGTCGACGAGACGCTGGGCGAGCACGGTCGTCACGTTGGCGAGCAGCGTCCCCGACTCGAGCAGCGCGTCGGCCATCACCGGCAGGTACGTGTTGAGCTCGAGGATCCCCTGCGACGCGGCGTATCCGACGAGGGCGTCGTTGCCGAACACACGGGCGGCGACCTGGTTGGCCGACTCGCAGAGCACGGGATTGACCTTGCCCGGCATGATCGACGAACCAGGCTGGAGCGACGGCAGGCGGATCTCGGCGATCCCCGTCGCCGGACCGCTGGCGAGCAAGCGGATGTCGTTGGCCACCTTCGTCAGCGCGATGGCGACGTCGCGGATCGCCGCGGAAGCAACGGCGAGCGTTCCCTGTCCACCCATGTGCGCCATGCGTCCGGGGATGCCGTCGGCGGGACGTAGGTCGAGCCTCGTCTCCGCGGCGAGTGCCTCGATCACCCGGCGCGAACTCGGGCGGGCAGTTCACACCCGTCCCAACCGCGGTTCCACCGAGGGGGAGCTCATCCAGCTGGTGGACGGCGTCGAGCACGCGCCCGCGGCTGGCGGCGATCATCGCCGACCATGCCGCGAACTCGTCGCCGAGCATCACCGGCGTGGCGTCCATGAGGTGGGTGCGGCCGGCCTTGACGACACCGTCGAATCGCGCCGCAGCGGCAGCGAGTGCCGTCACCAAGGCGTCGAGTCCGACGACCAGCTTGTCGCGCATCTCCAGGGCGACGGCAATGCGGATCGCCGTCGGCACGGTGTCGTTCGAGGACTGCGACGCGTTGACATCGTCGTTGGGATGGACGTCGTGTCCGGCCAGGTTGGCGATCACCTCGTTGACGTTCATGTTCGTCGACGTGCCCGAGCCGGTTTGGTACACGTCGATCGGGAACTGGTCGTCGAATTCGCCGCTGACGACTCGCGCCGCGGCCTCGCTGATCGCCTTCGCCTTCGCCTCCGGCAGCGCCCCCAGATCGGCATTCACACGTGCGGCGTGCTGCTTGATCAGGGCCAACGCGTGCACGACGCGCACGTCGAGTGGCCGGCGGGCGATCGGGAAATTGCCGATCGCAAGCTCCGTCTGCGGCCCCCACAGCGGTGATCCGAGCGTTGTTCATGGTTCGAACGTACCCGCACGATTCGTGCTGTAGGTTGGGTTCGTGGCCAACGGTACGGAGATGGAAACCCTGACCGACGCCATGCGCCGCCTGCAGAAGGCCGGCTACGAGGGCAATTGGTACGCCACCGACCTCGGCCAACTGGTCTGCAACGAGTGCCAGCTGGAGTTCGATCCGGCCGACGCGGTCGTCGACGAGGTGGTCCGTTTCGAGGGCCCGTCCGACCCCGGCGACGAGGCGATCCTGTTCGCCCTACGTGGGCCGAACGACCACCGCGGCCTCTACAGCGTCACCTACGGGCCGTACACACCGGAGGGCGACGCCAAAGCCGTGCGGGCGTTACACGAAACCCACGGCCAGCACGAGCGCTAGGGGGTTCTCGGTGACCGACACCACCGAACGTGCAGGAGGCGATCGAGGGATCGCCACCGCCGAGCAACTCGCCCGGTACGAGTTGGCCGACCGATTCCGCCTGGAGGAGGGCCGCGTGTTCCTCTCCGGCGTGCAGGCTGTCGCTCGTCTGCTCGGCGACCAGCTGCGCATCGATCGGCGCAACGGGCTCAACACGGCGGCGTTCGTGTCCGGCTACCAGGGCTCGCCGCTCGCCTCCTTCGACGGTGACCTGGCCCAGGTGGTCAAGTCGATGCCCGATCTGCCGATCGTCTTCCAGCCCGGGCTCAACGAGGAGCTGGCGGCGACGTCTGTGATGGGGAGCCAGCTCACCGACTCCCTGCACGACCATCTCTACGACGGTGTCGTCGGGATGTGGTTCGGCAAGGCGCCCGGCCTCGATCGGGCCGGCGACTCGATCCGCCACGGCGTTTTCGCCGGCACTGCCCGCCACGGCGGCGTCGTCGCCGTCGTCGGCGACGACCCCTCGGCCAAGTCCTCCACCTTGCCGTCGTCGAGCGACGCCACGATGGTCGACCTGCACATGCCGATTCTCTTCCCCGGCGACGTGCAGGAGGCGCTCGATCTCGCCCGCCACGCCATCGCCCTCTCGCGTGCCAGCGGCATCTGGGCGGGCCTGAAGATGGTCACGCCGGTGTGCGACGGCATCGGCACCGTCGACGTCGCCATCGACCGCGTTCAACCGGTGATCCCTGTCGTGGAGTGGGAAGGACAGCCGTTCGTTCCGCACCCGAGCGGCCGGCTGCTCACGCCGTACACGCTGGACATGGAGCGCGAGTTCCTGGAAGTCCGCTCCGTCGTCGCCCGCCAGTACGGCGTGGACAACAAGCTCAACCACATCACTGTCCGCGGCCCGTCCGACTGGATCGGCATCATGGCCAGCGGGCACACCTACCACGAGCTGCGCGAGGCGCTCGAGCTCCTCGGCTTCGAGACCGACCAGCAGCTCAGCGACGCCGGCATTCGCCTCTACCAACTGCTGATGCCGGTCCCGCTCGACGACCAGCAGATCCGCGAGTTCGCCCACGGCCTGTCCGAAGTGCTCGTCGTCGAGGAGAAGAACCCCACCCTCGAGTGGCTGGTGAAGAACGCCCTCTACGACGGCGCCGAGCGGCCGAAGGTCGTGGGCAAGCACGACGACAAGGGCAACTGGCTGGTCCCCGGCACGAGCATGCTCGACGCCGATCGGCTGATCGAGCCGCTCCACCGTCGCCTCTCTCAGCGGCTGGGCGACGATCGCTTGCGTCCCCTCCCCACGCGCACCGAGAAGTCGCTGATCCCGCTCGACGTCCAGCGCACGCCCTTCTACTGCTCGGGGTGCCCGCACAACCTCAGCACCCGTGTCGAGGAGGGAACACTCGTCGGTGGCGGCATCGGCTGCCACGCCATGGTGGCGCTCATGGATCCCGAGCGGATCGGGGACGTCGCCGGACTGACGGCGATGGGCAACGAGGGCGCGCAGTGGATCGGCATGGCGCCGTTCCTCGAGCGCAAGCACCTCGTCCAGAACCTCGGCGACGGCACGTTCTTCCACTCCGGTCATCTCGCCATCCGGGCGGCGATCGCCTCGGGCGTCGACATCACGTACAAGCTGCTCTACAACGGCACGGTGGCGATGACCGGCGGCCAGGACGCCGTCGGGGTGATGACCGTGCCAGAAGTGACAACGTCGCTGCTGCTGGAGGGCGTGAAGCAGATCATCATCACGTCGGACGAGCCGGGCAAATACGACCGCAACGACTTCGAGGGCCGCTTCGCCGACCAGATCGAGATCTGGGACCGCACCCGACTCCCCGAGGCGCAGAAGGTGCTCGCCGACGTGAGCGGTGTGACCGTTCTCATCCACGACCAGTGGTGCGCCGCCGAGAAGCGCCGCGCCCGCAGCCGGGGCAAGATCGAGACGCCCAACTTCCGTGTCGTCATCAACGAGCGCGTGTGCGAGGGGTGCGGTGACTGCGGCGACGTGAGCAACTGCCTCTCGGTGCAGCCGCTCGACACGCCGTACGGACGCAAGACGATGATCCACCAGGGGAGCTGCAACTTCGACCTGTCGTGCATGCGCGGCGACTGCCCGTCCTTCGCCACGGTCACCGTCGATCCCGACTCGAAGCCGGAACGGGCGTACACCGGCGATCCCGCTGCGATCGGCACCGACGATCTCCCGACACCGACACCAATCGTCCCTCCCGACGGGTTCACGGTGCGCATGTCGGGCATCGGGGGCACCGGCGTGATCACCGTCAGCCAGGTCCTCGGCACGGCAGCGATGCTCGACGGGCTCACGGTGCGCGGCCTCGACCAGACCGGTCTCTCCCAGAAGGCTGGTCCGGTGGTGAGCGACCTGCGCATCGCCCGCGACAAGGTCGCTGCCTCGAACCACGCCAGCGTCTCCGGTGTCGACTGCATGCTCGGGTTCGACCTGCTCGTCGCCGCTTCCGACACGCATCGCGCCGGTGCCGCAGCCGACCGCACCGTCGTGATCGGGTCGCTTGCGGCCGTACCGACGGGCTCGATGGTCACCCATCCAGGTGCCGAGTTCCCATCGGCGGCAGCGCTCACAGGACGGCTCGACGAGGTGTCTCGACCAGACGCTCAACCGCTACGTCGACGCCCCGGCGGTCACCGACGGCCTGTTCGGTGGCAGCACGACAGCCAACGTGTTCCTGCTCGGCGTCGCCGTGCAGCAGGGCGCGATCGCCGTCAGCCCGGAGAGCATCGAGCGCGCCATCGAGCTCAACGGCGTGGCCGTCGAGCGCAACGTCGCCGCCTTCCGCTGGGGCCGCCACTGGATCGTCGATCCGAAGGGCACCGAGGCCGCGGCAGGCATCACTGCTCCGCCACGCCCGGAGACCCTCGACGAGCTCATCGAGCGTCTCAGTGACGATCTCACCGAATACCAGTCGGCGAAGTACGCCAAGCGATACCGGGCGAAGGTGGCGGCCGCCCGCACGAAGGAACGCCAAGTGCTCGCCGATTCGACGGATTTCAGCGAGGCAGTGGCCCGCCACCTGCACAAACTGATGGCCTACAAGGACGAGTACGAGGTCGCCCGCCTGCTCACGCTGCCCGAGATGACGGAGAAGTACCGGCAGATCGGCGGCAAGAACACAGAGGTGACCTGGCGCCTGCACCCGCCCACGCTGCGGGCGATGGGTATGGGCAAGAAGATCGAGATGGGACCGAAGACGCGCCCGGTCTTCACCGCGCTGAAGAAGGGCAAGCGCCTCCGCGGCACGAAGCTCGATCCGTTCCGCTTCGGAGAGGTGCGCACGCTCGAGCGGGAGATGATCCCCGAGTTCGAGGCTGCCATCGACACGCTGATCGAGGGTCTCACACCAGAGAATCACGCCGAGGCGGTCGCCATCGCCTCCCTGCCCGATCAGGTTCGCGGCTTCGAGCACCTCAAGGTACGGCGGGCGAAGGCGTACCGCAAGGAGCTGGCCGAGCGCCTCGCTGCCTACTGACGGACCACCCGGTAGCGGACGGCACGCCCGACCTCATCGGTGGGGAGCGATCATCGCCGCGCCGATGATGCCCGCCGAGTTGTCCATCTCGGCGGTGACGATCGGCGCTTCGCTCGTGATGTGGGGCAACCACTTGTCCGACTTGTTGCTCACGCCGCCACCGACGATGATCAGGTCGGGAGAGAGCAACCGAACCATGTGGTCGACATAGCGGTCGACGCGCTTCGCCCAATGGGCCCACGACAGGCCCTCACGCTGGCGGGCGCTCGCCGCGGCTCGTGCCTCGGCGACGTGGCCGTCGATCTCGACGTGACCGAACTCGGTGTTGGGCACGAGCATCCCGTCGTAGAACAGGCCGGAGCCGATCCCGGTGCCGAAGGTGAGCATCAGCACCATGCCGCGGTGGTCCCGTCCGGCACCGAAGCGAAGCTCGGCGAGGCCGGCCGCATCGGCGTCGTTGATGACATGCACGTCGCAGGCGGCCACCTCGCTGAACGTGCGGTCGATATCCATGCCGATCCACGACGGGTCGATGTTCGCGGCACTCGCCGCCACGCCTCGCTTCACGATCGCCGGGAAGGCGACACCGACAGGACCCGTCCACTGGAAGTCCTCCACCAACTGCCCCACGACGTTCGCCATCGCCGGCGGATCTGATGGCTGGGGGGTGGCGACGCGGCGGCGCTCGGTCGTCAGCTCGCCCTTGAGCACGTCGACCAGAGCGGCCTTTATCCCGCTACCGCCGATGTCGATCCCCAACGCCAACTTCTCGGCCATGCCGGAAACGTATCCGACCAGGGAAGACCCATGACCGAGCCCATTGTGAGACAGCCCATGTCCGGCTGGAAGGATGACAGAATGCGAGTCGACGTCAACGGCGTACGGATCGAGGTTGCGGATAACGGTGAAGGGCCTGCCGTTCTGCTACTGCACGGATTCCCGGACTCCCACCGATTGTGGGATGCACAGGTCGCCGCCCTCACGGGCGCCGGCTTCCGTACCATCGCCCCCGACCTCCGCGGGTTCGGGGAGTCGGATCGGCCCGAGGGTGTCGAGCACTACAACATCCTCAGCCTCGCCGGAGACGTGCTCGGCGTTCTCGACCACCTCGGCATCGAGCGGGCTCACGTCGTCGGTCACGACTGGGGCGCAGCACTCTCCTGGGCGCTCGCCGCATTCGCCGCGGACCGGGTCGATCATCTCGTCGCCATGTCCGTCGGACATCCCCAGGCGTTCGGATCGGCTGGATTCGAGCAGCGGGAGAGATCGTGGTACATGCTCCTCTTCCAGTTCGAAGGAGTCGCCGAACGATGGCTGGCAGACAACGACTTCGCCAACCTCCGCGCGTGGAGCAGTCATCCTGACGTGGAGGGCGTGATCGCCGACCTCACCCGGCCGGGCGCCCTCACTGCGGCACTGAACTACTACCGGGCCAACGTGCCGCCCAGCGCGCTCGTCGAGCCACCGATCATCCTCCCAGCCATTTCCGCTCCGACGATGGGCATGTGGAGCAGCGGTGACGTCGCCCTGCTCGAACCGCAGATGAAGTCGTCCGTCCAGTTCGTGAGCGGCGCATGGCGCTACGAACGGCTCGACGGGCCCGGGCATTGGATGCAGCTCGAAGCCCCCGACGAGGTGTCGCGGTTGTTGCTCGACTTCCTCCCGCAGCCGCGGGCCTGACACGCGCCGCGGTGTCGACTGCGGACGATCACTCGCCGGAGCGGTCGGTCCGATCGCCCTTGAGCAGCAGAGCGAAGGCGAAGCCGCTGACGAAGGCGGGGAAGACGACGATCGGCCACATCACGAGGATGTTCATTGCGATCACCGGCATCGGGCGTCGACGAGATCGGCCTGGCTGGCCCGGCACACCCGCAGCGAGCCGGCACCAACCTCGGCGTCGATGTGCACGGTCCCGCCGCCCTCCTCGCCGGGTCTGGCCGTCGATCCGACGTCGCTGAAGAGATCGCGAGAGTCGCCGAACATCACGAGCTCACCCATCTGCACGTCGTAGTCGAGCTCGACGGCGACGGCGTCGGGAACGACGATGTCGGTCTCGCCGATCCCCTGCTCGACGACCACGGTGGGCGTCGTGCCGCCGAAGTCGAGCGCCGACAGGTCGATCCTCAACTGCCCGATCGCGTTCTCGTACCGACTGTCGAGTCCGTCGAGCGACGACACTCGCTCCGTCTGACGTCCGACATCGCCGTTGAACGACGCGACCATCGCGCCCACGCCGACGAGCACGACCATCGCGGCAATCGAGGCGCCGAACAGACGGACGCGGCGGCCGACAGCGGCCACCACCATCCCGCCGAGCACAACGGTGGAGAGGCTGAAGAAGAGCCCGGCGACGGGCAGGTCGACCGCTTCGAAGAGGACGACCGCGCCGACCGCGAGCATCACGCCGATCGTGCCCAGGACGGTCAGCCACATCACCACGGCGAGCAGCAGCTCACCGGCGCGACTGCGTGACTCGGATGCGCCCGCTTCGTCACGACCGGTCATCGCCGGCGGAACCATGCCGAGCGTCGAGTCGGGCGTGTCCGCGCTACCGGCGGCCTCGGTGATCACCTCCGACTCGTGGGCGACCGCCCCGTGCGGTCCCACCGGCGGGGGGACCGGTGGGACCGGCGGGGGCGGGACGGTGGAGGACGGCGGGGGCAACGGCGAACCACTGCCGGCATCGTGCGCCGACCGCCGGTGGACGAGCCAGGCGATCCCGCCGCCGACGAGCACGATGCCGAAGAATCCGCCGGCGTCGTTCCACGGGTACGGATCGAACACGAACAAGCCGGCCGCGGCCACGACGGCACCGACGAGCAGGAGCGTCTTGATCATGCTCGCCGTCGAGGGTGGCGCGAGCGTCGGGTCAGGCGTGTTCTTGTCGCCGGCTCGAGGGGTGAAGATCCAGAGGGCGAGGTAGGCGAGGAACCCCAAGCCGCTCGGGGCGGCGAACACGAACGCCACTCGGACGAGACCGCGCTCGATGCCGGCCGCCTCGGCGAGGCCGCCGGTGACGCCGCCGATCCAGCCCTCGCGGGCACGCACCAACCGCCACGGCGCCGGGTTTGCAGCCCGACCGGTCGGTGCCGGCGCCGGCCATTCGTTGTCGTCGAGCACGTTCGTCATGCACTCCAGTGTCGAGGAACCCATCGTTGTCGACATCGGGAGGGTCCCTCGAGCATCCCCGAGGCAGGATGAGGGATGTCCCCGATGGGAAGTGGCCGGGTGCGTGCGATCATGGGCGTGTGGATTCCGCGATGGTCGCTCGATCGTCGTTCACCCGCAGCCGCGACGACCGGCTGATCGCCGGGGTGTGCGGCGGTCTCGCCGCGCGCTGGCGTCTCGATCCTGCGGTCGTACGGGTCGGTGCGATGGCGCTCACGCTCTGCGGTGGCATCGGTGTCGCCCTGTACGTGGGCGCCTGGATCCTGATGCCGGTCTCGGCCACGGCCGACGGTCCCCGCCAGTCCGAGGACCGGCGCGACGACCTGGCGGCGATCTCGATCATCGTCGGCACGTTGCTCGTGTGCCGCGCCATCGGTCTGTGGTTCTCGGACGACGCGGCGATCGTCGGAGCCGTCGCCATGATCGGAGTCGGGCTCGTCTGGGGTCGCAGCGGGCAACCGGAGCATCGCTACTCCGGCTCGCTCACGGTGATCGGGTTCCGCATCGCCCTCGGGTTGGCGTTCGTCGTCATCGGATCGATCGCCTTCGCCGGACTCTGGGCCGACACCGACGAGCTCGTGCGGGGCATCTTCGCCGCTGTCATCGTAGGCGCCGGGATCGGGGTGCTCGTCGGCCCGTACATCGGTCGCCAGCGGCGGGAGCTGCTCGCCGAGCGGCACGCTCGCGTGCGAATCGAGGAACGTGCCGAGATCGCCGCCCATCTCCACGACGGTGTGCTGCAGACGCTCGCTCTCATCCAGCAACGAGCAGGCGACCAGCGGCTCGTCTCCAACCTCGCCCGACGTCAGGAACGGGAGTTGCGGGAATGGTTGTTCACGCCCAATGCCACCAGCTCCGACTCCCTGGCCGGCGAGGTGCGCCGCGCCGCCGCCGAGGTGGAGGACACGTACAGCGTGCGGATCGATGTCGTCTGCGTCGGTGATCGCCCGCTCGACGACGGTGGCCAGGCGCTGGTGGGCGCTCTCCGCGAGGCAGCCGTCAATGCGGCACGACACTCCGGAGCCGGCACTATCGACGTGTTCGTCGAAACCACCGAGGACGGTGTCGAGGCCTTCGTCCGCGATCGCGGCGAGGGCTTCCTCCCCGACGCCGTCAGCGACGACCGCCACGGCATCGCGGAGAGCATCGTCGGGCGGATGAGCCGAGTCGGTGGCACCGGAGCCGTCCGCTCCACGCTCGGTGAGGGCACCGAGGTGGCGCTCGCCCTTCCCGGAGAGCCTCGATGACGCTGCGTGTCTTCCTCGTCGACGATCATCCGATCGTTCGTGCCGGCGTGCGCACGGAACTGGAAGGGCAGCATGCGGTGGTGGGCGAGGCAGGGACGGTGGACGAAGCGGTCACGCGGATCCCCGCCTCGCGCCCCGATGTCGTGCTGCTCGACGTTCACCTGCCCGGCGGGGGTGGCGTCGAGGTCCTCCGCCGACTGCTTCCCCACCATCAGGAGCTGAAGGTCCTCGCCCTCTCCGTGTCCGATGCACCCGACGACGTGATCGCCGTGATTCGCGCCGGCGCCCGCGGGTACGTCACGAAGTCGATCAGCGGCGCCGACCTCAACGACGCCGTCACACGCGTCGCCGCCGGCGACGCCGTGTTCTCACCGCGGCTCGCCGGATTCGTCCTCGACGCCTTCGCCAGCAGCACCACGTCCACCGCCGACCCGGAGCTCGACCAGCTCTCCGAACGCGAACACGAAGTGGTGCGACTCATTGCTCGCGGGTACACGTACCGCGAGGTCGGACGCGAGTTGTCGCTCAGCGTGAAGACGATCGAGAGTCACATGTCTTCGGTGCTGCGCAAGCTGCAGCTCTCGAACCGTCACGAGCTATCGCGCTGGGCTTATGACCGGCGCATCGTCTGATCGAGCTCGCTGACGAGCTCGTCGACGACGCACCGGGCAAGCGCTCGCTGCATCGCCTCGAGATGAGCCAAGGTCGCCGGACCATGATCGCGGACCGACGTATGCACGAGCGTGATCGCCGTGAGCTCGTCGTGGTGGAACGCGATCCGCACGTGACGATCGGTCACGACGTGCCCGCACGGCGCGATGGTGGCCTCTTCCAGCCCGCCGCACGCGGTCATCGCATCGCCGAGCTCGAGGTGTGTGGCGAACAACAGCGTCCACTCGTCGTCGCCGAAGAGCCGGTAGATCCCGCCCGGCAGCAGCACGTCCGACGGTCCCAGCCCGATGTGAACGGTGGGATCGGTGACGTGCTCCAGCCCCGCCATCACCACCGCCTGACCCGCGGCGTACTGGGCGTGCGCGGCGGCGACGGCGGCGCGGAAGCGGCACGGCGGAACGCTCAGCACGGCGTCGTCGTCACCGAACGGCGGTCGCCGCACTTCGACGACCGTCCGCCGGCCGTCGCCGATCCGCAGCCGGACGTCGCGGGCGACTGACGCCACGGTCGCCGCCTCGCGCAGCGCGCGCAGAGCCCTCGCCGACAGCCCAACATCTCGTCCACACGTCATGTTAGGCAACCTTAACACAGTTACTGGCGAGTGTCGTTCGACCGGAGCGGGGTGTGCCCCGGCGCGGGCCTACAGCTGCATCGACTTGGTCTCGAGGAACTCCTCGATGCCGTAGGGGCCGTTCTCGCGTCCGTACCCGGACTGCTTGTAGCCGCCGAACGGCGCGGCGATGTTGAAGCTGCCGCCGTTCACGTCGACCTGGCCGGTGCGCATGCGGCGGGCGACACGCATCGCCCGCTCGTTGTCCGACGACCACACCCCTCCGGCGAGGCCGTACTGGCTGTCGTTGGCGATGCGCACCGCATCGTCCTCGTCGTCGTACGGGATCACCGAAAGGACGGGCCCGAAGATCTCCTCCTGGGCGATCGTCATCGAGTTCTCGACGTCGGCGAAGACGGTGGGCTTCACGTAGTAGCCGACATCCTTGCCTTCCGGCTTGCCGAGTCCGCCAGTGACGACACGGGCACCTTCGTCGATGCCCTTCTGGATGTAGCCCTGGACCCGATCCCACTGTGCCTGGGAGATCAGCGGCCCGAGATGCATGCCCTCCATGGTGGGCGAGTCGACTTGCATCGCCGCCGCCGCGGCGCCGGCGATCTCGACCGCCTCGTCGTAGCGGTCGCGCGGTACGAGCATGCGCGTGTGGGCCGTGCACGTCTGACCCGAGTTGAGGTATGCGGCGAAGACGCCCTTGGGGATCACCGCGGCGAAGTCGGCGTCGTCGAGGACGATGTTGGCCGACTTCCCCCCGAGTTCGAGAGCGACGCGCTTGACGGTGCTCGACGCCACCTCGGCGACGCGCTTGCCGGCCCGCGTCGAGCCGGTGAAGCTCACCATGTCGACGTCGGGATGGGCGGCCAGCGCTTCTCCGACCTCCGGACCGAGCCCCGTGACGAGGTTGAACACGCCCGCCGGCAAGCCGACGTCGTGCACGATCTCGGCGAGGATGAAGGCGTTGAGCGGCGCCACCTCGCTCGGCTTGAGCACGACCGTGCAGCCGGCGGCGAGCGCACCGCCGACCTTGCAGATGATCTGATGGAGCGGGTAGTTCCACGGCGTGATCGCGCCCACCACGCCGACCGGCTCCTTGACGACGAGGCTGTTGCCGATCTCCTCCTCCCACGTGAACCCGTCGAGCAGCGTGGCGAACGACTGCAGGTTGCCGATGGGCAGACCTGCCTGGACGAGCGTCGACCAGGTGATCGGCATGCCGACCTCGCCGGCGATGACCTCAGCGAGTTCGGCGCTGCGCGCGGTGAGTCCTTCGTGCAGCCGCTGGAGGAACTTCTGGCGCTCCTCCACCGATGTGGTCGACCACGTCTCGAACGCAGCGTTGGCCGCGGCGACAGCCTTGTCGATGTCGGCCGGCGTGCCGTGGGGGATGCGGCCCATCACCTCCTCGGTACCGGCGTTGATGACGTCGATCGTCTCCGAGCCCTCGGAGGGCACCCACGCACCATTGATGTAGAGATCGCTGTACTCGCGCATGCAGCCATGCTCTCACACGGTTCACGTGGCGCTTGTGTCGACACTGCGGGCGACGGCGGGCAGCTTGAATCAGGTCTCGACCGACGCCCCGTCAGGACGCCATTCCTTGACGACGCGCACGATCTCGCTGTTCTCGAAGCTGTCGGTCTCACCGCAGACGGGACAAGCGGGTGCGTCGACCGAGGAGGCATTCTTCACCAACTCGACGAGTCGCCCGCAGCGTGGGCAACGGACCTGCTCGGTGGGGAACATCGACCGGGCGAGGGCGCGATGGACGCCAGGGTCGGTATTGGCGATCGTTGCGCCGTCGCTGAACACGGTGACCGGACCGTCCTCGCTCACGACGAACACGAGCGTGTCGGGATGGTCGAAGCTGTAGCGCCGGCCGGAGCGGTGGCGCATTCCGCGGGGGTCGTGCACGAGCCGATCGGACTCGGCGGACGTCTGCAGGCCGACGGCGAACTGCAGCGCCTTGCCGCGATGGTCGACGACGAGGGCCAGGTCGCTCTGCGAGAGCGCCACGAGAAACGACGGGAGATGATGCCGGATCCGGACCGACAGGGGTGGACCGGGGAACGACGCGGCGCACTCGACCCCGTTCGGAGTCGACCGGAACGGATCGAGGAGGAGTACCAGCGTGGCGCCCACCTGTCCCGGCGACAGCCAGTGCACGCACAGGTCGAGCACGCCGGTGAGCACGTCGTAGGAGGCCATCGGCGCCACCTCGCTGACGAGGGGTACCCGCGTCGCTGCGTTGGGGCGGAATCGCCACTCGCTGCCGTTCCACTCGACGACGCCCTCCGGTTCGAACATCCGCGGTGTGCCGAAGGAGGTCCGCTGGGTGATCAGGGCGCCGGTCGCCTCCTGGACGTCGACGAGGTTCGCCTCGTACTGCACAGAACGGGCGAAACACGCCAGCGAGAGCGAGCCGTCGTACTGGCGGACGAGGAACGTGCTCCGTCCGTCAGCGAACAGGCGCGCCCGATCGGGATCGAGCACGTCGAGGGCGAGGACGTCGGCGAGATCGCCGAGCGGTACGAGCGACCGGCCCGGCGGGAGCACCAGCGACCCGTACATCGCTCGCCGCCGCTCGTGGAGACGGGGCCGGCGCACCACGTGCAGCTCTTCGAGCAATCGCTTGCGCAGCGCCTCGTCGTCGGGCAGGGGGATCCCGTCCTCGAGGAGCTCGTCCTCCAGTCGGTTCAACGCCCGGCGCGACGGCCCCTGTCCTGCCACACCGCCCGACGCTATCGGCAGCGCCCAGCCGCATGTTCGGAGCGCCACTTCTTCCGACTGCTGATGCGAATGACGCCCGGATCGCTGCGATCTTCGCCGGCGTGCGATGACCGCGCGATCATGGCGGTGGTGTCCGAGACGAGCCGCGTCCCCGAGCCGCGCGACGGCGACGAACGGACAGTCCTACTCGGCTGGCTGCGGTTCCACCGAGATGCGCTCGCGGCGAAGTGCGCCGGTCTCGATGCGGCGCATCTCGTCGAACGGTCGGCGTCGCCGTCGAAGCTGTCGCTCCTCGGCCTCGTCCGCCATCTCACCGAGATGGAACGCGCCTACGCCGTGTGGGCCCTCGGCCCGAAGGCCGAGCTCCGCTGGGTGTGGGGCCTGTACACCGACGACGGACCTGAGTGGGACATCGACGTCGCGGAGTCGATGGTCGCCGAGTCGATGGCGGCGTGGGAGCAAGAGCAAGCGGCCGCCGACGAGCGCATTGCCGGCCACGCCACCCTCGATTCGATCGGTGCCGGCAACGGGTACAGCCTGCGCTGGAACCTGCAGAAGCTCGTCGGCGAGTACGCCCGCCACAACGGCCACGCCGACATCATCCGCGAGCGGATCGACGGCCAGACCGGAGAGTGACGATCTCACCCCGACGGCGCCGGGCGGCGGGCGATGTAGACGAGGAAACGTTCGGAGCCGTCCGGCTCACCGCCGTGGTATCCGCCCACCACGTCGAGATCGACGAACCCAGCGGAGGCGAGCGAGGCGACGAGCTCGTCGGCGGTGTAGAGGTTGATGACCACCGAGCGGGTCTCGTGGGCAACGAGCTCCCCCGCCCGACCACTGCCACAGCTGCATCTCTCGAACCACTCGGCGCGCCCCGACGTCGACGGCGGCGAGCCGGTGTCGCAGCGCATAGTCGAAGCCGTCAGCACCATGACGACGATCCGGTGGAGGGGGCGGCGACTCGTCAGCGGCGTGTGGCTGCCAGTCGCGCCAGTGCGTGGTGTCGAATTCGCCGACCTCGTAGTCCATGACGAGGACGCCGCCGGGGCGGAGGTGATCGAACAGACGGCTCAACCCGGTGAGGTCGGCGGCCCGGGAAACACCGAGCCCGAACCCGCCGCAGACGACGATCGCGCCGTAGCGGCGCGGGAGGTCGAGGGCGTGGAGTGGCTGGACGTACAGGTTCGGAGTCCGCCCCTCGCGCTGCGCAGCCTCGCCGCACCGGGCGATCATGTCCACGGACGCGTCGACACCGTCGACATCGAGTCCGTCCGCGACCCAGGGCACGAGGAGCCGTCCCGTTCCGCACGCGGCGTCGAGAGCGGGCTGCCCGACCTCGACGAATTGACGGAAGTACTCGATCTCCGGACCGTCGAGGTTGAAGTTCGCCCACCATCGCGACATCAGACCGTGGTGCCACGTGACGACCTCGTCGGGTCGGGAGTCTCCCGCTGAGGGCATTCCGGCCACGATAGGTGCGTCATGATGAGGCGATGGGCAGACTCGGCGGACGGGATACGGCGGTGACCGATCACATGCCGCCGCGAGCTGATCGACGGCCAGACCGGCCGATGAGTTCGACGTGAGGAGCCAGTCGTGACGAATGACAATGAGAATCCGGCCGCGGAGCTGCGCAGCCTCGTGGACGGCTTCCAGCTCTCGCAGGCCCTTCACGTCGCCGCCACATTGGGCATCGCCGACGCTCTCGCAAACGGGGCCCGTACCAGCGACGAACTGGCAGCGGAGAGCGGCGCCAACGCGGACGCGCTCTACCGCCTCTTGCGGGCACTCGCCGCGGCCGGGGTGTTTCGCGAGCGGGATGACCGCCGGTTCGAGCTGACGCCGATCGGCGATCGTCTGCGTGTCGACGCCGACGAGTCGATCGCAGCGTGGGCCGTGTGGATCGGGCAGCCGTCGTATTGGGAGGCGTGGGGCTCACTGCTCCATAGCGTCCGCACCGGCGAGAACGCCTTCCGTCACATTCACGGCACGGACGTGTGGGTCTATCGCTCGACCCACCCCGAGCTGAGCGCCACCTTCGATCGCGCCATGGCCGGAAATGCACGTCGAACGAATACCGACTTGCTCGCCTCGTACGACTTCTCCTCCTTCGACACCATCGTCGACGTCGGCGGCGGCACCGGAGCATTCCTCGGCGCCGTGCTGGCGGCGACGCCGTCGGCGCGTGGTGTGCTGTTCGATCAGACCCACGTCGTGGCTGCGGCGAGCGCAGTGCTCGATCGTCTCGGCGTGGGCGACCGCTGCGAGATCGTTGGCGGCAGCTTCTTCGAAAACGTTCCGCCGGGAGCAGACGCCTACCTGATGCGCGCCGTCCTCCACGACTGGGAAGACGACGAGGTGACCCGCATCCTCGAGGCGGTCCGCCGGGCGATCGCCCGACAACGGCACGCTGCTCGTGGTCGAGCGCGTGGTCGGCGCTCCGAACACGGGTCGTGCCACCAAGTTCTCCGACCTCAACATGCTCGTCTCGCCCGGAGGTCGGGAACGCACCGTCGACGAGTACGCCACGCTCCTGCAGCGCAGCAGGTTCGAGCTGACTCGTGTCGTGCCGGGCGGGATGTTCAGCTACGTGGAAGGCAGACCGACCGCCTGACATACATGGACGTGCAGATGGATGGGTCGGCCCGAGCGGCGGCGGGCGGCTCAGTCGACGGCGGGCACGGTGCTGCTCGCCTCGAGTGCGTAGGCGATCTTCAGCGCCTGGACGTGGCCCGCGACGTCGTGGGCGCGAACGATCGCTGCGCCCTTACGGATGGCGTGGAGGTGGGCGGCGACGCTGCCCGGGTCTCGGTCGAGCGGGTCGACAACTCCGGTGAGCTCCCCGAGGAAGCGCTTGCGTGAGGCACCGACGAGCACCGGTTCGGACCCCAGCCGGTCGATTGCGTCGAGCAGGGCCAGGTTGTGCTCGACCAGCTTCCCGAAGCCGATCCCGGGATCGATGATCACCGACGGCACACCGGCACTGATGGCTGCGTCACTGCGCTCGGCGAGCCAGGCGGCGACCTCGGCGACCACATCGTCGTAGTGCGGATCGACCTGCATCGTCGTCGGATCGCCGAGCATGTGCATGATCACGGCGGGCGCCGCCGCAGAGGCGCAGACACCGACCATGTCGGGTGTACGCAGGCCCGTCACGTCGTTGACGATGCGAGCACCGGCGGCGATCGCCGCCGCGGCGACCGGGGCATGGCGGGTGTCGACGCTGATCAGCACGTCGGATGCAGCGGCCAGGGCGGCCACCACTGGAACGACACGACTGGTCTCCACGTCGACGGGGACCGGCTCGGCACCGGGGCGAGTGGACTCGCCACCAACGTCGACGATCGCAGCACCCTCGGCAGCGAGGCGCAGGCCGTGTGCCACGGCCGCATCGATGTCGGTGTAGCGCCCACCGTCGGAGAACGAGTCCGGCGTCACGTTGAGCACGCCCATGACGATCGGACGTTCCCATCCGAACTCCCAGTCGTCGCCATTGATCTTCCACACGGACCGTGAGAGTAGTCACGTCCGACGTCGCCCGAACGTGGAACGAGCCATGACATATTGGAGGCGTGTCAACGGTCGATGCTGCGCACTGGTCGGCGAACGTGGTGCTGTCATCGGGTGAGACGGTCTACATCCGCCCGATGACACCTGACGACGCCCCACGCCTGCAGGCGTTCCACACCCGACAGTCGCCGGAAAGCATCTACCGCCGCTTCTTCACCCCGAAGCCGTCGATGTCCGATTCGCTCGCCGAGTACTTCACCAGCATCAAGCCCGGCGACCGGGCGACCCTCGCCGTCGAGTCCGGCGACGATCTGTGGGGCTGGGCATCGTACGAACGATGGAAGGGACGTGACGACGCCGAGGTCGCCTTCATGGTCGACGACGAACAGCAGGGGAAGGGCATCGCCACGCTGCTCCTCGAGCATCTCGCCGCGATCGCCCGGTCGCACGGCATCAAGAGGTTCACTGCCGAGACGCTGGCGGACAACCGGGCGATGCTCGCCGTGTTCGCCAAGGCCGGCTGGCCGGTACAGCGCCGGTTCGAGAGCGGTGTGTTCGACATCGACTTCGACCTCACCGACGACGCCAACTTCCTCGACTCGGTCGAGCGACGAGAACAGCGCGCCGACAGCCGGGCCATGGCACGCCTCCTGCTGCCACGCTCGATCGCCCTGGTCGGGGCATCCGACGAGCCGGGGAGCGTCGGCGAGATGTTGTGGAGGAACCTCCGCGGCAAGCTTCTCCTCGCCGCTGTACGCCGTGAACCACCGCTCACGACACCATCGGTGGAGTACGTGCCTTCAGGTCAGTGACGGACGTGCCCGACGACATCTCGCTGGCGGTGATCGCGGTCCCCGTCGAGGGACTTGTCGACGTCGTCCACGCGTGCATCGCCAAGCGCGTGCGCGGCGCGGTCATCGTCACTGCAGTCGACGGTTCGGACATCGACCTCGAGGCACTCGTCGCCCACTCCCGGCGACACGGAATGCGGATCATCGGTCCCGGGAGTCTCGGCGTCGCCTCACCGCGGACGGGCTTGCAGGCGGCGCTCGTCGACGTGAACGCTACCGGCGGGTGGCGTCGCGATCTCGATGCAATCGGGCTCGCTCGGTGGGTCGCTGCTCCGTCAGGCGGGCGATCTGTCGATGGGGCTGAGTTGGTTCGTGTCCCTCGGAGACAAGTCCGACGTGTCCGGCAACGACCTGCTCCAGTTCTGGTCCGACGACGAATCGACGTCGGTCATCGGTCTCTACACGGAGACGTTCGGAAACCCGCGCAAGCTCGCTCGCATCGCCCGGCGCGTCGCCGCCACGCGGCCGATCGTGGCAGTCCGCACCGGAGCCGCCGCCGTCACCGACGCCAGCGGGGCGATCTACCAGCAGGCCGGTGTCATCGAGGTCCCCACCGTCACGTCGTTGCTCGACACCACCCGCGTCCTCGCCACCCAGCCCATGCCTGCCGGCCCGAACGTCGCCGTGATCACGAACTCACGCAGCCCCGGGGTGCTCGCCGAGGCGGCGTTGCGTACCGCCGGGCTGACACCCGTGCAGTCCGGTATCGCACTCGTGTGGAACTCGACAGCGGACGACTATCGCCACTCCCTCGGAACAGCGCTCGCCAGCGACGACGTGCACGCCGTGATGATGATCTACGCACCGCCCGTGCCCGACGCCGTCAACGTGGTGGCCAGGCCGATCGACGAGCTCGCCGCCAACGCCAGCAAGCCGATCGTCGCCGTGATGCTCGGCGCTCGCGACGGTCCGCTCCAGCCCGGCTCCCCCGTACCGTCGTTCGCCTTCCCCGAGCCGGCAGCGGCGGTACTGGCCCGGATGTGGGCGTACAGCCAGTGGCGCACGCTCGAGGCAGGACACGTCGACGACGAGCCCGACGACATAGACACCGACGAGGTCGCCGCGTTCCTCGCCGCGGCGGTCGATGCCGGTCGGAGCGAGCTCACCGGCGACGAGGTGCACCACATCCTGTCCCGATACGGCCTCGACGCCGGGCGGGCGCGCACCGCACACACGCCCGACGAAGCAGTTGCGGCCGCCGCCGCGTTGGATACCCAGTGGCGATGAAGGCCCATCGCCGTCACGTCGGGCGTTCGTTGCGCGCCGGCGTCGCCCTCGATCTCGGCAACGACGACGACGTCATCGACGCCCTCAGAGCCATGCGGGAGACGCTCGGAGCGGACGCCGACGTCGTCACCGTGCAGGAGATGGTGCCGCCGGGCGTCGAGGTGCGCATCCGCACCAGCGCAAGTGACCGTTTCGGACCGGTCATCTCTGTCGGGCTCGGCGGGATCCAAGCCGACGTCATCGACCCCGGCGCGTCGCGCCTCGCGCCGGTTTCGCACGCCTCCGCCGAGCGGCTGATCGCATCGTCACGAGTCGGTATCGCGATGCTCGAGGCAGGCCTCGACACCGCCGCGCTGGTGGAGACGATCGTCCGCGTCTTCGCAGCTCGCGTTCCATCATCCGGAGCTCGTCGAGCTCCATCTCAACCCGGTGATCGCGTCGGGCGACGCGGCCTGGGTCACCGATGCACGTGCCGTTGTCGCCGAGCCCGAGGCGATGACACCGCTGCGACGGCTCAACTGACGGAAGCAGACGGACGCTGGCCGATGAGGTGGCGGAGGACGTCGGCCATCGTGACGATGCCGATCAGTCGTCCGTCGCGCCGCACGGCGGCGACGTGGCGATGTGCTCCGTTGCATCGCCAGCAACACATCTTCGAGGGGCGTGTCGGCGTCGACCCACACGATCGAATAGGCGAGCTCCCCGGCGGTCGTGCCGTCGCGCGACGCGAGGTCGAGGGCCACAACATCGCGCATGTGGGCGACGCCGCGAACGTCGTCGAGGTCGTTGCCGAACACGACGAGGCGGCTGCGTCGGCGGGGGGCGGCGACGGACTCGATCTCGTCGATCCCGGCGCTCGCCGGCACTGCATCGATCTCGTCGCGCTGGCACCATCGCCGACTCGGCGGTGAGGCCGGAGAGGGCCAGCGCCCGCGACAGGAGCTCGGCATCGTCGGACTCGATCGTGCCCGTCTGGGTGCTCTCGGCAAGGAGCACGGCCAGCTCAGCGGCGCTGTGCGACACGCCGTGGTCTTCCGGGGCGCGAACGCCGAACAGTCGGAGGAACCCGTTGGCGGCACCGTTGAGCAGGTGGAGGAAGGGGCGGACGAGCAGTGTGAAGGCGCGGAAGGGGCGGGCGAGAAGCACCGCCGAACGCTCGGGGTGGGTGATCGCCCACGACTTCGGCGCCATCTCTCCCACCACCATGTGAACGAAGACGACGAAGGACAGGGCGATCACGAATGCCGTCGGGATGAGCGAGGCCCTCCGGGAGCCCGATCGCCTCGAACAGGTGCTCCAGAACGTGAGCGAACGCCGGCTCGGCGATGGCCCCGAGACCCAGCGAGGCGATCGTGATCCCGAGTTGCGCTCCGGCCAGCATCAAGGACAGTTCGCGAAGCGCGTCGCTGCGCGGCGATCGCTCCGCGGCTGCCTTCCGACGCGAGCTGCTCGATCCGCGACCGGCGGGCGGCGAGCAGGGCGAACTCGGCGGCGACGAAGAACCCGTTGGCGACGAGGAAGACGACACTGAGCGTGATGGCCAGTGGCGTGGTCATCGGCTCACCGTCCTGGGCGCTCGGCGTTCCTCGATCCGGTGCCTGCCTGCCGTCGTCGTCGTGCCGCGTGGCGGACTCGGCAACCTCGATCTCCACCGTGGTGATGCGCCGGCCGTCCATCTCCATGACGGTGATGTGGTGCCCGTCGACCTCGATCGACTCTCCAGGCTCGGGAAAGTGGTCGAGACGATCGAGTACGAGCCCGGCCACAGTGTCGTAGTCACCCTCGGGCAGTTCGACATCGATCTCCCGCTCGATCTCATCGAGCCGCAGCGACCCGGGGATGCGGTAGCGCCGCTCGCTCAGCCGTTCCACGGTCGGCTCGGAAACGGCGTCGTGCTCGTCGTCGATCGGACCCACCAGTTCCTCGGCGAGGTCTTCGTCGGTGATGATGCCGGCGAACCCGCCGTACTCGTCGACCACGACGGCCATCTCGGTGATGTGCACGCGCATCCGTTCCAGCACGGTCGGGAGCGGCATCTGCTCGGGCACGAACAGTGGCTCGCGCATGATGTCGGCCACGGTGATCTCGGCACGCCGATCGGGCGGCACGGAGAGGAGATCCTTGACCTCCACGACACCGACGATCTCGTCCAGGTCACCGTCGGCGGCCACCACCGGCAGCCTGCTGTGAGCGGCGGCTGCCACCGAGCGCAAGTCGTCGCCGCCAGCGGCGGCGCTGACGGTCATCACGTCGGCGCGGGGCCTCATCGCGTCGCCCGCATCGAGGTCGCCGAACTCCAACGATCGCGACAGCAGCTCCGCCTGCTGTTCGGTGAGATGCCCGGCTCTGGGCCGACTCCTCGACGATGTAGTCGAGCTCGTCGGGCGTCACGCCACCGTGAAGTTCCTCGATCGGCTCGATCCCGACGGCGCGCAGCAGTCCATTGGCGGAGTTGTCGAACAACTTGATCAGGGGCGAGGCGATCCGCGTGTACATGAGAACGGAGGTCGCCAGCCACAGCGACACGCCTTCGGCGCGGGCGATGGCGAGGTTCTTCGGTGCCAGCTCACCGAGGATCATCTGGGCCATCGTCGCCAGCACGAACGCGACAGCGATGGCGACACCCCGTTGCGCGGATTCACCGACGCCGATCCACTCCATCACCGGCTGCAGCGCCTCACCCAGTGTCGGCTCAGCGATGAAGCCGACGACGAGCGACGTGACGGTGATGCCGAGTTGGGCGCCGGACAGCATGAACGACAGGCGACCGAGGACACTGATCGCCCGTTCCGCCCGCTTGCTCCCCGCCGCCGCCTGTCGCTCGAGAGCAGCACGACGCACTGCTACGAAGGCGAACTCGGCGGCCACGAAATAGCCCTGGGCGAGGATGAGGAGGAGGACTCCGACGAGCCCGAGTGCGGTTCCCACGGATGATCGGCCCGAAAACTAGTCGCCAGTGCGCCGATAGCGTTGAGAAGTCGTGGACCCGCTCCCGCGCCGCACATTCGCAATCATCAGCCACCCCGACGCGGGCAAGACGACACTCACGGAGAAGTTCCTGCTCTACGCAGGCGCGGTGCAGCGTGCCGGGTCGGTGAAGGCTCGTGACGGGCGGCGGGCGGCGACGAGCGACTGGATGGAGCTCGAGCGCCAACGAGGGATCTCGGTGACGTCGTCGGTGCTGCAGTTCCCGTACCGCGATCACATCGTCAACCTGCTCGACACGCCCGGTCACCGCGACTTCTCCGAGGACACCTACCGGGTGCTCGCCGCCGTCGATGCCGTCGTGATGGTCCTCGACACGGCGAAGGGCATCGAAGCCCAGACACTGAAGCTGTTCCAGGTGTGCCGCTCGCGGAACCTGCCCGTGCTGACGTTCCTCAACAAGTTCGATCGACCCGGGCGCGAACCCCTCGAGTTGCTCGACGAGATCGAAAGCCAGATCGGGCTGCGTCCTACCCCAGCCACCTGGCCCGTCGGAATCCCAGGCGACTTCCGCGGGGTGCTCGACCGGCGCATCGGCGAGTACATCCGGTTCTCCCGCACCGACCGAGGCAGCTCGCTGGCGCCGGAGGAGATCGTGCCCATCGAGCGCGCCGCCGACGAGGAGGGCACCGCCTGGGAGCGGGCGATCGACGAGAGCGGGCTGCTCGACGCCGTCGGGCAGAACGTCGACGAGAAGTCCTTCCTCGCCGGCGAGACGACACCCCTGTTCGTCGGATCAGCGCTCACCAACTTCGGCGTCCGTCACCTGCTCGACGCCGTGATCGACATCGCCCCGCCGCCGTCGCCACGCGCCGACATCGACGGCGAGCCCCGCGCCCTCGACTCACCGTTCTCGGCGTTCGTGTTCAAGGTGCAGGCGAACATGGACCCGGCACATCGCGATCGTCTGGCGTTCGCCCGCATCTGCTCTGGAAAGTTCGAACGAGGGATGTCGGTGACGTGTCACCGCACCGGTCGCGAGCTCACCACGAAGTACGCCACCACGGCATTCGGTCCCGATCGGGAGACCGTCGAGGAGGCCTATCCCGGCGATGTCGTGGGCCTCGTCAACGCCACGGGCCTGCGGCTCGGCGACACACTGCACGCCGGTAGTCCCGTCGAGTTCCCGCCGATTCCGCGCTTCTCACCCGAAGTGTTCGCCTCGGCGCGACCACTCGACACGGGACGCTTCAAGCAGTTCCGCCGCGGGCTCGAGCAGCTCGACGAGGAGGGCGTGGTGCAGGTGCTCCGTGACGCCGACTTCGGCGACAGCGCTCCGATCCTCGCTGCGGTCGGGCAGCTGCAGTTCGACGTGTTCGGCTACCGCTTGGCGAGCGAGTTCGGCGCGCCGGCCGAGATCCTGCCCGCCAACTACCAGGCGATCCGGCTCACGGACGCCGCATCGGCTCCGCAGCTGCGGGCCACGGGCGGAATCCGCATCCTCACCCGGTCCGACGGAGCGCTCGTCGCCCTCTTCGAGAACCGCTACCGCCTGCAGCGACTCGAGGCCGACGAGCCCGAGCTGACGTTGGAACCGATCGTCGCCGGAGCTGACCACCTCAACTGAGCGGGGTGGTTTCGATCGGCAACGCCGATCGACCAGCGGAGGACATCGGTCGCCCTCGCCGGCAGCAAAGAGGTTTGTACGGGCACAAAGACACCTCTGTTCGGACATTCCTGTGTCAATTAGGGTCGGGTTCATGACACAGCTCGAGAGCCGCCTGTCTCCCTATGCAGCGGATGCCTACGCCAACGACCGGCGTCACGTGTTCCATTCGTGGTCGGCCCAAGGTGCGTTCGATCCGATCGTCATCGTGTCCGCGTCGGGCGCCCGCTTCACCGACGACCAGGGCACCGAGTGGCTCGATTTCTCCAGCCAGCTCGTCAACCTCAACATCGGTCATCAGCACCCGAAGATGATCGAGGCGATCAAGGAGCAGGCCGACCGCCTCTGCACCGTCGGCCCGACGGTCGCCAACGACATGCGCAGCGAGGCGGCTCGGCTGATCACCGAGCTCGCTCCGGGCGACCTCGACATGGTGTTCTTCACCAACGGCGGTGCGGAAGCGGTGGAGAACGCGGTGCGGATGGCCCGAGTGCACACGGGCCGGCAGAAGGTTCTCTCCGCCTATCGCAGCTACCACGGGGCGACGGCCGGCGCGATCAGCCTCACGGGCGAGCCGCGTCGGTGGGACAGCGAGCCAGGCATCCCGGGCACGATCAAGTTCTGGGGTCCGTTCCCTTACCGGTCGGCGTTCCACTCATCGAGCGCCGACGAGGAGTGCACTCGCGCCCTCACCCATCTCGCCGACATCGTGTCCGCCGAGGGCCCGCAGAACATCGCTGCGGTCATCCTGGAGACCGTCGTCGGCACGAACGGGATCCTCGTCCCGCCCGACGGCTACCTCGAGGGTGTTCGCCAGCTGTGCGACGAGCACGGCATCGTGATGATCTGCGACGAAGTGATGGCCGGCTTCGGCCGGTGCGGTGAGTGGTTCGCCGTCGACCACTGGAACGTGACTCCCGACCTCATCGCGTTCGCCAAGGGCGTCAACTCCGGCTACGTCCCACTCGGCGGCGTGATCATCAAGCAGGCGATCGCCGACACCTTCCGCGACCGCGTCTACCAGGGTGGGCTCACGTATTCGGGCCATCCGCTCGCCTGCGCCACCGCCGTGGCAAGCATCAACATCTACCGGGAGGAGGGCATCGTCGAGCACGCCCGTGCGCTCGGTACCGACGTCATCGGACCGCGCCTCGCCGACATGGCCGCTGCCCATCCGTCGATCGGCGAGGTTCGTGGGCTCGGCGTGTTCTGGGCGATCGAGCTGGTCACCGACCGCGACAGCCAAAGCGCCGCTCGACGCTGCCTCGATGGGCAAGGTTGCCGGGGCGATCAAGCAGGAAGGCGTGTGGCCGATGCTCGCCGGCAACCGCATCCACGTCGTTCCGCCTCTGATCATCGACGAGTCCGACATGCGCACCGGGCTCGATGCCATCGACGCTGCGCTGTCGGTCGCCGACGAGCTCGCCGCCGGCTGAGGATCCGGCGGAGGATGCAAACGCCGGCGACGGTGCGCGACTGGGGCGACGACGAGTGGGTGCTCGCGCCCGGTGTGAGCGTGCTCCGCGGCGCCGCCAACGGCGCCTACCCGTCGGGCAACACGCTGCTCGCTCCGCGGTTCCGGCGAGACAGTGCTCATCGATCCGTCGGTCGGTGTCGTCGATCGGGGCGGAGTGCCCGCCCCCGTCGACGCGGTCGTGAACAGCCACAGTCACGAGGACCACATGGCCGGCAACGGGATCTTTCCCGACGCCCGCGTGCACGTCCACCATGACGACCTGCCCGGAGTCCGCAGCCTCGATGGCTTGATGGCGGTGTACGGCCTCTCCGGCGAACCACGGGAGACCTTCTCCAAGGTCGTGCTCGACGAGTTCCACTACGCACCCCGTCCCGACGCCGAGGGCTTCACCGACGGGCACGTCTTCGACCTCGGTGGTCTCACCGCCGAAGCGGTCCATCTGCCCGGCCACACACGTGGCCACAGCGGCTTCCGCATCTCCGGAGGGGTGTTCTTCCTCTCCGACATCGACCTCACCGGCTTCGGCCCGTACTACGGCGATGCCTGGAGCGACCTCGACGACTTCGACGAGAGCCTCGTCAAAGTGCGCGCCGAGACTGCCGACCACTACGTGACGTTCCATCACAAGGGCGTCATCGAAGGGCGGGAGCAGTTCGTGCAGCTCGTCGACGAGTTCGCCGCCGTGATCCCACGTCGCCACGAGGCGATGCTCGACTTCCTGTCAGAGCCGCACACACTCGACGAGATGGTCGGATCACCGGTTCATCTACCGGCCGCACGTCCAGCACGCCTTTGCCGGCAGCGTCGAGCGGCGCAGCGCCGAGCTCCACGTGCAGCGGATGCTCGCCCGCGGCGAGGCCATCGAGGTGGAGCCGGGTCGCTTCCAGCGACGGTGAACCCTGCGGGGCTCCGCACGCGACGCCGCGTCAGCCGGCCGGCTGAGGGCCGAGCTCGTCGAACAGCCAGCCCCGGTCGCACGCCGGCCGGCGCTCCGGTCTTCGGTGTACCACTCGGTAGCGAATGCCTGGGCGAACATGTCGGGCGGCATCGACAGGAGCATGCCGGTGTCGGTGACCTGGCTGGCGTGGCAGGCGAGCGCCTTGCGCTTGAGCTCGACGTAGTCGCTGACGTCGACGGCGAGGTGCAACTCCGCCTCCGGTGTTCCCATCGGGTTGCCGTCGTCCATCGGGTCGTTCGGGTCGAAACTCATCTCCTCCGGGGCGTCTGCCATGCCGGCCGCCATCAGGTCGCGATTGAACGTGACGTCGAAGATGCGCGTCCCGGCGAGCTCGGCGGCGCGGTGCCCGACCCGATGCACCTGGACATGATCGGGATGGCCGTACATCCCGTGCCAGTCGTACACGACGAGGACGTCGACGGACTCCTCCCGAAGCACCTCGGCGACGCGGGCCGCGGAGATCTCCGCGTCGGTCTTCCAGAAGCTCTCCGTGTGCTCGTTCTGCTCCCACCCGGTCATGCCCGAGTCGCGGTATCCGAGCCAGACGATCCGGTGCGCACCGAGCACCTCAGCCGAACGTTCGGTCTCCGCCCTGCGCCTGTCGATCAGCGACTCGCCATCAGCCAGGTCGTCGGGTGACTCACCGTGCTCGCCGTTCGTTGCCACGATCAGGAGAACTCGATGGCCCTCGGCCGCAGCGCGGGCGATCGACCCGCCCGTGGAGATCACCTCATCGTCGGGGTGGGCGTGGAAGAACGCAATGCATCCGGCGCCTCGTTCGTTCATGCCGTCAGTTTGGCGTGAGAACGAAGCCTTCGTAGCCCTTGGTCGCCACCGAGTCACAGATCTCTCGGTACATGTCGGCACCGCCGATGTAGGGCATGAACACGCGAGGTTTGCCGGGCACGTTGGCGCCCATGTACCACGAGTTCGGCGAGCGGGTACAGCGTGAAGTTGCCGACCTCGTTGACGTGGTCGACCCAGCGTCTGCTCCGCCTCGGATGTCGCTTCGATCGACGAGGCGCCTGTGCTCGTCGAGGTAGCCGCAGGCAGTCGGCGACCCAGTCGACGTGCTGCTCGATCGACACCATCATGTTGGTCGAGCACCGACGGGCTGCCCGGGCCCGTGATCGTGAACAGGTTGGGGAAGCCGGCGACGGCGAGTCCCGAGGTAGGTCCGCGGTCCCTCGGCCCAGCGCTCGCGGAGCGACGACGCCGTCGACGCCGCGGATGTCGGGGCCGAGCAGCGGGCCGGTCATCGCATCGAAGCCCGTGGCGAACACGATCGCGTCGAGCTCGTAGTGAGCGTCGGCCGTGCGGATACCGGTCGGCGTGATCTCGGCGATCGGCGACGAACGCACGTCGACGAGGGTGACGTTGTCCCGGTTGAACGTGGCGAAGTAGTCGGTGTCGAGGCAGGGCCGCTTCGTGCCGAAGGGATAGTCCCGCGGCGAGAGCAGCTCGGCCACGTCAGGGTCGTCGACGATCTCGGCGATCCGCTCGCGCACGAACTCCGGCCGCGTGTCGTTGGCCTGCTTGTCGAGCAGGATGTCGCCGAACTTGGAGGCGAGACCGAACAGCGTGCCCTGCTCCCAGCCGAGCCGGTAGCGCCGCTCGCGCTCGTCCTCGCCGACGCTCGAGCGCAGGTCCTCGCTCACGTCAACGATGACGCCGGCCGCGCGAGTGGCGTGCCTCCTCGCGGTATCGCCGGTAGTTGGCCTTGCGGGCGGCGACGAACGTCGGGGTCGAGAGGCGCGTTCATCGCCGGCATCGCTGAAGTTCGGCGTGCGCTGGAACACGGTGAGATGTTCCGCCTGCTCGGCGATCAGCGGGATCGACTGGATCCCCGACGAGCCGGTGCCGATGACGCCGACGCGCTGACCGGTGAAGTCGACACCCTCGTGCGGCCAGCGGCCGGTGTGGTAGGTCGGGCCCGCGGAACGTGTCGATGCCGTCGACCTCCGGCTCCTTGGTGGTCGACAGGCAGCCCGTGGCCATGACGAGGAACCGCGCCGCGACGTCGTCGCCACGGTCGGTCGACACGTGCCAGCGCTGCGCATCGTCGTCCCACGTGCGCCGCCGTGACGCGCGTGTCGAACCGGATGTCGCGGCGCAGGTCGTAGCGGTCGGCGACGTGATCGGCGTAGCGCAGGATCTCGGGCTGGGTGGCGTATCGCTCGGTCCACTCCCACTCCTGCTCGAGCTCGGGATCGAACGAGTACGAGTAGTCCATCGACTCGATGTCGCATCGGGCGCCCGGATAGCGGTTCCACCACCACGTGCCGCCGACGTCGCGATGCCGCCTCGAAGCACGACGCGCCGACATGCCGAGCCCGCGCAGCCGGTGGAGCATGTACATCCCGGCGAACCCGGCGCCCACGACGACCGCGTCGAACTCGCCGGAATCGTTCGGTTGCGCTCCGTTCGGATGGTCGCCTGGCATCGTTCCCCCCACGAAGGTCACTCGTCACGACACCTTCGCATGCCCCACGGACGGCATGCGAACCGTGCAACGCACTCAGCGGACGCAGACACGATCTCGGCGTGTTTCCCGCTCGGATCGATTGGAGAGCCTTTCTTGCGGTCGTGGAAGGAGTCACGCGCGGTGCGGACTCGGACGTGCCTCAGGACCTCTATGCGGTTCCCGGCCAGCGCATGTATGGGCAGACAGAGGAGCGCACCGACCGGCGGATCTTCTGGTGGCCGATGTCAGCTGTCACAGGTTGACCAAGGACAGCGAGCGAGGGCCTGCGACACCAGTTGTGTCGCGGGCCCTCACGTGCTGATCGCGGGCCGTTACTCGCCGTTCGCGTTGAGGGTGACCTCGATCGGCTCGAAATCGGCACCGACGAGGTCGATGCCGCTGTCCTCGAGCAAGGTCGTACGCCCCGGTGACGATGTCGTTGGTGAACGCCTCCGCATCGGGCTTGGCGGTGAGCACCGTCTTGCCCTCCCGTCCGGGCGTGTTGAGGGCGATGTCGACCGTGCGATCCCACGCCTCCTGCTCGATGAAGCCGATGTTGCTCTCGGCCGGCCAGACGAGCTTGTTGACCTCGTTCATCTGCCACAGCTGATGGCTGTCGCCGAGCTGGGAGCCGGCGGCGACGACGATGTCGCGACAGGCCTCCGGGTTGTCACGGCAGTACACCCAGCCCTCGATCGAGGCGGCGATGAACCGTGTGGCGATGTCGCGGTAGGCGTCGTCGCTGGCAAGCTTGTCACCGTCCGCCCAGATGGCGTCCTGGAGCATGCCCACACCGACGTCCTCGTAGGAGATCACGTTCAGCTCGTCGAGCGTGTACAGCTCGCCGGTGTCCGGGTTCTCCGCCTCCAAGACCTGGGCCAGCTCGTTGTACGTCATCGCCTCGGCGGCATCGATGTCGCCGGAGAGCAGACCGAGCATGTTGAAGTCCTGACCGATGAGGTTGACATCGGTCGCGGGATCGAGACCGGCCTTTCCGAGTGCGGCGAACACCTCGTACTCGTTGCCGAAGCCCCAGTTGCCGATGTTCTTGTCGGCGAAGTCTTCCGGCTTCGTGATGTTGGCGTCCTTGAACGACACCTGCAGAGTGCCCGACCGCTGGAACATCTGGGCGATGTTGACGATGTTCGCTCCCTGTTCGCGCGTCTGCAGCGCCTTCGGCACCCAGGCGATGGCGAAGTCGACCTGACCATCGGCGAGCAGCTGCTGCGGGATCACATCCGGCGAGGTCTCGTTCGAGCTGCACCTCGAGGCAGCGATTGGCAAAGTAGCCCTGGTCAGCGGCGGCGAAGTATCCGGCGAACTGGGCCTGGGTCGACCACTGGAGCTGGAGGGCGATCGAGTCGGTTGAGTCGCAGTCGGCGGGCTCGGCCGGCCCCGCAGCTGTCGTTCCTGACGGCGCGGCAGTGGTGCCTGGCTCGGCCGATCCTGCTGCAGTCGTCGCGGACGATGCGCCAGTGGTGTCAGCGGCGCCCTCTTCGTCGTCGTCGCCGCAGGCGGCCAGCGCCAGCGCCAGCGTCACGGCCCCGACGGCCGCGGCTCGCAGTCGGCGCCGTGGCGCCCGAGTCGTTGACGATGTCATGCTGTTCCTCCCCCGGGGCCGGTGCCCCAGTTTCTTGCTGTGATGCTCTCGGCGAGCATCGAGATCAGGTAAAAGGTAAGCCCTAGCAGGCACGCGCCGAGCACATAGGCCCAGGCAGTGGCATTGCGCGACTGCGCCAGGTTCGACGTGATCCGCTGCCCGAGCCCGTTCTGCGAGCCACCGAAGTACTCGGCGACGAAGGCAGTGATCACGCTCACCGGGGCAGCGATGCGCAGCGACGTGAACAGGTACGGCACCGCATTCGGCACGCGCACCTTGCGCAGCACTTGCGTCGGCGAGGCGGCGTACGAGCGCAGCAGTTCGATGTGCGTCGACTCGACCTGACGCAGGCCACGGGCGACGTTGACGAGCACGATGAAGTAGACGACCAGCGTGACCATGAGGCGGCGCGGCGTGTCCGACGTGATCGGAAACATGATGTTGAACACTGACACGAGCACGATGATCGGGATCGCGTTGAGAGCGATGGCGAGGGGCGTGATCATGTCGTTGAGCAACCGGAACCGCATCAGGACGAAGCTCATCGCCACGCCGAAGATGGTTCCGAGCACGAGTCCCACCAGAGCGTTCTTGCCCGAGTACCACACCGCCGAGCGAATGAGATCGAAGTCCTCGACGAACGCCGACCAGATCTCCGACGGCTTGGGCAGGAAGTACGGCTTCCAGTCGAACACGTTGACCGCGGACTCCCACAGAGCGAGGAAGGCAACGCCGAACACGACGGGTGGCCAGGCTGCGGCAGCGATGCGACGGAATCGCAGCGTGCTCATAACTCCTCACCGGTCGTGGCGACGGTCAGATCGTCGGTCTCGTAGCCGCGCAGCGCCTCACGCACCTCGGTGATCTTCTTGAAGAAGGCAGGTTCTTCGCGCGTGTCGATGCCACGTGCGGCACCGAGCTCGACCGCGATGATCTGAGTCACACGCCCGGGACGGGGTGACATCACCACCACACGATCGGACAGGAACACTGCCTCGGGGATCGAGTGGGTGACGAACACCACGCTCGTCCCGGCTTCGGCGCAGATACGCAGCAGCTCTGACTGCATGTGCTCTCGCGTCATCTCGTCGAGGGCACCGAACGGCTCGTCCATCAGCAGCAGCGCCGGATGGGCGGCGAGCGCCCTGGCGATGGCGACCCGTTGTTGCATGCCGCCGGAGAGCTGCCACGGACGGTGATCGGCGAATTCGGTGAGCTTCACGAGTTGCAACATCTCCATCGCCCGCTGCCGGCGGTTGTTCTTCTCCCACCCCTTCAGCTCGAGCGGTAGCTCGACGTTCTTCACGACGGTGCGCCACTCGAAGAGCCCGGCCTGCTGGAACGCCATCCCGTAGTCCTGGTCGAGACGCGCCTGGTGGGCTGGCTTGCCGTTCACACGCACCTCGCCCGACGTCGGCTCGACGAGATCGGCGATAAGACGCAGCAGCGTCGACTTTCCGCAACCCGAGGGGCCGATGAGGCTCACGAACTCGCCGGCCCGGACCTGCAGATCGACATCGACAATCGCGTCCACCTGCCGCGTCGAACCGGGATTGAACACCTTGCCGCGCGTGTGCGACGTCGACGGCCAGCGTGCCTGTCGGCTCGGTCATCGGACGTCCTCCTCCACTCGTGGCCGGTTGCGCATCAGCACCCGATCGATCAGCGCAACGAGTCCAGCCATGGCCAGCCCGAGACACGCCGCACCGAGGATGGCGCTGTACACCTTGGCCGGATCGCTTGTCGCCTGGCACGCGTACTCGAACACCAGCCGGCCCACCCCGCCGCGTTGGGCGGTCGAGATCTCGGCGACGACGACGCCGATGACCGAGGCCGCGGCTCCGAGCTTCAAGGCAGGGACGGCATACGGAACCGCCGACGGGTAGCGCAGCTTGCGCATCGTCTGGGAACGGCTGGCGGCGAAGCTCCGCATCAGCTCGAGCGACGTCGCCGAGGCTGCCTCCAGCCCGCGCAGCACGCCGACGGCGACCGGGAAGAAGGCGAGGAACGCACCGAGCACTGCCACCGACAGCCAGCGCGGCCACTCCCATCCGCCGATCTGCACCTTGCCGCTCCAGCTCACGACCAGCGGAGCAAGGGCGATCAGGGGAACGGTCTGCGACACGACGAGGTACGGCAGTAGCCCGCGCCGCACGACGTCGAATCGTGCCATCACCGTCGCCAAGCCAACACCGACCAGCGTGCCGATGCCGAATCCGAGTAACGCGAGCCGGAACGAGTACCACGCCGCGTCGAGCACGACCTGCCAGATCTTGCGATCGGACGTACGGCTCTCGGTGTCGAACAAGCGGTCACCCATCTCCCACACATGGGGCATGGCGATGTCGTTGGCGCGGGGCAGGATGGGCCAGCCGAACACCTCCCCGCCGTCTTCGGGCCCGATCGCCTTGTACAGCTCCCACGCGGCCGCGACAAGGGCGAGCGCCACGAGGAACAGGATGAGGCTGCGCGCCCGCTTCACGACTTGGCGACGGTGTGCTCGGCCAACCGGGGAATGATGTGTTCGCCGTATTCGGCCAGCGTGTGGTCCTTGTCGTCGTGTTGGAGATAGATGGCGAACTGATCCGTGCCCAGCTCGCGAAGCTCGTTGAGTCGCCGGACGTGCTCCTCGACGTCACCGAGGATGCAGAAGCGATCGACGATCTCGTCGGGGACGAACGCCGTGTGGACGTTGCCTGCCTGACCGTGCTCGTTGTAGTCGTAGCCCTGGCGACCCTTGATGTACTCGGTGAGCGCCTGCGGCACGTCCGAGCTGTCGCCATAGCGGGAGACGATGTCGGCGACGTGGTTGCCGACCATGCCGCCGAACCACCGGGTCTGTTCACGCATGTGGACCATGTCGTCACCGACATACGCGGGTGCGGCGACGCAGATCGTGATGTCGTCGGGATCGCGGCCCGCCGCCGTCGCCGCTTCGCGCACGCTGCGGATGGTCCACTCGGCGATCTGGGTGTCGGCGAGTTGGAGGATGAACCCGTCGCACGTCTCACCGATCAGCTTGAGTGCCTTCGGTCCGTAGCCGGCGCCCCACACCTCGAGCCGGCTCTTCCCCGCCCACGGCAGCGTGAGCGTCGAGCCCTTGTACTCGACGCTGCGACCGTTGGCCAGTTCGCGGATGACGTTCACGGATTCGCCGAGCGTGGCGAGTGTCGTCGGTTTGCCGTTCGTGACGCGCACCGCCGAGTCGCCGCGGCCGATGCCGCACACCGTGCGATTGCCGTACATCTCGTTGAGCGTGGCGAAGGTGCTCGCCGTGACGGTCCAGTCGCGGGTGGCCGGATTGGTCACCATCGGGCCGACGATGACCCGTCGGGTGGCAGCGAGGATCTCGCTGTGGATCACGTAGGGCTCCTGCCACAGGATGTGCGAGTCGAACGTCCACACGTGCGTGAACCCGTAGGTCTCCGCCCGCGTGGCAAGGTCGACGACCCGCGACGCCGGTGGCGTCGTTTGCAGCACAACGCCTAGATCCATCTGTCCTCCCCAACGCCTGTGCGGACCATGTCTACCGATGGACAGGGAACCCGAGGTCGATTTGCGATTCGGTCGGATCCGGCCAGCGGGAGGTGACGACTTTGCCTTGCGTGTAGAAGTTGATGCCCTCCGGGCCGTACATGTGGGTGTCGCCGAACAGGCTGGATTTCCAACCGCCGAAGCTGTAGTAGCTCACCGGCACCGGGATCGGCACGTTGACGCCGACCATGCCCACCTGCACCTCGAACTGGAACTGGCGGGCAGTGCCGCCGTCGCGGGTGAAGATGGCCGTGCCGTTGGCGAACCGACTGTTGTTGATCATCTCCAGTCCCTCCTCGTAGCCGCCGACGCGGACGACCGACAGCACGGGGCCGAAGATCTCGTCGTCGTACGCCTTCATCCCTGGCTGGACTCCGTCGAGCAGGGTGGGGTTGAGGAAGAAGCCCTCGTCGGGCACGTTGGTGCGGCCATCGACGACGACCGTCGCCCCCTCGTCGGGAGCAGCATCGACGTAGCCCCGAACCTTGTCTCGATGCTCACCGGTGATGAGCGGGCCCATCTGGCTCTCCGGCTCGTCGCCCGGACCCACGCGCACGGTCGGGATCCGCTCGGCGATCTTTGCTCACGAGGTCATCGGCGATGGCGTCGGCGGCGAGCACGACGCTGATCGCCATGCACCGCTCGCCCGCCGAGCCGTATCCGGCGCTGATCGCCGCGTCGGCGGCCATGTCGAGGTCGGCGTCGGGAAGCACCAGCATGTGGTTCTTGGCGCCGCCGAGGGCCTGCACCCGCTTGCCGTTGGCGGTGCCCGTCTCGTAGATGTACTTGGCGATCGGCGTCGATCCGACGAAGCTCACGGCGGCGACGTCTGGATGCTCGAGGATCCGGTCGACCGCGACCTTGTCGCCCTGCACGACGTTGAAGCACCCGGATGGTAGGCCCGCCTTGGCGAGCAGCTCGGCGAGGAACAACGAAGCCGACGGGTCCTTCTCGCTGGGCTTCAACACGAACGTGTTGCCGCAGGCGAGGGCGTTGGCGAACATCCACATCGGCACCATCGCCGGGAAGTTGAACGGCGTGATGCCGGCGACGACGCCGAGCGGTTGGCGGATCGAGTAGACGTCGACGCCGGTGGCTGCCTGCTCGCTGAACCCACCCTTGAGGAGGTGCGGCACACCGCACGCGAACTCGACGTTCTCCAGCCCGCGGGCCACCTCGCCGAGGGCGTCGGACAACACCTTGCCGTGCTCGGCGGTGAGGATCGACGCGATCTCCTTGCGGTTGGCCTCAATCAGTTCTCGGATGCGGAACAGCACCTCCGCACGCCGGCTGAGGCTCGTCGCCCGCCACGCGGGGAACGCCGCCTTGGCCGACGCCACCGCGGTGTCGACTTCGCCGGCGTCGGCGAGGTCGAGCTCGCCGGTCTGCTGCCCGGTCGCCGGGTTGTACACGGGTGACGTGCGTCCGGACTGCCCCGTCACGATGCGCCCATCGATCCAATGCGAGATACGAGTTGTCATGAGCTTCCTCAGTTCAGATATTCGGACAGTCCGCGCTTCACGAAGCGACCGTGGCCCTTGCGGCCGACGAACTGGTCGTTCTCGACGACGACGGTGCCGCGGCTGATGACCGTGTCGACCTTGCCGTCGATCTCGAAACCTTCGTAGGCGGAGTGGTCCATGTTCATGTGGTGCTTGTCGTTGATGCCGATCTTCGTGTGGCCGTTGGGATCCCACACGACCACGTCGGCGTCGGCGCCGGGAGCGATGACGCCCTTCCCCGACAGACCGAACATCCGCGCCGGCGTGGTGCAGCATGTCTCGATCCAACGTTCGAGGCTCAGCTCACCGGTGACGACTCCCTGGTACAGCAGCTCCATCCGGTGCTCGACGCCCCCGATGCCGTTGGGGATCGCCGAGAAGTTGCCGAGGCCGAGCTCCTTCTGCTCCTTGAAGCAGAAGGGGCAATGGTCGGTGGAGACGATCGCCAACTCGTTGAGTCGCAGCCCCTTCCACAGGTCGGCACTGTGGTGCTCGTGCTTCGAGCGCAACGGGGTGGAGCACACCCACTTGGCGCCTTCGAAGCCGGGCTGGGCGAGCTGATCCTCGAGCGACAAGTACAGGTACTGGGGGCAGGTCTCGCCGAACACGTTGAGACCCTGCGTGCTGCGCCGCGGCAACCTCCTCGAGCGCCTCCGACGCCGACATGTGGACGATGTACAGCGGCACGTTGCCGGCGACCTTCGACAGCGAGATCGCCCGGTGTGTCGCCTCGCCCTCCAGCTCGGCTGGTCGGCGTGAGGGAGTGGTACTTCGGGTCGGTCTCGCCCCGGGCGAGCGCCTGGGCGACGAGGACGTCGATGGCGATGCCGTTCTCGGCGTGCATCATCATCATCGCCCCGGCCTCGTTGGCGGTCTGCATCGCCCGCAGGATCTGTCCATCGTCGCTGTAGAACACGCCCGGATAGGCCATGAACAGCTTGAAGCTGGTGACACCCTCGTTGTCGACGAGGTAGGTCATCGCTTTCAGCGATTCCTCATCGACACCACCGATGATCTGGTGGAAGCCGTAGTCGACGGCACAGTTGCCGTCTGCCTTGCGGTGCCACTCGGCGAGACCGTCCTGCACGCTCTCACCGGTGCGCTGCACCGCCATGTCGACGATCGTCGTGACGCCGCCCCACGCTGCTGCAACCGTTCCTGTCTCGAACGTGTCGGACGCGGACGTGCCACCGAAGGGAAGCTCCATGTGCGTGTGCACGTCGACGCCACCGGGGATGACGTACTTGCCGCTGGCGTCGATGGTGCGCACCGGGGCGATGCCGATCGCCTCGGCCTGCCCTGGAGCGAGCAGCGCGGCGATCGTCTCCCCATCGATGAGGACGTCGCCCTGGACCCGGCCGGTGGCACTGACGATCGTGCCGCCGGAGATGAGAGTGGTACTCATGTCCGTTCCTTCCGTTGTCAGCCCTGCACCAATTCGTCGTAGGCGTCGGGCCGCCGGTCGCGATAGAACGCCCAGCGGTCGCGGACTTCCTTGATCTTGCCCAGGTCGAGGTCGCGCACGATGAGATCGGGCTTGTGGGCGTCGCCGACATCACCGACGAAGGCACCCTCAGGATCGACGAAGTAGCTCTGCCCGTAGAAGTCGTCGTCGCCGAGCGGCTCGATGCCGACGCGGTTGATCGCGCCGACGTAGTACATGTTCGCCACCGCGGCCGCCGGCTGTTCGACGCGCCAGATGTACTCGCTGAGCCCACGACTGGTGGCGGACGGGTTGAACACGATCTCGGCTCCGTTGAGGCCGAGTGCTCGCCAACCCTCGGGGAAGTGGCGGTCGTAGCAGATGTACACGCCGACCTTGCCGACGGCGGTCTCGAAGATCGGATAGCCACCGTTGCCGGGGCGGAAGTAGAACTTCTCCCAGAATCCCTTCACCTGTGGGATGTGCTGTTTGCGGTATTTGCCGAGGTAGGTGCCGTCGGCGTCGATCACGGCCGCCGTGTTGTAGTACATGCCAGCCTGCTCGACCTCGTACATCGGCAGCACGATCACCATCCCGAGCTCCTTGGCGATCGAGCAGAAGCGCTGCGTCGTCGGGCCGTCGGGGATCTGCTCGGTGTAGCTGTAGTACTCGGTGTCCTGCACCTGGCAGAAGTACGGACCGTAGAACAGTTCCTGGAAGCACATCACCTGGGCACCCTGGGCGGCGGCCTCACGCGCCGCCTCCTCGTGCTTGTCGGTCATCGAGTCCTTGTCGCCGGTCCAGTCGGTCTGCAACAAGGCGGCTCTCACAGTTGTCCCCATCTACCGGACACTAACGACACACCACACGCTGGACAATAGGCGAATTGTTACCGTACATTCCTTCACACGGACGACACATCGGCCCGACGCGACGGGAGCGGGGAAGGCCGACAGACCTCCCCCGCTCCCGCTTGCCAGCCGATGATGGCCGAGTAGTCACGTCACGGTGAACTCGCCGGACATCCCCTCCATGAAGTGCGGCTTGCCTTTGCCTTCCTTGCCATTGACCGACCCGACCGGGATGAAGCAGGCATAAACCCAGCGCCCCGGAGTCAAGTCGACTGTCGTGCCCGACGTCACGCCCGGCGGGGCGAAGATCCCCCCGGCGAAGTGATCGATGAGCTTGTTCGACTGCTTCTCCGGCATCGTCAGCAAGTCCTCGAGCGGCACGTCGACGCCGTCCTTCAGCTTCACCAGGCCCATTTCGTGCATCTCACCTGCCTCGGAGTTGTTGGTGAGCAGGAACAGAGTGTGGCCTGCGGCGAGCGCCTCGGGCACCCCGCCGTACGAGTAGTCGACGGCGAGCGCCTTCACCGCGGGCAGTCCACAACCGTCCTCCAGGTATGGGTAGACGACACCCGATGCGGCCCCGAACTCAGGTGACTCGAACGCCGAGAAGTCGCCCGTCGATGCCACCGTCTCGACCGCGTCGATCATCACCGTGACCTCGTCGGCGACCTCGCTGGGAAGATTCGCCCTGATCGCTTCGACGTTCGGTGTGATGTTCTCTGCCACATAGTCCGCCATCTGCGAAGGATCCTCGGGTGCGCTGGCCATCGCCGTGTCGATGGCGACGAAGGCGTCGCAGAACGCGGCACCCGCAGTCCCTCCCCCGGTGGTCGGTGTCGTCGTGTCGACTGGTGCAATCGTCGTCTCCGCCGGTGCCGCAGTCGTGTCCACCGGCGGCGCCGTGGTGTCGGCAGGCGCCGTGTCGTGTCGGCAGGCGCCGCTGTCGTGTCGGCAGGTGCCGTCGTCGTATCGGCAGCAGGCGCCTCCGTCGCATCGGCAGGCGCCGTTCCGTCCGCAGTGTCGTCGTCATCGCCGCACGCGCCGAGGCCGACCCCGGCGACGAGGGCGACGGCGACCGCCGCCGCCCTGATCCGAACGTTCGTCTTCATCGCTGCTCCCCATTTGGTTGGTCTCCCGTGTCGTCTCTCGACACGGTGCGCCCCTCGAGCAGGCGGACGAGCTCCAGCCAGCCATCGAAAGCGGTGGCCGCCCGACCATCCGCACTCACGGTGCCGGTGACCCGACCCGTCTCATCGTGATCCACGTCCACGAGGAACCGCATTGGACGCATGATGCGACATCGCGCCCGTCGTTCGCATCGGGGAGACCCCTGAACGTGGCGGTTCAGGGGTCGACGTCGTTCGAAAATCCTCGAGCCGCAAGCTCGGTCCGCGAGCGCACGCCGAGCTTGGCATACGCCCTGGAGAGGTGGTGTTCAACGGTCTTCACGCTGATGATCAGCTGGTCGGCGACCTCGCGGTTGGTGCGGCCGCACGCCACGAGTGACGCGACGGCTCGCTCCTGCGCCGTCAGATCCGCGCCGCACGTCCGTCCTCGAACGCTTCACCGGCCGCAGCCCGCAGGCGGCCAGTTCACGCTCGGTGCGCTCCGACCACGGCCTGCTGCCCATCTGCTCGAACCGCCTCGCCGCGCACTCGAGGAGCGCGGCGGCTTTGGTCCGCCGCCCGGAGCGCCGCTCGAACTCGCCGGTGGCGAGCTCCAGACGAGCGCGCTCGAACGGACGGGTGGCGATCGCATCGAGGGACAACCCGTCCTCGAACGCACGTGTCGCCGCCTCGTCGTGGCCCTCGGCAACGGCGACAGCTGCAACAGCCCTCGCCGCTTCCGCGAGCAACGACACATCGGCGTGCCGGCGGGCGGCGTGCCCGAGCGCTTCGGCCGCGGCGCGGGCGTCGTCGGTGCGCCCGGTGACGGCAAGCGACTCCGCGTACGCAGCGCGCCAGCGGAAGACTCCGTCCGGAATCGCATCGAAACGGGCGGCGATGATCCGGTCACCCCTGGTGACGACCTCATCGTGATCGCGGGCTGCTCTGGCGATTGCGAGCCACGCGTGCTCGGCTGCGACGCGGGCCGGTGTCATGCCCGTGGACGTCGGCGACCTGTCCGATCGCAGCGGCGTGTTGACGAGCCTCGTCGAAATCGCCGAGCCGGGCGCGGCCGACAGCAGCAACCGTGCGCGGCAGCGGTTCGAGCCATCGCGAATCGGCATCTTCGATGAGGCTCACCGTCGTTTCGGCGAGGTCGACAGCCTCGGCGAGACGTCCGAGCCGGAGCTCGATCTCGGCGAGGTACGAGCTCGCGTGCACGTGCCCGATGAGACTCGCTTCCGCCGGTGACGCAAGCACGTCGCCGAGGTCGCGACGAGCCTGCTCGAGATCATTGCGCCACACACCGACGATGCCGCGGCCGAGTCGTGCATCGGTTGCTTGCTGCCTCGATGTCGTGCGACCGAGTAACGCCGTCATCTCGTCGAAGGCCACGTCGAGCCGTCCGGCCTGGGCGAGGGCGTGACAGATCATCATTGCCGACACCGTGCCGTCGCCGCCTGCGAGCCCTCGACGCGCCCACGTCAGGACCTCGTCGGGAGGCATCGTTCCCAGCGACGACACGGACAACAGCTCCGCGATCGGACCGCCCAGCGCCGCTGCCTCGGCGGGATCGCGTTGAGCGAGGTCCCAGGCGCGGCCGAGCAATCGCGCGCACGCAGCCGACCTCACCTCTCGCCGAGCGCGACACGTCCCGCCACGTAGTTGCGGCGAGCCGTATCGGCAAACGTGTCGATCTCGTCGGCCAGCTCACCGAGCGGTTGACCGGCGAGCAGGAGTTGCTCGGTCGCCTCGAGCACGTACCGTTCACGGTCCGGTCGCCGGGCTGCCACGCGGGCGGCGCCCAACAGATGAGCAGCCGCGGATCGGCGTGCGCCGCGCACGAGCTCATCGGAGGCCACCGTTGCCAGTTCCTCGGCGAGGTCGTCGTCGAGCTCCGTTGTCGCGGCGAGTCGATGGCGCAACGCCTCGCTACCAGTGGTCACTGTTGCCGCTACGGCGTGCACCGCGGCTCGCTTCGAGGACGACAGGTCGTCGTAGACGCTGGCGCGAATCAACGCGTGCGAGAATGCAGCGACGACCGACGTAGGCCGCTCGGTGAGAAAGAGCGAGCCCGGCGGCCACGAGCTCGTCAGCCGCGGCGAGCGGATGTTCCAGATCACCGACCGTTGCCACGTCGGTGATCGGTGCCGGGGATCCGAGCACGGAAAGTGCAACTGCGAACTGCTGTGCCTCGTCGGAGCAGCTGGCCAGTTGGGATGCGACGAGTGATGCGAACGATCGCGGGGCGGGCAGTTCCGGTCGCGTGACGACATCGCGGTAGTCGAGCTGGTGGAGGAGCGCTCGTGTGTGCAACGGGTGCCCGCCCGTGTGCGCGTGCAATCGCTCCGCCGCTGCGTTCGGAATGGCCTGGCCGTAGACGCCGGCGGCAAGATCGGCGATCGCGCTCAGGTCGAGCACGCCCAGGTTGACGACGCCTCCCGACCGCTCGGCGAGGCGCCCCAGACCCAGCGGGATCCGTTCCCGGCCTTCCGGCCGCATGGCGATCACGAGGACCACCGGATCGGCCCGCAGTCGCCGCAGTGCGAACGTGATCGCGGTGAGCGACGGAACATCGGCGAGATGGGCGTCATCGATCACGACCGACGAGCGGCCGGTCGAGATCGAGGTCATCAACGGTCCGCAGCAGCGCCGCTCCGACGGCAACCGGGTCGGAATCGAGGCTCGGTAGGAGTCGGTCGCGCGTCGGACGATCGAGCGGTGCGCAGCGCACCAGCTGCTCGACCACGCCGAAGTCGAGATCGACCTCCGTCTCGTCGCCCGTGACCCGCAGCACGAGCACGTCCTCACCGTCGACGGCAGCGTCGAGCAGCGTGGTCTTGCCCATCCCGGCGTCGCCCTCGACGATGATGGCGATCGGCTCGCCGGCGCCGGCACGCGCGATGGCCGCGTGCAGCATGTTCAACTCCGATTCGCGACCGAACAGCCGCGTCACCGCCCGGTACCCGCGCTTCATTCTGCCGAGCACAATACCGGCTGCACATCGTTCTGGACAATCGGCGGATTGTTACCGTACGTTTCAGCCATCGGCCGATCGTTGCTCGACGAGATCACAGGTGGGATCGCCACCGCCGGCGACGATCGCGAGCACAGCGCGGCATCGCTGCAACGTTGGGACGGATGATCTCCTCCGGAACGATCGCCGACGGTGCCCGCCTTCCTACGGTCCGCGAGCTGGCGCAGCAGGCTGGAGGTCTCACCGACCACGGTGAGCGATGCCTGGCGGAGCCTGGCCAACGTCGGTGCGATCGAGGCGCGGGGTCGCAACGGCTCGTTCGTCCGCCGGCCAACCGGACCCGGTCGTCCTCGCCGCTACCGGCAGATCTCGGAGGGACCGGGACACTTCCAGCTCGATCTCTCCACGGGAACGCCCGACCCCGAATTGCTGCCGGATCTGGGCCCGATCGTCGCCCGTGTCAGCAGGCAGAACCTGACGTCGAGCTACCTCGACCATCCCGTGCTCCCCGAGCTGGAGGAGCTGCTCGTCGAGTCGTGGCCGTTCCGACCGGAGGCGATCACCGTCGTCGACGGGGCGATGGATGCGCTCGATCGGATCGCCCAGCAGGTCGTGCACCTCGGCGACCGCGTCATCGTCGAGCATCCGACGTTCCCGCCGATGCTCGACCTGCTCGAACTGCTCGGCTGCGAGGTCATCGGCGTCGACGTCGACGCCGAGGGGATCCAGCTAGCCGGCGTGGAGGCGGCACTCGCCCGTTCCCCGCGAATGCTGCTGTTGCAGCCACGCGCGCAGAACCCCACGGGAGTCGCCCTCTCGCCGCGGCGCGCCCAGCGCCTCGCCCGGCTGCTGCGCTCGACGAACACGATCGTCGTCGAGGACGACCACGCCAACAACATCTCGGCAGCGCCGATCGTCACCCTCGGCAAGTGGCTCCCCGATCGGACAGTCCACGTCCGCAGCTATTCCAAGAGCCACGGACCCGACCTGCGCCTCGCCGCGGTGGGCGGCAGTGGCGACATCGTCACCGCCGTCGCCAACCGCCGCTTGCTCGGCCCGGGCTGGAGCAGCCGCATTCTGCAGGCCGTGCTCGTCGAGTTACTGCGAGACCCGGCCACAGCGCACACCCTGGCGCGGGCCCGCGAGGTGTACGGCGCTCGTGCGCGCCGCGATCTCGGCCGCACTCACCGCCCACGGTGTGGAGCACCGCGACGGCGACGGGATCAATCTGTGGATGCGCGTCGACGACGAGCGGACCGCGTTGATGTGGCTGGTCGCCTCCGGCCTCGGCGCCGCACCGGGCCATCCGTTCCTCGTCCGTCCCGACCACGATCACCTGCGGATAACCGTCAGCGCCGTCCGTGACGACGACGCAGCACATGTCGGCGCACAGCTGGCGAGTGCCGCTGCGCGGCGCCCGCACTCGGCTCGCGCCCGCTGAGCATTCGGGACGTCAGTCGGCCGGCGGGGGTATCGCCGTGGGATGGGGACTGTCGGGATCGGCCTCGAAGAACTGCCGCACGAGGCCTTCCATCGCCACCGCGAACAGTGTCCACTCCTGGTCGGCTCCGCCAACACCGGTGGGGCGGACGATGTGACGCACGAACGCACTGACCCGGTCGCGGATCGCCAGACCCTCCGTGAGTGCAGCTGATGCGGTAGCGAAGTGCCGGTACGAGTACGGCGTGCGGAGGCGGATTCCGAATGTCACCGCCATCGTCTGGTAGAGGCCCACGTAACGGGTGGTCGCTCGCTCCTCGCCCAGCCAGATCGCATGGTGGAACTCGTCGTCGGCGTCGAGGTTGCGGCTCGCCGCGGCACCGACGACACCGATCCATGCCTGCCACAGCGGAGAGATCGTGACGGCGTCGAGGTTGGCGGCCGTCGCCACTCGGATCAACTCGCGCATCAGGTTCCACCGATCGCCCGGCGTCATCTCGCCGATCGGGCTCGCCGCCTGGAGCACATCCGTCGCCGCCGACGTGGTGGTGCCGAGGTCGCGTTCGCCGCCCATGTCCTGGGCGGCGAGATGGTTGAGCAGTTCGTGCTGGAACGCCTGCTGCGGGGACATCGCCATATGGCTCCACAGCCGGTATGCGGAGGCACGCGGCACGCGGGCTCGCTCGACGGCGCGCCCCAAGGAGATCCGCTCGACGCCGGTGCCGAGCCCGTCCTCGCGCAGGATGTCCATCGCTGCGGCGATCACCTCGAGCCTGATGCTCTCCGGGTCGCGTTCGCGGCGCCCGCCCGATCGTCCGGCCCACCCTTGTCCCCTTCTGTGTGACCCGCCTTGATTCCCGAGCGTACTTGAGATGTAATGTCTTTATCCCATTCTGGGACTTCGGGGCCGCTCGGCAACCAGAGACGGAGCCATCCGCTCGACGATGTGACGGTCCTGGAGCGCGTGCGATTCGTGATGCGCCAGGGCGTCGTCCACGTGGTGGACGGAAAGCGGCAGGCGTTCCCACCTCAGTAAGTCCGAGGATAGGCCGACCTGAAGGTCGGCCACTACGACGTGCGATCAGTAGGGGCCGACCTTCAGGTCGGCCCGTTGAAACCGGCGTCGGCTAACGCCGCCAGGTAGTCCTCGCGCGTGTTGAGGTTCCGCAGCGTCCGGAGCTGCGGATCGCGACGACCATCTCCTCCGGCTTCACGCGGCGCGTCCGCACGGCGTCGAAGAGAAACACCGGCCTCAGCCGATCCTGCGCGAGCAGCGACTTCGATGTGCGGCAGCGTCGCGCGCCGGTAGACGGCAGACAGCGGATGCGTGAAGCCGTCGATCTCCATGACCGCGATGTCGTGCGTCGCCGAGCAGATCGATCATGCGCTGGACGAAGCCGGGCTCGAGCAGCGGCACGTCACAGCTCGTCACGTAGGCGGCGTCGACCGTTTCGGGCAGCGCTTTCAGCCGGCCCGCAGGCCTTCGAGCGGCCCGCGCGCTTCTCGCTCGTCGCGCGTGACGATCACGTCGGCGGCAGCTCCGGCAGTTCCTGTTCGCGGGCGGCAACGACGACGATCGGCGAGACGACGGTCGCGAGCAGCCGCACGACGCGCTGCAGCATCGTCTCCGGACCAAACGGCAGCGTGGCCTTGGGGACTCCCATGCGGGTGGACTTGCCTCCGCAGAGCACGATGCCGCGCTTGCCCTGAGCGAGTCCGACGGCAGTCGATCCCGCATGCCGAGGCGCTGAGCGCGTCTCGCGACTGCACGGCTCCTGGAGCAGCGTCTTGAACGCGCATACCGCCGGCCGATCTGCGCGCGACGCGGCACGATGAAGTCGTACTGCTCGGCCTGCACCGGGATGAAGCCGAGTCCGGCCTTCCGCGCGACGGTGTCGAGCGTCACGCCCCAGTCGGCACGGCCCTGGACGACGGCCGCGGCGACGGCGTTGTGGTTCCGCGGCTGCACGGCGTATCCCGGCGGCCTGCACGCCGCCGAGCAGGCGATCGATCAGCGCGCGCGTGCCGCTGCCCTGGTTGCGGTTCACCATCACGCACGTCGGGTCGGCCAGCGCCGCGGCGACGGCGTCCGCGGCGTGCGGCCTTCGAACCGAGGATCGCCAGGGCGAAACACGATGCCCTGCAGCCGGCCGTAGCCGGGAACGAGCTCGAGCGCCGTCGTGAGGAACGGCCGGTTGTACTCGCCGGTCGCGGATCGAGCAGGTGGACGCCGGCGATGTCGCATTCGCCGCGCCTGGCCGCATCGAGGCCGGCGATGCTGCCGACGGCGAGGAACTTCGAGCGCAGACCTCGCCGCTCCAGCTCGCCGAGCAGGTAGTCGAGGCCGACGCAGTGGCTGCCGATGATCGACGAGATCGGCGAGCTGCAGATCGCGGCCGAGAAGCTGGACGTCGACGATCGTGCCGGCCTCGACGATCTCCTGATGCCGGTCGATGGTGGCGAAGCCGTCGGCGCGGCTGAAGGTGGTGACGCTGCCGGACCCCTGGCCCATCGGGTAGGCCGCAGAGCGTACGGTCCGCCTAGCGCACTCGTCGTCTTCTACCCCGGAATCTGGACCAGTCCGACGAGCAGATACTCGGTCCGGCCGATCTCGCTGTTCACCTTCACCGCCAGCCGCGCCTGCACGACGGTCCGCTCCTCCGCGTCGCGGCCCGCCAGCAGGCGCAGCACCGGCGCCACGAACTCGTGAAAGGTGAAGATCGCGGACGTGGGAACCCGGGAGGACGACGACGGCGCGCCCGCCGGTGGCGGCGAGGCAGATCGGCTTGCCAGGCTTGAGCGCGACGCCGTGCGCGACGATCCGGGATCGTCAGCTCGGCGACGACGCGATAGGACACGTCGCCGGCGCCTTTGCTCGTCCCGCCGGAGAGCAGCACCATGTCGGCGAATTCGAGCGCCTGCCGCAGGCGTCGCGCAATGCCGTCGCCTCGTCCGGCGACGATGCCGAGGCGGGCGGTTCGCCGCCGATTTCCCGAACCGCATCGGCCAGCACCTGCGCGTTCGAGTCGTAGACGTGTGCCGGCGTCATCGGCATCGCCGGGCGCGATGATCTCGTCGCCGGTCGAGAGGATGGCGACCACCGGCTTGCGCCAGACATCCACCTCGGCGACGCCGATGGCCGCCAGCACGCCGGTGTCGCGGCTCGTCAGCAGCTGTCCGCGGCGCAGCACCGTCTCCCCGGCCGTGATGTCGGTGCCGGCGAACGACACGCCGCTGCCGGGCGTGACCGCGCGCGCGATGCGCAGCTCGCCGGCGCGCATCTCGGCATGTTCGACCATCACGACGGCGTCGGCGCCGCGCGGCATCATGCCGCCCGTCGCGATGGCGACCGCATCGCCGGCGTTAATGACGCTCGGTCGGCACGACGCCGGTGTGAATCTCCTCGCTGCCGAGCCGGACCGAACGGGGCATTTCCTCGGACGCGCCGAAGGTGTCTTCGGCGACGACGGCGAAGCCGTCGACGTTCGAGCGATCGAACGACGGCACGTCCACGGGCGCGAGGACGTCGGCCGCGAGCACGCGGCCGAGCGCCGCATCGAGCGGAATCCGCTCGACGCCGCGGGGGGTCAGGTCGAGCGCAGCCCGGAAGCGCCGCTCGGCTTCGTCGCGATCGAGGACCTGAAGGAACTGCTCCTGCTCACGCATAGAGCCAGACGTCCACTTCGGTGCCGTCGGCAAAGCCCTCGCTGTCGTCGTCCACGATCACGAAGCCGTCGGCGCGGGTGGTCGACGACAGCACTGACGCTCCGCCAACCGCGAGCGGTTCGACCCGGCCGTCGACGAGCTTGACGCGCGCGTAGTCGAGCCGCCCGACCGGCGAGCTGATCTTCCGGTTCAGCGTGGCGCGGATCGAGCGGTACGGCCACGCCGTCGTCCCGTCCGCCCAGCGCGCGAATCGCACGCCCGGCGAAGAAGTCGTAGGCGCACAGGCTCGACACAGGATTGCCCGGCAGCAGGAACGATCAGCCGCGTGCCGATCGCCCGAGGCCGGTCGGACTGCTCGGCCGCATGGCGATGCCATGCACGGCCAGCTCGCCGTGCTCGGCGACCAGCGTCGGCGCCAGATCCTCGATACCGACGCTCGATCCGCCGGAGACGATGACGATGTCCGCGTCGGCGTTCAGCGCATCGACGATGGCCTGCCGGTCGTCGCGAACGAGGCCCGGAAAATCGACGACGCCGCCGTCGCGCTCGACGAGGGCCGCCAGCATCGGGCCGTTGGCATCGGCGATGTGCAAGCCGCCGGCCGCGACCCGGCCGGCAGCAGCTCGTTCCCGGTGATGGCCAGCCGCACGCGCGGGCGTCGGACGACGCTGCACCTGGCCGTGGCCGACCGAGCTGAGAAGGCCCACGTCCTGCGGCCGCAGCAGGCGTCCGCGGCTCGAGGATGGTCGATCCGCGAGACGATGTCTTCGCCGCGTCGGCCGACATTTTTCCTGGCGAGACGGCGGCCGAGCGCGAGCGTCGCTGACGCGGACCTGGCGAGGTCGCGCAGCTCCGCTCGTCTCACGAATTCCGCAGGCAGCACCGCGTCGGCGCCTGCCGGCATCGGCGCGCCGGTCATGACCCGCACCGCCTCGCCCGGCTGGATGATGCCGTCGAACGGACGGCCCGGCATCGAGTCGCCGATCACCGTCAGCGTCAGGCGGCTGTAGGCGACCCGCACCTTCCGTGCTCGCCGCCACGACGGCAAAGCCATCCATCGTGGCGCGGTCGAAGCCGGGCACATCGACATCGCTGGCGACCGGAGCCGCGAGCACGCGGCCCGCGGCCACGCCCAGCGGCACCGTTTCGGCGCTCAGCGGCTGGAGCTGCGCGTCGAGCCACTGCCAGCGCCTGCGCGACTGTGTGGCGCTTCGCAAACCCGCGCATGCGCACGTCGTCGCTGGCCGCTCTGGTCGGGTGACTCATCGAACTACCCCGATATGTTACGGGTTCCGACGGAATCACGTTGACGACCTGCTGACGACGATGCCATCGTCGTCTCCGGATCGTTCGCCGCGAGCCGGGTGCGAAAGGCGTGTCATATGTCCGAAGTCCCCTTGAAAGCCGTTACCAGGGAAGAGTTCAACCGGGAACTCGTAGGTGCACTTGATGATCTGGTCAGGGACATGAAGTATCACGGGGATCTGATCAAGGAAGGGCTGGCCCGGACCGAAGAGGCGCAACGTCGACGAGCGCTCGAGGTCAGGGAGACACCGCCTCCTTACAACGGCGGCACGACCGGAAGGTTGATCGCCTTGACGAAGCACTCGAATCGCTGACTCGCCAGGTCGTCGAGATAAAGGGCGAAGTGGCCGACGTGAGGCGCGAAGTGGCCGGCGTGAAACGCGAGGTTGCCGACGTCAGACGCGAGGTTGCCGACATGAAACAAGACGTCGCGGACATTCGCGAACGTATGGCAACGAAAGTGGCGCTCGAAGAGACGAATGACAACGTCACGCGGATGGCGGACGGCTACGCGGTCACACAAGAGCGGCTCGACCGCGTCGCGGACATGCTGAAGATGCGGGTGATTCTCCCGCAGTGAACCGCGCTCACGAGCCGGCTGTATAGCCCTGCCTCGCGTTGATCGTCGGGCGGCGGCCTTTCACGCGGACCTGGAGACGATGCCAGCCGCTGTTCGAGACGCCTCGCGGGGTGAAACTCAACACATAGCGCTGGCGGAACTCGTCGAGGATCGACACGAAGGTGTTCTGGAGGTCGGTGGGTGACGCGATCTCGACGGCCCGGCCGCCTGTGTCTGCACTCACGTCCCGCAGGAACTCACCGCGCTTCGCCCCGCGAATGCTGACGCCGTAGACCGTGACATCCGAGCGGCGGGCCGCCTCGAGGACGCGAGCCGGCGGCAGGACGCTCACCGTGTCCACGCCGTCGCTGAAGACGAAGAGGAGATCGCGCCCTGCATCGGCGCCGGCAAGGGTCAGGGCGGCAAAGGTCCCGTCGATCAAAGCCGTCAAACCCTGCGGCTTCAACGTATCCAGTTCCGTGCGCACACGCTGCAGGTCACGGGTCAGCGCAGTGGGCCGGCGCAGCACATCGTTGAATGTGAGCAGGGCCGCCTGGTCTTCACGACCGAGCGCGTCGAGCACCGCGCGGGTGGCGACGCGCAGATGGTCGAGGCGCTCGCCCGTCATGCTGTCGCTCATGTCGAACGCCATGATCACGTTCAGCGGCAGTTGCGCAGAGCTCACGAGCTCAACCTGCTGCACCACACCGTTATCGGTAATCTCGAAATCAGACGCCTGCAGGCCACGCACGACTCGCCGGTTCTCGGTGACGAGCACATCCACGCGCACGTTGGCGATTTGCGAACGAAACGTCGGCTGCTGAGCGCCATCGATTGCGGCAGCCAGCGCGGACACGACGGCCGCAGTTAACAGTGGGACTCTCATGGCCGCTGACCCGCCGTTGAGAACGCAGCGACAATCGAATCGAGCCGCGCCAGGCCCGCGCGGCCTGCCGCCGTCGAATAGGACGACCAGGGGTCATCGTCTCGGGACGCAGACTGGGCCCATACGAGCTCGAGGGCTTGCGCAGCGGCCAGCTGATTGCCAGACCGCATTTCGACTTCGCTCAACCCGACGTGCGGCGACTGAGCGCGGGGATACAACGACGCGGCTCGCTGAAACGCAACACGCGCACGATCGACGTCTGGTTCCTCGCGGCCGATGAGCAGCGCCGCGTAATACGACACAAGCGGATCGCGCGACGCCTCGCTCGCGGCCCGCAGCTCGCTGAGCGCCTCGGCTGACCGACCGCGCTGCGCGAGAACCTGTCCCAGGCGCATCCGCGCTTCAACGTGCGCGGGATTCGCCTTCAGAGCACGGCGGAAGAACTCCTCGGCCCCAGCCAGTTCGGTGCGTTCTGACTCAATGAAGGCCACTTGCGAGACACTGCGCGTCTCGACCCCCTGCTGAAACGACGGCGATGCAAGCGCCTCGTGCATCGCACCGGCCAGGAACAACACTTCGTCGTCGTCCGGAAAGAGTTCGGCGCCAGCCGTCTTGAGCCTGATGTCGAGCCGTTGTGTGTCCAGCAGCAGAGCCATGGTCGCGCGATACCAGCTGCGAACGATCGCGTCACGTTCAGGGTAGGTGTCGAGGTCTCGTCTGGGATCCGGAGTGACGATATCGAGGAGCCGGCGCGCCATCTCCAGATGATCAACTGATTGCTTCACGCCCGATTCGCGCCCGTCCGCGACATTGACGCTCGTCTTCAGCAGAAACTGGAGCTGGGCTCTGGGCGCCCAGGTTTCCGCGGGAGGCGCGCGAAAGGCAATGGCCGTATGGAGAAGCGCGCCCCGTTTGAGGATGTCGTTGATGTCAAGGCGATCGATCTCGGAAGCCAGGCCGGCCAGGTCGACGAGATGCCGGAACGTGTACTCGCCGGCCCACCACCGAACGCCTTGCGACCGGACCACTACGTGGCTTGGCAGGTGCTGAGTGCCGCGGACGTTGGTCGGGAATTGCTTACACCGTCCGCCGTTCACAAGCCTTGTCATCGCACAGATCGCCTGCCGCACCGCGAGCATGTCGTCGCGGACATCCTGCAGCCACTGGCGATCCCACGAGCGAACCGCCTGGACGGCGAGATCAACGCGCCCCGGCTCGTGCTGTTCAACGAGCGCCATCCACTCCTTCAACTTGTCGAGACGGGGACTGTCCGACGGGCGGGACTGACCGGCGGTCAGCGCGGACGCCAGCACGAGCGCGAGCAGTAGCGCGGCGTGGAAGCGAATACTCATCGAACCCACGAAGCTTGTCGAATTACGCCGCCAGTATCACTCGTCTGGTTCAGCGACCGCGACGGCCCCCGAGCGGCTCTTGGGGCCGGAGCGGACTGGCGCAGGCTTGCGTGCGTACGGATCTCGCGGGAAACCGGGCTCCGGGCCAGGGCCCGCGTGGACTCCACACCAACGAAGAATTCTCAGCAGGAGATCGCGCATTACTGTCTCCGATTCGCCGGCTTCTTCGCGCGGCTTCTTGCCGGCGGCGCCTTGACGCTGTGCTGCCAGGCAAGCGTCATCGCTTCCCCGAGCGCTTCATTGTCCACCGACTTCAACGCGACACGCGTGCAGCCCGACCGCCCCCAGGCTCCGCTCTCGGGCGAGAACGCCATCGGGTGGGATCGCAGGAAGGCCGCCTGTTCGTCCGGCGTCAGCTTGACCATCCCGTGCTGATTGTCCGCTTTCAGCGTCGCGAAGATCCGGCCGTTCACCCGAAAGTCCGGATGCCCCATGTGTGCGCTCTCGATGACGCCGTCGAGCGCGAGCGCCATCCGCCGGAAACCTGCGGCCGTCATGCGTGCGAGAGGTGCGATGACGCGTCGCCGTCGGTGCGATTGGCGTCGGCCGTCCAGACGCGGGCCCCTTCGCTCCGGAACGGGCCCGCATAGACGACGCCCTCAGGGCCGATGAAGGCTCGCGCCCGGTCGGCCAGCCGCTGCGCGTCGTCGTCGCGGCCGACGATGCCGTACACCGCCGGTCCCCAGGAGCTCTGACCGACGCCCAGCGCACGCCACTCGCGCATGCGGTGCACGAGCTCCTCGCTGACGCCCTTCGCGAACGTGCTGCCCTGCACCGCCGCGAACCAGCGGCCGGTGATCTCCTGGATCTGCGAGAGCGCGCGGCCGAAGTTCGAGAGGTCGGCGTCGACGACGGACGGGAGCAGGAGGAGCAGCACGAGATGCGCGACGCGCTCGACTTCTTCCTGCCGCGGCAGCGGCAGGCGGTAGAACGCCTCCTCTTCGCGAACGCCGCTCAGGCCCTTGCCGCCGGGCACGGCAACGACGCAGCGCCACTCAGGCGGGAACGGCACGCGGGCGAGCAGCGGCCCGCAGTCGTCGAACCCGGTGTGCCGGCCGCCCTCGACGACCAGGCCGCCGCCGGGAAAGATCCAGGTGCCGATCGCCGAGCGCGCGCGCGCGGCCGACAGCCTGCGCCAGCGACCGGTGGATCGGCATCGAGCCCGTAGAGCTCGGCCAGCGCGCGGGCGACCGCAAGCGCGAGCTGCGTGCCCGAGCCGAGACCGGCGTGCGGCGGCAGCGCGCGGTGCACGCAGATCGCGCGCCCTCCCGGATGTGGTGATGGTCGAGGAAGCGCTTCGCGAACTCCGCGGCGCGCTGCCGCGTCAGGTCCTTGACCGGTGACCGTCAGCGCTTTCGAGGCCGACACGAGCAGCGTCGCCTGCGGCGCGGCCGCGCCGATGCCGCCAAACCAGCGGCCCAGCTCACCGCGCAGATCGAGCACGCCGAAGTGCAGCCGCGCCGGCGCTTCGACGAAGACCTCGTGGGCTGATGCGCAGTCATGATGTTCGCTCGGTTGTGGGTGCGCTGCGGATGTAGTCGGCCAGCAGCGCCATCGCCTCGAACTCGCTGCGGCCCGGCCGTCTTGTCGACGATGACCTGCAGCCGATCGACTTCGCTGAGGAGAAACGCCGTTCGAGCAGGTGCACGCGGGTCGCGTAGATCGCCGCCTCGAGCACGGCATGGCGCGCCCGGTTGAAGCCGATGAACTCGCGCCGCGCGCCGCGATGAACGGTGCGTGTCTCGATCCGCGATCGCGGCGGCGTGCTGTCGATCGCCGTCACCTCGAGCTCGCGCCAGGAACAGGCGTCGGCGAGCACGACGCCGCGCACCACCTGCGCCGGCACGGTCGCGTACGTCGGGATTGCTGATCGCCGCGCGGGCAAACACCCGCACATCGTCGATGAGATTGACGACCGCCGCGCGCGTCGCGGACACGTTGCGATAGGTCGCCGTCTCGAGAAACGGCTTCAGGACGATCGCTTCCGGCTCCGATGTCCGGATCCCACTCGACACCCATCGGCGCGCAGTTCACGGTGCCGTCCAGCCGCCAGGGTCGTCACGATGGTCTCGATGATCACGCGCCGCACTCCCGGCGACGAGTGCGGCGTACGCGGCCATCATCCGTGACGCGTCACCGGCCCGGGCGTGCCGGCACCCAACGGCTTGGCCGTCGACGCGGACGAGCGGCGCGATGCCGCGCAACGAGCTGGTCAGAAACGCCTCGTCGCGGCCGTCGAGTTCAGGCAGGTCGAACGGCCGCTCGTCGACAGCGACGCCGCGAGTGCGCGGCAAGCTCCAGCACCGCGGCGCGCGTGATGCCCGGCAGCGCGGCGCACGACGTCGGCGGCGTCGATCAGCCGGCCGCTGATCACGGCAAACAGGTTGCTGGCGGACGCTTCCGAGCAGTGGCCGGCCGTATCGAGAAACAGCGCCTCGTCCGCGCCAGCCTTCCGCGCCTCGATCATCGCACGACACCGAGTCGGTGTAGGCCAGCGTCTTCAGCCCGGCGGTCGCTCGAGAACTCGTTGCGGCGCCCCGATGCGACGTGCGCCGTCAGCCCGGCTTCGTAGATTGCGGTCCCGAACACCGGCGGCGGTGCCACGGTCACGACAACGGTCGGACGTCGGATCCGCGGGCGCGCCACGCCGCCCGCGGCCACGCCGCGGGTGACGGTCAGGCGAACGCCGGCGCTCCGGCACGGTCGCCGCGTGCAGCGCGGCGCATCGACCCACTCGCGCAGTTCGGCCGGCACCGGGAATGACGAGCGCGCGGAGCGCTCCCTCCAGCCGCGCGAGATGGCGATCCAGGCGGAAGACCTTCCCGTTCCGCGCCTTCATCGTCTCGAAGACGCCGTCGGCCAGCGTGAAGCCGCGGTCGCGCGCCGAGACATGCGGCGCCCTCGAACGGCTGGCCGACGGCCGTCGACCCAGACGATGGTGTGCGCGTCCGTCACCGCACATGCTCCACCGGCGGCGGCACGAATGTCAGCGACTCGTCCTCGACCGGCGGCGGCAGTCCCGGCGCGCCGTCGGCGCGGGCGGGCACGTCCGCGAGCCGCGCGCGATCGCCGCGCAGGAATCGATCGAGCATCGCGTAGCCGTACTCGGTGGCGGCCGACTCAGGATGGAACTGCACGCCGACCACCGGATGCTCGCGATGCTCGACGGCCATGATCTCGCCGTCATCGCGTGACGTCGGCCAGCACCGCAGCGACGGCGGCACGTGCGGGCCTCGCGATGACGAGCGAGTGGTAGCGCGCGACCCGGATCGGCGACGGCAGGCCGGCGAAGATGCTCGTGCCGTCGTGCACGATGACCGACGTCTTGCCATGAACCGGACGGCCGCGCGGACGATGGGGCCGCCGTAGGCGGCGCCGATGCACTGATGACCGAGACAGACGCCGAGGATCGGGAGTCGTCGGCCCGAAACGGCGCACGACGTCGGTGGAGATCCCGCTTCGGCCGGCGTGCACGGTCCCGGCGAAATGATGATGTGCGACGGTGCGAGCTGCTCGACGTCAGCGAGGGTGATGGCATCGTTGCGGCGGACGACCGCCTCCCAGCCCAGCTCGCGGACGTACCGCGCGAGGTTGTGGACGAACGAGTCGTAGTTATCGATGAGCAGGATCATACGGGCACGCTCAGGGCGTCGATCATGCCACGGGCCTTGTCCAGCGTCTCGCGGTACTCCTGCTCCGGGTCGGAGTCGGCGACAATGCCGCCGCCGGCGCTGAAATACACGCGATCGCGGCCGGCCGGCGCAATCACCGTGCGGATGGCGATGCTGGTGTCGAGCGCGCCGGTGACGCTGCAGTAGCCGAGCGATCCGCAGTAGACGCTGCGCTGCGACGGCTCGAGCTCGGCAATGATCTCCATCGCGCGCACTTTCGGGGCGCCGGTGATCGACCCGCCGGGGAACGCCGCGCGCAGCAGGTCGAGGGCGTCGCGACCGGGCGCCAGGTCGCCGACGACGGTCGAGACAAGGTGATGCACGGTGGCGTAGTGCTCGAGCGCGAACAGCTCGGGCACGCGCACGGTGCCCGGACGGCAGACGCGCGAGAGGTCGTTGCGCATCAGATCCACGATCATCAGGTTCTCGGCGCGGTCCTTGGCGCTCTCCGACAGCGCCTGTCCAAGCGCGCCGTCGTGCTCCGGACCAAACCCGCGGGCATCGTCCCCTTGATCGGCCGCGTCTCGACCTTCCCGCCATGATCCACGCGCAGGAAGCGCTCGGGCGACGCGCTGACGACCGAGACCTCAGGGGTCTCGAAGAACGCCGCGAACGGCGCGGCGTTGCGCGTCCGCATCCGGCGATAGAGATCCCACGGTCGTTCCGCGAGCGGCGCCTCGAAGCGCTGCGACAGGTTCGTCTGGAAGATGTCGCCGGCGAGGATGTACTCGCGCACGCGTGCCACCGCGTCGAGATATGCCGCGCGCGTGAACGAGGAGCGGACGTCGAGACGTCGGTCCCACCAGCCGCCGGTGACGGGATACGAGGGCGCGTTGGTGGTGGCACCCCTGAAGGGGTGCCCTACGTCCGGTGCGACGTCCGGTGCGTGGGACGCCACGGGCGCCTGACCTCGAAGTCGCTCGAGGACCACCGCAGCGCGTTCGGCCGCGCGTCGAGCACGGGCATCCTCTTCCATCACGGGCATGCCGGTCGAGATCAGCCACGCGCGCGACGCCGAATGGTCCCAGGCGATGACCCAGTCGTAGATGCCGAGCACAGCGTCCGGCAGCGCCAGGTCGTCGTAGCGGGACGGCGGGAGCCGTTCGAGCACTCGCCCCCAGTCGTAGGCCAGATAGCCAGCGGCGCCGCCCTGGAACGGCGGGAGACCGTCGACCTCGTCACGCCGATGCGGCTGCAGCAGCGCTCCGACTTCGGCAAGCACATCGCCGGACAGGTCGCGCCACCCGCTGCTGGCCGCGTCCAGGCGTTCCGTCCGGGAGCCCTTGCTACGGACCACGGCAACCGGATCAGCCGTCAGGAATGAATAGCGCCCGAGACGCGCACCGGGGGTGGCGCTGTCCAGAAACAATCGATACGGCAGGCCGGCCAGCTGCTCGCAGCAACGTGCCGGGTCTGTGAGCTTCCGTGAGCTCGATCACCGTGGGCACGGGAATTATCCGACTCGAAAGGGTCCGGCGAACACCAGTTCGCTGACGGGCCGGCGCTGGCTCGGGAGCTCGCGCGACAGATGTTGCGGGGGCAGATCCTCCTTCGACCCGGGCCACCCGACCGCCGCCATCGCTTCAACCGTGCAGTCGTCGGGCACTTGCAACGTCGCCCGTCGCGCGGTCGTAATCGAAACCTGCCATGCCGTGGACGACGAGCCCCTTCATCCAGCCCTGATACGCCATGCTCATCCACGCCGAGCCGGTGTCGTACGAGTGGGTTCTGAGCGACCCTGCCCGGTCTGCTCGTGCGTCGTCCGCGAGACGAACACGATGAGCGCGGCGCGCGATGACACCAGGTCTTGTTCCCGTCGTTCAGCAGATCGAAGAAGAGCGGCCAGTGCTCGGTGTCGCGCCGGGCGTAGAGGAACCGCCACGGCTGAGAGTTCCCGGACGATGGCGCCCAGTGCGCGGCTTCGAAGAGCGTGAGCAGCTCGGCTTCGGCGATCGGCTCGCCGGACATCGCGCGCGGCGACCATCGATCGAGGAACAACCGTGTCGATCGGGTACTCGGACGTCCTGACCTCGCTGCCTCGTCTGAATCTCACTCGATGGCCGGCAGTACGTGGCTTCTGTGTCAGCGTGACATGTTCGGATCGCGCCTCGTCCGGCGGCGTCAGATACCCCCAGGAGAGCGCACCTTCCTGACGATAGGTCTTTCCGAGCGTCATCGCCAGATGCGCGCGCGCGAGCTCCTTGCCGAGGTAGAACGCATGGGTCGGCTCGTCCACGCCGAGCTGCGCGAAGATCTCCTGGATGTTCGTGCCGCGGACGAACTGCTCGTTGTTCAACACGGTGATCGCGTCGGCGTCGGCAAAGATGCGGAAGTTCGGGTCTGTGATGCGCGCCTGCAGCGCCCGCAGCTCGTCTTCCGTGAAGGTCAGCACGGCCGGGTCCTTGATCGTCACCAGCCGATCGTCCACGCCCTTCGGAATCGTCCTGTGCGTCACCGCGTAGTGCATCAGCCGCCGCGCGACGTCGATCTCGCGCACCGCGCCCTTCGCCCACGGAATGACCTCGGTGGTCAGCACCGACCGGATGCCCAGCTCCTGGCAGACCGCGATCAGCATCGCGTTGACGCCCGTCGAATCCGCGGCCGTCAGCTCCGTCAGGTTGCCGATGCCCATCAGCATCTCGGCGTCCGGATAGCGGCGTCGGGTTTCGGCATAGCGCTCGAGCGAGGCCGTGAACCCGAAGCCGATCGGCTCGAGGATCGGGTCGAGCAGGTACGGCACGCCCCATTTCGTCGAGCGCCTCGACGCTGCGGTCCATCGTGTCGAGCGGCGCGCCGAGATCGGGCACGACAACGACCCGTGCGCCGGAGCCGGCGAGGTCGTGCGCGACGTCGAGATTCGAGCTGTTGACGCTGAGCACGAGCTCGGCGCCGGCCTCGACCGCGGTCCGGATTTCGCTGTGGATCGAACGTGTCGATGCTGACGCGCAAGCCGCGCCGCGACAAGATCGCGGACGACGTCGCCGAGGTCCGGAAAGTCGAGGCCCGGCGTGCAGCCGATGTCGATGACGTCGGCGCCGGAGGTCCGGAAGTACTCGGCGGCGGCGCGGATCTGTTCGCGGGTCAGGCGCGGGGCGTTGTTGATCTCGGCGAGGATCTCGATGTCCCAGGCGCCGTAGTCGCGGGCCGCCGCGGCGCGGCCGAAATGCTGCGGAATCTCGCGCAGGTCCTTCGGCCCTTTCTCGACGCTGCACGCCGGTCTTGTCTGCGGACGGCGCGCGACGTCGCCTTCGCACAGGCCGGGAATCATCACCAGGTCGATCGCCGGCCGGCACCTCCAGGAATCGGGCGATCCACTCGGTGGTCATCAGCGCGGCGACGGTGATGCGCATCACCGCCACTTCTGCGTCGAACGGCAGCTGCGCCTCGGCAGAGCACCCGCCGCAGCGCCGGCTCCGCGAGCTTCCCGGTGACGAAGAGGACACGGGCCGGCGCCGGCCCGGCGGGCGCGGTCACCCTTCGACTCCCCTGGCTGCCACGATCGCTCAGTTCGATCAGCGAGGATCGCCGCTCCGCACGAACTTGTTCGGCGTGCCTTCGAGCGATCCGCCGGACGGCCGCCACAGCACGACGTCCTCGATCTTGCGCGCCAGCTCGAAGTCCTTGTCGGTGATGCCGCCGGCGCTGTGCGTGGACAGCTTACCGTCAGGCGTCCCCACGTGACCGAGAGATCAGGATGGTGGTACGCCGCCTCGGACAGATAGCCGATCGCATTCACCAGCATCAGCGTGGTCGGCCATCCGTCGGTCTTGTAGACGCGGCGGATCCAGCCGTCTTCCAGATACCAGCCGGGCAGCTCCTTCAGCCGCTCGGCAATCTCGGTCTCGTTGTATGTGCGTTCTTTCGTCGGCATGCACGAAACTCCCAATGCCCAAATCTCAACACCCAATGCCCAACGCCCAATTCCCCAGCGGCAAGGCCGCTTGGGAGTTGGAAGTTGGGAGTTGACGAGTTGTTACATCACGACTCCCGCCACCAACATTGATCGTCTCGCCTGTCAGAAACGACGCCGCCGGCGACGCGAGAAACACGACCGCGCCGGCCACGTCGTCCGGCGTTCCCCATCGCTTCAGCGGCGTGGACTCGGCGACCGTGCGGTAGACCTCGCGATCGACACCGACGCCGAACGCCGTCTCGATCCAGCCCGGCGCCACGATGTTCACTCGCACGCGCGGCGCGACGCTGCGCGCCAGCGCCTTGCTGAACGCCATCACGCCGCCCTTCGCCGCGGCATACAGCTGCGGATTCGTGCCCTGCATGCCCGGCACCACGTGATCCCAGCTGATGTTGATGATGACGCCGCCCTCCGGCTGCGCCGCCATCAGTTCCGCCGCCGGCCAGGACGCGATCATCGTCCCGCGCAGATCGACGCGCAGCAGCAGGTCGAGCTTCTCGAGCCGCGACAGGCGTCGACGCCGGCCGTCACGATATCGGCGCCGCGCGTTGTTCACCCAGGCGTCGATGCGTCCGAAGGCCGTGCTCGCCTCCTGCGCCAGCGCCCGGATCGAGTCTGCATCCGCCGAGATCCATCCGGCTGACCAGCGCCGCGGCGGCCCAGAGCCCTCGACGAGTGCCGCCGCCGTCGCCGGGCACCGGCCTTCGTTCGATGCGATAGGTCAGCGCCACGTCAGCGCCGGCGCGCGCTGCCGCCAGCGCGATGCCCCGTCCGATGCCGCTCGACGCGCCGGTGACGACCATCGTGCGCCCCGCCAGCGGTGCCGCGTCCGTCATCCTCGAGGATCATAGTAGCCTTCTCACCTCATGCGGCTGCTGGTCAGCGTGCGCAACGCGCACCGAAGCGGCGGCAGCCCTCGCCGGCGGCGCTGACATCATCGACGCCAAGGAGCCGCTCAACGGCGCGCTCGGGCCCGGTCGCGCCAGCCGTGTTGCACGCCATCGCGGCCACCGTGGCGGCACCGCCCCGGTCAGCGTGGCGTTGGGCGACGTCGGCACGGACGATGTCGGCGTCGGGTGCGCAGGCCGCGGCCGCCGTTCGGGCGTGTCGTTCGTGAAGGTCGGCTTCGCGGGTGCGCGCGGGCGCCGCCAGCTGTCGCACGATGACGTGCGCGTTGCTCACGAACGTCTGGTCGCATCGGCGGCACTCATGCTGGTGGCTTACGCCGACTACGAGCGGGCCGATGCGCCATCGCCAGACAGAGCTGATTGCGCTGGACGGCCGAGATGAAGGCGGGCGGCATTCTGCTGGACACCTATGACAAGGACGCGCGCGGCTCTGACGGCGTGATGAGCGAGCGGGCACTGCGGAACTTCGTCATTCGCGCAAGGACAGGCGAGCGCTGGTCGCACTTGCTGGCAGGCTGACCGCTCACGATATCGATTGGATGCGCGAAGCGGCGGCCGACATCGTCGGCGTTCGCGGCGCGGCGTGCGAGGGCGGGCGGACGCGGCGCTGTCTCCGGCGCCCGTGTCCATGAGCTTCGGCGTCAGATCGATCGCGCCATCGCCTCACCTGCTGACGCAACAGGTCAACCGCCTCATCCGCCGCAAGGCAGTCGCACCTCATGCCTGCCGGCCGCACGCTGCTCGAAATGCGCATCCACGAGCATCAGGACCTTCGTGCTCCGGGCGGCTTGACCAGGATGAGATGGGACGCCCGCAGCTTCTCCCGCGACCCAGGCAGCAATGCTGTCGCTCGTCACCTCCCACGTGTGCGGGAGGGGATCGCAGCGGCAAGCCAGCGTGACGGCGCAAGCATTGGAAGCTGCCCCTCGCGTGTGCACGGAGCGATCTCGGTCGCGAACCAGAAACAACGACGGCCGACGCGACAGGCGTGACGCGAGGAGGTGCGCGTACTGGTCCATTCCGAGAATGGCCATCCAATGCGCCGCGTCATCACCAATCCCCAAACGGCCATCAATGTCGCGGACGGCGTCAGCGAACGGGCCTCCGCCCGGCACGACCAGTACGCGGCGCGTTCGCGCCACGTCGACGATCGATGTCAGCACCGGATCGAGATGATTCGGGCGTGGCGAGAAGCCCTCCGCCGACTTTGATGACGAGATCGATGTCTCCGCGCTCGTAGTGTCCGGCTTCAGCCGGAAAATCACCGTCCGCCTGAAGGCGGACACTACGCAGGAGCAGCGCCACCGCTGCCGCAGGCGCGTAACGGGATGCGTTCGTGCCCGAGTTCGCCGAGCGAGCGACACGACATCGAGGCCCTCCGCCTGAGCTGCCTCTCGCGCGATGAACTCGCCGAGTCCAGTCACGACTGCGGTGCGCATCGAAGGATGACGCGCACGCACGCGTCGGATCGCGGCGGCGACGATTTGCCACCTGCTGCGCCGCAATCGCGTCGGCGATGGGTCCGATCGCCATCTCGTCGAGCAGTTCGCGATCCGCGCACATCACGCGCGCGAGCCGCTCTCCGGCGAATTCGCGGCTGGCCGCGCGACCGTCAGGACTGGCACCGTGTAGTCCGGCGGCGCGAGACGTCCGCGCCAGAGATGCACATCGCCGACAAGGGCAAACCCTCCGCAGAAACCGCCGCCCTGCCGTCCCGATACGGCACGTCGCGCACAATGGCTTCAACGGGCGTTCGAAGTGCGCCCGTGTATACGAGTTCCCCGGAAGCCAGACGATCAGGGTCCGTCATTCCCGATGCAACGACCTGGCCGTTGACGATGGGGATGATGTCAGTGGTCGTTGTTCCGACGTCGATCGAGCAGTGATGTCGAGAATCGCTCGGCCACGAGTCGGCCGTCGCTGCCCAATTCGCCGCGGCCACGGCCAGCGGCTCCTGGCGTGCGCTGTTCACTGGCAGAAATCGGCCATCGGTCGTGAAGACGCGAATCTCTGCCGTCGGGAAACGCGTGGCTACCGCGTCGAGCACGAACTCCACACCGTCGCGCTTCGTGCGGAACATCTGGGACAGCTCGGCGGTCATGGTGACCGCGCAGGTGAAGTCGGCCTGTGACGGGGCGCTCCAAGTTCGCCGGCCAACCCGGTCAGCACGCGACGAGAGCCTCCGGGTCGCGCTGCAGTTCGAACGGCCGCGACGCGGCGCGAAGCGCGCCGTCGCCGTCGAGCCGGACGGCCTTCGTGTTGACGCCTCCGATGTCCCACCCGAGAATCACGGCCACAGAATATCCCTCGTGCAAATCATCGGCGTCATCGACTTGAAGAGACGGGAAGAGCCGTTCACGCGCGTCGTGCGGCAGGCGGGACACCTATGCCGCCGTTGAGCGGTCCGCGGGGGCGCCCATCGATGGCAGCGCCGTTGACGCTGGCGCGCCACTACGTCGAGACGTTCGGCCTCGACTGACATCTACCTGGCCGACCTGGACGCGATCGCGTCGCGACGCGCCGCAGATCGAGGCGATCCGCAGCCTCAGCGATGGTCGGCGCGTCCCTCCGGGTCGACGCCGGGATCGTCCATGCGGGTGACGCGCATGCAAATCGCTCGACGCGGGTGCCGACGCGATCGTCGTTGGACTCGAGACGCTGCCTTCATTCGACACGCTGGCGGACATCTGCGCGCCAGCCCCGACCGGTGGTCTTCAGCCTTGATCTTCGCGACGGGACGCGCCGATCACGGTGGAGCCGGATCGGCTGTCGATCGCCGGAAACATCGCCGCGAAGGCGGTGCAGGCCGGCGCGCAGACGATCGTGGTGCTCGACCTCGCAGAGGTGGGGTCGCGCGAGGGACCGGATTTGAGCCTGCTGCATCGATTCGAGCGGCGGTACCCGAGACGCCAGTGTTTACGGGCGGCGGCGTCCGCGGGATCGACGACCTGCAGCAGCTGGCGCGGATCGGCTGCGCCGGTGCACTCGTCGCGACGGCGATTCACGAGGGGCGCCTCACGCCAGCCGACATCGCGGCCGCGAACGAGCTCGAGTCGTGACCGCTTCCGATGACTGACCGTGCTCAGTCCGGGTCGGTCGCGGGACGAAGGGCAAAGACATTCCCCTCGGGATCGACGGCCTCGACGCCTCCCCACGGACGTCTCAGCAGCGGCAGTCCCATGCCTTCGATCGCCGCCAGCGTCGCCTCGACATCCGTCACGATGAACGTCAGCTTGGTTGGGCTCTGTTCCCGCGCGCGTGGTGGCGAGTCGATCGAGATTCCGGCCGCGATTGTGGCTGGAATCGCATGCAACGAGAACTGCGCATCGCCGTGAAACTCCACCCAGTCGGGTAAACGGGTCTCATCGATCGGCCGCAATCCAAGCACGCCGCTGTAGAAGGGGGTCATGCGCGGCAGGTCCTTAGAAAGAGCATCGCTCCGGTGAATTTCATGGCGCCTCCCGGAGGGTTTCGCGATATATCGCCGTCTGGCCGAAGTTCTCCTCGACCTCCATCTCGATGGCGGTCAGCGCCTGTAGCCGCATCGGCGCCGATGGGGTCTTTCAGCCGGTCGGTCAGCAGCTTCGCCAGCATCTCGACAGTCGTATTGGGAATCGGCAGCAGCGCGCAGTCGCGCCGCGGAAACGTGTAGCGCGGCTTTCCGTCGACGCTGACGCGAACGATGTCGCCATCCTCCACCACCTGACGCGATCGCTTTCGAGCGGCAGCAGCACCAGGTGATCGATCTCGTCGCACAGCTGCTTCATGATCCCCTTCAGCTCGACGAAATCGAACGACGAACCAGGCCTCCTCGTTCAGCGCGCCCTCGATGGTGACCCGCACGCGGTAGTTGTGCCCGTGCAACCCTTCGCAGCGGTGCCCCGCGAACGTGATGAAGTGGGCAGACGCGAAGACGAGATAGTCCTTGGTGACCGAAACGCGGTATTCCGCCCGCGGCGTCATGACTCCTCCGAGCAGGGGGGCAAATCTGCGGTGCCGACCAATCGATCGACCGATGCCAACGCGACGAAGGCGGCATACAGCGTCGCGGCCGTCGAGATCGGCCGTGGTACCTGGATTCGCGAGGTTGCGCGGATCGCGAAGCGCATGCGTCCATGTCGGCCACCGCCCGCCGTCCGGCCTCCGATGCGAACGCCACCGGAGGCGAGCACGTTCCGCGCCAATTCCGAGACCCGCGCGGCGAGGTCGCCGCCGGCGCGCCGCACGATGTGCGTGTCCGGCTGTCGCCGCGAGCAGCGTCAGGAACGTCTCGACAATGGCAGCGTCCCATGACAACCCCTCGGCGCGAGCGCGAATCAGAACGCCGCGCCTGTTGAAAGGTCGTCTGCGAATGCCGATGTGTATTCTCGAGCGACGCCATCTCGACCCGCGGCCAGCTGCATCGCCTCGCGCAGCGTGACGGTGGGCTCGGTCGCCACATCCTGATCGTCGGCACGGCCGAGCCCGCCAGGATTGGCCAGACGAATCGCCTTGATAGATGTTCCGCGCGTCGTCAACCGTCGTCTCCGCGAGCAGCCGATGTACTTCCCTTCGGAGAGCGCGCCAGTCGCATCACGGTCCGGCTGGCTGCCGGTACGATCGAGAGCCGGCGCCGCGCTCTGGCCAGCGGCGCTAACAACAGGACGATGCCCAGATTGGTGTTGCGCGCGTCACACGTGCGGTCGCCTCGACCGCCCGCAGGATCGTCTCGCCGAGCGGCCGATCGTCTGCGCCTTCCAGCGGACCGCGAATGGCCTCGGCACTGGCGACGAAGTCTTCGTATCGCATATCCGCGAACGGGCGCGCCGGCGACACATTCCCGGGTTTCGGTGCGCCCGCCTCCAGCACGCAGGCCGATCGCGCCGCCTCGGCAATGGCCGCGAGCGGCGAGGAGGTCGATCAACGTTCGGCGGGTTGACGTTCGTCTGTCACGGCCGTCATGCGTGCACCTGCAGGGCGGGATGCGCCGAGGTCGCGCGCGCTTCGAGAGTTGCACGAGAGCATCCGCCACGTCGATGCCCGTCGCCTGCTGCAGCCCCTGCCAGCCAGGAATCCCGTTCACTTCCAGCACGAAGACTCTCGCCGGTGCCCGACACGAGCAGTCGACACCGGCATAGTCGGCACCGACGACTGCGGGCGGCGTTCACGGCGAGTCCCGCCACGGCGAGGGCACATCGATTGCCGCGCGATGCCACCGCGGGCGACGTTCGTGCGCCAGTCGCCATCCGGAGCCGTCCGCTCAATCGCCGCCACAACCCGGCCGCCAACACGAAGAGGCGAACGTCGCGCGCCGGCATGATCGATCGCCTGCTGCACGTAGAACACCGACCGCATCTGCTCCAGCGGCCGGACGACGCGCCACGCCAGTGTCGGCATCGGCCACGCGGACCAGGCCGTGGCCCATCGATCCGAAAAATCGGCTTGATGATGACGTCACTGCCGTTGGCGAGCATCCGTCGAATGGCCTCCATCGCATCGTCTGCTCGCTCGCAGACGACCGTCTCCGGCACCGGGATGCCGGCATCCTGCAGCAGCGCGGTCGTGTAGAACTTGTCCACTGAGCGCTCGATCGCGCGCGGCGAGTTGACGACCGGAATGCCCTGGTCCTCAATCCAGTGCAGCGCATCGACGCGGTAGATGATCTGCTCGAGCGAGCCGTTCGGGATGATTCGCGCGAAGAACGGCATCGAAACCGAGAACGTTCGAATCGTTCGAACGTTCGGGACGTTCGGACGTTCGGAGCGTTCGGGACGTTCGAAGCGTTCGGGTGCGGAACGTTCGAACGTTCGAACGTCAACGAACGATTCGAACGGTCCGAACGGTCCGAACGGTCCGAACGCTTCGAACGACCTGAATTTCCGAACGATCCAGCGACTCGTACGACGCGATCGACGCGCGCACTGATGGCCCTGCGCTGTCAGCGCGCGGCACAGCTCGTCCGTGTGCCATCCGGTTCGCGCGCTGAGGATCAGAACTTTCATCAGTTGCCGTAGAGCGACGCGCCCAGCACGTCGGGATTCAGGCAGTCCGGCGTGAAACGTCCGGCCGGTGATCGCGCTGGTCAGCCAGACCTCGGCCGGGCTGAACAGCAGCGGATCGATCTTATAAAAGTCGTTGTCGTAGCGCTTGAAGATCTCGCGGAACGGCGTGCCGTAGTCCTTCGACGCGGACGATGGCAGCCGCTCGGCGAGATCGGCCAGCGTTTCGTCCGGCGCGCGGACGACATAGCGGGCGCGGCCGCCGTAGAGAATGCAGTCGTTCGTGCGGCCAATCGCGCGCATGTCGTTCTTGGCCACAGGTGGGATCGGCGCGGTGCCAATCGGCGCTCTGCACGCGCGTGACGTCGAACTTCAGCACCTCCATCTTGTGCAGCCCGGTCTCGATGATGCGTGCGGCGATCTGGACGCCGCCTGGCGACGCTGGCGGTCGGCGCCACCGCAAACGTGATCGCCGCTGGAGCGACGCCGCTTTTCCGCGCCACCCACTCAGCCACGTCGTCGCCGGGGAGCGTTCGCCCTTCGAGCACGAGGACGCCGCGCTCGGCCTCTTCCGCGTATCCCAGCTTGCCGAACAGCTCCTTCTCGACTCGTGCCCTCGCGCGCAGCGGACCGGAGCCCATCGCAAAGAAGCCGTCGGGATCGATCGCCCAGCCGGCGTACTGCGAAGCCATGCACGCCTCGGCGGGGTGATCGGTCCAGACCTGAACGCCCGGCAACGGCTCGTCACCAACCGTCAGCGGCACGAAGTCGATGTGGCCGAGCCCGCCCATGCACAACTCGGCCAGCAGCCGGCCGGCGCCGAGACCACCAGCCGCGTGCACGCCCGCGTCGAGCACGCGTGCTCCGCAGGGAAGAATCCCGATGTCGAGCCGCAACTCGCCTGCGCGCGCGGCTGCCGCATCAACGAGCGCCCACGCGCGCTCGTTCATCCCGAGATTCAGCATCGAGAACCATTATCGTTCGAGCGTGCGGATCGTTCGAATCGTTCGAATCGTTCGAACCGTTCGAACGTTGACGTTCGGGTCGTTCGCGGGGTCAGCGTTTCCCGATATATCGCTCTGCGAAGGTAATGAACGTTGGCCAGGTCGGACCATCGGTGTGGCCGCCAGTGTGCTGCTGGAAGCCGACGTCCCCGTCAACGAGCGCGGTGCCGATCTTCGGGAACTCGTTGGCGCCCTGCGGCATCCCCTTCTTCCCGAGCAGCTCGTATGACGGGCAAAGCGGCGGACGCGGCCAGGAAGCTGCCTTTGGCATCGACCCAGCCGTCGCCGTCCGTCGCGCCGGCGCTGAGGAACACGGGCCGCGGCGCGATCATCGCGATCAGCAGGTGCGAATCGACGGGCAGTGAATCCCAGTCGCCGCCGTACTTGAAGTAGTTGCCGGCCATCCAGTGATACTCGTTCGCCGCCAGCACGTTCTCGATCACCTCGCCGAACTTGCGGCGATGCAGCTTCGCGCCGGCGGCACCCGACGAGCTGATGTAGCCGATCGCAAACCGTTGATCGAACGCCATCGCGACAATCGCCGCCTTGCCGTAGCGCGAGTGCCCCTGAATGCCGACGCGCGTCGCGTCCACAGCCTTGTCGGTCTCGAAATAATCGAGCGCACGGCTCGCGCCCCACGCCCACGCCTTCAGCGCGCCCCAGTCATCCAGCTTACGCGGCTGGCCTTTGTTGACCAGGCCGATGATCCCGGTTGTCAGATCGGCGCCCGAGTCGCCCTGGATGCTGTTCGGCACGATCTGCGCCCAACCCCACCCCTTCGCCAGCACCTGCTGCTGCCACGACAGCGGTGGCGCCGTTGCCGGAGCTGCGGCCGGAGTCGCTGCTGCTCCGGCGGGGGCTGCGCCGCCGCGGCCGCGCCCGCCAGCCGCGAAGTTCAGCTGCATGATCACCGGCACTGGCCCCTTCGCGTCGGCCGGGGTGACCAGCGTCAGCTGGATGTCCACGTTCACGGCCGGATAGGACGAATTGTCCACGTGTCCGACGAGCGTCTTGGTGACAGTCCTGCCGTCGGCAACGGTATTCGTAACTTCCCAGCGGACGCGCGGCGTGTTCCTGGGCGTCCGGCCGTAGACCTCGCGCTCGAAGTCCTCGACGATCTCCGGGCGCCGCTGCTTCCACCACATGTCGACGGACGTAACGCGGCGGCCGTCGTTCATGAAAAGCGGATGCGGAAGAGCCGGGAAGGGTTCGGCCTTCGATTCGTCGTAGGTGTCGGGGTTGGCGCTCTGCGCGCCGGGCGGGATCGATTTGATGCCCGAGAAGATCCATGATGCGCTGCCGATCCTGCTGCGCCAGGCGCTGCCGTTCCTGCTGCTGAGGCGTCGGCTGCCTGCTGCGCCGTCAGGCGGATCCGCTGAAAGCGCCGACGCAGCAAAGCACAATGGGCGTCCACCTGGCAACGTATCGTCAGGTTACCGACCGTCAAGGGTGCCCGGGTTCGTCCTGAAGTGCTAGCGGTCAATTGGGATGGCTGCTGGACGGCTTCAGGACGTTAAATACAAGTAAAGAAAGTAAAAAGACGGGCTGAACGGCCCCTGACATCGTTTTGTCTTTGGCGCCGGGTTCCGGAACGCGTACGCTGCCAGTAGCTACGCGTCAAGGCAGGAGGGACATGACCGGGAGTCGCATTTTCGGGGTTCTCAACCCCATTCTGTCGAGGACGACGACAACCACGATCAGGGCGGCGGCGGTCGCCTTCGTGATGGCGGGTGTTGCGCTCGGGCGCCCAGCAGGCGCCGCCGGCAGCAGCCGCGTGCACCATCAGCGGCACCATCACCGGCCTCGGCGGTCCATTGCCGGGGGTGTCCATCACGGTGCGCCGTGGCGACACCGTCCAGACCGCCGCCTCCACTGACATCGACGGAACATTCAAGCTGGCTCTTCCGGACGCGTCATATCAACTCACCGCCGAGCTCTTCGGATTCGGCAGCACGCAGAAGGACGTCACTGTCAGCAGGGAGGCGTGCGCGCAGACCGTCGATCTGACGCTGACGCTGACGCCGAGGGTGGCGAGCGCGACGCCGCCCACTGAGCCTGGCGACCGCAGACTGCACGCGCCGGGCGCCGGCCGGCGCGGTGGCGGAGCCGGTCGGCGGGGTGGCGGGGCACCCGCGGCAAACGAGACAGCGGAAGCCGCCGCCCAGCGCCGTTTCGAATCGCTGGCGGTCAACGAGAACGAGTGCGACCCGTTCACTGGATCCCAGCGTGTTCGAGGCGGGGCTCAGGATCCCTTGGCTCTGACGCCGCTCGGCTTCGGCTCCGAAGCACTGGCCGACGCGTTCGCCGTCACCGGTGAAGCGGCGCGCGTCGACCAAGGCCAGCTGAACCAGCGGCGTGACGCGCTCAACCGCGGCGACTTCCAGAACCCCAACTTCGATCCCCGCAACCTTCCGGGCGGAGTCGAAGGACTCATTGCCGGTCTCCAGGGGCGCAGGGGGAACATCGACCCGGCTCAACTTGCCCAGCTCCTGGGTCGAGGAGGCGACATCAACTCGCAGGGACCTCGCCGATGTCGTCGGTGGAGGCAACTTCCAGGGACGAGGCGGCGGACGCGGCGGCAACCCGAAGTTCCGGGCGTGGAGGGCAGCGGGTTCAGGGGACGGCTACATACTACGTTCAGCGGCTCCGCCCTGAACAGTGCCCCGCGGCAGCTGCGCTCCGAGGTCAAGGGCGTCGAGACCCAGAACGCGAACCACAACTACAACGTGAACGGCCCAGTTCCCGCTCAAGATTCCCGGCCTCTACCGGAACCCGAACAACCGGACGAACGTGACGTTCACGTATTCGGGAAGCACCGGCACAAACCCGTTCGATCAGTACGCGACGGTGCCGACCGACGCCATGCGTCTCGGCGACTTCTCGTCGGTCAGCACGCCGCTCATCGATCCGTTGACCGGCCAGCCGTTCCCAGACAATCAGATTCCGCTCGAGCGTCTCAGCCCGCAGGCGCTTGCGCTGCTGCAGGACTACCCGGCAGCGACGCTGGCGGGCACGACGCGCAACTATCACCGCGCGTCGACGAACGTTTCACGGCAGAACCAGGTGCAGGTGCGCCTTCAGCACAACTTCACGGCCCAGCAGCGGCGGCCGTGGGCGGACGCGGGGGGCAGCAGGGCAACGCGGGCGGCGGCGGACGCGGCGGACAGCAGGGCAACGCGGGCGGCGGACGCGGTGGGCGCGGTGCGGCAGCCAACAACCGGCTCAACGTCAACATGAACCTGAACTTCTAGTATCAACCAGTCGGACAACGATCGGCTGAACGTGTTCACCACGCTGGGAGGAGCCCAGGAGAGCCGGAACTACAGCGTGTCGCCCAATTTCAACATTCAGAAGGGCCGCAATCAGTTCCAGGTTTCGACGAACTACAACCACACGTCGATTCGGGATCGATCAACAACTTCAGCGGCGTGAACAACATCTCGAACGAGATCGGCATTCAGGGCGTGTCTGACAACGCGTTCGCGTGGGGTCTGCCGCGCTTGAGCTTCTCGAGCATCAGCGGCCTGAGCGATGTGAACCCGTCGCGGTCGGTTGGCGATCGCGTCGGCACGAACGTCACCTGGCGGCGGCCGTTCGGCAGGCATCAGATCCAGTCGGGCGGAACATACAACTACGACAAGACGACGACCAATAGCGAGAGCAACGCCAACGGCCAGTTCGTCTTCACCGGCATCTACACGTCCAACGGCGGCCTGGGTGGGGTGACCGGGTTCGACTTCGCCGATTTCCTCCTCGGGATGCCGCAGCAGGCGACCATTGCCTACGGCCCTGGCGAGACGATCGCTGACCGGGCGGGACCTCGGCTTCTTCGTTCAGGACGAGTGGCGCGCCCGCGGCAACCTGACGTTCAACCTTGGCGTGCGCTGGGATCTCAGATTCCCGTTCGTCGAAGAGAACGGCCGTCTGGTCAATCTCGACGTCAATGAGGATTTCACCGGCGCGGCACCGGTTCAGTCCGGCGAAGAAGGCAGCTTCAGCGGATCGTTCCCGACAGCGCTGATCGAGAAGGACACCAACAACGTCTCTCCCCGTTTGTCGGCAGCGTGGCGGGCTCCAGGGCAGTTCCAGCTCCGAGGCAGCTGGGAGATTCAGGTACAACGACAACACCTACTCCGGGATCGCGCGGCGGCTCGCGCAGCAGCCGCCGTTCGCGACCACCGGCACGAACATCGGCGGGTTGAGCCGGGCGCTGTTGATGGAAAACGCCCTCACCGGCATCAACATCAACGAGACGCGCAACGATTACGGCATCGATCGCGACTACGTCGTCGGCACCGCCAAGCAGGCGGTGATCAGTGTGCAGCGTCCGCTGTTCCGCACGTACATGGTGGCGGCACAGTACGGGCACACGATCGGCTCGAACCTCGAGATCGTTCGCGCGCCGAACCGCGATGCCAACGGCCTGCGGATCGAGGGCGTTCAGCCGTTCACGTGGACATCGTCCGAGGGCCGTTCGGTCCTCGATTCGGCGTCCGTCAGCCTGCAAAAGAATGAGTCAGGCGGACTGGGTTATCGGGTCGAATACACGCTGGGCCAGAGTCGCGCGACAACTCTCCGTCACTCAGCGGGGGCGGTGGCGGCACGGGCAACGTCGCGCAGGACGATCAGAACATCGACGCCGAGTGGGCCAGGTCCAGCTTTGAGCAGCGCCACCGCCTGACCTTGAGCGCGCAGTATCGCTTCCCGTTTGGGCCCCAGGAGCGGTGGCTCAATAACGGCGGCCTGTGGGCCGGCCTCGCCGGCGGCTGGCGACTTGAGCGCAAACTTCTCGGCCAACTCCGGATCGCCGCAGACAGTCACGGTGAGCGGTGCCGCGCGCGATATCGCCAGCGGCGTCAACGGCGCGCTGCGCGCGGATTACAACGGCCAGCCGATCGCGCATCGCCGATCCGTCGATCGATCAGTGGTTCAACACCGACGCCTTCACGGTACCGGCGGCCGGCGCGTTCGGCTCATCGGCGCGCAACATCATCATCGGCCCCGGCTCGAAGAACCTGAACATGAACTTCAGCCGCACAGGTGCAGACTGCGGTGGCAACCGTAATCTTCAAATCACGATGAACTTCAGCAACATCCTGAACCTGGCCAACTATTCGGGTGTGGACACCAACGTCAACTCACCAACATTCGGGCAGATCCGGAGCGTGAACGGTCAACGCCGTGCCACGCTGAACTCTGCGGTTCGGGTTCTAGGCATGACACACGCTTCGCCACGACGTCGCACGCACCGACTTCGACTCGCTCACGCTCAGCGTCGCCCAAGCGGCGTGCCGTTTACCGTCATGGCCCTCCTGCTCGCTCTCGCGGCAGGGGCGGCGGGAGCCGTCGGCGCAGCAGCAACAGCCGCCAGACCAGCCCCGGTTCGAAAGCTCCGCGGGCGTCACGCATCGTCTCGGTGGACGTCGTCGTTCGCGACGCCGCGGGAACATCGTTCGCGGCTTGACGGCGAAAGACTTCATCGTCCCGAGGACGGCAAGCCGCAGCGGATCGAGACGTTCTCCTTCCAGGAGATCGCCGACCGCGGCGCCAGCGGGCGCACGCCAATGTCCAGCTGCTGGATGGACTGGAGGACAAGGTCCGCGCCGAGGCGGCACGTGCGGCGAGCGCCACGGCGCAACGACCGCCGGCAAGTCGCCGTCACGGCCGACGTGCCCAGCGTCACCAACCGGCGGATGCTGGCTGATCGTGCTTCGACGTCAGCTCGATGCAGCCGGACGACGTGCAGCGCGCGGTGGAGGATGCGCGCGACTGGGTCGGCGAGAAGATGACCGGCGCCGACCTCGTGGCGCATCATCACGATCGGCTCCCGGCTCAACGTGCTGACCGACTTCACGTCGAGCAGGGAAGAGCGCTCGGCGGCGCTCCAGACGCTCGCCTACAACGAGGGCACCGAGGTCAACCCCGAGGCGATCGCGACCGCCGCCACCGAGGCGGAGCCGCCGCGGCAACCGAAGCGGCGGCCGACCGAGGCCGAGCGTTCCAGGAGTTCAACAACGACGTCCGGCTCGCGGCTCTGAAGACGCTGTGTCAGGAACTCGCGCCGATTCAGCAGAAGAAGGCGCTCCTCTACTTCAGCGCCGGGATGAGCCGCAGCGGCGACGACAACCAGATCGAGCTGCGCTCCGCCACCAGCACGTGCAACCGCGGCAACGTGACGATCTATCCGGTCGATACGCGCGGGCTTGCAGGCGGTCGCCGCCGGCGGCGCGGCGGCGAGCCGCGGCAACGGCGCGCTCGCTGCTTCACCGGCGGCGGCATGCGCGGCTTCCAGCAGCTCAACCAGTCGCAGGAGACGCTCACCACGCTGGCGGCCGACACCGGCGGGCGCGCCTTCACGCGACGCAACGATTTCGGCGATGCGTTCGACGCGTGTCCAGAACGACCTGGCCGCCTATTACCTGCTCGGCTACTCGAGCACCAACCCCGCCCGGGACGGCAAGTTCCGCAGCATTCAGGTGCGCGTCGTCAATCGTCCCGACTGAAAGGGCTGAGGATCGAGGCACGTCCGGGCTACTACGCGGGCCGCAGCTTCGTCAACACGAACAACCGCGACCGCGAAGCGCAGCTCGACGAGCAGCTCGCGGCCGCCGTGTCGTCGACGGACATGCCGATGGTGGTCGGCACCGGCTACTTCCGTCAGCAAGGTAGCGACCGACAACGATCGCAACGACCGCTTCTATGTGCCGATCGCGCTGGCGGTCCCGGGATTCGCCGTGCCGGTGGCCGAACAAGGCAACCGAAGTTCAGCTGGACGTCAAGGGCGAGGTGCGGGACGAGCAGGGACGCGTCGGTCGGCCGCATGCGCGAAACGATCAAGGTGCCGTCAGGCGGCGCCGAAACGCTCGCCGGCAAGCAGGTCTTCTATCAGACCGGCGTGTCGCTGCCGCCCGGCCGCTTCTCGGTCAAGGTCGTGATGCGCGAGAACACCGGCGGCGCCGTCGGCTCGTTCGAAGCGCCAATTGTCGTGCCGCAGCTGGACGCGACAGCGATGAAGGTGAGCTCGGTCGTGATGAGCACGCAGGTGCAGAAGGCCGCGGCCGGACGCACCGACAATCCGCTGTCCGTGACGGCGTGCAGCTGCTGCCGAACCTGACGCGCGCCGTCGGCCGCAACCAGAAGGTCTACTTCTACTACGAGGTCTACGACCCGGCCCTCGCCGAGCAGCGCCCCGACCTCCGGACGAGCCTCGCGTTCTATCGCGGCGGCGTGAAGGTCTTCGAGACGCCGATGGTGGACACGCACGACGATCGACGAGCCGAACCGTCGCGCCGTCGTCTTCCAGTTCGAGGTGCCCGCGGAACAGTTCAAGCCGGGGGCCTACACCTGCCAGATCAACATCATCGACTCGATTGCCAGCACCGTGGCGTTCCCGCGGGTCAGCTTCGTCGTCATGGATTGAGCCTGGGTTCCGTGAGAGCGAAGCTCGCCGCAGCGCTGGCACTGGCGATCGCCGCGTTCAGCGTCGTCCTCACCCAACAGACGATCAGGCCCTACCTCTGGCAGGCTGGCATGGCCCGCTCGGACGTGGGCGAGATCAACGTCTTCCGGCGGTTCCCAGCGGAACGCAGAGCACAGGTCGAAGACTTCTATGCGGGCGTGCTGGCGCTTCCGGTAATGCCGGCGACAGCGCCCGGCGGCGGCCAGATGATCCGCTATCCAGTCGGCGCGTCGGAAGTGAAGCTGTTTCCCACCGCCGGGGCCGCACCCAATGCCACGGCCGCTGGCGACGTCGCAGGCGTGCGGTTGCTGACCCTCTTCTTTGCGGACGAAGCCGCGCTGACGAAACGGTTCACGGACCGCGGGCTCACGCCGCCCCGATTTCAGACCTCGACCGCCCACCGCGGCGCGACACGCGCGGCCCTCGTGCAGGACCCCGCCGGACATTGGGTCGAGCTCGTGATCGTGCCCGCTGCGTCAGCGGACACGCTCGCCCGCTTCGAGATCGGCCTTGCCGTCGCCGACCCCGATCGCAGCCGCGCCTTCTATCGCGACTTGATGGGCCTGGAGGTCCTCGAACCACTGCAGAATCCGCTGCTCAACGCGACGATGCAGGGCTTCCGGCACGGATCGGTGACGCTGCGGCTGTGGCCGGCCAAGGCGGGCGCAGCCAAGGATTCCCAGACCGGCGGCATGCAGTACATCGTCTGGAACGTGGCAGGCGTGAACGATGTCGCGACCTCACGCAGTGCGACGATTGACCGGCCACTCTCCGCGCCCGGCCAGATGCGTACCGTGTGGCTGCTCGATCCGGACGGCGTCAGCAACTACTTCGCCCAGTACGGAGGCAACGACAATTCACCCCCGAAGGGGCGTTAGCGGGCGCCTTCAGTCCGTTACCGGCCGCTCCACTCGGTGAGGCTACGGCGTCATGATCGCCGTCACCGTCGTGCGGTACGCGACCTGTTCGTATGCCGGCAGCATGTCCTCGAGCCGGACAACGGTCGTGGCGAGCGCCTGTGCGTTGAACTGCCCCGCATCGAGCATCTGCACATAGCGCGGGATGTCGCGCATCGGCTGCGACCCGCCCGCCTGACCGGCGTGGTGCGTGCGGCCGCCGATTGAAAACAGCACAGCGGGCAGCGTGATGTTCCCGCGCGGAAGACTCGTGGTGATGACGTGACCTCCCGGCGCCGTCATTTCATAGGCCTGGCGCATGGGCAGGATACCGGTCGGATCGGGGCCGGCTTCCATTTTTGGCGGCACGGCGTCGGCGCCGACAGCCTCAATCACGAAATCCGCTCCGGCGCCGCCGAGCAGGCCGCCGCTCGTGCGCCCTCCGGACATGAATCGATCGGTCGGGAATCGCGTCAGCTCCCGGACACGGGCGACGAGATTGTTGCCTTCGGCGTTCGGGTCGAGCGAATGCGTGGCGCCAAGCTTCAGTGCGAGCTCACGCCGCACGCGTATCGGATCGATGGCGATGATGGTGGACGCTCCCGCGAGCTTCGCGCCGATCACGGCACTCAGGCCCAGCGGTCCGCAGCCGACGATGGCCGCGGTCGATGCCGAAAGCACTGGTGCCAGCGTCGGCGAGGTGGCGGCGCCCAGCCCGGCGACAGCCACGCAGCTGCAGACCATGCCGAGGTCCGCGGCCGCCGCCTTCGTGAAGATCGGGACCACCCACTCTTCATTGGTGACCATCAGCTCCGCGAGTCCGCCGATATGCGAGTTGGCGACCACCGGCGTGCCGTCCTTCGTCTCCGCGATCACCGCGAGGTTGTTGTCGGACAGGTACTGGCACATGTCCGCACGGCCGCGCAGGCATTGATAGCAGCTGCCGCATTGCGGCGTGCCCGAGACGCAGACGCGATCGCCGACCTGCACGCGCCGCACCTGCGGCCCGACGGCTTCGACGACGCCCACGCCGCCGTGACCCTGGATGGTGCCGCGCGCAGGTGCACCACGCCCACCACCGCCGGCTGCGGCGCCCGCAGGTGGACCAGCGGGAGGGCCGCCGGCGCGGCCGCCAGCAGGGGCGCTGGTGTCTGAAGCGAGAGCACGAACGGGACGTTCGAGTAGCACAGGTTCGTGGCCTCGGTGCGGACCACGATCTGTCGCCCGGAGATCGGACGAAGCGTCAGCTCCTGCAGCGTCGTGCGATCGGGGCCGACGCCGCGTGTCACCCATCCGCGAAAGCGGCGGGCGGTGACGATCGTCGGCGCCTGACCGGACGTTGGCGTCGTTTGCGCGGCGAGCGCGGCCGCTCCCGCCGCCGCGGCGGCGCTCTTCCTCAGGAGCTGGCGTCTCGAGAAACTCATCGCTATCGCGCCGCCGGAGTCACGTCCGACACACACGCAAAGTTCGCGATGTCGTCGGTGCTGCCCGTTCCCGTCCACTTCGCGACTCGGCCCAAGGGGCACAACGGACGACTGCGGTCAACCACACCATTCGTAATGTGACTGGCCGGGATCCGCTCGGGCGCCGTGCCCGCGAGCCTCCATTGCTCCAGAGCAGCCACCCTGTTGAATTGATCCGTCCCCGGCCCCCCGTTGCAGTGACCCATCCCCGGCACCATATACAACTGGATCGAAGAACCGACGACGGATGGCCCGAAGCGCGACACGACCCTCTGGAAGTAGTTGATCGAGTTCAGCGGCGACACCTGCGTGTCCGCCCAGCCGTGATACATGAGAAGCTTGCCGCCGCGATCGAAGAACGCCTTCAGTTCCGTGCTGCTCGAGTTCAGAGCGTCGTCCCTGTCCGCACGCAATGCGCGCTCGATGTCGGTCGCCGCATTAAACGTTGCCGGGTTCCAGTTCGGATCCTGAAACACGATGTACCTGAACGCATCGAATGCGGTGGCGATCGGCCGCGCGCCCGCCACCATGCCCCACGCCAGCTCTGAGCCAGGCGCGAGCCCTGGCATGACTTCCTGTCCCGTCCTTGGATCGAGCACCGGCGCGTAGAGCGCACGCGCGGATTCCACCTGTGCAGGGGTGAGGCAGTTCGCCGTGTCCGTCCCCTTGCACTCGAGCACTTTCGGATCGAACCTGCAGGACAAGGGGTTTTCGATGAGCCCGTCCTTCACACCGTCCTGCGCGTCGCAGGCCGTTTGCGCGGCGTTGTGCACGAGCGTGTATTTGTCCGAGGTCAGGGCTGCGGCCTCGCTGCGATTCGCCGCGCGGTTCACGGCCATGCGGCCGGCGTGGAGCTGCATCCAGTTCACCGCTGGAGCGCCGGCGACGACACCGTCGAAGTCGGCCGGGTAGCGAACCGCGGCGGTAATGCCCTGGCGCCCGCCCGTCGAGCACCCGTTCCAGATCGAGAACTGCTGCGCGCGGCCGTAGAAGCTGTTGATGAGCGCCTTGGCCTGCACTGTCATCTCGTGCACGGCCCGGTAGCCCATGTCGATCACCTTCTCTGGATGACCTGGCGCAAACGCGGCGTTGTTGCCGACGTGACCCGTATCGGTCCCGGCGGTCACATAACCCTCGATGAGTGCGCCCGCCATTGGCGGGTAGGGTATCGTTCCGGCCCAGGCGCCGTTGCCGACTGCCTGGAACTTTCCGTTCCACTGGGTGGGCAGCCACACCTCGATCTTGATGTCTGAGTCGGCCGACGGACGCAGCGTCGCGGCCACGCGGCAGAACTCCGGCAGCCTCGCGTACGCCGCCTGCGTCGCGGCGGGCCCGCCGCCCGGGCTCTTGAACGTGCCGGCCGCAACAACCGACGCACTCGTGATCGTCGTCGTCGATAGGGTCAGCTGCAGGAGATCAGCGCACGCAGCGAACGCCGCACGCGGCGCCAGGAGGAGCACGAGAGCCGATGCCGCCACGATCGCACGGTGCTTCATACACCCACCTGTCAGGGCTTCGTCTGGGTGAACGCGTTCTGAGTTACGACGATCTGCGCAAGGTCACCATCCGGGCGATCGAGCAGGAGGATGCGGTTATCCGTTGGCGACACCACGAGGGGATAGCCGGTCTGACGACTGAACGGAAACAGTATCCGCGCCGCGGCGTCGATGCCCAGAGCCGCCCCGGAAGTCTGGACCGGCACGACCATCACGTACGATTGCGTAAAGTAGTAAAGCTCGTTTCCGCTTGGCGACCAACCGGGGTCCTGGCCTCCGTTTTGTGACAGTTTCCACTTACCCGTGCCGGTGAACGACCGAACGTACACTTCGTTCTGCCCAGTCTCGTTCGAAACATAGGCGACGAACCGCCCGTTCGGCGAGAACGCCGGCTGCCCTTGGACAAATACTGGCGTCGGGTGAAACGGCACAGGCTTGCGATCGCCGTCGAGCGCAAGCGAGTACAGGTCGAGGTTCCCCTGATCGTTCCGCTCCTGAAACATCAGGATACCGTCACGCGACATCGATTTCGGAACCTGCTCGCGCGTGCTCGTTGTCAACCGCTCCGCAACGCCCGTGCCGTCAGTCCGCATCACGTACAGGTTCCTGACGCCATCGGGATCGTCGCTGCCGCTGTAGACGAGCCGGCCGTCATACGTCCACACCGCGTCGGTGTAGCGTCCCTGGCCAAACGTGAGGCGGTCGAACGCTTTAGTCTTGATCGTGTAGACCCAGATTGCCGCCTGCCGCTCTCCACCATCGGTGTCGATGGGGATATGGACAGAAATGCGCGTCCCGTCGGGAGAGACGTGCGGCGCTCGATAGGCCTGCGGCGTTTCCATGACCGGCTCTCGACGTCCGTCCCGGCCGGCCCACACCACGGTGAGCGCGTCGCCCGCGGAGCCGGGCTTGAACGCGAGCGTGTTTCCGACGGCAGCGGCCGGCATCAAACCGCCGCTGTTGATTTGCACGCCCTGTGCAATCGGAGCCGGTTGCGCGTTGCCAATCGTGAAGGTCTTCGTATCGAACGGCACCCGCCAGATCGAGCTGGCCCGTCCGTACAGGAGCACGCCGTCGGATAGAACAATCGGGTTCGTGCCCGCCGTCAGCACGTGTGACTGCTTCGTCTCCAGCACATAGACACCGATTCTCGTTGTGCCCAGGCTGCCGCCGAAGATTGAGACGAAGACCGCCCGGCCGTCCGGGCTCCACGCCGGCCACCGCAACGATCCCCCGCCGAAAGACTTCGCCGTGACCAGCACTTCGGCGACACCGCCCGTCGCCGGCACCCGCATGAGATCGGGCGAGCCGGCAGACGCAAACACGATGGTGCCGTCGGGTCCCCAGCTCGCGCCGAAGCGATTGCCGGTCGAGACGATGGCCGTCGATGGTCCACCTTCCGCCGGAACCTTCTTCAGCCCACTCTGACTAAAGAAACCGAGCCAACGACCGTCAGGTGAGAAAAAGGGATACTGCCCCCCTTCGGTGCCTCTGACAGGCGCGGCCTCGAGCTGATCGATGGCACGGCGGTACAACATGGCATTGCCAGCCGAGGAACCTGACACGACGATCGCTCGCTGATCGGGCGCCACCGCCACGCCATTGCCGCTCAAGGAGTGTTCAGCGGAGAGCACAAATGAGAAGCTGGTCACCGGTGGAGATGGTTCACTCCGCATCCAGCCCCAGGCGGCAACAGCGACGGCAACAAGCAGCGCTGTTCCAAAGGCCAGGCGTTCGATGATCGGACGCCGCGACGCAGCGCCCGGGGGCGCGATGCGTTCAACACCATGGCCCTCACGGACCCATCGAAGCGCCTCGAGCAGGTCCGCCGCCGTCTGCCACCGCTCGTCCGGATCCTTGGCGAGGCATCGCCTGACGACGCGATCCATGCCTGCTGCCAGTGCATCGGAATCAGCCACGACGGTCGTGGCCATCGAACCACCGCTGGCAGACGACGGTTGTTTTCCGCCACGGACGACGGAGATCAGCGGTGGGTCGTCGCGCAGGATCGCGCCGATCAGGCTCGCGCGGCTCTTACCTTCAAATGCTTTGCGCCCCGTTGCGGCCTCGTAGATCAGCGCGCCAAACGCGAACAGGTCCGTTCGCGCATCGGCCTCGCCGCCTTCGAGCTGCTCGGGCGCCATGTACTGGAACGTCCCGAGGATCGTTCCCTCTGCCGTCAGCTCCACGGTCGGGGGCGCCGTGAGCATCGTCATCGCCGCGGACGGTGCGACGATACGAGCAAGCCCGAAGTCGAGGAGCTTGGCGCCGGACGACGTCATCATCACGTTGCCCGGCTTGAGATCGCGATGGACGATACCGGAGCGATGAGCCCTGTCGAGCGCGGAGGCGACCTCAGTCGCCAGGCGCATCACTTCGTTGATCTTCAGCGGACCGCGGGTCAGGCGCTCGGCCAGCGTCTCACCCGAGACGAACTGCATGACCAGGAAGTCAATCGGCGTCGACTCACCGGATGGCTGCTCGCGGCCGACGTCGTACAGCGCGCAGATGTTCGGGTGATCGAGGGCAGAGACGGCCCTGGCCTCGCGATCGAAGCGCTCCTTGAACTGCGGATCAGCGGCGAGTGCAGGCGAAAGAATCTTGATGGCGACGGTGCGATCGAGGCGTGTGTCGCGCGCGCGAAACACCTCGCCCATGCCGCCGGCGCCGAGCGCCGACTGGATTTCGTAAGGACCTAGCCGAACGCCGGACGCAAGACGCATTGTTGGGTTAGCGCGGATTATACCCGCGCCAACTCGAGAATCTCTCCCCGTCCCAGCCCGGTGTTGTCGCCGCAGTAGCGGTTATACGTGCCGTCCAGCACGTGCATCTCGACGCCAACGCCGTATTGCCGGTGGAGGTGCGTCAGGAGCAGCCTGATGTAGGTGGGCTGATACGCGCAGGCAAATTCGTAGGTCGCCGGGACGTCGATGCCGCCGAGCGCCACGATCGACCCTCGCTTGCTCCCACGACCCGGGTTGGCGCCGATGCGGCCGAACACCACGAGCGTTCCGGCGATGATGGCCCGCCCCGCGTCCGCACCCGCGTCGCCACCGATGACGACAAGGCCCCGGCGGGCGCGTGCGGCCGCTTCGCGCCCCGCCGATCCGTTCACGATGATCTCGCCGCCGGTCATTCCCTTCGCCGCACCGGCCGCCGCCGCGCCAAGTCGATCGCCGGCATTGCCGGTCACACGCAGTACCCCACCCTGCATGCCGCCTCCCGCAGCGTCCCCGACATCTCCGCGCACGTCGATGCGGCCGCCCGTCATGCCAGCGCCGACGCGATGCCCGGCAGAGCCGTGGATCAGCAGCTCGCCTCCCGCACAACCGGCGCCAAGCCCGTCGACATTCCTCAGATCGCCTTCGATGTGAAGGCGATCCGATCGATCGCCCTGGACGGTGAAGAAATCGCCGACGGCGGCGCGGCGAGAGCCCGCGAGCACCGTGAGCGACGCGATCTCGGCCTCGGACAGATTCGCGGTGCGATCCGGCGTCAGGCCGTCGATCTCGATCGCCTGATCAAGAACGTTCCGCAGTACCAGACGAATCACTCCGCCATCACCTCGCGGAGATGAAAGTGATACGGACCGAGCTTCCCGCCGTAGTTGCCGGCGCCGATGGCGCGCACGCCCGGCCGGCAGGCCGCGTCGATCCCGGCGCGCATCGCGCGGCCGATCGCCGGCGCGTCGAGGCCGTCGAGGACGATCTCGAGCACGGAGTGCACGCCGTCAGGCAGCTCAGACTTCGTTCGGGGCCGGACAGTGGGACAGTAAGCGTCGTTCGTCGACGCGATCATTCCCTTGTAGCCGCGCGCGCCCACTTTGCTGCCGCTGCGAACGACACCGCCAGGAAACGGCAGGATGACGCCCGGCGTCCCCTCAATCGCCGTGACGGCGGCCTCAGCCGCCGCCAGACCAGCATCAGCGCTCTCGGCCAGCACGAGAAAATTGCCTCCGCCTACCGCCTTCTTCTGGACGCCGAAGCTCTCCTGAATCAGGCACTCGCCTTCCATCACGGGGATACGCCAGTAACGCTGGCCGCCGACGATCTTGCTGACTTGAAACGTGTCGCCGAACACACGCAGCGCACGGCCCGCGGTGACTCGATCGGCGGCGTCGGGAAGGCCGTCGTAGCAGCTTGCGGTCGGACACGTGAGCACGGTCTGTCCGATGCGTTCGATCAGCCGCTTGCCCAGGCTATCCATGTCCATCGTGAAGAACAGGACAGAGACGCCCGGCCGCGCATCCGGCGTTTCAGCCGGCGCCAGCTCGCGCTCAATGGCTGCTTCGCACTTGCAGGCGATGACTGAGGTGGCGAAACCGGTCAGCTTGAGCGCAGCCTCACGCGCCCATTTGTGCGAGCGGGCGGTGATCACCAGCCGCGCGGCACGCATGCCGAAGGCCTCGGCGAAGGTGTCCTGGATGAAAACGCCGCGAATCTCCACGTCAGCCGGCGATCGCGCACGGTGCGCCGGGCAGCGTGCGCACTGGATAGTGCTCGAATGACACGGTCGAATACTGATCGAAGTGACGCCTCAGTCCTGCCTCAACGGCGCGATCGAACTCGGGCCGGACGTACAGCCGGCGGCCTGACGGCGCGCGCCGAAGGTGACCTTCCTCGACGACGAGCGCCCCGCCCTTCACGACGTAGCGCGGCGTGGCAAACATCGCCGCCGGGTTGTCGTGGCGCGTGTACACCGTGACGTCGGCATCAGCGCCAACCCCGAGATGCCCTTTCGTTCGAAGTCCCAGCAGCCGCGCCGGCGCTGCGCGCGTGACGATGGCGATCTCCTGCAGCGTGTACTCGCGGTCGATGCCGTCGGTGAGCGCGCTGCCGACCAGCAGCTTGGCATTGACGCGCGCCAGCTGCTCGTCGCGGTAGGCGCGATCCATCAGCAGCCGAATCAATTCGGGATAGGACATGAACGATCCGCCATTGGGGTGATCCGTCGACAGCACGACGCGCCAGGGATCCGCGGACAGGAGGAAGAGCTCCAACCCGACGACCCACTGCAGCGCGGCGACCGCCGCCTTCTCGCGGTAGGTGTACGGAACGATGCCACAACCGGTCTCCAGCTCGACGTCCACATTGACCCACTTGCGGCCGGAGCTCTTGTGGAGCAGGTACTCCACCGGGCCGTCGGCCGTGAGCGTCATCGCCGGTCCGAACATCACCTGACCGACATCGGCGCTCAGCTCGGGGTGCGCATTGACGTACTCGATGATGTCGCGCGCGCCCGAGCGCCAGCCGCCGTCCGGCGCGGCGGCATAGCTGTGGAACTGCAGGTGGGTGAAGTGCGCCCGGCGGCCGTCAACGGCGCGCATGCTCTCGATCGTCGTCGCGGCGTTGCCGGCCAGACCGAGGTTGTTGCAGTGGACGTGCGCGGCGTGGGGCAGGCGAAGCTCGTTTGCCGCGTGTACCAGAGTCTCGAGAATCGCGCGTGGCGTCACCCGGCTGGACCCGATTGGCGCATCGAGCTCCGTTCGGGCGCGCTCGCCCCGCTTCCACAGCTCCACACCGCCGGGATTGACCACCTTGATGGCATACCCGCCCGCCGCGCCGAGCAACCAGGCGGCATAGTCGCAGGAGGCTGTCCGCTCGCCGGCGTCGATCAGCCGCAGCAGGTACTCGTCATTCCCCATCAGCACGAAGAAGCCGGCATCGACAAGCGGCGTGTCGTCGAGCTCGGCGTGCGACAGGCGGGCCGTCAACGGCGCGACCGCGGCATCGAAGACGGTCGTGTAGCCGAGACCGGCATAGCGATAGCCGGTGGTGAACGTGGACGGTACAGTGCCGCCTGATCCGGATCGGGCCGGCCCTTCTCCCTCGAAGAGGTCCGGTCGCGGCGCAGGGTCGGCGTCGTGCTCCTCGGGCACCAGCCGCCGCGCCAGGTTCACGGTGGCGCCAGCCACATGTGAATGGATGTCCACGCCGCCGGGCATCACCACCATGCCTCGCGCGTCGATCGTCCGGGTCCCCGCCGGAACCTCGGCGACGATGCGGCCGGAGTCGATGCAGATGTCACGGACATCGCCGTCGATCCCGTTGGCCGGGTCGTGGACGGTCCCGTTGGCGATACGGAGGGTCATGCGCGGACGTAATGCAAAAGGCTTTGCATTTCAGGGAACGACGACCGTCGTGCGGTCCACTTTCTTCATCTCACCCACCATCAGCTCGTGCGCGTAGTTCTGCTGCTGGCAGATGTACTCGAAGAGCTCGGTGTTCGGCTCCCATCTCAGGACCACGCTGGTGGTCCACCTCTCGGTGTAGGCACCAGGATCGTCAACGGTGAGCGAGTACTCCATCGTGTTGGAGTCCTTGCGCGTCCAGCGTTCGACCGTGTGCAGCCGCTCAGTGTGTGGCAGTCCCTTGCGATCGAGCCAGAACCCTTCGTGAAAGTTGGTGGTGTCGGAGACGAGCGTGTCGCCGTCCCACCAGCCGATCGAATGGCCGTAGGCGCTGCGCGCGCCGTTCTGCGGGTGCGATCGGCCGTCCATGTAGATCGTCCGGAAGGTGTGCGGTCCGCCGATGTCGAAGATGTAGATCTTCCCCTGATCCGGCAGCTCGACGAACTCCACGCCGTAGGGCGTCTGAAACTCGCGGGCAACCCCCGACGGCTTGCAGCGTGTGTGCGGCTCGAGTTCGTTGACCTGGCGGTCGGCGAACACGGCCCTGGCCCACGGCCGAAGCGGCAGCTGATCGATCGGCTTCACCGGTACACCGGTGATCCCCGGCCCCGGCAGCCAGACGCCATTCTCTTTGGGAGTCGCGCCCTGCAGCAGCACGCGGCCTCTTTGATTTCTCGGCGCAGGCTGTGCCGGGCCGACGCCGCGCCGGCCGCGCCCCTCCTGCACGAGCAGGCCACCGCCGACGACACCAGCGCCGGCGCCGCCTGTGGCTGGCGGCTGCCTTTGACGCGCGTCCACCGGCACGCCGATGGCGATGGAGACGAACAGGATCGCCGCGAACAGGACGAGGACTGGAGGCTTCATGACATTCGCGAGCGGCGACTGGGAGAGCGCAGGACACTCCGCCGGAGCGCCCTGCACATGGTCAGCGAGACGTCACTTCTTCAGGTGCTTGCTCACGAGCTTCGTCATCTCGAACATGTTGACGGTCGCCTTGCCGCCGAAGACGGCCTTCAGCGTGGCGTCGGCCTTGATCATGCGCTTGTTCTTCGGATCCTGGAGCTTGTTCTTCTTGATGTAGGCCCAGAGCCGCTTGGTCACTTCCGTGCGCGGAATCGGCTTCGAATCCGACGACGTCCGCGAGCGTGGCGCTCGGCGTCACCGGCGCCATGAACGCCGCATTCGGCTTGCGACCGGACTTCTTCTTGGCGGTCTTCTTCGTCTTCCCTGATGTGCTCTTGCGTGCTGTCTTCTTGGCCATGCGGCTCCTTTACGGGTGGCGTCCCACAAGGGACGCGCTCAGTCGTGGGCGAGGCTATTGTGCAATAAAAAATGCCCGCAAAACACGAAGACCTCGAAGAAATCGAAGGCCACGAAGAATCCCATTCGGGGAATCGCTCGTCGTGAACTTCGATCCCAACGTGCCTTCGTGTCGTTCTTTACCGGCCCAGCGACTTCAGCAACTCGGCTCTCGACGTCAGTCGATCGGGATTCAGGTTGTGGACCGACATGATGCGCTCCGCGTCGAGGTTCAGCCGCTCCATGTTCGCCGCGAACACCTGGGTGCCGACGACCGGCGGGTTCGGCACGGGTGCGGCCTCGGTCGGCAGGTTGAACATGTCGGCGTAGACGAGCAGCTTCTCCTTCGGCAGCCATCCGACCACCAGACCATCCGCGTGCGGGAGGCCCTTGATCACGTGGATCTCGAACGTGCGCGTGCCGTCCTGGAAGACGCGCTTGTCGCCCGTAAACCCTTCAATCACCGGCTTCTTGCCCGATTTGGAGAGCGTATCTGGCGCCAGGGTACGCGGCGCCGACATGGCGCTCATCAGATAGGCGCGGTTGACCGCCGGCGTCACGATCGTGATCCCCTCGGCCACCACTTCGGCCAGCCCCTGCGTGTGATCCAGGTGGTGATGCGAGATCACGCCGTAGCGGATCGGCTTGTTGGGGAACACGCGCTTCGTTTCAGTGATGATGGCGCGGGCGCGATCGAGGTTCTGCGGGCCCGGCTCGAACAGCACGATGTGGTCGGCCATTTCGACGGCCAGCGCGTTGTAGGGGCCGTTGATCCGGAAGACGCCTTCAGCAAGCTTTTCTGAGGTCGGGCCCGCTGGAGCCGCACCGCGGCCTCCCGGAGGCGGACCGGCGGGCGCGCCACCACCCGGAGCGGCGCCACGACCATCACCGCGACCGCCACCGCCCGGTGCTCCTCCCTGCGCGGCTGCGCCAGGAGCTCCACCGCGTCCATCACCCGGAGCGCCAGCCCCGCGTCCACCACCTGCTGGTGCCGCACCCGGTCCGCCGCCGCGCGCCGGAGGCGTCATCAATGCTTGCAGGTTGGCCGGGTTCGCATTCGCGCCCAGGACATACATGTGGAACGTCGGCCACCCGGCCCGCTTCTGGACGATCTCGGCGGGAAACTTCAGGCCGTTGGCGGCTTCGCGGTAGTGCAGATAGTCGGCGTCAATCAGCATGTCGCCGAAGAACTGGTTATCGAGCCAGGTCTGCACCCGGTCAACGAGGTTGGTGTCGCGATTGACATAGCCGACCACCCTGTAAGGCTGGCCACCAGGCGACTTCGCACTCCCCGTGACGGTCACCACGTTGTACCGCTTGCCACCGACTGTCTGCGCCCGGACAGTAGCGTCATTCGTCGACGCGGCCTTCAGGAAGCCCCACGGCGTGATGTAGATCTCGACGAGCTGCGCCCATGGCGCATTCTGCGCGATCTGCTGCTGCCCTGCCGCGAGCGCCGCCGCGCCCCCCGTGACCGGCACCGCGTAGTTCTGCCACGTGGCGCGCGACGCTGGTTGGGTGAAATCAATAGCGCGCACGTAGTCGTTCGCGGCCGAAACCGGCCACGGATAGTTGGCGTTGTTGTTCTGACCCAGCTGCCCGTTCGCGGCAACGCCGTAGTAGTGGATTGAGTTCAGGCCGTCCACGCCCATCGCCTTCGAGGCGTTGCTGATGATCGTTTTGGCATCCTGAGCGGCGGCGGCATTCACCATTACGCCGACCAGGGCAAAGGCAGCAACCCACGTTCTCGCCATATCTACTCCTGTCTTCTCTGTTGTCTGATTTCTGAGCCCTGGGCCCCGAGGCCTACTTTGAAGCCAGGTGCTGCGCGAAAAACGGAAGCACCTTCTCCTCGAGGCGCTGCAGCACCTTGCTGCCGTGATCGCCCTCGTAGGTCTCGAACGTATGCGGCACGCCGAAGCGCTTCAGCCGCGTCACCATCAACTGATTGCTCGCCAGCAGCGAGTCCTGAAGGCCGATGTCGAGCGCGATCGCTTTGTACTTCTTCAGGTTCGGCAGGTACTGATCGAGCATCGCCACCGGTGAATTCGCCGCGTACTTGACGGCGACTTCGGCGACGACCTCGCCGTTCTTCGTCGGCAGGTCGAGGTAAAGCGGCGGGTTCTCAGGATTCGGCGCCCAGGCCGCGGCGCGCGCGAGAGTGCCCTGCGCCCCGCGATTCCCGCGCGCCTCCTCGGGTGACTTGATCGCTTCCGCCGCCGACGGCTGGCCGCCGCGGCCGGGACGGACATTGCCTTCGTTGAGACAGCAGGAGCTCAGCGCGTAGAGCGCCGCGAAGACATCCGGTCGCTTCATGCCGATGCGCAGCGTCCCGAATCCTCCCATCGAATGGCCGGCCAGACCGCGTCCCTCGCGCCTGGGAATCGTCCGGTAGTTCTTGTCCATGTAGGCGACGAGATCATCCGCGACATAGCTCTCCCAGTCGCCGGTCGTCGGCGAGCTCGCATACATGCAGCCGCCATAGGCGTTCATGCAATTCGGCATCACCAGGATCATGTCGCGCACGGCACCGGCAGCGAACAGGCGATCGGCCGAGACATGCAGCAGGCGCTGGCGTTGCCGCCGAAGTAGCTCAAATCAGTGCTGGTGTACCCATGCAGCAGATAGACGACCGGAAATCGCCGCGTCCGATCGGCCAGGTAGCTCGGCGGCAGATAGATCGACACCTCCGGAGAATCCGATTCCTTCATCAGATTCCCCGCGAGCGACTTGCCGTGCACCTTCAACCGTTCGAGCTTTCCTTTCAGCACGACGGGCGGCGCTGGCGTCGCCGGCTGACGCAGCGGCGGCGCCTGCCCGCTGACGTCCGGACCGATCGGAAACGAGCATCGCAAACAATCCACAGGCCAAGGCAAGCTGCAGTGCGCGCGATCGAGTCATGGCTGAAGTCCCTCACTAGGTGCATGTATCACGTGGAGCGACGTGAACTATCGCCGATTACCGGCGCCACGCGCAACGGCCGCCTTCGCGCTCTGCGCTGCGGCGCCCAAGGCGGACACGGCCACTCGCCGGCCAAGCGCCGTCACGACATCGACGGTCGCGGGAGGTCCGTCTGATCGCTGCCGCCAGCGGCAGCGGCACATCGTCCATGCGCAGCAGCGGTGCCGGATTCGTGAATGCCCGCGACGCCCGTATCAACCGCGGCGGCCTGATTGAGTGGCGCCTCGGTCGCTCGCGGTCCGACGAGGATTGCGGGAACACGGGCGAAGCGGGTGCGGGCTCGGGGCTGACGCGGTCGACGGAGCCGACGATCAACAGCGGCGTCAACGCCGCCGCGTTCCAGTCGTGCCACCGCGTGATCGTGCGGGCAGTAGCGAGGGTATCCACGCGAGAAATCGACCGCAATCGGATACCCGGTTTGTGACGTGAGACACGCGTCCGCACCCGAACGGTTGCCGCCGGCGCGAAGCGCGACGTGCGCGCAACGCGCCTGGTCGTTGAGCGCCTGAGCCAGCGCGATGATCGCGGCGCTTCGCCTGCGTCTCGACTCGGGCGGCCGTCGGGCTCCGCGTCTGCGATCAGCGCGACGTACTTCCCTTGCAACATCCTTTGAAGAATCGGAGGAAGTTCTCCTCCGCCTGCGGAGCCAGTCGCGCGTGACGTCAACTCGGCCAGCAGCTCCACTTCCCGATCGGGCGGAATCGCCAGCCGGTCGTCCGCGTCCTCAGGGCCACGCGCCTCGCCGACATCCACCGCAATCACCGTGCGATGGCCGCGATCACCAACGTGCACGCCCGACGGCCCGGGCGCATAACGGGCCCAGAAGCGTGGATATCGAGATGACGGGTCCACGCCCCAGAAGACAATGACGTCCGCGCGATTCCTGATTTCGCCCAGCGTTGCCGACGCGCGTCCGATTTCCTGGGCCGCCAGGATGCTCTGTATCGCCGTCGTGGACGTTACGCTGTCCACAGTCGCGTGCAGGGTGTCGGCAATCGCAATCGCCGCTCGCTGTGCCTCGCATGAAATATCGGGGGCGAGAAGACGAGGTACCCTGGACGACGTGCGGAGCAGATCGGAGGCCGCATCCAGCGCCTCGTCGACGCTGGCCTCGCGTGTCCCGACGACCGCGCGCGCCGGCGCGGTGCCATCGCCAAACCACTGCAGGCCGAGGTCGCAGGCGTTGCGGGCTTCCGTGATGCGGTTGGCGTCGATGCGCAGCTGAATGTCGTCACACGCGCAGCCGCATCCCAGGCACGTCGCCAGCATCGTCGTGGTACCGGGCACTAGTGGTGTGTCCTTCCCAAATCACTCCCGGCCGCTCCGATGTCGCGGCCGTAGATCGTGGTCGGAACGTACCCGGCCCAGGACCTCTTCCAGTGGATACAGGCCACTAGTTGTGATGCTGCCCCAGGAAGTCGAAGATCTGCGACGCGTAGGTGAGATACGCCTCGAGATGGGTGCCGCCGGGTACCGTGGCGTACACCGTGTCGACGCCGGCGGCCTTCGCCGCCGCCGCCATCTTCTGCGACGCCTCGATCGGGATTGGTGGTGTCCTGATCGCCGTGGACGACCATCAGCGCCACGCGTCCCTTCAGCTTGTCGAATGGATACGTCTCGAACACGATCGGCGCCGAGCTGACCACCACCGCGGCAAAGCGGTCGGGATACTTCGCCGCCAGATACAGCGCGCCTGAGCCCGACGGGTTCTGGCCGTGCAGGTACACGCGAGTCGTGTCGACGTTGTATTCCTTCGTCACCAGATTCATGACGTGCAGCACATCCTGCTCGGCCCGCTCGTCCTCCTGTGGAGTCCAGCCCGCGGCCGGCACGGACGGTGTGGCCCTCGCGATTGGATAGCGGCTGCCCGTAGTACGGCTGGCTCAACCCGCGATACCCCATCGGGGTGACGACGATGACGCCGCGCTGGGCGGCCTGCTTCACCAGGTCGTTGCCCGCGCGGTAGGGACCGTCAACCGTGTTGCCTGCGCGAAGGGTGACCAGCAGCGGCAACTTCTTGTCGGACGTCCATGAGGGAGGCACGTAAAGCCGGTACGGGATCGATTCGCCAGTGCCCGGGAAGTTGTAGACGCGGTACTGCTCGCCGATGTGACGGTAGAGCGGACCGTTCGGGTTGGGCTCCGGCGGTGCGGCGGCCGCGCCGCGTCCGCCCTGGGCAGGTGCCTGCGCCGCGACGAGCGCCACACTCGAGCAGACCATCGACACGATCAGGAACCGTCTCGATCGTCGAGCCGTGCCAGTCCCGTTCATCGGACGTGGATTGTACCTTCCCCGCCGTTCGTCCTGATCCGTGATCCGCGTAGGCGGTTAACTCCCAACTACCAAATCCCAACTCCCAAGCGAGCCGTTCGGGAATGATTTCCTTTGGGAGTTGGGAATTGGGAGTTGCCTAATTGGCCTGCTTCGCGACCTCGCGGATGTCGGACGCGGGCAGCACGATCTGCAGTGCGCTGGCCGCGTCGGCTTCATTCCTCCAACGCAGAATGACGCCGACAAACCGCCCTCGGGTGTCGAAGACCGGGCTGCCGGGGGTACCGGCAACGCCTCCGGTCAGGATGAAGAAGGTCCGGGGTTTCTCGACCACCGCCTGCACGCTGTGAAACTGCGCCGTTGACTGCCAGCCCGCGGATTCTGGAAGCCGCTTCAACTCGACAACCGCATCGACGACCGCCGGCCTGGACGTGGGCAGGTCGATGGCGGCCACCGGCGCCGCCGGCTTCTCCACCGGCCGGAGGAACGCAAGGTCCAGCTCCTTATCGCGCAGCACCACGCGCACCGGTATTTCGTTGCCGTCCGGCATGCGATAGCGGAGATCCGACGCTTCGGTTGACACGCTGACGCCCGCGCCGGCAGCCCGTCCGCGCGACATCTGCGCCGAGAGGAACTCGCCCGGATCGAGCGCGGTGAGCGACATCACGCCGAGACCCGAGCTGTCGATGATGGTGACCAACGCCTGGATACGGGAGTCCTGATTCTGCTCGCGCCCTCCCTGGTTGATCCGTATTTTCGCCGTCCCGAGCACGAACACGACGGCGTTGCCCTGCTTCGCAATCAGATCACGAGCGCCTGCTCGTTCCTCCGGCGTCTGCGCCCACGCCACGGACGCCGAAACCATCATCGCCGCCGCCATGGCAATCGCACATCGCCTGCTCATCCACCCTCCGGTTACTGCCATGTCGGCTGCAGATCGAGAAACAGTGACCTGACACCGCGCCGAACGAAGACGACGACCGACGATGGGCGCGCCGATCGAATCTCCTTGAAACGGCCGGCAAGGTCCTCGACGTTGCCGATCGTGCGGCCATCGATCGACATGATGACGTCGCCGGTCGTCAGACGGCCAAGCGACGCCCAGCTTCCACTGGTGACGCCGTCAACGACCACGCCGGACGTGCTGCCGTCGAGCCGCGGGTCGCGGCGGTCGGCGTCGGCCAGGTCGCGGGCACGGAAGCCGAAGTCCTCGTCCTCGTAGCGCTTCATCTCGCGCGCGAGCGGAGGCGCCGCCGCAAGGGGTACCGCGACGGTCATCTCCTTACCGTCGCGGAACACGGTCAGCGGGGTTGTCGACCCGATGGCCGCGCGGCGGATGGCCGCGGCAAACACGTCCTCGTCGGCGACTGCCGATGCACGGACCACCTGGCCGTCTACCGCCAGGATGATGTCGCCCACTCTCAACGGAAGCGCGGGATCGAACACCTGCGTCACCCGCACTCCGGTGCGCCCGGCCAGACCGAGCCGATCGGCGAGCGACGGTGTCAGCACCTGCACGGTGATCGGCACCCAGGCCTTGCGCGCCTCTGCCGGCGGGACATCGGGGGGCCGCGTTCCCGCGGGTTCGACGACGGTGACCCTGACCTCTCGCCCGCGTTCGAATGTGACCAGCAGCCGCTTGCCGACACTGCTGGCGCCAACCGCGTCGAGATCGGCGACCGACGCGATCCGCTTCCCCTCCACTTCGACGATCACATCGTCGCGTGTCAGCGGCGGGCGTGCCTGCTCCACCGGCCCGCCGTTGCGGATGCTGACGACCCGCGCGCCGTCAGTGGACGAGCGTCCGAGGCTCCTCGCCTCGAACGCCGTGAGATTCGACGCCACCAGACCCCACGAGCGCAGCTCCCGCGGGATGGACAGGGCAGCCGGGCGTTCGATGGGCGCGACCTTGAACGCCATCTCCCGCGACTCGCGCAACACGGTGAAGACCGCGGGCTCGCCGATCCGCAAGCCGAAGAGCACCTGATTGACCAGTGGCACCTGCTCGGCGAATTGCGCATTCGTGGCGGTGTCGTTCACCTTGACGAGGATGTCTCCAGCGCGAAGGCCGGCAGCGGCGGCCGGCGAGCCGCTGGCCACCCACGACACCAGCGCTCCGGCGCGCATGGCGGCTCCCACCGTGGGCTGAACCTCGACACCGGGCCAGCTTCGGCGGACTCGACCTTCCTTGATGATGGCGTTGGCGACCTGTCTGGCCAGGTTGCCAGGAATGGCGCCGCTCAGGCCCAGGCTGATCTCGTTGACGCCGATGATTTCACCAGCGAGGTTGACCAGCGGTCCGCCGGAGTTTCCGGGATAGATCGCGGCATCATGGCCGATCCATCGGACGAGCGAGCCGACGTCCTCGCCGTCGAGATCGAGCGCCGACCGTCCGGGCATCGTCATCTCGGTGTTACTGGCGACGCCGAGCGTCACCGACTGCGAGAGGGCCCGCGGGCTGCCCATTGCCAGCACGGGATCGCCACGCCTGACGGTCGAGGAATCGCCAAACCTCGCCACCGGGAACGTCCGCGGCTTCGCCGGGCGAAGCTTCAACACCGTGATGTCCGAGAGTGGATCGGTGCCGATGAGATCCGCTGGCACTTCCTCGCGATCGGCCAACGTGCAGACAATGCGGCGGGCGCGGCCGGCGACATGATGATTCGTCACCACGTAGCCGTCGGCGGAGATGATGGTGCCGCTGCCCGACGCCTCGAGATTCACTTCGCGTCCGTTCTGTGAATCCACGACGACGACAGAAATGCGAACCAGGCTCGGATAGACGGCGGCGATCGCCCGATCGATCGCTGCCCGGTCGCCCGGTTGCGACGCCGCTGGCGCGACGAGCAGACACAGTACGACCGGAATCGACAGCAGGGGTTTCACGCCCCGAAACTGTGAATCAAACCAGGGGGCAGGTCAAGGCGGTCTCAACTCCCAACCGCCAACTCCCAATTCCCAACGGCGCCCCCTCGCGATCTCCTTCGGGAGTTGGAAGTTGGGTATTGGAAGTCATTACTTGGGGTATCCAGCGGATGCCTTGACCTCGAGCAGCTGCGCAGTATGGCGCTCCGTGTGCCCGCTCAACATCAGCACGAGCTGGTACGCCGTGGTCACCTGGGGCGGCGTGCCGCCGCCATGTTCGCGAAGCGGATCCCGCGTGGTCCGCACGTACTCGAGCGTCTTCGCGCGCGTCGCCTCGAAGTCCTTGATCGCCTGCGCCCTGGGAACCACCTTGCCGGTCGGCTCGATGGCCGCTGGCGCCTGGAATCGCTGGGAGCGGTCGCGGACCATCTTCGCGATGACGGCGTCGCCAGCGGTGGACTGCTGTGCCGCCGGGAGTGCGGGCGACTTCAGCGCGGCGGCGATGTTGTCGCGGAAGTACTGCTCCGCCGCGATGATGTGCGCGGCGCACTCACCCACCGACCAGCGATCCGGAGCGGGCTTGTAGTTCCACTGCGCTTCTGTCTTCACGTCGGCTATGGCATTCAGAAATGCAGTGCCGGGACGTTCTCCAGATCCTTGATGAGGACGTCACGGTCCTGCTGGGAGATCGGCGCGGCGGCCGCGAGCGGCATCACCGCCGCGAGCGTCAGAACGAGTGTCAGTTTGCGCATCGCACGATTTTACCCGGCGACGGTAATGCGGCGGGTACGCGCGCCGTGTTCGAGGTCGTGATAGATGCGTTCTGCGCGACCAACCAGCGCCCGGTAACAGGACGAGCTATCGGGCGCGGCTGCGAACACCGAACAGACGGGCTGGCCGGACCGGAAACGGTGGCCATTACGCGGTACGTCCCGGACATCGGGATCGCGGAGCCATGCCGAACTGTCGGCCACGTTCCATCCTCACGCGCGTACACGATCGCCTTTCCGAACGCGACTGTGCGCTCGAATCGCTGTTGTCAGATCGAACGGGGACAGCCTCGCGGCGTCACACGCGCCTGCGTGGGCCTGAGAACACCGGCATCCGGAACGCACGCTCGGCAACCTCCACAGACGACGACCAGCGGGGGTTCACCTCGAGGAGCACAGGGACGCCGTCCCGCGCGATGAAGTCGAAGCCGTTCAGGCCAACCAGATGGAATTCCGCGGTGACGACACTGCCCAGCCTGACCGCCGCGTCGAACAGGGCGCGGCCGTTGGCGAACTGGCCATCGTCGACTGAGGCGAGGATATTGCCGCAGTAGCGAAAACCGGAGGCGCCGAACGCCGAGGGTCGCCAACGAGCTGACGCGAAAACCCGACTGGCACGCACTCACCGCCGCCGCCACGAAAACCAGAGACCCGGGCGTCCCTCGATCCGCTCCTGGAGATAGAGGCCGATGTGGAACGCGACCGCCCGCCAGGGGTCGGATGCGGTTGCCGCCGCCGGAACGAAACGGCTTCAGAACCACGGAATCGTTCGGATCGTTCGAGATGGTTCGATCGTTCAAGCCGTCGGATCTGTTCGAGGCGTTGGATCGTGCAGGTGCGGCTGAGCGAAACGTGGCGGCGAAGCCTCGAGCAAAGGGATCGCGAACTGCGCGCAGCGTTCGGGCGTATTTCCCCACAAGCGCCCGGCCTGCCGCGAATCGTGTCACCGCGCGCGGGTGGTTTTCGAACGGCGATAGATAGACGACTGCGTCGCAATCGACCGCCTGCGCCGCGCGAGACATCGCCGAGGCTGTCGGAGAGACGCCGAAGTCGCGCGACGCGGAAAGCGCGCGCACGGCCGGATGTTGATCGAGGTCGGCGAACGCGTCGATCGCCGTCACGCGAAAACCTGCCCTGGCGGCGGATTCCGCCGCGGCACGCGTCGACGAGCCGCAGATGACGAGACGTTCAGAGGAGCTCCCAGTCTCGCCTCCGCTTCGGCGCGGGAAATGACAAAGAGGTGGTCGAGCACGGTGCCGCTCGCCTGGCGCATCCTGAGGGTGTCCACGAGGTCCGCGTGCGCCCCGCCGGCCAGTCCATCCGCAATCAACGCAGCACCTTGAGCCGCCTGACTCGCCGCGTTCGCGAATCCGTCCACAACGTGGAGTGACAGCCCGGGCAGGTCCCTCAGCCTCCGCCGCAACTCGTCGCGCACGTTCACGTTCTGACCGGCCCGGCCGGACAGCACCACCTCGGTTGCCTTCGGCGCTGACACACGGAGCGCGGCGACGGCTTTCACCGCACCTTCCAGATACGCATCAAACGCCACTCGCGCCTGTGCGGATGAGGAACTCGCCAGTTCAGAGATATCGGCAGCGCCGCTCACCGCAGCCGCGCCGCCAGTGAAGAGCATCGACTTCGGAACGCGCCCGGCCAGATAGGCGACCTCTCCGTCGAAGGCCCCGGCCGCACGAAAGCCGATCGGCCCGGATGATCCGCCAACGCCGTCGGTGATGCGGCCGTCCTGCACGGCCATGGCGGCGCGTAAACGCGCCGCCAAGCTCCAGGAGGATGAACGAGGTGTCGCGCAGCGTGCAGCGCCGCCGCTCCGCCTGATCGCGCGCCGCGAGGGCCGCGGCGCACACCTTGTCGGCCGTCCCCATGTCGACGCGGTTGATCTTGCGATGTGCAGGGACCGAGTCGAGGTGGATGACGCCAGGCGTGAAGATGACCGGCAACCCCGACGCGGCGAGCGCCCGCATCAGCGAGCGAAGTCCGCCGATTCCTCCGGGTTCCCCGTCCGCCGCCAGGAACGCCAGACGCAGATCGCGATCCGTCAGGTCCCTGGCGTCGACGCACGGCAACCCGTAGCCCGAAGGGCCGGCAATCAGATCAACGGGGCCTGCCGCGGCAAGACGCGCCACGAAGGCGGCCGGATCGTGGAGCGCCTCGGGTGTCGGCAGCGACTGATCAAGAACGAGACGGCCGTCGTCCAGGCCGCAGAGATCGATGGTGACGGTGCCGGGGTCGATGCCGATGACGCGGGGCATCGGCGCTTACTTCGTCAGATCTGCCGCCACGTCCGCGATCGTTTCCACGTCGAGCACCAGATCGTTGCGCTCGAAGAGTCGTGCGATACACGCCTTGTGGATCTTCATTTTCAGGCCGCCGACTCCAAGCGCGCCGAATACCGTCACGCCATCGCGTTCAACCGCGTTGTCGGTAACCTCGATACCCTCGATGCCGAGCGGCGGGACGGCGTTGAGATCCGCCGCGGCGCGCAGTCCCTGGCGGCCGGCCCAGGCGGAGCGGGGAACGAGGTTGACGGCCGCGGGCCCGGCATTCAGCAGGAGTGTCGTGCCCTCGAGCACTCCCGCCGCGTCAGCGCTGGTGGCCATCACCCTGTGGGTCACGCGGCCACCAAATCGCTGCTGGACCCCGTCCACAACCGCCGGATCGACAACGCGCCGCGAGGTGATCGTCACGTCGACGCCGGCCTTGGTCAACAGGCCCGCGGCCCGCAGGCCGACCGGCCCGGTCCCTGCCGTCACCGTTGCGCGACGCCCTTCCCCTGCGCCCGCAGCCTGAAGCAGCTTGGCCACGGCCGCGACCGCGGTCGTGTTCGAGCCGTTCGAGTCGAGCATCACCGACACGCTGAATGGCCCGAAGAAGGACGTGCGGACCGCCTTCAGCAGCCGCTCGCCGGCGGCCATGTCGGTGCCGCCGATGAAGATCGCGGTGTTGCGCAGGTCTTTCGGGCCGCGCGTGAAGATCGCGCCGTGCACCAGATCGCGCACCGCCTCCGCGTCACACCGCCGTAGCTCATGACCTCGTCGGCGCCGCCGTCGTAGCCGACGACGCGGTCGAACACGCTGGGATGGGGTGAGGAATCGAGCTGGAGGAGGAGTTTCCGCATGAGGGATAACGAAAAAAACTCCCAACGCCCAATTCCCAACTCCCAAGGCGACTGCCCGGGAACGTTCGGAGGTTGGACGTTGGGAGTTGGGAGTTGAGAGCGAAGCTCTAAACGCCGACCTTTTCCGCGTTGCTGGCGAACGGGTGGCGCGCCGTCTTCGCCGCCGCAACCACTTCCGCGGCGCTCGGCTTGTTGGCCAGGGCGCGCTGGATCGCTTCCTTGGTCGCCTGATAGTTGTAGTCGTAGATCTTCTGGTCGCTGGCCGCTTCCCAGTGAATGAACACGCCGACCATGATGCAGTAGTCATCCAGCTTGTTCTGCGGGATCACACCGGACGATACCGAGTCGACCACGGCACGGGCGACGGCGGCCTGCGCGGGTCCGAACATCTGCACGGCCTGCTTGGCGCCCTTGATGGTCACCTTGTTGAACATGATCGTGTCCGGCTTGGCCGGCAGGTTCGGGGCGACGACCGCCAGCAGCGTGGTAAAGCCGTCCTTGTTGTTTGTCAGCGCGTTGCAGAACGCGACACCCGCCGGACCGGATTTCGATCCGATGACGAGGTCGATGTGTGCGACCTCGTTGCCGTCGCCGACCAGCGACTCGCCCAAAAAGAAGTCCGCTGCCATTGGTGGAGCTCCTGTCTAGAGAATGGTTGAGGATTGAGCTGGACGCGGTCCGCTCCGAAAAACATCATCGCCCGGCAGCGGCACAGCGTGCGTTGTGCCCGCCCGGCAAAACCGGATGACTATATCAAATGTGAAATGTGAGAAAGCGGCAGTGCCGGTTTGCGTTACGCTTCCGTCATGCGCCGGAGCTCAAGGGGCAGACAATAACACCCGGTTGTGGTAATCCTTATCGTTGCATTACGGTGCCTTGCAGATCCGTGAATTTGGTTTGCCTATGCAGTGTTCATGGATCCAGCGGGCATGGCACCTGCCGTCTGTTCACCCAAGTCGTTGAATTGGCACCACTTAGCTCTTAGGGCACTTTGGTACGCCTTTTCCGTAACTGACTGGACGCACGACCACATACGAGTCAACAAAGCAGATGCGCGCGTGGCTACGGCGAGCGGTTGACGTGGGTATTCCACGGCTGGCGTGTCACCGACCTCGCAGAGGACACTTCGATGAGACGACTAGCGGTTCGATTTAGTTTGGCACTAGCGCTGGTGGCGCTCGCCGCGCCGTTTAGCCCAGCCTGGACGCAGATTGAGACCGGCAGAATATCCGGCATCGTGTCCGACGCCCAGGGTGGCGTCGTTCCCGGTGTGACTGTGACCGCGAAGTCGGTCAACACCGGATTCACGCGCGAGACGGTGAGTGACACGAGCGGCAACTTCGTGCTCGCCAACGTCTCGGCCGACACCTACGACGTGAGCTTCACGCTGACCGGCTTCAAGACGTCCGTGCGGCGGGTCACCGTCTCCGTCGGTGGTACTGCGGCGGCTGACGTGAAGCTCGAAGTCGGCGGCCTCACCGAGCAGGTGGCTGTCGTCGCCGCGCCGGAAACGATCGACACTCGCACCGGCGAGTTCCGGACGACCGTCAACGCCCGGCAGCTGGTCGAGCTCCCGACGCTGACGCGCAATCCGTATGACCTCGTCGCGCTTTCCGGCAACGTCGGAAGCAGAACTCCGACGAGAGGTCAGCTCGTCGGCGGCGAGAGGGTGGCCGCGGAACCGGCTTCAGCATCAACGGCACCCGCAGCGCGAGCACCAACATCCTGCTGGACGGCGGCGACAACAACTACCTGTTCACCTCTGGCATCGGCCAGGAGGTTCCGCTCGACGCGGTGCAGGAGTTCTCGGTCATCACCAACAACTTCTCGCCGCAGTACGGCCGCGCCTCGGGCGGCATCGTGAACGTCGTCACCAAGTCGGGCACGAACCGGTTCACCGGCACTGGTTACGAGTTCTTCCGCAACGACAAACTCTCCGAGAACAGCCCCGACAACATCGCCAACGACATCGAGAAGGGCAAGTTCAACCGGAGCCAGCTTGGTTACAGCCTCGGCGGCCCCGTTCTGAAGGACAAGGTTCACTTCTTCTCGTCTCTCGAGTACATCCGGATTCGCAGCACGGACACGCTGATCTCGTGGACGGTGGCGCCGCAGTTCCTCGCGGCTGCCAGCCCGGCCACGAAGGCGTACTTCGATGCCTACGGCAAGGGCGCCACGATCAACGGCCCCGTGCTGACGGTTGCAGAGTGATTGGGAAATTGAATATCGGCGCCGGGGCGTTCGCCAGCCTGCCGGGCAGCCTGCCGGTGTTCGGCCGCACCGACGTTCCCATCCCAACGGACGCCGGCGGCGGGTTCCCGCAGGACAACTACCAGACGATCAACAAGGTGGACTTCCAGCTCAATCCGGGCACACAGGCCGCGATCTCCTACGCGTTCCTGAAGTCCGACTCCGAGCCAGGCACGCAGTCCGCGAGCCCGTATCCGCAGTACAACACGGGAGTGCTCGGAGCGGAAGCACAACCTCAACGCCAACCTCACGCGCGTCTGGTCGAACAACTTCACCAGCCAGTCGAAGCTGGTGTGGAACAAGCTGTCCGAGGATCAGCCGGTCAACGGCCCGGGAGAACCGCGGCTGTCATGAACACGAACCGGATTCGTGGCCATTGACGGCTACCCGATCGCGTTCCCGGGCTACTTGCCGTTCAATCCGATCGAATGACATTCCGGCCGGCGGCCCGCAGAAGCTGACGCAGTTCTACCAGGACCAGACCTGGTTGAAGGGCTCGCACGACGTCCGCTTCGGCGGCGCGTTCGTGCACATCGCTGACGACCACACGTTCTCGCGCGTACTCGAACGCGTCTGGAGCCGCTGAGCATCACCGCCAACAACACGACGTCGCTCAACAACCTGGTCACCGGCAACATCAACCGGTTCCAGGTGGCGATCAATCCGGGCGGCTTCCCCGGCGGCACCTACGTCACGCCCGTGAGCTCGCCGAACTTCCTCAGCAAGAACCGCTACACGGAGTTCGCCCTTTACGCGCAGGACAACTGGAACATCGGCGATCGGCTGAAGCTCAACCTGGGAGTGCGCTACGACTACTTCGGTCCGCAGAACGAAGAGCGATCCGAAGTTCGACTCGAACTTCTACTACGGCGGCGACGGCGACGACCTCAACATCTCGAGCGTCGCCGGCAGGAGATCCTCCAGGCTGTCCGCACCGGTCAGGTGTTGCCGTCGAATCAGAGCCCGATCGACGGGCTCTGGCGGCAGGACAAGAACAATTTCGCACCGCGTCTTCGGCTTCGCCTGGGACGTGAATGGCGACGGACGCACCGCGTTTCGCGGTGGCTACGGCATGGCCTACGAGCGCAACTTCGGCAACGTCACGTACAACGTGCTGTTCAACCCTCCGCTGTACCTGGTGGCCACGATTGACGCCCCGACGGACGTCGCCGACTCAGCCGATCTACGTCGACAACGCCGGCCCGTTCGGCGGCGTCGCGGGCGTCGTGAAGACGATCCCGGCGCGGCAGCGTGCGGCACATCGACCAGAACATCAAGACCGCATACGCTCACATCTACGGCGCTGTCGTTCCAGAAAGAGCTGGCTGGCGGTGTGACAGGGTCCATCGAGTACAACGGCTCGACCGGCCGCCAGCTGTACGACCTGTCGGATCTGAACAAGGCCGGCGCGCCGTTCGTGTATGAGAAGGCACCGGGCCCGGGAATCGGAACGTCCTCCGCGCCAACTCGCAGTACACGGCGTTCAACACGCGCGGCAACCGTGGCGAGTCGCAATACCACAGCGTGGTGTTCTCTGCGGATACGCGTCAGCTCGGCAAATACTGGCCTGGCGCTGACGTCGAAATACACGCTGAGCCGCGCCAAGGACAACCTGAGCGGCACGTTCACCGACTGCCGACAACAACGGCTTCTACCAGACGGGCTATCTGGACGTGTTCGACCCGCATGCTCGACTACGGGTACGCGGGCTTCGACGTCCGTCACCGGTTCTCCGCCAGCGCGATCTGGAGCGTGCCGTTCGCCAACAACAACCCCTGGCTGGGAGGGTGGCAGGTGAACGCGCTGTTCTCCGCGCGCAGCGGTTATCCGTTCACGGTGTTCGACTGCACCAACGGCTTCGTCATTCTGCATGCGTGCGCTCGATCCGACAGGCGTTGAAAGAAGCGTGGGCAGCGGCACGGCGACCGGTGATCCGAACGAATACGACCTGCTCGACCTCTCGGGACTTCTGCCGTCTATGGGGACGTACGCCCATCCGACGCAGGGCACGAGCGACTTCGGACCGTATCCGGACACGATGACGGAGCGCAACGCGTTCCGCGGCCCGGGTTCGTGGATCATGGACATGAGCGTCGGCAAGCGGTTCCGGTTCGGCAGCAAGGCCGGCCTGATCCGGCTCGAGATGTACAACATCTTCAACCACGCCAACATGTACGCGCGGACCGAATCTGCCAATATCGACAGCTTCACGTCGATTACCGGCTACAAGGCCGACTTCCGCCGTATGCAGCTCGGGTTCAAGTTCGAGTTCTAGGACGACCCGGCACGCAAACACCAAAAGGGGGAGCCTTCGGGCTCCCCCTTTTGTTTTAGGGGTCGACCGACAGCCCGGTTGTGCCCATGCGATCATCAATGCGCATGACCCGGCGCGTGCTGTTGTTCGTCGTTCTGGTGGCGGCCCTCACCGCACCCTATCAGGCTCAGACGCGGTTCGCCTCGTTTGGCGAGGTCCGCGGCATCCTGGGTCAGCTCGCCGACATCCTTCCGCCAGAGCTCAAGGTTCCGAACGCGTCAGCGGCGGAACGCGCGTGGAACGCCTGGGTGCAGCGGCAGGACGCGACCATTCGCGCCCGCCTGCGTCGCGGTGACGAAGAAACCATCGTCAACTGGCTGCTGTTTGGCACGTCGTTCACGAAGCGTCCACGTGTGCCGTTCGATTCACCAGACGGAGCACCTGACGACGCCGGGCGCACCAAGCTGATTGCGGCGCGCGCCGAGGACCTGGCCAATGCACTCAGTACCCAGGCCAGGATGAGCGGCGTTTGTTCGCGCGGCAGCTCTTTGCGAGCCAGGGGTACACGACGGCCGCCGCGGATCGCAAACGGCTGATAGCGCATCTCAACGAGCTGGTTCAAAGCGTTCTCACCGAACGAGCGGCGCTGGCGCGCGAGATTCAGTCCATCCGCAAGGTGGAGAGCGTCAGCGACCAGTTCGCGGCACGTTCACAGCTGTTCCGCGACCGTGGACTGTCGCTCGATACGTCGTTCAGACCCAGCTTCGCCCTCGAACAGGCACTCGAGCAACTGCGCCAAAAGGGCCTGCTCAAAGCTGGAACGGTTCGGGATGTCGCCGTGATCGGACCCGGCCTCGACTTCACCGACAAGACGTCTGGTTATGACTTCTATCCGCAGCAGACACTTCAGCCGTTCACGCTGATCGACTCGCTGGTGAGGGTTGGCCTGGTCAAGGATCCGGCCGCGATCCGCCTGACGACGCTCGACATCAGCCCTCGCGTCAATGACCACCTGCGACGTGCCCGCAGCCGCGCCGCCGCCCGACGAACCTACAGCTTCAGGCTGCCGCTCGAGCGGGATGTGAAATGGAAGGCGCCGGTCCTCGCCTACTGGAAGGCCGCCGGTGACCGCGTCGGCACGGTAGCCGGCCCGGTCGCAGCCGGCATCGCCGGGGCGCAGGTGGACGTTCGCACGATTCCGGTTCGCCCGGCCGTGGCGCAGAACGTCGAGCCGCTGGATCTGAACATCGTCGTCCAGCGCAGCGAGACACACCGGTTCGACCTCGTCGTCGCCACCAACGTGTTCGTCTACTACGACGTGATGGAACAGGTGCTCGCGCTCGCCAACGTACGCGCGATGCTCAAGCCGGGGGCTTCCTGCTCTCGAATAACGCGCTGCTCGAGCTTCCGTCGTCAGGCATGAAGTCGCTGGGTTATGTGACTGTCGAGTATCGGACATCCGTGACGACGGCGACCACGTCGTCTGGTACAGGGCGGAGTGAGTGTGGCGCGGACCTTGTCAGGTCCGCGCTCGTTTCACGGTGGCGACGATTCAAAGATGATCTCGGCATCATTGCGCGACCGCGGCACCCAGGCACTGACGAGGCTCTCGTGGCCTCCTGGGCCGACGGCCGCAACGCCGAACACCCAGTCGTCTATCGACGTCGCCAGGCAGCGACGAACTCGGTGACGTTCCCGACCGCCTGCGACGATTCCCACGACAGCGACCACGGGGTGCGGCGGTAGACGCGATACGCGACCGCGCCCGGCGAGGCCAGCCAGCGAAGGTTGGCGTCGTATCCCGGACGGCTGCCGGCCGATCATCGTCTGCACCCTTGTCGTTGACCACGCGCGGGGCGGGCGGGGCGAGCGCCAGCAGCGCCGCGGCGGCAACGTTCACCCGCGCGTTCTGCGCGAGATAGCCGACGTCGACGCCGTCTGGCGTGTCCGCGACTGCCGTGCTGTCTCGTGAAGTTCTCCTTCGATTCGCGGAAGACGACGGCCGGAAAGCCACGCTGGATAAACGGCGTGTGATCGCTGGCGCGGCCGAATCGATCCTCGCGCGCCATCAGTCTCACCCGATGCGACGGCACGTAACCGCAGCGCGCCCGTTCGATGTAGCGCGCGAGCGACCGCGACATCGAATCTTCCGGCCCCTGCGCATAGACGCGAACGCTGCGGGTGTCGACGGCCCCGTCGCCTCCGCGCGAGCCGCCGACGATGTCGTTGTTCAACGTCGCCTCGACCTGAGGTCGCCCTCCGCAGGCGCTGGGCGTGGGCACGCGAGCCGAACAGCCCCTGCTCCTCGCCGGCCCACAGCGCAAACACGAGTGTCGCGTCGAAGTCGATACCGCTCGAGGCGAGCACCCGCGCCAGCTCCATCGTCAGCGCGGTTCCGCTGCCGTTATCGTCGGCGCCGGGAGCCGGCACGTTGTAGTCCTGCGCGGATTCAGCTGCGGGTCCGGGACGGTCACGCCGGGCGGTCGCCTGTTCGAGCCGATCTGCGCCTTCGGGGCCGATGTTGACCGTGTCGTAGTGCGCGGTGATGTAGATACGCCGGCTGCTTCGGCCGGGCAGCACGCGATGACATTGCGCAGCTCAACGGGCCTGGTGATGCGTGCCTGTGCCGCCAGATGATGGACGTCGAAACCCACCTGCAGCCTGGACCTCGCTCGCCGGAGCTCACGGAGAATCCACTCGCGCGGCGGCGCCGATCGCCGTGGTCCGGCGACGCCGTGTCAGACAGCGTGTTGCGTGTGCCAAAAGCCGCCAGGCCCGCACCGTTTGTTCGAGACGCGGGACGGAGACGGCGTCAACCAGTGCGAGACGCGCGGATCGACCGGCGCTGCCGGCGACTGCGGCCCGCTGCACGACTGCGAACGCCGCGGCGGCCAGAACGGACAGAGCAATGACGCAGGACCATCGAAATGCCCTCCGGCGGAGCATGTAACAGCGTCGAAATGTTCACACAAGCGCCACGGATGACGCGCGGCGGATTTTCACCCAACCGCCGGTCGGCCAAGCACTTACCTGCGACCGGACAGCAGCCCGGCCGCACCTCCTATGAGGACACTGCGCTTCCCCGCCGATAACACCCAGTGAAGTTCCTGCTTCTTCTGCGGGTGCACCGTGGCACAGATCCTGAATTACAGGGAAGAGCAGAAGGGCGGGTTACGCAGATGACTGACACCCGAATGGCCGGTTCACCAGTGCAGAAGGTCGTTGTCGTCAACGGCAACACGGAAGTGCTGGGCATGCTCGAGACGGTGCTCGATGCGGGCCGCTACGACATGGTGTTCGTCGAGTCGGGCGAACACGCGTACTCGCAAATCAAGAAGGTCGTGCCCAACCTGGTGATTCTGTGCACGCGGATCGAGCGCCTGGACGGGTTCCAGCTGCTGACGATGCTGAAGCTCGACCCGCAGACGCGGGACATTCCGGTGCTCACCTGCACCACCGAGTACCGAGGGACAGGATTTCGACACGGCGATTTCGCAGCTGGCAGACGAGGAAGAGGAGCTGGTTCCGGCACGTCCGTCGCTGCGCATGAATTGAAATCGCGCAGGATGCCCGCGCGCTACTGGCGATTTCAGGGGCGGGCCTTCGGGTCCGCCCTTCGTCTGTACGGTATAACCTGGCAGATCCATGGCGAGTACAACGTCAGAACGAGCGCATGCCGATGCTGGGGCAGCTCAGTGGCGAGATCATGGTGTTCGAGCCGATGGCCGTGACCGAGCTCAGCGTCACCGGTCTGGCGGTTGGAACGCGCTTCCCGCTGCAACTCAACTCGCTGCACGAGATGCGGCTGACGCTCGGTACACGCTCCGTGGTCGTCAAGGCACGCGTGGTCCATTCCCATGTCAGCGACATGGACCAGGAGCTCGTCGCCTACCACTCGGGTCTGGAGTTCGTCGAGCTGCCCGAACACGTTCACACGGCGATCGCGGAGTTCCTGGCCGCCGTCAACGCCCACCGCGCGAGCGTCTAGCGCACTTTCAGATGTTCCAGATAGTCGCCTGATTCGATGCGCTCGGCCCTGCCGAGCGGCGCGTTGTAGAAGTACGCCCACGCGTAGACGGTCGTCCCGTCGTCCATCGCCACGGGCGTGCGTGTGCGCGTGTAGAGGCTCGTTTCCGGGTCACCGGGGCGGTATCCCTCGAGTTCGTCGAGCGCGCGCAGGGCGGCGACGGGCTCACTGAGCTCGTAGACCTCGCCGGTAACCTGGCCGTCGGATGCCGGAACAGCTGCGGGGTAGATGCCGAGATCGAAGAGGGCGGCTCGGATGGTGCCGTGGCCCCTGAAGGAAAGGTGCGAATCAAGCTGCAGACGCCCCGTTCGGTTGAACGGGGTCATGAGCGTCCCGTAGAAAAAGACGAGTTCGGCCACTACTGGCCGAATCTACGCCTGGCGGGTAAGGCTCGTTTACAGCGCCGGGAGCGGCAGGCGCTGCAGGACGGCGGCTGGCGTTGGCTGCGGCTGCTGCGGCGCGCATCGCACCGAGCAGATCGATGACCGCGGGAGGAACGGTGAACCCGAGCGTCACGGTTGTGCCCTGACCGCCCAGTTCCAGGGAATTAACTACCTCAGCAAGCTCCACGTGCTGCCCCGCCTGCATGCGAGCGAGGGCCAGGATGCCACGAATGACGTCGCGCAGGTTGTTGGCGGCCGCCTCGTCGCGCGTTTCAGCGCGAATCACGGCGCGAATGCCATCGTTCACCTGCCCACTGATGGCAAACCAGGTCACCGGCGGCAACTGCTGTTTCACTTCCGCCGGAATCAGGTTGGCGTTGGTCACCGCCTCGATGTTCGCCACTGCCCAGGCGTTTCCGTTGTCGAAGTCGCGGACCAGCCGCATGACGTTCACGTTTTCCGTGACGTTGTTCTTCCCCGCGGCCTTCGTGTCGATCGCCCGCTTGACCGAGGCGGGCGTTCCGACGAGTGCGAGGTCGGGCTCGACGAACGAAAGGCCCAGCTCATTCTCGAGGGTAATCAGGCGCTGCTTGTTGTACTGCTCGACCGTGCCGCCCTTGGCCCGAATCGCGGCCTCGATGCGGGCCGTGTCGAACACGGCCGCGCGCGAGAACCAGGGGCTGACGCTCTGCGGATTGGTCGGGTCAGGCGTCCCGGTCACGGCGGCGACCACCCTGTAGACGTCTCTCTGGATATTGATGCCGGTCTCGGCTTCGAAGGAATCTGCCCCGGAATCGGCGTCTGGCGAGAGTTGCAGCAGCTTCTGTCGGACGCCGGAATCCATGATTTCGCGAACATCAGCGAAGGCAACGACTGTGGCGTCGGCCGGGACGTAGGCCAGCTCAACGGGGCCATTGTCGGCCTGGAGTCCGAGATTCGGGAAGCCGACGTACGAGGCCACCAGGCCTGTGCCCAGGCCAGCAACGAGAATGGCAACGCCGAAGACCACGAATCGATGCGTCCGTTTCGTCATACGCGGGGCTCCACGTCAGATTATACGAGCTACCGGTCAGATCGTTCCGGGGGTCTTCAAACCTGCACAAAACGGCCTGTTCTGATCGAAATCAAAGCTCCCGCCCCACAGGGTCTGGAGGCTATTGCTCGAGGACATACTCCCGCCGCTCGATGATTCGCATCGCCAGGACCAGGGAAACCACGGTTATGACCACGAGCACGAACAGGCTCAGCGGCGCGGGAAGGGTCTCGGCAAAGACCGACTGCAGCAGAGAGGTGCACGCTCTCGTCGGCCGGCATGGCGTGCGGCACCAGCGCCTGCAGGTAATAGGCGACGGTGAACCGCCGGAGGTAGCCCGGCATCAGCATCGCGAACTGCTCCCACCCGAAGATAAAGACCAGCCCGACGACGAGCGGCCGCTTCAGCCAGGCGCCCACCATGCGTGAACAGGGCCCCATACGCGGCGATGCCGACGGCCAGCAGGCCGAGGTCGGTGACCAGTGCGGGAAAGCTGCGCGCGACGTCGCTGAACGGCACGAGCATGAAATAGACAATCATCACCGACGGCAGCACGACGAGCGTCGTGCACGCGAGATACGCGAGGTACTTGCCCAGCAGCACGGCTCCGCGGCGGAGCGGACGCGTGAACAGATAGGTGATCGTCTTGTCTTCGACTTCGTCCGCGATGAGCGACGTGCCGTAGAACACGCCGAGCACCGGGATGATGAAGCGCAGGTAGAGAACCCAGACGATCATGCCGAAGACGCTGAAGGCGTCCACCCGCACGCCATTGACGCGCAACGGCGCAATGCCGCTCTCCTGCACGATCCGCGCGACCGTCGCCAGCAGCACCGGCGCGCCCACGACGAGCGCCATGAAGATTGTGCGCCGCGACCAGATCAGCTCGCCGAGCGACAAATCGAAGATGCGCGCCGCGCCTGCGGTCGTCGATGAGGACTTCGCCATCACTGCTTCACCAGATATTGGAAGACCGCCTGCAGGTTGTCGTCCGGGCGACGTGACTTCGTCGATCGCGCCGGCCTCACCCGAAGCGGCCATCTGCGTCACCCGCGCGTAGAACGCGTCCGGGCGCGCCGTTTCGACGACGAGCGCGCCCGGCTCGAAACGCATGCTGATGATCCCGTCCTCAGCCAGCACCGTCCGCGCCAGCGCGCGCGGATCGGCCACGCGGATGTACACCGTGTGCGGATGCGTGTCGATCAGGTCGCGAATCTGGTGGACGTTGCCTTCGGCGACGATCCGCCCGTTGTTGATCAGGAGGATGTTCGACGTCATCGACTCGACTTCGTGCAGGATGTGGCTCGAGACGATGATGCTCTTGCCGGCGCGCGCCCACTCCTTGATCTGGCGGATCGTGCGGCGCCGCATGATCGGATCCATGCCCGTCAGCGGCTCGTCGAGAATCAGCAGGTCAGGTTCGTGCACGAGCGCCTGCGCCAGCTTGACCCGCTGCCGCATGCCCTTGCTGTAGGCCCCAATCTTCTTGTTCGCGGCGTCCATCAGGTCCACCGCCTCGAGCGCGCGCTCGGCCGCGGCGCGCGCGGCGTCGGCGCTCATGCCGTTGAGACGCACCAGCGCCATCACCCAGTCAAGGCCGGTCATCCGCTCGTAGAAGGCATCCTGCTCGGGACAAAACCCGATACGACGGTAGACCTCGGGGTTTCCCCAGATCGGCTCGCCCAGCACGCGCACCGCGCCCTTACTGGGCTTGAGCTGTCCGGTGATCAGCTTCATGAACGTCGACTTGCCGGCGCCGTTCGGGCCAAGCAGGCCGGTGACTCCGGCGGGGACCGTCACCGTCACGTCGTTGAGTCCCGACACCTGTCCGTACCACTTCGACAGATGCTCCGTGGTCACAATCACGTGACCACCTCCACGCCGCGCACACGCCGCTCGAGCACGAGGACCGACGCGCCAAGCAGCAGCACGACGAACAGCACCGCCGCCGGGAACGGAAGCGCCGTGGGTGCCCGTCACGCGGAAGATCACCCGCCGAGAAGACGTCGAGGACGTCGCCTGGCGAGATGAACGCCCAGGCCTGGCTGCCGGTGATGCCGCGCAGCGCCTGATACATCGCCGCCGTGAAGAAAATCAGCCCCGCGTACATCACCGCGACGAAGCGGCGGCTCTTCGAGAGCGACGACAGCGCGAGCATCGCGAACGCCGACGTCAGCACGAGCACGGCCGAAAACACCGTGATCGCCGGGAAGAGGAACAGATTGGAGTTCAGGAAGGTCAGGTTGCCGGCGAACATCATCTGCAACAGCAGCAGCAGGATGGCCGGCAGCCAGGTAACCGCCGTCAGGAACAGAAGACCAGCGTGGTGAGCTTGCCGACGACGTACTCGACCCGCGTGAGCGGCTTCGACAGGTAAATCTGCAGCGCGTTGGCCCGTCGATCATTCGCGATCAGGCCGGAGCCGACGTAAAGCGTGATGAAGAAGACGAACAGGCTCTGCTGGGACAGGAACTCCCGGAACGTCCCGGCCGACGGCGCCAGGAACGACGCCTGGGAGTAGTTCGCCGCCACGTAGAGCTGCACGGCGCGCACGATGAAGGGCCCCCACGCCACCAGCAGCAGGCCGAGGAACTTGCGCTCGCGCAGCCGCTCCATCACGCCGGCGCGCGCAATGACCCACCACGTCGCGCCCGTGCGCCTCGCGCTCGCCGCCGTAGCGGCGATAGCCCTGGTCATGAATCGGCATCCGCTATTCTCCACGCTATTGCTCTCCGACCGCCCGCGCGAACACGTCTTCAAGCGTCGGCATGCTGGCCCGCAGATGCCGCACCTGCAGGCCGCTGTCGACGCCGCGAGCTGGAAGAGCCGTCGCGCATCCTGGCCGTCGGCCATGCCCTCGCCCGGCACGAACACGCGCATGATGTCTTCGTCGGTCTCGTGGCACTCGAGGCCGTCGGCGCGTAGCAGCGCCACGAACGCCGCCGAATCTCCCTTCACGCGCAGCTCGAACACGCGCCCGCCGTGCCCCTTCAGCCCGGCAATCGGCCCCTCCGTCGCCACCGTGCCCTTGTCCATGACGACGACGTAGTCGCAGGTGTATTCGACGTCGGGCAGCAGATGGGACGAGAGAATCAGGCTGAGCCCCTTGTTGTGCGCGATATCGCGGATCAGCTCGAGCATCTCCTCGCGGCCCTTCGGGTCCATGCCGTTGGTCGGCTCGTCGAGGAACAGGAGATCCGGATCGTGCACCAGCGCCTGCGCCAGCTTGATGCGCTGCTTCATGCCGGTGGAATAGGTCTCGACGTTGCGATAGCGCGCTTCGCCGAGGCCGACGTAATAGAGCACTTCATGCGCGCGCTGCATCGCGTCCGCGTGCGGCAGTCCCGACAGCGCGCCGCAGTAGGCGACGAACGACACCGCGTTCATCCCCGGAATGTGCGCGTCGCTCTCCGGCATGTAGCCGATGCGGGCGCGGATCTTCAGCGCGGCGAGTGCTTGACGTCGAGATCGAGGACGCGCATCTGGCCCTGCTCGGGCGCCACGAATCCGAGCAGCGCGCGCAGCATCGTGCTCTTCCCCGCCCCGTTCGGTCCCAGCAGGCCGACCGCGCCGGACGGAAACGAGGCGCTGACATCGCGCAGCGCAAGCTGGCGCCCGTAGCGGACAGAGACGTGATCGAGCTTGAACGACGGATGGGTCCACGGTCAATCGCTGGGGATACGTGCCGAAGGGTTCATAAAGTTCCGCGCAGGCCGAGCGCGTCGGCCTGCTCGCGCAGAAACGTGATCACGTTGGCGACGTGCGCGTCGAGCGGCAGTCCCAGTTCTTCTGCGCCCAGGCGTCAGATCGTCCCTGGACACCGCCCGGGCAAATGCCTTGTCCTTCATCCGCTTGATCACCGAAGCCGCTTCGAGGTCGAGCACGCTCTTCGACGGGCGCACCAGCGCCGCGGCGGTGACGAATCCGGCCATTTCATCGCACGCAAACAGCGTGTGCTCCAGCGGCGTCTCGCGCGGCACGCCCGAATAGTTCGCGTGCGACAGGATCGCCTTCATCACCCATGCGGGATAGCCTCGCCGCCGCAGCTCCTCGCAGCCGCGAAACGGATGGTCGTCCGCCGTCGGGTACCGCTCGTAATCGAAGTCGTGAAGCAGCGCAACGATACCCCACTCCTCCTCGTTCGCGCCGGCGTCTCGCGCATAGCCGCGAACCGCCGCTTCCACCGCCAGCGCGTGCTTCCGCAGGCTCTCGCCCGTCGTCCACTCCGTGAGCAGCTGCCACGCGTCGGCCCGGGTCGGCATCACCGCACGGCCCTCGGCGCCTCGCGGTCGAGCTCCAGCGCGCGCGCGATCACCTCGGTCGCCTTCGCCGTGAGGTTGTATTGCGGCAGGTCAGCGGGATCAACGAACCGGGCGTCCGCGACGTCCGAACTCGCACGCAGCTCTCCGCCGACCGGCCAGCACAGATAGTCCACCAGCACGAAGTGGTAGCGCACCTCTCCGTCGTCGTCGCGGGTGATCCGATCGAAGACCTCGATCACCGGGCCGACCTCGATCTCGAGCCCCGTTTCCTCGAGCATCTCGCGCACGATCGAATCCTCGAGCGTCTCGCCGAGCTCGACGCCGCCGCCAGGCAGGCTCCACTGGCCGGCGAGCGGATCGTACTTGCGCTTGACGATCAGCACCTGCCCGCCCGTGCACGATGACCGCGCCGACGCCGACGTAGGGCCGATCGGGATATTTACGGGTGTCCGTCACGCGGCCGTCATTCTCCCATCACCTTGACGACGACCCGCTTCTTCCGCTGGCCGTCGAACTCGGCATAGAACACCTGCTCCCATGGGCCGAGGTCCAGCTTCCCGTCGGTAATGGGCAGGATGACCTGATGTCCCATCAACGTCCGCTTGAGGTGCGCGTCGGCGTTGTCCTCGCCGGTCTGATGATGCCGGTAGTCGAGGCCGGCCGGGCGCGAGCTTCTCGAGCCATTCCTGGAAGTCGTGAATGAGCCCGTTCTCCCAGTCGTTCACGTAGACCGCGGCGGTGATGTGCATGGCCGAGACGAGCACCATGCCTTCCTTGACGCCGCTCTTCTTCACCGCTGCCGCCACTTCGTCGGTGATGCGGACGAACTCCTGGCGCTTCTTGGTGTTGAACCAGAGGTATTCGGTGAGAGTCTTCATTTGCCTCAAAAGATCACACACGAATGCACGAAGGGTCGTGGCCTTCGATTCGCTTCGTGAGCTTCGTGTTTCACGTCAGCGCCAGAGATGCCTCGACACTCAGGCTCCAATCGGCTCTCACGCCGGCTCGGTAGTTCCGCAGCCCGGCGGCCGCGATCATCGCCGCATTGTCGGTCGAGAGCGCGATGCCGGGAATGAACACGGGCAACTCGCGGGCGGCGCCGCGCTGCTGGCCGTCCGCGCGCAGCCGGCTGTTCGCGGACACGCCGCCGGCGATTCCGACACTGCGCGCACCATACCATCTCGCCGCGTCGAACAACCGATCGAGCAGCGTTTCGACGACCACGCGCTGGAAGCTGGCGCAGATGTCGTCGATCTCCTAGTCCGGCAGCGGCTCCGTTTCGTCAAGCCCAAGTGCGGCGCGGCGCTGCGTGACGTGCCGCAGCACCGACGTCTTCAAGTCCGCTGAAGCTGAAGTCGCGCGTCCCGGCACCTCCGGGGCGTTCCGGTCGGCATGGGTGATGCGCGTCTTCGGAAACGGGACGGCGCGGTCGTCTCCGCGCGCGGCTCGCTTGTCGATGACCGGACCACCCGGATAGCCCAGCCCAAGCAGCTTCGCCACCTTGTCATACGCCTCCCCGGCCGCATCGTCACGCGTACGGCCAAGCAGCTCGTAGTGGCCGGGCGTCGCGACGCGGTAGAGGCTCGTGTGCCCGCCGGAAACCACGAGCACGACCGCCGGAAGCGGCATCTCGCCGTTCTCGAGCGTCAGCGACTCGATATGCCCGGCCAGATGGTGGACGGGAACGAGCGGGACGTTCCGGGCCCACGCCAGCGACTTCGCGAACGAGAGTCCCACGAGGAGCGACCCGACAAGGCCCGGGCCCTGCGTCACGGCAATCGCGTCGAACTCTCGTGACGTTCGCGTCAGCGAGCGCGCTGCCGACGACACCACAGATGTCGCGAATGTGCTGGCGGGCGGAGAGTTCCGGGACGATGCCGCCCCATTCGCGATGGAGTGCCATCTGCGACGCGACGACGCTCGAGCGCAGGCGCCAGGGGCGGCGGCGTCGCCGGTCTCCTCAACGATGGCCGCGGCGGTCTCGTCGCAGGACGTTTCAATGCCGAGCATGATCATGCCGTTCACGCTTCCAGTTCTCGCTTCCCGTTCGTGTTCAGGTTCAGGTCGGTTCGATGTTCGGGTTCTAGTTCGCGCCGGCTGCGCATTCACGAGCGAGGCGAGCGATTCCGCATAGGGCGGACGCGCGATGCCCCGCTCGGTGATGATCGCGGTGACGTACTTCGCCGGCGTCACGTCGAACGCGGGATTGCGGATCTGCGCGCCTTCGGGCGTCAACGCGAGTCGAGCCGACGTGCGTCACCTCGCGCTCGTTGCGCTCCTCGATCGGGATGCCGCTGCCGTCCGGCGTGTCCAGATCGATCGTCGAGAGCGGCGCGGCGACGTAGAACGGGATGCGCGTGTTCCCTCGCCAGGACGGCCACGCCGTAGGTGCCGATCTTGTTCGCCACGTCGCCGTTGGCGGCGATCCGGTCGGCGCCGACGACCACCAGGTCGACGTGGCCGAGACGCATCATCGACGCCGCCATGTTGTCGGTGATGACGGTGGTGTCGATGCCGTCCTTCACCAGCTCCCACGCGGTGAGCCGCGCGCCCTGCAGAAACGGCCGCGTCTCGTCGGCCAGCACCGCGATGTTCTTGCCCCTGCTCCGCGGCCGCGCGAATCACGCCCAGCGCGGTGCCGTAGCCGGCCGTCGCCAGCGCGCCGGCGTTGCAGTGCGTGAGGATGCGCGCCTCGTCCGGCACGAGCTCGGCGCCGAACGCGCCCATGTCGCGGCAGCTCTGGACGTCTTCATCGTGAATTTTCAGCGCACTCCGCCTGCGAGCCGATCCTTCAGCTCGTCGACCGAGGAGCCGCTGTGCGCGGCCTCGGCAAACGTTCGCTTCATCCGCTCGATCGCCCAGAACAGATTGACGGCGGTCGGCCGCGTCGCGGCCATCAGGTCGCAGAGCTTCTGGAACTCGGTCGTGAACTGCTTCGTGCCGGTCGCCTTGCTGCGCCGCATCCCGAGCGCGATGCCCATCGCCGCCGCCACGCCGATCGCCGGCGCGCCGCGAATGACCATCGTCTTGATCGCCTTGGCCACGTCGTTCGCCGTCTGCAGGTGACGTAGACCTCGGCGACGGCAGCTTGCGCTGGTCGATCATCACGACCGCGTCGTCTTTCCATTCGATTGTGGGCAGCACTCGAAGCCGATGATATCAGCCCTATAATCCGTTCAACTTCCGGGGGGCTCTATGCGACGTTCAGCTCGACGCATCGCGATCGTCCTCGCCCTGACATGGCTGGCGCCAGCCGGCGCTGACGAACAGAAGTGGCTCCGGCGCGGAATACACGGAACACGGCCTGGGTCATGCCACGACTGTCGGACGGCCGTCCCGACCTCGAAGGCGTATGGGAAAACAACAGCGCCACGCCGCTCGAACGGCCGAAGCAGTTTGCCGGCAAGCCGCGGCTCTCGGATGAGGAACTCGCGACGCTGGAACGCCGGGCGAAAACGCTGTTCGGGCCTGACGCGGAGGCGACGTTCGGCGACGCGCTTTACACCACCCTGCTGGCCGACGCCCGGCCGCGCGGACTCGGCTCCACGGGCAGCTATAGCCAGAACTGGCTGCCCGACCGGTACTTCGAACACCGGACGTCTTTAATTACGATCCGGCCGACGGCCGTCTGCCGCCGCTCACGACACCGAAGCGGGCCAGACGCCGCGCGGCGGGTTCGCGAGTTTGGACGGGTGGGCGCGAAGTCCAGGAGATGTCACTCCAGGATCGCTGCATCCATTACGGCTTCCCCGACCTGTTTGCGGCGTACATGGCCGTTTACCGGATCGTGCAGTCACCCGACTACGTCGCGATTCAGATGGAAAAGATCCACGACGCGCGCGTCATCCCGCTCACGGCCGCTCCGCATCATGCCCTCCTCGATGCAGCAGTACCTCGGGGACTCGCGCGGCCGCTGGGAGGGAGACACGCTCGTGGTCGAGACGACGAACTTCCATCCGAACGGGAATCCGATGGGCGGCTATTCCGTGCTGTCGGACGAGAAGCTGCGTCTGGTCGAGCGTTTCCGCCGCACGGCGGACGACACGCTCGAGTACACGTTCACCGTGGACAACCCCACGATGTGGACAGGCCCTGGACCGCGAGGATCAACTGGAAGCGCTCCCAGGGTGAGCTGCTCGATACGCCTGTCACGAGGGGAACTACAGCCTGCGCGGCATGCTCGCCGGCGCCCGCGCTGACGAGGCGGCTGCGGGCCGGTAGCCACATCCTCGTTCATCGCAGCGCGACTTCGTCTGTACACCCGCGATTTCATCTGTAACGACGCGACACGCGGCGTGTTTGCACAGAATCTGTTTGGAAAAATGTGACACGCGCCGTGTTGGCACGGATTCGATTCATTCCAGCGCGTCACGTGACGCGCCAGCCGCGATTCGGTCTATACAAGGGCGTCACGCGACAGGTTTGCACCGATTTCTTACAGGCGCACCACGCGGTAGCGTGGACGAATTCATCCATTCAAGCGCGTCACGCGACGCATCAGCCGCGATTCGGTTGGTACAAACGCGCCACGCGACCCGACACTCTGGTTCCGTCAAAACAGCCTTTGTGGAACGTATCGCGGTGGACTATTCGACGGTAAACGGGATCTGGCGTCTGACCGTCCTGGTGCCCGTCTGCGACGACCGGGCTTCGAAGGTCAGCACGTAGGATCCGGGAGCCACCCGCGCGAGATCGAAATCCGTTCGGAATCCTTCGCGCGCGTTCCCGCCGTCGGGTTCTGACATGAGGCGCTCACCTTGAGCCCGCGCGACGAATCCGCCCGCCGCATTGGTGATGGTGGCCGTGACGGAAGCGACACGGGATGACGTGAGCCGGGACACGAGGTACCCGTCCCTGATGCCGGTGTACACCTCGCCATACGCGCTCAGGCCGTCGGCAGCGCGGAAGACGCGCAGTGCTGTCGGATCGGAGGACAGCCCGGCACGCAGTGGCCTGTCATTGACGAGCAGAACTTCGCTCGACCGGCGCGGCGCAAGGGCGACTCCACTCATCGCCAGCTCGCTGTCGAACTTTTCGGCATCGATATGAGCGACGACGGATCCAATCGGACCGTCCGGTTGTTCGGCCACGAGCCGGAGCTCGTACCTTCCCGGCTTCAGCGTGATCCGCTCGACGAACTGGAGGCCCTTCCCCGTCGCGCGCCCGAGGCTGTCCGGCTTCAGATTGAACCCGAATACCTTATAGAAACCTGTGGCCACCTTTCCGTCGACGTCGAACACCTGATAGGAGACCGCCAGGCGCTGGCCCGCGTTGAAGTCCAGGGTCTGTCCACGCACGTGCGCGGTGATGACAACGGAGCTGTTGCTTCCACTGCCCTTGAACGCCGTGGTGGTGAGGTCGACGCCGAGTCCCCGGGTTGCGAGGGGGCGGCGAAGCGCATCGCGCGCAGCAATCGACACCCCTTCGGGCGGTGCCGGCAGCGGCGTTGACGCCGGCGCACTGGTTGCCGTCGCGTAGTAGCCACGGCGCGCGCTGTACGGTGACATCGGGCCGCCTGACACGCACGGAAATCGCGTGGAACGAGCCGTCTCTCGGATGGTCCCGGTCAGGCGAATAGCCGAGCAGATAATAGGTGCTGGCGTCCCTGACAATTGCCGTATAGGCATCCGCAAAGTTGTTCGTGTTCACCGTTGCGATACCGCCAGTGTCTTCCGCAACGAGGCGCAAGCTGGACTGGCGAATGACCTCATCCCGCCCCAACGAGGTCGTCAACCCGGCGGGATCGACCGGATACACGGCGACGTTGTTCCGCGCCGCCGCCTGCAGCGCATCGCGAAGCGCGGCATGCATTACGCCGGCTGCGGCGGCACGAGGGTCGATCCGGTCCCCCGGTTCTCTGGACAGCTCCATGAATCGCTCAGGGAAGACATCGATCTGGCCGCCCATCCAGAGAATCGTCTTCCGCCGGCCGCCGAGCGCACCGAGACGCTCAGCGAGGTCCTGAATCGCGCGGTAGGTGGCGAGCGTGCGGGTCACTGCCTCCTGTGGCGTGAAGGACACGTCACCACCGGCGAGTCCACGGCCGTAGCGCTCGATCGAGCGATCGACCAGCGCGGAATTGGTCGTAAAACCCTGTCCGTCGGTCGGGCTGCCCTGCACATGAATAACTGCGACGTCGTCGCCGGGACGCACCGCATCCTGCAGGAACTGACGAGCGAGCTGCTTCAATCTCAGTACGAGCGTGGAACCCAACGGCGAACCCATCGTCGATGGCGAGTCCAGCAACAGGACGTACGTGCGTCCTTCGGGCATGTCGTTTGTCGCGGTGTCAGGGACGATATCGGCACCGCCTGGCCGGAGATCGGGCACCCGGGGAGGAACGGGAAGGTCGACGAGCGAGAAGGTCCTCACGGTCTGCGCCCGGCCGTCTTCCACGATTTCGAAGTCGTCTTTGGTGAGATCGCGGACCGGATTGCCCTGGCGGTCGGTGACGATGACGTCCACCTCGATCTGGGTGACGCCTTCGCGAAATGTCGGGACGTCCTGCTGGGCCGGGGCGCGGCCTGATTGCGCACTCAGGAACGCGGCAGAGAGAACGATAAGGACACTGCTGATCGCGCGGACGGGCATGAGTGCTCGATCCGAGGCAGAAGCTGGCACGCAGAGGCTAGCACACGCACTGCGGAATTCCGCTGGCTATTTCAGCAGTCGGGCGTCGAACGGCAGCGGCAGAAGGTCGCTCAATGCGTGACGGCGCTGTCTCGCGCCGGAGGTTGGCGAGAATCACTTCGAGATCGCCGCCGAACTCCCACAGAATCTGACGACACGCGCCGCAGGGCGGCGTCGGCTCCTGCGTGTCGGCCACGATCGCGATCCGCCTGAACCGGCGGTGCCCCTCCGACAGCGCCTTGAACATCGCCACGCGTTCGGCGCAGACGGTCAGTCCGTAGGTGGCGTTCTCGATGTTGCAGCCGGTGATGACGCGCCGTCCGCGGTCTCGAGCGCGGCGCCCGACCTTGAATCCGGAAAACGCCGCGCGGGCATGACGACGGGCGCGGCGCGCGGCGGCGACGAGCGCACGCGCATCAGAGCCGCGCAAGGATCGCCTCCAGCAGCGCGATGAACGCCCCGCGCACGCGGCGCGCGGTCTCCATCACCTCCTCATGGTTCAGGACGCCGGGCAACACACCGGCGGCCATGTTGGTGATGCACGAGATGCCGAGCACCTCGAGGCCCATGTGCCGCGCCGCAATCGCCTCGGGCACGGTGGACATGCCGACCGCGTCGGCGCCAATCGTCCGGAAGAACCGGATCTCCGCCGGCGTTTCGTAGCTCGGGCCGTGCGTCGCCACGTAGACGCCGTGCGTCACCGGCACGCCTGCTGCGGCCGCGGCCGCTGCGTCGGCGAGCCTCCGCAACCGCGACGAATACACCTCGGTCATGTCCGGGAAACCGCGGGCCGAACCGATCGTCGTTCGGCCCGACGAGCGGATTCGTGCCGAGCAGGTTGATGTGATCGTCGATGATCATCAGCGCGCCCTGCGCGAAGCCGGTGTTGATGCCGCCGGCGGCGTTGGTCAGGATCACCTGCTTCACGCCGAGCCGTGCCATGACACGCATCGCAAACACGACGTCGCCGAGGTCGTGCCCCTCGTAGAAATGCGCGCGGCCCGCCAGCGCGGCCACCGCGCTTGCCGCCGATGGTGCCGACCACCAGCCGCCCGCTATGGCCGACGACGTGTCGCCGCCGGCCAGTGCGGCAGGTCCGCGTACGGCAGTCGACGCGGCGTCCGTCGAGCCGATCGGCGAAATCGCCGAGCCCGGACCCGAGGACGATGGCCGTCTCGGGCAGCGCGCCGCAGCGAGCGCGGATGTGACGCGGCGGCCTCCTCCACGTGCGCGAAAATGTCAGGGCCAGGCTGCCATCACATCAGCATCGAGGCGACGCAGGCGTTGATCAGGGTGGCGAGGAATCCGGCGAGCAGCGCCCGTCCGCCGAGCCGCGCCAGATCGCCGCGGCGGTTCGGCGCCATCCCGCCGATGCCGCCGAGCTGGATGCCGATCGACGCGATGTTGGCGAAGCCGGTCAGCGCGAAGGTCGCCAGCACATACGAGCGCTCGCTGAGGACGCCCTTGTACTCGCCGGTCAGCTTCACGAAGGCGACGAACTCGTTGGCCACGAGCTTGGTGCCGAGCAGGTCGGCCATCGGCCCGATGTCCGCCGGCGGGCACGCCCATCAGGAACGCGACCGGCGCGAACACCACGGCAAAGACACGCGCCAGCGTCAGCCCCTCCCAGACCGAGCCGAGCAGGAAATCGAACAGCGCGATGAACGCCAGAAACGCGATCAGCATCGCCGCGACGTTGAGCGCCAGCATCATGCCGTCGGACGCGCCGCTCGCCGCCGCGTCGATCACGTTGACATGCAGCTTCTCGACGTTCACCGTCGCCTTGCCGCTCGTCTCGGGCTGCTCGAATTCGGGCAGCAGCAGCTTCGACAGGTACAGCCCGCACGGCGCCGCCATCACACTCGTCGTCAGAATCGCGATCGCGTCCGCGCCGAGCGCGATGTAGACGGCCATCACGCCGCCGGAAATCGTCGCCATGCCGCCGACCATCATCGCCAGCAGCTCGGACTGCGTCATGCGCGGCACGAACGGCTTGACGATGATCGGCGCCTCGGTCTGCCCCATGAAGACGTTCGCCGCCGCCGACAGCGTTTCGGCGCCGCTCGTCCGCATCAGGTACATCATCGCGCGCGCCATGATGCCGGACGACGAACTGCAGGATGCCGAAGTAATAGAGGACGGTGAAGAACGACGAGATGAAGATGATCGTCGGGAGCGCGGTGAAGGCGAAGACGAAGCCGTTGCCCGGGCCGAACACCTCACGCCATCTTCGTCTGGTTCGGCCAGCACGCCGAAGACGAACGTCGATCCGGCGTTGGTGAACTCGAGGAAGCGGCCGACGCCGCGCGCCACGGCGGCGAAGAACTCGTAGCCGGGCCGCGTGTCGCCAATCGTCGAAGCGCAGGATCAGCAGCGCGAACCCGAGCTGCAGCCCGATGCCCCAGAGGACCGTCCGCCAGTTCACGCGCCGCAGGTCGGGTGAGCACGCGGCGACGATGGCGATGAAGCACAACGCGCCGGCGGCCGCCTGACCCCGCGGGCCGACCGTGGCGCCCAGCAGCCACGACGCCGCGCCAAGCGCGATGACGGCGCCGATGGCGACGAGCCTGCAGTGAACCCGCAGACTCCTGATCCCTGATCCGTCACTGAGCCCTCGCTGGGCCCTGATCCCCGGGCCCTGATTCCTGATCGATCACGACGCGATCACGAGTGGCCGTGCCGCCGGCGGCGCGTCGCCGATCGTGATCGCCTGTTCGGCCAGCACGCGCGCACCATCCGCGCGAGACCGGCGTTGTAGAGGAGGTCCAGAATCGGGTCGCCCGCAGCGACCGGATCGCCGACTCTCACCGCGACGAGAACGCCGGCGCCATGGTCGATCGGATCGCCAGCGCGCTCCCGCCCGGCGCCGAGGGCGATCGACGCGCGGCCCACGCCCTCAGCGCCAGCGCCGTGACGTAGCCCGAGCGCGAGGCCGTGACGGGCAGGCGGTGCGCCGCGCCGGGCAGCCGGCGATAGTCGTCCACCACGGCGGCGTCGCCGCCCTGTCGCGCGATCATCGCGCGCAGCGTGTCGAGCGCCGCGCCCGAGAATCCAGCGCCTGGCGGACCTTCGTGCCGGCGGACGCCTCGTCGTAGAGGCCCGACATCATCACCATCCGCGTCGCAATCGTCGTCGCAAGCTCCACGATGTCCGCGGGACCGCGACCCTTCAACACCTCGATGCACTCGACGATCTCGAGCGCGTTGCCCACGGCGGCCCCGAGCGGCGCGTCCATCCGCGTGATGAGCGCTTCGGTGCGAAGCCCGGCCCGCGCTGCCGATGTCCACCAGCGCCCGCGCCAGCGCCCGCGCGTCGGGCTCGGACTTCATGAACGCGCCGTCGCCGCACTTCACGTCGAGCACCAGCGCCGTGGAGCCTTCCGCCAGCTTCTTGCTCATGATCGACGCGGAGATGAGCGGGACGCTCTCGACGGTCGCGGTCACGTCACGCAGCGCGTAGATCTTCTTGTCGGCGGGCGCGAGCGACGGCGACTGGCCGATGATGGCCGTGCCGACGTCGCGAACCATCTGCTTGAACTCGTCGATGCTGACGCTCGTGCGGAAGCCGGGAATCGACTCGAGCTTGTCGACCGTGCCGCCGGTGTGCCCGAGGCCGCGCCCGGACATCTTCGGCACCGGCACGCCGCACGCCGCCACGATCGGCGCAACGACGATCGACAGCTTGTCGCCCACGCCGCCGGTGCTGTGCTTCCCCACTTTCGGCCCGGGGATGTCCGACAGGTCCACGCGATCGCCGGAGGCCACCATGGCTTCGGTCAGCGCGACGGTCTCGACCTCGTCCATACCGCGCAGGACGATGGCCATCAGCAGCGCCGACGCCTGGTAATCGGGGACGGCTTCCGTCCACGACTCCGCGGACGAACAGATCGATCTCGGCGCGCGTCAGCGCCAGCCCGTCGCGCTTACGGGCGATGACATCGGCAAATCGCATTTCTACTGGACCGAATCCAACTGGAAGAGGTCCCCCGGCAACCAGCCTCGACCGCACGCCTCCGGCCGCGACAACGGAGCGGCCGGTCAAGAGTCGGGGGGAATTCGCCTGGAGGACGCCGCCAAGTATATGTGCGCTGCAGATTTGCCCTGAAAGAGCACGATAAATGGAGAGGCGCAACGTCTCCGGCAGGCGGTCCTGAAGGGGCGACTGCGCCATTTTGCGCACCTAACGAACGTAGCCGCACAGGAAATGCCAGTCACCTCGCCGGTCGAGCCGATGCCCGTCGACCTGAGCACCGCGCTTGCGGAATTTGCACGCGCCTGCAAATCGGCGGCACGGTCGGTCTCGATGTATCCGGGGACCCACCCTGCCATCGCCGAGCGCCCTCTCCAGGGTGACGTCTGCCGGCAAGCGCCTGACCGCCGGCGGCGACGTCACGCTCGGCGTCCACCCGAACACGCTGGTTGTCGATGGACGGGCGCCCGCCCGGCCTGACGCGTCCATCGTCGACCTCGCCGCGCTGCTTCACGATCACCTGGTCGGCGAGCTGCGTATCATGCGCGACGCCGGATTCGGCGGACTGGCATGCCCTGCTGCTCATCCTCGTCCCGCACGACGGAAGAGCTCATTCAGGACGGCGGTGTCGCCAGGGCCTGGACGGCAGTCGGGACGCCAGCACCTGGACATCCGCGAGATCGACTACGCCGAAGTGCTGCGCGAACGCGCCGGCGGCGAAGAAGCGGCGTGGGACCGGATCATCGCCTGCTGCCTGCAGGGCGAATCCGCCGACGATGGACGATGCCGCTCTCGCGTCGCTGGTCACAACGGTCTCCGATCCGGAGAAGTTCAACAAGCTGCTCGAGCGGCTGCAGGCGATCGCCGGCGGCTCCGGCGCCGGAATGGGCGCCACGGCTGTCGCGGTGCTGCAGTTGCTCCGCATGACCCTGGAGGCGGTCGCGAGACTCGGCGCGGACACCGAGCAGGCGCTGCAGACGATGGCCGCTTCGATGTCGAAGCTCACGCCTGAGACGCTACTCGGCGTGCTGGCGGCCCGCCAGGGCGACAGCCCCGAAGATGCCGCGATCGCGTCGTCCGTCATCGGGCGCATGAACGACGACACGATCGCGTCGTTCGTCGCCAACTCCGTGGCCACCGATCGGGGCGCGACCGAGCGCCTCGCGCACGCGTTCGAAGTGCTCGTGCCGGAGTCGGAGCGGAAGGAACAGCTGCTCGGCCTCGCCGAGGAGAAAGCGCGCGGCACAGACCTCGGCAAGGAAGCGACGTTCGACAGCCTGTGGCAAACGGCTGCCCAGATGCTGACGTCGCTACTCGGACAAGAAATTCGTGTCCGACGAATACGCACGTGAGCTGTCGGCCGCCAAAACACGCGGTGTCGAGATCGAGCGGGTATCCGATGACCCGCCTGAGCGCGTCGAGCAATGGCTCGCAACAATCGGACGACGACCGCCGTCCGTGAGACTCGATTACGAGCTCGACGCTCGACCTTCTGCGGATTGAAGAGGAGCCGGCGCAGTGGGAACAGATCGCCACCCTTGCTCGCGACAGACGCCGAACGGCGGGCGCCGGCTCGGTGAGCTCACGGAGGCAGCGAGCCTGGCGTCCGCGATCCTGCACGAGCAACAGCCCCACGGCCGCCCTCGCCTGGCGCTGGCGGCGGCGGCGGTTTCTGACAAGCTGGCGTCGGGACCGTTGATTCGCCACGTCGTCGCACAGCTGCGACCAGGCCAACGACGAGGCGTCGCGGCGGCGGTCACGGGCATCTGTCAGCAGTTCGGGGCGGCGGCGGTGGGGCCACTCGCCGAAGCGCTGGCCGTCGAGGAGAACAGCCACGCGATCCGGGCGCTGACCCAGATTCTGCTCGACTTCGGCGCCGTGGGCCGCAGTTCGGTCGAGCAACTGAAGAACGCGACAAACCCTGCCGTTCGCCGCACGGCGATCGATCTGCTGCGCGTGTTCGGTGGCAACGACGCGTTGCCGGAGCTGGAGTCATGCTCGGCGACACCGACCAGCAGGTGCAGCGCGATGCCGTGCGGGCGATCGCTCCAGATCGGGACGGACGCAGCCTATGTCGTGCTCAACGTGGATTGGCCACAGGCGCGCGCGACACGATCGTGCAGCAGCTGGTCTCGTTGCGCGACAACAAGGCCGCCCCTCTGCTCTGCCACCTCCTGGACCAGCACACCGCCGAGCGGGGCGAATGCCGCAACGCATCTGCACGTCATCGAAGCGCTCGGCGCGCTCGGCGCGCATGGAAGGTCGACCGCGAGCCTGCGGACGGCGCTGTATCGCGGCATCTGGTGGGCGCCGAAGCGGGACGGCGGCCATTCGCGACGCCGCGGCTACCGCACTGATGCGAATCGGTTCGCCAGCAACAGCCGCGGTGCTCGAAGAAGCGGCGCGTACGGGCGGCCGCGGCGTCCGCAGGATTGCGCTCGCAAAGATGCGGCCATGGCCAGGCGCGAGCGGGAGCGCGCATGAACGCCGCCAACCGCGGCAAGCTCGCCGAGGAAATCGCCCGCCGTCTGGCTGCCGCACTGCGCGGGGCGCAGCTGTACGCCGCGGATCATCCGATCGTCAAGCGCAACGCCGCGGCGCTCGTGGAGATCGGTCAGCAGCGCGCTCGCCGACTCCCCCACCCTCACCATCGGCATCGTCGAAGCGGACCTGGTGATCGGCGACTGGCCGATCCCGCGCGCGGCCGAGACGATGGGCGAACTGATGCGCCGGCTGCAGCAGGCGGGCATCGAGCGCATCGTCATCGAGAGCGGCGTCGAGCCCGACGAGATCACGGAACTGGTGCAGGCCGTCGCCAGGGCCGATCGCGGCCAGACGGCCGCGCCCAACACGCCCAACTGCCGCACATCAGGGTCGGCAAGCTGCAGGTCGATCAGAAGGTCGGATCGTCCATCGGCGACATGTCGCGACGTTCAAGCAGCTGTACGAGGACTCCGTCGGCATCGCCGAACGCCTCTGGGACAGCGCGACCGTCGAGGGCAAGCCCGACGCCGACGCCGCCAACGGCATGGTGGATTCACTGGCCCAGGCCGTGGCGCAGAATCGAACGGCGCTGCTCGCGCTGACGGCGCTGAAGAATTACGACAACTACACGTTCACGCACATGGTAAACGTCTCGATTCTGACGATGGGACAGGCGCGCGGGCTCGGGATCGACGGCACGCGCGCTGCGCCAGCTCGGGCTCGCCGCGTTGATGCACGATATCGGCAAGGTCAAGACGCCTGCCGAGATCCTGAACAAGCCCGGCCAACTGACCGACTCGGAGTTCGAAATCCTGAAGCGCCACACGGTGGACGGCGCCGAGATCCTGAAGAAGACGCCGGAGGTGCCACCGCTCGCCCCGATCGTGGCCTTCGAGCACCATCTGCGTGCTGACGGCACGGGCTATCCGCGCGGAGTCTCGAGGCCGCAGCTCAACGTCGCCACGATGATGTGCGGCATTTCGGACGTCTACGACGCGATGCGCTCACAGCGCGTCTACCAGCAGGCGTTCCCCACCGATCGCATCCTCGCCGTGCTGCAGCGCAACGACGGCAAGCAGTTCGATCAGAATCTCGTCCGCCGGTTCGTGCAGCTCGTCGGGATCTATCCGGCCGGCAATCTCGTCCGTCTCGACACCGGGGAGATCGCGGTGGTGGTCAAGGCCGCACGCACCTGATCCTTACCGGCCGCGCGTCAGGGTGCTGCTGGCCGCCGATCGCACGCCGCTCACGCGGCAATACGAGCTCAATCTGTGGGAAGCACACAAGGGCGTGGCCGACTCGATCGAGGCTCCGCTTGATCCAGCCGACTACGGAATCGACCCGCTGACGCACATCTAGCACGCTACAATAGCGTCGCCTGCCTGACGGTCTCTCTCTCACGAGGTCTTCATGAACATCTCTCCACGGGTGCGGGCCAATGTGGCTGCGCTCATCGGCGCGGTTTTGTGCCTGGCGACTCTTGTCGCACAGGACCTGCTCCCAGGGGGCCGTCGCGTCGCGTCGTCCGCAACCGGGCAAGCCATCGATCGTGGACTTCGCGTCAGTGGTCCGACACGCGCCGTTCGAAAGGGCACGGATTCCTATACACGCCGCGTCAGCCCGAACGCGCGCTATCTGCCAGACAGCGTCATCGTCAAGTTCCGGCCCGGTACGTCTCCCGCCGCCGAGGCCGCGATCCGGGCACTGGTGCAGGGACGCGCCACGCCTGACTTACCCTACGCGTCGTTCGATCTCGTGGCGCTCGACAACGGTGCGGACCCCGAGGCCGTGGCGCAGCGGCTGGCGGCGCAGCCGGATGTGGAGTACGCGCAGGCACGCTACCGCGTTCGGCCGCTGTTCAAGCCCAACGATCCGCTCTACCCGCTGCAATGGAACTTCCCGGCCGTGGACATGGAGCGTGGGTGGGACATCAACCGCGGCGCGTCGTCATCCGTGGTGGTGGCCGTGCTCGACAGCGGGCTCGCCTATCTCAACACGTCGTTCGATTTCGTCCAGAACGCTCCGCAATCGATTGACGGGGTCGTCTACCCTGCGCTCGGGACGGTGCGCCTGCCGTTCGCCGCCGCACCGGAACTGGGCACCGCCGATCGCTTCGTGGCCCCGCGAGATTTCATCTGGGACGACACGCAGCCTGTTGATCTCGACGGACACGGCACGCATATCGCCGGCACGATCGCCCAGGTGACCAACAATTCGATTGGCGTGGCAGGCATGGCGTTCAACGTGCGGCTGATGCCCGTGAAGGTCATCGACGGTTTCTGGGACGCCTACTTCCTCAGCCCGGTCATTGGCACCGACGACACCGTGGCACGAGGGATTCGCTATGCGGCGGATAACGGCGCCAAGGTCATCAACATGAGCATCGGCCGCGACGGACCGCCCGCGCCGGCTGTTCAGGATGCCGTGATCTATGCGGTATCGAGAGGGGCCTTCGTGGCCGTCGCTGCCAGCAACGAGTTCCTCGAGGGCAACCCGACGCCGACGCTTCGCGGAAATCGCGCCGGGCATCAACGGCATGGTCGCCGTCGCCGCCGTCGGACGCGACCGGCAGCGGGCGGCGTATTCGGGCACCGGAGCATTCGTCGAGATCGCCGCGCCAGGAGGTGACTCGGTGCGCGGTGGCACGCCGGCGATGATCCTGCAACAGACCTACGACTTCAGCTTCACCGACACATTTTTCAACGGTGCGGTGGGGTTCCGCGCGCCGCGCTTCGACGTCTTCGAATACATCTATTACGAAGGGACCTCGATGGCGACCGCGCACGTCTCCGCCCTCGCCGCGCTCCTCTATCAGCAGGGAATCACCAGCCCGCCGCGATTGAAGCGGCGATGAAGCGGTCTGCCACGGACATCGGCGCATCCGGCCGCGACAATGAGTACCGGCTATGGCCTGATCAATCGCGCGAAATGCTCTTCGCGGGTTGGGGATTTTCCGATGAGCGGCCGACTCACGGCTCGCTGGATCGTGTTCGCGGCGGTATGGTCTGCGCCATCTCTCACGCAGAGGTCGCATTCGCCCAGCAGCGGCCGGCCCCGCGTCCCGCGCCGGCGCCACAGCGGACGAGCATCCGCGGCTTCGGCGACCTCGGTGCGACGCTCTTTTCTGCCAGTGACACGTTCGACGCGGTGCTCGGCTCCTCCACCGGCGTGTTCTTCGGCGGAGGCGTCGAAGTGGTATTCCCGCGGCGCTACTTCGTTAACGTGCGGGTGTCGCGGTTTGAGAAATCAGGAGAGCGCGTCTTCGTGGACGAGGGCGAGGTCTTTCCGCTCGGCATCGACTTGAAGGTCGGCATCACGCCTGTCGAAGTGACGGGCGGGTATCGGTTTCAGCCGAGAGGACGAACAGGCAACATCATTCCGTATGTCGGCGCGGGCATCGGGTGGCACCGGTATTCGGAGACATCGGATTTCGCCGACACCAGCGACGACGTCAAAGAGACCTTCACCGGGTACCACGCCCTCGGTGGTTTGGAAATCAGGCTGAGCCGGCTGTTCGCCATCGGCGGTGAGGGGCAATGGACGACAGTGCCCGACGCGCTTGGGAGTGCAACGAGCAGCGCGTCCGAGGCGTTCGGCGAGACAAACCTCGGCGGATTCAGCTTCCGGGTCCGGTTCACCGTCGGGCGCTGAATCTTCCGGTAAGGAAACGTAGGGTCCGACCTTCAGGTCGGCCCTGAGCATGAACCATGGGGTCTGACTTCAGAGCGCGCGTCCTGTCGGTCGTGCGCAGGATTCCGGTCGGCCGCGTAGCGACCTACGGAGACGTTGCGGAACTCGCCGGCGCGCCGCGAGCGGCCCGGGCGGTCGGCACGGTCATGCGCGGCTGCCGGGACCCGCGTGTCCCCTGCCACCGTGTTATCGCGGCCGGCGGTGGACTTGGCGGATATGGCCCGCCTTCGCCCCGCGGGCTACGGCGGACAAGCACATTTCTGCACTTCAAGCGTGACCTGCTCCGCGCCGAGGGCGTGGAAGTCGGGGCGGCCCGTATCCGCCACTTTGAAGACATCCGTTGGCCGGGGCGCTCCAAACGCGCGGAAAAACACCCATTCACGGCCGGCAACTCCGGTTCCCCCGCTCGTCGTCTAACCCTACAGAAGCTGAGAGGCGCCGCCACCCCGACGTCGCCCGCGGCCGATCTGGAGCTGGCACAGCGATGCGGGCGAGGCGATCAGGACGCGTTCGAGCAGCTGTACCGCGCTCATGCGGGGCGGCTGTACACGCTGATCGTGCGAATGGTGGCCTCCGCCGAAACGGCGGAGGACCTGCTCCAGGAAGTGTTCCTGAACGCGTATCGCAAGGTGGGCGGCTTTCGGGGGGATTCAAGCCTGGGCACGTGGTTGTATCGAATGGCCGTGAACCACTGCCTGGACTATCTCCGCGGACGACAGAACAAGATGGCCCGAACGACGGACTCGATCGAGGACGAGGGAATGGTTGAGCCGGTCGCCGCTGCACCGCTGGTCGCATCGACGATTCACCGTCTCGACCTCGAGCGGGCGATCGCCAAGCTGCCCGAGGGATGCCGCACGGCGTTCGTGCTCCATGACGTCGAGGGATTCCAGCACCAGGAGATCGCGTCGATGCTGGGCATCTCCGAAGGCACGTCGAAGTCGCAGGTCCACAAGGCGCGGGTGAAGCTGCGGGGCATCCTCTCTGCCGGCACCGAGGCGGGCGAATGGCGCCGCGAAGCAAGCGCACAGGCTGGCCACATATGAACTGCACCATCTGCCAACCGCTGCTGAGCGTTTACATAGACGACTCGATGAACAGCGTTGATCGCGCCGCCATCGAGGCCCACGTGCGGGACTGCGCGACGTGCCACGCCCTGGCGGAAGATCTGAGGGTCATCCGGTCGGCCGCGGGCTCGCTCGAGCCGCTGGTTCCCCCATCTCGCCTGTGGCATCAGATCGCGGCGGCAACAGCCGCCCAACCGCGGGAGGGATGGTTTCGGGCCGGGTGGTTCGGCTGGCGTCCACTGGCAGCAGTCGCGATGACGGCGCTCATCGCCGCCAGCCTCTGGCGCGTGGGAACGCTCCTTGGTCCGGCGACCCCGCCACGCAGCGCCTCGCTGACCGTCGCCGCGCCTGATTCGGCGGGAGTGGGCGCGGAAGAAGACTTCACGGTTGCGATTGCGCAGCTCGAGCAGGTGACGAGCGCCGACCGCGACGTGCTCGATCAGGAGACTGCTGGCGTGCTCAACGCCGGCCTGACGGTGATCGACGACGCGATCAGCGAAAGCCGCGCCGCACTCGAGGCGGAGCCACAAAGCGAGTCGGCGCAGGAGAGCCTCTTTGCCGCATTGCGCCGCAAGGTGGCGCTGCTGCAGGAGACGCTCGCGCTGATCAACGAGATGAGAACGGGAAATCAGGACGGGGCGGCCCGCATCCTGTCGGAGATCAATTGATGAGTACCAGGAACCGAACCCTTGCGATTGTGCTGACCTGCGTGACGTGCGCGTCCGCAGCGGCCGCGCAGTCGCCGGAGCAGGAACGCGCCAGACAACTTCGCGACCGGAGCCAGTTTCAGCGACAACCCGTCGAGCGACGCGCGCAACGGCGCGGAGGCGAGGCAACCGCCGAAGCGAGAGAGACGTTTTCACGCACGGTGCCACTGGTGCCTGGCGCAACGTTCGAGCTGAGAAACATGACCGGCGGCGATGTAACGATTACCGGCGGCGGCGGCCGCGACGTGCGCATCGACGCCGTGAAGCGCGTGCGCAACGCAGGACCACGGGCGCAAATCGTGCTCGATGCCATTCGGATCGACGTCGCGGAGCGCGGGGGCAACGTCGAGGTACTGACACTGCAACCGCGTGTGATCGCCGGGCGGGCGATCCCGGCGAATCGGCTGGTCGCGGTGGTGGATTACGCGGTCATCCTGCCCCCGAATGTGAACGTCGTCCTGCGCTCGGGCGCGGGCAATCTGCGGCTGCAGAACGTGTCTGGAGACACCTTCGAGGTCAACACGCTGAGCGGCGACGTGGTGATGCAGGAACTGCGGGGGCGACGGCTCGACCTGCATACCGTCTCGGGCAACATGTCGCTCCAGAACATTGACGCCGAACGGGCGCTTCTGCAGTCGATGGCCGGGAACCTGGAGTACATCGGGCGCCTGCTGCGAACCGGCCGCTACAAGCTCCAGACCCACGGCGGCAATATTCGCGTGGTGCCAAGCGGCACGCCGGGGTTCGATCTCGACGCCACGACCCATCGTGGAGATCTGCGGTCCGACTTCGAACTCACGCTGCTGCAGGTGCCTCCGGACGGCGCTCGACCCGTGCGGCGTGTGCTGAAGGGAAAATACGGCAACGCCGGGGCCGCGCTGACCGCACAAACGTTCAGCGGCAATATCGTAATCATCAAACCGTAGACACGAAGGCACGAAGAGATCGAAGGGCACGAAGAAGACTGCTAATATCGCCCGCATGTTTCGACTGCTCGCCGCCCTGCTGGCGGTGTCTCTCCTCGCCGCTGCGCCGGGTGCCCAGCAGCCGGTTCGTCTCGTCGTCATCGTCGTCCTCGATCAATTTCGCGCTGAGTATCTGACGACGTTCGCCGCGCACTGGCGCGACGGCTTCAGGACCTTGCTGTCAGAAGGAGCGGTCTTCACCAACGCCGCCTATCCCTACCTGCACACCGACACGTGCGCCGGGCACTTCACCATTGGCACTGGAGCGTTTCCGCGCACGCACGGCATGGTGTCCGACCTCTGGTGGGACCGCGAGACACGCCGCAACATCGAGTGCACCGACGACGACAAGACCCAGCCGGTCACGTACGGAAGAGCGTCGAAGCTGGCAAAGAGCCCGCGGTTCTCGATGGTCCCATCGCTGGCCGACGAGCTGCGCACCCAACGACGCGGCGGACGTGTCGTGAGCCTGTCGCTGAAGTCACGGAGCGCGATCGGCCTGGCCGGCCACGGAGGCGACGCCGTCACGTGGTTCGAGGAAGGCGTCGGCGTCGGAGCGTGGATGACGTCGCGCTTCTACGCGACCGAGCCGGTGCCGGCGGTGAAGGCGTTCCTGGACCGCGACTCGTTCGAAGGCGATTTCGGCAAGGTCTGGACGTTGCGCGATCCGAGCGGTGTATATCGCAATGCGGACGCGGGTGTCGGCGAACGCCCACGCCAGCCGTGGACCGGATTGTTCCCGCACGAGATTCGGGGGACGACAGGAAGCCGGGACGATGGCGTGGCGTTATGGCGCGCCAGCCCGTTCGGTGACGCGTATCTCGGCCGCATGGCCGCCGCGCTGGTCGACGCGTTTCAGCTTGGATCGCGCGACGCCACTGATTTCCTGGGGGTTGGTTTCTCGGCCAGTGACGCCGTTGGCCACCCGTTCGGCGCCGCCAGCCGCGAGCTCGAAGACACCGTCGCGCGCCAGGACGACGTGCTGGGCGCGCTCATCAGGCATCTGGACAGCAAGGTTGGCCGAGAGCGTTACGTGCTTGCGCTCTCGGCTGACCATGGCGTGTCCGACGTGCCGGTCGTTCGCGGCACGGGACGCGTCGCCTCGGAGGACGTCCGTGAGCGCATCGAGGAGATCCTGATCGCCCGATTCGGCCCGCCCCCGGCGACCACACGCTACGTCGTCGCAGGGAGCGATTTCATCCGCTTCGCCGACGGCATCTTCGAGCGGGTCATCGCAGACCCGACGTTGATGCCGGCGATCGAAAAGGCCGTCACGTCGATTCCAGGGATCGACCGGGTGCTTCGGAAGGACAGGGTGTCCGACAAGTCGTCGGATCCGATCGTGCGTGCCGCGGCCTTGTCGGGCTACGAGGGACGCAGCGGCGAGCTGATTGTCGTGCCGAAGCCGCACTGGCCGCTTGGCGGACGAGCGGTCGGAGAAGCCGGCTCGCACGGCGCTCCGTACGACTACGACCAGCGCGTGCCGGTGGTGCTGTTCGGAGCAGGCGTGAAGCCCGGGCGCTACAACCGTCCTGCAACACCCGCCGATGTCGCACCCACGCTGGCGCGCATCAGCGGAGTTCAGATGCCGAAGGCCGAAGGCCGCGTGCTCACGGAGGCCCTGCGCTAGCAGCAAGCCCTGACCGAGTCGCGGCGAGCTTCGTCCCTTTCATCGCGGCAGACATGACTTCCTCAATCGCGTTGGCCACGAGCTTCGGGTTGTCGACGTGAATATGGTGGCCACTCAACGCATCAAGAACGAGCTTCGAGTTCCTTGAGATTCGAGTCTGATCTCGTCCTCCGCGGCCTTCTCGCGCGCGACGTCAGCAGGCATCGAGACAGCCGAATCTGCACGAGAACCCGACCACCACGATCAGAGGACGGTCACCCAGCGGCACCGGGTTCGCCTGCCGGGCGAGGTACAGCTCCTGGAAATCTGCGCCGATCGGCAGCTCCCGCATACGCCTCCATTGCTTGTCCCTGAGCGAGAAGAGGTATGTGTTCTCGTGCGTCGGCCCGACGAGCACCATGCCCACCACGCCGTCGGGATACTGGTTCGCGTAACGACGAACGAGAAGCGCGCCCATCGAGTGGCCAACGAGCACGTATGGGCCGGCGACGTCTGACGCGGTCAGCAGCGCGCGAAGGTCGGCATTGTCCTGAGGCATGGACTGTTCCGTGCCGGCACTCCAGCCGAAGCCGGCGCGGTCGTACGCACAAGACCGAACGCGCGGCGCGAGAAGGTCCTGCACGCCGGTCCAGCGATTCGAGTAGTCCCCGGCCCCGGCTTCAAGGATGACCGTCGGTCGTCCGGTTGCGGGCCCGACACAGCGAATGTGGAGAGGACGTCCGCCTACGTGCACTAGACGTCCTTGAGGCGGCCCGGCAGGTCTGTTCTGCTGCGCCGAGCTGACGACGGTGATCGCCAGCGCCAGGCCGCTTGCCAGTAGAGTGACTCGTCGCATATCACGACCTCTTCACTTCAGCGTGAAGTGCATGTCCAGCATCACGATCACCGGCACCGGCTGCCCGTTGAGAAGCGTCGGAGTGAATTCCCACTGCCTCGCCGCCGCCAGCGCCGATTCGTCCAGCAATGGAAGCGATTTGAAAATGCGCGCGTCAGCGACGCGTCCTTGCTCGTCGATGAGCGCCTCCACCCGCACAGTGCCCTGCAGACGCTCCCGCATGGCCTCGGGGGAGTATTGCGGGCTGACGCGTTTGAGGACTTGAGGCAGCTCACTCACAGCGGCGCCGGCACGAATCGGTGCGCGGCCGCTAGGTGCACGGAGCTGTTGCGAACCGTCGAATGGGGTCGTCGGCGTGGGACGCACTTCGGTGGTCGCCGTTGGCTCGGGCTGACGGCCGGACTGCGCGAGCTGGCGTTCGGTTTCCCGCAACTGCGACTGGATCTGGGCCTGGGACTGCTCCAACTGCCGCCGGGCAAGCGCCAATTGTTCCTGCGAATTGGCATCCTGCGACTCGCTGAGTCGTCTCCGCAAAACCACCATCATGTCGTTCGTGCTGGCGAGTTGGCGCCGCAAATTGTCGAGGTTCTGGTTACCTGGCTGGTTGCGCTCGGACTCGATGCGGTAGGCCCGTTCCAGCTCGCGTAACATGTTTGTCACGTCGGCCAGTTGTTGGCGAAGGAACTCACCGGATCCATCGGCAAGCGGCTGCCGTTCAATCGCGCGAAGACTCTCCGGTGTCTCGCGAAGGTATCGCTGCACATCTGACCCGGCCTGCGTGACCGTCGGCTCGGATCCAGGAATAAACGTCGACAGGACCGTGAATTGCAGCGGCGCCTGCACCGGCCGGTCGTACCGCCATTGGCGTATCGCGCTTGCGCTGGCGTCGAAAAACGCGCCGCACACCGCGTCGTTCTGATCGCCCACCGCCGGACGTTCAACGATCTGACAGCCGCCGCGGTCAACGGCGATGACCGTGCCGCCGCGGTCGATCGTCACGAGCGTCTGCACGAGCACATGAAACTGTCGCCCGGCGAACGGTGTCGGCCATGCGGGGTTGCCGCCCCGTGTTCTGCGAGGGATGGGATTCTCCGGCGTCACCTGACGCGGCGTGCCGCCGGCGCCGGTCTGCTGCTCGAGTAGGGCGACTCGACTCGGGGCCGGCGACGACATCAGAAACGGGTCCTCCGCCAGAGCGACACGGGGGCCGCCAGCGAAGCGTCCGTGACTCCGATGAGACTCATCGGCGGGAGCAACGTCACCGGACTGGCCTTGACGATTGGAAACAGCGCGCTCGCGGACCAGCTCGCGGCGAACATGCCGGCGACCAACACGACAGCGGAGATCACGATTCGAGGCCTGGACATCACTTTCTCCTTCGACACGCTGAGAATCCGATGAAACAGCTGGCGGCGACGGGCAAACGCTGGCGCCGGGCTGAGGCTGCCGCTGTCGGCGAACGTGAGCAGGGCCTGCACGTAGGTCCGGCGATCGCCGGTGGCGCGCACCGTCAGCTCGTCGACGATCTCCTCGCGCGCCAGCTGGATGTGCGAGGTCAGCCAGAGGATCGCCGGATGGAACCAGAGCACCGTGCGAACCATCTCCTCGGCCAGGACGAACAGCCAGTCGCGACGGCGCACGTGAAACAACTCGTGGATGACCACCGCCCGCCGCAGCGACGCCGGCGCCGCGGCCAGGGCATCGGGCAGCATCACGACCGGGCGGCGGATGCCGAACGTAGCTGGCTGCGCGAGGCCGATGACCTGCGCAATCGTTGCGCGCGCACCAACCTGCTCCTGCAACTCCACGTATTCCGGTTCCTCGACCACGGTGCCAGTCTTCGTCAGCCTCCGCAGCCGGACCAGACCGACGGCCAGCCACAGCCCGCGCCCGACGACCCCGAGGCCAAGAACTGCGAGCAGCATGGCCAGCCATGGAATCTCGAGATGAGAATCCACAGCGGGAACCGTCGCCGCCACGGGTGACGGCGTGACCGGCGCCGCCCCGGCGGGAGTCAGCACCACGTTCGGAATTGTTCGCGAGACACCGACCGCGAGAGGGGTCGGGGATTCCGGCGACCGAAGCAGCCACGGCACCAGCAGCGACGCGACGAGCGCGAGCCGCAGGCCGTGGTAGCGGGCGCGCGCCGGTATGTGGATGAACTTCACGAGGACCGCCACCGCAAGCACGATGAGCGCAATCTGAATCGAGAAGGCCGTGAGATCGCGGACGAAGGTGGCGGCGCTCACTGGTCACCGTCCTTCTCGTCGAGGAGCTGACGCACCATGCGGCGCTGCTTCGGCGTGAGCTTGTTGTCGCGGGCCAGGTGGACGAGCAGCGCGTCCGATGCGCCGTCGAACACGCGGTCCAGGAAATCGCGGACCATGCCGCCGATCACCTGTTGACGCGGTTTCGCCGGCCGGTAGACGTGCGCGCGATCCTCCGTTGCGCGGATCAGGTAGCCCTTCTCCTGCAGAATCCGCATCATCGTCATCACCGTGGTGTAGGCGACGGGGCGCGTCTCACGGAGCGCCTCGTAGACGTCGCGAACGGTCGCCTCGTCCGTGCGCCAGACGACCTTCATGATCGCGAGCTCCTGCGGGGTGAGCGTAGGATGTGGTGTTCTCATCGTCGTTGAGGATCAAGCCTGTTCATTAGTATTAATTAATTAGTAGATCCGCCGACGGCGTCGCGTCAAGCCCTTTTTTCGGAGTCAGTTTTCGGTGGGTCGCTCCAGACGGTCGATGACCAGCACGGTGCGCTCGGCCTTCGATGACTCGAGCTTCAATCCCAACTGATCCGGCAACGCAGCGAAGACGGTCGGGAGCGCGTTGGCCGTGGGGGAGAGGTCGGGTCCGCTCTGCACAAAGACCCTGTCGAATTGCACTCTGATTCGGTAGCTCCCCTTGAGACCGGTTTTATCGACAATCGGACGACCGGCGCTGGTGCGAAGAAAGCGGGCTAGGTTTTCCATCGTCGTGTCCCCCTCGACGCGGTTCGTGACGAAGAGAGGACTGCAAGGAGGCGGTGTCGCGTCAGGCCTCGGGATCACGCGTGGGGGCGGTGGTGTCCCCGCAGCAGCTGCAGCGGCCTCGGCTGCGGCCTTGGCCACGCAGTCAACCTCAGACGGCCTCATACCGGGTCCAAGGCGCCCATCGCTCCGTGCAAGCACGAGGTCGTAGGCCGGCAACTCGCGCGTTTCCATGTGCGCCACGAGCTTCACGCGATCGGCGAGCATGGCACGAATCATCGACGCGCGCTCCAGCGCTGTGACCGGGCGCCCGAGCGGCGATGTGGCGCTCACGTCATACCGGTCGGTCCGAGACCATTCCGGCAGGCCGATCACGTCGATGGGGGCGATAGAGTGCGCTTGCCCGACCAGCGTCATCATCGGAACGTTGATCAGCGTAAAGCCGCCGTCCGGCCGCGAGCTGCTGCCGTTCGATCCAAGCGCGTTGGACATATTGCGCTTGATCGACACGACCTCGAATCGCGGGCCGTCGGGTGGCGCCTGCGCAAAGACGACCGTTGACGTGAACGCCAGAGCAAGAACCGTTGCGCGCATTATCCAACCGCCATCAAATCAAACTGTTCGTGGTGCAGTTGCACGTCCGGCTTCACCGAGATTTCCCGTCCCAGCGACTGCTTCAGATCGCGGAAGACGGCGCGCTCTTCGTCCCGAAGCGCCCGCGCGATATCTGGATTGACGCGCAGGATGAGACTCTGGCCGTCCAGATCCGAACTGATTTTCTTCACTTCCGCCAGGATCTCGTAGCAGATGGTGGAGCTCGACTTGATGACGGAGCTGCCGGCGCAATACGGACACGGATCGGTCAGCACGCGCTCGAGGCTCTGCTTGACGCGCTTGCGCGTGATGATGACCAGACCGAAGTCCGACACCTGAATGGCCTTCGATGGCGCACGGTCCTTGCGCAGCTCCTGCTCGACCGTCTGGAACACCTTCTGCCGGTTCTTCTTCTCCTCCATGTCGATGAAGTCCAGCACGATGATGCCGCCGAGATCGCGCAAACGAATCTGCCGCACGATCTCCTTCACCGCTTCGAGGTTGGTCTTGAGGATCGTGTCCTCGAGCCGACCCGCCGTCTTCTTGCCGACGTAGCGGCCGGTGTTGACGTCGATCGCCACCAACGCCTCCGTCTGGTTGATGACGATGGAGCCACCTGACTTCAGCCAGACCTTGCTGCGCAGCGCCTTGTCGATCTCCGCCTGGACGCCATACTCCTCGAAGATCGGATACTCCTTTTCGAAGAGCTTCACCTTCGGCGCGAGCGACGGCATGATGCGCTCGATAAGCTCGAGCACGCGGCGATACTCGGTCGGGTTGTCGATGCGGATGGCCGAGAATTCCTCGGTCAGCAGGTCGCGCAGCAGCTTGGCGACGAGGCTCTGTTCCTGATAGACGACAGCCGGGGCGCGCGTGCGTTTCGGCCTTCTGCCGGATGTCCGTCCACACGCGGTGGAAGTAGCTCAAGTCGGACACGATGTCTTCCTTGGCTCGGCCGCCGGCCGCGGTGCGGATGATGACCCCGCCCGTGAACCCGTGCTGCTCGCGGAATTCGCGCACGATGCCCCGCAGGCGGCCACGCTCGTCGCGCGAATCGATCTTGCGGGAAACGCCGACGTGGTCGACCGTCGGCATGAACACCAGAAACCGGCCGGGCATCGTCGCGTGCGAGGTGAGGCGGGCGCCCTTGGTGCCGAGCGGCTCCTTGGCGACCTGGACGATGATCTCCTGGCCTTCCTTCAGCAGCTCTTCGATCTTTGGCTCGGGGCCCTTCTCCCGGTCGCGATCGCGCCGGTTACCTGTGGGGCGGGGCTTGTCAGCCCCGCCAGCCGAACCCGAATGGTTCGCTCCACGCGAGCCATTGCCAGCGGCCGCCGGCTCATCCTCGTCCGTTTCCAGGCGATCGAACTCTTCGAACGTCGCGACGACGTCGGTGACGTAGAGAAAGCCGTCGCGCTCGAGGCCGAGGTCAACAAACGCCGATTGCATGCCGGGCAGCACTTTCGATACCCGGCCCTTGTACAGATTGCCAACCACGCCGCGTGAGCGCTCGCGCTCGATGAAGATTTCCGCGACCTGATCGTCCTCGAGTATCGCGACCCGTGTTTCGTGGGCGCTCGAGGAGATGATCATCTCCTTGGTCATGCCCGTAGCTCTCCGGGAACATCCGCCGGCGCACACCTGGGCCTGCTGCGTGCACCAGCACGATTGTCAGCAGGATCCACATCAGCGCGGTCATTGGCGGTACTGCCCCTTGCAACAGCGTTCACTCCCACACGCCGCGGAGCCGCGGAGACACGGAGCCATCTGCTGGTCAGATCCTCCGCGCCTTCGCGCCTCCGCGGCCTGTGAAAGTGAAAAACGCATCAATTGGTGAATCTCCGCATCCGCACGTTGAGAATCAGGCCGAATCCCGCGAGCGTCGCGATCATCGAAGAACCGCCGTAACTCATCAGCGGAAGCGTCAAACCCTTGACCGGCGCGAGGCCGGCCGACATCGTAATGTTGTAGACCACCTGGAACGTGAAGCTGGCCAGCACTCCCAGCACCAGGTATGCGCCCGCCCGATCCTTGGCCAGACGGGCCGACTCCAGCGATCGCAGAATCACAAACAGATATAACCCGAGCGCCACCACGACGCCCGCGAATCCATGCTCCTCGGCCAGGACCGAGAAGATGAAGTCGTTGTGTGCCACCGGGAGGAACCGCAACTGGCCCTGCGTTCCTTCCTTGAATCCTTTCCCGAACGGCCCGCCCGACCCCACCGTAATGCGGGCCTGAATCTGCTGATACCCGGCGCCGCGCGCGTCCTGCGACGGGTTGATGAACGTCGAAATCCGTTCCTTCTGATAGTCCTGCAGCGCAAACTTCCAGACCACCGGCGCGGCCAGGAGGCTGACGATGGCCAGGATGCCGAAGATGCGCATCGACATGCCGGCGACGAAGGCCACCGCGAACAGCACCGGCACCAGCGTGACGGCCGTGCCCAGATCGGGCTGCTGCGAGATCAGCAGCAGCGGGACGGCGGTGATCACCGCCGCAATCAAGAAGTCGCCGCGCAGAACGGTGCCGCGGCGGGCCTCGCCGAAGTACTTCGCGAGCACGAGCGCCAGCGCGGCCTTCGCAAATTCCGATGGCTGCAGGTTCATCGGCAGCCCGAAATCAATCCAGCGCCTTGACCCGCCGCGTACGACGCCGAATATGAGCACGTCAATCAACAGGGCAACGACGGCGATGTAGACGAAGTGCGACTTGTCCGCCAGCGAGCGATAGTCGATGGAGAGCGCGATCAGCAGCGCCACGAAGCCGAGGAGAATCGCCCAGATCTGGGTGTAGAAGATGCTGCTCGCACCGGCGGGCGTGTACGTCGCGCTGTAAATCTGCGCTAAGCCGATGAGGCACAGCGCCAGAATGGCGCCGACCATCGCCCAGTCCACGTGGTGATACAGCCGTCGTTCGAACATCTATTGCGCTGACCGGGCGTTCATCGACCGAGCGTTCAGCGGCCGGGCGTCCGCGACCGGCACCGGCGGCAGCGCCGGCGGCGAGTCGGGATCGTCGATCGGCGGCTCGTTCGAGTTCTGGCTTCGAGCACCGGCAGCGGCCGGCCTTCCTTCTTGGCGAAGTACGTTTCGATCACGTGCTTCGCGATCGGCGCGCCCAGGTAGCCATGCTCGTTGTGCTCGCCGAAGATGACACCGGCGATCTGCGGGTTGTCCTTCGGCGCGAAGAAGACGAACCAGCCGTGGTCCCTCAGGTCGCGGCCGGTGTTGCGCGCGCGCGCCGCGGCCCTCGTTCGAGATGACCTGCGCGGTGCCCGTCTTTCCCGGCGACGTCGCGCCCTTCGACCCGCCCGCGGCGGCCCGTGCCGGCAGCATTGACGACCATCCACAGGCCGTCGTGCAGCGCGGTGAGCGTGTCCGGCTTGAACGCCACGCGATCCGCCACGGCCTTCAGCGGGACAGGCTTCCAGCCCTTGCCCTCGTCAATCGCTTTCACCACATGCGGCGTGACGCGCGTGCCGCCATTGGCGACCGTCGCGATCATGTTGGCCAGCGACGCCGGTGTCACCGACACATAGCCCTGGCCGATGGCGACGGAAATCGTCTCGCCCGGAAACCAGCGCTCGCCGAAGCGCTTCTGCTTCCATTCGGTGCTTGGCACCAGACTGGACCTCTCGTTCGGAAGGTCGATGCCGGTCTTGCCCGCCAGGCCCAGCTTCTCGGCCCATTTGTAGATGCGATCGACGCCGAGCATCTTACCGAGCGTGTAGAAGTAGACGTTGCACGACTTCTCCATCGCATGGCGCATGTCAACCGAGCCGTGCCCGCCTTTCAGGTGGCACTTGAAGTAGCGGCCGATAGAAGTTCGCGCCGCCGCTGCAGTTCACCCGGTAAGTCCGGATCGACGAGGCCTTCTTCGAGCGCGGCGGTGGCGACGACGATCTTGAATGTCGACCCAGGCGAGTAGCGTCCCTGCATAACACGATTCGTGAGCGGCCTCAGCTTGTCGTTGGTGAGCGCGACCCAGGTCGCGCTCTCGATGCCGGCGGCGAAGTCGTTCGGGTCATAGGCCGGCAGGCTCGCGTGGACGAGCACCTCGCCCGTGCGCGGATCCATGATCAGCGCCGCGCCATTGAAACCGGCGTGACGGAAGCCGTCCTCGGCCGCTTTCTGCAGGTCGTAGTCGATCGTCAGCTGGACGCGGCGCCCTTCGATCGGCGTCGACCTCTTCGAGCTCGCTGATTTCACGGCCGAGGCTGTTGACGACCACGCGTCGCGCGCCGTCCTCTCCCATCAGCAGATCGTTGTAGATCTTCTCGACGCCCGACTGGCCGACGATGGCGCCGCTGCGCGAGGCCTTGCGCCTTCACCTGCTCCTCGTTGGCCTGAGCAGACGTAGCCGAAGAGGTGCGCCGCCAGCGCGTCGGTCGGATACTGGCGCGTCGGAACCTTTTCGACCGACAGGTCGGGCAGTCGAATCGCGCCTTCGCGCCGCACCGCTGCGACCTGCTCCAGCGTCGCATCCTGGACGATAACCATCGGCCGGTAGACGGGTTCCCGGCGATGGCGATCGACGATCTGCTGCACCTGCTCCGGATCGAGTCCCAGCGACCTCCGACAGCGACGCGAACCGTGCGCGGCAGATCCTTCGTGTCCTCGCGGACGATGGAAATGGTGAAGGAATCGCGGTTTTCGACGAGAACGCGGCCGTCGCGGTCGAACAGCACGCCGCGCGTCGCCCGCAGCGCGCAGCGTCCGCTGGTAGTTGTTGTTCGCCATCTCGACGAACTTCTCCGTCTGGACGACCTGGAGCACCCAGAAGCAGATCGCGAGCGCGGCGAACCAGATGATCACGCCGACCTGCAGCACGGAGACGCGCCGGATATCCGACGTCGATCTTCTGTTGGAGCAACCATTTCTCTTACCTACGCTATGGCACGCCTGACAAGGCGTGCCCCACAACCCTGCTCATCGTCGACCGCGGCGTGAGCGTCGGCGCTCGGCGATCCCCGGGAGCGACTCGATGATGCCGAACGCCACGATCCCGACCAGCGCATTACCCAGTGCCTGCGCGCCCAGCGGCTTCCACGGCGAGGGAAACGCGCGGATGTCCAGGACCTCATACAGCCCCATGAACACCGCGCCGTGAAGCGCCGTCGCCGCGACGAAAATCACCAGGCGCGGCAGCGCAGCCGTCACGATGAACTGCTGGCCGAACGCGCCCGCAGAAACCCGACGATCGTTTTCGCCAGGCCGCCGATCCCGATCACGCCGCTCGAAAGCGAATCCTGAATCAGCCCCGCCGCGCTGCCCGCGAGCATCCCCCCGACGGGGCCGATCGTCAGCGCCACAGCGACCACGGCAACCAGCACGAGATCGACCGCCGTTGAACCTCCAACCACGAACCGCGCGAGCGTCGTCTGCAGCGCGAGCGCCAGCGCGATCGCAATGAGCACGCCGAGCGCTTTCACCGCTCACCATCGTCAGCCGCGTCCGCTGGAGGTTCTGGCGCCTTCAGCACCACGAGCACCGCCTCCAGCGAGGAGAAGTCCACCGCCGGCTTCACTCGAATCCTGCAACTCGCCGCCGACGCGCTGAGCCGATTGTATCTCCCCCACCGGCAGAGCCTTTCGGGTAAATCCCGTCGATTCCTGACGTGACGACGCGGTCTCCGAGCTTCACATCGGCGCTGCCCGGCACGTAGTTGAGCTCGATCAATCCGGCCCGGAAGCCGAGTTCCTCGCCGCTGCCAATTCCGGTCACGACGCCGCTGGCTCGCGACCGTTCAACCATGACGCCGGCCGCGGCATCGCGATCGATGATTAGCTGAACCTTGGCCGCGCGCGAGGTCGGCATCAGGATGCGGCCGACGATGCCCGCCGGCGCCATGACCGCCATGTCTGGCCGGAGGCCGTCCTGGCGTACCCTTGTCGATGGTGATGGTCCGGAACTCCGGACCGGCGCCGCTGCCGATGACCGCGGCGGCGGCGGTCTTGAAGGAGCTCGCCGATCTGAGTTCGAGCAGCTTCTGCAGCCCCCGCGTCTCCTGCGCAATCGGCCGCTCCCGTTCGAGCGAGACGCGCAGCTCGGTCACCTCACCCTGCAAGCGATTGTTTTCCTGACGGATCTGCTGCAGCGCAAAATAGTTCTGCCACGATTCCCGCACGCTGCTGAAGGCCGACGAGGCGGCACGCTGCATCTCGGCGAACACGCCAAAGGTCACCTCCTGCAGAACAGGGACGCCGCGTCTGGTGGTGACCTGCGCCGAGATCAGGATGATGTGCGAGACAACGACCGCCGCGAACAACCAGCCGGTGCGTTGCCGAATATCGAGGAGGGCCATGGGATCGACAATTTCAAATTGACGGATCTACGAATTGTCACAACAGCCTCCGTGAATTCGTCAATTCGTAAATCCGTAACTTCGTCAATCGATCGAGATTTTCCGCAGCAGGTTGAAGTCCGACAGCATCTTCCCGGCGCCGAGCACGACCGACGACAGCGGGTCCTCGGCCATGGCCAGCGGCAGCCCGGTCTCCTCGCGCAGCCGCTTGTCGAGGTTCTTCAGCATCGATCCGCCGCCGGTGAGCACGATGCCGCGATCGACGATGTCGGCCGAGAGCTCGGGCGGCGTGCGCTCGAGCGCCACGCGCACGGCGTCGACGATGACGTTGACGGTTTCGGCAAGCGCCTCGCGGATCTCCTCGTCGCTGATGGTGATCGTCTTCGGCACGCCTTCGATCAGGTGGCGGCCCTTGATCTCCATCGTCATCTGCTCTTCGAGCGGGTAGGCGGAGCCGATCTCCATCTTGATCTGCTCGGCGGTGCGCTCGCCGATCAGCAGGTTGTACGTCTTCTTGATGTACTGGATGATCGCCTCGTCCATCTCGTTGCCGGCGACGCGCACCGCCTTGCTGTAGACGATGCCGGCCAGCGAGATGACGGCGATGTCGGTGGTGCCGCCGCCGATGTCCACGATCATGTTGCCCGACGGCTCGGTGATCGGCATGCCGGCGCCGATCGCCGCCGCCATCGCTTCCTCGACGAGGTGGACCTCGCTCGCCTTGGCGCGATAGGCGCTGTCCTTCACGGCGCGCTTCTCGACCTGCGTGATCTCCGACGGCACGCCGATGACGATGCGCGGCCGCACCCAGACGTTGCGGTTGTGCGCCTTCTTGATGAAGTAGGTCAGCATCTTCTCGGTGACTTCGAAGTCGGCGATGACGCCGTCCTTCATGGGCTTGATCGCCACGATGTTGCCGGGCGTGCGCCCGAGCATCTCCTTGGCGTCCTTGCCGACCGCCTCGACGCGGCCGTTCACCTTGTTGATGGCGACGATGGAGGGTTCATTGACGACGATGCCCTTGCCGCGCGCGTAGACGCAGGTGTTGGCGGTACCGAGGTCGATCGCGAGGTCGCTGGAGAAGAGCGACAGGAACGAGCCGAGTGGCAGCTATCGAATTTCTGAAGTTGATGGCTGAGCGCAATCCTGAATGCCAGTCATCACCATCCAGCTCTTACCGCAACGTGGATGCCGTTCTTGCCGGAGGCCTTGACCTGGTACATGGCCGTGTCGGCCGCTCGTAGTAATTCTTCGGCCGATCCGGCCGACGTCCGGCAGGGTGGCCACGCCGACCGAGGCGGTTAGGTGCACGGAAAGCCCGTCCGACAGCCAGGAACTGTGCAGCGCTCGGATCCGCTCCCGGATGCGGGCGGCCACCGCAACAGCGCCGTCCCGGCCTGTATCGGGCAGGATCAGGGCAAACTCGTCGCCGCCGAACCGGGCGACGACGTCGGTTTCCCGGGCGCAGCCGCGGATAACGCGCGCCGGCCTCGACCAGCGCCTTGCTGCCCGCCAGGTGGCCGTGGCTGTCGTTGACCTTCTTGAAGCCGTCCAGATCCAGGAACAGCAGCGACAGCGGCCGGCCGTTGCGCGAGGCGCGCTTGGTCTCACGCCGCAGCGCCTGGTTGAGGTAGCGCGAGTTGTACAGCCGGGTCAGGTCGTCGGTGACCGACAGAGCCTCCGCCTTCTGCAGCGCGAGCGCGTTATCGAGCGCAATCGCCGCCGGCTCGAGGACGGTGCGCAGCGGCGAGGACCAGCGACGGCCCCAGCGCCGGCGCTGGCGCCGAGGCGTTGGGATCGAGGCCGACCAGCACGCCGACGGTCTGTGCCGGCAGATCAGGGGCAAGGCGATCGACGGTCCCGGCCGCCCCGGCTGTCGCCGCGCGAGTCCTTCGCCAGGTCGCGCGACAGCAACTCGACGCCGTGGCGCAACACCCAGTTCGCGGACGCCCAGAGCGCCGGCCCGAGGTCGGCGTCAGCCCGAGTCGGCAATGACATTCAGCTGTCCGTTGCATGTCGTGGGCGACCACGGCCCAGCACGGCGCGGGGATCCAGCTCTGGGCCTGGCGGACCAGCCACTCGGCGACCTTCTCGGGATCCAGCGTTTCGTTGGACTCGCGAACGGCTTCGACGAGCGGCGTCGCGGTGATCGAGCGCGGCCGCGGAGCGGCGCGGAGCGGCCTTTCAGACGGGCCGCGAAATCCGGCACGTCGCGGCACCGCGGGCGCACCGCGCGATGCGACGTCGGAGCTTCGAGGAATTCGGTTTCACCGCGTCGGCGACGGGCAGGCGATGTGCGGCAGACGGCCGCTAAGTCCTTATAGACTGCGTCAAATATATCACGGCGTCGGCGTGACCGGCCGGCGAGGAGTGCCGCGAGCGCCGCAGATCGGGCTCGTGGTACGATTCGAGTTTTTCGGTTCTCTCGAGGGATTTCGATCCATGACCATGCTGGACCGGATGCGCCGGCACCGGGGCTGGCTCAAGTGGAGCCTTGGCGCTGGTGGTGCTGGCGTTCGTCGTTTTCTTTATTCCGCAGGATTTCCTGCAGACCGGCACAGGTGACGGTTGGCGCCGTCGCCGCGCGAAGTCGATCGCCGAGGTCGAAGGCCGTCAGCTCACCGCGGGCGATTTCCAGCAGCGCTACGCCGTGCAGGTGCAGCAGTATCGGACGCAGTTCGGCGGCACGATGAACGACCAGCTGCTGCGGCAGCTCGGCGTCGATCAGCAGGTGCTGACGCAGATGGTCGACGAGCAGGTGGCGCTGATCGAAGCCGAGCGCCAGGGCATCAAGGTCAGCGACGAAGAGCTCGCGCAGCAGATCTTCGCGATTCCTGGGCTGCAGGAGAACGGCCGGTTCATCGGCGAGCGCGGTACGAGCAGCTGCTGCAGCGCAGAAGCCGCCGATGACGAGTCGCAGTTCGAGGAACGCTGCGGCGCAGCATGATGCTCGACAAGCTGCGAGCGGCGCTGACCGACTGGATGGCGGTGTCGGACGAGGAGCTCGAGTCGCGAGTACCGCCGGCGGAACGAGAAGGTGAAGCTGCAGGTGGTGGCGTTGACCGCCGACGCGTTCCGCGACAAGGTCACCGTCACCGACGCGGATGTGGTCGCCGTACTACGAGGCGCGCAAGGACGACTACCGCATCGGCGAGCAGCGGAAGATCAGAGTACCTGCTGCTCGATCGCGAGCAGGCGCGGCAGCAAGCGTGGCCGTGCCGCCGACCGACGTTCAGCGCTACTACAACGACAACATCCAGCAGTACCAGACGCCGGAGCAGGTCCGCGCCAGCCACATCCTGCTGAAGACCGACGGCAAGGACGAAGCGGCCGTCCGCAAGCAGGCCGAAGATCTGCTGGCCAAGATCAAGGCCGGCGCCGACTTCGCCGAGCTGGCGAAGAAGTTCTCCGAGGACGCGGGCACCAAAGACAAGGGTGGCGACCTCGACTTCTTCCCTCGCGGACAGCATGGTGCCGGAGTTCGAGACCGCGGCATTTGCTCTGACGCCGGGGCAGCTCAGCGACATCGTGAAGTCGCAGTTCGGCTTCCACATCATCAAAGTGGTCGACAAGCAGGCCGGCACGACGCGACCGCTCGACGAGGTCCGTCCGCAGATTCAGCAGACGCTCGCCGCCGCAGATTGCCGACCAGCCAGATCACCGAGCGACGACCGCAGCTCGCCGAGCGCGCATCAAGAACCCTGGCGACCTGGACACGGTGGCCACCGAGCTTGGCCTCAAGGTGCAGGAATCCGGGTTCTTCCAGCGCGCCGAGCCGGTGCCGGGACTCGGCGCGGCGCCGCAAGTCGCGGACGCGGCCTTCCAGCTGCAGGACAACTCCGTCAGCGAGCCGCTGGCGTCTCCGCGCGGCCCGGTCTTCATCACGGTATCGGGGAAGAAGGAGCCTTACATCCCGAAACTGGACGAGGTGACGGATCGAGTGCGCGAAGATCTGATTCGCATCGAAGGCGACCGAGCTGAGCCGCCAGCGCGCGTCGTCCATCGCCGCGCAGCTGAAATCGGCGCCGGACTTCGCCGCCGCTGCCAAGGCACAGGGCTTCGAGGCGAAGGAGAGCCAGCTGGTGGCCCGCGACTCCGCGCTGCCTGACATCGGCATCAGCCCGGAGGTGGACAAAGTGGCGTTCGCCCTTCCCAAGGGCGGGGTCAGCGATCCGATCCAGACGGCCGACGCTACCGTGATCGTTCGCGTCGCGGATCGGGACGACGTGACGTCGGACGAGTTCAAGATCGCGCGCGAGCGCTTCCGAGCCGAGCTGGTCAACGAACGCCGCGGACGCTTCTTCTCCTCGTACATGACGAAGGCGAAGGAGCGGTTGAAGATCGAAGTGAAGTCCGACGTCCTCCGCCGGATCCTGGACGCGCAGCAACAGAGCTAGAGACAGGCCTCTCAGGGATCGGGCTCAGGCCAGGGCGGTCGGGATAGGCAGCCAACGGACCAGCTGGCGAGGCTTTGCTCAAACGCCCCGACAAGTCTCGAAATATGCGCGTGAGTGTGGCTGGCTTACCGCGGCGTGTGGCTCCGATGCTACAGGTTTGGGTGCTGGGGCTGACGCTCGCCGGCTGTGGTTCTGACAGTCCGACCGGCCCTCTTCAGGTTGGCTCCGGCGGCTCCGTCGCAGTCACCGCGGTGGCGGTCACCTGCACCGCTGAATCAGCCGGCCATCAATGTCGCGCTTCGGCACAGATGGCTGACGGCTCGGCCCAGGACGTGACCGCCGCCTCGACATGGACGTCATCCAACACCGCCGTCGCGACGGTTGACGGCGCCGGCCGCGTAACTCACGTCGGCAGCGGTCAAGCCGAAATCCGGGCCACGTACCAGGACCGCTTCGGCGGCGTGATTGTCCTGGTCAATGTGAGCGTGTCCTCGGTGACGGTCACCTGCACGCCCGAGGCAGGCGCTCACGTGTGCTCCGCATTGGCCCGCCTGTCCAACGGCGTCACGCAGGACGTGACGCGATCGGGCGCCGTGTGGTCGTCATCGAACACCGCCATCGCTCTGGTCGACTCCAGCGGACGCGTGACACACATGGGCAACGGGCAGGTCGACATCTCCGCCCGGTTTCAGTCGGTCGTTGGGGGCATCTCGCTGACACTGTCCGGTGTCGTCACGCTCAGTTCAATCTCGGTGACGTGCACTCCCGAGTTCGAGGCACACCAGTGCGCGGCCGTGGCGCAGTTCTCGGATGGCACGAGTCGGTCGATCACATCCCAGGCCGCCTGGTCGTCATCGAACACGACTGTCGCGACGGTGGACGCTTCCGGCCGCGTGCGGCATCGGTCATCCGGACAGGCCGAGATTCGTGCGACCTATCAGACCGTCATCGGGTCGATCACGCTCAACGTCTCGGTTGGCGCCGGCACGTCCGTGGTGATCAACAAATTCGCACTGCGGAGCGCCTTTGGGCAATTCGATGATTACGTGGAACTGCGCAACGACAGCCCCGTCGCCGTCGACATCAGTGGCTGGCAGATTCAGGAGTGGCTCGCTGCCAACGGTAGCATTCAGGTCAGGGCAACCATTGGGCCTGGGGTCCTATTGATGCCGGGATGTCACTACCTCGCGGCGACGGTCAACGCAACGCTCGGTGGTCTCGCCAGAGACACCAACCTGTCCGATCTGGCCGGCAACGGCGGCATCGCACTCTCACGCGCTGACGGCGCCATCGTCGATCAGGTTGGCATGAACCCGAATTCGCCGTTCAAGGAAGGCGCCACGCTCCCACCAACGACGGCTGACGACAGCCCCGCCTGGACGCGCGGAGGCAACGACACGAACGACAACGCCTCCGACTTTCTCCGGCGCAGCACGCGGACGCCACTGAACAGCACGTCCTCGTGCGCCGTCAGATAGCTCACTTCCGAACGACCCGAACGTTCAACGAACGAACGCGAACGGCATGAGCGCGAGCGGCTCACCTCGGCGGAAGAGGCGCGCCGGCGCCGTCAACGCGCCCATGGCGCGCTGTTCCGCGCGGCTGCCCAGCAGCGACCACATGCTTGCGCCGCCACCGAATTGATCGCTGACGGTTTCGAAGAAACTGCGGCGCGAGGGATAGGCCACCAGCTCGACGTCCTCGTTCGGCCGGAATCCGGCCCGATCCTTCGCGAGCGCACGGCGACGTCGAGTCCGCCCAGCCATCAACCAACCCCCGGTCGCGCGCCTGCCGGCCCGTCCAGACGCGCCCCTGGCGACGGCATCGATCTTCTGGTAGTTTTCTTCCGCGACTTCGCCGCCGTTTCGACGAAGGTCCCGTAGAAGCCATCCGGATGTGACCTGCAGCCGTTCCCGATGCGGGTCGCTAAAGGGCCGAAGGGCGAATAGATGTCGGCGTTGGCGCCGTCCTTCACCGACGCCGTCGTTGACGCCGATCTTCGCCATCGTTCCTCCGAGAGCAATCTTGCCCCGAACACGCCGATCGATCCGGTGAGCGTCGCCGGCTGCGCAACGATCACCTGGCCCGGCATGGAGATGTAGTAGCCGCCAGACGCCGCCAGGTCCGACATCGACGCGACGAGCGGCCGTGACGGCTTCTGTTCCCGCGTGATCATCAGCTCGCGCCAGATCACGTCGGAGGCCACGGACGATCCGCCCGGGCTGTCGACTCGCAGGACGATGGCGTCGATCGAGCGTCGTCTCGAACCTTGCGGATCTGCTCGACCAGCGATTCCGACCCGAGCAGGGCGCCGTTCAGCGGGTCATAGACGCTCTGCCGGAGGCGATCGTGCCGACGGCGTAAATGACCGCGATGCGGGAGCCCGCGGCGCAGTCCGACGATTCGCCGCGGACGCGCTGATAGTCCGGCTGCCTTCGAAGCGGCGGATGCGCGCGGCCGTCTGGCGCAATTCCGGACGCCTTGTCGTCGAGCTGATCTCGTAGACCAGCTCGTCCACGAGCCCGTGGCGCAACGCGTCTTCCGGCGTCGAACGGCCGCTGATCGAGGAGCGCGCGCACGTCCGGCTCGGTCTTCTTCCGCGCCTCGGCGATGCCGCGTACCAGCTGGTCGTACATGTCGCGGTTCAGCGACTGGGACATCTCGCGGTGCGGCGGCGTGAAGCCCGTTTCGGTCAGCTGGTTCGGGGCCGACTTGTATTCGCCGACGGAGAGGAAGTCCGCGGACACGCCAATCTTGTCGAGCGTGCCGCGAAGAAAGATCTCGTACACGCGACACCGGTCAGATCGAGCTGGCTGGTCGGCAGCAGGTACACGCGATTGGCCGCGCTCGCGAGGTAGTACTCGCGATCGCCGCCGAACTCCAGGAACGCAATCACCGACTTGCCGATTTCCGGAAGTCGAGCACCGCGTCGCGCAGCTCCTGCACTTTCGCCCCAGAACGGCAGTCGAGCGCCGACGGCCGCAGCACGACGCTCCTGATACGCGGGTCGCGCTTGGCTTCGCGAGCGTCTCGACGAAACCGCGTACCGTCTGCGTGCTGCCTCCGACAGCTGGCCAAATACGTCGCTCCCGACGACCTCCGCCAGCTCGCCTCCGGGCATAAGCACGAGGGCGGCCGACGACGGCACGCTGGCCCGCGGGAAAGGGCAAAGTACATCAACACCACGCCCGTCATCGACACCAGGGCCGCGACGCCGATGAACACCAGCACGAACCCGACACCACGTTTCACCATGAACCTCCTGAGCAGACCCATTATGAGGCAACGGCGAAGGCCTAAGGCCCAAGGGTCTGGTTAAGGAATAAGTGGCGTATGATTGCGACAGACGACTAGAAGGGGACGCCTGTGGCGAATCAGCTATACCGGGCGGCGATAATCGGCATCGCGCTGGCGATGTCGAGCTGCGCAAAGGAAGAAGACCCGATGGAAGGACGCTCCAACATCACCACGCTGATGAAGACCGACGACGTTACCGGCACCGGCCACGAAGCCGTCGCCGGACGCCGCGTGGTTGTGAACATCACACCGGCTGGCTCTATAACGAAACCAAAGCCTGCATAAGAAAGGGAACAAGTTCGATAGTTCCCG
>CAWHLC010000010.1:0-599175 GCA_963830025.1 uncultured Acidimicrobiia bacterium
GCGTGGCTATTCGATGTCTTCTACGGGGCCGGTGGTCGACGAGAGGAGTCGACGAGCTCGCCTGCCGAGATCACCAAGATCGACCCGGCCGGCATCCGCCGCCGCGGCGAGCCGTGTCGCAAGGTCGAGCGCCTCAGCGACGATCGGAGCGTCGGCGGCGGCGTCCTGTCCCATCTCCTGCAGGATCGTCCGCTCGGTGCGGGAGGCGATGATCGGTGAACTGATTCCCTCGACCCACACTCGTGTGCGTCACCGTCGCCACGCTCATCGCCGCGCAGTGGCTCGAGCGCGTAGATCTTGTCGCTCGCGGAACTTGCCGAAGCCGAGGAAGATCATTCTGGACTCGGAGGCCATGCGATCAGTATCGCCCACCGCGTGGCAACGACGGTCCGACGTTGTCGCTGATCCGCACACGGTCCTCAACCGCGAGTGAGGTTTGCGGTGCCCGAATCAGGCTTCGATTCTCGAACCGCTGAGCACTCCCGTGATCGTGTCGACCTCCTCACCCAGCGGGAAGAACACGCTGACCGTGTACGTCCCCGACATCGTGCCGTGACGGACGCGGCCACTCAACTGCACCCGGATCGTGGGCCCTGGCGAGCCTGGGCCTTCGTCACCGGGGAATCCGGTCCAGAACGTTGCCCGGAAGGACTTTCCGTGCGCCGCCCACGTGCCCGTGAACGGCGGTCCGGCCGGGCTGATGTCGTGGGAGATAAAGACGTCGCCGTCGGCGAAGCTGAGGACCGCGGTCACTTCGACCGGGTCACCGTCGTCTTGGCGGACGATCATCCAACTGCCGTCGAGATGACCACCGTGGCCGCCATCGGCCATCGCCGTCGACTTCAGTCCAAGGCCGCTGATGGCGACGCCCCCTGCGGCTAAGCCCGCTCCACGCAAGACGCGTCGACGTCCGACTACTTGCTCGCCCATGAGTTACCTCCGTGTTCGTCCCCCACGATCCATCCTGCGCCGACAACACGACCCCTGCAACCGACCACTCGGTCCCACGAGATCTGGCGCTGCCCGATGATCTGATAGCTAGGTGGAGGGAACTTGGTCTCGCGTCGCCCACCTGGTCACCACACCAGCCACGTGACGCAGGCATCCGACTCCGTCGATCGCCGGTGAGAGCGCGGGCCACGATCGAGTGGTTAAACGCAGGCGCCGCGATGGTGGCAGCATTGGCACGTGAGCAGGTCGTTGCCGGAGGGCACGATCACCTTTCTCTTCACCGACATCCAAGGGTCAACCCGTCTGCTGCGCCGTCTCGGCGGTGCCTATCCCGACGTGCTTGGTACCCACGCGCGGCTGATGCGAGAGGCGTTGGCACGACACGGTGGTTGCGAAGTCAGCACCAACGGGGACGCCTTCTTCATCGCTTTCTCCGATCCCGTCGCGGCGGTCACAACGGCAATCGACGGGCAACGGTCACTGCTCGGTCACCCGTGGGACCATGGCGACCCAGTGCTCGTTCGCATGGGCCTGCACACCGGCACAGCCGCGGTCGTCGACGGTGATTACGTCGGCTTCGATGTGCATCGGGCGGCACGCATTGCCAGCTCCGCCCATGGCGGCCAGATCGTCGTTTCCGCCGAGACGTACGAAGCGGTTGGTGACACCGTCGACGGCATTGGGTTCCTCGACCTGGGTGAGCACGTTCTCAAGGACATCGAGGAGCCCGAGCACATCCGTCAGGTGGTCGCCGATGGCCTTCCCGTCGACTTCCCGCCGCTCGAATCGCTGGAACCGGCGACGAACATCCCTCGGCGGGCGGGAACGCTGATCGGGCGTCATCACGAGTTCGCCGAGCTTCGCGGGCTCGTGGGTGATCCGAAGACACGGATCGTCACGGTGACAGGCCCAGGGGGCGTCGGCAAGACCCGGCTCGCAGGCGCCGTCGCGTTGGATGCGCTGGACGAGTTCGGCGGCGGAGCGTTCTTCGTCGACTTGACGCCGATTCGAGAGCCCGGTCAGGTGGTCACCGAGGTGGCCACCGTTCTCGCCGTGTCGGTCGAGGCCGGGCGTCCGCCGCTCGACGCGCTCGTCGACAGAATCGGCCGTCGCCGCATGTTGCTGCTGCTCGACAACTTCGAGCAGATCACGCCGGCTGCGCCGGTCGTCGCCCGGCTGGCCGAGCGGTGTCCCCGACTCACCGTCATGGTGACGAGTCGAGTCGTGCTGTCGCTGCAGGACGAGGTCGCGTTCCCGGTGGCGCCATTGCGCCTGCCGTCGGAGCCGAAGCGGGAACAGGTCGAGAGCTCCGAAGCCTGCATGTTGTTCGTCGACAGGGCGCGGACTGCGCGTCCTGACTTCCGCCTGAGCGACAGCAATGCCGCTGCCGTCGCCGAGGTGTGCACGCTCGTGGACGGGCTGCCGCTCGCCATCGAGCTGGCGGCCGCTCGGATCAGGCTCTTCACACCGCAGCAGCTACGCCTCCGACTCGGCACGCGCTTGGGTGAGCTCGCCGGCGGTACTGGTGACGCCCCCGATCGGCATCGGACGATGCAGGCCACGATCGACTGGAGCTTCCAGCTGCTGACCGCCGAGGAGCAAGTGTTCTTTCGTGACCTCGCCGTGTTCGGCGGTGGGGCCACATTCGACGCCATCGCTGATGTGGTCGCAGTCGATGACGCGGCCGATGCGCTATCCGCGCTCGTCAACCACAATCTGGTCCGCCAGCAAGAGGACGAACGCGGCGACGTGCGGTTCGACGTCTTGCACGTCATCCGGGAGTACGCCGTCGAGCTGTTCGAATCGAGCCCCTCGAGGGATGACGTTCGTGATCGGCATGCCCGCTATTACCTCTCGCTTGCTGAGGCCGAAACGGCTGACGAAAGCGGCGACGAGACACTCCTCGGCGAGTACGACAACCTTCGCTCGGCGCTCGATTGGCTTCTCGACCGCTCCGCACTCGGCGACGGCGAAGCTGCCGAGCTCGGCCTGCGGCTGGCAAACAAGCTCGGTCGGCTTTGGTACCGGCACGGCCATCTCAAAGACGGTGTGATGCTGTTGCAGCGTGCCCTCGCCGTGGCGTCCGACGCCGACGAACGGCAGCGGGCAACTGCGCTGCGGCACCTCGGGACTCTGCTGGAAACCCGACGCGACGTCAGCGCCGCCCGAACCTGCTTCGAAGAAGCACTGGCCATCTATCGATCGCTCGGCGACCGGGCAGGTGAGGCGGGCTGCCTGAACAGCCTCGGGATCGTTGCACGAACTGCTGGTGAACTCGCCCGGGCGGAGCAGTATCTGGTCGACAGTCTCGCCTTGCGTCGAGAGCTGAACGATGTTGGGGGCACGGCAACCTCATTGAGCAACCTTGCGTTGGTACTCCTCGACCGCGACGAGGTTGGTCGCGCCCTCGATCTGCTCAGCGAAGGCCAAGCGCTCGACCGAGCGGCCGGAGACCGCTGGGAGATCGCGTGCAGCAGCACCAACCTCGGCGTCGGGCATCTGCTCAACGGTCATCCGGAGATCGGCGAGCCGCTCATCGCCGAGGCACTGCGCACGTTCCTGGAGTTCGGAGACGACGATGGTGTGGCAGAGAGCCTCGAGGCGCTCGCCGGTATCGCCGCTGCGAAGGACGACCCGATCCGCACCCTTCGCCTCGCCAGCGCCTCCGACGCCTTGCGCCAACGGGCCGGAATCCCGCCCGTCGGGATCGACCGTCAGCGGCTCGATCGATGGGTGGCAGAGGCGAGGGCCGCGCTCACTGCGGAAGACATCGCGCGAGCGCAGGCCGATGGTCGCCAGATGACCACGGAGCAAGCGGTGCGCTACGCACTCGAGGAAACGATCACTGCGCTGACCTAAACGCTGGGCGGTCTCACGTGGCGTGGGTGACGACGCGGCAGTGAACGTTGCGGCGCGACCGCCACCTGCCGAGGATCACCGCACCCACCAACGCGAGCAGGCTGAAAGCGAACAACTCGAGCATCGTGATGCCGGGATCATGATCGTTGGTGTCGGTCCAATCTCCGGAGGGGGAGCGGGGGCGATCCGGCATGTCCCTAGCCTTTCACAGCGGCCCGTGACTGTGCCCAGGAGCAGACGCTCCGCTCACACCGGAGCAAAGCCTGCGGGCTGTCGAACCTCGAGCTCGAAGTGCCGGCGGATCTGGTCGTTCGGCAGGGCAGATCAGATCTAGCGTTGGAATCGTGCCGCTGGCCGAGTTCGGTGAGACCCGATACGTCCGATCGGGAACCGGCGATGTCGCCTACCAGGTACTCAGTGATGGCGAGCCCGACATTCTGCTGATCAACGAGAGTGTCTTGCCGATCGAGGCTCTTCACGACAACGCGATGATCGTCTCGTACCTGAATCGCCTGCGTGCGTGGGGACGTGTCGTGGCGTTTGATCGTCGCGGCGTCGGATTGTCAGATCCAGTCTCGGACACGGCAACACTCGATGACTGGGTCACCGATGCCGTTGCGGTGCTGGATGCGATCGGTGCTGAGCATGCGGTCGTTGTGTCGTCGGGACCGGGCGCCGGACTTATCGCCATCCTTCTCGCAAGCCGCCAGCCAGAGCGCGTCCGGGCGCTATGCATGTATGACGCCATTGCCCGCTACCGGTGGGCGACGGATCATCCGTGGGGGGTCACTCCCGAGACCGAGCGCGAGATAGACGCCCAGCTCGAGTCCGACTGGGGAACGGCACGGATCGTCGACCGTCGTAGCCACTTCCCGGCGACTGCGGCCAAGTATCCCGAAATCACCGAGTTCGCTGTGAAGTGGCTTCGCCGCGGTGCCAGCCGTTCGACCGTGCGGGCATTGAACCTCGTGGTGCGAGCCGGCGACGTACGAGGCGAACTGCCCCGGATCACCTGCCCCACGCTGATCATCAATCATTCCGACGCAGAAGACGGTCGGTACCTGGCAGCCCACATTGCAAACGCTCGCTATGTCGAGCTCGACGATGAGGTGCATCTCGTGTTCTCGGATCACCTTGACTCGGTGATGATGTCGATGAGTGAGCTCATCAATGGAAGCCCACTCGAACCAGCCACGCACCGCGTGCTGACGACCCTCCTATTCACCGACATTGTCGATTCCACAATGAGCGTGGCCGCGCTTGGCGATCGGCGGTGGGAGGTCGAGCTGGACGTCCACGATGACATCGTTCGCCGGCATCTCCGACGCTTCGACGGCCGTGAGGTCAAGGCCACGGGGGACGGCTTCTTGGCGATGTTCGACGGGCCGACACGCGCCGTTCAATGCGCCCTTGCAATCGAGCACGATGCCGCCCAACGCGGGGTCAGCATGCGAGCCGGGGTCCATACCGGAGAAGTCCAGATTCGCCATGAGGACGTGCTCGGGCTGACCGTGCACGTGGCCGCACGATTCTGCGCGCTCGCCGCTGGCGGTCAAGTCGTTGTCTCGCAGCAAACCGTCGATCTGGTGGCGGGCTCTGAGCTGCGGTTCGAATCGATGGGCAGTCACACGCTCAAGGGCCTGGACAAACCGTGGGCGGTCTTCGAGGCTCTACCGATCGGGCATTGATCTGTCCGGCAGCTCACAATCTCGCATTCGATGGGCGTTCCACGCCACGTGGTGAATCTGCAGGCTTGGCGACTTACGCCGCCATGCTCGGACACGTCGTCGACCGCCCGTCGAGGGTCGATGCCTGACGCATGACGAAATGTCGGCCGCGGTCTGGGTCGGCGTGCTCGGTTGAGCTTGACGACGTCGCTCAAGGTCCGCTGTTGTTCGGCCCTGGTCGATTCACCCGCTGCACCGTCTCAGCGCGGCACAGGGGCGGCGACGAAGAGATCGACGAAGTCCGATCCGTCGTCCGAGTCGCGGGTGCGAGAGTCACGGACGGAGACTGGTGCCGTCGGTTCAGTCGGGTGGTTCGGTGAAGCCAACGGGAACGAGTGGAACGGTGAGCCCGCCGACTGGGACACGGTTGACGCATTCGGGCGACTCGGTGCGAAGAAGGTCGCTCACCGCATTCTCATCGAGTGTCTCAACGGCTAGCTCACAGGCATCGCGTTCGCTGAGGGCCTCCCAGATACGGACACCGCCGAAGTGGCCGGACGCGGCCAGCCGTTTGCCGTCGGGCGACCAGACGAGCCCGCTGACGATGCCTTCGGGGTCTTGCATCGGTTCGCCGAAAGGCGTTCCTGTGGTCGGATCCCAGTAGCGGATGGTCCCGTCTTCGCCAGCGCTGGCCAGCAATGAGCCATCGGGATTGAACGCAAGGCTGGAGACCAGGTCATGGTGCCCGATCTGCGGCTCGGTCACGCGGCGCGCTCGTTGGCGACATCCCAGAGAAGAATCCGGCCACCTCCATCGCCGAGGGCGAGAAGTCGGCTGTCGGGCGACCAGGCGAGGGCACTCGTGGGCTCGTCGAGGACATCGACGACGGTGTGGGCGTTGATGTCCCACACCCGCACCGTGCCGTCTACACCTGCGCTGGCGACATGGACACCATCCGGTGCGGCCGCGATGGCGTTCAGTCCTTGTGTCAGCGCTTCGTCACCGGCCCCGGTATGACCCTCGAAGGGGCGACCCGCGGGGCTGCCGTCGTCACGATCCAGCAGCTGAATCGTGTTCCCTACCGCCGCCACGAGGCGGTCGCCAGACGGCGTGAACTCGATGTCATCGGCCCCAGATTGCGTTCGCCACGATGGTCCTTCGCGGCTGCCCTCTTCGGCCGCGGACCTTGGCCACAGTCTCAGCTCGCCATATTCGCTGACGGTCGCGAACGCGTCTCCGTCGGGCGCCCAGGCGACGGCCCTGATCGGTGGAAGTAGACCGAACTGATCGCGTCTCGTGGCGATCAAGCTCCGGGTGACATCGCCGGATTCCGGATCGATCACACGCACGACGCCCTCGCCGTTAGCCGTCAGGAGCGCAGCTCCGTCCGGCGACCACGCCACGTCCCTTGTCCCGTTCTCGTCCGGGGCAAGTCTGCTGCCGAGACCGGATCCAACGATGCTCCACTGCACGAGTGTCCCTCCGCCGGCCGTCAGCAGCTCGGATCCGTCGGAGGACCACCGAATCTCGGTTAAAGCGCCTCGGTGGCCGACGAGTGGATCACCGATGGGTGTGCCGGTGGTTGCATCCCACAGGCGAAGGTTGCCGTTGGCGTCTCCGGTGGCGACTGCCGCTCCGTCAGGCGACCAGGCGATGGCGCCAATGCCTTCCCCTTCTCCCCGAAGCACGAACCAACGGTTGTCGTCGACATGCCAGATGAGCGCGTCCGCTCCGGCGCTGGCGATCGATCGGTTGTCGGGTGACCAGGCCAGAACCTGTCCGCTCTCGCGTTGAGCGCGAACCTCCTTATCTTCGGGCTGAAGCGTGACTCCGTCGAAGACGTGGATGTTGCCATCGGCACCAGCGAGAGCGACGTGCTTGCCGTCCGATGACCAATCGACGGCGCTTCCGGGGGCCAGCCCGGTGATGGCAGGGGTGGGGTTCATGGTCCAGTCGGGGCCGCGCCATATTCGGAGCTCACCGTTGCTGTCGGTGGTCGCGAAGCTCTCGCCGGCGGGTAACCATGAGATCGACCCGATGTCACCGGCATTTGCTGCTGGTGGCGCGAGTCGTCGACCGCCCGGTAGCTCCCACAATGTGACAGGACCGATTCCACCGACAGCGAGCAGGGAGCCGTCGGGCGAGAATGCCGTAGCGAGCACGTCGTCCGTGGACGTTTGAAGAGTCGTCCCGACTGGCTCGAGTGTCGCCGCGTCCCAAACTTCGATTGCGTCGCCTCCGAGAGCGAGCAAGCCTGACTCGTCGGATCGGTCGAGAGTGTTGACCTTTCCCGCCGGGATCGGCTCGTCGGTCGGTCTCGCTGACGTTTGCGCCCAATCCTGCGATACGAGCGCGTATGCGCGCAACGACTCGTCGGTTGGCGTCGGCGTGCGGAGCTCGGACTCGACAGCGAGCAGTAGGCCTTCGATCGGGTCGTCGGCACTGAGCGCTCGGGCGGCGAGTTCCCGGCCCTCGGCGAGCGCTTGCTGGCGTTGCGCCTCCTCGGCCTTGTCCGTCGCTCGCCGAGCCTGGTTCACAGCGACCACGGCGGATGCCAGCGCAACGACCGTGAGCACGGCGAGTCCGGCGACCGACGCTCGACGGAAACGACGGAGCTTGCGTTGCTCTCGCAGGTCGTCGCTGTCGAGTTCAGCTTTGGGTCGACCGTGCAGGTCCGCGGCGAGATCGAGGATCGCCGCCCGGAACGTGGCGTCCTTGAGATGCATGTGGTCGAGCTCGACTCCACGCAGGTCCACGAACTTCGGCGGGTGACGGCCGGGCTCACGTGCAACAGTCAGCGGTGCAGGTACAGCGGTCGAACGGCTCGCATCGAATCCGCCTGCCGCGTCGTCCCACACGAGGTCGCCGTCCACGAGGACGAGACGCAAATTGTCGGCCTTGCCTGATTCGAGCCAGGCGCCGACCTCACGGGACACCCATTCCGAGCGAACGGCCGCTGGGGAGAGCAGCAGCACGAGGAATCGCGAGCCATCCATCGCTTTCTGGAGCACCGGCCAGAACTCTGGACTAGCGGCAAGGTCAGTTTCGTCGCGGTACACATGCACGCGGGAGGCGCGCCAGATCGGCTTGGCGAAACGGTGCAGTCCGCGCTGGACCGCGCGGGCCACCGCGAGGTCCTCATGGCAGTAGGAGAGGAATGCATCGTGGATGGCGCCCTCCAGTCGGTGTCCTCGCTAGTCCCGACCATTCGTAGCACCAAATCAGTTGCCGACGATTGACTCGAGGAAGACCGCCCTCGAGGCGATCACCTTCCGAGTCGTCGACATACTCGCGCTCGCAGCCGGCTCGGTCGTTGGCGTCGGAGGGGCTCTCTAAGATGCGGTGATAGGTCTTGACGACGTCGCCCGAGTCCCGCTGTTGTTCGGCGCTTCGCCGATTCACCCGCTGCGCCGGCTCAGCGCGGCACTGGGCGGCGACGTGGAGATCTGGGCGAAACGTGAGGACTGCAACTCAGGCATCGCCTTCGGTGGCAACAAGGTCCGCAAGCTCGAGTATCTCGTGGCGGACGCCCTCGCCCAGGGGTGCGACACGCTCGTGTCGATCGGTGGCGTCCAGTCCAACCACACCCGCCAGGTCACCGGCGTCGCCTGTCATCTCGGGATGGCGGCCGTGACGGTGCAGGAGCATTGGGTCGACTGGTCCGACCCGAACTATGACCGTGTCGGCAACATCCAGCTCACCCGCATCATGGGCGGCGACATCCGGATGGATGATGCCGGCTTCGACATCGGTGTTCGGGACAGCTGGAAGATGGCACTCGAGTCGGTCGAAGCCGCGGGTGGCAAGCCGTATGCCATACCGGCCGGTGCGTCGGATCATCCCCTCGGTGGGTTCGGCTTCGCCAACTGGGCCCGCGAGGTCGCCATCCAAGAGGCCGAGCACGACATCTTCTTCGACCACGTGATCGTGTGCACGGTCACCGGATCGACGCACGCCGGAATGATCGCCGGCTTCGCTCTCGAGGGTCGCGACGACCGCAGAGTCATCGGAATCGACGCCTCGAAGACACTCGACCAGACGCTCGCCCAGGTGACGCGCATAGCCAACGACACGGCTCGAGCGGATCGGTCTCAATCGTGCCCTTCGATCCGACGAGATCACCATCGTCGACGGATACGCCGGGCCCGCATACGGAATCCCAGACGAGCAGACCATCGAGGCGATCCACCTCGCCGCCCGCACCGAGGGCATGCTCACGGACCCGGTGTACGAGGGCAAATCGATGGCCGGGCTCATCGGCATGATCCGTTCCGGTGAGATTCCCGCCGGGTCACGGGTCCTCTACGCCCATCTCGGCGGTCAACCCGTCCTCTCCGCCTATGCCGATACGCCGGGCCTCGGCTAGCTCGACGACGTACTGCAGAACGCCACCGAACTACAGCGACGCATCGACGCGACAGCGAATCGATGTCGGTCGTCAGGGTGCGATCTGAGGTCAGACTTCGGTGATGACCGTGTCCCTCCACCACATCGTCATCGACACCCACGATCTGCCCACGCTGGCTCGGTTCTGGACCCAGGTCCTTGGATGGCGCGTGCTCTCCGAACGGGAGCGGGAGATCGTCATCGGCACCGACGAGGACGCTCCGGTCGGGATCTGCTTCATGCCTGTGACCGACGAGAAATCGGTGAAGAACCGTCTGCATCTCGACCTCAATCCAGGTGGCGACGTCAGCGCCGATGACCGGGAGGCCGAGATCGAGCGCATCGTGGCCCTCGGCGCACGGCGGGTGGATGTCGGGCAGACCGGCGACGAATCGTGGACGGTCCTGGCCGATCCGGAAGGCAACGAGTTCTGCGTCCTTCGGCCGAAGCGCACCTTGATCAGTTGAGGCGGCTGCATGAGCGAGTCGAATCGTGCGGGCGATAACAAGTGGCCATGGGGTGGCCACTTCAGTCAGTCATGATGCAGACATGACCGACGACGCAATCATCGACCGGCGCGAGTATCCCCCTGGCGTCCCCTGTCTGATCGACACCGAGCAGCCGGACCCCGAGACGGCGGCCGAGTTCTACTCGGGCCTCTTCGGCTGGGAGTTCGAGAACAAGCTGCCGCCAGGGATCGACAACAAGTACCTCGTCGCCAGCCTGCACGGCTTCGACGTGGCGGCGATCGCATCGCCGACGCCCGGGGTGAGTGGGCCGCCAGTCTGGAACACGTACGTGAGTGTCGATGATGTCGACGACACGACGTCTCGGGCGGTCGCCGCCGGCGCGGAGGTTCTCGTCGAGCCGGTCGATGTCGGACCGCCCGGCGGCGACATCGCCGGCCGATGGGCGGCGATCATCGACCCCGACGGCGCCCACATCCGACTCTGGCAGCCCGGGTACCGCTACGGCGCACAGCTGGTCAATGGTCCAGGCACGTGGAACTCGACCGACCTGACCACCGCCAATCCGGACGATGCTCGAGCGTTCTACAGCACATTGTTCGGGTGGGAGGCGAATCCGGTCGAGTTCGGCGGCGGTGAAACCGACGGCGAGAGCTTCATGTGGCGGCTCCCCGGCTACGGCGACTTCCTCGCAATCCGCGATCCGGACATCAAGGAGCGTCACGCGCAGCCCTGGGTCCCTGAGGGATTCAGTGACTGCATCGGCTGGATGACCGGCGTTCCCGACGACCTCGAGCGACGACAGCAGACGAGCAGGCCACGATGGACGCGTCACGTTCTCGGTCGACAACACCGACGCCGTCGTCGAACGTGCGCTGCAAGCTCGGTGGAACCGTCGTGTCGCCTCCGACCGACCGGGGCGGTGGCGTCGTCCGAGTGGCCACGCTGCAGGACCCCAGGGCGCCCAGTTCTCCGTCGGCTCCTACGATCCAACGGCGATCTCAGACGGCTGAGCGGCCCTACGTGGTCGGCTCGCCCCTTTCCCACCGTCACGAATCAGAGAGACGACACCGGCGCGGGCAACACCGCATCGTCCGGTGTACGCACCTGACCGGGTGTCGTGTCCGAATTCACGGACTCGAGCCTGCAGGCTCAGATCGTTGAGCTGGGCGGGATGGCCTACGGTCGGCACCATGACGACAGAGACGACCAGCGGTGCATGGAGACGGTCGACATGATGCTCGCGCCGAGGTACGACGGGCCGACCGTGCTGTCGATCGATGGTCCCGCGGACGACCAGCTCGTGCCGTTCCGTCGGCAGCGTCGGCGAATGTTGGCGATGCTCGCCGAGCTCACGGACGAGCAGTGGCAGGTCGGCCAGTCGTTGTGACGGCTGGGCGGTGAGGGACGTCGTCGCTCACCTTGTCGACGTCAACGCGTTCTGGCACATGTCGATCGCTGCCGGGCTCACCGGAGAACCGTCGCGGCTGCTGGTGGGATTCGATCCCGCGACGACTCCGCCAATGCTCGTCGACAGGATGACCGCGCTCAGCCCGAGCCAGGTCTTCGACCGAGTTCGTCTCGACGAGCGAGGCGTTGCTCGACATCGTCAGTGACTTGTCCGACGATCAGTGGTCGACGCTTGCGGAGTCCCCGGCGGGACATGTGCCGATCCGCTTGGTGGTGCAACATGCGCTGTGGGACTGCTGGGTGCATGAGCGGGACATCGCCGTCCCACTCGGTATCGCTGCCGCTGCGGATCCGGAAGAGCTGCAATCGTGCTTGCGCTACGCAGCGGCCATCGGCGCCGTGTTGGGACTCGGTCTGGGAAACGTCCCATCGACCGTCGTCGCCGTCGAGGCAACGAATCCGGCCATCGAGTTCGTTGTCGAGGTCGACGAGTCGGTGTCGTTGCGCGATGGCGCTGCGGCCGGCGTCCCGTGTCTGCACGGTGATGCCCTCGCGTTGGTTGAAGCCCTCAGTCTCCGTGCTCCCATGCCGGCATCGATCCCCGACGAGTGGTCGCTGCTCCTCGACGGTCTAGCCACCGCCTTCGACGCTGTCGCGGACGTAGCTCGTCGCCAGCGGTCGCGGAGTTGCGGCAGGGGGCGAGTCCACGGCTCGGCAGTTAGCGTCGCTGGCATGTCGCACAACCGTTGGATCGAACTGACGGAACAGAACCCGGATCACTCCTCGTGGTATGTCGAACGGTTCCGGTCGATGGCTGCAGCCGGTGACGATCTCCACGGTGAGGCACGCTCTGGTCGATGCCATGCTGCCTCGTGGATCCCGTGTGCTCGACGCCGGATGTGGGCCGGGCCGGGTGGGTGGTTACCTCGCTCGAGCGGGTCACGAGGTCGTCGGTGTCGACCTCGATCCGGTGTTGATCGCTGCCGCCGAACACGACCACCCCGGCCCGACCTGGCTGCTCGGGGACCTGGCGGAGCTCGACCTCGCGGCGATGGGCATCGTGGAGGGGTTCGACATCGCCGTCTGCGCCGGCAACGTGATGCCCTTCCTCGATCCGGACACGCGGCGGCCGGTCCTCGATCGCCTCGCCGCACACCTGCGCGACGGTGGCCGCATCGTCACGGGTTTCGGATCGGAACGTGACTACTCGTTCGCCGAGTTCTTCGAGGACGTCGAGCACGTGGGACTCGTCGCCGAGGTGCTGCTCTCGACGTGGGACCTCCGACCGTTCACCCCGGAATCGGACTTCCTCGTCGCCGTGCTGGGACGAGATTCGTCCAAGAACCCGCCAGCTCGTTACGTAGCCGAGGGTCGGCCGACGACGAAGTAGAGGATGGCGCCCACCGTGTTCATCGTCAGCACGCGCCAGAGGAGTTTCGGTCCTCGGGTCTGTCCATCACTGCGGGTCGACAGATCCCGCTGGGCGGATCCGACGAGGACCGCCTGAACGGCGATCAGCCCGAGGATTGTTGCCTTCTGCGTCGTCGAGAGCTCAGACCAAGGTTCTTTGCGCGCCACGCCGCAACAGTACTCAAGTGGTCGGTACGGCATTCGCCGATCGCTGCCTCGTTTGCCAACGGTCGCGATGCGTTCTCACGCGGTTGGACCGGGTGATCACACGGGTGTGACGGTCGCGCTCGTGTCGCGGTACGCCCGGTCTTCGTCGGCTCCGCCGTCCTCGCCCAACGTCGTGTCGCCGCCGGCGAGCGCAGCGAGGTCGGCGCTGTCGAGCCGCCGCACCACGTCGGCGTAGAAGCCGATCTGGCGCGAGGCAAGCGCCGCGTCGAACTTGTCCATCTCGCCGTTCTCGCTGACGGTCAGGAGATAGGCGGGTCCGGCGATGCCGGAGACGTGCGGCACGCCGAGCCAGTGGAACGCACGGCCGGGCGTGATCTGCACCGGCGGCTTGAGCAACGCATGGCGTTGCAGGCCGGACTCGACGAGCGCCGGAAGGGCGATGTGCTCGTACATCTCGCCTTGGGTGGTCCAGATGCCGTAGATCTCATGCTCACCCGTGGGTCGGTAGCCGTGGTCGTCGTCGACCCATTCCGTGGCGCCGAGGTGCTCGATGCTGACCGCTCCGACTGCCCGCTCGACGAGGTCGTCGTGCTTGAGGATCCACCCGCGGGGGTCTTCGATCCCGACACGCCCGGACATGTGCCCGGGGTACAACGCGAACACGAGCGTGCGTTGCAGTCGCTGCGGCGACGGGAGCGAGGCGAAGTGGCGCGCCATCGCGACGGCGGCGACCGCACCGTTCTCCTCGAACCGTTCTGGCCGTCGGTGTGCGTGTTGACGATGATGCATTCGTCACTCGCCCCGGGCAGGGTCGCCGTGAGCTGTCGGAGCTCCACGGACTCGACCGTGACGTCGAGCCGCAGCCGGGTTGTTGGTCGATGTTCGGCGGCGCGCGCAGCGTGGCGCCGGTGTCGCGGTCGACGACGAGCGCTGGGAGCGGCTGCGGGCGGGCGATGTGCGGAGAGTTGTTGCCGCGGAGCATCTCCTTCGACGCGCGGGTGGTGAGCACGACGCCCTGCACCCCGAGCGGGGTGAGGTCGGCCAGATCCAGCCACGGTCCCATCCAGGCGCGGCGAGTAGTCGAGCTGCGGCCCAGTCGTCGACGCGTGCGCCCATCCCACTGCAGGTGTGCCGACAGCGCGGTGAACACTGCTGCCGACAGCTCGCCCGGCGCTGACAACTCCACCAACAGGATCGAATCGCGATAGGCGCCGTCCGGCGCCGACGGCCACCCATTCACGCACGGCTGTCGAGGCCGCGTTCGGATCGACGAGTGCCTCCACCACGTTGGTGGCCGGAAACCCCTCGGCGACGACAAGCGGCCCAGTGACCCCCTCGGGCGGTGTGCCGATCGATCGGACGTACGTCGTCGCCACATCGATCGGTCCCGCAGAAGCGCCCATCAAGTATCTCCAGGCCGAACTCACCGGTCCGGTAGCACTCGTACTCATACACGTCGTACGGTCCGATCACCGAGTCCCGCCGCCCGCATCTCGTCCTCGACCCAGGTGCAGAACGCGTCGTGACCCGGGTAGCCCGTCAATCGCGGGCCGAAGTCGACCATCCGCTGCACCTCGGACCGGACTTCGTCCGCCGTCGGCAAAGGCACCACCGCGCGCATCACCAGATCATTGCCGACTTACGCTCGTCGTCGTGGCAGCAGTCCTGCTGCGCAGAACAAGGAAGGGCGCACGATGGAGGAACGGTCGTTTGTCGACGCCCACGGGGTCGAGGTGCACACTCGCTGGTGGACGATCGATCAGCCGCGTGGGCTGTTCGTCATCTCCCATGGGGCATCGGAGCACTCGGGTCGTTACGCCCGCTTCGCCGGCGCGCTCAACGACGCGGGGATGAGCTGCCGTCGCGCTCGACCACCGGGGCCACGGACGAACGGGCGCGGCGACCGGTGCCGGTGTGATGGGCCCGGGCGGAGGCGCAGCCGTCATCGACGACCTCCACGAGCTACGGGCGGCGGCGAGCTCGAGCGTCGGCGACGACGTTCCCGTAGTGCTGTTCGGGCACTCGATGGGTTCGATCATCGCCCTCGCCTACCTCACTCGCCACGCCACTGGTCTCGCCGGAGGCATCCTCTGCGGCATGCCGGTCAGCGTCGATGACGCGACCTCACTCGCTGAACTGTTCGACGGCCTCGCCGACGAAGACATGCGGGACCAACCTGCCACCGACCTGCTCGGCTCCAACAACGCCCCGTTCGAACCGGCACGCACACCGTACGACTGGCTCAGCCGCGACCCCGCCGAGGTCGACCGCTACCTCACCGATCCGCTGTGCGGCGACAGCAACCCTCTCACCTACGGCTATCTGAACGATCTGTTCAACGCGACCGCCCCAGCTCTCGACGCAACTCGGCGCGATCTCGTGTCCCGTCCTCGTGATCGCGGGCGACCACGACCCCGCCGCGGCCATGGGCGCCCATGCAACCACCGTTTCCAACGCCCTCGGGAGGGCGGGGGTTCACGTCGACTGCACGCTCTACGAGGGCGCTCGCCACGAACTCCTCAACGAAACCAACCGTGACCAGGTCACCGACGACATCATCAAGTGGACACAGGCACACATCTAGCGGGAGCGTCCCTGACAGCCTCCGCCGGTCAGGGACGTTCACAGTCGACGAGGTCGCCGGGATCGGCTCGGCACGTGTCGAAGCCGTCTTCACCGTCGGCGGAGTCGTTGCCCGACATGCCGTCGCGGATGTCGATGGTGTCGTCGTTGCTGCCGCCGGTGACGATGTCGGGGCCGCTGCCTCCGAGCAACGAATCGCGACCGTTGAGCCCGTGGATCTGGTCGGCTCCGCTGCCGCCTTCGATGCGGGCTCTGCCGAAGTCGGCTGACCAGAGGGTGTCGTCGCCGGGTCCGCCGACGAGTGTGTCGTCGCCGGTGTTGGGCCTGCGCTCGCAACATCCGCCGACTCCACCGTCGAGGTAGTCGTTGCCGTTCTCGCCGAAGATGGTGTCGTTACCGGCGGCGCCTTCGAGTTGGTCGTTGCCGGCGCGGCCGCGGAGATCGTCGTTGCCGGCGCCGCCGTTCACCTGGTCGTCGCCGTCGCCGGCACGCAGCTGGTCGTTGCCGTCGGCGCCGCGCAGCTGGTCGTTGCCGGTGCCGCTGCGCAGCTCGTCGTTGCCGGTGCCGCCACGGACCTGGTCGTCGCCACCAAGGGCACAGATCGTGTCGTCGCCTCCGCCGCCTCGGATGTTGTCGTTGCCGTCGCTGCCGACCATCACGTCATCTCTGGGCGTACCCGCAAGGTTCCCGGCGCCGATGATCGTCGCCGGTTTGCCAGCGCACAGCGACGTCAGCGGCTGCCAATCCGGCTCGAAGTCGCCCGCCGGGTTGTTGGTCAGCCGGGTCGGGTTGCTGCCGTCGGCGCCCATCACGTACAGCTCGCCGTTCCCGTCGCGGAAGCTGATGAAGGCGATCTTCGTGCCGTCCGGTGACCACACCGGGTCGAAATCGGGACCAGGGCGGTTGGTGACGTTCGTCTGGTTGCTGCCGTCGGCATCCATCACGTACACCTCGTCGACGACACCGTCCCGGTTGTGGACGAAGGTGATCTTCGTGCCGTCGGGCGACCAGTCTGGATCCGTGTCCTCGGCAGGGTCGTTGGTGAGCCGGGTTGGGTTGCTGCCGTCAGCGCCCATCACGTAGATCTCGCCGTTGCCGTCCCGGTCGCTGCGAAAGGCGATCTTCGTGCCGTCCGGTGACCACACCGGCCGCGTGTCGGAGGCAGGGTTGTTGGTGAGGTTGATCGGGTTGCTGCCATCGGAATCCATCACGAACACGTCTGCGAAGCCGAAGTTGCCCGTGCCGTAGAAGGCGATCTTGCTGCCATCGGTGGACCACGCAGGACCCAGGTTCCCCTCGTCAAACGTGAGCCGGGTCTCGTTGGCCCCGTCGGCATCCATCACGTACACCTCGCCAGCAAACCGTCCCGGTCGCTATTGAAGGCGATCTTCCTGCCATCGGGCGACCATGCCGGCAAGAAGTTGGCCGGGTCATTGGTGAGGCGAGTGACGTTGCTGCCGTCGGCGTTCATCACGTAGATGTCTCCATTGCCGTCACGGCTGCTGGAGAAGACGATCCTTCCGTTCGCTCCCGGGAATGCAGCCTCGCTGGGCGCCGTGGTCGCCGCCAGCGCGGCACCGATCAACCCCGCCAGCAGCAGCACGCGCCGCCGCAGCCCCAACGCACCGGCGATCGCAGATTTCGTCACGTCCCGTCCCCCTCAATCGCTGTCCCTCGCCGCCCGTCGGCGCTCCTCCAACATGGGCTGTCCACCGACCCACGTCAACCGATCGTCGAGTCCTTCGCCGCCGAGGCGCCAGGACCCCTTCCCGGCTACTCGGACGCTCGTCGGCGTCGCTTGTGAGACTTCGACTCGACAAGAACATCGAGCACCTCACCGATCGTGCGTTCCCGGGTGATGGCTTCTCGAAGTGGGAGATGAGACTGGATCTCGTAGCGGTTGCGCCGGCCGGCCTTGTCCTTCACCACGTAGCCGCCGTCGGTGAGGTCGGTGACGATGCTGTAGGCGCTGCGCTCGGTGATGTCCAACGCCGCGGCGATGTCGCGCAGCCGGACCCCGGGATCGTGAGCGATGCACACGAGCACCCGAGCATGGTTGGTGAGAAAGCTCCATTTCGCCATGCCGTACAGAATAGCCTAGTCATTTCTAGAAATACATTGCTAGTTTTGTACTACCAGCATACGATGAGATGAGACACCCCGAACTCACCAGTCGCCGACTGATGTGTGCTCGAGGAGGTTGAGAGGATTGCCATGTTGATGCGATCAGAGCCGTTCCGGGAGTTCGACCGGATCACCGAAGCGATGCTCGGCGAACGCCAGCCGCGTCAGATGCCTGTGGATGCGTACCGCCGAGGCAACGAGTTCACGGTCCTGTTCGACCTCCCCGGCATGGATCCCCGCTTCATCGATGTGACAGTCGAGAAGGATCTCGTCACCGTGCGGGCGACGCGTGGCTGGGTTCGGACCGAAGGCGATCAGATCCAGATCGCGGAACGAGTCCAGGGTGAGTTCAGCCGCCAGCTGTTCCTCGGCGAGGGCCTGGACCGTGACCACATCAGCGCCGCATACGAAAATGGCGTGCTCAAGCTCACCATCCCGGTGTCCGAAGAAGCCAAGCCTCGCAAGGTCGAGATCACCAACGTCGGGGACATTCCCCACGTCGAGATCACCAACGTTGAAGATGTGCCACAGCCCGTCACAGCCGGTCCCGCCTCCGAGTGACGAGCCTGGGCCAAGTCCAGCGGCACGGCTCCGTCGCGAGTCGTGCCGTTGCAGGTATGCGCTGAGCGACGACACGGAGCGTCGGTGAGCCGACAGCCCTCAGGATGGTTGGTTGGGCCGCCGGTGGCGAGTCGATGGGTGCTTGCTGGCGCGGCGGTAGTGGGTGCTGGCTTTCGCTCGGTTGCCGCATGCGGCCATGTCGCACCATCGCCGCGAGCGGTTCTTGGAGGTGTCGTAGTAGAGCAGCACGCACGTTCGCGCTGGCGCACCGGCGGATGCGCGTCCGATCGAGCTGTGCAGCGTCGAGTGCGGCAGTGGCGAGTGAGAGTCGCAGTTGTTCGAGTGGACGAGATGCGATCACTGGAAGTGCTTCCGGCGCTTGGGCGGGCTGATAGCTGAGCCGGATGGGGACGTCGGCGACGGCTGCGTCGAGCGCTTGCGCGGCGGCGGGCTCGTCGCCGGTTGGCTCGAGGATGGCGCGCAGGCGGGTCCGTAGCCGGTGGAACCAGGCGAGCACGTCATGGCCGTGCCGCTCATCTGCCTGATGACACTGTTCGGCGAGCTCCTCGTCGATCAATGTGGCCGATCGGGCCCAGTCGACGAGTGCCGGCCAGTCCGGCACGAGCTCGAGGCGATCACAGCGGGCGTCGACAGCTTCGGTGTTGACGAGGTCGAGCCCTGGATGGTTGCCCACCCAGAGGAAATCTCTCGCATCTCGGGCCTGCATCATCTAACCTCCTACATTAGATTACTGGTTAGATGATGGGATGAAAGTGATGGGGGATGAGCACTCTCGGTCGCATTGTTTCGGTCAACGTCGGTCGGCCACAAGCGTGGAGTGGCACGGGCGCATCGTCACCAGCTCGATCTGGAAGGAGCCAGTCAGCGGCCGTCGTTGGCTCCGTGGGGTCAACGTCGACGGCGACGACCAAGCCGACCGCCGCGTGCACGGCGGACCCACCAAGGCCGTGTACGCCTATGCGGAGGAGGACTACGCCTGGTGGAGCAGCGCGCTCGGCGTCACCCTCGAGCCGGGGACGTTCGGTGAGAACCTCACCGTGACCGGTGTCGACCTGGCCGACCGCGTCGTCGGTGAACGCTGGAGAATCGGCACGGCGCTGCTGCGGGTCACCGAGCCGCGGATCCCCTGCTTCAAGCTTGGCCTGCGGATGGGCGACGCCGCCTTCGTCGAGCGCTTCGCTGAAGCTGCCCGGCCTGGCACCTACCTGGCGATCGAGTCCGCCGGAGACGTCGGCGTCGGCGATCCGATCGAGCTGCTACACCAGCCCGACCACGGCGTCACCATCGGAAGCGTCGAGCGCGCCTACCACGGTCACCCGGAGCTGCGACAGCGCCTCGTCGAGCTCGATGACCTGTCCGATTCCTGGCGCCACTGGGCGGCTCGGGCGCTCGCTCGATAGACCGCGCCGTGGCCCGACTGGGCGAGCGGAGCCACGCAGAAGCACGAGTGACGCGGATGGCCGTCACCGTGAGTCAGAATTGGCCGGCGCGGCGGAGCGAGCGCGGTCGTCCGTCGGGGTCGACCAGGACTCGGTGGATCGGCTGCGCCCACAATGCCGCCCACCGGCCGACCAGTTTCGGACGATGCATGCGCAGCCGCCCGGGCGGGCGCGGCCCACGGCCTTGGTTCTCGTGCCACGCATCGAGCGCAGCGGCGGAACGGCGCAGCACCTCGATCGCAGCGACGCCGTCGATCAGGTCGTCGACGTCTGCGTCATCTCGCCCGAGGTGCTCGCACCACAACCGCAAGCGGCTGTCCCTGGCGAGCAAGCGTGCCCCGTCGCCATGGCCGCCCGGGTCGAGAGGCTCGCGATCGTCGCGGCTGTTGTCGATGACGGCACATGAGAGCTCCGAGTCGTTGGTCCAGGAGCGGATGTTGAGGTTGTCGCTGCCGACGATCATCCAGATGTCGTCGATCACGCAGATCTTGGAGTGGACGTAGATGGGCCTGCCCGACGGCGCCTCCAGGTCGAAGAACGCCACCCTGTCCCCGCCGGCTTCTCGCAGATGGTCGATGGCGCGCTGCTGGCCGATCCGGTAGGGAGGGCCCGACAGCCGACCGTCCTGGTCTGGGTAACGCGGCACGACCGCGACGAGGTGAAGGCGCGGCTCGGCGCGCAAGCGATCGCCGAGGAAACGGGCGGCCGCCCCGGACCACAAGTACTGGTCCTCGACGTAGACCAAACTCGTCGCCCGCTCGAATGCCTTGAGATATGCCCGGGCGATGCTGCGCTCACCGTCGGGCGCGAACGGGAACCGGGGGCGTTTCGCCGGATAGGTGCGCAGCACCTGCACCGCGTGCTGCCCGCACGGCGCCGGGTCGTCAGGCATCGGCGGCAAGGGGTCGGGACGTCGCGGCTCCCGAGCGGCCCGACGCATGGCGACACGTAACGGGTTGCGGTGGTCGAGCGGGGTCGGGTCCTCCCATCGCTCCCGGAACGTCCACGCCAGATCCCCGACCGCCGGGCCGTGGACCTCCAACTGGATGTCGTGCCACGGCGGTCGTGGTCCGTAGCGGGGGTCGAGCTCGATCGCCTGCTCGTCGCCCTGATGCGACTCGTCGTCCCGCCGGCCGTGGCAGAGATCGATGCCGCCGGCGAAGGCGACATCCTCATCGGGCGTGTCCGGATGGCGGGCGACGAACAGCTTCTGGTGATGGCTGCCGTCGCGGCGCACCCGCTCGTCGAGCAGTACCTCACCGCCGGCCTCGTTCACCGTCTCGACGAGGTGAAGGTTCGCCTCCTCGCTGAAGTGTGCTTCGTCGGGATGGGAACGCCAGACGAGACCACGTACGTGGACGCCTCGCTCAGCGATCCTGGCCAGCACGCGGGCGATCTCGGTGCCGGGACCGTCGAGCCGTTCGTCCGGATCGCCACGCCAGTCGGTGAAGTGGACCCATGCGCCCTCCGGCAAATCGTCGAGGACGGCGAGCAGCCGTGAGAAGTACTCCGCACCGTGGACCAGCACCCGCACGTCGTTGCCGTCGGTGTAGGCGACATCGCCGCCGCGGCGACGATCGATCTCGGTCGCCGGATTGCCTCGCTCGTGGGGTGACAGGAACCAGGCGGACAATGCCGAGCTGTCGCCGCCTGCCGTGTCCGACGAACCAGAGGTCATGCCGAGCGCGAACCTTCATCGGGTTCGCGCTCCTTCAGGCGGAGCAGCCAGGCCGTGCCGCCGAGCAGGACGACGACGGCACCGAGCACACCGATCTGCCACAGCTGATTGCGGAAGCCTCTCCCTCGTCGATGCTCTCCGCCGCCTTCACGGACAGCACCACGATCTCCTTGATCGAGGCGATGATGCCCGACGATGAGGAACGGTTCTGCGATCAGCTCCCGTTCCCGCAGCGTTCTGCGGACGGCCGACAGCAGCTCGACGACGATGAACACCAGCAACAGCGTGTCGAGCACCTCGACGATCGGATCTGACTTGAGGTCATCGAACACGTCGAGCAGCTGATCGCCCGCCACGAGCAGCAGGACGACGGCGCCGATGAACAACATCGCCGCGATGCCGATGTAGACGAGGTCCTCGGCCCAGCCGAGCACACGATCGAGTGGACGGGAGTCACGCGACCGCTCTTCCACCCCGGAGATCATGCCATGCCGCATGAGCACCTCCGGGCGGACCCTCGCGACCCTGCTACGCGACTCCCCATGGTGAGGGCGTCCTCGACGTGGCGGCAACGGGCGCTGGTGGAGGGATCTGGCACCATGGGCTCGTGAGCGAGTCGGCGACTTCGACGCAGGAGGCGACGTTCGCCTTCGTCGACCTGGCCGGGTTCACGGCGATGACCGAAGCGCACGGTGACGCTCAGGCAGTCGCCATCGTGCAAGGGTTCCGCAAGCGGGCCCTGGACGTCCTCGGGCCGGGCGACGAGCTCGTCAAGACGATCGGCGATGCGGTGATGCTGCGGTTCGGCACTCCCGAAGTCGCCGTCGCGGCGTTGATCAAGCTGCTCGAGGGAGAGCTCCTGATGCATGACGGCGTGCTGCTGCCGCGCGCCGGCGCTCACCATGGACCCGCCGTGTGTGTGGATCAGGACTACTACGGCGCGGCTGTAAACCTCGCCGCGCGCGTGGCGGGCGAGGCGCGGGGCGGTCAACTCCTCGTGACAGAACGGGTCGCGTTCGCGGCCCGCGACCTCGGCGCGATCGTCACGCACCACGGGGCGATCGAGCTCCGCAACCTCACCGCCCCGGTCGACATCTACGACGTCCGAGTGTCGAGCGCTCCGGACGAAGTCGCGATCGACCTCGTTTGCCAGATGCGCGTTCCGACAACGGGTGAGTCGGTCGTGTCCCTCGACTGGTCCGGACGCCGCTTCTACTTCTGCGGGCTTCCCTGCGTTTCGCAGTTCGCGGCAGCACCCGAGACATACCTCCGCCGACAGCGCCAGGACTGATCGGGGCGGTTGGACCTGGCGGCAGCGCCGATGCGATTCATGCTCACCGTCGGCAACATTGCCCACGGATGACGCCCGCAGGGCAGGCTGTGTCGGTGGATGATCGATTCCAGGCGTCGGACACCGTCGTCGAGCGGGAGGTGGGTGTCACGATCACGTTCGTCGACGGGTACATCGCCAGCTTCGACCTCCTGACACTCCGGCAGGGGTGCCCGTGCGCGACATGCCGGAACCTTCGCGATCGAGGAGAGGCCGTCTGGCCGCGTCCCAGCAGCCCGGAGCCGCTTCGAATCTCAGACGCCCGCCTGCACGGGGCGTGGGGTCTCAACATCACGTGGAACGACGGACATGACACGGGCATCTTCCCGTTCGAGTCACTGCGCCGCTGGCACGAAGGCGACCTCCCCGCCGAAATCCGGAGTAGCCGACTGAGTCCTGCACACCGCCTGTCGGCGACTCTCGGTCGACCGGACCTAGCGATGTCCGATGATCTGATAGCTAGGTGGTCGTGGATGATGGTCTCGCCGTCGACGGTGCCTCCTACTGCCCGAGCTTCAACCTGCTCGACGACGCCACGGACGAGGCTCTCGCTGCCGCCTTGGGTCGCTCGGTAACTGCGGGTTGTCCCGAGCCCGGAGTCGACGAGACCGAACCGCAGTGGTGGGCCGTGACCGCCATGGCCGGGGTTGCCACCGACGATGCGGGCCGACCGGCGCACGGCGGGGACTCGCAGGTCGTGCGCTTGGGAAAGGGCCAGGGTGTGCTCCTGGTGACGGATCAGATGGCCGCATGCGCGCTGACGACCGGCGAGTTCTTGGGCGAGGCAGCGGCGCTTGTCTTGTCATTCGATCTCGACGAGGTGGCTGCGGTGGAGGCCGATCGGAAGCGGGGGATCCTGCGAAGGCAGGTGCGCTCCTTGACTGTCGAGCTGCGCGGGGCATCGTGGGGTGCGGTCGGGTTCGCTGTGAAGGGCGAACTCGTCCGCCAACCCGGCACGCGCGACACACCGGTGGCCGCCATCGGTGCGGAGACGCTGGTCGCCCGCCTCACCCGCGCCTCAACGCGATGACAGCGTTGGGGCGGCCTCGGGACGTTGTGCAGTTCGACGGCGCGGCGCGGGATACTCGATGACGTGCGTGTGGGCATCGCTCATCACTTCGGCTGGGCCGTGGCTGTCACTGCATCGGCTGACCACGAGGTCGTTGATCGCCGGAGGATCGAACTGATCGAACCCGGCATGGCCCCGGCACCGATCCACCACGAAGGTAAGCCTCTCGACGATGCCGCCCTGGCGGCGCTGGTCGCCAAAGTCCGAGCGTCGGCGATGCGCGCGACGGCTGCGTCGCTGGACGAGCTTGCGACCGCAGTATCGGAGCCGATCGTGTCGATGTCGCTGCGAGCGTGGCCGCTCGAATTCCCCGATGACATCGCCGGCCAACGGCGCCCACCCCATGAGAGCCGTGCCGACTCCATCATGTACCGCGAGATTCTGGCCGAACAGGCACGCGCACGCGGCTGGGACGTCCATCTCTATGACGCCAAGGATGTAGAGAGCAAGGCGGTGAGCATCCTCGGCGCACACGCCGACGAGGTGCTCCACGGCCCCCGATCAAGGCTGGGTCCGCCCTGGGCAAGGGACCATCGGATGGCGCTCGCGGCGACGATCGTGGCGCACTCGACATCACGATGATGAGTTGCCGCGAGCGGCTCTCCGTGCGGGCGGTCGCCTAGCGTCGCCGTCATGCGAGGTGGGCACGGCGTGAACCTGGGACGCAACGAGCGGGTGACGAACCTCGAGATCGACGTGTTGTCGGACCACTGGTACGTCTTGCGACGGGCGGAATTCGACTATCGGCACCGAGACGGCTCGACGACCCGGGAGGTGCGTGAGGCGTACGACCGCGGCAACGGTGTCGTCATCCTGCTCCATGACCCTGACGCCGGCACGGTGCTGTTGACGCGACAATTCCGGCTGCCGATCTACCTCAACGGCCATCCCGATGGGATGCTCATCGAGGCGGCGGCGGGGTTGCTCGACCAGCCGGACGAGGACCCGGAGACCGCCATCCGGCGCGAGGCCGAGGAGGAGAGCGGGGTGCGCGTCGCCGCGGTTCAGCGCCTGTTCCGCTTGTACATGAGCCCAGGGTCGGTCACCGAACACGTCACGTTCTTCGCCGCCACGTACTCGCACGATCAACGGGTGTCGACCGGTGGCGGGCTGACTGCGGAGGGTGAGGACATCGAGTCGATCGAGCTGACGTTGGACGAGGCGCTGACGATGGTCGAGCGCGGCGAGATCGACGACGCCAAGACCGTCGTGCTCCTGCAATGGGCAGCGCTCCAGCGCGGCCCAGATTCCGTCGGGTGACCTCACGTTCGCCGGGGGGCATGACGACGCTGGCGTCTACGACGAATCTGGTCATGGGCGCCTGCATAGCCCGCCGAGGCTTGGGGTTTCTCCGCTATATCGTCGAGCGGTGCCCCGGATCGATCCTGACCTCGCCGGCGACGAGCTCACATTGCTGTCGCAGTTCCTCGACTTCCATCGGGCAACACTGGTCAACAAGGTCATCGGTCTCTCCACCGAGCAACTCGCAACGTGTGCCGTGCCGTCGTCGGCGATCACGCTCGGCGGCATGGTCAAGCATCTCGCCTTGGTAGAGGACGACTGGTTCCAGGTCAAGCTCCTCGGCCGTCCCGAGGTCGAGCCGTGGGTCAGCGCCCCGTTCGACGTCGATCCCGACTGGGACTGGCACTCTGCAGCCGACGACTCACCCGACGATCTGCTGCGCCTCTATGACGCCGCCTGTGCACGTAGCCGCGCGGCCGTCGTCGAGGCCGGAGGTGATCTCGACATGCTGTCGGCTGCGGTTGACCGTCTGACGGGCGAAAGGTTTTCGCTGCGCTGGATCATGATTCACATGATCGAGGAGACGGCTCGCCACAACGGGCACGTCGACCTCGTCCGAGAGGCAATCGACGGTTCCGTCGGCGAGTAGCCGACTAATCGGCGAACACGTCACGGCTGTGCTGCACGAAGAACGTGTGGTCATGGCCCGTGTTGGGATCCGCCGTGTTGTACTTGGCACTCTGCGGCGATCCGTCGGGAAGGTGCTCCTCGGAGTAAATCGCTCCCACGGGGCACACGTCGGGCTGGTAGCAGGCTGTGCACGAGGTGCATTCGTCGAGGTTCACGTACAGCACGCTGTCGCCGAACACAGCGATCGCGTCCGGGTTCGGGGTGTGCGTGGTTTCGGTGATCCCGCTGCCGGCTTCGACCTCGGAGAACAGCACGTTCTTCGCTGGATCGAACTCATAGATGCACTGCACGGGGCAGACATCGACACAGGCGCGATCCTTCACGTCGATGCAAGCTTCGGTGATGATCGCGACTCCGGGCACTGGTCAGTTCCTCGTGTTGGGCAGGGCCATCACCAGCTGGCGGGTGATGGTGCGGCAATCTCGCCAGGCACCACACGCAGCGACGTCGCCTTCCGCCGATGCCAGAGGGATTGACGAGAACGACGTCGCCGCGGTGGGGCAGGCCCCTATTTGTGTCTGCGACGGAACAGGCCGTATTCGACGGGATCGACCGGCAGCCCAGCAAGGATGTGGCGTGGTCTGCTCATGTCAGCGGGCGGGGCGAGACACACTCCTTGAAACGGCACGACATCAGCACGTTCTTCCGCCCACGTGGAGAAAGTCGATTCAGAGACCATCTTGCCCCTCCCCTCACAGCTTTGACTGTGTCACCGAGGTCCAGGGCAACAGCGGAACAACCGCAACGATCAAGATACCACACGCCGAAATGGCGCTATCGAATGCGTTGCAGCCCAAATCGGTGTCCCGCCTCCCGCTGATCCGGGCGTGATTTCTTTCAACAGGTGGAGGAAATCGCGCCCGGTCCGCGGGGCAGTAGCGGCAAGGGCGCGGTCGCCGTGCGCTACCCTGACGAGGTGACCCCTGCCCGGCTGAGGGTCACCGCCACGTTCGCTAGCGTGCCCGGCGCCACAGGCGACTGTGGCGGCCCACGACGGATGCTGGTCGCGAGACGCGACAGTCGCGCCACTCGACGACACCTACCCCGGTGCCACAGGCGCCTGTCGCGGCCCACGACGGATGCTGGTCGCCAGACGCGACAGTCGCGCCGCCCGACACCTGGGTCGAGCTCGACGTGCGGCAGACATCGGCGAACGGGGCTTACGCGCGTGCCCCGGTGGTCATGACGCGCGGGCGGTGAAACTGAGTGGAAGGCGCTTCATTGGCCGGAGGAAGAAGCTGGGCACGTGGACCGGTGTCGGGAGCGGTTCGGCCAGTTGGATGTCGTCCAGTCGCTCGAGGAGGATCGTGAAGGACGTGAGCATCTCCTGGCGAGCGAGTGCCGCACCGACGCAGTAGTGCGCCCCGAAGCCGAACGCCAGATGGTTCTTTGCCTCGGCCCGTGTGATGTCGAACCGGTCTGGCTCCTCAAATGCCCGCGGGTCGCGGTTGGCTGCCCCGTAGCGCACCATGACCGAGGCATCCGCCGGAATGTCAACGCCGCCCACAGTCGTCGGGCAGTTCGCATGGCGCCACAAACCCTGCACTGGGCTGTCGAAGCGAAGCGCCTCCTCGATGAAGTTCTTCATCAGCTCGGGATCGGCGCGGAGCCCGGACATCTGGTCCGGATGGGTGATGAGCAGCAACATGCCCTTGGCGAGGGCGCCGGTGGTCGTTTCGAAGCCGCCGGTGATGAGTTGGTGCATGAGGTCCTGCAGCTCCTCGATGGCGAGGGGTTCCTCGTCGTCGCCGTGGGCCTGCACGAGCAGGGAGATGAGGTCGTCGCGTGGCTCGGCGCGCCGGCGCTCGAACTCCTCGGCCAGGAAGTGCTGGGCCTCGAGCTCGACCTCGGCCTCGGCGATCGCCTCGTCGACGGTCATCGCCCGCTGGGCCAGCGAGAGCATGGCGTCGGCCCACCGCCGGAAGGTCTGGTACTGGGACTGATCGAGGCCGAGTTGCTCGGCGATCAACGTGCCCGGCATGGGTAAGGCGAACTCATCGACGAACTCACAGGTGCCCGTGCCGATGAAGCGGTCGACGAGATCCTGCGCGATCTCTTCCATGCGCGGGGTCAGCTCGCGGACCCGTGCCGGCGTGAAGACACGATTGATCAGCTTGCGGTATCGCGTGTGCGTGGGCGGATCGGTGCGCTGCAGGGTGGGCGTCCTCGTCCATCCTCGCTCTTCCAGCACCCGGTGATATGCGGCGGCGGCCTCGTCGCCCCGCCCTCGCGTACCCGATGGACGGTTGGAGAACGTGGCAACGTCGAGGAGAGCAGCCTTGCCCTCCTCGTGCCCGGCAATGACGTAGAGGTCCCGCTCGTCCTCGCGCCAGACCGGACAGCGTTCCGTCCGCTCCCGGTAGTACTCGAACGGGTTGTCCTGAATGGCCGGATCGTTGAGCCCTGGCATCGCAACGACCGTACACAGCTCTCGTCAGGGGCGCAGCAGAACGCGCCCGAAGGCCTGCCGGCTTTCGATGTAGCGGTGCGCCTCGGCGGCCTCGGCGAGCGGGAACACCCGGTCGATCACGACCCGCAGCTCTCCATCGGCGACCCGCTGCAGCAGTCGCTCGATCATGGACCGAACCCGGGCCGTGTCACGTCCCATCTCGGCGCCGAGGAAGACGCCGGTCAACGACGCATTCTTCTCCATCAGTGGCCACACCTCCGGCGGGGATTGCTCGCGCCCGGCCCGTCCGACCCAGCTGACCCGGCCTCGGTAGGCCAGGGAGGCGATGCTGGCCTCGAGCGTGCGCCCGCCGACGGGGTCGACGACGAGGTCGACGCCGCGGCCCTCGGTGAGCTCGCGGACCCGACCGGCGACATCCTCATCGGCGTAGTTGATCCCGTGATCCATGCCGAGGTCGTGCAGCGGCGCCAGCCGCTCGTCGCTCGACGCGGTCGCCAGCACCATCGACGCTCCGGCCCGGGCGGCCAACTGCACGGCGGCGATGCCGACTCCGCCGGCTCCGGCCTGGACGAGCACCGCCTCGCCCGCCTGTAGGTGCCCGAACTCGAACAGGCAGTCATCGGCGGTGCCGAACTCGATCGGCACGCCGGCGGCGATCTCCATCGACAGCCCGTCCGGGATGGCGTACACCGATCGGGCCGGCACCGAGGCCAGCTCGGCGTGACTGCCGTAGCTCATCGTCGCCACCACTGGCTGCCCCACCTCAAAATCGGTGACGTCCGGTCCGACCTCGTGCACCCGTCCGGCAGCTTGGTAACCGACGACGTGTGGGTTCGATGCCAGCACCCCACCGGCCCGGTGCAGCAGATCGCCGCCCTGGATGCTCACGGCCTCGATGGCGACGACCACCCCGCCTGGCCGCACCACGGGGTCGGCCATGTCGATGTACTCGAACACCTCAGGCCCACCGGTCCTCGTGTATGCGGCTGCCTTCACCAAGTGCACGCTACGACCCGCCCACCAACTCCGACGAAGCCATGTCACATCTACCTAGAACAGACTTGTAGTGAATATATGCTCGTGCTAATGATGTAGGCATGACGGGACGCCGGGCGGCCGCACAGCGCGCAGAACCTCCTGAAGGCGTCCCCTCGCGGCGGCGCTACCAGTCGCCATTGCGTGCTCGGCGGGCGGCGGAGACCCGTGACGCGCTGCTCACAGCCGCCCACCAACTGTTCGTCACGCGCGGCTGGCTCGCTACTGGTATGCGTGATGTGGCGGCCGAGGCGGGGGTCGCCACGGAGACCGTGTATGCCTATTTCTCGTCCAAGCGCGATCTCTTCAAGGCAGTGGTCGACGTTGCGGTTGTGGGCGACGACCTGCCCGTGCCCGTGGCCGAGCGTCCGGAGTTCGCGGCCATCGGGCGCGGCATCGCATCGGGATCGCACCGCCGCCGCGGCCCGATTGCTGACCGCCGTCCACGGGCGGACCGCGGCCGTTCGCCAAGGTGATTCGGGAGGCGGCGGCCAGCGACGAGGAGATCGCCGACGAGCTGCGGGCGACCCGCGAGCGCCAGCGCCGCGATGTCGCCGCCTCCGCCGAGTTGATCATGGGCCACGAGGCGACCGAGACCGAGCGCGACGGATTGTGGGCGCTCACCAGCCCGGAGGTCTACCTCTTGCTCGTCGAGGAGTCCGGCTGGACCCCCGAGCAGTACGAGGCCTGGATGGCCCAGACGTTGGAGCGCGTCGTGCCGCGCTCCTCGAGCAGGAGGAGGGATCCTCGATGACCACCGCGCCGGACGCACCAGCCGACACGCGCATGATGCGCATCGTTCACGAGGCGCTGCGACGCGACCTGCGTCGAGCGCAGACAGCACTGACCGGCAGCCCACCCCCATCTCTCGAGCAGCAGCAGGCGATCGCCCGTCACCTCGTCTGGATGATGTCCTTCCTGCGCGCCCACCACCGCTCCGAGGATGACGGGCTTTACCCGCTGGTGCGAGAACGAGACCCCGCCGCCGCAGATCTGCTCGATGCGATGAACGCCGATCACGAGGCGGTCGGATCTGCGATCGCCGAGGTGGAAGCCGCGGCCGCCGCCAGGTTCGATCGCGCCGATGCCGATCGACACAACGATCGGCTGGTGACCGCGCTCGACCACCTCGCCGAGCTCTTGCTGCCGCACCTCGAGCGGGAAGAGAACGAGATGATGCCCGTCGTGTCGTCGGCCATCACCAACGCCGAGTGGCGGGCGCTCGAAGACGAGTACAACCTCAAACCGAAGTCGTTCTTCGAGCTCGGACGCGAAGGGCATTGGCTGATCGACGACGCCAGCCCGACCGATCGAGCGACCGTGCTGGAGCTCGTTCCGGCGGTCCCTCGGTTCATTCTCTTGCATGGGTTCGCGCGCGGCTACCGTCGCCGAGCAGCAGCGTGCTGGGGTCAGCCGGCACAGTCCGGTCGGCGCGTGCAGAAGAACGGCCGGTGCGAGGTTCGTGTCGACGCCGAGCCTCGATGCCGTCTGGGACGTCGTGCGCGACGTCACCCGCACCGGCGAGTGGAGCCACGAATGCGTCAGCGTCACGTGGCTCGACGGAGCGACCTCGGCTGTACCGGGTGCGCGGTTCCGAGGCCGCAATCGCGCGCGGATCTTCCGCTGGGGTCGCGTGTGCGAGATCGTTGCTGCCGACCCGTACGCACTCGTCTGGCGGACCGTTCCTACCGCCCTGTACCCGGACAGCACCGAGTGGGCGATCCGTCTGCGCCCGGTACCGGGTGGTACCGCGATCGAGCAGACCTTCACCGTGGTGCGTGCCCCGAAGGTGCTCGACCTGGTGTACGGGCTGATGATCCCGGCCCATCGAGATCGGACCGCGGCGCTCAGCAACGACATGCGCCGTCTCGGGGACCTCGCTGTTGATCGGACGCCGACGATCACGTCCGGCGTGGCATCCGCCTAGTCCTCCCAAAGGTCCGGCCGTGCAGTCGGGATAGCCAGTGGCCGCGAGGCGAGGGTCACAACGAATGCTCCGATCGCCTCGTAGGCTCCTAGGGAGTCGTTGTTGCATGCGACCGGGATGGGCTCGGCCCTGTTGCCCGGCGTGTGAGGGCCTCCGTCCGGCGTACGCCGGGCGACACGACGACTGCCACCGAATCCAATGATCGATTCACAAGAACTCGAAGAGGCGATCTGGTTGATCGCGGACGGCCGTGACTCGGCCGAAGACTTGGCGCGCCTGCGCGCCCATGAGCGCGCCTCGCTGCAGACGCTCGACCGTCTGATCGCCGAGGTCGAGGAGGATCTGGCGTCCGCACGCTTGATGACCGGTGACGAGCGCGACCAGGTCGTCGCCGACCTTGCCGACACGCTCGACAGCCTCCGTGCGACCGTCGCCCGACTCCGTCCTCCGAGCACGACCCCGTCGCCCGAGCGGCAACCGACGGCGCCGCGCCCACGTGTGGACGTCGAGCCGGTCGAGGTCGAGCCGGTCGAGGTCGAACCGGTCGAGGTCGAGCCGGCCGAGGTCGAGCTTCAGGCGTCGTGGGCGTCGGGGCAGGTGGTGGTCTGGGCGTCAGGACGAGGGGCGACTCCCGAGTCACACGACGAGTTGTCGACACGTGCTGGAAGAGATCGGTGGACCACCGGTGGGTTGGCAGATCCACCCGGGCGTGCCACTCCCTGGGGGCATGCGAGCCGACGCACTCGCCATCCCGATGAAGGATGCGCTGGGCTGGCTCGTCGCGGTGGGCGCCGGCCACGGGCGCACGGGCGTCGGGGCGAGCGTTCTCTGGCTCGGCCATGTCGCCCTCGAAGGGGTTCGGCTGGCGGCATCCGGGTCGATCGTGCCAGCCCTGAATGTCGCCCAACGCCCCCACACCGGGCCGGTGAACGCCGAGGTCCAGTGGCGACCGGCGCTCGCCGACAGCCCAGAGATCACCGCCCTCGCCGCGGCGATGCCAGGGACAGTGGTCGCGATCGGCGGCGGCCGCGGCCCTGCGGTCACATCTGCTGTGATCACCGCCGTCGTCGAGGCCATCGCCCTCGAGAGTGTCGAGCGAATGGAGCTTCCTGCCCCTCCACCGACCGTGACGTCAGTGAGGGACGTGAGCGACGCGGTGATCGCTCGCATGGACGGATCACGGTTCCGCGCCCCCGCGCCCATCGCCCGGGACGTCTCGAAGACGCTCGAGAAATGGACGCAGCCCCGTGACGTCACCGACGCGTCCCAGGCTCATCGTGCAACTCGATGCGCCCGAACCCGGCGGGGTCTGGCTCGATTTCCGTACATGCACCCGCTGCCAAGGGCGAGAACCGTCCCGATCGACGCCGCGCTGCGAGCCAAGCAGAGCAGCCGAACAGTGTCTGCCGAGTGGGCGCGGCTCGGACGGCTCCTCGCGTCCCTTCAGCGATCCGGGGCGCAGCGCCGAGGGCAAGTTGCGCTGAGCCAGGACGAGGCGTGGGAGTTCATGACCGTCACGGGTCCCGCCCTCGCCGCCGTCGGATTCGACGTGCGGGTACCGGCGCTGTCGCGGCGAAAGGCGACACCGTCACTCCGACTGTTCGCGGAGGCATCTGCTGGTTCGGTGGTGGGAGCGCACCAGCTCAGCAACGTCGCCTGGTCGGTGCTCTTCGACGACGTCGAGCTCACCGCGGCCGATGTGGCGCGACTGGCGCGGCAGGCGAGGCCGCTCGTGCAGTCCCGGGCCGGCTGGGTGGAGATCGACCGAGTCGACCTCGAACAGGCCGCCGCTGCGCTCGCCGAGCGCGAAGACGCCAAGCAGCTCAGCGGGGCGGAGATCCTCCGGCTCGGCATCGGACATCGACGGGCCGGGGCTCCGAGGTGGCGTCGATGTCCAGGGTCACAGCTGGGCCACCGACATCGTCCGCAGGGCGAGCACAGCTTCGACGTCGCCGGTGACGCGGCCTGAGGGATTCGTCGGCGAGCTGCGCACGTACCAGGCAGAGGCCCTCACCTGGATCGGGTTCCTCGACGCGGCCGGGCTCGGCGGCTGCCTCGCCCTCGACATGGGCCTCGGCAAGACGCCGACCGTTCTCGCCCAGCTCGCACGTACGACGGACTCCGGCACAGCACTCGTGATCGCCCCCGCAGCGGTCGTCGGTAACTGGGCCGCCGAAGCCGCCCGCTTCGTTCCCGGTCTGCGCGTCGTCGTCCACCACGGCGCCTCGAGGTCCGCAGCAGCGCAGCTCGAGACGGAGATTGCGGAGGCGGACATCGTGATCACCACCTACGCCACGGCGGTCCGCGACATCGATGCGCTCGCTGCCGTGAGTTGGGGCAACGATGGTGCTCGACGAAGCACAAGCGATCAAGAACCCGGTGAGTGACACCGCCCAGCAGCTGCGGACGGATCCCTGCCCGGACCCGCCTCGCGCTCGACGGGCACACCCATCGAGAACGGGCTCGGCGACCTGTGGGCCATCTTGGACTTCACCAATCCGGGCCTCGTCGGTGCGAGAGCGTCGTTCGTCGCCCAGCTGTCGGGCAACGGTGAGAACGCCCTGCGGGCGTTGAACGGAATCCTGTTGTTCCGACGCACCAAGAGCGAGCCCGAAGTCGCGGCGGAGCTTCCCGACAAGATCGACGAGCTGGACCACTGCACGATGACCGCCGAGCAGATCGGGCTCTACCAAGCCGTGCTCGACGAACTGGTCCTGGGCGTTGCCGATGCAGACGACGTCCGGGGAGGTCAAGAAGGGCGCGATCCTCGCGGCAATCACCGCGCTCAAGCAGATCTGCAACCACCCGGCCGCCTACCGCGACGATGACCAACCGCTTTCCGGCCGCTCCGGGAAGCTGGCCCGCCTGGAGGAGATCGTCGAGTCGGTGTTCGAAGCCGACGAACGGATCCTCGTCTTCACCCACTTCGCCTCGTGGGGGCGCCGCCTGGCGGCGCACCTCAGCGAGATCACCGGCACCCCGATCGCCTGCTACGACGGCAGCCTCACCCGAGGGACGCGCGACCGTCTCGTCACCGAGTTCCAGGAGGGCAAAGGTCACGGCGCGCTCGTGCTGTCGTTGAAGGCGGGGGGAACCGGCCTCAACCTCACCGCTGCCAACCACGTCGTGTTGTACGACCGCTGGTGGAACCCCGCGGTCGAGGACCAGGCCCGCGACCGAGCCTGGCGGATCGGGCAGAACCGAACGGTCATCTCGCACCGCCTCGTCTGCCCCGGGACCGTCGACGAACGCGTCGAGGAGGTCGTCGCCGGCAAGCGCCACATCGCCCAACTCGTCCTGCCCCGCTCCAGCTCGATTGCCGACCTCAACACGGATCAGCTCCGCGTCGCTCTCGGACTCCGACCGGACGAGCTACTCACCGACGAGGATCAATGAGTCAGCCCAGACGCAAACGCTCCGGGCAACGCGGCGGTGGCCCAGGCGAAGCAACGCCCTCCCGTCGACATGTGGCAAGCGGAGCCACTGCCAGACGTCAAGCCGATCTCCATCCCCGACGACGTTGGCGCGCTGCTGCGGTCCTTGGGTGATCCACCGCCGATCGGCGGCAGCGTCATCGCCAGCCAGTACTTCATCGCCGTCGCCGAACGAGCAGCCGCCGTCGCCGCCGCTCTCGCCCTCAGCGTCGATCTCCTCGCCGCACCCGGCGACGACCACTAGCGCAGCGTCGCTCCGGAACCGCACTGCGGTGATCGGTGTCACGATGTCGACATGCCAGATGCGTACGGCCCGTTGCTCGCGCAGATCGACGAGCGATCACGGCGGATCGACGAGATCGTGCGGCAGGCCGCCGACGGCGAGCGCGATCAGCTCGACGAGATGATCGACGCACTCAGTCGAGACCTGTCAGGACGCGGAGGCAGCTTCCTGGTCGACCCGCAGATGAACTTGTCGTTGGCAGGACTGCGTGCCGACCGGGCGGCGCTGTACCTCGAGCGTTATCTACGCGACGACCGACTCGATGATCTCGTCGAGGCGGTCGCAGATATGGAGACGGTGTTCGAACGTCTGGAGCTGAACCCGTGGATCGACCTTGGCCCTTCACTGAAGGCGCGGTACCACTCGTTGCTCGGATCGGCGCTCGCGGAACAGTTCGACCACACCGGTGATCGCTCGACCTTGAACCGGGCAATGGGGCTGTTGGAGGTTGCGGCGGGAGAACAACCGGCCGAGAGCAGCTACCTGGCGTCGCTGGCATTCGCCCGTCTGGCCCGGTACGAGCACGCAAGAAAGGCACGATGAGCTGGGTGCGCTCGACGATCTCGACGAGGCGATCGACTGGCTCGACGCCGCGATCGAGCGGCTACCGGCCGGTGACGTCAATCGAGGCCCGTGGCTGTCATCGCTGAGCACGATGTGGGTGCGCCGCTTCAACCGCGACTACGACATCTCCAACCTCGACCGCGCCGTAGAGCGCGCAGAGGCCGCTCTGGACAGCGTCACCTCGACGGCCGACCGTGTCGCCGCACTTGCATGCGCACGGCGCGGCGAAGCGGGCCCTCTACCAGCACCTCGCCTGTGGCGACGATCTCGACGCCGGACGCGAATCGTTGGCCGAAGCCATCGAGATCGGCCGGGAGGCGCCGAGCCGATTCGGTCTCGTCGCTGCCCGCGACGCCGCTCAGTGGGCACTCGAACGCGGTGACGATGACGAGGCCGTGGTCGCGGGCGAGGCAGGCCTTGCCATCTTGCGCGGCATGAACACACGTCAACGAGTTCCGTCCCACACGGAACCGTGGCTTCGCGTAGCCGTAGGTCTCGCTGCGGACACGGCGTGGGCGATGGTCGCCACCGGCGATGACCTCGGTGCTGCGTTGACGCTCGAACATGCGAGGACGACCGTGCTGTCGGCGCTGCTGCCCGATCCGGGCGGCGACACTCTGACCGACGAGGAGCTTCGTGCGATTGGAGCGACGATCCCGCTGTGCTATCTCGCCATGTCGACGAAGGGCGCGTTCGCCCTCGTCGTCGACGAGCACACGGTGCGCGCTGTCGTGCTCGACGGTGTGGACGTCACCGCCGCGAAGGACGAGTTTCGATCGCACTGGAACGACGTCGTACTCGGCCGAGGTGCGACCGATCTCCACCGAACCTCTCGCGACGTCGGTGCCTCAGACGAAGGGATCGACTCGAGTCGCCCGACGCCATCGCGTCGTGACGCCATCGGCCACCTCGTCGACTGGCTCGACGACGCCGTCATGGGGCCACTGGGGGACGAGATCGGCAGGCCGGGCGGCAGTGCTCATCCCGACAGGTGCATTCGCCGGGTTGCCGCTGCACGCCGGCAGCGTCAACAGCGACGGCGACGTGCAGTGGACCTTCGCCCCATCAGCGCGTGCCTTGCGCGGGCGCGGGCACGGGCGGCGACCTGCACCAGTGATGCCTTGCTCGCGGTGGTCGATCCGAATCACAACCGCACTCCGCCGCTACCCGGTGCCACGAGGGAGGTCGCCGAGATCGCTCCGCTGTACGCCGAGCAGCGAATCCTCACGGGACCAGCGACAGACGCACGGACGGTGCTCGACGCGCTCGGCGGGCTGCGACGTCGTTCACTTCGCTTGTCACGGACGAGGAGACGTGCGCCACCCGATGAACAGCGCCCTACTCCTCGCAGGATCGGACAAACTCGTCCTGCGCGAGCTCATCGGCGAGGTGGCCTTCGACGGCATACGCCTCGCCGTGCTCTCGGCCTGTGAGACCAACGTGGCCAGTCGGACACTTCCCGACGAGGCGGTCAGCTTCGCCTCAGGATTACTGCACGCCGGCGCAGCCGGAGTCATCGGATCACTCTGGGCAGTCCCCGACCAAGCCACCCGCCACCTCATGGTCGAGTTCCATCGTCGCTGGCGCGGCGGCGATGGGCAGCCAGCCGACGCCCTCCGCGGTGCACAGATCGCGATGCGGACGGGCGAGCTCGGTGACGGCGCCTTCACCCATCCCGAGAACTGGGCCGGATTCGTCTACATCGGAGCCTGACCACGAACGAAGCGAGACGCCATCGTCGGCAACGCGGACTTCATCCGCGAAGGGTGATTACTGCGCCGTCCAGCCGCCGTCGACGGGCAGGATCGCGCCGTTCACCATCCCGCCTGCGTCGGACGCCAGGTACACAACTGCGCCGGCGACGTCGGCGATCGTGCCGACCTCGCCGAGCGGGATACGGTCGACGACGGCGCGTCGATACTCGGGGTCGTCGAGGCGCTCGGCAGTGCCCGGCGTGTAGATGAACGTGGGCGCCACGGCGTTCACCGTCACCCCCAGCGCCCCCCACTCGAGGGCGAGGACGCGCACCAGTTGGTTCACCGCTCCCTTCGACGCGCAGTAGACGGCGTGATCGCGGATCCCGACCAAGGACGCCTGCGAACTGATCGCGATGACGTGCCCCGACCCCTGCGCGATCATCGCCCGGCCAGCGGCTTGGGCCGTGAAGAACAGCCCTTTGGCGTTGACCGCCATCATCTCGTCCCAGTCGCGCTCCGTCACGTCGAGCGCGGGGTGGTTCGCCCCCAGCCCGGCGTTGGCGACGAGTATGTCGAGACGTCCGTGGCGATCGACGACTTCGTCGATTGCGCCTGGAATGGAGGCGACGTCGTTCACGTCCAGCGCATGGGCCGAGGCGGTGCCACCGGCGGCGACGACCTCGGCTGCCGCAGCCTCGGCGTCGGCGTACGTGCGGGCGGTGACAGCGACCGTCGCTCCCGCGGCAGCCAACGCGTCGACGAGACCGCGGCCAATTCCCCGGCTCGCGCCCGTCACGAGGGCGACGCGACCTGACGAGGGAGAACGACGGGAGGTGAACACTGTCCACCGGGCACACGCTAGGTCAGCGGCTCACCCGCGACGCGGAGAGGTCGCCAGGGAGTCAGTGGTTCCTGTCGATCGCTACGCGGGGAGGGCAACGCCGAGGGACTCAGCGGCGAGCCACTTCGGGGCGCCCTTCTCGTAGAACACGTCCACGTCGACAATGGAGAACCCATTGTCGGTGAGCAGGTCCACGATCGGGCGGGTGAGATGGCACCCGCCGAACATCCGCTTCTGCATCGGTTCGAGGCGATGTTGCCAGCGTTGCACCTTCTCGTCGGGGGCCAAGCCATGCTCGACGAAGTGCAGCGTGCCACCCGGCTTGAGTACTCGACGTACTTCGCTCAGCGCCGCGGCGAGATCGGGAATGGTGCACATCGTCCAGGTCGACAGGGCGGTGTCGCAGCTGTCGTCGGGCAACGGCAGGGATTGGCCGTCGAGACCGCACCGCTCCACGGCAACGCTCGTCTCGGCGAGGCGTTTCTCGGCAAGCTTCCATCCGAGGTCAGCCGGCTCGATCGCAGCGACCCCACTGACGGCGGCGGGGTAGAAGGGAACGTTGTGCCCTGAGCCGAACCCGATTTCGAGAACCTGGCCGGAGAGCCCCGCACATACGCGTTGTCGCATCTCGTCGTTCGACTTCATTCCGCACGCCACGTTCACGATCCGGGGGAGCACGTGATCGGCATAGACACCCATCGGGACCTCCTCACGCGTCCGGTACCGGAGGGGCGGTGCAGGCGACTGTAGCAACTCGATTCTGAGCGTCGTCCGTAGCCCGGTGTCACGCGTGGGTGGTTGCGGACGCGAACGCCGGTCCGGCGCCGTGGTGCACCATCTCGCCCAGCAGGTCGCCGATGGCGATCGTGGCGAAGCCGATGTTGCAGTCGCCGATGCCGAACGGAACGAGCAGTGTGTCCCGGTGGAGCACGGCTCCGCACGAGTACACGACGTTGGGAACGTAGCCGTCCTGCTCGTCGGGCTGGGGGGTGAGCAGCGGTCGCTCGGTGCGGCCGATGACCCGCGTCGGATCGTCGATGTCGAGCAGAAACGCACCAATGGAGTAAGCGCGCATGGCTCCGACGCCGTGGGTGAGCACGAGCCATCCCTCGGCGGTCTCGATGGGAGACCCGCAGTTGCCGACCTGGATCGCCTCCCACGTGGCGGTCGGCACGGCGAGCGTCCTCGCCTCGCGCCACAGCCTGATGTCGTCGGAGTAGGCGACGGCATTCGTCTCACCGTCGTGGCGGGAGAGCGCGACGAATTGCCCGTCGATCTTGCGCGGGAACAGTGCCACACCCTTGTTGTCGGCAGCGGCGCCGAGCAGGGGCGACGAGCTGAATGACCGGAAGTCGGTGGTCGCCAGCAGCTGCTGCGAGACGCCGGTGCCGTCGTAGGCGGTGTACGTCGCGTAGTACGTGGCGGTGCCGTCGTCGTCGACGAAGTGCACGAACCGGGCGTCCTCCATGCCGTTGGACTCGGCGCTCGTGGCGGGGACGAGCACACGTTCTCCGAGTGTCGATGACGCCGGGAACTGCACGTCGTAGCTACATGCGGCGAACTCACGGAGGCGAAGAGTCGTCTCACCCACGTCGCGCCGCGTGTCGTTCTGGGTCTCGAGTTCGCTGAGGCGGGCGTCGAGCTCAGACCTCGTGAACTGTTCTCCGAGCCCGTCGAGGACCCATCCGATCGAGTCGGCGTCGCCGGTGCGGGCGAGGCTGCGGAACGTGTCGGCCGCGATCGTGCCCTGCTCCACAATGCCCGCCGTGGTGAACGGTCCGGGCTCGTCGATCAGGATGGTGCCGCGCTTGTCGATCACGCCATTGCGGAAGCCGATCGACGAACGGTGGCCCTCGCCGATCTGGCGAACGCTCATCACGAAGCGCAGCTCACCTGGCTCGAGACCGGTCTGGTCGGGTGCCGCCACGGCGGACGGATTGCACAGACCGGCGGCCTCGACGGAGTACTCGTGGGTGAACGTCGCACCGAGCAACAGCCGTCGCTCAGCGGAGAGCTCGGTGCCCGGAACGAGCCGGTTGGCAATGCGGTCGGCGTGGTGGCGGAACGTCACGGCGAGGTCGCGGTGGCGGCCGCCAAACCGTTCCACGATGGCGGCGAGCGTGGCGCTGACCTCGCCATCGTCGAGCCCGAGGACGTGTTCGACCACCCCGGATGCGCGACCCTCGCGCTCGCCGGCCAGGGCGTGACCGGGAACGAAGAGCTGGGCGATCACCCGGGAGGGATCCGGTACGAGCCGCAGCGGATCGCGCGTGGCGAGCGGGTCGGTCATCACACCGCCTGGCGTGCCGGTTCGCGGGCGTGCTGCAGCGTGGTGATCAACGCGAGCGTGGACTCCGCACCCTGGTTGAGGTTGGGACCGTCGGCTTCGAGGCCGTCGTAGCCGCCGCCGGTGCGCGGGTCCCACATCACGGTGCCGGCATCGTTGGCGCCGAGGAACCATCCGGCAGCGAGCTCGATCCCGTCCCGCCAGCCGCCGTCTCCGTCGACCGCCGCGGCGCGGGCGCAGGCGTCGGCCATCGCCGCCACCTCGATCGGTTGCTGGTCGAAGGCAGGATTGCGGTCGTCGGGTCCGGCGCCGCCGACTGGTGTCGGGGAGAGGTGGCCGTCCACGGTCTCGCGGGCGAGGAGCCAGCGCAGCAGTGTCAGCCCATTGTCGACGACGTCGCGCCGTTCGAGGAGTTCGCCGGCGGCCAGGAGCGCATCGGGGAACACGGCGTTGGCGTACGACAGGCGCGGCTCTGGCCACGGCCAACCGGCGTCGGTGCCCATCGGGCCGATGGCGACGACGGCGTCGGCGAGAAGGGAGCGGGCGCGGTCGTGACCGGGATCGACAGCGAGCACTTCGGCGGCGCCGAGAGCAGCGAACGCCATCGCCCGTGGCCACGGCGAGCGCTGGGCCGCACCACGACTGAAACAGGACATGGCGCTCCGACGCATCGACTCGTCGGGAGCGAGGCGTGCCGCAGTTCCGAACGCCCAGAGGCTTCGTCCCCAGCAGTCCTCGACGCCGCGGCCGCCCGACCATCGTCCACCCGCCGCACGCCGGTTGCGGGTAAGACCGGTGACGCCCTGCGCGTCGGCGACGAACCGGAATGCGATTTGACCGAGCTCGGCCACGACCGCGCTGGGCAGCGGCTCGCGAACGACGGCAACGAGCACCCGCGCCATGTCATCGGTGCAATAGCCCTCACGCCGCCGGGGCGTCGTGTGCTTTGCATGCTCGAATGTGCCGATGTCGTCGCTCATCGCGACGAGGTGGTCGAACGGTGGCAGGGGGACGATCACGCGGACACAGATTCGTGCGTGCCGAGCAAACGGTCGCCGAGCCGGTCGTAGCGACTGGCGATCGCGTTCCACGAGAGATCTGGTGCGAGCCGCCGTGCTTCGGCGGCCATCTCCTCGGCCAGCTCGGCGTCGGTGATGACGGATCGGATCGCCGCTGCCAGCGCCCCGGGGTCGCGTTGTGGGACGACGAGGCCTGCTCCGCTTCCGAGCAGCTCCACGGCATGCGGGAACGCAGTCGATACGACAGGACGCCCTGCGGCGACTGCGTCGACCAAGACTCCCGACGTGACCTGATCCTTGGAGTCGTACGGCAACACGACGAGGTCAGCCGAGCTGATCAACTCGGTGAGTGCGGCGAGGTCGCGATACGTGTCGTCGAACTTGACGAACGGCGATACCCCGCAACGCCACGCTCGGGTGATCAACATCTGTCGGTACGACTCACCGTCACGTTCCGCCACCTTGGGATGTGTCGCACCGGCGACGGTGTACGTCGGTCGTGGTCGCACGTCGGACAGAGTGCTGATGGCCTCGATCGCCCATTCGATGCCTTTGCCCGGTCCGAGCAATCCCCACGTGAGCAATCGGGCGGCGCGGTTCGGTGGCCGCTCGCCCAAGGGCGGTTCCTCGGTCAGGGGTGTCGCCGCGCCGTGCGGGATGATGCCGACCTTCGAGCCGTCCACATCGAAGCCTTCGAGCAGGCGGGCTCGAGCACTCTCGGTCATCACGACCACGGCATCGGCAGCATCGCATGCACGCTCGAGCACGAACCGCTGGTGGGGCGTCGGGTTCTGGACCACCGTGTGAGCGACCATGATCGACGGCACCGCGATGGCGTCCAGGACGGCCAGCACCTCGTCGCCGTCGGCGCCTCCGTAAATGCCGTACTCATGTTGGATGATCGCGATGTCGGTGCGATCGAGCACGTCGACGGCCGCGGCCGAGACCGTCAGGAGTCCCGTCGTCGAGTGAGGCGAGAACCAGCGGATCTTCCATGGGCGGTGCCGACTCCGCACCGGACGACATCGACGGTGCCACCGTTGGCCACAAGGCCGGCGGCGAGCGCCGCCGAGAACGTCGCAATGCCACACGCGGTGGGTGGAAAACTGGACAGAATCCCGAAGGATCGGGCGGAATCCGCGATTGAAGGCACGGCCGGGTTCGGCTGGGACGTAATGGTGCGGGGGCGCACGACGAGCTCCTGACATTCGGCTCGGTCGAGGCGTCGGGCATGCGAAGGACGACGCAACCAATCGGCAGACGTCCAGCCCAAGCGAGGCGAATCTCCCAAGAGGTGTGGTTCGACCCTACCCCCGATCGGCCGAGGCGAACCGGTAACCTCGAGTGTTCCTTCGATCAGCCAGCGCGTTATCGCGACTTCACCATTGCGGATCGCCGTTCTCGCGCCGATTGCGTGGCGGACGCCACCACGCCACTACGGGCCGTGGGAGCTGTTCGCCTCACTCCTCACGGAAGGACTGGTGGCGCGCGGACACGACGTCACGTTGTTCGCCACGGCAGACTCGCTGACGACCGCCTCACTCCACAGCACGGTCGCGTGCGGATGGTCGGAGGACCAGCGCATCGACGCGAAGGTCGCCGAGTGCATGCACATTGCCTCGGCCTTCGAGCGGGCGGGGGAGTACGACGTCATCCACAACGGCTTCGACTTCTTGCCGCTGACGTACAGCGAGCTCGTCGACACGCCGGTCGTCACGACGGTCCACGGCTTCTCGTCGCCGCGGATCGTGCAGGTCTACGAGCGCTACAACGCGACGAACGCATATGTCGCGATCAGCGACTCTGACCGGCATCCGCGCTTGCGCTATGCCGCGACCGTCCATCACGGCATCGACCTCGACGCGTTTGCTGTGCATCCTCACCCCGACGGGCACCTGCTCTTCTTCGGCCGCATCCATCCCGACAAGGGAACTGCGCAGGCGATCGAGGTCGCCAGGCGCAGCGGTCGCCGTCTCGTGATCGCCGGGATCGTCCAGGACGAGCGCTACTTCCAAGAGAAGGTCGCGCCGCACGTCGACGGCGAACAGGTGCGGTACATCGGACCCGTCGGCGCAGCCGAGCGCTCGCAGGTGCTCGGTGGCGCTCACGCGCTGCTGCACCTGATCGACTTCGACGAGCCGTTCGGGTTCAGCGTGGTCGAGGCCATGGCGTGCGGCACGCCCGTCATCGCCAACCGCCGCGGATCGATGGCCGAGCTCATCGACGACTCGACCACCGGGTACCTGGTCGACGACCTCGACGGGGCCGTCCGTGCCGTCGACGCGGCCGGCGCGCTCGACCGTCAGGCGATCCGGTCCATTGCCGCCAGACGCTTCGACCAGGCGACGATGGTCGACCAGTACGTCGACGTCTACAACGCCGTGCTTGCCGACCGAACTGCGACCCGGTGACGCGCAGCTATTCGGTCTCCTGACCGGCGTCCTTCCAGGCAATGAAGCTCCCAGCCGATCGATGACCCGTCCGGCGTTCTCGTGAACTCTGTGCGTTCGTCACCTGCACGGAGTTCACGAGAAGCCGGCGGGAAGAGCCGGATTGCCTCACCGTCAGGCGATGGTCTCGCACGAGACGTCGGCGGCGTCGGCGCCTGAGCCACCGTCGCATGTGTCGATCTGGCCGCCACCGGACACGAAGTCGCGTCCGCCGCCACCCAGCACAGTGTCGGCGTGACCCTGGCCGAAGAGGGCATCGTTGCCTCCCTCGCCGTTCAACGTGTCGTTGCCGAAGCTGCCACAGACGAGATCGTTGCCGCGACCGGCGTTGACAACGTCGTTGCCGCCTGCGGAGTAGATCGCGTCCGCTTGATTGGTCCCCGAGACGAGACCGCCGGTTTCATCGTCGACGATGACGTTGTAGCCGTCGGCAGCGGCGGCGATGGGATTCGAACAGAGGGCCTCGAGGGGTGGACCCCACTGGCTCGGAGGGCCGACGTGGTCGGCGGGTGCGGCGAGCGCTGCCGCGGATAGGAACATCAGACCCGCCGCCACAGCGGCGATCGGTGCGGCGGCGCGGATGTTGTGGTTCAGTTTCATGATTGTCTCCGTCTTGCGGGACGCCCGGAATGGCGTCACGGCTGACGGTAAAGACAGCCCGCTAGCGCACTGCTAGTTACAGCCCGGCGGTCAGGAACCGGGCAGTTCGAGCTTGGCGAAGTCGGTCGTCCGCCAGTGCTCAGGAGTGAGACGTACCACGATGTTGTCGGCGTCCGGTGTCGAGTCGACGTAGCCGGTGCCCATCTCCTCGCCCAGGTACCGCACGGCAATCTCGACCCGTGTTTGGCGATCCGACTTTGAGATCTCCACCGGGCCTTCGACGGTGACGTAGGCGTATGGCAGCGCCTCGCTCTGAGCGCACAACGACGCTCGACCGGAGGACTCCATGAGCCGCACCTTTTCGGTCGTTCCGCCCGTTGTGATCTCGACGGCGCCGCCCGGTGAGTACCGGTACCAGACCGGGGAGATGAGCGGTGGGCCTTCCGATCGCTCAACGGCCAGCACCCCGACGTGCAGTCCCGCGAGGAACTCCTCGCGCTCGCCTGTGGTCATCGACAACGCACTCATACGCGACGGCTCCTGTCCAATCGCCGCCCTCACGGGCGGTCTGCTGAGAGGTTATGACTCTGTGATCCGTTCACAACCCGAATTGCAGCGACGTTCACTCGTGGGCGCTCACTCAGAACATCGAGTGGGTTTCCTGCACGAACTCCGAGTAGCTGTCGGCGTTCTCCATGGCCTTGCCGGGCGACAGCCGGTGGAAGTCGGCGTCGCCGTCGTAGGCAACGTCGTCGGCCCCGAATTGGAGATGGGCCAGCTCGTGGATGACCGTCGCCGCCTTCTCGGACGGACCTTGGTTGTGGAACCACGACGGGCACAGATGAATGTCGCGCCCGAACGTGTACATGTAGGCGGAGGCGCCCGAGCACATGCCACCCGCGCCCTCGCACTGGAAGTACACATTGCCGGTGAGTCCCCCGAGGACCTGCGCCAGGTTGAAAGCGATGTGCTGGAGGTCCTTGCGGCTCGTCGTGCCGAAGTAGAGCGAGATGTACGACCGGATGGGATACGGCACCGGCTGGGGCATGTTGTAGAGCCCCGTGATCACCGGGGGCAGCCATTGCTTCGACAGCGAAGCTGCCGCCTTGGCGTGGGGTTTCCAGTCCTTTGGGCAGTCTTCGAACTCGGTGCTCCCCGTCACCGGTTTGGACGCTTTGATCGCTTGGCTCACGGCCCGGTTGCCTGCTCCGGACTGGAGCCGGAGGATCTCCTCGTGGAGTGGATGGCCGCCACGGCGCGTGGCCGGCCGCTGAGCATCCCGCCTCCTCACCGATCCACGACACCACGTCCTGATGGCACCAACGGTACTTCCTGCCGTCGACGCGTCGAGCCACGAGCTGGAGACGGAAGGGCGGCTCCTCGACGACGAATTGGCTAGCGGGTCGCTAACGCCTCGTCGTCACGGTGTTCTCAATCGACTCCGACGAGCGGAGCCCGACGACACAAGGAGACGGCAATGAACAGATGGCGAAACTGGCTACTGGCCGGCGGTACCGCCGGCCTGATGGTGGCCGCAGGAGGCGTGGCGAGCGCCGACGACGACCCGGTCGATCTACCTCCGCTGGACGGTGAGCTGTGTGAGGCCAAGGCCCTCGCGGCCGCGGCCGCCGGGTTCAACGTGGTCATCGGTACCTCGTTGGCCGATGTGCCACTCAACGGTGGTCCCGGTCGAGACCTGATCATCGGACTCGAAGGCAACGACCTCATCAACGGCGGGGGTGGCAACGACCTGATCCTCTCAGGCGATGGTGCCGACCTCGTCAACGGTGGCAACGGCAGGGACACGCTGTGCCTCGGCGCCGACAACGACCTCGGAAACGGAAACTCGCAGAACGATCGGATCTTTGGCGAGGAGGGGGTCGACACCGGCAACGGCGGGCCCGGGGTTGACTTCTGCGCACCCGACGTCGAGAACCCGATCAGCTGCTGATGCGGCAGACGGCCACTCCGGTCACGGTTCGCGTCATCCACGGCGCGAACCGTGACCGGACATGAGGAGGGAGGACTCTCCACGAGGGATCCCGACCAGCGACTATCGGTCTCGTAGCCACTCGGCGATGCGTTCGGCGACCATGATCGTCGGCACGTTCGTGCCGGCAGACGGGATTGTCGGGATGACCGACGCGTCGGCGACGTAGAGCCGCTCGACGCCGTGGACTCGCCCGCGGAGGTCCACCACCGCGCCGCTGTCGGGATCGCGGCCGATGCGACAGGTCCCTACGGGATGGTGGTAGGACTCGACGCGTGACGTGATCGAGTCGGCGAGTGCGTCGTGGTCGTCGTCGGAGATCGCCGGACCGGGGGCGAGCTCGTCTCCAGCGATGAGTTCGGCGAGCGGATCGGTACGACTGATGCGTCGGGCGAGGATCGTCGCTTCCACGAGGCGGGACAGATCGTCGGGATGGCGGAGGTGCCCGATGTCGATGTGCGGCGGCGCCAGCGGTTCGGCGGACCGAAGTCGCAAGGAGCCGCGAGACCGCGGTAGCACGACGCCTGTGACGAGGCCGAAGACGGCACCGCTCGGGCTGAGGTCGGTCGACACGTCGAACGGTCCGGCGACGAACAGGTGAAGATCGGGCGCGCCGTCAGCCGGGGCGAGGTGGGAACGAACGGTGGCCATCGCCTGGAAGCGGGGACCGGTCACCCCCGGTCTGGTGGGCAGATCGACGGCGACGAGGGGATGGTCGATGAGGTTCTGTCCGACGCCGGGCAGGTCGACGATCACGTCGATGCCGATCTCCGCGAGGTGACGGGCGGGACCGATGCCCGACCGGGCGAGGATTGCCGGACTGGCATAGGCGCCCGCGGCCAGCACGACCGCGCCGGCGACGACAACCTCGCCGCCGATCAGTCGCACTCCGGTTGCTCGGCCGTTTCGCACCTCGACCCGGTCAACCGGTACTTCGGCGCGGATCGTCAAGTTGGGCCGGCCCCGTGCCGAGGCGAGGTAGGTCATCGCCGTGCTCATCCGCACGCCGTCAAGAGCATTCCTCGGTGTCGGGCCGACGCCGACCGCACCTGGCCGGTTGTGATCTTCGACGAAGGGCACTCCCGTCGCGACCGTCGCGTCGATGAACGCCCGCTGGTGGGGACTGAGCTCCTCGGGCGGATGGCGGCGAATCGGGATCGGCCCGTCGGCGCCGTGCCAGTCGTCATGGAAGTCGGCGTCGGATTCGAGACGACAGAAGAACGGCAGCAGCTCCTCGAAACTCCACCCCGTCAGGCCGTCCCGCGCCCAACCGTCGTAGTCGGCTGGTGAGCCGCGAAGCGCGAAGCAGGCGTTGGTCGCTGAGCAGCCCCCGACGAGGCGGGCACGAGGAAGCGAGACGCGCCGTCCTGCCGCATCAGGCTCCGCCGCATACCCCCAGTCGTGAGCGACCGACGGTTGCGAGGCGTCAACCACATCAGCCGGCAGATCCGTGATGCCCGCATGGTCGGGGCCGGCCTCGATCATCAGCACGGACCGATCCTCGTCCTCGCTCAATCGAGCTGCGAGAACGCATCCCGCCGATCCGCCACCCACGATTGCCACATCGACAACCCCGGCCATCGGACAGCGAATCTAGCCTGCGGTCGCCGCGCCAGGTGACGGCACGGTGGTTAGCGGTTCACGGAACCTGTCGGGACCGCGCGCGTGCTCTTACCGGTCAGAGATGCGCCGACATACAGCGTCGATCGGGACGCGGCTTCGGTTTGCCTCCCGCGTGGTCGGGTCGACCCCACCGTGAGAGCGGAAGCGTCTGAAAGGTCGGGTGGTAGGCATCGGAGGGCTGCCCGTCCCATCGGTTGTTGCTGAGTCGCGACGACGATCTGTCGGGCTGCGTCGGGGATGAGGCTGGCGAAGTAGGTGTTGTGTTCAGGTCCCAGCGGAGTCGGTGTGAGGATCCCTTCCGTGCTCCACGGCCCGGTCGGCGACGGTGCCTGGTCGAGGTAGATGGTGTCGCCCCACCAGTCGCCCTCCTTGGTGACAGCGATCCAGCGGCCGTCGACGTGGGCGACCTGCATCGGATTGACTCCTCGGCCGGTGCCGTCCGGGCCGGTTGCGGGGGCGATGTTGACGGCGGCAGCGGGATCGGCGACCCACGCTGCGCCGTCCCAGTAACGCAGCGGCGCGTCGAGCTCACCGCGGGGGATGCGGGCAACGCGTACCTCCGCGGCGCACGCGTCGTGCCCGTGGACCCCAAATCCGAACTGCCGGTAGCAGTGCCCGTAAAGGAAGGTGTAGTCAGCGTCGGAGGCGACCGACCACCCGTACAACTGCGGCCCCGGATCGGGTGCCGGTTCGAAGCTGACCGGCGTCATCGTGACTGGGTCGATCGTGGCGACCCAGGTGGCGATCGGCTCGGAGTGGGAGAGGTAGCGGGACCCACGCTCGTGGAACTCGGCGACGAACAGGGCGATCGTGCCCTCGTCGGTGATCGTCCCGCCGAGCGGCCAGAACCAATGGTGGAACGGATCGGTGTGCTCGGGTGCGATCCATGGCGTCGGGTTCTCGGCCGTGCCGCCGCGCAGCAGCGTGAAGCAGGAGCCATCTTGCAGCAGACCGACGTTGTGAACGAGCTGGTCTGCTCCCCAGGGACGTGCGACGAAAGCGTCCTGGAACACCCACAACATCCGTCCGTCGGGCAAGCGAAGTGCCCGCTGGTAGTCAGCGCCGACCAGACCCTGGACGCCGTTGGTGAAGACGCTCTCGACTGCCATTGTGCCGGTGCCGTCGGTGCACGTCGCGGCCGCGGCCCAACGCGGGTGGTCGAACACGGTGATCGTCGAGGCAACGGCTGTCGCGGCAATCAGAAGGTGTGAACTCCGGCGCCCGACCACGGCGATCTCCTCTCGTCGGGGACGCGGTCGATCGCACCGGAGGGCGGCTGTGTCGGGGCTTCACTTCGGGGCGCGCGCTGCCACTGCGCTGCAACCGGATCGTGGTGGTGTAATCCCCAGCGCCCGTTCCCAGACCGCCACCTACGCTGGTGCTTCGCGCCAATGCCACCGGCCTGCAACCGGGGTCCGGCTGCATCGAGGGAGATGGCAGACGACGTACGGCTCACCGGTGGTGAGGAGAGCGACGTCACCACGCGCCAGCACATCGAGGTGCACGTGCTCGGGCCACTGGCAGTCGAGGCGGACGGTCGAGAGGTGCACGTCGCCGGGTCGCAACGCCGCCGCCTGCTCGCGCTGCTGGCCAGCCGGCCGGGGCGGATGGTGCACGTCGATGCGATCGTCGATGCGCTGTGGGGAGAGGATCCGCCGCCGTCGGCCGCCAAGACCGTGCAGTCGCACGTCGTCCGCCTGCGCCGTTCGCTCAGCGGGATCGACGGCGAGCTGATCGAGACCGTTGCCGGCGGCTACCGGCTCGCCGTCGACGCCCTCACTGTCGACGCCGTACGGTTCGAGCAGCTCGCCGCCGATGGCCGCCGGGAGCTCGCCCGGGGAGCCGGCCGGGCCGCTGTGACCACGCTGTCCGAAGCCCTCGGGTTGTGGCGCGGCGCCGCCTACGCCGAGTTTCCCGACGCCGAATTCGCCATCGCCGCCGGGGTCCGCCTCGACGAGCTGCGCCTGCGCGCGCTGGAGGACCTCGCCGAGGCTCATCTCTCGAGCGGGACGGCGCCGTCGGCGATCCCCGAGCTGGAACGCCTCGTCGTCGAGGAACCCGGTCGCGAGCGGGCATGGGCGCTGCTGATGCGTGCTCTGTATGCCGCCGGCCGGCAGCACCACGCGTTGGTCGCGTTCCAACGGGCGCGACGGGTACTCGCCGACTCGTTCGGTCTCGATCCAGGTCCGGAACTGCGTGCGCTGGAGCGAAGGATCCTCGACCAGGACCCAGAGCTGACCGTGGCCAGCGACCAGCGGGCTCTCCCTGTCGCGCTCAGGACGACCACGGCGATGATCGGGCGGGTAGCCGAGCTCGCCTGGCTGGGCGAGGCGTGGGAGGTCGCCCGAAGAGGCACGGGCCAGGTCCGCGTGCTCCTCGGGCCGGTAGACGGCGGTCGCACCCGCCTCGCCGCCGAGATTGCAGCCCACGTGATCGCCGACGGTGGTTGGGTCGAGTACGTGCGCGGAGTCGACGGACTCGAGAGCCTCGTCCGATCAGCACCGTCATCGAGCCACGACGGCGCGCCATTACAGCCTGGAGCAGTGATCGACGCCGTCACCGACCGGTCGCGTCGCGGTCCGTTGATGGTCGTGGTGGACGACGTCGAATGGATGCTCCCGACCGGCATCCCGGCAGTCGAGGCACTTGCCGGCGCCGCCGAGCGTCTCTCGCTGCTCCTGCTGTTGATTGCCGATCCGGTCGGCGGCGGACCTGCGATCGAAGCATTGCGCCGGCTCCCTGCTGCTGTCGCGGTGACACTGCCGCCGCTGCCCGACGAGGAACTGGCCCGCATGGTCGCCGTCGACGGGATCGAGGCGGATGCGATCGTGACCACGATCGCCATTGCCGGAGGGTTGCCAGGTGTGGCCCGACGGGAAGCGGCGGCGCTCGCAGAGAGCGCCGCCAGCGACCGGCTTCACGCCGCGGCCGCGTCGTCGTTCGGCGCAACAGCGGTCGCCGACGAAGCCAGGGCTTCGGTCTTCGACGAAGTGCTGGCACTCGTCGCCGCCCGGGCGAGGCGGGATGAGCTGGTGAGCACGAGCTGGGCGGGGCGCCAGCCGTTCCGGGCGCTCGCGGCATATGGGCCGGAGGATGCCGACCTGTTCGTGGGGCGCGAGCGACTGGTTGCCGATCTGGCGGCGCGGGTGCTCGACCGTCGACTCGTCGCCGTCGTCGGTGCGTCGGGGAGTGGGAAGTCGTCGCTCGTTCGTGCGGGCCTCGTGCCGTTGGTGCGCAGCGGCCGCCTACCGGTCACCGGTCCGTGGCGCACCAACGTGATCGTCCCGGGCCGTGACCCGCTCGCCGCCCTCGAGTCGGTCGGCGAGCTCGACGAGCCCGGGCCGCAGCTCCTCGTCATCGATCAGTTCGAGGAAGCGATCGCCAATGAGTCCGCCAACGTGTTCGCCGACCGGTTGCTCGATCTCGTGCTCGACGCGGCCCTCGACATCCGCATCGTGCTGGTGGTGCGTGCCGACCAGTACGCCGCCCTGACCGCGATCCGACCGTTGGCGGAGTTCGTCGAGGACGCCCAACTGCTCGTCGGTCCGCCTACCGACGACGAGCTACGCCGCATCGTCGAGGTGCCTGCGTGGCGCACAGGCTGTGTCACCGAGCCATCGTTGATCGACCTGGTCGTCGCCGACGTCGGCGGACGCGAAGGGACCCTCCCTCTGGTGTCGGCTGCTCTCGCCGAGGTGTGGGAGCGTCGCGACGGCGACACGCTCACGGCGGAGCGCTATCTGGAGATCGGTGGCATCGCCGCAGCTGTCGAACGTCTCGGTGCCCGCGCGGTCGAGCGAGCGGGCGGCGAGGACGGCATCCACGAGGTCATGATGCGACTCGTCGACGTGACCGACGACGGGCAGTGGGTTCGTCGCCAGCTGTCCGCCGACGAGATACCCCCCGAGCTCGGTCCCGCCGTGGACGCTCTCGTCGAGGCGCGGCTCGTGCGGCGCGACAACGGGATGGTCGACGTCGTCCACGAGATCGTGTTCCGCGCCTGGCCGAGCCTCGCCACCTGGCTCGAGGAGGCACGGTCCGACCTCGTCCTCGACCGGGAGATGCGCGCCGCCGCCCGAGCGTGGGATTCCGACGGCCGCTCCGACGACGACGTCTACCGGGGCGCCCGCCTGGAGGCAGCGACTGAGTTCACCGCCCGTCACTCTGGCTTCACCTCGACGGTGATGGACTTCGTCGCCGCCGGCCGCCGCGTTGCCGACCGCGAGCTTGCCCGCATGGGCGAACGGCTCGAGCGCGAACAGCGAGCGAGGCGTCAGCTCGGCCGTGCATTCGTGGTCGCCGCCGTGCTCCTTGTCCTCGCCCTGGCCGGCGGCGGGTTGGCGCTCCTCAATCAGCGCCGTGCCGATCACGCACGCGGACGTGCGAGCGACGCTGCCGCACTCGCCGAGCAGCGCCAGCGCGACGCCGAGGCGGCACAACTCGCCGCCGAAGACCAGCGTGGCGCGGCGCAGGTTGCCCGCCTCATCGCCGAATCAGAGCGCGAGCTCGGCAGTCACCTCGACCTCGCTTTGCTGCTCGCCGTCGAGGCTCACCGGCGCGAAGACAGCCCCCAGGCGAAGGGAGCTCTGTTGACCGCTCTTACGTACAACATGACCGCTGGGCAGAACCTGCCGGGAGAGCCCTCCCTCTACGAGGGGCAGCAGTACAGGACGAACTCGTCGTTCGTCGGGTTCCTCGCCGGGCCACCCCGCCTGCAATACGACGTCGACGTCAGCGACGACGGACGGATCGTCGCCAGTGGTGGCCACGACGAGTCCGGCACGGGCGGGTTGGCGCTCTTCTTCGACACGACGACGAGAAGGGAGATCGGCCGCGTCAACGCCGAGACCACCATCGACCGGGTCGACGTGAGCGCTGACGGGCGCTACGTCCTCGCCGTGGAGCGGAGCGGCGCCGTGCACCTCTTCCGCGCCGAATCACGCACGACCACCCGGCTGCCCATCGCCACGCGCGGTCGAGGGCGTGTGTCCGATGCCCTCTTCCGCCCGGACGGCGATCAGCTCGTCACCATGACGAGCGCCGGCCAGATCGCCGTGTGGGATCGGGCGACGATGCGGAAGGTGGAGATCACCACGCCGACCGCGCCGGACGGCATCATGCAAATCACGCGAGACGGGACGTTGGTCATCGTGGAGCCCGGGCCGACCGTCCTGTTCTGGGATCTCGACGGCGGTCGCGAGGTGCGCCGCGTCGAACTGGATCAGCCATGGGATCAGTTCGTTCCCGAACAGGTCGCCTTCTCGCCCGGCGGCGGTCTGCTCGTCGGCGCCGAGGCGAGCGGGCTCTACATGTGGGATCTCGTGACGGGGCAGTCGATCGGCGACCCGGGGCTCCGGCCATCGAGGCCGCGAGGGCTGGCGTTCAATCCTGCTACTCCATGGATCCTCGCCGTCGGCTCGACCGCGGGAGGGATCTCACTGTTCGACGCGGAGCAGGATCAGGCGATCGGCGAGCCATTGTTCGGACATGGCTCGGCGCCTCGTGATGTCGCGTTCAGCGCCGATGGGCGGTACCTCGTGACGATCGCCGACGACGGACTGATCGGGCTGTGGGGTCCGAACGTCGGGAGTGGACCGGTCGCCGGCGTCGTCGACGGAGCCGTGGCCAGCCCGTCGTACTCCGCCGATGGGCGCCGTGTGGCGGTCGGCGTCGCACCCGGTGAGATCGAGGTGCGCGACGGGCGACGTCCCGAGCAGCCCGGAGTGCGGATCCGACGGCCCGACGGCGGCGCCTACCTGCAGGACTCGGGGTTCGAGCTGAGCGCCGACGGCTCGGCCGTGCTGGCGTTCACGTTGGACGAAATCCCGATTCCCTTCGTCGCCGACGCCGCGACCGGTGAGCCGATCTGGACGGAAGTCGATACCGACTTCACCGCTGAGTACGCCAGCCTGAGCCCCGATGGACGGCTGGTCGCCGCCGTCGACGACACGTTCCGCCGGGTCCGAACGTGGGATGTGCCTACTGGCGAGCGCGTCGCCGAGACAACCATCGCTGAGGTCGCGCCGGGGATCGATGCCGGCGTCTCGGGGAGGCCCGTCTTCAGCGCTGATGGGCGCTATCTCGACGTGGCGACCAACCTCGGCATCGCCCGCTTCCACGCCGCCGATCTGCGGCCGGTCACCTTCGCCGCAGCCGCACATGTCGTCCAGGGTCAGGTTCACGAGGTGCCTGGTACGACGGACGTCGTCGGAGGCGGCGTTGGCGGGCAGATATCTCGGTGGGATCTGTCGACGGGGGAGTTGGTCGTGCAAGGACGGTCGCGCGACTCCTCGAGCCTGACGAACGTAGCCGTCAGCCCGGACGGCTCGATGGTCGCCGCCTACCACCCGTTCTCGTCCCGCCTGGCCTTGTTCGACGGGGCCACGCTGCGCCCGATCGGCAGGCCCTTTCCCGTCGGCAACGTCTGGTTCGCGCCGCAGTTCTCTGCCGACGGTCAGTTCCTCGCGGGCAACGGCCTGTTCAACACGATGACGCGGTGGCGCGTCGATCCTGAGTCGTGGCAGCGTTCCGCCTGCCGGGCCGCCGGCCGCAACCTCACCAGCGTCGAGTGGGCCGAATACGTCGGCGACAACGAGCCCTACCGACCGACCTGCCCCCAGTGGGCTACCGCCGGTTAGCCCGATCGAGAATCGACCTCGTCACCATCGCCGCTGCGACATGAACCTCTCTCGCGGAGTCGTAGCTTGAGGCGCATGCCAATTGCGATGATGCGGGTGGCGCGTCCGACGGCATCTCTGGCGAGGTCACGCGAGTTCTACGAGGGGGTCATCGGGCTCAGGGTTCTGTGGTCGTTCGAGGATCACGACGGTTTCGACGGCATCATCCTCGGGCTGCCCGACGAACGTGCCCAACTGGAGCTCGTGTCCCCACGCGAGCCGGTAGCGCCCACACCGACGGTCGAGGACGTCCTCGTCCTGTATCTCGCGGACGACCACGACGTCGTCGACCTTGCCGGCCGTCTCCTCGCCGCGGGACACGACGAGGTTCCGTCCGACGATCCCACCCTCAACCCCTACTGGCCTCGGAACGGAGGCCGGGTGTTCGCCGATCCTGACGGTTACCGCCTGGTGCTGGTCGCCAGCGGACGCTGAGATCGACGCGCCGATGTCGGTACATTGCTGGCGATGCCGGACGACACCGCTCCGCCTGTGTTCTTCTTCGACCGGGTGGTGCCGGAGGCCGTCGCCGAGCTCGTTGAAGGGCGAGCCATCGTCACCGGACCGGATGACGCCGATCTGGGCCGTGCCGACGTGGTGATTGCCGGCAGCCGCCGCTGGGACGGCGCGGCGATGGATCTCGCCCCGCGGCTGCGCGTCATCTCCCGCACCGGTGTCGGGTACGACACCGTCGACGTAGTGGCCGCAACGGCTCGCGGCGTCGCGGTCTGCTTCGCACCCGACGCGCCGACGGTCTCGACCGCAGAGCACACCATCGCCCTGATGCTGGCCGTGACCAAGGACATCAAGGGGTGGTCGCAGCGCTCGTCCGCAGCCGAACCCGGTGCACTATCCGGCATCGAGCTCGACGGGCGAACGCTCGGTCTGTTCGGTTTCGGTCGCATCGCCCGGCGCGTCGCGGATGTTGCGCGGGCGCTCGGCATGCACACGATCGCCCACGACCCGTTCGTCGAGCCGGACGGGTTGGACGTCACCCTGGTCGACGCCGACGAGCTGTGGCGCCGGTCCGACGTGATCACCCTCCATGCGCCGGCGGCGCCGTCGACTCTCCATGTCGTCGATGCGACCGCGCTGGCGGCGATGCGGCCCGGATCGTTCCTCGTCAACTGCGCCCGCGGCAGTCTCGTCGATCACGATGCCCTGCTCGACGCCCTCCAGCGCGGTCACCTTGCCGGCGCGGGGCTCGACGTCACCGAGCCCGAGCCGCTCCCACTCGACCATCCACTGCGTCATCACCCGAGAGTCGTCATCACTCCGCACATCGCGTCGCACACCGCGGTCGGGAGACTGCGGCTCTACATCCACGCCATCGACAACGCCTTCGCCGTGCTCGCCGGCGAGCCCGGATGCCTCGTGCCCGAGCAATGCACGGCGCCAGCAACAAGGAGTACGCCATGACGACACTGCGCGAGCGCTGGGCCACCGGAACGTCCACGCTCGGAGCGTGGTTGGCGATCCCTTCGGTAATCGCCGCCGAGACCACGGCTCGCGCCGGGTTCGATTACGTCTGCGCCGACCTGCAACACGGCGCGCTGGACTACGCCGACTCCGTCGGCCTGTTCCAGGCGGTTCTGGTCGCCGGCTCGACGCCGATCGCGCGGGTGCCGTGGAACGAACCCGGGGTTGTCGGCAAGGTTCTCGACGCCGGCGCCGAAGGCGTCATCGTGCCGATGGTCAACACTGCGGAGCAGGCGACCGCGGCCGTTCACGCGGCGCGATACCCGCCGCTCGGAGCACGGAGTTTCGGCCCGACGGCGGCCGGTGGACGGTCGGCCGACTACGCCGCCACCGCCAACGACGTCATCGCCGTCATCCCGATGATCGAAACCGTCGAAGCGCTCGGCAACCTCGACGACATTCTCTCCGTGCCGGGCGTCGATGCCATCTACGTCGGTCCGGCAGACCTGTCTCTCAGCCTCGGGCTCCCGCCCGGCAACAACGACGATGCGGATTCGTTCCGCGAAGCCCTCGACACGATCGTCGCCGGCTGCCGCCGCCACGGGATCGTCGCCGGGATCCACGCCACGGGCTCTCTCGTTCCGCGCCGTCTCGAGCAGGGCTTCACAATGGTGACGGTCACCTCCGACATCGTCGCCCTGCGACTCGGCCTCTCCGCCGAGCTCGCCCGGGCGCGTCGGGACGGCGACGCACCGCCGGCGGGAAACCTCTACTGACGGTGCGTCGAGTCACGTGTGATGGCGGGCGGCCGTCACCCGCCACGCTGACGGCTACAGACCGCAGCCGCCTTCACCCCAGTTGGTGACGACCGTCTGGGAGTTGCTCGGGATGGAGGCGTTGCCGGCTCGGTCGACCGCCACGATGGTCACCGCGTTGGCACCGAGCACTTCGGTGTAGGTGATCGTCTGCGTGCCAGCGGGAACGACCTCGTTGATCACCCCGTTCACGCGCACCTCATATTCGATCGACGTTGGCGGGTCGGCGTTGTCGGTCGATCCCGTCCAGCGCAACCAGAGCTCCTCCGGGCAGGACCCGGTGCCGCCCGAGTTCGCCGACGTGAGCGTCGGACTCGTGGGAGCAAACCCGTCGCTGTTCGGCGCCGTTGAAGCGCTGGCGACGTTGCTCAGTCCCGACGTATTGCCCGCCCGGTCGCGCGCCCGGACGCTGAACTGGAAGGTGGTCCCCGGTGCCAACTGGCGGACCCAGGCGCCTTGCCGGGCGGGTCGCGGGAAGGTGCCTGGTGTGACGGTCGACCATGCGTCGTCCGTCGGGACTCCGTTCACAAGGACCTCGTGCGTCACCGGACCGAACGCGTCGGTACCGCTGTTCCACGACAGCAACACCTTCGATCCCACCACCTGGTCGACCGTCAACCCACTCGGCGTCGACGGTGCCACCGTGTCAGGCAACGTGGTCACCGTCACCCCGGCACTCGGTGTCGACGCGTTGTAGCGGGCATCGAACGCTGTCACCCGGAACGTGACCGTCTGTCCGGGCCGCAACGACGACCACGTCCCACTCGTCCCGGGTGCGGGAACGGAGACGACACCCGACAATCCCTCACCCCACAGCGAGTACGCCATCACACCGACGTTGTCGGTCGACGCGTTCCAGGCGAGGGTCACGCTGGTCTGTGAGACGGCGGTGACGCGCAGATTGGTGGGTTGTGACGGCGGTGTCTGGTCGGTTGGCGGACGTTTGGGTCGCGCCGCATCGACGGGTGCGACGGCACCGATGCCGAGACCGACTGCGGTCACGACGCAAGCGCCGAATCGAAGGAACGTCGGAAGTCTCATGAGGACTCTCCTCCCTGTCTGGCCCAGGGCCCCCGACTGTCTACGGTCTCATCGGCGCCCCGGGATTTTCGACGCTCGAGAAATCCTTCGGGTCGGGTCGGTCGGGCCCAGCTGTGGCGTCAGTAGAGGAACATCGGCTTGCCCGCGACATGGCGGACCTTTGGTCGGTATTGGTCGACGTCGTAGAGCTCGTCCACATCGACGCGTTTGACGCCTTCCCGGGTGACGCTGATCGGCACGTTGGTGTAGGTACCGCCGCGCAGTGCGACCATTCGGCCAGAGGCACCTTCGAGAACGAGGTCGGCCGCCATTACCGCGTAGTTGGTGGCGACCATGAGATCGAGCGAGTCCGGGTTGCCCGAGCGCATCAGGTAAGCGACGTGCTGGAAGACGATTTTCTGTCCGGTGATCTCGGCGATCAGTTCGCCGGCCACCGTCCCGATGCCGCCGAGCTTGCGATGCCCGTATGCATCGGCCTCGCCGGAGAGAACCAGGTCGCCACCGGCCAGTGTGGCCCCTTCCGAGATTGTCATCATCGAGTAGTTCGAGGGGTTGGACCGTTTGTCGTCCATCAAGAGGGCGGCCAGCCGTTCCACATCGAAGGGCACTTCGGAGATCACCGCCCGGTCAGCACCCGAGAGGTATGCGGTCACGAGAGACGTCTCCCCGCTGTAGCGCCCGAACAGCTCGACGATTGCGATGCGCTCGTGCGAACCGGTGGACGTGCGCAAGGCGTGGACGAACTCGACACCGCGCGTAACCGCCGTCGAGAACCCGATGCAATAGTCGGTGCCGTGCACGTCGTTGTCCATCGTCTTCGGGATGGCGATCACCGGGACGCCCTCGTCGTGAAGTCGGAGACCGTACGACAGGGTGTCGTCGCCGCCAATCGGGACGAACGCGTCAAGCCCGAGTCCATCGATCACCCGCATCGTGTGCGCGGTGAAGTCGAAAGGGCCATCGCCCACCGCCTGGTCGGCGAGGAAGGCGGGCACATTGCCGGCACTGACGCGACCAGGGTTCGTGCGCGACGTGTGAAGCATCGTGCCGCCCGTCCGGTCGATCGTCCGCACGGACAGCCGGGGTCAAGCGGACGACGTTGGCCGCAATCGATTCCTCATCGTCCAGGTTCGTCTCCAGCAGCCCGCCCCAACCGCGACGGATGCCGAACACCTCGTGTCCACCATCGGCCACACGGTTGACCACAGCCTTGGTGCAAGCGTTGAGCCCGGGAACGTCGCCCCCGCCGGTGCAAATCCCGATGCGCATACCTCCATGCTGACACCACTGACGCCCCTGACTGGGTCAAGGTGTCTTCTTGCCTCACTGGGGGTCGAGCCAAGCGTCCTCTGAGTCCGGACTGCTTGGAGCGTGCAACGCCGCCAACTCGTCGGTGAGGCGGGTGGCCCGTGCAGCGAGACTCGGGGCGCGGGCGCCGAGGTCGACCATGCGGGGGTCGGTGCTCTCGCCGCGGACATGGCGTTGGTAGAGCTGTTCCATGGCGACCGTCGTCTTCCATGTGGCGAACGCTTCGTACCAGGCGATCCCACCGAGGTCGAAGCCCGTGCGTTCGGCGTAGCGCTGGATGACAGCCGCCCGTGGCGGAAGACCGACCTGCTCCAGGCCGTCCGGATACATCGATCGATCGGTCGAGGAATCCGAAGCGTCAGGCCAGTAGCTGAGCAGGGTGCCGAGGTCGAACAACGGGTCGCCCAGCGTGGCCATGTCCCAGTCGAAGACCGACTTCACACGGTCGGGGTCAGCCGGATCGAACTGGCAATTGTCGACCTTGTAGTCGTTGTGGACGATCGACACCCGACCGCCGCCAGGCGGAGGCGATTGCATCGTCTCGGCGAGACGCTCGCCGGTCGGTGACATCGTGCGTAATCGGCCCGTGTCGACCAGGTCCCACCGTTTGCGCCAGCCGGAGATCTGACGCGCGGCGAATCCATCCGGGCGACCGAGCGATCCGAGGCCGATCTCGTCCGGGTCGAGCAGGTGGAGGTCGGCGAGGGCGTCGACGACGGCGAAGCCGATCCGCTCACCGGCTCGGTCGTGGTGGCTCATCGACGGCGGCAGCGAGGTGCGGACGACGACGCCGTCGCGGTACTCCTCGACGAGGAACGGCGCGCCGATCACCGACTCGTCGTCGCAGAACAGGAACGGGCGGGGAGCCCGGTCGAAGTGCTGCGAGAGGGACGCCAGCGCCGTGTATTCGCGGCGCATGTCGTGTGCTCCCGGTGCGAGCTGACCGAACGGTGGGCGGCGGACGACGAGCGGACGGTCGCCGAACGTGACGAGGTACGTCAGGTTGGCGGAGCCGTTGGGGAACTGGAGGACCGCGAAGGGCCCGTCGACCTCGGCGACATGGGTGCGCAGGTAGAGCTCGAGCCGGGGCCAGTCGAGTTGCTCACCGTCGCGCACCGGCGCAATGTCCATGCCGGGCACCGTAGGAACGAGCAGCAGCACGATCCACAGGCTGTTGACGACCGATTGTGGGATTCCACAAAGAGCCTGCAAGCCCAACATCGTCGTGCAGTTTGTAGACACGTACAGTCGATCGTGCCGGGGTTGTCCATCGCCCACCCCGTGCGCACCTTTGGGGGTACAACCAATGTCGCAGATGATCGCGCCGACTGATGTGGGACCTGTCGAGCCCGACGAACTCAGCGTCACCCGACTGTTCGATCTCGCCCTCGATCTCTTGTGCGTCGCCGGCACCGACGGCTACTTCAAGAAGCTCAACGACGCCTACGAGCGTGTCCTCGGCTTCTCCAAGGAGGAGCTGATGGCGACGCCGTTCGTCGACTTCGTCCACCCCGAGGACGTCGATTCCACGCTCGAGGCGATTCGCCAACTCGAACACCGAGAAGTCGTCAACGACTTCGAGAATCGGTTCCGCACCAAGTCGGGCGAATGGCGCTGGCTGGTGTGGCGGTCGACGCCGTCCGACGACGGTCGCTTCATCTACGCCTGCGCCCGCGACATCACCGACGAGAAGCACACGCTCGCCGTCGCCGACGAACGGGGCGAGATCGTCGAACGCCAGAGCAAGGACCTCGAACGCGTCGGGCGCGTGCACCGCGTCATGACCCAGGCCGTCGCTGACGGCGCCACGACGATGGACGTCCTACGCTCGGTGGCCGACCTCACCGGCAAGCCCACGGCGCTCTTCAGCGGCGCCTTCAAGGTGCTCCACAGTGTCGATCCGTCCAGCGCCAGCGGGAACGGCCACGTCACGGGCAGCAGCGGCAGCACCACCGGCACCACGAAGTCGGCGACCACCGAATGGGCGATCGAGGCAGCCGGCGCGCAGGTGCGCCGGCAGATCTCCCAGATGGACAGCTCCCATCCCTCGACCGTGCTGCCGCCGATGCCGGCGCTCGGCGTCAATGCCCGCCACCTCATCGGGCGGGTGGTCGCCAGGGGAGAGGACATCGGCTACCTCCTCGTCGCCGAGGTCGGCTCCTCGCTCTCCGCCTTCGACGCCCAGGTCGTCGAGCACAGCTCGACCGTGCTCAGCCTCGAGCTCGTCTCCAGCCGCCGGCAGCAGGATGCCGAGAGCCAAGCCCGGGAGGACTTCCTCGCCGACCTCCTCCAGGGCGATCGTGAATCGGAGCGCCTCCTCAAGCGATCGGCGAGCTACGGCATCGACCTCGACGCCCCACACGTCCTCGTTCGCGTCTCGTGGGATCCCGACGCCCAGCACCGCATCACCGGCTCCAGTCGCCGTGCCTATTTCGCCCGTCGCCTCGGCGATCAGCTCGGCGGCGTCCACATCACCACCGCCGGTCTGCCCGGTGCCGACGTCTTCCTCTGCCCGCTACCGAAGGACGGTGGCCGCAGCGCGATGGAGACGGTACGCGTCGCGGTCCGGTCGACGCTCGACAGCTCGGGGCTTCGCACAAAGTCGCGCGGCGCCCTCGTGTCGGGCGTCTGCACAGAGGTCGCCCATTACGCCGAAGCGCACCGAGATCTCCGCGTCGTGTTGGAGGCGATGGGCGGTGCCGGCATCGGCCGTCCTGTCGCTCTCGTCGGCGACATGGGTGTGCTGCGGGCCTTCATGTCGAGTGGCACAGCCGAATCGGCCCGCCGATTCGCCGATGAACTGCTCGCACCGTTGGTGGAACGCGACAAGACGGGCGCCGAACTCGTCGTCACCCTGCGCGCCTTCCTCGACGCCAACGCGCAGTACCGCAAGACCGCCACCACGCTGGGTGTTCACGAGAACACAGTGCGCTATCGCATGAACCAGGTGAAGCAACTCGCGGCAATCGATCCCGATGAGCTCGATTCATTGCTCGACGTGCGCTTCGCCCTGCAGATCCTCGACCTGACCTCGGACCATGCGTCGGAAATGCAGAAGGAGATCGATCCGATCGCCGATTGATGATTCCCACAACGGGCGCCGACCCGCACTCTTGGCGGGACCCGTTGACAGCGGTTCACACTCACCCCAATCCGCCGACACAGCGACATGGGGGTGTGGTGATGGCGAGGCTGAACGTCGAAGGCGACAAGTCGATCTACTACGAGCATCATGCAGGAACGGGCCGACCTGTCGTGCTGGTGCACGGCTGGGGGATGTCCGCCCGGGTGTGGGACACCGTTCTGCCGGCGCTGCTCGACGCCGGACATCCGGTGGTCGCGCTCGATCACCGCGCCTGCGGCTCGTCGGACAAGGACTTCGAGGACACGTCGATCGCGGCGATCGCCGCTGACGTCGTCGCCCTCATCGACCACCTGTCGCTCGATCACCCGGTGATCAACGGCTGGTCGCTCGGCGGGGCCGTCGTCGCCGAAGTCGCCGGCAAGCTCGGCGACCAGCTCGGCGGCCTCGTGCTCACGTGCGGCGCCACACCCCGCTACGTGCAGGACGACGACTACCCGCACGGCGGCACGATCGAGGCACTCGACGCGACGATGGCGGCGCTCGCCGTCGACCGGGCGGGATTCCTCGCCGGGCTCTCCGCCGGCGTCTGCCACGCCGACGTCGGCCAGCCGGTCATCGACTGGATGTGGCAGATCTTCATGCAGGCGAGCCCCCGCGCCGACTTCGCCCTGCGCGACCTCGGCAACGTCGACCATCGCGCCGTGCTCCCCGACGGTGACTGCACCGGCACTGGTGATCGCCGGCGTGCACGACGCCATCGTGCCCTTCGACATCTCCCAGGTCGCCGCCGAGCTCCTGCCCGCACGGCAACCTCGTCGAGTTCGAGGGGAGCGGGCACGCCCCGTTCCTCGAGGAGAACGCCCGCTACCGCGAGGAGCTCGTGCGCTTCGCCGGCTCCGATCTGACCTCGCCACACCACCGACGCCGACCCACAGGAGAAGTGATGAACCTCATCAGCACCGACGTTCCCGCCGACCGGGCTCGACGCCCGCATCGACCAGCTGGAGAGCCGCTGGGCGCTCCAGCGACCTCGTCTCCAACTACTGCCACGGCTGCGACAAGCACGACATCGACCTGTTCATGTCGATCTGGCACGACGACGCGCGTGTGGAAGATCGGACCGCCGTTCGGCGACTTCTCCGGCGCCGCCGGCATCCGCCACGCACTCGTCGACATCATCTGGCCCGCCTGGCGGGAGACCCACCACTGGACGACCAACCTCACCGTCGAGTTCGACGGCCCCGACTCGGCGCACGGCGTGTGCGACGTCGACTGCAACGGCGCCACACCCGACGACGTGATGCAGGTGGTGTCGGCCACCTACACCGACCACTTCACGCGGCGTGACGGACGGTGGGCGATCGCCGAACGCGACGTCGAGATCCAATACTTCAGCGCCGTGCCCGGCGTCGACCTGGCACCGCCGGAGGGATGAGCGCCGTGCCCGACGACGTGCGCTTCGGCCTCTGGTACGACTTCCGCAACCCGCGAGCCGTGGCGGGTGCCCTTCGGGAGCGCTCTACCGCAGCGTGCTCGACCAGATCGTCGCCGCCGAGGAGCTCGGCATCGACTCGGTGTGGCTCACCGAGCACCACTTCTGCGACGACGGCTACACGCCCTCGCCGCTCGTGATCGGCGCGGCGATCGCCGAGCGCACCAGCCGGATGCGGATCGGCACCAACCTGATGCTGCTCCCGCTGCACGACCCGATCCGCCTCGCCGAGGACAGCCGCCACGCTGTCGCTGCTCTCCGGCGGACGGTTCGACCTCGGCGTCGGCATGGGCTACCGCCAGGTCGAGTTCGACGCCTTCGGCCGCTCGCTCGCCAACCGGCCGAGCCTGCTGGAGGAGGGCGTGGAGATCATCCGCCGGGCGTGGTCGGGCGAGCCGATCGACTTCGTCGGGCGCCGCTTCTCGTACGGCGACGTCGCCGTCCAGCCGACGCCGGCGAGCACGCCGCGCCTGCTGGTGGGCGGGATGGCCGACGCGGCGATCGAGCGAGTCGCCCGCATCGCCGACGGCTTCCTGTCGACGCAGAACGCCCACCAGTCGACGTACCTCGATGCCGTCCGCCGCCACCGTGGCGACCTCACCGAGGCGGCGATCTACGCCGGCCAGTGGGTGATCATCGCCGACGATCCCGAGCGGGAGTGGGCGCAGATCGGCGACCACGCCCTCTACCAGCTCAACGAGTACGTCGCGTGGGGCGCGTTCGGCCCGCCCGACCAGGTGCCCACGTTCCCCGACCGCGACGCCATCGTCGCCGGCGGCGCCTACGTAGCTGTGGGACCCGGAGACCGCCGATCGCGCGAGCTCACGCGATGCTCACCAGCACGCCCCAGATCCGCGACGTGCATTTCTGGGCGCAACTCCCCGGCGAGCCGATCGACAGCGGCAGCGCCCGCCTCGAGCTGATCGCCACGAAGGTGCTGCCCGCCGTCCGCCAGGCGCTCGGAAACGGCGCGGCGCAGCGCAATCCGTCCACGAAGACCCGACCACCCCGACCAGTAGGAGACACCACCATGAGATTCGGCATGTTCTACGTGCTCGAGAGCCCCGACGGCGACCATCGCCGGGCGTACAAGGAGATGCTCGGCCAGATCGAGTACGCCGAGGAGCTCGGCTTCGACTCCGTGTGGCTCGCCGAGCACCACGGATCGGCCTACGGCAGCATGCCCTCGCCTGCCGTGGCCGCGGCGGCGATCGCCGCTATCACCGAGCGGCTGCGCATCGGCATCGCCGTCAGCATCCTGCCGTTCGCCAACCCGGTGCGCATCGCCGAGGACTACGCGATGGTCGACGTGATCAGCAACGGCCGCCTCGACATGGGCGTCGGCCGCGGCTACCAGCCCCGCGAGTTCGCCATGCTCGGCCTCGCCGACCAGCAGCAGCACAGCCGGGCGATCTTCGCCGAGTCGCTCGAGGTCCTCATCGGCCTCTGGGAGAACGAGACGTTCTCCTACCAGCGGCGAGCACTACCAGTTCGACGACGTCAGCGCTCTCGCCGCGCCCGGTGCAGAAGCCGCGCCCGCCGATCTACGTGGCGGCGATCAGCCCCGAGTCGTTCGCCCTCGTCGAGAAGTACGGCCTCAACATCATGGTCACCCCGACGCTGATGTCGCTGCCGGAGCTGAAGGAGAACGTCATCGAGGCAAAGAAGCGGCTGATCAAGGCCGGCCGCGCACCCGAGTCGCTGAACTTCCCGATGAACTGGCAGATGCACCTGGCTCGCACCCGGGAGGAGGCCGAGCAGCGGCCCGCCGAGGCGCTGGACTGGTACTTCAACCTCGTCATGGAGCTCGTCCCGAAGGGTCCCGAACGCGCCCAAGGGCTACGAGTTCATGCGCGACCTCGCCGCCGCCTTCGAGCAGGCCGGCGGAGTGTCGGTGCCCGCACTGCAGGAGGCCGGGATCATCATCCTCGACGACCCGGCGGGCACCGCCGCCAAGATCCGCGAGGTCCGCGACGACATCGGCCAGCAGGAGGTCTTCTGCTGGATGCGCATCGGCGGGCTCGTCGGACGAGAAGGTCCGCAGCCTCGATGAAGTTGTTCGCCGAGGAAGTGATGCCCGAGTTCCAAGGCGGGGACCCGGTCGTCCCAGCAACGCTCGTCGGCTGACGCCGATCGCGATCGAGCGGCGCAGAGAGGCGAGCGCCGCTGAAACACAGCAATGCCGCCGGCGGCGCGCCGGTGTCCTCAAGGGGGGATATCCATGATTGGTACCAAGCACCATCCACGACAGGCGCGCGCGCGCAGGCAGAGCGATGGTCGCCACGGCGGCCGCGCTGCAGCCTGGCGCTCACGCTCGCCGCCTGTGGCGATGACGACGATGCATCAGACGGCAGCGCCGCCGGATCGACGCCCGCAACCGCAGGGGGCGACACCGCCGCTCCGACGCCGACCGAGGACGGCGGCACCGCCACCACCGCCGGCACGGGCACGACCGCTGGCTCAGCTACCACGAGCGGCTCGGCGACCACGGGCGGCAGCGCCGCCGCTCCGACCGGCGAGCCGATCGTGATCGCCGGCCTCAAGGGTGAGGTCGCCGAAGGAGGCCCGGACTTCGTCAACGGGATGATCGTCGCCGTCGACGAGATCAACGCGGACGGCGGCGTGGCCGGTCGCCCGCTCGAGGTGCAGGAGCTGGAGACCGGAGGCACGCCGGAAGGCGCCGCCACCGCCTACAAGGAGGCGAGCGACGACGGCGACGTCATCGGCGCCTTCCTCGGTGCCAGCGGCGCGCTCGCCATCCGCGCCCAGTCGGAGACGCTCGGACTGCCGATCATCACCGCCAGCGGCAACGACGCCATCGACATCCCGGTGACGCAGTACGTGTTCTCCAACTCGGCCGGCAAGGAGTACGCCACGTCGGCGATCGCCTACGCCGTCAACCAGCTGGGCGCCAAGTCGATCGCCGCGATCCACTACGGCACCGACTTCTCGTCGCAGATCGAGGACGCGATCACCACTCGCTGCGAGGAGCTCGGCTGTGAGATCGTCGCCGTCGAGGAGGCGGACGCCACCGCGCCGGTCGACGCGCTCATCCCGCAGCTCACAAACATGCGCAACGCCGACCCCGACGTGTACTACCTCGAAGGGCTCAACCCGAGCGTGTTCGCCGCCGCCCGCCAGCTCGGCATCGAGAAGCCGATCGTCAGCGAGCAGTGGCTCGCCGTGCCCGCCCTGCGCGACGCTTGTGGCGCCAACTGCGAAGGCGTGACGTTCGCCATCCACAAGTGCAACGTGCCTGAGCTGCTGCAGGCCGACGACCCGCTGCTCGAGCTGTGCAGCGACCGCGGGAGTCTTCGAGAATCAGACCGGCGGATGGGCCGGATTCAGCATCTACGGCCGGGACGCGGTGTACACCTACGCTGCGGCCATCGAGGCCCTGATCGAGGCAGGCGAAGAGGTCACCCGCGACAACATCGCCGCCCAGATGGAGCAGTTCGACGGGAGCCTGCTGACGACACACGGCGCGATCGAGACGTCACCCGAGTCGCACCGGCTCACCGGCACGTGGACCGAGGGCTACATCGACGTCGCCATCGAGATGCAGGACGGCAAGCCGACGTGGGTGCTCGCTCCTGACGCCGACCCGGCCGGTTCGGCGCCCTGAGCCCTCGCGGGAGCGAATCCCCATGACGGGCGCGAGCGCGTGGGCACGCGACCCGATGAACCTGACCGACCTGTCCCAGTACTTCTTCTCGGGGCTGACGATCGGGTGCATCTACGCGCTCGTCGCTCTCGGGTTCGTGATCATCGCCAACGTCACCCAGGTGTACAACTTCGCCCAGGGCGAGTACGTGATGATCGGGGCGATGGTGGTCGCCGGCGGATCGAGTCGCGGCTGGAGCATGGCCGTGCTGGTGCCGCTTGCGAGCGTCGTCGTCGGCGCGGTGGCGTTCGTACAGGAACGGCTTGACCGTCGCTCCTGTCCGCAACCGGGTGAGCCCGCTCACGCGTCGTCGTCGGCACGCTCGGCGTGGCCGTCATCCTCCGCGGCGCTGGCGCTGATGGATCTGGGACGAGGACCCGCTACGGGCGCCGGCGTTCCTGACCGGCATGTTCGAGCATGCTTCGGCGCCCACCTCACCCACCAGTCGTGGATCGTGTGGGTCGACGACGGCGCTCAGCGCTCGTCGCTGTCGTGGTGCTGTTCCGCTACACCGCCTCGGGGCGGGCGATGCGCGCGTGCGCGCTCAACCCGACGGCGCTGCGGCTGCTCGGGATCCGATCGGGGCCGATCGCCACCAGGCGTTCGTGCTCAGCGGGCTGCTCGGCTGGCCTCGTCGGCGCGGTCACCGTGCCGATCACGCTCGTGCGGTGGGACAGCGGCCTCACCGTCGGACTCGATCGCGTTCATCGCCGCCGCCATCGGCGGCTTCACCAGCCCGGCCGGACCGTGCATCGCCGGCCTGGCACTCGGCGTGATCGAGTCGATGGCGTCGGGGCTGATCTCCTCGCAATACCGCTCGGCGTACGTCTACGGCGTGCTTGTCGTGTACCTCCTGCGTCGAGGACGCCCTCGGCCAGCGACGGCGCTGCTCCGCCGGATGCGGGCGCGATGGTCGTCGCGTCGCAGCGCACTCGAGGTGCGCGACGCATCGCCCGGCCGTCACTCGTGGCCGCCGTCGGGGAGCGGCTGACGGCGGCGGTGCCGAGGGCGCGCTGGACCGCTGGATCGCTCGTCCCGGTGCCTGCTGCTCGCTGCCGCCGCCCTCGTGCCGCTCGTCGTGCAACAGCCCGAAGGGCCGCGACGCGGCGGTCTTCGCCGTGCTCAGCGCGATCGCCGCCACCGGACTGGTGCTGGTGATGGGACTCGCCAACCAGATCAGCCTCGGCCAGGGAGCGTTCATGCTCATCGGCGGCTACACCGCAGCGATCCTCACCGTCACCCATCGGGTGGAACCTCGCTCTCGCCGCCGTCGTCGCCATGGTCGTGGCGCTGCCGCCGGCGCTGGCGTGATCGGTGCTCTGACCCTGCGCCTCACCGGCTTCAACCTGGCGATCGCCACGCTCGGAATCCATCTGATCCTGCTCGTGATCGTCGACCAGTGGGGCTTCACCGGGGAAGACACTCGGCGTCACCGGCGTGCCACCGTTCCGCATCTTCGGCGTCGACATGTTCAGCTCGTTCCGCTTCTACTACGTCGGCCTGGCGTGCCTCGCCGTGTGCCTCTGGATCGCCCGCAACCTGTGGAACTCGCGGCATCGGGCGCAGCCTGCGGGCGCTCGGCGCCGACGAGCACGGGACGCGCAGCCTCGGCGTGCGCGCCTTCCGCCTGAAGCTCGTGATCTTCGTCGTCGGCGGTTCGATGGGCGGCGTCGCCGGTGTTGCTGTGGGCGCTACTTCGTGCGCTTCGCCGCGCCTTCGACCTGGGACGTCGGCCTGACGATCGACCTCGTCACATACGTGATCGTCGGCGGCCTGCTCTCCGTCTACGGAGGCGTCGTCGGTGCCGCCGCCGTGAGCGCACTGCTCTACGTCGTCACCACGAGCGATGTGGGCGGCGACAACCAGGCCGAGCTGGAGATCGTGCTGTCGGGTTTGCTGCTCGTGCTGTTCGTGTTGCTGTTCCGAGACGGGCTGGTGGTTGCCGCACGCCGTGCTGTCGCGTTCGGTCGGGAGCGCTGAGGCGGGAGCGACCGTCGCCGGCGAGCCTGTCGTCGAAGCAGTGGATGACAATGCCGAAGCTGTCGCGCCGCTCGCAGCCCGTCGGCGCCGCGCTGACGGTCACGCGCGAGGCCGCGAACGGTCACGCCGTCGTGGAGGTGAGCGGGCTCTCGAAGCGCTTCGGTGCATTGCAGGCGGTGCGCGAGCGTCGACATCGAGCTCGTGCCAGGCACGGTCACGGCCCTCGTCGGTCCCAACGGTGCCGGCAAGTCAACGGTCGTCAATCTCGTCTCCGGCGTCCTCGTGCCCAACGGCGGACGGGTCACGGTCGCCGGGCGAACGGTGCTCGGCCGCCAGTCCGACGAGATCGCCCGGCTCGGTCTCGCCGCGCACGTTCCAGACCCCGAAGACGTTCGGCGACATGACCGCCGTCGACAGCGTCATGCTCGGGCGCGACTCGGTTCGCCGCGCGGGCGTGTGTTCGCGGCATCCTTTCACTGCCCGCTGGCCGCCGCGAGGACGCGGCCGCAGACGAGCACGCCCATGCGCTGCCTCGTGCTGGTCGGGCTCGGCGAGCATCGGCTGACGTCCCGATGAACCTGCTGCCGGCAGGCCATCAGCGGCTCGTCGACGTCGCCCGGGCGCTCGCGCTCGAGCCCTATGCGGTGCTCCTCGACGAGCCGGCCGCCGGCCTCGACCACACCGAGACGGCTAGACCTCGGCCGGATCATCCGGCGCATGGCCGAGGCCGGCGTGGCGGTGCTGCTCGTAGAGCACGACATGCGCCTCGTGATGGACGTCGCCGACCGCATCGTCGTCGATCGACGCAGGGCCGCAAGCTCGCCGACGGCTCGCCGGCGGAGGTGGTCGCCGATCAACGGGTGATCGACGCATATCTCGGGGTGGTGCCGGCATGAGGGTGCACCAGTGACCGTGGTGCTGCAGGTCGACGGGCTGTCTCGCCGGGTACGGCAAGGTGCCGGTGCTGCGCGACGTGTCGCTGAAGGTCGAGCACGGCGAGTTCGTCGCCTTGCTCGGCGCCAACGGTGCCGGCAAGTCGACGCTGCTCAAGACGATCGCCGGGCTGCATCCGGGTCGACTCCGGGGCCGTCACGCTCGACGGCGACGACATCACCGCCGAGCGTGCCGAGACGATCGCCCGTCGCGGCTCGGTCTCGTGCCGGAGGGACGCCAGCTGTTCGGGCCGATGACCGTCATCGAGAACCTGCTGCTCGGTGCCCACTCGATCCGCCGACAGCGGTCCGAGGTGGCCGACCGTCTCGACCACGTGCTGACGCCTCTTCCCCCAGCTCGCCGAGCGGCAGCCGCCAGCGCGCCGACTCGATGAGCGGCGGTGAGCAGCAAATGCTCGCGATCGGCCGCTGCCTCATGTCGCAACCACGGGTTGTGCTGCTCGACGAACCGTCGCTCGGGCTGGCGCCGATGGTCGTCGAGAGCCGTGTTCGACACGGTCGGAGACGCTCCGCGCCGCCGGCACCACGTTCGTCGTCGTCGAGCAGAACGCACTGATGACACTCCAACGTGCACGGCGCGTGCCTACGTCTTCGAACGGGGTCGGAGTCGTCCTGTCCGGTACTGCCGACGAGATCGCCGCCTCACCGGCGATCCGCGAGGCCTATCTCGGTGCGCCGACGACGCCAGCGGGCGACGCTGTGAAGAGCACGATGCCCGACGTCGACCTCAACGTCGGCGATGATCATGCGCCACGGCCGGGACAGCTACGGCGACAGCGAGGTGGTCGATCGCTGGCCGGGATCGAGGACGCAGACACACATTCGCCTCGGTCGCCGGCGACGGCCGTCCGCCTCGCCGGCGGGCTGCGCGCAGCTCGGCGTGGAGCCCGGCGATCGCGTGGCGACGTTCTGCTGGAACCGCCACCAGCACGCCGTCGCGTATCTCGCCGTGCCGAGCATGGGTGCGGTACTGCACACGGTCAACCTCCGTCTCGGCGCCGACGAGCTCGCCTACCTCCTCCAGCCACGCCGAGGACGGCGTGGTGATCGCCGACGGTTCTCTCCTGCCTCTCCTCGTCGAACAGCCCGGACATCTCGAGGCGGTGCGCACCGTGGTCGTCGTCGGCGCCCCGGAGGCCGACGCTCGCCCGTGCCGACCGTCTGACTTCGACGAGGTGCTCGACCGCCGGCGACACCGAGTACCCTGGCCCGACATCGACGAGCGGTCGGCGGCGGCGCTGTGCTACACGAGCGGGACGACCGGCCGGCCCGAAGGGCGTCGCCTACAGCCACCGCTCGACGTTCATCCACACGCTCGCCCAGTGCTCGGCGAACACGTTCGCCATCAGCGAGCAGCGATCGGGTGCTGATGGTGGTGCCGATGTTCCATGCCAACGCGTGGGGTCTGCCGTACTCGTGCTTCCTGTCAGGCGCCGACATCGTGATGCCCGGATGCGGACCTGTCCGCCGAGGCGTTGGCGTGACGCCATCGATGCCGAGAGGGTGACGTTCTTCGCCGGCGTGCCGACGATCGTCCACGACCTGCTCCGCCGCCACGCCGAGAACGGTTTCGACACGTCAGTGTTGCGCGCCGTGATCAGCGGTGGGTCGGCGGTGCCGACGGTCGCTGATCGAGAGCGTCCGATCTCGGTGGAACGTGCCCCTCGTCCAGGGCTGGGGCATGACCGAGACGAGCCCGCTGGCCGCGCTCTCCTTCCCGCCGAAGGGTGCGGCCGCCGGCGTGAGGAGGCGTCGTGGCTCGTCAAGAGCGGCCGCGTCGTGGCCGGCCTCGAAGCGCGAGTCATCGGCGAGGACGGCGAGCCGCTGCGCCCGTGACGGCGCCAGTCGATCGGCGAGCTCCAGGTACGAGGCCCGTGGGTGACGAGCGCCTACCACGGCGACGACGTCGCTCGACTCGTTCCAGGACGGCTGGCTGCGCACCGGCGACACCGGCTCGATCGACGAGCACGGCTACATCGTCATCGCCGACCGTACGAAGGACATGATCAAGTCCGGTGGCGAGTGGATCTCGTCGGTGGAGCTGGAGAATCTCCTCCTCGATCACCCCGATGTCGCGGAGGCGGCCGTCATCGCAATTCCCGATCCGCGCTGGCAGGAGCGGCCGTTGGCGATCGTCGTCGCCGAGGCTGGGTCGGGTCTCGCCGAACGGACGGACGAGCTGCGCGAGCACCTCTCCCGGCACCTGCCAAAGTGGTCGCTTCCCGATCGATATGCGTTCGTCGATGCCTTGCCTCGCACCGGGGTGGGCAAGATCGACAAGCGTCATCTGCGGGCACACGTGGACGAGCTCGACCGAGGCGAAGACGCCGGGTCGGAGGGCAAAGGAGAACCATCGTGACGACGTCGGAATCGACCGTGCAGGATCATCTCGACATCACCCAGCTGCACCACCGATACGCGTGGGCACTCGACCATCGCGACTGGAAGCTGCTCGAGTCGTGCTTCACCGCCGACGCGCAGGCCGACTACGGCGACCTCGGTGTGTTCACGCCGGGCGTCGGCGATCGTCGACCTGTGCCACCAGGCGCTCGGCGGGCTCGACGCCAGCCAGCACCTCATCGGCAACACCATGGTCGACCTCGCCGGCGACCGGGCGACCTCGACGTGCTACTTCCAGGCGCAGCACGTCTTCGTCAGCGACAACGGTTTGAACACCTACATCGTCGCCGGCTCGTACACCGATGAGCTGGTTCGCGACGACGGCACGTGGCGCATCGCCAAGCGGACGCTCACGCCCATGTGGCGTGACGGCAACTCCAACGTGTTCGCCGAGGCGGCCGCCCGTCTCGCCGCCGCTGAGTGACATGCGACGGCGAGCCGGGGGGCGACTCACTCCGTGATCGTGTCGGAGCGGTGCCGGGAGAGATCGCCGACGAGATCAGGCCGTATCCGTCGCTCGACGAAGTGCCAGTCGCCGTTCGTGCGTTCGAAGCGATCTGTGTAGAACCCGGCGAAGATCGGCTGCAGCGGGAAGTCGGGGGCGACACCCTGGAGCACGGTGACGTAGCACGTGCCGCTCGCCGTGCCACGCTCACTGTCGCCGTCGAGGTCGAGGCTCGACGTGATGTGGCGAGTGTTGGGGCGCCCGCCTTCGTAACGGATCACGTTCTCGTCGATGCGGGCGAACACAGCATCCCTTCCGCTGTCGCCGCCGGACGGGTCGCCCTCGACGACCCATGTTCCGTGCTCGAACAGTCCGGCGAACCCTTCGAAGTCGCCGTCGTCGATCATCGTGCAGTACTTGTTGACCAGCCGGGTGATCGCCCGCCGGTCGTCGTCAACGAGTTGGGCGGCCATGGCGTCAGTAGTTGCCCTTGACCGACCAGCCGCCGTCGACGGGGTAGGTCAGGCCGGTGAGGAAGGCGGCATCCTCGGTGCAGAAGAACGTCGCCATGGCGGCGATCTCCTCCGGCTTGCCGAGCCGCTCGATGATGTGGGCGCGGGCGTTCGCGGCGCGCATCTCGTCGGTGATGTCCGCCAGGATCGGCGTATCGATCGTGCCGGGGGCGATGGCATTGATGAGGATGTTGTCCTTGGCGTACTCGAATGCCGCCTGCTGGGTGAGGCCGATCACGCCGCCCTTGGCCGCCGAATACGACGCCAGGTTGGGGAGCCCCCGCAGCGCGGCGAGCGAGGAGATGTTGACGATGCGACCTCCGCCGCGTTCCTGCATCGTGGGGATGACGGCGCGCATGCCCATCCAGACGCCCTTGAGGTCGGTGGCGAGGACGTTGTCCCACGCCTCCTCGGTGAGCTCGACGACGTTGTCGGGAGAGAGCATGTTGACGACGCCGGCGACGTTGGCGAGGAGGTCGACCGACCCGTAGGTGTCCTTGGTGGTGTCGACGAGGCGGGTCCAGTCATCGGCCTGGCGCACGTCCATGATGACCGTGGTCGCCGTTCCACCCTTCGTCTCGATCTCCTCGTGCGTGCGGCACTCCTCCTTGATGTCGGCGCAGACGACGGTTGCGCCCTCTTCGGCCCACCGCAATGCCGTCGCTCGTCCGATGCCCTGGTTGGCGCCAGTGACGATGCCGATCTTCCCGTCGAGTCGCATGATGCCCCCTGTGTGCTCGTTGTCCCCCGAGCTTCCGCGACACAGCAGGGTGGCTCAACCGCCCCGTCCCCGCCGACTGTGGACGTCTACAAGCGTCGCGATCAGGAATGCGGTTCAGCCCGCGAATTGGTGGGGTGCGATGCTGGGTTCCGTGCGAGTCGAGTTGCCGACTGGGACCGTGACGTTCCTGTTCACGGACATCGAGGGTTCGACGAGGCTGCTGCGCGAGCTCGGTGCGGAGCGCTACTCGGATGCGCTCGGCGAGCATCGGCGTGTCGTGCGGCAGGCGTGCGGGGCGCACGGTGGGGTGGAGATGGGCACGGAGGGTGACGCCTGTTTTGTCGCGTTTCCGACCGCTTCGGGTGCCCTGGCGGCCGCCGGCGAGCTGACGAGCGAGCTCACGGCTGGTCCGATTCACGTACGCGTCGGATTGCACACGGGGACGCCACTGGTGACGAGCGAGGGGTACGTGGGTGACGACGTCCACCTGGTGGCACGCGTCGCCGCGTCGGGCCACGGCGGTCAAGTCCTCTTGTCGGCTGCGACGGCGGCGCTGGTCGCGCCGGGCGACGGGTTGGATGCTTCGTGATCTCGGCGAGCATCGGCTGAAGGACATCGACGGCCCGGTTTCGATCTTTCAGCTCGGAGATGGTTCGTTTCCTCCGTTGAAGACGATTTCGAACAGCAACCTGCCCTCGCCTGGCGAGCTCGTTCGTCGGTCGGGAAGATGAGCTGGCGGAGGTCCTCGCCCGGCTGTCGGAAGGGTGTCGGCTGCTGACGTTGACGGGCCCCGGTGGGTCGGGGAAGACGCGGCTTGCGATCGAGGCCGCCTCTCGTGTCGTGGCGCACTACCGGGCGGGGGTGTTCTGGGTCGGGCTCGAGGCGGTGCGTGATCCTGGGCTCGTCGCCGGGGCGATAGCGCAGGTTGTCGGCGCCAAGGACGGACTCGCCGAGCACATCGGTGAACGTGACCTGCTGCTCGTCATCGACAACCTGGAGCAGGTCATCGCGGCGGCGCCGGAACTGTCTGCGCTCGTGTCTTCCTGCCCGAATCTGCGGATGATCGTCACGAGCCGCGAACTGCTACGCGTCCGGGGCGAGGTCGAGATCGCTGTTCCGCCCCTCGCCGAGGCCGACGCCATCGATCTGTTCTGCGAGCGCGCCCACACGGAGCCTTCCGCCGAGATCGCCGAGCTCTGTAGGCGTGTCGATTCGCTCCCCCTCGCGGTGGAGTTGGCTGCGGCGCGAACGAGCGTGCTCACACCGGCGCAGATCCTGGAACGGCTGTCGAAGCGGCTCGATCTACTCACTGGCGGCCGTGATGCAGGGCCTCGACAGCAGACGCTGCGGGCGACGATCGAGTGGTCGTACGACCTGCTCGCCGCCAGCGGAGCAGCAGCTCTTCCGGCGTCTCTCGGTGTTCGACGGTGGTTGCAGTCTCGAGGCCGCGGAAGAGGTTGCGGACGCCGATCTCGACACGGTGCAGTCGCTCGTCGAGAAGAGCCTCGTCCGCTTCGCGAGCGGGCGCTACTGGATGCTCGACACGATTCGGGAGTTCGCCGCGGAGCGGCTCGACGCGGGTGACGCCGATCTGATGCGGCGCCGGCTTCGCGCTCACATCGTCGCGGTTGCGGAGGCGAGCGCGGTCCCCTTGCACACGGCCCAAGAGGGCACCGTGGGAGAGCGCCTTGCTCCCGACTACGCGAACGTTCGAGCTGCCGTGTGGTACGCACTCGAGGCCGGGGAGCCTGACGATGTCGGGCGGATCGTCGGAGCGTTGTTTCCGTTCCTCATCTCGCACGGCCACCTCGATGAGGTGCGCGAGTGGGTCGACGCGGCGCTCGCCGCGCGGGATCGGCTTACCGAGCGGGGTCTTGCCGAAACCCTCATGGGTGGCGGTGAGATCGCCCGCTTCGCCGGTGACCTTGATCGCGCCCTGGAGCTGAAGGCCGAGCTGGCGTGTGTGGACGTCGACCTACAGCGGCCCAACTGGAAGGCGGCAACATTGGCCGACCTGTCCGAGATCGCCCTCGATCAGGGTGACTTCGCCAGTGCACGCAGCTATGCAGAACAGAGCGCCGCGGCGGGCGGTGGAGCACGCGCCACGCTCTGCTTCGCCGAGCTGGCGCTGCGCCACGGTGATCTCCATCGGGCCGAGTCCGACGGCCTCGCCGCACTCGCCGATCTGGAACCGGGCGCCTACAACCACGCCTGCACACTGGAAATGCTCGGCGAGACGGCGCGCCGCACCGGGGACAGCGAGCACGCCGCAGACCGCTTCGGCGAGGCGCTCCGTTTCTTCGTCAAACTCGACGACGGCGGAGGTATCGCCGACTGTCTCGAGGGGTTCTCCCGCCTGGCCGCCGAAAGCGGCGACAGTGGCCGCGCCGGGCTCCTGTACGGCGCCGCGCAACGACTACGCGAGACCCGAGGACGGCGACCGATCCGCGCCGATCTGCCACCGCCGGATGTCTCCGACTCGGTCCGCGACGAGGGGCAGGCGATGACCCTCGAAGACGCCGTCGATCTCGCCCTCACCCAATGAGCGGCTGCACGCCACGGGTTCGCACAGAACGGGCAAGAATGGCGAGAGCCACGTCCGCTACCACTGGGGGTACACGATGACTGACCGGCTCCGCTTCGGGATCTTCATGGCGCCGTTCCATCAAGCCGGGGAAAACCCGACCTTGGCCTTGGAGCGGGACCTGGAGCTGATCGCGCACCTCGACCGGCTGGGATGGGACGAGGCGTGGATCGGCGAGCACCACTCGGCGGGCACCGAGATCATCGCTTCGCCGGAGATCTTCATCGCCGCCGCCGCCGAGCGGACCCGGCACATCAAGCTCGGCACTGGCGTCATCAGCGTCGCCTACCACAACCCGTACATGATCGCCGAGCGAGCCGTCCTCCTGGACCATCTCACCCGTGGGCGTTTCATGCTCGGGCTCGGCCCAGGTTCGCTGCCGACCGATGCGATCATGCTCGGCCTCGATCCAACCGAGACCCGCCCGTTGCTCGAGGAGGGCGTTGACGTCATCATGCGCCTCCTCCGCAGCGAGGACCCGGTATCGAGCCAAACCAAGATGTGGAACCTCAGCGACGCCCGCCTTCACCTGCGTCCGTACTCAAATCCGCTGTTCCCGGTTGCGATCCCGGCCGTGGCTTCTCCATCGGGCCCACGCTTGGCGGGGAGGTACGGGGTCGGCCTGCTGTCCATCGGCGCCACGCAAGCGGCCGGCTTCGATGTGCTCGGGCTGCACTGGGACGTGATGGAGGAGCGGGCGGCGACCTTCGGCACCGTTGCCGACCGTTCGCAGTGGCGGCTGGTCGGGCTGATGCACATCGCCGACACCAAGGAGCAGGCACAACGCGACGTCGAGTACGGCATCAGACAGTGGTTTGACTACTTCCAGCACACCGCTGCCTTTCCGCAGATGGACGTCGGCAGCGCCGACGCGGCTCAGGAAATGGTCGAGTTCGTCAACAGCTCCGGGCTCGGCTCGATCGGCACTGCCGACATGGCCTGCGAGCAGATCGAACGACTGCAGAAGCAGTCGGGTGGGTTCGGGTGCTACATGTGCCTGGCCCACGAGTGGGCGAACCCGGCAGCGACCAAGCGCAGCTATGAACTGATCGCCCAGCGGGTCTTCCCCGAGTTCCAGGGTCACGCGGCAAGCACGCTCGGCGCCAAGCAACGCGCCCGAGCCGACCGCGAGCCTCTCGCAGAGCGCAACATGCAAGCGGTCCAGGACATGGTCGCCAAGCACGAGGCCGAACTGGCGGCGAAGTCCGACTCGGCGAAATGAGTGATCCCACTCCTGGGTCGGCGTCAGCCGCCGGCACGATCGACATCGCTGGTGAGTTCACGGTCAACCGCCTCGGGTTCGGCGCGATGCGACTCACCGGCCGCGGGATCTGGGGTGAGCCGCCCGATCGCGAGCAGGCCAAGGCAGTGCTGCGCCGGGCGGTGGAGCTCGGCGTCACCTTCATCGACACCGCCGACTCCTACGGCCCCGACGTCAGCGAGACCCTCATCGCCGAGGCACTCGCTCCCTATCCAGCTGGCGTCGTGATCGCCACCAAGGGCGGACTCGAGCGGCCCGGTCCCGGTGTATGGACTCCGAACGGTCATCCCGATCACCTGCGGGCGGCATGTGACGGCAGCCTGCGACGACTGCAGTTGGAACAGATCCCGCTCTACCAGTTCCACCGCCCCGACCCAAAGGTGCCTCTCGACGAGTCGATCGGCACGCTCGTCGAGCTGAAGAACCAGGGCAAGATTCGGCACATCGGGTTGTCCAACGTGTCGCAACGACAGCTCCGCGATGCCCAACGCCTCACGCCGATCGTGTCTGTCCAGAACCGGTACAACCACGCCGACCGCGGCGCGGACGCGCTCGTGGACGTGTGCGAACAGGAAGGGATGATGTTCATCCCATGGGCTCCGATCCAGGATCTCGAGCGCAATCGGGCGTTGCCCCGGATTGCCGAGCGTCATGGCGCCACCTCGACACAAGTGGTGCTCGCATGGTTGCTGGCCCGATCGCCGGCCGTCACTCCGATCCCGGGAACAGGGTCGATCGCTCACCTCGAGGAGAACGTCGCCGCCGCCAGCTTTCACCTCAGCGAGGAGGAGTTCGACGCCATCAGCCGGGGGCGATAGTCACCGTCGCCAACGAGCGGCGATGCGGCGCTGCGCCATCAGGTGGCGCGTTGAGCGCCGCTGGCGATGAGACGATCCAACTCGTCGAGCGCGGAGGCCACATCTGCGACGTGGACGGTCCTCCAGCCGAGCTCGTGAGCGGGGGTCAGGTTCTGGGCGAAGTCGTCGAGGTAGACGATCTCGTCGTGGTCGACACCGAGGGCGGCAGCGGTCGCCTCGTAGATCCCCGGCTCCGGCTTGCGGGCGCCGACCGCGAATGACTCGACGACCGCGTCGAACATTTCAAAGTCGACGTCGCGCTCCATGATCGGGCGGAACTCGAGGAAGGTGTTGGTCAACAGGGCGGTCCTGATTCCCTCGGCGCGGAGGGAGCGGATGCGAGCGACGACGTTCTCGTTGATCGAGTAGCCGGGTGTGAGGAGCACGTCGATCTCGTCGCCGCACAGTTTGATCCCGGCCTCCGACGCGTACTTGGAGAGACCAGCCTGGATCTCGGCGACCGACAACTCTCCGCGTTCGGCGCGGTGCCACGGGTGATCGCCGGAATCGTCGGGACCGAGCAGCACTTCCAGCATCGCTCTCGGCTCGACCCCGTTGCGCTCGGCGAGGGCGGTGATGCCGGTGGTGATGGGCGTGATGATCACCCCACCGAAGTCGAAGACCACTGCGCCGACCGGCCGCTGCTCCGACTCGGGAGCGGAGCTCGACGGCGAGGATGACGAGTACGTGGTCATGGATTCGCACTCTACGGAGAATCCCGACAGGACCGTCCACGCTCGCGCGCGAGCAGAGCGCTATGAGTCGTTGCTCCCGGGCTTCGAGGCGACCGCTGCCACACCGGTGGCGTGTTCGGTTCGTCCGTCGGCGTGGAGGGCGAACCGGCCCGATTCGCGTGAGTGGACGGGATCGTCGGTGGGCCACGGCCAGCCGCCGAAACCGGTGCGGCGATAGTCGGAGAACGCTTGCTCGATCTCCTCCTGGGTGTTCATCACGAATGGCCCGTACGTCGCGACCGGCTCACCGATCGGGCGCCCCTGCAGGACGAGAACCTCCGCGCCGTATGGTCCGCCGACGATCTCGACGGGCTCGTCGCTGCGCACTACGGCACCGGTTGATGCCTCTAGATCGTGCTCGGCGATGTGCAATGAGCCTTCGAACACGTAGATCGTGCGCACGGTGTCGGGGTCGCGGGTAGGGGGCATCGTCCAGCTGGCCTTCTGCTCGCTGACGATGTGCCAGATCGCTACATCGGCTTCGGGGCGCGACGCCCACGAGTTCGGCGGTGGGGGAGGCGGAGTCAGTCCGGCGAGCGGCCCCGCCACGACAGTGATCTCGGTGGTCTGCCCGTTGCTGTCGGTTGCGACATGACGAGGGATGTTCTCGTTCCACAGCATCGTGAAGTACGGCTCGACCATCTTGTCCGCGGCCGGCAGGTTCAGCCAGATCTGGAACAGCTCACACGGGTTCGGTCCGTCACGATCGAGCAGCGGGAACATCTCGCAATGCACGATGCCTTGCCCGGCTGTGAGCCACTGCACGTCGCCACGACCGAAGCGGGCCGTAGCGCCGAGCGAGTCGGAGTGGTCGATGTATCCCTGACGGACGAAGGTGACGGTCTCGAAACCTCGATGGGGATGCTGGGGAAAGCCGGGCACCGTGCTGCCGTGGTACATCCGCCAGCCGTCGGCACCGGCGAAGTCCATCCCGAGATCGCGAGCCTCGAGCGACGCGGCCGGACCCATGTGCTCGTTCGCCTCGGGATACCTATCGAGGTGGTGGACGCAGAACAGGAACGGGTCGACCGTCGCCCACTGGAACCCGAGGGGCGTGGTCTGGAGAACAGGATCACTCATCGCTGGTTTCCTTTCGGCTCAGGTCAACCGTACGGCTCAGGGAGTGCCTCTCGCTCCGGCGTGGTCGTCGTGACGTCAATCGGTGTGTTCGGCGACGAGGGCGAGGGCATTGCGTGCATGGAGCTCGGCGCCGGCGGCGAACGCGTTGCGATAGGTCTCGGGATTGGTCGCCTGCTGGACGCGGCTGGTCAAGTCCGCCTCGGACTGACGTGCCAAGGGCCATGTGCGCAGCCCAGCCCGCTTCCGCAGTCCGTCGGCCGCGCCGAGGGCCATGGCCGCTCGCTCCGTGTCTCCCTCTGCGAGTGCCAGCTGGGCGGAGGCGACGAGCGTGAACGTCACGGTGTGGGTGCTGAGGTGGGTGGCGTTGATGGCGTCAACCGATTCGCCCAACAGGTCTCTGGCTACGTCGGGCTGCCCGGCGCGCACGGCAAGCGCGGCCAGCTGCGATCGTGCACTCGACTCGAGCCAGTTGTTGCCGAACTGGCCGCCGAGTTCGTTGACCTCGGTGAGGTAGGTGTGGGCGACGTCATCTCGGCCAAGCGTCATCTCCAGCATGCCCACCGTCAGGAGGGCGAAGGCCACGAACGGCTCATTCTGCTTGCGGAAGCCTGTGAGTGCGCTTCGTGCCGCTGTCAGAGCTCCGTCGAAGTCCTCGACGATCGGCAGCGTCCACGCAACGGCCAGACGGAGGGCACTCTCGAGGTGCGGATCGTCCACGCTCTCCTGTAGTTGCCCGATGCTGTCGATCGCGGCGAGTGCGCTGTCGTCGTCGCCAACTTCCACGGCGGTCACAGCCGACGTGAACAGCACCTCTGCGCGAGCGTGGTCGTCCATCTCGTCGGCGTGAAGGCCGAGCTCCTCGATCCAGGCCCGACCCTCTGGCATCCGATCCCCGATCTGCCAGTAGAGCCACAGGACGCGGAAGATGTGCGGGAGCGGCGTGAGGTCATGGGTGAAGAACCACCGGATGGCAGCGCGGAGGTTCTCCTCCTCGATCCGCAACCGTTCGGCCCAGTCGGTCTGCCGTTCGGCGGGCCAGGCAGCACTCTCCACCAGTGAGGCGAAGTACTCCGCGTGTCGCTGCTCCACCGCGTCGCAATCAGCGCCCGCTCTGAGACGCTCGGCTGCCAGCTCACGGACGGACGTCAGCATGCGGAACCGGGGCTCAGCACCGGTCGCGACGACATTGACGAGGCTGTGGCCGGCCAAGGCGTCGAGAAGGTCGAGGGTTCGGTCGTCGTCTTGTCCGGAGACGTGCACGGCGGCAGCGATCGTCCATCCGTCGACGAAGACCGCCAACGTGGCCAGCATGTCGCGCTCGACATCGGTGAGGAGCCCGATGCTCCACTCCACGGTGGCACGCAGGGTGCGTTGACGTTCAGGGAGGTCGATGGGACCGGAGCCGAACGCGTCGAGAACGTTCTCCAGCCGGGCGAGCAATGCGACGGGTTCGAGCAGCCGGGTACGCACCGCCGCCAACTCGATAGCAAGCGGCAGACCGTCGAGGCGGCGGCAGATCTCAACCACGGCCATCGCGTTTTCCTCGGTCAACTCGAAGTTGTAGCGAACGGCGCTGGCCCGATCGACGAACAGCTGCACGGCGGGCCAGGCTGTGAGCTCGTCGATCGGGAGCTGATCCGAGGATGCTGGCACCGTCAGTGCACTGACCTGGTACTCCCGCTCCGCGCGCAGCCGCAACACGGCGCGGCTCGTGGCGAGAATCTGGAGACCGGTCGACTCGGCGAGAAGCTGGTCGAGCTCTCCGGCAACATCGACAACCTGTTCGAGGTTGTCGAGCACGAGCAGCGTCGGGGTCTCTGCAAAATGCTCGATCAGGACATCGAGTGGACGGCGAGTCCCCTCGATGGGCGCTCCCACGGCGGCGGCGACCCGCGGGAGCACCAACGCCGGCTCCACCACCGAAGCGAGGTCTACGAACACCGTCCTTCGCGTCCCGCGGCGGCTGAACTGCTCACCGACAGCGATCGCCAACCGCGTCTTGCCGATGCCGCCGGCACCGGTGAGGGTGACCAACCGGACGTCGGACGACTCGAGAAGGCTCGACACCGCATCGATGTCGCGCTCGCGCCCGACCAACGACGTCGACGTCACCGGAAGCGTGCGCGGGCTGGGGGCGTGGCGCTCCACAGCCGACGACGGTTGCTCTACGCGATGCGATGTCGTGAACCGCTCGCTCAACAGAGTGGCCAAGTCGTCTCGGACCAACCGGCCGAGCTCGCGCGGGGTGCTGAACGATCGGTACGACGCACTCGCCTCCGCCTGCAACCCGGCGATCATCGCCGTCAGCCGCGGTTCCTGATCGGGAGCAGGTGTCTTCATGTACAAGAGCCGCGGGATCGCGCCGGACAGCCGCAGCTCATCCTCCAACCCGGAAATCTCCATGCCGGGACCGATCCAGCCGTAGCGCTGCCAGTAGAGACCGATGAAGATGTCGGACTGCGCCAGGTATGCCCGATAGAGCTCCTGTGGCGGGTGGGGTCGAGCACCGAGCTCGAACATGACCGGCGTGAGCCGCAGTGATGAGATCGCCCGCGCCACTGCTGCCCGCTCGTCGGCGAGTTCAGCCAGCGTGGAGCTGACGAAGACGCGCAACCGTTGGTCCGGCGTCCGAATCGCGGCCTGTCCGTCTTCTCCGTCAGTCATCTACCTGTCCTCGAACCAGTCGTCCCAAGTCTGAATCTTCGCCTCCGCACGGAGCTACTCCGAAGTGGTGGCTCTCGGCGCGTCCACCACCATGCCACCGCAGCGGCGTTGCTGCGCCGCCATGCTGTCTCGCGTGCATGCGTACACTGCGGCCGGTGTCGGAGGCCCATGCGTTGGCGGACAGGTATTGGGCGTACTACCGGGACACCGCGCAGTTGTGGAACATCGATCGCGGTGACGTCGAGGAGATCGAGCGATGGGAGGACCTCAGCGGATCCGGCGTCGCCGAGCGGGTCCAGACCCTCGGTGAGTTCGCCGCGGAGGCCGGCCAGCCGTCGATGGTCGGGTCGGTCGACGACGACGCCTCGTTGCCGGCGGCGGTGTCGTTCAGCGCAGCGTCGACGGCTATCGCCTTGCCCTGGATGCGAAATCGCGGGTTGGTGAGCGGTCCGTTCAACTTTGCGGTCTTTCTGTCGGTGTTGGTTCCCGGCTACGGCCTCCGCACCCGCCACCACGGCGCTGGCTACATCGCCAAGCTGGCAGGGATCCCGTCGTTCGTCGACGCCTGGGCGGACGGGCTGCGCGACGGACTCGCTGCCGGCCAAACCGCAACAGCCCGAGGCATCGCCAACGCGATCAGCCGCGTACGACCGAATCCTGGAATCGGACGTGTCGCGTGATCCGCTCGCCGGGCAGGACCCACCGACCGAGATGTCCGAGGCCGAGGCAGGAGCGTGGCGTGACGATGTGATCGCGGTCATCGACCGGTCGGTCCGGCCCGCAATCGCCGTTCTCCGGGATGTGCTGGAACGGGACATGCTCCCCGGTGCCAACTCGGACGAACGGCCCGGCGTGTGCCACCTACCTGGCGGCGCCGCGGCCTACGACGACCTGCTGTGGGCGTCGACGTCCACCTCGCAGGGAGCCGACGTGGTCCACGAGCTCGGCATCACCCAGCTCGCCCTCCTCGACGAGGAGTACAGCACCATCGGCAGGTCGGCGCTGAGCCTCGATGACCCTGCACTCATCCGTGAGCGACTGCGTGCCGACCCGAGCCTGCAGTACGGGTCGCCCGAGGAGATCATCGGCGACGTCCACGCGCTGCTCGACCGTGCCCGAGGCGAGGCACCGCACTGGTTTGGTCGACTCCCCCTCGCCGAGTGCGACATCGTCGCCGTGAACGCCGGCGCCATGGCCTTCTACTGCGCACCGTCTCCCGACGGCGGCCGCAACGGCGCGTTCTATTTCAATGCGAGCGACCCGCAGCTGTGGACCCGCTTCGCGTTGGCTCCAACCACCTTCCACGAGGCAATTCCCGGCCACCATCTGCAGCTGTCGCTCGCTCAAGAACTGGACCTGCACCCGGTCCTCGGCGAACTGGAGGTCAACGCCTACAGCGAAGGCTGGGGTCTGTACGCGGAGCGCCTCGCCGACGAGATGGGTCTCTACGCGTCGCCCTTGCAACGCCTCGGCATGCTCACGGCTGACTCGCTTCGTGCCGGCCGCCTCGTCGTCGACACCGGTATCCACGCCAAGGGATGGACCCGACAGCAAGCGATTGACTTCCTCCACGACCACACCGCGCTGGCCCGCCCCAGTGTGGAAGCCGAGATCGATCGATACATCGCCGACCCTGGCCAGGCGGTGAGCTACATGGTCGGGCGCCTCGAACTCGACCGTCTCCGATCGAGCGCCGCCACCAGGCTCGGTAGCCGATTCTCGGTCGCCAACTTCCACGACACGGTCCTTCAGGGCGGCATGACACCACTCAATGAGCTCGACCGACGCATCAACGCGTGGATCGCTGCAGCGGCATCGATCGGCGGAGCGGAACAACCGTGATCAAGGGACCTTGAATACCAGTTGACATTTGTACAAGTAGATGTTTGTATTTGACGGCATGGACGCCATCGAACTCCTCGACCAGGGCTACGCCTGGACCGCTGCCCGCATCGCCGCCGTTCCTGGTGACGGACTCGACTCCCCGACACCTTGCAGCCTCTGGAACCTGGAGGAGCTGCTCGACCACACCATCGGTGCGCTCACCATGCTCACCGATGCAGTCGACACCGCCCCCGCGGACACGGCCGCCGATGCGGCCGTGCAACCTCTTGGATCGACGTCATGGGATCGCGCCGTCGCAGAGCTTGCCGACCGGAGCCGGCGGGCGTGGAAGGCTCCGGGTGTCATGGACCGCACCTACGACCTGCCGATTGGCACGATGCCGGCACCCGTGGTGGTCATGGCCACACTGCTCGAGGCCGTCGTGCACGGCTGGGACATCAGTCAGGCCAGCGGAGAGGCAGCCGAGATCCCCGACGTCCTGGCGCTTCCCGTTCTGGAGTTCGCCCACGAGGCGGTCGTCGACGCCAACCGAGGCGACAACTTTGCCGCCGACCTCGCTCTCGGCGACTCGCCGTCCGATCAGCTGGTCGCCTTCCTGGGTCGCAAGCCGCTGTGACAGCGCAGCCGGTTCCGCTCGACGCCACCCTGCGGGCGTTGGCCGACGGTAACCGGCGCGCGATTCTCGACGTCGTCCGCGACGGCCCCCGCCCCGTCGGCGAGATTGCCACGGAAGTGGCGATGAGCCAGCAGGCCGTGTCCCACCACCTGCGCGTGCTCCATGGCGCCGGCCTGGTCACCGAGACCAGGGACGGGACCCGCCATTTGTTCGTGGTGCGGGCCGACGGGTTCGACGTGGTGCGCCAGTTCGTCGAAGGCTTCTGGCCCAACCGGCTTGCCGCCCTCAAGGCGGCTGCGGAGAAGTCAGCCAGGAACCGTGCCTGACTTCGCCACCTCGATCGACATCGAGGCGCCACCCGAGGTCGTCTTCGCCCATCTGGTGACGGCGGAGGGGATGCTGGCGTGGATGGGCCAGCATGCGGAAATCGACGCGACGCCGGGTGGCGTGTTCGCCGTCGACATCGACGGCAACCCCATCCGCGGCGAATACCTGGAAGTCGATCCGCCTCACGCGGTTGTCATCACCTGGGGCGTGCTGGGCAACGAGGTGCTGCCGGCCGGGTCGTCACGTGTCGAGTTCCGCCTGACCCCCATCGCCGAAGGCACCCGCCTCGACCTCCTCCATACCGGGCTGCCCGCCGACGAGCAGCCGAAACACGCCGAAGGCTGGGCCTACTACCTCACCCGCCTCGTCAACGCCGCCACCTCCACGACCTGAACCGGGCGGCCGACTCTGGGCATCCGCGAGTGGGGTGGCAGGCTGGATGCGCCGAGGGCCAAGGGGGACCGATGTCGGTGGATCTACGCACACGAGTGGACGGGCCGGCGGAGCTGATGGCGCCGGCCGAGATCTTCAACGGCGTGCTCGCAACCGCGGTCGCTGACAATGCCGAACTGATCGCGCCCGCCGCGGCGTGCGTTACGGCCCCCACCGCTGGTCGTCGACGCCGACGGCATCCGCCACCGGCTGTCGATCGACAACGACCGCGTACGCCTCGAGCCTGCGAGCGGCAATGGTGACGGCGGATGCCTGCGCGTCACCACCGAACAGCTCAACGACCTCGTCCGCGACCAGGTCACGCCGGTGGGGTGGTACTCGAACGGCACGCTTCACCTGGACGACTATAGGTTGGATGACGTCGTCGACTGGTGGGTGCTGCTCCGCGGCGCCCTCGACGGCCGGGCTCCACACGTACCCGGTGATGTCGAGCTCGTCGACGGCGGAGGGGCGCCGCTCGACCTCGGCCGCTCGTTCACGCTCGACGACCCGCTCGAGGAGATGCGCCACTTTCTCGAGCAGGCCGGCTTTCTCCACATTGCCGGCGTGTTCACGGATGACGAGATGGCCACCGTGTCCGGCGACATGGACATGGCTGCGCCGGGCTACTCGCAAGGCGACGGGCGGTCGTGGTGGGCGCAAACCCGCGATGGGGCCGACCGCCTCGTGCGGATGCAGGGATTCGACCTCGTGTCGTCGGTGACAGCCGAACTGATGGCAGACGGGCGCCTGCAGCGGATCGGCGCGATCACTGGCGACGGGCACACGCTGGTCGGTGTCGGCACCGACAACCGCATCGAAGCCTTGTTCAAGCCGCTCGGTGTCGTGCGCGGACTCTCCGACCTGCCGTGGCACAAGGACTGCGCCCAAGGGCGTCACAGCTATTCGTGCTGCAGCCTCACCGTCGGCATCTCCGTGACCGGCGCCGACGCCACATCTGGCCAACTGCGTGTAGTGGCCGGGTCGCACCGGGCGCTGATGTGGCCGGCGTTCCTCCGTGACGGTGGTGACCTGCCCGAGGTCGACCTGCCGACGCGGACGGGTGATGTCACCGTGCATCTCAGCTGCACGCTGCACATGGCACAGGAACCGACGGTGCGTGAACGCCGGGTGATGTACACGACGTTCGTGTTGCCGCCGCTCGCCGACAGCGATCCCGCCGCCAAAGCCGCCGCGGCGGAGCGGTTGCGGGCGATCCGGGAGGCGTCGCCGACCACGGTTTCCCAACCGAGCGATCCGGCCCGTCCCTGGGCGGGTGCCACCACCACGTAGCCATCGACGCGTCGACGCCGCTGTCGCACCCCTTCGTCATCCTCGTCCCATGTCGAGAACAGGAGGTGCGAGGTGAAGGTGTTGGTGGCGACGCGTGAGACGCAAGGCAGGGTTCCGGGCGATTACTTCTGCACCGTCGAGGGCGAACTCGTCACGGCCCTCACCGTCGAATGTTCAGAGTCCGATCAATGTGGGTGCGCCCGGGGGTTTCCCGGGCTCGCCAGCACCCGCGCCACAACCACGGCGATGGTCGTCGAACGACCTGAGCTCTCCGACGCCGATCTCGAGGCGGCGATGCGCGATTCGCTCGAGCGCGACGGGTGGTTCCGAGGGCTCAGCGTCGACGAGCAGAACGGGCTGGTGGCCGAGCATCTCGAGGTGCTCGACCTCATCGTTCGTCACTTCGACGATGGCACCGTCGTCGGTCGCCACGGTGATCTCGTCCTGAGCCGCACCTGAGCGGTGTAGATGTGATGTATGCAGCGAACCAACATTCATCCCGACGAGCCCGCGTTTTGAGCCATGCGAACGCTCGGCAACATCATCTGGCTGATCTTCGCCGGCCTGGGGAGCGCCCTTGCCTGGCTCTTCTGGGCGCTGCTGCTCGCTATCACCATCGTCGGCCTGCCGTTTGCCCGGCAGTGCGTGAAGTTGGCCCACTTCTCGTTGTGGCCGTTCGGACGAACGGTGGTCAAGGATCCGAGCGCCAGCAGCCTCGGCACACTCGGCGCCATCCTGTGGATCATCCCCGGCGTGATCATGGCGATCGGTTACGTGATCTCAGGCGCCCTGATGTGCATCACGATCATCGGGATCCCGTTCGGCATCCAGTCGATGAAACTGGCCGGCCTCGCCCTGCAGCCGTTCGGCAAGAAGGTGATTCGCATCAGCGACGCCCCGGGTTTCTATGCGACGACGGGACAGGCGAGCACGGCTTAGGTAGCAGCCGCCGCACGGGCTTCGATCCAGGAATGGACCGCCGTCGGCACGATCCTGGTGACCTCGAAACCGCCATCGCGGAGGAGTTGCTTCCATTCCGCAGCGGTCCGCTCTTTGGCGCCGAGCAGCACCATCATGTGCAGGTCGACCATCTTCCCCAACTCCTCGCTGTCGTCGTCGCCGAGCACCGACTCGAAGAGCAGGAGCCGGGAATCGGCGCCGAGGGCGCGATGCACCGATTGGAGAATCCGTACGGAATCGGCGTCGGTCCAGTCGTGGAGCACGTTGGCCATCACGTAGATGTCGTGACCCGCGGGGATCGCGTCGGCGAAGAAGTCGCCGCCGACCACCTCCACCCGCTCGGCAAGTCCGGATGCGCTGAGTCGATCCTCCGCCTCGCTCACGACGTGAGGCAGATCGAAGACGACACCCCGCATCGCGGGTCGGTGAGCGAGCAGCCGTTCCAGCAGGAGGCCGTTGCCCCCGCCGACGTCGACGACCGTGCCGTCATCAGGCCAGTCGTATTCCGGCATGGCGGTATTGAGCAGCCCTGACGTGCGGCGCCGCATCGTGTCGTTGAACTGGGCACTCGCCGCCGGGCGCTCCTCCAGCCACTCCCACATGCTCTCGCCGAAGTACTGCGGGAACGCCGCCTCGCCGGTCCTCAGCGTGTGCGGCGCCTCGGCCCAGGCGTGCAGTTCGTACGGCTTGAAGTTGGCGAGGCCGGCGATGCTGCCCGGTTCGTCGTGGAGCAGTCGCCTACCGAGTGGGGTGAGCCGGAACTGGTCTCCGTCGACGCGCTCGAACACGCCTCGACTCTCCAGGACGCGGATCATGCGTCTCACGGCGTCCGCATCGGTGTCCGTCTCTGCGGCCACGTCGTCGACCGAACGGGGGTCTCGTCCGAAGGCCTCGCAAACACCGTGTTCCACCAGCAATCGCACGATGAACGGCGTCCAATAGTCGACCAGCGCGAACGGGCTCGAGGGCGGAGCCGAGCGGTCGGGAGACATGCGCGTGAGCGTAGGCGTCCACTGATGTGGCGGTCGCCGGGATAGTCGTAACGTCGGCGCATGCCAACCGTCGTCCCGTTGTGCCTGGGCTGGATGTCGAACGACGCCGGTGTGCTCGTCTCCGGAGCGGATGGAGTGATGCGCTACCCGATTCCGGGCTACGCGATCGTGCACGAGCGGGGCACGGTCATCTTCGACACCGGCCTCCACGACACGCTGATGACCTCCAGCGAGGAACTCGGGTTCCTCGCCGACGTGTTCACCGTCGAGCTCTCGCACGAGGATCTGATCGAGACGCGACTTGCCGCGGCGGGGATCGAGACGGCACAGGTCACCCACCTCGTGAACTCCCATCTGCACTTCGATCACTGTGGGCGCAACGGACCCTTAGCCCACGCCACGACGCTGCTGCAGAACGACGAGTGGGAGGCAGCCCACGATCCGCGACCGTCGACCTATATCGGAGTCCCGCTCGATGAGGTGGAGGCCGGCCATATCGAGCTCCTCGACGGTGCACACGACGTGTTCGGCGACGGCACCGTCGTGTGCGTCCCGACACCCGGTCACACCGCAGGGCACCAGTCGCTGTTGGTGAAGGAGTCGACAGCTGCCGGCGCCGAGTCGGCTTTGCTCGTGGGCGACGCCTGCTATCTGCGGACGATGCTCACTGACGGCATCCTCCCGCCGTTCGCCCACGACTCGGAGCAGCAACGCCAGTCGTACGACATCCTCTCTACGTACGAGGCAGACGGCGCGCGCCTCATCTTCTCCCACGACGTCGACCACTGGGATCGCATCCCCGCCGGCCTCGCCGCGACCACCCCGGCGACCGACTGACGCGACTGTGGCGTGTGGCGACTGGCTGGCCGACGACCGGGGGTTACGCCGTCGCGGTGGTCAGGCGGAGCTGGAGGTGGCCCAGAGGTTGATGCCGGCGTCGGTGGCGTGCTTGTCGATCTCCGCCAGTTCGTCGGCGGACAGCTCGAGGTGATCGAGGGCAGCGACGTTGGTCTCCAACTGGGCGACGCTGCTGGCGCCGATCACGAGCGACGTCATCCGCGGATCGCGGAGTGCCCACGCCAGAGCGAGTTGGGCGAGAGTCTGACCACGGCCTGCAGCAACGTCATTGAGCGCGCGCACACGGACGAGCCGGTCCTCGGTCAGCATGTCGCGACCCAGCGCGCCGCCCGTCGCCACCCGTGAGTCGTCGGGTACTCCGCCGAGGTATCGATCGGTGAGCAAGCCCTGGGCGAGCGGAGAGAAGGCGATGCAGCCTGCGCCGACCTCCCCCAATGTGTCGAGAAGGTGGTCGTCCTCGATCCAGCGGTTGATCATCGAGTACGAGGGCTGCGAGATGAGCAGGGGTGTGCCGAGATCACGGAGGATTGCCGCGGCCTCACGGGTGCGGTGAGAGTTGTACGAGGAGATGCCCGCGTAGAGCGCACGCCCGGAGCGCACGGCAGTGTCCAACGCACCCATCGTCTCTTCGAGCGGCGTATCGGGATCGAAGCGGTGGGAATAGAAGATGTCGACGTAGTCGAGCCCCATTCGGCGCAGCGACTGATCGAGCGAGGCGAGCAGGTACTTCCGCGAGCCCCACTCGCCATATGGTCCGGGCCACATGTCGTAGCCCGCCTTGGTGGAGACGATCAGCTCGTCGCGGTACGGAGCGAGGTCGGTGGCGAGCATGCGCCCGAAGTTGGCCTCGGCCGATCCGTACGGCGGGCCGTAGTTGTTGGCCAGGTCGAAGTGAGTGATCCCGACGTCGAAGGCGCGGCGGACGATCGCCCGCTGGACGTCGTACGGCCGGTCGTGCCCGAAGTTGTGCCACAGGCCGAGGGACAGGAGGGGGAGCTGGAGACCGCTCCGACCGCAACGCCGATACTGCATCGTGTCGTAGCGACCGCTTGCCGCGACTTCGTTGATGTCTGTCACTCGCCGGATCCTACGAGTCGCTCAGGACATGGTGAGCCCGCCGCTCACACTGATCGTCTGGCCGGTGATGTATGCCGCCTCGTCGCTGGCGAGGAAGGCCACGGCATTGGCGATGTCATCGGGCTCTGCCAGGCGCCGGAACGGAATGGCTTTGATGAGAGCAGTGCGCAGGTTGGGATCGTCGCCCCCGAGCGTGGCGAACAGCGCGGTGTCGGTCGGCCCGGGGCAGACACAGTTGACGTTGATCTGATGCCGGGCCATCTCGCGGGCGATCGACTTCGTGAAGGCGATGATGCCTCCCTTGGCCGCTGAGTAGACGGCCTCACCCGACGAGCCGACCCGTCCGGCGTCGGAGGCGATGTTGACCACGGTGCCGTGTCCTTGGGACGACATCAGCGGTAGCACGACCTTGGTCGTGTTCAAGACGCCGTAGAGGTTCACCTGGATGACCCTGTCCCAGTCGGCGGGTTCGGACTCCACGAATGGGCTCGCCTTGTCCCACCCCGCGTTGTTGACCAGCACGTCGGCACGGCCGAACCGGCCAACGACCTGCTCCACCATTGCAGCGAGCGAGTCGCGGCGAGGTGACATCGACGCGTACTGCGATGGCCTCGTTGCCGATGAGCTCGGCGACGTCTTCGGCCGCGCTCTCGTTGATATCCGTGACGACGACCGTTGCTCCTTCGGCGGTCAGCTTCTCGGCGACGGCGCGGCCGATGCCCTGGCCGGCGCCAGTCACGATGGCGATCTTGTCGGTCAACTTCGTCATGGCGTGCCACCTGGGAGTTCGCTCGTCGTGCCCGGCGCCTCGCGTCCGGGACGTCCACATTCACCGTAGGCACTCCGCCACGCCGAGGTCATCTCGACTGGGGTGGGGGCTGCCCTACCTGGAAGACGCACGTGGGCACCATGTCGATCTCACGCGGGTCTTCGTACGGTCGCAGTGTGGATCTGATCGGCCCGGATCTCGGACTCTGGCTGTATGTCGTGCTCGGCCTCGCCGTGCTCGTCGACTGCGTGCTGCCGCTGATCCCCTCCGAGGCAGCGGTCCTCACCGCGGCTGCGATGGCGGCGGATGGCGAGACGTCGATGGCGGGCGTGGTGATCGCCACGGCCGTAGGCGCGGTGTGCGGCGACCTCGTCGTCTTCGGCATCGGACGCTGGTTGCAGCCAAGCAGGCTCGGCCGGTGGATGTCCCGCGGGAGGTGGTCGCAGGCGTTCACCTGGCGCGGTCCGAGGTCGGCGGGAGTGGTGATCGCCGGGCGTTTCCTGCCGATGGGCCGCACGGCGGTGGCACTCGGCTGTGGGGCGGGACGCGTTCCGCTCGCCCGCTTCGTCCCCGCGTCCGTAATCGGCGCCTCGCTCTGGGCTGGCTTCATCGTCGCCCTTGCCCGAATCGGTGGCAGCGTCAGTGATCGACTGCCCGTGGTCGTTGCCATCGGGCTCGCCGTCGGGTTGCTGATCACCTTCGCCGTCGCCCGGATCGCGCTGCGGGTGTCCGTCGGCGAGCAGGACGGCACCGACGACGCCGGCCTCGGTGCCGCGTCAGCGTTCGATGAACTGGCAGTCGGTCCGGATCATGCGGATGCTGTGAACGTCGATCACCTCGACGCCGCTTAGCCGGTGACGATGATCGGGTCGCCGTTGGTGACGATGATCGTGTGCTCGAACTGAGCGGCAAGGCTGCCGTCGTTCGTGCGCAGGCCCCATCCGTCGGGGCTGTCGATGGCGTGCGTGGCGCTGAACGAGAGGAACGGCTCGACAGCGATCACGAGCCCTTCCCACAGGACGGTCCGGTCGGACGGATCCTCGAAGCCGGGAACCGACGGCGGTTCGTGGATGAAGCGACCGACGCCGTGGCCGCACAGATTGGCGAGCACGGTGTACCCATGAGCGCGAGCGCAGTTCTGCGCCGCCCGCCCGACGTGGCGGAGGGGACGGCCGGCGCGAGCTGCATTGACGGCGTCGCGACGTGCTCGTTGCGCGGTCTTGAGCAGCCGGGCGATTTCGGGCGACGCGGTGCCGATCGAGGTGCTGGCTCCGGTGTCGGCCCAATAGCCGTCGAGCTCGGCGGACACGTCGATGTTCACCAGATCACCGTCGACGAGGCGCCGCTCGGAGGGGATGCCGTGGGCGATCTCGTCGTTGACGCTGATGCATGTCGTGCCAGGGAAGTCGTAGGCCAGCTGCGGTGCGGAGCGCGCCCCGTGAGCGCCGAGCACCTCTCGACCGATGGCGTCGAGCTCGAGGGTCGACACACCCGGCTGGGCGGCTTGCAGCATCGTGTCCCGCGCCTCTGCCACCGCCCTGCCGGCACGGCGAAGACCGGCGACGTCGTCCTCGTGATCGATCGTCATGGCCACACGCTACGTGCCATCCACGGTTGCCGCCGCGTCCACCGATGCGAAATCGGGCTCCCGCTTCTCGGCGAACGCCTTCAGCGCCTCGATATTGGCCGGCGAGCCGAGCAACCGGGCGAAGGCGGCGTTCTCCCGCTCCCGTGCCGACCTGATCGCCTCTCGTCCCGGCTCGACGAGGAGGCGTTTGATCTCGATGAGCGACGAGATCGGTTTGCTCGCCAGCGTTGCTGCATGTGCCAGCGCCGTCGGGAGCAGCTCGTCGGGCGGACACACCTTGAAGACGAGTCCCATGGCGAGGCACTCATCCGCCGACATCCACTCCGAGCTCATCAGTGCCCACGTCGCGTTCTGCCGGCCGAGCAGCGTCGGGAATGTCGTGCTGCTCGCCGCCTCCGGTGCCAGACCGAGGCTGGAGAACGGGCACTTGATCCGGGCAGCACTCGACATCAGCACGAGATCGGCGAGTCCGGTGATCGTCGCCCCGATGCCTAGTCCGATCCCGTTCACCGCACAGATCAACGGCTTCGGGAACTCCACCAGCTCGTCGACCAGTCCCGGAAAGCCGTGCCGGCCGCGCTGTGTCGAGCCATCCCTGATGCCCGCCAGTTCGAGCAGATCGGTACCGGCGGAGAAGGCGCGGCCATTCCCGGTCAGCACGACGACAGCGACGGACGTGTCGCTTCGCGCATCGGCAAGTGCGTCCGTGAGCGCGTCGTAGAGCGCCTCGTTGAATGCGTTCAGCGCCTCCGGCCGGTCGAGCGTGAGCAAGCGCACACGCCCCTGATCCTCGATCTGCAGCATGATGAGTCCTCCGCAAACGGAGAGTAGGGAGCGGGACACACTCGCCTCCGGTCGGACAGCGGGGGTCCTCGTTCGTCGAGGTCGAGCCGTTCGCCGTCCCCTCACGGACGATCGTGACCGCCGAGGAGCTGAGCGACGGCGACGAGGTGACCCTGTTCGGCATCGGTGACACCGTCGTCTACCAGCAGGGTCTCGGGGATGCGTCCTACGCCGCAGTAGCAGCGTCTTCCGTCTCTCCCTCGGCTAGCGGGCGGCTAGCAGCGGATCGGCACGATCGGCCGAGCACCGATCCGAGTGCCCCGCATCGAGAAGAGACGGCCATGAACACCGCCCTGGAACACCCCGATTTCCCACCAGCGAAGCCCGGATACACGCTGCTGGCACGCCGCGCCAAGGCAGCTGCGATCGTCCTCGCCGCGCTGGCGTTGCCGGCGACGGTCGCCGCCCATGTCGATCCCGAGCCGCATGACGACGCCCACAACACGGCTGAGTCCGAGGCGATCGACGTCGCCATCGTCTCCGCGGACACAGGCTGGAGCTTGGCGACAACACGCCGCCACATGGCCGATCAGCAGGCGTTCGGCGATCTGCAGGACGAGATCGAGGCGCTCTACCCCGGAAAGTTCGCCGGTGCAGAGTTCGCCCCAGCGCCCGGCGGCCGCAGCTTCCTGCGCTTCAAGGGCAAGGTGCCGACCGGAGCGAGGACACTGGCCACGGAGTCTGAACTGAACATTGGTGTCTCCGGCGGCCGCACGTACTCCGCCACCGAACTCGCCAGCCGGACGGTGGCCGTCGTCGAGTTCTTCGGAGATGCCGGGTACGAGCAGGTCGGCGCGGCGGTGCTCCCCAGCGGCCAGATCGAGGTGGCGGTCAACGGAGCATCACGTCCCGGCTCCCAACTGCCACCTGCGCTCCGCAATGGTGTGCACGTCACGTTTGCCGACCACGAGGTCGCCGCGAACTACCACACCTACGGCGGCGCCTACATCCACGAGATCGGCGTCGCCACCTGCACCAGTGGCTTCAGCGTGGAGTCGCTGATCACGGGCGAGGAAGGCGTGGTGACGGCCGCCCACTGTGACGGCATGAACCACTACCACCAGCCGCAAGGGGGACCGCAGTACTCGATGTTCGAGGAGGACGACCATCTCGGACTCAACGGCGACATGGCGTGGTACACCACCCCGGCCCACCGCGTCGAGCCTGAGTACTACGCCGATCCGACGGACCGTCGCGAGGTCAACTCGGTGGAAACGTCAGTTGCCGTGAACAACACGTACTGCGTGTACAGCCGAGTGCAGGGAACCCGCACGTGCGACCAGGTGTGGGCGACATACACCGCCCTCCTCACCTTCGATGGCCTGGCGTCGAACCTCGTCGGCATGGACGACAACAACAATGTGCATGGCGACAGTGGCGGTCCGTGGTCAAACGGCACCGAAGCCGCCGGCATCGTCACCGGCTACCTGTGGGTGCCGTTCCAGACGCATGACGTGTGGACGAGGGCGTGGTTGTTCGACAACTCGCTCGACGTCGTCGTCCAGACCTGAGAGCGCGTGCCCGGGTTCACGGCGCGGCGGGGACCGCGCAGGCCGAGCTGATCGCGTCGATGTGGTGGTGGCTCGTGCCGCAGCACCCGCCGAGGACTTTCAGGTTCGGCAGCTGACGGCGCAGCTGGGCGTACTCGGCGGCGAGCTCTGCTGCGTCGCCGGCGTCGAGCACCTCCGCCTCGTCGAGCTCGGCATGGCTCAACTTCGAGGCGTTGGCGCGCACGCCACCGACACGGGAGAGCCACGCAGCGCCTGGCTGGAGCACGCCGGCGAAGTGCGTCGGATGTGCGCAGTTCACCATGTAGTACGCCGGGTACGAGTCGGTCGCAGCGTCGACTGCCTCGATCGCCTCGCCGAGCGGTTGGCCTGTCGGCAGCGTTCCGTCCGTCTCGACCGTGAAGGAGATTACGACGGGCATCCCCGCCGCCCGGGCGGCCTCGGTGACGCCGATCGCCTCGTCCGTGTACGTCATCGTGATCGCCGTGATCAGGTCGGCCTCGCTGGCGGCGAACGTGCGTGCCTGCAGAGCGTGGTAGTTGCGTGCCTCGTCGACCGTCATCTGCGAGTCAGGCTGGTAGCCGTCTCCGCGCGGTCCGATGCAACCGCTGATCACCACTGGCGAATCGGGGGTCTCGTAGCGGCGTCGAACGTCGACCAGGAGATCGACGGCGGCTCGATTGGCGTCGATCACGGCGTCGACGTCGTAGCCGAGGCGGGCGCCCCAATCGGCGCTCGCCCGCCATGTGGCGGTCTCCAGCACGATGCCGACTTCGTCTCGCGCCGCGATTGCGGCGTACGGCTCGAAGTAGCGGCGGAGGCCTTCCCGCCCGGCAGGATCGGCAAGAAGCGTGAACGCGGCGAAGTCGGGCAGGTCGAACCCGTCGTCGAAGATCAGCGTGGTCTCGATACCGCCGTCTGTGAGGAAGACGTCGGCGGAGAGCTGCGGCAAGAGATGGCGATATGACGGCACGGTGGGCTCCATGTCTCGGGATCAGAATCACCCTGAAGGCGTGAGATAGCGTCTCACGACGTGACGACGCGGTCCGGCGTTTGGTTGCTGGCACGGAGGGCCGCACGGTAATCGCGCGAGGATCTGGATGATGGTCGGTCAACGTCTGCCGTCAGGCGTGGTCACCTTCGTCCTGTCGGACGTGGTCGGTTCGACCCGGCTGTGGGAGAAGGCGCCGGACGCCATGGATGCGGCGCTGGGTCGTCACGACGACATTGTCGCGAAGGCGGTGACCGCTCACGGCGGGAACCTGTTGAAGGCCCGGGGGGAGGGGGACTCGACGTTCTCGGTGTTCGCCGCGGGCTACCGATGCCGTGCGCGCCGCGTACGAGGTGCAGGTTGCGTTGCTCGCCGAGCAGTGGCCAACCAACCTCGACTTCGCCGTCCGCTTGGCGGTGCACACTGGCGAGGCGGTCGAGCGCGACGGCGACTTCTTCGGCCCCACTGTGAACAGAGTCGCTCGGCTGCGCGGGTCGGCCAAAGGCGGCGAGGTGTTAGTCAGCAGCACTACCACTCACCTGGTCGCCGATCACTTGCCAGCGCAGGTGCGACTCGTGGCGGTAGGCGACGTCAAACTGCAAGATCTCGATCGTGCCGAGCCCGTACATGTCCTGGCCGGTCCAGGCTTGGCGCAGCCGCGTTCCGTTGCGGGACATGAGCATCGAGTCCGCCGGCGACTGAGCGCGCCCGAGGCATGGTGTCACGCACAAGGAGGCCGAGGTACGCGGCGTCATCGCAGTGAACGGCCTGATCGGACGCGATCCGCGAGGTCGACAGGTCGTCAACCGTCTTCGGTCACGCAGACTCGTCACGATCACCGGGCCAGGCGGGATCGGCAAGACGAGCGTCGCCCGCGCCGCCGCCGACAGGATCGGCCCCGCCTTCGAGCTCGGCGTCCACGCGATCGACCTCACCAGGGTCGACACGCCCGACGCCGTTGCCGGTGCGATTGCAGGCCAGCTCGGATTCGCATCGTTCGACGCGCTCGTCGACTCACCGTCGGAACAGCCGGCTCTGCTCATCGCCGACAACTGCGAGCACGTCACGGATGCCGCTGCGGACGCGTCTGGTGCCTTGCTCGACGCATGCCAGGCGCCGACCGTGCTCGCTACCAGCAGGTCGCCCCTGGATCTGCCGGAGGAATCGCTCGTCGTACTCGGCCCACTGCCTGTCCCGCCGCGTCGGTGCGCTCGAGCTCGACACGGCTGCGGTCCGCCTCTTCCTCGAGCGGGCCCGCGACGCCGGTGCGGAGCTTCGCAGACGACCAACTCGACGTGATCGTGGAGCCGTCCGCCACCTCGAACGGGGTGCCGCTGGCGATCGAGATCGCTGCCGCCCGCGCCCGCACGATGCGGCCGGCGGAGATCCTCGCGTGGCTCGGCGAGGGTGTCGACGTGCTCGCCCGTCCTCGCTTCCGCGGCGATCAACGCCACCGCAGCCTTTCCGGCACGATCGACTGGTCGTACCGGCTTCTCGATACTGATGCGAGATCGTTGTTCGAGCGGCTCGGCGTCTTCCCCGGACCGTTCACGGCCAGTCTGGCGACCGCAGTAGCAGCCGACATCGGTCTCGACGCCACCGCTGCCGACATGGCGCTGTCATCACTCGTCGACTCGTCCCTGCTGGTCGTGGAGTCGGCCGGCGACACCACGCGCTACCGCCTCCTGGAGACGGTACGCGCCTTCGTCCTCTCCCGTCTCGAGCGGAACGGGGCGGTTGATGTCGCCCACGATCGGTTCGTCGACCATGTCGTCACCGACGTGACGGCGATCATGACGGTCGGAGCCACTCGCTGGGATAACCAGGGACTGGGCGAGTTGCTGGCCATCTACGACAACATCGCCGCCGCGTTGCGCTGGTGTCTCGCCAAGGACGACGGGGAGCGCGGGGACTGTCTCCTGACCGCGGTGCTCTGGGGCGTCATCCACCAGGGCCACACCGACGACATTGCAACGCTCAGCGACCTCGCGGTGCGGCGATGGTCGGACTCCGACGACCCGTTCGCCGTCGATGCTGCCGCAACCGCGGCGACTGCCCGGGTACCTCACCGGCGATGCCCAAGGCGCTCTCGACCTCGCCGAACGTGTGCTCCCCGGCGCGGCCGTCTCGACGTTCGCCCCGTTCACCCTGCGCGCGTGATCGGCTACGTGGCGCGGCGCGCTCGGCGACGGTGGCCGGGCCCGGGCGATGCTGGTGGAGGCAGCCGCAGCGGCTCGGGCGAACGGTCTCCCGGCGATGGCGATGGAGGCCGAGGTGTCAGCAGCGCAGACTGCTCGTCGACGCGGACCACGAGGCCGTCGACGAGGCGCTCCGCCAGGTCGAGGCGGTGCGGGCCGAGGCCGTGACCGCCGGATCCCCGATCAACGAGGTGTGGGCTCGCACTGTCGCGGCGGGCATCCTGCTTCGGGTAGACGTCGACGGCGCGGTCCCGGCCATCGAGGAAGCGCTCGCGGAAGCGCGGCGCATCGACTACCCAGCCGCAGTGTCAGCAAACCTGCGCACCTTGGCGCTGGCCCACATCTCACGCAACAGGCTCGTCGACGCTGCGCGGGTCCTGACCGAGCTCTTCGACGGGCTCGTCGCACGAGGCGCTCTCGCCGATCTGCGCGCCGCGCTGCACACGACCGCAGTCCTCCTCCAGCGATCGGAGCGGGGATCGTGGGCGAACCTCAACGCCACGGCGCAGTCGCTCTCGATCGTCTCGATGATGGCGGCGGTCGACTCGGATCTGTTCCCGCTGCCATCTGGCGTGGGCACCGCGCTCGCCCGCAGGGACGCGATCGTGTTGGTCCGGTCGGAGCTGCGGACCCTGCTCGACGGCGAACCAGCGGGCGAACCGGCGGCGCCACCGGTCGTCGCCTCGACAGCCGCAACCTCCTCGCCAGCCACCTTCGCCAACCGTGGCGACTGGTGGGAGGTCTCCTTCGGGGGAACGACAGTGCACGTCAAGGAGTCGAAGGGTCTCGTCGATCTCGCCCGGCTCCTCGCCGCGCCCGATCGGGAGCTGCACTGCCTGGAGTTGATGGGCGCCACCGTCGTCGAGCCATCAACTGGCGAGGTGCTGGATGACGTTGCCCGACGCCAGTACGAGGAGCGAGTACGAGAGCTACAAGCCGAGATCGACAGCGCCGAAGCCGATCACGATCACGCCCGCGCCGACCGCGGACGGGTCGAGCTCGACACTCTCGATCGACCATCTCACCGCGGCCCTCGGTCTCGGTGGTCGGAGCAGGACGCCGGGCGGATCTGCGGAGAAGGCCCGATCGGCGGTGACGCAACGTGTGCGGTCGACGATCCGCCGTCTCGGCGAGACGCATCCCGAACTGGGCCGCCACCTCACGTCGTCGATCTCGACGGGCACGTACTGCTCGTACCGGCCGGAGCGCCCCGTGCAGTGGGAGATCAACGTCACGTCGTGAGGGCAGATCTCACGCCTTGGGGATGACATCTCATCGAAGGAGCCATCCCCATGACCGCCATCATCGTGCCCAGCGCGACCCGTCTGCCGGACGGCACGCGCATCCCGTTCGTCACGTGTGGTGACGCCGACGGACCCGCCGTCGTGTTTCTCCACGGGCTCAGCGACTCGCTGCACTCCTGGGACCCCGTCCTGGACGTCATGCCCGGCGACGTCTACTCGATCGCTTTCACATTCCGTGGGCACGGCGACGCCGATCGCCCCGAAGCCGGCTATCAGATCGACGCACTCGCCGACGACGTCGCCGAGTCGATGACAGCGATCGGCATCGAGCGTGGCGTGATCGTGGGGCATTCGCTTGGCGCCGCCGTCGCATCCGCCATTGCTGTTCGCCATCCCGAGCTCGTGGCGGCGCTGGTGCTCGAAGGGGCGTTCGCGTTGCCGCTCGAGAACGAGGGCGTCGTCGAGCTCGCCGCTGCAGTGCGGACGTTCATCGACCCCGTCGATCGAGAGTTCATCGAGGACTTCCAACGGAGCACGCTGTCGAGGGGCATGCCGCAGGCGTTTCTCGACTTCGTCGTCGTCGAGAGCAGCAAGCTGCCGGCACGAGTGTGAAGCGGCGGTCGACGGGTTCGTCGCCCACGACCACGTCGCTGGCATCGAGTCGATCGGCGTACCGACGATGCTGATCTGGGGTGACCAGGACGTGTTCGTGCCGCACAGCGACCAGGAGGTCTTCCGCTCCAAGATCTCCACGTGCGCACTCCACACCTACGACGGCGTGGGCCACGCCGTTCACTGGGAATGCCCCGAACGCTTCGCCGCCGACCTGGTCGACTTCATCGCCACGATCGACTGACGCCGTCCGACGTCGCCGCGCGACTGTCGCGCCTGCCGGCAACCCGTCTCCGCCGCCAGGCGCGACTGTCGCGTCTGGCGACGGGAGGTGGTTGGGAGGTGCGACAGTCGCCTGTACCGACAGCCTGTCGCCTGCGGTCGAGCCAGCGTCAGCCGAGGCCGGTGCGGAAGCCTTGCCTCCAGGACGGATAACGCAGCGCCCAGCCGAGCTCCCGCTTCGCCTTCGCATTCGACGATCCGCGGATCTCGGTCATCACGGACAGGCCGTAGTCGCCGATCATCAGCTTCGCCAGCCACGCCGGAACCTTTCGCGGCTGCTTCGCCCCGACCGCCGTGGCAAGGCTGGCAGCCAGTCGGAAACGGGTGCCGGGTCGTCGTCGACGATGTTGTACACGCCGGCCTCGCCATGATCGAGGGCGAGCACCGTGGCCCGGGCCGCATCCTCGATGTGGATCGAGCGACCACACACCGCTGCCCGACCCGACGATCGGCAGGCGCCGCTTGTGGACCAGTTCGATCATGTCCCCGTTCTTGCTGATGCCGGTGCCGCCGCCGTAGAAGCCGCCGTAGCGGAGCACGATCCCGGTGAGGCTCCGCTCGGCGCAGGCACCACCTGCTCGATATGAGGCGATGGCTTCCATCGACGATCTCGACGACGGGGCGGGATCGGGGTCCAACCCGTCTTCTTCTGTCTTCACCGGACCGCCCGTGCGCGGGTTGGTCCAGCCGGTGAAGCTCTGCGCCACGAACCGCTTCGCCCCGGCGGCCCGTGCCGCGGCCAGGAGGTTGTCCGTCCCCTCGATGCGGAGGCGGTTCGTGACGGCGAACTCGCGGTCGAACTTCTTCAAGCTACGGATGTCCTTCAGCGCGGTCAGCTGGTGGATCACGGCGTCGGGCTTGGCATCCCGGACGACTCGCATCACGGCAGCGGCGTCGAGGCCGTCCATCAACACCGGCTCGGCACCCGTGCGGGCGACCGCGTCGAGGTGATCGGCGGTCCGTGTGGTGCCGACCACCTCGTGACCGGCGTCGATGAGCATCGGCAGCAGGGGTCGGCCGATCGCTCCGGTGGCTCCTGCAAGTAGCACTCTCATGGGGGCTCCTTCATCGGTTTCGTTTGCCTGTTGATCCGTCCGACGAACGAACCCCGGAGTCTGTGACAGGTCGATGTGGTTGCCTGGTGAGATGACCGACCTCGCCGCGGAGCACGACCAGCTGCGGCCGCTGATGTTCTCGATCGCCTACCGGATGATGGGCAGCGTGGCGGAGGCCGAGGACATCGTGCAGGAGGCGTTCCTGCGCATGCAGAGGGCGGTCGACCGCGGTGAGGTTCTCCGAGTGCCCGACGCGTATGCCACGACCGTGACGACCCGGCTGGCGATCGACACGCTTCGCTCTGCGCGGCAAGCAGCGGGAGATCTATCCGGGAATGTGGCTTCCGGAGCCCGTGCTCGACGACGATACCGATCCCGCTCACCGCCTCGAGATGGACGACACGGTGTCGATCGCCTTCCTCGTCGTGCTCGAGCGGCTGTCGCCGGTGGAGCGGGCGGTGTTCCTGCTGCGTGAGGTGTTCGGCTACGAGCTATGCCGAGATCGCCGACGTCGTGCAGAAGAGCGAGGAGAACTGCCGCCAGCTGTTCGCCCGGGCGAAGGCCCACCTCGCCGACGAGCGTCCCCGCTTCGATCCGTCGCCCGACGCACCGCGCCGAGCTCGCCGACCGGTTCTTCGCTGCGCTCCACGAGGGGGATCTGGACGGACTGGAGCGGCTGCTCGCGCGAGGACGTCGCTGTTCTACGGCGACGGTGGCGGCAAGGTTCCGGCGCTCGCCACGCCGATGGAGGGAGTGCGCCGCGTCGCCCCCTTCCTGCTTGGCATCATGCGCCAGTCGGTCGGCGTTTCGACGGGCGACTGGTGCCGGCCATGGCGAACGGGCAGCCCGCCGCCCGGTTCGTCTCACCCGCCGGCGAGATCCTGGGTGTGATGAGTCTCGAGATCGTCGACGGCAAGATCCGCTCGATCCGCAACCAGATCAACCCCGACAAGCTCCATCACCTCGGCACCGTCGGCGATGTCACCGCCCTGCTGGCCGGCATCCGCAAGACGGATGAGTGACGGCTGTCCCTTCTCTCGATCCGCCCCACCTGTAGCGTGCTGAGGCGGACGAGGAAAGGGCGTGCTCATGGCTGAGATCGTGGTCGCAGGCGGTGGGATCTGCGGGATGTCGGCAGCGATGATGCTTGCCCACGACGGGCACGACGTCACCCTCCTCGAGCGAGACGAGGCGTCACCGCCTGCGTCCGTCGATGATGCATGGGAGTCGTGGAACCGCCGGAGCGTCGCCCAGTTCCGGCTCGCCCACGTACTGTTTCCCCGCGGGTATTCCGTGCTCGCCGCCACCCTTCCCGAGGCTGCGGCGGAACTCGAATCATGCGGCGGGCTGCGTATCGAATTCCGTCGACGCGTTCCTGTCGGCCATCGAAGGTGCCGAACGAATCCCCGAAGACGATCGATTCGACAGCGTCACGGGTCGACGAACCACCATCGAACTGGCGCTAGCGAACACACTCGCTGCCGAGCCTCGGGTGGCAGTGCGGCGAGGGGCGGCGATTGGCGGTCTGCTCAGCGGCGCGGAGTCGATTGCAGGCGTGCCGCACGTGTCCGGCGTCCGTCTGCAAGCGGCGAGGAGCTACATGCCGATCTGGTCGTCGACGCCACTGGACGACGCTCACCGACCGTCGATTGGATCACGGCGATCGGGGGTCGGGCGCCCGACGAGACGGCGGAAGACAGCGGGTTCAGCTACTACGGCCGCTTCTACCGCTCCGCCGACGGCTCCGTGCCGGAACTGCGGTCACCGATCCTGAGTCCGCTGGGATCGATTTCGGTCCTCTGCATCGCCTCCGACAACGGCACGTGGTCGATCACGCTCTACGCCAGCTCCGCCGACGCGCCGACGCGCCGGTTCCGCGATGTGGACGTGTTCGAGAAGATCGTTGGCGAATGCCCGCTGCACGCGCACTGGCTCGATGGTGAGCCGATCAGCGACATGGCCTCGATGAGCGGGGTGGTCGACCGCACGCGTCGCTTCGTCGTCGACGGGGTCCCTGTCGTCACCGGGATGCTCTCCATCGCGGACGCCTACGCCTGCACCAACCCGTCGCTCGGCCGTGGCATGACACTCGGGCTGATGCACACCGAGCTGATGCGCAACACCGTCCGCGAGCACCTCGATCGGCCTGCAGACCTGGCAATCGCGTTCCACGAAGGCTCGGTCGCCGATCTCGACCCGTGGCACGATGCGACTCGGCAGCTCGATCGGGCACGCAACGAGGAGATGAAGGCAGTCGTCGAGGGACGCCAGCCCCCGGAGGATCCGGTGCTGGCCATCTCCGGCGTGCTCTTCGGTGCCGCCACGTCCGACGCGGAGGTTGCGAGGTGGGCGGCCGAGATCGTGAGTTGCCTCTCGCTCCCCAGTGAGGTCCTGGCTCGTGAGGGCGTGTTCGACCGATTGCTCGAACTCGGAGAGTCGATCGAGCCGCTGTCGATCCCCGGTCCGGACCGACAGCGGCTCCTCGATCTCTGCTCGTGATCGCTCAGACGCCGACGGCGTAGAGCTCCCACTCCTCGTCGAAGCCGGGCAGGTTGCGGCTACCCCGCTCGATCAGCTTCAGGTCCGAGCCGGCGACGAGGTCGCGGACCGTGCGCGACACCCACACCTCGTCGTCGTCGGCAGCCTGGGTGATCCTGGCTCCGATGTGGACGCCGATGCCGATGACGTCGTCACCGAGCAGCTCGACTTCGGCGGTGTGAATCCCACCGCGAGCCGGTCGAGGCCCAGCTCGTTGACGGCGTTGCGCGTGGCGATCGCCGCACGCACCGCGTCGCTGGGACTGTCGAACACGGCGAGGAAGCCGTCACCCGTGGTCTTGACCACACGGCCCTCGGCGGCTGACACGAGGTGGTCCGCCTCGTCGTAGAACCGACGGAGCAGATCGCACCAGGCCCGGTCGCCGAGCTGCAGCGCAGTGCGCGTCGACTGGACGAGGTCGAAGAACACGACCGTGACCAGGCGTCGCTGGCTGCGCACCGTGCTCCGGCGCTCGGGAGCGAGCGCCGCGACCGGCGTTTGTTCGACAGCGCGGTCAGTGCGTGGATAGTGGAGCGGGCGAACGACCTCGGTGACCGCTCGCGCGCCACCGGCGCAGGCGCGACGTTGCGCCTGGCGTCGCCGCTTTCGAGGCGGCAGTCGGTGGTGGTTGAGCGGTTCATCGTGGTAGTCCATGAGTAGTACGCAGTAGACCCCACGTACGGTTCCTTCAATAGGTACGATGCGCTCCCGGTCTGGGAACGTACGTGAAGCTGGCATGAAAGCCGTCACCTGGTGTTCAAGCCCGTCGTTCACTTGGCGGTGTAGGTGAGCACCACGATGCCGGAGTCGAACGGAGTGGTCTCCACCAGCTTCAGATGGGTGGTGTCCAGCCCGACGCCGTCGAACAGGCGCTCTCCGCTACCGGCGACGACAGGAAACATCCAGAAGTGGTACTCGTCGACGAGCTTGTTCTCGAGGAGTGAGCGGTCGAGCTCCCCGGTGCCGAACTTGAGGAGATCTCCACCTGACTGGTCCTTGAGCGCAGCGACGGCCGCAGCCGCGTCGTCACCGTCGAGGACCGACGCGTTCCATTTCGTGTCGGAGAGCGTCCGCGAGGCGACGTACTTCGGCATCGAGTTCATCTTGTCGGTGAACGGATCGCCGGAACGTTGGGGCCAGGACTCGGCGAAACCCTCGTACGTGACTCGCCCGAGGAGGAGCGCGTCGGCCGGTTCGAGCAGTTTGGCCGCGTAGGCGGAGTGCTGCGCGTCCCAATACGGGGGTCCCCAGACTTGCGGATCACCGATCACGCCGTCGAGCGTGACGAAGGTCGATTCGACGAGTTTGCGGGTCATGGGAGTCTCTCCTTCGTGCGTGGGTCCGCACCCTGCGGGCCCTACCCCCACTACGAACGTACGAGGTCCGGATCGACAGAAACGGACGAATTTCTTCATGTGGGCCACGCGTCGGCGACGACCGCACATCGATGTACGAACGAGCACTCGAGCGGCGTCGATTAAGGTCCGTCTCGAGAACGGGCGGTCCTCACAGGGGAGGTGAGGTGTCCGACTACTGGTTCTTCTTGAGCCACGCACGCAGGGACGCGTTGGGCGAGGAGTACGTGCCCCGGTTCTTCGAAGATCTCGCCGCGCCGTGTCGGGCAGCTGGCGGCCGTGCCGACCAACGTCCCCAACGCGCAGATCGGTTTCGCCGACTTCGGCGGGCTCGAGCCCGGCCAGCAGTGGCCGTCGGAGCTCTCCGAAGCGCTGCAATCCAGCCGCACCCTGGTCTGTTTCTACTCACCGGCGTACTTTCAGAGCGACTACTGCGGCCGCGAGCTGCGTGTCTTCCTCGACCGGGTCGCCAGCCAACCGCACAGCGCTCCGCCGTCGATCATCCCGGTTCTCTGGGAGGGTGCGGACCGATTGCCAGACCTCCCACCGGACGTCGCCTCGATCCACTACGAGACCGACGCGTACGGATCGGAGTACCAGCGGGGCGGGATGCACTGGATGATCTCGCTCGCTGCCAACCGCGACGGGTACATGACCGCCGTCGATCGTCTCGCCGCCCGCATCGTCGAGGCGGCACGCACGGCGTCGCTGCCGCGTCTTTCCTCGCTCCCGCCACTCGACCACGTCAGCAGCGCGTTCCGTCACAGTCGAGGTCCCGCCTCGGAGCCGAACACAGCGTTCGGTCCCGGTACGGGAGTCTTCGTGTATGTCGCCGCCAAGGACACCGAGGCGATGTCGATGCGCAGCACGACCGGTGCCTACGGACCGAGAGGTGGCCGCGACTGGCGTCCGTGGTTCCCGGAGGTTCAACGGGCGGTCGGAGTCATCTCGCAGGGTGTCGCCAGCCTGGAAAACCTCTTCTACGAGACGGTGCAGGTCGGCACCGATCTCATCGACCGTCTCCGCCAAGCGGAGGAGGCAAACGCGATCGTGGTGATCGTCGTCGATCCGTGGACGGTGCAGCTCGACTCGTACCGCCTGCTGATGGAGGCGTTCGACAAGAGCAGCTTCGTGAACTGCGGACTGCTCGTCACCTGGAACGACCTCGACCAGGAGACCTCAACGGCGCGCGCTGGCCTGCTCGCCCGGCTGCGCCACGTGTTCTCGAGGACGTTCATCCTCAATGCCGGCAATGTTCGCGACAGCATCTGCTCCGCAGAGGAGTTGCAGCAGTCGCTGATCGCCGAGATCGGTGACATCCGCCGGCGCATCTTCCAGCGGGCCGAGGTACTGCGCGACGTCGATGCGTCGATGGCGTTGCCCACGATTGCCGGACCGGGCGGATAGTCGTGAGCGCGCAGCCCTGGTCGGCGCCGGCGGCGACTGATGCGGCGCACCGGCGCCCTGGCCGGATCGTGACGTTCTACTCGTACAAGGGCGGGGCCGGTCGGTCGATGATGCTCGCCAACGTCGCCTGGCTGCTGGCGAGCAACGGGAAGCGGGTGCTGGCTGTCGACTGGGACCTCGAGGCGCCTGGCCTGCACCGCTACCTGCACCCATTCCTCGTCGATCCCGAGCTGCGGTCGACGGAGGGCCTGATCGACCTCGTCACCGAATACGCCACACGAGCGATCACGCCGGCCGATCCGAGCGCTACCAGCGAGGGCTCTGCGGCGTGGTTCGCGGATCTCGCCGACCTGACTCGGTACGCGTTCTCCCTCGACTACGACCACTTCCCGCATGGCGCCACCTTCGATTTCCTCACGGCCGGCCGGCAAGGACCGGCGTACGCGTCTCGAGTGAACTCGTTCGACTGGCTGACCTTCTACGAGCGGCTGGGCGGAGGCGCCTTTCTCGACGCGCTGCGGCAGAGCCTTCGCGCCCGGTACGACTACGTGCTCGTCGACAGCCGCACGGGTGTCAGCGACACGTCAGGCATCTGCACAGTGCAGTTCCCCGACACGTTGGTGGTCTGCTTCACGCTCAACCGCCAGAGCATCGAAGGTTCAGCAGCCGTGGCCGAGTCGGTGCGAGGGCAACGGCCCAACATGCGCGTCATCCCGATCCCGTCTCGCGTCGAGCTCGGCGAAAAGGATCGGCTCGATCGAGCACGCGAGTACGCCTACGGCCGCTTCGCCACGCTGCTCGCGACGATGTCCGTGACCGAGCGCGACAACTACTGGGCCAACGCCGAGGTGCTCTACCAGCCTTACTACGCCTACGAGGAAGTGCTCGCCCCGTTTGCCGACCGGCCGCGGGGGCCGAGCTATCTGCTCACGTCGGTGGAACAGCTCGCGGCGCAGATCACCGACGGTGAGGTCGTCCGCACGGTGGCTCCGCCCGAGCAGGTGCGCCAGCGTGTGCTCGCTCGGTTATCTCGGTCGCACGGCGGAACCCGAAGTGCCCGTGGCGGAGAACGAGCTCCTTCGAGAGGAGCTCAAGCAGCATGAGGTCAACGCCGCCGCCACGGCGCGGCGAAGCTCGCCACCGCTCGTCGCCGCAACCGCTTGCTGCTCGGCGCCGCCGCCGGGCTGGTGGTGATCGGCGGCGGAGCGGTGGCCGCCACGGCACTGCTCGGCGGAGGCTCGTCCGACAACGTGGCGGTCGCCGTCAGCCCGGCGACGCTCGACTTCGGCGCCGTCATCGTCAATCAGAGCACCGCGTTGCAGCTGGATGTCAGCTTCTCGCCGAAGTCGACCGGGTACGGTGTCGTGACGACCGGACACGCTGGGTTCGATCTCGTGCGGCACGACTGCGCAGCCGACATCACATCGTGCACGGTGACGATGTCGTTCACCCCGCCCTCCACGGGCGACTTCTCCGGCACGGTCGTGGTCTCCAACGGCGACAACTCATCAGGGGTCGTGGTACCACTCACCGGTACCGGCGTCGTGACGGGTGTCCCCACGAGCACGACCACGGCGACGGCCACCACGACCTCCGGCTCGGCGCTGTCGGGCGACACCGAGCCACCGACAGCGGCGCCGGCCGAGGTGAGCTTGCGGGCCAAGGTCGGCGAGCTCGCCGAGGCGCCGGTCACCTTGACCAACCCGAACCCGAACCCGATCACGATCGAGGCGGTGAAGTTCGCCGGCACGGAGTCCGTCCTCTTCACCGGCCGCGACTCGTGCACTGGGACCACACTCACCGACACGCCCTGTCAGTTCCTCGCCAAGTTCCAGCCGACCGAGGCAGGCTCGCTCAGTGCCACGCTCCTCGTCGACTACGGCGCCAGCGAGCCGCTGACGATCGCCGTGACCGCCGAGGCGACGAGCGGCTGACGGCTGGCGATCGGCCGGCTTCAGTCAGCGAGGCGCTCGGCGAGCCAGCGCAACGACATCGGGTAGCGGTACTCGATCGCCGAGTGCGTGGCGTCGAAGTGCTCGAAGTAGACGCGATCCTCGTCGACGTCGATTGCTCGTAGCCCGTCGAGGAAGGCCTTCGCGCCGAGGTCGAGATACTACTGGTCTCGTGTGCCGGCATCGATCCAGATGGCCCGCATGGAGCGCATCGCTTCGGCGTAGTCGGGCCGCTCCAGCATGCGCACAGGGTCCCACTCCATCCAGCGCTGCCCAGAGGTCGTCGATGAGACGACCGCTGCGCGTGTCGAACGGGAGTCGCACGGTGCCGTCGTCGTCGGCGGAGAAGCAGGCCGCCACACCGAGCGTCATCAACACGGTCTCGTCGGCTTCCTTGGTGAACGCGGTCGTGAGCGGAAGTCGTCCCACCACGCCCACACGTCGCCGTCGTAGTCGCGGAGATGGCGCACGACCTTGGCGAACTCGGGGATGTAGAGGTGCTCGTACAGCGCGTCGCCGGCGTGCGTCGCGAACGCGCCGAACAGGTCGGGTCGCAACATCGGCGTGATCATCGCCCCGAATCCGCCGCTCGACTTGCCCATGATCGCCCGATGGTCGCGGTCGGCGATCGTCCGGTAGCGCTCGTCGACGAATGGGACGACTTCGTCGCAGAGGTAGGAGTGGTATCGCCCGGTGCCGGGGGAGTCGACGAACTGGCTGCCGCCATAGGCCGTCCACGCGTCGACGTAGACGACGAGCACCGGCGGCACCCCGGATCGGCGAGCACGGCATCGGCGGTCTCGAGGAACGGCTGGCGGAACGGCGTGCGGTTGCGCCACATCGCCAGGTGGCCGGTGTATCCCTGGATCACGTAGACCGCTGGATAGCCGCCGGCCGTCATCGCCGTCGTAGCCGGGCGGGAGCTGTACCCACAGCGGGCGCTGATGCGGATCGCCGAGCGGGTTGCCACGCAACACGGCGCTGTCGATCGTCAGCTCGTCGATACGTCCGGAGAGTTGCACCGGACCAGGGAAGCATGCGGCCACCCTACGAAGCCCGCCGTTCGCGGCCTAAGGCGTTACGGCTGGGGGTGTCAGGCGGGGTCGCTGTCGGCGTCGAACGTGTGGTGTACGGCCTCGACGTTGTTGCCGTCGGGATCACGAACGAAGGCTCCGAAGTAGCCGGGGTGGTACTCCGGCCACACCCGCGGCTCGTGGAGGACCTCGGCGCCGAGGCCGACGGCGACGTTGAAGAACGCCCGCACCGCTTCTCGATCGGGTGCGCTGAAGGCGATGTGCGACTCGCGGAACCCATCGCCCGTCTGCTGGCGGCCGATCCAGAAGTCGGGGAACTCCGTCCCGTACCCGATCGCCTCGCCGAAGTCGAGGACGCGTTGTCCTCCGAGCGGCCGCAGCACGGCGTCGTAGAACGCTGCGCTGGCGTCGAGATCGGAGCATTGGATGGACAGATGGTCGAGCACGAGCCGATTGTGGCATGCCAGTCCGATCCAGTTGACGGCCAGCGATCGCCACGACAGGCTGAGGTCTCGCGAAATGTGGAGGTAACCATGGCCGATGTGAATCCGATCCCTGAGGGGTACCCGCGACTGTCGCCGTATCTCGCTGTGGACGGCGCCGGCGACGCGATCGAGTTCTACAAGAACGTGTTCGCGGCGACGGAGCGGATACGTATGGGCGGCCCGGAAGGAAAGGTCGGCCACGCCGAGCTGCAGTTCGGTGACTCGGTCCTGATGCTCGCCGACGAGTACCCCGACTTCGGCAACGCCAGCCCGAAGACAGTCGGCGGCACTCCTGTCACGATCAGCCTCTACGTGGAGGACGTCGACGCCACCCATGCCAAGGCGCTGTCCAGTGGAGCGACGGAGCTCCGCGCCCCAGAGAACCAGTTCTACGGTGACCGCACTGGCTCCTTCGAGGACCCGTGGGGCCACAAGTGGCACATCGCCTCACACGTCGAGGACGTTTCTCCGGACGAGATGGCCAAGCGTGCCGAGGAGTTGGACTCGAGCGACTGACGCGTCCTGCGTCACTCGCCCGACGGCTGGTCCACCGACCAGTCGATCGCGGGTGGCCGCACTCGCCGCGCACATTGGCCCGCCTCGGCCGTCGGTGAGGTGCACATCGGCGCGCAGCGCGGCCCCGGTGTCCGCAGCGCGTCGCACGATCCCCGGTTCCACGTCGCCGAGCATCAACTTCGCGCGGCGGAACATGCGGAACGAGCCGTCCTCCTTGACGTTGCCCCACGTGAGGTAGAGGAACCGCTCCCCACGACGCCCGTGCACCGCCGGTCCGCGGAAGTCGAGCCCATCCTCGTTGAGCACGAGAGTGATCTCTGTGTCCCATCGCGCGTCCGCAGAATCACCTGCCGTCAGGCGGAACGGATCGGAGCGCACTTGCAGGGCGACGTGGACGTTGGGAATCGGTGTGCCATCCGGCTCGCAGAACTCGCGGCCGGGGAGGTGGTGGCCCACGATCACCACGGCGAGGGGAGTGGTCATCTCGTCACGGTAGGCACTCTGCCCGGCGATCGCTCCAGAGGAATCGAGCCCGGTGTGCTACCGGCGGAGCCCGGGGTGGCGGCGGGCGAGGAGCGGCACGAGCACACGCTTGGGAGTGATGCTGGCGAGCATCGCCGCCGCCTGATTCGCCGCCCCGGGGATGGCGACCACGTGCCCTCGATCGAGAGCGTTCACGCCCGTCTTCGCCACCGACTCGACGTCCTCCCACATGAAGCTCGGCAACGCGCTCTCCTCCTCGTCGGTGAAGCCGGCAGTGGCGGCGAACTCGGTGCGCACGGGCCCCGGGCAGAGCACCGTGGCAGTGACGCCCGTTCCACCGAGCTCAGCGGCAAGCGCTCTCGTGTACGAGACCACGAACGACTTCGCCGCCGCGTAGCCGGCCTGGCCGGGCAACGGCTGGAAGGCAGCGGTGGAGGCGACGTTGAGCACAGCGCCGACACCGCGCTCGACCATCCCGGGCACGAAGCGGCTGCATAGGTCGGCGACCGCGACGACGTCGACCTCGAGCATCTGAGTTTCCGCGTCTGGATCCGACCTCGCTATGGAACCAACCGTCGAGAACCCGGCGTTGTTGACCAGGATGTCCGGAACCAGCCCGAGCTGTTCGATGCGGTCCAGTAGTCCAGCCCGCGCTGCACGATCGGACAGGTCGACGGCGAGCACTTCGGCCCGCACACCCGCACGTTCGAGCTCGGAGGCGAGCGTGGCGAGCCTGTCCGCGCGACGGGCGACGAGAGTGATCCCGTGCCCCCGGCCGGCCAGATTGCGGGCGATCGCCTCACCGATGCCGGACGAGGCTCCGGTAACAACGGACGTTCGGGCGAGGGCGGGCGGTGGAAGGGTCACGCGCAGAGCGTAATCGTCGACTGATTCCGTTGACACCGCTGAAAAATCATCCGGAAACGAGTAGGGGAAAACCTTGCATCTGACGGGCCACTCAGTGCACGATGTCGGGGTGTCCCGGTGAGACGGGCTTGCGGTGGGCGGGAAGCCGCACTCGCTGTCTGACCGTGTCGTCACTTTCGGCGTCCGGTCAGACAGCGAGCACACATTTGCTCCGAGAACATCAACACGCGCCCGGCGGGGCCTCGCGATCGTTCACTGACGAATCAGCTCGACCTCGACCTCCAGCCGGATTTGCTTCGACACGAGCAGCCCACCCGCCTCGAGCACCATGTTCCACGTCAGGCCCCAGTCCTCACGATTGATGGTGGCCGAGGCGCTGAAAACGGCGCGGTCATTGCCCGAAGGATCCTTGGCGTAACCGAGGTACTCCACGGCGAGCTCAACCGGGCGGGTGATCCCCTTGATGGTGAGATCACCGACGATGCTGCCGCCGGAACCGTCGCTCTCGATGCGACGAGAGACGAACGTTGCGGTCGGGTGGTTCACCACGTCGAAGAAGTCGTCGGAGCGGAGGTGGTCGTCTCGCGTCTGGTCGCCGGAGCTCACTGACGCCATGTCGATCGTCACGGTGAGCGACGAGTCGGCGACATCGTCGGCGACGATGACCTCGCCGGTGACGCCTACGAAACGGCCCCGGATCTTGGTGAGGCCGAAGTGGCGACCGACGAAGCCGACATCGGCATGGCCAGGGTCGATCGTCCACACCCCGACGGCGGGCAGCTCGCTGCCACGGACGGAGCGGACGGGAGAACGGGTGTCAATCTCATGTGTGTGCATACGCACATAATATAGATGCGTGCGGACGCACGCAAGTGGTAATCTCGTGACGATGGCAAAGAACGAGCCTGTTGAGCGCGACCCGGTCGCACCGTGGCGAGCGCTGCTCGTCGCGCACAGCCGTGCGCTTCAGGCGATCGAGGCCGATCTGCGTCGGGCTGGGACGATCCCGTTGACGTGGTACGACGTCCTTCTCGAGCTTCACGGCGCGGGCGGGCGGCTGCGGATGCAAGAACTCGGCGAGAAGGTCGTGCTCTCCCGGACGCGTGTCAGCCGTCTCGTCGACGACCTGGAGGCCGACGGGCTCGTGCGCCGGGAACCGGATCCGGCCGACAAGCCCGCGACATTCGCCGTGATCACTGCCGACGGCCAGGCGGCGTTGCGGACCACCGCACCGATCTACCTCGATGGGATCGAGCGGCATTTCACGCGCCACCTCAGCGAGCGCGAGCAGCGCTGCATCGCCGAAGGCCTCAATCGCGTCATCGAGGCTCAGGAACAGATCGACCCGCCCCGGCGGCGGTAGCGCACGAGGTCAGGGACGCGGTGCGCCCGACGGTTGGCCGGGGTGTGCGGCCGCGTAGGCCGCCAGCCAGTTCGTGACCATCGGAGCGAAGTGAGCCGGGTTGTAGACGTCCTCCTCGGAGGAGAACATCCCGTCGCCGGCGTAGTTGAGCCTCGTCCAGTTGGCGGCCTCGTACACCTTCCCGTCACCGGGGTCGAGCATCCGGTTCTCGACCTGGCCGACGACGAAACCCTGCTCCGCGTCGATCGTGTACCAGTCCCACGGGAACTCCTGCATGTGGTTGAAAGGCCACTGCTCCATGGTCTCGGTGATCCACGACCGCACCTCCTCCCGGCCGTGCATCTCGCCGTAGTGGTGTTCCACGTACGTCACGTCGGGAACGAAGCACTCCGACCATGCGGTCCAATCACCGGTCCTCCCACCTTCGGCGGCGGCTTCCACGAACCGGTCGAACGCCGCCTGGATCTCCTCACGCGTGTACCCCATGGCCGCAAGCTACTCAGACCACTGTGGTCCCGGCCGAGACGGACCGGCTCTGGTGCGATTGGCCGGTCGGAGCACGTCGTACCATTCGAGCCGAAGGGGAAGCGAGAGAACGGGGAGAGGTATGGCAGGCACCATCGTCGTCGGGGTTGACGGTTCGGATACGGCGTTCAAGGCCGCCGAGGCCGCGGCGAGCCTCGCCGCGCAGACCGGGTCGACGTTGCACGTCGTGACGGCGTTCGACGAGGACGCGGCCGAGGAGATCAAGGTCGGGAGCGACTCATGGCTCGTGTCGGGCGCGGGCGATGCCGAGGGGCTGGCCACCAGTATCGCCGCGAAGCTGAGGTCGATCACGCCCACGATCTCGTTTGGCGTCGGTCATGGCAAGCCGCACGAGGTGCTGATCACCGAGGCCCAACGCGTGAACGCGACGATGATCGTCGTCGGCAACCGTCGCATGCAGGGCGCCGGACGGATCCTCGGCAGCGTCGCCAACTCGGTGGCACACCACGCCCCCTGCGACGTGTACATCGTCAAGACCGTCTGAACGCGGGGAGCGCACCTCTCGGTGCGCTCCCCGCGATGGCTCTCGTCAACCCCGAACGATGCGGCCCTCGACGGTCGGTGCGACGGGCGAGTTGTCGCCGATATACCCGACGACGAGGTCGTTCAATGCGTCTCCCGGCTGGAGGACGTCGGTGCCTTGGGTGAACGCCGTGTAGCCGTCGCCCCCTCCGAACATGAAGTCGTTGGTGACGAACCGCACCGTGTCGCTCGGACCGATCGGTGTGAGGTCACCGTCGGGCCCGTCGGGTGCCTTCCACATTCCCGTCACGGTCGGCGTCAAGCCATTGCACACGAACGAGAACTTCAGACCTGATACCTGCGGGAAACGACCGGTGGCGATGTCGAGTCGCACACCGGCGAGAAGCCGTTGAGCAGCGCCTGTTGGAGTTGCGCTCCGGTCAGGGTCTCGATCACGGTGCGGTTGCCGAACGGGAGCACGGCGAACACCTCGCCCCATGTGATCTCGCCGACGGCCTCGTTGGCCGATGGAGGCGACATGAGGATGTCCTGGCGGAGACCGCCCGAGTTGGTGATCGCACCGTCGATGTCCGGGTACTGCGCTGAGCATGGCATCGGCGACGAGGTTGCCCATCGCCGACTCGTTGAGCCGCGTCAGGTCGCGCAACAGGTCGATCGACTGAGTGCCGATCACCTGGTTGCGCAACTCAGCGGTCTCGTCGTTCGCCTCGTCGACGATCGTCTGCACGTCGCCACGGGCAGGGACGCCAATGTTCTTGGCAACTCGCGTGGACGGGCTGACCCACTCGACATCGCCGTCGTCGACCATCAACTGGGCGACGGAGTAGCTGCCGCCGGCGTTGACGCCTTCGGCCACCGGGATCCGTCCGACGACCGTGTTGGCGATGCGGTGCGTGTGACCGGCGAGCACGAAATCGATGGTCGTGTTCTGCAGCGCCTCGACGATCTGCATGATCGGGCCCTCCCATTCCGCTGCGGGCCGCCCGTCGATGCGGTTGGCGCCGAGCGTGGCGCCCTCGTGGATCACGACGATCTGTACCTTGATGCCGCGTTGGCGGAGACGTTCCGACTCGCGGGCGATGCCGACGGCCTCGTCGATGAACTCGAGCCCCGCAGTGGCGCCTGGCGCGGACGAGCTCGGTGTCGTCTTCACCGTCGCGCCGATCACGCCGACGCGCACACCGTTGACGGTGAACACCTTCGAGCGATCCATCCAATCCGGTGCGTCGTCGGTGCCCTCCTCGACGATGTTCGCCGACAGGAACGGGAAGTCGGCCCGCTCCTGATGGGCGAAGAGCGTTCGACGCCGAAGTCGAACTCGTGATTGCCGAAGCTCGTGGCGTCGAGACCCCACGCGTTCTCGACGTCGATCGCCGGCTTGTCCTCGAGCAATGCCGAGTTCGGTGGCGAGGCGCCGACGTTGTCACCGGCCGCAAGCAGCAGCGTGCGTCCGGGAAGCGGTTTGGCGTCCTCGTCGAACATCGTCGCCAGGTTCGCGGCGCCACCGACGGTGACGTTGAGCCCGTCCATCGGCATCGTCGTCTGGTCGAGCTGGCCGTGGAAGTCGTTGAGGCCGATGACATTGACGGGCTGGAAGTGATCGCCCGTCTTCAGCATGTCGAGACGGACCTCGCCCTGGCTCTGCTGGGGCACAGGGATGTCGAGCAGGAAGGCAGCCGTGGGGGCCACATCGATGCTGCGCAGGTTCGGCACAGTGCCCCGCTCGATGCCTTGCCACCGGCAAGGAACGTCGCCCGCATGTTCGTGTTGCCGCAGGTTCTCGACGTCCGGCACGTAGCCGTGCTGCCCGAAGAAGGCCGAACGGGCAATCAGCGTGCCCGGCGTCGCGGCGTCGAACTGGTACGGCGGCGCGGAGAAAACGACCAGGTCGCCAGTCCGTGTCGGATGGGCCATGTCGGCCGTCCGTCCGTTGGGCCCGTTGGGGATGTAGCGCGCCTCCGCCTTCGTGAAGGCGCGGTCGATCACCTTCCAGCCCTCGGGCTGGCCGTCGCCGGTCCAGTCGTTGGGGTCGGACAGGGCGAGGAATGCGTCTCGATCGTGGCGACGGTGGCAGCTTCATCCGCAGCAGCGACCTGCTGTGAACCCGTCCGCCGGCAGGATCGCGGCCCGGCGAGGTTGAGGTAGATCTGCACGGTGCCGCCCGCCCAGCACGCCTTGGCCTTGCCGATGGTCTCGCCCGTCGCGGGACGGCAGTTCGACGTCTGCGGCCGGGACAGCAGGCCGAGGTCGACGAGAACCTTGCTGGCGTCGATGGCAGCGAACTGCGGAGCGAAGCCGTGGTCGGAGCTGACGAACGTCGTCAGCTCGCGGTCGTGCATGTGGCGCTGGGCGAGACGCATCGTCGCATCGGCGCCCATGTACGCCTGCACGCAGATACTCGCTCGCGCGCGCGCAACACGGCCGTCCGGCGTGCCGTTCACCTCGACGTCGTCGTACGCCGGATTCGGGCGCCGTTGGGCAGCTTGCGGGTGACGAGGCCCGAGGAACTGGTGCTGGAACTCGTCGGTGACAGGATCGCCGACGAGGGCGAGATCGGGATCGTAGTCGTCGAGCACGTACTCGATGATCGGGTGGTACAGCTCCTCCCAGTACAGACCCTGCTCGACGTACGTGTCCTCGCTGACGATGCCTGCTTCGAGCACGGCGAAATCGGCGGCCTGCGACGAGGGGTACTCCTCGGCGACGAAGTCCTCGAAATCGCCGGTGAAGCCCGGCTCGCCGGGCCAGACGGCCAGGTGGCGATCGCCCGAGTCACGGAGGTGTGGAACAGGCGAACCTGGGACAGATCGCGGGCGAGCCGCTCGACCTTGACGAGGAAGCCGCCGGTCTTGCCGTCGAGCGCGCTCGCTCGTCGATCGTCACCTTGACGTCGGCCCACTCACCTTCGCGGAGGTCGCCGACCGCGTCGTTGCCGTCCTTGGTGGGGGAGAACAGCACCCGGTCATAGCGCGTGCGGCCGTCATTGCGGCTGTCGTAGATGTAGGCGTTGAGCCCGTACTTGTCGACTCCGAAGTCGATCACGCGGAGGCGCATCTCCATCGCCGGGCTGAACGACGTCGGGAACGTTCGCTCCAGCCTGTGGCCGGCGACGGTGCCGCCTCGGGGAACGGCGCGTTCCCGGCGAAGCCGGCCGGATGATCGAACTGCAGCCCGAACGATTGCGTGAACGTCGGCGAGTCCGTCGGGGCGATGTAGTTCGTGGCGACGCCACGCCCGGAGCGGAAGTTGCGGAAGTCGAGCGTGGGGCCGTCGATGACACCGCTGCGGCCACCCGCCCACTCGATCTGGGCGACCTTCTTGCCGCCCCGCTCGGCAGACTGGGCAATCGTCTCGGCTTGGAGCACGCCGTGGGTCGAACGCGCGCGGTGCGATTGCCGAACGGCTGACCGTTGATGTGGAACGTGTTGTTCGTCGATCCGTGCACGCCCGGCCACGCGCCGGTGGCGAGCGTGAACCAGCCCGCGCCGGTGTTCGGCGGCGCCTGCGTGAGCAGGCCGTTGCCGGAGGCCTTCGCCCCGTTCTCGAGGAGCTTCTGCGAAGCCGGGCACGTCGCCGTTGGCCGCGTGCTGCTCGACGATGTCCTGGCGCAGACCATCGGCGGCGAACAGCAGCAGCTTGTCGTCGCCCCGCTTCGGTGTGCCGTGATGCTGCGGGTCGCATGGCGCCGGCGGCGACGCGTCGGCGCCGCGTCAGTTGTGGCACGAGGCCACCGGCGACCACGAGCGCAACCGTCGCAGTGAGCGCTCGCCGAGCGCGACCTCGACTGCGGACGCGGACCGAATCGTCCAGGACCAATGCCCCCATAGCTCATTCTCCTTTGAACGAGGCAACCCGGACAGCGAATGTAGACGCCCGTCGGGGGCAATGCTGACAAAACGTAAAGTTCGCTCGGGCGCTGCCCGATCGCGATGTCAGAGCGGCGTCGTCGTCACGGCGTAGCAGGCGGTCTGGTCACAGACCTCGTCGAAGACCCAGCTCCCGGCCGCGGCCGGGGCGAGGTGGAATCGATCCGGTGAGTACGTCGCCGCCGGAGTGCCGTCGGCGAAACGAGGTGACGAGCCGACGTAATACCACTCGCCGTCCTGCTCCACCAGCGAGAGATCCTGGCGCACGATGAGCGTCCCCAGTGCAGGATCGACGAACTGGACGTCGGCGACGCCCGATCCGCCTTGCGTCGTCACGACTCCGCTGTACGGCACGCCGGCTACCTGCCAGCTGACCTGGGCGCTTCCATTCACCCCCTGGAACGGGGCAACGGTCGGATCGGGGACCGTGGGCTGCGGGGGCTCGGTCGGCTCGGGCGCAACCGTGACGACGACCGGTGTCGGAAGCGTGAACACGCTGTCATCGGGCTCCTCGGTCGACGGGACTGTGTCAATTACGGGGTCGGTTGAATTCGATCGTCGACTGCTCGTCGTCGCCTCCCAGCAACACCGCACCGGCCACGCCTCCGCCGACCAGGAGCGTCAGGGCCACTCCCGCTCCGATCAGCCGTCGTCGGGACCGACCGGCTCGTGCCGCCGCCTCGGCGGCCCGCTGTCGTTCCGTCTCGGCGTGTTCGAGCAGGCGGGCGCGCTCGGCATCGGCCTGCAGGCGCGCCTCTGTCTCGGCGTGGAGGCGGGCGTCGCTGTCTTCGGCCGGTGATTGATCAGGCGTGGACGGCTGCTGCGTCGGGTCGTTCTTCTTCGATGATCGGGCCGGACGGGATGTTCAGGTCGACGCGCAGCGCGGCAATCGCCTCGGACGTGCGGATGGTGGTGTCTTGCCGGCGCTCGAACGTGTCGAGCAGGCGACGCAGGTCGCCGGCCGCGACGCCCTCCTGGGCGTACCTTTTGATCTGTCCCAACAGCTCCTGCTGCGCTGCCAGATCGAGCTCGTCGTGCGAGCGCAACTGGTTCTGAACGTCGAAGAGGTACGTCGCCGGGACGTCGGGTGGAGGTGGCGGGACCGCGGGCGGCACCGATTTGGACAGGTGGCGCAGCGCCTGGGCGAGTCGAGCCATCGACACCTTGTCGCCGGCGGTATACGAGCTGACTGCCAACCCGGTCCACCGGGTGTCGCCTGGTGACGGTTCCACCGCTTTCACGTCCAGGCGCACGATCGGCGCTCCGAGTGCGCGGGCGTAGTCGAACTCGGCGCGGCATGCCCGTGATTGCAGCGAATCGGGGCCGGCGGCGAAGATGAATGCGTCGGCTTGGCGGATGTTGAGGAGGACTTGGTCCCACCATGGCTTGCCGCCGGGCAGGTTCTGATCGATCCACACGGTGAATCCGAGACGACGCAGGTCCTCGACGAGACGGTCGACGATCTCGCGTTCAGACCTGCTGTAGCTCACGAAGAGCGTGCGCACCGGTGGATCACCGTCGGGGACCACGACGCTGGGCGGTGGTGGAGGAGGCGGTGGTGCAGGCGTCGCGGGCGACGCACCGAGCGTGGTCTCGATGGCGTCCAGACGATTGCTGGCGAGCACCGTGAGGTCCGGCCGTCGCTCGTGGAGCAGCCTCAGCAGGGGATCCAACTCGGTGGCGGCGAACCCGAGATCGACGTATCGGGCGAGTTGGTTGAGCACGGCCTCCTGCTCCTGGCGATTGAGCACGGCAGGGTTGGTGAGCCGGGACGACGAGGTCGACGCCGAACTCCGCCGGGCACTCCGGACGGAGTGGCTTCACCGGCGGTCGTGGTTCGAGGGTGAGACCCTGGATCGCAGAGAAGAGCTGCGCCATCGCGCCCGCCGACGGATTGCGGTAATCGATCCGCTGGATCTGTCCCAGGCTCGGCGGAAGGTCGACATCGGAGACGTCCCCGACCAGCAACACGGGCAGAACCGGCATGCCGAGATCGATCGCGTAGCGCAACTGCTCCTGACACACCGTCGACGTGATCGACGAATCGCTCAACGCGTACACCAGCGCGTCCGATCGCTCGATCGCATCCAGCGATCGCGACCACCACGCCTCTCCGCTCGGGAGCTCGCGGTCCCAGCGAACCTGATAGCCCAATGCGACGGCGTCTCCGGCCAGCATCGACGCGGCGTGCGCCGTCAGGCGGTCGGCGGCGATGAAGAGGCTCGCTACGGCCATCACTTCCCCTTGCGTTGCTCGGGACGTCCGGCGACAGCGCCAGCGGCACGTGCGCGACTCGCCCTCGACATGGTGACGCCCGGCGCGCACCATGTGATACCTCAGCGTACTATTTGCCGCTCATCCAACTGCCGGAGCACGACCGGCCGACGAGTAACGTGCGGAGAGATCGCCGGGACGATCTTCTTTTGGGGGATGGGGTAGGGGCGCGTGAACCAGTCGGTAGTCGACAAGAGCGACGAGGTAGCTCGGACGCGGATCCCCGCGATCCAGCTCGTTCACCTCGGCAAATCGTTCGGTTCCGGTGATTCCGCGGTCGCGGCTGTCGATGACGTGAATCTGGAGATCGAAGAGGGTGAGTTCTTCGCCCTGCTCGGTCCGTCCGGCTCGGGAAAGACCACCGTGCTGCGCATGATCGCCGGGTTCGAGCAGCCGAGCGTCGGCGGTGTGCTGCTCGGCGGGCAGGACGTGACCCGGGTCGCCCCCTACGACCGCAACGTCAACACCGTGTTCCAGGACTACGCCCTGTTCCCGCACATGACCGTGCAGGAGAACGTCGAGTACGGGCTCAGGGTGAAGGGTGTGAAGAAGACTGAGCGCCGCCGGCGTGCAGTCGAGATGCTCGACCTCGTCCGACTCGGCACCTTCGGCTCGCGGCGTCCGTCACAGTTGTCGGGTGGCCAGCGTCAGCGGGTTGCGCTGGCACGGGCACTCGTCAACCATCCAAAGGTCCTTCTCCTCGACGAGCCGCTCGGTGCGCTCGACCTCAAGTTGCGCGAGGAGATGCAGGTCGAGCTGAAGACGATTCAGCGCGAGGTCGGCATCACGTTCGTCTTCGTCACCCATGATCAGGGCGAAGCCCTGTCGATGAGCAACCGCATCGCTGTCTTCGACAGCGGTCGGATCGAGCAGGTCGGCACGCCGCGCGAGATCTACGACCATCCGGCGACCGCGTTCGTCGCCCGCTTCGTCGGCACGTCCAACGTGCTCGGGCCAGCACTGTCCGAGCGCCTGCTCGGGGTCGCCGAGAGCCACTCTGTGCGGCCGGAGCGCATCCGCGTCGTACCCGACTCCAACGGCGATGCCGGTCGCGACGGCGAGGTCGTCGTCGCCGGCGTGGTCCGTGACATTCAATTCCTCGGGGCCGACTGCCGTCTCGCCATTGCGGTCGACGACGCCACCCCCGATCAAGGACTCCTTCTCGCCGACGTGCCCAGCGACGGTCTCGTCGGCGTACAACAGGGCGGAGCGATCCGCCTCGCCTGGCCGCGAACAGCGGCATTCACCGTCGCATCCAACGACCCGTGAGGGTCACTCGTGGGGGGAGCACCACCAATGAGAGCGAAGACCAGTAGGCCGACGACGGCGGGAACACGGGCGCGTTGGGGCGTCGTCGTGGTCGCCGCCTTCGGTCTCGTCGCTGCCTCGTGCGGCGACGACGATGACGAGGCGAGCGGGAGCGACACGACCTCCGCCGCAGGAAGCGACGCACCCGCCGCGACGACAGCGGCGACAACGGCACCCTCGGCAACGACCGCCGCGCCCGCCGCTACTACCGCCGCACCGGCCGGGACGACTGCGCCGGCCGGTACGACGGCGCCCGCCGGAACTGCCGCACCCGGCGAGATCCCGGAGTGGGTACCAGATGCGGCGAGCCTCGAAGGAGCGGAAGGCGCCGTGAACCTGATCGCCTGGGCGGCCTATGTCGAGGACGGCTCGAACGACCCCGCCGCTGATTGGGTGACCCCGTTCGAGGAGGCCACGGGCTGTGAGGTCAACGTCAAGCTCGGCAACAGCTCCGACGAGATGGTGCAGTTGATGCAGAGCGGCGAGTACGACGGCGTCTCGGCGTCAGGGGACGCAACCAACCGGCTCATCAGCGGCGACGAGGTCTTACCCGTCGATGTGTCGAGGACCCCGAATTACGCCGACGTCTTCGAGGGTCTCAAGCTGCAGCCATGGAACTCGGTCGACGGCGAGCCCTACGGCGTGCCACACGGCCGGGGAGCCAACCTGCTCGTCTACAACACCGAGGCGTTCGCCGACGGCGCGCCCGATTCGTGGGGCGTCATGTTCGACGGCGGCACACCCGCCGACGGTGCAGTCTCGGTGTACGACAGCCCGATCTACATCGCTGATGCGGCGCTGTACCTGATGGCCACGCAGCCCGACCTCGGCATCACCAACCCGTACGCCCTCGACCAGGACCAGTTCGACGCCGCGATCGAGCTGCTCAACCAACAGAAGGGCATCACCGGTCAGTACTGGGCGCTCTACACCGACCAGCAGACAGCGCTCGAGGGCGGCACGGTGCTCGCCGGCACGACGTGGCAGGTGATCGTCAACTACGCCCAGGCCAACGGAGCCACGATCGACGCGGTCAAGCCGGTGGAAGGTGCGACCGGATGGTCGGACACGTGGATGATCTCCTCGAAGGCCGCCCATCCCAATTGCATGTACCTCTGGATGGACTGGATCATCTCCCCGTGGGCCAACGCCCAGGTCGCGGAGTGGTTCGGCGAGGCGCCGTCGAACGAAAAGGCGTGTGACCTCACCTCAGAGGGGCATTGTGAGACGTTCCACGCCCTCGACGACGGCTACTGGGACGACGTCTGGTACTGGCAGACGGCCACCGAGGCGTGCGCCGACGGCCGGACCGATGTCAAGTGCGTGCCCTACACCGAATGGGTCAACGCTTGGAACCAGCTGCGCTCGTAACGACCGGCACCGGCGGCGGAGGAGAGACGCTCGATCAGTCTCCCCTCCGCCGCGTCAGCCGGTTCTTCCGCCGCCGGCGCGGCGTCGGTCTCGGGTTGCTGCTGACGCCACCCGTCTTCTGGCTCCTCGTCGTCTACATCCTGTCCCTCGTCCTGATGGTGGCAGCGGCGATGTTCCACATCGACAGCTTCACCAACAAGCCCACCACCGACTTCACCACCGACAACCTGCGCACGGCGTTCACGGAGTGGGGATTCGTCAACGTGGTGCTGCGCAGCGTGTATGTCGCGGTAGGCGTCACGGTCCTGTGCCTCGCCATCTCGCTGCCGATGGCGTTCTACATCGCCAAGCTCGCCAAGCCGTGGGCGCGGCGCGGTCTCATCGTGGCGGCACTGCTTCCGCTGTGGGCGGGCTATCTCGTCAAGGGTTACGCCTGGAAAGCGATGCTGCGGCCGGCGTCGGCGTTCGGCGTGAACAAGGACGGCGGATTCCTCGTATCGGTCTTCGGTTGGACCCCGGGCTTCGGCATGACGGCCGTGGTCATCTCGCTCACGTACCTGTGGCTGCCCTTCATGATGCTGCCGATCTACACCGGGATCGCCCGCCTGCCCCCGTCCCTGCTCGACGCTTCCGCTGACCTCGGTGGCCGGCCGTTTCGGACGTTCCGTTCGGTGATCATGCCGCTGCTGATCCCCTCCATCGCCGCCGGTTCGATCTTCACGTTCTCCCTGTCGCTGGGCGACTACATCACGCCCAAGGTGGTCACCGAGGGAAAGGTGCGTCTCGTCGGCAACCTCATCGAGAGCACACTGCTGGCACCGAACCAACCGCTCGCCGCGGCGTTCACCATCTGGCCGCTGCTGATCATCGTCGTCTATCTGCTCGCCATGCGGCGCATGGGTGCATTCGAGAGCCTGTGATGGACGGAGGCGTTCAATGATCCTGTCTCGCTTCTCCCGGTGGGCACTGCGTGGGTTCACGTGGCTCACCCTGTTGTTCCTCTATCTGCCCCTCGTCGTCGTCGCAATCCTGTCGTTCAACACGGCGACGTCGCTGTCCTGGCCGCCGAAGGGTTTCACCCTCGACTGGTGGGAGAAGGCATGGGAGACGGAGGGTCCCCGCCAGGCGTTGGTCAACTCGGTGAAGGTCGCTTCCGTGGCGACGATCATCGCCCTCATCCTCGGGACGCTCGCCGCGTTCGCCATCGCCCGGTTCTCGTTCTTCGGCAAGAACACGATCTCGTTCCTGCTCGTGCTCCCGATTGCGCTGCCCGGCATCGTCACCGCCGTCGCCCTGCAGAACAGCTTCTCCCGCACGGTCGACCTCGGACCGATCGACTTCAGGGTTGGCTTCGGATTCCACTCGCTGGTGATCGCCCACGCCACGTTCTGCGTGGTGCTCGCCTTCAACAATGTGATCGCTCGCCTGCGGCGCATGTCGCCCAATGTGCTCGAGGCATCGGCCGACCTGGGCGCACATGCGTCACAGACGTTCCGGCTGATCACGTTTCCGCTGGTGCGGTCGGCCCTACTCGCCGGTGGGATTCTCGCCTTCGCCCTCAGCTTCGACGAGATCGTGGTCACCACGTTCACCGCCGGCTCGGGGTACCAGACCCTGCCGCAGTGGATCTTCGCCAACATCAGCCGGCCGAACAACGTGCCCCTCGTGAACGTGATGGCCACGTTCGTGATGCTCGTCTCGATCCCGCTCGCCTGGCTCGCTCAATCCTTGAGCGACACCACCGACGTCTGACATCGAAGGCGACGGCGCCCACGCCGCGGCACGTACTGTCGGCTTCACGTGTCGGTGACGGTCGGGCACACTGACGGGATGGGTGAGTTCAAAGGCTTCCCTCCCGACGCGCTCGACTTCTTCATCGAGCTCGAGGCGAACAACGACCGCACCTGGTGGCATGCGAACAAGACGCGCTTCGAGACATCGGTGCGCGACCCGATGCGGGCGATGCTGGACCGGCTCGAGCCCGAGTTCGGGACGTTCCGCGTGTTTCGCATGAACCGCGACGTGCGCTTCTCCAAGGACAAGTCGCCGTACAAGACCGCGCACGCCGCGCTCACCGAGACCGAGGGCGGGTCGATGCACTACGTGCAGATGAGCAGTGGCGGCTTGTTCATCGGGGCGGGCATCTATCACCCAGCGCGGGATCAGCTCGCCCGGCTGCGCGACTCCGTGGCCGACGACAAGACAGGTCCCGCCCTCGAGGCGGCCATCGCCACGGTGCGCAAGGCCGGTCTCGAAGTGTCCGGCGGCGGTGATCCACCTCTCGCCTCGGCGCCCCGAGGCTATGACCGTGACCATCCGCGGATCGAGCTGCTGCGCTGGAAGGGTTGCATCGCCGGCAAAGAGCTCGGGACCGCCTCGTGGCTGCACACGGCGCGCGCCGCCGGCCGAGTCGCCGACGCGTGGGCAAAGGCTGCACCGCTCACGTCGTGGCTCGACGCCAACGTCGGCGCCAGCGAGCTCTCTCCAGAGGAGCGCCGCTAGATCGCCGAAGGGCCTCCCGGGCGAGACCCGGTGATTCGGTCAGACCGTTGCACCCGCTTCTACTTTGCGTCGCTCCACCGCTCGACCACGGCGAGATCGGTGACGAACCGCACCCGTGAGCCGGGAGCCCATCGTGCCGCCGCCTCGTGGAGGCATCGATCGACGAGCTCAGCGACCGCGGCGGCATGTTCGGTGGGCGCGTGGACGAGCAGTTCGTCGTGCAGGCAGAGCACGATCCGCGCCCCGAGGTGTGCCGTGCGCGCCCGCACCGTCACGGCCCACACCTTGAACAGCTCGGCCGCCGCACCCTGGACCACGGCGTTGCGGGCATAGCGGCCTCGTCCTGCGATCGCCGCGGCATCTCCTCCGGACGACATGCGCACCCGGCGGCCGCCGTAGGTGTGGATGTCGCTGTCCGGCGCGTCCGTCGTCGTCGGCGTCGTCGAGGAAGCGCATCGCTACCGGATACGCAGCCTTGAGGTCGCGCAGCGCCTGTCCGGCCGTGCCCGACACCTGGCCGTACATCGCCGCCAGCACGGCCACCTTCGCTGTGGGCCGTTCGACGCCGAGCTTGCTCGCCACCGGCGCGTAGAGGTCATCCGCCGCCGTTGCCGCGACGAGCGCAGGGTCGCCGGAGATTGCGGCCAGGACACGCGGCTCGATCTGGCCGAGATCGGCGCGGACCAGCAGATGTCCAGGTTCGGCGACGACCGCCGGCCGAAGTTCCGCGGGCATGTTGTGCAGCCCTGCCTGTGCCGTCATCCGTCCGGCTGCGCCGTCACTACCGGTCCAGCCACCGCGGAGCCGGCCGTCGGGACCTACCTTCTCGTCGAGCCAGGTGTAGCCGTACGTCGTGGCGATCCGTTCCGCCTTGCGCCACGTCAGCAGTGCGTCGACGAGCGGACTGCTGTCGCGCAACCGCTCCAGCCGCCACGCCCGCGTATCGTCGACGTCGACGCCGGCCCGGGCGAGCATCGTGCGCACATGCGCAGGATTGCGCAGGTCGACGCCGTAGTCCGTGAGGGCATGTTGCAGGACTGCGGCGTCGCGCTGATGCCTGTGCTGCGCCGCCTCCTCATCGCTGTGCGGTCGAGGACCTGCTGACTTGGCGATGATCGCCTCGGCGATCTCCAGTGACACGGGCAGCCCATCGGCTTCCAGCTCGGCACACAAGAGCTCGGCGACAGACTCGCTATGAGCGGTGCGATGCGCTCGGTCACCCTCGAGCCGCTTCTCTTGCATCGTCGCCGCAGTGAGGGCGGTGGCCGCCCATCGCGCCAGGCGATCGGCGTCCGCCCACCAGCCACCCGAGGTCCACTCCGGACGGAGGTGACCGTCCGGCCGGATTGGATCGCCGAGGTCGGTCCCGCTGTCGCCGTCGTCGCTGAGCAAGTCGAGCTGTCCCATCGCCGGAAGCCAATCCGTCGGCAGGGAATGCAGCTCGGCCCAAACCCTCGCCGGATCGGCGCGCCAGCGCCCCGTGTACAGGCGATAGACGGCGGCGACGTCCCAACAGCGGGCTATCCGAACGCCGGCGGCGACCAACGCTGCGGGCGTGGCGTGATCCCACCACACCCATCGCGGCTGCACGCCGCTCTCCACCGCGGCGACGAGCGCACCGAGGTTCCCGCCTGCGAACGCCCATGTTCGGTCCCGATGGGCGAGACCGAGGCCCGCGCCGGGTCGGAGTGCGACAGCGACGAGGTCGCCGGCGATGGCACCGGTGTCACGGAGATCGGCGACGAGTCTGTCCGCGTCTGCCGTCGTCACGTCGCCAAGTGTGACTGTTCGAGACGGCGTCGGTGAATCGCGATGTCAGCTGTCGTTGCGGGGGAGCATTCCGTACGCGTGGACCGGAGTCAAGCGGACGACGACCCGTCGATCGGACACCATTGCCCGTCGGTACTTTTCCCAGTCCTCGTGCTCGCCCATCAGCGCCCGGTACACGTCGACGAGCTCGTCGACGGTCTCGTCGTCAGGCGCTGCCGCGATCGGTGACAGCGACACGTCGGATTCGAGCACGACGTAGGCCCAGAAATCCTCGCGAGAGATGTGCAGCGCAGCCCACGGCTCACGGACCAGGTTGTGGTACTTCGCCCGGTCAGCGGTGATCGAGATCCGAACCACCCCGTCGTCGCCCGCCGTGTAGAGGATGTTCGACTGCTGCGGCCGACCGTTGCTGCGAAGCGTGGTGAGCACACCCTGACGGTGATTGCGGGCGAAGGCGAGCGCATCGGAGAGATCCATGCCTTCGCCAACTGGCAATTGGCAACGGCTATTCCCGTACGGTCTCTCCGATGACGACGTTCGGTCTCGTCCACGGCGCCTATCACGGCGCGTGGTGCTGGGATCTGGTTGCCGATCGCCTGCGTGCGCACGGGCATGCCGTCGTCGCGCCCGACCTTCCCTGCGACGATCCGACAGCGACGGCAGACACCTATCGCGACCTGGTCGTGGAGGCGCTCAGCGACGCCGACCCGGTCGTGCTCGTCGGCCACTCGTTGGGCACGTTCACCATCTCGCGTGTGGCGGCCGTGCGGCCGGTGACCGGGCTCGTGTATCTGTGCATGCTGCCGGTCGGCCCGCCACCGGCGCTCGCGCAACTCCCCTCCGACGTGATGGCCCCGCCGTTCAACGCCGCCGAACGAGTCGAGCGCGCCGACGGGGCGAGCGAGTTCGCTCCGGGCGCCGGACGCGAAGTGTTCTTCCATGCCTGCGACGACGCGCTCGCCGTGTGGGCGACCGGCAAGCTGCGCGCCCAGTTCTTCGGTCCCGTCGTGGGCGCGCCTCCCCTGGAGGCATGGCCCGACTCCCCGTTCTCGGTGATCCTCGCCCGCGACGACCGGGTGATCGCGTTCGAGCCGGCGATGCGTGCCGTCGAGCAGATCGGCATCGATCCCGTGGTGCTGCCCGGAAGTCACTCGCCGTTCCTCGACGACGCGGACGGACTTGCCGCCGTCCTGCGGCGTGAGGCCGACTCGATGTGCAGCGGCTGACCACCGCGTTCGCTCGCACAATCCTCGACCGGCCATGGGGACGGACTGCCATGCTGGAGTGGGCGCTCGCCGCCCGTTCCGGATCGATGCCACGAAGGATGCGTTCTCCCGCTGCCGACGAGCGGCGCACCCAAGTCGTAGAACGCCGCGCCCGAGCGACGGAGGCGAGAAGGGCGGCACTCGAATCGATCCGCACAGAAGGTCGCCTGTCGTACCCGGAATCGCTGCCGATCACAGAGCGGCACGACGAGCTGCTCGAGACGATCCGCGACCATCAGGTGGTGATCGTCGCCGGCGAAACGGGCTCGGGGAAGAGCACACAGCTGCCAAAACTGTGTCTCGAGCTCGGGCACGGCGTCGATGGGCTGATCGGGCACACGCAGCCGCGTCGTGTGGCGGCGCGCACGATTGCCGAGCGGGTTGCCGAAGAGCTGGGGAGCTCGTTGGGTGCCGACGTCGGCTACACGGTGCGGTTCAACGATCGCGTCGGCGAGGCAACGCTCGTGCGGGTGATGACCGACGGCATCCTGCTCGCCGAGCTGCAGCGCGATCGTGAGCTGCGCCGCTACGACACGCTGATCATCGACGAGGCGCACGAGCGAAGCCTCAACATCGATTTCATCCTCGGCTACCTCAAGCGGCTGCTGCCGCAGCGACCGGACCTCAAGGTGATCGTCACGTCGGCCACGATCGACACGGAACGATTTGCCCGGCACTTCGCCGATGACGGCGTCGAGGCGCCCGTGGTCGAGGTGACGGGTCGCACCTACCCGGTGGAGGTTCGCTACCGACCGTTCGGTGACGACCCGGCCGATGAGCGCGATCAGGTCCAGGCGATCGCCGACGCCGTGGATGAGCTCGGGCGGGAGGGCGGCGGTGACGTGTTGGTGTTCCTCAGCGGCGAGCGCGAGATCCACGACACCGCCGATGCGTTGCGCCGGTCGCAACTGCGCAACACCGAGGTGCTCCCGCTCTACGCCCGCCTGTCGTCCGGCGAGCAGCACCGCATCTTCCAGGCCCACGCGGGCAGGCGGATCGTGCTCAGCACGAACGTCGCCGAGACGTCACTGACCGTCCCCGGTGTTCGCTACGTCGTCGACGCCGGCTCTGCGCGGATCTCCCGGTACAGCCGGCGGCTGAAGGTGCAGCGCCTCCCGATCGAGCCGATCTCGCAGGCGGCGGCCGATCAGCGAGCGGGGCGGTGCGGTCGAGTGGCGCCGGGCGTCTGCATCCGCCTCTACAGCGAGGACGACTACGACGCCCGCCCCGAGTTCACCGAGCCGGAGATCTTGCGCACCAACCTCGCCGCGGTGATCCTCCAGATGACGGCCATTGGGCTCGGCGACGTCAGCGCATTCCCGTTCGTCGAGCCACCCGACTCTGCGGCGATCCGCGACGGCTACCTGCTCCTGGAGGAGCTGCATGCGATCGAGGAGGAGTCCCGCGACGGCGCGCCGCCGGCTGACATCGATCGGGAAGCGGCTGGCCAGGCTGCCGGTCGACCCGCGGTTCGGGCAGGATGGTGCTCGCCGCCGAGCGGCACGGTTGCGTCCGCGACGTCATGGTGATCGCCGCGGCGCTCTCGATCCAGGATCCGCGGGAGCGACCACAAGAGCAGCGGCAGGCGGCCGACGAGTCGCACCGCAGGTTCGACGTCGACGGATCCGACCTGCTCTCCATCGTGGCCCTGTGGAAGTACCTGCGTGAGCAGCAGCGGCAGCTGTCGACGAACCAGTTCCGCAAGCTCTGTCGCAACGAGTACCTGAACTACCTCCGGGTGCGGGAGTGGCAGGACCTGTTCAGCCAACTTCGCCAGGCCGCGGGCGCGATCGGGCTCCGACCGGGAACCGACGAGGCGCATCCAGATCACGTTCACCAGGCCGTGCTGGCCGGCCTTCTCTCTCACATCGGGATGCGCGATCACGACGGACGCGAGTACCGCGGCGCACGCGGTTCACGCTTCGTGATCGCCTCGGGCTCGACGCTCGCCAGCCGCCGGCCACGGTGGGTGATGGCGGCTGAGCTCGTCGAGACGAACCGGCTGTGGGCGCGGCGGGTGGCGACGGTGAAGCCCGAGTGGGCCGAGCGGGCCGGGGAGCACCTCGTCAAGCGCTCGTACGGCGAGCCGCGGTGGGACGGCGACCAGGGGAGGGCTTTGGTGTCGGAGACGGTCACGCTGTACGGCCTGCCCGTTGTCAGCGGGCGAACCGTCGGCTACGACCGAGTCGATCGGGCGGCGGCACGCGAAATGTTCATTCGCCACACGCTCGTCGAGGGCGACTGGAAGGGCGAGTACCCCTTCGTCGAGCACAACCGGCGATTCGTCGATCGGTTGTCCTCGATGGAGGCGCGGGCGAGACGAGTCGATCTCGTCGACGAGAACGCGCTCGGCGAGTTCTACGACAGCCGTGTCGCCGATGACATCGTGTCGAGCCGTCACTTCGCTCGATGGTGGAAGGACGTGGCATCGAGCGATCCGCACCTACTCGACCTCGACGAGAAGGCGCTGAGGGCTGCGACGGACATCGACCTCGACGGCTACCCCGACCGGTGGCAGCACGGCCAGTTGGTGCTGCCGCTCACCTATCGGTTCGACCCCGGCGGTCCTCTCGACGGCGTGAGTGTTCACGTCCCGCTGACAGCACTCAATCAGGTGACCGACGACGGGTTCGACTGGCAGGTGCCGGGCAACCGTGAGGAGCTGGTTGCCGACCTCGTTCGCACGCTGCCGAAATCGATTCGTCGCCAGCTGATCCCCGCTGCGGAGACGATCCGCGCCGCGTACGAACGACTGGGTTCGCCGTCGCGGCCGACTGGTCGACGCACTCGCGACCGCTCTCACCGATGTGTCCGGTGTGCGCGTGCGACCGACCGACTTCGACGAGACACGGATTCCCGAGTACTTGCGGATGAACTTCGTCGTCACCGACTCGGCCGGGACGGTGCACGACGCCGGCTCCGATCTCGACGAGATCAGCTCCCGTCTGGCCAGCACAACCCGCGCCGCGATCGCTGCTGATGCCCCGGTTCGCGAGCGGAAGGGCATCGTCGCATGGGACCTGGGTGAGGTACCGCGGGTCGTGGATGTGATCCAGGGCCGGCACGTGGCGAGGGCATATCCCGCCCTCGTCGACGACGGCGCGAGCGTCTCACTTCGCGTGCTCACCGATCCCGAACTGCAACAGCGGGCAATGAGGGCCGGCGTCCGCCGGTTGCTGCTGCTCACGGCGGGCCCGTCGCCACGTGCTCTACAGCGAGGTCTCGACAACAACGCCCGCCTGGCGCTGGCCAGCGCAGGGATCTCGCCGGAGGAGCTGGTGGACGACTGCATCACCGCAGCCGTCGACCGCGTCGTGTCGGATCACGAGCTGCCATGGGACGAGGCGGCCTTCGACTCACTCCGGCGGGAGGTGCGCGACCGCGCCGCAGCGATTGCCGTCGATGCTGTCGGGTCTGCGTCCGACACCCTCGTCGCCGCCGCCGCGATCCGAAACCGACTCGCATCGATGCGGGCCGACTCGATGCGCCCCTCCATCGCCGATGCCACCGCCCACCTGTCGCGGCTGGTGCGGCGAGGTTTCGTCGTGACGGCCGGAACGCGTCGTCTGCCGGACGTCAACCGGTACGTGCGGGGCATCGAGTACCGCCTCGACCGGCTCGCCGGAGAGGTGGCGCGCGACGCACGCCGGATGGAGGACGTCGTGCCACTCGAGCGGCGCTACGCGGCGTTCGTCAACCGCTCCGGCAGCGGACCGTTCGGAGCCGACGTGGTCGACCTCGGCTGGCGGCTCGAAGAGCTGCGGATCAGCGTCTTCGCCCAGCCGCTCGGCGTCAAGGGCGGCCCCAGCGCAGCGAAGATCCGTCGCGCCCTCGACCAACTCGGAGCCTGAACCGCGACTGTTGCGTGTGGCGGCCGGCGTGCGTCGCGTGGCGCGCGACTGTCGTGCGCCGCGTGCCGGCGCGGTGGGGCGCGGGCCGTCAGTCGCTCGCGATGTCGGCGGTGGCGCCGATGTTGTCCGGATCGTGGCACGCATCGGGATGGGCGTCGAGCCACTTGCGGATCGCCCGATGGGGGCTGGTCATGATCCCGCTGCGCCAGTCGGGCAGGAACCGTTGTGGCCAGATCACTCCCCGGCGCACCCACCACTCGAGGTTCGGGCAGGTCGGGCTGAGTCCGTAGTGCGTGTGGCATGCTCCGGCGCGACCGGTACGGCCCATGCGGCCGAGACGTTGTCCCGCAGCGACACCATCGCCCTTGACGAGGTCGCCCCGGATCCGGGCGAAGTGGGCGAGGTAGTGGCGGACTCCCTGCTCGTCGACGATGGCAAGTGAAATGCCACCGCGGGTCGCCGGATTGTCCACTCGCGATTTCCAGTAGTCGATGCGGCGCAGATGCACGATGCGGCCGTCGGCGGGTGCGACGACCATCGCCCAACACGACTTGAAGATGTCGGTGGCGGGGTAGCCGAGGTGAGACCGGCTGTGCGCGCCTCCCGGCACCGGGTACGCGTAATCCATCTCGTCAACGGCCGTAGTCCAGCCGGACGGGTGGAGCAGCATGAGCCCGGACGCCATCGCAGCGGCGATCCACACGATGGGTCGCCGTCGGGAGCGGGCCGCCATCGCATCGAAACTAGCGAGTCGTCCGGGAGCTCTGCAGCGGGCGAGCGGTCTCGCCTTCGTCAGCAGTCGCCGGTGTCCACGGTCTCGGTGCCGGCTGTGGCGACGAACGGGGCGAGCTCGGTGGACGACACGGCGTAGGCGACGTGTTCCTGGCCGGTGGAGGTGGCGAAGACCATTCCGAGCATCGAGCCGTCCGGGGCGACGACCGGCGAGCCGCTCTCGCCTTTGACGACGTCCCCATCGAGCACCAGCGCGTGGCGTTGGTACGTGGTGTCGTCGCGAGGCTCGTCGACGTTGGCGTCGACGACCCGGGTCACTCGAACGGGCCCGTCGGGAAGGTCGGCCGCCCCCGGCTGAGGCGAATCGGCGAACTCGGCGGGTGCTGCGTCGAGATCAGCGGCGATCAGAGCGGCATCGATGCGGTGGTCGAGGGCGACTACGTCGCCACGACGACCGTCGACCCGCACCGACGATGCACCGCGAAGCACGTGGGCGACCGTCAGCACGAGACCCTCGCCGACAACCGACCCGACAGCCAACTCGTCGACGAGTGAGCAGCCGCCGGCACGAACCTCCACCGTGCGAGGACGCGGGTGAGCGCCATCGTCGCCACATCCACCTGAAGCGAGGATGATGACGGCTGCGACGCCCGCCGCCCAGCGAGCCGTCAACGGCGCCTCGGTGGCGCCGTCGTGCTGCGCTCGACGAGATGGGGCTCGGTGAGAACGAGGTGCCCCGGGCCTCCGCTGCCGTCGATCCGGTTGGCGAGGAGGCCGAGTGCGATCCGCCCCATCTCTTCGCGGGGCTGGTCGACGGTGCTGAGCGAGACGTGGCCGAGGCGGGCGAAGAAGATGTTGTCGTACCCCATCACCGAGATGTCGCCGGGAACCGCGTGGCCGGCGCGCTCGAGCGCCTCGATCGCACCGACGGCGCTCAGGTCGTTGGCGGCGAAGACTGCCGTGGGCATGCGCTTGCGGCGAGCGAGTAGGCCACCGGCGCTGGATCCGGCGCGTTCGGTGAAATCGCCGGGAATCACTTCGATGTAGTCGTCGAGCCCCGCCTTCGTCATCGCCGATCGGTACCCCTGCCGGCGTGCGGAGGCGCCCGCACCTCGCCCCCCGTCGATGTGGACGATGCGGCGGTGACCGAGCCCGGCCAGATGGTCGACGGCGAGCTTGGCGCCTTGCCGCTCGTCGGTCATGACGCAGTCGACATGCGCCGCCCGTAACGACCGACCCAGCACGACGAGCGGCACACGCTCGGCCACCGCGGCGATGGCACCCGCCGGCAGTCGGGGACTGAGCAGCACGATCCCGTCCGGCCGGTACTCGAGAAACCCCTCGAGGGCGGACTGTTCGGTGCGTTGCACGCTGCTGCCGGCTCCGAGCAGCAACCGGTAGCCACGATCGTCAGCCTCGCTGGCGAGACCGTCGAACGCCTCGGCGAAGAACGGGTTGTGGAGGTCGTTGATGAGTACCGCGACAACGCCGGATCGGCGGCTGGCAAGTCCCCGCGCCATGGCGTTGGGCGAGTAACCCAGCTCGGCGGCGGCGGTGAGCACACGATCGCGACGTTCGGCGCTCACCTGCGGGCTGTTGCGCATCACCAGCGATACGAGCGAACGGGACACGCCAGCCCGCCGGGCGACATCCTCCATCGTCGTATGGGTCACCACAGGTCAGTGAAGCACTGCGCCCCTGTCGAGGACAATAGAGCGCTCCAAAATTCCTGCTAGCAGCTTGACACCACTTCCTTGCGCGGTGCACGATGAGACCGTTATGGAGCGCTCCAACGAGGGGGACGAGCACGCCAGGCGTCACGGCACGGCAGCGCTCGACGAGCGCATCGGTGGCGGGCCTATCTCGTGGGGTGTCTGTGAGGTTCCCGGTTGGGGCACGATGCTGCCGGCGGATCGGGTCCTGGCGGAGATGGTGTCGCTCGGCATCCGTGCCACCGAATTGGGCGCGCCGGGGTTCCTGCCACACGACGCCGAGTCGTTGACCGAGATCCTCGATCGTCATGGTGTCCGTCTCATCGGCGGGTTCGTGCCGCTCGTTCTCCACGACGCGGACCAGCGCGAGGCGACACTCCGTTCCGCGGCAGAGACGGCGACGCTGTTCGCCGCCGCCGGGGGCACGATGTTCGTCTCCACGGCGGTCGTCGACAACGACTGGGGGTCGCGAATCGCCTTGTCCGACCCGCAATGGGATCACCTCATCGGGATGCTCGCCGACCTCGACGAGCTGTGTGGAGATCTCAATCTGACCCATGTGCTCCACCCCCACGCGGGCACCCTCGTGCAGATGCGCGACGAGGTGCGTCGTGTGCTCGATCGCTCCGATGTGCTGTGGTGCCTCGACACCGGACACCTCGTCATCGGCGGGTACGACCCGGCCGAGTTCGCATCCGATGCGGCGGGACGTGTCGGGCACGTGCACCTGAAGGACGTCAGCGGAGATCTCGCCCGACGGGTCGCTGGCGACGAGCTCTCCTTGATCGATGCCGTCCGCGCCGGTCTCTTCGGTCCGCTCGGTCAAGGCGATGCTCCGATCGCAGCTACGGTCGAGCTACTCGAGCGCGATCGGTACCACGGGTGGTATGTGCTCGAACAGGACACCGACCTCGGGGACGCATCACCGCAGCCGGGAGAAGGACCGATCTCCGATGTTCGCCAGAGCATCGACTATCTACGGGGAGTGTTGGCCGGCCAGCGTGCCGGCTGAACGACTCGTTCGAAAAGCGGCATGTTCGCCGCAAGTAACAAGGGGGATCCCATGAAGAGAAAGCTCCGGTTTGCCGGCGCGATGATCGCCGTCGGTGCTCTCATGCTCGCTGCATGTGGAGACGATGACGACGGCGGTGGCGGAGACACTACGGCCGGCGGTACCGGTGGCACGACCGCAGGTACGAGCGGTGGAACGAGTGGTGGGACGAGCGGAGACACGGTCGACCTCTCGCAAGGCGGCGACGTCTCCATCGAGGTCGTCACGCACGGTCAGGCATCCGATCCGTTCTGGTCGGTCTTCAAGAAGGGCGTCGACGACGCCGCGGCGAAGATGGGCGTGTCCGTCAACTACAGCGCTCCGGCAACGTTCGACATGGTGGAGATGGCACAGCTCATCGATGCCGCCGTGGCGAAGGGGCCCGACGGCCTCGTGGTGTCGGTGCCCGACTATGACGCGCTCGAAGGACTCGCTGGCGAAGGCCACCGAGGCCGGCATCCCGATCATCTCTGCCAACTCGGGTTCGGATCACCTCGCCGACATCGGCGCCATCACCCACGTCGGCCAGGACGAGACGATCGCCGGTCAGGGTGCGGGTCAAAAGCTCGCCGAGGCGGGCGCCACGAATGTGATCTGCATCAACCAGGAGGTCGGTAACGCTGCCCTCGACGCACGGTGCGCAGGCGCCAAGGAGTCGATCGAAGCCGCCGGTGGAACGCTCGAAGTGGTCCAGGTCGACCTCAACGACGCTGCGGCCGCGCAGAGCACCATCTCCTCGACGTTGCAGTCGAGCCCCGATGTCAACGGCGTTCTGGCCCTCGGGCCGACGGGCGCAGGCCCCGCCCTCGCGGCGGTCAAGGAGCTCAACAAGCTCGACGCCATCAAACTGGCGACGTTCGACCTCAGTCCCGAGGTGATCGACGCCATCTCCGCAGGAGACATGGTGTTCGCTGTCGATCAGCAGCAGTACCTGCAGGGCTACCTGCCGATCGTGTTCCTCACGCTGAACAAGCAGAACCTGAACACCGTCGGTGGCGGCCAACCGGTACTCACCGGGCCCGGGTATGTCACGCAAGACAACGCCGAGCAGGTGAAGGAGCTCACCGCTGCAGGAACGCGGTAACAGCAGCAGAAGCAACAGCAACGGTGGTGGGGGCCTCAGGCCCCCACCACCCGGCCGGTGCCTGCCGGTCGAGACGACACAGTTGGGGGTCAACACAATGCGATGTCCACTGATCGGAGCGGAACGATGACCGCAACCACGGCCACGGCGGCCGACGTCGTCCATACCACTGATGAGCGCATGGCGCGGCTCTCGCCGTGGAAGCGACTGCTCGTTCGGCCCGAGTTCGGGGCGCTTGCCGGAGCGCTGGTCGTGTGGCTGTTGTTCGCCTGGCAGGGCGGCGACACGTGGCTCAGCTGGGCGGGCACCGCCAACTATCTCGCCGCCTCGGCGAACTTCGGGCTCACTGCCATCGCCATTGCGCTGCTGATGATCGGTGGTGAGTTCGACTTCTCCGCCGGCGTGATGACCGGGACGACAGGTATGTTCGCCGGGCTGTTCGCCGTCCATACCGGGCTCAACGTGTGGCCGGCGATGGGACTCTCGCTCCTCATCGCTCTTTCGATCGGGTTCCTGAACGGGTTCATGGTCGTCAAGTCGGGTCTGCCCAGCTTCATCGTCACGCTCGGGACGTTCTTCACCCTCAGCGGCTTCAATCTGTGGCTCACCCAGCAAGGTCACCAACCAGACGAACGTCACGGGCATCGACCAGGAGCCGGGCTACGACTTCGCCCACAAGATGTTCGCCAGCGACATGTTCCACATCGGTCAAGTCGGATTCCGGGCCGATCCTCTGGTTCATCGGGATGGTGATCGTCGGTGCCTGGGTGCTTGATGCGCACCCGGGTGGGCAACTGGGTGTTCGCCGTCGGCGGTAACAAGGAGGCGGCGCGGATGACCGGCGTGCCGGCCAGTGCCACGAAGGTCGGCCTGTTCATGACCGTCGCCGCCTGCGGCTGGGTGCACGGCATGGTCGTCGCTGTTCCAGACCAACCGATCGAACGTCATCGAGGGCGTCGGCCAGGAGTTCTACTTCATCATCGCCGCCGTGCTCGGCGGCTGCCTGCTCACCGGTGGCTTCGGCTCGTTGATCGGCGCCGGGCTCGGATGCCTGATCCTCGGAATGACCCAACAGGGCATCCCCCTCGCCGGCTGGGACAGCAACCTCTACTTCCTGTTCCTGGGCGTCATCCTGCTCTCGCCGCGTTCTCCAACGAGTGGATCCGCCGCTGGGCTCGAACGGCTACGAGGCCCACTGTCAAGGTTCCCGAGACACCGCGAGCACGGTGCCGCACGGCGCCGCCACCGCCCCGGCAGGAGAGTGAATGAGATATCGCAGCACGACGGGCACGACGAATGGGTCCGAGGCACCGTGCCAACCTGCTCGAAATCCAGCAGTTGTCGAAGTTCTTCGGGAACATCATCGCCCTGCACAACATCACCACCAGCGTCAACGCCGGCGAGGTGACATGCGTGCTCGGCGACAACGGTGCCGGCAAGTCGACGTTCATCAAGATCCTGGCCGGCGTGCACAAGCACGACCAGGGCCAGCTTCTTCCTCGAAGGCAAGGAAGTCCACTTCAGTCGCCCCGCCAGGCCAAGGCGGCCGGCATCGCCACCGTCTACCAGGACTTGGCCATGGCACCGTTGATGTCGATCTGGCGCAACTTCTGGCTCGGTTCCGAACCGACGAACGGATGGGGCCCGGCCCGAAGACTCGACGTCGAATTTCGCCAAGCGCACGGCCGTCGAAGAGATGAGGAAGATGGGCATCGACGTGCGGGATCCCGAACAGCCCGTCGGCACGCTTTCCGGCGGCGAGCGGCAATGCGTCGCCATCGCCCGCGCCGTCTACTTCGGCGCCAAGGTGCTGATCCTCGACGAGCCCACGGCCGCGCTCGGCGTGAAGCAGTCCGGCGTCGTGCTGAAGTACATCGTCGCCGCCCGCGACCGTGGCCTCGGCGTGATCTTCATCACCCACAACCCCCACCACGCCTACCCGGTCGGCGACCGGTTCCTGATCCTCAAGCGAGGCCAGAGCCTCGGCAACTTCGCCAAGGCGGACATCTCTCGCGATGAACTGGTGCAGATGATGGCCGGCGGCGCCGAGCTCGAGGCACTGGCCCACGAGATCGAGTCAGTGGTCCGGCCGGAGGAGGTCATCGCAGGCGAATGACCGCACCGGAAGTGCTGACGGTCGGCCGGGTGTCGGTCGACCTCTACGCCGACGCAGCGGGCGCCGGGTTCAGCGACGACCAGAGGTTCGTCAAGTCGATCGGCGGCAGCCCCACCAACGTGGCGGTCGCCGCCGCCCGGCTCGGGCATCGAGCGGCTGTGTACACGCGGGTCGGCGCCGACCCGTTCGGCGACTACGTCGTGGCCAAGCTCGACCGAGCTCGGGGTCGAGACGTCGTATGTCGGACGCGACCGCGTGCTGGCGCACGCCACTCGCGTTCGCTGCGCTCACACCGCCCGACGACCCGACGCTTCTCTTCTACCGCAACCCCGCTGCTCCCGACATGCACCTCACCGCCGGCGAGGTCGACGACGACGTGGTCCGTGACGTCGCCGTGTTCTGGGTCGCCGGCTCGGCGATGGCGTGGGAGCCGGCGCGGAGCACGATCCGGGCATGCTCGCCACGCGAGCGCGGGCGCGGCACACCGTGCTCGACCTCGACTACCGGGCCGCGTTCTGGTCCTCGGCTGACGAGGCGGCCAGGTGATCGGCGGCGCCGCTCGACTCGGCCACGGTGGCGGTGGGCAATCGCACCGAGTGCGACGTCGCTGTCGGTACCGATGATCCGCAGGAGGCGGCCCGCCGGCTGCTCGACCGCGGATCGAGCTGGCGATCGTGAAGATGGGCGGCGAAGGCGTGCTCGTCGCGACTGCGGACGGGCACGGCCGTGGTGCCCCCGAAGCCGGTGGAGGTCGTGTGCGGTCTCGGGGCCGGCGACGCGTTCGGTGGCGCGCTCGTGCCACGGCTCTGCTGTCCGGCTGGGATCCGGAAGCGATCGTCGACATACGCCAACGCGGCGGGAGCGATCGTCGCCTCGCCGGCTGATGTGCGCCGACGCGATGCCCACCGACGCCGAGATCGGTGAGCTGCTGGAGCGGTCCTGATGGTCCTCAGCGACGCCGACGTCGCGGCGGCTCACCGACGTGCGAGTGCACGAGCCGGCAGCGATCGCCAAGGCGCTGGCCGCCCGGCCGCGCCGCGAGACGCTCACCCGCGGCGGCGTGATGTTCATCGTCGCCGCCGACCACACCGCCCGCGGGCATGGTCGGCCTCGGCGACGATCGGCGGGCGATGGCCGATCGCCGGGTCGATGCTCGACCGGCTGCTCACCGCGCTGGACAACCCGCGGGTCGACGGCGTGCTGGCGAGTGCGGACATCATGGAGGACCTCGTCCTGCTCGGCGCGCTGCACGACCGCGTCGCCGTCGGCACGATGAACCGCGGCGGGCTCGCCGGTGCGACGTGGGAGCTCGACGACCGGTTCACTGCCTACGACGCCGAGCATCTGGTAGCTGCCAACCTCGACGCGGGGAAGATGCTGCTTCGCATCGACGGCCGCGATCCGGGCACGGTCGCCGACGCTGCACGCTTGCTCGCGTGCGGTGCAGGAGTTGAGCGACCACCAGATGATGGCGATGGTCGAGCCGATTCCCGTACACCAAGAACGATGCCGGAGCGGCGGTGTGGGACGACGATCCCGAGCAGCTGCTCAAGGCCGTCGGCGTCTGTGCCGCGCTCGCGGGCACGTCGGCATACACGTGGCTGAAGATCCAGGCCACCGCCGACATCGCCGCCGTGGCGGCGATGACCACGCAGCCGTTGCTGCTGCTCGGCGGCGCTCCTGGGCCCGACCCGGCGGCGACGTTCGCTTCGTGGGAGCGGGCGCTCGCCGAGCCGACCGTGCGTGGTCTCGTCGTCGGACGGGCGTTGCTCTATCCGCCCGATGGCGACGTCGCCGGCGCCGTCGGCCGAGCCGCCGACCTCGTGACCGCTGCGGAGCGTGGAGCGTGACGACTCCGGCGCATCTGTGGCACCTGTCCCGCCGGCTCCACCGGCGGCGACGACGGTGATCGACAGTGGACGTCACGCCCGAAGGCCGCCGGGTGGTCGTTCAGCGGTCTGCAGGTGCAGACGCTCGCGGCGGGTTCCTCGATCGAGTTGACGACCGGGGTCACGGAGATGGCGGTGCTGCCGCTATCGGGTGGGCGTGCGCGTCGAGGTCGAGCACGGTCATTCGAGCTCATCGGCCGTGCGTCGGTGTTCGCCCGTGTCACCGACTGGGCGTACCTGCCGGTCGATGCCGAGGTGCGCCTGACTGCCGAGCGACGGAGCCGCCGAGGTGGCGTTGCCATCGGCGGTGGCGACGAACCGCCACGACCCGTACTACGCGCCGGCCGAGCGACGTCGCGGTGGAGATCCGGGGCGCCGGTCCGGCGACGCGGCAGGTGAACAACTTCATGTCACCCGAGCAGTTCGACGGCGCGGACAAGCTGATGTGCGTCGAGCTGCTCACGCCCGACGGGAACTGGTCGAGCTATCCACCCCATCGTCACGACGACAGCCCCGAGTGCCCGGTGAACAACGAGGAGATCTACTACTTCCGAATCGGTCGGAGCGGCGCGCACGGGTATGCGTCGGACGGCTTCGGCCTGCACCGGACGTACACACCCGACGGTGAGGTCGACGTCAACGTCGCGCGTCGCCGACGGTGACGTGTTCCTCATCCCCCGCGGCTATCACGGCCCGTGCGTCGCAGCGCCGGGGTATCCGATGTACTACCTCAACGTGCTCGCCGGCCCCGGCGGCGAGCGGTCGATGGCGTTCTGCGACGACCCCACCCACCACTGGGTGCGCGAGTCGTGGGAGGGCATGGCACTCGATCCCCGGTGTCCGATGACGTCGCCCGCCGCGGGTCGTGGCGGGGACGTCGCTGGGATGAGCATCACCACTCGGCGGATCGCGTGGGGATTGGCGTTGTCGGGTTCGGCTGGATGGGCCAGGCCCACAGCCGGTCGTACCGGCGGATCCCGTCGTTGTTCCCCGATCGGCTCGCCGAACCGGCGCTCGTGATGTGCGCCGACAACGTGGCCGCGGCGGGAGCAGGCGGCGAGCGGGTTCGGGTTCGCCGACGGCCACCGACGACTGGCGCAGGCTGGTCGAGCACCCGGACGTCGACGCGGTCGTCGTGATCACCGCGCCGAACATGCTCCACGTCGAGATCGTCGCCGCCGCGGCGGCCGCCGGGAAGGCGGTGTTCTGCGAGAAGCCGGTCGGCGGCACGCCGGCGCAAACCGTGGAAGCCGAGCGGGCGGCTCGCCACGTCGTGACCGGCGTCGGCTACAACTACCGCTGGGCGCCGCTCGTGCAGCACGCCAAGGCAGCTCATCGACGAGCGGGGCGTTGGGTCCGATCACGAACTACAACGGCCGGTTCCTGTCGTGTTACGGCAACGACCCGCTGGGGCTGCTGTCGTGGCGGTTCCTCGTCGACCAGGCAGGTCACGGCGTGAGCACCGACCTACTCAGCCACGCGGTCGACCTCGCCCTCCACCTCGTCGGCCCGATCATCGAGGTCGTCGGACTCGGCGAGACGTTCATCCGCCAGCGGCCGCTGCCGAAGCCCGGCGAGGGCACACACTACGACCGCGGCGCTCCGACGATCCGGCCGGCGAGGTCACCAACGAGGACTGGTTCGGCGCGATCGTGCAGCTTCGAGAGCGGCGCCGTCGGCATGTTCGAGTCGGCTCGTTCGCTCGTCGGCCCGGAGGGTCAGTCACGCCTTCGAGGTGTACGGTGCGCGCGGCTCGTTGAAGTGGGATCTCGAGCGGATGAACGAGATGCAGGTCTACCTGCCGACCGACGAGCCCGACAGCGGGTATCGCACGGTCATACGGTGGTGACCGCTTCCCCGACCACGCCGCGTTCGTTCCCGGCCGGGCGCTGGGGATCGGTTTCGAGGACCTGATCACCATCGAGGATCGCAACTTCCTCGACGCCGTTGCCGAGGAGCGCCCGTTCGAGCCGGGATTCGAGGCGGCAGTGCGTTACGTGTCCGTGCAGGACGCGCTCTGCTGCGACCGTGGGAACAGTCGCCGACGTGGGAGCCGGTACGTCGCGACCTCGCGGCGGGGAATAGGCATGGGGGCGCGGCATGAAGACGATCAGGCTGACCACTGCCGAGGCGATCGTTCGCTATCTCATCGCCCAGCGCACCACGATCGACGGAAGCGAAGAACCGCTGGTGCCGGGCGTGTTCGCCATCTTCGGCCACGGCAACGTCACTTGTCTCGGTCCAGCACTGCACGCCGCCGGCGACGAGCTCCCGACATGGCGCGGCCAGAACGAGCAGGGGATGGCGCTCGCCGCTGTTGCCTACGCCAAGGTGATGCGGCGCAGGCAGTTCATGGTCGCCACGTCGTCGATCGGTCCCGGCGCGCTGAACATGGTGACGGCGGCCGGGGTAGCCATGGCCAACCGGCTCCCCGTGCTGTTGCTGTCGGGCGACACGTTTCAGAGTCGGCTGCCAGATCCGGTGCTGCAGCAGGTCGAGCACTTCGGCTCGCCATCGACGACAGCCAACGACGCGTTCCGCCCGGTCGTGCGCTACTGGGACCGGATCACTGCGCCGGAACAGGTGATCCAGTCGCTGCCGCAGGCGATCGCAACGCTGCTCGACCCGGCCGATTGTGGTCCGGCGTTCCTCGGCCTACCTCAGGACGTGCAGGCGGAAGCGTTCGACTTCCCGGCTCGGTTCTTCGAGACGACGCTGCACGAGGTGCCCCGCCCGCGGCCCGATGTCGGTCAGGTGGCCGCCGCCGTCGAGGCGCTGCGTGGTGCGTCCAACCCGTTGATCGTCGCCGGTGGTGGCGTCCACTACTCGCTGGCGGAGGCAGAGCTGGCGTCGTTCGCCGAACGCCACGGCATCCCGGTCGTCGAGACCGTCGCCGGCAAATCGTCGCTCGTGCACGATCACCCGTGCTTCGCCGGACCCGTCGGTGTCGTGGGCTGCGAGTCGGCCAACCGATTGGCAGCGGACGCCGATGTCGTGCTCGCCGTGGGCACCCGCCTGCAGGACTTCACAACGGGTTCATGGACGGTGTTCCAGCGTGACGACGTCCAGCTGATCGGCGTCAATGCGGCCCGGTTCGACGCCGGTAAGCACCTCGCTCTGCCGGTCGTGGGAGACGCGCGGGAGACGTTGGGCGAGCTCGACGAGGCACTCGGTGACTGGACCGCGCCATCGGCGTGGACGAGCAGGGTGGCGGGCGAGGTCGCTCGCTACTGGGAGTACATCGACGGCCTCGCCGACCACGCTGCCGTCGGTGCCAGCGGTCTGCCCACGTACGCCCAGGTGGTGGGCGCGGTGGCACGGCTGGCGACCCCCGACGACTATGCGCTCACGGCATCGGGCGGGTTCCCCGGCGAGCTGAACAACGGCTGGCGGTCGCTCGCGCCGGCCACGTTCGACTGCGAGTACGGCTTCTCGTGCATGGGCTATGAGATCAGCGGTGGCTGGGGCGCGGCGATGGCACGCACGTCATTGGCGCCCGACGGGCACACGGTCGTGTTCGCCGGCGACGGCTCATACCTGATGATGAACAGCGACCTCTACAGCTCCGTGCTGTCAGGTCACAAGATGATCGTCGTCGTGTGCGACAACGGTGGTTTCGCCGTCATCGATCGGCTGCAGGTGAACCAGGGCGGCGAGTCGTTCAACAACCTGCTTGCCGACTCGCGGATCACCGGCGACCTGGTGCCCGTCGACTTCAGCGCCCACGCCGCCTCGATGGGGTGCAACGCCGAGCGGGTGGTGACGCTCGTCGAGCTCGAGCACGCCTTCCAGCGGGCGCGCCACGCAGACCGGACCACGGTGATCGTCATCCACACCGACCCGCATTCCTGGACGGAAGGCGGCGCGTTCTGGGAGGTCGGTGTGCCCGAGACCAGCGACCGGCAGCAGATCCGCGACGCACGGGCGGCGCTCGAGGAGGGCAAGCAGCAGCAAAGGAGAGGCGTGTGAGGATCGGCGTACTCGGATGCGGTCGGATCGGGCGGATGCACGCCGACCTGATCGATCATCGCATCGAAGGTGCCGAGTTGGCCGGCGTGTTCGACGTGGTTCCCGAGGCGGCGAACGCTGTCGCCCGCCTGCACGGCGTGCGCCCGGCGTCGTCGGCGGAGGAGCTCATCGCGTCCGACGAGGTCGATGCCGTGGCGATCTGTACCAACACCGATACGCACGTCGAGCTGATGATCAGTGCCACTCGCGCCGGCAAGGCAATCTTCTGCGAGAAGCCGATCGCGCTCGACCTGAAGCGCGTCGACGAAGCGCTCGAGGAGGCGAACGAGGCTGGTGTCGCCCTGCACGTCGGCTTCAACCGCCGCTTCGACCCGTCCCACCGCGCCGTGCGCGATGCCGTCGCCGCGGGCGACCTCGGCCAACTCCATCTGGTGCGCATCACGAGCCGCGACCCGGCGCCTCCACCGCTCGCGTACATCGCTACGTCGGGTGGTCTGTTCCTCGACATGACGATCCACGACTTCGACATGGCCCGCTTCATCAGCGGCAGCGAGGTCGTGGAGGTCGACGCTCACGGCGCCGCCCGTGTCGACCCAGCGATCGGCGAGGCGGGCGACATCGATACGGCCGCCATCCTGCTCACCCACGCTGACGGCTGCCTCACGATGATCGACAACAGCCGCCAAGCGGTCTACGGGTACGACCAGCGGGTGGAGGCGTTCGGGTCGGGCGGCATGATCAGCTCCCAGAACGCGCCGGCCAACGCGGCGATGCGCTTCGATGCCGACGGCGGTCATCTGGCGCCGATCGCCTACTTCTTCCTCGACCGTTACACGCAGAGCTACGTCCTGCAATGGGATGCGTTCGTCGCTGCCGTGTCGGAGGGCAAACCGCCTCCGGTGAGCGGACTCGATGGGCGAGCCCCGCTCGTGATCGGGCTCGCCGCCAAGCGATCACTCGATGAGCGCCGGCGGGTAGCGATTGCGGAAATCGAGGGCTGAGTCGCCCCGGCTCAGATGCTCGATCGCACCGGTTCAGCTGGCGAGTGGTGATACGTCGAGGTGGCGTACCGCCCAGGCAGCGATCTCCGCCCGGCTCGACAGGCCGAGCTTGGCGAGGATGTTCGACACGTGGACGGCGGCCGTCTTCGGTGAGATGTAGAGCCGCTCGGCGAGACCACCGTTGCTCAGCCCTTCGGAGAGGAGGAGGGCGACCTCACGCTCGCGGGGTGTGAGCATCCCGCCCGGGCCGTCGTCGGTGCCGTCCCCGGTGGTCGCTCCCGACGGGGAACGCGTCGTCGACAGGCGACGCAACAGCTCCTCGGCCCGATCGCGCCTGACGCCGGGCCAGCGAGCCAGGTCGTGATCGACGATCTGTCGCGCTACCTCCTCGGCACGGGCACGCTCGCCGGTGGCCAGCAATGCTCGGGCGAGAGTCATTCGGAGACCGGCGCGCGTCGTCGCCAGGAGGCGCTCGTCCTCGGCGTCGAGGCCCGGCCCGAGCAGCGCGACTGCATCAGCCTCGCGGCCCTCGGCGAACGCGAGCAGGCCCTCGATCAACGGCTCGGCGAACTTGATCCCGATCGGCTCGCTCAGCCACGGGACCGTGGTGAGGTCCTGGCGGATTCGATCGGGTGCGACGCCTACGGCGAGCGCCGACTCGACGAGGTTGATCAGATCCGAGCCTTGCCACGGCCACTCCTTGCGCACCCGTGAGATCGTCTCGTACACGAGCTGACCGCGCTCGCGGTCGCCGGCAAAGGCCATCACGATCAACCAGACGAGCGGGGTCCACTGCGGGTCGTCGTTCACGGGAGGATTGACTGCCTCGTACGTCTCCGGGTCGCTGAGTGGGCGGAGCAGACGCTCGGCGTCGCCGAGGCGACCCTCTTCCGCGGCGATCATGGCTTCGGTGAACGCCCGCCACCGGTCGGAGCCCGCCTGCATCCAGGACGAGCGCAGGTCGGCCAGCGCATGGCGAGCGGCGCTCAGGTCTCCTCGGGCGATCGCCGCGTCGCTGCGCCGCCGCGACGCCACGACGCCCATCTTGTCGAAGCCGACGCGGCGGGCGAGCGACGTCAGCTCCTCGATCAGCCGTAGGGCCTCTGATGACTGGGGCGGCAGGACGTTGAGCAGGTTGCCGATGCCGCGAGCGGTGATGATCGGGTCGCCGACCGCTCTGGCGTCGGCGATCGCCGCCTGGAGCTCGAGCATGCCGTCGCTCGCGTCAGGCGTGAACGTCAGCACGATGGCCCGCTCCATTCGGCCCCGCGCCGCGGTCAGGGCGTCGCCGAGCTCAGTCGCCTCGGCCTGTGCGCGAGCACCCCAGCGGATGGACTCCTCGCTCCGGTGACTGAACATGTAGAGCTGGGACAGCGAAGCCGCCGCAGCAGCTCGGTCGCCCGGATCCTCGCCGTCGTGGTCGGCGATGCTCACGAGGCGGGCGATCGCCGCCTCGGCTCGGTCGAGGTCGGCGCGCTCGTAGGCCACCCGACCCTCGTGCTGCAGGGCAATGACTCGGTCGCGCCCGACAGCGACACCCACCCAGCGCTCGGCGGTCTCCGCCGCCTCGTCGAGGAAGTCCAATCGCCACGCTGCGTCGGTGGCCACGCCAAGCAGCTCGGCGTCGTCCGGTGCCTCGTCGAGACCTTGGGCGGCGAGGCGTAGGGCGAGGAACGCGCGGCCGCCGTCGAGAGCGGAACGAGCTCCCGATCGAGCGAGGGCGAGCACCTCGTCGTACCTGCCGGCGCCAACGGCGTGTTGCAGGAGCGCAGCGTCGTCGGGCGTGTCGCCTCGCGCTTCGCACTCGCGCCGCAGCGCGTCGAGAGCGTTCTCGTGCAGGCGCCGTCGCTCTCTGCCGAGGAGTTGCTGGGAGATCGCATCGCCCATCAGCGCATGGGCGAGGGAGAACGTGTCGTCGCCGACCTCTTCGGCGATACCAGTCGAGACCAGCTCGCGCAGGGCCTTGACCAGATCGTCAGAACCAAGCTCCGCGACGGCGGCGATCGTGTCGAAGGATGCGGCGTCGTCGAGGATGGCCATCGCCTCCACGGCCAGTCGCTCGTGGTCGGTGAGGCCGGACAGCTGCTGGCGCACGGCGTCGCCGAGTGACCAGGGCAGCTCGACGGACGACACGAGCTCGGCGTCGGCGGCGGTGTCCGTGCGCGATCGGAGGAGCGCCCGCGTGAGCTCCTCGACGACGAACGGGTTGCCGTCGCTGCGATGGGCGACGGCGTCGACGAGCGCCGACGACGGTTGTTCAGCGGTGATCGCCTCGATCAGGGCGCCGACTTCGTTGCGCCCGAGGCGTTCCAGCCGGACCTGCTCGATCGCTCTCCGCTCGAGGCGGGCGACGAGCTCACCGCCCGGCGAGCCGCGGCGCAGCACGCCGGAGCGGTACGTGACGACGAGGACGAGCGAGCTCCACGGCCGGCGCGACATCTCATCGACGACTGCGGCGCTGTCGGTGTCGATCCAATGGACGTCGTCGACGACCACGACGGTCGGCCCGTCGGCGCAGAGGGCGGCGATGTGGTCGAGCACGGCGCGCTCGCTGGGGGCCTCGTGATCGGCCGCCGCTTCGTCGTGGAGCGCCGTGAACAGGTCGAGCGGCCGGTTCTCGCTCCCTGGCCGTGACCCGAGCAGCACGACGTGAGCCGGCTCCGCCTCGCCATCGGGACCGCCCCGCACGAGCTCGCTGACGAGCCGTGTCTTGCCGATCCCGGCCTCACCGGAAACGAGGGCGACGGCGGGCTCGTCGCCGGAGCCGACCTCAGCGCCCGCAACGAGGGCAGCGAGTCGCGCCAGGGCACCGACGCGACCGATCATCACCGGACTCACTCCGGCGCGCGGCTCCCTCGGGCTGCTCGACATGGAACCCAGGGTAGGGCTCGACACCCGTCAGCCGGGGGTGAGCTTTCGCACGACGTAGGTCACCTCGTCGTCGACGGCGTTGCTGATCGAGTCGACGTAGACGTGGAGCGGATAGCCGAGCTCGTCGTCGAACGTGGCTACGACGAGGTCGCTCTCGACCGCGTCGCGCTCGAGGATGTCGAACAGCTCGTCGATGCTCTCTGGTAGGTACTCGGCTTCCTGGGCACTGATCTGTTTGCCTTGGGCGTCGGTCATCGAGGCCGGCTCACCGTCCCTCACCGACACCCGGTACGGGCCGACCTCACCACAGAAGCACAGGCGATCGAGCACGAATGTGTAGTCGTCCGGGCCATCCTGCTCCCACTTCGCGCGGAGATCAGGGAGTTGGTCGGCGAGCTCGTCGTGGAGGACGGTGGTGGTGGATGCGGGCCGGAACCAGCTGACACCGCCGCTGATCTCGACGCTGCGGTCGTAGCCGTGGTAACCGACCGGGAACCCCCATTTGGGGGACAACGTGTAACTGTGCTCCGTCGTCGCGCCCTGAGCTCGGATCGCCTCGTCGAAGAGCTGATCGATGGTGGGCACGTCGGTCGTGGACACGTCGATTCGGCAGCCGCGGAACTCGTTCACGGCAGAGGTCAACACGCCGTCGACGACGACGATCCGGACGGAGCCGTCGAATGGGCACCCGCCGTCCGATTCTGGCATGGGGATCGAGTCGGAGGCGTAGATCGTGGCGCTGTACGTGGTCGGCTTCACGTCGTTCCATAGCTGGCGGCCGGCTTCGATCTCGGCGACCGCCGTCGGATCTGGGTCACCTTCGGGGTCGTCGCCACCCGGCTCGACGGAACCGCCGAACCAGTCGTCCCACTCTGCGGCGAGATCGGGGGAGTGCTCGGCGCTGGCGCACACGGTGGCCATCCCCGAGTACGCAACGTTCTCCGGCACCGACGTGGTGAACGCGGCACCGGCGATCAGCATCCGGTCACCAGGTTCGAGGTCGAGCCCCGCCGTCCAGAGGGTGAACTCCGCACCCCAGTCGGCGGTGTACCAGGCGTTCACCTCGAACGTCGTCCACGGCCAGATGGCGCCGGCATCGGGATCTGTGAGGTCGGCATCGTCGGGTGGGGGTGCGCCCTGATCCTCGAGTCCATCGTCGAGGAACTGGGTGCGGTAGTGCGCATCGGGGTTGCGCTCCGGCCGCGTCGCCACGACCGTCCCGTCGAAGGCGAGCTCCTGGGAGGTCACCAGGCTCTCGTCGTCACCTGGGGTGTCGTCAGGGCAGGCGACCACGATCGGTTCACCGGGTGGCTCGGTGCCGGGGGATGTCGGCGGCGGATCCGTCGAGCCGGGCGTGGTGGGCGCCGGCGAGGCGAGCGGTTCCGTGGTGGGGCTCGAGGCGCGATCGTCCGGATCCGACCCGCACGCCGTCACCGCGAGGGCGGCAACTGCCACCGTCAGCCATCCCACCTGTCGCCTGTTGCGCGCCACCTGGTCTCCCCTCGACCGAAACCGATTGTCGCAGGTTGGACGTTCGTTCCGGGCGAACGGTTCCCGACGTCGCAATCGTGGTCAGGCCTCGGGGTGCCAGTCGGGCGGAGCGACCGTCTGTGCCTCGGCGGGGAAGCGCTCGAGATAGTAGGGCTCGACCTCCGTCCACCGTTTGTCGGGATCGAACGGCGGGGTCTCGCCGCTGAGGACGTAGGTGAGATTGTCGAGGCAGCTGTGCCACCCGCCGGCGTCGCGAGCAGCCTTGCCGACCTCGTCGAAGACGTCGCTGAGGCGGAGGACGGTGCCGCCCTCGGTAGGCGTGAGCTCGATGCGCAGCAGTTCGTCACCCCAGGTGAGCTCCATCGTGGACGGCGGGTCGAAGGTGAGCATCTCGCCTTCCATCGCCGGCGCGCCGTCGAAGGGGAACTCGAAGCGGAGCGGTGCGCCGGCTTTGCGCTCGCCGTCGATGGTGGTGGGGAACCACCGCTGCAGGTGCTCGGGATCGGTGATTGCCCGCCACACCTTTTCCTGGGGATGAGCGAGCGTCCGCTCGAAGCGCAGCCGCCAGCGTCCGTCGAATTGATCGAGCACACCGAGGTTGTCATCGATCCGGTCAGTCATCGTCTTCTCCTTCTTCGTCGTGCATTTCGTCCAGGTGCCGTTCCAGATCGTCGAGACGGGAGGCCCACAGCAGGCGGTACGGCTCGAGCCACTCCACCACCTCGCGGAGGGGCTCGGGACGCAGCCGGTAGAGGCGGCGTTGGGCGTCGACGCGCACGTCGACGAGCCCTGCCTCGCGGAGCACGCGGAGGTGCTTCGATACGGCGGGTTGGCTGAGCGTGAGTGCCCCGACCAGGTCACCGACGGGTTGCTCGCCCGTGCGCAGCAGATCGAGGATCTGCCGCCGGCGCGGTTCGGCGAGGACATCGAACATGGGCTCAGTATGCCTCAATAGGCATATAACTGTCAAGGCATGTAACGGGTGATGCGTGCTCAGGCGCGGTCGGGGCGGAAGCGGAAGAGTCGCTGAGGCAGATCGTCGGGTCGGGGCTCGCCGGCGAAGCGGTCGCATCCGACGGCGTAGCCGCTTGGACTCGGGGAGTCGAAGCCGATGCGCTCGCACCCGACGGTGTCGAGCCAGGTCCGCATCGTCGGGGTGATGTCGGGCGCCCGGCGGCCGCGGGTCCAGATCACCGTGGCCTTCGTTCTGCACATCGCCGGGATGGCTGTGAGCGTGGCGTGGATGTCCTCGTCCGAGACGTTGCCGAAGATCCCGCACAGCAGGAGGAGGTCCACGGGAAGGACGTCGTGGAATGTCGACGTGTCGCCGGCGTCGGCACGACGGACGCTGAGCCCTGGCGCTGTGGCGGCAAGGTTGGATGTCGCCCGGGCGGTGAGGTCGGCGTCGAATTCGACGGCGAGCCCGTTCACGTCAGCGGCGCGGGGGTGGCCGGTCATCGACGCAGCGAGGTCGCGGGCCTCGCCGGCGCACAGCGACAGGACGCGGATCGGACCCGGAGGGGCGGCGTCGAGCGCGGCGCGAATGAAGCGGATGACTGCCGCCAAGCGCATCGACAGATCGCTCGACGGATCGTCGTAGGCGCGGTGCCACTCGACCCAATCGCGGGGCACGGCTGTGAGCTACTCCTCGCTCTGCGCGTCGACGGCTGCCGCCCCGATCACGATCGAGTTGCCGTCGGGGTCGAGCACGCGAGCCACTCGCTCGCCCCACGGCTGGTCGACCGGCTCCTCGACGATCGTCACGCCGCCGGATCGGAGGCGTTCGATGGCTGCATCGCAGTCGTCGGCATACACCCACAGGGAGAAGCGCTGACGGCTGTTGTCGCCACTGGCGATCGTCGGGTCTCGTCCGATGCCGAGGTGGGACGAGCCGATGTCGAGCGAGACGAAGTCCGCGTGACCCTTCCGATGGGAACTTGTACACCATCTGTCCGTCGAGGAGGTCACGGTAGAACCCGAGCGCACGATCGAGATCGCCGGTCGTGATGATCGGAAATGCCGACTGGAACACGTCGCCCTCCTTGCGCCGAGTTGCGATTCGAGTCAATCACGCCAGCCGTGACCGGGAGCGGCACGTTCTGCACGCGGTTTGGGACGTCTGGGTGTCGGGTTCCGGGAGGCTGCCGTCCCAGATCGCTCCGTGGGAGGCTGCTGTCCCAGATCGGTGCGGTGCGGGCGGTGCGGGTGACGCGGATCGCGCCCAGATCGGGGGGTGATCTGGGCGCGATCCGGGGTCCGCTGGGTCGGGGGTCGTGCGGTCAGGAGACCGGTTCGACCTCGCGGGTGGTCGCCGCCTCCTCGGTGGCGAGCTCCCGCTCGACATCGTCCGGCTCTGTCGCAACGGGCTCGGATCGGACGTCGTGCTCCTCCGCCTCAGCGATCCCGAAGCGGGCATGGAAGCGACGGAGGGGAGCAGGTGCCCACCAGTTCGCGTCGCCGGCGAGCTTCATGAACGCCGGGACGAGGAACCCACGGATGACGAAGGCGTCCATCAGCACGGCGATCGCCAGGCCGATGCCGAACATCTTGATGAAGCTCACACCGGAGGTACCGAAGGCGAGGAACGACACCGACAGGAGCAGGGCGGCGGCCGTGACGATGCGGCCCGTGCGCTCCAGTCCGAGGGCGACGGCGTGGTCGTTGTCGCCGGTGCGGTCGTGCTCCTCCTTGATGCGAGACAGCAGGAAGACCTCATAGTCCATCGACAGCCCGAAGGCGATGCAGAACATGAGGATCGGAGTCGAGGTGTCGATAGCTCCCGTTGCGGTGAAGTCGAGCAACCCGGAGAGGTGTCCGTCCTGGAAGATCCACACCATCGCACCGAACGTGGCGGTGAGGCTGAGCAGGTTGAGCACAAGGGCCTTGATCGGCACGAGCAGGCTGCCCGACAAGAGGAACAGCAGGATGCCGGTCAGGACGGCGATGATCCCCAGTGCGAGGGGCAGCCGCTCTGAGATCGACGCCCTCGTGTCGACGAGCTCGGCGGTCTGACCACCCACGAGAATCTCATCCTCCGAGTCGATCGAACGGATCTCGGAGACGAGATGTTCGCCCTCCGGCGAGGCCATCTGGATCGAGGGCACGACGGACATCCACCCGGCATCGCCATCGACGTACCGGGTTCCCGTGTCGCCCGGCGGCGCGACCTGCTCACCGTCGGAGTAGGTGCCGGTCGACGTCTCCACACGGGCGACGCCGTCGATTCCCGACACCTGCGTGGCGAGCGTATCGAGCGAGCCGTCGACGTCTCCGTCGATCTGCTCGACGACCACCGGGAACGACTCAGAGGTATCACCTGCGTAGTCACGCTGCAGGATCTCCGAGGCGACGCGGGCCGAGGAGGACTCGGGAAGCATCCGTGCGTCGGGGTTGCCGAACTCCACTCGCAGGAATGGGAGGCCGAGCAGGACGAGGACTGCGATCACGGCGAGTGCGACCGGGATCGGCCGGCGCATGACGCGTGTGGCGTTGCGGAACCAGAAGCCGTCCTCTTCGCGGCGGCGCTCCCGGCGGCGGAAGACGCGGATCGAGTCGATGCGCGTGCCGACGACGGCGAGCAGGGCAGGGAGAGAAACGATCGATGTCACCATCGCCAGCAGCACGACGGCGATGCCGGCGTAGGCGAACGAGCGGAGGAAGTACTGGGGGAACACCAGCAGTGCAGCCAAGGACGCGGCCACGGTCAAGGCGCTGATCGTCACGGTGCGACCCGCCGTCTCGACGGCGCGGACGACGGCGCCTTCCACGGTGCGACCGTTGCGCAGCTCCTCCCGATAGCGGGAGACGATGAACAGGCTGTAGTCGATGGCGAGGCCGAGGCCGAGCGCCGTCGTGAGGTTGATGGCGTAGATCGACACGTCGGTGATCGAGCCGATCACGTAGAGGGACAGGAACGTGCCGAGGATGGCGATGACGCCGACGAAGAGGGGGAGTGAGGCGGCGACGAGACCGCCGAACACGAGGACCAGCAGGACGAGGGTGATGGGGATGGCCATCGACTCGGCACGGGCCATGTCGCCTTCGATGGTGGTGCCGAACTCTTCGCCGACGGCCTCTCCGCCGCCGACCGCGATCGAGAGGCGGAGCTCCGTCGCTGTCGTACTGATCGGCGAGATCCTTCGCCTCGGCGATGACGTTCTCCGCGTCGTCTGCGTCGACGACGATCAGCGCCGAGTCGCCGGCGTCGCTCCGCAACGACGGTGGCGTTCCCGACGTCCAGTAGGACGTCACGGTCGTGCTGCCTTCGACTTGCTGCAGCGCCTCGGCGAGGGCGACCCCGCCTTCCACGGTGGCAGCGCTGTCGACGTCACCGTCGGCGGCGGTGGCGACGATCACGATCTCGTCGCCGCCTGCGACGAAGCGGTCCTCCGCCTGGCCGGCGCGGTAGCTCTCCGACGAGGGATCTTCGAAGCCCTCGTCCTCCATCACACTGAAGGCTCGGGTGCCGAGCACTCCGGCAACGACGATGAAGAGCGCTGTGAACGACAGCACCAGCCGGTGGTGCCGTACGGTGAATCCGCCGAGTCGGGTGAGCAAACCAGATGGGTGCATCAGGGGGTCCTCTCTCCGGGCCGGTCGGATCACCGGCACGTCTCCAGCGTCCGCCCGCGAGGGGTGCGCTCGCATCGGGCCACGGCCCGTTCGCATGGGGGACGCGTGGCCGCCGGGGCCGGCACCACCCCGTACCGCAGTACGGGGTGCGGGGCGACCAACGTCCGATGGCAGTGAGCGGGGTCGCTGCCTAGTGTTTGATCATGACCAACGGGGAGGTGCCTGCTCCGACGCCAAGGGCGAGCACGCTCATCCTCTGCGCCGCCGCCGCCGTGATGGTGATCGTCGCCATCGTCGGGGAGCCGTCGGCGAGCAGCCCGCTCAGTGTCGTCGCCCTGCTCGTCGGGCTGATCCCATGGGCGCTGATCGCCGGCGGAGTGCGGGTGCCGCTCTGGGCCTTCATCGCAGTCGCCATCACGGTGGGGTTCGTGGTGGTCCTCGTCGAGTCGAACCCGGGCGGAATGTTCCCCGTGATGATCGCTCTCGTCTGGGTCGCGCTCAACACCGACGACTGGCGGGTGCTGGCCGGCACGTTCGTGGCCTCGATCGCGCCGATACTCATCGACACGATGGCCGGTGGCGGCGACCTCGACGAGAACGGCACCATCTACATGGTCAGTGGCGCCGGGTTCTCGTTCGTGACGGGCCGCTTGTTGCGCCGCCAGTCGCAACTCACGGCGGAGCTGCGGGCGATGGACCAACTCGCCGCCGAACATGCGGCCGCTGCGGAGCGGACGCACATCGCCCGTGAGGTCCACGACGTCGTCGCTCACTCACTGACGGTGGTGATGCTTCACGTGACAGGCGCCCGCCGGGCGCTGGCAACCGACCCGGCCCGAGCCGAGGAGGCGCTGGCTCGAGCTGAGGAGGTCGGCCGCGAAAGCCTCGACTCTGTCCGCCAGGTCGTGGGGTTGCTGCGCGACGGGGAGAGCGCGACGTCGGGAGCAACTGATCCGCCGCAACCGGGTCTCGGTGACATCGAGGCACTGATCGACGGTTACCGGCTCGGTGGAATGGACGTTGTCGATCAGCATCCAACTGGACGGTGTCGATCTCGATCTTGCAACCCAACTTGTCGTCTATCGAGTCGTGCAGGAATCGCTGTCGAACGCGCTGCAACACTCGCCGGGTGCATCGTGCGAGGTCTGGATCTCGGTAGCGGCCGACGGTGAAGCTGGGGCGCGTCCGGGCGTCCGACGCTCACGGTGGACGTCACGAATTCTTCGCCGGCGCTGGGCCTCGCTGCCCGACCCGATGCAGCCTCCGAACGAGTAGGGCTTGGCGTGAGCGGGATGCGTGAGCGAGTACGTGCCGCCGGGGGATCGTTCTCGGCGGGACCGACGAGCGAGGGCGGATGGGCCGTGCGGGCGATGATGCCGCTCCGGTTCTCGACGATGCGAGGAGTGGCGTGGCCGGCAGTTCCGATGACTCCGTGACGGTCGTGCTGGTCGACGACCAGCAGCTCGTCCGTGCGGGCGTCACCTTCATCCTCTCCACCGAGCCCGGCGTGTCCGTCGTCGCCGAGGCGGAGAACGGAGAGCTCGGTGTTCACGCCGTGGCCGCCCACCGGCCGGACGTCGTGCTGATGGATGTGCGCATGCCCGTGATGGACGGTCTGGAGGCAACGCGTCGGATCCGGGAGAGCGACGGTTCGCCGGTGCTCGTCCTGACGACCTTCGACGACGATGACGTGCTGTGGGGCGCCGTCCAGTCGGGTGCGGCCGGTTTCATCCTCAAGGACGCTCCGGCGGACGACCTGATCCGGGCGGTGCGGGCAGTCGCCGCCGGTGGCTCGTGGCTCGACCCGAGGGTCACACCTCGGCTGTTGAACGTGCTCCGCACGTCGGCATCACCGACACGGGCGCGACCTGCTGAGTTCGAGCGCCTGACGGAGCGTGAGGTCGAGGTGCTCGAGCTCGTCGCTCGAGGCTCGACGAACACCGAAATCGCCACCGAGCTCTATCTCAGCGAGCGCACGGTCAAGGGCCACGTCTCGAGCATCTTCGCCAAGCTCGGCGCCCGCGATCGGGCGGCTGCCATCGTGCTTGCCTACGACGCGGGATTCATCACTCCCCACGTATGACGGGCTGTGCTCGCCCGCTACAGCTCATCGAACTGTCAGCGTTGAATATATAGAACAAGCGTTGCTTCTCGGTTATCATTGGTGTGCATGACATCCGATCTCGACAGCCGTATCGCCGCTCTCGGTGACGCCGCCGCCGGTGTGCGTCGAGGCGATGCTGCACGTCGAGGTGGGTCATTGTGATGTCGGTCAGTTGGCGGGGTTGAAGCAGGTCGCCAACATGCTGCGCGGTCTCAGTGATGTCCTCAAGACTGATGTCGCCGTGCGGGCCGATGAGTTGCGTCAGGTTGATGTGAACGATGTCGTCGACACGACGTTGAACCCTGACGGCCGAGCGGACCCGCAGGAGGAACTCGTCGAGAAGGACCGGGGTGCGGTGCTCGACAATCTGGCGGGGATGGATGAGGCGACCCGCTCCGGTGAACTGTCCGCCCAGTACGCCGATGTGGTCGCCAAAGCATTCGCGAGGTTGGCGGTGGATGTGCGTGCCGAGTTCTACCGCCGTCACCCCGACCTGGACACGGTCGCCGCCACCCGCAGTGTGCATGGCGTTCCGGTTGTATGTGACCCATCTGGTCGAGTTGTTGCTCGAGGATCTCGGTGTGCAGCGGGCGGAACGGCAGCGTCATCAGCGGCGGGCGAAGATCTTCACCGAGTTGGAGACGGGGTTGTGGGGGTTGTCGGGCCGGTGGGATCCGTTGACCGGCCAGACGTTGAACACGGCGATCACCGCTGAGGTCAACGCCATCTACCACGCCCGCCGCGGCGACAACACCGATCTACGCACACGGGAGCAGATCACCGCCGACGCCATCACCAACCTGATCTGCAACACCCCCGTCTCCAACCGCACCCGGTTGCTGGGGTGACCGCCATCGTCCTCTGCGACGACAAGACCCGACGCGACGGACCCCACGAGCGGTCCGTGCACGAATACGCCGATGGCACCCCGATCGCCTTCCACACCCTCGCCGCCGTGCTCGACGACCCGACCACAAGCATCGTCGAAGCCGACGTCAACGAGCACGGCGTCGTCGAATCACTCGGTGACGCCGTGTTGAACCACGGCCGCAACAAGCGGTTCGCCACCCCCGACCAGAAACTGGCCCTCCGCGTGATGCACCGCACCTGTCTGTTCCCCGGCTGCGACATGCCCTTCGACCGCTGTGAGCAACACCACCTGGTCGAGTACCAGCATCACGGCAACACCGACCTGATCGATCTCGGCCCCGTCTGCTGCCGGCATCACCACCAACTCCACGCCCACAACTGGAAACTCCGCCTCCACCGCGACACCCGGCCAACTGACAATCACGTACCCCGACGGCACCACCCGCACCCACCCCCTCACCGGACTCGCCCCCGGCAAAGGCCCACCCGGGAAACGCTCCGCCAACCGATGAATCAGCACAGCTGGCGAATGGCCACGCCCCACCAGCCGCCGATGACACGAAAGCCGACCGCGCCCGGCGACGCTGCATGAACCACCATGCGGCGCGCCGGCAGCGCGTCCAGCCGCGAGTGCGCCCGACGAACCGGCGTTTCGAGGAACGCGGTTCATCTGTGTCGACTGGTTCAAGCCCGCCATCGGGTCGTGGCATCCGCCCGGATCCAACTCCACCTCAGGAGCAGAACACTGGGCCCGCACGGCCGGCAAGGAGTGTGGCCGCGATGGTGCGCCATTGCGTGGTCGGCCGGTGCTGCGGATGGTTGCGACCGGGTCTGACGCCCGGACGATTAGTGCTCAGCCTCTCTCGCAGCCGATGCCGTCATTGTCTGCGTCGAAGTTGTGCGGGTCAGGAGAACGCACGGTGAACCTACGGAACGCGATGTCTCCGCAATCCAGATCGGGCCGCGGCGGAGGAATGCACACTCCCGTCCAGAACTTGGCCCCGATGTACGTGGGGTGCAGGTGGTGGCGTCTGACCTGTATGCCATTGGTACGATCGCGCGCAGTGGGTGGCCAGGCGGCCCGGGCGGTCGGTGCAGTTGGCTGTGCCGTCGCGGCCCTCGTGTGGTCCACGGTCGCGACGAGCGGTGCCGTGCATGCCACCTCCGACACCGTTCCCGCTGCGACCGACGTGCTGATCGACAACATCGGCGAAGGGTGGACTCCGGTCGAGGAAGAGTCCCTCGGGCAAGGTGGGCTGGTGCGCTCGTTCGAGCACGATCAGGGGGCACGACTGGACATGAATGTTGTCCTCGTGTCGTCACCCCCTGGTGTGCGTGAGACGTTCCAGACGTTGAGCGGCGGACGGGCGGGCTTCGAGCAGATACCTGAGCCGTCCTTCGATCTCGCCGCATGGCTGGTACCAGAAGGTCAGCAGCCGGGCGAGGACGGCTTTGCCATGCTGGCCTTCGCCAGCCACGACCACGTGTTCGTGGCGTTGTTGAGCAGCGCCAACGGCGTCCCCTCCGACCCGCTCGGTTTCGTGCGCGACATCGCCACCGCCCAGATCGACGCTGCAGGCGGCCCGCCGGCGCAGGCGGGGACCACTCCCAGTCGAAGCGCTGATGACGACGAGCTCATCGCCGTGCTGCCTCAGCAGGCGCCGGGTGGCTTCGACCTCACCGAGGCGGCAACCATCGTCGGCTCGCAGAGCATTGCGGACTCGGCCGAGGAGGCGACCGAGGTGACGACGTTCCTCGACGAGCGTTCCCACACTGCCACCAGGATCTGGGCGAACTCGGACGATCTCCTCGTCGCGACGTCGCTCACCAAGTATCCGTACGACATCTTTGCCGCAGCGAGTCTTGGTTCGGCCGACGAGCTGAGCAACGTCAGAATCGTCGCCAGCGGCGACGAGGCAGGAGCCGCCGACGCGGTGCTATACGTCGGTGAGAACGAGCGGAGCAGCGAGATCGGCACCCTGTCCCGGCACGGCCCGTACATTGTGTACGTCATCGTTCTGCCGCCGCAGGGAATGCCGCCGGCGCAAGCGGCCGCCATCGCGATCGAGATGACCGCACTGGCCGCGGATGCGCTCCCGAACGGGGAGACCGGTCCCTACCACTTCCCCGGAGCGCCCTCGAAGCTCGGCGGCTTGGCACTGACCGCAGGCCTCGTCACCGCTGCGGCTCTCGCCTCGATGGGCGTCGCCCGCCTTCGGGCGCGGCGGATCCGCCGTCGTTGGAGCCACGACACGAATGGCGCCACGCCTGGTGCGACGACCTTGCCGCCGCCGTCGGCCATCGGGCTCGATCCGGACGCCAAGCGGCTGCGGCGGCATGGCGCGATGATGACCGCCGGGCAGCTGCTGTGCATCAACATCGGCATCGTCGCCCTCGCCGGCGATTTCCGCTGGACCGGGGTGATCGTGGCGGTTCTCGCCCTCGCCGCGGGCCTGCTCCTGACGAGATGGTGGCAGCGGCGCGAGCTCGGCCTGCTCGGCGACGAGGCGCCTCCTCGCGAGTTCGTGTTGCCCCGACTGCCTGGGGCGGTGCTCGGCATCGTGTCACTCGCCGTGCTTGCCGCCGGAGTGGGGTTCGCCCTGAAGGGAATCCGCTACATCGTGCTGAAGCCGTCTCTCGCTCAGTTGAAGTGGGCCGATTTGCTCGGCTTGGCGCCGCGCACCGTTGGATACGTGTTCGCCATCGGGGGATTCCTCGCCGCCGTCCTCGGAGGAGCCCTGTTCCGGCTCGCCCGCGCCTTCGGGAGGCAGGGCACGAAGCGCGTGCTCGCCGCCGACACGCGTCCCGCTGCGCTGTACCTGCGGTCGTTCGACGACGACCGTCTACCGCTCCCGGTGATCGCCTCCGCCCGTCGTCCGCTGTTCGAGCTGTTCTCGCTCCGGGGTGCCGATCCGTTCGAAGAGGCGGTGGCCTGGGAGCTCAATGCCTACGGTCCGGTCGTCGCCGTGGGCCGGCCGGGTCGTTCGCTCGCCTCCCTCGGCGCGGCGCGAGAGCACTTGCCCGACAGCACCTGGCAAGAGCAGGTCGCGGCGCGAATGGGCGACGCCGGCATCATCGCCGTCGCCACCGGAGAAACCGACGGTTTGGCGTGGGAGCTCGGCAAGATCGTCGACGGCGGCCACTTGGCGAAGACGTTCTTCGTGTTCCCGCCCGTCGCCCCAGCGGACCTCGAGCGGCGGTGGCAGCACACGTCGCAGTCGCTCGGCCGAGCCGGTGTCGCGGTGGGTGACCTCGGTGTGCCGCTCTCGGTGGTGCACACTGTTCACGTGCGTCCCGACGGCTCGGTGCGCACGACGTTTGCCAGCCGTCGCGACGAAGCGACGTACCGAACGGCGGTCGATCGCACGCTGACCACACGGGATGCGCGTGTACCAGCGCTGGGAGCTCCAGGAGGAGAATGACATGCACGCACGTCTCGTGATCGCCGCTTTGTTCCTGACCGCAGCCATGTGCGCCTGCGGTTCCGACGACGATGATTCAACGGCAGGCGGACCGACGGACCAGACCGGAGAGGACGGCGGCCCTGTCGTCACGCAGTCGGACGATGGCGATGATGGTGGAGACACGGGCGACACCGGCGACGAGGGCGACAACGGCGGCACCGAGGCGCCCGATGTCGACACCGAGCCGCCAGATGTCGGCAGCACGGTGCAGGGTGTCGCCGTGGCGACCAGCTCCGGTGGCGAGGAGGCGTGCAAGCCGCAGTCGGAGAACGGTCTGCTCCCCGATGCCCTCGTCCAGGGTTCGCCGGTGACCGTTCGTGACGCCGACACCGGCGAGGAGATCGGCACTGGCCAGGTCGATTCGACGGACTTCGTCCAGCTCACGGAGCAGACCACCGAAGGTGGACCGCCACCGTGGACCTGCAGCTTCATCATCTCGGCCACGCTGTCATCGACGCCGGAGAACATCACGGTGCAGATCGGCGACCTCGAACCGTTCGCGGCGACTCTCTCCGACGGTCAGTTCTCGATCGAGGTCCCAAGCGTGGAGGTGACGACGGAGCCGGAGGGCAGCACCGGAACCCTGCCTCCGACCGACACGACGTTCGCCACGGTTCCTGTGACCTGAAGTCGCCCGGCCGTCAACTGCATGCTTCGTCGCGGTCGTAGCGGCCGAGTGCTCCGCCGGCGAGTGTTTCCCACTCGTCGGGCGTGAGCGAGCGCCCCACGATGGCGCAGATGTCGCGCGTCGGATCGGTATCCAACTGCCATCGGTATGCCGCACCACGGCCGTCGGCGGCTGTCACGGCTTCCTCGTCCCCGCGCAAGGCGACGATGGTTCCCGTCAGTCCGGCAAGCGCGTGGCCGAGCCGCCTGCGGCTTGCCGTCTCCCAGATCTGGATCGTGATGGGTCCGAACGGTTGGTCTCGCCCGGCAACGGCAACGTGCTCTGCGTCCTCGCCGAGCAGGGCGAGTGCCGGTACCTGAGCGTGATCGGTGTCGAACTGGGCCGGTGTCTCGCCAGCGTCGACCTGCCAGATGAACACGCGGGCGACCGCGTCGGGGGCGGCGGGGCGGATCCCGGCCGCAATCGTGCCGTGTTGGTACGCGAGCGAGGTGACAGAAACCTGTTCCGTGCCGAGCTTGACGTCGATGGCGGTCCCGGGCCGGAACGTCGTGTCGTCGCGTTCGAAGCGCCCGACGTATCCGTCGCCGCCTCCGAAGGCGATGTTCCCCTCGTCATCGACTGCGACCACCGTCGCCGGTGCGGTCTCGCCGTGGATTCTCGCTCTCGCCACCACGGAGCCGTCCGATGTGGCGCACACGGTGGTGGTGCCGTCGTCGATCTGATGCGTCACCGCGAGCGATCCGTCCGGGCTGTTGGCGCCGATCTCGCCGTCGGCCGCAGCGGCGCAGAGCGAATCCGTGCCGGTGACGTTGCCGGCGTCGATCTCGGTTCGTCCCGAGTCGTCGACGATCGGACGCAACTTCCACACCGCGACGTTCGGCCCCCATCCGGCAGTCACGACGGTGGAGCCGTCGGCCGAGATCCCGACCGCTTGGGCGTTCGTCTGCGCAGTGAGCTCGATGTGCCGACGCGATTCGGGCTGCCAGGCGTCGAGCGACTCGCCGACCGTCGCCAGCGTGCAGCTCGTCGCGGCGTCGCACGGCCCGCTCCAGGCCATGTCATTGACCGGTGTCGGCACGGAGAACGTCGAGCGGCCGGTGGTGAGGTCCCAGATGGTCAGCCGTGCCCCACCCACCGCGGCGTAGCGATCCGATGGGTCGACCGACACGATGCCCGTCGCGCCGGAGTCGGCACCAACGACCTCGCCTGTGGACAGCCTCACGATGACCGAGCCACCGATTCCCTTGATCAGGACATGGTCGCCGTCCCGGGACACGACGACTTGGCGAGGCTCTCCCACCTCGGAGGGCAGCGTGGCGCGCGCCGCCACGTTCGAGCCGATCGCCGGTGCGTCGCCACTGCACCACCTCGCTCGTCGACGCCGTCACGGCGGCCGTGTCGCCCCCGGGCCCGGCGCCCGACGACGACGAGCGGATCATCCGTGGCTGCCACTCCGGGGCTGGCAGGCGAATGGGAGACCGTTCCGTCCAGGTCGAGCACGACGATCCCGCCGTCGGCGGTGTTGGCGACGGCGCGACCGAAGCGCAGGTCGACGGGTCCCGATCGAGCGGCGGCAGATGCCAACTCGTGGTCGTTGCTGAAATGGGCGAGACGAACCGACACGGGCGGCATCGACGCCGTCACCATGAGCCCGCTGGCGATGTCCACCGCGGCAACGCCAGTGATCGTCGGGGAGAGTGTCCCGGGCTCCTCCTTGAGCACAATCATGTTCGTCCGGCGGGCCGCCGACGACCGCCTCACCGAACTCCGTGAACGACACGGTGGGGGTGAATTTGGGACCGAGATCGGTCTGCTCCGGATTGGCTCTCGCTTCGTCGGCCCACGTGAGCACAGACGTGTTGCCTTCTTCGCCCGTGAGGGTCGCCATGATGCGACCGTCCGATGGGGAGATGGCGATGTCGCGGATGCTGACGGTGCCTTCGGGCGCGTACAGCAGCTTCTCCAGCCGCGAGTAGCGGCCGATCAGCACCCGGCTCGCCTGGAACTGCTCGCCACTACGGTCGCTGTCGAGGTCGGCGGAGGCAAGCGAGAGAAGGAACGCCGCGTCGACATCGCTCGCCGGCAGGTCGAGCGCGGCGAGCCCGACCTGACGCGCCACGGCATCGCGCGCGGCGATCGGCACGACGGGAGTTGGCCACAGCGACGACGGCGGCGACAGACGCCACCAGCGCCAGCACCGTGACCGTGGCGACGGCGGTCCGCGCCAGCCTGCGGGCGTGACGGTGTCGACGGACGTCCTCGCTCTCGAGGTCGGCGGGTGCCATGCCGCGGATCGTGGCGGCGACGCGCACGATCGCTGTCCGGAATCGCGTGTCACGCAACGACAGGTCGGGGGCTTCCCGCGCCCAGCGGAGATCGACGTAGAGCGGTTCGGTCGTGATTCGTGACCGCACGACAGGCGAGATCGCGTCGACGTCGGCGAGAGCGCAGCGGCCGCCTCATCCCATTCGAACTCGCCACCGGTCAGGACGACGATGATCTGGGCCGCTCCGCCGTGGGTGTCGCACCAGTACGTGACCTCCTTGTCGACCCACTGGCGACGCGGCCGACTCGGGACTGGCGATGAGCACCATGAACCGTGTCGTGTCGAGCTTCCCGGTGATCGCCCCGGTCAGGTCCGACTCGGCGCCGAGCTCACTCTCGTCGCGGAACACAGACATCGCCCGCAGGCGGTTCCACGGCCGGGCGAGGCGCTCCAGCCCGCGCTCGATTGCCGCCGCGATCGCACCATCCGCGCCATGGCGATACGAGATGAACGCGTCGTAGGCCACGCGAGCGTCACCCGTGCGGATCGATGATCGTGACGTCGGCGCCCACCCGCCGGGCCGCGTCGACCATCGCTCCGGTACCGCCCGGTCGTGGCGCCTCCAAGCCGTCCCACACGGCGAGCAGACGTACTGGCCGCCCCTCCGCCTGGGCAAGCGCCACGTTCAGCATCCACTCGTTGGTGGCGACGTAGATGCTGTCGGGGTCGCCATCGTCGGGCGGGTCGTCCAGCACCCATGTGGGCGCGCGGGCGATCAGCCGGCGGAAGTGGTCGACCCACTGCAGATCTGCTCCCGCGACAGAGTGCTTCTCGAAGTCGTCGGGCTGCTCGGCGAGGAGCAGCCACACGGTCGCGCCGAGGCCGAACGCGGTCGTCGCGGCGAGCAGATCGGCGCCGCGCGCGCCGCCAGAGATCAAGAGATCCTCGTCGCCGAAGTCCCAGTTGCGCAGCGTTCGCTCGATCCCGTGGCTCACCGACGACACGGCCTGTTCGGGGAACCGTGATGCCGACCGCGTCGGCCCGTCGGTCATGTGCCCGGTGACGAGCGCCACCTGGCGGAAGCCCGCGGGGCGGGTCGAGGACGCTCGATGGGTCCACCGCTACCGGCCCGCCGTGCCGATCTGTGCCGCCGAAACGTCGAGGTTGTCGCGTTCCCATCGATCGAGCGACGTGATCGCCTCGCACAGCCGCGCGCACCGATCGTCCTGCTCGTCGAGGAGGTCGCGGAGATCACAGAGGTGGTCGATCGAGCTCGCCCGCTCGCGCCACGTCGACCGGCTGCCGAATGCTTTCTCGTAGGCGGCGATCATCTTCGCCGTGATCTCCGCCGGCTCGTCGCCCTGGCGTCGGGCGAGCAGCCGCGGTCAGCAGCCGGTCGCCCGCAGCAGCGGCGCTCCAATAATCGGCATGTGAGGGCGCCCGGGCGTCGATCCGTGTGTTCGACGACCAGGGATCGCGGCGTTGGGCTCGGCCGGCTCCGGCTGCTCCGGGTCGAGGAGCAGCGCCAGCTGGGCGGCGGTGAGTCGGGTGTAGAAGCCGTCGTCATCGTCGTCGTCGATATCGTCTCCGCCGCCGGCGTCCGTCGTGCGGGTACCGCCCGGATTGGCGGGACCGGCGAGCACGTCCGTCGACGACGCCGGGTCGACGTTCGTAGGCGTCGGCAGCCTGATGGATCAGCTCGTCGCGACCGTCCGGCACGATCGTGGCGAGGCGCTTCAGGGCGCCCCCGAGGATGCCGTAGCTCTCCGACTCGCCCGTGATGTCCACCGCCGACCGGGCGAGAGCGACGGCCTGCTGCAGCTCGGCGACCAGCGTCGTCGCGATCTGTCGCCGGCGGCGTCCACCCGCGCGTCGTGCTGCGCGGCACGGGAGAGGCAGTTCGATGCCTGCTGCAGATCCTCGACGTTCGACCACCGCCGGCCGAGCGCCCAGGTTGGCGGCGAGTTCCGCTCTGTGGTGGCGACACCAGTGACAGGTAGCGCCGGGCGGCATGCCGGAACTGGCCCAATTCGGCAGCGAGCTTCGCCAGCTGGCGCTGCACGGCGCTTGCCGCCCGCTGCTCGTCGCTCGACGGCACCTCCGGGGCGAGCACGCCGTGGGACTCCGCCCATTCGGCGTACCGGTCGAAGGAGGTGATGAGCTGATCGCGACGTCGATCGAGACGCCCCGCACCGGGGCGGCCGAGGTCGGAGGCGCGAACCTCGAGGCTCTTCAACCGTCGCAGGAGGTCGTCGACGCTGACCGGCTCACCCTCGTCGACCGTCGCCCTGCTCGACGAGCCGTCGAGCACGAGCTCGGGGTCGCCGTAGCACTGGTACGCCGCCCACGTCTCCCGCCCGCCGACGGCGAACGCTGCGTGCCTGCCTGCGGCGACGGCCCCGGAGAAGCTCACGCCGTCGAGGAAGTGCCGGTAGAACGTGGCGGCGAACGCTTCGGCCGCGGCGTCGCCGACCGGCCACCCGGCGGCGATCACGGCGCGGGCGCCGATCGCCATGAACTCGCGGGACAGACCAGCGGCGAGCCGTGCCGTGCCGATCCGCCCGAGCCAGCAACAGTTGAGGAAGACCACATCGGGAACGTGCCGCAACTGGCGGACCGTCTCGGCGCGGAGTCGGAACTCGCTGTTGAGCAAGGCGCCCGTCGCGACCGGGTCACCATCGAGGTACTCGCCGTGGCTGGCGATGTGGATGATCTGATGGTTGCCGTCCAAGGCGTTGACCAGATCGACAGTGGACAGCTCGGCATCGCCGTCGTCGAGGTAGGTGAGCAACTTGTCCGGGGCAGAGGGGGCGATGAGGTCGCGCACCGTGCCGTGCCTCGCGTAGCGCTCCGGGGAGGGGAGTGCGACCCGGCACGTTGCCGGCGCCGATCACGAGCGCGGTACCGCGTGTCGCCCGCTCGACGACGACACGACGTGAGGCGGTCTCGGAGAACTGCCGGATCACCGCGCCCTGGGTCGCCAGGGCGGTGCGCCCTGCCGGCGTGGGCGCGCTGAGCAGCTCCCACGGATAGTTCGCCGACGTCTCGTCGACCACCAGTTGCACCGACGGTGCGGTCTGGAAGCGGTGCCGCATCTGCTCCGGGACGAGCAGGTCGTAGAGCGTCGCAGCGCTCGCGTCGTCGCCGCTGTTCATGCTCAGCCGAGCGGAGAGCGCGTCGACCACCACCCGGTCGAGCCGGTGCACGACACGGTCGGCGCGTGCCTCGCCGCCAAGGAAGCTGACGTCGAAGCTCAACGTCGCCCGATCGTTGGCGGGGCGCGGTTGCCCGTCGGCGGCATCCGTCTCGATGTCGTCGTCGGCGATGGACGTGATCGAGAAGCGCCGCCACTCGTGGGAGCTGTCGGCGAGGGCTGCGCCGGCCGGGAGCCCGCCCCGCTTGCGGGCGACCACGACGTCGGCCAGCGCCTCGACATAGCGCGCACCGAGCTGCACGGTGTTGGGCAGGCGGCGCACGACCATGGCGGCGAGGTCGGCGCGATCCCCGAACCGTTCGATGAGCTCGAGCTCCGTGATGCGCACCGTGCGCTCGACAGGAGTCCCCGCCTGTTCGCGAGCGGCCTCGTAGCGGGCGAGCGAACGGTTGGCGTCGAGCACACCTTCGACGATCCCGGCGACCGATTCGCTGACGCTCACGCCGTCGCCGTTGCGCACGCCGAGCAATGTCGCCGAGACCCCGACCTCACGCACGCCGACGGTGGTCTCGTCGGCGGGCTAGTTCTCCAGGCTGAGGCCGCGGTCGGTGAGAGCCCGGGCAACGGCGTGGCGCAACGCGAGAGCGGGTGAGGTCGACGCTGCGGCCGAGGCCGACGACGTAGGCACCGGGCGGCGCCGTCCGCATCGTGACGTCGGGATGGGGGCGGATGAACAGCGCGTTGCCCTCGAACGGCCCCGGATAGCTGCCCGCTTCGTAGCTGGCTATGAGCACGCCGCCGAGCTGGCGATCGAGGAAGCGCTCCGCGCCGCCGAGCGTCTCGTCCTCGTAGGTGCCGACCATCACCGCGTAGTCGGCCTCCTCGAGGCTGCCGTGGCTGACGCGGATCGAGACGAGGGTGTCGTCCTCGGTGGTCACTGGACCGGTGGCGGGATTGGCGTTCGTGCCCGGTGCGGACGCGCCGGCACCGACGTCCCGCACGGGATCGTTCAGCGCATGCCCGGTCACGTCGTCATGCACCATCGATCCCCTCTCATCGGATGGCCAGTGGACAACGACCAAGAGTACCCACCACCTGCACCGACGCTCGCTCATGGACCGGAGATACGTCCGAGAACCGAGGGCGGGCGCCCGTCGTATCACGGGTATGCCGCCGATCGGCGGTCGTCGGGAAGCCGGTGTCTGCTGGTGAGCAGGCGGCGCGGAGGGGAAGATGGCCGCCGTCACGTCGGGATAGACCCGTCATACCGCAATTTCCTTGACTTCAAGTGAGCTTCATGGTGTTCGCTGAGCACCATGCAGATGAACTTCAGCCACTGGATGGCGCTGGAGAGCGCGATGCAGGGCAGTCAGTCCCGGCGCGCGTTCAACCGCGGCGACGTTGAGCCGGATCGTGCACGTTCGCCACGCCGCACCGGCGTGCCTTGCTGGGGTTCGTGCTGCTCAGCGTGCTCGGTGCGGTGCTCACCGTGGCGACACCGGTGCTCGCCGGGCGCGTCGTCGACGAGGTCGTCGGCGAGGGCGACGCCGGCCGCGTGGTCTTCCTGGCGGTGGTGATCGCTCTCATTGCGCTGCTCGAGGCGGCTGCCGGCATCGCCGAACGATGGCAGTCGGCGAAGATCGGTGAAGGGCTCATCCTCGATCTGCGCCGGGCGGTGTTCGGCCACGTCCAGCAGATGCCGATCGCCTTCTTCACGCGCACACGCACCGGCGCTCTGGTCAGTCGGTTGAACAACGACGTGATCGGCGCCCAGCGGGCGTTCACGTGGACGTTGTCGGGCGTGGTGAGCAACCTCATCTCGCTCGTGCTCGCCCTGGGCGTGATGCTGACGCCTCTCGTGGCAGATCACGCGGACTGGCGCTCGCTCCTGCTGCCGATGTTCGTGATCCCGGCGCGACGGATGGGGAGCCGGCTGGCGCAACCTCGAGCGGGAGGCGGCCGACCACAACTCGGCGATGACGACACAGATGACGGAGCGCTTCTCGGCGCCGGGTGCCGACGCTGGTGAAGCTGTTCGGCCGTCCGGCGTCGGAGCAGGCCGAGTTCGGGGGGCGGGCCGAGCGCGTCGCCGAGATCGGTGTGCGCACGGCGATGGGGCAATACGTGTTCCTCACTGCCTTGGCGCTCGTCTCTGCGCTCGCCCTCGCCCTCGTCTACGGACTCGGCGGCTACATGGCATTGCGCGGGCGGCTCGAACCGGGCACCGTGGTCACTCTCGCCCTTCTCCTCACGCAGCTCTATGCGCCGTTGACGGCGCTGGCGAGTGCCCGTGGTCGACGCGATGACGGCGATCGTGAGCTTCGAGCGTGTCTTCGAGGTGCTCGATCTTGCTCCCCTGATCCGTGAGAGCCCGGACGCCCGGCGCGTGCCGGATGGCCCCGTCGCCGTCGAGTTCGACGACGTGCGCTTCTCCTACCCCAGTCGGCCGACAAGGTGTCGCTTGCGTCCCTGGAAGAGGTCGCCACGCTCGACGCTCGCGGTGGTCGGGAGGTGCTCCACGGCGTCTCGTTCCGGTCGAGCCCGGCCAGATGGTCGCCCTCGTCGGCTCCTCGGGCAGCGGCAAGTCGACGATTGCGGCCCTCCTGCCGCGGCTCTACGACCTCGATAGCGGTGCCGTCCGCGTCGGCGGCATCGATGTCCGCGACCTCTCCTTCGATTCGATCCGTGAAACGTTGGGGATGGTCACGCAGGACGGTCACCTCTTTCACGACACTGTGCGCGAGAACCTGCGCTTCGCCCAACCGGACGCCGGCGACGACGAGTTGTGGGCTGCCCTCCGTTCCTCCCGTCTCGCCGACGTCGTCGAGGCCTTGCCGGAGGGTCTCGACACCGTGGTCGGAGAGCGCGGCTACCGCTTCTCGGGCGGAGAGCGTCAGCGCCTGACGATCGCCCGGATCCTGCTCGCCAGATCGCGGGTCGTCATCCTCGACGAGGCGACCTCCAACCTCGACTCGACGTCGGAGGCGGAGGTGCAGGCGGCTTTGATGCCGGCGCTGCACGGGCGTACATCGATCGTCATCGCCCACCGGCTCTCGACGATCCGCGATGCCGACGTCATCCTCGTCGTGGAGAGTGGTCACATCGTCGAGCGAGGAACGCACGACGAGTTGCTCGAGGCAGGTGGCCGATACGCCGCTCTCTACCACACGCAGTTCGACGAGCGTGACGAGGCAGCGGCCTGACGTACTGCGGATCTCATCACTCTTCTCGCCGCCGGTGAAAAATGAATTGCGCGGCGCTGCCTGAGTAGGTGCAGCGCCGCGCAATTACCGCCGCCTGGAGACGAGGGGTGTCTCAGCGGTGGTTGGCTATTGCCGCCCCGAAAGCTGCTTTGCCGCGAACCTGCTGGAAGAACACTTGATCTGCGTTTGTCGGCTCATTATAGAAACGTATACGTTTCCGTGTCAAGTATTATTTTCCACAGATCGGAGCACTTTTCCTGGACTCAGCACGTTTCCCGAAATAGCAATCGTGTCGAGACGCGCCTAAGATGGAACCGTGACACGGGAACGCAAGATCAGGGGCCTCGACGCGGAAGAGCGACGACAACAGAGACGTCGCCAGCTCGTCGACGCCGCGTTCGAACTGTTCGGTTCGGACGGCTACGCAGCGACCTCGATCGAGGCCGTCTGCCAACAGGCATACGTCAGCACGAAGAGCTTCTACGAGATCTTCCCCAACAAGGAAGCGCTGTACATCGCGCTCAACGAGGAGCTGTCTACCGACCTCCTGAAGCATCTCCTCGCTGCCAGCGACGTGGTCAGTGACAATCCGTTCGACACCGTGAAGCGGATCCTGTCCAGTGTCACGCACGGGTTCCTCGACGATCCGCGTGTGGCGCGGGTGCTGTTCATCGAGGGCACGGGCATTTCCGCCCAGGTCGACGAACACCGCTGGAGCAATCGCCGGCAGGCTGCTGTGGCGCTCGGTCAGGCGTGGCTCAGGCTCGTGCCGGATCCGACGCCGGAGCAGACGGCGACGTTCCTCGGTCACCGGTTCGCCTGCGGCGTCATCGGCGCCTTCTGCGACATGCTGATCGACTGGCTCAACGATCCGTCCGACGACGACATCGACGGTCTGGTCGACGACCTGGTCGCGTTCTTCGACGTGGCACATCGAGGTGTGCTGTGTCTCCCCGCCGTCAATTGAGCACGGCCAGGGCGCGCACCGCCTCCGTCGCCTCCCCGGTGATCTCCGGCATCGCCATTCGCAACCGCATCACCTGAGCGAGCCGAACCCGGTCGCCGGTCCGCGTGAAGGCAGCCTTGAGGTTGTTCAGCATGCGCACGAGCACCGCCCGCCTCGGGGTCGGCTGCAGGAACGAGTCACGCCAGCGGTCACCATCCCCGGCGATCGTCGTGAACAAGGCCTTGCATCCGTCCCGGTCGAGCACCACGCCGCCGTGGAACGGGTCGAGGAACCAGTCCCCGTCGGCCGGATCGCCGACGAGGAAGTGCGCCGGCATGCCGACACCCTCGAGCGGGACGCCGATTCGGCGGGCGACTTCGATCGCGACGACGGCCAACGTGATCGGGATGCCGTGGCCGGTCCCGATCACGTGATCGAGGCACGAGTTGTGCCAGTGGTTGTAGGTCCTCCTGTCGCCGCTGAAGCGACCGGTGGCGAACAGATGGCGCACCACGCCATCGCGAGTGGGGGACGGACACGACGCCGCCAGTTCGTCCATCTCGGTGAGCCACGCGTCGATGTCGAGCGCCGGCTGCAGCACGCCCGAGATCGACAGCGCCGCCTCGTCGAGGTCGAGAACGGTGTCGGCCGGAGTTGCGTCGACGGCGAGCCTGAAGCGCGCCAGGGCCGCCTCGTGCGGGTCCGGCGGCTCTTTGGTCACCCTTGGACCCTATCGACGGCGGTCTACGTGGGCGTTGGTGCCGGCCGTTTGCTAAACGGTGACTTCGTCGATCCGGCGCAGCAGGAGGCGTCGCTCGGGCTCCGTCGTCACGAGCGACAGCGCGGCGCGGTACGACGCCACGGCTTCGTCCCGGCGTCCCATCCGTCGCAGGAGCTCGGCACGCAGGGTAGGCAGCAAGTGGTAGCCAGCGAGCTGCCCCGACTCGTCGATCGCGTCGACGATCGCCAGCCCGGCCTCCATGCCGTCGGCCATGGCCACCGCCGCAGCGCGATTGAGATCCACCACCGGCGATGGGGCGATGAGGGCGAGCTCGTCGTAGAGCCCGACGATGCGGTGCCAGTCGGTGGCGGCGGCGCTGGCCGCCGAGGCGTGCACGGCCGCGATCGCGGCCTGGACCTGGTACGGGCCATCCCGTTCGAGTCTCGCCGCCCGTCCCAACATGCAGATCCCCTCCTCGATGCGGTCGCGGTCCCACAGCGAGCGGTCCTGATCGTCGAGCACCACGACGTCACCGGCGGCGTCGACGCGGGCAGCGCGGCGGGAGTCCTGGAGCAGCATCAGCGCGAGCAGCCCTGCCGTCTCGGCATGGTCGGGCATCAACCGGGCGAGTAGGCGACCCAGGCGGATCGCCTCGTCGCAGAGCCCGGTGCGGAGAAGATGGTCGCCCGCCGACGCGCTGTACCCCTCGTTGAAGATCAGGTACACGACGGCGAGAACGCCGTTCATCCGGTCGGGGAGGAGATGATCGGGCGGTATCCGATACGGGATCCCGGCATCGCGGATCTTGCGCTTCGCCCGCACGAGCCGTTGGGCGATCGTCGCCTCTGGAACGAGGAAGCCGCGGGCGATCTCGGCGGTCGTGAGGCCGCCGAGTGTGCGCAGTGTCAGCGCCACGCGCGCCGGGAGGGCGAGGGCCGGATGGCAGCACGTAAAGATGAGCCGTAGCTGGTCGTCACCGATCGAGCTGTCGATCGGTGGTGCGTCTTCGGCCGATTCGTGCCGCAGCCGCCGCTCGATCTCGGAGTACTTCGCTGCCCGATTCGACGCCCGGCGCAACCGGTCGATCGCCCTGTTGCGCGCCGTGGCAGTGATCCACCCGCCGGGATTGTCGGGCACGCCGCGCCGCGGCCACACGTCGAGGGCGACCACAAAGGCGTCCTGCACTGCCTCCTCGGCGAGGTCGAAGTCGCCGAGGAGGCGGACCAGGGTGGCGGTGGCGACGCTCGACGAGACGCGGAAAGCGTCCTCGACGATGCGAGCTGTGGCCGTGTCGACGGGGTCGTTGGAGCTCAGGCCATCTCCCAGATGGGGCGCACCTCGATGGCGCCGTGCAGGGCGCCGGGGACGCGGCTCGCCCAGCTGATGGCGGCGTCGAGATCCGGGCAGTCGACGATGAAGAAGCCGGCGAACTGCTCCTTCGTCTCGGCGTAGGGACCGTCGGTGGTGAGCGTCTCACCGTCACGAACTCGGACCGTCGTCGCCGTCGACGTGGGCTGCAGACGCTCGCCTCCGCGGAGGACGCCGGCGGCGTTCGCCTCCTCGACGAAGGCCGTGTAGGCCTCGTTCATCGTGGTCGTCTCGCCGGGGGACAGGGCCGTCTCCTGGCTCTCGTCGGTGTGGATCAGAAGCTGATATCGCATATCGGTATCTTCCTGCTCGACGGCGGTGTCCGTCACCGCCTCTCATCCAGTTGACGATCGGCGCCGAGCGGAATCGACACCTCCGCCGACAACCTTTTCACATTGGCGGTGCCCGGCCGGCGTGAGCCTGCCGCTCGACAGCATCTCTCCAGGCGACGTCGCCGTCCGTCAGATCTTGAAGATCGGGAGGTACCGGGCCGGAGTCAGCGCGTCGAAGTCGGTATGGGTCGAACCGGCGGCCGCTGCATAGCCGTCACCCGCAGAGAGCTCGATCGCCCTGGTTTCGCAGCGTCCCCTCGAGCAGGTGGAAGAACTGCGGTTCTGCCATGGCAAGATCCTGATCGCTCACCCGGGGCTTGTCACCCGAGATTCACGGAGTGGCGTCGATGAAGCCGAGCGCGGCGTCGATGAAGCCGAAGCTCTCCGGTGTGGCGAAGTGGTCGGTGTTGCGCAGCGTGACCTGTCGGGCCGAGGGCAGTGCAGCGACGAGGTCGTCGGCAGGATGGACGAAGTCCTTGTCGCCGACGACGATCAGCACGGGGCAGGTGACGGCGGCGAGCTGCTCCGTCGTGAGCAGCGGTGCACGTGGCCGCCGCATCACGGCGGCGAGGGCGGCGACGTCGTTGCCCGGCTGATCGGCGTATCGGGCGAACAGGCGAGCGATGTTGTCGTCGGGCGGCGCGGTCCCGTCGAGCCCGGCGAGGATGCGTTCAGTCCCCGTGTCGTCAGGTTCGAAGACGTTGCGGCCGATCCCGGCGAGGACGAGGCGGGAGAACGCGTCAGGGTGAGCGATCGCGGTGCGCAGCAACGTGAGCGCGCCGAGGGAGAAGCCGACCGCATCCACCGGCTCGTCGGGCAGCACGTCGACCACGCGCGCCGTGAGGTCTGCGTACTCGGCCGGATCGTGCGGCTTCGGAGCCGATCCGTGACCGAGCAGGTCGACGCCGATCACACTGCGACCGGCGTCGGCGAGCAGTGCGGCGAAACCGGTCGATTCCCACGTCGTGGCGAACGAGCCGCCCCATCCGTGGACGAGCATGACCGGCACCGACATGGCGGGCAGCGTATGTGGCTCGGCGCGCTACGGTCGAGGCGATGTCTGCCGCGGAAGTCCGCCGTCCCGGTCCGAACCTCGACCGCTCCGCCGAGTGGGAGGCACTGCGCGCCGCACACCTCCAAGACTCCGAGGCGAGGCCGCCGTCGTCGGCCCGCGGAGTCCATCATGTGGCGCTGTTGTCGAGCGATGTCGAGCGCACGATCCGCTTCTACCAGGATCTCCTCGAGTTCCCGCTCACCGACCTCTTCGAGAACCGCGACTTGCCCGGGTCGACACATTTCTTCTTCGACATCGGCCACGGCAACGCGCTCGCCTTCTTCGACTTCCCCACACTCGATCTCGGCGACTACGCGGAGGTGCTGGGCGGGCTGCACCACCTGGCGATCTCCATCGATCCCGATCGGTGGGAGCACCTGCGCGGCAAGCTCGACGCGGCGGGCATCGAGTACATGCGCCACCAGACCTCGCTGTACTTCCCCGGGCCGGACGGCGAGCGCGTGGAGCTCATCGCCGACCCACTCGGCGAGATGTACGGGCACTCGGTCATGTGACTCCTGCGTGGAGACAGGTGCTGGCGTGATCGTTTGCACCTGCGGGCGGCAGGGTACGTCCCCCACACCACCCGACCGAGGAGGAGATGATGCCGAGAGGGCAACACGGTCCGTCGATCAAAGATCCCAAACAGTACGACGCGCTGCGCGACGAGGGCATGAGCAAGGAGAAGGCGGCGCGAATCTCCAACGAGTCGGCGAGGGAAGGCCGTCGCAGCGTTGGCAAGCGAGGCGGCAAGGCAGAGGACTACGACGATCGTACGAAGGACGAGCTCCTCGACCGGGCGCGGGAGATCGGTATCGACGGTCGCTCGAAGATGAACAAGCGGGAGCTCATCGACGCCCTGCGCAACCACTAGTTGCAGCGCCTCGTCTCCCGGTTCAGCCGCCGAAAAATGCCGACTGCTGCGGGTCCACGAGGTGTCGGTGTGGACCCGCAGCAGTGGCGGAGGTCAGCTGAGCTCCCCGTCGCTAGCTGACCGATCTTGTTGCTCTGGTGCCGAGTGCGTCTCACTTCACTCGACGACACGATCACTTGACGGTGATCATGGAAACGCTGGCGACAGCAGCGAGCAGGTAACTGTGCCGGCGGAGGGGATTTCGCTTGCTCTTCATGTGAGTCATTTCACGTCATTGCCCATGTGGGCGACATGGAGCGCGCATGGACGCCTGCCCGGCGAGGACGCGACGCTCCTCGGTGGGGCGCCGCCGATCGGACGCCGGGTCAGGGAGTGTCGATGAGCACGAGGCCGATCTCGCTGGCGACATCCGCCGCCATGGCAGCGTGCTGCTCCGCTCGCTCCGCATCACCAGCAGCGCCGCGAGCGCGGAGCGCTGTTGCCAGATCGCGCCGGGCGCGAGCCTCGTGCGATCGCGACTCGAGGGCGATGCTGTGCTCGACGGCCTTCGTCAGCCAGCTCACGGCGTCATCGAGCGCGCCGGCGAGGTACGCAGCCAGTCCGACATAGCGGCTCACCGGCCCGATCATCACTCCGCCGAGCCCGGTCACGGCCACGCGCTCGCCGTACGGAGCGAGTGACTCGAACAGGACTTGCGCTCGCTCCGGATCGTCCATCCAGCGGGCGGTCTCGGTGAGGAACCCGGCGGCCACGAAGTACATCGCGTTGTCGTCGAGTTGCAGTCCGTCGGCGGTGACGAACCGCTCGAAGATCGGACGTGCCTTCTCGTACATGCCCGCCTCGGAGTACGTGCCGGCGAGGGCGACCTGCCAAACGGGCAGCCGCGGTGCGTTCGCCGCGTACTCCTCCACCAGTGGAACCAGCTCGGCGAGCTGGCCGCGGTCCCAGGCCAGGCAGAAGAGCTGACCGGCGTAGGCGACCTGCGCATTCGGCCCGTGTGCCTCGAGGCCGGCCGCCACTGCCTGGTCGGCGAGTTCCTGGGCTCGGTCGTACTCGCCTCTCAGCAGTGCATGGCTGGAATGGAGGAACATCGCGTAGACGTCGTACAGCGGCTGGTGGAGCTGGGCGGCCCGTTGTTCGAACGTGTCCAGCATCGCCGTGTACGCATCGATGCGACCCTGCTCGATGAGGTCGACCATGGCAAACAGCATGGCGGTGAGCTCGAGATGGACGTTGCCGACTCGCCGGGCATGGTCGACCGCCTCGAGCGCAGCCTCGGTCCGTTCGGTCAGCATGTCACGGCGCCACCACGCCAGGCGGCGGGCGAGCTGCGCCGACGCCATCAACGCCGGGTGGCCGTCGGCGCTGGCCAGCTCGAATGCCTCGCGCGCGGCGCGCTGCTGACGCTCCGTCTCGCCGGAGTCGACGAGCACCGACGTGAGCATGCTGCGCAACCGCACTTGGTGGACGAGGTTGTCCGCCGGAACGATGGCGATCGCGTCCTCGAGCGCCTGGACGAGCTCGGGATCGGGCACCTCGCCGAAGTCGAAGCCCACCGCCGAGAGTGCCTGCATCCAGCTCTCCGCAGCCCGGGCGAGCATCATCGGGTCGTCGGTTCCACGAGCCGCGGTGACGGCGTGCCGTGCCGATTCGACGGCCAGCGTGCGGTCGCCAAGGGCCCGCGCCGCTTCGGAGCGGAGCAGGTGCAGCTCGGCCGAGAACACCTGCGAGGTGCGGGCGTCGACGAGCGCTTCGGCTCGTTCCGCCCATTCGGCGGCGTCCTCGTAGGCCCCGACCGACACCGCATCGTGACCGGCGGTGATCACGGCGTGCAGCTGGCGGTCGCGTTCGACGAGCGAGCCTCCGGCGAGCAGGTGGCGGGCGATCTCGGCAGGCGACACCTCCGGGCCGGTCGACGTCTCCAGGGCGTGAGCGACGCGGCGGTGAAGATCGAGAGTCCGTGTGCGGCTCAGCCGGGCAAGCACCGCCTGACGGATCAGTGCATGGGGAAGTGCGAGTCGTCCCGCGCCGTCGTCGCGCAGCAGGCCGGCAACGACGGCCGCATCGGCGGCGTCGAGAAGGCTGTCGGCGTCGAGATCGGACGCGGCAGCAAGCACGGGGAGTGTGGCGAGCGGCTCGGCGACAGCAGCGACGGCGACGACGTTGGCCACGGCGCGATCGAGCCGGTCGAGGCGCGTGCCCACCATCTCGATCACCGAAGCGGGCAGGTCGTCGGACGGCGCCGCCTCGCTGTCGGCATGAGCGATGATCTCCGTGACGAAGAACGCATTTCCGCCGGTGGCGGCGCGCAGCTCGCCGGCTTCCGCCTCGTCACGACCGGCGGCACGAAGCAGTTCGCTCACATCGGACGTGTCGAGCCCGCTGACGCTGATGCGGCGCAGCACGCCGACGCGAGCGAGGTCGGTCGCCATCTGGTCGAGGTCTGCGTTGGCGTCGTCGCTCGTCGAGCGGGCCGTACCGAGGATCATCACCCGGCCGGGGCGTTCGTGCCGGATGACATGCTCCATCATCTTCAACGAGAGGGCGTCGGCCCAATGGAGGTCGTCGAGCACGGCGAGGATCGGATGGCGGTTCGACTCCGCCTGCATCAGTTCGGCGACGGTCTCGAAGAGCAGATACCGCTCCACCGTCGGATCGGGTCGCGTGACCTCCATGTCGGGGACGAGCTGCTGGAGCTCGGGGAGCAGCACAGAGAGCGTTCCTCGCTGCGTGGCGACGCGCTCGCGAGCTTCCGCCGACACCGTGCGCAACACGGACCGCAGCGCCTGCACCATCGGCTCGAAGGGGACCACCGAGTCGAGCGACGCCCGCCCCCACAACACGATCGCTCCCTCGCTGTGCATCTCCGCGGCGAAGTGGGCGGCGAGCGTGGACTTACCGATACCCGGCTCACCGGTCACAAGGGCCAGCCGGCGTTCCCCGCGCATCGTCGCTTCCCACATGTGGCGCATGTCGGCGAGCTCTTTCTCTCGCCCGACGAACGACTCGGATGCGGCGCGGATGATCGGCCCGGGAAGAGGGACCGGGGAGGGCGGCAGGTTCGCCGGATCGGAAGGGCATGGCGTCGGCGACTGGCACGACGGGAGCGGCGGCAGGCGCCGAGGCGACGTCGGGGGCAGCGAGTGAAGGGTCGTGATTGAGGATGGACGTCTGCAGGGCGATCAGCGACGGACTCGGATCGAGTCCGAGCTCCTCGGCGAGGACGTCCCGTGTGCGGCTGAAGGCTCGAAGTGCGTCGGCCTGCCGGCCCGAGCGGTAGAGCGCGAGCATCAGTCGTTCGGTGAACCCCTCGCGGAACGGGTGCTCGTCGATGACCCGCTCCAGCTCGCCGATCGCCTCGTTGTGACGGCCGAGCGTGAGGAGCGCCTCGTACCTGGTCTCCAGCGCGGCGAGACGAATCTCGTCCCAACGCACGCCCGCAGCGCGCGCCCACTCCTCGTCGGCGACATCGGCGAGCACTGGTCCTCGCCACTCACCGAGCGCCTCGTCGAGCGCGTCGAGCGCAGCCGATGGGTCGTTCTGCAGGAGCCGCCGAGCGGACGTGAGGCCGTCCTCGAATCGGGCGGTGTCGAGCTCGGATCGATCGACGGCGAGCACGTAACCCGGCCCCTCGCGGGGGAGGCGTTGGGCGCCGCCGAGTGCCCGCCGGAGCAGGGACACGTAGCTCTGCAGGGTGTTCACCGCCGTCGCCGGTGGCTCCCCGGCCCAGACGTCGTCGATCAGCCGATCGACGGTGACCACCTGGCCGGCGACGAGAGCAAGGCGCGCGAGCACCGCACGCTGGCGGGGACCCCCGAGCGCAATGGATTCTCCGCCCCTCTCGGCACTGACAGGACCGAGGAGTCGAATGTCGAGCGTCGCCCTACTGCTCGTCTTCACTCCCGCTGAGCTTATGCAGAGCCTTCCTTGCGCCCGCAACGCGGGGTCGTGCTCAGGCGGCGAGCAGTGTGAGCAGCGCGTCGAGGTCCGCTTGCCCCGGCTGGGGAACCTGGGGAAGGTGGGGAAGCGCCCGCGCTCGGGCGAAGGCGTCGGCAATCGCCGGACCGCTGATCAGCGGTCCGTGGGCACCCACCATCGCCGTCGGGCGGAGCTCCTCGACACGGTCGACCCAGACGTCGAACTTGGCCGGATCGACGACCGTGTGCCAGGGGCTGAGGAACGACGACATCATGTTCGCTCCCTCCTCGACAAGCTCGGCGGGAAGGTCCTCGATGTGGTCGACGAGCCCAGGAACCGGGCTGCCGAACGCGTCGCTGCTCCAATAGACACCGGTGGCGCTGTCGAGCAGGCCACGGGTCGTGGGGGAATCGAACATCGGCGGGCGTACCGCGACGAGCGTGCGGTCGCCGGCCCGGAAGGACTCGCCGTCGTTGACCCATCGCTGGCGGTGGGGCGGCACCATCAGGTCGCCCGACATCCGCTCGTTGGCGAACCAGCTGGTCACGAGCGTCGCATTGGGGCAGGCATCGAGCACGGCGCCGAGGTTGCCGGTGTGGTCCGTGTCGTCGTGGGAGAGGAACACCCAACGCACGTCCTGCGGATCGACGAGCCCGAAGACCTGATCCATCCACTCCTCGCGGACCAGGGCGACACCCGTGTCGACGATCACCGGCTCCGATCCGAGGATGACCATCGAGTTGACGTGCATCGCGAACGGTGCCCCGGGGGGCTGGGCGAAGGGCCGGATGAGGTAGGTGTCGTGGGCGATGCGCAAGGGATCGGGGAACGTCACGAAGTCCGCGATCTCCAGTGGGGTGTCGTTCATGGTCCCCACTCTGCGGGGAGCGGTTTGTGACCCGCTTGAGAACCACTGAATCCCCAGCTCAGCACGCAGATTTGCTAGCCGGGGTGGAGCAGTGGGCGGTAGGCGTCGATCGTCTCCTCGTTGAACGCGACGAACCGCACGAGCTCGACGGACGTGATCGCGGCGCGGATCGTCTCGACGGCGATTGCTGCCGCCGGCTCGATGGGGTAGCCGTACACCCCGGTGGAGATCGCCGGGAAGGCGATCGAGCGGGCGTCGACCTCGTCGAGCGCGCGCCAACGAGCTTCGGTAGCACGACGCCAGCAACTCGGCCTCTCCATCGTGGCCACCACGCCACACGGGCCCGACGGTGTGGATCACCCACTTTGCCTGGAGGCGGAATCCGGGCGACACCTTGGCCTCTCCGGTGTCGCATCCACCCAGTCCACGGCAGAAGTCGAGCAGCTCGGGACCGGCGGCGCGGTGGATCGCTCCGTCGACACCGCCACCGCCGAGCAGCGACGAGTTGGCCGCATTCACGATGGCATCGACCGTTTCCGTGGTGATGTCGCCTTGCGCCAGCTCGAGCCGCGGCATGGCGCCAACGTACCGAAGATCACGCGGCGCGCTGGCGGCTGCGCGCCGGAGCGAGCTCGCCGGTGGCACGCGCAGAGTTGAGCGCCGCACCCCACCACTCGAGGTCATCGAGCAGCACGGTCAGCGCCCAGTCCGACGCCGGATCCCCCGGTTGCACGCCTCCATCGAAGCCCTGGTGGACCTGGGCGAGCAGGACGGCGTTGCGGAGCGGCACCATCTCGGCCTCGATGGCGATGTGGGCGAGATGCTCGACTGCTCGCGCGCCGCCGACGAGACCGGCGCTGTACCCGACGAATCCGGCTGGCTTGTTACGGAAGCCGTAGCTGGCGAACACCGTGTCGATGGCGTTCTTCAGGACTCCCGACGTGCTGTGGTTGTACTCGGGAGTGAGGAACAGGTAGGCGTCACCGCCGGCGATCGTCTCGTTCCACCGGCGCACATCGGCGGTGGAGTATCCGTCGCCAAGTGTGGCAGCGGTCTCCTGGAAGAGAGGAAGGTCCCAGTCGCGCAGGTCGAGCACCTCGAGGTCGAACGCGCCATGGCGTTCGATGCGATCGACGAGCCAGGGGAGCACACGGTCGGCCGCTCGACCTTCACGCGTGCTTCCGACGAGCAGCTGAAGGTGGATCCGGCTGGTACCGCGACCGTTCGGATCGCGATGTGCGGGGGTTGTCGATGAGGTGGTCATATCTTCGACCGTAATTCTTCAAGTTCACTTGAAGTCAAGGCCGCTCCGAATTCGGAAGAACTGGTGCGGAGAACTAAGTTTGCGTGATGCTCCGTTCCGGTTCGAGAGGCGTACGGGCGTGAGCATCGAGCGCGAACGTGAGCTCAAGTTCGAGATCGACGCGACGGTGCAGGTCGGCGACCTCGCCGCCACCGTCCCCAGTGCGGCCCGCATCGAGGAGAGCCGTCGAGATCTGCGCGCCGTCTACTACGACACCGCCGACTTCCGCCTGGCCCGTTGGGGCTGCACCATTCGCAACCGCAACGACGCCGGATGGGTCGTCAAACTTCCGGTGCCGGGAGATGATGTTGCGCTCGTCCGCGACGAGGTGCACTTCCCGGCCGATGGTCAGGAGCCTCCGGACGCCGCCCTCCGTCTCGTCGCATCGTTGACCAGGGCCGAACCAGTGGCCGCGGCGGCGACTCTGACCACCGATCGTTTCGCCACGCGGTTCGTGCGTGAGGACGCCTCGCTCGTCGCCGAGCTCGTTGACGATCGGGTCAGCGTGACGACATCCGCGACGAACGGTGATCACGTTTCGTCGTTCCGCGAGATCGAGGTGGAGCTCGGCGCAGACACCGATGCGGATGCCATTTCCCTCCTCGTCGAGCGGTTGCAGTCGATCGGAGGTGTGACGGGCGGCGACATGCCGAAGTTCGTGCGCGCGATCGGTGCGCCCGCCGCGGGACCGCCGGACGTCGTCGTACCAGAGGTCAGCGAGTGGGCGACCGGCCGGGAAGTGGTGCATGCCGCGATGGCCCGATCCGTGCGACAGCTCGTCGAACATCTTCCTGTTGCGCGACTGGGGGAGCAGCCCGAGGGCGTCCACCAATCGCGCGGTCGCGATCCGCCGGCTTCGTTCCGATCTGCGCACGTTTCGCGCCCTGCTCGACCCATCGTGGCGAGAGCGCATCGAGCCCGACCTCAAATGGATGGCGACGGCGCTGGGGCACGTCCGCGACGACGATGTGCTGTTGAGCACGCTTGCGGGCGTCGACCCCGCCGCCCCGCTCATCTACGTCTACCAGCACGAACGGATGCGGCATCACTCCGAACTGCTCGCCGTGCTCGACGACGCGCGGGCGACCCAGCTGCTCGACGATCTCGTCGACGCCGCCCATGACCCACCCACGGCTCCGCAAGCCGACGACCCGGCGCCGGATCTGCTGCGGCCGATACTGCGCAAGCGGTGGCGCAAACTCCGCAAGGCGGTGGAGGCGCTCGATCCGGAACCCCGCGACGAGGAGCTGCACGCGATACGGATCCAGTGCAAGAAGTGTCGCTACGCATTGGAAGCGACGACTCCCGCGTTCGGTCCGGCGGCGAAGGATCGCGCCAAGGCGATCGCCGCCATTCAGGACGTGCTCGGCGACCTCAACGACGCTGCGGTGATCTCGGCGCGACTGGAGGGGACACATTCGCTCACGCCCACGCAGGCGTTCGCCGCGGGCAAGACCGCTGCCTACCTCGTCGCCCGCGCCGTCGACGAACTGCCCAGCTGGCGCACGGCGTGGAACAAGGCGGCCTCGGAGGGCGAGTGGAAATGGCTGTGATCGTCGCCCTGTCCAGCGTGAAGGGTGGCGTCGGCAAGACGTCGACTGCGGTCAATCTGGCCGCCCTTGCTGCCGACGGCGGCATGCGAGTGCTCCTGTGGGACCTCGATCCGCAGGGTGCAGCCACGTACACGCTCGGCGTCGGACGTCGCGCCCCGGGGGGCGCGCTGCGCCTCGCCCGCAAGAGGCCGGGAGCTGCGGCGGCGGTGACGAGGACCGCGTGGGACGGGCTCGACGTCATACCGGCCGACTTCTCGCTGCGCCATCTCGACCTCGAGCTGGCCGATCTCGGCAAGCCGCGCAGGCAGCTGGCGAAGGCGCTGTCACCGGTGACCGGCGACTATGACATCGTCTTCATCGACTGCCCACCCGGCATCACCCTCACCATCGAGAGCGTGCTCCGCGCCACGGATCTCGTGCTCGTGCCGGTCGTACCTGCTGTGCTGCCGATGCGTGCATTCGATCAGCTCGCTGCATACGTGCGTGCCGAGCCGAAGGTGGGCAAGCTCGACATCGTCGCCTTCTTCACGATGGTCGACCGTCGCAAGAAGGGGCATCGCGAAATGATCGAGCAGCTCCCCAAAGAGCGAAGTGACATCCTCGCCACGACCGTGCCGTCGTCGGTGCACGTCGAATCGATGCCGTTGCATCGCCGCCCGCTGGTGTCGAGCGCACCCCGGAGCGCCGCTGCGCTCGCATACCGCGACCTGTGGGACGAGGTCTCCCAGCGCCTCTGAGCCAGGGCGCAGCGAACCGGTCAGCTCGGCGGCGTGAACTCGTGCGGCTCGACGAGCACGAGCCAGTTTCCAGAGTTGTCGCGCATCACGGCCTCCACGCCGTAGGGGCGATCCGATGGCGGTTGCACGAAGTCGACGCCCTTGGCGGACAGTTCTTCGTGCGTCGCGCGGCAGTTGTCGGTGCGCAGCCCGAACCCGCCCATCGTCCCGTTACCGAGCGCCCGGCGGATCGACTCGGCCATGTCGTCGTCGAGTGGCGGCCCGGGCAGCATCAACGTCACCTCGAGGTCGGGCTGTTGCGGATGACCGATCGTGACCCAACGAAAGCCGTCGCCCAGCGACACGTCGGCTCGCTCGACGAACCCGAGCACGTCGGTGTAGAAGTCCTTGGCTGCGTCCTGATCGGTCACATAGAGGGTGAAGAGCGAGATGTTCGTGATCATGGGGCGAACCTAGAACGGCCCGTTCCCGGCGGGCTTCTCCAGAGTTGCGGAATGCGGAGCGCGATCGCTGAGACCGTGCATGAAGACGTAGCAGCCGGGGATCCGCGGCGCGCCGATTTCGGCATACTTCGCCTGGTAGGCCGACGGTGGCACACCGACGAGCTGGCGGAACTTGGCGCTGAACGATCCGAGGCTCGAGTAGCCGACCACCATGCAGACCTCCGTCACGGTGAGGTTGGTCGACCGGAGCAGGTCCTGGGCGCGCTCGATGCGCCGCTCGGCGAGGTACACGGCAGGCGTCTTGCCGTACGTAGCGCTGAAACACCGCAAGAAGTGGTACTTCGACACACCCGCCGCGGACGCGAGCGCGCCGAGGTCGAGTGGTTCGGGGTACCGTCGGTCGGCCAGATCCCGCGCTCGGCGGAGGTGCACGAGCAGGTCTTCGGGCACATTCGTCACGGGGCGAGGGTAGCCACGAGTCGCTCGCGGCGAATCGGCAGTACGCCGCCTGTCTGACTCGGAGGAGTGCCCCCGGGGCTCAGATGTAGTTGTGCTTCTCGAGCAACTTGAGGCTGATCCAGCCGGGCAAGATCGGCAACCAGTAGGTGGCAAGGCGGTAGCTGAGCACCGTCGCCACGGCGAGGGCGCCGTCCATGCCGATCGCCGTGAAACCGGCGACGAGCGCCGCCTCCATCGCGCCCAAGCCACCCGGCGTCGGCGCAGCAGCGGCGATGATCGACGATCCGAGGTAGACCGCACCAACCTGGGCGAAGCTGACGTCGGCGTCGAACGCGTTCACAGCGCAGGCGAGGGCTACGACGTAGGCGAGTGTGACCCCGATGGAACCGCCGAAGAGGAGGAGCAGGCGCCGGGGTGAGCGGGCGAGGGTGCCAACGCTGGCGAGCGCCTGCCGCACGGCCGGCCACACCTTCCTGATGACGATCTTGCGACCCCATCGCGACGCCATGGCAATGCCGAGCACTGCCATCAACACGGCGATCACGACCAGCACTTTGCTGCTGCTCGGGAGTGAGAACCCCTCTCCGCCGCCACGGCCCGCCCAGGCGAAGAAGAGGAGCAGCAGCACCGATGTGCACGATCCCTCCGGCGACGACGTTGAGGCCCATGCCCGTGACCGCTTCGGCGGGCGGCACACCGGCCTTCTGCAGGTAGCGCACGTTGAGGGCCATGCCGCCGACGTTGGCCGGCGTCACCCGGTTGACGAACGACGAGGCGAGTTGGACCTGCGTCGTCGGGACGAGCGACAACTTCTGGGAGACCCCGCCGATCATGCCGACGCCAGCGGCGACATACGTGACGATCGACGTGACGACGCAGGCGGCGATCCATCCCCAGTTCGCCGAACGCAACGCGCTCACGCTGTCGTCGACGTTGGCGAGTTGGGGCAGCAAGAAGTAGAAGGCGCCGGTCAGCGTGGCAATCATGAAGATCGTTCGCGGCCGCACGCGAACGAGCGGCTCGAGCTTCTCCGGTTCGCGCCCCGTGACAGCGGCGATCGACTCGCGTACGTCCTTCAGCGTCGACTTCGAGGCGCGCTTGCGGGTTGCCGCCGAGAGGGCCAGCGGCTGGATGTACGGCGATGCTGCGGCCAGCGCGTTCGCGTCGAGCGTACGTGCGGCGGCAGCGACCGAGGCCTCGGCTCCGTACACGGTGGCGAGCGAGGTCAGCAGCTCGGCCCGGTCGATGGCTTGCATGCGGGCGTCGGCCGGCGCCGTCGCCGCGCTGAGGTCGACGATCGCCGGCGTGTCGTCGGTGACGACGATGTTGGCGGTCCGCAAGGCACGATGAGCGAGTCCCGTGGCGTGGAACGCGTGCACTTGCTGCCACACGCTGTCCAGCGTGCTGTCGTCGAGCTCCTCCGCCGACAGCGAGTCGAGCGGCCGGCCGCGCAGATCCTCCATGGCGAGTACGGCCGACCCGTCCGGCAGGGACGTGAACCCGCGCAGCTCGGGACAGCGAGCACCACCGCGGCAGGCGAGCAGCAGCAGCAATCCTTCGTGCTCGACGTCCCGATCGAGTGAGGCTGCCGGCCACTCGTCGCCTGGCTCGCGCAAGATCAGCCGGCGGTACCCGCGGAACAGCACATCGGCATCGCGACTGTCCGCCGAGTACACCTTGATGAAGGTGCTCGAGCCGTCCGCCATCGCCCCGCGGTAGAGCTGCGACCGGCCGCCGACGGCTCGTTCGAGCGTCAGACCGACGGCAGGAAGCCCGGCGGCAGCGAGCGCGTCGGCAACTGCTTGCGGACTCGGCCGCCGGTTCGGCGCGCCGAACGCGACGAGCAGCGCTGCTCCGACGAGACTCCCCGCGGTGACGGCGAGTAGCACCTCGGCGAGTCCCGACGTCCCGGCGATCACCAGGACGGCGAGGAGCAGGAGCAGGCCGCGATCTGCGCTGCGCCGCCACTCACGGGACAACCACGGCTTGCCGACGACCGCGGCCGCAGCCGCACCGGCGACGTACGCGACGGGCGGGAACCGCGTCGACAACAGCCAGGATGTCTCGTCGACGGCGTCGGGAACGGCACCCTCGAGGCCCATCGCCGCGTCGAGCAGGAGGTACGCGCCGCCTCCGGCAACCGCGGCGAGCACGAGGAGACTGATCCGTCGCCAACGTCGTTGCCAGGCGAGCAAAGCGAGGACCACGATCGGGATCACGACCGCCGTCAACTGGGCAAGTCCGAGGGCGAGCTCGCGGGCCGCACGAGGTACCAGCGCTGCGGCCTCGCCGATGTCCTCCCGGATGCCCGTGTTCGTGCCTTCGGCCACCTCGATGAGCAGGATGAGCAAGACGGTGGCTGCCGCCCAGATCACGACGCGGACGATGTCGCCCGGATGGCGGTAGTAGCGCTCGCCCGGTGGCCGGGTATCGAAGGCGACTGCCTGCGCATCGACGAGGTCGCCGGCGTGTAGTTGCGAGATGTCATTCATGTCGTCCCATCCCTTGCGATCGCAGCGACGACCCGTAGCAGGAGCACCGTTCCGATGAGGAGACCGCCGTAGCCGAATACGTCGAACAAGCTCGTCTCACCGGCGACCTGCGGGCCCTCCTTGGCGGCGACGAGGAGCCACGTCGAGGTGAACAGGAACGCAGCGCCGGCGAGCACGAGCAGCAACCGGTTGGTCAGCGTGCGTACGATTCGCCGGCTGTCTTCGTCGACGATGCTGCGGATCCGCAGCTCGCCCCGTCCCGTCAGTGTCAGGATGCGGTCGATTCGCTCAGGCAGGCGGCGAAGGTGCGGCACGAGTGCCAGCAACTCGTCGCGAGCGATCTGCTGGCGATCGACGATCGGTGGTGCGCCCTCGGCGCCGCCGACGAGCTGAGTGGCCGCAGAGACGAGGGAGATGTCGGGGCGCAGCATGCGCAACGTCCCGTCGACCGTCACCAGTGCTCGGGACAACAACACGACGTCGGTCGGCAAGCGCAGCCCGAATCGGGACAACGTGGCAACCAGATCCTGCATCACCGCGGGATCGACGGAGCCGCCCGGTCGCACGTGCTCGGCGAGGAGGCGCGCCAACGCACGCTCGAGCTGGTCGGGTGAGGTCGAGTCGGGCAGGTCGACGACGCGCTCCACGCCGTCGCGCAGCATGTTCACGTCGCGGCGCGAAACCGCCACCATGATGTCGGCGATCGCCGCCTGCTGGATCGGATCGAGACGGCCGACGGCGCCGAAGTCGATGAGACCGAGAGACCCGTCAGGAAGCGCGAAAATATTGCCCGGGTGAGGATCGGCGTGGAACAGACCTCCGTGGAGGATCTGATCCAGCGTGGCGCGGAGCAGCACATCGGCGAGGTGCTCCCGATCGAGCGCCACGCCCTCCCGATGCGCGTCGGCGAGCGTGTGCCCGTCGAACCGTTCCTGCACGAGCACCCGTGGGCCGGACAGATCTCGGTACACGCGGGCAACCCGCACGCCCGATCGCCCGTCGAGGAGCATGGCCATCTCCTCCATCGCGTCCATCTCGTGGCGAAAATCGATCTCAGCGCGCAGCCCTTCGGCGAATTGCGCCAGCAGCTCTCCTGACCGGACGCCCTGGCCGAACTGCGTCCGCCGCTGGGCCATATCGGCGAGCAGCGCGAGCGCGGCGAGATCGCGCTCCATCAATTGTTCGATGCCCGGACGCTGCACCTTGACGACGACGTTCTCGCCCGAGTGGAGCCGGGCGCGGTAGGTCTGACCGATGGATGCTGCAGCGAGCGGTTCCCAGTCGAACTCGGCGAACACCTCGTCGACAGCTGCGCCGAGCTCCGACTCGAGAAACGGGGCGATTCGTTCCTTCGGTTCCGCCGTGACCCGGTTCTGGAGAATGGCGAGCTCGTCACAGATCTCGGCGGGGATGATGTCCACCCTCGTCGCCGCGATCTGGCCGAGTTTGACGTAGACGCCGCCTGCCTGCTCGAGGACACGTCGCACCCGGACGCCGATCGGGTCGATGTACTCGGACTCGCTCGGCAGCGGCCTCGGACCGAAGCCCTCCTGCCGGCAGAGGCGCACGAGCTCTTGGTAACGCCGAATCACTGACACCCGCCGGCGGAGGGCGCGCATCGGACGCGGCGTCACGACGAGACCGGCACGCTCACCGAGCGCCAGCGACCCCGGCCGTGCCAGCAGATCGAGGGCTACGGCCGCGGCCATCGTGGCGGGAATGCCGATCGCGACCAGGTGGACGACGAGCCCGTCGGCGCCCCAGTCCCAATCGTTGACGCCGAGAGCGACGACGGCGGCGGTGCCCCATCCGAGCAACCCGCTCAGCAGTGCCTTCACCCAACCCCGCCGGCTACCGAGGAGGCGCAGTGACAGGAGTGTGGTGACCACGGCGAGACGAACGTCATGACGACGCGCGATGATCGCCGACGGGAACCGACGCTGCCTCGATCGCCGCCCAGGCCGTTGCCGGCGATGTCACGTGTCGCCTCCCGGGCACGGCGGCGCACCCGCCCCGCACAGGCGGAGACCCGTCTCGTCGTCCACCGCGGCGACGATTTCGCTCCGCGGCTGGAAGGCGAGCGCTGCATCGAGCTCACCGACCAGCGACGCGCTCGCCACGTCGGAGAAGTCGTAGTCGTACGTGACGCACGAGCCCGGCGACACGTACGTCCGCGTCGAGCGAACCTGCGGCGGGAGCTGGCGTGGGTTCTCGAACCTCCGCGTGCCTACCTCGTCGCTCGGCACCTCGATGGCTCCCATCGGTGGTGCACTCGTCCGGTGGACGGAGCGTCACGGTGACCCTGTTCCCCTCTGTCTCGAGGCGGAAACGCGAGCTCTGGTTCCTCACCCTGACACGTCGCTCGAGTGCCAGCCGGCGGGCAAGGACGGCGACGCACGGGACAGCGGTGGCGGTGGGAACGGATTGCGCCATGAGGATCAGCAGGTCGGCGTCGGCCGCGCAGTTCGGCTCGTCGTCGATGGGGAGCTCGGCCGGCGTGAACGCGCCGTACAGGTTGGTGAGCACCAAGATCGCGACGAAGCACGAGTGCGGCGACGAGGAAGAGTCGGCGCGGCCCCCATCGCTGCAGGGAGATCGGCTTCCGTTCCGGAGCCAGGGAGCGAAACTGGGTGACGAGGTCGCGGCCGTCAGCCTTGACGACCATGCGCAGCTGCGTCGGACTTGCGATTCCGCGGGCGGCGGCGAACGCCTCGGCGATCTCGTCGGGCGTGAAGTACGGCGAGTGCCCGCTGGTACACGCGTTCGGCGTCCGTCCTCACGGCGAGCACCAGCATCATGTTGGCGAGGTCCACCGCCTCCCTCCATGGCGATGGCCGGACCTGGACGAAGGCGACGTCGATCAGGTGGAGGTGGCCGTCGTGGACGAGGAGGTTGGCAGGCTTGATGTCGCGATGGGCGATGCCGGCCCGCCAGAGCTGCTTGATCATCGCCAGCCCCTCGTCGATGATCTGGTCGTCGATGTCGGCGTCGCCGATCTCGACGGATCCGTCGAAGAACTCGGTGACCATCATGTATTCCCGTTCGGGGGTGAGCTCGACGATGCCGACCGGTTTGGCCGTCCGGATCCCGGCGTCCACGAGGACCCTCGCCGCGTAGTCCTCGTGCTGGACCATACGGGGCACGGACTGGAACGGCCGCTCGTCCTCGAGCCGGCCGTACAGGATCGTCCGGCCGTACTTGTACCAGCGGTCCGATCGGACGTGGTTCATCGCATACAACTTCCCGAACAGGTAGGTGTCGGGATCGCCGGCGATGCGCAGACGAAGCGGTGTCGAGCCACCCGAGCCGGCGAGGCCGACCGGCTTCGCCTCGAGCACCGTGACGCCGAGCTGATCTTCGACGGCGCGGCGGATCGCCTCACCGCGCCGGCCGGTCACGTCGAGGTGCGCTGTCTTCCCCCGCGATAGGTGACGGGGACGAACTCGTTCGGGGTGAACACACGGAAGGCGAGGAGCGGGAAGACGACGCCGAAGGCGATGCCGGTCACCACGTCGAAGGGGTGGTCGATGGCGAGGTAGAGACGGCCGATGGCGATCACGCCGATGACGACACCGCCGACGATCTTGGCGATCGATCGAGAACGCCCGGCTACCACGAGCGCGTAGATGATGCCGACGACGGTGGACGAGACGATGGCAAGCGTCGCCGACGGATTCGAGTAGCCCTGCCACCGGCCGATGATCGTCACGTCGAAGGGACGCGGGCGGGAGTACGCCGCGATCAACAGCAGACCGAGCACCTGCATGACCATCACGCTGGCGAGGAAGGTGAAGAGGTGCCGCCAGCGCTTGAAGACGACCATGCCGACGACGAGAGCGGCGGTCACGAAGAACATCGTCCAGCCCGTCGCCATGCGGTCGATGGCGCGGAACACGTCGCTCAGCCAACCGACACGCAGCTCGGCGATGCCGCGGAGGATCGCCGCATCCGCCTTGTCGGTGAGGCGACGCGCCCCCGATGAGACGAGCGTGACGAACACCCAGATCGTGAGGAGGACGATCGCGGTGACAACCAGCCACTTACCAGACGCGCCGATCTTCCTCGGGAGTGCCGGTGGGGCGCCTGTGGGACGACGGCGCAGCCGTGTCCTGCGCGCCGACGGCGGAACGTACGAACCTGGGCCGACGAGGACGCAAGTTGTTCGTCGATCGTCGACTGTTCGCTCGTCGTCACGTCACGCCCTCCGTCTGGAGCCACTCGGCGGCGATCGCCGCCACGTCTGCGCTGCCCTCTTCGCCGGCATCTGCGGCGTTGAGCGTGCGCAACTGTTCGGTCGTCAAGCCGCTGCGATACCTGCTCGAGGGGTTCGACGACATCGGCGCCCCATCGCTCGAGCACATCCGTGGTGGCCAGCGGCGTCACACTCTCCGCCGGCTGAAGATGCATGTCATCGACCAGCTCGACGTAGTCGCCGAGCGCCGGATCGGTGGTGAAGAGCAGCGCCACGTCGACACTCCCCGAATCGAGGGCCTGATGTGTGACAGCGACCGCCCGCGTCGAGCGTGACGACCTCGTCGAACGTCACCCCGTAGCGTTCGCCGAGTCCGGGCAGGCACAGCGGACGGTCCGGGCATTCCGCTGGACCACCGAACACCAGCTTGTCCGCCACCGGCGCCAGATCGCTCAGTGTTCGCAGGTGGTAGCGAGGGGCAGTGTCACGTGACACGACGAACGTGTTGGCGTCCTGCGCCCGGCGCCGAAGGCGAGAGCGGCCACTCCCGATCCGTCGAGTGCCCGTTCGAGTGCCCGCGCCGTCTCGTTCGCGTCACTGCTCGGCTCGACCGTCCCGAGGCTGAGGAAGCCGAGCGCGCGTCCCGGCATACTCGGGCACCAGCTCGACGAGCCCCTTGCGCAGCGCCGGTGCGACGAACTCTCGCGGGCCGAGCCCGAACGCAGCGCTCCACACTGAACACCTCGAGACTCCAACGCCTGGCTGTAGATCTCCGCGAGGAGAACACTCTCGGCGAAGTCGAACGAACCCACCGTTATCGCGTCGTCGCCGGGAGCGGTCGGTGTCGCCGTGCTCGTCGCCGTTTCCGCACGCGGAAAGTCCCGCCAGCATCACTACTGCGCAGATCGCCCATCGGCAGTTGAGCAAGGTAGGACCCCCTTCCCCTGCTATTACTGCCCACCGCACACTGTCACATCGACCGCGGCAAAAGGCGTAGAGCCACGGACCGCGGCCGGGCCCAGCCACCGGACGAGACTATCGGTGATCCTGGCCGGTATCGTGGCGGCGGGCACAGCCCAATGAAGGGGAGCAACGTGGCCGTTGAGGAACGGGCGGGTCGATGGTCGGTCCGCCGTGAGGACGTCGTCATCGTTGCAGTCGGGGTGCTCGTCGTCGTTCTCGGGATGATCGTCGTGCGCGACGGCGAGGTGCCCGGTTGGGAGGAGGCGGTCTTCCACGCCGTCAACGACTTGCCCGGATTCCTCTACCCCGTGCTGTGGCCGTTCCAGCAGATGGGCGTGCTGGTGGTCGGTCCGATCCTGGCCGTGGCCGCCTCGTGCTGCGCCGTAAATACCGGCTGGCCATCGCCTTGTTGCTCGCCACCGTCCTGAAGCTCGTCGCCGAGCGCCTGGTGAAGGCGACTGGTGAGCCGTGAGCGCCCGGGAACCTCGATCGGCGGTGACATCCACCTCCGTGGCGACGTCAGCGTGTCAGGCGAGAGCTTCGTGTCCGGTCACGCTGTGCTCGTCGCGGCGATGGCGGGCGTGATCGTCGCCGTATCTCCACCGCGAGTGGCGGTTCGTTCCGTGGGCGTGTGTCGCGATGGTGATGATCACGCGCGTCTACGTCGGCGCCCACAATCCGCTCGACGTGATCTGCGGTGTCGCAATCGGCGTGGTGCTCGCCGTCGTCATCAACATCCTCGTCGGCGCCCCGGCTCGTTAGCGTGCTGGGCGTTCGGGCTCGGCGGCGAAGGCATCCCGCCGCGTCCCGGGTTCAGCCCTGAGGCGCTCGCACCGTCGGGGACCTACTGCCCACTCCACGTGGACACGGCGTCGGCCAGTCCCTGGATCAGCGCCCTTGTCGGAGGTGACAGCCCGTCGGCGTCTGCGGGCGGGCTGAGCGGGGAAAGACCCCGCACGCGGGGCGGCAGCTCGAGCTGCACTCCACCTGCACCGGGGCGATTCACCGGGTTGTCGCGATGCAGACCGCGGAGCTCGCGTGGGATCTCGTCGAGATCCGTGACCACCGTGTAGCCGTCGAGCGCCGGCTCGAGATGATCCTTGATGTGGGCAGCGAGGGGCGGTTGCCACCGCCGGCGAGAATCGACGTCCACATCTCCCGGCGGCCGTATCCGTGGATCGACACGACGACACCCACGTGCTCGATGAAACGCAGCGAGCGCAACCGAATCCTCGGGGCGATAGCGCGTCGAGGGCAGATGATGATCGAGGTCTGCCGGATGGCTCACCCCGTAGTACGAGGCGCCGGCCAGCGCCGCCGCGTCGGTGGCGATCGGTCCGTCACCTCCTCGAGCTGGCCGGCGTGAATCGCCATGAAACCGAACGAGGAGCGGAGCTCCACGGTCTCGACGACCCCCGGCCTCGCGAGCAGCTCGGCCAGCGTCTGCGGGCCGTCGGGGGTCAGCGTCGTGCGCACCGGATCGCGTGGCGCGTCGGCCCAGCGGCGAAGGTAGTCGAGGTAGTCGTCGGGAAGGCTGTGCTCGCCGGCGCCGGTGAGGACCCGTTCCAGATAGCCGGGGCGGGGGCGCCCGGGAGCGATGCCGTCGTCGATGTACACGATCGCCTCCAGGACGTTGCCGTCGAGATCGGTCACCTTCGAGCGTCGCTCGCCGGTAGCGGCCGGAGCCGACACCCTCGTGGTGGTCGAGGCGCTCGATGTGTTCGACGCTGACATCCCACACGACTCCGTGGACGAGCCGCCCGGCGACCGGAGCGATCGTCGCCACGCCCCGTTCGTTGCACAGCCAGGCGTGATCCGTCAGCACAGCGCGGACGGGATTGGCAGCGCCAGGGCATCGTTCGGCCATCTGGGCGATGGACATGTTCGATCCGTAGGCGAAGTAGCGGTGCCACCCGTTCGTGGTCACGGTGTCATCGTCTCATGTCGTCGGGCGCAGATCCTCGACGAGCTCGTACAACTGACCATCGGGCGCGGTGAAATGGACATAGCGCCACCGGCTGTTCTCGGCGATTCCGTCGGTCTCGATCCCGGCCGCGCCGAGCTCTGCCGCCGCAGCTTCGACGTCGTCGACGACGAGGCCGATCGTTCGGCCCGGCTCCTCGTGCTCGACGACGGCGAACATGTCGCCGGAGGCCGTCTCGTGGAACGACGCACCGAACCTGTCGGTCTCGATGTCAGTGAGGCCGAGCACATCGCGGAGGAAAAGCCGCATCGCCTCGGCTTCGTTCGTTCGGGTTCCGACGAATCCGATCCGGTGCACCCTCATGACCACGCCCGGTCGATGATCGACGCCGCGTCGACTGCGTCCGGCAACGCGCCGAACATCAGCCCGCCCTCGTGGGCGAGCCGCGAGGCACAGAATGCATCGGCGACCGCCGGGGTGGAGTGGCGCAGCAGCAGCGACGCTTGGAGGGTGAGCGCCAATCGTTCCGTGACCCGGCGCGCCTTCGCCTGTGGCTCGCCTTACCCAGGCCGGCGAGCTCGGCGCCGAGGTCGGCGACGAACCGGTCGAAGCGGGCATCGGTGCCCCGTGCCATCTCGATCTCGGCGAGCAGGGCATCGAGCGAGTCCGGCTCTCGTGCCACGGCGCGCAGGACGTCGAGGCAGATCACGTTGCCGCTCCCCTCCCAGATGCCGTTCAGCGGGCTCTCACGGAACAGCCGTGCCATCGGTCCCGTCTCCACGTAGCCGTTGCCGCCGAAGCACTCGAGCGCCTCGGCGGCGAACATCGGGGTTCGCTTGCAGCACCAGTACTTGGCGACCGCTGTGGCCAGACGGCAGAACGTGTCGTCGCCTGCGTCGTACCCGGCGGCGAGCCGCAGCATCGTGATCGTCGTCGCCTCGCTTTCGATGGCCAGATCAGCCAGAACACGTTGCATCAGTGGCTGCTCGACGAGCAGCTTCCCGAACGCACTCCGGTGCCGGGTGTGGTGGATCGCCTGCACGAGCCCCGCCCGCATCTGCCCGGTGACCCCGATCACGCAGTCGAGCCGGGTGTGATTGACCATGCGGATGATCGTCGGCACACCAGCGCCTTCGTCACCGAGCAGGGTCCCCCACGCACCATCGAGCTCGATCTCGCTCGATGCGTTCGAGCGGTTGCCGAGCTTGTCCTTCAACCGCTCGATGCGGATGGCGTTGCGCGTGCCGTCGGGGAGCCACCGGGGGACCGCGAAACAGGACAGGCCGGCGGGCGTCTGGGCGAGCATCAGGAACAGGTCGCTCATCGGCGCCGAACAGAACCACTTGTGTCCTCGGAGTGCGTACCCGTCGGCCGTGCGCTGCAGCCAGTGTGGTGTTGGCGCGCACGTCGCTGCCACCCTGCTTCTCGGTCATCGCCATGCCGGCCGAGCGCGCCGACCTTGGCTGGCCGCCGGCCCGTCCGTCTCGTCGTATCGACGTGAGGTGAGCCGTGGCTCCCAGTCTGCTGCGAGCGCCGGATCAGCTCGCAGGGCGGGCACGATCGAGTAGGTCATCGAGATCGGGCAACCGTGGCCCGCCTCGACCTGCGTCCACACGGCGAACCGGGCGGCACGCACCACGTGGGCACCGGCGCGCGTTTCGGCCCACGGCGCGGCGTGCAGCCCGGCGCCAACAGCCTCTGCCATCAGATGGTGGTAGCTCGGGTGGTAGTCGACGTGATCGACCCGATGACCGAAGCGATCGAAGCGGTGTAGTTCGGGCGAGTGCTGGTTGGCCTGCTCCGCCCAGCGGATCACCTCCGGATCACCAGCACGCTGGCCCAGCACGGCAAGATCACCGAGTCCCCAATCGCCGCCGTAGCGGTCCACACCCTCCATCAGGGCGACATCGCTCGACGCGGCATCGTGTCCCTCCAGCGGCACCGCCTGGTTGATCACCTCATGTGTCGCCACGAGGCCAGTCTGCCAGCCGTCCTCAGGACTGCTGATGCTGCTCGACGAGCTGCTGGACGGCGCTCGGGATCGTTGTCTCGAAATCGAGCAGCTTCGCCCACGTCGGTTCGAATGTGACACGGGCGGGAATGCCGGAGCTCAACAACTCCTGCGACAGCGGCAGGTTCAGGATCCGCGTGATCTCTTCGGGCGTCATGCCGCTCAACGTAGCGATGCTCCCGGAAGCGGCCAGCCTTGGTTCAACCGTCGTGGCCGATGGCGGTCAGTGCAGCGGAGAGATCCTGGGCGGCCGCCACCGCGGCAGCGAAGCGCTCCTCGCCGAGCTCCGACGCCAGCTTCTCCGCAGCGTTGGCGTGTGCCGGACCGATGCGGCGCACCGCCTCGAGCCCGGCGTCGGTGACGTCCACGAGCTTCGCTCGCCGGTGGGCGGGATTGTCGCGATAGACGGCGAAACCCTTGTCGACGAGGAGGTCGGCGATGCGCTGCACGCTCTGCCGGGTGATGCCCATGTCGCGAGCGATCTGGGCGACGGAGCGGGGGCCGGGCAGCACGGCACCGAGCACCTGCCACCACGCAGCCGTGAGACCCACCGGGCGGGCCAGTTCCTCGGCGAGGGCGAGGAACTGGCCGTTGAGCCGGAACGTCGTCAGGGCAGCCGCGCTGAGCAGATCCTGGTTGGCCCTCACGCCGCCGACGCCAGCACGTAGTACGCGTCGGCCTCGTGGAGGGCGTACAACCGGTACCAGGCGTCGAGCACGTGAGGTTCGTACAGGGCGAGCGCGGCCATCACCTCTCGGGCGAACTCGACCGGGGCGGTACCGCCGGCCGTGATCAGGTTGCGATCGGTCACCGCCAGTTCGTCGCGATAGCGACCGCCGCCGGCGTACTGATCGGCGAGCGCCAGGTAGTCGGGGCTGGAGCTCGTGTGGTCGTACTCGTCGAGCAGCCCTGTGCGGGCGAGGCCCAGCGTGGCGCCGCAAATCGCCGCGACGGGGACGCCGGCGGTGAGGAACTCGCCCGCCTTGGCGGCGAACTCGCCGAGGCCTCCCTCGTCCCAGCCGGCACCACCGGGCATGATCAGCATCGCGCTGTGATCCGGTGACAAGTCGTCGAGTGCCACGTCGGGCACGATCGTCGTGCCGCCCATCGTGGTGACCGGATCGCCAGTGGCGCCGACGGTCACCACCTCGTACCGGCCCGGCCGGCGCTGGTACATCGGCTGGTTGATGTGGGCCGTCGCGTGTCCCGTCTCCCAGTCGGCGAGCCGGTCGTAGACAGCGAGATGGATCAGTTGCGGATTCGTCGTCATAGACAGTATTCTGTCAAATTGACAGAATACTGTCAAGAGACCGACGAAGATCGCGACCGACTAGCAATCCGGGCCGAGGGAGTAGTCGCGGTCGGCCTTCACCCGGTACGCCCGGCCGTCGACCTCGTAGTCGATGAGCACCGTCGCCGCTCGGCCTCGGTCGTGGTCGAGACGCAAGCCGACCATGATCACCACCTCCGCATCACCCGGTGCCAGCACGGCACCCGGCAGTGGCTGCACCTGATCCCATACGTGCGGTGCCACGTCGGTCGGCGGGTAGCCGGAGCCGGCGGCTACGAGTGGGAGCGTGTTGTCGCCGATCGCCGCGCCGACCAACGTGACGCCCTCGGTGGTCGCCAAGGAGACGCCGGTGAGGGTGAGGTCGAAGCGGGTCGGGTTGGTGAGGTAGATGTCGCCGATCGTCGTGGACGCACCGCGCCTGGACGGGAGCACTCCTCGACGCGGGTGTCGCCGATCACGTCACCGAGAGGTCCCTCGCCGCCGTCCCCCGATCGATCACAACCGGTGATGGCGGGGACGAGGACGGCGAAGAGGAACCCGCTCGCTCTGGCGAGGCGGGCGTAGTCGAGCACGAGCTACGGCCCTCTGCGGATGGCGATCGAGCCGGGGCGATCCTCGACGGGCTGGTTCTTCGTGCCGCAGAGCCGGCGGTTGCCGACGGTGAAGTGAAACGAGAGCTTCGTCTGCTCGTCGTAGCCGGACTGCGACGACAGGTCGATTCCGATCACGGGCGACACATCCACCCCATTCGTGAACGTGCTCGCCTCGATGCGCGTGATCGTCGTGCGGTGTCCGGCGGGGAAGGTCTGCGTGCAGAACGGTGTCTCCGGCTTGCGCGGTGCCCACAGCCGCCTGGCGCCGCCCGCGTAGCCGTTGGCGATGTACTGCCAGATGTCGCGTTCGTGTGGCGGCCAGATCGACGCGGCAGAGGTAGAAGCCGTAGTCCCAGAAGCCGAAGTACTTGTAACGCTGGAGCCCCTTCGTGCGCCGGAACGTGTCCTCGATGTGCGTGCTGCGCGTGTGTGTTCCGCCGCTGTGCCATGACAGTTCGGTGCCCACGCGCAGCCCGTAGCTCATCGTGGAGTGGGAGCCGACGCGGTAGCTGAACCGACCGAACACGCCGCGGGCGTAGTGGTTGAGCTGACCGACCGCGACCCGGCGCGCGTTCGTCTGGCCGCGGTGCTCGCAGTCGAACCCGTTCGGTGGAGGCTGTGGGCTGTCGTCGCCCAGCGCTCCGGTCGTGGGCGCCTTCTCGGTGACGAGCTGCACGACAGGCGCGCCGCCATACAGCGACGAGCCCAGGGAATACGGCCGGCCGTCGGACGCTGGCAGCGGAACGTCCGGCGCGGTGGCGGGCAACAGTTCGCCGTCAGCTGTCACTTGCCGGGAGAACCCGAAGTGTCCCAGGCGATCGCCCGTCCGGGTCCACAGCTGGAAGTCGACGAACCCCTTGCTGGCGTTCTCTGCGAGATCGACACTGGGAGCCGGTCGCGCGGTGAACGAGCCGTCACGGCCGATCGTGGCCCGTGCCACGGGAGTCCAGTTGAACCCGGTGCCCTCGCCGCGGGCCTTCTCGATCACCTCTTGGCGGGGCATGGCGACCACGACGGCGTCGCCTCCCATCAGCCTCGTGTCATCGTCGGTGATCACCGAGCCAGACACGAGCACCGGAGTCGACAACTCACCGGATTCGGGCAGGTCGGCGAACTCGGCCGGCAGCGGCGGAGTCTGCAACGCCTCCACGCGTGGGCTTGCGCCCCGCGACGCGAGGGGCAGTGCGAGCGTGCAGGCCAGGGCCAGGCTCACGTGACACAACGGGCGGTTTCGCATCGTCGCTCTCCTTCGACATGGTCAGGCGTGGCCTGACCGTTCTCCGGGGCGTCGGTTGCCCGAGCGTCGGCTCTCGTCGATTCCCTCGACCTGTTCGGAGAGTACCGCTCCGTCTCAGCCGGCGACACCTGACGGTACGACGGCGGTGGTGGGGATCCAGATGGTGAACGTGCTGCCCTCGCCGGGCGACGTTGTCACGTCGATCGTGCCGCCGTGGGCCCGGACGAGCTCCTCGACGATGGCCAGTCCGAGTCCGCTTCCACCGGGCCGCGACGCGACCTGTTCGGCCCGGTAGAAGCGGTCGAAGATCTTTGCCACATGCTCGTCGCTGATCCCCGGACCGTCGTCGGAGACGACGATCGTGGCGCCATGGCGATCGGTGCCGTCGACGGCGCGTACGCCGTTGGACACCGAAACTGTCGCGGTGGTGCCCAGGGGCGTGTGAGTGACGACGTTGGTGAGCAGGTTGTCGACCACCTCGCGCAGGGCGAGCTCGTCACCGACCACCTCGACAGGACTCTCCGCGGGCGTGAAGGTGATCGTGTGGTCGCCGTCCACGGTCTGGATAGCCGCTACTGCATCGGCGACCAGAGCAACGACGTCGACCGCGTCCTGAGCGAGCTTGCGCCCCTCGTCGAGACGGGCGAGCAGCAGGAGATCCTCGACGAGTGAGCGCATGCGGGTCGCTTCGGATGCGATGTGGCGCATCGCCGTGTCGACCTGCTCAGGCGAGCGAGCCATCTCGCTCCTCGTACAGCTCGGCGTAGCCGAGGATCGCCGCCAGCGGGGTGCGCAGCTCGTGGGAGGCGTCCGAGACGAACTGGCGGAGCCGCGCTTCGGAACGCTCCTTGTTGTCGAACGCGGTCTGCAGCCGTTCGAGCATGGAGTTCAGCGCCTCGGCCAGTCGCTCGACGTCGGGCGCCGTGCTGCTCACGTCGACCCTGGTGTTGAGGTTGCCCACGCCGATCAGGTGAGCGGTCTCGACGACGTCCTCGAGCGGCTTCAGCGTTTGCCGGCTGATCACCCAAACGAGCACGCCGAGGGCGATGAGGCCGAGCACGAGACCGATGAAGTAGGTCTTGTGGATGATCCGCAGCACGGCGTTGACCGACTCGAACGACTGGGCGACCACGGCGACGCCGCCGTCGTCGAGGGCGATGGTGAGCGCCCGGTATGCGTTGTCGCCTCCGTCGAGGTCGTCGACCGTGAACGGCTCGCCGGCCCGTCCGCGCAGCTCGCTCACCGGCGCGTCGAGCACGTCGGGCAACGGTTTCGGGGTGTCCGTCGAGCCCGCCGGCATGCGTCGTCTGCTTGCCGGACGGGTCGATCACGATCAGCGCCCAGTCGCGCTCGCCGACGGCAAACTCGGTGGCCAGCGCCTCGAGGAAGTTCGGTGTCGATGGCGTCCAGGACCGACGACGACCGATGCGCCTTCGGCGAGGAGCTCGTCGTCGATCCGTCCGGACAGCTCCCGCTCGACGGCCTGGGCGGAGATCCACGCGCCGAGCGACAGCACAAGGATCATCGCCAAGCCGAGCCGGATGATGACTCGTTGCCTGCTCTCGAACTTGTGCAGCTTCACGACGCCCTTCGCGCATGACGTAGCCGAAGCCGCGAACCGTGCGGATCTGTTTCGGCTCGTGCCGGTCGACCTTGCGGCGGAGCGTGGAGATGTACGTCTCGACGACGCTGCCGTCGCCACCGAAGTCGAACTGCCACACGTGCTCGAGGATCTGCGCCTTCGACACCACGATGCCGGCGTTGAGGAGGAGGTACCGCAGGAGCTTGAACTCGGTCGGTGACAAGGCGACCCGTTCCCCCCGCTCCACACGTCGTGGGTGGCTTCGTCGAGCTCGATCGTCCCGCTGCGGAGACGGCCGGGCGTCGCTCGCGACGTGCCGTTCGCTCGTTTCAGCACCGCTTGGATGCGGGCGATCAGTACCTTCAGGTGGAACGGCTTGGTCAGGTAGTCGTCACCGCCGACGCCGAACCCGGTGACGGTGTCGTCGATGCCGTCGCGGGCGGTGAGGAAGATGACGGGCGTGGAGATGCCGTTGGCGCGCATCCGCCGGCACACCTCGAGCCCGTCGAGTCCGGGCATGCTGATGTCGAGCAGCACGAGGTCGGGGGCGAAGTCGGCGACGGCGGCAAGACCCCGCATGCCGTCCGCCGCGGCGGCGACCTCGAACCCGACGAACTCGAGCGCGGTCGTGACGAGGTCGCGGATCGACGCTTCGTCGTCGACGACGAGGATGCGCTGCTGCGTGGAGCGGCGTGAGACGGGGGCGAGGGCTTGATGGCTGTCATGACGCCTCTGTGACCTCAGTCCTACCAAGTTGAGAGGCGGATGAGAGCAGACTCTGAGCGAACTCGAAGGTTCGGCGAACTGACTGGTGGGCATGTCGAACCTCCTCTACCGCCTCGGACACGCGTCAGTACGGCATCGCCGCCTGGTGCTCCTCACGTGGCTTGCCGTGCTCGTCGGCACGATCGTCCTCGTCGTCGACCGCGGGCGGATCCACGTCCGATTCGTTCACCATCCCGAACACCGAATCGCAGCGTGCGTACGACCTTCTCGATGAGCGGTTCCCCGCCGAGTCGGGGTCGGAGGCGCGTGTCGTGTTCGCCGCGCCGGAAGGGCGGACCCTCGACGAGCCCGGCTCTCGGGGCGCCGTCGAGGAGATGCTCGCCCAGCTCGCCCGTGGGCCCGACGTCGTGCGGGTCACCGACCCGTTTGCCGACGGCACGATCTCGCCAGAGCGCTCCATCGCGTTCGCCGACGTCACGTATGACATGACGGCGCCGGAGGTCACGGACGAGTCGCTCGACGCGTTGAAGCAGTCGGCGACCATCGGCGAGGCTGCTGGGCTCGACGTTCAGTTCGGCGGCGAGGTGATGGACGCCAACGGCGAGGAGCCGAGCGAGTCGTCGGAGATGATCGGCATCGGTGTCGCCATCGTCGTGCTGCTGATCTCGTTCGGCTCGGTGGTGGCGATGGGGCTGCCCCTGCTGACGGCCATCATCGGTCTCGGTGTCGGGTTGAGTGGGCTCACCGTCGTCGCCAACTTCGTCGACGTGTCGTCGACGGCACCGATCCTGGCGACGATGATCGGTCTCGCCGTCGGCATCGACTACGCCCTGTTCATCGTCACCCGTCATCGGCAGAACATGGCCGAAGGCTTCGACGTCGAGGAGTCTGCTGCGCGTGCGAACGCGACGGCCGGTGGCGCTGTCGTGTTCGCCGGACTCACGGTGGTCATCGCCCTCGCCGGCCTGAGCGTGGTGGGCATCCCGTTCCTCACGGTGATGGGGCTCGCCGCGGCCGGCACGGTGCTGGTCGCCATCGCCATCGCCATCACCCTGATCCCTGCGCTGCTCGGCTTCGCCGGCCACGGCATCGACCGCTGGCGGATCGGGCGGGCCCGTACCGGCGCACACGCCGAATCGACGAACACGCTGAGCGCCCGCTGGGCGCGACGCGTCACCGAGCGACCGGTCGCTGCACTCGTCGCCGGGATGGCGATCATGTTGCTGCTCGCCGTTCCGATGTTCTCGATGCGGCTGGGGATGACCGACGGGGGAACGCAACCGCCGTCGACAACCCAACGCCAGGCGTACGATCTGCTCGCCGACGGATTCGGGCCCGGCTTCAACGGCCCACTCCAGTTCGTCGTCGATCTCACAGACGTCGACGATCCCGATGCCGCCCTGAGCGAGCTGTCCCAGACCGTGGCCGCCGATCCCGGCGTGTTCGAGGTGGGTGCACCCATCACGAGCCCGTCCGGTGACACGGCTGTCCTCCCCGCCGTTCCTCGCAGCGGCCCGGCGTCGGCGGCCACCGAAGACCTCGTCCACGAGCTACGTCACGACGTCGTCCCGGCCATCGAGGATGGGACGGGCGCGCAGATCTACGTCGCCGGCAGCACCGCCTCCAACGTCGACCTGTCCGACGAGCTGAGCAGCGCATTGCCGGTGTTCATGGCGCTCGTCATCGGGCTCACGTTCGTGCTGCTGCTGGCGGTGTTCCGGTCGGTGCTCGTTCCTCTCAAGGCGGCACTGGCGATTCTGCTCAGCATCGTGTCGAGCTTCGGTGTGCTCGTTGCGGTGTTCCAGTGGGGCTGGTTGAAGGATCTCATCGGGCTCGAGGAGACCGTGCCCATCGTCAGCTTCCTGCCGATGATCATGTTCGCCATCCTCTTCGGACTGTCGATGGACTACGAGGTGTTCATCCTCAGCCGGGTGCGGGAGGACTATCTCCGCACCGGCCAGGGACGGCACAGCGTGCTGACCGGCCTCACCAGTTCCGCCCGGGTGATCACCGCTGCGGCGCTGATCATGATCAGCGTGTTCGCCAGCTTCGTGCTCGGCGACGATCCCATCATCAAGATGTTCGGAGTCGGGCTCTCGGTCGCCGTGCTGCTCGACGCCACGATCGTCCGGATGATGATCGTCCCCGCCACGATGGTCCTGCTCGACAAGGCCAACTGGTGGCTACCGCGCTGGCTCGACCGGGCGCTGCCCAACCTCGACGTCGAAGGTGAGCACCTCCTCGCCACCCTCGACGCCGGCCGGAACGTGGTCGACACCACCGCCACCGAAGTCGACGACGACCGCGAGCTCGAACCCGTCTGACGGGCCGGCACGCCGTCGCCGTGCCGATCTGGGCGCGATCGCTCCCACCGGCCGCTCGCGCCGGCTCGATCTGGCGCGATCGCTCCCACGGGGTGTTCTGGGCGTGATTCTTTCCAGCTGCTGGAGAGGATCACGCCCAGATCGTGGCGGGGAGGTCACGCGCCCAGATCGCCGAGTCGCACCGGCCGTCAGCGGACCGGGTCGGCGACGAGACACACGTTGCGGTGTCCGTCGAGGGTCGTCTCCGCACGGCGGACGATCTCGAACCCAGCGAGACCGAGACGCTCGACCGCCCTCGACAGGAGCACGTCGGTGCGCCTGTGGTCCGGTGACTCGAAGGGCAGAACCAGCAACCCGTCGGTAGTGAGAAGCCGCCGCACCTGCGCCAACGCGGCCGGTTCGATCATCGACACGACCCGCGCGGCGAAGATGCGGTCGAACGCTCCATCCACCACCGTCTCGGTCGGAAACTCGCCGAGAACGAACCTGGCCCGACCGGCGGCGACGGCGTTCCGGTTGCGTCGCTCGCTCGCCGCCACCATCTTCGCCGAGCGATCGATTCCGGTGTAGGTCCCACTGCTCAACTGATCGAGCACGAGTGTGGCCGCCACCCCGTGTCCGCCTCCGATTTCGAGCACTCGGTGGTGCTCGCGCAATTCCAACTGGTCGACGATCCACGCCAGTCGGGGACTGTCTGCCATCCGGACATCGTGGCGAGCTCGTTCGATCTGGGCGCGATCAATTCCTGCGTCCGGAACGGATCACGCCCAGATCCATGCCCGGAACGGATCACGCCCGGATCGCCAGGGGTGAGAACGCCGCCCAGATCGTGGTGGGCGCGTACAGTCTCGGTCGACACGCTCGCCACCGGGAGGAACGGACATGTCGGGTCGAGTTGTCACACGGGTTCTTGCTGCCTTGGCGATTGGAGCGATCGCGCTCGCCGGTGGTACCGCGGAGGCCCGGGCGCCGGGTGATCCGGCACCCGACTGCGTCGAGGGCTGGGACGGTCTGCCCGCGGGCACGCAGCTGTACGAGGAGGCACTCGACCTGATCCGCGGCCAGATGGGCATCGACGGTGAGTTCGAGGTCGACGAGATTCGGTACTTCCTCGGTCCGGACGTGCCGTGGATCATCGAGCCACACTTCGATGTGGTCCGCCGCTGGTACGTGAAGGCATCCCTGGTCGATGATCCCGACTTCCGCGGCCGGTGGCTGCTCGAGTTCCGTGACGATCAGCGCAAGGGCATCAGTGCGGTCGCCCCGTACGACACGGCCGGGTACCAATCGCCCGACTGGGTGGGATTCGTCGGAGACGGGCTGCCGCGGGAGATCCCCGGGCTGCCGGGGCTGTGGCCGGGTGTGCCGTACGACTTCGTCACTGGTGAGGGCGATAGCGGCAACCCTGGTCTGCCGGCCGAGGTCGAGGGTTGCCTCGCCGAGGGCGGGTCGGAACCGCCCGTCACGCTGCCGCCGAGCGGCGCGTCCGGCGCGGGCCAGACCGCGATGGCCGCGGTGCTGCTCGTCGCCGCCGGCGCCGTGCTGGTCGGTCTCAGCACACGATCTGGGCGCGCGTAGCCCCACCGGCCGAACGCGACGCCGCCCGCCCGCCTGGGCGCCCGAGCGATCTGGGCGTCATTCGTGTCAGCAGTCGGAAGAGATCACGCCCAGTTCGCTCTTTGGGAGGGATCGCGCCCAGATCGGTGGGACGATCGCGCCCAGATCGGTGGGGTGGGCGCGGGGTCAGGGGGCGTAGCGGACGGTCACGCTGCCGTTGTCGTTGGTCAGGTCGATGACCCGGTCGCTCGAGGAATCGGTGCGGACGCCGTTCTCCTCGCTGCCGTTGTCAGTGCTGATCTGCACCCGGTAGCTCTCGCCCTCGATGTCGGGTACAGCGACCTCGATCCGGCCGTTGTCGTTCTCCGCCTGCACCAGCGTCGGTGATGTGGCGAATGTCAGCTCGATCCGGCCGTTGTCATTGTCGGCGTTCACCACCGACGATCGCAGCGCGGTGCCGACGATGCGGCCGTTGTCGTTGCTGACGGTGATGTTGCCGCCGATGTCGGAGAACTCGATGCGGCCGTTGTCGTTCTCCAGGTTCACCACCCCGTCGATGCCGGTGACCTCGACGGCGCCGTCGTCGGCGTCGACCGTCACGGGCCGGTCAGCCGGAATGCGCACCGTGAACGAAGCGCGGCACCACTGGTCGTTGAGCAAGCCCGGGCAGCTGCCCTGCAACTCGAGCCGGCCGTCGACGATCTCCTGGCGGATCGTCGTCTTCTGCAGGCCGTCGCTCACGTCGGCAGTGACCTCGATGGTGTCGACCGGAGCGGCGATGACGGTGGCGGAGCCGCTGTCGGTATCGATGACCAGCGAGTCCACGTCGGCCGCCGGGAAGGTGCTGTGCTGCGTGTACTCCTCGTGAGCGATCAGGCTCACGACGTTGAACGTGCCCCACACGAGCATGCCGAACACGAGCAGTCCACCCAGCACCCACCACACGGCGCGGGCGGCGCCGGCCGGCGCCGGCACCGGACCGGTGTCAGATCGGAGGTTCGTTGTCGCAGTCACGGTCGCTATCCCTTCACCCATTGCAGCACCGCCAGGACACGGCGGTGGTCGTCGTCTGTCGGCGGCAGGTCGAGCTTGGAGAAGATGTTCCCCACGTGCTTCTCGACTGCCTTGTCGCTCACCACCAGGGCACGAGCGATGGCCGGGTTCGTCCGCCCCTCCGCCATCAGCGCGAGCACCTCACGCTCGCGGGCGGTGAGGCGTTCCAGTGGATCCTTGCGGCGGGCGCGGGCGAGCAGCTGGGCGACCACCTCGGGGTCGAGGACCGTGCCGCCGTTGCCGACTTGGCGCACAGCACCGAGGAACTCACCCACCTCGGCGATGCGGTCCTTCAACAGGTATCCGATGCCCGCCGTGCTGTCGGCGAGCAGCTCCGTGGCGTATTGCTCCTCCACGTACTGCGACAGCACCAGAATGCCGATGACCGGGCAGCTCGGCGCGGATTGCGAGCGCGGCGCGCAGTCCGTCGTCGGTGTGGGTCGGGGGCATGCGCACGTCGATGATCGCCAGGTCGGGCTGATGGCGGCGGACGGCGGTGAGCAGCTCCTCGGCATCGCCGACCGTTGCCACCACGTCCTCGCCGGCGTCGGCGAGGATCCGGGTGAGCCCAGCACGAAGCAACACGGAGTCCTCGGCGATCACGATCCGCACGGCAGCTCCACAGAGATCGTCGTCGGCCCTCCCTCGGGGCTGATCACGTACATCGATCCTCCGAGACCCGCGACACCGATCGCGAAGACCCTGCAGTCCTGTGCCGCGCGACGCGTCCGCCCCACCGTGTCCGTTGTCGCGGATCTCGACCACGAGCCGGTCGGAGGCGCGGGCGATCGACGACGTACTGCCCGCGTCGCCTCGGCGTGGCGGGCGACGTTCGTGAGCGCCTCGCTGACGACGAAGTAGGCGGCGCTCTCGACCGTCTCCGACAGTCGCTCGTTGATCTGCACGTCGAGCGAGACCGGGATCGGAGCCCGGGCGACGACGGCCGAGAGGGCGGCGTCGAGGCCGCGATCTTGCAAGATGACGGGATGGATGCCGCGGACGAGGTCGCGGATCTCCTTCAGGGCAGCTTTCGCCTCTTCATGCGCGGAAGCGACCATCTCGCGACCCGCCTGTGGGTCGCTGTCGAGCTTCTCCCGCGCTGCACCGAGCTCGGCGGCGAGGGCGACGAGTCGCTGCTGCGCTCCGTCGTGGAGGTCACGCTCGATCCGGCGACGCTCGCTCTCGGCGGAGTCGACCGCTGCTGTGCGGCTGGTCTCGAGCCGCGTGACTCGCGCGGTGAGCTGCTCCTCTTCCGTCGGGCCGAGCAGACTGCGAGCGACTGCCCACTGGGTCTTGGCGACACCGACGGTGAGCCACGGTGCGACGTAGACCACACCGACGAGACCGACCAGCGCGGCCACCCATGGACCGGCACCGCCAGCGGTGATGTTGAAGAAGTAGAACTTGGCGCTGTCTCCGGGGAGGGCCTTCACATACGCCGGCAGTCCGACCAGAGCAACAGAGCCGCACCACGCCGCGGCCACCAGGGAGAAGCCGATCGCGCCGATGGGCAGCATCGCCAGGTGATGGCCGATCTCCCGCCAGCGGGCCTTCGACTGCAGCCGCTCCGTGATCCGGCCGAGCCAGCTCGGCCGGGTGAGGGGCGGGATCGAGTCGGCGATCGGAGCGTTGAAGGCCGCCGATCGCGACCGCTCGAGCTTGCCGAGCCCGCGGGAGACGGCGAACGCCACCCACGCCATCGGGATGCCGAGCAGGAACACCGGCATGAGTGCGACCGACAGGACACAGGCCACGAGCGATGAAGACGAACGTGAGGATGCCCATCGGCAGGCTGAGTGCGACGTGGCCGGCGGCCCGGAACAATCGTCCGGGCCGCCACCACGGTGCGAGGGGATTGACCATTGCGTTTCGTACCTTAGGGATCAGTCGGTGGCGATGGCGCCGAGGATGTCGAGCCGTGCAGCCCGGCGGCTCGGCCGCCAAGCGGCGAGCACACCGGCCACGGCGGCGAGCACCAACACGACGACCAGCGTTCCGGTCGGAGCGGCGAAGACGCCGAAGTCTTCTTGTGCGGCGAGTGCCCGCATCAGACCCCAGCCGAGGAACGTACCGAGACCGACGCCTCCGAGCGTGCCGAACACGGCGACGATCACCGATTCCCAACGCACCGTCGCTCGGACCTGGGAGCGGGTCTGACCGACGGCCCGGAGCAATCCGAGCTCTCGCGTGCGTTCGTGGATCGAGAGCGACAGCGTGTTGGCGATGCCCATCAGGGCGATCAGCACCGACAACCCGAGCATGCCGTACACGAAGTAGAGCATCGCATCGACCTCGGATCCGACCGTGTCGATGTACTCGTCCCGAGTCTGCACGTCGGGTGCGGCGTTTCGTTCGGCGACAGCGGCGACCGCCGCCTTGCCTTCCGCCTCGGTGACGCCCTCGGCGAGGTCGATCAGCACGACGATGTCACCGGGCTGCTCGGCGTGCGGGGCCCAGTCCTCCGGCGTCATCACCAGATCACCCACGGTGTCCGTGGAGTCGAAGATGGCGCCGACCGTCAGCTCTGTCGAGGCTCCGTCGGCGAACGACACGGGGATCGGGCTGCCGAGTTGGAGGTCGTGCTCCCCGGCGTACTTCTCGCTGACGGCCATCTCACCGGGCGTGACGTCGTCGAGCGAACCTTGCGTGACGTCGACGTCGAGCACGGCGTTGAGTTGGGCGGGGTCGATCACCGACGGGTCGGTGTCCGTTCCGTTGATCGTCGCCACTCCGATGGCCATGCCGACCGAGGTGGTGACTTCGGGCAGGTCCGCGACGTCGGCGGCGACCTGGGGGCTGATGCCGGCGCCACTGAAGTCGTCGCTGAGGATGATCAAGTCGCCACCGAAGTTCTTGTCGACCGTGTCCTCGATGGAGGCCTTGATCGACGCGCCGAACGTGGCGAACAGGACGACCACCGCAGTGCCGACCATGAGCGCCGAGGCGCTCCCCGCTGTGCGGCGAGGGTTGCGCATCGCGTTGCGCCGGGCGAGGCGACCGGTCTGGCCACGGAAGATGGCAGGACCGGATGCCGAGCAGCGCAGCTGCGGGTCGGGCGACGACCGGGCCGAGGATCACGGCACCGATCAGGGTGATCAGCGCGCCGATGCCGGCCTGGCCCATCGCGCGAGTCCTCGCTGGCCGTGCTGGTGAGCACGACCCCGATGCCGATGGCGCTGACCACTGCACCGAGGATCGCCCGCTTCTTCGACGATCCCGTCGAGTCGACGGCTGACTCGCGAAGAGCTTCCAGCGGTGCCACACGTGATGCGCGGATCGCCGGCGCGACGCTGGCGAGCAGCGTCACGACGACACCGACGACGACGGCGCCGACGATCGTTCCGGTGCCCATCACGACACCGTCGACGTTGAGATCCATGCCCGCACCCTCGAGGATCGACTTCAACCCGGTGGCCAGGCCGTAGCCCGCCACGAGGCCCAATCCTGAAGCGACGACGCCGACGAGGATCGCCTCGACGATCACCGACGACAGGACCTGACGCCGGGAGGCACCGATGGCCCGCAGCAGCGCCGACTCGCGTGTGCGCTGGGCGATGAGGATGGAGAACGTGTTGTGGATGCTGAACGAGGCGACCACCAGAGCGATCACGGCGAAGACGAGCATGATCGTCTTGAACATGCCGAGGAAGTCGCTCTGGATGTCGTCCATCATCTCGTCGGTCAGTTGGGCGCCGGTGAGGGCCTCGCGCTTGGTCGGGAAGGACTCGGGCGACGTCGTCGCGCAGTGCGTCGGCGTTGACGTCGTCCTTCGCGGCGATGCGGAAGGCGGACACCTCACCTGGCTCACCGATGAGCGAATTGGCGACGTCGGGCGCGAACCCGGTGTACGTGGTGGGACCGAGGCTGTCGGCGCCCCCGAAGGTGACGAGCCCGACGATCTTCACGTCCACCGGCTCGGGCACCTTCACGGTCGTGACATCGCCGATACCGAGTCCGCCGTCTTCGGCTGCTGCGCGGTCGATCACGACCTCGTACGGCTGACCGGCGGGTCCGGCGCGAGGCGGACGACCCTTGTCGAGACGCCACGGGTTGATCGGCGTCTCGCCGAGCCAGTTGGTGGCGATCGTGGGAGGTCCTCCGCCGCCGATGTTGTCACCGTCGGCGCCGACGATCTGGCCGTAGCCCTCGACGACGGGGGCGATGTCGGCGACGTCGTCGACTTGCTCCAGCTCGTTCTGCAGGGACGCGTCCAGGCTGCCGCGGATGCTCACGTCGCCGCTCCCGATCTCGGTGGCGTTGCGCACCACCACGTCGGTTCCGGCGTTCGCTTCGCTGAACAGGCCATCGAAGCCCTTCGTCATCGTGTCGCCGAGGACGAGGGCCGAGGCGAGGAAGGCGACGCCGAGCATCACTGCTGTCGACGTGCCGAGGAGCCGGCGCTTGTGGCTCCAGATGCCTTTCCAGATGGTGTGCCACATCTCTGCCTCCTCAGTCCCCGAATGCCTTCAGGCGGTCGAGCACTCGACCGGGGGTGGGTGACGCCATCGAGTCGACGATGCGACCGTCGGCGAGGAACAGGACGGTGTCGGCGAACGAGGCCGCCACTGGGTCGTGCGTGACCATGACGATCGTCTGTTGGTAGAGATCGACGGCGTAACGCATGAACCCGAGCATCTCGCCGCCGGTGCGGCTGTCGAGGTTGCCCGTCGGCTCGTCGGCGAAGATGAGCTCCGGCTTGTTAGCGAGCGCCCGGGCGACGGCGACACGCTGCTGCTGTCCGCCGGACAACTCGCTGGGTCGGTGCTTCAGGCGATCGGCGAGCCCGACGGTGTCGATCACGTGACGGAGCCATTCCTTGTCGGGCTTCGTGCCGGCGAGGTTCATCGGCAATGTCACGTTCTCGATGGCGGTGAGCATCGGCAGCAGGTTGAACGACTGGAAGATGAAGCCGACCCGCTCGCGACGGAGACGGGTGAGCTCGGCGTCGCTCAAAGTGCTGAGGTCGACGTCACCGAGGAACACCCGACCGTCAGTCAGTGTGTCGAGGCCGGCGAGGCAGTGCATCAATGTGCTCTTGCCCGAGCCGGAGGGGCCCATGATCGCGGTGAAGCGACCGGCGGCGAGTCCGACATCGACTCCTTTGAGGGCGTGGACCTCGGTGCCGCCGCGGCCGTAGACCTTGGTGGCACCTTCGGCACGAGCAGCGATGGGAAGGGGCGCCGTCCAGGACACGTCCTGGGTAGGCGCGGGATGGGGGAGTGCGGTTTCCATACAATCGAGTGTGCGTGAGCAGGCAGAATGCGACGATGGAGCCACCCGGTGTCTTCACGGTGGAGCGGCCACCAGGGGCGGGGTAGGGCCACCACTACCGAGGGCGCCGCCGGCCGGTGCGTTCTGGGACGTTCTGCTCCCACCCGGCGATCTGGGACGCCTCGCTCCCGGGATCCGGGACTCAGCCGTCCCAGATCGTGCCAGGTCAGCCGTCGACGGAGCTCCAGAACTGCTCGAGGAGCTGGGCGCCTCGCGCCGGATCCTGCAGCATCCACCAATGACCCAACCCGTCGAGCTGCTCGAAGCGGGCACCCATGCGGTCTGCCATCCGCTCAGCGAAGCCGGTGCCGCCGGTGAACGGATCGTCGGTCGGCGCCAGCACGAGGCCAGGCTTTGCCGCCGCCGACTCGGCTTCCTTCCCCCACTCCGCCATCGCCGGTTGGGCTGCCGACCGGTACAACTCGAGGATCGAGCGGCCCATTTCGCTGTCGAACGCATTCGTGAAGGCGGTCGCCTGCTCGTTGGGGATGCCGATCGCTTCGAGCACAGCAATCCGCTCGGCGGTGTTCTGGTTGAGCGTGTCGGTCACCCACTGCTCGCCGGCCGGCGACTGCCAGATCTGGGCGAAGTCGTGCCACACATAGCCAGGATCGAGGAGGCCGGCGACGTCGCTCACCCAGGACCGAATCAGATCGGGCCGTGTGCAGGCGACGCGGAGGACGAACCCGCCTCCCCAGTCGTGGCCGACCAGGTCGACCGGCTCACCGATCGCCTCCAGCTCGCCAACCAGCCACTCGACGTACTCGTCGACGGTCGCGCCGAACCCGGAAGGCGCCTTGACGCCGAAGCCGGGCAACTGCGGCGTGACGATGGCGGTGCGATCGAGATGCTGCCGAAGCGGGTCCCACACCGCCGGCGTCTCCGGATTGCCATGCACGAGAACTGAGATGCCCATGCGCGCAAGCTACTTCGCTGGGGCACGGTATCGATCCGGGACGGCTGAGTCCCGGATTCCGGGCGCCAAACGTCCCAGACCGCTCCCCGGGACTGAAACGTCCCAGATCGTTGGTGACAGCCAAACGTCCCAGGTCGTCAGGGTCGCGGGCGTCAGGCGGAGCCAGGCATTTGGCGCGGTTGGTCGCCGGGGTTGGGGAGCGGGGGCAGCGACGTTGCCGGGTGTTCCGTCTCCTCGAGCGCGATCCGGAGCGACTCGAGCTCGGTGACGAGGTCGTCGACTTCGTCACCGAGGAGGTCACTGTCGCCGCTGCCGACGCTGACCTCGACGGCCCGAGCGACGAGTTCGTCGAAGCGGGCATCGAGCAGACGCAGGCGATCCTGGCTGCTGTTCGCCACCGCCGCCAGCCGGTTCGCCGACGCCAGTTGTGCCTCGAGAGCGGCGATCGTCCCCGCCTGTGCCGCCGAGGCAACGCCGTGCTCTGTCTGCGACGTGAGCTCGGCGAGCTGGCGCTCCGCGGAGGCGGTGTCGATCTGGCCGACGGCGGCGACCACCTCGTGGCCCCGGCGGGCGATGCGCCAGCTTTCGTCGGTGCCATCGTCGAGGCGGGCGGCCAGCTGGTCGAGACGAGTCCGCAACGGTCCGGCGGGCATCGATGAAACGACACGCTGGAAGCGGCGTGTCGCATCCTGGGCGGAGGTGACGTATGAGCGCCATGGCTCGCTCAGCGTCTCCGGCTCGACCCGCTCGCGAGTGGGCGCACCCGGCATCCCGAACAGCACCCGCCCACCCCAGGCGAGGACGCCGACGCCGGCGGCGGCGATGATGGGCAGGCCGGCGACCACTGACACGGCGGTGCCCGCGCCGAACAGCACGATGCCGAGCGGCGACATCATCGCCTCGGCCGTGCGTTTGGAGAAGAACCGGTCGCGGAAGCTGAGCGTGGCCATCGGCGCGATCAGAAGTTGGAGATCACGGCCGTGAACACCTTGTCGATGGTGGCCGGATTGCTCGAGTCGTAGTGAGCGGCGCTGGTGGCCTGGGCGATCGATCGCAGCTTGCCGACCTCCGCTTCGCCGCCATAGGAGATCGTGAACAGCCGTACCGGTCGTGACGTGGCGCCCTCGCTTCCGGACTGCAGGAGTTTGATCAGGTCGCTGAACTGTTGCTTGTCGTCGTCGATGTTGCCGTCGTCGTTCTCGCCGTCGGTGAGCAGCACGACGGCATTGATCTTCGTCGGGTCGTACGTGTCGAGCATCGTCTGGTAGGCCTCCTCGGTCACGTCGTAGAGCGGCGTGCCCTGGACCGGGAACTGGTCCTCGATGCGCTGGGCGATCAGCTCCCGGTTTTCGCCGATCGGGCCGACGGGCACCTCCTCCCGGTAGTTGGGATGAGGCCCGCCGAGGTCGGTGGAGAAGACCCACAGTCCAACCTCGTCGGTGTCCTTGAACTGCTTCAGGGAACTCACCGCGGCGGCCTTCGCCAGGTCGAGGCGGGTCTTGCCGTCACCCACCGGCTCACCCATCGAACCCGACACGTCGAGCACGAGGAGGACGCGAGCCTCCTTGCGCAGCTGTGCCCACGAGTCGAGGATGCCGACCAGCACGTTGGGCGCCGGTACCTCCAGCTCGGCCTGCGGCTGGTTGGGATCGGCGCCGTTGGCGAGCGTGATCGGATCACCGAGCGCGACGTCGGGGTTGTACGGCCGGAACCCGAACTCGAGCACGCGCTTCTGGTTCTCCGGCGTCTGCACGTAGTCACGGAACAGCGTGGCCGCCGCCTTCTCGTTGGCGTCGACCCACTCGGTGTCGAGGATGATGAACGGGTTGTCGGAGAAGAGCGTCCCCTCTTTGGGATAGATGGACACGAGCTTTTCGCGTGGAACTCGCGGCGTCTCGCCCGGCGAGAGCACCCCGTCGGGATTGCCCTTGTTGTAGTCGATGACGCTCTTCTCCTCGACCGCCACGGCGGAGGCGTACGTGAGCGAAGTACCGCGGGCGTCGGTGGCGAACCAGTTGTTGAGGAACGTCATCGTGATGTCGCCGTAGTGCACCACCGCCGACTCGATGTTGGTTGTGAACTCGATGGCCTCGGGCCGGGAGAGGTCCTCCACGCTGAGCCCGGACGTCTTGTTCACCGCTGCGTAGTACTCCGCAACCGTGAAGTTGAGGCCACTCGTGGAGTAGTTGGGGTTGGTCTTGCCAAGACGGAACGGACCCCACTCGGGGTGGCCCTTCGACGCCCAGCCTTCGGGGTCGTTGGCGAGGGCGACGATGTCGGAGAATCCGATCTGCTGGTTCGGCCATCCGAGTGCCTTGGCCATCTTCTCCGGCATCGCGATCACGAGCGGTGTCAGCATGAACGGGGTGCCCGCAGGCGCCAACGTCTTGCCGGAGCGCTGGTTGACGATCGCCCCCCAGCCGGACGCCGCCGGCGACCAGATCACGGGCGGCTCACCGTTGACCTCGGGATTGGGCCACCCACGCCCGATGAGGTCGGCGGCGTTGCCGGAGGCGACGCTGCGGGGCCGCACGAACACGCACTCGCCGTCGACTTCGGCCCCACTGTCGTTGAACTCGTTGGCGAGGTCGGTGAGGAGGGCGATCTTCTCGCTGCTCACCGCCATGTCGACGACGGTGCAATCACCGGGGTCGGCGGAGGCGATCGGCGGAGTGCCGCCGCTTGCCTGAGAATCGTCGTCGTCACCGGACGCGCATGCGGCGAGCACGAGCGAGGCGCTGAGCGCGAGCGTCGCGGCGCCGCGAGTGGTGGACCGTCTCATTGGTTTCTCCAGAGCTCGCGCAGGGCGAGCATGATCGAGGCGTTGGGGAGGGGATTTGCTGCGCCGAGCGCGGCGTCGTCCCACTTCATGTCGGTGAGCGCGGCACTCAGCTGATCGAGCAGGCCGTCGGGGGCAGATGTCGAGCCCGGCGAGGCCAGCACCGCCGTCGCCCACATAGTGCCGTCAGGATATCGAATCTCGAAGTCGCTGGTCCGGGCAGGATTCGACGAGTCGAACTCGGCGCCTGTCGCGGACGCGACGTCGAGCGCTGGTCGAACGAGCATGGTGGCCAGCGGTGTGGTGTTCGGATTTCGTGCGGGAGGGACGGTGTCGTAGATGCCGTCGAGCCAGATGCTGAACTCCGGGTTCGCGTCCAGGTCCGTGACCGAACCGATCGTGCCATTGCCGGTGAACCCGGCGACCGCTGCGGCGAGCCCGGCAAGACCGAGGGCCGAACCTGCTGCATCGCCCACGGCGGGACGGACAGTGCCTGTGATCGAAGTGCCGCCATGGTCCGCCCACGGGGTCCCGGCCCAATCGCCGAGGCAGCGCCAGACACGTGTTGGACCGCACTCGTCGCCGACGAGCACGGCCCAACGGTCTGACTTCGGGAGGGCAACGCCGATCTGCGTCGCAGCTGCCTTCGACACGTCAGTACCCGATCGCGTCCTCACCGGCCGCGGTCCGGAGCTCGTCGACCATGGCGGGGAACGGATCGATCGTGAGCCAGACGGGGGCCTCGTCGGTTTCCTCGAGAGCGGCCAGCGCGTCGAGGGTCGTGCCAGCGGGCTCGACCGTGACATCGAGGTCGGTGTTGCTCGCGGCGATCACATCACAGACATCGGCGAGCTCGGTGATGCAGACGACATCCGCGGCCGTCTCGTCGGGCTCGTCCGGAACCGAGGAGCCTCCCGGAGCGCTGTCGCCGTCTTCGTCGTTGTCGTCGATGGCCTTGCGAATGAGCAGGCCGCCGGCGATGAGTGCGATCGCGGCGATCACGGCGAGCAGGCGGGCGACGCCGCTGCCGGCTCCCTTGCTCCCGCTACTCATTGGCAAACACGCTATCGATCACCAGGTGAGCCACTCCCGGATGAGGTCGCGGAGCCGGTCGATGCCGGTGCCGGTCACGGCACTGGCCCAGACGATGTCGCCGAGCGAAACGCCGCACCCGTCGGCCAGATCACGCTTGCGGCGGTCGCGCTTCGACGACTTCACCTTGTCGTGTTTGCTGGCCACGATCGTGTACGGCAGGTCGTTGTCACGCAGCCAGTCGAGCATCTGCACGTCGAGCTTGGTCGGTCCGATCTCCCCGTCGACGAGCACGAGGATCATCGCCAGCTGTTCCCGACCGAGCAGGTAACCCTCGATCATCGGTCGCCAGTTGGCGCGCGTTCGTCCCGGCACAGCGGCGTAGCCGTATCCGGGTAGGTCGACGAGGTGGGCGTTCCCGCTCTCGCCGTAGGCGAACGCGTTGAGCAGCTGGGTGCGACCCGGCGTCTTCGACACGTGGGCGAGGCGCTTCCGGTTGGCGAGCGCGTTGAGGAGCGACGACTTGCCGACGTTTGACCGCCCGACGACCGCTACGTCGACAGCGGAGTCGGGCAGGCGCGTGATGTCGTCTGCCGACGTCACGAAGCGAAGATCGAGCGGCGCCGACATGACGCAGTCATTCAACCAGTCGCCTGACGGCGGGATGGTGCATCACGCCTCGAGGAAACGTTCGGTGTACCGCCGGAACTGCGGTCGAACGAGATCGGGCCGGATCCCGTAGTCCGCCGGGTCCGTGGGATGGGCCCCCGCGGCATCGTCCCGCTCCTCAGCGGCACGTTCCTCGATCATCACCCGGTCGGCGTCGACGAGGTCGAAGCCCGAGCGCCTCGTGGACGTCTGTCACCGCCCGCACCGGGTCGCTGACGACATCGGCGTGCCGCACGTGCACGGTTCTCGACGGATCCAGCGTTCCATCGTCCACCGCGTCGACGAGCTGGTCGAGGCTGCGGGCGTAGAGCTCGGTGTGGTACCGGCCGATTGCGGCAGCGATCGACACTGTCCGTGAACGCCGCCCGCACCGTCGCCACGAGGCTCGATGTGGACGACGAGGACGGCCACGGGATCGCGGTGGGTCACGACGAACGACGCGTCGGGATACGTGGACGTGAGCGGGTGCAGGGCCTGGAGGTGAACCGGCGATTTGAGCACCCAGCGCTTGGCCGGCATCCGCCGCTGCAGGACCTGCAGCACGAGACGGTGCATCGTCGTAGGCGGGCACCATGTCGCTCCGTTGTAACCAGTCCACGTAACTCGGCACGTGATATCGACTTACGAACTCCTCGGTACGGAACGAGAAGGCCATCGCCGACAGGCACTCCTTCGGCATCCGCGTGGAATAGGTGTGGATGGTGCGCAGTTGCGGGGAGCGATCCTGAGCGAACAACAACTCGTCGCTCACGGCGGAGATGCGGGGGTCGGACTCGAAGGTGCTCAGCTCGGGCGGCGGTACGGGCCGGAGGAACTCCCACGCCTCAGCCGCACGAAGCGCCTCGTTCGACGCCAAGAGGCGGTGCAGCACGGTCGTCCCGGTACGCGGCGCACCGATCACGAAGATCGGCGTGTGGATCGACTCGTCGAGTACGCCCGGATCGTTGCGGGTCCACTCGTGCAGCTGGATCCGCACGTCCAGCAGCCGTCGTACATAACGATGCGTCGCCCATCTGCCCATGTCGTGCAGCCCGGCCTCGTCGTCGAGCGCGGCGCACATCACGTCGAAAGGCTCGATGAAGTCAGCCGTTCCGAATGCAGCGAAATCGGCATCGGCGGCGGCCATGCGCGGCGAGGGCGTCCGCGAGGAGCTGCTCGCGATCGAACGGCCCGCTGGCGGCGGACTCGTTGACCACGTGGCGCATGCCCACCTATGGTAGCAAGCGCTTGCTTTCCTCTCCTGATGCCGACGCTTGGCGGGCACTCTGCGACCGACTCGCCCGCCTCGGTGAGCGACTCCTCGACGACGACTATCCCGCCGACTCGCTCGATCGGGCTGACGGCTATGCCCACCTCGCCGACCAGGTGGTCACGTTCCTCAGTTGGGCGGTGCGTCACGACGACCCGTATCGGCCGCACTTCCAACGACACAACGACCTGATGTCTCAGTGGGGTGGCCCCAACATCGACAACGTCTACAAGCACGCCCGCATCGACCCGACGCTCCGTTACCGGATACGGGGACAGATGCACAGCTGCGAAGACTTCATCCTCGCCGTGCGCGTCGGCTTCATGCACATGCCGAACTGGGGGACGCGCAACGAGGTGACTGCCTCCGAGCTCGGCATCGGCCCTGGGGACGAGTTCGAGGTGATGCTCGGCGGCGAGCCGCGTGCGCACCGCTGGATCGAGCTGGCGGACGACACGACGATGGTTTCGATCCGCGAGTACTACTTCGACTGGCAAGTAGCGGAGCCCGCCGTCATCACGATCGAGTGCCTCGACGAGGCGCCCGACTGGCGCCGGCAGACGCCCGACGATGTAGCCGCCCGCCTCGATCACGCCGGTGAGCTCGTCGAGCGGTCGCTCGAGTACTGGAACACGTACATGCGTGATGCCCGCGGCCGTGGACCCGTCAACGAGTTCTCGGGCGGGTTCCGGCAGGCGAAGGGACTGGCGACGGCCCGCTACGACTTCTGCTGCTATGAGCTGGGACTCGATGACGCGCTGCTCGTGGAGGCGGAGGTGCCCGACGCCCGCTATTGGAGCTTCCATCTGTATGCAGACGGCTGGATGGAGGTGCCCGATCGCGAGACGGCGGGTGACCGCCTTGAATCACCTCCAGACGTATGTATCCGGCGACGGCCTGATCCGCATCGTCATCGCTCGCCGCGATCCCGGTGTCGCCAACTGGCTCGACACCACCGAGCGCGCGACGGGCCAGCTGACATTCCGTTGGTTCTGGCCGCGCAGCGACCGCGACCCGTCGATCTCGACGCGCGTGGTGGCTGCCGCATCGGTGGCCGACCTTGTCCCGGCGGACACCCCCCGTCTCGATGCGGAGACTCGCGCCGCCGATCTGGCGCTGCGCCGAGCTCACCTCAACTGGCGGTTCAGGACATGAGTGCACGTCGGTCGCAGATCCTCGAGGAGTCGGCCCGTCTGTTCGCGGCGAAGGGTTTTGCGGCCACGACGGTGCGTGAGATCAGCGACGCAGTGGGGATGCAGTCGGGCAGTCTCTACAAGTACTTCTCGAGCAAGGACGACATCGTCGCCCAGCTGCTGTTCGCCTACCTCGACGAGGAGCTCGCCGCGTGCGAGGCGGTGCTCGCCACGTCGCAGCCGGCCGGTACCCGGCTGGCGGCCTTGGTCGACACGACGTTCCGCACGATGGTCGACCACAGGCACTCCTGCGAGATCGCGCAGAGCGACGAGCGCCTGCTGCTCGATCTCGCCGCAACGGCGGACCTGCGCGGACGGTCAGAGGTGATCCGCCGCGCATGGTCGCGAGGTCATCGAAGCGGCGATCGAAGAGGGCAGCGTTCCGCGCCGATGTGGATGTCCACGCCGCGTACTGGTTCATCCGCGGAGCGATGTGGTTCACGGTGCGTTGGTTCGACGCAGATGGCCCGATCACCGTCGAGTCGCTCATCGATCAGTTCATCGAGTTCATCAAATCCGGATACGAGAGGCGTCCATGACCGACAAGATCCTGCTGGAGATCGACGGCCCGATCGCGACGATCACCAACAACAACGCCGAGAAGCACAACGCGTTCGACGACGAGATGGACGCCGCACTGTTCGACATCATCGCCGAGCTGCGCGAGCGGTCCGACGTGCGAGCCGTCATCTGGCGGGGGGAAGGAAAGAGTTGGTCGTCGGGACGCGACGTCGGGTCGATCGGAGTGCGGAAGACCGAGCTCACCCATCACGAGCTGATGGTTCGCGGCCACACCGGGATCCAGCAACTGTGGTCGCTCGATGCGCCCGTCATCGTGGCGATCCACGGCTGGGCGATCGGCGGCTCGTTCCAACGGGCCCTGCTGTGCGACATCCGCATCGCTGCAGATGACGCACGCTTCATGCTTCCCGAGCTCGGACACGGAGTCATCCCCGATACCGGAGGCGTGAGCGTGCTCTACGAGATGTGCGGCCACGGTCTCGTCAGCGACATGGTGCTCACCGGCCGGCGACTCGACGCGCACGAAGCGCTCACCCATGGCATCGTCAGCCGCGTCGTACCCGGCGGAGAGCTCGATGCGACGGCGCGAGAGATGGCGGAGAAGATCGCCGCGACACCGACGGTCGCCGTGAAGCTGCGCGGCGGGTGATCTCGCATCTCGCCCGTCCGGCGGTCTCCGCCTCGATGGAGGACGAGCTGATCTACCAAACCTTCCTCAACCGATCCGACGACTTCGCCGAGTTCCGCGCGGCGCGAGCCGAGGATCGCCAGCCGCGCTACACGGGGAGCTGAGACCATGGCACCGGAGACCTCGGCGACAGACGCGCCGAACACCCACCCGACGACGGGACTTCCTTCACCGCCGGCAGTCGGCGAGACGGCACTGCGCCCGGGCACGTTCGACGGTGTGGCTGTGTTCGTCACGGGCGGAGGCACTGGCTTGGGCAAGGCAGTCGCCGCCGAGTTCGCCCGGCTCGGCGCCTCGATCGTCATCGCATCGCGGTCCGACGGAGCACCTCGCCAGCGGCGTGGCTGCGATCGAGGCGCTCGGTGGCGCCGTCGTCGCGGCGCAGTGCGACATCCGCGATCCGGAGTCGATCGCAGCCGCGTTCGACGCGGCCGAGCAGGCATTTGGCCTGCCCGGCGTGTTGATCAACAACGCTGCGGCCAACTTCCCGGTCCCTGCCGACGAGATGTCGCCGAACGCCTGGCGCACCGTCGTGGACATCACGCTGAACGGGACGTTCTTCGTCGCCCGCGAGTTCGGGCGGCGTCACCTCGCCGCCGGCACGCCCGGCAGCATCGTCAACATCGGCGCGTCCTACGCCTGGACGGGCGGTCCCGGCTTCGCCCACTCGGCGGCGGCGAAGGCGGGCGTGAAGAACATGACCGAGACGCTCGCCGTCGAGTGGGGCCCGTACGGGATCCAGGTCAACTGCCTGGTGCCCGGGCTGTTCCCGCACGAGGACATGACCGACGACATCACCGGCAGCCTCGATCGCACCCACGACAAGGACATCTGCCAGCCGGCGCTCCGAGTCGGTCAGCGGCACGAGCTCGGCTGGGCTGCGACGTTCCTCGCCTCGCCGTACGCCCGGTTCATCTCCGGCCACACGCTGGTCGTCGACGGCGCCAACTGGCAGCGACGCACCCTCACCAATCCACCCGTCGTCACCGTGCGGGAGCAGATGGGTAAGCCCCCGATCTGACTCTGATTTGGCCGCCAGGTGGTGCCGTCAACCCATTGGCGTCAGGCCGTGGCGAGCCGGTCTGAACTTCACGTTCTCGGTCACGGTGATGCCCAACCTGGCCAGCACACCGACCGGAAGGCAGACGTGAGCGTCGGGGCGCCATCGTGGGCACCGCCCGCCACTACCGCACGTTGACGCTCTTCCTCAGAACTCGAAGACGTAGGAGAGGAAGCGCCTTTGTAGGCCGCCACCGACTAGGTCAGGAGGTCGACTCGATCGACGCAAGCGACTCGGCGAGCACCGCGACGAAGCGGTCACAGTCGTCGTCGCTGATCGCCATCGACATCGCCACGAGGCCGCGGCTGGCGAGATAGACGCCTCGGTCGACGAGCTCGTGGAACAGCAGCTGCTTGAGAACGGGGTCGGAGCCGGCCAGGTCGGCGGGAGAGCGCACGGAACCCGCCACGGTGTGCAGGTTGAGCATCGATCCGAGACCGGTGACGCACACGTTCAACGACGAGCACGCGCACACCTCGGCGACCCTGCTCCGCAAGCTCTCTCCGCGAGCGAAGAGCTCGTCCAGGGCGTCACTGGTCAGCACCTCACTGAGCGCTGCTGCCCCGCCCGCCATCGTGAGGACGTTGTTGTTGTAGGTGCCGCCGTGGGTGAGTTGCCCGCCCTGCTCCGGGTCGAATGCGGCCATCACGTCGGCTCGCCCCCGAAGGCGCCGAACGTCATGCCACCGGCGAGGTACTTGCCGAGGGTGGTGAGGTCGGGGTCGACGCCGGCGCGCAGCTGCATTCCGCCGCTGCTCATGCGGGATGTCATCACTTCGTCGAAGATCAGCAGCGTGCCCGTGCGATCGCACACTTCGCGCAGGCCGGCCAGAAATCCCGGCTCGGCGGGGATGCACCCAGCGGCGCCCATCATCGGCTCGACGAGCAGCGCCGCCACCGAGTCGTCGACTGCCGCCTTCACGCCGGCGAGATCGTTGTACCGCAGGCGGAGGTAGTCGTAGGGCGCCTGCATCGGTTCGGCGCCGTCGGCGAACGAGAGCAGGCCTCCGTGGTAGGCGCCGTCGAAGACAGCGATCCGCTCCCGACCCGTGTGATGGCGCGCCAGCTGCACCGCCATCATGTTCGCTTCGGTACCCGAGTTGGTGAAACGCACTTGTTCGACCGACGGGAATCGCTGGCACACCAGCTCGGCGAACCGCACCTCGCCGACGTGCGTGGCGCCGAAGCTCCACCCGCGCGAGAGAGCGGCGCGCACCGCCTCGGCGATCACCCCGGGATCATGTCCGAGCAGTCCCGCCGAGTAGTCGCCGAGGAAGTCCGTGTACTCGAGCCCGTCCACATCCACGAGGCGTGCACCCTGCGCGCTGGCGACGCGGAACGAGAACGGTCGGAAGTCGAGCACCGATCGGGTCGAGCCGCCCGGCATCACTCGGCGTGCCTGCTCGTACAACTGTTGGCTGATGGGTCGCTTCTGCGCATACCGCTCGAGCGCCGCGGCGAGCTGCGCGTCGAAGGGCGAGGTCATCGCCTCATCATGCCGTCCGACTGCGTGACCACGTCAACTAAGTAGCGCGGCGCGAGCCATATCATCGGCCCATGTCACGTCGCGACGACCTGCGCCGGGTGGAGCAGGCGCTCATCCGCATCTCCCGGATCGGCAACGGGCGGGAGGCGGCGCGGATCCGCTCCGAACGGACGGGCATGTTTCTCTCCCGGCCTTCGGTGAGCGTGTTGATGGCGCTGCAGGCTGCGGGTCCTGTGCGACTCACCGATCTGTCCCATCGCACCGACCTGGAAGCGCCACTCATCAGTCGAGAAGTGCGTGACCTGGGTGAGGCGGGCCTGGTCAGGCGAGCGGCCGACAAGACCGACGGACGCGCCTTGATCGTCGCCTTGACCGCGAAGGGGCGGAGGACGATCGAGAGGTATCTCGCCGGCGCGGACGAGATCGTCGACAGACGTTCCATTCGTGGTCCGCTGCCGACCTCAGCACGCTGGCAGAACTACTCGACCGGGTCGCCACAGACTTCCGCCGCACGCCGTACCGTCGCACGTGGCAGCATGCGATCGGCTTCGACCAATTAGATGAGTTGGTCATGTAGTTTCCGAGCCATGAGCTTCGACCTCTCGCTGTCCGACGACCAGCGGGCCGTCGAGGACCTGTTTGCCACATTCCTGTCCGACCGTTGCTCACCCGGAGTCGTGGTCCGTGCCGCCGAGCCGCTCGGCTTCGATGCCTCGCTGTGGGACGGCTTCGCCGCCATCGGCGCGCCCGGGATGGCCGCGCCCGCCGAGACGGGCGGCGGCGGTGCCGGGCTCGTCCGAGCTCGTGGTCGCTGCCGAACAAGTTGGCCGTGCCGCTCGCCCCGGTGCCGTTCGTCGAGCACGCGGTTGCCGCCCGGGCCGTTCCCGATGCTGACATCGTCGACCGGAGACGTCGTTGCGACGGTGGCGCTGCGACCCGCTCGGCGCGATGGCACCTGGACCCTCGTCCCCGCTGGGGCGGTTGCCGATGTCGTCGTCGGTCTCGACGGGGACGAGCTCGTCGCGGTGCGCTCCGAACCGCCGAGGACGGCGCCCTAGAACTTCGCCGCCATGCCGTCTGCCGACCGCTCCGTCGAGCCGGCGAACGGACGGTCGATCGGCATCGTGCGCGACTTCGAGCGGGCGCTGGACGAGTGGCGAGACGTCATGGCCGCGCGCCTTGGTCGGCATCGCCGCGCCGAGCGATGGACATGGGCGGTCGCCTACGTCAAAGAGCGGCATCAGTTCGGTCGGCCGATCGGCTCGTTCCAGGCGGTGCAGCACGGCCTCGCCGATCTTCCCGGCCACGTCGACGGCGCCCGTCTGCTCGTGCACAAGGCGGCGTGGGCCGGCGACTCGGCGGCGGCGTCGGGCGTCGTCGACGTCGACCACAACGAGATCTCCGATTCGCCGTGCTGGCGACGATGGCGTTCGTCTTCGCTTCTGACGTCGCTGCGATGGCGACGGATCGCAGCCTGCACTACCACGGCGGCTACGGGTTCGCCGAGGAGTACGACATCCAGCTCTACTCACCGCCGGGCGAGGGGCTGGCCTTGCTCCTCGGCGATCCGGCGACGCCAGGCCCGCCGCGTCGCCGACCTGCTGTTCGGCGACTGCCCCGTCAGGCAGGTGGGCGGCATGAACTTCGAGCTCGTCGCCCGACGTCATTGCCTACCGCGACGAGATCCGCCGGGTCATCGCCGCAGGTCGTCACTCCCGATGAACATCGAACGCCAGCACCGAACGGGCACCTTCAACAGCCCGGCGATGAATCGCGCCCTCGCCGAGCGCGGATTCATCGAGCGGGCCGTGCCGGGCCTCGGTGCCGGCGATCCGATCGAGCTGTGGGTGCTGTTCAACGAGCTGGAGAAGGCCGGCGCGCCGATCGACGGCCTGGCCGTGTCGGTGATGATCGCTGGCGTCGTCAACCACGTCGGCACCGATGAGCCCAGAAGCAGCGCGATGCTGCCGCCGATCGTCGTCCGGCGAGGCGATGGTGTGCATGGGCTACAGCGAAGCCGACTACGGCAGCGACGTGGCGTCGATCACCACGCGTGCCGTGCGCGACGGCGACGAGTGGGTGATCAACGGGGCCAAGATGTGGACGACGATGGCCCACGAGGCCACGTGGCTGATCCTGCTGACGCGCACGAACCCAGATGTGCCCAAGCACAAGGGTCTGACGATGTTCCTCCTGCCGATGGATACGCCGGGCATCACGGTCGAGCCGGTGCACACGATGGGCACCGAGCGGACGAACGCCACGTTCTACGACGACGTGCGGGTCGGCGACGACGCCGTGCTCGGCGAGGTCGACGGCGGATGGCACGTGATGGCCGTCGCGCTGTCGTTCGAACGGGGCGTGATGGGCGGCACCAACGTGGCCGTTCCGCTGCTGCGGCACGTCCGGCGCGTGGGCCGAGGAGACCGGGACGCGATCGACGATCCCGATGCTGCGCGAGCGGATGGCTCGCGTCGCGATCGACAACGAGGTCGGCGAAGCTTGCTCACGCAGCGCTCGGCGTGGATCGCGGCCAGCGGTGGTCTGCCCGGCCTCGAGGGCTCGATGGCGAAGGTCTTCGCCAGCGAGGCGTACCAAAAGGCCAGTCGCTGGTTCCTGGAGGCCGCCGCGCCGCACAGTCTGTTGCAGTTCCACGAGCCCGGACGCTGCGGCGACGGCTACATCGAATACGACGCTCGTCACTCCCCGGTGATGACGATCTACGGCGGCACCACCGAGATCAACCGCAACAACATCGCCGAACGCCATCTCGGATTGCCGCGGGCAAACCGATAGACGATCGGCGAACGGGCGCGGTTCAGCCCGGCGTTCCTTTGCGGACGCCGGGCTGAACCATTTGGTAGCGATGTGCGTGACGGTCGTCGTCTAACGCCTTCGGCGGTGATGCTCGCGTTGGCGGTGTTGCCGCAGCATCCGGAAGATCCGGGCCTCTTCGAGCAACTCATTGCGCCGATCGCGGACGAGAACGTCGAGCACACGCGGGTCATTGTGGTACATGGGATTGTCCTTTCGGGACGGGAAGCGCGCCGGGCGCCGTGAGTGGAATGAATGAAATGCGGGACCGAACCCGCCCGAATTCACGCAGTGATGCGGTCAGGCAGCGGTGACGCAGTTGTCGCCGGTGGACGCAAGGAGCGCGCCGGCGATGGTCGTCTGCTTAGGAATCATGAACATCGCGCACCTCCTCGGTCGGCTCTTCGGGACAACTCAATGAATGATGCCTGACTTCAGGCAGTTGATACAAGAGGGTTTGCGGAGATTCTCGAATTAATCCGCGTCATGTGCCCGGCGCCGGATGGCGATGAGCACGGCCGGCCGCTCGCTCGGATTGCGGAGCCCGGCGAGATCGAGGCCGTCCAACCAGATCAGGTCCCCTGCTGTGAATGCCCTCTGCGCCCCGCGTTGCGCCTCCAGGATGATGACACCCTGGTCGACCGTGACGATGGCGTCGTGCCAGTCAGGCGGGTCGTAGCGCAGCGACTGGCCGGCGGACAGCGTCACCACGCGCCGCTCGAATGCGGCCGGCAACCGGCCCACGAAGCACGGCAGCACATCGTCTCGGAACGCTGTCAACTCCTCCATGCAGACTCAGACGACGCCGAGGCGGGAAACGCATCGGTGCGCCGCTGAGCCTGGCAGGGGAATCGGCACGCCACATTGGCTGCCGCCGTGCCCCGGCGGTGTCGTAGCCTGCCGGCATGTGGAGTGTCGGCCGTGTGGTGCGGGCCGCGATCGGGCTCTCCGTGCTGACAACTGCGTGCAGCCAGGCCGGCGATCCCACGACGTCCTCCGGCCGTGCCGCGATCGCCTACGAGGCGGCGGTGCGCTCCATCGTCGAGGACCAGCAGCAACACCCGTCGGCGACCACCGGTGACACGTCGGACGACGACGACAAACCTGTCGTGTACGTCGTCGCTGTCGACGACGAGTCGATCGATCCCGACGTGCAGGCGAAGGTTGCCAACGAGCTCCGTGACGAGATCGACGTTCGGTTCGCCGACAAGCGCGCTGAGGCAGTTGACGAGGACGAACCAGATGAGCCCGTCAAGTCCCACGGTGTGTTGCTCGTCGTCGGCAGTGTGCCGGATTCGCCGGACACCTTCGACCTTCGCCTCGAGCGGTACTCCTCGATCGCCGAACGCGATGTGGTGACGATGAGCTTCGGTCCCGACGGCGAGAGCTGGACGATCACGTCGACGTCGATCGCTCAGATCAACTGAGATTGGTCATCCCGACCCGAGCAGTTTCTCCAGCCGTTCGATCGTGTGCTCTACCTCCTCGCACGCGGGGGCGGATCGTTCAGATCGCTGAGCGCCCTGGACCGGAGGCGTACCGCCTTGTCGGCTACGTCGGCGGCGACTTCGATCCCGGAGAGCTGCAGCACCTCGATCCCTGACGCCAGCTCGACGGCGGCGTGGGCGGGCGAGTCGAAGGCGAGCCACTCCGCCGCCGAGGTGACATGCCGCCGGGCAACGGCGAGTGGATCGGGTCCTTCGGTGCCGCCGAAGCGCTCCTCGTCGAGCACCGCGCGCAGGTACAGGCTGAGCGCAGGCGCGATCACGGCGATGACGACGAGCATGCTGATCTGGACGGAGACAGCGATGGCCGTCGCGATCGCTCCGCCCGCCACCCATGCCAGCTGGAAGATGGTCTCGTACCGAGCGAACGCCCGCCCGCGGAGGGCGAGTGGGGCGCGGCGCTGGACGAGGGCGTCGAACGACTGCCGGGCCACGCTCGCGGCCAGCCCGAGCACCGTGGACACGACGACCGCCGCCAGCCGGGAGGGGCCGATCGCGGCGAACGCGACGCAGACGCCGAGGCTGACGAGCGCGCCGCTCACGATCTGCGCTTCGGTGTACCGCCGGCGTAGGAACGGCGACCACAAGGTGCCGGTGAAGCCGCCGACGCCGTACATCGACAGCGGCGGCGGCGTACACCCACGCTGGTTCGCTCTCCCGACGCAGGGCGAAGGCGAGCCCGAACACGAAGAATCCGACGATGCCGCGAATGGCGGCGAACGCGTTCGAGGTCGCCACGATCGCCGGTGTGTGCAGTTCGCGGTACTCCAGCTCGACGATGGCGGGGATCGGAGCCTGTCGCGTCTCCGGAACTCTCGCCATCAGCACGGCAGCGGCGACGAACGCGAGAAGACGCGACGACAGAGCGGCGTCGCCGCCGAGGTCGTGGCGAGAAGCACGCCACCCACTGCGGCGCCGACACCCGCGGCGATGGTGGTTGCCGCGGTGAGGCGGCTGTTGGCGGCAACGAGCTGGCTGGCGTCGTCGACGAGGCCCGGCACGATTGCCTGCTTGAGGATCCCCGACGCCTTCGACATCACGACGAGCAGCAAGGCGAGGAAGTAGAAGGCGAGGTCGTAGAGGAAGGCGGCGAGCGCCAGGGCGGCGACGGCGCGGATCGCGAAGAAGACGGCCGCGATCCAGCGGTGTCCGCGGCTGAATCGGTCGATCGCGGGACCGATGAGGGGAGCGACGGCGGCGAACGGAACCATCGTGATCCCGAGGTACAACAGCACCTGGCGACGCGACGCATCGGGCGACACGGAGAAGAACAACGACCCTGCCATCGCCACCGCCACCAAGGCGTCGCCGGCGGCGGAGATCGAGTTGGCGACGGCGAAGCGGGTGACACCGGGCGCAGGCCCGGCCAAGCGGGAAATTGTCCGCTGGATGGTGATGCACGGCGGCCGATCCAGTCAGCGGCGCCGGGCCCGATCTCGACGGATGACGGCTTTCTTGCCCCGAATCGTCGTGTGGCGCATGGCTGCGAGCACGTCCTCCACCGAAGACTCGGGGATCTCGACGATCGAGAAGCTCGGTGCCACGTCGATGTGGCCGATCTCGCGTCCAGTGAGTCCGCTCTCGTTGGCGATGGCACCGACGAGATCTCCGGGACGGACGCCGCTCGTCCGGCCCAGGCTGATCCAGATCCGTGCCATCGACTCGTCGGTGCGACGCGCTCGCTCCGCGGGACGACGGCCGTCGCTTCGCTCTCCGCCCTTGCCCTTCTTGTCCGCCCACGGGCGCGCGGGCGGCACTGTCGCATCAGGGATGTCGATGTCGTCGGTTGTCGCTCCTCCGGCTTCGTGGGCGAGCTTCACGGCCGCCATCGCCACGTCGCGCAGCTCGAACTCGTGTGCCAGTGCGTCGACGATGGTGCCGAACTCGTCGACGCCATCTGACTGCAACGAGTTGCGCAGCGTGTCGAGCGTCAGCTCGATCTGGCGAGCGCGGAGGTCGGCGACGGTGGGCACCTTCTCGACGGTGATCGTCTGCTTCGTCAACCGCTCGATGTTGGCGAGCAGCCGCTGCTCTCGCGGCTCGGCCAGCGTGATCGCCACACCGTCCCGGCCTGCCCGTCCGACGCGGCCGATGCGGTGCACATACGCCTCGGGCGCAGACGGCACGTCGTAGTTGACGACGTGGGTGAGGACGTCGATGTCGAGTCCTCGCGCGGCGACATCGGTGGCGAGCAGCAGCTCGGCCGTACCGGAGCGCAGACGACCCATCACGCCGGATCGCGCTGTTCCTGCCCCATTCCGCCGTGCAGGGCCTCGGCCCGATAGCCGCGACCGTTGAGCGTCTCGGTCAGCTGATCGACCTCGAGCCGGGTGCGGCAGAAGACGAGGGCGGCCGTGGGCGCCTCGACGTCGAGGATGCGGCCCGAACGCGGCCGGCTTGTGAGCCCTGCGCGACGATGTATGCACGCTGTTGAACCGACGGCGGGGCGCCCGCCGCGGACCGCGTGCGACCGATCTGGATGCGGACCGGATCGCGCAGGTGGCGGTCGGCGATGGCGTCGATGCGGGGCGGCATCGTCGCCGAGAAGAGAACGGTCTGCCGATCGGATGGCGTCGCTTCGAGGATCGCTTCGATGTCGTCGGCGAACCCCATGTCGAGCATCTCGTCGGCCTCGTCGAGCACGACGACGGCGATGTCGTCGAGTGGCAACGTCCCCCGGCCGATGTGGTCGAGTGCCCTGCCCGGCGTCGCCACGACGATGTCCACGCCGCGACGCAGCGCGTGCAGCTGGCGGCCGATCGGCTGACCTCCGTAGATCGGGACGACTCGCGCCTCCAGCTGCCGGCCGTACTTGTAGATCGCCTCCGACACCTGCATCGCCAGCTCACGCGTCGGCACCAACACGAGGGCGAACGGCGTGCTCGCCGGTCCCCGGTCGGCGAGCTGCTCGAGCACGGGGAGGGCGAACGCCGCAGTCTTGCCGGTGCCCGTCGCTGCCTGCCCGAGCAGGTCGCGGCCTGCCATCAGCAGGACGACCGTCTCCCGCTGGATCGGGGTGGGTTCCTCGTAGCCGAGGTCGGTGAGCGTTCGCAGCAGTTCCGGCCGCAGCCCGAGCTCGGCGAACCCGGAGGGGTCAGGGGTGGGGGCGGCAGCGGACATGTCCGATCCACAGTACGCGCCGCATGGCATCGCCCTCGCGGGATCCGTGGCGGGTGTCACAGCAGGTTTGAATCGAGGACATGATTGTTACGGTTTGGTTACCGAATGAGGCAACGAGGTTGCGCGTGACGGCCCGCTGAGCGCCGAACGCCACCGAGGCGACGTTCCTCCCCGCTCAAGGAGCTTCCCCTTCATGCGTTTCTTCCCCACCCTTCTCACTGCGACGACGACGGTTGCAGCCGTCGCCGCCGTGGCGCCGGTCGTCGCCGCGGCACCCGCCGCACCGGCACGCGCCGACATCTCCACCTCGGTCGAAGTGGTGTCCGTCGACCACCCGTTCGAGTTCGTACCGACCGACTCGTTGCCCGAGGGGCAGCTCGCCGTGATCCGTGAGGGCGTCGACGGTGCGCGCCGCCGGGCCGTGGCGATCACCGAGATCGACGGCGCCAAACAACGACAGCTCGTGCTCTGGACGCGGCCGCGACGGTGACGCGAGCCGTCGTGATGCGAGCATCGCTGTCGCCACCGGTGGCGACCTGCCGCGCCGGCGGAGGACTACTCGGTGTGGGACCAACTCGCCCAATGCGAGTCGGGCGGCAACTGGTCGATCAACACCGGCAACGGTTACTACGGCGGTCTCCAGTTCTCGGCCGGCACGTGGAGCTCGATGGGCGGCAGCGGCTTGCCCAGCGAGAACAGCCGCGAGGAGCAGATCCGCATCGCCATCGCGCTCCGCGATCAGAACGGTGGGTACGGCGCCTGGCCGGCGTGCTCCGCCGAGCTCGGTCTGCCCCGCTGACCACGGCGCGGTTCCGTCGCTCGATTCCAGGCCGACCGCCGAGCTCCGCGAGACTCGGCGCCCATGGCCATGGTGTCCTATCCCCGTCGGCTCGCTGATCTCGCCGCTGCCGATCCGGATGCACCCGCAGTCTCGTGCGGTGACGACACGCTCGGTCGCGACGAGCTCGATCGTGAATCGACACTCCTCGCCCACGACCTCGCTGCCCGAGGCGTCGGCGCCGGCGACTTCGTCACGATCGCCCTGCCCAACTCCGTCGGCTGGTTCGTCGCCTATGTCGCCTGCTGGAAGTTGGGTGCCGTCCCGCAACCGGTGTCGTCACGCCTCCCCATTCGTGAGTTGGCGGCGATCGTCGAGCTCGCCTCGCCGAAGGTCGTGGTCGGGCTCGACCCGGGCGTGATCGAGGGTGTCGAAAGCCTGCCCATCGGGTATCGCCCGCCGGACGGCACGTCGACGGAGCCGTTCCCCGACGTCATCTCGCCGGCGTGGAAGGCGCCGACGTCCGGCGGCTCGACCGGGCGACCGAAGCTGATCGTGTCGGGTGATCCGGCGATGATCGACCCTGACCAGCCGAACATGATCGGCGTCCATGATGGTGGCTGCCTGGTCATGCCAGGTCCGCTGTACCACAACGGCCCCGGCGTGTGGTCGTGCTCGTCGCTGTTGAGCGGAAGCCATGTCGCCTTGCTCCCTCGCTTCGATGCCGAAGGCACATTGGCGGCGATCGAACGTCATCGCGCCGACGTCGTCTACCTCGTGCCGACGATGATGAAGCGCATCTCGGCGCTGCCCGACGACGTTCGCAACTCGTACGATCTGTCCAGCCTGCGACTCGTGTGGCACCTCGCCGAGCCGTGCCCACGCTGGCTGAAGCGGCAATGGATCGACTGGCTCGGTCCGGATCGGATCATCGAGCTCTACGCCGGGACGGAGGCGCAGGCAGTCACCGTGATCACGGGCCGGGAGTGGCTCGAGCACGAAGGATCCGTCGGGTCGCGTGATCAGCGGCGAGATCAAGGTGTGCGACGCCGACGGCGCCATCCTCTCGCCCGGGCGAGCAGGGTGAGGTGTGGATGCGGTCCACGCGCGAACAACCCACCTACTACTACGTGGGCTCGGAGCCGCGGGTGCTCGACGACGGCTGGGAATCGCTGGGCGACATGGGATGGTTCGACACTGACGGCTATCTCTACCTCGGTGACCGGATGGCGGACATGATCCTCACCGGCGGCGCCAACGTGTATCCCGCCGAGGTCGAGGCGGCGCTGCTCGAGCATCCCGGCGTGCGCTCGGCGGTGGTGATCGGCCTGCCCGACGAGGACAAGGGCAACAGGATCCATGCCATCGTCGAGGCGGACGAGGAGCAGGTACCGGCGGGAGAGCTGATGGAATTCGCCGCCGAGCGGCTCGTGGTGTACAAGCTGCCCCGCTCGATCGAGTACGTCGACGAACCGCTCCGCGACGATGCCGGCAAGGTACGCCGCAGCGCCCATCGGGCGGCACGGCAAGGCGCCGCCAGGCGTGAACCCGCCTCGCATCGCGCCGAAAACTAAGTTACCGTCGGAGTGGTGAGCCGGGTGTGGGCGAAAGGCCCGACACCATGACATCGCCTTACGAGGCCACAACCGCCAGTCGCAACTATGTCGAGGGACGTTTCGCGCCCGTCGGCGAGGAACGCACCGACGTCGCACTGGAGGTCAGCGGTTCGCTGCCCGTCGATCTGAATGGTCGCTATGTGCGGATCGGCCCGAACCCGATCCATCCCGATGCGGCGGCCGCACTACTTCACCGGCGACGGCATGGTGCACGGCATCAGGCTGGAGGACGGTCGCGCCGTCTGGTACCGCAACCGGTGGGTCCGCACGCCCGACGTCGCCGTCGCGCTCGGTGAGCGGGAACGGCCCCTGCCCGGCGGGCGAGAGAACGATCGGGGCGCCGTGAACACGAACGTGGTGCGAATCGGCGGGCGGATGTTGGCACTCGTCGAGGCCGGCTCGTGCCCCGTCGAGCTCACCGACGAGCTCGACACGGAGGAAAGTACCGACCTCGGAGGCACGCTCGCGGGCTCGTTCTCCGCCCACCCGAAGCTCGATCCTTCCACCGGTCGATGGCACGCAATCACATATCACTGGACTGAGGAAGCGGTTCACCACGTGGTTGTCGGGCCATCCGGCGAGGTCGAACGCGACGTGGTCGTCGCCACTCAGGGTTCGCCGATGGTCCACGACACCGCGATCACCGCGACGAACATCCTCATCTTCGACCTGCCCGTGCGGTTCGACCGCGACGAGGCGATCGGCGGCGTCCAGTTCCCCTACCACTGGTATCCGGCGCACGCGGCGCGTGTCGGGGTTCTCCCTCTCGACGGTGAGGCGGCGGACGTCCGCTGGTGCGAGGTCCCCCAGGCGTTCGTGTTCCACACCGTCAACGCCGTCGACCTGGATGGTGGACGGGTCGCCGTCGACGTCGTCAGGTCGGGAGCGCGCCTTCGACCGCGATCGACGCGGACCGAGCGAGGGCCCGACGCGGCTGGAGCGCTGGACGCTCGACCCGGCGACTGGCACTTCGTCGTGCGAGGTCCTCGACGACCGCTCATTGGAGTTCCCTCGCATCGACGAACGCCTCGTCGGCCGCCCGGCTCGCTTCGTCTACGCACCGGGGATGATGGGCGACGCGAGCCTCGGCGCGAGGTCGCTGCGTCGCTACGACCTGGCGACAGGTGAGACCGACGGCGGTCTCGTTGAACGGCTCCACCGTGCAGGAGTTCGTCGTCGTGCCCGCGGCACGCGGACAGCACCGAGTCCGACGCATGGCTCATCGGATTCGCCACCGACCACGAGGCGGGGCGCACCGACCTGGCGGTGATTGCAGCCGACGATCCCACCTCCGGCCCGGTCGCCCGAGTGCACCTTCCGGTACGAGTGCCCGACGGCTTTCACGGCAACTGGCTCGCCGATCCGGGGGCCATCTGACAGGCTCGCGTCGTGGAGTTCCCGACGCACACGCTCCTCCAGATCAGCGACACCCACATCACGTCCGGTCAGCTGCTGTTCGGGCAGGTGGACACGCTGGCCCAGCTCGAGCGGTCGCTGCGGATCGTTGCCGAGGGCCGCCGGCACTTCGATGTGATGCTGCTCTCCGGCGATCTCGCCAACGACGGCCAGCCGGAGGAATACCGCCGGCTGCGCGCGGCAGTCGAGCCGGTGGCGGCACGCCTTCGGGATTCCCGTCGTGTACATGCCGGGGAACCACGACGATCGAGCCGCGGTGCGCACCGAGTTGATGGACGAGCCCGCGGGCGATGGCGCGCCGATCGATCGTGTGCTCGACCTCGATGGCCTACGCCTGATCCTCGTCGACTCCACCCGCCCCGGACGCGGCGATGGGTTCTTCTCCGAGGAACAGGCGGCGTGGCTGAGCGAGGTCCTCGCCTCCCCTGCGCCCGCGGGCACGGTGCTGGCGATCCATCACCCGCCCCTGCCGACGGCCGACGAGTTCATGGCGGAGTACGCATTCCGCGACCGCGCCCGTTTCTCCGCATCGATCGCCGGATCCGACATCAGGTTGATCGTCTCCGGGCACTGGCATCAACCCGGCGGAGGGAACCTGGCGGGCTACCCGATCTGGATCGGTGGGTCCACCGCAACGACGACGCGCCCCGCTCGCCCCCAGCAACGAGCGGTTCGTCGAGGGGTCGAGCGTGTCACTCATCGAGCTGTTCGGCGACGGCAGCGTCGTGGCGCAAGCGGTGCCGACCGTCGAGTCGGTGACCATACCGCTCGATCACTATCGTCGGCCCGATGGGGATCCAGGGCACGTGTGACGATCGGTTTGCCGCGGTGCGCACCGCGTTCGAGTCGAACTTGGAACAAGGCAAGGACGTCGGTGCGTCGGTCGCGCTCACCGTCGACGGCGAGATGGTCGTCGATCTGTGGGGCGGAACCGTCGACACCGACAAGGAAGCCGACGTTCCCTGGGAGCGGGACACGATCATCAACGTCTGGTCGACGACGAAGACGATGACCGCCATCTGCTGCCTGATGCTCGCCGACCGCGGCGAGCTCGACGTGCATGCTCCTGCGGCCACGTACTGGCCCGAGTTCGCCGCCAACGGCAAGGACAACGTCACCACGGCGCACATGTTGAGCCACGCCGCGGGGCTACCCGGATGGCAGGAGCCGATGACGGTCGACGATCTCTACGACTGGGACAAGGCGACCAGCCTGCTTGCCGCGCAGGCACCGTGGTGGGAGCCGGGCACCCAGTCGGGGTACCACGCCATCACGCAGGGGTACCTGCTGGGCGAGGTCGTGCGTCGGATCACCGGTTCGACGGTCGGTGACTTCTTCGCCGCCGAGGTCGCCGCGCCACTCGGTGCCGACTTCTTCATCGGGACACCGGAGGAGCACGACGCCCAGGTCGCGCATGTCATCCCGCCGGAGCATGGCGTCGATGGCTGCCGGGATCGAGCCCGATTCGATCGCCGCCCGCACGCTCACCAACCCGCCTCTCGACGCCAAGGCGTCGACCACGATCCCGTGGCGGCGGGCAGAGATCCCGGCGGCCGGCGGCCACGGCAACGCCCGCTCGGTCGCCCACGTCCACTCGGTGCTCGCCTGCGGCGGAGAGGCACACGGCGTCACCTTGCTCACGGAAGCCGGCGTGAACCGCATCTTCGAAGAGCAGATCCACACCCAGGACCTGTTGCTGCCCGTCAAGCTCCGGCTCGGGCTCGGGTTCGGACTCCCGTCCCCGGAAGTTCCGATCAGCCCCAGCGCCCGGGCGTGCTTCTGGGGTGGATGGGGCGGCTCGTTGGCGGTCATCGACGTCGACGAGGGCGTCAGTTTCGCCTACGTGATGAATCGCATGGGTGAGGGCACGATGGGCGACGACCGGGCGGCCACGTTGTTGCTCGCCGCCTACATGGCGCTCGCCGCCTGACGGTCTCCGGCCTCAGTGAAACAGGCCGATCGCCAAGACGTTGATGGTGAGGAGGGCGATCGAGATCACGGCGGCCAATCCCGCCGACACGTCGTGTGGAACGGGCGAGGCGCGTAGCGCCCTGCTGCGCAACGAGGCGGCGAGGGTGACGACGCCCAGCGTGGCCGTGCCCACTACGAAGGCGACCACCCGTCCCGCCCCGTCTGGTGCCTGGCGGACGACGAAGGCGACCACGGCGGCGAACCCGAGCACTGTGCGGAACCACGACAGCGAGGTGCGTTCCGCCTGCCGTGCCTCGTCACGCTCGATTGACAGTGTGCTGCATCAGCCTCGCACCGTGGCGACGAAGGCGAACAGGGCGATGAGCGCGACACCGACCACGAGGAAGGGCACGAGCGTGGCCGGCGGCAGCGGCCGTCCCTGTCGTACGGCTCGCTGCACTTGCACCCAGCGGAAGTAGGCGCCGATCGCAGCGACCAGGCTGGCACCGATTGCGGCAAGGGAGATCGCCGTGCGGGCCCACGAGATCTCGAACTCCGGCACCAGCTCGCGAACGGCGATGCCACCGGCGAGCAGGCCCAGCGCCGTGCGGATCCATGCCAGGAAGGTCCGCTCGTTGGCGAGCGTGAATCGATAGTCCGGCTCGCTGCCCTCCGATGAGGAGACCCACCACGACTGCCGATCCATCGGCACTCATGCTACGAATCCGGTCGTTGCGGGATCGTGATCACGGCAGGATGTGGACGCCGGCGCCGGTGAGCTCGCTCTCGGCGGCGGCACCGTCTCCGGCGTTGACTTCGACCGGAGCCGTGGCGGCGCGCACGATGGTGGTGTCGTAGCCGAGCTCGACGCCATCGAGCGCCGTCGCTTTCACGCAGTAGTCGAGGGCCAGACCCACGACGACGATGCGTGCGACGTGGTGCTCGGAGAGCGTCTCCTGCAGTCCCGTCGACGCTGTCTCCCCGTTGACGGGGTCGCGCATCGTGAACCCCGAGTAGCCGTCCTCGCCGCCGGTCCCCTTGCGGACGGAGAGCCCGGCAACGGTGAGGTCGGGGTGCAGCTCGGCACCCCATGTGTCGCGCACGCAGTGCACGGGCCAGACGCCGCCGTCCTTCTCGAAGTGTGGGGTGTCGGGCGGATGCCAGTCCTGCGTGTACACGACGAACGCGCCGCACGAGGTGGCGACATCGATCTCGTGGTTGCAGGCCTCGATCACATCGTCGGCTCCGGCGACGGACAGCGAGCCGTGCGGGTCGGCGAAGTCGTTCTGGACGTCGACGACCACGAGCGCCGTCGTGCTGTCGTACGTGGCGGCCATCACTGCCAACGGTATCGCCGGATCGGCGCAGCGGCCCGTACGATCGCGGCCGTGCGCGGCGTGCTGAGCACCGACGAGTACCAGCTGACGATGGTCCAGCTGTACTTCCGGGCCGGGTTGCACGAGCGCCGGGTGCGTTTCGAGCACTTCTTCCGTTCGTACCCCGACTACGGCAACCACCAGGCCGGCTACTGCATTGCCGCCGGGCTCGCCCCGTTCGTCCAGTGGGTGACGACGGCCCGTGTCACCGATCGTGACATCGACACGCTGCGCAGCCATCGGGGCAACAGCGGCGGGCAACTGTTCGCCGAGGACTTCCTGCTGTGGTTCGCCGGGCGAGGGTTCGAGGGCCTGGACATCGAGTCGGTGCCGGAGGGCCGCGTGGTGCATGCCAACACACCGATGACCGTCGTCGAGGGTCCACTTGCGGACGCCCAGCTGGTGGAGACGCGGCTGCTCAACGAGATCAACTTCCAGACGCTGATCGCCACGAAGTCGTCACGCATCGTCGATGCCGGGCGGGGTCGTCCCGTGCTCGAGTTCGGCATGCGGCGGGCGGCGGGCTCCGGTGCCGACGAGGCGTCACGGGCGGCGCTGATCGGCGGTGCCGTCAGCACGTCGAACGCAGCCGTCGGCTACGCCAGTGGCGTCCGCCCAGCGGGCACGCACGCCCACTCGATGGTGCAACTGTTCCTCGCCCTCGGTGAGGGTGAGCGGGCGGCGTTCGAGGCGTACGCCGACGTGTATCCGGACGACTGCCTGCTGCTCGTCGACACCGTCGACACACTCGAATCGGGCGTGCCCAATGCGATTGCCGTGTTCGAGCAGCTGCGCAGTGCGCGGTCACGAACCGGTGGGGATCCGGCTCGACTCCGGCGACCTTGCGTATCTGAGCGTGCGCGCCGCCCGCGACCTCGACGCCGCCGGATTCCCCGACGCGACCATCGTGCTGTCGAGCCAGCTCGATGAGCTCTCGATCTGGCAGATCCTCACCCAGATCGAGCACGAAGCGCCACGGGCAGGAGTCGACGCGGACCACGTGATCGGCCGTCTCGTGTTCGGCGCGGGTTCGCGCCTCGCCACGAGTCATGGGGATCCCAGCCTCGACGGCGTCTACAAGCTGGTGGCCGTCGACGAGCATGGCGCGTGGATCCCCGCCATCAAGCGCTCCGACTCACCGGCGAAGGTACTCAATCCCGGCGACAAGGAGCTCTGGCGAATCTACGACCCGCGTGGCGTTGCCACCGTCGACGTGATGACCACTGGTGACCAGTCGCTCGTCATCGGCACGGACCTTCATCTCCATCATCACGCCCGCCAGGACGTCAGCCGGGTGCTCCCCGCCGCGGCCTGGTCGGACGTCGAGGCCCTCGGCACGGAGATCGTTCGGGAGGGGAACATCGTGGTCGACGGCGGTATCGACGCACTCACCGACCTCGGGGCCGCGCGCGACCGCCGCGGCGCCGACGTGGAGCGGCTCGATTCCGGCGTGCGACGCCTGGTGAACCCGCACGTGTACCACGTCTCGATCACCGACGAGCTGTTCACGCTGAAACAGCAGGCGCTGGCCACTCTGTGATCGGCGCCGGTACCCTCACGGCGGAATCGGAAGACCTCCTATGACCGACGAACCACATTCCTTCGACCCCGAGCGAGCCGAGCGAGCCATCCGTGAGTTCCTCATCGCCGTCGGCGAAGATCCCGAGCGCGACGGACTGACCGAGACCCCGGCGCGGGTCACCCGCTCGTTCCGCGAGCTCCTCGCCGGGTACGGCGAGGATCCCGGTGCACATCTCGAGCGGCAATTCGAGGTCGACCACGACGAAATGGTGATGGTGCGAGACATCCCCTTCTCGTCGATCTGCGAGCATCACCTGTTGCCCTTCCTCGGCAAGGCGCACGTCGTGTACGTACCCGGAGAGTCGGGCCGGGTCTGTGGGCTGTCCAAGCTCGCCCGCCTCGTCGACGGCTTCGCCAAGCGGCTGCAGGTGCAGGAACGGCTCACGGTGCAGATCGCCGACGAGCTGATGAAGCGGCTCGACGCGTCGGGTGCGCTCGTCGTGATCGAGGCCGAACACCTGTGCATGACCATTCGCGGCGTGGGCAAACCGGGCGCGCTCACCACGACCTCGGCGGTACGGGGCATGCTCAAACATCAGGCCACGACGCGCGCCGAGGCGCTCACCCTCCTCAACCGCTGAGATCAGATGGCGAGCGGTCGCTCGCCGTTGGCGAAACGATCGGCCATCACCGCCAGCACGGTCCAGTAGCCGTCGATCGCAGGCACGAGATCACCCACTCGGCAGGCTCCGGTCGAGATCGTGCCGTCGGGGTGGAGCTCGGTGCAGGGCGCCACCGCATCCGTGTCGTCGAGGATCCGCAGGAGATCGGCGACGGTGAGCTCGACGAGGCCATCGACGTCGCATCCGTCGAGATCGAATGTCGCCAGCTCCCGGTCGTCGGGCAGGAGGAATACGTGGGCGACCTCACGGTTGTCGCCTTCCCCGCTGTCGTCGACCAGGAGCCGCCGACCGAGGGGAACCAGCTGATCAGGGGAAACCTCGATCCCGAGCTCCTCGCGCAGCTCCCGTACACCGTCGAGCGGCGCCTCCCCGGCCTCGAGGTGACCGCCGGCGGTGATGTCGAGCAAGCCCTGGAAGCTCGCCGCCGCGGCGTGTCGCCGCTGCAGCACCACCCGCGCGGGTGACGTCGTGCGTACCAGCAGACAGTGGAAGACCTGATGCCAGTGGCCCTCCCGGTGCACGGTCGAACGATCGGCGCGCCCGACGACGCGGCCGGCAGGGTCGACGACGTCGAGCTGTTCGCTCACATCACCACGGTAGGCGGAGATCAGAACAACGAGAACGGGAACGGTTTGGACGAGCCGGCGACGACGTAGTTGGACGTGCCGGTGTCCTGCAGCTCCTGCGCGCCCCGTACCAGCGCGCTGTAGGCGGCGATGGCGAGCGAGCTGCCGATGGAGACGCGGCGCACGCCGACCTTCGCCAGGTCGGCGACGGACGGGCCATTCGGTAGGGCGAGCACGTTCACCGGCGCCTGGACGGCGTCGACGAGACGGGCGATGTCGTCGAGCGACGTGAGACCGGGCGCGTAGAGCGCATCGGCACCGGCCTCGCGGTACGCAGTGAGGCGCGTGATGGTGTCGTCGAGATCGGTGACACCGCGCAGGTGGTTCTCGGCGCGCGCTGTGAACACGAGGCCACTCTTGACCTGGGCGGCGGCGGCAACCCGGTCGACGGCGACGTCGAGCGGATAGAGCACCTTCGCCACGGGGTCCCAATCCTCGACGGAGAACCCGCCGGCGCCGGTCCCCACGAACCGCTGCACGTTCCCGGCGACGTCCTCGGGACTGTCGGCAAAACCGTTCTCGCCGTCGATGTTCACCGGGATGTCGACGGCGTGTGTGATCGCCGAGACGTGGGCGACCAGTTCCTCGACGGTGACCGACTGGTCGCGGCGGCCGAGCGACGCGGCGAATCCACCACTCGTCGTAGCGAGCGCCTCGAACCCGAGGGCGGCGAGGATCCGCGCCGAACCGACGTCCCACGGGTTGGGGAGGATGAACGTGCCTGATTCGTGGAGTTGATGGAAGCGTTCTGCGGCGGAGGCGGTCATGCCCGCGATCTTTGCGGACCGGCCGCCGGACGACGAGCGCGATTCGGACACGAACATGAACGTGAAGACGGCAGCACGATCCACGGGCGCCGCGCTAAGGGTGCGTGAAGGGCGTTGAGCATCGACGGAGGAGGTGGTTCCGTCAGATTCATGTCCAACGCTCTCGAGCGTCCCCGTCCCACGGTGGACACCACGTCGATGGCGATCGGCGCCATGGTCGGCGTGCCGCTCGCCGTCGGCGTCGGCGCGGTCATGGCCATGTTCCGCTCCTTCTTCAACACCACGAATGCGGCGCTCGTGCTCATGGTGGTCGTCGTGGCGGTTGCCGCGTTCGGTGGACGGGCGGCGGGCATCGTCACCGCGCTCGCGGCAGTCGCCTCCTTCGACTTCTTCCACACGAGGCCCTACCTCTCGCTGGCGATCGACTCCCGCGACGACATCGAGACCACCGTGTGGCTTCTCGTTGCCGCTGTCATCGTCGGAACGTTGGCCTCGGCGTGGCGGCACGCCCGCACGCGGGAGGCCTCCGCTCACTCCGACGTGCGCCGCATCCACCGCGTCTCCGAGGCGGCCGTCTCGGGGAGCGAGCCGGCGCATGTGATCGCCCTCGCTCAGCACGAACTGGGCGAACTACTCGGTCTGCGCGAGTGCCGCTTCGAGGCGCTCCCCGTCCACGACGACGTCGTCCGGCTCCGTCTCGGTCGCAACGGAGCGATCAAAGGCCGCACGTCGCTGCGCTTCGGGCTCGCCGACGGTGGCCGAGGCGGTTTCGAGTTGCCCGAGGAGGGTGTCGAGCTGCCGGTGCTTGCCCGCGGACAGCACATCGGGCGCTTTGTGCTGTTGCCGACGCCGGGCGTCCCGGTGTCACTCGACCAGCGGATGGTCGCCGTGGCGATCGCCGATCAGGTCGCCGCGGTTTGGATCCCGGCTGGAGAAGAGAGGTCCCGATGAGAGATGTCGTCGTGCTGGCGCTCATTGTCGCGTTTTTCACGTTGTGCGCTGCCTACGTCTGGTGGTGCGACCGGATCATCGGTCCTGACGTCGACAGCATCGTCGACGCGGACACCGCCGATTCGACCGTTGCCGGAGCGGACGAGAAGGCGTTGGCGTCATGATCGCGGCAGCTGTTGACAACGCGATCGGACTCGGTCTTGCCGTGCTCATGACGGTGTACCTCGTGTTCGTGCTCGTCAAGCCGGAGAAGTTCTGATGTCAGGAGCTGGCGCCTTTCAGCTCGTCGCGCTGTTCGTGGTGCTCGGGCTGACGGCTCCACCGCTCGGGCGCTACATGGCGGCTGTGTACGGCTCCAGGCCGGGCGGGTCGGCGCCCGGTGATCGCGTGTTCGCCCCGATCGAGCGGATGCTCTACCGGCTGTTCCGGGTGGACGACACGCGCGAGCAGCGGTGGAACGTCTACGCCCTGTCGTTGCTGGCGTTCAGCTTCGTGTCCTTCCTGGCCGTCTATGCGCAGCAACGGCTCCAGGGATCACTGGTCTTCAACCCGACCAACATGCCCGGCGTTGCCCCGCTTGGTGCATTCAACGTGGCGGTCAGCTTTGTGACCAACACGAACTGGCAGTGGTACAGCGGCGAAGCGACGATGAGTCACCTCACCCAGATGGTCGGCCTGACGACTCAGAACTTCGTGTCGGCGGCAGCCGGCATGGCCATCGCGGTGGCGATCATCCGCGGCATCTCGCGGCGCGGCGCGCGCACGCTCGGCAACTTCTGGGTCGACCTCACCCGGACCACGCTGCGCATCCTGCTGCCGCTCTCCTTCTTCGTCGCCTTGCTCATCTCGGCGGGTGGCGTCGTGCAGAACTTCGCCGGTCACACCGAGGCGGCTCCGATCGATCCTGCGGTCGCGGCTGAGACGGTGCAGCTCATCCCGGGCGGCCCGGCAGCGAGCCAGATCGCGATCAAGCAGCTCGGGACGAATGGCGGCGGCTTCTTCAACGTGAACTCGGCGCACCCGTTCGAGAACCCGAACGCGTTCACCAACTTCGTCTCGACGTGGTCGATCCTCATCATCCCCATCGCGCTCGTGTTCACGTACGGGATCCTCATCGGGTCCAAGAAGCAGGCGCGCGTGCTGCTTGCCGTGATGGTCGGGATCCTCCTCGTGATGACGCTGTTCACGATCGTGGCGGAATCGTCCGGAAACCCCGAGCTGACGCGGCTCGGTGTCGATCAGGGGGCGTCCAGCGAGTTGGTGGGTGGCAACCTCGAAGGCAAAGACGTCCGATTGGGCCCGGCGTCCTGCGGACTCTGGGCGGCGGCGACGACCGGCACGTCGAACGGTTCCGTCAACTGCATGCACGACAGCTTCACGCCGATCGGGGGCATGTTCCCGATGGTCCACATGATGCTCGGCGAGGTGAGCCCGGGCGGCGTCGGGGTGGGCTTGATGGGGATCCTCATCTACGCCCTCCTCGCTGTGTTCATCGCCGGCCTCATGGTCGGACGAACACCGGAGTACCTCGGCAAGAAGATCCAGGCCCCCGAGATGAAGCTCGTCGTCCTGTACCTGATCGCCATGCCGGCGGCGATGCTCGGCTTCGCCGCCGCCTCCGTGGTGATCAAATCGGCGTCGAGCACCGTCCTCAACCCGGGCGCGCACGGACTGTCGGAGGTGCTCTACAACTTCGCCTCGGCGGCGAACAACAACGGCTCGGCGTTCGCCGGGCAGGGGACAGGCACCGACTGGTACACCGTGACGCAAGGCCTCGCCATGCTGGTCGGTCGATTCTTCCTCATCATCCCGGCGCTGGCGATCGGCGGCTCACTGGCACGAAAGCAGAAGGTGCCTGCCACGTCGGGCACGTTCCCGACGGATTCGCCGCTGTTCGGCGGCCTGGTTGCCGGAGCCGTCATCATCGTCGCCGGTCTGACGTTCTTTCCCGCCCTGGCGCTCGGCCCGATCGTCGAGCATTTGAGTCTGTAAGAGGCGCCGCAAATCATGACCACTACCCCAACGGTCTCCCGCCGAGACACCACGCCGACGCTGCCCGCTGCAGCGACCTCCGAAGGTGCGCACACGCCCCGCTGCGTCTCGATCCATCTTCGATCCGGCGATCATGAAGCGCGCCCTCGTCGACTCACTGATCAAGCTCGATCCGCGTACGCTCGCCCGCAACCCGGTGATGTTCGTCGTCGAGGTGGGATCTGTCCTCACCACGATCCTCTTCGTGCGAGACCTCGCCGACTCCACTGGCAAGGAGAACCTGTTCGCCGGCCTGGTCGTCGTCTTTCTCTGGTTCACCGTGCTCTTCGCCAACTTCGCCGAGGCAATGGCGGAAGGACGGGGCAAGGCCCAGGCGGCGACACTTCGGAAGACGCGTAGCGAGACGGTCGCCACGGTGCGTCGCAGCGACGGCCGGATCGATCAGGTGCCGTCGTCGCAGCTGCAGCTGGACGACCTGTGTGTGGTCTCGGCGGGCGAGGTGATCCCCGGCGACGGCGACGTCGTGGAGGGCATCGCCACGGTCGACGAATCGGCGATCACGGGTGAATCGGCACCGGTCATTCGAGAGTCCGGCGGCGATCGCTCTGCCGTCACGGGCGGCACGCGGGTGCTGTCCGACCAGATCGTCGTTCGCATCACCGCCAAACCAGGTGAGACGTTCCTCGATCGCATGATCGCCCTCGTCGAGGGCGCCGACCGGCAGAAGACCCCGAACGAGATCGCCTTGTCGATCCTGCTCGCAGGACTCACGCTGATCTTCCTGCTCGCCGTCGTGACGCTGCAACCGTTCGCCATCTACAGCGGCGCCGAGCAGATGATCATCGTGCTGGTTGCACTGTTGGTGTGTCTCATCCCCACCACGATCGGTGGGCTGCTCTCGGCGATCGGGATCGCCGGCATGGACCGGCTCGTCCAGCGCAACGTGCTGGCGATGTCGGGCCGGGCAGTCGAGGCCGCCGGCGACGTCACCACGCTGCTGCTCGACAAGACCGGCACGATCACGTTCGGCGCCCGTCAGGCGTCGCAGCTGATCCCGGTCCACGGCGTCACAGAAGAAGATCTCGCCGAGGCTGCTCTGGCTTCGAGCCTCGCCGATGAGACACCGGAGGGCCGTTCGATCGTCGAATTCGCACTGCGCGAGTACCACCTCGTCGAGCCGCGAGTACCAGACGCGACGATGGTTCCGTTCACCGCCCAGACACGGATGAGCGGTATGGACTTCCCGCCGCTCGACGGCCGCCCCGGCCGTCAGGTTCGCAAAGGCGCCGCGGAGACGGTGGAGCGGATGGTCGAAGCCGAAGGCGGTACCGTGCCGCTCGAGTTGCTGCCCACGGTGGACCAGATCTCACGTGACGGAGCCACGCCGCTCGTCGTGTGCGATCGGCGCGACGGCGCCCCGCCGCGGATCCTCGGCGTGATCCGTCTCAAGGACACGGTCAAGCCGGGGATGAACGATCGGTTCGACCAACTACGGGCGATGGGCATCCGCACGGTGATGATCACGGGCGACAACCGCCTCACGGCTCAGGCGATCGCCGCGGAAGCGGGCGTCGACGACTTCCTCGCCGAAGCCACGCCCGAGGACAAGATGGCGCTCATCCGCCGCGAGCAGGAGGGAGGCAACCTCGTGGCGATGACGGGCGACGGCACCAACGACGCGCCTGCTCTCGCCCAGGCCGACGTCGGCGTGGCGATGAACACCGGCACGCAAGCGGCGAAGGAAGCCGGGAACATGGTCGACCTCGACTCCAACCCGACGAAGCTCATCGAAGTCGTCGAGATCGGCAAGCAGCTCTTGATCACGCGTGGCTCGCTCACGACGTTCTCGATCGCCAACGACGTGGCGAAGTACTTCGCCATCATCCCTGCCATGTTCGCCGGCGTGCTCCCCGAGCTCGACCGCATCAACGTGATGGATCTCGACACGCCGCGGTCGGCGATCCTGTCGGCGGTGATCTTCAACGCCTTGATCATCGTGGCGTTGATTCCCCTCGCCTTGCGCGGCGTCAAGTTCCGAGCCGTATCGGCGGCTGCGGTGCTCCGTCGCAACCTGGTGCTCTACGGCGTCGGTGGCATCGTCGCCCCGTTCGTCGGGATCAAGCTCATCGACATCCTCATCACGGCACTGGGAGTCTCGTGATGAATGCCCTGCTCCGTCAGCTCCGCCCGGCGATGCTCGCCGTCGTAGCGTTTACCGTCATCTGCGGGCTGGCCTACCCGCTCGCCGTCACCGCGATCGCCCAGGTGGGTTGGGGTGACAAGGCGGATGGCTCGCTCATCGAGCGGAGCGGCAGCGTCGTCGGATCCGAACTGATCGGGCAGAAATTCGTCTCGCCCGAGTATTTCCACTCGCGCCCGTCCGCGGCCGGCGAAGGCTACGACGGCGCAGCGTCGAGCGGGTCGAACCTCGGACCGACGAACGCGGATTACCTGGCAACCGTCGCCGAACGGGTCGCCGCCTACCGCGAAGAGAACGGGCTCGGACCAGACACGTTGGTTCCGGTCGACGCCGTCACAGCTTCCGGATCCGGGCTCGACCCGCACATTTCCGTGCGCAATGCCCGTCTGCAAGCACCGCGGGTCGCCGCCGAACGGGGCGTCGATGTCAAGGCGGTGTTGAAGCTGATCGACGAGAACACCACCGAGCGCATGCTGGGCATCCTTGGCGATCCCGGTGTCAACGTCGTCAACCTCAACCTCGACCTCGATGAGAATATGGGTTCGTGACAGACGCAGTCGCCGATCCCGACGCTGGACAGGCAGCCGCCACCCGCGGCGAAGCGGGGATCGATGCGCATCTACCTCGGCGCCGCTCCCGGCGTGGGCAAGACGCTACGCCATGCTCGCCGAGGGTCGACGGCGGCGTGAGCGGGGAACCGACATCGTCGTTGGCTACGTCGAGACGCACGGCCGGGCTCGGACCGCTGAGCAGGTGGACGACCTGGAGGTCGTACCACGGCGGACGATCGAGCACCGCGGCTCGACGTTCACGGAGATGGACGTCGACGCCATCATCCGCCGCCGGCCGGCGTGGGTTCTCATCGACGAGTTCGCCCACACCAACATGCCGGGCTCACGCAACCCCAAGCGGTGGCAGGACGTGAAGGAGTTGCTGCAGGCCGGCATCGACGTCATCTCCACCGTCAACATCCAGCACCTCGAGTCACTCAACGACGTCGTCGAGCAGATCACCGGCATCCGCCAAGGAGAGACGGTGCCCGACCGACGCGGTGCGCGCCGCCGACCAGATCGAGCTCGTCGACATGGACCCGGAAGCCCTGCGCCGCCGCATGGCGCACGGCAACATCTACATGGCGGACAAGATCGACGCCGCGCTCGGCCAACTATTTCCGCCCCGGCAACCTGTCGGCACTCCGCGAGCTGGCATTGCTGTGGGTCGCCGACCGCGTCGACGACTCGCTCGCCGAGTATCGCGAGCGGCATGGCATCAGCCGCACATGGGAGACCCGCGAGCGGGTCGTGGTGGCCCTGTCGGGAGCACCTGGTGGCGAGCACCTGATCCGGCGGGCGGCACGGATCGCCCAGCGCGCCAAGGGTGACCTCATCGGCGTTCACGTCGTGTCCGACAGCGGCTCTGTGCCGGCGGGCACACACGTTGCAGTCGGGCACGCTCGCCGAGCAACGCCGCTGCTCGAGGAGGTCGGCGGCGAGTATCGCAAGGTGACCAGCGGTGACGTCGGGACCGCCCTGCTCGATGTCGCCCGATCGGAGAACGCCACGCAGATCGTGCTCGGGGCCAGCGAACGGTCCCGCTTCTACGAGCTGGTCAACGGCTCGGTGATCAACCGCGTCGTGCGCCGCTCGGGTCCGATCGACATCCACGTCATCTCCCGCACGGAGCTTTCCGACGAGGACATCGACCGGCGGCCGCCTGCCGACGTTCAGGCCGCGACTGCACCCCCTGTCGCCCCGGCGGCAGCTGTGGGGCTGGGTGATCGCCGTCGTCGGCTTGCCGTTGCTCACTCTCGCCTTCGCCAACCTGCGCGACACGATCGAGCTGTCGAGCGTGCTGCTGATCTATCTGCTGCTGGTGATGGTGGTCGCGCTCGTCGGAGGGGTGCTCCCGGCGGCGGTCGCCGCGGTCGCCGGCTCGTTGCTGGCGAACTGGTTCTTCACGCCACCGTTCTACGAATTCAGCATCACCGAGGGCGAGAACCTGATCGCCGCTCGCCATGTACGTCGTGGCCGCCGGACTGGTCGCCGTGCTCGTCGACCGGGTGGCGCGGATGCGCTTGCAGGCGGCTCGCGCCGACCGCCGAGGCCGAGACGCTCGCCGCCCTGGCCGGGGCGATGTCGGGGCCGATGTCGCTCGACGACATGCTCGGACAGCTGCGCACGGCGTTCGGGTTCCGCGCTGCGTCGCTGCTGCGCAAGACCGACGCCGGCTGGGAGTGGTGGCGTCGTCGGGAGGCGAGCCGCCGACCGTTCCCGACGAGGCCGACGTCGCCCGCGACCTCGGACGGGGTGTCGTCGCTGGCGTTGAGCGGTGGTGAGCTCTCGGCGCAGGACCAGCGCATCCTCAACGCGTTCGCCGCGCAGGTCGACCGTCGCCGCCGAGAGCGAACGCCTGCAGGGCGAGGCGCGCCGGGCGTCCGAACTGGCGGCCGCCAACAGCCTGCGGGCGTCGCTGCTGCATGCCGTGTCGCACGACCTGCGCACACCGTTGGCTGCGATCAAGGCGTCGATCTCGAGCCTTCGCCAACGAGACATCGAATGGCCGGCCGGAGGTGATCGACGACTTCCAGGCGACGATCGAGAACGAGACCGACCGTCTGTCGAACCTCGTCGCCGATCTGCTCGACATGAGCCGGCTGCAATCGGCGGCGCTCACGGTCGACCTTCGCCCGACGGCGTGGAGGAAACGGTTTGACGGCGTGGCCAACGCCGGCCCGGGATCGGACGTCCGTCGACGTCGACGTCTCCGAGACGCTGCCCGACCCGCTGCCGACGCGGCCTGCTCGAACGGGCGCTCGCCAACATCATCACCAACGCGATCAGCTACTCGCCCGAGGATGCGCCGCCCACGAGTGTCGGCCGGGCTCGTTCGTCGCGACGGCCGGGCGTTCGTCGACATCAGCGTCATCGACCGCGGCCCCGGCATCCGGCCGCGAGTAGCGTGAGCTGCTGTTCCAGCCCTTCCAGCGGCTCGTCGACATACGGGCCGACGGCAAGGGAGTGGGCCTCGGCCTGGCGATCGCCCATGGATTCGTCGACGCGATGCACGGCGAGCTGAGCATCGATGACACGCCGGGCGGTGGCACGACGATGGTGATCAGCCTGCCGGTCGAGGGGCAGGCCGAGTCGCCGGGCGAAGTTACGTGACACGGGTGCTCGTCGTCGACGACGAAGCGCCGATCAGGCGCACGATGGCGGTGAACCTCAAGGCGCGCGGATACGACGTCGACCTCGCCGAGAACGGCAAGCAGGCGCTCGAGTTGGCTGCCCGACACCACCCCGACGTCGTGCTGCTCGACCTCGGTCTGCCCGACTCGACGGGATCGAGGTCATCGATGGTCTCCGCGGCTGGTCGCACGTACCGATCGTCGTCCTCTCGGCGAGGGGCTCGGAGCGGGACAAGGTCGCCGCTCTCGACGCAGGAGCCGACGACTACGTCTCCAAGCCGTTCGGAATGGACGAGCTGCTGGCGCGTCTCCGCGCGGCGGTCCGCCGTGGGTTGCCGTCCGGCGAGCAGGCAGTGATCGCCACCGACGACTTCACGGTCGACCTCGCCTCGAAGCAGGTCGTCGATCGGCGCCGGTGAGCCGTGCGCCTCACGCCCACTGAGTGGCACCTGCTCGAGGTGCTCGTGCGCAACGCCGGCGCCTCGTCGGTCACCGGCAGCTCCTCCAGGAGGTGTGGGGCCCGGAGTACGGCGACGAGAGCAACTATCTGCGCGTCCACATGGCCCACCTGCGCCGCAAGCTCGAGCCCGACCGGGCACGCCCCAGGTACTTCGTCACGGAGGCCGGCATGGGATACCGCTACGAGGGCCCTGTCTGACCGCCGCCGCCCGCAGGTTTCAGAATCGGCGGTCTCACATCGGAGCATCGGCCTCGAGCACGGTGGGACGTTCGCCGCTCGTGACGAACGTGAGCCGCTGCACGGCGCGGGTCATCGCCACGTAGAGGAGGCGGGCGCCGCGTGTGCGATCCGTCGAGGATCTCGTGCGGGTTGACGACGACGACGCCGTCGAACTCGAGGCCCTTCACCGCTCCGGGCCCGAACACGCGGGACGTCGTGGCGAGTCGAGCTGATGGACGTGGTCGACGGCGGCGAGGTCGTGTGTGGCGAGCGCTGCGGACGATGGACGTCGTGCAGTCTGGACTGGCGCCACGATGCCCGTCAGCCGGTGATGGCGCTTGAGGTCGAGCACGGCGTGGGCCACCGAGTCGGCGAGCGCGTCGGCGCGTGCACGTGGGCCATCGCGGGCGGCTCGCCGCGCGGCGGACGCTGCGGCTCGCGGTGGCGTCGACGCCGGTGTGGGGCAGCAGGCGGTTGGCGACCGTCGAGGATCGGTTCGGGGACCCGGTAGCCGATCGTCAGGTCGGCGACCGCCCGGTGGCGCCGAGGTGAGCGAACACATCGGCCCATCGCTCCTGTCCCGCCGGCGTGGTCGACTGGGCGACGTCGCCGACGAGGGTCAGCGACCCGCTCGGGCTGCGGCGTCCGATCACCCGCAGCGCGACCGCCGAATGGTCCTGGGCTTCGTCGACCACGACGTGGCCGTAAGTGAACGGCGGGCCGTTGAGCAGCGAGTTGGCCTCGTCGACGAGCAGCTGGTCGGCCGCCGTCCACGCCCGGCGCTTGCCCCGAGGTCCGGGGAGGAAGCGGTCGACGAGCGGGATCGGTCGCTGCGTCGGCCATGCCTTGTTCGAGCGCGGCCTTGAGCGGCGCCGCCTTCGCCCACGCCTCGTCGCGACCCGGTGCGCGCGGAGCATCTCCCGGCTGGGCAATGGCGCGCAGCCGCTGGCGCCGCTCGTTGATGGGCAGCGTTCCGTCCATCACCGTTAACAGCCACTCGGCGATCTCGTCGACGGCGAACGTGATGCTTGCGCGTACCCGACCGGGACGACGACGTCGTCGTCGGGCGGTTCGACGCGACGAGAGCGCGGCGCGCAGCAGTTCGTCGAGACGGTGCGGCAGCGCCCTTCCATCGGGCGCGTCGTGTTCGTCGACGGCGGTGACCTCGACCTTCGGTACGCACAGCTCGAGCGCCGTGCACTGCCGCACGCTGCGCTCGCCGAGCGACGGCAACACGTTGGCGATGTAGTCGAGGAAGGCCGAGTTGGGACCGATCGACGAGCACGCCGTCGCGGCTCAGGCGGCGGCGGTGCTCGAACAGGAGGAACGCGGCGCGGTGGAGGGCGACGGCGGTCTTGCCCGTGCCCGGGCCGCCTTGCACGATCAACGCCTGGTCGAGCGTCGAGCGGATGACGATGTCCTGCTCGGCCTGGATCGTGGCGACGATCTCCCGCATCGCCCCCTCGCGGGCGGCGCCGATCTCGGCGAGCACCGGGTCGGGGATGCCCGCCGACGCCTTCGCCGTCGGGATCGTCGAGGTGTTCGTCGAGGTAGGCGGTGATCTCGCCGTCGTCGAGGGTGAACCGCCGGCGCAGCGTGACGTCCATCGCATCGACCGCGGTGGCCCGGTAGAAGGGCGCCGCGATCGGCGCCCGCCAGTCGACGACCACCGGGATCGTGGCGGTCGTCCTCGATGTGACGCCGGCCGATGTACCAGCGCTCGCGCCCGTGCCGCTCCGCCACGTCGATGCGTCCGAAGAAGTCGCCGGCACCGGGAGCGCGCAGGTCCTCGAGGGCGTCGGCGACGGTGACCTCGATGTACTCCTTGGTGATCTCGTCGGCGGCGCTGTCCGGGTCGACCGCCTCGAGCCGCTCGATCATCCGATCCCGGGACCGGCGGGCGAACTCGAGGTGAGTGACCGCTCGCGATCGAGCTCGGGAAACGGATCGGTCGGAGCCCATAGCGGGCTTTCGACCTTACCCGACGCCATCGGGGTGAGTGAACGGAGAGATGTCGGCGCTCGTCGGTTCCGACATGTCACGTCTCACCGAGGCGCGGTCCGGGCAGTGGTCAGCGGTATTCGACGAGCAGGCTCTGTGCAGCACGACCGAGCGGTCCGGCGGCGTCGAACAGCGCGGACTCGGCGAGCCCGGTGCCGGCGATGGTGTACAGCGACTCGCTGCGCATGCCGATCCACTCCCCGTCGTGCCGGCCGGGCGAGGTGAACCGTTAGGTCGGGGTTGATGAAGAGGAAGCGTGCGAACGGCAGCGCCGCGCTCACCCCGTTGCCGAAGTCGGCGGCGGCGACCACCCGCTGCGCGCCCGATGGCTCCTCACCTGCGAGCACGGGCACGAGCAGGCGGATCCAGCACGCCGACCGGGCCGGGCGTGTCGGGCGCCGCCGTCCGTGAAGCGGTGCTCGGTGCCGTGGGAGTGGAAGGCGATCGCGTCGGCTAGGCCGGCGAAGTCCATCGGCATCCGCACCGCCTCCTCGACGGGCGGCGAGATGCGGCGACGTCGGTCGAGGCAGTTCGTCCGGGAGAGTCGACGTCGCCGATGCGGATGCGTAACGCACCGCATGCGGGCCACCTCGACGTCGCCGCACATGATCGCCGCCGACACGAGCGACACCTTGCGCCCTGGTCGTTCGAGCTCGGCTGCGACGGCAAGGGGTCGGCCGACCGGCACCGGGCGAATCAGTTCGAGCGTGACGCGGGCGAGGTGCCAGGCGACGTCGCCGACGGTCGCATCGCTCGACGGCTCGGACGAGGAGCGCGGCGATCGGGCCACCGTGACAGCTGCTCGGGTCCCACGGCCCGCGGGCGTGATCGGTCGCCACGAACTGCGACTCGCTGTCGGCATGGAAGAGGGCAGCGTCGGTCACCTGGTGGCCTCTCGGCGGGTCAGGACTCGAGGGGGAGGAGGTGCTACCGCCGCCTCGCCGAGGTGGTCGACCCAGCCGCCGACCGATGGAGGGCTCGACGATGGGGAGCACCACGAACTTCGACGCGCCGGCGTCGACGAACCGTTCCGATCGACGTCCTGCAAGCGCCGGCCACGACGACGGCACGAGGTCGGTCGATGGTCGAGATCTGGTCGGCGGGCGGGCGAGGAACGTGCGGCGAATCGGTCGGGGAGCGGCTCCGAACGAGTAGGCGATGAGCACGCCGAAGTGGTCGGGTTCGATCGTCCGCCCGTGCTCGGTCGCGCACCCGCTCGATCTCCGCTCGCCCGGCAGCGACGTCCTCGGGCGTCACGAAGGACGGCAGCCAACCATCAGCGAGCCTGCCGGCACGTCGCAACTCGGACGGGGCGATCCCGCCGAGCCATACGTCGAGCCGGTCCGGGGTGGGGAGCACCCGTACGCCTCGAAATCGAAGTGCTCGCCGTGGAAGGTGACCGGACCTCCGCTCCAGCAGGCGCGCATCACCGCCAGCGCCTCGTCGAAGATCGACGCCCGCTCGCTGCGCTCGACGCCGAACGCCGCCTGCTCGTTGGGGTCGACGGCACCGAGTCCGAATGCCGGGAGCACGCGCTTCGGTGCGATGACGGCGAGCGAGGCGAGCGCCTTGGCGAGCACGATGGGGTTGCGCCCGGGGAGCACCATCACGCCGTTGCCGACCTTGAGGTGCTTGGTGCGGCCGAGCGTGTAGGCCATGGCGACGAGCGGGTCGGGGGCGGAGGCGCCGATCCGCTCGGAGAACCAGATACTGTCGAAGCGGTGCCGCTCCAGCTCGTCGACGACGGCGTCGAAGCGTGGGCCGTCGAGGTCGGTGGCGGTGCCGAGCCCGAAGCCGATGCGGACCTTCGAGCTGATCAGCCGAGGCGGGTGCTGTGTTGGCCACGCCGGATCGTGACACACGAGCCGGCCCGCACGCCGTGCCGGATGTCAGGCGGCGGAGCGCCCGTGATGTCGAGCGCGGCACTCGGGTGCGCCGCACGGTGTGCTGCGGACATCCGCCCGGCGGCGAAACATGGTCAGAGGAAGGCGACGACCATCACGCCGATGACGACGACGGTCTGCGGCAACGTCGGCGAGACGTTGACGAGGACGATCCCGACGAGCACCGCCAAGCAGGCTGATGGTGATGGCGAGCTTGACGGTGGAACCCCAGATCGACTGCACGAGCTGTTTCATATTCTCCTCCGACGCCGCTGGTAAGGCGAACGAGTACTTCTTCGTCAAATTCTCGCGAAACCTGAAACAACCTGAGTCCCCGGGGAAGGCCATCGGCGGCCGTAGCGTCGCCGACGCGCCGACGACGGGACAGCTGGTCACACGGTGGAGTGCTGGATGGCGGTGCAGACCAGGGGTGGGCAGCCTCCAGCTGAGCGGCGACGCGGATCAGCACGTCTTCGCGGCCATACGCGGCGACGAGCTGCACGCCGATCGGCAGGCCGTCGGTCACTCCATGCGAGGGGCAGGCTGATCGCCGGTTGGCCGGAGATGTTGAACGGTGGTGTGAACGGAACGAACTCTCCTGCGCGGCGCTGCGGCGCGCCTGGATCGTCGCTGTCGTTGACGATCACGCCGAGCTCGATCGGTGGCTCGGCGAGTGTCGGGGTGAGCAGGAGGTCCCACCCGTCCTCCCACCACCCCTGCACGGCGCGCCGGAACAGCATCTGGGCGTTCATCGCCTGCAGCAGCTGCGGTGCGGAGAACTGCGACGCGTACTCGGCCATCGCCCAGTTCATCGGCTCGATGTCGTCGGGCGTGAGCCTCGACGTCCGATCGCCGCCCCGAGAGCGGCCCGCGACACGCCCATCATGCCGCACCACAGTGCTCCGAACTGCTGGCCGATCTCCGGGTCGGAGAGCGCTGCCGGGTAGCCGGGCTCGAACGTCGTGGCCGAGCTTCTCCAGCATCGTTCGCCGCCGTCGCGGGCCGCGTCGGCGCACTCGGCGTGCAGCTAGCCATCAGCGCGCGGATGGTGGTCGAGCAGGCCGATCGCGCAGCCGACCGGGATCGGCCCCAATCTCCTCGAGGTACGGCCGGAGCGGCGGCGGGGCGGTGAGCGTGTCGCCGACGCCGGACCGTGCGTGGCGTCGAGCAGCGCAGCGGTGTCGCGGACCGTGCGGCTGACGCAATGTTCGACAGACAGCCCGCTCTCGTCGCGTGACGGCGCCATCGAGATCCGGCCCCGGCTCGGCTTCAGGCCGACCAGCCCACAGCACGACGCCGGGATGCGGATGCTGCCGCCGCCGTCGGAAGCGTGGGCGACGGGCACCATGCCCGCAGCGACCGCGGCCGCGGCGCCGCCGCTCGAGCCGCCCGGCGTGCGTTCGATGTTCCAGGGATTATGTGTCGCGACCATGGGCGAGCGGCTCGGTGGTCGGCACGCTGCCCATCTCGGGGCTGTTCGTTCGCCCGGCGATCACGAGCCCGCTGCCTGATAGCGCGACACCAGGGTCGTGTCGGCGGCAGCGACGTAGCCCGACGCGGCGAGCGCCTTGTTCCCGTTGGTCAGCGGCTGGCCGGCAAAGTCGGCATAGAGATTCTTGAGCAGGAACGGCACGCCACGGAACGGCCCGGCAGGCAGCGACGGGTCGGCGGCCACCTGCCGCGCGTGCTCGTACCAGATGAGCACCACGGCGTTGAGCCGCGGGTTGTCGGCCTCGATTCGTTCGATCGCCGCATCGAGGAGCTCGACCGCGCGTGACGTCGCCGCCGGCGACCATCGCCGCCGACTCCACGGCGTCGATCCACCTCGTCTCGTTTGCGAGAGATCCCATGGTCGCTGGTGTAGCACCCAGTGCGGTGAGCGTTCGCAGCGAGTGCCACACCACGAAGCGGGCGTGCCCGATTGCGTGGACGCGCCCGTCGGCCGAGCCCCGCGGCGACGTCCCCACCCGCTGTGATTCAATGCGAGCCAATTGCGGATCAGCCTGCCGAACGACGAGGAGGAACAACATCGTGAAAGACATGCTGATGGAGTACCGGGACTTCATCAACAGTGGCGACGTCGTCACCATCGCCGTCGGGCTGGTCATGGCACTGTTCTTCGCCCAGATCATCAACGCCGTCGTCAAGGGCGTGGTCATGCCGATCGTCTCGGCGATTTTTGGCGAGGAGAACTTCTCTCAGATCGGATTCGACATCGGCGACGCCCGGATCTCGATCGGTCTGGTGATCGAGGCGATCATCATCTTCATCGTCGTCGCCTTCATCCTGTTCCTCATCATCAAGGCCTACAACAGGTACGTGAAGGGTCCGCAGGAGGAGGCCATGACGGAGGTCGAGCTGCTCACGCAGATCCGCGACACGCTGCAGAACCGCTGATCAGCACTGACGGTTGCACCTGCGGCCTGTAACTCACCGACCGATCCGATTCAATGGGGCCCCATGCGTCGCCTCCCCCTCGTGGTCGGCGCCCTGGCGGTCGTCGCCTGTTCCTGCAGTGGTGACGATGGCCAGGCGTCCGACCTCCCTGCCTCGAGCGGCGTCACGCTCGAGGGCGTGGGGGACGTCCCGGCGACGCTCACCCCGGACGTGCTCACCGACGTTGCGACCACCGACGTTGCGACCACCGCTCCCCACCACCGAGACGACCGCGTCGACTCGATATCGACCCCGCCATCGAGCACGACGGACAATGCGGTTGTTGCCAGCACTGTGCCATCCAGCACCACTGCGGAGCCCACGTCGCTGGAGGGCGTCGGCACGATCGGTCGGGTGGCGGACGGAAATCGGGTGCTCGTCATCGGCGACTCGCTGATGGCCTCTACCGCTGTCCGATACGGCGGCCTGATGTGCCAGCAGCTCGTGCCGCTGGGTTGGTCCGTCGCCGTCGAAGCGGAGACAAGCCAGCAGGTCGACTTCGGTCTCGAAGTGCTCGACAGCCGTCTCTGGGAGGGTTGGAACGTCGCTGTTGTGATGCTCGGCAACAACTTCTCGACCGACCAGCTCACGTTCGAGAGCGAGCTCACCCAGATCGTCGACCGTTTGTCGCCGATGCCGATCCTGCTGTTCACCGTCACCGAGTTCCAACCGACACGGGTACAGGTCAACGACAGCATCCGCCGGGTAGCGGCGCTCCACCAGAACGTCCGCGTCGCCGACTGGGCGAGCGTCACCGCCCTCGACGACGGGCTTCTCTCCGGAGACGGGCTGCACCTCAGTGAGGCGGGCCGGGCGCGACTCGTCGGCGCTGTCGTCGAGAACCTCGGCCTTGCCCCGCCGGGGAACACCGGCGAGTGCCTGACATCGAACTTCATCGACGACAATCGCTGACCTTCTAGGAGCTCAACTCGCGAGCAAGTCGCTCGTTTCGCCTGCCGAGCTCGCCGCCTCCGCTGTCGCTTTGGCGTCTCACCCAGCTCATGTGTGACATCGGGTTCGCGAGCAAGTCGCTCTTTCGCCTCCGAGCTCGCCGCCTCCGCTGTCGCTTTGGCGTCTCACCCAGCTCATGCTGGTGGACACCTCGGACGCAGGAACTCAACTCGCGAGCAAGTCGCTCGTTTCGCCACGACGTTGGCGGTTGTACACCGCCGTGTCTGCTGCGAGCCTGGTCGGATGCTGCAAGCGCAGGGACTCTCGGTGGAGGTGGGAGGCCGGCTCGTCGTCGAGTCGGCTGACTTCACCGTGATGGCCCGCGACAAGGTCGGCCTCGTCGGTCGCAACGGCGCCGGCAAGACCAGCCTGTTCCGCGTGCTCGGTGGCGAGCACGAGCCGGCCGCCGGACGTGTCGTCCGCAAGGGCGGATTCGGCTACCTGCCCCAGGACCCGCGCATCGCCGGCGTACTCGACGGTCGAACACCTGTGGCGCACGTTCTGTCCGGGACGCGGGGTCGACGCCGAGCTGGAACGGATCGAGAAGCTCCGCATCGCGATGGAGGAGACACCGGACGAACGCAATGTCGAGCGCTACACGCGCGCCGTGGAGATGTTCCGCCTCGCCGGTGGCTACGGGGCGGACAGCGAGGCACGCAGCCTGATGGCGGGACTCGGTCTCGGCGAGGACCGCGTCGAACTCCCCATCGGCGTGCTCTCGGGCGGTGAGCGGCGGCGCGTCGAACTCGCCCGCATCCTGTTCGCCGGCAGCGACGTGCTCTGCCTCGACGAGCCCACCAACCACCTCGACGTCGACGCCAAGGAGTGGCTGATGGGTTTCCTGCGCAGCTATCGGGGCGCGCTGCTGGTGATCAGCCACGATCTCGAACTGCTCGACGAAGCGATCACCCGCGTGCTGCACCTCGACCGTCCGACCGAAAGCGGAGTCGGTCACCTCGTCGAGTACCGCGGCACGTACACGCAATACATCAACGCCCGTGCCGAAGACGAGAAGCGCCTCGCCAAGAAGGCGATGCTGCAGAGCAAGGAGATCGACCGGCTGCAGCGATTCGTCGATCGCTTCGGCGCAAAGGCCACGAAGGCGGCGATGGCGCACAGCGTGGAGAAGCGGATCTCCCGCATCGAAGCCGACATGGTCGACGCTCCGCAACATGCCAAGACCCTTCGCGTCCGCTTCCCCGACCCACCTCCGGCCGGCGCAACCGTGGTGACGGTGACCGGGCTCTGCAAGGCGTATGGCGGTCCACCGATCTTCGAAGACGTCGCCTTCGACCTCGGTCGCGGTGAGCGCCTGCTCGTGCTCGGGCTGAACGGCGCAGGCAAGACGAGCCTCCTGCGCATCCTCGCCGGGGAGACGACGGCAGACCTCGGTCAGCGTCGAGTTCGGCTACCAGGTTCAGGTGGGGTACTACGCCCAGGAGCACGACAACCTTCGCATCGATCGATCGCTGCTCGACAACATCCGGGCCGACGTGCCGCTCGGAGTGCAGCTCACGGAGACACAGCTACGCGGGCTGCTCGGCATGTTCGGTCTGTCGGGCGAGAAGGTCTTCCAAGAGGCGGGCAGCCTGTCCGGAGGCGAGAAGACGAAGCTTGCGCTGGCGATGCTGATGGTCGGCCGCAACAACCTCCTCCTCCTCGACGAGCCGACGAACAACCTCGATCCGGCGAGCCGCGAGGCGGTCGCCAATTCGCTGATCGACTGGCCGGGCGCGCTGATCTTCGTGAGCCACGACACCGACTTCGTCCGCCGGCTCGAGCCGACGAAGGTGCTGCTCCTCCCCGACGGAGATCTCGACTACTTCAGCAACGAATGGCTCGACATCGTCAGCCTGGCCTGACGACGAGCGCCAACGGGCGCTCGCCTTCCGCCGTGATCAGCGATGCTCGCTGATCACGGCACCGTGCTGCTTGGTCGGGCGTCGCCTATCGGCTCGCCCTCCGTGGGGCGAGTACGGTCCCGTCCATGCGACTGGGGTACTTCGGCAATGTGGTCAATGACGGCACGATCGACCAGATCGTCGCCAGCGCGACGTGGGCGGAGCAGGAGGGCTACGCCGCCTACTGGGCGCCACAGATCTTCGGCCACGACACGCTGACGGCGCTCGCCATCGTCGGCCGCGAGGTGCCCCGCATCGAGCTCGGCACCGGCGTGGTGCCGACGTATCCCCGCCACCCGTTGATGCTGGCGCAGCAGTGCCTCACGGTGAACGCCGCGTCCGGAGGACGGCTGAGCCTCGGCATCGGACTCTCGCACCAGATCGTGATCGAGAACATGTTCGGCATGTCCTTCGACAAGCCGGTTCGGCACATGCGCGAGTACTTGTCGGTGCTGACGGCCGTTTCTCGTGACGGGTCCGTGTCGTTCGACGGCGACGTCTACAAGGTGCATGCCGGCGTGCAGGTCAACGGATCGTCACCGTTCCCCGTGCTCGTCGCCGCGCTCGGGGACGCAGATGCTGAAGGTCACGGCCGAGCTCGCCGACGGAACGGTGACGTGGATGACCGGTCCGGAGACTCTGCGCGACCACATCGTGCCGACGATCAACGCTGCCGCCGAGGCGGCAGGCCGGCCGCAGCCACGTGTCGTGGCGGCTCTCCCGGTGTGCGTCACGGACGATGCGGCGGCGGCACGCGAATGGTCGTCGAAGGTGTTCGCCGTCTACGGCCAGCTGCCCAGCTACCGGGCGATGCTCGACCGCGAGGGCGCTACGAGTCCCGGCGACGTGGCGATCATCGGAAGCGAACAGGAGGTCATCGATCAGATCGGCGCGCTCGCCGACACCGGCTTGACCGACTTCGTCGTCGCCGAGTTCTCGACTGCCGGCGAGGACTCTGAACGCACACGAGCCGCCCTGCGAACCTTGCTCTAGGAGGAGTACTTCCACCCTCTGCCGTTGACCGGACGCACGCGAGGGCGCCCGGCGGCACGCTGCACGGAGGCGACGAGCACGTTGACGTTCTGATCGCTGAGCCGGGATCGACCCGACCCCCGCACCAACGTGCGCCGGTTGATCACCTTGCCCGGTCGTGACTCGAGGACCTCGTACATGCCCCACGCGTGCGGGGTGAGGCCGAGATCGCCGGAACGGACGGCGTGGCTGGCTGGCAATGACATGGCACGAACGTACGGCGCGGGGATTTCGGCTCGGTCTCCCCGCTGTGAACGCCGTGTTTCGGCGTCGGGCACGCGGTCAGGACACGCTGACCGGCTGGAACGTGGCCGTGCGGCGCACCTCCTCGAAGAAGTCGTTGCCCTTGTCGTCGACGACGATGAAGGCGGGGAAGTCGACGACATCGATCTTCCACACCGCCTCCATGCCGAGCTCGGGATACTCGAGGACATCGACCTTCTTGATGTTGTCGAGTGCGAGCCGCGCCGCAGGACCGCCGATCGAACCGAGGTAGAAACCGCCGTGCTCCCGACAGGCGTCGGTCACCTGCTTCGACCGGTTGCCCTTGGCGAGCATCACCATCGACCCGCCTGCGGCCTGGAACTCGTCGACGTATGCGTCCATTCGCCCGGCCGTGGTGGGGCCGAACGACCCCGACGCGTATCCGTCGGGTGTCTTCGCCGGCCCGGCGTAGTACACGCAGTGGTCGCGCAGGTACTGGGGCATCCCCTCTCCGGCGTCGAGGCGCTCCTTGAGCTTGGCGTGGGCGATGTCGCGAGCGACCACCATCGGGCCGGAGAGCATCACCCGCGTCTTCACCGGGTACCTCGACAGCTCGGCGCGGATCTCGTCCATCGGACGGTTGAGGTCGATGCGTACGACCGGCGAGTCGTCCAGGTGCTCGTCGGTGACCTCGGGCAGGAACCGGGCCGGATCGGTTTCGAGCTGCTCGAGGAACACACCCTCACGGGTGATCTTGCCGACCGCCTGGCGGTCGGCGGAACACGAGACGGCGATCCCGACCGGGCAGCTCGCGCCATGCCGGGGGAGGCGGATGATGCGCACGTCGTGGCAGAAGTACTTCCCACCGAACTGGGCACCGATCCCTGTCTGCTGGGCGAGCTTCAGCACTGCAGCCTCGAGCTCGACGTCGCGGAAGCCGTGGCCCAACTCGGAGCCCGCCGTGGGCAAGGTGTCGAGGTAGCGCGCCGAGGCGAGCTTGGCCGTCTCGACGGCGAACTCGGCAGACGTCCCGCCGATCACGATGGCGAGGTGATACGGGGGGCACGCCGCCGTGCCGAGCGTCTGGATCTTCTCGAAGATCCACGGCAGCAGCCGCTGTTCGTTGAGCAGGGCTTTCGTCTCCTGGTACAGGTAGCGACTTGTTGGCACTCCCGCCACCCTTCGCCATGAACAGGAACGAGTACTGGTCGCCGTCGGTCGCCGAGATCTTGATCTCGGCGGGGAGGTTGTTGCCCGTGTTGCGCTCGGTGTACATGTCGAGCGGGGCCATCTGGCTGTAGCGCAGGTTGCTCGTGAGATACGTGTCGTAGACGCCCTTGGCGATCGCTTCCGCGTCGCCGCCGCCGGTGAACACGAACTGCCCCTTCTTGCCCTTGATGATCGCCGTTCCGGTGTCCTGACACATCGGCAGCACACCGCCGGCAGAGATGGAAGCGTTCTTGAGCAGGTCGAGGGCGACGAAGTGGTCGTTGTCGCTTGCGTCCGGATCGTCGAGGATCTTGCGCAAGGACTGCAGGTGGGAGGGGCGCAGGAAGTGGGCGATGTCGCGCATCGCCTCCGACGTGAGACGGGTGAGCGCCTCGGGTTCGACCCGCAGGAACTCGCCTGCCGGGCTGTCGAACGTCGAGACACCGTCGGCGGTGACGAGCCGGTACGGCGTGTCCGAGGGACCCAGCGGGAGGAGGTCGGAATAGGCGAACTCACTCATGAGGCCCACGGTACGCCGCGGCCAGGGGTACGGAGGAACGACGTGTGAACGGTTGATGAACCCGCCGGGGGCGCCAGCCATACCACCCGATTCGCCACTAGCCTCGGCCACGACGGGAGGACGGGCCCATGAAACGACGAGGCGCGATCGCGATCGTGTTCGGCATTGCGCTGTTGGCGGCAGCTTGTTCGGGCGACGACAGCGGTGATAGCGACGCGGACCGCCTGCCGGCGGACGCCTCGTCCGTTTCCACGCCGGGGTCGCCGCTGGGACATGACGCCGAGGAGGGTGAGATCGTGGTCCGGCGCGGCGTTCGGCTCGGACCGTTCGACCGCCGGTTGCTCGGGACGAACGTGCCGGCGTGGCTCGGACCACAGAACCTCGGCGATCCGCAATGGGTGAAGCGCACGATCGCCCTCGGCACGACCGTGCTCCGATTCCCCGGCGGGAGTTGGAGCAGCGCGTACGACTGGCTCGGATGCGAGAACGCCGACGAGGCGAACTGCTACTGGCCGTGGGCGGCTCGGCCGTCTGATGCGGCGACGTTCCTGCGAAAGACGCACACGCAGGGCATGTGGACGGTCTCCTTCAACGGAACGGCTCAGGAGGCGGCGGCGCTCGTCGCCTTCTTCAACGGGTCCGTCGGCGACGACACGCCGATCGGCACGGACCGCAACGGTCGGGACTGGAAGACCGTCGGGACCTGGGCGCAGCTGCGCGCAGAGCACGGCAATCCGGCTCCGGTGCGCATCGACTACTGGGAGGTCGGCAACGAGGTCTACGGGGCGAAGCCACCGGCCAAGGGAGACTGCGCCGACTTCGGGTGGGAGGACACTTGGACCTGCGACGGAGACGACTACGTCAATGGCGACAGCGACCACGACGGTTTCCTCGCCTTCCGTGAGGCGATGCTCGCGGTCGACCCCGAGATCGAAGTGGGTGCCGTCGGCGTCGACGATCAGGATTCATGGGGGAATTGGGGGAACAAGGTCATCGAAGGCGCCGGTGACAAGCTCGACTTCTACGTCGTGCACCACTACGGCTTCGGTGAGGAGCCACCAGCGGACGAGGTGCTCTCCGAGCCGGAATCGTCGTGGCCGGACATCATGGAGAACGTCGGCGACGCGCTCGACGACGAACCGGCGACCGAGGACGTGCCCGTCGCAGTCACCGAGTTCAACCTCGTGTCGTTCGTCCAGCTGGACAACCAGCGAGTGATGACCACGGCCGCCAACGCTCTCTATCTCGGCGAGACGCTGGGACAGCTGGCGGTGAACGGCGTCGACCGTGCCAACCAGTGGAATCTCGGCAACGGCCGCGCCCAGAACGGCAGCGACTACGGGCTGATGGACTCCGACACCGGCGAGCGGTCGCCGTCGTACTACGCGCTCGCGCTGTGGAGCCGCTTCGAAGGCACCGACCTCACCGCTGTCGACACCGACGTGCCGCTCAGCGTGTATGCCGGACGTCGAGAGGACGGCGGTGTCGATCTGTTCGTGATCAACACGACGATCGATGCCGTGCCCGCCACGGTGCTCGGCGATCCGTCGATCGGGTCTTCCGCAGTCACAGCCGACGTCGTCGAAGCGGCAGCGCTCGACAGCACCAGCGTGACGTTCAACGGCGCCACCGACCCGAGTGATGGTCTCTCCGAGCCCGCCATCGATCTGGGCATGGCGGAGGGGCCGATCGAGCACACCTATCCGCCGGTCTCGATGACCGTCCTGCATGTCGTCCCGGCACCGTGACCATACTCGGTATTGACAGGCACTTACCGAGTATGCATACTCGGTAGTCGTGGCAGTCCGGGAGGGGTTGCTGGCACTCCTCGAGGAAGGCCGGCGGTACGGGTATCAGCTCAAGACAGAGTTCGAGGGGGCGACGGGCGGCATCTGGCCGCTCAATGTCGGCCAGGTCTACACCACGCTCGATCGCCTCGAGCGCGACGGACTGGTCACGATGACCGAGGACAGCGGCCAGAAGTCGTATGAGATCACGGCCGCAGGGCGCGAGGAGTTGGGCGCCTGGTGGCAGGCTGTTCCCCTCGACGACCCTCCTCCTCGTGACGAATTGATGCTGAAGGTGCTGATGGCGATCGAGCACGGCGCCGAGCACGCGCTCGCCGTCCTCACGAGACAGCGCACGGCGCTGCTCACGTTGTTGCAGCAACGACGGCGAGAGGGCCGCGCCCGGGCGGAAAAGGCACCCGCCGGCGATCCCGAGGCACTCGCCAGCCGCCTCGTGGCAGATGCGCTCGTCGTCCGCGCCGAGGCCGACCTGCGCTGGCTCGACTTGTGCGAATCCCGGCTCACCGCGACGAAGGCATCGGCTCCCCGCATTGTTCTCGATGGAAAGGACTCTTGATGAACGCAACCAGCGCCCCGGAGGCGGGAGGCACCGCGCCGATCCTCGAGCTCGTCGATGTCGTCAAGGCGTACGGCCAAGGCCACGCCGAGGTGTACGCCCTGCGCGGGGTGAGCCTCTCCGTGGCGCCCGGCGAGATCGTCGCCATCATGGGTCCCTCGGGCTGTGGCAAGTCGACGCTGCTCCACCTGTCCGGGGCACTGGAGGCACCGAGCGCCGGCCGCGTGCGCGTCGACGGCCGCGACCTCGGCGACATGTCGCTCACCGAGCAGGCGGCGCTGCGCCGGCGTGACGTCGGGTATGTGTTCCAACGGCTCAATCTCGTGCCCTCGCTGACCGCGGTGGAGAACGTGATGCTCCCGCTCGAGCTCGACGGAGTGGGCGCCCGCGCTGCCCGACTGACGGCGATCGACGCCCTGCATGCAGTCGCTCTCCACGACCATCTCGATCGCTACCCGGATGACTTCTCCGGGGGCCAGCAGCAGCGGATCGCCATCGCCCGTTCGATCGTCGGCCAGCGTAGGTTGCTCCTCGCCGACGAGCCCACTGGTTCGCTCGACACGCTCAACAGCGACCAGATCGTCGAGATGCTCGCCGACCTCCCGTCGCGCCACGGCACAGCGGTGGTGCTCGTCACTCACGAGCCGCGGTTCGCCTCCTACGCCGATCGTGTGGTCTTCCTCCGGGACGGTGTCATCGTCGACCAGACCCCCCAACAGCAGCCCGCCATCGGCGATCTCGTGAGTCTCGGCTCGTGAGCACGACTGGTGGCGGGCTGTCCGCGTGGCGGTTCGCCTCCCGCCTGGCCAGGCGGGAGGTACGACGCCGTCCGGGACGCACGCTGCTCGTCACGATCCTTGTGGCCCTGCCTGTCCTGGCGATGACGATCGGGAGCGTGATGGCCCGCACCGGTGGCATCGACACGCTCCTGCGAGCGTGGAAGGCCGGTACCGATCTCGAACTGCAGCAGGCGGCCGGCAGCACCGTCGACCTGAGCGGCGTGCTTCCCGAGGGTTCGACAGCATCCACGATGCTGACGGCCACGCTGCCGATAGAGACGTCGAGTGGCGCCGTGATCGACGAGGTGTCCCTGGCCGGAGGCGTCGACGCTGCTCCGGCCGAGCACGTCTATCGCGTCACGGGTGGGCGCGCTCCGGGCGCCGGCGAGGTCTGGCTGTCGCGCCCACTCGCCGACCGGCTCGACCTGGGTGTCGGCGACGATCTCGTGCTCCAGCACCCTCGGGGAACGTGGACGGTGTCGGGCATCGGGCGCGTCGACGTGTTCGATCGACGTGTCGCCATCGTCGACGTGTTCCCGCTGGATCAGTTCCGCCGAGCGATTGTGACGCAGGCGACAGCAATCGACCTTCCCGGGAATCCGTCCGAAGCCGTCATCGGCGAGGTTGCGTCAGCCGTTCAGGCGCAGGCGCGAGCGAGTGGCGGTGGCAACATCATGTGGCCCAACTCGCCGAACACGTCGACCGTCGATGGCGCCGGGCTGGCGTGGGGATGGGTGGCGGGAGTCATTGCTCTCGCCGCCACGGGCATCATCATCGCCGCTGCGTTCGCCACCAGCGCCCGCCGCCAGCTCGTCACCATCGGACTGCTGTCTGCCAACGGCACGTCACAGCAGCTCACTCGACGCGTACTCGCGCTGCAAGGGTTCTGGACGGGCGTCATCGGCTCGGTCATCGGCGTGACGGTCGGTCTCGTCGCCCTCATCGCAGGACGGTCGACGATCGAGCACGTCATCGGTCACGTGCTGTCGCCCTACCAATTCGCTGCCGCCGACATCGTCGTGATCACGCTCACCGGCATCACCGCGGGCACGATCGCCGCCCTGATTCCGGCCCGCACAGCGATCCGCGTGCCCGTGATCGCCGCGCTGGGCGGCCGCCGCCCGCAAGGTGCGGTGCCCCGCCGGCTGGTTCCCATCGGCCTCGGCCTGTTCGCCGGCGGCATCTTCCTGCTCGTCGTCGCAGCGAGCACCGAAGGCAGTGGTGGTGGGGATGCGACGGCCGCTGCCGCCGTCGTGGGCGGGTTGCTGGTTCTCACAGGGGCATGCTTCGCCACTCCGCTGGCGATCGACGTCATGAGCCGGATGAGCGCCGCCGTCGGGCGCTCATGGCGCTTCGCCGGACGCAGCGTTGGTCGCACCCGGTCGCGCAGCGCGGCCGTGGTGACGGCAATCGCCGTGACCGGCGCAGCTGCGTGCGTCGGCTCGTCACTTGCGTTGGCGACGGACGACGACAGCGGCCGCGATCTGCCAGCCGATGCCGTCGTCGTCACGGCGAACACGATGTGGCCCGTCACCAAGGGTGCACGGTCCCGGACGGTCGACTTCGAGCCGCCTCCCGATCGCCCGCTCGATGCAGACGTGCAGCGCGCCGTCGACGCCGTCGTTGCGGAGGCGGAGTGGCACCCGATCCGTCTCGCTACGTGGGATGCGGCGCCGTTCCGCGAGGGGAGGGGCCCCCGCACGCGGACTGGAGCCGTGGCGCTGTCGCCGGACGTGCCGTTCGTCGTCGCCGACGCCGCCGTCGAGGATCTCTACGAGCTCGACTCCTCCGATCGGGAGGCGCTGGAGAAGACGGGCGTCCTGATGCTCAATCCGTGGGCGTACGACTACGGCGTCGGTCGGTCGGGTCGCCCCGACAAGCCGACCGTCGACCGGATTCGCCTCGCCACCGAGGATGGTGATCTGAGCCTCGCGTTCGCGACACGGGAGTGGGTGGCCGCGTCATTGAACGATCCGTCCGCGGACTCCGCCTTCGACGGCGTTCGGGGCGTTCACGCGTTCATGATCACCGAAGACGCGGCGCGTCGCGCCGGCTTGGCCGTGGTCACCAGCGGAGCGTTCGTCAGAGCGGGCTCGGCGATCACACCCGGACAACGGAACGAGATCTACGACCTCGTCTTCGGTCCGAAGGCGCAACTCGGCTTCTTCTACAACGACCTGCCGAATCCCGATAGTGACCAGTCGCCGTGGGGCGTCATGGTGGACGGGACGGAACGTCAACCGTCGCGAACGGTGATCCAAGGGGCCGTCGCGGGCGCGGCCCTCCTGCTCACCCTGCTCGTCGTGGCGATCGGGTTGTCCCTGGCAGCGACGGAGAGTCGCGACGAGCGAGATGTCCTCGTCGCTGTGGGTGCCCGCCCGGCGACGATGCGGAGGATGGCGGGCGCCAAAGCGACCGTGATCACGCTCACCGGCGCGCTGCTGGCCGTCCCGACGGGGCTGATCCCGCTCGTCGCGGTGATGCGTACGCTCGACGAGCCGTTCCACATGCCGTGGATCACGATCGGCGGACTCATCCTCGTGATCCCGGCGATCGCCGGCCTGGCCGCGTGGGCGGTGAGCAGCGTCGCCCAGCGGGCCCGGCCCGTGCGGATGTCGACTCTCGCCTTCGAGTGATGCAGTGCGCGATGCGAGATCGCCGGCGCCCGCGCCCGATCTCTCATCGCTGACCGAGATTGGGCGAGACTGCCGCACATGGCGTTTCCTGGCGACGTGGGAGTGATCGACCTGATGTTCGGCTTCCCCAAACGCAGTGAGGCCGACAACTTCCGGTTCGGCAAGGGAGCGCTGAAGGACGACGAGTCGCAGGCGATGCAGATGCCGGCGGAGTACATGTTCCGTCACGTCCCCGGCTACCTGCCCGAAGAGGCCGACCCGATCGACGTGGCGATCGGCGAGATGGACCACTGCGGTGTCGCGCGGGCGATGGTGCACATCGGCAACGAGATCGCCGACCGGGCGATGGTGGACCATCCCGACCGATTCATCCCCGCTGTCGACGTCGACCCGTCCGACGTCATGGTTGCCGTGCGCCGCATCCGCGACGCGCGCGAGCAGTGGGCGATCAAGGCCGTGACGTCGTTTCCGGCCGGCGCTCTGCCCCAGGTTCCGATCGACGATCGGCTCTACTACCCGGTGTACACGACATGCGTCGAGCTCGATCTGCCGATCGTGATCAACGCTGGGGTGCCCGGCCCGCGGGTTCCGGCATCGTGTCAGCACGTCGAGCACCTCGACCGGGTCTGTTACGACTTTCCCGAGCTGCGGATCGTGATGCGTCACGGTGCCGAGCCGTGGACGGACCTCGCCGTGAAGCTGATGCTGAAGTGGCCCGGCCTGTACTACGCGACCAGTGCGTTCGCGCCGAAGTACTACCCGAAAGCTGTGATCGACTACGCCAACACGCGAGGCGCCGACAAGGTGATGTACGCCGGCTACTACCCGATGGGACTCTCCTTGAGACGCATCTTCGACGAGCTGCCGCACGTGCCGCTGGACGACGCCGTCTGGCCGAAGTTCCTGCGTGACAACGCGATCCGCGTGTTCAACCTGGACCTTGATCCCGCTTGAGGCGACGCGGTGCTGCCGTGGCCGGGTCGAGCGGCCACTGGTGCTTCGGATAGCGCCCGGCCATCTCCTTGCGGACCTCAGCCCACGAGCCCGACCAGAAGCCGGGCAGATCGGACGTGACCTGGATCGGTCGGTCGGCGGGCGACAGCAGTTCCAACACGAGGGGGACTCGCCCGCCGGCGATCGTCGGGTGGACGCCGAGCCCGAACAGGTCCTGCACTCTCACCCGGGCCGTCGGCCGCTCGGTGTCGTAGTCGATCGGCGCCGACCCGCCGGTGGGCAGATCGAGCGACGGCGGTGCCAGAGCGTCGAGCTCTGCGCCTGCGGGCCACGGCAACTGTGACCGCAACAGCGTGCCGACGTCGAGCCGTTCGAGGTCGCCGCGCCGTGTCATCCCCGCGAGATACGGCGCGAGCCACTCGTCGACGTCGGCGAGCAGGGCGTCCTCGCTCCAATCCGGCCACGGGTCGCCGAGCAAGCGATGGAGGAAGTTGACGCGGGCACGGAGCGCCAGCGAGCGCCGCGACCAGCCGAGCACGGCGAGGCGAGTGCGTCGGACGCGATCGAGCAGCACGGCGGCTGTCTCGTCGCCGGGCTCCGCTGGTCGCACCTGCTCGTCGAGTCGCAGCGCACCGAGGCGGCGCTCGACGCGGACGATCACGTCGTCGCGATCCTGATCCCACTCGGTGCGACGCGTCTCGGCGAGGTGATCGCCGAGGGCGGCGGCGACATCGTCGGGAGTAAGTGCCGCGGCGAGGCGGATCCGCGCTCGTGAGCGACGCCCATCGAGGTCGGCGGCGACGACGAACTGCTCGTGGGCGAGCGGATCGTCGGTGTCGATGAAGGCGCCGGTTCCCGTTCGCAGTTGGAACTGCCCGGGTCGTCGCCGCCCGGCGAGCCGGTCGGGATAGGCGTGGAGCAGCACGGCACCGGCACGATCGGCGTCGATCGCAGCTTCGTGGAACTGCAGTCGAGCCCGACGAGCGATGTCGGCGGCACTGGCGCGGACGCGGTCCACAGCGGACCGGTCGGCGCGGTCGTGGCGCTCGCCGGCGACGATCCGGAGTCGCAGGGCGAGATCGACGGGCAATTCGTCGGGGCGCCCGCGCAGGATGTCTCGCTCGTCGAGCAGCGCTGCCACCGCGCAGGACAACGACGACGAATCGGCGATCACCATCCGCGCCAGGCGCGGATGGAGCGGCAGGCCCACCATCCGTCGCCCGACGTCGGTGATCTTGCCGTCGGTGTCCAGCGCGTCGAGCTCGGTGAGCAGCTCGCGTCGCCTGAGCGAGCGCTCGCGACGGCGGCGGATCGAGGAAGGGGAGTGATTCCACCGGCGTGCCCCAGTTGGCGACTTCGAGAGCGAGCCCGGCGAGGTCGACCTGGCTGATCTCCGCCGCCCGGTGCGCTGCCCGCGTCCCGTGCTCGACGGTGCTCCACAACCGATAGGCGACACCCGGTGCTGTGCGTCCCGCTCGTCCCGCCCGCTGATCAGCGGAGTCGCGACTCGTCGACACCGTCGTGAGACGCGTCATGCCGGTGGCGGCGTCGTAACGAGGCTCGCGAGCGAGACCGCTGTCGATCACGATCCGCACACCCTCGACGGTGAGCGACGTCTCGGCGATGTCGGTCGACAGCACGACCCGCCGGCGGCCCGTACGTGACCGGCGCCAGCGCCGCGTCCTGATCCGCTCGCGACAGCGCTCCGGCAAGTGGACGCACGTCCACGAGGCGGGGATCGAGTACGTCCACGAGACGGGATCGCGTCCGTAGGATCTCGCCGATCCCGGGAAGGAAGACGAGCAGGTCGCCCTCGTCGTCGCGCATCGCCTGTTGCACGGCAGACACGACTGCATCCTCGAGCCGGTCGCGGCGGCCGCGCGGCAGCCAGCGGATATCGATCGGATGCATGCGTCCCTCACTCACGATGACCTCTGCTGGTTCGTCACCACCCAGATGGGCGGCGAGGCGGGATGTCTCCGCCGTTGCCGACATCGCCAGCAGGCGCAGGTCCGGTCGCACCGTGGCGGCGACCTCGAGCGCGAAGGCGAGGCCGAGATCGGTGGGAAGGTTGCGCTCGTGGATCTCGTCGAAGATCACCGCCGCCACCCCCGGTAGGTCCGGATCGGATTGCAGGCGCCTCGTCAGCACTCCCTCAGTGAGGACCTCGATGCGCGTTCGTCGCTCCGATCCGGCGTTCGTCCCGTGTCTGGTAGCCGATGAGCTGGCCGACCTCCGTGGCGGTGATGCTCGCCATCCGCTGCGCCGCGGCGCGCGTTGCCAGCCGTCGCGGTTCGAGGATCACGATGCGCCCCTCTCCGCGCCATGAGGCGTCGAGGAGCGCCAGTGGCACGACAGTCGTCTTACCGGCGCCAGGCGGCGCGACCAGCACCGCCCGGCCACGCTCGCGCAGCGCCTGATCGACGCCGGGAAGGGCATCGATGATGGGGAGATCGGGAAGCGGGAAACCGAGCGCCATCGCTCGATCGTGTGACCTCAGGCCGAGAGTGCCGGCGTGCCGCGGAACCGACCCGGGTCGCCAGCCTCGGGGATGTCCGGCGCGTGCCAGGCGGTGACCTCGGCGATCGCCGCCGCGACCTCGCGCCACGCATATGGGTCCCAACCCTCGGCGACAGCGGGCACCTCACCGTCGACGCGGAGGAACACGAACGCCGGCAGCTCGCGCAAGCCCAGCCCGCGCACGAGCGCCCGATCCGGATCGGTATAGACGAGGAACTCGTTGACCAGTGGGCCGAGGAACTCGCGGGTACCAGCCTCGTCGGCGGTGACGACGAAGTTCACCCGCACGTCGGCGCCGCGGAACTCCTCGAGGATGCGCGCAGCCGTCTTCAGGATCCACGCACTCTCGTTGGTGTACGGGTCGAGCACGACGCTGGCGAGGTGGAACGTCGTCAGCAGCTCGCGGAGCTCGCGGGTCTGTCCGCCGAGCGACGTGAGTTCGAGCTCGAGCGGTGGATTCGTCGCCACGGTCGCCGACGGTAGCAAGCCGGAAAGGTGCTCCCCCAATACTTGCCTCCCGCCTCGCATAGCATCGCCAGGGTGCATCCGATCGAGCATCTTCGCTATGTCGCCCGGGCGCAGGGTGCCGATCCGACGTCTCTGGCCGTCGAGACAGCGTCGGCGCTCGAGCACCTCGCCTTCGATCATGCCGGGCTGGTCGTCGCCTGCCGTCGCGTGGTCGAGCGTCATCCGACGGTGGGACCGTTGTGGTGGACGTGCGCCCACCTCCTGACGTCCACCGATCCGGCACGCCGGGCTCGTGAGTTGATCGGCGAGTTGTATGACGATCCGACCGAGGAGCGGCTGGTCGCCGAGCTGCCGTCCGACGCGACCGTCGCCATCGCTGGAGGCCCGTCGACCGTCACGGATGCGCTGTGCCGCCGCGGCGACCTTCGAGTCGTCGTCGTCGGTGAGGATCACCGGTCATCGTCGGTCGGCCACCGGCTCTACCGCGCCGACGTCGATCATGAGCTCGTACCCTTCGCCGAGGCCCGGTGGCGCGTGGCCAGATCCGATCTCGTCATCGTGGAGGCCGACGCCGTGGGCGGAGGGCGAGCGCTCGTCGAGATCGGCGGAGGAGTCCTCGCTGCGGTCGCCCAGGCCACCAACCGGCCCGTGTGGTTCGTCGCCGGGCGAGGTCGCCACCTCCCCGCCGCGTACGTCGAGGCGATGGTGGCCCACGCCCGGCCCGACGACGACGAAGCGCCGTCGGTCGATGTCCTCGACGCCTTCACCGCCGACCTGTTCGTGACACCGGACGGGGCGCAGGCGCCGGCCACGGCGCTGGCAGGCGTCGGTGACTGCCCGTTCGCTGCGGAGCTGGTGTCAAGGGTGCACTAAGAACACGTCCATGCCGAGCCGTCGCGACCAGATCACCATGACTGACGAGGAGCGTGAGGCGTTCCTCGACGAACAACGAGTGCTCAACATCGCCAGCATCGGGCCCACAGGGCATCCGCACGTGGTCGCCATGTGGTACGCAGTCATCGACGGGGATCTCACCTTCTGGACGTTCGGCAAGAGCCAGAAGGTGCTCAACCTGCGCCGCGATCCGAAGATCAGCGGCCTCGTCGAGGCCGGCGACGAGTACAACGAGCTCCGCGGGGTGGAAGTGACCGGCACGGCGGCGCTGGTCGAGGATCCCGACGTGGTGTTCGAGATCGGACGCACCATCGGCCGTCGCTACAACGGCGACATCGTCGACTCCGACATCGGGCTCGACGTCATCCGCAAGCAGGCGCAGAAGCGCATCGCCATACGGATCAAGGCCGAACGCTTCGTGAGCTGGGATCATCGCAAGCTCGGCGGCACGTACTGACGCCGAGTCCGCGTATCAACAAATCTTCGTGATGCGTCGAACGGGCGGGTTACTGTAACCCCGCGCTGCGACGGGAGCAGCCCGAAACCCCCGAAAGGAACATCATGAAGCGACTTCCCAAGGCGTCGTTGGCGGCATTGGCAGCGTGCGTGCTCGTGCTCGGCGCATGCGGTGATGATGACGACAACAACGACGACCCAACAGAAGACACGAGCAGCGACGACACGGGCAGCGACGACACGGACGCTCCGTCGGACGACACGGAAGCTCCGTCCGACGACACGGAGGCCGACTCGGAAGACACGGAAGCGCCGTCGGACGACACCGACGTCGAGTCCGAGGACACCAGCGACTCCGGCGACAACCCCGATGCCGACGACTTCCTCAGGGACTCGCTGAGCGAGACTCTGGGGCTCAGCGAGGAGCAGGCCGATTGCCTCCTCGACAAGATGGACCTGTCCAGCGGGCAGGCGCCCGACATCTCGGACATGCAGAACTACTTCGAGGATTGCGACATCAACCCCGAAGACATCGACGTCGGCGGCTGACACGTCGAACGACACATCACAGCGACCCGGTGCCGGTGGGACCACTCCCACCGGCACCGGGCCGTCGGCGCTCCCGTGAGAATCCTCGGTGACCGGGACGGGATGAGGGACAATACGGCTGGATGGACACGCGACTGAGAATCAAAGTCGGACTGGCGGTACCCGTTGCCCTGGTGGCCCTCGGCGCGTGCGGTGGTGGCGGCGGCGGAGACGCTGACCTGGACGCGTGGTGCGACGCCAACGACGAGTTCTGGGCGGCTGCCGGCGACGTGCGGGCCACCGACGGCGGCGATCTCGAATCGCTCGTCGACGCCCAGGGCGACCGGCTCGACGACGCCGCCGACGCCGCGCCTGATGACATCGCCGACGACGCCGAGGATCTCGCCCAGGCGTGGACCGACATCGCCGGGTTGCTCGCCGACGCCGACTACGCATGGGCCGATGTCGATGACGACGACCTCGACAAGCTGCTCGACGAGAGCGAGAGCGAGGTCGACGCGATTCAGGAGTTCAACGCCGACGAGTGCGACATCGAGCCGACCGAAGGCGGTCTTCTCCCGTCGGGTGGCGATTTCGAACCGACGGACGACACGGAGCCGAGCGACGACACTTCCACGGACACGTCGGACGATGGGACATTCCCACCGTTCACGCTGCCAGTCATCACCATTGATGGATCGCTCCCCGGCGACGTCACGATCCCCGGTGGCAGCCTGCCCGATGACTCGACGGTGATCGAGCTGCTCGCAGACGAGTTCGAGAAGATGGGCCTCCCCGCCGACAAGGCGCAGTGCCTCGCCGAGCAGATGGACGTCACCGATGTGATGGAGGGCAACCAGCCCACCACTGACGACCTGTTGGAGTGGGTCGAGACGTGTGACTTCTCCGACGAGGACCTGCAGATCCTCGCCGACAGCGCTCCCGACAGCACCGACGACACGGCCACGACGGAGGACACTTCCGACGGTGACGTCACGATCCCCGACGGGGGTGATGTCGAAGACATCGTCGTCGATCAGCTCGTGGAATCGCTTGGCCTCACGGAGGAACAGGCGCAGTGCCTCGTCGACCAGATGGATCTGACCTCTGGGACCACGCCGGACCTCGCCGACATGATGGACTTCTTCGAAGAGTGCGACATCAACCCGCTTGATCTCCCGGGCGGTTGATCGCCGGCGCCGCTTAAGGGAGCAACCGCCTGGCGATCACCTTCAGGCACAGCGTCTCATCGGCTCCCTCGAAGATCGACAGCACCCGGGCGTCGACGAAGAGGCGGCTCACCGGGAACTCCTCGGCGTAGCCCATGCCACCGTGGATCTGCATCGCTTCCCGCGTCACCCATTCGGCTGCCTTGCACACGTACGCCTTCACCATGCTCGCCTCGATGGCCCCCTTGCCGTCGGCCATCATCCTCGCCACGGCGTAGGCGCTCTGGCGGGCGGCCTGGATCAACACCACCATCCGCCCCAACTTCACCTGTGTGAGCTGGTACTCGGCGATCGGTGAGCCGAAGACGACACGCTCGCTGGCGTAGTCGCGCGCCGCTTCGTACGCCGCCTGCATCACCCCGAGTGCGCGTGCGGCGGTCTGCAGACGTCCGTTCTCGAACCCCTCCATCTGGAGGTAGAAACCCTTGCCGAGCCCGTCGGGACCACCGATCAGGTTGGCGGCGGGCACCCACCAGTTCTCGATGGCGAGCTCGTAGCTGTGCATGCCGCGGTATCCGATGGTGTCGATCGGCCGGCCCTCCATCTTGCCGCCGGTCGCTTCGCCGTCGACGTCCTGGGAGAACTGGAACCCGTGACCGTCGCCACGCGGCTTGGGGACGATGAACAGCGACAACCCCTTGTGCGTCAGCTCCCGGTTGGCGTCGGTGCGGGCGAGCAGCATCAAGACGTCGGCCCGAGCGGCGAACGTGCACCACGTCTTCACCCCGTTGATGACGTACCCGGCTTCGCCGTTCGGTCCGCTGGCCTCGGTGGCGGTGACCTTGATGCTGGCCACGTCGCTGCCGTAGTCGGGCTCGGTCACGGCGACGGCGGCCATCGTGTCGCCCGAGGCGAGCTTGGGCAACCAGTACTTCTTCTGCTCCTCGGTGCCGCCCTTGACGAGCGCCCGGGTGAGGATCTCGGGGCGGGTGATCAGCGACCCGCCGATCCCGAGACTGCCCCGCGACAGCTCTTCGGTGGCTATCACCATCGCCAGGTACTCGTCGGCGCCGCCTTCGCTGAACCCGCCGTACGCGGCAGGCGCGCTGAGGCCGAACGCGCCGATCTCGGCGATGCCGGCGATCACCTCTTCGGGCACGTCGCCGTTCGTGCGATGGACGTGCTCGGCGTGCGGCGCGACGACGTTGGTGGCGAACGAGCGGAATGTGTCCTGCACCATCTCCATGTCGTCCGCCGAGGTGGCGTGCGCCCTCGACCGTGGCGAGCGAGGCGACGAACTCTGGTGCGCGGTAGGTGGCCAGGAACGAACGGGCCGCGGCAAGAGCACCCTCGGAGACGCCCCAGTCCTTCTCTCGGCCGGCGAGGCGGGCCTCCAGCGCGTGCAGCACATCGGCGACGAGGGCGCACGCGAGACGGGCTTCGTCATCGCCTTTGGCCCCGTACTCGAGCATCGCCTTCGCCGTTGCCACCTCGGAGGCGGCATGCGCGATGTCGTACCCGAGTACCTGCTCCACCTCGGGTCCGCCTGCTGCGGCGAGCGCGCGGAGCCCGGCGGTGACCACCTCGTCGGCGAGGGACACGGCGTCGGTTGCGGCGGCGAGGTCGGGCGTCGTCATGGCTCCCAAACCTACCGACCGGTATCAGATCGCTCTGAATCTGCTTCGAGTGCCACAGTGACTCAATGTCCACCGAAGTGCACCCGCGGCTGTGCGTCTTCTGCGGCTCCAACGTCGGGTCGGACGGAGCGTTCGTCGAGACGGCGGTCGCGCTCGGACACGAGATGGGCAGGCGAGGCATCGGACTCGTGTATGGCGGCGGCGAGGTGGGCCTGATGGGCGCTGTCGCTGACGGTGTCCTCGCCGGCGACGGTGAGGTGATCGGGGTCATCCCCCGATCGCTCGTCGAGGCCGAGATCGCCCACCCCCGCCTCACCCGCCTCGAGGTGACCGAGAGCATGCATCAGCGCAAGGCACGGATGGCCGAGCTGGCGGACGGGTTCATCGGCCTGCCTGGTGGGTTCGGCACGTTCGAGGAGATCATCGAGGTGCTCACGTGGAACCAGCTCGGCCTGCTCGCCAAGCCGGTGGTGTTCCTCGACGTCGCCGGCTTCTATGCGCCACTCCTGGCGTTCTTCGATCGTGCCGTCGACGCCCGCTTCGTCCGTGCGTCGCACCGCGTGCTGGCCCAACGTGCCGAGACGGTGGAGGAGGCGATCGAACTCGCCAGCGCTCCGGCGCCGCCCAGCCAGCCCAAGTGGATCGACCGCGATCCGTCCTGACACCGTGGCCGTTTGCCGGCGCGAACGGACGTGATCCGGCGCTGGGCCGGGAGCTACCGCACGGTAGCGTCTCGATGATGGACGTGGCCCCTCAGCTCCGCGACTCGGTCGATGAGCTTGTCTACCGGCCCGCCGATGAAGGATTGACGCTCGCCCTGCTGGTCCTCCAGGGCGGCGAACCGATCGCCGAATGGTACGGAGTCCAGCCTGCCAACGAGTTCCAGCCCGAGACGAAGATCGGGCCCGAGTCGACGCTCATCTCCTGGTCGATGGCGAAGAGCATCACCCATGCTGCGGTGGCGATCCTCGTCGACGACGGCGTCCTCGATCTCGATGCGCCGGCGCCGGTACCAGGCTGGGCGGGCACTCCGAAGGAGGAGATCCGCCTCATCGACCTGCTCGAGATGCGCTCCGGCCTGCGGTTCGTGGAGGACTACATCGATGGTGAGTCGTCGCACTGCATCGAGATGCTGTTCGGGTCCGGTGCCGACGATCACGCCGCATACGCCGCTGCGCTGCCTCTCGACCATCCGCCGGGAACCGTGTGGAACTACTCGTCGGGCACCACGAACATCATCTCCCGAATCATCAGCTCCGCGGTCGGCGGAGGAGCGGATGCGATGCAGGCCTACCTCCGCGACCGGCTGTTCGACCCTGCGGGGATGAAGTCGGCCGAGCCGAAGTTCGACAATGTCGGTACCTGGGTCGGCTCGTCGTACGTGTTCGCCACGGCACGCGACTTTGCCCGTTTCGGCGAGCTGTACCGCAACGACGGCGAGCTCGACGGCCGGCGGGTGTTGCTCCCTGGATGGACCGACCACGCCCGACACCAGGTCGCGCTCGACCCCGACACGGGGCACGGATACGGCCGGCACTGGTGGACCTGGCCGAACTACTCCGGACTCGGTGGTTGCGCACGGGTACGAGGGTCAGGTCTGCGCTGTGATCCCGGATCGAGAGTTGGTTCTCGTCCACCTGGGTAAGACCGATGCATCGATGGCCGAGAAGATGCGGTCCAAACTGCATCGCATCGTGGACGCCGCCGTATAACAGTCACGTCGGAGGAAGTCGCTGGTGGCCTACATTGCGTCGGGTAGTCCAGAGTTGAGGTGGTGTTCCTGAAGCAGGAACGAGGGTTCGTGGCGAAGGACGATCTCGGGCCGGCGGTGCCCCGGGATGTGGATGCTCCTGCTCCCGAGGGCGAGGAGCTCGACGCCGGCACGTCCGAGGAAGCGTCCGCCGCTGGCTCCGACGACGGTTCCGCCGGTGAGCCGATCCTCAAGCGGCGAGCCTTCCGCCTGCCGGTGAAGTTGCTGGCGCTGATCGCCATCGTCTACTTCTTCGTGCTGCCCACGATCCCCGGCTTCCGCAATGCGGCGACGCAGCTCGGCGAGGTGCAGCCGCAGTGGCTGGTGCTCGGGCTCGGCCTCCAGATGGCGGCACTCGTGGCGTACTCGCTGTTGACGCGAGCGGCGATGGGAGAGGCGCGGCACTTCGTCTCGACGATGAGGATGTTCCGCATCCAGATGAGCACGAAGGCGTTGTCGAACGTGGTGCCTGGCGGCACCGCCGCCGGCTCGGCGCTCGGCTATCGCCTGATCACGCTCTCCGGTGTGACTGGCACCGACGCCGGATTCGCCCTGGCAACAGCCGGGCTCGCATCGGCCGTGGTGCTCAACCTCATCTTCTGGCTCGCTCTGCTCGTCTCGATCCCGCGGCGAGGGGTGAACCCGCTGTACACGACAGCCGCTCTTGCCGGCGTGCTGATCATGGTGTTCGTCGCGGCGATCGTCATCGGTCTCCTACAGGGGCAGAAACGAGCAGACTCGATCCTCCGCTGGATCGCCCGCAGGCTCCGCCTCGACGAGAACAAGATCGGCGACGCCCTGCGACAGGTCGGCGAACGTCTCGAGGACCTCGTCCGCGATCGACAGGTCCTCAGGCGTGTGCTCTTCTGGTCGACGCTCAACTGGCTGCTCGACGCCGCCTCGTTGTGGGTGTTCATACGGGCCTTCGGCGAGACGCTCGACTTCGACGCGCTCCTCGTCGCCTTCGGTCTGGCCAACGTGTTCGCCGTGATCCCGATCACCCCTGGTGGACTCGGCATCGTGGAGGGCATCTACATCCCGACGCTCGTCGGCTTCGACCTGCGACGGTCGGTCGCCGTGGTCAGCGTGGCCACCTACCGCATCGCCCAGTACTTCTTCCCCACGCTGCTCGGTGGGTTGATGTACCTCAGCCTTCGCGTCGGGCCGTTCCGCATCGAGCGTCGTGAAGAGTTGCAGCGCCTGCGCGACCTCGCCCGCGAGGACGACGAGACCAGGGAGACGGCGATCGATTTCGTGCTCAAGTCGGCACGCAAGCGGACGGTCATCCGTGACGGCGACGGGGTCGCCGTCGTCGACGACACCGGCTCGACGCAGCTCAGCGAGGGTTCGTGGTGCACCGTCGACGACGACGGCGACTTCGACGAGAACTTCCCCCACAACCCGACGTGAGTTGGAGGGCGTCACGGCGGAAAGCGAGCGCCTTCGGCGCTCGCTGTTAGGTTCGCCGCCATGACTGCTCACGAGCGTCCGTTCGGGCGTTGTCTCGAGGACTTCACGGTCGGCGACGTGTACCGCCACTGGCCGGGCAAGACGATCACGGAGTACGACGATCACCTGTTCTGCATGATCACGATGAATCACCATCCGTTGCACACCAACTCATGGTTCGCCGCCGAGTCCGTGCAGGGCCGCAACGTCGTCGTCGGCAACCTCGTCTACTCGCTCGTGCTGGGGATGAGCGTGCCCGACGTGAGCGGCGCTGCGATCGCCAACCTCGAGGTCGAAACGCTGCAGCACAAGTCCCCGACGTTCCACGGCGACACGATCCACGCCGAGACGCGCGTGCTCGAGGTGAAGGAGTCGTCGTCCAAGCCCGACCGCGGCATCGTCACGGTGGAGACGAAGGGCTTCAACCAGGACGGCCAGGAGGTCTGCTACTTCCGTCGCCGCGTGATGGTGTGGAAGCGGGACGCCGCGCCGGAGCGCCGGCGCCCGTACGACGTCGATTCCGCCTGGGACTGATCGGCGCCCGACCATGGCCAACGAGCAAATGCGCGACATGTGGACCCGATACGGCGGCCCGGGATGGACCGCCAACCGGCGCCTGTTCGAGGCGGTGTACGCCCCGTTCCACGACGCCCTGATCCGCGCCCTCGGTCCGGTCGACGGCGCCACCGTGCTCGATGTCGGATGCGGCACGGGGGGCTTGTCGCAGGCGATCCTCGACCGCGGCGGCACGCCGATCGGCATCGACATCTCGGAGACGATGATCGCCACGGCGCGGGAGCTGGTGCCCAACGGTCGGTTCATGGTCGCCGACGCCCAGACCACGCCACTCAGCGAACATGCCCCAGCCGGGTTCGATCTCGTCGCCTCGTCGTTCGGGGTGATGTTCTTCGACGACTTCGAGGCGGCCTTCTCCAACCTGCGTGCCGCCACCAAGATCGGCGGACGGCTGGTGTTCCTGTGCTGGCGTAGCTACGGCGAGAACCCGAACTTCACGATGGGCACGAGCCTGCTGATCGAACGGATGCCGAACCCCGCCCCGCCACCGCTCCCAGGGGTGCCCGGACCATCAGCACTCGCCGATCGGGCGTTCACGGAGTCGATCCTCGCCGCAGCCGGTTGGGCAGAGATCGCCATCGAGCCGTTCGACGACGTTTGCAACTTCTCCGTCGACGGCACTGACGGCGTCGAGGAACGGCTGGCGTTGATCCAAGGCAGCACAGCTGGACAGCGCGCTGCCGAGCAGTTGATCCCGATCGTCGGCGAGGCGGGCTGGCAGTCGTTGCTCGACGAGGTCCGTGAGGATTTGCGCGGCAGGGTGGTCGACGGCGTCCTGTCATGCCCGGGTGCGACATGGATCGTCACGGCGGTCCGCCCGAACTGATCGACTCCGGCGCCGTTCTGGCGTGGGGCATGCCTCGCCTCCGCGACCTGCCCTGGCGCCACACCCGCGACCCCTGGCTGGTGCTCACCGCCGAGGTGATGCTGCAGCAGACGCAGGTCGCCCGGGTGCTGCCGAAGTGGCAGCAGCTCATCGAGCAGTATCCGCGACCGTCCTCGCTGGCGGCGGCTCCTCTCGGCGAGCTGCTCCGGTTGTGGCACGGGCTCGGCTACCCACGACGCGCCCGCAACCTCCACGCTGCGGCCACGGTGATCGCCGCGGACCACGACGACGTGGTCCCGGCTGATCTCGATGCGCTCCTCGCCCTGCCCGGCATCGGTCAATACACGGCCCGGGCCGTGCTGACATTCGCCTACGAGCGCGACGTCGGCGTCGTCGACACGAACATCGCTCGCGTCCTCGCCCGCACCGCCGGCCGGCGGCTGACGAACAAGATCGCCCAGAACCGGGCCGACGCCGAGGTGCCCGTCGGTGACGGCTGGGCGTGGAACCAAGTGTTGATGGACCTCGGCGCCGCCGTCTGCCGTCCGGTCCCGCGTTGCGCGAACTGCCCGCTGACGATGTCCTGCGCGTGGCACGTGGCCGCCCATCCCGACCCGGACCCGGCCACCGGATCGGCAGCCGTCAGCACCCGCCAAGCACCCTACGAAGGCAGCGTGCGGCAGGCCCGGGGCCGGGTGATGCGGAGCCTGCTTCAAGGTGCCGCGCCTCGCCGGCGACTTCGCTCCCGACATCGTCCACGGACTCGTTGCCGACGGACTCGTGATCGAGGTCGAGAACGGACAGATCGCGCTGCCGTAGGAGCGGTCGTCAGTCGGCGTTCTCGATCGCGTCGGCGAGCTTCTCGTCGGCAGCCTCGGCGTACTTCTCCACGAGCGCTGTGTCGACCTCGAGGCCCACGAACGAGTTGCCTTCCTGGCGATATCCGCCGAACACCTGTAGCGCACCGTAGATGCCGTCGCGGTTCCAGTACACGATGTAGCCATGCAGCGTGAGCGGTGCGGGCTGCTCGAGCTCGAATTCGACCTCGGCGACGATCGTCTCCGAGCCGAGGTCGATGTCGACGTCGTCGGCAGCCGACAGCCGCATGTCGCCGACGGACTGCCCGTCGTCGATGTGGATCTCGTCGCAGACTTCGAGCAGTTCCGCCGCTGTGGAGAACTCCGGCCGGTCCTCGTAGGGGCCGGTGAGCCCGAGGCGGACCGACGGGTCGGCCTGGTCGGCCGGTTCGTACTGGAGCTCGGGATTCTCCTGCTCGTTGGCGTTGGCCTCGGTCATCAGGTCGATGCATTCTTCGCTCGCGTCCGCCTCGTCCGGGTCGAACGCACCGTCGTTCTCGGGCTCGTTGGCGGTGTACTCACCGTCGAGATCGTCCGCGGCGAGGAGGGCCTCGCGTAGCTCGCTGTCGCTGAGATCAGCCTCCGACTCGTCGCCACCCACGGCGAACACCAGGATCGCCGCACCGGCGAGCACCAGCACGATCAGCACGCCGACGAGGAGGGGCCATCGACGCCGGGCACCGGCTGGCTCGCCCGTGCTCGCCCCGGTGACTGGTGGCGCAGGCGCCGCGGGCGGTGGAACGCCGGGCGGCGGGGTCTGCGACGGGGGAGGAGGGGGTAGCGAATCGCCGCCCTGGGGAGGAGGGAGATCGGTCACGGCGCAACAGTACCCACCAGCGCCTGTGCCGATCCGGGCGCTCGCAACTGCTGCCAGGGGTTTCGTCAAGCCGGCAGAGCGCACGTACATTGGCCTCGTGCGTCCTCCCAAGGATTTCTTCAAGCCGCTCGCCGTCGGGGCGCCACAGCCTTTGCGCGAGATCCCCGTCCGGCCCTCGCGGATGATCCACTTCTTCCCTGCCTCCAACGAGAAGATGCGGGCCAAGGTCCCTGCGATGGCGCCGACGGTCGACATCCTGCTCGGCAACCTCGAGGACGGCGTTCCGGCGTCGGACAAGGAGGCGGCGCGAGCCGGACTGATCGAGGTCGGCAAGTCCACCGATTTCGGCGACACCCAGTTCTGGACGCGGATCAACAGCCTCGACTCGCCGTGGGCGCTCGACGACATCACGGCTGCAGTGACGGAGATCGGCGACGCCCTCGACGTGATCATGATCCCCAAGGTCGAGGGCCCGGAAGACATCCACTACGTCGACCGGCTCGTCGCTCAGCTGGAAGCGAGAGCGGGGATCTCCCGTCCGCTGATGCTCCACGCCATCCTCGAGACGGCGCGAGGTGTTGCCAACGTCGAGGAGATCTGCGCCGCGTCACCGCGGATGCAGGGTCTTTCGCTGGGACCGGCCGACCTCGCCGCCAACCGGCGGATGAAGACGACGCGCGTCGGTGGCGGTCATCCCGGTTACCTCGTCCGCGCCGATCCCGACGCCAACGACCCCGAAGCGCCGCGGGCCACCTATCAGCAGGACCTCTGGCACTACACGATCGCTCGCATGGTGGACGCCTGCGTGATGCACGGGATCCTCCCCTTCTACGGACCGTTCGGCGATATTGCCGACACCGCCGCCTGTGAGGACCAGTTCCGCAACGCCTACCTGCTCGGATGCGTCGGTGCGTGGAGTCTGCACCCGGCGCAGATCGACATCGCCAAGCGCGTCTTCAGCCCTGACCCTGCCGACGTCGCCCACGCCCAGCGAGTGATCGACGCGATGGGTGACGGCACGGGGGCGATCATGCTCGACGGGAAGATGGAGGACGACGCCTCGGTCAAGCAGTGCCAGGTCGTCGTCGCTCTCGCCCGCGAGCTCGCCGCGCGGGATCCGGAGCTGGCGGCGGCATACGGATTCGACGGGTCTTCGTCATCGTGACCGAGCAGCAGCAGCTCCGGCCCCGACGTTCGGTGCTGTACATGCCATCGTCGAACGAGCGGGCGCTGGAGAAGGCGAAGGAGATCCCCGCTGACGCGATCATCTTCGATCTCGAAGATGCGGTAGCCCCGGACGCCAAGCCGGCAGCGCGCGAACAGGCTGCTGCCGCGGTCACCTCCGGTGACTACGGGCGGCGGGAGCTCACGATCCGTTGCAATGGCCTCGACACCGAATGGGGCGTCGACGACTTGGCTGCCGCCGGCGCGGCGCGACCGAGCGGAGTGGTGATCCCCAAGGTCGACTCGGTGGCGACGCTCGACGAGGTGGCTCGCCGTCTCGACGAAGCAGGCGCGAGCGGCACGACGATCTGGGCGATGGTGGAGACCCCGACAGCAATCCTCGACGCCCGTTCGATCGCCGCCCACGAGCGCGTCGCGGTACTCGTGATGGGCACGAACGACCTCGCCAAGGAGCTCCGCGCCGAGTTGCTGCCGGGCCGTCACCCTCTCCTGCCCCATCTCGCCACCGCCCTCCTCGCCGCCCGCGAAGCGGGCAAGGTGATCCTCGACGGCGTGTACAACGACGTGAAGGACGCCGACGGGTTCGAATCCGAATGCCGTCAAGGTGCCGAGATGGGCTTCGACGGCAAGACCCTCATCCACCCCTCGCAGGTCGAACCGTGCAACAACGTCTGGGCGCCCACCACCGACGCCATCGAGTACGCCGAACGAGTGATCGCCGCATTCGAGGAGGCGGAAGCGGAGGGTCGCGGAGTCGTCACCGTCGACGGCCGGATGATCGAAAACCTGCACGTCGCCAACGCCCGGCGCACCCTTGCTGTGGCGGAGGCGATCGCCGCACTCGCCTCTGACTGACGCGTCATCCGGCACCGCTGCCGCGTGACCGGCCGCGTGCCGAACTCGGCCGATCGGGTGCACGATGGAGGCGGCCGGTGGCGTCTTATGGTCAAGGGTTCGACGATCGGGTGTGAGCATGGTGAGAAGGGGCACGGCTGCCTTCCTCGTGACGACGATCGTCGCCGTGTCGGTCGCATCGGTCGGGCAGGTTGCGACGGGTGGCTCCGGTCCCTCGCCGGCACATCTCGCCCAGGTGAGCCCGATCAGCGCTCGAGGTGTGTTCAACCGGATGACGCTCGCCCAGCGCGTTGGTCAGCTGCTCATGGTGGGCGTCCCGTCGGCCGGCCTCGGCGACGCAGCAGTGCGCACGATCACCGACTACCACGTCGGCAACGTCATCCTGACGGGCAACAGCGACGCCGGTGTGGCAGCCATTCGTACGGTGAGCGACGCGGTGCAGCGACACGCGTCGTGTCCGGCGACCGCCAGTGCGCGGTTCCTGATCGCGACGGATCAGGAGGGCGGCAACGTTCAGCGGCTGCGCGGACCAGGCTTCTCGCGGATGCCGACAGCGCTCGTGCAAGGCACCTGGTCGGCGAGCACGCTGCGTTCGCACACGATGAGATGGGCGCGTCAGCTCAAAGCGGCAGGCGTGAACCTCAACCTTGCACCGGTGATGGACACGGTGACGAGTTCGTTCGCTCCCCTCAATCCGCCGATCGGTGTCTACGACCGGGAGTACGGCCATACGCCCGCGCGGGTGGCGGCCAAGGGTGCCGCGTTCCTCGATGGCATGCGCGCGGTGAACGTCGCCACCACGATCAAGCACTTCCCCGGACTCGGGCGCGTCCGCGGCAACACCGACACCACCGCAGATGTCACCGACTCGACGACAACTCGGACGTCCGCGTACCTCGATCCGTTCCGCGCCGGGATCAGCCATCACACCCGACTCGTGATGATGTCGAGCGCGTTCTACAGCCGCATCGACGGTGACAATCCCGCTGTGTTCTCGAGGGCGATCGTCACGAGCCTGCTGCGTCGCGACCTTGGGTTCCACGGCGTGGTCATCAGCGACGATCTCGGCGGCGCCGCGCAGGTGCAGCCGTGGACTCCATCGGCGCGGGCGATTCGCTTTGTTCGCGCCGGAGGCGACATCGTGCTGACCGGGCGCACCGATGTCGTGCCCCGCATGGTTGGCGCGCTCGTCACACGAGCACGTAACCACCCGTCGTTCCGAGCCAAGGTTGACGCCGCCAGCCTTCGCGTCCTGCGGGTGAAGCAGAAGGAAGGCTTGCTCGGCATCGGCCCCACACTGCGGGAGGGCTCACGCGGTCGCGCCGTCCGCTTCCTACAGCGTCGCCTCGGGATCTTCGTCGACGGGTCGTTCGGTCCAGTCACAGACCGAGCCGTGCGCACCTTTCAGCGATCGCACGGGCTGTTCGTCGATGGCGTCGTCGGCCCCGTGACGTGGCGGGCCCTCGGCGGGTTCTGGTGCTGACGAGGAGTTGACGGGACTCAGGGCTGCGACGTCGTGACGGCGGCGACGATCTGCTCGAAGACCTGATCGGCGTAGTCGCGCATCTCCTCGTCGGTGCGATCCTGCACCGGATGCGGCGTGAACACCTGGGCGATGGCGCTGAAGCCGAGCGCCGTCGACTGGGTGGCCGCGGCAACGACGAACTCCTCGGACGCGACGAACACGCCGGGGATGCCCCTCAGCTCGAGATCACTGATGTCGTGCACACTGCACGACGTGCAGCTGCCTCAATCGGCGAGGGCCTCGATCACCACGTTGCACTGGGTGGCGATCTCGTGGCGCAGGTCGACCGGCGCCGGCTTCGTGAACGTCGGCTTGCGGTAGCGCTTGACGTTGGCGCCGATGTCCTGCAGGCGCACCTCGACCCGGTCGAGAAAGACGTCGCCGCGGGCTTTGGAGATGTCGAGCAGCCCGACGGTGAGTCCCTCGAGCGAGGCCGGTCTCGCCAGCCGGGCGCGTTCGGCGGCCACTCGCTCACTCGTCGGGTCCAGGATCGTCAACGGCATCTGCCCTCGCCTTCGGTCATCTCTCGTCATCGTACGACCTCTCGGGTGACCGGCTCGCTGCCCATCGCACCCGCCGCCCAACCGCCGATGATCGAGGAGAACAGGCCGGCGCCGCGATCCGGCGTAGGCGAGCATCAGCCCGCCGGGCCGGAACTTGTTGAGCGTGTGTTCCACCAAACCTTCCGGCATGCCTTCGGCGATGCCGCCGGCGCCGCGGATGAACTCGGCGCCGGGGATCTGCAGTCGGGCCCGCAGCTCGTCGATCACGCGTGTCGTGTCCCATCCGGCGTCGACGAACACCCGCCCGTGCTCGGGACTGAGCACGAGGACGGCGTCGAAGGCGATCAGCAGCTTGGGATGCTGCACCGTGCGAAGGCAGCTCGCCAATGTGGAGGCGAGACTCTCCGGTTCTCGGGAGAGCTGGTCGACCACGCCGCGCGGACCCTCGCCGGCGAAGACCGTCACGGCGTCGACGCCAGCGGGCAGCCCGCGTTGCTCGGCAAGCGTCGAGAACGGTGTGTCCGCTCGTTCGGCGAAGCAGAACGAGAGCTTCCCCGGGTTCCCATGCGTCGCTCGATCGACGCCGCCCGGCTTTCCCCCTCCGACGTTGCGGATCACGAGCTGCAGGGCGCGACCGATCGTGAGATTGGCGCGGTTGCCCTGGCCGAGCGCGTTGCCCTCCGAGTTCATCCCGATCGCCACGGTGCCCGGTCCGCTACAGACCAGCACCGGCCCGACGGGCATCGTCGTGGCGAGCACGCCGTGCATGTTGAACTCGTCGTTGCAGACGGCCTCGATGGCGGTGAGCACCCAGGGCATGTACTCGGGCAGGCACCCCGCCATCACCGCGGCGATCGCCACCTTCTCCACCGTAAGTGGCACGAGATCGGGCGGCACCGTGGCGACGATGTCGTCAGGGGCGCGGGCGGTGCCGTCGAGCATCCGCATCACCCGCGCTTCGGTGGGCGGCACGACGGGAAGCCCGTCAGTCCATCCCCGCCGGAACAACGCCTCGAACTCGTCCTCGTGCGAGGCGAGGTCGATCCGCCTCGACCGCAGCACCGAACCGCCGAAGCGGACACGGAGCTCGTCGACGAGGTCGGGGTCGACCGTGAGAGAGCCACAACCGGGACGGAACTCGGGCAGATCGGCGCCGAGCTCGCTGTTGCCGGTGATGCGACGCCACTCGTCCCGGACCCAGCCGACCGTTCGCTCCGATCTCCTGACCAGCCTCGACCCGCACGAGGGTCGGAACCGTCTCCACGTCGAGCGCCCAGCTCACGGCGAGATCGGTGTCGTCGATCGCTGACAGCGATTCGGGGAACGCCGCGTCGTCCTGCGTGTAGATCGAAATGCCGGCGTCGGACTCGAGGGCTTCGAGCACGGGAACGACGAGCCGGCACGTGGCGCACTCGCGCTTCACGACGACCACCAGACCGTCAGGAAGTCCCGCATCACCGAGCGTGCCGGTGGAGTTCTCCATCGACGGCGACGGTAGCGCGGTGTGACGAACCACCTCTCGCCGAGGTTTTACTTGTCGCGCACTTGCCCTCTAGCGTGAGGAGATCGGAACTCAATCACTTGATGTGACGTTCTACGGGGTGCGGGGATCTACACCGTGTCAGGGGCCCGAGATCGGACGTTACGGCGGCAACACGTCATGCGTTGTCCTCGGCATCCCCGACAACGACCCGGTGCTGTTCGACCTCGGCACAGGACTTCGCTATTTCGGGCTCACGTGCGAGGACCGCGAGCCGCTCCGGGGAACATGTCTGCTCAGTCATCTCCACTGGGACCACGTGCAGGGTCTCCCCTTCTTCACGCCGCTGCTTCGTGACGGAGCCGAGTTCGATGTGTACGCGCCGAGTCAGCCCGGCGGCGACACCGTGACCGATGTGATGGAGGCGACGATCCGACCCCCGCTGTTCCCGATTCCGCTGCACGGGATCCCCGGCAAGATCCAGTTCCACGATCTCGAGTCCAGCGAGTTCGACGTCGGCCACGGCGACGAGCCGGTGCACGTCATGGCTCGTTTCGTTCCCCATGTCGGCACGATGATGGGGTACCGGGTGGAGTGGAACGGCGCGAGCGTCGTCTACATCAGCGATCATCAGCAACCAGCGGATGGGGAGATGACCACGACGGATGCCGTGCTCGAACTGTGTGACGGCGCCGACCTGCTGATCCACGACGCGCAGTACACACCCGAAGAGTTCGCGATGAAGTCGACGTGGGGGCATTGCACGGCCGAGTACGCGGTGTGGCTGGCGGAGGAGGCGGGTGTCCGCACACTCGCCCTGTTTCACCACGATCCACTGCACGACGACTTCCACATCGATCGCACGCTGAAGGAGGCGCAGCGAGCAGGCGACGCACACCGAGGTGTTCGCCGCTGCCGAACGTACGACGTTCACCGTCTGGCCACGCTGACGATCGGAAGCGACCATCGACGTCGTCCACGCCGTGCTGGCGGCTGCCCTGGGGCTCGTGTTCCTCGTGAGCGGGACCGCGAAGCTGGTCGATCGTGCCGCCTGGATGGCGCAAGCGTCGGCGCTCGGCGTTCCTGTGACAGCCGCTGCGATCGTCCCGTGGCTCGAGCTCGTCGTCGGGGCATCGGTCGCTGTGCAGGTGGTCGAACCCGTTCCAGCTGTCGTGGCCTTGATCCTTCTCGTCGTCTTCACGGGTGTGCTGGCGTGGAACCTCCGTGCCGGGCGACGTCCACCGTGTGCGTGCTTCGGAAGTTGGTCGGCGCGGCCGATCTCCTGGCTCCACGTGGCACGGAACGCAGCCTTCGTCGCCGTCGCCGTCGCCGTCCTCGCCACCTGACGGCGGGCGCGGTCACATCGTGGAGAGAATGAAGGCCAGGGTCTTCGCTTCGTCTCGCCAGGCGTCGTAGCGACCGCTCGGCCCGCTGTGGCCGGCGCCCATCTCGCAGCGGAACAGCAGCGGCCGATCCCTGTTCGCACGGACGGAGCGCAATTTGGCGACCCATTTCGCCGGTTCGTGGTACGAGACCGCGTATGTCGTGCAGCCCGGCCGTGACGTACATCGCCGGATACGCGGCGGCGATCGTGTTGTCGTACGGCGAGTAGGAGCCGATGTAGTCGGCGAACGGCTGGTGACGAGGATCTCCCCACTCGTCCCACTCGGTCACCGTGAGAGGAAGGCTCGGATCGCTCATCGTGGTGACCACGTCGACGAACGGCACTTCTGCGACAACGCACGCAAACCGCTCCGGAGACATCGTCACGCAGGCGCCGACGAGGAGCCCTCCGGCGCTCCCGCCGCGGAGCCCGATCTTGTCGCGGTCGCCCCAGCCGCCGGCCACCAGGTGTTCGACCGCGGCGATCGTGTCGTCGAAGGTGTTGCGCTTGTGGAGCAGTCGCCCGCTCTCGTACCAGGCTCGACCGAGCTCCCCGCCGCCGCGGGGATGGACGAGTGCCCAGGTGACGCCACGGTCGAGGAGGGAGAGGCGAGCAACCGAGAACCACGGCGGCATCGAGGCTTCGTAGGCGCCGTAGCCGTAGACGATGCACGGTGCCGTGCCGTCGGTGGGTGTGTCGACGTGGCGCACGATGTCGACGGGCACTGCCGTTCCGTCGCCGGCCGTCGCCCACGTGCGTTCGGAGACGTACCGGGAGAGGTCGACGTTGGGCGTCGGCGTCGTCTTGAGGAGCTGTCGTACCCCGCTGACGACGTCCTCGCTGTACAGCGACGGGGGAGCGGACAGGGACTGCGTGCGGTACCGGAGCTCGGTTGTGTCCCACTCCAGGTTCGGCCCGAACTCGACCTCGTGTGGCTCGGAGCCGGTGTCGAGGATGCGCTCGCCTCCACCGCGGAGCAACACGCGCAGCCGTTGCTGGGCGTCGGCCCACTCGTGCAGCACGAGGTGGCCCTTGAACGGTTCGGCGTTGACGATCCGCCGTGACGGTTGGTGGGCAACGAGCTCGTCCCAGTCGCCGGGCGCCTCGATCGGCGCCGTCATGACGCGGAAGTCGGGTGCCTCGAGGTTGGTGACGATCACGAATCGGTCGCCCCAGTGCTCGACGTAGTACTCCACTTCTTCTGCCCGGGGACGCACGACGATCAGTGGGTCGAGTGGTGCACGGGCGTCGAGGAGGCGCACCTCGCTGTTGCGCTGGCTCTCCGCGGTGATCGTGATCCATTCGCCGCTGCGGGTCGACTCGACGCCGACGTAGAACCGCTCGTCCTCCTCGCGGAAGATGCACACGTCGGCGTCGACCGGTCCGCCGACCTCGTGCCGCCACACCTCGTGGGGTCGGCGTTGCTCGTCGGAGCGCAGGTAGAACAGCCACGCTCCATCAATCGACCAGGCGACGCCGCCGGCCGCGGTGCCGGCGATGTCGTCGAGGTCGGCGCCGCTGTCGAGGTCGCGGATACGGAGGCGGTACTGCTCGTCGCCGTTCGTGTCCGCTGACCAGGCGATGCGGGAGTGGTCGTGCGACGGCTCGAACGCGTTGAGGGCGAAGAACTCGTGTCCGTGGGCCTCCTGGTTGCCGTCGAGGACCGTGGTCTCCGACGCCGATTCGGCGGTGCGGCCACGGCAGTACACCGCATACGCGGCGTCCTCCTCGGTGCGGGTGACGTAGTACCAGCCGCCGTGGGGGGTCGGTACCGACATGTCGGTCTCCTGCACCCGGGAGCGGATCTCGCGGTAGACGGTCTCGACGAGGTCGGGTCGATCTCCCTCGCTGAACCAGGCTGCGGTGAAGGCGTTCTCCTCGTCGAGGTAGGCCTTCGTGGCGGGGTCGTCGCGGTCGGCCAACCACGCCCACGGATCCTCCACCGGGCCCGTTGGCCGCTTCCACGTGTGCGCCCGTCGTGGCGCCCGCGGCTCGGTGGGTGACATCTGCGGGTGGGTGCCCATCGTCTCCCAATCTCTCACAGCCGGCGCCGTTCGGTAGGTTGGGTGGGGTAATGCACGTGTGGATCGACCAGGATCTGTGCACAGGTGACGGCCTGTGCATGGACCATTGCTCGGAGGTGTTCGTCCTGCTCGAGGACGGCATCTCGTACGTGCGCGAGGCCGGCGAAGCGCTCAACGACCCGGGTGGATCGAGGAGCCTCGCGGTTGTTCCGGTGCGGCTGGTCGCCGACGTGATCCATGCCGCCGAAGTCTGCCCGGGTGAGTGCATCTTCATCGAGATCGATCACGCCACCGATGTCGATCCGGACAAGACGTTCGAGCCGCGCATGGCGGAGCGGGTCGGCCTGGCGGCCGACCTCTAGGTCAGTCGACGCCGAGCCACCGCAGGCGGGAGGCCATCACGGTGTGCAAGAGCCGCCGCAGCGTGTCGTGCTCGGCGTCGCTCAGCGGGGCGAGGAACTCGGCCTCTGCGCTCGCCGCGGCCTCGATGGCACACGTATGGAGATCGTGCCCGGCATCGGTGAGACCGAGCACGTTGCGCCGCCGGTCGGCACGATCGCGTGTCCGCGTCATCAGTCCCCGATCCTCCAGCGAGTCGACGAGGCCGACGATGATCGTCGGATCGAGTCCGAGGTGTTCGGCGAGCTCCTGCTGGGAGAGACCTTCTGCGGCGCTGACGAAGCTCAGCACGAGGAACTCACGCCCCGTGAGATGCAGGGTGGCGAGGGTCGCGTCGAACACCTGGCCCATGTAGTGCCCCGCCTTGAGAAGCAGATAGCCGGCCGAGGTGAGCACGGGATCTGATGTCGCCACACGAGAAAGTGTAGAAGACTCTTGATAATCGAGGAAGTCAATGATTTAGAATGTCCATCATGACGGCAACACGCATCGGCCTCCAGATCCCCAACTTCACGTACCCCGGCGTCGGCTCCGACCAACTCTTCGAGCGAGTCGCGGCGCAGGCCGTCGCCGCCGAGAACTCCGGCTTCGACACCGTCTTCGTGATGGACCACTTCTTCCAGCTGCCAATGCTCGGCGAGCCCAACCAGGAGATGTTCGAGTCGTACACGCTGCTCTCCGCCCTCGCTGCGCGCACCGAGCGGGTCCGACTGGGCACTCTCGTCACCGGCGTCACCTACCGCCAGCCGGCGCTGCTGGCCAAAGCCGTGACAGCACTCGACGTGATCTCCAAGGGTCGCGCCCTGCTCGGCATCGGTGCCGCGTGGTACGACGTCGAGCACAAGGCGCTCGGGTTCGAGTTCCCCCCGCTCAAGGTGCGCTACGAGCACCTCATCGACGCCCTCGAGATCTGCAAAGGGATGTTCACCCAGCCGACGACGACCTACTCGGGTACGCATCATTCGGTGGAGAACGCCTTCAACTCGCCGGCACCCGTCAACGGTCGCATCCCGATCATGATCGGCGGCCAGGGCGAACGGCGCACGTTCCGCATCGCCGCCGAGTACGCCGACGAGCTGAACACGACCGCCGCCTTCGACGAGCTGCCCCGCAAGCTCGAGGCGCTGCAGGGTCACCTCGACGATCTCGGTCGGGAGCGCAGCAGCATCACCGTCACGCCGCTCGGCTCGTTGGTCATCGCCGAGACCCACGACGCGGCCAAGGCGCAGCTCGACGCACTGTTGACCGCCCGTGGCCTCGACCCGGCTGAGGTGGAGTCCAACCCCGACCTGCGTCAGTTCGTGACTGGCCGCATCGTCTGGGGCGATCCCGACGAGGTCGCCGCTCGCGTCCAGGAGCTCGTCGCGGTGGGGCTCGACGGGGTGGTCTTCAACCTTCCTGGTGCCGCCGACGGCACCGACTTCGTGACGCTCGCCGGCGAGACGCTCAGCAAAGCGCTCAGCTGAGCAACTCGACCGCTTCCACCGATCAGATCGGCTGCGGAATTGTTACTATGTGGGTAGTGGAAATTCTCGTCCACCCCTCAGGAGTGACCGCATGACCTCGTTCGATCTGGATCTCAGCAAGTACGACCTCGGTTGGAGCGATGAGGTCGAGTACGCCTTCACCCCCGAAAAAGGCATCAACCAGGGTGTTGTCGACCAGATCTCGTGGTGGAAGGGCGAACCGCGGTGGATGACGAAGTTCCGCGAGCGTTCACTGCGCACGTTCGAGCGCAAGCCGATGCTGCCGTGGTTCGCCGACAACATGCCCGACATCGACTTCCAGGACATCTACTACTACCTGCGCCCGGCCACCGCCCAGGTCGACGAGTGGGATGCACTGCCCGAGCAGATGAAGGTCACCTACGAGAAGCTCGGCATCCCCGAAGCCGAGCGCCAGTACCTCGCCGGCGTCACCGCCCAGTACGAGAGCGAGGTGGTCTTCCACCGCAACCGGGAGGATCTCGCCAAGCAGGGGATCCTCTTCTGCGACATGGACACCGCCCTTCGCGAGTACCCCGACCTGGTTCGGCAGTACTTCGGCACGGTGATCCCGCCCGGCGACAACAAGTTCTCGGCGCTCAACAGCGCGGTATGGAGTGGTGGCAGCTTCATCTACGTGCCGCCCGGTGTCGAATGCGACATGCCGCTGCAGGCTTACTTCCGCATCAACGCCGAGAACGCCGGCCAGTTCGAGCGGACGCTGATCATCGCCGATGAGGGGTCGAAGGTTCACTACATCGAGGGTTGCTCAGCACCCGTGTACACGAGCGATTCGCTCCACTCGGCGGTCGTCGAGATCGTCGTCAAGCCGAGTGCCAGGGTGACGTACACCACGATCCAGAACTGGAGCCCCAACGTCTACAACCTCGTCACCAAGCGGGCGAGGGTCGAGACGGAAGGCCACATGGAGTGGATCGACGGCAACATCGGCTCGAAGCTCACGATGAAGTACCCGAGCGTGTACATGGTCGGGCCGAAGGCGAGCGGTGAGGTGCTCTCGGTCGCCTACGCCGGCGCCGGCCAGCACCAGGACGCAGGGGCGAAGATGGTGCACGCCGCATCCGAGACGACGTCGAAGATCGTGTCGAAGTCGATCAGCAAGGACGGCGGCATCACCACGTATCGCGGGCTCGTGCGGGTCGACGAGGGTGCGCACAACTGCAAGAGCCACGTCCAGTGCGATGCGCTCATCCTCGACGAGGACTCGACGAGCAAGACGCTTCCGTACATGGAGGTCGGTGAGCGGGATGCCCAGATCGGTCACGAGGCCACGGTGTCCAAGGTGGCCGACGAGCAGCTCTTCTACCTCATGAGCCGCGGCCTCTCCGAGGAGCAGGCGATGGGCATGGTCGTCAACGGCTTCATCGAGCCGATCACGCGCACGTTGCCGATGGAGTACGCCGTCGAGTGGAGCCGCCTCATCGAGTTGCAGATGGAGGGGTCGGTCGGCTGATCTCTGGTGCTCGACTCGCGAGCAAGTCGCTCGTCTCGCCTGCCGAGCTCACCGTCTCCGCTTCGCTTCGACGGCTCACCCAGCTCAGGGCCTCGTAGTCGGCAAGACTCGAACGATGCGCACCACAACGATGAGGGTGCTGCTTGTCGCCCTCGCAGTGCCCAACTTGATCGCCGGCCTGTGGGCGGTGATCGCCCCCGAGGACTGGTACGACAACTTCCCTGGCTGGTCACCGGCACTCGTGGCGGCTCATCCGCCGTTCAACGAGCATCTCGCCACCGACGCCGGCGCCGGCCTGCTCGCTGCGGGCCTTCTCGCCGGTGTGGCGGCGTTGTGGATGCGACGGGAGGTAGTGATCGTGGCGATGGTCGGCTATCTCGGCTTCTCGATTCCCCACGCCGTGTTCCATCTCGCCCATCCATCCGACGCACTCTCGTCGGGCGAGGACGCGATGAACTCAGTGGTCGTCGTGGCAGCTGTGATCGGAGCCGCCGCGGTGTTGCTGATGGCGATCAGGCAGCGCCCCGCCGCGGTCTGACGTCAGTTGGATCCCATCGCCCGCAGTTCATCGAGCGTGAAAGCGGGTCCAGGGATCTCCGTGCCGCTGTCCGTGCGTAGGCCGCGGATGAACACCTCGAGGTGGCGGTGGGCGACCGCGGCCTCGGCGGCTGGGTCGAATTCTCCGCCGATCGGACGGGCGAAGCGCATCAGGGCGAGGCCGATGTCGGCGAACTCGACGTCGTCGCGCAGCGTTCCCTCCCGTTTGGCGCGCTCGATGGAGTCGCGTCTGCACGTCGGCAATCGCGTCCAGACGCTCTCTGACCTCGGGCGCGTCGCGGATCTCGGGAGCCATCGACGGCATCAGTGCGGGGACTGCGCCGTCGAGCATCGCGTGCATGAACCGTCGCAGGCGCGGTGAACCCATCGGACGCCTCCTCCAGCGCCGCGGCGACCCGCTCAGCTGCCTCCGCCACGTCAGCAGCGACGGCCCTGAGCAACATCGTCCGATCCCCGAAATGGCGGTAGAGCGTGGCGATCCCGACCTCGGCGCGACTCGCGATCGCCTCCAGCGGTGCGTCGGGTCCTACCTCCATGACGATGCAGCTCGCAGCGTCGAGGAGTCGGCGTCTGTTTCGTGCAGCGTCGGCTCGCATGGCCACCGGATCAATCGGTACTGCCTCGCCGCCCTGCGTCCGGCGGCAGGCTCACGACTCGGCACGAAACGGAGAGTACTCCTCCGTACCAGACGCCTCGAGCACATCCGCCGCAGCTCGGTTATGCCGGTGGAGTGTCGAAGTAGGCCTGCTGTGAGCCAGTCGATGATCTCGGTCGTCGAGATCGTCGGGATGGCGCACGTTGAACACGTGGTAGTAGCGGCCGCCATAGGCGATCGGCTTGCGGCTGATCCGCGGATGGTGCACCACGGTGGGCAGCGAGAACGAGAGGGCGACCCACCGTTGCATCGGGCGTAGCTCGGCGAACGTGCGCGCCCGCTTGAGGAAGATGCCCACCGAACGGGTTCGACGTGGACGGGGCCGACCGGCTCGAGGAGATCGATCACCGCCTCGAAGACCGGCCGCTCGTGGGCGGGTCCGGTGGCGAAGTACTCCTCGATCGTCATCGCCGGGGCACATTCGTGACCCTGCCCGCGGCGGGCGAAGCGGCGGCCGCACTCGGGGCAGTCCCACGCCGGCATCGCCCGCCACGGTACCGGGCTGGCGACGGGCGGGTGCGGGCATCGACTCCGTAGAATGGCGTCGTGCCAATGCGGCAGGAATGTAAGCACTTCGAGAGCCGGACGTATCGCAACGGGGAGACGGTCCGCAAATGCGACCTGGACCTCGCTCCCGACGCGCCGTGGCGTTGCCCGGAGAACTGCCCGAGGTACGAGCGGCGGATGGCCGACGTCAACTGGTCGCACGGCTCTCTGGTCACGCCCTCCACCCCGGACGAGCCGCCCGGGCTCGACGACGGATCGGCTGCTGCGCTGCTCGACGAGGCGGAGGATTTCCTCAACGAGGTCGGTCCCCGCGTCCGTGCCGAGTACGAGGCCGAGTTGTCACGCCGGCGCCCCTCGCGGTGGAGGCGATGGTTCGGTGGCTCTCGCTGAGCACGCCTAGCGGCGCCCGCCACCGAGGGTGTTTCTCCTACCGCCGTAGTAGAATTTGGTTCCGTGCCTGCGTTCACCCCTGATGCCGCGCGAGAGTTCGCCGATTTCCTCGTCGACGAGCGGGTCGCCGCGGCCGAGCGCTTCGCCGGCGCCGAGATGCCGAGTACCTCCGAGGAGATCTGGCGCTACAGCCGGGTCGACGAGCTCGATCTCGACCGGTACCTGCCGGGCGACGCCGACCACGGTGGTGGATGCTCCCGACGACCTCCTCGTCGACGACGCCGACATCGTGTCTGCCACGCTCGGTGTCGCCGGATGTGTTCGCCGAGCTCAACACGGCGTTCATGAGCCTGACCTCGCTGCGGGTGCCCGCCGGCCGGGTGATCGCCGAGCCGATCGTCATCGAGCACCGAGTCGACGTCGCCGGCGTCGCCGTGTTCCCCCGACTCGTCATCGACGTCGGAGCCGATGCTGAGGTCACGGTGATCGAACGGTTCAGCTCACCCGACGGAATGCCCGTCTTCGTCGGTCCCGTCGTGCAGATCCGTGCCGCAGATGCAGCGCGGGTCAAGTACCTCGCCGTGAACGACCTCGGTGACGCCGCCTGGCAGATCGGTCACCAGCAAGCGCTCGCCGGGCGCGACTCGTCGCTGCTGCTCGCCACGGTTGCGCTCGGCGGTGAGTACGCCCGAATGCGCACAGAGGCTCGCGCTGTCGGCCAGGGCGCGAGCACCCGCCAGATCGCGCTCTACTTCGCCGGCGGCGAGCAGATGCACGACTTCCGCACGATCCAAGACCACGACGCACCGCATGCGACGAGCGAGCTGCTGTTCAAGGGAGCGGTGCAGGACAAGGCGCGGAGCGTGTACACCGGCCTCATCAAGGTGCGTCACCACGCAAAGGGCACCAACGCGTTCCAGACGAACCGTACGCTCACCCTGTCGGAGGGCGCCTGGGCCGAGAGCGTTCCCAACCTCGACATCGAGACGAATGACGTGCGCTGCAGCCATGCCTCCACGGTCGGTCCGATCGACGAGGAGCAGCGCTTCTATCTGGAGAGCCGCGGCGTGCCGTCGGCGGCCGCCGAGCGGCTGATCGTGCTCGGGTTCTTCGACGAAGTCCTGCAGCAGCTGCCCGTCGTCCCCGCTACGAGCGGGTTGCGTGCCCGGGTGGCACAGAAGCTCACGATCGACGAGAGCGAGGGATCGATCCGATGACGCGCGTGACAGTTTCCCCTCGACGAGATCGAGACGGGCACGGCGCGCCGCGGTGACCATCGACGGTCATCCAGTCGCTGTGGTTCGCATCGACGACGCGGTGCTACGCAATCGGCGACGTCTGCAGCCACGCCGAGGTCTCGCTGTCCGAGGGGGAGGTGTGGTGCGACGAACGGGAGATCGAATGCCCCAAACACGGGAGCACGTTCGACCTCGCAACGGGCGAGCCACTCACCCTGCCGGCCACGCAGCCCGTGCCGGTCTACGACGTCGAGGTCGTCGACGGTGACGTCGTCATCACTGTCGATGAGCCGAGCGCAGGAGTCAGCGCTCATGAGCACCCTCGAGATCCGCGGACTGCGCGCCGCGTCGCCGGCAAGGAGATCCTGAAAGGCATCGACCTCACCGTGTCGTCGGGCGAGGTGCACGCCGTCATGGGCCCGAACGGCGCCGGCAAGAGCACGCTGTCGGCAATCGTGATGGGCAAACCCGGGTACGAGGTGCTCGACGGGGACCGTCACGCTCGACGGGGTCGACATGCTCACCCTGCCCACGTGGGAGCGGGCAGTCGCCGGCCTCCATCTGATCCTCCAGTACCCCACCGAGGTGCCGGGAGTGACGCTGCAGGCGGTGCTCGCCGAGGCCTACTCGGCACGTGGGCTCGACGGGTCCGGGCTCGAGCAGACACTGCGAGACGAGGCCGCGGCGATCAACTTCGACGAGCGCTTTCTGCAGCGTCCGCTCAACGTCGATCTCTCCGGAGGGGAGAAGAAGCGCAACGAAACGTTGCAACTGGCGTTGCTCAAGCCGAGGATCGCCATCCTCGACGAGCTCGATTCGGGCCTCGACATCGACGCCTTGCGTGACTGTTCCCGCCGCGTCGAGGCGCTCACCAAGCCGACTCGACTCCACACCCGGGCTCGGTGTGCTGGCGATCACCCACTACACCCGGCTGCTCACCGAGCTGAAGCCGGACACGGTGCACATCCTCGCCGGCGGCCGTTCGTCGCCAGCGGCGGTCCCGAGCTCGCCGACCAGCTGGAGAGCGACGGCTACGGGGCGTTCGTCCCCGAGCTCGACGAGCCGGACGACGATGCGGCGGGCGCCCTCGACGACCTGTTCGCCCCGCCGTCCTGAGGTCGTACAGTTGGCGTCGTGGCCGATTTGAACGCACCCGCCGGCTGGGAGGAGCGTGACGGCGCCCTGCACCGGGAGTTCACGTTCGGCGACTTCTCCGAGGCCTTCGCCTTCATGACCCGCGTAGCGCTCGATCGCCGAGAAGCGGAACCATCACCCGGATTGGTCGAACTCGTGGAATCGCGTGTCGATCAGCCTGTCCACCCACGACGCCGGGGGCGTCGTGACCGAGGGCGATGTTGCCCTCGCCGAGGCGATCAACCAACTCAGCTCCTGAGCTTCTCCAGGATCTCGACCGGGATCGGGAAGATCACCGTGGACGAGTTCTCGGCGGAGATCTCCACCATCGACTGCAGCTGACGGAGCTGCAGCGCGCCCGGCGACGCGGCGATCACCGCCGCTGCCTGGGCGAGCTTCTCCGACGCCGCGAGCTCGCCGTCGGCGGCGATGATCTTCGCCCGTCGTTCACGCTCAGCCTCCGCTTGACGGGCCATCGCCCGTTGCATCTGCGCGGGCACGCCGACATCGCGGATCTCGACCCGGTGCACCTTCACGCCCCATGGCTCGGTCTGGTTGTCGAGAGCGATCTGGAGTTCGCGCGTCGATCCGCTCCCGCTCGGACAACAACTGGTCGAGCTCGTGGCGGCCGACGATCGAGCGCAGCGTGGTTTGCGCCACCAGCTGTGATGCCGAATACCAATCGTGGACGTTGATCACCGACGCCGCCGCATCGACGACCTGGAAGTAGGCGACCGCGTCAACGGTGGCGGTGACGTTGTCCTTGGTGATCACCGCCTGCGAGGCGACCGGCACGGCGATGATCTGCAGGTTGGTGCGCACGATCCGATCGATCAGCGGGATCACGAAGAACACGCCGGGTCCCTTCGCTCCTTGCGACCGGCCGAGCCGGAAGATCACGCCCCGCTCGTACTCGTTGACGATCTTGATCGAGCTCGCCAGGAACAACAGAGCGAGCACGACGATGGCGATGCCGACGGCGAGAAGGGGGTTCATGAATGACTCCTGGCGGTTGGTGGTGGGGGTAAGACGACGAGCGTGTTGCCGTGCGAGCCGACGACGGTGACCCGGTCGCCTCCGTGCAGGTCGGCGACCGCTGCACCAACTGCGTTCCACCGAGTGCCGCCGAGGAGGACCACGCCGCCGTTGTCGGCCCACCGGTCGACGACTGCCGGCTGGCCGACGAGTGATTCCATGCCGGTCTGAGGCTGGGCGTCGAGCACCTTCGTGGCTGCGCCGTGCAGCGGCGGGAAGGCGAGGGCAAGACCGACGGTGCCGACGATCGTGAGCGCGGCAGACGCCCAGTCGGAGTTGACGGCCGCAAACCCGAGTCCGCCAGCGGCAAAGGCAGCGATTGCCGCCGCCTCGGCGATCGGTGATCGCCGTCGAGCGAGGATGAGCAGCGCCCACACGATGATCGCCGCGGCCGTGCCGAACAACGGCCACCACTCGGCGTCCTGACGGTTGATCCCGACTGCCGCACCGACGGCAGCGAGCATGCCCGTGGCGCCGGCGATGCCGAACGTTGGGAGCGCTGCCTCGACGAGCAGGAGCGCTGCCGCGATCATCACGCACAGCAGCACGACTGCGGGTTGGTCGAGCAAGTCGCCCACGTGTCGTTCCCGCTACTTGGCCATGCCACGAGGCGAGGCCATTGCACTTTGGACGATGTCCACTACTCCAAATGCTACTGCCCGTGGAAGCGCAAATACCGCGGGTGCCCGATTGTCGAGGCAGAACCCGATTGGGCAGTCTGATGAGCATTTCACGACGGATTTCGTTGTCATGAGGCTGCGTGACGATCTGATGACAAATCGGCATTCGTATAACAAAGTTCGCCTCCAAAGCCCGAATCGGTTACAGTGACGACTTCGCAGGCGTGTTTGCAGTGAGACGCGGCACGCTTTCGGGCTTCGGGAAATAACGGGCGAAAGGCTGCTTCATCATGGGTGCTCTAGGACGGAACGTCCGCGCGCGCGGCGCGAACGTTGAGCAATCGGCGGCGCGCTGCCGGCGTGCTGCTCATCATCACGGGGGGAGTGGCACTGGCGGCGCCGCTCTCCTCGCAGGTGAACGCGGGAGGCGGGTCGCAGACGCCGGTTCCCGTCGTCACCTTGCCGGCGACGACGTTGCCGGACACGACGGTGCCGGTGACGACGTTGCCGGCGACCGACGGTGCCGGTGACGACGTTGCCGGACACGACGGTGCCGGTGACGACGTTGCCGGACACGACCTGCCGGCGACCACGTTGCCGGACACGACGGTGCCGGTGACCACGTTGCCGGCACGACCTTGCCGGACGACGACGGTGCCGGCGACGACGGTGCCGGTGACCACCTTGCCGGACGACGACCGTTGCCGGCGACGACGTTGCCGGACACGACGGTGCCGGACACGACCGTCCCGGACACGACGCTGCCGGACACGACCGTGCCCGACACGACCGATGTCTCCGAGACCGACCGACGTTGCCGGAGACCACCTGCCGACGTCGTCCACCGGCCCCGGAAGCAGGCGACGTCGACCACGGCGCCGTCGATGGTGACACCACTGCACCGGGCGAGTGTCGTCGACGTCCCCGGTGGGTCGACGACCACGGACCCCCCGCCGGGGTGGCGAGCTGCCCAGGACCGGTGGGGGCGTCGGTGCGCAAGATGGCGATCGCCTCCGGGCTGCTGTTCATCGGCATCACGCTCGTCGCCGTCAGCCGCACAGCCCGTAAGGATCGAACTGATAGCACCGGCGCTGTCGGTGGCGAGACCGACGGCGCCGGTTGTTACCGTCGGCGCTCGTGAGCTGACGACGTGCATCCCAATGTCGACGCGTGTCGTCGCCGCTGCCGGCCAATTGGGTCTCGACCATCGAGCCCAGGCGGTTCCCGGCCGGAGCGAGGACGGCCGCTGATGCCGCGGCCGCGATCGGCGTCGATGTCGGCCAGATCGTGAAGAGCCTGATCTTCGCCGTGGACGGCCAGATCGTCGTCGCCTACGTGAGCGGCGCCAACCAGCTCGACGAGAGCGAAGCTCGCCGCAGCGATGGGCGGTTCGGTGTGCTCCCGAGTCGATGCGGACGCTGTCGCGACAGGCAACCGGGTATCCGATCGGCGGCGTGCCACCGTTCGGGCACGCCACGCCGCTGCCGGTGTTCGTCGACCCCGATCTTCTCGCCTACGACGAGGTGTGGGCTGCCGCCGGTACGTGGCACGACGTGTTCGGCATCGAGCCGTCACGCCTCGTGGACGGCGAGCGGCGGCACCGTAGTCGACCTCAAGCGGTGACAGCCTTGTCGCTGTGGTGGAACCGGGAGGCGTTGCGTGCCGGCGGAGAAGGCCGGCGGGATCGACGGAGATCATCGATCGTCGTCGAGCGGGCCGACGACGGCGCCGGTCTCGACGTCGATCAGCTCACCCGTCATGCGCAGCTTGCGGCCGACTCGCTCACGAGCCGGGCCCGGCAGGCGAGCGGTTTGAACAACGGCGTCGGCGCCTCGTAGCGAACGCTCGAGTTCGCCGGTGAACGCCGGCTCGCGCAGCACGCCGAGCAGGAACCCGAACACGTCATCGAACAGGCCGGCGACGATCCCCCGTGGCAGCGGCCCGGCGCACCCTCGTGCGCCGAGTCGAGGGTGCAGCGCGCCTCGACTTCGTCGCCGTAGCGGCGAACTGTGAGATCGAGTCCCCACGGTGAAGCTCGCCCGGAGAAGGGCCGTTCGTCGTAGCTGGTGATCTCCTCACCCTCGCCGACCTCGTGCCGCCAGGATGTCGATCGTCGGTGACCGTGAGACGCGCGGATCCGTCGTCGAGCCGGTCGCTGAGACCGTCGAGCGTGTCGTGGCACTGCGTCGAGCAGGTCGCCGGGATTCTCCCGGCCGACGAAGGAGTGACCGATGCGCCTGATCGCCCGGCCCGCCTTCGCTCGTGCCGTACGGATGCGCTCGGCGGAGTCGTGCTCGGTTGGGGCGCTCATCGCGCCGACGTTACGTGACCCGCTCACACGGGCAGCGGTGTCGAGTGCCTGGAGCAGGGTGTTCCAAGCGAGCGTCGCACACTTGATGCGCACGGGAAACTTGACCACGCCGCGCAGCGCCTCGAGATCGCCCAACTCCGCGCCGTCACCGGCCACGCCGGGCTCGGAGTCGACCTCGCCCGATTCGTCCTCGATCGAGAGCATGCCTTTGAAGCGGCGGACGAGGCTGCGCACCTCGTCGACCGACTTGCCGAGGACCGCCTGCGTCATCATCGACGCCGAGCTCTGCGAGATCGAGCAGCCTTGTCCGCCGACGCGCACGTCGCTCACGACACCGTCGTCGACCTGCAGGTACACCGTGATCTCGTCGCCGCACAGCGGGTTGTGCCCGTCGGCACGGCTGGCCGGAGGGCTGGGCAGTTCGCCGCGGTTGCGGGGCGTGCGGTAGTGGTCGAGGATGATTTCGCGGTACAGGTCTTCCAAGCCGGGCATGCTCGCTCCTAGATGCCGAAGATGTCGCTTGCGCCGTCGAGCGCATCCGCCAGGGCGTCGATGTCGCCGGCGTCGTTGTACACGTACACGCTGGCCCGCGCCGTTGCATTGACGTCGAGCACGCGCATCAGCGGCTTGGCGCAGTGATGGCCGGCGCGGATGCACACGTTGTGCTGATCGAGCACCTGCGAGACGTCGTGCGGATGCAGGTCGCGGAACTCGAAGCTCAGAACGCCACCCCGCCGCTCGACGTTGCGCGGCCCGTGGATGCGGATGTCGGTGCCGAACCGCTCGTCGAGGGTGCTCAGGGCGTACTCGGTGAGCTCCATTTCGTGGCGGCGCACCTCGGCCATGCCGAGCCCTTCGAGGAAGTCGACGGCAGCCGCCAAGCCGGCCGCCTCGATGATCGGGGGCGTTCCGGCTTCGAACTTGGCGGGCACCGGCGCCGGCGTGTACCCGTCGAGCCGCACGTCGGCGATCATGTTGCCGCCGCCGAGGAACGGAGGCGTGGCGTCGAGCAGCTCGGCTCGACCCCACAGCAGCCCGATTCCCGTCGGACCGCACATCTTGTGGCTGGAGAACGCGACGAAGTCGGCGTCCCATGCCTGCACGTCGGTGACGTTGTGCGGCACGTACTGGCAGGCGTCGACGACGGCGAGCGCCCCGGCCCGATGAGCAGCGTCGGCGAGCAGATCGCACCGGGGTGAGCGTGCCGAGCACGTTGCTCATCGCCGTGAAGGCGAACACCTTGGCGCCCTCCAGCAGTGTGTCGAGGTCGGTGAGATCGAGCTCTCCCGTGTCGGTGAGCGGTACCCACTCGAGCCGGATGCCGCGCTCGGCGGCGAGCTGGTGCCACGGCACGATGTTGGCGTGATGCTCCATGTGGGTGAGCACGACGACGTCGCCTTCACCGAGGTTGGCCCCACCCCACGCCTTGGCGACGAGGTTGAGCGACTCGGTGGCGTTCTTGGTGAACACCACCTCGTTGGCGTCGGGAGCGTTGACGAACCGGGCGACGCGGCACGCGCTCGCTCGTATGTGTCGGTCGACTCGGCGGCGAGCCGATAGGCGCTCCGGCTCACCGGCGCGTAGCTGTGCTCGGTGAAGTCGGCCATCGCGTCGATGACGGATTGTGGCTTCTGCGACGAGTTCGCCGAGTCGAGGTAGACGAGCGGCTTGTCGTCGATGAGGCGCTCGAGCACCGGGAACTGAGCGCGCACCTTGGCGACGTCGAATGCCTGGGCTGTCACCGCTGGCCGCCTCCTCCGGAAGGAGCGTCGGCGAGCTCCCGGAACGACTCGTAGCCGTCGCGCTCGAGGCGCTCGACGAGCTCCATCCCGCCGCTGGCGACGATGCGTCCGTTGAGCAGTACGTGGACATGATCGGGCGTGAGCTCGTCGAGAAGGCGCTGGTAGTGGGTGATGAGGACGACGCCCAACTCGGGCCGGTCGGCCTTGACCTCGCGGATTCCCTTGGCGACGATGCGTAGGGCGTCGATGTCGAGACCCGAATCGGTCTCGTCGAGGATGGCCAGATCGGGCTCGAGGATCGCCATCTGCATGATCTCGTTGCGCTTCTTCTCCCCGCCGGAGAACCCGTCGTTGAGGTAGCGGTCGACGAACGAGGAATCCATGCCCAGGCGTTTCATCCAGTCCATCGCGGCCAGGCGGAACTCGAGCACGGACAGGTCGACTCCTTTGCGTGCCGAGAGCGCTTGCCGCAGGAACTGGATGACGGAAACACCGGGAATGGCCTGCGGGTACTGGAAGGCGAGGAACATCCCAGCCTTGGCCCGCTCGTCGCTCGGCCATTCGGTGATGTCGTCGCCCTTGAACGTGATGGTTCCGGCTGTGATCTGGTACTCGGGAGAGCCCATCAGCGTGTTGCCAAGCGTGCTCTTGCCCGACCCGTTGGGACCCATGATGGCGTGGACCTCGCCGGCCTGGACCGCAAGGTCGAGCCCCCGCACGATCTCGTCGGTGCTGCCCTCAGCAGGTGCCGCGTGAAGGCCGTCGACGCGGAACAGCTCACTCATGCTGCGCATTGTACTTCTCACCGGGCTGGATTATCACTACGCCGGTAGGAGAAATGGCCTTCGGTGGTCAGGACGCGGAGAGCTCGTCGATGATCGGTTGTAACGCGGCCATCAGACCGCCCGCCGCATCGTCGGGGCTGAAGTCGAGGCGGCCAAGGTCGGCGATGCCGGCGATCATCACGACCAGCTTGCCGTCGGTCCACAGCGCTCCTGTCACGTCTGACGTCCCTTCCGTCTCCTTCACGGCGTACACCGTGCCGCCCCGATTCGTTCCCAGCCGGCGATGCGGAAACGCCGAGTCCATCGCCCGCAGCCAGCCTTGGAGCCCTGCGCCGCCGGCGTTGCCGAGGTAGATGGCGACGAGCCCGTTCTGGCCGGACGTGGAGCAACGAAGTCCGGTGGGCCCCATCTTCTGGCGGAGCCAGACGCTGGCACCGAGGATCGGGGTCTCGTCGATCGCACCCGCCACGAAGCGGCTGCTGAGCGGCTCGTTGAACGCGTCGAGGACGTCGGGAGACACCGGGCATTCGATCGTTTCGTTGAGCCCGACTCGAGTCGCCTCGTTGATACGGGCGACGGCCGGTGAGCTGTCGATCGACCGGTTGGACGGGAGCGTGGTCGTGGTCTCCGGCTCGGGCTCGGGCTCCATCGTGGCCAGCGAGGAGATGACCGTGTCGACCGAGCCCGTCACCGCCTCGACGGCGGCTTCGGTCCGGATGTCGGGTTTGCCGTCGATGGCGACACCACCGACCATCACCGCCAGCTGGTCGTCGGTCCAGATGGCTCCCTTCAGGGAGAAGAGATCGGTGCTGCTGCCAACTGGGTAGACGCGGCCGTCCTCCGCATCGTTGCTCGCTCCGAGGTCGGTGCCGCCGGGGAACGTTGCGTCGAGCCAACCCTCGAAGTCGCGCGTTCCCAGCGCACCGACGATGACGGCGATGGACGAGCGGTCGGCGTCGACGGAGCAGACCAGCGTCGAGGCGCCAGTCCTGCGTTCGCGCAAACCGACCGATGACATCGGCGTTCCCGCCCGGAGCACCCGATCGACGAATCGGCTCTTCATCGATGCGCTGAGTCGGTCGTAGAGCGCGTCGTCGAACGGGCACTCCGGCGCATCGTCGTCGGTCAGTCGTTGGAGGTTGGCAAGAGCAGTGTCGAGGTCGGCCTCGGCACTGGGAGCGGTCGTCGGGGTCGCCGTGACCTCGGTCGGATCGGACGGGAGGTCGGTGGCGGGGTTCGTCGAGGTCGCTGTCGTCGACTCGGTCGTGGTGGGCGTCGTGCCAGCGCTGGTCTCCTCGCTCGTGCCCGCGGTGGTGACGTGCTCCGCGGGATTGCCTGCTTCCTCGTCGTCGCCGTTGGTGAAGGCGATGACCCCGCCGATCACAGCGGCGACGAGCACGATGATCGCAGTGACGACGAGTGCCGGCCGGCGCCCCGACCCCGGCCGGTGCGGAGGGTCTGCAGAGGAAGGTGGTGCCGGAGGAGCGGGTGGTCGACCCGGGGGCGCAGACGACGGAGGGGATGGCGGAGGGAAATCGGTCATCGGAGTTGGAGGTGCGTTCGTGGACGGGGGCACGGCGACGTGAGCGAGGGTGCAACGCCGCCACCATCGACCCTATGCCTCGCCGTTCCGGACGAGGAGGGGGATAACTACCCGCGCCGCCCGGGGTCAGTGCTCGACGAGGTCGTCGACGAGATCGGGCAGGATCGTCTCCAGGGCCGTAGCGAGCTCGGCCGCGTCGACGTCGGACGCCGCACCCGCCGGCGCTTCGACGCCGAGGAGGACGACGAGATGGCCGTCGCCCCACAACGCGCCGGTCCGTGTCCCAGTGGCACCGTCCCCACGCGTGACGTACGTGACGGCGTCGCCGCCATGGTGGCTGTGGGCACTACGAACACGACGATCGCGACCGATCTCGTCGACGAGCTGGTCGAAATCGCCGTCACCGCTGACGGGGATGAACAGGACGCCGACCGGCGCTGATCCACTGGGCAACGTCAACGAGCAGTTGAGCGAGCTCGTTCCGCCAGGAGCGGTGTCGGCCGTCATCCGCGGATCGCCGAGATCGAGAGCGTCGTAGACGACATCGCTGTCGAGTTCCTCGCTGACACGCTCGATCGCTCCCTCGAGGTCGATGCCACAACGCTCCGACGAGTTGCTCTGCTGCAGCTCGTCGACGACGTCGCGCACGTTGTCGGCGGCGGCCGCGGTGTCGAGTGAGTCTCCGCCACCGAACAGCACGACGGCGGCGATGGCGGACGCGCCGAGGATGGCCACGATGAGCAGTGCGACCGTCAACTGTCGCAGCGTGAGACGGCGGGGGCCGCGGTCGGGGAGGATCGGGACCGGCGGCTGCGGCTGGGGGAGCGTGGCGTCCGGTCGCCGGATCGGCGGACCGGCAGGGGGTTGGCTGGCCGGAACACCCCAAGCCGGCAGCGGCGCAGGAGGGTACGACGGCCCGGATGGCGGAGTCGGCGGAGGCGGTGGCGGCGGAGGTGGAGGCAGTCCGGCCATCGACGGGGTTACCAGCCCCGCTCGATCCACTCGTCGAGGTGCGGCCGCTCGGCGCCGATCGTCGTATCGACTCCGTGACCTGGCAGCACGATCGTCGTGTCGGGGAACGTGAACAAGCGTTCCTCGATCGAGTTGATGATCGTGGCGAAGTCGGCGTCGTCGAATGACGTGTTGCCTGGGCCACCCGGGAACAAAGTGTCGCCGGTGAACAGCAACGGCGTATCGCGCAGCTTGAACGAGATCGAGCCCGGTGTGTGGCCAGGATTGTGGATGGCGTCGAAGCGCAGGTTGCCGACCTCGAGCACTTCGGCGTCATCGATGAAGACGTCGTAGCCGACGTCCTTCAGCTTGGGGGCGTCGAGCGCCGTCACCGCCACTTCGAGGCCCGCCTCACGCATCGCCGGCACCGCCTGGATGTGGTCCCAGTGACCGTGTGTCTCGATCACCCGGCGAACGCCGAGCCGCTGGGCGAGCTCGAGCAGCTGTTCGTGTTCGTTGGCGGCGTCGATCAGGACGGCGTCGCCGGTACGGCGGCAGCGCACGACGAACACGTTGTTGTCGTACGGTCCGACGACGACCTTGTGCACCTCGACGTTCCCGTCGACCCAATGCAGCGTGGTGGAAGGTGTGCCGGTCATTGATCCAGTTTGCCCCGTCCCGGGCCGAAAGGTGTCACGGCGCCACGACCTCGCACCCGACTCCGATGGCGGCCGAGATGTGAGCGGGGTCGACGGTGGCGAACATCACCGGTGACGGGAGCCGCAGCGCGGCGGCGAGATGGATCGCGTCGGAGAGCCGGATCGGACGCTCGCGGGCGAGGCGGGCGGCGTCGTCGAGGCAGCGCTGGTCGACCGGAACGATGTGGAGGTGGTCCCACAGCCGGCGGACGGCGTCCTCGAGGTCGGCGCGCAGGATCTCGCTGTCGACGAGGCGATCGATCGCTGCCAACGCCTCGGTCAACCCCAACGCCGAGGCGAACACGTCTTCAGGATGATCGGCGATCGCGTCGACGACGAGCATCCGATCCCTGCCGTCGACCACGGCGGCGAGCACGGCGCTGGTGTCGAGGAACAGCGTCATCCGCGGATCTCGCGCAGAGCCTGGTCGATGCGCGTCCCGGTCCAGACGCTGACCGCTTCGTCCGGACGCCAGGCAGCCCGGCGTCTGGCGGGTAGCACCGCCCCGCTGGCGAGCAACTGGTCGAGGGTCACCGCGACGGAGCGGTGCGCCGGTGTGATCGGTCCCAGCGAAGCGACTGGGCGGCCGTGCACCGTCACCACCGTCGATTCCCCGGCCTCGGCGCGACGCACCGCGGTGGCCAAGTCGGCACGGAGGAAGCGGATCGAGAGTGGTGTACATAGGTGTACACATTACGATTTGCGGTGCACCAGATGTGACCCCGACACTGGTTGGCATGAACTTCGCTTTCACCGACGAGCAAGAAGAACTGCGCAAGACCGTTCGCGCCTTCCTCGAGGCCAAGAGCCCCGAGACAGCTGTGCGTGAGCAGATGGAGACCGAAAACGGCTTCGACCAGGCCGTGTGGAGCCAGATGGCGCGAGCAGATGGGTCTCCAGGGGCTGCACATCCCCGAGGAATACGGCGGGTCGGGTTACACGCAGATCGAGCTCGGCATCGTGCTCGAGGAGATGGGTCGCTCGCTGCTCTGCGCCCCGTTCTTCTCGACGGTCGTGCTCGCCGCCAACACCCTGATCCAGTCGGGTGACGATGAGGCGAAGAAGACCTATCTGCCCGGCATCGCCAGCGGCGAGACGATCGCCACCGTGGCGTTCACCGAGCCGTCAGGCAAGTGGGACGAGTCGGGGATCACGCTCGAAGCGACCGCCGACGGCGACGGGTTCACGCTCACCGGTGAGAAGAGCTTCGTCCTCGACGGTCACACCGCCAACCTGATCATCGTCGCCGCTCGCACGGGCAAGGGGGTCAGCCTGTTCGCCGTCGACGGCGACGCCAGCGGGCTGACGCGGACATCGCTGTCGACCATGGATCAAACCCGCAAGCAGGCCAAGCTCGAGTTCTCGAGTACGCCGGCGAAGCTCATCGGCACCGAGGGCGAGGGCTGGAACGTGCTCTCGACGGTGCTCGACCTGGTGGCGGTCGGTCTCGCCGCCGAGCAGGTGGGCGGCGCCCAGTTCGTGCTCGAGATGGCCGTGCAGTACGCCAAGGATCGCGTTCAGTTCGGCCGCCCGATCGGCTCGTTCCAGGCGATCAAGCACAAGTGCGCCGACATGTTGCTCGAGGTCGAGTCGGCGAAATCGGCCGCGTACTACGGCATGTGGTGCGCCAGCGAGATGAACGACGAACTGCCGTCTGTGGCCAGCCTCGCCAAGGCGTACTGCTCGGAGGCGTACTTCCACGCCACCGCCGAGAACATCCAGATCCACGGTGGCATCGGCTTCACCTGGGAACACCCGGCGCACCTGTACTTCAAGCGGGCGAAGAGCTCCGAGCTCCTCTTCGGCGATCCCACCTACCACCGCGAACAGCTCGCCCAGCGCATCGGCATCTGACAGCGCCCTCGGGTGCGGTGAGTAGTGGGATGGGCCGTGATTGAGTACCTGGTGCTCATCCGCGATCGTGGCGCGGGGCGCATGTTGGGGGCATGATCACCGACACCCAGATTGCCCTCGTCCAGTCTTCGTTCCGCCACGTTGTCCCGATCGCCGACGCCGCCGGGTTGCTGTTCTACGAGCGGGTCTTCTCGCTCGCGCCGGGAACGCGGGCGCTGTTCGACGACGACATCGCTCCGCAGGCACGGCGGACGATGGCGGCGGTGAAGACCGCCGTGGACGGCCTTGGCGAGCTCGACATCGTTGGCCCGTTCCTGGTCAGGTTAGGCGCTCGCCATGTGCGCTACGGAGTGCGATCAGAGCACTTCGACGTCGTGGGCGCAGCCTTGTTGTGGACGCTCGAACAGGGTCTCGGCGAACGCTTCACTCCGGCGGTCCGTGACGCATGGGTGGCGGCGTGGGGCGTCATCGCCGACGCCATGCGGACCGGCATGCGCCTCGCCGAGGCCACGCTCGAAACCGAGCTGGCGCCCACGCCAGCCTGACCGAACGCAGATAGTCAGCCGCCGGTGCGCGGGCGGGATCGGCGCCCGTCCGAGGCGCCAGCACCCACATCAGCGGCGCTGGCCATCATCACCTCGGCGACGAGGTTGTAGGCGCGCCGCCAGGCCGCTTCCAAGGCGTCGTCCCACACAGGGGCGAGGTGGGCGGCAAGCGCTCCGATCAGCGCCTCGCCGACGGCATGATAGTGATGGGTCTGCACCCCGTACCCGACGTGGCGGGCGGCGAGCTCGCGCACCCGAGGGGCGAAAGCGTCAAACGAGGAGATCGCCTCCACGATGGCGTCGAGCTCGGCGGCGAACTTCACGGACATGACCTCGGGGCCGTCGGTGAACAGCGCCTCGGCCGTCGGGTCGGCCGCGAACAAGCGGCCGTAGAAATCGATCGCCATCGCCGGCGCGGCGTTGCCGAGTGTGTCGTACGAGGACCGTACGAGCTGCAGCTGTTCCGGCGTCATGGTCGGTTCCCGTCAGGTTGGAGGGCGGCGGCAAGGGCGGCGCGGCTGGGCACGCCGAGCTTGTCGTAAATGCGGCCGAGGTGGTTGTCGACGGTGCGCACCGAGAGGTGCAGCTGCTCGGCGATCAGCCGGCTGGACTGGCCGCCCGCCGCCAGCAGGGCGATCTCGCGTTCGCGGTCGGTGAGCGGTACGACCGTGGCGGTGCGGATGAGCGAAGGCGTCATCGCTCCCTCGCAGCGGGCAGCCAGCTCGTTCGAGCGGACGTCGAGGGCGGCAGCCCGGCGTTGCTCGTGTCGCCTCCGCCACGCGTCGGCGCCTGCGGCAGCGGCCTCGGCGGCGAGTACGAGCGCGCCGAGAGCGTCGAACCGATCCGCGGCCGCGGCGAGCCGGGCGCCGTCGCCGGCGACGAGGGCTGCAGCGTGCTCGGCCCTGGCCGCCACCAGCGCGCTGTCGGTCATCGTGGCCAGGGTGGCGAGGCGCGCGGCGCCGGCGGCCTCGGTATCCAGGCGGGCGGCGTCATGGAGCAGCCACGCCGCCGCGGGTACGTGGCCGGTGCGTTCGGCGTCGCCGGCGGCAGCGACGAGGAGATCCCGTGCTGCGGCGATCGCACCGGCGGCGACCAGTGACCACGCCCGTCCGAGCGGCAGTTCGACTGCGAGGAACCCGAACCCGGACCGCAGTGCGTCGGCCTCGGCGGCGCACGTCGCGCTCGCGGCGGCGTCGCCGAGAAGACTGTGGGCAACGGCCTGAATGGCGTAGGCCGCCGGGCGCATGCCCTCGAGGCCGGAAGCGTCGATGGCGGTGCACGCCCGTGTCGTCCAGCCCAGCGCCGTCTTCGGCCTGCCCTGAACGAGCGCGCACCGCGCCAGGTGGACACTGAGCCAGATCACACCGAGCGGCATCCGCAGCCCGGGCGGCGACCTCGAACCAGCCGCGCGCCCCTCGCTTCGGCTTCATCGAGACGCCCCGCCTGGACGAGGGCGAAGAGCAGGTTCACGCGATGCGTGCCGGGCGAGGCGATGGCCAGTTCGTCGCCCAGCGCCAGGTGGTCGTCATACGCCTGCTCGCTGATCGCGACCGCCTCGGCCGTGCGCCCCGTCATCGCCAAGGCGGCAGCGCGGGGCATGGCGGCGAGCACGCGCAAGCGGGGCGCCGTGACATCTACCTGCTCGAGCAGCGCGAGCGCGTCGACCGGATGCCCAGAGATCGCCAGCACCTCCGCGTCGCCGGTGAGCAACTCGTCACGCGCTGCGGTGGATGCCACCCGCGACTTCGCCGACCGACCCACCTCTATGGCGTCGGCGTCTCGACGGCAGCCGCGGAACAGGTTGCGCCGGCGCACCGTGGCAACCCGCACTACCTCGTCGTCGCCGGCGGCGCGTTCGGTTGCGTCCGCCAGCACCGCCTCAGCCTCCTCGAACGCGCCCAGGTTGTAGAGCGACTCGCCGAGCACCAATCCGGCGGCGGCCGACGGCTGTGCGGCAAGTGCCGCCCGGGCCAGCATGACGGCGTTGCGGAAGTCATGGTCGTAACGCGCCAGGCGAGCTGCTCGCAGCAGCAAACTGGGATCGGCTCGGCCTGTCGCCTGCAACCGCCAGGTGGCGATGCGGAGCGGGTCTTCCCGCCGACGGGCGCCCCAGTCCTCCACGGTCGCCGCCTGGCGCAAGAGGATTGAACGCCTGCGTAGGGCCGGCAGGCTGGCTCGCAACACGTCTCCATGCAGGGGATGGGCGAGACGCACCGACTCGCGCCGGGCGTCGGTGCGGACGGTGATCAGACCGTCACGTTCGAGCCCCTCCAGCACCATGAGACCGGCGGCGGTCTCGAGCTGGCAGAGGCCGACCGGCTGGCACAAGGCCAGCAACTCGAGCACGTCGCGAGCCGCCTGGTCGAGGTCGGCGATACGCGCGTCGACCACCTCGCGAAGACGCGTCGGAGCGCTCAGCGGCCCATCGAGGCGCCACACGCCGTCGCGCTGGACCAAGAGCTGCCGTGCCTTCGCACCCAGCACAAGCTCCCGCAGTGCCAAGAGGTTCCCGTGGCTGGCCGACCACAGTTCGGCCGAAGCGCCGCCGTCGAGGGGACCCTCCAACACGACGTGCAACAGCGTGTCAACGCCGATCTGGTCGAGCTCGGCGAGGTCGATTCCGCGTCGCCCGTTCGTCGCGCCACCACCGTGTCACGGTCTCCGGGACCGCCTGACCAGTGACGACCGTGGCGAGGCAGAACAACGCACCGTCCGCTAGAAGACGATCGATCATCCGCAGCGACAAGCTGTCGAGACGGTGGGCGTCGTCGAGCAGCAGCACCGGAACACCGGCTTCCCCGTCGACCGGGGCGAGCATTCTGCGGGAGGTGTCGAACAACTTGGCGAAGGCGACGGCATTCACCGGGTCGTCGCCGCTGATTGCGGTCAGCCCGCGGGCGGGCATCAGGTGTGCAACCGCACCGAACGGGACCGCACCCATCGAGCCGTCCGCGGCCGCCCTCAGCACCCGCCGCCCGGCGCCCTCAGCCACATCGAGACACTCGTCGCCGAGGCGAGTCTTGCCCACCCCGGGCGGACCGTAGATGCAGAACGCCTCGCACCCCGCATCGGCCAACGCCCGCGTGAACGTGTCGAGCTCGTCGCGCCGGCCGACCAACGGCCAACGTGTCGCGACCACCACCGTCGACGAGCGTAACAGGGCGTCGATCAGCGGTGGCCCGGCGTGCGCAGCGCGGCAGCCCGCGTTGGCGGGTTACGAGGTCGGTGTCACGGCGTGGCAAGGATCAGCGTGCGCAACCGCCCGGCTCGACTCGAGCCGGGCGTTGCTCGTACTTCGTTCACGGGGCAGCCGGGGGAGCGGTGAGGCTGAGCTGGATGCTGGCGATCAGCCAGTCACCGTCGGACCGGACGAAGACGTGGGTGATCCGAAAGTCACCGTTCGACGGCGTCTGCTGGTAGGCGGCCTCCTGTGTCTGCGTTCCGATCGCCACGGCGGCGTCGCCGTACTCGCGGACGTCGACGTCGTGCCACGACAGTTCGGTGGTGACGAAGTCGCCGGAGCGGTAGCGATCGAGCCACTGCTGCTTGTCGAGCACGAAGCCGAAGGGGCCGACGAGGCGGAAGTCGTCGGTGGCGATCGCGCCGAGCGTGTCGGTGTCGCCGGCGAGTTCTGCGGCGACCCAGCGGTCGCCGAGCTCGCGGATGTGCGCGGTGGTCATGGGGTGGTCCTTTCTGCAGAACGGTCGGTGCGGGGTGTGCCGTCAGCCGGCGGGTCGACGGGTCGACGTCATGCCCTCGCCCTGGCGGTACATCTGCGGGGGTTTGTCGCCGGCCAGCTGACCGCCGTCGATCGGCACCGTGACTCCGGTGACGAACGACGACCGGGCTGAGCACAGCCAGAGGACGACGTCGGCCACCTCTCGGGAAGCGCCGATGCGCCTCATCGGTACGGACTCGCCGGCGAGGCGCTGCGCCTCGGCGCCGGCGCGTTCGAGGTGGTGGGTGAGGATCGGCCCGGGAGCGACGACGTTCACCCGAATTCCTCGGTCGGCGTAGTCGAGCGCAGCGACCTCGGTGAGTCCGATGATGGCGGACTTGCCGGCAACGTAGGCGGCGAGGTTCGTCATCGCTTTCACGCCCGCGACGGAGGCCATGTTGACGATCGCCCCGCCGCCGTTGTCGAGCATCGCTGGGATCTGGTACTTCATCCCGAGGAAGGTGCCGCGGACGTTGGTGCGGATGCCCGTGTCGAACTCGTCGACGTCGATGTCGGCGAGCGGTGCCGGCATCGGACCGTCGGTGGCGTTGTTGAACGCCGCGTCGAGGCGGCCGAACGTGTCGACGGCGAGTTGCACCAGGGAGCGCATCGAATCCGCGTCGCCGACGTCGGTGGCGGCGCTGACGGCGCGGCCGCCATCCGCCTCGATGTCTGCGACCACCTGGGCAAGGGCGTCGGTGTCGCGGGCGCCGAGCACGACTGCGTAGCCGGCGGTGGCGAACGACTTGGCGGTCTCGGCGCCGATGCCGCGACTGGCACCTGCGACGAGGGCGACCTTCTCGGCTGAGTCGGTCTGTGTGGCGGTGGTTGACATCGTGTCTCCTCTCCGTGCCAGTTAAAACGTTAGATATCTAATCATTAGATGTCAAGGCGTTGTGCTAATCTGAAGGTGTGCGATCCGACACAGACCCGATCGGCCTCGAAGTGAGCAACACCGGGCGAATCCTGCGCCGGGCGTTCGACGAGCAACTCTCCGCCGCCGGCGGATCGCTGCCGGCGTGGCTGATCCTCACGACGCTGAAGCGGCGGGACCACACGATGCAGCGTGACATCGCCGCCGTGGTCGGGATCGAGGATGCCACCCTCACCCATCACCTCAACCGGATGGAGCGCGCCGGGTTGATCGAGCGCCGTCGAGCGCCGGACAACCGGCGCACGCAACTCGTCAGTCTCACCGGCGCCGGCGACGCCCTCTTCTCTCAACTGCTCGTGGCGGTGCTGGCCTTCGACGAGCGACTCCGCAACGGCTTCTCGGACGACGACCTCGAAGTGCTGAGGTCGCTGCTCACGCGCCTGCGCACGAACCTCCCTGCCTCCTGATTCGTCGCGGAGGACGGCGCCGTCAGTCGTGCAGAGCTTGGCGGAGGGCGTCGCCTGCTTCTTCGACCGCCGCGTTGACGGCGGGGACGATCGCACCCATTCCGAAGAACCCGTGGATCAGCCCGTCGTAGCGACTGGCCTTGGCAGGAACGCCGGCCGCCTCGAGTGTGGCGGCGTATGCCTCACCCTCGTCGCGGAGCGGATCGAACTCGGCGGTGATGATGAGTGCCGGCGCGACACCGTCGTGACTCGAAGCCAGCATCGGCGCTGCCCGCCAGTCACGGGCAACGCCCTCGGGGATGTAGGCGTTCGTGAACCAGGTGATCGACTCTTGATCGAGCATGTATCCAGTGGCGTTCTCGACACGTGACGGGAACTCGCCGTCCTCCCCGGCGACAGCGGGGTAGATCAGCAACTGGAACTTGAGGGGGATGCCGGCGTCGCGGGCGTGGAGGGCCGTCACAGCAGCGAGGTTGCCGCCTGCCGAGTCCCCGCCGACGGCGAGATGATCGACGTCCACGCCGAGGTCGGCGGCATTGGTGACGACGAATTCGAGGGCAGCGGTGGCGTCGTCGACGGCGGCAGGGAACGGATGCTCCGGCGCCAGCCGGTAGTCGACGGCGATGACCTGACACTGGCCGCGGTTGGCCAATGCCCGGCAGTCACGGTCGTGCGAAACAAGGCCGCCCAGCACGAACCCACCACCGTGGTAGAAGACCAATGTCGGAGCGGGCCCGTCGCCAAGACCTTCCGGCCGATAGATGCGCACCGGAAGCGTCTGTCCGCCGGCGTCGATGGTGCGATCCTCGACGATGGCGACGTCCTCCACCGCACCCATCATGGCGACCATCGCATCCATCGCCGCGCGTGCATCGGGCACGCTCATCGTGTGGATCGGCGGGGCGCCGATGGCCTCGATCTGGTCGAGCATCGTCTTCATCATCGGGTCGAGCGGCATGGTGTCGCAGCGTAGAGTGCGCTGCCGCTCACGGCGGAGCCGAGGTGCTGTCGCCAGGTCGGAGCAACCTGTCCCGGAACAGGTCGAGAACCTGGTCGAGGGCCGCCCTCGTCGGCTCGCCGGGAGCGTCGATGAGGTGCTCGGTCAGCACTGAGTGCGGTTTCATCACGCCCTCCGGATTGGCGTGTTCGTCGTCGAGCTCGACGGCGATGAAGGCGTCGCCGAGCTTCTCGTGAAGGAACTCGAAGCGGGCGGCTGGCACGAACCGGTCGCCCTTGAAGCGCAGGCCGAGAACCTGCAGGCCGTCGGCAGCGCACCGTTGCTGCACCGACGCCAGATCGTCGCTGGAGATGTCCATCGAACGACTGCGCTTGCGGCCCACCGCCATCGGCATCGACGGCTGGGACAGCACCGGGGCGAGCAGGCGATCATCGGTAGCCATGGCCAGCGCGTAGCCACCCGTGAAACACATCCCGACGGCCCCGACGCCCGGTCCTCCACACCGCCGATGCTCGTCGGCGGCGAGGGCGCGCAGCCACGACACGACGGGCGAGGTCCGATTCATCGCCCACGTCGTGAACTCGCGGCTGACGCACGCCGGGATCAGCGACGACATCCCGTAGCGCAATGATCCGAAGCGACCGAGGTTGTCGGGGTTCGGATCGACGCCCGGTCGTCCGAACAGATGGGGCAGTACCGCCGTGCAGCCGATGCCGGCCACCCGCTCGGCGAACTGCAACACCTTCGGCGTGATACCTGGCATCTCGGCGATCACGATGACGGCGGGTCCGCTGCCGCGGCGGTAGATCGTCCGCTCCTTGCCGTTCGCCGTGAACGTCTCGGTGTCGAATCCGCTGAGGTCGTGGTCGGCCATGAGCGACAGTTTGCCGCTCGCGCCATCAGCGAGCCGTTGTCGGGCGGGGTGCGAGCGGCCGTACGATCGTCGCCGTGGAGCCGATCACGTGGGTCTTCGTCGCGCTGGCCGCCGTGTGCACGTTCGCCATCGCCGCAGGTGTGATCGGTCGCGAGGCGCATCGGCTCGACGCACTCAACCCCAAGGCCGTCTACTGGCTCGATGACGCCGTCGACTTCGTGTGCGACCGAATCCCGCAAGCGAGCCAGGCACGACTGACGCCCGCTGAGGTCGAACAGCTGCTCGTGCTGCACATGCGCTGGCTGCACGGCAAGGGCCTCCAACCCGACAACCTCGACTCCATCCGGCAGCACATCGATCTCACCACGATCATCACCGACGACACCGTGGTCGGCTATCTGCTCGGCGAGGCGGACACGGCCGGCATCGAGGTGCTCGACGACGTGGACGTGGTGAACGTGGTCGATGCCCACCTCGCCTACTTCGACGCCATCGGAGCGGTCGGGCCTCGCGCCACCAACCTCGACTGACGCCGTCTCTGCTGCATCCGTCCGTTGGGGTTAGGTTCCGCTCCAACACCCGACGCGGAGGACCCGATGAGCTTCACCACCGTGGACAAGCAGCCCACCATCGATGCCTTGGCCGACACGTGGAGCAGCACTCGCGCGCTGCTCGGCGAGCTCGACGACGACGACTGGCGGCTCCCCAGCCCGCTTCCCGGTTGGGATGTGGCAGCCAACGTCGCCCACATCGTCGGTCTGGAGGCGATGCTGGCCGGCATCGATTCGCCTTCGGTCGAGGTCGACCGCGACGCCCGTCCGCACGTGAAGAACGACCTCGGCGCGTCGAACGAAGCGTGGGTGATCCACATGGCCGGCATGCGACCCGCCGAGTGCCTCGAACGGTTCACGAACCTGACGGCGCAACGGCTCGAGTCGCTGCAGGCGATGGATCAGACGGCTTGGGACGCGGAGACGTGGACCCCGGTGGGCAAGGAGTCGTACGGGCGGTTCATGCGCATCCGGGTGTTCGACTGCTGGATGCACGAACAGGACATCCGCGACGCCGTCAATCGCCCCGGGCACGAGTCCGGACCCGCCGCGGCGGCGACGATCGACGAGATCGCTGGGGCGCTCGGTTACATCGTGGGCAAGAAGGCGGCCGCACCCAGCGGATCGAGCGTGACGTTCTCACTCACCGGTGACGAACCGCAGCAGCTGCACGTCGACGTGGGCGAACGCGCCCGCGTGGTCGACTCGCTGCCGGGGCGGGCGAGCGTGACGCTCACGGTGCCCGTCGGCGTGTTCACCCGTCTTGCCGGTGGACGAATCACGGCCGACGAAGCACGGCTCCGGATCGTCGTCGACGGCGACGGTGAGTTGGGCTCGCGTGTGATCGAAAACACCCCGTTCACGATGTGAAAAACCGTGGCATAGCGCCGCCGCGTTCTGTAGCTTGTCGGCTACCGGAGGAAGGAGGTGGTCCAGCACAATGAACGACGGTAATGAACGGACCCCGGAGGTGGTTGGCCGCTAGGCCGGCAGGCTGGACCGCCTGGCGAATACCCGCCAGCCTCCGCTGATCGAATGGCCGGGACGTGGTCCCCCCGGGTCAAACCATCCGATCAGTCATCCAGTTTTCAACTACGTGCACAGCCGGGTGCGTCCGCGTACCCGGCTGTGTCGCGTCCGGGCGCAGTCGCTAGCTTCGAACTCGTATGGAACGGCCGACCCGGTTCGAGCACGCCCGCTACCTCGGCGACAAGCGCACGCAGCTGGTCTACGACCTCGACACGTGGGAGGACGAGGACGTCATCGCCGACATCATGGCTGCCGAGACGCGGCCTGTCGTTCGGGCCTGACACGCTTGCCGAGGCCCGCAATCGCGGGTACACGCTGGCCAAACCGGGCATGCGACGCATGCAGCGAGCGCCGCGGGCCTGAGAATGGACGGCGTATGAACCGCGCCACGGTGCACCGGAGCGTGACGCGATGGCCGGCGAGATGAACGATCTGTTCCGCAGCGGCGCGAACACACTCGCCAGTCACCTCGTCGTCCCCGTCGGCCGCGAGTTGCGCTCGCCCGGCGTCATCCTCTGCCACGGCTTCCCCATCGGACCCCTCGACGCCCGCCGCTCGGCGGGAACATACCCGCAGGTGTGCGACCGCATCGCCCACGACCTCGGCTACGTGGCGATGACGTTCACGTTCCGTGGGTGCGGCGACAGCACGGGCGACTTCTCCCTGCAGGGCTGGATCGACGATCTGCGCATCGCCATCGATCACCTCATCGAGCGCACCGACGCGAGCAACGTCGTGCTCATCGGTACGAACACGGGCGGGTCGATCGCCATGTGCGTCGGAGCCGACGATCCGCGGGTGTCCGCCGCGGCCCTGCTCGGCCCACGTGCCGACTTCGACGACTGGGCCACGCATCCACGCCGCTTCCTCGAGCATGCCCGCGACCTCGGCGCGATTCGCACGCCCGGGTTTCCGGCGTCGGTCGACGAGTGGAGCCGTGCGTTCTACCGGTTCCGTCCGATCGAGGCAGCCCGCCGATTCGCCCCCCGGCCGATGCTGGTGATGCACGGTGACGACGACGACAGTGTTCCTCCTGCCGACGCTCGCTTGCTCGCCGAGGCACACGGATCCGCCGAGCTGAGTGTCCTGCCCGGCGCCGGCCATCGGCTGCGCCACGATCCGCGAGCGATCGCCATCCTGTTCGGCTGGCTCGACCGGATGCGCAACACACAGATGGTCTGACGACCGGCGGCGGCTAGCACCTCCCGCCGGCGGCTGAGCTCAGCCGGCGGTCTTCGAGTGCCACGCGTACGCGGTGCGGATGATGTCCTCGAGGTCGTACTTCGGCATCCACCCGAGAAGATCCTGCGCCCGGCTCGGATCCGCGTACGTCGTCGACGGATCGCCGGCGCGGCGGGGGCCGAGCGTGTACGGCACGTCGCGCCCGGCGATCCGCTCGCTCGACTTGATCACTTCCATCACCGACGATCCGACGCCGGTGCCGAGGTTCACGGATGTCGTCGCGCCACCGCCGGCGAGATGATCAACGGCCTTGAGATGGGCGTCGGCGAGGTCATCGACATGGATGTAGTCGCGAATGCACGTTCCGTCCGGCGTGTCGTAATCGGTGCCGAACACCGTCAGCTTCGGGGAACCCGTGAGCATCGCCTTCATCACCAGTGGGACGAGGTTGATGCTGTACGTCCAGTCCTCGCCGATGGCGGCGTCGAGGCTCGCCCCGGCAGCATTGAAGTAGCGCAGACTCACCGATCGCACGCCCCGGGTGACGTCGTACCAGCCGAGGATGCGCTCAACCGTCGCCTTCGACTCGGCGTACACGCTCTCGGGAGCGAGCGCCGCTGTCTCGTCGACGGGGACGTGCTCAGGGTTGCCGTACACCGAGCACGACGAGGAGAAGACGATCTGGTCGACGCCGGCGCGTGCCGCCTCTTCGACGAGTGCCACCGTGCCACCCACGTTGTTCGTCCAGTACTTCGCCGGGTGCTGCATCGACTCGCCCACCGACTTGTACGCGGCGAAGTGGATGATCGACGTGACGCCGTGCTCCTTGCAGAGCGCCTCGACGAGCCCTGGCGTGGCGATGTCGCCGACGACGAGCGGCGTGCCGAGCACCGCGTCTTCGCGGCCGAGTTCGAGGGTGTCGAGCACCACCACCGGACGCCCGGCGTCGCGTAGCGCCCGCACGGTGTGGGATCCGATGTAGCCCGCCCCGCCGGTGACGAGCGTTGTGCCCGCAGGAGGTGTCATCGAGGAATCGCTCATCGGGGAGACGGTACCGCCTGCGGTGTGGTCCGCTACCGTCATCGGCCGTGACCACAGTCGCCGTCATCCCCGCCCGCGGCGGGTCGAAGGGCGTACCCGGCAAGAACCTCGCACCCGTCGGCGGTCGATCGCTGGTGCGCCGGGCCGTCGACGCGTGCCGCGACTCAGGTCGCGTCGACATGATCGTGGTGAGCACCGACGACGACGCCATCGCCGCAGAAGCGGAACGCAGCGGTGCTTCCGTCGTGCACCGCCCACCCGAACTCGCCAACGACACGGCGACATCCGAGTCGGCGCTGGTCCACGCCCTCGACGCGCTGACGGCCGACGGTGTAGAGGCCGACGTGCTCGCCTTCATCCAGTGCACCAGCCCCTTCATCGGTGGCGACGAGCTCGCCGGCGCGATCGACGCCGTCACATCAGGCCAGGCCGATGTCGCGTTCGCCGCCCGAGAGACCTACGAGTTCATCTGGACACGGCAGCCCGACGGCTCGGCGACGGGGCTCAATCACGATCACCGCCAGCGTCTACGCCGCCAGGACCGCACACCCGACTGGTCCGAGACGGGCGCGTTCTACGTGATGCGTGTGTCCGGCTTCCGTCAGCACGGCCACCGCTTCTTCGGGCGCGTCGTCCCCCAGCCCGTCGACCCGGCACACGCGATCGAGATCGACACGCCGGCCGAGCTCGAGCTCGCCCGCATCCTCGCTGGCGGCGAGTCGACCGCCCCCGCTCTCGGACCGGTGCAGCTGCTCGTCACCGACTTCGACGGTGTGCACACCGACGACCGGGTGTGGATCTCGCAGGACGGCACCGAGATGGTTGTTGCCTCGCGCCGCGACGGGCACGGGGTGAAGCTCCTCCGAGAGCTGGGAGTCGAGGTGTTGATCATCTCCACCGAGCAGAATCCCGTCGTCGCCCGTCGCGCCGAGAAGCTGAAGATCGAATGCATCCACGCCGTCGACGACAAGTGGCCGTTGCTGAGGAGGTTGCTCGACGAGCGGGGTCTCGACCCCGCAGTCGTGGCGTTCCTCGGCAACGACGTCAACGACGTCGAGTGCATCCGCAACGTCGGATACGGCATCGCCACCGCCGACGCCCACCCGTCGGCGCGCGACGTGGCGCAATACGTCACCGTGGCCGCCGGCGGCCACGGTGCCGTGCGCGAAGTCGCCGAGCTGATCCTCGCCGATCGCACGTCGGGTGATCAGACCTGACGTGAGCTCGGTTGCTGCCCGACCTGGCGGGGACATCGCACCCACCGTGCTCGCTGTCGCCGAGAGCGACGCCTATCTCAAGTGGGTCACGTGGCTGCTCGACGGCGTCGACTGGGACGCACAGATCACGGTGCTCGCCACCGACATCGCCCCGAGCGATCGCCAGCGGGCGACGGCGATCGAGGGCACCCGATTCGACGGTGCCGTGCTCGACGACACGTTGTGGTCGTTGCGGCGGCGCATTCGCCGCCGCCCACCCGACGTTCTGGTGCTCGCCTGCACAGGCCCGACAGTCGCCCTCCTCACGTCGCTGCTGCCTCGGCGGGCGCGGGCGAGTGTCGTCGTGTCCGGCATCCCCGGCGTGGGGCTGCCGATTCGCCAGCGCGCCGTGCGCGCCCGTCTCGGCACGGACGTGTTCATCGCCCACTCGCAGCGCGAGCGCGACGAATGGTCAGCGGGGTTCAACGCCGGCTCACCGAGTGATCCCCCGACGGTCGCTCTGGCGACGCTTCCGTTCCTCGCCGGGGCCGCGCATCCGGGCGGCGCGGAGAGGTCGGCGGGACGGGTCGTCTTCGCTCCACAGCCATCTGTGCCCGCCGATCGCGACCAGCGCCGGCTGTTGCTCTCCCGCCTCGTGGCGTTGGGGCCGCCTGCACCGATCGTCAAGCTCCGCCGTCGGGGCGCGGAAGCGGTGACGCATCACGAGCCACATCCTTACGACGAGCTGTGGGAGGAGCTGGTCGGTGAGGAGGCAGTGCCCTCCGGCGCCCTCGAGTTCGTGGATGGGACTCTGGCCGATTCGCTCGTCGACGCCTCGTGTCTGGTCACCGTGAGCTCCACGGCCGCGTTGGAGGCGATCGATGCTGGTTGTCCCGTCGTCATCATCGACGACTTCGGCGTGAACGACGCGTTGCTCAACGGGGTGTTCGCCGGCAGCGGGATCACGGCCCCGCTCCTGCCGGCGAGCGTCGCCACGGCGGGTGTGCCCGACGCGGAATGGTTGCAACGCAACTACTTCCACGATCGTGGCGCCAACGATTGGACCGACGTGATCGCCGGTCGCCGATTGCACCCGAGATCAGGCAACAGACGTGTCGGAGCACGCACGATCTTCTCCCGCACTGTGCTGGGCAAGGGCTGGCGCGCCGTACGAGCCGCGTGGAGCAGCCGGTGAAGGGGGGCTCCACCACCCGGCGAGTCGCCATCGTCGATTCGCCGTTCCAGCTGCTGTCCGTGCTGGAAGCCCTCGACGCCGGCGCGGTCGAGCGGCCGCAGGTGCTGATCACGCGGGGCGCCGACCTCGCCGCGCTGCTCGAGCTCGGCCGCCCGCTGCTCGACGGCGTCCGGATCCAACCTGACCCCGGTGCTCGCCCGCTGATCGGGATTGTCGCCAGGGCGGGCGAACTGATCGTCGGCGACCCCTACTCGACCCTGCTCCATGCTGTGCTCGCCACGCCAGGGCGGCGGCGGTTGACGTTCGTCGACGACGGCGCCGCGACCCTGCGTGCCCTGGAGACGTTCGCTGGCGGATCAGAGCGCCTCGTGCGGGCGCACTCCGTGCGGCGCCACCATCAGCCGCTCGGTCGCGTCGGCGGTTCGGAGCTACGTCGCCTGGCCCGACGCGGCCGTGTCGCCGTGTTCACCGGGCTGCCTGTGGCGGACGAACAGCTCCATCGCCTTCGAGCCAGGGGCCTGACGGTGACCACCCATCGGTTCGGCTGGTCGCGTCGGGTTCCGGTCCCTGCGGTGGAAGTCGCGGTAGATGAAGTTCGCACGATCGTGCTCGGCTCGAGCCTCGCCCACGACGGGCTGCTCGATCACGACTTCTACGTGCGGTGGCTCGACGAGTCGCTCCGCGCGGAGCGGCTGATGTTCGTCCCTCACCGCCGGGATCTCTCCGAGGCGAGGGAGCGGGCGGCGGCGGCGGGGGCGAGCATCTACACACCTCCATCCGGGTTGCCGGTCGAGCTCGTCGTGCGCGATCTGCCTCACGGACTCACCGTGCACGCGCTGCCGTCGACAGCGGTGCTCACGATCCCGGCGATCCGCGGAGAACGGGCGACCGTGATGCGTTGCACGCTCCCGGCCGACGAGGCGGTCACCTCGCGTTTCACGCCGGCAATGCGCGCATTGCAGCAGCGCATCCACGATCTTGCCGTCGGCTCGGGCACTCCTGCCGCCTGAGGTGTGTACCTGTCAAAGACGGCGTGAGCGGATACCGTAGAGATGTTGCATCTCGCCCATCCGAGCCCGAACGCTGTCCAGCAGCGCCTCGCAACCCCCGGCTCACAGAAGGAGTTCAGTCGTGCAAGCGATCAAGATTGGTGACCGCTCGGTCGGCCCCGGCCTGCCCGTGTACGTGATCGCCGAGATCGGCATCAACCACAACGGTGATCTCGATATCGCCAAGCAGCTCATCGACGTCGCCGTCGGTGCCGGCTGCGACGCGGTGAAGTTCCAGAAGCGCACCCCGGAGATCTGCGTGCCGGTCGCCCAGCGTGACCAGATCCGGGAGACACCGTGGGGCGAGATGACCTACCTCGACTACAAGTACAAGGTCGAGTTCGAGCACGACGAGTACTCGGCGATCGACGAGTACTGCCGGCAGCAGGAGATCCAGTGGTTCGCCTCCCCGTGGGACGTGCCCTCGGTCGATTTCCTGGAGAAGATGAACGTCGTCGCCCACAAGGTCGCCTCGGCGTGCATTACCGACGACGAGCTGCTGGCGGCGATGGCCGACACGGGCAAGCCAGTCATCCTGTCCACCGGGATGTCGACGATCGACGAGGTCGACCATGCCGTCGAGATCCTCGGTCACGACAACGTGATCCTGCTCCACACCACGTCCACCTATCCATGCCCGGCAGAGGAAGTGAACCTGCGCACGATCGACACCCTGCGTGACCGGTACGACATGATGGTCGGCTACTCCGGCCACGAGCGTGGGCTGCAGGTGTCGCTCGCCGCCGTCGCCATGGGCGCCGTCGCTCTCGAGCGTCATGTCACCCTCGACCGCACGATGTGGGGCTCCGACCACGCAGCATCACTCGAGCCGCAGGGAATCCAGCACCTCGTCCGTGACGTGCGCATCATCGAGACCGCCTTCGGCGACGGCGTCAAGCGCGTGTTCCCCGGCGAGGAAGAGCCGCGCAAGCGACTGCGGCGGGTGTGACGCCTTGAAGTTCGTCGAAAACAGTCGCCGCAAGATCGAGGACCGGCTCGGCATCGAGCGGATGGCGCAGATCAACCTCGCCCGAGCCTTGCTCGGCCGGCGCAAGTACATCTTGTTCTTCAGCCACATGCGCAGTTACTCGACGCTGCTCGGCCACCTCATCGGGTCACATCCGCAGGTGACGGGCTACGCCGAGCAGCACCGCAGCTATCGGTCCTTCGTCGATCTCACCGAGTTGCGCTACGGCATCTGGAAGCTGTCGGACTACGAGGTGAAGGGCGAGTACCTCTTCGACAAGATCCTGCACAACAAGCACATCATCTCCGACGACGTGCTCGAACGCAGCGACGTGCTGCCGATCTACGGTATTCGCGAGCCGATCTCCGGCCTGCGCAGCATCGTCGCCATGGGGAGGCGGGGGAAGAAGGCGAACTGGCGCAACGAGCCCGACACGGCGAGTGTGCACCTGTTCAACCGATATGCCGCAGTTCGCGACCTGTGCAAGCGTCGTCCTGACGCGGCAGCGCTGTTCACCGACTCGATCGTCACGGCACCGGAGCAGACACTCGCCGACCTCAGTCGCTATCTCGGCCTCGACTCACCGATCCAGCCCGAGTACGACCGTCTCCCCAAGACCGGTGTCGGCGGGTTTGGTGACCCGATGGGACCGATCAAAGAAGGGCGCATCGTCGCCGACCGCCCGGCGCACAAGGTGGAGATCCCCGACGAACTGGCGATCCGCCTCATCGAGGACTACCAGATCACGTGCGACCTGCTCACGAACAAGTGCGCCACGGTGCTCGGTGAACCGGTGCAGCTCTCGATGCCGGCGGTCAGCGAGGACGCTTCAGCGCTTCCCTCGTAGCGACTTCAACGCCACACGGGGGAGATCCACGGGCTTCAGCGAGCCGTCGGCGAGCCGACGCCGCGCTGTTCGCGCCTTGGTCATGATCGGCGCGTCGCGGTACCGGAGCGCGAGGCGCTTCCACAGCGGCACATAGGGAGCGCCGGGGAGAGCGAGCGCCGTCAGCCGGCGGCGCTTCACGTAGCGGCGCCGGGTGGTGTCCGACTGCCACCTCAAGAACTTCTCCGCCTGCGGGCGCAGCATCGGCAGCCGGTCGGGCTGCATGCAATAGCCGACCGTCTCGACGAGTGCCTGAAGGTGGGCGACGTCGAACGAACGGTCGTCGATCGGGGCCGGAGCTACGGCGGCCGACAGATGGGGGACGAGGTAGTCGATGATCGTGACCGGCACGCGGTTGCTGTTCTCGTACGGCGTCAGCTCCTCGAGGAGGAGATCGGTGCCCACGCAGCCGACGGGGACGCCGTACAGCCGTCCGGCCGTGATGAGCGCCGTGGAGAAGGCGCTGATGATCGCCGATGGGGTGGCGACCGAGAGCAGTACCTCGAGCGGGTTGTCGTCGAGTACCGGTACGAGCTCGATACCGGCGAGCGCTGCCCGGTCGGCAAGGGCGAACGTCGCTGCCGGCGGAGCGCCCGGATGGGGCTTGAAGCACACCCGTCCCGAGCCCGAACCGCGAACCCGCCGCCGCCCTGACCATCTCGAGATGGAGGTCGAGCTCGGCGTCGGGGGTGAGGATGGCGAGAGCGCTGAGGTACTGGCCGACGACGAGCGGCAGGCCGTCGATCGCAGCGGCATTGGGCTGCACGACCGACGCCATCTGGGCGAAGACCTTCTTCAGCGCGTCGGCGTCGAACGGACGGTAGGGCACCTCGAACTCGCGCAGCAGCACGGGCCGCAGTCCGCCGAGCAGATCCGGGTACACGACTTGGTCGATGCGCTCGGAGATCTCGAGATTGAGCTGGTTCCGGGTCGGACCGTAGGACATCAACCCCTCGGCGTAGACCGTGATCGGCGAGCCCATGAAGATTCCCGCCACCGTCTGCGCGGGACGCACCTGGATCGACTCGACGGCGAGCTCGATGTCGTCGTGCAGGTCGAAGTGGTGCCTGGCGTAGCTCTCCCAGAAGTGGAGGTCGTCACGCGGCTTGAACTCCGACGGGTGGTAGGGATGGATGAAGTCGTTGAAGTGGACGACGCGGTCGAAGATGCCGGAGATCGCGGCGAACCCGGGGATCTCGTCGATGTCGGCGTTGATCTCGGGAAACAGGCTGTTGTTCGCCACCATCAGCACCCGTTGTCCGGAGCTCGGCGCCGGGATCGTGCCCGCCTCGCAAGCGGCGGCGAGAGTGGCGGTGCTGTAGAGGGACGACGACAGGAGGACTTGCGTCACGCCGCCGCCATCCCGGTGTCCCGGAGCGCTCGCAATTCGTGTGCCCGCTTGTCACCCATCCCGTGGAAGACGTCGTTGAGCGTCGACTGGGGGAGCGCTCTCAGCGTCTTTGCCGTGCGCCCGATGAGCTCCGCCTGGAGGGGTCCGTCGAATCGCTCACGCAGCTTGAGGTGGTGGCTCATGATGGCGCAGTACGACCGGATCGCCTTGGGCATCAGCATCTCCGCTTCGGCGTCGAGCGACGTCTCGGAGATGACGAGATCGAACGCCTCGAAAAAGTGGAGCTGGCGGGCATCGGCGATCTGGGTGAGGCTGTTGGCGACCCCGCGGCGGTAGTAGTTGCCGGTGAGGCTGACTACTGCATGCGACGTGGCGTTGCGGTAGATGCGCCAGATCCACGGACGGTCCTCGGCGGTGTGCAGCCCGTCGTCGAAGTGGATGGCGTCCTTGCCCATCCGCTCCACGTCGAAGATCCCCGCCCACGAATACGGATAGTCGACGCCGGAGGAGCGATCGACGGGCAGGATCGCAGCGCGCGGCTTGAGCGGCTGCGAACGGCGCATCTCCGGTGAGCGCACGATGCGGCGCTTGCGTCCGTCGACGGCGACGTGATCGGTGCGGACGAAGTCGGTCTGGTGGTGTTCGATGGCGGCGACGAGGCGACCGACGTGGCCCGGGTGAAGCCAGTCGTCGGCGTCGAGGAAGGCGATGTAGCGACCCAGTGCGGCGTCGATGCCGGTGTTGCGGGCGGCGGCCAGGCCACCGTTGTCCCCACGATGCACCGATCGAGCGCCGCGGATCTCGGTGCTCATGCGGTCGATCACCTCGGCGGTGCCGTCCGTCGACGCATCGTTGACCAACACGAACTCGATGCCGTCGCCGGCGTTGTGGACCAGGGTGCGGGCGAGGGCGGGCAGGAAGGCGGTGGCGTTGAAGCACGGGATGACGACGCTCACTCGCGGATGGTCCGTCATCTGTGTTCGCTTGCTCGCTGTTTCGTCACGGAGTGGGGCTTCCTGTCGTTCAATCGCGTGATTGGCCGACCGCGACATCCTGCTCAGCGCGGTTGCGGCGCCATCAGTTCACGCTAGCGGACTCGTCTTTCACGGACACGGATCCCTAGCAGGCGTTTGGCGAATCCGGCGGACCACGACCAATGGATGGTGACGAACGACGCGGCGACGCCCGGCCAGAGAGCGAATCGGCCGCGTGCCTCCCCGACCGTCGCCGCTGCAACGGCGATCGCATAGCCGGCAGGAAGCAGGGCGGCAGCCTTTGCGCGAGGTGAGGCGACAGCGCCGGCGAGGACGAGACCGGTGACGATCGGCGGGAGTGCCTGCCGTGCTCGCAACGATCGGGGGTGGCGGCGCAGCACCTCCGCCTTCCACTCGCCGTACTCGAAGTACTGCCGGGCGAGCGCGCGCAGACTTCCGCGAGGCCGGTACGTCGCGGAGAGCGTCGGGTCGAACCACACCGTTCCGCCGGCGTGGCGAAGACGGATGTTGAGCTCGTAGTCCTGGTTGCGGACGAGCCGCTCGTCGAAGGAGCCGACCGCTTCGAGCGCCTCACGACGGAACACGCCGAGGTAGACGGTGTCGACCGGACCCTCTTCGCCGCCGATCCGGAAACGACTGCCTCCGGTGCCGAAGATGCTGGTGACGGCGACCGCAACTGCTCGCTCGAACGTCGTCTCGCCGACTGCCTGCTGGATGCCGCCCACGTTCACCGCGCCGGTCCGGCTGAGTGTGTCGACGGCCCGCCGGATGTATCCGGCGCTCAGCTGAGCGCGCCCGTCGACGCGGACGATCACATCGCCGGCGGAGGCATCGACCGCAGCGTTCAAGCCAGCCGGGGTCGACCCTGCCGGGTTGGCGACGATGTGGACTCGACGTTCGGCGGCGGCGATCTGGGCGGCGACGTCTTCGGTGCCGTCCGTAGACGGCGCGATCGCCAGCCAGATGTCCAGCTCACCCGGGTAGTGCTGGTCGGTGATCGCTCTCACGGCCTGAGCGAGGTAGGGCGCCTCGTTGCGGACGGGCATGACCACGGAGACGGATGGCCACCGGCTCACGTCCGTTGCGACGACCTGTTCCGACTCAGACACGGCGTGTGAGGACGACCCACACGGTCTGGGCCAGGATCTGGAGGTCGAGAACGGGTGACCAGTTGACCATGTACTGGAGGTCGTACCCGAGCTTGTAGGCGGCATCCGTCGAGTACCGCCCCTGGATCTGAGCGAGCCCGGTGAGACCAGGTGGTAGCTCGTTGCGCAACGTGTAGCCGGGCACCCGACGCTCGATCTCGTCGACGAGCTCGGACCGCTCGGGACGCGGTCCGACGAGAGACATCTGACCGCGTAGCACGTTGAACAGCTGGGGTAGCTCGTCGGCTCGCGTCGCCCGCATCCAGGCGAGTCCCTTGACGATGCGCGGATCAGCAGTGCCGGTCGACAGCTGGGCTCCGGCCAGTTCGGCGTCACGATTCATCGTGCGGAACTTGTGCAGCGCGAACTCGCGACCACGCAGTCCGACCCGTGTCTGCCGGTAGATGACGGGCCGGCCACCGCGGATCAGTACGTAGAGCGCGAGCACTGCCAGCGCCACGAGCCACAGCGGCGCCGTGACGACGACGATGACGAGGTCGAACAGACGCTTGAAGCGCAACTTGTAGGACGCAACGCTGTGGCTTCGCAGCGGCACGAACGGCATCCCCGCCACCTGCCGGATGGTCTGCAGGCCGAGCAGTGTCTCACGCGCGCTGACACGCTGGAGGAAGCCGATCCCGCGATCCTCGAGGCGGTTCAACGGCTCGGGGAAGATCGTGCCGAACGCCTCGACGTCGAGGAGCAGCACGTCGGTGGCAGAGAACTTCTCGACCTCGTCGATGAGGCGGTCCGTGCGCTCGACGCGGCCAACCACGACGGCGTCCCGGTCGCTGTCCGCGAGGTGTTCCTCGGCGAGGGTGATGTCGCCGGCCGCGCCGACGAGCACGACGCGGGGAGGGCCCTTGCGGCGCACGGCGAGGATGCGCGACAGGCGGCGGTTGACGACCAGCACGATCGGGGCGAGGAGGAACAGCACGGCGAGGTTGATCCGCGGGGCGAGGTATCGCTCGAGTGCGAGCGAGGCGACGCCCTGCACGCCGACACCGAACGCGGTCGCGAGCAGCGCCTTCGGCAGCCAGGCACGCACGCCGAGTCGTGGCTCTCGCTCGTACAGGCCGAAGAAGTAGTTGACGACGAGGTGGATCGCAACCGCCGCCAGCAGCCCGAGGAGGAAGAAGCCGACGTCCTTGCCGCGCCAACCGAGCGACTGGAAGCGGACGACGTTGGTGCCGAGCATGATCGCCAGCAGACCGATCGCATCGAGCACGAACAGGAACCTGAAGCCGCGGTTCCACATCTTGTTGAGCGGCTCATGAACGCGTTGCACGATCCACTCGGTGCCGGGCACCACGGTGCGCGGTGCGTCGGGTATCGGGGGAGAAGGCGGAGCCGGTGAAACGGTGTCGACGGCGTCGACGTCCACGTCGATTCCCACCTCGAGCTCGAGGTGGTCGGCGGGATGGACTGCCTTGGCCATAGACGTTTCCAGCGTACTGGTGGCCCTGCGTGTGCCGGCCGCATGTCCGGCAGCCAGAGACGGCTGGCCACTAACGTGCGTCCCCGTGCGTCCCCGTGCCGTCGTGTCGTTCGTGGTCGTCGCGATCGGCGTCACCCTGTACACCACGGGACCGCTCTACCGGATCCGCACCTGGTGGTCCTTCGACGATCCGCTCGCCGACGACCCGGTGATCATCGGCGTGTACGCAGCCGTCGGTGTGGTCGGGATTGCCGTGCTCGTCGACGCCGGGCGCTGGCGACGGATCCCGCTGCCGCTTGCCGCCACCGGCGTCGCCGTGGTGGCGTGGTACCTGTTGTCCGACGATCTGGTCACGTGACCCCACGGTGACGGTGCGCGAGTCGCTGTTCGTCGGCACCGCGCTCGCGGCCGGTGCCGCAGCGGCGGTGGTGCTACCACTGCGCCAGCTCGGCTGGGCGATCTGGTGCGGCGTCCATGTCGGGCTCCTGTGGAGCTTCGTCGCGCTGCGTACCGAGGCGACCGGCACGATCGATCTTCGCGGCAACTACGCCGGCATCTTCTTCAACCGCAACAGCCTCGCCCTCTACGCCGCTCTCGGTGGGCTGCTCGGCGTGCTCCTCGGGGTGGACGCCGTGCAGCGGTTCGCTCGAGAGCGTGAGCTCGCGATGCTTCCTCTCGTCGGTCTCGCCGTCGCCGGGTTCGGCATCGAGGCGTGGCTCGTCAGTGGAGCAGATGCGGCGACACCAACTGTCGCCGCGGCGATCGCCCTCGCCGCGGCAGCGATCGTGTACGCCTCGCGGCGGTTGGTCGGCGAGGGGCGTGCCCGCCGGGCGCGTCGCGGCGGGAGGAGGCGTGCTCGCCCTCGTCGTCACGGGCGTGGCGATGGTTCACGCGCGGCGCATGGCTCGACGCTGTCGGGCGAGACAGCGATCTCACCGGTCGTACGGGCGTGTGGGAGGTGGCGGTCGATTGGACCGGACGGCGACCGCTGCACGGATTCGGATATCTCGGCCTCTGGGACGACAGAAGGTTCCTCGCGCGAGGTGCGGCGGGCTTCGGGCCATCGGCTGATGTCGTCGCACAACTCGTTCATCGAGGCGTTGCTCGGCGGTGGTGCCATCGGTCTCGCCCTGTTCTTCGCGTTCGTCGCCGTCCTGTACATGGCCGTCACGACGCGCGCCGTCGCTGGACGGTCGTTGCTCACGCTGTGGCCGTTCGGCGTGTTTGCCTTCGTCGTGCTCGAGAACCTGACCGAGACGCTCGTCGTCGGCAATCAGCTCACCGTCGCACTGCTCACCGCACGGCGGTCGCCGCCACGCCAGGCGTGCTCGCATCGTCCGACCAGAGCTTCTTCTCGCCGATTTCTGGCTACGGCTCGGACAGGCGGTGGCTCGTGGAGGATCGCACACACCGGTTGTGAGCGGCAGCGGTCATGTGCCGTTCGGCGAACCGCTGGCAGCGCGGATCGCGCGTCGACGACGGAGGCAGCCACGGAGTGGGGCCCGTGCTGCAGCATCACCTCCCGCTTTGCTGCGGCTAGCGAGCGATGTGCGCAGCACCGGATCGTCGAGGAGGCGGGTGAGGTTCGCGGTCCACTCGCGTGTCCGAACGGGCGACGAGGGCGGTGCGCCCGTGGTTCGACCGCCGTGCTCGATCTCGACGTCGACGATCGCCGCCGCGCCGGCGAGCGAGGCGAGCATCCACGCCCGCGTGCCGTCGGCCGCCGGCGGGATGATCACGACATCGGCACCGCGGAACCGCTCGACGTCGGAGGCGACCACGACATCGAGCAGCGTCCGGCGGCGACCGTCGACGACGTCGCTGACGACGGACTCCACCATGCGACTACGGCTGTCCCCGCCGGCGACGATCGTGACGCGAGTTGTTGCGCCGCCGAGGATGCCCCGACGACGAGGAGCTTCGACCGGTCGGGCGGCGACGATCTCGGCGGCGCTGACACCAGGCGACGATGTTGGGCGCCGTCGATCACGACAGCACTGCTGCCTCGTGCTGCGTCGGTCAGCGACTGCAACTGGTCCGGCTGCAACGATCCGTGGACGACAGCCGCGTCCGCGCCGACGAGCGCCTGCGCCAACTCGGTGTCGCCGGCGCCGGTCACGACGACCGTGATGCCGTGGTGCTCGAGCGCCTCGGCGAGATGGCGCACCGTTCCGGTGGGGTCGCCATCGGTCACGAGCACGACGTCGGGGTGGACTCGGCGGGAGCCCGGTGCGGGGTTCTCCGTACCGGGCGATGAGGGCTCGTGCGTGGTCGCCCGGTAGACGCAGCTCAGGAGGGTTCCGCTGTGGCGAAGTCCTGGAGCGACGTCAGCAACTGGCGATCCTCGACGAGCCGGCGCATCGCCGCCGCGAGCGCAGCGGCATCTCCGGTGGGAACAACGAGACCGTTCTGTCCGTGGAGGACGACCTCCTCCGGACCGAGGCAATCGCTCGTGACACGGCGGCGCCGGCGGCAAGGGCCTCTCTGGCGGCAAGGGAGAAGCTCTCGCGGGCGATGGACGGGATGACGAGCACATCGCTCGTGGACGAACACGGCGCCCGCTTGGCTCGGCTCGAACGGTGGACGGAACACGACGGGGAGCCCCCGCCGCACCCGCCGTTGTTCGACGCCGTAGCACGTGAGCGACCAGCGATCGAGACCTTTCAGGTGCCCGGCCGCAGCGAGCATGACGTCGACACCCTTCACGGGGTGATCGCCACCGACATACACGAAGCGGACATCACCGTCAGAGGTGGGAGCCGAGGACGGATGGGGAACGACCTCGACGTCGTTGGCGTCGACACTGACCCGTTGGGGGTCGACCCCGTTGGCGATCACGAGTGCACGCATCGCCGCCGACGGCACGAGGATCTCGTCGAGGCGATCGAGCGTGCGCCGCAGAGAACGCCGTCCGCGCCGTCCGCCACTCCGCTGTGCGGGCGCAGGCACACTCGCTCACATCGGTGACGAGCGAGCACGGCGCCATGTCGCGATCGACCAGGAACAGGCGGGCAGCACCACCACCACAGGTCGTGCATCGTGAGCACGACTCGGACTCCTCGATCGAGCGCTTCGTCGAGCACCCGCGCTCCGATCGTCTGCAGGGCGTGGGCGTGGACCACATCGGGGGTGAAGTCGTCGAGCATCGCCGCAGCCCGCCGCCGTGGCCACCGAGTTGTCCCAGTTGCGGTCGTCATCCTGCTGGATCCAGCCGGCGCTGCCGATCCAGCGGACGTCGACCCCGTTGAGCTGATCGTCGGCCGTCGACCCATCCGCGAAGCCCGGCGCGAATGGCGCCGGAAAACACGGCGACGTCATGTCCGGCCGCCGCCGCCTGCTCGGCAAGGCGCTGCACCTGGAGCGTCGCGCCGCTCACGAAGTCGGGTGGGTAATGGGCGGTGACGTACAGGATGCGCATACGGGGACAACGGGAGGAACATCTGACGACGCCGAGGGTACCGTCGAACGCGGCCAACATGGTGCCTTCATGGATGCGCCGCAGCCGAAACAGACCGGCCGTAATGATTGGTCGGCTCGCCCACCGGCTCGCCTCATGCGCCAACATGGTGGCTTCATGGATGACAGCGGTGAACGACGGGTGGTCCGCACCTCGGCGAGCCCGAGGACATCGACGGGGTGCGTCGCGAGCGGGACGCGGCGGTAGCTCGGGTCCGCGAGTTGGAACACGAGCTGGGGTCGCTGCGCGGCCGGGTCAAGCGCTGGACTGATGATGTGGCGCCGCACAGCCCGCCGGAATCGCCGGATCTCGCATACGCCGACCGCATCCGCCGCTTCCTCCCTGCGTGGAACCTCGGCGGTGACACGGTTCTCGATCTGCACTCCGGTGCACGATCCTCCGCTGCGGCTGTTGGAGGCGTGCATCTCCTCGGTGCTCGGCCAGGAGCGTCGCCGACTGGGAGTGGTGCATCGTCGACGACGCATCCACCGACAGCGCCGTCCGATCGCCGGCTCGCCGACGCTCGCAGACGGCCGACCACCGTGTCATGGTGCAGAGGAGGCACGAGGGCGGTGGCATCGTCGCCGCCTCCAACGACGCGCTGGCGATGGCCACCGGCGAGTTCGTCGTGCTGCTCGATCACGACGATCAGCTCACCTCCGACGCTCTCGCCGCGGTCGACAGCGCGCTCCGCACCGATCGACGGAGATCGACTACGTCTACAGCGACGAGGACAAGATCGCCGACGACGGTTCGGTGTACGACACCTTCTACAAGCCGGACTGGTCGCCGGAGCGGCTGCGCGCCCAGAACTACTGCACGCACCTGTCCGTGTTGCGCCGCATCGTGGTGGAGGACGTCGGCCGGTTCCGCGCCGGCTACGACGGGAGCCAGGACCACGACCTGATCCTGCGCGTCAGCGAGCAGGCACGCGGCGGATCCACCACGTCGCCGCGGTGCTCTACCACTGGTGCGTCAACCCGGGGTCGGCGGCCGCCGACCCGCACGCCAAGCCGTACGCGCGAGAGGCGGGGCGCCGCGCCGTCGGCTGACCACCTCGAGCGAATCGGTGTCGCCGGCGACCGTCGAGCACCAAGCGACGCCGGGCCACTTCCGAGTGCGGCGCCGGCTCGACAGCGCCCCGACGGTCAGCATCGTGATCCCGACGGTCGGCACGAGCCGGCAGGTGTGGGGGATCGACCGTCCGCTCGTCTACCGATGCGTCGAGTCCCTGTTCGCCGTCACCGACTACCCCGAGTTCGAGGTGATCGTCGTCGCCGATCCGGACACGCCGGCGAGCGCGTGTTGCAGACGCTGGAAACCCTGCCCGTCACGGTCGTGCGGGCCGAGGGGCCGTTCAACTTCTCCGCACGGATCAACCTCGGCGCAGCTCGTTCCTCAGGCAGTCAGTTGCTGATGCTCAACGACGACACCTCGATCGAACAGCCCGACTGGCTGACGACGATGGTGGGCTTCACACTCGAGCGCGACGTCGGTGTCGTCGGGTGCCGGCTGCTGTACTCCGACGGAACGCTGCAGCACGGCGGAATCCTGTGCAACGCACAGCCGTTGCACATCTTCCACGGGTTCGCCGGTGACGACCCAGGACCGTTCGGGCTGCTCGAGCTCGACCGGGAAGTCACCGCGGTGACCGGCGCCTGCCTGCTCACACCGCGCGACGTGTTCGACGAGATCGGCGGTCTACCGGAGCACTTCGCCGTGGCGTTCAACGATCTCGAGTACTGCCTGCGCGTGCGGGCCACCGGGCGGCGGGTGATCTGGACCCCTCATGCCACCCTGTACCACTTCGAGTCACAGACGCGTGCGCCGCACGCGTCGCCGGAGGAGATCGCCGAGCTGTACGCCCGCTGGGATCACGAACTGCACCACGATCCGTACGGCAACCCCAACTTCGCCCCGATGCAGGCCGTCTGGCTGCCAGCCCATCGGGCCACCGTGCGTGCTGCGATCCGCGCCCGTCTCGCTCGGGTTTGACCTATTCGACGATGTCATGTTCGGCGGGGCCGAACAGAAACCAGCTGTCGAGGACTGCTGACGGGTCGCCACTCCAGTCGTAGCGCTCCACCTGGGAGCGGCTGCGCCGGCCGAGCCGCGAGCGGACGAGCTCGAAGCGACTGAGACCACCCACGACGAGGCCATTGCCTTCATCCTGGGGCGAGCGCGACTCGCTTCCGTCGAGCAGGATGGTCACACTCGGCGTCGACTCGATCTGGGCGAAGCGAGCCGCTCCGGCGTTGATGATCGCGTTGTCCCGGCTGCCTGGCTGATTGAGCGCCGAGCGGATGTCGTGCTCGTGGGTGTGGACGTCGATCGGTGGACGCGGCTCGTCGAACTGTTCGAGCAGGCTGGCGACGTCGTCGACCTGAGTCGTCCATTGGGCGAGGAGATCGGCAACGGAGAGATCGCCGTAGCGCTCCACCTGCGACGCAGTCCAGGGAGGAGTGCCAGCCCCGTCGACTCGACCGTTGATGATGTCATCCGCCGAGCCGCCCGCGTGGGAGAGAACGTCGCGAGCCGTCCAGCCCGGGCAGCACCCGACTGGCGTCGCCCAGTCGTCCTTGTTCAAGTCGTTGGCGTACTGGATGAACGAGTGGGCCGCCTGCCGGTAGAGGTCGCCGATCGAGTTCGTCATGGTGCTGACGCTACGCCCCGCCGGCGCAATCCAGTGATCGCACAGATGCCAACGGCGTCTACCGTGCCAGCCGTGCGGCGCGTGCCCCTGATCGTCGTGTTCGGCCTGGTCGGCGCGTTTCTCGCTTCCGGCTACGGCGTGCTATTCACGCTGCTCGACGACTTCCGCGACGAATACGGGATCAGCGAATCCGCGCTCGGCGGCGTCATCGGGATCGGATTCGTTGCCGGCTTCCTCGCCCAGGTCACCATCGCCCCGCTCGCCGACCGCGGCCACGCTCGACGCCTCGTCCTGGCGGGCATCCTGCTCGACATCGTCGGGCTGGTGATGATGGCCTTCTCCCAATCGATCGCTCCGCTGCTCGCCGGGCGGTTCGTGATGGGGATCGGCGTCGGTGTCGCCGTGCCCGCCATCCGGCGCATCGTGATCGTCGCCGACCCGGGCAACCTCGGCCACAACCTCGGCCGCCTCCTTGCCGCAGATGTCGGCGGATTCGCTGCCGGACCCGCCGTGTCGGCGTTGTTGGTCGGCCCCTTCGGAATCTCCGCACCGTTCCTCGTCATCGCCGGCGCCACGGTCGCCCTGCTGCCGTTCGTCGCCCGCACCCACGTCGCCGAGACAGAGGTGGTCGAATCCGGTGCCCAGCGATTTGCGTTCGACCTGCTCCGCGTACGCCCGTACGCCGCGGCAGTTGCCCTCGGCAGCGCCGTGTGGTTGATGATCGGTGCCTTCGACTCGCTGTGGTCGCTCGCTCTCGACGACCTCGACGCGGCCGAGTGGTTGGCCAATCTCGGCATCACGCTCTTCGCCCTGCCCCTCGTCGTGCTCGGCGCCGCCGGTGGACGTCTCGCCCAGCGCGCCGGGCCGTTTCGCATCGGCACGATCGGGCTCCTGCTCGGAGCCGGGTACATGGCGTTGTACGGCTACATGCCCACCGCCGGCGCGATGTTTGCCGTCGCCATGGTCCACGCATTGAGCGACGGCCTCACGGTGTCGAGTACCGGCGTGGCTGTCGGCCTCGTCGTCGCCAAGGAGCGTCAGGCCGCCGCGCAGGGCATGCTGGGCGGCATCCAGACGCTGGCGGCGGGTGTGACGGCACCGGTGATCGGAGCGCTCTACGAGACGTACGGGCGAGACGTCGCCTACTCGGTGAGCGCGATCGCCATGGTGGCGCTCGTGGTTGGCGGTGTCATCCTTGCCGGTCCAGCCTGGGGGCTCCGCGACGAGCTCGGTGCCGGGGCCACCGATCTGGCCACGGCGAACCTCGCCGATTCCACCGTGGTGCCCGGATCGGGCCTCACGGGCGACGCGTCGCGTCGGTGACGTCGGGCTCGGGGCACCGCGTCCTCGGTGTCGGCGACCGGGGCTTCGGCAGTGGAGTTCCACGCTCACGTCGAACGCCACCAGGCCCGTGGCGCGGGTCGGGTTGACTACCTCGAAGCTCGTCGAGCCGGCGCGCCAATCGAAGAGGCGTCCCGTGCTGCGGTCGGAGAGCGTCAGGTTGAGCGGGAACTGCCCGTCGAGGAGATCGACCTTTGCCACGTCGACACGCAAGGTCGCCGTCCCGTCGAGCGGTGGGAGGGGTGTGCCGAGGTCGTCGGACGAGACCTTGAAGATCGGCGTACCGTCGCTGGCGCAGATCTCCACAGCGAGCGTGGCGGCGGCGACCGGGTCGGTGGCGACCACGTCGACCTCGACGCTGAACGACTCGCCCGGGAGGAGATGCGCGCGCCGGCGAATGTTGGCGTGCGTGACACGAACATCGGCGATCGTCAGCGGGGTCTCCGCCACCTGTGCCACGTTGCCCAGCACGGAGCGCCCGTGCAGGTACTCGCGGAAGACGCGGATCGCCTTGCCCGGTTCGCCGTCGATCACCATCTGTCCGTGATCGAGCACGATCGCCCGGCTGCACACCTGGCGCACGGTTTCCACGTCGTGGGTGACGAACACGATCGTCCGTCCCTCGTCCTGGAACTGGCGGATGCGACCGATGCACTTCGCCTGGAACACCTCATCGCCGACGGCGAGCACCTCGTCGACGAGCAAGACGTCGGGGTCGAGGTTGACCGCCACGGCGAAACCGAGGCGCACGTACATCCCCGACGAGTAGTGCTTCACGGGTTCGTCGATGAACTGGGCGAGCTCGGCGAAGTCGACGATGTCGTCGAAGACCTTGTCCACCTCCTTGCGCGGCATGCCGTAGAAGGACGTGTTGATGTAGACGTTCTCCCGTCCGGTGAGGTCGGGGTGGAATCCGGCGCCGAGCTCGAGGAGCGACGCCAGCCGCCCGCGCACGCGCACCTCGCCCGTGGTGGGCGTGAGGATGCCGGCGATGCACTTGAGCAACGTCGACTTTCCCGAGCCGTTGTGGCCGAGGATGCCCACGGTCTCGCCTTGGTCGATGACGAGGTCGAGAGTGCGCAACGCCTGGAACTCCTCGAAGTGGCCGCGCCGGAAGCGCAGGATCCGCTGCTTCAGGGAGTCCGCCGGATCGGTGGCGATGCGGAACGTCTTGGACACGTTGTCGACGACGACTGCTTCCATGGCTGCCGCCTCAGAGCGCCTCGACGAGGTTGACCTCGGCGCGATCGAACGCCTTGAGCGCGATCCAGCAGAGCACCACCGCCCCGGCCGACGTGATCGCCAGCGCCTCGAGGTACCAGAGCGGTCCGTACCCGGGGAGCAGCTGCGGGTCGGGTGTGAGGCCCTCCGCCGTGTTGCTGCCGTAGATCGCCCGCTGGATCGTGATCACCACTGGCGTCAGTGGATTGGCGAGGGCCAACCACTGGGGGATGTCGTTGTCTCCGAGGAACCGGGCGACGAGCTCGTACTGGTAGAGGATCGGGGTCGCCCAGAACCAGCCAAGGATGAGTAGATCGAGCAGGTGCATCGTGTCGCGGGCGTAGACGTTGAGGGGAGCGAGGATCAGCGCCAGCGCGATCACGACCAGACCGGCGGTGATCACGGCGAAGGGTACGAGCCACATGTACGCCCAGTCGACCGGGTGGCGCACGATGACGAGAAGGATGCCGAACGCCGCCGACTGGAGTCCGAGGTGCACGAGCGCGCTGGCCACGCTGGACAGCGGCAGCACCGCCCGGGGGAACTTCACCTTGCCGACGAGCGAATAGTTCTCGGTAATCGACTTCGTCGCCGTGAGCAGGCTCGTGCTGACGAACGTCCAGATCAGCAGGCCACACAAGCACCCAGATCGAGAACTGGGCGAACCCTGCGCCGAGGATGCGGAAGACGATCGTGTAGACGACCAGCAGGAACACGGGTTGCAGCATCGACCAGGCGAATCCGAGCACGGAGTGCTGGTAGCGAACGGTGAGCTCCTTGCGGGTGAGGTTGGTCAGCAGCTCTCGGTAGCTCGCCAGCTCACGGATGTGCACAGCCACCGATCTGCGGCGGGCCATCGGCCGCAACTCAGACGCATTGGTGCGTGCGGATGTGTACACAGAGTCGGACATGGCGGCCGCACCACGATATCGGAGGGCATCCGCTCACCAGCTGACGGTCACTCTTCACTCCTCGCTGGCGCAGATCTCGTCGATCTCGGCCATGTAATCGTCGAGGGGGCCGAGGCCGACTGCGGCGCGACGCTCGTCGACGTTCTTCGCGTCGACGATCGGTGTCGCCGGCACGCCACCGTCGGGTCCGCAGCGGATCTGAGTGCCGTAACGCTGGTTCTTCCCGTCGTTCGTCAGCACGCGGTCCTGCAAGTAGGCGAACTCCGATCCGTCGGCCTCCCCGGCCTTCACGAGTGGACGCATCAGCCGCAGTGCGCGCCTCTGGAACGCGACGTCGAGGTCGGAGTGCTGGGCGATCACCCAGGCTGCGGTGGCACCCTCGTGTCCGACCATCGAGAAGGTCGGCCAGCCGTGCTCTTCGATGATCTCGACCAGGCGCTCCTGGCGCTCCCTGTCGCCGTTCTCCATCGACTCGCCGGTGCGCTCCGCCTGGTCCTGGTCGAACATCGCCACGAGCTCGTCACGCAGTTCGGGATCGTCGACCACCTCCGGCGCGGTGGAGATGCTTGCGCCCGTCGTCGTGGCCGCCTCCGTCGTGACAGGTGCCGACACGGTCGTCGCCGGCGCCTCGGTCGGGAGTGCGCCGAGCGTCGAGCCGGTGACTTCCGGGTCGGCAGCGTCGTCATCGCCGCACCCGCCGGCGAGCCCCGCGGCCGAGCAGAGGCCGAGCAGCGTGATGAGGCGTGCGGGTGACATCAGTGTGCGAAAGCGATCAGGCCGTCACCGAGCGGTCTTGCTTGTCGCGCTTTGCCGCCTTCTGCGCCTTCTTCCATTCGCGAACCTTCTGCAACGCCTCCGGTCCATCGATGTCGGCAACCGAGCGCGGTGTGTGGTCGCCGAACTTGCCGGCGGCATCCCGCCAACCAGGAGGTGCGATGCCCTGCGACTTGGCGAGGATCGCAACGAAGATCTTCGATTTCTCGTCGCCGTACCCGGGCAGCGCCCGCAGACGTTCGTACAGGTCGGCGCCACTGTCGACGTTGCGCCACACGTTCGTGGCGTCGCCGTCGTACTGCTCGGTGATCACCGCGCACAGGTCGTGGATGCGCCTGCCCAACGAGGCCGGGAAGCGGTGGATCGCCGGCTTCTCACAGCACACGGCGACGAACTCTTCCGGGTCCATCGCCGCGATCGTCGACGGATCGAGGTGACCGAGCCGGGCGAGGAGCGTCTTCGGACCGGCGAACGCCCATTCCATCGGTACCTGCTGGTCGAGCAGCATGCCGATCAGCAGGGCGGCGCCGTTCGTGTTGAGCAGGCCGTCGGCTTCGATGTCACCGGTGATGTAGAGCGTGCCGGTCATGGGCCCACGGTAACCATCGACGGTGGATCGCCTGGGACCGTGTTTCGGAGTTGGGGGTCAGGCGTACGTGGGGTCGGCTGCCTCTGGGTCGATGTCGTACTTGGCGATCGCATCGGTGACCCGCGACGGTTCGACGGTGCCCTCAGCGGCCAGCGCGGAGAGGACGCCGACGACGATGTGCCCCTCGTCGATCTCGAAGTGGCGGCGCAACGCTTCGCGGGTGTCGGATCGGCCCATCCCGTCGGTGCCGAGCGGCAGGAACGTGCGGTCCGGGAGGAAGCGGGCGATCTGCTCGGGCACCATCTTCATGAAGTCGGTGACGGCGATGATCGGCCCCGTCGAGTGGCCGAGCGCGTTCGTGACGTGAGCGGTGCGCTTCTCCTCGGTGGGGTGGAGGCGGTTGTACCGCTCGACGTCGAGGGCATCCTCGCGAAGCCGTTTGTAGCTTGTGGCCGACCAGAGCTCGGCGTGAACGCCGTGATCGGCGGCCAGTCGCTCGGCGGCCGCCCGGGCTGCGCCCTGCGCCGATCCGGAGAAAAGGATCGTCGCCCGTTGCCCGTCGCCGTCGGGTGCCTCTGCCCACCGGTAGAGGCCCTTCACGATCTCGTCGGAGATCTCCGGGAAGTCGGGCATCGGCGGCATCGTGTAGTTCTCGTTGTAGAGGGCGAGGTAGTAGAACACGTCGCGCTCGGCGTCGGGTGTGTCGGGGCCGTACATCCGCTGCAGGCCGGCCTGAACGATCGTCGCCACCTCGTAGGCGAATGCCGGGTCGTACGCCTGGCAGGCCGGCACAGTGGTGGCGAGCAGCAGGCTGTGGCCATCCTGGTGCTGCAGGCCTTCGCCGAGCAGCGTGGTGCGGCCCGCCGTGGCACCGAGGAGGAACCCGCGTGTGCGCTGGTCGGCTGCTTGCCAGATGAGGTCGCCGACGCGCTGGAAGCCGAACATCGAATAGAAGGTGTAGAAGGGCACCATCGGCACGGCGTGCGTGGCGTAGCTGGTGCCGGCGGCGATGAACGATGACATCGAGCCCGCCTCGGTGATGCCCTCCTCGAGGATCTGGCCTTTGGCGCTCTCCGAGTAGGAGAGCAGCAGGTCGTGATCGACGGGCTCGTACTTCTGGCCCTGGGAGGCGTAGATGTTGAGCTCGCGGAACAGCGAGTCCATACCGAACGTGCGCGCCTCGTCGGGCACGATCGGCACGACGCGCGATCCCATGTCCTTGTCGCGGGCGAGGCTGCGCAGCAGACGGGTGAACCCCATCGTCGTGCTCGCCTCCTGCTTGCCCGAGCCGCCGCGGAGCTCGACGAACGCTGTGTCGCCGGCCACGGTGAGCGGCTTGCGCGCCTTCGTGGTGCGCTTGGGCAGCGACCCGCCGAGCGCTTTGCGCCGCTCCATCATGTACTGGTACTCGATCGAGTCCTCCGCCGGCCGGAAGTAGGGCGGATCGTCGGAGTCGATGTCCTTGGCCGGGATCTCGTCCTGCATGTAGAGGCGGTCACGGAGGGCGACCAACTGGGCCTTGGTCATCTTCTTGATCTGGTGCGTCGCGTTGCGGCCCTCGAAGCCCTCGCCGAGCGTCCATCCCTTGATCGTCTTGGCGAGGATCACAGTGGGCGCGCCCGTGCCGATGTTCTCCGTGGCGGCCTTGTAGGCGGCGTACAGCTTGCGGTAGTCGTGGCCTCCGCGAGGCAGGTTGCGCAACTCGTCGTCGCTGAGGTGAGCGACCATCTGGCGCAGGCGCGGATCGGGCCCGAAGAAGTTGTCGCGGATGTACTCGCCGCTCTCGACGGAGTAGCGCTGGAACTGGCCGTCGACGGTGGTGTTCATCTGGTTGACGAGCACGCCGTCCTTGTCCTGGGCGAGCAGCTCGTCCCACTTCGAACCCCAGATGACCTTGACGACGTTCCAGCCGGCCCCGCGGAAGACCGCCTCCAGCTCCTGGATGATCTTGCCGTTGCCGCGCACCGGCCCGTCGAGGCGCTGGAGGTTGCAGTTGATGACGAAGATGAGGTTGTCGAGCCGCTCCCGGGAGGCGAGCGAGATGGCGCCGAGCGTCTCCGGTTCGTCGCACTCGCCGTCGCCGAGGAACGCCCACACGCGCGACTGGCTCGTGTCGGAGATCTCACGATTGAGCAGATACCGGTTGAAGCGGGCCTGATAGAGCGCACTGATCGGGCCGAGGCCCATGCTCACGGTGGGGAACTCCCAGAAGTCGGGCATCAGCCGCGGGTGCGGGTAGCTCGACAGGCCGCGGCCGCCGCGCCCGATCTCCATGCGGAAGTGGTCGAGGTCGTCGGCGGTCAGCCGCCCTTCGAGGAAGGCCCGGGCGTACACGCCGGGGGCGGCGTGTCCCTGGAAGTAGACCTGGTCGCCGGCGGTGCCGTCGTCCTTGCCTCGGAAGAAGTGGTTGAATCCGATCTCGTAGAGGCTCGCCGAGCTGGCGAACGTGGAGAGGTGGCCGCCGATGCCGTCGGCGTGCTTGTTCGCTTTGACCACCATCATCGCCGCGTTCCAGCGGATGAACGCCCGGATCCGGCGCTCGATGTGCTCGTCACCCGGGAACCACGGCTCGCGTTCGCGCGGGATCGTGTTGACGTATGGCGACGACACGGTGGCGGGGAAGCTGACCTGCGCTTCGCGAGCGCGATCGAGCAGGCGCGTGAGGAGGTAGCGGGCACGCGTCTTGCCGTGCGTGTCGATCACCGCGTCGAGCGACTCCAGCCACTCGCGGGTCTCTGTCGGATCGGTGTCGGGGATCTGGTGGACGTACCCGTCAAAGATCATGCGATCCAGTCTCGCACCGTTACCGCCGAGTAGGCGCGGGAGGAGCCAGAAGCGTCAGCTGCTGGGCCAGTCGAGCACGGCCTGCAAGCCGGGCCAGATGAGATCGACGAACCAGTCGGTGATCTCCGCCGCGGTGCGGTCGGGATGTGCCCGCCACCACAGGGCGAGGGACTCGTAGGCGCCGATCATCGCGTTGGCGACAGCGTCGACGCGGACGGGGTCGACCTCGACACCCAGTTCGCGGGCGCCGATGGAGATCATCGCCGCGGTGAAGTCGCTTTGGCGGCGGCGCACGCGGGCGGCGTGCTCCTCGAACATCGCGCCCGGGTTGGTGTGTGGGTCGAGCATTGCCGACCAGGACGGCTGCTCGCCGATGAACTCGAAGAAGGCACGACTGCCGGCATAGAGGCGATCACGCGGGCATGTCGCGCCCATCGCCGCCGCGGCGATGCGCTCGGTGAGTGCTCGCGTGTTGCGCTCGACGCAGGCGTTGAACACGCCGTCCTTGGAGCCGAAGTGGTCGTACACGATCGGCTTGGAGATCCCCGCTCGCCGGGCGAGCTCGTCCATGGATACTGCGTCGTACCCGCGCTCGGTGAACATCTCGACAGCGATGTCGAGCAACTGGTCGCGGCGCGCCTCACGGCTCATCCGCCCCCGGGCTTTCGGCGCCGCCGGCCTGGTCGTGGAAACCATGGGAGGCAGCCTAACCGGGGTTACTTCCAGTAAGTAAAGATCCTCGGTGCCCTGCGCCAGACTGTCGGCCGTGTCCGAGACGCTGTTCGACGCCGTTCGTGCCGACCCGATCACCGTCTACACCGACGGCGCGTGCAGCGGCAATCCTGGCCCGGGCGGCTGGGCGTGGGCGGTAGCGCCGGACGGGATGCCCCGCGACGCGGGTGGCGAGCAGGCCACCACGAATCAGCGCATGGAGATCTTCGCCGTCCTGGAGGCACTGCGCGCGCTGGATCCGAGGCGTCAACCAGTCGACGTCGTCTCCGATTCCACCTACGTCGTCAACTGCTTTCGCGATCGTTGGTGGGTGCGCTGGCAGGCGAACGGATGGAAGAACGCGAAGCGTCAGCCGGTGGCCAATGCCGACCTCTGGCGACCGCTGATCGATCTCGTCACCGGCGGCGATGTGCGATTCCGCTGGGTCAAGGGCCACTCCGGCGACCGGATGAACGATCTCGTCGATTCGCTGGCTGTCGCCGCCATCCCGATCCGCTGACCGACCGTCGCGACACCTGCCAGTCGCGCATACCATCGCCGGGCGTGGCGCCGAGCGCGAGGTCGAAGCAGGCAATCGTCGGCTTGATCCTGGCGGTGGTCGTGGCGGCGCTGGCCGTGTGGCTGGCCGCCGGCAGCAATGACGACGACGGCGTCTCGTCGGGCCAGCCCGCAGCATCCACCACCATCACGACCAGCGCATCCGCGGCTCCGGCAACCGAGGCCACCACCGTCACGACCAGTGGATCGGCGGATCCCGCTACCGAGACCACCGCGGCGGAGACCGACGGAACCGATCCGCTCTCGGGACTCGATCTCGTCGACCTCGACGAGCTTCCGCCGGAAGCGCTCGACACGTTGGAGCTGATCGAGAATGGTGGACCGTTTCCGTACGAGCGCGACGGCGCTACGTTCGAGAACCGAGAGGGCCTCCTTCCGGACGAGGTCCGCGGCTACTACCGCGAGTACACGGTGGAGACGCCTGGGTCCGACATCGTGGTGCGAGGCGAATCGTGATCGGCAAGAACAGTGAGCACTACTACACCGCCGATCACTACGACTCCTTCCAACGGGTCGTCACATGAGCGCGCTCACGTTGCTCCTCGACGGCGACATCGCAGCTGGCGTGTACCTGTGGTACTCCGCCGACGAGTACACCGGGGTGGAGGCGGCGGCGATCCGCGACGGATGGCGCTTCGTGCACCTGGACACCTCCACGGTCATCGACAAGGACGGGTTTCTCGACGTCTGCCGGCGTGACTTCGATTTCCCTGACTGGGTCGGTCACAACTACGACGCACTCGACGACGCCCTCGGAGACGTCTCTGGAACCGCCGGTTCAGGCGTCGTCGTGGTCTGGCACGGCTGGTCGACCCTCGCCGGCGCTGACCGTCACGTGTTCGACGTGGCGGTCGACATCTTCGCCAGTCGCGTCCGGTTCGCGCCTGCTGGACCGTTCTCGGTGTTACTGCGCGGGCCGGGTCCGCCAGACGTCGATCTTCCCGAGCTCGACCCCTACACGGAATGGTGAGCGAGGCATCGCGTCGCGATCGTCAGACGCCGAGTGCCCGGTCGAAGTCGGCGACGAGGTCGTCCGCCGACTCGAGCCCGACCGACACGCGCAGCAACCCTTCGGTGATGCCCATCCGCGCCTTCTCGTCGGGTGTGAGGCTGACGTGGGTGCTCGTCGAGGAGTGGCAGACCAAGGTCTCCGGACCGCCGAGCGACGTCGCCGAGCGGGCGACACGCAACGCGCCGACGACGTCGTGGACACGGCTGTCGTCGGCGAGCTCGACGGCGAGCACCGTTCCGGAATGGCGCATCTGCCGCTTGGCGAGGTCGTACTGCGGGTGTGACGGCAGCCCGGGGTAGAACACGGCGCTCACTGCGGGATGAGCCTCGAAGTACTCACCGAGGCATTGGGCGGTCTCGCACTGCTGGCGCAAGCGCGCCGCCAGCGTGCGCACGCCACGAAGGGCGTTGAGCGAGTCGAGGGGCGACGGTGTCGCCCCATGCAGCACCCCATACGTCCAGATGGCGTGGAGGAGGTCTTCCTCGCCGGCGATCACGCCCAGCGTGGCGTCGTTGTGACCGCAGATGCCCTTGGTGGCGGAGTGCAGCACGATGTCGACGCCGTGATCGAGCGGCCGCACGCCGAGCGGCGTGGCGAAGGTGGAGTCGACGAGCGTGAACGGTCCCCGGATGGCGCCCAGCTCGTCGAGGTCGACCAGGTCGAGGCGCGGGTTGGACGGTGTCTCAGCGACGACGAGCATCGTCTTGCCGGGTCGCACGGCGGCGGCGAAGGCGCCCGACTCGGTGGCGTCGACGAGGGTGTGCTCGATGCCGAAACGGGCGCACGGTCCCTGGAGGAACGCCAGCGTGCCTGCGTACAGCTGGCGCTGGGCGACGATGTGGTCGCCGCTCGAACAGAGGGCGAGCACGGTGCTGGCGAGGGCGCCCATGCCGGAAGCGAAGGCGAGTGCGCGCTCGGCGTTCTCGAGATCGGCGATCGCCTCTTCGAAGGCGGTGACCGTGGGGTTGGCATAGCGGCTGTAGAACTCGTCCGGGCGCATGCCCGTGGCGCGACGTCGGGTGTCGGCCACCCCGTCGGTCTCCCACGTGCTCGTGGCCCACAGCGGTGGCGTGAGACTCGAGCCCTGGCGGCCGCGCCCGGCCGCGATCACCCTCGTCGCGTCGGACAGCGGGAGTGGTGTGTCGTCGGAGTCACTCACGAGGACTCCAGGCTATTGCGTGGCGCCGTAGCTCGCCGCACTTGATCGAGTCGGCTTGGGTTGCTCCGCGGGTCGCCGTCTATCGTCCGGCGCATGGACATCAACGGTGCAAGCGCAATCGTCACCGGCGGCGCATCGGGGATCGGCGCCGCGGTCGCCCGTCTGCTCGCCGAGCGGGGCGCCAAGGTCGTCATCGCCGACCTTCAGGAGGACAAAGGCAACGAACTCGCCAAGGAGATCGGCGGTGCCTTTGCCAAGGTCGACGTCACGAACACCGACGACATCATCAACGCCGTCGAGATGGCCAAATCGATGGGTCCGATGCGCGTGCTCGTCAACTCGGCGGGCATCGGCTGGGCGCAGCGCACCGTCGGCAAGGACGGCTCCTACGAGTCGGCGGCCAACCTCGACGCCTTCAAGCGAGTCGTCGCCATCAACCTCATCGGCACGTTCGACTGCATCCGCCTGGCCGGAACGGCGATGAGCACCACCGAGCCGCTCGAGTCGGGCGAACGCGGGGCGATCGTCAACCTCGCCTCAGTCGCCGCGTTCGACGGGCAGATCGGACAGGCCAGCTACTCCGCCTCGAAGGGCGGCGTCGTCGGCATGACGCTCCCGATCGCCCGCGACCTCTCCGCCATCGGCGTCCGCGTCAACACGGTGGCGCCTGGCCTGATCGACACGCCGATCTACGGCGAAGGAGAGGCAAGCGACGCGTTCAAGTCCAACCTCGAGAAGGGGGTGCTCTTCCCCAAGCGCCTCGGGTTTCCCGACGAGCTGGCCTCGATGGTCGTCGAGTGCGTCACGAACAGCTACATGAACGCCGAGACGATCCGCGTCGACGGCGGCATCCGCATGCAGCCAAAGTGATCTGAACGGCCCGCTCAGGGCGTGCGCGGGTCGACGAAGCAGAACGTGGCGTAGTTGACCTCGGTGTTGAGGTCGGTGATCGTCAGCGGCTGCAGTCCGATCTCGGTGATCAGATCCCAGAACTCGCCGAGCGCATACGACGTGAACGTGACATGGCGGGAGAGGTAGTTGACCGCCTTCGAGCGGTACTTCGGTGTGCCGTCGTCGTAGCGGATCTGGATGCATCCGAGCGCACCGGGGGCGAGCAGCCCGGCCACCGTGTCCATCACGCGGCGCCCGTACTCGCTACTCGGGAAGTGCTGGAAAACCGCCGTCGAGACGAAGACGTCGACGGGCGACGTGATCTCGTCGACCACTGCCGACGGGTCGTCGCTGAGGAGGATCGGATGGAATGCCGGCCGATCGGGGAGCTCGGTGAGGACGCGCTGGCACTCGTCGAGGTTCTTCGCCGAGACGTCGACGCCGAACATCACCGGCGAGACGTCGGCGAACGCGGCGAGATTGGCGCCGCCGCCGGGGCCCCATTCGAGCAGCACACCGCGGAGCGGGTCGGCCGATCATCGTGGCTGCCCGTTCCATGCACGATCGCGTGGCGGCGCCGATCTGCGTCCACTTCTCGTCCGGCCAGCGACCGTGCCCACGCCAGTGCGACATGTCGCGCCGGTACTCCTCGTCGGGATGCGCCTCCCACACCGCGACGACGTCGTCGTGGGTCGGCGGTCGCTTCTGGCTACGAGGAGCTGGAGCGTCCTCCCCGAGCTGCGCCGGCGGTGGGCGACTCGGTGCGGCGCCGTCGTCCATGCGGTTCCACCTTAGAGGGCGATCGATCAGGGCGCTCTCGTGAGTAGGGCCGCCTGTTGCGCCACATCTCTACAGTTGCGGCCATGAGCCGCAGCGCGAAGTCGATCCTCAAGCGGGCACGAGGCGACGTGCACGTCCACAAGGAGATCGTCGTCCTGCGGGACGACCTGATCCGCGCCGTGCGCCAGACGTCGACGTCGAAGGAGGCCAGGGCGAGATCGGGCGAGATCGCCGCGCTGCGTTCGGAGATGGCCTCGGTCTCGCGGTCGACCGACGCCGTCCTACGCGCGCTCGGTGGGCGGCTCGGTCCCTACGACCTCGCCCGACCGGCGATCAAACAGCGGTTCGAGCCGCCCACGCCGTGGATGGTGCCGGAGGCGGTCGAGCACGTGAACTCCCTGCTCACCGCCGACATGATCGGTGTCGAGTGGGGCGGTGGAGCATCGACGCCGTACTGGTGTGAACGGCTCGGCGTGCTGCACACCTTCGAGGCCGACCGCGGGTTCGCCCTGCTGCTCCTCGACTACATGACACGCCGGGTCGAGCTCGCCGATCGCTGGCGCCTCCATTTCGTCGGTTGCAACTGGCCGAGCACCGCCGACGAGGTGCGTCGCAAGGGATTGCCACTTCCCGCCCCGGATGTGAAAGGACGGCTCGTCGCCGACTACGTCGCCCTGCTCCCCGGAGCCGTCGATGCTGTGTTCGTCGACGGCTCGGTGCGCGAGGCAACGTTGACTGCGATGGCCGGGTACGTCGCCCGTGATCGCCCAAGGGTCGTCGTCGTCGACAACACCGATGCCGGCTACGTCTCCGCTGCGCTCGACCCGATCGACATGTCCGCCTACGACCGAACCGATCATGCCGCTGCCGAGGTCGACCCGACGGGCAAGGAAGCCACCTGCACGACCGTGTTCGCCCGACGCGACTGATCACCGTGCGTGGAGCGCCGGGTCGGTAAATCAGGAGCCGGGCCAGGCGTTCATCGCCAGGTCGACGATCGTGTCGAGCTGTTTCCGCGAGGCACCGTCACGCGCTTGGGCAGCGAGCCCCTGCACCGTCATCGTGAAATAGCGGGCAAGGGCGCGAACATCGGTTCCGGCCGGTAGCTCTCCCGCTGCAATCGCGTCGCGAAGTCTTCGCTCGAAGGAGCGCCGAGCGTCGTCTCGGAACTCGCGGAGCTGCTCCTGCACGCCGACCGATCCGGGCCCGCAGTTGGTCGCCGCGCTCGGCGATGAGACATCCACGCGGTGTGCTCGCGTCGGCGTATTCGTGGGCGAGGGATCGAAGCGTCAGCTCGATGGCATCGCGACCGCGAGGCTCGGCGAAGAGTGGGCGCATCGGTGGCTCGACATACGTGGCGCGGTAGTGCTCGACCACCTCGTCGAAGAGCGAGCGTTTGTCGCCGAAGGCCGCGTACAGGCTGGGGGCCGCAATCCCCATCGCCGTGGTCAGGGTGGAGATCGATGTCGCCTCGTAGCCATACGTCCAGAACGTGCGGAGTGCGGCATCGAGCGCTGCGTCGCGATCGAACTGCCGCGGGCGACCGGGTGTGCCAACCATCGCAGCCCATTCTATAGCGTCCACTACACAACCAGAGTAAGGTGCCAATTTGTAACGACCGATATCAAATTGGAGAGAAGAACATGCCCCGCCCACCACTCCCCGCTGCCGTCGACGAACTTCTGCGGAAGCCGAACCCGGCCGTCATCGCCACGCTTCGGACTGATGGTCAACCTGTGACCGTGGCGACCTGGTACCTCTGGGAAGGTGGTCGCATCCTCGTCAACATGGACGAGGGCAGGCGGCGCCTCGACTACCTGAAGCATGATCCGCGGGTGTCGGTGACCGTGCTCGACGAGTCGACCTGGCACAACCATGTCAGCCTCCAAGGCCGGGTCGTCGAGACCGTCGATGACCCTGATCTCGCCGACATCGACCGCATCGCCACCCATTACATCGGCCAGCCGTATCCGCGCCGCGACCGGGGGCGCATCAGCGCCTGGATCGAGGTCGATCGATGGCACGGCTGGGGAAACGTCGAGAACACCGACGTCCAGCATCTCTGACCGAGCCAGCGGTCAGGTTGAGAAGAGGAGAAAATCATGCGTTCCGTCATTCGTCATGCCGTCCACAACTTCTTCCAGCGGAGGACCCAAACGGGCGCGCCGTGGTGGGTCTACGGAATCGCCCTCGCCGTGGCGAACGCGATCCGGCAGGCCATTCTGTGGTCACGAGATACGACCACGGCGATCCAGATCGGCTCGTTCATGGCGATGCTCGCCGTCGTCCTCCCGGCCGTTGCCGGCATCAGCGCGCTGATGCGGCGCCTCGGTGAATCGCAGGCCTCACGGGCGGGACCGGCGCAGGAGTGTGTGAGCTGATCCGCGAGCTCGGACGGATCACGTCGTGTAGTCGGCGTTGATACGCACGTAGCCCGCGGTCAGGTCGCACCCCCACACGGTGGCCTCGTGTGTCCCGGTCCCGAGACTGACGTAGATCAGGACCTCGTCGCCGGCGAGGTACTCAGCGAGCTCTTCGAGTACCTCGCCGCCGGCGATATCCGGGTAGACCTCGCAGTGGCCGAAACGGATGACGACGGCATCTGGATCGATGTCGGTGTCATCGCTGCACTTGCCGATCGCCATCGCCACCCGGCCCCAGTTCGGATCGGCGCCGTGGACCGCGGTCTTCACCAGCGGCGAGTTCACGATCGCCTTGCGCGACGCGCTTCGCCTGCTCGATGTCTCGAGCGGCGTCGACGTGGACCTCGATGAGCGTCTCGGCTCCCTCGCCATCGGCGGCGATGGCCTTCGTGAGAGTGAGTGCCACCTGGTCGAGGGCCACCTCGAATGCGGCTGGATCGACCGGCCCGGCCGCTCCGCTGGCGAGGATGACGGCGGTGTCACTCGTGGAGGTGTCGGTGTCGACGCTGACACAGTTGAACGTGCGGTTGACGACTCGGCGGAATGAGTCGTCGAGCTCGTCGGGCGCGATCTCGGCATCGGTGACGATCACGGCGATCATCGTCGCCATGTCGGGCTCGATCATGCCCACACCCTTGGCGATGCCGACGATCGTCGCCGTGGTTCCGGCGACTGGTGCGGAGGCGATCTTGGGAACGGTGTCGGTGGTCATGATCCCCTTCGCTGCCTCGTCGATCGTGGTGAGCGGGAGCGAGGTGGGGATCGTGCCGATGCCGGCGCGGAGGAGATCCATCGGGTAGCGGCGGCCGATCACCCCGGTGGAGGCGATGAGCACCTGGTCGGTGTCGCATCCGAGCACGATTGGCAACGCGCTCGACGACCTCGCGGGCGTCATCGGCACCGGCCTCGCCCGTGGCGACGTTGGCGTTCTTCGAGATCACCACCATGGCTGAGGCCGTGCGATCGCGAAGGTGCTCGCGGCTCACGTCGACACTCGGCCCGGCGAACAGGCTGCGGGTGAAGACACCGGCGGCTGCGGCCGGGCCGTGCGTGGTGGCGATCACCACGAAGTCGTCGGTGTCGTCCTTGATCCCGACGTTGGCGACGTAGCTGCGGAATCCTGCCGGCAGTTCCATCGCCCGCTCAGCACGTTGCCGGCGCCGTCTTCGGACAGTCCGGCCGCGAGCGTGGTGAAGATGTCGCCGAGCACGTCGACCTGCTGGGGGGTGAGACGGTCGATGATGTGGTGGCGGACGCTCTCGACGTGCGCCGGTGCCGTCGCCTCCAACTTCTCCCGCCCGGAGCTCGTCAGGTGGGCGAGCATCACGCGTCGATCGTGGGGTGAGCCCCGCCGTTCGACGAAGCCTGCCTTGACGAGCCCGTCGAGGCGGCGGGTGAGGCCGCTCGGTGAGAGCTGCAGTTGCTTGGCGAGATCGCACATGCGCAGCGCGTTCTCCGGCGCCTCGGACAGGAACACCAGCACCTGGTAGTCCCCCAGCGTGAGGCCGTGCTTGGCGACATCGTTCTCCAGCGCTGTCCACAGGTCGCCGATCGACTCGACGAACGAGCGCCAGGCGCGCATCTCACTCGCGGTGAGCCATCGAGGTGGGGCGGACGTCGCTGTGCTCATGGCCGAATTGTATCGCCGACACACAACAGTTGCGCGTGCAATAGAACTCTCGCTGTTCACGCGTGAACCGCTCGCCGGGCTCAGCGATCGAGCAATGCCTGCAGGGCCGCTTCCAGGGTGGGATGGGTGAACGCGAATCCGTCGGCGAGCAACGCCGCCGGCACCACTCGCTGACCCGTGTACAGCAGCGTCTCGGCCAGCTCGCGACCGAGGATCAGCGACGGCCCGAACTTCGGGATCGGCAGGATTGCCGGCCGGTTGAGCACGCGGGCGAGTGTCTTGGTGAACTCGGCGTTGGTCACCGGCGTCGGAGCCGTGAGGTTCACGGGACCCTCCAGCGTGCTCGTCAGCAGGTGTTCGACGGCGCGAACGTGGTCGACGATCGAGATCCAGCTCTGCCATTGCGTGCCGCCGCCGAAGCGGCCACCGAGGCCGAACTTGAAGATCGGCAGTTGCTTGGCGAGTGCGCCGCCGTCCTTACCGAGGACGACACCGCTGCGGATGTTGACGACGCGCACGCCGGCTTGGCGGGCGGCTTCTGTCGATGCCTCCCAGTCGAGTACCACCGAGGCGAGGAAGTCGTCCCGACCGGCAGTCGTGGACTGTTCGTCGAGCAACTCGTCTCCACGGTCGCCGTAGATGCCGACGGCGGAAGCCGACACCAGCGTCGACGGCGCCTTGTCGGTGTTCGCAATCGTCTCGGCGATCAACGACGTACCCCGCACCCGACTCTCCCGGATCGTCCGCTTGTACTCCTCGGTCCAACGTTTGTCGCCGATCCCCGCAGCGGCGAGATGGACGACGGCATCGCATCCGTCGAAGGCGTCGACTGCGATCGTGCTGTCGTCGGGCGACCAGGCGATCTGTCCAGGGCTCGCCTCGCCGCGGACAACCGGCACCACGTCGTGCCCGTGGGCCCGCAGCTCAGAGCACAGATGGTGGCCGATGAAGCCGGTCGAGCCCGTGACGGCGATCCGCATGGCGGTCACCATACCCAGGCCCTTCGTCACCCGAACCCCGCTCCTCGGCGAGAAAGAGAAGTCATCAAAGTGTCATCACCGTGAACCAATTCGACCCCATCGACGTCGCATAGTCTCGACCACTTAATCGAAAGGGACGGACGACCTCGATGAGCAACGACTGGAACGCGCCCACGCCTCCGCAGAACACGCCACCTGCCACACCAGCGGGCGGAGCGGCGAGCCCACCTCCGGCCGGGAGCGACTGCGGAGCCGCTCGCGATCGAACCCGAGCCGGTGGCCAAGAAGAGCCGCTCGACGGGCAAGATCGTCGCAGTGATCGTCACCGTGGCGGTCGTAGGCGGCGCAGGTGCATTCGCCGCGACGAAGATGGCCGGGAGCGACGATGAGCCGACCGGGGCCGAGACACCCGACGAGCTCGGTCAGCTCACGCTCGACGCATTCGACCAGACCGACGTGCTCGGCGCCATGGACCTGCTCCTGCCAACCGAACGGGAGACGTATGGCGAGCCGCTGCTCGAGCTGGTCGACGAACTCGAGCGCATCGAGGTGCTGTCCGAGGTCGACATGTCCGACATCAACGGTGTCGACGTCGAGCTCGCCAACCGCGAAGTCACGGTTGATGAGATCGCGGGCGTCGACAACCTCGTCCACATCACCCTCAGCGCTGACGCCACGGCCAAGGTCACTGGAGCCGAGGTTCCCACCGGTCCCGTGCTCGAGGAGAACGACATCGAGGCCGAGGACGAAGTGAGCGAAGCTGACGAAACGGAGCCGTTCGAGGTGCCGCTCGTCGGCGTGCAGCGTGACGGCAAGTGGTACCTCAGCATGATGTACACCGTGGCCGAGGCGGCTCGGACGAGCGCCGAGGATCCCGACACCGGCGAGGCTCCGGAGATCCCGGCTACGGGGGTCACACCGCACGGCGCCGATTCGCCGGAGGGCGCCGTCGATCTCCTGGCCGACGCCGCGGAGAGTCTCGACCTGGAGGCGATCATCGCCGGCCTCAATCCGCGAGAGGCCGAGGCGTTGCAGCGCTATGCACCGATCTTCCTCGACGACGCCCAGGAGGAGTTCGACGACACCGAGTCGACGATCCAGTTCACCGAGATCGACAAGCGAGTCGAGGGCAGTGGCGATACTCGCCACGTGCTGATCGAGGACATCGGCGTCAAGGTCGACACGCAGGACGAGGTCGTCGACATCCTCTGGAGCGACGGCTGTCTCAAGGTCGAGACCGAGGACGACTCGATCGACTTCTGCGACATCGAGGAGTCCACTGGCATCGACACCGACGAGATCCTCGAGGATTTCTACGCCGAGTTCGACGACCCGGAGCCGGTGAAGAACTTCATCGAAGCCTTCACCGAGGCGTTCGCCGACTACGAGGAGCCGGGTATCACGGTGGTGGAGGTCGACGGCGAATGGTACGTGAGCCCTGTGGCCACCGGAACCGACCACGTGCTCGCTCTGTTCAATGCCATCGACTCGGCCGAGCTGCGCAAGCTCATCGACCTCGGCAACGACGCCGCCGAGTCGTTCGACGACGACGACGTCACCCTCGACTTCGGCGACTGAGCGAACGTCGGCGGGCGTCGATCAGCGCGGCGTGAGGCGAGCGAGAACCTCGGCGTGGAGCACGCCGTTGGAGGTGATCGCCGAGCCGCTGTCGATGCGGCGCTCACCTGATCGGTCGGTGAACGTCCCGCCCGCTTCCTCCACGATCACCTTCACGGCGGCGACGTCGTATGGCTCGATGCCGATGGCGTCGATCGCCACGTCGACGGCGCCCTCGGCGACGAGCATGTGCTGCCAGAAGTCACCGAGCCCACGCGCCCGGCGTGCGGACCGTTGGAGGTCGACGAGCGCGCCGGTGAGGCCGAGCTCGTTCCATCCCTCACTGAACGTGACACAGACCTGAGCGTCGGCGATGCGGTCGATCGACGAGACGTGGATCTGGCGCCCGCCGGCGAACGCACCAGCGTCCGCCGCTGCCCACCATCGCCGGCCGAGCGCGGGGCGGACACGACGCCGACGCCCACCTCGCCGTCGATCTCGAGGGCGATGAGCGTCGCCCACACCGGGATCCCGCGACTGAAGCCCGACGTGCCGTCGATGGGATCGATGATCCACCGATGCGTCGCACCCGCCGAACCGCTGACTCCATGCTCCTCACCGAACACGGCGTGATCAGGCCGCGCTTCTCGGAGACGTGCGACGAGCGCCGACTCGGTGTCGCGGTCGACTTCGGTGACTTCGGTGTCATTGGCCTTCCACTCGACGCTGAACGCCCGTGCGTCGAACGGCGGCAGCGTGCACGAGTCGGCCAGGTCGGCGAGCTCGAGCGCCAACTCGAGCTCGTCGGCGAGTTCGACGCTCATCGACCGAACTCGGGGCTTCGCTTCTCGCGGAGCGCGGCCAGACCCTCCACGGGGTCGGGTCCCATGAAGTTGAGCATCTCGTAGGCGAGCGACGCCTCGAAGTTGGGCAGCGACTGGCGCAGCCAGTGGTTCAGCGCCCGCTTCGTGAGGCGGGTGGCGTCCCGCGGGCCACGGGCCAACTGCTCGGCGATGGAGAGCGCCGTGGGAAGCACCTCGTCGGCGGGAACCGCTTTCGAGACCAGACCGATGCGCTCGGCCTCGCGCCCGTCGAGAAACTCGGCGGTCATCAGGTAGTACTTCGCCTTCGCCAGCCCGCAGAGGAGCGGCCAGATCGCCACAGCGTGATCGCCGGCGGCGACCCCGAGGCGGATGTGCCCGTCGGTGAGGCGCGCTGATTCGTTGATCACGCTGACGTCTGCCATCAAGGCGACGGCGAGCCCGGCACCGACGGCGACACCGTTGATCGCCGACACGATCGGTGTGTCGCAGTCGATGATCGTGCGCACGATGTCGCCCGCTTCGCGCCACACCGACATCACCAGCTCGTAGTTGTTCACTTGATCGGCGATCCAGTCGAGGTGCCCTCCCGCCGAGAACGCGTCCCCGGCGCCCGTGACGACGACGGTGTTCACCGTGTCGTCATCGTCCAGGACGCGGAACACCCGGGCGAGCTGGGCGTGCATCAGGGCATCGGTGGCGTTGAGCTTTCCCGGGTTGTCGAGCGTCATCAGCAAGACCCCGTGCTCGTGCTCGTCGAACCGGAGTCGGTCGAAGTCGTCGTACAGCTCGCGCTTCACGCGACGCACACTAGACAGCGGTCCGCCAAGCGCCGACGAGCGTGCCGATCGAAGACGCTTGAGGTTCCCATTCGTTCAATCGGTCGGCCACGAGGCACATGTACGTTCGACCGATGAACGTCGATATCAGACATGTGCCGATCCATCTCGGCCGCGGTGGCACGGCTCGCCCGATTGACGGCTTCGAGTGGTCGGACGAGCGGCTCGACGCCTACGCGCGGGCCACCGAGGCCGATGGACCGGACGGCCGGATGGTGATGATGTTCCACTCGGTCGGCGAGTGGCCATCATGGGAGCGCCATCCCGCCGGTGAGGAAGTCGTCATCGCCTGCACCGGCACGCACACACTCCGGCAAGAGCTGGATAGCGGTGAGCAGGTCGTCGAGATCGGCCCGGGCGAGGCGATCATCAATCCGGCTGGTGTATGGCACACCGCTGACAGCGGGGAGGGCGGTTGGATTCTCACGATCACGCCGGGTCTCGGCACCGAGCATCGAGCCCGTTGAGGGGGCGGGCGCCGCACCGGGGCGGCTCCGGCTCGTCGAGTGTGCGCTGACGTGCGGTCAGACGGCTTTGATTTCGGTGCCGTCGGGTCGTTGGGTGTGCCAGTGGCCGGTGGTGTCTTGCCAGGTGGTGTAGCCGGTTTGTTTGAAGCGGTTGTGGTGGCCGCATTTGATGTGTCCGTTGCCGGGGGCGGTGGGTCCGCGGGTGAGCCAGCGTGGTGTTGTGGTCGATTTGGGCGTGTTTGGTGAGGACCCCGCAGCCGGGGTGTAAACATCGCCAGTATTGGAGTTGGGCGGCGATGCGGGAGGAGCCGCGGAACAGCCGGCAGCGGCGGCCGAGGTCGATGACGACCCCGGCGGTGTCGATGATGACGCGTCGTAGCTGCCCGATGACGAGGGCGGCGGCCATGTCGGCGGGGGCGATGGGGTCCCCGTTGGCGTAGTGGCAGCGGCGGGAGCGGTAGGTGGCGGGGTCGATCGGCGTCGATCGGGGCGCCGAGCGAGCGCGCCAGCAGGTGTTCGGCGGTGTGTTCATCGACGATGATCTCGACGACCGGATCGGGTATTTTGGCGTCAGGGTGCGCCGAGGCGGCGCGGACGAAGATGGCGTGCAGCGCGTCGAGCGCGCCGCTGCTCGTCAGTCCGCGCCAGATCCGCTTTCGGTGGCGAGTTGGCCGTGTTCGGCACGTGCCTGGTCCCAGTCGGCTCGGGTTTCGGTGTCGTAGAACCGGTCGAAGACTTCTTTGATGAAGCGTCCCTGCACGTTGGCGAACTGTGCGTCGAGGTGCGTCATCCCGTCGCGGTCGGTGATGCAGCAGCCGTTGCGTAGGTAGTGACGTAACGCTTCGTCCTGATCGGCGCCGTCCATGTCAGCGAGGTTCAGCCAGTGGTCACAGACCTTGCGGAAGTCCTCGTACTCGAGCGACTGGGCATCCTCCACCAACAACTCTTCCGAGGGGCAAAGTGCACCCCGGCCCGCGGATGGTTGGCCAACTTGGCGAGCAACACCATCTGGGCCAGCCCGATCCGCCCCGCCTGGTATTCGTCGGCGCACCGTTTGTGGGCACGGACCAGCAGCGTGATGTCGCGTTGGGTGCGGGCCTGGGCGTTGGACCATCGCGCCGACGCCTTCACCCAACCGCGAACAGCCTTGTGTCCATCTACCGCGTAGGCGCCCGATCCGGTCGCTGCGATCAACGATCGCGGTCAACACGGCATCGGTGCGGCGACGGGCGACCTCCACCAACTGCAGCACGATCGTCAGCTCCCGCGCCGGCAACCCGTCGAGGCTCAACTGCCCGGTCCGGATCAGGGCCACGACCGTGTCGGCGGACACGGTGACGCCGCCGATCTCGACGGTGACGCCGGGCTCGGTGAGCACCAAACCCTCGATCGCGGTGGACGTCTCGCCCATGTGAACCAGTCAACCAGAGGCGTGTGACATACCAAACACACGCGCGAACTGTCAGCACTCGAGGATGGTCGACTCCCCGCGTCACACGTAGCTAGCCGCCCGCCCGCCGACTCAACTGCCGGGCTGGTATGTGCCGAAGCACCACACGTTGCCCTCGTGGTCCTTGGCAACGAAATCTCGAGAGCCGTAGTCCTGGTCGGTGGGCGCCATGAGGATGTCGGCGCCTGCGGCGAGGGCTCGATCGTGCACGCTGTCGACCTCATCAAGAGAGATGTAGACAACGGCCGGGCCGGTGTCGAACATCGAGCCCTCCGTGTGGGGTCCGAGCCCGAGCGGCGCACCGTTCAACGAGAGCTCGACGTACTGGATGGAACCGTCGTCGGCCCTATGTGCCTGGTGTTGTACGAAGCCGAACTTCTCGACGAGGAATTGGGATCCAGCGTCGAGGTCGCGGTAGTGGACGACGGGGTTGATGGTGGTGGCCATACCTGTTCATCGCTCCGGACGCTTGATCTCCGACGGGCAAGGCCGATCTTATTCTCGCCGCGGTCACCGCCTCAGCGTGGCGTTGCGGCGGATCGATGACGGCGGTGACTCAGCACGCCGTCAGCCCGGTCGGCCCGGCGCCATGTAGGGCCGTCTCGGCGCCGGGGGCTAACATCTCGCTCGGCCGGACGTGCTACTCCGGCTGCGTACTGCGCCCTGGGGACCTCCCGAACCAACCACGGTCCTGGGGGCCACGGTCGCCAAGCGCCGAACCGACATTGTGGCTTGCCACCCGGCGAGCGAATGCGTGGAAGCTTGGCGATAGCGCCAGCGATTTACCTGCACGCGACGTCGGTGATGGTGCGGACCAGTCCATCTGCATCGAGGCCCAGCCCGGCGAGGATGTGAGCCTGGCTGCCGTGGGGGATGAACTTGATCGGCACGCCGAGCATCTCGACCGTGACGGTGGGGTCGAGGTTGTGGAGGCGATCGGCGATGGTCATGCCGACGCCACCGTCGCGGATCCCGTCCTCGATCGTGACGACGGCTCGGTGCGATGCCGCGTCGGCGAGCATGTCCTCGTCGAGCGGAGCGCAACAGCGCACGTCCCACACCGTGACCGGTCGGCCGTGCTCGGCGAGACGGAGGGCGGCCTTCTGCGCTGCTTCGACCATCTTGCCGATGGCGAGCACGCAGACGGTGCCGTCGCCGTCGTCCAGCTTCCGCGCCCGCAGCCCGGTGCCGACCTCGTGCTCGGACACATCGGGAAGCTTGCCCCGCGGGTAGCGGATGGCGACCGGCCCTTCGTCAGACAAGCTGGTGGCGTCGAGCAGCATCTGGGCGAGGTCCTGGGCGCTGGCCGGCGCGAGCACGCGCATGCCGGGCACCTTCGACAACAACGCCATGTCGTAAACACCGTGATGGCTGGCGCCGTCGGGCCCGGTGATGCCCGCCCGGTCGAGACAGAAGATCACCGGCAAGCGGTGCAGCGCCACGTCGTACACGACCTGGTCCCACGCTCGGGACAGGAACGTCGAGTACAACGCCACGACGGGACGAAGACCGCCGAGCGCCATCCCTGCGGCGCCCGTGACGGCGTGTTGTTCGGCGATGCCGACGTCGAAGAAACGGTCGGGGAAACGGGCCTGGAACGGCAGCAGACCGGTGGGGCCGGGCATCGCCGCAGTGATCGCCACGATCCGCTCGTCGGCTTCGGCGACCTTGATGATCGACTCGGCGAACGCCTGGGTGCATCCCGTTGGCACTGCGATCGGCGGCCCGACGATGGGGTCGAACACCGGGGCGTCGTGGAGGTGCTTCTCGTCGTCGTCTTCGGCCGGCGGGTACCCGCGGCCCTTCTGGGTGAGCACATGGACGACGATCGGGCCCTCGGCCGACAACTCGACGGCGTTGGCCAGGGAGGTCTCGAGCTCCTCGATGTGGTGCCCGTTCACCGGCCCGACGTAGCGCACACCGAGGGACTCGAAGAACCTCGGCGGCTGGAGGAACTCACGCACTCCGGCCTTGAGGCCGTCCATCGCCCGCTCTGCCTGCTCACCGACGACGGGGATCTCGCGGAGGAACTCCTCGATCCGCCGCTGGCGGCGCACGTACACCGGGTTGAGCCGAATGCTCGTGAGCCCGTGCGACAGCCGCTCAGTGATGCGATCGGGGAGGCGGTGATGGCTCTCACCGGCTTCCTCGTGGTGCCCGCCCAGCAAGCTCGCCGACAGGTTCGACACCGTCGGTGCGTAGGAGCGGCCATTGTCGTTGAGGACCACGATCACCCGCCGGTTGCCGTGACCGAGATTGTTCAGCGCCTCGTACGCCATGCCGCCCGTCATCGACCCGTCGCCGATCACGGCGACGATGTGGCGGTGATCGTTGCGGCCCGCATCGCGAGCGACGGCGAGACCGAAGGCGTAGCTCAGGATCGTCGAGGCGTGGCTGTTCTCGACGAAGTCGTGCTCGCTCTCCTCGCGAGAGGGGTAGCCGGACAGCCCGCCGCCCTGGCGCAGCTGCTCGAAGCTGTGCTGCCGCCCCGTGACGATCTTGTGCACATACGCCTGGTGCCCGGTGTCCCAGAGGACGGCGTCGGTGGGCGATTCGAAGATGCGGTGCAGGGCGAGGGTGAGCTCGACTGCGCCGAGGTTGGAACCGAGGTGGCCGCTGTTCTCTGCAACGGCGGCGACGATGAAGTCGCGGATCTCGCCAGCCAGCTCGTCGAGCTCGGTGTAGCTCAGGTCGCGGAGGTCTGCTGGCTGCTTGATGGAGGAGAGCCACATGGTTGCTTCGACGCTACCCCGAGCTGGGGGATGTAGTCGCCGCGTCCTCGGCGGCGTCGGCCAGCACGCCCTGCTGCCGCGACCACTGCCTATCGAGCCGAGCCTCGTTCCATCGGTGCAGTCGCCACCCGATCAGCGCCCCGACGGCGAAGACGACGAGGCCGCCCACTCCGTCGATCCAGTAGTGGTTCGCGGTGACGATGATGCAGAACAGCGTCGCCAACGGATAGAGGAACACCGCCACGCGTTGCCATCGGCGGCGGAGAAGCGGCAGCACGGCGATCGCGCACCAGGTCGACCAGCCGATGTGGAGGCTCGGCATCGCCGCATACTGGTTGGAGAGCTTCGCCATCCCCTCGTCGTCGAATGACCACGGGCCGCCGTACTCGGCGAGGGTGTCGACGTAGCCGAACCCTCCGCCCGGGTCGTCGGGCCGCAACGAGCTCTCCAGGCACGCGCCGCCGTAGTGGTCGCAGGGCCGGTCGAGCAATCGCGGCGGCATCAGCGGGAACAGGGCGAAGCCGATGATCGCCAGCGCGGTCATCGCCAGCAGCGTGTTGCGCCATTGAGGAAACACCCGCGGTCGCTTCCAATAGAGGAGAGCGAAGACGGCGATCGTGACGACGAAGTGGGCGGTGCCGTAGAACGTGTTCCAGAACTGGATGAAGGTCCGGTACGGGAGCATCAAGTCCTGCAGCGTTTCCTCGTGATACAGGCCGACGACGCGCTCGAAGCGGATCACCCGCTCGGCGTTGTGGAACGCGTGCTCGGGAATGCCGTTGGCGGCCATGCGATTCGAGCCGAACTGGTTCCGCGTCCATGAATACAGGCCGTAGAAGAGGGCGATCAGCATCGCCTCCTTCCACCAGAAGAGGCGATGGGCGCGGCGCGGGAGCTCGCCCTCGACATCAGCCTGCATAAGTCTCCAGGCTATGCCTGAGTACGGTCGCAATCCGAGCTTGTTGACAGGGGGAAGACCGATGGTGATGGTCGAGGGACATGCAGGGGAGCAGGCCATCGCGGCGATGGCGGCGTTCGGTGTGGACACGATGTTCACGCTCAACGGTGGCCACATCTGGCCGCTCTACGATGCCGCCCGCAACCGCGGCGTGCGGGTGGTCGACACGCGTCACGAGCAGACAGCCACGTTCGCCGCCGAGGCGTGGGCGAAGCTCACCCGCCGGCCGGGTGTCGCTGCCTTGACCGCCGGACCCGGGGTCACGAACGGTGTCTCGGCGATCACGTCGGCACGCTTCAACGGCTCGCCGCTCGTCGTGCTCGGTGGGCGGGCGGCGGCCAGCCGCTGGGGGTCGGGCTCGCTGCAAGAGCTCGATCATGTGCCGATCGTGGCGTCGATCACCAAGCACGCTGGCACCGTGACCGATCCGACGAAGGCGGGCCGGATGGTCCACGACGCGCTGCAGCTCGCCGCCACGCCGCACCGTGGGCCGGTGTTCCTCGACTTCCCGATCGATGTCATCTTCGGACCGTCGCGTGGCGACGTCCCAGAGCAAGCGCATGGGCCGTTCGGCGACGAACCCGATCCCGATCAGGTCGGCGAGCTCGCCAGCCTGATCTCGGCGGCGGCGCGGCCGGCCTTCGTCGTCGGCAGCGACGTGTACTGGGCAGGCGCCGAGCACGCGCTGGCCGCCGCGGTCGACGCGCTCCGAGTTCCGAGCATCGCCAACGGCATGGGCCGCGGCGTGATCGCCGCCGACCACGAGCTGTCGTTCCTCCGGGTGCGGGGACATCTGAAACAGCGCGCCGACCTCGTCGTCGTCCTCGGCACGCCGCTCGATTTCCGCTTCGGGATTCGGCAGCTTCGGCGCGGCACGCGTGGTGCACGTCGTCGATGCCCCGAGTGAGCGGGCGCAGCACGTCGACGTGACAACGGTCGCCGGCCGCCTCGACTCCGTGCTGGCGCAGCTCGCCAGTGGAGCGGGACCGGGTGCGGATCGCGACGATTGGATCGCCGAGCTGCGCGCCGTCGACGACGCTGCCAAAGCCGCCGATGCCGAGCTCCTCGCCGCGGCCTCCGACCCGATCAAGCCGAGCCGCGTGTACGGCGAGCTGATTCAGCGCCTCGACCGAGACGCAACGGTCATCTGTGACGGCGGCGACTTCGCCTCGTACGCCGGCCGTTTCGTGGAGGTGTATCAGCCGGGCGGCTGGCTCGACACAGGACCGTACGGATGCCTGGGCAATGGGCTCGGCTATGCCATTGCTGCCCGCGTCGTGAAACCTGCGTCCCAGGTGGTGCTCCTCCTCGGCGACGGCGCCGCCGGCTTCAGCCTGATGGATGCCGACACCCTCGTCCGTCACGGCCTGCCCGTGGTGATGATCGTCGGCAACAACGGCATCTGGGGTTTGGAGAAGCATCCGATGCAGGCCATCTACGGCTGGGACATGGCCTGCGATCTCCAACCCGAGACACGCTACGACGAGGTGGTGCGCGCCCTCGGCGGTGCGGGCGAGACGGTGCGCAAGCCCGACGAGCTCGGACCGGCACTCGATCGCGCCTTCGCCGCGGGCGTCCCCTACCTCGTCAACGTCCTCACCGACCCCGCCGACGTGTACCCGCGCACGTCGAGTCTCGGCTGACTCAGCGCAGGTTGGCGCGGACCATCGTCCAGGGGAGCGGCGACCTCGTGTCGCTGACGGAGAACTGCTTGCCGACGAACCTCTTGAAGCCCCAGCGCGTCCAATGGTTGACGTGGCCGGGCGTGTTGCCGAAGTCGCGTAGGTAGCGGCGGCGAGCCATGTTGCCGATTCGCCAGATCGGCTCGAACGGCACCGAGGCGATCAGCGGTCCGGTGCTCACACGGGCGATCTCGGCGAGGGCCCGTTCGGGACGGGGGACATGCTCGAGCACCTCGATGGCGAGCACGAGGTCGAACGTGTCGTCGGCGAACGGGAGCGCTGTGGCGTCGGCGAAGATCGCCGCCACGCCCCGCTGGTGCCACTCGGCGGAGAGATCCAGATCGGGCAGGTCGAGTCCGGCGAGCTCGGCCGTCGGGAACCGCTGGCGCAAGCGCTCGCTGATCTCGCCTTCGCCGACTCCGACCTCGAGGATGCGAGTCGGAGCGAGCCCGTCGAGCATGCCGTCGAGCGAGCGAAGGAAGCCCGCCATCATCTTCTGCTCGATCGGGTTGGTCGAGCCGTACTTGTCGTACGTGTTGCCGGTGACGACCTGCTCGGCCGCGGAGTCGGGGGGTGCACTCGCCGGACTCATGCCGGCGGCACCTGTTCTCGCGGTTTCGTGGCGCGCACGACGAGATCGGCGAGCAGCCCGATCGTGATCGCGTTCAGTGCGGAGAACAGGATCAGCAGTGTGTTGGCCGCGAGGCGGAAGTCCTTGTCGATCCAGTCGTAGACGAGCTTCGCCAGCCCCACTGCGAGCAACATCAGCCCGATCGGCAGGAACACCTTGAGCGGGTTGTACGACAGCGCCATCCGCACCACCTGCAGCACGTACCGCTTCGTGTCGCGCCACCAGTGGAACTTCGAGCTCCCGGCGCGAGGGAAGTAGTCGATGGGCGTGTACTTCACCGAATATCCGTTGGAGAGGAAGCTCATCGTGAGCGTCGTGACGCAGGAGAAGCCCGCTGGGAGCTGGTGGACGTATTGCATCGCGACGTCGCGGCGGAAGACGCGCAGGCCCGAGTTGAGGTCGGGGATGTCGGTCTCGGTGAGGTAGCTGGCGAACTTGCGGATGAACCACTTCGCGGGCACGCGGAACAAGCGGTGCGTGCCTTCCTCGGTGCGCCGAGCACCGACGACGTGGTCGCAGCCGTCGAGCATCTTGACGAGCGCCGGGATCTCGTCGTTCGGATACGTCATGTCGACGTCGGTCCAGACGACGGCGCGACCCTGGGCGGCGGTGGTGCCGGTTCGCCGTGCCGCGCCCGAGCCGCGATTGACGCTGTGGCGGATCAGGCGGATGTCGTCGATGAGGGGCAGATCGGTCTCGGAGCCGTCGTCGGAGCCGTCGTCGACGACGATGATCTCGTACGTGTACGGCGACGCGTCGAGGGCGGCGCGGATGCGGTCGATCTCGGTGCGCAGGTGCCCACGTTCGTTGTAGACGGGCAGCACGACGCTGACGTCGAGGTCGGTATCGGCCATCACGCCAAGGCTACTTGCCTCGCCTCTCACGGCCCCGGTGTGTCGGAGATTGGCTCCGGGAACCGCCACAGCACCCACCGGCCGTCCTCCCACACCTTTGTCATGCCGCGGGCAGTGGCGTCGGAGTCGCTGATGAGAGGTTGCGAGTATGTGGAGTTCTTCTGCATCGCGTAGTAGTCGGACCGCAGCGCAAGCGTGTCGATCGTGCCCGGCTGCAGTGCCAGCCGATCGGTGTAGAGCGTCATCGTTCGAGCGCGGAAGAAGGCGATCACGCTGGCCGGCGGTGTGTACTTCTTCACCGCCTCGAGGATGGGCACGAAGCCGGGGTGTGCCGGACCCCATTGCACGGCGCCGGCGTCGTTGAACTCCTGCGCCCGGTCGACATCGTCCTTCACCTCGGCGATGTGCACCGGCACCATCACCGCCAGCGCGCCGGTGACCACAGCCGTGGAGATCTTGCCCGGTGCGACGCTCACGCCAGTGACCTGTCAGCGAAGTCGATCGCGCTCATCAGCAGGTAGGCGGCGTAGAAGACGATGAACGGTGTCACTTGCAGGTAGTAGCGGTCGACGAGACGGAAGTGCGTGCTGACGGCGATCATCGAAAGCACCATCAGCGCCGCCAGCGGCACGTTCCGCACGGGATCGCGCTGGCAGGCGATGAACGCGCCGATCAGGGCGGCGACGACGAGTGCGACCCCGACCGCGTCGTGCTTGCCAAGACCGAGCTGGTTGGAGATCACGGCGAACGAGTCGCCGATCCGCTCCGGGACGTAGCGCATTCCCCCGCCGTTGTCGGGAATGAGCATCGACGGCAAGGCCAGCTGGATCACCACGATGCCGGTGATCATCGCTAGGTGCGGCGTTGCCAGCTTCCAGAGGTCGAGTCGCACGCCGGCGCCACGGATCCGCGGCCACGACGAGCGGGCCAGGTCGACGAGCTGCGCGGCGGCGAACACGCCGAAGAACACGATCGCCTCCCGCCGCACGTTGAAGGCGAAGGCGGCGAGGACGCCGACGATGACGAGATCGCGGGTACTGGCGGTCAGCCACGGCCGGTCGGCGTCGGCGGCGCGCACGACAATCCTGTCGATCCACCACATCACGACGAGCACCGCGGCGAGATGGGGAAACTCGGTGAGCAGTTGGTCGGTGTGCCCGAGGTAGATGGGAGCGAGGCCGATCATGGCCATCACCCCGGCGGCGATCCACCGATTCGTCCGCCGCCGAACGACGCCGTGCAGCAGCACGAGCGACACACAAAACACGGCAACCTCGACGAGCTTGAGCTTGTCGTAGTCCAATCCCCACTGGTGGACGAAGGGAGACAGCAGCAGTGGCCAGCCCCACGGGTAGGCGATCGGGCTGAACCCGGCGGGGGAATTGAGGACCGAGAATCGGTTGTTGGCGACGACCTCGGACGGGTTGCCCTCGAAGATGCTCGACGCCTGGCGCAGGTAGAGAGCGAAATCGTCGCCGAGCGTGTGACCGTTTCGATGAACTCCGACGGCAATGATCGCCGCCGCCAGCACGATCACCGTGGGCACCGCCGCCCGACCGACGCGTGTCAGCATGCGCACTTGCTGAGGAACCGCTCGCGGTCGACGAGCACCCGCGTCACCTTGCCGGCGCCGACGAGGCCTCGCTCATCGGATGCGGAAACGGTGAACGTCAACCGACGCCCCTCGATCTTCTCCAGCACGGCCTCGGCACTCACCCGCGAGCCGACCGCGGTCGGCTGGAGGTGGTCGAGGCGCACCCGCATGCCCACCGTGGTGAGCTCGGGCTTGAGGTAGGGATCGACCGCCGAACAGGCAGCCTTCTCGCACAGCGCGACGAGCCGCGGCGTGCCGAGGACCTCCACCACGCCCGAACCGAGCGCCGCCGCCGTGTCGCTCTCGGAGACGATCATCGTCGCCTCGCCCCGCAGCCCTGTCGCCAAATTCACGAGGGGCAACGCTACCTGGCCGACCCTCCCGCGCGGCGAGCCCCGGCGCAGGTCGGCGAGCTCGGATGACAGACACGTGCACGTAGGAATCCCGGAGTCGTCAGCGTCGATTCGCCTCTAGCGTGGGCGGCGTGATCGACACCGACGTCCTGGAACGAGTACTGGCCGCCGCCACGTCGACGGGAGGTGAGTTCGCCGAGGTCTATGCCGAGGACAAACGGTCGACCTCCGCAGGGCTCGACGACGGTCGAGTCGAGCAGGTCACGAGCGGTCGCGATCGCGGCGCCGGTATACGGGTCGTGTCGGGCGACACCACCGGGTTCGCCCACACCGCCGATCTCAGCGAGGCGGGTTTGCTCGCCGCCGCCCAGGCCGCGGCCGCCGCTGCGTCCCGCGGAGACGGCGGCACGCGCACGATTGCCCTGACCCGCATCCGCGCGCCGGCCGCGCGACGTCGGTCAGTATCCGGACGAGATCGCCAAGTCGAAGAAGATCGAGCTGCTGCAGCGGGCCAACGAGTCGGCTCGCGGCGGCGGGGGCCGAGATCGTCCAGGTCTCCGCCGGGTACGGCGACAGCCGCAAGCGGGTACTGGTGGCCAACACCGACGGCGTGCTCACGGGCGACGAGCAGGTGCGGGTCCTGTTCCGGGTCACGGCGGTCGCCGACGGCGACGCCGGCATGCAGACCGGCTACCAATCGATGGGCCACACCGTCGGGTTCGAGATCTTCGACACCGTCGACGTCGACGAGATGGCGCGAGAGGCGGCACGGCTGGCGATCACCAAGCTGCACGCCCGCCCGGCTCCATCGGGCACGATGCCCGTCGTCATCAAGCACGGATCCGGTGGCGTGCTCTTCCACGAGGCGTGCGGGCACGGCCTCGAGGCTGATCTCATCGCCAAGGGTGCCAGCGTGTACCGCAACAAGGTCGGCGAGCAGGTGGCGTCTCCGCTCGTCACGCTCGTCGACGACGGCACCATGGCGGGGGAGTGGGGGACGCTCGGCTTCGACGACGAAGGCCACCCCACACAGCGCAACGTGCTCATCCAGGACGGTGTGCTCACCGACTACATGTGGGACTTCCTCCGCTCGCGCAAGGAGGGCCGAGTGCCGAGCGGCAACGGTCGACGGGAGAGCTACCGCCACCTGCCGATGGTGCGGATGACCAACACGTTCGTGCTCGACGGTCCCGACGAGCCCGACGACATCGTGGCGTCCACCGAGCGCGGGGTCTACGTGGCCAAGCTCGGAGGGGGAAGTGTCAACACCGCCTCCGGCGATTTCGTGTTCGGCATGACCGAGGCGTACCTGATCGAGAACGGTGAGATCACCGAGCCGCTCCGTGAAGGCAACCTCATCGGCAATGGTCCGCAGGTGTTGCGCGACATCGACATGCTCGGCAACGACTTTGCCATGGGCCCGCCAGGAACGTGCGGGAAGGACGGTCAGGGCGTGCCCGTGGGCGACGGCCAGCCCACGCTCCGCGTGAAGGCCCTCACCATCGGAGGGACCGCAGCATGAGTGAGGCGACGATGCTCGACGCGGAGGCACGGCTCGAGGAGCTCCAGGCGCTCGCCGATCAGGTTGTCGAAGAGGCCCGACCGGGCGAGCAGATCGAGGCGTTCGTGGCCCGCGGCGGTGACACCGACGTCCGCATCTACGAAGGCCAGGTCGAGCACTTCGTATCCGCGCAGTCGGAGGGGATCGGCATCCGCGTGATCGCCGACGGCCGCACCGGCTTCGCCTATGCCGGGACGCTCGACGCCGACGCCGTCACCGAGGTGCTCGCCGAGGCACGCGACAACGTGCAGTTCGGCACTGTCGACGAGTGGGCGGGACTCGCCGAGCCCGACGGTGTTCCGATCACTCTCCAGGAGTTCTGGAACGAGGAGCTCGAGCACACGTCGACGGAGCGGAAGATCGAGCTCGCCAGCGAGCTCGAACGGCTCACGCTCGCCGCCGACAGCCGCGTCCGCATCGACGACTCGAACTATGCCGATGCGTGGGGCGAGGTGGCGGTTGCCACCACCACCGGCATCCGCCAGTCGGGACGCGAGAACGGGTGCTACGTCTCCGTGTCGACGCTCGCCGACGACGGCGACGAGACCCAGTCCGGGTTCGGCTTCTCCGTCGGCAGGGCGCCGTCCGAGTTCGATCTCGACAAGGCGTCGGGCGAGGCCGCCGATCGCGCCACCCGGCTGCTCGGCGCCACGAAACCCGCCAGCGGTCGCTTCACCGTGGTGCTCGACCCGTTCGTGACCGCTCAGTTCCTCGCCGTGGTCGCTTCCACGCTGAACGGTGAGTCGGTCGTGAAGGGTCGCAGCTTGTTCCGCGACCGGTTGGGCGAGATGGTGGCAGCAGACCACGTGACGCTCGTCGACGACCCGACCAACCCGAAGGCGTACACCGCCACGGATGTCGACGGTGAAGGTCTCGCCGCTCGCCGCAACGTCCTGATCGACGGCGGACGGCTGAAGCAGTTCACCCACTCCAGCTACTCGGCGCGGCGAGCGGGCACCGTTTCGACCGGCAACGCCGTTCGAGGTGGCTTCGCCTCGACGCCCGGCGTCGGCGCGCTCGCCCTCTCTCTCGTGCCGGGTGCGCGCACACAGGACGAGATCGTTGCCTCGGTCGACAACGGCGTGCTCATCCAGAGCGTCCAGGGCCTCCACTCGGGCGTCAACCCGATCAGCGGTGATTTCTCCACCGGCGCGTCGGGTTTGCTCATCGCCGGCGGCGCCCTGGGTGCGCCGGTGCGCGAGTTCACCATCGCCTCCACCGTTGCAGCGGATGCTGCTCGACATCGCGGAGATCGGTGGCGACGTCGACTGGCTGCCGATGAGGGCTGCCGGCGTCACGCTCGTCATTCGCGACGTCACCGTGTCGGGTTCCTGACCCGCGCCGCACGCTAGAACTGTGCCCCGTGCCGATTCTGCATGCCATCGTGCTGGGCGTCGTGCAGGGCCTCACCGAGTTCCTGCCGATCTCGTCGAGCGGTCATCTCCTGCTCGTGCCGTGGCTGTTCGGCTGGAACGACTTCGGCGACGAGTCAATCGAGAAAGCGTTCGACGTCGCCCTCCACATCGGCACGATCATCGCCGCCGTCGCCTACTTCCGCCGCGATCTGGTCGTCTACATCCGCGAAGGTGCGCGTCTCGTCGTACGACGTGAGCGGCCGGCCACCGTGGAGGGAAAGCTGGCCTGGCTGCTCGTGCTGAGCACCATTCCAGCTGCGCTGGTCGGCGCTGTGTTGGAGGACCAGATCGACGACAAGTTGGGAACACCGACGATCATCGCCTGCTCGCTGATCTTCTTCGGGCTGTTGCTCGGCTGGGCCGACCGCCAGCCCGGCGTCCGTAAGATCGAGGGCTACTCGACCCGCGACGCACTGGTCGTCGGCGCCGCTCAGGCGCTCGCCCTCAACCCGGGCACGTCGCGCTCGGGGATCACGATCACCGCGTCGCGCTTCCAACACTTCAACCGCGACGCGGCGGCACGGATCAGCTTCTTGATGATGCTGCCGGTGACGATCGGCGCCGTGCTCTTCAAGATGCTCAGCCTGGCGACTGAAGGGGGGATCCCCGATGACCTCGTCGTGCCGATGATCGTCGGAGTCATCACGTCGGCGATCTTCGGCTGGATCGCTGTGTGGGGCACGTTGCGGCTGGTGCGGACACATTCGTTCACGCCGTTCGTCGTGTACCGCGTGGGTCTCGGCCTCCTTGTGCTCGTCATCGCCGCCACGGGCTGGCGCTGAACGCTGCCGGCGTGATCCGTCGGCGAGCCGTGGTCACCCGGTCACGCCGGTCACGCCGCCCGCACCGTGAGCGCGGCGAACACGATCGCGCTCGGCAGGGCGACGATGGCGATTGCGCTGCCAACCGACAGTCCCGTTCCCGCGAGAACACCGATCAGCGACGGAACGGCGAGTCGGGCGATCTGCGTCCCCGACGTCATCGCTCCCAGGCCGGCCCCGCGCCGTCCCGGCATGCGGGCGGCATCGTCGTAGAGCTTGGGGAGGAACGTGGCCACCCCGAGTCCGGTGAGCCCGAAGCCGAGCATCACGATGCGCTGGTTGGGAACGAGCGAGGCGACGGCGACGCCGACGGTTGCCAATACCAACGAGACGCGGTGCACGGTTACACGGCCGAGGCCGACCTGGGCGAAGTCGCCGCCGATGCGGGCGATGGACATGCCGAGCATGAATGCGACGAACGCCAGGCTCGCCGTCGCGTCGGATGCGCCGAAGTCGTCGGTGAGCCGGAACGTCGCCCAATCTCCGCCGGCCTGCTCCATCACGATCGCCGTCACGCCGGCGAGGACGAGCATCGCCAATGGTACGAACCGGGCGCGACCGGCGATAGCGGCTGCATCGACGGGGGCGGCGTCGGCGTGCCGCTCCTCGTCCTCGGGGAGCAGGCCGCGTACGACCAGCACGAGCAACCCGACAGCGACGATCCCGACGATCGACAGGTGGGCGACGAGGGAGAGGCCGGCGGCGCTCGCCTGGGCCGCGCCCAGCCCGCCGACGAGGGCACCGACGCTCCACACGCCGTGCAGTCGATTCATCACTGGCACGTGCCTGCGGGCGCTGATCCACGAACCTTGGAGGTTCATCGAGATGTCGATGAGGACGTCGCAGAACATGAACGCGCTGACAGCGACGAGGTACACGAGCGCAGTGCTGGCGAGCCCGATCAAGGGGAGCGCCAGCACCGCAACCGTTCCACCGAAGATGAGCACACGTCGCGTGGACAATCGCTCGACGATCCGCCCGGCGAACATGCTGGACAGCACCCCGAACACCCCGGCGAACGTCATCAGTAGGCCGAACTGGCCCACGGACACGCCGATCCGGTCACGGATCTCGGGCGAGCGGGAGACGAACGAAGCGGTCACTGCACCGTTGATGAAGAACTGCACGATGACGGAGAGGAGGGCGCGCCGATCGGCGGGTGACAGCGTCGATCGGTCGGAGGTCAGGGTTCGTGGGCGCATGCGACAGGAGGTGCTCACGTCGGAGGGCGGACCCTCGCTTGGTCCCCATTCTCACCTGCCGTCACTCGTGAACGAGCAACGCCGCGCACGACTCGCTCGCCGCCGCAGCGACGGCGGGGCCGTCGGCAGCCGGCACCGCCACGAGCACGGCGTCGTCGCGCTGGCCCACCACCGTCGCCTCGGGCGCCAGCACAGCGCCGTCGGCGCTGATCGTGACCGACCGCCCGACGGAGGCACCGGTGGGGATGGGCTCGCGGATCGCCACCGTGACCCATCCGTGGGGAGACAACGTGTCGCGCCCGTCCGGTGCGGTCACGTCGAGCTCGGTGACGATCTCGCCGGTGCCGATCTGCTGGCGGGCGAGCGTGCCCGCGGACGGGTGTCCGTCGATCTCGAGTGCGTTGCGCGGCACCACCGCCGCGGGCACGGTGTGACGCTCGATGCCACCGGCCACCGGATCGCCGGCGGCCAGATCCCGAGCGGCAACCCACACGGAGGTCGTCGTGCCCCACGATTTGCGCTGATCGTCGAGGGCGGCGAGCGCGCCGTGCACGGAGGCGCCGGCGACGATGGTGAGCGCCGTGGCGACGATCCAGATCGTGAACGGGCGGCGGGCGGCGGTGCGTCGCAGACGTACCGGCAGAAGCAGCCGCATCGGGTGCTGTACCTCCTCGACCGGGGAGCTCGAGGGGAAGTCGGCGACCGCAGGGTAGCGGCGCACGATCCGACAAATGGCCGGTGGTCGAACCGTCAGCGGCCGGGCCGCGGGCGCTCAGCCTGCGGGGGGTGACACGGGACGACCGTCGCGCAGCACCGGGTACTGGCGGTCGGGCGCGCTGGCGGGCTCGCGCCTGGACGGTGGACCTGCCGCCGGGTCGCCACGGAAGATCTCGGCACCCATCGGTGCGTACTGGAGGATGTACGCCTTGCGCGCCTCGTCGGTGGTGTTCGGTCCGGTGAGATGCGGTGTCAGCGATGAGAACACGACGGCACCGCCGGCTCGTACCGGAGCGGCGACTGCACCCTCGGGTTCGGAGAGGCACTCCCAGCCGAGTGGATCGACGTAGCGGTGCAGCAGCGTGCCGTGCCGGTGCAGACCGGGTACGACCCACGGGCATCCGTTGTCGACTGTTGCGTCGGTGAGCGCCAGCCACACGGTGAGGTACTGCTGTGGCTCGATGAAGGTGTAGCCGTTGTCCTGGTGCCACGGGAACCGACGCGGCTTCTCCGGCTGCTTGTAGACGCCTTGGTCCCAGTAGAGGTTCACATCGGGACCGATGAGGTCGGCGCAGAGGTCGATGATCACCGGGTGCACCGACAGCGCGCGCAGCAGCGACGACTTGGTGACGAGGTGTTCGGAAAAGGTGATCGCGCCGGTCTCCGAGATCGACACGCGACCCTCTTGCTGTGTGCGCAGGAAGGCGTCGGCCTCTCGATCGAAGTGGTCGACCTCTTGCCGCACGGACGCGAGCAGGTCGGGCTCGACGAGGTCGTCGATGACGAAGTAGCCGTCGGTGTCGAACTGCTTCACCTGTTCGGGCTCGAGAAGGCGGAAGGGACCGGTGCGGTCCGCCCACTCGAAGTCGGTGTTCCAGGGGTGCGACCGAAGCGTCACGGCGATCTCACTCGCTGCTGGAGGAGCCCGACGAGCTGGACGGCGACGTGGGGCCGGAGCCGGACGAGGCTTTCGACGAATCTGTCGACGAGCTGCTCGACGAGTCGCTGGAGCTGCTCTTCGAGTCGCTCGAACTGCTTGACGAGTCGCTCGAGCTCGACTCAGAGGAGCCGCCGGTGCTCGCCGCGGCCTTCGCTTTGGACGACCCGCGGTTGTCGGTCTTGTAGAAGCCACCGCCTTTGAACGTGATGCCGACGGGGGTGAACACCTTCTTCACAGGCAGCACCTCGCCCGTTTCGGGGTGGCGCGCCTCGGTGAGCGCTTCGTCGGTGAACGCCTGCTGCACTTCGATCGTTTCGCCACTGTCGACGAACTTGTAGACGTAGGTCGGCATCGCAGAGGGAAGGCTATCGTCCCCTTCATGCAGGTACGAAGCGCAGTGATTCCAGCCGCAGGCATGGGCACACGATTCCTGCCCACCACGAAGGCGGTGCCGAAGGAACTGTTCCCGATCGGCGACACCCCCACCTTGCAGATCGTCATCGACGAGGCCCTCGGCGCGGGCATCGACCACATCGTCGTGGTGAGCAGCCGCACCAAGCCGGCGATCGAGACGTACTTCGAGCCATCGCCGGAGGTGATCGAGAAACTCGTCGCCACCGGCCGCACAGCACTCGCCGAGCGGGTGCAGAGCATCGGGTCCGACTGGCGCGTCAGCATCGTCTATCAGGACGAACCGCGCGGCCTCGGGCACACGGTGGGGTGCGCCCGACAGGCGGTCGGCGATGAGTCGTTCGCCGTGCTGCTCCCCGACGAGCTGATGGGCGACTCGTCGTTGCTCGCCCAGATGAACGGCGTCTGTTCGAGCACCGGCGGCAGTGTCGTCGCCCTCAAGGAGGTGCCCGACGACGAGGTCAGCCGGTACGGCGTGATCACCCCGGCCGGCCCGATGAACGGCGACGGGGTGGTGCCGGTGAAGGATCTCGTCGAGAAGCCACCCGTCGACGAGGCGCCGAGCAACCTCATCATCATCGGTCGGTACGTGCTCACGCCCGACGTGTTCGACGAGATCGAGGCGCTCCGCCCTGGAGCAGGCGGTGAGTTGCAGCTCACCGACGCGCTCCGTGCCCAGGCGGCGCGAGCTCCGTTCCATGGCGTCTTGAGCCATGTCGCCCGTCACGACACCGGCAATCCGCTCGGCTTCCTCACTGCCGCCATCGAGCGCATGCTCGACGACCCGGCGATGGGACCGGAACTGCGCACCTTCCTCGACGGGCTCAACGCTGCCGTCTGAGCGGAGCTCGACTCGCGAGCAAGTCGCTCGTCTCGCCTGCCGAGCTCGCCGCCTCCGCTTGCGCTTTGGCGGCTCACCCAGCTCGTGGGCTTGGACACCTCGGGCAGCTTCGACTCGCGAGCAAGTCGCTCGTCGTGCTCAGCGCACCCGGCGGAACTCGCCTTCCCAGTCGACGGGCACGCCGTGCTCGTCGACGTCGAGCTCCACCGGATCGGCCGCCGGAACGGCCATCCCCAGCTGCTCGATGCGCCAGCGATGCGAGCCGAGACGCGAATAGCGCATCCGGTGAGACACCACCGCCAGTGTCTCCACGTCGACTCTCACCGCCGGTAGCTCGGCCGCCTCGCCCGGCTCGAGCGGAAGGCGCCTGATCGGCAACGTGTGAGGAAACGGGCTACAGGTGAGATCGAGATCGACGCACCCGTCGAGCTCGGTCCGGTGGGCCCCGTTCATCTCGCCCCACCGCGTCCGCCCGTCGGTCGCCAGCCACAGATCAGGCTCCTCGAGGTCGCGGAACAGCATGAACTGACGAACATTCCACGTCGGGGAGATGCGCAACACGTACTCGACCCGTTCCCGACCGACCTGACCGGCGGCGGTCCACGCCTCGTTGTCCCAGCGCACCGTGAGCGTCTCCCTGTGGGCCCCGTCCCATGTCTCCCATTCAGCGGAGCAGCCGTCCGACGAGATGGCGGGGTACTTCGGCTTCACCCTCTCAGTCTGCCGCTCAACACCTCTCGCGGTACCGTGCAGACGTGATCGAACTGCACGAGGCGCAGCAATCCGTGCTGTCGAGGATGTCAGCGCTGGAGCCCCGCTCGGTGGCCTTCGGTGAGGCGGCGGGGCGGGTCCTGGCGACCGATGTCGTCGCACCGGAGGACGTCCCACCCTTCGACAACAGCGCCGTCGACGGATACGCAGTGCGTGCGGCCGACATGGCGGATCCCGTCGCCGAGCTGAGGGTCGTCGGAGAAATTGCAGCAGGTGCGGCGCCGACCCATGAGGTCGGTGGAGGCGAGGCGATCCGCATCATGACCGGCGCACCGGTGCCCCCGGGCGCCGACGCCATCGTCATGGTGGAGCAGTCCGAGCGGCTCGACGGCGATCGTGTCCGGCTCACGGCGTCGGTCTCCGCCGGGGCAGCCGTGCGCCCGGCCGGCAGCGACGTGCGCGCCGGTGACACGGTGCTCACCGCCGGCACGGTGGTGACGCCGGCGGTCATCGGTCTGCTGGCCAGCGTCAACGCCCGCCAGGTCGACGTGTACCCGGCGGCGCGTGTTGCAGTGATGTCCACGGGTGACGAGTTGGTTGCGGACGGGTCGCCGCTCGACCTGGGGCAGATCCGGGAGAGCAACTTGTCGATGCTCGTGAGCGCCCTCACCGATGCCGGGTGCGAGGTGGTCGATCTGGGAGTTGTCGCCGACGACGAGGCGAAGCTGGAGTCGGTGTTGCGCCGGGCCGCCGCCGAGTGCGACGCGATCGTCACCAGCGGCGGTGTCAGCATGGGCGAGTACGACGTCGTCAAGGCCGTGCTCGGCCGCATCGCCGACATGGACTGGATGCAGATCGCGATCAAACCCGCCAAGCCGTTCGCTTTCGGTCTGCTCGACGGCACCCCGATCTTCGGCCTGCCCGGCAATCCGGTCAGCTCGTTGGTCAGCTTCGAGCTCATCGCCCGACCGGCACTGCGCAAGATGATGGGTCATCGCCGGCTCGACCGAACCAGCGTCAACGCCGTCGCCGACGGCGACCTCGCCCGTCGCGCCGACGGCAAGATCCATCTGATGCGTGTCACCGGCCTCTTCGGCGACGATGGCCGGTACCACGTCACCAGCGTCGGTGCGCAGGGCAGCCACCAACTCGCCGCCACGGCCCTCGCTGACGCGATCGCCGTCGTGCCCGACGGCGACGGTGTGCCCGCCGGTGGAGATGTCCTCGTCCTCTTGCTGTGAGCGGTGAGATGTGTGAACCCGCCATCAGCGGGTCCGTTCTTTCGTGAAACTCGGTACGGCCAACCAGCCGCTGGCGGCGTATCCTGAAGGAATGGCCGCCGACCTCACCGATTCGTTCGGTCGCACCATCCGCGACCTGCGCATCTCGGTCACCGACCGGTGCAACTTCCGCTGCACGTACTGCATGCCCGAGGAAGGCATGACGTGGCTGCCGCGCGACGAGGTGCTCACGTACGAGGAGATGGAGCGCATCGCCCGCCTGTTCGTCGAGCGGTACGGCGTCACCGGCATCCGGCTCACCGGGGGAGAGCCCACCGTGCGTGCCCATCTCCATCGCCTCGTGCGGATGCTCTCCGCGCTCGGCGTCGACGTGGCGATGACCACCAATGGCGCCACGTTGCGCCTTCTGGCCGAGTCGTTGCGGGAGGCCGGGTTGCGGCGGGTCAACATCAGCCTCGACACGCTCGATCGCGACAAGTTCGTGCGGATGACGCGGCGGGACAACCTGCCCCAGGTGCTCGACGGCATCGATGCGGCGATCGATGCGGGATTCGAACCCGTCAAGATCAACGCCGTCGTCGAGCGCGGGGTCAACGACGACGAGATCGTCGCCCTCGCCAGCTTCGGCCGCGAGCGGCGCGTCGAGGTGCGGTTCATCGAGTTCATGCCACTCGACGCCAGTGGTCACTGGGCGAACTCGTCTGTCGTGAGCCAGGACGAGATCGTCGACGCCATCTCCGCGATCTACCCGCTCGAACAGCTGCCGGCACGCGGCGCGGCGCCCGCCGACCGCTGGCGCTACCTCGACGGCGGCGGCACCGTCGGCGTGATCCCCACCGTCACGCGGCCGTTCTGCGGCGATTGCGACCGAGTGCGACTCACCGCCGACGGCCAGTTCCGCACCTGTCTCTTCGCCACCGACGAATCCGATCTGCGCGCCGCGATTCGCCGGGGTGCGTCCGACGACGACCTGGCGGTGATCGTCGAGCGGGCCGTCGCCGGCAAATGGGCCGGGCACCGCATCAACCAGGTGAACTTCATCCGCCCGTCACGTTCGATGAGCCAGATCGGCGGCTGACGATCCCGTCGCGGCCTGATCCGTCGACGGGTTGGAACTAGGCTGGTCGGCCACATGAGCGACACCGCCTTCACGCATCTCGACCCGCTCGGCCGGGCGCGCATGGTCGACGTCACGCCCAAGGAACCCTCCCACCGGCGGGCGGTCGCCCGGTGCAAAGTGTTCATGAAGCCCGAGACCACGGTGGCCATCGCCAACCGCGAGGTCAAGAAGGGCGACGTGCTCGCCGTCGCTCGCGTCGCCGGCATCCAGGCCGCCAAGCGCACGTCCGACATGATCCCGTTGTGTCACCCGCTGCTGGTCGGGGCGGTGTCGATCAACTTCGAGATCGGCGACGACTATGTCGGCATCGAGGTGTACGTCGACACCGTCGATCGCACCGGCGTCGAGATGGAGGCGCTCCACGCCGCGTCGATGGCGGCGCTCACGATCTACGACATGTGCAAGTCGGCCGATCGGGGCATGGTGATCGGCGAGTTGACCCTCTGGGAGAAGACGGGTGGCAGATCAGGAACGTATCGGCGAAGTGCCACCGATGTGCCCGACGGCACGGCTAACGTTGCCGCGACGAACACAAATGTCGTAGAATCGTAAAGAAGTAACGAGAAGGTGACTGCCGGAAATGCCCTGGGTGTCGCCCCTCGAACTCCCATCCACTTGACGACCGTGACCGGTTGACCACACAACCCCAACGAGGCAAACACCATGGCCAAACTCGTCCTGCTGCTTGTCGCGGCAGCCTGGGCAGCGGTCCTCATTCCCCCCCTTCTCCGCTCCCGGATCGAGAATCGACCGAACAACTCCGTCTCGGACTTCCGTGATCAACTGTCGTCGCTGCAGAAGGCGATGCCCGCCCGATCGGTGCAGATGCGCACCATCGGTCGCGGTTTGGTGGGCTCGCCCCTCGAGCGTCCCGCTGCCGCCGGCCGACCCGTCGACAGTCGCGCCTTCCGTGGCCAGCGGGCGCACACGCACACCTCGGTGCGGCAGGGTGGTCAGCCCGGCCGTATGGGCCATCCCGCCACTCCACGGATGCACGAAGCGCGGCTGCGCAGCCGCACCCACGGCCCGGCCGAGCGCCGTGAGCTCTCGGCGCGTGACGCCCACAAGCGGCGCCGGGCGAACGTGCTCTTCCTCTTGGTGCTCTCGACGGGTTGCTCGCTCTACCTGGCCGTCGTCACGGAGGCAGCTGCGGCGATGTATGTCTTCGCCCTCGCCTTCCTCGCCCTCGCCGGCTACCTCTATCTGCTCGGTCAGACGCGCCAGCGCGACGGGTACGACCGGACGTGGACTCGCGAGCCGCGGGCCCGCGATCGCTGGCTCGACGTCGCCTGACGAGTCCCCCGCGGGGTCAGGCGCTCCCGGTAAAGTGGTGTGCGCGTGCAACTCGCACGGGGCTGTAGCTCAGTTGGTAGAGCGCAACAATCGCACTGTTGAGGCCAGGGGTTCGATTCCCCTCAGCTCCACTCCGTCGCTCGCTTCGCTCGCTCCTGCGTGGAGCAAGCTCCTCCGTGATGCTGCCTCCGGCGGCCGTTCAGGCGCCACGGAGGCTTGCCTCGCCGTTCGTAGCCGGCGTTGAGGGCAGGGTTCCGGTACCGTCCCAGGTAGTTCACCGTTGCCCCCAGTAGCGTGACGAGGTGACCCTCGATACCGATCGGATCGTTGCCATCTTCGCCGAGAGCGCGCCCCGAATCGGTCAGCAGGTTCGTTTCCTCCTCGAGATCGACGAGCTGAAGGCAATCCTGCGCCGCAGCGTCACGACCCTCGAGAACCGGCGGGAGAACTCAGCGGAGCACTCCTGGCACCTGGCGATGTTTGCGGCGGTCCTCGCCGAGCACGCTTCACCCGACGTCGACGTCGCCCGGGCGATCAGGATCCTGCTCGTGCACGACATCGTCGAGATCGACGCGGACGACACCTACATCTACGACACCGAGGCGCTCGCTCGGAAGGCGGATCTCGAGACGGCGGCCGCCGAGCGCATCTTCAATCTCCTTCCAGACGACCAAGCCGACGAGTTTCGCGCCCTGTGGGACGAGTACGAGGACTGCGTGACACCGACGGCGCGCTTCGCCTACGCCATCGATCGCCTCCAGCCGCTGCTGCTCAATGCCGCCCACGACGGGCGCAGCTGGCGTGACCACGACATCGACGCTGCTCGCGTGATCGCCGTGAACTCACCGATTGCCGACGGGCTGCCCGGTGTGTGGCCGATCGCCGAGGAGGTCATCGCCGAAGCAGTGGCCACCGGTGCGCTGCGTGTGTTGCAGTCCTGACGGAGCGGAACCCGGTCAGACGGGGTCGTTGCCGAACCGCACGTAACCGGAGGTGGCCACACGGCCGAGGAGGCGCATCCGTGTGTCGGTGTCGAGATACCGCTTGACGGCCCGCTCGACGCCTTTCCACTTGCCGTCGCCATAGTCGTCGAGCACGATCACGGCGCCGTCGAGAGCGATCGTCTCCACCCACTCGAGATCCTTGTAGACACCCTCTTCCGAGTGGTCGCCGTCGATGACGATCACGGCGTACTTCTGCGCGCCCACCTCCGCCTGCACGGCGGGGTCGGTGGAATAGCCCTGCACGATCGTGTAGTCCTCGGGTGGCAATCCGGCCAGATGGAAGTTGTGCTCGACCACCTCGCGGATGACGGGGGAACCGCTCAGCTCGCCCTTCATCGACGTGTGCGGCTGGATCTGCACACCCTCGAGCGGGTCGACCACCACGATCTTGCGGTGATAGCCGAGCCGGCGGTACTGGCGGTGAAGACCGGCGCCGAAGTTGCCGAACAGCGTGCCGATCTCGAGGATCGGGCCGTCCGGGGCGGGAAGCAGCGGTGTGGTGAGCAGCTTGCCCATCACGTTCGAGACGGATCCGGCGATGCGGCCGAGCGAGCGCGTCTCGAGGTCGAACAGCGACTGGTACGTCTGGCGCATGATCGGCTTCAGATCGATCGTGTCGCCGACCAGCTCGGCGGTCTCGACGAGCAGCTTGTTGCGCTGTCCGGCTCCGAACCCGCGGTTGGAAGGGGGCTGCGTACCGAGCAGGTAGCGAGCCGTGACGAGCGTGTTGTCGTAGGCGTTCGACCACTGCTCGAGCTTCTCCAGCCTCGCTTCGGCAGCCTCGAGACGGGCGAGCAGGTCGCCCTCACTCGCGTCGGAGGTGCGTCCGTTCGGCGGCGTCGTCGCTTCCGGGCCGCGGCGGAGTGGCCGCTTCACCTTCGCCGACCAGTCGCTCAATGCCATGTGGTGTCCTTTCCGACCTGCGCCCTCGAAGGGCGCCGAATCAGGGTACTCGCCGCATCGCGCGACGCGTACAGACCCGCTCGACCCGATCGACCTGTTGGCCGGCGGGGCACGTTGGCGCGAATCGTTAGGCTCACTTATGATCACTCGTCATGCTGGGTAGATCATCCTTGTTACGTGCGTCGACGACCGTGCTTGTCGCCGGAATGGTCACCCTCGCTGCCTGCGGTGACGACGGCTCGTCCGAGGATCTGCAAGCCGATGTCATCGAGCACTACGCCGACGGCGTGCACGGTTCGTACGCGGCGAGCCTGGCCTCGGCAAAGGAGCTCGACACGGCGGTCGACGCCTTCGTCGCGGATCCGACCGATGCCACCCTGCAGGCGGCGAAGGACGCCTGGCTCGCGGCTCGCGTCGACTACGGACCGACGGAGGCCTTCCGCTTCTACGGCGGCCCGATCGACGACGCCGAGACAGGTCCGGAGGGTCTGATCAACGCCTGGCCACTCGATGAGGCATACATCGACTACGTGGAGGGTGATGACACCGCGGGCATCGTCAACGACCCGGACGACTATCCGACGATCGACGCGGCGACCGTCACGTCGCTCAACGAGCAGGGCGGGGAAGCGAACATCTCCACAGGCTGGCACGCGATCGAGTTCCTGCTGTGGGGGCAGGACCTCAGCGACGACGGTCCGGGACAGCGGCCGGTCACCGACTACACGTCGAGTGAGAATGCCGATCGGCGGGCGCAGTACCTGACCGTCGTCAGCGATCTGCTCATCGAGCACCTCGGCGGGCTGGTCGACGCCTGGGCGCCCGACACCGACAACTACCGGGCCGACTTCGTCGCCCTCGATCCCGCCGAGGCATTGACCGACATGATCACCGGCATCGGCGCCCTCAGCAAGGGCGAACTGGCGGGAGAGCGGATGACGGTCGCCTATACGAACCGGTCGCAGGAGGACGAGCACTCGTGCTTCTCCGACAACACGACCGCCGACGTGGTGGGCAACGCCACGGGTATCCAGCGTGTGCTGACGGGCGAGTACCCGGGAGCCGACGAGGGGCCGGGTCTGTTCGACCTGTTCGCCGACGCCGACGAGGACCTCACCGACCGGCTTCGCGGGGAGGTCGATACAACGATGGCTGCTGTAGAGGCGATCCCCGCCCCGTTCGACAGCCACCTCGCCGACGGTGTCCCCGACGACGATCCCGGGCGAGCCAGCATCCTGACCGCGATCGAGGCGCTGGAGACGCAGGCGGACACGATCGTCGCCGCGGCGAAGACTCTCGACATCACGGTCAGCACCGAGGTCTGATCGGCTCGGATGCACCGTCTCGTCCCCGCCGTCGTCGCAGGTGTGGCGCTCCTCGCAGCGTGCGGCGGGGACGAACGCGCATCACCTCCCACCGATCTCGGCGGGGAGACGACGCGAGCGGGCGGTGTCACGCGCAACGCGTTCTCGCAGCCGGCGCCGAACCTGACGAACGAAGAGCGTCGATCGTTCGAGGTCGGTGACAGCTTCTTCAACCAGAACTGGGTACAGGCTCCCGCCTCCGCCGACGCGCGCGATGGGCTGGGACCGACGTTCAACGCCCAGGCGTGCTCGTCGTGCCACCCCTTCGATGGCCGCGGCGCGCCGCCCGATCCGGCCACGCCGGAGCACGAGCTCGGGCTGCTGCTGCGCATCTCGCTCCCTGGCGAGGACGCCGACGGCGGGCCGCGCGACGTGCCGCACTACGGCGACCAGATCCAGGACCGCGCACTCGACGGAGTAGCTGCCGAGGCAACGGTCGACGTCCAGTACCACGACATCCACGGCCGTTACGGCGACGGTTCGCCGTACACGCTGCGCGAGCCGCGGTATCGCATCGAGGACGCCGCGTTCGGCGACCTGCCCGACGACGTGCTCATCTCGGCGCGCTTGGCGCCGCAGGTCATCGGCAGCGGATTGCTCGAGGCGGTCCCGGCGGCGTCGATCGAAGCGCTGACCGACCCCGACGACGCCGACGGCGACACCATCTCCGGACGGACGAATCACGTGCCCGACCCGGCGACAGGCGCCACCGAGCTCGGTCGGTTCGGCTGGAAGGCCAACGTGGCGAGCATCGACGCCCAGGTGACCGGCGCCTTTCACGGCGACATCGGCATCACGTCGTCGATCCACCCTCGCGAGAACTGCCCCGTCGGGCAGAACGAGTGCGCCAGCGCCACGAGCGGCACCACCGACGCCGACGTCGAGCTCACCGACGAGCGCCTCGGGCACGTGACGTTCTACAACCGCACGCTTGCCGTGCCGGCGATGCGCGGCACCGACAACGACGACGTCGCCGCAGGAGCAGAACGTTTCGAGGAGTTCGGCTGCTCGTCGTGCCATCTCCCCACGCTGGAGAGCGGGGACTCCGAGATCCCGGCACTGGCCAACCAGACGTTCCACCCGTACACCGACCTGCTGCTGCACGACATGGGGCCCGGTCTCACGGACAGCCGCGTCGACTTCGAGGCTGCGGAACGGGAGTGGCGGACACCGCCACTCTGGGGGCTCGGGCTCGTCGATGAGATCAACGGGTCGCGGTTCCTGCTCCACGACGGGCGGGCGCGAACGTTCGAGGAGGCGATCCTGTGGCACGGCAACGAAGGAGCAAGTGCGATGGAAGCGTTCCGCGATGCCGATCGCACCGAGCGCGAGGAGCTGATCGCGTTCCTGGAGGCGCTATGAGGTGGGTTGCGGCAGCCGCCTGCACGGCCCTCGTGCTCAGCGCGTGCGGGGACGACTCGCCATCGCGGAGCGACGTGATGGCTGGCGTGGCGAGCGAGATCGCCGTGCCTGCCTTCGGCACGCTGAAGGATGCCGCCGACGAGCTCGACGCGGCGGTGACATCGGCGTGTGAGGCTCCCAACCGGCCGGAGTTCGATCGGGTCCTCGATGCGGTGGATGCGGCGACCGCGGCATGGTACGAGTCGGAGGCGGTGTGGATCGGTCCGGTGATGGAACGCCGGTCGACGGGTCTCGTCGACTGGCCGATCCACGAGGACGAGATCGCCGAGCTCCTGCAAGGAGCTAAACCGGGAGAGCTGTCCGAGGAGTATCTCGGGCGCAGCATCGGGGCCGACAATCGAGGATTCGGCGCTATCGCGTGGGTCGCCTCGTCACCGCCCGAGCTCGCCGGGGTCGACCCTGCCGTCCGCTGCGAGTATCTCGACGGCGTTGCCGCGGTCGCGGCGAGTGAGGTCGACGTCGTCCTCAGTTCGTGGACGGAATCGTACGACGGCGGCGCGCCGTACTCCGAGACGCTCGCAGGTGACTCCGGAGGAGACGTCGAGGAGCAGATCGACATGCTCGTCAACGACACACTCGGCACGCTCGAATCGATGCGAGACTCGGCGGAAGCGGCACCGGCACCGGTCCAGGCCGCCCGCCTCCGTGGCGAGCAGCGCTTGTACACGGGGTCCGGCGAGCAGGTCGAGGGCCTCGCACCGTTGCTCGGCGACGATCTCATCGAACGGCTCGCCGGTGAGCTCGAGACAGCGGTCGCCGCCTACGAACACGACGATGTCACTGCCGGCGCGGCGGCGGCCACTGACGTGCAGCGCACCGTCGCCACGGAAGTCGTCTCCCGCCTCGGCGTCACCGTACTTTTCTCCGATGCAGACGGCGACGGCGGAGGCTGAGACTCCTTCGCGGGACGACGCGCCCGGCCTGTGGCCGAGCCTGCTGACCCGCGCCGCTGTTCCGGTATCAGCCGCGTCCACCGCGTTCGCCCGCATCGCGTTCGGTCTCGTCGTCGCGTACAGCTCGGTCCGCTTCTGGCAGAAAGGGTGGATCGAGTCGCTGTACCTCGCCCCGGCGCACCACCTCACCTACCGCGGGTTCGACTGGGTGCGACCGTTGCCGGCGCCGTTGATGTACGCCGCAGTCGGGACGATGGTGATGTGCGGTGTCGCGATCGCGATCGGGTATCGGACCCGGATCGCCGCCCTCACGTTCGCCGTCGTCTTCTCCTACTGCGAGCTGATCGACGCGGCGCTGTACCTCAACCACTACGTCTACATCACGATGGCGTCGCTTCTCGTCGCGACTCTCCCGGTGAGCACGATGTGGTCATTGGACGCCCGGGCGGGGCGGGTGCAGCGAGCGACCACGGTGCCGTCGCTCGTCGTGTGGCTGCTCCGCTTCCAGCTCGCTGTCGTGTATCTCTTCGCCGGCGTCGCCAAACTCAACCGCGACTGGCTGCTCGACGCCCAGCCATTGCGCGTCTGGCTCGCCGATCGCACGTCCCTCCCCGTCGTCGGACAGTTCCTCGACGAACCGGCGGTCGCCCACCTCGCCAGCTGGGCGGGCGCTGCGTTCGATCTCACGATCGTGTGGTTGCTGCTGTGGCGGCGCAGCCGTCCGCTCGCGTACGTCGCCGTCATCGTCTTCCACCTGGCCACGACGATGTTCCAGATCGGGATCTTCCCGTGGGTGATGATCGCCAGCACCCCCATTTTCTTCTCGCCCGACTGGCCACTGCGCTTGATTCACCGGTTCCGGTCGCGACGACCGCCGCTGCCTGACGTCGACGCGTCGATCGCACCGGTGCCGGTGAGTCACCCCGGGAGTCGCCGGCGCACAATGCTCGCGGCGGCGATCGCCGGCTGGGTCGTGGTGCAACTGTTCATCCCCGCCCGCCACGTCCTCATCGCTGGCGACGTGCGCTGGACGGAGGAGGGTTACTACGGCTCGTACCGGGTGATGCTCAACGACAAGACCGGCTGGCTGATGTTCGACGTGACGGACGCGCACAGCGGCAACACCTGGCGAGTCGATCCCGCTCTCGTGCTCACGAGCTGGCAGAAGAAGCAGGCGGCGTCGCGACCCGACCTCCTGCTCGACGCTGCTCACCTCGTCGCCGGCTACTACCACCGGCGTGGCATCGAGGTGCAGGTGCGCGCCGACTCGTGGGTTTCCGTCAATGGCCGCCCTCGCCAACGGATGGTCGATCCGGCCGTCGATCTCGCCGCACTGTCCCGATGGTCCCCGGCCTCGGCGTACCTGCTGCCCTTCGATCCGCCGGTGCGCGAGTGACCCCGAGGCTGCGTCGGATCGCTCGAGTCGGGTTGCTGCTCCTCCCGCTCGCCGTGGCCGCTCTCGTCGTCGCGCTCCTCATCAGCGGTGACGACCCGTCGCCGGAGCGCGACGCCACCATCGTCACGGTCGCCGCCGATGAGCCGACCTTCTCGTCGCTGGACGGCTTGCTCCGGGCGAGCGACGCAGTCGTCGCGGGTGTCGTGGAGCAGGTCGAGGCAGGACGGGCCATCTCCGATCCGTCCGATGCGGGTGCCGGTATCCGCACCCAGCTCGCATCGGTGCGAGTCGACGAGGTGCTGGCCGGTGACGTCGCCTCCGAGATCGTGATCGAGCAGGAGGCGTCACTGCTCGACGGCACGCCGATCGAGGTGAACGGCGTCGCGCCGCTCGAGGCTGGGCAGGCGGGGATCTACTTCCTGATCGCCGGCGACGGCGAGGAATTCCCGTACTTCGCCCTCGTCAATCGCCAGGGGCGATACGAGGTCGTCGACGATCGCCTGGTCGCGGGGAGCGACGACGCTCTCTCCAGGCGCCTGGCGGCGATGACCCCGGGCGCTCTGCGCTGCGCGATCAGCGACTGTTGAGGGTCACTCGGGGAGCGATGCGGCGACCGTGGCGACGTGGACGAGATGCCGCCCCGGAATGCCCTTCAGACGCACCCGGCGGCGGGTGTCGAACACGACCGCCTCGGACTCGTCGAGTCGCTCGCGGACGACGTCACTCACGAGCACGTCGCCCGCTCTCGCCGCGCCCCCGACGCGAGCAGCGATGACTACGTTCTCGCCGAACAGGTCACCGTCGCGACTCACCGCAGGGCCGGTGTGGACCCCGATCCGCAGCCCCAGCTCGTGGCCGATGTCCTCGTTCGCCGAGAGCTCGTCCTGGAGCTGCAGGCCGCACACCACCGCCCGCTCCGTGTCGCTGAACGCCGCCATGAACCCGTCGCCAAGGGTCTTGATCACCCGCCCTCGATTGCGCCGCACGATGCGACGCACGAGCTCGTCGTGGACGTGGATCACGCGGGCCCATTCCTCGTCGCCGAGCTGGATGTTCAGCGTCGACGAGTCCTCGATGTCGGAGAACATCAGCGTGATCGTTCCGTCGGACGCCATCTGCACGTCACCAGCGGCAGTCGACTGGATCAGCTTGCCGACCCGCTTGATCGACTCGGTGATGAGCGAGTCGACGACGCCGCGAGCCAACGTCCCCGGTCGTTCCACTTCGTGCTCGACAAAGTCCGACTCGCCGGCGTCGCCGACCTCGACGTCGTCGAGATGATCGGAAGAGATCGATGCGATCGCCGTCCGCCACCCTCTCCGCCGTCCTATGACGAACCCGGCTGCGAGCCCGATGGACGCCGACCCACCGGCAACCACGAGCAGTGCCAGCAGATCCATGAGGCGATGCCGTCAGAGTGATGCCGCGAAGCGCTCCTGCTCGCGTTCGCGGAGGAGGGCGTTGACTCGCTGACGCTCGAGCACCTGCTCGAGCGTCTTGGCAGCTTGATCGATCGGGTGCTCGGCGAAGAACGCCTGCACGTCGGCGACCGACTCCGCGGTGTTGAGGAGCTTCACCGAGTCGATCATTCGCACGATCGTGTTCGTCGGAAACTTCTCGTTGGCCTCGTCCCAATGCTCGCGGACGAACTTCCAGGCCAGCGCGCCGTGGCGACGGTTGGCGATGCACGTGCGCAGGAGGAACGGCGCGTTCTGCGTCTTCACCTCGCCGCTCATCGCCAGTTCGCAGGTGCGCATCACGAGTGCGGCTTCGTCGAACTCGGCGAGCGCGTAGAGGTGGCGGAGCTGATCCTGCGGCGTCTCTGCAGAGCGGAACCCGGCGAGCAGCCGCTCGTAATCGTCCTCGTCGCCGGTGGCGGCCAGCACCACCGTGGCCGCGGAGACGAGCTCGGGATCCACCGAGCCGGGCTCCTCCTCGTTGCGGTCGTACCACTCCCGGGCTCGCTGTTGGGTGGGAGCGTCGTCGCCGAGCACCGCCGCCGTCGTGACGAGCAAGCCGCGCAGCTTTGCGCGCAGGTCGTCCTCGCCGTCGACTGGCTCGCCGAGGTCCTCTACGACCGGTGTGACGAGGGCGGACACGCGGCGTTGAAATGCCGGGAACTTGTCGTCGTCGAGAAGGCGGCCGATTCCTCGCAAGCCGACCGAGATGGCCTGCCACACGGCGAGGTCGCGGTCGCTGGCGAAACCCTCGACGAAGGCGAGGAACTCGGCAGCAGTCAGGCGGCCGGCGACGACGGCGCTCCAGGCGTCGTCGACGAGGCTGTAGCGCTCGAGGCGATCGAGACCGGTGAGCGTCTCGCCGCTGAGGCGGGAGCGGAGCACGTCGTCGTAAGCAACCCGGTAGAAGCCGTGCCCTGCGGCGTTGACGACGACCGGGGCCTCGGACGTGTCGAGGTCGAGCCGCGCCTCGTCACCTTCGAGGAGGATGCGGTGCTCGACGGCGGAGTCGCCGGTGCCGACCCGCACATGGACAGGGATCGCCCACTGAGTGGGATCGTCGGATTCGCCGAAAGCGAATCGGCGCTGGGAGAGGACGAGTGTCGTGCCCTCCAGCCGTGCCGAGACGAGCGGGAACCCTTGCTGCCAGATCCACGAGTCCATGATGCGGCGCACGGGCTCACCGGTGACCGCCTCGATGGCGTCCCAGAGGTCGTTCGTCTCGGTGTTCTTGTGGGCATGCAGGTCGAGGTAGTGGCTGACGCCCTTGCGGAAGGCTTCGGCGCCGAGGTACTGCTCGAGCATGCGCAGCAGGGCGCCACCCTTCTGGTACGTGAGGACGTCGAACATTCCTTCGCAGTCGGCAGGGCTGCGCACCTCGTACTCCACCGAGCGCGTGCTCTGCAGGGCATCGGTGTCGAACGCGACCGAACGCTCGAGGCCGAAGCTCGTCCAGCGATGCCACTCCGGACGGTAGGCGTCGCAGGCGGCGATCTCCATGAACGTGGCGAACGCCTCGTTGAGCCAGATCCCGTTCCACCAGCGCATCGTGACGAGGTCGCCGAACCACATGTGGGCGAGCTCGTGGGCGACGACGTCGACGACCAGCTCCTGTTCCTGCTGGGTCGCCGTCTTCGGGTCGACAAGGAGCAGGCTCTCCCGGAACGTGATGCACCCGAGGTTCTCCATCGCCCCGGCGGCGAAGTCGGGCAGGCCGAGCAGGTCGACCTTGTCGCTGGGGTAGGGAATGCCGTAGTAGTCCTGGAACCAGCGCAAGGCGGCGGCGCCGACATCGAGACCGAAGTCGGTGAGGTGTGCCTTGCCGGGCACGTGCACGATGCGGAGGGGGATGCCATCGACGTCGACGGGATCGGTCGCCTCGAGGGGGCCGACCACGAAGGCGACGAGGTACGTGCTCATCGGCATCGTCTCGGCGAAGCGGATGATGGCCTTGCCGTCGCGCTCGGTGCGCTCGATCTCAGCGCAGTTGGACACCGCGAGCAGATGCGGCTCGACGACGAGGGTGATCGAGAACGTGGCCTTGAAGTCGGGCTCGTCCCAGCAGGGGAATGCCCGGCGGCAGTCGGTGGCCTGCATTTGTGTCGTGGCGATCACGCGCTCGACACCGCCGTCGTCGACGTACGTGCTGCGGTACCAGCCGCGCAGCTTGTCGTTGAGCGCGCCGGTGAAGCCGATGGCGAGGGTCGCCGTGCCGCGAGTGAGCGGCGCCGGGGTCGTGACGAAGAGCCGCTCGCTCGCCTCGTCGAGCCGGAACGTGGCGTCGGCACCGTTGACGCGGCACTCGGTGATGTTCAGTTCGATCGCGTTGAGCACCAGTTCAGCAGTGTCTTCGACGATGTCGAGGTCGATCTCCACGGAGCCGGTGAAGGCGGCAGCGGCGAGGTCGGGTTCGAGCTCGACGCGATACGTCGTTGGGATCGCGGAGCGAGGGAGGCGGAACGGATCGAGATCGGTCACTCGCCGGATCGTAGCGAACTGCCGATCCCCACCCGCCTCGGTTCCTCCCATGATGCGGTCAGGAGGACCCGGCACGGGGATCGTCGTCCCGGGCCGCTTCGCGGATAGCCTCATCCGCCGTGCCACAAGGCCCGTCCATCGACGTCGTGGGGATCGGCAACGCGCTCGTCGACGTCATCGCCCACGCCACCGACACCTTTCTCGTCGAGCATGAGCTGGTGAAGGGAGCGATGACGTTGGTCGAGACCGATCGCGCCATCGAGCTGTACCACGCGCTCGGCTCGGCCGTGGAGATGAGCGGTGGGTCGGCCGCCAACACGATGGTCGGCGTCGCCAGCTTCGGGGGGAAGGCGGCCTACATCGGCAAGGTCCACGACGACGAGCTGGGCCGGGTGTTCGGCCACGACATGAAGGCTGTCGGTGTCACGTTCCGCACCGCAGGACCGCTCGACGACGTTCCCACCGGGCGCTGCATCATCGTCGTCACCCCCGATGCGCAACGCACGATGAACACCTACCTCGGCGTGTCCAGCCTGCTGTCGGTCGACGACCTTCACGAGGACACGATCGCCGCCGGCCAGGTCCTGTACATGGAGGGCTATCTGTACGACCGGCCGGCAGCCAAGAAGGCGTTCCGCGCCGCCGCCGAGATCGCCCACGCCAACGACCGTCGCGTGTCGCTCACGTTGTCCGACTCGTTCTGCGTCGACCGGCACCGTGGCGACTTCCTCGCTCTGGTCAGGGACGAGGTCGACATCTTGTTCGGCAACACCGACGAGCTACTCGCCCTGTACGAGGTGTCGTCGGTCGACGAGGCGCTCGCCGCCGTCGCTCGCGACTGCGAGGTGGCAGCGATCACCCATGGAGCCGACGGTTCGTTCGTGGTCACGTCCACCGAAGTGGCGTCCGTGCCGGCGGAACCCGTGAAGCGGGTTCTCGACACCACGGGTGCCGGCGATCTCTACGCCGCCGGGTTTCTCTACGGGTTCACGCAGCATCTGCCGTTGGAGGAGTGCGGCCGCCTCGGATCGATCGCGGCCAGCGAGGTGATCTCCCACATCGGGCCGAGGCCGCTCGTCGAACTTCGTACGCTGTTGCCTCAATGACCGACGACCTGCGGTCGGTGGCCGAGCGTTGGCTCGCCGCCGAGCCCGACGACGACATCCGCACCGAGCTGTCCGCCTTGCTCGATGGCGACGCCGCCGAGCTTGCCGAACGATTCGCCGGCGGGCTGCAGTTCGGCACTGCCGGCTTGCGGGCCGAGGTCGGCGCCGGGTCGATGCGGATGAACCGGCTCGTCGTCCGCCAGGCCGCGGCGGGGCTCGCCCGGTACCTGCTCGACACCGATCCCACCGTCCGCGCCCGCGGCGTGGTCGTCGGGTACGACGCCCGTCGCAAGAGCGACGTCTTCGCCCTCGACTCGGCGAGAGTGTTCGCCGCCAATGGGATCCCTGCGCGGGTGCTGCCTGCGCAGCAGCCGACGCCGGTGCTCGCCTGGTCGATCACGCATCTCGGCACAGCGGCAGGTGTGATGGTGACGGCATCGCACAACCCGCCCGCCGACAACGGGTACAAGGTGTACCTCGACTCCGGCTCTCAGATCGTGTCGCCCGTCGACGAGGAGATCTCCGCCCGCATCGGTTCCGTGGATGCGACACGTGTCGAGCTGGCCAGCTGAGGACGACCCGTTGATCGAATGGCTCGACGGTCGTGTGCTCGACGCCTACCTGGCGGCTGTGCCGTCGGTACGGCTGCGTCCCGAGATCCCCGGTGTGACCGTGGCGTACACGGCGATGCACGGCGTCGGCGGCGCCGTGCTCGAGAAGGCATTCGTCGCGGCCGGATTCGATCCGCCTCTCGTCGTTGCCAAGCAGCAGCAACCCGATCCGGCCTTTCCCACGGTGTCGTTCCCCAACCCGGAGGAGCCCGGGGCGATGGACCTCGTGATGGAGCTCGCCGCCTCGGGCGGCGCTGCGCTGGCCCTCGCCAACGACCCGGATGCGGACCGGTTGGGCGCCGCCATCCCGCAGCCCGACGGCACGTGGCGGCGTCTGCGCGGGGACGAGATCGGCTGGCTGCTCGCCGATCACATCCTCGGCAACAGCACCGGCGACGACCGGCTCGTGATCACGACGCTCGTCTCCTCGTCGCTGCTCGGAGAGATCGCCGCGTCGTACGGCGTGCACCATGCGGAGACGTACACGGGCTTCAAGTGGATCGCCCGCGAGGTCCTCGACCGGCCGGGCCAGCGGTTCGTGTTCGGATACGAGCAGGCACTCGGTTACCTCGTGGCGAGCGCACCACTCGACAAGGACGGCATCACGGCGGCCGTGATGATGGCGGAGATCGCGGCCCTCGCCGTCTCCGCCGGTGTCACGCTGCAGGATCGCCTCGACGACATCGCCTCCCGCTTCGGGCGTCACGTGATCGCCGAGTTGTCGGTGCGGATGGACCCTCGCCGTTGCCGTGGAGCGCGTCGCCCTCCTCGAGGCCGATCCCCCCACCGAGGTGGCCGGCGTTCCGGTGGCCTCCGTGCAGTCCTACCCGGAGGCGGGACTGCTGCGCCTCGTGCTCGAGGGCGGCATCCGCGTCCAGATCCGCCCCAGCGGCACCGAACCGAAGGTCAAGCTCTACGGCGAAGCCGTCGACACCGACCCCGCCCCCTACCTCGACGCCTTCGCCTCCGCCTACCTCCAATAGCGCGTCACAGCCGGCCAGCCGGCCAGCCGCCGTCCCGCACGGTCGACTCAACCGGTTTGATCCGAGGCGAAGCGGCCGAAGAGGCGGTCGCCGGCGTCGCCGAGGCCGGGGACGATGAAGGCTTGGTCGTTGAGCTGCTCGTCGATGGCGGCGGTGAAGACGCGCAGGTGGAGGCCCTCATTGCGGAGGTACTCGATGCCTTCCGGGGCGGCGAGGGCGCAGACGACCGTGATCGGCTCGGGCGCGCCGCGCTCCCGCAACAGGCTGCAGGTGAGTGCCATCGACCCGCCGGTGGCGAGCATCGGGTCGACGATGATCACCGGTCGGGTGGAGAGATCCTCGGGCAGTTTGTTGACGTACGGGTTGGGGGTGAAGGTCGCTTCGTCGCGACTGATGCCGACGAAGCCGATGTCGGCATCGGGCAGCAGCGCCTGTGCCGGCGGCACGAAGCCCAACCCGGCGCGCAGGATCGGCACGATCACCGGCTGCACGACGAGCCGACGCCCGTGCGTCACCGTGAGCGGTGTGTGCACCACCACATCCGTGAGAGGTAGGTGCCGAGTGGCCTCGGCGAGGATCAGCACGCCCATCCGCTCGATGCCGTCGCGGAACAGGCTGATCGGTGTCTTCTCGTCGCGGATGCGGGCCAGCGCATCCTGCACGAGTGGATGTTCGACGACGGTGACCTCGATCGACCCGGTCACAGCACCGGGCCCATCGATGTGCTCGGCCTTCAGCAGGGCGTACTGCGGCTTGATCATTCCGTTGATGATGCGCAGACGCTCTGGGAATGGCGCAAACGCACTCTTCACGCCGTTGATCGTGAGCCATTCGAAGTCGTCGAGACCCCAGCCGAAGGACGCCGCCAAGCTGGGTGAACTCGTTGCTCATCGACGTATCACTCATCAGCCGGTTGTCGGTGTTGACCGTGACGCGGAAGCGCAGGCGGCGCAACATCCCGATCGGGTGCTCGGCGATGCTGGCGCAGACGCCGGTGTTGACGTTCGATGTCGGACACAGCTCGAGCGGTGTCCGCGTGTCGCGGATGTACGACGCCAGCCGGCCCAGTTCCTCGCTGCCCGGTGGCCCGGTGATGTCGTCGACGATCCGCACGCCGTGCCCGAGCCGCTCGGCACCACACCACTGCACCGCCTCCCAGATGCTGGGCAGACCGAACGCCTCGCCGGCGTGGATCGTGGAATGGAAGTTCTGCTGCATCACGTACTGGAACGCATCGAGGTGGCGTGTCGGCGGATACCCCGCCTCGGCTCCGGCGATGTCGAAACCGACCACGCCGGCATCGCGCCAGCGCACGGCCAGCTCGGCGATCTCCCGACTGCGCGCGGCGGTGCGCATCGCCGTGGCGATGGCGTAGATCGAGAGGTTGGTGCCCGCCGAGCCGCGGCGGAACCCGTCGAGGATGGCCTCCATCACCTCATCGAGGGTGAGGCCGGCCTCGGTGCACAGCTCGGGCGCCATGCGCACCTCGGCATACACCACGCCGTCGGTGGCGAGGTCCTCGGCGCACTCGCATGCCACTCGCTCGATCGCGTCGCGATGCTGCATCACGCCGACCGTGTGGGCGAACGTCTCCAGATACAGCACGAGGTCGTTGCGCTTGGCCCCACGGTTGAACCACGACGCCAAGTCGCCGACGTCGTGCGTCGGGAGAGCCTTGTACCCGAATTCGTCGGCCAGCTCGATCACAGTGGCCGGGCGCAGGCCGCCGTCGAGATGGTCGTGGAGGAGCGCCTTGGGAGCCCGCTCGATCAGCTCCGGCGTCAGCTCACTCATCGGCGGGCGTGCTCGATCTGGTTCCGGGACAGCATCGGGCGACAGCGTAGAACGTCGGCCGTAGCCTGAGAGCATGGATCTGAACGTGCTCGGTAACACCGTGCGCCACCCGATCGAGCACGTCGAGCTGTTCCCCGCACCCGACCACGTCACCCGGGTGCGGTTCACGAACGACGAGCTCAACTCGGTCTGCCCGATCACCAACCAGCCCGATCTGTCCCACGTCGTCATCGACTACGCACCCGACGAATGGTGCATCGAGTCGAAGAGCCTCAAGCTCTACCTGTGGGGTTTCCGCGATCGTCCGGTTTTCGCCGAGGCACTCGCCGCCGAGATCGCCGACGAGGTGATGACGACGGCGAAGCCGAACGAGGTCATCGTCACGTTGACGCAGAGGGCGCGAGGTGGCATCGAGATCCAGGTCGTCGCCGAGCGCCGGCGCGAGGACCGGTAAGCCGTTCGACGCCGATGAACAGCCGCCGTGGCATCTTGATCTTGGTGACGATCACCGCCGTCGGCGCCGGCTCGTGCTCCTCGAGCCCGTCAGGATCCGACGCGGCCGAAGAGCTCGCCACCGCCGGCTTCGACACATCGATGAGGCTGACGAGCGTGGACTTCGACGACGGCGAGGCGATTCCCGCTGCGGTTCACGTGCGATGGGGACGACGTGTCGCCGCAGCTGTCGTGGGAGGGCGTACCGAAGCAGGCAGTCGAGTTGGCCCTCGTCGTCGACGACCCCGATGCGTCCGGCGGCACGTACGTGCACTGGGTGCTGTTCGGACTCGACCCGTCGTTGTCGGGTCTCGATGAGGCGACGACGCCGAGCGGCGCCAGAGCGGCCGACAACAGTGCCGGTGACGCCGAGTACAAGGGACCATGTCCGCCCGGCGATGACGACGCGCATCGTTACCGCTTCAGCCTCTACGCGCTCAATGCGCCGCTGACGGCAGACGACGGAGCCGACACCGCGAGTGCTCTCGGCCTCATCCTCGAGGCGGCGGACGCGAAGGGCACCCTCACCGGCACGTTCGATAGATAGCGGCGCACTCGCCCTGCTGCCCGCGCCGCTACCGTCGCTGCCCGTGGATGAGATCAGGCCGGCCACCCCGCCATCGGGCCGGCAGCTCCTCCAGAACCGCTCGGTGGCCCTGTTCCTCGTCGCCTCCGGCGTCTCGTCGATCGCGATGTTCCTCCAGGCCGCCGCGCTCGGCAAGCTGTTGTTCGACATCACCGACAGCGAATTGGCGCTCGGTCTTCTCGGCCTGGTCGAGTTCCTCCCGGCGCTGTTGCTGTTGCCGCTCACGGGATCGGCCGCCGACCGTTTCGACCGGCGGCGTGTCGGCGCCATCGCCCTCGTCGCCGAGGGAGGCGTCGCGATCGCGCTCTGTGCGTACGCGGCCAGCGACCCGACGGCGTCGTGGCCCCTCTTCGCCCTCGCTGCTGTGTTCGGGGTGGCCCGCGCCTTCGCCGCCCCGTCGATGCGCTCGCTCCCACCGCTGCTGGCGCCAGGCGGTGCCCTTCCCCGGCTGATGGCCTTCTACACGGCGACGTGGATGCTCGGCCTCATCGTCGGTCCAGCGAGCTCCGGATTCCTCTACGACGTCGACATCACCCTCCCCTACGTGGTCTCGGCGTCCGGATTCATCATCGCCGCGGCAGTCATCATGGCGGTACGGGTGCTCCATCACCAGGAACGCACGCCGTCCGATCAACGGGCGACGCTGCACCACGCGCTGGAGGGTCTACGTTTCGTCCGCCACCAACGGGTGTTGCTCGGTGCGATCGGGCTCGACATGTTCGCCGTCCTCTTCGGTGGGGCGGTGGCGCTGTTGCCGGCCATCGCCGAGGATCGGCTCGGCGTGGGCAACGTCGGGTACGGGTGGCTGCGCGCCGCCCCGGGCATCGGCGGCGCAACCCTCACGGCGCTGATGGCTATCCGCCCCGTGGGGAGGCACATCGGGCGCACCCTGTTCATCGTCGTCGGGATCTTCGGCGCGGCAACCGTGGTGTTCGGTTGGACACACAACTACGCCGTCGCGTTCGTCGCCCTGGTCGTGCTCTCCGGCGCCGACGCGGTCAGCGTCTACATCCGCGCCACGCTCGTGCCGCTCGCCACGCCCGACCACATGCGGGGACGGGTGATGGCGGTGGAGAACGTGTTCATCGGCGCTTCCAACGAGCTCGGCGCGTTCGAATCGGGTGTCGCCGCCCAGTTGATCGGCGTCGGGCCGGCGGTGATGCTCGGCGGTCTCATGACCCTCGCCGTCGTCGGCGTGTTTTCGATTCGGTTCGTCGAGTTGCGCCGCATCGACACGTTCGGCGAGATCTACGCGGCGCGCGAGGTCGAGACGATCCGCGCCCGGCCCGGCTAGCTCGTCGTCGCAGCGGGGTCTTCGCGATGTCCGCTGGTGTCGCCGGCCATGAGGAGTCCGACGCGTTCACGGTTCGCCTCGGCGACGGGCATCATGCCGACGATGCGACCTTCGTAGATGACGGCGACGCGATCGGACAGCGAGAGGATCTCGTCGAGCTCGGCCGAAACCAGCATCACTGCGACGCCTGCGTCGCGCTGGTCGACGAGCTGGCGATGGATGAACTCGATCGAGCCCACATCGACGCCCCGCGTCGGCTGGGCGGCGACGACGAGCCTCGCATCCTGGCTGAGCTCGCGGGCGACGATCACCTTCTGCTTGTTGCCGCCTGACAACGAGCGCATGGGGAGATGGATGTTGGGCGGTCGTACGTCGAACCGCTCGACCAGATCGGCAGCCAGATCATGCACGGCGCCGAAATCACGAACGAAGCCGTTGGCGAACGGTGGCTCGTCGAACCGCTCGAGCACCATGTTGCTCGCCACCGAGTAACTGGCGACGAACCCGTGCTTCTCTCGGTCCTCGGGGATGTGGCTCACGCCCATCCGGTTCACCTGGTGCGCGTTGGCCTTCGTGATGTCCTGCCCGTTGAGCGTGATCTGACCTCCCGCAGGCGGACGCATGCCACACAGCGCCTCGACGAGCTCGCGCTGGCCGTTGCCCTCCACGCCGGCGACGCCGACGATTTCTCCCGCCCGCACCTGCAGGTCGAGGCCGTTCACCGCAAAATGACCGCGATCGTCCTTGACCTCGAGATGGGCCATGTCGAGGACGACGTCACCTGGATGGGCGGTGCCCTTCTCGACCTGCAGCACCACGCTGCGGCCGACCATCATGTTGGCGAGCCCGGCCCGGTCCGTGTCGTCTGGCGTGGTCGTGCCCACCAGCTTGCCACCGCGTAGCACGGCGATCGTGTCGCACACCGCCAGCACCTCGCGGAGCTTGTGCGTGATGAAGATGATCGACGTGCCCTGCGACGCCAGTTCACGCATCACGTTCAGCAAATCGTCGGTCTCGGGCGGGGTGAGCACGGCCGTCGGCTCGTCGAGGATGAGGATGTCGGCGTGCCGGTACAGCGCCTTGAGGATCTCCACTCGCTGCTGCGTGCCGACGGGGAGATCCTCGACGAGAGCACTCGGATCGACGGTGAGGCCGTAGCTGCTCGACAGCTCTCGAATCCGATCGGACGCCGCTCCGACGTCGAGGAACGGACCGCGATGCGTCTCTGCGCCGAGCATGATGTTCTCGGCGACCGTGAACACGGGCACGAGTTGGAAGTGCTGATGGACCATGCCGACACCGCGTTCGATGGCATCGCCCGGACTCCGCAAGTCGACCCGTTCACCCTTGATCGAGATCTCGCCTTCGTCGGGACGGTAGAGCCCGAACAACATCTTCACGAGCGTGCTCTTGCCGGCCCCGTTCTCGCCCAGCAGTCCAAGGATCTCGCCGCGTCGCAGCTGGATGCTCACGTCGTCGTTGGCGATCACCGACGGGAAGCGCTTGACCAGATGGTGTGCCTCCATCGCCAGCGGCGAGGTGGAGAGATCAGAGGTCGCACTCATGTGAGGTCACTCCTTCTCGTATGGCTGACCGGCGGCGGCCGGCGGGCGAACACGGCCGGCGAACAGGGCGAGCACGAGGATCACGAGCACGTAGGGGAGGATGTTGATGAACTGCGGCGGGACGTCGATGACCTGGTCGAACTGCAGCTGGGCGGCGAGCGCCGTGGTGAACGCGAAGAACAGCGCGCCGAACCAGGCGAGGATCGGCTTCCAGCGGCCGAAGATCATGATCGCCAAGGCGGTAAAGCCGCGCTGGGCGCTCATCCCCCGCTCGAAGCTCCCCACCGCCTCCAGGACTTAGGAAGGCGCCACCGAGACCGGCGAACCCTCCTGCCAGCGTGACGTTGAGGTAGCGCTGACGGGTGACGCCGACGCCAACGGTGTCAGCGGCACTGGGGTGCTCACCCACCGAGCGGCTGCGGAGACCCCAACGGGTGTGGAACAACGTCACGTGGAGCGACGAACACGAGCACGATGGCGATGTAGGCGATCGGTGTGTTCTCGAAGAGCACGTCGCCGATGAGTGGGATCTCCTTCAGTACCGGGATGCCGAACTCGTCGAGCGTTCCCCCTTCCAGCGTCTTGCCGACGGTGAACTCGTAGAGGAAGGACGTCATGCCGGCGACGAAGATGTTGATCACGGTGCCGGCGATGATCTGGTCGATCTTCCACGTCGATGGCACACAACGCGAGGAAAGTTCCGAGGATCGCCCCGGCGACCACGCCGGCCAGCACGCCTACCCAGATGCTGCCTGTCGTGACGGCGACGTAGTAGCCGGTGAACGCCCCGGTGAGGAGTTGGCCCTCGATACCGATGTTGACGATGCCGGTGCGTTCGCCGAGAAGACCGCAGAGCGCAGCGAGGATGAGTGGGGTCGCCTGACGGAACGTCGAGTTGAGCACCGCAGTCGTCTTGATGTCGGAGTTGGCGTAGTAGAAGGCGTAGGCGATCACGACGACGACGGCGACGGGGAGGAGGATGATGACGAGTCTCTTCACGTTGACATTCATCACGACCCCCACCCCGACGTGAGCTGCAAGCCTCTCGACCTCGTCCTTGGGCGCCCGCAGTCGGAGCAGCCAGCGCACCACGATCGGGGCGCAGACGAGCAACAGGATGATCGCCAGGATCACGTCGATGATCTCGGTGGCGACGCCCGACTCGAAGGCCATCTGCGTCTGACCGGCGCGCATCGCGCCGAGGAGCAGCGCCGCCGGGATCGCCAGCAGCGGTTGGATGCGGGCGAGAAGGGCGACCGTGATGCCGTCGAAGCCAAGACCGACGTTGAACCCTGCCTCGTAGCGGTCGTTGACGCCCTGCGTCTCGACCGCTCCGCCGAGCCCGGCGAGGAACCCGCTCAGCGCCATCGCCGCGACAGTGATCTTGGCGACGGAGATGCCGGCGTAGCCAGCGGCATTCTTGTTCTGGCCGACCGTCGTGATCCGGAAGCCGAATGTGGTGCGTCCGATGAGGAACCAGCAGACGATTGCTGCGGCGACTGCGATAGCGAAGCCGAGCGGAAGCCCCCAAACGTCCGGGATCTCCGCGGTGTCCTTGATGCGTGGCGTGCGAGAGATGACGCCGTCCTCGTGGAACGGACCGCGCGGGCCGACCAACCATTCGGTGATGTTGACGAGGATGGCGTTGAGCATGATCGTCGTGATCACCTCGTGGGCGCCGCGATACGCCTTGAGGAACCCGGCGAAGGCGGCGGGCAGCATCCCGAACAGCCCACCGACGAGCAACGCCAGGGGCAGGTGCAGCACCGATGGGAGGCTGAGCCTGTAGCCGATGTAGGCGGAGAACACGGCGCCGAGGAGCAGCTGACCCTGAGCGCCGATGTTGAACAACCCGGCCTTCATGCCGACGATCACGGCGAGCCCGGTCAGCGTGATCGGAGTCGCCTTGGCGAGCGTGCGGGCGAAATCGTCCTTGCTGCCGAACGCTCCATCGAGCAGCGCCTTGTAGGCGGTCGCCGGGCTCGCGCCGTCGAGGGCGATCATCACCGCCCCGATGATCAACGCGATGACGATCGCCGCGAGCGGCAGCAGGATCGCCTCAGCGCGCGGTGAGAGTCGCATCGGTTACGGGCTCCTCCTCGTGTACGACGACGGGGTGCGGCAATTCTGCCGCACCCCGTCGGAGTCGATGGACAGGAGTGTCGGTCAGCCGCCGGCCACGTAGCCGGTTTCGACCTCGCCCGACAGCACCTTCGGGAGTCAGTTCCTCGATCTGCGTATTGACCTCTGCGGGCACACGGTCGGCCAGGTCGTGGAAGTCGGCCAGGCCGACGGCACCGATGAAGTTGCCCGGCTTAGCGAGTCCCGTCGACCGAGGCCTTCACCGTGTCGACGATCGCCGGTTGGATGAGCTTCATCGCACTCGTGACGAGGCACGGGTGGGCCTCGGGCACCGTCAACCACTGGTCGGTGTCGACACCGACGCAGAGCGCGCCGTCCTTCTTGGCGACCTCGATCAGCGCACCGTTACCGGTCTTGCCGCCGGCACCGAACACGATGTCAGCCCCGTTGTCGAGCGCCTGCTTGGCCGTGGTGCCACCCCACTCGGGATCATCGAACGCCTTGTCGAGACCACCCGGGTGGTACGTCGAGATCGACTTCACCTCTGGGTTGGTGTACTTGGCGCCGTTCTCCCAGCCTTCCTTGAAGGCGACGACCGGAGGAACCTGGTCGGTTCCGAGCACCGCCGCGATCGTGCCGCTTTCAGTGAGCAATCCGGCGAGGGCGCCGGCCAGGAAGCCGGCCTGGTCCTCGGGGAAGAGGATCCCGGTCAGGTTGGCCTGCGAGTCGTCGGCCTGGAACTGGTCACCGCCGATGAACTGGATGTCGGGGTACTGCTTGGCAGCTGCAGTGGTGGCCTCGCCGAGAGCGAAGCCCCAGGTGAGGACGATGTCGTACTTGGCGTCGGTGAACTGCTTGATGTTGTTGGCGTAGTCGGTGGCGTTGGCGGTCTCGATGTAGTGCGCCTCTCCGCCGACCTCCTCGGCAGCCTGCTGGGCGCCTTCCCACGCCGACTGGTTGAACGACTTGTCGTCGACCTTGCCGACGTCGGTGACGAGGCCGATGCACACAGTAGTCCTCGGCAGCGCAGTCGCCTTCCGGCGCGACGCCGCCAGCGGTGCCCTCCGTCGTCCCCGCCGATGTGCCTTCCGGCGTCCCCGCCGGCGTTCCCGGCGTGGTGTCGCCGGTGCCTTCGGCGCCGCCGCCGTCATCGTCGTCGCCGCATGCCGACAGCGCAACACCGAGTGCTGCGACGAGACCCACTGCAAGCAGACGCTTGCTTCTTCTCATGATGCTCCCCCTTGTACGGGCTGAATTGATTCGGGACGCACCGGGAGAATCGGCGATGTTCACGTACGCCTCCCAAACTGCGCCCGGTGGATTGGACAACTTAGCCGGTCTCGACGGTCCGTGGCACGTAGCACTTCGAAACATCTGTACCGGGATCACAGCCCAGGAGGGAGCACACGCGGCGATTCCGGGCGAGTGAGCGCCTCGATCGACTGGCGCTCGCCAGGCCATCGGGTGAGGAGGTCTTCGACGTCGGCTCCTTCGTAACAGTCGCTGGTGAAGCCAGGCGCCAGCGTGTTGCCGATCACGCTCCAACGATCCGTGGTGCGGGCCGCCATCCACGTGCCCGCCGGCACGACCGCCGTGAGCTCCTGGCCACCGCCCACGTCGTGCCCGAGCAGGACGTGGCGGCTCGCACCGTCACTTTCGAGCAACACGAGTTCAACGGGATCGCCGAGGTAGAAGTGCCACAGTTCGTCGATCGTCAGACGGTGGAACTGGGAGAAGCCGTCGGGAGCGTCGGTGAGGGCGGCGACGATCGCCGTCCCGATCGGTCGATCTCCTGTGCTGGGCGAACGCCAGGTCTGGCGGAAGTACCCGCCCTCCACGGGAAGCGGCTCCAGGTCGAGAAGCGCGATCACCTCGTCGGCGTTCATCGCAGTGCCGCCTCGATCGACGGCCGCAAAACGGCCACACCGCGGATGGCAGCGTCGACGTCGATGGTCGTGAGGAGTCGATCCTCGACCACGAGCCGACCGTCGACGAGCACGTGGCGGACGTCGCCCCGTCCCGCGGCGTAGGCGGCCGCCGATACGGGGTCGTACACAGGTGTGAGGGAGGGCGACGACGCGTCGAGAACGACGATGTCGGCTCGTTTGCCCAGCTCGATCGAGCCGACGAGATGGTCGACGCCGAGCGCCCGGGCGCCGCCGATGGTGGCCATCCGCAGCACATCCCCGGCAGTCACCGCGCCGGCACCGTTGACTGCGGTCTGGGTGTACGCGGCGAGACGCATCGCCAGCCAGAGGTCGAGGTCGTTGCCGGATGCCGAGCCGTCTGTGCCGAGTGCGACGGTGACGCCCGCGGCGAGAAGATCGGGCACCGGAGCGATGCCACTCGCCAACTTCTGGTTCGAGGCCGGGCAGTGCGTGACCGCGGTGCCGTGCTCGGCGACGATCGCAATGTCGGCGTCGGTGAGGTGCACGCCGTGGGCGAGCACCGTGCGCGGGCCGAGCAGGCCGCTGTCGCGGAACGTCTCGATCGGCGAACGGCCGTGGCGGGCGCGGACCTGATCCAGCTCGGCGACGGTCTCACAGGCGTGGGTGTGCACGCCTGTGCGGCGCGTCGCCGCGAGCTCACCGATCCGCGCCAGCTGGTGCTCGTCGAGGAGGTATGAGCTATGCGGGCAGAGCCAGGCGCCGAGGCCCATCGCCTCGGCCGCGTCGACGCACTCCGTTGCCCAGGCGATGCGATCGTCGAATCGCCGCCGGTCGGCGCCAGGGAACTCGACGAACACCGGGCCAGTGTGGAGGCGGAGCCCTGCCTCGGCCGCCACGACGGCACTCGTTTCGTGGAAGAAGTACATGTCGAGCACGGATGTGATCCCCGATCGCAGGCACTCGGCGACCGCCAGCGCGGTGCCCGCCGCAACTGTGGCGCCGGACAGCACGGCCCCCTCTGCAGGCACCAGACGCGCCAAGAAGCCGTCGAGATCGACGTCGTCGGCGAGACCGCGGAACATGGTCATCGCCAGGTGGGCGTGGGCATTGATCAGCCCGGGGAGCACGAGTCCGCCATGGGCGTCGACCGTTCGTAATGCCGGCGGTGCGTTGACGTCCGATCCGACAACGGTGATCGCGCCGTTCTGCACGGCGATGGTGGCGTTCTGGAGCACGGTGCCGGCCGCGTCCATCGTGATCACGGTGGCGTTGGTGATGACGATGTCGGCGCTGGCGGTCATCGCCCGGGCAATAGTTCGAGGATGCGATGGAGCAACTCGCCGATGCGGTCGGCTGCCGCCTCACCGGCGGCCATCACGTCGGCGACCTCGATCGGCACGTCGCTGATGCCTGCCGCCGGGTTAGTCACCAACGAGATGCCGAGCACCTCCATCCCCACGTGGCGAGCAGCGATCGCCTCGAGCACGGTGGACATGCCCACGAGGTCGGCGCCCAGCGTGGCGGCCATGCGGATCTCCGCCGGCGTCTCGAAGTGCGGGCCGTGGAGGCCGAGGTACACGCCTTCGGGCAGGTCGGGATCGGCCCCGCGGGCAAGCTCCCGCAAGCGGCGGCTGTAGAGGTCGGTCAGGTCGACGAAGCGCGACCGGTGTGGTTCGGGCGGGTTCGGACCGGTGAGCGGAGACCGTCCTGTCATGTTGAGGTGGTCACTGATCAGCACGGGCTGACCGACCGGCCACTCCCGCCGCAAACCGCCGGCACCGTTCGTGAGGATCACGGTGACGCACCCGCTGGCCGCCGCCGTGCGGACCGCGTGCGCGACGGCTGCCGGTTCGTGACCCTCGTAGAGGTGGAGCCGCCCGAGGAAGACCAGCACGCGGGTACCGGCGACCTCCACGGAGCGCACCGTCGACCCGTGCCCGATGGCCGAAGGGGGCGGGAATCCGGGCAGCTCAGCGAGAGCGATGTCGATGCCGGTGCCGATGGCATCAGCGCTGCGCCCCCAACCGGAGCCGAGCACCACAGCGGTGTCGTGCTTGTCCACCCCGCTCGCCCTGGTCAGCGCCACCGCGGCATCGGCAGCGAGCGAAAAGGGGTCCGGCATCGGGCCGATCGTACAATCCATCAAATGCGCACGATCGATTGGCGCGAGGACCACGCCGTTCTCATCGACCAGACCCGCCTCCCCCAGCATGTCGAGCTGCTCGACGTCGCGGATGTCGACACGATGATCGATGCGATCCGCCGCCTGGCTGTACGCGGCGCGCCGGCAATCGGAGTCGCCGGCGCGTTCGGGGTTGCGATCGCCGCACGCCGTGCCGAAGCGGAAGGTCTCGGTATGGATGTCGTCAGGAGCGAGGCGAGGCGGATCACCGCTGCCCGACCGACCGCGGTAAATCTCGCCTGGGCTGTCAATCGGGTCTCTGCCCGCATCGACGAGGGCGCCGATGCCGTCCTCGAAGAGGCGCTGGCGATCTGCGAAGAGGACGTCACGACCAATCGTCAGCTGTCCGTGCGGGGTGCCGACCTGCTCGAGGAACTGTGCGGCTCGACCGACCTCCGCGTGCACACCCATTGCAACGCCGGCGGTCTGGCATGTGTCGAGTGGGGGACTGCACTCGGCGTGGTGAGAGCGCTGCACGAACGGGGTCACCTCCGCTCTGTCACGGCGGACGAGACGCGTCCGTTGTTGCAAGGTTCGCGGCTGACGGCGTTCGAGCTCGTCGAGATGGGGATCGACCACACGATCGTCGTCGACTCCGCCGGCCCGTCGGTGATCGCCCGCGGGCTCGCCGACGCCGTGGTGGTCGGCGCCGACCGAGTGGCCGCGAACGGTGACACGGCGAACAAGATCGGCACGTATCCACTCGCGCTGGCGGCCGCCCGCGCCGGCATCCCCTTCGTCGTGGCTGCGCCGGAGTCGACCCTCGACATCTCGACGCCGTCCGGGGACGAGATCGAGATCGAGGTCCGTGATCCGGACGAGGTCACCGGGTTCGCCGGCACGCGCACCGCGCCGGATGGATCGAGCGCGCTCAACCTCGCCTTCGACGTGACCCCGGCCGACCTGGTGACGGCGATCGTCACAGAGCGCCGGGTGATCCGTCCCGGCGCCGGCGAACGGATCTGAAGGTGTCCATCGATCCGGCACCGGCGGTGACGAACCTGCTCGACCTCCACGGCCGGGTCGCTGTCGTGACCGGCGCCTCGGGCGGCATCGGTGCCGGCATCGCCCGGAGGCTCTCCGAGGCGGGCGCCCGCGTGGTGGTGCACTTCAACCGGCAGCGCGATCGAGCGGAGAGCCTCGCCGTCGAGCTCGGCGACACCGCCTGCGCCGCTGCCGCCGATCTGCGCGACGAGACTGCGGCGTTCGGCCTCGCCGACCTGGCCGTCGCCCGCTTCGGTCGCCTCGACATCTGGATCAACAACGCTGGGGTGCAGCCTGTGGCGCACCTGCTCGACATCGCCGCCAGTGACTTCGCCGACGTCATCGACGGCACCCTTGCTTCCGTGGCCAACGGAACGCGTGCCGCGGCGACACACATGGCCGAGGGCGGGGTGATTGTCAACGTTGCGTCGATCGAGGCGCTGCAACCGGCGACCGGTCACAGCCACTACTCGGCGGCGAAGGCGGCTGTGGTCGCCCACACACGCGCAGCGGCGCTCGAGCTCGGCGCCCAAGGGATCCGCGTCAACGCTGTTGCCCCCGGCCTCATCGATCGACCGGGGCTGGCGGACGACTGGCCGGATGGCGTCGCCCGATGGGACGCCGCCTGTCCGCTCGGTCGCCTCGGCACTCCGGAAGACGTCGCCGACTCGTGCTTGTTCCTCGTTTCCGCGGCAGCCCGTTGGATCACAGGTGCGCTGCTGGTGGTCGACGGGGGAATCCTCACCCGCTCCACGTGGTGACCGGATCGCCGGTCACCCGTCGAGCATCACGAGGTCGAGCCGCTCGAGATGGTTGGGTGCGGCGATCATCTCGATACCGACGACCACGCCGTCCCGGATCGTGAACTCCCACACGACCTTCGGCCGTCCGCCCGGTGCCCACACGATGCCAACGCCGTCGTCGATGAGCGCCGGTTGGGCGGCAAGGGCACGTCCGGAGAACGTGGCCGCCACCTCGCGGGCGCCGACGGTCCGCTCCGGCGAGCCGAGCTGCACACCGGTCGCATCGGCACGCAGCTCGACTTCCGGGTCGAGCAGGGCGAGCAACGCCTCGAAGTCGCCCGTGCGGGATGCGGCCAGGAACGCGTCGACGATCTCGCGCTGCCGGGCGAGATCGGCGCCGGTCGCTGGGCGCGGACCCTGCACCTTTGCTCGGGCACGGCTCGCCAATTGCTTCGCTGCGTTCGGCGACCGTCCGAGGATCGTGCCGATCTCGTCGAAGGGCACGGCGAACAGGTCGTGGAGAACGAACGCCAGCCGCTCGGCGGGAGCCAACGTCTCGAGCACGACGAGCAACGCGGGCCCGACCGAGTCGGCGACCACGGCCTCGTACTCCGGGTCGCCGCGTTCGTGCAGCAGGACGACGTTGTCGTGGAGCTCGGGAGCGCTGGCGGGCTCCTCGCGTCGCGTCGACCGAGACCGGAGCATGTCCAGCGACACCCGGGCCACCACCGTCGTCAGCCACCCGCCGAGGTTCTCGACCGCGGACGTGTCGGCACGGCTGAGCCGGATCCACGCCTCTTGCACGGCGTCGTCGGCCTCGCTCTCGGAACCGAGCATGCGATAGGCAACGCGGCGCAGATGGGCGCGATGCGCCTCGAATCGGTCGACCAGCCACTGGTTGTCGTCCACTGTTACCTTCCTCCGCTCCGATCCGTCATACAGATGACGATCGGCACCGCGTCGATGTAACGAACCACGAACCGAGGAGTTGAGCATGACCGAAGGCATCAAGACCGTGATGTATCCCGTGAGCGATCTCGCCAGTGCGAAGAGGGTGTACGGCGCCCTGTTGGGTGTCGAGCCGTACGCGGACGCGCCGTACTACGTCGGCTTCAACGTCGGCGGCCAGGACGTCGGTCTCGATCCGAACGGCCACAGCAAAGGCATGACCGGTCCGGTCGGCTACTGGCACGTGGACGACATCGAGGCGAGCCTCCAGGTCGTCCTGGCCGAGGGCGCAACGATCCTGCAGGAGATCACCGACGTCGGTGGTGGCAAGCTGATCGCTATGGCGAACGATCAAGACGGCAACATCATCGGTCTCCTGCAAGAGCCTCGATGACGCCGCCACCGCCGCGCACCCCTCATGAGCGCACGCAGGACACCCTGCATCGACTCGAACACGACGTCGATGCGTGGGTGTCGAGCGCCGACCCGAAGGACGGGACCCCCTACCTCGTGCCGCTGTCGTTCGTGTGGGACGGCACCTCGTTGCTGTTCGCCACGCCCGCCGCCGAGCACGACGGCGCGCAACCTGCAAGCGACCGGCAAGGCGCGGCTCGGACTCGGTCCGACCGCGCGATGTGGTGCTCATCGAGGGCGACGTCGAGCCACTCGATCCGGCCGAGATCGCCACCGATGTCGCCGACCACTTCGCCGCCACGACCGGATTCGACCCTCGCCGGCAGACCACCCCCTACCTGTACCTCCGCATCAAACCTCAGCGTGTGCAGGCGTGGAGGGAAGCCAACGAGCTCGACGGTCGAGAGCTGATCCGCGCAGGACGGTGGCTCGCCACATCCTGACGGCGACCCAGCGGGGCGGCACGTTCGGCGGGGAGCCACGGCTTCGCAGCCGGGCGCCCGTAGCATGTTGGCTCGTGGATCAACCCCTCCCCCCGCTGCGCGCCGCGCCACGGCGCCGGGTGAGCCGCAGGCGTTACCTCGTGCGACGCCTCGGCGTGCTCGCCGTGCTCGCGCTCGTGGCGGCAGGGGGCGTGTGGGCGATCTCCGCCACGCTCGGCGGCGGCGACGAAGGCTCCGCCAACGACGGTGGCGACACCGGTTCTGATGTCTCCACCGCCGGTGATGGTGCAGCGGCCGCCACGACGAGGACCACCACGGAAGCGAGTGGTCCGGCGACCACACCTCAGGCGGCGGCGACGACCCCGCCGACCACCGTGGCCGACGACACGGGACCTCCCACCGCCGACGATCCTGCGCTTGTCTACATCGCCGGCGACAGCGACGCGGGCACGTTCGGGCCGTACCTCGAGCAGCTTCTCGACGAGAGCGGGATCGTCGACGTGGAGCTCGACTACAAGGTCTCGTCCGGGCTCGCCCGTCCCGACTTCTACGACTGGAACGACCGGTTTGCACTACAGGTCCCGGCCCTCGACCCCGAAATCGTGGTCGTCACGTTCGGTGGGAACGACAGCCAGGGACTGACGGTGAAGTCGGGTGATTTCATCGTCGGCGACCCCACCCAGGACACCGCTGACTGGAAGAAGGAATACGGCAAGCGCGTCGCCAGCGTCATGGACGAACTGTCAGGCGATGGTCGCACCCTGATCTGGGTCGGCATCCCCAACGACGACAACCCGGAGGTGACGGCTCGCCTCAAGGTGCAGGACGACACCGTCCGCGCCGAAGCGCGAAAGCGGCCCGACGTGATCTACGTGGACACGTGGAACCGGTTCTCCGGGCGGAACGGAAACTTCGCCGAGTTCGTCGTCGACCCGCGAGACGGTCAGGGCAAGGACGTGCGCACCGAGGACGGCTTCCATCTCAACGAGACAGGCGCCGAGATCCTCGCCCTCGATATCGCCGAGGTCATCCGCAACGACCTCCGCGAACGCGGCGCCGATATCTGAGACCGAAGCCTATTGCCGGCGGCCGCGGGCTTGGATGGCTTCTCGCCGGTTGGCCACCTCATCGGGGGAGAAGTGCTCGCGACGCCAAGCGCGCGAGGTGCGCGCTTCGGTCTCCCAGCCGTCGTCGTCGCTGGTGACCTGGGCGTAGCTCTGGCGCAGCACACGAACGGCCGGCTGCTCGTTGCCGATGATGTCGGCGGCGATGCGGCGGGTGAACGGGATCAGCTCGTCGTGCGGGACGACGTGGTTGACGAGACGGAACGTGAGTGCCTCGTCGGCAGCCATGAAGTTGCCCGTGAAGCTCATCTCCCACGCCCGGCGTACGCCGATTGCCTGGGGCAGCAGGACCGTCAGCCCCCAGCCGGGCATGATGCCGACGCGCGAATGTGTGTCGCCGAACTTGGCGTTCTCCGAGGCGACGAGGAAGTCGCAGTTGAGCGCCAGTTCGAAGCCTCCCGTGATCGCCACGCCGTTGATGGCCCCGATCATCGGCTTCGTGTGCGACGGGAACGGCCCGCGGGCGCCGTGCACGTTGCGACTGCCGTCGGCGCCGCTGCCGCCGCTGAGAAGGCTGCCGGCGGTACCCAGTTCCTTGAGATCGAGCCCGGCGCAGAAGGCGGGATCGGTGCCGGTGAGGATCATCACATCGACGTCGTCGTCGTCCTCCGCCTCGAGGATCTTCTCGGGCAGGATCTGCAACACCTCGCCCGACAGCGCGTTGCGCACCTCCGGTCGGTTCAACGTGATCGTGGCGATGCGCTCGTCGACCTCGTACAAGACCACCGAGGAGCTCATCGGCTCAGTCTTCATGCTCTGCAGGCAGAAATGTGAACTGGAGATCGCCGAGCCGCACGAGCGTCGAAGCGATCCATCCGCCCAATGCCCCGAAGTGCTCGTCGAGGAGTGTGCTCGTGCCGTCGGCGAGCGTCTCCTCGACCAATTCGTAGAGCCCCTCGTAGGTGATCTCGGCGGCGTACTCGACCTCTTCGTCCTCGCCCTCGAAGACGGTCGGATCGGGATGGGCGACCTCGATCGTGAGGCCGGCTCGCTCGAGACGCTCATCGCCGATCGGGGGGCTCGTCTCGGGCACCGCGTCGTAGAGGATGCTCGGGTCGGGTTGCTGGGCGAGGCGCTGGACGCGCAGCACGATCTCCATTTCGATCGCCGGTTGCGTATCGAGGTCTTCGTCTACATACCAGCGGCGATACGCGGTCTGGCTCCACGTCGGCCAGTCGAAGGTGATGTGGGCGACAACACGCGGCGGCTGGCCCTCGCCAGGAAGGCCGTAGCTCGTCTCCCAGGTGACGTCCCCGAGGAGGACGTCGACCTGGAAATGCTCCTCGAACGACTGCCGCTCGAGGAACGCTGCCTCGAATGCATCCCGGAGTGCGCTGATCGCATCGGTGAAGACGTGGTCCAACATGGTCGATGTCGAGGCTACTGGCGCGTGTCGCTGGCGAGACCGGGCATCGAGGATGGAAGACTCGACAGATGAGCTTCGTCGAAACCGCGGTCACCGATGGTGTGGCCACCCTGACGCTGAACGATCCCGACCGGCGCAACGTGCTCACCGCCGACATGGTCGCCGCAATCGTCGACGCGATGGACGAGTTCGAGGCCGACGAAGGAGTCGGCGCCGTCATCGTCACCGGCGCACCGCCGGCGTTCTGCGCCGGCGCCGAGCTCGGAAACCTGTCCGAAGCGGATGGATCGTCGCTGGGCAACATCTACGAGGGATTCCTCCGCGTCGCCCGCAGCCCGCTCCCGACGATCGCCGCTGTGAACGGCGCAGCAGTCGGCGCGGGAATGAACATGGCGCTCGGCTGCGACGTGCGCATTGCCGCCGGCGCGAGCCAAGTTCGACACGCGTTTCCTGCAGATCGGGCTCCATCCCGGTGGCGGGCACACGTGGATGCTGCGCCGCATCACCGGTCCCCAGACCGCGATGGCGGCGGTCCTGTTCGGCGAAGTGCTCGACGGCGCCGCCGCCGAGCGGTGTGGTCTCGTGTACCGGTGCGTGCCCGACGACCAACTGCTCGACGTGGCACACGAGCTCGCCGCCCGCGCCGCGTCGGCGCCCCGCGAGCTGGTGATCCGCACCAAGGAGACGATCGCTGCGATGGCCACTGTCGACAGTCACGACGAGGCCGTGCAACGGGAGCTGGAACCGCAGATCTGGAGCGCACAACAGCCGTGGTTCGCCGAACGCATCGCCGCTCTCCGGGCGAAGATCAGCTCCCGCTGAGCGTACTGAATGACTGTGACGGCGGTCACAATCTGCTCGAGAATGTGACCGGTGGACGCGCTACAGTGAGCGCACGGGGAGGACTATCCCACCAGAGGAGGTAGCCGATGAGCCAGCGACATCGCAGGGGCGACGCGCCGGTGCCACCGAAGAAGGAAGTCAGTGCTCACAAGCACAGTGAGCGCCAGCGCATCCAGTCCGAACTGAAGACCTTGGCGAATCAGGTCTCTCAGGGAATTGACCCCGAAGATGTCCACGAACCCGGTGCCGCTTGGAAGCCGTCTCATCATCACGACGCCGAGGTCGCGAAGACGAAGCTTCTCAAGCGCAGCCGCGGCCGGAGGCACTGGAAGACGAAGATGTGGAAGCGTCGCACGGCGATGCGTCAGGCGCGGGCCGAAGCCTTCCGCATGGCGGGGGAGGGCTGACACCAGCACCTGCTGAGCCCCGAGCTCACAGCGTCGTCAGGAGCCGGACGCGATCCACGTCGCGCTCAGATCATCGCGTCGCTGCTCCCATTCCTCCACGGTGAACCCGTAACGGACGTGGTCCTCCCACGTGCCGTCGATCTCGAGGTACCGCTCGGCGATCCCCTCTTCGCGGACCGCCAGCTTCGTCATCACCCGCCGGCTGTTGGCGTTGCGCGGCACGATGCAGATCTCCAGACGATGGAGCATCAGGTCATCGAACGCGAACTGGAAGACGCCGACGACCGCCTCCGGGATGTAGCTCTGACCAGCACGGACCTCATCGACCCAGTAGCCGAGGGTGGCCGACTGCAAGGCGCCACGGATCACGTTGTTGATGTTGAGCTCGCCGATGAACTGGCGATCGACGAAGATGCCGAACGGGTACGACGTCCCCGCCGCGCGCTCGCGATCTCGCGCCATGCAGCGACTGACGAAGGCCCGCTCGTCTCGCGTCGGATCGGCGAAGCCCGGCTGCCGTCGCGGCTCCCACTTGGTGAGCCATTCCTCGTTGCGCACGCGGACCTCGCTCCACTCGGCGAAGTCGGTCGGCGCCAGCGGACGCAGCACGAGGCGGCGGGTGGTGAGTCGCAGCGGCGGCTGGCCGCTCGAGCGGATCGTCGAACGCGGTCGGGCCGGATGTCGAGTGCTCACGAGTGACGCCTCATGACAGGCCGACTTCGTCGAGGTGCAGTCGCCGCATCACGGCGAGCACGATGCAGCACGTCGCCACGATCGTGTCGACGTGCTCGGCGGGAAGTCCGGGATTGAGGCGGCGTTGCGCAGCCGTCTCCGTGGCGACGATGCGGAATACCTCTTCGAGGTCGGCGCGGGCGGCGTGATGCGGCAGCTCGATGTCGTCGACGCCCACCTCGACGCGGGCCAGGGCGGCCGCCTCGTCGCCGCTGAACGACACATCGGTGATGTCGGCGATCTCGGGATGAGCGAGCACGAGATCCTCGAACTCGTCAGCGACCTCACCGAGCGCGTTGGTGAGCTGCTCGGGCCGGGGCGGATCGTGACCGGCGAGGGGACCGACGACGAGTGACTGTGGACCGATGTCGAACCCGCCGGCCCGGGCGTCTCCGAGAAGGACGTCGATGCGCGACGGTGAGATGCGCAGGCGCAGCTGTGTGATGGGCGCGTCGGCGGTTGCGCTCACGGCATGCAGGTTCGCGCTGGCTGTCTGCGGAGTGCCAATCCGACCGGCGACCCACCGACCGACGGGGTCGTCGCCACCGGCCAAGTGCCAGGCGTAGTGGGCGTGGAGACACTTCACGCCCTGACGCGTTCCGCCCACGCCGCCCGACGGTACAGGACCACGGTGGCCGGCGGGAATGGCGGCGTCCCGTTCAGCCGCGTAGCGGCGGTGGGCAGCGGCGATCTCGTCGGCTTCGAGTGTCCCTTCCGCCTCGGCGACGCCACCGGCGGCCTCGAGACGGCTCACCGCACGGACCTCCTCCGGCCCGACGAGCCAGTAACGCGTGGGCATCGGGGTGCCGTCATCGAGGAGCGGCGCGTTGCGGATCACCACGGGACTGCCCCGACGCGTCTCGGACGACAACCGTGAACGAGCCTTGCGGGGCACGGCCGAGAAGCTGCTCGACCTGCTCGCGGTCGCTGCCCACGCCGGCCGTGATCACCGCCGGCGGCGACGCAGAAGCAGCAGCAACGCGAGGACGGCCAGAACCGCCGGAATCGCCCGCTTGAGCACGGCTGGTCCGGCGACACCGGCGAGGTCGACCGGCTCGGTGGCGGGCGAGTCGAACTTACGGACCGTGGGTGCGCCAGACGCAGCTGATGTTCCCGTCGGGGTCGACGATGCGGAGCTGTCTTCCACAGCGGCGGCGGGTTCCGCAGGGCCGTCGGACGTCTGCTCGTCGAGCATCGTGTTGAGGTTGTTGGCGAACTGAGCCATCAGCTTCTTCGAGACATCGCCGATGATGCCGCGACCGAACTGGGCGACCTTGCCGGTGATGTGGAGGTCGGTCGTGACGATGACTCGGGTGCTGGTGGGCGACAGGCTCTCGGCATCGGCGCTGATCGTCGCGGCCGCGTTGCCGCGGCCGCCCGTGTCGCGCCCTTCCGCCTTCAGCACCGCGTGATGGGCGTCATTGTCCAGTTCGAGGAACTGCGCCTCGCCCTTGAACTGCGGCGTGATCGAACCGAGCTTGATCTTCACGATGCCGCGATAGACCTCTCCTTCGGCCTCGGTGAGCTGTGCGCCAGGCAGGCACGGCGCGATGCGCTCGACGTTCGTGATCACCGGCCAGGCTTCGTCGAGGGGCCTGTTGACGGTGAATTCGTTGACGAGCTGCTCTGCCATCGTTGGAGATCCTTCACAGTGTCGATGTCGATCGGTGAACCAGGACAGGGTACTTCACGGACGAGATCGGGCCTCATGCCGATGACCACCCGCGCGCCCTGGTCACCGTCGGTGGGCAGCAGCTCCCAGACGTCGTGTCGCAACAGCACCGGGTTGCCACGCCGGCCGTCATAGGTGGCCACAGCGATCGGCGCGTCGCACGCCGCGACCGCCCGCCACGCGTCGGGATCGACGAACGGTTGGTCGCCGAGCCCGACGACGACACGATCAGCGCCGAGCGCCGCCGCCGCCTCCACCGCTCGCTGAAGCGATGTCGCTTGGCCCTCCGCCCACTGCGGGTTGTGCTCGACGATCACGTCGGGTGCGACGAGGCGGGCCAGGTCGGCGACGGACGGCTCTGCACCGGTCACCACGATCACGTGGGCGAGACCGGCGGACGCCGCGGCTCGAACGGCGTGGACCACCACGGCATCGCCGTCGATCAGTGCCGTGAGCTTGTGGCCGGACCCAGCGAAACGGGATCCACCGCCTGCGGCGAGGAGTGCGGCAACGGTGGTCACGGCGCCCACCATCTCATCCCGAGGCCATCACTGGGTGACGGGAAAGTTACGGTCGCGAGTTGTTTGTTGCATTCGCGTGACATAAAATCCCCTGGCACTCAGCCAAGACCAGCCGCCGCGCCCCGTGATTCTGCGGGAAGCCGCCCGGCCACCCCGTCGTATGCGCCTTCCTCTCCCTGCCTCCCCGTCACCACGTCACCCGCGCCGGCGTTTCGCAACCCTCGTGGCCGCTGGTGCTGCCGTTGTCGGGTTCGGTTTCCTCAGCGTCGGCGGCCATCACGTCGCCGCTGCCGGTCCTGCCTCGTCGTCCACCGACCTGGCGGGGCTCGCCGATCAGGCGCTCGACACGCTCGACCACGCCCGGGCCGACCGCAACCTCGCTCGCCTCGCCCAGTTCGCTCACGAGCGCGACGTCGTCGCCGTCGTGGCGGCCGAGACGCTCGGGATCGATCACGACACGATGCGGCTGGCGTGGGCGGAAGCCGACATGTCCCACCAACAGGCACTGCTCGCCGCGGTCTCCCAGCTCGGAGTCCCGTATCAGTCGATGGCATCGGCCGAGGGCGTTGGCTTCGATTGTTCCGGCCTCACGAGCTATGCCTGGGGCCGGGCAGGTGTCGGCCTCAGCCGCAGCAGTGGCTCTCAGATCAGCGCCGCTGCCTCCCGCACGCAGGACACGGCGATGGCCGGCGACCTCGTCCAGTACCCCGGTCACGTGATGATGTACCTCGGCGTCGACAACGCCATCGTGCACTCGCCGTACACGGGCGCGACCGTCGAGATCACCTACGTCCGTTCCGACCGCTCGGTCGCGTACGGCAACCCCATCGGCTGAGCGTCCCGCTCGCGTCGACGGCCGGGCGAGCGTGGTCTAGCCCTGTGATACACATGCATCCGTGCGGCTTTTGTTCGCGTCCACGGGGGGCGCCGGGCACTTTCGGGCGCTGATCCCGGTCGTCCAGGCGGCCATGCGCAACGGCCACGACGTGCTCGTCATCGGCCCGCCGACGCTCGACGCCAAGGGCTTGCCGTTCCGAGCAGGTGACGCACCGCCGGACGAGACGATAGGACCGATCTGGGCGACGATGCCGTCGCAGCCCCCCGGGCAAGGCGACGTCATCGTGGTCGGCACGATCTTCGCTCAGCTCAACGTGGAAGCGATGTTGCCGGCGATGCGGGCGACGATCGAGGAATGGCAGCCCGACCTCGTGCTGCGTGAGTTCAGCGAGTATGCCTCCGCCATCGCCGCTGACGAGCTCGGCGTCCGCCACGCTCGCGTCGCCTGCGGGCTGTTCAGCTTCGAGGAGTTCGCCCTCGGCGTGGCGGGAGGAGCGCTCGACGACGCTCGACCCGGCATCGTCGAACGAATCGTTGCCTCGCCGATCCTCTCTGCGCTGCCGGAGTCGGTCGATCCGGCTCATCAGCAAGTCCTGCGGTTTCGCGAATCCGTGGCGGAGCGGACGCCGGAGCCGATCGCGGATTGGTGGCCCGGCGACGACCGTCCCCTCGTCTACATGACCTTCGGCAGCGTCGCTGCATCGGTGCCCATGGCGGCAGCGGCGTATCCGGTCGCCCTTCACTCGATCGCCTCGCTCGACGCGCGAGTTCTGCTCTCCACCGGCCAGGGGATCGATGACCTCGTCGCACCGTCGCCGAACGTCCACGTGGAGCGGTGGGTGTCGAACGAACCCGACGTGATCACCGAAGCCGCGGTGGTCGTCAGCCACGGTGGTTTCGGCACCACACTCGCCGTCCTGGCGAGTGGCACGCCGTTGGTGTTCGTTCCACTCTTCGCCGATCAACCGTTCAACGCTGCGCGCGTCGCGTTGGCGGGTTCCGGCGTCGTGTCAACTCCCGCAGCGTCGGGCCAGGCGGTGCAACGCCTGCTCGCAGACGACCGCTACGCGGCACGAGCCGTCGAGATCGCCGATGAGATGCGCCGCTACCCGCCGATCGACGACGTCCTTGCCGGGCTCGAATGAGTGACACACCGGCCGACCATGCCGATGAGCATGCGACGGCTCTCCGTCGCCCTCACCGCCGCGTTCGCCCGCTTCGAGGATCTCCTCGCGCAGGCGGGGGACACGGAGACGCCGATCAAGAACTCGACGTGGACCGTCAGCGACCTCGCCGCCCATGTCGCCGCGGGTCTGGAAGCGTACGCGCGCGCTACCTCAACGGAGATGCGGTCGCCGCCTTCGACGTCAGCGATGTAGCCGGGGGCTCCCTCGCCGCCAGCAACGCCGAACAGCTCGTTCGCGAGCGCGAGCGCACGATCAGTGTGCTCGGCCGCCGTGCCGCAGATGCGTTCGCCGACGTCATCGCTCGGTCCGACGAGCTCCAGCTCGACGACCTCGTGCCGTGGCACGGTCGACGAGAACCGTTGCGAAGCGTGCTGGCGGCTCTACTGGGCGAACTGCTGATGCACGGTCGCGATCTGGCGATCAGCCTCGGGGTCGACTGGCCGATCTCCAAGGACGAGGCAATCATCCTGCTCGACAACATTGCTCCGCTGCTGCCGGTGCTCGTGGACAAGGAAGCGACGAGCACGTTGGTCGCCGACATCCGCGTCATCGTGCGCGGTGGCCAGCCGATCCATTTGTCGTTCGACCACGGCTCCGTGACTGTTGGTGGCAACCCGCGCCGCTTCGACGCGACGGTGAGTGCCGACCCGGTCGCGTTCCTGCTCGTGGCCTACGGGCGCCGCAGTCAATGGCGAGCGATCGCCGGGGGAGGGCTCGTCGCGTGGGGTCGCCGGCCGTGGCTCGCGCTGAAGCTCACGTCGTACCTCGCGGCCCCGTGAGTGGCAGGCGCCACTCCGTCACCACATGATCAGCGCGCCAGCTCCTCGTCGATCGCGGCAGTGATCGTTGGATCGTCGGGCGTCATCGCCGGCGCGAACCTGCGCACCACCGCTCCGTCCTTGGAGACGAGGAACTTCTCGAAGTTCCAGAGGATGTCGGGATCCTCGGTGGGGGTCATGCCGTGCGAACGCAACCGCTCGCGGAACGAATCCGGGTCGCCTTCAGCGCGAGGCACCGCCTCGGTCAGTGCCTCGTACAGCGGATGTTTGTCGTCGCCGGTGACGCTGATCTTGGAGAACAGCGGGAAATCGACCGAGTAGTTGGACTCGCAGAACTCGACGATCTCGTCGTTGGTGCCAGGCTCCTGGCCGGCGAAGTTGTTGGCCGGAAAGCCGAGGACCTCGAAGCCTTCGTCGCGTCGATCCCGGTAGAGCGACTCGAGTTGCTCGTACTGGGGAGTCAGCCCGCACTTCGACGCGACGTTGACGATGAGGAGGACCTTTCCGGCGTGATCGGCGAGCGTGGCCTGTTGGCCATCGATCGTCCACACGGGAATCTGCTGGATCGCGGTCATGGTCGCATCTTCGCGGGCGGGCGCACCGGCCCGCTCATCGAGCGCCTCGAGCCGCACTTCCCAGCGCCACACCGTTCCTTCGTCCGGGTCGGTCGAGTCGGCGACTTGAGCGAAACCACACTTGCGCAACACCGCGGTCGAAGCGCTCTCGGCCGGAAGCGTGTGGGCGATGACCATGTCCACACCGGCCTCCCGAGCCCGGCGAAGGAGCTCACGCACGACCTCGGTGGCGATTCCGCGCCCCTGCCGTGCCGGAGCAACCGCATACCCGAGCTCGACGATGCCGGCCCGAGGTGCGCCCTTCCAACCTCCGAAGCCGACCAGCGCTCCGTCCCGGTCGTCGAAGAAGAGGTGCGTGCCCCACTCGTGGTCCGGATCCTTGCGGGCACCGTCGACCGCGAGCGGCAATGCATCGGGAAACCCGACCCAGCCCGCCACGACGGGCATCCCGAACCGCGCCGTGAACGACTCGTCCCCGGCGCTGAGCGCCTCGAGCCATTCCAGACGTGCGGGCAGGACGGTGACCACGACCGATGTGCTCAGCTCGGACGGTCGGTGCGGTGTTCGGTGGGTTGCGGCGTCACGCTCAACACCTTCACGCCGTCGGGGGTGTCGAAGCGATGCCACGTCCCCTGCGGGACGACGACCAGTTCGCCCGCACGCAGAACCTGAGCACATCGCCGCTGTCGGAGAAGAACGAGATGGTCGTCTCACCGTCGACGACCATCACGATCTCGTCACCCACGGGATGTCGCTCCCACTCGCTGCTCCCCGCCCAGTGTCCGACGAAGATCGCCCCGTCTCGGTACTCCGCGAGTCGCTTGAAGGCGCCCGATGATTCCTCGTTCGTGGTTGGCGTCCGGTCGGGGAGGAACGTCAACGCAGCAAGAGCGTCGTCGATCGAGAGCAAGTGCGGACCCGTGTCAGCCATCCACCCAACATAGGGGACGGCCACACGACGCCACCGATCTGGGCGCGATTCGTTCCAGATCGGATTCTGGGCGTGATCTCCACCAGGTGCTGGTGTATTTCACGCCCAGAACCGTGCGTCGATCGTTCCGACAGCGCATCGACAGCAGGTGTTCAGCGAGCTGGCGCATGGTGGTCACAACGGATCACCGATTCCCAGGAGGACGATTCAGGATGAGCATCGACACGAACCAGATGAACACCATCACGACGATCGCCGACGAGGCAATTGCGTGGATCGGCGACCAGGTGCTGCTCAGCCAGGGCCGTTGCGTCAACGTGCTGCTCGACATGTACGTCGCGACCGACGACGTCGGGCTGCGCTGGTCGATCGCGGAGCGTCTCGACGAGATCCGCTTCCTCTCGATGGTCGAAGCGCGGGAGCTGCGCGCCGACATCGACGCCATCGTCGGGATCGCGAACTCGCCCGAAGCCGCCGACGTCGAATGGGCGCGCGCGGCGCTGGAGCAGTGCGGCGCGACGGAGGACTCGACAATCGCCGCCTGAGGAGAGTCGTTGCCCGAACGGGCAATGTTCGGGTTCGACGCTCGGACGGTTCGTCGTCAACAGATACCTTTGCTGGCATGGCCGGTAGTGCCGCCGTGCACGCTGCGACCCGTCGGCGCCACCGTGTGCATCGCAAGCGCGCCACGACGCCACAACGTTCCCTCGAAGAGGTGATGCGGCTCCAGCGACAGCTCGTTGCCGGGAGTCAGCGCGATCTGCGACTGCTCCCGTATCTGTCGTCCGACCCCGAGCGGCGTGTCAGCCTGGCCTTGCAACGGTTGGCAGGCAATACCGCCGTCGCACGACTGATCGAGGAGCAGCGCACCGTCGAAGAGTCGAAGGGGGACTGCGGGTGTGGCAGTTGCCCGTCGTCCGCGGCCCCCACGGTGAGCCGCACCCAGGACGTTCCGGTGCAGCGGCAACCGGACGCTGATCCGTGGGCCCGTCCCCCCGGTTCCGCTCCAGCACCGGCTCCGCCCGGAGGCGCAGCACCCGGTGTTCAGTACCGGGTCGAAGAGGACCAGGTCCTCATCCCGGCCGCCAGTGAGATCGAAGGTCTTCTCGGTCTGCCGCCTGACAGCGTCCCACCGGGTGCGCTCTCGAACCCATCGTTCTTGCTCTCGCTGATGGCCAACACGCCAGGCGCTTCGGCCGCTCGGTTGGAGGAGATCGCCGGCGTGCCCGACGCCGTGGCGGACGCCATTCCGGAGAGCAAGGTGGTCGAGGTGTCGAGCGACGACCTGCTCGGCCTCCCGGAGCCAGGTAACCAGTCGGGTTCCACCGTCCGCGACGTACACGCGGGCGTCCGCGGTGCCGATCAGGCGATCACTCGCGATCTCGCCCGGTTCGGGTACAACAGCGCCGGACCGAATGCGATCGGCATCGTCGCCTTCCCGCAGTCGCGCCTCGTGCGGTTCGCCACCAGCCCGAGCGTGAAGAGCCTCGTGACGGCCGCACCGTTGTTGCCCGAATCGAAGATCCTCCTCGGGCACACGGCGGTGTTCGTGCGGATCGACAACGAGATCCGGCTCATCAAGAGCTATGCACCCGCCAGCCTCGTGGATGCAGCCGTGAACTTCGGCGCGGTGCGTTCCGGCACGGGTGGCGTGCCCGCCCAGATCATCGATCACCTCGGTAATCCCCATCCCCACGGTGGGCGAATGTTCGACATCGCCAGCGGCCGGTCGATCGAGTATCCGGTGCCGAAGGACATCGCAGTGCGCTTCGCGACGTCACTCCCCGACGGTGGAGCGCTGCCGGGCCAGTTGTACACGGCGCAACCGGAGGTCGCAGCCTCGCTCGGTCAGAACACCCGGCTCTGCATGGGGCGCAACTGCGTCCATTGGGCGGTACAGGAGGTCGAGAAGTCGCTGACCGCCCCGGTAGGTCGCGGAGGCCAGTCGGTGGTCGACATGGGCGGCGTCGACAAGGCGCGCCAGGGCAAGATGCAGGACCTGCTCACACCGGGCCGGAAGCCACCGGACCCGGTCACGCTGCCGAACGGACAGACGGTCACGCCCAAGCTCGGCCAGATGCCCACCCATGTGAAGGTCTTCAAGTACGGCGGGCGGGTGTTCGGGGTCGTGAGCTACGGGCTGTCGGTCTACCGGATCGTCAATGCCCCGGCGGGACACGAGGCGGAAGTGATCTTCGAGGAGCTCGGCGGGCACGGCGGCGCCATCGCTGGTGCGTCTGCCGGTGTGGCCGGGTGTATCGCCCTCGCCCCCGGGACTGCGGGCCTGTCACTCCTGGCGTGCGGTGTCATCGGAGCCCTCGGAGGCACGACGGTCGGCGCCGCGATCGGACGTACCGTCGGCGGCGCCTTCGACGCCATCCTCAACTCTCCGGCGATCGTCGCCGGAGCGCTGGCCCAAGCGGCCGAGATCCTCGGTGAAATCGGAAGCGTGGGCGCATCCATCGCGCGTGCCCCGGTCGACGTGCTGTTCCAAACCTTGATCGAGCTCCGCGAGGAGCTGAACGTCGACAACTGGGACACTCGCTACCTCCCGCCCACGCTTACCAACGACATGCGCACAGCGGGGCTCGCCGTGTGGAAACGACTCGGGACGCTCGACGCCGACGGTCTCCTGAGCATGGCGCGTACGCCTATCGAGTCGCTCGGCGTGCAAGGTGACGTCGCCGGCCGTCTCGCCCGGGGGGTGAGCGACATCGCCCGCAAGAACGGCCAGAACGACCTCGTGATCACGCCAGAGGCCTTCCTCAAGCTGACACCCATCGAGTTCGCCGCGACGCTCCGGAAGTGGAATCTCACGTTCGTTCAAGAGCCGGGCTACATCTCCGGGTCAGGCGGGAGATACGAGAACGAAGGAGCGTTGCGTTTCCACCTGTACCCGCTGTTGCGCTCGCGGGCGATCATCAACCCGGGCAACTGGGATGTCAGCGCTGTGCCCGCGGCGTCCATGCCCGACGGCAGGGACTATCCGGTGCCACTCGACATCGAACGTGTCGGCTCGATCGTCTGGGGACACCTCGGCAAGCTCGACGAGGAGTGGTTCAAGGACCGGATGGACCGACCGCTCCCCGCGCTCGGCGTTCCGGACTCGCTCCTCGACACGCTCGCCGACGGGCTGACCGAAGTGATGCCGGATCCACTCGCCACGACGCCGGAAGTGCTGCGCCAGTTGAAGGTGGAGGACTTCGTGCAGTACCTGATCGACTGGAAGGTCGGCTTCAAGTACAAGCAGGACCCGAGCCAGGTCGCGGAGACGTCGTTGCGCTGGGTGCGGGCAGGGTTCAAACCCTGGTGAGCACCCGCACTGCTGGTCCGTCGTCGTAGCCCCGACCGCTGGCCTGCCCCACGATCATGGCGACGCGGCGACGGAAGCGACGAGCGCGAGCTGCTCTCTCGCCTGCTTCTGGATCCACGGATCCCCCACCGCATCGGCAACCTCGACGGCCATCTCCGCCGCCTGTTGCGCTTCGTCGAGTTCGCGAGCGTCATGGTGCGATCGGCTCACGTCGACCCAGCACATGGCGGCTTGACCAACTCCGACGTTGCCCGCACCTCGCCCGAAAGCCTCGATCGCGGCGTGCAGCTGTCTCCGTCCCTCCGCCACGTGACCCGTGCGCAGGTCGACGAGCCCGGCGGTCTTGAACGCGTAGCCGTTGACCACCGGCATGAAGCTCGCGCTGCTCGACGCGAGTGCTTCGCGGCGAGTGACTGCGCCTCGTCGAGCGCGCCTTGCTCGAGACGGGCGAGCGCCAGTCGGGCGGTGGCGCCGGTGATCACGCCTGACGATCGGCCGGCGCGTCCGAGCTCGAGGAGCTCGGCGTGCATCTCGGCGAACAGCTCGAGATCGCCCCGTCGCCACGCCAGCTCACCCAGCCGGCTCACGGCGAGGGTCAGCCCGAGGTGGTCCTGCTCGCCGCGGAACACACGGATTGCTTCCTGCAGCGACGAGGTGGCAGCGTCGAGGTCCCCGTCGACGAGCCTGACAGCTCCGTCGGCGAAGCTGACATGACCGAGCCCGAGCGCCGCTCCTGCGGCCGTGAAGTGCTGCGGCGGGCCTGCTCGACCCAGGTGCCCGCTCGACGGATCGCCCAGGTACCCCGCGGCGATGGCTCGAGCGAAACAGATGCGGCCTAGCCGTGCGGGGTCGGCCAGTCTGTCGCTCGAAGGACACCGCTTCGTCGGCCAGGCCGTCGGCGGTGTCGACCTCGTGGACCATCGTGCTGAACACCACGGCCCACGCCAGTGCCGACGATCGCAGCTCGGGGTCTTCGCCGTCCGGCGGCATCGAACGCCTCGGACAGGAGAGCCCAGCCCGGTCGGAGACGCGGATCGTGCCGAACCAGAACGGCGCCAGCATGGTGCAGATCTCCAGTGCGAGAACCGGATCGGACGCGAGCGCCCAGGTGATGGCGTCCCGCATCGCGACGTCTTCGTCTTGTACGGCGGCCACCGTCGCGCCGGTGGTCCGCGCGCCCGAACTGCGACGTCGGCGGCGAGTCGCCGAACCCACTGCGCGTGGTCGCGCGCCGCCGCCTCCCGGTCGCCACCGCGCGACGAGACGGTCGCCCCGCGTAGTCGAACAGCGTCTGCAGCATCCGGTACCGGGTCTCGGCACCCGAACGGTCGACGACGACGAGGGACTTGTCGATCAGCCGGTCGAGCAGGGGCTCGACGTCGTCGGTCGTCGACACCTCGGGCGGCACACGACGCGTCGGGCGGCGCCGAGCGTCGCTCCGTCGGCGAAGACCGACAGCCGCTGGAAGACGATCCGTTCGTGCTCGTCGAGCAGGTCGTAGCTCCAGTCAGCAACGGCCCGCAGGTCGCGCTGGTGGGGCGCGGGCGTTCCGTGATCCGTCCGGAGCACCTCGAAGCGATCGTCAGCCGGTGCAGGATCTCGGCGAGCTGCAGGTGCCGGGCCCGCGCCGCGGCGAGCTCGAGCGCGAGGGGCAGACGGTCGAGTCGCTCGCAAATCTCGGCGATCGCGTCGGCCCGCATCGCTCACCATCGACGCGGATCCCGGCGATGCGTTCCTCGAAGAGGGTCGACCGCCGCGTGCGGGGTGCGAGCGGGACGACGTCGAAGAGCAGCTCGCCAGGGATGCGAAGCGCCTCCCGGCTCGTCGCGACGACGCGGATCTGCGGGCAGAATCCGAGCAGCTCCTCCACGATCGGTGCGATCGCATCGAGCAGCTGCTCGCAGTTGTCGACGACGAGGACGGCCGCTCCTTCGCCGAGCACCGAAGCGACGGCTGTCGAGCGCTTCACGTCGTGTCGACGGACGCGACCGGGCCCAGCTGCAGCGCTCGCTGCAAGCGCGGCGAGCGCATCGGCCTCGTTGCGGGCGGCGGCGAGGTCGACCCACCAGACACCGTCGGGGGCGTCGGGCATGGAGCGATCGGCCAGCTCGAGTGCGAGCCGGGTCTTGCCGACACCGCCGGTGCCCGTGAGCGTCACCAGCCGGTGGCGGTCCGACGAGGTCGACGAGTCGCTCGGATCTCGTCCTCGCGCCCGATACAGGAACCGATCGGGTGGCGGACGTTGCCTCGCCGACGGAACGTGCCGCCGACGGGGTCGGACGATTTCGCGGAGGGCTCCACCAGCAGCGACGTGTCTTGTGCAAGGACGGCGGCCTCGAGCCTCCGCAGTTCGGCACTCGGCTCGACGCCGACCTCGATGAGCGTCTGCCGTGCCCGTTGGAAGCGCGCGCAGCGCATCGGCCTGCTGACCGGAGCCGTACAGGGCGCGGATCAGCTGGCCCCAGCGTCGCTCGCGGAGTGGCTCGGTCGGCGACGAGCACTTCGAGCTCGGGCGCGAGCCGGTGGTGCCGTCCGAGCGCCAGTTCTGCATCGACGCGGTCCTCGACAGCGACGCGCCGGAGCTCGTCGAGCCGTGCTCGCAGCCCGTTGATCAGCGCGGATTCGGGTGCGCCACCGAGCGGCTCGCCTGCCCAGAGGGTGAGCGCGCGGCCGAGAACCTCAGTCACAGCGACCGGGTTGTCGGCGACCTGGTGAGCCTGCTCGAGCAACAGTTCGAACTGCAGCGCATCGACGTGCTCGTGTTCGACGTCGAGCTGGTATCCAGACGGCCGGGTCACGACACGTTCGGTCTCACCCGCCTGAGCGAGTGTCCGCCGTAGTTTCGACACCACGACCTGCACCGTGTTCAGGCCGATGACGAGCTGCTCGCCCCACAACGCGTCGATGATCCGCTGCGGTGTGATCGTCCGGCCCGCTTCGAGGGCGAGGATCGCGACGAGGCCTCGCATCTTGGCCCCGGGGACCGAGATGTTGTCGCCCGACGAGCCCACGACCTCTATCGGCCCGAGCAAGCGGACCTGCATGCACGGAGTGTACTGCGGGCGCGCTCGCCGTCGATCTGCCCGGTGATCAGGGCGGACACCGACCATTCGCGCCGGTACAGCGTGACGTCAGCCGATCGTAAGCGGGTCCAGTCATCGTCATTCTCACCAGAGGAGACTCGTCCCCCTTTGCGAAGGAGCCGAACGATGAATGGTCCGCAGCCCTCCACCGACCGAGGACGTTGGTCGCTATGGGATCTTGGCGTCGATGTGCTTGGCGCTCGTCCTCGTCGTCGCGTCGGTCTCCAGCGTGAATCTCGCCCTGACGGGTATCAGCCTCGACCTCGGTACCACCAGCTCCCAGCTCACCTGGATCGCCGACGGGTACACGGTCGCTCTGGCCGCCCTCGTGCTCCCGTTCGGAGCACTCGGCGATCGACTCGGTCGGAGAACGCTGCTGCTCGCCGGCACGATCGTGTTCGGGCTCGCAGCGCTCAGCGCCGTCGATTGCGCAATCTCCTGCGGCCCTGATCGGCTGCCGCGTCGTCATGGGCATCGGTGCAGCGATGATCATGCCCGGCACGCTCTCCACGATCACCGCCGTGTTTCCGCCCTCGAAGCGCGGCCGGGCTGTCAGCGTGTGGGCCGGGTTCGCCAGCTCCGGAGCGATCCTCGGCTTGCTCACGTGCGGTCTGATACTCGAATGGTGGACGTGGAGGGCGACATTCGTCGCCACCGCCGTTCTTGCCGCCGTCTCCTTCCTTGCCTCTCTGATCCTCGCGCCGAACACGGCAGACCCGGAGGAGGCCGTCAACGACCTACCCGGCTACGCACTCTCCGCCATCGGAATCGGCGCCCTGATCTTCTGGTTCATCGACGGCTCCGAGGCGGGATGGACGACGCCGAACGCCGTGGCCGGCCTGGTGGTCGCTGCTGCGTCGCTCCTCGCGTTCGTCCGCTGGGAGCTTCGTGTCGACCGGCCGATGCTCGACGTCCGGCTGTTCGCCCTTCCGGGGTTCAGTACGGGAACTCTCGCATTGACGGTGCAGTTCCTGTGCCTCTTCGGTTTCTTCCTAGTCGGCCTGCAGTTCCTTCAACTGATCCTCGGCTACAGCCCGCTGCTCAGCGCTGCTCTGCCTGCTGCCGATGGCGACCATCGTGATGCCGCTGTCGAGGATTGCGCCGCATCTCGTGGAGCGATTCGGGCAGCGGGCGGTCATGACCATCGGGCTGGCCTCGCTCGGGCTGGGACTCGTCAGCATGGCGCAACTCGACGGCGACTCGACGCTACTGGCAGTTCCTGGTGGGCCTGGTCGTGTTCGGTCTCGGGATGGCGCTCACCTCGACTCCGTCGACAACGGCGATCGTCACCTCGCTTCCACGAGCGAAGCAAGGTGTCGCGTCTGCGGTGAACGACGTATCGCGGGAGCTCGGCTCCGCTCTCGGCATCGCGATCCTGGGATCCCTGTTCAACGCCGGCTACAGCTCGGCGGTGAGCGAGGCCACCGACATCGCTGCCGGACGACGTGGCGCACGCAGTTGCGGAATCACCCGGGGCGGGCCTGGCGGTAGCGTCCGAGCTCGGAGTCGACGGTCGCTCGCTTGCCGACTCCGTGCAGAACGCGTTCTCGTCCGGCCTCGGCCGGGCAATGACGGTCGGCGCCGTCCTCGCTCTCCTGACAGCAGTGTTCACGTTGTGGCGGGGTCCGCGACGTTCGTCTGCGCTCGCCGGCGACGCTTACGATTCGAACGAGAGCGCGGCTTTCGAGGCAGCGCTGGCGACCGCGCACGGGAGTGTCGCGCCGTAGTCCTCGTCGCATCGTCCTCACCCGTTGCTACGGCGACTGACAACGCCCGGCGAGCCGGTCTGCGTCAGTCGCCGAGTGGGTTGAGCAGTGCCTTCCTCCGCTTGAAGGCGAAGAGCAAGAGGTCGACCATGCGGAACGTCTGGTTGTCCGGCCCGAGGGTCGGGCGCCACGCAGGGTCGCGGACGATCGAGACCGAGCTGCCCTCCATGGCCCGGTGGAACGTCTCCACCACGATGCGGGCGCCCACGTCGGTCAGCCGTCCGTTGTTGACCTCCGCTTCGCGGAGCACGTAGAACCACAGCGGCGTGTCGCGCAGTAATGCTGCGCGTTGGGCATCGGTGAGCGCATCGAGGGTGACCCCGTTCGACCCGTTCCGGATCTGGGCGTTGGAGAGCCGAGTCAGGGTGACGCCTTTGCTCTTCATGAACGTCGCCATCTGCTGACCTGTTGCCAGTCTCACCATCTTCGCCCTGGTGAGGTTGCGGAAGGCGAGGTTCGCCTCGTCCCCGGCGAAGCCGGGCAGCCGCCCGAGCGTCGGCACGATGCGGGTGTCGATGCGACGCGTGCGATTGAACTTCGCTGCCGGCACGACGAGGTCGGGGCGGCCGGCCTCGTTGAAGTCGTACAACCGGCGGAAGTCGGCGACCCAGATTCCTGGCAGTCGCTTATCGCCGCCGAGGTTGCCGCTGCCGGCGGAGAAGGTGAACAGGTCGTCGAGCGTCGCCGAGTTGTTGTCGAACACGGCGTTCCAGCTGTAATCCTGGCGGACCATCGAGTGCCCGAGACGGAATGCGGCCACGGCGAACTCGATCGGCATCGTCGGCACGTCGGTGGGCGGCACGCCTACCTCGAAGACCTTGCGTCCCTTCGTGAACACCGAGGTGACGACCCTGCGGTCGCAGATGCGGGGCAGGTAGTCGGTGCGCAGCATCCACTGGTAGTGGGTGATGACCTTCCGCCGCGCCACGGCGAATCGATTCGCGGCGGGTACTGATGCAGGCAGGGTGTCGACGACACGGTTGTGGAACCGGATCATCGCCGCGATGCGTCTGGGCGACGGCGAGGTTCTCGTCGTTCCTCGGGTCGGGGATGATCGCCTTCCGCTTCTGCTCCGCTGTCGATCCGGAGCCCCGCGGCAGGTCGAACCCGTTCATACCCGGGATCTCCTCGAAGCCGAGCGACTTGCCCGTCTTGAGGTGGACGCCGTCCGACTCGTAGAACTTGACCGACGCCGGATCACCCGGCCCGGCCCCGTACAGCGAATCGAGATCGAGGCTCGGCGAGCGCGCCTGCACGAGCTCTGCGGGCGAGACGTTCTCGCCGAGCATCACGCTCGTCTTGTCGAACGTGAGGTCGTGATCGATGAACTGCCCGAGGTACGTGAAGCCCGCCGGCAGCTTGCCGTTCACGTCACCACCGGCGGTCATCGCCTGGGCGAGCCTCCGCCGGCTCGAATCGCCGAGCTGGCGCCCGGCACCGCTGGGTCCCATCCGGGAGAAGCGGAACGGCGGAGTGGCCGCTTCCGCCCCGGGTGGCAGCGTCCGTTCCCGCCCACCGACGCTCTCCCCCAACAGCCCCTCTCCGATGACGAAGTACGACTCTGATCCGTGCTCCATGCTCTCCCCCAATCTCTCGAGAACAGGCAACGTGGAAAGGGTAGGTCGTGCAGCAACCGCCCTCGCGCCGACTTGGGGATGTCGCGATCGTCGACCTGGCGTGACGCCGATCGACCCGCCTCGACGGCGGCGCACCCCAGGCGGGGCTGCAAATGCGGCCGGCCGGGTGGACATCAAGGAAGTAAGGCACTACTGTCTAAGTCATGTCGAACTTGCGTTGCACTAGTGAGGAGTCAGGTCTCGTCGCCGCGACGGTTACGTTTGGCCTGGTGGAGCAAGAGCCCGGCGCGTTGCGTCTCGTCGGTGAGCTCGACCTCGCCGGCGTTCCCGAGGTTCGCGACCGTCTCGTCGAATGGCATGGGGACGTCGAGCTCGACTGCTCCGGGCTCACCTTCATCGACGCGTCTGGTTTGAAGATGTTGGGCGCCATTCATCACGCGTGCGCCCAGCGAGGTGCGAAGCTGCTGATCGTGAACCCGTCTCCGTGCGTCATTCGACTCCTCGAATTGACGGGTCTCGACGCACTGTTCGCTGTGTGCGCTGAGAGCTCGGCGGCATGAGTGAGCCGGACGACGGCGCCGATTCTGGTCGTCGGCCGATCTACTCGATCGGGGCGGTGGCCAAAATGCTCGGCGTCGAGACGGCAACGCTGCGGGCCTGGGAAGAACGCTACGGCGTCGTGGTTCCCACTCGGAGCGAAGGCGCGCAGCGCATCTATTCGCGTGACGAGCTGGAGCGACTTCGATACGTCGTCGACAGCATCGAAGACGGCGCCACTCCGGCCGACGCGCACCGGCTCTTGGCGGAGCGGATCCGTGACGTCGCGGAGTTGAGTCACGCTGACCCCGACGGCGTGACGATCGTCGTCTTGCTCGCCGAACGTGACCCGTACGCAGCGGAGCTGTTCGAGTACTTCCTGCGCACCGAGGGCTACGAGGTCTGTGTGGCGCTCGAGCCGACGTTGGCGGAGCAGTTGTCCGTCGACCGTCGCCCCGACTTGTCGATCGTCGATCTGATGATTCCGGGTGGCGGGCTGCGGCTGTGCGAGCAATTGGCCCGCGACGGCGACACACCGGTACTGGCGATGTCGGCCCTCGATCTCGCCGACGAGGCAATCGCCGCCGGCGCCAGCGCCTTCCTCGCCAAGCCCGTCGTGCCCTTGCAGTTCGTCTCCACCGTGCGCGACTTGCTCGGTATGAGCGCCCTCACGCGACGCTCTAGAGTCGACGTTTCCTAATGGAACGCTTGTCCACGGGTAACACCCGGCTCGACGAAGTTCTCGGTGGCGGGCTCGTCCTGGACGCCATCACGCTGCTGGTGGGCGCACCCGGTACTGGCAAGACGATTCTGGCGGAACAATGCCTCTTCTCGAATGCCACGAGGGAGAGACCGGGCCTCTATCTGTCGACGGTGTCAGAACCCTTGGACAAGCTACTGCGCTTCGGACAGTCGCTCGAATTCTTCGACCAGGCGCAGATCGGCCGATCTGTGTTCTACGACGACCTCGGTGCCACAGTCCATCAAGATGGCCTCGCCGGTGTGCTCGAACGCATTGACTCGCTGGTCAAGGCGCATGCTCCCGGCATCGTCGTGATCGACAGCTTCAAGGCGCTGCGATCGTTCGCCGCCGACGACAGCGACTTCCGACGGTTCCTCCACGACCTCGCCGGACGGTTCACCGTCTTGGCCATCTCGTCGCTGTGGGTTGGCGAGTACGAACCCGGAGACGCAACCGACTCGCCAGAGTTCGCCGTGGCGGATGGTGTCATCGGGCTCGAGACACGGCGCACCGCGGAGCGATCGATCCGCTATCTCAGTGTGCGCAAGCTTCGCGGGAGCGACTTCCTGTCCGGGGATCACGTGTACCGCATCACCGCCGGGGGACTCATCGTGTTCCCGCGCCTCGCCGATGTGAGCGACGCCGACGCGTTCTCGTCGATCGGCGAACGGGTCTCGACGGGCATCGCCGCGCTCGATGACGCCCTCGAGGACGGCTACTGGCCCGGTTCGACGACGCTGATCGCCGGACCATCCGGTGCCGGTAAGACCCTCATGGCGATGCATTTCGTGTTCGCCGGCGCGGCGTCTGACGAACCAGGGGTGTTCGTCACACTGCAAGAGAATCGGACGCAGCTGGCGCGCGTCATCGGCCGTTTCGGGTGGACCATCGACGACCCGAACGTCACGATCATGGACCGGTCGCCGGTCGACCTCTACATCGACGAGTTGGTGTACGACTTGCTCGACTACATCACCGAAGTTGGCGCCCGCCGAGTCGTGATCGACAGCCTCAACGACCTCATCGTCTCGGCACCCGATCCGATGCGCCTGCGCGAGTTCCTCTACTCGCTCGTGCAACGGTGCGCGAAACTCGGTGTCAGCGTCATGTTCACCTACGAGACCATGGAGCTGTTCCGGATCACGCGCCTGAGCGAGCTCGGCATGTCGCACATCGCCGACAACGTGATACTCCTCCAACACGTTCAAGACGGCTCCCAAATGAGGCGCGCCCTCAGCGTTCTCAAGTCACGAGGATCGAGGAACTCAGCGGTTATCAGCGAGTTCAAGATCTCGGCCGACGGAATCACGCTCGGCGATCCGATCGACCTGCGCGCGCTCTGGGGCTGATCGCTCGACAAACGGGGCGACCAACGCCTCGCAGCGCCAGCTCTTGTCGGAGCTGCGCTAGGCGTGGATCGGACCTGCGCTGTCGCGCAACGACGGGACATCGTGACCGGTCTTGGCGGCGATGATCTCGGCGCAGATGCTGATCGCCGTCTCCTCCGGCGTGCGGGCGCCGAGATCGAGCCCGATCGGAGACATCAGCCGTGTGAGCTCGCTGTCGGACACGCCTGCCTCGCGCAGCCGTTCGAGCCGCTTCTCGTGCGTCGTACGGCTGCCCATGATGCCGATGTACCCCACCTCGGTGGTCAGGGCTCCGACCACCGCCGGCACGTCGAACTTCGGATCGTGGGTGAGGATGCACACCGCATCGCGAGCAGCAAGCGACGCGCCACGCTTCTCGAACAGCGGGCCTGGCCATGAGACGACGACCTCGTCGGCCATCGGAAAGCGCCGGCGAGTGGCGAAGATCTCCCGCGCGTCGCACACCGTGACTCGATAGCCGAGGACCTTGGCCACCTTGGCGAGTGCGGCGGTGAAGTCCACCGCGCCGAAGATCCACAGCTGCGGAGGTGGGCTGTGCGACTCGACGAAGACCCGCACGGTCGGCGAGTCGATCAGGTCCTCTGGCGTCGTCTCGCCCTGCGGACCGTAGTGACGCACCCCGGAACGCGCCGCCTCGAGCTCGGCCTTGGCGTCACGGGCGACGACTCGATCCAGCTCGTCGTGACCGAGCGACCCGAGCACCCGCTCTCCGGGAACGATCACCATCGAGGCGCCCGTGTTGGGACCGTCGACGATCGTCGCGTGCGCCACGGGCTGCTGGGTGCGGATGCGCTCGCTGAGCACCGCGGCCTGATCGGTGGTCAAGTCGAGCGGTTCGATGAAGAGTCGGATCGTGCCGCCGCATGTGAGCCCGACGGCGAACGCCTCGTCGTCGCTGTAACCGAACGTCACGACTCGCGACGGTTGGCGACCGGCGAGGATGTCGAGCGCCTCGGTGACGACCGCACCCTCCACGCACCCGCCGCTCACGCTTCCCGCCACCTCGCCCTGTTCGTTGACGGCCATTGCCGCTCCCGGTCCGCGAGGCCCGGATCCCTCGACGTCGACAACGCTGCGCCAGGGCGACGCGCTGCCCGTCGGTCCGCCACCGATCGATGTCCTCCAGAATCTCACGCATCCAGCTCACGCTCCGTTCGAGATCACCGCTGTCAATTCTTCCATCGCTTCGATCGAATGCCCCTCGACGAACGCATCGACGTAGGGCAGAGCGGCAGCCATGCCGCGTGCCAGCGGTGCGTAGCCGGGCGTCACCTTCAGCGGATTGACCCACACCACCTGGTGAGCGACGCGGTTGAGGCGCTGCATCTGTTCGGCGAGCACGTCCGGATCGCCGCGGTCCCAACCGTCGGAGAGGATGACGATCTGCGCCCCGTGGGCGAGACCCCGCTGGCCCCAGGTGTCGTTGAAGGCGCGCAGCCCGTCGCCGAGACGGGTGCCGCCACTCCAGTCGAGCACCTGATCGGCCGCACGGGCGACAGCTCGGTCGGGGTCGCGACCGGCAAGCTCACGCGTCAGTCGGGTGAGCCGCGTGCCGAGGGCGAATGCCTCGACACGCTGCCGTCCGGCCACGGCGGCGTGCACGAAGCGGATGAGAGCTCGCGCGTACGGCTCCATCGAGCCGCTCACGTCGAGCAACAGCACCAGCCGCCGGGAGCGCTCCGATGGGGCGCGGTACCGACGAACGAGCGGCTCGCCGTCGGTGCTGAGCGCGGCCCGGACGGTCTCACGGACGTCCGGATAGACGGCTGCCGCCGATCTGCGACGGCGTCGGGACCGGCGCGGCGCTCCGGCGAAGCGCAGCCGCTCCATGAGGTGCTGCGACTCGACGAGCTCGGCGTCGGTGTACGCGGCGAAGTCCTTGTGCCGCAGCATCTCGACGGCGCTGAAGCGCAGCTCGATCGACTCCTGGTCGTCCAACTCGGCGGATTCGGAGTCACCGTCGTCGCTCGAGTCGTCGTCGATGGCAAGGGTCACCGATTGCGGCTCGGGCTCGTCGTTCACGGCGAACCCGGTGGCCTGTTCGAAGAAGACGGCGAACGCTCGGTCGTAGATGCCGATGTCATCCGGACGGCGGACGAGCGTCGCCCGTCCGGCCCAGTAGACGTCGTCGCGATGTTCGAAGCCCACGAAGCCCAACGCCTCGCCGAACGAGACGACGGCGCTCACAGGGACGTCGAGTCCCGCTCCGCGCAGCACCCGGGCGAACGCCACGGCGATTCGAGCGGGCTGGGAGCTCACGACTGTGAACGTTCGAATGCCCGTTTCACGACGTCGGCGATTCCGTGCTCGGTGACGCGAGCGAAGTCCTCGCGATACTTCAACACGGCGCCCAACGTGTCGGTCACGGCTTTCTCGGTGAGTGTGCGCACGCCGAGCTGGGCGAGGGCGGCAGCCCAGTCGATGGTCTCGGCGACACCGGGCGGTTTGTACAGCTGCAGCTCGCGCATCGCCTCCACGGCACCGGCGACTTGCGCGGCGAGGCGGCCGTCGGCTGCCGGAACGCGGAGGCGCACGATCGCCACCTCCCGTTCGAAACTCGGGTGCTCGATCCAGTGATAGAGGCAACGACGGCGCAGGGCATCGTGAACGTCGCGCGTGCGATTGCTCGTGAGGATGACGAGCGGTGGTACTCCCGCTCGGTAGACGCCGAGCTCTGGCACCGTGACCTGGAAGTCGGACAGCACCTCGAGCAAAAACGCTTCGAACTCGTCGTCGGCGCGGTCGATCTCGTCGATCAACAGCACCGGTGGTGGCCCGTCGTAGTCGATCGCCCTCAGCAGCGCGCGTTTGATGAGGAACCGCTCGGCGTACAGCTCGGCCTCGATGTGCTCGGTGTCCTGCCCCGCCGTGGCGCCCGTAGCCTCGGCCGCCCTCAGGTGCAGCAACTGACGGCTGTAGTCCCAGTCGTACATCGCTTGGGCGGCGTCGATGCCCTCGTAGCACTGGAGGCGGATGAGCTCGCCGCCGCTCCATGCGGCAAGCACCTTGGCCAGTTCGGTCTTGCCGACACCCGCCTCACCTTCGAGGAAGAGCGGCCGGCGCAACTCCACAGCGAGGGCGACGACGGTGGCGAGGCCGTCGTCGGCGAGGTATCCGTGTTGCTCCAGCGCGTCGCGGAACTCTGCGGGTGTCACGCACCTCAATCTACGGCGAGGAGCAGATCCGCCCGCCTTCGAGGCGCCACGCTCTACGTTTGCGTCATGGATCTCGGACTCTCCGGCCGGCATGCCGCTGTGGCAGCAGGCAGCTCAGGACTCGGCTTCGCCTCGGCGACGGCGCTCATCGGGGAAGGTGCGCAGGTGGCGATCTGCGGACGTGATCGTGACAAGCTCGACGCTGCGGCCGAACAGCTCGGGTCGGCGTGCACCGCAATCGTGTGCGACGTCTCCGGTGCTGACGGCGGCGCCGAGTTCGTCGCCGCCGCGACCGATGCGCTCGGCGCGGTCGACATCCTCGTGACAAACGCAGGCGGTCCGCCGCCGGGCAACTTCGCCAGCACCAGCGTCGATTCGTACGCGGCGGCACTCGATCTGAACCTGATGTCGGTCGTCGGCATGTGCAAAGCGGCGGTGCCGGCGATGGTCGACGCCGGGTGGGGCCGCGTGGTCGCGATCACGTCAGTGACCGTGCGCCAGCCGGCACCCAACTTGATCCTCTCCAACACGGCGCGGGCCGGGGCGACCGGCTTCCTCAAGACACTCGCCCGGGAGGTCGCTCGCACGGGCGTGACAGTGAACAGCATCCAGCCCGGGCTGCACCGCACGCCGCGGATGATCGAGCTGTACGGCGACGAGATACCCGAGCCGACCGGCGATCCGGCCGACTTCGGATCCGTCGTCGCCTTCCTGTGCAGCCAGCAGGCGAACTTCCTCACCGGGGCCCAGATCCACGTCGACGGGGGCGCGTACGCAGGACTGCTGTGAGCGGGTGACGGGGTCCAAACCTGTGAGCGTCTACGTTCTGCACTAGACGAACGTCTGCAATCTGGTGCACGATTCTACGAACAGCGGTCGCGCGGACTGGGCGGAGGAGGATCACACACGGTGCGACCGGATGTTGGCGGATGATGCGGATAGACGGCACGGCCGGCAGCTGAGACGCGCTGCTGTTGTTGCGAACGGCGGCCCCACGTTGTTGCTGCCGGTGCGATCCCCGGTACAGGGCTTTAGCCGGAAGCGGTCGCGCCGGCGGCAACGCAGGCAATCGAGGAACGCTCAACCCGGCGCGGCGGCGGCGCGCGCGGCGAGACGCGGCCACGGACGGGCCTGCTCGAGGATGCGGGCGAGGCGCAGACAGATGTCGTCGCGATGCCGCCGAGCGGTGATCATCAGGCCGACGGGCAAGCCGGCGGACGTCACGCCGGCGGGGACCGAGATCGCCGGGTTCCAGCACATGTTGGCGAGCATCGTGAACGGCGTGGCCATCGCGCCCTCGACGAGCTCGCCGTCGACCTCTGCCCGCGGTGGTCCCTCGGCGGCAAACGCCGGCAGCGCCGTCGTCGGAGTGAGCAGCAGGTCGATGTCCTCGAACAGCGCCGCCACATCGAGGGACAACTGGTACCGGCGTTGTTGGTCGCGGGCGATCTGCGGTGCGGTGCGGGTCGCCGTCTGATCGAGCGACCAGCGCGAGTAGGCGGTCAGATCATCGGGGCGCGTGCGATGCTCCTCGGTGGTCACCGAGAACCAGAGGTCGAGCGATCCCGACGACAACCAGGCTCGGACCGGATCGGTGAGTTGGACGGTCTTGTCGTCGGCGACGAGGGCGGCCGTGTCGACGAGCGCTTCGGCGGCGGCGCGGCTGATCTCCGCCACCTCGTGATCGACACGGGCGAAGCCGAGGTCCGTCGACCAGCGGGCACGCAGCCCGGCGACATCGAGCTGCTCGATCGCCGTTTCGTAGGAGACACCAGGCAGGGGGAGCGACAGGCGGTCTGCGTCGTGCGGTCCGGCGACGACGTCGAGGTGACGGGCGGCGTCGGCAACCGTCGTCGTGAGCGCGCCGTACACCGCGGTGAGCGATCCGTCGGGACCGGGATGGGGGATGCGACCGTGGCTCGGCTTGTGCCCCACGAGCCCGGAGAAGCTGGCCGGGATACGGGTGGAGCCGCCACCGTCGCTCGCCGTGGCGAACGGCACCAGGCCGGCTGCAACCGCAGCGGCGGAACCGCCGCTCGAACCGCCGGGTGTCCTGCTCGGATCCCATGGGTTGCGGGTGACGCCCCACGCCTTCGTCTTCGTGAAGTTGAGCGTGCCGAACTCGGGTGCCGCGGTCTTCCCGATCGGCACCGCACCGGCCGCACGGAGCCGCCCGACGTGGATCGAGTCGTCGGTCATCGGTGCGTCGTCGATGTGGAGCAACGAGCCCTTCGACGTGACGTATCCGGCACAGTCCTCGAGGTCCTTGACTCCGAAGGGAACGCCGGCGAACGGGCCGGGATCTTCACCCCTGGCGACCGTCTCGTCGACGCGGCGAGCGGCGGCGAGGGCGAGCTCGGCGTCAACGGCGACGAAGGCGTTGAGCTCGTCGTCGCCGGCCACCGCATCCAGGGCTGCTTGGGTGGCAGCCACGGCCGAGCGTTCGCCGCGGCGGACGGACTCGGCGAGCTCGATGCAGGTGGGAACGTGTGGGTCGCTCATCGACGGGATCGTAGCGACCACTCGGGAACGACCCCGGGCCGAGGCACGCCTCGAACCGTGCGGCGTGGCGCCGCGTGGAGACCCTACGGTGGTCCGACGTGAACGAATTCGACGCAGCAACAGCGGCTGTCGAGCGCGCCCTCGCTGCCGGAGCCCAGTACGCCGACGCGCGCGTCATGCACCGCCGCTACGAAGCAATGTCCGCCCGCAACGGAGACGTCGAAGACGTCACCCAGAACGAGGACGCCGGGATCGGCGTGCGCGCCTTCGTCGGATCCGGGTGGGGCTTCCACGCTGCGCCCGGGTTGTCGCTCGACGAGGCACGAGCGACCGGTGAACGGGCGGCGCAGATCGCCGCGGCGAGCGCCCTCGTCGCCGGGAGAGGTGCCGGTCTGGTTCCGATCCCTGCCGCGGCGGGAACATGGGCGAGCGAATGTCGCATCGATCCGCTCGGTGTCGCCCTGTCCGACAAGGGCGATCTCATGGTCGAGGTGACGAACACGATGGTCGAGCACGGCGCCGACATCGCCGAGGGCATGTATCAGATCTGGGACACGCGCAAGTGGCTCGTGTCGAGCGACGGCCATCGAATCGACCAGCACATCCGCGAGTGCGGGGCCGGGATCATGGCGACCGTGATCGGCGAGGACGAGTCCCAGCGCCGGTCCTACCCAGCGGCTCGCGGGCAGTACGGGACACAAGGCTGGGAGCTGGTCGACGAGATCGATCTCCGCGCCCACGCAGCGAGGGTCGCCGACGAGGCGCGGGCCCTTCTGTCGGCGCCGGCGTGTCCTGCTGGCGAGACGACGCTGATTCTCGGCGGCGAGCAGGTCGCCCTGCAGATCCACGAATCGGTCGGCCATGCGATCGAGCTCGATCGCATCCTCGGTTGGGAGGCGGCGATGGCGGGAACGTCGTGGCTCGAGCTCGACAAGCTCGGCACGCTGCAGTTCGGGTCGGAGCTGATGAACATCACGATCGATCCGACGATCCCGGGCGCACTCGGCTCGTTCGGGTTCGACGACGAGGGAACGCCGGCCGCGCCGCGCGACGCCGTGCGCGACGGCCGCTGGGTCGGCGTTCTCGCCGGGCGTGATTCGGCCGCGGTCGCCGGGCTCGACTACGGCGGCAGTGTTCGTGCCGAGGGCTGGGCGCGGCTTCCGATGGTGAGGATGACCAACGTCGGGCTCGAGCCGGGCCCGCACAGCCTCGACGAGATGATCAGCGCCACCGACGACGGCGTCTTCATGGACACGAACCGGTCGTGGTCGATCGACGACCGCCGGCTCAACTTCCAATTCGGCTGCGAGGTCGGTTACGAGATCAAGGACGGCACGCTCGGACGGCTGCTCCGCAACCCGACGTACACAGGGATCGGACCGAACTTCTGGCGGTCGTTGGACATGCTGTCGTCGGAGATCGAGGCGTGGGGAACCCCCAACTGTGGCAAAGGCCAGCCCGGCCAGATCGGACACACTGGCCACCCGGCGGGACCCGCCCGGTTCCGCAACGTGCGTGTCGGGGTGCGGGGATGAGCGGCGACGACCGGACGGAGGCAGCCATCGCCGAGCAGGCGCTCGACCTTGTCCGTCGTGGCGACCCGGCGGCGGCGGCGGAGATCACCGTCACCCGCGCCGCGCTCGCGCTCACCCGATTCGCCAACTCGGCGATCCACCAGAACGTCGCCGACGAGACCGTGACGGTCTCGGTCAAGGTGCACACGGCGGGGCGCACGTCCGCCGGATCGTCCTCGATCGTCGAGGGAGACGGCCTCGAGCGGCTGGTCTCGCGCACACTCGATGCGGTGCGTGTCGCCCCGCTCGATCCCGGTTGGCCGGGCGTCGCCCCACCGGCTCCGGTCAGCGCCTCGACCGACCCGGATCCGGCGACCGCCTTTGCCTCGGCCGACGATCGCGCCCAGATGGTGAAGGCGTTCGTCGACGCGGCAGGAGGGTTGGAAACGGCTGGTTACTGCCGGACCAGCCGGTGGTCGGCTGCGTTCGTGAACAGTCTGGGACAGGCGGCCACGGCGACGGCTGCGGAGGCATCCATCAACGGCATCGCCCGCACCGGGGGAGCGGACGGCGTCGCCCGCTTCGCGACGGATCGTGTCGCCGAGCTCGACGCCGCAGCGTTGGGTGCGCGCGCCGCCGCCAAGGCCCGTGCGGGTATCGACCCGGTGGAGTGGCCACCAGACCGGTACGAGGTCGTGCTCGAACCCGCAGCTGTCGTCGACGTCCTGCAGGGGCTCGCCGTGTACGGCTTCAGCGGCAAGGCGGTGCAGGAGGGTCGCTCCTTCGTCGACGTCGGCAAGGAGCAGTTCGATCCGGCCGTGACACTCGTCGACGACGCACCGGCGACCGGTGACCTGTTCGACGCCGAAGGAACGCCACGGCGCCGGTCGGTTCTCGTCGATCGGGGGCTGACGGCAGCGGTTGTCCACGACCGGCGGACGGCGCGAGACGTCGGTTCCGAGTCGACCGGCCACGCGACCGGATCGGCCGCGTGGGGACCGGTGCCGCTCCACCTGGCGATGCTCGCCGCGGCCGGCGGCACGGCCACCGTGGAGGAAGTCGATGGTCCGATGGCCGACTCGAGCGTGGCGGCGCTCGTCGCCGACGTCGAGCGGGGCGTGCTCGTCAGCGACCTCTGGTACACCCGCGTGCTCGATCCGAAGACGCTCGTCACCACGGGCCTCACCCGCAACGGGCTGTGGGCGATCGAGAACGGAGAGGTCACTCGCCCGTTGACGAACTTCCGCTTCACCCAGTCCTACGCCACGGTGATGGGGGCGGGCACCGTGCTGGGCGTCGGCGACGTGGCAACGGCTCAACCCGATTCGTGGATCGAGGCCCGTTGGTCGGCGCCCGCCGTGCGCCTCCAAGCGTGGAACTTCACCGGAGGCGCTTCCGGCTGACGACCCGACTCAGGCGGTCTGCGCCGGCCAGTCGAACGGGACGCGAGCTTCGGCGTACGCAGCGCGGGCACGCGCCTCGAGCTCGGCGGCCGCCCAGTCGCCCGGGTCGTCGGCGCCGGGCACGCGCTCGAACCAGAGATAGTCGGCCCGGCCCGACGTGCGGGCGACGCGCTGCGGTTCGAGGCAGAGCCGGGCGCAGACCGCGCCGAGCGACGCCGGATCGCGAGCAAGGAGGACTGCGGCCACGTCGGCGACCTCGTCGCCCTCGGCGCGGATCCGGCGGGCGGTGCGCTCGGCGAGGTAGACGGCAAGGCCACCGACGATGGCGAGGCCGACACCGACCGCGAGGACCGACCAGAGGTCGGTGTAGAAGCCGAGTACCACGAGCAGGCCGCCGATCACGAGCACGACCTCGCTCAACCCGCGGGACGCTGCCACCGTCGCCGTGGCGGCTGTGATCCAGTGCGAATCGGAGGCGTGGAGGTGGGCCATCTCGTGGGCGCACACCGCCTCCACTTCTGCACGGGGCAGGTCGAGCAGCCCCGTTGTCACCGCGAGCGTGCGACTGCTCCAGCGCCGAGTCGAGATCGCGTTCGGCGCGGGATCGTCGATGACGGCGAGCGTCGGGCGAGAGACACCCATCCCGATCGCCAGGGCGTCGACGACGTTGACCAACCGACGGAGGTGTGCGTCGTCGGTCTCCGCATCGACCACGGAGGCGCCGACGTCGCGAAGCACGCGCCGTGACGCTCCGACGAGGCCGTACCAGAAGATCGCCGCGACGGCGAGTCCGCCGGCAACGGCGGCGGCGCCGAAGGCGATCTCGCCTGCCCAATCCCACACGGGCGCGTCGCGGATCGACTTCTTCGTGAAGAACGAATACCCGCGAGCGAGGCCGGCGAGGACGACAAGCGCGGCGAGGACGAGTGCGGCGCCCGACACGACGGCGCCACCCACGAACCACACGGGTGCTCGCGCCCACGCCCACCACCGTCGATTGTCGAGGGCGCGTAGGGTCGCCGGTTCACGCACCGTGATTCTCGCCGAATCGTTTGGTCAGGTGCCGGACGCCTCGAGCGCGCGACGGGTGAGCACCTTCGCCAGGTGGACGCGGTACTCGACGGAGGCGTTGAGGTCGGCCTGCGGGTCTGCCTCGGCGGCCGCCTGTTCGGCAGCGTCCTCGACTGATGCACCCGAGGAGAGCGCCGAGCTCACGCTCGTGGCGAGGATCGGGGTGCCGCCCATGTTCACCAGAGCGACCCCGGAGTTGCCGTTGCGGCGCCATGCGGCGACCCCGACGATCGCCCAGTCCTGGGCGCGGCGGTTGAACTTCTGGAACCCCCACCCAGCGCCCTGCATCTTCGGCACGCGGATCTCGGTGAGCATCTCGTCGGCGTCGAGCGTCGAGGTGAGGAAACCCTCGTAGAACTCGCTGGCCGCGATCTCGCGGGTGCCGTTCGGACCTTGGGCGACATACGTGGCGCCGAGCGCCAGCGTGGTAGCAGGAAGGTCGGAAGCCGGATCGGCGTGCGCAATCGATCCCCCGATCGTCCCCCGGTGACGAACCTGCGGGTCACCGACGTGGCTGGCGGCATGGGCGAGTAGCGGCACGTGTTCGGCGAGCAAATCGGACTGTTCGATGTCCATGTGCCTCGTGAGCGCACCGATGGCGATGTGGTCGCCGGCGTCGTTGATGTACGAGAGGTCGGAGAGGCGGCCGATGTCGACCAGCACGCTCGGCTGGGCGAGGCGCAGCTTCATGAGGGGCAGCAGGCTGTGCCCGCCGGCGAGGAACTTCGCCTCGTCGCCGTGCTCACCGATGAGGCTGATCGCTTCTTCGGCCGTCCCGGCCCGGACGTAGTCGAACTTGGCGGGGATCATGAGTCGCTTCCCTTCGCGGAGTTGATCGCATTCCAGACGTTCAACGGGCTGGCCGGCATCGGCACATCGCGTACGCCGAGACCACTGAGGGCGTCGACGATGGCGTTGATCACGGCCGGGGCGGCACCGATCGTGCCGGCCTCACCGATGCCCTTGACGCCGAGCTGGTTGGTGGGCGACGGCGTGACCGTATGGCCGAGCGTGATCGACGGGACGTCACTGGCGGCGGGCACCATGTAGTCGGCGAGCGTGGTGGTCTGCAGGTTCCCGTCAGTGTCGTACGAGGCCTCTTCGAACAACGCCTGGGCGATCCCTTGGACGACGCCACCGTGCACCTGCCCGTCGACGATGAGCGGGTTGACCTGCACGCCGCAATCGTCGACGGCGACGTACTGCAGCAAGTCGACGCCACCGGTCTCCGTGTCGACCTCCACCACGCAGATGTGGGTGCCGAACGGCCAGGAGAAGTTCGGTGGGTCGTAGGTGACCTGAGCTTCGAGGTTGGGCTCGAGGCCTTCGGGAAGGTTGTGGGCGGTGAACGCCTCGAAGGCGACGGCGGCGAGCGGCATCGACTTGTCCGGCGATCCCTTCACACTGAAGGCGCCGCCGCTGTACTCGAGGTCGTCGGAGCTCACCTCGAGCTGGTGACTGGCGATCTGCGCCGCCTTGTCGATGACTTTGTCGCAGGCCATGGCGATGGCAACACCACCAACCGGCAACGAGCGCGATCCGTACGTGTCCATCCCGAGCGGAGCGATCGCCGTGTCGCTGTGCAGCACGTCGATGTCATCGGGACTGATGCCGAGCTTCTCGGCGACGATCATCGACCACGCCGTCTCGTGACCCTGGCCGTGCGGCGCGGTTCCCGTGACAACCTGCACCTTGGCGGTGGGCAGCACCCGCACGGTGGCCGCTTCCCACCCGCCGGCCGAGTAGTTCAGCGAGGCGAGCACGCGTGACGGGGCGAGGCCGCACATCTCGAAGTACGTCGAAACACCGATCCCGAGCCGCTTCGTGGCATCAGGGGTGTTCTGCGCTGCCTGCCGGCTGCGCAGGTCGTCGTAGCCGACCAGTCCGGCAGCCTTGGTGGCGGCCGCATCGTGGTCGCCTGAGTCGTATTCGAGGCCGCTCCACGCGGTGTACGGATAGGCGTCGGTGGGGATGAAGTTCCGGCGGCGCAGCTCGAGCGGGTCGATGCCCATCTTCGTGGCGAGGGAATCCATCGCCCGCTCGATGGCGTACGTCGCCTCCGGCCGGCCGGCGCCGCGATAGGCGTCGGTCGGTGTCATCGTCGTGAACACCGACGTGCACTCGAAGTCGTATGCCTGGGGGAGCGCGTACACGCCCGCGTACAGGAACGCCCCGAGGAGTGGGATCCCGGGGGTGACGAGCTGCAAGTAGGCGCCCATGTCGCCGATCAGCCGGACCTTGAGCGCCGTGAGCTTGCCGTTCTCGTCCGCGGCGAGATCGATCTGCTGGATCTGTCCGCGGCCGTGGATCGTCGCCAGCGAGTTCTCGGTGCGGGTCTCGTTCCATCGCACGGGCACGCCGTGCTTGCGGGCGAGGGCGACGCACAGCAACTCCTCGGCGTACACGTTGAGCTTGGAGCCGAAGCCGCCACCGACGGCGGGGGCGATGACGCGCAGCTGATGTTCCGGGATGCCGAGTGTGATCGCCGTCATCACCTTGAGGATGTGGGGGATCTGCGTGGAGGAGTAGATCGTGATGTCGCCGCCGAACGGTTGCGGCACCGCCACGGTGGCCCGTGGCTCCATCGCCATCGGGATGAGGCGCTGCTGCACGTATCGCTCCGACACCGTGTATGCGGCCGACGCCAGCGCCTCCTCGACGACACCGTCGTGCTCCTCGACCTTCAGCGCCCACGTGTAGCTCGTGTTCGTCCCGAGATCGTCGTGGATGACGACCCGGTCGGACAGGGCATCCTCCAGGTCGATCACCGCCTCGAGTGGCTCGTACGCGACGTCGATCAGCTCGAGCGCGTCGTGGGCCGCGGCGTCACTGGTGGCGAGCACGCAGGCCACGCCGTCACCCACGTAGCACGCTTTGCCAGTCGTCAGCGGATGGTGCACCGGGTTCTTCATGTCCTCGGTGACCGGCCAGGCGCACGGCATCGGTGCCGCCCACGCATCAGCGAGATCGGCGCCCGTGTACACGGCAACGACGCCGTCGGCGCCCGCCGCAGAGCTCGTGTCGATCGATGTGATGCGGGCGTGGGCGTACGGGCTGCGCAGCACGGCGAGGTGCAGCGCCCCGGGGATGTTGAGGTCGTTGGAGAAGCGGGCCTCGCCCGTGAGCAGGGCGGGATCCTCGCGGCGCAGCATCCGCGTGCCGAGCACGCTCGGAGTGGTGGTGGTCTCAGTGGCAGTCATCGTGCAACCCTTCGATCCGACATATCAGCTGTTGGCGCACGCCAGGACGGCGGCCACGATGTTGTGGTATCCGGTGCAACGGCAGAGGTTGCCCTCGAGCCCCATGCGCACGTCGGCTTCGCTGGGTGACGGCTGCTCGTTGAGCAGGCTTGTCGCCGCCATCACCATGCCAGGGGTGCAGTACCCACACTGGAGACCGTGGTTCTCCATGAATGCCTGCTGCATCGGGTGCAGCTGGCCGTCGGTGGCGAGGCCCTCGATCGTGGTGATGTCCGCGCCGTCGGCTTGGACGGCGAGCACGGTGCAGCTCTTCACCGACTCGCCATCGAGATGGATCGTGCAGGCGCCACACGACGAGGTGTCGCACCCGATGTTCGTTCCCGTGAGATCGAGTTGCTCGCGGATGAAGTGCACGAGCAACGTTCGCGGTTCGACGTCCGCCGAGTGCTCCGTACCGTTCACCGTGACAGTGATGTCCACCTGTACCCCCCTCGTCGATGCCCCCTCGTGTACGACGGTCATCATGCCCCATTTCGCAGCCACGCCCGGACGAGCGCGGCGGAACTTGCACTGCTGCGAGTCGAAGCTCGGCGGTCGTGCGTCGTAGCTGGGTGACCGCGAGCGAGCGGTGGCGGGAGGCGGAGACGAGCAACTTGCTCGCGAGTCGAAGCTCCGGCTGGTCGTGCTGTGCGCTGCCTGGAGCTGGGTGAGCCGCCAAAGCGGTAGCGGAGGCGGCGAGCTCGGGAGGCGGAGACGAGCGACTTGCTCGCGAGTCGGAGCTCCTAGGAGTACAGCTGCTCGGCGAGGTACTGCTCGATGCCGACCTGGCGGATCGCCTCCAGCTGCGTCTCCAGCCAGTCGACGTGGCCCTCCTCCGAGACGAGCATCTCGGCGAGCAGTTCCCGCGTGCCGTTGTCGCTCTTGGCGACAGCGAGCTCGATCCCACGGTTGAACCGTTCGAGTGCCGCAACTTCCACGGCGAGGTCGTTCTGCAGCTGCTCGAGGACCGTTTCGCCCACCTCGAGCGCCAGCAGTCGCTGCAGGTTGGGGACGCCTTCGAAGTAGAGGATTCGCTCGACCAGCTGCTCGGCGTGCTTCATCTCGTCGATCGACTCGTCGCGGATCTTCGAGGCGAGACGTTTGAAGCCCCAGTTCTCGCACATCTTGGCGTGGACGAAGTACTGGTTCACTGCCGTCAGCTCGGCGGTGAGGACTTCGTTGAGCAGCTCGATGACCTCGTCGTCTCCACGCATGGCTGCGACTCTAGGGGATTCGACCGAGTTCCGGAGCGGCGATCAGGCGGACAGGAAGCCGAACCGGCGGCGAACGGCGCCGACGGTGGCAACGTGCGTCTGCGCTTCGTCGAGCATGGCATCGATCGTGGGATGGCAACCCATGCAACAGGTGCCCGCTTGGCAGGCATCGCCGATCGCTTCGAGGCTGGACACGCCGCGCGCGATCGCATCGCGGACTCGGCGAGAGTTGACGCCGTAGCACGAACAAACGAGTGCCATCGATGAGTAAGGTACCCTTAACCTCCTCGATGACGCAACCCAGACGTTCGACTGTTGGCGAGGTTGCCCCGGGCTAGCGGAACAGGGCGACGATCTCGGCGATCGTGGCGACGACGAGGAACCCGATCACGCAGGTGCCGAGCACGGTGTAGTGCCAACGCTTGGAGTGATCGGCTCGCCAGAATCGACGGATGCTCATCACGATCGCAACGATCGCGGCGATGTTGATCGGCAGCACGATCGCCGCGGCGGCGTCCGTGGCGATGCCGATGATCGGCAGCACGAACGGCAGCACGATGTACATCAGCAGGCAGCGCACCGTGGCGACCATGATCGAGGTGCGGAATGCAGTCCGTGCGGCGGCGGCCGATGCCCGCGGGCCGTCTTCGGGCAGGTGCAACACCCGCCTCATGAACCGGTCGGCGGGTGAGTTCGGCCGTTGCAGTGGGGCGGCGCTGGGCGCTACAGCCTGCACGGGGGGATCAGCCGCAACATTGCTCATGTCAACGCATCACGGTATTTCGCCAAGGGGTGAGCTGCAACTTCGGTGGACGTGTGGCACACCGCCGTTCTGACCGTGGAGCGCCTGATCACCGGTTGACGACCTCCATGAGCATCTTCAGATCCGCCTCTGTCCCCACGGCGATGATCACGTGGTTGGCTTCGATCGTCATGTCGGGGTCGGGATTGCTGTTGAACACACCGTCCGTGTCGCGGATCGCCAGCACCAGCACGCCGGATGCCTGACGCAGGTTGGCGGCCCGCAAGGATTGGCCGGCGAGGCTCGAGTCGGGCGTGACCAAGACCTCCTGCATGCGGAACTCGTGGCTACGGTCGTGCATCACGACGTCGACGAACTCGGCGACGTTCGGCTGCAACACGAATGACGCCATCCGTGCCGCACCCAGTTCTTGTGGGTTCACGACGCGATCGGCGCCGGCACGGGTGAGCTTGGCGATGCTCTCGTCCTGGCGGGCTCGGGCGACGATGAACAGGTCGGGGTTCATCGCCCGCCCGGTGAGCGTGACGAAGAGGTTCTCCGCATCTCCGGCGAGTGCCGCGATCAGGGCGCTGGCACGCCGCAGCCCGGCGGCGTTGAGGGTGTCGTCGTGGGTCGCGTCTCCGACCACGGTGGGCAGCGTGACGGAGGCGACGCGATCGGCGTCGGCGTCGATGACCACGACATCGCGGCCGGCGCGGACGAGATCGTCGGCGATCGCCTGCCCGACGCGACCCCATCCGCAGAGCACCACGTGGTCTTCGAGCTTGGCGATCTTGTTATCCATCCGGCGCCTCCCCAGGACCTGGCGAACCTGGCCCTCGACCACGACCTGCATGCCGAGCGTAAACGTGTAGAGAACCGTCGACACGCCCGTGACGATGATGAACATGGTGAACAGCTGCTCGCTGTCGGAGAAGTCGTGCAGCTCCCGAAAGCCGACCGTCGTGATCGTCGTGACCGTCTGGTACGAGGCATCGATCCAGCTCAGACCAATGACCCGGTAGCCGATCGTGCCGATCACGAACACGAGCGCCACCAGCCCTGCTCCCACGCGAAGCCGGGCGAGCGGGGTCTTCACGAGTCGAGAGGGTAGTTGCCCGCTCGATGGTGCCAGTGGCTGCTGGGACTATCCGGTGACGACGATGGTCGCCTTCATCGACGGATGGAACCCGCACTGGTACGGGAACTCGCCGGCCTTGTCGAACGTGAACTCGAACGAGTCGCCAGTGCTGAGCGCCTCGCTCTCGAACGAACCGTCATCGGCGATCACTGAATGGGCGGTGGAGTCCTCGTTCGTCCATGTCACCTTCGTCCCGACAGGCACCTCGAGTCGTTCCTTGGAGAAGGCAAAGTTGTCGATGGTGATCACGTCACCAGTCGTTTCCCCGGCGCCTCCGCCGGCGTCGTTGCCGCCTGACGAGTCGGACTGCGCCCAGAGGGCGCCGCCGACGATGAAGATCGCCAGCAGCACCACGGCCCCACCGCCGGCGAGCCGGACCGGCAGGTCAGCGCCCGGGCCGATGGCCGGGACGAACGTCGCGAGCAGGGCGAGGAGCGCCACGATCTCGGCGACGAGGGCGATCGTTGCCTGCGGCGACGGGTCGAGCCCGCTCTCCGTGAACCCGAAGATCCCCGAGTCGGTGCGGCTGACGAAGAATGCGATCAGCGTGCCGACGACAACGGCGATGCCGGCGAGCCGGATCAACACGTGTCCGCGGACGAGCAGCAACGCGGCGACGATGAGCGACGCGACCGCGTTGAGCATGAACGAGCGGCCGAGGTTGGCGTTCGAGAAGTCGCGGTAGCCGTCGTAGTACAGCTGGAGGTGGACGAGACCTCCGACGAAGATCGCAGCGGCGGCGACGATCCGCGCTATCGAGCCGGTGGGAAGGGACGTGCGTGCTGCACCGGGGGATTGCTCACTGATCGTCATGGCTCTCGTTCGTCGCCGTCTCCCGATCGGATGTGACTGACGCCGAGGGTATCCGTTCCACCACCTGCGGATTGTTCATGCTTCGTCGCCGAATGCCAACAGGCTGACGCGCAGGAGCTGGGCGAGCTCGTCCCGTTGCTCCTCCGACAGGTGCGCCAAGAGTTCACGTTCGGTGGCCATGTGCGTGGTGGCTACCTCGTCGACGAGTCGAAGGCCCTTCTTCGTGAGGCGCACGATCACCTTGCGGCGATCGTCTGTGCCTGCCCGCTCGACGAGACCCCGTTGCTCGAGTCGATCGATGCGATTCGTGATCGCGCCGGTCGTCACCATCGATTGGCGTACGAGCTCGCCTGCGCTGAGCTCGTACGGTTCGCCATTGCGCCGCAAGGTCGCCAACACGTCGTACATCCAGTTCTCGATTCCGTGGCGGGCGAAGTTCTCCGCCAGGCGTCGGTCGATGAGCCGGGACAAGCGGGACACCCGGCCGATCACGTTGATCGGCGAGATGTCGATGTCGGCGCGCACGGCCCGCCACTGCGCAACGATGCGGTCGACGGCATCCCGCGGCTCTGCGTCCACGATGACAGCGTAGCCGTAATCCACTTGACGTTCATTATCTTCATATTAAGATAACGAACATGAAGGAATCCTCGTCTGGTAGTTCGTGGACTGGTGCGGCGACGTTGCTGGCGCCGATCTCGTGGGGGACCACGTATGTCACGATCACCGAGTTGCTACCGAGCGGCCGACCGATGTTCGTCGCCACCATGCGTGTCGTGCCCGCCGCGGTCGTGCTGCTCGTTGCCGGCGCGGTGTCGTCGCGATGGAGGCCGCGGGGGACCGAGTGGTTCCGGACCGCGACTCTCGCCTTGTTCAACTTCGGCATCTTCTTCCCGTTGCTCATCGTCGCCGTCTACCGGCTCCCAGGTGGTGTGGCTGCAGCCGTCGGCGGTGTGCAACCGCTGCTCGTGGCGCTCACATCCTGGATCGTCAGCGGGCGGCGGCCGCGCCGCGTCGAGTTGGTAATCGGGGTCGTCGCCGCGGTTGGTGTCGGCCTCGTCGTGATCCGACCCGGCGCCGGGCTCGATCCGGTTGGGCTGCTCGCCGCGATCGGCGCCAACGTGTCGTTCGCGCTCGGCGTCGTGCTCACGAAGCGGTTCGCCGCTCCCACGAACCGGCTCGCCGCCACGGGCTGGCAGTTGCTCGTCGGCGGCGCGATCCTCGTGCCGCTGTCACTCGTCGTCGAAGGCGCGCCGCCCTCGTTGAGCGGGGAGGACGTGGTCGGATTCGCCTACCTGAGTCTGATCGGAACGGCGCTCGCCTTCCTGCTCTGGTTCAACGGAATCCGCCGGCTTCCCGTGGCCGCTCCTCCGTTGCTCGGTCTCGCTGCTCCGGTTACGGGGGCGGTGATGGGTTGGATCGTCCTCGGTCAGGCGTTGTCGCCCATCCAGCTGACCGGCTTCGTGATCACCCTCGGCGCGATCGCCTATGGCGCCACGCTTCCTGCCGGCGCGCAGGCTAATCAGCGACAGTGCACGGTGCTCGCGGTTCGACGACGTTCGCCGATCGGCCACGGGCTCTCGTCAGACAGGGTCAGGTCGGCGGGTTGCGCCTGTGCGGGGTCCTCGAGGCGTCGGCAGGCATCGGCCGTCCGCCGGAAGGAGGAACAGCCGGACCGTCGTAGTGCACCTCGCCGCTGGCGAAGTAGAACATCGTGAACGTCAAGGTCGCGACGACGGGAGCGAGCACGTACCACCATCCCTCATGAAAGAGGATGGCGTTCCACATCGTGTGCAGGGTGATCGCCGCCCCCAGGCCCCACAGAGCCCTCGGTGTCACGCTGAGCCGGTGAGCCGCGTGCCAGGCGGTTGCAGCCACCACGACGGCGAGCCCCGTCCACGGCAGGTGTCCGATCGGCGTGATGAGACTGCGCTCGAGGAGCACCCTGCGCACCTCACTGGCACCCTCGTCGACCGCGCCGAACCCGTACGTCAGCGATTCCATCGTGGCGAAGCCGGCCGCCGAGACGATCGCGAACGCGAGCGCATGTTCGACCGTTCGGTAGTGCGGCACCACGATGCAGATGCCGAGAGGCACGGCCGTCTTGGCCAGTTCCTCGACGAAACCGATCCAGAGGAAGCCGAGGTCGCCGGACGGATAAGAAGAAGTCGGTCTCGAAGACACCGGCGAGGAGGATTCCCACCCCTCCGCCGACGATCCACGTGGTGAAGAGCACGTCGGGCGCAACGGATCGGCGCCACCTGCGTACGGTCGGTCACCCACACGGCGAATGCGAGCGGAGCGGACAGGGCGCCGAGGAAGATCCCCGTCGGAGCGATGGACCACGTGTCGGTCAGCTCGGCGACGAGGAGCGTTACCCCGCCGAGCACGGCGAGGAGCATCCACGCCCTGAGCCAACGGGGTGCCCGCGTCCACCATGGGTCGGTCGAGGTATCCGGATCCGCTGCCACGGAGCGAGCGTACGACGCCGGTGTCAACGTCTGGTGATAGCAGGGGTGTTACGGTCGTTCGCCGTGGGCGTGTCCGGTCGGACGTGGCGAGTCGGCGTAGGAGTTCTGCTTCTGGCTGCGGCGTGCGACAACGACGGCGGCGAACAGTCGCTGCGGGGCGCGGAGAAGGTGACGATCTGTCACGCCACGGGCGATGCGTCGGACCCGTATGTCGAGCAAAGGCCGAATGCGAACGGCACGGTCAATGGGCATGATGGTCATGCCAACGACATCATCCCGCCCTTCGAGTACGAGGGTGGGCAGTACCCGGGCAAGAACTGGGACGCAGCAGGGCAGGCGATCTGGAACAACGGGTGCACGCCACTAGGCCCAGCACCCACCCAGCCTCCGGCGCCGCCCACCGAGCCTGCGCCCACGCAGCCACCGCCCACCGAGCCGCCGCCCACGGAGCCTCGCCACGCAGCCTCCGCCGACGGCCGCCGGTGACGACAGGTCGGGTCGTCGGTGCCGCCGGTGACGACGGTGGTGGCACGCTGGGTCGTCGGTGCCGCCGGAGACGACGGGTGGCGGTGGTGCGTCGGGGTCGTCGGTGGTGCCGGTCACGTCGGCGCCGCCGGTGACGACGGGCAATGGACCAGCGGTTTCGACCACGGTTGAGCCCACCGTCCCGGTCGCCACATCCGTACCGGGACCTGGCACGAGCGCAGGGTCGGCGACGTCCGCCCCGCCGATCACCGGACAACCATCTGCCACGACGGCGACGTCCGCCTCTGCGTCGACCACAGCCACGGTGCCTCCCACGAGCACGGGTGCAGCAGGCGACACATCCAGCGTCCCGCCTGCATCCACGGGAGAGACGCCGGGTACCGGAGTCCCGCCGTCGACGACAGCGCCCTCTGGTGCGAACCAGGTCACCACGGTTCCGCCGCCCGGCTCGACAAGCGTCACATCTGGGCCGATCTCATCGACCAGCGGACCGGCTGGCTCGTCGGTGGCGGGCTCGCTCCCGCCCTCGGGCACCGGCGTTCCGGGTGCGCCTGGTGATGGAACGATGCCCACGTCGGGCGGCCCGTCGACGTCATTGCTCGTGATCGGTGCGCTGCTCGTCGCACTCGGTGCAGCGGCAGTTCTTGCGGTCCGCCGGCCGGGTGAACGCCCCGACTAGCGGAAGCGCCTCGGCCACCGGAGCAGGTTGTCACAAGCTCAAGAAGAGTCCGTACCTCAGCCGGCCGCTGACGCGATCGCCCGCCATACCCGTTCGGGTGTCGCCGGCATGTCGACGTGGCGCACGCCGAGGTGCGCCAGCGCGTCGGCGACTGCCGATTGGACCGCTGGCGTCGAGCCGATCGTGCCCGACTCACCGATGCCCTTGGCGCCGAGCGGGTTCACCGGCGTCGGCGTCTCGTGGTGCAGCACCTCGAAGGATGGCAGCTCGGTGGCGGAGATCATGGCGTAGTCGGCGAGGTTCGACGTGATCGGGTTGCCGTCGTCGTCGTAGCGGACCTCTTCGAGCAACGCCTGTGCTGCTCCCTGGGCGATACCGCCGTGAACCTGACCCTCGACGAGCAGCGGGTTGAGCATCACGCCGGCGTCGTCACAGGCGACATGGCGCACCAACTGCACCCGTCCCGTTTCCATGTCGACCTCGACGAGCGCCACGTGAGCGCCGAAGGGGAACGTCGGTCCGGATGCGTTGAAGAACGTGTCTTGGGCGAGCTCACCGCCGCGATCCGCGGCGTCGCCGGCGAGCTCGGCCCAGTTCGTGGATACAGATGGCGTGCCTGCGACGTGGAACACGCCGCCGTCGACGTCGAGGACGATGTCATCCTCGGCGGCCTCGAGACGAGCGGCGGCGAGCTTCTTCGCTTGCTCGACAAGTTCGGCGGCGGCCTGATCGACGGCAGCGCCGCCCTGCTGCAGCGAGCGCGATCCCATCGTGCCGCCGCCCTGCGGAGTGCGGTCGGTGTCGCCCCACACCAGGTCGATCCGATCCATCGGAATGCCGGTCTTCGCCGACGCCAGCATCGACCACGCCGTGGCGTGACCCTGCCCGTGCGGCGATGTACCGGTGTACACGGTGGCGCTCCCGTCGGCGTGCACCTCGATACGCGCGGCGTCCCCGAACGGAGGCACACCACCTGTGATCTCGACATAGGTGCTGACGCCAATGCCGAGCTGCGTCGCAGCGCCCGACTCGCGTCGACGTGTCTGCTCGGCCCGAAGACCCGCGTAGTCGACGTGGGCGAGCACGGCGTCGAGCGTCGATTCGTAGTCACCGCAGTCGTAGGTCTGATCCGACGCGGTGGTGTACGGCTCGTCGAACTTGGGGATCAGGTTGCGGCGGCGGACGTCGACTGGGTCGAGCCCGGCCTCGGCGGCGAACAGGTCCATCGCTCGTTCGATGGCGGCGGTCGCCTCGGGCCGGCCGGCGCCGCGGTACGCCACCGTCGGCGTCGTGTTCGTCACGACGGAGAACGCATGGCACTCGACATTGGGGATCTTGTACACGCCGGCGGCCATCGGGTGGGTCATCGCAGCAGCGAGCACCGTCCCCACCTCCGTGTAGGCCCCGCAGTCCTGGATGATCCGCAAGCGGTAGTGGGTGACGTCGCCGTCGCGAGTCCCGCCGATCGTGACGTACTGCACCTGCGCTCTACCGTGACCGAGAGCCATCATCGATTCGCTGCGCGTCTCCCGCCAGGTGACCGGTCGCCCGATCTCCTTCGCCAGACGGGCGAGCAGCATGTCTTCCGGGTACCCGGCGATCTTCGCCCCGAAGCCGCCACCGACGTCGGGCGTGATGACTCGGGCGTGGTCCTTGTCCACGCCGGCGTTGGCGGCGAGCGCGTCGTGCGCGCCCTGGGCGTGCTGGGTCGACGTCCACAGCGTGACTCGGTCGCCCGTCCACGCAGCTGCCCCACCGCGCACCTCCAGTGGACAGGGCGCGACGCGCTGGTTGATCAGCCTGCCCTCGGCGACGACCTCGCAGCCGTCGAAGAACGTGTCGTCGGTGAGGCCCTTCTTGCCCAAGAAGTTCGAGTCGAACACGACGTTCGAGCCGTTCGCCTCGTACAGCAGCGTCTCACTGCCAAGCGCATCCTCCGGATCGATCACAGTCGGCAGCGGATCGATGTCGGCAAAGATCGCTTCGACGGCGTCGGCCGCCTGCGATGCGTTCTCGGCAAGGACGACCGCAATCGGCTCGCCGACGAAGCGCACACGTTCCGAGGCGAGCAGGGAGCGGGTGACGTTCGGGTTGAACGGCGCCGGCGTGGATTCGAGGCCGAGGTCGGCTGCCGTGTACACGGCGATCACACCAGGGAGCGATCGCGCATCATCGGTGTCGATGGAGTTGATCACGCCGTGGGCGATCGGCGAGCGTGCGTAGGCGACGACAGCGGCGGACTGCAGTTCGGGCACGTCGCGGAGGTCGTCGACGTACACGCCGCCGGTGGTCAGGAACTTGGGGTCCTCCTTGCGCAGGACCCGCGTCCCGAGAATGCTTCCGACCACGCCGAATCCCCCTGCCTCGCGCTGGACGAGGGACAACCTAGGGGATCGAGGGAAGAGGTGGCGAGCCGGCTCAGATCTCTCAGGAGCTCGATCGGACGTCGACGATCTTCGTCACCACCGAGTACGGGTAGCCCTTCGGCAGCTTCGACGGAACGCTGGGGTATTCGAGCATCGTCTTCCGTTGATCGTTGCCTTCCACCACGCCGACCTCCTCCCGGGCCGCCTCGCTGATGCCGGCGTCGGTCTGCAGCCGGTCGACCTCGGCTTGCAGATCGGAGTTCACGGCCTCGAGCTCGTCGAGCTGCTGCTGCCGCTCGTCGATGTTGTTGGTCTGGTCGAACCACGTGCGGACGGGCAACACGAACAGGGTGACGGCGAGGGCTACGGCGATCGTGGTCGCCACGACGCCCAAGATCACGTTCGACGACAAGCGGCGCGTGATGGCGTGTTCGCGGGCGACCGGTCGTGTGAGGTCGCCGAGACGCGACCGTCCCTGGTTCGACGCGGCGCACGCTGGTTTCTCGACCGTCGTGCGCCTGAACCGCTTCCGCTCGCTCACCAACTCAGTCTGCCAGGCGCGATGACGCGAATCGCGGCACCCGCTGGTTGCGCGTCAGCGCTGGCCGGTGAGCGCAAACAACCCGCGATAGGCGGCTTGCTCGCCGAGCTCGGCCTCGAGACGGAGGAGTTGGTTGTACTTGGCGACGCGGTCGCTCCGCGCCGGCGCCCCCGTCTTGATCTGGCCGCAGTTCGTGGCGACGGCCAGGTCGGCGATCGTCGTGTCCTCGGTCTCGCCACTGCGGTGGCTCATGACTGTGGAGTAGCCCCGTGAGTGGGCGAGCTCGACGGTGGTGAGCGTTTCGGTGAGTGTGCCGATCTGGTTGACCTTCACGAGCACGCTGTTGGCCACCTTGTCGTCGATTCCCCGCTGTAGGCGGGTCACGTTCGTGACGAACAGGTCGTCGCCGACGAGTTGGACGCGATCGCCGATCGCCGTGGTGAGCGCTGCCCATCCCTCCCAGTCGTCCTCAGCCATGCCGTCCTCGATCGACACGATCGGATACGTGTCGACGAGCCGCGCCCAGAACTCGACGGTGGCGGCGGCGTCGAGCACCTTGCCCTCACCGTCGAGGTGGTAGGAGCCGTCGCGGAAGAGCTCACTCATCGCTGGGTCGAGGGCAATGGCGATCTCGTCACCGGGCGTGAATCCGGAGGCGCTGATCGCCTCGACGAGGAGCTGGATCGCCTCCTCGTTCGACTTCAGGTCGGGCGCGAAGCCACCCTCGTCGCCGACCGCGGTGGAGAGACCGCGCTCCTTCAACAGCGCCTTGAGCCGGTGGTACGTCTCGGTGCCCCAGCGCAGGGCCTCCGTGAAGCTCGGCGCCCCGACGGGCATCAGCATGAACTCCTGCAGGTCGACGTTGTTGTCGGCGTGGGCGCCGCCGTTGAGCACGTTCATCATCGGGACCGGCAGCACGTGGGCGTTGGCACCGCCGACGTACCGGTAGAGGGGGAGGTCGGACTCGCTGGCCGCTGCCTTGGCCACGGCGAGACTGGTGCCGAGGATCGAATTGGCACCGAGCCGGGCCTTGTTCTCGGAACCGTCGAGCTCGATCATCTGCTGATCGACGAAGCGCTGATCGAGCGCGTCGACGCCGTACAACGTCTCGGCGATCTCGTCATTGACGAAGTTCACCGCCTTCGTCACACCCTTGCCGCCGTATCGCTCGCCGCCGTCGCGCAGCTCGACGGCCTCGTGCTCGCCCGTCGATGCACCACTCGGCACGGCGGCACGGCCGGTGGCTCCCGAAGCGAGCAGGACGTCGACCTCCACGGTGGGATTGCCGCGTGAATCGAGGATCTCCCGTCCGACGATGTCGATGATCTCACTCATGCGAACGCGTCAACGCCCGCTCAACACGCCGCTGTGGCGTCCGCGTCGAACGCCCGGAGGCGAGCACACAGCGCCTCGAGGAGCGTCTGCGCGACGGTTGCGTTCTGAGCCAGGACCGGCGCGAATGCCAATGCCGAGAGGGCGAACGTGGTGCTGCCGTCGGGTCCGCTCGTGACGGTTGCCGACCGCGGTTGATGGTCGATGACGGAGATCTCACCGAAGTAGTCGCCGGGCGCGAGCTGTCGTCGCGAAACGCCGTTCACAGTGACCTCGGCGCTGCCTTCGAGGAGGACCTGCAAGCCTGCGTCGACGGCGCCCTGCACGACGATGCTTTCGCCTGGCGGAGTCCTCAGCGTGACGCCGAGCTGCGCCAGATCGTCCAACACCCCTTCGGGCAGATTGGCGAACAGATCGACGTTGGCGAGGAACTTGCGACTTTGGTAGCTCATGCGGACGACGCCTCTCGAAGCGCGGACTGGGGACACTCGAGCACGCCGGCTCGATGTCCGGCTCACACTACCCTCGACCCGTTCCGCCGATTCGTCAATCTTGGGTTGACGCAGTCCCACCCGTCAACATAGTCTTGACGGATGACGTTGAGTTCCTTGATCGAGGAGATCGAACAGCAGGCGGACGATCCGCTCGACCGGCTGGCGGCCGCCACACTGCGCCACGACGACCTCATCGACGAAGCGGATCAGCTCCTCGACCACTTCGTCCAGGCCGCTCGCGCCGCCGGCACCTCGTGGGCGAGCATCGGTGAGGCGCTCGGCGTCACGAAGCAGGCCGCACAGCAGCGTCACGGCGCTGAGCCGGAAGTGGACGACGGGCTGGGCGGCTTCTTCGGTCGCAAGCGTCACGGGCGCCGCCGGCTGCAGCGCTTCACCGATCGCGCCCGCAACTCCGTCGTCGCCGCGCAGACCGCAGCGCGTGAGCTCGGTCACGAGTACGTCGGCACCGAGCACCTGCTGATCGGGCTGTTCGACGACGAGACGAGCATCGCCGCCAAGTTGCTCGACGGGTGGTCGATCACCCGCGCCGACGTCGTCAGCGACGTGGAGGAGGTGATCGGGCGAGGAGATGGCGCGCCGAAGGGGCGCATCCCGTTCACGCCGCGTTCGAAGAAAGTGCTCGAGCTCACCTTGCGGGAGGCACTGGCACTCAGCCACAACTACATCGGCACCGAACACATCCTGCTCGGCCTCGTACGGGTCGAAGACGGGGTGGCCGCCCACATCCTCGGCGATCGTGGGGTCACGGCCGACACGGCACGCAAGGCCGTCGTCGACGCCCTTCGCCGTCATCGGAGCGGCTGAGCTCACGGCCGGCGGGCGTGCGCGCTATCCCGCCGATTTGACCTCGTCCCACAGTGCGTCGAGCACACCCAGGTCGGTCTCCGGCGCGATGGTGATGCCTCGTGCTGTCGCCAGCTGCTCGACCTGTTCGAACCGGGAGCGGAACTTGGCCGTGGCAGCACGCAGCGCGACCTCGGCGTCGACGCCGAGGTGACGGGCGACGTTGACGACGGCGAACAACAGATCGCCGACCTCGTCGCTCACGGCTCCCTCGTCGGCGCTGTCGACGGCCGCCCGGATCTCGGCAGCCTCCTCGGCGATCTTGGGCAGTGCTCCGTCGACGTCGGGCCAGTCGAACCCGACCCTGGCGGCCTTCTTCTGCACCTTCAGCGCGTAGGCGAGGGAGGGCAGCGCTGACGGGATGCCGGCGAAGATCGACGTGCGACCCTTCTCCTCCCGTTTGATCTCCTCCCAGTTGCGCACGACGTGGTCGGCGTCGTCGACGTCGACGTGGGCGAACACGTGGGGGTGGCGGCGGACGAGCTTGTCGTGGATGCCACGGGTGACATCGGCGATCGTGAAGCGGCCCTGCTGTTCGGCGATCGTGGCGTGAAACTCGATCTGGTAGAGGAGATCGCCGAGCTCCTCGATGAGGTCATGGTCACCCGACTCGTCGTGCGGGATCCAGCGCGTCGATCGCGTCGACCACCTCGTAGGTCTCCTCGATCAGGTACGGCACGAGGCTGGCGTGGGACTGCTCGCGGTCCCACGGACACTCCTCCCGCAGCGTGCGGGCGAGCTGGTGGAAGCGCACGTACCCTGCCCCGACCGGTTCAGCCAGCGTCGGGATGTAGAGCGACGTCAGGTGATCGGCGTCCACCGTGCGGTCGAGATCCGCCCACGTCGTTGCGACGATCTGTTCGTCGGCGGTACCGAGTGCTTGGAGGATGACGACCGGTGTCGCCGGATCGAGCTCCTCGGCGGCCAGTTTGATGTCGGAGAGCACCCAATTGGCGTGTGTGTGGGCGACGAGTAGGGGACCCGATTGGCCGGCGGCGGAAGCGGCGAACTCGTGACCGTCGACGAGGCGTACGCCCGCCTCGATCGGGTCGATGCCGAGGCGCGACCAGGCGACGTCGAGGAACGACATCGCCGGAAGCAGCTCGACGTCGACGCGGCTCATCGGCGCGCAACGCGGCGACACTGCGCTCGAGCACGAGTGGCGAGCCGGGCACGGCGTACAGCACCTCGCCGTGATCGTCGGCGGCCTGGACGAGTCGCTCGACGATCTCGGCGTAGACGTCGTCGAAACGCTCGCTCGGCTTCGTAGATCTCGTCGAACGACGTCGCCTCGGCAACGAGGTCGGCCGACGGATGCCGAGCCGTGCGCAGGAATCGCGGTGTGGTGCGTGGCGATGCGGGCCGTGGTCTCGACGGTGACGTGCTCGTGGCCGCCCGGGCCGAGCCCGACCACGACGACACGCCCGCGGGACATCGTCAGCCGGCGCTGCTGCTCGGCGTGGGAGCATCGCCGAGCGGAACGACAGCCTCGGCGGTGAACTCGCCATAGCGCGGGTCGACGTACACGTCGGCGTTCTCGATGAGGGTGCCGAGCTCCGCGTCCGCGTTGGAAATTCTGGAACTGGTCGGCGATCTCCTCGTACGGCTGGAGCTGGATCACGTGCCATCCGAACTCGCTCTGCACAGGCTCGGTGGGAACGCCGACTTCCGCATCCAGTGCGCCGGCCACGAACTCAGGCACGAACTGGCTCTGGAACGTCTCGGTGGGTGCACAGCCCAATGCGCCGCCCGCCTGTGCCGGATCCCGTGTCGGTCGAGGTCGATGGGCCACCTCGGCGAACTGGGATCCGTCGTCGAGCTGCGTGAGCACGTCGTCGGCTTCCTCCTCGGTGTGCGACGAGGATGTGAGCGGCACACGTGAAACCTGACGCCTGCGGCCCTTGCTCGTACTGCTCCTGCAGATCGGACGCTTCGCTCAGTTGCTCACCCCACGCACGGAACGTCGCCTGAGCGTTGATCAGCGTCTGTTGGAAGAGTTCGGATTCGCTGGTGAAGCTGGGATTGGCGGAGAGCGCTGCCTCCACGTCTGCGCGATCCTCGTCGGTGACCTCACCGCCGTTGCGTGCCACTTCGCCGCTGAGCAGCCGGTCGAGCACCCAGATGTAAATCGCCTGCCGGGCGGCGTCACCGGGAGCGGTCGCTGCCTCGTCGTCGCCGGTCGTCGGCGCCGTGCCGCTGGCAGGGTCCTGAGCGCCGGGTGTGGCGACGAAGTCGCCGAGCTGATCGCGGGTCGAGCTCCTGGCCGTCGACTTTGGCGACGGCGTCGTTGTCGGAGAACGTGCTGCAGCCGGCCGCGTCGCGGCAGCGACGACCGCGACGCAGATGAGTCGGGAGGCGGCGAATCACCTGGGCGAGGCTATCGGCTCGCCGCAGCCGGTATCAGCTGCCGGAGGAATGTCACGAGGTACTCGGCGGGATCTGCATTGCCGGGTACCGGCACCACGACCTGCTGCATGTCCTCCTTGTACTTCGCCGTCGGGCAGGCGCTTGAGGCCGCGTCGCCTCGCTGACCTTGAGCGTGATCGGTGACAACTTGGCGCCGTTGCTCGTGATCTGGACGTCGACGATGCCGAGGCGCATGCATTCGGCGCGGAGATAGCCGACACGGAGGAGCGCCTCCGCTGGTTCCGGCAGCGGCCCGTAGCGGTCCTCCCATTCGGTGCGGATGTCGTCGACCTCGGCGGCCGAGCTCGACCGCCGACAGCCGGCGGTACGCCTCCAACCGCAACGACTCCTTCTCGACGTAGTCGGCAGGCAGGAAGGCGTCGGAGGGCACGTCGAGCTTGAGCTCGGTGGGTTGCTTGCAGCGGCTCGCCCTTCATCTCGGCGACGGCTTCGGTGACCATCTGGCAGTACAGGTCGTAGCCGACGGCGGCGATGTGTCCCGATTGCGCTTCGCCGAGGAGGTTGCCGGCGCCGCGGATCTCGAGGTCGCGCATCGCGATCTTGAAACCCGAGCCCAGTTCGGTCGCTTCGCCGATCGTGCGCAGGCGTTCGTATGCCTCCTCGGTGAGCACCATGTCGCGGGGATGGAAGAGGTAGGCGTACGCCCGCTGGCCGCCTGCGTCCGACGCGACCACGCAACTGGTGGAGCTGACCCGAGGCCGAGCAGATCGGATCGCTCCACGACGAGCGTGTTCACCGTCGGCATGTCGATTCCCGACTCGATGATCGTCGTGCAGACGAGCACGTCGTACTCGCCTTGCCAGAAATCGACGACCACCTGCTCGAGCGTTCCTTCGTCCAGCTGCCCGTGGGCGACGGCGATTCGTGCCTCGGGAACGAGCCGGCGGAGCTGGGCAGGCGACGTGCTCGATCGAGCGGACGCGGTTGTGGACCCAGAACACCTGGCCTTCGCGGAGCAGCTCGCGGCGGATCGCCTCGACGGCGACCCGCTCGTCGTACTCGCCGACGTAGGTGAGGATCGGCTGGCGGTCGGCGGGAGGGGTCTGCAGCAAGCGAGAGATCGCGGATGCCGACGAGACTCATCTCCAGCGTGCGCGGGATCGGCGTCGCCGTCAGGGTGATCACGTCGACGTTCGTCTTCATCTGCTTCATCGCCTCCTTGTGCTGCACGCCGAAGCGCTGCTCCTCGTCGACGACGAGGAGGCCGAGGTCTTTGAAGACGATCGACGGGCTGAGCAGCCGATGGGTGCCGATGACGCAGTCGACGCTCACCGACCGCAGGCCCTCGATGACGACCTTCGCCTGCGCGGCGGTGAGGAACCTGCTCAGCACCTCGACGCGGATCGGGAAGCCGGCGAACCGGTCGGCGAACGTGTTGCCGTGCTGCGTGGCGAGCAGCGTCGTGGGGGCGAGCACGGCGACCTGCTTGCCGTCCTGGATCGCCTTGAACGCGGCGCGGATCGCCACCTCGGTCTTGCCGAACCCGACATCCCCGCAGACCAGGCGATCCATCGGATACGGGCGTTCCATATCGTCCTTCACGGCGTCGATCGCCGATCTGCTGGTCCGGCGTCTCGATGTAGCCGAACGAGTCCTCCATGTCGGCCTGCCACGGGGTGTCGCGGCCGAATGCATGCCCGGCGGCGTGAACGCGCTGCTGGTACAGGACCACGAGTTCCTGGGCAACCTCGCGCACCGCCGAGCGAACGGAGCTCTTCGTCTTGGCGAAGTCGGATCCGCCGAGGCGGTTGACCTTCGGCGCTTCGCCGCCGACGTACTGGCGCAGCGTGTCGATCTGGTCGCTCGGCACGTAGAGCTTGTCGCCCCCCTTGTAGGCGAGGAGCAGGTAGTCGCGCTCGATGCCTCCGATGCTGCGCTTGACCATTCCTTCGTACTGACCGACGCCGTGGACGTAGTGGACGACGTAGTTGCCGACGTTGAGGTTCTCGAACATCGCCGTGCCCTCGCGAGGCCTGGGGCGGGGGCGGCGATGGGTGCGGCGACGACCGGTGAGATCCGGTTCGGACACGATCGCCAGACGTGCGTTGGGCAACGACACACCACGATGGAGGGGGGCGACGACGACGTGGCCGCCGGGAACGGTGAGATCGGGCGTTTCCCCTCGCCGTGGACGGTGAATTCGAGGCCGTGGTCGGCCAGCAGGGCGGCCAGCCGCTCGGCGGATCCGACGCCGTCGGCGGCGACCACGACCCGGTAGCGCTCGGAGAGCAGCGTCTTCAGACGTTGGGCGAAGCCTTCCCCGTCGCCGGTGATCGGGCCCCAACCGCTCGCCTCGACTACGGGGGTCTCGGGCGACTCCGGGCGCCGGCGAGACCGAACCAGTAACGAGCCATGCGCCGGCGAGCAACTCGCTCGGGCTCGGCGTGCAGCCGAGGGAACGGCTTGTCGGGGTCGCGCTCCCAGGTCGAGGCGAGCGGCTTGGCGAGATCGTCCTCTTCGGCGAGAAGCTCGGTGGCCCGGTCGCGCATCCGGCGCGGCTCGACGAGCACCACCTTCGCCGTGTCGGGGAGCAGGTCGGTGATCAGGCGGTCGTCGCCGAGCCACGGCAACCAGCTCTCCATCCCGTCGAACAACGCACCCTCGGAGAGACGTTCCCACTGCTCGCGACCCCAGGGCTCCTCGCCCACGAGCGAGGCCGCCCGTTTGCGCACGTCGTCGGACGGGATCAGTTCCCGAGCCGGGAACACGACGGCGTGGTCGAGGTCTTCCGGCGGAGCGCTGGTCGTTGACGCGGAACGTCGTGAGTCGGTCGACCTCGTCACCCCAGAGGTCGATGCGAATCGGTGCATTCGCCGTCGACGGGTAGACGTCGACGATCGCGCCGCGACGGGCGAACTCACCGCGGTGCTCGACGAGCTCCTCGCGGCGATATCCGAACCCGACCAGCCGCGCGGCAAGCTCGTCGGGATCGACGATGTCGCCCGGGCGGACGGTGATCGGGTCGACGATCTCGGCGCCTGGTCCGATCTTCTGCAGCAGGGCGCGCACGCCGGCGACGACCACCATCGGCTGCCGGTCGGGGTGGCGCAACCGCCAGAGCGTCTGCATTCGTTGACCCATCGTCTCCACGTTGGGGCTGCACGCGTTCGAACGGCAGCGTCTCCCATGCCGGGAAGTGGGCGACGGCTCCTTCGGGAAGGAACGCCTCGAGGTCGTCGACGAGCTGACCGGCCATCGTCCCGGTGGGCACGGCGACGACGAGCGGTCGCCGTCGCCGAAAGGTTGGCGAGCGCGGCGATGGCGATCGGGCGGGCGGCGTCGCCGACGGCGAGCCGCGCGTTGGGGTCGCCGAGGGCGCGGGTGAGCGCCGGTTCATCGCGGAGGAGTGGGGGGAGTTCGACCAGTCGCATGACCGGTTTCGACGCTACCGCCGCCCCGACCACCTCGTCGGCGAAGGGGGTCTAGCGGGGCGTGTTGAAGCGGTTCATGGCGACGGCGACACCGTCGGCCACGATCAACTCGACCGCGTCGGCGGCGTCGACGACCGCGACGTCGAGCAGTTCACGCTCACGCTTGGGCAGGTTCGACAGCACGTGGCGGGCGCCGAGATCCTTGTGGGGGGGCTTGCCGACGCCGATCCGTACCCGCAGGAAGTCCTGCGTGCCGAGATGGGACGTGATGCTGCGCAGGCCGTTGTGGCCGGCCAGGCCACCGCCGGCCTTCACCCTCACCACTCCCGGAGGCAGGTCGAGCTCGTCGTGCACGATCACGATGCGGCTGGGATCGTAGATCGAGTACCGACGGGCGAGCGAGCCCACTGCCTGGCCGCTGTCGTTCATGAACGTCAGGGGAAAGGCCAGCACGACACGTTCCTCGCCCAGGCGCGACTCGGCGATCAGTGAGTTGGACCGACCCGCCTTCATCCGTTCGCTGGTTCGTTCGGCGAGCAGCCGCACTGTCTCCTCGCCGACGTTGTGGCGGGTGCGGGCGAACTTGGGTCCCGGGTTCCCGAGTCCGACGACGAGCCAGTCGAACGGGGTACCGCGCTTCACTCGCCGTCGGAGGAGGCGGCCTCGCCGCTGCCAGCGGCCGCTTCGCCGTCGGCGGCGGCTTCGCCCGCGCCCTCGGCACCCTCTTCGCCCTCGGCACCTTCCTCGCCCTCGGCACCCTCTTCGCCTTCGGCAGCCACGGTCTCCAGCTCCTCTTCCCTGATGAAGAGCACGGTGACGAGCGTCATCTCCGGGTCGGCGGTGGCGACGACGCCCTCGGGGAGCGTGATGTCAGACAGGCGGATCACCGAGTCCATCTCCATCGCGGAGATGTCGATGTCGATCGAGTCGGGGATGTTGCGCGGGGTGGTGACGACCTCGAGATGGTCGACGGCGGGATCAACGAGTCCGCCCTCCTTGCTGACCGCCTCGGCCTCACCGTGCAGGTGCACCGGCACGTTGACCGTGATCTCGGCGTTGAGGTTGATCGCGATGAAGTCGACGTGGGTGACGGTGCGGCGCACCGGGTGCCGCTGGAGGCCCTTCACGATCGCCGGGTAGACGGTGCCGTCGACGGTGAGATCGAGCACGGTGTTGAGACCAGCAGGACCGGACAGGGCGTGGCGCACGTCGGTGCGGCCGACGGAAATCGCCACCGGCTCCATACCGAGGCCGTACAGCACGGCGGGGATCTCGTCGACGGCGCGGATGCGGCGGGCTGCGGCGCTGCCCGTGGGGCGTCCGGACTTGGCGGTGAGAATGGTGTCTGGCATCGGAGGGCCTCTGACGGTCGTGCGTCATGTGACGCAGCAGGACTAGAAACGGCGAGCAATCGTACCCGCAAGCAGCGGCATCGGCTACCGGAGCGGTAGCTAGGCGAGGTTCTCGCCGTCGAAGATCTCGCTGACGCTGGTGTCGTCGAAGACCGCCGAGAGTGCCTCGGCGATGAGGGGAGCGACGGACAGCACCTCGATCTTGGGGAGTTGCTTCTCCGGCGGCAGCGGAAGCGTGTTCGTGAGCACAACGCGCTCGATGGGAGCGTTCTTCAGCCGGTCGACGGCGGGGCCGGACAGGACGCCGTGGGTGGCCATCGCCCACACCTCGGTGGCCCCCGCTCGATCAGCAGCTCGGCGGCCGAGACGATGGTGCCACCGGTGTCGATCATGTCGTCGGTGAGGATGCAGCAGCGCCCGGCGATGTCGCCGAGCACCTCGAAGCCTCGGCCACGTTGGTGCTGCCCTTCGGCCGCCGTTTGTAGATGAACGCCAGGTCGGCGCCGCAATCGTTGAGGTGCTGCGCCATCCGCTGGGCGACCTTGATACGACCGGCGTCGGGGGACACGATGACGGGCGCACGTCGTGGCGGCGAACGTATTCCTCGAGGACGGGCATCGCCGTGAGGTGATCGACGGGGCCGTCGAAGAAGCCCTGGATCTGACCCGAGTGGAGGTCGATCGAGATCATCCGCTTGGCGCCGGCTTCCTTGAACATGTCGGCGATGAGGCGGGCCGTGATCGGCTCGCGTCCCTCGGCCTTGCGATCCTGGCGGGCGTAGCCGTAGAAGGGGCAGACGGCCGTGATGCGCTTGGCCGACGCCCGGTAGGCGGCGTCGATCATGATCAGCTGCTCCATGATCGAGTCGTTGACGGACCGGCCGTCGATGCCGTAGTGGCTCTGGACGATGAAGACGTCGTTGCCGCGCACGCTCTCGGCGAAGCGAGCACGGATCTCACCATTGGCGAACTCGACGATGTTCGGGTTACCGAGCTCGATGTCGAGGTGTTCGGCCAACTGGGCGGCGAGCTCTGGATGGGTCCGCCCGGAGTAGAGCGCCAGCCGCTTGGTGGTGACCTTTTCCATCATCAGTCGTTGCTCGATTCCCCGTGTTCGTCGATACCTGCAGTGTAGAACGCACCAGTGACAGTTCCCGGAGGCACGCTCGAGCCCGACGGGAGGTAGGCAAAGGGGCCCACTCGACTGCCCGCTCCGATCTCGGCCTCCATGCCGACCGTGTTGGCCACCGTCGCCCGGTCGCCGACGACACAATCGGTGAGACGTGTCTCCGGCCCGATCTCGCACCGGTCGCCGATGGCCGTGCGACCTTCGAGCATCGTGCCGGGGAGGAGCGTGACGTCGCGGCCGAGCTGGACGTCGACGTCGATGAAGGTCTGTCGCGGATCGAACATGGTGACACCGTTGAGCAGCCATTGGCGGTTCGTCCGTGCCCGCAGCTCGCGCTCGGCGAGGGCGAGCTGCCAGCGGTCGTTGACACCTTGGGTCTCTTCCGCCGGAGCCTGCACGCAGCCGATGCGGTGGCCCATCTCCGCCAGCACGCTGATCACGTCCGTGAGGTAGTACTCGCCCTGGGCGTTGTCGGGGGAGATGCGGCGCAGCGCCGGACCGAGCAGGTCGCGGCGGAACGCGTAGATGCTCGTGTTGATCTCGTGCACGTCGAGCTCGTCGGGGCTGGCATCACCCTGTTCGACGACGCGCAGGACGCGACCGTCACTGGCACGGATGACGCGCCCGTATCCGGTGGGGTCGGCCTTGACGCTGGCGAGCAGGGTGGCGGCGTTGCCGTTGGCGACGTGCGTGGCGACGAGCTCGTCGAGCGTGCCGGGCCGCAGCAGCGGTGTGTCGCCGGGGACGATGAGCAGCGTGCTGTCGTCGTCGAGATCGTCGCTGGGAATGGCCGCCAGGCCGATGCGGGCGGCGTCGCCGGTGCCGCGTTGGGTGGGCTGTTCGGCGAAGTAGAGCTGGGCCCATGGCGGCGCCTGCTCGTGGACGCGCTTCGTGACCTCTTCGGCTCCGTGACCGACGACGATGGCGACGCGCTCGGGCTGCAGGTCGGAGAGGGCATGGATGACGTGCATCAGCAGCGATCGGCCGCAGATCCGATGGAGCGGCTTGGGCCGCGTGGAGCGCATCCTCGTCCCCTGGCCTGCCGCCAGGATGATGACCGAAACCGGCATCGAGCGACCTTTCGATGAGTGGAGCATGGGCTCCGGGGAGAGGACTCGAACCCCTATCCGCTGGACCAAAACCAGCTGTCCTACCGCTTGGACGACCCCGGATCGGTTGTCACGGCTCACCGTAGCGGCGATGGCCGGGGAAGGGGCCGACGCCCGCTGGCGCTCCAGGGCCGCGATCGATGCGGGGCTTGGTAGCGTGGCTCCCCTTATGGGTTCGCTCGTCAAGAAGCGCCGCAAGCGCATGCGCAAGAAGAAGCACAAGAAGCTCCTCCGCCGCACGCGGCACCAGCGCCGCAAGTAGCTCCTGCGACTCTCAGCTGCCTCGGTTGGGTTCTATCGCCGAGGCGGGGATGACCGTTGCGCCCTCGTCGACCAGGTTGGCGAGGGCGTCGTCGCGTCTTCCCTCGACCCACCACGTCGCCCCGCTCCCGGCCAGCACCGGCGCGACGCCACACAGATCGCCGATGCGGTCGCGCCATCGCTTGAGACCGGGCTCCACCTCGAGCGCAGCGGGTTCGAGGTCGTTGGGACCGTCGCCCGACGGACCACCGAGCTCGTCCCACTTGCGGTACACGGCGGGCGTCGACGTGTGCAGCCGGCGAGACGACGAGCGTCACGTCGCGCTCTTGGAACGTAAGCGGCGTGACGACCTCGCCGATGCCCTGCACTCGGGCGCGACCACCGACGAGGCAAAAGGGGATGTCGGCGCCGAGTTGCGACGCGACGAGGTGATCGTCGACGCCCGCCCAGGCCAGCACCGACGCGGCATCCGTGGAGCCGCCGCCGAGGCCGCCGCCGTGCGGTATCCGCTTGTCGATCGTCACGTGCGCGGTGCGTCCGGCGAGCCGGAGTGCCTTGGCCACGAGGTTGCGGCCGTCGACCGGTACGCCCCGCCGCGAACCGGCCGGTCACGGCGATGCCCTGTCCGTCCGGATCGATCCGGATGAGGTCGGCGAGATCAAGGGAGATCATCTCCGCGTCGATGAGGTGGTAGCCGTCGTCGCGAACGCCGGTGATGCGCAACGAGACGGTGAGCTTGGCGTGAGCGGATAGCTCGATCACGGGGATCGTTCCAACGTCCCGATCGCGTCGCGCAGCCGGATCCAGTCGGCGACGGAGAGCTCCTCCGGGCGGGCGGTCGGCTCGATGCGGGCGGCGGCGAAGGCGTCGCTGCGACACGGTCCCGGCAAGCGACCTGCGCAGCATCTTGCGACGTTGGTTGAAACCGCGCCGCACGAGTTCGAACAGGTCTCCCGGCGGCGCGGGTGGCGGGTCGTGGCGGACGATGTCGACGAGCGCCGACTCCACGTTGGGGCGGGGCACGAACACGCTGGCGGGCACGGTGCCGGCGAGGCGTGCCGTGGCCCAGTACGCCGTCTTCACGCTGACCGCGCCGTAGGCAGAGCTGCCCGGATTGGCGGCCAACCGTTCCGCCACCTCCCGCTGCACCATGACGAGCATGTGGTCGATGGCGGGGACCTCGTCGAGAAGGTCGGCGACGAGCGGAGTGGCGATGTTGTAGGGGAGGTTGGCGACGAGCGTCCAGCGCGGCGCACCGGCGAGCAGCGACCCCCAGTCGAGCTGCATCGCATCGCCGTGGACGACGCGCACGTTGTCGCGATCGGCCACGATCTCGTCGAGCACCGGCACGAGGTGGTCGTCGACCTCGACAGCGACGACGCGGGCACCCGTCTCGGCGAGGGCGAGTGTCAACGAGCCCATGCCGGCACCGACCTCCACGACGTGGTCGCCTTCGCCGACCGCGGCGAGCTGGGCGATGCGGCGCACCGTGTTCGGGTCGGCGACGAAGTTCTGACCGAGCTCGCGCCGCGGGTGGCGGCCGATGCGATCGAGCAGTTCGCGGATCGCCGGACGGGAGTGGGTCACCGCCGGATCTCGACGGGCACAGGCGCGTCGGCGGCGTTGGCGATCGACAGGTACGTGCTGCGTTCGAGCACGATCACACCGGGGTCGGGGTTGATGCGCTCGGTCTCGTCGACCACGACGCACGTCGCCGACCGGTTGTTGTTGACGTTGGTGATCGTGAGGGTGGACCCGACCGGTGCCGGTCCGCCCACACACATCCCACTGGAGGCGAAGGCGCTGCTGAAGCTGGCTCGGGCTCGGTTGACCTCGCCCTCCTCGCGGGCTGGAACGCCGACGTCGACGACTGCCGAGCTACTGCGCCTGCCCCCTTCGCCGAGGAAGATGCTGTCGGCGTCGGAGGCGCGCTCGATGGCGGTGCGGCGGTGTTCGGGATCGGAGACGAGGGTCGGCGACCGTCGTCGCTGCCGTCGTTTCGCGCCCGGCGCGGTCGCCGGAGTCGTCGTTGCGCTGCAGCATCCACAAGGCGGGCAGAGCCACGAGCGTGGCGCCCACCGCCAGGCTGATGCGCCGTCGGTCTCGGGTGCGGAACTTCAGAGGACTCTCCAGATCAGTGGCTCGCCAAGGCTAACGCCACATCCGCGGGAAGGCACGTAGGGCGGCGTCGGCGGTCGCCTGCCGCACGACCTCGACCGGCTCGTCGCGAAGGTCGGCGATGAACGTGCCGACGTGTGTCACGTAGGCCGGCTGGTTGGGCTTGCCGCGATAGGGCACCGGTGCCAGATAGGGGCTGTCGGTCTCGACGAGCATCCGATCGAGCGGACAGAGCGCGGCCGCCTGCTGCAGCTCTGGTGCGCTGGGAAACGTGACGATTCCGGAGAACGAAATGTAGGCGCCACGATCGAGGCAGCGCTCGGCCTCCTGCGGACCGCCCGTGAAGCAGTGGAACACGGTGTTCAGCGGGGTTCCTTCGTCGTCGAGGACGGCGAACGTGTCCTCCCATGCGTCGCGGGTGTGGATCACCAGCGTGAGGTCACGCTCGTGGGCGATCCGGATCTGAGCGGCGAACACCTCGCGCTGCACCTCGCGCGGCGAGTGGTCGTAGTAGTAGTCGAGGCCGGACTCGCCGACGCCCACGACGGCGGGATTGTCGAGGAGGTCGACCACGGTGTCGATCCCGTGCTTGGCGTCGTGGGGGTGAAGTCCGACGGTGGGGAAGACGACGCCGTGATGCCGCTCGGCGATGTCGATCGCCGCCAGCGAGCTCTCCCGGTCGCAACCGACTGCGATCATCGTGCCGACGCCGGCGTCCTGGGCGGCGATCACCGCGCCGTCGGGGCCTCCCTCGAGCCGCGTGTCGTAGACGTGGCAGTGCGAGTCGATCCACGTGCTCATCGTGCCCGGTTCGATCTGGTCACGATTCGTTGCGGAAACCGAGACGGATAGTGACCACATCGTGCGCGAGACCGTTCGTGACCAGATCGTGCGCGAGACGGATCGTGACCAGATCGTGCACGGTCACGTATCCGGGTCGAGGCGGGCCAGCTCGTCGTCGACGACGGCCGGGTCGAGCTTGGTGAACACCGGCGTCGGCGGAGCGATGGGCGTGCCGGGCTCGATCGGTGTCGACTCCCACACTGATGTCGCCCGCTCGTCGTCGAGCATCAGCACCGGATAGCCGTCACCGCCGTCGAGGTCGTCGACCTCGCGGACGGCAGGACGGTCGGTGAAGCGACCGCGGCGGCCGAGTTGCTCGTGGATCTGCTGGGCCGTATGGGGCAGGAACGGAGCGAGCAGCGTGTTGCAGTCGTCGACGGCTTGGGCGGCGACGTGGAGGACCGTGGCCATCCGCTCCGGATCGGAGTTCCTCAGCTTCCACGGCTCCTGTTGGGAGAGATAGGAGTTCGCACCGTCGACGACGCGCATCGCCTCGCTAATCGCCGCCTTCTGGCGATGGCGGGCGATCAGTCCTCCAACCGCGTCAAACCCCTGCCGCGTGGCAGCCAGCAGGGCCTGATCCGCATCAGTGAGGTTGCCCGCAGGTGGCATCGAGCCGATGTTCTTGGCGATCATCGACACAGTGCGATTGACGAGGTTGCCCCAGCCGGCGACGAGCTCGTCGTTGGTCCGGCGCACGAACTCGGACCAGGTGAAGTCGGTGTCCTGCGACTCGGGCCCGGCGACGGCGATGAAGTAGCGCAATGCGTCGGCGTCGTAGCGGGAGAGGAAGTCGTTGACATAGATGACCACGCCCCGCGACGAGGAGAACTTGCGACCCTCCATCGTGAGGAACTCGCTGGAGACAATCTCCGTGGGTAGCTGGAGGCGGCCGTACTCGCCGGGCTCACCGCCTTTCGCCCCGCGTCCGCTGTAGCCGAGGAGCTCGGCGGGCCAGATCTGGGAGTGGAACGTGATGTTGTCCTTGCCCATGAAGTAGAAGGACGACGCCTCGGGATCGCACCACCACTGCCGCCACTCGTCACCGGACCCGGTGCGGCGTGCCCACTCGACGGAAGCTGACAGGTACCCGATCACGGCGTCGAACCAGACATAGATCCGCTTCGTCGGGTTGTCCTCCCAGCCGGGGAGGGGGATCGGGACGCCCCAGTCGATGTCTCGCGTCATCGCCCGCGGGCGGAGGTCGTCGAGCAGGTTGAGGGAGAACTTGAGCACGTTCGGCCGCCAGTCCGACCGCGTCTGCAGCCACGAGCCGAGGGCATCGGCCAAGGCGGGCAGGTCGAGGAAGAACTGCTCGGTCTGCACGAACTGCGGCGTTTCGCCGTTGATCCGCGAGCGGGGGTTGATCAGGTCGACGGGGTCGAGCTGGTTGCCGCAGTTGTCGCACTGATCGCCCCGAGCGCTCTCGTATCCGCAGATCGGGCACGTTCCCTCGATGAACCGATCAGGCAGGGTGCGGCCCGTCGACGGGGAGATGGCGCCCATCGTCGTCTGCTCGACGAGGTACCCGTTGCGATGCAGCGTGCGGAAGATCTCCTGGGTGACCGCGTAGTGGTTGCGGGTCGTCGTGCGCGTGAACAGGTCGTACGACAACCCCAGGTTGTGGAGGTCGTTGACGATCAGCCGGTTGTATCGGTCGGCGAGCGCCTTCGGGGCGAGACCCTCCTGTTCCGCCTGGACGAGGATGGGCGTGCCGTGCTCGTCGGTGCCGGACACCATCAGCACGTCCCTCCCGGCCATCCGCATGTACCGGCTGAACACGTCGGACGGCACCCCGAATCCCGACACGTGGCCGATGTGCCGCGGGCCGTTGGCGTACGGCCAGGCAACGGCGGTGAGCACGCGGGATGACATGAGTCCGGATCCTAACGACGCGTCGCCGAGGCTCGTCCGGGGATGTGCCATCGGTCGCTCGCGGACGAGTCCGCTCCCGGATCGCCGACGCCCGTATCTTCACGACATGAGCCACGCCTTCGTGCCCGCCACGACGTCGATTCGAACTCACGAAGCCGGTGGCCGCGTCCACTTCGACAGCGAGCTCCACGAAGGGTGGGAGATCGGTGGGCGGAGCAACGGCGGGTACTTGCTGGCCGTCGTCGGCGCGAGCGATGGCCGACGTGTGCGAGCGGCCGCCGCTGTCGGTCACCGGCCACTATCTGTCGCCCGGTGAGCCAGGTCCGGCGCGAGTCGTCGTGGAGCCAGTACGCGCCGGGCGCAGGCTGACCACGCTGCGCGCCACGCTCACGACGGGCGACCGGGACGTCCTCGAGGTGCTCGGGACGTTTGGACGCGCCGACGCCGACGGTGCGCCACGGCTGATGTTCGGCGGCCCGCCGGACGTTCCACCGTACGACCAGTCGGCACCGCCGCTGATGCCCACCGAACCACCGATCCCGACGATGATGGAGCGCCTGGCCAATCGGTTGCATCCCGACCAGGACGGCTTTCGGCGCGGCACGCCAACTGGTGACGGCGTGCTGTCCGGCTGGTTCGCCCTCGCCGACGAACAGCCGATCGACGAGATCGGACTGCTGCTGGCCGCGGACGCGTTCCCTCCGCCGGTGTTCAACACCGGGCTTCCCGTCGCCTGGGTCCCGACGGTGGAGCTCACCGTCCACGTGCGCGCCTTTCCCGCTGCTGGTCCGCTGCGCGTCGTGTTTCGCAGCAGGTTCATCGAAGGTGGCCTGCTCGACGAGGACGGCGAGCTGTGGGATCAGAGCGGCACGCTCGTCGCCCAGTCGCGTCAGCTGTCGCTCGTCCCCCGCAGCTGACCTCGGCGGCCTCCCGGTAGCGTCGAGCGGATGGGCAGCCTCCTCGCCTGGATTGCCACCGGTCTTATCGCCGGTTTCCTGGCGCGATGGATCGTCAAGGACGAGCGCCAGGGGTGCATCTACACGATGGTGATCGGCGTGCTCGGCGCCCTCATCGGCGGCGTGCTGATGCAGGCACTCGACGAGAGACCCCTCGACGAGTTCTCCTTCCGCACCGTGCTCGTCGCTGCCGCCGGTGCCGTGCTCCTGCTGTTGGTGCTGCAGGCGATCGCCGGGCGGGGCCCGCGCACCCGGAGTCGGTGGCGCTGATCGCTCTCACTCGACGCGACGAAGCAGCGCCCGCACCACGCCGCCAGCCTGCTTGCGGGTGGCGTACCTCGTTCCGGCAGCAAACGAGGCGCCGGCGATCGCCGTCGCGCCGACGGTCGACGCGGTGCGCCGGATCACCGACTTCGTGCGCTGGCTGAACACCACGACCGGCCAGCCGTTGAGTCGTGCCTCGCGCTCGAGCTTGGCGTCGGGGTTCACGGCGACGGGGTGGCCAACGGCGCGCAGCATCGGCAGATCGCTCGCCGAGTCGCTGTAGGCGTAACACTGGCGGAGGTCCAAGCCGTCCCAGCGAGCGATCTCGGTCATCGCCTCGACCTTCCCCTCGCCGTAGCAGAACGGTCCGACGAGCCGCCCCGTGTACACGCCGTCGACGACTTCGCTCTGCGTGCCGATGCCGGCGGTCATGCCGAGCGCCTGGGCGAGCGACTCGACGATCTCGACCGGCGCTGCCGACACGATGTAGGTGTTGCGTCCGGCGTGACGGTGAAGGTCGAGCAGACGGCGAGCTTCCGGACGCAGCTTGGCGAGCAGCTTGGGCAAGATCTCGGCATTGAGCGCCATCAGATCGTCCTGGCGCATGCCCTTCACTGCGCCGAGCACACGGTCGCGAAGCTCTGACGTGGTGTCGTCGCTGGCGCCGAACAGCTTGAACGCCGCGGCGGCGAACGCGTCCTTGGTGAACTGGCCTGTCGAGAGGAACCCGGTCCTCCGCGCGGTCAGGGCCAGGACGAACGCCGACGAGCCGGAGATCAGCGTGCGGTCGAGATCGAAGAAGGCCGCACTGGGGCCCGTGCTCGCCACGCCGACGTACTCGCTCATGAGAGGGAGGGTAGCGACGAGGCGGGAACGGCGCCGCGCAGATCGTGACGGCTGGATGCTCAGCGGCCGAGGTCGACGGCAAGCGCGTACACCGTCCGTTTGGGGACGCCGAACCGCTCGGCGACCGCGGCCGCAGCCGCTTTCGTGCCGATCCCAGCGGCGAGCTCGGCGTGCAGCGCGTCGCGCAGGACCGAGTCGTCGGCGTGCTCCAAGTCCGCCGGCAGCCCGGCGAGCACGATCACGTACTCGCCTCGTGGTTCGCCCACGTCGACTTCACCGAGGGTGGTGCGCTGCACTTCTTCGTAGAGCTTCGTGAGCTCGCGGGCGACGGCGACCGCGGCGATCGTCACCGCACACGTCACGAAGGTCGGCGACCGTACGGGCGATGCGGTGCGGTGCCTCGTAGAGCACGGTCGTCCGCGGCTCGCACAGCGACCTCGGCGAGCCGCTGCTGGCGCTCTCTCCCACTTCGAGGGAGAAAGCCTTCGAACACGAACCGGTCGGTGGGCAAGCCACTGATCACGAGTGCCGTGATCGCTGCTGCCGGTCCGGGGACGGCGCTCACGTCGTACCCGGCGTCCAGGGCGGCGCTCACGAGGCGGGCGCCAGGATCGCTGACGCCCGGCGTGCCGGCGTCGGTGACTACTGCGACGACGTTGCCGGCAGCGAGCTCGTCGAGCACCTGATCGATGCGGTGGTACTCGGTGTGCTCGTTGGACACCGCGAGGCGTGTGGCTCCGACACCCGCGTGCTGCAGCAGGCGGCCGGTCCGGCGGGTGTCCTCGCAGCAGATGAGGCTCGCTTGGCGGAGGGTGTCGACGGCGCGTGGCGAGAGATCACCGAGGTTGCCGATCGGAGTGGCGACGAGGACAAGCCGGCCGGTGCCGTGCTCTTCCGCTGCGTCACGCCCCATTGCGGACTTCGATCACGTCGCCCACGTTCAAGCCCCAACGGGCGAACGCGCCCTCTCTCCGCCTCGATGACCGACCGCGCATGGCGCACGGGTGCACCAATGCGGTAGCGGCGCATGCTGACCAGCTTGATCACTGTGCCGTCGACATCGAGAAAGGCCACGTCGAGCGGGAACCGCATGCCGATCGTGTGCACCCAACGACATGGTTCGATCACCAACGCACCCTCGAAGTGGTCGTTGCCGAGCAGTCCCCGCCGGCGCGAGACGCGGTCCTTCGCGATCTCTGCCGACGCCAGCACCCGTGCGTCACAGACCAGCCACGCCACGGGCCGAACTCTAGGTCGCTCCGTGAGTTGTCGACCATTGGTATGCCGGTCGCTCGTACCAGTCGGGCGAGGAGATGTCACCGGCCGTCAGTCCCGCGTCAACGGCGATGTGGCGGTGCCGGGCAGGAGCGATTCCACGTACTTGGCGATGACGTCGACCTCGAGGTTCACCGGATCGCCGGTTCCCTTGTGGCCGAGCGTGGTCATCTCCGCGGTGTGGGGGATGATCGCCACCGAGAAGCCGTCGGGATGGACGGCAGCGACTGTCAGGCTCGTGCCGTCGACCGTGATCGATCCCTTCTCGACGATGTACCGGAGCAACGCCACCGGTGCCGTGACGCGCAGGTCGGGTGCGGGAACGACGATCGTGCCGACTCCGTCGACGTGGCCCTGCACGATGTGTCCCCCGAACCGCCCGTCGGCGCGGATCGGACGCTCGAGGTTGACCGGATCGCCGGCCTTGAGAACGCCGAGGCTCGTGCGATCGAAGGTTTCGTCGACGACATCGGCCTCCCACCACCCGTCGCCCCAGGCGATCACCGTGAGACATGTTCCGTTGACGGCGATCGAGGCGCCCACTTCGACGTCGTCGAGGACGCCGGACGCGCGAATGCGTAGCCGTGCTCCGTCGCGACGCTCGACCGTGCCGAGCTCTTCCACGATCCCGGTGAACATTGGTGCGAGTGTACGAGCGAGGGCGTTCAGCGGACGGCGAAGCCGGAGAGGCCTTCGATCGCTTCTTCGCTCGTCTCGATGTCGAGCACGTCCGCCCGCGGCGGTCCTTCGCGGCACCAGGCGATCATCCGCGTCACGGCCGCCGGCTCGCCCTCGAAGACTGCTTCGACCCGTCCGTCGGCGCGGTTGCGGATCCATCCCGCCACACCGTTGGCGTCGGCTTCCCGCCGGCACGATTCGCGGAACCACACTCCTTGCACCCGGCCTGAGACGAACACACGGCAGCGCACCATCGGCCCATTCTGCGCGCAACAGCCCTCCCGACAACGCTGGCAGGAGGGCCGTGGAATGAAGGTGTTGCGGTGGTGTCAGGCGGCGGCGGCTTCGAGCTGCCGCAGCGGAACTGCGCCGAGGGCGGTCAGCGCCTCGAACTCGTCTTCGAAGATGTGCGTGTTCGCTTCGTAGGTGCGGTGTGCCTTGGCGCGCAGGGCGTCGAGCGTTACCCGATCGAGGCGCTCGCCGGTGATCGTGTTTACCCAGAGGGTCATCGTTGTGGACATTTCGGCCTCCTTCGGGGGCTCTGGAGCCTGTGGCTCGTTGCTGTTGCTCGTTGACGTTTCTCGGAGGTTGTGACGTACACACAACCGACGAAGTTCCTTGCGATTTCTCATCGGCCTTTCACCAGGAAGTACGCCACGCCCCGTGCCTGCGGTTCGTGGCTTTCACGGTTTTTCGTTGAAATCCCCGAGACGGAGACGGCCCATGGTCGACAAGCTCGAATTCGTACTTAGACGGCTCGCGTCGGTACGCGGCAACGGCCGAGCGATTCCGCTCGGCCGTTGCCGCCAACTCGGGAGGTTGTGTCAGGGCTTGGGGAGGTTGATGTCGACGTCGACGATGTCGGTCGAAGACAGGTCGTTCACGGTCACCGTGTCGGCGCCGCCGTTGCCGTTGAACCTCATCACCTCGGTGTCGTCGGTGTCCATGACGATGTTGCCCAGGTTGCGGAAGAACCGGCCGCGGTTGCCGTTCGCCGAGATGTCGATGACCTCGGCGGCGCTGGCACCGTTGAAGTTCAAGGTGTCACGGCCCTCGCCACCTTCGACCACGTCGCTGCCATCGCCGGGGTCCCAGGTGAACGTGTCGGTGCCATCGGACATCAGCCCGACGTCGTTGCCCACGTTGCCGTCGATCTGGTCGTTGTCACGGCCGCCGTTGAGCACTTCGGCGTTGGCGCTGCCGAGCAGGGTGTCATTGCCCCACCCGCCGGAGAAGGCGGTGGAGATGAAGCCGGCGCCGAGTGTGGAGGCGTCGATCGTGTCGTTGCCCTGCTGGCCGTAGACGGTCAGGAGGTCGGTCGCCTCGTGGTCGACGAGGGTGGTCGTCGCGCCGAGGCCTGTCACGCGGATCTCGGCTGCATCACCGGCGACGCCGATGTGATCGTTGCCGTTGCTGCCGTTGACGGCGATGCGGTCGGCTTGGCCGTCGCCGCCTGTGCCACCGAGCGCAGCACCGAGGTCGAGGCGAACGCTCGTGACGTCGGTGGCGGAGAGGTCGTCGACGTTGATCGTGTCGACGCCACCCAGCGCGTTGAAGCGAACGGTCTCGAGGTTGTTGGCGTCCATGTTGATCGAGGCCACGTCGCGGAGGAAGCGGAGGCGAGAGCCGTTGGCCTCGACGTCGATCTTCTCGTCGATGCCGGCGCCGTTGAACTGCAGCAGGTCGACACCGCCGTCGCCCTCGATGCTGTCGCTGCCGTCGCCCGGATTCCAGACGAACCGGTCGTTGCCCGAGCCGAGGACGGCGTCGTCGTTGCCGCGACCGCCGAGCACCCAGTCGTTGCTCGATCCACCGTCGAACCGCTCGGCGCCGTTGGCGCCCGTCAGGCGGTCGGAACCGTTGCTGCCGAGGATCCACGTGGCTTCCTCGATGCTGAAGTCACCGAGGGCGACCAGCTCGTCGTTGCCGTTGCCGCCGTTGAGGACGACCTTGTTGAAGTGGGCGCGGTTGAAGTTGAAGTCGGCATCACCGTCGCCGTCCTTGTCGACGTCGACCGTGTTGCTCGTGCCGTCCTTGACGACGATGTGGTCGTTGCCGGCCGTGCCGGTGACTCGCAGCGTGTGTTGCTCGATCCTGGCAGTGACTCCGGGGGCCGCCCCAGCAGGTGCGGCGACTACGAGCCCGGCTGCAGCGGCGAGGGCGGTGAAGACGGCGGCGGCGCGGCCCGTCGTGACTTTGGGAATGCGGATGGAGTGTGAGTGCGTGTGCATGCCGCTGATACGAACGGCGCAACAGGCAAGGTTCGGGCGAGTGCCCGATGTCACCGCACGGCCGAGCACGAAGTGCGCCCCATGCCCGCCGAGGCGCATGGGGAATGGAACGTGCTTGTGGTGGGTACAGGTCCAACTCGGACCGCCGATGTAGTCAGTCGGATACGGCGTGGTAGACACGACGGCGGGGAACCGACGACCGATACGAGTTGATTGGGGATTTTTCCGATGCGTCACAAGGTCGCTCTCGCAGCAGCGTTTTCTGCATGCCTTGCCGTGCTCCCGGCTATCGCGCCAGCCGGAGCAGAACGAGGTCAGGCTGAACCGAACTTCACTCCGGGTGCTCCGGGCGTGGGAGATCCGTACTTCCCGCTCGACGGCAACGGTGGGTACGACGTCAAGCACTACGACATCAACCTGCGCTACCGGCCGTCGACCGACACTCTCAACGCTGTCACCACGATCAAGGCCAGGGCCACACAGGACCTGTCCACGTTCAACCTCGACTTCGAGGGGCTGCGCATCCAATCGATCCAGGTCAACGGCGAGAACGCCCGCTGGAGCCGCGACGATGGCGAGTTGACCATCACACCCAAGTCAGGGCTTCGCAAACACCGGCGATTCGTCACCGTGGTCAAGTACAGCGGCGTGCCCGAAGGCGTCGAGGGCGCCGGCTTCATCCACACGGATGACGGCGCCATCGTGATCGGGCAACCACATGTCGCCGATACGTGGTTCCCCGTGAACGATCATCCCACCGACAAGGCGTCGTACACCTTCCACATCAAGGCGCCGTGGCGCCTCCAGGCCATCTCCAACGGCAAGCTCGTCGACAAGCACACCGCAGTCGGCTGGACGACGTGGACGTGGGACGCCAAGGAGCCGATGGCGTCGTACCTGGCGATGATGGCGATCGGCCGGTTCAATGTGAGCGAGTACCGCGCCAACGGGATCAAGTACTGGGACGCCATCGATCCTGACCTGTTCACCCCGGTCGCCGCGCCGCGCACGGGCGATCAGTTCGCTGCATCGCAGCAGGCAAGCCTCACCTACAAGCGGTTGATGCGCACGATCAGCGTTCCCGCCGGCGGCGCCGATCTGTCGTTCTGGGTCGACCGCAACACGGAGCTGGACTGGGACTACATGTTCGTCGAGGCGCACACGCCTGGACAGAACGACTGGACCACGCTCGAGGACCTGAACGGCCACACGTCCCAGGGCACGGGGAACGTCTGCCCGTTCTGGCTCGACCTGCACCCGTTCCTCGAGCATTACCAGGCTGCCGCCGGAAACACCTGCACGCCGAGCGGAACAACGGGCGACTGGTGGGCAGCCACCGGTGCCAGTGCCGACGGTGAGCCGGAGCAGTGGAATCTCGACCTCAGCGATTACGCCGGTGGTGACGTGGAGTTGTCGATCACGTACGCCAGTGACGACACGGTCCAGGGCGCCGGTGTGTACGTCGACGACGTCACGGTGTCCACCGGTGAGGGCAACACGTCGTTCGAGGACGACGGCGACACGTTCGACGGCTGGACAGTCCCCGGGGCGCCGGCCGGGAGCGAGCCCAACGAGAACGACTGGATCGCCGGCACCGCCGACGATGTCCCAGCGCCCGAGGGTCCCATCGCCCGCGGTTCACTCGACAGGCAGCCGGAGATCATCGAGTTCCTCGAGGACCTCTTCGGCCGCTACCCGTTCGGGCAGGCCGGCGGAATCGTCCCGGACAGCGACGCGATCGGCTTCGCCCTCGAGACGCAGACCCGTCCCATCTACAGCAAGCTCTTCTTCGACACGCCGGAGAACGGCGATTCCGTCGTCGTGCACGAGCTCGCCCACCAGTGGGTCGGCGACAACCTCGCCGTCGAGAGCTGGGCCAACATCTGGATCAACGAAGGGTTCGCCCAGTACACCGAATGGCTGTGGAGTGAGCACGAGGGTCTCGGCACCGCCCAGGAGATCTTCGACAACTTCTACAACGGCATCCCTGCGAACAACCCGTTCTGGAGCGTCGTGATCGGCGATCCCGGCCCGGACCAGCTGTTCGACATCTCCGTCTACTACCGCGGCGCGATGACGTTGCAGCAGCTGCGGCTCGCCGTAGGCGACCACGACTTCTTCCGCATCCTGCGGACGTGGACCCGCCGCCATGCCGGCGGCAACGTCACCATCGACCAGTTCATCGATCACGCCGAGCAGATCTCCGGCGAGGACCTCGGTGACCTGTTCGAGACATGGCTGTTCACCGACACGAAGCCTGAGCTCCCTGCTGGCCAGTCGACGTCTACCGCAGCGAGCGCCAGCGAGGCACCCAGCCTCGCTCGTGTCCTTCGTCGCTGAGTGCTGGTGCGTGAGCCCGCCGCTACGACGGCGGGTTCACGCACGCACAGCCGTCGTCACCGTGGCGCGCTGATCGGGGACGGTGGTCAGATCTCTCCGGCAGCTCGCCGCGCCGCATGTCGCGCGGCCGAGTCACCGGCGATGCGACCGAACACGGTGATGTTGGCATAGGAGTTGCCGCTCCCGACGTACTGCGACCCGACGACGCCACCCGTGCACTCGCCGGCGGCAAACAGCCCGGGAATCGGCGTGCTCGCCCCGTCGAGGACCGCCGCGTCGCGGTCGATGCGCAGGCCGTACGCGGTGAAGCACACCGTCGCCGGACGGATCTCGGCGCCGTAGAACGGCGGCGTGCTCACCGGCTCGAGGAACTTGGCATCCTTGGCGAACTCGTCGTCGTCACCCGCATCGACGCCGCGGTTGTACCACGCGATCGTTCCCGTGAGCTCGCGTTTGGGCAGGTCGAGGGCATCGGCCAGATCATCGATGCTGCCGGCGGACTGCACGCGCCCCTCCCGCACCATCTGATCGATGATGTCGGTCGTCCAGTGCGGGCTCTGGCGCTTGGTCGAGCCGGGGATCGTCTGCTTGTAGCGGGCAATTCCCGTCTTCGTTGCTGCCTCGAGCGTCGGCCGGTCGCAGATGGCGAAGACTCGGTCGCCCTGCTGGCGCACGAGGTAGTCCATGATCCCGTACGGCGCCGTCTCGTCGCCGAAGCGCAGACCTGCTTCATTGACGAGGACCAGCCAGCCCGGCAGGTACGCCTCGTAGATCGGAGCGAAACCGGCATGCAGCAATCGCAGTCCGCGGTCGTGACCGATGGTCTGGGCATCCACCTGCGCCCCGAGGTCGAGCGCGTCGCCACGCGAGCCGTCGGCGCCGATGTACCACGCTGCGCCCGTGTTCGCCGCGGACGGGAAGTGGACCGACAGCTTTTCCGGGTTGTTGCCGAACCCGCCGGCGGCGAGAACCACGGCACCGGCGGTGATCTCGTCGTCCCCGACGGCGATCCCGGTCACCGTGCCGTCCACGCCGGTCAACAACCGGTCGACGCGTCTGCCGAGGGCGATGTCGACGTCTCGTTCGCGGCAATGCCGGTGGAGCACGTCGACGACTCCCTGGCCGCGCCCCGTCGGCACGTGGACGCGCGGAATCCGCTCGTCGCCGCCGTACACCAGCTGGTCGTAGAACTCGACGCCGAGGTCGCCGAGCCACTCGATCGCCGGCCCGGCGAGCTCGGTGAACCGGCGGACGACGGCGGTGTCGACGTTCCAGCGGTTCAGCTGGATGTAATCGTGGTAAAGCGAGTCGGGATCGTCCTCGATCCCCAGGGCGCGCTGGTACCGCGTGCCGGCTCCCATGATGAGCCCACCAGACAATCGTGAGGATCCGCCGACGATGCCTTCGCTCTCGGCAACGAGCACCCGTTCTGCACCGGCGTCACGGGCCGCCAACGCGGCTGACAGCCCGGCGGCGCCGGAGCCGACCACGAGCACGTCGACGTCGGTCGTATATGCGTCCGGATCGTCCATGTCGTCCCCTCCGTCTGCCCGTGGGCGCTCGTACCGTCATCGTACGCTGCGCCCCAGCCCTGCTTTGTGGGACGCTCGATGGTCGAGCAGGTCCCTCGACGATCGTGAGTGCGGCGAGCAAGGACTCGAGTCGGCGAAGCGCTACCGATCCGTCGATCTGTCGCGTTCGTAGCCCTCGTGGACGGAGCGGCACCCGAGCGCTGCGCCCGGTCCTCGAGAGGAGCTCCTGCTGCCTCGTTGACAGGCAAGTCGATACTTGCCTAACGTCGGTGTCGTGGGAGACGTGTTCAAGGCACTCGCCGATCCCACACGCCACGCGATCCTCGACGAGCTCACAGAACGAGACGGACAGACCCTGTTCGAACTCTGCTCCCGGCTCGCCACAAAGCACGGCATGGGTTCGACTCGACAGGCCATCTCTCAGCACGTCGACGTGCTTGAGTCAGCAGGTCTCGTGAGAACGCAGCGGGAGGGTCGCTACAAGTTCCATCACCTCGACACAGCGCCGCTGCGCCAGATCGCGGACCGCTGGTCGATCCCGGACTCGGAGGATGACTGATGAAGATCAATGTGATGAGCGTTCTGGTCGACAACCAGGCCAAGGCCCTGCGCTTCTACACCGAGGTGCTCGGCTTTGTGAAGAAGAACGAGATCCCGCTCGGTGAGCATTCCTGGCTCACCGTCGTGTCGCCCGAGGACCCCGACGGCACGGAACTCTCTCTCGAACCCGACGAGCATCCGGCGGCGCGACCGTTCAACCGCACGCTCGTGGAGGATGGCATCCCGTTCACGTCGTTCGCCGTTGACGACGTGAACGCCGAATACGAGCGCCTGGTCGGTCGTAGCGTGCGGTTCACGCAGCCTCCGACTGACATGGGACCGGTAACGACGGCGGTGTTCGACGACACGTGCGGCAACCTCATCCAGATCGCCGCCGAGAACCAATGAATTGGGCTGGTGAACGCAGTGCACGGTGGCGACACGAGCCGCCCACATCAGCGCCGCCCCGAATTCGGGCTAGACGTTGAAGCGGAACTCCATGACGTCGCCGTCCTGGGCGATGTAGTCCTTGCCCTCGACGCGGATCTTGCCGAGATCCTTCGCCTTGTTCCAACCACCGATGGCGAGCAGCTCGTCCCACTGGATCACCTCGGCACGGATGAATCCGCGCTGGAAGTCGGTGTGGATCCGTCCGGCGCACTCCGGCGCGGTGGAGCCCTCGTAGAAGGTCCACGCCCGGCTCTCCTTGTCACCGGTGGTGAGGAAGGTCCGCAAGCCGAGCAGGTGGTAGGCACTGCGCACCATGCGGAAGAGCGCTCCCTCGCCGAGTCCGAATCCTTCGAGCACGTCGGCGCGCTCGACCGGGTCTTCGATCGTCGCCGCCTCGGCTTCGAGCTGGACACACATGCCGATGACCTCGACGTTGTCGCCGGCATCGTTGAACTCGTTGGCGATCTCCGCTTCCACATCGGGGATGCGGTCGAGGTCGGCCTCACCGACGTTGGCGACAGCCAGCACGCGCCGGTTGGTGAGCAGGAAGTGGGGATGCAGGAGCTGTCGAACGTCGGCTGACAGGCCGGCGCGGTAGAGCGGGCGTCCGTCTCCGAGGGCCTCGTGGGCGACATGGAGCGCGGCGGCCTCCTCGGCGAGTGAGCGATCGAGCTTGGCGGACCGTTGCGTCTTGTGCAGCCGGTTCTCCACGGTTTCCAGATCGGCGAGTGCCAACTCGAGCTCGACGATGCGGAGGTGTTCCATTGGATCGGACGACCCGGCGACGTCGTCGTCCTCGAAGGCGCGGAGGACGAGCACGATCGCGTCGACCTCGCGAATGTTGGCCAGGAACTTGTTGCCGAGTCCCTCACCCTTGCTGGCGCCCTCGACGAGACCACCGATGTCGACCACCTGTACGGCGGCATGGACGATGTTCTTGCTCGCCGACATCACAGCGAGCCGATCGAGCCGCTCGTCCGGAACCTTTGCCACGCCGATGTTGGGATCCTTCGTGGCGAAGGCGTAGGGCGCGGCGAGTGCTCCACCGCCGGTGAGCGCGTTGTACAGAGAGCTCTTGCCGGCGTTGGGCAGCCCGACGAGTCCGAATCGTTCCATGCGTGGCCCGAGGCTACCGAGGGAGGAGGGCGCATCAGGAGGGACTGACCAGCGTCGAGACCCCGACCGCGCACGATGGCGGCGCCTGGGCAGCGCTCTGAGCCGATCGCTGGCGCTGGCATCCTCGCTTTGGTCATCGAAACGTGCGAAATGCGCAGTTGTTGATGACCAAAGCGAGGGGTGTGCGGGCCGGAGGGCTTGGTACCGTCCGGGGAATGACCACCGTCGACGGTGCAGCAGCTCAGCAACACGTCCTGCGGTGCCTCGACCGCGTCGTCCACTGCCTCGACCGGGTCCACGAGGCGAGCTTCAAGGTGCGGGCGTGGGTGCGGGCCCGAGACGTGATGCGCACCATCACGAGCGACGAACTCGCCGAGCGACTGGAGAACGACACGCTCACCGAGCTCGACGGGATCGGTGATTCGACCGGGCGCCTGATCCGGGAGGCGGCGGCGGGAGAGGTGCCCTCGTACCTCGTCAAGCTCGAAGCATCGACGCAGGTTCCGATCACGGCGGACGGAATGCGCTACCGCGAGGCACTTCGCGGCGATTGTCACCTGCACTCGACCTGGTCCGATGGCGGCGCGCTGATCGAGGACATGGCGGCGACGGCCATCGCCCTCGGTCACGAATACATGGTGCTCACCGATCACTCGCCCCGCCTCACGATCGCCCACGGCCTCAACCGTGAGCGCCTGCTGCAGCAGCTCGACGACATCGCCGAGATCAACCGGAACCTCACCGACAACGGCGTCGAGTTCGAGATCCTCACGGGCATGGAGGTCGACATCCTCGAGGACGGGGCGCTCGACCTCGACGAGGACCTGCTCGTCCGGCTCGACGTGGTCGTCGCCAGCGTCCACTCCAAGTTGCGCATGGACCGCAAGGCGATGACCGAGCGGATGGTGCTCGCCGTGGCCTCACCGCACGTCGACATCCTCGGTCACTGCACGGGCCGGTTGATCAGCAAGCGACCGCCGTCGACCTTCGACGCCGATTACGTGTTCGCCGCCTGCGCCCAGTTCCACACGGCCGTGGAGATCAACAGTCGCCCGGAGCGGCTCGACCCGCCACGGGAGCTCCTCGCCGAGGCGATCGAGCACGGGTGCTGGTTCTCGATCGACTCCGACGCCCATGCCACAGGCCAGCTGGAGTGGCAGCCGCACGGGTGTGACCGGGCCGCCGAAACGGGTGTGCCGATCGAGCGGATCATCAACACCAAGACGGCGGCGGAGCTGCGGGAGTGGACGAAGACACCGGTCTGAGGCGGCAGCCTGCGACGAGCGTCACGCCTCGAATTTGGTATCAGACGGATCGAAGTAACGTCACCGACGCATGAATGTGAACCTCGGCGAGGCAACGGCGGGGGTTGCAGTCGCGATCTCCGTGTTCGACGACTACGTCAGCGAGTTGATGCGACTCGGCAGAATTCCGTCGCAGGTGGAGTTCACCCGCACGATCGGCGGTACTCCACTCGACATCATCATCTTCCTCGACCCGCCCCCGCTGACGATGGTCAAGCCGGCGGGCGGTGCCCCGTACATCCAGCTGAAGCTGACGGGCCCGATCGAGGCGCGCCCTGCGGGACATCCGGAGAGCACGCCGTTCGTCAACCAGCTCGATGCGGCTGTGAAGCTGGTCTTCGGGCTCTCCGCCGACGACGAGCGGGTACTCACGGTCACCTACGGCGGCGTCGACGGCACACCCAGCCCGCCGCAGATCACGAATGCGGACATCGACGGGTTCTTCCAGACCGGTGACATCGCCAACGAGCTGGCCAGCACACGTGTTCCGCTTGCAGCGCCGCTGATCGAAGGTCTCAACACATCACTCTTCCCCGATCTTCCTGGGGGTGGCGCACCGCCGGACAGGCCGGCGCCGGCCGATTGGAGCGCGGCGCCGACGCTGATGCCCGGCGGTGACGGCACGGTCGATTCGCTGGCCGTCACCGTCGGTCTGCCGGGTACGAATGCCGCGCCTGCGGTGATCGAGAGTTTCGTCGCCGAGCAGATGGGCATGGGCGTTGCCTACAACCGCGATTTCCTCGACCTGATGCTCGCCCGCGGTGCCGATGCCAAGGAGGGCACCTCGATCGATGGAACCGACATCACCCGGTTGCGGCTGTTCATGTCCGCCAGTGCCATCGAGGTGGACGGCGCAGCGTGGCGCGACGTGCAGTTCCCGTTCCCCAACGTCGATTTCACGTTCAAGGGCCCGATGGTGCCCCATCTCGTGCGGGGCACGACGGCGATCGCCTTCGACATGGACGGCGTCGAGGTCGACGTGTCCGACTTCGACGAGGCCTTCTACACCGTCCTCAAGTGGCTGACCACGATCGGTGCGGGGGCGATGCTGTTCACCGGCTGGGGGACGCTGACTGCGGTCGGGATCCTGCTCTGGCTGACGGTGGTGCAGAAGGCATGGGCCGCCGACCTGCAGATCTCGGAGGCGCCGGACACGCTGCGCGACACACTCGCTGCTGCGCTCGGCGCGGAGCTGGCTGCGCTCTCGGATTCGCTGGACGACGACACCGCCCTCGGGGCGCTGCGCATCGACAGCACACCCGATTCCCTCGTCCTCGTCGAAGGCAACATGGTGTTGCTCGCCCAAGTCCTCGTCGTCCCGGTCGAGGCGAAGATGCGCAGCGCCGAGTACTCGAAGAAGCTGCGTCGCTTCTGCATCTTCGAGCTCGACGACGGCCGCCGCTTCCGGGCGCAGGAGCTGGCCCGGTTGATGAAGCTCGGCAAGGTCACGGTGCCGGGGTTCCACCAGGCCGACGGCAACTACCTGCGGGCGAACCCGGACGATGCGGAGGCGAACAACCTGCTGCGCCGGTTCAAGGCGAACCCGACCACGGAGCCGGTGGTGAAGAGCCGCCGCCACTGACGCCCCGGTGCAAGGGCGCGACCCAGTCCATAGACCGCGGCGTCAAGGCGATAGATCCCATCGGGCTGTTCCAGATGCGGGACAACGGCCTGCTCTCGAAGGCGACGGTCGACGCCGAGATGGCCCGGCGGCGCGAGGCGCACGGCCAGACCGTCAATCTGAGCCGGTCGACCGGACCTTCCGAAACAACGATGACGTGGGACGCCGGTGGGTTTAGGGCACCCGGTGATGGCGCGTGATCGACGGTCATCAACTAGTGAGCGCGTCGGGCATCGTTCGCCCTGTTGGGCGACGCTGCCGATCGAGCAGATATGAACGCTTGACTGCCATCGGTGAACTCATTGGGCGATGTCGGCCCCCCAGACCGCCAACGCGGACGTCTCGTCACGGTGAGAGGCCAGAGGCAGCGCGCGCGAGAGGCGAAACTAGGGACGGCAGCGCTTCCGCAGAAGTTCTTTTGGAAATTTTGCGGGGGCTCGTTCGTTGTAAGGGGTGTGATGAGCGCTGACGCCAACGTTCCGGCGAAGGCGTTCGATGGCGCCTCGTTCGACGATTTCTACGATCGGGCTCTGCCCGTCGTGTATGGCTACCTGCTGCGGTTGTGCGGCGGTGACCGCGAGGAGGCGTGGGATCTCACGCAAGACAGCTGGATGACCGTCGTCGATCGGCTCGCTCGGGGACAGACCGACAAGGCGACCGTGGGGTTCCTGCTCTCGGTCGCCCGCTCCCGCTATCTGGACTCATGGCGACGCCAACGGAGGCTGCAACGCAAGCTGCGGCTGGTGTGGGCCGGTGCCCGCGAGTCCGAGTCAGCGGAGCTGTCGGCGGGCAAGGTGCTCGATCATCTTTCGGTCTGCTCATCTGAGCATCGGGTGGTGCTGATGCTGGCCTACGTCGACGACCTCCCTGTCGCCGAGATCGCCCAGATGTTGGGGTCGTCGGTCTCATCCACCTACTCGCTGCTGGCGCGGGCGCGGAACGAGCTTCGGAGCCACCTCACCGGAGATCTGACATGACTGATTACTACGACGAGATGAGGGTCTCCCCCGACTCCTCGCAAGCGGAGGCATTGCGACAGCGTTTGCACGCACGCCTGGCAAGCGCCTCCCGGGATGACCACAAGGACCGACCTCATCTCCACCCCGGCGCCCGTCTCGATCCCCAACCCGACCGCGCCCCGATGAAGGAGATCTACGTGTCCGTCGACTCACCCACCAACGAAGACAGAAACCGTCGGCGCCTGGTGATGGCCGCCGTTGCCGTCGTCGCCGTCATCGGGGTCGCCGGCCTCGCATTCGCCGTCGGCACGAGCGACGATGAGACTCCGGCGCCAGCGGACGCGCCGACCGTCGCGCCAACGACTGTCGCACCGACGACCGTCGCACCGACGACGGAGGCCGGTACCTTCGTCGGTTCGGAGGGCGACGTTCCCTTCACGTTCACCATGCCGGCGGGCTGGGAGAGCATCGGCTGGGGAGCGATCAAGGGGGACCCGAACTTCGGCTTCGCTACTGCCGAAGTGGGCAACATCTACGCCGAACCATGCCAATGGGAGCTGGTCGAGCCGTTCGGTCCGACCGTTGATGACCTCGTCTCAGCATGGGCGAACGTGCCCGGCTTCGACGCCACCGCGACGAGAGACGTCACCGTCGACGGCTATGCCGGAAAGCAGATCGAGTTCACGGTCGCGGACTACAACGAGGACGAATGCAAAAACGGGGAGTACGGCATTTGGCAGGAACCAGTAGCGACTGGTGACACTCCCAGCTACTGGGCGCAAGGCCCCAACGAGCACCACCAAGTGTGGATCCTCGACGTCGACGGCACCCGGCTCGTGATCAACGCGGCGTACTTCCCGACTACCTCGCCGCAGGACCGAGCCGCCCTCGACGAGATGCTCGCCTCCATCCAGATCGGCTGAACCGCTTTGCGCCGGCCCAGACGACCGTTCGCCGGGCCACTGCGAACGCGCGGACAGCAGTCCCCTGTCTTTGACCCGGCGAGCGCCGAATGTCCGATCTGGTGCGGCTCCGGCACCCCCAACGTTGCCTGACGCGGCACTAGACGGCCACGCGTCTCGGCTCCGACAACGGGCGCGTCCGTTGAGAACGGCTCCGTGCCGGGTATCACCTCTGCGGTGGAAGTTTCGGAAGCGACCGATGCGGCACAGCGGAGCACGATCGAGAACGCCGGTCGACCTGACCCGCAGTGCCCGAAGCACATGGTGTACGGGCCATGTGGCGGTGTACGCGCGAACGGCGACTGTGAGCTGGGTGATCGACGATGCCCGTTCCTCGATCGAGCGCTGATCCGCTGGGACGGACCGCACGCAGAGTCGAACGACTGGCGCCCGTTCGGCACTGACGGCGCCGGGATCGTGATCGACCTCCGTGTGCGCCCGTTCGACGTGGGGTCGATCGACGAGGTCACGCGACGGCTCGCCGGGTCGTGCGATGCCGTCCTGATCGGCGAGCACCACGCCCGCCCCGACTTTCCGCCGACGTTCATCGCCGCCGCGGTGAACGACGCCGGCGGGCGGCCGTGGGTGACGCTCACATGCCGCGACCGCAATCGGGTCGTGCTCGAGGCTGAGATCGAAGCGCTCGCGGTCGGCGACGTCGCCGGCGTCCACTGCGTCACGGGTGACGCCCGCGCTCCGTCCGTGCGCGTCGACGCTTCGCAGGTGTTCGATCTCGACAGCGTGCGTCTCACGGCATTGGCCCGCTATGCAGAGCTCCGTGTCTCCGTTGCGGCGACACCGCTCGCTCCCCCGACCGATCAGCGCCCGCTGCGACTCCTGGAGAAGCAGCGGGCGGGAGCAACCGTGTGCTTCGTCAATCACGCCGGCGGAGTCGACGGTGTGCGTCGGTTCATCGCTGCGGCCCGCGACGCTGGCGTGCGGATGTCGTTCATCCCGTGCGTCCCCGTCTTCACCGACAGTGCGTCGTGGCGGGTGCTGGAAGGCTTTCCCGGTCTCGTGCTCGACGACGCGCTGCGACAGCGCGTGCTCGAAGCCGCCGATGTGCGTCAGGCCGGCATCGACGCCGCCATCGAACAGGCGATGGCGATGCTCGACATCGACGGAGTAGCTGCGATCAACCTGTCCGGCGCAGCGACGTCAGGGACCGAGTTGGACGGCGCGGCGATCATGGCGGAGATCGCCGGATCGATTCGCGAGCGCGTGAACGTCTCACTGACACATCAGCGTCAGAGCGCGCCGACCACGGAGAGGAGGTGGAGATCGCCGCCTTCGATCATTGCGCGGAGTCGCCGTCGATCCTCCTCCCAGATCTCGTACGCCTTCGTGCCGCGATGCCGTGCGGCCAGCTCGTCGTCAACTCGACGGCTGGCATCGTCCCAGCGTGTGGCCACGTCAGCATTCCCTCCGGCGATCTCGGTGAGGACGAAACCTGCCCGCTCGAGCTCGTCCGCTATCCGTTTCCCCGAGCGAAATGTGTTCGGAGAGTCGGGTTCCTTGACGATCGACTCGTTGACCGTGCAGAGGTCCGACAACCCGACCCGTCCCCCCGGACGCAGCAACCGTACGACCTCGGAGATCAGGGGTGGAAGATCGTCGACCAGCGACACGACGCCGAGCAGCGTCACGGCGTCGAATGAACCCGCGCTGAACGGGGACACCAGGGCCTCGGCCTGAACGACCGAGATTCCCGGGAAGAGGCGGCGGGCTGCCGCGGCAGCCGACCATTCGGGTTCCAGGGCGACGACATCCGCACCCGTGCTCCAGGCGATCCACTGTGATACCCCGCCGAGCCCCGCACCCAGGTCGAGCGCACGGCAACGCGGACCGAGACGGAGGCCGCTGACGATCGGGTCGAGCGCGATCGGGTAGCCGACTCCCGTGGACGCACCCGCCATCAGTTCTTCGCCTCGTAAGCCGAGTCGGAGGATCGCCTCGAGGCGCCACACCGAGGGCTCGCCGAAAACGTCCGCGCCGTCCGTCACGGCAGTGAGACTGCCCGCTTGGCCGCGGGTGAAACCGGGGCGCACCGACACGTCTCGAGGGCAAGCGCACGGCCGCGAGGCCCCGAGAAAAGCTGTACCCCGGTCATCGCGGCGGGCGAGACGCGACGACCGGGGCACTTACTGGCTTCGAGAATTCCCGCCAGTCGCAGAATCATAAACCTCGAAGAGATGAAATTTTCGACACCCGACCTTACGTGTCCGTGACGGCTGGGCCGTCCGTGCCCCGGTGCCATTGCGGACGGACCGGGACACGGATTGCTGGTTGAAGCCCAGCGGCTCCGAGATAGCACCTCGCCGGCCTGCACGGCCCGAAGGGGGAGCCCAGGCGGGCGCTGCGCCGGCCAGCGGAAGCGCTATCTCGGTCGCATTTCATATACCCGCTCTCTTGCGGGCTCTAACCAGGTTGTTGGTACCCGTCCGCGCCGACCCCGTCCCAGCGTGTGGGCTATGCGGGGGGTGTCGATACGAGTTCGATGGGGACGACGTGGATCGCATTGGCGCCGTAGCCCGAGACGATTCCAGCGGGGCTGCTCGGGCTGGACACGGCCGGCGAGATCGGTGGCCCGAGCCCGGACGGTGGTGGCACCGGCCGCCTCGACTCGTGTCAGCAACTCCCACCACTGCCAGCTGTGCCGGTGCCGCTCGCCGACCATTCGCGCCGGCTGCCAGGGGCCGTCGCCGATCGACACGTCGACGCCGGCGATCGGAGCGGCGCCCGACCAAGCCACGCCACGGACAACGATGTCGCCAACCGTGACCGCCGCGCCGCCGGCCGGCTCGGTGATCACCGACCGAACCTGCTGCAGCCGCACGGGCTCGAGAACGGTCTCGCCGTCGTGCTCCCACTCGAATACATATCGATCGACCTGGAAGAAGCCGTCGAATTCGGAGTCGGTGAGCTCGATCTCCGTGAGCCACTTCACCGAGGTGACGGCGTACCAGCTGGGAACGATGACCCGGAGCGGGTAGCCGTGCTGCACCGGGAGCGGTTCACCATTCATGGCGTAGGCGAGCAGCACCTCCGAGCGACGGGCATCGTCGAGTGCAAGGCCACGCTCGAAGCGGATCGGGTCTGAACGGCCGTCGACACGCCCCGAATCGGCACCGCGCATCACGACCGAGCTGGCGCTCGCCGTCGGCACCGCACGGTCGAGCACCTCGACGAGGGGAACACCGGTCCATTCAGCGGTGCTCGCCGCACCGAGGCGCCATTGCTCACCATCCGTCGGCGGATCGAACATCGCGCGTCCGTTTCCCGCACACTCGAGCGTGGCGACGACCGTGTGTGAGGGCATGTTCTGCAGATCGCGGAGGCTCAGCTCGAGCGGCCGCTCGACGAGTCCCCCGACCTCCAACTGCCATGTCGCCGAATCGAGCACCGGCGTCGGGAAGTGGTTACGCACGTAGAACCTGGCGTTGGGCATCACCACGCCGCCGATCAAGGCGGGGATCGAGGTCTCGCAGTTCAGTGGCTCGGCGCGGTGCATCACGAGCCCGCCATCGTCGGAGACCACCGGGAGCCCGGCCGCCGACCAGGCGCACATGCCCCCGGACAAGTTCACGGCGTCGAAACCCCACGCCCGCAGCGAATCGGTAACCGCGGCGGAACGCCCTCCCGACCGGCACACGACCACGATCTCTCGATCGCGCGGGAGCTCGTCCTGACGCTTGGAAACCTGTCCCATCGGCATCAACACGGCATCCGGAGCGTGCTGGTCCTGCCACTCGTCGAGCTCACGGACGTCGAGCAGCAGCGCGCCGTCGTCGATCCGAGCCTTCGCTGCGCGAGCGCTGACCTGCGGTGTGCTGCCCACCGCCGCGGTGTCGCTGCCGGTCGAGGTCGGCATCCCTGCGGTCTCCCACGCGCCGTAGCCGCCGAGCAGATCGGACACGTCGCTGAACCCGGCATCGATCAGCATGCTGGCGGCCACCGACGATCGGGATCCGCCTGCGCAGTAGACGACGACCGAGCCCCGCGGATCGAGCGCGTCGAGCGACTCGGCCAGCGCGGGCAGCGGTATCTCCCTCGCACCCGGGAGCGTTCCGCTCGCCGTCTCCCCCGGACCGCGCACATCGACCAGCTGTAGGTCGGGCTCTAGGCCGCGCAACTCGGCGAGCTGCTCGATCGTGAGCCGGGAGCTGCGCTCGACCAGCTCCGGTCGGGTCATGAACGTCTCGGCCGGGTCGTCCAGCTGACCGATCACCCGGTCGTACCCGACTCTCCCCAGCCGCAGCTTCGCCTCGATCGCGATCGCCGGATCACCGACGAGGACGACATCGCGATCGGGTGTCAGCACATCACCTGCCCACTCGGCGAATCGTCCCTGGAGGCCGACGTTGACCGCACCGCGCAGATGCCCGGAGGCGAAATCCGCCGGCTCTCTGGCGTCGAGCAGCACCGCCCCGTCCGCCCGCCGGGCGAGCACCTCGTCGACGGTGAGCGGCCGTGGCGGGTCGTCGTCGAGCAGCGGGCGCACCTCCCGGTTCCGCTGAGCGTCGAACACGAAGTACTGCGGGCGCGATGGCTGGCCCTCGGTGACGAGAGCGACGAACTCGTCTTCCGCCATCGGCTGCAGCGCATAGTTCGTCGCCTTTTGATCACCGAGCGTGGAGCTCGTCTCCGTCGAGAGCTGCCGGCCGCACGACGACCCTGCCCCATGAGCCGGAAAGACTCGCGTCGCGTCGGGAAGCGGAAGCAGCGCTCCATGCAGCGACTGGAAGAGCTGACGTGCCATCACGTCGGCCGTGAGCTCGGCGCGTCCGCTCGCCATCAGGTCAGGCCGGCCGACGTCGCCGACGAACAAGGTGTCGCCAGTGAGCACGCCGTAGGGAACGGTGTCGTCGGGGTGCTCGTACACGACGATGCAGATCGACTCGGGCGTATGCCCCGGTGTCGCCAGGATCTCCAGCGTGACGTCGCCGAGCGACAGGCGCTGCCCGTCCGCCAGGGCATCGATCGCAAACTCGACCTCGGCACACTCCCCGTACGAGATGGTGGCACCCGTCTCGGCGGCGAGCTCGAGATGACCGCTGAGGAAGTCGGCGTGGAAGTGCGTCTCGATGACCCGCTCGATGGTGAGCCCCCGCTCCGCCGCCTCGTCGAGGTAGACGCCGACGTCTCTGCGCGGGTCGACGACGACCGCCCGACCCGTCGACTCATCCCCGATCAAGTACGACGCCTGTGACAGGCATGCCAAATAGTGCTGCGTGAAGATCATCCTCTGCCCCTCGTCGGCACCATTCTTCCAGCTTTGAACACAGCGTGGCAGAGATGAACCATCGCCGGCGACTGCGGTGCGACGGAAGTGTCTACGGGTCGTACTGCGCCGTCTCGTTCCACGAGTACAGGATCGGGCCGATCGGACGGAACTCGACCCGGCAGATCGCCGCATGAGACAGATGCGAGCGGAAGGCAAAGTCGTCGTCGGCGTTGAGAACCCATGCCACGGCGGTCTTGATCGGGGACACGTGGGAGACCACCACCACGTCACGATCGCGAGCCACGTCGGCGAGCTCGCTGACCGCCTCACGCACACGGGTGTTGAGTTCGAGCAGCGACTCGCCTCCCGCGGGTGCATACGACGGATCGTCGAGCCAGCGCCGCCACACCTCGCTGAACTGCCCACTGAACGGCTTGCCCTCGTACTCGCCGTAGCTGAGCTCTATCCACCGCTCGTCGATCTCTACGGGCTTGCCGAACGCTTCGGCAGTCGCTCGCGCCCGCCGCAGCGGGCTGGAGATCACCTGGTCGACCGGGCCGATCATCTTCGCCACCGCCACCGCTTGACGCTCGCCGATCTCGTCGAGATCCTGGTCGAGACGCCCTTGCAGCAGCCCGGCGGCGTTGGCCGGCGTGCGACCGTGGCGGACGAGGATGAGCACGCAGTCAGTGAATCACAAAGCGCGCAAGCACAAGCGAAGTCTTCTGTTCATGACGTGCCGCTGAGATCGAGCAGTCCACTCGACACGAAACGCCGGCGGTTCGCCGGATCGGACAGTCGCGCCGTCCGCCAGAGCCAGATCGCGATCAGGAAACCGAGCAGTTCGAGGGCGATCGACCAGCCCCAGCCTCGGTCCACCATCGGCAACGGGGCATCGTCGATCTCGATCCCGCTGAACGGCCACCAGAACGCGTCGGCATTCGTCCACGCGCCGCTGAACACGAGATACAACATCGTCCCGATCGGCAAAGGCAGGAGCCGCCTCCGCCACGTCCTCCGGCCGATCGTGGCCAGCATCACGACGACGACGAGCACGACGCTGAAGGTGATCGAGTGCATCACCCACACACCACCGGTCACAGCGTCGGCCAGTGGCAGCACGGCGCCGACGAGCAGCAGCCGGTAATCGAACGCCGGGTCGCGGAACACGAACCACACCGCCGCGACGGCGGTGGCGAGATACCAGACGAACACCGGGCAGAGGCTAAGGGTTCGCCGTGCGGCGGCCGCAGCTCGCTCCGCAGCGAACGGTCACACGACGATCAGTCGCCCGCACTGCGGGCACTCGGGCAGCTCCTCGGGCGGGGTGGCCTTGAGTGCGTCGATCTCCGCGGCCGCGATGTCGAGATGGCAGCCCTCGCACTGCCGCCCGTTGAGGCGGGCGACAGCTACGCCCCCGAACGTCTTGCGCAGCGCCTCATACCGGTCGAGGAGTGCCGCGGGAATTCGGTCCTGTTGGGAAGCACGCTGGGAGACCGCCGCGTCGATCTCCTCGTCGATCGTCGCCAGCTGCGCCGCCAGCGCCGCGTCGGCTGCCGCCACGGCAGACCGCAGGGGCTCGTCCTGGGCATCGAGCTCGGCGGTCTCGGCGTCGAGACGTTCCTGCGTCTCGAGGTGCTCGAGCTCGGCGTCGTCGAGCTCGGAGTGACGACCCTTGATCGTGGCGATCTCGTGCATCAGCGCCTCCGCCTCCCGGGGGGCGATCACGGTGCGCAGCTGCTTCTCGAGACGAACCTGTTCGGCGCTGAGGTCGGCACCGGCCGCTTCCTCGGTTCGAATCTTGCGAGCAAGCTCGTCGAGCTGATCGCTGACCTCGGTGCGCCGCTTCTCCGCAGCAGCGAGGGCGCCGTGGGTGGTGGCGACCGCGTCGTGCTCGGGAGCGTGGGTCCGCCGGTGGCGGAGCTGGTCGAGCCTGGTGTCGGTGTGCTGCAGGTCGAGCAGATCGTCGAGAGCCGTCATGGTTCGCCCAGTCTGCCTGATCGACGCCTGGCGGGGCTCAGCACATGGACACGGTCTCGGTGATCGGGATCGTCGGTAGCGGCGCGTTCGGGTCGACGACGTCAGGTGAGATCGTCGTCGCCGTCACGTTCTCGTAGATCGGCACGTACGCCGTCTGTGGCGGAGGTGGCGCGGTCGGTCGTGGTACGTCGGTGGTCGAGCCCGGCTTCCCGGGCTTGTCCGGTTTCGTCGTGCCCGTGCTGTCGGAGGGCGGCTCACCGGGCTCCGTGCCAGGCGGCTCGCCGGGCGGGGTGGTTCGCGTCGGACGAGTCGTTGCCGTGACGAATCCGGCCTGTCCGTTGAGTCCCGGCGAGACCGTCGCCGTCTCGCCGTTCGTGACGCCCTGTGGGTTGGCGTAGCCGAGCACCACGTGGTCGTAGCCGACGATCCGCTTGGCGCACTCCATACCCGGCAGGAACAGCCGCACCGGTGGCCGTGCGGGCGCCGGCGGTGCGCGACCAGTCCTCTACGGGAAGACCTTCGTGGGCAGGATCCATGTAGGCCTTCCACAACATCTCCGGGATGCGCCCACCCTGGACCTCGGCGCCGACCCCGAACTGGTTGAACTCGGGGATACTGACCATCTGCACGTATCCGTTGGGATTTCCGACCCACACGGCCGTGGTGAGTTGCGGTGTGAACCCGACGAACCAGGCGTTGGTGTTGTTGTCCTGTGTCCCGGTCTTGCCGGCGGCGGGACGGCCATCGAGCGGGAAGCGGCGTCCCGTCGCGCTGGGATTCGTGAGCACGTGTTTCAGCACGTCGATCGTCTTCAGCGCGACTTTGCGGTCGAGCACCTGCGTGCCGGCGCTGTAATGCTTGTACGTCTCCGTGCCGTCCACCGACTCGACACGCTCGACGTAGTACGGGTCGTGGTGGACGCCATCGTTGGCGATCGACTGGGCGCCGGCCGCCATGTCGAGCGGCGCTCATCTCGTTGCCGCCGGTGGCGAAGCTGGCGTACGGCTTGAGCTCCTCGTTGCGGAGCGGATCGTCGGCGTCCTTGCCCTTGACCAGGTACGGGGACTTCGCCATGCGGTACAAGGTGTCGACCATCCGGTGCAGACCGACGATCTGGGCGAGCCGCGAATAGGCGCAGTTCGCCGAGCTCCACGTGTGCTCGTCGAGGGTGACCAGGCCGTGGCCGACCACACCGTCGATCTCCAACGGTTCGAGCGGGTTGTCGGGGTTGGGGATGACGCAGTTCTCCTCGCCCATCACGAGGTCATCGGCCTGCGCCCCAGCCTGCAGCGCCGCGGCCAGGATGAAGAACTTGATGCTCGAGCCCGTCTGGCGTGGCGAGAGTGCCATGTTGACCTCGCTCTGGCCAGCTTCGAAACCGTCGCCGCCGACCATGGCCCGGATCGCTCCGGTCTGGCTGTCGAGCGAGACCATCGCCGAATCGACGCCGAGGGCGTTCTCGGGAAGGATGGCGTGAGCGGCCTCGGCCTTCAATTGGAGCGCCGGGTCGAATGTCGTGTAGATCCGCAATCCGCCGCGATACATGGCGCTGTAGCGCTCCTCGTAGGTCGCGCCGAGAATGTCCGACCGGTTGAGCAGGTAGTCACGCAGCGCTTCGGTGTAGTACGTCCGCGTCGTCTTCTGGCTCTCCAATGTGCGCACCTGCTCGGGCAGCACGAAGTTCCGCTCCAGACGGTTGGCGACCCGCTGCTTCACCAGCCCGTCCTCGACGAGGCGATCGAGGACCTGCACGAACCGCGCCCGGCTGCGCTCGGGCTCGTTGATCGGGTCGTAGCCCGACGGTGAACGCACCAGCCCGGCAAGGAACGCCGACTCGATGAACGTCAGCTCCTCGGTGGTCTTACCGAAGTAGGTCTCGGACGCGGCCTGGATGCCATAGGCGTTGTTGCCGAAGAAGACTGTGTTGAGATACCGCTCGAGAATCTCGTCTTTCGTCTTCTCCTTCTCCAACATTCGGGCGTAGTGGATCTGGAGCAGTTTGTACCGCCCGTCGCGGTCGAGGCCGGCGAGGAACTCGTTCTTCACCACCTGCATCGTGATCGTGGAGGCTCCCTGCTGAGGTGCGTCCGACGCGAAGTTGGAGAGCGTGGCGCGGATCAGGCTGCGCACGTTGACGCCGTCGTGGATGTAGAACTCCTTGTCCTCGACGGCGAGAAAGGCCTTGGTCACGCGCTTGGGGATTTCCTCGAGGCTGATCGGCTGGCTGTTCTCCAGCTCATAGATCGCCAGGAGGCCGCCGTTGCGGTCGTACACGTACGACCTGCGGGCGAGCGGGGCGAACTCGGGCAGGGTGACCGGCAACTCCTCGTGGGCGTTCGCCGCCTGCCACACACGCGGCGCGACAGCCACGACGAGCGCTGTGACGAGGAGTGCACCCGCGCCGACGACGAGTCCCAAGCGGAGCAACCAGGAGAGGGGACGCACAGTGTCGACCAGCCTAACGGTGGAGGTATGTCCGAATCGGGCAGCCTCTCGACCCCGCCCGGCACCTGACCGGGCGTGCGCTGCGTGATCTGCTGGCCAGTACCCTCGTGCCGTGACCTCGATTCCAGAACGTCCGTTCCGGTTCGGCGTGCAGCTTTCGACGGCTGGATCCGGCACGGAGCTTGCCGAGAAAGCACAGCGAATCGAGGAGCTCGGATACGACAGCGTGTCGCTACCCGATCACTTCTCCGACCAGTTGGCGCCGGTCCCAGCGATGATGGCGATGGCGGCAGCGACCACCACGCTGCGCGTCGGGGCGCTCGTGTTCGACAACGACTACAAGCACCCGGTCGTCCTCGCCAAGGAGCTGGCGACGATCGACGTGCTCAGTCGGAGGGCGTGTCGAGGTCGGCATCGGGGCTGGCTGGATGCGCACCGATTACGAGCAGGCAGGCATCCCCTACGACCGTCCCGGCGTGCGCATCGACCGTTTCGCCGAAGGCGTAGCGGTGCTGAAGGGCTGCTTCGCCGAGGGACCGTTCTCGTTCGAGGGAAAGCACTACACGATCACCGATTACGACGCGCTGCCGCTACCGATTCAACGACCACGCCCCCCGTTCCTGATCGGCGGCGGCGGCCGGCGGGTGCTCACCATCGCTGCGCAGGAAGCCGACATCATCGGCATCAACGGCACGATCACCGCCGGCGCGGTCGGCCCCGAGGCTCTTGATTCGATGACGGCCAAAGCGGTCGACGACAAGGTGGCCATCGTCGCCGAGGCGGCCGCGGAGCGGATCTCCGAGATCGAACTGCACGTCCGCGGATTCTTCGTCAACGTCACGGATGACCGGCAAGGGGCGGTCGACGGCGCAGCCGGATTCATCGGCGTGCCGGCGTCGATGATCACCGAGTCGCCGTTCGCACTCATCGGCAATCCGGACGAGATCGTGGCTGATCTCCGCGCCCGGCGTGATCGGTGGGGGTTCAGCTACATCTCCGTGGGGGCGGAAGACGTGGACGTGTTCGCGCCCGTGGTCGCCGAACTGAAGGGCACCTGACCTGTCGACCTCGTCGTCTCCACGTGTCGCCCTGTGGGGTGCCGGGATGATCTCGCAGGTGCACGCCGCGGCGTGCAGCGCGCTCGGATGGAGCATCACCGCCGTGGCCTCGCGAACGGAGGAACGCGCCATCGAGCGGGCGAGCGCGCTCGGCGCGGCACCACTGCGATACGGAGAGCTCGTCGACTCCCCCGTAGCCGACACGATCATCGTGTCCACGCCGCCGGCGCAGCACGCCGACGACGCGATCTCCCTGCTCGACGCGGGATGGGCCGTCGTCTTGGAGAAGCCGTTGTGTGCCACGCTCGACGAGGCCGACGCCCTGGTCGAAGCGAGCGAGCGGCCGGGGCGGCGGCTGCTCTACGCCGAGAACATGGCCTACGCACCCGTCGTCGGGGCGATGCTGCAACGCGTTCCCGACCTCGGCCGGCTGACGTCGATCGAGGTGCGTGCCCTGCAAGGACTACCCCAGTGGGGTGCCTTCACGACACGCGCATGGGGTGGTGGGGCGCTGTTCGATCTCGGTTCGCACCCGGTGGCGATCATGCTCCTGATCGCCCGCGCCGGGCGTGCCGGCCGGGCGATGTCGGTGAGCGGCGCGGTCGCCGGGTCGCCCACGAACGAGCACGACACCGATGAATGGGGTTCGCTGCGCATCGAGTTCCAGTCGGGCCTCGTCGCCACGACCACGGCGAGCTGGCGCGATGGTCCAGGGAGTGTGTGGGATGCGCAGACCGCCAGTGAGGGCGGTGTGCTGCGTGCAGAGATCCTGCCCACCACCGGACTCGAGCACAATGGCAAGCCGGTCGAGCTGACGATCCCCGGCACCGAGCCGGCGGCGATCGGGCGGCTGGGATACGTCGGCCAGCTGGTCGCCTTCGGCGACGACATCGCCCATGGGCGTTCCCCCGTCATGGACGCCCGCTTCGGCCGTGACGTGCTGGAGATCATCTGTGCTGCGTACTGGTCGGCGGCACACGAGGGCGAGCGGGTGTCACTCCCCTTCAGTGGCCCTCGCGACCGCTCTCCTCTCGAGATCTGGCGACCAGCGCGCTGATCCGCGGCGCCCGACCCTGCCCCGGACGCGACACGGCTCGGGCAGCACCTTGGCTGCCCGAGCCGTACCCGGTGAAGTTGGGGGAGGTGATCAGTCGAGCTTGGTGACGTTCACTGCCTCCGGGCCCTTCCGGCCCTGTCCGATCTCGAACTCGACCTTCTGCCCCTCGTCGAGCGAGCGGTAGCCAGTGCCGGAGATGTTCGAGAAGTGGACGAACACGTCGTCGCCGTCTTCGCGAGATATGAAACCGAAGCCCTTCTCGGCGTTGAAGAACTTCACAGTGCCTTGTGCCATTTGTATGGCCTTTCTTTCTTGTTTGCTTTGTTGATGCGAGCCGAGGCCCGCTGGTGTTCGCGAATTGCGGTGCCGGTGTGAGCCGATGCTTTGCACGACGCGGACGGATGGTGGTACACCTCGGCGCAGCCGACGGGCGCCGGGTGGGACGAGATGGGGGTATGAGAATTTGCGGTTCGGCGCGGCCGAACGCCGTCACCATACTGGCCAATCCGACCGCTTCGTGGATTTCGCCGTTGGAAGTCCATCCGCGAGTCGTGGGGGCAGGTCCGCACAACGTGAACAGTACGGCGAGTTCCGCCCGCCAATCGACCGAGATTCGCGGTTCGAGCCTCTGTGATTTCGGCAGTGCTCCGGAGCAACGTCGACAGCGGCCCGGACGCGAGCCGTCGCCGTCCCTGCGTCGGAACGGCGACGGCTCGGAATGTGCTTTGATCAGACGGCGTCGGGGCCGCGCTCGCCGGTGCGGATGCGGACGAGGTCGTCGACGTCGGTCACCCAGACCTTTCCGTCGCCGATCTTGCCCGTGTTGGCGGCGCTGACGATCACCTCGACGATCCGATCGACCTGGTCGTCGTCGACGACGATCTCCAGCTTCGCTTTCGGTACGAAGTCGATCTGATACTCGGATCCGCGATACGTCTCGGTGTGTCCTCCTTGGCGGCCGAAACCGCGGACCTCGGTCACGGTCATGCCGAGCACCCCTGCGCTCTTCAGCGCCTCCTTGGTGTCGTCGAGCTTGAACGGCTTGACGATGGCGGTGATGAGCTTCATCGCAGCGCTCCTCGGATCGGCGTGGTGGGCACGTTCATGACAGACCGCCCACTGTCGCGGCGGCGTGGTACGCGGTTTCGCCGTGTTCGGCGAGGTCGAGCCCAGTGGATTCGACCTCATCGGACACGCGGATGCCAATCGTCGCATCCAATGCCTTGAGGATGGCGAACGTGACGACGAACGAGAACACGATCGTCACCGCGTTGGCGAGTAGCTGTTCGCCGAGCAGCGAGAGCCCGCCTCCGAAGAACAGTCCTTCCTTGAACTCACCGCCGAAGAAATCGGGGTTGGCGAAGAATCCGATCAGCAGCGAGCCGACGAGCCCACCCACGAAGTGCACGCCGACGACGTCGAGGGCATCGTCGAACCCGCCCTTGAACTTGACCTGCACGGCGTAGCAGCACACCACGCCGGCGATTGCACCGATCGCGATCGGTGCCATTCCGGACACGAAACCGGCCGCCGGGGTGATGGCAACAAGACCGGCGACGATTCCCGAAGCGACGCCGAGATTGGTGAAGTGACCATCACGCAGCCGCTCGACGATCGCCCAGGCGAGTCCGGCTGCGGCGGCGGCGAGGAACGTGTTCATGAACGCTTGGATGGCGACACCGTTGGCGGCGAGCGCCGAGCCGGCGTTGAAGCCGAACCAGCCGAACCACAGGATGCCGGTGCCGAGCATCACCAGCGGCATCGAATGAGGTGGATGTCCCTCCGACGGCCACCCCTTGCGCTTGCCGAGCACGAGCACGGCGGCGAGAGCGGCGATGCCGGCATTGACGTGGATGACCGTGCCGCCGGCGAAGTCGAGCGAGCCCCGCTTACCGAGCCAACCGGTGACGCCCTCGTTGAAGGCGCCGCCGTAGATCCAGAACGAACACCGGGGCATAGACGAGCAACGACCACAACGGTACGAAGATCGCCCACGCGGAGAACTTCATCCGGTCGGCGACCGCGCCGGAGATGAGCGCCGGCGTGATCGAGGCGAACATCCCCAGGAAGGCAGCCGCGGCAAGCACGGATCCCCCGCCCTCATCGGTGATCGAGAGACCGTCGAGGAACGCCCAGTCGAGATTGCCGATCACCGATCCGTCACCGGAGAAGGCGAGGGAGAACCCGATCACCACCCAGACGAGCGGGATGATCAGGATGCACCAGAAGTTCATCATCAACATGTTGAGGACGTTGCGACTGCGATCCATTCCTCCGTAGAAGAGCGCAAGTCCTGGGGTCATGAACAGCACGAGCGCGGCCGAGGCCAACACCCATGCGGTGTCACCGGGTTCCATGGATTGTCCTTCTGCGAGCCGGTGTGGGCTGTGAACGGCTCGTCCGGGGGAAGGTAAGCAAAGCGGTGTTTCCGGGATGTTTCCGGAACAGGATCGCTTTGTTACAGGTGGCGCTACGCCGCCACGCCCTACCCGCCGGTCAGCGCCGCGGTCAGCCGATGACGACCGGATTGATCGGGCTCCCCGTGGCCCCGGTGACCTTCAGGGGGGCGACCGTGATCAGCCCCTCGTACGTCTCGTCGTCGGCGAGCGCCTTCAAGTTGAGGAATTCGAGCATGTAGATGCCCCGCTCGACGAGAAGGATCTTGTGCACGTTGAGGAAGTCGCCGCTGTCGAACGGGATCACCTCGATGGCGGCGTTGTCCGAGCCGACCGCGACGACGTCGCGATCGGCGAGCCAATTGGCCGCGTCGGCCCCGATACCCGCCTGTTCGAAGGGGATGTTCGGTGAGTTGGCGAACCAGAAATCGAGATAGCCGGTGCGAATCAGGACCACGTCGCCGGCACGGATCTCAGTTCCCTGTGCGGCCGCGCACGCTTGAAGCTCAGCGCCGGACAGGTTGCGACCGAGCTCCACCCAGCCAGCGCCATCGGCGAGATGACGGACCATGTCGAGCAGCACACATCGGGCGGCGAAACCGTCGACCTTCTCGATGCCGAGGTGCTGGGCGCCGGTGTGCGTCTTCATCGAGGCGGCGGGGAAGCCGTTGTAGTGCTGGCTCTCGCCGTAGACATGGCACAGGGCGTCCATGTGGCTCGTGGTGTGCGAGGCGAACACGAGGATGTCCTCGTGGGCGCCCGTCCCAGGGGCGCAGCCGTATGCAGCGTAGATGCCCTCGTCAGACTCGTTCTGCAACGTCAACCGCATCGGTGTGCCCCGATAGTCCATCAGCGGTACGTCCTTCGACTGGATGGGGATGCCCAGCGTGTACACCTTCCCGGTACGAATCGACCCCGCCGCCGAGGCAACGACGTCGGGCGTGAGGAGATTGAGCGCTCCGCGCTCGTCAGTGTCACCCCAGCGTCCCCAGTTGGTCGTTTCCATGACCACTCCCATCCCGATCGTCGGCTCGTCTACGCCCGAAAATCTAGTAGTTGACTCGATCAAGCGGCGGGTCCCGCTGGAGCCCCTGAGCACTCAGCTCGACGCGGAGCTGTCGTCACTCCGCCGGGCGCGGGCGCGGCGTTTGCCCTCGTGCATCGCGGCGACACGGGCGACCGGGATCTCGTGACCTTCGGCAACAAGATCTTCCGGGAGCTGCTGCGGCGCGGGCAGCGCATCGGCCCACGGATCACGATCGCTCAACAACGCAGGAGCAGTGAGGATCGTGAAGTCGCTCGGGCTGGCGTCGTCGACGTCGTCCCAGCCAACCGGGTAGGACACCGGTACGCCGGGACGGGCTCGCGGGCTGTACGCCGCAACCACGGTGGCACCACCGGTGCGTGTCGCGTCGACGAAGACCTTGCCGCCCCGGTCTTCCTTGAGGAACGCCGTCGTAGCGAGCTTGGGATCGAGGAGCTCGGCGCGCCTGGCGATCGCCCGCGTCGCGGCTGCCGTGTCCTCTGGCGTCGCATCCGGCTCGATCGGCACGAAGACGTGCACGCCCTTTGCACCGCTCGTCTTCACGGCGCCGGCAAGCCCGACCTGAGCAAGGGCCTCACGCACGAGGTGGGCGGCCTTGACCGCGCTCGTCGAAGCTGTCGCTGCCGGGCGGATCCAGGTCGAGCACCAGGTGCGTCGCCCGATCGAGACTGTCGGATGAGCGCGAGCGTGGGGTGGTATTCGATTGCCCGCTGGTTGGCGAACCAGAGCAATGTCTTGCGGTCGTTGCAGAGGGCGTACGACACCGTGCGCTTGGAGGCCTCGGCCCAGAGCTCGACCGTGGCCACATAGTCCGGCGTGTACTTCGGCACGTTCTTCTGCATGAACGGCGCCTGGCCCCGGGTCACCCGGATCACCGAGAGCGGGCGATCGCGCAGCTCGGGAATGATCCGGTCGCGAACCGCGTCGAGATAGTCGACGAGGTCTCGTTTCGTGACGCCGGCGTCCTCGAACAGCGGCTCGTCGAGGTTGGTGAACGAGACCCCGGCTCGCGACTCCTTACTCCGCGAGCTGGCCATCTACCCAGCTTAGGACGAGCGCCACAGCCTGATTCGTGCCGATTTGGCCCACTCGGGCGGGCGACCACCGCAGCTCCTCCCGCACCAGCAGAGCGCCGTTTGCCGGTCCGTCCCATGGGGTAGACACGTTTCGGTGCGACGTCGGCGGGGATCATCCAGTGGTGATCGCCGGCGCGGCATCGTCTGGTTTCGGCGGGACCTGCGGCTGGCGGACAACCGCACACTCCGATGCGCCCTCGACGAGTGCGACGAGATCGTCCCCCTGTTCGTCGTCGACGACCGCCTATGGAACGGTGCGAGCGACAACCGGCGGTGGTTCCTCGCCGGCTGCCTCGCTGACCTGGACGAGCAGCTCGACCATCACTTGGTCGTGCGCCGCGGAGATCCGATCGAGGTCATCGCCGCGCTGATGGAAGAACACGGCACCGCCCGGCTGTACCGCGCCGCAGACGCGTCGCCGTACGGGCGTCGCCGCGACGCGGAGGTCGACGACGCCGTGCACGGCGGCGACGGCGAGACCGTGGTGGTCGACCAGCCGTACGCCGCTCCGCTCGACGGAATCCGGACGAGCCAGGGCGAGCCCTTCAAGGTGTTCACGGCCTACTGGCGGCGGTGGCTGACACTCGAGCACTGCACGCCGCTCCGCAAGCCGCGCGCCATCCCGACCGTCGCCGGCGTGGACGGGGAAGGACTGCCCGATGGCGGCCGACCGAGTGCCACGGCGTGGTGCCCCGAGCCCGGTGAGCGCGCCGGCCGGGCAGCCGTCGATCGCTTTCTCTCGTCGGCCATCGACACGTACGCCGACCGGCGCGACTCACCGGGAGACGACTCGACGAGCAGGCTCGGCCCGTACCTCAAGTTCGGGTGCATCCACCCCCGCCAGATCCTGGCCCGGCTCGACATGCGGCTCGAGAACCATCGCACGTTCGCCAGCGAGATCGCCTGGCGCGACTTCTACGCCACCGTCCTCCACGCCTGGCCCGACTCCGCGTGGTCGGCGTGGAGCTCGGCGATGTCGTCGATCGAGCTCGACACCGGACCCTCGGCAAACCGTCGATTCGACGCGTGGTGTCAGGGGCGCACCGGCTATCCGCTGGTCGATGCGGGGATGCGCCAGCTCATCGCCGAGGGGTTCATGCACAACCGCGTGCGGATGGTCACTGCCAGCTTCCTGGTGAAGGATCTCCACATCGACTGGACCAGAGGCGCCCGGTTCTTCCTCGATCACCTCTACGACGGCGATCTGCCATCCAATAACCACGGCTGGCAATGGGTCGCCGGTACAGGTACGGACGCGGCACCGTACTTTCGAGTGTTCAACCCGGTCCGCCAGTCGCAGCGGTTCGATCCGGAGGGCGTCTACATCCGTCGCTGGGTGCCCGAACTGGCCGCGATCGACGTGAAGTACGTCCATGCGCCGTGGACCGCACCCGACGGGCCTCCGGCGGGTTACCCAGGGCCGATGGTGGATCACGCCGCAGAACGGGAAGCGGCACTCCGTCGGCTCGCCGCCCTCGGCTGAACGCCCCTGCTGATCCGCTGATTGAGCGTGGAGTCTTTGTAGACCTGAGTGGACGGCTCTCGCAGTCCTGCTCGCAAACTTGAACGAGCCGAGCGAGGCAAGCCTGCGTGGCGCCTGAACGCCAATCGTCACGGCGAGGGACCTGTCCCTCAACGGCGACGAGCGACCGCAGGGAGCGAAGTGGGCGTTGAGGGACTCGAACCCCCGACTCCTGCCTTGTAAGGGCAGTGCTCTAACCAACTGAGCTAAACGCCCCGATCGGACGAGCCAGCCTACCGGTCCCCGCTCGCGGGCATCACGGCGTCAGCCAGATGCCGGGCAGATCGTCGAGCGAATCACCGACGTGGTCTGCGCGCGCCGCGTCTGGACGGGATGCGTGGACATATCCCCATGGCCCACGCCGCAGCAGCACCGTGAACATCCCGGCTTCTCGTGCCGGCAACACGTCGTTGTCGAGGCGATCACCGACGTAGGCGATGCGATCGGCGCTCACACCAGCACGCTCGGTCACGGCCGCGAAGAATGCCGGATCGGGCTTGTGCAGACCGATCTCGTCGGAGATCAGGATCGCTGATGCACCGAGGTCCATCGCCTCCAACGCCAGCCGAGCCTGCGGCGGCTGATTGCCGGCGATGATGACCGTGATCCCAGCCTCGGCGAGCCTGGCGAGGCAGGGGCGCACGTCCGGATAGAGGTCCGTTGCGTCGAAGTTCTCGCGGAGCCCGGACGGGTCGTCACGAGCCCACTCGGCAATCTCGACATCGACGTCGATTCCCGGTCGGAGCAGCTCGAAGGCCTCGCGCTGGCCACGATCGGTCGCCGCCATCGCCCCGACCAGACCGAGCATGGAGAGCCTGGTAACACCCAATCGATCGGCCCACCGGGTCCAGATTCGCGACTCGTCGATGAGCGTCTCCCCCACGTCGAACGCCACTGCCGCCGGGGTGCCGATCATGAGCCCGCACGGTAATGTCTCGACGTGCGCTCCCGAAAGGTACGCCGTGGCCGTCATTGACGTCGCGGGCTTCGTCGCCGACATCAAATCACAGGCGATCGATCACGGATTCCATGTACACGACGAGCGCCATTTCGTAGAGACCTACTCGCTCCGCCAATTGTGGGAGGTCGACCTCCACCCCGAGGAGGCCTGCAGCGGTCCCATCGATCTCCACCTCTCCCTCGACGTCGATCCGCGAGCCATGCTCGGGTTCGAGGACGAAGTCATCAAGCTCGACGACTTCGACGACGTTCCTCCGAGCGGGTTCACATTCCCCCTGCTGTTCACGTGGACGCTGCCGCCGCTGCCGCAGCCACCCGACCTGCTCGTGCTGGCAACCGAGCTCGCCGGCATCGGCGGAGTCGACCTCCCCGTGGAGGTGTCGGCCATCGACTCGTTCCCGAGCGTGACCGACGCACCCGAGAGAAGCCTGTCGATGGTCGCCCGCACCACGGTCGACCTGGCCGACGTGTACCTCAACAACGACCGGACGGTCGCGTCCAACCTCGAACGCTGCAAACATGTGAGCCTCTACCTCCTCGAGCGAGCACATCAGTGGCTCGACGAGGACTGACTCGACCCAGGACGGAGCACCACCCATGCGTGTCAACGAGCTGATCGACATCTTGCGCGACCAACCGCCGGAGGCGGAGGTCGAGCTCGCCGTCGTGGCCCCCGTCGACGACGAGGCGGAGGACATCACCGTCGATCGCTACGTGATCGAGGGTGTTCTGCCCTGGGTCGATGCCGACGAAGAAGACGACGACGCGGCCGACGACGACGCGGCCGAGGACGATCCGGACGGAGACAGCGGTGCGATCACCATCTGGCTCGTCGGTGGAGAAAACGAGGACGTCGACGCCTTCCTCGACGCGATCGAGCAGTCTGTCGAAGACGAAGCCGAGCACGAGCACTGACCGATGGAGAAGATGTCGCCGGAGCGCATCTTCGAGTTCGTCAACGACGGCGCCCGCACCGCCGTGATCGCCTGGGTCGGCTCCGACGGCCACCCCCACGTCACGCCGATCTGGATCACGACCGATGGCGTGCCCGGCGACTTCACCGTGCTGTTCACGACCGGTGCCGACGACGCCCAAGGGCAAGGCGTTGCGACGCGACCCGCGGACGTCGCTGGTCGTCGACAACCAGACAGCACCGTTCTCCTTCGTGAAGATCAACGGTGTCGTGGAGCTGATCGACGACGTGCCCACGGTTCGCCGGTGGGCGACGGTCATCGGCGGCCGATACATGGGGAGCGATCGGGCCGAGGAGTTCGGTGCGCGCAACGGCGTGCCAGGAGAACTGCTCGTGCGGGTCACGCCGACGAAGATCATCGCTGTCGACGGAGAAGCCGATTGACTCGATGATCGCGGCGGCGACGAGAGCCGAGCGCACGCCACCGACTCGGCGATGTCTGGATCGGGCGCTTCGTCTGGCTGTCGCTGGCGATCGGCTGTTTGCCGATCCTGTCGGCCGTGTACCACGGGCTTGTCGACCACTGGTACCCGATCGGCGACAACGGATACTTCGTGATCCGTGCTCGCGACGTGCTGACCCGTCATCACCCGCTGCTCGGGGCATGGTCGTCGGGCTCGAACTCACTGGCGGACAGCGTCAACAACCTCGGACCGCTGCAACTCGACCTGCTCGCGCCGTTCGCCAAGGCTGGCGCGGCCGCGGGCACCGTGATCGGGGTGGGGGCAGTTCAGCTCGCGTCGGTTGTCGGCATCTGGGCGACATTGCGCCGGCTGACGAACGCAGCAGTGGTCATCGTCGCCATGGTGATGGTCACCACCATCGAGTGGTCGATGGGTACGGCGCTCCTCCTCGAAACGCGGCAGCACCCGTACCTCGTGCTGCCCTTTCTGTGCCTGCTCGTGCTGGTCTGGGCGGTGGCGTCCGGTGCGCTCTGGGCACTTCCATGGGCGGCGTTCGTCGCCAGCCTCGTGGTGCAGACGCATCTCAGCTACCTGTTCTTCTTCGCCGGGCTCTCACTCTGGGCACTCGCCGCACTCGGCGTCCATCTGTGGGCCCGCCGTCGCGACGACCCCAGCGAATGGCCCACTCTCCGGTCGCGAGCACGGCGCAGCGCCGTCGTCACACTGGCCGTGATCGTCATCTGCTGGATCCAGCCTTTGATCGACCAGCTTTTCGGCGAGGGCAATATCGGCAAGGTGCTCTCGGCGGACAGCGACGCTGCCGCACCCGGGTTCGGGGCCGGCACAGAGATCGTCGCCACCGTCGTCACCCGTCCGTGGTGGTGGCTGCGCCCCGGCTTTCGTGAGTTCGACCCGACGCTCGATCGCGCCGGAGGTGCCTACGCGCTCATCTCGTTAGCGCTGCTGGCGGGCGTCCTGGCCGTCGCCGCGTGGGCGACTTGGATGCGACGCCGGACGGTCGCGTTCACCGGTGTCGTCACCGGAGTCGTGGCGCTCGTCATCGGCGTCGTCAGCGCAGCACAGCTGGTGTTGTCCGATTTCGGCCTGAATGTTGGGAACTACCGCTGGCTGTTCTCGCTCGGACCGTTCATCGTGATCGTCCTGGTATCAGCGGCAACCTCCGTCGCGCCGGTTCCGGCGACCGCCAATGCGAGAAGGATCATCGCCGGCGCACTCACCTCGGTCGGCTTGCTCGTCGCCGTGCTCGCTCTCCCCTACTCCTACCAAGGAGCGTTCGTCGACGGCGCACCGCGAATCGACGCCACACACCGGCTGCTCACCCAACTCGACGAACTCGATGTCGAGGGGACGGTTCTGTTCGACCGCAGCAAGGCCACGTTCAGCGAGCCCTACACGTATCCGATTCTGATCAAGCTGCAAGAACTTGGAATCGAGTTCGAGGTCGTGGACGAGGCAGATGTGCGTCGCTTCGGCGACGGGCGCAAGCCCGATGGAGACGCCACTGTCCGGCTCTCGGTGGTCGTACCCGACAACCCCGCACTCGTGCCTGACGGCCGCCGAGTCGCCGGACTCGACGGCTTGTCGGAACAGCTTCGTCACGAGCACGACGAGCTGCTCGGTGAGATCGCGTCGCGCCTCAGATCCGGAGAGATCACCGCCGATGTCGAACGCGCCAGCGCCGAGTCAGGGCGCGACCTCCGCCACATCCGTCGCTTGTTGCACGGCAGACCGGTGCGCCTGGGCCGCTGCGCCCACGGATCGTCTGGAGACGACCTCGCCGACGACATCGCCGTCGTAAGTCGCGCAGGGGCTTTCACAGCCGGCGACAATGACGCCGGCATGATCGAGCGTTGGCGCCGGCTCTACGAGGAGGATTGCCTACAGACCGTGGGGGTGTATCTGTCCCCGTTGTAGGTACACGACCGACGCTGGCATCAAGGCGACAGGTATCTGGGGCAGGACTATAGTTAGTCGGCAAACGTTGTGGAGGAGAGGTTCCCATGGTTCATGTCCCGACCCGCGGTGACGTCCCGGTGCGACTCGGTCCCGGAGTTCCGATCACACCTGGGTACGGACCTAGCTCCATCAGCCGGGAGCCCTACACCGATCCCATCCAGTTCGAGCTCGAGCGGGAGAAGGTGCTCAACACCACGTGGCTCATCGCCGGCCGCTCGTCCGAGGTGGCCGAAACCGGCGACTGGCTGAGCTTCGAGAGCCACGGCGAGACAGCCGTCGTGACGCGTCAAGCCGACGGATCACTCGCTGCGTTCCACAATGTGTGCCAGCACCGCGGGCCGACCTTCGTCACCGAGTGGAAGGGCTGTGGAGCGAAGAAGTTCACCTGCCCCTATCACGGGTGGCTCTACGACACCACCGGAAAGGTGATCGGCGTCCCCGAACGAGTCGACTTCGACGACGATCAGTTGCGCGATCTGCGCGCTCCCGCCGTAGCCGTCGACGAATGGGGCGGATGGATCTGGGTGAACCTGGCCGGCCCCGACGCGACGTCTTCCTTGGAGGATTGGATCGGTCCCGACATCATGACGGATCTCACCCGGTACAACATGGAAGAGATGTACCTGCTCGATGTGCTGGAGTGGGAGGTTCCCGTCAGCTACAAGGCAATCGTCGACGGGTTCAACGAGATCTACCACACCGCTTCACTGCATCACGTCGGCGGAGAGTGGATGAAATCGGCCAAGGACACGACGTTCCACGTCGTCAACGACCACAACTACATGTGCTTCGTGCCGCGCAAGCAGTACCGCGAGGAGCTCGCCGAAAACTGGGATCACCACCGGTACGCGATCTGCCATTACGTCGTGTTCCCGAACACCATCTTCAACTGCAACCCGGAACACATCCAGGTGTTCAATCCGATTCCCATCGATGTCGACCGCACACGCTTCCTCTGCTGGGAGCTCGCCTATCCCGGCGACGAGGAGGAGCCCGAGTACGAGGATTACAAGGAGCGGATGCTTGCCCATTGGGACCATCTCAAGGTGGTCGTCGGAGAGGACATCGACATCTACACGCAGCTCGCTCGCACCAAGCGCTCGAGTCGATACACGCGAAACCTGCTGTCTTCACGGGAATTCAAGATCGCCCATTACCACGACGTCATGGCGAAAATGATCCGTGACTGACCACTCCGCCTCCCGCGCCGTCGAGACACCCCACCCGCCGATTTCACCGTCAGCGCCGACAGCTATCTTCACATCATGACCATTTCCGATGCCCCGGTCCGCGAACGTTGGACGGCGCAGTGGAAAGAGCTCTACGAGGAAGTGATCACAACTGGCCTGTGCACGGGTTGCGCCGGGTGCGTGGTGACGTGTCCCCACGATGTCATCGGGTACGAGCACGACGAGGGCAAGTACATCCCGTTCCACCTCGAGGAGGAGCTCGGACTCGACAACTGCATCCATGGGGAAAAGGGGTGCACAACGTGCACGCGCGCGTGCCCTCGATTCCGCACATGGGAGCCGGCGGCCGACATGCACTTGTTCGGGCGCGTCCGGGAGCCGGACGAGATGTCCGGCATCTGGCGCCAACTCCTTCTCACCCGAGCTGCCGACGACGCCCAGCACAGCGGCGGTCAGGACGGCGGATTCGTCTCGGCGATGCTCATCTGGCTGATGCAGAAGGACTACATCGACGCCGCCCTCGTCTCGGGCGTCGAGCCCGATGATGCCTGGAAGGCGAAGCCGGTCATCGCCCGCACACCGGAGGAGGTGCTGGCGACCGCAGGCAGCCGCTACACGTATTGCGCCAACACGCTCGCCCTCCGTGACGCCGTCGAGGAAGGGCTCACCCGCCTGGCGCTCGTCGGCATGGGCTGTCAGACGAGCTCACCGCCGGTGATGTGGGACCGCAAGGCGGGCAAGGTGTCCAAGCCGTTCCTGTTCAACATCGGCCTGCTCTGCTCGAAGACCTTCGACGACGCCATCTTCGCCGAGCTGTTCGAGGCCAAGTACGAGCTGCCCAAGGCGTCGATGAAGAAGATGAACATCAAGGGCGTGTTCCAGATCTGGATGGACGACGACTCGTATCACGAGATCGACCTCAAGGAATGCCATGCGTGGACCCGTCGCGGATGCGTGAAGTGCCCTGATTTCGCGGCCGAGCACGCGGACATCTCCACGGGCGGGATCGGCAAGGACAACGACTGGACGTTGACCATCGTCCGCACTCAGCTCGGGGAGGAAGTCATCGAGCGAATGATCGCGGACGGCACCATCATCGCTCGCCCGGCGCAGGAGGACGAGAAGGCGATGAAACTGCTGCGCACGCTGTCGATCGTCAGTCGCCGCAGATGGCCGGAGGACGCCGATCCGGCGCCACGTGTGGGGGTACCGCCGCCGAAGAAGAAAGCACCCGCGGTCGATGCCGCGCCGCCCGCGACGCCGAGCGCCGAGGGCACTGCACCGCTGGCCGGCGGCACGACCGGGATGTGAGGGCAGGATCCCGCCATGGAGCTGCTGTTCATCCGGCACGCACTCCCGTTACGGGTGGAGGGTTTCGAGGGTCCCGCGGACCCGGAGCTCTCCGAAGCGGGCGAGCACCAGGCGCGTCATCTCGCCGAGTACCTGTCCTTCGAGCGGATCCATGCCGTGGTCGCCAGCCCTCTCCGCAGGGCTATGCAGACCGCGGAGCCTGTGGCGGCGCGACAGGCCATCGACGTGACGATCTCCGAAGGCATCGCCGAGTACGACCGTGAGGCTTCGGAGTACATCCCGATCGAACAGCTCAAGGCCGAAGGCCTGCCCGGCTGGCAGGACGTCCTCGCCGGTGACGTCCACCGCGCGGTCGGCATCGACCCGGAGGAGTTCCGTGCCGGGGTCGTCGCCGCCGTCGAGGAGATCATCACCACTCATCCGGGGGAAAAGGTGGCTGCGGTGTGCCACGGCGGCGTGATCAACGCGTACATGTCGCACATCCTCGGCATCGGTGATCCGACCGGCTTCTTCTATCCCAACTACACATCGATCCACCGCGTCGCTGCGGCCCGGAGTGGTGAGCGCAGCCTGCTCTCGCTCAACGAGACGTGCCACCTGCGTGGCACCGGCTTGCCTGTGGGGCTGTTCGGCGGTTTGTAGAGGAGGAGCGATGCTCAATGCCGGCGACATCAAGCGTGACGGCGTCGTGCAGATCGCATACGCCGTGGCGGATGTCCGTGCTGCGGCACGCTCGATGGCCGAGCGCGTGGGTGCCGGGCCGTTCTTCGTCCGTCACCACGATCTGCCGCGACACGTGGACCACCATGGCGCGCCGGGAGAGTTCGACCACTCCTCCGCCTACGGCCAATGGGGCGCTGTGCAGGTGGAGCTCGTCGAGGTCCACGCTGCCGCTCCAGCGAGCCTCGCCGACATCGTGCTCCGCACGAGCGGGATCCACCACATGGCCACGTTCGTCGAATCCATCGACGCCGAGCAGGCGCGGCTGACCGAGATCGGCTGGGGGCCGGTGATGACCGCCGAGACGGCGAGCGGCATGCGTTACGCGTTCCACGACTCGCGGCCACAGCTCGGCCACCTGCTCGAGGTGTACGAGCCGTCTGATTCCGTGCTCCGCCTGTACCGCATGGTGGCCGACGCGTCGACTGACTGGGATGGCGAGGATCCGGTGCGGGAATGGTGACCAGGACGAATCGGGAGGTTCGAGAGCTATGGTACTTTCTCTAGTTCGAATCAATAAACGCCCGTCCACACCCTCGACTGCCCGGCAGCACGATCGCTGGACGGGGCCACCGTCGGCAGCAGGAGATGCGAGATGAGCGTGACCGAGACGAGCCAGACCCTCGAGCACGGGCTGATGCTGCAGATCTACGAGACCGTGTCGCGGATCCGCGCCTTCGACGACAAGGCGAAGGCTCTGATCAGCAACGCCCAGGCGTTCTTCGTGCACTACCCGGTGCGTGGACACGAGATCATCTCGGCGGCGGTCGCCGCGGCGATCGAGCCCGATGACTACATGACCGCTACCTACCGTGGCGTCGCCGACGAGATCGCCAAGGGCGTGCCGCTCCGCGAGATGTGGGCGGAGATGCTGGGCAAGCAGACGGGCACCTCGAAGGGCCGTGGCGGGCCGATGCACATCTCCGATCCAGATCACGGGCTGATGCTCTGCACGGGCATCGTCGGCGCCGGCATGCCGATCGCCGTCGGTCTCGGTCTCGCCTCCCACCTCAAGGGCGACGGCAAGGTGACGATCACGAACTTCGGCGACGGTGCGACGAACATCGGCGCTTTCCACGAGTCGCTCAACCTCGCGTCCGTGTGGTCCCTGCCTGTCGTGTTCGTGTGCCAGAACAACCAGTACGGCGAGCACACTCGCTACTCCGACACGGCCAAGAACCCGTCTGTCGTCGATCGTGCCGTGGCGTACGGGATGAAGGGCATCAAGGTCGACGGCATGGACCCGGTCGCCATGTACAACGGCGCCAAGGAGGCGGTCGACCACGCTCGGCGAGGTGACGGGCCGGTGCTCCTCGAGTGCGTCACCTTCCGCACACTCGGACACGTCCTGAGCGACAAGAACGAGTACATGGATCAGGATCAGCTCGCCGAGCAGATCGCCAATGATCCCGTGGCGAAGTTCCGCCAACGGCTCATCGACGACGGAGTCGCCGACGAGGAGGCACTGGCCAAGATCGACGACACCGTTCGTGAGGACATCGACTCGACATACGAGCAGGCAGCCGCCGATCCGCTGGCAGACCCGGCGACGGCGATCGAGGACAACTACGGATCAGGAAGGGCCGCCGAGGAGCCGGGAACGGATGCCGAGCCGAACGAGCGACTCACGTTCCGCAACGCGATCAATCAGGCAATGGACCAGGCGATGGCTCGCGACGAGCGAGTGTTCATCCTCGGCGAGGACGTCGCCGACTCGGCTGGCGGCGGCGTCTTCCACGTCACCGACGGCCTCTCGGCGAAGCACGGTGAGGACCGCGTCCGCAACACGCCGATCTCCGAAGAGGCGATCATGGGCGCCAGCATCGGCGCCGCAATCGCAGGCATGCGCCCGCTGCCGGAGATCATGTTCATGGACTTCCTCGGCGTCGCCTTCGACCAGCTGGCGAACCATGCAGCGAAGCTGCGTTACATGTCCGGTGGCCGTACTCCGGTCCCGATGACCGTGCGCGTCAACATGGTGGGCGGCACACCGATCGGCGCTCAGCACAGTCAGTCGCTGGAAGCGATCCTGATGCACACACCGGGGCTCAAGGTCGTCATGCCGTCGACGGCGTACGACGCCAAGGGGCTGCTCCTCGCCTGCATCGAGGACGACGACCCGTGTGTGTTCATCGAGAGCACCGCGTTGTTCATGAAGCGGGGCATGGTGCCCACCGAGCCGTACACGATCCCGATCGGGTCCGCCGCGATCCGGCGTCGTGGCGATGACGTCACGATCATCAGTTACGGGCGGCTGATGTACGACGTGGAGAAAGCTGCCGACCGTCTCGCCGAAGAGGGCATGTCCGCTGAGGTGATCGACCTCCGCTCGCTTTCGCCGCTCGACATGGACACCTTGCTCGAGTCCGTGGCGAGGACGAAGCGCGCAGTCGTCGTGCACGAGGCGGTGCGCACGTGCGGGGCAGGAGCGGAGATCGCGGCCCGCCTGCACGAGGAGCTCCACGAACAGCTCCACGGCCCGGTGCGGCGGATCACGTCGCCGGACTCGTCGGTACCGGCACCAGCCGGGCTCGTGGCCGTCTTCTATCCGAACGCAGACACAATCGTCGAGACCTGCAGGTCGATGAAGTGAACAAGGAGATGCGATGACGTCGACAACCGACCGCTCCGCGGAGCAGAAGGGTTCGGCCCGTTCGCCTGGCCTCAGCTACCAGGACCTGCTCGACGCCGACACCCACGAGGTGCCGGCGATCCTGCGCGAGCAGTCCCCCGCTTCTACGGTGACGCCGACGTCTCGATCCACCACTACATCTCCCGCGAATGGCACGAACTGGAGAAGGAGCGCCTGTGGACGCGCGTGTGGCAGTTCGCGTGCCGTGAGGAGCACATCCCCAATGTCGGCGACCACACCGACGTACGACATCGCCGGTCGCTCGTACCTGATCGTCCGGTCAGCGGCGGACACGATCAAGGCGTTTCCCAACGCATGCCTCCACCGAGGACGACAGCTGAAGCAGTACGACGGAAATTGTTCCGAGATCCGCTGCCCGTTCCACGGCTTCGCCTGGCACATCGACGGCAGCCTTCAGGACGTGCCCGCTGCATGGGACCTTCCCCATGTGACGCCGGAGGGCTTCAGCCTCCCCGAGGTCTCCGTGGGGACATGGGATGGGTTCGTGTTCATCAACCCCGACCCCAATGCCGAACCACTGGCTGATTTCGTCAAGGATCTGGCCGCTCACTTCGACCGTTGGAACCTCCGCGACCGGTACGTGCAGGCCCACGTGGCGAAGATCATCAGGGCCAACTGGAAGATCGCCCAGGAAGCGTTCTGCGAAGCGTTCCACGTCAACGCCACGCATCCGCAGATCCTCCCCTACATCGGCGACACGAACAGCCAAGTCGACATCTGGGACAACTGCAGCCGGGTGATCACGCCGGCCGCCACCCCGAGCCCGTTGCTCGACTGGACACCCGACGAGGAGACGATCCTGCGGTACGCGTTGGACGTCCGCCTCGACGAAGAGCTGTTCATCACGGTGAAGGAGGGACAGACCGCGAGGGCAGCGATGGCAGACGCGACCCGCGATCGGTGGCGGCCCATCGTCGGCGAGCTCATCGATCAGTGGTCGGACGCCGAGATGGTCGACAACCTCGACTACACCCTGTTCCCCAACATGCACCCGTGGGGTGCGTTCAACCGCATCGTCTACAGGTTCCGGCCGAACGGGGACGATCACCGGTCGTCGATCATGGAGGTCTTCTTCCTCGCCCCGTTCAAGGGCGATCGCCCGCCGCCGTCCGCAGTCCACCACCTCACCGCCGATCAGCCGTGGACCGACGCCGAGGAGCTCGGCGTGCTCGGCAAGGTGTTCGAACAGGACACGTTCAACATGGGACGTGTGCAGCTCGGCCTGGAGAGCACGCTCAAGCCGGGTGTCACACTCGCCAACTACCAGGAGAGCAAGGTCCGTTGGCTCCACGTCAAGCTCGACGAGTGGTTGGAGAAGGGAGACTGACGTGTACGGACTGATGCATCCGTTCAGCAGGGCTGTCTACGAAGTCGACGGGACCGGCGCCGTGCTCATCACGACCAAGGACGGGCGAGTCGGTCGCTACCGCCGTGACGGATCGTGGATCGACGGCGCGGTCTTCGACGTCGACCCGCAGCTGTGCAACTGGGTCGGCGGCCCCCGTGCCCAACACCGCCTCCAGAGCGAACCGAAGGTGAGTTGAACGATGGCTACACACGAGCACCTGTTCCGATTCGGCGCCAAGGCGGTCAAGGCCGCGTCGGCGAAGGAGTGGACCGACATCGTCCGGCAGGCCGAAGACCTCGGCTACGCCAGCTTCCAGATGGACGATCACTTCGGCAATCAGCTGGCTGTCGTCCCGGCACTGATGGCTGCGGCTGATGCGACGAACTCGATCCTCGTCGGCCCCCACGTCGCGGGAGTGGATTTCCGCAACCCCGTGATGTTCGCCAAGGAGTGCGCCACCATCGACCTGCTCAGCGAGGGCCGGTTCACGCTCGGAATCGGTGCCGGATGGTCGGAGAAGGACTACGCCATCGCCGGCATCCATCAGGACAACGCGCTCACGCGGATCGAGCGGCTCCGCGAGGCGGTGCAGATCATGAAGGGGCTCTGGGCGGAGGGCCCCTTCTCCTTCGAGGGTACGCACTTCCGCGTCGCCGAGGTCGACGGCATGCCGAAGCCGCACTCGCCGATCCCGATCATGATCGGCGGGGGCGGCCCGAAGATCCTCGCTCTCGCCGCCGACGAGGCGGACATCGTGGGGATCAATCCGAAGATCGTCGGCCGCACGATCAACCCGAAGTCGATGGCGACGGCCGCTGCCGATGCGATGGACGAGAAGATCGCGGTCGTCAGGGAAGCGGCCGGAGACAACTTCGACGCGTTGGAGCTGCAGGTCCAGATCTTCAAGACGGTCGTCACCGACCGCCCAGAAGAGGCGGCAGAGCAGCTCGCACCCGCATTCGGCCTTCCCGCTGACGTAGTGCTCAACGCACCGTTCTTCCAGATCGGCAGCGTTGATCAGATCACGGAGAACATCCAGGAGATGCGCGAACGCTGGGGCATCAGCTACGTGCTGTTCCAGAGCGATGGGATCGTCCCGATGGCACCCGTGGTGGAGCGCCTCGCCGGGACCTGAGAGCAACGTCGCAGCGCCGTCACCAGATCGGTGGCGCCGCCGGACCGGCGTCGGTGCCGATCGCAGCCGCCCGTTGCTGGATGATTTCCCGGTAGCGGTCGTGGGTGAGGATCCAGAAGCGGCCGGTGCGCACCGCATCGACCACCTGCTCGGCAACCTCAGCCGACGTCATCGTCGCCTCCACGCCGGCCGTCGTGCGGGCCACGCTCGGGACATCGGCTGCATTGCTCAATTCCACCGGCCGGTTCCGCTCGCTCTCGGTGATCCGCGTGGCAATGAATCCCGGACACAACACCGAGACGCCGAGCGAAGCGCCCTCGGCGTCGAAATCGAGTTGCAGCGCCTCGGACAGCGCAACGACCCCTGACTTCGCCACGCTGTACGAGGCGAGGTTGGGGATCGGCAGGAGACCCGACATCGACGCGGTGTTCACGATGTGGCCACCTTCGGCCTGCTCGAGCATCCGCGGAACGAAGGCACCCACGGCGTGGATCACGCTCCACAGGTCGACCCCCATCACCCAGTTCCAGTCGTCACGAGTGAGCGCCCACGCACGTCCCCGCTTGACGACGCCGGCGTTGTTGCACAGGACGTGGACCGCCGAGAAGCGGTCGAAGGCGAGGTCGGCGAGCCGTTCGATGTCGTCGGGGAGCGAGACGTCGACACGTCGGGTGACGACGTCGACGCCGCGGTCGGAGAGGGCCTCGCCCAATGCTTCGAGTGGAGCTGCCTCGATGTCGGCGAGCAGCAGCCGCATTCCTTCATCGGCGAAACGTTCGGCCATCGCCCGGCCCAGGCCGCTACCCGCTCCCGTCACCACGGCGGTGCGTCCGGTCAGTTGTTCCACCGTCCCCCGCTTCAGCGCACGTCAGGCGTTCGCGGCGACGATCAGCGCAAACCCAGGGTCGGTCACGTCTCGATCTCTCCGATCGAGTCACCAACGGCATACGTCTCGCCTTCTTCTCCCGCGATCCGCACGGTCCCCGACGCGGTGGCCTCGACCTCGCTCTCGACCTTGTCGGTCTCCACGACGTAGAGCGATTGGCCCTCTGTCACCTGGTCTCCGTCTGACACGAGCCATTCGACGAGGGTCCCCTCGGTCATCGAGACACCGAGCTTCGGGATGTTGATCGGAACGGACACGGATCCTCCTCTCACCGCCACGCCGGGTGCTCGATGTTCGAGGCGGCGTCGGTAGTTGCTTTACACGGACTCTACTTACTCGGAGCGCAGCGGCGGGCCGATCGACAACGCGGGCAGGTCAATCGCCTGCCATCTCCTTCATGAAGTGCTCGAGGGCGCCGATGTGTTGGTCGGGGCCAGACAGGTTCGCCGCGGCGACCCCCAGGAACGAGGTCCCGGTGGTCATCGCACGCACGGACATCATCGAGCCACCCCACGCTTCCCAGCGATCCGCTCGCTCGTGCCACACATCCGGACCGTCGGCGAAGTCGACGAACATGTCCATCCCGAACCCGGCACGGTCGCGGCCTTCCTCGGCGAGGAGCTCGACAAGCCGTTCCGCGGCTTCGAAGTGACGATCGCTGACGCCGGCAAACATGTGCCCGTCACCCACCCGAGCCGAGCGGGCCAGTGCGCCTTCCGCCGACCCGCCGAGCCACACGGGGATCTGCCGCGCGGGCCGCGGCACCAGTCCGGCTCGCTCGATCCGGTGAAACGACGACTCGTAGTCGACGAGGTCGTCGCCCCAGAGCTTGCGCAGCACAGCAATCTGATCGTCGAGACGCTTGGCCCGATCACGGAACGTGGTGCCGAGCGACACGTACTCGACGTGGTTCCACCCCGTTCCGACGCCGAGCACCAACCGTCCGCCGGCGAGGAGGTCCACCTCCGCAGCCTGTTTGGCGACGAGGGCGGTCTGCCGCTGGGGAAGCACCAACACGCCGGTGGCGAGCTCGATGTTCGTCGTGTGGGCGGCGAGGAAGCCGAACAAGACGAACGGTTCGTGAAACGGGTCGTGCTGCGTGTACGGGCCGCGCAACTGCGGATCTCGGTCCGCGTGCTCGACGCCGAGCACGTGGTCGTATGCGGTGAGGCGCACGCATCCGAGCGCCTCAGCCGCCTGGGCGTAATCCCGGATCGCGATTGGATCGTCGCCGATCTCCGTAGTCGGGAAGACTGCACCGAACTTCATGGCCGCAGCGCCTCGATCACGTGCCGGCGAGGCGGCTGACGACTGGCGCGAACTCTTCCATGTTGCGCTGCGCAACGGTCACGTACGACAGGCCGAACCGTTCTCGCCGTTCTTGCAGCACATCACAGATCGACTCGACGGTCCCGATGAGGGCGTGAGGATGAGCGCCCAACGCCTCCTCGCTGACGCCGAATCGTTGCGCCATAGCGGTGATCGACGGCCCTGGATCGTCGTTGACGGCGACGAAGTAGGCGCCGATCTCCAGCTCGATCTCGTCGAACCGGTCCCCGGCGCCGGCGCGCACCCACTCCAGCTTCTGAGCGGTCTCCTCGGCGCCCGGAGCTGGCGACACTCGAGGAACCGAGCCTTCCGGCCGAGTTGTCGAAGTTGAAGCTGACGATGTCGGCGAGACGCCCGGCGAGGGTGAGGATCTTCTCCCGCCCGCCCCCGATGAAGATCGGCGGGTGCGGCGTCTGAACGGGAGCCGGCAGCCCGCTGAAGCCGTGGGCGTGGACGTACTTGCCGTCGACGGTGAGCTCGTCGCCGCTCCAGTGCGCTCTCATCAGCCCGACGACCTCACCGAGCCGCTCGATGCGCACGCCCGCCCGATCCATCGGGACGCCCAGTCCTTCGTACTCGGCTGCACCCATCCGGCGCCGAGCCCGACCTCGAGACGTCCGTCCGACAGCATGTCGAGCGTCGCCAGCTCCTTCGCCAGGACCACCGGCTGATGGAGGTCGACGTTGAACACCGCGGCATCCGACGCGCAGGTTGTCGGTGACCATTGCCGCCGCCGTCATCGCCGCGATCGGCGCCACGTCGACCGGACGGTGTCCCGATGTTTCGGCGATCGAACCCGGGCCGAAGTAGTGGTCGGTCGTGAACAACGTGCTGTAGCCGAGCTCTTCGACACGTCGTGCGGTGTCGAGCCATTCCTTCGCAGACGTCGCTTCGAAGGCCTGGACGCCGAAGCGAAATGGGCGCAGTGAGGCGGAAGCCATGGAATCCCCCGATGTCGGCCAGCGCCTTGCGGCGGGCAAGGCTTACTCTAGTACGATTCCAGTAACCAGTGCGCCGGCTCGTGTACGCGGACTGTGGGCGCGGCTCCGTGACAAGGGGGTCGAAGGGGGATGGGGATGGACGACGACGAGCGATCCGACGGTTCGTCGTGGACGACTTCGAGAATTCACCGTTCGAGGACGAACACGTCGACCCGTACGTCCACCTGCGTCGGATCAGTGCCGATCCGGCGATTCGCGAGGTGACGTTCCCACCGAACGCGACGTTGGGAGTTCACTCGCATCCGTGCGACACGCTGTATGTGATCCAGTCCGGTGAGTTCATCGTCGACGGTGAGGGGTCCTACCGGCCCGGAGAGCTGCGCTGGGTGCGAGCCGGGGTCGTGTACGGGCCAGAGCGAGCCGGTCCTGAGGGCGCCGTGCTGTTGATCGTCTCGACGAACGGCGCGTTCGGCCTTCGCTGGGGACACGACGCAGACTGATGGTCGTCGTCGCGAATCAACTGGCCGTGGAGCGACGCAGACCAGGTGGCGCTCCGCGATGACGACGCGTGGCGCTCGGATGGGGAGAGGTCAACGATCTGCTCAACCGCGTCGTGCGACGGCCTGCTGCCGCTCGATCTGGGCAGTGATCGGCGCGTTGCGGTGCTGGCGGAGAACACGGTCGAGACCGTGCTCGCCCACTTGGGCGGTCTGCTCGCCGGCGCATCGACCGTACCGGTGAACTTCCACCTCAACGTCGACGAGGTGGAGTTCATCCTCCGCGATTCCGGCGCGCGTGCACTGTTCGTCGGTCCGGCAACGGCCGAGACCGGTGTCGGGCCGCCCGCCGGGCAGGGGTGCCCGTCGTCATCGGATGGCGGATGGAGAAGACGCCGACGATGTGCAGTCGTGGGAGGAATGGCTCGCTGCGGCGTCCCCGGCGGAGCCGTCAGCCGACGTCGAGCCGCGCCCGAACTTGATGTACACCTCAGGCACGACAGGCCGCCCCAAGGGTGTCGAGCTGCCGCCGACAATGTTCGCCGGCGGAGGCACCATCACCGAACATGTCGCCGCGCTGGGGACGAGCTCGTTCGCCTCGTTCGGCACTCACCTCGTCGTCGGGCCGATGTACCACACCGGGCCGTTGTCCGGCGTGCGGCTGCTCGCCACCGGCGTCCCGGTGGTCGTGCTCGGAAGATTCGACGCCGAGAACGTGCTCCGGACGATCGAGACGTACCGGGCCGAGACGACGGTCATGGTGCCCACCCACTTCGTCCGCCTCCTCTCCCTCCCCGACGACGTGCGGGCGAAGTACGACGTCAGCTCGATGCAACTCGTGGCGCATACGGGGGCTTCGTGCCCCCTCGACGTCAAGCACCGCATGATCGAATGGTTCGGACCGGTGCTGCAGGACTCGTACGGCGCGACAGAAGTGGGTACCACCTGCACGATCTCCAGCGAGGAGTGGCTCGAGCACCCGGGTTCGGTGGGGCGAGCCATTCCGCCGTTCCGCGCGATCGTGGTCGATGACGCCGGCGAGGAGCTGCCACCCGGCTCCGAAGGGCGCCTCTACTTCGAGGACAGCACCGGACGCGGCATCGTCTATCCCGGCGATCCGGAGAAGACCGCCAATGCCCACTTGCGTCCGGGAGTGTTCACCTTGGGCGAGATCGGATACATCACCGACGACGGATTCGTCTACATCACCGATCGCTTCAGCGACATGATCGTGTCGGGTGGTGCCAACATCTATCCGGCTGAGGCGGAACAGACACTCGTCGAGCACCCGCAGGTGGCCGACATCGCCGTGATCGGTGTGCCGAACAAGGACATGGGCGAGGAAGTCAAGGCGCTCGTCGTGCCCGTCGATCCGGAGAACCCGCCGACGAGCGAAGAGTTGATCGCCTGGTGCCGCGAGCGACTCGCCGGATACAAATGCCCGCGCTCGGTCGAGATCGTCGAGAGCGTCGGCCGCAACGCGATGGGAAAGGTGAACAAGCGAGAGCTACGCAAGCCGTACTGGGAGACGCCTGTGACGGATCGGGGCTGATACGTGGATGAACGCGTGGTTTCCCTCGCAGCTGGTGTCGTGCTCGACGCGGCACCGTCTGAGGCCGTCGATGTCGCTGCAGCGGCGGGATTCGATGCGGTCGGGATCTGGTTCGATCCGGCTTCCTGGACCCCCGGGAGGGCTTCCGCAGTGCGACGGCGGCTCGACGCCACCGGCCTCATTCCGCTCGATATCGAACCGGTGATCCTCGGGCGAGCGGAGGACCCCGGCAACACGATCGTCGATGCGGCCGCCGAGATCGGCGTACGGCACGTGCTCATCTGCAGTGGACCGGCTCCACGCGAGCTCGTGGTCGAACGATTCGGTGAACTGTGCGATCGCGCCCGGCCCGCCGGCGTCGTGATGGTGCTCGAGTTCCTGCCGATCTTCACCATCGGCTCGCTGGCCGCGGCGGTGAGCGTGGTCGAGGAGGCGGGCCGTCCCAACGGAGCCGTGCTCGTCGACACGCTGCACCTCTCCCGCTCCGGCGGCAAGCCCGACGACCTGCGGCCTCTGTCCCGCCACCTTTTCCCCTACCTGCAGATCGCTGACGCACCGAACGAGCCGCCCGGACGCGACCCTGAATCACTTCGCGACGAGGCACTCACCGCCCGCCTGCTGCCGGGTGAAGGTGTGCTGCCGCTCGACGAGGTGCTGGATGCCGTCCCCGACGTTCCGCTGTCACTCGAGATTCGTTCTGCGGCGTTGATGACGCGCTATCCCGATCCCACTGAACGAGCCCGCGCCGTGCTCGATGCGACCCGACAGCTGCTCGCCGCCCGGTCGCCTCGCACGCCGGCCACATGACGAACGATCCGGTCGAGCCACTCGAGATCCTCGTGCTCACCGGCGGCCACCGTGTCGACCTGGACGCATTCCTCGGCATGGTCGACGCGATCTGCGCGCCCGGGGATGGCGCTGGGCACACGCAGTGCAGCCGTCGGCACAGCAGTGGCTCGTTCCTTCCCTCGACCGCCGCTGGGATGCGCTGCTCACCCACGACATTCCTGGTCTGCGTCTGCGCCGAGGCGAGCCCCCGTCCCCTCACGGCCCGGACCCCAGCGTCCGCGCCGAGCTGGTCGAGCTGCTCAGACATGGTCAGGGGATCGTGGCGACGCACCACTCGCTCGCTGGATGGCCCGCCTGGGAAGGATGGGCCGAAGCACTGGGCGGTCGCTTCCACTACGCGCCCCGGGCGGCTACACGGGCAAGACTGGCCGTCGTCGGGCACCCGTCTGGCGAGCTACACGGCCCAGGTCGTCGATGCGGATCATCCGGTGTGCGCCGGGTTGGTCGACTTCCCGGTCAGTGACGAGTTGTACTGCTGCCCGGTGTTCGAGGCCGACGTCGTGCCTCTGTTGCGCACCGACGCATCGATGGACGGCGAGTTGTTCGTCTCGACGTACGAACACGTGGTGATGGGCGCCGAACGCGCACCCAACTGCCACGACCATCCTCCTGCGAGCGATCTCATCGCCTGGGCAACGGTTGCCGAACGCAGCCCCGTCGTGTACGTCCAACCAGGCGACTCGGCCGCCACGTTCGGGCTCGCCGCGTATCAGCTGCTCCTCGCCAACGCGCTGTCCTGGGTGGCGTCATCTGACGCCCACCAGTGGGCGAACTCGCACGAGAAGCCGCTGGAGAACGTCGACGACGAGGATCCCTGACGTGCAGAGTTCGGTCAGCCGGCGGGTACCAGCCGCGCACGCGGCGGATACAGATGCCAGAGGTGAAACGGTGGCACGAACGGCTCCCACGAGCCGGTCGGCTGGTTGATCCGGTCGGCAACTGCGTGGAGCGCGGCGACATTGAAGGGAAGCCCGCTGTGCGTGCCGATCACCTCGATGTTCTCCCGACGCGGTCCTGGCGGTTCGACGCAGGCCTTCCAGCGGACGATCCCGTCGATCCGCGAGTAGATCGAGGTGGCTGCGACGCGCAACGGCGGACTCTCGTCCTCGGGCACCGCACGACCCGGGAACGGATCGTGCTGCGGCGCGACCGCGGCGTAGAGATCGGACAGGTGCCCCTTGTCGCCGATGCGGAATCGGTACGGGCTGCCGAGCGTGATCACCATTCGCACGCAGTCGGGGTCGTTGCGAGCCAACTCCCGGGCGTAGACGCCGCCGAGACTCCATCCGACCAAGGTGATCTTCGTGCCATACCGGTCGCAGAGCTCGTCGATACGTCGGCGCATGCCATCGACGACGTTCGGGTGGGGGCCGACGTTCGTGCCCAGACCCCATCCGTGGATCGAATAGCCCTTGTTGCGAAGGAGGCGGCGCAACTGTCGTGTCGAGTTGTCGGAGGCGGTGAATCCGGGCAGCAGGAGCACGGGATTGTGTCGTTCGTGCACGCCGGCACGAAGAGACGAGCGGCGATCGAAAAGACGCCCCACTCGACCGTTGCGAGTGACTCAAGACCCAACAGGACCCGCGACGGCGGCACGAACTTACTTTGCACCATCAACAGTAAGCCTACCTTGCTGCCATGTCGATCCGGTGGTCACGTCTTCGCCCAGGCGATGCACCGCCGAAGGATCTCGACGAACTCGGGAACATCCCATGAGCCGCGCTCAATCGTCGGCCAACGCGCCCCGTTGTGCGGAGGGTCGATCATGTCCCAATGGCTCCGGCAATGGCCCAGCGTGAAGTACACGATCTCGCCCCGTCCGAGGCGCCGGCGATACAGCACGAGCCGTGGTTCGTCTTCGAGCCACTCGTCCTTCCACGAATCCCCGCGTGGAACCTGTCCACCTGGTCTCCAGCAACGGGGTGACATCTCCGTGGTGTTCCATCAGATACAGCTCGTCGCGGGCTTCGAGTCGATCGATCCCTGCCACGAGGGGGTCCGTCGCCGCCCCTGGTGACTGGTGGACGACGTAAGGCTCCATCGGCGGGTGGGAGATGAACTGGCTGCCGAGGGTCTCTGCCCACATCGGGAACGCTCGGGGCGTCGAGTACAGACCGCCCGTCTCCTCCGAAGGTGGCTCCAGCGCACAGTTGGTGCCGTGCAGTGCGAGCCATCGACCACCGTTCTCTACCCACGTGCGGATTGCCTCCTGCTGTTCGGCGTCGGGCCGAACGTCGCAGGTGTACGTCACGATGAAGTCGGCAGCGGTGATCCGGTCGAGCTCGTTGTAGTCCTGCCCGACCTGCGTGCGAACGTGGTCGTCCTCGGCGAGCAGCTGCAGCATCGCCAGCCGAGCGAAGTCGAAGTCGTGGTACTTCCCACCGCACACCAGATAGGCATCGATGCGGCGCTCGTCCGCCTCGCCAGTGCTCATTCGGCAGGTTCCCGACGGGGCCGAAAGGCAAAGGTCACAACCGGTTCGCTGCTCACGCTGGACGAAAATGGAACCACGGTGAGCTCCATCGCCATTCCGATCTCGAGCTCTTCCGGCGCGACGTCGACGAGGATCGATTCCACCTTGCACTCACCTGGCAGTTCGATGTATCCCACCGGATATGGCTCGAACTCCGCAGGCCCCTCGTACGGCGGTGACTTCGGCCGGAAACCTTGGACCGTCCACGTCCACAGTGTGCCGGTCCGGCTGAGCAGATGGCGCTCGACGTCGGTTGCCATGCAACGCGGACACGAATCCTGCTGCGGAAATGTCACCGCACCGCACCGCTGGCAGCGGCTGCCGATCAGCTGTGGATCTTCCGGCCAGGTGAACAGTCCCTCGGCAATTGGTCGGGGGACGGCCGCGTCGGTCGCCATGCCACCACGCTACTCGACGCCGTATCAAGTTAGTGACTCGTGGGAGCGACCCGGCGACTCACCGCGGCACGTCGCGCCACGGACGATCCTTGTCCACACGCGGCTCCGACGGGAGCCCGAGGACGTGCTCACCAATGATGTTGCGTTGGATCTCGTCGGAGCCGCCGGCGATGCGGTAGCCGGGCGCCCCGAGCACGTGCTCGCCCCATTCGAACGTGCCCCACTCCCCCGTGTCCGCCACGAGGCGCGCACCCAACACCTGTGAAACCACCTCGGAGTACAACGTCATCCCGTTCGTCCAGAGCAACTTGCCGATCGAGCCCTCGGGCCCGGGCGTGCCGTTGCTCAGAATGAGCTCGCCGAGCCGGCGGTTGACGAACGTCTCGATCCGCTCATGGGTGTATGCGGCGGCGAGCAGCTGTCGAACGATGGGGTCGGACGTGACCCCCATCGCGCGGGCGGTTGCCACCAGCTGCGGCCAGCTTCCGCCGACGCGGCCCGTCTGCGATTCGCCGGAACGGTCGCGCTCGAAGCCGAGCGTCGTCAGCGCCACTCTCCATCCGTCGCCGACGTCACCGAGCCGCATCGAGTCGGGCACTCGAACATCGTTGAAGAACACCTCGTTGAACGACGCGCCGCCGCTCATCTGCTTGATCGGCCGGATCTCGACGCCGGGAAGGTCCATCGGGATCAGGAACGCAGTCAATCCCTTGTGCTTCACGACGTCAGGGTCGGATCGGGCGATGAGCTCACCCCATTCGGAGAACCGCGCCCCTGAGCTCCACACCTTCTGGCCGTTGACCACCCACTCGTCGCCATCGCGCACCGCCCGGCAGGCAAGACCGCCGAGGTCGGATCCCGCTCCGGGCTCGGAGAACAACTGGCAGCAGAGTTCATCGGCGCTCAGGAAGCGAGCGACGAGGCGTTCGCGTTGTTCCTCGTTGCCAAACGCCATGATGGTCGGCGCGATCAGACGGGTCGTGACGCTGTGCGTCTCGTGGCTCGCCGGCAACACGTAGTTCCGTTCGAGGTCGGCGAACGCCTGCGAGTACTCAGTGGGGAGGCCGAGTCCGCCGTACTCCGTCGGAGCCGACACGGCGTGGTATCCGCGCTCGGCCTTGAGCTTCGTCCACGCTTTGACGTCCTCCAAGAGGGCGCGTTCCCCGTCCTCTGACAGGGCGTGGAACACGGAGACGCTGAAGTCGCCCTTCTGCCACGCGAACACGTCGCCGTCGTCGGCCACCCGCTCTGCGTGCTGGGCGAGCCACTCCGACGCCTCGGCTACGAAAATGTCGAGCGGCACATCGGACCCTGCCATCTTCTCAATCCTACGTGGAACACCTCGCCGTCTGGCACTTTCTTGACACTCGTTGTGGTAGGAAGTGACACATAGAAGAATGCGTATCTCGCATGGAGGTTCCGCCGTGACCGAATTGCTGTCGCTCAGTCCTGATGAGCTCCTCACGACGACGCGGGCTGTACGCAAGCGTCTCGATCTCGATCGACCGGTTGAGCGTGCGCTCATCGAGGAGTGCATCTCGATCGCCCTGCAGGCGCCGTCGGGCTCGAACCGGCAAGCGTGGCAATGGGTAGCAGTCGACGATGCCGACACGAAGGTGCGCCTCGCCGAGCAGTATCGATCGGTGTTCGACTCGTATCAGCCGCGCAGCAGCGGCTACGCCGAGGGTGACACCAGGGCGGACCGACGCGACGCCGTCACCGCTTCGTCGATCCACCTCCGCGACCACCTCCACGAGGTGCCGGTGTTGATGGTGGTGTACCAGGAGGGACGAATCGAGCAGCTTCCGCTCGGGTCGCATCCAGGCTTCTGGGGCTCCGTCGTGCCTGCCATCTGGAGCTTCATGCTCGCCCTCCGGGCACGTGGTCTCGGCTCGACGTGGACCACGATGACGTGCCGGCGAGAGCCGGAGGTCGCGGAGGTGCTCGGCGTGAACCACGAGGAATACACGCAGATCGGCTTGTTCCCCGTCGCCTACACCATCGGCACCGACTTCAAAGCGGCGCCGCGGCTCGACCCGTCGAGTGTGATCCACTGGAACAACTGGTGACCAGGCTTCAGGTCGCGAGGTAGCCGCCGTCGACCGCCAACGCGTGGCCGACGGTGAACGACGACCCGTCCGAGCACAACCACAGGGCGGCTCGGGCGATCTCGTCTGGATCGCCGAACCGGCCGAGAACGCTCAAGCGACCGGCAACTTCCTGGGGGTCACGACCCCTTCGCTCGATCGCCGCTCGCAGCATCGGCGTATCGATCGCACCCGGACAGATCGCGTTGATGCGGATCCCGTCGCCGGCGTAGTCGATCGCCGCGTTGCGGGTCATACCGAGCACGCCGTGTTTGCTCGCTGTGTACGCCGACTGATGGGGCTGCGGGCGGAACGAGTTCGTCGATGCGATGTTGACGATCGCGCCTCCTTCGCCATGCTCCAGGAGCTGACGGATCTCGTACTTCATGCAGAGGAAGATGGACCGCAGGTTGACAGCGATGATCCTGTCGAACACGTCGACCTCCACGTCCGCGAGGCGCTCACGCTCGAGCTCGATGGCGGCTGCGTTCACCGCACAGTGCAGCCCGCCGAACGCGTCGACCGTGCCGCGCACCAGCTCCTCGACCGACTGCGCGTCGGAGACGTCCGTTGTGAAGAAGCGACCCTCGCCGCCGGCGTCGTTGACCATCTCCACCGTCTCGTTACCGCCGTCGGCGGCGATGTCGGCAACAGCGACCTGCGCCCCGGCTCGGGCGAATGCGATCGCCGTGGCGCGCCCCATGCCCCCTGCACCGCCGGTCACGATCGCGATCTTTCCGGCGAACTCGTTCTCGCTCATAGAAGCCTCGTTTCTCGACAGCGCGTAAAGATACTCCATCCGGCACGAGCGCTCGCCAGCTTGTCCCGGGCACCCACTGTCAGGCGTATCATCGCATCCGACCGACTCTGTAGATGATGCAAAGTTAGTGACGTACACGCGTGAGCCTGAAAGGAACGACTCGTGCTGATCGGACTCGACGAATACCCATTGCATCAGATCGCCCAGTCGTTCTCCGGTGTCGCCGGGAGCGACTCACAATGGAACGACGGGCACTACGTGTGCTTCTGCGATCTCGATGGCAACGTGTGCGTGACCTCCAACGTCCGCCTCTACCAGAACAATGACGTCCTCGACGGATTCGTGTGCCTGCGCCATCGTGGACGGCAACACAACATTCGGCTGTCCCGTCGATTGCGACCCGACATGGACCACTTCGGCGTCGGACCGCTGCGGGTCGAGATCGTCGAGCCGATGCAAACGTTGCGCTTCGTTCTCGAGCCGAACGACTACGGCATCGCCTGTGACGTGCTGTGCCACAGCACGACCTTGCCGTACGAAGATCCCGTCGAGGTGACACGAATCGACGGGCGTCTGTTCAGCGAGCGCGCCACGTACGAACTCGTCGGCCGTTGTGAGGGCTGGGTGGAGGTGGACGGCAGCCGCACCGAGTTGACGGCAGCCACCTCGTCGTTCTTCCGCAATCATTCGTGGGGAAATCAAGCGGGTCGCGGCGGACCTCGCTATGGGGCGCCGCGCCCGCCCCGGCGCGTTCCCGGAATCCGCCAATGGGTGTTGTTCCGTGTCGACAGCCACGGTGGGTTCTACTTCTCCGATCCGAGCGGACGTGCCGCTTCGGGTAAGGGGGCGATCCTCCGAGAAGACGGATCGGTGCCGGTCGTCGACGTGGACCACGATCTCGAGTTCTACGACGGCGGGCGGCGGGTCAAGGCGGGGACGTACCGCCTGACCGATGCCGACGGCGTCGAACGCACCTACTCCTTCACCGACCTCGGCTGGGTCTACTGCCAGGGCGGAGGGTATTTCGGTGGGTTCGACGACCAGCTCGGACAGGGTGTGTACCGCGGTGAAGCGCACGTCGAGGGCGAGGTGTGGGACGTGAGCCATCCGACGCAGATCGTCGACGAGGCCGGGAACTCGTTCGAATTTGCGCACGATTGGGCGGAGAACTTCGTGCGCGTGAACCACGAGGACGAGACCGGTCTCGCCCACTTCGAATGCGTGGTGATCAGAGAACCGGAAGGAGAGCGATGAGCGACACAGGACATAGCGGAAGCGCGCCCGGCGACGGGACGGATGGATGGCAAGGTCGCCGTGGTCACCGGCGGTGCGAGCGGAATCGGCGCGGCAATTGCACAGCGATTCGTCGAGGAAGGAGGCCGGTGCGTCCTCGTCGACATCCAGGACGACGCAGGTCAAGCGATGGCGGCCGAGCTCGGCCCGGACGCCACGTACGTCCATGGGGACGTTTCCGTCGAGGACGACGTCAGCGGCGCCGTCGCTGCCGCTGTCGAGCGGTACGGCCGGATCGACTGCATGGTCAACAACGCTGGCATCCTCGGCGCAGTCGGTCCGATCGCCGACATCGAAGGCGCCGCATGGCGGCGCACGATGGCCGTCCTCCTGGACAGCGTGTTCTACGGGGTCAAGCACGCCGCGAAGGCCATGATCGACGGCGGAGACGGGGGCACGATCATCAATGTGGCAAGCACCGCTGGCGTGCGCGCCGGACTCGGTCCGCACGTGTACACGGCGGCCAAGCAGGGCGTGGTCGCACTCACCCAGTCGGTGGCGCCCGAGCTCGGCCGACATCGCATTCGGGTCAATGCCATCGCGCCCGGGGGTACGGTCACGAGCCTCACGGCGTACGTGGTGACGGGCGACGCAACCGATCTCGAGGAAGCGAGCAAGCGTGTCGGGAAGGGGGCGACGATCGGCCGGCCGGCCGTTCCGCTCGACATCGCCAACGCAGCGTTGTTCCTGGCGTCGGCGGAATCGTCCTATGTCAGCGGAGCCGTGCTGGTCGTCGACGCCGCTGCCGAGGTGATCGGTGACCGCAATCTGCGCTTCGTAGAGATGGGCTCGACCATCGTCCAAGAAGCCGGTCGGAAGGGTCTCTGAGGGCCGGGCGTCGACGGTCGAGACCGCGACTTACTTGATCTAGTATTCGGATCAAACGACAGGGAGGGGGATCCGTTCGATGGACCTGGAAGGAAAGGTCGCCGCTGTCACCGGCGGCACGAGAGGCATCGGGCGTGCGATTGCAGAGGCCTTCGTCCGCGAAGGCGCCAAGGTCGTGATCAACGGACGCAACGAGGAAAAAGGGCAGCAGACGCTCAAGGAGATGGCGGCTGGCGACTCGGCGATCTTCGTGGCCGGCGATGCGAAACAACGTGAGGATTGCGAGCGGGTCGTCGACACCACCGTCGAGCACTTCGGACGCATCGACATCATGGTCAACAACGCCGGAGGGGCAACCAACCACGCACCCGTCGTCGACCTCACCGATGAGGCGCTCGACGATTCGCTGCGCTGGAACTTGTGGTCGACGTTCTGGTGCACTCGTCGCTCTCTGCAGCACATGATTCCGCAGAAGTCGGGCCGCATCATCAACGTCAGCTCGCTCGAGGGCAAGTGCGGCAAGCCGGGTGTCTCGATCTACGTCACCGCAAAGCACGCGATCAACGGCTTCACAAAATCGTGCGCCCACGAAGTGGGGACCATGGGCATCACGGTCAACGCCCTGTGCCCGGGCGGCATCGAAACCGACATCATGGCCGACGAGGGGCCCAAGGCTGCCGAGATGATGGGGATGACGTACGCCGAGTTCCTGAACTGGTTCGCCAAGGAATCGGCGACCAAGCGTCTCTGCGAGGTCGAGGACGTCGCTCACGTCGCCGTGCTGCTGGCGTCGGACGCCGGCGCCGGCATCACCGGTGCGCTGATTTCGATCGACGGCGGCACGGCGCCGTACTGAGGGGGAACGGAATGGGAAAGCTGGAAGGCAAGGTCGCCGCGATTACAGGCGGCACGCGCAGTATCGGCCGAGCGATCGCCGAGGCGTTCCTGCGCGAGGGAGCGTCCGTGGTCGTCAATGGCCGTGACGAGACCAAAGGCAAGGCCTGCCTCGACGAGATGGGCGGCGGCGACCGCTCGGCGTTCTACGCCGGCGACGCCTCCAAACAGGAAGCAGTCGAGGGTCTCGTCGATTTCACGATCGACCACTTCGGTCAACTCGACGTGATGGTGCTCAACTCCGGAGGTGTCAACCAAACCGCCCCCGTGGCGCAGATGTCCGACGAGGAGTGGCAGTTCGAGGTCGACTGGAACCTCAATCAAGTCTTCTGGGGGATGCGGCGGTCGTTGCAACACATGATCCCGCGGCAGTCCGGGCGGATCCTCGTGACGTCGTCGGTCGAGGGAAAGCTGGGAAAGCCCGGCATCCCTGGCTACGTGGCGTGCAAGCACGCCGTCAACGGGCTCGTGAAGGCAGCCGCCCACGAGGTCGGCACGCTCGGGATCACGGTGAACAGCCTCCTACCGGGCATCATCGAGACCGACATCGTGCGCGCCACTGGCCCCGATTCCGCCGTTGCCATGGGTGTCGGCACCTACGACAACATGATCTCCATGTTCACCGAGGAATCGGCGATCAAGCGGCCCAACACCGTCGACGAGGTAGCCGCGGCCGCCGTGATGCTTGCCTCCGACGGAGCTCGAAACATCACCGGGTGTCTGTTCCCGGTCGACGGCGGAACGATGCCGTACTGATGGACGGACCGATCGTGATCGCCGGCTGGATCGACGTGGATCCAGAAGCACGTGACGAGTTGATCGCGGCAAGCATCCCCCTGCAGCGGTCGACGCGAGAGGACGAAGCCGGCTGTGTCTCCTACATCATTGCGGCCGACCCCGTCTTCGACGGGCGGATCCACATCTACGAGCACTGGGCGACGGCAGCTGACCTGGACGCCCACTTCCAGCACCCCAACTTCCAGGCGACGGGCGAGCTGCTGCGCAGCCAGCCGCGACTCGGCGGCGACACCAGCAAGTTCCACGTCGACCGGACCGGACCCGTCCGTGATCCGGACGGCAGCGCATCGGCCACCTACTGGCCCGACGAATGACTGAGGGCTATTCGCACACCGAATCGGCTCGCGCCTTCGAGCCGTTCGACGGGTACGCCAAGCTGCGCGAGCAGTGCCCGGTGCACGCTGTTGCCGAGCATGACCCGCCGTTCTACGTTCTCAGCCGGTTCGACGACATCGTCGGTGTGCTCAAACAGCCGGACCTGTGGGGCAACCGTGACGGTCCTGGCGTCTTCTACCAGGAAGCCGGCGTCCTCGGCTCGACCGACGACCCCGATCACGCCCGCCACCGCCGCACGCTGCGCTCGGCGTTCCTGCCGACAGCAATCGCCCGACTGGAGCCACGGGTGGCGTCGATCGCCGACGCACTCTTCGACGAGATCGTCCCCAAGGGCGAGGGTGACTTCATCGATCTGTTCGCCTTTCCCTTTCCCGCCATCGTCATCGGTGAGCTGCTCGGCGTGCGCGATGAGGATCGAGCCGACTTCCGAGACTGGAGCCTGGTCGCCGTCAGCGCCCTGACCGGCGGCGATGTGGCCGCCTACGAGGAAGCCAAGAACGCCATCGCCGATTGCATCGAGGTGCAGGTGACCGCACGCGAGACGCTGCTCGCCGACGCTGATCTCGAGGATGGCGTCGACCCGATCGGAAGCGTCCTTCCCGATGACGTCAGCAGCATCCTCGCCGTCGCTCACCGTGACGGTGTGCTGACGCGAGCGGAGTTCCGTCATCTCGGCTATCAGCTCCTCGTCGCAGGTCACGAGACGACCACCAGCCTGCTCGGGCTGATGCTGTACCGGCTGCTCGAGCGGCCGGAGTTGATGGCAGCGCTGCGCGCCGACCCGGAGCTCGTGCCGGTCGCGATCGAGGAGGGATTGCGCTTCGACTCGCCGGTACAGGGTTTGTTCCGCACGAACGCCTCCGAGTGCACACTGGCCGGCGAGACGCTTCCCCCGCGGAGCAAGCTCCAGTTGTTGTTCGGTTCCGCAAACCGCGATCCCGCGCAATGGGATGCCCCGGACGAGTTCCGGCTCGACCGCGAGACCAAGGAGCTCCGTCGCCACGTCGCATTCGGCTGGGGGATCCACTTCTGCATCGGGGCGCCGCTGGCCCGCCTCGAGACTCGGCTCACGTTCGAGCGCATCCTCGCCAGAATGGACGACATCGAGCTGGCCGGCGAGCCTCAGCGCAACGAGTCCTTCGTCCTCCGCGGTCTGACGAGCCTCCCGTTGCGTTGGACACCCCGCTCCTGAAAGTGGTCCCCATGGAACTTGGCGAGGAGGCACTTGCAGCCGACCGGCGAGCCAAGCTCCTCGAACTCGGCCAAGCCGTCGCCCGTGCCGCCACCATCGACGACATGATCCGCGTCGTCACCGACGTCGCCGGTCCACTGCTCAAGGCGACGAACGCGACGGCGCTGTTGATGGACGAATCGAGCTCGAAGCTGGTCGTCTATCACGGCCCTGCCGCCAGAACGAGCACCGTGCGTGTGGTCGACCTCACCGATCCGACTCCGGCCGCTGAGGTGGCCCGCACCGGTCAGCCCGTCTTCCTCGCCACGCTCGACGAGCTGTGCGCCGCATACCCACGCTTCGTCGAGCAGCTCGAGAAACTCGACTGGGCCGCGCTTGCCGCACTGCCCCTCCTCGAGGGTGGCGAGCTGTTCGGTGTCGTGGTGTACCGATGGATGGATCCGGTCGAGTTCACGCCTGCGAGCCGGCAGCTCGTCGAGACGATCACCGAGCTCGTCGCCCACGCTTTGGCGCGTGCACGCAACCACGACCATCTCGTGGCCTACACCCGCCGGCTGCGTGACTCGAACCGGGATCTCGACAGCTTCGCCGCCGCCGTGGCCCACGACCTGCGCCAACCGCTGCGACAGCTGAGCTCATACATCGACGTGCTGTTCGACCACCTCCACGCCGAGCAGTTCGACGCCGACGCGACCCACTATGCAGATCGCATCCGTACCGCGGTCACGAGAGCCGACCGGCTCATCGTCGCCCTGCTCGACTTCGCCCGCGCCGGTGGCAGCCCGCTCGTCGACAACGAGGTACCCCTCGACGCCCTCGTGAGGTGACGTGGTGGAGGGACTACGTACCCGGCTCGACGAGGTCGGCGCGACGGTCCGCCTCGAGGCGCTGCCCACGGTGCAGGGTGATCCAGCGCTCTTCCACCAAGTGCTGCAGAACCTGATCGACAACGCGGCGAAGTACCGCGACCCGCAGCGAACCAGCGAGATCGTCGTCTCGGCGCGGCCGGAGGAGGGCCAGGGCGACGACTGCACACCATGGTGGCGGATCGCCGTCGCGGACAACGGGATCGGCATCCCCGAGGAGCACATCGGCAAGGTCTTCGACGTCTTCACCAGGGCGCAGCAGGGCGACCAGCTGAGCGGCACCGGCATCGGGCTCGCCACGGCGAAGCGGGTCGTCGAACGTCACGGCGGCGAGATCGGTGTCGATTCGACCCCCGGCGTCGGCTCGACGTTCTGGTTCACGTTGCCCGGCATCGCCGGCCGGCACCGCTACTGACGTCTCAGGAGGCGCACGACACGGTCAGCTGTGAGCGACGTCCGACAGCAGCGCCTCCAACAGATCGCGATAGAGCGGGAACGACGCCTCCTTCGTGACGTACGCGTGGGCGCCCAGCGCGTGCGCCCGCTCGCGATCCTCGAACCGGCTCGACGTCGTGAGCACGACGATGGCGAGTTGCTCCAGATCGTGTTCGTCGCGCAGCCGTTCGAGCAGCTCGAACCCGTCGAGGACGGGCATCTTCAGGTCGACGAGCACGAGATCGACCCCCGCCGATCCCCCTGCAGCGCGCAGCCATTCGATTGCTTGAGCTCCGTCGCCGACGGTGTCGAGCTTGCTCGGCGTCGTGCAGCGAGCAAGAGCAAGGCGCGTGAGCTCGGCGTCGCCTCCGTCGTCCTCGACGAGAAGGACGCGAACCGCCTCCCCTGCACCAGCTGCCGCCGGCACTCCCGGGAAGCGGAGCTGCGCAAGGCGCTCCTCCTCCGCCGCGTCGGGCTCTTCGCCGGCGACTTCCTCCACCGGCAGCTTCGTCAGCCGTTGCATGCGGTGGGCCAGGTCCATGCGCACCCAGCGCGAGGCACCCGCCGGCAGCGTGGCCACGATGATCTCGTCGAACGGCCGAGACTCGAGCAACGTGCGGACTGCTGCCAGTGCGTCCGCGTCGCCGACCGCTCCATCGACCTCGTATTGGAGATCACGCAGCACGGCCAGCTCGAGCTCCAGGATCTGCTCTGCTGACTTCGCATTACTGTCGCCGGCCGTGGCGGTGCGCTGCGGCACCAGCACGAACACCTCGATGTCGGGATCGGTGGACTTCTTCAGGGCGAGACGCTCGCGGAGCTCAGCTCCACCCAGCAGTCGATCGGCGACGATGAGAATCTTGCGCATCGTTATTCCCCTGTCCGTGATGCTGGCGGCGAGGCCTGCGCCTACGCCCGTGCACTAACTTTTCACGCACTCTACTAACCTGGCAAGGACGGACCTGCTTCGACCGAAAGGCGGGAGTCCCACCATGCCTGACTACACCGACAGCTACGACGATGTTTCGATGTTCACCCTGTCCGAAGGCCGCGAGCAGACCTTGCTCGACGCTCAGACCGAGTGCTGCTTCATGTGGACGAACAAGGCCGGGGACCCGGTCGGAGTGGTCATGAACTTCGTGGCACACGACAACAAGCTGTGGATCACGTGCACCAAGCGGCGCAAGCGCGTCGCTGCCGTCGCCGCTCGTCCGCGAGTTGCCATCGCAGTCACGAGTCGAGGTACCAAGATCGGCGTCAGCCAGGCGATCACCTACAAGGGTCAGGCGATCATCCACGACGATCCCGAGACGAAGGCGTGGTTCTACCCGGCGCTCGCGGCGCGGGTGCGTCCCGACAGCGAGGACCAGCAGAAGGCCTTCGTGGATCACCTCACAACTGACGGTCGCGTCGTCATCGAGATCGTTCCCGACGGCCGCATCGGGTTCGACGCGGAGGAGATGTTCCGCGACTCTCCGGCAGGTCCGACCAGCACAGAGGTCTGATACCAACACGTCCCTTACTCGGATGCGTCAACAGCCTCGTCGGGGAGAACCGTGTCCCCGAGGTAGCTCGCCTCCAGCAGGTCGCGTCGGCTGGACGAGCTCCTCGCCGGTCCCTTCGAGCACCACCTCACCGTGGTTCATCACGTAGGCCCGATCGGCGACCTTGAGCGCCATGTGGATGTGTTGCTCGACGAGCAACACACCGATGCCTGTCTCATCGGCGATCTCACGCATGATCGGCAGCAACCGCTCGACGATGATCGGAGCCAGCCCGAGGCTCATCTCGTCGACCATCAGTACCTTGGGAGTGGCGACGATCGCTCTCGCCACAGCGAGCATCTGCTGCTCGCCACCCGACAACAGCCCTGCCCGCCGTTCCATCAGCGGGCGTAGCGCGGGCAGCAGCGTCAACGCCCGCTCGTAGGCCTCGCGCTGGTACTGGCGGTCGCCACGAAGGCCGAGCTTGAGGTTCTCGGCGACGGTGAGCCCGAAGAACAACGAACGGTCCTCGGGCACGTGGCCCAGGCCCCGCTTGGCCATCTTGTGCGGTGCCCCGAAGGAAGACGGGCCCCCGAGCACCGTGAGCGACCCGTCGAGTACCCTCAGCAGACCGGAGATCGTCAACAGGGTCGTCGTCTTTCCGGCACCGTTGGGACCGAGCAGCGCGACGACTTCCCCGGCGTGCACCGTCATGTTGAGGTCTCGGACCACTGGCACGCCGCCGTAGCCCGAGCACATCCCTTCCAGTTCGATGAGAACATCGGTGGAGGTCATGCTTCCTCTCCGCCTGCGATCGCTCCGTCAGCCGCGACGGCCGCTCCGTCGGCTGCGACCGCTTGCGCCTCACCTGCCGACTCGCCGAGGTACGCCAGGATCACCTCCGGATCCTTGCGGATCTCGGCTGGCGTCCCTTCGGCAATGATGCGGCCGAAGTCGAGGACGTAGATGTAGTCGCACACGCTGAGCACCAAGCCCATGTCGTGGTCGATCATGAAGATCGTGATCCCCTCCTTGAGCAGGCCGCGCAAATGGCTGCCGAGGACCTGGCTCTCCGCCGTGTCGAGCCCGGCCGCCGGTTCGTCGAGCAACATCAGCTTGGGGTTCGCCGTGAGGGCACGGGCCACACCGACCAGCTTTCGCTGGCCGTGAGGCAGGTCGGTCGGCATCCGGTCGCGGTAGTGCGGCAGACCGACGATGTCGAGCGCCCAGTCGACGCGTTCCCGAATCTCGGGGGGAGTGCGGTGTAGATGCAGCGCGTCGAGTAGCGGCGTGTACCAGCGGGATCGCTCGCCCGGGACGAGCAGGTTGTCCTCGATCGACAAGTCCTCGAACAACTCGATCGACTGGAACGTCCGAACGAGCCTTTTGCCGGCACGCTTGTGAGGTGCAAGGCCGCTGATGTCCTCGCCGTCGAACATCACCTCGCCCGTCGACGGTACGTATCCGGTGATGGCGTCGATGAACGTCGTCTTGCCAGCACCGTTGGGGCCGATCAATCCCACGAACGAGCCAGGTTCGATGACGATGCGTACCGAGTCGTTGGCGCGCAGACCGCCGAAGGTGACGGTGAGGTCGGTGGTCTCGAGGAGCGCCATCAGTGACCACCCGTCGAGGCATGACCGAGCCCGGCGGCCGGCTCCGCTACGGGCGCGGCGCGAGGACGTCGTAATCGGCTCCAGAGTTTCTTAGCCATCTCGGCGTTCGCCGGGGCGATGCCCTCCGGGTTGAGGATGGCCGTCAGGATCGAGACCGATCGCGCCGACCATCGGCACGTATTGCTCGAACCCACCCTCTGCACGCTCGTTGATGAACTGGGCGACGAGCCCGCCGCCGACCAGTAGACCACCGACGACAGCGCCATACAGACTCGTGATACCACCGAGGTACACGAACGCGAACGTGGCGAGGGAAGCAAACAGACCGTAGGACTCCGGCCTGATCGATCCGAGGCGATAGCTCTGCATCACCCCCGCCAGTCCGGCGATGGCAGCGGCGATGGCGAAGCCGAGCAGCTTCGTGCGGGCGACGTTGATGCCGGCTGCCGCGGCGGCACGCTCGTTCGCCCGCACCGCGAGGAATCGCCGTCCCGTGGCACCGCGACGAAGTCCGGCAACCGCGAGCGCGATCACCACGGTGACGATCACGAGAAACACGGTGAATCGCCAATAGTCCGTCTTCGCCGAGTCGGGATCAGTGGCACCCACGTAGGTTCCGAACCACCTGGGCTTCGGGATCGGATAGTTGGAAACTGCTGCCTCACCGAAGATCGACTCATTCTTCAACAACAACAGGCCGATCGGTGCCGACGCGGCGGCGGTGACGACGGCGAGCTGCACCCCTCGGATGCGAACTGCAGGCAGACCGATGATGATGCCAAGTCCGACTGCAGCGCCTATCCCGAGGAGGGCGGCGAGCGGGTCAAAGATATTCGGACCGGTGACTGAAAGCAGATCGAACTCGCTGACGCGTTCGACGTCTGCCGACAGGCGCGCCGCCACGAAGGCAGCGAGCCCGGCGAGACTCACCTGCACGAGCGAGATCTGGCCGAGGTAGCCGGTGATCACTGTCCACGACAGCATCAGCAGGGTGGCGAGGATGCTGGTCGTGAGGGCCACCTCCCAGTCGCTCGTGAAGATCAACGACAACACCAGAGCGATGGCTGCGGGGACCGCCGCTCCGATCAGAACGTGGCGAGGTTCAGGTGCTCGTGGCAGGCGTCGTTGCACCACGGTGCCGCGGATCGGGAGCCGGTCGCCACGCAGGAAGAGGTAGGCGACGATGACCACGAGCGGGATGAGCTCACGGACGCCCGCGCCGGGCAGCCATTCCGGCCACCAGCTGCGTTCGGTGAGCTCCACCATGGCGGACTGGAACATGCCGAGGGCGAGGCCGCCGATGGTGGCGAGCGGGATCGAGGTGAGCCCGCCCAGCAGCGCCGCGCCGAGTGCGGGGATGACGAGCTCGGTGTAACCCGTCGTATCGAGCGAGCCGCTGCCGACGAAAAGCACGCCAACAATGCCGGCGAGAAAAGCCGACAACACCCAGTTCAACCCGGCGAGCCGCTGCGGTGAGTAGCCGAGGAGCGACGCACCTTTCTCGTTTTCGTCGGCTGCTCGCGTGGCGAGTCCGAACCGTGTGTACCGCAGCAGCGCCCACACGGAGAGACCCATGATGACCGCGGCACCGGCGAGGTAGATGTTGAGCCGCGGCATGTTCTCGCCAAGACCGAGGAAGTTGTTGATTGGCTCTTTGGGCACGAAGCCGTCGGGGGCACGGGCGCCGCTGCCGTAGTTGAGGAGGGCGACCGCCTGCAGGTACAGCATCAAACCGACGGAGCCGATCACCTTTCCGAGCGCTGGCGCATTGCGCAGGGGACGAAACACGAGTAGGTGCGCGGCGAAGCCGATCGCCGCCGCCATGAGGACACCCAAGACGACAGCGAGCGTTTCGCTCGTTCCGCCTTCCTGGATCGTGATGTGCACCGGCAGGTTGAGGCTGTTGGTGGGCAGAATGTCGACCCATGGCAGCGCCAGCGAGCCCTTGGTGAACAGTTCGTGGTAGACGAAGGCGGCGTACATGGCGAAGGCGCCGTGGGCAAAGTTGATGACCCCCGAGCCCTTGTAGGCAGTGACGATGCCGGTGCCGAGCATGGCGTAAACAGCACCGCCACCGAGACCCAGCAACGCAGCGAAGAGCAGTTCCTTCACGTAGCTCCCCTCCCTGACTGACCAATCTACGCGCTCGCTCGGGGTGCCGGGTCGTGTGAGCGGCGCACCGGCTCACACGACCCGCGGACCCCGATCATCCGCCGCGAGGAGAAGCCTCCTCGACGGCAAGCATCAGATCCGTCACGTCGATCACTCCGTCGTCCGGAATCGCCGCATCCGGAGTGAACGTACTGCCATCCCAGGCTGCGTACGTGGCCGTATGGGCGCAGACCGACTGGTATTCGGGCGGAGTGTTGGCGCACGAGATCGGGCGGTAGCCGACCACGTGGTAGTTGTCGGTGGCGGTGTAGGCCTCGCGCAGGGCCTCGCGATCATCGATGTCGCCCCCGTCGGCCAGCAGCTGATTGGCCACCTGGTAGATGAACACGATTCCGGAGAACGCCTGGCGGGTGTAGTTCGTGAGCGGTGTCTTCGGACCGAAGTCGGCGATCGCCGCTTCGCGGCTCGCAAGCTCGTCGGCGACGAAGTCGCTGGCCAGCTCCGGCTGCTCTGCGAGATACCCCTGCAGCTCGAAGATCACCCCGTTGCTCTCGGGAAGGCCCTTCACGGCATCGCTGCTGCACGAGTCGGCGATGTAGATCTGGGAGTCCACCCCGGCACCGGCCAGGCCCTGGATAAAGTTCGCGCAGTCGGATGCCTGTATGCCCATGTACACCGCTCCGCTCTCCGCGCCCTCGAGGTAGTCCGCAACCTGCTGCACCACAGCGGCGTTGCCGGCGGTCTCGCCCGGGGTGTACGGGAAGCCCTGGAACTCGAAGCTCTCGGCGGTATCGGCGTAGTACTGGTAGAAGCGCTCCTGCGTGTCCTGCCAGCACTCCGTCCCCGGCGCGTTCTGCGACCAGATCACGCCCAGCTTGTCGTGCTTCTTGATCTCGGCGATCATCTTCGCGCTCGACGGGAAGGCCGTCGGGCAACCGCCGAATGCCGAGACGACACCCGGCTGATCGAAGTCGGCGATGAAGATCGGCAACGTTTCGGTGACCGGGAAGTCTGCGAACAATGGGTACATCAGCGGCGAGAAGAAGTCGACGCCCATCATCACCGTGTTGGGGTTGGCGTCGGCGACCTGATTGGCGCAGGCCTGCGCCTCGTTCTGGTCGACGAGGTGCCCGCAGTACTCGAGCTTGATCGGCCGTCCGGGCGTTCCCGCTTCGAGGTCGGCTCCGATGCCACCGAGCTTCTCGTTGATGTACTTCACCGCGGCTTGAGCACCCTCCCCGACGTCGGGGAACGTTCCGGCGGGGTCACCCTCGAGGTTGGGCAAGCCGATGACGAACGGATCCTGGCTGTCGTCGGCGGCGAGCGGTGATGCATCGGCCGCGGCGATCGCCGCCGCCCATGCTGCGGCACCAGTGCCGTCGACGGACTCGTCGACCGTGCCGTCGCCGCCTGCGGTACCAGCGGTCGTGCCCTCGCTACCGCCAGTCGTCGTGCCCGTGTCACCGCCAGTCGTCGTGCCCGTGTCACCGCTGGTTCCTTCGGGCGTAGTCGCCCCCGTGTCACCGCTGGTCCCTTCGGGTGTGGTCGCTCCCGTGTCGCCCGAGGGCGCCTCGGTTCCGTCGCCGCCATCGTCGTCGTCACCGCATGAAGCGGCAATCAACGCAGTGCAGCACAGGATGCTGAGCATCGCGATCCGTCGTCGACCCATTCATAACCCCCTTGTACGCCGCTCGTGGCGGCCAGTCCCCTCCCCCTGGGGAGACGATCGACGCTTACTATAGGCGAGTCGACCACCTCGGGTGAACACGTGTCAGGTCACGTGTTCAAGAAAGTACCTGTCACGACGGTGCCTGTCCGTTGCCGTCGCCGACGAGCTTGTCGATCCATCGGTGAAGGTTCTGGTTGCCGCCTTCGTTGCGTCCGAAGCGGAAATGACCGTCGGCAATTGCGGAGAGGCCCCGGTTGATCTTGAACCCGGTGGCGAAGTCCTCCTCGCCCGTGACCTGCGCGTAGAGCGTCCGCCGCGTCTCGGCCATCGCCGTGGCTTCTTCACCCTCCACCGGTTCGCGGTAGTAGTGATACTGCTGGGTGAACGAGCGGTCGGGAGTCGGTCCCGGGAGGAGCCGGCTGATCATCAACGGCCGTGTCGGCTGGCCGGAGATGGACAGGTTGGGGAACACGTAGTGGACCATGCTCATCACCTCGAACATGGGCGGCCATTCCTCCTCGGGACGGTCACGGATCTGTGTGATCGGTTTGTTGGCGAACCCGATGCGTACGTGGGGTCCGAAGAAGTCGTACGTGTTCCGATTCGTTATCGATTTCACCCCGATCGTCGCGCTGTGCAGATAGCCGATGTGGTACCCGTCGACGTATCCGTCAGCGGTGAGTTTCCAGTTGGGGCTCTCGAGCAGCGTTGGAACTGGATACCGATGCAACTCGTCGAGACGCAGCAGTTCCAGTGCATCGTCCATACCGGCGAGCCACTCTGCCGGATCGAAATCGAGATCAGGGGTCAGCACGGCGAGCACCACTCCGGCTCGCTCGTGAGTGGGCAGTTCGATGAGTCCGCTCACGTCGAGCTCGCCGAAGGTGTCGCGACCGGGGACACCCACGATCGTGCCCTTCGTGTCGTACACCCAGGCGTGGTACGGGCAGGTGAACCTGCGCGTGTGTCCGCACCCGTCGGCTACCTGGGCGCCTCGATGGCGGCAGACGTTGAGGAAGGTCCTGGCGACCCCATCGTCGCCGCGCACGATGAGCAGTGGGCGGTTGGCGATCTCCAGCGTGTCGTAGTCGCCGGGATTGGCGATGTCGCACGACAGCGCAACCACGAGAGGCGAGCGCCGGTAGATCTGTTCCATCTCCGTTTCCCAGCGTCGGGGATCGCGATACGTGGCGATCGGAACCTTCATCTGGCCCGATGTCTGGTCACTCGTGCCGGCCTCCACATTGGCCAGCAAACGGCGTGCGACGTCGGCGTGAGCTACCACAGTCATGGGAGACTCCTCTCTGCCTGAGCAGACCGGATGGTAGCGCCTTTTGCGTGCCCGTGGGTTTACAAACTTGACGTTGTGTGCGGTCATGTTGCAATGAGCATGAACGTCGAATGGGGAGATCACTGGTCCCGAGTAGCGGACGTCGTCCGTGCATGGCACCGTTCGCCGATGTCGGCCCGTACCACTGCACGATCCTCGGTCCCGGCGCGTTGGACACGAAGGGTGGTCCCGTGATCGATCACGACGCTCGCGTGCTCGACGTAGCCGGCGTACCGATCCCTGGTCTGTTCGGCGCCGGCAACTGCATTGCGTCTCCGGCAGGCCAGGCCTACTGGGGCGCCGGGGGCACGATCGGGCTCGCCTTGGTGTACGGCTATATCGCCGGCCGATCGGCCGCTGGCGAAGCGGCACGATCGCCAGGAATCTGAGATGGACGGAGCAACCTCCCTGTACCCCCTCGCGTTCAGCCCGATCACCGTAGGGACGATGGAGCTCGACAGCCGCCTCGTGGTCTCGTCACACTCCGGCGGTGGCGGGTCACTGCTCGAATCGGAGGCGCGGTTCGAGCAGCACTGCGAGTACTGGGTCAGCCGCGTCGCTGGTGGATTGCGCTGGGTCGGTGGCGGGCCGACGTTCGTACGCAACCCGCTGATCCCGGGATTCGAGCCGACGGGCATCGGCGCCAACGGTCCCGGCGTGTTCCGTCACCCCGATTTCGTCGAGCGCCTCGGCCGGTTCATGGGCAGGCTCCATGACGCCGGGGGATTCGGCAGCGTCCAGTTCGTGCAGCAAGGCGGGATGCCTTCTGCGCCATCGAGCACGCTCTCGGGCCATGCCGACCATCGCATCCCTCATGCGCTCGACATCGACGAGGTCGCGTGGTTGGTCCGCGAGTACGGAGAATCGGCGGCTCTCGCGGCGGCGGGCGATGCCGACGCGCTCGAGCTCCACGCCAACCACGATGACGTGCTCCAGTGGTTCCTGTCGCCGCGGACGAACCGGCGGACGGACGGATACGGCGGCACATTCGAGAACCGTCGCCGTCTGCTCCGCGAGGTCGTCGAGTCGATGCGCAGCCATGTCGACCGTCCTGTCACCATCGGGCTGCGCCTCTGCATCGACGAAATGATCGACGACGGTCTGACCGTGGACGACTGCCGCGGCACTGCTCGCAGCATTCACCGCCGACGGAACGGTCGACTACTTCAGCCTGGACGTCGGGGACAACTGGGGACGGGTGAGCTATGTCCAGCCAGGGTTCTATCCCGAGGCTGCATGGGCACCGTTGGCCGGGCAGGCGAGAACAGCGACGAACCTGCCGGTCGTCTACGTCGGGCGCGTCACAAGTGTCGCTACCGCGGAACGGATCCTCGCCGAGGGGAACGCCGACCTCGTGGGCTTCGCCAGGGCGGCGATCGCGGACCCAGATCTCGTCAGCAAATCGCGCGACGGGCGCATCGCCGAGATCCGTCCGTGCATTGGGCTCCAGGAATGTATCGACCGCCGGGTGGTCGAGGGCCTGCCATTCGCGTGTGGTACCAATCCGCATGCGGGCCGCGAGTACGAGGGGCGTGCTGCGCGCGCCGCCGTGCCGAGATCCGTGCTGGTGGTCGGCGGCGGACCAGCGGGAACGGAGTTCGCCGCGCAAATGGCGGAACGGGGCCACCGCGTGACGCTGTGGGAGCGCGCAGACGAGCTCGGTGGCCAGCTCGCGATCGCCGCCCGTCTGCGTATGAACAGTAGTTACGGCAACTGGATCCGGTGGCAGGAGGGGCGGCTGGAACGGGCCGGCGTCACGGTGCAACTCGGGCACGTCGCAACGAGCGACGAGGTACTCGGCTCCGGCGCAGAGATCGTGGCGATCGCCACCGGCGCGACGTCGCGCCGGCCCGACGTGCCCGGCGCCGATCTGCCGTTCGTCGTGTCGGCGACCGATGCAGTAACCGCCGCCCAGCCTCATCGGCCGGCGGGTCGTGGTGATCTCCCAGGACGACCGATTGTCACCGCTCGCGGTTGCCGACCATCTCGCCGCCGACGGTCACGAGGTGACGCTCGTGTACGAAACGCTCGCACCGTCGCCACTGGTCGGTAAATACACGATCGGGGCTGTGATGGCCCGCCTCGACGACGGCCACGTGAAAATGGTGCCGATGACGCGCCTCGTCGGGATCGAGAACCGCAGGCTCACCGTCGCCCACTGCTACAGCGGACGACGCTGGACGATCGACGACGTCGACACAGTCGTGCTGGCCTGCGGTTCCGTTCCCTGCGACGAGCTGCACCACGCCGTGCGTACGCGACACTCCTCGGTCCATCTGCTCGGTGATGCGTTCGCTCCCCGCCGAATGGTCGCGGCGACGCGTCAGGCGTATGAGTTGGCACGAACGTTCGACTGAGGTCAGCTGGGTCCGAAGAAGGTCCCGGAGAGATCCGGGGCTCCCGAATACAACCGCCGGAGAGCGCGAGCCGAGAACTTCCACCCGTCCGATGTGCGTCGGTAGGTGTCGTCGTACCAGCCCACGAAGACGCGCCGCTCCCCCTCCACCGGATCGTTCAGCTCGACGAGATACGCCCGTCCCGACGCGTCGTCGCCGTCGATCGTCGCCGTGCTGCTCAGGTAGAGCTGCACGACATGGCGGTACTTGCCGATCGAGTCGCGCCAGTGGTCCACGATCGCTGCTCGGCCGCGGATGGTTCGGTCCGGCCCGAGCTCCCACACGCCGTCGTCGGTCCACAACGAACCCCACGCCGCCTCGTCGCGTACGAGCACCGCGTCGCCGTACGCGTACAGCAGTCGCCGGATCGAGTCGGCGTCACGCTCAGTCATGATCGCGGCGAGCGTAGTGCCCCGTCTGCGACCCTCCGACCGGCCTGTAATGTGCGCCCGTGGCCGTGCCTGACGTCAGCGACCGGACGCTCGAGGAGCTCATGTCGCTCGACGGTCGCGTTGCGATCGTCACCGGCGCAGCCCGCGGTCTCGGCGCGCAGATCGTACGTCGCCTCTCCGAATCAGGGGCGAGTGTGATCGCCGGCGACCTCGACGGACCAGCCGCCGAAGGGCTCGCTGACGAGTTGACCCGCGCGGGACGGCGAGTGCTGGCCTGCGAGCTCGACGTGTCCGATACCGCATCGCTGGCCGCTGCGGCCGATCGCGCCGTCGGCGAACTGGGCGGTCTCGACATCTGGGTCAACAACGCGGCGATCTTCCCGACGACGGGCCCGGCGATCGACGCCGCCGACGATTTCGTCGACCGAATGCTCCACGTGAACGTTCGCGGCACGTACGCCGGGGCGCGGGAGGCCGCCCGGCGGATGAGCCGCGGTGGCGTCATCGTCAATCTCACGTCCACTGCCGGCTTCAAGGCGGGCACCGGCATCAGCGCATACGTCGCCTCGAAGCACGCCGTCGTGGGGATCACGAAGGCGCTGGCCCTCGAGTTCGGGCCGCTCGGCATCCGGGTGCTCGCCGTCGCTCCGACGATCATGGACACACCTGGCGTCCGCGACCAGATGGCGCCGCTCGCCGAAGCGGGGCTCGATATCGAGGCTCGCGTCTCGGCCAATCCACTGGGGCGGATGGGTGTGCCCGACGACGTCGCCCGGGTGGTGCTCTTCTGCTGCACCGACATGGCGGCGTTCATGACCGGGTCGACGGTCGCCGTCGACGCCGGCTCGTTGGCCTGAACGGTCGCTGCTACTCCGTCGATTCGACGACGAACCGCTCACGGAGCAGGCGCTCCGTCGCCGGGTCCAAGCCAACCGCAGCCGGCCATTCGGCGAGCGAGCCGTGGAGTTCGACGACCCGCCGAGTGAACAGCGTCATCGCTTCGGCCGGTGCGGTCCATATCAACTCCGGCGAGGTCCCCACGGGCGGGTCACCTGTCATCGGTTGCGACAGCATCGCGGAGCGTTTCCGTTGCGTCGGTTCGTCGGAGAGGGCGTACTCCTCGACGATCGATTCCGCCGTCACGCCGATCGCGGCCTGGATCAGCGCCACCACCAACCCGGTGCGGTCCTTGCCGGCGACGCAGTGCACCATCACCGGACCCTCGGCCGTGTATGTCGCGATCGTCTCCACGGCCCGCACCAGTTGGGCGCCGCCCCGCGAGATCATGTTCTCGTAGAGCGATGCGATGTCGCCGGCACGTTCGAGGCGGGGCGGGTTGTCGACGTCGATGATCCGATCCACGACGGGAATGTGGTGCGTGAGATCGATATCACCGAACGTATGGCCCCGGTCGAACTGCGCCTGCTGGCGCAGATCGATGATCGCCCGCAGACCGAGTGCACCGATGCGCGCACGGCCTTCGTCGGTGAGGCGAACCGGATCATCCGCCCGGTACAGCAGCCCCGTGCGCATCTGTCGCCCGTCGACGGTCGGCCATCCACCGGCATCGCGGACGTTGAAGCAGCCGTCGATGTCGAGATGACCCTGCCGGCCTTGTCCGTTCATGTCGCGGCGACCACACTGTGACGATGGATCCCGACGTGCAGCGCCTCCTCGACGAGCGAGCCATCCAACGGCGGCTGGTCGACTACTGCCGGGGCGTCGATCGGGGCGACGCCGCGCTGGTTGCTTCCGTCTACCATCCGGACGCCACCGACGACCACGGATCGTTCAAGGGTTTGGGCATCGACTTCGCCGAGTACGTGACGTCGCGGCTGCGCGATCGTTACGACGCCACGATGCACACGATCGCCAACACCGTGATCGACTTCACCGCCGACGACACCGCGCAGGTCGAGAGCCACGTGTGTGCACGCCAGCGTCGAATCGATGACGACGGCCTCGTGGTCGTGGAGACGTTCGGAGGACGCTACGTCGACCGCTTCGAGCAACGGGATGGCGAGTGGAAGATCGCCCATCGAACGGTGGTGCACGAGTGGGACAAGGTCGAGCACGTCGACCTCGCCTTTCCTCCTGGGCGGTTCACCGAGGGCATCCGTGGGCGGGACGACGTGTCGTACGCGAGTCGCTGAGATCGGAGTCAACCAGAGCCCCGGTCGGCTTCGGCCAGCACGGCTCGCATGGCATCCGCCGCCCGAGCGGCTGCTTCGGCCGCCGGCGCCGCCCAGAGCTCCGTCGAACACACTTCCAGCGAGATCGGCGCACGCACCCCGATCTCGCCGAGCAGTTGCACGAAGCCGACGCAATCGAACTCGCCTTCGCCCGGCGGCACCCGGTGCGCCATGCAGTCCTGCTTGTAGTCATCGAACTGCGGGCGCATTGGCCCGTCGTCCATTTGCACTGCGAACACACGCTCACCGTCCAAGGCGCGGATCAGCGACTCGTCGTTGGCACCCCGCTTGTGGTGCCAGATGTCGGCGCAGTAGCCCCCGTTCGGTCGATCGGCAGATTCGACGATGTCCGCCGCATCGGTAGCAGTGGCGATGTTGGTGTACGGGAGCCACTCGATGCCGACGAGCAGGCCGTGCTCCTGGGCGCGATCGCAGAGCGCTCCGAAGCGGTCCGCCGCCTCGCCCGTCGTGCCGTCATAGGGACCGATCGCCTGCAGATAGCGGCAGCCGATCTCGTCGGCGAGCTCGTAGGCGAGTACCTCTCGCCGAGCGCACTCCTCGGCAGCGTCGCCCTCCGACGCCCACCCGTGCACGGTCTCGATCTCTCCCAATACGAGGCCGTGGTCGTCGAGCACCCGTCCGATGTCCTTCGCCGACCGTCCCTCCTCGTCTCGCAGCCGCTCGTACTCGAGGGCGAAGAGTCCGATTCCGGCGAACCCGGCCGCCGCGGCGGCCGCTACGCGCCCGTCGAAGTCGCCGAATCGCGGACGGCTGAAGTGCGACCACACGAGGTCCGGCCACGCAAGATCATGGGCGGACGTCATCGCGAGCCGCCGCTCTGAACGAGGGCTTCGTCGACTGTCACGTCATAGAAACTAGCATCAGTCTCAAGTAACAGATGGCGAAGCCGACTCAGGTTTCGGCTCGTCCGCTCTGCCCGGAAGGATGTCTGCGACGCCATGCGATTCGGATTCACTGCGGCCCAGTCCAACTGCACGTGGTCGGAGCTGTTCGACCTGTGGCATGCCGCCGACGACCTCGAGGTGTTCGACACCGGCTGGGTCTACGACCACTTCTACCCGCTGCGCACCGGACCCGAAGAGCCGACCTTGGAGGGCTGGACATGCTTGGCGATGCTGCTCGCCCGAACTCAACGCCTGCGCGGGGGCGTGATGGTGACCGGTGTCCCGTACCGGCACCCGGCGGTCCTGGCCAACATGGCAGTCACGGTCGACATCGCCTCCGAAGGACGTCTCGAACTCGGCGTCGGTGCCGGGTGGTTCGAGGCCGAGTGCGAGGCATACGGAATCGAGCTGGGCTCGATTGCCGAGCGATTCGAGCGGTTCGAAGAGGCATTGACGGTCGTCCATTCCCTCCTCACCGAACGCACGACGACGTTCGCCGGTCGCCACTACCAGCTCCACGACGCATGGTGCGAGCCCAAGGCCGCACAACAGCCGCACCCGCCGCTGGTGCTCGGCGGCAAAGGCGAGCGCCGCCTGCTGCCGCTGGTCGCCCGCTTCGCCGACCACTGGAACTACTCCGGCGACGACGTCGGCGAGTTCGCCCGGTTGCACGGACGCGTTTGGGCGAGCTCTGCGAGGCGGAAGGGCGCACGATCGACGACCTGACCGTGTCGGCGAACGTCCGCGCCGGACGGGAGCCAGGTGAGGTCGCCGACGAAGCCAAGGCGTATGGCGAGGCCGGCGCCGACATGGTGTGCGTGCTGCTGCCCCGGCCGTACGCGGTCACCCAGCTCGACGACCTCGCCCCCGTGCTCGGCGACCTCGCCTGACGTGCTGGTTCGTCGGCGTAATCGCGGTCAGCCGGCCACCAGATCTGCGAGCTGACGCATGAACGTCTGCTGCAGGACAGTGCCGATCATGGCCATGTTCGGCGCCGGGTTGGGTCCGGCGAACGACTTGAGGCACGACCGGTTGGCGCAGGCTCCCTTGAAGAAGTTGAACGCACGCCAGTAGCGCAGCTGTTCGTCGTCGACCTCGACGCCCACCTCCCGGCGCACGAGCGAGAGCCAGTCGTCCATCGGCATCGTGCGTGCGCCACGCATCGAGAGCAAGTACGCCCAGTCTTCGGTGGGATCGCCAAGGTGGGAGAACTCCCAGTCGGTCAGGGCCAGCACTCGGTGGCCGTCGTGGACGAAGTTGCCGGGTCCTGGATCGCCGTGCACGAGCGCCACCCGCTCGAGGCGCGGGGCGCGGTCGTGCAGCCATGCCGCCCCCTCCTCCAGGAGTGGAACAGGAAGTGGAGTACTGGTCCGATAGACGTCGGCCCACCGCTCGATCTGGACGTGAGTCGCCTCATCAGGAGTCGGCCCGTCGATGACGCCCTCCCAGTCGAGGTGATGCAGCTCGTCGAGGCGGCGGACGAAGTCGACGGCGAGTTCCGGCGCCAGAGTCCGGTCCTCCCGCTCGGTGCTCACGCCACCGTCGATGAAGTCCATCACGAAGAACGGCTGCCCGATCACGGAACCGGTTGGTTCGAGCCAGCGCACACGAGCCACGGGAAACCCCAACTGACCCACTGCCGCCATGAACTCGAACTCGTCGGCACCTGCCGTACCGAACACGCCTCCTTGCTCGATCCGAACGACGAACCGAGACGAGTCATCGAGCTCGACGAACCAGTTGCCTCGCGAGTGTCCAGTGGTGATGCGGCGCAGCTCGGCGATGCGCACCGGTTGTCCTAGCTCGCCACCGATCCAGGTCTCGAGCAACTCACGCATCAGGCATCTGCCCGCGGAAGTACGGCATCAGCATCCCGGTGACCTCCAGGTCCTCGTCGAGATGGCGGCTCACCACGGGGCGCAGGTGCGTACGCACCGCATCGCCGTCAGGATCGTCATGCGACACCGCGTCGGAGAGAACGGCGCTCACCGCAGAGAGCACCGTGTCCTGATCGCGCTCGGTGGCACGCCAGTGGGCAGCGACGATCTGGTTGTCTGCCAAGCCGTCGAGCGCGTCGGCCAGTTCGTCGACACGTCGCGGCAGCGGATCGTCTGGACGCGTCGCGGCGAATTGGGCCATCCCGGCGAGTTGGACGGCGATCACTCGCGCCCAGTCGTCACTGATGGCAGGAAGAAGTACCCCGCGGACCGTCGCTTCGACCGACCGCCACATCTCGGCGTCGGTGGGCTCGTTCATCCGCGCACCTGGGCAGCCAACGCGGCCTCCACCTCGAAGTCCCACGATGCCCGCCACATCGAATCGACCATCGGACCGTTGACGTCGGCATACCCCTTGTCGAGGAACCAGCGGTACACGTCCTCGTGGCCCGAGCGAAGGTCGAAGCGGCACGTGAAGTCGAGCAGCTGCTCCGCCTTCTCGATGCTCGCCATGGCGTGATGGCGGACGCCGAACAGGTGGCTGAACACGGGACCAGAGAGGTCAGTGAGCATCGAGTCAGGGAGCTGAACGACGTCCGGTTCCTCACCGACGACACCGGCCAGCACCTCGACGTACCGGTTCACGGTGACGTGCTCTCCCGTGATGTTGAACACCTCACCGATCGCCGCCTGCTTGCCGATCAGCGCCACCATCGCCTCGCACAGATCGTCGACATGCCCATATGAGCCAACGACGAGACCGCCGTGCGGCACGAGGATCGGGCGATGTTCGCGCAGCCGCAGGAACATCGGTAGCTCCATGTCGAAGATGTTGTTGTCGGGTCCGTAGATCGCCGCCGGGCGCACAACCGTTCCGGGGAAGCCGTTCGTGGAGTGCCGGCTGAGCATCGCCTGTTCGGCGATGGCCTTGAACCCCCCGTAGCTGGTCGGCCCGTCGGGGTTGGTGGGCAGGTCCTCGGTCCAGGGGAAGATCCCGGCCAATGACTGGTCGTAGGCCATGATCGAGCTGACGTAGACGTAATGGCCGACATGGCCGTCGAAGAGGTCGAGCAGGCCGTCGATGTCCGACCCCCCGGCAGCCATGACGAATCCAGACACGTCGAACACCGCATCCCAGTCGCGACCGGCGAGCGCGTCGCTCATCTGGTTGATGTCCGTGCGATCGGCGACGAGGCGTTCGACCTCGTCAGGCAACTCGGTCGGCGTCTTCCCCCGGTTCAGAACGGCGACCTCGTGGCCGCCGGCGAGCAGGGCGTCCACGGTGTGCTTTCCGACGAACACCGACCCGCCGAGTACGAGCGTCCTCATCGCAGCTCCTCCCACCATTTCTCGCCGATGTCGCCGAGCCGTTCGTAGTGTCGGACCATCGCCTCCGAGGCGTCGTCCGGGAGGGGCTGCGCGTCGGTGGGCGGGAGTGGCGATGCAGACTGGACGGGATCGAGCCATTCGAGGCGGATCGTCTCGGTGAATTCACGCAACTGAGGACTCGCCGCCTCGTGATGATCGCTCGACTGATGGCTGAGGAATCCGCGGTAGTCGTCGAACGCCATCAGGCAGTAGTACGCGCCTCGTTCGGCCCCGCGGAAGTACTCGTAGCGACGCACGGCTGTCTCGTCCTCGTGCGTCGCCCGATACAACTCAGTGACGAGCGCCTCGAACCGGTCTTCCATGCCGTTGCGGACGCGGATGTGGACGAGCAGCGTCGCCATGTCAGTGGGCCGCTCGGCTCGTGCCCTCGCCCATATCTGCGACAAGCGTCAGCGTCCGACTGGGCTCCATCCGCACATCACCTCCTGCTCTTGCGTGCTGCGGCTCGCCATCAGCGCCGCACCGCGGTCGGCGAGCGCCTCGTCTCCCCTGGCGATGGCGTCCTCCATCGCCTGCGAGAAGGCCTCGCTCGCCTGGCGGTACCGCTCGATCACGTCGTCGAGGTGCAAGCTGTCGTCGAGATCGAGCGAGGACGCACCGGCATCCCCAGCGAATGCGTTGAGCTCGGTGGTCTCCGCCGTCATCCACGCGACCTCGTGGGCGGCACGCACCGCGGCGTTGCGCAGCACGAGGTCCATCATCATGACGGTCACTTTCACCGTCTCGTCGCTGATGGCCGGCAACACCACCTCCATCAGCTCGCGGCTGCAGTCGTTGAGGATCTGCTCGGTCGTCGGTTTCGCAATCATTGGGCGGAGTCGCTCCTTTCACACCTCATCGGCGCGTCCCGGACGAGCAGATGTCGAGGTACTTCTCGTGGAAGTAGGACAGGCTGTTGATCAGGAACGGCGTCATGATTCCCTTTCCCTGCCCACGCGTCAGGGCGTCGGCGCTGCGCATCATCTGCACGAACAACTCCGCCATGCCGAGGATGAAGAAGTACCGCATCACCTGCGGGTTGACCTGTTCCTCCGTGAGACCGGTTCGTTCCCGGTATCCGGCGAGCAGCGCTTCGGGGTCGCCGGCGTACAGGCTGTTGGGCAGCGGGTTCTCGCTGTAGTAGCCGATGTCCTCTCGCGGATCGCCGATCCGTGTGAACTCCCAGTCGATCACCACGGGTGACGACTCTCCCCCGACGAGGATGTTCCCCGGCTGGAAGTCACCGTGAACGACGCCGAGCGGCGCCGGCGGCGGACGATTCGCCCGCAACCATGCCGACACGTACCGGATGATCGGGCTGCAGTCGGCCATCTGTCGCTCGGCACGGGAGTAGATCTCGATAGCTGCATCGAGATAGCTGTCCCAGTCGTCGGGCCGCTCCATGACTGCTGGCAGCGTTTCCGTCGGCGTGCGTTGCAGCGCCGCGGCAACGTCGAGGTAGATCGATCTCGCCGCTGACGTGTCTGCGTCTGCGCCGAGCGTGAGCTGGAGCGGCGTGCCGTCGACGTGATCCATGACGATGGTCTTGCTGCCCAGCAAGTGTCCGGTCGGGTCGTACCAGCGGGGACGCGGGATGGTCACCCCATCGAGATCCCACAGGGCTTGGAGCAACTGCCACTCGCGATCGCGATCGCTCTCGAAAACTCCCTCGCCACCGGGCGGATCGGAGCGAAGCACCAGCTTCTCTGTGCCGCCCTCGCTGGTACGGATCTCGGCGACAGCTGTCAGCCGGCTGTAGCCGCCGCTGATCGGACGATACGACACGACGCTCGCGCCGAGCTCCGGAGCCACCTCGGCAAGGAAGCGCTCCAGACGATCACTCGTCGACAGTTCGTCATCCATCGTCACTCCTCGGTGGCGATCGAGTCGAAGCTCACGTGCAGGTCCTTGAGCGCCCGCAACCAGAACCCTCGCAGATGTGTGAAATCGTTCCGACCCTCCGTGAAGCGGAGGTTCTCCATGCGGCTGAGGAAGAGCTCCACGGCAATGCGTTGCTCCAGCTTCGACAGACCTTCTCCGGGACACCGGTGTTCGCCGGCACCGAAGGCGAGATGACGCCCCGCGTTTCCTCTCGACAGCTCGATCTCGTCTGGGTCGGCGAACATCTCCGGATCACGGTTGGCCGCGCCGTAGCGGATGTGCACCGTCGCGCCCTGTGGGATCTCGACTCCGCCCACCTCGACGTCGCGGGAGACCCCGCGCCACAAACCTTGCGTTGGCGATTCGAGACGCAGGACCTCGTCGACGAACGTCGCAATCAGATCGGGCTCGGTGCGCAACCGCTGTTCGATCTCGGGATGATTGGTCAACAGCCACAGTCCGGACGTGATGGCGAACGTCGTGGTCTCGTTGCCACCGATGAAGAGGTGGTCGATCAGGTTGATGATCTCCCCGTCGTTGAGCGGTCGTTCGACGTCTCCGTCGCGGAACCGAGCCTGGGCCAGATGGGAGAGGACGTCGTCGGTCGGCGACCGCCGCTTCTCCTCCAGGTGCCGCCAGATGTACTGCTGGAACTCGACGCCCTGCTCGGCGACGTACATCTCCTGCTCCGCGCTGAGCCCGCGGGAGAACGGCAGGACCCACGCTTCGGACCATCGCTTCAGCTGCTCGATGTCGTCGAGCGGGAACCCGAGGACCGTGGTGATGACCATCACCGGTAGCGGCATGGCGAACTGACTCACGATCTCGACCTCGCCGTCGTCGATCCATTCGTCCATGAGCGAGGCCGCCAGCCGTTCGATCACCGGCCGCGCTTGTTCGGCGCCTGCGCCGTTGAACCACGGGTCGACGAGCACTCGGTAGTCGCGATGGACAGGCGGATCGATACCGAGCGTCTGTTTGCGGCGCCAGCCATGTTCCTCGTAGTAGCGGTTGGCCGCGTCGGTCTGCAGCAGCCGGAACTCGCTGCTCGTAGACGTGTGGGGGAACAGCTCCGGATGGCGAAGCACGTAGATGACGTCCTCGTAGCGGCTGAGGAAGTACTCGCCCGTTGCGGGGACACGCCACACCGGTGCCTGCTCGCGCAGCACTCGATAGTGCGCGAACCAGTCCTCCTGAACCGCCGGGTCCATGAGATCGATGTGGTCGAGGTCGATCTCGGTCACAGCTGCTCCTTTCAGGGGACGATGACGGCCCGGCCCTCGAGGCTGCCGTCTTCGAGGGCATGAAACGCCTCGGGGATGTGGTCGAAGTCGAACGTCGTGACCTTGGGAACGAGGTGACCGTCACGGGCCAGGGCGATCACGTCACGGAGGTCGCCGGTACTCCCCCACATCGAGCTCGTCAGCTCCACCTCGAACTTCGTCGCCCACAGCGAGTACGGCACCGATCCGCCGGCGGCACCGACGAGCGTGACCCGCGATCCGGCGCGGGCGGTGGCGAGTGCGAGCGACAAGGTCGCCTCGCTGCCGACGAGATCGAACGTGGCGTCCACACCGCGACCTTGGCTGAGATCGCTGATCGCGGCCTGCGCGTCGGCGCCGGCCTCGACGGTGTGATGGGCTCCGAGCGACGATGCGAGCTCGAGCGCGGCCGGCTTGCTGTCGACCGCGATCACCGTCGCCGCCGTGACAGCGCGGAGTATCTGCACCGCCAGGTGGCCGAGCCCGCCGATCCCGATAACGACGGCGACCGAGCCCGGACCGAGGTGATCGAGGGAGCGCTTGACTGCTCGGTAGGGAGTGACCGCAGCATCGGTGAGCGGTGCCGCCAGGACTGGGTCGAGATCGCCCAACGGCGCCAGCTGGCGCACGCTGTCGACGACCATGTAGCCGCGCCATGCCACCGTCGACCCCGAGGCCCCATCCGGCGCCGGGCATCTCTCCAGCGTGGTCACAGATGTTCTCGTCGCCGGTCTGGCAACGGGCGCACGTCCCACACCCGAGCGGTCCGTACACGGCGACTGGTTCACCCACCTCGAGTCCCGTCGCACCGGAGCCAAGTGCCTCCACCCATCCCGCCGACTCGTGGCCGAGCGTGAAAGGCAGCTCGGCGTTGAACACGCCGGCGTCGAACTCGTGGATCACGTGCAGGTCGGAATGACAGATGCCGGTTGCCCCGACACGCACCAGCACTTGACCGGGTCCAGGTTCCGGATCGGGCACCTCCTGGAACTCAGGAGTCGTCTTCCATGCCACCATCCGGTATGCCTGCATGGTCAGTAACAGTAACTTGACACGAGCTGCGCTTGGAACAGGTCATGAACGCCACCGACATCATCGAGATCCATCAACTGCTGGGGCTGTACGGCCACATCGTGGATGCCGGCGAGTGGGATCGGTTCACGGAGCTGTTCGAGGACGACGCCGTCCTCGACTACACGGGTGTCCGAGCTCCGCGTGCGTTCGTCGGTGTGGCCGAGATCGCCGATTACTTTCGCGGTGCCAACCACCCGTCGGCCCACCACGTCACCAACATCGTCGTGTTCGAGCGAGACGGTGAGGTGGCGGTGCACAGCAAGTTCTTCGCGCCGTACACCCGAGCCACGCACGACCCGCAGCGCTGGTACGGAGGCGACTACGAGGATGTCGTGGTGCGGACCGACGCTGGCTGGCGGTTCCGCCGCCGCGTCTGCCGCAGCCGATGGCAGTTCACACCAGGACCGCAGGACGAGCTGACCGAGCACCGGCGTACGTTCTGAGCACAACGCCGCAACCGCAATTCATCGGTCAGCTGATCCCGAGGGAGCGGGCGCGAGAGCCTTTGTCGTGGAAGTCGGCCTCGAAGCACACACGATCACCGTCGAAGCGTAGGAAGGACATCACCTCGACCGACCATTTCTTGCCGACGTGCTCAGCGCCGTAGATCGACGGATCCTTGACCGTTGCGCTCATCACGTAGTGCAGCGCCAGCCCGCTGTCATTCGCCCAGAACTCGTCCGGTAGGAGCTGCAGGTCGTCCCACTTGGCGAGGCCCGCTGCAAAGAAGTCCCGGATCGCTGGCCACCCTTCGAACGTGCCGCTGGCGATGTCGTGAAGGACTGCGTCGGGCGTCATCAGCTCTCGCGGCGCGTCGGGGTCGCCGGAGCTCCACCCGGCGAACAGTTTCTTGGCAATCTCTATTCTTTCGGCGCTCATGCCTCGACCATACGTCGAGTACGCTGCGCCCGTGGACGAGTCGATCGGGCAACTGCTCTCCCTCGACGGCAAGGTGGCGATCGTGACCGGGGCTGCCACGGGTATCGGCGAGGCGATCGCCGGGGTGCTCTCGGCCGCAGGGGCGCACGTGCTCGTCACCGACATCGACGACGCCGGCTCCGAGCGAGTGGCGAAGGAGCTGCGAGCTCACGGCCGCAACGCCGACGCAGTTCACCTCGACGTCACCGACGAGGCCTCGGCTCGACAGGCGGTCGCCGACGCACTTTCCATCGCCGGCTCGGTCGACGTGCTGATCAACAACGCCGGCTCGTATCACGAGTCGGGCAGCATCGTCGATCAAACCTACGAGTCGTGGAAACGTGCGATCGCGGTCAACTACGAGGGTGTCTTCCTCTGCTCGAAACCAGTAGCGGAGCACATGGTCGCGCACGATGTCGCCGGCGCGATCGTGAACATCTCCTCCGTCGACGGGATCGTGCCATGCCTCGGCACGGGGTACGACTCGGCAAAGGCAGCGGTGTTCCAGTTCACCCGTAGCCTCGCCGTCGACCTCGCCCCCTTCGGCATCCGGGTGAACTGCGTCGCTCCGGGGGCCGTGCCTGTCGAGACGATTCGACGGATGAAGTCGGGGGAGATCGAGCCGTTGTGGGATCCGCCGTCAGTCGCGACCGGCCTGATGGGACCGCTGTCGCGGATCGCGTTCGTCGAACATCCCCCTCGGTCGGCGCGGAGAGCCGGAGGAGATCGCCAACGCCGTCCTCTTCCTCTCGACCGCAGCGGCGTCGTACGTGACCGGTCAGACGCTCGTCGTCGACGGCGGCTGGACGCTGGTCTGAAAGGTACGTTGAGAGCGTGTCTACCGACGAGCAAGCGATCATCGATCTCGCCATCGCCTACACCTGGGCGCTCGACACCATGCAACTCGACGAGCTGCGGTCGATCTTCGCCAATGACGCCACCGCCGACCTGAACGGCGTGCATTGCGACGGCGTGGATGCGATCATCGCTCGCATCAACCGGCCATTGAGCCGGCTCGATGTCACCCAGCACCTCATCGGGAACCACCAGGTGACCGTCGACGGAGACACGGCGACCCACCGCTGCTACCTCCAGGGCCAGCACGTCAAGCGGGGCACGCCGGGCGGGGACAACTACCTGCTCGGGGGCATCTACGACGATCGGTTGGCGCGCACACCCGACGGTTGGCGGATCACACACCGCACGCTCACCGCGACCTGGACCGACGGCAACCCCGCGGTCGTCGGTCACTGACCCAGCGCTCTCCGCCGCGTTCGCTGTTTGCAGCGTCATTCAAGTTACCGACGGCGCAACGATCACTCGTCCGGCCTTCAGGTGGGCGGTCATAGAGCCGTACGAGCGGGGCTACTGTAGAGGGGCAACAGTTACCGGACGGCCGGCATGGCCGCAGAACATTGGGGGGCGAATGACCGATACGACCGACCCACAGTCGCGTCTCGAAGCCTTCTTCCGACGCCGTAGCGACGATCCCGAGAGCGTCAGGGTCGTCGGATACGAGCTGATCACGGGTGGATACAGCAGACAGATGTCCAAGGTCTGGGTCGAGGAGGGGGGCGAGAAGCGCGGCTACATCGTGCGCCAGGACCCGCCACCCGGTCAGGCCATCATCGACACCGATCGCGCCACCGAGTGGGAGGTGTTGTCGACTCTGCACCAGTCGGGCGACATTCCGATGCCGGCGCCGCTCTGGTTCGACGCCACGGGCGAAGAGCTCGGCAGCCCGGGAATCGTCATCGAGATGTTCGACGGCGAAGCACTCATCAGCGCGTCACGGAAGTGCGCCGAGAACGAAATCGGGCAGTTCGCCCCCCGCCTCGCCGAGGTCGGCGGTGCACTCGCCGCGTTCCCCCTCGACAAGGCACCGCGCGTGCCTCGAAGTGCCGAGCTCGTGGGATGACTACATCGACGCTCGCATCCAGTACTGGGTGGATGCCGAACGAAAGCACGTCGATCGGGATCCGTTCATGCGCACCATCGCCAGTTACCTGCGCAGCCATCGTCCTCCCCCGGTTCCACTCGGGCTCGTCCACGGCGATTTCCAGATCGCCAACATCCTGCTCTCCAACAGCGGAAACGACGTGATCATCGATTGGGAGCTCACCCACATCGGCGATCCTCGCGAAGACCTGGGCTGGTGCATGTTGGCCAGCGTGACGCAGCCGCCGGACATCATCGGCGCCGACGAGGAGGCGTTCTACGCTCGCTACCGCGAACTGAGTGGGCTCAACGAGGAGCAGGTCAACCCCGTCACGACCGATTACTTCCTGCTGCTCTCCGCCTCGACGGTCTTCGTCAGCGTCATCGAGCAGCTGGCCGCGCTCGCCAACGGGGAGACAACGGGGATGCCTCTTGCCTACATGTCCCCCGCCGTCTCCGGAATGCACGACGTGTTCATGCGCGCCATGAAACGGCATGCCGCGGCCTCGGGAGGTGCGAAGTGATCTCCAGGCCGACTACCCAGCAACTCATCGACGCCGTGTGCACGGAGCTCGCCAGCAAGGTGGTGCCGGTCGTCACCGACGGCACGATCAAGGTTCAGCTGGAGATGGCGATCGCAGTGCTGCAGACGACGAGCGTGCGCAGCGCCAACGAGATCGCCTGGATGCAGGAAGAGCGCGACGCGATCGAGGACACGGCGCGACAGCTGCTCGAAGCCTTGCCGGACGCAAAACCGGTAGCGGACGCGCTTGCCGGAGTACGTGGACAACAAGACGAACAGCCTCAAGCTGGACGACGCGCAGGCCGACTACGCCCGCGCCAGCGAGGTGCTCTCGTGTGCCGTCGAGGCTGCGTACGCGTCAGGTGATGCCGACCAGATCGCCGCCGTCGGACGGCTGATGGATCAGCGCCACGCCAACCAGCAGGCGGTGACCGGCCAGTTCATGGCCGTCGGACGCACCTGATCACCGATCGGCCGTCGTTCGGCACACCAACCGCGGCCGGCCGCCGGCCATTCAGGGTCGCTCGACCCAGTCGGCCAACAGGTCGGGCACGCGCAGGTGAGCCGGGATCCGCTCGGGTCCGATCATGTTGTCGATCCACGCCTGCACGTGCCAGATGCGACGCTCCTGGTAGTTGAGCACTTGGCCGCCGTGAGCGGCGGTCTCCATCGACCGCTGGATCGGTTGCAGATTCTCGTAGTCCTCGTCCATCACATCGTCGAACCTGGTGAGTCGCGCGTCCCAGATCTCGCGCTGCTCCGCCGGCATCTCGCCCTCGCCCCAGTCGGCGGCGAACCAGGTGATGTCGAGGCGGGTGCGATCGAGGGCGAGAGGCCAGAAGCCCAGGATCGGGAATCCCCGCGCGTCGAGCGGTGTGATGATGTTGGGGAAGATGCCGTAGGCGGGCTGGATGTCACTGGTGAAGATCTCGGTGACACCGTCGAACATCGGCAGCAGCTCCCGACGGTCGCCGCGCGTGCCGCGATTGACCGGCGACAGCATGCTCTGGTGCCCGTGGTCGTAGAGGCTGATGACGGTTCCGCGGGTGTCCAGCGACGGCCCGACGGTCTTCGGGTGGATGGTGCGGGCGTGGTACACCTCGAGGAACGCCTCGGCGAGGATCTTCCAGTTGCAGTCGAGCACGACGCTCTTCTCGTCGATCACGCGAAGCGGCGCCGCCGCAATCTCGGGGAGCAGTGTGGGGATCGGTGCCAGGTACTCGAGGAGCGGGACCGCGTCGTCGTCCAACGTCACGAAGTACCAACTCCCCCACCGCTCGCAACGCACGGGTGGCAGACCGCGCTCATCGATCTGCAGGCCGACGAAGTCTCGTTCGTCGGGCACCCTGACCAGCTGGCCGGACAGGTCGTAACTCCACGAATGGAACTGACAGATGAGTCGCCGGGCCGTGCCGCACGCTCCACGCACTACAGGAGCGCCCCGATGACGGCAGGCGTTGCGGAACGCACGGACATTGCCGTCCTCGCCGCGGACCAGGAGGATCGGCGCGCCGGCGATGTCGTTCAGGCGATAGCTGCCGATCGACGGCAGCTGGCTGTCATGCGCCGCGTAGAGCCAGACTCGATGGAAGAGGAACTCTTCCTCGAGTGCCTGGAACGCGGGATCGATGTAGCGGCCCAACGGCAGGTCGGGCAGCTTGGGAAACCCGTCGGGCGGATTCTCACGTGCGGTCTCGTATGCCGAGCGCTCACGGAATCGGGCGAGGAAGGCGTCATCCATGGGACCCCCTGTCTGCGCACGGACGCTGACACGTACTGTATCGACGGGCGAGTCGCGCGGCCTCCGGCACGTCGCTCAAATCGCCGTCTCGCCGCCATCGACGACGAGCAGCGTGCCGGTGATGAAGCTGGCCGCCGTCGGAGAGCAGGAAGCAGATCGGCGCAGCGAGCTCCTCGGGGTCGGCCACTCGTTGCTGCAGGTTGGCCATCCCGAACTGCTTCGCACCCTCTTCGCTGCTGGCCCCGCGGCCGGCGAACAGCGGCTCCGTCATGCCCGTGCGCACCCGTCCCGGAGCGACGCTGTTGACGCGGATGTCGGGCGCTGCCTCTCGGGCCAGCTGCCGAGAGAACGACACGATGGCGCCCTTTGCCGCACCGTACGGAGTGTTGTTGTTGTTCGCGGTGATCGCAGCAGTCGAGGCGATGTTGACGATGGAGCCACCGGTCCCGGTCGTGCATGATCGGCAGGACGTGCCGGCACACCAGGAACGTTCCACCCGCATGGACGGCCATCATTCGGTTCCAGTCGTCGAGCGACCACTCCTCGAGCGGGCCGAACTGGGCGTGGCCGGCAGCGTTGAGGACGCAGTCGATCTGCCCGAACTCCTCTCTGGTGGCGTCGACAGCCGCGCGAACCGAGGTCTCGTCGGCGACGTCAGCGCCAAGACCGATGGCGCCGTCGATGCCTCCAGCGACCTCCTCCGCTCGCCCGGCATCGAGGTCGACGATCGCCACACGACCGCCCTCGGCGGCGAACTGCCGTCCCGTGGCCGCAGCGATGCCGGAACCTCCCCCGGTGGTCAACAAGACCTTCCCGTCGAAGCTCATCTGCGCCTCCTTTCAGTCCGCCCGTGGTTGGTATTGGTAGCTGCGCTCAGTGCGCCCGCCGGCTACGAGGAGGTTCTGGCCGGTCACGAAACCAGCCGCCGGCGAGGCCAGGAAGACCACGGCGGCGGCGATGTCGTCGGGTGTGCCGAGACGTCCGAGCGGAATCGTGGCCTGTAGCTCGTCGAGGCGATCGGAGACTCCGAGGACCTCCAGGAAGGCCTCCGTGGCGACCGGTCCAGGCGAAACGGCATTCACCCGAATTCCTCGTGGGGCCAGCTCCAAGGCAAGCGTCTGGGTGAGGTTCAGCATGCCGGCCTTCGCTGCCGCATACGGGCCGGTGCGTGGCGAGCCGCGCATGCCTGCACCCGAGGAGATGTTGATGATCGCTCCACCCGTGGACATTCGTGCAGCCGCTGCCTTCGCGCCCTGGAAGGCGGACGTCAGGTTGAGCTCGAGCTGGGCGCGCAAGATCTCGTCGGGCGTGTCGACCAACTCCCGGACCGTCTTCTCGTCGGAACCGCCGACGTTGCTCACCCACACGTCGAGACGGCCGAGCTCGTCGACCGTCTGCTGGCGAGCTCCTCGGAGAAATCGCGGATGTCGGCATCGGCGATCAACGCCCGCCGTCCACGCTCTTCGATTCCGGCGGCTGTCTCATCGAGGTCGCTTCGCCTCCGCGCGTTCACCACGACATCACACCCGGCGTCGGCCAAGCCCCAGGCGATCGCCCGACCGATCCCTTGCCCCGAGCCCGTGACAACGGCAACTCGACCGTCGAGGCGGAACTGCTCGAGAAGGCCGCCCATCAGGTCTGCGCCTCACCGCGCGTATCGCCCATCGACGCCGTCGTGCTGCCGACGCGCCGCTCGAGCACGGGTGGGGCGTCGGGCCGATGGTCGGCGTGCGCCCGACGCCACGAGGCGAACGTCTCCACGATGTACGGCGGGTCGCCGTGGATCTCCGTGAAGCCTCCGGTGACCGAGCGCGTGTCGAAGTAGGCGGCGTCGACCCCTCCCGTCCAGAGCTCGCAGGCGAGCTCGAATCCGCAGCCGAGGAAATGGTCGCGCGCAGCCGCGAAGTCGTGCACGAGCGTCGCCACGTGGTGAAATCCCTCCTCACCGGGGCCGTACATCTCTCGGTAGATCGACGGGGTGTCGTCGTGCTGCTCGATGAGCTGGATCATCATGTCGCCGAGATAGCCGAACGCGTAGGTCACGTCGGCCTCCTGCGCCGTACCCCGGTAGGTGAATCCCTGGGCTCGATGATGGGCGCGGATTGCGAACGGACCGGCACCGAGCAACCGGCTCCACGCCGCCACCGATCGCTCCACGTCGTTGACGACGTACGCCTGCTGGAACAGAGGAAACGTGGGTACCGTGCTCATCGCATCACATCCGATGCACGGCAGATGTTGGGGACGTGCATGGCGCTACCTGCTCAGCACCGTGCAGGCGGAGATGCCGGGTGCTCCGTACACATGGGTAAACGCCGTGGTCGGGTTGCCGGGGACCTGACGCTCCGCCCCCTCGTTGCGCAACTGGATCACCGACTCGTAGACCTGGCGCAGTCCCGAGGCGCCGATCGGTTCGCCGTTGGCGAGGCAGCCACCATCGGTGTTGACCGGAAGTCGTCCTCCGATCTCCGTGACGCCGGCGCGGATCAGATCCTCCTGTTCGCCGTCGGCGCAGAACCCACATTCCGCCAGATGCATGACCTCGGCGCCGGACTCGGTGTCCTGCACCTGGGCAACATCGATGTCTGCCGGACCGATGCCGGCCATCTCGAAGGCAGCCGTGGCCGCCGCCACGGTCGGCGAATCGCCGCGCTCGTCACTCAGCGAGGGGCTGAAGACCTCGAAGGAACCGTACGGTCGAGATCGCAGGACGGCAGCACGCAGGAAAGACGGCTGGTGCACCCAGTCGCTTGGCAGCCTCCGACGAGGCGAGGATCAGTGCCACGGCTCCTTCAGCTGGCGAACAGAACATGTACTGGGTGAGCGGATCGGCGATCATCGGAGCCTCGAGGATCTGCTCCTCGGACAGTGGCGTTCGCCGCCATGCGTTGGGATTCTTCGCACCGTTGCGGAACGCCTTGGCGGAAACCTTGGCGAGAACTTCCTTCGAGATGCCGTGCTCGTGCATGTAGCGCTGGATCTTCATGCCAAAGAACTGCGTCGTCAGCATCAACCCCGTTTGCCCGTACCAGTCTCCGATCCCGTAACGAGCCGGCTCCGGATCGAACGCGCCGCGCGGGTGCTTGTCGAAGCCGACAGCGAGTACGACATCGGCTGCTCCAGCGGCGATCGTGTTGAACGCGCTGATCAAGGCACTGCCGCCCGTGGCGCAACCGTTGGCGACGTTGATGAACGGGACGCCCGTCAGCCCGAGTTGCGAGACGAGCGTGTCGGCGTCACCGGCCGCGGCGGAGCCCCCGAAGGCGAACTGCACCTGCGACCAGTCGATGCCGGCGTCGGACAAGGCCAGGCGTACTGCGTGTGCTCCCTGCTCCAGGCCTGACGACGGATGCCGGCCGAAGGGGTGGATTCCAGCGCCAACGATCGCAACGTCTGCCACGCCGGCGAGCAACTGTAGTCCAGACAGTGTCAAGTAAGTACATGGACCTACGAGCACTCGACGGTTGCTGCACACGCTCTCAACTAACTACGGTTGGCGTACAGCTAGGATCGATTGCGTCAGAAACCCGCCAGTTCGCGGCGACACCGAAAGCGAGGTGCGATGCCCAAACGACGTCACGCCTTGAGCGGAGCGCTCTACGAGGTTGGCTCCGACGGCAATGTGCATGTCGAGAAAGATGGCCGCCGCGGCGTATTCACTCTCGCGGTCGGTACATCTCGGGCGACGTGTACTCCGCCGACCCACACATGTGCCTCTGGTTGGCCGGCCCGCAGGTGCCCGGAGGGGCAAACATGAAAGACATGCCGGTACCGGCGGGATTCGATGGGTGACGAGGCGGCGTCATGAGCACTGTTGAATCCCGCCCGCGAGCGCCCGGCATCACGTATCAGGAGCTCCTCGACACCGACACTCGAGAGGTGCCCGAGATCCTCCGCCGGCAGAGTCCGTTCGACGACGGGCCGACCTTCGTGCCGGTCGAGCGGTACACGTCGCCCGAGTTCTTCGCCCTCGAACGGGCGAAGGTGTGGGACCGGACGTGGCAGATGGCATGTCGCGAGGAGCATCTCGTCAATGTCGGTGACCACATCGTGTACGACGTCGCCGGCCGCTCATACCTCGTGGTCCGCACCGACCCGAGCACCATCCAGGCGTATCACAACGTCTGCCTCCATCGGGGGCGCTTGCTGCGCACCGAGGCGGGATGTCGTTCCACCGAGTTCCGTTGCCCGTTCCACGGGTTCGGGTGGAACATCGACGGCACACTGAAGAACATCCCCTGCGCGTGGGACTTCCCGCAGGTCACCGATCCGGCCGAGTGGAGCCTCCGCGGCGTGCAAGTCGGTGTGTGGGGTGGTTTCGTGTTCATCAACCCCGATCCCGACGCGCCGTCGCTCGAGTCGTACACCGCCGAGCTTCGGCGACCACTTCGCCCGCTGGCCGCTCGAGGACCGCTTCGTCCAGGTTCATGTCGCCAAAGTGCTGCGCTGCAACTGGAAGGTGGCACAGGAAGCATTCATGGAGGCGATGCACGTTGTCGCCACCCATCCCCAGATCCTGCCGAGCATCGGCGACGCCAATTCGCAGTACGACGTGTTCGGCAACTTCAGCCGGGCGATCACGCCCAATGGCACACCGAGCCCGCACCTGAGATGGCAGCCGACGGAGCAGGAGATGCTCGACTCGATGTACGACCGGAACCTCGACGAGCCGCCGGTGCTCACCGTTCCCGAGGGCAGGACCGCACGTGAGGTCTCCGGCGAAAGCCGGCGCGACCAGTTGCGACCGGTGCTCGGTGCGGCCGCCGAAACGTTGTCGGATGCCGAGGTCAACGACAGCTTCTATTTCACCTTGTTCCCCAACTTCCATCCGTGGGGTGCGTTCAACCGGATCGTCTACCGCTTCCGTCCCCACGGGATGAGCGTGGACGAGGCGATCATGGAATGCATGTTCCTGTCTCCGTTCCCCGGCGGAGAGCGCCCGCCGCCTGCGCCCGTGCATTGGCTCGACGCGGACAGCGACTGGACCAAGGCGCCCCAGCTCGGATCGCTGGCCCGTGTCTTCAACCAGGATTCGTTCAACCTTCCGAACGTGCATCTTGGCCTCAAGGCGACTCCTCAGGAGCACGTCACCTTCGCCCGCTACGAGGAGTCGAAGATCCGCCACTGGCACATGCTCCTCGAACAACACCTCGCTATTGATTAATGGTATTATAATAATATACCGGCCATGATCGACTACGGGCGCTGCTACCACCAAGGAGTGCGTGTCCCCGATCTCGACGCGGCGATGGACGAGCTTGGTGATCGATGTCGCTCCGCTGGTGCCAACCACAGCAACGGGACCAGGCGGTCTGGGTGCCGGGTGAGGGCGCCACCACGGTGCCGCTTCGCTTCACCTATTCGGCCGATGGTCCTCAGCACATCGAGCTACTTCAGGGAACACCCGGCTCCGTCTGGGACGGCCGCGAACAGCCGGGGCTGCACCATGTCGGCCTGTGGTCCGACGATCTCGTCGGGGAAACCGAGCGCATGGTCGCCACAGGATGGACGTTGCGACTCGCTCAACGCGATCCTGCCGAGGGTTATGGCGCGTTCACCTACGTCCAACCGCCGAGCGGCCTGCTTGTCGAACTGGTCTCGAGCGCGCTGAAGCCGATGTTCGACCGCTGGTTCGCCGGTGGACCGCTCTCCTAGCTGGCGGTCTAACGAACTGATGCCTTCACCGACGACGGCGTGACGATCCGCTCGGCGATAGCCGTCGTCTCGCTGATGAATCGGCGCCGGCCGAGACCGAGGAACACCGCGTCGTGGGTGAGCCACGATCTCGCCGCGTTCTCGATCAATGAGACGAGACCGATCGCCGCTACTTCCGGTTCGACACTCGAGCGTGATCCTCCGACGTAGCTACGGATCGCCCGTGCCATCAGCACGACCTGCTCGATCCGCGTCTCCCGGCGCAATGCTTCGATCGACGCGTCCACACCCGCCGAATGGGCGAAGTAGACGATCGCCGGCGTTCGATTGGCCTCGAGCCATTCGAGCGTTCCCGCCACGAAGTGGCGTGGCCAGGGGGTGTCGCCGTCACCGCGGACAAGGCTGCGGAGATTGGCGAGATACTGCTCGGCGAAGCCCTGGAGGCCCTCGAGCAGCACATGCTCCTTGGAGGCGAAGTGGTAATACACGGCGGCTGCGGTCATGTCCGCTGCTGCGGCGATATCCGCCACCGTGACACTCTCCGGCGGGTGGAGCGCGAACAGGCCCATCGCCGAGTCGATCACGGTCGACCGCCGAGATGGCCGATGAGGGGGACGCTTAATCAAGGTTCGTCGTTACCTGTCCGGTAGGGTCGAGTCTCCAGGAACAGCCCAGCGACAGGAGGCGTGACATCTCGTCTGCACCGAATGCCTCCCACCGACCGTCGCGCCGCGGGGTGATCGTCGATGCCGCGATCAAGGTCTTCTCCAAACAGGGTTTCAGCGACGCCACCATCCACGATATAGCACGGGAAGCTGGCGTTGCCCCCACCGCAGTCTATTATCACTTCGCTGGAAAGCCCGATCTCTTCGAGGCAGCGCTGCGTCGGGTGCTCGGTTCCATCACGTCCATCGTCACTTCCACTCGCCGTGACGAAGAGCCGGGCAGTCCCGAGTCGTTGGCGGAGGTCATCTCCGCGGTGTGGGAGTGGCTCGACGAGAACGCCGACTCCTGCCAATTGCTCTACCACCACCTTCCCGGCATGACCACCCATGCCGTGACGCTGCAGCGAGAGTTCGAGGAGATCCATCTCCGTCGCGCCTTCGACTACCTTCCGCAACGACCACCCCCTGCTACCCGCCGTTCGGCGATCAGCAGGCACGCCGCCGAGACGCTCGCCGCTCGCACGCTGATCACATTGCTGATCCTCGTCCATCCGATGCGCGGTCAAGACGGCCCCTTGTCGAAGCGAGCAGATCGCCGCGTTCGCTCCGCGGTGATCGACGTGTCGCAACGGCTACTCGCCGGCTGAGGCACACGAAGCACCTCGCCGCACACGATCACAGTAAGCGGTAGATCTCGTACACCGCCTGGCCGGCGCCGGACGTACCTGTCGCGACACCCTGCACGGAGTTGAGCCAGGCGTATCGCTCGTCACCAGTCTCGAACGTCGGTGCCGCCCGGATCGTCTTGCCCCCGTCCGACGCCACGCCGCCATACGTCATCAAGATGTCGGCGCCGTCGTCGGTGTGGAGCAGCAAACGCACGTCGAGCCGCATCGTGCCGTCTGCTCCGACCAGGACCCAGTCTCCACCGGGTCCCTCGACGACTCCTCTCAGCTTCGGTCCCTCGAACGTCCCGCCAGTGCAGTTGACGACGACGCGTGTTCCCGCTGGTGCTCCCGCCAGGGTCGCGGCTCGTGCCACATCCGCTTTCAGCGTGAAGAGGTGTTCGACCGCGAGCGAATCGTCCGTCATGCTGGCCCCCGCAGCGGATGCGTCGCCACCCTCCGGCGACGGGCTCATCACGCGGACGTCTTCTTCGTCGAACGACGCGAAGTGCTAGCACGAGCGGCCGTCTTGGTAGCACGAGCGGCCGTCTTGGTAGCTACGAGCGGCCGTCTTGGCAGTGCGTGGCTTGCTCCGGCTCGTCGTCGAGATCGACGCTGTGGCCGATTTCGCCGGCGGTCCCTTCGGTCGGCCGCGACGAGGCGGCGCCGCCTTCTTCGTGTGCGCTCGCGTCGCACCGGTGGCGTCGAACAGCACGTCGATCTCGTCGATGTGCAGATCGACCAGGTCCCACAGATCCGGCACAAGCTCTCTGCACGAGATCAGACCGAAGGCGAGCTCATCGAGGTAGCTGTGCACAGTGATGTTGAGGCCCATCCCCGGGGCAATCGTCGACACCGGGATGTACTGCTCCATCTGTGCGCCTTCGAGGTACAACGGCTGGCGAGGACCCGGGACATTGGAGATGACGACGTTGACCGGCGGCGCCATCCGATCGGCGAGGCGCATGCTCGCGGCGAGGCGGATGGCGGCCGTTGCCACCACGGGCGGCGAGTACTGCTGGATGTCGACCAACGACGCAGCGGGAACGAGCTCGAAACGCTGCTTCGCAGCGATCATCGCGACACGACACGCTTCGACGCGCTCCAGCGGATCGGCGATGTCGGTAGGAAGATCGACGGTGAGGCCGGAGACGCGGTTCGTCCACGGCTCGGTCTCCTCGCCCGTGCGTATCGACACGGGAACCATCGCCCGCAGCGACTTGTCGGGCAACGCATCGTGGCCGAGGAGGTACGCCCGCAGAGCACCGGCGCACACGGCCATCACCACATCATTGACCGTTCCGCCTGTCGCATCCTTCAATCGCTTGATGTTGTCGAGTGACGTCGAGCGCATCACGAAGCGACGGTGAGCGGTGACCGACTTGTTCCACGGGGTCGTCGGCGCCTGGGTCATCGGCATCGACAGCTTGGGTCGCGTCTCCGTGGAGACCAGCGACTTGATCGCCGCACCCATCCGCTCGGCTGCCGTGCTGATGCTCGTCACCCCGAGTGCCTCGGCGACCTCGCGGACCATGCGCAGCTCGACGCGTGCCGCTTTGGCCGGGCTGCGAATCAGATTGGCAATCGCTTTGCGCAGCAGCTCGAGGTCGCTCGGGATCGGCTCGGCATCCCACGGAGGACTCTCGCCGGGAGGTGGCGCGTCCGGCGTCTGGTCGTTGAGCATGTTCAGCATCAGGACGCCTGACGCTCCGTCGATCGTGGAGTGGTGATACTTCGTCAGCAGCGCCCAACGCCCGCTCTCCAGACCCTCGATGACGTACACCTCCCACAACGGGCGTGTCCGGTCCAACGCTCGACCGACGATCCGTGCCACCTGATCCCCCAACTGGTCCACGCGCCCTGGCGGAGCCAGGCTCAAGTGGCGGATGTGGAAGTCGAGGTCGAAGTTCGGATCGTCGACCCAGTATGGGTGGTCGAGGTTCAGCGGCACTTCAACGATGCGGCGGCGGAGCGGCTCGAGTGCGCCGACCTTCGAGGCGAAACGTCGGTACACGGTTTCGTACGGGTCGAAGGTGGCATCAGGTCGCTGGTAGATCGCGAGCCCACTGACGTGGCCGAACGTCGTGTCGGTCTCCATGTAAAGAAAGCTGCCGTCGAGTCCCGTGAGCTGCTTCACCCGTGTTTTCCTCCGGCTCCCTCGGCTGCGCAACGTTGCCGTGTGTGCGCACAGTAACGGTGTCCGCAGGTGACGGCAACGAGACGGACCTGGAGCAGGACCGTTGCAACCGAGGTCTTTAGAGGAATTGCTCCAGGAACGCCCGCGAATAGTCGTGTCCACTCGTTGATAGGTGCCAGTGGCATTGCACGTCAACGAGTTCACGTAGGAGGCGTCGCCGACCACATACGGACCGAGGAACGCTGGGCCGCCCGAATCGCCGAAGCAGGAACCTCCGCCCGCCTTCGAGTCGTTGTCGTTGATCTGGAACGCAACCACTTCGCGTTGAACGTTCTTGAGGAACGACGTTGTCGAGCGACGTTCCTGGATGACGATCTGCTCCTTCTTGGAGCCGATGTCAACGCCATAGCCGACGAGCGTGAATGTCTCGTTCTTGAGTGCGCCCTGATTGGCATCGAGAGTGCCCACGGGGAGCAACGGTGCCGGGTGATTCCCGGCCACTTCGACGACGCCGGGGCGTCGAGGACGACGACGCCCTGATCGTGCTGCTTGGAGAACGAGAGACTTCCGGTCCAGCCCGGATCGGGATGGGCCGTACCCGTGATGTAGTGCGCCGCTCGCGCTCGCTGCTCGGCGGGGCTGATCCCGGGCGCCAGCGGGTCGGGCTGGAGTGCGAAGTCGAACGACACGTATACGTTCGTCGCCGGGCCCTCCGTGCAGTGGCCGGCGGTCAGTACGACCGTCGGCGCGATCAACGTGCCCGAGCAGCGGAACCGGCCGGCGGCCGTCGTGAATCGGACGAGCCCGACGTTCGTGTGCACATTGTCGGGCTCGCCGCCGATGATCGCCGACGCCGGCAGCGCCGTCACCGCCATGATCGCTGCGGCCACGACCAGCCCCAGTACGCTATGCCTGGCCCGGCGTCCATTCCGTATACCCATCAGATCTCCCCCCAGTCGATAGCCCTGTCCCGACGATCGTAGACCGTCGAAGAGAGTTCTGGCACGTCAGTCGGGGTCGTGTGCTGCGCACAGTAACGGTGTCGGCAGGTGACGACAACGGGTCGGCCCTGGGCGCCATCGCGGCAACAGACGCGTCTCGAGTTACTCGGAGGCGGTGCACACCCTCGTTGCCCGACCGGTGGCGGTCGCGACACGTTCGTCCTACGGTGGAGATGCGCGGAGCCGCGATCGGCTCGCCGGGCACAGGAAGGGGGCAGCCATGCCTACCGCGTCCGTCGGGGACATTGCGATGCACTACGAGACGGAGGGGTCCGGGGACCCGCTCATCCTCATTCCCTACCTCTCTGCCGACCACGCCTGCTTCGCCTTTCAGACGCCCGAGTACTCCAAGCACTTCACGTGCGTGGCGGTCGACCCCGGAGGGCGGGGACGACAGACAAGCCGCCGGGCCCGTATTCGACGGAGCAGTCGGCCGACGACGTGGCGGGGCTCATGGAGGTCCTCGACATCGACCGGGCGCACGTCGCCGGCGTGTCGCTCGGCGCCGCGGCGGGGATGTGGCTGGCCGCCAAGTACCCGGAGCGGGTCGCCTCCCTGTCGCTCCACAGCGCCTGGGCGAAGACGGACGCCTTCCTCGCAGTGGTCGGTGAAGGGCTGGCAGGTCATGGCTCGGGCCCTCGGGAGCGTGCCCGAGATGGTGATCCAGGGCATCTTCCCGTGGTGCTTCACGCCTGAGATGTACCACCGAGAAGCCGGAGTTCGTCGCCGCCCTGGAGGACTTCGTCCGCGGCCGCCCAGCCCAGCCCGTCGACGCCTTCCTGCACCAGTCCGAAGCGGTCCTCGCCCATGACGCCGCGGCCCAACTGGGCCGCATCGTCGCCCCCACCCAGATCACCTTCGGCCGCCAGGACCTCGTCACCTCGACCCGCTTCGCCCCGGCCCTCACCGATGGCATCAAGGGCGCCGAGCTCGTGGTCTTCGAGCACCTCTCCCACGCCGGCCTGCACGAAGACGCCGAAGCGTTCAACCGAGCCACGCTCGAGTTCCTCACCCGCCAGAAGCTCTAGCGGCAACAGCCGCTTCGTCAAGAGAGGAAGAGCCGTGGCACGAACCGGGATCGCGAAGCTGTGGAAGCCGGTCGTCAACGTCACTGAACTCGACCGCGGGGGAGGCGTTCTGGTCGGCGGTGTCGGGACTGTCACCGCAAGGAAGACACGGTCAGTTCTCCGTCCTGGACACCGAGGATGCAGCAGATCGGGAAGGCTGGATCCTGCTCCAACTCGTGCCCACCGGTCAGGTCAGCGTGAACGCGGGGCACCCACCTCGACTTCCGTGTAGACGATGTCGCCGGTGCCAGCACGTCAAATCGAGGAGATCGGAGGAGTGATGATCAGGCCGCCGGGGATGTATGCGCCCGACGGCCAGGCTCTCCTCGAGTGGGCCGTGATGCAGGATCCGTTTGGCAACGAGTTCTGCATCCTCCGGTGGCCCTCCCGTAGAACAAGGCGCTGCCCTCCGCCGCGACCCACCGCTGTCGACCCCCCTCGCGATCGTCGACCTAGGGGTCGCGGTGTTCGTGATTCTCTGTTGTGAGTTGTGAGTTCGTGGGGTGTTCGAGCGAGTGACATGGAGCGGTTATTCTGGGACCAATCGGCCTCGCCTCCAGTCCCTGGGCAACAGAAGGAACCGGGAGCGAGAAGATGATCTTCGGCAGTCATGACGGACGTGGCCATGTGTTGGCCACTGACCTGACCATTGACGACGGGTGCGTGAGGTATCTGTCGCACGATCTGCTCTTCCCCGAGTATCCAGTGCACGTCTCGATGAGCATGACGGTATTCATGCTCTTATTCGACCCGAAGGACGACGAGGCCGTTGGGTTGTGCTCGAACGTGTGGGGCGGGTGGGACTCGAACCCACGACCCAAGGATTATGAGTCCTCTGCTCTAACCGGCTGAGCTACCACCCCGTTGCGAGCGTCACGCTACCGGTGCAGATTCGGTCGGCGACTCCAGCGCGCGACAGTGGGCCCGTCGAGGCGAACGGGCCCACTGTCACTGCTGCTGGTTGTGCTATTGGGGTTGGGCTGACCTCAGTTGAGCACCAGCAGTTTCGTTGCCGCCGTCTCGAAGGTCGGGCTGCCCGTTGGCTTCTTCTGGACGTTGATCCGGACCTTGGCGACGCTGTTGCCGTCGATGAAGACGTCGTCAGCGTTGAAGTCGTCGAGGTTGACGGTGAACGCATGGATGTCGTCATCGGTGATGTTCACAGTGCCACCGTTGCGGGTTTCGATCAGCGTGCCGTCTTCCTCGCGGTACACGGCCTGCATCCGAAATGACTGAGAGTCGCCGTTCTGGATGAACATCTTCCCCGTCAAGACCGGATCGATGGACGAGCCGTCCGACGTCCAGGTCAGCGTCCCCGATTCCGTCGGCCGGTCGTCGACCAGCTCGCCGGCACCGAAGTGAACTTCCTCGTCGGGGTCGGTGCTGATGATCACGGCGTCGCTGTCGATCTCGGGTCCGTAGCTGCGGAACTTGCCGGTGATCCGGCTCCATCCACCATTCTCGTTCTGAGACTGGAGGATGACTTCCACCTCGTCGGCACCGGGTCGTGCCGGTGACTCCGTCGACGTTGCCTTCTCTTGAGGACGCGTGTATGTGGTCGTCGGAGCCGGCGCAGACGTTGTCGTTGCTGAAGTGCTCGCCGATGTCGACGCCGTCCTTGTAGGACACGAGCTTGACGCGGGCGCACTCGCCCCCGACGCCCTCGAAGTGGATCCGACCCGTGACCTCCGGGATGACGCCGAACCACGCGTGGTCCCAGGTCACGGTCGCCGGTTCATCGGGCGCGCCGTTGGTGAATGCGGCTGTGCCTCCGAGGTCGTATCCCGTCGACGTGAGCTTCACGTCGTCTTCCTCCGTCACGAGTGCCGAGGCGGAGCTGGTGGCGAGCGCCGTTGCGCCGATCGCCGTCAATGCGGTGAGGGCAAGGCCGCGCCGCAGGTTCTTCTTGGATGTGAACATTGTTTCGTCTCATTTCGGTTCGTTGTGTGTGGAGCACCGGAGTGGAGCCCGTCGATGGCGATGGTTGAGGACGGCCGTTAGCCGCGGCGCTAGCGACGTCGGTGGCGAACGGCACGTACGAACCGAATCCGTCGACGCGTCGTATCCCTCGGTGAGAGCACACGATTTTGAGGGGGATCGATGAAGGCTTGTCGGCTACTCGCCAGGCCGAGGCTCACGGAACGAGTTGCGTTGCGCTGGGAGCGCCGCGTGGTCACCATCGTTGCCGGGCCCGGATTCGGAAAGTCTGTCCTCCTCGCGCAAGCGTCCGAGGAGAATCGCCTTGCACCGCAAGGCGTGGAGATGATGTTGCGCTGCACCGGACATGACCGGTGGCCACATCACTTCCTCGACCGTCTCGCCGAGGCGGTCGGATGTTGTGAGGGGGAGACGTCGTTGGCACCCGACCGGCTCACGGCGGAGCTCGCCCGGCGGTCGCCGATGGGCGTCTGTGTCGTGATCGACGACGTCCACCTCGTCACCGCCACCATCGAAGGCGAGCGACTGATCGCCAGCCTCGTCAACGGCGCCCCGCCCGCTGTGCACTTCGTGCTCGCCGGCAGGAGTCCGGTGCGCGGTCTCGCTCGCCTCAAGGCGCTCGGCGAGGTCGTCGAGATCACAGAACACAACTTGACGCTCGATGACGACGAAGGACGGCGGCTGGCCGCCGCCTACGACGCGGATGCCGCAGTGGTCGCCGAGTCGTGCGGATGGCCGGCGGTCGCGGCAATCACCGCCACGTACGGAATCACAGGAGCCACCGACTACGTGTGGGAGGCGGTGCTCGACCGGCTCGACCGGGAGAAGCGGCGGATCGTGGCGACGGCCGCCTTGATCGGCCGTTGCGACCACGAGCTGTTGCGCGCCGCAGTTGGTCCCGTTCGCTCCGACCCGGTCGAGGTGATGTCCACCATGCCGCTGGTCGACAGCACCGACGGGGCTGGCTTCGTCGTCCATGACCTATGGCAGCGTGTCATCGCCGGCGTGCTGTACGACGAGGATGTGGCCGCCACCATCGTCCGCGCCGCGACGCTGCTGACGGAACGACGCGGAGTACGACCGCGCGTTCGCACTGTGCGCTGCGCACGGGCTCTGGGACGAGAACGCGAAGATCCTCCAGGCCTGTTGCGACAGGGGCTACGCCGACGTGCGGCCGCACGTCTTGGAGTCGTGGCTCGAACATCTGCCCACCGAACATTTCGACAGCCCGACCGGGACGCTGCTGCAAGGCCTCGTCGCCAGGATCCGCGATCCGTTCGGCCTCGAAACCGCCGACCTGCTTCAACGCGCCGTCGACTGTCACCGGAACGCCGGAAACGTGGCGGGCGAGGTGGCCGCCACCAACGAACTCGCCTTCGTCCTCCGCAACCAGGGTCGCTGCCAGGAGGTGCCGGCGCTGGTGCTGCGCGTCGCCGAGTTGAACGCGGCGGGCCACCGCGAGGCGGAGGGCTCGACAGCCCTGTTCCGGTCAGTGCTCGCCGAGGCTGTCGGCAACGACGAGGGAGTCGTTTCGGAACTCGATGCGCTCCCGCCCGCGCGCTCAGTCGGGAATGGTCGGCGATCGCCGACTTCCGTCGGGCCACGGGCTACCTCACCCTCGGCGACGAGCACGAGATGATGCAAGCTGCCGAGCGTTGTGCCGCGCAGGCCGATGAGACGAGCACGATGCGGCACGTCGTGTCTCTCGCCCACTGGTTCGCCGGCGATCCTCGCCCAGCACTACACGCCTGCGATGCGATCATCGCCGACGGAGATCGATCCCGCGTCGACGGCCTCGCCCTCGGTGCGTTCGCCACGATGATCCTCGCCTCTTCCGGTCGCGTCGCCGAGGCTGTCGACCGGCTTGCGCGCCGCGGAGCGTACGGCCGTCGGCGGTGCGGTCGCTCCGCTGATGCGGGGATACCTCATCGGCGTCCGCGCCCTTCTCGCCGCCGCCCGCGGCGAGGACGGACCGGCGAGCGCATTGCTGCGCGAAGCGCTCGACGAGAATCCGCTCGACGACGCCCGTCGGTTGGATGATGGCGACTCGCTGGCTGCCGCTCGCGTACGTGCTCGTCCCGGAGACACGAGAGACGATCGATGCCCGGACACTGGCTCCGGTGCACCACCGACGGCTCGCCGTCGCCCGAGCCGTGGCCGCCGCCCGTGAGTCACGACCGATCGACCGTGCCCACCTCGACGAGCTCACGGCCTTGGCCGTGACGACCGCTGTTCCGCTTCCGTGGGCGATGACGCTCGCTGCGTCATTGGCGGCAGCGGATGACGATCGCGGTCGGGACATCGTCGAAGGACTGTTCGACCTCTTCGGCACGCCAGCGCGTGATGCCCTGCGTACGTGCACCACGTTCGGTGATCAACGCCTGGCCAAGGCAGCTCGATCCCTGCTCGCTGGCGTCACCCTCGCTCCGAAGCGAGAGGTGCGGCTCAACGTTCTCGGGCCGTCGGAGCTCCGCGTCGGCGCCGATCGTGCAGGCGCCGACTGGAACCGGGAGCGGGTCCGCTCGCTGCTGCTGTTCCTCGTGCTGAACGGTGCGTCGCGCCGCGAGCAGATCGTCGATGCACTATGGCCCGACCTCGATCTCGATGCGGCTGATCGGAACCTCCGGGTCACGCTCACCTACCTGCAGCGGCTGCTCGAGCCCGACCGTCAGCGGGGCGAGGCGCCGTTCTTCGTGCGGCAGGGTGGCAACGCGCTGTCGGTGGCGGGAGCTCCGCACCTCGCCGTCGACGTCGACATGTTCCGCTCGCTCGCCGACCTCGGCGCCGACGCCGATCGCCGCGGCTCGTCCGCCGAGGCGCTGGATCTGCTCACGCGGGCCGTCGAGCTGTGGCGAGGGCAATGCCTCGCCGATGTCGTCTACGAGGAGTGGGCGCAACCACACTGCCGTGAGCTCGACGAGCGATTCGTCGGCGTCGCCGTTCGCGCTGCTGAGCTCCACCTCGCCTCCGGCCGCACGCTGCCTGCTCGGCAGCTGGCCCGACGAGCACTCGCCGTCGACGGCTGGTCGGAGGCAGCGCACCGCGTCGCTCGTCGCCGCGGCTCTCGCCGAGGGCGATCACAGCAGCGCTGCACGAGCGCTTGCCGACTGCGACGGCCGCCTCACCGAGCTCGGCGTCGAGCCGAGCGAGGAGACCGAGATGCTGCGTCGACGCCTGCGCACCCGAGAGCCGCTCCTCGCCGTGGCCGCCAGCGCCTGACGCGCAACGAGGTCCCACGCTGGGACCTCGTGTGGCTCCGGGGGTGGGGCCTTGTGAGGGTGCTGATCACACCACGGGCGTGGGCGACCGGGGGCCCTGACCGCCCTGCTCGCACCGCACGGCTTCACCGTCGACGTTGAAGAGCATCGCGTGCCGATCACGGACATTTCGCCAGCCGCATACCTCGACGAGAGATCTCCCGACCTCCGTCGACGGGAATGGGTAGAGATGCGGATCCGCTTTTCCCCCGCCCATGTCTTTGGATAATCTGTTCCCGGCGGTCGACCTCGATGGAGGGCGGATTCCAACAGTTCGTCGGCGAGGCGAGGCCGGGAGGGATGATCATGACCCGAAAGATTCGTTCAATTGCCCTCGGAGTTGCGCTATTGGCGTCGCTCGTGAGCACATCCGGAACGTCGACAGCTCAAGAGAGCTCGGCACGCGAGGAGCGTGCTGCGGCACGGCCGGCGACGCAGCGCTCTTACACGGCCGGGCGCTACATCGTCACGTTTGCCGACGAACCTGTTGCGAGCTACGGGGGCTACGTGGCGGGTTACCCGGCTACACGGCCGAAAGCGGGACGTACGCTGAACGCCAACTCGGTAGCAGCACGCCGGTGGCAGAGCTTCTTGGTACGCAAGCACGATGTCGCACTCGCCGCAGTCGGGGCGACCAAGATCTATGACTACACGATCACGAACAACGGCGTCGCGACCAGACTGACCGCCAAGCAAGCAGCGAGGCTCGCAGACAGTCCAGGAGTTGTCGCGCTGCACAAGGACGCGCTCGCCCAGCCCTTGACGACCGCGAGCCCCGAGTTTCTCGGTCTGACCCAGCCAGGCGGCCTCTGGTCGCAGCTGGGCGGTGCCGCCAATGCGGGTGCTGGAGTCGTGGTCGGCGTCATCGACACCGGTATCTGGCCCGAAAGCCGCTCGTTCGCCGGAGGAACCGGCATCCCCGTTCCGAGCGATTGGAACGGTGCCTGCACGAAAGGTGAACTGTTTAACAAGCACCACTGCAACGACAAGCTGATCGGCGCTCGGTTCTACCTCGCTGGGTTCGGGCGCCAATTTGTGTCGACGGACGACTACTTGTCAGCGCGTGATGGTGACGGCCACGGCAGCCACACCGCCTCCACGGCGGCCGGGCGCGTCGTCGGCGGCGTGACTGTCGACGGCCGCCAGATCGACGATGGGGTCGCTGCCGGCATGGCACCGGGTGCAAAGGTTGCCGCCTACAAGGTGTGCTGGGAAGGCAAGCCCGGGATCGACCCCGGCTGTTTCAACTCGGACAGCGTGGCCGCGATCAACGATGCTGTCGCCGACGGAGTCGATGTCATCAACTTCTCGATCGGAGGCGGCTCCGAGTCGGACGTCCTCGACCCAGTCGAGCAGGCGTTCCGCGGCGCATCGAACGCCGGCGTCTTCGTCGCCGCGTCCGCTGGCAACAGTGGTCCGGGAGCGAGCACTTTCGATCATCCGTCGCCCTGGTTGACCACGGTCGCTGCGGCAACCTTCCGGCGTTCATTCCTTGCCGTCGAGCTCGGTAACGGCCAGCGGTTCGTCGGCGCCTCGAACACGTCGACGCTGCCAACGGCCACGCAGCTCGTGACATCGCTGAGCGTCAAGTTGGCGAGTGCCTCCGGTGCCAACGCGGCGCTGTGCGCTCCGGGCACACTCGATCCCGCAAAGGCCACCGGAAAGGTCGTCCAATGTGACCGCGGCGTGGTCGACCGGATCGCCAAGAGCTTCGAGGTGCAGCGGGCCGGCGGCGTGGGCATGGTCATGACCAATACGTCGGAGAACTCGCTCAATGGAGACCTGCACCCGATCCCGTCGGTGCACGTCTCGCACGAAGCACGCCAGCCGATCCTCGATTACATCGCGGCGGCCGGTGCGGGAGCCACCGCCAAGATCGTCCCGCTCACCGCCGCAGAGTTCGCGGCAGCGCCGCAGGTGCCGGAAATCGCGGCGTTCTCCTCGCGAGGGCCATCGGTCACGACGGACGGCGACATCCTCAAGCCCGACATCGCCGCACCCGGCGTCGACGTGCTGGCTGCGGTCGCACCGCCGTTCCACTTCGGCCGCAATTGGGACATGATCTCAGGTACGTCGATGGCGTCGCCGCACATCGCCGGGATCGGCGCCCTGCTCAAGGCGGCGCACCCGACGTGGCTGCCGTCAGAACTCAAGTCGTCGATGCTGACCACGACCGTCGACACGGTCTCGAGCGCCGATGACTTCTTCGCGCAGGGTGCGGGCTTCGTCCAGCCGAACCCTGCTGCCGACCCAGGCCTCGTGTATCCGACAACAGCGAATGAGTACCGCCAGTTCATGGTAAGCCGCGGAGTGCATTTCGCTCCTCCGTTCGACACGCTGACGCCAGTGACGGCGTCGAACCTCAATCAGGCGTCGATCTCGGCGGGCAAGCTGGCCGGCATCGAGACGATCACACGACGAGTGAAGAACGTCGACGACGTTGCGGCCACGTACACCGCGTCCGCTGTCGTGCCTGGCTTCGAAGTAGTCGTCAACCCGAGCCAGTTCACCGTTGCGCCTGGTGCGGAGCAGACATTTACCGTGACGTTGACGCGGACCGACGCGCCTCTCGGCGAGTGGATCGCAGGCCATCTCACATGGACCGGCGGCGGGCACACGGTGCGCAGTCCAGTCTCGGTGCAAGCCGTGGCCGTCAGCGCTCCCACGGAGGTCCATGCCGAATTCAGTGCGGCCGGCACTGCAGAGGTCGACGTCACTGCCGGTTTCGATGGTTCGCTCGACCCGACGCTGCACGGCCTCGTCGGCGTCACGCCGATCGCCGACAGCGTCGTGACCGGTGCGTTCGACATCGATAATCCGATCGCTGACGCCGACACGAAGCACTACGCGGTGGACGTTGCCGCCGGCTCCTTGGCCGCACGGTTCTCGCTGGACTCGACGGACGACACAGCGGACCTGGACCTCTTCGTCTACAAGGACGGCGAATTCGTCAACCTCTCGGCGTCGGGCGCAGCCGATGAGGAGGTGACGCTGATGTCGCCCGATGACGGTACGTACGACATCTTCGTCAATGGGTTCGCAACCCCGGGGGGGTCGACCACGTACGAGTTGGCGAACTTCACCGTCGGTCCTGCCGACTTCGACAATTCCGACGTCCAACCGGATACGAGCCCAGTCACCGTCGGTCAGAGCGTGACGTTCACCGCCTCGTGGACCGGACTCGACCCGGCGCAGCGATGGCTCGGGGTGATCACCTACGCCGGCCTCAGCGCGGAGGGCCCGGTCGTCGCTGACACGACGACCATTCTCTCCGTCGGCTAGGCCGCCCGACCGCACCACCTCGGCGGCGGGAGATCCGGCGCTCGGGATGTGTTGCCCCGACCGCGTGCTCGGCACGCAGGTCGGAGCGAAGGCATCCCGGGCGCCAAGGCCTGCGGAGAAACGTCCCGGACGCTTCGCGTCATCGAAGTGTCGGTGACAGCGAGCGGGAGCGACGGTGCTTCGCTCAGTCCGCTGTCGCAGTCCGATGCGAGGAAGTCCTCGACTTCACGACGATGGGCTTCGAGCAGGTCGGCGCCGTCGATGTGACCGGCAAGAGTTCGGCGTCCGCCAGGTAAGCCTCAATCGTGCGAGAGCGAGCAGTTGGCAGCACGGAGGATCCCGCCCACGATCCGAGCTGGGACTTATCTTGGCTCCGGGGTAGGGCTCGAACCCACGACCCACTGATTAACAGTGTCTGTCAGCACGTATCAGGACGTGTCAGCATGACTCATGTGGTCGGGCGGGGGCAACACTACGGTGTTACGCAGGCCGTCGCGAGCCCACACGTGCTCAACGAGCACCCGCTTTGCGGGTGGAATCAGTCAAGCCGGCAAGACCTCGCAGAGCGAACCTGCACGTACTCCTCGACCTGACGGCGTGTCACGTATGGGGCAGCAAGTCTGCATGCCTCGGAAGCGTTCCAGATGTCCGGCCAAACTTGCACTCCATCGTTGCCGGCGGAGGCGAGCAGCGTGCCATCGGGGCTGAACGCCACCGCGGACCCGCTGATCGCGTGGGCCTTGAGGGGCTCGCCGATGCGGTCGCCGGTCGTCGGATCCCAGAACCGCACGTAGCCGTCGTCGCCGGTCGTGGTGAGCAGCGTTCCATCGGGGCTGAATGCCGCGGCCCTCACCGGCCTACCGTGGCCGGTGAGGGGCTCGCCGACGGGGTCACCGGTCGTCGGATCCCACATCCGGACGGTGCCATCCCAGCCGCGCGGAGGCGAGCGTGGTTCCGTCCGGACTGAACGTCACTTCGTACACGACGCCGTTGTGGCCGATGAGGGGCTCGCCGACGGGGTCACCGGTCGTCGGATCCCACATCCGGACGGTGCCATCCTCGCCGGCGGAGGCGAGCGTGGTTCCGTCCGGACTGAACGTCACCGCAGTCACACCGGAGTCGTGGCCGGTGAGGGGTCCGCCGACGGGGTCGCCGGTCGTCGGATCCCACATCCGGACGGTGCCATCCTCGCCGGCGGAGGCGAGCGTGGTTCCGTCCGGACTGAACGTCACCGCAGTCACACCGGAGTCGTGGCCGGTGAGGGGTCCGCCGACGGGGTCGCCGGTCGTCGGATCCCACATCCGGACGGTGCCATCCTCGCCGGCGGAGGCGAGCGTGGTTCCGTCCGAGCTGAACGTCACCGCAGTCACACCGGAGTCGTGGCCGGTGAGGGGTCCGCCGACGGGGTCGCCGGTCGTCGGATCCCACATCCGGACGGTGCCATCCTCGCCGGCGGTGGCGAGCGTGGTGCCGTCGTGATTGAACGCAACGGTCGACAGAGGACCATCGTGGCCGGTGAGCCGTAGGCCGACCGGGTCGCCGCCCACGGGGTCCCACAACCGCACCTTGCCATCGCGGCCGGCGGTGGCGAGCAGAGTGCCGTCGGCGTTGAACGCCACCGCGAACGCGCCGACGGCACTAAGGGCTTCGCCGACGGAGTCGCCGGTCATCGGGTCCCACAACTGCACCTTGCCATCGCCCCGGGCGGTGGCGAGCAGGGAGCCGTCGTGGTTGAACGCCACCGCCTCCACGATCCTCGTCTGCCCCCACCGGAGGTGCTCACCGATGGTGCGCCTGGTCAAGGGATCCGACAGCCGAACACCGTTGCCTCCACCCAACGCGAGCAGCGTGCCATCGTGATTGAATGCCACTGCGGACAGCGACCCGTTGCGCTTCGTGAAGGGCTCGCCGACGGGATCCGCGCTGGTCGGGTCCCACAAGCGCACAGTGCCGTCTCCTCCCGCCGACGCGAGCAGCCTGCCGCCACGCCCAAAGGCCAGTTCGGAAACGTCGCCGTTGTGGCCAGTGAGGGGTTGACCGATCGGGTCGCCGGTCGTCGGGTCCCACAGCCGCACCTTGCCATCGCCGCCGGCGGTGGCGAGCAGGGTGCCGTCGGGGCTGAACGCCACCGCGAACGCACCGTCGGTGTGGGCGGTGAGGGGTTCGCCGACGGGGTCGCCGGTCGTCGGGTCCCACAGCCGCACCTTGCCATCGCCGCCGGCGGTGGCGAGCAGGGTGCCGTCGGGGCTGAACGCCACCGCGAACGCACCGTCGGTGTGGGCGGTGAGGGGTTCGCCGACGGGGTCGCCGGTCGTCGGGTCCCACAGCCGCACCTTGCCATCGCCGCCGGCGGTGGCGAGCAGGGTGCCGTCGGGGCTGAACGCCACCGCGAACGCACCGTCGGTGTGGGCGGTGAGGGGTTCCCGCACCGGTTGCCAGGAGCGGTTGGCGAACCCGAGGCAGCGCTTTGAACACGGCCGTGGTCGCATCGCGCAGTGGGGGTTCGGTGAGCGCGGCGCTTTCCGCGGCGAGTGCTAGGCCGAGTGCGGGATTCGTTCTCTGAACGGTCTCCGAGTTCGCGGCCAGCGTCACTGCGGACGCGCGTCGTGCAGCCCGGTGCAGCGCGGTGACTCTGTCGTACCGCGAGCACACCGGCGGTGAGTGCAGCTACGAGTAGGACGACCACACCGACGAGCGATCGGCGCAGTCGGCGGTTGATCTGTGCCTGTTGGCGAAGTCTGTCCTCCGCTGTCCGTAGTTCGGACACGAACAACGCTTGTGATGCGTCGAGGAACGATTCCTCGGCCGGTGTCAGCTGCGGGCCTGTGCTCCTTCGCCATTCGAGCGCTCGTGCCAGTCGGACGCCGCGATAGAGATCTGATGGCTCGTGACCGTTGAGTTCCCACTCATGGGCCACGGTTGTCAGGTTGCGGTGAAGTCGCAGGCCGTGTCGCGCGTCGTCGATCCAGTCCCGGAGGCGTGGCCATTCGCGCAGCAGTGCTTCGTGAGCGGGTTCGGCCGTGGCGCGCTCGAGTGAGATGAGCCTGGCAGCGGCCAGCCGTTCGAGCACGGCGTCGACCTTGCCGGTTGCGGCAAGCGATCTCAGCTCGTCGCGTGCGACACGGCGTCTCGTGTCGGCGACGCCCTCGCCGGGTTCGACCATGCGCAGCAAGAGAGTTCTGAGAAGGTCGCGGTCGCCTTTGTCGAGGTCGGCGAAGAGCTGCTCCGCGGTCTGTGTGAGCGCTCCGCGGACGCCGCCCGCATCGCGGTAGCCAGCGACGGTGAGTGTCCTGCCGTCGCGGCGTCGCCAGGTTTCGCTGAGGGCGTGCGCCACCAGGGGGAGGGCTCCCGGCTCGGCCCGGGCGTCGCCGAGTAGGACATCAACGAGTCCCGGCTCGAGCGCCAGGCCGCGCATGGCTGCGGGCGCCTCGATCGCTCGACGGAGTTGGTCATCGGTCAGTGGACCGAGCAGAACGTGATGCGCCGCAACCGACGCCGCAACAGCTGGATAGTCAGCGAGATGCCCGTAGAAGTCGGCGCGAATGGTGACCAGACACCCGCCGGCGTGAGTGACCGACCGCTCGAGAAAGGCGGCGCGCTCACTGAGGTCCTCGCAGAGAACGAAGAGCTCTTCGAGTTGATCGACGACGAGCGGCCCACTTCCAGCGACGGTGGGCGCAGCTGTGGGCTCTTCGGAGGGTGTGATGAGGGTGGCGACGCCGAGGCGCGGTAGAACGCCCGCGCGCAGCAGGGAGGACTTGCCGCTGCCGGACGCCCCAACCAGCGCTACGACGCGACCGGGCGCGAGCAGCCCGATGAGCTGCTCGATGACCTCCTCTCGCCCGAAGAACAGCTCCCGGTCGGCGGGCTGGAAAGCTGCCAAGCCGGGATATGGAGGGAGCGATGGGTCGGGAGGAACGACGAGACCCTCGGCCGCCACGGCGACGATTTCCTCCGGATCGTCGAACCCGGCGAGCCGGTGCCCTCCCAGATCGATGAAGCGAACCTCGGAGGAAAGGTCGCCTGCCGCCAGGCGCGCGGTGGTGGCCGAGGCCAGCACCTGACCGGCATCCGCCAACGCCCGGATCCGCACGACGCGACTGAGCGTTGCGCCGGCATAGCCGCCGTCGCCCGTGAAGGCTTCACCCGTGTGCGCCGCACAGTGGATCTGCACTCGACCATCGGCAAGGCCGCGTTGCAAGTCGATGCCGGCGAGCACGGCATCGCCAGCACGATGAAACACCGAAAGAGTCGCGTCGCCTACGAGCGCATCACCGATGCGCCGGCCCCCATGGCGTTCGACGGCTCGGTCCACCTTGAGCAGATGTTCGGCCAACAGGCCGAGAGCTGCATCTGGTAGGTCCAACCAGAGGCGCGACGAGGAGACGACGTCGGTTGCCAGGAGAGTAACGACACCGGTGGGTGCCGTCCCCGAGTCCCAGCCGGCGCGGAGCTCCTCGACCAACTCGCCTGGCGTCGCCGTCCTGTGTGCAGGGTTGGTGGTGACGCCGTGGCGCAGGGCGCGCTCGAGATTCGCCGCCCTCTCACGGTCGATGTCATTCCACGAAGGGAGGATGCCGGTCAGCGGTCCGCCCGACAGCAGAGCGAACGCAGTCGCTGCCAAGCCGAACACGTCCGCTGCACGGGTCGGCAATTCTCCCGCGGCGACCTCAGGAGCCCGATAGCCAGGCGTACCGGCACGCGTTCGCAGCCCACGAGTCGACGACACGCCGAAGTCGACGAGCACGATGTTTCCGGTCGGCGTGAGCACGAGGTTTGCGGGCTTCACATCACCGTGCACGATCGGCGGGTCCGTCGAGTGCAAGTAGGTGAGTGCCTCGGCGACCGGGGCGAGCCAGCGCAGAACCGTTGTTGGAGGCAGTCCGGGTCGGCCATGCAGGGCAAGGATCTCGCCGAGGTCGACGCCTTCAACCCAATCCATCACCAAGACGTGGTGATCCCCCTCGAAGAAGTCGTCGCGGGCGAGCGGGAGGCCCGGATGGGGATGAAGCGACAGCAGCGTCCGCGCCTCGGTCAGCAAACGCTCCGCCTCCCGCGGCTCCGACGTGACCCTCCGCATCTTGAGCGCCACGTCACGGCCGTGACGGCGGTCCACGGCGCGAACCAGCGTGCCCTCGCCCCCACGACCGACGGCCGCGATGCACCTCGTAGCGGCCGTGGAGCAGCGCCCGTCGACATCGGCCATGTCAGCCCTCCGCGCTGGAGATCGCCCAGACTGACCGCCCCGGCGAACAGGGCGGCGTTGGCCAACCGGACCCGACGCCGGTCACCATCGACGAGGCCGAACTTGTCGTAGAGGTTGGCCAGGTGCTGCTTGACCGCCGCGTCCGACACGACCAACCGCTCGCGATCTCACGGATCGAGGCCGGCTCGGTGAACGGATCGCCAGCCAGCAGAGGCTGGCACAGCGCGACCAGCACATCGCGCTCTCGGCGGCGTCAGCACCGGCGGCTCGTCGATCGAACGCCGTGGCGGTGCCGACTCCCGACGGACAGCCGCGGCAGCACGAGCCGCGCCCGTCCGAGACGGATCTCATCGCCCGGCCGCACCGCTCGCCGACCCGTGATCCGCTGCCCGTTCACATACGTGCCGTTGCGCGAACCGAGATCCTCGACGAACCAGGCGCCGCCGAGCTGCTCCAACAACGCGTGCGTACGGGACACCGAAGGGTCGTCGACCACCAGATCGCTCTGCGGCCGAACTGCCGACGGTGCAACGAACCGAGCCGAGCGGCAGCAGCGTCCGACCCGAAGCCGTCCACACCTCGAGGTGACCCTCCACGGCGAAACCTCCCGTCTTGGGCCCCATGTTGCCAGGTGCCCATGACGAGACGAGTCGAAACGCGTCGTTGCCGGCACATCGACGAGTTCCAATTTCACACTGCCAGCGTGCACTCGCCGCCGACCCTGTCTGCATCCCTAGCAGGTGACTTCACCATTCACCGTCCGGGAAGGTCGAGCTGTCCGGATGGCAACCCCCTGGGCGACCCGCTAGCGCCGGCTTGACGCTCTCCAATCGGACAGGGACCGCTAGCCCGCCGGCTATGGAATTCTCCAGTCGCCGGAGATTCAAGGAGTCGGTGGCGCTCCGGACGATGGAGCCGTGCATCTCCGCAACCGCATCTTCGCCTTCATCTCCGCCACGTCGCTCCTGGCAGTCATGACCTTCCAGCCATCGTCCGCCGATGACGGTCTCACGCTCGGTGGCCCCGTCGTGCAGCCCAACGTCGTCATGGTCATCACCGACGACCAGACATGGCAGCAACGCAAAGCGATGCCCCGCACGATGGAGTGGTTCGCCTCCCATGGCACCACCTTCCGCAACACGTTCGTGAACCTTCCGTGGTGTTGCCCCTCGAGAGCGACGATGATCACCGGCCAGTACGCCATGCACCACGGGGTGTGGACGCTCACGCCGCCCTACGGCGGGTACACCAAGCTCGACAACACGAACACATTGCCTGTCTGGATGCGGGAAGCCGGGTACCGCACGGGGTACATCGGCAAGTACCTCAACGGGCTCCCGCTCGGGGAGATCCCGCCGGGGTACACCGACTGGCAGGGCATCTACGGGTCAGCCCTCCCGTACCACGGGTTCACCATCAACGACAACGGCGTCATCATCAACTACCCGGCCGAGAAGGGCGCGTATCTCACCGACGTTCTCGCCAATCGTACCGTGGCGACCATCGGCGAGATGTCCGCATCGGGCGCCCCGTTCTTCCTCACGGTTGGCGTTACGGCGCCGCACGTGACGGTCAGGAACGCTCCGCCGGTCCCCGCCGATCGGTACATCGGCGCCTACGAGGGTGTGCCCATGCCACGCCGGACCAGGGTTCAACGAGGCCGACGTGAGCGACAAACCAAACTACGTGCGGTCAAGGTCAATGCTCACCAACCGCCAGATCGCCAGCATCGAGACACGCTGGCGCCGCGAGATGGAGTCCTTGATGTCCGTCGATGATCTCATCGTGCGCACCATCGAGACGCTCCGCATCAAGGGCGAGCTCGACCACACCATCCTCGTGTTCGTGAGCGACAACGGGTTCATGCACGGCGAGCACCGCATCCCCGGCGACAAGCGGGTCCCCTACCGTGAGTCCGTGCATGTCCCAATGATGTTCTCCGGGCCAGGTTTCCCTCCCGGACAGGTTGTCGACACGGCAGCGTCCAACGTCGACATCGCTCCCACGATCGTCTCGGCGGCGGGCGCCACTGCCGGACGGGTGACGGACGGCATCGCATTGCAGACGGCGATGGCCAACCCGTCGACGGTGGTCAGTCGCAAGATCCCGATCGAGCGCTACGACGCCAACTGCTATCAGGGTCTGGTGTCCCGCAACTGGTGGTACGTGCGGTATGTGACGGGCGAGGAGGAGTTGTACTCCAAAGAGGGCCAGTTGGTGAACGAGATCAAGTGGGAGAACCGAGCTGGAATAGTCACCAAACTCCGCAAGCAGCTTGACACGATGACGGCGGCACACCGCTCGCCTGGTGCAGCACTGACGACAAGCGTGTGGCAAAGGAGACCGACAGCCGCGACGAGGTAGCGAAGACCGCCTCGGCCCGCCCAGCGTCCCACTGACTCACAATCAGTGGGACGCACCTTGCGGTGAAAGGAGCCAACTCGCGGCAAAGCCGGCTTGAAATTCTCCGCCCTCGCAAGTGGTCGCCAGCTGGAGACTTTGCGGTGGTGCCTCGGCGCCGGCGCCGACGTCTTCCCTTTTGCAAACGCGAAGGAGATTGCTTGTCGACTGGTAGTGACCAGGGACGGTAGCGACACATTGTGATCGCAACAATCGTGAGCGC
>CAWHLC010000011.1:0-48916 GCA_963830025.1 uncultured Acidimicrobiia bacterium
CAGCCAATCGTCGCTGCCTCGAAGTCGCCTGTGCCATCGCCTAGCGATATGGACACGCCTGAAAGGAGATTGACGACTGCCACGTCCAGTTTGGTATCACCGTGAAATCCTCAACTGCCACCGAGACGGGCGCATCGCCGACCGCGAACATCTTTGTCTCGATCCCGCCGTCGCCGTCTAGTACACCACGCGATCCGGGCGGGCTTCGACGCGCCTGGAAAAGGTCACTCGCCACCGACGGCACTCAACGCCACGTGAACGCGCTCGCCCGAGAGCTGTGCATCGAGCAGACCTTGGAGCACAGCGCGAGCCAGGTATCTGGGCCGTTGGATGGGATCGCACCCACCGATCGAGCAACGGATCGCCTGGCTTCGATCGCTCGAAGGAGCATAGGGGGCTTGAGCAGAGGCGTCGGCCCGCGTCCACGATCCCCGGATCGAGATCGGCGCCACTCGAGGTTGTGAACGGTTGCGGCTGGTGACGTCGTCCTAGCTCTCGCATCCAACGCCGTCACCCCCACCGTCGAAGCCGTGCGGATCGGGCGGGAGTACCACGAAATCCTCGTACGGGATGTCGCCGCAGTCGAGATCGGGCGGCGGCGGGATGCACACCGTCGGATAGGACGGGTCGCAGTTCGACGGTGGCGGAGGCACAGCGGGCGGCGGCGGAGGCGGGGGTGGGGGCGGTGGTGGGGATCACCAGCCGAACCCGTTGCCGTAGTTGATGGCGGCACTGTGTCCGTGACACCCTCGAAATGGGGTCGGGGAGAATCATGGATAGCGACACCCTCGAAATATGGTGGCAAAATCATGGGTGTGGAGACAGCACAAGCAGCGACACTGCAACGACCGGCGCTCGCTGCGGCTGCGGCGGCGTCCATCGGTGCCGGTTTCGTGCACGCAGCCGTCGTCGGTTCGCACACCGATCACGAGCAGTTGGCGGTGCTGTTCGTCGCCACCGCCATCTTCCAAGCCGGGTGGGGCCTTGTCGCCTTGTGGCGGCCGTCGCGGCTACTGGCGGCCGTCGGCGCCATCGGCAACGCGGCGGTGTTCGGCGCCTGGCTCACCAGCCGGATCACTGGCATCTCGTTCATCGACGGTCTCGAGGAGAAGGAGATGGTCGGGTTCACCGACGCCGTCTGCGCCGGTCTCGGGTTCGCCGCCGCCCTGTTCTCCGTGGCCGCGCTTCGCCGCGCCGCGCACACTCCCGTTGAGGGCACTGTCGCTCGCCCTCCCGCGCTGCTCGCCAGCGCGCTACGGTACCGGCGCTCGTCCTCAGTGCCACCGATCCGCACTCGCATTCGCACAGTGCCGCCGGGCACGACCACGGCGACGAGGCGGCCGGAGGGCACGACCACGGCACGACGTGGCCGCGCTCGTGGACCCGAAGCAGCCGATTGATCTGAGCGTTGTAGAGGGAGTCACCCAGAAGCAGGAGGCGTCGGCGTCGCCCTCATCGCTGACACGTTCCGCGACCTGCCGAGGTACGCCGACTACCAGAATGCGCTCGATGCCGGCTATGTCTCGATCAAGAACAACGTGACCAACGGGGAGCATCTGCTTAAGCCGTCGTACTTGGCCGACGGCAAGATGCTCGATCGAAGCGCTGCTGAATCGCTCTTCTACTGGGCAGAAGGCAAGGAGCGCACGCTGGCCGCGGCGACGTTCATCGCCGAGCCCGGATACGAACTCGGCTCCGAGAAGCTCAACTCGATCCTTGGCCCGCTGGCGGATTACCACGTGCACCCCAACTTGTGCTTCGCCAACGGGCGGCTCGCCGCGCACCCCGACAAGGACACCGAGAAGTGCCCAGCTGGAACGGTCACTGTGCAATTCGAGCGCGCCGATGGTGCATGTGTGGATCCTCCCCCACAAGTGCGGGCCGTTCGCCGGCCTCTGAAACCGGCGGCGCCGGCCAGGCCGCGGCATCCGAAGCCGATCGTGTCGACCAGTGTGCGCACGAGCATGGTGGCCACGGTCACGGGCGGCGACGACTGTTGCTCCACCGTAGGCCGTATACCGCTTCCAGCATGGCTGTGAACGAAATCGTCGCCACGGGGTCTGTCGCGCCCTGGCTGCGAGGTGCAGAAGGATCGGGAGGAGGAAGATCCACTCATCGCCGCCGACTACCTTGTCGCAGCAAACGCGAGGCCATACAGACGAGCGCGGGCAACGCTCACCCTGACGAGGCCGCCCCCGCTCGTTCCAGCCGCCGGCCATCAATCCCAAGTATTGCAGATGCTCTGGCGGCGCTGTCCGACGCATACGGCGCCAAACTTGGCGATAGATCTCGAAAGCCCCGACCCTCGACGGGCGCGCAATTCATCCACCTTGATGTCGTGGTCCGTTGCACGTTGGCGAGGCTGAGTACAGTAATAGAAGCGGGAGGAAGACGGTCATCGTGAGCTTTCTGATTCGAGTCGCAGCGAACCACGAGCGAGCTGCTGATGAGAAGATCGCCACCGGGCGAGGTGTACGAGGCGGTCGGTGCGGACGAGGGCGAACTGATCGAGGTCGAGATCGTGGGCGGGAGTCACGCAACGCCATCGAGGTTCCATCGTAGCCGTGTGGGTCCGGTGGAGGGACGGTGAGGCACCGGTCGGCGGTCCCCGCAGTCGAGTCGGGTCGCGCCGATGGGATGCAGACGTCTCGTCTGGATAGGTGCTGTCACAGCCCGGTGCCACTGGCGGCCGCGGCGGCGGTGGAGGCGGCAACTGTGGAGCATGGGTCGGTCCGACCGATGCTTGGAGCAGGAAGCGGCCATCGTCACCTCCGCAACGTCAAGCCGCGGCTCGGAGCTCGTTCTGCCAGTAGCGTGCGGTCACCTGATGATCACTCGTCACGCGCCCTGCAGTGGTCGACGAGGAACGCTGCCACCTGCTGTGCGGTCGCCTCGCCATCGAACCGCGCCAACTGTGCCGTCGGGAGCTCGTCAGCCTCGTCACCCGGGCCGGCGCGGCAGGTGCAGAAGTTGTTCTTGTTTTCCTGGTTCGTCTCCAGCCAGGAGCCACGGATGCGGTCCTCGACGCTCGGGTCCGACGAGCAGCCAGCAGCACCGCGGCGAGCGTCGTGTCCATCTTCCCCACGCCGGCGGGACACTACTGCGCTGTGGTCGGAGAACCTCAGAGCACCCGGTCACAGACGTCCTGGAACATCTTCTCCAGCTGCTCTCGGTCGATGCCGAGGTCGTAGCTGTCCTCGACCCAATCCAGCGTGTCGGCGATAATGAGGTCCTTGTAAGCGGCGTACTCGTCGCCGTCGGTGGACACGCCTGCCCCCTGCGGGTCGAAATCCTCATCGAACCGCTCACAAGCGTGGGCAGCGAGGACAGTGGTGGGATCGGCGGTCGGCCGCTCGGAGTCGTAGCTCCCCCGCAGGCACCCACCAGGGCGGTGATCGCCACGACGCTCGCGATGAGGGCCAGGCTGTTGCTCGCTTTCATCACACGTTCGTTTCGTTGTGAGCCTTCGCTTGGAGGGCGAGGGCGTGGAGCCGTTCGCCGTCCACTTGGTGGTGACGATATTGACCACGATCTGCCCGGCATGCTGGCTGGCCGCAAGCGAGAGGCCCATCGTGAGCCCGGCCGCGAGGCTGCGCCCGGCGAGACTGTTGCGGTGGCGGGCATCGAAGTAGCTAGATCGAGCACCAGCGCTGCGGGGGTTCGGATCCTCCACCCTCGACGGTGCCGTCGTGTAGAACCGGAAACCCATCGCCGTTCCCGCCGTGATCGCCGCCAGAGCGTTGCGCTTCTGCCGCCAAGCCCCGAAGCGTTCGGAGCACGTGGCGGAGCGGTCTGTCGCGCCCATGCCTCGGCCAGGACTATCTCCTGGCTCGGTTCCGGTTCGCCGCTCATCGCCTCGACCCTGACCGCCGTGCGCAGGCCGTTGACGCAAGGCTTGGCCTGGGCGCCGGTGGCGCGTGCAAGGGCCAGCAGAATGGACAAGATGGCCAAACAGCGGCCTCGGGTGCCAGAGGGCATCCCGTTGTTTACTCGGTACCGAGCCTGCTCCACGATGCGCAGCGTGCCCGACCGGGAGTGGGAGGCGTTGGCGTCCACTTCGCAGCAGTCGATCCAGGACGGCGGGTCCCAGGTGACGGACTTGGGCAGTGGGTGGTGACCACTTCCCGATCGTTCCCAGTAGTCCAACTCGAGCTCTTTCCAGCACTCGATGTGCCAATGGATGGACGTCCGCCCGGTGGTCGCACCGTCGGTGAACCGCACCCGCACTTGCGCCGGGTCCCGGTGGGTGGTCGAGCGCTCCAGCGTCGTGGCTGAGGGCGAGTGGCAGCGCCGCTACCGGGGCGCGAGCAAATCGATGCGTCGTTCATTCCCGCTCGACGCGGAAGACAACGACCCACGATTTCTCCCGGACGCCCGACCAATCGGTGAGACGCCGCCGCGTATACGACCTACACGGTAGGCTACCCGGCGCCTATCGCCCAGTTCCACGCTCGGCCAGACGGGAGAACTTCGTGAACAAGATGACAGAGGCGATCCTTGCGCACTATGTGCAGGAGCTCGACCTGTCAGGTGATGTCTTGGAAATCGGAGGTCATCTGCTGAGTCGAATGCCGTGAGTCTGCTGCCAGAGCCTCGCTTCCGATACGTCGATCTCAACATCGAAGCTCGGGACATTCCGGGCACAATCGTCGCTGACATCACCGACTGTCGCAAGAAGTCGCGGATGAGTCGTTCGATCTGGTTATCTCGTCCACGGAGTCTTCGAACACCTCGATCGACCATGGCTCGCTGCAGCCGAGAATCGCGCGGATACTCAAGCCTGGTGGGATCGCCGTCAACTGGACCCGTTTGGTCGTGGCGAAACCATACCGACGCCGATCGACTACTGGCGATTCTCACCAGAATGTCTTGAGTTCCTCTTCAGAGACCTGCAGTTGCTGGAGAAGGGTTACGACCTGAGCCGGAGGCGACAGAATCTGATGGGCGAACGGGAAACCGGGACGGATTCCGTGCCCCTGGATGTATTTGGTGGCTGGCGTGAGAACTGGGGCGTCTATTGCGTTCACCGGAAGGGATCGGGTCCTGAGGTACCCGAATTCAAATACAGCGATCACAGGCTTGCGAGGATTCCTTCCACGCGGATACCCAAGGAACGCCAACCAATCCGAAGCTCACTAGAGTCCAGCCGCCGAGCATCGTCGGCTCGAAGGACTTTCGCCCGCGCTTAGGCGTATGAACAAACGACTCGAGCATCTCGAGCAGAGCATCGCAGACCTGCCAGAGCTCGTTCGACAGTCGTTGGAGATTGATCGCAAGTCCCCGCTGCACCAGCACTTCCTCGTCGGTGGGCGGAAGCCATTCAGCAGGGCATCGAGCTCCTCCCCACCCCGGACGGGGCGGACGGGTCGTTCACGCTGACGCACCGCCGCGTCGGCGATAGCCAATGCGATGATGCGGCGCATCAGTACCACAGCGCCATCTTGTCGACGGCATGGCGGTTGCGGAAGGTGATCGACACCAAGCCATCGCCACCACCACGGTGCTCACGGTTCACCCACTCGCCGCCCTGGTAGTAGACGGACCCTTTAACACCGGTGATGCGCTGCACCTCGGCGGGAGTGTGGCCCTAATAGCGGCCGGTGCGGACACGCTTAAGTTCTTGGCGGCTGACGCAGGCGGGCGCCGCCTCGACGGCGCCTTCGGACTGCACGGCGGTGATGCCGAGGAGGGCGAGGCCCAGGGTGATGGCGCCCACGAGGGATCGCACGATCCGACTCCGACGCAGGGTGGTTGAGCTTGACACTGCGTTTCTTCCTTTGTTTGTTGGGAGATCGTCGTCGGCCGACTCTGGTGGCCGGACGCGCACTCGATCAGGTTTTCATGGGAGGCCGTGTCTCAACCATGCGGACGCCGATCGTCGCCCGCGATGGCGTCGGCGACGAAGCTTGCCCGCTGGGTTCGTGTCCACGGACTGTGGACACGACCGATGTAACCTACCGGTGGTAACCGATATTCCGACGAGACTCGGCTTATTGGTACTTTGGCCGGACTCGAACACCTATTCCTCCACGCGCACGCCGACCCGCCGCCGCCTGCGCACGCTGCTCGATTTCGACAAGCGCGGACACTCGCCAACGCCGCAGGCGACGCTCGACTCCCGCGGCGGCGCCTGCCCGCAGCATCGTCCCACACGACCGCATCAGCCCGCTGATCGAAGATCCCGGCGTGCTGGTCCGCCGACCGGAGAGTTCACCCGCCATCGGTCATCACCTTGCGTGTGGTGGCATGGTACGCATTCGTCCTGGTGGGCGTAGCCGCTAGTCCTACCTTGCGGACCTCGATCGAACCACGTTCCGTCAGGCGAACCTCTTGGCCGGTCTTGGTTTTGATCACGTCACCAGGTCTAGGCGACGAGCATCTTGTCGACCACCTCGGCGGCAGCGTCGCCTCGCAGCCCGATCGAGCGCCACGCCACATTTTCGATGGACTCACGTCTCGCCGCCGGCGTTCGACCCCCTGACGAGCGGGCCGACGTCGTCGGCGACCTTCGACCCGCCGCTGCCACCGCAGACAGGACCTCCGCACCAGCAATGCACGGTCACATCGCTGATACTCCTCTCCGAACAACTTACGGGGTGCTGCTCACGGGCACGCTCCACGGCGGCGGACGGCGCCGTACCGCTGAACCATCTGCGACGAGCGCCAACCAGCGACTTGCATGAGGGCGTCATCGGCCATCCCGCGAGACTCGCCGCGGTGGGCAAAGGTATGCCTGAAGCGATGAGGGTTGATCGGGTCGAGTCCGGCGTCGATGCTCCGTCGCTCGAGGAGCTGGCGGAGCCCGGAGTCGGTCATCGGTCCCTTGCGGCCGAGCCATAGTTGGGGCGACTTCGCCGCGGGGTGCTTCCTGCGAGACGCGGAGATAACGATCAACGGCGTCTGCAGCGTCGGGCATGAGGGCGACGATGCGGGCACGGTTGCCCTTGCCGACGACGGTGAAGACGGCAGCGTTGAGGTCGATCATGTCGGTGGTCATGCCGATCGGCTCCCCCGCTCGTATCCCGGTCGTCCACAGCAGTCGGAGCATCGCCTCGTCGCGGCGGGCCTCGAAGTCGAAGTCCCGGCCTTTGTTGGCGGTGGCCTTGTTGTGACGCGTGCGTCGTGGCTCGCCGTTCACACGCTCGCCGCGGCAGGCTTCGATCAGCTTCGTGAAGTGGTCGTCGCGAATGATGGGGGGCGGCACCTCGGCGACCTTCGGCGGGCGCATCTTCGCCATCGGGTTGACCGTCGATCTCGCCCTCGTCCTCGGCCCATCGGAAGAACTGCCGCAGCGACCGGTAACGCCTGGCGACGGTTGCGTCACTCAGTCCCTTGTCGTACTCGGATGGCGAGGAATGCTTCGACGTCGGATCGAGCGGGCGTTGAGGACGTCGGCACCGTCGATGTGGCCGGCGAAGAGTTCGGCGTCAGCCAGGTACGCCTCGATCGTTCGAGGTGAACGGTTGGCGGCACGGAGGGATCGCGCCCACGATCCGAGCAGATCCATACCGTGACCTTACTCGGTTATCCTCTGTTTCAACGGTGTGGTTCGCAGAATCTGCACGAAACACCTGCTAGCTCCGGGGGTGGGGCTCGAACCCACGACCCACTGATTAACAGTCAGTTGCTCTGCCAGCTGAGCTACCCCGGATCGGCTGGACCACGTTACCAATCAGCGGTGCGTCGCCCACGCCGGTCGCACGGTTCGATCTGGTCACGACTTGTTGCGGTATCCGCAACGGAACGTGACCAGATCGGCGTATGCAACGAATCGTGACCAGATCGGCGACGGAACGGATCGTGACCAGATCGTGGGTCGGCTACTCCATCTCGAGGAACTCGCGCAGACGCTGGGCTCGCACCGGTTGGCGCAGCTTGGCCAGCGTCTTCACCTCGATCTGGCGGATCCGCTCGCGGGTGACGCCGAACGCCTTGCCGACCTCTTCGAGCGTCTGCGACCGATTGCCGTCGAGCCCGAACCGCATCCGGACGATCTCCTGCTCACGCTCGCCCAGCTCACCGAGGACCTCCTCGACCGCCTGGGCGAGCATCGCCCGGGTGGCGGCGTCGGACGGCTCGTCGGCCGACTCATCCTCGATGAAGTCGCCGAGGTTGGACTCGTCCTCGTCGCCGACGGGCGAATCGAGCGACAGCGGGTCGAGCGAGATGCGCAGCAGATCACGCACGCGCTCGGGCTCCATGCGCAGATGGGCGGCGAGCTCGTCGACGCTCGGCTCGCGCTCGAGCTCCTGGTGGAGCTGACGCTTCGCCCGGGTGACCCGGTTCATGTGCTCGACCATGTGCACCGGGATGCGGATGGTGCGCGACTGGTCGGCGATCGAGCGGGTGATCGCCTGGCGGATCCACCACGTGGCATAGGTGGAGAACTTGAAGCCCTTCGTGTGGTCGAACTTGTCGACGGCCCGCATCAGACCGAGGTTGCCCTCCTGGATGAGGTCGAGCAGCTGCATGCCGCGGCCCGAGTATCGCTTGGCGATGCTCACCACCAGCCGCAGGTTGGCCTGGGTGAGCTCGCTCTTGGCCCGCTGGCCGCGTTGCACGTCGCGGATGAGGTGGCGCATCTCGGGCTCGGTGATCTGACCCGCGTCGATGCGCTCCGCAGCCTGGTGGCCGCGCTCGATGAGCTGGGCCAGCCGGCGCTCGTCCTCCGCGGAGAGCAGGTCGACCTGGCCGATTTCACGGAGGTACATGCGCACGCCGTCGGACGTCGAGGCGTCGCCGCGGGGCAGCTCGCTTCGGACGTCGCCGCTTGCGCCTCGACAGCAGCTTCTCGTCGCATCTTCGTCGATGCTCGGCGAGCAGCTCGCGGCGGGTCATCTCGGCAGGTGGCGTCGTCGGTTTCGTCGATGGACTCGTCGACGTCGATGCCCTCGGCGGCGAGCGAGGATTGCACGGTGGTGATGCAGTCGCCGGTCAGCTCGACGTTGCGCAGCACGCGGGTGACCTCGTCGGCGTCGACAACGCCATCTGGCCCGGCCCTTGCGCACCAGTTCGGACCACTCGCGCTCATCGATCTCGGGAAGCGGGACCGCTGGCGGGCGGGGCGCGACGGCGCCGGAGCCAGTCGTTCCTCGTTCAAGTTGATTCTGTGTGGTCAGATCCCCCCACCAGCGATGCCCTCCGTACTGTGCTGTAGCCAACCTAGCAACCACTCGGCCGCCTCGAAGCCCCGATCGGGATCGAAAAGCTCCTTCGAGCCTGAGCCGTGCGTCACGATTGCTCCGAATCAGCTCCGGGTCGATTCGTGCGGGCTGCTAGACGCTAATCGCCGCCGGACCGCCGAGGCGATCAGGTTCCTCGCCTCGGTACCGGCATCGACCTCGAGATCGGCGACGGCCGCCCGCTCGAGAACCTCCCGCGCGTCGGGATCGCTGTGCTCGAGGGCGGAAGTTGAGATTGCCCTCTGCGTCGGCAAGGGCGAGGAAGGCGCGGCGGTTCGCTTCGTCGACGAACAGCTCTTCGATCAGCCATTCGGCGATCGAGTTCCAGTCGAGTGACGAGCAGGTGAGCGCGGCGAACTCGGCGTTCTCCAGGCGTGCTGCGCCGCCGGAGGCCGGTCGTGACGGCGACCGTCGGTCGCCGCGCTGCGCCGCTCGGCCTGGGCGATCAGATCGGCAACCGGGAAGCCCACCTGGCTGGCCACCTGCCCGGCATAGAGCTTGCGCACGTTGACGTCGGGATGCTCGTTGATGACACGATAGTGCATGCTCGGCCAGCCGGGCGCGGGCCTCCGGTGTGCTCGCCGCCGCCGGCGAGCACGCGGTGGACGCGGAAGCCCAGGAACGGCTGGGCGTTGTCGACGGCGGCCGCCAACGCCGCCGGATCTCGTTGGGCGAGATCGCCGGGGTCCGCGCCGTCGGGGAGCTGGGCGACGGCAACCTCGATCTCGTACTTCTGCTCCCACTCGTAGAACCGTTCGGCGGCGCCCTGGCCGGCGCTGTCGGCATCGAAGGCGAGCACGACCCGGCTGGCGTAGCGCTTGATCAGGCGCACGTGCTCCTCCGTGAACGCCGTGCCGCAGGTTGCCACCGCGCGCTGCACACCGGCGCGGAAGCAGCCGATCACGTCGGTGTAGCCCTCGCAGACGACCACCTGGTTCGTTCGCGAGATCTCTGCCTTCGCCCAGTTCAGGCCGTACAGCGTGCGCGACTTGGTGTAGATCTCCGTCTCCGGCGAGTTCTTGTACTTCGCCGGATCTTGCGATCCCGGCAGCATCCGCCCGCCGAGGGCCAGCGCATCGCCATTGTCGGAGAAGATCGGGAACAGCACGCGCGCCCGGAACGAGTCCTGCAGGCGGTTGCGGCGATTGGTGAACGCCAGCCCGGTCGCCCGCAGCGCCTCGGCGTCGATGCCCGCCTCGCGGCTCAGCGGGTCCCAGTCGTCCGGCGCCCAGCCGAGCTTGAACGTGCGGGCGACGTCGCCGTGCAGCCCTCGGCTGCGCAGGTAGTCGCGCGCCGGTCGAGCGGCGGGGTCGGTCAGCAGTCGCTGGTGGTACCACTCGACGGCCGTGGCCATCGCCTCGACGAGCCGCTTGCGGCGGGCCCGTTGCTTGGTCTGACCGGTCGTCGTGTAGGTGACGTGATCCTGCCCTGGCCGGCGAGCGTTTCGACGGCGCCGACGAAGTCGACGTGGTCGATCTGCTGCACGAACGTGAACACGTCGCCCGAAACGTCACAGCCGAAGCACTTGTAGCGGCCCGTCTCCTCGCGGACGTTGAACGAGGGCGTCTTCTCTGCGTGGAACGGGCACAGGCCCACCCAGTTGCGACCGGACTTGCGCAGGGCGACGTGCTGCTGGACGACGTCGACGATCGACACCGTCTCGCGGATGCGCTCGATGTCGGCGTCCTCGATCGCCATCGGCGATCAGCGGTCGACCGGCGGCGACTCGGTGAGGTCCCGGACGGTGCGTCCGGAACGTTCGCCTCGCCGCCGGGCGCAGCGGCGTCGAGTCGTCCTGCGGGCCGCGATCGTCGTCCAGGTGAATGTTGATCTCGTCGAATTGGGACGTCGACTTCAACGAGAACCCGATCGATGCGGCGAGGATCAGACCGATGACGAGCAGCGAGACCCCGGTGGGGATGTGGTACCAGTCGTGGATGATCATCTTCACGCCGACGAAGCCGAGGATGATGGCCAGCCCGTGCTGCAGGTAGGTGAAGCGGGCGTGCAGGTCGGCGAGCAGGAAGTACAGCGCGCGCAGACCGAGGATGGCGAACGCGTTCGACGAGAACACGATGAACTGCTCGTGACTCACGGCGAGCACGGCGGGCACGCTGTCGACGGCGAAGATCACGTCGGTGAGCTCCACGAGCAGCAGCACGGCGAACAGCGGGGTCGCCAGCCGCCTCCCGTTGATCCGGGTGAACAGGTGGGGGCCGTCGAGCTCGTCGGTGCTCGGCACGACCCGGTGGACGAGCGCGAGGAACTTGCTGTTCCGGGATCGATGGCTCGTCGTCGGAGACGACCATGCGGATCGGAAGTGAACAGCAGGAAGGCACCGAAGACGTAGAGCACCCAGTCGAACCGTTCGATCAGGGCGATGCCGGCGAAGATGAAGATCGCCCGCATCACCAGCGCGCCGAAGATGCCCCAGAACAACACCCGATGCTGGTAGCGCGACGGCACCTTGAAGTAGCTCATGATCAGCGCCCACACAAACACGTTGTCGATGCTGAGGCTCTTCTCGATCAGGTAGCCCGACAGGTACTCGGTGGTCGCCTGACCCGCCGAACCACCACAGCACCACCAACGAGAACGACAGCCGATCGTGATCCACACCGCGGATTCGATCGCCGCCTCTTTGGTCTTGATCTCGTGCGCCTCCGGTGGACGACGAGCAGATCGACGAGCAGGAGGACGACGAACATCCCGAGCAGAGCGAGCCACTGCCAGAGCTGGACGTTGAGATCGACGAAGTTGCCGGCGCCGCTCTCGGCAGCGATCGCAGCGTCGGGATCACCGTGTTCGTTTATCGGGCGTCTCGGCCCGTCAGGTGCTGTCACTTCGTCGCGTAACCGGAGTCGCCGATGATCGCCTGCGCCGCGGCGAGACGGGCGATCGGCACGCGGAACGGTGAGCAGCTCACGTAGTCAAGTCCAGCGTCGTAGAACAGGACGATGCTCTCCGGATCGCCGCCGTGCTCACCACAGACGCCGAGCTTGAGCTTCGGCTTGGTGGCACGGCCACGCTCGGCCCCGATCTTGACCAGCTCGCCGACGCCGGTCTTGTCGATCGTCTCGAACGGGTTCCGCTTGAGCAGGCCCTGCTCGAGATAGGCGGGCATCATCCGGCTCTCGACGTCGTCGCGGCTGAATCCGAACGCCATCTGCGTCAGGTCGTTGGTGCCGAAGCTGAAGAAGTCGGACTCCTCGGCGATCTCGTCGGCGCGCAGCGCGGCACGGGGCGTCTCGATCATCGTGCCGATCGTGATCTCCGGCTTGTTGCGCATGCCCTTCACTGCCTCGGCGATCTCCTCCTCAACCCACGAACGGGCGAGGGCGAGCTCTTCGCGGGTGACGGTGAGCGGGATCATGATCTCCACGATCGGGTTCTTGCCCTTCTTGCGCAGCACAGCCGCAGCGTCGAGCAATGCCCGCACCTGCATCGCGTAGAGCCCCGGTTTGATGACACCGAGACGCACGCCACGCGTGCCGATCATCGGGTTGTGCTCGGCCCAGCGTCTCGGCCGCAGCGAGCATCTTCTTCTCCGCCCTGCTGAGGCCGCTATCGCCTGCTTGACGCGTAGCTCCTCCACCGAGGGAAGGAACTCGTGGAGCGGAGGGTCGAGGAGCCGCACGGTGACAGGCAGGCCGTCCATCGCCTCGAGGATCGACTCGAAGTCAGTTTGCTGGACCTCGCGCAGCTTGTCCAGCGCGGCGGCCTCCTCGGCGGCGGTGTTGGCGAGGATCATGTCGCGCACCACCGGCAGGCGGTCGGGAGCGAGGAACATGTGCTCGGTGCGACACAGGCCGATGCCCTCGGCACCGCGCGAACGTGCCTCATCGGCATCCTTGCCGGTGTCGGCGTTGGCCCGAACGCCGAGCTTGTTGCGGCGCTTGCTTGTCGGCCCAGCCGAGGATCGTGTGGAACTCGGCCGGCGGGTCGGCGGCGGCGAGTTCGAGCTCACCGACCATCACCTCGCCCGACGTGCCGTCGATCGGAGATGGTGTCGCCCTCCTTCACTGATGATGCCGCTGGCGGTGAAGGACTTGCCGGAGATGGAGATCCGACTCGGCACCGACGACCGCAGGCGTGCCCCATCCGCGGGCGACGACGGCAGCGTGGCTGACGAGCCCACCGCGACCGTGAGGATGCCCTCGGCGACCATCATCCCATGGACATCCTCGGGGCTGGTCTCGCTGCGGACGAGGATCACCGGCTCGCCGCGGCTGGCGGCTGCCTCTGCGTCGTTGGCGGTGAAGTACACGCGGCCGACGGCGGCGCCCGGTGATGCGCCGAGTCCCTTGGCGATGCTGGTGCCCTTCTCCGCGAAGTGCGGGATGCAGCACCTGGTCGAGGTTGTCGGCACTGATCCGCAGCAGGGCTTCGTTGCGGGAGATCTTCCATCGATCCTTGGCCTTGCCCGTGCCCTTCGTCATGTCGACGGCCATCTTCAGCGCGGCGGCGCCGGTGCGCTTGCCGACACGCGGTCTGCAGCATCCAGAGCTTGCCCTGCTCGATCGTGAACTCGGTGTCGCACATGTCGCGGTAGTGGCGCTCGAGGCGGGCGAAGATGTCGAGCAGCTCGCCGTGGATCTTCGGGAAGTGCCGCTTCAGCGCGTCGAGGTCCTCGGTGTTGCGGATGCCGGCGACGACGTCCTCGCCCTGAGCGTTGATGAGGAAGTCGCCGTACGACTTGTTCTCACCGGTCGCGGCATTGCGGGTGAACCCCACTCCGGTGCCGGAGTTGTCGTCGCGGTTGCCGAACACCATCGTCTGCACGTTGACGGCCGTGCCGAGGTCGTGGGCGATGCGTTCCCGCACCCGGTAGGCGATCGCCCGTGGGCCGTTCCATGAACTGAACACCGCTTCGATCGCGCCGCGCAGTTGCTTCATCGGCCGCTGGGGGAACGGCTTGCCGGTGGCGTCCTTGACGACCTTCTTGTAGTGCTCGCACAGCTGCTTCAGCGCGTCGGCGGTAAGATCGGCATCGGTCTTCGCTTTGGCCTACTTCTTCGCCGCTTCCAGCGGGTGCTCGAACAGCTCGCCGTCGACGCCGAGCACGATGCGGCCGTACATGGCGATGAAACGGCGATAGGAGTCGTAGGCGAAGCGCTGGTCGTCGGTTGCCTTCGCCAAACCCTTCACGCTGCGGTCGTTGAGGCCGAGGTTGAGGACGGTGTCCATCATCCCCGGCATCGAGAACTTGGCACCCGATCGGACACTCACCAGGAGCGGGTCGTTGGGGTCACCGAGGGCGCGGCCCATCGTCTTCTCCAACCGGGCGACGTGATCGGCGATTTCGTCGTCGAGCTCCACTCGGCCATCCGCCGTCGAGGTAGGCGCGACAGGCGTCGGTGCTGATCGTGAACCCGGCGGGACCGGCAGCTTCAGCACGCTCGTCATCTCGGCGAGGTTTGCGCCCTTGCCCCCGAGAAGGTCCTTCATCTCCATCGGGGGGACGGCGGTGTTTGTGATCGAAGGCGTAGACGTACGGCACTCGGCCAGTGTAGGGAGCGTGCTGGAGCCACCACCCAGCCAGAGGGTTTGCACCCACCGTCGGGGCGCCTTCGGTCAACTACGAGTCCGGATACGTCGTGGCGACACGCGAGCGCCGCTCCCGGCCGACGCCCGTCGCTCGGGCCCATAGGATGGGGGGACAATGTCGAAGGCCGCTCAGCGTGCTGGGTTTCCCGGTGCACCTCCGGCCTGGCTTCTTCATGTTCATGGTGATGATCGTCGCCATCAATCCCGGGGAGTTCGGGTGGTGGCTGGCGGCATCGGTCGCCGGGTTCACGTTGGTGCACGAGCTCGGTCACGCCTCGTCGCCCGACGGGCAGGTGCCAAGGCGGAGATCTCGCTCGACTTCCTCGCCGGATACGCGTCGTACGAACCGAGCCGGCCGTTGAGCCGGCTCGAGCGTGCGGCGATCGCTTTTGCCGGGCCTGCCGTGCACATCACGCTCAGCACGGCGGTGCTGCTGATGATCGGGAACCCACCCGTTCGATTTCTCCGCCGTCAACGACTCTCCCGCCCGCTTCGCCGTGTTCTGGGCGGGACCGGCGATCGGTGCGCTCAATCTGCTGCCGATCCTTCCGCTGGACGGCGGCAACATCGTCGAGGCGGGCGTCGACCGCTTCTTGCCCGGCAGGGCGCACCGGCCGATGCTGTACGCGAGCATCGCCCTCACCCTCGTGGGCATGGTCTGGCTGGCCCTCGAGTTCGCAACGCCAGGGCTTCGTCCTGTTCGCCGGCTTCATCCTGATCATGCAGTTCCAGATGCTCTACTCGCCCGATCCGGCTCACGCCGAGCCGGTGTGGGAGCGGGCGCTGGATCAGCTGCGCAATGGCAACGCCGAGGAGGCCCGCCGCATGATCGAACGAGCCGTGCGCCATCCCGGCGCGCGCGATGCCGCCACCGGCGGGGATCGACCGGCGCGACGTCGCCCACCTCATCGCACTGCTCGGACCCGAACTCCCGCGCGGCAACGCCGGCAGCGAGTACGTGCTCGCCAACTCGCTCCTCGCCATCGGTGACTACGAACGCGCTGCGCACTACGCCGCCGGCACGTTCCACAAGACCCCACCGGCGTCGTGGCCGCCACGGTCGCCCGGGCCGCCAACGCCGTAGGAGATCCGGCCACAGCGATCGCCTGGCTGCGCACCGCTGTCGACTCGCCCGGCTCGCCAACCGCTGTCGCCGCGTTATCGACGGCGCACCCGAACTGGGTGCCCTGCGCACGCATCCCGACGTCCTCGGCGCTGCGCCGCCGCCTCCCCATCCCCGCCATCCCCGCCTGAAGCGGCCCACCCGACCGCGGCGGTTTGCGGGCAGCGGCGCGCGGCGCTCGCGTGGGTGACAGCGAGGTCAGCTGGTCGTGGCGAGGTCGGCGACGGGGCGGCCGAGGTCGACACCGCGCTTCACGTAGCCGAGCGCCAAGGAGCCGGCCACGGACGTGAGCTCGCCCGACCTCGGCGCCGTCGACGACGATCGGGTCTCCGACCTGAGCGTCCGGTCCCACTTCGAGCTGGCACAGCCGCCGCGGCGCCTGGGCGCCGCGGCTGTCCATGCGCTCGACGAGCTCCTGGCCGGGATAGCAGCCCTTGCGCAGGTTGACCGCCACGGCGACGAGGCCGATCTCCGCTGCCAGGCGCTCCCCGGCGACCACTTCGGCGCCCATCGCCGGCCAGCCTGCGGCCACGCGTGCCGCATGCAGTGCTTCGGGCCCGGCGTCGCCTGCGTCCGCAGCGGCGACGACGTCGCCGAGCACGACCACTCCTGCTCCCCCACCATCCGACGACCCGGCTGCCCTCGTCGCCATCGGACCCGTCTCCATCGAGCGGCACTGCGGCAACCAGAGACGTGCGACGCACCTCTGCTTTGACGCGGATCATGAAGCGCCGCACCCGTGCCTCGAGCACGTCGCCGAAACCCGCGTCTGTGTCGAGAACGAACTCGTCGTCCGGCGCCGCCACACACGGGCGACGACCTCGACGTGGCCGTCCGGCTGGAGCAGCAGCGTCCACCGGCTCTCTCCGGCGGGGAGAGTCGTCGATCGACTGCGACAGCTGCGAGTGGAGATGACGCGTGCCGCCCGTCGCCGGCCACCATCACGGCATCTCGTGCTTCCAGCGACCATGAACCGGTTGACGTCATGCGTCCATTGTGCCGCCAGGAGCGGAAGACGGGGCAACTCGCCATGCCCGGCGGGCGACGTGACGAACGCCCGAGCCGGGCGCTGCTCGATGACTGGCACACTGTCAGTGCATGACTGATCTGGATGCACTCGCCGGACGTGCCGTGACGATGGTGTCGGGCCTCGTGCGCAAAGGGGCGGCCGTCGCCACTGGCGTGCTCCTCTTCGCTGCGTGTGCGGCCGCGCGTATGCATCATCATCGCCTCCACCGGTCTCGCCGGATCCGCTCGCTCGGTTGGGCTGGTGATCGCCATGGCGGTCGCCGTCGTCGGCGTCGGCGCTGCATTCCTCGCCCGCTGGCGTCTCAAACGAGTGGGTGCCCACTCCCGCGAGTTGGTCGGCGAGGTACGCACGCTCATCGACCGTGACGACGCGGCGCGCCGCACGGTGATCGAGACGGTCGAGACGCAAGGTCCGACCGGTAACACAGTCGGTGGTTGTCTGGTCACGGCAGTTCGACACGCTGCGGCAGGGCTCACGGCGTTCGGCGAGTTCCCCAATCTCGACAGCGGCGCTCGTCGCGGTCACGTCCTTCCCGCTGCTGGTGGCCCTGTCACTGCTCTGCGCGGTGGTGCTCGGTGGCCTGTCGCTCATCTACGCCATCGCCTGGCTGATCTGAACGGCCGGCTCGCCCGAGCAGCCGTCTGACCCCCAGTTCTGACGACCCGTCAGATTCGCCGTAAGCTCCGCCGCATGACGCTCACGGACGCCAAGATCCTGGTCACCGGTCCGGCCGGGCAGATCGCCTTTCCACTCGTCGAGTACCTCGCCGCTGCCAACGACGTCTGGGGAATCGCCCGATTCAGCGAAACGGGCTCGCAGGAGAAGGTCGACGCCCTCGGCGTCACGACTCGCGTGTGCGATCTCAGCTCGGGCGACTTCGGCGATCTGCCCACCGACTTCGACTACGTGCTCCACCTCGCCGCCTACATGGCTCCAGGACGTGACTACGACCAGGCGATGCGTGTCAACGCCGAGGGCACCGGGTTGCTGCTCGAGCACTGCAAATCGGCCAAGGCAGCCCTCGTCATGTCGACCCACTCGGTGTACAAGACCTGGGACGATCCCCAGCACGTGTTCGTCGAGACCGACCCCCTTGGCGACGCCTACGCGCTGCATGCCGAGACCTACTCGATGTCGAAGATCGGGCAGGAGGCGGTGGCGCGCTACTGCGCCCGGGCGCTCGACCTTCCCGTCGTGATCGCCAGGATGAACGCCTCGTACGGGCCGAACGGCGGACTGCCCGTCCACCATCTCGACGCGATCGTCGCCGGCCAGCCGGTCACGACCCGCTGGGATCCATGCATGTACAGCCCGATCTACCAGGACGACATCAACACCCAGACCGCTGCCATGCTCGACGCGGCGTCGGTTCCAGCGACGATCGTCAACTGGGGTGGCGATGAACCGGTCAGCGTGCAGGAGTGGGCGGCGTACATGGGCGACCTGGCCGGCATCGCAACCGGAGGTGATCGTGCGAGAGATCCCGGGAACGTTGCGCGGTTCGGTGATCGACACCACCCTGCGCGGGCGTCGATCACGGGGCCCTGCGAGGTCGGGTGGAAGGACGGCGTGCGGCGCACGTACGAGGCACGCCATGGATCGGAAGGCTGACCGGTGGCGCTCTTCGGAATTCGCTTCGACCTGCGCAACCCGCCGTTCGCAGAGACGACGACCGCCGAGCGGTACGCGGCGGCGATCGACATGGCGGAGTGGGCGGACGCCCACGGCTTCCTCACGGTGGTGCTGTCCGAGCATCACGGATCCGCCGACGGGTATCTGCCCAGCCCCCTGACGATGGCGGCGGCGATCGCCTCCCGTACGACGCAGGCGAGGATCAACATCGCCGCCCTCGTCGCGTCGTTCCACGATCCGATCCGGCTCGCCGAGGACATCGCCGTCGTCGACCAGATCAGCGGCGGTCGGCTCGACCTCGTCCTCACCAACGGCTACGTCGCCAGCGAGTTCGCCATGTTCGGCCGTGACGCTGGCCGAACGGCCGAAGCGCACCGTGGAGATGGTAGAGACGCTCCGCGAGGCATGGACGGGTGAGACGTTCGAGTACCGCGGGCGAGCGGTGCAGGTCACGCCGGCGCCGTGTCAGCCGGGCGGGCCGAAGATCACGATGGGCGGCAGCAGCGAGGTCGCTGCTCGGCGCGCCGCCCGCCTCGGTGACGGATACATGCCTTCCAGCCCCCCGCTGTGGGAGTTCTACCGCGACGAGGCGATCCAGCTCGGCAAGCCCGACCCCGGCCCGTATCTGGGCGCCGACACGAGCGCAGTGCACGTGGCGAAGGACGTCGACCAGGGCTGGGACGGAGCTCGCCCCGTTCGCGCTCCACGAGGCGAATGCGTACGGCGCGTGGATGGCAGAGGCAGGCGTCGCCGGGGTCGGCGGCTACGAGCCGATCGCCGACGCCGAAACCCTGCGCGGAACAGGCCAGTACCGGGTGCTCCTCCCCGAGCAATTCGCCGAGGAGATCCGGGCCAAGGGCGACTACGGGTTCACGCTGCTTCACCCGATGGTGGGCGGCCTGCCTCCCGAACTCGCCTGGAACAGCCTCCGCCTGATCGAGGAAGAGGTGCTGCCCTACGTCTGAGCGTTCGTGTCGGTCAGGCGGGTTGCACGGCGGGACGGCCCTCGCTGACCAACTCGAGCAACTCGGATCGTGTCGGTCCGGGAAGTGGCGGCGCCGGCCTTGCAGCGAACACCTTCTCGGCGATGCCGGGCTGGGCGGCGATCTCGGCGCCGCGTGCCAGTACGGACACGACGCTGAGGTGCGCCCGCAGCAGCTCGGGATCGGACCGTGACGCCGCGGCGAGGGCTGTGCCGAACGCCCACGACGGATCATCCGTCTCGTAGTCGTAGCCGACGATCTGCGCCTCCATGTGGCGCAGACGATGCCTGTCGAACGTGAGCGTGTCCATCACGTAGGGCTTGACCACGCGCTCGCTCACGTCGTTCCACCGCCGAACGATCTCGCCGGGCGTTGCGCGCTCGCTGTCGTGCAGCACGTCGCGGAGGCAGGTGACGTGCAGCAGACCGAGTGAAGCTCCGCGACCGACCGACGGGTTCGTGCACGCCCATGCATCGGCGATCGCGACGACGCCGGTCGCCACCGGCTCGCCGTCGATCACGTACTGCCGGACGCGGTCGGAGACACCGGCGATCACGTCGACGCCCGTGGTCGGTTCGCCATCGAGCCAGTGACCGACGAGCGGATAGCTGCGGGCCAGCCGCTCCCAGACCGCGACATCGCGCGCCGCGCGCATGGTGACGTCGGTGGAGCTCGTGACGAGTACGACCGACCAGTGGTCGTTGTCGGCAGGGAGTGTGGCCCACGACACCGAGTCGTACGACTGGAGCGGCGGGGCGAGCAGGGCCGGCATCGCACCCGGTGCGTGGAAGTGGCGGGCGTAGTAGACGAATCCGCAGTCGGAGACATCCTCGAGCGGACGCCGCGCACCCATCGCCGGAGATGATCCGGCATGGCCGAACGCCGCCCGCCGGCATCGACGACGAGGTCGGCGTAGATCGTGTCGCCCGAATCGGTCACCACCCCGGCGACATGCGGGATGCCGGATCTCGGCCGCCTCGCCGGACACGAGCATCCGCACCGCGTCGCCACGCCGGATCGACACGCCCGGTTCGCGGGCGGCCGCACCGGCGAATACGGCTTCCACCATCGGACGGCGCCCGGTGATCGACTCGAACCGTTCGTCTCCCGGCCGGTAGCCGCCGGTCATCGCCGGCGGAAGGTCGAGCAGACGGTTGACGCGCAACCCGCCCGCAGCCACGATCGCCTCGGCGACATCGGGCAGCTCGGCGTCGAGCAACTCGCGGAAGCGAGCATGGAAGCCATGGGGCTGGCGGAACTGGGTGACGCCGCGCCGCTCCCACTGTGACCAGGCCACCTCCGGCGACGGCGGCGGGTCCGGATTGCGTTCGAGCAGCGTGATCTCGTGCCCGTCGCGGGCGAGGATCATGGCAGCGGACAGTCCGGCGATTCCGCCTCCGACGATGACGATCTTCATGCCGTCAATCGTGTGCGAGGAGGCCTCCCGACGGCATCGGCCACATGACGTACGCCGCGCTCAAATGCCCGGCAGGGCCGTGATCAGGCGGACGTGCCCGCCTGCCTGCGCGCCGCGGTCATGCGGCGGGCGCCGGGGATCGCCGCAAGCAGCGCGGCGGCCTTGTTGCGGCATTCGAGGTCTTCGTCGTCGGGCACGGAGTCGGCGACGATGCCCGCTCCCGCCTGCAGGCTGGCCGTGTCGCCGTGGACGAACATCGTGCGGATGGCGATCGCCGTGTCGAGGTTGCCGCTCCAGTCGAGGTAGCCGACAACACCCGCGTAGGGACCCCGTTTGACCGGCTCGAGCTCGTCGATGATCTCCATCGCCCGCACCTTCGGTGCCCCGCTGACGGTTCCCGCCGGAAGGGTCGCGCGGAGCACGTCGACGAGCCCGAACTCGTCGCGCAGCGTGCCCGACACCTGCGACGTGAGGTGCATCACGTGGCTGTAGCGCTCGAGCGTCATCAGCTCGTCGACGTGCACGGTGCCGAACTCGGCGACCCGGCCCACGTCGTTGCGGGCGAGGTCGACGAGCATCACGTGTTCGGCACGTTCCTTCGGGTGCTCGGTGAGCTCGGCAGCCATACGCCGATCGTGCTCGTCGGTGACACCGCGCCGCCGCGTTCCGGCGATGGGTCTGGAGATCACGGTCCGCTTGTCGGCCTCGGCCACCACTTGCACCATCGGCTCCGGCGACGAACCGACAACCGTGAGCTCGTGATGGCGGACGTAGTACATGTACGGGCTCGGATTGACCTGACGCAGCACCCGGTACACGTCGAACGGATCCGCGCCGAGCTCGAGGTCGTAGCGCTGCGCGAGCACCACCTGGAAGATGTCGCCGGCGACGATGTACTCCTTCGCCACCTTGACCGCGGTCTGGTACATGCCGCCGCCCATCGTGGAGTCGACCTCCAGCAGCTCGTCCTCCGCCGGAGGCGCGACCGGCACGTACGGCAACGGCCGGGCGAGATCGACGACGGCCGCGTCGATGCGCTGCGCCGCGGCGGCGTAGGCCTCGTCGAGCGCTTCGCCGTCGAGCCCGACCACGGGCACGCTCTCGATGAGGTACACGCGCTGGCGCCAGTGATCGAATGCGGCGAGCGAGCCGATCACGCTCATCACGGCGTCGGGAAGGCCACGATCATCGTGGGGCACGTCGGGTAACCGCTCGACCTCGCGGATCACGTCGTAGCCGAGGTAGCCCATCACCCCACCGTGCAGTGGCGGTAGGTCGGGCAGCACCGGCCCGCGGAACTCGGCGAGCAGGACGTCGAGCGCGGCGAGTATCCCCTCATCGACGGGAACGTCGAACGGGAGCGACCCTTCCAGCTCGACCCGACCGTCGCGGAGCAGCAGCGTCGCCGTCGGGTTGCGACCCACGAACGAGAACCGGCTCCAGCGCTCACCGTGCTCCACCGATTCGAGGAGGAAACCGGGTTTGTCACCGACGAGCTTGACGTACGCCGCAACCGGGGTCTCGAGATCGGCGAGCAGCTCGGTCCATACCGGCACGACCGTGTGCTCGGCAGCGAGACGGCGGAACTCGTCGAGGCTCGGCGACAGGCGCAGGCTCACGACGCGGCGTGGTGATCGTCGGCCGCGCCGAAGCGGCGATAGAAGCACGAGTACTCGCCGGTGTGGCAGGCGCCCTTGCCCTCCTGCTCGACGAGGAACAGCAGCGTGTCGCCGTCGCAGTCGTAGTACGCCTCGCGGACGAACTGACGATCACCGCTCGTGTCGCCTTTGCGCCACAACTCTTCGCGGCTCCGGCTCCAATAGACCATGCGACCCTGAGACAGTGTGAGCGCCAGGCTCTCGGCGTTCATCCACGCCATCATCAGGATGTCCTTGGTGGCGATGTCCTGGGCGATGGCAGGCACGAGGCCGTCGCTGTTGTAGGCGACGGCCGACAGCTGCTCGGGTGTCGCGTCGATGCGGCGCACCTGTGGCGTCGTCGTCATGGCGACATGCTACGGGGTGTGCCCGAGGGCCGACCGGATCGAATCGTCGCGTCGCCGTGGGGTGACGCAGCCGTTCAGAGATACAGACCGGTGCTGGCCTCGATGCGCTTGGCGGCGACGGCGTGCAGGTCGCGCTCGCGCAACATGATGTAGTCGTCGCCCTGCACCTCGACCTCGTAGCGGTCTTCCGGGCTGAACAGGACGTTGTCGCCGACCTCCGCCGAGCGTACGTTCTGCCCGAGAGCGACCACCTCGGCCCAGACCAGGCGCTTCGCCATCTGAGCCGTGGCGGGGATCAGGATGCCACCCGAGGAGCGCCGCTCGCCCTCCTTGTCGGGGATCCGCACCAACAGCCGATCGTTGAGCATCTTGATCGGCAACTTGTCGTCTGCGCCACCCATGGCTGATCAGGGTACCGTCGCGTGCGGGACTCACCGCTGGGGGAGGAACATGGCTTACAACTCGACGGGGCTCACGGTTCACGACGCCGACGCCCACATCATGGAGACGCCCAACTGGCTGCGCGACCACGCCGATCCCGACGTCCGCGATCGCATCCAGCCGTTGCGCTATCCGGGCGGCAACGAGCTCCGCCAGACCGGCGATCCGGAAGAACAGCAGCGCGACCTCGACACCGCATTCGAGCATCTCGCCGACCGCCACCGCAGCGACGAGTACCGACTCGACGAGGCGGGCGAGATCATGAACCGCAAGAACTTCGCCGCCACCGGAGCGTTCCTCGCCGACGACCGTCCACGTGCGCTCGATCTGCTCGGCTTCTCCACCCAGCTGCTGTTCAACACGTTCCACAACCGGCGCCTCCACGACTGGGAGCACTCCGGCGATCTCGACCTGGCGATCGGCGCGGCGCGCGCCCACAACCGGGGAATGGTCGAGTTCTGCTCGATCGATTCGCGGCTGCTGCCCGCGTGCTACGTGCCCCTCGCCGACATCGATCGCGCCGCCGAGCTCGCCCGTGAGGCGATCGAAATGGGTGCAGCCGCACTACTCGTCGCCTCCGGATGCCCGCCTGGCCACTCCCCCAGCCACATCGGTCTCGATCCTGTCTGGGCAGTCGCCAGCGAAGCCCGCGTGCCGATCGTGTTTCACGTCGGCGGCACGGGCGACCTCATCGACCGCAACTACTTCCGCAACGGCCTGCCGATACCTCCCGACTTCCACGGCGGCGAGGAGAACTTCCGCTCCGTCGACTACATGGGCATCCCCGGACCACCGGCGCAGACGTTGGCCACGATGATCTTCGATGGCGTGTTCGAGCGCTTTCCCGAGCTCCGCGTCGGTGTGATCGAGCAGGGGGCGATCTGGGTTCCGTCGTGGATGCGGCAGATGGAATCGGCGTTCGAGGCGTTCTCCCGTCACGAGGAACGGCTGCGCGCGCTGTCGCTCGAAGGCCGAGTGAGTACGTGCACCGACCAGATCCGTGTCACGCCATATCCCACCGAAGACGTCGGCTGGATCATCGCCCAGTCGGGCCCTCGCAGTGTGTATGTTCTCCTCCGATTACCCTCACGTCGAGGGTGGTCGGCGGCCGATCGAGCGCTTCGAGGCGTCGCTGGGTGATACATCCGCAGTCGATCGGCAGGCCTTCTACCGCGACAACTTCGAGGACCTCATGGGGGGAAGGCTCTGATGGCCACGCGCGACACGACCGTCGAGGACGCTCGCCGATCTCGGTTCCGGCGGCAGCCAGCGCCTATGGCGACGCGCCTGCGCTGCGCTACAAGCAGGACGGCGGGTGGGTCGACCAGTCGTTCAACGAGCTCAATGCGGAGGTCGGTCGCTCGCTCTCGGCCTCCTCGATCAGGGTGTACGCCACGGTGACCGGGTGTGCGTGCTCGCCGACACGCGGGTGCAGTGGACGCGGATCGCCCTTGCCATCTCCGCCGCCGGTGGTGTGGTCGTCCCCATCTATCCGAGCAACTCACCCGACGAGTGCGAGTGGGTGGTCTCCAACTCGGGGGCGCGACTCCTCATCGTCGAGGACGCCGGCCAGCTGGCGAAGATCGACGAAGTACGCGAGCGGCTGACCGCGCTCGAGACGATCATCTCCATCGACCCGACGCCGGGCGTCGACAGCGATGCCGAGAGCCTCGAGTCGCGCGGCCAGGATCGCGGCGCCGAGCTCGACGCGTGCACCGATGGTGTGGCGCTCGACGACCCCGCCGTGATCATCTACACGTCGGGTACGACGGGGCGGCCCAAAGGCTGCGTGCTCACGCACCGCAACATGATGTCGGTCAACGACGTGGTGGCCGAGCTCGACTTCATCGCCGACGGCGACAGCGCCTACCTGTTCCTGCCGATGGCGCACGTATTCGCCCAGATCACGCAGATCGGTGCGATCTCCGGAGGGGCGACGACGATCATCTTCGGCGGCGACACGCGGAACATCGTCGGCGAGCTGATGGAGACGAAGCCGACATACGTTCCGTCGGTGCCGCGCATCTTCGAGAAGATCTTCACCACTGTCGCCGGCCAGATGTCGGCAGAACAGCTGCGTGACGCGATCGCCGTGGGCATGGCCGCCCGGCACGCCGAACAGGAGGGACGCTCGCTCGTCGTCCGATGAGCAGGGCATCTACGACTTCGTCGACGAGACGCTGTTCTCCAAGGTGCGGGCGATCTTCGGCGGCAACGTGCGCCAGGCGGTGAGCGGCGCCGCGCCGATCGCTCCGGAGATCCTCGAGCTCTTCCACGCCGCCGGCGTGCCCGTCCTCGAAGGTTATGGGATGACAGAGACGGCCGGAGTGGGCACAGTGAACACGCTCGACGCCTACAAGATCGGCACGGTCGGACGGCCCGTGCCGGGAGTCGAGGTGAAGCTCGCCGACGACGACGAGATCCTGATGCGCGGCCCCAACATCTTCGCTGGCTACTGGCAGAACCCGGAGGCGACGGCGGAGACCGTCGACGACGAGGGCTGGCTGCACACCGGCGACCTGGGCAGCATCGACGACGACGGCTTCGTCCGGATCACCGGCCGGAAGAAGGACATCATCATCACCGCCGGCGGCAAGAACCTCACACCCGCCAACCTGGAGAACGACCTCAAGACGTCGCGTTGGATCTCCCAGGCGGTGATGCACGGTGATCGCCGGCCGTACCCGGTGGCATTGATCACACTCGACATGGAGGAGATCGGGCCATGGGCGACCGAAGAGGGGCTCGCCGGCGACGGCGCCTCGCTTGCCTCCGCCCCGCAGGTGCTGCACCTCATCCAGGAAGTGCTCGACGGCGTGAACGCCAACTACGCCCGCGTCGAGCAGATCAAGAAGTTCTTCATCCTCGAGCGCGACCTCTCCGTAGAGGACGGCGAGCTGACACCCACGTTGAAGGTGAAGCGCAACGTGATCAACGAGCGCTACGCCGATCGCTTCGACGCGCTCTACGGCAACTGACGATCGCCGGACCGCTCGGCGTCAGGGGCCGATCGCCTCGTCGATGCGCACCAGCACCTCGTCGGTGAGCAGTGGGATCACGTCGAGCGTCTCGAAGTTCTCGACGACCTGCTTGGGGCGGCTGGCGCCGGTGATCACCGTCGACACGTGGGGGTTCTTCGTGCACCACGCCAGGGCGAGCTGCCCCATCGTGCAACCGAGTTCGTCGGCGATGGGCCGCAGTCGCTCGACGGCTTCGATCACCTCTCGATCGTTCATCTGCTTCGCCAGCCAGCCGTAGCCCTTGAGGGCGGCGCGCGAGTCGTCGGGGATGCCGTTGCGGTACTTGCCCGTGAGCAGTCCCGAGGCGAGCGGGCTCCAGATCGTGGTGCCGTAGGAGTAACTCGTCGAAGAGCGGCGTGTACTCGTGCTCGACACGCTCACGGTTCAACAGGTTGTACTGCGGCTGCTCCGTGATCGGCTTGTGCAGGTGATCACGGGTGGCAATCTCGATCGCGGCGCGGATCTGGGCGGCTGACCACTCGCTGGTGCCCCAGTACAGCGCTTTGCCCGCCGAGATGATGTCGTGCATCGCCCACACCGTCTCTTCGATGGGTGTGTTCTCGTCGCTGCGATGGCAGTAGAGGATGTCGACGAAGTCTGTGCCGAGCCGCTCGAGCGAGCTGTCGATCGCCTGCATCAGGTACTTACGGTTGAGCGTGTTGCGCATGTTGGGCACGTCGCCGTGGATGCCCCAGAACAGCTTCGTGGTGAGCACATACGACCAGCGTGGCCAGCCGAGCTCGGCGATCGCCCGACCCATGAGTCGTTCACTGCCGCCGCCGGCGTACGCCTCGGCATTGTCGAAGAAGTTGCAGCCGGCGTCGTAGGCAGCCTGCATCGCCTCGGTCGCTGCGTCGTCCTTGAGCTGGTTGTCGAACGTGACCCAACTGCCGAACGAGAGCACGGACAGGCGCAGACCAGTGGGGCCGAGAATGCGGTATTCCATCTTCGGATTCGGCTGAGGAACGCTGACATCTGCCATGTCGACGACGCTACATACCTCGACGCAAATCCCGACCAGCTTTGCTAGAACGAGCACGCATGCCTCTCCCCAGCTTGCACATCCCGCGGTACCGCCACCGACCACGCGGGACGGTAACGGCTCTCGCCGCGCTGCTCGTGCTGTGCTCGTGCGGCGACGACAGCTCGCTCGCACCTGTGTCGACACCCCCACCGAGCACCGGATCGGGATCAGCGGTGGCCACGTCGGCATCGCCGGAGACCACCGCCTCCGTCACCACGACGTCGGCCGGCACGGCACCCGCGACCACTGCGACGCCGGCGACACCCCCGGCGACGGCTGCGCCATCGCCCACCGAGAGCACGACGCAACCGCAGGCGACCCATCACGGTCGACGCCTACCAGGTTCGCAGCGACGAAGCTGTCGGTGGCCAGTTCCAGGTCCAGGTCACGAACACCGGCGACGAGGAGTTCACCGTGGTCGGCGTTCGCCTCCAGTCGCCCGGCTTCGAACAGCTCGAGTTCGAGCCACGATCGACGCTGTTCGGCGTCGGGCAGCGCACCGACCTCACCACGCAAATACGGGCCCGTCATCTGCGACGTCGACCTGGCCGCCTCGGGGGCGGGGCTGCAGATCCAGCGGCCGGACGGCCGTGACGAGGAGATCGACCTCCCGTTCCAGTCGCTGTACGTGCTCGATCGGATCCATCGACGAGAGTGCGCCGCCCAAGCGTTCGCCGAGGCGGTCGACATGCACCTCGGTCCGATGGAAGTCACGACCTCGGGAGACCGGTCCGTGATGTCGACCACGCTGGTGCTCGAACGGCGCGGCAGCGACGAGGCGATCGTCGTCGATGACACACGCGGCAGTGTGCTGATCACACCCATCCTCACGAGCAGCACGGGCCGCGAGCTGGCCGTCGGCGCGGAACAGGTCGACATGCCCTACGAGTTCGAGACCCGCTCGTGCATGCCCCACCTGCTCGCCGACGTCAAGAAGCCGTTCGATTTCACGGTCTACGTCCGCATCGGTGACGCCGAGCAGCAGGCGGTGGCGTTGAGACGTCGCAGGCCGAGCGCGACCAGCTGTGGGACTACGTCCTCGACTTCTGCGCCGACCAGCGCTGAACCTGGCCGGGCGAGGTCACGACGCCGGCCGCACGGTGATCCCGGCCTCGGCCATCGCCTTCTTCGCCTCGGCGATGGTGAACTCGCCGAAGTGGAAGATCGAAGCAGCCAGCACCGCATCGGCTCCAGCCAATACACCGTCGACGAGGTGCTGCAGCGTGCCCACCCCTCCGCTGGCAACGATCGGAACGGGCGCCACGCCGGCCACGGCGGCGGTGAGCTCCAGGTCGAAGCCTTCCTTCGTGCCATCGCGATCCATCGACGTGAGCAGGATCTCCCCCGCTCCGAGCCTCACGGCCTCCGCCGCCCAGGCCACCGCGTCGAAGCCCGTCGGCGTGCGACCACCGTGGAGATAGACCTCGAAACCGTCGCTCACCGTGCGTTTGGCGTCGATGGCACAGACCACGCATTGCGATCCGAACACCTCGGCGATCTCGGTGATGAGCTCGGGCCGCTGGACGGCGGCCGTGTTGACACTGACCTTGTCGGCGCCGGCGCGGAGCATGCGTCGAGCGTCGTCGAGCGTGCGGATGCCGCCGCCCGACCGTGAACGGGATGTAGACCTGCTCGGCGGTGCGATAGACGACGTCCACCATCGTGTCGCGGTCGTCGCTCGAGGCGGTGATGTCGAGGAACACCAGCTCGTCGGCGCCCTCGGAGTCGTACCGGGCGGCGAGCTCGACCGGATCCCCGGCGTCGCGCAGGTTGACGAAGTTGGTGCCCTTGACGACGCGGCCGCCGGTGACGTCGAGGCAGGGATACGACGCGGGCGACTCTCACCGCAGGACCTCGAGCGCCTCGGCGAGGGTGAACCGGCCTTCGTAGAGCGCCTTGCCGGTGATGATCCCACCCAATCCGGGAATCGCAGCAAGGGCGGTGAGGTCGGCGAGCGAGCCGACACCGCCGCTGGCGATGACCGGAATCGTCGGTGCGGCGGACAACCCTGCCCAGGCCGTCGACGTCCGGCCCGGCGAGCATCCCGTCGCGGTCGATGTCGGTGATCACGAATGCCGCCGCGGTTGGATACCGACCGAGCGCCTCATCGAGATCGACTCCACTCCCCTCGATCCACCCGTGGACGGCGAGCTCGCCCTTGCGGTGGTCGAGTCCGACCGCGATCGGCAGGTGCTCCGATGCCGCGGCGACGAAGCTCCGGCTGGCGCACGGCCGACGAGCCCATCACCGCCCGCGCCACACCTGCCGCGGCGAGAGCTGACGACGTCGTCGATCGTGCGCACGCCGCCTCCCGTCTGAACGCGTGACCGATCCTTGACCGTCGAGACGAGGCGGGCGATGACCGGCCGGTTCACAGGGTCGCCGGACTTCGCCGCGTCGAGATCGACGACGTGGATCCACGTCGCGCCGGCGTCGGCGAAGTCGGCAGCGACGGCCACCGGATCGGTTCCGTAGACGCGTCTCCTCGCCATAGTTGCCCTGTCTGAGTCGCACGACCTGACCGGCGCGGATGTCGATCGCCGGGTAGAGCTCGGTCACGCCGCAGCCGCGACCTTCACGAAGTTGCCGATCAGGGTGAGGCCGGCAGCGGCCGGACTTCTCCGGATGGAACTGGCAGGCGAACACGTTGTCGCGACGGAACGCAGCGTTGACTGTGATGCCGTACTCGCACGTGGCGGCGACGGTCGTCGCATCGGACGGCTCGCCGTGCAACGAGTGCACGAAGTACACCCACGGCAGCGTCGCCCATCCCCGCCAGCAGCGGATCGTCGGGGTTGGTGACCGCGAGCTGATTCCACTGCATCTGCGGTCGCTTCACGACGGGTGGGATCCAGCGGACCGTACCCGGGAGCACCCCGAGACCGGCGACGTCGGGCGACTCCTCGCTGGCATCGAACAGCATCTGGGCGCCGATGCAGATGCCGAGGAACGGGCGGCCGGACGACACGGCCCGTGCCACGGGAGGCTCGAGACCGGCCTCGCGCAGCGCCGTCACGCAGGCGCCGAACGCTCCCACGCCGGGGAGAACCACGCGCGTCGGCTGCGTCGATCTCGGCCGGGTCGCTGGTGAGCACCGCGTCGGCGCCCATCTTCTCCTGCGCCTTGTGCGCCGAGTGCAGGTTGCCGATGCCGTAGTCGACGACGGCGACACGCGGCCCGGCACTCACAGAACGCCCTTCGTCGACGGCACGCCTCCGCCCTCCACCCGCACGGCATCGCGGAGGCATCGAGCGAGGCCCTTGAACGTGGCCTCGATGATGTGGTGCACGTTCTTGCCGCGGCGCAGCGTGACGTGGAGGGTGATGTTCGCAGCCGTGGCGAACGAGGAAACGGCGTGCTCGGCGAGCTGCGGGTCGAAGGCCGGCGTGCCGAGCGGCAGCGCTTCGGGCATCTCGACGTCCCAGTGCACGAACGGGCGACCGGACAAGTCGAGCGCCACCTCGACGAGCGCTTCGTCGAGCGGGTAGAGACCGCTGGCGAAACGGCGCACACCCGCCTTGTCGCCGACGCGCCTCGGCAAAGGTCTCCCCCAGCGTGATCGCCACATCCTCGACGGTGTGGTGGGTGTCGATGTGCACGTCGCCCGTGGCGGCGATGCGCAGGTCGAAGCCGCTGTGCCTTCCGAGCTGGTCGAGCATGTGGTCGTAGAAGGGGATCCCGGTACTGACGTCGGTGACGCCGGTGCCGTCGAGATCGATCGAGAGGTCGATCGACGTCTCCTTCGTGACCCGGTTCGCGTCGCGCTGACGCCCCACTCGATTCCTCCTTCAACGCTGCTGCCAGCGCGCCGAGGAACGCGTCGTTCTCCGACGGTGTGCCGATCGTGACGCGGAGGCAGTCGTCGAGATGAGCCCAACTGGAGCAGTCGCGCACCAGCACGTCGCGCTCGAGGATGCCCTGCCAGACGCGTCGACCGCACCCGGCCGCAACGCGGAACAGCACGAAGTTGGCGCCGCTCGGGAACACGGCGACGCCGAGGTCGTCCATCGCAGCGCTCACCCGCTCGCGTTCCGCGATCACGCCGCCGACCCGGTCGTTCATCTCGTCGACGTACTGCAGGGCCAAACGACCGGCGAGCTGCTTGGCCGCGTCGAGGTGGTAGGGCAGCGCGACCTTCTCCAGCTCGGCGATCATCCACGCCGGGCCGACGACATAACCGAGCCGGGCGGCGGCCATCCCCCACGTCTTGGAGAACGTGCGCACCACTGCCACGGCCGCATCGTCGCTCACCCGGTCGAGCGCGGACCACGAAGAGAACTGTGCGTATGCCTCGTCGATGACGACGAGCCCGGGAGCGACATCGATCAACCCATCGACCACGTTCCGGAGGCTCGACCAGCCCAGTCGGGTTGTTCGGCGAGCAGAGGAACGCCACCGACGGGCCGGCCTCGGCGATCACGCGGCGCATCTCCGCCTCGTCGAGTGTGAAGTCGGCGTTGCGATCGCCGGAAACGACCGTGGCGCCCGTGATGCGGGCGATGTGCGAGTGCAGCTGATACGTGGGCTCGAAGGTCACCACCGTGCGTCCCGGGCCGGCATAGGCGAGGAGGATCGTCTGCAGCACCTCGTTCGAGCCGTTGGCGGCGAAGACCTGGTCGGGGCGAACGCCATGGAGCGCTGCGATCGCGTCACGCAGCTCGCCGGCCGACCGCTCGGGATAACGATGCCAGTCGATGTCGGCGACCGCCTCCTGGTAGGCCCGCACCCAGGCGGCGGGAGGGGCGACGGGTGACTCGTTCGTGTTGAGCCGCACCGAGACCTGAACCTGAGGCGAGTGGTAGCCGTCGAGCGTCGACAAGTCGTCTCGCACCGGCACCGGGTTCACGAGCGCAAAGGCTAACGGGGCCTCTCTCTAGGCTGGTAGCCATATGACAGCGTCCACTGCCGCCGAACTGAGCTCGATCGCCGATGCGGTGGCCCGATACCGCGACCGGGTGGCGAGCCTCGCCGAGCCGTACCTGGGCACCGAACGCGAGGACGTCGTCGCCGCCGTCTACGAGGTGGAACGCCAGCTCCTGGGAGCCGAACGGGCCCTGCTTCGAGCGTTGAAAACCGTCGCCGACTAGGCGATTCGTGAGCCCGGACCGCGGCGACGGCCTTCCGAAAACGGAAGGCCGTCGCTCTGCGGGCGGGGCCAGGCGGCGGATCCCGGCACTTCGCCCTCTCATCCAGGTGGCGGGAACCTGGATGAAGTGAATCGTACCGAGCCAGCGGCCTCCTTACAAGCCAGATCCTGGGCGTCGTGACGGACAAAAATCGTTGAGCACGCACAACTCGCATCGAGGGGTGCGCGACAGGCAAATACGGCGCCCGTGGAGGATCATCCGCAGGCTGAAGTCGCCCCGCCCGCGGGCGGGGATGTACGAGTTGAGCTCCATCTCCACTTTCACCGGGTCGTGCTCCGTGGTGAGCCCGAGCCGGCGGGAGAGACGGCCGACATGGGTGTCCACCGGCAGGCCGGGGAGGTCGAAGGCGACACTGCGCACCACGTTCCCCGTCTTGCGCCCCACACCGGGGATCGTGACGAGATCGGAGAGCTTGGTCGGCACTTCGCCGTCGAAGCGGTCGATCAGGGCGTTCGCCATGCCGATCAGGCTCTTCGCCTTGTTCTGGTAGAAACCGGTGGAGCGGATGATTTGCTCGAGCTCGCCGACGTTCGCCACGGCGAGGTCGTCGGGAGTCGGGTACCTGGCGAACAGGTGTGGGGTGACCATGTTGACGCGGACGTCGGTGGTCTGCGCCGAGAGGATCGTCGCTGCGAGCAGCTCGTACGGTGAACGGTGGACGAGCTCGCAGATCGCCTCGGGATAGAGCTCGGCGAGTCGGCGGGCGGTCTCGCGAGCTCGTCCCTTGGGCGTTCGCGGCCGAGCCATGCTGCGCAGGCTACGGCGCCTCCCTCACGGCTGGCCGCCTCCGACGCCGATACCCTCGGCCACGTGCAGCAGATCGACGTTGTCCACAGTGCCGACGACGCGCTGCGTGTCCGCAGTCGAGGAACTTGCGGCCGAGGCGGAGGTGGTCGACGGCTTCCGGTTCCTGTCCGACCACCTCTGGCTCGACGTGCACCACGGCGGCACCGGCGGGTTCGCCGCAGCGATCACGCGAGGCGACAACCAGGAGCTTCTGGCGTATGCCCAGGCGTCGGCGGCCAACAACGCCCGAGTCGTCGAGTCCACTGTGGCTCCGGCACACCGCGCCGAGCAGGCTCTCGAGCAGCAGGTGCTCGAGATGGTGCTCGACGACGTGCGCGCCAACGGCGATCAGCAGGTGACGTGGTGGGCCCACGACGCCGGCGATCGTCACGACGCGCTCGCTGCTGCACTCGGGCTGTCGCCCGTCCGCGGCCTCTACCAGATGCGGCGAGCGTTGCCGACGGGGGTACCCGTCAATGTCGAGACACGCGCCTTCGACCCCTCCCGCGACGAGGACGCATGGCTGGAGGTCAACAATCGAGCCTTTGCGACGCACGGTGAACAGGGCGGTTGGGACCTCGCCACGCTGCGCCAGCGCGAGGCGGAAGCCTGGTTCGAACCCGATGGGTTCCGCATCCACGAGCGCGACGGCACGAATGGCCGCCTTCTGCTGGACGAAGCTGCATCTCGACGCGGATCCGCCGCTCGGCGAGATCTATGTCGTCGCCGTCGACCCCGACTTCCAAGGGCTCGGGCTCGGCCGGGAGCTCACCGTGGCAGGGCTCGAATCGATCCACTCCCGCGGTGTCGCCACGGCGATGCTCTTCGTCGACGCCGGCAACACGGCGGCCGTCGAGCTCTACCGTGCTCTCGGATTCCACATCCACCGCACCGACCGTGCGTACGCCAGCCCTGCCGTCGAGAGCGAGCCAGGCAAGGACATGCCAGCATGACCCCAATCCCCCACTCCGAAAGCCTTCCCCGCTGGGACGTGTCCGACGTTCACGAGTCGCTCGAGTCCCGCACGTTCGTCATTGCGATGGAGCAGGTGGAAGCCGCCATCGGTCGTCTCGTCACGGAGTTCGACCAACGCGACGTCCGCGCCACCGAGCCGCGGAGTCGTCACCGACACCGATGGTGAGACCACCGACGTGGTGATCGACGCCTACAACTCGGTTGCCGAGGAGCTCGATCATCTCGTCAGCTATGTGTACGCCACCGTCAGCACCGACTCCCGCAACGACCAAGCGCAGGCGCTGATGTCGGAGATCAACGCGCTCGAGGCACGACGTACGGCCGCTGCTCGCTCGCCTGGCCGACTGGGTGCAGGCGCTCGGGGTTCGCGAGCTCGCCGCAGTCAGTACCCGCGGTGCCGATCACATCGGCCCGCTGCTGCCGTCTCGCCGAGCGGGCAGATCATCAGATGACCGAGGCCGAGGAGCACCTCTACGCCGAGCTCACCACCACTGGCTCGTCGGCGTGGCACCGCCTCCAGTGTGACGTGACATCGCAGCTCACGGCCGACGTGCGATTCCCCGACGGTCACGTCGAGGTGTTGCCGATGCCTGCGGTGCGCGGACTGGCCACCCACGCCGACGCCCGGGTTCGTCGGGCCGCCTACGAGACGGAGATGGCGGCGTGGCCACGGATCGCCGTTCCCGTCGCAGCGGCGATGAACGCCATCAAAGGTGAAGCCAACAGCATCAACAGGCGACGCAAGTGGGACTCACCGCTCGCCGCCTCGCTGTTCGCCAACAGCGTCAGCACGGCCACGTTCGAAGCGATGCAGTCCGCTGTGATCGCCTCGCTCCCCGATCTGCGCCGCTGGATGCGGATGAAGGCCAAATTGCACGGCCACGACGGCCCGCTGCCGTGGTGGGACCTGTTCGCACCGCTGCCGGTGGCACCCGCCGAGATCGCATGGAACGACGGCATCGACATCGTCAAGGGTGCGTTCGGCGCCTACAGCCCGCAGCTGCGCGGGTTGGTCGACCGTGCCCTCGACGAACGGTGGATCGACGCCGCGCCACGGGACGGCAAGCAGGGCGGCGCGTTCTGCATGTCGTTCGTCGGCGACCGATCACTCGTGCTCCTCAACTGGTCGGGCAGCGTCGACTCGGCGCAGACGACGGCACACGAGCTCGGCCACGCCTACCACAACACGACCCTCGCCGGGAGGACGCACCTGCAGCGGCGGCTTCCGATGGCGCTGGCGGAGACGGCCAGCATCTTCTGTGAGACCCTGGTCGTCGAGGAGGGGCTCGCTCGACTCGACGGCGACGAGCGCCTCGCCCTGCTCGATGTCGACCTGCAGGGCACGCTGCAGGTGATCGTCGACATCCACAGCCGCTTCCTGTTCGAGACCGAAGTGTTCGCCCGGCGACAGCGCCGCACCGTCGGTGCCGCCGAGTTCGACGTCATGATGGGCGAAGCGCAAGCCGACCGCCTACGCCGACGGCCTCGATCAGGCGACGGCGCATCCGCACATGTGGCTGCTCAAACCGCACTACTACAGGTCCCACTTCTACAACTGGCCGTACACCTACGGTCTGTTGTTCGGCCTCGGGCTCTACGCGTGCTACACCGACGACCCCGAGGCGTTCCGCGCCGGCTACGACAACCTGCTCTCCCGGGCAGGCATGGACACGGCCGAGGAGTTGGGCCAGGCGTTCGGCCTCGACGTCACCGACGAAGGTCTTCTGGATGGCCAGCATCGACGTCGTGCGCAACCGGATCGACCAGTACGAGGTGCTCGCAGATGAGGTGCAGGCGCGGTGACGACGCTGTACGACGTCGACCGCGACGCGCTCGCCGAACGGCTCGCCGGCGAACCGCGCGTATCGCGTCGATCAGGTGTGGTCCGGGCTGTACGAGCAGTTGCAAGCGCCGGAGACCATCTCCAATCTGCCCAAGGCATTGCGTGCTCGACTCGGCGAGGACCTCCCACCGGCGCTCGACCTGATCGCCCGTTCGGTGAGCGACAAGGGCGACACCGTGAAGTACCTGTGGCAACTCGACGGCGGAGCGCGGATCGAGACGGTGCTGATGCTCTACCGCGACCGAGCGACGGTGTGCATCAGCAGCCAGGCGGGATGTGCGATGGACTGCGGATTCTGTGCCACCGGACAAGCCGGGTTCACCCGCCACCTCTCCGTCGGTGAGATCGTCGAGCAGGTGGTGCGGGCGGCACGGGAGGCGGGCGAAGGCGGGCGTCGGGTGAGCAACGTCGTCTTCATGGGGATGGGTGAGCCGCTCGCCAACGAGGGACCGGTGCGTCTCGCCGTCGAGCGCATTCACGGGGCGATCGGCTTGTCGGCGCGCCACATCACCGTGTCGACGGTCGGCATCCTGCCCGGAATCCGGCGTCTCGCTACCTGGCCGCTGCCGGTCAACCTTGCCGTCAGCCTCCACGCGGCCAACGACGTGCTCCGCGACAGCTCGTGCCGATCAACCGCCGCTACCCGATCGACGACCTCATCGCGACGTGCCGCGAGTACCTCCGTGAGAAGAACCGTCGAGTGAGCTTCGAGTGGGCGATGATCAACGGCGTCAACGATCGCGACAGCGACGCCCGCGAGCTCGCCGAGCTGTGTGCGCGTATGCACCCGAAGGCGCACGTCAACCTGATCCCGCTCAACCCGACGCCCGGTTGGCCGACGACTGGGACACCGGTGCGGCGAGTGCACGAGTTCCGTGACCGGCTCGAGGAGCTCGGCGTCAACGCCACGGTGCGTCAGAACCGCGGCACCGACATCGACGCCGCCTGCGGCCAACTCGCCGCCAAGATGTCGTCCGCCCCGATGCCACAGTCCGTGACGATCAGCCGGCAAGGTCCCGAGTGACTCGGTGTACCGAGGAGTGGGGGGTGCGCGAGGGGGGCGCTCCGCGATCCCCCCTCGCCCCGAGGGCGATCCGGCTTCGCCGGTCGCCCGATGCAGATGAGCGCGGCCGCAGGCCGCTCCGTCAACGATTCGACGGAGTGGAGTGAGCGAAGCGAACGAACGACGTGCGACGCACTCAGCACCCCGCGGCGACGACGGTCGGGTAGGGATTGATCGCCGGGCCGCCGCCGGGGTGGACCTCGAAGTGGAGGTGGTCGGTGGTGGTGTTGCCGGTGTGACCGACGTACCCGATGACCTCGCCCTGGCCGACATCGCGACTCGAGCCTTCGTACGCCGACAAGTGGGCGTAGAAGTAGTAGTCGCCGTTGGGGGCATGGAGCCGGACCGAGTTTCCACCGAGTGAGCTGGGGCGCATCTCCGCGTACCCGCCCGTGACGGCGACGAGCGGAGTGCCGGCGGCGGCGATCATGTCGACGCCCTCGTGGGAGCGACCGCCGGAGCGCGGCGCGCCGAACGTATCGGCGTACGCCGACGGGCCATTCACGGGGCAGACCAGTCCCGGCACGAAGTCGGGCGGCGGGCGGCGGTAGGTGGTGGTGCAGGTGGTGCAGGGGGCGTCGTCGGGTCGGGTGCCGGCGGCAGGGTGGGATCGGGAGCTGGATCAGGCACGGGATCGGGAGACGTGTCCGCCGGCGGAGATGCCCCTTCAGGACCATCGGGCTGGGTGTCCGGTGGCGTCGCTGGATCGGGAGCCGGCTGGGCGGGAACCGCAGGAGGCGGCGACGGTTGCGTCGCTCGCTGACGGAGCGCCTCCTGCTGCCGCTCGCGAGCTGCCTGTTGCTCGCGAATCTCTTCCTCCAGGGCGCGCTGCCGCTCGGCGCGCTGCCGCTCGAGCTCGGCCCGGACCGCTTCGTCCTTCAACCGTTGCTCTTCGACTTCCTTGAGGTGCTCCACCTCGGCGAGGGCCTGCTGCTCGAGGGCGCGGTGGTCTGACCTTCGCCGCCTCGAGCTCCTCGGTGGTGTCCTCGATCTCCTGTTCCTTCGCCTCCAACCGGCGACGCGCCTCGTCGTAGGCATCGAGATCGCTCGACGAGACGTCGAGTGCGACGGAACGCATCACCTCCGCCTGACGCTGCTGGAAGGGGCCCGCCGGGTCGGACAGCAGTGGGATGCCGCCGCCGGCAGACGCAACGAACTGCTCGACTGCAAGTTCAGAGACATCGCCGCGGAGCAGGTCGACGTCGGCGGCCAGCGCTGTGCGCTCGCGCTCCAGCCGCTGCGTCTTGACGTCGAGCTGATCGATCTGCGATTCAGCATCGAAGTAGGCGGTGGCGGCGGCGTTGGCGCGTTGCTGCGCCTCGTCGATCTCCCGTGCAGCCTTCTCCGCAGGGTTTTCGTCGCTCTGCGCCGATGCCATCGAGATCGGCCCGAGCGCCAGCGCGCCCGCGGCAAGGCCGAGCCCCACCAACGTGTACCGTCGCACCACGATGCGGGAGCCTACCGTTCGTTGCGATTCGGTTACGGTCACGCCACGCATGGATGACGAACCGTCAGCACTGCGACTCGAAGGTGTCACGTTCCGGCGGGGGGCGACGACGATCCTCGACCACGTCGATTTCGAGGTGCAGCGACACGAGCGGTGGCTGATGCTCGGGTCCAACGGGAGCGGCAAGACGTCCCTGCTCCGCCTCGCCGCTCTCTATGAGCATCCGACGACCGGCACGGTCGACGTGCTCGGCGAGCGCCTCGGCCGCGTCGATGTCCGCATCCTCCGCCAGCGCGTCGGGTACGCGTCGTCTGCTCTCGCCCAACAGCTGCGCGGCTCGCTCGCCGCGATCGACGTCGTCAAGACAGCCAAGTTCGCAGCCCTCGAACCGTGGTGGCACCGCTACGACGACGCCGACGAGAAGCAGGCCCGTCGCTGCCTGGAACGAATGGGGGTCGGTGCCCTGGCGGATCACGAGCTCACCACCCTGTCGTCGGGAGAGCAGCAGCGGGTGTTCCTGGCACGGACGTTGATGAACGACCCGGCCGTGTTGCTACTCGACGAGCCTGCGGCGCGGCTCGATCTCGGCGGACGGGAGCAGCTCGTCGCCGCCCTCGACGAGCTCGCCGCCAACCGGGAGGCTCCTCCGATGGTGCTCGTCACGCACTACGTCGACGAGGTACCGCCCCACCTGACCCATGTGCTGTTGCTCCGGCAGGGCCGCGTCCTCGCCCAGGGACCGATTGAGGAGACGCTCACGAGCGAGTCGCTGAGCGCGTGCTTCGACCTGCATCTGAAGCTCGAACGCCGGAGTGACGGGCGCTGGGCCGCCTGGTCGGTCAGCTGACCGACGGCTGGGCGACGACCTCGAGAAGGCCGTTCTGGCCCAAGCGGATCTCGTTCTCCAACACGCGATCGAGCAAGCCGCCCGTCCACAGACCCCCCGTGTAGAGGAGGTCCATCGTCAGCGTGCTGGCACCGTCGCCGGATGGCTGCAGCGTCGCGGTCAGCACCCACTGCGCGTGGTCGCGACCGTCGAACTCGGCCCGTTCGAAGCGCACGGCGCGGATCGGTTCGTACACGCTCCTCACCATGCGGAGGCGCTTCGAGCGGGCGAACGGCCCGACCCGGGCGCGCAGTTCGACGTCCCAGCGCGGCTCGACATGGGTGCTGTCGCCGACAACTTCCTCGGCGCGATGAACGAGCCGCATCCACGCCGGGTAGGCGCCGAGGTCGGAGATGTGCGGCCAGACGCGCTCGGGCGTCACGGGCAGATCGACATCGACGACGGTGTGCATGCGTGCGCTCGTCCCTAGGGCCGCTTCCGCTCCGTGCCGCGGAAGGCGCGGGCGAGAAGCTCACCGTGCGGGTTGAGGACGCCCTCGAGATCGCTCGTGTCGTCGTAGGGCACCCAGGGCAGGGCGCGCGTGTCGTCGGCGCGACGACCCTCCCGATCCGTGATGCTGGCGACGGTTGCCGCCTGGTCGATCGTGAGCTGCTCGCCGTCGTCATCCTCGACCTCGCCCGCAGCCGCGCGCAACGCAGCGGATTTGCGGGCTGGCCGCTGCGCCGACGGCGCTCGATCGCGAGCGGGCAGCACGAACAGGCGGGGAACGGACTCCCGCCGGTCATCGAGGGTCCAGCCGAGCGGAACGAGCATCGAATCGGCGTGCCGCGCGCACAGCACACCCGCTGAGCGGAGATCGGCGCTCGGCAACTCGAGCCACACCTGGCGAGCGATGGCATCGAAGCGATAAACGACTGCCGCCGACTCGGAGCATCCAGGTCGCTCGCAGAGCTTCGGCATCACCACTGACACTACTGGCCGCGGGGCGAACCCCAGAGACACCGAGACCCAGTCAGGCAAGGAGCGCGGCAGGGCAGAAACCTCGATGGGGTCGACGCTGGGCACCAGCCAAGCTGTGTGTCCGTGTCGATGCACGACGACCAGCTCACGATCACGGAGGGCATGACCAGGTCGCTCGTGGCGAGCCAGTTCCCGGAATGGGCCGGCTGTCCAATCGAGCAGGTGGCGGCGGCAGGAACGGCGAACGCGATCTTTCTCATCGGTGACCGAATGGCGGCACGATTCCCGCTTCGGCCCGACGACCCGCGTGCGACACGGGATCGGCTCGAGCGCGAAGCAGCCGCCGCCCAGGAGTTGCTGGAGCACACATCCTTCGCTGTCCCCCAGCCGATTGCGATCGGTGATCCCGGCGCCGGCTATCCGCTGCCGTGGTCCGTGCAGACCTGGCTCCCCGGCGACACCGCGATCGATCGCGACCTGAGTTCGTCAGCGGCGTTCGCTCACGATCTTGCAGCCTTCATCGCCGAGGTGAGAGCGATCGACACGCACGGCCGCACGTTCGACGGAGATGGCCGCGGAGGCGACCTCCCCGATCATGACGACTGGATGGGCACGTGTTTCAGGAACAGCGATCACCTGCTGCCGGTGGCGAGTCTGCGGCGAGTATCGGAACGGCTCCGCCTTCTCCCCCGCCGCTCACCTGATGCGATGACTCACGGTGACCTGATCCCCGGCAACGTGCTCGTCAGCGCCGATCGGCTCACCGGCATCCTCGACACCGGTGGGCTCGGCCCCGCCGATCCGGCACTCGACCTCGTGGCAGCCTGGCATCTCCTCGACGCGCAGCGCCGCTCGGCGCTGCGCGCCATGCTCCATTGCGATGACGTGGAGTGGAACGCGGCAAGGCGTGGGCGTTCCAGCAGTCGATGGGCCTCGTCTGGTACTACGAGACCAGCAACCCAACGATGAGCCGTCTGGGCCGGCGAACCCTCGACCAGATCCAAGCCGCCGAACCCCCCGGCTGAGCCCTGCACGGCATCGGGTGGGCGATGCGGGCCTCGATCCCACGACCTCCACCGTTGGTCGGTTACGGCATGCCGGGCTGGCAACACCACCACTCAGCGCTTCGGACCGCCTCCGAGAGTCACCCGCGTCTAGCCGGATGCTTTGCCGGGTTCGGCCGGTGGTATCAGCCCGGCCTGTCGGGCGTGGGCTGCTCGTTTGGGGCCGCTGGCCGGGGAGAGGCCGCGGGCGGTGGCGATGGTGACGGCCGGTTTCTGTCCGCCGAGCGCGTAGGCGAGGAGGTAGATGAGGGCGTCGACGGCGACGGGGTCGTTGTCGGTGTGGTCGGCGATGATCTGCTGCCAGCCTTCGGGTCCGATGACGTCGTCGGTGAGGGTCCGTTCGGTGATGTCGGCGAGGGCGAGTTGGTTGATGTGGGACATGCGCACGTAGTCGCCGTCGGGTTGTTCGGTGATCGTCAGTTCGTGGAGGGTGTGGCGGCCGCGGTCGGGGTCCCAGGTGACGTCGAGGCGGAGGTCGTAGGGCGGTTCGTCGGTGATCCAGATGGTGAACGCGGCGGGGATGGTGTGGGTCGGTCCGCCGGGTGGGCCGATGATGATCTTGCCGGCCCGTCGCTGGACCCGTGTACTCATGGAATGACCATACATGGTGCTCGGGAAGATTTTGTGCCTGGGTGGAATGTAAACCAAAGGTCGCATGTTGCAGTGGTTACCAGCAAGTAACATGAAAGGTATCCGGACCCAATGTCCACCCTCCGCTTCGGCAACGCGGCAGCAACCCTCGCCCGCCACGGCGCACACCACGAGGTGAACGTCGCCCACGCGCACTGTGCTGCGAACTCGTGTGAAGACACCCACGACGAGCGCAACCACGAGCTACGGGCGGCGCTGTTCGGCATCGAGGCCTCGGCGCAAGGACTGCGCCAGCACCGCGATCAGTTGACCTCCGTGCAGGTCGATGCGCTCGCAGAGGCGTTGGTGGCCGAGATCCGACGGGTGCGAACACTGCTCGATGCCCGCACGGGCACGCTGAGCAATTTCGATCTCGGCGACGCCATCGCACCGGTGATCGCTTGTGCGCGAGCGTCGGGGCTGGACGTCCACTCATCAGTGCCGCGGGGGTTCGTCGTCTACGGCTCAGCGCGAGAGCACGGCGCAGGTGCTGGTGGCCTTGTTGGACAACGCCCGCAAGCACGCGCCATCCTCCCCTGTCGAGGTACGCGCCGCGGTCATCGCGGTGCGGCGCTGTGCTGTACGTCGATGATCGCGGCAGCGGGCATCTCCGGTCCGTTGTGCGAGCGGGTGTTCGAACGCGGCGTCTGCGGCGACGACAGTGCCGGTTCCGGCCTCGGTCTGTTCATCGCCCGCCGGCTGATGGCCGAACAGGGCGGGTCGATCACCGTCCGCAACCGACCCGGGGGTGGCACATCGTTCTGCTTGCGCTTCCGTCGCCCGCAATGAGCGGACGCGTGCTCATCGTCGAGGACCACTCCCTCGTCGCCATCGGCCTCCAGCTGGCACTGTCGGCGCAGGGGCTGGGAGGTGGCGACAACCGACGGCCCCACAGCCGCAGCGATCATCGAACACGCCAACCAGTTCCAACCCCATTGCGTGCTGCTCGACATCGGGCTCGGTGACATCGTCGGCAGCGGCATCGACCTCATCGCCCCGCTGCGCGCGACCGGCGCCGAAGTCGTGATGCTCACCGCCGAGACCCGACGCACCGTGCTGGCCGCCTGCCTCGAGGCCGGCGCCGCCGGATGGCTCGGCAAGGACGCCTTCCTCGACGAAGTCGTCGCCGCCCTCGCAGGACGTGCTCGCCGGCACGCCGCTGATCGGATGCGCCACCCGTGACGCGATGGTCGACGAGCTGCGCATCGAGCGCGCCGGTCAGCGCCGGGCGCTCTCACCGTTCGAACGCCTGACACTACGCGAACGCCGCGTGCTGGCAGCACTACGTCGAAGGACTGTCCGCGGAAGAGATCGCCGAGCAGCACTACGTGGCGTTGACCACCGTGCGCTCACAGATCCGGGCCGTGCTGCAGAAGCTCGGCGTCCGCTCCCAACTCGCAGCCGTCGCCCACGCCAACCGCGTCGGCTGGAAGCTCGAAGACAACGACCTCGCCCTCGCCTGATACCGGGCCGCCGCTCGGCCACCACACCCGTGTCACGATGCGTCCGTACGATCGCCGGCAGCGATCCTGAGCGGGCCCCCAGCCCCTCGCATCAGAAGCCGTCAACACACACGCACACACACAGGCGCCGGTGCAGTTACGCACCGGCGCCTGTGCCGACAGGGGGACCCCACAGCCCCCGCGTCGTTCTCGGAGCGCCTAGAGGGCGCGCGAAGATGGTGATCAGGGCCGGGACCACCGTGATGATCATGAAGACCGGCAGGAAGCACACGATGATCGGGAAGATCATCTTGACGGTCAGCTTGGCCGCCTTCTCCTCCGTGCGCTGCTTGCGCTTGAGCCGCATCTCGGCCGACTGGATGCGCAGCGTCTCGGCCATCGGCACGCCGTGCTTCTGCGCCTGCAGCAGCGCGGTGACCAACTGGCGGATCTCGACGATCTGCGCCCGGTCGGCCAGCGTCCGCAGCGCCTGGGCGCGCGGCACGCCGGCCTGGATGTCGCTGATCGTGTGACGGAGCTCGTCGGTCAGCGGACCTTCGGTCGTCGTCGCCACCCGAGCGAGCGCGGCGTCGAAGCCGAGGCCGGCCTCGACACAGATGGTCAACTGGTCGATGATGTCGGCGGCGTCGGCCTGCATGCGCGGCTTGGCGCTTGTCCCGCATGCTCACGCACCCAGTAGTCGGGCAGGAAGAACAGCACGCCCGGCGGCGATCAGGGCGATCAGCGGCTGCCCGACGAGGACCAGCAGGAACGCCGCCAGCCCGGCGAGGGTGATCTTGATCCCGAGGATGCGGGGCAGGTCGAGCCCGTACGGGTGCCCGGCCTGCACGAGCTTGACTTCCAGCCCGTCCACGAGCGGATTGGGCAGGAGCCGGCGAGCGGTCTGACCCAGCTGGCGCACGATGGAGGCCGACTTGCTGGGCGGTGCTGCGGGTTGCGGCAACCCGGCGAAGAGGTTGGCGCGGGCCGCCGACGGCCGGGCCGTGAGGCCCCACCAGAAGACGCCGATCGCGCCGACCAGCGCCATGGCGCCGAGGATGACTGTGAGGTTCATGGTTCCGTTCCTGTGGTCAGTGCCGTCACAAGGCGATCGAGTTGACGATCTTGCGCACCCAGATCGTGCCGAGGATCATGAAGATCCCGGCGACGATGAGGGCGACGAGACCGACGCCGTGCGTGAGCAGGGCGAAGTTGTCCGGGTTGGTGCGCCACTGCCAGAGCGCCATCAGGAAGGGCAGCGCCGTGAGGATCCGGGCCGACAGGCGACCCTCGGCCGTGAGGGTGCGGACGTGGCGCGCCATGCGCTGGCGCTCGCGAATGGTGGCGCTCACCGTGTTGAGGATCTCCGACAGGTTGCCGCCCGTCTCCCGGTTGATGTCGATGGCCGACACCACCCACTCGAGGTCCTTGCTCTCCATGCGCTGCGCCAGGGCGCGCATGGCGTCGGACAGATCACGGCCCGAGCCGCGACTCGACGAGCACGTGGGCGAACTCGCTGCGGGCGGGCTCCTCCGCTTCCTCGGCCACCGAGTCGAGCGCCTGCGTCATGCCGTAGCCGCTGCGCAGCGCGGTGGTGACCAGCTGGAGCACGTCGGGCAACTGGTCGGCGAACGCCGCCTGGCGCTTGGCCTTGGTGCGGCGGACGTAGAACCTGACGCCGAGGCAGACCACCGTCGCCACCAGCAGGGCGATGAGCGGCCCGCCGAGCAACAGGCCGACGAGGCCGGCCACGACGGCGACGAGCACCACCATGGCGACGAACTCGCCGGGCTGCATGGAGATGTCGGCGACCGACAAGCGCGGTGGCGAGGTCGGCTCGCTTGCCGTGCCGCTCGAGGGCCTCCTCGACGGCCGACATGGTGCGCTTGCCCATGTCGGACACGCTGCGCGGCTTGCTGGATGCCCAGCCGGGCCTTCGAGACCCGCTGCCGGGGGAACAGCAGCAGCCCGAGGACGAACAGGCCGGCGAAGATGCCGACCGGCACCCAGCCACAGCGACGGCGACGAATCGGATGCCTCCGCTGCCGTGCTGGCCGCGGGCGGAGCCGGCGGACGCGAGTACACCGGCGTGGCCGGGGCGGCCGTCGTCGTTGGCGCGGCCGTCGTGGTCGGGGCGGCCGTCGTGGTCGGCGCGGCCGTCGTCGTCGGCGCGGCGGTCGTGGTCGGCGGCGGCCGTGGTCGGCACCGTGGTCGGCTCCACCACCGGCGTCAGCAGGTCGGCCACGCGGGCGAACGCCGCCGAGACGCCGGCAGCGTCGTCGGCCGAGGTGACCCTGCCCAGGGCCTGAAGGCTGGCGAGGTCGGTCTCCGGTGTCGTGAGGCTGATGGCCTCGACGTGCTCACCCTGGACGGCCGCGATGGCCTCGTCCAGCGTCGCGGTGCTGCCATCGTCCTTGCCGTCCGACAGGATCACGAGCACCCTGCGCTCGGCCGCCGGCGTGAACTGCTCGGCTGCGGTGACCACGGCGTCGTACAGCGCGGTGTCGCCGTCGGCGACGATCCCGTTGATCTGCTCGCTCAGCAGCGCCCGGTCGGTCGTCGGCGGTGACAGCACCGTGACGTCGTCGCCGAACCCCTCGAGGCCGATGCGGACGTCCGCTGGCATGGCCACGACGAACTCGTTGGCCGCCGCCTTGGCGGCCTCGATGGCGTGACGCATGCTCCCGGACGTGTCGAACGCGAGCATGACCTCGACGTCGTCCGCCGTGTCCTGCGCGTGGGCCGGCGCGCCGAACAGGACACCGGCCAGCCCGGCCAGCAGGAGCGGGACGAGGAACTGCAGCCGCCGCTTCATCGCTGCCACATGTCGGGCCCGCCGAACAGCCCGCCGGGCAGGGTGACGCCCCGGTCGGCGAGCTGGTCGACGAACTCCGGGCGGATGCCCGTCGAGACCAGGCGCATCGCCTTGTAGTCGTACTTGTAGATGTCCTGGAGCGTGATGATGTCACCCTCCATGCCGACCACCTCGGTCACGTGGCTGATGCGCCGCGAGCCGTCGCGGAAGCGGTCCACGTGGACGATGAGGTTCAGCGCCGACGCGATCTGCTCGCGGATGGCCCGCGTGGGCAGGTCGAAGCCGGCCATGAGCACCATCGTCTCGAGCCGGGCCAGGGCGTCACGAGGGGCGTTGGCGTGCACGGTCGACAGCGAGCCGTCGTGGCCGGTGTTCATGGCCTGGAGCATGTCCAGGGCCTCGGCGCCGCGGACCTCACCGACGATGATGCGGTCGGGGCGCATGCGCAGCGCGTTGCGGACGAGATCGCGAATGGTGATCTGGCCGTGGCCTTCGATGTTGGCCGGGCGCGCCTCCAGGCGGATCACGTGGTCCTGGTGCAGCTGGAGCTCGACGGCATCCTCGATGGTGACGATGCGCTCGTCACTGGGGAACGAAGCTCGACAGGACGTTGAGCATCGTGGTCTTGCCGGTGCCGGTACCGCCCGAGACGAGGATGTTCATGCCGCCCTCGACAGTGGCGGCCAGCACGGACGCCACCTGCTCGGTGAGCGTCCCCATGGCGACCAGGTCGTCCACCTTGAACGGGTCCTTGGCGAACTTGCGGATCGTGAGGATCGAGCCGTCCAGCGACAGCGGCGGCACGATGACGTTGACGCGCGACCCGTCGGCGAGACGGGCGTCGACCATGGGCGACGCCTCGTCGATGCGCCGGCCCACGGACGAGACGATGCGCTCGATGACGCGGCGCAGGTGCTCCTCGGAGATGAAGCGGACCTTGGTCTGCTCGATGACGCCGTTGCGCTCGACGTAGATGTGGTCGCTCCCGTTGACCATGACCTCGTTCACGGTGGGGTCGTGCGAGGAACTGCTCGATCGGGCCGAGCCCCATCACGTCCCGCGCGATGTCCTGCACGAGACGCTGGCGCTCCTCCGGTGACAGCGCGGTCTCGGTCGCGTCCATGAGGGCGCCGATCTCGGCCATCACCATCGACTGCAGTTGATCCTCGTTGGTCGCCTCGAACAGGCGGGTCCCGAGGCGCTCGAACAGCGAGTCGTGCACCTTGGCCTTGAAGTCGCCCAGCCCGTCGACGGTCACGGGCCGGTTCGGCGGCGTGCCGCCAGTTGCTGGCGACCTCGCCGCGCTCCGCGGCGGCCTGCTTGGCCTGGTTGATGCGCTCGGTGAGGCTCATCGCCGCCATCCCTTCCTCGGCTTGTCGGCCTCGATGGGGGCGTACTGCTGCGCCAGCTGCTGGAACTGCTTGGCGACCGCCGACTTGGGTTCGCTGACGACGACGGGGGTGCCCAGGTTGAGCGCCAGCGGGAGCTCCCGGCTCGACGGGATCGAGCAGGAGATCTCCATGCCGATGGCCTCTTCGGCGTCGGACGGGTCGAGCCCGACCTTGGCGTCGGCCCGGTTGAGGACGAGCTGGCGCGCGGCCTTGACACCCATCTGGTCGAGCGAGTCGAGGGCCTTGCGCAGGCTGCGGATGCTGGTCACGTCGAGGCTCGACACGAGCAGCAGGTCGGTGGCGCACTCGATGGCGGCCAGCGTGCGCTCGTCGAGGCCCGCCGGCGTGTCGACGACCACGTAGTCGAAGTTCTGCGCCAGCAGCGGCAGCACCGCCGAGACGTGGGCATGGCCGATCGAGTCGGCGTCCACCGGATCGTTGGCGCCGGCCAGGACGTACAGCCCGTGCTCGTAGGGGGTGAGGAACAGCTTGACGGTGGTGGCGTCGATCTGGCTGGTGCGGGCCAGCTGCGCCAGCGTGTGCTCCGGGGTGAGGGACAGGGCTGTCCCCAGGTCGCCGAACTGCACGTCGAGGTCGACGGCGGCGACCCGGCCCGGGTGGCGCTGGGCGAGGGCGACGGCGAGGTTGGAGGAGATCGCGGTCTTGCCGGAGCCGCCCTTGGGCGAGATCACGACGATGACCTTGCCGGTGCGCGGCTGGGGTGAGACGCCGTTGGCCTTGACGACGACGCCCATCTCCTGGAGGGCGGTCGACACGTCAGCGGCCAGTTCGGGGGGCATGTCGTGCCCGATGATCACGGTAGGCATGTCGTCGTCCCCGATCACTTCGCGACCGAATAGACGTTGCCGAGGGTGACCAGCCGGGTGCCGTCGTCGGAGACGGTGGCCGGCTCGTTGGACAGCCACACGTGGCCGAACTCGGTGGCGAACACGAAGCGCTCCGACTGCTCGGGCGAGAGGGCGAGGGTGATGACGTACTGCTGAGCCGTGATCTGCTCGATGCTCTCCTGGTCGGTCTCGTCAGGCATGACAGGCTCGCTGGTCGTCTGGACGTCGGTGACGAGCACGTGCTGGAACTCCAG
>CAWHLC010000012.1:0-174715 GCA_963830025.1 uncultured Acidimicrobiia bacterium
ACGAGTCAGTGACGGTTGGGAGAAGCGGCCGTCTGCCAGACCAGGCTCCTCTACGTCGATATTGCCCGTGGACCACACCGCAGACCGACGCCGCTCGAGGAGCGTCATTCGGTACTCGTCGGCCCGTGCGGCACCGCCTTGGCGACAGATCCCGCCTTTGGCGCAACGAACGACTCCGATGGATCAGCCGGTCCGACCGTTCGACGACCTCGACTGGTTACGTGCAGGTCGGGCCGACGGCTGGTCCGTGACCCGAATCGCAGCCCTGTTACCCGTGCTTGGCCAACACCTCGCCGAGGCGGGTGACCGCGTCGGCGAACCCGTGCTCGGTTGCCCCGAAGCCGATCCGGAAGTGTGACGGCATGTCGAAGCAGTCGCCGGGGGCGACGAGCACGCCTGCGGCCGCGGCGTCGATGCAGAACGGGCGCGAGTCGGCACCGGAGCGCAGCCAGGGGAACGCGGTGAGGCCGCCGCTCGGGCGGACCCAGCCGAGCGGCTCGACGTGCTCGCCGAGGAAGGCGTCGAGCGTCGCCAGGTTCTGCTCGGCGACTGCCTGTGCCCGGGCGATGATGATGTCGCGGCTGCGGATCGCCGCCGCCGCGAGCGCCTCGTCGATCGGCGAGTTGCTGATCGTCAGATAGGACCGGGCGTCCACGTACTGCTCGAAGCGGGCGCGGTCATGCTCGACGATCCAGCCGGTGCGTAGGCCGGCAAGGCACAGCGCCTTGGACAGGTCGCCGATCGTCGTCGCTCCGGTGAGCGTCGCCGCCGACGGTGTCGCCGGTCCGTGGTAGATCGGGTGGTACACCTCGTCGACGACAAGCTGGGCGCCGTGGTTTGCCACCAAGTCGCGCAGCTGCACCAAGAGCTCGGCGCCGACCACCGAGCCGGTCGGGTTGTGCGGCGTGTTGACGATGACCAGTGCCGTGCGGTCGTCGAGGCGGCTGGCCAGCTCGTCGACATCGACGGTGTGCTGCGCCGTCGCCGGCAGGTGGTAGTGGCGGACCTCGAGCGCGAGGTGGCGAGCCAGCTCGTCGAACGCCGGGTAGCCGGGGTGCGGCAGCACCACGTTCGCCCCCGGCTCGGCAGCGACGAGCAGCAGCAGCCACAGCGCCTCCGACGCGCCGGTGACGGCAAGCACCTCCGCCGGAGAGACGCCGGCCATCTCGGCGATCGCCTCGCGCAGCGCCGGCGAGCCGGCGGCTGGCCCGTACGACACGCCGGCGTCGCGGAGTCCCTCGAGCGCCCCGGGCGCGAGCTGCGACATCAGCTCGCCCCAGGTCCACCGTGGTCCGGTGCTCGTGGCCAGGTCGAACTCGATCGGCGGGGTTTCGAACTGGTGCTCGGTGAGCCACCGGTCGAGGAGGAACGGCGTGATCCGCATCCGCCCAGTGTCGCTCCGCCGCTCGCCAGCGACCGACTCGATATCGGGAGCCGTGTCTGCCGCCATCGAGGCGAGCGACGTCGCAACTGCCGTACTTAAGGCACTCCTCAAACGCTGGCATTCGAGCGTGTACCGATGCAGGGTCGCGACAGCCAGGTGGACGGGCGTCAGTCGCCGTGCGTGACTTCGCCCAGGATCAGCTCGGGCTGCTGGTTGGTGTAGTTGGCGACGTCGCTCATGATCGCAGCGCCGTGCTCGCCCATCGCGGCATTGAACGTGTCGATGCTGTCGATCATCGCCCAGCCCATGGCGATGTGCTTGTCCGTCGTGACTTTCGCCGCGCCCCAACCCTTGCACCCCTCTCCGAGCGCCTTGGCGAGCATCGGCATGTGCGACGACGTGTAGTAGTCCATGTCGAACGTGGCGTCGTCCGCTTTCGGATAGAGGATGGTGAGGCAGATCATCGGGCCAGTTTGACAGACCGGTCGCTGGATAGCGGTCGCTGGCGCGGTCGACGTCATCGGCCGCCGCTTGCAGGCGCGCCAGCCCTCAGCGGCGGCGCAGCGCACCGATCGCCATCTCGTTACACGGGTCGGCTCCCACGCTGGTGGGCCGCCGTAATCTCGAGGTCGACTCACTCGAATTCGACGGGAGCGACGGCATGGGCACCAACGAGGAGACGGTCAAGTCCTATGACGCTTCCGCGGCTGAGTACGCCGCCGAGGCAGCGGCGATGCCCGAGTGGGTGGCGGGCGAGATCGACGCGTTCGTGGATGCGCTCGGTGGAACGGGCCGGATCCTGGAGATCGGCAGCGGGGGCGGACGAGACGCGCGTGAGCTCGAGCGTCGAGGGCTGAGCGTCCGGTGCACGGATGTCTCCAAGGGCTTCGTGGATCTGCTGCGCGCGGACGGCTTCGAGGCAGACCGGCTGGACCCGCTCACCGACGATCTCGCCGACCCGCAGCGTCCCGACACGCCGTACGACGGCGTCTGGTCGTGTGCCTGCCTGTTCCATGTCGCTCGCGAAGATCTCGTCACGGTGCTCGGTCGGCTCGCCAAGGCGACCAGGTCCGGTGGTCGAATCCACGCGTCGTTCATCGAGGGCGACGGCGAGGAATGGTCCACCTGCGGCACCCCCGATGCGCCGCGGCGCTATACCGACACGCTCTGGCGGGAGCCTGAACTGCGTTCCCGATTCTCTACTGCGGGATGGGTCGTGGACGAGGTCGGTCGACACGGGGAGAAGCCGTGGCTCGCCGTGCGGGGGCACCGACCATGAGGCACGGGGTTCTGGTCCGGGACGGTGGCCGCGGCTGACCGTCTGAAGAGTCAGCGCCTCTCGTGAATGCGGCACCGAACGACCGCCCCGAACGCCGGCCACGACGGTGCAACGACGCCCACATGGCGGCATTTCATTTCGCATCCAACAATCAACCCGACCCGTCCTAGATCCGGACAGTTCTGGATCAGTCCTGGCGTCAGTCCCAGCAGAGGCAGAAGGGGTGGCCGACGGGGTCGAGGTAGACCCGCCAGTTCGAGTCCTCGTCGATCCCGGGCTGGAGGTCGGTACGGCGGGCGCCGAGGGCCAGGACCTGTGGCTCGGCCGAGTCGACGTCGTCGACGGTCACGTCGATGTGGAACTGCTGGCCGTGCTCCGCGCGGGGCCAGTCGGGCGCCTGGTACTCCGGGGCCCGCTGGAAGCTGAGGAGCACGTTCCCGCCGTCGCGTAGGTTGACCCAGTCGTCGTCGGCGTATGTGATGTCGCCGCCGAGCAGCGCGCGGTAGAACTCCGCCAACGCTGCGGGGTCGGGACAGTCCAGCACCACTGCACGCATCTTTGCTATTGCCGGCATGGCCCGCACCGTACCCGGCCGCACCGCGGCCTGACGGCGAGGCGGCACATGTTGGGGCCGTGCGGCCGAAGGACGAACGCTCCGATGCTCGACCTGTCGTCCGGAACCGGCTCGGCGTCGTCAACTGACTCGGCCAATCAGATCCATGCCGGGCTTCAGAGCGGCAGACAGCTTCGCGTTGAGGTGCCCGCTGAGGTGAGGACGGCTTGCCGCTTTACCGAGCGTCGTCCGGGAGTGGCCGCCTCAGCAGAACGATGGGGTGCACAAAGCGCCACCCCACGCCCCACGATGACACCATGGAGACCGCCGCCCAACCCTCGCGACCGAGCCGGTTGAGGCCGTCAATGTCCGTCTTGGGCTTCGCGAGGTCGAAGGTCGTGTACTCCCATGCCTGCATGTGCTGGTTGTTCTTCACTTGCTCAATGGGAATCGCCATCATGAACTCCCTTCGTTCAACCTCAGCCTGGACGCTCCTCGGGTAGCGCACCAGAGGCGAACGACCTCACAACCGACTCCAGAACTGTTGCTCGGCGCTCTCGCGCAGCCTGCCCGACCTGGAGCTGATCGCGCCCCGCGACATCGTCTTCGACTGAGGTCGACCTCGTCGCCTTGCGCGGGCTCAACGAGGAGCTGACCGGCAGGCCTGAGCGTCTACGTCAACCGGCGGTGCGTCCCCCGTCCACGCTGAACACCGCGCCGGTCACGTGCCGAGCATTGTCGGACAGGAGGTGTACGGCCAACGCTGCGACCTCTTCGGGAGGCACCAACCCGCCAAGCGGGACGCTCGGGAGCCCGCTCTCGATGTGGCCAGGAATACGTCGGACCATCGGGGTGTCAGTGAGGCCGGGCGCAACAACGTTCACTCTGATCCGCCTCGGCGCAAGCTCCAGTGCGAGAGCTCTCGCCGCGGCGTGCAGGCCCGCCTTCGCGGCGACGTAGGCGAGCCTGCCTTCTCGGGGGCGAATGCCCATTGATGATCCGTTCACGAGCAGCGAACCGCCGTCGACGACGTGAGCCAACGATGAGACGAGCGTCGAGACCGCGCCGGTGAGGTTGACGTTCAGGACCTGATGCCACACGTCCCAGTTGAGCTGCTCGACAGGAACCGGCGGCGGAAGGATGGCAGCGTTCGCGAACACACCGTGGAGCGGGCCCAACTCCGCGGCGAGCGAGTTGATCGAGGCAGTGAGGGAGTTTCGGTCCGCGACGTCGGCGACACGCGCTCCGATTCTGCGGCGGTCTGCTCTCACCGCAGCAACCGTGGAGTTCAGCCCTTCAGCGTCCACATCGATGGCCGCGATGACGGCCCCCTCCGCCGCTGCGAGGAGCGCCGTCGCTCGACCGATGCCGCTGCCGGCACCCGTGATCAGCACGACGCAGCCGTCGAGACGGAAGTCCATGGGGGCACGCTAATGAGGACTGTCTGGTCGGGTGGCGAGCACATCGGGCATTGCGCGCCACAGCGTTGGATACAACAGCGTCTCTGGACTCCAGCGCACGCCCGATTCGGCGTTCCGCACTCAGGTCGGGGGCTACGAACTCCGGCCTCAAGTCGCGTTCGAACGACGGCACCGAACGACAACCTTGACGGCGGCCGGCCCAGTGCATGACGGCATGGCGGTGTCGCTGAGGGAGTGATGGCGCGATCTCAGGCGCTGCGGCCCGATGCCGACCTCGAGGTCGCGGTCGGCGCTCCTAATAGTCGATGATGTTGCGCGACGGGTACTCGCGCGTGAACTCGTTGATGAACGCTGCGGCGCGCTCGTAGTCGCGGCGCAGGACCATCACCTTCGTTCGAGCGTCCATCATGTTGCCGCCGACGCGGTGATCGAGCGTGGTCGCCCGGATACCCAGTTCGTCGAGCCGAGCGACGACGATCGGCCCCTGCGTCGTGCCGACCGAGCCCGCTTCCACGACCTCGTCAGGATCGAGGTCGACCTCACCCTTCGAGATCGCCCGCACGAACCAGTCGCGAAACGACTTCAGGATCGACATGGCCGCACCGTAGCCGCCACGACATCGGCTGCGGATCCGTGTCCCGTCCGAACGCCGTTCCCTCGCGTCCGAGATCGCCGGTGTCAGGTTGGCTGCTGGGGCTGCGGGCCGACGACCATCCAGGGCGTGCCAAAGCGGTCGACGCACATGCCGAAGGCATCCGAGAAGAAGGTTGGCTCGAGCGCCTGGGTGACGTTGCCGCCGTCGCTGAGCGCTTCGAAGACTCGCTTGGCGTCCACCACGTCTGCGGCGTCGTAGCTCACCATCATCCCCTGCACCGGCCCGAAGCTGTCGGACATCGGGTCGTCCGACGCCATCAGTAAGTCGTCGCCGACGGTGAGCGCGGCGTGGATGATCATGTCTGCCTTATCGGCGGGCGGCTTCTCGCCGGGGACGTCCTTCATGGACATCAGCGTCAGATCACCACCGAAGATCTCCTGGTAGCGAGTGAATGCATGGCGGCAGTTGCCGCCGAAGAACAGGTAGGGACGAAAGGCCATGGGTTCCTCCATCTGGATCGCGTGCCAGCTCTGTCAGTGAGTCTTACCGAACCGGGCCCGCGAATTCATCGCCACCCCGAACCGCGAGCGGCGAGCCGGCTCAGCTGCTGGTGCCTGCAGCAGCCACATCAGCCGAGTCGCCACGGGGACGCCCAGGACGATGCCCGCCGGGTCCGCGGCCATATGCAACGCTGATCGGTGGGTGACCACATGGCACGTTCGGTGTTGTTGATGAGCGACCAAAGCGCAGGGCGGTTTCCCGATCGCTGTGTCTTATCGGGCGTCCCCACGGACCAGGCGGTTCATGTCACGGCGGTGCCCTGGCGGCGCGCTCGCTGGTGGTTGGGTGTCCCCGGGGTGGTGCCGCTGCTCGCGTTGCGCGGCCGGTCCCATCGGTACCGGGTGGCGTTGCCCGTCAGCGCGAAGGTCTGGCGTGCCTGGCAAAGGCGCCACCTGGCCGCGTGGTGCGCGGTGGCGGCGGGACTGGCCTTCGTGGTCGCCGGCACCGTCCGGGGGGACAACGCGATCGCGGTGTGGGGAGGGTTCGTCCTGCTCGCCGCTGTGGCCTATCGAACCCGTGCGGCGCACAACTACTGGCTCACATGCCGGCTCGACACGGCCCGCGAAACGATCACCGTGGAGCCAACGCACACGAACTTCGACGAAATGGCCCGGCAGTTGTTCGAACGGTCGCTGCACCGCCGCTGATCCGTTGGGCGATGCGACGGCGAGACCATCATCTTGCACGCGCTGGCTCGAGGTGCCCGGATTCCGCGCGTACAGGTCGCAGGCCCTATGAGACCGAGAACCGACGTCGCCCGCATCAGCAGTGGCAAGGGTCAGTCCCGATCCGCTCAAGCCGACAGACTGCCCGCTACCGCCGGGTTGCCTTACGCGACGATCCGGGTCTCGACGTGGTCGCCTGGCTTGATCGTGCCGCTGGTTCGTACGGTGGTCCACACGCCGAGGTTGCCGTTGTGGTGGCGAGCGATGGTTCGGTAGATCTCAAGGTCGCCTTCAAGACCGGGTTGGGTGCGGGTGACCATCGTGCATCGCACGCATGGTTGTTGCGGTAACAGCTCGACATCGCCGATGCGGATCGGCTGCCCGCACCACGCGTCTTCGACCCAACCGTCGCTATCGGTGTCGATCAGGAGGTTCGGCCGGAACCTTCGGACATCCCACTCACCGGCCCGATACAGGCTCGCTGCCGCCCTGAGACTGGCGGTGGTCAGCAGCAGCAACGGCATGGCATCGACGAATCGACCGGCCGGCATAGTCCACTCGATCGCCGCGCTGGTGTCGTCAGTGGCGTCGGCGAAGAACTCGGCGCGAGCACCGGTCGCCCCCTCTGCGGCGACGAGCGTCACCGGTCGCCCGAGCCATTCTCGCAAACCGGCGTCGGTCACTGCTCCCAGGCCGCGCAGCGTCGCGCCGTCGGGCAGCACGACGACCGGTCCATCATCATCGAGGGTCGCGGCGGCCGCCAGCAGCTTCGGCTCACGTCGAGCGGTCAGGATTCTGCCCGTTGCGTCGTCCCGGATGCCCCAACGTCGGTCGCCGCTCAGCCCAGTCAGGTCGATCCGGGCTGCCGTGAGTTGCTCGCCCTGCAGCGACTTCACCGGATACCGCCAGACCGCGGCGACGACGCCAAGGTCGCTTCTCGATTCCGCTCGCCCGTTCACGATCGCCTCCCTCATCACTCAGCTAAGGGTCAGTCAACAGCACTCGATGCTGCGGCTTCACGAGCGATGGCTGGTGGTGTGTCGTCGTTGGTCGATCGCTTGCGGGCGTCGAGGGCCCAACGTCGGAAGTCGTCGCTCGTGATGTTGCTGCCGCAGATGATGGTGGCGACGCTCCGTCCCCGGAATCGGTCCGGATTCTCGAGTACCGCGGCCACGCCGAGCGCGGCGGATGGCTCCACGACGAGTCCGGCGTGGTCGAAGAGCTGCCGCATCCCGTGTTTGATGCTGTCGTCGTCGACGAGGGCGACGTCGTCGACAACCTCGAGCAGGTCGTCGAGCACTTCGGGGATCGGGAACCGCCCGGCGACCCCGTCGGCGATGGTGTCGATCGTGTCGGTGGTGACCACGGACCGGTTCCGCCACGAGAGCGCCATCGCCGGGGCCCCCGTCGGCTGCACCGCGATCACCTCCGTACGGGGCGACAACTCGTGGAATACGTGCCCGAGCCCGCTGGCGAGCGCACCGCCGCCGAGGGCGACCACCACGACATCGAATTTGATCGGCGCACCGAGAAGCTCGAGGCCGATGGTCGCTGCGCCCTCGCACGTGTCGACGTCGAGGCTGTCCTCGACCAGATAGCCGCCCGTGTCTTCGGCGTGGGCGCGCGCCAAGACCCGCGGTAGCTCGATGTCATCGCCGACGAGATGGACGGTCGCGCCGAGTTCTCGCATCCGTTCGATCTTCAAGGGGTTAGCCGTCGTCGCGGCGAACACAGTGACCGGGATCCGGTGGCGGGCGCCGCTGTGGGCCAGAGCCTGGCCGAGGTTGCCGGCGCTGGCACACACCGCAGTGGAGTGACGCCTGGCGCGCACCAGCGATGACATAACGGTCTCTGTGCCGCGTCCCTTGAAGCTGCGCACCGGGTTGAGCGTCTCCACCTTCAACAGCATCGAGCAACCCAATGCCCCACTGAGGGGCGCCGACTGGTATTGCGGCGAGTCGACGAACACCGGATCGATCGAGTCCACCGCAGCACGGATACGTTGCAGATCGAGGCGCACCACCAAGCCCACCGTACGAGCAAACGACCAACGCTGCTGCGGACAGATCGAGATGAACGCCAACCGGTCCAGTACGTGCCGTTCGGACGGCGGGACGCGATCCGGAGCCGATGACGTAGCGGCTACGGGTGCGGTCATGTCGATCCTGAAGTCGCTTCGGGACTGGTTCGTGCGGGCGATCTCGAAGGGTGAGGTCGACCTCGATCCCGACGAGGTCGTGGAAGCGGGCTCGGTCGGCACAACGCAGGGGCCGACCGTCGTCGCTCAACTCGACGCACTGAGCATCCGGGCCACCACGCTCGATCACCGCGTCGGCGGCAACATGATGGGCGCTCGAACGAAGGTGATGGTCCTGCGCCGCAACTACGAGCGCGCCGCAGCGTTCATCAACGAGTTCACGCGCGAGTACCCATCGCGCAACGTCATCGACTATCAGCCCCGGACGAGCGGCATGGGCGGGGATGGCGGTACCACAGGACCAGGTGCGCCGTCCCACGACGTGTCCGAAAACGCGTGCCGATCGAGCTCTGCGACCGCGAGGCGAGGCGAGCGTCACCGAACGTGCCAGCGGCGGCGGTCAGCCCTGTGGGCCGCCGTGCGGACGGTTGCCACGCAGCGAAACGGGGAACGATCTCAGCGTGGATGAATCGAAGAACGTCTCTGGCACTCGCCTGACCTGCACAAACGCCGATTGTGCGTGTGAGCTGCAGATCAACACACCGTGCCCGCACGGCACTACCTACACGTGCGCATGCGGTCACCCACTCGAGCCGATCGGCTAGCTGCACAACCACGAGCGGCGACGCGGCTGAGCGCTTCCTCGATCGCCGGAATCGTCGTGGTTGATGCCCGTTCGCACGATCGTTAGTAGGTCATGGCCGCGGTGTCACACGCTCTGTCTATGGTGGCGTGTACCGCTTCCGATGACGTGTCTGGGAGGCGGTTTCGCCACTGGAGTGGCCGAGGAAGCGAATAGTGGTGAGGAGTTGCACGGTGTGCGACAGCCACGAGGTCTGCGATGCGGACCTACATCGCGCGTTGGATGCGTCGCTCGAACTTGTTCTCGATGACGTCGATGACGAGGGGCTCCACAAGCTCGTCCTGTCGACCGGGCGCGCGAAGCGCGCCTTGCTGCCGCCAAGGCGCGGATGCTCGCTGAGTGGGATCGGCGCAAGCTGTGGAAGTCGAATGGCGCCATGCGTGCCAATGTGCGACTCGGCAACGAGCTCGGCATCTCCCCCGAGACGGCGTTCGTGCAGATGCGACGCGCTCGAAAGCTGCAAGGCATGCCGCGCACGTTCGATGCGTTCGCCCACGGTGACATCTCCGTCGACCATGTCGAGATGTTGTGCCGGGCGAATGCTGGCGACTTGGCCAACGAGTTCCCCGACTCGGAGAAGTCGCTCGTAGACGCCTGCGTGACCCAGCGATACGCCGCGGCAGCACGGACCATCTCATACTGGCGGCAGTACGCGGATCCTGCTGGCGCAGACCACTGCGCCGCTGCGCTCGTCGCCCGACGCAAGCTGTGGTGCCGGCGGATGCCGAACGGAACCGTGCGGGGTGGATTCTGCCTCGACCCGATGAACGGCGCCGCCTTCCTCAACGAGATCCACCGCCTCGAACGCCGACTCTGCGACGCCGAACTGGCGGCCAGCGGTGAACTGGTGCGCACAGTCGCCCAGCGCCGTGCGGATGTACTCGTCGAGATGGCCACCCGTTCCGGTTCCACACCGAAGGGCGCGCAGCGGCCACGCCCGCTGTACACGCTGCTGGTCGGTTACGAGACCTTCGCCGGGCGACTGTGTGAGCTCGACGACGGCACCGTCATCGCCCCTGGACTGCTGCTCGGCGCGTTGGCGGACGCGGACATCGAGCGGGTGGTGTTCGATGCCCCCGACCGCGTTCTCTCCGTCTCTCACCGGCGGCGGTTTAGTGGTGCGCTGCGGCGGGCGATCGAGGTTCGCGACCGTCACTGCCAGCACACCTCCGGCTGCGACATTCCCGCTCCACGCTGCGACATCGACCACATCACGCCATGGACGCAGACCCGTGACACGAGCCAGGTCAACGGGCGAGTGATGTGCGCAGGACACAATCGCCACCCGCGGCCCGGTCGCCCTCCACCGGGCGGGTAGCGGCAAGACCATCGGCCCACGCGGGTTCACGATCCGGGACAAACCCGTATGGCGGAACGCTCCAAGTCGTGTGGCACAATCGATGGCCGAGCCAGGGGAGGTAACCGTGTCCGAAGAAGCCAGCCAGGCGTTGCCGTCGCGGGCCAGGTGCGTGATCATCGGCGCCGGCATCGTCGGCAACTGTCTCGTCGGCCATCTCGCCCGGCTCGGCTGGACCGACCTCGTCCTGGTCGACAAGGGCCCACTGCCGAACCCGGGCGGATCCACCGGACACGCCTCGAACTTCATCTTCCCGACTGACCACAACAAGGAGATGGCGTTCCTCACGCTGGAGAGTCAGCGGCAGTACGTCGGGATGGAGATGAACAATGAGTGCGGGGGGATCGAGGTTGCTCGTTCCGAGGAACGCCTCGAGGAGTTCAACCGGCGGATGACATCGGCGAAGGCGTGGGGGATCGACGCCCGTCTACTCACCGTCGAAGAGATCAAAGAGCTCGTGCCGTTCGTCGACGAGAGCGTGGTGCTCGGCGGGTTCTACACACCGAGCGTGTCCGTGGTCGACTCGTTGCAGGCGGGGACACTGATCCGCGAAGAGGCGGTCGCCAAGGGAGCGCTGAAGGTCTCCGCCAACACGGAGGTTCTCGACATCGAGGTGGAGACCGTCGACGGGAGGCCCACCGTGCGTGCGGTCGTCACGGACAAAGGCCGCATCGAATGCGACCACGTGGCGATCGCCTGTGGCGTGTGGAGCCCACGCATCGCCGCCATGGCAGGCGCAACCATCCCACTCACGCCAGCGGTGCACCAGATGGCCGACGTGGGACCGATCGACATCCTCCAGGAGAGTGGCAAGGAAGTTGCCTACCCGATCGTCCGCGACATGGACACGTTCTGCTACGAGCGGCAGTCGGCAGGATCGATGGAGGTCGGCTCCTACGCCCACCGGCCGATCTTCCACCACCCCGACGACATCCCGTCGAACGAGGAGTCAGCACTCAGCCCGACCGAGCTGCCCTTCACGGCTGACGACTTCGACCCACAGCTCGAGGGCGCCCTGGAACTGATGGGGGAGATCCTCGAGACGGCCGAGATTCGCTACGCGATCAACGGCTTGCTCTCCCTCACCCCCGATGCGATGCCGGTGCTCGGTGAGACCACCGAAGTCGCCAACCTCTGGAGCGCGGCGGCGGTGTGGATCAAGGAGGGCCCTGGCATCGCCCAGCTCGTTGCGGAGTGGATGACCCACGGCTACCCGCACATGTGCGACCCGCACACCAGCGACATCACCCGCTTCTATCCCCACGAGCGCACGGAACACCACATCCAGGCCCGATGCGCCGAGCACTACAACAAGACGTACGGCATCGTCCATCCCCGTGAGCAGTGGGCGTCGGAGCGAGGAATGCGGCGGAGCCCTTTCTATGCCCGCGAAGAAGCGCTCGGCGCCGTGTTCTTCGACGCCCGCGGGTGGGAGCGCCCGCAGTGGTACGAGAGCAACGCCCCCCTGCTGCAGAAGTACCCGCAAGCCGACACCGCACGACCGCACGAGTGGGACGCACGGTGGTGGTCGCCGATCACGAACGCCGAGCACCTGGCCATGCGCGACAGCGTGGGCATGGTCGACTTGACCGCGTTCAACGAATTCGACATCGAGGGACCCGGTGCCGTCGAGGCGCTCGAGTACATCGTCGTCAACAAGATCGACGTGCCCGTCGGCAAGTCCGTGTACACACCGCTGCTCACACCTCACGGTGGGTTCCGCGGCGATCTCACGATCCAGCGGCTCGGCGAGCAGCACTTCCGCGTGATCACCGGCGCCTTCGACGGCGGACGTGACCAGTACTGGTTCCGCAAGCATCTTCCCGCCGACGGGTCGGTGACGTTCACCGACCGTTCCCAGGCGTTGTGCACACTGGGACTGTGGGGACCGAACGCGGCAGCGGTGCTGAGCAAGATCGCGGTGGCCGAGCGGCAACACACTGGCGCCAAGTGTCGACATCTCCCAAGAGGGATTCCCGTACGGCTCGGTTCGTGACCTGCTCCTCGACGGTGTCCCCTGCACGTTGTTCCGCATCTCCTACGTCGGGGAGAACGGCTGGGAGATCTACACACGGATGGAGCACGGGCTTCGCCTGTGGGACACCGTCGCCGCCGCAGGCGAGGAGTTCGGGATCGTGCCGGTGGGGATCGGTGTGTACGCCGTGACCGGCCGCATCGAGAAGGGCTACCGGTTGATGGGCGCCGAGTTGGAGAGTGAGTACGACCCCGTCGAGGCGGGACTCGCCCGTCCGAAGGTGAAGGCCGCCGACTTCATCGGCAAGGACGCCTATCTCGCCGCCCGCGCCCACGCCGAGGCCAACGGTCCGGCAGCGACGTTGTGCACGCTCACCATGACCGACCACATGTCGTCGGCGGGAATCCCCCGCTACCCGACCGGTGGCAACGAGCCGATCCTCACGATCGGCGGCGAGCGCATCCTCGATGCCAAAGGTCGCGTGTCGAGGGTGACGACGGCCGGTGCCGCTCCGTCCCTCGACGCATATCTGTTGATGGCCTACCTGCCTCCCCAGTTCGCGGTGGAGGGCACCGAGCTGCGGGTGATGTACATGAACGAGCTGTTCCCTGTGGTGGTGTCGCGGGTGGGGAGCAAGCCGCTGTTCGACCCCGACGACACGCGTATGAAGTCGTGATCGTCCGATGAGGATCCTCGTCTGCGTGAAGCGAGTGCCCGCCCCGGGAGCGCGGATCAACCTCACAGCCGACGGCCGGGCGATCGACACGTCGTTCCTCGGGTTCACGACGAGTCCGCACGAGGAGTGTGCCGTGGAGGCAGCGGTGCAACTCGTCGAGCAGCACGGAGGGGCGACGACGGTGCTGACGCTCGGTCCGCCGGAAGCGGAGGAACAGCTGCGCTACGCAGCCAGCGTGGGGGTTGACGAGGCGGTGCTCGTGGCCACGGACGGCACCGACTGGGACCCACAGCGAACGGCGCGCGCGATCGCCGATGCCGTGGCGGAGCTCGAGGCGGGTGAGCGTTTCGACCTGATCCTGTTCGGCAACGAATCGGCCGACTCCGGAGGCTTCCAGGTCGGCGTGCGCGTCGCCCGCAGCCTCGGCCGGCCGGTCGTCAACGGCGGCAAGGCGTTGAGCATCGAGGACGGGGCGGCCCGGGTCGAGCGCGAGACCGATGCCGGCCGGGAGGTGTACCGCCTTCCCCTGCCCGCCGTCGTCGGCGTCAAGGAGGGGATCAATCTGCCCCGCTATCCGACGATGAAGGGGCGTCTCGTCTCGAAGAAGGTGGCGATCACCGTCGTCGCGCCGGTCGCGCCGCCAGGTGGGCAGGGGCTCATCGCACTGCAGACACCAGCGGAACAGGCAACGAAGACGGCGATGCTGGGCACCGGTCCTGACGCCGCCGCGGCAGTGGTCGACCTGCTCGAGGAGATCGGAGTGCTCCGGTGACACGGACGTTGGTCCTCATCGAGCACGATCGTGGCGCGCTCGCCCCCGCCGCGCTGGAGGCGATGACGTTTGCCCGGTCGCTCGCCGACGAGGTGGTGGCGATGACGATCGGCGCCAGTGCCGACACCCTCGCCGCCGCGCTCGCCGAGTACGGCGCCGCTGAGGTCCACCAGGCGCACCACGACCTGCTCGAGGACTACAACCCCGAAGCGTGGGGCGACGTGCTCGCCAACGGCGTGCGCTTCCTCACGCCGGAGTACGTGGTCTCGACGGGAACCGACATCGGCAACGAGGTCATGGCCCACGCCGCCGCCACGCTCGACGCACCATTCGTCGCCAATTGCCTCGCCGTGGAGGGCACCGATCCTCTGACCGTGCGGCGCGTTCGCTGGGGCGGGTCGCTGGTCGAGCTGGCAACGCTCGACGCGGACGTGAAGCTGCTCAGCGTGGCCCACCACGCTGTCGAGCCGGTGCCCGCTGAACGGCCGGGCGAGGCCGAGCTCCGGCCGTTCCACGCCGATCTCGACCCGATGGTGTCGCGGTGCGCCGTCGTCGATCGGGTCGAGCGTGAAGCGGGCGTCACGCTCGCCACGGCCCCGGTCGTGGTCGGCGGCGGGCGCGGAGTCGGATCGGCCGACGGCTTTGCCCCGCTGGAGGAGCTCGCCGCTCTGCTGGGCGGGGTGGTGGGGTGCTCACGAGCGGTGACGAACAACGGCTGGCGCAACCACACCGATCAGGTCGGCCAGACCGGAACCCGGATCGCTCCGGAGATCTACGTTGCCTGCGGCATCTCCGGCGCCATTCAGCACTGGGTGGGTGCGATGGCCTCGAAGCGCATCCTCGCCATCAACACCGACCCGGAGGCGAACATGGTGGCGAAGGCCGACTATGCCGTGATCGGTGACCTGCATCAGGTCGTTCCGGCGATCACCGCCGAGATCCGGCGCCGGCGAACGTGATCCGGCGCTGCGGCCGGGGCGATCACGCCGCCGTGGCGAAGTCGGCCGACTCGGGGCGGAAGACGACGAGGTCGTCGACGCTCGACAGCCACGCCCACGCCGGACGATCGCCGTCGACCAGGTCGAACAGAACGAGGCCGTCGTCGGTGACGAGCATCGCGATCGCCGTCTGACGCTCGCCGCGCAACGTGAACTCGACGACATCTCCGTCTTTCACTGTGCTCTCGATGGTGCTCATCTCTCGTATGCCCCTCTGCTTCGTGTGTCAGTACTTCGGACGACCGACCGGTTCGAAAGTCATCGCTCGTCGTGATGGGTTCATTGTGAGTGAGTACGCATGAGTGCCACATGTGGTTCACCTGAAAGTGATTTCCCTGCTCAAGGTATGTGGAGGCGCTGGTCATGGGCTTGAAACACGGGCTGGCGTGATGGGTGTCACCCCACGCCGTCGCGAGAACGCGTGTACTTGCTACCACAATGAAATCCTGATGAGTACCTTCAATCCAGGAGACCTTCCGCTGTTCGCCGGACTTTCTCGCAAAGAGCTCGATCGCGTGGTCAGCTTCGGCACCAACGTCGACGTCGCCGCCGGCCAGATCCTCACCGAGCAGGGAACGCTCGGCCAGCAGTGCTTCGTGGTGTGCACGGGCAGTGTCGCGATCGTCCGTGACGGCGAGACGATCGCCGAGGCCGGTCCTGGAGACATCATCGGCGAAATCGCCTTGCTGGACGAGAATCACGTCAGGACAGCCACCGCTCGGGCGGTGACTGATTCGGAGATCGTCGTCTTCTCGTCGCCCGAGTTCGCCGGACTGGTCGACGACATGCCCATCGTCGGCAATCGCGTCCGGCAGACCGCCGTGCACCGCCTCGTCGAAGCGCTCACCCACAGCGCGCCCACCAGCCGATAGCGGTCAACTCGAGCGATGGATTGCCCGGGTCAGCGGGCAGCCTGGCGAATGGTGTCCACGTCGAGCGGGATCCCGGTCAACGCCTCGGACACCTTCCAGAGCTTCTCGATCGCTTCGTCCATCCCGATCCGGCGCAGGATCGGGCGGTTGACGGGCCGCCCGTTGTTGACGAACAGGGGCCCGTAGAACTGACCACCGCGGGCCTCGGGATCGGTGGCGGCGCGCAGCTGGGGCAACGCACCGGCTGCCGATGACATGCCCACGGTCGAGGCCAGGGCTTGCGAAGCCCGGCCGATCATCCCTCCGCCGCCCTCGTTGACGGTGGTGGTCTGCAGGTCGGTGTTGGACAGGCCGGGATGGGCGATCAGGCTTTCGGCCGAGACGCCGGCTTGCTCGAAGAGCCGTTGCAGCCCGATGCCGAAGTGGTAGTTCGCCAGCTTCGAGCGCCCGTACGCACCCCAGGGTTCGTAGCCACGGTCCATGTGCGGATCGTCGGGGTTGACGGATCGACCGATGTGATGAGCGGTGCTGGTGACGGTTACTACGCGGGCGCCGTTGGCGGTGAGTAACGGCCGGAGAAGCAGTGCGGTGAGCGCGTAGTGGCCGAGATGGTTGACGCCGAACTGCATCTCGAACCCGTCGACGGTCGTCGACCTCGGGATGGCCATCAGCCCGGCATTGTTGACGAGGATGTCGACGACGGGTTGTTGCGCGCCGATCGCCTCCGCCGCAGATCGAACGGAGGCGAGGTCGGCGAGATCGAGGGCCACAACCTCCAACGAGGAATCGCCCACCTCTGCCGCGATCGTATCGAGCGCCTCGTTGGCCTTGTCGAGGTTTCGAGCAGCGATCACGACATGGGCGTGGGCGGCAGCAAGGGCCTTGCTGGTCTCGTAGCCGAGCCCTCCGTTCCCTCCGGTGACGACGGCAACCTTGCCGGTGAGATCGGGGATGTCCTTCGTCGACCAACTCATCATCAGCTTCCGTTCTGCTCAGTGGCCGATCACGTCGGCTGCGTCGAGGTCGAGCGCGTGGCGGGCATGGCGCGACGCCATCGTCATGAACATCTGGTCGCCACGTTCGGTGCGCTCCACCATCATCGATGCGGCGACCGCCATGATCAGCCCCGCCCACGTTCCGCGGCGGTAGTCGCGCCAGCACTCGTCCCATTTGTAGCTGGCGACGCCGGCCGCGGAAAGCAACTCGTGGTAGGTCCTCACGAGTCGGTCCTCGACGGCTCGACGGTTTTCCTCGAGCAGCCCGGCGCCGATGAAGTAGGCGACGTCCTGCATGGCGTTGTTGACCCCGCACGTCTGCCAGTCGACGACGGTCAGCGGACGCGCCGCACCGAGGTCGGGATCGAGGAGGAGGTTGTCGAGCCGGTAGTCGCCGTGCACGATCGTCTCGTTCGGCGTCGGCATCAGGTACTCGGCGAGCCGGGCGAACAGAACGACGCCGGCCTCGTGCACGTGCGATTCGAGCACCGTCGCGTACCGAGCGCAGAACCCTTGCCACAGCGCAGGGAGCAGCATCAGCAACATCTGCTTGCTCATTACCGGGTCGCCGTAGAGCCACTCGATCGAATGCAGCGACTCGTCGTTCCACCGCGGTGCATGCAGCCGGACGAGCTCGGCGATCGCCACCTCGGCGACCTCCGGGCTGCAACCGGCGAGCTGATCGCCCTGTGTAGCGGGGGCGATGTCCTCCAGGAGCAGTACGAACGACGCCGTAGCCGGCTCGACGTCGGCGTAGAACACGGCGGGAGTCGTGACTGGCAGTTCGGAAGCGAGCTGCTGGTAGAAGCGCACCTCTCGTTCGTAACTGCGTAGGGACTGGGCGGTCGCCCGGCTGGTTGCGTCGGCGGCAGGCAGCTTGGCGACAAGCGTCGCGGGACCGGTCGACGACCCCCCGTACGTGAGCGTCACGCGCCAGCTGTCGCACATCTGCCCGGTTCCGAGCGGATGTAGCCGCACGCCGGCGACGAACGCCTCACGAAGGGAACCGGCCGCGGTGAGCGCGTCGGTGATCCACCCCGGTGTGAGCAACTCCGGTCGATCGGCGATCTCGAGCGCGGGGGGATTCTCGCGTCATGTCGGCAGCACCCCGTCGACCGTGCTGTCGGGAAAGAATCGATGATGGCTGGCGCCGGTGACCTCGTAGATCGCCGTGCCGGCGCGACCGTCATCGACCGTCACGCTCATCAGGTTCAACCCGCCCCGCTGGTAGGGCTCGTACGGGCGGGCGAACGTGCCCTCGGCCTCGACCAACAGGCGCCGTCCGTCGGCGAGCGTGAAGCTGCACGCCCCGGCGAGGCCTGCGACGGACTCGCCGTGGTCACCGTAGACAGGTGGCGAGCCGGCAGCATCGAGCCAGCGGACGTCGTGTTCGAACCGGACGACGGGTACCGGCTCACTCCCGTCGGTCGCCGCCCAGCAGCCATCGGTGTAGATCGGAGCGCCGTTGGCGAGCTCCCAGTGCCACACACCGAGAAAGCCGTCTTCGAGCTGGATCTGGAACCAGAGCCACAGCGGGCACCGCCCGTGGTCGCGGATGCCCCACGAGTGGTCGCGCTGACCGATCCAACCATCGACGTCACGGCTGCGGCCGTCGACGGTGTAGCTGCCGGTGTACGTGCCTGACTGCAGGATGTGGGACTGGTCCCACACCACGTCGTGTCCGGCGCGCATCGTGCCCCTGCGCAGTCCGTACGGTGCGGTGCGGGCGCGGAACGTGAGGTCGAGACCGATCTCGCACCGGTCGGGATCGGCGAGCAGCGTCACCTCTTCCCAGGGCCGGACGACTTCCACGCTTGCTCCGGGCACGGTTGTCGTGTGCGGATCGTCGCCGGTCTCGCGCTCACACACGCTGAGCAGCTGAGCGCCGGCGACGCGGCCCATCTGCAGTGAGTCCATCCGCTGGCGACCGGGGAAGTGGGCCATGGTGAAGAACACGACGTCGCCGGAGGGGCCGGCATGCGGGTCGTGCAGCTCGAAGAAGTAGCTCTCCCGCCAGTGGTGGTGGAACATCGAGACGTTGGGCAACAACGCCGGCAGCTGGTGCACGAAGAGCTCGTCGAACGCCGTCGGCCGGGCCATCGCCGTACCTTTGCACAACTGTCGAGCGGCTCCGCCGCTGAGATGATCAACGGTGGTTGTCCCCCCGTGGTAATAGATGGGCAGGAGGTCATATGGCCGAGGTGTTGTTGTTCCACCACGCGCAAGGGCTGACACCTGGTGTCGTGGCGTTCGCCGACGAGCTTCGCGGCGCCGGGCACACGGTACACATGCCGGACCTGTACGACGGCCGCACCTTCGACACGCTCGAGGAGGGTGTCGGCTATGCCGGGGAGATCGGCTTCGGCGAGGTGATGGAGCGCGGGGTGCGAACCACGGACGGACTGCCCGCCGAGCTGGTGTACGCCGGCTTCTCGCTCGGGGTGATGCCTGCGCAGAAGCTGGCTCAGACTCGCGCCGGAGCCCGCGGCGCCCTGCTCATCCACGCCTGCCTGCCCGTCTCCGAGTTCGGCACGTCGTGGCCGGCAGATGTGCCGGTGCAGATCCACGCCATGGAGGCCGATCCCTTCTTCGTCGAGGACGGCGATGTCGACGCTGCACGCGCGCTCGTCGAGTCGGCGGAGAACGCAGAGCTGTTCTTGTATCCCGGCGACCACCACCTGTTTGCCGACTCGAGTCTCGCGTCGTACGACGCCGGTGCCACGGGACTGTTCACGGAGCGAGCTCTCGCGTTCCTCGAGAGTCGGTGACGACCGCCTCGATGTCCGCACCGGTGCGCCGCCTTTCCCACGACGAGGCTCGCCGGATCGCTGTGCGAGCGCAGCTGCTCGACGCCGAACGGCCCCGGGACTTCGATGGGATGGTTCGCCGGCTGACATTCCTGCAGCTGGACCCGACCGCGGCGATCGCACCGAGCGCGGATCTCGTCTCCTGGACGCGGTTGGGGAGCGGCTATCAGCCGGCTCACCTACAGCGCGCGGTGAACGAGGATCGCACGCTGTTCGAGCACAGCGGCCAAGAGACGGAGTACGAGCCGATGGTTGCCATGGTGCGGCCGATGGTGGACGTCGGCCTGTATCTCGCTGACATGGCGGCACTTCCGAAGAGCGGGACGCGTCGCTCCGATTGGCTCGTGGCGAACGACGGCTTCCGCCGGCGCGTACTCGACCAGTTGCGGGAGGCCGGTCCCCTCGCATCCCGCGATATCCCTGACACGTGCGAGCAGCGGTGGGAGTCGAGTGGCTGGACGAACGATCGCAACGTCACCCAGCTGCTCGCCTTCCTCGCTGACCGTGGCGTGGTCGCCGTTGCGGGGCGCCGCGGCCGGCAACGGCTGTGGGATCTCGCCGAGCGCATCTATCCGGCGAACACGCGCGTCGTGCCGGTACAGGAGGCTCGCCGCATCCGTGACGAGAAACGGTTGCGATCACTCGGTGTCGCTCGCCCGCGAGCCGTCGGCGATGCCGGCACACCGGTCGAGATCGAGGGAACGGTGGACGAGTGGCGGGTCGACCCAGAGGCGACGGCCGAGGGCTTCGAAGGACGGACGGCGCTCCTCTCGCCCTTCGACCGCCTCATCCACGATCGGGTGCGGGCGATGGAGTTGTTCGACTTCGAGTACACGCTGGAGATGTACAAGCCGAAGGACAAGCGCCGGTGGGGGTACTTCGCGCTCCCCGTGCTGCACCACGACCGTCTCGTCGGGAAGGTCGACGCGATCGCCGACCGCAAGGCCTCGCTGCTTCGGGTGCATGCCATTCACCCGGACGTTCGGTTTACCCGTGGCATGACGGCTGAGGTTCGTGCAGAGCTCACGGCGCTCGCCGAATGGCTCGGACTTGATGACGTCCACATCGACTCACCGGGTTAGACGGGTTGGTACATGGTGGGGACCGGGTCAGGGCGGCCGGTGCGCTGTTGCGCTCCGGCCGCCCCGACTGGGCTCACACGGCGATGGCGTCGAGGATGTCGAGTCGTCCCGCCCGACGGGCAGGGAGCCAGGCGGCGGTAAGTCCGGCGGCGGCCGCGACCACCATCGTGGCGACGATCGGGACGATCGGAACCGTCACGCCGGAGGCGAACGAGGCCGGGAGCGCCGTGACCACGCCGATGCCGAAGAGCAGACCGAGTCCGACGCCGACGGTGGCTCCGAACGTGGCGACCAGTGCCGCCTCGTAGCGGACCATTCGCCGCAGTTGGCGACGGCTCATGCCAACAGCACGGACCAGGCCGAGCTCGCGGGTGCGCTCGAACACGGAGAGTGCCAGCGTGTTGGCGATGCCGATGAGGGCGATGATCACGGCCAGCGCAACCATCACGTTCACCATGGTCAGCACGTCGTCGACCATGCCCTCGACACGGGCACGGAACTCGTCCGCCGTCTCGACGGATGCGTAGGGGTACGCATCGGACAGTTGGGCGACGAGAGCATCCACGTCGGCAGGCGACGCGCCGTCCGCGATCGACACGGCGAGCCACTCGGCTGTTGGTGTCACACCCGTGCTGGCGAGAACGCTCAGATCGAGCAGGTAGTCCTCGGTGACGACGGCCTGGTCGTCGAACAAGCCGACGATCGTCATTTCGGTACGGGAACCACTGGCGACCTCGATGGGGAGCGTGTCGCCGACCTGTGCCCGGATCGCTTTCGCCTCGTCGACCGACACGACCACCGGGTTCGTCATAGTGGAGTCGAAGGCTCCTGCCTTGACGTCGAGATCAAGCACGGCGTCGATCTGGTCGAAGTCGAACCCGACAACGTCCGTCACCGTGTCGCCGACACGAGCCTCGAATGGCGTAAAGCCTGTTGCCGCGGCGACAGCGTCGGACCGTCGGATGTCGGTGGCGAGCGTGCTCGGGAACTCGACCTCCTCGAGATCGTCGGTGAGGTAGTACTCCGCCTTGGCGGAGTTCTCGAACCTCGCACCGACCGTCGACTTGACCGACGCTCCGACCACGAAGGCGGCGGACACGAGTGCCAAGCCGATGGTCAGCGCCCCTGCCGTCGTGGCAGTGCGGCGCGGGTTGCGGGCGGCGTTCTTGTGTGCGAGCCGACCGGCGACGCCGCGCATCGGCACGTTGAAGACTCGCGTCACTCCCCGGACTGCCAGTGGACTGAGCATCGTGACGCCGAGGAACATGGCGATCGCTCCGAACGCCAACTCGGCGGTCGTCGCGGCGTTCGAGCCGATCCCCGACAGGCCGGCAGCGCCGGCGGCCAGTCCGGCAGCGAACAGTCCGGCACCGGCGAACGAGCGGCTACGGGACGTGGCCGCTTGTGCATCGATCCCTGTCGTGAGGGCGGCGATCGGGGGCACGGTGGACACGCGGCGTGCGGGTGCGATTGCCGCAACCATCGTGACGCCGACTCCGATCACGGCTGCGGCGACGAGGGTTCGCGGAGCGAGGATCAGCGGGTATGCAGTGAGGTCGACGCCCATGGCCCCGAACAGCGCTTCGATGCCCTTGGCGACTGCGACGCCGCCAACGATCCCTCCAGCCGAGGCGACAACGCCCACGGCGAGTGCTTCACCGAGGACCGAACGCCGAATGTGCTTCGGTTCGGCTCCGACGGCTCGCAGCAGGGCGAGCTCGCGGGTCCGCTGCCCGAAGACGATGGCGAAGGTGTTGTAGATGATGAACATCGAGACGAGCACGGCGACAAGTCCGAATCCGAGCAAGATGTTGCCGACGGTGTTGATCTCGTCGGTGAACTCCTCGGTGGTCTCGTCGAGCACGGTCTCGTGGTCGACGACCTCTGCGGTTGGCACGGCGGCGGCGACGGCGGCTCGAACGGTGTCGAAGTCGGCGTCGTCGGCAACCTGGACGGCGACGTTGTTGATGCCGTCGACCCCGAAGAGTTCACTCGCCTGCACGGTGTTCATCTGCATGAGCACGGCGCCGAGCGTTGCGTTGTCTGCGCCGAACGACGACGTCCCGGACAGGGTCAGATCGACACTCCCGCCAGGCGTCATGACCTCGTACGTGTGACCGATGGTGAAGTGGTGCTCGGCCGCGGAATCGACGTCCATCGTGAACTCACCGACACCAGGCGGCGCGCCGTCGACGAGCGTGAAGGCGCTGAGCTCCTCGTTGTCGATCCAGTTGAAGGCCAGTTGTGGCGGGCCGTCGGTGGTGATGGTGTCGCCATTGGGTTTGATCGGGCGAACCGCATCCGCTGCGGCCTCGATGTTGGGGACGGCATCGGCGACGCCGTCCACCGCAGCCACGGTGGACACTGCATCTGCCGGAAGTGGTGGGGCGTCTCCGAAGTCCGCCACGTTGCGGACCTCGAGATCGACGCCGGCCGTGATGTCCTCTGAAACGTTCGTGAAGGATTTGCGCAGGCCGTCGCCGAGCACGAATGCAGAGACGACGAAGCTCACGGCGAGGATCACGCCGAAGGTTGTGAGGGCGTAGCGGACTTTGTTCGCCACGAGGTTCTTGAGAGTGAGTCGAAACATGACCGGGTTCCAATCTGTGTGTCGTCGTCGGTTCAGCGGCTGAGCCGGCGCATCTGGTCGAGCACGGCGTCAGGGGACGGGTCGGACAGCTGGCCGGTGACGCGGCCATCGGCGAGGAAGATCACGCGGTGCGAGTAACTCGCCGCGACGGGGTCGTGTGTCACCATCACGATCGTCTGGCCGAGGTCTCGCACGGCATGACGCATGAACGCGAGGATCTCGGCTCCCGTGGTGCTGTCGAGGTTGCCTGTCGGCTCATCGGCGAAGATGATCTGCGGCCGGCTGGCCAGGGCCCGGGCAACGGCGACGCGCTGCTGCTGGCCTCCCGACAGCTCACTGGGCCGGTGCTTCAGCCGGTCGGACAGACCGACGGTCGTGATCACGTGATCGACCCAGTCCCGGTCGGGCTTCTTGCCGGCGAGGTCGATCGGCAACGTGATGTTCTCGAGAGCAGTGAGCGTTGGCACGAGGTTGAATGCCTGGAAGATGAAGCCCAATCGGTCGCGGCGCAACCGGGTGAGCTGCTTCTCGCTGGCGGTCGTGATGTCGACCTCACCGATCGTGACGACGCCGGACGTCAGGCGGTCGAGACCGGCCATGCAGTGCATGAGGGTCGATTTGCCCGAGCCGGACGGGCCCATGATGGCGGTGAACTGGCCGGCGGCGAAGTCGACGTCGACGCCGTCGAGAGCGAGGACTTTGGTGTCGCCCTTTCCGTATGACTTCGTGGCGGAGCGGGCTGATGCAGCTGCGAAGACGGCAGCGGAGCGGGTGGGAGCGGTCTGGAGAAGTGTCATGGTCGTCGCTTTCATCGAGTCGTCTGGGGCCGAGTTCGACGGTAAGAAATGCCGACCTCCGAATCGTCCGGCGAAGTCGTGATCGCACATCCCCCGTCTGGTTGACGCAGCGGCGCCGGGGGAGTCATCACATCGGCGGAGGCGAGGTCAGCACGATGCCGGATGTGCCGCTCCGCCGCGTGCAGTACCGTCCGAATCGATGGCTCGAACGGGCGAACGACCGATGAGCGCCACACGTCGATGGGCGCGAGATCCTCGGGTCTTGGTCGACGTCATCGTCGCTGCCGTGGTGGCGGTGCTGTCGGTGTTCGAGGTCGCTGTGGCATCGGACGACCGCTTGCCGGGCGAGCGGGCGGCCGACTGGCTGGCCTACGCCTTGGTCGTCAGCGGGGCGGCGAGCTTGGTGTGGCGGCGTAGGTATCCGATCACCGTGCTGGCGATCGTGACGGCGCTCCTGATCACCTTCTGGCTCCGCGATTACAGCGCGTACTTGTCGGTGCTCGGCCTGCCTGCGCTCTTCGCCGTCGCTGTCCACGCCGAGAATCGCAGGAAGGCGTGGTGGGCGCTCGGTGTCGCCTGCGTCGCGTTGATGCTGGCGGCGAGCGTGAGTCTCTTCGACCAATCGGATGGCTTCGCCTACCTCAGTGCGGTCAGTGTGGCGGCGTTCCTCGTTGGGGCTATCGCCGCCGGGGTGGTGATCCGCAACCGGGAGCGGATCTTCGCCGATACCGAACGCCGAGCGGCCGAGGCGGAGGCAAACCGCGTCGCCGAAGCGGAACGAGCGGTCGTCAAGGAACGCAGCCGGATCGCCCGCGAGATGCACGATGTTGTCGCCCACGGAATGAGCGTCATCGCGGTGCAGGCGGCCGCCGGACAGGAGATCGTCCACACGGACCCGGACAAGGCGGCGCAGGTGTTGGCGCGGATCGAGGCGATCGGACGGGAGTCGCTCACGGAGCTGCGCAGGATGCTCGGCGTGCTTCGCGAGGAGGGCGACGAGTCGGCGTCACTGTCCCCGCAACCCGGCATCGCCGACGTCGCTGCGGCCGTGGCGCAATCGTCAGTCACCGGGGTGCCGACCGAGCTGTGCGTCGAGGGACGCCAGCGAGGTCTCGCCACTGGTATCGAGCTGACCGCGTACCGGATCGTGCAAGAGGCGCTCACGAATGTCCGCAAGCATGCCGGCGGATCCGCGTCGGCCACCGTGCGGATAGCGTTCGAGCGTGACGTGCTCGTGGTCGAAGTTCTCGACGACGGACGTGGTGCCGCCACATCGTTGTCAGGGGTGGGCACTGGGCATGGCCTGATCGGAATGCGAGAACGGGTCGAGATTTACGGCGGTGAGTTCACGTCTGGTCCTCGACCCGGCGGTGGCTATGCCGTGCGCGCCGTGTTGCCGGCCGTAGAGAGCAGCACCGCCGACGGACCGGCGTCGCCGTCAGCGAAGCGCACAACGGCGAGGCGCGCCATGAGCATCAGCGTGGCAATCGTCGATGACCAGGCGCTGATGCGTGACGGCTTCAGCATGATCCTCGATGCCCAACCAGACATCGACGTCGTCGGTACGGCGGAGAACGGTCGGCTCGGTGTCGAGCTCTGCCAGCGAACGCGTCCGGACATCGTGTTGATGGACATCCGCATGCCGGTCCTCGACGGCATCGAAGCGACGCGTCTCATCACGGCCGCCGACGACGGCCGCACGCGGGTGCTCGTGCTCACCACGTTCGACCTCGACGAGTACGTGTACGCGGCGATGCGGGCCGGCGCCAGCGGCTACCTACTGAAGGACACGCCGGCCAAAGATCTCGTTGAGGCGGTCCGCGTGATCGCCCAGGGAGACGCGCTGTTGTCGCCGTCGGTCACGAGACGGCTGATCGAGGAGTTCGCCCGTCAACCTGAACTCGGGGCGAGCACTGCGGCGCTCCCTGAAGACCTCACCGAACGTGAGCGAGAGGCGCTCGAGCTGCTCGCCCACGGTCTGAGCAACCGCGAGATCGCGGCCGCCATGTACGTCGGGGAGGCGACGGCGAAGACGCACGTCAGCCGCCTCCTCACCAAGCTCGGGGTACGCGACCGCGTACAAGCCGTCGTGCTCGCCTACGAGAGCGGACTGGTCCGTCCCGGTGCCGGGCCACGGATGCCCGAATAGCGCCGGACCACCCCGCTCATCACGAAGTGTCCTTCATGATGAGCGAGATGACAGTCGTCGATCACTCTGCGGGCGACGTCCTCACGGCGGAGACTTCGAACTCGAGCGTGACCTTCTCGCTGACGAGCACCCCACCGGCGTCAAGGGCGGCGTTCCAGTTGACGCCCCACTCCTTGCGGTTCACGACGACGCTGCCTTCGAGCCCGAGACGGGTGTTGCCGAACGGGTCGACGGCGGTGCCGGCGTAGTCGAAGTCGATCGTGACGGGCTTGGTGATGCCCTTGATCGTGAGGTCGCCGGTGACGCGGTACGTGTTCTCGTCGACGGCCTCGACGGCGCTGCTGGCGAACGTGATGACGGGGTAGGTGTCCATGTCGAAGAAGTCGTTGCTGCGCAGGTGGCCGTCCCGGTCTGCATTGCGGGTGTCGATGCTGGCTGCCTGGATCGTCAGCTCCAAGTGCGACGCAGCGGGGTTCTCGGCGTCGAAGTAGCCGGCGCCTTCGAATTCGTTGAACGAGCCGCGGACCTTGGTGACCATGGCGTGACGGGCGACGAAGCCGATCCGGGAGTGGGTGGGGTCGATGCTGTAGGTGCCGGTCGTGGTCGGTGTGGCGGTGGCGGTCGGGGTGCTCATGTCGGGGACTCCTTGTCTGTGAATTCCTTGTGTACGCAACAATATACATGATGCATCATCTGTTTGCTAGCCTGCTCGCTATGACATCCGTCAACTGGCTCGATGAACGCGAAGAGACGGCGTGGCGCGCCCTGCAGATGATGCAGATGCGCCTCAACGCCCGTCTCGCCCGCGACCTCGCCGCCGAATCAGGCTTGTCGTACCCCGACTACGTGGTGCTCGTCGCGCTCACCGATCGAGCGGACGGGAGGATGAGGGCTTTCGAGCTCGGCCAGCTGCTCGGCTGGGAACAGAGCCGCGTCTCACACCACATCGCCCGCATGGCACGCCGCGGCCTCGTTACCCGGGAGACCTGCGAATCCGACCGCCGCGGCGCCTTCATCACCGTCACGCCACACGGCAGGCACGCCATCGAAGAAGCCGCTCCCGGCCACGTCGCCACGGTGCGCCGGGCGTTCCTCGATCATCTGACCGACGAAGAGCTCGACACGATCGGCAGAGCAGCCACCAAGATCGTCACGGTCCTCGACGCGGACTCGCGACAGGCTCGGCCATGATCATCGTTCGAGCGCCTCGCGGTTCCACGCCGCTGTGTCGGCTGCCGCCACGTACGTGCTGCGGAGGAAGTCGAGCAGCACGGCGTCGGGGTCGGGTGCCGTGCGAACGGTCTCGTAGGGGAGCACGAACTCGCCGAGCGCGTCGTCGAAGTGGGCCTGCGCCGGAGTGACCGGGTGGGTGCGGTAACCGTCCGGTTCCGGGTAGGCGTACGAGTAGAAGACCCCCTCGCCGTCGGGTCCGGGCCAATAGCCGGCGCTGCTCACCTCATGGGAGTAGGCCTCCTGCATGACATGCGGTCCGCAGTTGGGCGCGCCTCCTGGATGCGGCGGGGCGGTCCGGCCGCGAGAAGCGCGTGACGGCAAGATCGAGGGCACCCCAGAACAGGTGCACCGGGCTGACCTTGCCGATGAACTCGGAACGAAACTGCTCGAACACCCGATTCATCTGGGCCAGCGCACGCCAGAAGTTCTCGACCTGGACCCGATCGTAGGAAGCGTGGACGCGGTCCTGCTCGAAGGGGATCGCATCGAGGATCTCGACCGGCGTCGTCCAGATCCGAGTCGCCAGGCCGAGGCCGTCGAGCATCGCCATCACCTCCTCGTAGAACTCGGCGACCGGCTTCGCTTCGAGCGGCACTTCCCGCTGCCCCCCGTCGCTCACGGCGATGACGAGGCGGTGGTCGACGAAGTCGAAGTCGATCTGGAAGGCGCTCGCCGGCAGCGGGTATCAACGACGTCGTCAGGCCACGGGCGGTGACGTACAAGGACACGTTCCACCAGTGCGACATCATCGGAGTGCGGGCGAGGCGCACCTTGCCGACGATCTGCGTCCACAGCTGCAGGGTGTCGCGAGTCGGCCCCCACTCACTGAGCGGCAGCGCCGGCCACGCTCCCGGGCCGACGGTCACTGCGGATCACGGGCGACGAGGGTCATCATCGGGCGCCTTCCGATGCGGCGTCCCGCCTGTCTGCGAACTCACAGAACGCGTCGAACGCCCGCGGCCCGTACACGGTTCCAGGACCACCGGTCAACAGGATCGCGACGCCGATCGCCTCGGCGGCTTCCTCACGGGACGCCCCGGCCGTCGCCGCACCACGGGCGTGGGAGGCGATGCATCCGTCGCAGTGGGATGTGACGGAGATGCCGAGCGCGATCAGCTCCTTCGTCTTGGCGTCGAGCGCGCCGGGGGCCATCGCCGCCGAGCTCAACGCCATGTAGCCGTCGTACACGTTGGGGATCGCCTGCTTGAGGGCACGACCCAAAGGAACTACTGCGTCGAGGACCGCTTTGCCGTGGCTGTGCTCGCTCATGCGTCGATGGTATGCCCCAGGAAAACCACCTGCCCGCGGATGAGGCGGGTGCGCGCCCGACACGCGATCATCGAACTCGCAGCTTCCCGACTCATCTGAGGGTTTACATGAACACGACGTCGATCATCATTTACGCCGGGGCGATTCTCGGCGCCATCCTCGTGGGCGTTCGATCCCGCTGCGGGAGACTCGGCTCGAGGAGGGCCAAGTACGTCGCTCCGCTGGTTACCGTCGCCCTGTTCGTCTCGGCGTGCGGCGATGACGACGATGCGAGCACGAGCGAGGTCCAGACCACCGAGGCGAACACGACGGAGGCGCCACTCGACGGAGGCGCCTACGACGACCGAACCGGAGGACCCGGTGGCGACCGCCGAAGCTCGCGTCGAGGCCGCCGAGGCCGGCGTCACCACGGCCAACGACGCACTCACTGCGGCGCGCGAGCAGTTCTGCGGCGATGCCGAGGGGTACGTCGAAGCCCTCGATCGCTACGGCAAGCTGTTCACCGACGACGCCGCTACGGTCGGCGACGTCAAGACCGTCGGCGAAGACCTCACCGAGCCCGCGAGTCGGTCGCGGCGTCCGTCGCCGACGTCGACGAGGCGCAGACGGCGTTGGCGGAGGCCGAACAGGAGCTTCTCGACGCCCAGGCTGCGCTGGCGGAGGCGATCGCCACCGCCTCGAGCGTGCCGACCAGCTCGACGACGCCGGAGACGACCACCTCGACGACGATCGTTCCGTCGGCCAGGATCGAGCGCGTCCAGCAGGCCGAAGACGACCTGGCCCAGGCCGCCGAAGGCATCACAAACGCCACGCCGCTCGCCGAGGCGACCGCTGAGTACAACTCGGCTGCGTTCGCCCTTCAGATCGTGTGGCTCCAGCTACTCGCCGACGCGAGCTGCTTCACCGATGAGCAGCACGCGGAAGCGGTGAAGCAGGTGACTGAATACACAACGACGTTGCAGTCCGAGTTGCAGCTAGTTGGCTACTACGACGGTGAAATCGACGGTATCTATGGCCCAGAGACGGTCGACGCCGTCAAGCGGTTGCAGGTCGACAGTGGCCTCCGCGAGACCGGATTCGTCGACAGGGCGACGGCGCAGGCGCTCGACCAGAAGTTGGAGGAGGTCGGGCAACAGGCCGCGGCTACGGAGATGACGTACACCGCCTCCGTGCAGACCGTGCTCACTCTGACCGGATTCTGGACCGGCCCGATCGACGGCAAATGGACCGACGAGCTCACCGCCGCGCTGAAGGCCTTCCAGACGGAGCTCGGTGTCAAGCCCACCGGTGAGGTCGACGCCGCCACCCTGGCCGCCTTCGAGCAGGCACTTGCCGAGCTCGAGAGCTTGGCGACTGCGACGACCACGACCACCACGACGCCGACCGACGACGACTGCCCCGCCGACGACAACGACCGCCCCGCCGACGACCGTCGCGGAGACCGCCCCACCGACCGCCCGCCCGCCAGCTACGACGACGGATTGACGCCTCCCGCGGATCGTCGATCAGGTGGTCGCGTCGTCGAGCGGCGCGAGACGCCCCAGGATCGTCGGATAGAACTCGGCGACCGTGGGATGGATCGGCAGCATTTCTGCGAGAACGTGGTAGGACGCGCCCGCGTGCATCAGGGCGCCGATGATCTGCACGATCTCATCACCGGTAATGCCGAGCACCGAAGCGCCGAGGAATCGTTCCGATTCATCGTCCACCAGGATGCTGATGAGCCCGTCTGTTTCGCCGTCGAGCGCGGCCCTCGTGACGGCGGACATCGGAAGCGTCGCCTTGCTCACCTTGCGTCCTGATGCTCTCGCCTCCGATTCGGTCATGCCCACTCGCCCGAGTGGCGGGTCCGTGAACATCGCATACGTCGGGATGCGTCCATCCGCCGTGCGGTTCCCGCCGCTGAGGTGATCCGCAAGGATCTCGTAGTCCTGGTACGAAGTATGCGTGAACGCTCCACGAGCGTTGATGTCGCCGAGTGCCCAGATGCCCTCCACAGCCGTTCGAAACACGCCGTCCGTGTGCACGTAGCCGCGCTCGTCGGTCGGCAGCCCGACGCGATCGAGGTCGAGACGGTCAGTGTTCGGAGTTCGCCCGATCGCGACCAGCAAGTGTGAACCGTCGATCGCTCGACCGCCGTCGGTGTGCAAGCGCACGCCGACACTCGTCGGCTCGATCCGTTCGACCTTCGTCGAAGTACAGATCTCGATGCCTTCGCCGGTGAGGAATCGAGCGATTTCAGCGGAGATCTCGGGATCCTCGCGGCCCGCCGATTCGGTCGCCCGGCTTCGATGACCGTGACTGCGCTGCCGAAGCGGGCGTAGAGCTGGCCGATCTCGAGACCGATGTAGCTGCCACCGAGTATCACCAGGTGGGTCGGCAGCTGGTCGAGGTGGAGCACGCGATCGTTGTCGAGCCAGGCGACGTCATCGAGTCCGGGGATCGATGGCTTCGTGGCGCGGGTGCCGACGTTGAGGAACACGCGCTCAGCGGTCAGCGAGCGATCGCCGACGCCGATCTCGAACGCAGAGCCGGTCCGACCGATGAAACGCGCCTCGCCGTACAACAGCGTCAGGCCGTCGGTGTGCCCGAGCGACTCGGCCTGTCCGTGCACCCACCCGTCGATCAGCGCGTCCTTGCGGGCCATCACGGTGGCGAAGTCGACGGTGACCTCGCCGGTAAGCACGCCGTGGCGCGATGCGGTTCGCGCGAGGTGCGCCACCCTTGCCGACGCCCGCAGCGCCTTGGTCGGACGGCAGCCCCGATTCAGGCACGTGCCACCTACCCGGTCTGCCTCGACGAGAGCGACTCGTTGACCGGCGCCCGCGAGTTGATAAGCAACGCCGGGGCCGGCTTGGCCAGCTCCGATCACGATGGCGTCGAACGCGAGCGGCCCGGTCCGAACGTCGTCGTCCGCAACCTCTACGTCCTCGGGGCTGACAGTCACGACGGGCTCGCTGCCGGTGCTCACGGGCATCAGGGGAGGCTAGTTCGATCCGGTCATGCCGACGTAGGCCGCGAGGTCCCGGTCGTCGAGCTGGTCTGTCTCGCCTTCGGTGACGTCAGAGGGCTGCTCGCGGGCCGGGCCTCGGAGGGCAACCCACATCAGAGCGGTCCCGGCGATGGCGACGCCGACCCACATCGCGGTGGCCCAGGCGTGGACGAGGGCCTCGCGTGCGGCGGCGGCCACGTTGTCGCCGCTGGCGCCCATCTGGTTGGCCGCGGTGAGTGCGGGACCGATGCCGTCCTCGACCGCCCTGGCGGTCCCGGCGGGAAGAGTTGAGGCGGTCGAGGCGATCTCGCTGCTGTAGGCGGCGTTGAGCACGGAGCCGAGCAATGCCACACCGATCGCGCCACCGATCTCTCTGACGGTGTCGTTGAGCGCCGATGCGACGCCCTGACGCTCCGCCGGCAGGGACTCGGTGATCGCGGTGGTGGAGGGCGTCATGGCCAGCCCCATGCCCAGCCCGACGACGGCGAGTCCCGGGGCGACGGACCAGTAACCGCCGTCGACCGAGGGGAGCGTGGCGAGGAGGACGAGGCCGGCGGCGAACGCACCGAGCCCGGTTATCAAGATGGCGCGGGTGCCGATCCGCGCGGCGAGGCGAGGAGCGACGTTCGACAGTGGCATCATGACTGCCGCGATCGGCAGGAGGCCGGCGGCGGCGCGGAGGGCGGAGAAGCCGAGCACCGCCTGGAGGTACTGCACACCGACCAGGAAGACTCCGAACAGCACGGCGAACATCATCACCATCGTCATCGAGCCCGCGGCGACGGCTCGGTTGCGGAGGATGCGGACGTCGAGGAGCGGATGGCGGTGGCGGAGCTCGTGTGCCACGAACCCGAGAAGTGTCGCGGTGCCGAGCAGGAGGCTGGCGATGGTGAGCGCGTCGGTCCAACCACGCTCGGGACCCTCGTGAATGGCGAGGACGAGCCCACCGACGGCCAGTGCCGACAGGATCGCGCCGCCGATGTCGAATCGGCCTTCGTGCGCTTCTCGTGTGTTGGGGACCGCGGCCACGGCCAGCACCAGCGCTCCGGCGGCGAGTACTCCGGGGAGGACGAACACCCACGGCCACGTGTAGCGGTCGATCACGAACGCCGACGCCCAGAGCCCGATGATCCCGCCCGCCCCGGCGAACCCGGCCCACATACCGACCGCACGGCCGCGCTCCTCGGGCGGGAAGGTCGAGGTGATGACCGACAGCGTGACGGGCATGATCATCGCCGCGGCGATGCCACCGCCGATCCTCGCGATCAGCACGGTCGTTGGCGTCAGTCTGTACCAGGTCGTCTTGAGCGCCTCGGTCAGGTGCCGACGTAGGCCGCGAGGTGCTCGCCGGTGAGGGTGGAGCGGGCGGCGACGAGGTCGGCGGGTGTGCCCTCGAAAACCATCCGGCCGCCGTCGTGGCCGGCGCCAGGGCCGAGGTCGATGATCCAGTCGGCGTGCGCCATGACCGCCTGGTGGTGCTCGATGACGATCACCGACTTGCCGGAGTCGACGAGCCGGTCGAGCAGACCGAGCAGCTGCTCGACGTCGGCGAGGTGGAGGCCCGAGGTCGGCTCGTCGAGGACGTAGACCTCGCCCTTCTCGGCCATCTGGGCGGCCAACTTCAGCCGCTGCCGTTCGCCGCCAGACAGGGTGGTGAGTGGCTGGCCGAGGGCGAGATAGCCGAGCCCGACGTCTCCGAGCCGTACGAGGATCTTGTGGGCGGCCGGCGTGCGCGCCTCGCCGTCACTGAAGAACTCGAGCGCCTCGGCGACCGGCATCGCCAGCACCTCGCTGATGTCTTGCCCGCCCAGCGTGTACTTCAGCACCTCGGCCTGGAACCGCTTGCCCTCGCACTCCTCGCAGGTGGTTTCCACAGTGGCCATGACCCCCAGCTCGGTATAGATGACGCCAGCGCCGTTGCAGGTCGGGCAGGCGCCCTCGGAGTTGGCACTGAACAGCGCGGGCTTCACGTCGTTGGCCTTGGCGAACGCCTTGCGGATCGGGTCGAGCACGCCTGAGTACGTCGCCGGATTGCTCCGACGGGAACCGCGGATCGCGCCTTGGTCGATCACCACCACGCCCTCGCGGCCGGCGACCGAGCCGTGGATCAGCGAGCTCTTGCCCGAGCCGGCGACGCCCGTGACCACGCAGAGCATGCCGAGCGGAATGTCGACGTCGACGTCCTGCAGGTTGTGGGTGGTGGCGTGGCGGACCTCCAGCACCCCCGATGGCGTCCGCACGGTCTCTTTGAGGGTGGCCCGGTCGTCGAGATGACGCCCGGTGGTGGTGTCGCTCCCGCGCAGCCCCTCCACGGTGCCTTCGAAGCAGACGGTGCCGCCGCCCGGGCCGGCGCCCGGGCCGAGGTCGATGACATGGTCGGCGATCGCGATCGTCTCCGGCTTGTGCTCGACGACGAGCACGGTGTTGCCCTTGTCTCGCAGCTGGATCAGCATCTCGTTCATCCGCTCGATGTCATGGGGGTGCAGGCCGATCGTGGGCTCGTCGAAGACGTAGGTCACGTCGGTCAACGACGAGCCAAGATGGCGGATCATCTTGGTGCGCTGTGCCTCTCCCCCGGACAGCGTGCCCGCGGTCCGGTCGAGCGAGAGGTAGCCCAGCCCGATCTCGGCGAACGAGTCGAGCAGGTGTTGGAGGCCCCTGAGCAGCGGGGCGACCGACGGCTCGTCCAGCTCGCGAACCCAGTCGGCGAGGTCGCTGATCTGCATCGAGCAGACGTCGGCGATGTTCTTCCCGTTGATCTTCGACGACCTGGCCTCTTTGGTGAGCCGGGTGCCCTCGCACTCGGGACAGGTCGTGAACGTCACTGCCCGCTCCACGAAGGCGCGGATGTGCGGCTGCATCGCGTCGACGTCCTTCGACAGGAACGACCTCTGGATCGTCGGGATCAGGCCCGCGTACGTCAGGTTGATCCCCTCGACCTTGATCTTGGTCGCCTCCTTGTACAGCAGGTCGTGCCGCTCTTTCTTGGTGTACTTGCTGATCGGCTTGTCCGGGTCGAAGAAGCCGCAGCCGCGGAAGATGCGGCCGTACCAGCCGTCCATGCTGTAGCCGGGGATCGTCAGTGCACCCTCGTTGAGCGACTTGCTGTCGTCGTATAGCGCAGAAAGGTCGAAATCGGTGACCGCGCCCATTCCCTCGCAGCGCGGGCACATGCCGCCGAGACGGGTGAAGCTCGCTTTCTCGGTCTTCGTCTTGGCGCCGCGCTCGATCGTGATCGCGCCGCTGGCCTTCACCGAGGGGACGTTGAACGAGTAGGCGTTGGGTGACCCGATGTGTGGTTGCCCGAGCCGGCTGAACAGGATGCGCAGCATCGCGCTCGCGTCGGTGGCGGTGCCGACCGTGGAGCGCGGGTTGGCACCCATCCGCTCCTGGTCGACGATGATCGCGGTCGTCAAGCCTTCGAGTAGGTCGACCTCCGGGCGAGCCAGCGTCGGCATGAATCCCTGCACGAAGGCGCTGTAGGTCTCGTTGATCAGCCGCTGCGACTCCGCCGCGATCGTGGCGAACACCAGGGAGCTCTTGCCGGAGCCAGACACACCGGTGAACGCGGTCAGCCGGCGCTTCGGGATCTCGACGCTGACGTCCTTGAGGTTGTTCACCCGCGCGCCGAGTACGCGGATCAGGTCATGGTTGTCGGCAGCGTGTCGCACAGACGATTCCGGACTGTTCTTGTCGGCCTTGCTCGTGGCCTTGCTCATCGTTTCTCCATGTGGTGGGGGGTTCGTCGTTGTCGAGTCGGTCGCTGAGTCCGTTGCCGGGTTGCGGGGCAGCTCAGCGAACCTCGAAGATGCGGATCATGTTGCCTGCCGGGTCACGGAGTGCGCAGTCGCGAACGCCCCACGGCTGGTCGGTCGGCTCCTGAACGACCTCGGCGTCGCCGGCCTGCAGCTGCTCGAATGTGCCGTCGAGGTCGGCGGTGGCGAGGTTGATACTGGCGAATGTGCCCTTGGCCATCATCTCGGCAATGGTGCGGCGCTCGTCGTCGGTGATGCCCGGGTCGGCTGCCGGCGGGTGCAGGACGATGGACGTGCCGGGTTGGCTGGCGGGACCGATCGTGATCCAGTGCATCCCTTCGTATTCGACGTCGTTGCGGACCTCGAAGCCGAGGAGGTCGCGGTAGAAGGCCAGAGAGGCGTCGGGGTCGTCGTGGGGGAGGAAGGTCTGGTGAATGGTGATGTCCATGGCGGTCACGCTAAGTGAGGGTCGCGTTCGATGCTTCTCGATTCCTGATCGGTCGCGTGACTCGTTTCGCCACACATGGCGGCATACCCGCCGCCGGCCGCGCCGGCTCGCGCCGATAGACGCTGGGCGGCACCCCGACCAGCTCGGTGAAGCGAGTGCTGAACGTGCCCAGCGACGAGCAGCCGACGGTGAAGCAGACCTCGGTGACAGTGAGGTCACCGCGACGCAGCAACGCCATCGCCCGCTCGATGCGGCGCGTCATCAAGTAGCTGTACGGCGACTCGCCATAGGCGAGGCGGAACTGACGGCTGAGGTGCCCGGCCGACATGTGGACCCCGCGAGCGAGTGCCTCGACGTCCAGCGGCTGCGCGTACTCGCGGTCCATCCGGTCGCGAACACGGCGCAGCAACGCGAGCTCGCGCAGGTGCTGTGCCTCGGCGTCTCGGCTAGCCACCGACGCGATGGTGCCACCTCGCTCGCCAGATGCGCGATTTGACCGCGCCGTCGCCTTCTTCAACAGCAACGCCTTGAGTTGTGATCCGGCTGCTCAGGCCTGCGCCATGACCTCGAAGACCTCGGCAGAGACAAACCGAGTCGGAGCGCCAGGCGGCGGACCTTGTCGTGCTCGCTCCGCAGCGGCGTCCGCTGACTGCTCGTCCGCGTAGATGATCACACTGCATGTGCGGCGACCGTCACGCGAACGCATCCACGTCCCGCTCTGAAACCCGGAGCCTTGCTTGATCATCGGGACCGCCACCTGGTGAAGGAACTCGATGGCCCGGTCGGCTTGCGCCTCGTCGATCTCCAACTCCACAACAAGTCCGTACATGGCATGCCTCCTGTTAGGCGACAGAACGCTGCCATCAGTTGTCGATGATCTCGGCGTCGACGATGTCTGGGTCGGTGGCGGTGTTCGGCTGGGGTACGTCGGGTTGGAGGTAGATGCATTCGCCGGGGCAGCGCTCGACGGCGTCGATCGCCGCCTGCTCGTAGCGCCGTGGAACGGGTATAGCCGGGTGGTCGGGGTCGGTGATCACGAGCGTGCCATCGCGGACGTAACCGATGCCGTCGTCGAGCACGACGAACAGGTCTGGGCAATGGTCGACGCAGAGTCCAGCGCCGGTGCAGCAGTCCTGATCGATCCAGACCAGCATGTGGATCCCTCCAGCAAGATGGTACTTCGGCCAGCGGGTGGTCATGCATGGCCGTCCCGCGCAGTGGCCTCCCAGTGAGCAGGGTCGCTCACCGAGAAGCCGAACGGGCGGCGGGCGGAGTGTCAGCTGACGGCGGTCGCCGAACGCGTCGCGGTCGCGCATACGCGAGACTCAGCCGAGGGGATTCGAGATGCCTGAGTTCCAAACGCTCATCGGTGGGCTGTCGTTCACGGAGGCACCGCGTTGGCACGACGGCCGTCTCCTCGTGTCTGATTTCTATACACATCGAGTTCTTGCCATCCGTATGGATGGCTCCGCCGAAATAGTCGCCACGATTCCGGATCAGCCATCGGGCCTCGGGTTCATGCCGGACGGTCGACTGCTGGTCGTCTCGATGCGCGACCGAAAGGTGTTGCGTCAGGAGTTCGACGGCACAGTCGTCGAGCACGCCGACCTATCCACGCTGGCGCCGTGGCACCTCAACGACATGCTCGTCGACAAGGACGGTCGGGCATGGGTCGGGAACTTCGGCTTCGACTTGATGGCCGGTGCCCCGTCGAGGACGACGGTGCTGATCCAGGTCGAAGCGGACGGCACCGCGAGCGTGGCCGCCGAGGGCCTTGCCTTCCCCAATGGGATGGCTCTCACGCCTGACGGCACCACTCTCATCGTTGCCGAATCGTTGAACAACCGGCTCAGCGCATTCGACGTCCAAGACAGCAAGCTCGGTGAGCGTCGCACCTGGGCGTCATTCGGTGACCCCCCGACGACCACAGATTTCGGCGAGGCCTTGGCGCAGGTCGAGGTCGCTCCGGACGGCATCTGCATTGACGTCGAGGGCGCTGTGTGGGTCGCCGATGCCGCCCATCCACGGTTGATCCGAGTTGCCGAAGGTGGCGAGATCATCGACGAACGGACGAGCAGCGGCGACATCCTCTACGCCTGCATGTTGGGCGGTGACGACGGGTGCACGCTGTTCGCGTGCGCTGCCCCCGCATCTCATGAGCACGAGGCATCGACCACTCACCGCGCCGCAGTCGTCTTCACGACGGTTGACGTGCCGCACGCCGGCCTACCGTGATTGATGGGTCGTCTTCGGTACGTCGTCGACGCTCTCACCGCCTGAACGGCGCGCCTAGCGCTCCGCTGGCTGGAACAGTTCGATGAGGTTTCCAGATGGGTCCTCGAGGAGGATCTGGCGCCCTCCCGGCCCCGAGACGACGTCGTTGCGGAACCGGACTCCGGCTGTTCGGAGCCGTTCGATCTCGGCGTCGAGGTCCGTGGTGATGAAGTGGACACGGTTCCACCCGCCTGGCTGAGGTCGTGCGCCGTCGGGCATCGGGCGGCCGGCGGAGCTCGCCGGTCCACTCAGCAGGAGGCGCAGGTTGCCCTTGACGACATCTGCGAATGCCGGAAGGGCAGTGGTCTGTGCCTCGAAGCCGAAATGGGTCGTGTAGAAGTCGATCGCGCTGGCGACGTCATCGACCATGTACCGAACATTGACGGTGTCCTCGATGGACATGGTTACTCCTCTCGTGTCTGTGAGGTCTCGGCCCTGATCTGGGCGATCAGGAACTCGACACGCTCCTCGATCTCGTCAGCGGTGCGAACGAAGCTCGGGTAGTTGTCCTCGGGCTCAGCGGAGGGGTCGGCGATGCTCCAGTCCGCGGTCGTGGGGTGGCCCGGTAGTTCGGGGCAGACCTCCTTGACCTTGTCGCACAGCGTGACGATCTGGTTGAACCGGCTGCGGGCGAACCGGTTGAAATGCTTGGTGGGCCGTCCCGCGATGTCGATGCCGCGTTCGGCCATCACGCGCACGGCGTTGGGATGGAGGGGCTTCGGGTGGCTGCCGGCGCTGCGCGCTCCGATGGTGTGTGCCGAGCGATGGTCCAACACCGCCTCGGCGATCTGTGACCGGGCCGAGTTGCCCGTGCACAGGAACAACACCCGAGGCTTGCCAGCTCGGGACGGTGTCGCTGGAGTGGGCGGCAGCTGGCCGAGGCGGACTCCCGGGTGTAACGCGATTCCCGCCTCGACGAACATCTTCCGGCAGCGGGCCAGATCGATCTTGTAGTAGGTGTCGCGACCGTCGGCCGAGCTGCGGCGAGCCGAGATCAATCCGCATGAGCGAAGTTCGCCGAGATGGTACGAGACCAGGTTCTGCGGCTTTCCGACCAACGCGGTCAGCTCGCCGACACGCCGGTCGCTGAGCGTGAGCTCGCGCAACAGTATCCACCGTTGAGGATCAGCGATCAGCTGCAGGAAGCGGGTCGACGACCTCTCACCAGACTTGGCAACCACATCACCAATTTACATCAAACTGGATTGATGGATCAAGGATCAGTCTGGAGGTGCGCCAGGAGTTCGCCACCTCACCGCTCGCGAGCTCGAGGTGTTGCGCCTGATGATCGAAGGCCGGTCGAACGGCGAGATCGGGGTCCAGCTCTTCGTCAGCAGGAAGACGGCGAGCGTTCACGTCTCGAACATCCTGCGCAAGCTCGGAGCCACGAACCGGATCGAAGCGACGGCGTTAGCCCGTCGTCATCAGGTTTGACCGCGCGTGTCGGCGTAGTGCTGCACTCTCGCTCGAAAGACCCTCCAGCGCCGCTCGTTGTCGTGCACGAGGCCGGCGAACTCGCTGAATAGGTCCGCGGCACGGTCGATCATCTCGGCAGCGGAGTAGAGGCGGCGTGCGGATGCGTGCCGGTCGGCGAGGTCGGCGCGCAGGCCGGCTGGGGTGAAGTCGATCCGGTCGAGCAGGTCAGCTGCCGCGCTGGAGAAACCGCGCCGCGATGCTCATCATTGATGAGCATCGCGGTGGCGAGCCAATCCCCGGCACCCGACGGTCGTCGCCGAAGGTTCGCACGTCGCGCTGGAGGTGATGGATCTCGCCGGGTTCACCCTCGCCCTCCATGAAGAGCACACCGTCGAGCTGCAGGGCGGCTGCCGCGTTCAGGTCGGGCGTGCCCTCGTAGGGACTGAACGCGGGAGTGGTCGATGGTGCGGTCGCCGTCCACTGGTCGGCGAGGGCAAGCAGCGTTCGCGAGTGGCGTTGGAGAGCCACTGCCTGTTCTCGCGGCGCGGCCGAGTAGAACTTCTCGTGCTCTCGATGGAACGCCGACATATTTAGCATCGCCGACAGCAGCGGCGTGAGGTCATCGGCGGGACTTTTCGCTGTACCCATTGCGGTCCTCCCCTGGTCTCATCGAGTGATGGCGCTCAAGCATTGGGTCGTCAACCGGTCTGTGGATCCTTCCTAAGTATCCGGCAGCCGGACCAGGGGGTAGAGGAATTGGTCCCCAAGTCGGTCCCGACGCGCATCTATTCGGACTCGTGAGGTCACTTGTCACGGACCGCTACTACACGGACTACCGCGTCTGGTGCGGAAACCGGCTGCTCCAGTAGGTCGCTCCGTCGTGCGTGATGAGGTAGGCGTGGTAGTGGGGTTGGGTTTCGATCCAGTCGATCGAATCGAGACCCATAACGAACGCGGCGGTTGCGTACGCGTCAGCCACACCAAGGTCTGGCCCGACAATCGTCGCGCTGGACGAGTTCCGTGGTCGGTGCGCCGACGCGTGGGTCAACGATGTGCGCGCCGCGCTCATACGTCGCAGATGTTGCGACTCCGAGCGGACCGGTACGGCGAGTACGAGCGCGAGCTGGTCGGCGAGGTCCGGATGGCGAACCCCAACTCGCCATGCCCGGCCGGGTGAGGCCTGACCGCGAACGGCGATGTCACCCCCGGCGTTGATGCAGAAGTTTCTGGCCCCGGCCGCTTCGAGCGTCGCCGCAGCACGTTCGATCGACCAGCCTTTGACAAGGCCTGACGGGTCGAGATGCGTGCCGTTGGGTGCGGGCACGGCGAACGCGTCGAACGCTCCGCCGGTCAGCTCGGTGAGCTCGAGGCAGCGCAGCAGGATCTCCTGGGCGTCGCAGCTGAGCTCGTCGATGCCCAGTTCCCCGCGTGCAAACCGGGTGATCTCGCTATCATCGCGGTAGGTGCTGAACGTGGTGTCGACGTGGTGCAGGCATCGCAGCACGTCGTCCATCGCTCCCACAGCTGGCGCCGGCTCGCGAATATCGAATGACACCGCCATGCCCATTACGTGCTCGACATGGTGCGCCATGCTCGTAGTCGCTGTGGGTCGTCATGCCGTCATCGCGTTCGCGGCTCGAGCCTCGTCGATCGCTGACTGGAGCGACGTGACGTAGGCGTTGCTCGTGTACGTCGCGCCGGAGACCGTGTCCACCTGCGCGTTCTGTGCACTCAACGCCTCGCTCTGCAACTGGGGCAGGGCCTGTTGGTTGATGCGTACGCTCTTGCCGTCGCTGTCCGGGTACTGAACGACTGCAACTGCGATGAGGCTGCCGTTCTGGATCTGGGCCTGCACCTGGACTGGCCCGTACTTGGTCTGGATCGTGTCGCCGTCGAACGCGGCGACTGCGTTGGCTGCGGCAGCAGTCGTCGCCGGTGGTTCAGTCGTCGCGCTCGCAGCAGCGGTCGTTGGTGAGGCGGGGGTAGTCGGGGTGTTGCCGTCGTCGCGATTGGGGCGACGAGGCCGGGGATCTGCGAACTCGCCTGAGATGTGTCCGTGCCGGCGAAGAGGTACGTCAGTCCGCCAGTGGAGGCACAACTCGCGAGCAGCGCGCCGATACGTGCGCCGCGGGCAGGGTGGCGCCGGCGGGTGCGGTTCGTCGGCGCCGACGGAATCGGCGTCTGGGCCGGGCGCCGGCGGCGGAAGGGGCCGGGCGGACTGGTGCTCGTTCTCGTCGGGCCGCCAGCCGTTCGAGGCGCTCGATCATCGGGTCGCTGATCTGCGGTCCTGCGTCGACTGCCATGCAGTCATCGAACCAACTCACGGTGTGGACGGCATGGGTCTCGGATTGGAGCGAGCTGTGAACTGGCGCGCGTCGGTTCAGCGAATCGTTGATCGCGCGACTGACGCCGATCAGGCGCAGCACGATCGCGTAGACGGTGATGCTCGCAGCCAGCACGAGCCCTGCTTCGAACAGCCGTGTGGTCGCATCCGACCCGAGCTGGAACCCGTGGACACCGGCGAGGGCAACTCCGGCAACCGACGTGAGATGCAGCCAGCGCCAGACCTTGCGTGAGAAGCGCCTGCGCGGCCACGACGTGAAAACAGCGATCACAAACGTGTACGTCGCGAGAACACCCCACGTGACGGCCCAGGTGGCGGTGTCGGCCGTACCGGGGATCAACACCTGGATGACGCCGATGCCCGAGTTCGGGTCCAGCAGCGAGGCCACCAGATGCATTCCAGTGAAGATCAGTGCCAACCCGCCCAAGTAGTTGTGTAGGTCGAGCCACCACGCCGGCGACCTGCGGCTGCCGGTGTTGCGTGCCGCGAAGAACACGCCGAACACCAGCGAGCCGACCGCGAGGACCGTGGCGACGATGCCGCTCGCACGGGTCAGGTACCACCACGATTCGTCCATCAACGGATCTCGTGGTCGAGTTGTTCGGTATCGGTGGAGCTCGTGGAAGCGGTGGCGGCGGGGAGCGGCAGCGACACCGTGATCCGAACTCCCTGACCGGGTGCTGTGGCGAGCGCGATGTGGCCGCCGTGGGCCGTCACCGAGCGCGTAGGCGATTGCCATGCCGAGGCCGGCCCCGCCCGACAGTCGCGATCGAGACGGATCGGCGCGAAAGAACCGCTCGAACACTCGGGACGCCTGCTCGGCCGTCATGCCGGGCCCGTCATCGGCGACCACGATCGTGGCGTGTCCGTTCTGCACACCAACCTCGACCGAGGTCGAAGTCCCTGCTGGTGTGTGCGTGCGGACATTGGCGAACAGGTTGTCGAGCACCTGGCGTAGTCGGCTGGCGTCACCGTCGATCGAGACGACGTCGGTGATCCGCAACGTGATCGGCCAATCCGACGAGACCGCACGGGCAGCGGCGATCGCGTCGACCACGACCTCGACGAGGTCGATGCGCCGCCGGTCGAGCGGACGCCCCTCGTCGAGACGAGCCAGCAACAGCAACTCCTCGACGAGTTCGCCCATCCGACCGGCCTCGAGGCTGATCCGCGCATTGCCCGCTCCAGATCGTCCGGCCGATCGCGGGCGCCGCGCTCGAACAGCTCGGTGTATGCGGTCACGGCGGACAGCGGGGTGCGCAACTCGTGGGAGACGTCGGCCACGAATCGGCGCATCCTCGCTTCCGACTCCTCCAATGCGCGCTCTTTCGCATCGCGCTCGGAGAACGCGGCGCGGATGCGGCCGAGCATCATGTTCAGCGCGGCAGCCAACCGCCCGATCTCGGTCGGGCGGTCGCCACCGGGCACCTCATGGTCGAGGTCGCCGCCGGACGCGATCGCGAGCGCGGTTTGTTCCACGTCGCGGAGCGGGCGCAGACCGACGCGCACCAGTACCCAGCCGAGCACCGCTGCGACGATCAAGGAGATCGCGGCGACGATCAGCTCGATCGTGACCAGACGTCGTGCCGGACTCCAATGCTTCGTGCATCGACACACCGATCACGAGCACACTGCCGTCGGACAGCCGTGAGACTCGCACTCGCACGTCGGTGGCATCATTGTCAGCGGTCAGCGTGAGGTACGTCGGCTGGTCGCGTGGGCTGCCAGCCCTCGTCGGGCGGCAGCGTGAGATCGGCGACGTCGATCGTGAGCGGCTCGTGGCCCGGCTCGCGAGCTGGCACGGAGACCTCCACCGCTCCGCCCGTGTCGAGCACCATGACAGTTGGCCCGGCGCGAGTTGCTCGATCGAGCGGTCGACATCGTGGTCGGCGTCGGTCGCACCGATTCGCCGTCGAGTAGTCCCGTCATCGTCTCGATCTCGGTGCCGATGTCGACGCCGGTGCCGCCGCGCTCCGATGCGACCAGTGCCTCCAGCGGCTCGTGCGTGCGCTGCAACGAGTCGTCGATCTGACGCAGCTGCGACTGCGAGAAGAGGGTGTAGGTCGCTACACCGGCAGAGCCGAGCGCGACGAGCGCGACGACGCACACGGCACTGACCAGGCGGGCGCGCAACGACATCAGCACTCGCCTGCGTCACTCGTCGACCTCGGTGTCGCGCAGCACGTACCCGACGAGCCGCACCGTGTGTATCAGCGGTGGGCCGTACTGGTTCATCTTCTTGCGCAGATAGCTGACGTAGGTCTCGAGGATGTTGGATTCTCCATCGAAGTCGTAGTGCCAGACGTGGTCGAGGATCTGCGGCTTGGACAGCACCCGGCGCGGGTTGAGCAAGAAGAAGCGCAGCAGATTGAACTCGGTCGCGGTCAGTTCGATCAGCGAGCCGCCCGCCGTACCTCGTGGCTGTCCTGGTCGAGCACGAGGTCGGCGAACGTCAATTGCGAGTCCGGTGTCGACCGCCGCGCTGGGTCCGCTGCAGGATCGCTTTGACGCGCACCACGATCTCTGCCAGCGAGAACGGCTTGGTGACGTAGTCGTCGGCGCCGGCGGTGAAGCCCTGCAGTTTGTCGTCGAGCCCATCCTTCGCGGTCAGGAACAGGATCGGCGTCGCGACCCCGTCGGCGCGCAACCGGCGTGCGACCTCGAAGCCGTCGATGTCGGGCAGCATCACGTCGAGCACGATCATGTCGAGGTTGCCCGTCTGCGCCGCGGACAACCCGGCGCGGCCGGTGCACGCCTCGGATACGTCGTAACCCTCATAGCGCAACGCGGTCGCGACGGCGTCCACGATCGACGGCTCGTCATCGACAACGAGTACATGCACCTCATCAGTCAAGCCCGCCGAATCAAGAAGCGGCGCTCGAACGGGCAGGTCACAGCTCGCTCACAGCTCAGGTCAGAGCCAGCTGTGAACATCGCGCACCGCCTCACGAGGTTCACTTCAAGCGATGATCAGCTTCGGTGCCGCGTTACCAGAACGTGATGCCATCAACAGACGACGACGCTCGCAGGGAGCCCCATAATGATTCACTCGCGTTCGCGGCGGAACGGATTGCGAGCCGGAGTACTGGGAGCCAAACGACAGCATCATCTCGACCGCCGGAGGGAACTGAGTTGATCGATCTGTTGCGATAACGCGAGCCCAGCGGCGAGTCGTCGCGGTGCTCCTGGGACTCCTGGTCACCGGACTACTCGGCGCACAGCTCGGCGGATCATCGAAGCGCACTGCCGTCGCGCGGCTCGTCGTCGTGTGGAGCTCCGCGAATCGAACCGTCGTGCGTTTCCGGAAACGGGGATTCCACGATCGGACCGGGATCGCGCAGGAGCTGGTTGATGCGCGCCGCCTGATGCGTCTGGTGGGCGCGTTCCTGCAAGTTCGGGGCGTCGCGAGCGGCCTCGGCGTACAGGCGCGCCGCGGTGCGGAGATCACCGTTGCGCTCGTGGAGGTGGGCAGCGACGGCGCTTCGACGCGGGACGCCGTCGGCAACCTCCGCCAACGCGGCGAGCCCGGCCGGGGCTCCGTCGGCCTCACCGACCGCGACGGCCCGGTTGAGGCGGACGACCGGGGTATCGGTGAGCCGGAGCAGCTCGTCATACCAGCCGACGATCTGAAGCCAATCAGTCTCCTCCACACGTCGTGCATCCGCGTGGAGCGCGGCGATCGCCGCTTGGGCCTGATACGGGCCGAGCTGGTCTCGGGCGAGCGCCGATTGCAGCATCGCCACCCCCTCGGAGATCAGCGCCACGTCCCAGCGGCTGCGATCCTGCTCGGCCAGCGTCACCAAGCTTCCGTCGGGCCGTGTCCGAGCAGAACGGCGAGCGTGGTGCAGGAGCATCAGGGCCAGCAGCCCGGCGACCTCTGGGTCGTCGGTCATCGCGGCGAGCTGCCGCGTCAGGCGGATCGCCTCAGCGGCGAGGTCGACATCACCTGAGTACCCCTCATTGAAGACCAGGTAGAGCACGTGCATCACCGTCGCGAGGGCTCCGGGCTGGTCAAGATCGAGGTCGAGGTCGCTCACGGCTCGCTTGGCCCGGCTGATGCGCTGAGCCATCGTCGCCTCGGGCACGAGGTAGGCCTGGGCGATCTGAGCGGTGGTCAACCCGCCCACGGCACGCAGCGTCAGCGCCACCGCCGAGGCCGGGGTGAGTGCCGGGTGCGCGCACAGGAAGTACAGCCGGAGTGTGTCGTCGATGCTCGGCACCTCGCCCGCCGGTGGTTCCGCGTCGACGCGCAGCTCTCGGCCTCGTCGGGCCGACTCCGAGCGGGCGAGGTCGATGAACGCGCGCCACGCCGTCGTGATCAGCCATCCCTTGGGATCACGGGGCGGGTCGTTCTGCCAGGCCGTGAGGGCCTTGAGGATCGCGTCCTGGACGGCGTCCTCGGCCGTCGCGAAATCGGCGCCGCGACGGACGAGGACGTTCAGTACCTCGGGTGCCAACGCACGCAGCAGTGGTGCATCGACGTCGGCCGTCCCGCTCATGTCGGTCGGCTCACTCGGTCACGGTCGGTGCGGACTCGAGGAACGGTCGGACCTCGAGCCACTCGTGGATCGGCTCCCCACCGGCGCCAGGTGCGGACGAGAGCTCGCCGGCGAGTTCGATCGCCCGCTTTTCGCTCTCGACATCGATGACCATCCAGCCCGCGATCAGATCCTTCGTCTCGGCGAACGGCCCGTCGGTAACGGGCGGCTTGCCGGCACCGTCGGAGCGGACCCACATCCCGTTCGGCGACAGGGCCTGACCGTCAACGTATTCGCCGGACCCCTCCAGCCGGTCGGCGAAATCCCTCATGTACTGCACGTGGGCGTCGACCTCCTCCGGTGTCCAGTGGTCCATCGGCACATCGTTCGCGCTCTTCGGGGCGCCTCGGTAATGCTTGAGTAGCAGGTACTTCGCCATGGTTGGTGCTCCTTGGTGATCGGCGGCCCATTGTGGCCGCGCTCACCCCTGGGACGGAGTCGACGGACCGATCTCGACATCGCTCGGCGGGTTCGGTGCCCGTCTACGTCGACGGCGCGGTATCTCGTCGACTGTTGAGCCAGCTGACCATCGCCGGGTCGCGGTGATCGAAGAAGAGCGACGCGCCGGTGTCCATACCGGCAATGCGTGTCATCTCGTCGTCGGTGAGCGCCGAAGTCGAAGACATCCAGGTTCTGTTCCATGCGCTCGCGGCGAACCGACTTGGGGATCGTCACGATGCCGCGTTGGATGAGCCACCGAAGCACGACCTGGGCGACGGACTTTCCGTGGGCGTCGCCGATTGCGGTGAGCGTCGGATCGCTGAACAGGTCGTTGCGGCCTTCGGCGAACCCGCCCCACGACTCGATCTGCACCCCGTGGGAGCGCATGACTTCGTGATCGGCGTGCCGTTGAAAAAACGGGCTGGTCTCGATCTGGTCGACTGCCGGGGTCACTTCGTTGTGCTCGATGAGGTCGACCAGACGGTCTGGGTAGAAGTTCGCGACACCGATCGCACGAGCGAGACCGTCGGAGTGGAGCTGCTCCATCGCTCGCCAGAAGCTGTAGTAGTCGCCGAGCGGCTGGTGGATCAGGTACAGGTCGACGTGGTCGAGGCCGAGGCGCTGGAGGGATCCCTCGAAGGCGGCCGTCGCGTTGGCCTCGCCGGGGTTCTGGATCCAGAGCTTGGTCGTGACGAACAACTCCTCACGCGAGATGCCACTGCTGCGCACGGCCCGGCCGACCGCCTCCTCGTTGCCGTAGGAGGCCGCGGTGTCGAGGAGCCGGTACCCGACTTCGAGCGCGGTGGAGACAGCTTGCTCGGTTTCCTCCGGGGGAATTTGGTAGACACCGAAGCCGAGGGTTGGCATCTCGACGCCATTGTTGAGCGTGACGCTGGGGACGTTCGTGGTCACTGGGGAACGGGCTCATTCATTGAGGTGTCACCGCGACTTGGAAGTGTTGTTCGGGTGGGATCAGGTGTGTGTGGTCGTCGTCGCCGGCGTCGAGCCGGACCCAGCGGACCTCGCCGGTGAAGGCGTTCGCTCCAGCAAGGTAGTCGCCCCACACGTTTGGGTGGTGGCGTTCGTAGACGGGCTTCTGTCACGGTAGCTCGCACAGTTGTGCGGTCGTAGCCCGACCCGCGGATGGCTCGTTGTGTACGACGCGTCATCGAAGCGTTCGCGATGTTCTCGGCGCCAAAACGGCCTCGCGGCCAGAGCGTTGGAGGATCCCCGTGTATGTGTCGTGACGTCACTATTGTCACGACAGGGCGCGTCTCTGTGGAGGTGGTCAATGCGTTGGTCTTCGAGTTTGGGGGCGGAGTTCGCAGGAACCTTCGTGCTCGTGTTCGGCGGCACCGGGAGCGCGGTCCTGGCGGCCAGCTTCCTGACCCCCGTTGGCACGGACACGGGCCTGGGGATCGGTTTTGCCGGTGTCTCACTGGCGTTCGGGTTGACGGTCCTCACGATGGCGTATGCGGTCGGTCACATCTCAGGCGGACACTTCAATCCAGCGATCACGATCGGCCTTGCCGCTGCGAAGCGCTTCGGGTGGAAGGACGCAGTTCCGTACATCGTCACGCAAGTGCTGGCGGCGCTTGCCGCCTCCGCCACGTTGTGGGTGATTGCCGTCAACCACAAGGGCACCACGAAGGACTCGCTCGCCGCTGGGGGTTTCGCGGCCAACGGCTACGGCGACCACTCGCCGGGCCAGTACAACCTCCTCGCCGGGCTCGTGATCGAGGTTGTGCTGACGGCGGTGTTCCTGGTCGTGATCATGGGCACGACCGACAAACGAGCCTCAAAAGGCTTCGCCGCGCTTGCTATCGGTCTCGCGCTCACGCTCATCCACTTGGTCAGCATTCCGGTCACGAACACGTCGGTGAATCCCGCCCGATCAACGGGACCGGCGGTCCTGCTCGCGTTCGGAGGCGAATCGTGGGGTCTTGAGCAGCTCTGGCTGTTCTGGCTCGCGCCCATCGTCGGAGGTGTCGTGGGGGCACTCGCATATCGGCTCATTTCGGAACGCGACACGGTCTCAGATGCGGCCGTCATGGGCGTTGACGACACCGGACCCGATGCGGACACCCGCAAGTATTGATCGTCGCCGACAACGGGGCCACTCGAAGGGGCCGGATGAGCTGATGGTCCGGGATCGCTGGCACGTGTCTCACGTTTTGTTGATCCAGTCGAGCCAGTTCCCGTGGGAGTGGACGCGGGCGAGCGGATGCGCTTCGACGTCCGAGTCCATGAGCACCGCGCCGAGGATGTCGTGTTCGAGTTGATGCTCGGCTCCGGTTACGCCGAACTCTTCGACGACCCCGTGGTTCTCGGCGGAGATCCACACAACGTGGCGTTGTTCGGACGCCGTACGAAGTGTTCGAACGAACTCGATTCGTTCGTCGGTCGAGAAGTATCCGAACGCCCAGGTCGTGAGGACGATCGCCGTGGCTTCGGCGGGAAGTTCACGGAGGACGCTGGGCAGTACTTCGTTGGCGCGACCGGCGATCAGCGTCGGTGGATCTTGTCGGGCGAGGTTGATCGACGCTTCGACTCGGGCGGCTCGGCCGGTGTCAGGCCACACGCACGCCATGAGCCAGCGCGCGTCGGACCGATTGGAGAGGTTGACGGGGGACAGGTCGATCCCGAGTCGCTGCACGAGTTCGGGCAACCGTGCGGCGATCGGCGGATCGCCACCGATCACGTCGCACGTGATGTGCACCGGCGAGTCGATCGGGCCGGTCGCGCCGTGGGCGCCGTAGTCCATCCTGTATCGATCGCAGAGCAGGTTGATCCCGGCACTGGCTCCGACGTCGATGAGGCAGAACGGGCCCGGACGTTGCTGCGCGACCCAGGTGAGGGCCGGCCCGATCAGTGCGCTTCGGCCGCAGTCGTTGGTTTGCACCCGCCGCGTCTGCAACAGGGCGAGCAGCGGCGCGCGATGCTGACAACAGAGATCGATGAACAGCGGACCGGGGTCGGCATCGGATCGGCTGCGGTACACATCGTGGAGGGGATGGTCGAGACCGTCGAGCAAGAGGTAGCGAGCGGCGGCGAGTGGCGTCAGCGGTAGATGCGCGGCCGGCGGCGCTTCACGGAGCAGATCGAGTACGCCCCGATCATCAGCGACCGCGGCGGCGATGCGTTCGTAGATCGGCGATTGGCCGCGGAACTGTTGCTCGGCGAACCAACGCCAGAGGTCGGCGAGATCGTCGGTGGCGTCACCCATGGCGGTCGACCCTAGGCGGAGCCGGTACGCCGAACGGCCGGTGCAGGGACGCGTATTCGTCCGCGAGGGCGGGGAGCGTGTCAGCGACGGTGTTCTTGGCGGGGTCGATGAACTCGTACGCGTCTGACAGTCCCGGCTGTTGGCCCAGGTCGGTGTTGTCGCCTCTCGGTGAGCGGTCGTTGTTGACAGCGGAGCCGCCGGCTGAGAGTCGGGATGATGATGGCCGCCGCGAGGAGGTGGGCACCCCACGAGAACGGCTTTGGTGGCGGTGTCGTCGGGAGCTGCGATCGCTGGGATGAGCGACAGGCCGACGGCGATTGTCGTGACGACGACGAACCGTCGGCGCTCGCGAAGGAGTCGGGCCAACACGACGCCCAGGGCGGCACCGACGAGGGTCCACCACGCGAACGAAGGGATCGGGATGGCTTTGGCGTCGATTTCGAGACTGACGTCGGCAGCGCTCGCGATGGCTGCCACGACGGTGGTGCAGACGGCAGCGATTGCGCCTGCGAGCGCACCGCTTCGAACAAGACGGCGAGTGCTCGGTTGGTTGGACGGCACGACCGGTTCTTGGTGGATGGGGTGTGCGGTGACGTCGAGCGGTCCCATCGCTACATCGCCTCGTTGAGATGCGTGGCGAGGTTGTCGAGGATTGCGTCCCAGCCGGCGACCATTTCGGCGAAGAACTCGTTCTCCCAATCCGCTCCGCTTCCGTAAGCACTCGTGACGACGCGGATCACGCAACTGCCGCCGGACGCTGATTCGATGAGGAACTCAGTAGCGATCGGGGTGACCGATGACAGGTCGTGGTACACCTCCGACAGCGGCACGCCGATCGAGTTGAACCACTCGACCATCGCGGCCGGGATGTCCTCGACCTGGTCAGCGATCGGCCACGGTTCTTCGTACGCGAATCGATGGTTCGGTGTGTAGTCGGTGACGACACCAGTCGACCGGAACCCATCGAGATCGAACGACACCTCACCACCGATCTGCGGGTCCAGTCGGGTCGGTACCATCCAGGCCGAGATTCCATCGGCAGTTGCGATCGCGTCCCACACCTGTTCCGGAGTAGCGGCCACCTCATACGTGCGCTCCATCCGGTGTTCGACACGTTCGGGTTGGTCGGGATTGGTCACGAGGGCTCCTCGGGTCGGGGATATGACGAGACGGTCAGACGGTGCGGTCGCCCGTCGTCGTGGTGGTATCGGGCGACCAGCGCGACGACCGCTGATTGCAGGTCGGTAGCGAACGCGGCACGATCTTCAGGCGATCTGAATCCGATCACCGTGTCGACGGTCAGGGTCGGCAGACGCGTTCCAGTCGCCGCGCTGCTGGCGATCGCCCCTACCTCGGACACAGTCCGAGCGTTCACCGCGATCAGATACGCAGCCGAGAGACGATCGGCGACCTCGTTCGGATCGATGGCAGCGCTCTGCAACACGTCGGGAGCAACAACGAGGTGGCGCGCTGAACGACGGACGAATCGTTCGGTGATACCGCCCCATGCGCGTTCCTCGGCCAACTCGACCAGCCCATGGGCCTCCAACGCCTTCAAGTGATAGTTCACCTTCTGACGGGTCGACCCGACCGCCGCCGCAACCGTGGCAGCCGACCCCGGTTCAGTCAGCGCGTCGAGGATCGAGGCCCGGATCGGATCGAGCGCCACTTCCACGGCGGCAGCGTCAGCGAGCACTCGAACATCGTCCACGGACCCCAAGATACGCCTTGACAATAAATATTGTCAAGACGCCACTCCCTCCAAGTGTGAGGTGACCGCGATCGCGAAGACCGCAAGCGGCACACACCGGCGTACCTCAATGCCGCGGCTGGGACATGATCACATCCGGAAGGAGATCGTCCGGAATGTGCTTTACGGTGCTGGGCATGACAGAGATCGGAACGGATTGGCGGGTGGTCGATGGCGTTGCGACGGCATGGTTCGACGCGCCGTCGCTGATCGAGGGGGCTGCGCTGGCCGGGCGCATCGTGGAGCTGTCGGCCGAGATCGTGGTCGACCTGCGCGCGACAGGCATGCGGGTGCGCCTCGACTCAGACGAGCACGCCGAGGCGGTGTCGGCGGCCACGCGGGATCTCGGGCTGGCCGCGAACCCTGCCGTGCTGCAGCTCCTGAGCGTCGTGTTCGAATCCGCGAACCCGACTGTGGTGAGGCGGTTCTGGCAGCGCGTGCTCGACTACGCGCCTGGGGAGGACGGCGGTTTGGCGGATCCGTTCGGCGCGACCCCGCGATACGGATCCGGCAGTCGACGGAGCCGCGGCCGCTTCGAAACCGCATCCACCTCGACGTGGTGCGGCCGGCCGCGGCGGTCGAGCAGGCGAGTCTTGGTGAGGCATCCGGACCGTTCGGGGTCTGCCACACCGACCCCGACGGCAACGAGGTCGACCTGGTGCCGGGCACGGCGCTCGGCGAGACGATCGGGACAGCCGACTGGCAGGCGGTGTTCAGCGCGATGGCGTGCTACCGCACCACCTCGCCGACGCAGCAGCGCGACCTGGCCGCCGCAGCAGCGGCGCTGGCCGACGACACGGGCTTCCCGCTGCTGGTCGACCTGCGCCCCGGGCTCGTGATCATCGACAGCGGCAAGGACCAGTGGGAGGACGACGCCCACGGCCTCGAGCTCGACTTCACCGACCTCGCCGGAAACCTTCAGACCGCTGCCCGCGAACTCGGGGCCACTGCGGATCCGGGGCTGCCACGCTTCGCTCAGCTCTTCCTCGACGCCGCCGACGTCGCCGCGGTCCGCGCGTTCTGGGTCGCCGCACTCGGATACACCCACGACCGGCGAGCCGGGGTCATCGACATCCACGATCCGCGGCGGCTGAACCCGGTGCTGGTGTTCCAGGAGCTCGACGCTTTGGAGACGGAGCGGCGCCGGCAGCGCAACCGCATCCACTTCGAGCTCGCGGTGCCGTCGGACTTCGCGCAGACGCGCCTCGCCACGACCGTCGCAGCCGGTGGCCGGCTCCTTGACGAGTCGGAGGATCGCTGGCGGGTCGCCGACCCCGAAGGCAACGAAATGGTGATCGTCAGTGGGGCATGAGCTCGCATTCGACTGAGCTCCACACTTGGCGGTTTCTCGTCAACGAGCGACGTGGGGGGTGACCTCGTTCAGTTGGTCGCGCGCCCACGTGATTGCGGGCCACTGGACGTCGCGCAGATACGACCAGATGCCACCGACAATCAGCACCGTCCCGAGGACCACTCGGAGCCAGTTGACCCAAGCGGGCGAATCGGCCGGGTCATCGTGGACGACGGCTTCGAACACCAGGAGGGCGATGATCAAGGTACCCACGATGCCGACCACCCAGCCAGTTAGGAAGGCAAGGCTGTTGGCCTTCGGTCGGTGCGACAACAAGACCACGACCACGGCGATGACACCGAGCGGACTGACGAGTACCCCAATGGCGGCCGTGAGCCGAGATACCGCCGCGTGGGCCGTGGTTTCGCTACTTCTCGCCGACGGAGATCAAAGCGGTTCGTCCCTCCCGGCCAAGCGTTGACATGATCTAACGTCTGCAGTTATGACGCACCGCCACGACGCCCTGAACGCCGTCGGCGACAAACGTCGATGAGTCGGACCGCACGATCCACGCCGCCGGTGTTCCCGTCGCTCGCAAACTTCGAGCGCGCTTGGGTTGGCGCCGACATCGGTGCGCTCCGCCGGCTGTATGCGGTCTACACGGCCCAGCTCGGCGCGATCTACGGGCCGGCAACCCGCCGCGGACCTCATCGCCCGCTCGCGGCCCTGTTCGGGGTGCTCCTCTTCGACACCCTCCCCGGGCTGTTCATCGGCATCGCCGTGTCGGTCCTGCTGCTCGTCTACCGGGCCTCCCGACCGCACGTCGCCGTGCTCGGCCAACTCCGCGGCGAGCGACACTGGGTCGATGTCTCCCGCCATCCCGACGCCACCGAGGCTGACGGAATCGTGGTGGTGCGGCCCGAGAGCGGCCTGTTCTACGGCAACGCCGACAACGTCCACGCCGCCATCCGCGACCGACTCGACGACGGCACTCGGGCCGTCGTCGTCGATGCGGAGACCATTCCCGCCATAGACGTCACCGCCGTCAACATGATCGTCGACCTGCGCGACGAGCTGACCGCTCGAGGCGTCCGCCTCTACATCGCCCGCGACGTCGGCCAGGTACGCGACCTCCTTGAACGCGCCGGCGCCGCCACCCTGATCGAACATCTCTACCCGAGCGTCGACCAAGCCGTCACCGCTGCCCGCAACCAGCTCGAACCACCCCAACAGGACTGATCATCATGCTCACCCAAGCCATCGGCGACCTCCTCCCGTCCGCGCTCGGCGTGGCCCTCAGCCCCGTGCCCATCATCGCCGTGATCTTGATGCTGGGCACACCACAAGCCCGCACCAACGGACCCGCGTTCGCGGTCGGTTGGGTCGGCGGCCTCGTTATCGTGTCGGTCGTCGTCCTGCTCGTCACCGGCGACGCGTCTGAGGCCGACAGCGGCGACGAACACAGGGATCAGCTGGGTGCAGGTGGTCCTCGGTGCGCTGTTCCTCGCGATGGCCGCCAAGCAGTGGCGATCCCGACCGAGGCGCGGCGAGAAAGCCGAGATGCCCAAGTGGATGGCCACCATCGACACCTTCACACCCGCCAAGGCACTGTTGCTGGGCGCCGCGCTGTCCGGTGCGAACCCCAAGAACCTTGCCCTCACCGCTGCGGCTACCGCGTCGATCGCCCAAGCGGGGATGCCCGGCAGTGACAACGCGATCGCCGTCGCCATCTTCGTCGATCATCGGCTCGCTCACCGTCGCCGGACCCGTCATCGCCTACATGGCTGCAGCCGACAAGGCTGCCGGCCCGCTCGCCTCCATCAAAGAGTTCATGGGGGACCACAACGCCGTCATCATGATGGTCGTTCTCCTGATCCTCGGTGCCAAGATCCTCGGTCAAGGCATTGCCGGCATCACCGACTGACACCTCAGCGTTTGACGGGGAGCCACGGGCGCAAATCATTCGCACCGGCTTATGTGTGACGTTTCTCCCTGACGCCTGGCCTCGCTGCGAATTTGCATCGTGAGTTGCCATCGTCGACGGGTGACGTCACGCCCGCCAGGCAGCCGACTTTCAACGGTCGGGAAACACTCGGGTCCAGTCGTTGCGCATGGAGGTGATGGTCCAGTTGCGCTGGCCCGCTCGGGCGAGTGCATCTTCGGCGCCTTGGTCGTAGGCGGCGCCTTCGCGTTCTTGGTCGTCGTGCCGGAGAAGGATGCGCAGTGCGTCGCGTTGGTGCGTACGGGCGAAGCGAAGCATTTCGATGTCGCCGTTGGAGTTGCCGACAGCGACGAGCGGACGGCGTCCGAGACGGCTCCAAATGCGAATCGGTTTGGTGGGTCCGTCGTCGAAGAACTCGATCTGCGACTTGTACAGCAGGCCGGTGATCTCTGCGTCGGCGTCGAGCTCGATGCCGAGCGCGCTGCCGATGATCCGCTCGGGCGGGAGACCATACAGACCTTCGGCAAATGGGCGCATGAAGTCGCGGTCGCCGCCCGACGCGAGCGAGTCATGTTGTCATAGACGGTGATCGACCAGAACTCGACGACCGGCACGTTCGCGGGCACACGTACACGGTAAGTGCGGCCGCCGTCCAACCAGGATCCGGTGGAGTCCTTGGCGGTGCTCATGTACTGCGATCCGGCACCGACAATCGGTGGTGCGCCTCACGGATTGCCCACGAGCAAACAAACCTCCCTGGTAGATGGCCATTTTCTCCGCGGTGGAGCTGGGGGGATCGAACCCCCGGAGCCCGTGATGGCTCGTGCCGTGCTGTAATCGTCAGTCCTGCTCAGGCGGTGATTCCGGTCGCCGGCGGCTTGCGTTCGTCTCGTCTGGTGGGGCCTCGTGATCACTAGTTTTGACCACGGTGTGACCATGGGCGGTTGCGCTACTGCGGGTCGGGGCTGGTGGCGATCGCAAGGTTGCCATACGTGATCGGCGTGCCGTCAGGGACTCGTAACGAATCACGACAAGCAGGACTCTCTGCCATCCAGCGACGCGTGCGCCACATTTGCCGACGCTGCGGTCAGCTTGGCGATCGGCAGGCTCACCGATCTCGACGGCTGGTTGACGGTGACGGGTGCAGCCACCGCGGAGAAGGCCGAGCACGCACGGATCGCGGTCTTGAGGTCCCCACCTGCGCCATAAGATCGCCACGCGACGCGACAGCAACCGCCCGGGACGCGAGGTCGTCACTGTCCTGCGTCCCGGGCTGGTGCTCTCCCGTCCGCCCGTCCGTACCCGGGCGGCGAGCTGCGCAAACGCCGCGGGATCGGGAGCCGCCGGCGCATCTTGACCTCAGTGCTCTACGGGTCGCCGGCGTCCGATCGCTAGCAGTGCCACACCGGTACAGATCAGCGCCGCAGCAAGGGCGATCTGGGCGCCGACGCCCGATCCCGTGCGGGGAAGCTGGCCACCGCCGCCCGGGGAGCCGGGCGTGTCCGTCGATGACCCTCCGCCGCCAGCGACAAGTGTTGTGGTTGTCGTCGACGATCCGCCCTCATCGCCGACGAGCGTGGTTGTCGTCACCTCCGAGGACGGAGAGACCAGCGTCGTCGTCGGGAGACTCGTGTCCGGCAGGGTCGTGTCCGGCAGGGTGGTCGGGGGGAGACTCGTGTCCGGCAGGGTCGTCGGCGGCAGGGTCGTCGGCGGCAGGGTCGTGTCCGGAAGGGTTGTCGGGGGGAGACTCGTATCCGGAAGGGTCGTGTCCGGAAGGGTCGTCGGCGGCAGGGTCGTCGACGGGAGCGTGGGCGGCGGTCCGCCGCCGCACGGGCCGACGGTACCCCCAACCGTGCTGTCCCAGCGGTTGTCACTGGAGTCGATGGCAGCTTGCCACGTGTGAGTGTTGCCGTCCTGGGGAACATCGGCGACATGCTCGATGTTCTGCGTGAAGGCAGCCGAGAACACCACGGCGCCGTCGATCGACAAGATGAGCATGTTCGTGTCACCGGCGTGGAAGTTCGTGGCCTTGCCGATCACGCCTGAGCACGATGCAGACGATTCGTTGTTGTTCGCGGCGGCGGGCATCGCCGTCGCGAAGACAACGCCTCCTGTGCCGATGAGCGAAGCGCCGATGAGCCTTCGCTTGCGATTCGTCCCCGGGCGCGTGGTATTCGAAGTTCGTTGAAGCCCCATCAGCTGATCCCTTCTCGACAAGGTCCCCGACGTTCGGGGTTCGTGTGCACGTCTCACGGTGCGCACGTGTCTTACCCGGCCTCACCGACTCCTAATACACAGTCGTAGCTCCGTTATCGACGCGTCAGCGCAGCCGCCCCTCCTGGGCGACTGCCGAGCCGCGGCGATGTCGGACTGCCTCACGCGGGTCGAACCGATGTGGGTGTTGCGCGAAGCGAGCGGCTGCACGATCTTCCGAGGTCGCCCATCGCAGTTGCGCCGGGCATCCTGTCGACGGGCGTGGTTACGTGCAACCCGGCCTTTCCTTGATCGGGCGGGGCCTACTCCAGCCGCAGGGACGTTTGCGGCGCCGGGGCTTCGGCGGGCATCCGCGTGCGACCGCTGGTTACCCGAACGCCGTTCGCTGCCATCTCGTACCGTGGGGGTCGAGAAGAGGTTCGAGGATTGCGCCGATCCGCGGCCTGCGCTTACTCAGCGGCGAGAAGGTGACCGAGCTCATCGCGACCGAAGCCACGCTCGCGAGGAGCGCCGCCGAATCCGCCGGGTGCTTGAGCGGCTGCCGAGCAATTCGCCGAGGTGCGGGGGCTCAACGAGCCGGCGAGAGCCGTGGGCTGATAGGCACCGGATCTCGAGCGGGGTACTGACGAGTTCGTTGTCAGATTCCGGGCTCGCGCTCGAATGTCTGGAGGACATCTGTCAGCTCGAGGATGCGGTGCGCCTGCGTGCTGAGGCGGCCCAGCGCGAAACGGTCGCCGAGCTCGTCGCGCAACATCATGAACGTGCGGACACCGACGGAGTCGAGGAAGGTGAGACCGCCAAGATCGATGGTGATACGACGTCCGTTCAAGGCGGTGGCGCGCTCGACCACGTCCATCAGTGCGCCGCATGTCCAGGCGTCCAGTTCTCCGCCGACGTTGAGGCGAGTGACGTCATCGAATACGTCGGATTGAACGACGAGATCCGGTAGTGCAAGGCGTGAGCGGGCGGATGGGTCGCGGACGGCTCGTTTAGGCATGGTCGACAGTTCCCGAGGTCGAGGAGCGCCAGTTTCAGCACCGACGCTCCCGCACGTGTCGGTCATTGGACGGAAACACTCCGCTTGCGATTGGCCATCACCGGATGGCCTGTGTTGGCATTCCGGGGCGTATACCCGCGCTGCAGGGCGACTACACATCAATTCGACATGCAGCATCAGCTGCCGTTCAGCTTCGCTCTTTCTGGATGTCGCGCCAGGCGAGCTCGGGGCGGCGCCTTCCTGCAGCGTGACGCCCCGAGTGGACTCGAAGCTCTGGCCAGGGTCCTCGTGTCCGGGAGTGTGTCGTGCCTTCTCGTGTGTCGTGCCCCACCGACTCGCTGACGCGACAACGGTTCGGCCGAATTCGATAACAGTTAGCCAAATTATTCGTGGCTATGGAAATAACGTCGATCAGGAATCATGCACAGACGTAGCGGGTATGTGACGGGCCGGGGTAAGCAACATGTGAAAGGGAGATCCACGATGAATACTCAAATGAAGCGCGGTCTTGCGGCTGCTACCGCTGTCACAGGCCTTGGTCTCGCGGCACTGCAGATCGGCAACGCCAGTGCCATCACCGACTGGCACAACTTCGGGCACTCCGAGGCACACGTCCGCGGCACCGAAGGCCGTCGCTCAATCAACGACATTCGATCGACCACGAATCGCAATCCTGAGCGACTGCGCTTCGTGATCCACGCCCCAGCAGGCATCAATGTCAACCCGGGCACCGCCCGCTGGGGACTGCATTGCTGGAACGAGTTCGATGGTCGAGAGGCGACCAATGCCAACACCCTCGTCGTCAACGACCGCGTCGAGACCCGCAACCTCTCCGATCGGGTACCTGGCGGCGTTGACAGCTACCAGTTCTGCGAGCTGCGCCTCGACGTACGCCAAGGCAACGTCGGCAACGTGGAGACCTTCCTCCAGGCCCGCTACCCGTGATCTCTCAGGGTGCCTGGTCGCCCCGCGGCGACTGAACACAGGCTGACACTCACACGACCTGACTAGGCGTCGTTCAATGACGCACGACACCTGAGAGCTCAGACCGGTCATCACACAGGGCGCGGGTGTGGTCGGGCCCACGACATGGACGCGTTTCGTCAATTTTGGCGACGCCGTCGCGCACTTCCGAGGCGAGCCTGACTTGCGAAGCGGCACGGACTTACCTCTCGCGCAATTCCGCGCCAGCCCATGAATCAGGAGAGTGATCAAGAATGAGCAACCCATCCGTTCGAGCGGGAGCGGTGATGGGCAGGATCTATCTGGCCATGGCAGTGGCGGTGTCAGTGCTAGGGCTGGCGCTGCTCGTGGTGACGGCGGTGATCGACCGCCGCCTCACTGACCCGGAGCCGGAGTTCTGATGACGACGAGGTGAGCGAGATCGTCGAGGGGCGTGGTCGCCGCCGAGGAGCGCCGGCGGATCCGGCGCGTGCTCGAGCAGTTGCCGGTGCAATCCGCCGAGGTGCCGCGGGTTGCTCAACGAGTTGGCGCGGACCGTCCGGTAGAAAACGGTCAGTGGAGGAAGTCACCATTTCTGTAGGAGGGCTGAGATCGGCCTCTATGTGTGTGCGGGCCGCCACGCTCACAGCAGGCGCTAGGTGAGCCGCCGCCCAGGCACCCGTCGAAATCGTCAGGCTTGGCGATGGGTTGTCCTGCCACCCAGCGGTCGTTCCTGCTCGGGCGTTAAAAGTCTCTGACAGGCGGGTATGACATCCAATGTTCGTGCTTCGGTCGCGTGCAACGGTCCCGGGGCACGATCGCTCGGGTGTCCGGCCGGAGGATTCAGGGGGTTTGCTCTGGCCGGACATCGGCAGGTTTCGGATATGTGCTGGGGGGTAGACATCGAGTGTGGAACGGCTGACAGCACAGCTCATCCACCCGTGTCCCGGACAGCGCACGCCGCCTATCGCCGGGACACGGTTGCGTCTGAGGCAAAGAGATCCGGGCCCGTCCGCTGGCCAGCTACCGGAGCACTTCGGCGAGGTGCGCAAGCTACTCAACGAGCTGGCACGAACCGTGCGGTGATGTCTGCGGCGTCGGATCGCTGCACGACTTACACTTCTCTTCGTGTTCGAGGAGCAGGCCGATCTCCAGGTCGATGTGAGCGACGACGGGGTGATCATGGTCGCCGGCGAGCTCGACGTGGAGACGGCGCCGATCCTCGAAGAGGCGTTGATGGAGACGGAGAGGCCCGGTTCGACTCTCGTGGTCGACTTGTCCGGGCTCCAGTTCGTGGATTCCTCGGGGCTGGACTTGCTCGTGAGGCAACATAAGCGGTCGTCTGCCGGCGGCGGCCGGCTGGAGCTCCGCAATGTCTCTGCCAAGGTGGCTCGGGTCATCCAGGTCGCCAGGCTGGCCGAGCTGTTCGGGATCTGAGCTCCAGCGTTACTGCAGCGCATCGGATGGTTAATCCGCACGTGGGTTTGGTGTCTCTGCCCCGAGCGCCGGCCCCGTGCCCGGTCTTCGCCCGGCCGGGCACATTTGTGCATGATTACCTGCTGGCTGCCTGGGGTACAGCAAACCAAGCCCCGGTGCCGTTTCAGGGACGTTTCGGTACCGGGGCTGCGTCTGTGTCGCCGGGTTCGTGGCTACGGGTGGCGTCTGCTTCGGCTGCGACGGCTGCCGAACCGTTCCTCGGGTGCCGCCGGTCTCGGGGCGAACGACTCGGCGGCGCCGCCCGGAGTTCGGCGGGTGCGCCTGCGGCCTGTTTCGCGTACACGAGTCGTGAGTACGATTGCGTTTGGGACGCCACATCGCTTGTCGCCCGCGCTGCGGCTACCCTCGAGCGGCCGGCTCCCGATCCCGCAGACGCACAACTGCAGAGCGGCCCTCAGCGCGTCCACGTACGGTTTGCCGGGGATGAATACGGGTACGTACTGGCGCCGGTGGTGGGGCCGTCCTGGGGGTTACATGCCTCTCCGCGGTGTTGCCGTTTCGAATCGTGCTGCCCGGGTACTACGCAATGGACACACGGAGGTTCGTCATGCCAACCGCTCGCCCACAGATCGTTGTCGAGCCCCGACCGGATGGCCGCTGGGCACGCCAGAAGAACGGCACGAAACGTGCCGCCTCACTCCACGCCACCCAGGCCGACGCCGAAAAGGCCGCCCGCGCCCAAGCACGCCGGGAAGGCGCCGAGCTGGTCGTCAAAGGCCGAGACGGCCAGATACAGCGCCGCGACAGCCACGGTCGAGACCGTGCCGACGGGCGCGGTTGATCCGATGTCCTCGACGGGGGAGCGGGCGACGTGAACAGTGAATCGCGGTCGCTCGGGGAGCGACGCATTCGGGCGGGTCAGACATTCCGCGTGATCCTTGGGCTCGTCGTGCTGGCAGCGGTGGTGTTGTTCGCTGCGCTCAACACGGACAAGGTCAACGTCGACTGGGCGCTCGACACCGCAGACGTTGCGCTCTGGATCGTAATCGCGGTCAGCGTCGTTGCCGGCGTAGTCATCGGGTTCCTCGCCCGGCCCCGACACCGGTAACTACGCACTACACCGTCTCGCATCCGTTGCAGTCGGCGACATTCGTGTCGAAGTTGTGTGTGTCTGGCGCATTCGCCCCGGAAGTTTCGATACCAGGGAATGTCGCACAGTCGAGGTCAAGCGTCGGCGGTGGGACACAGATCGTCGGGTAGCTGGCGGCGCACTTGCGGGCGCTAACCAGATGTCACAACTGCGGCCACCGTCTTTGCCGTTCCCGCCGCGCTGGTTAGGAAGATCCGCCATACCTTCATCGCCATACTCCGTCTCGGCGAGGTCCCGATCATACTTGATCCATGCCGGCCGCCCGCTCGTGGTCCACCCTGTCACCATGGTGGAGCACTGCACGAGCCGCACACGGGTTCGCTACGGTGATGGTGTGGGATCGCGTGCTTAAGGCACGCCTCGGACTGTGTCGCAGTGAGCGGCGACGTCGATTCCTGGACCGCCTTCGCAGCGATCGTGGTCGTCTCCTCCGTCGAGGTGGTCGTCGCCGTGATCTCCGCGCAGCTCGTCACGACCCGGAGCGCCGAAGAGCCGGTCATTTCCGCGCCGGCCGAGCAAGAGGTCGTTCTCGCCACCGCCGTCGATCCGATCGTCGCCGCCCCGTCCATCCAACGTGTCGCCTCCACCGTGGCCACGAAGGAGGTTCGGGGCGGCGTCTCCGATCAGGACGTCGTCACCGAGCCCGCCATCAACTCTCTCCACGCCGACGAGCTGCGCTGTACCACTGCCTCGCACCGCCGATCCGGTGTGGAGATCAACGATCACACTGGTGCGGGTGCGCTCTCCGACCACAAGTTGGTCCGAGCCGGCCCCGGCGTCGAGTCTGTCGTTGCCGATCAGACCAGTCAGCACATCGTTGCCTGGCCCGGCGATGATGACGTCGTCGCCACTCGAGCCTTGGAGAATATCGGCGACCGCGCCGCCGATTAGGACATCGTTTCCGCTGTTACCGATTAGAACGAAGCCGCGACCGCTGCTGCCGATGACCCAGTCGTTGCCCGCTCCGCCGAATAGCTCTGCTTTACCTCGTTTGCCGACGAGCACATCGCTGCCCTCGCCACCGAACGCCATATCGGACCCATGCGTTTCTATGTAGTCGTCGCCCGACTCGCCGCGGATCAAGTCCCCTTCGAATCCACCCGAAATCGGTCGTTATCCCGGCCACCATAGACGGCGTCAGGGCCGGCTCCTGCGCAGATTCGATCGTCGCCATCATTGCCAAAAATCAAGTCGATCCACGGCCGCCGACAATTACGTCATCGCCGGCCGTGCCGACGAGTTGATCGATGCCGTCCGTCCCGACGATCGTCGCCGGAACGCCGAAACATGTCGGTTTCGCCTGCGCCCACGCCGGCGACGTCCACCCCACACCGCCCAGGCTCAACACCGCACTACACACGACAACCCGGCGGACGCCCATCGGCCCCCTCACTTCCCCATCGCCTCAATCGCAAACGGGTGACCCTCACCACAACTGTCCTCCTGCGGTGGGTCAACGGCAAGTACCTAGGTATCACATCGCCGTCTCGGCGCAGAGTTATGCCGGTGCATCCAGATCGATCCGTTCGGACTCCTTCGCCGTGGTGCTCCGCCCTGTGTTCAGTTGCATCGGACGCCGGTCCGTCTTCGCGGCGAGCGCCGCTCGAGACCATCACGACCCCATCCCGCCCACGTGTTGAGGTCCGACGCAGACTGTCGATCCGCGGGCGTGATCGGTGCCACCATCTCTTCAAGCTCGTCCATCGCGGCCGGACCTGTCACGATGGCGCCGATCTTGCGGCCGGGGCACAAAGTGCGCTGCTCACCGTCGTTCCGTCCCCTTCGTTCCGGGACCAACCCGTGGGGCGGAGCGGCGGTGTGTCACCCGGCCGGGCCGCCTGACCTCGATCGAACCGTTCTCGGTCGGGCGGACCTCGTAGCCTGCGCCGAACTTGACCACGTCGCCCGTGCGGGCGGCGGCGATCTGATTGACCAGCTGGGCGGCGGCGTCACGCAACCCCAACCGGAACACAGCATTCTTGACGAGACCGCGGTCACGCCCCGACGGCAGAGTTCTCGTCGTAGCCGGCGTTCAGCACGGCCGAGCGAGAACGCATCCCCGAACATGCGACTCTCGCCACCGAGGTCCTTGGCGGCAGCCTCCAGCGCCGCCTTCTTCGCAGCCATGCCCACCGCATCAGTGACCGCACGCATGTTGCGCTGAGCGAAGACCCCGGCGAGCTGGTCCGCCAGGCGCTCAATTCACCCGCCATCGGTGATCATCTTCCGCGTGGCGGCATGGTACGCATTCGTCCGGGTGGGCGTCGGCGCAAACCCCACTTTGTGGATCTCGATCGAACCACGTTCCGTCAGGCGAACCTCGTGGGTCTTTGACTTAATTACCCCACCCGGTTTGGCGGCGATGATCTTGTCGACCAGCGCGGCGGCAGCGTCGCCGCGCAGCCCGATCGAGCGCCACACCATCTTCTCGATGCTCTCGACGTTTCTCCGACGGTGTTCGACCCCCTGACGAGCGGGCCGATGTCGTAGTCGACGCTCCACCCAGCGTCGTCAGGGCCAATCGCTCGGCCGCTGCCGCCGTGGCGAGGCGCTCTTCACGAGCCCACTCCGCCACGCGGCGTCGCTCGCGGGCACGACGCTCCGCCCACGGCGTGTGGTGGAGCTGGGGGTGTGATGGCTCAACACATCCCGGTGTGGAGCTGGGGGGAATCGAACCCCCGTCCATCAGCTCGTGTACGAACCCGCTACGACCATTCCCGACATCGAGACTGACGCTGTCTCACCGGCGGGTCGGATGCCACCGAAGTGGCAACGGCAGGACTTTCCCTACGGTCAGTGGTCTTTCCAACTGTCAGCGGTCTTTCTCGCCGTCATCCCCCGCTTCTGTTGCCGGGCTGCGGTGGATTGGCCCCGTGCGACATTTCTGCTCACGATGACTCTGCGCTCACCTAAGTGATCAGGCGGCGAGAGCGAACTGCTCATCGGCAATTCTTGTTGGTGCCCCGTTTAGCGAGTCTGAGCAACTCGGGTCGCAAACTCGTACAGCGCTACTGACGTCGAAACCAGTCAGCCCCGTGTGAGATTGTGTCCACATTCTAGCGGTGAGCAGGCCATCCGCGCCGGGCGCAATTTCAACGGTCATGGAAGACTCACGGCCGTGAGACGACGGTGGTTGCCCCTCGCCGTCGTGGTCTGCGTGCGGCGTGCGGTCGGACGATGTCGCTCTCGTGTCGTCGGAGCAGATCCGACACAACGACGCCGATAGGAATCGACTCCCCCGCCTCCACGGCGTCGACGCCCGCCACGAGCACGAGGGACCGATCCCGAGTTCACGCTGCCACCACCGCCGGAGCCGACGCCGACGACGGGCGGCTCCACGGTGCCGCCGTCGACTGGCCCGACCTCCCGGTGCCGGACGACTGCGTGCCGCTGCCCGATGACGCGCCTGCGCTGCTCGTCACCTCGGAGGACGGGGTCGTGTATCAGGTCGGGAACAGGGCGATCCAGATCGTCGCCGACAGCGACGAGCCTCGAGGCTTGATCAGCACAGCCTGGCGTGCCCAAGGCGGCGCGATGTGGGTGTCGCTCGGACTCGGGCAGTCCCTCGGGCGCTCGATGCCGGGAACTTCACGCGAGAGCGGCGGCGGGAACGCCTCGTTGCAGCACGTCGGCCGATCGACGGGGAGCCCGTCGCCTTGTGGCTCGATACTCGGGGACAGTTCAGCGGGCGCCACGAAGGCGGCCGGGTGGTCATCGAGCACGCTGATGGGACCAGGACGATCTCGGCCCGGCGTGGACGTCGACGGCTCGATAACAGTCGGCAACATCGGTGCCGAGACAGTGCTGCTGACCCGCACGGTCGGAGCGGCGACTCGGACTTCGATTATCTCGACGCGACCGGCCGCTCCGCGCACGACGACTGGTACAACCCCACTGACGCAGTCCGTCGTCAGCGACCGGTCCTCAGTTCGGCGGCCGTCTACGACGACGGTCAACGCTGATCTGGACGGAGGAGACGCGACCTCGGGCGAGATGGGCGGTCTCCGGCTGGTCATCGGTAGCACCAGCGGTCCGAGATCCAACAGCGGGTGACGCTGTCCGACTCCGACCAGAGGTCAGATCACGGGTGACTTCGATGGACGATGGGCGATCGCGTCGTTCACCGATGTACTCGCCCGACGAAGACGGTGCTCGTCGACACGACAGCGGAGTCTCCGCAAGCGATCGTGCCGTGCATGCCGCTCGGCGCGGCGACCATCGATCGAGCCGGAGGCGGCGGCTCGTCCACCGCCGACGACGACCACGTCCACCTCGGCGACATGCGACGAGACGACCCCACCGACGACGACTGGAGGACCCGGCCCTCCGGGCACAATCCCGACCGACGGCGATGGGAGGCGATCCGCTCGATCCCTGAGCTGCGTGTAGCCCTTGCCGCGGCGGGCGAGGGCGCGGTCGATCTCCCGCTGCGAGTCGCGCTCGGCGAGCGCCGATCGCTTGTCGGCCTTGCGCCGGCCCTTGGCGATTGCCAGCTCGACCTTCACCCGGCCATCCTTGAAGTAGAGATTGATCGGCACGAGCGTCAATCGTTCCTGGGCGAGGTGCGCAGGTCGAGGCGGGCGATCTCGTCACGGTGGAGCAGCAGCTTCCGCCGCCCGGTCGGGATCGTGCGCACCGACGCCGTGGGCGAATTGGTACGGGGCGATGTGCACCCCTTCGAGCCACACCTCGCCGTTCTTGACGTGGGCGTATGCGTCCGCAACCTGCACGTGTCCGGCGCGCAGGCTCTTCACCTCACTGCCCTGCAGCACCAGCCCCGCCTCGAAGGTGTCGATCACGTCATAGTCGCGCCGTGCCCGGCGGTTGTGGGCGATCTGCTTGGTTCCCCGCGGACTCATCGGACCGATCGAGGCTAGCGGCGGGGTGATCGTAGTCTTCGGGCGTGCTCGATGTGGACCGGGCATCCTCGACGACATCGCTGCGATGGCGTACGCGGCCTATCCGCTCGAGGGGTGCGGCTGCTGGTCGGCGATCCGTCCGGCAGTCGGGTCGAGCGATTCGTGCGCTGCCGCAACGCCGCCGAGTCGGCGAAGGTGTACACGCGTCGATCCGCTCGAACATCTCCGCGCCGAGCGAGCCGCCGAAGGGCGAGGGTTCGAGGTCATCGGCGTGGCCCACAGCCACACCCACAGCGAGCCCTATCCGAGCCCGACCGACGTGTCGCAGGCGCCCGACCCGCCTGGCACTACGTCATCGTTGGTCTCAAGCGAGCGGCCCCGGAGTTCCGCAGCTTACTCGATCGTCGACGGCACGATCACCGAGGAACCGATCACCGTCCGTTGACCCTCCCGCAGCGGATTCTCGTTCGATCTGTTCGGCGCCGACTCCAGGGTGCCGGCTGTCGAAGTCGAAATGTCCAGAATCGCCGTCAGCGGCACTGTGACAGGCGAGGAGTAGCCGGGCGTGGGCGGATGCGGGTACGATTGTTGAGTAGTTGGATCGGCTTTGTCGGTTCTCCGGATACAGACACGTGAGGAGGTGCGACGTGCTGGCGATGACAGCGGTCAGCGAGAACGTGCTCGACATGATCGGCAACACGCCGATGGTCGACGTGTCGCCCGCTGTCGCCGAACCCGACCGTGCGCATCCTGGCCAAGCTCGAGAGCCAGAACCCGTTCGGCTCGGTGAAGGACCGCATCGCCAGGGCGATGATCGAGCAGGCCGAGAAGGACGGTCATCTGCTCGCCCGGCCAGACGATCCTCGAGCCGTCGTCGGGCAACACCGGCATCGCCTCGCCGCCATCGCCCGGCTCAGGGGCTATCCGATCAAGATCATGATGCCCTCGAGCGTGTCGATCGAGCGGCGGCAGATGCTGGAGGTGTTCGGTGCCGAGATCATCCTCACGCCCGGCGAGGAGGGATCGAACGGCGCCGTGCGGCGGGCGCAGGCGCTCGCCGCCGAGCATCCCGAGTGGTGCCTCCTCTACCAGTACGGCAACGACGCCAACCCTCGCGCCCACTACGAGGGCACAGGCCCGGAGATCTGGCGCGACGTCCCCGAGATCACCCACTTCGTCGCCGGTCTCGGCACGAGCGGCACGCTGATGGGCACCGGTCGGTACCTGAAGGAGCAGAACCCGCGACATCAAGGTGATCGCCGTCGAACCGCCGCTCGGCGAGCGCGTCGAGGGCCTGCGCAACATGGACGAGGGCTACATCCCGCCGGTGTTCGACGAGTGGAACGGGCGTGAGCTGCTCGACCGCAAGCGGGTCGTGCGGCCCGCGCGAGTCGATCGAGTGGACCCGCCGGCTGGTCAACGAGTGCGGCGTGTTCGCCGGCCTCTCCGCCGGCGCCGCGCTCGCCGGCGCGGCGAAGGTGGCGGCCGAGGACATCGACACGGGCACGATCGTGTTCATCGTCTGCGACGGCGGGTGGAAGTACCTCTCCACGGGCGCCTACACCGACGACCTCGACGTGGCCGAAGCCAAGGCTGAGCAGATCATCTACTTCTGACCGCTTCCCACAACAGCCTCGGGACACCGAGCTCGCCGTGGCGATTGGCGTCGTGAGCCCGTTCGCCCGGGCCGCCGAGCAGCGCAGCAGCCTGCGCAGGACCACTACACGGTTACTGTGGACCGGCTCACTTGAGGGAGGACGTTGATCTACTCGTTCGAGGCATTCGAGCTCGATACCGACGTGTTCGAGCTGCGCCGCGCCGGCACACCCGTCGCCATGGAGCCGCAGGTCTTCAGCGTCCTCGCCTACCTCGTCGAGCACCGGGATCGCGTCGTCACGAAGAACGAGCTGCTCGACAACGTGTGGGGCGATCGCTTCGTCAGCGAATCGGCGCTGACGACACGAATCAAGGCCGCACGGCGTGCCGCCGGGGACGACGGCGCCCAGCAACGCGTGATCAAGACCGTGCACGGCCGCGGCTACCGCTTCGTCGCGAAGATACGCGAAAAGGCGGCTTCAGAGGAACCCGACCTGCGCTCGCTCGCCGACGAACCCGGGGCATTCGTCGAATCGTCGCTCGCTTCGGCGTGGCCCATGATCGGGCGCGGGCGCGAGCTCGACCTGCTCGCCGATTGGCTCCGCGACCGCGCTGCCGGGGGCGTGTTCCTCACCGGTGGTGCCGGCGTCGGCAAGACCCGGCTCGCCGAAAAGGTCCTTCAGCTCGCCGACGCGGCCGGCATGCCGAGCGCCCGGGCGAGCGGACATCCCGAGGGTCGATCGATCCCGTTCGCCGCGCTCTCGCACCTGCTGCCCGTCGACGTCGCCTCCCCGACCGGGCCGGACGACCTCGACCGCGCCGCGGTCTTTCACCGGTCGCGGGCAGCACTGCGAGAGCGGGCGGGGGATGAGCGTCTGCTCCTTCTCGTCGACGACGGCGACCACCTCGACGAGCTGTCCCGTGCCCTCGTCGCCTCACTCGTTCAGTCGCGCGACGTGTTCGCCTTCATCACGATGCGGACGACCGACGGTCCGACGCCGTTCGACCACCTCGTGAAGGACGGGCATCTCCTCCGCCTCACCGTCGAGCCGCTCGCCATGGGCAGCATCGAGACGCTGCTGTACCGCGTGCTCGGAGGGCCCATCGTCGCCGAGTCGCTCGGCCGTCTCCGAGACGCGGCCATGGGAAACCCGGGCGTGCTGCGGCAGCTCGTGGAGACCACGCGCGAGGCCGGTGTCTTGACCGAGCTCAATGGGGTGTGGCGGCTCGTCGGCCCGCTCCAACCGCCCGCCTCGTTTGAGGATCTCGTCGCCGAGCGTCTCCGTGGCCTCGACGACGCCCACCACCATGCGGTCGAGCTGTTGGCGATCGCAGGGGAGATCGGGCTCGACGCCCTCGCCGCCGTCACCGGCCACGAGACGCTCGAGGCTCTGGAGCGGCACGGGCTGCTCACCGTCCGCTACTCGGGACGGCGCGCCGGGTTGTCGCTCGCCCACCCGTTGTTCGCGGAGGTCCTCCTCCGTCAGCTGCCGGCGCTCCGGGGACGGCGGCTGCGTCGCGAGCTCGCCGAGGCGCTCGAAGCCGTCGGCGCCCGTCGCCGCGACGATCGCGTCCGACTCGTCGCCTGGCGGCTCGATGCCGGCGGGGCGGTCGACCGAGAGGACGTGCTGCACGCCGCCCGCCTCGCCCTGCTCGAAGGTGACAATGCCATCGCCGAACGGCTCGTACGTCGAGCGGCGGCCGCTGGTGGCGGTGCGAGGGCAATGGAGTTGCTCGCCGAACTCCACTTCCGACGCGACGAACCCGAGCGACTCGAAACGGTCCTGGCCGGCATCGACCTCAATGAACTGCCCGAGGCCGACCGGGTGCGTGTCGTGCGCCGGCGTTCGTCGAATCGCTTCTACGCCTTGACTGACGCGGACGGCGCACTCGCGGTGCTCGATGAGACCGCGCACTTCTTCAGCGCGCCGTGGGCGGTGCACGCCCTCGCCGCCCACCGGGCCACCATCCTTTCGATGGCGGGCCGCGTCGACGACGCCCTTTGCTGCACCGAACCGCTGCTGGACGCCGACGACCCTCGGCTTCGGTTCGAGGTCCTTCGCGCTCGTTCGCTCGCTCTGGCGGCGGCCGGACGAGGAGAGGAAGCGCTCATTCTCATCCACGAGGCCTCGGACATCCACGACCACTTCGATCGCGACCTCACCCGCCCTGGGCGCTCGATCCTGCTGTTCAACCAGATCTTTTCCCTCACTGAGCTCGGCCGACTCGACGAGGCGCGGGCGGCCGGGGCGGCGGCCGCGACCGGCGACGTCGTCGGCGGCCGGGTGTCGTGGCTCGCGTTCGCTCGCCCCCGCGTCGAGCTTCTCGCCGGCGACGGTGCGGCCGCCCTACGCGCTGAGCAAGGCGTACGCGCTCGAGGCCCGCGCCCGTGGTGCGTTCGGCGCCGAGCGGTGGGTGCTGTCGCTCGTCGGGATGGCGGAGCTCCTCAGCGGCGACAGCGAGGGCGGATGCCGCGATCTCGATCGAGTCGCCGAACTCTGGCCCGAGGACGGCTACGGCGGCCTGTTCCGCAGCGATCGCGACCGAGCGCTGGGTTGGTTGGCGATGGAGCGATCGGGTGCTGCCGTCGCGCACGAGGTGCTCCTGCGCGGTGCGCAGCTCGCGGCGCGGCGGGGCGCATACGCGCTCGAGGCAATGCTGCGACACGACGTCGTCCGGTTCGGCGGTGCCGCAACGGTCGTCGACCGGCTCGTCGAGCTGGCGTCGTCCATCCAAGGTCCGCTCGCCGCCGCCCACGCCGACCACGCGGCCGGCGTCGTCGCCGTCGACACGTCGCGGCTGCGGTCGGCCGTCGCCGGGTTCGAGCAGGTCGGCTCGCCGCTGCTCGCCGCCGAAGCGGCGCTCGACCTCGCGGATGCGGCGGCGGCAACCGGCGACGACGCAGGCGCGGACATCGCTCGCGACCGAGCTACGCGCCTGCTCGCACGACTCGACCAACCGGTCGTAACTCCACGAGTCAGTTCGCCTGGTTGAACTCGCTCTCCTCGTCGCGGTCGGGGCTCGGCGACGGAATCAGCTCATCAACGCCGGCACGACCCCATCGATGGAGGTCCCGGCCGCCGAACGTGCCGTGCGCACATCATCGTGCGTGAGCAGATCATCTACTTCTGATCGGCCATCATGGTTGCCGTGGAGGCGACCGCAGCGTGAGCGTGTACGGCCCGGACGAACCGACGCGCCCGATCCGGCCGAGCCAGCCGAGCGGTCCACCGGATGGCCCCCTCGATCCCACGGAGGCGCTGCCGCCGACCGGTGGCGAGCCGACGGTCGTCATGCCTCCTCTCGGTGGAGGCGGCAGTGGGGGAGGAGGCGAGCCTCCCGACGAGCCGCCGCTCGGCGCCGGGTACCCCGGCGACGACTACGACGATGACGAGGAGCAGCCGTGGTACCGGGAGCGGGGACCCGTGGCGGCATTGGTGGCCGGGCTCGCCGCACTCGTGATGGTGATCATCGCCATTCTCGTCCTCGCCGGTGACGACGACGGCGACGACGAGCTGGAAGTGCTGCCGTCCGTCTCGTCGACGACGTCGACGCTCCCAGCGAGCACGAGTGCGCCCGCCACGACCATCCCTCCCACGTCCGTGCCGCCGACGACCATCGCCACGACCGTCGCGCCGACGACGTCGACGACCACCACGACGCCGCCCACGACGTCGACGACCACCACGACGCTGCCCCGACGACCACCACGACCACGACGACGACCACGACCACCACGACGACGCTGCCGCGCGACGACGACGACCACCTCGACCACCACGCCGCCGCCAACTCTCCCCAGTGATCCAACGGCGTGGGACAACGTGCGCACCAGCCCGGAGCTGTCCGACCTGCGTCGCTTCGCCGAACGCACCGGCCTGCGTGACGTCCTCGCCGACGAGGACGAGGAGATCACACTGCTGGCGCCGAACAACGCTGCGTTCGATCGTCTCGCCGCATCACCCGGCGGCCCTGACCTCCTCGCCGACGACGATGCGATCCGCGACGTGCTCGAGCGGCACATCGTGGAGGGAGAGTTCTCCAGCGAGGAGATCTTCTCCATGGAAGAACTGCCGACGCTGAGTGGCGACGAGCTCTCCGTGGATGCCGAGCGGGAGACGATCGAAGGAGCGTCGATCCTCTCCGCCGACATCCCCGGCAGCAACGGTCCGACCCACGTCGTCGACCTCGTCCTCGTTCCCTGACACGCACTCACCGCAATCCGGCCAACCGTCGGCCACGATCGCCGTCGGGCAACGTCACAAGACTGCAACGGCGGGGCGTGCAACAGACGACGGATCGGCGGCGTCGTAAGAGTGATGGCCGCCATGAACCAGTTCCCCGACTTGTTGGCCGTCAATCACGTCGTCATCGGTCTCGTGCTGGCCGAGCTGGAGCGTCGATGGCACATGGCCTCGATCGCCGTCGACGCCGGCGCCGAGCCAGCCGGGATCGATGACGACACCCTCAGCTGGTGGCGCGACGCCTACCGGACGTACCTCGCCGGGCCGGTTACCGCCAACCGGGTGCGGGCGCTGGCGCCTGTCGTGATCGCCCCGCCCACGGACGGCGGAACACGAGAGATCACCGGCAGCGTGAAGAGCGCCTCGCGGCGAACGTTCACTCGTCGAGGTCGGGCAGGGCGAGCATGCGCAGGCGTTCCGGATCGGCCAGGGCATGGATCGACACGATCTTCCCGTGCACGACCGTGAAGGCCATGATCGAGTACGGCTTGCCTCGAGGCGCGACGACCACACCGGCCACCCCGTTGACGAGCGCCGGCCGGACGAACGGGGACAGCCGGGAGAACGTGAGCGCCGAGCTCGCAACCGCGGCGGCGCCACGTAGCAAACCAGCTGCGCCCGTGCGTACCCGCCCGCTGTCGGAGTAGACGACGACATCGGGATCGAGCACGGCGACGAGGGCGTCGAAGTCGCCGTCACGTGAGGCAGCAAAGAACGCGTCGACCACCTCCCGTTGACGAGTGAGATCGGCGTCGGGAACGACGCGCTGTCCCTGCACCGTGCGACGGGCGCGGCTGGCGAGCTGTCGCGTCGCCGCCGGCGTGCGGCCGACGATGCCGGCAATCTCGTCGAACGGGACAGCGAACATGTCGTGCAGCACGAACGCCAGCCGCTCAGCGGGATCCAACGTGTCGAGCACGACGAGCAGGGCGAGGCCCACCGAGTCGGCGAGGATCGCTTCGTGTTCGGGATCGCTCGCGTCCTGTCGTGTCACGATCGGATCGGGGACGTGCGGCGCCAACGGCTCTTCCCGCCGCGTCCTCCGAGAGCGGAGCACGTTGAGGCACAAGCGCGCCGTCACCGTCGTCAGCCACCCGCCGAGGTTCTCGATCTCCGCGGCGTCGGAGCGACTGAGCCGCATCCACGCCTCCTGGACTGCATCGTCAGCCTCGGCGAGTGAGCCGAGCATCCGGTAGGCGACCGCCCGAAGATGGGAGCGGTGCGCCTCGAACTGCTCCGCCAGCTGGTCGTGTTCGTCCATCGATGAGGATTCCTTCGTCGCGTTCTCCGAGAAGAGTGACCGAAGAAGTCCAGCCGATGTGACAGGTCCGTGCGCCCGAGTTTCCGCCCTTCACGGTTTCCGGCGACCCGGCGCTGCGGTCGGCGGACCGTAGCCTGGGCGGCCGTGGATCAGCCGATCGGGATGTTCGACTCAGGATTCGGAGGACTGACCGTCGCCCGCGCCCTGATCGACCTCCTCCCCGCGGAGGACCTCGTCTACATCGGCGACACGGGGCGCTACCCGTACGGACCAAACCGCTCGCCGACGTCCACCGCTTCGCCACCGAGATTGCCCACAGCCTCGTCGACGACTACGGCGTCAAGGCGATCGTCGTCGCCTGCAACACGGCGACGCGGCAGGGCTCGACGATCTTCGCGCCGAAGCTCGCGCTGCCGATCATCGACGTCATCGAACCCGGCGCACGAGCACTCGTCAGCACGACCACGACCGGACGCGTCGGCGTGATCGGGACGGTCGGAACGATCGCCTCCGGCGCGTACGTTCAGGCGATCGCCCGCACGGGTGCTCCGGTGCACCTCACCAGCGCCGCGTGCCCGGGCTTCGTCGAGTTCGTGGAACGGGGTCAGACCACCGGCGACGAGGTGCTCGTGCTCGCCGAACGGATGCTCGCCCCGGTGTCTGCCGCGAACGTCGACGCCCTGCTGCTCGGGTGCACCCACTATCCGTTCCTCGCCCGCACGATCGGAGAGGTGATGGGTCCCGGGGTGACGCTCGTCAGCTCGGCCGATGAGACAGCGTTCGCGGCCATCGGCATCCTCCGTGAGCTGGGCCTCCTGCGCGACGGCAAGACGGTGCGGCACACATCGCTTCCTCTCCAGCGGCGACCTCGACACGTTCCGCGAGCTCGGCGCGCAACTGCTCGGTCCCGAGCTGAACCACACCGAGCCGTGGGGAACGCGCTGATCCGCACGGCATCGGCCGGCCGACGCCGCTGCGCGACGCGTGTGCCAAGGTGGGCGGATGACGAGATCCGACGGTCGGCAGGCCGACGAGCTGCGCCCGATCACGTTCGAACGGGATTTCACGGAGATGGCCGACGGGTCGGCGCTGGTGACATTCGGGCGGACGCGAGTGCTGTGCACGGCGAGCATCGACGACGACGTGCCTCGTTGGATGCGCAACAGCGGCAAGGGCTGGGTGACCGCGGAGTATTCGATGTTGCCCGGTTCGTCGCCGGAACGGGTGGGTCGGGAGGCGGCAAAGGGCAAGCAGAGTGGACGCACTGTCGAGATCCAGCGGTTGATCGCCCGTAGCCTGCGCGCCGCTTGCGACATGCGGCTGCTCGGTGAGCGGCAGGTCACCGTTGACTGCGACGTGCTGCAGGCGGACGGCGGCACACGGACGGCGAGCATCTGTGGCGGGTACCTCGCCCTCCACGATGCGCTCAGCCGGCGTCGTCGCCGCTGGTTCGCTGGCGAAGAATCCACTCCACTCGTACTGTGCGGCAGTGAGCGTTGGCATCGTCGGCGCCACGCCGGTGCTCGACCTGCCGTACGTGGAGGACAGCACTGCCGAGGTCGACATGAACGTCGTGATGGTGCGGCCCGTCGATGGCGGCGACGCCCGCTTCGTGGAGGTGCAGGGCACGGCCGAGGGGATGGCGTTCACCCGCGGCGAGCTCGACTCGCTGCTCGAGCTCGCTTCGAACGGATTGGCGGAGATCATGGATCTACAAGCCGAGATGGTCGGGGACTCGCCTCCGCCCCGCCGTCGTTGAGCCGATGCTGCGTCTGGTCTGTGCCACCGCCAACCCGCACAAGGTCGACGAGATCGGCGACATCCTCGGCTCGGCGGTCGAACTCATCCCTCGCCCTGCGGACGTACCCGACGTGGTCGAGGACGCGGAGACGCTGGAAGGAAATGCGCGACTCAAAGCGGGGGCCATCGCCGCGGCCACGGGTATGCCGGCGGTCGCCGACGACACCGGGCTGGAGGTCGATGCGCTCGGGAGGCGCTCCCGGCGTCTACTCCGCTCGCTACGCCGGGGAGGGATGCACCGAGGCCGACAACCGAGCCAAGCTGCTCGCCGAGCTCGCCTCGGCGGGAGCGGCCGATGACGAAAGTCGGACGGCCCACTTCCGGACGGTCGCGTTGGTCGCTTGGCCCGACGGGCGCGAGATCGTGGCCGACGGCGTGTGCGACGGGACGATCGCCGGTCACGAGCGGGGGGCGAGAGGCTTCGGCTACGACCCGGTGTTCGTGCCGTCCGACGGCGACGGCCGTACGTTCGCCGAGATGACCGAGGATGAGAAGCACAGCGCTGTCGCACCGCGGCCGGGCGTTCCGCGCTTCCTCGACGGATCGCCCGCTCGAGTCAGTCTGCCTCCGCCCGACGGACGGTGACGTCGAAGCCCCGATGATCACTGCCTGGTACGTCGAAGTCGTCGACGCCCTCGACGACGAGCTCATCGGTCACGAGCGCATGATCGAGGCGAACGAAGGCGGCAGATGGCGGTGTTGGTCGGCCATGAGACGCTGAAGCCGGCGCCGCGCGCCTGATGGGCGTCGCTGAACCCGGCGGCAAGCAGGTCGCGGAAGCCGGGATGCCACCACGATGCATTGAAGTCGCCGGCCAGCACGGTTGCTGTGCCTGTCTCGGCGTACTGCTTGAGGTCGTCAACTCGTGCCGCCACTTGTCGAAGTCGTGAGTCGGAGTGGGCGGATGAGCACCGACGAGCCGGACGACGGAGTCGTCGGAAAGTGTGACGTCGGCGATCCGGTGGCGAACTTGGTCGGTGGGCTGGGCATTCGGCTCGAGACGGGTACCGACTCCAGATGGCGGTGCCACCCCGGGCCGGCCGTCGGGCCTCGAGCTGGTACGGCAGCCTGTCGAGAGCGGCGAGGCCCGGAAGGCGCTCGTGGACGCGTAACGTGTACTCGGTGATCACCATCACGTCAGCGTCGACTGGTGAGGACCGTCTAGACGGCATCGTCGAGTCGGTCGATTGTCGAACAGGACATTGCTGTGCAGGATGTGCAGTGGCGATGCGGCGGCAGCTGCGGGCCGCTGGCCGGGCGGGAAGCAGCAGCGGCCAGCTCAGCGCGGCGAGTACGGCGACCACTGCCGCGGCAGTGACACCGAGCGCCCAGTGGCGGCGCACCAGAAGGCGACCGTCGCCAGAGGGACGGAGGGCAGCAGCAGGTAGGGCGTGAGTGCCTGCAGCACGGCGACGATGCGCCACGGCGTGACACCGACCACCTGCGACGAGCGAGCAGGGCAGCGGCGTGATGAGGACCCAGCCCAGCGGCTCGGCGACGCGCTCCCGTTGCATTCGATCGCCACCGCCCACCTCGCCGTCCGCTCCAACATCGGCCGCCACCGTAACTGGCGGCCGGCGCCGTTCACTCGCGATCCGAGCGCCCCGACCGCACGGCCGGCGAGGCCGAGATCGCGTCGCGAGGCGTCGCCGCGGGAGGGTCGGTGCGGAAGCAGGTCCCAGCCGCGGAGGTCGATCGGCCACTCGTCGACCACGTCGGCGCCATCGATCACGTAGACACCTCGTGCATCGCCATCGTGGGGTCGATGTGCGCCGGCAACACACGGACCTGGTCGCCGACCGCGAGCGCCACATCACCGGTGCCAAAGGTGATGTGCTCGTCGCTGCAGAACCAGACGTCGAGCCCCTGGCCGTCGATCGACGGGTTGCCGTGGTCCATGCCGAGTGACTTCAGCCCGACGTCGGCCGTCGGCGTAGCCCGCCTTGAGTGAGATCACCGTGCCGAGCACGAAGCCAGCGCATGCCCGAAGGGCAGATCCCAGCGTGGCGTACTGCGTGTCCATCAGCGCATAGCTGCCGGCCTGGATCTCGGTGACACCGGTGCCGTCGTGGAGGTCGTAGGTGCCGGTTCCGCCAGCGGAGACGATGTCGCCGCCCACGTAGTCGTGGGCGGCGGTGAGGAGGTCATCGACCGACGCGACCTGCCGCCGCCTGATCGGTGCGGTCGTCGGACATCATCAGGTGGCCCTCGTATCCCATCACGCCGCGCACGTCGATCCCGGCCGACCGGGCGCTGTCGGCGAGCCGGCCGGCGTCGGCGGGCAGGCAGCCGCACCGGGGCAGGCCGACGTCGACGTCGACGAGCACGACCGGATCCCGGCCCGGCGGCGGCGGCGAGCGTGGACTCGCTGTCGATGGCAACCGTGATGCGGGCGTCGTCCTGCCGTGCCGCCAGCGACGCCAGTCGGTTGGCATCGACCGTCTCGTTGGCGAGGAGCAGGTCGTCGCCGAGCCCGGCGTCGATCATCCCGAGCACCTCCCGCGGCGTGGCGCAGGTGAACGACCGGTGCCCGTGGCGCGGCCTGGGCACGGGCGATCGACGTGCACTTGTGCGCCTTCACGTGCGGACGCAACGAACGGCCCGGGGACGTGCCGGCCATGACCGCCAGGTTCGACTCGAAGACGGCGAGTCGATGATCGGTGCGGGAGTGGGAATGCCGGTGAACACGCGGCGAAGCTACTCGTACCGCCAGCAGCCCGAGGATACTCGTATCCTGGTCATCGCCTCGCCGGCGTAGCCCAATTGGCAGGAGGCACAGGTTTTAGGTACCTGACAGTGTGGGTTCGAATCTCACCGCCGGCACGTCTCGAGGAGTTGTGAACGGTCCGGAGTGTGGTGGCGATGCGCCCTACCGCTCTCTCACCTCCTCGAGCGCTCATGGCGGCCGCCGATCACCGTGATTGCAGGCTTCGCAGCGTGGGGTACTCTGCGGCGCATGACGATCCTCAGCTGATGATCTGAAGACCGAGTGGCCCGAGAACGAAATCCGCCCGATGAGAAGGACAGCGACGCCGACGGCACCGATGGCACCGATGGTGAGACGGTGGCGACTCCGATGGCACCGACGGTGGAGACTCCGACGGCACGGACGGTGGCGATTCGGACGTCACCGACGCCTGACCAGCACGCTCGTGCCCGAACCGCTTCATCGTTCGGCGCGAGTTCCACCCGACGCACCTCGGCTGGCACGTTCGTCGGTGACCGGGTCACTATCTGAGCGACGACGTCTACCGGCGCGTCCGCGTCCTCCAGCCCGCACCGGCGTCGCCAAGGCGATCGTCGATGGCGTGCCATGGGCCGACGTCGAGCGGATGTGGGAGCTGATCCTCGAACGTGGGCTTGCGTGCACCTGGGTTCCGCATGGTCCGCGGCGGCGCCACGCTCGCCCGGAGCGACTACTGCCGGGCCGCCGGGGTCGGCAACCAGCAGCTCTACGATCTCGTCGAGCCCAACCGGGTGCTCGAGCTGTTCGCCGAGGGCGCCACGGTGGTGCTCCAAGGGCTGCAGCACTTCGACGTGCCCGTACGCCCGGCTGTCGACGAACCTCGCCCTCGACCTCGATCAGCCCGTGCAGGTCAACGCCTACCTCAGCCCGGTCGAGACGAAAGGCCTCGACCTGCACTTCGACTACCACGACGTGATCGTCGTGCAGCTCGCCGGGAGCAAACGGTGGCGAGTGTGGGAGCCGATCGAGCGCACGCGCCGGCCGGCCAAGTCTGGCGCGGCGATCCCACTCCCGCAGTTCGACGAGCTCGGTACGCCGCTCGTCGACCTCGTGATGCATGCCGGTGACTGTCTCGCCCTGCCACGGGGATTCCCTCACGCGGCGGAGACTGTCGACGACGAATCGGTGCATCTCACCATCGGCATCATGGCGCTGACGTGGGAGCGAATGCTCCGCAACGCCATCGGCGAACCCTCTGGCACGGCGCTGGCCGACCGCCTCGCGGTGGCCGGTCTTGAGAGTTCCTACGACCCCGCGGCGGCTCTCGACTGGCTGCGCACGACCATTGCCGGCGACCGATTCCGGGACGAGGTGGCGAAGGCCGTGTGGCGGCGCCAACCGCGGACCCGCCTGCGTCCTCGCCGAGAATCGTTCGACCTCGCTGCCGACATGCCCGTGCGGGTCACACCCGGCCCACTGCTGTGGCTGACAGCTGACGGATTCGTCTGCCCGGCTGCACCTCGGCGACCGTGTACTCACCATGCCTGTCGACGCGTACCCAATCGTGCGCCGACGTGCTCGCGACCTCGGGCCCGTTCACCTCGACAGATGTGCGCGGTGCCCTCGATGTCGAGTCGGCGATGACGGTGCTGCAGCGACTGGTCGTCGAGGGAGTCCTCGCCCGTGGCTGAGTATCCAGTGTGCGGTCGCCTCCGCCGGGCGCGGCAGAGCCGATGTTCGCCACTGCATCGCAGGTCCAGCGGTGGCTGCTCGTCGAAGTGTGCGGCTCGTGGGGAGCAGAGCTCGTTGCCGACACCGAATTCGTCGACTACGTGCCCGAAGCGGTGGGCGAGGGACCTCAAAGAACACCATGTGCGGCCTGTGGCGATCCGCCGCGATCTCCGTCGCGACCGCGGGGGAACAACGTCACCTGTTCTACGTCGAGGCGAGCCACGGCGGCGGACACGCCGGTGCGATCTGGCGCCACGTCGTGCCGAGCTTGGCGGATGTCGTCGAGGCAACCGCCGGCGTTGGCGACCTCGGCCGCGGCGAGGGTCCGTCCGGTTGGGAGCCCGTGGAGACCTCGCTCGTGCTCGTCTGCACGAACGGACGGCACGACTCCTGCTGTGCCAACTTCGGGCGACCGTTGGTGCGACACCTGCGCACGACCTCGGCAGCAGAGTCGGTATGGGAGTGCTCGCACATCGGGGGTGATCGCTTCGCCGCCAACCTGGTCGTGCTGCCCGACAGCATCTACTACGGCCGGGTCACCGTGGATTCCGCCGAGCGGGTTCTCGAGGCCTTCGCCCGCAGCGAGCTGGAGCTCGATCTGTACCGCGGGCGATCGACATTGCCCTACGTCGCCCAGGCGGCCGAGTACTTCGTGCGACAGGAACTCCACCTCACCGCGATCGACGCGGTTGTAGACGTCCGCCGCCTCGCTGCGGATCGGTTCGCCGTCGACGTCGGCGGGATCGAGCCGGCGAACGTTGAGGTCGTCATCGACCGGGAATGGATCCCGGCACCGTCACCGCTCACGTGCACCGGCCCGAGCGACGTGACATACCCGACCTACCGCCTGGTGAGCCTGGAGCGTCGGCCCCGGGTCCAAGCATGAGCTGGGTGAGCCGCCAAAGCGAAGCGGAGGCGGCGAGCTCGGTAGGCGGAGACGAGCGACTTGCTCGCGAGTCGAAGCTCCGAGAGATCAGTCGACTGGGAGCCAGGCCAGGCAGAACTGGGTGACCTTCACGTCGGACTTCTCCAGCGTGATGGCAATCGTCTCGACCTGTTTCGCCTTCGCCATCCAGGCGGCGTCGATCTCGGTGATCTCCTCGGCGAGTTCTGCCTCGACTTCAGCGAGGTCCTCCTCGAGCCGTGTCACCTTGTTCTGCGCTTCCTCCCGTCGCCGCTGATCGGCGGAGGACGGGCGGCGACCGGCGCCCTTGAGGATCGACCCCATCAATGAACCCTTGCTGCGCCGGCCACTGAGCAGCCCGCCGAGGAGGTCTCCGGCGGTGTCGAGCAACCCGTCGCGCTCACGGCTGCGAGCCTGCTCGTCGACCACCTGCGCCCGATCGGAGGCGGCTGCGACCTGGTCGCGCAGCTTGGCTGCCTTCGCCTCGTACTTCCCGCGCAGCTTGGCGATATCCGCCTCGGCCTGCTCGTCGGCGTATGCCGCACACCGCTGCTCGAACGCCTCCTGAGCCTCGCCGGGACGAGCGAACAGCTTCAACGTCTTGTTGCTCGGCAGCTCCATCGACAGGCTGCGAGCGAGATGGTCGGCGAGGGCGCGCTCGATGTCGGTGAAGAACGACTTCGTGCCGAGTGGTGCGTCACCAAGCCTGTAGAGCGTGCCGTCGGGCATCGTGTCGGACAGGTCGCGATCGTCGTAGTCGACCGGGACGACGGTGGACACGTCGACGTGTGGCGCGAGGGTGGAGAACCGCCTCGTACTCGGTGTCGTGCACCAGGTCGCCTGCCGACGACTCGTCGTAGCGCAGGGCCACGCGGGCGACCACCGCCGCGGCGCGCCGACCACCGGTGCTCGCTCCACCGACCGCCGCCAGCCAGGGCGCGGCCGGGTCGACGTAGCGCACGGCGACACCGCCGGCGACGTCGGGCATCACGGGTGTCTCGTCGTCGCCGACCGGCGTGGTGGCTGCCGGCGGACTGGCGCTCGCAGCTGCTGTTGCGTCAGTGGCGGTCTGCGGCACCTCGGAGGCAGGCGCGTCGGTCGTGCCCGTGCCGGTGGTCTTCGAGTCCGGAGGAGCAGGCGTGGCCTCCGTTGCCGGCTCCGTCGCCGGCGCTGGAGGGCGGTGCTGCGGCAGGTGGGCCGGCCGCTGAGTCGGCGGCCGGCTTCATCAAGGTGCTGATCTGCTCACACGTGAGAGGCCCACGCAGGTAGCTCATCGCCCACCGCGTGGTGAATGTCTCGGGTGCGTCCTTGCCGGCGCGCCGGAGCACGAACTGTCGCTTCCCGAGGGCGCTGATCGTGTCGCTCACGGCGGCGACGTCGACCCCGCCCGCAGCGGCGCTCATTCCGTCGAGCAGACGCTGCTTGTCTCGCTCGGTCTGCAACCGCCCGACCATCCACGTGCCGGCATTGGAGATCGCCTTGTAATCGATGTCGACCGGGTTCTGCGTGGCCAGCACGACACCGACGCCGAAGGCACGGGCCTGCTTCATCAGCGTCATGATCGGCTTCTTCGTCGGCGGGTTCTCGGTGGGGGGCAGGTAGCCGGCGACCTCGTCCATGTACAGCATCGTGCGGAGGTCCGTGACGCCGCTCTGCCGCCGCATCCACGTGATCGAGCTTCGACAACACGAGCGACGTCACGAACTGCCGCTCGTCGTCGGACAGGTGAGCGGTGGTGACGATTGCGCACCGTGGTTTCCCGTCGCGGAACAGCAGCTGATCGACGTCGAGTGGCGGGCCTGCGGCCCACGCAGCGAAAGACGGCGAGGCGAGCAGGCCGTTGAGCTTCATCGCCAGGGCGCTGCGGTCGTTGGGCGGGAAGAACTGATCGAGCTCGAACACGCCGAGCTTGCGGATCGGCGGCGATTGGATCTGGCCGACGAGCATGGCCAGGTCGAGAGCCTTGCCGGCCCCCAGGAGTGGGCGATCAGGTTCGACAGCAGGATGTGCTCGCGGCTCGACAGGGGATCGGCGGCGATGCCGACGAGGCCAAGCAGCCCCGACACGTATCCCTCGATCTCGTCGCCGACGATCTCCTCGTCGGAGGTGGGCGGCACCTGCAACGAACCAACGAGGTTGAGGGGCACGCCGGAGTTGGAGCCGGGCGTGTAGATCGTGAAGTCCGTGGCGGCGCGGAGGCGGCCGATGTTCTCGCCCGACAGTCCCCAGTCGGCCAATCCCTTCGACCACAGCTCGGCTTGCTGAGCGGCGAACTCGTCGGCCGACACACCGGCCGCCTTCGCCTGCGACTCGTCGATCCAGGGACGAAAGTCCTCCGCCCGCATGTCGGGGAACGTGAGGCACAGGTTGGTCAGATCGCCCTTGGGATCGATGACGAGCACGGCAAGCCTGACGACAGCACCTCCTCGATGAGGATGACGCCGAGGCCGGTCTTCCCCGAACCGGTCATGCCGACGATGACCCCATGAGTCGTGAAGTCGTCGGATTCGACCGTGATGTTCTCGCCACGCTCCTCGCTGCCCGGGATGACCGTGGCGCCGATGAAGAAGTCAGCCATGGCGGCCAAACGTAGTAGAGCCGTTTCGCCGGCTACGGCGGGATGGCCGGCTCACGCGGTGCCGCTCGTCACCTCGTCGACGCTGCGCATCGCCCGTGTGGCGAAGATGGTGGCGCCCGCCAGCAACCCGGCGCCGATGAGCAACGAAATGCCCTGGTTGCGCAGGTTGTCGCTGACACCGTTGGGGCTGTCGTCGAGGTCGAAGTCGCCGAACGCACGGACGCCGACGTTGCCGATCACGGCACCGGCGATCCACAGACCCTGCCACCAGTTGAGTGCGGCTGTGTCTCCTTGGCCGCTGAGGCATTTGCGCAATTGCCCGTGGGGGATGAACAGGTTGCCGATCGGGATGAACCAGCCGCCGGAGGCGAGCCCCGGTGTCGTGTTGACCCCACGCGCCGCAGCGTTGGAGGCGGCACGATGCGACCACACGGCGAGGACGATCGCCGTCGCCAGGATGAGCATCACGGCCAGCACGACGCTGCCGGCGACGAGGCTGTCGGCGTCGTCGATGTCGCCGAAGTTGGCGTCCCCGTCGAGGAACCGCTCCCACGTCTGCCGCCGCGAGAACGCCGCGGCGGCGCTCAGCGCCTCGGCCGCCACCGTGACCCACATCAGCACCACAACGGCTTTCCGCGCACCAGTCGCGGGCGGTTGCAGGGTGGGACGAAATGTGTCGAACGATCCCGGCGATGGCGGGGGCGGAGGTTGTGTCGGTGGCGGGAGCGGGCTCGGAGGCGACTGGGGAGGCCCGCTGTTCTGCTGCCAGCCCGGCGGCGGTGGGGGAGCAGGTGGTGGGACCGAGCCATTCGCCATGCCGCGGACTCTAGGCCGACGTCGCCAGTCGGCGAGGGTTGACAGCGGTCGTAGCGTGGCGACAATGCCTCCTCCCGCTCTGGCAGACGACGACGCCCCCGGCCCGACCGCGTTCGTTCTCGTGCCCTACGACCCGTACTGGGCCGATCGGGGTGCAGAGCTGGTGGACGAGTTGTGCCAGCGGCTCGGTGCACTCGCCCAGCGTGTCGAGCACATCGGCAGCACAGCGATCCCGGGCATGGCAGCCAAGCCCGTGTTCGACATGCAGGTCAGCGTCACCAACCTCGATGCCGCAGCGACGGCGTTCGACGAGCCACTGCGACAGATGGGTTTGGAGCGGTTGCCGTGGCTGGCCGACCACGTGCCGGCGGGCTACGACGATCCGCCCGAGCGCTGGTCGAAACGGATCTGGTCGAGGAAGGAGCCCGGCGGCGAGCGCATCAACCTCCATTGCCGGCTCGTCGGGTCACCGAACGAGCGGCTCGCCGTCCTCTTCCGCGACTGGTTCCGCGCACATCCCGACGCCGTCCCCGCGTACTGCGCGGTTCAAACGCGTGCTCGCCGGGGCTGTCGACGACCTGGACGTGTACACCGACGTCAAGGACCCGGTCGTCGACCTCGTGATCTCCGTCGCCGAGCAGTGGGCGACGGAGAGCGGATGGGCCGTTCCGTCTTGACAAACTGTCAACATGACGACGACCGAGACCGCGGCGAGTGAGCGTGAAGCCAGCGACGACCTGACGGCTGCGATCGAGAACCAGTTCGGCCTGGCCGATCGCATCGTCGACGAAGGGACGCTCGCCAACAGCGCCGCGCCGGTTCCGCGAGCAGCGCATCGTGCTGCCCACGTTCGCCCAGCTCGCCGATCCGTCGACGATGGCGTCCGACGCCGCCGGTGACGCCGACCCGCAGGGACCCGACACGCGCAACCTCTGGCGCGTGCACTGGTACAACGATTTGTCCGGCAAGCGGGTGGACCTTCCCGACCACATCGTGCTGCCGTCGTCGCTCACCGGTGTCGAGAGCCCGATCATCGTCGTGTTCGGCGATCGCTTCCCGATGATCACGGCGCACAAGGTCCTCGCCGCGTACTCGTGCCTGGCGCCACGCGTCGTCACCGGTCAGTTCGACCCGACACGCCACCGTGCGATCTGGCCCTCGACCGGCAACTACGCACGCGGCGGCGTGGCGATCAGCCGCATCATGGCGAGCCGCGGCGTGGCGATCCTGCCAGCAGGGATGAGCCAGGAGCGCTTCGACTGGCTCGACGAATGGTGCATGAACCCGGCGGACGATGTCATCCGCACCGTCGGCACCGAGTCGAACGTGAAGGAGATCTACGACGCCTGCAACGAGCTCGCCCTCGATCCGGACAACTTCGTCTTCAACCAGTTCTGCGAGTTCGGGAACCATCTCGGCCACTACGAGGTCACGGGCCGGGCGCTGGGGCACGTGTTCGAGCATGTGCGCGGAGGGTTGGGTCGAGACCTCCGCCTCGCGGCGTTCACGTCGGCAACCGGATCGGCAGGCACGATCGCCGCCGGTGATCGCCTCAAGGACGAGTACGGCGCGGCGATCGTGGCAGTCGAGGCACTGGAGTGTCCGACGATGCTCGAGAACGGCTTCGGCGAGCACAACATCCAGGGCATCGGGGACAAGCACATCCCCCTGATCCACAACGTGATGAACACCGATGTCGTGTGCGCCGTCAGTGACCGGGCGACCGACGAACTCGATGTGTTGTTCAACACCGACGCCGGGCGCGCCCACCTGGCCGACAGGATCGGCGTGCCGGCCAACGTCGTCGACGCGCTCGCCCACTTCGGTTTCTCGTCGACCTGCAACGTGCTCGCTGCGATCAAGACCGCCAAGCTGCTCGATCTCGGCGCCGACGACGCCGTCGTCACCGTTGCCACCGACGGCGGGGCGATGTACCCGAGCGAGCGGCAGAAGACGCTCGAACGCCGCTTCGGCGGTGAGTTCGACGCCGCGAGCGCGGCAGCGGTGTTCGGCGAGCACCTCGCCCACACGTCGACCGAGCACATGATCGACTGCACCGAGGCCGACCGGCGCAGCGATCTTCAACCTCGGCTACTACACGTGGGTCGAGCAGCAGGGCACCCCGTTCGACCTCTTCGAGGCGCGTCGCGGCCAGGCATTCTGGCGTGGGCTGCGCCGCTATCTGGGCGTGTGGGACGAGTTGATCGCCGAGTTCAACGCCCGCGTCGCATCAGGATCATGATCGCCGGGTTCCGCTGCGCGGTCTGCGGCACGACGGTCGACATCGCCACCCCGCTCGCCTGGAGATGCCCACAGCGCCACGTTGACCGACCGGCATCACGTCTTGCACATCGTCGACGACGATGATTCCGCTGACGACTGGGACGACGTCCTCGACGACACCAACCCGTTCGTTCGGCACGGGCCGCGACTCGCCTGGTGGGCGTTCGCCCGCGCCAACGGGATGACCGACGACGCCTGCGTGGCGCTCACGCGAGAGGTCTGCCGACGGCTTCGCCGTCACCCCCTTCGCCCGCTCCGACGATCTCAGCGCCGAGCTCGGTCGCTCGATATGGGTCAAGGACGAGACCGGCAACGTGGGTGGCAGCCACAAGGCACGCCACCTGGTGACGATCCTCCTCCATCTCCGCGCGGCCGAATTGCTCGGTCGGCTCCCGCACCGACCTCCCTTGGCGATCGCCTCCTGCGGCAACGCAGCGATCGCCGCGGCCACACTGGCCCAGCGCGGTCGACTGGCCGCTCCAGGTCTACGTTCCCGAATGGGCCAGCCCGGCCGTGCTCGACCTGATCCGGGGGCTTGGCGCGTCGATCACGAGTCTGTCCTCGGCGTGACGGAGACCCGGCCGGAGATCCCGCCGTGCTGCGATTCCGCGAAGCGGTCGAGTCGGGGGCGATCCCGTTCAGCGTGCAAGGTCCGGAGAACGGGTATTGCCTCGACGGTGGGCGCACGATCGGGTGGGAGATGGCCGCCGCCGTGCCCGATCGGGTGTACGTGCAGGTCGGCGGAGGTGCGTTCGCTACCTGCGTGGGACAGCGCTCTCGGCCCGGCCTCGTCGCTGTTCGCCGTGCAGGCCGAGGGATGCGCGCCGCTCGCCCGGGCATGGGACCTGCTCGGTGCGCTGCCAGTCGAGGAGGCTGCGGCCCGGTGGTCGGAGTTCATGTTCGCCTGGGACGCGCCCGTCATCGAGTGCGGACGGCATCCTCGACGACGAGACGTACGACTGGCTCGGGGTGATCGAGTCGATGCGAGCCAGCGGTGGTGCTCCCGTGGTCGCCACAGAGGCCGAGATCGAACGCGCCCACGAGCTCGCCGCAATCGCCGGCATCGACGCCAGCGCCACAGGCACCGCCGGGCTCGCCGGAGTCCTGGCGACGCTCGACACGATCGAACCTGACGAGCTCGTGGCAGTGGTCTTCTCCGGCGCCTCCCGCTGACTGGCGCCGATAGCCTGCGGAACATGTCCGAGATCATCGTGCCCAGCGGCCTCGAAGGCGGCTACGACTCCCGCAACGAGGTGTTCAACCGCCTCCTCAAGAACCGGGTCATCATGCTCGGGTCCGACGTCAACGACGACATGGCCAACCAGTTGTGCGCCCAGCTCCTCTACCTCGAGGGTGAAGATCCCAGCGCCGACATCTGGCTCTACATCAACAGCCCCGGTGGCTCGGTCACGGCGGGCATGGCGATCTACGACACGATGCAGTTCGTCGGCTGCGACGTCGCCACGGTGTGTCTCGGTCTCGCTGCGTCGATGGGCCAGTTCCTCCTCACCGCCGGCGCGGCGGGCAAGCGGTACACGCTGCCCAACGCCCGGATCATGATGCATCAGCCGCTCGCCGGGCTCCGCGGGCAGGCGTCGGACATCGCCATCCAGGCCGAGCAGCACGTCTACACGAAGCGCCGCATGGCGGAGCTGATCGCCCAGCATTCGGGCAAGCCAGTCGAGGAGATCCGCGCCGATTCCGAGCGCGATCGCTGGTTCACCGCCGAGGAAGCGGTCGAGTACGGGCTGTGCGACGCGGTCAAGGTCCGCCGCGGTCAGATCTGAACGCCCGTCCGCGCGACGGGTGGCGCTCAGCCAGGAAGGGTCGTCGCTGGCACCGACGACACCGGCACCTTCACGTCGTGGTCGACGATCGTCGTCACGGGAAGGTTGACGCGACAGTTCTGCTTCAACCAACGCTTCACCTCCACCGCCGACCGCTCGGTGCGGAACGCCTGCTCGTTGAGCTTGTTCAGTGACTCGCGATTCGACGGATCGACCGTGCTCGCCGTCTCGTAGAGCTCAGTGAGGGCGGTCCAGTCGTCCTCCACAGCGAGCGGGACCAGCTCACCGAGGCGCTGATACAGAGCGACATAAGCGGCGACGTCCTCGCCGGTCTCAAGCTTCGGCTTGGTGAGAGTCTTGACGTTGGCGTCCACCTCGCCGCAGAACTGTGCTGGGTCGGCCGTGGGATCGTCGTCGTCCTCACAGGCGACCGTGGCGGCGACGAGCGCGAGCGCGACGGCGGTCATCACGGCGCGCCGGCCGAGCGAAGTCGCGTGGGGATGTCACACGGCCAAGTCTGGCATGGTGGCGCGGAGATCCGCCGTCTTCTCGTCGCCCTCAGGTGTCCGGCGGAGTAGGTGGGTCTCGAACTGTTCAGCTCGTCGTCATTGCATGGCGCGGACACTGCGCCGGCCGACGGCACCGCGCAGGCCGATGCACCCGATGCATCCGATGCAATCGACGCAGTCGATGCACGCCACGCAGGCGATGCACCGACGGCACCGCACGCAGGCGATGGTGGCGATGCACCTCCGGATGGCGATGCCGAAGAACGTGAGCAGGCTGCCCGACACGGCGACGCTGCCTGCCGTGCCCGCGCTGCCGGCGACGGCGACGCTCCCCGCGGTGCCGGCACATCCGGCGACGGCGACGCTGCCGGCCGTGGCGACGCTGCCGGCGACGGCGGCAGACCCAGCCGTGGCCGCGCTGCCGGCGACGGCGACGCTGCCGATCGTCCCCGCACTTCCGGCGACGGCCACACTTCCCGACGTGCCGCTACTGCCGACCGTGGCGATGCTGTCGGAGTCCTCGTATGGGCTGCCGAACCCTTCTGCTTCCGCCCATCGGCCGAGCCGCGCCGTTTCGGAGCTCATGGCTTCTCATCCGTAACTGCCGTCGCGCGTTCGACGCACTGCAGCGCCGGACAGGTCGTGTCGTTCCTCATCGTTGCCCCCAATCCGATCGCGGACCGACTTCAGTCTCCACCCGTCATTCTCCAGCGGTCACGTTTGATCGGCAAGGGCCAAATGCCCGGCGCCGCTGACAGTTCCTCTGCACGCGGCGTTCGGACAGCGGCATGTCACAGGGGATCGGTACCCTCGGTGCCAGCCGTCGAGGGCCCGGCGCCGTCCCTCTCATTGCGTCAGCGAGCGTTCTGCTGCTGACCGTTGGGAGAGGACGCGCTCGTGATCGCCTCCATGTCATCTGCCACGTTGCTCGGTGCCGAGGGTCGTCCAGTCACCGTCGAGGTGCACGTCGGTCATGGGCTGCCCGGGTACCAGATCATCGGGATGCCGGATGCCGCCTGCCGTGAGTCGCGCGACCGCGTCCGTGCTGCCATGCTCACGAGCCGCTTCGCCTGGCCCGAGCACCGCATCACCGTCAATCTCGCGCCGTCGGGTGAGCGCAAGCACGGCACGTCGCTCGATCTGGCGATCGCCGTCGGCGTCCTGGCGGTCACCGATCAAGTGCCGCTCGACGTCGCCCAACGGTTCGGGTATGTCGGCGAACTGGGGCTCGACGGCACTGTCCGATCCGTACCCGGCGTGGCGCCGCTGGTCGCTGCGATGCGTACGGCCGACGTGGTCGTGCCGTTCGGCAGCGCCGTCGAGGCGGGGGTGGCGGCGACGGGCGCGGTGCATCCCATCAGCGCCCTGGTCGAGCTCGTCAACGTCTTGCGCGACGGCGTGCCCTGGCCCGATCCGCCCCCCGAGCCACCACCCGGTCCGGCCGACGATCTGCCCGATCTCGCCGACGTCCATGGTCAGCCGGTGGCCCGGCAGGCGCTCGAGATCGCCGCCGCAGGCGGCCATCACCTGCTGTTCGTCGGTCCGCCGGGTGCCGGCAAGACGATGCTCGCCAAGCGGCTGCCCAGCATCCTTCCTCCGCTCGACCGCGATGAATCCCTCGCTGTCACGATGATCCACTCGGCGTCGGGTCTCACGCTGCCCCGGGGCGGATTGGTGTCCCACCCGCCCTTCCGGGCGCCGCATCACACCAGCTCGATGGTGTCGGTGGTCGGCGGCGGCGCCGCGACGTTGCGCCCGGGCGAAGTGTCCATGGCTCATCGCGGAGTGCTCTTCCTCGACGAGTTGGGCGAGTTCGCCCCGTCCGTGCTCGACGGGCTGCGCCAGCCGTTGGAAGACGGACGGGTGCGCGTCGCCCGGGCCAACCTCCACGCCGACCTCCCGGCCGAATTCCTGCTCGTCGCCGCCACCAATCCCTGTCCGTGCGGCGGGGGCGCGCCCGGCGCGTGCAAGTGCTCCGATGCCGGACGGCAGCGCTACCTCCGCCGCCTCTCCGGACCGCTGCTCGACCGGTTCGACCTGCGCGTCACCGTCACGCTGCCTGCCGCCGACGACCTCCTCGCTCCCATCGGCGGCGAGTCGAGCAGCGTCGTGGCGGCTCGCGTGATGCATGCCCGCCAGGCGGCACTCGCACGAGCCGGGCACCTCAACGCGGCGATGCGGCCGGACGAGTTCGACGAGAAGGCGCCGATCACCGACAGCGCCCGCGATCTGCTGCGCTACGAGCTCGAACAGGGCCGCTTGACCGGTCGCGGCTACCACCGTGTTCGGCGTGTGGCCCGCACGATCGCCGATCTCGCCGGCACGGCACCCGATGTCGTCGGGGACGACGCTGTCGAGTCGGCACTCCAGCTGCGCGTGCGGTTGCAGCACACCGTCTCCGGGCCTGGCCGCATGAACGACCCCCACCTCGCCCGAACCGGCGCGGTGAGCGCCCTCGCCGCACTCGATGGGCTCACGCGCGGCCAGCTCGGGTCGTTGCTCGCCCATCACGATCCGGTCGAAGCCGTCGATGTCATCCTCGGTGACGCAGAACCACACGCACTGGTCGCTCCGCTGCTGATGAGCAACCGTCGCACCGAGTGGCGTGAGGTGCTGCGCCGGCGGTCGCCCCAGCACTGGGCGGACGAGTGCGCACGGCAGGGAATTCGCGCGGTCGTCGCAGCTGACGTCGACTACCCGTGGATGCTGCGATTCGATCCACGGCCGCCCGAGGTGTTGTTCCTCCGTGGCGATCTGTCGGCGCTCGCCGGCCGCCGTGCCGCCATCGTGGGCACGCGCAACGCGACTCGTCACGGACGGGAGACCTCGGCGCAGCTGGGCTTCGACCTCAGTGCCGCGGGCGTGGCTGTCGTATCGGGCTTGGCCAAGGGCATCGACGCCGCCGCCCATCACGGCGCCTTGCGCTGCGCCGACGGGCGGCCTGTCGCGGTGGTGGGCAATGGGCTCGACCGGCCCTACCCGGCGATCAACACGAGTCTCTGGCACGATGTCGGAGCACGCGGCCTGCTCGTGTCCGAGTGGCCGCCAGGCACCTCCCCGGATGCCTTCCGCTTCCCGCTACGCAACCGCATCATCGCCGCGCTCGCCGAGGTGGTGGTCGTCGTGGAGAGTCGCGAGAAGGGCGGCAGTCTCATCACAGCGGTCGAGGCCGGGGAGCGCGACGTACGCGTGATGGCGGTACCCGGCTCGGTGCGCAATCGCGCCGCTGCCGGCACGAATCGGTTGCTCGCCGACGGTGCCGACCCAGTCACCGACGCCGACGACGTGCTCCTCGCCCTCGGACTCGACACACGGCGGGCGCGGCAGCTCGAGTTCGATCCTCGCCCCGCTCCTCGCGGTCTCGAGGCGACGGTCCTCGACCGATGCCGGCTCGAACCGGCGACGCTCGACGAACTGGTCGTCGAGTTGGAGCTTCCGATCGCCGAGGTCGCCATGGCCCTCGCCCGGCTCGAGCGAGCGGGATGGGTCCGCGAGGCGACGGGCTGGTTCGAGGTGGTGGGTTCGTGGTCCGAGCTCGGCGTGAGGCGGGTCGAATACCCTCGGCTTCATGCCCGTCGAGCCCGAAGTCGCCAGCGACGTCGAACGTCGCTGGGGTCTCGACGAGTTCGTCACATCACTCACGTCGTTGTCGGCCCACACCGTCGCCGCCTACCGGTCCGACGTGCGCGCCTTCGCCGAGTGGACCTCGCGCTCGGGCGTCGACGCTCCCGACGGAGCTCGGCGGCAAACAGTTCGCCGCTACCTCGCCTACCTCACAACCAGGCAGTACGCCCGGCGCAGCATCGCCCGCAAGGCGGCTTCCTTGCGGCGCTACTTCGCCTGGGCCGTCCGCACCGGGCGTATCGACTCCGACCCGACGATCGGACTCCAGGTCTCCGGCGGCGATGGACGGCTGCCCCGCGTGCTCGACCGGCGAGACCTCGACGTTCTCCTCGACGGCCCGACGCCCGATGGCGAGCCGGTCTGGCGCCGGCACCGCGACGATGCGGTTCTGGAAGTGCTGTACGGCTCGGGCATCAGGGTGAGCGAGCTCACCTCGCTCGACATCGGATCGATCGACCTCGCCGGGCAGGCAGTGACCGTCTGGGGCAAGGGCGCCAAGCAGCGCCGCGTGCCGCTCAGTCCTCCGGCATGCGCAGCGCTGCGAGCGTGGCTCGGCGTCCGCAGCGAGGTGATCGCCGACGACCATCTCACCTCCGATGCACTGTTCGCCAACGAGCGGGGGCGCCGTCTCTCGCCCCGCGATGTGCGGCGCATCCTCGATCGGCGGTCGCCGACTCCCACCCATCCGCACGCACTCCGCCACAGCTTCGCCACCCATCTGCTCGACGGCGGCGCCGACCTGCGCGTCTGTCCAGGAGCTGCTCGGCCACTCCGACGTCGCCACCACTCAGCGCTACACGCACGTCAGCCGCGACCGTCTCCGCTCGGCGTACGAAGCCGCCCACCCGCGGGCATGACCGTCGAGCTCGACGACCCGGCACTCGCCCGGCACTGGCAGCGGTGGCAGCGCCAGGGATCGTCCGCGGCGCGTGACAGTCTGATCGTCCACTACTCGCCGCTGGTGAAGTTCGTCGTCGGTCGTCTGGGCATCGGCACCCACCCCACCGTCGACACCGGCGATCTGATCAATCACGGCATCCTCGGACTGATCGATGCGATCGAGCGATTCGACACCGAGCGGGGCGTGAAGTTCGAGACGTTCGCCGTGCCCCGGATCCGCGGCGCTATCTACGACGGCCTGCGCCAGCTCGACTGGGTGCCCCGATCGGTCCGCAGCCGAGCACGGCAGCTCGAGGCGGCGATCTCGTCGTTCGAGGCGCGCCACGCCCGGCCGCCCGACGATGCCGAGCTCGCTGCCGCCCTCAATCTCACGGTCGATCAGCTCGCCGCGTGGATGTCGTCGGTCGCGTTCACCACGGTCGGTCCACTCGACCGGGCGATCGAGGCCGGTCACGAGCCCGTGGCGCTCGACGGCGGTGCCCCGGCGTCACCGGCGGGAATGGTCGAAGATCGCGCGGTCCGCGCCGCGATGCACGCCGAGCTGCGACGTCTCCCCGACCGGGAGAAGCTCGTGCTCGGCCTGTACTACGACGAGGGCCTCACCCTCGCCCAGATCGGCGAGGTGCTCGGTGTCACCGAGAGCCGCGTGCTCGCAGATACGCGTCAAGGCGGTGCTCCACCTCCGCGCTCGGCTGGCGTCGGCCGGAATCGCCTGATCTCGCCCAGGCCCAGGTCAACCCGTTCTGGAAAGGACCTCACGTGGGTCTCTTGCTGCCCTTCCTCTTCTCCGGCTTGTTCTCCACCGGATGCCTGGTAAAGCCCGTCGAGGCGCCGGTCGTCGATCCGTTCCGAGAACCGCCGTGCGAGTGGTGCCCCGGGAACCGCGGCATCGAGTTCGGTCCCACCGGGGGATTGCCCGTCGTTACCGCCGCGCCTGGCACGGTCACGTTCGTAGGCGCTGTCGCAGGCACGCTCTATGTCGTCGTCGGCCACAGCGACGGCACCCGCACGACCTACGGCAACCTTGCCAGCAGCGTCGTGCACCGCGGCGAGTACGTCGAGCTCGGCGAGATCGATCGGCATCGGCGGCGCGACGACGCACTTCGGCTGGCGCGACGCCGATGGTCGATACCTCGATCCGACCCCGATGCTCGGCAGGATGCGGATCCGTCCCTACCTGGTACCGACCGACGGCACCCCGCCCAGAGCTGCCGAACACGGCGGTGTGTGCGAGCGCTGAGACAGATACACTCGGGTGCTGTTTGGCGTGCTCCCAGGGATGCCGCCGACACCACGTATCCGCTCACTCGTGCTCACGTCACCTGCGGTCGCTCCGGCGCCGACGTGAGTGCAAAATAACCGCACAAGGAGAATCCCATGGCCGTCATCACGATGCGGCAGATGCTCGAAGCAGGCGCCCATTTCGGGCACCAGACCCGGCGTTGGAACCCGAAGATGAAGCGATTCATCTTCGGTGAGCGCAACGGGATCTACATCATCGATCTCGAGCAGACTCTCAAGCGCGTCGAGAACGCCTACGCGTTCATCCGCGACCTCGTGGCCGGTGGCGGCACCGTGCTGTTCGTCGGCACCAAGAAGCAGGCCCAGGACCCGGTCCGCAGCTACGCCGAGAAGTGCGGCATGCCTTATGTCAGCGAGCGCTGGCTGGGCGGAATGCTCACCAACTTCGACACGATCTCCAAGCGCGTCGGCAAGATGCTCGAGTACGAGCGCATGCAGCGCTCCGGTGAGTTCGACGCGATGCCGAAGAAGGAAGCGCTCCTCCTCGGCCGTGAGCTGAGCAAGCTCCAGCGCAACCTGGGTGGTCTGCGCGGCCTTGCGAAGAAGCCCGATGCGGTGTTCGTGCTCGACACGAAGAAGGAACACATCGCCGTCACCGAAGCCAACAAGCTCGGTGTGCCGGTCGTGGCGGTGGTCGACACCAACGTCGATCCCGACCTCGTGCAGTTCCCGATCCCGGGCAACGACGACGCCATCCGGTCCAACACGCTCTTCGCCCGCGTCATCGCCGAAGCGGTCGCCGAGGGCAGGTACATCGCCAGCAAGCGCAACCCCGACACGGCGCCGGTGGTGCGCTCCGAAGAGGAAGAAGAGAAGTTCGCCGCCGCTCAGGTGCAGGCCCGCAACCAGGCTGCGCGCGCCCAGGCCGAGCGCGACGCGCGCCTTGCCGCGGCGAAGGATTCAGCCGTGGAGGCCGCCGACGTCGAGACGGTAGAGGTCGCTACTGAGGAGGCCCCGGTCGAGACGGAACAGGTCGCTACTGAGGCGGCCCCGGTGGAGACGGCGGAGGCTGCTACTGAGGAGGCTCCGGTCGAGAGGCGGCAGAGGCTCCGGTCGCGAGACGGCAGAGGTCGCCGCCGAGGAGGCTCCGGTCGAGGCGGCGGAGGCGCCGGCCGAGGAGGCCGCACGGAGGAGGCTCCGGATCGAGACCGCAGAGGTCGCCACCGAGGAGGCCGCCGGAGCAAGCGCCGGTCGAGGCCGAGCCTGTCGCTGAGACCACCGTCGCCGACGAAGCGCCGAGTGCCGACACGACCACCGACGACGACACCGAGCCCGCCGATTCCCCGGCCGCTCCCAGTGTCGACCCCCAGGAATCCGCCGAGGAGATCGCGAGCGACACAGACGCCAGCGAAGCCGACGGCGACGCGAGCACGACAAGTACGGAAGGCTGAATACCCCGATGTCATTCACTGCGAAGGACGTCCAGGCGCTGCGCCAGGCGACTGGTGCCGGCATGATGGATTCGAAGAAGGCACTCGAGGAGACCGACGGAGACATCGAGGCCGCCAAGCAACTACTGCGCGAGAAGGGCCTCGCTGCCACGGCCAAGCGCGACGACCGGGAGAACACCCAGGGCGTCGTTGCTCTCAAGATCGACGGCAACGTCGGGGCGCTCGTCGAGCTGAAGTGCGAAACCGACTTCGTCGCCGGCAGCGACCAGTTCAAGGCCGAAGTCGACGCGCTCGCCGAGCTGGTTGCCGCCAAGGGAGCCGAGGCCGTCAACGAGCGGCAGGCCGAGCTGGAGGACCTGAAGATCACCCTCAAGGAGAGGATCGAGCTGGGCAAGGTCGTCCGGCTCGAGGCCGACCCGGCCAACGCCCTCGACAGCTATCTGCACGTGCAGGGCGGCCGGGGTGTCAACGGCGTGCTCGTCGAGCTCGCCGGTGGTTCGCCCGAGCTCGCCCACGACGTCGCCGTGCACGTCGCCTTCGCCCGTCCGAAGTACCTCACCCGCGATGAGGTGCCCGCCGACATGATGGAGAAGGAGCGGGCCACGCTGGAGACGATCACGCGCAACGAAGGCAAGCCCGACCAGGCGATCCCGAAGATCGTCGAAGGGCGCATCAACGGCTTCTACAAGGATGTCGTGCTGGTCGACCAGCCCTACGCCAAGGACGACAAGCAGTCCGTGGCGCAGTTCATCGGTGGCGCCCAGATCGTCCGCTTCGAGCAGGTCGAGATCGGCTGAGCGACGATGTCGCACTCTGACGGAGCCCAAAAACCCCGTTGGAAGCGCATCGTTTTCAAGCCGTCAGGCGAGGCCCTCGCCGGACCGTCCGGTAAGGGCCTCGACGGCAACACGCTCGACGCGACGGCCAAGGAGATCATCGAGCTCCGCGAGGATCTGGAGGTCGACGTCGCCGTCGTCGTCGGTGGCGGCAACTTCTGGCGCGGCCGCACCGGCTCGCTCGAGGGGATGGACGCAACCCAGTCCGATCACATCGGCATGCTCGGCACCGTGATGAACGCCCTCGCCCTGCAGGATGCGCTCGAGCGCCATGGCCAGCCCACGCGGGTGCAGTCGGCGATCGAGATGCCGCGGATCGCCGAGCCGTACATCCGGCGGCGGGCGGTGCGCCACCTCGAGAAGGGCCGCGTCGTCATCTTCGCCGCCGGCACGGGAAACCCGTTCTTCACCACCGACACGGCCGCCGCGCTACGTGCCGCCGAGATCGACGCCGAGGCGCTGCTGAAGGGAACGCACTCCGGTGTCGACGGCGTGTACGACGCCGATCCGCGTACCACCGACGGCGCCGTCAAGTACGCCGAGGTGGGCTACATGGAGGTGATGACGAAGGACCTGCGTGTGATGGACGCGACGGCCATCGCCTTCTGCCGCGACAACCAGATCCCGATCGTCGTGTTCGACATGTCCGCCCCCGGGTCGTTGCGCAAGATCCTCGAAGGCGAGCGCGTCGGCACCATGGTCCATGATGTGTAGTCGACCTCACTCGTTCGGCTCGCTTCGCTCGCTCGCGCCGACCGCCTCGGGCGTCCGCCGTCGGTACTCCTTCCCTCTCGTCCGACCTGAGTACGCTGGGTCTGTGATCGAAGAGACGCTGCTCGACGCCGATGAGAAGATGGCCAAGGCCGTCGAGCACACCCAATCGCAGTTCGGCACAGTGCGCACCGGGCGTGCCGCGCCTGCTCTCGTCGAGCGCATCACCGTCGAGTACTACGGTACTCCGGTGCCGTTGCAGCAGCTGGCCGCCATCCAGGTACCCGAGGCTCGCCAGCTCCTGGTCAAGCCGCACGACCGGGCGACGCTCGGTGGCATCGAGAAGGCGATCCGCGACAGCGACCTCGGTGTGAACCCGAGCAACGACGGCACCGTGATCCGGCTCTCCTTCCCCCCGCTCACCGAGGAGCGCCGCAAGGAGTACGTGAAGGTCGTCAAGCACATGGCCGAGGAAGGCCGTGTCGCCGTGCGCAACCTGCGCCGTGACGCCCGCAAGCACCTCGAGGGCTGGGAGAAGCAAGGGGAGATCTCGGCCGACGATCTCGAGCGGGCGGAGAAGGAACTGGAGAAGATCACGCACCGTCACACCGAAGCCATCGACGGCGCGCTCGGACGCAAAGAGTCCGAACTGCTCGAGGTATGACCCCCATGACAGGCGTGACCCTGGTAAGGAAGGTGGCGCAGTCCCATGGAAGGAACAGGATGACGACGAGAACGGGCGTGACGACCGGGCCCGCCACGACCGGGAGACCGACGAGTTCGGTGGACCGCTGTTCCCGGAAGGCGGTGGTTCGCCCCACGACCATCCCACCGAGGCGGTGGAGGAGGTCGGATCCGGACCGATCAGCTTCGGCCCCAACGACACCGGTTCGCTCCCGCATTGGACCGATCCGCCCACGGGCGAGATCCCGCGTGTGGAGCCGACTCCGGATCCGTCCGGTGGGCTCGACGAGGACATCGACGTGTGGAGCTCGTTCACCACGGAGTCGCCGGTGTGGCGGGAGGACATCGCCGAGGAAGCCGACTCGACTGGTCAGATCCACGCCGCCGAGCCCCACGGGTTCGTCCGGGCCGCCCGACTCGTCGGGCGGCGTCGACCGTCCGCGCGATCCGTCCGGCGGCTTCGACCGACCGGGTGATTTCTCGGGTGGTTTCGATCGGCCCCGCGATCCGAGCGGACCGGTACGTCGCCCCGACGTCACGGGTCCTGTGTCGCAGCAGCGGCGGGAGCCGGCGAGGATCCAGATCGGCACCGATCCGTCTGGCGTCCAGCGCCGGCCGGCCCCGCAGACGGGGCGTGGTGCCCGAGCCGGCACAGCGAAGCGCAGGGGCGCACCCACGACCGCCTCCGGCTCGCGACGCACGTCCCCGACGTCCAATCGCGACATGCCGGCGGCGATCATTGCCGCCGTCGTGCTGGCCGGTGCCTTCATCGGGGCCACGCTGTGGCGTCCGGCGGCGGTGATCGGCATCATCGTGGTCGTTCTCGCTCTCGCCTCGTACGAGTACCTCGCCAAGGTCACAGAGAAGGGTTACCGCCCAGTGGTCGCGGTCGGTGTGCTCGCCTGTGTCGCCGCCCCGCTCGCCGCCTATTGGATGGGTGAATTTGCCCTGCCGTTGGTGATCGCCCTCGCCTTCATGGCGACGTCGATCAGCTTCATCGGCGCCAACGGCGTCGAGTCCGGGCCGCTCCCGAACAGCGCCATCACCACGATGGGTGTCGTCTGGATCGGTCTGCTCGGCTCGTACGCAGCGCTCATCGTCCGGTGGTCGACGGCGTGCGGGCGAGAACAACATCGGTACCGACACCCTGTTCCTGCTCACGCTTGGCGTGGCGGCGAACGACATCGGCGCCCTCTTCGTCGGATCGGCGACGGGCAAGACGCCGCTGCGCAGCTGGATCAGCCCGGGCAAGACGCTGGAGGGACTGATCGGCGGCACATTGCTCACGATCGCCGCCCTCGTCGTCGTCGGCATCGTCGACCTCAGCGACACGTGGAACGACACGCCGGAACTGATCCTGCTCGGGGTCGTCATCTCGGTGATGGCGCCGCTCGGCGACCTGGCCGAGAGCATGTTCAAACGCAACCTCGACGTGAAGGACTTCGGCAGCCTGGTCGCCGGCCACGGTGGGGTGCTCGACCGCTTCGACGGCTTCCTGTTCGTGCTTCCTGCGGTCTACTACCTGGCAGGTCTGCTCGAGCCGTGGACGAGCCGCTGACCAACCGGGCTCGTGATCGACGTCGCCGATCGCCGGGTCGTCCGGTTCGATCGGCACGCAGACGCTCGAGGTCGTTCGTGCCGACCCCGAGCGCTATCGAGTCCGCGCCCTCGCCGTGTCGACGGCAATGTCCGTGGTCGCCCAGGCGAGGGAGTTCCGGCCCGACGTCGTCGTCGTCACCGACAGCGAAGCCGCGCCGGACCGTCAAGGACGAGCTGCCTGACGTGAAGGTCACCGGCGATCTCGTCGACGTGGTCGACGTCGCCGACGTCGTCGTCAACGGTGTCGTCGGGTTTGCCGGACTGCCGGTGACGATGGCCACCCTGCAGGCCGGAAAGCGACTCGCGCTGGCCAACAAGGAGAGCCTGATCGCTGCCGCGCCGGTGGTGAACCCGTTGCGTTCCACGCCGGGCGCCGAGCTGGTGCCCGTCGACAGTGAGCACTGTGCAGTCCACCAGTGCCTGCGCTCGTCGTCCGACGCCTCCCGCGAGCTGCGACGGTTGCTGATCACGGCCAGCGGCGGACCGTTCCGCGGACGGACGGCAGCCGAGCTCGCCGACGTGACCGTCGACGAGGCGCTCGCCCATCCGACGTGGTCGATGGGTCCCAAGATCACGATCGACTCGAGCACGCTGATGAACAAGGGTCTCGAGGTGATCGAGGCGCATGCCCTCTTCGGTATCGGCTACGACCAGATCGAGGTGGTGGTGCACCCGCAGTCGGTCGTGCACTCGATGGCCGAATACACCGACGGGTCGACGATCGCTCAATTGGGGATGCCCGACATGCGTCTGCCGATCAGCTACGCCCTCGCCTACCCGGAACGGGGCGCCGTCCCGTATGGGGTCATCGACTGGGCGACGATCGGATCGCTCGACTTCACCGCCCCCGACATCGTCACGTTCCGGTGTCTCGACCTCGCCTATCAGGCCGGTCGCACTGGTGGCACCGCGCCGGCGCGGCTGAGCGCAGCCAACGAGATCGCCGTCGAGGCCTTCCTCGCCGGTCGATTGCGCTGGAGCCAGATCGCCGACGTGTGCGACGGTGCCCTGACGAGGCATGATGGCGGGAGCGGATCGACACTCGACGAGGTGATCGACGCCGATAAATCGGCACGGGCAGACGCGTCGGAACTGGTTCAATCGCTGGCATCCTGATCGGAATCTCATGAACCGATATGAGCGACTCAAGAACGAGATAGTCGCGGGCGGGTCGGTCACCGACGTCCCCGAGGAAGTCGACGACGACGATCCGCGTCCGCCCGTCTGGCAGAGCGTGCTCGGTATCGCCGCCATCGTCGGCCTGTTCGCATGGCTGTTCGCCGTCAACCGGTGGATGTTCGTCTTCGCCTTCGGCATCCTCGTGTCGGTGTTCCTCCACGAGACCGGCCACTTCGTGACTGCCCGGCTCACAGGCATGAAGGCGACCCAGTTCTTCCTCGGCTTCGGCCCGCGCTTGTGGAGCTTCAACCGGGGTGAGACCGAGTACGGCGTGCGCCTGCTCCCGCTCGGCGCCTTCGTGCGCATCATCGGCATGCACAACGTCGACGAGGTGCCCGCCGCCGACGAGGGCCGCACCTACCGGCAGAAGAGCTACCCGCGCCGCATGCTCGTGATCACCGCAGGATCGCTGATGCACATCCTGATCGCGATCCTCTTGTTCTTCGGCGTCTTCGCCACGCGAGGCGAGCTGAAGGAAGGCGACGGTGCACGGGTCGCCGAACTGAGCGAAACCAGCCCGGCGGGCCAGGCGGGAATCCGCGAGGACGACGTCATCCTCGCCATCGGTGGCGTTCCCATCGAGAAGGCGGAGGATCTCGGCGACACGGTCCGCACGCACGAGCCTGGGGAGTCGGTCGACGTCGCCGTTCTCCGCGACGACGAGCCGCTCTCCGTAGCCGTCGTGCTCGGCACCAACCCCGTCCGAGGGTGAACTCGCCGGAACCGCCTTCCTCGGCGTCTCGTCCGGCACGGTCACCGAGTGGCACGAGATGTCCATCGGCGAGGCGGCCGTGAGCAGCGTCACCGAGCTCGTGCCGATCACGTGGGAGTCGGCGAAGGGCGTGGCGAAGGTGCTCAACCCGGTGAACATCGTCTCCCACCTCACCGGCGACAACGAGGAGATCGAGTCCCGCCCCACCACCGTGGTCGGCATCACCCAGGCGAGCGGCACGATCGGCGAGAACGAGGGCCTGGTCGGCGTGATCTACCTGCTGGCTGCGCTCAACGTGTTCGTCGGCGTGTTCAACATGCTGCCCGTTGCTGCCGCTCGACGGCGGGCACGCCGCCATCGCCACGTACGAACGGGTCCGCGAGCGAGGGCGACGCGGTGTGCGCTACTTCGCCGACGTCTCCAAGCTGATGCCGTACGCCCTCGCGGTGATCATGCTGCTCCTCTTCCTGTTCATGTCCGGGCTGTACCTCGACGTGACGAAACCCTTGGGGTGACCGCCTGATGGTCGAACGCCGCCACACCCGGCAGATCCAGGTCGGGTCTGTTCCCGTGGGCGGGGGAGCGCCGATCTCGGTGCAGTCGATGACGATCACCAAGACGGCCGACGTCGAGGGGACGCTGCAGCAGATCTACGGGCTCGCCGCCGCCGGCTGCGACATCGTCCGCTGCACGTGCAACGAGATCGAGGCCGCCGAGGGACTCGCCCAGATCGTGCCCCGCTCGCCGGTGCCGATCATCGCCGACATCCATCACCAGTACAAGATGGCGCTCGGCGCGCTGGAGGCCGGTGTGCAAGGCCTGCGTCTGAACCCGGGAAACATCCGCAAGCCGGACCAGATCAAGGCTCGTCGCCAGCGAGGCACGCGACCGTGGCGTCCCGATCCGCATCGGCGTCAACGGTGGATCGCTCGACCCGGCGCTCTACGAGAAGCACGGTGGCATCACGCCCGAGGCGATGGTCGAGTCGGCGATGCAGGAGATGGCGTACTTCCACGAGGTCGACTTCGACCTCATCAAGATCTCCGTGAAGGCATCGAACGTGCCGCTGATGGTCGAGGCGTACCGCCAGCTCTCCGAAGCCACCGACGTCCCCTTGCATCTGGGGGTCACCGAGGCCGGCCCGCCGCCGGCAGGGCTCGTCAAGGCGACCGCCGGCATCGGCACGCTGCTGCTCGAAGGGATCGGCGACACGATCCGCTACTCGCTCACGGCCGACCCGATCGAGGAGGCGCGGGCGGGACGCCAGCTGCTCGAAGCGCTCGGTCTGCGCGAGCGGAAGAACGTCGACCTCATCGCCTGCCCCTCGTGCGGTCGAGCGGAGATCGACGTCTACGACATCGCCAACAAGGCGTTGGCTGCCTTCGGCGAGCGTGAGCTGCCGTTGCAGGTTGCCGTGATGGGCTGCGTCGTCAACGGTCCCGGCGAGGCGCGCGAGGCCGACCTCGGGATCGCCGCCGGGAACAAGCGGGGCCACCTCTTCGTCAAGGGACGCAACGTCGCCGTCGTACCCGAGGACGAGATGGTCTCGGCACTCGTCGAGTGGGCGGAGTTCATCAACGAGCACGGGGTCGAGGCGGCGATCGCTCGCGTCGACACGAAGAAGGCGGAGAGGGAAGCGGCCCGCGACCGCTCGGCGCTCCTCGACGTGCAGGGTGCCGACGCCAACCACGCCGCCGAGAAGATCGTCGAGATCCACCGCCGCACCGACTGAGGCGAGCTCGGTTGCGGGCGATGGTGACGTTGAAAACCCCGAGTCACGGCAGCTGGGTACCGGCCGACGGGTCGAGGATGAGAAGGTCGCCACCGAGGGCCATTGCCCAGCCGGTGCCGTCGAAGGCGACCGGCCAGGACCAGCCCGTCGCGTGCTCGACGCGAGTCACGCGACGCGGCTGTCCGCGATAGACGACCACTACACCCGGCCGCACTTCGTTGGCGTCGATCGTGATCATGGTCGCCCTCCTCTCCTCGACTGCGGCGATTCCATCACGCTCGTAATGAGATCCTCGTCGGCGTCCAGATACATGGGGTCGTTGTATCTGCGGCGGGCGCACTCGCCTCTTTGCGGGAGAGTTCGGCAATTCGGCCGTCTCGATCACCTTCGGGTGTTTTTGTCAAGGAGCAAACAATGAAGCGAATCTTCGCAACTGTGGCGCTGGTGGGTGCGTTGGGCGCCGGTGCTTTCACTCTTCACACGACGGGTGCTGACGCATCGACCCCCGCCGTCTACAAGCGGGTCACCACCGCCAGTGTGGATCTTCCCCTCGACGGGCGGCACGCCGGTCGTGCTCAAGTCGGTGGTGGTTCCGGCGGGGGACTGGGTGGTGTGGGCGAAGGCCAATCCGGTCCATTTCGGCAACGCCGATTATTGCGTTGCCAGATCATGGTGGGTGGCATCGCAGCGCGATGCGGGTGCCACATTGCTGGGCAATGCGTTGCCGGGTCCGACGGGTGAGACCGGTCCTTCGGTGGCCACGATCGCCCTGCAGACCGCCGTGCACACGACGGCGGCGAAGACGTTCAAACTGCAGTGCCAGCACGACTTCTCTCAGCCGTCGGGGTACATCGATCCCGGTGCGTCGTTGATCGTCGCTCAGGCGCCAGGGCCGATCGGCTGATCGACCATCGACGGACGATGTGCAGGTGAATCCCTTCAGTGAGGATGGGCTGGTCGGGCTCTTCGAGCCCGACCAGCCCGTTCCCGCGCGTCTCGTCCCGGGCGTGAATGCGGCCCTAGCTTCCCGAGCGCAACGTATCTGCAGCGGGCCGCAGCGCTCCTTGGGATGTGGACTTTGCTCGATCATCCATCGCTCGTGTCGTCGCGTATGCTTCCGGTGTGCCAATGCCCGAGCCTCTGGGGCACGTCACGCTCACCGAACTCGTCACGCGGGCCCGGGCGAACGATCGGTCCGCGTGGGAGGAGCTTGTGCGGCGGTTCGAGCGGCTGGTCTGGAAGATTGCGTACAGCTTTGATCTCGACCGTACGACGCGCGAGGACGTGTTTCAGAACACGTGGCTGCGGCTGTACCAATCGCTCGACAGCGTTCGGGAACCTGAAGCGTTGCCTGGATGGATGATGCGTACCGCGACCAACGAGGCGAGGGCCGCGATCAGGGGCCGCCGCGACATAGCAACATCCGAGATCGATGACCGCCCGGATCTGCTCGCGCTGCAGCCGGATGCGGGTCCCCTGGAGGATGAGCTGCGACGCGCCGTTGCCCTGGCGTTCGCAGAGCTTTCGATGCGGTGTCAGCAGATCCTGAGGCTGCTCACCGTCGATCCTCCGCTGAGCTATGCACAGATCGCCGAAACTCTGAATGTGACGCACGGTTACGTTGGGCCGACGCGTGGGAGATGTATTCAGGAGCTGCGGTCGCGGCCTGCCATGGCGCCGTTCCTGATGGGAGACGCGCTGCGATGACCGAGCAGTTCGATCTGAATGACGACGACCGGCTCCTCGAGTTGCTCGGTGAGGTACTGGATGACACGGAACCGGTGCCGGATGCGGCTCCGGGAACACGCTCGTACGCTGATCGAGCTGGGAGACTTGGACCGGGAGCTTGCGCAGTTGACGTACGACTCGGCGACCGCCGGCGAGCTGACCGGCGTTCGGGGTGAGCTTGACGCGCCCGACCGCATGCTGGTCTACACCAGTGAGACGTTGTCGATTGAGTTGCTGATCACCGCCACGGGCGACCTGAGGGGTCAGCTCGTACCGCCGCAGCGTCGCACGATTGTGCTTTTCGCGGCGGGCGGAGCTGACTCGTTCATGTCCGAAGTCGACGGCTCATTCCGCGCTCGACGTCCGGATGGCGAGTTCCGGATCTGGGTCGACCTCGACGACGGGAACGTCGAGACGTCGTCGATCTCCATCTGACGCCCGCACCTCATCCTCGTCCGAGACAGTTGATCGACCGGGCGATGACCCGCATCTTGGGGTCGGTGAGACGCTGTTGTACGGCGAAGAGAGCGAGTGCTGGACGCACACCACGTGCGAGCTCGGCGTGGAGGTCGATGAACAGTGACGCCGTACTCGCATCGTCTGGCAGCAGCACCGTTGACGCGATGATCGTCTCGGTGCCGCGAGCAAACAGACTGGTCGTCAGCCCGGCGGACTCCTCACCAGGCAAGGCGTCGACCAGTCCCGCCTCGCACGCGGACAGCACAACCAGCGGTGGGGTTCTCTCGAGGACCTCGAGGTCGAATGCCGTGAGGTCACCGTCGCGCAAGCGCAACTGTGCGAATCGCCCGTCGCCGTGACGTCGTAGACCGTGGCACGCGAGGTGGGCGACATCAACGCGGCGGAGCAGGTCGAGCGTGATTCCGACGTCTGCCGCTCGCAGGGTTTCTGTGCGATCCCACACCCGTCGAATGCCACGAATCTCCTGCCCGCCCGTTCTCAGTCCCTGGCCCTCGATGAGACCCACGACGCTCTTTGCTGCACTTGTCGTGAGACACTGGCTGAGTGCCGAGCCAGTAGGCGAGACTCGGCGCAACGGTCACCGGTCCGCCACAGAGCGCCGGCATCAACGACCACGGAATCCCGTGATGTTGTGGAAGGGGCACAATCACGGTCGGACTCCGTTGGCTGTCTTCGTTGTCGTCGCGCGATTTCGGGCACGAGCAACGGCGAGATCTTGGCGATGGACCGCTCAACTGCGGCGAGCGCGCCAGTGTTGTTGGCGATCAGTCGTACAAGCGCGTGGCGCAGCGAAGCCTGCGCCGCATTCACTTCGTCGAGTGGCGCCAGATCGATGATTCGACCACCGGCTTGGTCGACGACGGTTGCGCCGAGAGTTGGTCCGATCCGGTGGTGCTGAATGACCGTCACCCCACCGCAGCGGGCTCGAATATCAGTTGCGAGAAGTTGTGAGGGTGGCGGGTACGCAGACGACGACTGGAGTCGCTGCGCGTCGGCCAACTCACGCTGCAAGCTCGCTTGATGTTGAACGAGAGCCTCGAAGTCCCCACCTGATACTGGCCGAGCGTGTCGCGACGTGAATTGCTCGAAGCTGGGCGATCAGGTCGCCGATCTCCGCCGACGTATCGATCGAGTGAACATGAGCATGGAGCGACGCGTTCCTACTTCGGTCGACCCACCGAATCACGTTCCACGGGTCGCGTCGACTTCGGTGAACTCTCAGGCCGAGCTGCGCGAGGGAATCAAGTTGGGCGCTCATCGCGGCGCGGATGTCGGAGGCTCCCAAGCTGAGTTGATGGCGACGGCCGAGCTCCATCGCCCCGTCGAGTGCCGCCAACGCCCCAGGAAGATCGAAGTGCGCAAGCCGATGCAGACCGAGGATCTCGAGCTTCGTCAGTCGAAACTCCAGCGGCACGCCACCTTCTGGGAGATTGAGCGATTGCAAACCCTCGACGGCCCTGGCCGGATTCGCCCGGGCCACGACCGCCCAAGCCTGTGCAGCGGCGAGACGCTGGCCCTTCGCCGAAAGTTCACGGGCGATCGTGGTGGCGTGCTCGATCCTCACTGGCGCGCCCGCCGCCTGCTCACTTCGAATCTCGACGAGCATTGCCTGCAACGACCACGCCACGCGCCGCTGCTCGCGGAACAATCGCGCGGCCCGGGCGGCATGATCTGCGGCGCCCGCGAAGCGACCCTGCCCAAGGAGTGCGAGACTGCGCGCGAGCACCGCCTCCGCCCGCTCGAGCGCGAGCTGTGCTTCGAGCATCGCCATCTCGGCCACTTCAGCTGCGGACTCGGCCTCCTCGTACAGGCCTGCCTGCAACAGCACCTCGCACCGATTGACCTGTACTTCCGCGGTATTTTCGCCAAGTCGATCGAGCTCTGACTCACTCTCGTTGAATCGGCGAAGGGCGGTGATGATGTCCCCTCGGAGTCCTGCGGCGCGCCCGAGGTTGTGCTCCGTCCACGCCACATCGGCATGAAGACCGAGGACGACGAAATTGGCGTTGCGCAGCTTCAAAGTCCTCGGTAGCAGCTTGTGAATATCCGCGCTCCAAGAGGACCATGCCACGATTGCTGAGCGTGAGCGCCGCGAACCGAAGGTCGCCGAACGCCTCGAACTGCTCGAGAGCACGATCGAAGGCGATGAGCGCCTCGTCCGGCTGACCTTCTCGGGCCAGAATCGTTGCACGCTGAAACAGGATCTTGGCTGCTAAGCGACCGTCCGACCCTCGGGCGGCGCGGTCCAGCGTCCTGAGTGCTGGTTCCGTGTCGCCCTTGAGATACTGAGATCCAGCGAGCGTGAGTTGAGCCTCGCGGACGAGATCGTCACGGCCGGCGAAATCGGCGCGAGCGACCGCTTGCTCGAGAAGTGCGACGGATTCCGTGATCGAACTGTCCCGAACCCAACGCGCCGCCTCGCCCTGCGCACGGAGCAGGACGGACGCCACAGCGCCATCGAGGTTTCCGTCCTGCGAGCGCTCGATGCGCCTGTTCGAACGCGCGAGCCGGATCTGAGTGGGCGAGTTCGACGAGCTCGGCTGCGGCAGATTCGTCCATGTGAGATAATCGTCGCGTATCGATCAGTGCCGCGATGCCTACTCCAGGCGGGGCACGACGGTGCGAGACGGAAGGGGATGCATGCGCCGCCTCATCGGCATCGTGCCCGCGATTGCGCTCCTGCTGAGCGCCGCATGTGACGACGATGCTCGACCAGCTCGCCCACTACACCGAGCGGTACGGCATCGACCAGTTCCACCACGCCGACGACGAGCACAAGCGGCGCAACAACCGCCACCGCCTCGGTGCCAACGACGCCGAGCGCGACTCTCGACAACGGGCACGTCACCGACGACCGGAGTATCCACGACGCCATCGTCGACGCCATCCTCCTCCGTCGTGAGTTCGAGCAGTTCCGTACCGGTCGCGGAAGAACGTCGATGGCTGTTTGTATCGAGACGACATCGTGCTCGTGCGCGGCGGCAACACCGTTCCTGGCGTACCTGGATTCGCGGCGAGCGATCGACTTGATACTGCGGCGGAATTCGGAGGGTTTGGGCTTGCCGATGACGACATCACCCGTGTGCTGCAGTTGGTTGGGCCGACTGGTTCTCTCACCGCGTTTCGGGTCGCCCCAGGGGATGACCCGCTGCAGAGAGCGAACGACTTGGAAGAGCGCACTGACTTCGAGGCTTCTCCGGTATTGCTGACGACAATCGGCGGTCACTGGAAGTTCGCTCCGGGCGACGAGCCGACTGACAGAGTGACCGGCCCGGAGACGGAAGTTCCCGGTGTCGACGTCGTTGCGGCGACCGTGGCGGTCGTCGACACCGGCTACGACGAATCCGCAGATACCCCGCCATGGTTGGCCGATCGGGTGACTGCGCTTCATGATCTGGTGCCCTCCGATAAGCCATGGGGTGACGCAGAGCCCCCGAGGGGCCAGCAACTCATTGGTGGTGTGCGGACCGTGCCGCCTGGCGTCGAGGGGCACGGCAAGTTCGTCGCAAGCATCGTCGTGCAGCAGGAGCCGGAAGTCGCGATTGTCGCGGCCGGCATTTCGAACCTGACCGATGACAACTTCGAGAATGATCTTGCTGGAGAAATGCCCCAGTCTGCGGACGGTGTTACCTCGGATGAGCTGCAGCTCTATGTTGCCATCGCACGATTCGTTGAATCACAAGGCGATTACGATGCCCTCAATCTGTCGCTCGGCACGTACCAATGCCCTGATCTCGATGATTCTGGCTTTGCGATGAGAGAGGCGATGCGACTGTGGACAAGAAACTACAAGGCGGCGCCCATCGTGGCAGCTGCGGGCAATCACGAAGTTGGCCATCCTTCGCCGACGAACTTCATCCCAGCTGCGTGGGCCCGTGGTCGGAGCCTGTATGGCATTGCTTCAGTAGACTCTTCGGACCAGCTGTCAGCATTCTCGAATGATGCACGTGCCGCTTCGAATGGCGAGAACCTGACCGGTATACGACATGATGGGGAGTGGGCCACGTGGAGCGGGACATCTTTTGCGGCGCCAATCGTCAGCGCGCATATAGCACGAGATCCCGAGGCGATGCGAGCCGCTCGTACGGCGAACGGCCGTAGCATCATCGACCGGTAACGGACCTTTCACTGAGGATTCCGTATTGCACAGCACGCGTTCGTCTCAGCCGTAGAGCTTGCTGGGGGTGATGATGATGGCCTCGGAGAACGCTTCCGCAAATCGCTCGGGTGTGCCGAAGATCGCTCCGATGCGCTCGACGTATTTGGCCACGTAGGCCGGGACGCGATCTGCCGGTGGCTGGTCTGTCGCGCGGACAGCGGTGCCCTCGATTCGGATGACGTCCCGACCGATGTCTGTGACATCGAGCCCCAATGTCACGTAGGGGTTGGCGTCTACGTTCCGTAGCTTCGCCTTGCCGGGTTGGCTATAGACGAGGATGCTGTCGTCGTCGCGGACGAGGAACCACACCGGCACCGAGGCCGGTTTCCCCGCCGGGCTCACGGTCGTGAGCCACGCCATCAGATTCGTCTGCAATCGCGCGTCAACGCGAGCACGACGTTCGGGGGGAAGATCAGCGGTCAGTCCCATTGGCGGCCTCTCGATGTGTCGTACCCAACCGAACCACGCCGGTCAGCGCCGTATTCCGACCAAGCGGCCCGGTCAGTGGCGGGGGTCGGTGACCGCTCAGGTATTGAGCTTCTTATCGGCCTTGCGGTCGATCCGCTCCTCTTCGGCCTTGGTGAGGTTGCCGGCCTTGCGTTGCTGCGCGGCCCGCGACTTGGCGTTGCGGGCGTGGGCCTTGTCAGGCATCGGGTAGTTGCCCGACTCCTTCTTGTCGTCCTTGGTGCGAGCCTTCTCCGGCAGTCCGAAGTCCTTGGCCGGCAGCTTCTCGCGCTTCTTGGCGGACAGTTCAGACATGGGTTCACCTCCATCGTGTCGTGCGAGTCATACCCGCGACCCATGACGGCCGAACCGCATCGTGCCGGCGGCTGGCTCAGTCCTCGTCGAGGCTCATGTCCAGCCTGATACCCGACCCGCGTCCTCGATCCACTTGTGCAGATCCGGTTGCTCCAGCTCGTCCACGGTTTTCACCTTGATGTAGCGGGATCGGTCGGTGGTTCCGAGTGGCGGCGGAGGGTCGAAGTCCGCGCCTCCGAAGAACACGACGTTCACAGATACGTCGTACGCGACCATCTCGATGATCCATCCGCGGTCTGGCAAGCCGTAATACGCCTTCTTCCACTTGACGGCGTACTGAGTCCCGGACAGCGTCTCACGGACTATTTCGTCCAGTCGCTTGACGATGGGTTGAAGGTCCGGCATCACGCGCCGCATCCAATCGTCAATCTCGGCATGGCTATCCGACGGCACGGGCGGCTTTCGGGTCGACTGTCCCTTGCGTGCCTTGTCCATCGCGCCTTCCCCTTCGCGCGTCGTCACGTCCGAGTGGAAGGCCACGCTAGTGGACCCTGTCAGGCCTCATGGCCGGTGCAAAGCGCTGCGTGTCCGATCAACTCCGGTCGCCGCTCGCGGTGGCGGGGATATCGTCCCACTCATGCAGGGAGCCGAGCGGAAGCTGGCGACGATGGTCTTCGCCGACGTCGTCGGCTCAACGGAGCTCGCCACCGCCCTCGACCCCGAGGACTTCCGCGCACGCCTCGAACCCTTCTTCGACGTCGCCCGCGACGTGCTGAGCGAGTACGGCGGAACGTTGGAGAAGTTCATCGGCGACGCGGTCGTGGCGGTGTTCGGCGTGCCCCGCTCGCACGGCGACGATCCCGACCGCGCCGTCGCGGCCGCGCTCGAGTTGATCCGCCGCCTCGACGAGCGCGGGGACGGACTGGCCCTGCGCGTCGGGATCGAAACCGGTGAGGTGCTCGCGGTCGAGGGAGGTGGCGACCTCGACATCGCCGGCGAAGCCGTCAACGCGGCTGCCCGACTCCAGACGGCCGCCCAACCGGGCGAGGTGCTCGTTGGCGAGCGCACCGCTCGCTCGTGCCGCGCGTCAGAGCTGGAGCCGCACGAGCCGGTCGCCGCCAAGGGCTTCCCGGCGCCGCTGGAGGCCTGGCGGGCGGTGGGGATCGCGTCAAAGGCCCGGCTGGCGGTGACACCGTTCCTCGGACGCGCCGACGAGCTCGACCTGTTGCGACTCGCCTACCGACGGGCGATCACCCGGCGCGCCCCGGAACTGGTCACGCTCACCGGCGATGCCGGTCTCGGCAAGACACGCCTCGCCTACGAGCTGTTCGCAGAGCTCCGCGATCTGCCCGAGCCGCCGCGGATCCTGCTCGGTCACAACCCGGCCTACGGCCGCGGGATCGCCTTCTGGGCGCTCGGCGAAGTGCTCCGGGACGCGGCCGGCGTCGGTGCCAACTCCTCGGTCGGGACGGTCCGGACGGCTCTTGAGGAGCGGCTCTCCAGTCTCGGTGCGACCGACGCCGGCGATCTGGCCGGGAGCGCTTTCTGTGCCCCTCGGCGGTGACGGCAGCAATGGCGGCGAAGACTCGCTCAAGCGGGCGTGGCGGCGGCTCGTCGCCTTGCTCGCCGAGGACCGGCCGCTGGTCATCGGCTTCGACGACATCCAGTGGGCCGACGACGGCCTGCTCGACATGATCGAGGAAGTCACGCTCGGGCTCGCCGACGCCCCGCTGCTGATCGTCTGCACCAGCAGGCCGGAGTTGGCCGAGTGCCGGCCTGGCTTCGGTGGAACGTCGCCGAACGTGACTCGCGTCGAGCTGCGACCGCTGAGCGAGGGCGCGGCGACGGAGCTGTCGGCCGCGCTGCTGCCGACCGCGTCTCGCCACCTGGCGGCGAAGGTCGCCCAGACGTCCGGTGGCAATCCGTTCTTCGCCGAGGAGGTGAGCTGCCGCATCGCCGACGATCCCGACGCCGTCATGGGAGACAGCCGCCCGATTCCCGAGACCGTGCACGCCGCCATCGCCGCTCGGCTCGATCGGCTGGCTGCGGACGAGAAGCGGGCAGTCCAGCACGCGGCTGTGCTCGGGCTCGGGTTCGGCGCCGACGCGCTGACCGACCTCGTCGGCGAGCCCGTCGGCGACGCGCTTGCCCGGCTGGCCGGCAAGGCGCTCGTCACGGAGCGTGTCACCGAGGGCGAGGGCCGCTACGCGTTCCGGCACCAGCTGATCCGGGACGTCGCCTACGCGTCGCTGCCACGGGTCGATCGCGCCCGCCTGCACGAGACTGCGGCTGCCGGCATCCGTGCCCGGGCCGGCTCACGGTATGTCGAGCTGAGCGAGCTGGTCGCCTTCCATCTGGTGCTCGCCGCCGAATTGCAGCCGAAGCCCGACCGTCGGCTGGCTGCCTACGAGGCGACGTTCGAGGCTGCCGCCCATGCGATGCAGCGCAGCGCGACCGCACGATCCCAGGAGCTGTACGAGCAGGCGGCCGGCCTGGCGCCGGCGGTCGAGCAGCGGCTCGACTCCCTGCGGGCGGCCGCGAGTGTCGCCTTGCGGCGGATACGCGGTGACGAGGCGCTGCGCCTGCGCCGGCTCGAAGCGGAGACCGCCGAGCAGGCCGGAGCGACGGACATGGCCGCCGCCGCCTACGCGCACGCGGTGCTGATCATCAGCCGGATGGGTGGGATCACGGGCGAGATGTCGGAGGCCGACATCCGCGCCATGCTCGCTCGCGCTCAACGAGCTCGTGGCCGACGACGACGACATCACCCGCGCCGTGCTGCTGCTCGACGAGGCATGGATCTCGTGGCGCTTCAACCGGCTCGGCGGGCTGAGAGCGACCGTCGACGCCGGCTTGGCGTTGGCGCAGGAGACGGGCAACGTGGCGTTGATCTCCAACGCGCTCGACGCAGCGACGGCGCTCGCCTGGGACGAAGGGCGGTTCCATGATGCGCTCGCCGTCGCGAAGCGAAGGCTGGAGCTGATCGATGCCGCCGGGGATTCCACGCTCGAGCTCGAGTACGAGCGCAGCGATGCGTTGCACATGGCGCTCGAGACACTGATCCAAGCCGGTGAGCTCGACGAAGCGGCGGTGTGGGTGGAACGTCTGCGGGAGACCGATATGGCCCGCGGCGTCGTGCACTTCGCACCCACGCGGGGTGTCGTCGTAGCCTTCCTGCGAGGCGAGTGGGACGAGGTGCTGCTGCGTGTGCACGAAGGTCGCGAGGCGTGGCGCGAGCTCGGTCGGCCGCCCCTACCCTCGCACGCGACGGCGTTCGCTGCGGCCGCCGCGGTGCACGGCTTCCGCGGCGAATACGAGCAGTCGGAGGAGTGGTTCCGGTTCGCCGAGTCACTGGTGTCCAGCTTTGACGAGTATCGAGCCGGTTTCGCCGCCATCCGCGGACAGCTGCTCGTGCACGACGGGCGTGTCGATGACGCGCTCGCCATCTTGCCCGCCACCGTCATCGGGTGCTCGAGCTGGACATCTCCCGTGCCTCGCCACGCGGGCGGAGGCACTGGTACTCGCCGGCCGCGACGGTGCTCGGGAGGCGATCGCCGAGGCTCTCTCGCTGAGCGTCGAGAATCCGCTCGCCCGCGCGATCGCGTTGCGGGCGAGGGCACAGCTCGATGGTGACGAGGCGGCGCTGCAGGAGTCGTTCGACACGCTGCAACGCATCGGTTGCCCGCACCAGGCAGCTCGTTCGGGTTGGCTACTCGGCGGCGACGCACGCCGCGCCGCCGAGGAGATGCTGGAACGACTCAAGGTGCCGTTGCCGCAGTCGGACAGGGTGTGAGACGAGGGTCGTCCATGCTCGTGGTGTGAGGCTGCCCGGATGCAAGACAGGGGCGGGCGTGTAGGGGCTAGGGATGCGCGTCAGAGGAGGGCGGCGGCGAACTCGTCGTGGTGGTCGGTCCACCAGCGGCGCCGGCGGTCGTAGCGCTCGCTGCCACCGGTCCGATTCCACATCTCGACAGCGTTCGGGTCCCCGGCGTCAACGCTGCGCCGGACGGCGGCTTCGAGGCGGGCGATGGCATCGTCAATGGCGGTGAGCAGTTCCGCCCGGCCGTCGTGGTCGAGTCCGTAGGCGTCGGCGACGAGTCGTAACCGTGCCGGACGGTCGGCGGGCCGCCAGCCGAGCCGGGACTGGTCGAAGTCGTCCTCGACCGGTACGCAAAGGCGGGCGAGATGGGCCACGTCGTAGATCGGCCGGCCAGGGGCAGCGAACTCGAAGTCGAGCAGTGCAACAGCAATGCCGTCACGGAAGACGACGTTCTCGGGGGACACGTCGTTGTGGCACACGAGCGTCCCGCCTGCAGGGTCAGCGAGACTGTCGTTCCAGGTGTGACCTCGAGGGTCGAACCCGTGGGCGGCGTCGTGGAGCCCGCGCAGCAGCCTGGCGATGGACGCCAGCGCGGTGTCGGACTGGCTCCAGTCCGGATAGGGCGGCACCGGGACCACGCCGTCGATGAACACGAGGCGCTCGCGTCCGTCCTCGTCGATACCGACTGGTAGCGAGGCGCCCTCGAATCCGGCGTGCCTCACCGCCCGCAGGAAGGCGTGGATCGAACCCGAATGCGGACTCGAGGGGCGAAGAACATGCGGACCGACGCGGACCACCTGGCCTGCATTTGCGATCCCGCCATCGAGCTGCTGCTCAGCCACACGGCCACTTTGACAGACAAATGATGCAGCCGCCCGCAGACCCATCCGTCAACACGGCTGTGGGACCGATGAGTTCACGATCGGGTGACCGTCTCTATCCGTGAGCGGATTGCGGTCCGCCCGTTGAGAGGAGCAGATGATGTCAACAGAGACTGCAGACGACGCCGGGCAGTCCGTCGCCGTTCCACAGATTGTCGACCAGCACACGTGGGAGGCTGCCCTGGCTGACTTGCGCACGCGGGAGAAGGCCGCGACTCAGGCGCTCGACGCCATTGCCGCTGCCCGCCGACGTCTCCCGATGGTGGAGCTGCCTGATTACACGCTCGATGGCGCCGACGGGCCCGGTTCGTCTCGTGGACGTGTTCGAAGGCAAGCCTCAGCTGATCGTCTACAACCACATGTGGTTCCCCGGTGAGGAATGGCAGTGCCCGGGCTGCACCGGGTTCACCAGCCAGTTCACCCGGCTCGAGTTCCTCGACAGCTACGACGCGCGCTTCGTGATCGTGACCCAGGGCCCGATCGACGAGGCGCTGGCGTACAAGGCGCGGGTCGGCAACAAGATGACCTGGTACTCCACGGCGCACAGCTCCTTCGGCGCCGACATGGGCGCGCCGCCAGGCGGCGGTTTCCAGGTGAACGTCTTCCTTCGCGTCGGCGACACCGTGTACCGGACGTACAACACCCAGGGCCGTGGCACCGAGCAGCTCAGTCACATCTTCGCCCTGATCGACCTCCTCCCCTACGGACGCCAAGAGGAGTGGCAGGACTCGCCCGAGGGCTGGCCACAGTCGCCCACCTACAGCCGGTGGGCCCCAGCAGAGGCATTCGCCCGCTACGCCGAGCAAGCCTGAACGGCGTCACTCCCGCATCGTGAACTAGCGGGACATTGAGCGGGCGGCTTAGTTGGGTGCGAGCGTGAAGACCCAGATGAGCAGAGGGAGCTGCGTTTGGGATTCGATGCGGAAACCGTTCGCCGCGAACAGCCGTTCCCACTCGTCCTGTGTGCGTTCCCGCCCGCCTTCGGTCACGGTGAGCATGAGCAGGTCGACGGCCTTGCTCATGTCGTCGTGCTCGTTCGGGTCGAGGATGCTGTCGACGACCCACAGGCGACTGTCGGGTGACATCGCCGCACGGACGTTGCCAAGGATGATCCCGGCCTTGTCGTCGCCCCAATCGTGCATGATCGCCTGCATCAGGTAGCGGTCGTGCCCGCCCGGGATCGCTCCGGGTTCGAAGAAGCTGCCACCCACGGTGCCCCATCGCGTCGAGTCGACATCGCCGAGGACCTCCGCAGCCCCGGAGACAACATCGGGGAGGTCGAACACCGTGCCTCGCGTCGTCGGCGCAGCGTCGAGCAGGGCGCGCAACAGTCGTCCAGTCCCTCCACCGACGTCGCAGATACTCGCCACGCCGTCGAGCTCGACCGCCTTCACGACCAGCGGACCGGCGACCGACGACAGCGACCGCATCGCCCCATCGAAGAGGAGGCCAGCGTCGGGACGGTCCTCGTGTATCCAGTCGAAGAACGGCTTGCCGTGGGCGGCGGTGGCCGGAGATTCACCGTCGCGCACCGCGTCGATCGCCCGGTTCCAGATCTCCCAGTGCCAATCGGCCGCCATGAACAACACCCAGTCGCGCAGCGACTGGGGGTCACTGGCACGAAGCGCCCGAGAGCGGGCGTTCAGCGCGTAGCGGCCGTCACGTTTGCGGTTCAACCAGCCCCGCGAAGCAACGAAGCGCAGCACCCGCTCGGTGGCATCCGCACGAGCTCCGACACGCTCGGCAATCGCGTCAGCCGTGGTCGCTCCCTCGTCGATCGCCTCGGGGATTCGCAGCTCGCAGATCACGCCGAGCATCTTGATCTCGGCGATCAGGAACGTGCGCTCGGCGGTGATGCCCTGCGGCGGAATCATTGCGTCGGCCATGCGTCGCAACCGCGACCGCACCGCCAGCGCCCGCTTCACCACCGCGGTCGGCGGAATTCGCGGCGGTCTCACTCCCGCTTCCTTCATGGGAACCTCCCTTGCCGCCACCCAGTCTGCCCAAACGGCGCAGCGGCACGAACGTCGCAGCGGAGGCGGTGCGGCGCCGTGGCTTAGGCCGCTGGTCGCACCGCGTCGGTCTTTCGTCGGAAATCCCACTGGCGGACAGACTGGTGGGCGTGGACAGGCGACGGCACGGGTTCGCTCCGCTCTGGGTGTACTTGTTCGGGCTGTTCGCCGTCGCCGCCGGCCAGCGCCTGCTGTTCTCGCCCGATCAGCACTCGGCGGCCACCAACGTCGCGATCTTCACCGTCGCGTCGCTCATCGTGCTCATCCTGCTGACCGTCCTCGAACGCTCGAAGCGCCGGTGATTGGGTGGGATCAGCTCAGGCGTTGCAGCGCGTCGTCCCACGACGGACGACCATCGGTCCCCCGTATCGTCCATCGCACGAACTTCGTCGGCCCCATCTCCGCGGTGAGCTTGGTCATCAACGCCGCGTGAGGCTCGGCGCCCGCGAACCTCGCCAGGGCGTCTTCGCCGCTCCATACCGACAAGGTGGCGTACTGCTTGCGAAGCGGTCGAGCGAGCAGCGAGAAGCCGATCACACCATCGGTGACTCCCAATTGCTTGCGAACGGCACTGGCGCCGCGAAACAGGCGCCAGTAGAACGAAGGCTTCGGCGGGATGCTGGACGCAGATCACCACGTATTCCCGCTCCGGCTCGAGGGACGCGGACGACTTCCATGGCGACTTCATGATGGCTCCCTCCCGATATGAGCACTCTGACCGTCGGGAACCGACGATGTCAATTCCACAGACCGCTCCTTGGCGAGATCGACGGGCATCTGCGTACTCGACGGCGCGCCGCTACTGGACCAGCGCGAAGAACCGGGTGACCTCGTCGACGAAGACGGCGGGCTGCTCCCAAGCGGCGAAGTGCCCGCTGCGGTCGGGTTCGTTCCAGTAGACGATGTTGCCGAAGCGCTGCTCGGCCCATCGTCTCGAGGGACGTTGTAGCTCGTAGGGGAAAACGGTGCATCCGGCCGGCGCAGCTGGGACGTGGTCACCCGGTTCGAGCCCTTCGAGCCAGCGGGTGACGTCCCCGAGGCTCTCCCAGTACAACCGGGCGCTCGAAGCCCCGGTGCGGGGGAGCCAATAGAGGCATGAGATTGTCGAGGATCGTGTCCGGTGACAGCTCGCTGCGCGGATCGGGTCCAGCTCATCACCTTCTCGGGGTGATCCAGGCGGCGAGACCGGCGGGCGAGTCGGTCAAGGCGTAGCCGATCGTTTGGGGGCGGGTGCGATGCACGGTTCGAGTAGCCGGAGTCCTGCGCGCCGCCACGCGCGGTTGCATCGAGTGCGTCTTGCTCGCGTTCGGTGAGGCAGCTGAGCGTGGCCGGGTCGGGTGGGGCGCAGTGTAGGAGCTGAGGTGGATGCCAAGAATGTGTGCGGCATCCACCTGTCCAAGGCTCGGCGGTCACGCTGGTACCCCAATCGCTGCCCTCAGCTCCGTAGCTGTCATATCCCAGACGCGCCATATCAGCGTCGCCCACGCTCGCGAATCCTCTCGACGCCCCAACCGACCTCAGTTGGCTTGTCGCTCCACCCGAAGCCGGCAAGGCGACGACAGTGGAAGCCTGCCTCGTTCAACGGTCCGATCACGCCGAGGAACTCGATCACCGAGCCCGGCCAGCCGTGCGTGAGGATGAGGGGAGCGCCGTCGCGATCGCTCGACCGGCATGCAGGAAGTGGATGCCGAGCCCGTCGATCCTCGTTCGGAACTGCCCGATCCTGTTCAGCTGCGCCTCGACCATTCGCCAGTCGTAACCGTCCACCCAGTACGCACAGAGCGCCTGCACCTCTTGAAGCGCGACGCCCTGCGTCGCATCCGTAGTCGGTTCCGGCCACCGAGTCGCTCGCAAGCGCGCGCGAAGGTCGTTCAGCTCGCCCTCGGGAATGCGCCAGGTGGAACGGACTGATGTCGTCGACCGACATGCGAGATCCTCGCCCTCCCGGCCTCGCAGTCGAGGGATGTCCGATTTCGACAAGACCTCTTCGGCCTCATCATCGAAAATGGCGGCATGACCAATTCACTCACTGCGATCCCGAACGTAGGCCCCGCAGTCGCGCGCATGCTCGAGCGGCTCGACATCGTGACGCCCGCCGACCTGCGAGACCGAGACCCACACGAGCTGTTCGACCGCCTCTGCGAGATCGACGGGCGCAACCACGACCCCTGCCTGCTCGACACCTTCGTGGCGGCCGTGTCGTACGTCGACGGCGGACCGGCGCGTCCCTGGTGGGAGTTCAGTCGCGAGCGCAAGGCGCGCGAGCAACGCTGAGCTCGTCACCGCGCGCCAGGCAACCTTGTCTGACTCCTGCTACTCCAGCAGGTGGTCGAGCGCCCGGCCCATCACGGCGTTGCGTTCGGCCTCGGTCGAGACGCCCTCCAGTCCGAACCCCAGCAGCAGCGAGTGCGGCGTGGAGATCGCGTTGCCGACCGGGAAGCCCGATGCGTCGGTTCGGATGAAGTTGTTGACGTTGGGTGCGCTGCCCGCGGGCGGCCCGGTGATCGCCCAGCCGTCCAGGCCGGTCTCGAACGAGGTGCTGGTGCCGTCGGGGAGCGTGATGTCGTCGACGAAGACGCCGATGCCCTGCGACGCCCAGTCGCTGGCGTAGGCGATGGAGATCTCGACGCTCTCGCCGGCGTACGCCGAGAGGTCGATGCTCCACTCCTGCCAACCCGCCGAGTTGCCGCTCGCCGCGTTCCAGGCGCCGGTGGTGCCGGTCGCGGTGCAGGCGTCGACGCCGTCCAACGTCTGGTAGTGGGCGAGCTGCGGGTGCAGGCGTGACCCAGCCCGCGGGGCAGCTCTGGCCGGTCTCCGTCGTCGTGTGCCCGTTGGCGTCCGGCAGCGTCGTCCAGTCGTCACCGCCGGGAGTACGCGCCTCGACGAACAGGTGGTCCCACGCTGGTTCGGTGTCGTACGACGTCCAGAACGTCATCGACCCGCCACCCGCCGGCACGGCGATCTCGCGGGTCAGCCGCTTGTAGGAGACGTCGGCGATCTGCGAGTAGACGTACTGGGTTCCGGTGTGCGGGTCGAACGGGCCGCCCGGCTTGTCGTACCGCGCCGCGGCCCAGCTGTCGAACTGCTCGAACTGGTCGACCGGCAGGATGCCGCTCGTCGCAAGGAACGACGACCTCCGGATCGTGTTACCGGCGAAGATGGGATCGTCGAGACCCCACGCGAGGCCCGTGAACGGGTCGGCGACGCCCACCGAGTCGAACGCGGCGCCGTCGACGTGACCGTCGTTGGCCACGGCAACGTAGCCACCCAGGTAGTACTGCAGCACGTCGTTGGTGGTGTCGCCACCGCCGAACGAGCCGAACAAGGGCAGGCAGCGCCGCGGGTCCGTACCCGCGGGAGGCGGGTTGCAGGCGATCTCGCCCTTGGGGTCGTAGAGCTGCGCCATGGTGTACTGCTGGCCGGCGGAGTCGCCTGCGAGCAGCACCTTGCCGCCCTCGTTCATGTACGAGCGGAACTCCAGCAGCTCGTCGAGTGCCAGCCGGTCGGCGTTGCCGCCGCCGCGGCCGGCGGTGCGGGTGACCAGGTCGTTGCCCGTCTCCCAGATGACCGCGTCGTAGTGGCTGAGCACTCCGAGGGCGTCCGGGGCGATCCGCCCGGCGGCGTCGATGTCGTAGACGTCGGCCTGCTGGCCGTTGGCGGCCAGGGCGTCGGTGTACGTGTCGACGAAGTGCGGGCCCGCCGTCTGCACCGGCGAGGCGCCGGTGTAGTCCTCGGCCGCCACGACGAGCACGCGGTTGCCGCTCTCGGAGACGGCCTGGTAGGTGAACGAGTCACTGCGCTGGCCGCCACCCTCGAACCAGACCTCGACCGAGTCGCCGGGGTCGGTGCCGGTCACCACGCCGCGCATCTGGTGGTAGTAGACCGACGCCGGGTTGTACCTCGACCCGCCGTCCCACTCGGACGTGGGTGCCGACTGCGCCGCGCCGCCGTTGATGCGGTACTTCACCGTCGACGGCCCCGAGGCTCCGCTTGGCGATCACGGCGACCGGCTGCGGGTCGCCGTACGACGCTGGCGAAGCTCAGCTGGACGCCCGGGTTGCTGCTCTTGTAGGGGTCGTCGCTGTCGACGTAGAACGGCTTGGTCGTGATCCCCGTGACCGTCTTCGGGTTGGCGGGGTCGACCGCCGAGTCGGCCACCGACCTGGCGAACGGCAGGTTGCGCTCGAACTCTGCCTGCACCAGCGCGTCGTCGTCGGGGAAGACGAAGCCACATCCGTCGCACCCCTCGGAGAGCTCCGGCGTCCACGCCAGTGCGCCGGTCACGGCGTGCGCGTAGTCGGTGGTCTCACCGTTGGTGACGTAGAGGACGTCCGAGCTCAGGCCCGGGTGGAACTCGTCGATCGCCGGGTCGTCCAGGTTGCCGGACATGGCGTAGTAGATCGGGTCGTCCGCGGTGGGGGTGCTGGTCTGCCAGCCCTCGGCGTAGAGCAGCCACTGGCCGTTGGAGTGGTAGTTGACCTGGAACGCGAACCCGATCCGGTCGAGCAGGCCGACCATCGCCTGGGTCTCCGGCTCCGACATCGGCGCCGGGCCCCGGTAGGTGTCGCTGGACTGGATGGACGACGACCCCTCCTCGTCGTAGCCCCAGTGGTTGGGGAAGTTGCGGTTGGGGTCGACGCCGTCGCCGACCTGGGTCTGTCCGTCTCCGTTGTTGTCGCGGAGGTTCTTCCGCCACAGCCGCTCGTGGTCGAACGTGTACTGGTAGCCGTCGGGGTTGGCCACGAGGATGAACCAGAGCTCGGTCGTCTGCAGCAGCTTGCGGACTTCACGGTCGTTGGCCCGCCACCGGTCGATGTAGTGGTTCATCAGCCGCCGGTTGACCTCGGTGGAGATCCATTCACGCGCGTGCTGGGTGGCGCTGTAGAGGACGGCCGGACGCGTACCGTCCGGTGTGCCTCGAGCGCCCTGGGTCAGCTTGACCGCGATGATCTCGCGACCCTGGCCGGTGTGGCCGAGGACCTCGAGCTTCACCAGCTGCGGGTTGTTGCGGGCCGCGGCGTAGAGCTGGTCGCGGATGCCGCCGGGCTCGTCGTACGAGCGCCAGACGGTGAAGCCGCCGGCGGCCTGCTCGGCCGCGAACTCCCGGACGGTCTTGCCGCCCTTGACCCGGGTCAGCTTCAGCGTCGACTCCCGTGGCCCCGAAGCCGGTCGGCCTGGGCCTGGTCGAGGACCATGTCGAGCTCGATGCCGTTCGCGACCGGTCGCTGGCCGCTCACGTCGATGCCCTGCTCGGCGATCGTGGGTAGCTCGGCGGCCTGGACCACTGCGGTGTAGGCGTCCAGCCGATCCGGACCGCTACCGGCGCCCGGTGCGGCCGACGCGGTCATGGGCCCCGCGCACAATGCGGCGAGGACCGCCGCGACCAGTGAAATGACCAAGCGATCGACGCATTGCTTTTCCCCTTTGCGTGAACCCCGTCCCCGAACACTCTTGCACCCCTCCGCCGACGTCGCAACGGTCGCAGCGTGGCCGCCCCCGGGAGGCGGGAGCGCAGCCTCGCGTCAGTCGCCGAAGCAGATGCCGAGATCCCGCGCCGTCACGATCGTGTCGCAATCGATCGGCACGGTGCGCATCTTGTTGATGGCCGACACGAGCGGGACGAAGTTCACGTGGGGTGGCTCGAGGGCGACCATGACACCACGGTGACCTTCCTCGAGGCCGCGAACCGCAGCCGCACCGAATCGCGTTCCGAGCAGGCGATCGAGTGAGGTCGGCGTGCCTCCGCGCAGCAAGTGCCCGAGAACAACTGTGCGGGCCTCCTTGCCGGTGAGGCGCTCGAGCTCGGCGGCGACCTGGCTGCCAATGCCTCCTAAGCGCTCGGCCTGGTCGTGGGCCTTGCCGAGGATGGAGCGGTCACCGTCTCTTGGTTTCGCGCCTTCGGCCACGATCACGATGGCGAACCGCGCACCGCGCAACTCGCGGCGTTCGATCATCTCAGCGACCGGCTCGAGAACGAACGGGATCTCGGGGATCAAGATCGCGTGGGCGCCGGCCGCGACACCCGAGTTGAGCGCGATCCAACCGGCGTAGCGGCCCATGACCTCAACGACGAACACCCGGCTGTGTGACGTCGCCGTTGTGAACAGGCGGTCGATGCTCTCGGTCGCAACTTCGACGGCAGTATCGAAACCGAACGTCGCGTCGGTCTTGTCGAGGTCATTGTCGATCGTCTTCGGGACGCCGATGACTCGCATCCCTGCGTCCGACAGCCTTCGCGCGATGGCCAGTGAGCCATCCCCGCCAATAGTGATCAACGCCTCGATGCCGGCATCGCGGAACAAGCCGACAAGTTCGTCGGTGCGGTCGACGGTGGTCCAGGTGCCGTCGTCCTGCTTGATCGGGAACGCCGTTGGGTTGCCCCGGTTCGTGCTGCCCAGGATCGTTCCACCGAGGTGGCCGATACCGCGCACCAAATCTCTCGTCAGCTCGACCGTTCCGCCCGTCGGGTACTGCTCGGGAAACATCAGCCCGTTGAAGCTGTCCCGAATGCCGATCGTCTCCCAGCCGCGGCGGGCGGCGGACAGTGTCGCCGCCCGAATGACCGCGTTCAGACCCGGAGCGTCGCCGCCCCCGGTTGAGATCGCGATCCTCACGGCACTTCACTAGCAGAGTTCACGACGCGTGATCGCGGACTGGCGATCGAACTCCCGAGAGCCCGCCGGTCCGCCTACCTCACGGTTCGACGTTGACAGTAGGCGGGGTCCAACCGGCGTCGCGGCCCAGCATGGCGAGTGTCCGCTCCCACGTGTGCCGTCGGTGCGGAGCGCGCGGGCGAAGGCCGAGCCTGGCTTCTCGCGCCGCTCGTCGTCGGGGATCGGCTCGGCGATCTGCAGTACGGCATCTACTACGTCCGATGGCGGGGTGTAGGACTCGCCGAGCGCGGCGGCGACGTCCCACGTGTGGACGACGGTGTCGAGGAACTGGGCCTGGACGAGCACGGCGATCGGCAACGGCTGCGTCGGGTGCAGTTCGACCTCGACGACCTTCGCGTCGAGGTCAGCGTCGCCGAACGCGGCGACGAGGTCATCGACGGACGTCTGCCACGATGTCGGGCTGAACGGCAGGGGGCGGTACGCAGAGGCCGCCGCGGCGCCTGTTCGCACGACCTCGGTGAAGCCCTCATGTTGTCCGATCATGTGCTCCAGCAGCTGCCGCAGGTTCCACTCCGAGCAGGGTGTCGACCGATCCAGGTCGGCGTCGGTGACGCGAGCTATGTACCCCGAGGCGACGCCGAGCGACTCGCGGTGCATGTGGACGTGGTTGGTGGTCATGCTGCGCCATTTGATCACCATACTGGTGATCATCACAACAGTGTGATGAAAATCCGTCTAGATTGGGCACGTGGGAGAGCACCGCGTTGACCTACTCGCACTGATAATGCCGGTGAGCCGCGAGCTCCGCCGGGTCGAAGAGGCAGCCGCCGCCCGCCACGATCGCTCGATGTGGCAGTACGCCATACTCTCGGTCGTCGATCGCCGTCCAGGCCTGAACCAGGCGGAGGTCGCCAACGCCCTCGGTTACAGCAAGAACCGCATCGTCGGCGATCTGGACGACTTGGAGCGTGCGGGGCTGCTGACGCGGCACCCGGGCAGCGACAGAAGGGCGAACGTCCTCGCCGTCACTGCGGCGGGGCGACGGGTCATGACGGCGATCCAGCTCGAGATCCACCGCCGCGAAGACGAACTCCTCGCGCCGCTTCCGGCGGCGACTCGTCGGACGCTTGTCACCGCGCTTCGTACCCTGAACGAACAGGTGCGTGCGCGTCGGTGATGGGCGCCGTCACCTCAGCGCTGCTCGGGTTTCTCGGCAGTGGGGGAGATCAGCTGGTCCGTCAGGGCTGTTGCGAGCCACTGTTCGTAGCGCTTCGTCGACCAGTCTCGGTCGATGACGAGCAGCCGGTAGAGCTCGGGAGACATGAGCGTGTGGATGAGGTCGGCCGCGTCGCGTTCGCGCAGGCCTGGCCGGAGTGCTCGTGTGTTCGCAAGCGAGCGTGCGAACTGTCCCTGCCCGACGTCTCGCTGGCGCTGGAGGTCGGCGAGCAGCTCGGCGGCCGCAGGATCCGAGCCCGACGCGCTCGAGAGGATGCGGTAGACATCGCTGCTCCTCGCATTGATTGCGACGCTGATGCCGACGAAACCGGCAAGGAGCTCGTCGGGGTCAGGTGCGGCGAGGAGCGAGGCCACCTGCGGCCGCTCGTGCAACGGCAGCGCCTGGTCATCGCCGGCGATGGACATGTCGAGCAGGGCCTTGAGGATTCCGAGCTTCGATGAGAACAGTCGGTACACGGTCGCTGTTGGCACGTCGGAGCGGTCGCTGATGGCGTCGATGGTCGTCGCCGTGTACCCGCGTTCGAGGAAGAGCACCCGGGCCGCTTCGACCACCGCTCGGCGGGCGAGCCGGGTACGAGCCTGGCTGCGTCCACTATTGGGAGGGTTCCCCTTGACAGTGCTCGACACTAGAGTGATACTAGCACTCTCGAATTGAGAGTGATACTGTCATTTTGACAGTATCGACCACGCACGACTTCAGGAGTGACCATGGCCAAGTCCACGGCGAGCAGCAAGAAATCCCAGGGATTCACGGCGGAAGAACGAGCGGCGATGAAGGAGCGCTCTCAAGAGCTGAAGGCGGAAGCCCGCCGCGGCCGCCGTTCGGGCAAGGCGCGCGGGAGAGCGACCTCCTGGCGAAGATCGCCGAGATGCAGGGTGCGGATCGCACCATGGCTACGCGGCTCCATGAGATCATCACGGCCAACGCGCCAGACCTCGAGCCGAAGACCTGGTACGGCATGCCCGCGTACGCCAAGGACGGCAAGGTTGTCTGCTTCTTCCAGAATGCCGACAAGTTCAAGGCGAGGTATGCGACGCTCGGCTTCAATGACGCAGCGAACCTCGACGAAGGCGCCATGTGGCCGACGTCGTTCGCTCTGAAAGAGTTGACACCTGCCGCCGAGACAACGATCGCAGCGCTCGTGAAGAAAGCGGTGAGCTGAGGACGGGCCGCCGGCCGTGCCCGAACGCATGGAGGTGTCACAGATTCGGTTCCTGTCTTGTCGTATTGGGTGAAGGCAAACCCCTCGATGAAGGAGTCGATGATGAAAGTGTTTGTTGCAGGCGCGACGGGAGCGATTGGAAAGCAGCTCGTGCCGCGGCTCGTGGCCGCGGGACATGAGGTTGTGGGAATGACCAGCAAGGAATCCAACCGGGATCTGGTCCGTGAGCTCGGAGCGACACCCACGGTGGCTGATGCCCTCGATCCCGATCAGGTCGCCGAGGCGGTAGGCCGGGCGAACCCGGAGGTGATCGTGAATCAGATCACCGCAATCGGGTCGATCGACATGCGCCACTTCGATCGTGATTTCGCGCTCACCAACCGGCTGCGGACGGAGGGCACCGATCATCTGCTGTCGGCGGGGCGCGCGGTCGGGGTGCGACGGTTCGTGGCGCAGAGCGCGGTGTACGGCTTCTACGCACGTGCCGGTGGTGCAGTGAAGACCGAGGACGACCCGTTCGATCCATCGCCCCCCGCGAGATCCGCGAGAGCATGGCCGCGATCCGTCATCTGGAGGAGGCGGTGCTCGGTGCCCAGTGGACGGAGGGGATCGTGCTGCGCTACGGCGCCTTCTACGGTCCGGACACGTCGTTGTCTGCGGGCGGCGAGCAGTTCGAGATGGTCCGGCAGCGCAAGTTCCCGCTCGTCGGCGACGGCGGCGGGGTGTGGTCGTTCATCCACATCGCCGACGCCGCCGAGGCGACGGTCGCCGCAGTCGACCACGGCAGGAGTGGTATCTACAACGTCGTGGACGACGATCCGGCGCCCGTGGCGGAATGGCTGCCAGCGTTGGCGCAGACGCTGGGAGCCAAGAAGCCGATGCACGTTCCCCGCTTCGTCGGGCGGATGTTCGCCGGTGAGACCGGAGCGGTGTTCATGACAGACATCCGCGGCGCCTCGAACGAGAAGGCCAAGCGGGAGCTCGCCTGGCACCCGGCGCATCCGACCTGGCGGGAGGGATTTGCGGCGTGAGTGGTACGAGCGGCTGCTCGAGGAGCTACGGCCCGTCTCGTTCGCGATCGCCTACCGGATGCTCGGCAGCGTCTCCGAGGCCGAGGACATCGTCCAGGAGGCGCTGCTGCGGGTTCATCGGGCGCTTGAGGCAGGCGAGCAGATCGCATCGCCACGGGCGTTCCTCGCCACCGTCACCACGCGGCTGGCGATCAACGAGCTGCGGTCCGCGCGCGCCCGCCGCGAGCGCTACGTCGGCGAGTGGCTCCCAGAGCCGATCATCACGGGTGGCCATGATGATCCGGCCCGGCACGCGGAGACGGCCGATTCGCTGTCGCTGGCAATGCTGGTGCTGCTGGAGAGCCTCTCGCCTGAGCAGCGAGCCGTGCTGCTGCTTCACGACGTGTTCGACTACGGGTATCCGGAGATCGCGACGATCGTCGGCAAGAGTGAGGACAACGTCCGCCAGCTCGCTGCCCGCGCCCGACGCCATGTTGATGAGCGCCGGCCTCGGTTCCAAACGACGCAGGAGCATCACGACGAACTGGCGCGACGGTTCTTAGCGGCCGCCGAGCACGGCGATCTCGCCGGGCTCGAGGCACTGCTCGCTCACGACGTGCAGCTGACCGCCGACGGCGGTGGCAAGGTTCCGGCGCTCGCCCGTTCGCTGCGCGGGCGGCACCGTGTCGCGACGCGGTGATCAACTGGGTCGGCCGGGTCGCGGCCGCTTCCGGGCGTATCGTTCCGTCCCGTCGAGGTCAACGGCGGTCCTGGAGCGCTCTTTCTCGACGCACAGCAGCGCCTGATCGGCGTGCTGGCATTCGATTTCGCCGGCGGTCAGATCGCGAGCATCGACTCGATCGTCAACCCCGACAAGCTGTCACACCTCGGGCCAATCGCCGATCTCGGCTCGATTCTGCGGTCGGCGAGATGACCTCCGGCGAGAGCCGCCGGCGTCGGTCAGTGGCCTCCATCGCAGAGGCCGGTCCAAGTCCACTGCGGCAGGGGGAGGCCGTCGGGAACAGCGTCAGGCGACTCGTGGTAGCGCGCCATCGTCGTTGTGGTGGCCCACGCGAAGTAATCGTGTAATGCCTGTCGAAGTTCGTCGTCGGCGGCGATGCCGACGTCATCCATCGCAAGGTCGAAACATTCGATGGCGCGCTTGGTCCATCTCCTCGTGAGGACCGTTGCCGCTGTGTATCCGCACGACGGACGTCTCATCGCCGTACTGCCCGCTGAACATGGCGGGTCCGCCGAGCGTCTCGGACCAATAGGCGGCGAGTCGCTCGGTGTGGTGCGGATGGAACCCGTGGCTGAATGCGTGACCCACGACGTCATCAGCGATCACGCGCTGATGCCAAGCCTCAGCCAGGCGAAAAGCTCTTCGTAGCCGCCGGCTGCCTCATAGACGCTCGGCACGGGCCTCATCCTACGGACCCTAGAAGCAGCCTGATCGATGTCGGGATTTCACCCGCGGGGTGAGGCGTTATGTGACGTGTGGTCTGCGTGGCGGGAGGCGATGGGCGCCGACGGCGTCTCGCTAGGCGGCGCTGGACGATCGCGATGTTGAAGTAGGGCGTGTCGAGCTTCTGCAGGATCGATCCGAAGAGCGCGAGGTAGTGCTCCTGCCCGTACACGTTGGCGATGCCGCCCAGGTCGAACAGGCTCTCGCGGGTCCAGCCGAGGTCGACCAGCAGGCTGGAGATGACCTCCTTCGCACCCGTGTCGTCGCCGGAGAGGAACAGCGTCGTCGGAGCGGGCAGCGTGCTCGGGTCGGCGATCACCACCGCGGCGACGTTGTTGGCCGCCTTCACGACCTTGACCCCTGGAAAGGCCTCCTGGATGCGGCGGCCGAGGCTGTCATCCGGGATCGCCAGCGAGAAGTCAGGATTGGATGCGTTGGCGAGGTCCCAGAGCACCGTGCCGTCGAGACGGTCGGCGCCGATCGAGGTGAGCATCGGGAGCGTGTCGACGCCCTGCACTGCATTGAGCACCACATCGGCGCCGAGCACGGCATCCGCCGAGTGGGCGACGGAGGCGGGGAGCCCAGTGCGGTTTTCCGGCTCGCGCGAGCCGAGGACGACGTCGTGACCCGCGCGCAGAAGGCCTTCGGCGAGGGTCTGGGCGACGCGGCCGGTTCCGAGGATGGCGATTCTCATGGTGTCCTCCAGATCATTCGAATTGGAACTACATTCTCAAGATAGCTCAAATTCGAACGATCCCCACCCGATTCGCTAGAAATGAGCGATGACGGCCGGCATCTCGCCTGAGGAGTTCCGCGCGTACGCGGCGCTCATCGCTAGCTCGACGCTGTTGCAGCGCGCAGTCGAGAGGAACCTGCGCGAGCAGGCGGACCTGACGCAGGTGCAGTTCGAGATCCTGATGAATCTCGCGATCGCGGGCGAATCCGGCATTCGCATGGCGCAACTCGCCGACGCCCTCATCGTGTCGCGCAGCGGACTCAGCTACCAGGTCGCTCAGCTCGAGTCGCGTGGCTGGATCGCCCGCGAGCGGTCCGCCGACGACGAGCGCGGCGTCGTCGCCCGCATCACGCCCAAGGGGGAACGTCTACGCCAACGCGTCTTCGCCGGCCACATCGACATCGTGCGCAGCGCCTTCCTCGACGTCGTCGAGCCCGGCGAGCTCGCCACGCTCACCGCCGTCCTCGAGCGTGTCGCTGGCCGGCTCAGATAGTGGGAACCACGTGGCACTCCCGTGCCGGTGTGATCGAGGCGATCGAGCGACTCATTACCTGGCGACCCCGGCGCACCGTGACCGCCGCCGTATCAGGAGTCGGGGAGGCCGAAGCCTTCTTCCATTTGGAACTCGCCGTACGTCGGTTTGCCCGCCGGCTGGTAGATGGCCAGCACGGTTCCCTTTCCCATTGGCTTGCTTTCAACGAGCCGCAGGGCGCTCGTTGCCGCACCAGGCTCGAACAATCGCTTGCCGGTGCCGAGCACGATCGGCTCGATGAACAGCCGGTACTCGTCGATGAGGCCGTGGGCGTGCAGCGTCTGGGCCAGCTCGGCGCTGCCGTGGACCTGGATCTCCCCGTCGTACTGGTCCTTGAGCTTGGCCACCTCGGCAGGGACCTCGCCGCGGATGATCGTCGTTGGCTGCCAGTCGGCGTTCTCCATGGTTGTCGAGACGACGTACTTCGGCAGGATGTTGAGCTTGGATGCCACCGGATCGTCCTGGTCGGGGAAGTTGGGCCAGCTGGCAGCGAAGATCTCGTACGTGCGGCGCCCGAGCAGAAAGCACTCGGCGTTGCCGAACTGCTCGCTGATCACGTCGCCCATGTCCTCGCTGAAGTAGGGAAAGCTCCATCCCCCGTGCTCGAACCCGCCGTCGCGATCCTCATCGGGACCGCCGGGTGCCTGCATGATCCCGTCGAGGGTCATGAACGTCGCGATCGTGAGTTTGCCCATGCGTTCGCTCCTTGCCTGAGCCGTCGGTATGTGTGGTCAACGGGTGGACGATGCGACTCACTGGATCTCATCGGTGTTGACAGCAAATGTGGAGCGCACCCAATTCGTCGATGTCAAAATCCCCACTCGGCGGGGAGCGCGGGTCCGGAAGGTAGGCGCAATACGTGCCAGTGCGGATGGTACGGCTGAGATGCCCGCCGAGCTCGGGATGGTGCTCAGCGATCCGGGTGATCGCCTGGCGAACTCCGCGGGTCACGCCGACTCGAGCGCGCTCGGACGCGGATGCGGCTCGTCGATCTCGACCGTCCAAACCAACAGCGCGTGAGAGCTCTTGAAGGAGGAAGTCGCGTTCCGTGTCGGCCTGCGCGGCGCGCTCGCCGTCCCCGGTGGCGCGCGCCTCCTCGATGTCGTCGTCGATCTCGGCGAGGCGTCGGCGGTAGGCGTCCTTGGCTCGCGCGTCGAGCATCTCGCCCGCATCGCCCAGCGCTGCACGCGGCAGGCTGACCACCTGGCTGCTGCCGGTCTGCGCAACGCTGCCGGTCTCGGCGGCGACGAGATCCAGCACGTGGAACTCCCGGCCCGGATCGGCGAGGAGCCGCGCGAGGTATCGCATGCCCTTGAGGTCGCGGAGGCGGATGGTGTGCTCGTCGAAGGTCACCGTCCAGTAGTCACCCTCACGACGAAAGACGTTGATGCTCGCATCCGGCTGCTCGTGGAGTGCGTCGTGGTGCGGAACGTCGATTGATGGGTCAACCGTCGGTGCGGCTTCGATCCCTTCGAGGATCGTGCGGGCAGCTTGGCGCTCCAAGACGGCCCGATGCTCGCTGCCGCTGGCGATGTGGGCATCGGCGAGTCCAAGGCGGGCGAGCGCCGCTTCGTACGGGGCGCCGACTTCGTTCCACAGTCGGACCGCTTCGGATATCGACTGTTCCGCACCCGTCGCATCGCCCTCGGCGAGGCGAACCCTTCCGCGAGCGAGGGCCACGCTCGCGGCGAGCGCTTTGCTCTCGAATCGGGCGGCTATGAGGTCCAGCTCGTCGGCCGCAGATCGGGCGCGGCCGATGTCGCCGACCGCGATCTCGATCTCGACCTGTGCCTCCAGCAGCGGCGCCCGCTGCAGGTCGGTGTTCGGTGGTCGCTCCTTCGACGGCACTCGCAAGGGGCGCTCGAGGGCGTCTCGGATGGAGGCCGCCGCAGTGGCCACGTCGCCTTGGGCGAGACGCACCAGCGCGAGACCCGGTTGGGGATCCCACCCAGCGCGATGAGCGGCCAGCAGAGCTTGCTCAGCTCCGGCGATGTCGTTCTTGTGAAGTCGGATCCGCCCGAGTTCGTTCAGCGGCCACCCCAGCTCCCGGCGCAAGTAGGGCCGCAGCTCCTCGCACGCGATGAGTGCTTGAGTCTCGGCCTCGTTGCAAGATCCGCGCAGCCGGAGGATCTCGGCGCGATGCACCCGGCAGCGCCCGTGGAGGCTGCCGATGGCATTCGTCTCGCACCACCGCTCCATCGCCTCGGTCCACTGCTCGGCCACGTCATACAAGGCGAGGCCCTGCAGGGCGCACACGAGCTCGCAGTAGACGACCCCTGTCGAGAGCGGGTCGAGGTCCCCCGATACCGTCGCTACCCCGGCCTCGTCGAGCAACGCCAGACCTTTCTGTACTTCGCCGTCGAGGATGAGCAGCCGGGCCTCTGCCACTCGTCCGATGGCGCACGCCGCCGGGTCACACCTCGAACCCACCTCAACGGCACGCCGAGCCCAATGCCGAGCGCCGGCCATGTCGCCAGTCAGCATCCGCTCGTAGGCGCGGACCACCCCGAACCACGCGTGCGCCGGCGTCTCATCCTCATCTTCGAGCAGCCGCTCCGCTCGTGCCAACCAGCCGCGCACCGGTGCCATCAGGGCAGTGTCAAAGAGCAGGTGCATCGCGACACGAACGGCAGCACCGGCGGCCGCGTTCTGGTCACCGGCCTCGATGCACGCCCCGTGGGCGCGCTCCCACGCCTCGACGGTCACATCCAGATGGCCGGCCGCGTACGCCACCTCACCAAGCATCGGTAGATCACTAGCAGCCAAGACACCATCCGCGTCCGCCTCCATGACGAGGTCGAAGGCCTGCTGCCAGTCTCCCTGGGCTGCCGCGGCACGGGCGTGCTCGACCATGCCAAGACCAGCGCCATCGCTCATCGCACGTCTCCCGAATCCGTGGCCGATCGGAGTCCGGGGTCAGCCGGCGCCGAACGTAACCGTGAGGGTTACCGCCGTAACAGTCTTGCTCACGCATCTCGGGTAGGGGACCAGCCCACACCAAGAGGCAACCCCGAGGAGAACTCATGAACAGCGCAACCGCCGCATCGACGGAGGCACCGATGTCCGCGAACATCAAGCACGTCCCACGATCAGGAACCGTCCGCACGAACAACCAGGAGCTGTACTACGAGATTCACGGAGACGGCCCCCCACTCGTCCTGGTGATGGGGATCGGATACGACTCGTCGCTGTGGACGCTGCAACAAGTCCCCGTTCTCTCCACTCAGTACTCTGTCGTCCTCCTCGACAACCGCGATGTCGGCCGCAGCTCCCGAGCCGAGCACCCGTACACCATCGCGGACATGGCTGACGATGTCGCCGGTCTGCTCGATGCACTCGACATCCACCGCACCCATCTGCTGGGCCTGTCGATGGGAAGCATGATCGGGATGGAATTCGCGCAGCGGCATGCAGATCGTCTTGATCGGCTGGTGCTCGCAGGTCCGGCCGGTGCACCCGCTCGGAACGCCATCGACCCGATCTCAATTTGGAACTGGGTCAAGACCAACGACCCCAGCGGAGACGTGTTCGGCGCTCAGCAGTTCACGTGGCTGTTCTCCTCCGCCTTCCTTCGCAACCGGCAGGCGGTCGAGGAGACGATCGCAATGCTGGCAGCCAATCCGAACCCTGTCGATCCGGAGGCATACGGTCGCCAGGCTCAGGCCTACCTGCAATTCGACGCCCTCGATCGGCTCGGCCGCATCAACGCACCCACCCTGGTGATCGTCGGTGAGCAGGATCTCCTGACGCCACCGTGGGTCGCGCGTGAAGTAGCTGGAGGGATCCCCGGAGCCCGGTTCGAGCTCATCACAGGCGACGGTTCATCACACCTGGTGCCGCTGGAACGTCCAGAGGATTTCAATCAGCTGGTGATGAACTTCCTGGCCGAGCGCCACATGCGGTGACGTCGTACCCGCTTTCCACCCCACCGGGGGTAGCTGGGCATAACGTCACCGCTCTGTGGGCGGGCGGCTACGTTCGCCGCCGCCCGGCAGCGAGGAAGCCACCCAGACCGAAGGCGCATCCGGTAACGACCAACGCAAACCCGAGCACGACGTGCGCCTGGTACAACTGAACGAACCCGAAGGCCACGACAGCCAAACCGATCACCAGGGGCAGCACCGCACCGATACCCACCCGATGGTGCTCTACGAGCCGTGCCCATCGTGTCGCGTCCGTGGATGTCGACGCCACTGATGAGAAAAGATCCGATCGCACTCGCCACCACCTCCTCGTCCATCAGCGAGCTGCTGTGGTCGCCGGGGTCTGGGGCAACGGCGCGGATCACCGCACGCGATGAACGCTACCATCAACGGCCGCTTCGGCCGCCCGAGTGTGGTGGTTGCCGGTTATGGGATCGTCACCGCCGGGATGACGACCGGTAGGGCCAACGGGTTGAGGACGTCCGCCTGCGTCGTCCCGGCCGGCGTGAGGATGTCCATCGCCTTGGGGACGGTGCCGGGGTCGACGTCGCAGATCGGGTTGCCGGCCGCGACGGCCTCAGGCGTGCAGACTCCGAACTGGAAGTCCTCGGACAGCGGCTGGAACCCACGTGCCTGGTCGGGGCTGAACCCGTCCTGGCCGGTGAGGACCACGGCAAACGACCATCCGGTGCCGGGTGTGCCGCCCAGGGCGGTCTTTGGCACCGTGAAGGTGATCCAGCGCGTGACCTGGGTTCCGCGGATCGCCACCGTGCCAACCGTGGCGCCTGTGGCATCGATGAAGCGTTGGCCGAAGCCCTGGACCTCGATCAGGCGACTCCATGCCGCCGCCGGGTCGATGGTGTAGTTGCGCTGGGGGAACGATGCATCGGTCGACGTCGTCGTTGCCGCGGGGTCGCGGAGGTAGACGTCGATGAGCTGGGCGCCCAGCGGACTGCCGAAGGTCGGTGTCAGATCACGGGTCTGCACCCGGAACGTGACGGTGTCGGGTCCGGAGTCGTAGACCTCGAAGGCCTGCAGGTCGTAGGCACCGTCGACGAAGTCGTTGGAGGTGGGGTAGTCGTACGTCCCGGGTCCGTTGTCGTCTCCGTCCGGGTCGCCCGCTGCATAGAGCAGGGTGCCGGGGACCACGTCGAAGACCACGGTGCGCTGGGCGAAGGCGGTGCCGCCGTCGGGTGCAGTGGCGGTGACGGTCAACGTGGAGACGCCCGGTGGGACCGGCACCTCGACGCTGAACGACCCATCCGCACCAGCCGTGGTCGTCGACACGATGGCGGCGCCGTCGATGTCGATGTTGACGGCGTCGATGTCGACCCAGGCGAACGGCGCAGTGGTGCCGGCGACCGTGGCGGTGCCGTTCACGAGGCTGCCGTCGGCGGGCGACGTCAGGGTGAGGGTGGTGGCGCCTTGGGTGTGGTCGATGTAGCGGGCGACGGTGTCGACGGGCTGCTCGGTGATCTCGCCTTCGCGGATCGTCCGCGTGAGCCGCACGAACGACGCCGCCGACCACGTCAGGGGAGAGGCGCTGCCGGCGGCCTCGCCGTTGCGGAAACCGATCGACGCGCACTCCGGTGCTGTGCCGAACGGCGACGCGGGCAGATCGGGGTTCTCCCAGACTTGCTCCGGAATGAGGCCGACACCGGAACCGGTGCGCGACATCCCAAGCAGCAGTTCGGCAGCCGCCGAGCGATCGCCGTCGGCCACCTGGTGCTCGCCGCGCTCGGCGGAGAGCACTGGCCACAAATGACCCGAGCCGCGGTTCTGCGGCTGCGTCTGCCCCTGCGTCACGCAGACGCCCGCCCACGGCTTGCCCTGCACCGTGCAGTCCGTGGCGTCTCCCACGTTGCAGTCGCCGTAGCCATCCTCGGTTCCGGGGGTGATGGTGCCGTAGCGGTAGAACCCGTCGCCACTGGCGGTGGTCCCGGCAATGGTGTCATCGACGACGTCGAGGGAGTTGACGACATCGGGGTCGTCAACGGGAAGGATCCCCAGCCGCGGCAGCTCCAGGAAACCGGCATCGATGACGGCGCGCTGATCGGCATCCGGCCCGCCGTTGCCGAGGTTGTAGATGAACTCCGAGTCTGGATCGGCGTTCTTGGACAGTCGAATGAAGTACGGGTCGGCGCTGCGCGGGCCGTTGGTGGTGACCGTCCAGTCCTTGATCGAGCGCTGGTAGTGGTCGGCCGTCGCGCGGTAGATCCGAGCCCTGACCATGTCGCCGTTGAGCTCGGCGATGGCACCTGCGGCGGTGAGGCCGGCGATCTCGGCGGCGATCGTCGATGGTGACCAGCCGCTCTGCTCCTCCCACCGCTCGGACCCGAAGGCCGGGCCGTGGGCGACGAGGAAGTCCGCAGCCGGGCGGATCTCGTTGGCGTAGAAGTTGGCATCCGTGAGTCCGATGGTGCGAGCCATCAGGATCGGGTAGGCGACCTCGTCGAGCTGGATGCCGAACGAGTCAGGCGCGACCTTGCCGTTGATGAGGCTGTTGCGCGGGAACGAACCATCGGCAAGTTGCTGACGCTCGAACAGGAACCGGACGGTGTCCTCGGCGGTGTCGGTGTCTCCGACGGCGAGGAGGCCGGTGAACGTCTCGTAGAGGTCGCGGGCGAAGACCTCGCGGTAGGAGCCGAAGTACGTCAGCGCCGGATCACCAGCCGCGACCGCCTGACCCCACGGGCTGGCGAGGGAGGCGACGATCGCGCCGGGGAAGGTCTTGTCCTCGCTGGCCTTCAACACCGCTGCCGATGTGTAGTACGTCCGCTCGACCTCGGCGCGCTCATGCCCGTTCAGGCCCGGCGGGTTGCCGGGCCGGCGGAGGCTGTCGATGTAGTCCTCCCAGCCATTGGTGTAGCTCTTGCGCAAGTCCTTGAACTTCGTCGAGGCGGTGCGACCAGCCTCGTGGACGGCTCCGCGCTGGTCCGTGTCGAACCCGAGGGCGAGCGTGAACGGGTGCTTGGCCCGGGCATCCACCTTGGCGATCTGCACCACGTTGCCGTCGGCGGCGGTCGCGTACGTGGCGCTCAGGTGCCGGGCGGTGTCGAGCTGTACCAGGCCATCACTCGCCGTTCCCGCATATCCGCTCGAGGCGGCCAGGAACGGCCGGTCGGCGCGCAGCGCGGCGTAGACCGGCGTGGCGTAGTCGCGGTTGGCCGCGATGGTCGCCGTCTCGGTATCGATCGACACGGGCACCGGCGAGCCGGTCGAGAAGTCGATGACCGCGTCGTCCGCGCCGGCGTTCTGGCCCACCGGGTCACCGCCGCCGCCGTTGCCGTTGACGGTCGCATCCATCCGGACGTAGATCGCGAGGTTCTCGACACCATGCGCCGGCCTGAGCGTGGTCTCCATCGCCACACTGTTGCGGCGGGAATCGGTGACGTAGTCCGTGACCAACGTGTACTTGCCGTTCTTGGCGACACTGGTCACCCGGCACGACATGCCGCTGTCGTCCAACGACTCGACGGTGTACGTGGTGTCGCGCGTCTGCAAGTCAGTGAACGTCGAGCCGTCGGTGACGACGTACTGCAGCGTCTCGATGTTCGTGGTGTCGACCGTCGGGTAATAGACATCGGACAGCACGCCACCGGCGACGGTGAACCACACCTTCGACGTGGAGTTGCGGGCGGTGCCGACGCAGTCCTTGCGAGCCAGGTCGAAGTGCGACATGGTCCCGGGGGCCCCCGGTGCGGCGTTGGCGGGGGGCGGTGTCGCCACGGCAGACGGGACGACGCCCGACTGGCCTGCGGCCACCGCAACGACCATCGCAAGAGCGAGAAGCGGGCGCGAAATGCGAGTCATCCTTGACCTCCCGTGTGGCGAAATGCCGGTGTCACCAAAGGTGTCATCACCGATTTTTGGAAACTAACACCACGACACGTGCCCGAACATCCGTACCGAACGACGACCTGTGAGCCAATGCCCGACGCACCGATCGTCATTTGGGCGTGCGAATTGCCCGTGCAGGAGGAGGACTTCCGGACAGCTCGGAGAGGCCGCACGTCACGCTCGATCCGACCCCTCCGATTGTATGATCGCTGCGTCTCCGGCGAGCGTTGTGATCGGAGACCCAAGCTGTCAGGGCGCGTGAAGGGGAGCCGACGATCGTGAGCGTGGTCATGCGCGACGACCTTGCCGAGGCGCACCGGCTTGCATGGGAACACATCGCCACCCCGGGCAGCTGGTGGTCCGGCGCAGAGCGAGTCGAACTCGCCGGTACTGCTCTGATGGCGATCGCCGACGACGACCCGGTTGCGCCGTGGGTCGGCATCACCTCAACCGGACGGCTTGGCGACGAGCTCGTTGCGCCGCTTGCGGCTCACGACATCGCCTACCGTCTCGCCCGTCACGCAGGAACCATGACCGGCGACGTGTACCGCGCCGCCGCCGGCGAGCTGGGCGAGCTCCCGTATGTCGAGCTGTGCGCGATCGTGTCGACTGTCGCTGCTGTCGCCCACTTCTGTCGCAACATCGGGGTCCCGGTGCCGCCGCTAAGCGCGCCGATCGGCGGGCGACCGACTGGAAGCCGCCCCGAGCGTTTGGCGCAGGCACAGTTCAACTGGGTGCCGGTCGCCGAACCAGCCGATGAGGTGGCGGCGGTCGTTCAGGCCTACACCGCGGTCCCCGACGAGCAGTTCAACACCTGGCGCATGGCCGACGCCCAGTACATGCCCGAGCCAGCGATGGTGAACCCTGATTGGTCGCGCCGACCGGGAGGGCTGTCACGCGCGCAGATGGAGCTCGTGGCGGCACGGCTGACGAGGCTGCGCGACTGCTTCTATTGAGTGACTGCCCACGCCAGCATGCTCAGTTGGAGCAGCGCAGAGACCGGTCAGCATCTCAATCTGGCAGCCGTCGCCGACGGCGGTCCGGGTGTCGGCCTCGAGCACGGCGACGCCCTGCTGCGATTTGCGGGCGCGTGCGGCGGCACCGACGACGTCGAACTCGCCGCCGCTCGGGCCGCGCTCGTAGCGGAGACCGACGAGGCGTTCATGGTCGACGCGGCTGCCGTCGCCGCCAACTTCGAGATGATGACCCGTCTGGCGGACGGCACGGGTGCGGCGATGCCCACGGAACGTCTCCAACGCTCGGCGGAGGCGATCGAGACGATGGGGATCGCGAGCCTCACCAGCCGCCGCTGACCGCCCGAAACGCCACGACAGAGTCACCGCTCGTCGCGCGTGCGCTGAGACCGCCGCGGTCCTAGACTGCCGCCGACCGATGATGCCGCTGCGGGGGGCGATGTGACCAACCGGACGCTCACGCTCGGCGGGAGTACCTACCCCGTAGTCCTGCCGAACACCCGCGATCCCCGACTGCATGTCGCTGCCGTCATCATCACGATCCATGTCCTTGGGCAGTTCGGGTTGCGCTTCCAGGTCAGCGTCCCGCAGATTCTCGCGGCAATCCTGACCTGCGCGGTCCTCGAGGTGGCAGTGACCTTCCGGACGAGCCGGTCGTTCGTGTGGCCGGCCGAGCGCGATGCTGACCGGCAGCGGTGTCGCGCTCATCCTTCGTGTTCCCGGGACGCCTCCGAGCGACCCGTGGAGCACCCACGGGTGGCATGTGTTCGCCGGGGTCGCCGCCCTTTCCCTCCTGACGAAATATCTCATCCGGTATCGCGGCTCCCACCTGTTCAACCCGTCGAACATCGGGCTCGTCATCGCGTTCATCGTGCTCGGTAGCGGGCGGGTCGAGCCGCTCGACTTCTGGTGGGCTCCGCTGAACGGATGGATGACCGCGGCGTACATCGTCATCCTCGCGGGTGGATTGCTGATCACCGCGCGCCTGCGCCTTCTCGCCGCTGCGGTGACGTTCTGGATCTCCCTGGCGGTCGGTGTCGGTCTCCTCGCCGCGAGCGGACACTGCATGACCGCGCGCTGGTCGTTCGCGCCTGTCTGCGGATTCGACTTCTGGCGAGTGATCGTCATCTCCCCAGAGGTGCTGATCTTCATGTTCTTCATGATCACGGACCCCAAGACGGTGCCCGCCGGGCGTGTTGGCCGTGTCCTTTTCGGCCTCCTCGTCGCGGTGGCGAGCACGCTGCTGATGGCACCCCAGACCGATGAGTTCGGCACCAAGGTCGCCCTGCTCGCCGGCCTGGTCCTCGTGTGCGCGGCGCGTCCGATCCTGGACCGGCTGGCTCCCGTACCACGGTCGGCGGCGGACCATATCGGCCGCTTCGCGACCCGACTCGCCAGCGGCGATGAGCCAGGCGCCCGCATCCCCCGCACGGTCCTTCGGACGGGGGTGATCGGGGCCGCGGTCTGCGCCGTCGGGATCGGCATCGTCGCCGCCGGAGCTCCGGCTCGTGAGGTCGTCGTCCCTGGGGCGGCCGACGTACTGGGTCGTGTGCCCCTTGATATCGACCCGGCGTCGTTCCCCACCATCACCGTCGAGCAGGACGTCTCGGACTGGAACCACGAGATCGTCGGACCAGGAGCCCAGGAACTCGTCTTGAACCTGGTCGAGAACCTCGAGCTCGAAAACCAGGCTCAGCTCCGCGCCGACGCCACGATCCTCGAGGCCGTCGACCACGGCGACCGGCTCGAGGAAATGCAGGATCGGATCCAAGTCGCCGAGACAACCGGCACGACCGTCATCGAGCGATACCAGATCGATGACGTGAACGTGATCTTGCTGGTCCCCTTCGGGAGGCAGGACAGCCTGAGCCTTGGCCTCGATTCTCGAGGCACCGTCACCAAGGAGACGTACGACGCCGCCGGGAACCTGCAGACCCGAGCGTCATCCCCGTTCGCCAACACGTTCGCCCTCCGCCAGGTGACCGGCGGACGTTGGTTGAACGTCGCCGTGCTGCCACCGGGCGCCGGCACCTGACTCCGGACGCACAACGCGGAAGCCGCACGGCTGGAACATCCGCTGGCGATGAGTTTCCGTTGGTTTGAGTGTCAGAACGAATGGACACAGAAGAGTACGGAGCACGAGGAGACCCGATGACTGCACTGACACCCGCTACCGAGCTCGCGAGGACGAACCCCATCCGCCATCCCAACGAATCCGACGAGTACCGACGTGCCCGACAGGAGCTGCTCGTCGAGGAGATCGAACTGCGCCGAAACGCCGAGCGGGTCGCGTCGCTTCGTCGTGACCTGCCGCTCGGCGGCGAGGTGCCCGATGGTTACCAGTTCGTGGCCGAGGACGGCTCCGACGTGTCCCTGACCGACTTGTTCGGTGACCACGACACGTTGGTCATTTATAGCTACATGTTCGGTCCGCAGCGTGAGGCGCCGTGCCCCATGTGCACGTCGCTGATGGGCGGTCTGGACCACAAGATCGCCGACATCCGTCAGCGTGTCGCCATCGCCTTCACCGCCCGCTCGCCGATCGAGCGACTGATCGACGCCAAGGCGTCGAGGGGATGGAGTGATCTGCCGGTGTACTCCGACACCAACGGCGACTACACACGGGACTACGTGTCGGCGGAGGACGCCGACATGCCGGCCTACAACGTGTTCACTCGTCGAGACGGCGTTGTCCGCCACTTCTGGAGTGACGAGATCACCGGCGATATGGCCGACCCCGGTCAGGATCCGAGAGGCGCGGTCGAGATCGACCCGCTGTGGTTCGTTCTCGACACCACTCCGGAGGGCCGCGGCACCGATTGGTACCCCAGCCTGACGTACTGAGCGATTCATACCGGGGGGCGCAGGTCCACCTACGCGAGCGTCGTCGTCGGCTCACCGCGGTTGGTTTGCGTGCCACTGGCCACGGGTGGCGTGGGTCCCCGGTTGACCCGATGTCGATCCATCGGGCGACGTCGACTTGCTCCAGATCGAATTCGAACAGGGGATCGTTCGACACGGTCTCGATCATCCCGCCCACGTCCGTTTGCACCACAACGTCACGTACGGCCGCCCTCGTGGTGTCGTCGTCGGTTACCTCGACGGCCACGGCGCGTATGCACAGCTCGTCGTCCTCGGGTCCAGGAAGCGCATGGATCACACACCGGGGTCTCGTCGTAGATCCCATCCCTTCGGTGACGATCTCGGGATCGCGGCGAAGAGGCGGCCATCGGCCAGGATCGGACAGAACGGGTGCAGCCGCGGACCGCCGCTGGCGCGGACCGTCGCCAGGTAGGCGATCGCGAACTGCGGCAGCCCATCGGCGACTCGCTCTCCCCGGTGAATCGCGCTGATACCAGGCCAAAGCTTGGTGGCGACCGACGCAACCTCGGGGGCCTCAGCCTCGAACTGCGCCCACGTTGCCACAGCCCCATTCTGCCCAACCACCCCGCGCAAGCGAGCAGCCCAGTCGTTGATCCTCAGACGCCGTCAGTGAGTGGATCCGGCGGCTCCCAGACCAGTTCGGCGACGTCGATGAGCAGTTGATCGGGACGTACCTCGCCCGTGCCGACGCACACGACATCGTTCAACCACTGGTACCGAGGATCGTCGCTCACGTGGGTGAACCAGCTGACGATCTGTCGTGCACCGTGCGGGTAAGCCCGACCGTACCCACCGCAGTCGAACAGCACCGTGGCGCCGTCAATCGTGGAGATCACCCCGTGGAAATCGGGACAGAACGTACCGTCTCCCCGGCGACGAGGATGGTTCGCCCCCTGCATCTGGCCACTGACGCGCCCGTCGCATCGTCCCTCGGCGAGGTACAAGTGCTGGCTCTCGGTGCCTTCCGCGGCGAGGCCGACGGTCCATCCATGCGGGTAGTGAAACACCATTCGGTACAGCGGCTCGAGACGCATCCCCCAAGTTCAGCATGTGCCGCACGGCGCGGGCGTCGAAACCCGCACGCACCGCGAGGCGGTGTCGAGCTACGCCGTGAACGCGCTGTGCAGGGGGAAGTAGCGGCGATCCGGAACGATGTCGGGTGGGAGATTGGGCTTGACGTTCTCGTCGAACCATGACTGGCCGTCCGCTTCGGACTCCCACATCTCCACGACACGCCACCCACCGTTCGGACTCGGCCCGCCAGAGTGAGCGATGAAACCCTTCGCGGCGCGGATGATGGGCTTCATCTGTTCCAGCAAACCGCTGTAGATCTCCTCGGTCAGGTTCGGCACTTCACCGATCATGAGGACAGCCATTTGTCACCCCCTGTGGTTGCCGCGGACACTACCGGACGCGCGGCCGACGCTCGACGAGGCGCCACGCCTTCGGCGCCGAGCTCAGCCGCGCTGACGCGGCGGCGGTCGCTCCTCGTGCGGAACTCCGAGCGCGTCGAGCCCCTCGCCCACTTCTGTGGCGGCCGCATCGACAGCGGCGTCGGGGCTGTCGCCGGCGATGTCCACAGCCCAGCGGGCGAGGACGTCTCCGATGCGGTCGAGTTCCATGACCACACGGAGGAGCGCGACGAGCTTGGCTTGTTCCTTGTCGCTCGGGACGCTGTCGCTGTTGAGCGCCTCCCACAGCGCAACCCCGTCACGTTGAAGCACCGCGGTGTGCTGACCGAGTGCCCACTGCGCGCGCCGGACGACATCGAGCAGGTCGTTCACGCGCTGGGGCTGAGGTTGGGCGTAGCGCACGAGCGCAGCTCGCATGCTCCAGTCCTGCGTGCGTGGATATTCAGCGAAATCGACGAGACGGGCGAGGGCGGGGGGTTCGATGTCGGCGGCCACGGTGAGCAGCGTAGGAGCCGCCGCACCGGGGGGCCGAGCGTACCACCGAAGCCCGGTCGGCGGTGTCGATGTGATTTGCTCCGCGCTCGTCACACTCCTCCTCCCTCACGGGTCAGACAGGCAAGGAGAGAACGAACCAATCAACTGGAGGAAGAGACCATGAAAGCGATCCACATTTCCGCACCAGTCGGCGTCGACGGCCTCGTCTATGAGGACGCCTCCGATCCGCAGCCGGCCGTCGGTGACGTGCTCGTCAGGGTGCACGCCTGCGGCTTCACGGCCAGCGAGCTGTACTGGCCCATGTACACCGACCGTGCGGGTCGCGACCGCACGCCCATTGTTCCCGGCCACGAATTCTCCGGCGTCGTCGTCGGAGTCGGCTACGGCACCGCCGGTGTCGCCGTCGGCGACGAGGTGTACGGCCTCATCGACGGATATCGCGACGGCGCCGCTGCTGAGTTGATCGCCATCGAGGCCCGCGACGTGGCCCTGGCGCCGACGAGCGTCGACCACGTTCACGCCGCCGCACTCCCTCAGGCCGGGCTGACCTCGTGGCAGGCGTTGTTCGATCACGGTCAGCTCGGACCAGGTCAGTCGGTGATGATCCACGGGGCGGCCGGCGCCGTGGGCTCGCTCGCCGTGCAGCTCGCCAAGTCGAAGGGCGTCCGCGTCGTCGGCACGGGGCGGGCGAAGGTGGAGTCACTGGTCCGTGATCTCGGCGCCGACGACTTCGTCGACGTCGAGCAGGACGGCTGGGAGGACGGCGTGGAGCAGGTCGATGTGGTGTTCGACACGATCGGCGGCGATGTGCTCGCCAGGTCGAGCAAGGTCGTCAAGAGCGGTGGCGCGCTGATCTCCGTCGCCTCGCCACCGCCCGAGGACCGCGATGACATCCGTACGGTCTTCTTCATCCGTGACCCGAGCGGATCGCAGCTCGCCGAGATCGCCCGTCTCGTCGACGCCGGCACAGTGCAGCCCCAGGTCGGTGCCGTCTACTCGCTTGCCGACGCACGCGAAGCGTTCACGGCGAAGTCGAGCGGAGGCATCCCCGGCCGCGTCGTGCTCCGGCCGTGAGGGCTACGTCGGGGTGCCGGCGACGAAGACGGTGCTGTCGGCGGGTAGACCGATCGACTCACCCTCGGTGAGGAACACGGAGTCGCCCCGACGCCACGTTCCGTCGCCGCCATCCGTGACGATCAGCAGCTCATCCGTCGCCGCCGAATGCGGCGACGGATCGGCTGTGGTCTCGATTCGCCACAGCTGGAAGGGAACGCCCGTCGTCTCGTAGCGGAATGCTCCGGGAGCGACCTCTGTGACATCGACGAGCGGATCAGGGAGCGGTGTGGCGTCGAAGATGGCAAGCAGCTCGTCGACGTCGACATGCTTCTCGGTGAGTCCGCCGCGGACCACGTTGTCGCTTGCTCCCATGACCTCCACGCCGACGCCGGAGAGGTAGGCGTGGAGGTTGCCCGGGCCGAGGAAGATCGCCTCGGTGGGCTGCAACAGGATCCGGTTGAGGAGCAACGTGACGACTGGGCTCGACTCACCTGGGAACTCGGCTAGCGAGGTCGGTGACGAGGCGGGCTTCTGGCAGGTCGCTCTCGGCGCACGCCTTGATCGTCGAGGCGATGTCGAAGTCCTCCCGATACAGCGACTCGATGGTGACGCCGACGCCTGCCTCGGCGAGGAGGTCGGCGAGCTCGTCGGCGCCGATCTCACGGAGAAGCCGCTCGGTGCTCGCCGGCTCGCGGACACCGCACAGCGCGTCGAAGGTGGTGACGGCGCACAGCATCTCCGGCTTCGGATGCGGGTCCGGGTAGAGGCCGAGGGCGTGCCCATGGCGCGCCCGATCTGGCGCTCGGATGGGCTTGCAGCGACAACGGCCTTCCCGCGGCGAGCACCTTGAGCAGGAAGGGGAGCTGTCCGCTGACGTCGGCGAGCGGTCGACCGTCGTCGAGTGTCGACGGTCCGTTGGCGTGTGTGCCCAGCCAGAGCTCGGCCCAGGGCCGGCCGTCGGGCTCGACGCCGAGCAGCTCAGGGATCGCATCGAGGTCGCCCCACGGGTAGTGCTGCACGACACCGTTGACGCGCTCCATCCGCGAGGTTCTAGCAGCTGACGCAAGCGGCCGTCAGGAGCGCCGGAGCTCGCTGAGGTTGAAGATCAGCACGATGCCGGCAGCGGCGAAGAGCAAGGCTGCGATGGTCAGTCGCCACTCGGCAATCAACCCGAGCAGCACTGTCAAGATGACGGCGGAAACCACGACCGCGATCGCCACCGTCGAGACGTAGGCCAGCAGCCTCCCGCGTGCGATCGCCTCCAAGGCGGAGATCACGATGAGCCCGACGACGCCGATGACGACGGCTGATTTTCCGTACGGCAGGAACATCATGCCAATGGTCACGAGCACGAGCGGCGTGCTGACGGCGGCGAAGATCTGCAGCACTCGCCGCCGCCCGTCGAGTTTCGCCGGCAGCGGAACGCGCCGGTGACGCAGGTGGGCGTGCGGGTTCCCGGCCTCAGGTGGCGTGGCGAGGCTGTGCATGAGTCGCCTCCGGTCGTCGTCGAGGGCGACGCGTTTGGCGGTGAGCTCCCGCATTCGCTTTTCCTCGGCCGCCGTGTCGAGGTGCCCTGCGGCGACGTCGGTCCGAAGCCTGCGCCGCAGCGGCGCTTCCTCGTCGAGTAGCTGTTGTGTCTCGCCGTCGATCTCGTCGATGCGCTCCCGAACAAGCCTCTCCCGGTCCTGCTCGTTCGGGGCGATCTTCTCGAGGCCCGCCCACCCCACCGGATCCGCCCACGAGTCGCGGACGCGACCACTTCGCTCGTAGCGCGGCCCGGCCGGTCCTCGCTCGCCGCCGAAGGGGTCCTCGATGTCAGCTCCCCAGAGGCCCTTGTAGTCGCGGACCCACGGCGTGTCGTCGCCGATGAGGACCGGTCTCCACGACCGTTCACAACCGGCGCCGATGGCATGCCCGTCGCCGCGGGCGTAGTCGACATAGGGGATGCCGATCCGGTCGAGGTCAGACCCTCGCATCCACGGCAGGAGCACTCGCGTCAACCTTCGCGCCCAATGCACGACACGAGGTATGGATGACCGTTCGACGGAGATCAGGTAGTCGCCACCGAGATATGCGCCGGAGTGCGATCCGAGACCGGCGAACACGACGGGGTGCCCGTCGACGAGCGTGAGGTCGGGATCGTCCCATCGCCTCCGCAGGTCGTCGCCGACCTCGTCGTGCGCCGAGAACGCCACCCACGCCGGCACTGGTGGCCCGGACGGTTGCTCGGCGAGAAAGATCGTCACTTGTTCCCAATCTCCCTCGTGGTCGTTGACGCCGTTCGCCCGCGATCGCCAGTCGTTGAAGAAATAGAAGTACCAGTACTGGAGCACGACGAAGCCCGCGTGCTCGAGCACCCTCGCGTAGTACGGATGGGTGAGATCGTCGAGAAGGGGGCGATACTCGGTCTCTGCGGCAGCCTCGGAACCTCCGGCGACGCTGCCACGCACCACCAGCGACGCGCGGTTGAGCGCGTCGACGAGACGGCTCAGCACTCCGACGTGACCGAGGCGTGTGCCAGCCGTGAATCGTGGTCGATCGCGGCGAAGCCTCCAGACGACGAGCTCGCCGCGGGTGAGGGGACGCGCTGCAAGCGAGAGGTAGGCGAGTCCTGTCGCCGTATCGCCGACAGTGGCTAGTCGATCGACATCGACTTCCCCACGGGTGGCGAGCGCCGTGACCCCGCCTCTCTTGTCGCGTTGCTTGAGCTCGCACGACCCGACGAACGATTCGACTGATGCCGGCAGGAAGTACTCACCCGCCGTGTACCGGATGATCGGCTCGTAGGTTCGGAGGAGCTCGTCGTCGCGCCGCGTGTCATCTCCGGTTGCGGTCGTCATCACGTCCATTTGTGTTTGCGGCTGCAGCGGGCACTACAACGTCACGACCGAGCGGAGCACCTCGCCACGCTCCATCTTGTGGAATGCCTCCTCGACGTCGTCGAGCGAGATCGTCTCGCTCACGAAGCGGTCGAGATCGAGTCGGCCCTGGAGATAGAGGTCGATGAGCATCGGGAAGTCGCGGCTGGGGAGGCAGTCGCCGTACCAGCTGGATTTCAACGCACCGCCGCGACCGAACACCTCGATGAAGGGGAGCTCGAGCACGTGGTCGGGATGAGGCACGCCGACGAGTACGACCGTGCCGGCGAGGTCGCGTGCCTCGAACGCCTGGCGGTAGACCGCCGGGTTGCCGATCGCCTCGATGCACACGTCGGCACCGAAACCGCCGGTGACGGAGCGGATGTACTCGACGGGATCCGTGTCGGTCGAGTTGCAGGTGTGAGTCGCACCGAACTCCTTCGCCCACCCCAGCTTCCGGTCGTCGATGTCGACGGCAATGATCGTGTTGGCCCCGGCCAGGCTCGCACCGGCGATCGCACCGTCGCCCACGCCGCCGCAACCGAACACGGCTACCGACTGGCCACGCGTGACACCGCCCGTGTTGATCGCTGCGCCCAGGCCTGCCATGACCCCACATCCGAGGAGCCCGGCCGTGGCCGCCGGTGCGGCCGGGTCGACCTTCGTGCATTGTCCGGCGGCGACCAGTGTCTTCTCGATGAAGGCTCCGATGCCGAGGGCGGGGGAGAGCTCGGTGCCGTCTTCCAGAGTCATCTTCTGCGTCGCGTTATGTGTGTTGAAGCAGTACTGCGGCTGGCCGCGGCGGCAGGCCCGGCAGTTGCCGCAGACCGCTCGCCAGTTGAGGATCACGTAGTCTCCCGGCTCGACGTCAGTCACGCCCTCGCCGACGGCTTCCACCAGGCCCGCCGCCTCGTGGCCGAGGAGGAAGGGGAAGTCGTCGTTGATGCCGCCCTCGCGGTAGTGGAGGTCGGTGTGGCAGACGCCGCACGCCTGGACGGCGACGAGTGCTTCTCCCGGACCAGGATCGGGCACGACAACGGTCTGGATCTCGACTGGTGCGCCCTTGGAGCGGGCGATGACTCCACGTACGTGCTGCGGCATCTCCGCAGCGTACGGGATGGTCACCGGGCGTTCTGAACGGTGCTGCACGGACTGTTCGGCGCAGAAGGAGAAGGAGACACGTCGCCCGCGGACGGTGGCTCACGGTCGTGTCAGTGGCGCGCCGGCGGGCGTAACGAAGTAACTGTCGGCCGCATCGACTTCGATCATAATTGATACGAACTGTCAGCGCTCTATTGATAGAACACATGTTGCTTATGCGGTGGACGATCGTGTACCTTCATCACATGAGTTCGTCCGATCTCGACACCCGCATCGCCGCCCTCGGTGACGCCGCCGCCGGTGTACGTCAGGCGATGCTGCACGTCGAGGTCGGCCACTGCGACGTCGAGCAGCTGGCCGGGTTGAAGCAGATCGCCAACACGCTGCGCGGTCTCAGTGATGTCCTCAAAACCGACATCGCCGTGCGCGCCGGCGAGTTGCGTCAGGTCGATGTGAACGACGTCGTCGACACCACCTTGAACCCCGACGGCCGAGCCAACGCGCAGGAGGAACTCATCGAGAAAGACCGCGGCACTGTCCTCGACAACCTGCCCGGGATGGATGAGGCGACCCGCTCCGGTGAACTCTCCGCCGCCTACGCCGACGTGGTCGCCAAGGCGTTGGCGAAGTTGGCGGTGGATGTGCGGGCCGAGTTCTACCGCCGTCACCCCGACCTGGACACGATCGCCGCCACCCGCAGTGTGCATTCGTTTCGGTTGTATGTGAGCCATCTGGTCGAGTTGTTGCTCGAGGATCTTGGTGTGCAGCGGGCGCAACGGCAACGTCATCAGCGGCGGGCGAAGATGTTCACCGAGTTGGAGACGGGGTTGTGGGGGTTGTCGGGCCGGTGGGATCCGTTGACCGGCCAAACGTTGAACACGGCGATCACCGCTGAAGTGAACGCCATCTACCATGCTCGCCGCGGCGACAACACCGATCTACGCACACGGGAGCAGATCACCGCCGACGCCATCACCAACCTGATCTGCAACACACCCATCTCCAACCGCACCAAGGTTGCCGGGGTGACAGCCATCGTCATCACCGACCGGACACCGCCGACAACGGACCACATCAGCGGTCGGTGCATGAGTATGCCGATGGCACGCCGGTCGCCTTCCACACCCTCCAACAGGTCCTGGCTGATCCGACGACGACGATCGTCGAAGCCGACGTCAACGAGTACGGCGTCGTCGAATCACTCGGTGACGCCGTGTTGAACCACGGACGCAACAGGCGGTTCGCCACCCCCGACCAGAAACTGGCGCTGCGCGCGATGCACCGCAGCTGCCTGTTTCCCGGCTGCGACATCCCCTTCGACCGCTGCGAACAACACCACCTGGTCGAATACCAACACCACGGCAACACCAACCTCATCGATCTCGGCCCGGTCTGCTGCCGCCATCACCACCAATTGCACGCCCACAACTGGAAACTCCGCTTCCACCCCGACACCCGCCAGTTGACGATCACCTACCCCGACGGCACACGACGAACCCACCCCCTCACCGGACTTGCCCCACCCAATAACGACCCACCCAACAACAACCCACCCGGTGCCGACCCACCGATGACCGACGAACCCGGGTCGCCGTCAAACAGCCACGCCCTACCAGCCGCCGATGACGCCAAACCGACCGCATCCGGCGACGCCGCATGAACGTGCATGCGGCTCGCCGCCGTCGCGCATCGGGACCCGGCGATCCTCAGAGCGGGTTTGACATGCGTCGGACCGAAAGCCTCACCCGCCCACCCACCGGGCCGCGCCACGCCAGGGATCAGGCATGTGCGGCCTACCACACGACGTGGAGCGAGTCGGGTTTGCGGAATACCGCTCCCTCGGGACCGGGGGAGGGCCGTGCCGGGTCGAGACGGAGTGCCGGGAAGCGGGAGAGCAGCTCCGCCACCGCCGTCCTCGCCTCGAGCCTGGCGAGATCCATTCCGATGCACACGTGCGGCCCCTGGGCGAAGGCAAGGTGCCGCCGCACGTTCGACCGCCCGAGGTCGAATCGATCGGGGTCGACGAAGACCGATGGATCCCGGTTTGCGTCACGGAGCGACACGACAACCATGTCACCGGCCGAGACCTGGGCGCCGGCCACGATCACGTCGGCGGTGGCGTACCGGTCGACCACCGCTGCCGCCGGTTCGAGTCGCAGCGACTCCTCGACGGCCGCCGCAACCAGCGTCGGGTCGGCTCGAACGGCGGCGAGCTGCATCGGCGTTGGTGAGCAGGTGCCAGACAACGTTGAGGATCATCCCTTCCGTCGTCTCGATGCCGCCGAACATGATCACCGCCGCATTCGACACCACCTCGTCGTCGGAGAGTCCGGCGGAAGCACCAGCAGCACCAGCAGCAACGGCGTCACCTGCATGACCGGCAGCGTCGGTGAGCACCGACGGGTGAGCGGCGTGGAGGTGATCGAGCACGACATCCCGGAGCGCGGCGAACGCCTCGTCTCCCTCGGCGCTCGGGACTGCACCGGTCGATACGCCCGACACCGAGACGACGATCGAGCGGTACCACTCGGCGAGCTGAGCCACCATCGTCTCGTCCGTGCCGTCGAGGCCGAGCGCCTCGGCGATGACTCCGATCGCCAAGGGGTTGGCGAGCGAGCTTCTCAGCTCGGCGCCGTCCTCGTCGGCGATCTCATCGACGAGACGCCGCGTCGTCTCGACCACGAATCGCTGGAAGCGGCTCGACACTTCCCGCGGCCGGAAGGGACGCACGAAATGGTTCCGGTGCCGCATGTGCGCCTCGCCGTCGAGCGAGAGCATGCTCGGACCGACGACACGCGCCGTGGAGAAACGCGGATCGTCGACCGTGAACGTCGTCGGATCGCGCAGCACGCGGACTGCATCCTCCCAGCGTGTGATGCGCCACGCCCCCAGTTCCTCGATCCACGTCAAAGGTCGAGGAGCGCGTTCTCGATCACCTCGGTGAGTGCGGGATGGATCCACATCTGGCCGGTGGCGATCTCGTCGACTGTCTGATTGAACCGCATCGCCTGGACGAGCACCTGGATCAAGGTCGACGCCTGCTCACCGATGATGTGCGCCCCGAGGAGCTGCCGGGTCTGGGCGTGGGCGATCAGCTTCACGAACGACGTCGTATCCTCCATCGCCCACCCGTAGGCAGTGCTGCTGTACGGCTTCGTGGCCGTGATGAACGGCACTGCGTCGGCGGCTACCTGCCGCTCCGTCATTCCCGCCGATGCCACCTGCGGATACGAGAAGACGGCATGCGGCACGACGTCGTAGTCCATGTGTCGTGGCTCGTCGGGGTGGAGCAGGTTGTGGAACACCACGCGCGCCTCCTCGTTGGCGAGGTGCTTGAGCTGGTGGCGGTTGACGAGGTCGCCGAGGGCGTAGATGCCAGGCACCGACGTCTGCATGCCGGCACCGACGATGACGCGATCGGCGTGATCGACCTCGACGCCGGTGGTGGGCAGGTCGAGCAGGTCGGCGTTCGTGACGCGGCCGGTGGCGATCAGCACGGCATCGGTATCGAGGGTCTGCTGTTGCCCCTCGCCGTCGACACGGTGACGGCGATAGAGCCGTCGGAGTTCGGCCCGACGCCGAGCACACGCGAGTCGAGGTGGAGGTCGTATCGCTTGTCGGCCAGCTCGGTGAAGCGGATGGAGATGTCGTCGTCCTCGGACCGCAACAGTCGACCGCCGCGGTTGACGATCGACACGTGCGAGCCGAGGGCGTCGAAGACGTGTCCGAACTCGGCGGCGATGTAGCCGCCACCGACGATCACGAGCCGGGCGGGGAGCTCGGGGATCCGCATGACCGTGTCCGACGTGTGGAACTCGATCGAGTCGAGTCCCGGGATCGGGGGCACGTACGGTCGCGTTCCGGCAGCGAGCAGGATCGTCTCGGCGGTGATGCGGCGGCCGTCGACGTCGAGCACCTTGTGGTCGACGAAGCGGCCCGTGCCCCGAATCACCGTGATCGTTTCGCTCTCCTCGCGGTAGCGCTCTCCGCTCTCGGCGATCGGATCGATGCGGGCGAAGACGCGGCGGACGATTGCCGGCCAGTCGACGCTCTCGACCGAGGTCGTCAGGCCGAAGCGGCTGTTGTCCCGTGCGGCGTAGGCGCGATCGGCGGCGTACACGAACATCTTCGACGGGATGCATCCGCGATTGACACAGGTCCCGCCGAACAGGTCACGTTCGACGATCGCGATTCGACGTTCGGTCAGCTCGAGCGGGATGGTGTTGCCCGAGCCCGTGCCGACGATGATGATGTCGAAGGACTCCATCGATCCCACCGATCAGGTGTGGGGTGTCACCACGAGGATGCGATCGACGCCGCCCCCGTTGTCGGTGGAGAGGTAGAGCCGCCCGCCTGGACCGAGCTGTGCGGCGCGCAGACGGCCGAAGTCGCCGGCGAGCACGCCGGGCCGGTTGATCCGGACGAGGTCGCCATCCCGGTCGAACTGGAAGAACCGCACCGAGCGGTCCTTCAGGAAGGCGACGGCGAGCCGGTTCTTCCAGCTGCCCCACCGGTTGGTGGGCGAGCCACGCCGCGCCGCTCGGTGGCGACGGTCGGGAAGCCCGGAGCTCCAGCGTGCTCCGATCTGTCGCTCCGGGCAGGGCGAAGTCGGTCATCGGCCGGTTCTCGTCGTATCCGGGGCCGGCCTCCCAGCCGTAGTCGCCACCGGGCTGGAGCCGGTTGATCTCGTCGTCGCGGTCCGGCCCGTGCTCCACCGACCACATCGCACCGCCGGGACGGGGCGCCAGGCCCTGCACGTTGCGATGGCCGAACGTCCAGATCTTGCGTGTCTGTGCTGTTGGTGCTGTAGAAGAACGGATTGTTCGGCAGGGCGTTGCCGTTGGCCGGGTTGACCTTGAGCACCTTGCCGTTGTACGAGCCGAGGTTCGCGCGCCGAGCCGGAGACGGCGGCGTCGCCGGTGCCGATGTACAGCGCGCCGCTGCCGCCGAAGCGCAGTCGACAGCCACCGTGGCGGCCGGAGGTGGCTGTGGATGCCGCGTGACGAGGACGTCGACCTGGTTGGCCGACGTGAGGGCGTCGTTCGCCCGCCACGCCGTGACGCGCACGTCGTGGCGCCGGTGCCGTTCTCGAAACCGTGGCAGAGGTAGAAGCGACGGTTGGTGCGAGAACGCGTGGATCGACGGTGATCCCCATCAGTCCGGTCTCGCCGCTCGACCCACAGTCCGGGCACGTTCGACACCAGCGTGCGGACCGCGCCTTGCGTGCCGCGGATCGGGACCGTCCCTCGGTTGCGCTGGGTGAACAGCATCGCGCCGCTCGGCGTGAACGTGATGTCCCACGGATGATCGAGGCCGCTGACCACGGTGTTCACGGTCAGCGTCGGTGCAGGCCGCACGGTGCGGCGAGCGCTGGCGGGGTGGGTCCCGTTCGGGCTTCCTCGGCATTGCCCACACTGTCCGACTCGGACGGCGACGGCGGCGACGCACGGACAGGGCGACGAGGCCTCGGATGACAGGGCGGGGGCGGGTGAACATGCGATCCACCGTAGGCGCATTCAACTCCCCGTTGTGAGCGTCACCAGCCGGTGATCGGCAGTGAACAGGCGCCGCGTGACGCCGATGGCGATGACGGTCGTCGTGGTCGCCACCGAACCGAGAACGAGGTACATCACAGCTGCCTGCACCATCACCGCATCGGCCGGGTCGGCACCGGCGAGGATGAGGCCAACCATCGCGCCTGGCAGGAACACGATGCCGACGGCCTTCGTCGTCTCGATCTGGGGGATCAACGCCGTGCGCAACGCGTCGCGCTGGGTGGGCGCGAAGGCGTCGGTCGACGACTGGCCGAGGGCGAGGCGCGCCTCGATCCGATCGCGCTGATCGGTCGCTGCGTCACGCAGTCGCCGGGTCACGAGCACTGCAGCCGCTAGCGAGTTACCGACGACCATCCCCGAGAGCGGGACGATCGTGCGGCCGTTCGTCTCGAAGATGCCGAACCCGAGCAGCACGCCGAGGCTGACCAGCGTGGCGGCGCCGAACGCGGCCGCGGCGACCGGCACGATCCCGGGCAGCCCGTCCGTGCGCCGGCTCACGGTCCAGGCGGCGAAGCCGATCATGGCGATCACCCACACCCACGACCAGATCAGTGGGTCGTCGCGGTCGACCACGATGCGCAGAGCCGCACCGACGATGAAGAGCTGCACGAGGGCGCGGACCTGCGGCCCACACCACCGTCCGCTCCAGCCCCAGCCGCCGCCACAGGGAGATGGCCACGGCCACCGCGATGAGCACACCGCTGGCGGCGAGCCCGAAGGCACCGATGTCGCTCTGGTCCACTATCCACGCTCCTTCATGACTTTGCTCCCTTCACCTGCAGTTGCTTCACACGACAGAGCGATTCACGCCCACGTGCCGTCACGTGCCACCCAGCGCGTCGCGGATCCGACGGTCGTCAGATGCGAGGAGGTCGTCGACGTCACCGGCAGCGATCACCTGCCCGGTGTCGATCACCACGACATGGTCCGCCGTGCGGCGAACCTGGTCACGATCGTGCGTCACCCAGATCACGGGAGTTCCGGCGTCGGCGAGCTCGCGCGCGAGCCGCTCGATGCCGCAGCCCGCCTCGAAGTCGAGTGACGAGGTCGCCTCGTCGGCGAGCAGCACCTGTGGCTCGGTGGCGAGGGCGCGGGCGATGCAGAGGCGCTGCGCCTCGCCGCCGGAGAGGACGTCGGTGGCCCGATCGAGGATGACGGCCGGCAGGTGGACGCGCTCGAAGAGGCGTGCCGCTGCCACGTCGTCGAGCGATGGGTCGGCGATACGGAGGTCGTCGACCGCCACCTCTCCCAGCAGCGTCGGTCGTTGGAAGATCATCGCTACCTGCCGGCGCAACACGCGTGGGTCGATCGTCGCCACATCTGTGCCGCGGAACCTCACGGTGCCGCTCGTCGGCACAGACAGGCGGTTGAGCAGACGGAGGAGGCTCGACTTGCCGCTTCCCGACTTTCCGACGATGGCCGTGACGCCGGCGTCGGGGAGCTCGACCGAGACGTCGTCGAGCACGACCGTCTCGTCGACCTGGCGCGTGACATGTTCCAGGTCGAACGCCGCGGGCATTGGTGAAGAGTTTCTCATGCCGCCCTCATCGGGGCTTCACCACCAACATCGTCCACGGCAACAAGGAAGACCAGTGCCGTAATCGTTGAGACGAATCGCAGGGTCGTTGCGGTCAGAGGGAGTAGCCGTCGAGCCGGGCGAGCACCTGCAGCATCACCTCGTCGGCGCCGGCACCGATCGCCGTGAGCCGGTTGTCGCGCATGAACCGGGCGGGCCAGTTCTCCTCCACGTATCCCATCCCGCCGTGATACTGCAGGCACGTGTCGGCGACCTCCCGCACGAGGCGTCCGGCCTTGAGCTTGGCGATCGTCGCTTGCCGGGTGGTGTCGTCGCCGGCGGCATAGGCCTCGGCGATCGCCGTGGTTGTACACGCGCAGCAGGTCGACCTCGGCGGCGAGCTCGGCCAGACGGAACGACAAGTACTGGTTGGCGAGCAGCGGCTTGCCGAACACGTGGCGGTCGGCGCAGTAGTCGCTGCGTCCGCTCGAGGGCGAGGCCGCAGGCGCCGACGGCGGTGTAGGCGGCCCACATGCGCTCCACCACGAACTGCGCCATCTGCTGCTGGAAGCCGCGACCGACCTCACCGATCGTGTTGGCCACCGGCACACGGCAGTCGTCGAAGGTCAGCGTGCCCGTGTCGGATGCCCTCATCCCCAGCTTGTCGGGGATCTTCACCGCCGAGAACCCGGGAGACGTTGGTCGGCACGACGATCTGGCTCATGCCGCGCGTAGCCGCCCTCGTCGGACGTGCGGGCGAGCAGGCACAGCCAGTCGGCCTGGAGCGAGTTGGTGATCCACGTCTTCGTGCCGTTGATCACCCATTCGTCGCCGTCGCGCACCGCCTGCGTGCGGATGCGCGGCGACGTCGGACCCGGCGTCGGGCTCGCTGACCGCGATCGATGCGACCATCTCGCCCCGCATCGCCGGCGCGAGGAACCGCGCCTTCTGCTCGTGCGTGCCGAAGCGGGCGAGCGACGGTGTGGCCATGTCGACCTGCACGCCGAGCGCCATCGGCAGCGCGCCGTGATCGCAGCGACCCATCTCCTCGGCCGAGGATCAGCGTGTACTCGTGGCTCGGCGTCCTGACCGCCGTACTGCTCCTCGTACTCCAGACCGAGCAGGCCCAGCTTCGCCATCTCGGCGAACACCTCGTGGAGCGGCATCCGTCTCCTCCGATTCCCAGTCGGGCACCCGGGGGTTGATCTCCTTCTCGACGAACGCTCGCACCATCGCCCGGAACTGCTCGTGCTCGTCGGTGAACCTCACCGTCGGTCTCCTTCCATCACGCCTTGCTCTCCAGCGAGACCGGGACGTCGACGGTCCGGGCCCGGAGCCACTCGCCAAGACTCTTCGCTTGGGCGTCCTGTCGGGTCGAGGCCGCCACGCCCTCGCCGAGCAGGCCACGGATCACGAAGTTCAAGGACCGCAGCGCAGGAAAGCGGTGACGCTCGATCACGAGCCCGGCGGTCTCCGGGAGCAGGCGGCGTAGCTCGTCGGCGGTCAGGAAGGTCGTCGAGCCACGCCCACACGTCGTCGGTGCGGGCGAACACACCGAGGTTGGCGTCACCGCCCTTGTCGCCGGAGCGGGTGCCGGCGAGCTCGCCGAGCGGCATCGACACCGTGTCCTCATCGGGGTCGGGCGGCGCCGACCTGCGGGCCCGGGCGCGGCGAGGATCTCGGTGGCCGCGCCCGACTCGACGGTGCGCCCGGTGCTGTGGACTCCACCACTGATCGAGCTGCCACCGAGCAGGTGCGACGTACTGCGGAACGAGATCGGCGGAGATCGTGAGCCGGCACGTACACGCCGTACGGCGTCGCCGCCGCCGGGCCGCCGCCGAGCGCCGTAGAAACCGGGGATCGTCGCCAGCGCCAACTCGATGACGGCGTCGGAGAACGCGCGGCCGACCTTGCGCTCGTCGGGGTCCTTGACCGTGATCCGCCACTACCCGGTGGCCTCCTCGTTGGTCTCGCGGTCGGGCTTGCGCCGGGCCGCACGAGCGGTCGTCGTGACTGACTCGAAATCCTCCGGTGCGTACGGGGCACGCTTGCCAGAACGCGGTCTCGACGAGCGCGGCCTTGGCGTCGACGTCGAGCCCGGTGAGCGCGACGGTGGCGCTGGTTGCGGAAGCCGCCGATGCGGTTGGCGGCGACCTTGAGCGTGTCGGCGGCGGTGGCTCGCCGCGTACGCCACTGATGCGCACCCGGTCGGGACCGGCTGCTCCGAGCGTGATCGTGTCGAAGCGGGCGGTGACGTCGGGGCCGAGATAGCGGGGGCCGGTGATCTCGTAGAGCAGTTGCGACGTGACGGTGCCGATCGACACCTCGCCGCCCGTGCCGTCGTGCTTGCCGATCACCGACGAGCCGTCGGCGGCGATCTCGGCGAACGGGAAGCCCGACCCGCGCCATCCCGGACACCTCCGTGAAGAACGAGTAGTTGCCGCCCGTCGCCTGTGCGCCGCACTCGATGACGTGCCCGGCGACCACGGCCCCGGCGAGGGCGTCCCAGTCGTCGCGGCACCAGCCGTGGTGCCACGCCGCCGGGCCGCACACCACGGCGGCGTCGGTGACCCGGCCGGTGATGACGATGTCGGCGCCCCGCTCGAGCGCCTCGACGATTCCCCAGCAGCCCAGGTAGGCGTTGGCCGTGATGAGCTCGGCCGTGTCGGCCAGCGGCTCGCCGGAGTCGAACGGGCGAGCGAACCGGCGAGCGATCAGTTCGTCGAGCCGCGGCATGCAGATCGTCGCCGGTCACGTAGGCGATCGTCGGCGACAGGCCGAGCCGCTCGGCGACCTCGGCGACCGCCTCGGCGCAGCCGTCTGGGTCGAGCCCGCCGGCGTTGGACACGACCTTGATCCCGCGATCGAGGCAGGTCCCCATCACCTGCTCCATCTGGGTGACGAACGTCGCGCGAACCCGCCGCGGGGACGCTTGGCGCGCCTGCGGGCGAGGATCAGCATCGTCAGCTCGGCCAGCCAGTCGCCGGTGAGCACGTCGATCGGTCCGCCGTCGACCATCTCCCGCGCCGCGGACAGGCGGTCGCCGTAGAAGCCGGAGCAGTTGGCGATGCGGATCGGTTCAGCCATCTCGTGGTGCTCCAAGTGGACGAGGATCTGCCCGGCGTCGACGCGCTCACCGACGGCGACGTCGACCGCCGTCACGGTGCGCGGCGCCGGCGCGGTGATGCGGTGCTCCATCTTCATCGCCTCGAGCACGACGAGCAGCGTGCCCTCGGCGACATCGTCGCCGCCGGTCGACGAGCACCGAGACGATCGTGCCCGGCAGCGGCGCCACCGGCCCGCTGCCGGTGACGTCGGTGCCGTGGTCGACGAAGCGGGGGAGTGGTGCTCAGCCGGAGGTGGACGCCCGGCACCGTTGGTCCACACGACCGTCGCCGGACGCGGTTGAGCTCCGACTCACGTGCGCAACGCCGTCGAGCTCGATCGCCCACCGCTCGTGGCTCACCCGCGCGGCGCCGGACCCGATGGGTGACGCCGTCGATCGACCACTCGGCGGTGTCGACCGGCTGCGTGACACCGTGTACTCGACCGTCGACCGATGCTGTCGGCCGAGCCGGCACGCCACTCGCGAGCGCTGTCCCTGCGTGCGCACGTTGCGCCAACCGCTCGGAGCGAAGCCCCACCTCGTGTCCGTTCGTGCCGCCGGGCATGCTCGGCGGCGAGCGCGGCGGCGAGCGACGTGCGCGTGCATCGTGTCGTCGCCGGTGTCGGTGCACGAGCACGTCGGGGTGGTCGTCGAGGTAGCGGGTGAACGTCGCCGCCGGCCAGGAAGTCGGGCTCGGCGAGCATGGCGACCAGCATGTCCCGGTTCGTCGCGGGCCCGTGCGAACTCGGCGTCCTGCAGCGCACGGCGCAGGCGCGGCGACGGCCTCGGCGCGGGTCGCGCCGTGGGCGATCACCTTGGCGAGCAGCGAGTCGTAGTCGGCTGACACGAGGTCGCCGGCGGTGAATCGCACGCATCGACGCGCACGGTCGTCCGGCACCGCGAACCGGTGGATCGGTCCGACGGACGGGCAGCCAGCCGGCGGCCGGGTCCTCGGCCACGAGCCGAGCCTCGATGGCGTGGCCGCGGATCGTCGATGGCGTCCTGCGTCATGGGCAGCGGCTCGCCGGCGGCGACGCGGAGCTGCAGCTCGACGAGGTCGATGCCGGTCACGGCCTCGGTGACAGGGTGCTCGACCTGCAGGCGGGTGTTGACCTCGAGGAACTGGATCGTGCCGTCGTCGCCGACGAGGAACTCGACGGTGCCGGCGTTCTCGTAGCCGACGTGCTTGGCCAGCGCGAGCGCCCCGTCGTGCAGGGCGGTCGCGCGTCGCTGCGTCGATGCCCGGCGATGGCGCCTCCTCGAGGACCTTCTGGTTGCGCCGTTGGATCGAGCACTCCCGCTCGCCGAAGTGGACCACGTTCCCGTGCTTGTCTCCGACGATCTGCACCTCGACGTGACGCGCCAGCTCGATGAACGGCTCGACGAAGACGGTGCCGTCGCCGAACGCGGACTGCGGCCTCGCGGCTCGCTGCCTCCACGGCGTCCGCCAGCTCCGTCGCGTCGTCGAACGACCCGCATCCCCCGCCCGCCGCCGCCGGCCGCCGCCTTGACGAGCACCGGCACACGTCGAGCGGAGGTGGTGGTTCGCCCGGTCTCACCTCGACGGCGGCGGCAGTGGGCACGCCGGCGGCGACGGCGGCGCGTTTGGCGGCGAGCTTGTCGCCGAGCGACCGCGATCTGCGCCGGCGTCGGGCCGACCCAGATCAGCCCCGCTTCGATCACGGCGGCCGCGAACTCGGCGTTCTCGGCGAGAAAGCCGTAGCCGGGGTGCACGGCGTCGGCGCCTGTGCGCCAGCGCGGCGTCGATCACGCACCGATCCGCGGAGGTACGACTCGGCCGGTGTCGTGCCGCCGATGGCCACCGCCATGTCGAAGGCGGCGACGTAGCTCGCCGCGGCATCGGCCTCCGAGTACACGCCAACCGTCTCCATGCCGAGGCGGCTGCGCGGTGCGAGCGACGCGCACAGCGATCTCGCCCCGGTTGGCGACGAGCAGACGCTGGATGCGGCCGGCGCTCATCAGTGCCGCCAGATCCCGTAGCCGCGCGCGCCGCTGCACGTTGTTGCTGTGTGTTGCCGACAGCGCCAGGCCGAGCACCGGTGCGCGTGTCGCGCGGGATCGATGATGCCGTCGTCCCAGATGCGGCCCGTGGCGAACAGTGCCGTCGACTCCTCCTCGACCTTCTCCTCCAGGGCTCCCGTCTGGGCGCGCAGTTGTTCCTCGTCGACCTCGACCCCACGCTGTGCGGCGGCGTTGCGGGCGACGATCTCCATCACCCCGGCGAGCTGCTTGGGGCCCATCACGGCGATGCGGTGGTTGGGCCACGTGAACACGAAGCGCGGATCGTACGCCCGGCCGGACATCCCGTAGTTGCCTGCTCCGTACGACGCCCCGACCATCAGCGGTGAGATGCGGCACCTCCGAGTTCGAGACCGCGTTGATCAGCTTGGCGCCGTCCTTGATGATCCCGCCCCGCTCGGCCTTGGAACCAACCATGAACCCGGTGATGTTCTGCAGGAACACGAGCGGGGTGTCGGTGGCGTTGCAGAGCTGGATGAACTGTGCACCCTTCTGCGACTCCTCGCTGAACAGGATCCCGTTGTTGCCGAGGATCCCGACCGGGAAACCGCCGATCGACGCCCAGCCGCACACCAACTGCGTGCCGTAGAGCGGCTTGAAATCCTCGAATCGGGACCCGTCGACGACGCGGGCGATGATCTCGCGGACGTCGAACGGCACGCGGATGTCGGCGGACGGTACGCCGAGCAGCTCGTCGGGCTCGTACACCGGATCGTCGGCGGGGAGGGTCGGTCCGGGGCCGAGCTTGCGCCAGTTGAGGTGAGCGATGATGTCGCGTCCGATGCGGAGGGCGTCCATGTCGTCGGCGGCGAGATAGTCGGACAGGCCGCTGACGCGGGCGTGCATCTCCGCCCCGCCGAGTGTCTCCTCGTCGACCACCTCGTCGATCGCCATCTTCACCAGGGGAGGACCTCCGAGGTAGACCTTCGCCTGCTGATCGACCATCACGATGTAGTCGCTCATCCCCGGCGTGTACGCACCGCCCGCCGTCGACGGGCCGAACACGAGCGACACCGTGGGGATGCCCGCCTTGGAAAGCTGGGTGAGGTTCTTGAAACCGGCCCCGCCGGGCACGAAGATCTCCGCCTGCCGGGGAAGGTCGGCGCCGGCCGACTCGGTGAGGTTCACGAGCGGAAGCCGGTTCTCGCGAGCGATCTCCTGCGCTCGCTCTCCCTTGCGGACCGTTGACGGGTTGGCGGCGCCGCCGCGGACGGTCATGTCGGTGCCCGTGATCACGCATTCGATGCCGGAGACCACCCCGATTCCGGCGACGGTGCCGGCGCCGACCGGGTCTCCCGTACCCCATGCCGCCAGCGGCATCAGTTCGAGGAACGGTGTGTCCGGGTCGACGAGTGCCTCGATCCGCTCTCGCACGAGCATCTTGCCCCGCGTCCGGTGACGCTCGATGTAGCGCTCGCCGCCGACGGCCGGGACCGCACTGAGCTCGGCGTCCAACTCGCCGACGAGTTGCTCCATCGCCGCTCGGTTCTGACGGTACGACTCCGACCGGGTGTCGAGTCGGCTGCGCATCGGACCGGTCTGCACGCCGACAGTGTTGCCGAACGCGGCGAGCTCGTTCGAATGGGCGACCACGTGGTCGATGATTCGGCTGGTCGCTCCGGCGGGAGGGCACTGCGGCGCGACACTGGTCGCCGATGCCAGCCCACGGGCGGTTCTTCGACGCTGACGCCGACCAACCGGATCAACCGCCGCGCATCGTGCTGGAACGTCATGAGGTCGACGGAGTCGAGCGATTCCAGGTGTTGCGCCGGTTCGGCTACCTCGACACGCATCACGCCGAGCCGTTCATCGTCCCTGCGGATGTGGACGGGTTCCGCAGCGACCTCACATCCGTGCCTACCGTGTTCGCCTGGCTGGTGCCGCGCACCGGCAATCATCTCCCAGCGGCGCTGCTGCACGACGGCCTCGTCTACGAGCCTGACGAGCCGTGCTCGTACATCGGTCCTGCGGTCGACCGCGAGGAGGCGGACCGGATCTTCCGCGATGCGATGCGCGACCTCGGCACCGGCTTCATCCGGCGCTGGCTGCTCTGGACGGCGGTCACGCTGGCGACGGCGCTCGCCGTGTTGCGTCCACGCTGGCGCTGGGTCGCAGTCGTTTCCGGGTCGCTCGGGGCGGTCGCTGTCCTCGGTGTGCTGGCGACGCTCGACCTGTTCGACCTGCTCGACGTCTTGCCGTGGATGGCGCACCGGCCGTGGTGGGAGGAGCTGCTCTTCGGCGCGGTGATGGCCGTGCTCGTTCCATCCGTGCTGGCGGCGCTGTGGGGGCACCTGTGGCGCGTGGGTCTGGTCGCCGGTGTCGCCCTCGCCGTGCTGCTGCACGTGACGCTCGCCGTGGCGACGCTCACAGGCCTGTACCAACTCGTCGAGCGAGCGCCGCGGACCGATCCCCGGGCGGCACGCTGACCCTTTGAAATCGACGACTGGAAGTCGCCTTCGGTGGGGATGGTGTCCCCGGAGAAACACCCGCAGAAAGAGGCCGGAATCACCTGGAAAAGGAAGGCAACCCCGGCCGTGGCGACCGAGGTTGCCTCGCTTTCGCCAGGCTCCGTCTCTGGTTGCCGAGCGGCCCCGAAGTCCCAGAATGGGATAAAGACATTACATCTCAATTATGCTCGGGAATCAAGGCGGGTCACACAGAAGGGGACAAGGGTGGGCCGGACGATCGGGCGGGCGCCGCGACGCGACCCGGAGAGCATCAGGCTCGAGGTGATCGCCGCAGCGATGGACATCCTGCGCGAGGACGGGCTCGGCACCGGCGTCGAGCGGATCTCCTTGGGCGCGCCGTTGAGCGAGCCCGCGTGCCGCGTGCCTCCGCCTACCGGCTGTGGAGCCATATGGCGATGTCCCCGCAGCAGGCGTTCCAGCACGAACTGCTCAACCATCTCGCCGCCCAGGACATGGGCGGCGAACGCGATCTCGGCACGACCACGTCGGCGGCGACGGATGTGCTCCAGGCGGCGAGCCCGATCGGCGAGATGACGCCGGGCGATCGGTGGAACCTGATGCGCGAGTTGATCCGAGTGGCGACGGCCGCCAACCTCGACGCCGTCACGATCTCGCCGCTGTGGCAGGCATGGATCGGTGTCGTCGGTGCCGCGGCGAGCCGCAACCTCGACGCCGACGACGAGTTCCACCAGGCGATCTGGCTGGGCGAGGAGCGGGCGACCACCCGTTACGTGGGCCTGTACCAGACGATGGCGGTGACATTCGGTATCCGGCTCCGCACGCATACTCGACCGGCACTTCGCTACCGCGTCAGCTGCACTCACGGAGGGTCTGGCGATCCGCGACCGGGTCAGTGCGTTCGTGCGTCACATCGTCCGCCCCACCGGTGTGGGCGGAGCCGACCAGGAGTGGACGCTGTCCGCGGTGGCGATGGAAGGCCTCGTGCGGCAGTTCTTCGAGGCCGATCCCGACAGCCCCCATCCCACGGCGATACCCCCGCCCGCCGACTGACGTCCCGAATGCTCAGCGGGCGCGAGCCGAGTCGGGCGCCGCGCAGCGGCACTCGCCAGCTGTGCGCCGACATGTGCTGCGTCGTCGTCACGGACGGCGCTGACGGTGATCGCCGCCTCCTGCTCCTGGTACAGTCTCGTATTGCTGCCCCCGAAGCCAGGGCGGCCTTGAAGTTGAAATGCCTGAACCCAGCCTCTCGGGCGGCGGCGACCTCATCTCCGACCGCCGCGGCGTCGTGCCCTGTCAATGTATAGCTCAGCTCCACCGAGGCCCGTGCGTTGGCGCCGCCAAGGAATGCCCGCAGGGACATCCCCGCCGCCCGCGCGCAGAGGTCGTGGACCGCCAGGTCCAGCGCGGCTTTTGCGATGGGCTGCCCGGTGCTCGGCCCGCGGCCGATCGTCTCCTGCATTTTGCGGTGCAGCCCCCACCGGTCGGCAACGGGCAGCCCGAGCAGCGCGGGCGCCAGATGGTCGCGGATGGTCGTCTCCACCGTCTGTAGCGTCTCGTAGGACCACTGCGGGACGGGACGGCCCTCGCCCCAGCCTACCTCTCCCTCGCTGTCCGTAACCTTGACGAAGACGTGCGGTGCCCCTCCGCCGGCCGTACCGGCCGAACCTGAGGCGAACTGGAAGGTCTCTATTACCGGCAGGAGAACCGGGAAGACCTCGATGTTCTCGATCCTCCTCAACCCCGCGTCCCTTCCACCGGCGCCCCGTTCAGCCGGTGGTAGAAGGGATCGCCCTTCTCTATCGAGCCGCGGAGGATAGGCTCGCCGGTCATGGCAGCCTTGTACAGGCCGGTGATGAACTCGAGCGTCCGCCTTGCCCCTGCACCGCTGGTCGAAGGCCGCCGGTTCTCTTCCATGCAATCAAGCAGGTCCGCAACCTGCCCGGCGTGCATGGAGAGGGCTTCGTCTGGAATCTTCTGCCACCGGGCGAGCGAGTCCGCGGTGGCAGCGCCGTCAGGGATGCTGTAGCTCCAGTCGGCGTTGGTGTATCCGTAGAGGCTATCGACCTCGACGGTCGCTTGCTGGAAGTCGAAGCGCAGGTGGGTCCTCTGGCGAGGGGAGAGCACGCTGTTCACGACGCTGCCCATGGCCCCGTTCTCCAAGAGCACCGTGGCCATCGAGACGTCCTCGACCTCGATGTCCCGGTCCAGCGTGCCGACCATGGCGCGGACCTCCCGCCAGTCTCCAAGCAACCACAGGAACAGGTCCATCGCGTGTATACCCTGGCCCATCGTGGCCCCGCCGAGTTCGGTCTCCCACTTCCCGCGCCACGGCACGCTGTAGTAGGCCGCGTCCCTGTACCAGGTTGTCTGGCACAGCCCGGCCAGCGGACGTCCCAGCTCTCCGGAGGAGATCAAAGCCTTCAAGTGCCGCGCCCCGGAACCGAACCGCCACTGGTACACGCTGGAGCAGAACTTGCCGGTCGCCTGCTCAGCGGCCTCGATCGCATCCATCTCCTCAAGCGACGCACACAGAGGCTTCTCGCATAACACCCAGGCTCCGGCCTCCATACACAGCACGCTCAACCCGCGGTGCGACTGCGGGGGCGTACAGATGTGTACGAGATCCGGGGCCTCCTCCTCCAACATCTCCTCAGTATCCTCGTAAGACTTCGGGGATGCCATGCTCCGAACAGAACGCCCCTGCCCTCGCGCCGTCCACGTCCACCGCGGCGACCACCTCGGCCCGCCCACCCATCCGGCGCAACGCCGCCACGTGCGCCCCGGCGATGTTCCCCGTCCCGACGATGGCAGCGCGGATCGTCCTCGCGCCATCCCTGCTACCGCCGGAAGCCCGATCCTCTCCCATCGCGCCCCCAAAATCTCGTGCCCGCTTGACAGCCTCCTGCCAAGCATTATATAAAGTATATAAGGAAAGGGGAAGGGAAGCCACGGATGAGGCTATCGGTCTCTGAGGGGATGGTCTACAGGACGAAGCAGGAGTTCGTCTACTGGGACCTTGCGCCGGGCGATCTTGCGGTGCGAGTTGGCGCCGGGTCAGAGGCTTACGACCCAGGAGATCGCGGACCAGCTCGACGTCAGCCTCATACCGGTCGGGAGGCTCTGCAGCTCTTGCAGTCCGAGGGCCTGGTGGAGATCAGCCCGCACGTCGGGGCGAGCGTGGCCCCGATCTCAGGTTCTTCGGTGGCCGAGGTTTTCACGTTGTTGGAGGGGTTGGAGACGGTGGCCTCGCGTGTCGCCGCGCTGCGGATGACCCCTGAGGATACCGACGTTCTGGCGGCGCTGGTCGCTGAGATGGACGTCGCGACAGAGAGGGGTGATTACGAGCTCTGGGGTGAGCTCAACACGCGGCTGCACGTATCCATAGCGGGCTACACAGGGATGCCCACGTTGCGGGAGATGACCGAGCGTGTCTTCGACTTGTGGTATCGCGTGCAGCGTTGCTTTTTCAGCGAGGTCGTGTTGCAGCGCGTCGTGCAGAGCCAGCAGGAGCACCACGCCATACTCGGGGCCTTGCGGGACCGTGACGAGGAGGCCCTGGAGGAGTTGATCAAGGGCCACAACAGGAACGCGCTCGAGGCGTACACCAAGTACATGTCCAGTCGTTCGGCAGGCTCAGGAGAAGAGAGTATTATAGGCGACGCGCGCGATGCAAAGGTGGGGACAGAGACAGCATAGCTCGCCTGGCGTGGGAACGCCAGATATTGCCCGGGGAAAGGGGTTGGGGTGAGACAGGTCAAGTATATTCTGGGTGTGGTCGTGATCCTATGCGTCGCATCCGCCGTAGGGTGCGACTTCCTTTCGACGGAGGCGGAGTCCGGCGGGAAGGGAGACCAGGGTGGACAGGGGGGCGTTGGCGCCGGCGGATCGGCCGAGAAAGGCAAAGAAGCGCCTGAGCTGGCCCAGCAGGTAGAGGCCGGCGATTTGCCTGCTGTCGAGGAGCGTCTGCCCGACGAAGCCCATGGTCGTGGAGCCGGTCGATGAGATCGGCCAGTACGGCGGCACCTGGAACTCGGCCATTCTCGGCACGGCCGACGTCGTCTGGCTGTGGCGCACCATCGCGTACGAGCCGCTGGTGCGTTGGGATCCTGGCTGGACCGAGCCGATCCCCAACGTCGCCGAGAGCATGGAGGTCGCAGGGGGCGGCAGGGAGTACACCTTCAAGCTCAGGGAGGGCATGAAGTGGTCCGACGGCAAGCCCTTCACCGCCGACGACATCGTCTTCGCCTACGAGGACGTCCTGTTGAACGAGGATCTCACCCCGGACGTCCCCACCGCCTTCCTCGGCGGTGACGAGCCGGCGGAGATCGAGAAAGTGGACGACTATACCGTGAAGTTCACCTTCCCCGGCGAGCCCAATGGGCTCTTCCTGGAGCAACTCTCCTACAACGGCCAGATCACCGCCTGGCCGCGCCACTACCTGGAGCAGTTCCACGAGAAGTACAATCCTGACGTCGAGCAGCTCGCCGAGGAGGAAGGCGCCGCCGACTGGATCGAACTGTTCACCGCCAAGGCTGGATTGGCCGGCTATGTCGACCCCGTGCACTTCCAGAACGAGAGAGCTGCCCACGCTGGCCGCCTGGGAGGTCACGCAACCGTTGGGTGAGCGCGGCCGGGTAGTCGTCGAGCGCAACCCCTACTACTGGAAGGTGGACCCTGACGGCAGCCAGTTGCCTTACATAGACAGTGCGGTCTTCGACGTCATCCCGGAGAACGAGGCAATCCTCCAGAGGACGCTCGAAGGCAGCATAGACATGCACATCCGCCACATCAACACCTTCATCAACAAGCCCGTCCTGGCGCAGAACAGGGACAGCGGCGGCTACGAGTTCTTCGACGCCCAGGCCGCCAACATGAACACCATGGTCATCGCCCTCAACCTGACGCACGAAGACCCCGTAAAGCGCGAGATCTTCAACAACAAGGACTTCCGCATCGGGCTCTCCTACGCGCTCGACCGTCAGGAGATGATCGACGTGGTCTTCCAGGAGCAGGGCGAACCCTACCAGGCGGCCCCGAGGCCCAACTCGCCTTTCTACGACGAAGAGCTGGCCAAGCAGTACACCGAGTACTCGGTCAAGAAGGCGAATGCGGCCCTCGACCGCGCCGGCTACACGGAGCGCGACGCAGACGGCATCAGGCTGGGGCCCGACGGGGAACCCATCTCCTTCACCATCGAGTTCGCCACCGAGTTCCAGCCCACCTGGCCCGACGCCCTCGAGCTCGTGCAGGACTACTGGCAAGAGGTCGGAGTTGACGTGCAGGTCAAGCCCGAGGACCGCACGATCTTCTACGAGCGCAAGGAGGCCAACCAGCCCGACGCGACGGTGTGGACCGGGGACGGCGGCGGGAAGGACGTCACCATAGAGGCGCGGTGGTACTTCCCGTTCAGCATGAGTCCAACTACGCCATACCCTGGGCCGAGTGGTACTACAGCAGGGGTGAGAGCGGTGAGGAGCCCCCGGAGGCGGCCAAGCGCCAGATGGAACTCTACGACGAGCTGCACGCCACGATCGACGAGGACGAGCAGGCCAGGATAATGGGTGAGATCCTGGACATATCCAAGGAGGAGTTCTACGTCATAGGCACCAGCCTGCCGCCAGAGAGCTACGGTATCGTGAAGAACAACTTCCACAACGTGCCCGACATGTACGACGCGGCCCTATACCCGCAGCCGGGTCCCACCAACCCGGAGCAGTACTTCATCACCGGTGAGTAGCGTGGGAGAGGACGGCAGGAGGTAGGGAATGCTCAAGTACATCGTGCGCCGGGTACTTTACATGATCCCGACGCTCATCCTGATCTCCATGATCTCCTTCGCCATCATCCAGCTTCCCCCTGGCGACTTCCTGACGACGCTGGTCGCCCAGATGTCCGCCCAGGGCGAGTCGGTGGACAGGGCGCAGCTCGCGGCGCTCGAGGAGCGCTACGGTCTGGACGAGCCGTTCTACGTCCAGTACTTCAAGTGGATCTCGAACATCGTCCTGCACGGCGACTTCGGGGAGTCCTTCGAGTGGAACAGGCCCGTCTCGGAGCTGCTCGCGGAGAGGCTGCCGCTGACTATAGGTCTCGCTGGGGCCACGTTGCTGTTTACCTGGGCCGTGTCCCTGCCCGTTGGCATCTACAGCGCGGTCAGGCAGTACTCGGTGGGCGACTACGTGATCACGTTCCTCGGGTTCTTAGGCATCGCTATACCCAACTTCCTGTTGGCGCTGGTGATCGCGTACATCAGCTTCAAGTATTTCGGCCAGAGCGTGGTCGGGCTCTACTCGCCGGAGTTCGTGGACGCCGAGTGGAACCTGGGGAAGCTAATCGACCTGTTAGCGCACATCTGGGTGCCCGTGTTCGTGCTCGGCGCGGCCGGTATGGCGGGGATCATCCGCATCGTGCGGGCGAACCTGCTTGACGAGCTGCACAAGCCATACGTGACCACAGCCCGCTCCAAGGGGGTCCCCGAGCGGAGGCTCCTGATCAAGTACCCTGTGCGGGTAGCCCTCAACCCCTTCGTCAGCACGGTCGGGTGGGTGTTGCCGCTCCTGCTCTCCGGAGAGGTGATAGTGGCGCAGGTTCTCGGCCTGCAGACGACGGGGCCGCTGCTCCTGCGGGCGCTACTGAGCCAGGACATGTACCTGGCCGGTAGCATCATCCTCATGATAAGTGTGCTTACGGTCATAGGGACCCTGATATCTGACATCCTGCTGGCGTGGTTGGATCCCCGCATCCGCTACCAGTACCAATAAGGAGGAGAGATGACGGAGCCGCCACGCCGCAGGTTGAGGAAGATCAGGAAGCCAGGCAGCAGACGCCCGACCACGGGGAGAGGAACGAAATCTATGTGGCCTCCCAGTGGAAGCTGGTGTGGTGGCGCTTCCGCAAGCACCGGCTGGCCGTGGTCGGCACGGTGATCGTGATCCTGATCTACCTGATCGCCCTCTTCGCTGAGTTCGTGGCCCCCTTTACGCCAGGAGCCGTCGACGCCGACTACACTTACGCCCCTCCCCAGAGGCTGCACTTCTTCGACGACGACGGTTTCGGGCTCTACGTCTACGGCTACCGCTCGGAAATGAACGAGGAGACCCTCGTGCGCACGTTCGTGGTCGACGAGTCCACGAAGATCCCGGTTCGGCTGTTCGCGAGAGGGAACGAGTACATGATGTGGGGACTCTTCGAGACCGACCTCCACCTGCTTGGGCCTGTCGAGATGGGTGAGCCTATGTACCTCCTCGGGGCCAACGACCAGGGGCAGGATATGCTGAGCCGCATCATCTTCGGCGCCCGCGTCTCGATGTCCATCGGCCTGGTCGGGGTGGCCCTCAGCTTCGTGTTCGGCATCTTCCTCGGCGGCATCTCAGGCTACTACGCTGGCGCGACCGACACCGTAATACAGCGCCTGATCGAGCTCCTCATGTCCATACCCACCCTGCCTTTGTGGCTCGGCCTCTCGGCCGCGCTGCCGCCCGAATGGAGCCCTTTGAGGATCTACTTCGGGATAACGCATCATACTCTCACTCATAGGCTGGACGGACCTGGCCAGGGTCGTCAGGGGACGCTTCCTCTCCTTGCGCGGGGAGGACTTCGTCATGGCCGCCGAGCTCGACGGCTCCAGCAAGCCGCGTATCATCCTGCGGCACATGCTCCCTTCCTTCGCGAGCCACGTCATCGCTTCCCTGACCCTGGCCGTCCCTGCCATGATCCTCGCCGAGACGGCCCTCTCGTTCCTCGGGCTCGGGCTGCAGCCCCCGATCGTGAGTTGGGGCGTGCTCTTGCAGGAGGCCCAGAACATACGCTCCGTCGCCACGGCGCCCTGGCTTCTGCTGCCAGGGTTCGCTGTGGTAATCGCGGTGCTGGCGCTTAACTTCATGGGCGACGGCCTCAGAGACTCGGCAGACCCCTATGCCAGGTAGGAGGGCGAGCATGGACGCGAACGACAGCGGTGCTCGAAGTCAGGGGGCTCAAGACCCACTTCTTCCTCGACGAGGGGGTCGTAAAGGCCGTGGACGGCGTCGACCTCAAGGTCAGGCGCGGAGAGACCCTGTGCGTGGTCGGGGAGAGCGGCTGCGGCAAGAGCGTCACGGCCCGCTCCATCCTGCAACTCGTGGACCGCCCCGGGCGCATCGTCGAGGGGGAGGTCCTGCTCAGCCACGACCCGCAGGCAGAATCCAGTGCTGAGGCGGAGGCCAGGACTGATGGAGGGGAGGCGACAGCGACGCGCGAGGTCCTCGACCTCGCGTCCTTGAACCCGAAGAGCAAGGCTATGCGCGACATCCGTGGCAAGGAGATCTCGATGATCTTCCAGGAGCCGATGACGTCGCTGAGCCCTGTGCACACGATCGGCTCCCAGATAACGGAGAACATCCTGCTCCACCTGCCGATGAACAAGGAAGAGGCCCGCGACAGGGCGGTGGAGGAACTCGGACGCGTTGGCATCCCCGATCCAGAACGCAGGGTGGATGCCTACCCGTTCCAGCTCTCAGGCGGCATGCGCCAGAGGGCCATGATCGCGATGGCCCTCTCCTGCAACCCGAGCCTGCTGATCGCCGACGAGCCAACCACGGCCCTTGACGTGACCACCCAGGCCCAGATCCTGGATCTCATGCGCGGGCTGCAGGAGGAGCTTGGCATGGCGATCATGTTCATAACCCACGACCTCGGCGTGGTCGCCGAGATAGCCGACGATGTGGCCGTGATGTACCTCGGGATAGTGGCCGAGCGCGGGAACGTGGACTCCATCTTCCACGACCCCAAACACCCTTACACCAGGGCGCTCTTGCGCTCCATCCCGAGGATGGGCAGCAAGTCGCACCACAGGCTCGACTCTATCCGCGGCATGGTGCCCCATCCATACAACCGTCCCACAGGTTGTCCCTTCCACACCCGCTGCAACGACTTCATTGAGGGCTACTGCGATAGGATCCTGCCACCAACCATCCCCCTCGAAGGAACCTCCCCGGAGAGCCCCAGGGAGACCCGTTGCCTACTCTACGGCGGGAAGGAGGAGAGCGCGAATGGAGGCTGAAGGCGCGGAGACACAACGGGTCGACCCGCGAAGAGGACGTGCTGCTCGAACTCAAGAGCCTCAAGATGCACTTCCCCATAAAGCAGGGCTTCTTCAGCAGGACCGTGGGCCACGTCAAGGCGGTGGACGATGTCGACCTGAAGATCCGGCGCGGAGAGACGCTTGGGCTCGTCGGGGAGAGCGGCTGCGGCAAGACCACCCTTGGCCGCTGCATCCTGAGGGCATACGAGCCCACCGCCGGAGAGATTCTCTACCACGACAAGGAAGGAAGCACGGCCGACCTCGCGAAGCTCGGCAGCGGGGCGCTCAAGCCCTACCGCAGGGAGATCCGGATGATCTTCCAGGACCCCAACTCCTCCCTCAACCCGCGCATGACGCTGCTCCAGATCGTGGGCGAGCCCCTCAAGGTCAACAACGTCGCCTCGGGGAAGGAGCTCGAGGATAGGGTGGCCGAACTCCTGCGCAGGGTCGGCCTGAGGCCAGAGTACATGTCCCGCTACCCGCACGCCTTCTCCGGCGGCGAGCGCCAGCGCGTCAGCATAGCCCGCGCCCTTGCCCTCGACCCTCGCTTCGTAGTGGCCGACGAGGCCGTGAGCGCCCTCGACGTCTCTGTGCGGGCCCAGATCCTCAACCTCCTTCAGGACCTGCAGGAGGAGTTCGACCTCACCTACCTGTTCATCTCCCACGACCTCTCCGTCGTCGAGCACCTCTGCGACAGGGTGGCGGTAATGTACGTCGGAAAAGTGGTCGAGGTTGCAGACACGGGGGAGATCTTCGACAACCCCAGGCATCCCTATACGGAGGCCCTGCTCTCTGCCGTGCCCAAGCCGGACCCGCGCCTCAGAGACCGCGAGTGGCGCATCGTGCTTGGGGGGGACGTGCCAGACCCGGCGAACCCGCCCTCGGGATGCTACTTCCACACCCGCTGCCCTTACGCCGAAGACCGCTGCAAAGACGAAGAACCCGCCTTGCGCAGGATATCCTCCGATCACTACGCAGCCTGTCACTTCTCGGAGGACCTAGATCTCAGGGGCGTGGGCGACCAGGGAGCCGTCCGATAGCCGAGGTCGGTATCCCCAGCGGAGGCCTTGATGCCGAAGGGTGAGACCTTCCCCGCAGAGTGGCTCTCATTCGCCGACCCCGAAACCGGCGTCGAGGTAAGGCAGCTCACCAACCACAAAGGCCACAGCCACCACCTCTACTTCACCAACCCGGGTTGGTACGAAGGCGGGCGCAAACTCCTCTTCGGCTCAGACAGGGACAACCGTACCAACCTCTTTTGCATAGACCTCCAGACCGGGGAGATCACCCAGCTCACCGATCTCGACCAGCCTCCGCCGCCAGCCGAGACCTCGTTTCTCTTCACCAGCGTCAATCCGAAGCGCGAGGAGGCGTACTTCTGGCACGGTCGCGACCTCGTCGCCATCGACCTGGGCTCTCTCGAGGAGCGCACGCTCTACCACGCGCCAGAGGGTTTCATGACCAACATGACCAACGTGACCGCCGACGGCAGATACGTGTGCGCCCTCGTCTTCGAGGATCTCTCGGACAGGTTCGGGGTGGACCTGCTGCATGGTTACGTCGGGTTCGAGGAGTACTGGGCGGCAAGGCCACTCTCGCGGATCGTCCGCGTCGACACAGGGACCGGTGCGGCCGAGACGGTCTTCGAGGAGGACTACTGGATCGGGCACGCCAACACCTCGCCGACGCTGCAGAACCTCATGACCTTCTGCCACGAAGGCCCCTGGCACAGGGTCGACAACCGCATCTGGGGTCTCGACCTCGACAGCGGCAGCGCCTGGAAGATACGACCAGGGCCGGAGGGAGAGGCGGTCGGCCACGAGTACTGGCTCGCCGACGGGACGCGGATCGGCTACCACGGCACCGATCTGAACGGTGAGCACTTCTACGGCAGCATCCGCCACGACAACACCGGACAGGTCGAAGCGCCCTTCCCCCACGGCTCCAACCACTTCCACAGCAACGACCTCTGCCTGATCGTCGGCGACGGCAGCCGCGATGCGCCGCGACTGCTGCTCTGGCGCTACAGGGATGGGCGCTTCGAGGGACCGCGGGTCGTGCTCACCCACAGGGGCTCGTTCCACGCCCAGATTCTGCACGTCCACCCGCGCTTCTCCCCCGACGGA
>CAWHLC010000013.1:0-720761 GCA_963830025.1 uncultured Acidimicrobiia bacterium
GTTCGCCGGACTGCAAGCCTGCCCGTCATCCTTCTATTAGTCGCGACGTTCGGCGCGGCGTACGCGGTGCCCGCCGCGCAGACGCCGGCAAAGAAAGCGCTGACGATAGACGACTACACGAAGTGGAAGACCATCAACGCGCCCGAGCTTTCGGGCGACGGGAAGTGGGTGAGCTACGGGTTTCGCTCGCCAACACCGTGACGGCTGAGTCCAAGCCGGTGCTGCACCTGGTGAATCTCGAGACGAATCAACAGGTGGACGTCGCGGATGCGAGCGGCGGGCACTTTCTCTGCCGACTCGAAGTGGATCGCATACACGGTGGATCCGAGCGCGGGCGGCCGCGGTGGACGCGGCGGTCGTGCCGGTGGGGGAGGCGCTGGAGCGCCAGGCGGCGGAGCAACGACACCGCCCGCGAACCACCGCCGGCACCGCCCACGACGCCACCAGCGACGCCCGCGGTGACCAATCCGCCGACGCCCGCGCCCGGCGTCGGACGCTCAGGCGCCCGCCCAGGGCCGCGGCGCCAACGCGACCGTGCCTGCGCCGCCTCGGCGCGTGGAGCTGCGCAATCTTGCGACCGGCGCGATCAAGTCGTGGCAGGACATTCAGTCGTTCCAGTTCTCACCGACATCGAGCCACCTGATGCTGCGGCGGCGTGCGCCGCAGGGCGCCGGTGGCGCTGCAGGACGCGCGGGTGGAGAAGGCGCGGCGCCGGGCGGGGCACCCGCGGCGCCTCACCACGCCCGAGACTCCTGCCGGACCGCGCGGCGTGGACGTGATCGTCCACGACCTGACGAGCAGTCGCGATCAGCTGCTCGGCAGCGTCGCCGACACCGCATTCAACAAGAGCGGCGTGGCGCTCGCCTACACGGTGGACGCTGCGGTGAAGGACGCGAACGGCCTCTTCGTGCTCGAGCTGGCGCAGGGCCGCGTGATTCCGCTCGAGAACGACGCGAAGCTCTACAACCGCCTCACCTGGAACGAGGACGGTACGTCGATCGCGGTGCTCAAGGGCCTGGACGTCGAGAAGATGCGCGAGCGCGAGAACGTGCTCGTGGTGTATGCGGACGTGCTCAAGGCCGCTGGGCACCGACGCGCCGCTGAAAGCCACTGTGCTCGATCCGGCCAAGGCCGACGGATTTCCGAAAGGCTGGGTGGTGAGCGACCGCGCGGCGGTGAGCTGGAGCGACGACAACAAGCGCGTGTACTTCGGCACCAAGCCGCAGGTGCCCGTTGCCGACGCGCGACGCCGGAGCACGGACGAAGTCGCCGACGTGGACATCTGGAATACGGCCGACGAGCGCATCCAGTCCCAGCAGATGATCCGCGCCGAGGCCGACCGCAACTTCACGTTCCGCCAGGGCTTCGACGTCACCTCGGGCCGTTTCATCAAACTCGCGGATGAGACGATGCGCGAGATTGACTTTGCGCTGACAGGCAAATGGGCGGTCGGCCGCGATACGCGCGGATACATCCACGACTACAAGCGGCCTGCCGCGGACATCTACCGCGTGAACACGGCCACCGGCGAGCGGACGCTGATCTACAAGAACTTCGCGACAGGCCAGGGCCTGCTCGGCCTGTCGCCGAACGGGAAACAGTTCCTGTTCTGGAAGGACAACCGCCTCAACGTGCACGATCTGGACGCCGGCTCCGCCAGGATCCTGGGCGGTCCGACGCCGCCAAGCTTCATCGACACGGAGTTCGACCGGCCCGGGCCCGCGGCCGTCGTACGGCATCGCCGGGTACACGCGCGACGGCAGCGCGGCCATCGCGCAGCAGCGCTACGACCTGTGGCTGCTGCCGCTCGATGGATCAGCGGCGAAGAACCTGACGAACGGCTTCGGCACGAAGAACGAGATCCGGCTGCGCCCGGCGCGGTTGGCGCCGCTCGATCCGATGGCTGATTTCGGGCCCGGCGAGATGCGGCTGCCGAGCGGCAGATCATCGACATCGGCGAAGCCGATCACGCTGACGGCGTACGGCGAGTACACCAAGAAGGCGGGCTTCTTCGAGCTGGCCAACGGCCAGTTGAGGGAGATCGTGTTCGAGGATGCGTCGTTCAGCACGCCCGCGCGCGCGGCAAAGGCGGACACGTTCCTGTTCACCCGCCAGACATTCGTCGAGTTCCCGGACCTGCGCATCTCGGGGCCGGACTTCAAGGCGGCAAAGAAGATCACGGACGCCAATCCGCAGCAGGCCGAATACAAGTGGGGCAAGCGCGTCCTGTTCGACTTCAAGAACAAGGACGGCGTGCGGCTGCAGGGCATTCTCGCGATTCCAGACGACTACAAGACGGGCGAGAAGCGCCCGATGATCGTCAAGTTCTACGAGAAGAACTCGCAGAACCTGCATCGCTACAGCGCGCCGTCGTACCTCACCGGCATGGGCTCGTCGCCGATGCAGGCGGTGAGCGAGGGCTACCTGACCATGCTGCCGGACATTCACTTCCGGACCGGCTCGTCGCACAGCGACATGCTCGAGTGCGTGGAAGCCGCCGTGAAGAAAGTGATCGAGATGGGCTACGTCGATCCGAAGCGGATCGGCCTGAACGGCCACAGCTACGGCGGCGAGGGCGCGGCGTTCATCGGCACGCGCTCGAAGATGTTCGCGGCGGTCGGCATGGGCGCCGGCGTCACGGATCTGTTCAGCGACTTCAACCAGAGCTGGGGCTGGTCGTACCAGGTGACCGGCGGCAGCGGCGCCAACGGCAGCGACTACTACATGTTCGGCCAGGGCCGCTGGGGCTTTGCGCCGTGGGACAACCCCGAGGTGTACCACTTCGAGTCGGCGCTCACGCACGTGCGCGAAACGGTGGCGCCGTTTCTCATCATGCACGGCACGGCCGATCCCACGGTGTCGTTCCAGGAAGGCATGAACTTCTACAACGCGCTCCGCTTCAACAACAAGAAAGCGGTGATGCTGGCGTATCCGGGCGAAGGCCACGGCCTGCGCGGCATGGCGAACCGGCGCGACCTGACCGTCCGCTTCTTCGAGTTCTTCAATCACTACCTGAAGGGCGCGCCGGCGCCGAAGTGGCTCGTCGAGGGCGTCGCCTATCTCGAAAAGGGGAAGGGCGGCTAGCCGTGACGCCCGGCCGGCTGACGCATGCGGCGGCGACCGCGGCCCTGGCTGCGGGCGCGCTGGTCGGCGATGCCCCTGGCACGGGCCGCACAGGCGCCGTCCGTGGAAGCGCTCGTCACCGCCGCCGACAGCTACCTGGACACGTACGCGCGCAAGATGTCCGGCGTCATGCTCGATGAGATGCTGATGTTGGCGGAGAACAGCATGACGATCCGCGGGACGGTGCCCACCCGGGTTTCGTCCGATCTGATCCTGCTGAACGTCGCCGGCGAGTTGCTTGGCATGCGCGACGTGTACGCGGTGGACACGAAGCCCGTTCGCCCGAAGGAACCCCGGATCGCTCTGCTGCTTGCTGAGCCCACGCACGCCAAGTGGCAAACGGCCCAGCATTACGCGCGCGAGCACGCGGTGTATCTGCGATCCAACGTCGTGCTGTGGTTCAGCGACCCGGCGCTCGTGTTTCGGTGCCTCAAGCCGGCGCACCGCGCGCGGCTCACGCTCAAGATCGAAGGATCGAAGCGCATGAACGGCGCGCAGGTGTACGGACTGGGATTCAAGGAGACGGACAAGGATCTGTCAGCGTCGATACTGCAGATGCCTGGCGATCCGCTGGCCTCCGGACGATTCTGGGTGGAGCCGGGCACCGGCCGCATCCATCAGACGGAATTCTGGCCGCAGTCCGCCACCGACACCGCGCGCGTGCAGGTGCAATACGCGCCCGACGAAAAGCTCGGTGTCCTGCTGCCTCGATCGGCGTCTCACACCTTCGAAACCCGCGAGCGGGGCACCGGGATCAACAGCGGCGACGGCTATGGAACGCGCCTCAACTTCGAAAGCACGGCGACGTACTCCAATCCGCGCTACACGCCGATCGACCTCGGCCGAATGGGAAGATGACTATCTAAACATTTGCACATTTACCATTTGCACAATTGGAGGCTTCCAAAATGTCCAAATGGTAAACGTCCAGATGTTCAAATATTTGGGTGTGTTCGTCATCCCAACGTCCATTGTTCCTGTTCCTGCGCGTGGGACTGCGCCTGCCGCTGCACCATCGCGTAGTAGCCGCCACGCGCGTTCATCAGCGCGTCGTGCGTGCCGCGTTCGATGATGCGGCCGTCTTCCATCAGCAGGATCAGGTTCGCGCGACGGACGGTGGACAGCCGATGCGCGATGACGAACGTGGTGCGGCCGGCGAAGAGGCCCGCCATCGCGGCCTGAATCAGTTGCTCGCTTTCGGTGTCCAGATTGCTGGTCGCTTCGTCGAGGATCAGGATCTGCGGCGACTTGAGGATGGCGCGCGCGATGGCGAGCCGCTGCTGCTGGCCGCCTGACAGCTTGACGCCGCGCTCGCCGACAAAGGTGTCGTACCGGTCCGGCAGGCGGTCGATGAACTCGTGCGCGTTGGCCCGCGTTGCCGCATCCACGATTTCGTCCATGGTCGCGTCGTGCCGGCCATACGCGATGTTGTCGCGCACGGATCCGTCGAACAGGAACACGTCCTGCTGGACGATCGCGAGCAGGTGCCGGTAGGACTTGAGCTGGAAATCACGGATGTCCGTGCCGTTCACCAGGATGCGGCCGTGCGTGGGATCGTGAAATCGCGCGACCAGATCGGTGACCGTCGTCTTGCCCGCGCCGCTCCGGCCGACGAGCGCCACCACGGAGCCGCCGGGCACCCGTACGTTGAAGTCCCGGACAACCGGACGATCCGCGCGGTACTCGAACTCGACGTCCACGAACTCGATGTCCTCGACCACGGCGGGCGCCGGCCGCGCGTCCGGCCGGTCGGGTTTGTCGGCCGGCAGCGCCAGAATGTCGAACACGCGCTCCATGGCCGCGAGCGATCGCTGCAACTCCGAGAATGAACTCACGATGCTCCAGACCGGGTTGAGGAGCAGGAACATGTAGAACTGGAACGACATGATCTCGCCGATAGTCGCGCGCCCGTGCACGCTGAGATACCCGCCGTACCAGACGATGACGACGCTTACGACGGAGACGAGCAGGCCCCAGGAGGTCCACAGCACAAGCTCCCGGCGGTGAGCGAACAGCTCCTTGCGAAGGATGCTGTGGCGTCCCCGCATGTAGTGGGCGAGCTCACGGACCTCCCGGCCGAACGCGCGCACCACGCGGATGCCCGAGAACGTTTCCCCGACCCGGCCGTCCACGTCCTCGGCGTCCTGGCGAATCGTGCGGTAGATCGGGCGCACGCGGCGAGCCGAGATGAAGCTGATCAGCATCGCGCCAGGGATGATCGCCACCACCGTCAGCGCCAGGCGCCAGTTCATCACGAAGAGCAGGACGATCACGACGAGGAGGCGAATCACCGAGATCGTGGGCGAGATGATCGCCATCTGCATCAGGCCCGTGGTCGTATCCACGTCGCCGGTCAGCCGGGACAGAATCCCGCCGGTCTTCATGTCCCACAACCTGGGCAGCGGCAGATGCAGCAGCCGATCGAAGAGCGAGCGCCGGAGCGCCAGCATCACGCGCGTGTTGAGCAGCTTCTGCCGGTAGTCCCTGAGCAAGGTGATCAGGTTGGAAAACAGCACGACCACCAGGAACAGCGCCGCCCGCCAGGTTAAGCCACGCGCATGCGGGCCGCGGTGTCGAGCGCCTCGTTCAGCAGGACGTTGTCGATCATGAACCGCATGAACTGCGGTTCTGCGAGCTCCAGGGCGGCCTTGCCGAGCGCGAGCACGAAGACGAACGCGACCTCGCCGCGGTGCGGCTTCAGCCACGTGATGTATTCGCGCAGTGACGCGCGGCGGCTCTTCGGCTTCTTGGCTGGTGCGTCGCCGGCCGGCGCGGCATCGACGCCGCCGGCACCCGCTGGCGTCTCGGTTCCCGGCTTCTTGTCGTCCTTGTCGAGCTGTTGTTTCTTGTAGTCCTCTACGAACTGACGATAGGCCCGGCGCGAGGACATCATGGGTGAGGGGCCAGTATAACGACCGATCCGTCAACCACGGGACCGTCAACCACGGGACCGGCAACCACTTCGTCAACCACGGAGACACGGAGGGGGACGGAGGCACGGAGAAAACCTCGGACTCTTTTTCTCGGAGGGCGCGAAGGGGACGGAGGAGAACGCTTCCTTCACGCCCTTCTCCGTCCCCTCTTTGTTCTCCGCGAAGATCCGATCTCCGTGCCTCCGTGGTTGACGAATTGGTTGACGAAGTGGTTGACGACCCTCAGCGCCGATTCCGCGCCAGCGCGCGTGCGGTGGCCACCAGTTCCTTGAAGCCGTTGACGTCAGCCGATTGCGCTGACGGCACCGCCAGCTGTTCGGCGCGAAGTTCGAGCGCCGTCCAGCGCGCGGCGTTGTGCGGCGCGTCGCGCAGCAGCAGGCCGAACTCCGCAACTGCCGACGCGAGCGGCAGATGCTGCGCACGCGCGTTCGCGCGGGGCTGCACCGGCATCGAGATCAGATCGCTCCGTTCGCCCTCTGGCAGCTTGTAGCGCGCCTTCACCGTGAGCCATTCGCCGCCATTTGCAGCCAGAGCGCGGCTGGGCCGCGGGAGCCGGGCGCGCCGGGGCGGTCTGGTACCGAAGCGGATCCACTTCCGGGCGGTCGTCGGCGTCCGCCGGCTCGTTCACGCCCGCCGGAATCACTTCGTAGAGCACCGTCACCGTGTGACCCGCGCCCATCTCGCCGGCATCCTTGCGATCGTTGTTGAAGTCACGCGCCGCCAGCGCACGGTTCTCATAGCCGATGAGCTTCCACGCCGAGATCATCGCCGGATTGAACTCCACCTGGAACTTGACGTCCTTCGCCACGGTCTCGAGCGTCGCATCCGCTTCGCGGACGAGCATGCGCCGCGCTTCCTGCATGGAATCCAGATAGGCGTAGTGACCGTTCCCCTTGTCGGCCAGCATCTCCATCGTCGCGTCCTTGAGATTGCCGCTGCCGACGCCGAAGACCGACAGGAAGACGCCGGACTCGCGCTCGCGCTCGATGAGGCGCAGCAGGTCGCCCTGCGACGTGATGCCGACGTTGAAGTCGCCATCGGTCGCCAGAATCACGCGATTGACGCCGCCCGGCACGTAGGCCTGGCGCGCGATGCGATACGCGGTGATGAGTCCCTGTGCGCCGTTGGTCGAGCCGCTCGCGTTGAGATAGCTGATGGCGCGCTGAACCCGGTCGCGCTCGCGGATGGGCGTCGGCTCGCAGCGCCACGCCGCTGGTCCCCGCGTAGGTGACGATGGAGATCGTGTCGTCGGGCCGGAGCGTGTCCACGAACATGCCGAGCGCCGCCTTGATCATCGGGAGCCGCTCGGGCGGCGCCATCGATCCGGACACGTCGATGAGCAGGACGATATTGCGGCCGCCCGTCTCGCGGGGCACGGCCGCCGCCGCGCGCGCGCCGATCAGCACGAGCTTGTGCGAAGGCGCCCACGGACAATCGCCGATCTCGGTCGTCAACGCGATCGGCCGCCCGTCTCGCGGCGCCGGATAGTTGAACCGGAAGTAGTTGATGAATTCTTCCACGCGCACGGCATCACGCGGCGGCAGCTGGCCCTGCGAAAGGAAGCGTCGCACGTTGGCATACGACGCCGTGTCAACGTCAGCGCCGAAGGTCGAGAGCGGATGCTCACGCGCGGACTTGAAGCGGTTCGGATCGATCGAGGCGTACGATTCGCCGGTGCCGGGCCACGCATAGGGTCTCGAGTAGTCGGTGGAGCCAAAACCTTCTGAAGCCACGCTGCTGCCGAACTGCGCGCCTGCTCCGCCGCCACGGCCCCCGCCGCCTCCACCAGCGACGGCGGTGGCTGCAGGCGGCGGAACCCCGGAAGCCTGGGGAGGCGGGAGAGCCTGCGCAACCGCAACGTTGCCTTGTTGACCCTGCTGGTCAATCCGCCGCGCCGCTGCGTCCGCGGCCTTCTCTTCCGGACGCGCAAGGACGATTGGCAACTGCAGTGACGTTGCACCGGCCGGCACGCGGAACGCGCGCGTGAACGCCGGCAACCCGGCGCGCTCGGCGCGTACCTGGTAGTCGCCGGCCGTGAGATCGGCGAAACGGAACCGGCCGTCGGCGCCTGTCACGGCCCTGGCGACCACCTGGCCCGCACGTTCGACGATGACCGTCACGCCGGCGAGCGGATTGAGCGATCCATCCACGACCGATCCAGTGACCGTCGCCTTAACCTGTGCCACCTGCACCGTCGCGCGCACCGTCGCGTCAGGAACCACGACGAGCGTCGCGACACTGAGACTCACCATCAACACCCGCGCTGAAATCCGCATGAGCATCACCTCTGCTACCTAGAACGGTGGGGCTGGCGAACCTTGCAGGGGATGGGCTTGCGGGCGGTATCCCGAGCCGTAACAGTGACTTAGGGAGACGGCGGTTGGCGTATGATTCGGGCTTCTCGGGCTTGCCCGCCATAGCGCGCAGCGCGGCGGCGGGTTCGCAGCGCTCGAATCAGATTGTCAGGAGCAAGGTCATGAGAAGCACACGCCAGACTTTCGTCAGTCGTCTTTCCATTGTTGCGGTGGTGATGTCGCTGGTCGTCGCTCCGGCGCTCCTTGCCGAACGGCGCCCGGACGCGAAGGCCCCCGTCAGCATCGCGTCGATCCTCAAGCCAGGGCTTCCGCTCGAACTGGTCTCCGCGAAGAAGGCCGATCGCATCGCCTGGATCTCCTACGAGGAAGGCAAACGCAACGTCTTCACTGCGGCCGCCCCGACCTTTGCGGTCGTGCGCGCGACTTCCTTCCTGAAAGACGACGGCGTCGATCTGACAGGGCTGAAGATTTCGGACGATGGCAGCACGCTGGTGTTCGTGCGCGGACACGCCATGAACAACGTCGGTTGGGTGGCCAACCCGGGTGGCGATCCGAACGGCACCGAGCGCGCAATCTGGGCCGTGAAAGTGGCCACGCCTGGTGCGGCGAAGCGGCTCGCGGAAGGATCGAACCCCGAGGTCGCGCCGGACGGATCGTCTGTCGTGTACATGAAGGAAGGCCAGATCTATCGCGCGCGGGTCGGCGTGCCGGCCACGACGGCGATCGATCGCGGCGAAGCGCCGTTTATCAACGCGTGGGGCCGTAACAGCGGACCGAGGTTCTCCCCCGACGGACGGTACATCGCGTTCTCGAGCAATCGCACCACGCACAGCTTCATCGGCCTGTACGATTTCAAGACGAACAAGGTGACGTACGTGTCGGCCGGTGTCGATCGCGACACGAATCCGGTGTGGTCGCCCGACGGCAAGAAGATCGCGTTCCTGCGTCGCCCGGGCGCACCGTTCGGCACGCAGCCATCACCGGGCGGCGGCAGCGGGATGCCGGCCGAGACCGCAACCGGCGGACGCGGAGGCGGTGGCGGACGTGCGGGCGGCGCGCCCGCGGCTGCAGCGCCGGGTGGGCGACAGGGCGGTGCAGCGCCCGCACGCACAAGGCGGCCGACAGGGCGGACGCGGCGGTGACGCGCCGCCGCCGCCGGCGCCGCCGCAAGGCACTGATCCGAATCCATTGCAGCAGCAGCCCGGTCTCTATCGCGGCCTGCTCCCCGGCGGTCATCAGCTCGTGATGATGGTGGCCGACATGCCGAACGTCGAAACCAGGGAGGCCACCCAAGTGTGGTACCCGGCGCCGAATGACACGCGCACCTCGAATCTCGGTAACTTCCAGTGGGCCAAGGACGCGGTCGTCTTTACGTCGCTCGCGAAGCCGACGGACGAATCCAACAGCTACTGGTCGATGAAGATGACGCCGGGCGCAACGGCGGTGCAGTTGACCACGACTGAGGGCATCATCGAGGATGCGACGGCCGCGGCACTGTCGAAGGACGGCATCGACGCTTTATTACTGCACCAACACCAACGACATCGACCGCCGTCACATCTGGGCGGTGCCGGTGGCGGGTGGTACGCCGCAGCAGATCACATCGGGCGACGGCATCGAAAACGTGCCCGTGCCGCTTGCGTCGGGCAAACAGATCGCGGTGCTCAGCGCCGATGCGAAGCGGCCGATGGGCGTCGCCTTGTGGCCCACGACCGCCGACGCCGGTGAGCATCGGGGCCAAGGCTCAGCGCGTGCTGTATCCGTCACTGACCGGTTTCCCCCTCGACAAGATGGTGGTGCCGACGAACGTGACGCTGAAAGCAGCGGATGGCGCCGAGTTCCACAACCAGTTGTTCCTGCCTGCCGATCTGAAGCCCGGTGAAAAGCGGCCGGCGCTGATCTTCGTGCACGGCGGTCCGGCGCGGCAGATGCTGCTCGGCTGGCACTATCTCAGCTTCTACCACGTGTTCTACGGCGTGAATCAGTGGCTCGTGAACCAGGGCTACATCGTCATGTCCGTGAACTATCGCAGCGGCGTGGGCTACGGCCGCGCGTTCCGTCAGGCGCCGCAGACCGGCGGTAGCGGCAACTCGGAATATCAGCGACGTGCTCGCCGCCGGGAAGTGGCTGGCGGCGCGGCCTGACGTGGATACCGAGCGCTTCGGCATCTGGGGCTTGTCGTACGGCGGCCTGCTGACGGCGCAGGCGCTCGCGCGCAATTCCGATCTGTTCAAGCTCGGCATCGACCTCGCCGGCGTGCACGTGCGCGGCCAGCTCGATCCGAACAACCTGGCCTACAAGTCATCGGCGATCTCCGAGATCGACAAGTGGAAGTCGCCCGTCCTGCTCGTGCATGGCGACGACGACCGCAACGTGAATTTTGCGCAGACGGTCGGGCTGGTGCAGCTGCTGCGGGCGCGCAACGTGTACCACGAGCTCATCGTGTTCCCGGACGACATCCACGAAACGCTGCTGCACAGCCGCTGGATGTACACGTTCGATCGGATGGAGGCGTTCCTCGAAGAAGTTCTTCGGGGAGTACTCGCCGACCCGCGCAGGCAGCGGCGGGAGATAAGGGACGAGTCCTTCACATGAAGAATGAAGGGCTGGTCGGGCCATAAAGAAGGACGCCCCAGTTTCTTGGGACGGTCGAAGAAGCTGAAGCACTGAAGAAGAGCCTGTTGGTCTGGCTCCCCTTCATTCCTTCAGGTTTCTTCGACCGACCCAAAAAGATTGGGTGTTTTTCTTTATGGCCCTACCAGCCCTTCATTCTTCATGTGAAGGACTCCCCGAGCGCGAGATCCACGTCAACCCGCCGTCCGTTGTGGCGAACGTGCGCCCATCGGCGGTCCTGACCGTCGCTGAGCGTGCGTCAGTCGCGAGCACGAACATCAGGTCCACGTCGGCCGGCTTTGTGACCTGACGGAACGTTGTACCGTCGGTGCTCAGCAGCACCGTGCCGGCGCGGCCCACCAGCCAGCACACGGTGTTCGCCGGCGCGGTTCCGGCAGAGAGCAGCGGCGTCGCCGGCAGCGTCACCGATCGCCATGTGACGCCACTGTCGTTCGATCGCTCCAGCGTCGACGGCGACGGACTCGCCGATGATCCACGCAGCCGCCATCGGACGGGCCCTGTGGACGAGAGTACGTCGGCGGTTTTCTGCGCAACGCCACCGGCAGCGCCTCCTCCGCCTCTACCGCCACCGCCGCCTCCTCCAGCTCCAGCGCCGCTCGCACGGCTGCGATCGGCTGCTGTGCCAAATCCCTGTCCTTGCGCCGCCTGCAGATCCGCGCCGGCTACGAACTCCGCGACGATCGGCAGCGGTGGAATCGCGAAGAACGTTTCAGACGCGCGCATCAGATCGGAGTTCCGGGACGGATCGATCGCCACGTTGATCGTGGACTGCGGCAGTCCGGCCGCTGCCGGCGGTGGTGCGGCCGGCGGCAGTGTGGCTTGTGGTGGCGGTGTAGCTGCCCGCGGGGCCGGGTCGACTGGCGCCGCCGAAGGTTTGGCAGCGCTCGGCCGCGGTTCGGCGAGGCGCGCAGCGTTCTCTCGCGCGAGTTTCGTTTCGGGACGCGGCGTGCTCAGCGGCTGTTGCCCTTGCCCCTGTTGTCCGAGCCGGCGTTGCGCTTCAGCCGCCGCGTCTGCACGCGGCTGGAGCGCGCTAGCGCCCTCCGCCGGCGCCGGCGCGGCTGCCGGCGACGCGACATTGCCACCCGCGCGGTCCTGGCTCTGTACCGCCAGGTTGGCTGCCGACGTTGTGTCGAGCGCAGGCGGCTCATCGCGCACCGCCACCCAGATCAGCGCGCTCGCGGCGACGGCTCCCATCGCGCCCACGATCACTTTCCAACGGCCGTTCGGGCGCGGTGTGAACGGCACAACAGCCGCCGCCGGCGCGCCTTCGGCCTCCGGAATCATGGAGAACGTTGCCGCCAGTTCGCGGCAGCGCGCGCATGTCGCCAGATGCGTATCAGTAGCGGCGGTCTCCTCCGGCGTCAGCGCGCCTTCGGCCCACGCGGCGAGCGTTGCCGCGTCTATACACGGGCCGCTGGCGGGCTGGCTGCGGAGCGTGTCCCGCAGCAGTCCGTGAAGCCGGTCGTCGCGATCGAAGTCCGTAGCCACACCTGCTCCTATGTACTCGAACGATCCGGCACCGGATTCTTGCGCAGTGCCGGATCTGGCGCCACCGCAAGGACTTCCCGGAGATCGATCGTGCCGGCGTCTTCCGTGACCGACTGGAAACATTCCACGATGGCGGCGCGATCCAGGCCGAAGTCCTGCGCGAGCCGCGCTTCCACAGCCTCGCGAATCTCGCGCCGCGTGCGCGACAGGTGCCGCGAAACCGTGGCTTCGTGCTCTTTGAGCATGCGGCCAATCGCCGCCAGTGTCTGGCCGTCTGCGTGATAGCAGCTCAGCCGCAGGCGATCGCGCGGTGCGAGCGCGGCCACCGCCGCCGTGAGCGCCAGACTCAGTACTTCCACATACCTGGCCCGGCGCGGATCGACGACGCTGGCTGTCGCAACAGGCGCGGCGGGCGAGTCGTCTCCTGCGATCGGCTCGGTGCGGCGCGACGCACGCAGGCGATCGACGTAGCGCTGCGCGAGCACCGCCCGCAGCCACGTGCTCAGCCGGCTGCGGCCATGAAAGTAGCGGAGCAGCGATTGACGTGCGCCGTCGCGTTCGGCGAGCCCGAACAGATCCGCAAACAGGGAGTCCGCCAGCTCCCGCGCGCCGCCCCGCGGGTCGATCGCGTCGGCCGCGCGAAGCAGACTCGCGCGATGCGTGGCCAGGAAGTGATCCCAGGCCGGTCCGAGCCCCTCCGCACACGCCACCGCCAGCGCCAGATCTTCGACGTGCAGCGCGTCCAGGTAACGCGAGACCTGCGCCTCGTCGGGCTCCCTGTCTTTGAACGCCAGCGCCACGCTTTCGCTGACCGACGCCTCGAATCTGGCACGTGACACACCCCACTCAACGCTCCTCGATCGCTCGAAAAGCGCCGTCAGCCGGGCGCCGGAGAGGGCCGTGGGTGAGGCCATGCGCGACAGATTCTCTGTCAAAGACTGTAAACCTTCCCCGGCGCCTTACGTAGTTACTGCCAAATGCTGCGACGGTTGTTGAAATGGGCGGTCCGCCTCCTGATCCTCCTTGTTGTGCTTGGCGCAGGCGGCTATGGGGTGTATCGCTGGCTGGTGCCCCAGGCCTCCGCCGGATCGCTGCGCGAGGAGGTTCATGCCGCTGAGGTGCTGGCCATGGAGGATGTCCTGCTCGTGGCCGGCCAGGTCAAACCGGCGGTGACGATCGAGCTCCGCGCTGAGGCGTCGGGCCTCGTTGACTACGTGGCGGTGAAAGAAGGCGATCGCGTGGCGGCGGGCCAGGAGCTGGTCAGGCTCGATTCGAAGCTGGCGCAATCGTCGCTCGATCAGGCGGAGGCCAATCTGCGGCAGGCCGAGCTGCAGGACGCGGCGACCAGGCTCGAGCTCGACGAAGATTCGCTCGAGGTGCGGCGCCGCACGTACGAGCGCAGTCAGAAGTTGTACGAGCAGGGTCTGTTGCCGAAAGATCAGCTCGAGCAGCGCGAGCTCGAATATCGCGTGGCGCTCCGCGCCATCGAGCGCGCAAAGCGCAGCATCGAGAGCAGCCAGGCGCGAATCACGCAGGCGAGGGCGTCCGTCGATCAGGCGCGCACGCAGCTCACCAAAACGACCATTCGCGCGCCGTTCGACGCGTTTGTTCTGCGCCGGCAGGTGGAAGTCGGCAGCGGCGTGGCCGGCGTCGGCAACTCCGCATCGGGCGGCAGCATTCTGATGACCCTCGGCGACGCGCGTGAATCATCTCTGTTCGCCAAGGCAACGGCAGCCGATGCACGGCGGCTGAAGGCCGGTCAGGTGGCGCGCGTGCGGCTCGACTCTGACGCCTCGCAGGTGTTGCCTGCCACCGTGGCGTCCATCTCCACCGCGGGCGATGTGGATACGCAGAGTCGCCTCACCACTTTCCCGATTGTCATTGCGCTGAAAGCCCAGCCGCCGGGCGGCTGGGTCAACGTTCCGGCGCAGGCCGAAATCGTCCTGTCCGCCACCGCAGACTCGATCGTGATCCCCGAGCACTGCGTCCGGACTGACCCGGCGGGCCGATCGATGGTGCACGTGCGCCAGAACAACACCGACCGCTGGCGCTCGGTGGAAGTGGGAGTCATCCAGAAAGACAAGATCCAGATCCGCACGGGCCTCGAGAAAGGGCAGTCGGTTGTTTGCCGAAGCCGGTGATGGGACTTCTGGCGCAGTCGGTCATCGCGCGCAACATCATCAGTGAGGCTGTCGCCAGCCTGCGCGGCCGGCGCCTGCAGGTGGCGCTGTCGTCATTCGGCATCGCCACCGGTATCGCGGCCGTCGTGCTGCTCGTGTCCATCGTCTCCGGCATGCATCGCTACGCAGTCGAGCAATTCAGCGCCGTCGGCGGCAACATCATCCGCGTTACCGTAAACCCCGAGCGATCCACGCGCGATCCGCGCGGCTTCACCGCTACGATGCGGCTCGGCGACGTGGACGCGGTGATGACGTCGGTCCCGTACTACGACGCCGCCATGGCGGACAACTCCGGCTTTGGCGTCCTCCGGACCTCAAGGCGCTCGGCCCAGGGAGCCAACATCCGCGGCATCACGCCCAGCGGATTCGAGTTGCTGGCCGTGCAGAGCGAGCGCGGACGCTTCTTTCTGCCGCATGAGTACCAGATGGGCACGCGCGTCGCCGTGCTTGGCGCTGACGTTGCGACCGATGTGTTTTCAGGCGACTCTGCCGTCGGCCAGACGATTGTGATCGGCGAGTGGCCGTACCTGGTCGTCGGCGTGCTCGACTGGGTGGGCGATCCCGACGCGGGAGACGCAAGCTCCGAAGATCGCTCCGTGTTCGTCCCATTCAAAGCCTGCGCCGCGACCTTCCGCGGGACGGAGAATGCAAATTCACTTTATTTCCGGCTGAAAGACGGCGAGGATCCGGCCGCCGCGGTGATTGCGACGCGCACCGTACTTGACGCGTTGCGAAAACAACGCGGTGAGACGACCGGCACCTACAACGTCATCAGCAGCATCGAGCGCATGGGCGAGCTGAACCTGGTGCTGAATGCGATCAAGATGGTGGTCGGCCTGGTCGGAGGCATCGGGTTGTTCGTGGGTGCCGTGGGCGTGGCCAACGTGCTGCTCGTGTCCGTGCGCGAGCGGCGTGCGGAAATCGGCACGCGGCGCGCGGTGGGAGCGACCAGGCGCGCGATTTTTGTGGGTTTCCTGTTCGAAGCGCTGGCGATGACGCTCTCGGGTGGCACCGTGGGGATTGCTGTCGCCTGGGCGCTGACAAAGATCGCGATTCTGATTCCGTCAGTACCCGTCGGCGCCCGGCCGGTGATTTCTCCCGTGACCGCACTGACGGCGCTCGCGCTGTTGACCGTGGTAGGACTGGTGGCGGGAGTATGGCCCGCCAAGCGCGCCGCTGCGGTGTATCCCGCCGAAGCACTGCGCGCCGACTGATTACTTGCCGGTCACCGTGCCGCTCAGCGACTCCAGGAATCTGATGAGCTGCTGCTTCTCGACCGGTGTGAGACCGATCGGACGCAGTATGGGAAACAGGTTCGGATTCGGCCGCCCGCCCTTATCGTAAAAGTCCACCACGTCTTCGAGCGTCGCCAGGCTCCCGTCGTGCATGTACGGCGCCGTCAACGCTATTTCCCGCAGTGTCGGCGTCTTGAACTTGCCGCGATCGCGCTGCTGATTCGACACCATGAACCGTCCATCATCCTGATAGGAGGATGCGTCTGCCAGCCAGGCCACGCCGGTGTTCTGGAACTGTTCGTCGGTGAACAGCGGTTCCGTGTGGCAGAAGATGCAACGCGCCTTCGCCCGGAAAATCTGCAAGCCCTGCTGCTGGTCGGTGGTCATCGCATCCGTGGCGCCTGCCACGAATCGATCGTACGGCGAGTCGGTGGAGCGAATCGTGCGCAGGTACGTTGCGAGCGCACGTCCGAGATTGTCGCCGGACGCCGGTTGCCCGAACACGGACTGAAACGCGTCGCGATAGCTGCGATCACCGGCGAGCCTGGCGACGGCGTCCTCGAGCGGGAGATCCATTTCGTTGCGATCGCTGATGGGCTGCACGACCTGGGCTTCCAGGGTGGCCGCCCGCCCGTCCCAGAAGTGCGCACGGCCGAAGGCGCGATTAATCAATGACGGTGAGTGGCGTTTGCCAATGCGTCCGGAGATGCCGACGGCCAGCGCCTTCGTGTCGGCAAAAGCCCTCTCGGGATCGTGACAGGTGGCGCAGGACACCGTGCGGTCGTTTGACAGGATCTTGTCGAAGAACAGCCGCTTGCCGAGCGCCGCCTTCTCATCAGTCGGCGGGTTGTCCGCCGGCACACCCACCGGCGTCATTGCCGACATCAGCCGCGGGCGGCCTTCCCTTGTCACAAACCGTTGCTGTTCACCAACCACTGTATGGATGATGACCGGCTTCGGAGGCGCAGGCGGCGGAGGTAGTTGCTGGCCCTGCTCGACCGGCGCCTGTGCTGCCGTGAGCGCGGTGGCCCACACCAACAGCAGCGTGACAAACGCGCGCCTCGACGGCCCGTCCATGTGTGTGGTGATAGGACGACGCGATCTTAACGCCGGTTGGGAACCTGGTGTTCGACTTCGATTTCGGAGAGACCCTTTTCCGCTGGACCGGCGATTACGTCGCCCGTGGGCGAAAATCTCGACCCGTGGCACGGGCAGTCCCACGTGTGCTCGGCGCCGTTCCAGTTGACCCGGCAGCCCATATGCGTGCAGGTGGCCGACCGCAGCGTCACCGTACCGTCATCGTGCCGATAGGCGGCTACTTGCCGTCCCTGGAGCTCGACCACCTGGCCGCTGTTCCGGGGAATCGTCCGTGTGGATTTCCCCTGCGCGCCTGCGAACCGATCGCGAATCAGGTAGTACGGGTAGTCCTTGTTTTCCTTGAGGTAATCCCAGAGGCCGCCTCTCACTTTGGTGCGGCCCATGTCGAACAGCTCCGACCACGGGTTGGCGGCGCCCACGACCCAGTCGCGCGCCATCATCGCGCCCAGCGTGCCGAACGTCATGCCGTTGCCCGAGAAACCGGTCGCAGCGAATTGATGCGGGGCCATTTCGCCGATGTAGGGAAGTCCATCGTTGGTTTCGATGACCTGTCCAGACCAGTGCTCGCGCACCTCCGCGTCCGGCATCATCCTGTGCAGCGCTTCCTCGAGCGCCAACATTCGTCCCTGCGTCACGCGCTCCTGGCCGGTCTTATGGTCTTCGCCGCCAAGGATCACCACATCGTGTCCGCTTTCCGGCACCAGGCGTTGATAGAAATACGGGTCCGCCGTGTCCCAGAACAGGGCATCTGCGACCTGTCCCGTCCCGACACGCGCGGCCACAGCGTAGGTGGAATAGAGCGCCAGCTTGGTCTGCAGCAACGTGGCGTGAAGCGCCCCGGCCTTCCCGACGATGGGATTGTGGGTGGCAACGATGACGTGATCGCAGTTGATGTGATACCCGTCAGCGACCACCGTCAGGGGCAGGTCCGTGACGCCCTGCACGGCGGAGTTCTCGAAAATAGCAGAACCGTCGCCGTCGATCTCTTCGACAAGCGCGCGCAGGTATTTTCTTGGATCGAATCGAGCCTGGTTGGGATACTCCACCGCGGGCCGATCGACAAACGGCGCGTGTTCGGTGAAGTGTGCGTCAAATCCGAGATCGGCCGCGACTTGCGCCTCGTGTCGCAGATCGTCGATGTCGCTGTCCGACGTCCGCGCATCGAGCATCGGAAGATGCAGGTAGCCGGGAACCCAGTCAAAACCGCATGAAATCCGATCGTCCCGCACGATCTCCGCAATCTGCCAGATTGCCGCGAGCCCGGCATCCCAGACGGCGCGCGCGTGATCGTCGCCGAACGATTTCACCAGGTCAGTCAGGCGTGTGTCGGTGACGCAGCTCAGGTGCGCCGTGGTGTGGCATGTGTCGCCGGTCGCCAGGCGCGCGCGGTCGAACAGGAACACGCGGCGGCCCTCCTGCTTGAGGAGGTACGCGGCGGTGATGCCCGTCAGACCACCACCGATCACGACCACGTCGCAGTGGGCGTGACGGAAGATTCGAGGAAATGTCCGGACGGTGCCGCTGGATTGCCAGTAACTCGCAGACATGGGGCCAATCTCCAACCGCGCTGGCTGCAAGGCATGTGCCACGCGGCCTGACAAAGTGCCGCGAGAGTGCGCAAAGAGCGCGACGCCGATGAGTAGCGTGCTACCACTAGAGCGCTGGGCTTTTTCTTGCAGCCGAATCAAAGCCGCCCGATAGGCGGCCGGCTGCTCATCCTGAGTCAATCGCTGCCCATTCGTATCGGTGCAGGCGCGCGAATGCGCCGGTTTGCTGGCAGGTAGCGTGGACTGGCTCTTGCTCTGGCAACGGGCATGGGTAAGTACGCCATCGCGTGGTTGCTGGGTGTGCCTTTGAGTGTGCTCGTTGTGATCTACCTCGTCAGTCAATCGGTGTGCGGATAGCACGGGCGCGGGGAGGACGGCAGATGCAGCGCAATGTCAACAATTGGGAACGGATCGCGTCGCTGGCGGCCGGAGCGGCTCTGATCGGGCTGGCGGCCCGGTCGCGACGCTGGCGCTCGATCGCCGCGTCGTCAGGGGCCGGACTCATCGGGCGCGGACTCACGGGCTTCTGTCCTGTGAACTATGCGATCGGCCGAGGACGTGGGATTGACGACACGCGCCACGCGCTGTCTGGCGCACGCGGCGTGAATGTGGACGAGCGCATCACGATTGCCCGCCGGCCGGAAGAAGTCTTCGAGTTCTGGCGCGACCTGGCGAACCTGCCACGGTTTCTGTCGCACCTCGACCGGATCGACGTGATTGACGGCCGTCGTTCACACTGGGTGGTGCACGGTCCCGCGGGAATGCAGGTCGAGTGGGACGCGGAGTTGATCAACGAGATCCGTCCGGACCTGCTGGCCTGGCGGTCCCTGCCTGGCGCGGACGTCGCCAGCGCCGGGTCCGTGCAGTTCAGGCCCCTCGGCCCGGCCGAAACCGAGCTGCGAGTCCGGATGCAATACGCGCCTCCGGCCGGGCGTGTCGGTGCGGCTCTGGCGCGCTGGCTGGGCGACTCGCCTGAGTCCATGCTCCGCATGGACCTGCGGCGGCTGAAGGACATTCTCGAGGCCGCGTAAAGAACCCCCACGAAGTTACACACCGCCCGCCAAGGGCCGTCGCGGGAGAGGTCTGTACTGGCCGGAATCCCTCGGGACGGTACTGGCCCCGATGTTGCTGATTCCGGTACCCGTCAAACGAGGGAAGGTTGAAAACGCTGCTGATACTTCTGGCGTCGGCCGCAGTCGGGGCTGCCGCCTGTTCATCGGCGACGGTTTCGACAGGGCCAACCCCGGCCAAATGCCAGGTCTCGCTGTCGGCTCCCCAGGCGGCTCTGGACGCAGGCGGCGGTTCTGCGGCCGTGACGGTCGCCACCCAGGCGGAGTGTGCCTGGACGGCCGCGGCGGACGTCGGCTGGATTACCGGTCTCAACCCGGCATCGGGTCAGGGTGCCGGCGAGGTCCGTTTTCAGGTCGCGGCCAACCCCACGCCCTCGGCCAGGCAGGGCCGCATCACCCTCAACGGCGTCGCGGTTCAGGTCAGTCAGACCGGCGTCCAGTGTCGCATTGAAATCTCACCTCCATCGCAAGCGGTTGCAGCGTCCGGCGGCAGCGGCGCTGTGAACGTCACGGCGCCAGCAGGCTGTGCGTGGACGGCGGCGGGCACCGAGACCTGGCTGACGATTTCGTCAGGCGCGAACGGCACGGGCAACGGAACCGTGAACTTTCAGGTCGCCGCCAATGCCGGCGTGGCGCGCATCGGCGGTGTGGCCATCTCCGACAAAACGCTTGTTGTGACGCAGGCCGCGCCCAGCGCGCCGCAGTGCAACTACGCTCTTCCGACGGCGTCGGTGAACATCGCGGTCACCGGCGGCACCACCGTGGTGAACATTCAGGCGGACACGGGATGTTCGTGGGCCGCGGCGAGTAACGTCGCGTGGCTTGCCGTGTCCGGCGTCGGTGTTGGCACGGGCAATGGCAGCGTGACGATCACGGTGTCGGCCAACACGGGCGCAGCCCGCAGTGGCACGGTCACCATCGCCGGCCGGACATTCACCGTGAATCAGGCCGGATCGTGCGCCCCGTCACTGAATCCGTCGAGTGCGACGGTCGCGGCCGCAGGTGGGGCGGGTCCATCCGTCGCGGTGACCATCGCGCCTGGCTGCGCGTGGACCGCCTCCGCGGCCGATTCGTGGCTCAACATCACCCAGGGGACGAGCGGCAACGGCAATGGGGCGGTCGCGTTTTCGGCAACGGCAAACACAGGCAGCCAGCGCACTGGCAGCCTCACAATCGCCGGACAGACATTCGCCGTGACGCAGCCAGGATCGTGCACGACGTCGATCAATCCGTCGTCACAGTCGTTGCCGGCGACCGCCGGCAGCGGATCGGCGGTCGCGGTGTCTGCCGCAGGTGGATGCGCCTGGACGGCCACGACGTCCACGCCGTGGATCACGATCACCGGCGGCGCCTCGGACACGGGCAACGGGAGCGTCACGTTCACCGTTGCCGCAAACACCGGCAGCGGCCGCACGGGCTCTATCAGCATCGGCACGCAGATACACACCGTGACGCAGGCGGGTTCGTGCACCACGTCGATCGCGCCGCCGTCGCAATCAGTACCGGCCGCGGGCGGCGCTGCGACGTCGATCACCGTCACCGCCTCCGCCGGCTGCAACTGGACGGCGACGCCGTCGCAGAACTGGCTCACGATCACCTCAGGCGCCAGCGGCACGGGCAGTGGCACGGTAGGCTTGAGCGCGGCGGCCAACACCGGACCCGCGCGAACGGCGACGGTGACGGTCGCCGGTCAAACGCATACGGTGTCGCAGGCGACCGGCTGCATCTACACGGTGGCACCCACGAGTCACTCGCTGAATCAGGACGCGCAGACGGCTCCCGCTATAACCGTGACCACGGCCGCCGGCTGCACCTGGACGGCTGTGTCGAATGACTCGTTTATCACCGTGCAGAGCGGCGCAACGGGCACAGGGACCAGCACAGTGACATACAGCGTAACGAGGAGGAACGGCAACAGCCCGCGCACCGGAACGCTGACGATCGCGGGCCGCACGTTCACCGTGGTCCAGGACAACGACGAACCGAAATAGCCATGCGTGTGCTCACAGCTTCGCTCGTCTGCCTTGTGATGCTGGGGACCGCTGCGCGCGCCCACGCCCAGGAATCTCTGAACGAGGTGTTGTCGTTCCTGCTGATCAACCGCTCGATCCCGACAGGAGACTTTCCCGGGACGAACAGGCGGCGGCGCGCACCCGCGATGCGATCGCCGGACTGGTCGGTGCCGAGCTCGGCACGCTCCCGATCAATTCTCCGGTCAGCGGCTTCACGTATCGGCTGGATCCGACGCTCGGCTCCAACGTGCGCGCGACGTCAAGTTTTGGCCCGTTCTTCACCGAGAGGTCGCTCACCGGAGGGCAAGGACTGGGATCGTTCGGTGTGGTCTACACGCAGGCGGACTTCACCACGATCGACGGCCGCAACCTCGAGGACGGCACGCTTGTCGCCACCGCCAGCCGTTTCACGGGTGAGGCGGCCCCATTCGACGCCGAATCGATGCGGCTCCTGATGCGTACGCGCATGGTGACGTTCCTCGGGCAGTTCGGTGTCACCGATCGCCTGGACGTCAGCGCGGCAGTGCCGTTTGTGACGATGCAGCTGAGCGGAGATCGGGTGGACGTTTATCGCGGGGACGCCTTCGTGCAGGCGAGCGCGGTGGCGTCGGCCTCCGGTCTCGGTGACGCGGTCGTGCGCGCAAAGTACAACCTCCTGCGCTCGGGCGGCAGCGGCCTGGCCGCCGGCGCCGAAGTACGGCTGCCGACGGGCGACGAAGAGAACCTGCTCGGCACCGGCGAGCTGGTCGTGACGCCGCGAGTCATCGGATCGTTCGAGCGCTCGTGGCTCGGCGTGCACGGAAGCTTCGGGTATGGAATCGGCGCCCCGGCGAAAGAGGTCCAGTACGCCGGCGCGGTGACTGTCGCGCCGACCGCCCGGATCACGCTGATTGGCGAGTACATCGGCCGGCGGCTGAGTGAGGGCGGACGTCTGACTGAAGTGGTGGAGCCGCATCCGACTCTCGCGGGCGTGGAAACGATCCGCCTGAGTGCCACGCAGGAGCCGACGACCCGAGGCCTTTTCGCCACTGGCGTTCGCTGGAACGTCGGAGCAAAATGGTTGCTGAGCGTCAGCGTGATGCGGGCGGTTACCTCTGCCGGCCTGAACGCACGCTGGATGCCGGCTGTCACGTTCGACTATGCACTGGGTGGCTGACCATGGCTCGCGAACTGTCTAATCGCCAGTTTCGAGAATCCGAACCGTTGCTCCCGCTGCCCCGGGCCAGGCGGCCTCCCGCGCAGGACTGGATGTCGGAGTTTCCGCAGGAGCCGGCGACTCCGCATGAGCCGGCGATGTGGGTCGAGGTGCCGCACGCGCACATCGCGCCGCCGGCGCACACGGAGTTCCGGCCGTTCTCGCCTGCCGGCTGGGTCCGTTCGCATCAATCGCTTGCGCGCACCGGTGCTCTGGCACTGGCGGTGATCTCTGCGGGTTTGCTGGGCCTGGCGTGGTGGATGCAGCGTGAGCAGAAGGCCTCGCCGGCAGTCATCACACAGTCCGCGACGGCCGAGCCGCTTCTGGCGCGCCCAGCCGTGACGCCGCCGCCCGCGCCGCCGACTGTGTTCACGTCCCAGGCGGCGACGGCGCCCGCCGCATCCGCGGCGATCCCGCCAGCCGCACGCAACGCTAAATCGGCGGCAGCGACCGCGCCGCCGCCCGCGCGCGTGACGGGCGCGACGTCCGGACGCGCGACGGCGTCATCGCCGTCATCGACATCGTCGGGGCGGTCTGTACCGCCGCTGCCTCCGGCCATGCCGCCAGCGCGTCCGCCCGCCGCCCAGACACCGCCGAAAGTCGCGGATGCGTCGTCGTCTGGGTTGTCGACAGTCACTACCAGCAGGCCGCCGGTCGATCGCGCGCCGCTGATTCTGTCTTCGCCTGCGGTTGAACCAGCGGCATCACCGGTGCCGGCGTCTGTGCCCGCACCGCCGCCGCCTCCGTCGCCCGAAGCGCGCGAAACAGCGGCGGTCGAAACCGTGCTCGAACGATACCGGCTCGCATTCAGCACGCTGAACTCCGGCGTCAGCGATTTCTGGCCCGGTGTGAACAGTCGCGCGCTCGACAAGGCTTTCAACGAACTCGATCAGCAGCGCTTCGAGTTCAATCAGTGCCGCGTCCAGCTCAACGGCGCCCAGGCCGACGCGACCTGCACCGGCACCGCCACGTTCGTCCCGAAGGTCGGCAACAAGACACCGCGCACGCAGGCGCGGCAGTGGTCCTTCAGCCTGGTCCGGGTTGGCAATCGCTGGATGATCGACTCAGTGCAAGTGCGCTGATCAGCGCATCGCCGCTCGAACCGCGAAGCCTCGCGCCCATCCCGGGCGATCTGACGAGTGTTGCCGGACCGTATTGGCCCCGATGTTGCTCCACCAGGGAGCGCGGAGGTGACATGCGAGTAATTGACGTTGCAGACGATCGCGACTGGATGGACGAATTCCCTCCCGAGTCGCCACCGAACACGCGGCTGCTGGCCGGAGCCACGACGCTCCCGATCATCACGTCGAAGACGCCGCCATCCGGCCTCACGACCGGGCGCAGGCGCGCGCATCGTTCGATCCTGCTGATGGTGTCCGCGATTGCGCTGATGATTTCAGCGAGCACCGTGATCTTCGGGCTGTGGATGCGCGTCGCGCTCACGCCCGTTCCGATCCCCGAGTGGCCTGTTTCGGCGCCGCCGCCCTCGTCATCACCCGCGGGGGTACCCAACCCGGCGCTCGCCGCTCTCGCGCCCGCAGCGGAGCCAGAACCGACGCCCGAACCTGAACCCGTACCCGAACCGGCGGCCGCGACCGCACCGGCTGCGTCGATTCCGAGCACGCCAGCGCCGACTCCGCCGCGAGCGGTCCGGACTCCGTCGCCGGCCCTGCCAGCTGAGCCTCCAGCCGCGCTCGGAACGAACGACGTCTCAGCGATTCTGTCGGCGCTCGAGCGCTACCGACAGGCGTTCAGTCCAGGATCGGTGCGCGCTGTCGCCTTCGATAATTGCCGCATCGATGTGCAGGGGGATCAGGCAGGCGCCGTCTGCGTCGGTCGCGTCAGCCTTGTCACCATGGCCGGATCGCAGGTGCGCAACATTCAGCCACGCCGCTGGACATTCACACTGGCGCACGGGCGCGATGCCTGGAGAATTCAGACGGTTGATATAGAGTGACGCGGGTATCCGGATCTATTTTCCCAGCACCACGACGGGATTGATCCGTGCCGCTCGCATCGCAGGGATCGCAGTGGCGACCAGTGCCACGGCGGCAAGCACGCCAGTGACCACTCCTGTGACGCCGACGTTCATCGGCGTTACGCCGAACAGGAGCGTTTGCATCAGACGGCCCACGAAGTACGAGCCTGTGAGGCCCACGACCAGGCCGAGACCAGCGATCCACAGGCCGTCTCCCAGGACGAGGCGGAAGACGGAGGCCGTCGAGCCGCCAAGCGCCATCCGCACGCCGAGCTCGCGCTTGCGTTCGGTCACGCCGTACGCCAGCACGCCGTAGATGCCGATGCCGGCCAGGAACAGCGCGACCATGCTGAAGCCCGCCGCGATGAGCATCGGCGCGCGGCGCCCCACCAGCGCGTGATCGATCCACTCCTGCATGGTCTGCACGCGGAACACGGGCAGCTCCGGATCGATGCCGTTGATCGTCCGTTTGATGTCCGACGCGATGGTGTTGGACGGCCCGGCCAGGCGCAGCGTGAACGTCATGCCGCCGGGCCGCGCCTGTTCGACGGGGAAGTAGAAGGCGCCCACGGGCGTGAAGTCGTTGCGCGGATCGGCGGTGACCACTTCCTTCGCGACGCCGACCACCGTGAAGAACTGCGTCTCCGGCGTGATCTTCTGCAGGTCCTTCGGATCGGATGGGCGATACAACCGGCGCCCCACGGCGTCCTGTCCGGGCCAGAAGCGCTCGGCCAGCCGCTCGTCGATGATCGCCACCGCCGTCGCTTCCGCCGTGTCGCTGTTCCGGAACGAACGTCCTTTGACGATCGGGATCTTCATCGTCTCGAAATAACCCGAGGACGCCAGGCTCTGGCTGGGCGCGAGAAGCGACTCGCCCGGTTTCATCACATGCCCCTCGGCCATGATGAGGTTGTTGTTCAGTGCGCCACTGAAGGGCAGGGCGGTGGTGGCGCCCACCGACTCTACGCCGGGAATTGCAGCCAGCTGTTCGAGCGCGCGCGTCACGAACCCGCCGCGTTGTGCCGGCTGCGCGTAGTTGGCGCCCGGCAGATTCACGTTGGCCGTCATGACACTCGTGGGCGAGAAGCCCAGGTCTGTCTGCAGCACCGCGCGGAAACTGGCCAGCAGCAGGCCCGCGCCAATCAGGAGCACCAGGGCAATGGCGACCTGCGCGATCGCCAGCACCTTGCGCACCTGTTGCGCGCGGCGCCCACTGGTGCCGCCGCGGCTCTCCTCGCGCAAGGCCGCGTTCAGGTTCAGATACCGCAGCCGGAAGGCCGGCGCCACACCAAGGACCAGGCCCACCGCCAGAATCAGCGCGGCCGCAAACGCCAGCCCGATGGGGTCGAGCTGGATCTCATATCCGCGCGGGAGCTGATCCAGGTTCAGCGCCGCGACCGAGCGGGTGGCCCACCAGGCGAGCAGTACGCCCGCGAGACCACCGGCGACGGACAACACCGTGGTTTCCGTGAGGAGCTGACGTGCGAGCCGGGACATTTCGCCGCCGATCGCATGTCGCGTGGCCATTTCCCGTGAACGGCTTGCGGACCGCACGATCATGAGGTTGGCCAGGTTCACGCAACCGATCACGAGGACGAAGAGCACGCCGCCCCACAGGAGGTACAGCGCGCCCTTGATGTCGCGCACCAGATCGTCCTGGAGCAGTACCGTGACGGTGCGGAAGTTGGCGTCCTTCAAAATCTGTCTGAACTGCGGCACGCGGTCGTCGACGGCGCGGTTGACCGCATCCACCTGCTGCTGCACCAGATCGACAGAGGCGCCGTCGGCCATCCGGGCCACCATCTGCCAGTTGTTGCTGTGACGCCGATCGTCGGCGCGGTCGGCCGGCGCGAACGCCGCCGGCGTGAACAGATCGATGTCGTTCTGCAAGAACGAGAACGACGCGGGCAGCACGCCAACCACCTCGAACTGCTGCCCGTTCAGGCGAATCTTCTGACCGGCCACATCATCCCGCCCGGCCATGCGGCGCTGCCAGAATGCATGCGTCAGCAGCACCTTCTGGTTCTGTCCGACTTCGCCGTCCTTGTCGTCGAAGACGCGGCCCCGGATGGCGCCCACGGGCGCCACCTTGAAGAACGACGGCATTGCACGAATCGTGATGAGCCGTTCCACGCCTTCAGCGTCGCCGTACGCCATGCTTTCGCGGCGGAACAACGCCAGTTCGGTCAGCGCTTTGACACCTTCACGCCGGTCGAACAGGTCGGGCACGGCTGCGCCGACTCTTGGCGCGCCGGCATTCGGATAGCTGTTGTAGAGCAGGACCACCCGTTCTGACCCGGGAAAGGGCAGCGGCTTCAGCAGGACTGACCGCACCACGCTGAACATCGCAGCATTGGCCCCGATGCAGACCGCCAGGGTGAGCAGCGCCGTAACGGTGAAACTGCGATCGCGGGCGAGCAGGCGTAGCCCGAACCTGATGTCCTGGAGAAGATTTGCCATAACGGAGTAGTAGACGAGATCACCGCCCAGATAGGTCGATGGCAGCGGTTTAAGTCAGAGGTCAAAAGTCCCGTGGCGATGACACGGCACAGAGGCGGCGCGACTTGCCAGGATCTGGCAATATCAGTATGTGATTCGACTCCTTTCGGCCGTCGTCCTGCTGTTCACCGCCCTGGTTCCGCTCCAGGGTCAACAGGTCTTCCGCGGGAAGACCGAGATGGTCCCGGTGTTCGTTACCGTGAGAGACCGCGACAGCCGCCTGGTCAAGGACCTCACGCGCGACGCGTTCGAGGTACTCGACAACGGCAAGCCCCAGCCCATCACCGTGTTCGACAACGCACCGCAACCCATCCGGATGATTGCGCTGGTGGATATCAGCGGCAGCGTGGTGGACTACCTGCCCATCCTCCGGCGCGCAGTTGGCCAGCTCGTCACCCACCTCGGGCCCGATGACCTGGCTCGACTGGGAACGTTCGGCAACGAAGTCGTGATCGCTCCAGCGTTTTCACGGAACGTCGATGAGCTCATGGCGCAATTGCCGGCCTCAGCGCCACCCAACTCGCGCACGCCACTCTGGCGGGCTGTCAACGAAGCCATGAGTCTGTTTGATGCGGCGGCGCCAGAGCGCCGCGTCGTGCTGATCCTCAGCGACGGCAGAGACAGCGGCCCGGAGTGGGGCAAGCGTTTCCTCACGCCGATGGATATCAGCAAGCGCGCCCAAGATGAGAACGTCATGGTGTACGGCGTTGGCCTGCGCAGTTCACTCAAGGGCGCGCCGATGGGCGGCGGGGCCGACCTGGGCGCGGCTATGTCGGCCTCGTTGCCGGATCCGAATCTGGGATCGGTGGCGCTCGACAGCGGCGGCGGATACTTTGAGCTGCGGCCGCGCGATGACATGTCGCAGACCTTTGCCCGCGTCGTGGATGAGCTGCACAGCCAGTACCTCATCGGTTACTCCCCGCCGGCCAACGACGGCAAGTCGCACAAGATCGAAGTAAAACTGAAAGACAAGGCGTTGAAGGCGCACGCGCGCAAGGCGTACACCGCTCCAAAGAGCTGAGGCTTGGCTTAAGGCCTGGGACCTAAGGCTTAAGCTAGGCCGTAAGCCGTAAGCCGTAAGCCGTAAGCCGTAAGCCCTAAGCCCTAAGCCTTAAGCCCATGACTACAATGGCGGCGCCATGACCATGAAAACGGCGCGTCATCTCGTGGGGTTTGGATTGCTGGCGCTGGGGGCGGCCGCGTTGCCGGACCGGCCCGTGAACGCCTGGGGCGTCAGCGGGCATCGGGTTGTTGCGCAGATTGCCTGGGAGGGCATGACACCGGCGGCCCGCTCCCGCGCGAATGAGCTGCTCGATCTCGGCAGCGCCAAAGCGTTCATCGCTGGGGCGACGTGGGCCGATGAGGTCCGATCGGCGCGGCCCGAGACCTACAACTGGCACTTCGTGGACATCCCGGTTCCGTTCGACACGTACGTGCCCACCCGGGACTGCCCGCCGACCGATCGCGGCGACTGCGTGATCGCCGCGCTTGCACGGCTGCGTGCCACCGTGGTCGATGCCGCGCGGCCCGCGACCGCGCGTACTGAAGCGCTCAAGTTCATCATTCATTTCGTCGGCGATCTGCACCAGCCCCTGCACGCCACGGATAACAAGGATCGCGGCGGCAACGACGTGCGCGTACTCCCGCTGCGTGCTGAAGATGGCCGCAACACCAACCTGCACGCCGTCTGGGATACCGGTCTGATCAACCTGTCGGGGGAAACCGAGGCCGACCGCGCCGGGCGATTGCTGGCAGACGTGAAAGCCAGGCCGGTCGATGCGCTCGGTCTGGACGTGGAGCGGTGGGTGCTCGAAAGCAATCGCGTCGGCCGGCAAGCCGTCTACGCGTACCCGTCTTTCAAGGTGGGCGCGCCGGGCGCCGACCCCATCGCGCTCGATGAGTCGTATCGGACCACCGCCGTTGCGGCGATCGATCGCCAGTTGCAGGTGGCCGGCGTCCGGCTCGGCGCGCTCCTGACCTCGCTGTTCGATCCGCAGGCGGCCCGTTCTGGGAATCCCGTTTTCGAGGGCCGTTACGCCGATCCCGAAGTCCGCGTGTTCGACAACCAGTACCTGGATCTATCCCACGTACTCGGCGCCCTACGGCGAGCAGACGTTTCTGGATGCCTTCTCGTCCACGGATCTGGTGACCTGGACCAAACACCCGCGCATCCTGGAGATTGCGAATGTGAAGTGGGCGACTCGCGCAGTCTGGGCGCCGTCGATTGTCGAGCGCGACGGCTGGTACTACCTGTTCTTCAGCGCCAACGACATCCAGAGCGATCGCGAGGTGGGAGGCCTCGGCATCGCGCGATCGCGCCGGCCCGATGGCCCGTTCGCCGACTATCTCGGCAAGCCGCTCGTGGGGAAGTTCGAAAACGGCGCGCAGCCGATCGATCCGTTCGTCTTCAAGGATCCTGACGGGTCGTTCTACCTTATCTATGGTGGCTGGCGGCACTGCAACATCGCGAAGCTCAAGCCGGACTTCACGGGCTTCGTGCCTTTCCCGGACGGCACCACGTTCAAGGAGATCACCCCCGAGGGTTACGTGGAAGGCTCGTTCATGTTCGTGAAGGACGGCCGGTACTACTTCATGTGGTCCGAGGGTGGCTGGACCGGTCCGAACTACGCCGTCGCCTATGCCGTGGCCGAGTCACCGCTCGGACCCTTCAAGCGGGTGGGGAAGGTCCTGCAGCAGGATCCCTCCGTCGCCACCGGCGCCGGGCATCACTCGATTCTCCAGGCCCCCCGTTCCGGCAACTGGTACATCGTCTACCACCGGCGGCCTCTCGGTCAGACGGACCGCAACAACCGTGTTGTCTGCATTGACGAGCTCAGGTTCGACAAGGACGGTGCAATCCTGCCCGTGGTCATCACGAAAGAAGGGGTGGCCAGGGACCCGGTTAAGGCCGATTTCACTGGGCGATACGCTCCGGGGCTGCGCTAAACTGGCGTACGCCCGTGTCCTCCAAACTGATCATCGATGAACGTGAGTTCGGCGATGTGACCGTGCTCACCCTGCGCGGCCAGATTCTCCTTGACGACGGCGATCTGGTGTTCCGGCGCAAGATCCACGAGCTGGTCGACAGCGGTAAGGTGAAAATCGTCGTCAATCTGGCGGAGGTCGACTACATCGACAGCGCCGGCATTGGCATGGTTGTCGGCAAGCTCAAGACGGTACGGGAACGTGGCGGCGACATGAAGCTGCTGAACCTCAACACCCGCGGCCAGCGCGTGTTCGGCATCACCAAGCTCGTGTTCGTGTTCGAGACCTTCGATAACGAAACAGCGGCGGTACGGAGCTTCACCCCAGACTTCTAAGATCACGCGCGGCCTTCGGTCGCCGCCGTCACAGATGATTCATCAGCAGGTGTTCGAGGAACCAGTCACGCGCCAGCTCTGACACCTTGTCGAGTGCGCCAGGTTCTTCGAAGAGGTGCGTGGCGCCTTCCACGAGCACCATCTGGGTCCGCGCCCGCAGATGCGCCATCGCCTCGCGGTTGAGGCGAACCACTTCCTCATCCCGCGATCCGACAACGAGCAGCGTTGGTGCGGTGACGCGTTCGAGCGCGGGTCCGGCCAGATCGGGCCGGCCGCCGCGCGATACCACTGCGTGCACGCGCGCGCGCCGTTCAGCCGCGGCCACCAGCGCTGCGCCGGCGCCAGTGCTCGCCCCGAAGAGGCCGACGCGAAGTGTTCCCACGCGCGGGTCCGTGCCGGCCCAATCCACAGCAGTCAGGACGCGCCCGGCCAGCAGTTCGATGTCGAACCGCAACTCTGCCGTGCGGCGATCGAGCCGTTCTTCGGCTTCCGTCAGCAGGTCGAAGAGCAACGTGGCCAGGCCCGACGCAGCGAGTGACTCGGCCACCGCGCGGTTACGCGGACTGTGCCGGCCGCTGCCGCTGCCATGCGCGAAGATCACGAGCCCGGCCGCCTGCGGTGGCACCAGCAGATCGCCCGGCAGGCGGACCTCGCCGTTGCGTACCAGGACGTTCACCGGATGCGCCATGAGAGTGCTGGACGTCATTCCATGGATGCCTTCAGATCGGATGCCAATAGACGCCTCGAACAACCCAGCCTGTCGTCCGAACCGACGCTCTGCGGGTTGTCGCGGGGTACCTACTGCGAGAAGGCCCTTACCGCGAGTAGGTCGGCACTCGGCCATGTGGCGAGCCCCAGGGGAAGCTTAGAGTCAGGATCAGGGAGGTACCGTCATTGCACCGTCAGACGACCAGGGAGCCCGGATGAGGATTCGTCTGCCGTATCAGGACCGTCACGACGCCGGGCGCACCCTTGCCGGCCTGCTGTCCGATCCGGTCTTTCGAGAACAGACGGTCGTGCTGGGCCTGCCGCGCGGTGGTGTCCCGGTAGCTGCCGAGGTCGCCAAAGCCCTGGACGCACCCCTCGACGTGTTCATCGTCCGGAAGCTCGGCGTTCCCGGACGCGAGGAGCTCGCCATGGGCGCCATCGCGTCGGGCGGAGTCACCGTGGTCAACGAGGACGTGATGCGGATGCTGCAGCTCGACGCATCGGAGATCACGCGGGCGGCCGATCGGGAAGCCGCCACGATTCAACGGCAGGAGCGCGACTTCCGTGGTGACGAGCCGGCGGCGCCGCTGGAAGGCCGGCAGGTGATTCTGGTGGACGACGGACTGGCGACGGGAGCCACGATGCGCGCGGCCGCCCGCGCGATTCGTGGACAGCGGCCGCTGCGGCTGGTGATCGCCGTGCCCGTGGGCGCGCGTACTACGTGCGACGCCTTCCGCGACGAAGCCGACCGTGTCATATGTGCGGCCACGCCCGAACCGTTCCAGGCGGTGGGCCTCTGGTACCAGGACTTCTCCCAGACGACCGACGAAGACGTACGCGCGTTGCTGGCAGCGAGCCGCGAGCGACGTCACGCCGGCGCAACGTAGCCCGTATGGCTGTGCGCTCCGAAGCCGACCTTCTTCTCGTCCAGGCGGTTCGCCACATCGCGCACCCCCTGGACGCGTTTGCACCCGACTACGACGCCGTGCTCGAGCACATTGGCGACGCCCGGTTCGTGCTGCTGGGCGAAGCCACGCATGGGACGCACGAGTTCTACCAGGAGCGCGCGAAGATCACGGAGCGGTTGATCGTCGAGCGGGGATTCACGGCAGTCGCGGTCGAAGCTGACTGGCCCGATGCGTACCGTGTGAACCGGTACATCCGGGGCGAGAGCGCCGATCGCGATGCCGAAGAGTCGCTGCGGGACTTCAAGCGGTTTCCGTCCTGGATGTGGCGCAATGCGGACTTCCTGGACTTCGCCGGGTGGCTGCGCGAGTACAACCAGACTACCCCGGCAGACCAGCGCGCGGGCGTGTACGGCCTCGATCTCTACAGCCGTTTCTCATCCATCGAGGCGGTCATGCGGTATCTGGACCGCGTGGACGCGCCGGCGGCGGCGCGCGCACGCGCCCGTTACGCGTGCTTCGACCACTTCAACGAGGATTCACAGGCCTACGGCTACGCCGCGACCACCGGACTGGAGGAGAGTTGCGAGCAGGAAGTCGTGGCGCAACTGGTCGAGCTGCAGAAAGCGGCTGCCTCCTATGCGACGCGCGACGGACACCAGGGGGAGGACGAGTTTTTCTTTGCCGAGCAGAATGCGCGGCTGGCGATGAACGCGGAGGAGTACTACCGCTCGATGTTCCGCGGCCGGGTCTCGTCGTGGAACCTGCGCGACCAGCACATGGTCGACACTCTGGACGCGCTCATGCAGCACCTCTCCCGCCGGCGGCCGAACCCGAAGGTCGTGGTGTGGGCGCACAACTCGCACCTGGGGAATGCCGGGGCCACCGAGATGAGCCGGCGCGGCGAGCTGAACGTGGGGCAGCTCGTGAAAACCCGGTTCGGCGCGGCGGCACGGCTCATCGGTTTCACGACACACGACGGGACGGTGACCGCCGCCAGCGAGTGGAACGGACCTGCCGAGCTGAAGCGGATGACGCCGTCGCTCCCGGGCAGCATCGAACAGGTGCTGCACGAGACGGAGGTCCCGCGCTTCTTCCTGGATCTGCGGGGCCATCGCCGTGCGCTGGATGCCTTCCAGCATCCGTATCTCCAGCGCGCCATCGGCGTGATCTATCGTCCCGAGACGGAGCGGATGAGTCATTACTTTGAAACGCGGTTGCTGGACCAGTTCGACAGCGTGCTCCACATCGACCGCACGCGCGCGGTGGAACCGCTGGAGCGGAGCTCCGGCTGGTCCGTGTAGAGCACCCGAAGAGCTTTCACACGGAGGTCACGGATGTCCGGAACCTCTGTCCCTCTACTGGGAAGGGTCGTGCTCGGGTAACAGCACTCCGCCGCCGAAGCTCAGCCGGTCGAGCGGCGTGCCGCCGGCCGTGACCTTTACCGCGCAGTACTTGAATTCCGGAATCTTGCCGAACGGATCCAGCGCCGGGTTGGTGAGCAGGTTGGCCGCGGCCTCGTAGTAGCAGAACGGCACGAAGACCGCGCCGCGCGGCTGGCCCTCATCGGCGCGGGCGTAGAGCGAGATGCTGCCGCGCCGGGACGTGATCGTGAGCGTGCCGGCCGGCTGGACGCCAAGTGCTTCCAGATCAAGCGGATGTACGGATGCCACGGGCTCGGGCTCGATGTAGTCGAGCGAGGCGGAGCGTCGCGTCATCGAGCCGGTATGCCAGTGCTCGAGCTGACGTCCCGTGATGAGCACCATCGGGTAGTCGGCATCCGGCCGTTCGTCGGCTGAGATCAGATCGGCAGGCACGAACCTGGCGCGGCCCGTCGGGGTAGGGAACTGTTCGATGAAGACGACCGGCTGTCCCGGGTCGCCTTCCTTCACGCAGGGATAGGTCACTGAGGACTCACGCTCGAGGCGATCCCAGGTGATGCCCGCGATCGAATCCATGCACGTCCGCATCTCGTTGAACACCTCGCGCGGATGCGAGTAGTGCCAGTCGAGGCCCATGCGGCGTCCCAGCTCGTTGAGGAGCCAGAAGTCCTCGCGCGCGTCGCCCGGCGGCTCGATGGCCTTCCGGCCGAGCTGCACCATGCGGTCGGTATTGGTGACCGTACCGATCTTCTCCGGCCACGCCGTCGCGGCAAGGACCACGTCCGCGAGGTACGCCGTCTCCGTCAGGAAGATGTCCTGCACGACCAGGTGATCGAGCGACGCCAGGGCCTGGCGGGCGTGATCGACGTCGGGGTCCGACATCGCCGGGTTCTCGCCCATCACGTACATGCCGCGAATCTCGTGTTTCTTTGCGGCGTTCATGATCTCGACGACGGTGAGGCCGGGATCCGGGTCCAGCTGCATGTGCCAGAGCTTTTCGAATCGTGCTCGCGCGCGGCCGGAGTATTCACCCGCTGGTAGTCCGGGTAGAACATGGGGATCAGTCCCGAGTCCGACGCGCCCTGCACGTTGTTCTGGCCGCGCAGCGGATGCAACCCCGAGCCTGGCTTGCCGATCTGGCCGGTGGAGAGCGCGAGCGCGATCAGGCAGCGGGCGTTGTCGGTGCCGTGCACGTGCTGCGAAATGCCCATGCCCCACAGGATGATTGACGCACGCGACGTGGCGTACAGCCGCGCGACCTCGCGGATGGTCTGCGCATCGATGCCGCAGATGGGCGCCATCGCCTCCGGCGAAAACTTCTTCACGTTCTCGGCGAGTTCGTCGTAGCCCGACGTGCGATCGCGGATGAACGTGTCGTCGACCAGGCCTTCGGCCACGATGACGTGGAGCATGGCGTTCAGCAGCGCCACGTCGGTGTCCGGATTGAACTGCAGGTAGTACGTGGCGTGGCGCGCCAGCTCGCTGCGGCGTGGATCGGCCAGGATGAGCTTTGTCCCGTTCTTGACGGCGTTCTTCATCCACGTGGCCGCCACCGGATGGTTCACCACGGGATTGGCGCCGATGAGGAACATCACTTCGGCGTTGGCGACGTCGCGCACCTGATTGGAGACGGCGCCCGAGTTGATGCCCTCCATGAGCGCCGCCACGCTCGAGGCATGACACAGGCGCGTGCAGTGATCGACGTTGTTCGACCCGAAGCCCGTGCGCACGAGCTTCTGGAACAGATACGCTTCTTCGTTGGTGCCTTTCGCGGAGCCAAAGCCCGCGAGCGCGCGCTTGCCGTGCGTGTCGCGGATGTCGCGCAGTCCCTGTGCCGCGACCTCCAGGGCTTCTTCCCACGTCGCCTCGCGGAAGACCTCGTGCCACTTTTCAGGATCGACCGTGAAGTCCTTGTGCTTCGGCACGCCAGGCTTGCGGATGAGCGGCTTCGTCAGCCGATGCCGATGCTGCACGTAGTCGAAGCCGTAGCGGCCCTTGACGCACAGGCGGCTGGAGTTCGCCGGCCCGTCGCGGCCTTCCACATAAAGGATGGTGTTGCCCTTGATGTTGTAGGTGAGCTGGCAGCCGACGCCGCAGTAGGGGCACACCGAGCTCACCTGCTTGTCGACGGCGGTCTGGCCGACGTCGCGCGCCGGCATCAGCGCGCCGGTGGGGCAGGCCTGCACGCACTCGCCGCACGCGACGCAGGTGGAGTTGCCCATCGGATCGTCGAGGTCGAACACGATCTTGGAGTGGCCGCCGCGATACGCGTAGCCGATGACGTCGTTCACCTGCTCTTCGCGGCAGGCGCGCACGCAGCGGCCGCACTGGATGCAGGCGTCCAGGTTGACCGCCATCGCCGGATGCGACAGATCCGCGGCTGGCTGCGATCGCGACTTGAATCGCGGCTTGCCGATCTCCAGCTTCCTTGCCCAGTAATCGATCTCGGAGTCGCGCGTGTATGCCGTCTCCGGGATGTCCGAGAGCAGCAGCTCGATCGACATCTTCTGGCTGGTGAGGCACCGCGCGCTGTCGGTCGTGACCTCCATGCCTTCGGCAGGGTAGCGGCAGCACGAGGGCGCCAGCACGCGCTCGCCCTTGATCTCCACCATGCACGTGCGGCAGTTGCCGTCGGGGCGCAGGCCGCCCATGTGGCAGAGCCGCGGAATCTGCACGCCTTCGAGCTGGGCTGTTTCGAGGATGGACTGGTCGCGGCGGCCGGACACCACCTTGCCGTTCAGCGTGAACGTGACCGTGGCAGTGTCCTGGCGGCGGATGTCGTGCATTACTCGACTTCCCTCGGGAAGTATTTCAACACGGACAGCGCCGGATTCGGCGCCGCCTGGCCCAGGCCGCAAATCGACGAATCCATCATCGCCTGCGACAGCTCCTCAATGAGCGGCTTGTCCCATTTTCGCTCGTGCATCAGGTCCAGCGCCTTCAACGTGCCCACCCGGCACGGCGTGCACTGGCCGCAGGACTCTTCGGAGAAGAACTTCATCACGTTGCGCGCGGCCATCGCCGCCGTGTCCTTGTCCGACAGGATGATGACCGCGGCGGACCCGATGAAGCAGCCGTACTGATTCAGCGTATCGAAATCGAGCGGGATGTCGCTCATGCGCCGCCGGCAGAATGCCGCCCGACGCGCCGCCCGGCAGGTAGCCGTAGAACGTGTGGCCATCGAGCATGCCGCCGCAGTATTCCTCGATCAGCTCCTTGACCGTGATCCCGGCGGGCGCCAGGTGCACGCCCGGGTTCTTCACCCGGCCGCTGACCGAGAACGATCGCAGGCCCTTCCGGCCGTGCCGGCCCTGGGATGCGAACCAGTCAGCGCCGTTCTCCACGATCGCGCGCACCCAATGGAGCGTCTCCATGTTGTGCTCGAGCGTCGGCCGGCCGAACAGTCCGACCTGCGCCACATACGGCGGCCGCAGCCGCGGTTCGCCGCGTTTGCCTTCGATCGACTCGATCATCGCGGACTCTTCGCCGCAGATGTACGCGCCGGCGCCGCGGCGAAGATGAATCGGTGGAAGGGGATACGGCGGATCCGCCTGCAGGGCGGCGATCTCGCGCTCGAGAATCGCGCGGCAGCCGTGATACTCGTCGCGCAGGTAGATGTAGATCTCCGCGATGCCCACCGCCCACGCGGCGACGAGCGCGCCTTCCAGGAACCGGTGCGGGTCGCGCTCCAGGTAGTAGCGGTCCTTGAACGTGCCCGGCTCGCCCTCATCAATATTGATGGCGAGCAGTCTTGGCGCCGGCTCGGCCGACACGAGCTTCCATTTGCGGCCGGCCGGAAACCCGGCGCCACCCAGCCCTCGCAGCCCTGAGTCCGAAAGCAGCGCGATCACGTCGGCCGCCTGCCGTTCGCCGCGACTGCACGCCGTGGCCAGGGCGTAGCCGCCGTCCTTCTTATAGGCGGCGTAGTCGATGTGGCCAGGGGTGACGACGTCCAGGTCCGGATGCCGGGTGCCGCCCGCACGCGCAGGATGCGCGATCGAGCCGGCATCAACCAGCGCCTTCACCTTTTGACTGGTTGCGTGCGGCACCGGGTTCTGGCCGACGATGGCCACGGGGGCGGTTTCGCAACGGCCGACGCAGGGCGCATGCAGCACCCGCACACCAGGGCCGAGAATCGCGGGCAGTGAGTCGAGCAGCGTATGCGCGCCGGCCATCTCGCACGACAGCGAATCGCACACGCGCACGGTGACGGCGGGCGGTGCGGCGTCGCCTTCTTTCACCACGTCGAAGTGGTGGTAGAACGTGGCGACCTCGAACACCTCGGCCATCGCCATCTTCAGCTCCTCGGCGAGCGCGACCAGATGCGCCGCACTGAGACAGCCGTATCGATCCTGGATGCGATGGAGGTACTCGATCAGCAGATCGCGGCGGCGCGGATCGCTGCCGAGAAGCGCGCGCACGTCGACGTGCGCCTGCGGCTCAACGCGGCGTCCCTTCGGCGTGCCCCGGACGCGCTTTCCAGCCGGTCTTGTTGCGTGGTCCCATGCGAAAAGGCCGTCTCTCTGCGGATGCTATCATCCTGAGTAATCGCCAATGCGCGTCGAGTTTTACGGGGTATCGCGTCAGCGCGCCGGCGTCGGCACGCTCGAAGTCAGCGCAGGCACACTGGGCCAGCTGCTGACTATCCTCTCGTCTGAAGTACCCGCGCTGTCCGACCTTATCGTGGGCGACCGGCTGCATCCCGCGCTGGCCGCGAGCCTGAACGGCGATCGATTCGTGCGCGACCCGCATACGCCGCTGGCCGACGATGATTGCGTGCTGCTGCTGTCGGCTGATGCCGGCGGCTAGTCAATCTGTCAATTTGTCAATCTGCCAATCTGTCAATTCGTGATGTTTGGATACCACCGGCGGTTCCTGCGCATTGACGTGTCCACCGGCAAGGCCGAGCGCGTTCTGGTTCCGGAGTCCGTGCTGCGCGAGTACCTGGGCGGAAGCGGACTGGGCGCGTGGCTTCTGCTGCGGGAAGGACAGGCCACAGCCGATCCGCTGGATCCGTTGTCGCCCCTGATCTTCGCGTTCAGTCCGCTCGTCGGCAGTCCGCTCACGACCACGGCCAAGTTTGCGGTGGTCAGCAAGAGCCCGCTGACCGATCGCTTCAATGACGCGCTGGCCGGCAGCGGCTTCGCCATTGCCGGAAAGCACACCGGCGCCGACGCCATCGTCATTGTTGGACGCGCGCCGGAGTTGTCCGTGCTCGTCATCGACAACGGCGACGTTCGCATCGAGCCGGCAGCACGATCTTGGCGGGCTGCATTGCGCCGCCGCCGAGGAAACATTGCGTGGGCGGCTGGGCGCTGATTTCAGGATCGCGTCGATCGGTCCTGCCGGCGAGCGCCTGGTGCGGTACGCGACGATTTCGCACGACGGCCGTCATGCCGGGCGCGGCGGCAGCGGCGCGGTGCTCGGCAGCAAGAACCTGAAAGCGATCGCCGTGCGCGGGAACCAGCGCTGCGAGTGGGCGAATCCCCGCGAACTGGTGGCGCTCAGCCGCGATTTGTCGAAGCGCTCGTTCGGTCCTGCCACGGAGAAGTACCGCGAACTGGGTACCGCGTCGAACATGCTCGCGTTCAATCGCTTCGGCACGCTGCCGACGCGCAATTTTCAGAGCGGTTCGTTCGAAGACGCCGCGCGGCTGTCGCCTGAAGACTTGCGCGTCCCCCGCGACCGTGCGCGCGCGGGCTGTGTGGCCTGCACGATCGGTTGCGAGCACATTTACGGCAAGAACGGCGTGCGCGCTGGAGTACGAGAGCCTGTTTGCGCTCGGCTCGCTCTGCGGCATTGGCGATCCGGAGGCGGTGCTGGCCGCGATCGGCCGCTGCGATGAGCTGGGCATCGATACGATCAGCACAGGCGGCACGATCGCGTTCGCCATGGAGTGCGTCGACAGAGGCTGGCTCGATGAACCGTGGCTGCGGTTCGGCGACGCGGACGCGCTCGCGCGCGCCATCGACCTGATCGGCCGGCGCGAAGGTCTGGGAGCACGACTCTCTGAAGGCAGCCGCCGCGCTGGCGCACGAGATTGGCCACAACAGCATTGCTTTTGCGCCGCAGGTGAAAGGCCTCGAGCTTCCCGGCTATGAGCCGCGCGCGCTCCAGACGATGGCGTTGGGATTTGCGGTGGCGGCCCGCGGCGCCGACCATAATCGCAGCGGCGCCTATGAAGTGGACTTTTCAGAGAAGGTCGACCGCCGGCACGCGACGCTCGAAAACGTGCAGTTCGCCATCGAAACCGAAGACAAGGCCGCGCTGATGGACTCGCTCATCCTCTGCAAGTTCCTTCGCGGCGTCTTTGACGACTTTCATGCCGAGGTCGCGGACATCCTTCGCTCGGTCACCGGCTGGAGCGTGACTCCGGACGAGCTCCGCGACACGGCCCGCCGTATCGTCCGTGCCAAACGCGAGTTCAACCTGCTGGCCGGATGGACGCCGGCAGAGGACACGCTGCCCGACCGGTTCCTGACCACGCCATTGCCAAACGATCCGTCCGCGGCACTGAGCCGCGAACAGCTCGGCGATCTGGTCGCCGAGTACCATCGTCAGCGCGGCTGGTAGCCGGCCGCGGCAAGTGCGGCCACGTAGTCTTCCCTGGTATTGAGATTCCTGAGCGTTTCCAGCTCCGGGTCCACGGTTCTCATATCGGACGCGGGCACGCGGCGCGTCCGAAGCCGCTGAAACAGGTTCGACACACGCCGCTGGTCTTCCGACAGCAGCTCGACGGCATGCGGTAGCGCGGCCCGGCGGTAGATTGCCGACAGAGGATGGGCAAAGCCATCGATCTCGGTGATCGCGATGTCGTAGCCATCAGCCAGCTCAATCATGCGCCGCACGAACGCCGGCACGAGCAGCGGCACGTCGCAGCTCGTGATGTACGCTGAGTCCACGTCCTCAGGCAACGCAGCGAGCCCTGCCCGGATGCCTTCCAGGGGCCCGCTCGCCTCGCGTTCGTCACGCGCCAGGATGATGCCGGCCGGCAGCGCGGGCAGTTCCTGCGCCTCCGCGGCCACGACGACGATTGGCGCCACGACGGTGCCAAGCAGCCGCACAACCCGCTGAAGCATCGTCTCAGGGCCAAACGGGAGCATGGCTTTTGATGTCCCCATGCGCGTGGACAGACCGCCGCAAAGCACGATGCCGCCAGTCATGACTGCCTAAGTGTATTGACGAATTGACGGATTGACGGATTGACACATTGAAGGATCCGGCCGTCGGTATGATGGAGCGATGACCCACCCGATTCTCGGCCTGCACCACGTCACCGCCACGGTGGACGACGCGCAGGCGGATCTCAACTTCTGCCTGGACCTGCTCGGCATGCGGCTGGTGAAGAAGACCGTGAACTTCGACAATCACGGCGTCTATCACTTCTATTACGGTACCGAGCGCGGGCAGCCCGGCACGATCTGGACGACGTTTCCCTACAAGAATCAGGGCGTGCGCGTTGGCGCGAAGGGCGCGGGGCAGGTGGTGACCACGTCCTTCTCCGTACCCGCGTCATCCCTCGCGTTCTGGCAGGACCGGCTGCGGAAGAGCGGCGTACAGTTCCGCGAAGCAGCCGGGCCGCTTCGGCGAGGATGCGCTGCAGTTTCCTGATCCGTCCGGGCTGTGGTTCGAGCTGGTGGGAAGCGATAAGGACGGTCGGTCGCCGTGGACCGGTAACGGGGTGGACGCCGCCAACGCGATTCGTGGGCTGCACAGCGTCACGATGACGGTACGATCGCTTGATGCCACGCGGACGCTGCTGACTGAGGTCCTGGGCTACAAGATCCAGAACGAAGCCGAGGGCCGCACGCGCTTTGCAGCGGGCGGTGACACGCCGGGACACACCATTGACGTGCACGTCGATCCGTATGCCGATCACGCCGTCAACGGCCTTGGAACGGTGCATCACGTCGCGATGGCCATCAGCACGGACGATGAGCAGCTGCGGCTGCGACAGGAACTGCTGCAACTCGGCCTGCGGGTCACGGAAGTGCGTGACCGCTGCTACTTCAATTCAATCTACTTCCGTGAGCCCGGGGGCGTGCTGTTCGAAGTGGCCACGATCCAGCCCGGTTTCACGATCGATGAGGATCTGTCGTCACTCGGCCGCGGATTGAAACTCCCGCCCTGGGAAGAACCAAACCGAGGCGTGATTGAAGCGACGCTGCCGGGCGTGGAGTACTGATGGCCGATCCACACGGCGGACAGCCGCTCGCGCAGGCCGGCGTGCCGCTCGGCCAGTCGCCGGCCGTCGTGATCATGGTGCACGGCCGCAACGCGGGCCCGCGCGAACATCCTCGACCTGGTGCCGGCGCTCGATCGGCCGCAGTTCACGTATCTCGCTCCTGCGGCCGCGGGACGCACGTGGTATCCGCTCAGCTTCATGGCCGAAATCGAGAAGAACGAGCCTGGTCTGACATCTGCGCTCACCATGCTTGCGGCGCTGGTCGCAAGCGTGGAATCGCACGGCGTTCCGCGCTCGCGGATTGTCATGCTCGGGTTTTCGCAGGGAGCCTGCCTCGACTTCGGAGTTCGCCGTGCGGCATGCCGCGCGATTCGGCGGGTTCGTGCTGTTCACCGGCGGCCTCATCGGTCCGGCCGGCACCGCCTGGAACATGCCGGAAGTTTCGATGGGACGCCGATCTTTCTGGGCAGCTCCGATCCGGATCCGCACGTGCCGCCGTCGCGCGTCGAGGAATCCGCAGCGATCTACACGTCGATGGGTGCCCGCGTCACCACACGGATCTATCCCGGCATGGGCCATACGGTGAACGAGGACGAGATCGCGCACGCACGGGCGATCCTCGACGACGTCTGGGCCGCCGCCACGCCGTCCGTCAGCTGACCGCATCAAATGACCGGCGCCGAGTTCATCGTCGAATGGTCACGAACCCGCGTCGTGTTCGGCGCGGGAGCGCTCGAGCGCCTGGGCACGGAGCTCGACACTCTCGACACTCGCCGGCGCCCTGCTTGTGACGACGGCCAGGCGAGACGCGACGATCGAGAGTGTGCCGGCGAGCTCGGTGACAGGTTCGCGGGGGTCTGCGACATCGCAGCGATGCACGTGCCGGCGGACCGGGTCCAGCGCGCGGTCGCCGAGGTCGATCGAATCCGTCCGGACGCGTTGCTTGCCGTCGGCGGCGGCTCGGCGATCGGACTCGCAAAGGCGATCGCGCGCGAGCGGCCGCTGCCGATCGTCGCCGTGCCCACGACCTACGCCGGCTCCGAGATGACGAGCATCTGGGGCATCACCAGCGGCGACACAAAGACGACAGGCCGGGATCCGGCCGTGGCGCCGCGGCTCGTGATCTATGACCCGGTGCTGACCCTGTCGCTGCCCGCGCACACGAGCGCGGCCAGCGGGATGAATGCGATGGCGCACGCCGTGGAAGCGATGTACGCGCCCGATGCGAGTCCGATTGCCTCTGCTGCCGCGGAAGAGGCGATTCGCACACTCGCGCGCGCCCTGCCTTCGGTGGTGGCCGACTCCGCGCGATCTGGACGCACGAACGCTTGCATTGCGCGGCGCCCACTGCGGCCGCAATGGCGCTCGAACTGGCGCCGATGGGACTGCATCACAAGCTGTGTCATGTACTTGGCGGCTTCGGCCTGCCGCACGCGGCAACTCACGCCGCGCTGCTGCCGCACGTGGTCGCCTTCAACAGCACCCGCGGCGCCGGAGGCGATGGCGCGCATCGCAGACGCGCTCGGTGTCACCGACGCTGCGGCTGGTCTCCGTGCGCTCAATGACACCCTGGGTCTGACGATGTCGCTCGGGGCGCTGGGGCTGAAGCCAGACCGATGTCGAGCGCGCCGCCGGCGCCGTCGGGTCTGCGACGTTCCCGAATCCCCGCAGCGGCAACGGCCGGCGCCGTCCGCCAGCTGTTACTCGAAGCTCTCTAGCCCGGCTGGCGTGTACGGCCGGTCGACACACCGCCGGCACGGTCCGGCGTGGTATTAAATGGGGCCATGCCGTTGTTGAAGACATCGCTTACGCTGGTCACGTCCGCCGGTCTTCTCGCATTCAGCTTCACGTCGACAGACGTCTCTGCGCAGCGACCCGCGCAGACGACCCCGCCCGCGACAGCTCAGGCCTCGCCGCTCGACGCGCTCGATCGCATGAATCAGGCGGTGGAGGCGCTCACGCGCAAGGTCTGGCCGAGCGTGGTGCAGATCATCGTCACCACCTACAGCCCGCGCGAACAGGGGAGCGGGGACGAAACCGACGTGGTGATCGGCCGTGGGCGATCGGTCGGGTCCGGGTTCGTGATCGACGCGGACGGCTACGTCATGACCAACGCGCACGTGGTGGCCAATGCGCAGCGCGTCCAGGTTGTCTTGCCGCCGCCCAACTCCGATGGCACGCTGGTCGCCGCGCTCTCGGGCAAGATGAACATCGTCAACGCCCGGGTGGTCGGGTTCTCCACCGAAGTCGATCTCGCGCTTCTCAAGGTAGACGCAGCGAAGCTTGCGCCGCTGCCGCTCGCCACCTACTCGACGGTGAGACAGGGCGAGTCGGTGTTTGCCTTCGGCAGTCCCAGAGGCCTGCGCAATACCATGACCCACGGGCTCGTCTCCGCGGTGGCGCGACAGATCAACGTGGATTCGCCGCTCATCTACATCCAGACCGATGCGCCGATCAATCCCGGCAACTCCGGCGGACCGCTCGTCAACACGAAGGGCGAAGTGGTCGGCGTCAACACCTTCATCCTGTCGCCGGCCGGCGGCAGCGACGGGCTGGGGTTCGCGATCCCGTCAGCGATGGTCCGGACGGCGTTCCGCCAGTTCAAGGAATTCGGACAGTTGCGGCGCCAGGAAGTCGGCATGAGCCTGCAGACGATTACGCCCGCGATGGCGGCCAGCCTCAAGTTACCCAGGGACTTCGGCGTGATCGTGTCGGACGTGTGGCCCGGAGGCCCGGCCGAAGCTGCCGGGCTCAAAGTGGGTGATGTGCTGGTGAGCGTGGACGGCCAGCCCGCGGACAATCTTCCGACGGTGATGTATTCCTTCCGCCTCCGCGATTCCGTGGAGAAGGTGCAGCTCAACGTTCTCAGAGGCACCGGTCAGCTGAACCTTCGCATGACGGCCGTCGAAGAGCGCAGCGATCTTGATTCGGCGGTCGGCATGGCCGATCCCGAGAAGAGCATCGTGCGGGAGCTGGGCATTCTCGGCGTGGAAGTGGACGAGCGCATCGCGAAGGCCGCCAAGGGCCTGCGCATGCCGTACGGTGTAATTGTGGCCGCGCGTGTGGCCGGCGCCACCACTGAAGTGCCGCTTCAGGTCCGGGACATCGTGCTGATGGTGAACGATCGGCCGATCATGTCGCTGCAGTCGCTTCGTGATGCGATGCGCGCCTTGCCGCCCTTATCGGCGGTGACGCTGCAACTTCAGCGCGATGGCAAGTTGATGTATCTGTCCTTTACCCGAGACTAGAGCCGTTTTCGCGTCGGTGTAGCACGTGAAAACGGCTCTGCGGTTTTCACCTCGCGGCCTCTGCGGAGAGGGGGGAGATTTGCACAGGCGGGGACGGGTCTTGCTCGCGCAAGCGAGACCCGTCCCCAGCCTGTGCAAATCTCCCCCCATCGCCAGCTACAGCGAAGTGAAAACCGCGACTAGGCCTTCGCGTGCGGGACGCGCGCGCTGACCGTGGTGCCGTCGCCTGGCCGCGATTTGACGGAGAGTTCGCCTCCGAGCAGGTTGAGCCGCTCACGCATGCTCACCAGGCCGAGGCCCCGATACAGCCGGGCGTCATCGACGGTGAATCCGACGCCGCGGTCGATCACATCCAGGTACACAGCACTGCCGTTGCCGTGAAGAGCGACGTCGATCTCCTGCACACCGGAATGCTTCACGGCATTCATCAGTGCCTCCTGCATTACCCGGAACAAGCCGATGCCCGTTTCCTCCGACAGGTGTGCCGGCACATCTTCGTGGCTGAAGTTGATCCTGACGTCGTGCTGTCCTGCGAGCTCGCGGCAGAATGACGCCGCAGCGCCCGACAGGCCGAGGAGCTGAAGCTTCGAGGAGTGGAGGCGATGGGAAAGGGCCTGGATGTCCGTGCCGAGGTCCTTGGATTTCCGCGACAGCTCCGCCACCGAGGGCCTGAGGTTGTCGTCGTCCTTCGGCAGCCGATGCATCAGCTGGGCAATCTGCATCGTCAGGGCGGCAACGCGCTGACAGACATCGTCGTGCAGTTCCCGCGCGATTCGCCTGCGCTCCTCCTCCTGAGCCTGCATCAGCCGCCGGCTGAGCGTGGAGAGTGTGGCGGTCGCCAGGCGATGCTCGGTGATATCGACGGCCGATCCCGTGTAGCCGACGAAGGCGCCGTCGGACGTCAACCTCGGTGCGCCTGCATGGAGAATCCACCGGTACTGGCCATCAGCGCGCCGGAGCCGGTACTCGATCCGGAACGGCTCCCGCCGATCGCAGGCGGTCCAGTACGCCTGGAGGCATCCGTCCAGGTCGTCCGGATGTACGCCGCTGATCCAGCCTTCGCCCAGCTCCTGCTCTTTCCCGCGGCCCGTGAACTCGAGCCAGGCGCGGTTGAAATCGGTGGCGTGCCGGCCTGCATCGGCCGTCCAGATCATCACGGGTGCCGTGTCGATGAGCATGCGGAACCGCGATTCGCTCTCCTGCCTCAAACGCTCGGCGCGCTTTCTCTTCAGATACAGGGCCAGCATGCCGGCCAGGAGCGCCGTTTCGAGGATCCCAATCGCGATGGCCGCGGCAATCTCCGTGCGGTACCGCTGCCATGCGGTCGCCGGTTTGAAGTGCACCACACTGCCCGGCAGCAGCCTGGCCTCGCTGATGTTCCACCGCTCCAGCTCTGCGTTGTCGAACACCGGGGGCCCGAGCCCCGCGGGCGGCGGCGTCAAGTCGCGCGGGGATCCGCCGCCCAGCACGCGTTCTGCGATGTCTGCGGCGCTCTTCCCAAGCTGGTTGAGATTCGAGCAGCGGACCGCCTACGATGCCGTGGCCCAGTTGCGCGCTGAACACGCCAAAAATTGGCGCGTTTGCCACGGCATGGAGCTGAGGCAGCGCGCGCTCCTCAACCTGCGGAAGCCCCTTTGCGTCCACGCCCAGATGCGCGAACAGAATCGCGGAGTCCGGCGGCAGCGAGGCGCAGCGTTTCCGCGTCTGCGCGAAGGACAAATCGTTGAGCCACAGGATCTTGATGCGAGCCTCGAAGGGCTTGAACGCCTGCACCATGTTGGCGCGCCAGGCGGCGTCCAGCTCCGACGCTCCGATCACCACCGCAACCTGCTTGGTATTCGGTCGCACCTGCAGGATGTTGTCCATCAGCCGCTTCAGGTCGAGCGAGATCGCGACAGCCCCCTCGTTGTCGCTGAACGTGTAGTCCTCCATGAACCGCTGATCCACCGAGGCAAACAGGATCGGCGTATCCGGAAACACCTGCTGCCGGTTTTCCTGCACGAACTGGGCAGCCACGCCACCGACCGACACGATCAGATGCGGGCGATGGATCGCGAAGGTCGTCCTCAGGTAGAACAACGTGGCCTCAGGCTCGGTCGGCCTGCGCCGGCTTTGAGAGGTCGGAGGCAACGCGACATCGATGAACTGCACGGGTTCGGCCAACCGCTCCGTCAGCTCGGCCCGGAACGCGCTGTTGAACACATTGTGCGGGGAGAACTGCTGTTCGAATGACGTCAGTACAAGGATGTATCGAGGCCCGTTTTGCGCCCGGCCGGCCGCGGACGCCGCCAGCAGCACGATGGCCAGCGCGGCCCATCGCACCCACGTGCGGACGACCACGCCTGCACGGCTCGCCGGGCGGACGCGGTCCTGAACCTGTGGGGCAGTCGGCATCGATCGGCAGGATAGCAGGTCAACGCCCCTCAGTCGTGGCGGGAGTCCTGCGCGCCCGAGGCCGATTCAATGAGTACCGGACGCGTCTGCCAGTTGAAGGTGACCGCAAGCACGCGGAGCCCGAAGTACGTGCCCACCGTGAACCAGGCGGCCTTCGTCGGAGTCATCGCCAGGCGCGTGGTCAGGACCAGGAAGAGTCCGCATGCCAGCAGCAGCGTGAGCGACACGAACTGGCCGGGGCGCAGCAATGTGGGCACTTCTCTGACCACCACGTCGCGAAGCAGGCCGCCCGTCACGCCGTTGGCGACGCCAACGAAAACGACGCTGAAGAGCGGGATGCCGTGCTCCTGCGCGAGCTGCATCCCGACTACGGCAAACGCCGGCGTGCCCACCGCGTCGATGAGATCCACCAGCTTGCTCACCGTCTCACCCTGCACCACGTTCGTGAGCGTGGCCGTAAACAGCGTCATCAACAGCGTGGCGCCTGCCACCAGCGGCAGGTAGACGGGATCGATCAGGAACATGGGCGTGCGCTGAAGAAAGATCGCGTCGCGGACCAGGCCCCCGCCGGCCGACGAAAGAAGCGCCACGATAAAGACGCCGGTGATATCAAATCGCTTGCGGATGCCGACCACGGCGCCGCTGACCGCCCATACGAATGTGGCCGCGTGCTGGAACAGGAAGGGGACGCGGAAATCGGGTTCGATCACATCAGTCTCCCAACGCGGGCTGGGGAGGCACGTTGGGCGGCGATGCGAACGTCTCAGCCGGTTGCGGCGTGCCGAAGAGATAGCCCTGGCCGAACTGCACGCCCAGGTTTCGTAACGTCGCCGCTTCATCGGCGGTCTCGATCCCTTCAGCGATCACGTGACAGCCGGAAGCGCGCGCGAAGTGTCCCATGGCGATCACCAGCGCCTGGCGTCCAGGATCCACATTGACGCCGCGGACGAGTCCGATGTCCAGCTTGATCAGGTCGGGATGCAGCTCGACGATGTGCGCGAAATTCGCGACGCCTGCGCCCGCATCGTCCACCGCGATGCGGATGTTGCGCCCGAGCTGCGCCACCAGATCGCGGAAAGCGGGGTAGTCATGGATGACCTCGTGCTCGGTGACTTCCAGCACGACTGGCCGGTTGGCGCGTTCGAACAGCTCTCGCACCCTGCCGGGGTCGGCCAGCACGGCCGGCGACGCATTGAGGTGGAGTGGCCGTCCTGCCGGCAGCTGACGGCCCGCTTCGATGGCATCCTCGAGGATGGCCAGTTCCAGCGCGACGCCCGCGCCCACCCGCCGCGCATCAGCGAGGCAATGGTCCGGGCGCCGCCCGTCCTCGAAGCGGACCAGGGCTTCGTAGCCCGCCGGTTCCGAGGTGATCAGATCGACCACGGGTTGGAAGACCGACCGGAAGGCGCGCCTCGCGATCACCTCGAGCACCGCCGCGTGCGTCGCCGTCTGCTCGCGCCGGGCGTGGAGCCGTTCGGCCAGCATCGCACTCGGGGTCGAGGACAGGTCCACGACGGCAGGCAACCGCTCGACGATCGTCCTGGCGAACGCCGGATCGCACGTGCCCAGTACGATCGCGCCCTCGACGTCATCCCCGTAGAAGATGGGTCCCACGGCCAGGGCTTGCAGACCAATCGCCGACAGGGCCTGCCCCCAGGGCCCGTCGTCCGGCAACGGTCTCCAGTAGATCGCACTGGCGCCGGCGCTCGCCAGCGCGCGCAGTTGCTTGTCGCGTCCCGCTGATTGGGGGAGACCCGAAGGAAACCCTGGAGGCGCCCGGTGGGCGAGCGGGGAGGAGGTGCCGGGAGAAGAGAATTCGACGACGGCGGCGAAGTCCACACCCGGAATCGCGAACAGGGCGTCGGAGATGGCCTGCGCTGACTGTTCCGCGTTGGCCTCGGGCGGTAGCGAGTGCAGGCAACTGTTGAGCGCCGCACGGACGCTGCCTTCCAGCGCCAGGTCGGCCTCGGCCCGCTTGAGTTCCGTGAGGTCCGTGACAAATGCAACCGTTGCCGGTCCATCGGGCAGCACGATCGTGGTGATGGCGTTGTGTGCCGGGAATGTGGAGCCATCGACGCGGCGGCACATCATTTCGTAGCTGTCCGGTGCGTGACTCGCCGCGCGCCCGTCGCCGCGAGTAGTCGGTCACCATCGCCGCACTCTCGGGCGCCACGTGGTCGGAGATCGAGCGGCCCTCCACGTCCTGGTCATCCGTCAATCCGAACATCGTGCGGTAGGTCGGATTCACCCACAGCATCTTGCCGTTGCGGCCCACGCCGATGGCCACGGGCGCGCCATCGATCAACGCGCGGAACCTCGCTTCGGTGGTCTGCAGCGTCTGGATGGTGAGCGCGCTCTCGGTGATGTCCTGCACCACGCCCACTGCGACCGGCTCGCCACGCTCGTTGCGCTCGACGCTCGACGACGCCCGGAGCCAGATGACCGCACCGTCGCCGCGCACCACTCGTGACTCCAGCACCGCCTTGCCTTCCGTGGCGTACGAGTGTTCGGCTTTCGCCTGCAGGGCGTCACGATCTTCCGGCAGATAGAAGCGGTCGCGAAATTCGTCGAGCGGCATCTGCGTCCAGCTGTCACCAATGCGGAGCAGGTACGACATTTCCGGCGAGATGACCATCTGGCGCGTGGTGAGGTCGAGCAGGTAGGTGCCGACTTTGGCGAGTTCATGCGCGCGCTGCTGAAACGTCTCGAACAGACGTCTGGGCAGGCTGCGCATGACTTCTTGCGGCGGGCGCGAACGGGACGTCATGAAGTGTGCTCTTAGCTTAGTGTGAAAGGCGTACTATTCGAATTGAGGTGCTGCCATGACACGCAAGGTCCTCTCGACCGCCGTCGCTCTCGCCCTTGCCATCGCGTGGTTGTCTGGCGCGCAGTCCGGTCCGCCAGCCGATGGTGAGATTCGCACCACGCGCGACCCATCCACCAACGAGTCCGTCACCACCCTGACGCTGATGCTGAGCGGGCCGAAGGGCGCGCTTCCCGTGAATCTGGGATTCGCCGCCGTCCGCGGTGCCACGGCGTCTGCCGTGTCTGCGGTCCGGATTGATCTGAGCATGCCGTTGTTCGTCGGCGAGCTCGATACGAAGACGCCGCACGTGCAGTTCATGCTGGATCGCAGTTCGCGCGACGTCACGGCAAACGTCGACCCGTCCACGGTGTTGCCCGGGCGCAAGTTCATTCAGGTGCCATTCGACGCCGCACGAATGAAGACGCTGGCGTCAGCAGACACCGTTTCCGGCCGGGCGTTCGGCATCGACTTCGTGCTCACCGCCAGACAGATGAGCGCCATCAAGGAATTCGCGCGTCAGCTGCGCTGACAGCCCACCGGTTCGGCAGGAGTCGCCCGGAGGCTGATCGCTGCGTTAAAGTAGCGCTCACCATGAAACGCATCGGAATGGGAATCGTGGGCGCCGGATTCGTGGGGCCGCATCATGTGGACGCCGTTCGACGGCTCGGCTTTGTTGACGTGGTGGCCGTGGCCGGGTCGACCGAGGCGTCCGCGCGCACGAAGGCCGAAGCGCTCGGCGCCGCGAAGGCCTATGGGTCGTTCGAGGCGCTCATCGCGGACCCCGACGTTCATGTGGTGCACAACGCCACGCCGAATTACCTGCACGCGCGCGTGAGCGCTGCGGCGATTGCCGCCGGCAAGCACATCATTTCCGACAAACCTCTGGCCATGTCGGGCGCCGAGGCGCGCGACTTGCTCGACCGCGCCAGGGCCGCGGGCGTCGTCCACGCCGTCACGTTCAATTACCGGGGCAACCCGCTTGTGCAGCAGGCGCGCGATCTCATCGCCCGTGGTGAGATCGGCCGTCCGCACTTCGTGCACGGCGCCTATCTGCAGGACTGGCTCCTGTTCGACACCGACTACTCGTGGCGCCTCGAGCCCGACAAGGGCGGACCCACCTCTGCGCTTGGCGACGTAGGCTCTCACTGGTGCGACCTGGCCGAGCACATAACCGGCCTGCGTATCGCCGAGGTGCTCGCGGATGTGACGACGACGATCAAGACGCGCAGGAAGCCGGCAAAGACCGAAACGTTTCAGTCCTCTTCGAATGCCGCAACGACTCCTGTGACCATCACGGTCGAGGATTTGGCGTCCGTGCTCCTGCGGTTCGATAACGGCGCGCGCGGGAGCTTCTCGGTGGGCCAGGTCTGCGCCGGCCACAAGAACGACCTGCACGTCGAGGTCAGCGGCGGCAGCGGATCGATCAAGTGGCGGCAGGAACAGCAGAACGAGCTGTGGATCGGCCGCCGCGATGCCCCGAACAGCCTGTTGCAGAAGGACCCGTCGCTCGTGGGCGAGGTGGCGCGGGCGTACGCCCATCTGCCCGGTGGGCACCAGGAGAGCTGGGCCGACGCCTTCTGCAATGTGATGCGCGATATTTACGGCGTCATTGCGTCCGGACGCGGCATGTCCCGCCCGTTGCCGCCGGCATTCGCGACGTTTGCCGACGGCTATCGCGCCAACCGGCTCGTGGATGCGATGCTCGAGAGCGCGGCGCAAGGCAGTGTCTGGACAAAGGTCACGGAATGACGATTCGCGCGTTCTCCCCAGAGTTCATGAAGGTCGGCATCCTGACGGCGGCGATGCAGGAGCTGACGCCGCGGTCCGTCCGCGACGACGATCCCGATCGCGCCATCGAGGACTGGCTCGCGTTTGCGCAGGAGATTGGCGCCGACCAGATCCAGTTGTCGGCGGCGCTTCATCCGTCCCAGACAGACGTGCCGCCGGAAGCGATGCTCGACCCGGTGGCCAACACGCTGGATCTGCGGCGGCCTTTTGATGCCGCCCGGGCCAAACGCGTGCTGGCAGCGGTGGACGCCCATGGCGTCACACTGTCGGACCTCGGCTACTTCGACAACATGCTGCACGAGGACCCCCTCGTGCGCGGCAAGAAGCACGCGTTCATGCGGCGCGTGTTCGAAGCCGCGTCGCTGCTGGGTGTGCCGGCCATGTGCGGGTTTGTCGGCCGCAACCAGACGCACAGCATGGACCAGAACCTGATCGACTTCGAGCAGCAGTTCATTCCGTTGCTGAAGGACGCGAAGGATCGCGGCCTGACGTTCCGCGTGGAGCAGTGCCCGATGCCGGGCTGGACGACCGGCGACAACTTCCATAACAACATCGCGTACACGCCCGGCGCCTGGATTGCCCTGCACCGGATTTGCGAGCGGCATGGCGTGGGGGACCAGTTCCGGATCCACTACGACCCGTCACACGCCGTGCTGATGGGGCAGGACACGCGCGGGATTTTTCAGTACCTCCGCGATGCCGGTTACGCCTTCCTTATCGCCGGCTTCCACGTCAAAGGGCAAGTGATTGATTCACAAGGACTTGCGGCGTGGGGCTATGGCGGCCAGACGATGGAGCGCGGCGACTGGAAGAACGGCGCCGCATCAGCGGTGCCGGCCGATCAGTTGAACGCGTGGAAGAAGCAGACGGTGCTCGCCGAGCACGAGCTGCCGGGCACGGCCAGACACGATCCGCTGGCGTACCTGCAGCGGCGGAGCGTGGACTGGCTCGATCATCAGCTGGCGGCTCGGGAACTCCTGTCGCTGGATGCGTCACGAACGCCGCTGGTGGTGGAGCACGAATTCCCGCCTGCGCGCGTGCAGGATCGGGCACGGCTGAAGCCGATCCTCGAGGGCTCCATCGCGTTCGTGCGCCATATCGACCGGGCGGCCGCCAGCATGTACGCATTGCAGCAGGACGTGCTGCCTGCGCAGGGACTCAGGCGACAGGAGTCCCGATAACAACGACGGGAACGATCGGGAACGACGGGAACGATCGGGAACTGAAGAGCCAGGGCAATGGCCATTGCCAGTTCGGCACCTCGTTCAGTTGGTGTTTGCTACGAGCACAGCGGGGAGCGGTCGCTCCAGTAGATCGCGGTGCGTTTCCGGGATCATTCCGTCGACCACCCTACGAGTAGTGGTGAATGCCTGGAGCAAACGCTGGTCGTGTGAGGCGCGATCGCCGTCAACCAGCGAAGCGATCGGTGGCGGCGACGATGGCGTCGAACATCGAGTCCGATCCGCCGTGGCCTTCGTCGCGGATCACGACCAGGTCCGCCTCGGGGATCGCCTTCGCCAGGTTCCACGGGACGTCGAGCGGCCCACTGATGTCGAGCTGCCCGTGGATCATCACGAGCGGGATGCCGACCAGCCGGTGCGCGTCCGCGTAGCAGTGCCCCGTCCTCCAGGAAGCCCCGATTGCTCCAGTAGTGCGTGACGAGGCGAGCGAAGCACAAGCGGAAACGGGCGTCGTCGTAGCGCGGATCTGGTTCGTGACCGGGCACCGTGGCGACGTGCGTGTCCTCCCACGCGCACCACGCCGCTGCGGCCGGCTCGTGGATGGTCGGGTCGGGGCTCTGCAGCAGTCGCGCATATGCGACGGAGAGGTCGCCGTCACGCTCCGCTGGTGGCACGGCGTCGCGGAACCGCTCCCACTGTTCCGGGAACACGCGGCCCATCGCCCGCGTGATCCATGCGACCTCGTCGTGGGATGTGCCGACGACGCTGGCGAGCACCATCTCGCTCACGCGTTGGGGATGCGATTCGCCGTACGCGAGGGAGAGTGTCGTTCCCCACGAACCGCCCCACAGCAGCCACCGTTCGATGCCCAAGTGGCGGCGGAGCAGCTCCATGTCGGCGATCAGATGAGCTGTCGTGTTCGTGGAGAGATCGACCACCGGCTCGGCCGCGTGAGGCGTGCTGCGCCCGCACTGACGCTGATCGAACTGAACGATGAGATAGCGCTCCGGGTCGAACATCCGCCGGATCGAGGCGCCTAGCGCCGCCCCGGGTCCGCCATGGACGATGACCGCCGGCTTCCCGACAGGGTTGCCGGCAACCTCCCAATGGACGCGATGGCCGTCGCCGACCTCGAGCATGCCGCCGTCGTACGGCTCCGTCACTGGATAGGGCTCCACGCCGCAACATCGTCACACAGCGCCGCGACGCCAAGCGTCGATCACGCAGCCGCGGCGACAGCAGCCATCATCGGCGGCATCGCCACAGCAGGACGCGTGCGACGGCATGAGCCGAAGGAGCGCTCGTAGCGTCGCCGCCACCACACGCGGTGAACGAGCCGCAGCGACGAGGGCACCTGGTCCCAGGCGACGTCGAAGGCGCCGTCCGGCGCGGTGTCGAGCAGCCACGAGATCATCAGGCCGGCGTCTCGCAGTGGGGTCGAGCGACGCAGCGACGAAGCGAAGCGTTCGTGCTCGTCGGCCGTGAACGACGACATCCACACGGGCAGCACGAGCTGCTCCTCCTGGCTCAGGTGCCGCTCGACCAGGTCGCGCACGCGGTCCGCTGTGGTCAGGTCCTCCACCAACCCGGCAAGCTCGACGTCGAGGTCGGCGTGCTGAGCCTCGAGCTCATCGGTGGTGAAGTCCACGCCGGGCTGGCGAGCGGCCAGCGCCGGGAAGAGCACCATGTCCTCGGCTCGGTGATGATGATGCAGCACCGTGGCCAGCAACTCGGCCCGGCGATACGCCGCTTCGATGTCACCGCTGTCGCGGAGTCGCTCGACGTGAGCCGCCTCCGCCCGGAGCCCGAGGTGAACACCTACGAATCCAACTACAGCTCGCGGCAGGTCGATGGGGAACATGGAGCGATTCTGGGAGCGACCAGTTGTGGCCCGCATGGACCACGCGTGAGGGGCGAAGAAGCCCAGCTAGATGCCGCTCTGAGCGAGTCCGGCTTTCCTCCCGGCACAGCCGGGCGCGACACGCGTACAGTCGGTGGTGTGATCGCACAAGCACGGTTCGGCCGCACGGGACACTCGAGCACTCGCGTCATCTTCGGCGCCGCAGGTTTGGGATCGATGGGACAGGAGCGTGCCGACGAGGTGTTGGAGCTCCTCCTGCAGACGGGTATCAACCACATCGACACTGCGGCCGGGTACGGCGAGTCAGAGCTGCGCATCGGTCCGTGGATGGCGGAGCACCGCAGCCGGTTCTTCCTCGCCACCAAGACTGGCGAGCGCACCGGCGACGCTGCACGTGCCCAGCTCGAACGCTCGTTGGAACGACTGCAGGTCGATGCCGTCGATTCGATCCAGCTCCACAACCTCGTCGAGGACGAGGAGTGGGACGTCGCCCACGGGCCGGGTGGCGCCGTCGAGGCGCTCGCGCGGGCACGCGACGAGGGTCTGGTCCGCTTCATCGGCGTCACCGGGCACGGCACCCGCATCGCCCGCATGCATCTCCGCAGCCTCGAACGGTTCCCGTTCGATTCCGTGCTGTTCCCGTACAGCTACGTGGCGATGCAGGACGACGAATATCGGCGCCGACGTCGAGGAGCTGCTCGGCGTGTGCGCTGATGCCGACGTGGCCGTGCAGACCATCAAGGGCGTGGCCCGCCGGCGCTGGCCGGAAGAGCACAGCGGGCCCCGTTTCAGCTGGTACGAGCCGCTCGACGATGCCGATGCGATCGGCCGGGCCACGCGTTGGGTGCTCGCCAACCCGCAGGTATTCCTGGTCACCTCGAGCGATGTGCGCGTGATCCCCACCGTGGTCGACGCCGTCGAGCGCGGTGGAGGCGCGCCGACCGACGCCGAGATGGAGACGGATGTCGGCGCGTTCGGCATCGAGCCGCTGTTCGACGGCGGCACGCTCGAGCGCATCTGAACCGCGCAGCGGCGTGAGCTGGCCGGCTGCTCAGGCGGTGCCGCGATGGAGGTCGTCCATCGTCTCCCAGGCGAAGCGCAACGTGGGCAGATCGGCGCCGCCGTCGTCGGTACTGCCCGCCCCGGACTCGGTGCCACCGATCGCGGTGTAGAAGGCGCGCGCCGGAGCATTCGCCTCGAGTACCCACAGGTGGATTCGGCCGGGGGAAGGGACGCGGAGCTGCGTCGCTGTCTCGTGGAGCAGCCCGCGACCGATGCCACCCCGTTTGGCGTTCGGGCTGACGTGGAGGTTGTCGATCAACGATCCCCAGTCGGGGTCCTCGTCGAGGACCGTGTGGGCGAACCCGACGAGCACACCTTGGCGCTCGGCGACGATCGTCAGTGTCCCCTCGCGTTCGCGGAACCGGTTCGCCCAGACGCGCGCTCGCTCCTCACCCACGTCGTGGTCGAGGTACTCGTCGGGCAACAGACCGCGGTACGCCGAGCGCCAACTGTCGGCATGCAGACTGGCGATGTCGCCGGCTTCTCCGTTTCCGGCCACGCGGTACGAAACACCTTCGGTCGCCACGACGCGTGAGTCTGACAGACACGCGATCGAAGGTTCAGACCCAAACGCGTGCCCGCGTCGCGACGAGTCCGCCGCCGTGCCGGCGGCCCCGGTTAGCATCGCCAGCCGATGCGAGTCGGCACCATGGCGAGGTTGTGGTTCGCAGCAAACGCACTCATCGTCGCTGTCGCCATCGTCGTGCAGCTGTCCGTGACGGCCGATCACGAGGGGGGATTCTTCACCGGGAACGCGGCGGTGCTCAACGTCTTCGTGTTCTTCACGATCCAGTCGAACATCGCAGTCGGCCTGTCGTCGTTTCTGCTCGCTGCCGGGTGGGCGAACACGTCCACAGCCTTCAGCACGCTGCGGATGATCGGTGTCGTCGGCATCACGATCACGTTCATCGTGTTCCACGCCGTGTTACGCGATCTCCAGGACCTCACCGGCCAGGCCGCGTTCGCCGACTTCCTGTTGCACACGCTCTCGCCGGTCGTGTGCGTCGCCGGCTGGCTCGTCTTCGGACCGCGCCGCTCGCCGTCGAAGCGCGTCGTGATGTGGATGCTCCTCTACGTCATCGCGTGGGGCACGTTCACCATGATCCGCGGCGCGGTCGTCCGTCACGACGGCGTGCACTTCTACCCGTACCCGTTCATGGACCCGACCGAGAACGGGTATCTCCGCGTCGCTGTGTACCTGGCGATCATCGCTGTCGTCTACGTCGGCGCGGCGGCCGGCGCGCTGGCCCTCGACCGTGTCCTCCAAGGCCGATCAACGACGGAGCCGGTCGCGCCCGCTCAGCCTTCGCGTTCGGGGTCGACACCGGACGTGTAGTCGCCGTAGGTGCCAGGGATCTTGGTGATCCCGTTGTCGCGGCAGTTGAAGCCGTCGCCGCTGTCTTCTGCGCTGCCGAGCTTCGGATACCTGCGCACGAACGCTCCGTCCTCGACCTCGAGGATCAGCCCGCACTTCGACGGTTCGTCGGCGGCCGGATTCGTCACGGCGTGCAGACCGCCGCCGTCCCACGACGTGATCTTCTTGCCCTCCGCCAGCACGCATTCGCGTTCGAGCACGCCGTCGTTGGAGTCGATGCAGGCGTTGGCAGCGGTGGCGAACATCAAGTAGGCGCTCATCGCCGGCACGCCGAGCGCGGCGACTTTGCCGTCGGGATTGAACTGCTCCATCACGTCGAGGTAGCTCGCCATGCCGGGATAGTTCTCTGGCTCCTCGAACGGCGCGTACTGGGTGCGCACGAGCACCCCTTCCGCCGCCGAACCTGCACGCTCGATCATCTCGTTCGTGTACTGGTTGGTCTCCTGGAGGATCAGCTCGGGCCGATAGCCGATCGTCTCCATCGCCTCGAGGAGGAGAGCGAAGTTGGTTGCCTCGCCAGTCATCGACAGCGCCGAGATCTTCTTGTCCTTCAGTTGCTGGGCGAACGGGGTCCAGTCGGCCTCGGTGGCGCCGGTGGGAAGTTCGAGGCTGACGGTCCAGCCGGTCTTCACCATCACCGCCTTGACCTGCTCGCTGGACGCCTTCACCGAGGGCAGGTCGGCGTAGATCAACGCTGTGTTCTTGATCGCCTCGGGGTAGGTCTCGGCTGCCCAGATGATCGCCTGCGATGCCACGCAAGTTGGGGGGCGAGGGCAGCGGCTGCACCATCCCGCTCGACGTGGCTTTCGTGGCACTCACCGTGTAACCGGCGAAGTCGATCATCTTGCAATCGTTGAACCGGGGGAACTCCTGATCGTCGAAGACGAGGCCTCCCCCGACCATGGCGAACGCTTCGTCACATGTCCGTTCCGTCGCCGCTGCGGCTTCGAGCACGTGTCCGTCCATGTCGAGGACCTCGATCGGCAGGCCGCGGACGCCACCCTGTTCGTTGCACCAGGCGGCGAACGCCTCGGCGGCGTCGAGCATCTCCTGGGTGAGTCCGGCGACGAACTGGTTGTCGTGATCGTTGGCCGTGGCGAGGCGCAACGTTCCGTCGTCGCCGTTCTGCCCCTCGGCGATCGTGGCATTCCCAGGACCGCACGGTGACGGAAGCGTGCCGAACATCTCACCGCTCGGTGTCGTGGTGTCCGGTGTCGTGGTGCCCGGCGCGGTCGAGACCGGTGGCGTGTCGTCGCTCGCCGGAGCGGACGGTGCCGGCACCGAGCCAGGCGTGGTGGTCACCGGCGCCGCGGAGGCGGGTTGTGGCGCGCTCGTCGTGCCAGCTGCGTCGTCGTCGTCGCCGCGTGCGGAGCACGATGCGAGCACCACCAGGGCAGCCATGCCGATCGACGCGACTCGGCGGCCCGTCCGTGTGGTCATCGATCCCTCGATCGGTCAGCGCGGATCTCGACCGGCACTCCGCGGTCGACGAATATGAAATCTGCCCCGGTGGAGAAGCCGGCCATCACCACTGCTTCGGCAACAGCGTGAGGCTCGTCGTCACGGACGAGCACCGCCGTCGCGACGTCGTCGGCGCCGGGTCGCAGCTCGAAGCGGAAGCGAGGATCGACGGCGCGGGCGATTGCGTCGAGCGGTTCGGTCACACCGGTGGCGAGGAGTGCGGGCCAACCGCCGTCGATGGCGCCCGGGGAGGACCGCGCCACGCGAACCGCGACAGTCGGGTCGCTCTCGATCGACACGCCCGTGTACTGCGCCGGCAGGAGTGCCGGATGCACGCGGAGCAGCGACGCGACCGCATCGGGACCGGTGCCCAGGTCGAGCGCGTCGACGGAGGCGTCGGGCAACGAGGCCGGCGGCGCCGGTGAACTGCCGTGTCGTCAATGTCGACACGGCCGTCTGATCGTCGACGCGGCGCCCGACGGCGGTGCGGAAGGCGAGGGCAAGGAGGTGCCCCTGGAGGCAGATCTCCTCCGCCATCCTGACGAGCGCCGAGCGAGACCAGTCCTCCAGGCGGAGGTCGTTCAGCAGCGGACCTTCGTATGCACAGCGCCCCTCTTCGCTCACGTCGATCGGCGAGAGCTCGATCGTTGCGGCGCGAGTGGCGGCGAGTTGCGTGGCGGCCGGCGGCGGCGCGAGCGGCTCGTTCTCCGAGGAGATCGTGACCGTCCAGTGACAGACGGGCGTGCGGCCGGCAGGAACTCGCGGTGGGCGGTGCACGGGTCGGACACGGGCACGAGGGTTCGTCGCGCAGGCGGTTGCGTCAAAGGTCGGGTCCTCGATGTCATGACACATCGCGACGACGAAGTCCTCGCCCATCGGTTCCACGTCGGCGAGCGCGCCGCAGTGGTCGAGCCAGAACTCGCCGTGGTCGTGATCGGTCAGCGCGTAGCGGAAGTCGAGGAACTGCGGGGGCGCGCCGACATCGAACTGCATTCCCTTGAAGATCGTCTCAACCGAGTCGCCCTCGAATCCGAATGCACGCTGCATCCGCTTCGTGTAGATCGGACTCGCCGCCGACCACTCCTCGATCGCCACGTCGCGCATCGCATCCCGTCCGAGGCGCTCGATCACGTACGGCATGCCGGCGCGGTCGATGAGGTGGCCCGCCATCAGATATTCACGCACGATGACCGCCAGATGGCCCCACGACAGCGCTCTCGAGATCGAGCATTGCACCCCCTGATCCGCGATGACCGAACAGACACTATCTTGCAACCGGACGCATGTCCAGATTACTGTCCAGTCAGATGTCCGAATCTTCCGCCGTAGCGCTCGACCGTGAATCGACCCGGCGCCGCGTGTCCGCGCGCCAGGCCGAAACGGTGCGGCGGCTGACGGAGGCGACGGTCGACGAAGTGGCGGAGACGGGATACGAGGGATTGACCGTGCGAGGCGTCGCCCGCCGTGCCGGGGTGGCGCCGGCGACGGCCTACACCTACTTCGCTTCCAAGGAACACCTGCTCACAGAGGTGTTCTGGCGCCGCCTCGTGGCTCTTCCCCGAACCGACCACTCGTCCGCCGGCACGGTGCCGGACCGGGTGCGGGCGACGCTCACCGATCTGGCCCTGCTCGTCGCCGGCGAGCCGGAGCTGGCAGCCGCATGCACCGTGGCAATGCTCGGGATCGATCCCGACGTGAAGGTCCTGCGCGATCGCATCGGAGCGGAGTGGACGAGCGCGTCTCGTCGACGCCCTCGACGATCGCCGCGATCCGTCGGTGCTGCACGCCCTGCAACTCGCCCTCACGGGTGCGCTCGTCCACGCCGGCCTCGGCCACCTCTCCTACGACGAGCTTCCGGATCGACTGGGCGACACCGTGTCGCTGCTGCTCCGCGACGAGGGTTGATCGATGTCCACCGCGCTCCTCTCCTTCGATCCGTACGCATACGAGATGCACGAGGACCCGTACCCCACCTATGCCCGCCTCCGTGCCGAGGCGCCGGTGTACCACAACGAGGAGCGCGGCTTCTGGGCGCTGTCGCGGCACGCCGACGTGATCGCCGCCTTCCGCGACTCGGCCCGGTTCTCATCCGCACAGGGCGTTTCGCTCGATCCGTCTGCGACCGGGCCGCACGCCCACAAGACGATGTCGTTCCTCGCCATGGATCCTCCCCGGCACGGTCGCATGCGGGCGTTGGTGTCGCGCGGCTTCACGCCTCGTCGCGTCGCCGAGCTCGAACCGCGTGTCCGCCAGCTCGCCCGCCGCCACCTCGAGGCGGCACTCGATGTCGGGAGCTTCGACTTCGTCGGCGACTTCGCCGGCAAGCTCCCGATGGACGTGGTCTCCGACCTCATGGGTGTGCCTCCCGCTGATCGCGACGAGCTGCGCCGGTTGGCGGACGTGGTCGTGCATCGCGACGCCGGTGTGCACGATGTCCCTGCCGCCGGTGTCGATGCTGCGTTCGCGCTCGTCGCGTACTACGACGAGATGCTGGCCGAACGGCGACGGCGTCGCACCGACGACCTCACGTCGGCGCTGATCGACGCCGAGATCGACGGCGATCGACTGAGCGACGAGGAGATCATCGGGTTCATGTTCCTGATGGTGGTCGCAGGAAACGAGACGACGACGAAGCTGCTCGCCAATGCCTGGTTCTGGGCGTGGCGTCACCCCGACCAGCGACGCAAGCCGTTCGGTGACGGCGAACGGATCTCGGATTGGATCGAGGAGACGCTGCGATACGACACGTCGAGCCAGATGCTCGCCCGGGTCGCCACCGAGCCCGTCACGATCCGGGCTCGCCAGATCCCCGCCGGCGGGCGTGTGCTGCTGCTGGTGGGCTCGGCGAATCGAGATCCCGATGTCTTTCCGCAGCCCGATCGTTACGATCTCGACCGGCCCGACACGCAGAACCTGCTGGCCAGCTTCGGCTTCGGGCGTCATTTCTGCCTCGGTGCCTCGCTCGCCCGGCTGGAGGCGCGAGTCGCCCTCGAAGAGCTGGTCGCACGCGTCGCCGACTACGACGTCGACGAAGCCGGCGCCGACGCGGGTGCACTCCGTCAACGTTCGCGGGTTCGCCACCTTGCCCACCACCGTGGTGGTCCGCTGATGGCGCGCTTCGCCGCCCATCCGGATCGGCGCCCGGCGGTTGTCACCGGTGCCTCGTCGGGGATCGGCCGGGCCACGGCGATCGCACTCGCCGCCGCCGGGCATCCCGTGGTGCTCGGTGCTCGCCGGGTGGAGCAATGCGACCAGGCGGCTGCCGAGATCCGAGCCGCCGGCGGTGAGGCCATCGCGCTCGGCGCTCGACGTGCACGACGAGGAATCGGTCGCCAACTTCGCCGAGGCCGCCAACGCCAAGCTTGGTCCGATCGAGGTCGTGGTGAGCAACGCCGGCGATGTCCGTCCGATCACGGTCGTGGGCGCCGACAGCGACGAGTTCGCCCGACAGGTGAGCGTGAACCTCCTCGGCCCACAGCGGCTCGTCCATCACATCGTGCCGGCGATGATCGAACGACGGCGCGGCGACGTCGTCATCGTGACGTCGGAGGTCGCTGTCAGGCCCCGGCCACTGGTCGCCGGCTACGTGTCCGCCAAGGCGGGACTGGAGAACATGGTGCGGGCGATGCAGATGGAGCTCGAGGGCACCGGCGTCCGCGTCGGAATGGTGCGTCCCGGGCCAGTCCGCCACCGAGCAAGGATCGACCTGGCCCGCGTCCGACGTCGAGCGGGTCGTGTCGCGAGTGGGGTCGATGGGGACTGCTGCGGCACATGGCGTTCCTCCGCCCCGACGACGTGGCAGCGGCCGTTCTGGCGATGGTGTCGATGCCCCGAGGTGCCAGCCTCGAGTCTGGTCGAGGTGCAACCGGAGGCACCGCTCGGTCGAATCAGCGAAGGACGATCCGAGATGACTGCTGCTCGGGGCAGTGCCCACGGTGTCGGGAGGCGAGGACCACAACGGGCACCTCGAGGAGCTGCGTACCGATCCGATCGGCTTGATGCAGCGGGTGCGGGCGGAGTGTGGCGACGTCGGGGCGTTCCGCCTCGCCGACAAGGACGTCGTGCTGCTCACCGGCGCCGAGGCCAACGAGGTGTTCTTCCGGGCCACCGAGGATCAGCTCGACCAAGCCGAGGCCTACCCGTTCATGAAGCCCATCTTCGGCGAGGGAGTCGTCTTCGACGCCCCGCCCGAGCGGCGGCGGGAGATGCTGCACAACCAGGCGCTACGAGACAAGTTCATGCGCGGCCACGCTGAGACGATCGCCGCAGAGGTCGAGCGGATGGTCGCCGGGTGGGACGAAGAGGGTGAGATCGACCTGCTCGACTGGTTCGCCGAGTTGACGATCTACACGTCGTCAGCGTGTCTCATCGGTCGCAAGTTCCGCGACGAGCTCGATCGCCGATTCGCCGAGCTCTACCACGACCTCGAGCAGGGCACGGACGCGATCGCGTTCGTCGATCCATATGCGCCGATCGAGAGCTTCCGTCGCCGCGACGCCGCCCGGGCCGGTCTCGTCGAGCTCGTGGAGGGGATCATGGATCGTCGGGCCGCGGCAGGCGCCGGGGCCGAGGACGAGCGGGACCTGCTGGACATGTTCATGTCCGTGACGGGAGACGACGGAGCGCCGCGCTTCGACGCCGACATCGTCACGGGGATGTTCATCTCGATGATGTTCGCCGGGCACCACACGACGTCGGGTACTGCCGCCTGGACCCTCATCGAGCTCCTCCGCACACCCCGATGTCATGGCCGGCGTGCAGGCCGAGATCGACGGGCTCCAGGAGCCGCGGCGCGATGTCAGCTATCAGGCCCTGCGCGAGATCCCGCGGCTGGAGAGCGCCGTCAAGGAGGCGCTGCGACTCCATCCGCCGCTGATTCTGCTCCTTCGTGTCGTCGTCAGTGAGCTCGCTGTCGGTTCACACACGATCGAACCAGGGAACGTTGGTCGGGGCCAGCCCGGCCGTTTCGAACCGGCTCCCGGAGGCGTTCTCCGACGCCGACTGCGTTCGACCCCGACCGCTACATGTCGGGCCGTGAGGAGGACATCGCCAACCCGTGGAACTGGATCCCGTTCGGCGCCGGCCGCCACCGGTGCGTCGGCGCCGCCTTTGCGATGATGCAGCTCAAAGCGATCTTCTGCGTGCTGCTTCGCGACTGGGAGTTCGAGACTGCTGCAGCCGGCCGAGTCGTACCGCAACGATCACTCGAAGATGGTGGTGCAGTTGGCCCAGCCGTGCGCCGCCCGGTACCGGCGCCGCGCGAGGAGCGACGGCTGATGGGGTTTCGCATCGTCGTCGATCGTGACCTCTGCCAGGGTCACGCCGTCTGCGAGTCGGAGGCGGCCGAGGTGTTCACGTCTCCAAGAACGGTGATCTCACCGTGACCGAGGAACGCCGCGCCGGAGCTCCTAGCGAAGGTGCAGGTCGCCGTGAAGTACTGCCCCACCCACGCCCTGACGATCGTCGCCGACTGACCGAGGAGAGAACTGTGAGCGCACATCCGCGAGCGGAGATGGAGGAGATGGTGGAGCGTTGGCTCCGGCCAACCGCGATGCCGAGGCGGACGGTGACTGGAGGCCGATGGCCGAGATGTACACGGAGGACGCCACGTACGGCTGGAACTCGGTTCGAACGAGGAGTTCATGGCGGTCGGTCGCGACGAGATCCGCGAGATCGCCTTGGCGCTGGAGATGTTCGGACTCGACGGCTGGGAGTACCCGTACGAGGAGATCCTCATCGACGACCGCAAGGGTCAGGTCATCGGACTTCTGGCGACAGATCGCCGATGCCACGCGGGCGGACGGCGAGTCGCTACGAGGTGGCGGGCATCGGCGGTAGTTGGTTCCGCTACGGCGGCGAACTTCCAGTGGTCGTGGCAGCGGGACTGGTTCGACTTCGGCAACGCCGCCGTCGCTGTTCATGGAGATGATGACCGACGGCGCACTGTCGGACGGCATGACGGAGCGGATGCAGCGGAGCTCCAAACCGACAGCCCGGCCACTACCGTCTCGGCGCACGGCGCCGGTCGGGCTGTGGGAGCGTCCGTCGATGGGCATCGGGCGCCGCTGGACGTGCTGCTCGATCGACGGCAAGCTCGTTCCGGCCGCCGACGGTGCCACGTTCGAGACCCTCAATCCGGCCACCGAGGAGGTGCTCGGTGCCGCCGCGAACGGAACGGTCGCTGACATGGACGCTGCCATCGACGCGGCCCGCCGCGCGTTCGACGATGGCGGGTGGGCGACCGACGCGTCGTTCCGTGCACGATGCCTCCGCCAGCTCCGTGATGGCGATGCAGCGCCACGGTGACGAGCTGCGGACATTGACGACGGCGGAGGTGGGAGCTCCTGCGTTCCTCACGGCTGGCCCGCAGTTCGACTCGCCGGTCGCCGACCTGGGATGGATGGCCGATCTGGCCGAATCGTACGACGGCTGGCGAACTGACCTCGGTGAGGCGAAACCGATGGGGGTGGCGTCGCAGCGCTGGGTGCTCCGTGAGCCGGCGGGCGTCGTGGGCGCGATCACCCCGTGGAACTTTCCGCACCAGATCAACCTGGCCAAGGTCGGCCCGGCGCTCGCCGCAGGCTGCACCGTCGTCCTCAAGCCGGCACCCGACACGCCGTGGGCGGCCGTCGGCGCTGGCTCGCATCGTCGCCGAGCGAGACCGACATCCCGCCGGGCGTGCTCAACATCGTCACGCTCGAGCGATCACCGGTTGGGCGCCCAGCTCGCCGACGACGATCGCGGTCGACGTGGTCTCGTTCACGGGATCGACGGCCACCGGCAAGGCGGTGATGGCGGCCGCGGCGAGACGCTGAAGAAGGTGTTCCTCGAGCTGGGCGGCAAGTCCGCCTTCCTCGTGCTCGACGACGCCGACATCGCCGCATCCGCGTCGACGGCGGCGTTCGCCGCCTGCGTCCACGCCGGTCAGGGATGCGCGATCACCACCCGTCTGCTCGTGCCCCGTCAGCCGGTTCGACGAGAGCGGTCGAGGCGGCCGCCTCGACGATGGCCGCATTCGGCGCCGGCGACCCGACCGACCCGGGGACCGATCTGCGGCCCGCTGATCTCGGCTCGCCAGCGCGAGCGCGTGTCGAGGGCTACATCCACGTTGCTGTCGCCGAAGGCGGATCTTCGTGTGCGGCGGACGGTCGCCCGCCGGAGCGTGAGCGCGGGTTCTTCGTCGAGCCCACGCTGGTCGTCGGGGTCGACAACGAGGCACGCGTCGCCCAGGGAGGAGATCTTCGGCCCGGTGCTGGTCGTCCTCCCTCACGACGGCGACGACGATGCGGTGCGCATCGCCAACGAGTCGCCGTACGGGCTCTCCGGTGCGGTGCACGTCGACGAGCTCCGAGCGGGCATGGTCGGTGGCGCGACGAATCCGTACCGGCACGATGGGCATCAACGGCGGCGTGTGGTACGGCGGCGATGTCCCGTTCGGGGGATACAAGCAATCGGGCATCGGCCGCGAGATGGGCGTGGCCGGGTTCGAGGAGTACCTCGAGGTCAAGACTGTCGCGGAGGGAGCGTAAGTGGGGTCGATGGGCCGATTCGCGGGCAAGACGAGCATCGTCACGGGTTCGGCGGGCGGCATCGGTGAGGCGTACGCGCGGGCGCTGGCCGCCGAGGGTGCGTCCGTCGTTGTGGCCGACCTCGACGGTGACCGCGCATCCACCGTCGCCGAGCAGATCGAGAAGGATGGTGGCGCCGCCGTCGCCGTGACCGTCGACGTCTCCGATCCTGCTTCGGTGGCGTCGATGGCGGGCGCAGCCGTCGATGCCTTCGGCGGCATCGACCATCTCGTCAACAACGCCGCCATCTACGGCGGGATGAGGCTCGATCTCCTCACCACAGTCGACTGGGACTACTACCGCCGGTTCATGTCGGTGAACATGGACGGAGTGCTGCTCTGCACGAGAGCTTGCCTCAGTGAGCTGGCCGCACGGAAGGGGGCGATCGTCAACCAATCGTCCACGGCGGCATGGATGTACGCCGGTTTCTACGGTCTCGCCAAAGTGGGCGTGAACGGTTTGACGCAACAACTCGCCCACGAACTCGGCGGGCAGGGAGTCCGGGTCAACGCGATCGCACCGGGACCGATCGACACAGAGGCCACGCGCGACGGTGGTGCCCGAGGGCATGACCGGTGAGATCGTCAAGAGCATGGCCTTGAAGCGGATGGGCACGCCGGCCGATCTCGTCGGCACATGCCTGTTCCTCCTGTCCGATGAGGCAGCGTGGATCACGGGTCAGATCGTGAACGTCGACGGCGGCCAGGTGTTCCGCAGTTGAGCGCCGTCGGCTTCATCGGTCTGGGCAACATCGGTGCTCCGATGGCGAGCCACCTGATCGACTGGCCGGACGGCCTCGTCGTGTGCGACGTCCGCGCCGACGCAACGGCGCCGTTCATCGAGCGAGGAGCACGCGCGGTCACCACCGCCGGTGAGGTCGCCGAGGTGGCCGACGTGATCTCGGTGATGGTGCTCGACGACGACCAGGTTCGTGCCGTCGTGCACGGCACCGATGGAATCCTCTCCCGTGCTCGGGCGGGGAGCGTCGTCGCCATCCATTCGACGATCGCTCCCGGCACCGCCGAGATGCTCGCCGCGGAGGCGGCCGCAGCCGGGATCGACATCGTGGATGCCCCAGTCAGCGGCGGTTTCATGGGTGCCCACGAGGGCAACCTGGCCGTCATGGTTGGAGGCACGGCGGATGCGCTGGAGCAGTGCCGTCCCGTGTTCGCCCGTTGGGCCGGATTGATCGCTCATCTCGGCCCAGTCGGCGCGGGAACGAGGGCGAAGCTCGCGCGGAACCTCATCCAATTCGCCGCATTCGTCGCTGTCGGGGAGGCACAGCGGCTCGCGGAAGCGGCGGGTGTCGACCTCGTCGAGCTGGCGAAGGTGGTGCGTCACTCCGACGCCGTGACGGGTGGGCCGGGTGCCGTGATGCTGCGGTCCACGAGCGCGCCGTTGGCGAGCGACGATCCGCTCTTCCCCGTGCTCGACCACACGCGGCAACTCGGCGAGAAGGATCTCCGCCTCGCGCTGGAGCTTGCGGCCGAGCTCGATGTCGACCTCCCCGTCGCCACGCTTGCGCTCGACGAACTGGCGACTGCGCTTGGCATCCCGCGGCCGGACGCGACAGAGTCGCAGCGATGACCGATTCGGGGGACGAGCAGGCGAACGACGATCGACGCCGCGGCCAAGAGATGATGCGCGCCGTGTACGGCTGGGACGTCAGCCAGATCAATGACGACTTCCTCAGCCTCACGGTCGACCATCTCTTCGGGCGCATCTGGTCACGCGACGTGCTGTCGGTGCGCGAGCGGCGGCTGATGCTGATCGGGCTGCTCATCGGGACGGGTCAAGACGACGTCGTCGAGCTTCAGGTCGAGGCCGCGCTGCGTCTCGGTGAGATGCAGCCCGCCGAGCTCCGCGAGATCGTGATCTTCTTGTCGCACTACGCGGGTTGGCCCCGGGGAGCGAAGTTGAACAGCACTGTGGAGAACCTGATCGCGCGTCACGAACGTCCGCCGCCGGATCGGTCGTGACCCAGGGCGACGTGGCGTCCGCTGACCGCGCGGACCTGCACGCTCTGTCGGTGCGCTACGCCAGTGCTGTCGATCGCTGTGACGTCGAGCTGTTCCTGAGCGTGTTCACGCCCGATGCGGCGCTGCTGATCTTCGATCCCTCCGATTCCGGGCAGCCGACCGGCGAACGCCGCGGCCGCGAGCAACTGGCGAAGGTGCCCGAGCTCATCAAGCGGTACTCGAGCACGTACCACCTCGTCGGCAACGCGACGTACGAGGTGCGTGGCGACGAGGCGAGGGGTGAGGTGTACTGCATGGCGCACCACCTCACGAGGCGTGATGATGGCGACTCGGACTACGTGATGTTCATCCGCTACGTCGACGCATACACCCATGTGGCGGATCGAGGATGGCTGATTGCTGAGCGACGTCTGCTCGTGGATTGGACGGAGACTCGTCCGGTGAACCCGAGCACCACACCACCTCGCTGAGGATGCCGAGGTTGCGTACCCGCAGAAACTCTCGAACTGTCAGCGCGAGATTGATAGAACACCTGTTGCGGTTTCCGTTATCCTGGTGACATGAGTTCGTCCGATCTCGACAGCCGTATCGCCGCTCTCGGTGACGCCGCCGCTGGTGTGCGTGAGGCGATGCTGCACGTCGAGGTGGGTCATTGTGATGTCGGTCAGTTGGCGGGGTTGAAGCAGGTCGCCAACATGCTGCGTGGTCTCAGTGATGTCCTCAAGACTGATGTCGCCGTGCGGGCCGACGAGTTGCGTCAGGTGGATGTGAACGACGTGGTCGATTCGACGTTGAACCCTGACGGCCGCAGCAACCCGCAGGAGGAGTTGGTTCGAGAAGGATCGCGGTGCGGTGCTCGACAACCTGCCCGGGATGGACGAAGCGACACGGTCAGGGGAGCTCTCCGCCGCCTACGCCGATGTTGTCGCCAAAGCATTGGGGAAGTTGGCGGTGGATGTGCGTGCCGAGTTCTACCGCCGTCACCCCGACTTGGACACGATCGCCGCCACCCGCAGTGTGCATTCGTTCCGGTTGTATGTGACTCATCTGGTCGAGTTGTTGCTCGAGGATCTCGGTGTGCAGCGGGCGGAACGGCAACGTCATCAACGGCGGGCGAAGATCTTCACCGAGTTGGAGACGGGGTTGTGGGGGTTGTCGGGCACGGTGGGATCCGTTGACCGGCCAAACGTTGAACACAGCGATCACCGCTGAAGTCAACGCCATCTACCATGCCCGCCGCGGCGACAACACCGATCTACGCACACGGGAGCAGATCACCGCCGACGCCATCACCAACCTGATCTGCAACACACCCATCTCCAACCGCACCCGGGTTGCCGGGGTGACAGCCATCGTCCTCTGCGACGAGCAAGACAGCTACCAGCGGACCCCACGAGCTGTCCGTGCACGAATACGCCGACGGCACCCCGATCGCCTTCCACACCCTGCAACGCCGTGCTCGACGACCCGACCACGAACATCGTCGAAGCCGACGTCAACGAGCACGGCGTCGTCGAACAGCTGGGTGACGCCGTGTTGAACCACGGCCGCAACAGGCGGTTCGCCACCCCGGACCAGAAGCTCGCCCTGCGCGTGATGCACCGCAGCTGTCTGTTTCCCGGCTGCGACATGCCCTTCGACCGCTGCGAACAACACCACCTCGTCGAATACCAACATCACGGCAACACCAACCTGATCGATCTCGGCCCCGTCTGCTGCCGGCATCACCACCAATTGCACGCCCACAACTGGAAACTCCGCCTCGACCCCGACACCCGCCAGTTGACGATCACCTACCCCGACGGCACACGACGAACCCACCCCCTCCCGGGCCTCGCCCCACCCAACAACGACCCACCCGCAAAGACCCACCCGGTGCCGACCCACCGATGACCGACGAACCCGGCTCGCCGGCAGACAGCCACGCCCCACCACCCATCGACGACGAAGCCGAACCGACCGTGCCTGACGACGCCGCATGAACCCGAGCCATACGGCGCACGCCGCGGTTGCGGTGCCGTCAGGCGCCGACTCGGCGATAGATGAGGTCGAAGTCGGTCGTGTAGTTGGTGCCGTCCTCGGCGGCCTCCCAGCGTCCGGTGATCGTGTTCCCGCCGTCGCCAAAGGTCGCCGTGAAGCGCTGGGAGAACGGCTCGCCCTCCCGCCAGAGCCTCCACTCGCCATTGCCGATGCTCATCTCGTAGACACGGCACACGCCGCGCTCGTCGGAGTACAGCTGGAAGTACGTCCCGTTGGTTGCATCACATCCGATGATGGACACGTTGTCGGGCGCCTCGGGCAGCTCGGCGGTCCCACGCTCGAGCAGATGTGCTCCCGAGGCGAGCCACTCGAACGTGACCCGTCCGCCGCCAGGCCACGGCTCTCCGTCGGGCCATGTGGCCTCGAAGGTCCACTCGCCGACGAGTGGCTCGAGCTGTCGCAACGCCTGCTCCGCGTTTGGCTGGTCCATCGATCCGCTCCTTCCTCCGGTGGTGCGCACCGCGCACTTACTACACCGACTCGCATGTCAGACGAGAGCCACGTCCCGGGGCGAGCAGGTCACGCAAAGATGTGAGAGGCACCTTGTTTTCCTCCAGGCCGAGTTGGCCGACGAGGTCGTCGACGGCGGCGCCACTGAGCGACCAGCCAAGTGGCGCGGTGACGCCGGGGTGATCGACGAGCGAGACACGGAAGAAGCGCGTGCGCAGCACTTTGCCGTCGCTGGTCACCTCCAGATCGGGAGCCAGCTCGCGGCTGAACTCTGCTGCGGCCTGCTCGATCGGGCCGTACGACAAGTCGCTGAACACGCGGGCTGCGCCGAGCGCGGGGGCGACGAGCTGGGCCACGTCGGATGACACGCCGGGACCGCCGAGGCCGGCGTATCCGTTGTTGATCTCGACGAACAAGGGGACGATGCATTGGTCGTGCTCGGCGTTGTACGCCGCCACGAGCGGTTCGAGCACCGCCCACGTGTCCATGATCGACGCCGCGCCCGAGTTGTCGCGGTACCCGCCGTCACCGATCGAAAGACTGTCGATCGTCTCGTCGTCGTCGTCACCCTCGTCGGGGCAGCGAATCGTGCCGGTCGGGGACACGAACGGGAACCGCGCCGACAGGAATGCGGCCGTGGCAAGGTCGATGTTGTCGCCGCACAGGAAGTCGACGAGATCACGCGTGCCCGCCTGATCCGGAGCGACGCCGGCGCGCTCGACCCGCTGATCCTTGCACGGGCCGTGACGGGTGCCGAGCGGGCCGAGGACAGGCGGATCGGCGGCGTCAACGGCGACGGACGTGTCCCGCCCCGGTGCGGCGGATCGCGCCGGAGAGATGTTGACCCGGCACCCGTCGTTGAGGTTGGTGCCGCTGAAGAACACGAGTGGATCCGCCCAGGCACCCTCCTGCGACCGATCGGCGAAGAAGGGCATCCCACCCGGATCTGCACCGTCGTCGGCGAGCTCCCGGCGCCACGACTCCTGCAACACCTCGCCCCGGTCCAGCGAGGGGTTGAACGTGACCACCGCATTGGGCACCTCGACGAACAGTTGCCAGGCGATCTCCGGCGACAGCAGGTCGCGGCCGAGCTGATCCTTCACCCAGCCATCGGGTACTTCCCCCGTGGCGCGTTGGGCGAGCACCGAGGCGATGCCGACACTGCCGCCCGACGCACCGCTCGCTGCGAACAGTCTCTGCCAGTTGTCGCCAGTCGCGCACGCATCGTCGGTGACCTCGCTGGGATACGGCGCGTCCGTGCTGGCTCCGGCGCTCGGCGTGCCGATGAAGATGCAGTCGATCGTGGCCGACGTGAACGCTGCTGCCTTGATACCGCCACCGGCGGCGGCGACGAACACCATCGGTGTCGCCGGGCGCGACGTCGACGGCTGACTGGACGGTGCCACGTCACCGAGGTTTGCCTCGATCCAGGAGGTGAAGGCACGCTGGACGGTCTGTTGCGGCGCCGGCGGCAGCGCCTCACCAGTGGTCTTCAGATCGTGGTAGCCGTCGACGGCGAACTGGTGGCTCGCCACACCCCACACGACGAGAGCGAGCACCACAGGCAACCGGCGGAAGCCGACGAAGTCCAGCGCCGCAGGGAGCGGCCGGCTCTCCATCACGTAACCGATCGTGCCGAAGACCAACACCAGCACCGTGAGGAAGACGGCCATGATCGCCGTCGCGCCGAACGTCCGCCCCCACTCCCACGGGTCACGGATGACGATCACGTAGATCACGATGCAGACCACGGCGAGGACGGCCTCGACGGCGAAGAACAGCGCGCTCGCGCGCACGCCGCGTGCTCGCAGCTGCGGCGAATGCCCACCGCGCCGTCGCGCGGGCCAGGCAGAAGGCGACCACGGCGAGCACACCTGCGGCTGCGGCGTGAGCGATCAGCCAGCCACTCGACTGCGAGTCGATGATCGACGGGATCGACGACCGGACCAGTGCCACCGTGAGCACGGTGAGCGGGCCGAGGGCGAGCAGAGCAGGTACGAGCTGCATCGCGTCCTCGCTCGGCTTGGCCAGTGCACCCGGGTCGGGAATGCTGCTCGAACCGGGCAGCGGACCGGTGCTTGGCGCGAGCGGCAGGCTGAGCGCGGCGACGACCAGCACGATCAATCCAGCACCGATCGCGCCCGCGTTCCAGCCCTGATCGAACGCACGGGCAACGAGCCCGGCGACGAGGAGTATGACCCCGACCGCAACGAGCCGCCGCGTCCCGACACGATCGAGGAGAACACGTTGCGGATTGCCGTGCGTGCCGATCCGGATCGAGATCGTGGCCAGAGCGACGGCGAGGATCGAGGTGAACCCGACGCCCATCACGGCGAGACGGGGGGATTGCAGCCAGAGCCGCAGGGCATCCTCGCTCTGCGCGCCCGGGGTGCTCAGCAAGAGGAGCACCGCGTGGAGGAGCACGACGACGAAGAGGATCCGGTACGTCGTTCCGGTGCCCCGCCACCACCGCAACCGTTCGTCCGCCGGCTTCGCCCGCTCTACCTCGACAATCCCCACGACGATCGCGACGAGAGCGAGAGGGAGCAGCCACGTGCGCACGAAACCGGTGACGAACAGCGCCGACTCCAGTGGTCCGATGCTGCCCCGTTCGGCAAGGATGATCAGCTCGACGATCTGGTTGAACGCGCCGAGCATCACGGAGGCAAGTACCGCCAGTGCGCCAATTCCGAGTAGCGCCCGCACCGCCCCACGCGTCCCGCCCGCCGGGTCGCCATCACGGCGCTGGAGGTGGCCGCGGAGCGCTTTGATCGCGCCGTAGCCGACGAGGAACGTCAGCGGGACGAGGACAAGTTCGAGCACCGTCTGGGCGCGGGCGAGCACCACAGGGTCGTACGCGACCAGATCGCTCAGGCGCGCGTACCCGCGAGCCCAGATGTCGAAGGCGCGATTCACGGCGTCCTCGCCGCTGTGGAGTGAGTTCGTGCTCACGCCGGCGACACGGATCGGATGGATCTTCTGGATGCCGGCGTCGAGCGACGTGCGGGCCACGTTGACGGCGAGGTACCCGACGATCACGAGCGCCAAGGCGGCATCGCCGACGAGGTGGCGGCTGCTCACCCGAGAACCGATTGCGTTCCAGATCCGGTCGACGGCGGCGATGGTCCGCCGGCCGGCACGTCGTGACACTGCGAGGACTCGTAGGACCGCTGCAGAGAGCCAGCGCTGCACGCCGACATCCTGCTACGTGAGGGTCACACCATGGGTGATGCCCTCGCCTCTACGATCGCGACCGGCACTCCTGGGAGGCGCGATGAGAACTCAGGCAGTCGACGTCGGCATCGGTCTGGCGATCGCATTCCTCATCCTGTCGGTCATCGCTTCGGCGATCGTCGAACTGATCGGCATGGCGTTCAAGAAGCGCTCCAAAGACCTGGAGATCGTGATCCAGGACATGCTCAGCACGGGCAAGACGCCGCAGTCTCTCGACATCTACTCGACGTCGATCTTCCGCGTTCTCGAGTCGGCCTCCCGCCGCAAGCGAGGAGCAGGACTGAACGAGTCGAACGACAAGCGCCTCCCGTCGTACGTGTCGGCTCGGGCGTTTGCCGACTCGGTGATCGAGAAGCTGATCGATCTCAAGTCGGGCCTCCAGACGGGACAGAGGTTGATGGACGAGATCCCGGCGGGACCGCTGCGCGAACGACTCGTGGCACTCACCGCCGAGACCGGTGGAGACTTGATGCAGATCAAGGCGGGACTGGAGGGATGGTTCGACGACACGATGGACCGCCTCGAAGGCGCCTATCGGCGATGGTCGCGCTGGATCCTGCTCGGCATCGGTTTCGTGCTCGCGCTGCTCCTCAACGTGTCGGCGGTGCGCATCGTCGACTCGTTGTGGGACGACGGCACGCTGCGTGACGCCGTCGCCGGCGCTGCCGACAGCTACGTGGCGCAACAAACCCCCGACGATGGACCCGTCGACTTCTCCGACATCGAACAGGCCGTCAACGATCTCGAAGGGCTCGACCTGCCGATCGGTTGGGGGTCCGGGTGGAACGACGACTCCGGCGTTCTTCTCACCCTCCTCGGTGTTCCGATCACAGCGGTGGCGGTGATGTTCGGAGCGCCGTTCTGGCTCGGCATCCTGACGAGGTTGTTCGGCGCCCGAGGGCTGCGCGGACAGCCGCCGCGAGCCGGCGAGGATCCGGCATCGGCAACAGCGCTCGTTGCCGGGAGCGCACCGCAGGTGGTGGCCGGGCGCGGCGCCAGGGGCGCGGCCGCGGGAGATCTGCTCGACGCCGCGATCCCGTAACCAGGTGACTTCGGCCGCCGATACTGACCCGGCCGACCCGCCTCCATCACGGAGCGTACGTCTCGCGGCCTCACGGAGGCAGCGAGTAGCCCATTCGACGCGAACGAACCTACCGATGGGCGCACGCTCGCTCGGAGCCCGCTGTGCGTTGCCGAGCCAGGACTACGGTGGCGCTCCGGGTCGAGAGAGAAGGAGGGGAACATGACAGACGTCGGTGCCCGTCTGGTTGAGATCGTCGGCGCTCAGCACGTCCTCGAAGGCGACGCGATCGGCGACGACTACACGCACGACGAGGCGCTCGGCCTCACGCCTCACCGACCCGCCTTCGTCGTGCGGCCGTCGAGCACCGAGGACGTCGCCGCGGTCGTGAACCTCGCCGGCGAGAGCGGTCTGCCCGTGACGGCGCGCGGCTCGGGAACGGGGCTGTCGGGGGCGTGCGTCCCCGCAGAGAACGGCATCCTCGTGTCGTTCGAACGGATGAATCACATCCTCGAGATCGACACGGACAACCACACCGCCGTCGTCGAACCGGGGGTCACCCTCGACGAGCTCGACAAGGCGGCCGCTCAACACGGTCTCGTGTATCCGGTGTTCCCCGGCGAGAACTCGGCGAGCCTCGGCGGCAACGTCGCCACCAACGCCGGCGGGATGCGCGCCGTCAAATACGGCGTGACGCGACATCACGTGCTCGGCCTCACCGCGGTTCTCGGGACCGGCGAGGTGATCAACACCGGCGGCAAGCTGGTCAAGTCGAGCAGCGGGTACGACCTCACGCAGCTGATCATCGGATCGGAAGGGACGCTGGCCGTCGTCACCAAGGCGACGTTGAAGCTCCATCCCCGTCCTGCCCACGCGGCGACGCTGCTGGCGCCGTTCTCCACGCTTGAAGGCGTGAGCTCGGCGGTGCCGAAGGTGGTCGGCAGCGGCATCGGCCCGCTGATCGTCGAGTACATCGACCTCATCGCCATGGGGGCGATCCTCGACAATGCCGGCCTCGACCTCGGCGTGCCCGACGACGTCCGCGGCACCGCGCTCGCCTACCTCGTCGTGGTGCTGGAGAATCGCCTCGCCGACCGCCTCGACGAAGACACCGAGGAGCTCGCCACACTGCTCTCCGAGGTCGGGGCGATGGACGTCTACGTGCTTCCGCCGCACTCGGGAACGCAGTTGATCGAGGCGCGGGAGAAGGCGTTCTGGACGGCCAAGGCACTCGGCGCCAACGACATCATCGACATGGTGGTGCCGCGAGCGGCGATACCCGAGTACATGACCGCCGTCGCCGATCTCGCCGCGAGAGACGGGCTCGCTCGTCGCCGGCTGCGGGCATGCCGGCGACGGCAACGTGCACCTCTCGGTGTTCCAGCCCGACGACGAGGTGCGCTACCGCCTCATCAAGGGCATCTTCTCTGCGGGCATCGCCCTCGGCGGGGCGATCTCCGGCGAGCACGGCATCGGCACGGAGAAGAAGCGGTATCTCGCCGAGCTCGAGGATCCCGCCAAGCTCGCCCTCATGCGCCGGATCAAGGCGGCGTTCGACCCCGCCGGAATCCTCAACCCCGGCATCATCTTCGACCCGGAGGCATCCACGTGAACGGCGCCCAGGCACTCATCCGAACGCTCGTCGACGCCGGAGTCGACACCTGCTTCATGAACCCGGGCACATCCGAGATGCATTTCGTGGCTGCCCTCGACGCGGTACCCGAGATGCACGGCGTGCTCGCTCTCTTCGAAGGGGTGGCGACCGGAGCCGCCGACGGGTACGCCCGCATGGCGGGCAAGCCCGCTGCCGTTCTGCTCCACCTCGGCCCCGGGCTGGGAAACGGCCTCGCCAACCTGCACAACGCGCGCAAGGCCTTCACGCCCGTGGTGAACATCGTCGGCGACCACGCCACCTACCACAAGCAGTACGACGCGCAGCTCGAGTCCGACATCGAGACCGTGGCGCGCAACGTCTCGTCGTTCATCCGCACGTCGACGAAGCCCGGCGAGGTGGCAGCGGACGCAGCCGCGACCGTGGCCGCGGCGATCGGTCCGCCGGGTGGCGTGGCCACGCTGATCCTCCCCGCCGACGTGTCGTGGGGCGAGCCCGCCGAACCGTCCGGCCCGGTCTCCACTCCGGCGCGTATCGGTTCCCGACGCGGCGCACGTGGACCGGATCGCCGTCGTCCTGCGGAGCGGCGAGCCCGCTGCACTGTTCGTCGGTGGCAGGGCGTGTCGCGCCGAGGCGCTCGTGTCGGCGAGTCGCGTGGCCGACGCCACCGGCGCCAAGATCCTGTGTGAGACGTTCCCCGCCCGTCTCGAGCGCGGAGCCGGCGTTCCGGCGGTCGAGCGACTGGCCTACCTCGCCGAGTTCGCCGCGATGCAGCTCGACGGTCTCCGCCACCTCGTCGCTGGTCGACTCCAAGGCGCCGGTGTCGTTCTTCGCCTACCCGGGCAAGGACAGCTACCTCGTGCCAGAAGGGTGCGAGGTGCACACCCTGTCGACCGGTGCGGACGACCCGGTCGCGGCGCTCGCCGCGCTCGCCGAGGCCGTCGGCGCGGCACCGGACGCGGCGAGCGTTGCCGAGGGGTCGCGGCCCGAGCTGCCCACGGGAGCGCTCACCGCCGAAGCCGTCTGTGCGGCGTTGGGAGCCCTGATGCCAGAGGGCGCGATCGTGTCCGACGAGGGTCAGACGTCGGCGTTGTTCGCCCCCGGCTTCACAGCCGGATCGCCGCGCCACGACTGGCTGTGCCTCACCGGCGGGGCGATCGGGCAGGGACTACCCGGTGGCCGTCGGCGCGGCGGTGGCCTGTCCCGACCGCAAGGTGATCGCTCTCGAGGCCGACGGCAGCGCGCTGTACACGCTGCAGTCGTGGTGGACGATGGCGCGAGAGGGACTGGACGTGACGACGATCGTGTTCAACAACTCCTCGTACGCGATTCTCAACATGGAGCTCAACCGCGTGGGTGCCGAAGCCGGCGGCCCGAAGGCGAAAGAGATGCTCGACCTCGGCCGGCCTGACCTCGACTTCGTCGCGCTCGCCACCGGGCTCGGCGTGCCTGCGACCCGAGCGACGACCGCCGAAGAGTTCGTCGATCAGCTCCGCCAGGCGCTCGCCACACGGGGACCGACGGTCGTGGAGGCTGTCGTCCCGTCGATCATCTGAATGGTGTGTCAGGCGCGAAGGAGCCGGATGCGGGGTCGCGCCGCTGCCCGCGCCTCCTCTACATCGGCGAGCAACTGCGCCCAGGCCTCTTCGACCGTCGGCTCCGGCGGCCGAGACGAACACCAACTCGCCGTCGTAGCGTTCCGCTTCGGCGGTCCAGGTGGGAACGGCTTCGAGCAGACGACCGTCGCGTCCACGAACGTGGTTCTCGCGATAGTCGAGCGTGGTGCGCCAGCCGTCCCGCTCGAGCGCACGGCGATCAGCAGGCTCAAGCGTCATCCCGTGCCGTCGCGGCCGTGATGTCGATCGTCGGAGGCTCGTCGACATATAGCACGATCATGCGCGATCGTGCCTGTGGATCGTCAGTCCCGATTGCCTGTGAATTGCCTGGGGATGGCGACCCTCTGCCTGTGGGCAACACGGCTCCTCGTCGGCCGGCGGTCTACGGTGGGTTCATGAGTGAAGAGCAGCCTCCGTACGGCGGCGCGTCGAGCGCAACACCGTCTCCGTCACTGAAACGGGTGAGGACGCGGCACTTCAAGCAGGCCAAGGAACAGGGAATCAAGATCACCGGCCTGACCAGTTACGACTACCTGTCGGCGACCATCTTCGACCAGGCTGGCATCGATTTCCTGCTCGTTGGCGACTCGGCGGGCAACGCCGTGCTCGGGTACGACACCACGCTCCCGGTGACGATCGAGGACCTCATCCCGATGTGTCGCGCCGTCGTGCGGGCGGCGAAGCGAGCGCTCGTCGTCGCTGACATGCCGTTCGGCTCCTACGAGGCAGGGCCCGACGACGCCCTGCACAGTGCGATCCGGTTCATGAAGGAAACCGAATCGCACGCGGTGAAGCTCGAAGGCGGCTACCGCAGCGCCAAGCAGGTCCGCCGCATCGTGCGTGCCGGGATCCCCGTGATGGCCCACATCGGCTTCACGCCGCAGAGTGAGCACGGTCTCGGCGGCCACATGATCCAGGGTCGCGGCGAAGGCGCGACGCAATTGATCGAGGACGCGCATGCAGTAGAGGACGCGGGCGCCTTCGCCGTCGTCCTCGAAATGGTGCCTTCGGCGGTGGCCGCACAGGTGACGAAGGAGCTCACGATCCCGACGATCAGCGTCGGCGCCGGACCGCACTGCGACGGCCAGTTGATGGTGTGGACCGACTGGGCGGGGTTCACCACCGGCCGCATCCCGAAGTTCGTCAAGCAGTACGCCACGATCGGCGAGAACCTCCGCAACGCCGCGCTCACGTTCCGCGAAGAGGTCGACGCCGGCGTGTACCCGGCGCCGGAGCACGAGTACAGCGAGTAGACGACCGCCGCGAGCACCGTCTGCGCGCCAGGTTGTTTTATACCCCTAGGGGGTATATGTTCAGGTCATGAACGCTCTGACGGAGCGCGAGCTTCCAACAGTGGCTGAGACTGATCACGACCACGGCGGGCACAACCCCCACGCTGGCCACAACGCCCATGCCGGCCATGACCCGGAGATGTTCCGCCGTCGGTTCTGGCTGAGCCTCCTGCTCACCCTGCCACTGGTCGTCACCAGCGAGATGGTGATGGACTGGTTCGGCTACGACATCGACTTCCGCGGCATCGACCTGCTCGGCCCGGCGCTCGGTTCGGTCGTGTTCTGGTGGGGCGGTTGGCCGTTCCTCAGCGGCGGCGTGCACGAAGTGCGTGCCCGCCGTCCGGGGATGATGCTGCTGATCTCGATGGCGATCACGGTCGCCTATGCGGCGTCGATGGCGACGAGCCTCGACTGGCTCGATCTCGAGTTCTGGTGGGAGCTGGCGGCCCTCGTGACGATCATGCTGCTCGGGCATTGGCAGGAGATGAAGGCGATCGGGCAGGCGCAAAACGCCCTCGCCGTGCTCGCCGAGCTGCTGCCTGACACGGCGGAGGTCGTCGACGGCGACCATGTGCGCGTCGTGACACTCGACGAACTCGGTGTCGGCGACGTGGTGCTCGTGCGTCCCGGCGGGCGCGTGCCCGCCGACGGCACGATCGTCGACGGCGCGGCCGAATTGGACGAATCGATGATCACCGGCGAGTCGCGTCCAGTGGCGAGGCGGCGGGGCGAGCGAGTGGTGGCGGGTACCGTCTCGACCGACTCGTCGATCAGAGTGAGCATCGACGCCGTTGGCGACGACACCGCACTGGCGGGGATCCGCAGACTGGTTGCTGACGCGCAGGCGAGCAGCAGCCGCGCTCAGGCACTCGCCGATCGGTTCGCCGCCCTGCTGTTCTACGTCGCTGCCGGTGCCGGAGCCGTGACGTTCGCCGTGTGGTGGGCGCAGGGGGATCTCGACGAGGCGATCGTGCGCACGGTGACCGTGCTCGTGATCGCTTGCCCGCACGCGCTCGGGCTGGCGATACCGCTGGTGATCTCGCTCTCGACTGCCGTCAGTGCGAGGTCGGGAATCCTCGTCAAGGACCGCCTCGCCCTGGAGCGGATGCGCGCGATTGACATGGTGCTGTTCGACAAGACGGGCACGCTGACGCGAGGAGCTCACGTCGTCACCGGCGTGGCCGTCGCCTCTGGCTGGGATGAGGCTGACGTGTTGCGGCTCGCCGCGGCCGTCGAGGCCGACAGCGAGCACCCTCTCGCGCGAGCGATCGTCGCTGCCGCCACTCCACAGGATGAGCCCGTCCGTGCGTCCGGGTTCCGCGCCTTGACCGGCCGCGGAGTCGAAGCAACCGTCGACGGCACGGCCTACGCGGTGGGTGGGCCTGCCCTGCTTCGTGAGCGGCACGTGGAGGTACCGCCCGAGCTGACGGCGCCGATCGCGACGTGGGCGGAGCGCGGGGCTGCCGTGCTGTACCTCGCACGGGGCGGGGAGGCGCTGGCCGCCTTCGCGTTGGAGGACGAGGTGCGCCCCGAGGCACGTGCTGCGGTCGACGACCTCCGCCGGCTCGGGGTCGACGTGGCGATGATCACCGGCGACGCCCGCCAGGTCGCCGACGAGGTCGGTCGCCAGCTCGGTATCACCGAGGTATTCGCCGAGGTCCTCCCCGAGCACAAGGACCAGGCGGTGATCGAGCTCCAGCAGCAGGGGAGAAGCGTCGCCATGGTCGGCGACGGCGTCAACGACGCGCCAGCGCTGGCCCGCGCGGACGTCGGCCTGGCGATCGGCGCCGGCACCGATGTGGCGATCGAGTCTGCCGGCGTCGTGTTGGCGTCGAGCGACCCACGCGGCGTCGGTGGAGTGATCCGGCTGTCGCGAGCGAGTTACCGCAAGATGGTCCAGAACCTGGTCTGGGCGGCGGGGTACAACATCGTCGCGATCCCGCTCGCCGCCGGCGCTCTGGCATGGGCCGGTGTCACCCTCTCACCGGCCGTCGGTGCGATCTTGATGAGCCTGTCGACGATCGTCGTGGCGCTCAACGCACAGCTGCTACGCAGGCTCGATGTCGGGCCGAATACCCCTACCGGGTATAGTGGTTGACGTGACCAGCGATCATCGCCAACGATGGTCGGCGCGACCGGCGACCAGGCTGGGTGCGTACGCGCTCGTGCTCGCCGCGTCCCTCGGTGGCGGTGCACTGGTGGGCGCCACGGTTGGTCCGGAGCCCACGGACGACAACGAGGACAGACACCATCCAGCCGCGACGACCGTCGAGAGCGGCGGTACGGAAGTCCACGCGACCAGCCCGACCGAACCATTGTCGACCGATGGTTCGCCGACTGCCACGTCGACGGGCCCCAGCCATGACCACTGACGTGAACGACGCGCAGGTCGATCTCGTCATCGGCGGCATGACCTGTGCGTCCTGCGCCGCTCGGATCGAGCGCCGACTCAACAAGCTCGACGGTGTGGAAGCGGCCGTGAACTACGCCACGGAGCGGGCCAGGGTCCACGTGTCGGATGGGATCACCGCCACCGATCTCGTCGCCGCTGTCGAGGCCGTCGGCTACACAGCGCGACCGGCTGAGGCGCCGTCGGTCGCAACACCGACCACCGTCGATGATTCAGGGGAGCAGGCGGCGTTCGACGAGTCCAGTGGGCTCAGGCAGAGGGTGGTCATCTCCGCGCTGCTTTCGCTCCCGGTCGTGCTGATGGCGATGATCTCCCGGCTCCAGTTCGACAACTGGCAGTGGCTGTCGCTCACGCTCGCCGCGCCGGTCGTCACGTGGGGAGCGTGGCCGTTCCACCGGGCGGCATGGGCGAACCTGCGCCACGCAACGGCGACGATGGACACGCTCATCTCAATCGGCGTGCTCGCCGCCTTCGGGTGGTCGCTGTATGCGCTGTTCATCGGCGACGCGGGCATGGTCGGGATGCGACATCCGTTCCAGCTCACCGCCGACCGCGATGCCGGGACCGGAGATGATCTACCTCGAGGTCGCCGCAGGCGTCACGACGTTCATCCTGATGGGGCGCTACTTCGAGGCCCGCGCCAAGCGCCGTTCGGGCGCCGCGCTGCGGGCGCTGCTCGAGCTCGGTGCGAAGGACGTCACCGTGTTGCGTGATGGATCGGAGCAGCGCATACCGATCGACGCGCTCGTCGTGGGCGACCGATTCGTCGTTCGACCGGGCGAGAAGGTCGCGACCGACGGCGTGATCGAAGAGGGATCGTCCGCGATCGACGCCTCGCTGCTCACCGGCGAGCCCGTGCCGGTGGAGGTGTCGCCGGGTGACGCCGTGACGGGCGCAACGGTGAACGCGGGCGGCCGTCTCCTCGTTCGCGCCACCCGAGTTGGTGTGAACACGAAGCTCGCCCAGATCGCCCGACTGGTGGAGGACGCCCAAGCGGGAAAGGCACCCGTACAGCACTTGGCCGACCGGGTGTCAGCCGTGTTCGTGCCGATCGTGATCGCCTTCGCCGTGGCGACTCTCGGCTTCTGGCTCGGCACCGGAGAAGGCGCAACGGTTGCCTTCACGGCGGCGGTGGCGGTCCTGATCATCGCCTGCCCGTGCGCCCTCGGCCTGGCCACTCCGACGGCGCTGATGGTGGGTACCGGTCGTGGCGCCCAGCTCGGCGTGATCATCAAAGGTCCGGAGGTGCTCGAGTCCACGCGCCAGGTCGACACGATCGTCCTCGACAAGACGGGCACGGTGACAACGGGACGGATGGCGCTCGTCGACGTCGTCGCCGCCGACGGTGTCGACCGGGACGACGTTCTGCGACTCGCCGGTTCCCTGGAGCACGCCTCGGAGCACCCCATCGCCGAGGCGATCGCTGACGGCGCCCGAGACGCAGGCCACCAGCTGAGCCGCGTCTCCGCGTTCGCCAGCACGACCGGTCTCGGCGTGAGTGGCGAGATCGACGGACACAGGGTCGTCGCCGGGAGAGAGCAATTTCTCCGCGACCGCGGGATGCAGCTGGTCGGTGCCCTCGCCGACGGCGAAGGAGACGGCGGAGGCGCTCGGTCGCACACCGATCGTCGTCGGTTGGGACGGCTCGGTCCGTGGGATCGTGGTCGTGGCCGACACCCTCAAGGCCACAAGCGCCGAGGCAGTCAGAGAGTTGCGCACGCTCGGCCTACGGCCGGTATTGCTCACCGGCGACAACCGCCGCGTCGGCCGTGGCTGTCGGCCGGCGAGCTCGACATCCCTGCCGCCGACGTCTACGCCGACGTGCTGCCCGAGGAGAAGGTCGACGTCATCCGCCGACTGCAGCACGACGGGGGAGTCGTGGCGATGGTGGGTGACGGCGTGAACGATGCCGCCGCGTTGGCGCAAGCCGATCTCGGGCTGTCGATGGGAACGGGCACCGATGTGGCCATCGAGGCGAGCGACCTCACGCTCGTGCGCGGCGACCTGCTCGCCGCAGTTGACGCCATCCGTCTCTCGCGGCGGACACTGGCGACGATCAAGGGCAATCTGTTCTGGGCATTCGCCTACAACGTGGCGGCGATCCCATTGGCGGCATCGGGTCTGCTGAACCCGATGCTCGCCGGGTTGGCGATGGCCGGATCGAGTCTGTTCGTCGTCTCCAACAGCCTTCGATTGCGCAGGGCGTGACACCCGTCGCACGAACCGGACAAATGTCCCTCCGGCCGGCGCCACACGGCACAATGCGCGTCGTTGCATGGCCGCAATATTGATATGCGCCGGCCACGGCCAACGAACAAAGATGGTGGTTGATCAACTCGGTTCTGCTGACGAACCCCCCACATCGACTCAGCAGGACGAGCACAACCACCCCCTATTCGCATATGACACGCGTCACGCGAGGAACAATTTCCCTCCTATTGCGTGTTGCACGAGAGACCGAGTGAACGTCGGAGGATCCCTCCATGCGATTCCGTGAGAACGCATTACCAGAAGGCGGGGAGAGCGGCGGGAACCACCCTGCGGGTCCTCGCGGTCCGCAGTCATATCGGAAGCCCTCTGCGAGCGGCGCTTGCGACCGCGCTCGCCTCAGCACGGCACTTCGTTCGCCCGACCTTGCCGCGGGCTCCACGCTGCTCGCAGCGAACGGTCCATCCGCTCCGTCGGTCGTGTCCCTCGACGACCCGGCGGCGCTCGATCCGACCATCAGCGGGGCCAAGGCAGCAAACCTCGCCGCCGCTCGTGCCGCCGGTCTGCCTGCGCTTCCGGGCGCCGTGCTGACGACGGCATGGACGGGCGACGAGCAGGCCGCTGCAGTCCGGGCATGGAGAGTGCTCTCGGCGGACGCCGCGATGAAGGTCGTCGTCCGGTCGTCGTCGACGGGCGAGGACGGCGGCGACTCGTCCATGGCCGGCGTGTTCGAGTCGATCCTCGACGTCGCCGACGAAGTGGGCTTCCTCGAGGCGGTCGATGTCGTCATCGCCTCGGCGGCCGCGGCAAAGGATGCAGGCCTCGTCGACGCCGACATGGCGGTGCTCGTGCAGCCGATGCTCGACGCCCGCTTCGGAGGCGTGCTGTTCGGTGCCGACCCCACCACCGGTCGCACCGACCGCTTGCTGCTCGCCGCTGTTGCCGGAAACCCGTCCGCACTCGTCTCCGGCGAGGCGCAGGGGTGGACAGCTGTCCTCGACCGGCGCGGCAAGGTCCGCGAGGTGCGCGCTGGCGCCGACGCCGACCGTCCGCCTACGGCAGTCATCCGCCAGCTGGCGAGGCTGTCGCACGATGTCGCTCGCACGTACGGCGGCGCCCAGGACATCGAATGGGCCGTCGGGCCAGATGGCGGCCTGCACCTGCTGCAGGCCCGCCCGATCACCACACTCCCGCCCACCACAGGGCCGGCATACGGGCCGGGTCCGGTCGCCGAGTCGTTCCCCGAGCCGCTCTCGACGCTCGAGCAAGATCTGTGGTTGGCACCGATGCGCGACGGCATCCGTGAGGCACTTCGCCTTGCCGGCTCGATGCCGGCGAAAGCGCTCCTCCAGCGCGAGCTCGTCGTCGCCGTCGACGGAATGGCCGCCGCCGATCTCGAGGCGCTCGGTGTCGACCCGCCGCAGAACGGCATCCTGCGCAAGCTCGATCCCCGTCCACCGGCGCGCCGCCTCCGGGCGGCCTGGCGCGTCGGACGGCTGCGCAGCGCGTTCACCGATCTCGCTACCGACGTGGTCCATCGCGTCGACGCCGACTTGATGGCTGTTCCTGCGCTCGGGTCGTTGACCAATCATGAACTCCTCGCCTTGCTGCACAACGGCCGTCGCGAGCTCTCCAGCCTGCACGGACACGAGGCGATCGCCGGGTTGCTGATCCCCGAAGCGTCCGCAGCCACTGTCACCGGTGCCTCGTTGGCGCTGTCGGCAGTCGCCCAGGCACGCGCCGAAGGTGTCACGTTCGACGAGATGGTCGAGCGCGACCCGGTCGTGCTCGCCCTCGTGCCGCCTCGCGTCGGCCCGCGTCGGGGTGGTGACGTGTTCGCCGAGCTGCCGGCCGCGACGCCGGGAGTCGGTGCGACGGACACCGACGTCCCCGATCCGGCGGCCATCGCCCGCGAGGCGTTGCGGCTTCGCGTGCGATGGGTGCAGGAGATCACCGGCCGCGCCGCGTGGGAGCTCGGCCGGCGCCTCGTCGACGTCGGCGTCTTGCCCGCCATCGAGTCCGTGCGCCTGCTCACGGTCGACGAGCTCGCAGCCGCCGCACAGGGTCGACTCGTGCCCCACGATCTGCACGAGCGCGTCGAACCGGAGGGGCGCTCGCTGCCTTCCCGGTTCCGGCTCGACCCCGACGGCAAGGCATGGGCAGTCGCCGCCCCCCAGCGGCGCCGCTCGAGGCGCGGCGCGTCGGTTGGAGAAACCGGCGCAGTGGGCGTCAGCGCCGGTCGTGCCAAGGGTCGGGTGGCTCACACCGCTACCGACGTCGAGCCAGGCAGCGTCCTCGTGGTCAGTCACCTCGATCCGCGTCTCGCCACGGTGATCCCGCGCATCGGCGGGCTGGTCGCCGAGACGGGCAACGCGCTCGAGTCACCTGGCGATCCTCGCTCGCGAGTTCGGCGTGCCGGCAGTCGTCGGCGTCTCCGACGCCACTGGCCGTTTCGCACCGGGCGACAGCGTCACGGTCGATGGTGATGCCGGCACGGTCGAGCGTCACGAGCTACCCGCCCAGCCCGCCGACTCCGTCGTCGATGACAACACCCCCATCACCCCCCACGAGGAGAGGAGCTGACTCATGAACGCTCGTCGCATCGGTCTCATCGCCGCCGTCTTCACGCTCGTCGCCTCAGGCGCCTATGTCTTCATCTACCTGTATCGCTGGGAGTGGAATCGCGCCCAGGTCGCAGCGGCGATCTTCATCGCCGTCGAGATCGCGCTGATCGGATGGATCCTCGCCGACCGGCTGCGCCGCATCGACCGCCGGCTCGACGACCAGGTCAAGGCGCGGAGCGCGCTCGAAGGCGAGCAGCGACGGTTGAACATCATCCGCTCGTCGGCCCCCACAGCCTCGCTCGAACTTCGAATGGCTCACGCACACCGACCAGACGAAGGTGTTCATCCCGGTCCTCCTCGGTGCCGGCGCGGTGCTGTCCGGGCTGGCGTGGATCGTCGAGCGAGTCGCTCGCGCGACGGCCGGTCGGTCAGCCGAGCGTGGTCTCGCCCGTGATCTCGACGCCCTCGACCTGCCCGCAGGGGGCCTCCTCGACGGCGGTCTCGACCCGCTCGCCCTTCTCCGCGGGCCGCGTCCGTGAAACACCTGCTCGTGTACGTCGCGATCGCGGCGGCGGTCGTGCTCGGCGTGCGCGTGATGGCCGACGCCACCCAGAACCGACCCGACGAGGTGTCTCCCGACTCGACGAGCACGGTCGACTACACGGTGTCCACCCGCGACTTCCAGCGCGGTGAGCCCGCCGCGGCGCAGACGCTGTGGTCGATCTGCTCGGCCACCGTGCCGGGCGAGGCGTCGGCGATTCCCGAGCACGTCGGCGACCACTGGCGGGTGACCATCTCGCCATCACTCGGCGAACACGGGTCGAAACGGCTGCTCGGCTGTCTCGAAGACCTCACGGTCGATCGTGTCGTGGGCACAGTCGTCGCCGTCACGACATCCGGCTGAACGCCAGCTGACTGAGATACGTGTCACACCGCGATCGGCGATAACGTAGCGGCGTGCTGACGATGCACCGGCACCCTCCGGTGACCCTCAACGCCGTCACTCGCTACGGGTACGGCATGCTGATCGCCGCCGGGAGCGCCTTCGTGGCGCTCGCCGTCGGTGCCCGTTTTGGTTGGCTCGTCTGGGACGGCCACGTCTCCGAAGAGGTCTTCGAAGCCCGTACCGGATGGCTCGACACGCTCGCTCTGCGGGTGTCGTGGCTCGGCTCGACCCCGGTAGTGGTCGCCATGGCCGCCATCCTGGCCGTTGTCGCCTGGCGACGATGTCCGCGACTGGCGGTGGCGATCGTCCTCCTCGCTCTCGCCCGCCCACTGGTGGAGTTCGGCCTGAAGGAGTTGATCCACCGCGATCGCCCGGCCGGGAACCAGCTCGTACCGGGCAACGGGCCGGCGTTCCCCAGCGGCCATCCCTTCGCCTTCGCCCTCACGTGGGGCTTGGTTCCGATGGTCGTCGCCCTCTACACAACACGGCGAGCCGTGTGGCGAACAGTCGCCGTGGTGATGTGGACGACGGCCGTGTTCGTGGCGGCAAGCCGTGTCTGGCTCGGCGTGCACTGGTTCTCCGACGTGGTCGCCGGCTTGCTGCTGGCGGTCATCGGCGTGTCCATCGCCGAGGCGGTCGCTGCCGACCGCGGCTGCGGCTGTGAGGCAGCCCGCCAGACCTGACGAGCTGGCATGACGATGGTCGCCGGCGACCCACAGCGAGCGTGACCAGCGCCACCGTGGTGGGGTCGGGACCGAACGGTCTCGCCGCAGCGGTCGTCCTTGCCCAACACGGCGTGGCCGTGACCGTGGTCGAGGCTGCGGAGACCATCGGCGGAGGCACGCGATCCGAGGAGCTCACGGCCCCGGGCGTGCTCAGCGACGTCTGCTCCGGGATCCACCCGTTCGCCGTGATGTCACCGTTCCTCCGGTCGCTCGACCTGTCTCGTCACGGTCTGCACTGGGCGTGGCCGGAGATCGATCTCGCCCATCCGCTCGACGGCGGCCGCGGCGGGGCGGTGTGGAGATCGCTGGACGACACGGTGTCGACCCTCGGGCCCGATGGCCGGTCGTGGCGGCGGCTGTTCGAACCGCTCGCCGGTGGGCTGGACCTCCTCGCCGAAGACATCCTCCAGCCGCTCCTCCGGGTCCCTCACCATCCGGCGCGACTGGCATGGTTCGGCCTCCGCGGTCTGCAGCCCGCAACCTGGGTCGCTCGCCGCTGGTCGGGCGCAGAGGCACGGGCGCTGTTCGGCGGCGCCGCTGCTCACGCCTTCCAACGCGCTGTCGCGTCCGACGACCGGGGCGATGGGTATGGCCCTGCTCGCCGCGGCCCACGCCGTCGGCTGGCCGGTCGCGATCGGTGGGTCGCAGGCGATTACCGCGGCGCTGGCCGCGAGGCTGGTCGAGCTCGGCGGCACGATCGAGACCGGCGTGCGGGTCCGATCGCTCGAGGAGCTGGACCCGGCCGATGTGGTCATGCTCGACGTGGCTCCGGCGGCCGTCGTCGACCTCGCCGGAGACCGACTGCCGCCGCGTGTCCGTCGCGCCTACGCGCGGTGGCGGCGTGGCCCCGCGGCGTTCAAGGTCGATCTCGCCGTCGAAGGCGGCATTCCGTGGACAAACGAGCTGTGCCGGCGGGCCGGCACGGTCCACGTCGGTGGCACGTTCGAGGAGGTCGCCGCGGCGGAGGCTGCCGTCACAGCCGGACGACCAGCCGATCGGCCGTTCATGCTCGTCGGCCAGCAGTATCTGGCCGATCCCGCTCGGTCGAACGGGAACGTCCATCCTGTGTGGACATACGCCCATGTGCCCTTCGGCTACGACGGCGACGCCGTGCCGCCGATGCTCGCCCAGCTCGAGCGCTTCGCCCCCGGCACCCGGGAGCGAATCGTTGCCAGCCATGTCCGTGGTCCCTTCGAGATCGAACTGCACAACTCCAACTTCGTCGGGGGCGACATCAGCACTGGTGCCAACAGCCCACGACAGGTCATGTTCCGCCCGCGCCTGTCGCTCGATCCGTATGCGACAGGGATCCCGGGTGTGTTCCTGTGTTCCGCGGCGACCCCTCCAGGGGCGGGTTCGCACGGCATGTGCGGTGCCAACGCCGCTCGTCGCGCCTTGAAGGCGCTGTCCTGAATCACACCAACCACTCCCAGGAGGAGCCCTTCATCATGCAAATAGCCATTGCACTCTTCGACAGGATGACGACGCTCGACGCCATCGGCCCGTATTCGGTGCTCGTCCACCTGCCGGGCGCGGAGGTGGTCACGGTCGCCGCACAGGCGGGTCCGATCCGCGACGACGCGGCATTGACGTTGCACGCCGACGCAGCCTTCGACGACGTCACCACGCCCGACGTGATCGTCGTGCCCGGCGGGCTGATCACTCGTCGCATGGCTCGCGACGGGGATGCCGTCATCGACTGGATCAAAGCGGTACACCCCTCGACAACGTGGACGACCTCGGTCTGCACGGGAGCGATCCTGTTGGCTGCGGCCGGCGTGCTCGACGGCGTCGAGGCGACGACGCACTGGATCGCCTACGACCAACTGGCCACGCTTGGGGCCCACCCGACGGGCCGGCGCGTCGTTCGCGAGGGCAAGGTGATCACCGCCGCCGGGGTGTCGTCGGGTATCGACATGGCGCTCACCCTCAGCGGCATCATCGCCGGTCCTGAGGTTGCCCAGGCGATCCAGCTGGGCATCGAGTACGACCCGCAACCTCCATTCGACGCCGGCGCGCCGGACAAAGCGCCGCCGGAGATCTTCGAGCTGGTCTCACAGATGATTCGTGCCAACGAGGCCGCCACGCTCGCCTGACGGCTGCGGCGGAGAAGCCGGTCACGGTAGGCTCCGCTGCGAGATTTCGCCTTCCCCCGCCCGTCGACCGGTCGCGGTGGGGGTGGGCTCTGTCAGATCGTGATCGCCCTCCTCGCGCTCCATGCCCTGGTCGGTACCGCCATCGTCGCCTGCGGCTCTCGCCTCGGGAGGCGTGGCGCGCTCGTTGGGATCGTCGCTCCTGCAGCCACGCTGACCTGGGTCGGCGTCCGCCTCTCCGGCGTGCTCGACGGGAAGGCGCTCACCGAGCACGTCGACTGGATCCCGTCGCTCGGGCTGGCATTCGATCTTCGCCTCGACGCCTTCGGGGCGCTGATGCTGATTCTCATATCCGGCATCGGCGTCCTCGTGTTCGCCTACGCCGCCAGCTACCTGCCCCCCACTGGAGAGGGAATCGGCCGGCTCGCCGGACTGCTCGTGCTGTTCAGCGGGGCGATGGTCGGACTCGTCGTGGCCGACAACCTGCTCGTGCTGTACGGGTTCTGGGAGCTCACGTCGGTCACGTCGTTCCTCCTCATCGGCAACGAGTACCGGCGTGCCGAAGCGCGATCCGCGGCGCTGCAGGCGCTCCTCGTCACCGGCGTCGGCGCTCTGGCGATGCTGGGCGGCTTCCTGTTGATCGGCGGAGAGGCGGGCACGTACCGGATCAGCGAGCTGCTCGCCGATCCGCCCTCGGGCACGTTGGTGAACGTCGGTCTCGCCCTCGTCCTCGTCGGTGCGTTCACGAAGTCGCGCGCAGTACCCGTTCCACTCGTGGCTGCCGCGGGCGATGGTGGCGCCCACGCCTGTGAGCGCGTACCTCCACTCGGCGACGATGGTCAAGGCCGGTGTGTACCTGATCGCCCGGCTGTCGCCTGCGTTCGCCGCCGACGTCGGCTGGTGGCGACCGGTGGTGATCGGCGTCGGACTGTTCACGATGGTCGCCGGCGGCCTACGCGCCCTCGGTGTCTACGACCTCAAGCAGCTGCTCGCCTATGGAACCGTCAGTCAGCTCGGATTGATGGTGGCTGTGTTCGGCATCGGCACGCCGGCCGCCACCGCCGCCGGTGCTGAGCTGTTGCTCGCCCACGCCGTGTTCAAGGCCGCCAACTTCCTCGTCGTCGGCATCGTCGACCACCAGTTCGGGACGCGTGATCTGCGCTCGATCCCTCGCCTCGATCGGTCGTGGGCGACCACCGCCATCACCGCCGTGACGTGTGCTGCCTCGATGGCGGGTGTTCCGCTCGTCTTCGGGTTCGTCGCCAAGGAGGCGGTGCTCGACGTGTATCTCGATGCCGGCGACGAGTCCGGCCGAGTCGCGTGGGCCGTGGCCGCGTGCATCACCGTCGCCGCGTCGGCCGTGACCGTTGCGTACAGCGTTCGATTTGCGTCGGGGCTCCTCGGGCGCGATGCGGTCACGCCGGTCGCCGTCTCGCCGGCGCGCGTGGCGCCCGCGGCGGCGTTCGTTGCGCCCGCGTTCCTCCTCGCCGTCGTCACGGTCGTCCTCGGCGTGGCGCCGATGATTCTCGATGACCTCATCGGCGGAGCGGTGGCGGCGCTCAACGGTGGAAGTGGCGGCGACGTCCACCTCGCCGTGTGGCACGGCGTGAACGGCGCCCTGGCGGCGTCGGCGATCGCTCTTCTCGCCGGGGCGGCACTGTTCACAGCCGCTCGGCGGTCCCGCCTGTTCGTGCCGGGACGGAGTGGGGTGCCCGACGCCGAGCGTGGCTACATCGGTGCGCTCCGCGGGCTCAACGCGCTGGCCGACCGTGTGACCGCCATCAGCCAGCCCGGCTCACTGCCCATCTACGCCGGCGTGATCCTCACCGTGGCGGCCCTCGTCCCGCTCTGGGCACTGGTGGGCGGCGACGCTTGGCCGGGCTGGCCGGACATCGTCGATCACCCCGCGCATGTCCCCATCGCCGCCCTCCTGATTGGTGCTGCGCTCTCAGCCGCAGTCGTGCGGCGACGCTTCTCCGCGGCGTTGTTCCTCGGCGTCGTCGGGTACGGCATGACCGCGCTGTTCATCGTCCAGGGGGCACCCGACCTGGCGCTCACCCAGGTCGCCATCGAGACCCTCTCCACGGTGCTCTTCGTGCTGGTGCTCCGCCGCCTTCCCGACGGATTCACGTGGACGGCGATGACCACACCCCGCCGAGCGCTGCGCGCCGCCGTCGCCCTCTCGGTGGCGGCCTCGGTGTTCGTGCTCGCCCTCGTGATGGTGAACCCGTCGCGGTCTACCGAGGTGTCGCAATGGATGGTCGAGAACGCCGAACCGCAGGGCCACGGCCGCAACATCGTCAACGTCATCCTCGTCGACTTCCGCGGGTTCGACACGCTCGGAGAGCTTGCCGTACTCGTGTCGGCGGCGATCGGGACCGTTGCTCTCGCCCGTGCCGGTCGCCGGCCCCGTTCCAGACGGGCTGCGCCGTCTCGGGTGCGAACACTGGTGACGCTCGACGTCTCCGTGCGCCTGGTGTTCGCCGCCGTCATGGTCGGCTCGGTCTACCTCTTGTTCGCCGGTCACAACCGGCCCGGCGGTGGGTTTGTCGGCGGCATCGTGGCCGGCGCCGCAGTGGCGTTGCGATACGTGTCGGGCGGCATCGATGCCGTGCGGCGACTGTCACGGGCGCGGCCCTGGACCGTGCTCGGCAGCGGTCTGCTCGTCTCGGTCGCCACGGCGATCACGCCGTTGCTCGTCGGCGATCCGGTGATGTCCAACGCCTATGTGACACTGGACCTGCCGCTGTTCGGGTCGGTGAAGATCACGTCGGCAACGGTGTTCGACATCGGCGTGTACCTCGCCGTGGTCGGGCTGGCGCTGATGGTCTTCGAGTCGTTCGGAGACGACCCGCAGCCCGCTGAGGAGGGGCGCCGGTGAGCGTGCTGCTGGCGTTCACCGCGGCGACGCTGTTCGGCATCGGCACGTATCTGGTGCTGCAACGACGTCTGTCGCGTGTGATCGTCGGCGTCGGTCTGCTCGGCCACGGCGCCAACATCCTGATGATCACCGCCGGCCGCCGTGGGCGTTCGCCACTCGTCGGTTCGGGCGACGAAGGAGCGTTCGCCGATCCGCTCCCACAGGCACTTGCCTTGACTGCCATCGTCATCAGCTTCGGCGTCACGGCCCTGCTCCTCGCCTTCGCCTACCGCAGCTGGATGCTCACGAACGACGACGAGATCGCCGATGACCAGGAGGACCTGATCGTCGCCCGCCACGAGGGTCACGTCGACGCCGAGCTCGACGACGCGGCCGCCGGCGACGGCAGCGAGGACGACCGCAGCAGGGAGGCGACGACGTGAACGCGTTGCTCGCTACGCCGATCGTGCTGCCTCTGCTCGGCGCGGCGCTCTCGGTGCTGGTCGGGCGCTGGCGGATCGCCCAGCGGGTCGTCGGACTCGTCGTACTCAGCGCCGTGTTGGGCGTGGCGATTGCCCTGCTCATCCGGGTCGACCGCGACGGACCTGCCGCCTCGCGCGCCGGCGATTGGCCGGCGCCCTTCGGCATCTCCCTGGTCGCCGACCGGCTGTCGGCGCTGCTGCTCGTCGTCGCCGCGGCGATGTTGCTCATCGTGCTCGTGTTCGCCATCGGTGAGCCGGGGGCGGAGCGGAACCACGTGGGGTTCCAGTCCGTCTACCTGGTGCTGTCCGCCGGCGTGTCGGCCGCGTTCCTCACCGGCGATCTGTTCAACCTGTTCGTCGCCATCGAGATGATGCTCACTGCGAGCTATGTGCTCATCACGCTCGGCGGTCGGCTGGAGCAGGTGCGCGCCGGAATGACATATGTCGTCATCAGCCTGCTCGCCTCGGTCCTGTATCTCTCGGCGCTCGCCTACACGTATGCAACCACGGGCACCGTGAATCTCGCCGACCTCTCCGTGCGGATCGCCGAGTTGCCCGACGGCACCCGCGCCGCGCTCGCCGCCCTGCTGCTCGTCGTCTTCGGTATCAAGGCGGCGCTCGTGCCCCTGCACTTCTGGTTGCCCGACAGCTACCCGACCGCACCGTCACCGGTGACCGCGATCTTCGCCGGGTTGCTCACGAAGGTCGGTGTCTACGCCATCATCCGCACCCAGACGCTGCTGTTCCCGGCGGGGACGTTGCCAGCGGGCTTGTTCTTCGGCGTGGCCGCGTTGACGATGGTCGTCGGTGTTCTCGGGGCGATCGCCCAGGACGACGTGCGCCGCATCCTGTCGTTCAACATCATCGGCCAGATCGGCTACATGATCGCCGGCATCGGGCTGTTCAGCCGGGCAGGCTTCGCCGCCGTCATCCTCTCCCTCGTCCACCACATCGTGGTGAAGACCGGCCTGTTCCTCACCGGCGGGCTGATCGAGCACCACGGCGGCTCCACCCGGCTCGACCGGCTGGGCGGGATGATTCGCACGGCGCCGGCGATCGCAGCGCTGTTCTTCGTCGGCGCGCTGAGCCTTGCCGGCATCCCCCCACTGTCCGGGTTCGTCTCCAAGTTCTCCCTGCTCGCCGCGATCACCGACGAAGGCCGATGGTGGGTGCTCGGCATTGCCCTCGCCGTGGCACTGCTGACGCTCTTCTCGATGGCGAAGATCTGGATCGGTGTCTTCTGGAAGCCGTCTCCGGATCCCGCTGCCGGCGTCGTGACGCTCCGTCCCCCGCTGCTGATGCTCGCCCCGGCGGTAGTGCTCGTCGCCGGCACGGTGGTCATCGGTGTTTTCGCCGGTCCGATCTACGAGCTCGCCGAGCGAGCCGCCACTGACCTCGTCGATCCGTCGGCGTACCTCGACGCGGTGTTGGGACGATGAACCGTCTCGTGTTCGGCTCGGTGCTGCTGGCCATCTGGCTGCTCCTCTGGGGATCGGCGTCGCTGGGTGATGTCCTCAGTGGGGTCGTCGTGGTCGCGCTCGTGTTGTGGTTGCTCGGTGGCCCGCGGCGGCCGCCGTCGCGACCCGTCGTGAGGCCACTTGCCGCTGCCCGCTTCATCGGCGCGGTGGTCGTCGGAGTGGTCAAGGCGAACGCCGTGTTGACGCGCGAGATTCTCACGCGCCGCTCGTCGATCAACATCGGAGTGGTGGCGGTGCCGCTCCCGGTCTGCTCCGACGAGCTGCTCACCCTGATCGCCAACGTGCTCGCCCTCACACCGGGCACGATGCCCGTCGAGGTCACGAACGCGCCGCCTGTCATCTACGTCCACGTGTTGCACCTTCACGACGTCGAATCGGTGCGACGCGACGTGCGCCATCTCACCGCGCTGGCAGTGCGGGCGTTCGGATCGCCAAGCGCTCGCGCGGCACTCTCCGGCGCCGAGGGGGGACCATGATCACCGCCGCCCTCGTCGTGTTACTCGCCGCGTTCGTTCTGTTCTTCGCTCGGCTCGTACGGGGACCGTCCTTGGCCGATCGCGTCCTCGCTCTCGACGGACTTCTCGTCTGCGGCGCGGCTGCGGTGGTCACTCAGGCCATCGACAGCGGCGACGGATCGTTTCTGCCCGTGACCGTCGTGTTCACGCTGGTCGGGTTCATCGGCACGTCCGTGATCGCTCGGTTCATCGAAGGGCAGGGGCGATGATCGCCGGTCTGCTGGCGCTGGCAGGCGCAATCCTCATCCTGCTCTCGGCGCTCGGTGTCGTGCGCTTCGGTGACGTGTTGGAGCGGATGCACGCCCTGTCCAAGGCGTCGACGCTGGGCCTTCTGCTCGTGATGGCCGGTGGTGTGGTGGGTCTGAACGACGTGAACGACTGGACGTTCGTCCTGCTCGCCGGAGCCCTCCAGGTGATCACGTCGCCTGTCGGGGCCAACCTGATCAGCCGGGCGACGTATCGGGCGGAAGGCATCCGCCATCGTGTCGACGTGGTCGACGAGCTCGCCGAAGCCGGAGTCGACGAGGACTAGGCGCGGCGCACGACCTCAGACGTCGTCGGTGCGGCGACGGGCGGCGAACGCGTCGAGCTGCACGACGACGTCCTCGGCGCTGCGCCCTTCGGCGAGCGCCTGCTCGAGCAGCTCCGTCTCACTCGGCGGCGTCAGGCCGTCGATCGGCTGATCGCGGTCGAGATTGGTCGGGAAGGGATAACCGTCCGTGGCCGCCACGATCGCATTGTGCAGCAGTGCCACGTCCACGCCGGCGGCCTTGCGGTTGAGGAGCGCCGGATAGATGGCCTTCCCCATCTTGACCCGGTCGACCTCTTCCATGGCCCGCCCGAAGGCGGACGAGACCTGGAGCAGATTGGCGATGCGGTGAACATCGCTCGAGACGTTGGAACCGGCCCCGTGGAAGACCGCGGGGTTGAAGAACGCCGCATCGCCCGTGCGCAACGGCAGCTGCACGTAATGCTCGTCGAAGCACGCCCGGAACTCGGGCAGCCGCCAGGCGAGATACCCGGAGAGGTACTGGTGGGAGTAGGGCAGGTACGTCGTCGGACCGCTCTCGACGGGCATGTCCGAGTGGGCCACGGCGCCTTGCAACGTGAGAACGGGTGACAGGGCGTGGACGTGGTTCGGGTAGCGGGCGGCGGCATCGTTGGACAGGAAGCCGAGGTGATAGTCGCGGTGCGGAGCCTGGGCGACGCCGCCAGGACGGACGACGTTGATCTGCGACGTCATCTGATACGCCGGTCCCAGCCACGCCGTCGAGATCAGCGCGAGCAGCGGGTTGGCGTAGTAGTCGACGAACGTGCCGGGGTCGCGGACGGCGAGTTTCTCCAGCGCGTTCCAGACCCGATCGTTGGCACCTGGTGCGGCGAAGTGGTCACCGGCCGCCGTTCCCGTCGCCCGTTGGTCGGCGATCATCGCATTGAACGCAGCAGTCGCCCGGGCGACGACGTCGAGGTCGGGGAAAGCTTGTTCGAACACGACGATGCCCGGTCCGCCTGTCAAGGCGAGGACCAGTTCGGCCTCGACCTCCTCCCGCCCTGATGAGGTCGCCGCCACCTCGAGCACGTGGGCCGAGTCATAGATGAGCACCTTGTCCTCGACGTGCCCGGCATGGGGGTACGCGGTGGGGTCGGGCTCCTGGTCGAGGAGGGGCAGGAAGTCCTCGATGCGGCAATCCGCTTCGGTGAGGTGGGTGGATGCAGTCATCGCACCTAACAGTCTGCGCAGCTGACGGTGCGTTCGACGAGATCCGCATCCTTGGCGATGGCGTCCTCGGTGAACGCCACCTGGCGCCACTGCTTGTCGCTGAACCGCTGCGTCTGGACGTCGAACAGCGGCGAGTCCCGATCACCGGTCTCGCCGTAGGTGAGGATGGCCCAGGCCTCTGGGTCGCCTGCCGTGAAGTCGACCGCCATGAGGAAGCTCGTGCCGTTGTCGACCGGGTAGCCGTCGGGCCGCAGCGTCGAGCCGGGCACGATCGGTTCACCCGGATCGCGGCATCGGCTCGCTCGTTCCTGATGGATCCGCGTAGCCGACGACGTTGGTCACGCCCTCTCCTCCGTAGCCGCCGTTGATCGCGATGCGGGGACGACGCCCGCAGCGCGTACTGCGTCTCGCCGAGCGTCACGTCGAGCGGATAGCCGGCCTTGTCCAGTGTCTGCGTGGCGCGAGCAAGGGCGATGACCACTGCGCCGGGGGCGCCACTGGTGCTGTCGCCGACGGCGCGCGGCGTCTCGACGGGATCGTCGGCATCGAACGGCACGCGCCAGATGTCGTCGAGGGAACCCTCGTGATCGCGCCGCCAGGAGGTGAGGAACTCGCGCCAGAGCACTGCCCCCCGGCTGTCGAGGTCGAAACGTCCGTCCCACCCGGCGAGCACGTCACACGCCCGGCTGCAGATCGACGGAGGTCGCCGGCAGGGCGACCGAACCGTCGTCGCCGGTCAGTTCGGGAACCTGCACGGTCATGCCGCGACAGCTACGCACGACACCGTCGAGCAGGAATCGCTCCGAACTGGCGTGGTTGGCGAGCGCGGCGGTGCGCAACTCCTCGCTCGTGAACGTTCGATCCCGACCGGCGGGCGCATCCGCTCGCCCGCCGCTCAGCACGATGGCGTTCTCTCTCGTGCGCAACGAACGCTCTGTGCGCTGCGCGCCGTGGAGAATGCTGTAGTCGCCCTCCAGCATCTCGCGTGGCGTGGGGCATCCAGAAGCTGTCGTTGGCATTGAACACGTAGTCGGTTCGCTCCACCATCGGCATCTCGTCGAACGGCACGAGACCGGGGTCGCGGGAGCCTTCCACCTCCTCCCATTGGTAGACGCTGTTCGAGCCGTCGAGCAGCACCGCGCCGTTGTCGGCAGCGATGGCAGTGATCGGATCCTCGTACGAGCCGTTGGCGGTAGCAGCCGCTCGGCTCGCCGCGACAACTTGGGCGTGGCCGACGTGTCGGCGTACCAGGCGCGACCGTCGCGGCTCACGGCGATGGTGTTGAACAACGGCACCCCTTGGTAGCGGCGATGGGCGTCGACGAACTCGTCGAACGACTTCGCCCGGTTCATCGCCAGATACTGCTCAGCGAACTCGTCGTTGTCGATGTTGGCGTCGCGGTATGTGATCGTCTTGTCGGCCGTCCAACCGAAGCCGGGGAAATCGATGATCGGCCCGTACTCGCTCGACCACATGGTGCGGGTGCGATCGACCATGCGGCCGTTCGGCCGCCGTACCGACACCGTGAATCGCCGCGACGTCATTGCCCTCGACTCCCCGTCGACGAGGTAGCGCGTCGGGTCGGCGGGATCGAGATCGAGCGTGTAGGCCGTGAACCGGTGGCCGGCCGACACGGTGTGTGTCCAGGCGAACTCGTCGGTGAAGCCGATGCCCACGCCCGGCAGCCCGATCAGCATCGCACCGTAGATGTTCAGCTCTCCCGGCACAGTGAGGTGAACCTCCCAGAAGCGCCGTTCGCCCTCCCAGGGAAAGTGCGGGTTGGCGAGCAGCATCCCTCCCGTGCCGCCGGTGACCGCATCGGCGCCCAGGGCCCACCCGTTGCTTCCCAGATCGGCGGGCTGTAGCAGCCCGCCCACCGTGGTGGCCGTGGACCCTGTTTCGTCCGCCTTCGGCGGCTTGGCGCTGGAGATGAACTGCGTGATCGCTCCGCTGCTGGCGAGCAATGAGACTGACCGGGCGTAGGCGTACACGTCGGCGCCGCTGAGCGGCGTGACCCAGTCGGCGCCCGCGCACCAGCCGCTCAGTCCGTCGACCCCGACCTCGTCGAGATAGCTGTTCCAGCCGGCGGCGTACGCCTCGAACATGTCGACGATCTCGGCAGGTGCCGACTCATAGTCGTGCCGGGCGCGGTCGTCGATGCCGATTGCCAGCCAGGCGAAGTCGCTCTCGATGTTCGCCTCGTCGTCGCCCGCGCCGAGGGCCGCCGCTCTCCGCCCGCGGACCTTGAGCATCTGGTCGGCAAGTGTGCAGGCGTGGTCGGTGGCGTTGGCGTAGCCCTCGCCGAAGACGACATCGGCATAGCTGTCGCCGATGATGTGAGGCACTCCGTCGGTCGTTCTCCGGATCGTCGCCTCGTACCCGGGCGCGTCCGGCGCGCTCGTGACCGGCGGTCCGCTCGTCGCCGGCGTCGTCGTCACGGCGGTCGTTCGGGGCGATGTCGGCGGAGATGTGGACGGCGACGTCGCGGAGGCAGCGGACGTCGGCTGCGCGCCGGTCGTCGAGGTCGCCTCCTGGTCCGGCGCCGTCGTCGTCACCCGTGCACGCCGCCACTGCGACGAGACTCAGCACGACAAGACCAACCCGCACCTGGCTCCCCATCGCGCCCCCTTTCGTGGTCACCGAGGAACGTAATCGAGGGCGGTGCGAGATCTGCACCACTGGGTGCGAACGGATCGTCCATTCGCGGCGGGGCGGCGGACGCGACATCATGGGGCGGGTGAACCTGCCCGATCGCATCGATCCCCGGCGTCAGTGGGTTGGTACGCCCTACCCGCTCGGAGCTTCATACGACGGATCGGGAACCAACTTCTCCATCTACAGCAGCGTCGCCGAAGGCGTCGAGCTCTCCCTGCTCGGCGACGATCCGGAGGACGGTGAGCGGCGCGAGGAGATGCGAATCGAGCTCACAGAGGTCGACGGCTTCATCTGGCACATGTACCTTCCCGACATCCGCCCCGGACAGCGGTACGGGTATCGGGTGCACGGGCCGTGGGAGCCCGACAAGGGTCTCTGGTGCAATCCCGGCGAAGCTCCTCCTCGATCCGTACGCGAAAGCGATCACCGGTCAGGTCGACTGGGACCCGGCGTGCTTCGCCTACGACTTCGACGACCCCGACACGCAGAACACCGACGACAGCGGGCCCCACGTGCCCCTCGCCGTCGTGGGGGATCCGTTCTTCGACTGGGGCCTGGACCGCCCGCCGCCCGCCCGCTGCACGAGTCGATCATCTACGAGACCCACGTCCGGGGAATGACGATCAACCACCCGGAGATCCCCCGTCGCCTTGAGGGGCACGTACTCGGCGATGGCCCACCCGGCGATCATCGAGCACATCAAGCGACTCGGCGCCAGCGCGGTCGAGCTGATGCCCGTGCACCAGTTCGTGCTCGACCACCATCTGACCTCACAACGGCCTCGTCAACTACTGGGGTTACAACTCGATCGCATACCTCACGCCGCACAACGGGTACACGTCGAGCGTTGCTCTCGGCCAGATCCAAGAGTTCAAGACGATGGTGAAAGCGCTCCACGCCGCTGGACTGGAGGTGATCCTCGACGTCGTCTACAACCACACGGCGGAAGGCAACCATCTCGGACCGATGCTGTCGATGCGGGGCATCGACAACCTCGCCTACTACCGGGTCGTCGACGACGAGCCGCGGCACTACCTCGACTTCACCGGCACCGGGAACAGCCTCAACATGCGCCATCCGCACGTGCTGCAGCTGATCATGGACAGCCTCCGCTACTGGGTGCTGGAGATGCACGTCGACGGGTTCCGCTTCGACCTTGCCGCAACGCTCGCCCGCGAGCTGCACGACGTCGACCGCCTCTCGGCGTTCTTCGACCTCGTCCACCAGGATCCGGTGCTCTCCCAGGTGAAGCTCATCGCCGAGCCGTGGGACGTCGGCGAGGGCGGATACCAGGTGGGCAACTTCCCGTCGAAGTGGTCGGAGTGGAACGGTCAGTACCGCGACACGATCCGTGACTTCTGGCGAGGCGAGCCGTCGACGCTGGCCGAGTTCGCCTACCGCTTCACCGGCTCGTCGGATCTGTACGAGGCCGACTCGCGGCGACCGACGGCGTCGATCAACTTCGTCACCGCCCACGACGGGTTCACGTTGATGGACCTCGTGTCCTACAACGAGAAGCACAACGACGCCAACGGCGAGAACAACCGCGATGGTGAGTCGCACAACCGCTCGTGGAACCACGGGATCGAGGGACCCAGCGACGATCCGGCGATCACCGCGCTGCGTAACCGACAGCGGCGCAACCTGGTCACGACCCTGCTGCTGTCCCAGGGGGTGCCGATGTTGCTCGGCGGTGACGAGATCGGACGCACCCAGCAGGGCAACAACAACGCGTACTGCCAGGACAACGAGATCTCCTGGTTCGACTGGTCGTCCGTCGACCACGACTTCCTCGACTGGTGCCGGCACGTCACCGCGCTCCGCAACGACCATCCGGTGTTCCGTCGTCGCCGCTGGTTCCAGGGTCGCCGCATCCGTGGGCTCGACGACATGGCGTGGTTCCGTCCCGACGGTCTGGAGATGACAGACGACGACTGGGAGACCGGCTACGCCCACGCCGTCGGCGTGTTCGCCAACGGCGAATCCATCCCCGCGACCGACGCCTATGGTGGTCGCATCGTCGACGACAGCTTCCTGCTCCTGTTCAACGCGAGCGACGTCGACATCACCTGGACGTTGCCGGAGCGCCGCTGGAGCAACCACTGGGTCGTCGAGCTCGACACCGCGTCGCCCGATGACACCAGCCGTGTGCTCGGTGCCGGAGCCGAGCTCGAGGTCGTCGATCGTTCCATGCTCGTCCTGCGGTCGAGCCGCCATCCGGCGGGTCGGCCGACGTCGCGACGCTGAGGTACCTCATGGCTGCTGCTCTCCCCACTACTCGTCCGAGCCGTGTCATCGTGCGGGCGATCGCACCCGTGGTCGACGATGGCGCCTTCCCGGCGAAGGCGACGATCGACGAGTCGGTCGCGCGTCGTTGCCGACGTGTTCAGCGACGGACACGACCGCGTCGCCGCGGCGATGCGCTATCGCACGGGCCGCCGCAAGTGGATCGAGGAACCGATGGTCTCGCTCGGGAACGACCGCTGGGAGGCGGTGTTCGTGCCCGACCGTCTCGGAGCGTGGCAGTTCCAGGTGGCTGGCTGGCTCGACCATCTGGAGGCGTGGCGGCAGGGCACCGGCAAGAAACTCGCCGCCGGGAATCGACATCGAGGTCGAGCTCGAAATGGGATCGCGCCTGCATCGACGCCGATGCTCGACGGCGAGCCGGGGTCCGCCGATCCGGTGCCGGGCACGCGCGGACCGCAAGCGACTCGATGCGCTGCGCGACGCGGCTCCGCCGGGGGGATGTCGACGGTGTGTTCGACGCCGAGGGCGATGCCGAGCTTCCCCCGCTGTTCTGGCGCACCGGGCGCCGCACGCCGGACTCGATGCTCGCCAAACCGCTCGACGTGTGCGTCGACCCCGTCCGCGCCCGGTTCAGTGCCTGGTACGAGTTCTTCCCCCGCTCGACGATCGGCTCCGACGAGGGCCACGCCACGCTCGCCGACGCGATAGACTCGCATCGACTACGTCGCCGGCATGGGCTTCGACGTCCTCTACATCCCGCCCGTTCACCCGATCGGTCGTCACGAATCGCAAGGGCCGCGACAACACCGTCACGGCGACGCCCGCCGACGTCGGCAGCCCATGGGCGATCGGCGCCGCCGACGGTGGCCACACGGCGGTCCACGCCGACCTCGGCACCGTCGACGACGTCACCACGCTGGCGGCCGCCTGCCGTGAGCGGGGCATCGAGCTGGCCCTCGACATCGCCTTTCAGTGCACGCCCGACCACCCCTGGGTGACCGAGCACCCGGACTGGTTCGCCCACCGTCCGGACGGCACGATCCAGTACGCCGAGAACCCACCCAAGCGCTACCAGGACATCTACCCGCTCGACTTCGAGACGTCCGACTGGCGGGCGCTGTGGGTCGCGCTACGCGACGTCGTGAACTTCTGGATCGAGGCCGGTGTCACGATCTTCCGCGTCGACAACCCGCACACCAAGACATTCGCCTTCTGGGAGTGGATGATCGGCGACGTCCGCACCAGCCATCCCGAGGTGATCTTCCTCGCCGAGGCGTTCACCCGCCCGCGAGTGATGGAGCACCTGGCCAAGATCGGGTTCAACCAGTCGTACACGTACTTCGCCTGGCGCCAGGCGGCGTGGGAGCTCGCCGAGTACGGCACCGAGCTCGCCGAGCGCACGGTGGACTACTTCCGCCCGAACTTCTGGCCCAACACCCCCGACATCCTCACCGAGCAGCTGCAGCACGGCAACCGGGCGACGTTCGTCAGTCGGGCCGTGCTCGCCGCCACGATGTCGCCGAGCTGGGGCATCTACGGCCCGGCGTTCGAGCTGTTGGAACGCAGTCCGGTGCGGCCCGGATCGGAGGAGTATCTGTCCTCGGAGAAGTACCAGCTGCGCCAGTGGGACCTCGATCGCGACGATTCGCTGGCACCGCTGATCACCCGCCTCAACGCGATCCGGCGCGCCGAGCCTGCGCTCCAACACCTCCGCACGTTGCACGTTCATGGCACCGACACGCCAGGTTTGTTCTGCTTCTCCAAGACCGATCCGGCGGGCACCGGAGCGCCGATCATCGTGATCGTCAACCTCGACGGGGCGAGCCCACAATCGGGATTCGTCGACATCGACCTTGCCCACGTCGGCCTTCCCTACGAGTCCGAGTACGACGTCATCGATCTCCTCGGGGGAGCCACGTACCGATGGAACGGTGCGCGCAACTACGTCGAGCTCTCGCCGCATGCGCTGATGGCTCACGTCTTCCGCGTCGAGCCGGTCGGCGTCGCACCGTCCGAACCAACGAGCCTCACCCAAATGACGGAGGGTCATCCGTGACCGACGACTGGTACCGCGACGCGATCTTCTACTCGCTCCACGTGCGCTCCTTCGCCGACTCGAACGGTGACGGCATCGGCGACTTCACCGGTCTCACCCGCAAGCTCGACTACCTCGCCGACCTCGGCGTCACGGCGCTCTGGGTGCTTCCGTTCTTCCCCTCGCCCGGGAGGGACGACGGCTACGACATCGCCGACTACCACACCGTCAACCCCGACTACGGCGACCTGCGCTCGTTCCGCCGTTTCCTCAACGCCGCCCACGACCGTGGCCTCAAGGTCGTCACGGAGCTGGTCGTCAACCACACGTCCGACCAGCACCCGTGGTTCCAGCGGGCCCGGCACGCCCCAGCCGGCTCGTCATGGCGGGACTTCTACGTGTGGAGTGACACCACCGACCGCTACGCCGACGCGCGGATCATCTTCCAGGACTTCGAGACGTCGAACTGGACGTGGGACCCCGAAGCGGGGGCGTACTTCTGGCATCGGTTCTACTCCCACCAGCCCGACCTCAATTACGACAACCCCGACGTCGAAGAGGCCGTCTTCGACGTGCTCGGGTTCTGGCTCGACATGGGCGTCGACGGCGTGCGGCTCGACGCCGTTCCGTACCTGTACGAGCGGGAGGGCACGAACTGCGAGAACCTCCCCGAGACACACGACGTGCTGAAGCGACTGCGCAAGCGGATCGACGACGAGTACGAGGGCCGGATGATGCTCGCCGAGGCGAACCAGTGGCCGGAGGATTCAGCGGCGTACTTCGGCGACGGCGACGAGTGCCACATGAACTTCCACTTCCCGGTCATGCCCCGCTTGTTCATGGCCGTGCGAACCGAGCACCGCATGCCGATCGTCGACATCCTCGAGCAGACACCGGCGCCGCCGCCCGGCTGTCAATGGGCGACGTTCCTCCGCAATCACGACGAGCTGACCCTGGAGATGGTCACTGACGAGGAGCGCGACCTGATGCTGCGCGCCTACGCCCAGGACGCGCAGATGCGCATCAACCTCGGCATCCGGCGCCGCCTCGCCCCGCTGCTCGGCAACGACCGACGCAAGATCGAGCTGCTCAACGCGTTGCTGTTCTCGTTGCCGGGCACGCCGGTGATCTACTACGGCGACGAGATCGGCATGGGCGACAACGTGTACCTCGGCGACCGCAACGGCGTGCGCACCCCGATGCAGTGGACCGCCGATCGCAACGCCGGCTTCTCGTCGGCCAACCCGCACCGTCTGTACCTGCCCCTCATCACCGAGCAGGGGTATCACTACGAAACGGTCAACGTCGAGGCTCAGCAGGCGAACCCGTCGTCGTTGTTCAGTTGGATGCGCCAGCTGATCTCGTTGCGCAAACGGCACCGGGTCTTCGGGCGCGGCGAGATCACGTTCCTCGAACCCGACAACCCCCACGTGCTCGCCTTCGTCCGTTCCCTGGACAGCGATGCACCGGTGCTCTGCGTGGCGAACCTCTCTCGGCTCGCCCAGCACGTCGAGCTCGATCTGCGGCCGTGGATCAACCGCACCCCCGTGGAGCTGTTCGGACAGAACCGGTTCGCCTCGATCGGGGAGTGGCCGTACTACCTCACGTTGCAGCCTTACGGGTTCTTCTGGTTCGCCCTCACCGGTGCCGAATCGATCGCCGACGCTGACGGCCTGCCGTCGCTGAGTGGCGACTTCGCCACCGTCCTCCGCCGCCGGTCGTCGCTCGCCCGGGTGCTGGCGAAGTGGATCCCGAAGCAGCGCTGGTTCGCTGCCAAGGGCGCGACGATGCGCGATGTCGTCCATCGACGACGTGTTCCCCATCGGCGAGCGAGCCGAAGTGCCCGTGGCGTTGGCCGTCGTGCGGGTGACGTTCACCGAGGGTGACGACCATCGCTACTCCGTGCCGGTGATGCGTGTCGAGGGCGCGCAGGCGACCTCGACGGAGAACCTCCACCCGAACGCCGTCATCGCCCGTCTCGACGACGACGGGGTGCTGATCGACGCCATGGTGCTGCAAGAAGGCGCGTCGGTCGTCGCTGGGGCTGCGCTCGCCAGGCGGTCGACGAAGGGTCGCAACGGCACCGCCCGCGGCCGCCCCCGGCGGACGGGCCTGACGAAGTTGGCGACCGACATCCACGATGTCCACGTGCTCGGGGTCGAGCAGTCGAACTCGTCGGTGATCCTGTCCGGAAAGGTGATCGCCAAGCTCGTCAGACGGCTCGAGCCGGGGCAGAACCCGGATGTCGAGCTTCCCCTTGCGTTGACCGCGGTGGGGTTCACCAACGTCCCCGAAGTCGTGGCCACACTCGACCTGGACCTGGCCGGTGATTCCGACGTCACATCTGCGGTGATGGTCCACGAGGCGATCGCCAACGAGAGCGACCTCTGGGAATGGAGTCAAAACGAGCTGGCCCGGATCATCGAGGACGTCGCCGCCGACCCCGACCTCATCTCCGCCGCGCCGGACGACCGGCACGACGCCGGCACGCTGGCGATCGTGGGCCTGCTCGGCGAACGGCTTGCCGAGCTGCACCGGTGCCTTGCCGGTGACACACCGCAGCTCGTGCCACAGCCGTTCACATTGCTGTGGCAGCGCTCGCTGCTGCAGAACGTTCGCGGAACGTTGCGTGGCACCCAGCGCGAGCTCCGCCGCGCGCCGAGCCACGTTCTCCGACGAGCATGCCGAACTCGCCCAGATCGTCCTCGACGACGGCGACGCACTGCTCGCCCGATTCGACCGGCTCCGCACCGAGAAGTTCGACGCCGTGCGTCTTCGCGTCCACGGCGATCTGCACCTCGGCCAGGTGCTCTGGACGGGCCACGATGTCGTCTTCATCGACTTCGAAGGCGAACCAGGCCGCCCCATCGGCGAGCGGACGATCAAGCGCTCGCCGCTCAACGACGCCGCCGGGATCGTGCGCTCCCTCGACTATGCCGGCCGGGTCGCCGTCGACGCTGCCTTCGATCGCGGCCGCGTGCGAGCTCCTCCGCCACGAACCTGCTCGACACGTGGCGCCGGCAGTGGACGGCAGCGTGCCCAGTCGACGTTCCTCGATCGCTACTACGCGGAGGTCGGTGCCCCGTACGTGCCGAGCGATCCGGAGGAGCGCGCGATCGTGCTCGACGCGTACACCGTCACGAAGGCGCTCTACGAAGTGCGTTACGAGCTCTCCCATCGCCCGCAGTGGGTGGGATGGCCGCTTTCCGCCGTCGCCGAGCTCGTCACCGGACGGGCCCCGACAGGAGCTGGATCGCGATGACCCCCCCTGCGACACCGCACCCCATCGGTGACATCGACCTGCACCTCTTCAACGAGGGGACCCACCGACGCCTGTACCAGCACTTCGGAGCGCAACCAACCGAGCAGGGCACCTGGTTCTCCCTCTGGGCACCGAACGCGTCGTCGGTCGCGGTCGCCGGTGACTTCGGAGAGTGGACGTCGTTCGAGCTCGCATCGATGGGCGATTCCGGCGTGTGGACGGGATTCGTGCCAGGCGCGCGACCCGGACATCGTTACCTCTACCGCGTCCGCGGTTCCGACGGTCACGAGATCGAGAAGGCCGACCCAGTGGCAGCGGCGTCGACCATGCCGCCCTCGACGGCATCGGTCATCGCTGACCTCGGCTACGAGTGGGGCGACGACGAATGGATGGCCGGTCGCGGCAAACGGGTTGCCGTCGACGCGCCGATGTCGATCTACGAGGTGCATCTCGGATCGTGGGGGCGTCATGTGTCCGGGCGCGGCCGGTTTCCGCGCTACGACGAACTGGCCGACCCGCTCGCCGATCATGTGCTCGCCCACGGCTTCACGCACGTCGAGCTGCTGCCGATCATGGAGCACCCGTTCTACGGGTCGTGGGGCTACCAGACCACGGGCTACTTCGCCCCGACTGCCCGCCACGGGGGCCCGATCGACCTGATGGCGATGGTCGACCGACTGCATCAGCGCGGCGTGGGAGTGCTCCTCGACTGGGTGCCGTCGCACTTCCCGAACGACGAGCACGGGCTCTACCGGCTCGACGGCACGCACCTGTACGAGCACGCCGACCCGCGGCAAGGGATATCACCCCGACTGGCAGTCGGCGATCTTCAACTACGACCGCAACGAGGTGCGTGCGTTCTTGATCTCGAGCGCCATGTGCTGGCTCGACCGTTACCACGCCGACGGACTTCGCGTCGACGCCGTCGCGTCGATGTTGTATCTCGACTACTCGCGCAAACAGGGCGAGTGGATTCCCAACGAGTTCGGTGGCCGCGAGAACCTCGGCGCCGTGCGCTTCCTGCGCGAACTGAACGAAGCCGTGTACGGCGAGTTTCCCGACATCACCACCGTTGCCGAGGAGTCGACGGCGTGGCCGATGGTGAGCCGCCCCACCTACGCCGGCGGGCTCGGCTTCGGGTACAAGTGGGACATGGGCTGGATGCACGACGCCCTCCAGTACCTGTCCCGCGATCCGATTCACCGGCGCTTCCACCACGGAGACATCACGTTCCGCGCCGTGTACGCGTTCAGTGAGCACTATGTCCTCGCCCTTTCCCACGACGAGGTCGTGCACGGCAAGGGCACGCTGCTGGGCAAGATGCCCGGCGACGACTGGCAGCAGTTCGCCAACCTCCGCCTGCTGTACGCGATGCAGTGGACGCAGCCGGGGAAGAAGCTGCTCTTCATGGGGTGCGAGATGGCTGCGCGCCAGGAGTGGGCCCACGAGGGCACGCTCGACTGGTCGCTGCACGACGTGCCGGCCCACGCCGGCATTCGGCGGTTCGTGACAGATCTCAACCACTGCTATGCCGCCGAGCCGGCACTACATCGGGGCGACGGCTCCGTCGCCGGGTTTGCCTGGTTGGAGGCCAATGACGTCGACCAGAGCGTGTTCGCCTACCTGCGTCTCGACCCCTCGGGAGAGGCCCGGCCGGTCGTCGCCGTGGTCAACGCGACGCCGATGGCGCGGACGAACTACCGGCTCGGCGTGCCTCACACCGGGCGCTGGGCGGAGCTGCTCAACTCCGACGCCGATGTGTACGGCGGGAGTGGCGTGGGCAACCTCGGCGGCGTCGAATCGGTACCGATCGACTCGCACGGCTACCACCACTCGATCCTGGTTACGCTGCCGCCATTGGGCGCGCTGCTGCTGGCGCCCGTCTGATCTCGGCGCTGTGCCTGCGCAGAACGCCAGAGGCGCGAGGGACGCTGTCGCCGGTCCCCCGCCGGACGACAACGATCCCACGCATGGCACGACAGCGTCCTTCAGGAGGCCGTCGTCGCTCTTGCTTGCCCGTCTCTTGGCGTAGTCACTATGCGCACCTGCGCCCGAGCCGGGTGTTACTCAAAGCGCGGCGGCCGGTACTCATTCGCCGCGTAGCGGCCAGAGCTGCAGGTCAGTAGCGTGCGCAAGGTGGTTATCGGGCACGGTCGAGAGGGAGAGCTGCGATCCCTTCGCTCGGCCGCCACAGCCGGCCGCAGTGTGCTCGTCACCGGTGCGCTCGGGTGCGGCAAGACCCATCTCCTTCGCCAGTTCCTGGACGCTCGGCCGGACGATTGGCATGTCGCTCATGTCGTCGCCAGTGAAGCGGCCTCGACGATCCCGTTCGGCGCGGTGGCGGCGTTGCTCCCTGCCGAGCCTGCCACGGATGCCTATGCGCTGCTGCGCGGTGCCGCCGAGCGGTTCGCCCGCATGGCCGCAGGCGGCCGGCCGATCGTCGTCGTCGACGACATCCAGCACCTCGATGCGGCGTCAACGGCACTCGTCCACAACCTGTGCATCGTGCAGGGCGCCGTGCTGATCGCCGCGATGCGGGCAGGCTCCGATCCGCCTGCTGCGGTCGCCGATCTCCTCAAGGAGGTGAACCCGGAGCGACTCGAGCTCGGCGCGCTCGCCGACGACTACCTCCGGCAGCTCGCCGTGACCGGTTTGGCGTGCGGACCCGGCGATCCCCTCGTCGACGGCGTGATCGCCCGGTCGGGCGGGAACCCGCTCTTCCTCGGTGAGCTCGTCCGAGCGCGGCGTGACGGGGTGGCGAGCGGGCTCAGCAGCCAGCTGATCGATCTCGTCCGCGCTCGTCTTGCCGGCCTCTCCGCCGAGGCGCGGGGACTGATGGACTACGTCGCCGTCGGCGAGCCGATGCTTTCCAAGCTCGACGTCGTCGACGACGCCGCACTCGCCGAACTCGAGCGGGCCGGTCTCGTGATCACGGAGAGCGAGGACGACGTCGCGGTCGTCCGCGGTGCCCACCCGCTGTATGGCGAGGTCGTGAGGGAAGAGCTGTCACCCACGTCACGGCAACTCGTCGCCAAACGGCTCGCCATGTCGATGCTCAACCTCCAGCGCCGGCGCGGCGACGCGCTCAGGCTCGCCGGCTGGCTTCTCGACGTCGGCGTCACGCCCGACCCGCTGCTCGCCTGCGAAGCCGCCCGTGAGGCCGCCGCCTGGCTGCAGACCGACCTCGCCGACCGGCTCATCCGGATCGCGCTCGATGCCGAACAGAGTTACGACGTGCTGATGGTTGCCGGCTCGCTGCGCCGCAACGCCGGCGACGTGCGCGCCGCGGAGCGTTTCTACCTCGCCGCCCTCGACGTTGCGCCCGGTGACAGCGAGATGTTCGAGGTCGCCCTCACGCTGGCGCAGCTGTACGGGTTCTACGACGGCAATCCAGCGGCTGCCTCGGCGATGCTCAGCTACGTCGCCTCCCGCGTCAGCGACGACATGCACCGCCGCCAGCTCGAGGTCGAGGGCTCCGTCTTCGCCGCACTCGGCCAGTACGACAACGTGCTCGACGTCGCCGCCAAGCTGCTCGATGATCCGGCGCGCGACGAGCGGGCGGAATGGGTGGCGCTCTCCACGGCTGTGTGGGCGGAGGTGCAGCTGATGCGGCTCGGCGACGTCGACGAGCACCTCGCCCGCATCACCGAGCTGGCGCCCGGGGCTGTGCAGGATCGGGCCGGAACCGTCGACATGATGTGGGCGCTCGAGCTCACGGTCCACCTCGAGCGCGGCCAGCTTCGCGCCGGCCTCGCTCGTGGTGACGCGCTCGGCCGAGAGGCGATGCGGCAGGGGGTTCCGGGCGGGCTGATCGCCTATGCGCTCGGTCATCTTCACTGGTTGTGCGGCGACGTCGCCGCGGCGCGGCGCTCGGCTGAGCGATCGATCGAGAAGCTTCGTCAGTTCGACTCGTTCAACGCCGTCCCGATGGTCGAGGCGAGCGCTGCGATCCTGGCGGTCGTCGACGGCGATCGGCCGGCTGCCCGGCGCTGGTTGCGCCCCGCCGACGCCCGCGCCGTGGGCGTCAACCCGGTGTCGCCCGTGTGGCGGGCACGAGCGAAGGGATGGCTCATCGCCGACGACGATGCGGACGAAGCCGTGGGGCACTTCATCGAGGCGTCACGCGTCGGGCGGGAGGGTTCGATCTTCGCTTGGGCGCTGCTCGCTGCCCACGACGCGGTGCTGTTCGACGCGGCGCCGCTGGCGATGGATGAGATCGAGGTGATGCGGCTGCTGCCCGTCGAAGCGCCGTTCATGGACCTGCTCGTCGACCACGCAACGGCCCACGCCGACGGCAACGTGGAAGGCATCCGGACGTGCGCCCGCCGGTTGGAGGCGGCCGGGGCGAAGTGGTATGCGGCGAACGCCTGGGGCGCTGTCGCCTGCGCCGAGACGTCGGAGGTAGACAGGACGAGGGCCGCTACGAGAGCGGTGCTACTGGCCCCTGCCTCGGCGCTCACGGTGCACGTCGCCGAGATCACCGAGCTGGCATTGCGTCCCCGCCAGCTCGAGGTGGCGATCCTCGCCGCATCGGGCATGCCCAGCCGGACGATCGCCGAATCCGTGTACGTCTCCAGCCGCACGGTCGACAACCACCTGCGGACCGTCTACCGGCGGCTCGGAGTGGACGGTCGGGCCGAGCTGGGGGGCGTGCTCGGACTCGACGGCGTCCACTCCTGACCGCAGGCTGAGGGCTCAGCCGTCCTTCTCCGGCAGATCGCCGAAGAAGCCCGTGACGTTGGCGAGCTTGCCGCGGCCGTCGACGCGAGCGACGTCGACTCCGGCGAGCACTGCCACGCCGTTCGGGTCGACGAGCTCCCAGCCGTAGCGGGCGACACCGTGGTGGGCGTCGATCCCACTCGTGCGGCGGAACGTGTGCCCCGGGTAGAGGCCCTGCAAGGCAGCGCCCATACCGGCGATCCCGTCGTGGCCGCTGCCATCGAGGGGCGGATCGACGAGGGTGCCGTCCGCCGCCCAGACGGCGGCGACGAGCTCGGCGCGCCGGGCGTCGTCCGGTTCGCCGTAGGCCTCGAGATAGGTGTCGATCGTGGTGGCGATGTCGTTGGTCGTGTCAGTCATGGGTTCCACGATGCAGATCGCAGCGAATGGTGACGATTACCTCTTACGTCATGGAACGAGGATGACCGCCGTCATACGGTGATGTCATGGCCAGACCCGGAGTGGGAGAACTGCTGCGCGAGTGGCGGCTGCGGCGTCACCGCAGCCAGATGGACGTCGCTCTCGCCGTGTCGGTGTCGACGCGCCATCTCAGTTTCGTCGAGACAGGCCGCTCGCGCCCCAGCCCCGAGCTGGTGCTGGCGGTCGCGATCGAGCTCGAGGTGCCGCTGCGCGAGCGCAACGTGTTGCTGCTCGCCGCCGGGTATGCGCCGCGCTACACGGAGACGTCGCTCGACGACCCGGCGATGAGCCGGATGCGTTCGTCGATCCAGCGCATGCTCGACGCCCACGACCCGTACCCGGGCGTGGCGATCGATCGCCTGTGGAACGTGGTGCTCACCAACAACGCCGCGGTGCTGCTCCTCGACGGGATCCCCGAGGAGGTCCTCGGTCCGTCGCTCAACGTGTACCGCGTCTGCCTCCACCCGGAGGGGCTCGCCGCCCGCACCGTCAACTTCCACGATTGGGCCGTCTACCTGCTCGGCCAGCTCGAGCGATCGATCGTGCTCACCGGCGACAGAAGCCTGGCCGAGCTCGCCGAGGAGGTCCGCGGCTACCCGAACGTGGCCGAACTGGTCGGCGCTCGTCGCGCCAAGGAGTGGGACGATCCACCGTTGCTCATCCCCTTCGAGATGCAAGCCGGCGACGAGGTGCTGTCGATGTTCACGACACTGACGATGTTCGGCACACCGCGCGACGTGACGCTCGAAGAGATCGCCGTGGAGCTGTTCTTCCCCGGCGACGACCGCACCGAGGCGATTCTCCGCGGCGAGCGTCCGGTTGCCGCCACCGTGTAGCTGTCAGCCGCCCTCGCAGAGCGTGGCGTCGGGTCGATCCATCGCGCCGACGCGGTTGAGCTGCCCCTTGAACGGCGGGAACAGATAGAAGCCGCGCGGCTGACGGACGACGAACCCGAACAGGCCGAACTCGTCGGTGCGGGCCGTGTCGACGCGCTTCAGTTCGGCTTCGCCGCAGATGATCGCCCAGATCTGCGGATAACGCGCGGCCACGTCTCTCGTGGGCGTACCGATACTGATGCCGTCGCTGGTGCGCAGCCCTCGCTCCCACGGGACAGGACGCCACGGGCGCACGCCCAGCGAGCCGTCCGCGGCGGTCACGAAGTCCGTGCCGAACTCGTACGCACTGAACCGGAAGTCGTTCTCGGCCTCGGCGCGGAACTGCAGTCGCAGGTGGCGCCAGCGGGCGATCGCCACGGGGCAGTACTCGCCGGTGTCGCGACAGATCTGGTCGATGGGGATGTCCGGCGGCGCAGGCGCCTCGTCGGGTTCGCCCAGCAGGGCGCTCAGTGTCGAGACCACCTCCACGTAGGGCGCGCCGAAGTCGACACGCCCGAGGCCATCGGCGGCCAGCACGAGTCCTGTGTCGACGACGTCGGGCGTCCCGTTCGTGGACGGGCTGGTCTCCGGAGCCGTGGGGGTCGTGGTGGCGGCGGTCGACGTGGACACCGGCGCGATCGTCGGGGGTGTTGTGGCGGCGGTGAGTCGCGCTCAGGGAACTCGCCGGCGTTGCGGGCGCTGGGCGCGGTCGGAACCGCCGTGCTCCCGGCTGTCGCCGGCGCCTGCGTGGTGTCGTCGTCGGTGCACGACGCGGCCAGGAACCATGCGGCGGTGAGCGCAACGGCGAGTGCGGAGCGGCGAACTGGCATCGCCGCATGATGCCAGGACGCATCGGCCGCGGTCCACGATGACCTCACCAGCCGAGCCGAACGGCAGACTGGGACTCGTGAAGTTCGGCGTCGTCTATCCCCAGATCGAGCTGCACGGCGATCCGCAGGCCGTACGCGGCTTCGGAGCCGCCGCCGAGGAGCTCGGCTTCGACCACATTCTCGCCTACGACCACGTGCTGGGTGCCGTGCACGCCGACCGGGAACCACCGCTCATAGGTCCATACACCGAGCGCGATCCGTTCCACGATCCGTTCGTGATGTTCTCCTATCTCGCCGGGCGCACGGAGCGACTCGAGTTCGTCACCGGCGTCGTGATCCTCCCTCAACGACAGACCGTTCTGGTCGCCCGGCAGGCTGCAGATCTGGCGTTGCTGTCGAATGGTCGGTTGCGTCTCGGCGTCGGCACCGGTTGGAACTACGTCGAATATGACGCCCTCGGTCAGCCGTTCAAGCGGCGCGGCGCCGCGCATGGACGAGCAGATCGAGCTGCTGCGTACGCTGTGGACCGAGCCAGTCGTCTCGTTCGACGGCGAGTTCGACACGGTTGACCGCGCCTCACTCGTCCCCCGCCCGGAGCAGGCGGTGCCGATCTGGATCGGAGGTTTCAGCGAGCCTCCGCTGCGCCGGGCGGCGCGCCTCGGCGACGGGTTCATCTTCGCCGGATCGAGCAGGGACGTGGGCTGGCAGTGGCCGATGCTCCAGGACTTGCTCAGCGAGCAGGGTCGCTCCGTCGAGGGTTTCGGCGCCGAACGGGTCGTGCGTCGCAACGAGCCCGCCGCTGCGGTCGACGAGCTGCGCGGGTGGGAAGCGGCGGGAGGCACGCACGGATCGGTCGTCACGATGGGGCTCGGGTTCGAGTCGCTCGACGAACACCTCGACTACATCGGCAAAGTGGCGGCACACCGCAGCGAGGGCTGATGCTCATCCGGCGCGTCGATCTCGACCGCATCGTCGGCGGCGACGTCGATCTCGTGCTGCGCAAGTGGAAGCGCCCGACCGTGCGCTCCGGCGGCACGTTGCGCACCGCGGTCGGGGTGCTCGACATCGTCTCCGTCGATCGCATCGACGAGTCGGCGCTCACCGACGGCGACGCGCGTCGCGCCGGTTTCGCCGGCCGTGACGACGTGATCCGCGCCTTCGGCGGTCGGGACGGCGACTGGTACCGGGTCGTCGTCGCCCCCGCCGGGCCCGACCCGCGGGTGGTGCTGCGCGAGCGGTCCGACCTCTCTGCGGACGAGGTGGACGACCTGGAGCGGCGGCTGTCCCGTCTCGACGAGTCGTCTCGTCACGGTGCGTGGACGGCGGCGACGTTGGCACTGATCGAGCAACATCCTGGCGTTCGCGCCGGTGATCTCGCCGACACCGTCGGGCGCGAGCGCCTCGACTTCAAGGCCGACGTCCGCAAGCTCAAGGCACTCGGCCTCACGATCAGCCTCGAGGTCGGCTACCGGCTGTCACCACGAGGCGAGGCGTTCCTCGCCCACCGCAACCACGCCGCGTCGGGCTGACGCCCGGCACGTACGATCGCCGCATGCTCGTCGCCGATGTCGTCGCTCGCCTCGCCCGGCGCACGCATCCCGAACGAGCCGGCGACTGGGATGCAGTCGGCCTGCAGGTCGGCGATTCGCAGGCTCTGGTGCGATCGATCGCAGTCGTTCACGAGGTGACCGAAGCAGTCGTGCGCACGATCGAAGAAGCTCCGGTCGACTTGGTGGTGACCTACCACCCTCTACTGTTCCGGCCGGCGCCGCGGCTGCTCCCTGACCGCAGCCCGTCGGGGCGCGCCGTGCGCCTCCTGCAGGCGAACACTGCCGTGCTCGTCACGCACAGCGACTTCGACGCAATGCCAGGTGGGATGGCCGACGCGATGGCCGACGCGCTCGGGCTCACCGACGTCACCGGCTTCGCCGCATCAGCGTCACCGGACACCGTCAAGGTCGTGACGTTTTTGCCCTCGGCGGAGGTTGCCGCGTTGATCGATGTGTTGTCAGCCGCCGGTGCGGGCCAGATCGGCGACTACGAGGGATGTGCGTTCACCGTCGACGGGACGGGTCGTTTCGTTGCTCCGGACGACGGGCATCCAACTCTGGGAGAGGCGGGAACAGCGAACGCCGAGCGGGAGGTGCGCGTCGAGATGATCGCATCCCGGTCCCGCCTCGATCGCGTCGTCGACGCACTGCTCGCCGCGCATCCGTACGAGGAGCCGGCGTTCGACGTGTACCCCACGGAGTCGAACCACGTCGCCGGCGGTCGGGTCGGCACGTTCGCCGGCACATGGGACGATCTGCTGTCCCTCGTCGTCGAGCAGTTCCAGCCCGACGGCCTGCGCCTGGCCGAGGTCGAGGGCGTGACTCCGCGCCGGGTGGCGGTGTCCCCTGGCGCCGGGGAGTCGCGCATCGGCCCTGCCGTCGCGGCCGGCTGCGACGTTCTCGTGAGTGGCGACATCTCCCATCACCGCATGGTCACCGCCACCGATCGTGGGCTGTCCATCGTCGACCCGGGGCACGCCGCGTCCGAGCGACCCGGCGTCAACCGATTGGTCGCGCTCGTCACCGAGGTCGTCGCCGGCGAGGCGACCGTCACTCACCTCTAGCTGGTGCCGCCGTCACTCGGTGGCGGCGACGGTGGTCACCTCGCCCACCTCCGGTCGGTGTTCGTGCACGCCGAACAGCGGCAGGAAGTAGTGGACGAGCGGGCCGATGGCGAAGGCGAAGGCGATCGTGCCGACACCCGCCGAGCCACCGAGCACGATTCCCACCACCAACACCGCGAGCTCGATACCGGTGCGCACCACCCGCACCGACCGGCCGCGAGAAGCGAGCCCCGTCATCAGGCCGTCGCGCGGCCCCGGGCCGAACGCGGCGCCGATGTACATCCCTGTCGCCGCGCTGTTGACGAGGATGCCTCCGGCGAGCAGCGACAGCCGTACCGGCATGCTCTCGATCTCGTCCACTGCGGCGAGTGCGGCGTCGAGGGCGAGGCCGACGACGATGGCGTTGCTGATCGTGCCGAGGCCAGGGCGCTGCCGCAGTGGGATCCACAGCAACAGCACCACCATGCTGACGATGATGACCACCGTGCCGAGGGCGAGGTCGACGCGCTCGGCGATGCCCTGGTGGAGGACGTCCCACGGCGGGAGACCGATGTCGGCGCGGACCAGCATCGCCAAGCTGACGCCGAACAGCACGAGCCCGACGTACAGGAACGTGAGGCGCAGCGCCAGTCCGTGCCGCCGGGCGATCGCCGACGTATCGAGGCGGGGTGCCGGCACGTCGGGAACTCTATGGGAGTGCCGTCGCCGGCCGACCGGCGATTCGCTCAGGCGGGACGTCGAGGGGTGCTTCGACCACGCCGGCAGCACCCGCCGCCGATTTGGGCCAGACTGGTGAGGTGAGCGGTGGGACCTCACAAGCATCTTGGTCGACGCGCCCGAGCGCCGTGCATCCGCAACGAGTGGACGTGTGGTACGCGGCGGTCGCCTTCATCCTCCCCTCGGCGGCGGCGCTGCTGTGCGCGGCGGCGGCCCACTTCGGGAGAAGCCGGCGCGACAACGTGCTCTTCTACTTCTTCCAGCAGGCCGATGTCGGACATCCGGGGATCGTCAGTGTCGTCACGACGATGGGGTTCAGCTGCGTGGCGGTGCTCGGATTGCTACTCGCCCTCGTGACGCCGTCCGACCGGGCGATGCTCAACCTGACCTGGCTCGGGACGGCGTTGCTGTTCGGTGTGCTCGCCTTCGACAACGTGCTCCGCCTCCACGACGAGATTCCCGGTGGGGAGAAGACGGCGCACGTCGTCTACTGGGCTGCCTTTGCCGCGGTCGCCTACCGACTGCGGCCGGTGCTGCTCGGCGTGCGCGGCAGGCGGATGCTGCTCGCCGGCCTCGCCCTCCTCGCCGCGTCGGAAGCGATCGACATGTTCAGCCGCAGCGACGACTACAACTACCGCTTCCACGAGGAACTGAGCCTCGCCGAGGAGACGTTCGCCTGTGTCGGTGCATGGAGCTGTGTTGCTGCCGCCGTCGGCGTCGCGTCGATGCTCGTCATTCACGCCGGCGTCGATGCGGGCGACGGCAACAGGTAGGGGAGCGCCCTGCGGAGTTGTTCGAGCGGTGCGGTGGACCGACTCACCCGGGCGAACATCAGCGCTCCTTCGTACGTCGCATAGAACATCGCTGCACGCTCGTGGGCGACGTCGGGCGTCGTGCCCATCTGCCTCGATCCAGCCGGCTACACGGCGGGTGAGCAACTCGAGGGCGTCCTTGCACGCCGCCCCGACTCGATCCGAGCCGGCGGCGAGCTCGAGTGCGATCGTGGCGATCGGGCAGCCGTCGACGTAGCCGCTGCGCTCCAGCCAGCGAGCGGCGGCGGCGACGTAGGCGTCGACGGACTCGGTCGCGGTCGCCGCCTGGTGGCGGGCCGAGGTAGGCGTCGATCCGCTCCGCCTCGGCGAGCACGGCCTCCGCGGCGAGTTGCTCCTTGCCGCCGGGAAAGTGGAAGTACATCGATCCCTTCGGAGCATCCGCCTCGGCGACGATCTGGTTGAGGCCCGTGCCGTGGTAGCCCTGCCGCCGCAGCAGCGTCGCCGTGGTTTCCAGCATGCGGGACCGCGTGTCGCCTTTCACGCTCGCAGAGTCTATCACTATGACGACTGGTCTAGTTACTATGACAACTGGTCTAGTCGTCACGTCGAGAGGAGCTGCGATGAGCGAGTCGTACGTGCACCGGTCGAGCGATGCAGCCGCACCGGTCGTGATCGAACTGGCGGATGGGCGGACCGTGCGTCGCCCGCCGCGCCCAGGCCGGCGACGAAGCGGCGATCGTCCGCCTCTACGAAGGTTTGTCCAGCGAGTCGAAGTACCGCCGCTTCTTCCAGCCCGTACCTCGTCTCACGAGCGCCCAGCTGCGCTACCTCACCGACCTCGACGGCGGAATCGTATGGCTCGCCTTCGCCGGCGACGTCTGCATCGCCGACGCCCGCGTCTCCAGCTACCGGAGCCGGCCGGGGACAGGAGACCTTGCCGTCGTCGTCGCCGATGACTACCAGCATCACGAGATCGGCCATCACCTCACCCGGCTCGCCACTCGCGACGCTCGCGCCCGCGGCATCACCCATCTCGGCGTCACGTTGCTGGCGCTGAACTCGGCGGCCGCGCGGCTCGCCCGACGCAACCACATCTCGTTGCGCTTCGACGACGGTGTCCTCGCCGGCGACGTCGTCCTGCCGCCCCCGCGCACGGCATGAGCCGCCGCTCGCCGCGCGACCGTTGACAGGAGCGGGTTCGGCTCTCTACGGTGTTCATCACATCAAACGATGTGTTCGACATTTCGAACATAGGAGTAGGTGATGAAGCTCGATCTGCTGTACGAGATCGACGTACCCAAGCCGTGGGATCAACCCCATCCGTGGGGGCAGCGAGCCGCCGAGCAGCGCGCCTATCGCGAGGCCGTCGAGCAGATCCGTCTCGCCGACTCGACTCGGCTTCCACACGTCGTGGCACGTCGAGCACCACTTCCGCGAGGGCCGCTCCCATTGTCCCGCTCCGGAGGTGTTGATCGGTGCGCTGAGCCAGGTGACCGAGCAGATCCGGCTCGGCTTCGGCGTCACGCTGCTCCCGCACGCGTTCACGCCCCCGATGCGCGTCGCCGAGAAGGTGGCGACCGCGGACATCCTCTCCGGCGGACGCGTCGAGTGGGGTACCGGTCGCTCGACGCCCATGGAGCAGACGGCGTTCGGTGTCGACCGGGAGAAGTCGCGCGAGCAGGCCGCCGACGCCATCCGCTCGATCGTGGCGATGTGGGAGGACGAATACTTCGAGTGGGACAGCGAACACCTCACGTTCCCCCGCCGCATGATCACGCCCAAGCCGGTGCAGGACCCGCACCCTCCCGCATGGATGGCTGCCACGTCGGCTGGCAGCGCCGAGATCGCCGGTCGGGCCGGGCTCGGTCTGCTGTCGTTCTCGATCATGCAGCCGCTCGAGCTGATGGCCCAGCAGATCGAGGCATACCGGGTGGCGATCGCTGATCCGCAGCCGCTCACCCGTGTCGTCAACAACGGGTCGCCGCCTACACGCTCGTGCACTGCGCGGACACGATGGAGCAGTGCGAGGCCAACGGGATCTGGGACAGCGTGTGGTGGTGGTACAAGAACCTCGCCGAGTTCACCATCCAGTGGGAACTACCCCACCTGAGCAAGGCGGAGCAGGACGTCATCTTTCCGCTGCTGAAGCGGCAGATGGAGGACGACTTCGATCCGCACGAGTTCTCCGACGCCGACATGATCATCGTCGGCGACCCGGAGCAGTGCCTCAAGAAGATGCTGCACTACGAGGCGCTCGGCGTCGACCAGCTGATCTGCTACGTCCAGTTCGGCCATCTCTCCCACGAGTCGATCATGCAGCACGATCGAACTGGTGGGCACCGAGCTGATCCCCGAGTTGCGCCGCCGCGAGGTCGACGCCCGGCGCGGGTCACGACGTCGTGAGGCCGGGCAATGAGCGAGTCGTTGCCCGACAACATCGCCGTACCGGACTACGCATCGCTGCTTCGCCTCGACGGCCGCGGGTTCGTGGTGCTCGGGGCGGGCCAGGGCATCGGCCGTCAGGCCGCACACGCACTGGCGCAGATGGGCGCCGGCGTGGTCACCGTCGATCGCGAAGCCGATCTGGCCACGGCCGTGGCCGACGAGCTCGGTGCGAACGGCACGCCGTGGGTGGGCGACATCACCCAGCGTGCCGAGGTGGAGCGTCTGGTCGACGAAGCGTCCGCGACGCGCTCGGCGGGCGCATCCACGGCGCCGTCGACATCGTCGGCATGGCGCAGTACTCGTCCCTGCTCGACACCACGCGACGAGCTCTGGGAATGGGAGCACGACATCGTGCTCCGCCACGCCTGGCTGACGATGCAGCGCTTCGGCAGGGTGATGGCGCGCAGACGGCGGCGGGTCGCTCGCCTTCGTCGCATCGGTATCAGGTATCGCCGGTGCGCCGCTGCACTCGTCGTACGGTGCGTTCAAGGCGGCGCTGATGGCGCTCGTTCGCTCGGCAGCGGTAGAGCTCGGACCGCACGGCATCCGCGTCAACGCCGTCGCACCCGGTGTCGTGTGGACGCCGCGTGTCTCCGCCTTCCTCGGTGAGGAAGGCCACGCCACGAACGTCGAGCCAACGCGCCGCTCCGGCGGGTCGCGCTTCCCGCCGACATCGCCGCCGCGCTGCTGTTCCTCAGCAGCGATCTGGCCGGCTACATCACCGGTCAGACCCTGATCGTCGACGGCGGCGTGTCGGCGAAGTTCGGTTATCCGATGCCGGAGGTCGCCAATGGGTGAGGGTGACGATGGCGACGACGGGCGACCTCCTCGACGTGCCGGGCGTGCTCCGCGGCGCCCCGTGGGCGGGCACCGACGACATGCCTACCCCCGCGCGGACCCGGCCGACTTCGACCGGCTACCGATCGACACGTGGGCGATGGCGGCAGTTCCCGCCGCTGTTCGCCTCGAGCTGAAGTCGACGGCGTCGAATCGTTGGAGATCGATTACATGACGACCACCGACGACCTCGGATATCGCGGCGACGGCGCCGGCACGACGTTCGCCGTGTGGGCGGACGGCGCGCCCGTCGCCGCCGTGGCTGCCGTGCCGGGGACGCACAGCGCGCAGCTCGCCCTCCCAGCCGGCGCGCGGCACGTGATCGTGTACCTGCCGGAGGGGATGCGCCCGCGGCTGCATCGCAGTCCGCGCCCGTGGAGGCACCGCGACGTCTCTCCGGCCGGTCCTCGGTGGGTGTGCTACGGCGACTCGATCGCCGAGGGATGGGCCGCATCGGAGCCGGCTCGTTCGTGGCCCGTCGATCGCTTCCCGGCGGCTCGGCCTCGACGTCGTCAACCTCGGGTACGCCGGCGCCGCCCGCGGCGAGATCGTGTCGGCCGGTCACGTCGCCTCGCTCGCGCCGACGTGATCTCGCTCAGCCATGGCACGAACTGCTGGATCCGCACGCCGCACAGCATCGACCAGATCGTCGCCGGATATCACGCCTTCCTCGATGTCGTCCGCGGTGCCCATCCGGCGACGCCGATCGTTGCCGTGTCACCGGTCATCCGTCCCGACGCGGAGACCACGCCGAATGTCCTCGGCGCCACGCTGGACGCGATCCGAGCGGCGATCGAGGAAACGTGGTACCGGCCGGCAGGGCACGACCCGGCGTTGACGCTCGTGGAAGGTGCACCGATCCTCGAGGCCGGCGACCTCACCGATGGTGTGCACCCGGGTGACCGGGGGCACGAGAAGCTGGCGGACGTGATCGGGCCAGTCGTCGCGCCGCGCAGCGGCTCGATCGAGGGCAGCGTCTATGAGCGCGGTCCCGGCTGCCGACCGCACGGTCGCGGTCGTACGTCTGCTCGCCGAGCACCCCAACCAGCGCTTCACCCTGTCGGAGCTGTGCCGCCGGACGGACATGTCGAAGGCGACGGCTCATGGCCTGCTCGGGGCGCTCTGCGAGCACGGCTGGCTCTGGCGCGACCCCGGTGCGAAGACGTACAGCATCGGCGCCGGGCTCGTCACAGTCGCCGACGAGATCGGCCGCCAGCGGCAGGTCCTGCCTGCCGCTGCCCACGCCGACATGGAACAACTCGCCGTGCCGACCGGTGCCCGCGTGTCGTCGCCACCATCGTGGTCGGCGAGGAGATCGTGATGCTCGCCGTGTTCGGTGACGAGCGGCCGTTCGGCACCGCCGTGCGGCCGGGCAACGCCTGCCGTTCGCCCCGCCGCTCGGGCACCGTGTTCCTCGCCTGGTCCGAGCCGGATCGGGTCGACCGATGGCTCCGTCATCATCGTCCCGACGTCGACGAGCACGACCTGGAACGGCATCGCGACGCGATCGACGTCGTCCGCCGGCGGGGCTACTTCGTCTCCCTCGAGTCGCCGGCGCGGCGGCTGCTCGGGCAGGCGATCAGTGACGGCACCGCGCCGGCGGACCTCGTCTCCGATCTCGACCAGGGGGAGTACGTGCTGTTCGACCTCGAACCCGATCACGACTATCGGGTCAGCGTCATCGCCGCGCCCGTGTTCGACGAGCGGGGACGAGCGGCGATGGCGGTCTCGTTGTTCGACCTACCCGACGAGCTGCCGGCGGGCGTGTGGTCGAGCTCGCCGAGTCGTTGGTGGGCGCCGCCCGCCGGGTCACCAAGCACCTCGGCGGCGTGATGCCCGACGGACGGCGACGATGACCATCGACGCATCGCTCGCCGGTCGCACGGCGGTCGTCACCGGCGCCGGAAGCGGGATCGGCGCCGCATGCCGCCCGCCTCGCCGCCGCCGGAGCGTACGTGGCGTGTCTCGACATCGACGGCGCCGCCGCTGCGACGACAGCGGAGGAGATCGCCGCCGTCCACGCCGGCCGCAGTGGAGCCTTCACGGTGGACTGTCGCTGACCGCACCCGATCGGCGACGCTGTCCGACGTGTTCGCCGCGCGCGGCCGGCTCGACGTGATGGTCAACGTCGCCGGCATCATCCGCAACGGATCGGTGATCGACACTGCCGAGGCGGATCTCGATGCGGTGTGGGCCGTCAACTTCAAGGGTGTGTTCTTCGGGTGCCAGGCGGCCGCACGCCCGATGGTCGAGCAGCGGTCGGGTTCGATCGTCAACATGGCGTCGGCCGCGATCGACGATCCGTCGCCGGGCCTCGTGTGCTACGCCACGGCCAAGGCAGCAGTTGCTCAGCTCACCCGCACGCTCGCTGCCGAGGTCGGCCCATCCGGCGTCCGCGTCAACGCCGTCGCTCCCGGGTTCATCGAGACGCCGATGACGGCGCGCCACTTCACGCGGGCCGACGGCACGCTCGACGACGACCGGAGGGCCGCCGTTCACGCTCCGATGATCGCTCGTTCGCCACTCGGGATGATCGGCCAGCCCGACGACGTCGCCGAGGCCGTGGCGTACCTGGCGTGCGACGCGTCGCGGTTCGTCACGGGCCAGGTGTTGCGCATCAACGGCGGCGTGGCGATGCCGCTCTGACCCCGCCGGCGCAGATCAGCTGCGTCCGAACAGACCGCCCAATGCCCCGGACGCAGTGGGGTTGCTACTGCCGGAGCCGATCGTGGCCGTGATCCATCCGAGGAACTCGTTCGGGTTGCGTGTCTGCGACCACAACTTGCCGGGACCGGTGAACTCGAACACCAAGCCCTCGCCGCTGACGAAGCTGTTGACGACGCCGCCCGATGCCTTACGCAGCTGCATCTGCACCGACTCCTCGTAGGCGACCATGTGACCCGTGTCGAGCGTGAGTGTCTGGCCGGCGTCGAGGTTCCACACCTCGAGCGCGCCGTAGCAGGCGAACACCACTCTGCCCTGTCCCTCGGCTCGCAAGACGAAGCCACCCTCGCTGCCGAACATGTTCTTGAACCCACCCCATTGGGTGTCGAGCTCGACGCCGGTCTCGCTGGCGAGCCACGCCCCCTTCGACACGAACAGGGCGCGTCCGTTCGACACTTCGTACGCGGAGACGTCACCGGGCAGCCGGGCGGCCACGTCGACGAAGCCTCCTTCCGATGGCGCCGTGTACTTCGAGATGAAGAAGCTCTCTCCGCCCAGCGCCGCTCGCTTCAGCGACTTCATGATCCCGCCCTCCGCCTTCGATGTGAGGACGACGCCGGACGACATGGACATCATGCCGCCACCTTCGACGCGGACGGTCTCGTTCCCGGTGAGCTTGAGCCGGGCGACGGCGAAGGCCGGTCCTTGACGGGTTTCGATCTGCATGGGCCGTAACGTACCGTGCGCTGTCAGTGCTCGGTTGAGCCGGTGACCGTCGAGCACCGGCGTCATCAGGCGCTCGGGGCGCTCATGGACAGGGCGGCAGCGTCGACGTCGTCGTGGTCGAGGATGTCGACGCAGTCGTGGTCGTGCCGCCAGGCACCGTCGTCGTGGTCGTCGTGGTCGTCGTGGTGGTCGTCGTCGTGGTCGTGGCGCCGGGCACCGTCGTGCTCGTGGTCGTCGTCGTGGTGGTCGTCGGTGAGCAGGGGGGTTCGGTCGTGGTCGTCGTCGTGGTCGTCGGGCGCGGCGGCCTGGTGGTGGTCGTCGTGCTCGTGGTGGTCGTGCGCGGATCCGTGGTGGTCGTCGTCGTGGGACGCGGTGAGGTCGTCGTCGTCGTGGTCGTCGTGTCGTCGGCGCGGTGTCGTGGTGGTGGTCGTCGTCGTCCGCGGTGCCGTGGTCGGTGTCGTCGTCGATGTCGACGTGGTCGTGGTGTCAGGGTTTGGCGCGGCGACGAGCGTCTCGGTGACGAACTGCAGCCGGTACCGCGACGGCTGCGGCCATGCGTCGCGGTACATGTCGCGGGCGTTCTGCGACAGGCTCACGACGAGTGACCCGTTCGAGAGCCACGGCATCAGATGGGCGTGGTACAGGTTCATGATCTCGTCGCTGTCACGGGCGTACACGCGGTGACGACCGACCGTCGTCCACGGACCCCACGGATCATTGGCCACGTCGATGGCGAGCTCGTGGGCGGCCGCCCAGTAGCCGTCGATCTTCGTCGCCGCCACCCAGTGCCCGTCGAGATACCGGGGCTGCATCGGGTTCTCGATGGTGTACCGATCGACGATCGGCGCGGCGTCGAACGGGTCGGTGCTCCATCCGTTGTCGGTGCGGTATTCGAGCGCAGCGGTCAGCTCACCTCGCGGCACACGGGCGAGCCACATCTTCGTCATCGGCTTGCGCGGCGACCAGAATCCGCCGTCGCGCGACAGGTTCTGGTCGAACGTGTTGCCGAACAGGTAGGTGTGGTCGTCGTCGCTGGCCACCGCGTATCCGTAGATGGGAGTGACGCCCGAGTTGCGAGCGAGCTGGAACCCGAGCCGCGCCGAGCGTCTCTGCGTCGTACGTCGCCAGCCAGGTGCGCACGGGATGCCAGCCGAGACCGTCGCCCGGGGGCGGATCAGGATCCTTCACCATCTCCGCCCAGAACACATACAACCTGCCGTCCTCGAGCTCGCCGCCGAGTGGCCAGAACCACTGCTGCAGCCGCGACTCACCCGTGCCTGGTTCGAACGACTCGGGCGCGTCGGGTGAGCCGCGGTGGTACAGGGTGAAGCACGTGCCGTCTTGGACCATCGCCGAGTTGTGCACGAACGACGCCTGGTCGAGGCGGGAGGCGACACCAGGATGGTCGACGAACGTGTCCTGGAACAGCCACAGGTAACGATCGTCGCCGAGCGGGTAGACGTGCTGGTAGTCATGGCCGATGACGGGACCCATCCGCTCGCGGAAGAACGCATCCAGCGCCGGAGCGGTCGTGTCGGCGGCGCAGCCGAGATCGGTGGCGATGAATCCCTCCGGAGTGGGTCGCGTCGACGCTGCCCACGGCGGGGCGGGCACACCCGGCTCGGGTTCCACAGGCGGCGGATCTTCCGGGATCGGCCGCGCCACGACCAACGGTTCGTCGGCTGTGGCGGTAGTCGTCGAGGTCGTCGTGGTCCGCGCCGAGCCGCCTCGGTCTGCGTCGGTCGGCGGCGTCGTTTCGCCGCGGACGGGGCGCAACACGTCGGCCATGTATGACGCCGGATCGAGTCCGGCGCGGTCGTACGACGGGGGCGTGATCAGCTCGGGGAGTTGCGTATCAGGCGTGCGGATCCAACCCGTCTCCTCGTCGTCATCGTCGTCACCGCGACCGCCCGAGGCGGCGGTGGCGATCGCGGCCGCGGAGGCGAGGCCGATGGCGAGCGCGCAGATGCGAGCCGCTCTCGCATGCCTGTGCGGTCGCCGCTGCCGCCCTTCCAGGCCGACTTCCGGCGGCTCGGTCACGGCCGGCCCCGTGTCCGACGCATGGGGCCAAGCCTACTGAGGCTCGTCCGGACGGTCTCTACACCACCCGAGAGCTCGCCAGGACCCTCGGGCGGCGGCGGGTCAGGCGGGTGGCTGGGACTGGCGCGCTGCCTCGCCATACACACCCTGCGCCATCAATGAACGCTCGTCGTGTCGTCGCAACGTGTAGATCTCGGCATGCGCAGTTCTGGGCGGCGAGGTCGTCCGGCGCGGCGGCCGCCGCCCACTCCACCAGCTGGCAGGCGAGGCGTAGGTCGCCGGCTTCTGCCACGGCGCGAGCCCGTTCGACGAGGGCGCTGGTACCTCCGGCGAGGGCGGCTACCTCGCGGGCGAGAACCTCATCTGCGGGCGGTTTCAGCCGTGCCGGGTTCCCGTCCCACCAGCCGCCGTACTGACGCCAGATGTTGCGCACGACGAACTCGGGCTCGTCGTAGACGGGCTGGAGGTAGGGCAGACCGGCCAGATGTTCGGGCACCCGCACCGTGTGCACGATCTCGTCCAGCGACCGGCCGGCGTTCATCATGTCGAGCACGCCGTCGACCAGCGCCTCCAGCGCAGCGGCGATGTTGTCGAGCACGGCCGTGATCCGCTCGCCGCCGGCGATCGGCAGGCCGTGGGCGGGCAGTAGGAGCTCGGGTCGGAGGGAGGCGATGCGCGCGTAGCGTCGTGGCCCATTCGGCGGGAAAGCGCTGAACCTTCTGCGGGTTGCCGGCGTTGGGGAACACCCACGTGACGAAGTCACCGACGAGAACCGCTTTGCGCTCCGGGTATCCAGATCCACGTGTGGTCGTCGGTCTCGCCTTTGCCGTGGTGGAGCTCCATCGCCGTGTCGCCGACGCGCAGGTCGAGTTCGTGTTCGTAGGTGGTCGTGCAGTGCGCGGTGTCGGTCGGCAAGAAGCGAGTCTCGGTGCCGCCGATGCCGAGTCCCTCGATGCCTCGCGCCGGTGCGAACTGGCGGGCGTTGATGACGAGGTTGAAGCCGTTGGTCAGGTCGTAGCGATCGAAGCGCGCCGGCACGTTGGCGTGCCCGACCACCTCCGGCTTCTGGTGGCCGCGGCGATCGCCGTCGGCAACGAGGGCGCCGCTGCCACCGACGTGGTCGACGTGCCCGTGCGTGTAGATGAGCGTGTGCACGGGATCGGCGCGCCAGCCGCGGAGCGCAGCGACCACGCCCTCCCCGGTGAGCACGCCGCTGGCGTCGACGACGACCAGGCCGTCACCCGTGTCGAGTGCCCACGAATGGGAGAAGCTCTCCACGACGGCGAGCCCGTCGTCGACCTCGGACAGGATGTTCGTGATGCGGTTCGAAGGCGTCGTCAGATCGCCCTCGTCGATGATCCGCGACGAGAGCTCGAGAAGGTCCGGCACGGCCCCTCCTTTCGTGATGGTGCCGACCCTTCGTATCGCCCCCGTTCAGGTTCCGACGAGGCGAACGTTGTCGATCAGGCCACCGCGGTCGTCGATATCCGATTCCCGGAAGGAGAGGCGGTCGTTGCCCGTGCCCGTGACGGTGAACGTCATCGTCTGCCATGACGTCTGGGCGAGTCCCTTTCCGTTGCGGTTGATGCGTGCGACGCGAGTGTTGTTCCAATAGACGTCGAAGCGGTTGCTCGTCGAGCTCACTCCCGGACGCGGCGAATGTGCGAACGAGAGCGTGTACGTCCGTCCGACGGTCGTGGGGATCACTTGCTCGACGCGGTTCGAACGACTGCCGTCAGCGTCGACCTCGACGAGCGAGGCGCCGTCGGCGGCGAGGTAGCCCTGATACCCGCGCCACACCTCGACACCCGAGCCCGGATTGCTCCATCCGGACAGGTCGCTCACGACCGCGCGTCCACCGTTCGGCACCGAGTTCGTCTCGAAGCTCCCGTTGACCACCACGTTCGTCGGTGGAGGAGGTGGCGGAGGCGGCGGCGGTGCTGCCGGTGCGACGCGGATGTTGACGATCTTCGCCTGCGACGGGACGCCGGCAGCGTTGATCACGAACACCATGTAGAAGCCCGGTGGCGTTTCGTTGACGTTGGCAGGCAAGCTTGCTGTGACCGTGCTCCCGGACTTGGTGAACGGCAGCTCGAGGAAACGCTGGTCCATGTCGAAGGAGTGCGTCACCGATCCGACCTTCACCAGCGTCACCCGCGACACCGCCGCCGCATCAGGGGTCGTGATGGCGAGGTTCGTCGCCGGGTCGGCGGCGTTGGCGACGAAGTCGATGCTGGGCTGGGTTGCCGGCGTGCCGTCGGCCTTGAAGAGATACGACGGGTAGTAGATCTCGGCGTTGAGGTTCGTCTCCGGGCCGGGTGTGCCGCCGCCCATGGTGATCACCGTCGCATCGGGCATCAGCAGCGACGTCGAGTGGTACAAGCGCATCCGCGTTGCGGTGTCCGCGGTCGACCACGTGTTCGTCGCCGGGTTGAAGATCTCCGCGGTGTAGGCGACGCCTGTTCCGGCATTGTTTACCGCGCTGCCGCCCGACACGAGGACCCGACCATCGGCCATCACGGAGGCGTTGCCCCAATGCCGCCCGAACTGAGCGTCCGGCAGGGCTGTCACCTGAGGTGTCGCACCGTTGATGTCGACGATGCTCGCTCGCGTGCTGGCCGCATTGGCGTTGCCACCTCCGACCTGGAGGATTTGCCCCGGCCGGAACATCACCGATGTCGACGTGCCACCGACGTTGTCGGTGGGGAACGTGCCGAGTGACGTGATCGATCCGGCTCCTGCCGGGTCGACGCGATACATCTGGTTGTTGGCCAGTCCGAACACCTTGCCGTCAGGTGCGACGTAGTTCTTCGGATAGCCGCTGGACAGGTTCGACGTGGAGGCGCCGGTCAACAGCCGGAACTGCCCGTCGTTCTGGCGTACCTCGGGGAGGTCGGCACCGCCGGAACCACCCTGGATGTAGACCTCGGCGTTCGGCAGCTGGGTGGCGGTCGAGTACCACCGCAGTCGGTTGAGCTGCGCCGTGCGCACGAGGCTGTTCGTCGCAGGCCGGTACTGGGTGACGTCGCGGTTCTGGGTGTTCGTCTCGGCGGGCAGGTTGTCGCCCCCGTACATCTCGACGTCTCCGTTGAGGAGTACCAACTGCGAGCTGCAGAAGATGTCGGTAGCGCTCCCGTTGGGAAGCGTCTGGTGCGTGCCGAGGGCGCGGATCCCACACGTCGTAGTCGTAGAAGGCGGTCTGGATACCGGCGCGGTCGGTGCCATACGACATGACCCGACCGTCGGGCATCAGCACCGCGTGGATCGGCATGATCGGCCAGGCGACCTGCGGGCCGAATGTCCCTCGCACCGGATCGCCGTCCACCGCGGCCGCGCCGAGTGTCCTGCTGTTCGCCGAACCGGAGATCAGTGGACCTTGTGCCCGGCTCATGGCGATCGCATAGCTGTCGTCCTTGCCGTTCGAGTCGAACGGTTTGGGACGCGCCTGTGCGCTTGGAAATGCCACCTCCGAGATCGGCGTGATGATCACCGTGACGATGGCGGCGACCGCGCCCACGCTCGCGCGCAGACGACGATTGAAGCCCGCATGTGCCCGCATGCCCCGTGCCCTCTCTGTTGCCGGCCCCCCGAATTCGGCCGTGGATCCGACCTTACTCCTTCCGCCGTGCCAGGTCAGTACGCAGCCAGGTCACGGTCGTCGTGCCTCGACGCGCGCCATGCCCCGCGCGACGGCGGCGATCAGCTCCGGTCGCAGGTCGGCGGCAGCGATGATGCGGTGCACCGAGCCGACTGCCTGCGCCCGTTCCACGCTGTGCACGGCGTCGAACTCGGCGGCAACGTCACCGAGTTTCTCCGTGCGGACGTGGTCGCGTTGCTCGTCGAGCTCGGCTCGGCGACGGACCACCTCGTCGTCAGGCGCATCGTCGAGGGCGGCCTCGAGCGTGCGGATCCGATCGTCGGCTCGCGTTCGCTCGTCGACCTCACGGGTGAACACCACGGCGGCCGCTGGCGCACCGCCGATCACCGAGGCGAACGAGCCCTCGACGGCGATCACCTCCATGTCGTCGTTGAGTGTCGAGGAGAACACGACGAAGGCACCGCCGTGGTACCTGGAGACGACGCACAGCACGAACGGTCCGTCGAAGTTGACGATCGCCCGGCCGATCTCGGCGCCGTACTCGAGCTGCAGCCGGCGCAACGATTCCGGGGAGCCGTCGAAGCCGGACAGGTTGGCCAGGACGACCACCGGACGGCAGCCGCTGGCCGCGTTGATCGCCCGCGCGACCTTCTTCGAGGACAGCGGGAACAGTGTTCCAGCGGACCATTGCGACGGACCGTCGGCGGGCGTCGATCCGTGTCGCGGCAGCGGCCGCGACTCGATGCCGATCATCGTCACGCCGTGCCCACCGAGACGCGCTTCGTAGATCACGGCGGTCTCGGCGTCGGCCATCTCCGGCCATCGCTCGAGAGGGGCGTGATCGTTGTCGATCGTGGCAGACATCAACGTGCGGATGTCGAACGGCTTCTTGCGGTCAGGGTTGGCGTCGGCGGAGAAGATGTCTCCCACGGACGTGAAGTCGACGCCGTCGACCTGATGGTCGGCGAGGCGCACGTCGCGATCGACAGGATCGACGCTGCGAGCCGGGCGGGGCCATCGCTCACCCGGCGCGCGATACGTGAGCTCGTAGTGATCGAAGAGGATCCCGCACGCAGCGGCGAGGCTCGGCGCCCAGTACTGCGCCTCGCCGTTGGGCCCCATGATCCGGCCGTATCCACCGATGCCGAGGTTGTCCTCGGCGGAGACGCCTCCCGAGTAGTCGATCGCCTGCTTTCCGGTGAGCACCATCGCACTGTCGGGAGTCATCACGAGGATGCCACGCGTATGCATCAACATGGTCGCCTCTGCGTTCCAATACGGCTGGGCGCCGACGTTGATGCCGGCGACGACCACGTTCACCTCGCCACCCTGTTGCGTGTGCTCGACAAGGCGACGGAGGACACGGGCGACCCAGTCGAGGTTCTCGCTGCCGCTGTCCATGGCGATCTTCGCACCGGCGGAGAGGGCGAACCATTCGATCGGCACGTCGAGCTCCGCAGCGAGATCGATCGCAGCGAGCACGCGGCGGCACTCGGCCTCGGTGATCGAGCCCATCGCCTTCGTCGGGTCTCCGAGCAGGGCAACGCGTCGCATCCCTTCCGGATAGCGGTCCGTGGGCGTGGTGACGAGCCCGGCGACGATCCCCGTCCGGTTGCTCCCCGACGGCCGGTCGACAGGATCGAGCGTGCCCGATTCGTCGAGGTCGTACTCGACGAACGTGCCCTTCCGCCGCTTCAACAGCGGGACGAGCTCGTAGGGGTAGACGAGACCGCGTCGCCGGGTCTGCAGACGCTTGCGGTCGTAGTCGCTGAGCGGCTGCATCGGCTCGTGCGGTGGCTCGGTGACGCGGACGGTGAGACCCTGGCCCGGGTCGTAGCCGAGCCGTACCACGGCCTCGATCGCCTCCTCCCCGTTGGGGTCGGCGAGTCGACCACTGACGACGACCTGTTCCAGCCCCAACCCTTCGGTGAGGGGAGCGAGCCGGCGCGCCACGTCGGTCATCTCGTCGAGGGGCAGGTCGGCGATCGGCCAGAGGTAGAGGAGGATGCGATTCCACTGGAGGCGATCGGCGTCGGGACGCCGGGCGAGCTCGCCGCGCAGCGCGTCGAGACATCCGACGAGCACGTGCTCGACCTCGGGGAGCGCCGTCACCCGTCCGTGGGCGTCGCGCACCGGCGTGAGATCGCGCACCTCGGCGACCACCACGAGCCGTTGGTCCGACGGGTTGTCGCGGGCGACGCAGTCGAAGAGATGGATCTCGTCGGATCGGTCGAGGCGGCTGATCTCGAAGTTGGAGAGGCGCCACATCTGCAGGCGCCGGGCGATCATCGGGTGGATGCCGCGGAACTTGACGTCTTCTTCGAACAGGGCGGGATCGTGGCGGCCGTCGGTGTCGGGCGAATCGGCTGCCATCCAATAGGGACGCTCACCGGCTCCGGCACGGCGGAACGTCACGTGGCGGCGGGTGACGACGGCACCGACGGTGTAGGCGACGATGGCGACACGTCGCACCGTGCCAGGCAGGTCCGCTTCGGCGAGCAGGCGCAGGACGTGGGCGGACAGTTCGTCGGATGGCTCCGTGTCGCCGGCGTCGCTGGCGACGTAGATGTCGACGACCACGGTGTCGGGTGGTGTGAAGTTGGAAGCCTCCGCTGCGACGGCGCGCAGCGCAGCGGCGATCTCGTCGCGCCAGCAATGCAGCGCAACGACATGAACGTTGCGGTCGTTGTGGCGGTACTCGGCGACGAGCACGTCACGGCCGTCGAGGCGCTCGACGCGCGATGGACGCAGGTTGCGGATCTTGTAGTACCGCCGTGTGAGCACGTCGAGCAGTGGCCCTTGCGAGGTGGCGTTCGCCAGCGCGTTGTGCTCGGCGAGGATCGGAAGGAGTGGCAACGGGCACGACACCAGCGGCTCGAGCTCATCGGGATCGTCGATGGCGCCGCTCCCGACGAGCTGATCGGCGAGCTGCTTCATCTCGGCGTACACCTCGTCGCGCGCGGGACGATGTGGGGCCGGTCGTAACGGCGGTGACGCACAGTGCGGGCCAGGCTGGCCAGCGCCGGATAGCGACGCCGGGTCGTCTCGATCAACCGGTCGAGCGTCACCCGCAGCTCGGCGTCTGGCTCGCCGGTGGGGCCGAGCAGCGTGGCGCTCTGCATCAATCCGTCCAGCACTCGGGTGACGAGCGGGAGCTGTTCGTCACGACGCTTCTGGGAGCGGTAGATGCCCACCAGTGCGTCGACCAGCCGGGGCGACGGTTCGAGGTCGGTCACCCCGTAATGGGCGAGCGCCCGTTGAAGGCGCTCGACGAACCATGCCGGCAGACCCTCCCGCTCGGCATCGAGGGAGTGGAGAAACGCGTTGAGGTACTCCCGTGGGCCGCGCGCCTGCCCTTCGTCGCCGCTGTCGGGGTCGCGCCGCTCGGGTGACACGGCAGCAAGGTCGGAGAACGTTTCGAGCAGCAGGCGCTCATGACCGCTGTGCGGCGGGAGCGAATCGAGCAGGCGCCGCGCCGTGCGGGCGTCGACGTCGTAACCGAGGAGGAAGGCGTGGACCGTCGCCGTCCGAGCACGCGCCCGCTGCTCGGGATCGGTTGCCTCGCTGGAGGCGTAGGGGCCGATGTCGATCCGGGTCGATCCCTCCGACACCCCGTCGCCCGAGTCGGCCGCATCGATCCTCACCAGCGGCGCTCCGGCGTCGACCTGCACGTTGCGGGCGACGAGGACCTCGCGCACGCGTCCGCTGACGGGCGAGGTGATGGCGATCTCCATCTTCATCGCCTCGACGACCGCCAACCGGTCGCCCACGACGACTTCGGAGCCGGGCTCGACGGAGACCGCCACCACCAGTGCCGCCGCCGGCGCGCGGACTATGCCGGCATCGTCGCGGGAGTAGCGGTGGGCGACGCCGTCCACCTCGACGAGATGATCCGTGCCGTGCGTGGAGGAGACAACGGTGTAGGCGCGGCCGCGGACCCTGATCCGGCTGCGCACGTCGCCAAGTCGGTCGACCTCGGCGGTCACGGTATGGCCGTCGAGGACCACCTCGTAGCGGGATGGACCGATACGCCTGACCTCGACGCGATAGCCGTTGCCACCATGGCGGAGCTCGACGATGTGGGCGACGTCGACGTCGGCCTGTGGACGCCCGCGGCTCGCCCAGCTGAGGAAGTTCTCGCGGTCGCGAGCGGCGTGCAGCGAGTCGGCATCGATGGCTGCGGCGATGAGCCCGATCGCTGCGTTGCGGGTGGGCAGGTGCTCCCCGGCGGCGGTGAGGCGATCGAGCCACCCCGTGTCGATGTCGCCGGCGCGGACCTCCGGCCGGTCGAGCAGGTCGAGCAGGAACGACTTGTTCGTAGTTCCACCGCGGATGATCACGGTGGTCTGCGTCAGCGCCCGGGCGAGCCGCGCCCGCGCCTCGTCACGATCGCGCCCGAAGGCGATGATCTTGGCGATCATCGAGTCGTACTGCGGCGGGATCTCGTCCCCCTCGGCGATGCCGGTGTCGACGCGGATGCCGGGGCCGACGGGAAACGTGAGTTTCTCGACAGTTCCCGGCGCCGGGGCGAACGCCCGTTGAGGATCCTCGGCGTTGAGGCGAGCCTCGATGGCGTAGCCACTCGACGGGGGAGGGTCGCCCTCGAGACGCCCACCGCCGGCGACGTGGAGTTGCAGCTTGACGAGGTCGAGGCCCGTCGTGGCTTCGGTGACGGGGTGCTCGACTTGAAGACGCGTGTTGACCTCGAGAAAGGCGAATACCTGCTCCTCCGGCTGGTAGAGGAACTCCACGGTTCCGGCGTTCTCGTAACCAGCCCGGCCCGCCAGGCGAACGGCGGCGGCGCGCAGATCGCTGTCCTGCTGCGGAGTCAGGGCTACGCAGTGCGACTCTTCGATCACCTTCTGGTTGCGTCGCTGCATGCTGCAGTCGCGCACACCCACCGCCCAGACGGTGCCATGGCTGTCGCCGATGATCTGCACCTCGACGTGCCGTGCCCCGGTGACGACGCGTTCCATGAAGACGGTCGCATCGCCGAACGCCTTCTGCCCCTCCGCGCGGGCGCTCTCGAAGGCCTCCGCCAACTGGGACTCGTCGTCGACGCGGCGGATGCCGCGCCCGCCGCCGCCGGAGGTGGCCTTGATCATCAACGGATAACCAATCGAGCTCGCCTGATGGCGGGCGTCGTCGACGGAATCCACCGGACCGCCGCTCCACGGGGCGACGGGCACGTCGGCCTGCTCGGCGAGCAGCTTGGCGCCGATCTTGTCGCCGAGGCGCCGCATCACCTCGGCGCTGGGACCGATGAACGTGATCTCCAACCGGGCGCAGAGCTCGGCGAACTCGGGGCGCTCGGCGACGAACCCCCAGCCGACCCACACGGCGTCGGCCTCCGCCGCCCGCAACGCCGCCTCCAGCGCATCGAGGTCGAGGTAGGCGCTCCCGGCGTCGGGTGGGCGGCCCTCGTCGATGCACACCGCTTCGTCGGCCTCGCGGACGAACATGGCGGTCCGCTCGCCTGCTGTGTGCAGCGCGATCGTGCGCAGTGCCGCGCCTGTTTCCTGACGGAGCTCGCTGACCGCGTTGATCAGCCGCATCGCTGCTTCGCCGCGGTTGACGATGGCGATGCGCTGGAGCTGACGCGTCATGTGACCCCCTCGCCGGCGGCCTTCGCCGGCTCGCGGGCGATCATAGGTCAGCGACCCGCTCGCCCAACTCGACGCTCAGGACCCGCGTGCGAACACCGCGGCATCGTCGGCGAACGCCTTGAACTCGAGGGCGTTTCCCGCTGGATCGCGTACGAACATCGTCCATTGCTCGCCCGGCTGACCCTCGAAGCGCAGATAGGGAGCGATGACGAACTCGGTCCCCGCGTCGCGCAGCCGCGTCGCCAGTGCATGGAACTGGTCGGTCTCCAACAACACGCCGAAGTGGGGCACGGGCACGTCGTGATCGTCGACCGGATTGGTAATTGCGTCGCCGGCGGTTGGCGCCAGGTGTGTGACCAACTGGTGGCCGTAGAGGTCCCAGTCGACCCATGTCGTGTCGCTGCGTCCCTGCGGGCAGTCGAGGACGACGCCGTAGAAGTGCCGGGCCGCGCCGAGATCGTCGACGGGGATGGCGAGATGGAAGCGAGGTCTGGTCACAGCTGAACTCTAGGAGCGACCTCAACCGGGTTGAACGGGGACCCGCCCGGCCCGCAAGCTGGCCGCGTGGAGATCCGCGAAGCGACCGACGACGACTGGGGCCGGATCTGGCCGTTCTTCCGTGAGATCGCGGCGGCCGGCGAGACGTACACGTACCCGCCCGACATCGCCGACGACACGGCGCGCCTGCTGTGGATGGCCGGCCCGCCGAACCATTCGGTGGTCGCCGTGGGCGACGACGGCGAGGTGCTCGGGGCGGCGAAGATGGGTCCCAACCAGATGGGACCTGGCGCTCACATCGCCACTGCCAGCTTCATGGTCAACCCGGCGTACAGCGGGCGCGGTGTCGGTCGGGCGCTCGGCGAGCATGCGCTCTCGTGGGCGCACGACGCAGGGTTCCGGGCGATGCAGTTCAACGCCGTGGTGCAGAGCAATACGCGCGCCGTCGCGCTGTGGCAGTCACTGGGCTTCGAGATCATCGGCACGGTGCCGGAGGGCTTCCTCCATCCGCAGCGCGGCTACGTCGGGTTGCACATCATGCACCGCCGCGTGTGAGCAGCGTTCGTCCCGTTCGCTTCGGAGTCGCCAGGCGTGGGTCAATACGCTCGCCGCGATGCCTGTAGCACTGGTGACGGGGGCGAGTCGGGGGATCGGCAAGGCGGCGGCGATCGATCTCGCCGCGGCCGGATTCGACGTCGCCGTCTCGGCGCGCACGCTCGTCGACGGCGAGGGGCGTGTCGACACCGAGCCGGATATCGCTGTTCCGGGCGGACTCGACACCACGGTCGCCGCCGTCGAGCAGCATGGCGTCGCGGGGCTCGCCGTGCGGATGGACGTTCTCGATCGGGCGTCGGTGATCGGCGCCGTCGACGCCACGCTGGAACGATTCGGCCGCATCGACGTCCTCGTCAACAATGCCATCTACCAGGGCAGCGGCACGCTGGCACCGATCGCCGAGCTCGACGAGCAGGATCTCACCTCGATGTTCGAGGGCAATCTGTTCGCTCACCTCGCCGTGATCCGCCGCGTGGTGCCGGAGATGGTGGCCGGCGGCGGTGGCACGGTCGTCGACATGGTGTCCGGCGCCGCCTACAACGATCCGCCGGCGGGGTCGGCCGGGGAGGTTGGAGCCTCGGCTATGCGATGACGAAGGCGGCGTTCGGTCGCATCGTGCCGCTGCTCCACGTCGAGTACGGCGATCAGGGCATCCGCGCCTTCAACGTCGACCCCGGGCTGACGATCACGGAGAGGATGGAGGCAGTAGGCAGAGCGAGCTCGTACGCCGCCCACTTCGACACGGGAACGCCGGCCGAGATCGGACGCGCGATCCGCTGGCTGGCGACCGATCCGGAGAGCGACGCGTTCCTCGGCAAGGTCGTCGTCGCCCAGCAGCTGGTCCGTGACCGCGGTCTGCTCAGCAGCGCCTGACCGGCGTCAGCGCGGTCGGCGTCTCGACAGCGCAACGCCGTTGTCGTACATGACCCTCTTCGAGTCGGAGCGGCTGAAGTCGAAGTTCTCCAGATCCTTGATGTAGGCGCTCGGCTCGGCGAGCCCTTCGGCGTGGGGAAAGTCGGAGCCCATCAGGATCCGGTCGGCGCCGAGCAGATCTCGGAGCTCGCCGAGCGCGTCTTCGTAGAACGGCGACACCGACACGTGCCGGCGGAACGTCTCCCGTGGATCCTCGGCGTACATCTGCGGCGTCTGCCCCCACGACTTCTTCAGCTTCTCGAACAGGCGGAAGACCCAGTCGGAACCGGTCTCGATCGACGCCATGCGGATGTTGGGGAAGCGGTGGAAGTGCCCGTGGGCGAGCAGGCTGGCGAAGGTGTCCTGCGTGGGGTTCGGGGAGGCGAGGACCCGAAATGCGTTCTGACGGAACGCTTCGATGCCCGGACGCTCACCCCAGTCGGCGGCGTACCGGCTGTACCAGCTGTCGCCCCCGTGCACGACCACCGTGACGCCGGCCTCGTCGATGCGTGACCAGAAGCTGTCGTACATCGGGTCGGACGGCGAGCGCCCGCCCGCGGGCGTCATCACCGGCCCAGGCATGATCAGCACGAACCGTGCGTCCCGACCGAGGACCCACTCGAGCTCGTCCTCAGCGGATGCCGCGTCGACGAGCGTGAAGATCGGCGCGGCGAAGATGCGCTCGCCGTAGGCGAAACCCCAGTCGTCGTCCATCCACCGGTTGAACGCACGGAAGGCGGCAGCGAGCGCGTCCGGGTCGTGGATGAGGGCCTGCTCCATCCCGACACCGAGCGTCGGCAGGAAGATGGCGCCCTCGATGCCCTGCCGGTCCATCAGCTCCAGGCGCTTCTCACGATCCCGGTACTCGGGCCGTTCGCTGATCGGATCGAGCTCACCGAAAAGGTCGCGTGTGTCTTCGCCGTGGGGATTGCGTCCACGGAAGTACTCGTCGAGGGCGCCAGGCTTGGCGACCGGGTCGAACGTCGGGTTGGGGATGAACTTGTTGATCTTCTCGCCGACCATCAACCGCGTCTTGCCGTTCACCTCGACCCACTGCATCGCCCGCTTACGGAAGGCCGGATCGATGTAGCGGGTGAACGTGTCGAGTGCCTCGTAGTAGTGGTTGTCGCAGTCGAAGATGGGGAAGTCGACCTCGCTCATGTCAGCCGACGGTAAACGCCCGCCCGGCGTAGTGTCGACATGTGTCATGAGCAAGATCGGAACTCACTGCGAGCTGCAGTACGTGGTCACCGAACGCACGACGTTCTACTTCGCCGTGCTGCCGGCGAACGGAGCCCGCCAGCGGGTGGTCGATGAGGTCCTGACGCTGACACCGGGACTGCCCGTCGAGCGGGTGGCGTTCCCCGAGCAAGGTCACGAGCTTCTGCGCGTGGTGGTCGAGCCAGGCGAGTTCACGCTCGTCCACCGCTCCACCGTGGAGCTCGACGGCTTCGTGCCCGATGTCGTTCCCGAGGCCGAGGTGCCGTTCGGCGAAGTACCGGCCGACGTGTTCCCCTACCTCCATCCCAGCCGGTACTGCGAGTCCGACCTGCTCACACGCGTCGCCACGAAGTCGTTCGGCGACCTCCAGCCCGGTTTCGAGCGGATCACGGGCATCTGCAACTGGGTGTACGACCACCTCGAGTACGTGCCCGGGAGCACCGACGCGTCGAGCACAGCGGTCGACGTTCTCGTTGCGGGGGCAGGCGTGTGTCGCGACTACGCCCATCTCGGCATCAGCATGTGCCGCGCCCTTGGCATCCCTGCCCGCTACGTCTCCGGCTACGCCGTCGATCTCGCTCCCCCGGATTTCCACGGCTTCTTCGAGGCCTACCTCGACCACGACTGGTTCCTGTTCGATGCCACTCGCATGGCGCCGGTCGACGGTCTCGTGCGCATCGCCGTGGGTCGCGACGCAGCCGACGTCGCCTTCGCCGCGTCGGTCGGCGCCGCCACCCTCGAGTCGCAGACCGTGTCGACGATCGACCTCAGCCGCACCGGCCCCAACGATCCGACCACGGCCGCCATCTCCACGGCCTGAGCGTGTGACCGTTCCGAAGGGTCGTCGCGGAGAAGCGCGAGTTGGGTGCTCGGGCTGGTCGTACCGCGACTGGCGAGGCATCGTCTACCCGGCCGAGCTGCCGTCGACGCGGTGGTTCGCTTCGTACGCCGAGCGCTTCGACACGGTGGAGCTGAACAACACCTTCTACCGCCTGCCGCCTCCGTCGACCGTCGAGAAGTGGGCAGCGCAAGCACCTCCTGGCTTCGTCTACGCCGTGAAGCTCGGGCAGTTCGGGTCGCACCGCATGAAGCTGCGCGACGCAGCAGTCGTGGATGCCCAACCACATCGACCGCATCGAGACACTCGGGGCCTTCGCCGGCCCCAATCTGGTCCAACTTCCACCACGATGGAAGCGCAACGTCGAACGGCTCGACGAATTCCTCACGGTGGCGCCGTCGCGGTACCGCTGGGCGGTCGAGATGCGTGACCCCTCGTGGTTGCACGATGACGTGTTCACCGTGCTCGCCAAGCACGACGCGGCGCTGTGCATCCACGACCTCCTCGCCGACCACCCGTGGGAGCTCACCGCCGAGTGGACATACATCCGCTTCCACGGGCCGAACGCGCTCGAGCGGAAGTACCACGGTCTGTACGGGGCGCGCAGGCTCGCCAATCCTGCTCGGCGTCTGCGCCGTTGGCTCGACGGCGGGTGCGACGTCTATGCCTATTTCAACAACGACTACGAGGGTCACGCGGTCACCGACGCGCTCACACTTCGTGAACAGCTTGCCCGCTGAGCGTGCAAAACTGCATCGTCGTCTCGAGTCGAAGGAGCACTCATGGACTCATCGCGACAGAAATCCGCGGACATCGACCGCCGCCGGCTCCTCGGAAACGCCCTCAAGGCGGCGGGTGCCGGCCTCGTCCTCGCCCTCGCCCCCGGCGACGGTCTCCGGGCAACTCCCCGCTTCCGCAGGAATCCCTTCACGCTCGGCGTGGCGTCGGGAGATCCGAAGCCGCACGGTGCCGTCCTGTGGACGCGGCTCGCGCCGGAGCCGGCTGATCCGACCCACCTCGGCAGGCATGCGCTGCCGGTGCGGTGGCGCGTCGCCACCGACGACTCGATGCGTCGCGTCGTCGCCTCCGGGGTCGCCCGCGCCGAGGCCAACCTCGCCCATTCGGTGCACGTGGAGGTCGACTGCCTGCGACCTGGCGGCGACTACTTCTACCAATTCCACGCTCGCGACGAGGAGAGTCCGGTCGGCCATTTCCGCACCGCACCGGCTCGTCACGAGTCGCCCCGTGAGCTGAAGTTCGCCTTCGTCACCTGCCAGGACTGGCCGAGCGGCCACTACATCGCCTACCGCGACATGGTGTCGAACGACCTCGATCTCGTGCTCCACCTCGGCGACTACACGTACGAGTACGCGATCGGCGGCAACAACCGCGGTATCCCGACGCCCACCGGTTTCGGCGAGGAGACGATCGACCTGCGCACGTACCGGTTGCGGCACACGCTGCACAAGCTCGATCCCGACCTCCAGGCGGCACACGCCCGATTCCCCTTCGCCGTGGTGTGGGACGACCACGAGGTGCAGAACGACTACTCGGGCCTCGCTCCCGAGTTCTCCGAGCCCTCACCCGAGTTCGCCGCACGCCGCGCCGCTGCCTACCAGGCCTACTACGAGCACATGCCGATCCGGCTGCGGGCGGCGCTGATGCCCGCGCAGGAGCTGCGGATCTACCGGCGTCTGCGCTACGGGAGGCTTGCCGAGTTCACGATGCTCGACGACCGGCAGTACCGCACCGACAATCCGTGCGGCGACGGAGAGTCACTGCGCTGCGACGAGGCCATCAACGGCGACTACACGATGCTCGGCTCGCGGCAGGAGCGCTGGCTGTCCCGACGGTTCGAGCGCTCGCAGGCACGCTGGAACATCGTCGGCCAGCAACTCCTCCTCGCCGAGCTCGAGCACCTCCCGTACGAGGACGAGCGCTATTGGAACGACGCCTGGGACGGCTACCCCCGCGCCCGCCAGCGCCTGTTGGAGACCGTGGTCGGGAGTGGCATCCGCAATCCGGTGTTCCTCACCGGAGACTGGCATTCCACGTTCGTCAACGATCTCAAGCTCGATTTCAAGAACCCGTCGTCTCCAACGGTGGCCACGGAGTTCGTGACACCGGCGATCACGACGGGAGGTGACGGCACGCCGTACGGGCCGTACTACGGGCCGATGATCCCGTACAACCCGCACATCAAGTACTTCGAGGGCGACAAGCGCGGCTATTTCATGGCGACGGCCACCCGCCAGCAGCTGCGACTCGACCTGCGCTTCATGACCAGCGTTCAGAGCAACAGCGGCACCGGGTACACCGAGCGGACGTTCTACGTCAACGACGGTGAACCCGGCGCCGTCGTGTGATCACGCCGCGGCCGCAGGGAACGACGCCGTCACGGTGATGTCGTCGTTGCCGCGGACGAGCTCGATCTCGAGATCACTGCCCGCAGCCGTGCCGGCGAGGACCTCGAACAAGTCGTCGGTGCGAGAGAGGCCACGTCCGCCGGCGCGCACGAGGAGGTCGCCCTGTTGGATGCCGGCCGCTGCTGCGGGAGAATCGTCGACCACACTCCTCACGAGCAGTCCGTCGCGATCGGGGAGGCCGACGGCCCGGCGAAGCCGTGCCGCGACGTGGGCAGGTGCCAGCGCCACGCCCAGCTCGACGCGCTCGAACGTGCGACCCTCGCTCATCGCTCCGACGGCATCGCGAAGCGCCTGGTCGGCCACGCGGGCGAGGTAGAAGCCGTGGTCGATGCGGTGGGTGTTGACGCCGAGCACGTGCCCCTCGGAGTCGAGCACGGGCGCACCGGAGGAGCCCGCTGGGGAGGGAGCGGTGTGCTCGATGGCGCCGGCGATCGGACGCCCCCGTGGCCCGCGGAACCCACGATTGGAGGCGGTGACCTGTCCCCACGACGTGCGCTGCTGATTGCGGCCGGCCGACACCGTGACGACGATGTCGCCGGTCTCCGTGTCGCGGTCGGACCACGTGAGCGGGGGCGCATCGCCGGTGTCGACCTCGAGCACCACGAGGTCGCCGTCGATGTCGCTGCCGGTGACGGTCGCCTGAGTCGTGCGACCGTCGGCAAATCGCACCGATGTCGACTGATCGCGGAGGTTGTGGGCGTTGGTCACGACGCGCCCGTCGGCAACGACGAAGCCGGAGCCGCGCCCGTTGCGCCCGATGGAGACGACCGACGGGCCGGCCGTCGCGGCTGTGGACCGGACGAGTTCGCTGAGTTCGTCGAGTGCGCTCATGAGTTTCCTCCTGTGTACGGCGGGGCGACGCCCCACCCCCAACGAGGCACGGGTGCCTGCGTCGGTGGTGTGGCGCCGGGTTGGGAGTTGGCGAGTGCGAGCCGGGTGCCCCACTCGATGTACGAGACGAAGGCGGCGCGGAACTCCGGATCGGCGGGTAGGCCCACCTCGTCGGCCGTGTCGAGCAACAGGTTGATCCAGCGGCGCCGCTGTGGCTCGGTGATGGACTTGCCGAGGTGCCGGGTGACCATGTGGTGGTAGCCCCCACGTTCGTCGGTGTATCGAGGCGGTCCGCCGAAGACCTCTGACAGCCACATCGCGACGAACCTGGGGTGGTCGGGATCCATGTCGGCGAACAGCGGCCCGATCAGCTCGTCGTCCGCGACCTTCCGGTAGAAGGCCTCGGTGAGCCGGTCGAACACGTCGGCGCCGCCTGCCCACTCGTACAGGCTGGGGGGTTCCTGGTCGCTCATGTGCCCAGCGAAGCAGAGTCACTTTCAAATTGCAAGTCGCATTACGATGAGGCCGTGACCATCGACAGCATCTCTCTCGACGGCGCCGCACGGCGCGTCGGTGACCGCTGGAGCCTTCGCCTCGTCGGCGTCCTCCTCGACGGCGACCGCACCTTCTCCGAGCTCGCCGAACAGGTCGACGGCATCGCCCCCAACATCCTCACCGCCAGGTTGCGGGCGCTGCAGCAGCAGGCATTGGTGGCGGCGACGCCCTATGCGTGCCGTCCTGTGCGGATGCGCTATTCACTCACCGAGCCGGGTCGTCGTCTCGGCACGGCGATCAGCTCGCTCGCCGAATGGGGTGCCCGTCGCGAGGGTCGTGCCCCGGTGCGAGCGCACGAGGTCTGCGGCTCGCCGCTGGAGATGCGTCCGTGGTGCCCCACCTGCGAGCGCGTCGTGGACGACGACCACGACGGCCTCATCTGGTGTTGAGAAGTCGCGTTCGGCGAGCGGCTCGGCGCCGACGTCGTGGCCCGCCTCGACGAGTTCAGCACGCCATGACGTCCACTGTGGCGTGAGGCGCTGACGTGGCGGCGACGAGCTCGAGCACGCTGGTCGCCACGTCGTACGAGTAGGGCACGTCGTCACCGTCGATAGAGACGGCACACGGCTTGAAGTCGGGACCGAGCCCAGCCAGCGACGCCTGGAGGCGGTAGGTGCGAGCAGTCGCGCCGTTGATCTGGAGCCTCCAACGTCCGTCGTCGGCCGTCGACAGCATCGTCTCGCCCGGGCCGAGCGCGCCCGCCCAGTCGACGCCGGGGAAGGCGAGCAGGAACCGTGAGTCGTCCACATCATCGAGGTGGACGAGGTCGGTGGCTTCGCCGTAGTCGGTCAGCGTGTCGACGTGGGGCGGGAGCAGCGGGAGCACGGCGCCCAGGCGAACCTGCAGCGGGATCTCGTCGGCCGGCGCGGCGACGGTCACGACGGCGTCACCGTCGCGGGTCACAGCCGTGCCGAGCGACAACCGGCCGTCTCGGTCGATCTCGGCGGAGCGCCAGAGGTCGACCCATCGACCGGGGGGCAGCACGACGTCCCGTTCAGCGGCGCCGGGCTGGACGATCGGCGCGACGAGCAGGTCGGCACCGAAGAGGTACTCGTCGTCGCTGTCGCGCGTGGCGCGGCTGCCCGGATAGACGAGTACGGGGTGTCGCATGAGCGGAAGACCGCTCTCGTCGTATGTCTCCTCCGCTCCGGCGATGTACGGATACAGCCGTGTGCGCAGTTGCGAGTAGCGGCGCCACACGGGCAGCACACCGGTGTCGAGAACGGTGGCGCGGTGTGCGTCGGTGATCGAGATGCCACCGGACTGGAGCCGCATCACGCCAGAGAACGCGCCGAACTGGATCCAGCGCCGGAGCAGCTCAGGTGTCAGCTCGTCACCCGGCCAGGTGAAGAACCCGCCGATGTCCGATCCCCACAGGCTGACGCCGGACATGCCCATCCCGAGCCCGCTGCGCACGGCGGAACGCAACCCGTCGAAACCCCAGTTCGTCGTGGGATCTCCACCCCACACGATCTGCGACTCGGCGATCGCCTCCGTCCATCCGGATCGGTTGAAGCGGGCCAGCGGGCGCGGCGCCGACCTGGCGATGTCGTGAGCCGCGGCGTGGTACTGCTCGACGTAGCGGTTGTGCATCACACGACCGGCGGTGCCATCGGCGGACACCGCGTCGCCCGGTGTGTACTCGCCGAAGTCTTCCATCCAGCCGTCGTAGCCGTTGCCGATCGCCGTGCGGAGGACAGCCCGGAACAGCTCCCGTCCCGCGTTGCTGGAGAAGTCGAACTGGGCGACGTCGAACTCCGTCGCCGTCGAATAGTGGTACGTGTACGGCTCGCCGTCGGGCCGGCGGGTGAACGCGTCGCTGCGGGCGCCTCGCTCGTAGACGGCGTCGTATCCGATGCACACCATCGGGTTGACGTACGTCGTCACCGCCATCCCGGCGTCGTGCATCCGTCGCGTCCGCGCCCGCTCCTCGGCGCGGCGGCCGCGGTGGTCGCCGCACGGAAGGTAATGCGTGTACGTCTGTGCCAGTGACACGGGGACGTGGGCGCGACGGATCGCCGCCAACTCGGCCACCTCGTCGTCGTCGGGCTGCCACCACGGACCGAAGTAGAACGGCGCCGCGGCGGGCGGCTGGCGGCCGAGGGCGCTCGTCATCCGTCCCAGTGCGTCAGCCGGCGTCGGTCCGGCGAACACACGCATCGTGAGCCGCGACGCGTCAACCTCTGCCTGCCATGCGTCCGGCATCGACGGTGGGCCGAAGCGGAAGCGGCTCGTCTCGTCGTTGTCGAGAAGCAGGCCGTAGCCGGCGCCCGACAGCACCCACGGGACCGGGAAGTACGTCGCGTCGCGCCGTGTGCTGAAACCGGGCGGCGGCACCAAGCTCTTGACCACCTTCGCCTGGTCGGCCGGCCAGGGTCCGTCGAGGACACGATTGACGACGGTCTCGCCGCGATGCTCGATTGAGGATGCGCGCTGACCGAGACCGAAGAATTGCTCGTCGTCACGTGCAGCGAACGTGGTCGAGATGCGGCTCACACCGTGGCCGGCATCGACGTCGACGGCGATCGTGCCGTCACCGGCGGGCGCCACTCGCACTGACAGCGTGCGCCCGTCGGGAGCGTCGGTGGCGACGGTCGCGATGTATGTCGCACCGGATCGCCGGGTGCGCACGATCTCGGTGGCAGCGAACGTCCCGGCGGCCGTCGTGATCCGCAGCGGTACCTGATCGGCGGTGCTCGCCAGGAGGACCTCGCCGTCGTGCTCGAACGTGAGCGACCAGTCGTCGTCCCCTGGCACGGCGCCGAGCCGACCCGACAGAACCATCCCGGGCCCGGCGGGCTCCGGGGCGACCGTCGTGGGGCTGGATGGCGCCGCCGGGGGCGCGGTCGACGAGGGAGTGGAGGTCGTCGTTGCCGCTGTCGTCGCCGAGGTCGGCGCGGTGCCCGGTGGTGGTGACGGCGGCGTGGTGGGAGGATCGCGGAGTCGTCGTCGCATGCAGCGGTCACAGCCGCTGCCAGCAGGACAGCGGCGACGGCGCTGCGGCGCACGGTCAGGACGGTGGCTGCAGCTCGTCGGGCATGTTGAACGTGTACGACCGCTCCTCGACCCGCTCACTGATGCGCCATCCGTCGGGTGTGCGGACGAAGACGTCGAGGTACCAGAGGCCGCAGTAGAACACCTGCTGCTCGCCGTCGGGCTTGCCGTACACCATCGGGTTGTGGCAGATCGTCCTGCCCGTCGCCCGGTCGCCGTCGACTTCGACCAGCGGCAGCCCGACCATGTGCTGATAGGCAGGAAACATCGGCATTGCCGCATCGAGGAACGTCACGATCTCGTCCACCGAGCCTCGCGGACCACCGAACGCGACGTAGTCGATGAGGGCGTCGTCGGTGAACACCCGCCGGTACAGATCCCAGTTGCGGGTGTCAACTGCGTGCGAGTAACGGACGAGCAGATCGTTGATCTCGAAGCGGTCGGACAGTTCCTGCTGGGACAACATCTCGGTCACAGTACCGAGGCGAGTCGTGACGATTGACTTCAGCGAGGGATTGCGCTGACCGTCGCGCTCCATGGGCCTTGACCGGCCCTGCTGCGGGCCGACACCCGGACGTACTGGCGCACACCGGTGCTGAGGCCGGTGATGGTGAATTGTCGCGCGGTGGATACCCCGTCGCGTACCGTCGTCCACCGTTGGCGATCGTGTGAGCGCTGGATCACATAGTCGGTCACCGCGAGTCCTCCGGTCGAGGCCGGCGCCTGCCATGACAGCGCGACCGCCCGAGTCCGCGCTGTGGCCGTCAGCGCCCGCGGGGAACTGGGGACCGAAACCACCGTCACCGGTACCGACGACTCGTTGGTGGTGCCGTTGCCCAGCGCTCCGTGGTGGTTGGCACCCCAGCAGCGCGCCTGCCCTGCGGAGGTGGTGATGCACGTGTGGGAGTATCCGCCGTCCACACGACGGCCGCTGCTGACGCCGGAGACGAGGACGGGTACCACCGAGTCGGTGGTGGAGCCGTTGCCCAGCTGACCGAACAGGTTGTTGCCCCAGCAGCGGACACCACCCGTCTCCATCACTGCGCACGAGTGATCGGAGCCGGCGCCGATCGCGACCGCCGTGGTGATCCCGGTCACCCTCACCGGCACGGTCGAACTGTAGATCGGATTACCCAGTTGACCGTAGAGGTTGTTGCCCCAGCAGCGCGCCTCGCCCGACGACAACACGGCGCACGAATGGCTCATCCCGACGGCCACGCCCGACACGTTCGAGATACCGGACACCAACACCGGCACGGGTGAGTCCGTCTCGCTTCCGTTGCCCAGCTGACCGGAGAGGTTGTAGCCCCAACACTTCACCCGTCCCGTGTCGAGTGCCGCACACGTATGGAGAGGCCCGGCCGAGACGGCGATCGCATTGGTCACGCCCGACGCAGCAACCGGCACGTTCGTGTACTCGAACGAGTTGTTGCCGAGCTGGCCGGAGTCGTTCCGTCCCCAGCACCGGACACGACCCGTCGAGAGCACGGCACACGAGTGCTCGAGCTGCGAAGACACGGAGACCGCGTTGGTGATCCCCGAGACGGTCACGGGCACGATCGCCGTGGTGTTGGTTCCGTCGCCGAGCTGCCCGTACAGGTTCGACCCCCAGCACTGGACCCGGCCCGTTGCCAGCACGGCACAGGAGTGGTCGTAGCTCGCTGTCACGGCGACGGCGTTGGTGATCCCGCGTACGGTCACCGGCACCGTCGAGCTGTCGATCGTCCCGTTGCCCAGCTTGGCCGTGTTGTTCCGCCCCCAGCAGCGCACTCGTCCGTCGGTCAGCACTCCGCACGAATGGTCGGCACCGGCGGAGATCGCCTTGAAGCCAGGCGCAGCGGCGGTGCGCGTCACCACGCGTCGCGCCCCCATCATCGTCGGCCGCCGCCGATCCGATGGCACCTGGCTCGAGGGCTGCCGCCATCGCGATGGCCGATGCCAGCAGCACGACGAACGACCGCTTACCTGCCCACATGTTGACCCCATCTCCCGCTCTGCATGATCGAGTGGGGACATCGTGCGGATTCGTCGATGCCGTTCGCATCGGGGAGAACCCCGATCCTCTCGGGATGAGGGTTTCGCCGGCTACGTCAGCGGCGGCCGGGTGATCGGTCGAGTCGACTCGTAGGCGCGAGCGGCGCGAAGCACCGCGGCGTCCCCGAACATCGGCCCCACGAGTTGGAGGCCAACCGGCAGACCATCCTGCGTGAGCCCGCACGGGATCGTGCACGCCGGCTGCTGGCTGAGGTTGAACGGGTAGGAGAACGGCGTCCAGCCGAGCATCGACTCCGGCGTCATCGGACGGCTTCCGGCGGGCACTGCATCGAACGCGGGCACCGCCACTGACGGCGTCACGATCAGGTCGAAGCGCTCCATGAACTGGCGCAGCTGCGACCCGAGAGCGCTGCGGCGGAGGTTGAGGAGTTGTACGTCGAGGCTGCTCAGCTGCGACCCGAGCATCGCCTCGGCGCGGAAGTCGGGATCGGTCACTTCGTGCTGCTCCGGCGAGAGCTGGTTCCACAGCGTCCACGCCCCGCGTGAACCACAGGCCGGTGGTGATCTCCAGCGGGCAGTCGAATCCCGGGTCGATCTGCTCGACGTGGGCGCCGAGGTCGGCGAGCGCACGCACCGCTGCGTCGACAGCGTCCGACACCTCGGGGTGGACATCGTCGACATAGCCAAGTGCCGGCGAGTAGGCGACGCGCCAGCCGGCGATGCCGTCGTCGAGTCCGGCGAGGTGGTCGACATCCGCGTAGGGGAGCGATGTCCAGTCGCGGTTGTCGGGGCGGGAGAGCGTGTTCATCATCAACGCCGCGTCGGCGACGCTCATCGTGTGCGGGCCGAGGTGGGACACGGTGCCGAACGGCGACGGCGGGTACGCCGGCACGCGCCCGAAGCTCGGTTTGAGCCCGACGTTGCCGCAGAAGGCGGCAGGGATGCGCACCGATCCCGCTCCGTCGGTGCCGATGCTCAACGGGCCGAGACCGGCGGCGACTGCCGCTGCCGTTCCTCCGGACGAGCCACCGGACGTCTTCGTCGGGTCCCACGGGTTGCGGGTGATCCCCGTCAGGTCGGAGTTCGTCTCGCCCTTGCAGCCGAACTCCGGTGTGGTCGTCTTGCCGAGCAGCACCGCACCCGCGTCGCGGAGACGGGCGGTGGCCGGCGCGTCGACGTCCCACGCCTGGTCCGGGTCGACAGTGTGGCTACCCCGTCGCGTCGGCCAGCCGTGGGTGAGCACCAGGTCCTTGATCGATACCGGCACACCGTCGAGCGGTCCTGCCGGCTCGGACCGCATCCAGCGCGCCTCGCTCGCCGCGGCGGCACCCAGCGCCTCGTCCGGGGCGAGGTAGCAGAAGGCGTTGATCGTCGGGTTGACGCGATCGATCCGGTCGAGCACGGCTCGCGTCACTTCGACCGGGGACGCCGATCCGTTGCGGTACAGCGCCAGCAACTCCGTGGCGGTGCACCGGGTGAGGTCGGTGGCGTCGCTCACTCGGTGATGCCGAAGCGGTGCAGACCGTAGGCATTGATGGCGTTGCCGCGCAGCACCTTGTAGCACGCGTCGGCGTCCATCCCGGCTGCGCTGAACAGGCCGTGGGCGACCTTGCGCGAGTGGGGGAACGTCCCGTCCGAGTGCGGATAGTCGGTCTCGAAGAGGATCGATTCGAGTCCCACGTCGTCGCGGTACCGCAAGCCGACGAGGTCGTCGAACACGCACCCGAAGACCCGTCCCCGCACCTGCTCGCTGGGCGCGATCGGCAGTTCGATGCCGCCGACGCCGTCGCGCCACACGCTGTCCATCCGCTCGAGCTGGAACGGCATCCAGCCGACCTGGCTCTCGGCGTAGGTGATCTTGATCTCGTGGAACCGCGCCAACGTGCCGGAGAAGACCCAGTCGCAGAGTGAGCCCTGGGCATTCTGGGCGTACAGCGACATCGACGTGGCGAGTGGCGCGTCGGGAGCAGTGGAGGGCATCTTCGACGACGAGCCGATGTGCATCGACACGGTGGTTGCGGTCTCCTCGCAAGCCGCCCACAGCACGTCCCAGGTGCCGCTGTACAGAGAGGGCAGCCCGAGTGGCGACGGGTTCTCGCTGAAGGCGATGGCGTGACTGCCCTTGCCGGCGCAGCGCCGGACCTCGTCGGCGGCGAGCTGCGGATCCCACAGCGGGACGAGTGTCAGCGGGATGAGGCGGCCGTGACCGGCTCCACCGCCCCACTCGTCGATCATCCAGTCGTTGTAGATCTGGATGCAGGCGAGGGACAGCTCTTTGTCCTCGCGTTCGAGGAATCCCTGCCCGCAGAAGCGGGGGAACAGGTTGGGGAAGTTGATCGCCGCCTCGACGTGGTTCGTGTCCATGTCGGCGAGCCGCGCCGTTTGGTCGTAGGCGCCCGTACGGAAGTCCTCGTAGCGGGCGGGTACGTTCCGCTGCTCGCTCCGCGGCGTACCTGCCGGTGCGTGAAGGAAGCTGGTTGGCGCGACGAGATCGTCGAAGAGCCACACGTCGCACCAGTCGCCGTCGGCGGCGTTGCGTTCGTGGCCGTAGTGGCCACCCTTGAAGACGAGCTTGATCTTCTCTGTCGACACCCGTGGGCCGCGATCGCGCATGCTCGGTGGGAGCTCGCGCTGCCACAGGTCGCGTGGCTCGAGGATGTGGTCGTCGACGGAGATGATCAGGGGAAGATCGTCTTCGTCGGGCGTGAGGGTGGCAGCGGACTCGTTCATCGGCGGACCTCGAGACTCGGTTTCTAGATTCTGATTCTAGTCGCCGGTGCCGACGCTGACATCACGGAGTACGCCGAGCTGGTGCACGGCGGCAAGCCGCTCGTCGATGTACGCCGGCGCCTCCTGGGTCTCGATGAACCAACCGGTGGGGCACATCGTGAGGATCTCGACGAAGGAGAACCCCTCACCGGCGATCTGTGCCTCCAGCGCTCTGGTGATCATCCGCTTCGTTCGTGCCACATTGCCCGCCGTGTTGACCGCCCCGCGTGCCACGTACGCGGCACCGTCGATCGACGCCAGCAGCTCGGCCACGCGCAACGGGTGTCCGTGCCGTGCTGCGTCCCGTCCGTCGACCGACGACTTCGTGCGCTGTCCGGGGATCGTCGTGGTGGTCATGTGGCCGCCGGTCTCACCGAACACGCCGTTGTTGAGCATGAAGCAGGTGATCGTCTCACCACGTGCGGCCGCATGGATCGCCTCCTGCAGCCCCTCGTTGGCGAGATCGCCATCCCCTTGGATCGTGAAAACCACCGCGTCGGGCAACATCCGGTTGGCGCCGGTGGCCACCGATGGTGCGCGCCCGTGGAGCGCCTGGAGCACCTCGACGTCGAGGTTGTTGGAGAAGGCCGTGTAGCAGCCAATCCCGAAGACGGCGATCGCCCGTTGCACGGCGCCGAGGTCGGCGATGGCCTCGACGATCGACCGCATCGCGATCGGCTCTCCGCAGCCAGGACAGAGATGGTGGGCGCCGACATCGATGAGCGCCGGGGTGAAGTCGTCGACGAGGCGCGCCGGCGCATCGGGCGGTCGATCGGTCGGGACGATCGTGACGGGCACGGGACGGTTCATGCGGCGCCCTCGAGGTTCTCGAGCACGCCTTCGAGCCGGCGGCGCAGCACGGTGACGTCGTAGTCGGGAGCGATTCCAAACCCCGAGCTGTCGAGGCTCAGTCCGCCCACGAAGTGCACAGGACACGTGCCGAGCACGGCGAGGCGGACGTCGTCGACCATCTGCCCCTGGTTGTTCTCGTATACCGCCACCGCACGCGCGCCAACTGCGGCGCCGGCGACGACCACCGAGGGGAACGGGTACAGCGTGATCGGTCGCACGAGTCCGACTCGATGCCCGTCGGCCCGCAGCTCGCTCACCGCCGCACCCACGTAGCGGGCAGCGGTGCCGTAGGCGACGACGACGAGGTCGGCGTCGTCGACATCACGGACCTGTACCAATGGCTCGACGGTTGCCGACATGTCGGAGATGTGGGCGGCGACACGTCCGTAGTAGTCGGCGAGGTCGTAGCCGACGTCGTCACGTTGCTTGACGTCGCCGAGCGGCGACAGCAGCTTCGCCCTTCCGGTGCCGCCCGAGGTCCCGTCGAGGGCCCACTCGCGTGAAGGCGGCGCACCAAAGTCGATCGTCGACACGTCGACCGATTGGGTCGTATGGGCCAGGTAGTAATCGCCCAGGACGAGGACCGGATTGCGCCATTCGTCGGCGAGGTGAAAGGCGAGCTGGACGAGCTCGACCGCCTCGCCGATGTCGGAGGGAGCGAGCACGATGGTGCGGTAGTCGCCGTGGCCGCCTCCCCGAGTCGCCTGGTAGTAGTCGCCCTGTGCCCGCGCCATGTTGAGCACGACGAGCGGGAGCCGGGCCATCGTCAGTTCGGCGAGCGACTCCTGCATCAACGAGAGTCCTTGCCCGGTCGACCCGGTTGCCGCTCGCGTTCCCGTGGCGGCGGCGCCCCATGCCATTCCAATCGCTTCCAGCTCGCTCTCCGCGTTCATGCAGACGCCGCCGACCACCGGCAGCTTGGTGCCCATGTGCTCGAGCACTTCGGTGAACGGAGTCATCGGATAGCCGGCGAAGAAGCGGCAGCCGGCGGCGATCATCGCCTCGGCGATGGCTTCTGCTCCGTCGAGCAGGCGACGCGGGCTCATCCGGCCACCGCGCTCGACTACTGGCGTGGCGTACTTGTACACCTGGAACACGAAGTCGGGACAGATCTGCGAGCAGGCGCGGCAGCCCGTGCACCCCGGGGAGAGCACGCGGGTAGCGATAGCCGCGACCGTTGACCGTGTCGGCGTCGGTCATCGTGAGCACTCGTGGTGGACAGGCGTCGATGCAGAGGTCGCATCCCTTGCACGCGTCGACGTCGATCACCACCGTGCCACGACTGATCACGCTCACGGTGTCGCTCCGGCGGGCAACCAGGCGGGTGCGCAGCCTGCCGGGGCGGCGTCGAAGCCCACGCGCAGTGCCCGTTCGTTGACGGCGACGTGCTGCATCCGGTACGGCGGGAGCACCCGGGGCAACGCCTCGACGAGGGCATCGAGACCGACGAGATCAGTGGCGGCGGCGTAGGCGCCGGTGAGAACGGTCGAAGCCAGCATCACGTTGCCGACGTCGCCGGCGAGCTCGGTGGCGGGAACGTCGATCACGAGGTGCTCCGCCCGGTCGATGTCGCCGGCAAATACCGTGGAGTTGAGCAGCACCACGCTGCCGGCGACCAGCCGATCGCGTGTGCCCTCCCAGTGCTCATGGTGCATCACGATCGCCGACCACGTGCGTCCGACAGTGGGCGGAGAGACGATCGGGCCGTCGGCGACGATCACCGTCGACGCGGTGTCGCCGCCGCGCATCATCCCGCCGTAGCTGCCGAAGAGCTGGACTTCACGGTGCTCGGCGAGGGCAGCTTCCGCCACCAGCCGTCCGGCGAACTGAACACCCTGACCTCCGATGCCCGTGATCATCAGCTGGCGCTCCACAGAACAGCATTCTGTCATTTCAGAACGCTAATCTCAAGCCGGCGATGATGCGACGGCTGAGGCGACGATTCGCCGCCGTTCGACCTGACCGGTCGCCGGCGTCCGCGGGATCGTGTCGAGCACGACCAGGCGCCGCGGATGCTTGAACCGGGCGAGACGGCCGGTGCACATCGCCGTCAGCTCATCGAGTGACGGAGCCACCGCACCGTCGGCAACCACGATCGCCGCGCACACCACCTCGCCCCACACGTTGTCGGGCACGCCGACGACGGCGACGTCGGCGATCTGGGGGTGATCGCGGAGCACACCTTCCACCTCGCCGGGCAGCACCGACTCACCGCCTGTGCGGATGAGATCGCCGAGCCTGCCGACGATGGTGACGAAACCCTCCTCGTCCATCTCGGCGACGTCACCCGTCCTGTACCACTCGCCGTCGAACGCGGCTGCGGTGGCCTCGGCGTCGCCGTAGTAGTGCTCGAACACCTGTGGACCGCGAACCTGGAGCTCACCGGAGGCGCCGATTCGCACCTCGGCGAGCGGCGCCGCGCGTCCGGCACTGCCCGGCTTGCGCACGATGTCCTCGGGCTCGAGCATCGTCGCCGCGCCCGTTTCGGTGGCGCCATAGAAGATCCGCACCGACGCCCCTGGAATCGCCGAAGAGATCGCGTCGAGCAGGTCGGGAGGCGTAGCGGAGGTTCCCGAGTCGGCAAATCGCACCGACGACAGGTCAAGCCCACGACCCTCATCGCTCGTCAGGTGGTCGAGGACCCGGCGCCACACTGCTGGGATCGCATTCACCCGAGCGGCGCGGTGACGATCGATGGCGACGCAGATCTCACCGGCGGCCGCCGACGTGAACACTGCGGTGGCACGGGCGTGCCACTGCTGCATCGCCTGTGTCCACGCTGCCATGTGGAACAGCGGATACGGGATCACGGCCGCACCCCTCGGTTCGAGGAGTGCGCCGGGATGCGATCGCAGGACACTGACTCGGTGCGACAAGACGACGCCCTTGGGACGCCCCGTGCTGCCGCTCGTGAAGAAGATCACGTGGGGATCGTTCTCGGCGAGGTCGGGCCGCTGCAGGGGGGAGGTGTCGACGGCGCCGGCCATCAGGTCGTCGACGACCAGCGCTGCCACGCCGAGTCGACGCGAGAGCTCCGCCCCGGCATCTTCCCGCGCCCGGTCGACGAGAACCAGCGACGGCTCGGCGATGCCCGCCATCGCCGCGGCCTCGTCCACTCCGAGCTGCGAGCTGATCGGCGCGTAGACGGCGCCCATGCGAGCGAGCGCGACGAAAATCGGCATCGTCTCGATCGCCGGGTCTGCCCAGTGCACGATGCGGGTCGACGCTCCGACCGCGTGGGAAGCGAGGGCGTGGGCGCACCGCGTGCTGGACGCGACCATCTCCTCGAACGTGATGGAGTGCTCGCCGACCACAGCCGCGGTTCGCTCGCCGGCGGTGACCGCGAGGCCGGTGAAGATGTCACCGACGAGCAACGGGGTCATCGTCGATCGCTCACGACACGGTGGCGCCGAGCGCCCGCAAGGCGAACCGCACGAGGTGCTCGACCTCCGCCGCAGCGGGTGTGGACCGCTCGCGGAGGTGTTGCTCCATGGCGCCCGTCGTCATCAGGTAGATCGCAGTGGCATCGCCCCACGTATCGACCGATTCGGCCGCACCCGATGCGACGGCGCCGGCGATCGCTTCGTCGAGCAACGTCACGAGGACGTCGATCGACTGCCGGTGCTCGGCGGGATACTGCTCCTGGAGATGACCCAGGTTGGCGATGAACGGCCGCGTGCGAGATGCCGCTCGCGGATTCCGCGCCTGGGCCAGCGTGCCCTCGATCCAGGCGCGAATCGCGTCGAGGGGATCGGGCGTCTTGTCCATTTGATGGCGGAGGTAGTCCGCGAGCCGGCGGCGACCGTCGTCGAGCACGACGAGCATCAGCTCGTCCTTCGATCGGAAGTGTCGATAGAACAGCTGCCGCGACACGCCGCTCTCGTCGAGGATCTCGCGCATCGGCGGGTCGACGCTGCCCGCACGTTCGATCACCCGATACGTGGCTTCGACGATCCGCTCGATGTCGGCGGCCGCCGCCGCGTACCGGTCGGCCATGGTGCGATCGACGGCCCGGTCAAGGAGGGGCCGCTCCGTGGACGGTGCTGCCATTGCGTCCAATCGTAGCCGCTGCGCCTGGCGAGACAGAATGCTGTTCTGTAGAGTCGACATCACCGTTCTGAGCGCAAGGGGTGCACATCATGACGACCGACGAGCGGACGTTCGGCGACATCGCCACGAGAAAGTTGTTCGAGAACGATCGTGTGCGCGTGTGGGAGATGCGGCTCGACCCCGGTGAGGCGAGCGAACTCCACGAGCATCATCACGACTACCTGATGATCCAGATCGCCGGCGACCGAATGGCCGCCGACTTCGAGCCCGACTCGGCGGACGACTGGAACGGAGCCGCGCTCGGACGAGTGGAGGGCGACGTGGTCAACGGCAACGTGCTCTACGCCGGCAAGGGCGGCAAGGAGCGGGCGATCAACGTCGGCACGGAGCCGTTCTACGAGATCGTGGTTGAGCTCCTGTAACGCGCTGCTCAGGCTTCGACTCGCGAGCAAGTCGCTCGTCTCCACCTGCCGAGCTCGTCGCCGCCGCTGCGCTTCGGCGTCTCACCTGAACTCGCTGGGTCGTCTCTCTACCCGTCGCACGGGTCGTTCGTCTCGACGAGGTTGGACTCGTCGAGAAACACTTTCATCGGTCCCGGCTGCACATCGCGAAGCACGATCCAGCCGGCTTCGGTCGGCTCGATGCAGACGGGCGGTTCCGAACGCCAGAACGCCGAAGCACGGACACGCACGACGACATCGCCCGGCGCGGTGACGCGTAGCGTGATCTCGTCGGTGTCGACGGAAACGAGCTCTGCCGGCCCGTCGATCACGCCTGGTGAGTCGGTCACCTCCCACACCCGCCAGTGGTCGCTGTCCCACACCGGCCGGAGGTAGGGCTGCCCGGCTTCGAGCAGCCCCGCCTCCCGCTTTCCGGAGTCGTCGAGCAGGACGTCAGCGAGTGCTACGTAGCGGACGCCTTCGCGCAGCAGCCACTGATGCAGTTCATCGCCGGTGAGATCGTCCTCGTAGAAGAGCGGGTTGTACTTGATGTCGAGTTGCCGTTCCCAGCCACGCGCGATCGGGAATCGGGCGGCGACGTATGCGGTTTCCCAATGGCGGCCGGTCGGCACGACCTCCACCCGTGCCGCCTCCGCATCGACGCTGTCGAGGAAGCGCAGCAGCGGACGGTGATAGGCCCGCTCGATCGACGGATCGTCATTGGCACGGAATATCGCGTCGAACGAGGGTGACCACTGCCAGAACCAGATCGCCGGGAGGAGCACTCCGACCATGAGCGCCCGAGCCAGCGGGACGAGGGCGAGGACGACCGGCCCGGCGGCGTACATGCCGAGGCGGGTGATGTTGGCTCCGAGCGGCGTCGGCACGAGGAAGGCTCCCACCGAGGCGAGCATGTAGCACGCGGTGGAGGCGCGCACGATCCGGTATCGCTGCGGGACGGTGAACAGCACACCGGCGGCGATGGCGAGCGTCCACACGAGGGCAGCGAAGCGGAATGGAAACATCCCGCCCTGCGGGTACATCGCCGCGATCACCAGCACGGGCGCGACCGCTGCAACGGCGAGGCCGGCGAACACCCGGCGTTCGGTGCCCTGGCGGGCGATCGCCCATCCGGCGTACACGATTGCCAGGAAGGCACTCACGACAGGGCTCGCCGCCGCCACCCCGACCGTGAGGATGCCGGCCACCAGGAAGCGGCGGTGTTGGGCGGCGAGCACGGCTGCCAGCCCGACGGTCATGCCGAGGGCGAACGGGAGTCGTCCGACGGCCACGTTCGTCGCTGTGCCGGCAGCGAACCACAGCGACGCGGGGAGACTCCGCCGGCCGAGACCGGAACGGATCACGAGGTCGGCGAGCACGGTCGACACGCCGGCGCTGGCGACTGCGAGCGTCCAGATCCCGATCGCCGCGCCGAGCACGGGGAAGAGCACGCCGTAGCCGAGGGTGTGGTGGCCGCCGAACCAGTTGTTGTTCCACACCTTGAAACCGTCGGTCTCGACGAGGCCGACACGGAAGAAATGGGCGGGAAGATCCGAGCCCCGCCATCTCATCGCCACGACGAGCACGGCGAGGGCGACGGCGACCAGGCCAGGCACCGCAATCTCGCCGACCGTGCGCCATCGCGGCCAGGTCATCCGGTTGTCAGCGTGCAAGCGACTCGGCCGGACCGGGAACCTCGGTGACGGGATCGTCGCGGTCGTCGAACTCCGTGCGCAGCGCACGTGACATCACGGCGTGCATCTCGTACATCATCGTGATGTAGGTGAGCTCGATGATCTGCTCGTCCGTGAGGTGGCGCTGGAGTGCGACGAACAGGTCGTCGGTGACGCGACCCTTCTCCAGCACGAGTGCGTCGGTGTAGGCGAGCACGAGGCGCTCCGCGTCGTCGAAGCACGTCGCTGCCGCCCACGAGGAGATGGCGCTGATCTTCTCCTCGGACATCCCCAGCGCGCGGCACGACTTGCAGTGCTGCGAGTACACGAACTGACTGCCGACGAGCCAACCGGCGCGTGTCTGTCCCAGTTCCATCAGCTCGGCAGGGAGCGTGCGCTGCGGACTGCGATACAGGGCGAAGCCACGCACGGCGTGTTCGAACACGTCGGGCACCGCGGCGAAGACCGTCCACCAGTCGCCGGGTGTACCGGTTGGTGTACCTGGCTCGGCGACGGGATCTCTGTCGGGTCCGAACATCTGGTCGTACATGCGCAGCACGACTGGCGAGGTGACCTCGTCGCGCGGGATCTGACGCAGTCGTGGCACCGGCGCGACCTCAGGCCGGCGCGATGGAGCGGCTGAGTGCGGTGGCCGGCTCGTGGCGGACGTCCCCCGGTCCGAGCGGCTTGGTCCAGCATGCGAACTCGAGCAGGATCCCGTCCGGATCGAAGAAGTACACGGACCGGACGAACACGTCGTCGGTGACCTCTCGGGCAATGCCGTCGGGGCTGTTGTCGTGGTTGTACACGGGCGTGCACTCGATGCCGTGCTCCCTCAACTGACCACGCAGTTCCTCGATCCGCTCCGGTGGCACGGAGAAGGCGACATGGTTCATCGAGCCGATCGCCGTCTCCAGGTCGCCGAGGCCGGGAAGAGCCGACGCGGAGGCGACGCCCGGCTGCGATTCGGGGGCGTTGGGGAACCAGAAGAAGGCGAGGCAGTCGCCGCCGCCACAGTCGAAGAAGAAGTGCTGCCCCATCCCCCCGGGCAGCTCGATCGTCTTCACCAACGGCATCCCCAGCGTGTCGCGATAGAAGGAGACCGTGCGCGCCATGTCACTGCACACGAGTGCCAGATGGTTGATCCCGCCGTACTCCGGTTCTCGCAGCGTCATTGCACGCTCCCTGCTATCGCCTTCGGCCAGGCTAGGCGAACAGGTGCGTCGCTGACGCTACGGGTGCCGGCCCACGGCGAGGGTGCACTCGAACGGTGCGTCGACGCTGCCGTCGTCGGATGTGAACCGTGCCAGCACCTCGATGGCGCCTGCGCGGATGCTCGCGTACACATCGTCCGTGATCCGCGCGCCGAGTGGTGTGCTCTTCACCTCGGTGTCGAGGAGGGCATCGACGGACGGGAACCGCGCCGCTCCTTGCTCGGTCCGGATCGTCACGACGTCGAGCCCCGCGGTCTCGAACGCCTGGCGCAGCTGGGCACCGTCGCCGCAGGAGAAGTAGGTGCCGAGCAACGACCGTGCCTCCGGGCCTGCATGCTCGGCAGCGACGTCGACGAGCGGACCGTAGGCGGCCTGGACAGCCAGCTCGCTCGGCACGAGCACCGCCACCGTGCCGCCTGGCGCACATACGCGCCGCATCTCGGCGAGCGCGGCGGACCGGTCGGGGAAGAACATCAACGCCATTTGGCACAGCACCACGTCGAACGTTTCGTCGGGGAAGGGCAGGGAAGTGACATCGGCCTGACGCCAGTCGATGTCACCACGAACGCGTCTGGCGACGGTGAGCATCGCTTCGTTGAGGTCGGTACCGGTCACGCTGTCGGCGCCTACGATGCCGGCGGCGGTGCGAGCGACGATCCCGGTGCCGCAGGCGACATCGAGCACTCGTTGGCCGCTGGTCAGACGGGCGGCAGCGCAGAGACCGGTTGCCCATTGGGCGAAGAACGCCGGGACGAACGCTTCCTCGTAGAACTCTGCTGCCTCGATCGGGATCTGGAACGACTCGGACGAATCAGTTGACGAGCTCATGCCCCGATCTTCGGCTCATCGCACGGCGGGCGCATCGGTCAACTGCCCCATGCGCGCCGCCATTGCCGCTGCCTCGGCCCGGTTGCGCACGCCGAGCTTGGCGAGCAGATTGCTGACGTGGTGCGACGCGGTCTTGCGGCTGACGTGGAGACGAGCAGCGATCTCCGGGTTCGACAGACCTGAGGCGAGGAGTCGAAATACCTCCTGCTCCCGTTTCGTCAGCGTGCCAGCGGCGCGTGGTCCGCTCCGTCCGGTGACTCCGAGCGAGCGGAGCAGCGCGGCACAACGGTCCGCGTCGGCAGCTGCCCCGAGCTCGTCGAAGGCGACAAGGGCCCGCTGGGCGAGGTCGATCGCCTCGTCAGGCCGAGCGATCGCGCACACGCCGGCGAGAGAGAGCCGCGTGCGCGCTGCCTCGTAGGGGTGATCGAGCTCGATCCACGTGGACAGCGCCTCGGCCAGCTGGGCGGCGGCCTCCGGGCCGTCGCCGGATGCCTGGGCTGCCCGCCCTGCGGCGCCGAGGGCGACCGCTCGGTGTTGCGGGCTGGACGAGCCGTCGACCGCCACGCTCAGTTGGTTCGCCGCCGCCGTGGCGGCGCTGGCGTTGCCAGTGGCGATGTGGGCGTCGACGAGGAGATCGAGGGCAAAGGCCAGCTGCGTCCGATGGTGGTCGAGGCGGGCGATCCGCCGTTCGAGCATCGAGCTCGCTCGCGCTGCGTCACCGCGAGCAAGCGCCAGCGCGGCGCTCGACAGTTGCGCTTCGGCGTCGGCCTCGAGGTCGTGGCTGCAGCGGGCGAGCAGGTCGGCGGCATCCTCCAACCTTCCCTGGCGGAGACGGAGCGCGGCCATCCGGCTGAGTGCCCGACCGTGCAGGCCGGGGCACGTTTGCTCCGTGAGCGCGAGTCCGCTGGCGAGCTCGCGCTCGGCGTCCTCCCACCGACCCGTGGCGGTGAGCACACTCCCGTAGTAGATGCGGCATTCGGCGTACAGGAACGGGCAGCCGTACCTGCTGACGAAGTCGTCGGCGGCCCGACACCACTGCGCCGCTCGCTCGACGTCGTGCGCCAGCTCGCACGCGTTGAGCATGTCGCAGCAGGCGTACACCACGGTGGCGAGCGTCGTCTGCTCGCCGGCCAGCGCGGCGACGACCGCCTCGTCGATCATGTCGAACCCGGCCGCGTCGGCGCCCTGCCCGACACTGATGAGACCGAGTTGAGCGAGCGCGGTCAGCTCCAGGTCGACGTCGCCCGTCGTGCGGCCGACGTCGAGGGCCCGTGCCGTCAGCGCTTCAGCCGTCGAGAGATCGACCATGCGATATGCCCGGGCGACCCACGTCCACGCGTGCAACACGCCGGGCTCGGTGTCCTCGAGAAGGCGGTCGGCGCGGCGCAGCCATCCATTGGCGGCGACGTCGTTGGCGAAGTTCGCCTTGTACGTGATGCTGAGCCACACCGCGCACTGCACGGCGTGGGGCACGTCGCCATCGCGCCGAAACAGCGCGTAGGCGCGCGTGCAGTGAGCGACGCTGTCCCGGTTCTCGCCGAGCCACCACAGCGCCTGCGCCAGACCCAATCGGGCTTCCGCACACTCGGCCTGGCCGAGCACGGCGTCGTACGCCTCGCGAGCGTCCGACCACAGCCCCCCGGCGAGCGCGGCGTCAGCCACGGCGAGATGATCGTCGGCTGTCACCGATGCCATTGTGGCACTGCGCCGCCGGTCGTGGATCGGATCAGCAATCGGTCCAGGGGAAGGCGGCGACGGACTGGGGCGGTGGACCGGGCGGCGGGGCGATCGCCATGCCACCGGAGGCGCTCAACGGTGGCCGGCACGCGATCGGTTCCCGGGACAGTTCGAAGCTGCGGCGACCGGCTGTCTACCGTCGGAGCCCGTGAACGAACGGGACGCCGACGCCGTGAGCGCGCGCGCGGCTGCGCTGGATGGGTGCCGAAACGTTGCCGCCCGCGCTCCGCGAGCAGCTGATCGGTGCCGGCAGTCAGTTCGAGATCCAGGGCGAGGACGTGGTGGGCGCAACGCTCCCCGTGTTCCGCCGCCGCAACCGGCAGATCGGGGAGTTGCTCGCCCACGGCGCCAAGACGTTCGCCGACCGACCGTTCCTCGTGTTCCCCGACGAGCAGCTGACCTTCGCCGAGTTCTCCGCCGTCGCCCATCGCGTCGCCGCCTATCTGCGCGGCGAGATCGGGCTCCAGCGCGGCGAGCGGGTCGCCGTCGCCAGCGCCAACTCTCTCGCGTACGCGGTGACCTTCTGGGCGGTCGCGCTCGCCGGTGGTGTCAACGTCGGTCTCAACGGGTGGTGGACGGGACCCGAGCTGACTTACGGGATCGACCTCACGACGCCCCGCCTCGTGCTCGCCGACGGGCGTCGGCAGGAACGCCTCCTGGACGCCGGCGTCGACGCAGCGTCGGTGGCAGACCTCGACGACTTCGTCGCCACCGCAAGCCGGGCGAGCTCGACGGAGGAGCTCGACGCTTCGATCGACGAGGACGATCCGCTGATCATCCTGTTCACGAGCGGCACGACCGGCCGTCCCAAGGGGGCGACACTGTCGCACCGTAACTTCATCCATCACGCCGACGTGATCACGTTGCAGACCGCTGTCCGCGCCGCCCAGCTCGGCGTCGACGCCTCGCTCATCCCACCCGGTGTGTCGCTTTGCGCGTCGCCGTTCTTCCATGTCTCCGGGGCGCTCCCACTGATCATTGCTCCCGGTGCGGGCACGACCCAGGTCTTCGCTGCGCCGGGCCGGTGGAGCGAGGTGACCCACCTCGAGCTCACGGAAAAGCACGGCGTCACCCACTGGGCCGGCGTGCCGACACAGTTCTGGCGGTTGTTCGAGCACCCCGGCTTCGATGACTTCGACGTCTCCACCGTGCGCTCTGCCGGGGGCGGTGGGGCGACATTCGCCCCGGAGCTGGTCCGTCTCTTCGCCGACAAGCTGCCAGGCGCCGTGCTCGGCGCCGGCTACGGCCTGTCCGAGTCGGCGGGAATGGGGGTGTCGATCAGCGGAGACACGTACCAGCGCAATCCGACGGCAGTCGGGGTTGCGCAACCGACGTCGGAGGTGGAGCTTCGCGATCCCGGGGGCCGGCCCGCTGGAGAGGGCGAGGTCGGTGAGATCTGCCTGCGTCACGCGGCCGTTTTCCTTCGCTACTGGAACGACCCGGAGGCAACTCGGGCCGCACTCGACGACGACCGCTGGTTGCGGACGGGCGACTTCGGTCGCATCAACGACGGGCTGCTCTACCTGGAGAGCCGAATCCGCGACCTGATCATTCGTGGCGGCGAGAACATTTACCCGATCGAGATCGAGAACCGCCTCGTCGAGCACCCCGACATCGAGGAGGCGGCCGTCGTCGGGATCGATCACAAGGTGCTCGGCCAGGAGGTCAAAGTGTTCGTCGTACCCAAGCCGGCCAGTGGGCTCGATGCCGGCGCGGTGCAGGCGTGGGTGGCGGGGTCACTGGCAGCGTTCAAGGTGCCGGCGTCCGTGGAGTTCCGTGCCGCACTGCCTCACACTGCGAGCGGAAAGGTGATGAAACACCTGCTGCTCGAGGACGAGTCGCAGTGGCCTAGCGAGTACTAGGCAGATCAGCCGCGGACGAGACACCGTCGGCCTCGAGCGTCGTCACGCCGGGCACGTCCACACCGGCCGGGTACGCCTCGTCTGGTGTGCCGCCGAGCGTGCGGTCCCAGAACACCGTCGTCGCGTCTTGGTAAGCAGTGTCGGCAGGGGTGTCCGTGTTCTCGCCGACCGTGGCGTGGAGGGCATCGTGCAGCGTGAGCATCACGGCGGAGTCGCCGATCGTCTCGTACTCGTCACGCACGAGTCCGTAGTCGAAGGCGGTGTCGGTGTCGGAATGAGCGAACATCACGGGGAACGGCACGGTGGAAAGAAGCGCGTCGGGGAACGGGAAGAAACCGTCGGACTGGATCAGGGCGTCGATGCGGTCGTCGCCGCAGCAGTCGCCGAGCACTGTGTTCCACACCGTGAGCGATCCGAGCGACAAGCCGAACAGCCCGATCCGTTCCGGATCGATGCGACCGGCGAGCCGGCCGTTTCCCTCGTTGCGGGCCAGCATCTCGTCGATCACGAAGCTGACATCACCGGCCTGCCCCTCGATGTCGGTGACGACCGGGTTGGGGATGCGATCATTCGACAGCGGGAACCGTGGCACAGCGACGACGTAGCCGGAATTCGCCCATCCCCGCGCCAGTTCGGTGAACTTGTCCGGGTGCCCGCCGAAGCCGTGGGCGAGCACGATCAACGGCGCCGGGTTCGTGGTCGGCGGCAGGTACACGGCGGTGGGCACCGTGCGATCGGGCGCGATCGGGTCGGGCGCTCCGAGCGGTGTGCTGCGTGACGGGTCGACGAGAACGACTTGGAACCTGCGCCCGACGTGGGGCTTCGCGGGGGAGCGCGCCGGCCGCGCCCGCTCCCCGACGACGGGACGCGTCGCGGCGTTCGCCGTCCGGACCTGAGGCGGTGGCGCGGCGAGCGGCGAACCCTGATCGGATGCGACCTGAGTTGGCGCCGCACGCGGCGAGGCCGAGAAGAGCGACGGGCAACAGCGCGCGACGACGTGTGATCACGGGACGCCATCGTGTCACGCACCCCTGTTCGTGGAACGAGGGGAGCATCGGCGGCTCAGCGTCCCGCCGCGGTGCCACCGTCCACCGAATAGAACTGGCCGGTGATCCACGAGCCCTGGTCGGAGCACAGATATGCCACCATCCAGGCGATGTCCTCACCGGTGCCCGCCCGCTGGAGCGGCACGGTTCGTGACACGAACTGGTCCCACGCGTCGCCGCGAGGGATGTCGTCCAGGCGGTAGGTGTCGATGACACCCGGGCAGATGGCGTTGACCCGGATGCGGTGCTGGCCCATCTCTCCCGCCATCCCCGCTGTCATGGCGTGGATGCCCGCCTTCGATGCGGCGTACGCGGTCATGTTCGGTGCCATCACCTTGCCGGCGATCGACGAGATGTTGACGATCGACCCACCCTCGCCCTGCTCGATCATGCATCGTCCGAAGGCGCGACTCATGAGGAACGTACCGATGAGGTTGACGTCGATCACCTTGCGCCACACGTCGACGTCGACGTCGACAACAGGTACGCGGTCGGCACCTCGTGCCGCGCCGGCGTTGTTGACGATGACGTCGACCCGCCCGAACTCGCTCATCGTGCTGGGCAGCGAGCTCGTCGACGGAAGCAGGGTCGGCGACGTCGCTCACGACCGCAATTGCCCGGCGCCCGACGGCGCGCACCTCGTCGGCGACCGAATCGATGTCGCGCCAGCCGGCTGCCTTCTCGTCCTCGGGGTAGCGGTCGCGCTCGCGCCCGGTGCCGGTGAGCACGATGTCGCACCCGGCGCGGGCGAGCTCGACGGCGATCGGGCGTCCGATCGACCGCATCCGCCCGGCGCCCGTGACGACGGCGACCTTTCCGTCCAGTCCCGTCAGCGTCAAGCCCGTCATGTCTTCTCCCTTCCCACGCCGCGCGTGCGCCCGGACGTTACATTTCGCTCATGCGGAGATGGGGGTTGGAGGTGGTGACGTTCGTCGTCGTCATCGCTGTTGGATTCCTCGTGTTGCTGGCGACCGGAGTGGACGTCGACGAACTGTTCGACTTCGACGACGAGACCAAGGAGACGCCACTCTCACCGCTGCCGGGCGCGCCGCAGGAGACCGAGGACACGACGACTACCACGGCGCTCCCCGTCGAGGTGATCGTCACCACGGCGACGACGGTCGCCGTCGATCTGGAGGCGACGTTGTTGTGCGTCCAGCACACGAAGACGTTCGCCTTCCTCGGTGATCAGGAAGCGATCAATCTGTGGCACTTCGTCGGCGAGGACGACGACGAGCTGGCGCGGGCGTGTCAGCAGCTCGCCCGCGAAGATTCGCGGGCGGTCGACGTGTGGAAGTGGGAGCTGGCCACGTTGGGCACCCCTGGCTCGACCGTGCCGGGAGGAACTGCACCGACGACGGCGATCACGCTCGGCCCGCCCTGACGGGCCGGGAACCGATCCCGCCCCGGTCGGCAGCTAGCGGACGACGGCCACCGGGCAGTGGGCGTAAGCGGTGACCTCGAGCGTCGTCGAGCCCAACAGCAGTTCGCGGAACCCGCCATGGCCACGAGACCCGACGACCACGAGGTCGGCCTCGCGGGATGCCTCGATGAGGGCGAAGCTGGCAGTCCCGTTGCTGGCGATCGGCACGGCGCGGACACCGTCGGGCGGCCCGCCGACCGCCTCGATCGTGCGGCGGAGCAAACTTTCCGTGGCGTCGTGGATCTCGTTGGCCTCCATCGGCGCCTGGGAGAGCGGCCCGGCGACGACGCCGGGCACGAAGACGGCGTGGTGCACGTCGACCTGCTCGACACATGGCAGGGAGAACGCCCAGCGGAGAGCATCCATCGACGGACCGTCCGGTTCGGCATCTCCCTTGTCGTCCACGCCGACGGCGACGTGGCGGGCGCACTCACGGGGCTCGCCCCGCACGACGACCACCGGATGTTTCGTGTGGTGGATCACGTAGGCGGCCGTCGATCCGAGCAGCAGAGACACCTTGCCCGAGCCGCGGTGTCCGACGACGATCACCGCGTCCTCGTCGACGCCGGCCGCCACCTGATCGGCCATCTCGATGAGGGCACGCGCTGCCGGGCCGGGCACGGCGCGCCCGCTCACGCGTGGATCGTCGATCGCTGCCAGTGTCTCGCGAAGGAACCTCGCGGGCAGCCTCCTCGATCGGCTCAGGGTCGAGCATCACGGCGGTCTCGTAGCCGGTGAGCATCGGCAGCTCCCAGGCATGGACGACCACGATGGAATCATCTGCTCCCGCCGAGGCCCGTGACCAGTCAATCGCCGACATCGCGTAGTCGGATCCGTCGGCACCGATGACGTAGGTCGACATGGACTCCAACCTAATCGGGCACCGGTCTCTAGTATCGCGAGACGTGTCCGCGCCGCGTGAGCCCCTGCCCGAGGTCTGCCGGCGTTACTGGTCCGATCTGTGGGGGGAAGGACGCGTCGACGTCATCGAGGAGTTGTACCTGCCGACGTTCATCCGCCATCACGGCAACGGCACGGAATCGACCACACCCGCCGACTGGGCGAAGCGGTTCGCTGAGTTCCAACGGGTGCTGAACCGTCCGGAGACGACGGTCGACGACTACGTGGTCGACGGTGACCGGGTCTGGATGCGGGCCACGAGCAAGGGCCTGAACAAGGAGACCGGCGACATGTCGACGGTCTCGTGGCTCGTCGTGCAGCGCCTCGAGGCCGGCCGCATCGCCGAGCAGTGGGTGATGACCGCGGCCGGCGTCGACTGGCGCGGGTGACCCGTTGTGCGCCGGTCGGGCTCAGCCGAGCTCGACGACGACGGCGACCGTCGTGTGCCGTCGCCGGACAGCGGCGAAGGCGGCGACGATGGCGAGCACGGCGATGCCCATCAGCACAAGCGTGAGGCGCAGTGTCACTGCGTCGGCGAGCAGCCCGAGCGGGAGCGCGGCGAGACCGAATCCGCTGAATCCGAGCACCACCATCGACTGCAGCCGGCCGTGGTACTCGAACGACGACATCGTGAGCACTAGCGACTGGCTCGTGGTCTGGAAGGTGAGCCCGCAGGCGCCGATGATGAACAAGGCGAGGAGAGCGAGGGGGAAGGTGGGGGACAGGCCGAGCGCGATGGTCGCGACGCCGAACACGGCTCCGGCGGCGCCGATGACGAACCACGGCCGGCGACGATTGGTGAGGCGAGCGTTGAGGACCCCGGCACACACCGCGCCGAGCCCGGCGAATCCGGACATCAAGTCCATAGCCTCCGGCGCCGACGTCGTACCGCTCATCAGCAAGTGTCGGCAAGAACGTCATGTAGGGGAACCCGATCATCACCACACCGATCGTGGTGACGGCGATGAGCGCCAGCCCGTGCGTGCGGCGGACGTACTGGATGGCGTCGACCATCTCGGCGATCGGCGAGCCCCGTGGGACGTCTGCGGGCGCGCCCGGCGGCAGCGCAGCCAGGTAGCCCAGCGAGATCACGGCGAGGCCGGCGCCGAGCAGGAACACTCCACCAACGCCGAACCAGCTCACACCGATGACCAGGCCGGCCAGCGCGGGGGCGAACACGCGCATCCCCTCCGAGGCGATCTGGGCCACGACGACGGCGTTGGAGACCAGGCTCGTCTCGACGAGCTCCGTGATGTAGGCGATGCGAGCGGGCATGAAGAAGGCGAACGCGGCGGCCTGCAACGCGCCGGCGACGAGCAGCATCCAGTACGCGATCACGTCGAGCTCGACGGCGATGCCGATGAACAAGCCGGACACCGCGAGCGTCGTGACAGAGAGGAACAGGACGGTGCGCTTGTTGAATCGGTCGGCGGCGACGCCTCCCCACGGCGTGGCGAGCAGCATCGTCACGCCGAAGGTGAGCCACACGCCGCCGAGCCCGGCGTTGCTGCCGGTGAGGTCGCGAGCGAGCCACCCTCGTGCGACGGACTGGGCCATCACCCCGAAGATGACAAAGGCCGTGGCGATGAACAGGTGGCGGTATCCGACCGACGCGAGTGATGCCCATGCACCTCCGTCGGAATCGCCCATGGGGCCAGAAGCTAGAACGGGGGGTGATGGACCTCATCATCAGGAACGGCGAGATCGTCGACGGCACCGGCTCCGGCCGGTTCCGTGGCGACATCGCGATTCGCGACGGTGTGATCGCCGGCATCGAACCGCGGATCGACGCGTCAGACGTGGAGGAGATCGACGCCACGGGAATGCTCGTCACACCCGGCTTCGTCGACGTGCACACGCACTACGACGGTCAGGCCACGTGGGACGAGGTGCTCGCCCCGTCGAGCGACCATGGCGTCACCACCGTCGTGATGGGCAACTGCGGTGTCGGCTTTGCGCCTGTGCGCCCCGGCCGTGAATCCTGGCTGGTCCAGCTGATGGAAGGCGTCGAGGACATCCCCGGCGCCGCCCTGCACGAAGGCATCAGCTGGGGCTGGGAGAGCTTCGGCGAATACCTCGACGTGCTCGACGCCCGTCGCTACTCGGTCGATGTCGCCGCCTACGTGCCGCACGGGCCCGTCCGCGGCTATGTGATGGGTGAGCGCGGCGCACGCAACGAACCTGCCACGCCCGACGACATCGCCGACATGGCCACGATCGTCCGCGGCGCGGTGGAGGCCGGCGCTCTCGGCTTCTCCACGAGCCGCACCATCGTGCACAAGGCCCGCGACGGTGAGCCCGTGCCCGGCACATTCGCCGCTCTCGACGAGCTCAACGGGCTGGCCGACGCCGTCCACGCCGGCGGAGGTCGACTCTTCGAGGTCGCTCCGCAGGGGCTCGAGTACGCGGCGGGCGAGTTCATGACCGAGGTCGAGTGGATGATCGACATCGCCCAGCGCACCGGTCTCACGACGTCATTCCTGATGCTGCAGAACATGCAGAACCCGACCGTGTGGCGAGAGGCGCTCACGCGGCTCGACACCGTCGATGCGCCGGTCCACCCACAAGTCGCGGCCCGGCCATTCGGGATGCTCCTCGGCTGGGCGAGCTATCACCCGTTCGCCAAGCGCCCGACGTTCGTCGAGCTCGCTGCCTCGTTGCCGCTCGACGAGCTCACCGCCCGCCTCGCCGATCCCGCGGTGCGCAAGGCGATCCTTTCCGAGGACGACCTCCCGCCCGACCCGTCCGCGCAGTTCGACATGCTCGCCGGAGCACTGCAGACGATTCCCGACCGTCTCTACCCGCTCGAGGATCCGCCCGACTACGAGCCGACGGAAGACTGCACGCTCGCCGCTCGCGCCAAGGATGCCGGCGTCGACCCGATGGAGCTCGCCTACGACGTGATGTGTTCGTTCGACGGCCGGGGAATGATGATGTTCCCGGTGTTCAACTACGAGAACGGCAACCACGACGACATCCGCGAGATGCTCGTCCACCCGTCGACGATCAGCGGCCTCTCCGACGGTGGCGCCCACTGCAGGATGATCTGCGATGCGTCGTACCCCACCTACCTGCTCACCCACTGGGCCCGCGATCGTTCGCGCGGCCCGAAACTGCGCCTCGAGGACGCCGTCAAGCTGCAGACCGCCGACACCGCTGCGTTCGCCGGCCTCAACGACCGTGGCGTGCTCTCCGTCGGGCGCCGAGCGGACATCAACGTGATCGATCTGGCTCGCCTCGACATCGGGTTCCCCCGTGCGGTCGACGACCTCCCGGCCGGTGGACGGCGCCTGTTGCAAGGTGCGACCGGCTATGTGGCTACCCTCGTAGCCGGAGAGGTGACCCGTCGCGACGGTTCCGATACCGGTGCTCGCCCGGGTCGCCTTGTCCGCGGCGCCCGTTGAGGGGGCGGGCGCCGCACTCGGGGCGGTTGTTGATCGAACGTGCTGCACGCTCGCGCGACCGGTCAGACGGCTTTGATTTCGGTGCCGTCGGGTCGTTGGGTGTGCCAGTGGCCGGTGGTGTCTTGCCAGGTGGTGTAGCCGGTTTGTTTGAAGCGGTTGTGGTGGCCGCATTTGATGTGTCCGTTGGTGGGGGCGGTGGGTCCGTGGGTGAGCCATCCGTTGACGTGGTCGATTTGGGCGTGTTTGGTGAGGACCCCGCAGCCGGGGTGTAAACATCGCCAGTACTGGAGTTGGGCGGCGATGCGGGAGGAGCCGCGGAACAGCCGGCAGCGCCGGCCGAGGTCGATGACGACTCCGGCGGTGTCGGTGATGACGCGGCGTAGCTGCCCGATGACGAGGGCGGCTGCCATGTCGGCGGGGGCGATGGGGTCACCGTTGGTGTCGTGGCAGCGGCGGGTGCGGTAGGTGGCGGGGTCGATCGGGGTCGATCGGCGGCGCCGAGCGCGCGGGCGAGCGAGGTGTTCGGCGGTGTTCGAGATCGACGAAGATCCCGACGACCGGTTCGGGTGCTTTGGCGTCAGGATGCGCCGAGGCGGCGCGGACGAAGATGGCGTGCAGCGCATCAGCGCGCCGTTGCTCGTCAGTCCGCGGCAGATCCGCTTTCGATGCCAGTTGGCCGTGTTCGCCACGTGCCTGGTCCCAGTCGGCTCGGGTTTCGGTGTCGTAGAAGCGGTCGAAGACTTCTTTGATGAAGCGTCCCTGCACTGAGGCGAACTGTGCGTCGAGATGGGTCATCCCGTCGCGGTCGGTGACACAGGCAGCCGTTGCGTAGGTAGTGACGTAACGCTTCGTCCTGATCGGCGCCGTCCATGTCAGCGAGGTTCAGCCAGTGGTCACAGACCTTGCGGAAGTCCTCGTACTCGAGCGACTGGGCGTCCTCCACGAGCAGTTCTTCGGACCCGGCGAAGTGCACCCCGGCGCGCGGATGGTTGGCCAACTTGGCGAGCAACGCCGTCTGGGCGAGCCCGATCCGCCCCGCCTGGTATTCGTCGGCGCACCGTTTGTGGGCACGGACCAGCAGCGTGATGTCGCGTTGGATGCGGGCCTGAGCGTTGGACCATCGCGCCGACGCCTTCACCCAACCGCGAACAGCCTTGTGCCCATCCACCGCATAGGCACCCGTCCGGTCGCGCGATCAACGATCTCGGTCAACACAGCGTCGGTGCGACGCCGGGCGATCTCGACCAACTGCAGCACGATCGTCAGCTCCCTGGCCGGCAACCCGTCGAGGCTCAACTGCCCGGTCCGGATCAGGGACACGACCGTGTCGGCGGACACGGTGACGCCGCCGATCTCGACGGTGACGCCGGGTTCGGTGAGCACCAAACCCTCGATCTGCGGTGGACGTCTCGCCCATGTGAACCAGTCAACCAGAGGCGTGTGACATACCAAACACACGCGCGAACTGTCAGCGCAGCGTTCGTTCGGTCGTCGATCACTCCCCTCCGAAACGGAGTCAGGGTTTGAGGAGCTGCTGGAACCAGTAGTACGACGACTTCGGGGTGCGAGCCAGCGTGTCGAAGTCGACGTGGATCAGGCCGAACCGCTGGCCGAACCCCTCCGCCCATTCGAAGTTGTCCATCAGGCTCCAGCAGTAGTAGCCGTCGATGTCGACACCGGCGTCGATCGCCGCCAGCAGTGCGCCGAGGTGGCCTTCGAGGTAGCTGATACGGCGAGGATCGTCGACCACGCCGTCGACGAACTCGTCGTCCTGGGAGCAACCGTTCTCCGTGATTCGAATAGGTGGTAACCGCTCGCCGTACGTGTCCTTGAGCCCGACGAGCACCTCGGTGAGACCCTCGGGCACCACGGGCCAGCCGAAGTGGGTCGTCTCGTACTCGTCGATCGTCTGGATGTCGAAGGGCATGTCAGCATCCGCCAGCGGCGCGCCGATCCTGGTCGGGTTGTAGTAGTTGATCCCGAGGACATCGATCGGCACGGCGATCGTGTCGAGGTCGCCGTCATGGACGTAGTCGGTGTCCGTCACCAGCTCGTCGATGCGCTCCGGCATCGTCCCCAACAGCACAGGATCGAGGAACATCCGGTTGTGCAATGTGTCGTAGAGCCCCGCCGCGTTGAGATCCTCGTCCCGGTCGGACGCCGGCCATACGGGCGTCACGTTGAGCGTGACGCCGACCTGTTGCGCCCCGTTGGCGCGGAGCGCGTCGACGGCGAGCCCGTGCCCGTAGAGCTGGTGATGTCCCACCGACGCGGCTCCGAAACCGAGGGTTCGCCCGGGAGCGTGGATCCCGTACCCGTAGCCGAACGCCATGTGGACCACCGGCTCATTGAGCGTGATCCACAGCGCCACGTGCTCACCCAAGCGCTCGCCCATCGTCGCCGCGTAGTCGGCGAACCGCTTCGCCGTGTCCCGGTTGAGCCATCCACCGCCGTCCTCCAGTGCCTGGGGCAGGTCCCAGTGGAACAGCGTGACGGCGGCAGCGATGTCTCGTGAAGCAAGTCCCTCGAGCAGCCGGCCGTAGAAGTCGATGCCGGCCGGATTGAACGATCCGCGCCCGTCGGGCTGCACCCGCGACCAGGAGATGGAGAACCGGTAGGCGTCGACGCCCATGTCGGCCATCAGATCGAGATCGTCCTCCCACCGGTGATAGTGGTCGCACGTCACGTCGCCGGTGGCTCCATCGGCGATGGCGCCGGGACGGCGCACGAACGTGTCCCAGACCGACGGGCCGCGGCCGTCATCCCGAGCGGCACCCTCGATCTGGTATGCCGCTGTCGCCGTGCCGAACAGGAACCCGTCGGGAAAGTCGGCGCGCGTGATCGACGGGGAAGGGACCATGGTGTTCATCGCCGGAGACTTTACGTATCGTGCGGCTCGTGAGCGAGCCGTCCGAACAGGACCACCGCTGGTGGCAAGAGCCGCTCGCTGAGCTCGTCAGCGGACGCCGCGTGATCACGGTCGGCGGGCCGGCCGCCTACTGGACCCTGCAGGCGTCCTAGAACAGGCGCAGCTCCTCAGGAGCGAGCCCGCGCAGCTCGTCGTAGTCGACCTCCACCCACCGGTACCCGCGTGACTCGGCGAGCACCCGCGCCTGCGGCTTCACCACCTGGGCGACGAACACGCCGCGCACCGTGCCGAGCGACGAGTCGGTCTCCAGGCGCTGGATGTACCGACTGAGCTGTTCCACCCCGTCGATCTCGCCCCGCCGTTTGACCTCGATGGCGACCACCCGACCCTCGTCATCGCGGCAGACGAGGTCGATTGGTCCGATCGCCGTCGGGTACTCGCGACGGACCAGCGTGAACCCGGCCTCGATCGTGTGCGGCGTCGCCGCCAAGAGCTCCTGGAGGTGTGCCTCGACGCCGTCCTTGACGAGGCCAGGGTCGATACCGAGGTCATGGGCCGTATCGCTGAGCACCTCGTGCAATGTGATCAACAGCATCTCGCCCTTGGGGTTGGTGACCTCCCAGACCCCCTCGCCCTCACGAAGCGTGTTCGGGGCGTTCATCCAGTTGAGGGGTTTGTAGGCGCCACCGTCTGCGTGGATCGCCACGCACCCGTCGGCCTTGACCATGATCAGCCGTACGGCCTCGGGCAGGTGGGCGGCGAGACGTCCGGAGTAGTCGACCGAGCACCGCGCGATCACCAGGCGCACGGTGTCAGTCCTCGCCCCGCCGCTGCATCCGCTCCTGGATCAATGCCCGTCGCGCCTGGAGATCGCGATATGTCAGCTTCTCGGTCTCCGCATCGACGCCGAAGCTCGCCTTGACGCCGGCGAGGTCGATCTCCACGTGACGCACATCGACACCGAGCTCCTCGCCGAGGCGGTCGCCGTGACGCAAGGCGAACGACATCGAGATGTTGGCGATCTCGGCGAGGATGTCGAGATCCGGGGCCAAGCGGGCGATGGCACCGTCGAGGAACATCAGGTTCTTCACGTAGAGCATCAGCTCCTTGGGCATCTTCGCCCCGTAGCCGAGGAGGGCGCGCACGATGCGCTGCACCTCGGCGACCATCTCGTCGCCGGTGAGGGTGGTCGGGTCGATCGGCGGCCGATCGAGCCCGAGATCGCGGATCACGGCATCGAGATCGGTGTCGAGCGGGAGCGCACCGAGATCGCGCAGTGCGGCGACCTGGCCCTTGACGTCGTTCGTCGTGGCGCCGAGCATCAGCCGCAAGAATGCCAGCCGGCGTCGCTGGGAGAGGCGACCGACGATCCCGAAGTCGAGCAGCGCGGTTCGCCCGTCGGGCTGCACGAACAGGTTCCCGCCGTGCAGGTCGCCGTGGAAGATGCCGTGGATCAATGCGCCTTCCATGAAGGCGATCATCCCTGTTCTGATCACCGCCTCGGTGTCGACGCCGGCGCCACGCATTCCGACGACGTCGTCGAACTTGAATCCGTCGAGCCGCTCCATCACCAGCACCCGCTGCGTGACGAGGCGCGGATGCGGCCGCGGCACGACGTATCCCTCCTGATCCAGCTGGCGCAGCACCGTGGCGATGTCGATCATGTTCGACGCCTCGATGCGGAAGTCGAGCTCCTCCACGATGGTCTCGGCGAACAGCTCGACAAGTGCGGGCGGGTTCGCCAGCGAGCTCACCGGGATCCGGCCGACGAGGTGTGGGGCGAGCCACGACATCACGCGGAGGTCGCGGCGCACGTTGCGCGACACGGAAGATCGCTGCACCTTCACCACCACCGTCTCGCCGGTGCGCAGCCGGGCGGCGTGCACCTGGGCGATCGATGCCGCCGCCAGCGGATGGTCCTCGAACTCGGAGAACACGTCCTCGAGGGCGCCGCCCGAGGTCCGCCTCGACGGTGGCCCGCACCGCGCGGAAGGACTCCGCCGGCACCTGGTCGCGGCACTTCTTGAACTCGCCGACGAGCTCGGCGGGGAAGAGCCCCTCGCCCGAGGAGATGATCTGCCCGAGCTTGATGTAGGTCGGCCCGAGCGCTTCGGCGGCGATGCGGAGACGATGGGATACGTCGGCCGTGGAGGCCGCTCGTTCCGGGTAGCGCCCTCGCTTGCGCCGCCACCACCACGGACCGAGTGCGGCGCCGAGGCGGGAGACCACGGTGACCACCCGCGCTCCCGGTGGAATCCGCCGCGGCCGAGTCAGACGGGGTAGCTCGCGTGCCGCCGCACGGCGCAGGACGTCGGCCGTGGCCATCCAGGAGATGTCCTCGCGCTGCAGGTTCCAAGGGCCGCACTCGGAGAACATGCCCCACTCCCGGTCGCCGGCTGACTGCTGCACGGACCCATGATGTCGGATCGGAACGACCCTTGACGCCACAAATCGGGAGCATGACAATGGATGGTGACAGGTCGATGACCTGCCGTACACCCAAGCCATTCGGCCTGACCAGTCGGTTAGAGGAGGTGCGGAAACATGGAATTCGGCGACCATCCGGAGCGTTCACCTCCGTTCTGAGTGCCGAAGACCGCCCTCGTGTCGAGCGACCGAGCGCCAACCCGTTTCGATTACGGACCACGGATGCGCGTCGGAACCGAGTACGTCTCGGTCCGCGAACGCCACCTGGCCCGTCCGACATCCGGCGGGTGAGCCGACGCTCCCACGAGAACTCACGCGACATCCCGTCACTGCACCCTGTGTGGGACAGCAGTGGCGGGATGTCCGCGTGAGAGGGCCCCGTTTCAGCCCAGCGCCTCCGCATGGCGCGATCTCCTGCAGCGAGTGCTGCGTTCCCGGGTTTCGCCTCTCGGCTCGCCCGCTCAGTTTCCGGCGGTGACCGCCTCCGCAGCCACCTGGCGCACGTGCGCCAGGCGGATTTCGTCGAACTCCTCGGCGGCGCGCTCGTCGCTCGCCATCTCCGCATCGAGATCGGCCTCGGCGAAGCCGATGACGCCCATGTCGGTGAAGGCCTTCTGGATGCGCGGTCCCCACAGCCCGATGTCGCGGAGGATCGGCACGATCCGCATGAACAGGTATGACCGGAACATCTGCTGTGACTGGCTCGAGTGGAGGTGTTCCATGATGTCGTCGACGGGAAGGTCGAGGTTGCGCCACAGCTCCTCGGCGAGGAACCGGTCACGCATCCGGTAGCAGGCATCCACGCAGAACTCTTCCCGCTCGTCGCGCTCGGCGTCGGTGAGCTGCGGGTAGTAGTCACGCAGCGCCAAGCGGCCGAACATCACGTGGCGCGCCTCGTCCTGCATGACATAGGCGTTGAGCGCCTTGCCCAGTGGCTCGGTCGCCTGGTTGCGGATCAGGCCGAACGCGGCGAGCGCCAGCCCTTCGATGAGCACCTGCATGCCGAGGTAGGTCATGTCCCACCGGGAGTCGCTGATCACGTCGTCGAGCAGCGACTTGAGGTTTGGATTGAGCGGGTAGACGAGGCCCAGCTTCTCGTGCAGGTATCGGCTGTAGACCTCGACGTGGCGGGCCTCGTCGATCACCTGGGTGGCGGCATAGAACTTGCTGTCGATGTGGGGCACGCTCTGCACGATCTTCGCCGTGCACACGAGGGCGCCTTGCTCGCCGTGCATGAACTGGGAGAAACGCCAGGCGGCGGAGTGGCGGCGGACCTCATTGCGGTCGGCTTCGCTGAGCTTGCCCCACAGGGGTGTATCCGAGATCGGAATCGACTGGTCGGGCATTCCCAATGGGTCGGTGGGATCGACCTCGAGCGACCAGTCGAGCCGGTCGCTGCCGACCCACTGCTTGCGCGTGCCCTTGTCGTACAGCCGCAGGAGGTGATCGCGGCCGCCTTCGTAGTCGAAGTCGAACGTCGTCGTGAGCGTCGAGTCGACGGCCCACGTGGTCGCCGTCGTGGCGGAATCGTGCGACATGTCAATGCTCCGATCAGCGAGTTGGCGTGACAGCCAGCGGCGGCGTCGATGCCATCTCAGGTTGTGGACGCCGGCGCATCGCGCGACCGACGATAGACGGCCGGAACAACGATTCCGGAGGCGAGAGGAGGAAGAATGCCTTCATCACCGCAGCGAGCACGACCTCGTCGTGAGTCGCCGCGGCGAGCACGCGGTCGAGGTAGCGGTGCTGGAAGCGAGTCATCGCGTTGGCTCCTGCACCGGCAGTGCTCGTCGTCGTCGGCAGGCGGAGGTCGTCGCCGGTGGCGATCATCCATGCCGCCTTGCCACTCTTGGCGACCTGGCGCTGCATCTGCCGGGCGAAGCCCTGCAGCGTCCGGTGTCGGCGGAGGTGTCCGGCGAGCCGCTCGTCGAGCGCCACCGCCGTCTGCGCAGCGACGCTCATGCCCTGGCCGTAGATCGGGTTGAACGCACAGGCGCTGTCGCCCATGGCGACGAACCCGTCCGGCCAGCGACGCATCTTCTCGTAATGGCGGCGACGGTTGGCGGTGTTGGCGAAGGCAACAGCCGGCGTGAGCGCCTTGGCGTCACGGATCGCCTCGAAGATGGCGGGGCTGCGCAGGCTCCGGGCGAAATCGAGGAAGCCGTGCTCGTCGGTCGGTGGGTGGTCGCCACCAGCGCCCTGCAACGTGACCATCCAGCGGTTGTTCTCGATCGGGAGCAAGATCCCCATCCGTGTCGTCTGCGGCGGGGCGGACTGCAGGAAGAGTGCCTTCCAGTCGTGAGCTCGCGTCGACGGTTCGTAGATCCGTGTCGCATAGCTCAACCCGGCGTCGATCTTCGTCTCCTCGGGGCGGTCGAAGCCGAGGCGCTCCAACCAGTCCGGCGCATTCGAGCGGCGCCCGGTCGTGTCGACCACCAGCTCGGCCGTGAGCACGGCCTCCGCAGGGGCGTCGCCGTTGCGGCTCTCCGACTCGATCGATCGCACCCGGACGCCGCGGACGCCGTCACCCGACGGGGTCGCGATGAGCGCTGTGACGCTCAGCCCGTCGCTGATCGTGATAGCCGTGTTCTCGAGCAGGCGCTGGCGTGTGTACCACTCGATCAGGTTGCGGCTTCCCGACAACAGGCGATGCTGCTGCGGGAAGCGCTCGATCCAGCCGAACGGGTTGAGCCACAGGAACTCGTCGGGTACGCCGATCGGAACGGCGCCGGCAGCGCGCAGGCCATCGGCGAAGCCGGGGAACAGCGTCTCCAGCGCCCGCAGCCCGCCCGGCAGCAGCGCGTGCAGGTGGCGACCCTGGGGCACACCTGCACGTGCCGCCGGATGCCCCGGCAGCCGGTCGCGTTCGATGATCGTGATCCGCCGGAAGTGGCGGCTGAGCGCCTGCGCGGCAGCGAGGCCGCCCATGCTGGCGCCGAGCACGATGGCGTGATCGTGGCGCGACGTGCGAAGTTGCATCATGGCGGCCACAGTGCGCCTCGCTTGCCGGTGCGCACATCGGACAGATGACGTAGGCCGCGCTTATTCTCCGAGAAGGTTGTGGCGATGGGCGACGTCGACTGCTTCGCCCCTGGTAGCGGCACCCAATTTGGCGAGGATGTGGGACACGTGAACCCGCGCGGTCTTCTCGCTGATGAACAGGTGATCGGCGATCTGACGATTCGTGCGGCCCCGCCCGAGGAGGGCCAGTACCTCAACCTCACGAGGAGTGAGGCCGAAGCCGTCCTCGTCTCCGCTCGGGGCTGCCTCACCACCGTCGCCGACGGCGACACGCGCCCGGCGCGTGGACGCCTCGATGGCCGATTGCCAGGGCTGTGCGCCGAGCGCTCGGGCGATGGTCCACGACGCGGCGAGAACCTGCGTGCCCTCGTCGCGGCCGTCGGCGCGAGCGAGCAATGCTTCTGCCTGCCGCCACCGGGCGTAGACGCCGGGCAGCGGGAATCCGAGCGCGTCCCACCGTGCTGCGGCATCCGCCCAGGCGGCGGGATCGGGCGAACCCGCCTCGCGCAGGTCCTCGGCGGCGCCGGTGGCAGCCGCAGCGCGGAGCTCGGACGTCGGTTCCAGGCCGCGTGCCACGGCCCGCTCATCGAGCGTGCGCAGCCTGCCGGCCGATTCGATGCCGACCCGCCCACCGGGGCTGCCGCGCAGATCGATGAGCGCCAGCCGGGCGACCATCTCCGGATCTGCCGTGCGTTGCCAGCCGGCGATGACGATGTCGGCCACGTCGTCTGCACGTCCGCGCCACCACGCCCGCTCGGCGAGACCGCGATAGATCATCCCGTCGATGCGACCGTCGCGCAACCGGTCGGTGAAGCTGCGCGCCGACTCGAGCCGGTCGCCGGCGCGGTCGAAGTCGCCTCGATCGACGTCGAGCAGACCGCCGACGATCGTGTGCACGACGCCTTCCAGCCGGCCCGGATCGGCGGCCCCGATCAGCTCGTCGGCCTCCTCCCACCTGCCCAACTGGTGGCAGTAGCCGGCGGCGATCCCTTCGAGCACGCCGGCGAGCACGTCGGCTTGCTTGCGGCGCGCCCGGGCAGCACCCTGCAGAGCGCGATCGACAACCTCGCCGCCGCGACCGAGCTGTGCCAATTCGCGCCACAGGTGGAGGTGGATGCCGACGGCGTCGGCCACGTCGCCGGCCTCCTCGGCGATCGTGAGGGCGCGCCCCAATTCCGCCAACCCGGCCTCGCGATCACCGGAAGCAGCGAGACTGACTCCGAGCGTGTGACGCGCGTGTCCCTCGTCGGCCGGTGACCGGGCCGCCTGGGCGGCGGCGATGGCGGCGTGGGCAAGCGCCCGCGAATCGCTGATGCGGTCCGCCCGCTCGTTGGCGTCAGCGCAGCCGGCGAGCACGCGTGCCCTGGCGACCGTCGGCGGTTCGGTCGGCACCAGCTCGGCGGCCTGCCGATACGCGTCGAGTGCGTCATCCACGCGGCCGGCTTGCAGCAGGCACCAGCCGCGGCGCTCGTGGAGCAGACCGGCGTGGGCCGGCTTGGCGGCGACGTCGATCCGCGACAGCGCCTCGCCGACGAGTTGTGCTGCGCGATCGAGGTCGCCGGCACGGCTGGCGGCGTCGGCGGTGCGGTGGAGCAGTTCGTCGTACGTGATCGGGAGTTGCGCCGGGTCGAGCTCCTTGGGCACCGTGCCGTTCCAGGCCTCGATCGCCCATTCGTAGTAGCGCTGCGCCTCGGGCAGTGCGTACGCGGACTCCGCCGCGGCGGCAGCGTCGAGGGCGGCGATCATCGCCGGTCCCGAGCGGCCCGCTGCCGACCAGTGATGGAGCAACGAGGCCGCCGGCTCGCGACCGCCCAGCTCCGGTTGGCGCTCGATGGCGCGGGCGTAGGCGCTGTGTGTCGCAGTCCGTTCACCGGGAAGCAGGTCGGCGAGGACTGCTTCGTGCAACAAGGCATGGCGGAACTGGTAGTGCTGCTCGTCGGCGACGATCAGGTGCTGGGACACCGCCGCCCGCAGGCCGTTGGAGAGATCCGGTTCGCCGACGTCGGCGACGATGGCGAGCAGCTCGTGGGAGACCCTGCGTCCACCGACCGCAGTGGTGCGCAGGATCCCCTGGGCGTCCTCTGGCAGGCGGTCCAATCGGGAGAGCAGCAGGTCACGGACGCCGGGGGAGAGGTCGGTCTCGGTGTCGCAGTCGGCGAGCTCCTCGACGAGGAACGGGTTTCCATCGGAGCGTTCGATCACCGTGCGGACCAATGACGGCTGCGGCTGGTGGCCGAGGATGCCGCGCAGCTGCTCGGTGAGATCGGCAGCACCGAACGGGCGCAGGCTGACATGGCGCACGCGATCGGCGCGGTCCATCGTCGCCAGCAGCGGACGCAGCGGATGCCCGCGGGCCAGATCGTCGGCTCGATAGGTGGTGACGACGAGCAGGCGGGCAACCGCCGGCCCCGAAGCGAGATACGCGACCAGGTCCCGCGTCGACGGATCTGCCCAATGCAGGTCCTCGATGACGAGCATCGCCGGCGTGCTCTCGGTGAGCGTGGCGAGTGCGCGGGGGAGCGTCTCCGCCGGGCGCTGGGCGGCGTCACCGGGCAGGCCGATCAGTGTCGTCAGCCGGTCGAGGACGTCACGCACCGGCGCGTACGGTGCACCACCCTCGGACAGGTCGAGGCACGCACCGACGAGCACCTCCACGCCAGCGGTGCGGGCCCTGGCGGCGAGCTCCCCGACGAGACGGGACTTGCCGATCCCTGCATCGCCGCCGACCAGCATCGTCGCCGACCCGCCCTGCACGACGCGGTCGAGCGCGTTCGTGAGCTCCGCCAGCTCCTCGCTCCGCCCGACGAACCATGGACACGACACCCGGTGTCGCATGCGGACCTCTCTGCCGTCGCGCGTCCCGACGCGACCGCAGAGAACACCATACGCGCCGTCACACGACGCTCTCGCCGGTTGGAATCGGCGACCGCCGCTCGGCGGCGATCCCTCGTGCGTCCCGCCGTTCACTCGCCAGCTGTGTATTCCACCAGCTCAACGACGCCGTCGCCGCCGGCCACCTGCTCCTCACGGATCGAGCCGACGCCCGGTGCGAAGGACTTCTCCTCGATCACCTCGGGCTCGATCGGCGTCCAGTCGCGCGTGCGCACGACGTCGTCGAAGCTGCCGGCGGGCACCTCCACCGAGCCCCCGACTGCGATCACCTCGCCCATGTCCTCGGCCTCGCCTGCGTAGTACTCCTGGCGGTAGGCCATGCCGACCTCGGGATGGGCCTGCATCACGATCCCGGCGAGGGCACCGTCGACGCCTGCCTCCCACGACCCCTTGCGGCTGACGACCTTCCCCTCCTCGTACTCGGCGGTGTCCTCGCCGAGATACCACACGTTGCCCTCGCGGTCCTGCGCGTACCAGTCGAACGTGTCCTCGGCGAGTTGGCCCTCGACGTAGGCGGAGTCGCGCACGACGGTCGCCTCGATTCCCATCACCCGCTTGTGGCGTGACGTGACACGGATCACGATGCGCTCGTGTTCGCCGTCGGAGTCGCCTTCGTACACCCACTTCGATCCGGGGATGAACGGCAGGTACGGGTTGTCGACGCGAGCGACGAAGTCCGAGGCGACGACGTCCGGGTGGTAGTCGCCTCCGTCGCCCGGATCGATGACCGCCGTCTCGGGTGTCGTGCCGCCGGTGGTCGCCGGTGCCGACGTCGTTGGCGGTGAGGCCTCGGCGGTGCCCGGCACCGTCGTCGGCGCCGACGGCGCAGTTGGGCCCGCACTGGTGGCCGACGAGGCAGTTGGGCCGGCACTGGTGACCGACGAGGAGTCGTCGTCACCGCAGCCGGCGGCACCGAGAAGGGCCAGCGCACCGGTGAGCACCAGCAATCGTCGGGCGGAGATGGGTGGCAGTTCCATGGACCGAGCGTGCACCCGCAATGCTGACGCCGGGCTGACTGATCGACGTCCTCTGTTCAGCGACGGGTCAGGTGGCACAGTGGATACTCGCACCGGAGGTTCGAGTGAAGCTGCTCCTCGTCGAGGACGATGTCAAGATCGCCACCGCCGTGAAACGTGGGCTCGAAGCCGAGGGCTATCACGTCGAGGTGGCAGGCGACGGCGACGAGGGTCTCTGGATGGCAACGGAGAGCAGCTACGACCTGATCGTGCTCGACATCATGCTGCCTCGGCGCAACGGCTACGTGGTCTGCGCCGAGCTCCGCAAGGCGGGAAACTGGACACCGATCCTGATTCTCACGGCGAAGGATGGTGACCTCGACGAGGCGGAGGCGCTCGACACCGGCGCCGACGACTACCTCACCAAGCCGTTCTCGTTTCCCGTGCTGATCGCTCGCATCCGCGCTCTGCTGCGGCGCACCGTCGGTGTCAATCCGGCGCCGGTGCAGCTCGGCTCGGTACGTCTCGATCCCGGTCGCCGGCGCGTCTGGTGCAGAGACGACGACATCGCCCTCACGGCGCGCGAGTTCGACGTGATGGAGTTCATGCTCCGCCGAGGCGGGCAGGTGCTGTCGAAGGACGAGATCCTCGCCGGTGTGTGGGACTTCGATTTCGTGGGCGACCCGAACATCGTCGAGGTGTACGTGGGGCGGCTGCGCCGCAAGTTGGGCGTTTGCGGAGACCTCATCGAGACCGTTCGGGGTGCCGGGTATCGCCTCCGCGACGATGACTGACCGCTTCCGGCTGCGCTGGCCAGGATCCGTGAGGTGGCGCGTCACGGCCGTGGCGACCGCCGCCGTCGCGGTGGTGCTGATCGTCACCGGCCTCCTGCTGCTCGCCGCGCAACGACGGGTACTCGACGACCAGCTCGACGAGGCGCTAGCGGTGGAGGCCGACCACATGGTCGCCGATGTCATGTCGAGCCCTGCCGGCGACGTGCCACAGCTCGATCCAGGCGGCGACGACGATGCCATCGCCCAACTCGTGTCCATCGACGGAACCGAGCTAGCGCACTCGACGAACCTCGGCCCGGGATCGACGTTCGGCACCGTGCCGCCGCGGATCGGTGACTCCTACGCCACCGACGACGGGCTCGGACCCGACGGCGGGCGCTACCGGGTGCTGTCGCGTCGCTTCGCCGGCCCCGACGGGGAGGGCCTCGTCGTGCACGTCGGCGCACCTCGGGACGACATCGAGGATGCGCTGCACGCGCTTGTCACGGGGCTGCGGTTCGGCGTGCCGGCCGTAACGGTCATCCTCGGTCTGCTGATCTGGATGATGGTCGGTCGCACGCTGCGGCCGGTCGAACGGATCCGTACCGAAGTCGCTGCGATCGGTCCGGCGGAGCTCGGACGCCGTGTGCCGGCGCCACCCGGGGATGACGAGATCGCCCGCCTGGCCGCGACGATGAACGCGATGCTCGGCCGCCTCGACAACGCAGCGCAGCGACAGCGCCAGTTCACGGCCGACGCTTCTCATGAGCTGCGCACGCCACTTACCCGCATGCGAGCGGAGATCGAGGTGGAACTGCGCGAGCGTGACGATCCGGTGGTGCGCAGCCTGCTTCACGAGGTCGACGCGATGGAGCAGCTCATCAACGACCTGCTCGCCCTCGCCCGTAGCGACGAAGGTCCCGACACCGCCCATCGCCGCCTCGTCGACCTCGACGACATCGTCTTGGAGGAGATCGCGGCGCTCGACGGTGCCGCCGTCGAGGTCGATGCCCGCCGGGTCTCGGGAGCGCAGGTGCGTGGCGCATCCGACCAGTTGCGTCGCGTTGTCCGCAACCTGCTCGACAACGCCGTCCGTCACGCCCGGAGCTCCGTCACGGTGGGGCTCGAGGAGTCGAACGGCGACGTGGTGCTCTCCGTCGCCGACGACGGACCGGGCATTCCCGCTCATCGCCGGCTGGAGGTCTTCGAGCGGTTCCGCCGTCTCGACGAGTCACGGTCGGGAGGAACGGGCGGCGCCGGGCTGGGTTTGTCGATCGCCCGTGATGTCGTCGAGCGCCACGGCGGCACGATCTCGATCGATCCTGGGCACGAGCCCGGCGCCCGATTCGTCGTGACCCTCCCGAAGTCGTAAACAGCGGGGAGCGGTCAGCCCCAGAGCGCGGTGAGGATCGGCTCGGTGTACTGCTTGCGGCAGACGAGGAAATCGGGCAGCCACGGATCGCGGTCGTTGTAGACGAGCCGGCTGCCGTCGATCCGGCTCACGTGGAGCCCGGCTGCCTCCGCCACCGCCGCAGGTGCTGCCGAGTCCCACTGGTACTGCCCGCCGGCATGGATGTAGATGTCGGCATCGCCCATCACGACCGCCATGGTCTTGGCGCCGGCGGACCCGAGCGCCAGCGGCTCAGCTTGCAGGGCGTGGGCCACGATTGCGGCCACGCGCGGTGGGCGGGTGCGCGACGTGACGAGCCGCGGGTGCTCGCGGTCGACCTCGGGCAGCATCGGCGGTGGATCGGTGCAAAGCGTCATCTCCAGCGCCGGCAAGGAGACCGCGCCGGCCCCGAAGTGGTCGCGATCCCACAACGCGACGTGGACGGCCCAGTCGACACGTCCCCGCTCGCTGAACTCGCGCGTTCCGTCGAGCGGATCGACGATCCACACCCGGTCGGCGTCGAACCGACGCGGATCCTCCAGCCCTTCCTCGCTCAGCACGGCATCATCGGGCCGGGTGCGCTCGAGCTCGTCGGCGAGGAACGTCTGGCTGACCGCGTCGCCGGCATCCTTGATCTGCCACGGCTCGGCCTGGTCATCGAACATTCGCTGGCGGAGCGCGAGCAGCATGTGTCCCGCCTCGGTGGCGAGCCGGGCGGCGAGTTGGACGTCGGTTTCCGGGGTCCCGTCGCTCGACATGGATCTCGACGCTACCGGCGTGAGGCGCCGCTCACGCCGTTCTGACGGCTCGTCAGAAATCGGCGTCGATGGCTACCGTGACCTCGTGTACCTCGCCGAGACCGACGACCAGCAGGCGCTGCGCGTCGAGTTGCGGGCGTATCTCGCCGAGCTGATGACGGACGATGTGGGCGCTCGCTCCGGCGCAACCGGCAGCGACGGCGACGAGTTCCGCCGCGTCGTCAAGCAACTCGGCGGCGACGGCTGGCTGGGAATCGGATGGCCGACCGAGTTCGGCGGTCAGGGCCGTCCGGCTACCGACCAGTTCATCTTCTTCGACGAAGTGCAACGGGCGAAGGTGCCGTTTCCGTTCGTCACCATCAACACCGTCGGGCCGGCGATCATGGCCCACGGCAGCGACGAGCACAAGCGGCGGTTCCTGCCCGGGATCCTGTCCGGCGACCTCAACTTCGCCATCGGCTACACCGAGCCCGAGGCAGGTACCGATCTGGCCAGTCTCCGCACCAGCGCAGTCGTCGACGGCGAAGAGTGGGTGATCAACGGCAACAAGGTCTTCACGTCCGGGGCCAATCAGGCGGACTTCGTCTGGCTCGCCTGCCGCACCGATCCCGACGCTCCCAAGCACCGCGGCATCAGCATCATCGTCGTCCCCACCGACGCGCCGGGGTTCTCGTGGACTCCGATCGTCACCGTCGGTGGCATCGTCACCACCGCCACGTACTACGAGGACGTGCACGTCCCACTCGGCAACGTCGTGGGCGCCGTCGACGAGGGGTGGCGGTTGATCACGAGCCAACTGAACCACGAGCGCGTCGGGCTCGCCGCCCTCTCGGGGTTGGCCTCGCGTCTCACCGACGATGTCACCGAGTGGGCGAGGAGCACGCCGTCGGGCGGCCCGGACGGGGAGCGGATGATCGACGTCGACTGGGTGCGCCTCGATCTCGCCCGATGTCACGCGATCCTCGAAGCCAACCGCCTGATGACGTGGCGGCTCGTGAAGGCGGTCGGCGACAACACGCTCGGGCCGGCGGAGGCGTCGGCGGTCAAGGTGTTCGGCACAGAACGCGCCGTGGAGGTGTACCGGCTGTTGCTCGGCGTGCTCGGCCCACTCGGCCGCCTGCGCCGCGGATCGCCGGGAGCAGTGCTACACGGTGATGTCGAGCAGGCGGCGCGTGCTGCCCAGATCAACACGTTCGGTGGGGGAGTCAGCGAGGTGCAGCGGGACCTGATCGCGTCGGCAGCGCTCGGTCTGGTGCGGGGGCGTTGAGCGCCCCGCGCCGGCCGAGCCGAGCTCAGCTCGATCGATCTGCGCGCCGCAGTGTTCGCTCGCGGTAGGCGGCAGAGGCGACCCGGTCGTTGCAGAGCTCGCAGCAGTACCGCTGACGGTGGGCCCGGGTGGAGTCGACGAAGACGCACCGGCAGGGATGGGCGGCGCAGGTACCGAGGCGGTCGCCGGCGCCTGCGGCCACGACGGCGGCGAGGGCGGCGGCGAGGGCGGCGGCGAGCGGACCGCGTCCGCCGCGGGGGCTGCGCGCGCTGAGCGTCCAGCCGGTTGGATCGTGCCGCAGATGGAGTTGGGCGCCGGTCGTCCGAAAGATCTCGTTGAGCACGCCGGCCTTCTCGGCGGCGTCGGTGGCCAGGAAGACCTGGCGCAGGTCCTCGCGCATCCGCCGGACGGCGGCGAGGTGGTGCGCGGTGAGTCCCTTGGCGAGTTCGTCGAGATCGTGGCGATGCAGCAACCGGTAGACGACCTCGATCGAAGTGAGACCATCCTTGGGTTCTTCGAGCTCGTCGTACGTGTTGACGAGGTCGACGGCGGCTCGAAGCTCGGGTGTGGGCCGAATCAGTGAGCTCACACGACGATTCTTACCTGGCGCTTGACGTCCGCGACCGCCGGCCATACCATCAGTCATTATTCATAGATTGTAACTGATGAAGCGAGAGGAGCGATCGATGTCCACGAGAACCCTCACCCGCGTGGCGATCATCACCACGGCAACGTTGCTGGCTGCGAGCCTCCTGCCTGCGAGCACCTCCGCCGACGTGACCGGACACGCTGCGAATCCCGCTTCGCTCAGCCACCGCACACGGCGCAGCGGCGCCGAGGTGAATCGGGTCACCATCAAGGTTGACCATGGGGAGCGGCTCGAGGCGTTCGTGGTCCGTCCCGATCATCGTCAACGTCATCGCGCCCGGGCAGGAGTGTTGTACCTGCACTGGTTCGAGCCAGGCCACGCCAGCGCCGACCTCAGCGAGTTCTTACCCGAAGCGATCGAGTTGGCCGAGCACGGTGTCGTGTCGGTCCTTCCCCAGCAGCGATTCCCATGGGACGGTGACCCGGTCGGCGACGAGCGCGACGTGGCCGCCGTGAACGCGGCTACCGACGATGCTCGCGCCGCGCTCGATTATCTTGCACGCCAGCCCGGGGTCGACGACGACCGCCTCGCCATCGTTGGCCACGACTATGGGGCGATGTACGGCACGATCGTCGCGGACAGCGATGCTCGTGTGACTGCGGCGGTGCACATTGCCCTCGACTCGCGATGGGCGAACTGGTTCGATCTGTTCTGGCTCGGCCTCGACGGGGAGGAGGAGGACGCCTACTTCGCCTTGTTCGAGGGGCTCGACCCGGTCGAGCATGTCGACCGACTCGGCAGCGCGCAGCTCTTCCAATGGGCAGAGGACGACTTCTTCGTGCCTGCCGCCGTACGCGATGCCTTCGCCGCAGCCGCCCCGTCCGCAGCTGCCATCACGTACTCTCGCGTCGACCACAGCGTGGATCTCACCACAGCCGAGACCGATCGGATCGAGTTCCTCCTCGAGCATCTCGGCACAGCCAACTGACCACCGGTCCAGGGGGTGTACGGAGGGCAGAGCCGACCCCGCCGGTCTCAACTCTGCCGCACAGGAGCAGGAGCGTTGAGTGCGCCGACCATCATCTCCACGAGGTTGCCGACGAACGCAGCGTGATCGAGCCGCGGTCGACCACCGCGGTCGATGTTGCGGGCGCGCATCCCCAGCGCCTCTGCCACCATGCTGAGCAACTGCGTGATGCGCTCTCGCTGGACGTCGCCGGGGATGTCGTCGGGGAACACCTCGAGCAGCCACAGGATGTTGCGCATCGCCTCCGGTGGACTCCGCGACGGGTCGTCCTCCCAGTGGTCCATGCGGTGGTCGAACTGGCTGAGCACGGCGAGGAACCATCGGCCTCGCTGTTCGTCGAGGAGCGCCGCCCAGGGCTCGATCATGGTGCGGACGAGGTCGCGGACGGTGACATCGTCGCGACCCGTGAGCTCGTCGAGCATCTCCCGTCGCTCCCGCTCGATCCGCGCGTTGGTCACCTCGACGATCGCGTCGAGCAGACCCTCCCGTCCGCCGAAGTGGTAGTGGAGCGCGGAAGCGTTCTTCTGGCCGGCGGCGGCAATGACTGCGCTCAGCGGCGCGTTGATGCCCTGGTCGGCGAACAGCCGGAGGCCCGCATCGATCAGCGACTCTCGGGTCGGTCCGGCGTCACGCGGCATCGGTCACTCGAATCGTGCTCCGACCTCGCGCAGGTACTCGATCCATCGCACCCCGGCGTCGGGGGCCGGTTCGCCGGGGACGTAGGTGACGGCATCGATCGTGCCCGTGTAGGGGAACGGTCCACGCCGCGCGTAGAGGTCCCACGACACGGGCGAACGCCGGTCGATGCCGACATCGATGCCCTCGAAGGGCGCCATCGCGGTGAGCATGACGAGATCGCGTTGTGCTGCGCGGTGGTCGCCGTCGACGCCGAGGCTGACGTGCCAGCGGAGGTTGCCGGGCGCCTCCATGTCGAGCGTGATGCGCGAGCGGCCCTCGGGTGCCGCGCCGCAGTCGATGGTGGTCGTGTCCCCGTAGGCGTTGTAGGCGAAGCGGAGGGATCCGCTCTCGACGTACACGGCGTACCCACCACCCTGATCGCCGTGGGCGAGGAGCACGCCGTCATCGTCCGGACCCGCGTCGACGTCGATGTCGACGTGGAACGACCGCGAGTTGATCAACGCCGCACTGCGGTATCGCTCGAGCGTCGGTGTGCCCGCCGTGATGCGAACAGGACGCGGCAAGCTGGTCGCTCCCACGGAGGTCGCTCGATCCATCGCAGGCCGGAACCCTCGTCGAGCGGGAACACCTGGTTCTCCCATGCGGCCGTTGTCCCACGCCTCGACCAGCGCGGCGAGGCGTTGCGGCTGATCGGCGGCAAGATCGACGGCCTGCGCCGGGTCTGCGGTGAGGTCGTGCAGTTCCCACGTGTCGTCGCCGAACGGTGTCCTCGGTTCGTGGACAGTCACCGCCGACCACCCGTCGCGGTAGTAGCCACGATGACCGATCATCTCGTAGTGCTGCTCGGTGTGCGTGGACGGTGCTCCGGGGTCGGCGAGCGACTCGGCGAAGCTCGCCCCTGCCGGTGGTGGAGCGGAGACGCCATCGCGGCTGTCGAGGACGGGGGACGCCGGCGAGCTCGGCCAATGTGGGGAGTAGATCGGTCACGTGCTGGTACTGGCCGCGGAGCGCGCCCGCCGCGGCAGCGTCGATGCCGGTCGGCCACGACGCGATGCAGGGCACGCGCTGGCCGCCCTCATGGGTGTTCACCTTGTACAGGCGGAACGGCGTGTTCGACACCATGCCCCATCCCATGGGGTAGTGGGCCAGCGTCCGTGGCGAGCCGAGCTCGTCGATGCGCGCCGCGTCCACCTCGAACGACTCGAGCCCGACGTCGGGGCGGTTGTGGCCCACGAGCGTGCGGAAGTAGGCGCTCGTGCCGTTGTCCTCTCCTTCGCGCGACCCGCCGTTGTCGGACGTGAAGACGAGGATCGTGTTGTCCCACTCGCCCATAGCCTCGAGCGCGGCGCGCAGCTCACCGAGGCTGCGGTCGACCGTCGTCACCATGGCGGCGAAGATCTCCTGGTAGCGCGGCCATCAGCCGCCGCTCGTCGGGCGACAGCTCGGTCCAAGCGGGCACGGCGTGGTGTGGTTCGGAGTTGCGCGGCGGCAGGGTGGTACCGGGCGGCACGACCCCGAGTTCGAGTTGGCGGGCGAAGCGCGTCGCGGATCGCGTCCCAGCCGGCGGCGTAGCGACCTCGCTGGGCCTCGATGTCGGCGGCCGGTGCTTGCAACGGGGCGTGGACGGCGCCGTGGGCGAAGTAGAGGAAGAACGGCTTCGTCGGGTGGGACGAACGCAGCGACCGGATCATCCCGATCGCGCGTGTCGTGATGTCGTCGGTGAAGTAGTAGTCGTCCGGGTAGCGGTCGACCTCTACGACGTGATTGTCCTCGTAGAGACGGTGCGGCTGGTGGAAGTTGGTAAACCCGTCGAGGAACCCGTAGAAGCGGTCGAAGCCACGTTGCAACGGCCACGAGTCGCGCGGACCGGCCTCGGAAAGATGGGAGTCCTTGCAGAGATGCCACTTGCCCACCATCAACGTCGCCCAGCCGGCGGCGCGGAACGCCTCGGCCATCGTCGGCGCGTTCTGGCGGAGCTCCATCGCGTACCCGGGGAAGCCGGGGTCGGAATGGGCGACGTGGCCGACGCCTGCCATGTGCGGATTGAGCCCGGTCAGCAGCGAGGCCCTGGTCGGCGAGCACATCGGCGTCACGTGGAAGTTGGTGTAGCGCACGCCGCCGGCGGCGAGGGCGTCGATGTTCGGGGTCGGGATCTCGGCGCCGAAGCAGCCGAGGTCGGAGAAGCCGAGATCGTCGCAGAGCACGATGACCACGTTGGGCGCTCCGGGCCGGTGGTGTGGCCCTTCCGCGTGCCCCGGCCAGGACGGTGTGGACGTGGCGAAGACGCGACCGACGGTTCCCCCGAAGCCGGCGTACGCGTGTCGCGGATCGTCAGTCACGACGTGCGCCGATCAGAATGTCGGGATGCAAGCGATCGATCGACTCGACGTGTTGGGCACGGTCTTCGACGCCATCGGCGCCGCCGACACGGAGGCGCTCGTCGACCTCTACACCGAGGATTACGTGCTCGATCTGCCCTACTCCGGTGCCGGCACGATCGTCGAGGGCCGTGATGAGGCGCTCGCCTACGTCGCTGCCGCGTTGGAGCACGTGCGCTTCTCGCTCACGATCACGGAGGTTCACCCGAGCGCCAACCCCGATCTGGTGATCGCCGAATACACGAGCGATGGTGAGATGGTCGCCACGGGCGAGCCGTATCGTAACCGGTACATCGGCCTGTGGTGGTTCCGCGACGGCCGCGTGTGTCGCACGCGCGAGTTCTACAACCCGGCGGCAACGACGTCGCTCAGCTGACAGCGTCACGCCGTTTGCTCACGGCTCGTCGACCAGCGGGACGACGGTCTCCAGGAAGGCGTCGAGCTGGTCGAGGTACTCGTCCTTGCTCCGTGACCGGAACTTCATGTGCATCGTGTTGGCGCCGGCTGCCCTCGCCGCGCGCATCTCACCGGCCAGCGCGTGGGCCCCGATGTTCATCGCTGGAGGAAGGTCGTCGGGTGCCGGTCCGGTGAGATACGCCCAGCCGGGCATGAACCCGATAGAGAGCTCCGGATCGCGACCGGCGTCGTGCGCCGCCTGGCGGATCGTGTCGACGATCTCGGTGTACTGCGTGACCGGGTTGCCCATCGGGATGTAGCCGTCGGCGCAGCGACCCGCCCGCTGCCAGGCACGCCGTCCCGAACCACCGACCCAGACCGGAAGTTCACCGGTGACAGGCGCTGGTGCGACGCCGACATCCTCGTATCGGTAACGAGTGCCGGAGAACGACACGTACGTCTCGTCCCACACCCCCCGCAAGGCGTCGAGGGTCTCGTCGAGCAGTGCGCCACGCTCGGCGAAATCGATGCCGAGCGCCTTGAACTCGTTGGCGACGTGGCCCGCGCCGATACCGAGGATCGCCCGGCCGCCGGACAGGTGGTCGATCGTCCCGAACGCCTTCGCCGTCTGCAACGGATGGCGGTAGCCGGCGACGTAGATGACCGACAGCAGCCGTACGCCGCGACGTGTGGGCGGCGAGGAAGCCGAGTGTGGCGACCGTGTCGTACCACGTCGTCCTCATCCGCGAGGCGTAGTCGTCGTCGGGGATCGCCACGTGGTCGCAGACTCCGACGAAGCGGTGGCCGGTCGCCTCCGCCCTGCGGGCGACCTCGACAAGGTCGTCGACCGTCGCCCCGTCCTCCCACGGGTCGACCAACGTGCGGGTCAGCGTCTGGATCGGGAGTTGCATCCCGTAGATCCAGTCGTCGCCCACGAAGATGCGGGAATTCACGTCGTGCACACGGACCTCCCCTCGTCCGTCACGCCGTCAGCCGAGGGGCTTGAGGGCAGTGGTGGGGATGACCTCGACGCTGACGTCGGGGACGGGATGCCCGAACTCGGGGAACTTGCGCTGCGCCGTCTGGCGGAAGCGGGTCGTGGAGTGCACCGGGTCGGTGTCGAATTCAGGGATGATCTTGTCGCCGAACAGTTCCAGGCATTCGAGGATCTCCTCGTGCTCGAGGCCCTCGTTGGGGACGCCGAAGACGAGCTGATCGCATCCCACGTCGATGTACTTCGTGATCTGCTCGGCGACCTCCTCCGGGTTGCCGCACATCATCAGGCCTTCGTTGATGAGAAAGTCGAGCATCTCCTCGTCGGGGATCGGATGCGGCCGTTCGGGCCACTTCGGCAGGTGGGGGAAGTAGGGCATCGTGTCGTGGTAGAGCTGCACCATCGACACGAGATAGCCACGGCCGTCGGTCAGCGCTACCTCTCGGGCGCGATCGCGATCGTTGAGGCAGATCACCGCATTGGTCATCATCACGTTGTTGTTCTGGAACTGGCCGACGACTTCGGTGGGGTTCTCGGCCGCTTCCTTGTAGGCATCGATCCGGCCCTTCAGCGCCGGAGCCGGCTCGAAGTTGAAGGCGATGGCGCCGATGCCCATCGAGCCCGCCTTGGCGAACGTCTCCGGGTTGCCGCAGGCGACCCAGAGTGGGGGATGGCCGACGCCCCACGGCTTGGGCAGGATGTTGTGCGGCGTGGGCACGCTGAAGTGCTCGCCCTCGAACGTGTAGTCGCGCTGGTCCCACATCCGCGGAATCTCGTGGATCACCTCATTCCACATCGACTTCGTCTCGGAGGTCTGCAGGCCGTTGAACGACGCAACCTCGTGGCTCCCCGCCCCGCGTCCCGTGCCGAACTCGTAGCGACCTTCCGTGATGTGGTCGAGCATTGCCGCCCGCTCCGCATAGCGGACCGGGTGCTCCTTCACCGTCGGGAAGCTGACGATCCCCGACGACAGGTGGATGCGCTCGGTCTTCGCCGCCAGGTACCCCATCACGACCTCGGGGGCAGACAGATGGCTGTACTCGGTGAGCGCGTGGTGCTCTCCGAACCAGGCGTACTTCCAGTTGTGACGGTCGGCCTGGATCACGTACTCCTGCTCGCGGCGGAGCATCTCGTGCTCGCAATCGGTGTCATGCGCCGCCGGTCCGGGCAGGTAACCGTTCAGGAAGATGCCGAATTCCATGGGTGCTCGCTCCTTGACGAAAGGTGTTAATGGATGACATTAGAACAGTCGGGCGAAAATGTGAAGACCCGTCAGAAACGCGGTGGCCCCGAGACGGACGTCAGGCGGCGGCGAGGATGAGGCCGCTCGTCGGCACGCCGGTGCCGCTCGTGACGAGCACGTGCTGCACTCCGTCCACCTGGTTCACGCTCGTGCCACGGACTTGACGGACGGCCTCGGCGATGCCGTTCATCCCGTGGATGTAGGCCTCGCCGAGCTGGCCGCCGTGCGTGTTCAACGGCAACCGCCCACCGAGCTCGAGCGCCCCACCGGCGATGAAGTCCTTCGCCTCACCGCGTTCGCAGAAGCCGAACTCCTCCAGCTGAAGCAGCACGAAGGGGGTGAAGTGGTCGTACAACACGGCCGTTTGGATGTCGGTGGGCGAAAGCCCCGATGTCGACCAGAGCTCGTCGGCGACCACCCTCATCTCTGGTAGTCGGGCGATGTCGTCGCGGTAGTAGCTCGTCATCATCCACTGGCCCGCGCCCGCACCCTGGGCGGCGGCAGCCACGACCGCCGGCGGGTGGGCCAGGTCTCGCGCCCGCTCGGTCGTCGTGACCACGAGCGCCTGGGCGCCGTCGCTCTCCTGGCAGCAATCGAGGAGGTGCAGCGGCTCGACGATGAAGCGGCTCGCCTGGTGATCCTCGAGTGTGATCGGCTGCTCGTAGAACCACGCCTTGGGGTTGGTCGCCGCATGGCGGCGGTCGGCGACTGCGACGCGACCGAAGTCTTCGCTCGTCGCGCCCGCAAGGTGCATGTAGCGGGTGGCGCACATCGCCACCCAACTTGCCGGCGTGAGCAGACCGAATGGCGACGAGTAGGAGAAGGTCGTCTGCTCGGCGGTGCCGACGACGGCGTGATCCTGCACGCCGGCACCGAAGCGGCGGCCACTGCGCTCGTTGAACACGCGGTAGCAAACGACGACGTCGGCGGCGCCTGATGTAACCGCCATCGCCGCCTGGGCGATCGTGGCGCAGGCTGCACCGCCGCCGTAGTGAACGCGGCTGAAGTGGCGCAGCTCACCGATGCCGGTGTGGCGGGCGATCTCGATCTCGGGGTTGGTGTCAGCGGTGTAGGTGACGAGTCCGTCGACATCGCTCGGTTGGAGGCCCGCGTCGCCGATGGCGGCCGTCACGGCCTCACAGGCGAGCTGCATCTCGCTCCGGCCCGACTGCTTGGAGAACTCCGTGGCACCGATGCCGGCGATGGCGGCCTGTCCGCCAAACCCGTTACCCGGTCGACTGACGCTCACGGCAGCGTGACCTCCACCGTGGCGACGACGTGGTTGCCGAGGGAGTTGGCCCCGGTGACGTCGACGGTGACGCGGTTTGTCGCCGCGTCGCGCTCTCGCACGATGCCAGTCATGCGCATCGTGTCTCCCGGGTGGTTCGGAGCGCCGAGACGGACCTTCACCGAGTTGATCAGCGCGTTCGGTCCGGCCCAATCGGTGACGAAGCGACCGACGTAGCCATTCGTCGTGAGGATGTTCATGATGATGTCCTTCGACCCCCGCTGCCTGGCCAGGTCCGGGTCGTGGTGGACCTCCTGGAAGTCCGTGCGACGCGATCGCGCCGGCGACGATGACCGTCGGCGTGAGGGGAACGTCGAGGGGCGGGAGCTCGTCACCGATGCCAACCTCGTCGAACGTGGTCATCGTGGGCCTCCCGTGGCGAGCGACCGGCCGACCTCGCCGAGATGGGCGCTCGCCGAGCCGAGCTCGTTGGCGATCTGGATGGCCCAGAGGAAGTAGCGGTGCACGGGGTACTCGACGTCCGCGCCGACGCCGCCGTGCAAGTGCTGGCAGGCCTGGGTCACGGACTGGCCACCCTCGGCCGCCCAGAACGCGGCGATCTCCACGTCTCGCGCTGCGTCCAGCCCGGCGTCGAGTCGCCACGCGGCGCGGAGCGCCGTGGTCTGCATCGCCTGCACCGTGATGTACGCATCGGCGGCACGTTGCCGGACCGCCTGGAGCGATGCGAGTGGCCCACCGAACTGGAGCCGTGTCGACACGTACTCGGCGGTCATCCGCAGTGCGCCATCGGCGACACCGGCGACGAGCGATGAGTTGGCGGCGAGGACAACCTGGCGAAGGCGGACCAACGCCGCCGCGGGCAGCGTCCACGCCACCTCGACGTCGACATCGAGGACGACGTCGGCGCTCGGTTGGTGTCCGGTGGTGTCGAGATCGACGAACTCGACACCTGCCTGATCGGTTCCGATCAGGGCGGCGAGAAGAGACCCGTCGTCATCGGTGGCGGGGACGAGGAGCCACCTCGCCTGACGAGCGAACGGCACGACCGGAGCCGTCCCGGTGAGGTGCAGCACGCTGTTGCGCTCGGCGGTGGCGTGAACCGGGGCGGTGCGCCCATCGTTGGCGCCACTCGTGGCCAGTGCGGCCGTCAACACGGTGGAGCCTGTGCGCAGCGGCTCGGCGAGTGCATCGCGGATCGCGTCGTCGCCGAGCTCGGCGAGCACGATCGCCGTGGCGAGTGTCGGCACGAGCGGCACCTGAGCCACGCGCCGACCCTGCGCCTCGGCGATGATCGCCAGTTCCGTCACGCCGAAGTCACCTCCGCCCCACGACTCCGGAAGGCAGAGGGCAAGAAGATCGGCGTTGGCGAGCGCCGCCCACAAGCCGCCGTCGAAGCCGCCGGCCCGCTCCACCTCGCGGACCCGTTCGTGAGTGGCCAGATCGTCGAACAGGCGACCGGCGAGATCGGCGATGACCTGTTGCTCCTCGCTGAGCTCGAAGTCCATCAGGCGGCACCATCGGCAGCGACGGCGAACGGCAGAGACAGTTCGTCGTCGACCGGGTGGATCTCGATGCGGATGGGGAGGTCGATGGCGAGATCGAGATCCGGATCGAGGGGATTCATCATCATCCGGATGGGACGCTCTGCACCCGTTACCTCGACGTCAACGAGCAGCACGCCGAGTGGGTAGTCGAACGCCGGCGCCTGTGGGTGGTGGACGCGCACGTAGCTGTGGATTCGACCGCCCGGCCCGGCCGCAACGGGCTTCCAGTCGAGGCTCTGGCAGGCAGGACACATGGGGCCGGGCGGATGGCGGATGAGACCGCACGCACCGCACTGCTGGACCTGCAGATCGCCGGCCGCGAGCGCGTCGAACCACCACCGGTTGTCGGCCGTCATCGCCGGACGCGGACGGTTCGGCCGTTCTGCTGCCGTGGCTGGTCGTTCCGCCACCGGATCCGGGCGCCCCGCCGGGCGGAAACGGATGATGCGGAACGACATCGAGCCAACCAACTCGCCGTCTCCGTCGAAGTAGTCCTGGCGCGTCGTGACGAAGTGTCCTGTGCCGAGTGCCGTGGTCTTCTCCGGGCCGACGTCGTCGATCACGACGCGCATCGTGATCCGATCGCCTGGCCGGAGGTAGCGCGAGTACGTCTGCTCGCAGTTCGTGGCGACGACGCTCGTGAAGCCCCGCTCGGCGAGCAGCGCGGTGAGTCGCTCGTAGGGTCCTTCGCGCAGGGTTCCGGCGCCGAGACCGCGCATTACCCATGCCTGGAGCATCGTCGGAGGAGCAACGATGCCACCGTGAACGGAGGCCCCCGCCGCGCCGGCATCGGTGTACACCGGGTTGCGATCACCGACCGCCTCGCACCAGTGACGGATCATCGGTTCGTTGACGGCGTCCGGGCCCGCCTGCGGGGGCCCGACCTCGAGCCCGACGAACGATCGCAACTCGGCGTAGTACTCGTCGAGCTCGCTGCGCTCGCTCATATCTGACACGTTGTCAGAAACGGATTCAGGACAGCGAGCCGAGCACTTCGTCGGTGTGCTGACCGACGTCGGGTGCGCGTTCGGGCACGGGGAGGGATTCGCCGGTGAGGTGGATCGGCATCAGCAGCTGGTCGCATCCGAGTCGATCCGCGCCCACCCAGCTGAGGCGATCCTGGAACTGGGGATCGTCGGGCAGCGTCGCCGCCGTGTTCGCCGGAGCGATCGTGGTGTTGTGTTCGCCGGCGAAGGCGAGCCACTCGGTCGTCGTGCGGGTGCGGAAGATGTCGCGCAGCTCGGCCTGCAACTCGAGGTTGCCGCGGGCATGGTCGGCGATCTTCGCTCCTGGCCACTTCTCGAACAGGTCCATCCGGTCGACGCCACCGCAGAAGTTCTTCCAGAACAGCTGCTCGCTCGCCATGAACAGGATGTGCCCGTCGGACGATTCGTAGAACTGGTAGCGCACGCCCTCGCGCATCCCGGCGAGACCGGCCGGTCGCCGCGCTCCGCCGTCGCTGGCGTTGCCGGTGACCTCGTCGGCGGGGCGTTGGTAGGCGCGTTCGGACTCGATTCGGTACCAGTCGAAGTAGGCGGCGGCATCCGACTGGGCGATCTCCATCTGCGCCGGCTCGCCCGTCGTACGGGAGCGCACCAGCGCGGCGAGGATCGCCATCGCGGCGAACGCCGGACCGGCGACGATGCCGACATTGGCCTGATCGGGGATGCGGCAGAACCCGTCGTCGTCGACCACCGGCTTCACCACCCCGGACCAGGCGTCGTAGGCGACGCCGTGGCTGGGGAGGTCGCGGTAGGGACCGGTGGCGCCGTAGCCGGACAGCGAGCAGACGACGATGCGGGGATTGAGGTCACGCATCCTGTCGAATCCGAACCCGATCTTCTCGAGGAACCCTGGACGCATGCCCTCGATCACCACGTCGGCCGATGCGACGAGCTTTTCGAAGTCGGCCGTGCCGCTCTCGGTCTTGAGGTCCAGCACCACGGACTTCTTGCCGCGGTTGAGATGTAGGTGCATCAGCGAGTTGGAGCCGTGGTCGTCGTGGACGATCGGCCAGGTCATCTGGCGCACGTAGTCGCCGCCGGGCGCCTCGATCTTGATCACCTCGGCGCCGAAGTCGACGAAGTGCCCGGCGAGGGCGCCGGGTCCGAGCATGGAGAGGTCGAGGACGCGAACGCCGTTCAGCATCGGTCGCTCGTCAAGCTGGCCACACGATCGACGACATCTCGGTGTATGCGTGCAGCCCGAAATCCCCCCGGTCGCGCCCGATCCCACTCTTCTTGAACCCGCCGAACGGCGCTTCGTGGTGAACCTGGATGCTGTTGATTCCGACGACACCGCTGCGGATGCGGCGGGCGGCGTCGTACGCGCGACCCGTGTCGGCGGAGAAGACGTAGCTGTAGAGCCCGAAGTCCGAGTCGTTGGCTACGGCGATGCCGGCGTCGTCGTCACCGTCGAAGGGCACGACGGCGATCACCGGGCCGAAGATCTCCTCGCGCACGGCGGTCATCCCCGGCACGCACTCGGTGAGCAGGGTGGGAGCGACGTAGTAGCCCTGCGTCATCTGCTCCGGTCGCCGCCCGTCGACGGCGACGGTGGCGCCCTCGTCCGCGGCGCTCTGGATGTAGCGCTCGATGTTGTCCCGTTGCGTGGCGGAGATCACCGGACCGACGACGGTGTCGAGCTCGGTGGGTGCGCCCACCTTGAGCTGCGGCGCAGTGGCGGTGAGGGCGCCGACCACCGAGTCGTACAGCGAGCGGTGCACCACCGCCCGTGTCGGTGCCGTACAGATCTGGCCGCTGTGGAACCCCCACACGCTGACGAGTGCCTTGACGGCGGCGGCCACGTCGGCGTCCTCGAGGATCAGCGCTGCGCCCTTGCCGCCGAGCTCCAACAGCAGGCGCTTCATCGTCGGAGCGCCGGCGGAGTAGATCCGCTCGCCGACGGCCGTGGAGCCGGTGAAGCTGACCATGTCGACGTCGGGCGACTCGCTGAGCGCTGCGGCCGGGGCGACGTCGGTCGACGTGACGACGTTGACCACACCCGGCGGGAAGCCGACCTCGTGCATGATCGACGCCAGTTCGAGGATCGCCAGCGGGTCCTGCAGGGCGGGCTTCATCACGATCGTGCACCCAGCGGCGAGCGCCGGGGCGATCTTGCCCGCCATGTTGACGAGCGGGAAGTTGTACGGCGTGATGCACGCCACGACCCCGACCGGTTGCCGCTGCACGACGCCGTTGAGCATGCCGCCGGCGGCGAGAGGCGTCGACTTCGTCTGCTGCGGCGACAAGGCGATGTCGTGCGACCGCAGCGCTGCCTGGGCATAGGCGCGAAACCGGTCGAGTGCCACGGGGACCTGCATCTGCGAGCCGACGGCAGCGGTCGCACCGGTCTCGGAGATGATCAGCGGCACGAGCCGCTCCTGCTCGGCTTGCAACCGGTCGGCCAGCTTGTTCAAGAGCGCCGCCTTGTCGGCCGCGGGCGTCGCCCACCATCCCTCGAACGCGTCCTGCGCGGCGGCCGCTGCCTGGTGTGCCTGCTCGACCGAGGCCTCCGGCGCCTCGCCGACCGCTTCCTCGGTTGCCGGGTTGACGATGGTCGACGTGCCCTTGCCGCCCTCGACGAACTCGCCGCCGATGAGCAGCTTGTACTCGGTGGTCATGTGCGTCCCCTTGCCGCTGTCTGCCTACTGCCGTATCTCGTCGATCGCAGCTGCGATGGGGTCACGTTAGCCTCGTCGGCTACAATCTGACACATCGTCAGATTTCGGAGAGGGTCATCATGCTGGACGAGCTGATCAAGGGCGGAACCGTCATCGACGGCACTGGGACGCCACCCCGACGGGCCGATGTCGGCGTCCGTGACGGTCGCATCGTCGCCGTCGGGGAGATCGACGAAGATGCCGCCACGGTCACCGACGCCACGGGAAAGTACGTCATCCCCGGCATCGTCGATCCGCACACCCACTACGACGCCCAGCTCCTGTGGGATCCCGTCGCCAGCCCGTCCAGCGCCCACGGCGTCACCACGATCATCGGCGGCAACTGCGGCTTCACGCTCGCCCCGTTGCGTCCCGGCGACGCCGATTACCTGCGCCGGATGATGGCGCGCGTCGAGGGCATGCCGTTGCCGGCGCTCGAGCAGGGGATCGAGTGGGATTGGGTGACCTTCGCCGAGTATCTCGCTCGGCTCGACGGCAACGTCTCGGTCAACGCCGGGTTCCTCGCCGGGCACTGCGCCATCCGCCGCTACGTGATGGGAGCCGACGCCGTCGGCAACGAGGCGACCCCGGAGCAGATCGAGTCGATGCGCGCCGAACTGGCTGCCGCCATCGAAGCGGGAGCGCTCGGGTTCTCCTTCACGCAGTCGACGTCGCACAGCGACGGCGACGGCCAACCCGTTGCCAGCCGCTGGGCGACGAAGGACGAGCTCATCGCCCTGAGCGACGAGACGGGCAAGCACGAAGGCACCACGCTGGAAGGGATCGTGCAGGGCTGCCTCGATCAGTTCGCCGACGACGAGATCGAGCTGCTCGCCGCCATCTCCGCGGCGGCGAACCGGCCGATCAACTGGAACGTCCTCACCGTCGACTCGCGTGAGCCCGGTCGGGTCCCGCGGCAGATGGAGGCCTACGACCGGGCGGTCGAGGTCGGGGGCAAGGTCGTCGCTCTCACCATGCCGGTGCAGGTGCCGATGAACATGAACTTCGCCACGTTCTGCGGGTTGTGGCTGCTGCCCGGCTGGCAGGAGATCCTCTCCGTGCCGATCCCGGAACGCATCGAGCGGCTCAGCGATCCGGAGACGCGGGCGCAGATGCTCGCTGCCTCGCACTCGAAGGAAGCCGGCGTGTTCCGCCGCCTCGCCGACTGGGGTCAGTACATCATCGGCGACACGTATTCCGAGGCCAATGAGGGACTGAAGAACCGCAAGGTCGCCGACGTCGCCGGCGAGCGCGGTTCGAGCGATTTCGACACGCTGCTCGACATCGTCATCGCCGACGAGTTGCGGACCGTGCTGTGGCCGATCCCGCCCGACGGCGACGACGAGTCGTGGCGGATGCGAGCCGAGCTGTGGAACGACCCGCGGGCGATGATCGGCGGATCGGATGCCGGTGCCCACCTCGACCGTATGTGTGGCGCCCCCTACCCCACACGCTGGCTGAAGGACTGCCTCCACGGCCGCAAGCTGATTCCCGTCGAGAAGGCGGTGCAGATGATGACGTCGACGCCGGCCAACCTGTTCGGGTTGCGCGACCGGGGCGTGCTGCGCGAGGGCGCCTTCGCCGACGTCGTCGTGTTCGACCCGGAGAAGATCGGCGCCGGTATGGCCACGCTGGTGCGCGATCTGCCAGGTGACTCAGCACGCCTCACCGCCGACGCCCATGGGGTCGAGCGCGTCATCGTCAATGGGGTCGCCGTCATCGCCGGCGGCGAGGTCACCGGCGCGACGCCCGGCACGGTGTTGCGCAGCGGACGCGACACCGAAACGGTGACCGCCCGATGACCGAGGCAGCGAGCCCTGCAGGCAGTGATGACGGAGAGCTGATCGTCGAGCGCGCCGACGGCGTGCTGCGCATCACGCTCAACCGCCCGCAGGCCGGCAACGCGATCCACTACGCGCAACGCAACCGGATCATCGCTCTGCTCGACGACGCCGGCGACGACCTCGAGGTGCGCGCCGTGGTGATCGCCGCCAGCGGACCCCACTTCTGCACGGGCGCCGATCTCCGCGCATCGCAGCCGGCGAGCTCCCGATCGCCCCGAGGGTGCGCCCGACAAGACCGTCGGCGAGGTGGCCCGAGGATCCAACGCGGAGCGCAACGGTTGATCGCCGCCGTACTCGACTGCCCCAAGCCGGTGATCGCAGCGGTCAACGGCACCGCCGCCGGGTTGGGCGCCAACCTGGCACTCGCCTGTGATCTCATCGTCGCCGGCGAGTCGGCGAAGTTCATCCAGGTATTCGTGCGCCGCGGCATCACGCCCGATGCCGGCACCGCATTCCTCCTGCCCCGCGTGGTCGGGCTCAGCAAGGCGAAGGAGCTCGTGTTCTTCGGCGACGATCTGCTCGCCGCCGACGCCGAGAGGATCGGCCTGATCAACATCTGTGTGCCGGACGACGAGCTGGACAAGACGGTCGTCGACTGGGCGACACGTCTGGCGGCAGGTCCGACGAAGGCGATCGGACTGTCGAAGTGGCTGCTCAACCGTTCGCTGCAGTCAGATCGTCACGGCGCCTTCGAGGACGAGGCGTGGGCGCAGGAACTGGCCTCGCGCACCGAAGACTTCCGCGAGGGCGTTGCCTCCTTCGTCGAGCGGCGCGGCGTTGAATACCGCGGCTGGTAGGAGCTGTCGCCCCGGCCGCATGGTGCTCACCACGAGCCGGAGCTGCCTCCTCCGCCTCCTCCACCGGAGAACCCTCCCGAGAACCCTCCGGAGAATCCACTGCCGCCGCCTCCACTGCCACTGCTCGACGGCGGCGTTCGCGTGCTGCTGAAGTCGCTGCCCATCGAGTAGATGAAGATCGGCGAGTATCCGCCGGCGAGCTGCTCTCGGGGGATGCCAGACGTGTTGAGCGCCCGTTCCCAGGCCTTCGCCGCGCCGAGTGCGACCGCCCAGGCGCTGTACTCCCGCACGAGCCCGTGTTCCCACGCCCACTGCACGTGCTTTCCCTCACTGGCCTCGAGGAAACGCCGGAACGACTCGGTGCGCAGGGCCAGGGCCGAGCCCGTCGCCGAACGTGACGGCAGCAGCCGCCGATACATCAGGTAGGCAGCGAACGCCGACACGAGCACGGCGAACACGACGGCCATGACGAAGCCGGTGAACAGGCCGAGCAGGGCCGTGACGATCGAGCCGAAGAACACCAGCAGGATGACCGGGATGATGAACAACGACGGGCTGACCTTCATGCTCCCGTCGCGGCGGGGTGTGCCCTTGCGCCACCAGCCGCTGTCGGCGATCTCCTGGACCTGGAAGTCCTGAGCGTGACGCCACGCCGAGGAGAAGCTCTCGTCGTATGTGCCCAGCGTGATCTCCTCCCGCATGCCGAAGGCTTCACCGATGGCGGCGCCCTCCTGCGCCGTGCGTTCGTCGATCTTGGGACCCTTCTTGAGCTGCGTGTCATCCCCGTTCTTGTCGATGGTGATCACGTCACGGGCGACGAGCCCGGAGAACCAGGCGCTCACCGTCTCGTCATCGATCCGCTCGTTGAGGAGGACGGTGCCGTGCCATGGAGAGAGCCCCGCCGGTGGGGCGAACTCGATCGTCGCCATCTCCTCCAACTGCCGGTCGGTGACGAGACGCGTCGACGCGCCTGCCGTGACCCGCCCCAGGTCGACGCCAGGCGCCGGTGGTGGCAGCGGTGCGGGCATCGCCCCGTACGCCGCTTCTGCTGCGCCGCCGCCGAACACCTCGTTGCGGCCGGCCCGCCGGGTCGCCAGGTACACGATGCCTGCCGCGAGCAGTCCGGCCGCGAGCATCGTTGCCGCCAGGGCGACCCGCCGACTCTGCCTGCGTTCGACGATCGGCGGGATGTCCACCTCGGCCGGCTCCGTACGAGCTGTGATCGTTCCGCCGATGGTGATTCCGTCGCCGGGCTCGAGCGGCGCGATCGAAGCTCGGTACACGTCGCCGTCGCGCTCCAGCGTGCAGCCGCCCACCTCTCCTCGCGGGCCGACGTTGCACTGCGTCTCGGCGAACTCGAACCCGGTGGCGACGACGTCGAACTGCTTCGTCTCCAGCGTCTCGACGTCGCCGATGATGTCGAGGGCGAGCTCACCGCTGTCGAGCTGGGCGTCCGGCAGGGTGTACTCGAGGATGTAGCGGTGCTGCCCGGAGATGGTCGTATCCGGGTCACCGATACGGATCCGCAGCACCTCCGTGCCGAGCTCGGGATCGAACATCTGTGACGTGAACACGGCGTCAGGCGCGTCCGGTGACTCGGCGGTGATGTCGGTCGGCACGCCGAAGTCGATCGGTATCTTGCGCTCGTACCCATGCCGGTCGTGCGACCCGAAGTCCTGGTCGACCACTTCCCGGATGCGAAGTCCGTTCTCGCCCGCCGGCGAGACCGTCACCTGCTTGGCGTCGAAGCGTTCCGGATGATCGCCGTCTCCGACGATTCCGGTCAGGCCGAGCAGAGCGGCGAGTGCGACAACGGCGCCCACGACACCATGACGCCACCATGCGATGCGGGCGAGCATGGCCTCATGTTGGCAGGCGCGAGGCCGGCGGGCGTCGCAGGCGTCTCCACTTCGCCGCGCCCGCATCCGCATGTGAGAGTTGCGAGATGGCGACATCGACAACGCAGAACCGATTTGTCGCGCGCCCGTTGATGGCCCTCGTCGTCGCGGGTGCGGTGCTCGCCGGCGGGTGCTCATCGGACAACGACGAGGGCGCACCGGACACGTCGCAACCGTCGAGCTCGAGCGCAGCCTCGACCGGAGAGACGCAGCCCGCCACTACGCCAAACACGCCAGCGAGCCCGACGACGGAACCCCCGGAGACCACGGTGGAGCCCCGCCCGGACGGTCCGGCCGCGACCACAGTCGGGTTGCTCACTGCAGGTGGAGGCATCAACCTCGTCGCCGGACCACGTGCCGGATCTCGGCGGCGGATGGGTCGAGGAGGAGTATGCGGTCGAGGGCGAAGCCGTTCGGTACCGAGCTGACGGCGAGCTCGCCCGCAGCGGCACGTTCGACCTCGTGGAAGGCGGCTCGGCACCGTACCGGACAGCGCATCGTCGTCCGGCGGCCGAAGAACGCAGCCGACTTCAACGGCACCGTCGTCGTCGAATGGCTGAACGTCAGCTCCGGGTTCGACGCCAGCCCCGAGTACTCGTACACGGGCGACGAACTGGTGCGCGGCGGCTACGCGTGGGTCGGGGTGTCGGCGCAACACATCGGTGTCGAGGGCGGGCCCGTTCTGGTGTCGACGCCCGTCAGCGAGGATGCGGGTGCCGGAAAGGGGCTGCGTGCCCTGGACCCCGTTCGATACGGCGATCTGCACCATCCTGGTGACGCCTACTCATACGACATCTACACCCAGGTCGGTCGCCTCCTTCGTGCCCCTGGTGATCTCGATCCGCTCGGTGGGCTGCGGCCGGAGCGACTTCTCGCCGCCGGCGAGTCGCAGTCCGCGTTTGCGCTCACGACCTATGTCGATGGTGTCCATCCGCTCACTCGCGTGTACGACGGGTTCCTGATCCACAGTCGTGCTGCCGCCGGAGCCCCGCTCGGTGAACCCGCCACCGGCATCGGGATCAGCGGGACGCTCGGACAGCAGACCACCCGGATCCGTACGGATCTCGACGAGCCCGTCATCGTGCTCGAGACGGAGTCCGACGTTGTCGGATTGCTCGGCTACTACGCCGCCAGGCAGCCGGACACCGACCGCTTGCGCGTGTGGGAGGTCGCCGGCACTGCTCATGCCGACGAGTACCTGCTCGGCTTTGCCGCGCCGTTGATGGGCTGCCCGGGGCGCCTGAACGCAGGGCCCGGGCACTTCGTGGCCAAGGCCGCGCTGCGGCACCTCGACGCATGGGTCCGTACCGGGGAGGCGCCGCCGTCTGCTGAGCCACTCGCCGTCGACGACTCCGGCGGCGAGCCGGCGTACATCCGCGATGAGAACGGCAACGTCATCGGGGGGATCCGCACGCCGCTGGTGGACGTTCCCGTCGACGTGCTCTCCGGAGATGCGGCCGAGGGCAGTTCGGTGGTGTGCCTCCTGTCCGGTTCGACGACGCCAATACCGCCGGAACGCCTTGCTGCGCTGTATCCGTCGCGGGACGACTACCTGGTGGCCTATCGCGCGGCGGCAGACGCAGCGATCGAGTCCGGCTTCGTCCTTCCCGACGACCGCGAGGCTCTCCTCGCGGCCGCCGACCCGTCGCGCCTCACCGGGTGAGCCGCTCGGTGCCGCCGGCACCGCCGCACCCGCCGATCTGGGCGCGATCCCTCCACCGCGCGTCCTGGGCGTCATTTCCATCAACAGCTGAAGAGAATGACGCCCAGTACGCCGATTTCTCCGGCTCAGTCAGGTGTGGGGCCGACGTAGCGCGCAGACGGGCGGATGAGCTTGCCGGCCGCCGCCTGCTCCAGGGCGTGGGCACACCAGCCGACGGTGCGGCTGACGGCGAACGTCGGCGTGAACATCGTGCGGGGCAGGCCGACAGTCGCCATCATGACCCCGGCGTAGAACTCGACGTTGCTGGGCAGCGGCCGATCCGGCTTGAGCTCGGCGAGCGTCTCGAGGATCTCGGCCTCGACGTCGATCGCCCGCTCGACGAGCTCGCCGCCGAGGCCGACGGCGACCTCGCGAAGCAGCGTCGAACGGGGTCGGGTGCCCGATAGACGGCATGGCCGAAGCCCATGATGCGCCGCCCGGCGGCGACCTCGGCTCGGACCTAGTCCGCGGCGCGGTCGGGCGTCCGATGGCGTCGAGGGCATCGAGGGCGCGGCCGGTGCACCACCGTGGAGCGGTCCGGCGAGCGACCCGATCGCCGCCGTCACGACGTCGGCGAGGTCGGCGCCGGTGGAGGCGACGACCCGTCCCGTGAACGTGGAGGCGTTGAACCCGTGATCAACGGTGAGGATCAGGTACTGCTCGAGCGCCCGTACGGCGGCCGGCTCGGGAATCGCCCCCGTCGATTCGTAGAGGTAGGCGGCCACGTGACCGAGTGACGGATCGGGATCCACCGGCGCCTGCCCGCTGGCGAGGCGGTGGAGACCTGCCAGCCAGCGGGTACGAAGGCGGACACGGTCATGGCCTGCGCGCGGCGGCCGGACTCGTCGAGATCGAGGAGGGGGCGCAGGCCGAGTGCGTCGGTGGATGCGGAGAGCACGCTGCGCAGCTGGGCGAGGGGGAGGGCGTGGCTGGCCGCAACCGCCTCCATCAGCGGTCGAAGCTGGTCCGGGACGAAGCGGCGGTCGGCGATGTTCGTGCGGAACGACGTCAACTCGTCGGGGTTCGGCAGCCGGCGCTCGGCGAAGAGGAACCAGACGTCCTCGAACGTGCATGTGCGGGCCAGCTCGGTGGCGTCGTACTGGCGGTAGTGGTAGAAGCCCTCGTCGCCACGCACGTCGCCGATGGTGGTGTCGGCGACGGCGACGCCGTTGAGCCCGGGAGGTACGTCGATCGGTGCTGTGGTCATGGCTCGATCTTCTGGCTCTCAACGTCTCCGATCAACGTTGATCAAATCAATGTTGATCAGTCACGTGACAGCGGTCATGATCTGGCGATGGCGCTGTACGTCGGTTCCAAGGAGGCGGCGAAACGACTCGGTGTGAGCCGGGCGACGCTCTACGCATACGTCAGTCGCCAGCTGGTCGGAACGGAGGACGGCGATCGATGGGCGCACGTCGCTCTACTCCGTCGACGATCTGGAGCGACTCGCGGCACGATCGCGGAGCCGCGACCCGGCGCCGAGACCGACGATCGACGTGCAGATCAACTCCGCCATCACCACACTCGACGAGAACAGCCTCCACTATCGAGGACGCGACGTCGCCGAGCTCGCCGCGTCGGCATCGTTCGAGCAGGTTGCCGAGCTGCTCTGGACGGGTGACTTGCCGGCGACGCAGCGGACGTGGTCCGTCGACGCAGACGACGTGGAGGCCGCCTGCCGGTCGGTGAACGCACTGGGCCCCTCGTCGCCGCAGCTCTGCCGCCTACTCGTCATCGCTCCTGCCCTCGCCGGGCGACATCCTGACGACGATGCACCGGCGGCGGCGAGACGGATGATCACCGTCGTGACGGCGCTCGACGGACGGCGCCGCCGCGGCTCGATCGCTGAGCGGTTGACACGGATGTGGCATCCGCGGCCGCCCGCTGGTCTCGCTCGGGCAATGGAGACGGCGCTCGTGCTGCTCGCCGACCACGAGCTGGCGACGAGCACCCTCGCCGTTCGCATCGCAGTCTCGGTGCGAACCGACGCCTACTCGGCGCTCGCCGCCGGGCTGGCTACCGTCAGCGGTCGCCTCCACGGCTCCGCTGCGGGGGCCGCGTCGGCACTCCTCCGCGAGGCGGAGCAGATCGGTGCCGCACCGGCGATTGCCCGCCGGCGCGATGCCGGCGAGCGCATCCCTGGCTTCGGCCACTCCGTGTACCGCACGGGCGATCCCCGTTTCGCGCCTCTGCTCGAGTCGGTGCGCGCCCTCCCCGACCCCCACCACCGACTCGCAACCGTCGACGATGTGCTGCGTGAGTCGGCCCTGGCCACGATGCAACGCCCCAACGTCGACTTCGGGCTCGCCGCGCTCGCCCACGTGTCCGGCCTTGATCCGGACGTGCCGATCTTCGCCGTTGCCAGGCTCGCCGGCTGGGCCGCCCACGCCGTCGAGGAGCTCGACGCCCGTCCCGTCCGCTTCCGTGGCCTCGCCCGCAGCGTGTGAGCCGCGCGTACAGGCGTTTGAGCAGCACCGCAACGGTGCAGTCTCCGTGCATGACGACCATCTTCGAGGCGTTGCGCGCCGATCACGAGATCCAGCGGGCATTGTTCGACGAGCTGGTGGAGACCGTCGGCGCCAGTGAAGAACGGCAGCGTACGTTCGACAAGCTCGCTGTCGAGCTGACGCGCCCATGCCGCCTCCGAGGAACGGTGCTTCTACATCCCGTTGATGGAGGACGACGCCACTCAGGAGAAGGCGCGCCACTCCGTGGCCGAGCACCATGACATCGATGAGCTGCTCGGCAAGCTCGAGGAGTACGAGCTCGACGCGTCGCAGTGGCTGGTCACCGCGAAGGAGTTGCACCACCTCGTGTCGCACCACCTCGACGAAGAGGAGCAGGAGGTCTTCCAGATGGCCGGCAAGGTGCTGTCCGAGACCGCCAAGGAATCGCTCGCCGGCGACTACGAGTCGGAGATGCGCAGCGCCCGCAACAAGGCATGAGGCGCTGAGCCGGCTGACGAGCTGAGCGTCACCAGCCGTCGGCTGCGAAGCCCTTCGTCTTGTGTGTGCCGTCGCAGAACGGCTTGTTGCCCGAACCGCCGCAGCGGCACAGGAACGCCCGCTCGGTCGACTCGATCACCTCACCTCTGGCGAGCTCGATGCGGATCGGGCCTTCGACGACGAGGGGGCCGTCGGGACGGAGGGCGATCACCACGGGTGTGCCGTCGATCTCCGTGCACTCGAGGGCGTCGCGTTCGTCGATGCCGTTCGGTCCGGGCGACGCTCCGTCGGTGCGGGTATACGTCAGCGCCCGGCTGGGGCAGGTGTCGACCGCGGCTGCAATCGCGTCTGCGCCGGCGTTGTCGACGCGCACCCACGGTCGCCGGCGGACGTCGAAGACAGCGGGGAGCGCGTTGAGGCAGTTCGCCGAGTGGATGCAGCGAGCGCTGTCCCAGTGCACGACCAGGTCGTCGGTGGCGTAGTCCTTGCGGACATGGGTCGTCTCGCTCACGGTTCCAGTGTCGCGCCGAGCGTTCCGCGGGTCACGGTCAATTTCTCCACTTGACACTTTAGAAAGTCATCACTTTACTAGACGGAATCGGAGGTGACATGGACGCCAGCACGATCAAGCAGGCCTGCAACTCGACGGAACGTGTTCTGTCCCGCATCACGCCGGAGCAGTTCTCCTCGACCACTCCATGTTCGGAGTGGAACGTCCACGATGTGGTCAATCACCTCATCGGCACGCTGTGGCTGGGGACAGCACTGCTCAGCGACAGCCCTCCGACGGTGCCGATCGCGCCGGGCGACCTCCCGCCGAGCGATCTCGTCGGCGACGATCACATGCAGTCGTATCGCACCGGTGTCGAAGCGTTGCTCGCCGCCGCATCCGAGGATGCGCTCCACCGAATGCATCAGACACCCCTCGGGGAGATCCCCGGCGCGGCACTGGCGGGCTTCACCACGCTCGACATCGCCGTCCATGGCTGGGATCTCGCCAAGGCCACCGGTCAGGACGCGACGCTCGACGACGATCTCGCCGAGCAGGTGCTCGCCTTCGGTCGGGTCGGTGTAACCGACCGGGGGACGAGGCTCGCACCTGCGGTCCCTGTCGATGAGAAGGCCTCGGCGACCGACCGGCTGGTCGCGTTCCTCGGCCGCACGCCGTGACGACCGACGCGGTGTTGCGCGCCCTCGCCGAGCCGCAGCGCCGCCGGATCCTCGAACTGGTCCGCGACCGTGAGCTTCCCGCCGGGCAGATTGCGGGGCACTTCGACATCACCCCGCAAGCGGTGTCGCAACATCTGCGCGCCCTCAAGGAGTCGGGCCTACTCAGCGAGCGGCGAGAGGGAACACGCCGCCTCTACTCGGTGCAGCCGGAGACGATCCAGGCACTCAAGGCGTTCCTCGACGAGCTGTGGCCAGCCTCGCTCAATCGCTTCGCCGAGGCGGTGGAGGCGGTGGGGGCCGATCGCGAGACGCGGCGGGAGGTGGTCGGTCAGAGCTGATCGCGGAGGAGGCGACGGAGGATCTTGCCGGATGGTGACTTCGGCACCGCGTCGAGGAACGTCACGTGGGCGAGTCGCTTGTACGAGGCCACTCGCTCGGCGACGAACTGCAGCACATCGTCGCCGCTCAGCTCCTGTCCGGCCTGTACCACGACGAAGGCGACGGGCACCTCGCCCGCCTCCTCGTCGGGCGCGCCGATCACTGCCGCGTCGGCGATGGCAGGGTGGGTGAGGAGGAGCGCCTCCAGCTCCGCCGGCGGTACCTGGAAGCCCTTGTATTTGATCAGCTCCTTGAGGCGGTCGACGACGAACAGGTGACCGTCGGCATCGATGTGGCCGACGTCGCCGGTGCGCAGCCACCCGTCGTCGTCGATCGTCGCCTTCGTGGCCGACTCGTTGTTGAGATAGCCCTTCATCACCTGCGGGCCGCGCACCCAGACCTCTCCGTCGGTGTCCTCGCCGACGGATTCGCCAGTCGCTGCATCGACGAGCATCACCTCGGTGTTGGGAACCGTGATGCCGACGGACCCGGGCTTGAAGCCGCCCGGTGGCGTGAGGTGGCTCACCGGTGAGAGCTCGGTCATGCCGTAGCCCTGGACGACCTCACAACCGAGTCGCTTGCCGCATTCGACGGCGAGCTCGGCGGACAGTGGCGCGGCGCCGGAGAAGATGAGCTGCAACGCGGAGAGGTCGTAGTTGTCGACGAGTGGGTGCTTTGCCAGTGCCACCACCATCGGCGGCGCGACGAACGCTCGGGTGAGGCCGTGATCCTGGTGCAGTTGGAGGAACTGCTCGAGGTCGAAGCGCGGCATGGTGACGATCGTGCAGCCGTTGCTGAGGCCGAGGTTCATCAGCACCTGCATGCCGTAGATGTGGAAGAAGGGGAGCACAGCGACGAACGCGTCGTCGGCGCCGAGGTGGACCACCGCTTCGATCTGCACCATGTTCGCCACGAGATTGCGGTGCGTCAGCATCACGCCCTTCGACAGTCCCGTCGTACCCGACGAGTAGGGGAGCACGACGACGTCGTCGGGGCCGACGGGCACCTGCTCGGCGAGTGGGTCCCCGTCGACCTCTGCCAGCGCCCGGTGGCCATCTGCCCCGCCGATCACGTACACGTCGGTGACTCCGCGTGTCGGCGATCGCTGCTGTGGCCGTGTCGAGGAACATCGGCACCGTCACGAGCCGCGTCGCTCCGGCGTCGACGAGCTGATGGTGCACCTCTCGGTCGGTGTATGTCGGATTGATGGTGGTGACGACCCCGCCGGCGAGGGCGACGGCGTGGAACAGCACGGCGTACTCGGGACAGTTCGGCGCCATGACGGCGACCACCTCGCCTGGGCCGAGGCCAGCGGCCAGCCACCCTCCCGCCTGCCGGCGAACAGCGTCCTCGAATTCTGCGTACGAGAGCGTGGCACCGGTGGCGCCGTCGATGAAGGCGATCTTGTCGGCGTGCTCCGCCGCTCGTCGCAGTGTGAACGAGGTGAGTGGTTCGTCGGGGATCGAGACGTCGGGAAACGGGCTGGTGAAGATCATCACGGTCTCCTTGAGCGGGACACGAGGTAGGTGCGACTGGTCACGCAACCGTATTCGCCCGCCGAGCTCACGGAGACTGTCGAGAGGATTTCTGGCGGCGCATTCACCGATCGATCGGCCTGGCGCTTGATGCTGCGCGAGTCCTGCGGGCCACCTGTTCGACACGTTCCGCCTGGCGTTCGAGCGCTGCGAGGTCAGGCGTTGCGGCGGACAGGTCGTCCGGCCACTCGGCCACGACATCCGCCGCCCACGTCGCCCAGTCATGGACCATGACGACGAAGTCATCGAGGAGTTGTCCAACGAGGATCAACCACGGGAGACGCTGCGGGAACGGACCTTCGCCGCCGAGGTACTCCGTCGGAATGTGCCCGGTGGCGAGGGTCTCGTCGTCGCTCCACTGGCGCGCTGCCTCGAGCGTGGCCAGCAGGTTTGCCTTCGAGCCCATCTCGGCGAAGAAGATCTGCACCAGTTGCTCGAACTCCAGAGATGGTCCGGCGCCAGGTTCCGAGACCCACGCTTTGAGCGCCCGCCGCCCTCGTGGCGTGATGCTGTACACGGTGCGAGGCCGCTTTCCGACGGTCTCCGCCGAGGCGCGAGCGAGGCCGAGGGCAACAAGCTTCTTCGGCTCCTCGTAGATCTTGCTGCGAGCGCGGGGCCAGAACGAGCCGAGAGCCCGGTCCATCTGCTGAGCGAGCTCGTACGTGGTGAACGGCTGCACCGAGAGCAAACCGAGGATGGCGTACGACGTGGTGGTCACAGACGGTCTACTTGACATTGGTCCCCTCTGGACTATAAATGATCCCATGGGGACTATAGCGGGGGATGAAGCCATGAAGATCGCAAACGTCGAGATGGCGGCGGCATGGGATGGTGAAGAAGGCGACGACTGGACCAAGAACGCAGGCGCGCTACGAGGCAACCGACCGCTGGATCTCGGCCCGGTTCGAGGTCGAGTGCCCGATCGCTTCGACGGACCGACGTGCTCGACATCGGCTGTGGGACCGGCAGGTCGACACGGGCCGCTGCGTGGCGGGCGACGGCGGGCTCCGTCCTCGGAGTCGACCTCTCGTCGAGGATGCTCGAACGCGCCCGTGAGCAGAGTCGCGTGGAGGGCCTTTCCAACGTCGAGTATGTGCAAGCCGACGCCCAGGTGCACGAGTTCGACGCTGATTCCTTCGACCTGGCGATCAGCGACTTTGGTGCCATGTTCTTCAACGATCCGGTTGCCGCGTTCACGAACATCGGCGGGGCGCTCCGGCCCGGAGGCCGCATCGCCCTTCTCGCCTGGCAGCCGTTCGAACGAAACGAATGGCTCAGCGCGATCTTCGGCGCCCTCGACGCGGGCCGATCACTGCCGAGGCCGCCGGCCGGTGCGCCTGGACCCTTCGGCCTCGCCGAGGAGAACACGGTTCGCCGGATCCTGGACAGGAGCGGCCTGTCCGACGTCGAGTTGACCCCGATCGTGGAGCCCATCTTCCTCGGAACGGACGCCGACGATGCTTGGGCGTTCGTCAGTGAGACTCGGAATGGTCCGGGGCCTGACCGCCGGGCTCGACGACGACCAACGGCAGGCCGCACTGGGCCGTCTCCGTCAGGTCGTCGATGACAGTGAGACCTCAGACGGCGCTGTGCTCGGCTCGTCAGCCTGGCTGATCAGCGCGACTCGCCCCTGATGGCGGCACGTCCGGCGTGACGTGTGTCAGAACGTCTGCAGCAGATGCTTGCTCAGGTCGCCGACGAGGTCGGTGATGATGTGCTTGTTGACGAACTGCCAGCCCCCGTCGACGAGGGCGAAGTCGTCGCGATAGCGCCCGGCGATGATCGGCTGCAGGCCGAGCTCGTCGGTCTGCTGGAACACCGTGAAGTACGAGCGAACGACCGCTGTGTCGTCGCTGACCGTGACGATCGGGTTGGTGAGGACGTGCTTGGTGTGCGGCGTACCGTCGTCGTAGCGGCGGGTCCAGCCGGCGTACATCGCCGTCACCGCCTCGCGGCCGTGATGCTCCTGGGCCACCGCTCCCTCCGTCGTGACGGCGCCGTCGGCGAACAGGTCGCCGACGCCGTCGAAGTCGCCGGCGTCGATCAGCTCGGCGTAGCGGTACACCTGATTGAGGACGGCGATCGCCGCCGGTAGTTCGTTCGTCATGACGGGCAAGTGCTCCAATACGTTGATAGCGCTCGAACTCATCGCGAATCATCTCGCGATCGGACTGGGTGAACATCACGTAGCTTCGCCGGCTCGGTGTCCGCCCTGGCGCCGCCCATCGGCCGCCACCAGATCGGATCGTCGGTGATCCACGCCTCCTGCCGGAGCGGTGGCTTGTGCACTTTGCGGTTGGCAGTGAGCGGGATCTCGGCCGTCACGCGCAGGAATCGCGGCGCCCACTTCGTGCCCGAGGTCAGGTTGGGCGATGAGCCACGGACCGAAGTCGTCCGGGATCGAACTTCGTGTTCGGTTGCAGCTCGACGGCCGCCATGACCTGATCGCCGGTCTGCGGGTCGGGCACCGGGTAGACGGCGACCATCGAGAATGCCGGGATAGCGGGCGAGGATGTTCTCGATCGGCGCGGCGGCGAAGTTCTCACTGTCGACGCGGATCCTGTCCGCCGAGCGCCCAGCGAAGTAGAAGAACCCGGCCTCGTCGCGGAAGGCGAGATCGCCCGTCCAGTACCAGCCGTCGCGCAGGCGCTCGGCAACGGCTTCGGGATTGTTGTAGTAGCCCTCGAACGACGGCAGCCCGTTGCGGCTGACGATCTCGCCGGTCGCATCGCCGGCGTTGAGCAACCGGCCGGACTCGTCGAAGCGGGCCGGCTCGCACTCCTCGCCGGTCGCCGGGTCGACCACGGCGACGTCGAGACTCGGATCGGCGGGGATGCCGAGTGCGGAGGGCGGCGTGTCGGGCGTGCGGCTGATCGACAGCGTCCCCTCGGAGAATCCGTAGCTCTCGATCAGCTGACATCCGAATCGGTCGATGAACCGCTGGCGGTCGGGCGGCGAGGCTTCCGTTCCGAATCCGAGGCGGAGGACGTGGTCGCGGTCGTGCTCCGTCGGCGGTTGGGCGAGGATGTAGGCGATCGTCCTGACCGACGTACGTGAAGAACGTGACGCCGAAGCGACGTGCGTCGGCGAGGAAGCCCGACGCCGAGAACCGGCGGCGGATGGCGACGGTGGCACCGGAGGCGAGCGCCGGCGCCCAGCACGCCATGAGGACGTTGCCGTGGAACATCGGCATCGCCGCATACGACGACCTCGTCGGGCGTGATCCCGAACGGACCCACGGTACGAATGCCGGCGCCGGCGAGACGGCGGCTCGTGCAGATCACGGCCTTCGGCGCGCTTGTCGAACCCGACGTGAAGAGCAACAGCAAAGGCAGGGCGGGATCCGGGTCGGCGGAAGGCATCGCTGCACTGCCGTGGCGTGCGATCAGGTCCACGCCGGAGGCGTCGTCGAGCACGATCACCCGGTCGGCAAGCCCGAGTTGCTCGAGGTCACTCCGTCGAAGTGGTCGAGTTGGCTGCGGTCGGTGACGAGCCAGCGGCAGTCGGTGTGGGCGATGTCGCGCTGCAACTCGGCGCCGCGACGAGTCGGGTTGATGCCCACGATCGCCGCTCCGGCGAACGCCGCCCCACCGATCCAGAACAGGTACTCCGGCGAGTTCTCGAGGAGTATCCCGAGATGGCGCGGCGCGGGCGTGCCGGCGAGGAGTTCGTCGATCACGGCGGCGCGGACGGCCGACTCGCGGACGACGTCGTCCCACGTCCACGACTCGTCCTCGAACACGTAGCCGCACCGCTCGTCGCCGGCCCGAGCCCGTAGCAGAGCAGCAACCCCGCTGTCGTCCCCGCGCTGGCATCGACTGGTCTCAGGTGCCTCGCCAGTGACCGGTGGCGGGATCGAGCCGCAACATACGGATGGCGTTCCCGCGACCGATCTTGTACACGACGTCGTCGCTGAGTCCCTCGACCTGCTCGGCGAAGATCTTGCGTGTGTGCGGCCAAGTCGAGTCGGTGTGCGGGTAGTCGGTCTCGAACGTGACGTTGTCCTCGCCGATGCGGTGGAGGCTCTCCAGGCCGTGACGGTCGCGGAAGAAGCAGCCGAAGATCTGGCGGAACCAGTACGTGGAGGGTGGCTCGGGCACGACATCCCGCACTCCGCCCCACGCCCGGTGCTCGTGCCACACGTCGTCGGCACGTTCGAGGATGTACGGGAATCCAGCCGATCTGGCCCTCGCTGTAGGCGAGCCTGAGGTTCGGATGGCGGACGAGGACCCCGGAGAACAGGTAGTCGGACAGCGAGCTCATCGCGTTGCCGAAGCTGAGCGTGGCGGCCACCGCGGGCGGGGCGTCGGACGACGTCGCCGGCATCTGCGACGACGATCCGATGTGCATGCACACGACCGTCTCGGTCTCTTCGCAGGCGGCGAAGAACGGCTCCCAGTAGCCGGAGTGGAGCGTCGGCAGTCCGAGCTTGGCCGGGATCTCGCTGAACGCGACGGCGGTCGCGCCGCGAGCGGCGTTGCGGTGGATCTCGGCGACGGCGAGCTCGACGTCCCAGAGCGGGACGAGCGGCAGCGGGATCGAGACGGCCGCCGGAGTCGCCGCACCACTCCTCGACCATCCAGTTGTTGTAGGCCTCGACGCAGGCGAGGGCGAGGTCCTTGTCCTTCGCCTCGGCGAACGTCTGCCCGCAGAAGCGGGGAAGCGTCGGGAAGCACAACGACGACTCGACGCCGTCGGCCTCCATGTCCTCGACGCGCGCTTTCGGGTCGTAGCAGCCGGGGCGCATCTCGTCGTACGTGATCGGCGACGCCGTCATCTCGTCACGGTCGAAGCCGACAGCGGCGACGTGCCGTTTGTGCGGGGCGATCAGGTCGCCGTAGATCCAGCAGTCAGCCTTCGGCGCATCGTCGTCCCAGACGAACTCGTACGTCGTGCCGCCCTTGTACGCCATGCCTGCCAGACCGCGACGCTCGACGTAGGGCTTGTCAGGATGGTCGGCGAACCGGGCCGGTAACCATCGTTCGAACAGATCTGGCGGTTCGACGACGTGGTCGTCGACGCTGACGATCTTGAGGGGTTCGGGTTCGGACGACATGTCGTGACACCTTGCGATCGGTGTGGCGATCGGGCCTCGGACCAGGCTCGCGCCGGTTTCTGACACAGTATCAGATTTGGTGGTGACGACCGTCAGCGGTGCGGCGTGCGGGCTGATGTTGTACGTCGAACTCGACGAAGATGCCGGCTCAGGTTGATTCGCCGGTCAATATCTGGCGCATCACGGTTGCCATCGTGTCGATGATCTCTTCGCGGGGGATACCGCCGGTGGTCTCGTACTCGGGCAGGTACGTCGCCAACCGTTCGAGCATGGCGTACATCGCTGCCGCGGTGGCGCCGGGGTTGAGGTGCTTCGAGACCCGCTTCGCCTTCTGGCCGGCGACGAGCTGGGCGACCATCGGATCCATCAGTTGGTAGAAGGCTTTGCGCCGGAGGCGGCGGAACTCGTCATCGCCCTCCTCGGCGCGGAGGTCGCGCGTGCGCAACACCGCCTTGTTCGTCTCCCAGAACTCGACGAACGCCTCGACGGCGGCGAGTGCCCGTTCGTGGCCGTCGTCACCGGCGAACGATTGCTCGAAGTAGGGAAGGATCTCCGCCTGGACCGTGCTGACCTGGACCGACAGCGCCTTGATCGCATCGGCGACGTCCGTGAAGTACTGGTAGAAGGTGGCCGGTGACGTCTCGGCGGCGCGAGTGACGTCGACCACGGTGAGATTGAGCACGCCCCGCTCGACGAGCAGCTTCTCGGTGGCGTCGAGGAGGCGCTGGCGAGTTTGGCTGGCGCGGGCACCGATGACCCGGCCGTCGGCTGCAGTAACTGCGTGTGTCTTGGCCATGGTCATCCTCCGAAGATATGCCCTGGATCGCTTGATTTCTCGGACTGCCGTTGGTCGTTCACGTTCCCGTTCATGCCGTGAGCCCTCCATCGATGGGGATGATCGACCCGGTCATGAACCGCGCTTCGTCGCTGGCGACGAAGGCGAAGGCGGCGGCGATGTCCTCCGGCTCGGCGGAGCCGAACGGCGAGATCATCCGGTACAGCTCCTTGCCGTCGGCACCTTCCGGGAAGGTCGAGAACGATTCGATGATCTTCGTGTTGGTCCCGCCCGGCGCGATCCGCGTTGACTCGCAAACCGTGCGAGTTGTACTCGCGTGCGAGAGCCTTCGTGAGCTGGATGACACCGCCCTTGCTGGCGCAGTAGGCAGCGCTCCACGGCGCCCCCATCAGGCCCGTGTTGCTGGCCGTGTTGATGATCACGCCCTTGCGCTCGAGCAGGCTCGGCAATGCGGCCCGGCAGACGTGGAAGGAGCCGTTGAGGTTGACCTTGACCACACGGTCGAACGCCTCCGGCGTCTCCTCGTGGCTCCAGGCGAAGTGGCCGATGCCGGCGATGTTGCAGACGATGTCGATGCCGTCCGACGCGGCGATCGTGCTGTCGACCGCGGCGGCCACCGACTCGTAGTCGGTGACGTCCACGACATACCCGTCCGCGTCATGTCCCTCGCCGGCGATGGATGCTGCCGTGGTGTCGGCGCCGACGACGTCGGCGCAGGCGACGCGGGCGCCCTCGGCGGCGAGGCGGATCGCGGTCGCCCGGCCGATCCCCGAACCGGCGCCCGTGACGAAGGCGACCTTGCCGGCGAGACGCCCCGCCGGATCGCTCACGCCCTACCCCCGTACGCCGCGCGCAGGTCTTTCTTGAGCACCTTTCCCGTGGGGTTGCGGGGCAGCGCCTCGACGATCTCCAACTGCTCCGGCAACTTGTGCGCCGACAACTGCTGTTCGCGGAGGTACGCCGTGAGCTCGTCGAGCGTGACGGTGGCGGTGTCACGCACGACCACGACGGCGCACGCCCGCTCGCCCCGCTCCTCGTCGGGGAGGCCGATCACGGCGACGTCGGCGACCGCCGGGTGACCGTAGAGCAAGTCCTCGATCTCCTTCGCCGAGATGTTCTCGCCCTTGCGGATGATGATGTCCTTGAGCCGACCGGTGAGCTTGACGTATCCCTCGTCGTCGATGACTCCGAGATCGCCGGTGCGGAACCAACCGTCGGCCGTGAATGCGTCGGCGTCGAGCGACGAGTCGACGTACCCGGAGCACACCTGCGGCCCGCGTACCTGCAGCTCGCCCTCGGTGCCCGGCGGCGTCTCGACGCCATCGAGAACGGCACGGAGCTCGGCGCCGCCGCACGCGCGCCCGTCGGTGTAGCGCCTTTCGCTCGTCGGGGTCGTCGACGTGCACCATCGTGTTGATCGGCGATTCGGTGAGGCCCCACCCATTGATCAGCGGAGCCCCGAACGCCGCCATCATCTCGGCGTAAAGGTGGTCGGGTTTCGGCGCTCCGCCGCCGTTGAAGATGCGCACGTCGGGGAGTATCCGCGCGCCCTCCGGGGCGGTGCGCTTGGCGTTGAGGTACACGAGCCAGAACGCTGTGCCTGCGCCGGCGCACGTGCAGCCGTTCTCCGACAGCCACTGCGGGGTGACGGCCGGGGTCGAACGTCTCCACCATCAGCAGCTCGACGCCGGTCTGCATCGTGTTGAACAGCCAGACGAGACCACCGACGTGCGTGATCGGGAAGACGACGGCCGCCTTGTCGTCGTCGCTGACCTCCATGCTCCACTGCATGCCGTCGTTTGCTGCCGACAGCGAGCGGTCGCAGTGCTTCGCGCCTTTCGGGTCGGCTGTCGTGCCCGACGAGTAGAAGATCCAGCGCAGCTCCTCGAATGCGGGACGGTAGGCGGCGAGCGTCTCCGGGTCGCCTTCGGGCGAGCTCGGTCGTCGACGACGAGCGTTGCCGGGCACGTCGATTTCGTCGGCCATCGCCGCGTAGTCGAAGCCGCGGAACACGCTCGGAGTGATGAGCAGCACCGAACCTGCTCTGCTTCGTGATGAACCCGACCTCGCGGTGGCGGTAGATCGGCAGGATCGGGTTCTGGATGGCGCCGAGTCGCGCAAGCGCTCCGGCGGCCACGAGCGACTCGAAGCGCGACGGCAGCACCCACGAGACAACGCTGCCTTCGGCGACGCCCAAGGCGGCGAAGCCGGCAGCCGTCCGCTCGCACCAGTCGCGGTACTCGCCGAAGGCGAGGGTGCGCCCGGCAGTGGTCGCGTGCCATCTGCTTGTCGGGTGTCAGGTCGGCACGGGCGGTGATGAGCTGCCACAGCGTCATTTCCTTCGTGTCGATCGTGCCGGTCATCCGTCAGCCATTCCCGTGCCTCCTGTTCGGCGTGGGGCCGCAACGCGACCTTGTCGACCTTCCCGATGCTCGTCAGCGGCAGCTCGTCGACGACGACGAGCCGATCGGGTGCCTTGTAGTCGGCAAGCCGCTCCTTGACGAACGTGCGGATCTGCTCCAGCTCGAGCGAGCGTCCGGGCTGTGCGCACGGCGAACAGCACCCCGATCTCGCCGAGCCGGTGTTCGACGGGCAGCCCCAGCACGGCGCTGTTGTGCACGTCGGGGTGCTCGCCGAGGCAGTTCTCGACCTCGATCGGGTACACGTTGTAGCCACCGCGGATGTACATCTCGGTGCTGCCGCCCGGCGAGGCGCAGGTTGCCGTCGTTGCCGACCCATCCGAGGTCGCCGGTGTGCAACCAGCCGTCGTCGTCGATCGCCTCGGCCGTGCGCTCGGGATCGTGCCAGTAGCCGCGCATCTGGGCCCTGCTCCGCAGGCAGACCGTGCCCACTTCGCCGGCGGGACAGGTGCTGCCCTCGTCGTCGACGATCGTCAGCTCGACGCCGCCGTTGGGGCGGCCGACCGTGGTGGTGATCGTGGCGAGGTCGTCGTCGAGTCGCGTTCCGGTGGCGAGACACGACTCGGTGCTGGCGTAGCGCACGACAACGGGGCAGCCGAGCTTCTCCCGCATCTCGAGCACCAACTCGGGAGGGATGCGGGCGGCACCGATGCCCGCCACACGGAGCGACGCCGTGTCGACCTCGTCGAACGAAGGATGGTCGAACATCATCCGGTACTGCGTCGGCACGCCCTGGCAGACGGTGACGGCCTCGTCGCCGATCAGCGCGATCGCGGTCTCGGCCCGCCACGGTGACGGCACGATCACGGTGGTGATGCGGTTGACGAGCTCGTCCCACATCCGCGTCATGGCGCCGACATGGGCGAAGGGGAGGACGGAGAGCCGGCGATCACCGGGAGCGCTGATCGGCGCCCCGCCCTCGGCCATCGCGGCGAGGCAGGCGTGGTCGAACCAGGCGCCCTTCGGCAGTCCCGGTCGTCCCGCCCGTCCACACGATCGCCAGCGGATCCGTGGCGTCGAGCCGACGTGCGCCGGGCGAGCGGATCGCCGTCGATGCCGGTCGTGTCGAGCGGCGCGTCGATCGAGACGACCGGCTGTCGCCCGCTCGACGATGTGGTCGCGCTCGTGCGGGCCGAGCCGAGGGTTGATCCCGGTGGCGATCGCGCCGGCGCGGATGATGGCCTGGTAGGCGATGGCGTAGTCGATGCCGCTGGGCAGCGTGATCGGCGACGACGTCGCCCTTGCCGACGCCGCTCGCCTGCAGCCATGCGCGCCGGCATCGCCCGCGGCGGCCCACTCGCCGAACGTGATCCGGCGTGTCGCTCCGTCGTCGACGCCGGCTCGACGAAGGCGTCGACGTCGGACGACGTCGTCGAGCACTGCGTCGAACAGGTCGAGCAGCGTGGGCCAGACGGTCAGGGCGTCAGAACGTGATCACTCCGCCGCGCGACGACCTTGCCGGCTTCGAGATCGTCGACTGCCCGTCTCCCACTCGCCCACCGGGTAGGTGGCGGTGACCAGTTCGTCGAGCAGAATCTCGCCCCGCCGGTAGAGATCGATGATGCGGGGGATGTCGCGGTGAGGCGAGATCGTGCCAGCCCGGCAGCCGATGATGCCGCGGTCGACCTGGGTGCAGCCGGCCGTAGAGGCCCTTGAACTCGGCCGTCTGGGCGGCGACGCCGATGACGACCACGGTCCCCTCCCAGTCGAGGCTCTCGAGCGCGTTCCACGTCACGGTCGGGTTGGCGACGCAGTCGAACGCCCAGTTGACGCCGCCCGCGTTGAACGGTCCGCGGAGCATCGTCGTCGCTCATCGGAGCGAGGGCGACGATGGCGTCGACGATGTCGTCGCGCGTGCCGTCGAGGAAGTGGGTGGCGCCGAACTGCTTCGGCCAGGACTTCCTTCTCGGGCACCGTGTCGATGGCGATGATGGTGGTCGCTCCCTGCACCTTGAGTGCCTGGATCACATTGAGACCGACGCCGCCGACGCCGAACACGGCGGCGGACTGGCCCCGTTTCACGTTGGCCCGGTTGAACACCGCACCCATGCCGGTGACGACGCCGCAGCCGACGAGGGCGGCACTCGTCAGCGGCACGTCGTCGGCGATCTTGACGCATTGCACGTCGCGCACGACGGTGCGCTCGGCGAACGCGCTCGTCGCGGCGAAGTTCCACACCGGCTCGCCGTTGAGCGAGAACGGCTGGGAGGCGTTGCCGATGCTCTGCCGGCAGGCGGTGGGCCGGCCGTCCCAGCAGGCGTCGCACATTCCGCAGGCGGCGAGCGTGGCGATGATCACGTGGTCGCCGGGCACCACGTGGGTGACCGCGTCGCCGACGGCGGCGACGACGCCGGCGCCCTCGTGACCGCACACGGCGGGGGAGGGAACGGGGTAGAGGCCGTGCATGAACGAGAGGTCGCTGTGGCACAGACCGGCAGCGGTGACCTCGACGATGACGTCCCGCGGCCCCGGTGCCCTGCACGGTGAGGTCGTCGACGAGCGTGGTGTTGGTGCCGTCGTAGACGATGCCGCGTAGCCCGCTCAGTTCCGTCATTGTCATGGACCGACCCCCTGTGATGCGCTTCGCCGATGATGCCGGCGCGATCACCATACCGCTTTCTGACGCTCCGTCAGAAAGCGGTCACAGCTTCGTCGGGCCACGGTTCGGAGAACACCATCGGCCGGTAGAAGCGGGGGTGATTCGTCGCGTGTGGCCAGTCGGCGGCGTTCTGCGACACCATCACGATCAGGTCGCCGCGCGGGTCGCGCCACGGCAGCAGGATGGGTTGGTACGTCACCTGCACCCCGCCGTACTCGGGACGGACGCGACGTTGCGACACCGTGCGCCACGGTCCCCACGGGTGGTCGGCGACGTCGATCACGAACAGGTCGCTGAGGAAGCCGTTCTTCTTCGTGACCGACACCCACTCACCATCGACGAGCCGCGGCTGCATCGTGTTCTCCGTGTAGTACCGGGCCGAGATCGGCCTGGCGTCGGCAGGGTGCGGCGACCACCCAGTGCCCGTGTAGTACTCGGGCTCATCGAGGAACCGACCCGTGCGACGCGACCGAGGTAGGAGCGTGTCGCCGTGAACGGGCCGTTGTCGTACCCGCCCTCGTACTCGAGGTTGAGTTGGTTCGAGTTGCCGAACAGGTAGCTGTAGCGGCCCTGCGACTGGACGGCAAAGCCGTACTGTGGCTGTACTCCGGAGTTCGGTGCCCGGCGGAACTGCAATCGCTCGAACGTCTCCGGGTCGTACACGCCGATCCACGTCTCGACGGGATGACGGCGGATCCCGTCGAGGAAGCCGGGTACCGGATCCTGTTGCATCCTCGCCCAGAACACGTAGAGCTTGCCGCCGGCGCCGATCTCGCCGCCGAGCGGCCAGAAGAAGCGCAGCACGTTGTCGATCGCGTCGCCCTCCTCGAAGGGGCGTGGCCGGTGCTGGTCGCCCTGGTGGACGATGCGGAAGCAGCCGTCGCGCTCGACGAACGCCACGCTGTGCAGGTAGGCGAGGCCGTGGAGCTTCTCGCGTGGTGCCCGCGTAGTCGAGGAAACCGTCGTGGAACAACCACAGCCGCCGCCCGTCGCCAAGATCGATGACGTGCTGGTTGTCGAGGCCGAGGATGGGACCGATGCGGCGGTCGAACATGTCATCGAGCGATGCGGCCGACAGGTCGTCGAGGCACCCGACGTCGGTGAGCATGCGCTCGCCGACGTTGATCCGGGAGGTGTACGGCGAGCCGGCCACGGTTGCTGCCTCGAGGGCAGCCGGGATCGGCGATGCGTCACTTCCGCCGACGAACATCGACGTCGTCACGAACGATCCGATCGTCAGCGTGACGGCCGCGCCGACGGAGAGCATCCGACCGCGTCGCTCTGTTTCGTGCTCGCGATCATCGATCGCGCCGTTGTCGTCCCCCACGTTTTCCTCGTGCCTCGGTCCACCGCACGACGGTCATGGTCCCGCCTCCGCGGTGAGTCACTCTAGTTGAAGCGCCTCGCGGAGCTCGTACTTGAGCACCTTGCCGATCGCGTTGCGCGGGAAAGTCGTCGACGACGATCGACGCGCCGCGGGTACTTGAAGCTCGCCATCCGCTCGCTGCTCCACGCGATGACCTCGTCGGGGTCGACGTCGGTCGCCGTGCGGGGGATGACGAAGGCGCAGGCCGACCTCGCCCAGGCGGTCGTCGGGCATGCCGACCACGGCCGCCTGGGCGATCGCCGGGTGCTCGAGCAGCGTGGTCTCGATCTCGGCCGGATACGCGTTGAACCCGCCGCTGATGAACATGTCCTTCTTGCGGTCGGTGATGTCGACGTATCCGCGCTCGTCCATCACGCCGATGTCGCCGGTGTGCAGCCAGCCGTCCGCGTCGATCGCCTCGGCGGTCGCGGCCGGGTCCTCGAAGTAACCCGGCCATCACGTTGTAGCCGCGGCACGACGATCTCGCCAGGAGTGCCGCGGGGAGCTCGGCGTTCGTCGTCGTCGACGATGCGTACCTCGACGTCGGTGATCGCCCGCCCGGAGCGTGTGGGAGATCGTCTCGGCGTCGTCGTCGGGGCGGCACATCGTGACCGTGCCGGTCGACTCGGTGAGCCCGTAGGCAGTGAGGATCGTGCTGAACGTGAGCTCCTCGCGCATCCGTCGGATCATCTCGACCGGGACCGGGGCGGCGCCCGGTGACGGCGGTCCGCAGCGAGGAGAGGTCGTACTTGGCCCGCTCGGGGTGGTTGAGGATCGACAGGTAGATCGTCGGTGGTCCCGGCAGCATCGTGATCCGCTCGGCGGCGACGCGGCGGAGGACGGCATCGACGTCGAACACCGGCTCAGGCACGATCGTCGCGCCGCGGAGCAGGCAGGCGAGGATGCCGGCCTTGTAACCGAACGTGTGGGAGAACGGGTTGACGATCAGGTAGCGGTCGCCCGCTTCGAGGCCGGCGATGCCGCTCCACTCCCAGAACACGCGCACCGACTGCTCGTGACGTCGCCATCACGCCCTTCGGGCGGCCGGTGGTTCCCGACGTGAAGATGAGGTCGCTCGTGTCGCCGGGTCTGACCTCGGCGGCGCGGCGGGCGAGTTCGGCGTCGTCGACGGACGCTCCGGCGGCGATGAAATCGGAGCACGGGATCGTCCCCTCCGGCGCCTCGCCACGGAGGACGACGACGTCGCTCGACGTCGGGAGTCCACGCCTCGCGTCGCGCAACGCGGCAGCGAAGTCGTTGCCGAGGAACCCGTTGACGAGCATCAGGATGCGGGCCCGGCTGCGGTTGATCACCCACGCCGCCTCGGTGCCCTTGTAGCGCGTGGTGAGTGGAACGACGATGCCGCCGGCGGTGACCGCGCCGAGCGCCGACAGCACCCACTCGGCGATGTTCGGCGCCCAGATGGCGACCCGATCACCTGGCTGCAGCCCAACGGCGATGTACGCCTTCGCCGTCTCTCCCACCCGCTCGTCGAGCTCGGCGAACGTCCACCGACCGGTCGTCGTCGGCGAACGCTTCGCCGCTCGGCGAAGATGGCCGCCGCCCGTGCGACGACGGCGGGGATCGTGGCGACGTCGAGCGGCTCGCTGCTCATCGGCGCTCAGACGCAGGTCGAGCGACAACATCTCGATCGCGTTGCCGCGGATCACCTTGTAGACGACGTCGTCGGGAAGGCCGCGGGTCTGCTCCTCGGCGATCTTCGCCGTGTTCGGCAACGTCGAGTCGGAGTGCGGGTAGTCGCTCTCGTACGTCACGTTGTCGACGCCGATCTCGTCGATCGAGCGCAGGCCGTGGGCGTCGTCGAAGAAGCAGCCGTACACGTGCTCGCGGAACGTCTGGGACGGCGGCTGCTTGACCTTGTCGGCGACGCCGCCCCAGCCTCGGTTCTCCTCCCACACCGTGTCGGCGCGCTCGAGGATGTACGGAATCCACCCGATCTGACCCTCGCTGTAGGCGATCTTGAGATCGGCGAACTGCTCGAGGTGACCGCTCATCAGCCAGTCGACCATCGAGAAGCAGCAGTTGGCGAACGTCAACGTGGAGCCGACGGCCGGGGGAGCGTCGGGCGACGTCGACGGCATCTTCGAGCCCGACCCGATGTGCATGCAGATCGTGGTGCGGGTCTCGTTGCAGGCCTCGAAGAACGGCAGCCAGTACCCCTCGCTGTCGTGGATCGACGGCAGCCCGAGGTTGGGCGGGATCTCGCTGAAGCACACGGCGTGGACGCCGCGCCCGGCGTTGCGCCGAACCTCGGCGGCCGCCTCGGCCGGATCCCACAGCGGGATCGAGGCAGAGCGGGATCAGGCGTCCGCCGGCGCTGGCGCACCACTCCTCGACCATCCAGTCGTTGTAGGCCCGCACGCACAGCAGGGCGAGCTCATGATCGGTGGCCTCGAAGAACGTCTGGCCGCAGAAGCGAGGGAACGTCGGGAAGCAGAGCGACGCCTCGACGTGGTTGACGTCCATGTCCTGCGAGACGTTCCGGCACGAGGTACGAGCCCGGCAGCATGTCGTCGTAGGTGATGCCCGTGAGGCTGACCTCGTCGCGGGGCACCCCGATGGCGGTGTCGAGGCGGGTGAGCGGGCGGCGGAGGTCCTCGTAGAACCACCAGTCGACCGGCTCCCCCGGGTCGCCGGGCTCGCCGGGGATCGCGGTGAACTTGCCGCCGATGAACGTCATCTCCTTGACCGGCGCGCGCACGATGCGGGGACTGATGCCGTGATACTTGCTGGGGAGCCGGTCGCTCCACACCGTTGCCGGCTCGATGACGTGGTCATCGACCGAGATGATGAGTGGCAGATCGGACATGGAGCGAGGGTACCATCAAATCTGACGGGGCGTCAGATTCGGGTGAGCGACGACAGAAGCGTGAGGTGGTGTACGTGTCAGCAACGAACGAGAGCCCGCGGATCCCGGACGATCTGACCGCCGTCGACTACCGCGCTGCCGATGGCGTGGCGTGGGTGACGCTCAACCGGCCCGACCGGCACAACGCGTTCGACGAAGCACTCGCCACCGAGTTGCACGCCATCTGGCAGGCACTGCGGTTCGACGACTCCGTACGGGCGATCGTGCTCACCGGAGCGGGAGACAAGGCGTTCTGCACGGGTATCGACCGCTCGTGGAGTGTCCCCCAGCCGGCGAGCCAGTTCATGATCGACGACCCCGGTCTGCTGCTCGGGCCCAAGTCGGCCGATTTGTGGAAGCCCGTCGTCGCGGCTGTCAACGGGATGGCCTGCGGCGGCGCCTTCTACCTGCTCGGCGAGGTGGAGACGATCGTCGCCGCCGACCACGCCACGTTCTTCGATCCACATACCACGTACGGGATGGCGGCCGTCTTCGAGCCGATGCTGATCTTCGGGCAGTTGCCGTGGGGTGAACTGTGCCGCCTGGCCTTGATGGGCAACCACGAACGACTCACCGCGGAGCGTGCCCACCAGGTGGGTTTCGTGCAGGAGGTCGTGCCCGCCGACCAGCTGCTCGACACGGCCGGCCGCATCGCCGCCGACATCGCCTCCCAGCCCGCGGCCGCGGTAGAAGGCACGCTCCGCGCGCTATGGGCGGCGCGGGAGATGGCCCGGGCCCAGGCGCTGGCGATGGCACCCCACCTCGTCACGCTCGGCAACCAACCCGCAGCCCTCGCCGACGGACAGGCCCGGTTCGCCAGCGGTGAGCGGATCGCCCCGCGCCTCCGCTGACTCCCCGTCCCCGTCCGCCGCCCGCGATCTGGGCGCGATCCGTCTCGCGGAGCGTTCTGGGCGTGTTTGCTTCCAGCTGTTGACGGAATTCACGCCCAGTTCGGCGCAGGGGTGCGTACGGTGATGGGCATGTGCCGCAACATCCGTCGCCTGGACAACTTCCAGCCGCCGGCCACCGAGGAGGAGATCCGCGACGCCGCGCTGCAGTACGTGCGCAAGCTGAGCGGGTCGAGCAAGCCCTCGATGGCCAACCAGCAGGTGTTCGACCGCGCCGTCGACAAGGTCGCCGCCGCCACAGCCGAGTTGCTCGCCAATCTCGTCACCACGGCGTCGCCACGCGACCGCGACGAAGAGGCGGCGAAGGCCAAGGAGCGCTCCCGCCAGCGCTTCAGCGCGGTCGCCAGCTGAGGCCCAGTGCCGCCGGCACCGTGACCTCGAGCACCTCGAGGTCGTCGCTGGCGGGTAGGAGCGCGTGCGCCATCGCGGGCGGGACTGCGACGGCATCCCCGGCCTGCAGGACCTGATCATCTCGGCCAGGGATGTCGAGACGGGCGGCGCCGTCGAGCAGGAACCACCACAACAGCTCACCGTCGTGCCGGGCGTAGCGGTCACTACCTTCGCTCTCCGCCCCTGCGGGGCGCAGCACCCGTGTCCCCACGAGTCCGCCAGTCGCGTCGCCGATGCCGGTGTCGGCAGACGTGAAACCGGGCCGCATCGAAGGAGCCATGCCGCCTCGGCAGAGCGGAAGTGGACGAACCGCTGGCCGGCGAAGTCACCATCCAGCGGTGGCGTCGGGAGTGTCATCTGGTGGTCGAACCACGTCTCGTGCACGGCCGGGCACGTGACCTCGACGACCTCCAGTCCGGCGGAGCTCTCCAGGACGCGGTGGCGGATGCCCGGAGGCTGGAGCACACAGTCACCCGCCGCGAGCACGAACGGTGGACCCTGGTTCTCGTAGACGAGCCGCACCCATCCGGCCACGCAGAAGATCAGCTGGAAGCGAATGGTGTGGTGATGAACCTCGTCGGGCACCGGGCCGGCGTCGAGGATGCGGATGTGGGAGGCGATGAACCGGCCTCCCTGACGTGTCGGCAACAGGTCGCGATAGAGCATCCCCGCCCGCCCCGTTCCCCAGCCCGCTTCGGCCATCCGACTGAGCTCCAACGACGCCTCCAATGGAGGGACGACGAGCCCAGGAGATGCAGCGGCCGAGGGCGCGTGACTGCGACGGGTCAGTCGTATCGAGACCCCGCCCCCTTCGAGCACGGCGAGGCCAGGGTCGTCGGCGGGCATCACCATGTGCACGACGAAGCCACGATCACGAAAGCGGTCGAGCACCGGTTCGAGCTCGTCGCATTCGACCGTGGCGTCGACGTCGAACATCATCGAGCCGCGACGCCGAGCACGTGGGCGGCGACCCGGCGGCGATGGAAGGTGGTGTCGCCGGAGGCGCGCATCAGCGCCCACGTCTTCTTCATGAACAGCTGCAGATCGGCCTCCCACGTGTAGCCGATGCCACCGTGCACCTGCATCGCGTTGCGGCTGGCGGCGTATGCAGCCTCGTTGGCGAGCGCCTTGGCCATCGACACGTCGCGCTCGGCGGTGGCGGCACCCGTGGCGAGGCTCCACGCCGCCCGATAGACGGGCGCCTTGGCGAACTCGACACCGAGCAGGGCGTTCGCCATGAGGTGCTTCACCGCCTGAAACGAGCCGATCGGACGGCCGAACTGTTCCCGCTGGCGGGCGTACTCGCCGGCGATCTCCAGCATCCGCTCACCGAGGCCGACGAGGTACGCCGCCGAGGCGAGTGCCAGCCGGTCGGCGACCGCCGCGCTGGTGACGCCGTTCGCGCCGGCGCTCGGCGAGCCGCCGCTGACGGAGCCGCCCGTGACGGAGCAGAGAAGGCGGCCGCCGTCGAGCGATTCGACGGGCTCTGCCGTGAAACCGGTGAGGACCCCGGCGGGGGTGAGGATCGCGTCGGCGACGGTGGCGTGGGGTACGTACCCGCCGATGTCGGGAGCGACCGTGACGATCGATGCCTCGACTCCGGCGGCGGACACGACTGGTGCGGCGACCATGTGCTCGACGATCGGGCCGGGAACTGCCGCCCGTCCGAGCTCCTGCCAGAGGAGAACGGCGTCGATATCGTCGCCGCCGAGACCGCCCGCCGCTTCGGGAGCGAGCAGGGCGAGCACTCCCATCTCGTCGAGGTGCTTCCAGAGAGCAGGGGAGTGGCCGGTGCCATCGTCCCAGGCAGCACGAACGGCGCTCGGCGGGCACTCCTTGAGGAGCAGATCGCGCAGCCCGGCGGCGAACAGGCGTTGATCGTCGGTGAAGGAGAACCTCATCACGAGCCCTTTGGCAGGGCGAGAACACGGTCGGCGATGATGTTGCGCTGGATCTCGTTGGTGCCGGCATAGATCGGACCCGCCAGGGAGAACATGAACCCGTCGAGCCACCGCTCGGCGTCGCCATCCACCCGCTCCGCCTCCGGACCCAGCAAATCGAGGGCGATCTCGTGCAGCCGGACGTCCATCTCGGACCAGAAGATCTTGTTGAGACTCGCCTCTGCCCCGATCGGCCGACCCTCGAGCATGCCGGTCACCGTCTGGTACGTGTGCAGTCGGTACCCCTCGGCCCGCATCCAGGCGTCGGTGACCGCGTCGGCCAGCGCCGTGTCAGCGGGATCGGCCGTCCTCCGCCACAACTCGACGAGGCGCTCGGCGGCGACGCTGAACCGGGCCGGGCTGCGCAGCGAGACACCGCGCTCGAACCCGGCGGTCGCCATCGCCACCCGCCAGCCCTGGTCGATCTCGCCGAGCGTGTTCTCGACAGGCACCCGGACATCGTCGAAGAAGATCTCGGCGAACCCCGTGTCGCCGTCGAGTTGGGCGATCGGGCGCACGGTGATGCCCGCCGTGTGGAGCGGGATGAGGATGAACGTGAGCCCACGATGCCGCTCGGCGGACGGGTCGGTGCGGAAGATGCCGAAGCACCAGTCGGCCCACACGGCGCGGCTGGCCCAGATCTTCTGTCCGTTGATCACCCACTCGTCGCCGTCGCGAACCGCCTTGGAGGCGATCGCCGCCATGTCGCTGCCTGCGTTCGGCTCGCTCCACGCCTGGGCCCAGACGACCTCGCTCGACGCAATGGTGGGAAGGAATCGTTCCTTCTGTTCCTCGGTGCCGACCTCCATGATGGTGGGGCCGAGCAGGAAGATCCCGTTCTGGTTGACCCGTCCGGGCGCTCCCGCCCGGTAGTACTCCTCCTCGAAGATCAGCCACTTGATGTAGTCGGCGCCGCGTCCGCCGTATTCGACCGGCCACGACACCGCCGACCACCGCCCGTCGAACAACGTCCGCTCCCACTGCCGGTGCAGGGCGAAGCCTTCAGCCGTGTCGAAGCTGGGCAGCGGCTCGGTCGGAACGTTGCTCTCCAACCACGCCCGCGCCTCGGCCCGGAACGCAGCTTCCTCGTCGGTCTCACGAAGATCCACGATGGCGAGCCTACTGGAATCTGACACACCGTCAGATTCCGGGCAAGCATGCAAGGCGGTGAGGCGACCGGCCGGGTAGCTGCTAGGAAAATGGTGTGATCGAGCTCGTCCACGGGCGTGCGCCATGGTGATCCGGCGGAGCAGGCGTACAGCTGCCGCGGTCGAGGCATGGCGACTGGGCGTGAGTTGGATCGGTCGCGACTCGGAATCGGCTCGTTACTGGTTCGAACAGGCGCTTGTGAGAGACCCGATGTGCTGCGACGCCTGGCTGGGAATGCTCTGCATCCTGGTGCCCGGTTCGCCGGAGCACGATGCCGCGATCGGCGAGGTGATCGACCGTCTGCCCGAGTTCGGTGCGGTGAATCGAGCGGAAGGTCGGCCGCTGCGACCCTCGTACCTCGTCGGCCACTTCACGCGCCGCCCGCTGCTCGACGAGAACGACGCCATGATCGCCGCCGCAGGCGTGCTCGAGCGACGCAAGAAGTACACCGAGGCCATGGATCTGCTGGAGAGCTGCGTGACCCGCGGCGATCCGTGGTACCTCGCCCGCGGGGCGATCTTTCACCAGATGGGCCGCTACTCGGGAGCCTTGCAGAGCCTGCGCGTCGTGAACGACGAAAGCAGTCGCATCGAGGCCGACTACTGGATGGGGCTCAGCTCGTTGATGACAGGGTCGGTCGACGCCGCCGCGGCGCTGCTCGAATCGGTGGCGGCGCGCACGAGCCGACCGCGGCTGCGGGGTCAATGCGAGTACTACCTCGCCCATTGCTTCCGACTCCGCGGCGACGAGGCGTCGGCGCGGCTGATGTTCGACCGGGCGTGGCAAGTGATGCCATCCGACCGGATCCTCGACGATCGTGACGACCCGCAGCGCCGGCTCCGGGTCCCCGGGGTCGACGAAACGGGACCAACGCCAGCCCCACGCGAACCGATCGGCGTCGTGCTCGACGATCTCGACGCGCTCGCCGGGCTGACCACCGTCAAAGACCAGATCCAACGCATCGTGGCACGGCAGGTGATGGACCGTGAGCGGGGACGATCGCCACAGGTGCGGTCCCGTCACGTCGCCTTCCTCACGTCGCCCGGGGCGGGAACCTCCACGGTGGCGCGCATCATCGCCCGCGCCCACTACTCGCTCGGCGTGCTGCCTCGTGGCAGGGTGATCGAGGCGTCAGGTCCGGCGTTGCTGGCCGACACGCCGACTGCCACGGCACGCCGTGTCAACGATGTCATCGATCGGGCGATGGGGGCCGTCCTGCTGATCGACGATGCGCCGGAGGTGCTGGGTGCCGTCGACCTCGATGCCGACCGTGGCGACGCGGCCGTCGGCACGTTGATCAAGCGCATGCACGAGGAACGAGATCGGCTGATCGTGATCCTCAGCGGCGCGCCGGGCGTGCTGGAGCCGCTCATCGATCGTGACGACCGATTGCGCGAGCTGCTCCCCACGCGTCTGCGGTTCGATGCGTACTCGGTCGACGAGTTGCTGGCAATCGTCGACGGCCTCGCCCTGCGGGAACGAGTGCCGATCACCGACAGCGCGCGAGAGGAGCTGAAGACGCTCTTCGCCAACGCCCAGACGAGCACCGTGGGGACTCGGCTCGGCACGGCCCGCTTCGCTCGCGATCTCTTCGCCGGCGCGTCGGACGCACGAGACGTGCGCCGCTTCCGGGAACGCAACACGACGGGGCGGGACGACGAGGACGTGATCGACGCCGACGACGTTCGTGCCGCGTTCGAGATGCTCCGGCGCGAACTCGACCCTGCGTGATTGCGGCACGTAATCTGACGCGATGTCAGATCTGAGGACGGAACCGGCCATCGAGGGCTGGTTCACGACGCCGGGTCCCGACGACGGCGAAGCGCCTCACCTGATCGGCGGGCGCTGCACGACCTGTGGCACCTACGTGTTCCCGCCGCGCCAGGCGAACTGCCCCAACCCGGCCTGCACCGGCGACGTGCTCGAGCTGCTGCCGTTGTCGCGCACGGGCGTCCTGTGGAGCTACACGGAGAACCAGTACGCACCACCGCCGCCGTATCCGTCGTCTGATCCGTTCGAGCCGTACGCGCTGGCCGCCGTGCAGCTCGTCGCGGAGGGCCTCATCGTGCTCGGCAAGGCGGCCACCGGTGTGATGGCCGCCGACCTCGCCGTAGGAATGCCGATGCAGGTCGAGATCGAGCCGTTGTTCGTCGACGACGACGGCGTCACCAAGCTCGTCTGGGTGTGGGCGCCGGCGGCACCTGGAGCAACGGATGCCGTGGACGAAGCGGAAGGTCTCCGATGAGCGACAACGATCTGGTGATCCTCGGCGCCGGCATGCACCCGTGGGGCAAGTGGGGTCGTGACTTCACCGAGTACGGCGTCGCCGCGGCGCGGGCGGCGCTCGACGATGCCGGCGTCTCGTGGACGGACATCGACTACGTCGCCGGTGCCGACACGATCCGCAACGGGTACCCGGGGTTCATCGCCGGCTCGACGTTCGCCCAGAAGCTGGGGTGGATCGGGGTGCCCGTGTCGTCGAGCTACGCGGCGTGCGCCAGCGGCTCGCAGGCGCTGCAGAACGCCCGCGCCCAGATCCTCGCCGGCTTCGCCGAGGTCGCCCTCGTGGTGGGCGCCGACACCACCCCGAAGGGTTTCTTCGCCCCGGTCGGCGGCGAGCGCAAGAACGACCCCGACTGGCAGCGGTTCCACCTGATGGGCGCCACGAACCCGGTGTTCTTCGCCCTCTTCGCCCGACGGCGGATGGACCTCTACGGTGCCACCAGCGAGGACTTTGCCCAGGTGAAGGTGAAGAACTCCCGACATGGACTGTCGAATCCCAACGCCCGGTTCCGCAAGGAGAGCACGGTCGACGACGTGCTCAACAGCCCGGTGGTGTCCGACCCGCTGCGGTTGCTCGACATCTGCGCCACGAGCGACGGCGGCGCGGCGCTCGTCGTAGCGAGTGCTGACTGGGCCACGCGGCATCTCGGCTCCCTCGCCGGTGTGCCCCGCATCAAGGCGGTGAGCACGGTGACGCCGACCTACCCGCAGAGCATGCTCGAGCTGCCCGACATCGCCACCGACTCGACAGCGGTCGTGCCGGCGCCCGAGCTCGGCTTCAAGGATTCGATCACCCATGCCGCGTACGAGGAGGCAGGTATCGGACCCGAGGACCTCAGCCTCGCCGAGGTGTACGACCTGTCCACGGCGCTGGAGCTCGACTGGTACGAGCACATCGGCCTGTGCAAGCGCGGCGACGCCGAGGCGCTGTTGCGGTCCGGCGACACCACGATCGGCGGCCGCATCCCGGTGAACACCTCGGGCGGCCTTCCTGCTTCGGCGAGGCGATTCCCGCCCAGGCAATCGCCCAGGTCTGCGAGCTCACGTGGCAGCTGCGCGGGCAGGCCGGCGAGCGGCAGGTCGACGGTGCCACTGTGGGAATCACGGCCAACCAGGGCCTGTTCGGCCACGGTTCGTCCGTCATCGTCGCCCGCTGAGAGCGCCTAACGTCGCGGGCGAGGAGGCCGTAGACGGCCGGCAGCCCGAGCGACGCAGTCAGCCACGCGAAGAGGGATTCGACATGCGACGAGAACCGATCCGCCGACGACGAGCTCACCGCGAGCGGCCGCGGCTGTGGGAGGCGTGATGTTCGTTCGGCCTGCTTGCCTCTGCGCAGGGCCCTCCGCCGGGCGGCGTGCCGACGTGCGACGGAGTCGTCGGCAACGATCGTCGGGACCTCCGGCAACGACATGCTTGATCGGCACGCCGCGGAGCCGACGTCATCGCCGCCGGGCGCGGGCAACGACCGCGTGCGGGGTGGCGCGAGGGAACGACAGGTTGTGCGGCGGCTTCGGCAACGACCGGATCGACGGCGGACCGGGTCACGATCGTGATCCGCGGCGGACCGCTGAACGGGACATCGTGTTCGGCAGAGCGCGGCAACGACCAGCTCGGCGGCGGCGCCGGCGAGGACACGGTCAGCTTCCGCTGTCGCCGCGACGGTGTCGAGGTGTTCATCGCCGAGGAGACGGCTACCGGTGAGGGAACTGACGACGTCACCGGGTTCGAGAACATCATCGGGTCGGGCCACGATGACCGGCTCATCGGCGACATCGGAGACAACCTCGTCGACGGCGCACCCGGTGCGGACGATGGTCCGCGGTGCGGGCGGCGACGACATCCTGCTCGGCTCCGCGGGCAACGACGTCGTCAACGGCAACCCCGGTGACGACCAGCTGGTCGGGCGCCGAGGGCAACGACCGCCTGTTCGGCGAGGCGGGAGCCGACAGCCTCAACGGCGGCGGCAGCTCCGACCGCTGCCGCGGTGGCGCCGGTGTCGATGCCGCCTCGTCGTGCGAGGTGATCTCCGGGATACCGTGACGCCCATGAGCAGCCCTTCCGCGTACATCGTCGACGCCGTCCGCAGCCCCGTCGGACGCCGCGGTGGTGGACTGGCCCAGGTCCACCCGGCAGACCTCGGCGCACACAGCATCAAGAACCTCGTCGAGCGCACCGGCATCGACCCCAACGCTGTCGACGATGTCGTGTTCGGCAATGTCGATTCGATCGGTCCTCAGGCCGGCGACATCGCCCGCACGTGCTGGCTCGCCGCCGGTCTTCCTCAGCACGTCCCCGGCACCACCATCGACCGCCAGTGCGGGTCGGCACAGCAGGCGGTCCACTTCGCCGCCCAAGCCGTGATGAGCGGCACCATGGACGTCGTCGTCGCCGGTGGTGTGCAGAACATGAGCATGATCCCGATCTCCTCGGCGATGACGTGCGCCGAGCCGCTCGGGTTCAGCGATCCGTTCACGCGGGTCGGCGGGATGGGTCGAGCGCTATGGCGCCGGCGAAGTGAGCCAGTTCGTCGGCGCCGAGATGATCGCCGAGAAGTGGGACCTCAGCCGGGAGGCGATGGAGGAGTTCTCCGTCGAGTCCCACCTGCGGGCGATCCGGGCGCAGCAGGAAGGGCGGTTCGACGGGCAGATCGCTCCGCTGGAGGGTCTCGATCACGACGAGGGCCCACGCGAGCCCAACTGGGAGAAGATCCGCTCGCTGCCGACGCTCACGGAAGGTGGTCGTCTCACTGCCGCCTGCGCCAGCCAGATCTCCGACGGCTCGGCGGCACTGCTGATCACCAACGACGAGGGTCTGAAGACGCACGGGCTCACACCGCGGGCCCGCATCCACCACCTCAGCGTGCTCGCCGACGATCCGATCATGATGCTCTCGGCGCCGATTCCGGCCACCAAGCGAGCGCTGGAGAAGGCAGGCATGACGGCCGACGACATCGACCTCGTCGAGATCAACGAGGCGTTCGCCCCGGTGGTGATGGCGTGGCTCGCCGAGACCGACTTCGATCACGCCAAGGTCAACGTCAACGGCGGTGCCATCGCCCTCGGTCACCCGCTCGGCGCAACCGGCGCCCGGCTGATGACGACCTTGCTCCACGAGCTCGAGCGCACCGGTGGCCGCTACGGCCTGCAGACGATGTGCGAGGGTGGCGGCCAGGCCAACGTCACGATCATCGAGCGCCTCTGACAGTCGGTCGGCCGGCGCATCAGCGCCGAGTTGCTTCGGCGAACATCGCTTTGAGGTAGGCGCCCTCGGGGAACCCGATGGGGTGGTCGAGCGGGTGTTGCGTGCGGGCGAGCTCGCGCAACGTCCAACCGTGACGTGCGGCCGCCGTCGTCACGGTCGTGTAGAACTCGTCGGCCGTGACCCGGCTGGAGCACGACGCCTGGACGAGCACGCCGCCGGGGGACAGCACATCGAGGGCGAGCCTGGTGAGACGGCCGTACGCCGTGAGGGCCGACTGCACGGCGCCCCGGTGCGGCGCGAACGACGGCGGGTCGACGATCACGAGGTCGAACGTCTGGTGCTCGGCGACCGAGCTGTTCGAGGGCGACGAAGGCATCGGCCTCGATCGTGCGGAAGCTGCAGGCGGCGACGGCGGGGAGCGATCGGTTGCGGCGCATGTTGCGCTCCGCCGTCGCCAGCGCGTGCCCGTTGAGATCGACGCTGGTGACGGCGCGGGCTCCGCCGGCGGCGCTGTGCACCGAGAACCCACCCGTGCAGGCGAACACGTCGAGGACATGGCGGCGAGCGGCAAACGTTGCGGCGCGCACCCGGTTGTCCCGCTGGTCGAGGAAGTGGCCGGTCTTCTGCCCGCGGACGACATCAGCGCCGAATTCGAGCCCGTGCTCGACGAACGGAACCTCGTCGGGCGGGGTCGTGCCGGACAGCACGCTCCCGTCGGGAATGCCGTCGGCGTGACGGCGACCGACGTCGCGGCTGTAGCGCAGCACCACCCGGGTGGCGCCGGTGAGCTCGACGAGGAGGGGAACGACGGTCGCCAGATGAGGCAGCCAGGCGTCGGTGTAGGCCTTCACGACGAGCGTGTCGGCATAGCGGTCGACGACGAGTCCGGGAACGCCGTCGTTCTCGCCGTGTACGAGGCGATACCCGGTCGTCGGCACGAGACCGGGTGAGGCGAACAGCGGACGGCGACGGTCGATGGCATGGGCGAAGCGCTCGCGCCAGAACACCGCGTCGATCGGGCGGGGCCTGCCGGTGTGGAGGACCCTGATCCGGATCGGTGACAACGGATCCCAGAGACCGATGGCGGCGAAGCGCCGCTCCTGATCGAAGATCACCGCGAGGTCGCCGGCGTCGCCGAGGTGGCTGACCGAGACGAGCGAGTTGTCGAAGACCCACGGATGCCCGCCGCGGACCTGCCGGAGCGCATCGGGAGTGACGCGGACGGCGAGCCGCCGATCATTGGGGCGGGGGAGCCGGGCGATCACCAGCGGGTCGAGAGAGGTCACGCGATGCCGACGCTAGGCGCGACGAGGGACAGCGCTCGGATCTGACGGTCCGTCAGAAAGTCGGTTAGGGTGTCTCCGTCACAAGGGGTAGGAATGGCGATCTTCGACTGCGACAACCACTACTACGAGGCGCTCGACGCGTTCACGAGGCATCTCGCCCCCGAGCACAGGGCGCGCTGTGTGCACTGGGCCGACGTCGACGGGCGGCGTTACCACGTCGTCGGCGGCAAGCTCTCCCGGGCGGTGAAGAACCCCACGTTCGATCCGATCGCGCCCGCAGGGGCGATGTTCGACTACTTCCGCGGCAACCCCGACGGCCGCAACCCGCTCGAGTTCCTCACGGCACGGGAGCCGATCCGCCCGGAGTATCGCGATCGCGATGCTCGCCTCTCCGTGATGGACCAACAAGGGGTGGAGAAGATCTGGCTGTTCCCGACGCTGGGAATGCTCTACGAGGAGCCGCTCCGCGACGATCCCGGAGCGGTGGCACTCACCTTCGGCGCGTTCAACCGGTGGCTCGAGGACGACTGGGGCTACGCCTACCAGGACCGCATCTTCGCCGCGCCGTACCTGTCCCTCGCCGACCTCGATTGGGCGTGCGAGGAGCTGTCGCGAGTGGTCGACGCCGGCGCCCGCGTCGTGGTCATGCGGGCTGCCGCACCGACCACGGTCTCCGGCCGGTACTCGCCGTTCGACTCCCGTTTCGACCGCTTCTGGGCACTGCTCGAGGAGGCCGGCATCCCCCTCGTCGTGCACGCCGGCGACAGCGGGTACTCGTCGAACGGGTACGTCGACAACCGCTTCTCGGCGACGTTCGGTGGCTCGTTCAAGCCGAGCATCAACTCGTTCGCCATCGAGCGGGCGGCGGCCGACTTCGTGCTCACGTCGATCTTCGAGAAGCTGTTCGACCGCTTCCCCGGGCTCCGCCTGGCGTCGGTGGAGAACGGTTCGACGTATCTCCCCGACGCAATCGCCAAGCTCGAGTCGACCCACAAGAAGATGCCCGGATACTTCGACGAGAATCCCGCCGACACGCTGCGCCGGCACTGGTGGATCAACCCGTTCTGGGAGGACGACGTGACCGAGGTCGTGTCGCTGATGGGAGCCGACCGTGTCATCTTCGGCAGCGATTGGCCGCACATCGAGGGTTTGCGCAGCCCTGCCGACGGCGTCGACGGCCTGAGCATGCTCAGCGACGACGAACAGCGCCTCATCCTCCACGACAACACGTTCGCTCTCACTCAGAAGGCGGTTGCCGCGTGACGAGACACATCCAGCTCGCCGACACGTTCGAAAGCGTGTGCGACGCCATCCCCGACGAGCCGGCGCTCATCACCAACGAGGTCGAGTACTCATATCGCCAGCTCGACGAGCGGGCGAACCGCCTCGCCCATCATCTTCATCAGGCGGGGGTGAAGGCGGGCGAGCACGTCGGTGTCCACGCCCGCAACTGCCACGAGTGGGTGGAGGCGTACCACGCCTGTTTCAAGATCCGGGCCGTCCCGATCAACGTCAACTACCGCTACCAGGCCGAAGAGTTGCGTTACCTGTACGACAACGCCGACTGCGTGGCCGTGATCGTGGCGCCCGAGTACGTCGCCGCCGTCGACGAGGTTGCCGACGCCCTTCCCTTGACTGCGCCACCGGCTCGTTCTCGGTGACGAGTACGAGCAGGCACTCGCCGCCGCCTCGCCGGAGCGTGACTTCGCCGAGCGTTCCGTCGACGACATGTACATCCTCTACACCGGCGGCACCACCGGCATGCCGAAGGGAGTGATGTGGCGCCACGAGGACATCTTCTTCGCCGCCCTCAACGCCTCTCGTGGAGATCAGCCGGTATCGCGTCCCGAGCAGCTCGGCGAAGAAGCGGCCGCGGCGCCGTTCCGGATGAAGATGCTCGCCATCGGGCCGATGATGCACGGCAGCGCCCAGTGGCTGGCCGGCAACGCGTGGACCGCCGGCGGCGCCTGCGTGCTCTACACGCTCGATCACTTCGACCCGGTGGAGGTGCTGCGTCTCGCCGAGCGGACGAAGTCCAACTCGCTCGGCACGATCGGCGATGCGACGGCGCGCCCGATCGCGGAGGTGCTCAAGGATCCGCAGCACGGGTTCGACATGTCCAGCCTGTTCGTGATCGGCAACGGCGGTGCGCCGCTCACGCCTGCAGTTCGCGATCTGTTCGCCGAGGTGCTGCCGCAATGCGATGATCCGTGATTCCTTCGGGTCGTCGGAGACGGGCGCAGCCGGTTCGGGCGACAAGGTCGGCGCCGACTCGGCACCCCGGTTCAACGTGAGCGAGACCACCACCGTGCTGACCGAGGAGGGCAAACCGGCTCCAGTCGGTGAGGTGGGGATGCTCGCCCGTACGGGCCACATCCCGCTCGGCTACTACAAGGACGCCGAGAAGACGGCGAAGACGTTCCCCACGTACGAGGGCAAGCGGTGGGTGATCCCCGGCGACTACGCCCGCCGCGAGGAGGACGGGACGATCAGCCTGCTCGGCCGGGGGTCGGTGTGCATCAACTCCGGCGGCGAGAAGATCTATCCCGACGAGGTGGAGAGCGCCATCAAGCGCCACGCCGCCGTGGCCGACGTGGTCGTCGTCGGCACGCCTCACGAACGATGGGGTGAGCAGGTGACCGCACTCGTCCAACTCCGCCGTGACGCCGACGCCAGCGAGGAGGACATCCGCGTCCATGCCCGGACCCTCGTTGCCGACTACAAGGTGCCCAAGGTCGTTGTCATGGTGCCTGAGGTGCAGCACACGCCGGTGGGCAAGACCGACTACAACTGGGCGAAGCAGGAGGCAGCCAGGCTCGTCAGCGGCTGATCACGCTTCCGTTCAGGTTGCCGGCTGTTGCTGGGTGATGCAGTGGATGCCGCCACCGCGGGCGAACAGCGGTCGGGCGTCGACGCCGACGACGCGACGCCCCGGGTAGGCCTCGGCGAGCACGCCGAGGGCGCGGTCATCGTTGGCGTCGTCGAACGTGCAGGCGATGACGCCTCCATTGACGACGAGGTGGTTGATGTACGACCAGTCCACGGGTCCTTCGTCGTCGTGGAGCGTCCGTGGGGCCGGCACGCCGATCACGTCGAACCGCTCGCCGCGCGCGTCCGTCGCGTCGGCAAGGATCTCCCGCAGTTCTCGTGACACGGCGTGGTCGGGGTGTGAGGGATCTGGTTGATCGTGGAGGAGCACCAGCGCCCGGTGAGGCGATCGTGGCGACGATGTCGACGTGCCCGCCGGTGCCGAGCTCCTCGTAGTCGCGGGTCAGCCCGCGAGGCAGCCAGACGCATCGGCTGGTGCCGATCGTGCGTGCCAGCTCTCCTCGACGTCGGCCTTGGTCCAGGCCGGGTTGCGTCCCTCGTCGAGCTGGACGGTCTCGGTGAGCAGCACGGTGCCGAGCCCGTCGACGTGGATACCGCCGCCCTCGTTGACCAGCGACGACGGGACGACCTCGGCGCCTGCGCGGCCGGCCACGAACCCGGCGATTCGGGCATCGTGCTCCCACGTTGCCCACTTCTGCTGGCCCCACCCGTTGAACACCCAGTCGACGGCCCCGAGCCGGCCGTCGTCGGCGAGCACGAACGTCGGCCCGATGTCGCGCATCCACGCATCGTCGAGCGGCGCCTCGACGAGCTCGACATCGGCGACGAGATGCGCCCGGGCGATGGCGCCGTCGCCCGGCGTGACGATCATCGTGACGGGCTCGAAGTCCACGATCGCGTTGGCGACGGCTGCCCAGGTGCGCTGCGCGGCCTCGATCTCCTCGCTGGAGTCACCGAGCGTGTATCCCTGGCTCGGCCAGGCCATCCACGTCTTCTCGTGGGGAGCGGATTCGGCCGGCATTCGCCATGGCGCGCCTCCGGGCTCTGTCACCGACTGACCTCGGTGCTGTGCGTGACAGAGCCGGCGTCGTCGCGCCGGTGCTCGGCGCGGATCGGCTCGACGAGGCCACCGTAGGAGTCGGGGCGACGAGTGGCGAGGAAGGGGAACAGGTCGAGCCAGTCGCCACGCTGGGCGAGATCGAGATCGGCGACGAGCACCGCCGCTTCGTCACGAGGCGCCTGGGCGAGCACCCGGCCATAGGGGTCGGAGATGAAGGACGAGCCGTAGAACGTGATCAGACCCTCGGTGCCGTAGCGGTTGGGCACGATCATGAACAGCCCGTTGGCGATCCCGTTGCCGACGATCACCTGCTGCCACAGCGGTTGTGTGTCGAAGTCGGGATGGTCGGGCTCGGACCCGATCGCGGTGGGGTAGCAGAGAACCTGTGCGCCGCCGAGGGAGTAGAGACGGGCGACCTCGGGGAACCATTCGTCCCAGCACGTCGGCAACCCGACCCTCATCTCCAGATCGGCGAGATCGATCACGGGATAGGCGTCGTCGGCAGGACCGGGACGAAAGTACTTGTCCTCGTAGTAGCCGGCCGTCACGGGGATGTGGGTCTTCCGCGTACGGGCGACGAGCTGGCCACTGGGCGAGACGATGATCGCCGTGTTGAAGCCCAGCCCATCGGCAGCATCGGACCGCTCGTACAGCGAGGCGTGGACGAGCACGCCGAACTCGGCGGCGGCCGCCGAGGCGAACGCGACCGTCGGGCCGTCGTCGAGACTCTCGGCGATGTCCGCCGGCGTACCCTGCGGCAGCGTGTCGGCGGGATAGCGGGACAAGGTGAGCTCGGGCAGGAACACGATCGACGCCCCGGCTCCGGCGGCCGTCCCGATTCCCTCCCGAAACGTGTCGATGAGCCGTGGACGGTCGTCGATCCACGCGTGCTGGACGAGCCCGACGCGAACCGGCGCGGCGCCCGGCGTGCGGACGCGAGCGAGTGACTCGGGTACCCCGTCGGCGGTGATCAGCTTCACGTCGTCAGTATGACTGGTCAGGGCCAGTTCGCTCGTCGCTCCTTGCGGACGACGAAGCGCAGCCCCGACCACACCTCGCTGACGGCACACACCTTGTTGTCCACCATGCCGGTGGGGAGGAACCAGTCGCGAAGCCGGTCTTCGGTGATGTCGGTCGGCACCTTCGACGATCGTTTCGGCCAGGCGACCCAGATCGACCCGTCCGGCGGGATGCGCCGCATCGCCGCCTCGAACTCGTCGCGCAGCACGTCACCTTCGGTGGCGAAGATGACGATCATGTCGACCACCTGCCCTGAATCGTCGAGGAACCCGAGCTCGGCACCCGCGGGCAGCGGATTCACCCACTCGGCGAAGTCGGGCGGAGCAGCGACGAGCCCGACTGCCATCTCCTCGCCGATTCCGAGCTTGCGCGCCAGCGGGGTACCTGAGTAGCCGGCCATCGCCCTCCATTCTCGCCGATGGCGAGCGATACGGTTCTCCACGGAGCAGCGCACCTGAAGGAGTGGCGATGCGAACGAGGCTGACCGACCTGATCGGCATCGAGGTGCCGATCGTGCAAGCGCCGATGGCGGGATGCAACGGTGCCGATCTCGTGGTAGCAGTGGCTCAGGCCGGCGGCTTGGGATCGTTGCCGACGGCGCTGTTCGACGCCGCCGGGATCGGTGAGGAGATGCGCTCCATCCGGGACCGTACGTCGGCGCCGATCAATCTCAACTTCTTCTGCCACACCGAACCCGAGGTGGATGCCGCCCGCATGGAGCGGTGGCTCGGCTCGCTCGCCGCCTACTACGCCGAGCTCGGCATCGAGCCGCCGCGCGGGATCGAGAGCGGTGGACGTTCGACGTTCGATGCGGCGATGTGCGAGATCGTCGAGGAGCTGCGGCCCGAGGTCGTCAGCTTCCAGTTCGGTCTTCCCGACGAGTCCCTGGTCACGCGTGTGAAGGCGACCGGGGCCGTCGTCTTCTCGACCGCCACCACCGCGGCGGAAGCGCGCTGGCTCGCCGAGCGGGGATGCGACGTCGTCGTCGCCCAAGGGTGCGAGGCGGGCGGCCACCGCGGCACCTTCCTCGGCGCCGACGTCTCCTCGCAGGCGGGCACGATGGCACTCGTCCCGCAGGTGGTCGACGCCGTAGAGGTGCCCGTGGTCGCCGCCGGCGGGATCGGTGATGGGCGCAGCGTGGCGGCGGCGATGGTGCTCGGCGCCGACGGTGTGCAGATCGGCACCGGCTTCCTCCGCTGCCCGGAAGCGACGACGAGCGCGTTGCACCGAGCGGCGCTCGCCGCAGCGACGGACGACACGACCGCGCTCACCAACGTGTTCACCGGCCGGCCCGCGCGGCATCGTCAATCGAATCGTCGCCGAGATGGGGCCGATGTCGCCGGACGCTCCCGCCTTCCCCCTCGGTGCGCTCGCGGTCGGCCCCCTTCGGGCGGCCGCCGAGCCCGCGGGCATCAGCGATTTCTCGCCGCTGTGGTCGGGTCAGGCCGCCGCTCTCGCTCGCGACATCCCTGCTGGCGACCTGGTCCTCGAACTGATCACCGATGCGGCCGCACAACTCGGCGCGGTGCACGCCCAGATCTGACAATCAAGGCCTGACGGTCAGGGCCTGATCACTTCGAACAGAACCGCCCTGTCCACGCCGGCCATGGCGCCGGCGGTCTCGGCGAACTCGGTGAGCATCTGGCGGGCGTCGCCACCGACGTGGTCGAGGTACGCCCGGTGCTGCTCGAGCGATGCGACGCCGCGATCGAGCCACTCGCCGATGTCGACGTAGTGGGTGGCCATCGGCGACGCGTTGAAGCACGCCATCGTGACGCCCGACCATGGTTCGAGCCCTTCGTCGAGCAGCTCGGGGAAGATCCACGGGTTCGCTGCGTCGCGGATCGCGTCGAGAGCGGCGAGTCCGACGTTGCGATGATCGGCCATGTTGAACGACGGTCCACCCCAGGTGTCGCGGAAGTTCGTGCCGATCACCACGTCGGGACGGTGGCGGCGAATGACCCGGGACAGATCCCGCCGGAGCCGCAAGGTGTATTCCACGACTCCGTCGCGGTGGTCGAGGAACTCGACAACGTCGACGCCTACGAGCGCGGCACTCGCCCGCTCCTCTTCCTCACGAAGCGGACCAGCCTCGGTCGGGCGGAATGGCGAGACCTGCCTCACCACGGGTGACGAGGAGGTAGTGCACCGTCTTGCCGGCGTCGGTCCACTTGGCGATCGCCGACGCCGCGCCGTACTCGAGATCGTCGGGGTGAGCGACGATCGCCAGACCCGTCGACCACTCGTCGGGGAGCTTCGCCAGTGTGCCGGACGCCATCGGCGGGATGGTACCGGTGGGATCTGCTGTTCGCGTCAGGCGCGGGCGAGCTGGGCGCCAAGGGCGACGAGGCTCGGCGTTGCCGATCCGAGCTGGAGCTCGAGATGCTGCATCAGCAGGTAGTAGCGGTGCAGCGGGTAGTCGCGGTCGACACCGAAACCACCATGGAGGTGATGGGCGGCATGGATCACCCGCCAGCCGGCCTCGGCAGCCCAGAACTTGGCGGTGAGCACGGTCTCCAGCGCGTCGGCACCGACGTCGATGAGCGACGCCGCGTGCCACGCAGTGAGCCGCACCGCCTCGGTGTCGATGTAGGCGTCCGCTGCTCGCTGGCTGACCGCTTGCAGCGAAGCGATGGGCTTGCCGAACTGCTCGCGTGCCCTTCGTGTAGGTCGCGGTGAGATCGACGGCGGCGGCGCACATTCCTGCAGTGAGGATCGCCGCACCCGACATCCCGCGTAGGACGAGCGTGTCCGCGAGCAGCGTTGTCTCCGAGGCGGATCGCCGGCGCGGCTCTCGAACGTGATGCGCGGCGTCGGGCATCGCCGTCGCCGTGTCCTGCCGAACGACTGTGACTGCCGGGTGGTCGAGGGCGACGAGCCACAGCCCATCGCTGGTGGTGACGACGGCGTGTGATGCCAGCGAACCGTGGGGCACGTACGACTTCGTGCCGCTGACCCTGTCCGTCCACTGCTCGACACGGTGGGGACGAACAGGTCACCGCCGGTCTCGTGGATGGCAGCCGTGACGACCGATTCGCCTGCGGCGACGGCGTCGGCGATCAGCTGCAAGTTCGTACCGTCGTGACCCGACGCGGTCACCGCGGCTTCGGCGATCGCCGGACCGGCAAGGGCGATCGTGGCAAACGCCGGAACGGGTGCGGCGTGGCGACCGATCTCCTCCAGCACGATCGACGCTCCCAGCCATCCCGTGCCGCCGCCTCCCGCCGCTTCGGTCCAGCCGATCGAGATCAGACCGGCCTCGGCCATCGTGCGCCACAGATCGAGGTCGGTACCGCTCTCGGTCTCAGCCGTCGCCCGCAGGTGCTCGGGCGTGCAACGGTCGGCGAGGATCTTCGCCGCCAGCGAGCGGAGCTCGATCTGATCGTCGGTGAATGAGAAGTCCATCAGCGAGCCGCCCGTGGGAATCCGAGGGTGAACATGGTGATCAGGTCGCGCTGCAACTCGTTGGTGCCGCCGCCGAACGTGAGGATCAGCATGCCGCGGGCACGCGCCTCGATCCGTGAGCGGAGCACGGCGCCTTCGGTGTCGCCGCTGAGGGCGGCGGCAGGACCGACGACTTCACCGAGCAGGCGCAGAGCCTGCAGGTAGAACTCGGTGCCGTAGACCTTGATCGCCGAGCAATGGCCGATGTCGAGCACGCCCTTCGTCGCCTCGTCGGCAACCTGCCAGTTCATCAAGCGGAGCACGTCGAGCCCGGCGTGGACGCGGGCCAGGTTCTGCTGCACCCAGGGTTCGTCGATCACCCGTCGACCGTCTTGCAGCCTGGCGGTGCGTGACCAGGCGAGCACGTCGTCGTAGATGTTCTCGATCATCCCGGTCGAGCACAGCGTGACCCGCTCGTGGTTGAGCTGATTGGTGATCAGCTTCCATCCGTTGTTCTCGCCGCCGACGCAGTTGGCCACCGGCACGCGGACGTCGTCGAAGTACACGGCGTTGATGTCGTGGTCGCCGAGCAGGCGCAGTGGGCTGAGCGTGATGCCCGGCGTATCCATCGGGACGATGATGATGGAGATGCCCTTGTGCTTGGCGGCGTCGGGATCCGTGCGCACCGCCAGCCAGCAGTAGTCGGCGTCGCTGGAGATCGACGTCCACATCTTCTGGCCGTTGATGATGTACTCGTCACCGTCGCGGACGGCTCTCGTCTTCAGCGCGGCGAGATCCGAGCCGGCGCCTGGCTCCGAGTAGCCGATGCAGAACAGGATCTCTCCGGCGAGGATTCGCGGCAAGTAGTCGGCCCTCTGCTCGTCGCTGCCGAAGTTCATGATGGTCGGACCGATCGTGTTGATCGTGAGCATCGGCACGGGCGCACTCGCCCGCATCGACTCGTCGAAGAAGATGAACTGCTCCACGGCGGAACGACCGTGCCCGCCGTACTCCTTCGGCCACCCGATGCCCGCCCAGCCGTCGGCGCACATCTGCTTCCACACCCGCCGCATGTCCGGCCCGACCCCGCGGCCCCGGTGGACGTCGTCGAGGGTCTGCTGATCGAGGAGCTTGTCGTAGTAGCTGCGCAGATCGCGGCGCAGCTGCTCTTGCTCATCGGTGTAGGCGAGGCGCATCGAGTGGTCTCCGGTCCTGCTGGTTCGTACGCCGACAGAAATCTGACGTATCGTCAGATCGTAATGACCGCTGCTGACGACCAGGAACCGGTCGTTGCTCGACGTCGGGGGGAACCCATGCCACGGATCGCCATTCGCTACGACCTGCGTGCGCCGAGTTGGGGTCCGGCAACTGCCACCGAGCTCCATCAGGCATTCGTCGATCAGGTCCGCTGGGCGGACGAACGGGGCTTCGACGCCGTGATCCTCTCCGAGCACCACGGCGCCGAGGACGGGTTCATGTCGTCGCCGCTCACGCTCGCCGCGGTGCGTGGCCGCGGTCACCGAGCACGTGAACATCTCGATCTCTGCCGCCCTCGTGACGCTGCACGATCCAGTCCGCTTTGCCGAGCAGCTGACCACGATCGACCAGCTCGCCCCCGGACGGCTGCGTCGTCATCCTCGGCACCGGATACCGGCAGGCTGAGTTCGACATGATGGGCCTCGACTTCAAGGACCGCTGGCAGGTGTTCGACGAGAACGTCGGCGTGATCCGGGCGGCTCTGACAGGTCAGCCGTTCGAGTACCAGGGACGGCAGGTCGTCGTGACCCCGGCGGCGACGAGTCCGCAGTCGCCCTTGCTCACGATGGGCGGCAGCTCGGAGGCCGCCGCGCGGCGAGCCGCTCGCCTCGGGCTCGGCTTCTTCGCCGCCTCCGCCGACAGTGAGCTGAGTGGCTTCTACGAGGACGAATGCAGGAAGGTCGGCTTCGAGTACGGCTTCTCCAGCGTGCCCGGACGACTGGGGTTCGTGCACGTGAGCAACGATCCTGATGCTGACTGGGAACGCATCGGTCCCCACGCCCTGCACGAGGCGCAGACGTACGGAAGCTGGCAACGACCGGGGCAGCACTCGGCGGTGACTGTCGACGATCCGACGTCGATCGACAGCCTCAAGGCGAGCGGCGTCTACCGCGTGCTCACGCCCGACCAGTGCGTCGAGTTCTGGAACGAGATGGGCGACGAGGACACGTTCATCCTCCACCCGCTGATGGGCGGCATCCCGCCCGAGCTCGCGTGGGAGAGCCTCCACCTGTTCGAGGCCGAGGTGCTGCCCCGCGTCAGGGGCTGAGGCTCGCCAGCTCGGAGTACTCGTAGATCTCTTCATTCCGCGTCGTTCAGGACAGGCTCCGAAGGAGTCTGGGATCTGCGGGAGCGCGACGAGAGGAGCGGCCGTGATCGCCGCAGCGCTGGAGTGTCGTGTTGCATCATTCGTGCGATGGGTCGGCTCTCGAAGGGCGGATGGATGTGGACTGCCGCGCGACCTGCCGCCGGGCGCTGAAAGGGCCGGCACAGGAGGGAGTGAGGCCTCGCGGGGCTTTCGGCGTCTCTGTGCGATTCGTGAGGTGCGGGGACGATCGAGCAGCGAGCAATGCGGCGCATGTGGAACTCCCGGCGGGCCACGTTCATTTCGCACGTCATCCATCCGTGACGGGCCGGGGCGGCATTGGTTGCTCGGTGGCGAATTGGCGACGTGCAGTCGGTCGCGGATGCTCGTGGGGATTGCCCGCGGGTGTCAGGTGCTTGGTCGAGTGGCGAGTTACCAAGCCAGAGGCAACGGATGCGCGGTGGCGAGGCCGCATGACTCGGGTTCATGCGGCGTCGCCGGGCGCGGTCGGTCGCTCCTGTCGGTCGGTGGTGGGGCGTGGTCGTTTGCCGACGATGCGGATTTGTCGGTGCCCGCAGCCGGTTGGACCGTGTCAGGTGGGTCTTTGCCGGGTGGGTCGTTGTTGGGTGCGAGTCCGGTGAGGGGGTGGGTGCGGGTGGTGCCGTCGGGGTAGGTGATCGTCAATGCCCGGTGTCTCGATCGAGGCGGAGTTTCCAGTTGTGGGCGTGCAATTGGTGGTGATGGCGGCAGCAGACCGGGCCGAGATCGATCAGGTCGGTGTTGCCGTGATGCTGGTATTCGACCAGGTGGTGTTGTTCGCAGCGGTCGAAGGGCATGTCGCAGCCGGGGAACAGACAGGTGCGATGCATCGCGCGAAGCGCCAGTTTCTGATCCGGGGTGGCGAACCGCCGGTTGCGGCCGTGGTTCAACACGGCGTCACCGAGCTGATTGGACGACGCCATGCTCGTTGACGTCGGCTTCGACGATGTTCGTGGTCGGGTCGTCGAGCACAGCGGCGAGGGTGTGGAAGGCGACCGGGGTGCCATCGGCATATTCGTGCACGGACCGCGCGTGGGGCCCGTCGCGTCGGCGGTCTTGTCGTCGCAGAGGACGATGGCGGTCACCCCAGCAACCTGGTGCGGGCGGTGACGGGGGTGTTGCAGATCAGGTTGGTGATGGCGTCGGCGGTGATCTGCTCCCGTGTGCGTAGATCGGTGTTGTCGCCGCGGCGGGCGTGGTAGATGGCGTTCACCTCAGCGGTGATCGCCGTGTTCAACGTTTGGCCGGTCAACGGATCCCACCGGCCCGACAACCCCCACAACCCCGTCTCCAACTCGGTGAAGATCTTCGCCCGCCGTTGATGACGTTGCCGTTCCGCCCGCTGCACACCGAGATCCTCGAGCAACAACTCGACCAGATGGGTCACATACAACCGAAACGACATGCACACTGCGGCGTGGCGGCGATCGTGTCCAAGTCGGGGTGACGGCGGTAGAACTCGGCCCGCACATCCACCGCCAACTTCGCGTAGCTGCTTTGGCGACCACATCGGCGTAGCTGCGGCGGAGCAGCTCACCGGAGCGGGTCGCCTCATCCATCCCCGGCAGGTTGTCGAGCACCGCACCGCGGTCCTTCTCGACCAACTCCTCCTGCGGATTCGCTGCGGCCGTCGGGGTTCAACGTCGTGTCGACCACATCGTTCACATCCACCTGACGCAACTCGTCGGCCCGCACGGCGACATCGGTCTTGAGGACATCACTGAGACCGCGCAGCGTGTTGGCGATCTGCTTCAACCCCGCCAACTGACCGACATCACAATGACCCACCTCGACGTGCAGCATCGCCTCACGCACACCAGCGGCGGCGTCACCGAGAGCGGCGATGCGGCTGTCGAGGTCGGACGAACTCATGTGACGAAGGTACACGAACGTCCACGTAAAAGCAACATGTGTTCGTTCAATTGAACGCTGACAGTTCGACTCCTAGAAGACAGGGAACGAGGTGTTCGATCCTCCGTTGATGGTCAAGACTGACACCGGCGAGCCGGAGCGAACCGATCGTGTTCACGTCAGCCTCGACCCGCTCGACGAGCTCGGGTTGGAGGTCACCGACCTCGAAGGTCAGCAGCGGAAACGGTGAACGTGCCCAACGCCCGAACGGCGCCGCTCACCTGAACACGTGCTCGTCGACCGTCAACGAGATGGTCGCCGGGGAGATGAACGTGTAGGCGTCGGCGAGGATGACGTCCCTGCCCTCATCGGAGTCGAAGAAGCGCTGTTGGAAATCCTCGACGGTGGGGAAGTACATCTCCACGAACCCGTCGAAGGGCGGCGCGTCGGGGCTCACTGCCTCCATCACGACGTTCTGGACGTATCCCGACATCCCGACATGGTGTTCGAGGGCCAACGGGGTGTGTCGCTCCCGCCAGTAGGCGCGGAACTCATCCTGCCCCATGCCGTCGGCACGGTACATCAGCGACATGAACTTCACGCCGGGCGTGCGGTCGCCCCTCGCCTCACCGACGGGGGGCGGCTTCACCACGTTCTCCTCGACGCGATACACGTGCATCTGGCCGATGAAGGAGTCGTGGTCGGCCATGTGTGCCGTCGCCGCCTCGTCGGAGACGAACGCCGTCGCCGGATCGAGGAAGCGATCGATGCGACGGCGTCCAGATCTCGGTCACGGCGTCGACGGCGACGGTCGTCTCGGCGACGACGATCCCGGCCTCCGCGGCACCGCCGTCGTCCTGCTCGACCAGGTTGACGACGTAGCGCTCCAGGTCGGCCGTCCGCGTCAGCGCCGAATTGGCGTGGACGGTGAGGTAGTGGTGGCGGAAATCGTCGACGGACATCCCGTCGCGACGACCGAAGACGAAGATCAGCTTCTCCATGTGTGGCTCCCTCATGATGGCGCCGCGCCGGGTGGCGCACCGTCGAGGCGGTTCAGATCGGCGAGCAGTTCGTCGGCGAGCTGCACCTGGGCGGCGTAGTAGCGGCTGCTCCAGCCGATCACGGCGAGTGGATAGGTCCAGCCCTGATCGCGTCCACGGTCGGCGACGTCTCCGGCCTGGTCGGCGAGCTGCTGCATCTGTTGGCGGTGCTCGGTGACGAGAGCACGCAGCCGGTCCGGGTCGAGCAAGTGACCGAGCCACACCCGCATCGCCGTCCCGTGTTTCAGCACGGGCAATCCTGGGTCGGACTCCTCGAGCCACGTCTTCAACGCCGCGGCTCCTGGCTCCGTGATGCGGAACAGCCGCTTCTTGCGGTTGTCGCCGGGCTCGGCGCGCGACGTGACCAACCCGATCTTCTCGAGACGGCGCAGCTCGGCGTAGATCTGGCTCGGTGCCGGCGACCAGTAGAAGAAGGCGAGCGAGTTGTCGGCCCACTTCTTGAGGTCGTAACCGGACATCTCCCGTCCGAACGAGAGCAGGCCGAGCAGGGCCCATGCGGTGCCGGGGAGATCGAGTGGCTCCGATTCGGTCATGTGCCGGCCGGCGAGGCGAGTGCTGCCGTGACGGCGGCGATCACCTCACCGAGCGCCGCCTCGGCCTCGTCGTTGACGCCGGCGAATCCGATGAAGCCGTGGAACAGGTCGGGGAAATCGAACGTCGTGGTCGGCACCTCCGCCGCGGTGAGCACCGTTGCGTAGTGCTCACCCTCGTCGTGGAGGGGATCGACTCCGGCGAGCACGATCGTCGCCGGAGCCAGCCCGACGGGAACCGGCGTGTGGCGGGGATCGACACGCTCATCCGCCGTCCCGCCGGAGGCACCCCGGGCGATGTCGGCACCGTCGAGGTACTGACCCCAGTACCAGGCCATGTCCTCGCTGGACAGGAACGGGCTGTCGTTCTCCTGGAGCCGGTGCGAGGCGAGTGACTGACCCGGGTCGAGGCACGGGTAGAACAGCAGCTGATGGCTCACGGCGATGCCCTCGACCGCCGCTCTCCGCGCGCGTCACGGCGGCGAGGTTGGCGCCCGCCGAATCGCCGGCAAGGACGAGTCCGTTGCCACTGAGCGCCGCCGCCGCCGCCCACTCGAACGCCGTCCAGGCATCATCGGCAGCGACGGGGTAAGGGTGCTCGGGCGCGAGCCGGTAGTCGACGGAGAGCAGAGGGGCGTCGAGCAGTACGCACAGCCGGCGCGTGGTGCCGTCGTATCCGGCGACGTCGCCGATCGTGAATCCACCGCCGTGGAAGTAGACGACGAGCGGCCGTGCTCCGCTGTCGCTTCCAGGGGGCGCGTACAGACGCCCGTTCACACCGGGGGCGATCTCCACGTCCGTGACCGAGCCGACGTCGGGGCCCGGCGTCGCGCGGGATGGCGGCGAACACGGCTCGCGCCTCGACGGCCGACATCGTCCGGTAGTCGGGCATCATCTGCTCGCCGAGCAGGTAGATCGTCGGGATGTCGAGGCGCAGCGGAGCCTCGTCGTCGCTGCTCGGATCGGTGAGCGGATCGGTCATCGTCGGTCTCCCTTGCTCCCTCGGGACAATAGTTCGATCAGGAGTATCGACCGGATGTTGAGCGCTGCCGGCGGTAAATGGCTCGACAATCATCCGATGGTTGTCGAAGATGAATCTCATGGCTGATCAGGGGAGCAAGGCCGCGGCGAACGTCATCGACGATGCCGGCGGCGTGCCGTTCGACGACGACTTCGATTCCAACGCGCCGACCGAGCCCGGCCAGCGCGGCGATGGGAACTTGCCGGCATACGACAGCGGGACAATCCTGCAGTCGCGCGGCATCGGCTATCCGACGAGCACTCCGGTGGGCATGTCGCAACTTCGCACTACGTGCTGGGTCGTTGGCAGGGGGCTGATCTGGGCATCCTGTCGATCCCACCACGGGTGATGCGCGGCGGCAGCAGTCCGAGCCTGCACAACTGGGGCATGGCGTGGGACTGGCGATGGGCAAACCCAGGTCCTGGGCGGGGCACGGCCGACGAGGTGATCGACTTCTGCATCTCCAATGCAGGTGCGCTCGGAATCCAGGGTGTGCACGACTACGAGGCCTGCCGCTACTGGAAGTCGTACCAAGGTTGGGACGACGCCACGGCGAGCGCCTCGAGTGGGTTCGGGCAGTCGTGGGCGCAGTGGCTCCACATCGAGCGCACCTGGGCGGCGGCAAACGACAGTCGTTCGATCGCGGCAGCACTCGGCGAGAGCGGCGCCAAGCCCCGTGCCTCGTCGAAGGAGAATGCCAAGCTGGTCCTCCCCACGCCGGTGGTGAAAGAAGGCGACGTCGGTGCCAACGTGGCTCGCCTGCAGGATTTCCTGCGCTTCTTCAAGTTCGCCGACTTCTCCCGCAGTGACGGCGAGTTCGGACCGAAGACGCTCGCTGCCATGAAGAACGCCCAAACGGAGTTCAAGAAGCGTGGCCTCTACTCCAAGGCGATCGACGGTGAGTACGGCGAGGGTTCCTGCGCGGGGGCACTGATGTTCATCGCCGCGGTAGCCCCCTAGCGCACCGGTCCTCAGGGCACCGTCGTCTCGATGACGACGGTCGTCGCCGTCCACCGCGACACCGCCGGTGGAGGCGTGTCAGGGATCTCCCTGCTCACGGCCTTGGCAGCGAGTCGTTCCAGCACGCCCCGCGGTCGCGTCGAGCGCGTCTCCGTCCTCTCGGGAGGTGGCTCGTCGAGTGCGGGCAGATCGAATGCCGTGGCTTCGAAGTCGACGTCGCTGACGATCACCTTGAGCCAGTCGCGGGCGATCGCGCCCTGCTCCACGGCGCGTCCGGCGGGAAGCGCGATAGGAATTGCAGCACCGTTCCAGAGTGCGTGGCGATGGCCGGCGGCGAGCAGCACGGTGGGGAGCACGGCGTGGCAGCGGAACCGGTCGGTGAGGTCGAGCACGGCCACCCAGAGGTCCTCGTCCGTCGTGTTGTGCACCTCGATGAAGGCCAGCGGGGGAAGCGGCGGGCCGTTGGCCACCGTGCGGTAGGCGAGCGCGGTAGTCACCTGTTGTCGATGCAGCGGCTGGCGATCGGCGGGGCGCACCGTCTCGTCGCTCTCGGCGGCGAAGACGTCGAGGCGAACCGCACCGTCGAGCGTCGACGGATGCCCGCCGAGGGCGCGCACCTGCTCCCAGCGGGCGACGTGCTCGAGCCGAGCGACGACGCGCCGCGCTCCGTCGTCGTCGGCGACCTCGGTATCGGCTGTCACCGGCGATCCGTCGCTGCGGGCGATGCGCGCCACGCCCGGCGCGGGCACGCCGACGCGGAGGCGGTAGGCGGCGGCACCGGGCAGGGTGTCGCTCCCGGCGTGCGCCACGGCGACGTACGGCGACTCTGATCCGCCGGGTCCGCTCGTCTCCAGTGCCGCCCTGACCCTGTCGACGACGGCAGCCACCTCGTCCGCGGCGGCGGAGTCGCCGGGCAGATCGAACGTGACCGTCGCCGGAGGGAGGGGCACGTCGGCGATGAGCGCCTCGTAGGCGATGTCGTCGGGCTGCCACTCGAGCGGCTCGACACGGGAACGCTCGATGTCGACGCTCGTCACCTTCACGAATCCGGCGATCTCGCCGGCCGGCGCTCCGGGCCGGGAGCAGGCGAGCACGAATGCCTCGCTACCGTCCGCCGCGGCGAAGCCGTGCAGTGAGACCCGCATCGATCTCCCATCCATCCCGTCCGCGGCTCATCGTGAACGATGGCGGCACCGGCGAGATGCGACCGTCGAGGAACGATGCGTCGCCCTCGCCGCCCGGGTCGAGGGGGAACAATTCCGGTCGCTGTTCGTCGGCGAGTCGCTCCACGTGGGCGCGCGCCGTGGCGAGGACCGACCGGTACGTCGACGACGGCCCCAGCGCCGTCAGGGCGCCGATGAGACCGGCGGAGAAGGCACCTTGCAGCGTCCCCCCGGCGTGCAGCTCCTTCGCCTTCTCGAACGACCGGCAGGCGGAGAGTGCGACGTGCGGAGCCGCCGGCGCCGACCAGTGATCCGTCGTGCCGGGCAGGAACTCGGTCGATCGGGTCGCGGCTGGGTGAGCTCGGTCACGAGCTCGCGGCAGGTCGGCCGCGGTCGTGTCCGGGTCCGGAGTCCAGCCGCGGACGTTGACCTCGACATCGCGCGTGGCGCCGCCGGCGTGGCAGCAGTCGAGCACCAGCGCGACGTGGGCGCCCTTCGTCCGCAACCTCGGCGATCAGCACGCTGAGCTCCTTGTCGGCGAGACCGCGTCGAAGTTTGCCGTCGATCCTGCGCCCGCAGTCGGAGAGCACCAGGGTCTGGATGCGGCCGGTCGGCTCGAGGTGGGCGACCTCCGGCGGGGCCGGCTCCTCGCTGCCGTGGCCGGCGTAGGCGAAGAGGGCGACGTCACCGGGCCCGGTCGAGCCGAGATGCGACCGGAAGGCGGCCACCACTGCATCGCGGGTCGCCTCGCCGTCGAACAGCGTCATGATGTCGAGCTGGTTCCCGCCAGTCGTGGCGCGCCCCTCGAGGTAGGTACGCAGCGCGGTGATGTCGTTGCGGCAGCCGTACAGCGCGTTGACCGGGGGCAGGTAGGCGTCGATTCCGACCAGCAGGGCAGCGAGGCGCCCGGCCACCGTCAGCGCCCGCGGTGGTTCGTTGGGCTCGGGCTCGAGATCAGGCACCACGCAGAACAAGCCGTGGACCGGATCGACGAGCCGCGCCGAGTCGCCGACACCCACCACGCTCAAGCGGTAGTCACCCTCCGGGAGCGGGGGGACCTCGCCGTGGTGAACGTCGTCGGCGTCGCGGTTGAGCGTGAGCGGCGTGCCGACGTCGAGGCCGGTGGCGAGGTCGGTGACGCTGGCGAGCAGTGTCAGGTTGGCGCCGTCGGGGAGCGCACGCACCGTCAGGCTCTCGCCGAGGTCGAGCAGCTCCGGCGCCTCGAGACGCACCCCGAGGAACGACCGAGTCACGTCGATCAGTTCCGCCGTGAGGATGCCGTACAGCTGTGTCTGCACCGGATCGGCGTTCTGCAGCGCGGCGTGACGGTCGGCGGAGTACATCGGCTGGTACACGGGATGCCAGCCGTCGGTCTCGGCCGGGGTGGCCGACAGCCGCGGGACGGTGCCGTCGCCGCCGAGGTCGGTGCCCTTGTACAGCTCCTCGCAGACCACCTTGTCCCCATCCAGACGAACCGACTGCTTCGTGCCCTGCGTGATCCCGACGACGGAGTGAAGGTCGTACACGCCCGGCTCGTGGCCGCCCACCCCGGCGTCGATGGCACCATGGAAGTCGTCGGCGGCGGCGCTGGGCGCGGGCGGCGTCGACACCGGCGAGCGAGTCACTGGCGTCGGCGACGAGGAGGTACGTCGCCGCCCTGACCGAGGTCGACGCACGGATAGGTGGGCAGCAGCTGGTACACCGACGTCAGCGAGCGCAACAGGCGGGTGAGATCGGCGATCTTCAACGGACCGAGCTTCTTGACGAAGCCGTTGGTGAGGAAGTCGACCGCGTTCAACGACCCGCGATGCGGCGTGCCGAACGTGATCAGCATCCGCGTGTCGCTCCAGCCGTCGAGGCACTCAAGGAAGTAGCGAGCGACGAGCCCACCCATCGAGTGGCCGATGAGGATCAGCTTGGCGTCGGGGTCGCGCTGGCGGGCAGCGTGCAGCTTCTCGTCGGCGACGCGGCGCAGGGCGCGGGCGGCGACGCGGTTGTCGCGACGCCAGTCGTAGGGAAACTCGAGGTAGGTCTCGCCGGGCACCAGATCGAACCGCGCCGTGATCATCTTGCTGATGCCGCTGTAGCCGTCGATGCCCCACAGACCGGGGACGATGTGGACGTCCGGCATCAGCCGTGTTGCCGTGACACCGTCGCCGAGGTCGTCGACCTCCCACGGGTCGTCCTTCAGCTCGAGGTCCTTCACGCTGTGCCCGAGCGACCACAGGGCTCGCCCGATCGCCCCCGGCGTCGGCGCCCACACCTCCTTGCCCTCGCGGGCAAGGGCACTGCCGAGGATCCCGGGGAGCAGCACCACCACGTCGCGCATCGGCTGTTTCGGCATTGATGTACCCCCTCGTCCCGTCGCCAGGGCGCGACGAACCTAGCTGTCTGACGTTCCGGGCGAACCGCTGATACCGGATTCGACGAGTCTCGTGCGCAGCTCGCGCTTGAGGAACTTGCCGCTGGCGTTGCGCGGCAGCGGTTCGTCGAGGATCCAGATCACGCTCGGGACCTTGTGCTTGGCGATCCTCCCGTCGAGGAACTGGACGACGTCGTCCTCGGTGAGCCCGGCGCCTTCGCGAGGGACGATCGCCGCGCCGACGGCCTCGCCGAGCCGTTCGTCGGGAACGCCGAACACGGCGACCTCGGCGACATCGTCGTTGGCGTAGATGGCGGCCTCGACCTCCGAGCAGTACACGTTCTCGCCACCGCGCAGCACCATGTCCTTGGCCCGATCGACGATGTAGAGGAACCCGTCGTCGTCGAGTCGGGCGATGTCACCGGTATTGAACCACCCATCGCGGATGGCGTCGGCGGTAGCCTCGGGGCGGTTGAGATAGCCCTTGATCACCACGGGGCCGCGCACGCAGAGCTGGCCGACCGTGTCCGGCCCGGGCTCCAGATCGACCCCGGTCTCGTCGACGAGCTTGGCGTCGAGGGTGGGGAGCACGGGACCGGCAGACGACGGCTTGGACATCAGGTAACGGGTTCCGTTGGCGGAGATGACGCCACTCGTCTCGGTCAGGCCATACCCGGTGCTCGGGGTTCCGCCGCGGCTCAGCGACTTGTCCATCTTCTCCACGAGGTCCGGCGCCACCGGCGCGCCGCCACCGCCAAGGCCGCGCATCGTGGACGTGTCGCGGTTGGGCCAGTCGGGGTGGTTGATGAGCTCGCGCAGCATCGTCGGCACGCCGGCGAAGTTCGTGACACCCTCTCGCTCGATGAGTTCGAGTGCTCGCCCGGCGTCCCACTTGTGGGTGAACACGACACGCCCACCGGCGATCGTGGCGGGGTGGAGGATGCAGTTGCACGCAGTGACGTGGAACAGCGGGGTGGGTGCCATGAACACCGGCTGCTCGGGCGCCGGAGGCGCCTCGGCGATCGGTTCGCTCCCTGCCTCCACCGCTGCGGCAGCCGCCTTGGCCTCGGCAGATGTCGACACGAGCGTCCAGAAGATGAGGTGGAAGACGTTGTGCACGGCTCCGCGGTGGGTGATCTGGGCACCTTTGGGGAACCCGGTCGTGCCGGAGGTGTAGAAGACGAGAGCGTCGTCGTCGGGGTCGACCTCGACGGCGGGCAACGACGCGGGCGCCGCTCCCGCATCGACCAGGTCGACCCACCGCTTGGCGTCAGCGGGCAACTCGCCACCCGGTCGTACGGCGATCACATCCAGCGGCGCCTTCTCCCGGATCGGCATCGAGATGGGGGACGACGCGCTCGAGGCGCTCGTCGTCGGCGATCAGGACCTTCGGTTGCGAGTCACCGAGTGCGTACTCCATCTCCAGGCCGGTCCACCAAGCGTTCATCCCGACTACGGCGGCGCCGAGCGACACGGCGGCCCAGTGGCCGACCACCCACTCCGGATAGTTGCGCATCGCCAGCGCAACCCGGTCGCCGCGACGGACGCCCACGTCGTCGTGCAGGTAGCCGGCGAGCGACCGCACCTGGGCATGGATGTCGGCGAACGAGTAGCGCTCGTCCTCGTAGACCACGTAGATCTTGTCGCCCTGCAACGCCGAAAGCTCCCACATCGCGCGCAGGTCGGGAAGGGCGCTGGCGAAGACCCGCATCGGGATGCCGCGTACGGTCGTCTCGGTCATGGCGAAGGGTGCCCCCGGAGCAGTCATCTCGTCCCAGGCGGCGCGCAGGTGATCGATCACGGCGCCGATCTTGCCCCATTCCGCGGCACGTGCGCTAACGCGGGTGTGCCATCGAACAGGGCACGGACCGTCGCTGGTATGTACCATTTGGTACATGAAGTTCGGAACGACGATCGACATCGACGCATCCGCCTGCTCGCCGCCGCTCGCCAGTACGTGGCGGCCCACGGCATCGGTGATCTGAGCCTCCGTCGCCTCGCCAGCGGCATCGGCACCAGCCATCGCATGCTCATCTACCACTTCGGTTCGAAGGAGGGCCTCCTCGCCGAAATCGTGCGGGAGGTCGAGCGCGAGCAGCGGTGATCAGGGTTCGCGGACGGTGTACATCACGAAGCGAGTGGTCGTGACGAAGCCGAGCCGTTCGTAGACCCCCAGCGCGCCGGTGGGATTGTCCGCATCGACATCGAGCGCGGCGCACGCGTATCCGCCGTCGACATGGCACTCGTGCAGTACGCGGGAGAGCAGAGCGGAGGCGATGCCGCGCCGCCTCCAGCCGCGGAGCGTTCCCACCTTGCCGACGTACGCCGTGCGCTTTCCCGTCGCTGCGGCGTCTGCCTCGTACTCGTACATCACCACATAAGCGACGATGGCGCCGTCCGGCGTGACGAGAACCTTCGACCACTCCGGGCGGAATGAACGGGTCTCGTCGACGTATTGCGTCCACATCGCCGGCGACCACGGCGTGTACCCCCAGTGGTCACGGAACGCGGTGTTGTGGGCATCTCTGACATCGGCGCTGGCGACGTCGCGATACCCGCGCAGCTCGAGGCCCTCGGGAACCGGCAGCGCCGCGGGTGAAGCGGACAGATCGGCCTCCATGGTGAAGAACCAGCGAACGGGCGACAGGCCTGCGGCGGACAGCAGCGACTGCTGCGTCTCGTCGTCGGCGAGCGCCCGCGTCTGGAGCTCGCAGGGGAGGTCGGGGAACAGCGCAGCGTGGGCCTCGCGCGCCCGCTCCAACGACCACGCCATCGTCGCCGTGCCGATGCCTGTGCCGCGATGGTCGGGATGCGTCCACCCCTCCAGATGGACCTTGTGGTACTCCTCCGCCTGGTCGCGGGGAAAGACCGTCGCCACACCGACGAGCTGGTCGTCGAGCCACGCACCGATGAAGTCTCGCTCCCGGTCGCGCGAATCAGCGGCGAACTCCTCCGCCAGGTCGTCGGTGTCGTAATGCTCGCCGCTGCGGTCGACCTTCTCACACGCCGCCAGCAAATCGGCCCACTTGTCCATGTCGGCGGCCTGCAGCGGCCGCAGTTCCACTCCCATCATGCCGACGCTACGCAACGGTCAGAAGCAGGATCGTGCCGGTTTCGGTGCCTGCGCTAGAGCCACCCGGCGCGCCGGAAGCGCCGGAAGAGGAACACGCAGATCAACGCCATGACACCGAGCGTCGCTGGGTAGGCCCACACCTGGTCCAGCTCAGGCATGTGCTCGAAGTTCATGCCGTAGATCGCTCCGACGAGGGTCGGCACGGCCCCGATCGCCACCCACGCCGAGATCGTCCTCATGTCGTCGTTCTGTCGCACGCTGACCTGGGCGAGGTTGGCGCTGAGCGCGTCGGAGAGAACCTCGTTGTAGTTCTCCACCTGGGCCACGACACGCCCGAGGTGATCGGCGACGTCGCGGAAGTACTTGGTGAGCTCGGGGTGACTGTGCGGCGTCGACTCGTGGACGAGTTGGTTGATCGACTCGGAGAGTGGCCGTGAGTTGCGCAGGAAGTCGAGGACTTCACGTTTGAGCTTGTAGATCCGTTGGGCCGCGTTCTGATGCCGATCGTGGCTGAAGACCTGGTCCTCGATCTCCACGATGTCGGTTTCGAGACCGACGAGCACCGGCTCGTAGTCGTCGACGACCTTGTCGATGATGGCGTGCAGCACCGACGAGGGACCGCAGCGGAGGAGGTCGGGGGTCCGCTCCACCGATCGCCGGACGTCGGCGAGGGCACTCGCTTCGCCGTGGCGCACGGACACCACGAAGTTCTTGCCGACGAACACCTGTAGCTCGGCGAACTCGACCGACTCGGTGGCGTCGATGTAGCGAGCCGTCTTGAGCACGACGAACAGGGAGTTGTCGTACGTCTCCACCTTCGGTCGCTGATGGGCGTGGATCGCGTCCTCGACGGCGAGCGGGTGGAGCACGAACTCCTTGCGGACCGCGTCGAACTCTTCCGACGTCGGCTCGAACAGCCCGATCCAGGCGAAGGAGCCCGGCTCGCCCGCGGCTTCGAGGGCGTCCTCGAGCCGTAGCTGCGCCCGGGCGCCGCTCACCGTTTGTATAGACGGCGCAGTCCACGATCACGGCGCCAGTCTGGCAGAGCGGGCCCCCGTAGCGCCTGGTCTCCTGGCGATCCACGATCGCGTCACGCTGCTCCGCAAGACTGGCAGCGTGCGCTTGCCGCTGCGTGTTGCAGGGGGACTGGTTGCGGTCGTGCTGACCACGGGAGCGATCACGCAACTCGGGACGGTGGCCGCGCCGGGACAGGAACGAGCGCGGCCGGCGACGGAGGCGGTGCAGCGCGATCGACCGTCGACATCCGCCCCGACGACGTCGGTGACGCCGGCGACCGTCGCCGAATCCACCACGAGCGGCGCCCCGTCGACGACCTCACGGCCGCGGCCGAAGCCGAAGCCGGTGCGGCACGTCCAGGTCGGTGGGCGCGGGTTCGACCGAGCGGGCGAACCACAGCGCGCAGCCGACCACGGTGCGACCGCACGCACGGGGCGAGGAACGGAGGAGACCGCGGGCCACGCGTCGTCGGGTCGTCCCCATGGCCTTCACGGGGGACACGCTGCCGCACAGCCCGCTGTGGGCGCAGGCGGCGCGCAATGCAGCGGGCAACGGGTACGACTTCCGGCCGATGTTGGCGCCGCTGCGCTCCCTGGTCGTCCCGGTCGATCTCGCCGTGTGCCACCTGGAGACGCCGATCGCACCCGCCGGCGAGGCGTATTCGACGTACCCGATCTACGGAGTGCCGGCGGAGATCGCCGGCGCCATCGCTGCTGCCGGCTACGACCGGTGCTCCACGGCGAGCAACCATACGCTCGACCGCGGCGTGGCCGGCATCGACCGCACCGTCAACGTTCTGCAGCGCGCCGGCGTCGACCAGTCGGGCATGGCGAGGACACCTGCGGAGATCGCGCCGCGCGTGTTCACGGTGAACGGCGTCCGCATCAGCCACCTCTCGTACACGTTCAGTTTCAACGGCCTTGTCCTCCCGTCCGGCCAGGAGTGGCGTTCGGCGCTCATCGACCCGGCGCGGATCGTCGCCGACGCCGCCCGGGCCAAGAGGCTCGGCGCCCAGGCGGTGATCGTCAGCCTCCACTGGGGAAACGAGGGGATTGCCGAGCCGACGGCGATGCAAGTCGACGTCGCCGAGCGGATCACGTCGAGTGGACTCATCGATCTCGTCGTCGGCCACCACGCCCACGTCCTGCAACCGATCGACCGGGTGCACGGCACGTGGGTGCTGTACGGACTGGGGAACATCCTCTCCAACCTGCCCACGTCGGCGCGCTGGCCGGCGAGCAGTCAGGACGGAGCCGTCGTGACGACGATGCTGAGCTTGACCAAATCGGGCGAGTTGAAGGTGGCGCGCGCCGGTCGTCCATCCGACCTGGGTCGATCGCGATGCGGGTTGGATCGTCCGCCCCGTCGTGCGGTCGCTCGCTCGCCGCGACCTCACGCCAGGACTGCGGGCGCAGCTCACCGAGTCGTTGCGGCGGACGAGTCAGGTGCTCGGGCCGTACATCGGGGCGTGACGATCACGGACGGTCCGGATCGACGCCCTTCTCGTAGTCGCCGAACACGCCAGGGATCTCCTTCGCCGAGCCCTCGCGGCAGTTCCAGCCGCCGGCGTTGTCGTCGGCGCTGCCGAGCTCCGGGTACCGGCGTTGCCACCGCCCGTCGATGACCTGCATGATGACCCCGCACTCGGGCGCCGTGCCCGAGTTGGGATGCGTCTCGGCGTGGAGTCCGCCACCGTCCCAGCTCTCGATCTTCCTGCCCTCGGCGAGCACACATTCACGCTCGAGCACGCCGTCGTTCGCCTCGATACACGCATTCGCCGCCGTGGCGAACATCAGGTGAGCACTCATCGACTGCAGGCCGAGACCCGCCTGCTTGCCATCCGGGTTGTACTGCTCCATCACGTCGAAATAGGACTGCATCCCGGGGAACTGGTCGGCCTCCTCGAACGGGGCGTACATCGTGCGCACCATCACGCCTTCGGCGGACTTGCCGGCGCGCTCGATCAACGCCTTGTCGTAGTGGTTCGCCTCCTCCAGGATCACCTCCGGCCGGTAGTTCACCTCGTCCATCGCCTTGAGCAACAGGGCCAGGGTCGTCGCCTCCCCGACGAGGGTCATCGCCCCCACCTTCCTGTCCTTGATCTGCTGAGCGAACGGAGCCCAGTTCGCTTCGCCGAGGGCGACGGGGATGCGAGTCGTCACCTTCCACCCGCCGGTTGCGTTCATCGCCGCCTCGAGCTGCTCGGCGACGATCGCCGTCGTGTCGATGTCGGTGAACACGATCGCCGTGTTCTTGACGGCATCCGGGTACTCTTCGGCAGCCCACTGCAGCCACTGCGTCGGCCGGTTGTTGGGGGGGTTGGGCACCGGCTGGACCATGCCACTCGACAGCGCTTTGGTGGCGGTGACGGCGTACCCGGCGAAGTCGATCATCCCGCACTCGTTGAAGCGGGGGAACTCCTGGTCGTCGAGGACCATGCCCCCGCCGACCATGGCGAACGCCTTGTCGCAGCCGTTCTCCATTGCCGCCGCCGACTCCGTGATGTGGCCGTCCATGTCGATGATCTCGATCTTCAAGCCCTTGATGCCGCCCTGCTCGTTGCACCACTTGGCGAACGCGATCGACGAGTCGAGCAACTCCTGCGTCAGGCCGGGCACGAACTGGTTGTCGTGGTCGTTGGCGGCCGCCAGCCGGAGCACCCCGTCGTCGCCGTTCTGACCTTCGGCGATCGTCGCCTCGCCCGGGCCACACGGCGAGGCCATCGTGCCGAACATCGGTCCTGCGGGCGCAGTCGTCGGCGGGGGGGCGGTGGTGGCGTCCGGCACGGTCGTCGCACCGTCGACGACGGTCGCGCCGGGAGGCGCAGACGTCGCCGGCGTCACGGTCGTGACCGGCGCCGCGCCGGTGGTCGCCGGCACAGGAGCGGCTGCCGTCGTGTCTGCCGCGTCGTCGTCGTCGCGCGACGAGCAAGCGGTTCCCAAGACGAGGACTCCGACCAACGCGCAACCCACCAAGGTGCGATGAACCCTCACAGTTGTCTCCCCCCACGCCAGCCGTGTGACAATGGGGCACCATATCTGACAGTGCGTCAGATGGTCAACGGACGGCAAGGGAGGCCGAACGTGGGAGCACTCGACGGCAGGGTCGCGCTGGTGACCGGCGGAGCGCGTGGCCAAGGCCGCAGCCACGCCGTGGCGTTGGCGCGGGAGGGGGCGCGGGTCGTGGTCTGCGACGCGTGCGCCGACATCGCCTCGATCGAGTATCCGATGGCGACGCGCACCGACCTCGACGAGACGGCCAAGCTCGTCGCCGCCGAGGGTCAGGAGTGTCTCGCCCTTGAGGCCGACGTGCGTGAGCTCGAGGCGATCGACGTCGTGGTCGCCGAGGCGACAGAGATGTTCGGCGGGGTCGACATCCTCGTCGCCAACGCGGGCGTGTCGCTCGGTGTGCCGGTGCAGGCGACGAGCGCGGCGCAATGGTCCGATGTGATCGACATCAACCTCACCGGCGTGTTCAACGCCATCCGCGCCGTGTCTGCGGGCATGATCGAACGGCGCTACGGCCGGATCGTGGGCATCTCCTCGATGATGGGTCGCCGCGCGACCTCGAACATCGCCGCCTACACGGCGTCGAAGTGGGGCGTCATCGGGCTCGTCAAGGCCGCAGCGTGCGACCTCGCGCCGCACGGCATCACGGTGAACGCCATCGCCCCGGGCACGGTCGACACGCCGATGGTGCAGAACGACCACCTGTATCGCGTCGTGCGTCCCGATCTGGAGTCCCCCGGGCCCGATGACGTGGCGCCGTTCCTCGCCATGCTCAATCCGCAGAACGAGGCCTGGTTCCCCGCCGAGGAGATCACCCGTGCGGTGCTCTTCCTGGTCGAGGAGGGCGCACGGAGCATCACCGGTGCGGTGCTCAGCGTCGATTCCGGCGCCGCCGCGTGGTTCACCGGGTGATCCGGCGGCGAGTACCCTCTCGCAGTCGATGAAGGTAACCGTCTTGGGTGGGGGCTCGTGGGGGACGACGGTGGCCAACCTCGTCGCCCAGCGACATCCGACGATGTTGTGGGCGCGCAGCTCGTCGGTGGCGGCCGAGGTCAACTCGGAGCACACCAACGAGTCGTACCTGCCCGGGTTCCGCCTCACCGAACGCCTCACCGCCACCGACGACCTGGAGCAGGCGCTGGCGCACGCGGAGATGCTCGTGGTCGGCGTGCCCACGTCCGGGATGCGCTCGACGCTCGAGCTGGCTCGTCCTCACGTGCACCCGTGGATCCCGGTGATCAGCCTCTCCAAGGGCTTCGAGCAAGGTTCCCTGATGCGCATGACGGAGGTCATCTCCGACGTCCTGCCCGACCATCCGGTCGCCGCCCTGACGGGGCCGAACATCGCCCGCGAGATCATGGGCGGGCAGGCGGCGGCGAGCGTCATCGCCACGCCCGACCTGCACGTCGCCCGCGCCATCCAGAACGTGCTGTCGCGCGGACTGTTCCGCGTCTACACGAACCACGACGTCATCGGGTGCGAGCTCGGGGGCGCGTTGAAGAACGTGGTGGCGATCGCCTGCGGCATCGCCCAGGGCCTCGGCGTCGGCGACAACACAAGAGCGCTGGTGATGACCCGGGGCCTGTCGGAGCTGACGCGCCTCGGTGTGGCGATGGGCGGCGAGGCGGCGACGTTCGCCGGTCTCGCCGGCATGGGTGATCTGATCGCCACGTGCATGAGTCCCAACAGCCGCAATCGCTCGGTGGGGGAGAAGCTCGGACAAGGAATGACGCTCGACGAGATCACGTCGTCGATGAACATGGTCGCCGAGGGACTGAAGACAGCCGTCACCACGCATGAGCTGTCCGAGCGCTACGAGTTGCTGATGCCCGTGCACGAGGAGATGTACAAGGTCGTGACGGGGGCCTCGCCCGCCGCCGAGGCCTACCGGGGGCTACGGATGAAGCCCGGGCACGAGTCCGAGCCCGGCTGACCGACATCGGCAACATACCAATCTGACGAGCCGTCAGATACCGTTGCCCGATGCGCTTCTCCTACGCCGAGTCGATGATCGACCCGGCGTTCTATCTTCCCCTCGCTCGAGCCGCGGAAGACGCCGGCTTCGACTCGTTCGTGATCGCCGACTCGATCGCTTATCCGGAGCAGTCGAGACTCGAAGTATCCGTTCAACCCGGACGGTTCGCGGGAGTTCCTCGACGACAAGCCGTTCATCGACCCGTTCCAGCTCGCAACCGCGCTCGGCAGCGTGACGGACCGCATCCGCTTCTCGACGTTCGTGATCAAGCTTCCGATCCGCCACCCGGTACTCGTCGCCAAACAGGTGGCCAGCGCCGCGGCATTGACGAACGACCGGTTCTCGCTGGGCGTGGGCGTCAGTCCGTGGCCGGAGGACTACGTCATCACGGAGACACCGTTCGACGGCCGCGGACGACGGATGGACGAGAGCATCGAGATCATCCGCGGTCTGCTCCGGGGCGGGTACTACGAGTTCCACGGCGATCACTTCGACGTGCCCTCGATCAAGATCACACCGGTGCCGGCGACGCCCGTGCCGATCCTCGTCGGCGGTCATTCCGACGCAGCGTTGCGACGCGCCGCGCGCAACGACGGCTGGATGCACGGTGGGGGCGATCCCGCCGATCTCCCCGTCTTGCTCTCTCGACTCGCCGCGTTCCGCGCCGAGGAGGGGCGTTCCGACAAGACCTTCGAGGTTCACGTGATCAGCGTCGACGCCTACACGCTCGACGGTGTGCGCCGGCTCGAGGAGCAGGGTGTGACTGACGTGATCGTCGGCTTCCGCTGGCCGTACGACGTCGGACCGGACACGCAACCATTGGGGGAGAAGGTCGACCTGCTCCGCCGCTACGCCGATTCCGTGATCGCCTCCGCCCGGCGATGACCAGTCGTGTTGACGAGCGACTTGCTCGCGAGTCGAAGCTCCGAGCTACGAATCGCGATTCTTGATCGCCTCGATCAGGCGGTCGGTTTCGCTGCGCTGCTCGTGAACGAGTCGCACCAACCAGTAGCGCAACATGCGACCGAAGCTGACGCGCACGAACAGCGCCGCACCGGCGATCGTGAGGGCGAGTCCGACGAAGGTCGCCGTGGCCAGCATCGAGTTCTGGTCGGCAATATCGGACGTGCCCGAAACCTGGATGGCGCCGACGATGACCAGGATGAGCCCGCCGACGAGACCGGCGACGGCGAGGATCTGCAGCCACTTCTCCGTGTCCCGGCTGGCCCCGCGCACCTTCATGCCGGACACCTCGCTCTCGAATTGCTGGACGCGGTCCTCGTTCATGGCGCTCCTCGTCGGTTCGGGGCTCGTCGTCAGATTGTCCTGTGTGCTGGTCACGATGTCACTCCTGCGGTCTGGTCCTGAACGTGCCCGAGGTAGGCGGCGGCGAGTGTGTCGTCGTCGAGCGCGCCCGCCGGCCCGGCGAAGCGCACCCGCCCCCCGGCGATCACCATCGCCGACGTCGCCACCTGGAGAACGGTGTGGGCGAACTGCTCGACCACGATCACGCCGACCCCTTCGGCGGCGATGGTAGCGACGCGCTCGTAGAGGTCACGAACGACCAGCGGAGCGAGGCCCATCGAGAGCTCGTCGAGCAACAGGATCATCGGCTCGGTGGCGAGGGCCCGGGCGAGGGCGAGCATCTGCTGCTCGCCTCCCGACAAGGTGCCCGCCATCTGCGATCTCCGGTCCTGCAGCCGGGGGAACCTGGTGTACGTGCGCTCCTCGATGTCGTGCAGCGACGACCCCATGTAGGTCGCCATCAACAGGTTCTCCCGCACGGTCAGGTTGGGAAACACGCCGCGACCCTCGGGCACGGTGCACACACCGACCCGGGCGAGATCCCCGGCTGAGCACCCGGTGACCTCGCGGCCGGCGAGGAGCACGTCGCCGGCCGTCGGTCGGATCGCCCCGGTGGCAACGCTGAGTGTCGTCGTCTTACCCGCTCCGTTGGGTCCGAGGACAGCGATGATCTCGCCGGCCGCCACGGACAGATCGACACCGTGCAGTACCTCGATGTTGCCGTACGCGGCGTGCACGTCTCGGAGCTCGAGGAGGGGTGGTGGTGTGCTCACGCCGCCCCCAGGTACGAATCGATCACGCGCTGGTTGCGCTGCACCTCGGAGGGTGTGCCAGAGGCAATCATCTCGCCGAGGTCGAGGGCGTAGACCACGTCCGACACGCGCATCACGAGCTCGACGTCGTGTTCGACGAGCACGATCGCCAGCCCGTCCGCAGCGAGCTCTCGGAGCAGCGCGCCGAGCGGGTTCGTCTCCTGCTCGTCGAGACCCGATGCTGGTTCGTCGAGGAGGAGCACTCGCGGACCGGTGGCGAGGGCGCGGGCGATCTCGACGAGCCGCGCCGTGCCTGTCGGCAGCGCGCCGCCCAGAACGTTCGCCACGCTCGTCAGTCCGAGGCGCTCGATCAGCTCAGCGGCGACCACCCGTGCCTGTGATCGGCCGGCAACCTCAGCGGCGACGAGCACGTTGTCGGAGACCGACAGTGACGTGAACAGCTCGATCCGCTGGAACGTCCTCGCCATTCCCCGCCGCGCCCTGCGATGCGCAGGCTCGCGGGTGATGTCGGTGCCGTCGAGGAACACCGACCCGGACGTTGGCGGCTGGACGCCGGTAACCACGTTGAACAACGTCGTCTTGCCGGCACCGTTGGGCCCGATCAGCGACGTGACGAGACCCTCGCTGCACTCCATCGACGCTCCGGTGACGGCTTTCAAACCGCCGAAGCGGACGTGAACGTCGCGGATCGAGAGGAGTGCGTTCACAGGCGCACCCCGAGGGCGTTCTCGGCCTCGTGGATCTGATGCGGCGTGAAGCGCTCGGTGAGTCCGATCCGGTCGGGCGACGTCGCTTCGTCTGCCGTTGGTACGAGCAGGTTGCGCCCGGCGATGGCGAGCACTGCCACGTAGAGGATCATCACCAGCACGCGATGGCCGTTGACGTCCAACGCTTCCCCCCAGTCGATGCCGGCCGCCGTTGCCAGCGCAGCGACCATCAGGGTAGCCATCGCCGCCCGCCGGGCGGGAGCGATGGCGGACACGAAGAGCGCCGGGAGCATCGGCATCACGGCGACGACGAGCACGACGAGCGTCACCGCGAACGTCCACTTGGAGATGACGTCGTACTGGGCGAGTGCCCACAACAGGATTCCGCCGGCAGTACCGATGGCGAGCGGCCAGCGGAGCCTTCCTGCCTCGCCGTAGTTGGTGCGCAGCTCCCCGGACACACCGTCGGGGCTGCGGCCCATCGTGATGCCGAGGGTTCCCGGCAGCACGCGGGTGACGTTCTCCAATGACGGGACCAGCTGAGCGAGGATGAAGGTACCCCCGAGGAACACGCCACCGAGGAGGGCGCCGCTGACGGCACTCACGCCGCCGACGACGGCGAGCAGGACGACGCTCAGTCCGAGTACGAAGCTGTAGTCGTCGGTGATCACGACGCGCGTGCCGACGAGCGCGCCGGCGGCGGCGCCGATGGCGGCCGAGATCGAAAAGGCGACGAGCTTCAGTGCCCGCGTGTTCTGACCGAGCGTGCCCATCGCCACCTCGGAGTCCTTCATCGCCACCAGCCGGCGCCCGAGTGTGCTCTTGCGGAGGGCGACGACGGCGACGGCGAGGACGCAGAACGCGGCGGTGAGCATGATGAACTGGCCGCGAGGCGTCTCGACTTCGACGAACCACAGTGACAGCGGCGGTACGTCGACGTTCGACTGCGGGAACCAAGCGCCCTGGTTGAACACGAGGTTCGTCATCAGCACGGCGAAGGCACCCGTGGCGAGGGCGAGGTAGATGCCGCTCAGGCGCAGGGTGGGCAGGGCGACGACGGCACCGATGGCGGCGACGATGAGCATGGTCGCAATCAGAGTGACGATGCTGCCGCCGCCGGGGAGTTTCGCCATCAGCGCCGCGCCGAGGCCGGCGAACGTGAGCGGCGCCAATGAGATCAACCCGGCGTACCCGGTGAGTGGCACGAGGGAGAGCGCGGCGAGGGCGAACACGAGCCCGTTGTTGAGCGAGAGCAGGTCGGCGCGGCCGAACCAGCCGGAGATGCCGACCACGAACAGCATCCCGACGGCGACACCGAAGATCGTCATCGACCACGTCGGCTCCGGCGTCGTCTCCCTCCGGCGGAGGAGTCCACCTCCCCGCAGCCGGCTCTGGGGCAGCACGAGGAGCACGATGAACAGGGCGATCATCGGGACCGAGATGCGGATCCCGGTCAAGGAGAACGAGCCGATCGTGCCGTCGTCGAGGTTGAGCTCGGGCGGCGTAACCGATGAGGTAGGAGTTGGCGAGGCCGAGGATCACCGCGCCGACGAATGTCGCCGTCAGGTTGCGCAGTCTGCCGAAGATCGCAGCCGCGTAGGCGTTGACCACCAACAGTGTGAGGGGGATCACGTTGAGCTGCTGTGTCCCGGCGAGCAGGATGCCGGCGAGGGCGGCGAGGCTGGTACTCGCCGCCCACGCCAGCGCACTGATCCGGTTGGGACGGGCGCCGTTCAGCTCGGCAAGTCCGCGGTTGTCGACGACCGCCCGCATCGACACTCCCGAACGTGTGCGGTAGAGCAGGAACCGCAGAGCGATCGCCACGGCGATGGCGCAGACCGTCGTGATGATCGAGTGGTACGTGATGTTGTTGCCACCGAGCGAGATCCGTTCACCGTCGAAGAAGGCGCGGAACCCGACCCGGTCCTCGGGTGGCCAGATCCAGTCGACGGCACCGATCAAGCCGACCAGCAGACCGACGCTGACAATGATCTTCGTAACCTCACTGGACCCCTGTAACCCGCGCAAGATGACGCGGTCGATGAACGCACCGAACAGCGGAGCGAACACGAACAGGACGAGGATCAGCGAGATCCATGCCGGCCATTTCCAGTCGAAGCGCATCTGCCAGTAGACGAACGCCGCGACCATGCCGAGTGCGCCGTGGGCGAAGTTGAAGATGCCCGAGGTCGTGTAGGTGAGCACGAGCCCACTGGCGGCGATCGCGTAGATCGCACCCGTCGCGAGCCCGAGCACACCGAAGGCGAGGAACTTGTCCATGACGCTCCCTCGTTCAAGCCGTGGCGAGGCGCCGGCGGTCGGTCATTCGCGGCTGGGATCCACGCCGAGCTCGTAGTCGCCGTACTTGCCGGGGATCTCGGTGCGCCCGTTGTCCCGGCAGTTCCAGCCGTCGGCATTGTTGTCCTCGCTGTCGAGGGCGGGATAGGCCCGCTGCCACTTGCCGTCGACGACCTCCATGATGATCGTGCACAGGGGCGGCAGGTTCTCCGACGGGTTCGTCTCTGCGTGGAGTCCGCCGCCGGTCCACGACGTGATGCCCTTCCCGGCGGCGAGCACACATTCGCGCTCGAGGACGCCGTCGTTGGCGGCGAGGCACTCGTTGGCGGCGGTGGCGAACATGAGGAACGCACTGGTCGCCTGCAGGCCGAGGCCACCGATCTTCCCGTCCGGCTTGTACGTCTCCATCATGTCGAGATAGGACTTCATCGCCGGCTGTTCGGGCTCTTCGAACGGCGTATAGGCGGTGCGGACGAACATTCCCTCGGCGGACGCACCTGCCGACCTGAGCATCTTCTGATCGTAGAAGTTGGCTTCCTGCAGGATGAGCTCCGGCCGGTAGCTCGACGTCGTCCATCGCCTTGAGCAGTCCGACGATGTCCTCCGGGCTGCCCGTGAACGAGACGTGCGGTGATCTTCTCGTCCTTGCAGGCGCTGGGCGAACGGCGTCCAGTTGGCCTCACCGAGGGTGTAGGGGATCATCGACTTGATCGTCCAGCCGTTGAGCTTGGCAGTTTCCCTGTTCTGGTCGGCGACCACCTTCGTGGTGGCGATGCTGTTGATAGATCAGGGCGGTGTTCTTCACTGCGTCCGGATAGGTCTCGGCGCCCCACTGCCACCACACCGACGGCTTCGTGTTCGGCGGGTTGGGGATCGGCTGGATCATCCCGCTGGAGAGCGCCTTCGCCGCGGTCACCGTGTAGCCGGCGAAGTCGATCATCCCGCACTCGTTGAAACGGGGGAACTCCTGGTCGTCGAGCACGAGGCCGCCGCCGACCATGGCGAACGCCTCGTCGCAGGCGGTCTCCATCGCCGCCGCCGCCTCGGTGATGTGGCCGTCCATGTCGAGCACTTCGATCTGGCAGGCCCTGGATGCCGCCCTGCTCGTTGCACCAGTCGGCGAACGCCTGCGCCGAGTCGAGCATCTCCTGGGTGAGACCGGGCGAGAACTGGTTGTCGTGGTCGTTGGCAGTGGCGATGTGGAGCACGCCGTCGTTGCCGTTCTGGTCCTCGGCGATCGTCGCCTCTCCCTCCCCGCACGGCGAGGGAAGGCTGCCGAACATCTCACCCGCCGGCACCGTCGTGGCCGGCGTCGTCGTTGCCGCCGCAGTCGTGGCAGGCGCGCCGCCGGTCGTCGTCGCCGTGCTTGCCGGCCGTGGTGGCGGGGCCGCCGGCGGTCGTGAGCCGGCGCCGCGGCGGTGGTGGCGGCAGGCGCGCCCGCAGTCGTGTCCGCGGCGTCGTCGTCGTCACGGCTGGAGCAGGCCGAGACCAGAATCAGACCGGCGACGAGCAGGCAGCCCCCGATTGCGGTGCGTTGCTTCACGTGATCCCCCTTGGCGTGATGACACGGCGTCGAGGCCGTGTGCACGACCATATCTGACGGCGCGTCAGGTTTCCAGACCATATCTGACGCTCCGTCAGGTCTTCCAATCGGCGGTCGGCTATGGTCGCCGCGTCCAGCCCGGTGACGAGAGTGAGGGGATGCGATGGCAGCTGGCGGCGAGGTCGCTTCGGCCGTGCACGTGGTCGACGGCGCGTACTGTGCGCCACTCGAGCTCACCTATCCGTACAGCCGCACGGCGGGTGCCGTGCTGACGCGATTCTTCCAGGGATTGGCCGCCGGCCGCATCGAGGGCAACCGCACCGCCGACGGCCGCGTCCATGTCCCGCCCGTCGAGTTCGACCCGAAGTCGGGCGAGCGATGCGAGGAGTGGGCGGGCGTCGGCACGAGAGGGACGATCGTGTCGTGGACATGGCAGCCGCAGCCGAGTGATTCGAATCCACTCGACATGCCGTTCGCCTGGGCGCTCATCCGGCTCGACGGCGCCGACACGCCACTCTTGCACGCTGTCGCTGCAAACGGTCCGGACGAGATCTCCACCGGTGCACGGGTCGACGTCGTGTGGGCCGACGAGCCACGGGGAGCGATCAGTGACATCGCCCACTTCGTGCTCGCCGCCGCAGCGACGGGCCCGTGGAGATTCCCGAGGGCGGCCAGGCGGACGACATCGAGAGTCACGATCACCGCCGTGCGGGCAGCCGATCTCGGTGATCTACGACTACTCCGCCGGTCCGGGTTCACGTCGTTCTTGGACGCCATCGCCGAAGGCCGCCTCGTCGGCCGCCGGTGCCCGTCGTGCGAGCTCGTCTACTTCCCGCCTCGCCAGGGCGTCTGCCCTCGCGAGGGAGTGATGCTCGGTGAGGATGTCGAGGTCGGGCCGCTGGGCACCGTCACGACGTTCTGCGTCGTCAACGTGCCGTTCCTCGGCCAGCAGATCGAGATCCCGTACGTCGCCGCCTCGATCCAGCTCGACGGTGCCGACATCGCCTTCCAGCATCTGATCCAGGAATGCGACGCATCCGACGGTGCGTACCGGGATGCGCGTCGAACCGGTCTGGAAGGACCGCGTCCGAGTGGGAGCACAGCCTGACCAACATCGCCCACTTCCGGCCCGTCCGCGAATCGAGCGGGCGATGACCGCCCGCCGGGTGGCGATCGTCGCCAGTGCCCAGGCGGCGGGGTCCACCGGGACCAATGCTCACGCCCGTCGAGCTCTTGACGCCGATCGTGCACGGCGCCCTCGCCGCGGCGGGGCTCGACCGCAAGGCGACGTCGGGTTCTGGTGCCACGGCAGTTGTGACTACATGAGCGGGCAACCGTTCAGCTTCGTCGTCCGCAGTCGACGCGCTCGGCGCCTGGCCGCCGATCGTCGAGTAGCCACGTCGAGGCTGATGGTGCGTTCGCTCTGTACGAGGCGTGGCTGAAGCTGCTCACCGGCGAGTGCGACACGGCCCTCGTGTTCGCCAACGGCAAGTCGAGCAGCGGACCGATCGCCGACGTGATGGCGCTGCAACTCGATCCGTACACCGTCGCCCCGCTGCGGCCGGACATGCACGCCATCGCCGGTCTCGCCGCACGCGCCTGCCTCGACGCCGGTGTCGTCGACGAACGGTCGATGGCGGAGGTCGCAGCCCGCAGCCTCGGTGACGCGCGGCGGCAATCCGTACGATGGTGCGGGCCGAGACGGTGACCGCCGACGAGCTGCTGTCGCGGCCGTACACGTACTGTCCCGCTTCGCGAGCATGACTGTCCGCCGGTCACCGACGGTGCCTGCGCCGTGGTCCTCGCGGTCGACGACGTGGCCCGCTCGCTGACCGACCGGCCGGCCTGGATCACAGGTATCGACCATCGCATCGACACCCAGAACCTCGGCCAGCGCGACCTCACCACCGCCACGTCGGCGCGGCTCGCCGGCGAGCGCGCCGGCGCGTGGGAGCGATCGTCTCGACGTCGCCGAGATCCATGCGCCGTACAGCTATCAGGAGCTGTTGCTCGCCCAGGCGCTCGGCATCGACGCCGCCGGCACGCGCGTCAACCCGAGCGGCGGGGCGTTGTGCGGCAACCCACAGATGGCCGCCGGGCTCGCCCGCTTCGTCGAAGCGGCCGAGCGGGTGATCGCCGGGGAGGCCGACCGGGCGCTGGCCCACTGCACCAGCGGGCCGTGCCTGCAACAGAACCTGGTCGGGATCATGGAGGGCGAGTGATGGCGGAACGTTGCGCAGTGCTCGGCGTCGGCCAGACGAAGTACGCCGCCGCTCGCGCCGATGTCTCGATCGGCGGGCTCGTCCGCGAGGCGGTCGATCGTGCTCTCGCCGACGCCCACACGTCGATGGACGAGATCGACGCGATCGTCATCGGCAAGGCGCCGGACATGCTCGAGGGCGTCGTGATGCCAGAGCTGTGGCTCGCCGACTCGCTCGCCGCCGTCGGGAAAGCCCGTGTTTCGCGTGCACACCGCCGGCAGCGTGGGCGGCTCGACGACGATCGTCGCCGCCCAGCACGTGATGGCGGGCATCCACGAACGCGTCCTCACGATCGGATTCGAGAAGCAGAGCGACGGCAACGCGATGTGGGCGCTCAGCGTGTCGCCGCCATTCGGCATGCCGGTCCACGCCGGTGCCGGTGGATACTTCGCTCCTCACGTCCGCAGCTACATCGAGGAGTCGGGAGCGCCCGTCCACGTCGGCGCGATGGTGGCCGTGAAGGACCGCACCAACGGGGCGAGGAACCCGCTCGCCCACCTCCACGAGCCGGACTGGACGCTGGAGAAGGCGCTCGAGTCGCCGATGCTGTGGGACCCGATCCGGTTCGTCGAGACATGCCCGTCGAGCGACGGGGCGATCGCTCTCGTTCTCGGCAGCGAACGCGTGGCGCGACGCCCACGATGGACCCGTCGCCTGGGTGCACGGCACGGCGATGCGTTCGGAGCCGACGATGTTCGCCGGGCGGAAGATGGTCAGCCCCATGGCGGGGGAGATGTGCGCTGCCGACGTGTTTCGCAAGGCAGGGATCAGCGACCCGCTCGACGGAGCTCGACGTCGCCGAGATCTACGTCCCGTTCTCCTGGTTCGAGCCGATGTGGCTGGAGAACCTCGGCCTCGCCGAGCGGCATCACGGCTGGCGGCTCGTCGAGGACGGTGTCACCGACCTCGGTGGTGCGCTGCCGATCAACCCGTCGGGCGGCGTGCTGTCGTCGAACCCGATCGGGGCGAGCGGCATGATCCGCTTCGGTGAGGCGGCGTTGCAGGTGATGGGCCGCGCCGGCGGGCATCAAGTCGACGGCGCCAGGCGGGCGCTCGGTCACGCATACGGCGGAGGATCGCAATTCTTCGCGATGTGGGTCGTCGGGTCGGACAAGCCGTGAGCGGCCCCGGTCGCGCCGCTCACGATCTGGTCACGATTCGTGTCATCACACGATCTGGTCACCGATGGGTGCCGGTAAGCGAAGCGCGAGGATGACCAGATCGACCGCGGAGGCATGACGCGATGAGCGAGCGCAGCGACTCGACATCTCCACCGAGCACTGCACTGTCGAGCTGACGGCGCCGTGCTCGTGGTGACGATGAACCGGCCGGAGGCGAAGAACTCGTTGAGCTCGGCGATGCTCGTCGGCCTTGCCGATGCGTGGGCGCTGCTCGACGAGAGTGACGACTATCGCTGTGCGGTCCTCACCGGTGCCGGTGGGTCGTTCTGCTCGGGCATGGATCTCAAGGGTCCGTCGGAGAACCCGTACGCCGATCGTTGGAAGGATGACCCGAACCTCCACTGGCGCGGGCTCTTCCGCGAACGGCAGCCGTCGAAGCCGATCGTCGCCGCCGTCGAGGGCTACGCCGTCGCCGGAGGAACAGAGATCCTGCAGGGCACGCAGCTGCGTGTCGCCGCCGAGGGTGCCACGTTCGGTGTGTTCGAGGTGCGACGGGGATTGTTTCCCGTAGGTGGCTCGACGGTTCGGCTGCAACGGCAGATCGGCTACACGCACGCGATGGAGATGCTGCTCAGCGGTCGTCCCTACACCGCCCGAGGAGGCCCTGGCGGTCGGCCTCGTCGGCAGGGTGGTGCCCGACGGAGAGGCGCTGTCGACCGCGATCGAGCTGGCCCGGTCCGTTGCCGCCAACGCCCCGCTCGCTGTCGAGGCGGTGCTGCGCTCGACTCGCGAGACCGCCGGGCTCGACGAGTCCGCAGCCTTGGCCCGGGAGTTCGAGATCGGCTGGCCGATCTTCTCCACGGAGGACGCCAAGGAAGGTCCGCGGGCGTTCGCCGAGAAGCGCGACCCGGTCTGGAAGAAAGCCTGAGGCGATGACGGGACCGCTCGACGGGCTACGCGTCGTCGAGCTCGTCGGCCAAGGTCCCGGGCCGTACGGAGCGATGCTGCTGGCCGACCTCGGCGCCGACGTCGTCGCCGTCGTCCGTCCGACGGACGTCCCGACCGACGACCGACCGGCGACGAACCCGATGATGAGAGGCAAGCGATCGGTCGCCATCGATCTCAAGGATGCTGAGGGCGTTGCCGCCATGCGGGCGCTGCTCGATCGCGCCGATGCCTTCATCGACCCGTTCCGGCCGGGCGTGTGCGAGCGGCTCGGCATCGGCCCTGACGAGATGCTCGCCGCCAACGAGCGCCTGATCTACGCCCGCATGACGGGTTTCGGTCAGACCGGCCCGTGGGCCCACGCTGCCGGCCACGACATCAACTACATCGCCATGGCCGGTGCGCTGCACACGATCGGCTACGCGGGGCAGCCGCCGACGATGCCGATCAACCTGCTCGGCGACTTCGCCGGGGGTGGGCTGCTGATGGTGACGGGCATCGTTGCCGCCGCGTACGAACGCGAGCGGTCCGGACACGGACAGGTGCTCGACGTAGCGATGGTGGAGGGAGCGGCGATGATCCTCGGTCCGTTCTTCGCGGCTGCCGCCTCCGGCGCGTGGGGGCCGCGGGGAACCAACCACCTCGACGGCGGAGCGCCCTTCTACCAGGTGTACGAGACGGCCGATGGAGAGTGGATGGCCGCCGGCGCGATCGAGCCCCAGTTCTACGCGGCACTGATCGACGGCCTCGGCCTCGACCCCGCTGAGAACCCGCAGTGGGACCGGTCGCAGTGGGCGGCGATGAAAGAGCGCTTCGGCGAGACGTTCCGCAGCCGGACACGGCGCGACTGGGAGGTGGTCTTCGAGGGCGTCGATGCCTGCGTGTCGCCCGTCCTCGCCCCCACGGAGGTTGCCGAGCACCCGCACACGCGCCATCGCAACGTCGTGGCGACGGTGAACGGCGTGCTTCAGGCGACGCCTGCGCCGCGTTTCTCGCGCACGCCCGCCGCGCTCGGTGTGCCCGTCCATCCCGGCGGCGACGACTTCGACGCGGTGCTCGCTTCCTGGTCGTGACCGCCGGGCGAGGCGGTCCCGGTTCGCCGGCGCCTGGCGCATGGGGACACACTCGTCGAATGGGACGTGATCCGGCCATCGCCCGTTCACTCGTGCAACGCCTCGAACCGATCCACGTCGTCACGTACTTCGCGCCCGAGGCGCGGGCCGCCTTCGACGGTGCTGGCTATCGCGGCTTCTGGATGGGGTACTTCGCCGGCCGCGCCGCTCCGCTCGGCGCCGTCGGCGCGGACGTCGTGTCGGCGCTGTTCTACAACTTCTCGCCGGCGAGAGTGGCGCGAGCGATTCCCGACGCATGGGACTTCGCCCCGCCCAGCGCCGCTCTCACCGCGCGCGCCGAGGGTGCCGTCCACGCGCTGCGTCGATCGCTCGGAGACGCGGCTGGCGGCGCCGACGTCTCGACGGCTGCCGATCTGGCCTCACGAGCGGCGAAGCGTGCCCCGGTCGAAGGCCGCGCCCTGTTCGCCGCCAACCGCGAGCTGCCCTGGCCGGATGAGCCGATCGCCGTCCTGTGGCACGCGGCGACGCTGCTTCGCGAGCACCGCGGCGACGGTCATGTCGCCACCTTGCTGGCCGCCGGCATCACCGGTCGCGAAGCGCACGTACTGCATTCCGCGGCCGGTCGCATCGGTCGCGACGTGCTGACCATCTCTCGTGACTACACCGACGAGGAGTGGAGCGAGCTCGTCGACCGTCTCCGCTCCCGCCGGCTGCTCGTGTCCGACGGTGAGCTCAGCGACGAGGGCCGCGCCCTCAAAGACGATGTCGAGCTGCGCACCGACCGCCTCGCCCTCTCCGCGTTCGACAGCCTCGACGACGGCGAGGTCGAGCAGCTGATGACGGTACTGACGCCTCTTGCTCGCGCCGTCGTCGCCGCGGGCGACATCGGCTCCCTCAACCCGATCGGACTCGGCCCTCCTCCGTGAGGCGCCGCCTCAGCGGTTGCACGTGCCGAGATCGACGCGCACCTGCAGGCCGGTGACCATGCGCGAGTCGTCGCTGGCCAGCCAGGCGACCGTCGCCGACACCTCCGCCGGCTCCATCATCTCGTGGGGCAGGGTGTTCATGAAGATCGGACCCAACGTCTCGCCGTACTTCTGGATCAACGCGACGAGGCCGGGCACGTCGCCCATCGGCGTCAGCACGCCGGCCGGGTGGACGCTGTTGACACGGATGTCGTACTGCCCGAGCTCGTTGGCGAGCCCTTTGGCGATGCCGGTCACGCCGTGCTTGGCGGCGGTGTAGGGCAGCGTCAGAGGCTGGCCCTTGATGCCGGCGGAGGAGCTGATCAGGATGATCGATCCGCCTGCGTTGCGGGCGATCATGTGGGGCACGGTCGCCTTGACGGTGTTGAACACCCCCGTGAGGTTGACGTCGATGACGCTCTGCCACATCTCCGCCGTGATGTCCGCGACCTCGCCCCAGTTGAGGATTCCGGCGTTGGCGACGACCACGTCGATGTGACCGAGGTCGTTGACGGCGTCGTTGGCCAACTGCTCCAAGGCGGTCAGATCGCGCACGTCGACCCGGCGAGACAAGACGGTCGTGCCGGCGTCCAGCTCCTCGACGAGGCGCACCGTCTCGGCAAGGTCCTCCGGCGTCGACGGGACGACCTCGTTGTGCTCCACCGGCGCGCAGATGTCGGACAGCACGAGGTCTGCACCCTCGCCCGCCAGCCGTAGGGCGTGTGAGCGTCCTTGCCCTCGGGCGGCGCCGGTGATGAACGCCACCTTGCCCTCGAGTCGTTTCACGTTGTCCCCTTTCGTTGGTTGGCGGGAGCGCCGAGAGGGCGACGCCCGATCTCGCGGTACTTCAGCGGCACACGGTGCCGCCGTCGACGAGCATCGACTCGCCGTTGACGAAGCTGGCGCGGTCGCTACAGAGCCACACGACAGCGTCGGCGATCTCGCCCGGTTGGCCCATCGTGCCCCGGCCCATGCGCTTCACCATCTGTTCCAGCTGGTTGTTGTGGGCGTTGTCGCCCGAGCGAACCATCGGCGTGTCGGTCATCCCCGGCAACACGGCGTTGATGCGGATGCCGCGAGTCGCATACTCGAGCGCCGCCGTCTTGGTCAGCCCGACGACGCCGTGTTTGGCGGCGACGTAGTGGGGGAGGCTGGGGAAGCCGATCACGCCGGCGCCCGACGAGGTGTTGACAATTGCGCCCGAACCCTGTTCGACCATCACGCTCAGTTCGCGCTGCATGCAGAGGAACACGCCGGTGAGGTTCACCGAGATCATCCGATTCCAGTCGTCGACGGGAAGCTCGTGGAACGCCGCGTTGTGGCCACGGATGCCGGCGTTGTTGTGCGCGGCGTCGAGCCGGCCGTGGCGGTCGACGATCCCGTCGACGAGTGCCGCCACCGACTCGGGGTCGGCGACGTTGCACTGGGCGGCCTCTGCCGCGCCTCCGGCTCGCTCGATGAGGGCAACCGTCTCCTCGGCAGCGTCTACGTCGATGTCGGCGACGACGACCGTCGCGGCGCCTTCGATGGCGAACAGCTCGGCGGTCGCCCGTCCGATCCCGCTCCCCGCACCGGTCACGAGGGCGACCTTTCCGGCGGCCAGCCCCCCGCCGGCCTGGGCGATGTCACGTCATGATCTGACGGTGTATCAGAAATGTGTGAGGCGGCTTCGCATCAGACCGGCCCGCCAGTGTTTTCAGGGTGTTTCGCGGGCGCATCCGAGCAGGTTGCCGGCGGCCGGTACCGTGAGGGCATGGCTTACAAGGTCGAACGGTCAGAGCAGGAGTGGCGGGAAGAGTTGACACCGAAGGAGTTCCACGTGCTCCGCGAAGCGGGCACTGAGGCGCCGTTCGTCGGCGAGTACACCGACACCAAGACCATTGGTGTCTACCGTTGTCGCGCGTGTGGCACCGAACTGTTCCGCTCGGAGCAGAAGTTCGACAGCCACTGTGGGTGGCCGTCGTTCTACGCCCCGCTCGCCGAGGATCGTGTCGAGTACATCGAAGACCGCTCGCTGGGCTCGACGCGGACCGAGGTGCGCTGCGCCAACTGCGGCTCGCATCTCGGCCACGTGTTCGCCGGAGAGGGCTACGACACGCCGACCGACCAGCGTTACTGCATCAACTCGATCAGCCTCACCCTCGAGCCGGTGCCGAACGGAGACGAGCCGGCGGAGTAGTCCGTCCACGGTTTCTGACAGACCGTCAGATCAGCGTAGGGTGACCTCGATCGTCGACGAGAGGAGACCTCGATGGCCACCCACGGTTCGCACGGCGCCGGCCCGATCGAGTTGGGGAGTTACCTGTTCACGCTGGTCGAACCCGAGCGCGGGTACGAGGTCGAGTACAACCGCTGGTACGAGCGGGACCACTTCTACGCCGGCTGCATGACGCTCGCCCACAACTTCGCCGGCGACCGATTCGTCGCCACCGCGTCGCTGAAGAAGCTCCGCTACCCGGCCGAGTCGCAGCTGACGCCCGACATCATGACCGGCTCCTACCTCGCCATCTACTGGGTGTTGAAGGGGTATCACGACGAGTGGAACCAGCAGTCGGTGGAGCGCGTGCTCACACTGCACGAGACCGGACGGATGTTCAACCAGCGCGCCCACATCCACACGGCGCTGTACGAGCACACGTGGGCGCACCGGCCTGATGAGCGGGGCACCCCGGCAGAGCTTGCCCTCGACCGCGGCTACGACGGCATCGTCGTCACGGTGGGAGAGCTCGCCGAGGGGAGGACGCAGGACGAGGTCGAGGTCTGGTTCCGGGACGAATGGGAGCCGCAGGCGTTCACCGCGCCGTGGGGTCCGGATCTCATCGTGTCCGGCGCTCCGCTGCCGCTGCTCGAGGACTCGCCGGTGAAGCTGCCGATGCCCGACCATCCCGACCGGGTGTTCATGTCGATCCACTTCCTGCTCCACGATCCGGCGGAGGGGTGGGACGACGGGTGGGCCAGGTTCGGCGAGCAGCTCGAGGCTTCGGGCATCGCCACCCACCTGTGGACGGCGCCGTTCATCCAGACGGTGTTCGGCACCGACGTCTACACCGACCAGCTGTGGTGAGCGAGGACGACACCGTCGACCGCGACCGGCGCCGCTTCGACCACCGCGACGGTGTCGCCCTCGTCGCAGGCGGAACCGGCGGGCTCGGCGCGGCGATCTGCCGGCTGCTCGTCGAGCGCGGAAGCCGGGTGGTGTTCACGTACCGTGCCAATGCGGCCGCCGCCGTGGCGCTCGTGGAGCAGTTGCATGCGTCCGGCGATGCGTCGGCCCACGGCGTGCAGCTCGATCTCACCGACGATGCCGCCACGCGTCACGCCGTTGATGCCGTCGCCGTCGACGGTCTGCACACGGTGGTGTACGCCGCCGGCCCCCACGTTCCGATGGTCCATCTCAGCACTGTCACGCCGCAGCAGTTCCGCGATCAGCTCGAGTCCGACGCCGCCGCGTGTTTCAACCTCGTCCATCCGGCGCTACCGCACCTCCGCGCCAGCGCCGGCAACATCGTCGCTGTGACCACCGCGGCGACGACGCGCTTTCCCGTCCGCGACGGTCTGTCGTCCGCACCAAAGGGTGCGGTGGAGGCGCTTGCCCGCGCACTGGCAGCGGAGGAGGGTCGCTTCGGGGTGCGGGTGAACTGCGTCGGTCCCGGCATGCTCACCGACGGCATGGCCGAGCGGCTCATGTCTTCCGGCGATCTCGACGAGCGCGCCCTCGAGGTCGCCCGCAACAACATCCCCCTGCGTACGTTCGGTCGTGCCGGCGACATCGCCGCCGCCGTGTGCTTCCTCGCCAGCGACGAAGCGAGCTTCATCACCGGGCAGAAGCTCGACGTCGACGGCGGCTACGGCGTCTGACGCCGGCAGCGCTGCTGGAGCAGACGGCAATTGTGATAGCGCAACTGGTAGCATCTGCGCTATGTCGATCCAGGTGAACATTCGGCTCGACGACGCCCTGGTCGAGGCGATCGATGGCTGGACAGTGATTCGGGGCATTTCTCGGCCGCAGCTCATCCGAGAGGCCATCGAGGAGTATTTGCGGCGCCACGAGGACGAACGAGTCGCCCAGCAGTACCGACAGGCCTACAGCGAGCATCCCGAGAGCGGCGAAGAGATGCGCAGAGCCGCACAGAACGCGCGACGGGCGATTAGCGAGGAGCCCTGGGATCGTCCGTGGTAGGCCGCGGCGAGGTCTGGTGGTTGGAGACACCCGACGAGAAGGGCCGCCCTGTCCTTGTTGTCAGCCGCGATGCAGCAAATGCCGTGATGCAACGAGTTCTCGTCGCGCCGGTCACGCGGACGCTCCGGTCGGCGCCCAGCCAGCTACGACTCGGTTCCGACGAGGGTCTCTACACCGAGTGCGCGGCGAACTTCGATGATCTCATGGCGGTGCCGAAGTCGATGCTGATACGCCGCCTCGGATCGCTCGGAGCGCGCCTTCCCGAGTTGTGCGCCACTCTTGCCGTCGTGGCCGACTGCTGAGCGACCGAGACACGTGAGTCCGCGTGTCGCCTGACGAGATCGGCGAATGGCAGAAAGCAGGCGGTGGGGTCAAGCGACGTCGAGGATCGCCGCGGCGACGAGTTGCTCGCAGCGGCTGGTGTCGTTCCACGAGATCTGCAGCTGTTTCGCCCGGCGAAAGTAGAGCTGGATGTCGTATTCGAGCGTGAAGCCGACGCCGCCGAAGATCTGCTGCGCCATCGCCGTGGTGTCGCGATACGAGTTGCAGGCGAACAGCTTCGACATCGCCGCCAGCTTCGCCGTCTCGGCCGTGTCGTCACGGCCGTGCGCCCACGCCGCCTCGTAGTTGAGCATTTTCGATCCGTCGAGCACGGTCTTTGCGTCCGCCATGTAGTGGGCGAGCGCCTGGAATGCACCGAGCGGCTTGTCGAACTGCTCCCGGTCCTTCGAGTACTGGACCGTGATGTCGAGCGCGTAGTCGCAGCCTCCGTTGGCGAGGGCGGCGGCGAGGATCATGCCGTCGACCATCACCCGCTCCCACGTCACCCAGCCGCTGCCGGCGCCGCCGACTCGATCGCCGGCGGTTACCCGCACGTTTGCGAGATCGACGCGGTACTGCGCGTCGGAGCTGATCGACATCTTCTGGGTGAGGCTGACGCCCGCTGCCTGCGGATCGACGAGGAACAGGTCGACGTCGTTCTCGCCGTCGCCGGTACGGGCGAGCACGAGCAGGCGCTGCGCCGACGAAGCGAAGGCGACGTGCAGCTTCGTGCCACTGATCAGGAAGCCGTCGCCGTCGGCCTCGGCGCGCACCTCAACGCCGCGGGGTCCGAACGAGTTGTCCGGTTCGAGCCACGCAGGAGTGATGATCACGTCGCCACTGGCGAGGCGGGGCAGCCACTCCGCCCGCTGCTCGTCCGACCCGCCGTACTCGAGCGCCTTCGCCGCGAGCACGGCGCTGACGAAGTGGGGGACCGGAGCCAGCGAGCGGCCGAGCTCCTCGTACACGACGACGCCGTCGAGCATCGACATGCCCGAGCCGCCGTGCGCTTCGGGGATCGTCATGCCGACGATGCCGAGCTCGGCCAGCTGTGACCACAGCGCCGACGGATAGCCGACGGGGTCGTCCTCGAGGGCACGTACCACGTCGAGCGAGGCATGCTGGCTGCAAACGCCACGCACCATCTGGCGCAGCATCTCCTGTTCGTCGGTGAAGTTCAGATTGAGTGTCATGGATCTCCTCGGGCCTGTCAGGGCTGCCAGTCGGCGCCTCGACGGCCCCACGGGTTGTCATCGGTCGATGTGGGGACGGCGACACGGGCCGTGCAGGTGGTGGCGACGCGCGTCGCCGACGCGCAAGCCCACGTCGAGGTCGACCCAGCCGCATCCCGTGTCATCGGTCTCCACGTTCGTGACCGTGGCGGAGAACACCATCCGGTCGCCGGGGTAGACCGAGCTCTTCATGCGGAACGTCATCCGGCCGAGGCGGCCGAACGGCCCGGTCCAGTCGGTGAGGTAGCGCTCGAACCAGGCAGCCTGGTTGGGCGTGTTGAGGAAGATGTCCTGCAACCCGTTGCGCTCGGTGGCGAACTTGTAGTCGTGGTGCATCGGCCGCCAGTCACGGCTGGCGAGGGCGCCGAGCACGACGAGCGTCGGGGTGACCTCGACGGCGAGCTCGGGCAGGCTGTCGCCGACGGCGATCCTGTCGAGGGTGATCGTCGGCGCCGTCATGCCGGATCACCTCGTGCGGTAGCCGAAGCCGGTGTACGACTCGACGCCGACGAGCTCGTCGCGCTGGTTGTGGTACTCCACGTCGATCACCCAGAAGCGGCCGGTGCCGAGTTTCGTGGTCTTCGGCCCGCTGACCGATCGCAGCACCTGATGGTGGCGGATGCGATCGCCGGGGCGCACGGGCTCGTGGAACGTGAGCGTGTTGTCGGTCATCACCGCTTCGGGCAGATCGAACAACGCTTTGAGGTCGAAGTGCACCTTCAGCGCCACTTGCTCGCCCACCGCGCCCGGCTCCCAGAAGTGGGGCCGCATCCACAGCGAGATCGTCGTCGGTGGGGCGACCGGTCCGGCGGTGATCTCGTCGGCGACCTCGTCGTCCCAGTAGATCGGATTGCCGTTCTGCGTTGCCGCACACGTGTCGTACGTGTAGCTGCGCTCGACGTCGAACGTCGCCGTCTGCTCGTACATCGGGCGGCCGATCATCGTCCGCAACGTCCGCGGGCACCGTGTCTGCGGTCTCTGTCATGCGATCACTCCTGACTCGACCAATGCCATCGATTTCCTCCTGCTCGATAGCCGACGTCCGCCAGCAGCGTGGCGGTGTCGGTGACCGTTCGCCTTCGCGGATCTCGTACGGCATTGTCGGGTTGCTCGGTGCCGGCCCAGATCGGCGCAGCCTGGCGGAACGGACCGTGCTCCTCGTGGACCGCATCGACGATCGCGCCGCGGGCCACGATACTGCTCGTCGCCCACGGCCTCGGCCACAGAGCTGACCGGTGCCACGCAGGTGTCGGCGGGTCCCAGCTCGGCCACCCACTCGTCGCGGCTGCGGGTGAGGAGAACGGCGGCGAGGGCGTCTCGGATCTCGTCCTGCAGTTGCGTCGTCGGTCTGCGCGTCGGCGAAGCGTTCGAGACCGATGCAGCCGGCAGAGGTTGCGTCCAGAACTTGCGGCTCGATGGCCGCCACAGACAGGAATCGCCCGTCGGCGCACTCGTACACGTCGTAGCACGCGAAGCGCCCGGTGAGGATGTAGTGGCCCGGGCCCGGCTCGGTGCCGGTGGCGAGGTACTCGTCGACGTAGAGCGACATCATCGCCATCGCCCCATCGGCGATCGACACGTCGAGGTAGCTCGCCCTCTCCGGTCCGCTCGCGGCGCAACAGGGCGGCCATGATCGCCATCGCCGCCTGCATCCCTCCGGCGGCGATGTCGGCGACGGAGGCGCCCGGAAGCGCCGGCCGTCCGTCGTGGCGACGTCCGGAGCAGTGGAGGAAGCCACTCGTGGCGAGGTAGTTGAGGTCGTGGCCAGCCCACGTCGACCGAGGTCCCGTCTGGCCGTACCCCGTGGTCGAGCAGTACACGAGGGCCGAGTTGCGGGCGCGGACATCCCCGTCGCCGATTCCCAACTTGTCGGCCACGCCGGGGCGAAAGCTCTCGATGAGCACGTCGCACGTTTCGGCGAGGCGGAGGAACGCTTCCCGCCCGGCATCGGCTTTGAGATCGAACAGCGCCCGCCGCATGCCTCGGTTGCCGGAGTAGGCGTAGTACGGCGGCACGATCTGCACGGCGCCGGCACGGGGGACCGCACCGATCTTGATCACCGCCGCTCCGTAGTCGGCGAGGATGCGCGACGGCGCGGGCACCGGGTCCGACCGAGGCGAGATCGAGGACGCGGATGCCGTCGAGCGCGGGTGGCCGAGCGGCGAGTTCGCCTGGCATCAGAAGTTCTTCGGCAGCCCCAGGCCACGCCGGGCGATGATGTTCTTCTGGATCTCCGAGGAGCCGCCGCCGATCGTGTCGATCACGGTGTAGCGGTATGTCGACTCCGACCGGCCCTTCATCGGTGCGTCGTCGGTGCGCACCCGTAGCTGGCTTCCCGGCCCGCCGATGTCCATCGCCGCGCTGGCCAGCCGCCGCGACAGCTCGGTGGCGAAGAGCTTGTACTCCGACGCCTCGACGGTGGGTGGCTGGAACGGCTTGCCCGCTCGTGCCGCGTGCTCGACCTTCACCGCTTCGGCGACGAACTTGAGCCCCATCACCCGGGCGACCTCGGCGTCGGTGTGGAGGTTGGCCATCCGGGAGCGCACGACGGGATCGTCCTTCAGCGGCTCGCCGTCCCGGGTCGTCTCCTTGACATAGTCGGTGAGCAGGTCGAGCCGCTGACGGATCGGGCTGAACGTGAACAGCGTGAACCGCTCGAGGTCGAGCGCTTGGCTGATGTAGCGGAACCCGTGGTTGACCTCGCCGACGACGTAGTGGTCGGGCACGAACACGTTGTCGATGAACACCTCGTTGGTGCGCTCGTCGCCCATCGTCCAGATACCGTTGATGGTGATGCCCGCCTGGTCGAGGGGAACGAGCATGAGCGTGATGCCCATGTGCTTGTTCCCCGGATCGGTGCGCGTGCCCAGCCAGTACCACTCGGCGAAGTGGGCCGATGTCGTCCACGTCTTCTGACCGTTGAGCAGCCAGCCCGTCGACGCCGTCCTCGTTGGTGTGTCGCTCGGCCTTGAGTCGCATCGACGCCGCGTCGGAACCGGCGTTGGGTTCGCTGTAGCCGACGGCGAACTCGACGTCGTTCTCCAGGATCATCGGCAGGAACTCGGCCTTCAGGTCCTCGGATCCGTGGGCGATGAGGGTCTTGCCGATGATGCCGACGCCCTTGCCGATCTGGGGGCCGCCGCGGCCGGCGAGCTCCTCGTTGAGGATGTACTCGTAAACGCCCTCGCCCTCGGTGCCGCCATACTCCTTCGGCCACGTGATCCCGAGCCAGCCGTTGTGGCCGAGCTCCTTCATGAACGCCCGCCGCTTGGGCGTGTCGACGATCTGGGCCATGTTCTCGCGGGTGACGTCGAAGATCTCCGGATCGTCGTGTTCGTCGCAGAACGCCTTCACCTCGGCGGCGAACGCTGTTGTTCCTCGGAGAACTCGAAATCCATGATTCGCTCCACAATCTGACGGGTCGTCAGATCTTACCGAGTCGTGTGCCGAGGATCGAGACGAAGCTGACCATCTCGCCCGGATAGCCGCCGAGGTTGTGGGTGAGGGCTGACGTGCGGTCGGTTGTGATCTGCCGGTCGTCGCCGGCTTCGCCACGAAGTTGCAGCCATGTCTCGAAGATCATCCGCAGGCCGGAGGCGCCGACGGGATGCCCGAAGGACTTGAGACCGCCGTCGGGGTTGACAGGGAGATCGCCGTCGAGGTCGAACCTGCCGTCGAGGACCTGCTTCCACGCCGTGCCGCGCTCGCAGAAGCCGAGGTCCTCCATGAGCACGAGTTCGGTGATGGTGAAGCAGTCGTGCACCTCCGCCATGGCGATCTCGGTGCCAGGATCGCTGATGCCGGCCTGCCGGTAGGAGTCGGCGGCGCAGGCGACGATCTCGGGGAACGTCGTGTAGTCGTAGGCCGGATCGGTGAGCCCGCCGGCGTTGCCTGCCACGAAGGAAAGCGCCTTCACGTAGAGGGGTGTATCGGTGTACTGCAAGGCGTCCTCGGCGCGCACGACGATCGCCGCCGCAGCGCCGTCGGCGACGCCGGCGCAGTCGAACACCCCGAGATCGCCAGCGACCTTCGGCGAGCGCTCGATGGTCTCGGCGCTCACCTCCCGCCGGAACTGGGCACGCGGGTTGCGGGCGCCGTTGTAGTGGTTCTTGGCCGCGATGTGGGTCATCGCCGCCCGAATCTCGGCAGTGCCGATCCCGTAGCGGTGGGCGTAGGCGGGCGCCACCATCGAGAACATCGCCGCCGCGGTGAGCGTGCGCCCGGTGCCGTCGTTCGGAGGCGGCGTGGCGTTGAGGCCCTGGTAGCCGGAGTCCTTCGTCTTCTCCGCGCCGAGTGCCATCGCGACGTCGTAGGCGCCACTCGCCACGGCGTAGGCGGCCTGACGCAGCGCCTCGCCGCCCGAGGCGCAGTAGTTCTCGACGCGGGTGACGGGTTTGTTCTGGAGCTGCAGCGGCCGGGCGACGGTGATCCCGCTCATCCCGCTCTGCGCCGTGCCGAACCAGTAGGCGTCGACGTCGGCCTTGTCGACGCCCGCGCTGGCGTAGCACTCCTCGGCAGCGTCGATGACGAGGTCGTCGAGTCCCTTGTCCCAGTGCTCGACGAACGGCGTGCAGCCCATCCCGACGATGGCAACGCGGTCGGAGATCCCGTTACTGGACATGGGGACGAGCCTTCCAGAAGTAGTTGTGAATCCCGTCCGCCGTGTGCAAGCGACGGAACGTCATCTCGACACGCATGCCGATCGTGACCGTTTCGGCGTCGACATCGCACAACTCGACAGGGAGGCGGCCGCCACCCTCGAAGTCGACCACAGCGAACACCACAGGCGGGCTTGGCGAGTAGGCCACCCGATCGACGGTGAACGTCGACACCGTGCCGATCGCCCCAGCCATCGACACGGGTTCCATCTGATCCGTGCGGCTGCCGTCGGCCGAGACGCGAGTCGGTGGAAGCTGGACGCTGTCCGTCTCTGGGTCGCGCGAGCCGACGAAGCCGTACTTCCAGTCGGCGGAGCGGGCAGCGGCGGACGACGACACACGCTGCGGCTCGGGCCGGCGTGGCGGCTCGACCGCGAGCATCCCTCGCCACGACAGGAACTTCCCGTACGGGACCGCTTCGCCGGCTTCCGCCATGGCGGCTACCGGAGCCGCCGGCCGGAATGATTGCAGTGCCTCGGTGGTGCGGAGGATCATCACGTCGGCGCCGTCGTAGGCACTCACCAGGGCGATGATCTGTCCTGGCTCGGCCGTCTCCAGCGCCGACACCAGGACGAAGCCGGGCTGGGCCGCTCCGAGGTGCCCGACCGTCGCGGAGTGATCCGGGGCTACGCGCTTGGCGCCGAGGCGTGACGCAGAGGGCGGCTGCCAGGCGTGCGGACGACGCGGCGACGGCGACGACATCGACGTCGCCGGCGCTGAGCGCGGCCGCGGCGAGGGCTCGCTTCCAGGCGTCGTTGACCAGCGGCGTGTAGGTGACACTGGCGAACTTGTCGTCCCACGACTTCGAGCGCATGTCGCCCGGCGTGCGCCACCGGTCGACGAACTCGGCGCTGGCGCTGACCGTGGCGAGGACCTCGGCGAGCACAGTGCGACTCCCGCTCACGAGCTCGTCAGGGTTGCGTCGGCGTCGTCGCCGAACAGTACGGTCGCCGCACCGTCGCCCGATTCCGCCTCGTCGGCGGATCCGGGGAGGCCGGTGCGTACGTCGGCGGCAACGACCATCACCGGTGTGTTCGATCGCGCCGACATGAAGAGGGCGCCGACTGCGGAGCGTGGGCTTGCGCCGGCGTCGAATGCGCCGACGGAGTCGTCGAGGCGGAGCGCGGCATGGACGATCGTGGCGTTCGTCTTCTCCACGTACGGCGGAGCAGTGGTGGCGAACCAGAGCGCGTCCGGTGACGGAACCGGATCGAGGAGGCGGGCCGCGGCGACGCCCAGAGTCACCGGGTCCTCGTCGTAGCTGGCTACTGCGCGCGTGCCGCGTCCGCCGCCCTTGCCGACGAAGGCGCCGATCGACGAGCGGTCGAGTCGCCAGTGCGGCAGATACGTCGCCCAGCCGGTGATTCCGCGCATGCGAGGACTGTATCCGAGAATCTGACACCCCGTCAGATTTGAACGACCGTTTGTTGTACCGTGGTCAGATGAAGGTGGGTGAGGTGCGCAACACCGGTGCGGCGCGGTACGGCAAGCCGCTCGACGGAGTACGCATCCTCACGCTGGAACAGATGCAGGCGCTGCCGTTCGCCACCCAACTTCTCGCCCGCCTCGGCGCCGACGTCGTCAAGGTCGAGCATCCTGCGACGGGCGACCTGGGTCGCACGTCGGTGCCCACGCTGATCGACCCCGCCGGGCGACCCGCAGGCGCCACGTTCGTGCGCAACAACCTCGACAAGCGCAGCATCGCGATCGATCTGAAGCGGCCCGCCGGACGGCAACTCGTGCTCGACCTCGTGCCGAAGTTCGACATCCTCTGCGAGAACTTCAAGGGCGGTGCGCTCACCCGGATGGGACTCGGCTACGACGACGTCGCCGCGGTCCACCCGACGGTCATCTACGCGTCGATCAGCGGATTCGGCAACACGACCGACAGCCCCTACGAGTCGTGGCCGGCATACGCGACGGTTGCCGAGGCGATGTCCGGCATGTACGAGTGGAAACGTCCGCTCGACGGGCCGCCCACCGTGAACCCGTCGGGAGCGCTGGGTGACATCGGGACGGCGTTGTTCGGCGTCATCGGCATGCTCGCTGCGTTGCGCCACCGCGACCTGACCGGTGAGGGTCAACGCATCGACGTCGCCATGTTCGACTCGATGGTGGCGTTCGCCGACGTCGTCGTGAACTTCTGGTCGATGGGCGAACGAGCGGGCGGTGCCGAGCCGCCGAACGTCATCCTCGACGGCTTCCAGGCCGACGGTGGTTGGTTCGTGCTGCAGGTCAACCGGGAGCACGAGTTCGCCCGGCTGGCCAACCTCGTCGGGCGTCCCGAATGGCTGGACGACGAGCGCTTCTCCACCCGCGCCGGCTGGCGGAAGCACATCGACGTGATCCGCGACGCAGTGAACGGCTGGGCGGCGGGACGTAGCAACGTGGATGCCTGCCATGCGCTCGCCGCTGCCGGGCTCGCCGCCGGCCCACTGCTCACCGCCGAGCAGGTGATCGCCGATCCGCATCTCGCCGGACGCGACATGATCGTCGAGCTCACCGCGCGACGACGGGGTCGACGAGCCGGTGATCATCCCCGGCAACCCGATCAAGATGTCTCGCGTCGCGGAGGGCCCCGAGTGGCGTCCTCCGACACTCGGCGAGCACACCGACGAGGTCCTCGTCCACGAGCTCGGGTTGGCCGTCGAGCTCGTCCAGCGTCTTCGCGCCGATGGAGTAATCGCATGACCGTTTCGCCGCCCGCCGACCCGCGCAGCCAGTTGTTGCTCGATCGCGATCTGTACGCCACGGGCGACGTGGACGGGTTCTACGCCTGGCTGCGGGCGAACGAGCCGGTGTATCGCGACCCGTCCGGCATGTGGGCGCTCACCAGGTACGACGACGTCAAGGTCGCCGAGCGCACACCGCGGGTGTTCTCCAACGCCGACGGATCGCGGCCGCGGACGCCACAAGCGTCGAGCATGATCGACGCCGACGATCCGTTGCACGGTGCCGAGCGACGGGTCGTGTCGGGTGGCTTCACCCGCCGCCAGATGGCGGCCTACGACGAACACGTGCGGGCCGTGGCGACGGCGCTCGTCGACGACGTGTACAAGCGAGGCGAGTGCGACCTCGTCGCCGACATCTCGCGTCACCTCCCGATGACGTTGATCGGCGAGTTGCTGGGCGCGGTGGCCGAGGACTACGAGCGTCTTCAGCACTGGAGCGATCAGATGATCACGGGCGCCGACGGGCTCGAGAACGTCACCGACGAGGTAGTGACGGCATTCGTCGACTTCACCGAGTACATCTCACCGATCCTGCAGGACCGGCGAGAGAACCCACGTGATGACCTGATGTCGCAGCTCGTGACGGCGGACATCGACGGCGAACCGATCGACCAGGCGCGGCTCGTCGGGAACACACTGCTGTTGCTCGTCGGTGGCAACGAGACGACGCGCAACGTGATCACCGGCGGCGTTCACGCGCTCCTGTCCAACCCCGATCAGCTCGCACTCGCCCGTGATCGGCTCGACGACCTCTCCAGCGTCGTCGAGGAGTGCCTTCGTTGGGTCACGCCGCTGGTCAACATGAACCGCACGCTGCTCGAGGATGCCGAGGTTCGCGGCGTGACGATCCCAGCGGGCGACCAGGTCCTGCTCGCCTACGTCTCGGTGAACCGCGACGAGGACGTGTTCGACCATCCGTTCACGTTCGACGTGACCCGCGACCCGAATCCGCACCTGGCGTTCGGATTCGGTCCGCACCTCTGTCTCGGTGCGCCGTTGGCCCGGCTCGAGCTGACCGCGATCTATCGGGAGCTGCTCACCCGTCTGCCCAATCTGCGGCTCGCCGACCCCGACTTCGTGCCTCGGTACAGCCACTCGTCGTTCGTGCGTGGCATCGCCGAGCTGCCCGTCATGTGGGACGTGTGAGCCGGGCGAGCGCCGTTGGCGACTTCACGTGGCGTAACTCTGGCGCGAGAATGGGTATACCCCCGTTGTCCCCCGACACAAGTCCACGACGGACATCAGGACAACACGAGGGGAACCCAATGAAATGCACCCAGATTCTGGTGGGCGGGCTCGCCGCTCTCAGTGTCGGTGTGCATGCGGGTTGCTCCGGAGATGACAGCACGGCCGGCGACGTCACATTCCTGCAGCCGGACGACGCAGGCACAGTGACGACCATCGCACGTTCGGCGACGACGACTTCGGCCGTGCCGGTGCCGGCGACGACCGCGCCGGCTTCCACCGCGCCGGTGTCGACCGCGCCTCCCCGCAACACCGTCGGTCCGACCACGACGTCGACGTCACCGCCCACCACGACGAGCGCACCGCCTCCTACGTCACCGCCGTCGACGACAACGACGACGACTCCTCGACCGCCACCCACGACGCCCAAGGCACGGCAACTCGACAAGCGGTTCGCGTCGTTCGCCTCCTCCGATGACCGCCGCTGGAACACCGTCTCGCAACATGCCAGCGACGCGGCATTTGCTCTCGCCCGGGCGCACCTTCGCGCCGCGGCGACCCATTACTCCGACGGCGGCGCGGTGCTGCACCGGATGATCGTGCGAGCGAACGAGAACCCCCTGTCCCGGAGGGCGCCGCTCGGACGGACGTACGTGGACACCGTCCGCATGTGTCGCGCCGCCTACAACACGGCCGGGGAGGAGCTGCGCCGGCTCGCGGCGCATGCGCGCGCGAACGACAGGCCGGACACGTCGGCCTTCGATGCTGCGACGCAGCAACTGGGTCGCTGTTCGGCACGCGTCGACCGCGTGGCCGCGGCTCTCGCCGAGGCACGCTGATCCCGCCTGCGGTCGCCGCCGAGATCGGCGACACAACGCCCGATCAGCCAGGTCCCGCAGGAAATCCGGCGCCGGGCGGGACAGCGAAGACGCTAGACACGGGGTGTCACGCACGGTCCCGCTCCGTGTCGGGGCAGGACCAAGTTCGCTAGTCATCCGTGTGATGACAAGGAGGGTGTGATGTCTTCTCGACTCAATCCGTACATCAGCTTCAACGGCACGGCCCGGCAGGCGTTGGAGTTCTACCAGTCGGTGTTCGGTGGCGACCTGTCGCTGAACACCTTCGGAGAGTACGGCTCGCCCGACACTCCCGAGGCGGACAACATCATGCACGGGATGCTGGAGACGCCGTCGGGGTACACCGTGATGGGCGCCGACGTCCCTCCCGGGATGGATCACCAGCCGGGCAACACGATGTCGGTCAGCCTGAGCGGTGACGACGCCGAAGAGCTCCGCGGCTACTGGGAGAAGTTGTCGGCGGGTGGCACCGTGACGATGCCCCTCGAGAAGCAGATGTGGGGAGACGAGTTCGGCATGTGTTCCGACAAGTTCGGGATCGACTGGATGGTCAACATCGGCCAACCGCAGGGGTGAACCAAACCTGCCGCAGCCTTCGAGGTGACCTCAGGCGGGCCCGAGCCAGCGGCTGAGAGCATCGATCACGCAGGCTGGCTTGGCGGCGGGCTCACCGTCGTCACCGCGGATCTGGATCGTGACGCGCATCACCGTCTGGAGTCCGCCGGGAACGTCGGTGACCTCGACGAGGTCGGCGCTGCCGCGCAGCGCGCTGCCCACCGGGACGGGCGAGGGATAGCGAACGCGGTCGACGCCATAGTTCACGCCGGCCTCGAATCCACGCACCTCGACGATCTGGGGAAGGAAGAGGTTGGAGAGGGCGAGGGAGAGGTTGCCGTGGGCGATCGGCGCCCCGAACGGTCCTGCCGTCGCCCGTTCCACGTCGACGTGGATCCATTGATGGTCGCCGGTCGCGTCGGCGAACAGGTTGATCCGATCCTGGTCGATCGTCAGCCAGTCGCTCACGCCGAGGTGCGTTCCAGCCGCGGCGCGGAGCTCGTCCGGACCGTCGAGGACAGTGGTCATGACGCGTTCCCGGAAAGATCCTCGAGCACCTTCGCCGCCTCGGCCACGATGCGGTCGATGAGCTCCTGGCACGTCGGCAGGTCGTCGATGACGCCGACCACCTGGCCCGTTGGCATCACACCCGAGTCGAGCCGTCCGTCGACCAGTGTCGCCTTGGTCAGCATCGCCGAGTTGGCGGCCATCACCATCTGCGACCACGACAGGTCCATCGCCTTCTTCATCGCCATGCCCTCGTCGAGCATCTCCCGGAACCCGAGACCCGTCATCGAGCGGAACCGCCACGCGTTGGCGACGGCTCCGGGCAGTGAGCGGATGCGGCCGCCTGACTCGAGCTTGTCCACCAGTTCGGTGCGCAGCACGCGATGGGGTACGCCGTCGACCTCGGTCGACACGATCGTGTCGGTGACGGCCTTGCCGAGGTAGAAGTCCTTGACGGCCTGTGGCACCCGCGAATCACTGGTGAGGAGGAACCGAGTGCCCATCGCCACGCCGGCGGCGCCGTAGGCGAGCGCAGCGACGAGGCCTCGGCCGTCGAAGAAGCCTCCGGCGGCGATGACGGGCACCCGTCCGGCGACAGCGTCGACAACCTGGGGGAGCAGGAGCGTGGTCGCCACGGGTCCGGTATGGCCGCCGCCCTCGCCGCCTTGGACGAGCACGGCGTCGACACCCCAGTCGATCACCTTCTCGGCGTGGCGCTTGGCGCCGATCGACGGGATGACGACGAGTCCCGCATCGCGCAGGCGGCCGATCAGCTCCGGCTTCGGTGCCTGGGCGAAGCTGGCGACCTTGACCCCTTCGTCGATCATCAGGTCGACGCGGGCGTCGATGTCGCCTGCGTCGGCGCGCAGGTTGACCCCGAACGGTCGAGCGGTGTTCCGCTTGACCCCGTGCGATGGCGTCGCTCAGCTGGGACAGATCCATCGTGGCGCTGGCGAGGATGCCGAGGGCGCCGGCGTTCGCCGTCGCCGATACCAGGTTGACGCCGGCGACCCAGCCCATGCCGGTCTGCACGATCGGGACGTCGATGCCGACGAGATCGCACAGCGGCGTGTGCAGGCGGGACGGGATGCTCACGCCGCGGGCACCTCGCGATGGCGCAATCCGTCCGGATCGAGCCGCTCGATGGCCTCCGTTTCCTCCGGCGTCGGTGGGCGCGACTCGGCGAACGTCGCCGATGGTGAGCTCGAAGCCCGTGTTCTCGATGACGTCGTCGACGGTCACGCCGGGATGCACGCTGACGAGGCGCATCGAGTGGTCGGGCGTCTCGAAGTCGAGCACGGCGAGGTTGGTGACCACGCGAGGCAGACGGTGGTGCTCGCGCACCCAGGTGGAGAGCGTCGCCGCGCGGTCGTAGCCGAGCCCCGACACCATGTCGACCGTTTCCGTGAACACGCGCTGGTAGTGCCGCGGGATCCAGAAGCTGGTGGCGTGGTTGATCGTGTTGCCGGGGCCACCGCGCACGCCGAGCAGCTGCGACTTCGGCTGGCGCCAGTCCCCGATGTTGGAGATGTTCGTGTTCCCGAAGCGATCCATCTGCGACGCGCCCATCATCACGTGGCGGCGGCCGCCCCACAGCGTGTCGAAGACACGACGGAACGGGATGTACCCCTCGACGAGCTTCTCGGTGCCGCCGATCGGCAGATCGCCGGACACGAAGAAGGCCTCGCCGTCGCTCACGAGCAGGTCGGGCTCGAACGTCGCCCGGGCGAGTCGCGCCCCCAACATCGGCATCACGCCCATGCCCGAGGCGAAGATCTCCCCGTCGCCGCGGAACGCTTCGGCACATGCCACGGCGACCACGTCGGCGAGCGCCACGTGCGTCGTGTCAGTGCTCACGGATCGCCTCCTGATAGTCCGCTTCCGATCCGGCCAGGTAGGTGTCGACGAATCGCTTCCACGCGTCTTCGTCGCCGGCCGCGGTGACGTAGCGCTTCTGGAACGCCTCGTCGCGGCGGTAGTCGGGCTCGCACGACGTGAAGTGCGCGCCGTTGGGCGCCTCGATCACACCGTCGACCATCGAGCGGTTGATCGCCAGCGTGTGGAACGAGCCTTCGTCGAGCAGCTGCTCGGTGGGCACGACCAGCTCGCACGACACGAAGCGCCGCCCAGGTGCGCACGGCGGACAGGAAGAGGTCGTCGAAGTAGAGGTCGGGCCCGAGGAACTGGGCGTTGCCCCGCTCGTCGGCGCGGTTCATGTGCACGAACGCTGCGTCGAGGGGGAGCGCGGGGACGGCGAGCAGCTCCTCGCCGTCGCCGTACGGCGAGGTCACCGTGCGCAATGTGGGGTTGACGTCCATCACCCCGCTGCCGAGACCGGAGCGGGTGGGCAGGAACGGCAGCCGCAACGACGCCGCGTACAACGCCCACTGCAGCATTCCTTCGTCGTACTCGACGCACTCCGGGATCGTGCCGTTCTGGCGCGCCGCACGGAAGTGGGGTTCGAGCGGGATCGAGTCGAGGGACACGAATCCGTAGACGAGCTTGCGTACCTTGCCGGCGGCGCACAGCAGGCCCACGTCCGGCCCGCCGTAGGAGACGATCGTCAAATCGGACAGCGGCGAGCGCAGCAGTGCACGAACGAGGCTCATCGGCTTGCGCCGGCTGCCCCAGCCGCCGATGCCGATGGTCATGCCGTCAGCCAGCGTGGCGATGGCCTCGTCCTCGGTCGTCCGCTTGATGCGTGCTTCGCTCATGGCTCGTCGCTACTGCTCGATGTTCCGGACTGCTCGGCCTTGTCGGTGCCGGCGAAGTCGTCGCGGAGTTGGTCACTGACGCCGGTGAGGTTGAGCTCGAACGTGAAGCCCTGCTCGTAGCGGTAGCTCCGCTTCACGTCCCACAGGTCGATGCCGTTGAGGCTCTCCTTGGCGGCGCGGATGACCGTCGGTGACTTCGACGCGATCACCGATGCGACCTCGCGCGCCGTGGCCAGGAGTTCGTCACGGGGGACGACCTTCAGCACCGATCCCCACGCCGCCAGCTCCGCTGCTGTCGCCGTCTCCGACGTGTACACCATCGCCCGCATCTTGTGCTGCGGCACCAGCCGCGCCAGGTGGGTGGCCGCACCGAGCGCGCCGCGGTCGACTTCGGGGAGACCGAAGTAGGCGTCGTCGCTGGCAACGATGACGTCACTGTTGCCGGCGAGCCCGATCCCACCACCGACGCAGAACCCGGCGATGGCGGCGATCACCGGGACGGGGCAGTCGTACACCGCAGCGAAGGCGGCGAAGCACCCGCGGTTGGCGCCGACGAGGGCGTCGAAGCCAGCGGTGTTCTGCATCTCCTTGATGTCGACCCCGGCGTTGAACCCCTTACCTTCGGCGCGCAGGATGACCGCTCGAGTGGCGCTGTCCGCGCCGGTGGCGCGGACGGCCTCGGCGAGCTCGAACCACTCCGCCACCGTGAGCGCGTTGACCGGCGGCGCGTTCATCACGACTTCGACGATGCCCTCGGGCACGTCGCCTCCGGCGTACGTTTCGATTGGCACGTTGGGGAAGGTATCAGCTTTCTGACGCGGCGTCAGATTCGGCTGAACCGCTGAGTAGAGTTGCCGCCGTGAGCGACGCGACGACGCCTCCGCCGACGATCGAACATCTCGCCGGAGCCCGCGTGCTCGTCACCGGTGGCACTCGCGGCATCGGCCGGGGAATTGCCGAGGCGTTCGACCGAGCCGGTGCTCACATCGCCGTGTGCGCCCGCAAGCCGGTCGACGACTTGCCGTCGTCGTGGGCGTTCGTCGCCGGCGACCTGCGTGACGGTGACGGCGGCCTTTGCCATCGTCGACGAGGTGGCGGAGGCGCTCGGTGGTCTCGACGTCGTGATCAACAACGCCGGGGGAGCGCCTGCGGCCGACACGGCGACGGCGTCACCGAACTTCACCGAACGCATCGTGGCGCTCAACTTGTTGGCGGCCATCTACGTCAGCCAGCGGGCGCACCACCACATGACGGCCGACGGCGCCACCGGCGGCTCGATCGTCAACATCTGCAGCGTCGCCGCCCACCGACCTGCTCCGACCTCCGCCGCCTACGCGGCGGCGAAGGCCGGACTGCTCAGCTACACGCGGACAGCCGGACAGGAGTGGGCGCCGGGGGTGCGCGTCAACGCCGTGACGAGCGGGATGGTTCGCACACCGGCCTCCGACGAGCACTACGGCGGAGTGGAGGGCGTCGCCCGCATCGAGGCGACGATCCCGGTGGGCCGCATGGCGACGCCGGATGACATCGCCGCCGCCTGCATCTTCCTCACGTCGCCTGCGGCGTCGTACATCACGGGCGCCGACCTCGTCATCGACGGTGGCGGCGATCGTCCAGCCTTCCTCCGTGCCCTGAGCTGACGCCGGCGCGGCGACGAAACGCGACCGTCCGGAGCCCGACACCATTTCGTTACACAAACCTGGACAATGGGTCGCGTCACGTGAAAGGCTCAGGCTTCGGGGCGCATCAGATAACAGACGGGGAAGGGCTTCACAATGAACCACATACGTAAGGCCGCCGCGTTCTGCGGAGCAGCAACGCTGCTCGCGCTGAGCACGGCGTCGATCACGACGGCCCACGGGCGGCAATCGGTCAAGGTCCTGTTACGGGATCTGAACTCTCCGAAAGGCCTCGCTCTCGACGCGGAGAAGGACCTGGTCATCGGCCAGGGGGCTTTCGGTCCGCCCGGGCCGGTGTTGGTCTACATCATGCACGGACCTGACAAGGGCACTGTCGTAGAGGTGACCGATCCGGTCAATCTCACCGACGTGGCGGTCAGTCCCAAGGACGGCACGGGGTGGGGCATCGGCCCCGACGAGAACGACGAAGGCCATCTGTTCCACCAGCTCGCTGACGGCACGGTCGTCGACGTGCTCAACATCGCCGACTACCAGGCGGGTGACCCAGATCCGGTCGATCACGATGATCCGCCGAACCCGATCGAGTCGAACCCGTACGGGCTGACCGTGATGCGCAACGGCGATGCACTGATCGCTGACGCCGCCGGCAACGACATCATCCGGGTAACCCCTGACGGGCACGCTCGCACGGTCGCTCGCTTCGACCTGCAGTCGATCAAGACCGATCAGGCGCCGCCCGAGGTCGGGCCGCTGCCGCCGCGCCTGCTCGCCGAAGCTGTGCCGACATCCGTGACGATCGGGCCCGACGGGGCGATCTATGTCGGCGAGCTGAAGGGCTTCCCGTTCCGCCCGGGCACGTCGAACGTCTGGCGGATCGCTCCGAACGCCAATGGTGCGTGGTGCTCGGTGAGGGAGCCTGACCCCACCGGCAAGTGCAGCCTCTACGCCAACCGCTTCACTGCGATCCAGGACATCGCCTTCAACAAGTCCGATGGTCGCCTCTATGTCTACGAGCTCGCCAAGGACGGCGTGTTCGCATTCGAGGCGGGACTCGAGACGGGTGAGTTCCCGGATGCCGTGTTGCTCGAAGTGAGGAAGAACTCACAGGGCAACGGCATCCAGCACGTCGACCGGCGACGTGAGCTCGTTCCCGGCAAGCTGTCCCAGCCGGGCGGAATCGTCGTCCGCTTCGGCAAGGTGTTCGTCACCGACGGCGTGTTCACGTCGGGCCGGCTGCTTCGCATCGACGGCGCGGGCACGGGCTGATCCGGCGTTTCTAGCTCGGTAGCAGTGGCGCCGGCCTGACCTCTGTCAGCGCTGGCGCCACTCTCCGAGGCCGGTGAACGCCACGAAGTTGGCGATGTTGATCTGCGATCCGGGGATGCCGCGGATGTGTTCGTCGAGGAACGACAGCACTCCCTCGTTGAGCAGGGCGCCCTCGGCGCCGAAGAACAAGTCGGTGTGGCCGGCGTTGTTCAAACGCAGGTATGAGACCGGCCCAGTGGCGTCGTTGAACATGCCGTCCGACAGGCCGACGCCCAGCGTCCCGTCCAGCACGCCGTGACCGAGGAACAGCGGGATCGGCGGCCGTGAGTTGTAGTTCCCGCCGGGGAACGGAAGTTGAGCACCCGACAACGGGATCGCCGCGTCGATGCGGGGGTCACGCACACCGCTGTGGTAGGCGACGCCGTAGGTGGTGATCGCGCCGAGCGAGTGACCGGCGGCGATCAACTTCGTGCCGTTGATGCGGTGGTACAGCGGGTGACCCTGCGTGCGGTTCAACTTCAGCACCGAGTTGATGACGAAGGTGACGTCCTCCGGCTGGTTGATGTAATCGGCGAGCAGGGCGTTGGCGCCACTCGTCAGCGGGAATGTCGGCAGCGCGACGGTGTAGCCGCTCCGCACCCAGTTGAGAACCATCGCTTCATACGTCGGACCGTTGGCCGTGAACCCGTGGGAGAAGACGATCAGCGGTCGGGCGCCGTCGGCCGCCGGAGCGCTGTTGGTGACCGGCAGGGACGGATCGCCCTTCGCCGGATAGAGCAGTCGCACCGGCAGCGTCCGGCTGGGCTTCGCCGGCAAGCTGCGGTTGGGGTCAGCCTGTGTCGGGCGCGAGTGGTCGACGAAGGTGAACTCGCGGCGACCAACCGCCCATTGCCGCTCGGAGTGGGTCTGCGTCGTCGCCGGCGCCGCGCCCGGCGAGACCTGTTCAGTTCCCGTCGACGAGGCCGCGCTCGTCACACCGAGCGACAGTGCCGACGCCGCCAGCGCGATCGCCGCAACGAGCGGGACGCGACGAATCCGGGAGAAGGACTTCACCATGGCTACTCAGAGTAGCCTTCTGCCCCCGGCGCCCCGACACGAAATTCTTGTCGGCCTAGGCGCGCTGGCTGGACACGCTCACGGTTTCGCCGGTCATGTACGACGAATAGTCGCTGGCGAGGAACACCATCACGTTTGCCACCTCCCACGGCTCGGCGGCGCGGCCAAACGCCTCGCGCTCGGTCAGCTCGGCGAGCAGCTCGTCGGACGTGGTCCTTGGCGAGGTTGGCGTGCATCGCCAACGACGGGGCGACGGCGTTGACACGGACGCCGCGCCGCGCGGCCTCGATCGCTGCGCAGCGAGTGAGCGCCATCACGCCGGCCTTGGCCGCGGCGTAGTGCGCCTGACCCTCCTGGGCGCGCCAGCCGAGCACGGACGCGTTGTTGACGATCACGCCCGATCCTTGTTCGTACATGAGCCGCAGCGCGGCGCGGGTCACGCGGAACGTCCCGTTGAGCGTCACGTCGAGCACCATCGACCATTGCTCGTCGGTCATCTCGTGCAGCTTCGGCCGTGCCCCCGAGACCGGCGTTGTTGATGAGCACGTCGATCCCGCCGAGCTCACCGGCAGCGCCAGAGATCAACGCCTGCACGCTTTCCTCGTCGGTCACGTCGCACACGAGCGCCGTCACGCCCAGCTCAGCCGCGGTCTCGGCGAGGCGGCGTTCGTGCCGGTCGGAGATCATCGACTCGCGCCCCTTCCTCGAGGCAACGCCGTGCGGCCGCCGAACCGATGCCCGAGCCGGCGGCGGCCGTGATCACGACCCGCTTGCCGTCGAGCAGGCCGTGCCCCGGCACCGGTGGGGGTGGCTGCGTCATCGTCGCTCCTTACGGCTCCTTGGGCAGACCGAGCACACGCTCGCCGAGGACGTTGCGCTGGATCTCGTTGGAGCCACCGTAGATCGTGTCCGCCCGGGTGAAGAGGAACAGTTCTGCTCGAGCGTCAGCGCTCCGTCGGTGCTCCGGCGACCGTGGCATCCGCTCGCGCACGAGATCGACCATCAGCTCGCCGAGGTCGCGGTGCCAGGTGCCCCAGAACAGCTTGGAGATGCTCGCCTCGGGCCCGGGCACGCCGGCGCTCGACATCGACCGGGCGGCGTTCCATCGCATCAGGCGCAACCCGATGTGGGCGCGGGCCAGCCGCTGCCGCACGACCGGATCGTCGGCGAGGCCGTAGCGCCTGGCGAGATCGATCGTGTCCGCCAGCTCGCGGGCGAAGCCGACCTGCTGGGCGAGCGTGGAGATGCCTCGCTCGAACCCGAGCAGGCCCATCGCCACGCGCCAGCCGTCGCCCGGCTCGCCGACGAGCAGGTCCGCCTCGGTGACGGCGTCGGTGAAGAAGGTCTCGTTGAACTCGCCGCCGCCGGTGATCTGCACGATCTGACGAGTCTCGACGCCGGGCTGGTCCATCGGCACGAGAAGGAAGCTCAGAGCCGCTGTGCCGTTGCGAGCCCGGTTCGGTCCGGGCGATGACGAAGCACCAGTGGCTCACGTGGGCGAGCGACGTCCACACCTTCTGCCCGTTGATCACCCACTCGATCGCCGTCGAGCACCGCACGCGTGGCTTGACGTTGGCGAGGTCGCTGCCGGCGTCCGGTTCGCTGTAGCCCTGGCACCACCGTTCGGTGCCGTCGAGGATTCCGGGCAGGAATCGCTTCTGCTGCATCTCGGTGCCGTACTCGATCAGCGTCGGCGCGAGCAGGTGCTCACCCATGTGGTTGACCCGGGCGGGCGCCTGAGCCCGCGCATACTCCTCGGCGAACACGATCTGCTGCGCCACGCTGGCACCGCGTCCGCCGTGGCTCGACCGGCCAGCCGAGCCCGATCCAGCCGGCTCGGCCGAGCAGCTGCTCCCAGTCGACTCGGACGTCGAATCCGAAGTCCTCGTCGCCAGGTCCACCGCGACCGCGCAGCTCGGCGAACGTCGCCGATCGACGTGTCGGCGAGCCAGTGCCGGACGTTCGGCGCGGAACGCGTCGAGGTCGGTGTCCAGGAGAACGTCAGCCACGTCGACGGCTACCAGCCATTAGTGTTCGGCCTCTCCCCGGACGTTGCCGCTGCGCGCATCTCCTTCACCTTCTCGAGCAGGGGGAGTCGCTCGGTGCCCACAGTCGACGGGCAGTCGCTCGGCGATCTGCTCTGGCGTCCAGCGACCGTCGCCGTACATCGACGCGCTGCTCGCGACGGCTGGCTCCAGACGGCGATCTTGTTGCCGACGACCGTGTACACCTGTCCGGTGATCTCCTTCGACGTCGTCGGAGAGCAGGTAGACGGCCATCGGGGCGACGTCCTCGGGGTCGCCGTTCTCGGCGAGCTGCATCGGCACGTTGGCGCTCATCCGGGTGCGGGCGACGGGAGCGATCGCAGTTGGCGCGCACGCCGTAGCGCTCGAGCCCGAGCGCCGCGGCGTACGTGAGGCTGACGATGCCACCCTTGGCTGCGGCGTAGTTGGCCTGCGCGGTGGAGCCCAAGCGCCCACACGCCGGACGTGAAGCCGATGAGCGCTGCCGCCGCCGTCCTGCTTGCGCATCACCGCCGAGGCGGCGCGGAAGATCGTGAACGTGCCCTTGAGGTGGACGCGCACGACGTCGTCGAACTCGTCCTCGGACATGTTGAACAGCATCCGCTCGCGCAGGATCCCGGCGACGCAGACGGCGCCGTCGATGCGTCCCCATGCGTCCACCGCAGCGTCGATCACCGACTGCCCGCCCGCCATCGTGGACACGTCGCTCGGCGACGGCGATCGCTTCGCCGCCGTTCTTCTCGATCTCGGTGACGACCTCGTCGGCGACCTCACTGGTGGGCTCGGACGCCGTCCATGCTGACGCCGTAGTCGGCGACCACGATCCTGGCACCCGCCTCGGCGGCGGCGAGGGCGATGGCCCTTCCGATGCCGCGACCACCACCGGTCACGGCGACGACCTTGCCCTCCAGCGTTGCTACCACTGACGATTCTCCTCTGTGCCGAATCTGACGGACCGTCAGAAACTAGCACCGGCGGGCGTGGATCACTCAGTTGGCGATGTCATGAGCTCGACCCTCTGGAGCCGGGACGCGCTGAAGTGGATGAGCCCCTGTGCACGGGTTGCTCATCCACTTCAGGCGAGGTGAGCGGATCTGGACGGGATCAGAGACCACTCACGGTGGGTGTGGAGGACGCTCGGAAGGGGTGTCCGAGCGTCACGCACCCACGAGCTCGAACGCCGCTGAGGGCTGGTTGCTCACTGCTGTTTATATTTTCTAAAGGATCAACAGCAGACCATGACGTTCTTGAGCCGCGCTTGAGGAGTGCATGAGCGCCTGGGTCAGCGGCCTGGTTCGTCGTGCCAGATCCACCACTCGTACGGGGCGGTCTGGGGGTAGCCGTCCGGCGAGTCCTCCCAGTCCTCCTGGCGTCCGAGCGCCGTGATGTCGAGGTAGCTCCAGGTGCTCCCCATCGCTTCGTCGCCGCGGCCGTTGATGAAGTAAGTGCGGAACACACTGTCGCCGTCGCGGATGAAGGCGTTCGTGCCGTGCCACTCGTCCACACCGAAGTCGGCGTCGAAGTCGTCGGTCATCGTGTACCACGGCATCTCCCAGCCCATCCGCGCCTTGACCCGTTCGATGTCCGCCTGTGGCGCACGCGAGGCGAAGGCAAGCGTGGTGTCGCGGGCGTTGAGATGGGCGACGTGGGCAATCTGGTCGGCGACCATCGAGCAGCCGATGCAGGCATGCTCGGGCCAGCCGGACACGCCCGGCTCGAGGAAGGCGCGGTAGACGATCAGCTGGCGGCGGCCGTCGAACAGGTCGAGCAGGCTCAGTTGGCCATCGGACCCGTCGAATGTGTACTCCTTCTCCACGGCGAGCCACGGCATGCGCCGACGCTCGGCGGCGAGCGCGTCACCGGCGCGCGTCAACTCCTTCTCCTTCACGAGCAGTTGCTGGTGCGCTGCCTCCCACTCGTCCAGCGGCACGATCGGGGGCTTCTTCATTGCGGACTCCTCTCTTTGACGACATGAACTTTGCCGCGAATGCCGACGAGCACCGCACTGGCGGAGACGATCATCGGCATCACCCATTCCTCGACTGGCATCCCCGCGACATGTCCGAGCATCACGACGGACCGCCTGCGCTCGCCGGGTACTCGTAGTGCCGATGGAACCACGACAGGTCGCCCTCGTTTCTGCCCAGCGGCGCCCGGTCCAGCCACTGCCACATCGTCCACAGTCCGTCGAAGCCGCGGGCATAGGCGGAATACGTGTGGAACACCTGAGCACCATCGCGCGCGAACGAGCTCATGCCGGGTTGCTCGCCCGACCAATCGCGCCAGGCGACATTCTCCGCCTCGAGCTGGGCCTGGTCCTTGTAGTTGTACTCAACCGGTGCCACGGCGGGATCAATCGTCGCGTGGTAGTCGTAGTTGAAGCTGCCGTCGAGCGATGAGACCCAGCGGAAGTCCCATCCCATGCGCCGCTTGTACGCGACGATCTGGTCGAGCGGTGCGCGCGACACGACGACGAAGGCGACGTCGTGGTTCTCGAAATGTGGGATGCTGCCGGCGACGCCGTCGACGACCGCCGAGCAACTCGGACATCCTTCGTCCCAGTCGGGATCGAACATGAAGTGATAGACGAGCAGCTGCGAGCGCTCACCGAACAGATCCCGCAGCGATTCATCGCCGTTTTCGGTCGTGAACCGGTAGTCCTTCTCCACGGGCACCCAGGGAAGGTCACGCCGCCGCTGCGCCAACTCGTCGCTACGGCGCGTCAGTTCCTTCTCGGCGTCGAGCAGTTCGAGGCGAGCCGCGAGCCATTCGTCGCGGGTGGCGAGCTGGTGGGAGGTGGTGGTCATTTTGGTCTCCTTTCAGGTGGCGTCCGTGATGCGGGAGAGCTCGCGCAGGATGTCCGACCATCCGGCGTGGTGTCCGGTCTGCGCTTCCTCGTCCGGAAGTCCGGTCTGGTGGATCTCGATCACGGTGGAACCGTTCGACAACGCTTCGAAGGTCACGGTCACGATCGAGTCCCGGAACCGGGTCGCGGGCGACGACCATGTGAAGACGAGGCGTCGTGGACGGTCGATCTCGCGATAGGTACCGGTGTGCTCCATCGAGGATTCGTCTTCGACCATGACGATGCAGAACGTCCCGCCCACACGCGGATCCGTCTCGACACGAGTCTCCTGAGTGCCGGCTGGCTTGAACCACGAGGCGAGGCTCTCCGCATTCAACCAGGCGTCGAAGAGATCTTCGGCCGAGGCGGCGATCTCCCGCCGCACGGTGACGGAGTACTCGCTCGTCACGACGGCGTCTCCATATCGTCGTGCCCGGTGACGAATGCCTCGAGCGAGGCGAGCTGATCGTTCCAGAACCTCCGGTAGTGGTCGATCCACTCCGCCGCCTCGGACAGCGGTCGTGCCTCCAGCCTGAGCATGTGCTCGCGCCCTCTGACGGTGCGTCGCACCAGCCCGGCGCCCTCGAGCACTCGAATGTGCTTGGACGTCGAGTTGAGCGAGATCGGAAACGCGGCGGCGACGTCCGTCACCCGAGCGTCCGACTCGGCCAGCCGGGCGAGGATGGCGCGGCGGGTGCCGTCGGATACCGCCGAGAAGACCCGATCGAGCGTCGCAGTCGAATATTCATCCACACGGGTGAATGTATTGGCGGGCAGCGCGGGCTGCAACCGGGTTAGTCTGTGGACCAGCGTGCCGTCTCCCCCGATCTCAGGCGGTTGCTTCGAGAACGTGCGCCACCCGCACGAGGTCGCGACCGATGGCGTTGAGGCGCGGGCGGCTGAGCCGCGATCGGGGTCCGACGACGGTGATGGAGGCGTTGGGGACGTCACCGCGCTGCGCCACTGGCACACCGACCGCCGACGGCGTTGGGATAGGTGTCGTACAGCACGTAGAACTCGTCGAGCGCGGCGCCGGGCTCGAAGTACGGACCGAGTCCCGAGCTGTGGATCGGCACCTCCGTCCCCACGGGGACCGTCATCCGCAACGCCTGATCGCTGTCGACCGTGTCGACGACGATCGCCCGACGCTGGTCGACCGACCACAGCAGTACGGTCTCACCGGTCGCCCTGGCGAGCGCCTCGAGGTGGGAGCGGGCGTGGGCGCGCAGGTCGCTGGCCACGCCCCGCCCGAGACCGGCCAGGCGGGGCGCCAGCTCCCATCTGCCGACCTCGCCCTCGACGGCACGGATCCAGCCCGACTCGTGAAGGGTGACGAGGATCCGCTGTACGGCCATCTTGTCGAGCGACAACTCGCGGGCGAGCGCCGACACGCCGTTGCCCGGCTGGGCGGCGAGCGCCTCGACGACAGCGAGCGCGTTGGCGACGGCGCGTACGGACTTGACAGCCATCTGATCCTCCACCAGGATGGGTGTATCACCTGGCAACATAGTGTATCGCTGAGCGATATGCAAGCGAAGTGCCGGAAGCATCCTGGGGGACTCATGACCGCAGACAACGCGCGAGCGCTACACGGTGATCTCGGCCGACGGTCATGCCGGCGCCAACCTGCTCGATTACCGGCCGTATCTCGACGCTGCGTATCACGACGACTTCGACGCGTGGGCAGCCGAGTACGAGATCCCCTACGAGGACATGACGGGTCCCGACGGCGACCGCAACTGGAACTCGTCGCGCCGCGTCGCCGAGCTCGAGGCCGACGGCATCGTCGCCGAAGTCCTGTTCCCCAACACGGTGCCACCGTTCTTTCCCAAGGCCTCGCTCACCGTGCAGCCGCCCGCTGTGGACGCCGGCGATCTCGAGCACCGCTGGGCAGGACTGCAGGCGCACAATCGCTGGCTCGTGGACTTCTGCGCCGAGACACCCGGTCGCCGGGCCGGCATCGCCCAGATCAGCCTGCACGACATCGACGCTTCGGTGGCGGAGGTTCGCTGGGCAAAGGAAGCCGGGTCTCACCGGCGGAGTGCTGCTCCCCGGAGTGCCGCCCGGCCTCGGCCTGGCCCAGCTCTACGACCCGGTGTACGAGCCGTTGTGGCAGGTCTGTGACGAGGTCGAACATGCCCGTCAACCACCACGGTGGAAGTGCCAACCCCCCGGCCGACCCGAGCAACGAGGGCTCGGTCGTGTTCCTGCTGGAGACCACATGGTGGTCGCACCGGGCGCTCACCCACCTCATCGTCGGCGGCGTCATGGAACGTCACCCGAGCCTCCAGTTCGTGTTCACCGAACAAGGCACTGCGTGGGTGCCCGACGAGCTGATGCGCCTCGACTACTTCTTCCACCGGATGCGTACCGCAGTCGGCTCGCAGGAGCACATCTGGGGCGCACCCGTCATGGAGAAGCTCTCCCTCCAGCCAAGCGAGTACTTCGCCCGGCAGTGCCACATCGGTGCCAGCTTCATGCGCCAGGCCGAGGTTCCGCTTCGTCACCAGGTGGGGCTCGACCGGATCATGTGGGGCTGCGACTACCCGCACCGTGAAGCCAGCTACCCGCACTCCGAGCTCGCCCTCCGCCAGGCGTTCGCCGGCGTGCCTCACGACGAGGTGGAGAAGCTGCTCGGCCGACAACGCGGCGGAGCTCTACGGATTCGACCTCGACGTGCTGCGCCCGATCGGAGATCGGGTCGGGCCGCCGGTCGACCGCATCGACACGCCGATCGCGCCAGGAGAGGTGCCGAAGGCGGCCGAGAAGTGTCCGGCGCTCGCCGGCCTGTCCAACTGAGAACTCGAGGAAGAGGGGATCAACAACATGGGACGCATCCGCTACGGAGCACGCTCGTCCGACGAGCTGCGCAACCGCGAGATCGAGGCGACGAGCATCGACGTCTGGTCGACGAACCTGACGGTCATCTACGAGACGGATCCCGACGCGATCGCGGCGGTCCTGCCGCCGTTCCTCGCCCCGTCCGACAGCCCGCTCGTGCGGATCTCCGTGGCCACCGTCGACATCGGCCGCGGCCGTCCACCGTTCGGCGCAGGCACCTTCGCCGTCCAGGCGACCCACGACGGAAACGTCGGCAACTACCCGCTCGTGATGCCGATGACCACCGAGCAGGCGGTGATCGGGGGGCGGGAGACCTTCGGCGAACCGAAGAAGCTCGGCGAGGTCGGTCTCGACCTCGACGGCGACAGCGTCCACGGCTGGTTCGCCCGGATGGGTGTGCGCTTCGTCGACATCGCCGGCACGCGGGGTGCCGAGCTCGAGCTGCCTGACCCGCAGCGGCGAACCGACTTCTACCTCAAGTTCCTCATGGACCCGTCGGGGAAGGGCTTCGACAACGACCCGGCGCTCGTCTACTGCCACCGCGAAGAGAAGACCCGTTCGCTGTGGGCGGTCGACGCCGAGGTCACGCTCACCGACTCGCCGTTCGATCCGGTGGCCGATCTCCCTGTCCGCAACGTGCGGTCGATCGAGCTCGGGCGAGCGTTCCAGCGTGCAGTCCGGCGAGATCAAAGGCACCGTCTCACCCGACGACGTCCTGCCATACGTCCACCAGCGCTACGACGACCTGTCCGTCATCGGCGCTGCCGACTGATCATGCAGAGCTCGACTCGCACTCGGAACGAGAGGGCGGGGGGTGGGGGCAGGCGGAGGTAGCTCGTCTCGCCTCCCGAGCTCGCCGCCTCCGCTTCGCTTTGGCGTCTCACCCAGCTCCAGTGATGCGACCACGTCGACAAGCTTCAGGCGCGGCGCTATGAAGGAACTGGCAGGAAAGGTCGCCGTTGTCACCGGTGGCGCTGGTGGCATCGGCCGGGCGATGGGCGAGCGCTTCTGCGCCGAGGGCATGAAGGTGGTGCTCGCCGACGTGCAGCCCGACGTGCTCGACGCCGTCGTCAAGCTGATGAGCGAGGACGGCGCCGAGGTGACCGGCGTGCCCACGGACGTCACCGACATGAGCTCGGTGGAAGCGCTGCGCGACGCCACGCTCAGCGCCTACGGCGGCATCCACGTCGTGTGCAACAACGCCGGCATCGGCGCCGGTGCAGAAGGACCGATGTGGCAGCACGACCTCAACGACTGGGCATGGGCGATGGCAGTCAACCTGTGGGGCGTGATCCACGGCATCAACGCCTTCGTGCCGGCGATGCTCGACGGTGGCGACGAAGGCCACGTCGTGAACACGTCCTCGGGCAACGGGGGAGTGTCGCCGCTGGCGACGACACCCCAGTACGCCGTCACGAAGGGGGCGGTCGTCACGCTCACCGAGTGTCTCTACGCCCAGCTCGCCGACGCCGGAGCGAAGGTCACGGCCTCGGTGTTGTTCCCCGGGCCGCACATGCTCCGCACCGGCATCTTCGAGTCGTGGCGGACGCGACCAGAGCGGTTCGCCAAGCAACGCCCGCGACAGACGCCATACACCACCGTGGAGATGCTCGAGGAGCAGATGAAGGCCGCCGGCATCGAGCCCGAGTACACGCCGGTGGAGCACGTCGCCGCCCAGGTCGTCGACGCCATCCGTGCCGAGCGATTCTGGATCCAGCCGGACAGCGACCGCACGGACGAGTCGTTGCGGGCCCGCTACGAGTCGATGCTCGCCCGCACCAACCCCGATTACCTACGCCGAGTCCCAGGATGAACGTCCCCAGCTGAGGAGCACACGTGGAGCCCTATCTCATCATTTCCAGCGATACCCATGCCGGGCTGCCCACCGAGCAGTACCGCGGCTACCTCGAGTCGAAGTTCCACGCCGCATTCGACGACTTCCTCAGCGAGCGCCATGCCCAGCTCGAGGCGATGACGCGACTCGGCGTGCGCAACGAGGACTACGCCAAGCATTGGTTCGAGGAGCACGAGGAGGCGTTGCGCGGAGGCTGGGAAGCCGACAAGCGGGACAAGGAGCTCGACGGCGATGGCGTCGCCGGGGAGATCATCTTCCCCGACGCCGACGCGGTCGAGAGCCGCACCTGCGTGCCGTTCGGGGCCGGCCTCGGATTGTCCGGCGACATGGACCCCGAGCTCGGGCTCGCCGGGTCGATGGCCCACAATCGGTGGCTCGCCGAGCTGTGCGCCGACAGCCCCGAGCGCCGGCGGGGGATGGCCTTGGTGCCGATCACCGCCGAGCTCGACAAGGTGCTCGCCGAGATCCGCTGGGCGAAGGGGTCCGGGCTCGGTGGGGTGATGATCCCGGCGATGTGGGTCAACCAGACCCCGTACCACGACGTCAAGTACGACCCCGTGTGGGCGCTGTGCGAGGAACTGGAGATGCCCGTCGCCACACACTCCGGTCCGGCGCCCCGCGAGGAGTTCGGCGACCACCTCGGAATCTACGTCTCAGAGGTCACCTGGTGGCCGGCCCGCCCGCTGTGGTTCATGCTCTGGTCGGGCGTGTTCGAGCGCTTCCCGGGCCTGCGCTTCGGTGTCACCGAGGCAGGCTGCTGGTGGCTGCCGTCGATGCTGTGGTTCTGGGACCGGTTGATGCTCGGCCAGAAGGGCACCGAGAAGCTCGGTGCCAACCCGTTCGGCGAGGTGAACCTGCTGCCGTCGGAATACGTCGATCGCAACGTCTACATCGGTGCCTCGAACACCAAGAAGCGTGAGTTGGGAATGCGCTACGAGATCGGCGTCGGCAACATCTGTTGGGGCAACGACTTCCCCCACCCGGAGGGCACCTGGCCGAACACCCGGCACTGGCTGCAGACTGCGTTCGGCGACATGCCGATCGACGAGGCCCGGCGGATGCTCGGGCTCAACGCTGCGGAGATCTTCGGGTTCGACGTCGAGGCGCTCACCCCGCTCGCCAAGCGGATCGGCCCGACCCCGGCCGATCTGGGGCAGGCGACCGAGGAGGATCCCGAAGGCGCCCGCCTCGATGCCAGGTGGGCGGAGGTCAAGGAGGTCGGCCGGCACTGGTTGACCGGGCACGATTTCGCCCTCATCCCCTGAGTTACCGTGATCGCGTGTCTCCCTCGAGGCGGTCGATCGCCATCGCTGCGGCCGTTGCGGCCAGCGTCGCCGCCTCGGCGTGTTCCGGCGACGACGACAGTGCCGCTGAGCTGACCGCGTCGCCGAGCGTGGCGACCACCGCCTCGCTGTCTCCGACGGTTGCCACCACGGGAGCGGCGACGTCACCCGCCGCCTCTACGACCTCCGCGCCGGTGACGACGGTGGTGGCAACGACCGCCGCCGGAACGACCGCTCCACCGATGACGCCTCCCGGGAAACCGGTCTCGCACCCGGGCGCCGACGAGCAGTGGCAGCCGTCGGCGTGTGCTCAGGAGCCGACGATCGCCGACGTGCGCGCTGACCCGGTGGCGGGCAGCCCGTCGGATTACACGTTGACGTCCTTCGACGGGACGCCGATCCGTATCCACTGGTTCCCCGCCGACGGCGCAGGAGCCGGCGACCCGCGGCCGACGATCCTCATGGGTCCGGGTTGGTCGCAGCCCGGCGACTCGAACCCCGACGCCGACCCGCCTCCGGGCGCGGTCACGATCAAGCCGCTCCGTGAGCACGGATACAACGTGCTCACCTGGGATCCGCGCGGGTTCGGCGAGTCGGGCGGGCGCGCCCACGTCGACGGAGCCGCCTTCGAGGGCCGCGACGCACAGGCCCTTCTCGACTGGGTCGCCCGGCAGCCTGCTGCCGCGCTCGACCGTGACGGCGACCCCCGGGCGGGAATGGTCGGTGGGTCATACGGCGGCGGGATCCAACTGATCCTCGCCGCCATCGACTGCCGCGTCGACGTGATCACGCCGACGATCGCCTGGCATTCGCTGCAGACGTCGCTGTACAAGGCTGGGATCTCCAAGACGGGATGGTCGCGCGCCCTCAACTCGCTGGTGAGCCCCGACGACGTCGATCCGCACGTGGTGCGGGCCTACCTGTCCGGACAGGAGACCGGCACGATCGGGCTGGCCGACCAGCGCTGGTTCGCCCGTCGCGGTCCCGGAAGGCTCGTTGATCGGATCCGGGTGCCGACGCTGCTCCTGCAGGGAACGGTCGACACCCTGTTCACGCCCAACGAGGCGATCGTCAACTATCGGATCATCCGCGGCAACGGGGTGCCCGTGAAGATGTTGTGGTTCTGCGGCGGCCACGGTGTCTGTCTCACCGAGCCGGGTGACGTCGACGCGCAGTCACGGGCGACGTTCGACTGGCTGGCGCGCTACCTGGACGGAGACACGACCGTCGACACCGGGCCACGGTTCGAAACTGTCGACCAGGGCGGCTCACGTTGGACAGCGGGCGACTACCCCGTGCCGGGCACGGCCCGCCTCTCCGGGCGCGGGAGCGGCCGGCTGATGACCGACAGCGACGTAACGGCGGGTCCGATCACCGATCTCGGGCCCAACGGGGGGCTCGGCGGACTCGTCGCCGCGTTCACCCCGGCGCCGGTGGTTGACGGGGCGCTGGAGGTGGACCTGACCGCCGACGTCGAAGGTGTCGCCCTCGGCATCCCTCGCCTCCACCTCGAATACTCCGGCCAGGTGCCGGCCGGTGCGGGCCCACACAACGTGTTCGCCCAATTGGTCGACGAAGAACGAGGTGTAGTCGTCGGCAACCAGATCACGCCGATCAGGTTGCAGCTCGACGGCGAGCAGCACACCGTCACGGTCGGGTTGGAGGCGATCGCCCAGCACCTCGCCTCGGGAGATTCGCTGACGCTGCAACTCGTACCGTCGACCGTCGCCTACTTCGACCCTGGACTCGGTGTGGAGATCACGTTCGATGCGATCGAGATCACAATCCCCATCGCTACGGATCTCGTCTCCGCCTAACCGGGGAGGTGAAGCTCGACGACGTCAGGGTGGTGAGCGAGCTCACCGAACAAGCTCTCGGCGAGCCCCGTGTCCATCGGCGCCCAGAACTGCACTTCGATCAACAGCGAATCGTCGTTCTCGCCGGCGCCGATGTGCAGTTCGCGCAGCGTGGCGCCACCGAGTTGCTGCAGTTGCCCCACGAGCTCGCTGATGTCTGCCGAGCGCCGGACCTGGAGGTTCACGGAATCGTGGCGCCTGGACCTGGTTCGCAGCCACCGGCTGAACGGTCGCAGCCCGGCAAGGGCGACGAGCGAGATGACAGTTGTCGCGATGGCCCCACTCCAGAACCCGATGCCGGCGGCCAGACCAATCGCCGCCACGGTCCAGATCGACGCCGCTGTGGTGAGACCCTTCACCGCCCCGCCCGACTTGATGATCGCCCCACCTCCGAGGAAGCCGATGCCGGCCGCGATGTACGACGCGATGCGGGTGACGTCGAGGTTGACGTTCGTGTCCGCGCTCGGTTGGAGGAATCGGTCGAAGCCACCGACGGACGCACACGCGAACAAGGCCGAACCGACGGCGAGAAGGAGATGAGTGCGGAAGCCGGCGTCCTGACCGTCGAGCTCTCGCTCGATCCCGATCAGCCCGCCGAGCGCGGCCGCGACGCCGATCCGGAGGAGGACCTCGTACCACTCGAGGTCGGCGAGGACTGGCACGGCGAGAACAGTACCCAATCGTCTCGACGCCCTCACCCAGACCTGGACGCGTGCCGTGCCCCGCCGGTAGGACAGACTGAGCGGCCATGACCGACGTTCGCGTTGAAGAACTCCTCGCTCAGCTCACGCGGGAGGAGAAGGCCTCGCTCACGATGGGTGACGACACGTGGCACCTCCCTCCCATCGAGCGGCTCGGCATCGGGCGGCTGAAGATGTCCGATGGACCGTCCGGCGTACGTGGCGAGCGCATCGGCGTGAAGCGATCCCTGTCGTTCCCGTGCGGCATGGCGACCGGTGCGACGTGGGACGTCGATCTCATCGAGCGATACGGTGCGGCGCTCGCCGCCGAGGCAAGGTCGAAGGGCGTCCATCTCCTGCTCGGTCCAACGGTCTGCATCCCACGGACACCGCTCGGAGGCCGCACGTTCGAGTCCTTCGCCGAGGACCCGTGGCTCGCCTCGCGGCTCACGGTCGCGTACATCAACGGCGTGCAAGCGCATGGGGTCGGGTGTTGCGTCAAGCACTTCGCGTGCAACGACCAGGAGCACGAACGGATGTCGATCAGTGTCGACATCGATGATCGTGCGCTGCGCGAGATCCACCTCGCCCCATTCGAAGCGGCGGTTGCGGAGGCGGGCGTGTGGTCGGTGATGGGCGCCTATAACCGCTTCGACGGCACGTTCTGCTGTGAGCATCCGCGGCTGCTCGGGGAGATCCTCAAGCGCGAATGGGGCTTCGACGGTGTCGTCGTATCCGACTGGTTCGGCACGCACAGCACGGTCGGCGCCGCCACCGCCGGGCTCGACATCGAGATGCCCGGGCCCGGCCACTGGTTCGGTGCGCACCTTGCCGACGCGGTGAAGGCGGGCGACGTCGACGAGGCGGTGCTCGACGAGAAGGCGCGGCGGATCCTTCGCCTCGCCGAGCGGACCGGCGTGCTGGACAGCGGCGGGGACGGCATGTCCGAGCGCGAAGAGGACGATCCCGACCGACGGGCGCTCGCCCGCGAGCTGGCGGTTGGCGGCACCGTGCTGCTCACCAACAATGGTCTGCTCCCCCTCGACACGACGGAGGTGCGCCGGCTGGCAGTCATCGGGCCGAGCGCCATCTCGATGGCGTCGGGTGGAGGTGGCAGCTCGCGCGTCTCGCCCCACCGCCGGTATTCGCTGGTCGATGAGCTGCGATCGCGTCTCGACGGGGTGGAGATCACCTACGAGGTCGGCTGCCGGCTCGACCGGGGCGCGGGGCGACTCGATCCGTCACTCATCCCCGCCGGGCTGGCGCTCGAATACCACAGCGGCACGGAGTGGGATGGGGCACCCGCCGCAACGGAGCGTGTGTACGTCGCCTCGTGGCTCGCCATGTCCGACCCCTTCCCCGACGTACCGGTCGCCGACTGCTCGGTGCGGGCACGGACGACGCTGGTTCCCGATGCGACCGGCACGTGGACGGTCGGGCTCGCCAGCGTCGGCCGCTCGCGGGTGTTCGTCGACAACGTCCTGGTGCTCGACAACATGGATCCCGAACCGGGTGACTACTTCTACGGGCTCGGCAGCAAGACGGTGACCGCCGAGATCGAACTCGTCGCCGGTGACGAACGTGAGGTACTCGTCGAGTTCGCTTCCGGAATGCACGGAGCGATCGCCGGCTTCGAGTTGTTCGCCAGCCGGCCGCCCGATCCCGACGCCATGCAGCGGGCTGTCGCCGTCGCCCGGGATGCCGACGCGGTGATCGTGGTCGTCGGCTCCAACGACCAATGGGAGACAGAGGGAGCCGACCGCCCCGGTCTGTTGCTCGTCGGCGACCAGGACCACCTCGTTCGCGCGCGTGCTCGAGGCCAATCCTCGAACCGCCGTCGTGCTCAACGCCGGTGGCCCGATCGAGACGGCATGGGCGGACGACGCGGCGGCGCTGCTGATGGTGTGGTACCCGGGCGAGGAGGGCGAACCTGCGCTCGCCGACATCCTCAGCGGTGTGGCAGAGCCCGGGGGCCGGCTGCCGATCACGTTCCCCCGGCAGCTGAAGGACAATCCCACATACGGCGAGTTCTATCCCGGACAGGATGGTGTCGTTCGTTACGGCGAGGGGGTCCTGGTCGGCTATCGGCACTACGACCAGGCCGGGATCGAGCCGGCGTTCGCCTTCGGGCATGGCCTCGGCTACACGTCGTTCGAGCTCGGTGCAGTGACCGCGGACGAGGATGGCGACGAGGTGGTCGTCGCTGTTGCGGTCACCAACACCGGCGAACGGCGCGGCGCCGAGGTTGTTCAGCTCTACGTGAGCGACGTCGAGTCCACTGTGCCGCGACCGGTGAAGGAGCTGAAGGCATTCGCCAAGGTCAGCCTCGATCCGGGTGAGTCGACCACGGTCACGTTGACGCTCGGCGACCGGGCATTCGCCTTCTGGGACGCGTCGGTGGGGGACTGGGCCGCAGAGCGCGGCGAGTTCGAGCTGCACGTCGGCACGTCGAGCGTGGCGATCGAGTGCACCGTGCGCATCACGCGCTGACGACTCGACGGCAACGCAGCGCGAGCGGCGAACCCGTTAGCCGGCGAGACGTTTGTATTTGATGCGGTGCGGCTGGTCGGCTGCGGAGCCGAGCTCCTTGTGCCGGTACTCCTCGTACTCGCTGAAGTTGCCCTCGAACCAGCGCACCTGGCTGTCGCCCTCGAAAGCGAGCACGTGCGTGGCGATGCGGTCGAGGAACCAGCGGTCGTGGCTGATGACGACGGCGCATCCGGGGAAGCTCTCCAAGCCCGCTTCGAGGGCGCGCAAGGTGTCGACGTCGAGGTCGTTCGTGGGCTCGTCGAGGAGAAGCACGTTGCCACCGCTCTTGAGCAGCTTCGCCAGGTGGACGCGGTTGCGCTCGCCGCCGGACAGGTCGCCGACCCGCTTCTGCTGGTCGGTTCCCTTGAAGTTGAAGCTGGCGACGTACGCCCGACCGTGCACCTCGCGGTTGCCGATCTTGAGGTTGTCGACGCCGCCGGTGATCTCCTCGTACACGGTGGCGTCGGCATCGAGATCGTCGCGGGACTGGTCGACGTAGCTGAGCTGCACCGTGTCGCCGATCTTGATCGAGCCGGCGTCGGCCCCTTCGTGGCCGGTGAGCATCCGGAACAACGTCGTCTTGCCGGCGCCGTTGGGGCCGATGATGCCGACGATCCCTGCCGGCGGCAGCGTGAAGGAGAGGTCCTCGATGAGCAAGCGGTCGCCGAAACCCTTGCGGAGATGGTCCACCTCGATGACGGTGTCACCGAGACGGTTACCGGGGGGGATCGCGATCTCGAGCCGCCGGTCGATGTCGGTGGCGTCCTCGGCCTCGGCGCGCAGCTTCTCGTACGCCAAGAGGCGGGCCTTGCCCTTCGCCTGGCGTGCCTTCGGTGCCATCCGCACCCAGTCGAGCTCCCTCTGCAGGGTGCGCTTGCCGCGCCTCGTTGCCCTTCGTCTCCTGCTCGAGCCGGGCTTGTTTCTGCTCGAGCCAGGAGCTGTAGTTGCCCTCGAACGGGATTCCCCGCCCACGGTCGAGCTCGAGGATCCAGCGGGCGACGTTGTCGAGGAAGTACCGGTCGTGGGTGATGGCGACGACCGTGCCGTGGTACTCCTTGAGGAATTGCTCGAGCCAGTCGACCGACTCGGCGTCGAGATGGTTGGTGGGCTCGTCGAGCAACAGCAGGTCGGGCCTGGAGAGGAGCAGCCGGCAGAGGGCGACGCGGCGACGCTCTCCGCCCGACAACGTCGACACGTCGGCGTCGTTGGGCGGGCAGCGCAGCGCGTCCATCGCGATCTCTACGTTGCGCTCGAGGCTCCACGCATCGGCGGCGGCGATCTTGTCTTCGAGCTCCGCCTGCATCGTCCCGATCTTTTCGTAGTCGGCGTCCGGATCGGCCCACATCGCCATGACCTCGTTGTATCGATCGATGATCGATTGCACCTCGGCGACGCCGTCCATCACATTGCCCAGCACGTCTTTGCTCGCATCGAGCTGTGGCTCCTGGGCGAGATATCCCACCGTGAAGCCCGGTGTCAGCCGGGCCTCGCCGGAGAAACCGTCGTCGAGCCCGGCCATGATCCGGAGAAGGCTCGACTTGCCTGAGCCATTGGGACCGATGACACCGATCTTTGCCCCCGGGTAGAAGGACAACGAGATGTTCTCCAGCACCGTCCGATCGGGCGGGTAGTGGCGGGCGAGCTTGTAGCACGTATAGATGAATTCGTGGGCCATGACCTGCCCGAGGCTACAAGCGGGTCGGTTCACCGACTCCGGCGACGTCCCGCCGTTTGGCACGCGGCTTGTTTGACACGAGACGCTTTGCTGTAAACTATCTGTACGACAGGTGTGTCGGTGTCCAACCCCCCGTTCCGATGCACCGGAAGGTTCCAGTGCATACCAGTTACGTGGCCTCGTCCCGTCAGCTCCTGCGCACGACCATCCTCGACGCCGTCGGCGAGCTGCTCGTGCAGCGTCGTTGGGCGGAGGTCACGATGGCCGACGTAGCGAGCGTCGTGGGCGTGAGCCGCCAGACGCTCTACAACACATTCGGCTCCCGGCAGGATCTCGCCGAGGCATATGCGCAGCGGGAAGCCGGCAAATTCCTCGACCACGTGGCAGCCGTCGTGGCTTCCCACGTGCACGAGCCACGGATGGCGCTCACCGCGGCGATCGAGCTGTTCCTCGAGACCGCTGCCGGCCACCCGCTGGTGGCGGCGATCTCCGACGTCGGTGGCGGCGAGCTGCTCGCCCTGCTCGCCACCGATCGTGGCATCGTGCTGGAGGCGATGACATCGCGCGTGAGCGCGATGATCTCCGCCACCTGGCCGGTGAGCGAAGACGACGCCGACGTCCTCGCCGACACGCTCGTGCGCCTCGGCATCAGCCACGCCACGTCACCCTCGCACACCACCGCGCACACGGCCGCGGCGATGGTCCGCGTCCTCGGCCCGTTCGTCGACGAGCTCGACCGCGCCGCTCGCCTCTGACGAACCTCCCTCCCTGGTCGAGGTCGCTGCCACAGGACTGCCACACGCCTCGCGCACTGTTGCGTTGGAGTTACTGTCTCGGTCAGCAGGGGAGCGAACATGGTGCAGTTCCACGCCTTGGGGGCACTCACCGTCACGAACAATGGCGATGAGCTGAGCATTGGCGGGCCGCGCCAGCGGCGACTCGTCGCGATGCTCCTCATCCACCGCAACAGCGTGGTGTCGGTCGATCGGCTGGCCGATGCCGTGTTCGCCGGTGACCCGACCCCGGCGGCGAGCACGACGCTCCGCAGCTACGTGGCGAGGATGCGCAAGGTCGTCGAGGAGGTCGGGTCGGGACTGTCCCTCGTCACGCAGGCGCCCGGTTACATGCTCCGCCTCCCGAGCCCGGCATTCGACGTGGCCTGCTTCGAGGAGCTGCTCGCCGAGGGGCGGTCGGGTCTCGAACGCGAGGACGGCGCCGCCGCCGCGTCCACGTTGCGTGAGGCGTTGAGGCTCTGGCGAGGCGACGCGTATGCCGAGTTCGCCGACGAGGATTGGGCGCTCCCTGAATCGCAACGCCTCGAAGAGCTCGACTGGTGGCTCACGAGCGGCTGTTCGATGCCGAGCTGGCGTGCGGACGCGCCGCCGAGGTGCTTCCTCAGATCGAAGCGCTCACGAGCGAGCATCCGCTCCGCGAGGGCTTCCGTGCTCAGCTCGTGACCGCTCTCTACCGGACCGGACGCCAGGTCGACGCCCTGCGCGTCGTCCGTGAGTTCCGTCGTGAGCTCGCCGACGAGCTCGGTCTCGATCCCTCCCCGTCCATGGTGGAGCTCGAACGGCGCGTGCTCACGCACGACGGCGCGTCTGATGCTCGCCCGGCCAGCGGGCCTGCCGTTACGTGGCTACCGGCTCGGTGACCGGCTCGGAACTGGTCGCGATGGAACTGTGTACGCCGCCGAGCTGCCCGGCCTCGATCGGGACCTCGCCATTCGGGTCGTCCGCGCGGAGCTCGCTGACCAGCCGCAGTTCGTCCTGTCGTTCGAGGCGACCGTCCATCAGGTGGCCTCGCTCAGCCATCCCGCCATCGTCGCCATCCATGATCACTGGCGCGAGCCGGGTGCGGCCTACGTGATCATGCGCCGGATGCCAGGTGGGACGCTCCGCGACCGCATGCATCGCGGCTCGCTGACGACGGCCGATGTGGCGACCCTGGCCGACCGCATCGGCGGCGCGCTCGCTCTCGCGGCCGAGGCGGGCATCGTCCACGGTCGGGTGAGGCAGGAGAGCGTCCTGTACGACTCCGCCGGCGCTCCGTACCTGAGCGATTTCGCTCTCAGCGAACTTCCGGAGCACACACTGAGCGAGGACGTGCGCGACCTGGCGGAGATGATCGCCGAATGCGCGTGTGGTTCCGGCGGGCAAAACGGCCGCCCGACGGACGCTCCGGAAATGCTCGCCACCGTGCTGTCACGTGGCACGTCGACGGCCGGCAGACCACCGATGGCGGAGTTCGTGCCACTGGTCGTCGACACGCTCGCCGGCAGCACAGCGAGCATCACAGCGCCACTGGCCAACCCGTACAAGGGGCTTCTCGCCTTCGACGAGGCGGACGCAGTCGACTTCTTCGGCCACGAGGGTCTCATCGACGACATCCTCACCAGGCTGGCGGGCGACGATCTCAGCGGCCGTCTCGTGTTACTCGTCGGCGGCTCGGGCACGGGGAAGTCCAGTGCCGTCCGGGCAGGCCTCATTCCTCGCGTCCGCCGCGATGCGGTCACCGGATCGCATCGCTGGTTCGTCACCACGATGCTGCCTGGCGGCTCACCATTCAAGGAGCTCGCCGAGAGTCTGCGCCGCGTGGCGGTCGGCGAGGTCGCCGGCCTCGCCGAGCTCCTCGCCGAGGACGACGGCGGCGTCGATCGTGTGATCCGGCGTGTCCTACCCGGCGACGGCGAGTTGCTCCTCGTCATCGATCAGTTCGAAGAGCTCTTCACCCTCGCCACGGAGGCGGACCAGCGAGCATTTCTCAACGGGCTGATGTACGCCGTACGGGCGCCGCGGAGTCGCCTCCGCGTGGTGGCCACGTTGCGCGCCGACTTCTACGACCGACCGCTCGCCTTTCAGCCGTTCGGAGCGGCAGTCAACGATGCGACCGTGACCATCGCCGCGATGTTGCCCGCCGATCTCGAGGCTGCGATCGTCGAACCGGCGGAACGCGTGGGACGAACGATCGATCGGGCGTTGGCCGCGGAGCTCGTTGGCGCGTTGGCGGACGAGCCCGCCGCCCTGCCATCTCTCCAGTTCACGTTGTACGAGCTGGCCGAACGAAGCCCCGACGGGCACATGACCCTTGCGGCGTACCGGCAGATCGGCGGGATCGAACGAATGGGCGCCCAGTGGCAGTCACGAGAGGTGGTCCACGTACTGCGTTGGCTGCGTCGATTCAACGCCGGACGCGCCGACAAGGTGCACTTCGCCGGTGTCGACTTCTATCTCACCGGACAGCCGGCGTACGACACGCTCGCCGCGTGACATCGCCAGGGTTGCGCCGGACATCGCTGCAGCAGGCGCGTCCGCACGTGCGTGCCCTGCGCCCCAAGACACCGGACGTGTACGCCCACATCCAGTGGTACGAGAGCATCCACGACAAGCGGCCGTTCCTGCGGCACGCGGTGGGAGGCTCCTGCGTCTCACGGAGCAGATACCACACAGTGGCGGCGACCGCGGGCATGCGCTCGCCGTGCAGCAGGCCCGCCAGATCCTGTGGTTCTACGAGCACTTCCGGCTGTCCGACGCAGGTGCGCTCGTCTTCCGCGACGCACATGCGGCCAGGAACCTGCGGTGGTGGCGTCATTTCACCGGAGATCGCATTGCGTACTGGGCGGCGAGTCCGCACACGGCGAACGCACCGGATCTCCGCATCGCCGATCCGCCTCAGCCGGCGATGCGGTTCGCCAGCGTTGGCTCATACCTCCGCCAGTGGTACGGACGGAACTACCTCTCGATCGGCTTCACACTCGACCACGGCACGGCGAGCCTCGGACCAGGCAGCTCGGTGACGTTGCCGCCACCTGCGTCCGGCTGGTTCGAGCAGCCGTTCGGCGATGTCCGCCTCGATCAGTTCGCCATCGATCTTCGCGACGCCGGTCCTTTGCCCGTGCGCAGGTGGTTGCACGCGCCGATCACCACTCGTGGTCTCCCCGACGGCGGGCCCGACGCCCACATGGCGGGCGGCACCCTGCGCCAGTGGTTCGACGTGATCATCCACCGACAGGAGGTCACCGGTGCCGCACCGATATGGCGTCAGCACGTTCACCCCCATTCGAGCAACCCCCGTGCCCCGTCCGAGGCGGCGTGATGGAGATGACCTCTGTCGCCGCTGTCCGTCTGAATCGGCGACGACCGCTGTGGGCGAGAGCCCTCCGGATGGCGCACGCCGCACGCTCTCCCGACGCGCCCGTCACGCCGTGCTCACGGCACACATCGTGATGTCGGTGGGGTTGCTCGGCGACTCCGCTGGCTACCTCGCCGTCGCCGTACGAACGAGGACGATCGACGATCCGGTACTGGCCCACGATTCGGTCAAGACGCTGAACATGTTCAGCCTGATCTTCGGCATTCCGCTGAGCATCGGCGCGCTGCTCACCGGTCTCGCTCTCGGCATCGGCACGAGATGGGGAGTGTTCAGATACCCATGGGTCGTGGCCAAGCTGGGCCTGATCATCTCGTCCTCCTGGTCGGCGCCCTCGTCATCTCGCCGGCCAGTAGTGACATGCTCGAGAGTGGCGAAGACACGACGGCCGGTTGATCGCTGCGGCGGTCTACGACGTCTGCGCGCTGACGTTGGCCGTAGTGCTGAGCGTTTTCAAGCCGGGAAGGCGGCTACGCCGCCCGTCCCACGGTCGTCGCTGACGTTCGGAGGCCGGCGCGGCATCACCAGCCATTCGCAGCCGGCGACCCGACGGCAGCGATATCGCACCGGGGGAGCAGCTCCCGCCCCTGCTGAGCGATTCGGTGCGGCGAGGCTCCGGTACTCTGAGCGGTGATGTCTGATGCACAACAGACCCCTGGCTTCGGCGCCAACAGCTGGCTCGTCGAAGAGATGTACGAGCAGTTCCGTGCCGATCCCAATTCGGTCGCGGAGGCATGGCAAGAGTTCTTCGAGGACTACAAGCCGGCACATCGCGGGGGTGAGAGCGAGACGACCACGACCACCGCTGAGTCCGCCGTAGACGGCAACGGCGCCAAGTCGACAACCGCCACCGTCGCCGCACCCGCGGCAGCCGCAACGCAGCCCGCCGCGAGCGCACCCGCCGCGCCGGCCCCCGTCGCGGCAGAGAGGCCGAAGCCGCCGAGCTCCCCAGCGGCGCCCGCTGGGGACAAGCCCGCCGGCGAGCTCATCAAGGGTGCCGGCAAGGTGATCGTCACCAACATGGAGCGGTCGCTCACGGTGCCCACGGCGACCAGCTTCCGCAACGTCCCGGCGAAGTTGCTCGAGGTCAACCGCAAGGTGATCAACGGCTACCGCACCCGTCGCGGTGCCACGAAGGTCAGCTTCACGCACCTCATCGGCTACGCCATCGTGCGGGCCATTGCCGACGCCGTCCCGAACATGAACAACACGTACGTCGAGGGGTCCGACGGCACGCCGCGGATCATTCGCAACGAGCACGTCAACATGAGTCTCGCCGTCGACGTCCAGAAGAGCGACGGCAGCCGCACCCTGCTGGTGCCGGTGGTGCGCAATGCCGACACGTTCGACTTCGCCGGCTTCCTCGCCGAGTACGAGGAGATCATCCGCAAGGTCCGCAACAACAAGCTCACCGCCGACGACTTCGTCGGAGCGTCGATCAGCCTCACCAACCCGGGCACGATCGGCACGGTGCAGAGCGTGCCCCGGCTGATGCCGGGCCAGGGCGTGATCGTCGGCGTCGGCAACATCGACTTCCCCGCCGAGTTCGAGGGCAGCGACCGTTCCAACCTCAGCCGGCTCGGCGTGTCAAAGGTCGTAACGATCACCAGCACGTACGACCACCGCATCATCCAGGGCGCCGAGTCGGGGTTGTTCCTCAAGTACGTCCACGAGCTGTTGCTCGGCGAGCACGGCTTCTACGAGGACATCTTCCATTCGCTCGACCTGCCGTACGAGGCGGTCAAGTGGCGTCCCGACGTCAACCCGATCGACCGCGAAGCGGCGATGCTCGAGAAGCAGATGCGGGTCTCAACGCTCATCCGTGTGTACCGCGTCCGCGGTCATCTGATCGCCGACCTCGATCCGTTGCACTGGAAAGAGCCGGTCATGCCCAAGGAGCTCGACCCGGCCACGTACGGGTTGACGATCTGGGACCTCGACCGCGAGTTCCTCACGGGCGGCGTCGGGGGTCCCGACCGGATGCGGCTCGGCGATTTGCTCGGTGTGCTGCGTGACGCGTACTGCCGCACGATCGGCATCGAGTACATGCACATCCAGGACACCGAGGAGCAGCGGTGGATCCACGAGCAGGTCGAGGGTATCAAGTGGAGCTACGACAAGGATGACAAGCGACGCATCCTCGAGCGCCTGAACGGGGCGGAGTCGTTCGAGAAGTTCCTCGCTACGAAGTACGTCGGCACGAAGCGATTCGGTCTCGAGGGCGCCGAGTCGGCGATCCCGATCCTCGACGAGATCCTCTCCGCCGCGGCCGACGTCGGGCTGCAGGAGTGCGTGCTCGGGATGGCCCACCGCGGCCGGCTGAACGTCCTGTCCAACATCATGGGGAAGAGCTACGAAGCGATCTTCTCCGAGTTCGAGGGGCACGTCGACCCGTCATCGGTGCAGGGCTCCGGCGACGTCAAGTACCACCTCGGCATCACGGGCAAGTACGTCAGTCGCTCGGGCGCCGACATCGCTCTCGAGCTGGCGGCCAACCCGAGCCACCTCGAGACCGTCGATCCGATCGTGATGGGCATCGCCCGCGCAAAGCAGGACCAGATCGATCCTCCCGGCTCGTATCCGGTGCTGCCGCTGCTGATCCACGGCGATGCCGCGTTCGCCGGTCAGGGTGTGGTGGCCGAGTGCCTGGCGATGTCCGATATCGGTGGCTACCGGGTGGGCGGGACGATCCACCTGATCATCAACAACCAGATCGGGTTCACGACGTCACCGCAGTTCGCCCGATCCTCGATCTACTGCTCCGACGTGGCGAAGACGGTGCAGGCGCCGATCTTCCACGTGAACGGTGACGACCCCGAGGCGTGTGTGCGCGTTGCCCGTCTGGCGTTCGAGTATCGCCAGCGCTTCCACAAGGATGTCGTCATCGACATGGTGTGCTATCGCCGCCACGGTCACAACGAGGGCGATGATCCGAGTTACACGCAGCCCCTGATGTACAAAGCGATCGCCCAGCGGCGCAGCGTCCGCAAGCTCTATGTGGAGTCGCTCGTGACCCGCGGCGACATCACGCTGGAAGAAGCGGAGCAGTCGCTCAACGACTTCCAGGCGAAGCTGCAGGTGGCCCTCGACGCGACACGGGCGTCGAAGCCAGAAGTGATGAAGGTGCCGCGGCCGCCGCAGCCGGTCGGGGTGCTGCCCCACATCCCGACGGGTGTCGAGCGAGAGAGCCTCGACTCGATCTTCGACCAGCTCACGAAGTACCCGGAGGCCTTCACGCCGCACCCCAAGCTCGCTCGCCAGTTCGAATCTCGGGCGGCGCTGTACCACGACGAGGGGCAGGTCGAATGGGCCACCGCCGAAGCGCTCGCATTCGGTTCGCTCTTGCTCGACGGCCACTCGGTGCGACTCGCCGGTGAGGACGTGTCACGCGGGAACGTTCAGCCAGCGCCACGCCGCACTCGTCGACTACGAGACAGGCGAACCATGGGTGCCCCTCAACGACCTGCCCGGACGGCAGGGCAAGTTCTGGGTGTACGACTCGCTCCTGTCGGAGTACGCCGCGGTGGGGTACGAGTACGGGTACTCCCACGCCAACGACGAAGCGCTCGTGCTGTGGGAGGCGCAGTTCGGTGACTTCATCAACGGCGCCCAGGTCGTGATCGACCAGTACGTCGTCGCCGCCGAGGACAAGTGGGGGCAGCGCAACGGTTTGGTGTTGCTGCTCCCACACGGATTCGAAGGCCAGGGACCGGAGCATTCGTCGGCGCGCATGGAGCGATTCCTCGGTCAAGCCGCCGAGGACAACATGCAGATCTGCAACGCCACCACGGCGGCGCAGTACTTCCATCTCCTTCGCCGCCAGGTGCACAGCGCACGGCGCACGCCACTCGTCGTGTTCACGCCCAAACAGGGCCTCCGCATGAAGCAGACCCGTTCCTCGATCGACGAGCTGGCGACCGGGTCGTTCGAGGAGGTGCTCGACGATCCCTTCGTGGAAGACCGGGCGGCGGTGCGACGCATCGTCTTCTGCAGCGGCAAGATCGCCTGGGACACGATCACCGAGCGCGACAAGCGCGAGGCGCCGGTCGCAGTTGTCCGCGTCGAGCAGCTCTACCCGTTGCCCCGGGACAAGATGCTCGAGATCGTGCGCAGCTATCCCAACGCGAAAGAGATCGTGTGGCTGCAGGAGGAGCCCGAGAACATGGGCGCCTGGTACTTCATCGAGCACCGCACGTGGAGGGTGAAGGAGCTCGGCTACGACATCTGGTGCGTTGCCCGCGTCGAGTCCGGTTCCCCGGCGACCGGGTCGAAGACGATTCACGACCAGGAGCTCGCCGACCTGATGGACGCGACGTTCGCCGAGCGTTGACCGGCGGGTTCGGCCGTTGGCCGGGGGCGTTCACGCGGTGAGCGCGGCGACCAGACGACCGATCACGGCGCGCATCTCCTCTCGCCGCGCGGCTGGTCGTCGGCACGAGCGACGTACAGCGCGGCCTCGTCGACGGCGCCGATGAACACATGGGCAAGGGGCGTCACCGGCTGCGGCGGGATGCGCCCGATCTCGATCGCGACGGCGAGGAGCGCCTCCACCAGGCCCAAGCTGTAGCGCATGCCGACCTCACGCCAGCGCTCCCAGCCGAGCACGGCCGGCGCATCGATGAGCACGATCCGCTGCACCTCCGGATCGGCACAGGCGTCGAGCCAGGCGTTGGCGCCGAGTCGCATCACGTCGATCGGGTCTTGGTCGGCGGGGCCGGCGGTGGCGGTGGCGATGTGCGCCATGACATCGATCTCGACGGCCTCGAACACCGCGTCGAACAGCTCCGCCTTGTCGGCGAAGTGGTGATACATCGCGCCTCGGGTGACGCCCGCCGCCTTCACGATCGCTTCCGTGCCGACACCGGCGAATCCGTGCTCGGCGAACAACGGGCGTGCAGCGCGCAGCAGCGCATCCCTGGTAGCGGCCGATCTGTCGGCTTGTGTTCGTGGGCGGTTGACTTCCATACAGACAGTTTGTATGTTACGGACAGGTTGTATGTAAACATACCCGAGGAGCACCATGCCGACCATCGACCTCCCCCACGGCACGATCAACTACCGGGTCGCCGGCCCCGACCATTCGGTCCATCCGCCCGTCGTCTTCGTCCACGGGTTGCTCGTCAACGGTGAACTGTGGAGCGGCGTCGCCGCCGAGCTCGCCGACCACGGCATCCGTTCCTACGCCCCCGACTGGCCGCTCGGCTCTCACACGACGGCATTGCTCGACGGGGTCGATCAGACGCCGCGAGGTGTGGCGGCGACGATCCTGTCGTTCCTGGAGGCGCTTGATCTCGACGACGTCACCCTGGTCGGCAACGACACCGGGGGCGCGCTGTGCCAGTTCGTGATCGACACCGACGCCTCGCGGATCGGCCGCCTCGTGCTGACGAACTGCGACGCCTTCGACGAGTTCCCGCCTGCACCGTTCGACAAGCTGATGAAGCCGGCGGCGACCGTTGCCGGCTTGCTGGCGATGATGACGCCGATGCGTTCGACGCGGCTGCGCCATTCAGCGGTCGCCTACGGCCTGCTCTCCGCCAACCCGCTCGATGCGGCACTCACGCGCCGGTGGGTGGAGCCCTGTATCGCCGATGCCGGGGTGCGTCGCGACACGTCGGCGTTCGTGCGGAGCATGGACAAACAGGATCTGCTCGGCGTGTCCACACGGCTGCCGCGGTTCACGAAGCCGGTGCTGCTGGTGTGGGGCGCCGCTGACCGATTCTTCAAAGTCGACTTCGCCCATCGCCTCGCCGAACTGTTCCCCGACGTTCGACTCGTCGAGGTCGAGGGCGGACGGACCTACATCCCGCTCGACGATCCCCGCCGCGTCGCCGGCGAGATCGTCGCTGCTCTGTACCCGGCAGCCGAGTCGGGCGACCGAGTCACCGCAAACTGAGCCCGAGCACCACCTCGAGGTCGCGGAGCGCTTGCTCGGCGCCGGTGACCTTGATCGTCGTCATTCCCATCTCGCGTGCCGGCTTGAGATTCACCCCGAGGTCGTCGAGGAACACGCACTCGGACGGTTCCACCCCCAACTGCTCGCAGGCGATCTCGTAGAACCGCGGCTCCGGCTTGCGATGGCCGACCTTGCTCGACTCGACGATCACGTCGAACAGCTCGAGCACCTGCTCGATCTCGGGCTGCTCTCGGAGTCGCCGACGTTGTTGGTGAGACATGCCACCATCAGCCCTGCCTCCTTCACACGGTGGAGCGCCGTGACCATCTCTGGGCGGAGATCGCCGGCCAGCAGGGCGAGCACCTCTGCGCCGGGGACACGATGTCCGAGCTTCGTTGCTTCCTCGGCAAACGTCGCGTCGAACTCCGTAGCGTCGATCTCGTTGCGCTCGAGCCGTGCCCAGGCGTTGGTGTGCGCATCCTGGGCGTTGACGGAGCGGATGAAGTCGACCGGGAGCCCGCGCTCGTGCTCGTAGCGGTTGAACGCCTCGAACGGGCTCGTCAGGATCACACCGCCGAAGTCGAACAATGCCGCTCTGATCACGGAGGCCGACTCTACGATGGCCCGATCCGCGTGATCTATCCGTTGGCCGCGCTCGCCCTGGCAGCCGGCGGGTGTTCGTCGGACCGGCAGTCGACGGTCGAGACGGAGGCGGCGCAGACGGTTTCGATTCCGGGGACGTCGGTCACCAATGAGTCGGCCGCCGTCCCGGGCTCCGTCGCGAGAACCGACCCGCCACCGACGACCGATCCTCGTCTCAGCGGCACGCAGGACGTCGAGCTCTCCGACCTCGGTATCAGCTTCGCCGCACCGGATACGTACACGCCGCTTGCTCCGACCGAGCTCGACGCGGCGTTCTACAACAGTGCTGGCTTCAAGGATCTGGCGGCAAGAGTCCAGATCGACGAAGAGGTCTTTGCCCAGTCGTTGCGGGAGACGCTGGCGATCTTCCTGTTCGCCCCCGCCGAAGCGACCGGGTATGTCGACAACATCGCCGTTTCGACGGCACCGGGCATGTCACTCCCCGACGAGCAGGAGGTGCGCGACGTCGTCGCCCCGCTCGACGCCACCGATGTGCAGGTTTCCCGGGTCGAGGTGGGAGGAGTCGATGCCGTCGTCGGCTCGTACACACGACCGGGCACGAACGGCGACTTGTTCGCCCGGGACGTGATGGTCGAGGCGAAGGGGAATCTCGTGACGATCGGAGTGGTTGCCGGCGACGAGCAGAACGCCGACGTCGTCTCCAATGTGGTCGTGAGCACGCTCCGCATCGACGCGGAGTAGCGGGAGGGAAGTCGGGCAGATGCCGAGCGGCGATGGTGTCAGTCGTGAATGGCGTCACCTACGCTGTCCGAGACTCTTCCGAGTTCTGACACCATGACGAAGCACTCAGACACGCGCAAGTCGACCGACATCGTCGTCGTCGACGGATCGAACATCGCTACCGAGGGACGGTCGATGCCGAGTCTCTCCCAGCTCAACGATGCCGTGACGTCGTTCCTCGAGGAGAACCCGGAGGCGACGATCACCGTGGTGGTCGACGCAACGTTCGGGCATCGCATCCCCAAGAAGGAGACGAAGGAGTTCGACGAGGCGGTCGCCAACAACGAGCTCGTGGCGCCCCCCGCTGGGGCCATCGGGCGGGGTGACGCGTTCGTGTTGAGCATTGCCAACAAGGTCGGGGCGCGGGTGCTCAGCAACGACTCGTTCCAGGAGTTCCACGGCGACTACCCGTGGCTGTTCGACGAGGGACGTCTCATCGGTGGGAAGCCGGTGCCGAACATCGGCTGGGTGTTCGTGCCGCGGGTGCCGGTGCAGGGTGCGCGAAGCCGCAAGGCACAGCGCGACGCCAAGACGAAGAGCACTCCGGCGGTCAATCGTCGTTCGGCATCGCTGGCAGCGAGCGAGCCGCTGCCCGTACCGACCAAGCCACCGCCGTCGAAGCGCACGACGGCGGCGACCAAGGCGACGAAGGCGGTCGCCAGGCGCTCAGCCGACACGAAGACTGCGCCCGCAGCGCGCGCTCCGGCGTCCGGTCCTGCGCCGGTCAACGACACGCTTCCGTTCCTCGAGTTCGTCGAGAAGCATCCGATCGGCACGAGCGTCAATGCCGAGGTCGAGACGTACTCGTCGCACGGGGCCTACGCCATCGTCGGCGACGTGCGCGCCTACATCCCCTTGGCGTTGATGGACGAGCCAGCGCCACGCAGTGCGCGCTCGGTGATGTCGATCGGCGAAGCGCTCGTACTGGTCGTCGCTGCATTCTCGCCGTCGAGGCGCAGCATCGATCTCGCCTTCCCCCACATGATGAGCGTCGACGGCGGTATGGCGACGGAAGCCATCATCGCCGTCGAAGCTGCAGCGGCCGCCGAGTCGGCGAAGCCCGCGCCGCGGCGTAAACGGGCGGCGAAGGCGCTGGCGGAGCCAGGCGCGGCGGTACAGGCCGCTGTCGACGAGGCAGCTGCCGAGCTGGCGCCGGAAGTGCCTCAGCAGGCCACCAGAGGGCGTTCGAAGCGGGCGACAGCAGCGAAGAAGGCCACGCCCAGAACCGCATCCGCGACGAAGAAGACCGCTGCAAAGGCAGCCTCGACGTCGACCGACAAACCGGCATCGAAGAGAACTCCGGCGAAGAAGCCGGCGGCGGCGACGTCTCCCACGAAGGGGACGGCAGCGGCCAAGACTGCTAGCACCGGTCGCGCCGCTGCGGCCAGAAAGCCGGCGGCGAAGAAGACGGCAGGACGCAAGACTCCCGCCAGGAAGGCGACGGCGAAGAAGACCGCGAGCAAGCAGACGACGAGCAAGCAGGAAGGGAACGATTGATGCGTCTCGTCACGTGGAACGTGAACTCACTCAACGCCCGCCAGGAACGGGTCGAGGACTGGCTGAAAGAGGTCGAGCCCGACGTCGTCTGCATGCAGGAGACGAAGCTCGCCAACGACGCCTTCCCGTTCCTGAGCTTCCAAGCACTCGGGTACGAAGCTGCGCACCACGGTGAGGGTCGATGGAACGGGGTGGCGATCTTGTCCCGCGTCGGGCTCGAGGACGTCGTCTCCGACTTCGCCGACGGCGGTCCCGCCGATCCGGAGGCGCGCATCATCTCGGCCACCTGCGGCGGCGTCCGCGTGGCCAGCGTGTACGTCCCGAACGGACGGAGCCTCGAGCATGAGCACTACCAGTACAAGCTCTCCTGGCTGGGCCGTGTGTGCGAGCACCTCGGCGCCACCACCGCGCCCGGCGACGACGTGGTCGTCGCCGGTGACTTCAACATCGCACCCACCGACGCCGACGTCTACGACGCAGCCAAGTTCGTCGGTGAGACGCACGTGAGCCAGCCCGAGCGCGACGCGCTCACGGCGATCCAATCCGCTGGGCTGCGAGACGTGTTCCGCGAGCATGTCTCGGCTCCCGGCGTGTTCTCGTGGTGGGACTATCGCCGCGGTGACTTCCACGAAGGTCGGGGGATGCGCATCGACCTCGTGCTGGCATCCCCTTCCGTCGCCGATCGAGTCGAGTGGGTGCTCATCGACCGCAACGCCCGCAAGGGCAAGCTTCCCAGCGATCACGCGCCCGTCGTCGTCGACCTGGCGGCCTAATTTCCGGAGCTTCGACTCGCGAGCAAGTCGCTCGTCTTCGCCTGCCGAGTTCGCCGCCGCCGCTTCGCTTTGGCGTCTCACCCAGCTCGTGGGGGCGGACACCTCGGGCATGCTTCGACTGGCGAGCAAGTCGCTCGTCTTCGCCTGCCCAGCTCGCCGCCTCCGCTGTCGCTTTGGCGTCTCACCCAGCTCCAGTGCTGCTACATGTTCGGCGTCGGCGTCGTCGAGGGCGGCGACGATCTCGTCGATGAGGGCCAACGCCGTCATCCGCCCGAGTCCTGTGACGTCGACGAGATCCTCCGCGGTGCGGGGCCGCTCGCGAGCGATCGCCCGCAACTGATCGATGGTGCAAAGGTGCTCGGGGTCGATCGCTGCCCGTCGGGCCGCCCTCGCTCGCCAGTCGATGAGCGCCTCAGCCACCCGTCGCTCGTGTGCGGTCCGTTCGGCGCGTCGGGCCCGCAGTTCGTCGGGCGGCGGCACGACCGGTGTCGGGCCGAACTCGAACAGCTCGACGAGTGGGCTCATCCTCCGCGCGTAGCCGCTGCGCCGCTCGGCGCGGGTGAGCACGAGCTGGTGAGTGGCACGGGTGGCGGCGACGTACAACAGGCGAGCCTCCTCCGCTGCGGCGGCGATCGTCGTCGCGCTGCGGTGAGGCACGAGGCTCGTCTCCGCTCCGGTGACGATGACCGTCGGCCACTCGCGACCCTTGGCGGCGTGGAACGTGAGCAGCTCGACGCCGCTCTCGCGGTGGTTGCCGAATGGATCTGTGGCGACGAGCCACGCGCGAAGCGCCGCTCCGTTTCCCTGCGGCTGCTCACGGAGGAAGTCGACGATCGCCATGGCCAGCATTCGCTCCGCCTCGGTGGTGGGTGAGTCGTCGGGTTCGGGTGCGTCGAGGATGTCGTGGGCCCACGCGCGCAGCACGCTCGCCGCGCCGAGACGAGTCGCCGCGTTGCACGGCGGCAGCGAGGGGTGTGCCCGGGGCGTCGGCGCGCTGGCGCAAGGGAACGGTGTGCTGTTGCAGTGTCTCGGCGATCCGCCGCAGCTGGCTGTTCGTCCGGGCGAGTACGGCGACGCCGTTGTGGCGCACTTGCGACGGGTCGAGCCCTGCGATGAGGGAGGCGACCCGCTCGGCTTCCGCCTGCTCGTCCGCCGCCACGTGCATCGAGACGCTCGGCCCGTCGGGCCGGGTCGAGACGACATCTGCAGGCTGGCCGCTCTGGGCGAGGACGTGGCGGCCGAACTCGACCACTTGCGGGGTGCAGCGGTGATTCGACGGCAGACGGATGATCTCGACACCTGGGAAGCGCTGCTCGACGTCGACGAGAAGGGCGGGGTCGGCGCCGTTGAACCCGTAGATGGCCTGCGCCGGATCGCCCACGATGAAGAGGTCGCCGGCGCCCTGGCAGAGCACCGAGACAATGCGGTGTTGCACGGGGTTGAGGTCCTGTGCCTCGTCGAGGAGCACATGGCGGAATCGCCACCGCACCGCATCGGCGAATTCGTGGTCGTGCTCGAGCAGGTACAGCGACTTGCCGAGGACATCGTTGATGTCGATGACGCCCCGTCGTGTCTTCGCCTGCTGGTACTGGAGCAGCACGCTCTGGACCTCTCCGACCGGAATTGCTGGGTGCCGTCCGGCGCGCGACGCGGCGGTGGCGTAGTACTCGGCGGGAACCGCCTGGGCCGCAGCCCAATCGGCCTCCGCGGCGACCGAAACTGCCGCTTTGCCGGTCACCAACTCGGCGAGCAATCGTTCGCGACTGCTGAGGATCTGCGGCTCCGGGCGACCGTAGTCGCTTGCCCGCTGGCGAAGCATCGCCAACATCACCGAGTGGAACGTGCCGGCTGTGACCTGGGTTGCGACGTGCAACCGACGCAGGCGGCGGCGCAGCTCTCCCGCCGCCTCGCGGGTGAACGTGAGCACGAGCGTATGGCGTTCGGTCGCGGTCCCTTCAGCGATCCGCCAGGCAACCCGCCGCGTGAGCACTCGCGTTTTGCCCGATCCGGCGCCGGCGATCACAGCGACCAACGAGGATGGCGTGGTGACGGCTGCCCGCTGGGCGTCGTCGAGTCCTTCGACGATCAGATCGAGCAGGTCCGAACGCGGGCGCTCGTCCATCTCGCCGCCCGGTTCGACGTCGATCCCGTTCACCACGGTGCTCACCTTGTCACAATGAGGAACCCCGGCGATCTGAGCCCCAACGCCTGGCGCACGTCCCACCCGGTTTCCCAATGCGTCACGGTCACGCCATTGATGCGCCCGGTGATCTTGACGCCCTGCAGCCGGGAAGCGCGACCGCGGCGGGCGACGCTCATTGCGGTCACGCGGTCGAACCCGAACGTGTTGGCGATCTCGGCATAGGTGAACGTCTCGACCCAACTCAGGTACGGATCGTTCGCCGCCGCGTTCCAGTTGCTGTCGTCGACAGCGCGAATGTACGGACCTTCGTCCACGCCCCACACGTACCGGCTGTCCTCGGTGTATCCGCCCATCGACGCCGAGTAGTACGCCTTGATCGGAGCGCCGCTCGAGTCGGCGATGATCGTGCTGCTCGTCGCGTCGACGGCTTGGCGCCACGGCGACGTGGGTGAGTCGCGAGTCGGGTCGTAGCCGAGGTAGTACTGGTCGCCGGACGTCGGACGCAGCGGACGGCCGAGGCGGATGGCGAACGTCCGCGCCGCCAGCACCTGTGCTTGCAGCGCCGCGCTCGGCCACGAGTACGGCACCTCGCCGAGCCCGTACAGGTACTTGTCCATGCCGACGCCGGCATTGTTGGTGTAGAAGTTCTGCCGGGCGTCGAGCCGGCCATTCGTCACGTAGAACTGACCGGCGTCGTACTTCAGCCGCCGGTCGAGGTTGAGTGACCCGTCCCGGTACGTCTTCGTGCGCACGATGCGGTTGGTGTGAAGGCCGCGCAGTGGATAGCCGCCCGTCGCCCGACGATCGAAGCGGACCGCGCCGTTGTGATCGATGAGTCGGGTGTTGGCGCCGTTCGGTTTCACGGTCCACGTCGTGCCCTCGGGTTGCACGGCAACGACGTGGTTGCGGTAACGCCACGAGACCGTGGCGACCCGCTTCGCATCGGGCTCCACGGTGACGGTTGCGCGGTGGCCCGTGAGCCCGTCGGTGAAGAGGTAGACGTCGAGTCGGCGCGTCGTGTCGACCGTGGCGACATGGGTGCCTGTGTAGTACGTGGTGACGATCTGGGCACTCGAACAGCCGAGCAGCGCCGCGCCACGGGCGCCGTACTGGCTCATTCCCATCCCATGCCCGTTTCCGTGGCCGTAGAACACGAGAGGCTTTCCGTCGTCGGGTGCCGGAGCCTGGGGTGGCGTGCCCGGTGAGGGGTCGGCACAGGCCGCCTCCACGGGACCGCCGCCGACCAACGCCGACGTCGCCGGGGAGGCGATGATGATCGCCGCCAGAAGTCGCCACATCTGCCCGGTCCGTCGTCCTGCTCCGCGCATTCGCCCGACCCTACCCAAAGAGACGGCCGCAGCGATGGAGCCTGACCAGCCGATCATCGCAGAAGACGAACGGCCCACGGTGCTCGCAGTAATCTGCTGGCATGCCATATCCGACAAAGATGCTGAACGACGACGAGACCGTCGCTGTCGACCTGCATCCCCACTGGTGGTACTTCGCCGAACCGGTGGCCACGCTCGTGGGCGCACTGATCCTCGCCATTCTGGCGATCTCCTTCACCGACGGCGACACCCAGAAGTGGCTCTCTTTGATCGCCCTCGGGCTGATCATCGTGTCGGCCGTGTGGCTCGTGATCCGATACGGGAAGTGGGGGACGACCAACTTCGTCGTCACCAACGACCGGGTGATCTTCCGTACCGGCATCGTCGCCAAGTCGGGTATCGAGATTCCACTCGAGCGGGTCAACAACGTCAACAGCAGCCAGTCGGTGTTCGAACGTATCGTCGGTGCGGGCGATCTGATGATCGAGTCGGGCGGTGAGGACGGTCAGCAGCGGTTCACTGACATCCGGCGTCCCGACCGGGTGAAGAACATCATCCACCAGCAGATCAACGTCAACGAGCGCAACGTGTTCCGCGACGTCGGGCTCGGTGGCCCGAGCGCTGCGGGCGGCACCGACCTCGCCACCCAACTCGAGAAGCTCGAGGGGATGCGCGACCGGGGAACGCTGACGCCCGAGGAGTTCGAATCGCAGAAGCGGCGCCTGCTCGGCGGGTGAGGCTTGTCAGCCTCGTCCCATCGAGCACCGAGACGCTGCTCGCCCTTGGCGGTGACGTCGTGGCCTGCACGCGATTCTGTGAGCAGCCCGGCATCGCCACTGTCGGCGGCACGAAGAACCCAGACGTCGCCGCGATCGTGGCGCTCGTCCCTGACCTGGTCGTGATGGACGTCGAGGAGAATCGCCGCGAGGACCACGACGCCCTCGTTGCCGCCGGAGTCGTCGTGCTCGCCACCGATGTCCGCTCGGTCGCCGACGCGTGGAAGGCGACGATGACGCTGGCCGCTGCAGCGGGCGTGCCGACGCCCGAGGCGTGGGATCTACCGGCTCAGGTCTTGCCCACACGGAGCGCGGTGGTGCCCATCTGGCGGCGTCCGTGGATGCTCCTCGGCGAGGGAACGTATGGCACCTCTGTCCTCGCCCATCTCGGCATCAGCGTCGCCGCGCCCACCGGCAAGTACCCGACCGTCGAGCTGGATGAGATCGCGACCGAGCCGGACCTCGTCGTGGTGCCGAGTGAGCCATACTCGTTCGCCGCTCGGCACGTGGCCGAGCTGGCCCAGCGTTTCCCGTCGTCTCGCGTCGTCGAGGTCGACGGTCAGGACCTGCTGTGGTGGGGGAGCCGCACACCCGCCGCGCTGCGCCGTCTCGAGACCGTGCTCGCCTGACCGGAAACCGCAGATCAGGTCGGTACGAGTCGGACGTTGTCGAGCAGGGCGCCGGCGCTGCCGGCGTCGTACTCGCGGAACGACACCCGGTCGTTGCCGGTGCCAGTGACTGTGAACGATCGGTAGAGCCAGGACGTCTGCGTGCGGCCCACTCCGGCCGGGGCAGGCGTCGCGACCTTCGTGCCGTTCCAGTAGACGTCGAAGCGGTTGCTCGCCTTCGCGCCACCGGGCCGGGCCGACATCCAGAAGGAGAGCGTGTACTGCTGTCCGTCCTCGGTGTGCACCGTCTGCTCGAGGCGGTTGTTGGCGCCCTTGTAGTCGAGCTCCACGTTCGACGTGCCGGACTGGGCGGTGTAGCCGTTGAAGCCGCGCCAGACCTCGACCGCTCGGGTGCCGTTCGTCCAGCCCTTGAGCGGCTTGACGTTCCCGTTGTGACCAGCTGTCACCGGGTTGCGCTCGAACCCGCTGTTGACGATGAGGTTGCTGTCGACGCCGATCTTCACCGTGCGCGACACGGAGGGCACGCCGGCGGCGTTGATGACGAACACGTGGTAGTAGCCGGGAGGCGTCTCGTAGGCATTGGACGGCAACGCCGCCGACAGCTGATTGCCAGTTCGCGTGAAGGGAAGGTCGATGAAGCGCTGGTCCATGTCGAACGAGTGCGTGACCGAACCCATCTTGACGAGCGCCACTCGCTGGATCGAACCTGCTTGCGGTGTGTTGACGGTGAGTGTGCGGCCCGGCAGTGTCGCCGTCGTCGCGGCACTGATCGTCGGGCGTGCGGCTGGCGAGCCGTCGGCCTTGAAGAGATACGGCGGGTAGTAGATCTCGGCGTTGAGGTTCGTCTCCGGTCCGGGCGTGCCACCACCCATGGTGATCACCGTTGCGTCCGGCAGCAGCAGCGACGTCGAGTGGTAGAGGCGCATCCGCGTCGCCGTTGCCGCTGTTGACCAGGTGTTGGTGTCGGGATGGTAGATCTCCGCGGTGTAGGCGACGTCGGTCGTCTGGTTGTTCGACTTGCTGCCCCCCGACAGCAGCACGGAGCCGTCAGCCATCACCGTGCCCGTCCCCCAGTGCCGCTTGGAGTGCGTCTGTGGCAGCGCGGTCACTTCGGGTGTGCCGTTGTTGATGTTGATGACGCTCGCCTCGAGCGAGCCGTTGTAGTTGTCGGTGCCGCCGCCCGCCTGCAGGATCTTGCCGGGGCGGAACATCACGGCCGTGGACGACGAGCCCCGGTTCGCGCCGGGGAACGTGCCGAGCTGCGTGATCGACCCGCTGCCGGCGGGATCGAGGCGATACATCTTGGCGTCGGAGATACCGAACACCAGCCCGTCGGGGCCGACGAAGTTGCGCGGGTAGTAGCTCGACACCCCGTTGGTGATCGCGCCGCGCAGCTCGCGGAAGGTGCCGTCGGTCTGCCGCACCTCGGGGTACTCGATGATCGAGACCGGGTCCGTGGAGAAGTCGTACCCCTGTCCCCACCCACCTTGGATGAGAACCTCGCCGTTGGGCATCACGGTCGACGTGGCGTACCAGCGCTTGAGGAACATCTGGCCGGTGCGGACGAGCTGGTTGGTTGCCGGCTGGAACTGGTTGACGTCGCGGTTGTACTGGTTGCCCGGTCCGTTGATGTCGCCGCCGTAGAGCTCGACGTTGCCGTCGGGAAGCACGATCTGCGCGCTGCAGAAAAGATCGGTGCCGGTCTGGTTGGGAAGGGTTTGGTGGGAGGCGGCGCCCGTGCCGAGGCGAGGGTCCCACACGTCGTAGTCGTAGTAGCCGGTCTGCTGCCCCGCTTGATCTGTGCCGTACGTGAGCACTCGCCCGTCGGGCGTCAGCACCGCGTGCAGGGGCACGAGCGGCCAGGCGGCCTGGGCGCCGAACCTGCCGGTCAGCGCCGGGTTGCTCGCTGCTGTCACTCGCGCCGCGGCGACGGCGTCGTCGATGTCAGTCGATGCGGTGGATCCCTTGATGACCGGGCCGTCGCCTTGCCCCTGGGCGAACTCGAACGGCGCCCATGCTTCGCTGACGTCCGTCGGGAGCGGGGGTTCATCAGGGGCGCGGGCGATCGCCTGTGGTGCGATGCCGACCGCAGTCAGCACGCCGATCAGTAGCGCGACGCGCGGCGCGTCGCGGCCGTCTCTCCGCGTTGTAGCCCATTACCTCGCCCTTGTCTCGCTCCCGAACCTACAGACTGGACGGCGGAAAGGCAAGGCATGATACCTGTGTTCTCAGGTATGTGCGGACTGTCGCAGCCCGTTTGAGCAGGGCTAACGCGGCAGGCCGAGGGCGATGGCGAAGCGGTCGAGCGCCTCGCTGTCGAAGGGCGCGCGCAGGGCGATGTTGACCTGATCGGCGCCGGCCTCGACGTACTGATTGATGCGATCGATGATCTCCTCGTCGCTTCCGGTCAGCACACCGGGTCGCACGTACTGGGCGAGCTCACCGAACTGCTGCAGGAGGCTCTCCTCGCTCCATGCCAGGCCGACGTTGATCGCACAGCGGATCTCGCCGGGGTCGCGGCCGACGTCGCCACAGTGGCGGTGCAGCACCTCTCGCTTGTGGGCGAACGTCTCGGGGGACACGAAGGGAATGTTCCATCCGTCCGCCCATTGGGCGGCGATGCGCAACGTTCGCTTCTCGCCACCACCACCGATCCACACGGGGATCTTCTCCTGCACGGGGCGTGGCTCGTTGCGTGCCTCGTGCACCGAGAAGTGGTCGCCCTCGAAGGACGTGACGTCGTCGTGCAACAGGCCACGCACGATGCGAGCGCCCTCGTCGAGCTGGTCGAGACGGGTCCCGGCAGTCGGGAAGTCGATGCCGTAGGCGCCGTACTCGACCTCCGCCCATCCGGCACCGAGACCGACGTCCACACGTCCGTCGGACAGGTGGTCGATGGCGGTGATCGCCTTGGCGATCACGGCTGGGTGACGGTATCCGATCGAGTACACGAGCGATCCGCAGCGCACTCGCGATGTCGACAGCGCCAGTGCCGCGTGCAGCGCGACCGCCTCGAGGCAGTCTGCGTCGTCGGGTCGACCGGTGGCGCCATAGAAGTGGTCCCAGATCGAGATCCAGTCGAAACCCCAGGACTCGATGTCCGTCCACAGCTTCCGCAGTTCGGCCGTGGAGGTGCTCTGCAGACCAGTGTGTACCCCGAACAGCGTCATGGGCGTGACGGTAGCGTCTGCCAAACTGCGACTCATGCCCCGAGCCACGGTCAGCGACGTCATCGAGTTGGAGTACGAGACGTTCGGCGATCCGGCCGACCCCACCGTGCTGATGGTGATGGGATTCACCGCTCAGATGACGAGCTGGAAGACGGCGTTCTGTGAGCTCTTCGCCGAGCATGGCTTCCACGTCGTGCGCTACGACAACCGCGACTGTGGGTTGTCGACCAAGTTGAGCGGCCGACCCGATCCGCGGGCCGTGGCTGCGGCGATGATGTCCGGCGGTGAGGTGCCGGAGGTGCCGTACACGCTGTCCGACATGGCGGCGGACGGCATCGGACTGCTCGATCACCTCGGTGTCGATCGGGCCGTCGTGTTCGGCGCGTCGATGGGCGGGATGATCGCCCAGACCATGGCTATCGAACATCCGCGCCGAGTGGCTGCGCTCGTGTCGGTGATGAGCATGCCCGGCAGTCCCGACGTCGGCCAGGCGAGCGAGGAGGCCATGAGTGTTCTCCTCACACCGCCTCCGACGGAGCGATCCGCCTACGTCGAGAATGCGTCCAACGCGTTGGTGTGGGCGTCACGCCGCTACGGCGATGCCGACGAGCTGCGCACCATGGCTGCCGCCGCCTACGACCGCTCGTTCTATCCAGACGGCGCGCCGGTGGCAGCTGGCGGCGATCTTCGCCTCCGGAGACCGCGCAGAGAAGCTCGCCCAGCTCTCCGTGCCGACGCTCGTCATCCACGGTCGCGACGACACCCTGATCTCCCCGTCCGGCGGCTTCCGCACCGCAGAGCTGATTCCTACGGCACACCTGATGATGCTCGCCGACATGGGACACGACCTTCCCGAGCCGTTGTGGCCAGTGATCGTGGGCGCCACGGTGGCGCACGCCAATCTGGCGCTGAAAGAGTGAGCAAGCTCGCCGCGTTGCGCACGATGCTGGGAGAGCACGTCGAGCACCTGCCCGTGGTTGAGGACGGCCGTCTGGTGGGTATCTGTACCCGGACCGACGTTTTGTCAGCACGCCGGACGCAGATCGAGCACGAGCGCCGTCAGCCAGGATGGTCGCAGGTCGTACTGCCCCGGATGTTCGCCCGTTGGTCACCCGCAGACAACTGAATGGCGATGAGTGAGACGTCATGGACAGTAAGAACGGTGAAGACGCCAACGGCGGTCCGATTTCCGACCGCGACTACGGGACGCTTGCTGCGTTCCGGCACGCCCTGCGACGATTCGAACGGTTCTCGGAAGACGCTGCCCGTGAAACCGGGCTGACACCTGCGCAACACCAGCTGTTGCTTGCGGTGAAAGGCCACTCTGCCGACTGGGCGCCGATGGCCGACATCGCCGAGATGTTGCAGCTCAAGCTGCACTCGGTCGGTGAGCTCGTCGCCCGCGCCCATCGGCGCGGCCTCGTCGCCCGCCGCTCCGACCCCGCCGACCACCGCAGAGTGCTGCTGCGACTCAGCGACCTCGGGCTCGGACGGCTCGAGGCGCTCTCGGTGCTCCATCGCGAGGAGCTGCGCCGATTCCGTACCGAGATGAACGTGCTGCTCAGCGAGCTCGACGAGCATCCCGAGCAGCAATCGGCCTGAGTGGCACCGACTACACAGATCGGCGGGTCGCGCGTCTACGGTCGCGACCGATGTCGACCCCGACGAATCTGGAGTGACCATGCCAGGACCTCTCGCCGGATACCGGATCATCGAACTCGCGGGCATCGGGCCTGGCCCGTTCGCCGCGATGCTGCTCGCCGATCTCGGCGCAGACGTGATCCGCGTCGATCGTTCCGCTGCGGTGCGCCCCAACGCAGAGGGTTCGCATCCGGACTTCATGCTCCGCGGGCGGCGCAACATCGCCCTCGATCTGAAGCATCCCGATGGCGTGGCGACGTTGCTCGACCTGGTCGCCCAGGCCGACGGCCTCATCGAGGGGTTCCGGCCGGGCGTGATGGAGCGGCTTGGTATCGGTCCCGACGTGTGTCTCGAGCGGAATCCGCGCCTCGTTTTCGGTCGCATGACGGGGTGGGGGCAGGACGGTCCGTATGCACAGGCTGCCGGCCATGACATCAACTACATCTCGCTGGCCGGGGCGTTGGCTCACTTCGGCCGAGCGGATGGGCCGCCAGTCCCGCCGCTGAACATGGTCGGCGACTTCGGCGGGGGCGGGATGTTCCTCGTCGTCGGACTGCTCGCCGCGCTGCTCGAGACCTCGAAGAGCGGCGAAGGCCAGGTCGTCGATGCGGCGATGGTCGACGGCACGGCAGTGCTGATGACCATGTTCTGGGTGATGAGCAACATCGGAATGTTCGACGCCAGCCATCGCGGCGTGAACCTCCTCGACACCGGTGCTCATTTCTACGACACGTACCGCTGCTCCGACGGCGAGTACATCTCGATCGGTTCGATCGAGCCGCAGTTCTACGCAGAGCTGCTGCGGCTGACGGGGCTCAGCGACGATCCGGACTTCGCCGCCCAGATGGATCGCGACGCCTGGCCCGCACTGAAGGCGCGGCTGGCGGCGCTGTTCGAGTCGAAGTCGCGCGACGAGTGGTGTCAGATCATGGAACACACCGACGTGTGCTTCGCACCTGTGCTCCGCATCGACGAGGCGGCGAAGCATCCCCACAACGTGGAGCGGGGGACGTTCGTCGAGTACGACGGCGTGGTGCAGCCGGCGCCTGCGCCACGGTTCAGCCGCACGGGCGGCGAGATCTCCCGGCCGGCGGCGCGGCCGGGTCAACACACGCGCGAGGTGCTCACCGAGTGGGGAATGACCCCTGCGCGGATCGACGAGCTGCTCGCGTCGGGCGCCGCCGCCGGCGCCTGACGCGCATCGATCGCGACCAGTGCCGCGGTCGGCGAGGCGGGTCGCGTCACAATGGATCGCATGAGCCCCCGCCGCACCTTTGCCGCGATCGCACTCGTCTCGACGGTGGCCGGCGCGTGTAGCGACTCGCGCGACGCCGACGACACATTGCCCACGTTGCCGGTCGAGTCGGCACCCGACGACGCCGCACCGGCCACGGCGGCCGCGACGACTATCGCTCCCACCACCTCGCCGCCAGTGACTACCACCACCTCCACCACGGCCGCGCCCACCACGACGGCTGTCGCGGTGACTGCGGCTCCACCCCCGCCGACACCAGCACCGACGACCGCTGCTCCGCCGACGGCCGCGCCGACCACGCCACCGCCCGCCGAAACTGGCAACGGCAACGGACTGCGCCTCCGCACCGACGGCATCGGCGTCGTCGGTTTCGGTGACCAGCCCGACGCGGTGATCGCTGCCGTGCAGGCGGAGATCGGTCCACCGACCGACGACTCGGGCTGGGTCGATCCCTTCACCATCGGCGCCTGCCCCGGTGACCGCTACCGCCAGGTCCACTGGAACGACTTGACGTTCGATTTCTCCGATACTGACGGGAGGCAGCGCTTCATCGGGTACGCCTACGGATCGGTCAGCGGCGTCGGCGCCCAGCCGGCTGACCTCACCACGGCGGAGGGAATCAGTGTCGGTGCCACCGTCGGCGATCTCAAGGCCGCCTATCCGGACGTGACCACGCTTCCCGGAGAGGAAGGTCTGTTCGATCCACGGTTCGCCACTCCGGGAGGTCTCGACGGCTACCTCACCGGGACCCAGGACGCCGACGTAGTGCTGTCGATCGAGGCCGGCGATGGCTGCCAGGGATGAGCACAGCGCTCGGGCTGGCGGTGCTCGACTGGCACCGCGCCTTCGCCTGGGTGCTGATCGGATGTAACGCAGCTGCCGGCGCGTGGGCGCTCGCCGCCCACGTGTGGCCGGCGCTCCGAGGCCGGCCGTTGTGGGCACTCGTCATTGCCTCTCAGCTCACTGCGTTCGTGCAGGCAATCCTCGGCGCAGTGCTCGTCGGTAAGTACGACCTTGAGCTCGACGACTTCCATGCGTTGTATGGCTTTTCGGCGATCATCGCCGTCGGAATTCTCTACAGCTATCGCTCGAGCCCGTTCATGCGAGGCAAGGAGTACCTGCTCTACGGCCTCGGCTGCTGGTTCATCATGGGGCTCGGCATCCGCGAGCTGTACATCTGACCGGCCTGCCGACGCCCGTCAGAACAATGCCTCGACGGCGTCGAGGTCCTCGGGTTCGAGCCGCCACGACGCGGCCGCCGCGTTCGCCCGCACCTGGTCAGGGGTGGTCGCCCCGGCGATCACGGAGCCGACGCCATCGTGTGCGGCGAGCCAGGCGATGGCGAGCTCGAGGATCGAGTGCGACCTGTCCTCGGCGAACGCGACGAGCCGTTCGACCCGGTCGAAGTTCTCGTCGTTGGCGAAGCGAGCGAAGTAGCTCATCGAGTCGAAGCGGGATCCTGCCGGGAAGGCTTCGCCGCGCCGGTACTTGCCGGTGAGCATTCCCGACGCGAGCGGGAAGTACGGGATGATCCCAAGGCCGAGCTGACCCGCCGCCGGTACTGTCGACACCTCGGCATCTCTCGCCAGCAGGCTCCACTCGAACTGCGTGGCGCAGAACCGGGCGCTGACGGGTGAGCCGGCAGCCGCCGCATCGGCTGCTCGTACCTGATCGGCATCGACGTTCGACGAGGCGACGTGGAGCACTTTGCCCTCGGCGACCAGTTGGCCCAGCGTTTCGAGCGCCTCCTCGATTGGCGCCTCATTGTCGGGATAGTGCTGGTAGTAGAGGTCGATCCGATCCGTGCGCAAGCGGCGCAGGCTGCCTTCGCACGCATCGCGGATGCGAGTCGCCAGCGCACCCGGTTCGTATGTCTGTTCCTTGGGTCGGGGCTGGAACTTCGTGGCGATCACGGCGTCGTCACGCCGGCCGTCCTGCAACGCCGCCCCGATGAACTCCTCGGACCTGCCACCGCCGTACATCTCAGCCGTGTCGAGGTGCGTGATCCCGGCGTCGAGTGCAGCGTGGACAACCGCGACGGAGGCCGGTTCGTCGAGCCTCATGCCGAAGTTGTTGCATCCGAGGCCAACGACGGAGACCCGCGGGCCATCGGTGCCGACCGTGCGCTGTTCCACGGTCAGCCGTTCGCTCGTTCGTCGAGGAAGGCGGTGATCCCGGCAATGACGTACGAAACGTCTTCGGCATCGAGGCCGTGCCCGCACGGGAGGAGCATCCCGTACTCCATCACCTGGTCGGCGTGGGGGAGCCCCTCGGGTGGCTGGCGGTAGGCGACGCCTTTCATCATCGGCTGGCGGGCGGCATTGCCGGTCCACGCGGTGCGGGTGTCGATGCCGCGCTGCTCGAGGAACTGCTGCAGATCAGAGCGGGAAAACCCGCCGTGGGGTCGATCGTGACGAGGTAGGACAGCCAGGCCGTGTCGAGGTCGGTGGTCTGGCGCGGGGCGACGAAGGTCCCGCGGTGTTCGTCGAAGAACGCCGTGTACGTGGCGAAGTTCTGCTGCCGGCGGGCGAGGTTGGCAGGCAGCTTCTTCAGTTGCTGCACGCCGAAGGCGGCGCCGAGCTCGGACGGCCCGAAGTTCCAGCCGAGCTCGTCGAAGATGAACAGCGAGTCGTAGCGGATGCCGTCGAGGTCCTCCCAGAAGTCGCGCTCGCCTTTGCGGCTGCCGTACAGCTGGATCTCGGAACGCCGTCCCCAGCGGCGAAGAAGGAGCGCTCGGTCGCGCCACGCGGGGTCGTCGACGAGCACCATGCCGCCATCGCCGGCGCAGGTGATGATGTGGCTCAGCGAGAAGCTCGTGACGCTCACGTCGGCGCGGGCTCCGGTGGGCGTGCCGCGAAGTGTGGCGCCGAGCGCGTCGCAAGAATCCTCGATCACCGCCAGCCCGTACTGGTCGGCGATGGCGCGGATGATGTCCCAGTCGGGCGCGTTGCCGGCGAGGTTGGGCACGAGGATCGCCCGGGTGGCGTCGGTGACCATCTCCTCGATGCGGGTCACGTCGATCTGGAACGTGTCGACCTCGATGTCGACGAAAACGGGGACGAGCCCGGCGCGGGCGAGCGGAGCAAGGTCGGTGGAGAACGTCAGCGGCGATGTGATCACCTCGGCTCCGGCTGGGAGGTCGAGCAGCTCGACCGCCAGGTAGAGCGCAGAGGAACCGGAGTTGCACATCACTCCGAACTGCTTGCCGAACAGCGCAGCGACCTGTTCCTCCATCGCGGCGACGTTCTTGCCGATGCGCAACCCGAGCGGGTCGTCGAGAACCGCCAGCACCGCCTCACGCTCGTCGTCGTCGTGCACGCTGCCGCCGTACAGGATTCGTCGCGCCATCAGCCCTCCTCGTTGACGACGATTCTGGCGGTGCGACGCCCGCTCAGTCGAGTCTGGCTTCGAGCGTGTCGAGGGCGACCCCCAGCGACGCCGGCAGCTTGTCGCCGAACTGGGCGTAATGCTCTCGGATCTGCGGCACGGCAGCCTTCCAACCCTGCACGTCGACGCTGAGGATCGTCTCCAGATCGGCCTGGTCGACGTCGAGCCCTTCGGTGTCGAGCGCCTCGACCTTCGGCAGGATGCCGATCGCTGTTTCGTTGACGGATTCGTCGTTACCGGTTGCGTCGCAGCGGTCGAAGATCCACTTCAGGACGCGACTGTTCTCGCCAAATCCCGGCCACAGGAAGCGACCGTCGTCGTCACGGCGGAACCAGTTGACGAAGAAGATCTTGGGCAGCTTCTCGGCGTCGGTGTTCTTGCCGATCGTGAACCAGTGGGCGAAGTAGTCGCCGTAGTGGTAGCCGCAGAAAGGCAGCATCGCCATCGGGTCGAAGCGCAGCTTGCCCACCGCGCCCGCCTGGGCGGCGGTCGTCTCCGAGGCCATGATCGAGCCGAGGAACACGCCGTGCTCCCAGTCGTATGCCTGCGTCACGAGCGGAACGGTGGTGCGACGACGACCGCCGAAGAGGATCGCCGAGATCGGCACGCCGGCCGGGTCCTCCCACTCGGGAGCGATCGACGGGCACTGCGAGGCGGGGGCGGTGAATCGGGCGTTGGGATGAGCCGCCGGCGTATCGGCTTCGGGCGTCCACGCGTTGCCCTTCCAATCGGTGGCATGGGCGGGCGCCTCGCGGGTCATTCCCTCCCACCAGACATCACCGTCGTCGGTCAGCGCCGTGTTGGTGAAGATGCTGTTGCCCCACAACGTCTTCATCGCGTTGGGGTTGGTCTCGTGCCCGGTGCCGGGGGCGACGCCGAAGAACCCCGCCTCGGGGTTGATCGCGTACAAACGGCCGTCGTCACCGAACTTCATCCAGCAGATGTCGTCGCCGACGGTCTCGGCGGTCCATCCCGGAACGGTGGGCACGAGCATGGCCAGGTTGGTCTTGCCGCACGCCGAGGGGAACGCCGCAGCGATGTACTTCGACTCGCCCTCGGGGTTCGTCAGCTTGAGGATCAACATGTGCTCGGCGAGCCAGCCGTCGTCGCGGGCCATCACGGAGGCGATGCGGAGGGCGAAGCATTTCTTGCCGAGCAGGGCATTGCCGCCGTAGCCCGAGCCGTACGACATGATCTCCCGCGTCTCGGGAAAGTGAACGATGTACTTGTTGTCCGGATTGCAGGGCCACGCCACGTCGGCCTCACCCTCGGCCAGCGGAGCGCCCACCGAATGGACGCATGGCACGAACTCGCCATCGGAGCCGAGCACGTCGAGGGCGGCCTGGCCCATACGGGTCATGATCCGCATCGACACCGCCACATACGCAGAATCGGTGAGCTGCACGCCGATGTGGGCGATCGGTGAACCCAGTGGTCCCATCGAGAAGGGGACGACATACATGGTTCGTCCCCGCATCGCCCCGGTGTAGAGCTCGTTCAGCTCGGCCCGCATCTCGGCGGGGTCGCGCCAGTTGTTGTTCGGACCGGCGTCGGTCTCAGTGGCCGAACAGATGAACGTGCGATCCTCCACGCGAGCGACGTCACCTGGATCGGAGTGGGCCCAGTAGCTGTTCGGTCGCTTCGCCTCGTCGAGGCGTGTGAACGTGCCCGCTTCCACCAGCTCGTTGGCGAGGCGGTCGTACTCGTCCGCCGAACCGTCGCACCAGTAGATGTCGTCGGGCTGCAGAATTGCCGCCCAGTCGGACACCCACTGCTCGAGCTTCGGGTTGCTGGTGGTACCGCTCATCGGTCATCGCTCCTTCGAGATGTCGATATCAGGATGTCGTGACGCTGCCCGCCGCGCCAAAACGGCAAACGCCCGGCTCAATGGCCAGGCGTTTGCATGTCGACTTCGGAGCCGAGCCGCAATTCGGTGGCACGACCGTTGTCGTCGAGTTTGAAGAGGACCCGTTGACCCTGGCGCACCATGCGCAGGATCGAGCCCTCCAGAGCATCGGGAGCGAGGTCGTAGTCGGCGAGGTCGGTGTCGCACATGACCACACCATCACCGGTGCCGGGGTCGTAGGACTTGATGACTCCCTGCATGATGCGATTGCCGAACTCAGCCGGCCTTGACGATCTTGCCGGCCTTGATGCAACCGGTGCACACGTGCACGCGCTTCGGGGCGCCGTTCACGAGGGCGCGCACACGCTGCACGTTCGGGTTCCAACGCCGCTTCGTGCGGCGATGCGAGTGGGACACGGACATGCCCCACGACGGCTTCTTGCCGCACACTTCACATACAGAGGCCATCATCTGCTCCAGAGACTTGATCGTCGTTCGCGTGTGGCGGGAGAAATGCCCACCACGCAGCCGAAGAGGCTACCAGCGGATCGGATGATCGAGCCGGCAACCGAGCGGACCGAGGCCGTCGGGCAGCGCGACGACGCGAAGGTGACCTCCTCGGTCGTGGCGCCGATCCTGCAAAGAGATGTGCCGTCGTTGAACTCGAGTCGGGCGGGCGTCAAATACCGACACCGCCGAGCATGTTCGCGTCCGGCGGGCTCGGCGGCGGATCGGCAGTCCCATCACTACGCTGACGGCGTGCCGACCCTTGAGCGGTTCGACGTCGCCGCGCTGCGAAAGACGATCACTACGTTTCGCGACGCCGTGCGCACTCATTCCGAGCGGCTCAACCGGTTGAACGTGTACCCGGTACCCGACGGCGATACCGGCACGAACATGGCGCGCACGCTCGACGCGGTGGTTGCCGAGCTCGACAAGGCCGATGTCGAAGCGGCGCCCACGGTCGAGGCGATCGCTCATGGTTCGCTGATGGGTGCACGTGGCAACTCGGGCGTGATCCTGTCCCAGATCTTGCGCGGTCTGGTGTCCACGCTGAAGGACGGACTCGCCGAGAAGGCCGGGGTCACCGCAACGCAGGTGGCCGAGGCGCTGCAGGCCGCGTCTGGTGCGGCGTACAAGGCCGTGCTGAAGCCGATCGAGGGAACGATCCTCACTGTCGTCCGCGAGAGCGCCGATGCGGCCCGCGACGCTGCCGCGCAGGGAGAGTCGTTGAGTGGCGTCGTCCGTGCTGCTCGCGACGCCGGTCGCGGTTCCCTGGAGCGCACCCCCGATCTGCTCCCCGCACTGAAGGACGCCGGTGTGGTCGATGCCGGGGGAGCGGGTTACCTGCTGCTGCTCGACTCCGCGCTGAACGTGGTCGACGGCGAGCCGATCCCCGACGTGGAGGCGAGCTTCCAGGCACCGGCGGGTGGCGGATCCGACCACGTGCCGAGTGGCGTTGACGGCGACCACCTCCACGGCCTCACCGCTGGTGGTGACACGGCTGTCGGCGACCTGCGCTACGAGGTGATGTACTTCCTCGAGCTGCCCGACGAGCGGATCGATTCGTTCAAGTCGTCGTGGGGCGACATCGGTGACTCCATCGTCGTCGTTGGCGGCGACGGGATCTGGAACTGTCACGTCCACACCAACGACATCGGCGCCGCCATCGAGTCCGCGCTCGACGTGTCTGGCAGGCCCAGCCAGATCCGTGTCACCGACCTGTTCGAGGAAGTGGCTGACGAGCACGCTCGTCGCGAGGCGGCGATCACCGGCGGCACGGCCGTGGCGACGGTGGTTGGACGCAAGCCCGACTCCCGTTCGGCGGCAGGTCTGCCCCCGGTCGAATGCGCCGTGGTCGCGGTGGCCAGCGGTGACGGTCTTGTCGAGCTGTTCGGGCAGCTCGGCGTGCAGGGTGTGGTCGTCGGTGGGCAGACGATGAATCCGTCGACGGCGGAGTTGCTCGATCTCGTCGAGCACGTCAATGCCGACGAAGTGGTCATCCTCCCCAACAACAAGAACATCATCGGCGTCGCCCAGCAGGTCGACGCCCTCACGGCGAAGACCGTGCATGTCGTGCCGACAACGTCGATGCCCGAAGCGCTGTCGGCGCTGATCGTGTACGACCCCGAGGCCGACGCCGCGACCAACGGCGCCGAGATGAGCCAGGCGGCGGCGGGCGTGCTCACCGGCGAGATCACCCAGGCCGTACGACCCACCAAATCCGACGCCGGCGACATCGCCGAGGGCGACTGGATCGGCATCGTCCGCGGCGACGGCATCGCCGTGAGGGGTGAAGATCTCACCGAGGCCGCCCTCGCCATGCTCGAGCACCTGCTCAGCGACGAGCACGAGATCGTCACGATCATCTGTGGCGACGGCGCCACGGGCGACACAACCGCCGCGCTGCGCGGCTGGCTGAGCGACCGGCACGCCGATCTCGACGTCGAGGTGCACAACGGCGGTCAACCGCTGTACCCGTACCTCATCGGCGTCGAGTAGACGTCATGGCAGCCGACATCGATCATCCGTTGACCTTGCCCGACCTCGACGAGATCGCCATCTCTCGACTGCGTGGAGTCGGATCGAAGAAGCTCGCCGCCCTCGAATCGGTGGGGATCACATCCGTGCTCGACCTGCTCACCACCTACCCGCGCCGTTGGGTGGATCGCACGAACGAGGCGCGGCTCGCCGACCTCGTGGAGGGCGAAGAGGCGCTCGTCCTCGTCACGGTGCGCACTGTCACGAAACGCACCGTCCGCAATCGTCGCACGATGGTGACGGTGTCGGTCGGTGATGGCTCGGGACGGATGCAGGTGGTGTTCTTCAATCAGCCGTGGCGCGAGCGTCAGCTCCGTGAGGGCCTGCAGGTGGCCCTGTGGGGGAAGGCGGAGGTGTATCGCGGCGGGCTGCAGATGACCAACCCGATCGTCGACCTCATCGGAGACCGCACGGGCCGCATCGTTGCCATCTATCCGCAGAGCGAGAAGGCGCAGCTCACCACGTGGGAGATGGCCGGGTGGGTGGAGGAGGCGCTGGAGCGCTGTCGCCAGCGTGGCATCGGCGACCCGTTGCCGCCGGCGATCCGGAATCGCCACGAGCTGCTCGATCGAGCTGTCGCGCTGGAAGGCATCCACCTCCCCGACTCGATGCGCACACAGCGTGCGGCGCGCACGCGTTTGGCGTTCGACGAGCTCCTCCGCGTGCAGATCGCCCTCGTCAGACGCAAACGTCAGCTGGAGATCGAGGGCCGCGGCGTGGCACACACCACGCACGGATCGATGCTCGATCGCTTCCTGGCGGTACTGCCGTTTCCGCTCACAGCCGCTCAGCAGGGAGCGATCGAGGAGATCCGCATCGACCTCGACAAGCCGTTCCCGATGCATCGTCTGCTCCAGGGTGACGTCGGGTCGGGCAAGACGCTGGTGGCCGTCGCTGCGCTGCTGACGGCCGTACAGGGCGGCCATCAGGGCGCGTTGATGGCACCCACCGAGGTGCTCGCCGAGCAGCACGCGGTCGGCGTACGCCGGCTGCTCGACGGCATGACGATCGGCACCGACGCCAACTTGTTCGGTGAACGGCCGCTCCGTGTCGAGCTGCTCACCAACCGGGTGACGGGCGGTGAACGGGCGTCGATCCTGGGCGGCCTCGCCGACGGCACCGTCGACGTGTTGATCGGTACCCACGCCCTCATCCAGGAAGCGGTCGAATTCCACAGCCTCGGTGTCGCCGTGATCGACGAACAGCACCGGTTCGGTGTCGAACAGCGAGCGGCGCTGCGGGAGAAGGCCGGTGGCACGGTGCCCGACGTGCTCGTCATGACGGCCACGCCGATCCCTCGCACGGCGGCGATGACCGTGTACGGCGATCTCGACGTGAGCGTGCTCGACGAGATGCCCCCGGGCCGCACCCCGATCGACACCCGGTGGGCCAACGGGCAGGACGCGGAACCGGCGGTGTGGGAGGACGTGCGCGGTCAGGTTGCCGCGGGCCGGCAGGCATACGTCGTGTGTCCGCTCATCGAGGAGAGCGAAAAGCTCCAAGTCGCGTCGGCCGAGGAGACGTACGCCCGGCTGTCCCAGGGCGAGCTGCGCGGCCTACGACTCGGTTTGCTGCACGGGCGCCTCGGCGCAGCCGAGAAGGAGGGTGTGATGGAGGCCTTCCGTCGTGGCGACCTCGACGTACTCGTCGCCACCACGGTGATCGAGGTCGGCGTCGACGTGCCCAATGCGACGGTGATGGTGGTGATCGACGCCGATCGTTTCGGCATCGCTCAGCTGCACCAGCTGCGAGGGCGGGTCGGCCGTGGACAGCATGCCTCGCGATGCTGGCTGGTGACGACCGAGCACCTGGAGGGCAACGCCCGCCTCGAGGCGCTGGTCAGCTCAACCGACGGCTTCGAGCTCGCCGAGGTCGACCTCGAGCTGCGCGGCGAGGGCACCTTGATGGACACAGCGCAAAAGGGTCGCAGCGACCTGCGCCTCGCGTCGTTGCGGCGTGACCGCGACCTCGTTCGTCTCGCCCGCGAGGCGGCATTCGAGATCGTCGCCGACGACCCGACGATGTCGGCGCACCCGATTCTGCGCGACGAAGTCGACCTGCTCGTCGCCGACGACCAGGCGGAGTTCCTCACCCGGTCGTGAACGGGTCGTGGCCGTCGCCACGCTCGAGCTCGTCGTCGACTGCATCGTCGTCGAGGACGATGTCCCATCGGTCGAGGCAGTCCTCGCAGCGGTAGGCGACGATGTCGCCGGGGAGCCACTCCTCCGACTCCCGCGGCGGCGTGAGCAGATGTGCTCTCCCTCCGCAATCCACGCACGTGATCACGGGGTCGGGCTGCAGCACCCTTTCAGTGTGCGCAGGTCCGTAGCCTTGTGTCATGCGAGTCGTTGCGGGCGAGTTCCGCGGCCGCAGGCTGGTCGCGCCGCCCGGGACCACCACACGACCGACCACGGACAAGGTGCGCGAGGCCGTGTTCAACTCACTCGGGAGCATGAATGTGCTCGATGGCGCGCTGGTGGCCGACCTCTACGCCGGAACGGGAGCCCTCGGCCTCGAAGCGCTCTCGCGCGGTGCAGAGCACGTCACGTTCGTGGAGACCGATCGAGCGGCGCGCCGTGCATTGGTGCAGAACATCGAGTCCCTCGGCGTCCGCGACCGGGTGCGGGTGATGACCGCCGACGCGTTCGCCGTCGCCGGTGCGCTCGACGTCGACCTCGTCTTCGCCGACCCCCCCTACGAGTTCGATCGATGGCAGGAACTGCTGTCAGCAGTCGCCTCCGGCCGCACCGGCGCGCCATCGTTGGTGGTCGCCGAGTCGGCGGGAGAATTCGGTGTCGTTGCCGGCTGGGACGTCACCCGGGCCAAGCGCTACGGCCGGACATGGGTGACTTTCCTAGAACCGACCGGGCAGTAGCGTTGACCCACCATGAGTCGCGTGCTCTACCCAGGGAGTTTCGACCCTCTCCACCGAGGTCACCTCGACGTGATCGCCCAGGCTGCCGGGTTGTTCGGCGACGTCGTCGTCGGTGTCATCCAGAACCTGGACAAGTCGTCGGGCTTGTTCACCGCGGACGAACGGATCGCCCTGATCGAGGAGTCGGTCGCCGAGGACGAGACGCTGGCGGGCAGAGTGTCGGTGCGTACGTTCGACGGGCTGGCGATCGATGCCGCTGCCGATGCGGGTGCCGACTTCATCGTCAAAGGACTCCGCACAGCGGGCGATTTCGAGATCGAGCAACAGATGGCGCAGACGAACTATTCGGTCTCCGGGATCCGCACTGTCTATGTGCCGTGTGACCCCGCGCTCGTCTACGTGAGTAGCCGTTTCGTCAGGGAGATCGCCCGGTACGGTAGGGACGTTGGCCACATGGTCCCGGCGCCGGTGGCCGCTGCGCTGCAGCGCATCAATTCGTCCGGTGAGGACACGACATGAGTTACGACCAACGCAATTCCGGCTCCTACGACCCCACCAACTACGCGCCGGCGCGCCATTCGGGATCCCAGCCCGTGTACAGCGATCAGGGGTACGAGGACGAGTACGACGACTACGACGACATCGACGACGAGTATCCCGAACCGCGTGGCGGCAGTGGGTACGTCGGAGACGCCGAGACCATGCTGCGCCGGGCGGTCGACATCATCGCCACGGCACCGACGATGCCGCTCTCGTCCTCTCCGCGAATCGACCGTGATGAGATCGTCGAGCTGCTGGAGGATGCGCTCGCCCGCTTGCCCGACGAGCTGCGTCAGGCGCGCTGGATGCTGAAAGAACGCCAGGAGTTCGTCAACAAGACGCGCCGTGAAGCCGACGAGCTGCTCGAGCAAGCCCGCGTCCAGGCCGAGCGCATGGTGCAACGCACCGAGGTGGTGCGTGCCGCCGAGCAGCGGGCGCGCCAGGTGCTGGAGGCCGCCGACTCCGACTCGCGCCGGCTTCGCCACGAGACCGAGGACTTCCTCGACCAGCGTCTGGGCAGCTTCGAGATCCTGCTCGACAAGCTGTCGAAGACCGTCGCTGCCGGAAGGCAACGCCTGTCGATCGGCACGGCCGTGCCCGTCGACGACGTCCTCGAGGACGATCCGACCAAGGGCTTCTTCGACCAGGACGGCTGATGGCTCACCCGCACACCGCCAACGGTGGCGGTCGTCGGGAACGGCGGACGCTCACCGTCAACGCTCATGAGCTGCTGCGAGAACCAGGTACGTCGCGCACGATCGATGTCGACGTCCCGCTCGGCGAGCTCGGCATCGACGATCCGCGCCTGCAGGGCGACGTCTCCGTCCACGTGGTGCTCGATTCGACGTTCGACCGGCTCCTTGCCCGCGGCCGCTTCTCTGCCGACTACCGCGATTCGTGTTCGCGATGCCTCGCCCCGATCGAGCAGCGCCTCGTCGTCGAGACCGAAGAGCAGTATCGCGACGCGTCGCCGCCCGACGACCCCGATCACGACGAGTTCCTCGACTCGTTCCCCATCGAGAACGGCCAGATCGACCTCTCGCCGATGGTGCGGGAGACACTGTTGCTCGGCATCCCCGACGCTCCGCAGTGCCGCGACGACTGCAGGGGTCTCTGCCCGGTATGTGGCATCGATCTCAACACCGGCTCGTGCGAGTGCGTCACCACCGTGCGCGACGAGCGCTGGGCGGTGCTCGACGAACTGCGGCACGACACGTAGCCGGACGGCCGGCCCCGGCGCTAGCCTGCAACGGCCCAGTAAGCACTCGAGCGGGTAGGACCACGATCGAGCGGCGTCACGGTTGGGTCCCGACTGCTCCGCAGCCGGATCGAACCTCGCCCTCCGATGGTGGCCTCGCCTACCGGCTCGGCCACGCCGCGATGAGGGAGACCAACGGTGGCCGTTCCCAAGCAGAAGAAGTCCAAGTCGAAGAGTCGCAGTCGTCGCGCCGGGGCGTGGAAGCTCGACGCGCCGCCGCGCAGCCTGTGCCCGCGTTGCGGCGAGGCAAAGGTGCCCCACACCGTGTGCCCGTCGTGCGGCTGGTACAAGGACCGAGTCGCCATCGACGTCTCCTGATGGGGCGTTCCTGAGTGCTCCCCATCGCCGTTGACGCCATGGGCGGCGACGGCGCCCCCGACCAGATCGTCGAAGGTGCGCGTCAGGCGGCTGCCGCCGGTGTACCGATCGTGCTCGTCGGCCCGGCCGACCTGGCACGCCGCGTCGACATCGGCGACCTCGATTTGATCGAGGCCTCCGAGGTCATCGAGATGCACGACGACCCCGCCCAGGGTGTGCGTCGCAAGAAGGACTCCACGCTCGTTCGTGCCGCGGAGGCGGTTCGCGACGGCAAAGCGAGCGCGATGATCTCTGCCGGCAACACCGGCGCCACGATGGCCGCCGCATTGCTGCGGATGGGACGCATCAAGGGGGTGAAGCGTCCGGCAATCGCGACACCGATCCCGGTTCCCGGTTCCACACCCACGGTGCTCCTCGACGCCGGCGCCAACAGCGAAGTGCAGGCCGACTGGCTCGTGCAGTTCGCCCAAATGGGCACCGTCTACTCCCGCGACCGGTTCGGCATCGAGCACCCTCGCGTCGGGCTGCTGTCGATCGGCGAGGAGCCGGGCAAGGGCGACACCCTCCGCAAAGAGGCGTACATCCTGTTGCAGGACGCTCCCGGCATCGCAGTTCATCGGCAACATCGAAGGTCGTGACATCATGAGCGACGCCGTCGATGTCGCCGTCACCGACGGCTTCACCGGCAACGTCGTGCTGAAGACGCTGGAGGGCGGGATGAAGACCGTCATCCGCTCGCTGCTCGCGGCGTTCGGCTCCGATCCCTCCTACAAGCCGCATGCCGACGCGCTGATGCCTTCCTTGTTGCCCATCTACGAGGCGCTCGATCCCGACACCTACGGCGGAGCGATCCTGCTCGGGGTCGACGGCGTGTGCATCATCTCCCACGGATCATCGGGCCCGCGGGCGATGGTCAACGGGATCCAGGTGGCTCGTGAGATGGTCGAGCACGACATGATCGGCGGGATCCACCGCGCCGTTGCCGACAGCTCCGCTACCTCCGCCGACGCTGACGAGTAGATGTCAGGCGAGCTGATCACCGTTCCACGGCCGCCGATCGCGCTCCATCGAACCGTTATCCTTCACATCGTGCCTGCAGAGACCCACGTCAGCCAAGGACCGATCGGGCGTGATGAGATCTTCGAGATCATCCGCGACCGCTTGGCCGACATCTTGGAGATCGAGCCGTCGACCATCACCGAGGGTCAATCCTTCGTGGACGATCTCGACGCCGATTCGCTGGCGCTGATCGAGCTTGTCGAGGCGCTCGAGGAGGAGCTCAGCGAGCGCACCGTCGGGTTCCGCATCGAGGACGAGGATCTCGAGGACCTGAAGACCGTGCGCGATGCGGTCGACTACGTCCTCGAGCGCACTCGTTCCTGAAGGGCCGCGTGACACGGGAGACTCTTACCGCTGCCCTGGGCTACCGGTTCCGCGATGCTGAGCTCCTGGAACGAGCGCTGGCCCACCGTTCGTGGTGCGCCGAGCACGGCAACGCGCCGAGCAACGAACGGCTCGAGTTCCTCGGCGATGCCGTGCTCGGCGTCGTCGTGGCCGACCACGTGTACCACCGCTTCGTTGACCTTCCCGAAGGGCAGCTGACGAACCTGCGCAAGGCCGTCGTCAACGCCGACGCGCTCGCCGACGTCGCTCGGTCGATCGATCTCGGACCGCACATCAAGCTCGGACGAGGCGAGGCCGCCGCCAACGGGCGGGACAAGCCGTCGATCCTCTCCGATGCGCTCGAAGCGGTGATCGGAGCCGTCTACCTCGACGGCGGCACGGAGGCAGCCACAGCTCTCGTGTCCTCGCTGATCGCCGAACGTCTCGACATCGCCGCCGGGCGGCTCGACCATCTCGACTACAAGTCGCGGTTGCAGGAGCTCGTCGTCGCCGCGGGGCGGGGAACGCCGGCGTACGTCGTGCGTTCCGATGGACCCGACCACGCCCAGCACTTCTACGCCTCGGTGATCGTCGATGGGCGCGTGCTCGGTGAAGGCGAAGGGACGTCGAAGAAATCCGCCGAGAGGGCGGCTGCCGCCGCCGCATGTTCCGACATCGATGCCATCGAGGCGTCGGCGGCCGGCTGAGTCAAGCGCCCGATGCCCGAGCTCCCCGAGGTCGAGACCGTCCGTCGAGGGCTGGTCGACACCGTCGTCGGGCGGCACATTTCGCGGGTCGAGGTCGGGAGGGAGCGGACGGTCCGCCGGACGTCGCCGCAAGCTCTCATCGACGGCATGACCGGCACGTCGGTCATCGACATCGACCGTCGCGGCAAGTACCTGATCGGCCATCTCGACAACGGCCTCGACGTGATGCTGCACCTGCGCATGACAGGCTCGATGCTGGTCGCCGCGTACGGTGCCGTTCCACCGCTGCACACGCACGTCGTGCTCCACTTCGAGCCGACGAGCGGAGGTGCTGTGGACGGTGACGAGCCTGGTCAGCTGTGGTTCGTCGATCCGCGCACCTTCGGTGAGATGGTCGTGTTCCATCCGGACGACGCGGCCGACGTCGTGCCCGAACTCGCCCGCCTCGGGATCGATCCGATCGCCGATCCGTTCGATCGGGCGACGCTCGCCCGGATACTTCGCGGTCGGTCGCGGATGATGAAGGCGTTGTTGCTCGATCAGCACGTGATCGCCGGCATCGGCAACATCTACGCCGACGAGATCCTTCACCGGGCGAAGATCCATCCCGATCGGCTCTCATCTGATCTGCCGTCACGCACGATCACGCGGCTCCACGCAGCGATCGGCGACGTGTTGAATGCGGCGATCGTCGCCGGAGGCTCGACGCTCGGTGACAATCAGTACGTCGACCTGATGGGCCGCTACGGCAGCTTCCAGGACGACCACCGCGTCTATGGGCGTGCCGGTCAGCGATGCATGACCTGCGGGCGAGGCATCATCCGACGGACGCTCACGCATGGCCGCTCCACGCACTACTGCCCGTTCTGCCAACGGCGCTAGTCGAGACGTCAGGAACGACGTCGCCGCCGGAGGCTGGACGACTGATCGCTCAAACGAGGGTCCATCCGGGGCTTCGTGGTGCGCGACGATCGCGTCATGCCGGCACCGACGGATCCCGTCTTCCACCTCGCCCAGATCAACATCGGACGGTTGCGTGCCCCCAGCCGACGATCCGCTGGTGGGCGAGTTCATGGATGCGCTCGACGAGATCAACGCGCTTGCCGAGGCGAGCCCCGGGTTCGTCTGGCGATTTCAGACAGAAGACGGAAACGCTACGGCGGTGCGGCCGTACGAGGATGAGCTGATCCTCATCAACATGTCGCTGTGGGAGTCGGTGCAGGCGCTCGGCGACTACGTATACCGATCGGATCACGTCAAATACCTGCGACGTCGCGCCGAGTGGTTCCACCGCACCGTCGAAGCGATCGTCGCCTTGTGGTGGGTGCCGGCGGGAACGGTGCCCACCGTCGAGGACGGCGTCGCCCGGGTCGAGCACGTGCGGAGGCACGGGCCGACTCCGTACGCCTTCACCTTCCGCCACACGTTCGCTCCGAGTGGTGCTGCCGTTCCGTCCGACGACCGCGACTCGTGCCCCGCTTGACGGTCCGGCATCCCCTGCTCGAACGAACCCGGCGGGTAACGTTTCGACCGCTGTGTTCCTGAAAAGCCTGACCCTCAAAGGGTTCAAGTCGTTCGCTGATTCCACGGTGATGCAACTCGAGCCGGGCGTCACGGTGGTGGTCGGGCCGAACGGATCGGGGAAGTCCAACGTCGTCGACGCCATTGCCTGGGTGCTCGGTGCCCAGGCGCCGAGTGCCGTGCGGAGCCAGAAGATGGACGACGTCATCTTCGCCGGTACCGCCAAGCGCCCTGCGCTGGGCCGCGCCGAGGTGAGCCTCACGATCGACAACTCGGCCGGCCTGCTCGATCTCGAGTTCTCCGAAGTCACAGTCAGCCGCATCCTGTTTCGCAGCGGCGACAGCGAGTACGCGATCAACGGTGTTCCATGCCGTCTGCTCGATGTCCAGGACCTGCTCTCCGATGCGGGTGTCGGCCGCCAGCAACACGTCATCGTCAGCCAAGGGCAGATCGACGCCGTGCTCAATGCCCGTCCGGAAGACCGCCGGGGGATCATCGAGGAGGCCGCCGGGGTCCTCAAGTACCGCAAGCGCAAGGAGAAGGCCGAACGGCGTCTGCAGGCCACCGAAGCGAACCTCCTGCGGGTACAGGACCTTCTCCGCGAGGTGCGCCGTCAGCTACGGCCGCTCGAACGTCAAGCGGAAGCCGCCCGACGCCATGGAGATCTCGTGGGTGAGCTGCATGCCCTGCAGCTCTACGTCGCCGGTCGCGAGATCTCCGGTCTGCGCACGTCGCTCACCGGGCTCGCCGCTTCGCGGGTCGAGCACGAGCGCACCGAACGTGAGCTCAAAGCCGATCTCGGCCGTCTCGATGCGGCCGTGCTCAGTTTCGAGTCGGAGCTGTCCGCACGCGGTGCGGACGACGTCAGCGACCAGTTGATGCGCGTCGACCACCTGCGCGAGCGGGCGCGGGGCGTTCTCGCTGTGATCGGCGAGCGCCGACGCGGCATCGAGCGCGACAAGGGCCAGCTGATGGACGCTGCGCTCGTCGCCACGCTGGAGAACGACGCCGCCCAGCTCACCAGGGAGCTCTCGATCGTCGACGAGCGTCTCGGCCTACTCGGGCCGGAGCTCGTGACGCTGGAGGCGGACGAGCAGTCGTTCCAGCACGATCGGGACGACGCGGTCGGGATGCTGTCCGCGGTCGGGTCGACCGGAGCCGCCAGCGCGGCCGCCGAGGTGCGCGGCGAGCTGCGGTCGCTGCGGAGTGCGTTCGACCGGGTCGGGAACGAGCATCGGCAGGCCATCGAGCGCCATCTGCACGTCACGGCCCGCCACGAGCGCGTGCACCAGGAGCTCTTGGAACGCGAACGGGAGCACGCCGAGGCGCTGGACAATCAGGTCGAGCTCTCGACGGCGTGCGAAGCAGCGGCGGGCGAACTGGCCGCCGCCGAGCGCGACTCCGAGGCCCTCAGCGTGCGGCGCGACGCGTCGGCCGACGAGGTGTCGCGCTGGACCGCCCGCGCGGAAGCTCTGCAGCTCGCCCTCGACGCCGCCCATGCCAGGGCGGGCGCGGAGGCCCTTGCGGGCACCGATGGCGTGCTGGGCACGCTGCTCGACCTCGTCGAGATCGACGCCGGGTGGGAGGACGCCACCGAGGCAGCGATGGGTGAGGCGTTGCAGGCAGTCGTCGTCCGCGATTCCGACGCAGCCCGGCGGGCACTCGACGCGTTGCGGTCGAGCGACACCAGCGGCGCGGTGCTCGCACTGGGACTCGCCTCCACCACGACCTCCGCTCCACCGATCGGCGATCCGGTTCGTCCCCACGTGCGGGCAGTTCGTGGGGACGTGGGGGCCCTGCTCGACGTGCTCCTTGCAGATGCCGTCCGCGTCGCCGACGTCGTCGCAGCCGCCGACGCCGCCATCGCCTATCCCCACGCGGTCGCCGTGACTGCCGCCGGCGATCGGTATGGGCCGACGGGATGGCGAGTGGGTGCTGCCACCGGTGGCGGAGCCACCGCAGCGGCCTTGGAGGACGCACAGCACAAGGCGGAAGCGGCGGCTGCATCACTGGCGACCATCGAGGCGGCGACCAGATCCGCTCGTGAGCGCGTCACTGTGGCGCACCAACGTGCGCGCGAAACGTCCGTGGCGTCCGATGCCAACGACTTCGCAGTCTCCAACATCGCCGCAGTCATCCACCGCGATGTCTCACAACTCACCGAGCTCGAGAGCGAGATCGAGTCGCTGGCGCAGACCATCGCCGAGCAGGCGACGCACCTCGACCGTGAACGTGGCCGCATCGCCGAGTTCGAATCGATCGTCCCCCGGCTGGAGCTCGACGAGGCAGCGGAGGCCGAAGCGGCGATGGTTCGCAACGAGCGCCAGGCGCAGCTCGACGCCCGCGCCGCGTTGCTCGCCTCGCGCCGGCGCGACGTCGAAGTGCGTGCCGCTGGGCTCACGGAGCGCAAGGAGCTCCTGGAGCACCGCATTGCCGAGACCGAGCGCCGATTGGCCGCCGACGCCGCGGCCCGGACGCAGGCAGCTGATCGGCGGATCGCCCTCGAGCGCACGCTTACAGCGCTTCAACGCCTCGAGACGTTCGTCGAAGCGCACCGGCTCACCATCGACGTTGAACACGCGGAACTTTCCGCGAGGCGCCGTCGCCAGAGCGACGAGGTCCGCCAGCTCGCCGCGAAACTAGAGCAGAGCCGCCGCGACCGTGTCGACACAGAGCATCGGCTGGAGGCCGATCGGGAGCGTGCGCGTCGCGTGGAGATCGACGAGACGGAGGCCCGGCTTCGGCTCGAGAACGCAGTCGAGATGCTGCGCCGCGACCTCGACACCGAGCCGGACGTCGCCGAGAAGACCGAGCAGCCACCGCTTCCGGACGGTGTCACCGCCAAGGCACGCGTCCGCGAGCTCGAGCGGGAACTGCGCCTGCTCGGCCCGATCAACCCGCTCGCCCTGGAGGAGTTCAACGAGCTCCAGCAGCGGCACTCGTTCCTCGAGGAGCAACTCGACGACGTCCGCACGACGAGGCGCGAGCTCGCTCGCGTCATCAAGGCCGTCGATCACGAGATCCAGACGGTCTTCTCCGCCGCCTTCGCCGACGTCGGCACGAACTTCAGCCAGCTCTTCGAGACGTTGTTCCCGGGCGGTACCGGCAAGCTTGTGCTCACGCAGCCCGACGACATGCTCAACACCGGCATCGACGTCGAGGCGAAGCCGAGCGGGAAGAACGTGAAGAAGCTGTCGTTGCTGTCTGGTGGCGAGCGGAGCCTCACGGCACTGGCATTCCTGTTCGCCGTGTTCCGTAGCCGTCCGTCGCCCTTCTACGTGATGGACGAGGTCGAGGCGGCGCTCGACGACGTCAACCTCCACCGCTTCCTCGGCCTCATCGCCGAGTTCCGCCAAGAAGCGCAGCTGCTCATCGTGAGCCACCAGAAGCGCACGATGGAGGCCGGCGACTGCCTGCTCGGCGTCACGATGCAGCCGGGCGGCAGTTCCACGGTGATCACCGAACGCGTCGCCTGAGCCTGGTCAGCTCGAAGCTGCTGGCGTCTCCCACGTGACTCCGGCGAAACGGGCGAAGTCGTTGTCGTAGGAGACGATCTCGGCGCGATGTTCGATCGCCAGTGCGGCGAGGTGAGCGTCGTTGACCAGATTGCCGCCGGCGCCGATCGGCCGGAGAAGATCGCGGACGAGTGGCGCGTGGCGTCGGGACGGGTCGAGGACGACGGCGGAGGGCTGGCCGAGCCAGGCGTCGACGCGGTCCATCGCCTCGTCGACCGACAATGGCGCCTCGAAGAGGCCCTCACGCGTGGCAAGTCGAACGAAGGCGAGGAGCGCAACCCAAGCAAAGCCGACGGGAACACGCCGCGTGAGCGCATCGTCGAGCCAGGATCGCGCCTCCGCATGGTGGGGCGCGTCCTCGTTGACGGCGTAGAGGAGAACGTTGGCGTCGACGAGCTTCACGAGCCGGTGCGCATCTTCCGCACGAGCTCCTCGTCCTCGATCTCGGCGGCGAGTTGCACGGCGCGATCGAGGTTCACCCGTGATCGGCCCATCCGTGCGGTGGCGGTGTGAAACGGCTCCCCCTCGGCACGGTTCGCCGCCCCGGCGCGGATCGCATCATTGATCGCCTGCTTGAACGAGATGCGCCGTTCGTCCATCAGTTGCCGCACCAGGTTGGCCGTGTCGGCATCGAGCGTGACAGTTGTGCGCACCTGATGCATCATAGCATCATATGAACTGATGCCATGATGCACCGTCACCCGGCACGATAGCGTCGAACAGCGATGGAGTGGATCTATCTCGTCCTCATTCTCGTTGTGATCGCATTCGGCGTCGGCGTGCTGATCTACAGCCGGCGTCGCGCCGCTCGGGATGCTGGCGGCGTGGGTGGCCAGGCGACCATCGAGCGCCCGCCCGTGGATCGCGGTCCCGATGCCACACCGACGGTGTCGCCGACGGCCAACGCGCCCCCGGCCATCGACACTGACGTCCTCGAGCCCGAGCTCGTCGAGCCGGAGCTTGTCGAGCCGGAGGTCGAGGCGCCCCCTGCCAGCCTGCGCGAACGACTGGCCAAGGCGCGCTTGGCACTCGTCGGGGCGTTCAGCGGCATCCTTGCTCGGAGCACGATCACCGACGAGACATTTGACGACCTCGAGGAGGCGTTGCTCAAAGCGGATGTTGGCGTGACGGTCGCCGACGGGCTCCTCGAGCCGCTGCGTGCGCGTGTCGCCGCGAAGGAGATCGCCGAGCCGGGCGACCTGCTCGACGCACTGCGAGTGGAGATGAAATCTCGCCTCGTGGCCTCCGACCGTGCTCTCCGCTTCGAGCCAGGAGAGTCGACGAGCCCCAACGTGTGGATGTTCGTCGGCGTCAACGGTGTCGGTAAGACCACCACGATCGGCAAGCTCGCCAACCAGCAGCGGGAGGACGGCCGCACTGTGTTGCTCGCCGCCGGCGACACCTTCCGCGCCGCCGCCGCCGAACAGCTCGGCACGTGGGCGGAGCGGGCCGAAGCGGAGCTCGTGCGGGGGAGTGAGGGCGGCGATCCGAGTGCCGTCGTCTTCGACGCCGTCGAGCGGGCATCGGCACGGGGAATCGACCTCGTGCTGGCCGACACCGCCGGCCGGCTGCACACGAAGACGAACCTGATGGAGGAGCTGAGCAAGGTCCGTCGCGTCGCCGAGAAGGGCGCCGGGCGGGTCACCGAGGTGCTCCTGGTCATCGATGCCACGACCGGGCAGAACGGCCTTGCTCAGGCGCAGCAGTTCGGCCAGGCCACCAACGTCACCGGCGTCGTGCTCACCAAGCTCGACGGTTCGGCCAAGGGCGGCATCGTGTTCGCCGTGGAGACCGAGCTCGGCATCCCGGTCAAGCTCGTCGGCGTCGGCGAGACGATCAGCGATCTTCGCCCGTTCGACCCCGACGAGTTCGTCGACGCCCTCTTCGACAACGTCAACTGACCAACCGTTTCGGTCCCGCAGCACGAACTCACGTGGTCAAGTCGGATTGATTCCGCTCGACGGCGGGTACCCCTCCTCTCGCCCACAGGGGAGGAATCATGGAAATCGTCTTGATCATCATCGGTGCTGTCGCGGTCGTCGCGCTGGTTGTCGTGCTGGCCATGGTCATGCGCCGCAAGCAGGAGCAGGCACGTCGCAACGAGGCGGCGGAAATTCGCGCAAGCGCCGATGCCCAGGCCACCGAGCTTCGCCGCCGTGAGGCGGAGGCCACGGAGGCAGACGCCCGCGCCCGTCAGGCGAAAGCCGAAGCGGAAGCGATGTCTGCCGAGGCCGAAGCGCGTGCTCGCCAGGCGAAGGCCGAGGCCGACGCCAAGTCCGCCGAGGCACGTCGGCTGGAGATGGACGCACAGGCGAGCCACGCTACGGCTGCCGAGGCACGTACTGAGCACGAGGAGCAGTTGAACCGGGCGAACGAGCTCGACCCGCGCTCCGACGAGCTCGACCCGGACGTCGTCGACGACCCGGACGACGTTGACCGCGTGGATTCGACGACAGTCGACGACGGCTCCCGCGGCATCGATGGGTTCGACGTCGAGCCCAGTTCCAGCGGAACGCGGGACGACGTCCGCTGACGATCATCTGATCCACTGTTGAGCGCCGCGCGAGGAGCGGCGCTCAACAGGGAGTGAGAGCCTGCCGGTAGCCTCGATTCCGGCATGTTCGACAATCTGTCCTCCCGCCTCGAAGGCATCGTCAAGCGCATCCGCGGCAAGGGTCGCCTCACCGAGGCCGACGTCGATGCCGTGATGAAAGAGATCCGCACCGCGCTGCTCGAGGCCGACGTCAACGTCTCGGTGGTGCGCAAGGTCACCAACCGGATCCGCGAGCACGCGATCGGTGTCACCGAAAGTCAGTCTCTCGATCCCAGCCAACAGGTCGTCAAGATCGTCAACGACGAGCTGATCCGCATCCTCGGTGGCGAGACGCTGCAGATCAGCTACGCGGGAAAGCCGCCCACCGTCGTGTTGATGGCCGGCCTGCAGGGCTCGGGAAAGACCACGAACTCGGCGAAGCTCGCCCGGTGGTTCAAACAACAGGGCCGCAACCCGCTGCTGGTCGGTGCCGACCTCCAGCGTCCGGCCGCTGTCGAGCAGCTGCGCATGTTGGGTGCCCAGATCGACGTACCTGTCTACTCCGACCCTGAGGATCCGGTGCTGACCGCGGCGAAGGGTCTGCAGGAGGCGCGCCGGCTGGGTCGCGACGTGCTGATCGTCGATACCGCAGGGCGCCTCGCCATCGACACCGAGATGATGGAGCAGGTGCGGCTGATCTCCGGTGCAGTAGCGCCGCACTACACGTTCCTCGTCGTCGACGCGATGACCGGTCAAGACGCCGTGAACGTTGCCGAGGCGTTCCACGAGACGTTGGCGATCGACGGGGTGATCCTCTCCAAGCTCGACGGTGACGCCCGCGGAGGCGCCGCTCTGTCGGTCAAGGAGGTGATCGGCAAGCCGATCGCGTTCGCCTCCACGGGGGAGAAGCTCGACGCCTTCGAGCAGTTCCATCCCGACCGGATGGCGAGCCGCATCCTCGGCATGGGCGACCTCCTCACGCTGATCGAACAGGCCGAGTCGGCGTTCGAGAAGGAGCAAGCGGAAGAGGCGGCCGGCCGTCTCCTGGAGGGTGCGTTCACGCTCGACGACTTCCTCGAGCAGATGCAGCAGCTGAAGAAGATGGGCCCGCTCGGCAACATCCTCGGGATGATGCCGGGGATGCCGAAGGAGCTGAAGGGCGCGCAGATCGACGACGACGACCTCAAGCCGGTCGAGGCGATCATCCGCTCGATGACGTTCGAGGAGCGCGTCGAGCCGACCATCATCAACGGCAGCCGCCGGGCGCGGATCGCCGCCGGCTCCGGCACCACACCGAGCGACGTCAACCGCTTGGTGAAACAGTTCTCCGAGATGCAGAAGATGATGAAGCGCTTCGGGATGTCCGGCAAGAAGGGCAAGAAGGGCAAGCGAGGCGGGTTCCCGGGGCTCGGGATGCCCGGGCTCGGCAGCGGCATGCCTGACCTCTCCGAGCTCGGCGACCTCGGTCTCGACCAACCTGGCGCGTTCAACCCACCCCGCCGCTAACGCCGGCTCCGCCCGCCCCCCTCACGATCTGGTCACGATTCGTTCCGTCGGACGATCTGGTCACGATTCGTTCCGTCGGACGATCTGGTCACGACTCGTTCCGGGAAACGCAACATGTCGGACCCAGATGCCACAACTCAGGCGTGCGACCCCAGCGTGTCGGGTGCCCACTGTCGGAGGGCCCGTTCGATCTTGCGACGCGGACTCGCCGCGACGCGTGGCGAGCTGCCGGTAGGTGCGTCTGAGCACGACATTCCCTGCGGCCGTGAGATCGGCGTCTCGCTCCCGATCGCGCTCGAACTGCTCACGGTCGAGACCATGCGTCGCCCACCCGTCGCACTCGATGACGATGGGCGATCCGATGATCCTGAAATCGACCTCGTAACCCTCGACGATGGGATGGAACTCGGCGGGCGGAAGGCTGAAATCGTGCAAGAGATCCCGCATCACGGGCTCGAGCACACTGTCGGCCGGCTTCCCGTCGATCTGCCATGCGAGCAACGCATTCCGAAACGCGACGATCCCATGCCGTCCGCGTTCGGAATGTCGAGCGATGGCACGGTCGAGCGCCCCGACGTCGGCGAGGCCGGTCGACAGGGCATGTCCAACAGCACCGTGAACCGACGCCGGATCACACGCACCCAGGTCACAGAGCGTGCGGAGAATGTTCGTCGTCGGGATACGCGTTCGCAGAACGCGCTTGAGGTCGGCCGCGTCGCGGGGGCGGTGAACGACAACTCCTCGAAGGGCAACCATTCGCCGGCGTGGCTCGAACAGGATGTCGACGGGATCGTTGCGGGGTCGGGGAATCCCCCAGAGGTACGCAGCCGAGCGGTGTGACGCAAGCGCGCCGCGGCCAGCAGCGAGGACGGCAGCCATGATCCTCTGCTCCCGCGAATCGGCGGCGCCGACCAGACGGGCAACTCCCGGATGAATGGGTTCGATCAGGCCGCTGTTGGCGGCCCGGTACCAGGCGGCCCTGGAGATCCCCGCTTTGCGCGCATTCTCGAGAGTCACAAGGCCGTGGTTGGCTCGGGCGAAGGGTTGGAGGCGGCGGATGTCCACGTCCGCGATGAAGGTGACGGCGGGCGGAACCCGGAAGGCGACCCCGCTGACGACTCGGCAACCCGATCTGGTCAGCCTCCGTTTCGGTAATCGCGACACATCATGACCGGATGGTGCGTGGAACGTGTCGTGACCGGATGGTGCCTGGAACGGATCGTGACCAGATCGCCGACGGGGGGAGACGTGGTGTTGGGCCGCTAACCTTCCAGGGTTCCAATCCGCACAAGGAGCATCGATCTCACATGGCAGTGAAGCTGCGCTTGACCCGCGTGGGCAAGACCAAGCAACCGCAATATCGCATCGTGGCCACCGACTCGCGCTCACCTCGCGACGGCCGGTTCATCGAGATTCTCGGGCACTACAACCCACTCACCGACCCGTCGACGCTGGTCGTCGACCGGGAAAAGGTCGACAAGTGGCTGGCCAAGGGTGCTCAGCCGTCCGAGCGCGTCGCCAAGCTGCTGAAGATCAACGCCGACGCGCCCGCCGCCGAGCCTTCTGCCGACGCTACGTCGAGCGCTTCCTGAGGCTGGTCGCGTGAGCGATTCATCTGCTGCTCCCACCGCGGTGGCCGTCCTCGGCCACATCGTGAAGTCCATCGTCGACGACGCCGATCGGGTCACCGTCGAGGCCACTCCCGATCGCGATCGTGTCCGTCTCGACGTGCGGGTCGGGCCGGGCGAGCTGGGCCGCATCATCGGCCGGCGCGGCCGCACGGCACAGAGCATTCGCACCGTCGTGCGCGCTGCGGCGTCCCGTGACGATGTCGACGTCGACATCGAATTCCTCGACGACTGATCCGCAGGATCCCTCGATGGCCGACCGTCCCGACGGCCTGCTCGAAGTTGGCACCATCGGACGCCCGCACGGCGTGCGCGGCGAGGTGTACGTCACCCTCCTCACCGATCGCACCGACCGAGTCGCCCTCGGCGCCCGCGTCTGGGCGCGCGACCGCTGGCTCACCGTCACCCGGTCGAAACCGCAACAGCAGCGCTTCCTCGTCGTGTTCGACGACATCGAGACACGAGAACAGGCAGCCGCCTACACCGGCACGCCCATCTATGCCGAGCCGGTCGCCGATGCCGATGCGTTGTGGGTGCACGACCTCGTCGGATCGGCCGTCGAGACGCCCGACGGCGTGCGCCGCGGCGTCTGCGTGGCGGTGGTCGCCAATCCCGCCTCCGACCTCATCGAGCTCGAAGACGGCACTCTCATCCCCACGGTCTTCGTCACCGAGTCAGCGCACGGCGTGATCACGGTCGACGTGCCCGACGGCTTGCTCGACGGCGAGTAGCACGATCCTGATGCGGATCGACGTCTTCACGATCTTCCCGGCGCTCGTCGAGGAGTTCTGCTCACACAGCCTCGTCGGCAAGGCCCGCCAGGCGGGGATCTTCGACATCCGCTGTCACGATCCGCGCCAGCACACCTCCGACGTGCACCGCACGGTCGACGACACTCCGTTCGGCGGTGGGCCGGGGATGGTGATGCGTCCGGATCCGATCTTCGCCTCCGTGGAGGCTGCCGACCCGCCTCGACCGTTGCTGCTGCTCAGCCCTGGTGGGAGGCGTTTCGACCAGGCGATGGCCAAAGAGCTCGCCGCCGGTATCGGGTTCTCGCTGCTGTGCGGCCGTTACGAGGGCGTGGATCATCGAGTTCGAGAGCATCTCGTCGACGGTGAGGTGAGCGTCGGGGATGTCGTTCTCTCCGGCGGCGAGGTGGCCGCCTGCCTCATCATCGAAGCGGTCACGAGGCTCCTGCCGGGCACCATGGGAAACGCCGAAAGCCCCGTGCTGGAGAGCTTTGGTGACGCCGGCGTGCTCGAGGAGCCGGCGTACACACGGCCCGCCGAGTTCCGTGGGTGGGAGGTACCCGAGATCCTGCGCAGTGGCGATCACGGCCGCATCGCCCGATGGCGGCGCGCCCAGGCGCTCCATCGAACCGTCAGCGCCCGTCCCGACCTGGTAGAACGCCGTGGGGGGCTGACCGACGAGGAGCGAGCACTGTTGGAAGAGTTCCCACCGATCCCGTATCCTTGAGCGGCCCCGATCCCGAGCAAAGAAGCACGTCATGAAAGCAACTGATCTCATCGACAACGAGTCGCTGCGCGACGACATTCCCGACTTCGCGCCTGGCGACGAGGTGAAGGTGCACGTGCGAGTGGTCGAGGGAGGCAAGGAGCGCGTCCAGGTCTTCCAGGGCAACGTCATCGCCCGTCAGGGTGGTGGCCTGCACGAGACCTACACCGTTCGCAAGCTCAGCTACGGCGTCGGGGTCGAGCGGACGTTCCCGATGCATGCACCCACGGTGTCAAAGCTCGAGGTCGTCAAGCGGGGCGACGTGCGTCGCTCCAAGCTCTATTACCTGCGTGGCCGCACCGGCAAGGCGGCCAAGATCCGCGAGAAGCGCGACTTCTGAGTACCCCTTTGCGTCGGGCCCATCCGACGCCTCGGCCAACGGCCCCACACACGATCCTCCGCGTCGGCGCGGTGGAGGAGGTTGGGCGTTGGGAACGTCGGGTCATGTCAACGCTGCCAGGGGCCGATGGGGTGAGGAGCTCGCCGCTGAGTGGTATCAGCAGGCCGGATACTCCGTCCTCGCCCGCAACTGGCGCTGTCCGGTCGGCGAGATCGATCTCCTCGTCTGTCGCGGCCGCACGCTGGTCGTCTGCGAGGTGAAGACCCGCCGCACGAACGCTTTCGGGCCGCCCGCTGCGGCCGTCGGTCGCGCCAAGCAGCAGCGGCTTCGTCGCCTGGCCGTGGAATGGCTGCGTGCCACCGGTTCCTCCGCCGATGCGGTCCGATTCGATGTGGCCGCCATCACCGGCGGGAGCGTCGACATCATCGAGGGCGCGTTCTGAGCAAGGGCACTGTCGCGGTGCTCAGCCAGCGAAGGCCCACACCAGCAGCACCGCGGCGACGATGAGACACGCGGCGACGAGTACGTAGTCAGAGCGTCGAGCACGAAACTTGCGGTAGGGGTTGTAACCCACGTCGTCAGTATCGCCGCTGGTGGTTCGAGTGTGACGCTCCCGCGGGGGTCGTGGCCTTTAGCCTGTCTCCGTGCGCCGTCTCCCGCAGATCCTGCTGATCGCTGTCGCGGCCACGGTGATCCCGGGCGTCGTCTCTGCACAGGACGCGCCGCCGCCGCCCACCGCTCCGGTGGACGGGAGCCTCATCCCGGTGCCCGCGGGATGTCCTCATCCGGCTCCCGCCCGCGTCGTGTTCGTCGGCACACTGGTGGCCCGCGACGTCCGCATCGGCCGGTACAAGATGCAAGTCGTTCGAGCAGGATCTGCCGACGGGTTCTCCTCCGGCAACCTCGTCGATATGCGCTACGGGATCGATGCGAAGTACCTCACGGTTGGGCAGCAGTACCTCGTCGGCGCGGGTGTCGAGCGGGGGATCCTGGTGTCGAAGCTGGGTCCGGACGAGCCGATGTTCGGCGGCGACGAGGTGGTCGGGGCCGCCGAAGTCGACGTCGAATGCCCCGAGCTCGAGGATCCGGTGCGCACCCTCACCGTCACCGGGCGCACGATCGACTCCGGCGTCTTGCAGCCGCTCTCCAAGGAGCGGAGCACGATCCTGCGGGCGTTCGTGGTTCCGGCGGGAGTGGCGTTCGCCATCCTCATCGGGCTCGCCAGCATCCGCTGGCTGCTCACCGGCGTGTGGATGGGCGCATCGTCGGCCGTCAGTATGACGCGGACGCGCCGTTACCGTTCCGGCGAGCATTCGCCGCCGTAGTGGCCCGCTGGCGCAGATCGCTCACGGCTGCCGCGAGACCGTCCGGATCGCGGTAGAGGGAGCTGCCGGCGACCAGCACGTTGGCGCCCGCGCCTACAGCCCCTGCCACCGTGTCGGGCCCGATGCCTCCATCGACCTCGAGATGGATCCGATCGGCGTTGCCTGTTCGCTCGAGCAGCTCGGCAACTTCGGAGATCTTCGATTCCATCGTGGCGATGTACGCCTGACCGCCGAACCCTGGGTTGACGGTCATCACCAGCACCAGGTCGATCAGGTCGAGCACGTGACTGATGCTGGCCGCCGGTGTCGCCGGGTTGAGCGCCACCGCGGCACTCCCGCCGAACTCGATGATCTCGCCGAGCGTTCGGTGAAGGTGACGGGTCGACTCGACATGGACGATGAGACGCCGGCATCCGGCTTCGACGTACCGCGCTGCCATCGCCTCGGGACGGAGGACCATGAGATGGGCCTCGAACGGCAAATCCGTGCGGTCACGGGTGGAAGCGATGATGTCCGGTCCGAACGTGAGGTTCGGCACGTACTGCCCGTCCATGACATCCCACTGGATGAGATCGACGCCGGCCTTGTCCAGTGCCTCGATCTCATCGCCGAGCCGGGAGAAGTCGGCGGGGAGCACCGACGGAGCGATCTGGATCGGCAACACGCGGCGGAGTGTACTGGTGACGTCGGGCGACTCGCCGCGAACGGTCGGTCCTGTTCGCCTCACCCGTACGATCGTCACAGTGACGGAGTTGCAGGCCGAACGATTCGTCGCCGGAGGCGAGGCACTGGCGCGTCACCCGGACGGACGAGTTGTCTTCGTACGCGACGCTCTGCCCGGCGAGACCGTGCTGGTGGAGTTCCTCACCGACAAGCGCGATTGGGCGCGGGCGCGGACGCTCGACGTCGTGACGTCGTCGGCGGATCGGGTCGTGCCGCCGTGCGTTCACCGCCTGGATGGATGCGGAGGTTGCGACTGGATGCATCTGGATCCCAATGCCCAGCTCCCGGCCAAGGTGACTGTCGTCGAGGACGCCTTGCGCCGAACGGCGAAGATCGAGGCGCCGCCCGTTCATGGCGGGCGGTCCGTGCCGCCGTTCGCCTACCGCACCACGATCCGCGTCGCGGCGGCAGCCGACGGCCGGCTGGGATTCCGTAGTGGCGGGACCCACGACATCGTGCCCACCCCCACATGTCTCGTGGCGCATCCCCGCTTGGCGACGGTGATCGCCGGCATCGAGGCAGATCCGGGAGTGGAGGCGACGCTGCGAGTTTCGGCGGCGACCGAGCAACTCACAGCGATCTGGAATCACCGCATCGGAGAGATCCGGGGTTTGCCGGCAGATGCCGGCCTTGGCGCCGACGCCTGGCTCGACGAGCGTGTCCACGGACAGATGCTCCGCGTCAGTGCCGGCTCGTTCTTCCAGTCTGGACCGGAGGCAGCCGAGCTGCTCGTCGACGCCGTTTCGGCATTGACGCCAGAGCTGACGAGCGCGGAGCACGTCGTCGACGCCTACGCAGGTGTCGGCCTGTTCGCCGTGTGCAACACGACACCGGGAACGAGGATCACTGCGATCGAGAGCTCGCGACCGCGCGGCGAAGGACGCCCGCCACAACCTCGAAGGGCGCGAGGCAGAGGTACTCACCGCCGAGCTGGCGGACGTGACGACCCCGTCCCGGCCCGACGTCGTGATCGCCGATCCGGCTCGCACTGGGCTGGGCAAGCCCGGCGTCGGGGCGATCGCGCGGATGAAGTCACCGCTCGTGACGCTCGTCAGCTGTGATCCCGTCGCCCTCGCCCGAGATGCCGTCCTTCTCGGTCGCGACGGCTACGAGCTCGAGCGTGTCGTCGTGCTCGACCTGTTCCCGCAGACCCACCATGTCGAGACGGTCTCTCGATTCGTGCGGCGCTGATGTCGACTACCAGCGCGACAATCTGGCCTCGACCCGGTCGAGAAATTCGGCACGTTTGGCGGGCGTGGAGTCGTCGACACCGTAGAGGGCGAGCCACGTGAAGCGGACGAGCGGGTGACAGAGGACGCGCAGCGACCGCTGGACCATCTTCTTGCCCGACTCGCCCTGGAGCATGTTGATCCGTTTCGGCGATCCGTGCGTGGTGACGACCACGAGCCGGCGGATGTTGCGCAATCGGCCCCGCACGGTGGACGTGCCGAAGGGGAGGTCCCATGCCACGCCACGAGCCCACACCCGGTCGACCCACCCCTTCAGCATCGCCGGTGCGCCGCTCCACCACGTGGGGTAGACGAGCACGAGCGCATCGCACCAGCGGAGCTGGTCGGCGTACGGTTGTAGCGCAGGGGAGACGCCGGGCTCGCGGTGAGTTGCTCGTTCCTCGGCGTCGAACACCGGATCGAATTCCTCGGCGTACAGGTCGAGGAGGCGCACGACGTGACCGCGCCGTTCGAGGGAGCGCACGACTCGTTCGCGTACAGCTGCGACGAACGACTCGGGATCCGGATGGCAGTAGACAACGAGGACGTTCATCCGTGCTTCGCCATCGAGTCGGTGATGCGCTCGAGGAAAGCGGCGCGCACCGCGTCGTCGGATTCGTCGACGTGGTAGAGCGCCAACCACGTGGTGTGCGTGCGCCAACCCGCTGCCATCCGCAGCGAGCGTGTGATGACGCGCCGCCCGCCGTCGCCCATCAGACGCACGTAGATGCTGGGCGAGCCGTAGACGGAGATGCCGACGATGTGGCGCAGTTTCGTGAGTGCCGGACGTACCCGCTGGTTTCGCTCGTCGAATGTGAAGGCGACACCGGGCACGAGCACGCGCTCGAACCAGCCCTGCAAGATCGCCGGCATGCCACCCCACCACGTGGGGTAGACGACGACGATCGTGTCGGCGCCGGTGACGAGTTGGGCATGGGCGCGGGTCTCGTCGCTGATGAGGGGCGACCCTGTGTGGTAGGCGAGGCGTTCTTCCCTGGACATCGCCGCCGTGAAGTGCTGCTCATAGAGGTCGAGAACGTCGACGGCGTGGCCCGCCCGCTCGAGACCTTCGACGGCTGCGGTGGCCGCTGCTTTGGTCAGGCTGTCGGGCGCGGGATGGGCGACCACCACGAGCGCGTTCACGCGACGACCTTAGGCGCCACCTGCGTGTGGTGTGCAGGTGCTCCCGCTCAGCTGAGCGGGATCGGATCGCCGGTGGCGAGCGTCGCCGTGGCAACCGCCGGCAGCGGACGCCGCCACCCGCCCCGCCGGTTGCCCGGCATGTACCGTTGCCACAGCGCAGGCTCGGGGAGCGGTGTCATGGCGGGCGGCAGGGCGAGCGACACGCCCAACGCACGGAACCCCGAGGCGAGAAGATCGCTTGCCGCAGCGCCGAAGAGGGCGCGAAACATGACCACCTCCCAGCCGCAGAACTCACCGTCGTGAGCGGCTGCATCGACGGCTCGAAGACGGTCGTGTTCGGCAGCCATGTGGGCCAGTTCGTGGGCGGCGACCAGCCAGCGCGCGGTGCGGCCGAGGTGGATGCGGTGGTCGCCGTGCCGGTAGAAGCCGGTACCGCTGTTGTCGGCGAATGTCACGCGTGCGGTCGCACCGACGGTGGCGACCCACCAGGGTGATGCGAACGCGTCACGTATCGCCGCGGTGAGCGCGGTCTGCCCGGGCGCCTCGGCGAACGCTGTCCCGGCGAGGCACGCTTCCTCGGCGATGTAGACGCGGCTGCGGTCGTTGTCGCGCGTCATCAGCCGGCCGCGAGCCCCGGCTTGGGTGTGACGACTTGCGTGCGATGGGACAGGGCGGCGGCGTGGCCGGCGCGAACGCCCTCGTCGTACGCCCAATCGTTGGAGAAGCGTGGACGGGGCGCGGAGCGGACCGCCTTTGCAGCCATCGCCTCATGGACACGGCGCTGCCGCGACACGAGTACGAGTTCTCCGCGACGAGCCGCGTCGTCGCCACGATCGTGCCGTGACTGGCCACGCGCAGCTGCCCGGGCGGCACGAAGCCTCATCTCGATGGCGCCGGCGAAGCCGGCGATGAACGAATGCCGGGCGCTCATCGTGGCGCCTGGCGTGCGGCGCTGCACGCACGCCGCCTGCGTGAGAGCTTCGGTGACGAGCATGTGCCCGATGCCGCGGACCCGCTCGACGTCGGTTCGGAACCCGACGAGGTGGACCTCATAGTCGAGCGGTCGATGGTGCCAGTACAAGCGGCAGTCGTACGCCTCGGCAACGGCGGAGAGGATGTTCAGGGTGACCCGGCCATACCTGCCCTTGACCACGCCGTACACGAAATCGTCGAGCGGGTCGTCGTGCTCGAGGTCGAGCATCGCGGCCTCGATGCGGTGCCGCTCCATCAACGCCAGGGCCTTGGCTTCGAGGGCCGCGCGCTCGGCTTCGGTGACGGCCGCCGAACTGGCCTTGCGCCACAGCTTCTCGACTCGGCGGATGATCACGTCGAGCGCGATCGACGGCGCTGGATCGGGCGAGGCGGCGGGCATCGCTTCATCGTCGCGCAGGCGTGTGACGTCACGCTGGATGGGGCCTGACCAGGTCTCTCGACGCTGCTGGACTCGTCCGGGCGATCCGACGGCGGCTAGGTCTGAGGGATGGCCGTCTACCTCGACGACGAGATCGTCAGCGCTGCACCTGCCGACCACTTGCCGATCCACGACCGCGAATACCGCGTCCGCGCCTACCGCCGGCCCGACGGAATGCTCCTGCTGCGTGGTGCCATCCGCGATCAGAAGCCGGCCGGACTCTACGTTCCCGGCGATCCGCAACCGCTCGTGGTGCACCACATGCAGGTTGACCTCACCGTGGATTTCCCGAGTCTCGAGATCGTCGACGTGACGGTCGGATTCGAGACGCACCCCGAGCCGATCTGCCCGACCATCACCGAGCACTACGAGCAACTCGTCGGACTGTCCATCGCCCGCGGTTACACGCACAAGGTCCGTGAGCTGTTCGGTGGACCGCGCGGATGCTCGCACGTGACGTCGTTGCTGAACGCGATCGCGCCTGTCGCCGTGCAGTGCTTCTGGTCGATGCAGGTGGCGCAGGCGACCGGCGGCGCCGTCACCGACCCCTCGGTGTTGAACGACGACGAGCGGGCGCGGGCACGATCGACGGCGTGGACGTTCAACCTCAACTCGTGTCACGTCTGGCGCGAGGACAGCGACCTCGTCACCGGGCTCGTGGCCGGCGAACCGAAGCAGGCGCCGATCTTCCTTCGTCGCCGGCTCGAGGAGCTGGGACGTGACCCCGACGAGTGGACGGCCCTGATGCGCCGCGAGTGAGCGCGAAACGGTTTCCTCACCAGACGCTCGCACCTGCCAATCTTTTCCGCCATGAGCAGCATCGTCATCGGGTTCGGCCTCGGCTTCCTCGTGGCGCTCCAGCTCGGCCCGATCTCGCTGCTCCTCATTCGATCGACGCTTCGCTCCGGGGCGCTCGTCGGTCTGTCGATCGGAGCGGGGGTCGCCATCATCGACGCGTTGTATGCGTCGCTCGGTGCCGCCGGCGCAGCGTCAGTGCTCGCCTTCGATCCGCTGCGGGTGACGTTCGGCCTGCTCGGCGCCGCAGTGCTCGTCTGGCTCGGTTACAGGAGCCTGATGGCGGCCGTGCGGGTTCGCGCCGGTTACGAGGTGGCGGCCGACATCGCCACGCCACGGCGCGCGTTTCTCACCTCGCTCGGCGCCACGGCGTCGAACCCGGCGACGATCGTGTCGTGGGCGGCGATCTTCACCGCCGCGTCGACCACCACGGACACGTCCGCCGTTCCGCTCGTGATGGGCGTCGGCGTCGGAAGTCTCACCTGGATGTCGCTGCTGGCGACGATTGTTGCCGTCGTGCGCAAGGCTGCAGGTCCGCGGACGATCCGCGCCGTCGACGGGTTTGCCGGTGTGGGTCTGATGGGGTTCGGCGGCGCGCTCGGCTATCGCACGTTGCGGAACAACTAGCCCCGTCTCACCGCATGGCGATTGCCGACGCCACCACGGCGGCGACAGCCGCGTTGTTCTCGGCGAGGGCGAGATTCGCCGGAACACTCTCACCGGACGTCTCGTGCTCGATCCTGCCGAGGATGAACGGCGTGACGGCGGCGCCGGTGATTCCCTCCGCCTCGCATGCGACGAGTGCCGCCTCGAGCGCCTGGTCGATGCGCTCGGCGTCGAGCTCGGCGGTTTCCGGGATGGGAACCGTCGAGCAGGGCTCCAGTTGACGGCCGGGCGCGGAATCGGAGGACGTCGGCGACCTCGTCAGCTGACTCGACGCGATGCGGCACTCGCAATCCACTCGAGCGCGTGTAGAAGGCTGGGAACCAGTCGTGCTGCCACCCGAGCACGGGGACTCCCCACGTCTCCAGCACCTCGAGAGTCTTGGCGAGATCGAGGAAGGCCTTGGCTCCGGCACACACCGTGATGACGGGATGGGAGGCGAGCGCGTCGAGGTCAGCGGAGAAGTCGCCGGTGATCTCGCTGCCGCGGTGCACTCCGCCGATGCCGCCTGTGGCGAAGACGGAGATGCCGGCCAGATGAGCGAGGGCCATCGTCGCCGAGACTGTCGTGACGCCCACGTCCCAGCGCTGCGCCGACGCGACAGACAGGTCACGTTCAGCGACTTTTCGATCGCCGAGCAGAACACGGCCGACGTCGTCAGCAGACACTCCGACGTGCCACATGCCATCGATCACTGCGCTCATCGCCGGCACTGCGCCCTGAGCGCGGATGGCGGCATCGCAACGGTCGAGCGCTTCGGCGTTGTGCGGCGACGGCAGTCCGAGGTTGGAGAAGATCGTCGACTCGAGGGCCACGACGGGGGAGTGGTCAGCGAGGGCGTCTCGAACTTCTTCGGCGATGACGAGCCGTTCGTGCATCAGTGTCCCTCCCGTCCGAACGTCGTGGGGGCACCGGCGCCGGGGAGTGCCAGCACCTTGGCGGCTATCTCGTGTCCCGCCAAAGCCGCGTTCACTGGATCGGATCCGCGCATCCACGCGGCGAGGAAGCCGGCCGCGAACGCATCACCGGCGCCGGTCGTGTCACGGACACCCTGGACGGGATCGACAGGTATCACGTCGAGTGGTCGGTCGCGATGGACGATCGTCGTGGGACGCAGCCCATTCTTGACGACGTAGACGCAGCCTGATGGCGGCCCGCCTTCCAGCAAGCCCAACACCGTCGCTTCATCGTGATTGGCGAACACGACCTCCGGTCGTAGCTCGGCGAGGAGGTCGTTGAACGCGCTCGGTCCGAAGTGCTCGACGAGCGAGATCGCCGACACGTCGACCGTCACACTCGCACGTTGGCTTCGCACGGCGTCCGCGGCGCGACGCAATGCTGTCGCACTGTTCGCTGTCTGGAAGCCGTAGGCGGGCAGATGGAGCACGGTGGTGCCCGCCAGCCACTCGTCATCGATGGCGTCGAGCATCGCTGCGGCACCGCGATCGGGGTACATCGTTCGCTCACCGTCCTCATCGACGATGACGACGACCGTGCCGGTGCGTCCGCCCCTTTGAAGTCGAACGTCGACACCGGCACTCGCCAGGTGGGTGGCGAGTGCGGCCCCGGCCGGATCGTCACCAACGCGGCCGATGAAACGCGTCGCCACGGAGCGGGCAGCGCACGCTGCCACGTTCGCCGCACTTCCACCGCGGGTGCGATGCACTGTCGCCGGGTTGTCGGTGCCCGGTCGTGTCGTCGTCGCCCACACGACGACGTCTTCGACCAGGTCACCGACGACAGTGAGCAAGTGGGTGGGAGCGGAGGTCATCGGGTTGCCAACCCTAGAGGGCCGGTGTCATTTCCCAGTCCTGGGGTGAGCGAGCGCCCGAATTGCTACGTTGGCACCGACGCAGGGCGACGTCCGGGACACGTCCACGGCACGAGCCCGGAAGGGAGCAAGCGTGAGCAGTCTGATCGCGGCGAGCAAGCTGACGATCCCCAAACCTGTGCATGCTGTCGTCCCTCGCCCAGCGCTGTTGGCCCGGCTGGACGAACCGACGTACCGGGTCGGTTTGGTCTGTGCCCCGGCGGGGTTCGGCAAGACCGCGGTGCTGGCGACATGGGCTTGCGATCGGCCGGACCGTCCTGCCTGGCTCTCGTGCGATGTGACCGATCGGGAGCCCACCCGATTCTGGCGCGGGCTCCTCGCCGCACTGTCGGAGGCGTGGCCGGGAGTGGGAGACGATGCCGCAATCGAGCTCGAGCGGACGGGCTCTGACTCCTACGAGCTGGCGATCTCGCTGACGAACGATCTCGGTGAGCTTGCCGGTCCCGTGGCCATCGTGATCGACGACTTCCACCTGGCCCGGCCATCCGTTGACGTGATGGCGGAGCTGGTGTCCATCATGCCGGCGAATGTGCGTCTCCTGATCGGCAGCCGCGTCGACCTGCCGTTCTCGCTGGCGCGACACCGCGTCGGCGGATCGCTGTTGGAGATCCGCACCGACGAACTGCGCTTCGCCGTCGAGGAGAGTGCTGCGCTACTCGAGGCCAACAACGTGGTCGCGCAGCCCGGCGAGTTGCAGCGCTTGCAGGATCTGACGGAGGGGTGGCCGGCCGCGATCCAACTCGCTGCGCTGTCGCTGCAACGGACGACTGATCGGAGTGGGTTCCTCGATGCGTTTGCGTCGACCGACCGCGGTGTCACCGATTTCCTCGTCAACGAGGTGCTCGACCGTCAGCCCTCGGACTGGGTCGAGTTCATGTACGAGACCTCGGTGCTCGACCAGTTCGACGTCGGGTTGTGTGAGGACGTCACTGGTCGTGAGGACGCCGGTGTAGTTCTTCACGAACTCGTGGCAGCCAATCTCTTCGTCGTGCCGCTCGATGCCGCCGGAGAGTGGTTCCGCTACCACCACCTCTTCGGCGCCTTCCTGCGGGCGCGATTGAAGTCGCGCGGCCGGGAGCACCTTCGTGCCGCGCACGAGCGTGCCGATCGTGCGCTGCTCTCCCGGGGTGATGTGGTGGGAGCCCTCCGCCAGGCCTCGGTACGTGGGGATCTCGAAACGGCCGCGACGGTCGTTCGCAAGACGATGGGTCAGTGGATGAGCCCGGCCGACGTCGACATGTCTGCGGCGGCGGCCCGGTACTGGTTACACGAACATGGCAGCGAGCGGGTCGGATCGGATCCCGAGCAGGTGCTCGAGTTCGTCCTGGCAATGATCGTCTCGTCGGGGCCAGACGACGCCGTGCAGTGGTTCGCCAAGATCGAACAGGCTCACGCGGACCCTTCCGTGGAATTGTCTGCGTACCTGCAAGCCATCTGGGCCGAACATCACCTCCACCACGGTGAGCCCGAAGAAGGCCTTCGTCGTGCTCACCTCGCAATGGCGGCTGTGCACGGACGTCCGCCGGATCGACTGCTCTATCCGCTGATCCACCCGATGTCCGTGCGGGCGCGTCTGGATTGCGGTGATGTCGCTGGAGCCCGCGCCGCGCTCGATACCGTGCTCGGTCATCCGCTCGGCCATGCCATCCTCGACGAGGTGCGGTTTCCCGGCATGCGTGCATGGGTGGCCTTTCTCGACGGTGAGCTCGTCCGCGCCGAACAGTCGGCTCGGTCCGCCCTACAGCGAGCAAATGATCTCGACCTGCCTCCCCATGACCCGGGCAGGGTCTTCGCCGGCTTGGCGCTTGCCGGCGTGCTCGCCGAGCGCACCGACGACCGCTCCGCGGCTGAGCTCCTGGACGAGGTGAGGGACGGCGTCGACTTCGGTCGACGTCCTCCGTTTCAGTGCCTTGTCGCCCTCCAGCAAGCGGCGTTTGCCGTCGCCATCGGCGATGAGGAGGCTGCGGAGTCCCACCTCACACGAGCGCGACTGTTGTTCGCCGCGCCATCACCGTTGCTCCAGATGACATTCGCCATCGAGGCCGCCCGCCAGGCTGTTCACTTCCGGTTGCCGACCGCCGCTGCTGCCGTCGATGCACTGGACGGCTCTCCGGCGGCGACGATGCTGCGGATCAAACTCGCTCTGCAGAACGATGACCCGGACGCAGCGGCGACCCTGCTCGAACGCCTCCCGGCACCAGCGACCGTGCGCGAGCAGGTCGAGCACGGGACGCTCCGTGCCCTGATCAGCTTGCCCCGCGATCTCGACTCCGCAAATCGACATCTGACCAGCGTTCTGAGCCTGGGTGAGCGCGAGTGCTTCATGCGGACGATCACCAATCACGGACCCATGGTGGCAAAGCTGCTGACATCGTTCTCCCCTGATCGTGCGTCCCAACGGTACGTCGAGCAGTTGATCGACGTGAACGGTGCCTCTACCTCGCCCGTTCGCCGTGTCGTGCCGACTGCATTGGTCGAGCCGCTGAGCGCCCGCGAGCTGACCGTGCTCCGCTACCTGGGGAGTCGCCTCACATACCGGGAGATTGCTGCGGCGTTGTTCGTCTCGCTGAACACGATGAAGTCGCATGTGCGCAGCGTGTACCGCAAGCTGGATGTCGCTTCCCGAAGAGAGGCCGTGGAGATGGGCAGACAATTGCGTCTCATCTGAGCCGTCAACGCGCACGTTCGGCGCGACAGTGGTTCTAAGGCAGATCGCCCGCCGCCGGTTCGGCGACGAGTCGTACGTTGACGAGCTCGAGGCCGAAGGATTGGACTCGATCGAGCAGCTCTGGCAGTGCAGCTCGACGACAACGCAGCGTGGTCATGCCATGACTGGCCTCGAGTGCACAGTCGTCGAACGCCGCGCGCAGGGTGCTGCTGGCAGCTCCCATGAACGTCAGCTCGTAGAGCAGCGCAGCCACTGGCGACAGTCCTGGGATCCGCCCGCCTCGCCCGACAGGGGCCCGTGGCGTAGCGGGCCACGATTGCTCGTCATGCGCCGTTGTCCCTTCGGTCGGCTGGGGAATCTGTTTGGCCACCGGCGATCGCGCCGCCGTCGGCAGCACCGAGAAGACGATCCCTGCTACAGCGACCGCCCGCGGCGTCCTGACGGCCTGCCTGGTGATCGACGTGGGGTGCGTCAGTTGTTAGCGGCCGCGGCGGTCCTGCCGGCGATCTACTCGATTCCTGGTCCTGGCGGCCGTTCCTACCACGACCGACGTGGTGACGGCTGCACGGGCGATTGGTCGACGTCGCAACATGGCGATCTCATTTCTCCTGTAGTTGTCGTTCAGCTCGTCGTACTCAGCACGGCTTCAGCCGCTTCGATCAGGTCATGCGGGACCCGCGACCCTTCGATCAACACCGCGCCCGAATCGCGAAGGGCTTCGACGAACGGGGTGGCCCAAATGTCTTCCCAAATGAGCAGGGCCGCCGAGGAGTTGGGCTCGAGGGCTGCACCGACGTAGTCGATGTCCTCCTCGCTGATCATGCCACCGATCTCACCTTCGAGGGCGTTGAACAGAGCGACGTCGTCGTGGTCTTCGAACTCGACCGCTTCGACGTTGCCGTCGGCGTCTTTGGTGATGAACACGAGGTCGAGGACCCGGATCGTTCCGCTGTCGACCAGCTTGCCGAGCTCCGGGGCGATCTCGACCGTTGAACTTGTTGCCCGGAAACCCGAGGACGATGTACTCGACTGGACCGATAGCCATGGAGGCCTCCATTCGTGTGCGTGTCGTGTGTCCCGACCGGACAGCACTCCGGCAAGCGTAAAGAGCGAGAGGGTGAGTTGTCCTCACCACTTGGCGGGTGATTGACGTAGCGAGTCACCCCTCAGCCGGAGTCACCCCTTCGGGGTGATGCGCGCGACGGGGAAACATTCCATCCTGAAGCCCGAGAAAGGGAGACCGTCAATGAGCAACTCACCCGACCGGCATGCACGTGGAATGTTGCCGATCCCCGATCGGCCTGTTACGGGCTTGACCACATATGACGCGAAGGATCCGGCGACCGGCTATCCCCCTATCGAGCCGCTGCTGCCTCCGGAGGGCGCACCGAACGTATTGATCGTTTGCGTCGACGACGTCGGGTTCGGTGCCGCCAGCGCGTTCGGCGGGCCGTGCCGGACGCCGACACGCAGAGCGTCTGGCGGCGGGTGGGTTGAAGTTCAACCGGTTCCACACCACGGCACTGTGTGCGCCGACGCGACAGGCGATGTTGACCGGCCGCAATCACCACTCGGTGGGGATGGGAAGCATCACCGAGACTGCCACCTCGGCTCCCGGGCAACAGCTCGCTGCGGCCGAACACGAAGGCTCCGCTGGCGATGACGTTGAAGTTGAACGGTTACTCGACGGCTCAGTTCGGGAAGTGCCACGAGGTGCCGGTGTGGCAGTCGTCGCCGATGGGTCCGTTCGACGCGTGGCCGTCGGGTGGTGGTGGCTTCGAGACGTTCTACGGGTTCATCGGTGGCGAGAACAACCAGTGGGATCCAGCGCTGTATGACGGCACGACACCGGTCGAGCCGCCGGCCACCGAGGAGCAGGGTTACCACCTGACGGAGGACCTGGCTGATCGTGCGGTTGGCTGGATCCGTCAGCAGAAGGCGCTGATGCCCGACAAGCCATTCTTCGTCTACTTCGCGCCAGGCGCCACGCACGCACCGCACCATGTCCCCAAGGAGTGGGCCGACAGGTACGCCGGCGAGTTCGACGACGGATGGGACGTCCAGCGGGAGCGCACGTTCGCCCGCCAGCAGGAACTGGGAGTGATCCCCGAGGGCACCGAGCTCACCGCCCGCCATGCCGAGATCACGGCGTGGGACGACATGCCCGACGAGCTCAAGCCGGTGCTATCACGTCAGATGGAGGTGTACGCCGGCTTCCTGGAGCACACGGATTATCACGTCGGACGGTTGGTCGATGCGATCGATGACCTTGGTGTGCTCGACAACACGATCATCTATTACATCATCGGTGACAACGGCGCCTCGGCCGAGGGGACGATGAACGGTGCCTTCAACGAGATGGCGAACTTCAACGGGATGGCGGCGCTCGAGACCCCGGAGTTCATGCTGAGCAAGATGGACGAGCTCGGGGGGCCGGAGTCCTACAACCACTACTCGGTCGGTTGGGCGTGGGCGATGAACTCGCCGTTGCAATGGACCAAGCAGGTTGCTTCGCATTGGGGTGGCACGCGTAACGGCACGATCGTTCACTGGCCGGCAGGGATCACCGAGAAGGGCGGTCTGCGCGAGCAGTTCACCCACGTGATCGATGTCGCCCCGACGATCCTCGAGGCGGCGGGACTGCCTGAGCCGACGATGGTCAACGGCGTTCTCCAGTCGCCGATGGAGGGCACGAGCATGTTGTACGCGTTCAACGAACCTGACGTGCCGGAGCGTCACGAGTTGCAGTACTTCGAGATGTTCGGTAATCGTGGCGTGTACCACAAGGGTTGGAGCGCGGTCACCAAGCACAAGACTCCATGGGTCATGGTCGGCGGCGTTCTACCGGCGTTCGACGACGATGTGTGGGAGCTGTACGACGGCAGCAACGACTTCAGTCAGGCTCGCAACCTGGCGGCGGACGATCCGGCGATGCTTGCCACGCTGCAACGCCTGTGGTTGATCGAGGCCACGAAGTACAACGTGCTGCCGATCGACGACCGCACCGGAGAACGTCTCAACCCGGAACTGGCCGGGCGACCCACCCTGATCCGAGGAAACACGCAGCTGTTCTTCGCCGGCATGGGCGGCTGTCCGAGAACAGTGTGGTCAGCATCAAGAACAAGTCGTTCTCGATCACCGCCGACGTCGATGTTCCCGAATCGGGTGCGGAGGGCGTGATCATCGCCCAAGGCGGGCGCTTCGGCGGATGGTGCTGTCTATGTCAAGGGCGGAAAGGCCAAGTTCGCCTACAACGTGCTCGGCATCCACCTGTTCACCGACTGAAGCCGACACTCCGATTCCCGCTGGCAACCATCAAGTGCGGATGGAGTTCGCCTACGACGGCGGCGGACTCGCCAAGGGAGGCGGCGTCACCCTCTACTACGACGGCACCGCTGTTGGCACAGGCCGTGTCGAGGCGACCCAGCCGATGATCTTCTCCGCCGACGAGACCACCGACATCGGCTACGAGTCCGGCACCACCGTCAGCCCCGACTACACCACCCACACCAGCCGATTCACAGGCAAGATCCACTGGGTGCAACTCGACGTCGGTGTCGACGACAACGACCACTTCATCGACCCCGAGGAACGGTTCCGGATCGCCATGGCGAGGCAATGACACATCATCGGGCCGGCGACTCGCCGTCTGGTCACGATTGATAGGTTCGCTACCGGCTCCGGAGGGTGCTCTACATGGAAGAAGGCACACTCGTCGTCCTGGGGATCGTGATCTGCGGGTGGGCGATGGTGTCGGGGTGGTTGGCGTCCCGCAACATCACCGGCCCATTGGTGTTCCTGGTCGCCGGATTCCTCCTCGCCAACTCGAGTTGGGGGATCGTGAGCGTCGACATCGAGAGCTCGACGATCCACTTCGTGGCGGAAGTTACGCTGGCGCTGTTGCTGTTCGCTGACGCCTCGGCGGTCCCGTTGGCCGCGGCGCGGCAAGACCTCCCGCTCACCGCCCGGCTGCTCGGGATCGGGCTTCCGTTGTCGATCGTCGCCGGCACCGCCATGGCGGTTCTGATGTTCCCCAGCTTGCCGATCGCACTGGCTGCCTTGATCGGCGCCAGCCTCGCGCCCACCGACGCCGCGTTGAGCGCGTCAGTGATCTCCGATGAGCGGCTCCCGGTGGAACTGCGGCGGGTGCTGAACGTCGAGAGCGGCCTCAACGACGGCATTGCCACACCGGTGGTGACGTTCTGCATCGCGGCAGCGGCGACGGAGCTGGGTGTAGTCGGGCACGAGTTCGAGGCCGGGTTTGGCGCGCTGGGGGAACTGGCGCTCGGTGTCGCCGTCGGTGCCGTGGTGGCGCTCGTCGGTGGACGCCTCGTGGCCATCGGCCATCGGCGTGGCTGGACCGAGCACAGCTCGCGGCAGTTCGCCACGCTTTCGTTGGCACTCGTTGCCTTCTTGGTTGCGTCGGAGATGGGTGGCAACCCATTCGTGGCTGCGTTTATCGGCGGGTTGGTGTTTGGCGCCTCGGCACCGGCGGACGTGGTTGAGTCGATCGAGCTCACGGAACTGGCCGGCAGTCTGCTGTCGCTCGTGCTCTGGTTCATCTTCGGCGCCGGTTTCGTGCTGCCCGCATTCCAAGACCTCGACGTTCGCACCGCGGTGTACGCAGTCGTCAGCCTCACTGTGGTGCGGATGGTGCCCGTTGCGATCTCGCTGTTCGGTTCCGGAGCAGGCTGGGCGACGACGCTGTTCGTCGGCTGGTTCGGCCCGCGCGGGTTGGCGTCGGTCGTGTTCGCGCTGCTCGCCCTGGAGGAGCTCGGTGGGACCGACCCGCGGGTCGTCGCAGCGTTACACGCGATCGCGATCACCATCGTCTTCAGTATCGTCGCTCACGGAGTCACGGCACGTCCGTTCGCGTCGCGGTACCTCGCCGTGCTCCGCACCGCGCATCATCGCCCGGCGGGACCATCCGCGCCGCGTGTCGCCCAATGAGTACGAGAGGGAGGAAATGATGCTCGACATGAGCAACAGCAACGTTGAGGCCGTGACGTCGTTCGTGGAGGAGGTGATCGACGAGACGGTCGGGAGGTCCTCGAAAAAGTGGGCACTGGTGCTTCTCGCGCTCGCGGCTGGAGCACTCGTCGCGCTCTGGCTGACCCGCGGATCTCGCTCTGCTGAGACGGGTGATCAGCCGGCCTGAGGTCGGCGCGGTCACCTGACGACCCCGCGTGATCCACGCCATAGGACCGTCGGGCGGGCGTGGATTCACACGCCGACGGAAATGCCACGGGGGTTGAAGCGCAATGCCCGGGCACAACCGCCACTGACCATGAGGTCACCCTCGGTCGGGTGATGCACCGTAACCCAAGACGAGGCGAGACTGGCGAGGAGGGCGCATCAGGGGGAGACGAGGTCGACATGGCGTTGCGACGACACAAGCAGGATGAGCAGAGCGGGCGACGCTTCAAGATGAAGGAGCGGATGATCTCGATCGGGGACGACTACTGGATCGAGACCGATTCGGGTGAGCGGATGTTCAAAGTCAACGGCAAGGCCGCCCGCATCCGAGATACCTGGGTGCTCGAGGATGTTCGCGGCAACGAAGTTGCGACCATCCGCGAGCGGAAGATGAGCATCCGCGATGCGATCAAGATCGAGTTCGCCGGCCGCGAGGCGACGGTGAAGAAGGCCATGTTCGGCTTTCGCGACCGCTTTCACGTGGAGGTCGAAGGCGGTGAGGAGCTCACCGTGAAGGGCAACATCGTCGATCATGACTACGAGATCGAGCGCGATGGCAAGAAGATCGCCGAGGTGTCGAAGAAGTGGTTGCGGGCCCGCGACACCTACGGCGTCGAGGTAGGACACTTCGCGGACACCGTGCTAGTACTGGCGGTCACGGTCGCTGTCGACGCGCTCGCCCACGACTGACCGAAGCGAGCCCGCGACCGCTACTGGCGGTTCACGGGGTTAGCTCCTCTGCAGACGGACCCGAGCGCAGTTCGTCGTGGAACTGATCGAGCACGAGCGCGACGTACGGGACGATCACAGCGCCCGCAAGCGCGGTCACGAGTCCGGCTGCAGTGAAGCTCAACGACGTGAGCACGAGGACGAGCGCGCCTGCGACTCCTGCCGAGCCGATGACGAGCAGGATCGTCACGAGCAGGCCCGTGGCGCGCAGAGTGTGGCCCTTGGTCAGGCGGTTGCTCTCGCCCAGCGCAGCCCGGAACCCAACCTCGGTCCGCGAGGCGGCGACGGGGGCGACGATCCAGCGTCCTCCGAGGAGCAGCAGCAGGGGAAAGGCGAGGGTGGCGATCCCGGTGAGGAGGACCACCGTCAGGGTGGTCCACAGTGTCGAACGTCGCTCGGCGGGCATCCCGATCGCACGACGGGCGGATGCCGAGCCGGCGCTCACGGCAAGCGCGGCAGCGATGACCCAACAGAACACCGGCACCGCGATCACCGCCGCCGCGATTGCGGCAACGGGGAGGGCCCACGCCGAGCTGGCACCCACGGTGTCGACGAGCGTGCCGAGGGGGGTGAGGCGCAGGACCAACGACTGCACTGCCCACGCCGCGACCGCACCCGCCAGGACCAAGGCGCCGACCGTCAGCATTTGCCGCGCGTGGGCGCGCCAGCTGCGTGCCGATCGTCGGAGCACCCCGCGAGACGAGCTGCGAACCATCGCCACGGCGAGTACGGCCAACAGCGCAACGAGCCCACCGACCAACAGCGGCTCGTCGAGGAGCCGATTGAGCAGCGCCGAGCCGGCCGCCGCAAGGTTGCAGAAGGTCTCGGTCGCGCGTGAAGTGGCGTACGGAAGGGCGACTGCTTCGTCGCGTCCCTCGTCGTCGAACCCACGTGACCGGTGCGGCCCACTGCGACTTCGTGACGGGTCCGGTCGGACCGTTGTTGAAGGCCGGCGCCCGCTCACCCCATCGACCACGGAACGAGAGCCACGCGAGTGGACCTTCGGTAGGGATGTCGTCCCCCGGGAGCGGCGCGACCTCGGGACGAATCGAATCCACCGGGCCACTCGTGTCGTCGCAGCCGAACCCGGTGGCGCCGCTCTTGCCGAACCACCGTGACGACGAGAAGAACGCGGCATGCGAACCCTCGGCGACGAACACCACCGGATGCGTACCGTCCTCGAGCACCACCTTGCCCTCGTTCTCGCCGACAGTCGCATACTCGGAGCCCTCGTGTTGGGCGTAGGCGTACGTGGTCGGACCGTGGGCGAGTGCCTCCGTCGGTGACGAACTGTCGAAGACGAGCTGGATCATCTCCCAGTCGCCCTCGTGGACGTCGTTCCACTGGTTGTAGACCCAGAAGAACCAGTACTGGACAACGATCGCTTCGCGCTCGGACGTGACTCTCCCGTACACCACTGGAGACACATCGAGGGAGTTGAACCATTGCTCGTACGAGCATCCGGGATTCAGCGTGTTGCCCGGCAGGTCGATCCAGAAACCTTCGTCTCCGGCGGCGAGGTCGGCCGCGGTTGGCGCAGTCACCACGATGTCGCCGTCTTCGTCGCGCAGCACGACGTCGTCGCGACCGAGGATGGCGTCGACCGCTACCGGAAGAAATCGTTCACCCTCGCCACAGTCGGTCGCCTGTTGCCGCATCGCAACGACAGGTGCATACGTCTCGAGCAGCTCACTCTCTGTGTCGTCGGGCGGCGCCGCAGCGGACGCTCCAGGCGACACGATGAGCGACACGACGACGGCGCAAAAACGGAACTGCCCATCGGACGTTGATCACGGGCGACGGCCCCGTGCGATCATGGATCCGCGAACGCCGGCGCAATTCGCGGCCCGGTCCACACGCCGCACGCCGCTGATCTGCGAAGCTGTCGTCGTGCCATTCGAACCGGGCAGGCCGGTCGGCCCCGGTGATCCGATGGCCCGGTGGAAGGGCGGCGCGCATCGGCGCGAGATGGCCAAGCGCGAGCGACGCAAAGTAGTCATCCTGTCGCTGTCTCGCGCCGTTGTCGGCGCCGTGTTGATCCTCGTCGCGTACTACACACTGCCATTTGCGGCCGATTCCGCCGGCGACATCATCATCCGCGTGGTGGTCGGCACCGTGGCGATCGGAGCGGTCCTGGCGTGGCAGGTGCGGGCGATCATCGCCTCCGAGTACCCCTGGCTGCGCTCGATCGAGGCCCTCGCGTTCGCGGTCGCGTTGCTGGTCGTCGCGTTCGCGACGGTGTACCTGAGCATGTCAGAGCGTGATCCGCTCGGGTTCAATGAGCCACTCGGCCGCACGGGAGCGCTGTACTTCACGATGACGACGCTCGCCACGATCGGGTTCGGTGACATCCATGCGTCGAGCGAGGCGGCCCGGGTCGCGGTCATGATCCAGATCGTCTTCAACATCGCGGTTATCGGTGCGGCGGTGAAGCTGATCCTCGCCACCGCTCGATACCGCGCCAATGCCGAAGGGCACGATGATTCGGCTCCTGTCGATTGACTTGGTCAGAGGGACGACAGTGACCCTCAGCGCTCGGTCGCCAGCTCGCCGCCGTGCATCACCAACGCAAAGATGACGAGGATGTTGATGGCGATCGCGATCAGCGCCCAGAATGGATAGAGCGTGGACCAGCTGAATTGAGCAATGAGGTTGAGTGCCACCACGACGATGCCGAGCACGCGGGCGACAGTTGATCCACGGGTGAGCATGATGCCGACGACGACGAGCAGGATCCCGAAGATCAGGTGGATCCAGCCCCATGTGGTCACATCGAACGTGACCACGGCACCGCTGAACGTCAACCAGTACGTCTCGTCGCGGAACAGCGCGGCCAGTCCTTGGATGGCGTTCATGCCGCCCGTGATCACCATCATCACGGAGGCGAAGAAGATCCAACCTACCCAGCCCGTCGCAGGCGTGTACGACGAGGCATACGAATCTGTGTCCATGTTGGTGGATTCCTTTCTTGTTCGACGATCGGACGCTACGCCACGACGGACCGTGATATAGGTGATCCCCCAACAGATGGTCATCGCCGTCTGGGCGGCGCGTCAGGTCGCCGCGCTGCGGGCGATGCGGAACCCGAGATTGCCGGTCGAGCTGTCTGCGCTGTTGGCACTGCGCGCTGCTACGCGGTACCGCCGGCAGTACGACTCGTGGCAGAGGTACGAACCGCCGCGCATCACGCGGTGGGTGCCCGTTGCCGGGCCCGTCGGGTCGTGCCGGGCGCTGTGCTGGTAGTACGTCGGGGAGAACCAGTCGGCACACCACTCCCAGACGTTTCCCGTCATGTTGTAGAGCCCGAACCCGTTCGGTGGGAACGCGTCCGCCGGTGCCGTTCCGGCGAAGCCGTCGGCAGCACGAGTTGACTGCGGGGAAATCTCCTTGGAAGACGTTCATCACGTGCTTGCCGCCGGGTTCGAGCTCGTCGCCCCAGGGGAAGCGCTTCCCGGAAAGGCCACCCCGAGCGGCGAACTCCCACTCCGCTTCGGTGGGAAGACGGGCGCCGTTCCACTCGCAGAAGGCACAGGCGTCAGACCACGAGACGTGCACCACGGGATGGTCATCTCGACCGTCGAGATCGGACTGCGGTCCTTCTGGGTGGCGCCAATCGGCGCCGAAGACCTGACGCCACCACGGTGCATTGGCAACGGCGCGAGTGTCGGGGAACTCATCCGGAAGGAACCCGGCGAACACGAACGACCACCCAAATCGCTCTGCGTCCGACACAAACCCGGTCGCCTCGATGAACGTTGCGAACTCGGCGTTGGACACCGCGTGACGAGAGATCGCGAACGGGGACAATTCGACCACGTGGATCGGACCCTCACCGTCCGCGCTGTACGAACTGGAATCGACCGCACCCATCCGGAATGAGCCGCCGGGCAGATCTACCATCGAGCCGGCAGTCGGCGACGCCGCCTCGTCGGCAACGACGGGGTTTTCTCGGCGCTCGGCGTGGTCGTCGTCCCTGCTCGGCGCGCAGCACTCACCCATCCCGAGCGCCGACCGAATGACGGGTCCGGTCACTGGAGAGGCAGTCGAAATGTGACGTCAGATCAACGCTCTGCCTCAAGTGAGGAGCTTCGCCTTGAGTGTGTCGAACTCGGCTTGTGAGATAGTGCCGCTGTCGAGCAGGCCCTTCGCCGTCTGCAATTCCGATGCCAACGCCGTTGGTGGCGGCGGCGGCGGTGGCGGTGGAGGCGGCACGGCATCAGCTGCGTGTCGTTCACGCGCCAGGCTCCGCAAGCCCATCCCATCTCCACGCATCACGAGGTAGACGAGCAATGCCACGATGGGAAAGACGATCAGAGCGACTGACCACAGCGCTTTCACCCATCCGGACAGGTCGTCGCTGCGGAACATGTCGAGAATCACGATGATCACGACCAGGAAGTACATGAACATCAGGTAGAGGACCAGAAGCGACCACAGGATCTCTCCCAAGTTGACATCGGCGAGCACGATCGTCCCCTTCCGCATGCTGGAGTGCCGTCGGCGAACCTAGCAAGTCAGAGATATCGCCGACGCACCAGCCACTGATAGCAGAACCATCCCCAGATCGGCGGAAGATAGAAGCTGGCGAACCGATACGCGATTGCGATGGCGAGCGCGATCTCGTCGGGTATGCCGGCGGCGGAGAGCCCGATCATCAATCCGGCCTCGGAGACGCCCATCCCGCCCGGTATCGGAAGTAAGCCGGCGAAGAGGGTGACGACGGTGTTGATGATCACCAGTGACGAGAGCGACAGGCTGTACCCGAACGCTTGGACACAGGCTCCGAGCACGATCGCGAACAGGATTTGGCTGAGCAGATTGCCGGCGAACAGTTGGAGCAGCTTCGTCGGCGACCGAAGAACTGAGAGCGATTCTTGGCTCTGACGGAGAGCGTCCACCACACGTCGGCGTAGGGCGGGAACGGCGATGATCACGACCCCGGCCACGATCACGGCGGCGACGACGATGAGTGCGATCGTCGCCACGCCCTGGAGGTCGGACGTACCCACGTCGAGCGCGAAGTCGAGATCGGACCAGAAGAACAGACCGAGGAACAAGCTGATCTGAACGATGAACCCAGACACCGAGTCGATCACTCCAGCCGTCGCCGCCGCCACGGCGGGAATGCCGCAACGTTGGAAGAAGCGGATGTTGATGGCAACACGGGCGGCGGTGCTGGGAATCGCCAGGTTGACGTAGGTGATCGCGAACTGCAATGTGGTCAGCGGTCCGAGCGGGAGCGGCTGGCGCGTGGCACCGAGTGTGCTGACAGCCGCTGGAATCCGCGGAATCTGGGCGAGGACGAGCGCAAACGCCAACCACCACCAGCTGGCATCGCCGAGCGCATCGATGAACGTTTCCAGGTCGAGGTTGCCGAGCAGGCCGATCAGCGTGAATGCGGCGAGGCCGAGCAGCGCAAGGTTGAGGACCGAGCCCCACGTGACGCGCCGCAACTTGATCAGACGCTGCTCGTCTGCTCCGAGTGCGGTTCCGAGACGCCTTCGAACGTCGTCGAGATCGATGTCGCGGTCGGACAACGCGGCGCGCAGCAATGGCGGCATGGCGGCGTCTTGCACGTACGGGAGCATCGCGGTGATCGTCTCGTCGCCGTGGAAGGCACGGGCGGCGTCGATGGCGCGCTCCTCGCCGAGAGCGAGTAGCGACAGCACGAACACCTGTGATCGGTCCTTGTGCACATCGTTCTCGTCGCCGCGCACCGATGCCGAAGAGAGATCGCCGAAGAACAACGCGCCGTCCGCGGCGGTGAGGACGCGATCGAGGTCGACGCGACGATGGGCGATTCCGGCCTCATGGAGACGGCTCAGTTCCCCCCAGAGCGATTCGACGGCGCCGGTACCAAGTCCACTCTCCTCGCCGACCACAACGAACCGGTCGGCAATAGGTGTGCCGAGTGGGCGAACGACGACCAGCGCATCTCCACGACCGGCGCTGCCCGCCGTGATGATGTGGGGCACCCGAACCCCGGCGCGTTCCGCAAGCAACGTCACGAAACCCTCGTGCTCGACCAAGTCCAGCCGGCTCAGCGACGCTGTGCGCGTCGTGCCCCGGTACCAGAGGAGACGCCACACGCTGGCGAGCAGCTGAGCATCCCAGGCATCCCGACCGTAGACCTTCACCACGATCGGACCGTCGGCGTCGTCACCCTCGAACAGCATGACCCCTTCGCGCGTGCATCGTGGCCGGGGCCAGCTCCTCGATCGTCACGCCGAGCTCGTTGAGGGCGAGCACGATTCTCGATCCGGTGGGACGTCCACCAGGCGAACCAACGGCGAGGTGGACGCACGCGGCGGCGAGCAGTCCGGTCGCGATCGCGGCAAAGGCGCCCGACGGCAGGGCAGCGCCTACGAGGACGGCGCCTATGAACTGCGTGACGATCAACCACCGCCCGAGATGCCGGAACGGACGGCTCACGTGGGGCGAAGCTGTGGACATCATCGCGGCGGCGACGACGAGTGGCGCCGGCGGGAATGCCGGCGGGCCGTCGGTGTCGAGCAGCAGATCTGCAATCGAGCGGGCGTCGTCCTTGGTGAGGGCGGCCACCACGACCGCGAGCGCCATTCCGATGATCGCGGCACCGATCATGTCCCGGGCGAGCGTGGACCGGCGCCGTGCCAGCGAAGTGAGGACGACGACGATCGACCAGACGACGGGAGCCCAGAAGAACAGCTTCCACAACGGTGAGAACAGCCCGGAGATCTGATCGACGACGTCCGAGAAGGCAGCCTCTGTCCCGGAGAGCAGTTCTGACAAGATGGAGGCGACGACCACCACCAGGGCGCTGGAGATCGCCAGCACGATGTCCGTCGGTCGCCTCGCACGAGGTTCGTCGTGGGCCGAGGCGAACAGCTGAACACCTTGAAGAGCTCGAGTCCCGTCGCGTCGGGCGTCGGAGACCCGCAAGGCCATGAGCGCGATGCTACGTGTCGTCCATCGCAACGATGAGGATATGGCCGTCCCGGTTACTCGGGCGCGCTAAGAATGCGCTATGACCCGGGGTCGAGTACGAGCCGCCATAGCAGCAATCGTCGGTGTGCTGGCGATCGTCTGTCTGCTTGCCAGCGTCATCGCAGTCTGGGCGCGGGTGACTGTGTTCAATAGCGACAAGGTTGCCAACGTGGTCGGCGATGCCCTCGCCGAGCCGGCGGTCAACGAGGCGATGGCCAGCTATCTCGCCGAACGGGTGCACACCGCCGCCGACCTCGACACCGTCGTTGGAGAGGCGTTGCCGTCTTCTTTGGAACGGTTCCAGCCAGCGATTGTCGGCGGCATCGATGGTTTGGTCGAGCGCAGCTTGACCACAGTGCTCGCGGACGAGCGCGTCCAGGAGACGCTCACCGAGCTGGTCCGGCGTGCCCATGCCGCAGCGATGCGACTGCTGGAGGGCGACGGGCTGTTGGACGGCGTGTCCGTGAGCGACGGGGAGGTCACGCTGAACCTGCTGCCGTTGCTCAACCGGGGGCTGCTGGCGGTACAGGAAGCCGGTTTCATCTCCGACGTCGACTTGCCCGAGCTCACACCCGACGGTGATCCGACCGCCCAAATCGCAGAACTCGAGACGTCGCTCGGACGCGATCTGCCCGACGGCTTCGGGCAACTCGTCGTCTATCAAAGCGAAAATCTCGCCAACGCCGAGGCGTCGCTCGAGTCGGCCCAGAGAACGGTTTCGCTCGCCAAGCGGGCCGTCTGGGTGCTCGTTGTGCTCACTGCCATCCTCGTGGCAGCGACGATCCTGCTGGCCGTCAACAAGTGGCTTGCTGCATATGCGCTCGCACTCGGCGCTGTAGTCGCCATGGTGGTCGCCCGTACCGCGATCGAGCGGATCGTGATTGCCGCTCCGGATCTCGTCACGAAGCCGGGCGCCAAGGCTGCCGTGACCTCCATCGTGGGCGATGTCGGTAGCAGCTTGCAGCGGGCGTTCGGGATCGTGCTGGTGCTCGCCCTCGGCGTGGCCGTGTTGTCGGTGCTGCGACGACACCGGCAACGGGCAGATCTCGTGGCAGCAGCCGCGGTGCTCACAGGAGTCCTGGTGGTGGGACTTGTCGGATTCAGCATCGGCGCCCTTTTGCTCGCGGTCGTTCTTGCCGTGGCATGCGTGTTCGCACTCGGTCGCTGGTGGCCGGCACCAGCGCCAGCTCCGTCAGGTTGATGTCACTCGCGGCGTCACGCGCCGAAGTCAGAGGGGACAGCAGCAGTGGGTGAGGCGCTGCTCTGGGGAATCGTCGCCGGAAGCTCCTTCGTCATCGGAGGCGTTCTCGCTGCACGCGTCGCGATCGCGCCTCGGAGTCTCGGCCTGCTCGCCGGCTTCGGCGCCGGTGCGCTCATCGCCGCCGTGGCCTACGAGCTCGTCGACACCGCTGGCGACCTGGCCGGCGGGAGCGGACGGGTTGCTCTCGGGCTGATTGCGGGGAGTGCACTGTTCCACCTCGCCGTGGCCGCCAATCCCCTCGCCCTGACGACGGACGTCGACGACGACGGCGTACTCGGTGTCAGTCACGAGCATCAGCGCGTGTCTCGTCGCCAGTGTCGTGCCGGAGGCAGTCGTCATCGTGGGCAGTCTGCTCGTGCACGACCACATCGGCGCGGCCGTCATCGTCGCCGTGTTCCTCTGCGGGGTGCCCGAGGCGATCGGGGCGACGACGCAACTCGTGGAGCGGGGAGTTCCCGTGCGCGCTGTCATCGCCAGCTGGGCCGGCCTCAGCCTGCTGTCCGGTGTGACCGCCGCGGTCGCCTATGGCCTGCTCGACGAAGCGAGTGGCAACACCCTCGCGGTCGTGCTCGCGGTGGCCGGTGGCGCCGTGCTCACGAATGTCTCGATTCAACTCGTCCCAGACGCCGTCGAACTCGCCGGACGGATGGTGGGAACGGCGCTGGTGGCCGGCTTCGCCCTCGTGTTCGGTCTGGTCGAACTGGCGTGACGCTCAGCCGGCGTCCTTTGCGATGAGCGCCCACGCCGAGCGCGACGCCACCGACGAAGACGCCGAGGACGGCGAGTCCCTCGGCGGCGCGCAGCGCCATGTTTGACGACATCGCCCGCATGTCGCGCCGTGCTCCGGCGCGCATCGCTCGGCCGGCCGCCCGGTCAGCCCTCCCCAGGCTGGACATGATGAGCACTGCGCCAGTCGTGGCGATCGCGGCCTTGCGGTCGTTCATACCACCATCGCGTGACGGGTCATCACAACTCCTCCTTCGAGCGGGCGACCTGAGCCGGTGCAGCCATCATGCCACTCCGCCCGGTACTGAGCATCGTCCTCATCGGACGAAAGCGTCATCCGTGTACTGAAAACTGGGCGTCACCTCGCGGAGGCAAGTGATCCCAGGCGCTCAGGAGATGGAAATGGTCGGAGTCTGAAGCCGGATCGCGGCGTGGGTCGTCGGATATGCAGTCGCTGCGATCCGGCCGTCCAAGACGGTCGGATGACTCCGCACCGGGTGCCGCGCGCGTATGGTTTCGACGTGTTGATTCTCGGCATCATCGTGTTCGGAATGCTCGTCGGCGCGGTAGCGCAGCTCGTGCTCGGCACCGGGCGCAACGGCATCGACTGGGCGATGGCCATGGTCGCCGGCCTCGCCGGATCGTTCGTCGGTGGGCTGCTGGCCAGCCTGATCGCCGGTGACGGGCTGGCGCTCAAGCCGAGCGGGCTCATCGGCTCGTTCGTCGGTGCGGTCATCGTGACGGCGATCTGGCGCTGGATCCTCTCGAGGCGTCCGGCCCCGGCGCCACCGCAACGCCGCCCTGCCGCACGGCGCCGTTGATCCACCACGGGCAAACCAGTGGTACCTTCCGCGGGTGGCCACTCTCGTGCTGGGCCCGATGTTGCGACATGTCGGTGAGACGACCGCAACGATCTGGGTAGAAACCGACGAATCGTGCACTGTCGAAGTGCTCGGACACACCGCGCAGACGTTCTCGGTGTGTGATCACCATTACGCACTCGTGATCATCGAGAACCTCGAGCCGGGGTCGACGACGCCGTACGACGTGCGTCTCGATGGCGAAGTGTGCTGGCCGCCGCCGGTGTACGAGTTCCCCCAGACGGTGATTCGCACACACGGCAGCGGCCCGATCCGGATCCTGTTCGGTTCGTGCCGGGCCGCAGCGCCCCACGAGCCACCATGGTGTCTCGAACATGATCACGACGACCGCGCTCGAGGTGTCGACGCGTTCTATGTCCGTGGGCTGCGCATGCTCGAAGAGTCACCCGACGAATGGCCGCACCTGATGCTGTTCGTCGGCGACCAGGTGTATGCCGACGACTCGTCTCCCGAGACCCGCGAGAAAGTCGAGCGCCGGCGCGGCCACCTCACCGACATCGATCGTTGGCCACCGCTTGACGACGTGGCGGACTTCGAGGAATACACCTGGCTCTATCACGAGGCGTGGCTGCCCGAGGTCGAGCGCTGGGTGCTGTCCGTGGTCCCGAGCGCGATGATCTTCGACGACCACGATGTCATCGACGACTGGAACACATCGGCATCGTGGGTCGCCGACATCCGGAAGCGTCCCTGGTGGCCTGATCACGTGATCGGCGGGATGATGTCGTACTGGGTGTACCAGCACCTCGGCAATCTGTCGCCCGACGAGATCCGCTCCGAAGGGATGCTCGAGCAGTTCATCAAGCTCGGTGACGCGACGGCAGCGCTCACGGAATGGGCCCAGCGGGCGGAGAAGTTCACACCGGTCGCGGGCGCCTATCGCTTCAGCTTCTACCGCGATCTCGGTGATGTGCGGGTGGTGGTGATCGACAGCCGCAACGGTCGTGTCCTCGAGCCCGGTTCTCGGCGAATGGTCGACGACGAAGAGTGGGCGTGGGTGACAGCCCACGCCGACATCGAATGCGATCACCTGCTGCTGGCGACGTCGGTTCCCGTGGTCATGCCCGGCGGAATGCACGACATCGAGCGGTGGGACGAGCGGTTGTGTGACGGGGCATGGGGCAGACCGTTCGTCCGACTTGGCGAGAAGGTTCGACGCGCGCTCGACCTCGAGGACTGGTCGGCGTTCCACGACTCGTACATCGCCCTGATGCACCTCATTCGCGAGATCGCCACACCCGGGCGCCATCCAGCGGCCGATCCGCCCGCAACTGTCTCGATCTTGTCCGGCGACGTCCACTTCAGCTTCCGCTCGCGGGCGACGCTCGAGGATCAGCCCGGCCGGGCGGCTCCCGTGAGCCGCGTCCACCAGATCGTCAACTCGCCGATCCGCAACGTACTGGCAACCCGCGAACGGCGGGCGATCAAGCTCGGACTCTCCCGCTTCGGTCAACTCGTCGGACGCGCGACTCCGACGCGCCTCGGGCGCACCCCGCGATCCGAACCTCTGGGAAGTGGAAGACGGCCCGTTCTTCGCCAACCACATCTGTCTCATCGAGTTCAGCGGACGGGATGCGCGGATGGTGCTCGAGCGTGCCGAACCCGACGACGACGGCAACCAGGTGCTGCGACTGGCTACCGAATCGGCGCTCTGATCGTTGCGATCAGGGAGGCGAACTGCGATTCTGACGGCCAGCACCGGTACCCGCCTCCGCCATCTCCTCGACGATCTCGGCACGCTCGACCGGTTCACCGAGACGCTGCAGGCGGCCGCCGAACACAAGGGCGCTCAGCATGAACCAACCCCAGCCGACCATCGCCCCGGCGACGACGTCGGTGAGCCAGTGCACGCCGAGCAGTGCTCGTGAGGTGCACACCGACACGGTGATCACCGCGGCGAGCGCTGTCGCCAGTGCTCGCCGGCGGGCGGGCCAGTGCCGAGAGATGACGAGCGCCAGGGCGAACCACGACGCTGCAGCAGCAGCCGAATGACCGGACGGGAACGACGAACCCGACGTGCCGACGAGGTGGACCACGTCCGGACGCTCCCGATCGATCAGGTGCTTCAGGCCGTTGTTGATCGTGGTCACGCCGACGACCACGACGAGGAGGAACAGCGGCACGTTTGGATTGCGGTGGCGGACGTAGTCGACGATGGCCACGACCACGAAGATCACTATCAGGTAGCGCGTCCCGCCGAGGTTGGTGAGCGTGTCGAGGATGTCTGTCGACCGCGCCGTTGCGTGGCGGCTGCCCCACTCGGCAACGGACTGGTCCCATCGCGCCAGCCCGGAGCCGTTGTCGACCATGTCGAACACCGCCCCGACGATCAAAGCCGTCACGAACAGGATGGCCAGAGCGCTGACCAACATCAGGCCACCGAAGGCGCGTCGATCGATCGCCTGCGCCGCGTCTCCGAAGCGGCGGTGACGCAGCAGCCAGCCGACGAGCCACCGCTCCTCGCGTTCCGGGTCGCCGGGGTCGGGGGTGCGCGGCGAGCGTGACAGCAGCCAGACACCAGCGGCCACGAGCAATGCGGCCAGCGCAACCACCAACGTCACCGCATCGCACGCGCCTCGTGTCAGTCGGCGCCGGTGAGCCGTTGGCGAGGTGCGGAGATGATGCAGAACGCCCCGTAGACGATCAATGCGATCGCCGCGAACAGGACGAGCGCTGTGCCCAGACCGGAGTCGGTGACCTCTCGAAGGGAGCCATCGAAGCCCTTCGCCTCGCTCGGCTTGTACTGCACGGCTGCCTGGGCGAGGAACCAGCCGACGAGCGCGGTCACGATCCCTCGACCTACCCAGCCGATGCGGCCGAGCGTGACGATCCACTCATGTTGGATCGGTCCGACGCCCCCGGGCTCCAGCTCGTCGCGGAACTTGCCCATGAACCCCTTGGCGACGATGAAGTAGATACCAGCGATCACGATGACCACGCCGATCGCGCCGACGAGCCATCGACCGCCGGTGTGGTCCATCAGATCGCGGGTGAACCGTTCGACCTTGGCGTCCTCTGTCTGCCTTCCGCCCTCCGCCTTGTCGTGCTGGGCGAAGGAGATGGCCGACACGATGAGCGACGTGTACACGACGGCGCTGATCAGATAGCCGATCCGGGTCACCCACGCCTTGGCGGAGTTCTCTGCCGGTAATGCCACGGATACGAGCCGCCACATGACGTACAGAGCAAGCCCGATCGCGACGACCCAGAGGGCGAACACACCCAACGACGAGTCGGAGATCTCGGCCACCGCCCCGAGCTGGCTCGCTTCGCCCTTCGCGCCGGCCTTGTCTGCGCCGCTGTCGTGCAGTGCAATGGGAACGGCGAGCACCCCGATGAGGCCATAGACGATTCCCTTCGAGACCCAACCGAGTCGGGCGAGGGCGACGAGTGAGGGATGTTGCCTGGCCTCCTCTTCGATCTTGCGCGACCCGGACTCGCTGGAAGCGGTCTCGCCTGTGTATGTGGAACTGGTCATGTCAGTACTCCAGAGGTCGCACTCGTGTGAACCGTGTCGTCACGTGTTTCGTCGGTGAGGTCGAGCGATCGCAACCGGGCCGGTACGGAGTCGTCGGCATCACGATCGATCTCCTCGACGCCGGCGTTGAGCGCTGCCCGAACGACGAACAGCGCGGCGAGACCGAGGAGGATGCCGGCCACCACATCGATCGGATGGTGCATGCCGCGGTACACGCGGGAGGTAGCGACGATCAGCGGGACCATCACACCGATGACTCCGAACACCCACCGCCAGAGACGGTTGCGGGTGTGCCACAGGACGACGATGAGCACGCCGGTATAGAAGGCCACTGCCGCGCCGGTGTGACCCGACGGAAAGCTGCCGGACGGTGCTGCCGGATCGAGGTGCTTCACTGGCGGGCGATCGCGGTCGACGACGAAGGCGGAGATCACGAACACGCTTGCCTCGACGATGACCGCCATGGCGAGGAACACGCCGTCGTGCCATCGTCGCCAGATGATCACCATCGCCCCACCCACTGTGGCGACGAGGATCACCTTGACGAGGGTGTCGGACATCAGCGAGCCGTAGTGCGAGAGCGTGTTCCACGTCGGAGTGCGATGTTCCGCGAACCATCGCGCGCCGCGTCGGTCGGCATCGCCGACTGGTCCGTCGTCGAGGAGGTGCATGTACAGGAGCCCGACACCCGTCCAGATGGCAAGCATCAGCGCCGAGCCCACGCCGAGGATCATCCACGAGCGTTTGTGCAGCGGCCAGACGCGAACCCAATGGTCCTGACGGCGCGCAGGCACGCTGTCGACGGTGCGAACGGCGCCGGTCATGACGGCACGCAGATCGAGACGCGGGCGGGCAGGATGGACACGTCGAACTTCTTCGCTCTCGGTTGGTCTCCGCCGTCGAGCTCCCACGGCATCGTGCGGTCGAGCCGGATCTTCGCAGTGGAACCTTGCGTGATCTCGACAAGAGGCGACGAATCACTGCGGCCCAGCACCGCCCGCGTGCCGAATCGGAGCCACTGGACCCGGCTCTGCGCGGTGAGCACGCCGATGTCGAGCAGTCCATCGTCGGGCCGGGCGTCGGGGAACACATCGATGCCACCGAGGACCTTGCCCATGTTGCCGACGAGCACGCACGCAGCGCGCCCTTCGAACCACTTCTTACCGTCGACTTTCACCTTCACGTCAGCTCCTGTCGTGCGCAGGTGGCGTGCGCCGGCGCGGATGTAGGCCAGCTTGCCCAGGCGGTCCTTGGCGTCGTCCGCGTCGCGAATCATCAGCGCGTCGAAACCGGTGCCCGCCATCACGGCGAACGCTTCTCCGTTGATGAGACCGATGTCGATCGGTCGGGGTGTTCCATTGATCGCCACATCGAGTGCCCCGTGCAGGTCGATCGGAACGCTCAGCGCCTTGGCGAGCAGATTCGCCGTCCCGGCGGGAAGGATGGCCACCTCGGCTTTTGCATCCTCGGCGACGATCGTGTTGATGCACCGACGGACGGTCCCGTCACCTCCCCACACGAGGATCCGCTCGACTCCTTCGTCGAGCAGCCGGCGAACCTTCTTCGGCGCCTCCTTGCTCTTCGGCACCTGGTACCACGGTGGATCGGCATAGCCAGCGTCGGCAAGCGCCATGCGTAGCTCTTCGAGGCCCTGTCCGAGAGTCTTGCCCTCGTGCAGCACCACTCCTATCGATCTCATCACCACTCCGTCTGGCGGTCCGCGCCGATCAGCGATCGCGATCGGGGCAACGGGAACGGCCTTATGTTGTGGCCGGATGTACCCGTCACGAGAATCGGCCAAACCGGCTCACCATCCGGTGGGGAGCCCGGTCACAGCAATCTGCACCCCCGATGCCCTGGCTGCGACTCGGACGCTCAGCTGCGACGAGTGCGATCCGCTGATTCGGAGCGACGAGTCGCAGACTCGGTGCTCGCTTCTTCGACGTGGGCGAGCCACGAGTAGAACACGACCTGGTCGCCGGTGTCGGTTCTCACGGTGAGGATCCACCCGATGCGATCGTCGTACTCCAGAGCCTCGAGTACGGCCGCCGTGCAGCTCCTCCGCCAGAACAGGCGAAGCTCCAAACTCGTCCCGTCATCGAGGTCGAATCGCACTCGCTTTCGTGACGACCGATACGTCGTGCGGAGCACCGACTGCGGTGCGAAACTCAGCCTCGTGGCGAGCTCCTCCAAGCGGAACTGTCGGACGACGACCTCGAATTCTCGATCGATCGCGCGGAGACTTCTCGGGCGGAACACGCGGCTGGTCATGTCGTTAGCGTGCCCCACGTGCCGCTCGATTGACAGCCCTTTGTGAGATCCTGACCTGCTCAAAGCCGACCCTGCGTGCGCGCTGGACTGCCCGTAATCAGATCGACATGCCCTGTGACACTTCGGTGACGATCGCTCCGGGTGCAACCGTGCAGGCCCACAAGTCCGATATCCTCGGGCGCTCGGGAACAACTGGGAGTGGCCCGGAGCTGCGACAGCAGTGACGGGAACGGCGAACACTGGAGGCGACCCGGCATGGCGACCTGGCGACGATACGAGCCGAGCTTTGCCGTTCGCGTCGTCGTATGGCCGCTCTCGTTCGCGCTGGCGTTCGTCTACATCCTTGCCATCCGCGGGCTGTATCGCGCGGCCATGGCCATCTTCCCCGACAGCCTCGTCTGGGCAACCACGATCGTCGTCGCCACCACGTTCGTGCGGTGGATGCTGCTGGCAATCATCGAGACGAAGCGTGGCGATTACGTCGAGGACGAGCCGCTCGTCCACGAAGAGGCGGCGTGACGCCGGCGCGTAGTGAAGCGGGTGCGACGTCACCCGATGGCGACGACGGCATGCGGCTGGTATGGCTCCTCGAGGAGGGTGACCTCATCGTCGTCGAGCGTGACGTCGACTGAGCTCAGGGCATCATCGAGGTGCTCCTGCTTCGTGACACCCACGATCGGAGCCGTCACCGTCGGTTGACGGAACAGCCAGGCCAGGGCGACCTGAGCGCGGCTGAGGCCACGCCCGGCAGCGACCTCGGCGACGCGTTCGACGATGGCGCGATCCTCCACTCGGTACAGGTGACGCCCGAACTCGTCGGTCTCGGTACGCGCCGTCTCGACATCCCAGTCGCGGGTGAGGCGGCCGCGGGCGAGTGGGCTCCACGGGATGACGCCGACACCCTGATCGGCGCACAACGGCAGCATCTCCCGCTCCTCCTCGCGATAGAGCAGGTTGTAGTGGTTCTGCATCGAGACGAACGGCGTCCAGCCGTTGCGCTCGGCGACGTGCTGCGCCTTGGCGAACTGCCACGCCCACATCGACGACGCACCGATGTAGCGGACCTTGCCCGCCTTGACGATGTCGTGGAGTGCCTCCATCGTCTCTTCGATCGGCGTCCCGTTGTCCCACCGGTGGATCTGATACAGGTCGACATAGTCCGTGCCGAGCCGGCGCAGGCTGGCGTCGATCTCGCTCATGATCGCCTTGCGGGAGAGGCCCTGCCCGTTCGGACCCTTGTGCATCTGCCCTCGCACCTTTGTCGCCAGCACGAGCTCATCGCGGTTGGCGAACTCGGCGATCGCCCGGCCGACGATCTCCTCGCTGGTGCCGTCCGAGTAGACGTTCGCAGTGTCGAGGAAGTTGATGCCGGATTCGAGCGCGGCTCTCAACAGCGGCCGGCTGCGCTCCTCGTCGAGCGACCATGGGTGGGTGCCGCGATCGGGCAGGCCGAAGCTCATGCAGCCGAGACAGATCGGCGACACGTCGAGGCCGGTGCTACCAAGCTTCACGTAGTTCATCGCCGACCGACCGTATCTCGCTCCGCCCGATCGCGCCGTTCCGGCTCTGCTGCATCGCATCAGGTCGATGGCGGTTTTCCGCCTGAGCCTAAGGATCTGACGCCTAAGCGTCGTATCGAGATGCTCGTGGCGAGAGGTCGATCATCGATTGCTCTCGTCGGCTGTCCGAGCGAGCTGTACTAACGAAACAGCCATCACCCGATCCGCCACAAATGGGTGCCGCGATCGTGTGTGAGAGTGGTCCACGATTGACGGAGTGCGGCCTTCTATGCTCTCGCCCTAGGAGGTCCGCATGTCTCTTCCGACATTTGTCATTGCCGGAGCCCAGAAGTGTGGCACCACCACGCTTCATCATCTGCTGGGGCACCACCCCCAGATCTTCATGACGCCGCGGAAAGAGATCCACTATTTCGATTGGCACTGGGACGAGGGTCTCGACTGGTACTCGCACCACTTCATGCCGCGCAAGGGCCATCGTCACGCTGGCGAGTCGAGTCCGACGTACATGTACCACGCAGAATCGCGCGAGCGAATGGTCAAAACGCTTCCCGACGTCAAGGTGGTCATCATTCTGCGTAATCCCACGGAGCGAGCGTATTCGCACTACTGGCACTCGCGGCGGAAAGGATTCGACACCCTGTCCACGTTCGAGGAGGCCATCAACAGCGAGCGGAGGCGCACAGCCACCGACCACATCAGAAGGCGTGGCCATTTCTCCTACGTCGACCGCGGGCACTACATCGACCAGCTCGAGGCACTCGAGGATGCAATTGGGCGTTCGCAACTGCACGTGCTGTTACTCGAGGACCTGATCAACGACCAAGAGGCCGCGGTCACCGCCGTACTCCGATTTCTCCGTGTGCGCACGAGGTACGGCTTCGGGTTCGGACGCCGATACGCCACACCGCAGGGTGCGGTTGTCGCTCGATCCTCCTCACCCGAATTATCCCCACTTCCCGCGGCTCGAAACGGCACGGACACGTGTGGTTCTGAGATCGCTCGCGCTGGTGCGTACCCGCCGATCGACCCTTCCACGCGAGCGCACCTCATCGAGCACTACCGTCCATACAACGATCGCTTGTCCAGTTGGCTCGGCCGCGATGTTTCGCATTGGAACGGAGCGACCACCGGTGGGCGCGAAGCGGTCAGCTACCTCGACGACCGCATCCTCGAGGTGGCCTCGATGGCCGCCCATTGACGAGGCCTAGAGGCGATCGGTAAACGAACCGCCGCCAGCAACGTGAGATCCGAACGGGCGTGGCGTGACGTGAGGCACGGACGTGGTGCGAACCGCCGCCGTCGGTGGGTGCGTACCACCGTGCATGAACCAGCGCCCTAACCACGCCCGCCGATCGATCATCCCGGCCTATTTCCTCGGTCGCCCGAGCATCGCGCTACGTCGAGCGCTACGGACGCCCGACCCCGCGGCGTCAGGCACTCCCGTCCGCTGGCGTGACCAGCACGGTCCGTGTTCGGCGGGCCGAAGCGCAGCGCTGTCCCGGGAGCTCGTGCCGATAGCCGGCCGCCACGCGTCCGAGATCGCCGGAAGGGCGCCATTGCGGCGGCCGTCGTCGAAGCCGGCGGGTAGCGTCCGGGGATGGCGACGTATTGGACGCTGGGCTGTGATGCCAACGATCCGCATCTCGTTGCCGGCTTCTGGGCGCTGGCCCACGTCGTGATGCTCGATCCCGAGGGCAACGAGTTCTGCGTCGCGTGATGGGTGACGGTGGGGGAGGTCCGCCGCTCGTGACCGAGGAGACGACAGGCTCGTCTCCGAATCCACCTCGACCTCAGGTCGGCCGGATCGCCCGCCGGGTGGCGCTGCTTGGTCGGATCGGCGCCGATGTCCGGGATGACGACGAACTGCGCCAGAAGAAGGCGCTCCTCGTCCTGCTTGCGGTCTTGATCCTGCCCGTTTCCGTCGTCTGGGGCAGTCTCTACCTCGCCTTGGGCTCGCTGGTTGGCATCGTTCCGTTCGTCTACTTCGCCATCTCGCTCGGATCGTTGGTGGTCTTCGCCCGAACCCGCGACTTTCAGCTTCTCCTCGTCACGCAACTCCTCGACATCCTGTTGACGACGACGGCAGGGCAGATGCTGACCGGCGGGTTCCTTCCTTCCGGAGGCGTCGGTTTGTGGGGCATCCTCGCTCCGCTCGGAGCTCTCGTCTTCCTCGAGGTACGTCAGGCGGTCCGCTGGTTCGGTGCGTTCATCGTGATCTTCCTGTTGACGGGCATCGCAGGTGAGGTGTTGTTCTCCGACGTAGATCTGCCGGTGTGGTTCATCAGCACGATGCTGGCGTTGAACGTGGTCGGTGCGGCCTCTGTGGCCTTCACACTCCTCGCCTCCTTCGCCCACCAGCGCAATGCGGCGCTTGCGGACCTCCGTGTGGAGCAGGAGAAGGCTGAAGCGCTCCTCCTCAACATTCTGCCGCGCCAGATTGCCGAGCGGTTGAAGGTCGCCGCCAAGACGATCGCCGATGACTTCACGGCGGCGTCCATCCTCTTCGCCGACGTCGTGGGGTTCACGCCGCTCGCCCAGCGTCTCCCGCCTGCCGAGATGGTCGGCATGCTCGATCAGCTCTTCTCCCAGTTCGATGCGATCGTGGAGCGGCACGGTCTGGAGAAGATCAAGACAATCGGCGACTGCTACATGGCGGCTGCGGGCGTGCCGGAGCCGTGTGCGGATCACGCGAGCAAGGCTGCGCATCTGGCGCTGGAAATGCGAGACGTCGTTGCGGCCTCGACGTTGGCCGGCGAGCCCGGTCTGGAGCTGAGGATCGGCATCAACTCTGGGCCGGTTGTGGCGGGGGTGATTGGCACGAAACGGTTCCTCTACGACCTCTGGGGCGACGCCGTGAACATTGCGAGCCGGATGGAGTCCCACGGCACACCTGGCGAGATCCAGATCACGCGCGCGACCTACGAGCTGTTGAGGGACGAGTTCGTCTGTAGGGAACGGGGAACGATCCTCGTCAAGGGCAAGGGTCAGATGGAGACCTGGTACCTCGTCGGGTCGCGGTCGGAGGACGAGCTTGCGCCGTAGCGCATCAATGTGGCCGCTCGACCGCGGTTCAGGGATTGAGGGTGATGAGGCGCGAATTGGCGCAAGCCCCGGCATCGTCGGTGCTGGTCGGACGTGTTATATTACGTCCGGCTGCAACAATTTGAGTGGGAAGGGGCCGCGATGCGTGGCTTCAAGTTGCTGCTGGCGACCGGTGCGGTGGTGGGTTTTGCGACCGCCGGGATTGTGATCGGAACGGCGATCCCCTCGGGTCCGTCGAGTCCGTCACCCCAGGCGTCCGATCATTCCGGCGATGGTGCGCTCGCCGCGCGCCAACAGCAAGCGGCCGACGATTACGCCAAGCTGCCGGTGTCGTTCGTCGAGAACCAGGGCCAGACCGATGCGCGCGTGCGCTACTTCGCGCAAGGCAACGGCTACAGCTTCTTCATGACATCGACCGAAGTGATGCTGTCGTTCGTCAAGGACTCGGTCGAGAAGAGGACTCAACAAGAGCTCGCTCTCGCGCTGCGATTCGTCGGTGGCAACCCGAAGGTCGAGCCACAGGGCTCCAAGCGGGCATCCGGCGTGATCAACGACCTGCGTGGCGCCGGCCCGAGCACGTGGCACACCGGCATCTCGCAATTCCGCGACGTCGTCTATCCGGATCTGTGGCCGAAGATCGACCTGCGCTTGCGCGAACAGGCAGGCGTGCTCAAGTACGAGTTCCACGTGCATCCCGGCGCGTCGCCATCCGATATCCAATTGGCGTACGGCGGTGCCGACGGCCTTGCAGTCAGCAAGACCGGCGGGTTGCAGATCGCGACTCGGCTCGGCACGTTGCGAGGACTCGGTGCCGTCGTCGTACCAAGTCATCGGTGGCGGCCGCGTTCCCGTGACGAGCCGATACGTGTTGGGTGACAACGCGGACGCAAACGGGCGGTTCTCCTTCGACGTCGATGGCTACCGGCGCGATCGAGAACTGATCATCGACCCGGGCGTGCAATACACGACCTTCCTCGGCGGCAACAGTGCCGAGACCGGTGGGGACATCGCAGTCGATGCGGCCGGCAACGCCTACGTGGCCGGCACGACACAGTCACCCAGCTTCCCGACGACACCCGGCGCGTTCGATCGCACCGGTGCAGCACAGAACTTCGCCGACGTCTTCGTGACCAAGCTCAACCCGGCTGGCACAGCACTCGTGTATTCGACGTTCGTCGGCGGCAGCGACATGGAGTTCGGACACGGCATGGCGCTCGGCGGATCGGGCAGCGTCTACGTCACTGGCCAGACGAAGTCGTCGAACTTCCCGACCACCGGTGGTGCGTTCGACCGGACCCTCAACATCCCGGGAAACTGCCCACGGTGCGGCATTGACAACACCGACAACTTCGTCTTCAAGCTCAACGCGGCCGGCTCGGCACTGACGTACTCGACATATCTCGGCGGCACCGACTACGACGCCGCCGCGGCATCGCCGTCGATGCGTCCGGCAGTGCATACGTGTCGGGTGAGACGCTGTCGGCCGACTACCCGACCACGGCGGGCGCGTTCGACCGGACACGAGGCGGCGAGTACGACATGTTCGTGACCAAGCTCAACACAACCGGCTCGGCGCTCGCATACTCGACGTTCATCGGTGGCGCGGCCGTCGACAACGGCGGGCGGGTGACGGTCGACAGCGGCGGCAACGCGTACGTATTGGGCTCCACGAGTTCGACCGATTTCCCGACGACCGTCGGTGCGTTCGACCGCACCGCCAACGGAGCCTTCGACGGGACGCTGACGAAGCTGAACGCGGCCGGCTCGGCGCTGGTGTACTCCACCTTCTTCGGTGGCAACGACTTCGATGGCGGTGCCGGTTTGGTCGTCGACGGCGCTGGCAACGCGTACGTGGCCGGCAGTACGCCGTCGGCGAACTTCCCGACGACCCCCGGCGCGTACGACACGACATTCAACAACGGCGACGCGTTCCTCGCCAAGTTCAACGCCGCAGGATCTGCGCTGGTGTTCTCGACGTTCGTCGGTGGGTCGGATTACGACTCGTTCAGTTCGGTCGTTCTCGACACTGCCGGCAATGCCTGGCTGACGGGTGGCACGAACTCGGCCGACTTCCCGGTCACCGCCGGCGCAACCGACTCGACGTTCAACGGTGCCGGCGACGCGATCGTTGCCAAGCTGAACTCCACCGGTTCAGCGATACTGTTCTCGACCTTCCTCGGAGGGTCGAACAGCGAAGGTGGCGGCGATATCGCCCGCGATGTCAACGGCGATGTCTACATCACTGGCAGCACGTTCTCGCAGGACTTCCCGGCCACCGTCGGGGCCTTCGACCGGGTATGGAACGGCGACCTCCAGATCTTCTGGGGTGACGCCTTCATCACCAAGATCGACATCGACGCCAACGGGTCCACTCCGCCAGCGCCGCCGAGCGTGCCGGACGCACCGACATTGGTGTCGCCGTTCAACGCGTCGTCGCAACCACAGCCGATCACGTTCGACTGGAACGAAGTCGGCAGCGCCGTGTCGTACAACATCCAGATCGACGACTCCAGCGCGTTCACCGCCCCGCTGGTCCGTAACCAGAACGTGGCATCGTCGATCTACGCCACGTCCGATCTCTCCACCGCGACCCACTTCTGGCGTGTCCGCGGAATGAATTCGGCGGGTGTCGCCGGCGCATGGTCGTCGGTGCGCAGTTTCACGCCGCAGACCGCTCCTCCGCCGTCGCAGCTGTCGACGATGGATCTCAACCCCGCGAGTGTCGTCGGCGGCCAAGCGTCCAGCGGCACCGTGGTGATGACGACATCGGCGACGGGCGGCGCTGTCATCTCGTTGTCGAGCAGCAACCCTGCCGTCGCCACCGTTCCGGCCACGACCACCGTGCCCGACAACGGGTTCACCGGCAGTTTCGTCGTCAACACATCCGCGGTCGCGGCGACCACCTCGGTCACGATCACGGCGACCTACAACGGCGTGACGAGAACGGCCACGTTGACCGTCACACCGGCGGCCGCCGGGCCCACCCTCCAGAGCGTCACGGTGAGCCCGTCGAGTGTTGCCGGCGGGTCGAACACGTCCGGTTTCGTGATGCTCTCCGGTGGTGCGCCACAAGGTGGCGCGACCGTCTCCTTGTCGAGCAGCAACCCTGCTGTGGCAAGTGTGCCTGCGAGCGTGACGGTCGGCCTCCGGCACGACAGCGGTCGGCTTCACGGTCACCACCTCCAGCGTCAGCACGAACACGTCGGTCACCATCACGGCGACGTACGGCGGTGTCAGCCGCACCACGACCGCCACGGTCACGGCCGCGGCCCCGACCACCGCCACCACCACCTCCCGACCAGACAGTCACACTGACTGTGTCGGCCTCCGGCCGGAGTGGCGAACGCGTCACCTCGACGCCGACAGGCATCAATGTCGCCGTCGGCAGCAGCGGAACGGCATCGTTCCCCACAGGAACGTCGGTCACGTTGCGGGTCTCCAACAGCCGCGATGCCATCTGGTCCGGCGCCTGCTCCAGTGGCGGCAACAAGACCAAGACCTGCACATTCACGGTGAATAGCAACGCAACGGTCAGTGCCAACGTGAATTGACATAGCCGTGACGCGTCTCCTGCACCGTGCGCCTGTACGCCGCGAGCTCACAGCGCAGGTACCCTGATCGTCGCTCTGCACCGAGGGATCGTCGCGTCAATCGTGGGGCCGCAGGGAGGTGTGAAGGTGTGACGAACGGGTCAGGCGAGAGCGCACCACTCCGGCTTCGCATTCCCGAGCCTGCGCGGGGTCACCGATCCGCCGACGAGGTGCGCTTCGTCAGCAAAGCGGGTGAGATGAAGAAGCCCGCCCTCGACGAGAAGGTGGAGCGCATCGCGCTGATGCGCAAACAGCTCGTCAGGGTGCTCGACGACGATGGCAACGCTGTCGGCGAGTGGGTGCCCGACCTGTCCGCCGACGAGAAGTTGGTCGGGCTCCGCAACATGATGCTCGTCCGCAGCTTCGACGCCCGGCTGCTGCGGAGCGCACCGGCAGGGCAAGATCTCGTTCTACATTCAGGCGCTCGGTGAGGAGGCGATCGCCTGCGCGCAGCAGCGGGCGCTCCGCCCTGGCGACATGCACTTCCCGACGTACCGTCAACAGGGCCTGCTGATCTCGGCCGGATACCCGATCGTTCAGATGATGAACCAGGTCCTGTCCAACGCACACGATCCGCTCTGGGGCGCCAGCTCCCCGTGTTGTACTCCGTCAAAGTCCCATGGTTTCTTCTCGATCTCGGGCAACTTGGCGACGCAGTACATCCAGGCGGTTGGCTGGGCGATGGCCTCGGCGATGCGGGGTGGCACGGCGATCGCGTCTGCCTGGATCGGCGAAGGCTCGTCCGCGGAGTCGGACTTCCACGCCGCGCTCGTGTTTGCGTCGACCTATCAGGCGCCGGTGGTGTTGAACATCGTCAACAACCACTGGGCGATCTCGACGCCGGAGGACTTCGCTCGCGGCGCGTCGGCGACGTTTTCCGACCGCGGCTACGGCTTCAGCATCCCGGCACTCCGTGTCGATGGCAACGACTACCTCGCCGCCTTCGCAGTCTCGCAGTGGGCCGCACAGCGCGCTCGCACCAACCTTGGCCCGACGTTGCTCGAGTGGATCACGCTCCGGCGTGGCGCTCACTCGACGTCCGATGACCCATCGATGTACCGCCCCGAGGGTGAGACCGAGAGCTTCCCGCTCGGCGATCCGATCGATCGCCTCCGGATGCATCTCGTCGTCCAGGGCGACTGGGACGACGCGCGCCACGACGATTTGCGTCGTGAGGTCGACGCCGAGGTGGAGGCGGCATTCGCCGAGGCCGACTCGCACGGGTCCGTGAAGTCCGGTGCAATCCCGAGCACACGCACGATGTTCGACGACGTCTACAAGGAGTTGCCGCGGCACCTGCGCGAGCAGCGCGAGCAAGTGGGGAACGACGACTGACATGCCGTCGATGACGATGATCGAGGCGATCCGCGACGCCCATTGTGTGGCAATGGAGCGAGACGACCGGGTGGTCGTGTTCGGCGAGGACGTCGGCTACTTCGGTGGGGTGTTCCGGTGCACGCACGGATTGCAGGAGCGATTCGGCAGCGATCGATGCTTTGACGCCCCGATCAACGAGTCCGGCATCGTTGGTGCCGCCGTCGGCATGGCCGCCTTCGGCCTGCGGCCATGCGTCGAGATCCAGTTCGCGGATTACATGTATCCGGCGTACGACCAGATCGTGTCCGAGGCGGCACGTCTCCGTCACCGCTCCGCCGGCGATTTCACCGTACCGCTCGTCGTTCGGATGCCGACGGGCGGCGGCATCTACGGCGGCCAGACGCACTCCCAGAGCCCGGAGGCGCTGTTCACCCATGTGTCTGGTTTGAAAACTGTCGTCGTGTCGAACCCGTACGACGCGAAGGGCCTCCTCATCGCCGCGATCGAGGACGATGATCCGGTGATCTTCCTCGAGCCGAAGCGGGTGTACAACGGGCCGTTCGACGGTCACCACGACCGGTCGATCGTGCCGTGGACCAAACATCCACTCGGCCGAAGTGCCGGAGGGCCATTACACGATCGACATCGGTACTGCCCGCGTCCATCGTCAGGGTGACGACCTCACGGTCGTCACGTACGGCACCCACGTACACGTCGCCGAGGCCGCCGCCGAGGAGCAGGGGATCGACGCCGAGATCATCGACCTTCGAACCCTCGTGCCGCTCGACGTGGACACGATCGTCACGTCCGTCGCCAAGACCGGCCGTTGCATCGTGTTGCACGAGGCGACGGTCACGTCAGGCTTCGGAGCCGAACTCAGCACCACGGTCCAAGAGCGGTGCTTCTATCACCTCGAAGCACCGATCATGCGGGTGTGCGGATGGGACACGCCGTACCCGCACGCCCTCGAATGGGCCTACTTTCCCGGACCCGACCGCGTCGGGCGGGCGATGCGCGAATTGATGACGCAATGAGCGTGTTCCGGATGAAGCTCCCCGACGTCGGTGAGGGCGTCGCCGAGGCCGAGATCGTGTCGTGGTTGGTGGCCGTGGGCGACGAGGTCAACCCGAACTCGGTGCTCGCCGAGGTGCTCACCGACAAGGCCACGGTCGAGGTCTCCTCTCCCGTCACCGGCGTCGTCGCCGCACTCCACGGCGAACCGGGCGATGTCCTCGCCGTGGGCAGCGACCTCATCGAGATCGACACCGGCGACGGTGATGTGCCGGCGGATGCGCCAGCCGGCGACGGTGATGTGCCGGCGGATGCGCCGGCCGTCGACGCACCCGTCACGCCGGAGGCTGAGGCGGCAGAACGAGGTCGCCGAGCCAGACGTCGCCGCATCCGAGCCGCGAGCCTCCAACCCCGGACGGTCCTCGACCGACAGCGTCGCCAGCGGTGCGGGCCAGGGTGCAGGCGCTCGGCTTGGACCTGGCCGACGTGCAGGGCACGGGGCCCGGTGGACGGGTCGTCCACGCCGATCTCGACCGCGTCGTAACCGGCGGAACCATTGCCCGGACTCGATCTGCCGGTTCCCAGGAGGTCCGGCTCGAGCCCGTGAGAGGCGTGCGCCGGCGCGTCGCCGAACGCCTCTCGCAGGCATGGGCTGAGATCCCGCACATCACATACGTCGACGCCGTCGACGCGACCGAGGTCGAACATCTCCGCGGCGAACTCAACAGACAACACGCCGAGAGCGGCGTGCGGCTCACGCTCCTGCCGTTTCTCGCCCGGGCGATCGCCATCGCCTGCGCCGAGCAGCCGCACCTCAATGCGCACTACGACCACGCGGCCGAGACGCTCACCGTTTTCGACGCCGTGCACGTCGGCATCGCCACGCAGACCGACACCGGCCTGTTGGTCCCGGTCATTCGCTCCGTCGAGACACTGCGGCATTTGGGACCTCGCGGCAGAACTGGGTCGGGTCACGACCGCCGCACGCGACGGATCAGCGACTCGCGAGGAGCTGTCGGACTCGACGATCACGATCACCTCCCTCGGAGCCCTCGGCGGATTGTCCACCACCCCGATCCTCAACCCGCCGCAGGTCGCCATCGTCGGTGTCAACAAGATGGAGATCCGGCCGGTGTGGCGGAACGGCTCATTTGAACCGCGCCAAATGTTCAACCTGTCGTCGAGCTTCGACCACCGCATCGTCGACGGCTGGGACGCGGCCACCTTCGTGCAGAGGATCAAGTCCCTCCTCGAGACGCCAGCTCTCCTGTTCGTCGGCGATGAGTGACCCGAACTCGACGACCACGACAGCTGATCGTTGAGGTAACCGACTGAAGCCAGGAGGTGAGCACGAACAGCCATGATCACAGGTGCGTGAGTGCCGAGACCATGCTCTGCCTCTCAAGCGAGGGTCGGGTGCATCGACCGCCGATGTCGTACACGGTCCTGCGTTGTCGTCGTTCTGGGTAAGGAAGGCGCCATGAGAGACCTGGCTCGTTCTTCCGGCGTCCGCTCGAGCCTGTGGCTCATTCCGGTGTTGTGCGTATTGGGCGGCCTCGTCGTCTCGGTCGCGACTCTCGCTGTCGACCGCGCCCTGGATTTCGATCTCATCCCGCGTTGGCTGACTGGGGGGCCGGATGCCGCCATGGGCATCCTGACGACGATCGCCGTGTCGATGGTGTCGTCTGGCGACCCTCGTCCTCACCATCACGATGGTCGTCGTGCAGTTGGCGATGGGGCAGTTCTCGCCTCGGATCGTGCAGACGTTCCTCCGCGACCGCCCCAGCCAGCTCTCGATCGGTCTGTTTGTGGCTACGTTCGCCCACGCCATGGTGGCGATGAGAGAAGTGCGGTTCGAAGGCGATGGCCAGGTACCTGGAATCGCCATCGCCGTCGGCTACCTGCTCGTCCTGACCAGTATCGCCATGTTGGTCATCTACGTCCATCACATCGGCCGGTCGCTGCGCGTCTCGGCGTTGATCGAGCTGGTCGGCAACGACACCCGGCGTCTGCTCGACAACCAGTACCCGGACATCCGAAGCAACGATCACGAGGAGGATCCCAACCTCATCGTGGCGCCCAGTTCCGGCGTGCTGGTTACCATCGACCGAGACCGCCTCGTCGATCTTGCCCGCGTGGCTGATTGCGTCGTGCACGTCTTGCCCGCAATCGGTACGTTCGTGCCTTCCGGCGCGCCGCTCATGCGTGTCGAGGGACCAGTCGACAGGTTGGATCGTGAGCGTGCGACGGCTGCTCTTGGATCTGCCCTCGAACGGACTCTCGACCAGGATATTGCGTACGGGTTCCGGATGCTCGTGGACATGGCCGAGCGAGCACTGTCAGAATCACCCTTCGTCGATCCGACGACCGCTGTGCAGGCGCTCGACCGGCTCCACGATGGACTGCGTCAGCTCGCCGTACGAGAGCTGCCCGACGGTCGGTGGTACGACGAGGCAGGCTGGCTGCGGCTGACGGTCCCTGTCATGGACTGGGATGCGTACGTCCATCTCGCCTTCGACGAGATCCGCCTCGCGGGAGCGCAGTCGCCGCAGGTGAGCCGCCGGCTGGTTGCCGCCTTGCAGGATCTACTGGAGGTCGCTCCGCCGGAACGCCGGTGCGTTGTCGAGCAGCAACTGGAACTGCTCCACGATGACGTTCGGGGAGCACAGCGCAGCAAGCCGGACCTAGCCTTCGCGCTCGCCGCTGACCCTCAAGGAATCGGTGTGGCGGCCGGTGCGCAGCACTAGACGGACGAGGCCTCCGATCGAGAAGTCCGACTAGTACCCGCCCGGTCACCGTTTCATGCGGTATCGCGGCTGAATGAAGAGCAATAAGAAAATTCTTGTCCGCATCGTTTATCCCGTGCCATGGACGGGTACGAACGCGACTCGTCGAGAGACGGCTCAATGGATTCGAACTTCAACGGAGGGAAACAGCGGGCGGTGCACGTCATGGTGTCGTGACATCAACGGTTTGAGCCCGATACGACATGGGCGTTCGAATCCACAATGCCATCGAGATTGGGAACTGACCGGACAGAACGCACGACTATTGCGCGGCTGGAAACACATATTTGAAATCGACGTCACTCCGGCGTCAAACAGTGGAGGTAGGTCATGACGAACATTACTCAAGACACCGGGTCGGTGGCTCACCGCGCTTCGGATGAGGCTGGCCGAGTTGCCGGTTCGGCGCGTGAGGCGGCGACTGAGGTCGTCAGCACCGCGGCTGATCAGGCGATGGGGGTGGTCGGCGATGTCAAGTCGCAGGCTCATTCGGTGGTCGACCAGGTGGCGACCGAGCTGCGTACGCAGGCGGACGCGAAGGGCGCCGACGCTGCGGCCCGGTTGCGGACGCTCGCCGGGGAGATGGATGCACTGGCGCAGGGTCGTCCGCAGGAGGCTGCTCAGTTGACTCGGTATCTGGGTGATGCCCACGGTCGGGTCGAGGGGTATGCGTCTCGGCTCGAGGATCGCGGGGCGCAAGGCGTCATCGATGATGTGTCGAGCTTTGCCCGGCGGCGCCCGGGGGTCTTCTTGTTGTGCTCGGTGGGCGCTGGGTTTGCGCTCGGGCGGCTGTTGCGCAGCGGCGCCGCGGTGTCGCAGGAGCAGAGTTCCGGTTCGAGTGCTGGAGAACGGTACGAGGGCCGGTTCGATAATGGAGCGATCCCGTCCGTGTCGGCCGGGTCGGGCGATTCGACGTACGGAGACGCGATCATCCCTCCGGTCGGGTCTGAGCGCACATCAGTGGCGCCTGAGGACGCGGTCGCTTGGGAGGGTGAGGTCCGATGAGTTCGACTATTCCGCATGATCCGCAGTCGGGGTCCGGGCAGGGCACGGTGGACTTGGCTGTGGAAGCGAAGCGATCGGATCGGTCACTCGGTGACTTGTTCTCCGAGATGACCGCTGAGCTGAGCAATCTCTTCCGCAACGAAGTGGAGCTCGCCAAGGTCGAAACGCGAGACGAGCTGAAGCGCGCCGGCAAGGTCGGCGGGATGTTCGGAGGGGCTGCGCTGGCCGGCTGGATGACGGTGTTGTTCCTGTCATTGGCGCTGGCGTGGCTTCTCGACCAGGAGCTCAACACAGCCCTCTCGTTCGCCATCGTGGCCGCGATCTGGGGCATCGCCATGGCGATTCTGGTCGTCATGGGGCGCAATCACGCACGCAAGTTAGAAGGACTCCCGGTCACCCGGGCGACGTTGAAGGAGGATATGGAATGGGCCAAACAGCAGAAGAGCTGAGAGCACAACAACTGCGCGAGGAGATCGCCCAGGGCCGGTCAGAGCTGAGTGGCACCTTGGATGCCATCGGTGATCGAGTGAGCCCGCGGCGCATCGCCGAACGCCGCGTGAATCGAATCTTCGGTGTCTTCGGCTCGGTACGCGAGCCGCGTGCATGGGTACCGCCGAAAACGTGACGGGCACAGCAAGCAGCGCCGTCGACAGCGCCAGTGAGTCGGTGCAGACCCAGATCCAGGGATCACCATTGGCGGCTGGCGCGGCGGCAGCTGCTTTCGGCTTCATCATTGCCGCGGCTATTCCCCCTAGCGAGAAGGAGAAGCAACTCGCCCAGCCAATGCTGGAGAAGGCACAACCACTCGTCGACGAAGCGAAGTCAACAGCGCAAGACGTCGTCGATCACATGAAGCAGCCAGTTCAGGAAGCCGCCGAAGAGCTGAAGTCCTCGACCAAAGACGCTGCACGAACCGTCACCGACACCGCCACCGAAGCCGCCCACAAGGAGACCGAGGAAGCACGAACCGCAGTCCACAACGTCAAGGACGCAACGCAGGGACCGGCCTGAGCATCGTCCGGTCTGTTGCCCGGCCGTGGGCTGCCGTCTCAGCGCCTGCCGGGCACGCGTTGCGAACAACGAGGCCTCACACTGATGAGCTCGGGACTTGGGGTCATACCGCGCCGAGCTCGTGCGAGGGACATCCCGGTGTCGTTTCAAAGACGAAGCGGCACCGGGTTACTACCGCCCGCGGCTTCTCCATCACTTTGTCGATGGTGAAACTGGCCGGCTCCTGTCGTGGCACTGCTTACGGACGCTCCGCCACCGTAGGCCGCCGAGTCGGATTCGTACAGAGGGAATGCTCGCCCGAGGTTCCGCCCGTTTGCGAGGTTCAGTTCTGGATGTCGAATGACGTGTCCAGTCCGGTGAGTCTCAGCACAAGGCGCACCTGCGCTGATGGCGAGTGCAGCGTGATCCGGTCGGCGAAGGTGCGCGTGCGGTTGGCGAGCACGAGAACACTGATCCCGCGGCAGTCGATGAAGGTCACGTGCCGCATGTCGATCACCTTCACCGCGGGGTTGTCGCGAAGATGGCGTTGCAATTCGGGTGTTGTCGCAAGGTCGATCTCACCCACCAGGCGCAACACGCAATCGCCGTCGTCATGGATTGAGAGTCCGTTCAATGTTTCGGAGTCCATCGTGGAGTCAAGCACCGTGTCTACCTGTGTCCAAGTTGGCGAGGCCGACATCGACGCGAAGCCGGGGTCTCACTAAATCACCCGTAGGGGAGATTGAATACACCCCTACGGGTGTTTACGCTTGGGTGGAGTGGATGACGTCTCGTTGGCCGCTCCGATCTGCGTCGCGCTTGTCGACGACTACGACGTCGTGCTCATCGGGCTGGCCCACCTCTTCGATCGATACGACGACCGCATCGTCGTTGCCGAGATCGACACGAACCGCCCAGTCGTCGATGACGTTGACATCGTGCTCTACGACTCCTTCGCCCAGCCAGAGGCCGACCACGACGAGATCAAAGTCCTCGTCGACAATCCTCACGCCCGCCGGGTCGTGGTCTACACATGGAACTTCCATCCGGATCTCATCGACATCGCGATCGCCAAAGGGGCCAGCGGATACTTGTCCAAGACCCTTCCAGCTCGCGAGCTGGTCGGTGCGCTCGAGGCCATCCACGCGGGTGACGTCGTGATCAGCCCGGCGCCCGGCAGGGCCCGTCCGTCGCCCGGCCTCGACTGGCCTGGGCGCTCGGAAGGACTCACCGAGCGCGAATCGGAGATTCTCGCCCTCATCACCCAGGGCAAGAGCAACGTCGAAGTGGCAGCGACCACCTTCTTGAGCATGAACTCGATCAAGTCCTACATCCGCTCCACCTACCGCAAGATCGGAGCCAAGAGCCGCACTCAAGCGGTGCTGTGGGGAGTTGAGCACGGCTTCAAACCCGATCACCATCGCATCGAACACTGGCGCGGCGGACCGTGACCAGACCGCTGAGCTCAGCATCCGCGGCTCACGACCGACCGCACTGAGAGGCGCCGAGTGGCCCCGGCGCCGACTTCTTGGCCGACACCGGGACTCATCTCGCCGTTGCGCACGGCGTACGAATCAGTACCCAACTGGTTGAACGGTGAATCCTCCGGCACGGCACAGCAGAAGGTCGGTCCCACTCGTCAAGGACTGTGGATGGCGTGCTGTCCTCACGTGCGCGGACGTGTCACCGACCTCAGCGGGCTGACAAACATGCGTGCCCCGGCCGTGAGCCGGAAGACCAACGACCGGAGCACGGAGCCGGAAACTCGGGGCAGAGCAACCGACTCGCGCGGGGAGCTACCCACCTTCTCGCACGCGCTAACCGCTCGTCTTCAGATTCCGAAGAACTCACCGATCCAGCGCGTGCGGACCTAGGCAGACTTTCGTGCCCTCGCCGCCCGCTCCGTCTTCTTGGGCGCCTCGCCAGCGGCTGGCTTTGCCTTCGCAGTCGGATGCCGCTTTCGGGCGGCTTTGGCTTCTTCGACGCTGGCCTCCAGCGCCGCCATCAGATCGACGATCTTCGGCTTCTCGGCGGAGACATCTGGCACCTCCAGCTCTTCGCCAGCTGCCTTCTGCGCGATCAGATCGAGGACCTGCACCCGGTAGTCGTCCTCGTACTTCGACGCGTCGAAGCCATCGCTCAACGACTCCACTAAGGCCTCCGCCATCTTCGCCTCGCGAGGCGAAACCTCGACGTTCTCCAGACCGGTGAGATCCTCGATCGATTCTGGGTCGACGACCTCGTCGGCGTAGGCCAGGGTCGACATCATCAGGCGGCCGTCCTTGGCACGGATCGCTGCCGTGTACTGACGACTTCGCATCACGAACCGCCCGATCGCCACCTTGCCCGTCTCTTCCATCGCTTGAGCGAGCAGCACATACGGCTTCGGGTTGCCATCCGGCGCCACGTAGTAGGCGTTCTGGAAGTACACCGGGTCGATCTCGGTCAGGTCAACGAACTCTTCCAAGTCGACGCTCTTGGTAGCAGCAGGAATGAATGGTTCGAGCTCGTCAGGATCGACGATCACGTAGCGACCGTGGGACACTTCGAAGCCCTTCGTGATTCTTTCAGCCGGCACTTCCTCGCCGGTTGCCTCCGAGACCTTGCGGTACTTGATCCGGCTCATCGTCTCCCGATCGAGCTGGTTGAACGACACACTCTTCTCACGCACGGCGTGATACAGCTTGATCGGGATGGCGATCAGACCGAAGCTGATCGAACCGCTCCACGCTGGCCTCGGCATGACGCAGAACGTACCCCGCCGTGCAGCCGCCGACACTCAGCGACAGCCACGATCCGACCTAGGACGTCTCGCGGTGAGTGTTCTCCGGCCGCACCGGTCGGCTGTTTGGCGCTAGCGGAGTACGGATCGCAGCGCGTCGAGGCGTTCCGGCACGAGTCGGTACCAGACCCACAGTCCGCGCTTTTCGCGTGTGACGAGTCCGGCGTCGACGAGGATCTTCATGTGGTGGCTGACGGTCGGCTGAGATCGACCTGATGGCTCGAGTGAGGTCGCAGGCGCATACCTCGTCGGCGTCGGCTGAGGCGATGAAACTGAGCAGTCGGAGGCGGATGGGATCGGAGAGCGCGGCGAACGAGCGGGCCAACGTCTCGGCTGTTGCCTCGTCGAGCGTCTCGGCGCGGACCGGGGTGCAACAGGCGATCGGGTCGAGCAGGGCAACGGCCTTGGGCATGCTTCGACTGTATCGACATGCATCGAAGAAGTCCATTGACAGTCTTCGATTTACTCGGTACCGTCGAACACATCGACATTCGTCAATGTAAGCCAAGGAGGTCATCTCATGTCCCGTGTCCAACTCGCCCTCAACGTCGACGACCTCGACGCCTCAATCGCCTTCTACACCAAGTTGTTCCAAACCGCGCCCGCCAAGATCCGCGAGGACTACGCCAACTTCGAGGTCGCCGACCCGCCCTTGAAGCTCGTGCTGTTCGCCAACTCCGGTGAGCCTGGCACGCTCAACCACATCGGCGTGGAAGTCGAGACCACCGAGCAGGTCGCCGCGGTGATCGCCCGCACTCAGGAACTCGGATTTGACCAGCACGTGCAGGAGAACGTGTCGTGTTGCTTCGCTGTGCAGGACAAGACGTGGGTCAAGGGACCCGAGAACGACTGGGAGTTCTACACCGTGCTCGCCGATGCCCCGGCCATGTCATGCAGCACCGACGACACTTGCTGCCCGACCGACGCCTGAACCGACGTGCCTGACCGAACCGGCGGCGAGCGACGCCGTCGCTTCGTCGCCGAGGTACTCGGCACCGGCGTGTTGATCGTTGCGGTGATCGGGTCCGGGATCATGGCCGGGCGCCTCTCGCCGTCGGATGTCGGACTGCAACTGTTGGAGAACGCCATCGCCACCGGTGCGGCGCTCGTCGCATTGATCCTGATCTTCGGTTCCGTCCGTGCCCACTTCAACCCGCCGGTGACGTTGGTCGCTCGCGCTCACGGCACGATCAGTACCGCCGACGATTCGCCGCCCGTTCCTGGTGGCCCCGGCGCCAAGCCGTCTCGGGATCAGGACGCCGGGGCCGATGTGCGGCCCCTTCGAACTGACCTCACAAATACCCAAAGGTCGAAGTTCGGAAACGTCGTGCGAGCACAAACAGCCCGTGATCAGCGACGGATCGCGACGCAGAAGTTCAGGAACGCTTTCGGCGGGCGAGGAGCGTGATGAGGACGCCGGCAGCGAGGGCCGCGGCGGCGATCGCTGCTGACGAGCCGGAGCTGCTACCCGTACGCGGGAGTGTCGGGGAGACGAAGATCGTCGTCGAGGTGGTCGATGAATTGGGATCCACCGTCGTCGATGTCGTGGACGAAGTGGACGAAGTGCTCGAGGTACTCGTCGACTCGATCGTCGTGGTCGTCGTCGTTGTGGTCGTTGTGGTCGTTGTGGTCGGCGGCGCCTGGACGCACGCCGGCCGGGGCATGACCCCGCCGGCGTCGGTGGTGAGACAGGTCTCGATCCCCGAGGCGCTGTCGCCGAAGCTCTCTGCTCCGGCGATGACGGCGAAGGTGTACGGATCACCTTGGTCGCCGACGAGGTCGGGGTCGGACAGATCAATCCAGATGTTGTCGAAGAACTCGGGTTGCAGCTCACCCGGCGCGGGAACGGGAGGCGGACCGTTCGACTGGCACGGCCCACCCTGTCCGTCGAAGGGCGGAATGACCCCGACGACGAAGTCGTAGTCGTCGGGGAGGTCGGTGACGGTCCAGTTGCCATCGGCGTCGGTGACCGTCCCGAACACGGTCGGCGGGTTGGCCAATATGAACACGCACGCCTGGTTCACGGGCACGTTGTCGGTGGTGACCACGTGGCCCGACAAGCTCACCGACCCGAGCGGTGCGGTCACGAACAGTTGCTGGGTGGCGAGTACTTGCGGTGAGGACTGAGCGTTGTCGACGACGGCGTCGATGCTCCAACTTTGATTGGGCAGCGAGTCAGGGGACACGTCGACCTGTACGCCGATCGTCTGCGGCCCGTCGCTGAAGAGCCCGTCCCAGTCGCAGGTGACGATCACCCCAGTACTGCCACAGTTGGTCAGGGCTGACGACGTGGTCCCCGGGTCGAATCGCAAGTTGCCGGAGCCGTTAGAGGCCCGCAGATGCACGCTGACGCTGATCGGTCCCACGTCGTTCGTCAGCATGAATGTGGCGGCCGCTGATGCAGTCTCGCCGACAGGGACGGGGTTCGGGTCCGGGTTGGAAATGCTCGCCGACACACCCGGCACATCGGCCAACCCTCGCCCGGGAGAGAGCCAGACTGCCCCCGCAACGGCAATACCGATAGCGAGACGAACAAACCCTCCGCCGGGACGCACACCGCAACTGTAGTGCCCTGGCCACACCCAACTGGACATCCCGTCAAGTTGGTGCCTGGTGTTGGGCTCTCGGGTCGAGGCCGCCAGTCGGCATCGTCCCGGCGATGGTCTTGGATCGGTCACCCGGCACCGTTGGCGACGCCGTCGTAGGATGTCCTCAGATGACACTCGGCACGGTTGGTCAGGATCGATGTGGCCACGCCGCGCCGGGGGAGCCGCCCGGACTCTCGTTCAGGTCGGTCGTACACGTGAACGAAAAGGGCGGCAGTTTCGGCGGTACTGAGGAATACATCGCCTTGCTGGCGTCGTCACTGGGCGATTGCGGAGTCCAGTCTCATCTGGTGTGCGGCATGGTCACGGGCGAACTGCCGGCCACGCTGAGCTCGGTGCACGTCATCGATGGTCTCGCTGAACGCGCACCTCGACCGGGCGTCGGCGACGAATTGGCCGGCGTGATCGCCGAACTGGACGCCGATGTCATCTATCTGCACAACGTGTTCGACCCGGCGGCGGTCTCGGCGGTGGCGAGGCTCGCCAACCGAGGGACGTTGATCTGGTACGTGCATGATCACTACCTCACATGTCTCAGCGAGCTCCGCTGGCGTCACGACGTCGGCAGCTGCCACCAGCGGCTCGGAGTGGGTTGCCTGGTCGCCATTGGCGAGGGGCGGTGTGTTCTGCGATATCCCGATCGGTCCCACGGCACTGCTGAGCTGCGTGAACGCTTGCTGCTCAGTCAGTCGTTGCGCGAACGTCGATGGCATCGTCGTCGTCAGTGAGTACATGCGGTCTCTGCTGGTAGCTGGTGAGCCTGACCTGGCAGAGCGGATCCATCTTCTCCGCCGGCCGATCCGTGAGTTCGGCTCGCTGCGACCCCGCGACCGCTGGAAGTCCGACGACCCGGCGGTGGTCACCTTCGCCGCACGCATCACGCCCGAGAAGGGCTTGGCGGTGCTCATCGAAGCGCTCGGCGCACTACGTGGGGACGGTCCGATCGAACTGTGCATCGCCGGACTGGTCGAGCACGGCGCCTATTGGGCCCACTGCCAGCGCCTGCAGGCAATAGCAATCGTCACCAACCCGCACCTCACCGTGACCTACCTCGGCCACCTCGACTACGCCGCGACCGACGATCTGTTCCGCCGGTCTGACATTGTCGCCATCCCGTCACAATGGCCAGAGCCCCTCGGCGCCGTCGCAATGGAAGCGATGTCGGCCGGAGCGCAGTCGTCGCCTCGAACGTCGGTGGGCTCGACACCCATCTCGTTGACGGCCGCAACGGACTACTCGTGGACGCTTCGTCCGCCGTCACCGCCTGGACCGAAACGCTGGAGTTACTCCTTCAGCACCCGGCGCGAGCACGCCACTTCGGCGCTCAAGCTCATCGCGACGCCAGCCGCATCACGGCAGCCGACCACCTGCAGGCGCTTGATGCGATGGTCTTGCGACCCCGGTGCGTCGCTCCGACCTGAGCCATCTCGAACTCCACACCGACGACCGATCGCCGTGGCCCCAGGTGATCTGCTCGCCGAAGATGGCAAGGATCTCGACCGGGCGGATCCTTGGTGAGCGTTCGCCTCCGTACGAAATCCGACGAAGCGGCCTACACCCCCGGGGTAGCGGCCATCTCACACCACACGATCTTCTCGCCGTCGAGAAGCTCCACGCCCCACCGATCGCTGATGGAAGCGACGATGAACAACCCCCGCCCGCCGAGAGAGTTCGGCTCCGGCTCGTGTAGATCGGGGGCGCCTTGTCGATCGATCGCGTACCTCGATCCGTACGACATGGTCGTGCAGCTCTGCGCTCGGTATGCCGGTGCCGCCACCGTGGACCACGGCATTCGTCAGCAGTTCCGTGACGCCGAGTTCCACGCGTTCTACAAATTCCCGGTTGAATGCATTCGCTAGCCAGATCCGAAGCCGACGCCGCACGTCCGATAGCCGGTCGAGCGAAGACACACGGTTGAGTGCCAGCGCGGTGCTCATCGTGCCTGCCGCCCTCGTACGCCGTGACCCTTCTGTTCGGTGGGCGTTCCCGATCGCCTTGTCCGCAAAAGAACGGCTCACCACAGGATCACGCTCCACATCGACACCTCCGCTTCCAATTCAGATTCGCTACGGTCGCCGAGGTCTAGAGCGCTGCGTGCACGTTATACCCACCTGAGCGGGCCGATAATCATTGCGTGCCCCGGCCGGAGACGGAGAGCCCGGCCGGAGCCGGCGCACCAGCGTCATCACCGAGAACACACGGGCGGCACCCTCTTCCCGAACTGGGCGACCGCTTGCCCCGCTGGCACGTCTGTGACTTCTCCCAGTACGACGTGGCGCAGAGCCACTCGCAGGCCGTGTCGTTCGTCTACACATCGGTGCGCAAACACATCGGTGCGCCCCCAGGGATTCGAACCGTGGAAGCGGCTCGGTAGCCGGTCGTAGCCGTTGTTCATCAGCCCAGCTCAGAGCGCATTTCCGGGATGGTCGACTGGTAGCGAGCGGTAGCGATTACCAGTCTCCGGTACGCATTCTGTGACCACGCTGTGACCACGGAGACGAGAGGGCGGCACCTCAAGGTCGCCCGGCCGACCCAGCCGCTCTAAAAGCACTCGCCGGTGGTCGAGCATGCGGCCCGACCCGGAGTTGTTGTGCTCCCCAGGGGACGGAACGATGTCGACTTCGACCGGTTGGCCACGGGATCCACGTCGTTCACGGTCCGAGGGCGCGTGACCCGGCGGCACTCAGGGCACCGGCCGCGATGCCGGCCAGCCGCCCCTGACCTGTATGCCACGTGTGGCCAGGAGCTCGCTGACCTCCACTGGGGTACGGACGAGCTCGTTCGGTCGACGGGTGCTCGCGTCCAGGACGGCGAACAAGCCGCCACTCCGGTGGGATGCCGTTCGCAGCGTCGACCGCCCGATGCGCCTGCGACACCTGGAGATGGACCGAGGAGAGGCTCGAGGCGTTGTAGCCCTTGACCTCGACTTGGAGCTCGATGCCGTTGGCGTCGACGAACAGGAGGTCGAAGCCCGACAGCGGGACGTGGTGCTTGTCCTCGGCGTGGAGGACGTAGTCGTGGTGGCGGCCGAGGCGGTGGCTCGCCGCTCCGCATCGCGCTCGTGCATGCGCTCGTTCGGCGTCCCGGAGCTTCGCGTCGAGCGGAGGGCGAGGAACTCCGTCGCCTGTGTCCGGCGGTGTGGCCCGGAGCTGGGTGAGGCGAGGCGAGCAGTGTCGGGCTCGGTGAAGCGCTTCGGGCGGAGATGCTGGAGCACTGCAGAGGGAGATCCACGGTGTCCTCCCACTCCACTGTGGGCTGCCAATCCGAATGATCGGGACCCGACTGCTAACCTGGGAGTTGGCGCGGTTTCAAAAGCTCGCACCACGGAGCCGGCCGCTGTCCTTGGCTGTTGTCGTCGGCACGGGGTGGTCGAACCTGGTGAGCGGCACGAGACACGCCCGGCGTTCCCAACGACCGGTGTTAGCGTCTCGCCAGCCTTCGGTCATCCCGACGACGCAGATTCCGACGAGAACGGTGTCTTCGTAATGAACTCGATCGTCAGTGCGCTTGGCGGATCCCGGATCGGTCCGCTGGCAGACCACGAGGTTACCCGTGGCGATCTCTTTGATCGCCGGACGGTTCGCCGCTGGTCGCCCTTTGTTCCCGGTGCTTAGCCACCATCCCTCGTACGGGGCGTCCTCGGGGCGGGACCAGCGAAAGATGTCCGTTGTCGGCGACGTCGGAGTCGTCGTACTTGACCGGGTTGTACCGAGAGATCCACAGGCGACGATCGACCTGGATGACAGGAGGTCGGGTGAGCGGCCTGTCGAATGGTTGTGAAGGAGGGTCGTAGGCGGCCCCGTCGTGCGTGTACCAGCCGGCCTCGCCGAAGGCGCGCGTCAATCGTCGCCGCTGCGGAGTCGAAGCGCTCTGCCAACTTCGCGTTGAGCTCCGCCCGCGTCAGTTCCTCGCCGTCGCCGAGGAGCCCGGCCAGCTCGTGAGCTTCAAAGTCGATCGCCACGTTGGGAACGATACGACGGGATGCGCGCCGGTTGCGACCCAGTCCCGCTGTCCGCTGGTCAGCCGTCGGTGATCTTCTTCGGAGCCTGACGTGAGGACCTGCACGAAGCCTTGACCGTGGTTGGTGACCATCCTCAGCGGCAAGCGGGGCGTTCGTCCGGTCAGCACTTATCGGCGCGAATCTGGAGCTGTGTAGTCACGTGCGTCGCGAGACTTGACTGCGCCGGGCCTGTTCGCCTGGCATCGGTGGCAACGAGGCCGGGCTTGCCGACACCGGATGGTCCGCATGCTCCGATCTGCTCGATGCTGGTCGCCGTGACTGGCTGCCGTGGCCGCCGCACAAATCTGCTGCAGCATCAACAGCACTTACGATGTCGTGCGATCAATACAGCGGAACGTGAGCGACACACTGCCGCGACGGGTCCGAGTCCGCTCGCCGCCGGTGCATGCAACTGGGTCCCGGGCGCATGTAGACCCCGCCGTTGAGTACAGGGGCTGCCCGCACCGGGCGCGCAAACGTCAGAAGGCGTGTGAGTTGGTTCCACCAACGCCAAGCGTCTCGATATTCGTCGGTTGGTACGGGCCCTCCGGCGTGAACCAGCGGCTGCGCTCCGACGGCTACCAACAGTCGAATGGGTGGCGGCCTCGGCGGATCGATCGATCACCCAATTGGGATGCCGTCTCCGATCGTGTTCGTGGCGCATATGGTGCCGTTCCATGCCGGACTTGGCCGGCGTAGTTGCTACGTGGCGACCCCAAATCGTGTCGAGACAGGGGTTCCGGCGGGGCCGGGGGCTCTGGCTACGCGCCTGGCGGAGCGCTGGCACGGGGTTACAACGTGCTTCGCCACGTCGAGCACGGCAATGCTCGCATCATCGGGGACGCCCTCCGAATCGGCGCACGAGTCCATGTGCGCCCCTCGACGTACCATCTTGCCACGGGGAGCAGATGTACATGACCCCTCTCGACCCTCGATAACATCGCCAAGTCGTAGCCGATCTGCCTATACTGGGTAATCTGGCCACTCTGGAGAGTCATCGTCGATGAAACGGCCGACCTGTCGATCTCCAAAAGTACAACGCACGTCCGGATCTGGCCGGATCACGTGATGAACGAGCGGTGAAAGTGCCCGGGCTTGTGCGACCACCCCGTCACCAACGTTGTGGCTGGGCATATTTGTGCGGCGTCAGCCAACGGTTCTACGGTCGTGAAAACAAGAAGTACGACGGTCAGCCACGGCGCTCCTCTCACGGGCATGGAAGGGCACCACGTGGCGGTCTGAGTGTCACGACGCTGACCGAGTACCGAGATGCCGTTCTGCATCGTCTCAAGCTGAGCGCGTGGCTGTTGTTCGGGGCGGGTGTTCGGGTGCCCGCTGCGATGACGCGTGTTGAGTCGGGTCGTTGTGACACCCGTTCGCGATGCTCGTCCAATACGGGACTGAGATGAGGGACGCTTGGTGGAGCGATGCGTATATCAATAAAATGGTCAGCCAAGCGTACGTCTCCGGCTCGTCGTGGAAGGCCCTGGCCAGAGACGTTGCGGGTTCGACTGGTGTCTGGTGACGACCCCGTGCACGCCCAGGTCGAGATCTACCTCTCAAGCTCACCCTTCACGGCCCCTTGGGCGTGGTTTGAGAACGCCTTGGAGCGATGCTTGAGCTGTTGGACGAAGTTGCCGCTCACCCGGAACGCTGGAAGGACGTGCGGATGAAACAGCTCGGCGACCGGCGTTGGCGCCGCGAGGTCCCGCATATATTCCGTCGCTACTGGCCCCGAACCCGGTTGCCAATCGATCGTCGGTTCACCCGCGAAGTCGAAGGCAAGCCCTGGTCGCCAGAGACCGTGGCCAACGGCCGACGGCGGACGGCGGTCAGTCTGAAGTCCAAGGCCATGGGACGCCGGACTCGATGAGTTTGTTCGCTGAGATCAGTGGGTGCGCCGCCCGGCACCTGGAGCACTACATCGACCCGGCTGGCAGACGCGGAATTCAACGCCTACGACAGACTGGGCGATCCGGCACAATTCGAACCGGTCGACGTGTTCGGCGCCTGCACTGCTGGACGCCGCCGTCCGAGGCTCGCTCGTCGTCGAGATGTTCGTCGAGGCGCACATCCCAACACCGCGCTCGGTACGCCAGCCAGCGCTTCCTGGACGAGACCGACACCGACGTGCCAAATGTTTGTTGACGTCGACCTCATGGATGAGGGCAGGCCATGGAGCCTTGTGCGCAGCGTACCTTCGCCACAGCGACGACACTCCGGGTTTGGCCGCTTCGATGAACACGAAGATGCTCCACCGAAAGAGGCCTATCTCGTCCCGATCTTCGACAGCAAGGTCTGCCAAGTTTTACGGGACGATCGCGATAGATTTCGTGGAAGTCTGGCAAACGCGTCGGAGCGGGGACTTTCACACCAACCAGACAGCGATAGATAAGCCAAGGACCAGGTGCAACGCCATCGCCGCCGCCAACGTCGCCGCTCCGCTATATTGACATCATCGTCTGGGCGCATGTCATCACGGGCTGTCGTGGTGCGGTGACGGGGCGACCCGCTCGAAGCGGGCTACGGCCTTTCATTGTTGTTGATGATCAAGCCCTACTTCGCTCCAGCTTACTCATGCCGATCAGTGCTGCCGAAGTCGAGTTCGACGGCGTCGTTCGGTGCTGACGTTCGGTCGCGAAAATGTGCGAGACTCCGCGTTCGGCGCTCGCGGTTTGGCGATCCGTCGGCCGGTGGATAAGGGGGCCGGAGCTGTGCCGGTGTGCGGTCGGGTGGGGTGCTCCCTGGGGCTGATCGGAACGGACGCTTTGGTGGTGGGCGAGTGGGGGCCCGGACACCCGGTACGCGAAAATCTAAGGACGTAAGCATCGCCTACCAGACGATCGGCTCAGGTCAGGTCGGCATTGTTGCTAGGTGTCCGGGTCTGGCAAGGGTACGTCGAGGTGTTCCACGAGCACCCCGCCTATGAACGATTCCTTCAGAGGCTCGTGTCCTTCAGTCGCCTCGTTATCTATGACAAGCGTGGTGTTGGACTCTCGCATCGTGTAGCGCTGCAGGCGCTCCCGACGCTGGAGGAACATGTGGACGATCTCGTCGCTGTCTTGGACGCGGTGGAGTGTCAGCAGGCGGTCGTGTTCGGCACGAACGAGGGCGGCCCGTTAGCGATCATGTTCAAAGCGTTGCATCCCGAAAGGGCTAACTACCGTGTTGGCGCTGCTGGACTAGTTCGCCCGCCTCAGTCGCAACTTACCACTATCCGATCGGGATCCCGCCGGACGTGTATCGACGATTTGTGGACACCGCCATCGCCGACTACGGGACTGGGCGAAGCGTCGGGTCGCTCGTGTCGCCCGATCTTGAGGCGGACCTATTCTCTCTGGAATGGCGCTGCTGCCTGGAACGACAATCGGCGAGCCCGGCAACGGCCAGAGCGATCCACGAGGCGGTCTTCGCGCTGGACGTCCGAGACGTTCTGCCCGCGGTCACCACCTCCACCCTCGCGCTTCACCGCTCCGAGGATCGGTACATCCGCGCCGACCATGGTCGGTATCTCAGCGAACACATCGCCGGCGCACTGTACGTCGAACTTCCTGGAACGATCACACCCTCGCTGCCGCATCGGATGCGCTCGACGAGCTGCAAGAGTTCCTCACCGGTACGTGGACCCGCAGCGGACCTCGAACGAGTACTCACCACGCTGCTGTTCACCGATCTCGTCGCTGTCAACGGCGTGTGCCGCCGAAATGGGCTATGCGTGCTGGCTTGAACGCCTTGACCGCCACAATCACGTGGTCGCACGACAGCTTCAGCGCTTCAGCGGGCGGTGCGTGAAGAACACCGGCGACGGAATCCTCGCCAATGTCGATGGACCGGGCCGTGCGATACGGTGCCTGCTGTCGCCATCAGGGACGGCTTGCGGGGCATCGGGCTCGAGAGCCGAGCCGGTCTCCACACCGGCGAGGTAGAGATACACGGCGGCGAAGATCGGCGGCATCGCCGTACACCTCGCCGCACGAGTCATGGAAGAAAGCACAGCCCGGCGAAGTTCTCCGAATCATCCGCGATCCCGCCACTCGTTGCTGGCGCCGGGTCTCACGTTCGAGGTATCGCGGCACACACCAGCTCAAGGGAATCGGGGTGCAATATGTGGCGACTACTCGCCGTGACCGGATGACAGGCGACCGACGGTGATGCCGTTCTGGGCGCGCCTTGTCAAGCGCGGCGCCACCCCCTGTAGCTTTCCCGTGCCGTCGCCTGGTAACACCCGGCACCGTGCCGCCGCTCGTCGCCGCCATGTGAGTCCGATCCCGGGTCCTCGAGCGCTGCGTCAGGCCACGTTTGCGTCGTCGGCGTGTCTTCTCCAAGCTGGCGATCCGGGCAGTGCGGTGCGGATCGAATGACCGGTGCGTGATCTGGCTCTAAATACCACCCACCGAGCGAAAAACCCCGTTTGTGTCAAGGGATGGGTGTTGGGGCGTGGCGGAGAGCCTTGCGTCGCGGCGTAACGTTGGTGGTGGTCCGGGAGTGGCTTGACCGAAGAGCCGGCCGTCAGGGTGTAGAGCCGGTCACGCTGGCCATTGGAGTCGTCCCGTGTGCCCTCCCGGGCCTTTCGATTAGCGGCGGCTGTCGGCGACGAGTTGCCGGTAGACGGTGTCGCTGATGCGCCGTTTGAGGGCTCGCATTGCTTCTTTGCGGCTGTGGCCTTCGGCTTGTTTGCGGAGGTAGTAGGCGCGGCCGGGCGTGTCGTGGCGGACCTGGGTGACGGCGATCATGTGGATGGCGTGGTTGAGCTGGCGGTTCCCGCGTGGGTTGAGTCGATGGCGGATGACGGTCCGCTGGAGGCTTCGATGGGGGCGGTGGCGTTGTAGCGGGCGTAGTGGCCGGCGCTGGGGAAGCGGCAGATGTCGCCGCTGTGGCCGATCAGGTAGGCGGCCACGATCGGTCCCACGCCGTGCAGCTCGGTCACCGTCGTGGCGGAGGCGGCGACGGCGTCGCCGATACGGTCGCAGTGGGCGGCGAGCTCACGATCGAGACGGCGGACCTCGGCGAGCAGATCCCGGGCGAGCGCCTTACGTTCGATCCCAACCGCCGTCGTGGGCCGGATCCCAGCCAGGATGGCGGCGGCCCGCTCCGCCCGTAACCGTCGGGGCAGGTGCCCTTCGACCAAGAACGTCACCGTCGTGTGCAGCCGACAGATCGCCCGGGTCCGTGCCGCGATCAGATCGTGGTGTCGCTTCGCCAGCAGACGCAACACGGCGGTGTGGTCCTCGAGACCGACCCGTCGCAGCCGATGGTTGCGCAACGCCACGATCGCTGTCGCCCGGGCGTCGTGGGTGTCGCTCTTGTCGCTGTAGTTGTTGTCCAACAACCGCACCCGCGCCGCCAACGTCGGTGGCACATCCACCACCGTCTCCCCGCCTCGACGAGCTGCTGGGCGAGCAGCGCACCGGTTCCGGTAGCGCCTTCCACCGCCCACACCCGCGGCACGAACCCGTCCGCCCAACCCAACAGACACTGTCGCTGCTGACCGTTCGCCGGCAACTGCAACACCGCCCGGACGCGCTCCTGCGCATCCAGCGCCGCGGCGGCATGAGAGCCGCGATGCGGATCGATCCCGATCACAAACATGACGTTCCTCCTCATCGTGGTGGGTGTGCCACGGCGGGCAAACCTGATGAGGTAGTAATGCCGATCCTGTTACGAGCCACACCGTGACGAAGACCCGATCGGTGGTCCCTTCGTTCAAAAGCCAGACAACAGCCGGCAGGGCATTCAGGAGACCACCAACCGAGCCCTCCGACGCTAGCGCGTCATTGCCTCCAGATCCTCCATCAGGGCATTCGGCGCTGCCGGGTTAGGCTTCCGATCCGAACTCCGGACGATGCCCGAACCGTCGTTTCGTCCCACGACACGCGGCTAACGCACTGCCGACGCATTCCCCGCCAGCGCGGCCGGAGGCGACGCGTGGTTGTGGCCTACTCGGTTGAGTGCGGCGCACCGATCGGAGTTTTAGCCGAGCAGCAGCCAGGCGATGGTGGTCGCCACCGTGCGCGGCGAGCTGATGTGGATCGACACCTTGTTGCCGGTGGTGTTCCTGGTGAACCACAATCCGCGGCTGCCGATGTTGGCCATCGGGGTGAGTAACACGAAGGAGCCTGCGTGAACGTCCACCATCGGGGTTATCGTCACCGCCGTCTGGCCGGCGGCGATCGTCGCCTGGCCGCTGACCTTGTCGAACTTGAGCCGACCGTCGCCGCGGATGGCGAAACCGCGTCCGCTGTAAGACCGTGCGGACACGCCCACTCCGGCGGGCTCCGAGGCGTCGCCGTACACGCCCATGCCGGTTTTGGTGACGCCGACGACGCCTGCGTGCCTGCCGTACCCAGTGACGCCCATCCCGCCTCGTAGTGCTGCGATCCCCTCGACACCGACGCCACCGTCCGAGGTGCAGATGCCCTGCACGCCGGTTCGGTTGGCTAAGCCCTTGACGCCGATCGTGTTCCCTCCTGGCTTCACGGCCTTCCCGGTAACACCGATGCAGCCGTAACTGGAGCTGTGGCCCGAGTCTCTCGCGATGCCCTGTACGCCCGTACCAACCGTGACGGACCCGCGGATTGCGACGCCCCGCTGCTTCGTGTTCGTGATCGCCGTCATCGACGTGGCGATGTTCTCCTCACCGAGGAGCACAGGGCCGTCCGCGGCCTGCGCCGTCGAAGAGTCCTTGAGCCCGGTGACGGCCGTGCCGACGACCGCTCCGACGCCGCCAGTGAGCAGCGCCCGACGACGGATGATGGTCTTCTCGCCCATGACGATTACCTCCAGCCGAGCCGGTACGACACGCCGACTCGTCCACCACCATCGTGACTCGGGTAAGCACCTGCACAACAGGGGCGAAGGTCTCCAATCGACGCCGCGAACACGACGGATTTCACACACTCCGACAGCGCGAACGGGCGTCAGTGCGAAACGATGCTCCATCTCCTCCGGGTCTGCTGTGACGGTCGTACCCGGAGACCGCAATCCAAAACGGACGCGACAGCTACCGCACCGTCCGCGCCAGCTCGTTCAACAGCTCGCGCACCTCGGTGAAGTGCTCCGGCAACTGCTCGAGTACACGCCGGATCCGTCGGCGCTCCTCGACGAGGGTGGCACCGATGGCGACGAGTTCGCTCACCTGTTCGCGGCTGAGGTGGGTGCACGCCGCCGAGCGGCGCAACTGCTCGAACCGCTCCTCGATGCCCACGAACGCCAGCGTAGCGAACAGGTGTACGGCTTCGGGCACGTCGCCAGCTACGCGACCATCTGCGTTCCACCACCGGAACGGACCTCGACTGCGGAGACATCCCGTACTACCGCAACATCAGAGTGAACGAGCCGGACCCTCACAACTTCGACATCGGAGGCGCTCCACACGTCGGTTGCGAGACGAACTAAGAAACTCTCTCATCCGGAAGACAACGACTGAGACCCGCCTACGCAACCGAGTCTCTGGGTACACCCGTCGCACCTGTAGCCAGGGGTTTCACATGCTGAGCAGTCGTCCGCGTCGTTGAGCCTCCCGCGGATGGGTGTTGGGCGCGGCAGAACAACGGCACGCGTCGAGCCGTATCGTTGCACTCCGCACACCCTGAAGCCGCGAAGTGGCGCAGATGAAGGCTGGGCGCGAGGACGCTGAACTCGTCGCGCAGGTCGGGACGGGCGCATTCAACACCGCGATAGCCACGGTAGGGATCGCGCCGACCCGGCCGGGCTGATGGCCGCCAGTCCAGCTCGCCGTCAGACCACCCCTGAACGGTGAGTCCTTGGCGTCTGTGCGTTCATCCCACTGTATGGATTCTTGGCGGCGACTGCGCCGGGGCGTTTCCGTGCCGCCTGGATCGTGGTTTGATGATGGCCGCTGTACGGTCGCTACCTGCGGCGATCCGTATCGGCAAGGACAGTTGTGCACGTACTTATTGTGACCCCTTGGTTCCCGCCGCTCGTGAGCGGGGCAGGCTCCTACCTCGCGGATATCGCCGACGGCCTGATCGGCCACGGCCATTCGGTGACCGTGGTGCTCGGTCAGGGCGCCGCCGGGGTCGGTGAGCGCAACGGCGTGCGAGTGATCACCGTGCGCGGCCGGGTGAGAGGTTCCACATCGATGTGGATGTTGCTCCGTGCCGTGCGCCTGCATCGTTCGCATCCGATTGATCTCGTCGTCAGTGGTGGCGCCCACCCGGTCGGTACTGTCGCCGCGTTCGTTGTTCGCGCGATCCGGCGACCGCTGTACGTCGTTGCGTTCGGTGAGGATGTATCGATTGCCCGGTCGTCGGCGCTGGCCCGGCGGTGTCTACCCCGAGTGTTCGCCTCAGCCGAAGGAGTTCTTGTGCCCAGTTCATTCACGGCGAGGGAGGTCATGAATTTCGGTGGATCGGCTGTCGAATGCTCTGTCCTGGCACCGGCGATCGACGTCGAGCGGTTCGCCTCGGTGGGGACCCGCGAACGCGACCGCTTCCGCCGCCGGCATGGTCTCGAACGCCGGCGTGTGATCCTCACCGTGGCCCGGCTTGACGAGCGCAAGGGGCACGATGTCGTTCTGACCGCGTTGGCGAGTCTCGTTCCCGAGTTCGACGACATCCACTACCTGATCATCGGTCAGGGAAGCCCGCGCCGACTTCGACAGTTATCCCGGATGACGCACATGGCGGACCGGCTCACCATCGTCGACTCGGTTGACGACGACGAGTTGGCGGCTGCGTATGCAGCGGCGGATCTGTTCGTGATGGTCAGCCGTCCTGACGCCCGCGGTCAGGTGGAGGGATTCGGGACGGTGTACCTCGAGGCCGGCGCGGCGGGCTTGCCGTGCGTGGCAGGAAACCTCGGCGGTTGCACCGAAGCAGTGGTGCACGATGTGACGGGCTGCTGCATCGATCCAACCGATCCCGCGGCCGTCGCCGACGCAATTCGCGCGATCCTCGTGTCGCCGACGCGATCGCGGCAGTTCGGCGAGCGCGCCCGGAACAGGGCGCTCGCAACGTCCGGACGAGAGCAGTTCCACGTCACGGCAGTTCGATTACTGGACGTGGCCGCCAGCGAACCGGCGGCCGTCTGACCACTGAGCGGTCACTCCATTCCAACTCGCGGTCACGACGTCCCCACACGGCACCTGGGCGGAATGCTGAACTCATCCTTCGGATCGTTTACCCATCGGCTGGCAGCGCCAATTACACATGCCCGGCCGCGAGTCGGGAAACCGGGCCATCACGAGGCAGGAGACCAACCTCGCGCAGAAAGCTACCCGCCCTCTCGCACGCGCTAACCGCTCGTCGTCACGATCTACTGCTGCTGCGGCCCGGATGTGACCACGCCCCTCCCACTGCACTTCGTGATTTGCTACGAGTCCCTGACGGGACACGCACGACATACAGCAACGGGGCGGTCGCCTGCGTCCACCGCGACCAGCGCGCAGACCACGGTGAGAGCGTGTTGGTCACCCCGTTGGTCACCTATCGCCGAGATCCACGAAGCCGACTCGGCGGAATCGACTCTGACCTGGCACTTTGCTGGTGCGCCCCCAGGGATTCGAACCCTGAACCAATGGATTAAGAGTCCACTGCTCTGCCGTTGAGCTAGAGGCGCAGTGCCCGAGCACCAGATGGTGCTGAGTGGCCCCGGCAGCATAGGGGACACGTTTGTGTCCCCCAACTGCCGGAACCGAGTGGGGTGAGCGAGGGGAATTGAACCCCCGGCCTTCAGGGCCACAACCTGATGCTCTAACCAACTGAGCTACGCCCACCATGGGGAAGTACAAGTTTGCCAGATCGCTGCACGTTCGCCACCATGCGGTTTGGCTCGCCAGACGACCTCCGATCACGCATCGTGTCGGGCGGCGTGTGAGCGCGAAACTCGGCCCGTGACGATCACCGAACCCGCACCGACGACCACCGATCCCGAGACGCGAAGGGTCCGGGAGGCGATCGACGCGTTGCTCGCCGCACACGATCCCCGGACGACCGAGGAGATCGAGTTTCGCGGGCACCGCTTCGATGCCGGCTTGGCGTGGGTGCATTTTCCCGAGGGTCATGGCGGCCTCGGAGTACGTCCCGAGCTGAACCGGATGGTCGAGCAGGAGCTGCGCAACGCAGGGTCGAAGCCCACCGACCCGAGAACGTTCTTCCTGGAGCTGGCGGGACCGACGATCGTCACGCACGGCACCGACGAACAGAAGCAGCGGCTCCTGCGGCCGATGTACACCGGCGAGGAGCTGTGGTGCCAGCTGTTCTCCGAACCCGGCGCCGGTTCCGACTTCGCCGGTCTCGCCTGCCGCGCCGTGCGCGACGGTGACGAGTGGGTCGTCAACGGCCAGAAGGTATGGAACACACTCGCCCACCTCGGCGACCGCGGCATGCTCGTCACCCGTACTCGCCCCGACCTGCCCAAGCACAAGGGCCTGACGTACTTCGCCCTGGACATGCACGCGCCGGGCGTCGATGTGCGGCCGTTGCGGCAGATCACCGGCGAGGCCGAGTTCAACGAGGTGTACTTGACCGACGTCCGCATCCCCGACTCCGATCGGATCGGCGCCGAGGGCGAGGGCTGGCGAGTGTCGCTCACGACCCTGATGAACGAGCGAGTCTCGATCGGCTCCGGGATGGGTGCGCCCCGGCGCGGCGGGGGAGCGCTGCCTGCGGTCGAGGTGTGGAACTCCCTGCCCGAAGACTCTCGCACGGGTGCTCGCCGCGACCAGCTGATGAAGCTGTGGTCGCTCGGCGAGATCCAGCGACTCACCGTGCTCCGTGCCGGGGGCGCGCGCAAGGCGGGAAACCCCGGACCCGAGGGCTCGGTGGCGAAGCTCGGTCTCGCCGAGCTGAACAAGCGGGTGTTCGAGTTCTGCATCGATCTGCTCGGTGCCGATGGGCTCGTCGGATTCGACTACACGTTCCGCCGGCCGGAGGAGCTCGGCGTCACCGGCGAGCATCAGGGAGTGCGCCACGCCTTCCTCCGCACTCGGGCCAACTCGATCGAGGGTGGCACCTCGGAGATCATGCGCAACATCCTTGGTGAGCAGGTGCTGGGACTGCCCGGCGAGCCCCGTCTGGACAAGGACGTCGCCTGGACAGAGGTGCCGCGCAACTGATCGTCACGTCGGTCGGGCGTTCTGCGCCGGCACCGATCGAGTCGGTATTGCAGCGCGACTAACGTGCCGAACGGCTGCCGCCGGCGGGCGAAACATGCCCGCCGCGCTTCGTACACACCCAACGAGAGGAACATTCTCATGAGGGACCCTGCACGGCCCGCGATCCGAGGGCGTGCCGCACGACGAGTAGCTGCGTTGCTCGGTGTCGGCGGCGTTCACTCTGCTTCCGGCGCTCACTCCCGTCGCTGAGGCGAGACCCGACCCCACTCCCGTACCTGAGGGTGCACCCGACCAGACGGCGCAGACGCGACCGGCACCGGCCGTACAGCCGGGCAGTCCGTCGGGGCGCTGGATCGTCCAGCTGTCCGATCCGTCCGTCGCCGAGAAGGCAGAGGCCGCGCCTGGCAACGCTGAGCTCGATCTCGCCGCCGCGTCGAACTCGAGGTACCGCAAGGCGCTGAAGGTCGATCAGGCCAGCTTCTCCGCGCGCCTCGCCAGTGTGGCGCCGAACGCTCACGTCGAGCGTCGGTATCAGGTCGTGCTCAACGGTCTCGCCGTGCGCATGTCGCCGAAGGCCGCAGCCGCCGTCCGGGCGATGCCCGGCGTGCGCGCCGTCACTCCCGACGTCGCCTACCAACTCGACATGTACGCCACGCCCGAGCAGATCGGTGCGCCGGAGGTGTGGGACGCAGCTCGGTGGGCAGAACAAGGCGGGTGGCGGCGATCAAGGTCGCCATCATCGACAGCGGTATCTACGTCACGCGTGACCGGTTCGGTCACTACGCCGGCAACCCCTGCTTCAACGCTGCCGGCTACCTCCGGCCCAAGGGTGGTTTCCCCAAGGGTGACACCAGGTTCACGAACAACAAGGTGATCGTGGCCCGGGCGTACTTCCGTCCCAACGATCCGCCGACGCCTGGCAACGACACACCGCTGCCCGGTCCCGACAGCAGCCCCCACGGCACGCACGTGGCGGGAACGGTGGCCTGCAATCCGGGCACCGATGCCACGATCCAGGGCGTCGATGTAGAGCTGTCGGGCGTGGCGCCACGTGCCTACCTGATGAACTACCGGGTGTTCTATCCGAGCAGCAGCACCGAGGACTTCCAGAACGGCAACGCCTACACGGTCGAACTGGTGCAGGCGATCGAGGACGCCGTCGCCGACGGCGCCGACATCATCTCCAACTCGTGGGGCTCCACGCTACCAGAACACGCTGGCGTGGCCCGATCCGATGGTGCAGGCCGCGGAAGCGGCCGTCGACGCCGGCGTGGTGATGGTGTTCGCCCAGGGCAACAGCGGCCAGGATCGTGGCAACCGGCAACTCGCCGGCGAACTCGCCGAAGGTCATCGCCGTCGGGGCGATCCACCAAGAACGTGACGATCGTGCCCGGTGTGATCGACGTCACCGCCCCGACTCCTGTCCCGCCGGCGCTCACCGGGATCCCGGTCGGACCGGCCGGGTTCGGCGAGGAAGTCAACGACGACATTCGGGCCGGCCCCGGTGATCCCGGCCGAAGTGGCGAGCGGCGGGAGCACGCTCGGCTGCGAGCCGTTCCCCGCCGGCTCGCTCGACGGTGCGATCGCCGTGATCGCAGCGGGGCACGTGCGAGTTCAGCACCAAGGTGCTCAACGCCCAGGATGCCGGCGCGCGTCGCGGCTCTGGTGTACAACTCGGCCGCGGGTGGCGACAACTTGCAGAGCATGGGAGCAGGCGTCGACGCGCCGCGACGTGACGATCCCGTCGTGGTTCATGCGGCGCTCGCAGGGCCTCGCGCTTGCGTCGCCTACTACGACCGCCAACCCGGGCGCTGGTGGAGGCGCAGTTCACCTTCGATCCGCAGGTCGCCGAGAACATCGGCGACGTCGATCGCCGCCTTCAGCTCGTCCGGCCCACGCAGGACAAGACGCTGAAGCCCGACATCGTCGCCCCCGGCGTCGATGTGGTCTCCAGCGGCTACGCCGGCGGCGACTACCCCGACCCCGTTCACCGGCTTCGGGCCGCAGTCCGGCACGAGCATGGCCACGCCGCACATCGCCGGTGCGGCGGCACTGCTCCTCGACCTGCATCCGGGACTGGACCCCGGAGCGAGGTCAAGTCGGCGCTGATGACCACCGCCAACGAGAACGTCTTCCTCGACACGGCGCAGTCGGTGCAGGCCGACGTGTCCTGCTCCGCGGCTCCGGTCGCGTCGACGTCGCCGCCGCGGCCTTCCCGGAGATCACGGTCGACATACCGAGCATCAGTGTCGGTGAGACGCTTGCCCGGCGAAGTCGATCGAGCTTCACCGTCACGGCGACGGGGAATCGCGCAAGAAGACGACCTCGTGGAACGTCACGGGCGACCGGCGAGGGGCTCGCGATCACGACATCGGTGACGCAACAAGCTCGTCGTCAAGGGCAGGAAGCACACGCCGTTCACGGTGACAGTGAGCACGGCGGCCGACACCGAGCCGGGCGACTACGAGGGGTCGATCGTGCTCACCAACCGAGGCACCGGAAAGGTCCTCCACATCCCGGTGTGGGTGGCAGTCCGCCGGAGCCGACGACCGACGTGCTGCTCGTCGACGACGACGGCATCAGACGTTCGGCATCGGAGTTCGGTGACTACAGCGCCGAGTTATCAGGTCGGCGCTCGACGCCGCCGGCGTGAGCTACGACTACCTCGACGTCGGCGCCGAGTTCTTCCCCGGCACTGCTCGACCTGTACGACTACCGCGCCGATCGTGATGTTCACGGGCGACAACGACAGCTTCAACACGAGCGGTCTGTTCCCGAGCTGATCACAACTCGATCGCCGAGTGGCTGGACAGTGGCGGCAGGCTGTGGCTCACCGGCCAGAACGTCGCCGAGACGACGGACAGCAACGCCGACTTCGGGTCGATCCATCTCGGGTCGGCCGCGGCTGTACCACGGCTATCTCGGGCTGTCTGCACGAGCCGCGGCGAGCATCTACGGCGGCGCGCCGCCGACACCGTCGGCCAACGGCGTCAGCATCATGTCGGGGCTGCAGCTCGACCTCGCGCCGAACGGTGACGGGGTCGACAACCAGACGTCGATCGAGGCGACGTCGCCGCTGTTCGACAACGACACGTTCCAGGCATCCGGCGACGATGACGCCGCTGTTCCAGCCACTCGGCAGCTCGGCGCCGTTCGGCTCGGCGGTCTCCTTCTCCGCGTGGATCCGAGCCGCGCCTGGAAGAGGAACGGGTCGATGTTCCACTACCGCAGCGTCTCGATGGGCTTCGGCCTCGAGGGCGTGAACGGCGAGGACACCCGCAACGCGGTCGCTGATCGCTCACTCGACTGGCTGCTCGACGAGATCGAGCTGTCGGCGAGCGGCGGCCAGCAGCCGCTCGCAGGCGTCCACTGATGTCGCTCTCGGCGACTCGGCGGCGTCGAGTGCCGGTGCGACCATCACCCGCTATCGGTGGGACTTCGGCGACGGCACGCCGGTCGTCACGAGGAACGGGCCCAACGTCAACCACACGTTCCAGGCCTCCGGTTCCTATGACGTCAGGGTCGAGGCAACCGACAGCCTCGGTCACCGCGCCGTCACTCACCTGACCGTCGACGTGTAATCGGTGGCGGCGACCACCCACCGCCCTCACGTGAGGGCGGTGGGTGGTACCGTCGATTGCTCCACCGCCGCCTGGAGGAGACATCGATGAGCGCCACATCGGCCACACATCCCAGCGCGCTCGCCAAGCGCGCCAAATCCATCACCGAACGGGAGATGGCCACCTACGCCGAGCGCACGATCGCCTCGCAGGCGGCCACCGACCGGGCCCGCAAAGTGCTCCCGCTCGGCGTGCCATCGAGCTTCCAGGCCTACGACCCGCATCCGATCGTCGTCCGCCATGCGGCCGGCTCCCGGATGGTCGATGTCGATGGAAACGAGTACGTCGACTACGACATGGGCTTCGGCGCGCTGTTCGCCGGGCACATGAACCCCGCGGTCGCCGCAGCTGTACGGAGCCAACTCGACGACGGGACTCTCTACGTCACGCCGTGCGAGATGAACGCCGATGTCGGCGAGTTGCTCGCCGCTCAGTTCGGGCTGCCGATGTGGCGCTTCACGAACTCCGGCACCGAGGCGACGATGGACGCGATCCGCGTCGCCCGCGGCGCGACTGGCCGGCCGAAGCTCGTCAAGGTGGAGGGTGGCTACCACGGGCACCACGATGAAGTGATGGTGTCGATGAAGCCGGCGCTCGACGCTGCCGGCCCGGCCGACGCGCCGATCTCCGTAGCGGGCACCGAGGGTCTCACGGCAGGCGTGCTCAGCGACACCCTCGTCGTGCCGTACAACGATCCCGACGCCCTGGATCGAGTGCTGTCGAGCGGAGACGTGGCGGCGTTCATCGTCGAGCCGGTGATGGAGAACATCGGCATCTGCCTGCCGCAGCCCGGCTATCTCGATGCGGTGCGGGAGATCACGACCAGGCACGGCACATTGCTGATCTTCGACGAGGTGAAGACCGGTCTGACGGCCGGTTACGGCGGTGCGACAAAGCACTTCGGCGTCGAGCCCGACTTGATCACGCTGGCGAAGTCGATCGGCGGTGGCTTCCCGATCGGCGCCTTCGGTGGCAAGCAGGAGCACATGGACCTCATCACCGAGGGTCGTGTCCTCCATCTCGGCACCTACAACGGCAATCCGCTCGTGATGGCCGCCGCCAAGGCGACGCTCACCGAAGCCTGTTCGCGAGAGAACGTCGATGCCGCCATCGGCCGCAACGCTGCGCTGGTCTCTGCCTGCGCGCAGATCATCGACAAGGCCGAGCTGCCCGCCCACACGATCCAGTTCGGAGCGAAGGGATGCATCACGTGGGCGCCCGAGCAGATCCGCAACTACCGGGACTACAAGCGGACCGACTTCGATCTCGCCTTCGCCCAGTGGATCCACGGCATCAATCGAGGAATCCTGCTGCCGCCGGGGCTCGACGAGCAGTGGCTCATCTCGGTGATGCACGACGAGGCGGACGCAGCCCGCTACGCCGACGTGTTCGGCGAGTTCGTCGACGAGCTGACGTCGTAGCGCGCGCCGTCGTCAACGCCAGTGGCGTGTGTCGACCGGCGCGTCCCAGCCGCGGCGACGGCGCCACAGGGCGGCGCCTCCCACGAAGGCGATGCCGGCAGCGACGAGCCCTGCGGCAGCACTGAACAGGAATGTCGAGTTCGCCTTGGCCAGCTCGGGGACCGCTGCCACCCACGTGTTGTTGCTGAGTGCCGGCACGAGTGACACCGGCACGACATAGCCGACGAGCACGGCCATCAGACCGAGGAAGATGAGGAGCGCGCCGATCCCGATGATGGCGTCGGCTTTGGCGGGGTGCATCACGAGACCGAGGAGCAGGGCCAGCCCGCCGATCGCGGCGCCGACGGGGATCACCCAGTGCACGCTCTGCCGAACGATCGAGACGCGGCTGCACCTCGTTGATCGGCAGGCGGATGGGCCGCACGACCGCCGCTCGTTCGTCACTCACCAGCTGCACCATCTGCTCCGGCGTGATCTTCACCGGCCCGTCGCTCAACCCGATGATGCGGGCGTGCGCATCGGCGATCACCTGCTCCAGCACCTCTGCGCCGGGCTTGGTGCCGACCAGCTCCAAGACGTGAGGGCGCAGCTGGGCGGGCGACAGACCCACTTCGTCGGCGGCGCGGTTGGCGATCAGCGTCGCGATCTGCCCGCGGATCCGCTCGTCCTGGAGGATCGCGTGGGCCGCGTCGCCGGTCGCATCGGGGTCGAAGACCGTTTGCTCGAGCCACCAACTGGCGGCGGCGATGCTGAGCGCGGCCGCCGCGATGACGAACAGGAGAGCGGCCAGGCTGCGACGCATCGGGACATTGTTCCAAACGTGGCCTCGTACGCTCATACGCGTGCCAAGCGCCCGCACCCGCCCCACGACGCCGGCGCGCCGTCCGTCCGTGCCGCGCATGTTGTGGCGGGGCATGCGGCGTCGCTGCGCCTGGTGCGGTGGTCGCGGCGCGTTCTTCACCGGGTTCTTCGCCAAGCAGGAGACGTGCCGCACGTGTGGCATCGGCTGGCGCCGGGGATACGAGGGCTTCGAGCTCGGGGCGGCGACGATCAACGCCATCATCACGCTGGGGCTCTTGGTGGTGGGTGTCGCGGTGGGCGTGATCGCCACTGCTCCCGACGTAGCGGTCCTTCCGCTGATCCTCGTGCTCGGCGTGGCGGCGGTGGTGATCCCGGTGATCGCCTATCCGTTCACGTACACGATCTGGCAGGCGGTCGACCTGGGGATGCGCCCGCCCGAGCCCGGTGATGGGGCCCCGCCACCGGTTCGCTGAGAATTCCGTCGAATTGCTCGCCCGAACGCTCGTTCGTTGATTACACTGGTGTCATTCGCACCGGCCGCTGTCACACCCCCTCGGTACCGTCGCCAACGTCGTCACATCTCGAGTCACTGAAAGGCAGACACCATGAGCACCGATCGCGAGAAGGCCCTCGATCTCACCCTGTCGCAGATCGACAAGCAGTTCGGCAAGGGCGCCATCATGCGCATGGGCGATCGACCGTCGATGGCGATCGAGGCGCATCTCCACGGGTGCGCTGTCGCTCGACCTGGCACTCGGCATCGGCGGCCTGCCGCGGGGCCGCGTCGTCGAGATCTACGGTCCCGAGTCGTCGGGCAAGTCCACCTTGGCGATGCACGTCGTCGCCGAGGCGCAACGCAACGGCGGCACGTGCGCCTACATCGACGCCGAGCACGCGATGGACCCGGTGTACGCCAGTGCAATCGGTGTCGACATCGACCAACTGCTCATCTCCCAGCCCGACACCGGCGAGCAAGCACTCGAGATTTCCGACATGCTCGTGCGTTCGGGCGCCGTCGACGTGCTCGTCATCGACTCGGTGGCTGCCCTCACGCCACGGGCCGAGATCGAGGGCGAGATGGGCGACAGCCATGTCGGCCTCCAGGCCCGGCTCATGAGCCAGGCACTGCGCAAGCTCACCGGCAACCTCAGCAAGACCCAGACGATCGCCATCTTCATCAACCAGCTCCGAGAGAAGATCGGCGTGATGTTCGGCTCACCGGAGACAACGCCTGGTGGGCGGGCACTGAAGTTCTATTCGTCGGTCCGACTCGACATCCGTCGCATCGAGTCGTTGAAGGACGGCGCCGAGGTGGTCGGCAACCGCACCCGGGTGAAGGTCGTGAAGAACAAGGTCTCGCCGCCGTTCCGCCAAGCGGAGTTCGACATCATGTACGGCAAGGGAATCAGCCGTGAGGGGACGCTGATCGACCTGTCGGTCGATCTCGGCATCGTGCGCAAGTCGGGTGCCTGGTTCACCTACGAAGGCGAGCAGCTCGGACAGGGTCGGGAGAACGCCAAGACGTTCCTCGCCGAGAATCCGGAGATCATGATGGAGATCAGCGACAAGGTGCTCAGCGCCGCCGGGCTCAACCCCTCCGACAACGTCCAGCCCGACACCGCCATCGACCGCCGAAGGCGCCGATGTCGAAGGAGCGACCGACTCGATCGTCGATCGCAGCGATCTGCCTGTCGAGCTCGATTGACCACACCGCAGGCCTGGTCGGTCGTCGCCCGCAACCTGCCCGAGCACGCCGGCAATGCCATCCACACCGACGCCGGTGCGCGGGCGGCCGGGTTCCCCCGAGCACTCGTCGCCGGCGTCACCACGTACGCCTACCTCACCCATCCGATCGTGGCGGCGTGGGGGCTCGACTGGGTCGCCCACGGCGGGGGAGAGGTGCGGTTCCGATCACCGGTGTTCGAGCACGACCAGGTCCACTGCGTCCCCACCTCCGATCCCGACGGCAGCGATGCCGTCACCGTCGAAGCGCAGTGTCAGCCGGGCGACGAGCTCGGGGTCCGGGCTTTCCTCCGGGCAGTCCCCAACGGCGCGGAGCTGCGCGATCTGCGTGCCGGCGAGGTGCTCGAACCACTCGTTGTCGAGCTCACCGGGGAGTGGAGCGCCGACTACGGCAGCCGGGCCGGTGACGATCTCCCCCTCTACGCCGACCACGGCATCGTCCATCCGGCGGTGTGGCCGGCGCTCGCCAACCGGGTGATGAGCCGCAGCCTCGTACGCGGCGCGTGGATCCACACCCGCAGCATCGTCGCTCATCACGACGTCGCGCCGGTCGGGGCCACGGCGCTACTCGAGTCGGTCGTCGTGCGCCGCTTCCAGCGCCACGGCGAGCGGGCAGTGGTCGACGTGCGAGTCTCCGTCGACGGGACTCCCGTGGCGACCCTCGAGCACGAGGCGATCGTCGCCCTGCCCGGCGCCTGATCGTCAAATGCGGCCCGACGCCGCCACGGCCTCGCCTACGTTGACCTCATGAGCACTGACACCCCGATCGCTGTGAGCGGATTCGACCATCTCGTGCTGCGCTGCGCCGACGTCGAGGCGACTCTCGAGTTCTACCTGTCGACGCTGGGGCTGGAGTCCGTCAACGTCGAAGAGTGGCGCGACGGCAAGGCGTTCTTCCCCTCCGTGCGGATCAGTGCGGACGCCATCATCGACTTCATCCCGGCGACGGGCTCGGTCACCGAGAAGAACGTCGATCACTTCTGCATGATCACCACCAAGTCGGTGATCGACGCCATCGCCGCCGACCGTGAGCGGTACCGAGTCGCCGACGGCCCTGACTATCGCTCCGGTGCCCGCGGCGTCGGATGGTCGATCTACATCCTTGATCCCGACGACAACCTGGTCGAGCTGAAGACGTACGAATCGGTGCCGGCCGCCGAGTGACCACCGACGTTCTCTCGCAGCGCCAGCTCAACAGGGCGACGCTGCATCGCCAGCTCCTCCTGCAGCGGTCGAGCTGCTCGCCGAAGGAGGCCGTCGAACACCTCGTCGGCCTGCAGGCACAGATCCCACACAACCCCTACACCGCCTTGTGGTCGCGGGTGGAATCGTTCGACCCCAGCCAGCTCTCGGCGTTGATCGAACAGCGAGAGCTCGTGCGGATCGTCGTGATGCGGGGCACGATCCACCTCGTCACCGCCGACGATTGCCTCGTCCTGCGGCCACTCGTGCAGCCGGTGCTCGACCGGGAGCTCGCCAACCATCGTGACCACGCGCCCCGCCTCGTCGCCGTCGACATCGACGCGGTGAAGGCCGCCGGCCGGGACATCCTCGCCGAGCGCCCGCTCAACGGCGCCGAGTTTCGCACCGCACTCGAGCAGCGCTTCCCCGGCGACGACGGCGCCGCCTTGGCCTACGCCTGCCGCAATCATCTGGCCTTGATCCAGACTCCGCCGCGCGGCCTGTGGCAGCGCAACGCCGAGATCCGACTCTCCACTGCCGAGGCATGGCTCGGTCAGCCCGTCCAGGCCGACCCGAGCATCGACGAGGTGGTGCTTCGCTACCTTGCCGCGTTCGGCCCGGCGAGCAACGCCGACATCGCCGCCTGGTGCCGGCTCACCGGCGTCCGCGAGGTCACCGACCGGCTCCGGCCGCGGCTCCGCTCCTTCCGCGACGAGCGCGGCCGGGAGTTGCACGACCTTCCCGACGCGCCTCGACCCCATCCCGACACGCCCGCTCCTCCCCGCTTCCTCCCCGAGTACGACAATGTCGTCCTGTCCCACGACGACCGCAGCCGGTTTGTTCCCGAGGCGGTCCGCCGGCTCGCCGCGGCGCCGCAGCCGGCGAAGGGTTCGCTCCTCGTCGACGGCAACCTCTGCGCCATCTGGCGAATCGAGACCGATCGCACCGCCGGTGCGGCGACGTTGATCATCGTGCACGCAACCGCACTCGACGCCGCCACGATCGCCAGAAATCGAGCAGGAGGCGGCCGGCCTGCTCGAATTCCTCGCGCCGGACACAACACACGATGTCGCACTCGTCCCGCTCACCTGACCCACGCCTACGCTCCGCGTGGCGTCCATCACGAGGAGATCAACCATGACGACACTCGATGTCATCGCCCCCGCCTTCGTCGAGATGGCGCACCGCATCGTGTGGTGCGTCGCGGCCACCACCAACGGCGCTGGCGACCCGTCGACCAGGGTGCTGCACCCGTTTTGGGAGTGGGACGGCGAGCGACTCGTCGGGTGGATCCTGACGTCACCCCTTTCACCGAAGGCGGCTCACCTCGCCGCCAACCCGAACATGTCGGTGACGTACTGGACCGCCTCCCACGACACGTGCACGGCCGCCTGCGACGTCGAGTGGGACAACTCGGATGACGGCAAGTCTGCAGGATGGGTGCGGTTCGCCGAGGCGCCGGCGCCGGTCGGCTACGACCCGAGGGTCGTGCCGATGTGGACGTCGCCGTCGGTGCCCGACTTCGGTGTGTTGCAGCTGACCCCGAGATCGCTGCGTGTGATGCCCGGCACGGTGATGCTGGAAGGTCGACCGGAGCTGCTGCTCACATGGCGGGCATGAGCGCCAACGTCACGCCCCCGGCTTGAAGACCATCAACCACATGGCGACGACGAGCAGCAGGTGGGAGATACCGGTACCGGCGGCGAGCAGAGACGTCGCCCGCTCGCTCTGGTCGGTGATCGCCGGCCGGATCATGAACCAGCTCACGGCCACCAACACCACCCAGATCAGGATCGCCGCGGACACCCACCCATCGGACACCTTGATCGTCGTCGTCCGACGCACCGGAGAGCCCCATGCCGAGCACCCACACCAACACGAGCGCGGGCAGGGCGAGCCGCATGTGCATCTTGGCGATCGTCGCCGTCTCACCGGCCCGTCGCAGCGACGGGTAGAGGAAGAGGGGACCGAAGGCGACGACGACGGCGATGATGTGCAGGATCCCGAGGATCTTGTAGCCGTTCGAGATGGGGAGAATGGCAAGCATCGCCAATTGACGCTAGTGGCCGGTCGCTGCGGTGCCCCAAACGTCAAATGCGGCGGCTTAGGACACGCAGAACTCGTTGCCCTCCGGGTCCGCAAGCGTGACCCAGGTCTGCGGTCCCTGCTGGCCGTCCCACAGCTTGGTGGCACCGAGGGCGAGGATCCGCTCGACCTCCGTCTCCCGCCGCTCCTCCCCGACGTGCAGGTCGAGGTGGATCCGGTCCTTCACCGTCTTCGGCTCCGGCACCTGCTGGAACAGCAGCCGCGGTCGTGTGCCCTGTGGATCACGGCAGGCGGCGGCGGTCGCCCACGCCCTGCGGCCGTTCCGCTCGATGGTGTGGTCGTCGAAGCTGGCATATCCCGCCTCGACGATCTGCAGGATCATGTCGTGGTGGTCCTCCATCTCCATGCCGGTGGCCTGGGCCCAGAAGTCGGCAAGCCGATGTGGGTCGGCACAGTCGATGGCGACCTGGATGGTCGGAGGCGTCGATGGAGAGGTCATCGTGGAGCTCCTTGGTAGGTGGCGCGATACAGGTCGCGGAGCAGGTTGATCTCGGCTCCGTGGTGGATCGCTTCGCGGGAGATGTGGAGGACGAGGCTGGCGAACGGATAGTCCGCGTAGGGACCTTCGGCGGGTCCGCACGGACGCTCCAGCCCGGCCGTGTCGAGCTTGCGGACACCGCCCATCCATGCGTCGTAGTGCCGGTCGAGGAGATCGAGACCGCCTCGCGCCGTGAGCGACCACTCGGTGCTGAGGTAGCCGACGTCGCCGTCGCCGAAGTGATCGGCGGCGCGGGTCCCGAAGACGCCGATGGCGATGTGCCCCATACGCCAGGCGATCGTCGTCACCGGCGCCGGTTGCGGCTCGGGATCCTGAAAGTCGGCGACCACGTCACCGGCGCCTGCGGCCATCGGCGTGACGGCGTCGGCGCGGGGCCGCAGGCTCCAGCAACCGTCCACGGGCTCCCACAGGTACTCCTCGTCGGTGAGCGACTCCCACCGGCGGCGCAGGATCTGCCAGTGCCAGTCGAGCTGCTCGACGAGCTCGTGCGTCCAATCGATCGTCATGGCTCGAACCGTAGGAGGTAAAGAGGTCGATTTCAGTCCTGTTTCGATGAGAATGTTGGTGTGTTGACCGATCTCCCGCCGCCGACGACGACCGGCCGGCTGCTCGCCGTCCTCTCCGCGTTGCAGGCGCGCTCGACCTGCGACCGGGCCGCAGCTCGCCGAACGGCTGGGCGTCACAGTGCGCACGATTCGTCGTGACATCGAGCGTCTCCGTGAGCTCGGCTACCCGATCGACGCCGATCTCGGTGTCGCCGGCGGGTATCACCTCGGAGCGACGGGGACCACGTTGCCCCCGTTGATGCTCGACGACGAGGAGGCCGTCGCCCTTGCCGTGTGCGTGCGCAGCGCTGCCTCCGACTCGGTGAGCGGTGTGGCGGAGGCGGCCGTGCGGGCGCTCGGCAAGCTGGAGCAGACCCTGCCTCCCCGACTCCGAGTACAGGTCGATGCCATCTCGTCCTCCACGGCTCGCCTCCCGACCGAGGGCCCTGCCGCCGACAGCGGCGTGCTCGTGGCATTCGAGCCGCGCCTGCCGCGAGCGCGACGAGTTGGCAGTGAGCTATCGCGACATGCGTGGAACGGTGACCGAACGCCGGATCGAGCCCTACCGGCTCGTGAGCGCCGGGCGGCGCTGGTACCTCGTCGCCCGCGACCGCCACCACGACGACTGGCGGACGTTCCGCGTCGATCGCATCGAGCGCGCTGCACGCCACCGGTCATCGGTTCGAGCGCGACGAAGCGCCCGATCCGATCGAGTTCGTGCAGCGGGCGATCACCACTGCGCCATATCGATACCAGGCGCGTATCGAGCTCGCCGCTCCGCATCGACGAGATGGCTGAGCGGGTCCCTCCGACGGTGGGCACACTCGAGGCGATCGACGAGGGAACGACGCTGTTGACCACTGGTGCCGACAACCTCGACTTCCTCGCGTTGCACATCGGACTGCTCGGCACACCGTTTCGCGTCCTCGAACCTGCCGTGCTCGCCGAACGGGTCGCCGCCCTTGCCGCCAACCTGGCCGGATCGCGCCGGTAGCCTCGAACGCCGTGACTCGTCGGTACTTCGTGCGCACGTACGGCTGCCAGATGAACGAGCACGACTCCGAACGGATCGCCGGCCTGCTCGAAGCCGACGGGCTCGAACGTGCCGGCAACGAGGACGACGCCGACGTCGTCGTGCTGAACACGTGCTGCATCCGGGAGAACGCCGACAACAAGCTCTACGGCAAGCTCGGTCACCTCAAGGGCTGGAAAGACGAGCGAGACGGACGCCAGATCGTGGTGTCGGGCTGCCTGGCGCAGAAGGATCGCGACCTCGTGCGACAGAAGGCGGGCCACGTCGACGTGGTGCTGGGCACCCACAACGTGCACCGCGCCGCCGACCTGATCAGCACAGCACGCCTCGGCGGTCCGATCACCGAGATCGTCGACGACGCCATCGTCGACGATCACGTCATGTTCCCCTCAGCACTCCCGGTGGTTCGTGACACGTCGTACAACGCCTGGGTCACGATCCAGATCGGATGCGACAACACGTGTGCGTTCTGCATCGTGCCGGCGGTTCGCGGGGTGGAGATGAGCCGTCCGTTCGTCGACATCTTGGCCGAGGTCGAGCGCCTCGCCGCCGAAGGCGTCACCGAGATCACGCTGCTCGGCCAGAACGTCAACAGCTACGGACGCGATCTGCAGCTCACCGCGAGGCGGAACGGCGACACCAGCGCCCGCGTGCGTCCCCTGTTCGCCGACCTGTTGCGTGCTGCCGGCTCCGTCGCCGGCATCCGCCGCGTGCGATACACGTCGCCTCATCCGAAAGACATGCGTCCGGAGACGTTCGCCGCGATGGCGGAAACCGGCTCGGTGTGCGAGCACCTCCACTACCCGTTGCAATCCGGCAGCGACCAGGTGCTGGCGGCGATGCACCGGGGCTACAGCGCCGATCGCTATCTCGCCCGGCTGGCGCAGGCTCGGTCCGCTGTCGACGATCTAGCCGTGACCACCGACATCATCGTCGGGTTCCCCGGCGAGACCGATGACGACTTCGAGCGCACGCTCGACGTCGCCAGCGACGCCGAGTTCGACGACGCATACACCTTCATCTTCTCGCCCCGACCGGGCACCGAGGCAGCGGAGATGCACGACCGGTTCGTCGATCCCGCCGTGGCGGGTGAACGGTTCGAGCGGCTGCGGATCGTGGTCGAGCGCAGTGCACTCGCCAAGCACGAGGCACGGGTCGGTCGCGTCGAGGAGGTGCTCGTGACCGGTCCCAGCAAGCGCGATCCGTCCGTGCTGAGCGCCCGTACCCGGCAGAACAAGCTCGTCCACTTCGCTTCTGGCGAGCCGGTACGCACCGGGGCATACGCCGATGTCGAGATCACGAGCGCCGCGCCTCACTTCCTCCGCGGACGGCTCGTGGCAGTCACCGCCGAGCCGGTGCACCGCGTTCGCATCCCACTCGCCGTCACCTGACGCCCGAACAGCGATGCATCCCGCCACTGTCGTGCTCGCTTCCAGTCCGCTCGTCGGGCCGCTCACGATGCGGACGCTCGCCACTGCGTTGCAGGCGGCCGGTGTCGACACGATCGTGCCGCACGCTCCGGCCGACCTCGACCGGTGGTTCGACGCCGTCGACACCGCCGCCTCTGGGGCGGCTCGGCCCCTCGTGCTCGTCGGCTTCAGTGCCGCTGGACCGAGGCTGTTCGCCGCGGCGGCAGGCGTGCAACCCGATGGCCTCGGTGTTCCTCGACGCCGGCCTGCCTGCCGACGGAGTCGCCCCGGACGCCGGCGATCCACGCTATGCCGAGCACCTCGACCGCCTCACCGAACCCGACGGCTTCCTGCCGCCATGGCCGCAGTGGTGGCCGGCGCAGACGCTCGTCGAGCTGATCCCCGATGATGTCCAGCGGGGCCGATTCATCGCCGAGTGTCCTCGCCTGCCGAGGACCCTCTTCTCCACGCCGCTGCCCGCCCCGCCCTTCGCCGGACCGTGCGCCTACGTCGCCCTCGGCCCCGCCTACCAGCCGTCGCTCGAGGAAGCACGCGGGCGTGGGTGGCCGACGCGCCAGCTCGAGGGCCACCACCTCAGCCCGCTCACCGATCCCGACGAAGTGACCGCGGCAATCGTCGATGTGATTGCCGCGTGGTGACAATCGCTGCGCCGGCACCGGTGCATCAACCACACTCTCAGTCGTGTGCCCGATGAAGCGCGTTGTCGTGCTCGGTCCCACAGCGTCGGGGAAGTCGGACGTCGCCATGGCCGCCGCCGGCACGGTGTCGGGCACGGAGATCGTCGCGGTCGATGCGATGCAGGTGTACCGCCGGATGGACATCGGGACGGCCAAGCCCACACCCGCCGATCGAGCACTGGTGCCACATCACTGTCTCGACCTCGTCGAGCCCTCACAGCGGTTCACCGTCGCCGACTATCAGGCCGCGTACGCCGGCGCCGCAGCGGCCAGGTCCGGTCCACTCCTGCTGGTCGCCGGCACGGGGCTCTACCTGACCGCGGTGATCGACGATCTCGACCTACCAGGGGAGTGGCCGGACATCCGCGCCGAGCTGGAGTCGGTCGACGACGTGCGCACTCTCTACGGGCGGCTGCGCAGTCTCGACCCTGCCGCCGCCATCCGCATCGAACCGGACAACCGTCGCCGCATCATCCGCGCCCTCGAGGTCTGCCTCGGCAGCGGCCAACCATTCAGCTCGTTCGGCCCAGGGGTCAGCCGGTTCCCTCCCAACGACGTGACGCAGATCGGACTGCGCTGGAGCCGCGAGGCGCTCGCCGCGCGCATCGAACGCCGCGTGCAGCGGATGATCGACGATGGTCTCGTCGGCGAGGTCGAATCGCTGCTCGACGAGCCCGACGGCCTGTCCCGCACGGCGCGCCAGGCGCTCGGATACAAGGAGATCATCGAACATCTGCATGGACGAACCTCCCTGGAGACCGCGGTCGCCGAGGTCACGCTGCGCACGCGCCAATTCTCCGTGCGACAAGAGCGGTGGTTCAGACGCGACCCCCGCATACGCTGGGTCGATGTCGAGCGCGATGCGGTCGCCGAGGCGACGCCGCATGTGATCGATGCACTCAAGGCAACATGAACGACGCACCCGCAACACCCACGATCGAGCTGACGAAGCATCACGGCCTCGCCAACGACTTCCTCGTCACGTTCGACACGATTCCCGACGGCGACGCGGCGTCCTTCGCCCGTGCGGTCTGTGACCGTCGCACCGGGGTCGGAGCGGACGGGCTGCTCATCGGCAGTCCCGCCGACGGGTACGCGGGCCGGCATGACGCTCTACAACGCCGACGGCAGCCGGGCGGAGATGAGCGGCAACGGCATCCGCTGCTTCGCCCAGGCGATCGCCCGGCGGTCCGGGTCGCTCGACCCGCAACTGATCCTCACCGAGGCCGGCGAGCGCCTCGTGACGCTCCTTGCCACCGACGATCCGTCGACGATCGAAGCGACGGTCGACATGGGCGAGGTCGGCGACCTCGACGCTCCCGAGGGCTGGCACGAGCTGGGCACGAACCCGGACCGCCCCGTCGCCCACCTCAGCCTCGGCAACCCGCACTCCGTCGTCGCTGTCGACGACGTTCGCGCCATCGACCTCGTCGCCCTCGGAGCGCGAGTTCCCCACGTCAACCTGGAGATCGTCGAGGCCGGGCCCGAAGCGGGCGCGATCACGATGCGCGTCCACGAGCGCGGCGCCGGAATCACCGCCGCCTGCGGCACTGGTGCCGTGGCGGCGGCGGCGGCGGCCCGACGCTGGGGGCTCGTCGAGTCGCCGAGCGGCGAAATCCGGGTGCACATGGACGGAGGCAGCGCGAAAGTGTCCGTCGATCAGCCCCGTCCCGGCCGTGCCATGCTCACCGGGCCGTCCACGTTCATCGCCAGCATCGAGGTGCCCGTCCCGTGAGTACGCCGTACAACGAAGCACTCGGCTCTACGCTGATCGACCGCGCCGTTCGCGAGCGAATCGTCCTCGCCGGCGTGGCGCTGCCGGGGACATCCGACGAAGAGCTCGAGGCCAGCCTCGACGAGCTCTCGCTGCTGGTCGACACCGCCGGGGCCGACGAGGTGGCGCGGATCGTTCAGCGTCGTGATGCGCCCGACCACACGTGGTTCCTCGGCAAAGGCAAGGCACAGGAGCTCTACGAGGTGTGCCTCGCCGTCGACGCCGACACCGTCGTGTTCGACAACGAGCTCTCTCCGGCGCAGCAGTACAACCTCGAGAAGCTGCTCGGGCGGACGGCCATCGACCGTACGGCGGTGATCCTCGACATCTTCGGCCAGAACGCCCACACCCTCGAGGGCAAGGCTCAGGTCGAGCTGGCCCTGCTCCGCTACCGCCTTCCCCGGCTGCGGCGAGGGGCGACCGCCAAGTTGTCGCAGCAGCGCGGTGGAGTCGGCGCCCGCTTCGGTGGCGGCGAGACGAAGATCGAGGTCGACCGCCGGCGCATCATGCGGCGGATCACCCGCCTCGAGTCAGAGCTCACCGGTCTCGCTCGCACACGTGATCTGCAACGGAAGAGCCGCTCGCGAAGCGGCCTCGCCGCGGTCACGATCGTCGGCTACACCAACGCCGGCAAGTCCTCCCTTCTCAACCGTCTCACCGACTCCGGTGTGCTCACCGAGGATCGGCTGTTCGCCACGCTCGATCCGACGACGCGGCGCCTCGCCCTTCCCGGTGGAGAGCCGGTGCTGCTCACCGACACGGTCGGATTCGTGCAGCGCCTGCCGCACGGGCTGATCCAAGCGTTCAAGAGCACGCTCGAGGTCGCATCGCTCGCCGACCAGCTCGTCCACGTGGTCGACGCCTCGGTCGCCGATCCGGAGCGTCAGATCGTCGCCGTTCACGAGGTGCTTGCCGAGATCGGCGCCGCCTCGGTACCCGAGCTGGTGGTGTTCAACAAGTCCGATCTCGCCCCGGAGATGGCCGACAAGCTCGTCGGCGCCCATCCGGGCTCGGTCGCCGTGAGCGTGCTCACCGGTGACGGCATCGACCTGATGTTGCGCACACTCGCCGATCGCGTGCGCACGCTGACCGCCGTGGTCGAGCTGCTCGTGCCCTACGATCGCGGCGACGTGCTGGCCTCGATCCACCGGGAGGGTGAAATCGTGTCGACAACCGACGAGCCCGACGCGATGCGCATCCGGGCGCGACTGTCGGAGGCCTCCACCGGACGCCTCTCCGAATTCGTGGTCGCGTGACGGGGTTCGTCCCTCCGCCGTACCCGTACGACCGACTCGACCGCCTCAAGCCACTCGCCGAGCGGTTCGACGGGGGGCTCGTCGATCTCTCCATCGGCACGCCGTGCGACCCCCCCGATGAGGCGGTCCTCACCGCACTCGCCAGCTCGGGGACGGAACGCAGCTATCCGCCGAGCGTCGGTTCGCCGGCCCTGCGTGCAGCAGCCGTGAGGTGGATGGAGCGCCGCTTCGACGTCGCAGTTCCCGACTCGCAGATCGGCGCCGTGGTGGGCACGAAGGAGTTCGTCGGAACGCTGCCGCAGTGGCTTCGCCTGCGGGATCCGACACGAGACACGGTGCTGTATCCGGCCGTCTCCTATCCCACGTACGCGATGGGCGCCACTCTGGCCGGATGCAGGGCGGTGGCGGTGCCGGTCGACGATCTGGGCCGTCTCGACCTCCGTGCCATCGCCGCCGACGACGCGGCGCGGGCGCTCGCTCTCTGGACGAACTCGCCGAGCAATCCGACCGGCCGTCTCGACGACCTGGCCGCCGCCGCAGCGTGGGGACGCCAGCACGGCGTCCCGGTTTTCAGCGACGAGTGCTACGTGGAGTTCACCTGGACGGCCGAGCCGGTCACGATCCTCCAGCACGGCCTCGACGGTGTCGTCGCCGTGCACTCGCTGTCGAAACGATCGAACCTGGCCGGGCTCCGCGTCGGCTTCTACGCCGGTGACGCCGAGCTCGTCACGTATCTGCGCGAGGTGCGCAAGCACGTCGGGATGATGGTCCCCGGACCGGTGCAAGCGGCCGGTGCTGCGGCGCTCGACGACGACGCCTCGGTGGGTGTGCAGCGAGAGCGTTACCAACGCAGGCTCGATCACCTCGCTCGCGTCATCGGACGATGGGCGGGCATCGACATCGACATCCCCGACGGCGCGTTCTACCTGTGGTTCCATGTTGGCGATGCATGGGCCTTCGCCGAACGGCTTGCCACCGAAGGCGGAGCGCTCGTCAGTCCCGGAGACTTCTATGGCGAGGCGGGGCGCGAGTTCGTGCGTGTCGCAGCCGTTCAGCCCGATGCGCAGATCACTACACTCGCTTCACGTTTGGAGGGCCGAGAGTGACGGAAAGAGGCGGAACCGATGACTGACACGATGCTCGAGCCGCAGACGCGTCGCCGTCCGGGTCTCGTCGTGGCCGGCATCGTGATCCTCGCCGTCGGCGCAGCCGGTGCGGTGGCGCTGTGGTTCGCCGCTGACAAACGCTTCGACGACGCGATCGAGAAGTTGGCGCCCGCACCTGTCGGGTGCGACACCACGCTCGAGTTCGACAAAGCCGGCACGTTCTTCATCTTCGCCGAGACGAAGGGCGAGGTCGGCGAGGTCGACGGTGACTGCGAGAACGACGAGCAGTCGTACAACGGTGAGAACACCGATCTCGACCTCGTGATGTTCGACCGCGACCAGGCAGAGATGGATCTCGACCGCGACCGCAGCGTCGACTACGACAACGGCACGTCGGTCGGTGTCTCGCTGTACACCGTGGAGATCCCTGAAGGCGGTGAGTACGTGCTCCGTGTGGAGGGAGCCGATCCGGAGGTCGTGGCTCGCGTAGGTCCCGATCCGAACGACGGCGTGAGCAGCCTCCAGACCGGAGCGATCATCGCAGCCATCGCCGGCCTCGTGCTCGGTCTCCTGCTCATCGGGCTCGGCCTTCGTCGCCGGCGGGAACAGGCGACGAGCACAAGTGTGGGCGGGGATGTGCGGAGCCCACAGCAACCGCCCGGCTTCGGTCCGCCGACGTCGCCTCCGACCGGCCCGCCCACGAGCCCGTATCCGCCTGCGGGTGGACCGATCGCGCCGGCCAATGAGCCGGGGGAGTCGCCGATGCCTCCGCCCACGTGGGGACCGCCGAGCTGATCGCCGCGGCCGGCCGGAGGCCGTGTCAGAGCCGGCGCAGCACCGTGACCGCTCGACCGAAGAGCTCGACCTCGGAGGCGGGGAAGGTCATCGGCTCCATGTCGATGTTGGCAGGGATCAACGTGACCGTGTCGCCGTCGCGGCGATAGGTCTTCACGGTGGCTTCGCCGCCGGGAATGCCGACAACAGCGATGTCGCCGTTGAGCACCTTCGGCTGTTGTGAGGCGACGATGTAGTCGCCGTCGAAGATCCCGAGATCGACCATCGACTCGCCACGGACGCGGAGCATGAACAGCTCGCCGTCGCCGGTGAAGTCCTGGGGGAGGGGCAAGATCTCCTCGACGTTCTCCTGCGCCAGCACGTCGGTGCCGGCGGCGACGTCGCCGACGAGCGGCACGTGACGTACGGGGCGGCGCTCCATGGCGACACCGCTGTTGGAGTCCCAGCGCACCTCGATGGCCCGCGGCTTGGTGGGATCACGGCGGATGAAGCCCAGCCGCTCGAGCGTGTTGAGATGGGTGTGCACCGTGGACGGCGACGTCAGGCCGACCGCCTCTCCGATCTCGCGGACCGACGGCGGATAGCCGCGATCGACGATCTGGGACTCGATGAAACCGAGGATCTCTCGTTGGCGGGGTGAGATTTTGTCGACCATGTCCCTATCGTACGAGCGTTCGCCGCTTGAGGCAAACATTTGTGCGGTTTTCCGTTGACATCGAACCTGCGTTCTGGTTCACTGGCGAACACACGTTCCAGTACATCTGTTCCTCAGGAGCGCTGATGCAGACGAATTCGACACCTCCCCCCAGCCGTCACCAACCGGCCGCCGTCTACCGGCGCCGTCGTGCGATTGCTGGGTCGATCGTCGCCGGTCTGCTCGCGTTCGCCGGCCTCGTGGGTGGCGATGTGCTGCTGGGTCCCGGCGACGTACCTGCCTCCGCCGCCGGGGCCCGCCCTCTGCCTCCACGCCGCATCGTCGTCGCTCGTCCGGGCGACTCGCTGTGGTCGATCGCCGAAACTCAGTACGCCCGCATCGCCGGGTCCAATTCGGTGAGCTTCAGCGACTACGTCGACACGCTGGTCGATCTCAACGACGGCACACACATCGAGGTCGGCCAGCGCGTGCTCCTGCCGTGATGGCACGCCGGCGCGGGGGCTACAACCGAGTTCTCGGGAAGACGACTAACGTTGAACAGCGTGCAATGCCCGACCTGTGGCGCCGACGACACCAAGGTGGTCGACTCGCGCCTGGCCGAGCAGGGCGCGGCGATCCGGCGCCGGCGTGAGTGCCTCTCCTGTGCGTTCCGGTTCACCACCTTCGAACGTGCCGAGTCCGTCCCGATCCAGGTGGTCAAGTCTGACGGTCGCTGTGAACCGTTCGATCGATCAAAGGTGATCGCCGGTGTCGTCGCCGCCACGAAGGGCCGCGAGGTGTCCACGGAAGCCGTCGAATCGTTGGTCGACCGGGTCGCGGCCGGCTTCGCGGGCAGGGGGCGCAGGTGTCGAGCGCCTCGATCGGGCTTGCCGTGCTCGAGCAGCTGCGCAAGGTCGACGATGTCGCCTATCTCCGCTTCGCCAGCGTCTACAAAGACTTCGACGCCGCTGCCGACTTCCATCGCGAGCTCGAGCTGCTCGACAAGCTCAGCTCCGGCGCAACCAGCGGCTGAACACGTAGCCGTCGCGATCCACGGCCAGGCCGGCGAGCTCGAGGTCGAGCCGGGTCGGCTCGGCTCCGGTCGTGAGCCGTGATCCGTCACCTCCAGCGATTCGCGGCGACACGGTGAGATTCAGCTCGTCGATGTAGCCCGCCGCGGCAAGGGCACCGTTGAGTCGTGGTCCGCCCTCGCAACCCACGACACCCGCGCCTGGGACCACGTCGCTCAGCGCAGAAAGAGCGAGTGCCAGGTCGACCTCGTTGTCACCGCACCGTACGGCGGGTAGGCCGTGAGTGGGCGCCGCGTGCGGCACGATCAGGAATCCGGCACCGCTCGTGAAGAGCGGGCTCGACGGGTCGATCGATCCCGTCCGCGTGACGACACCGATGCGGAGTCCGGGAATCCGGGGTGGGCCGTATCCCTCGGCACGCACCGTGCCGGCTCCGACGAGGAGCACGTCGGCGTGCGCTCGCGTTGCCCCGAGGGCGGCAGCGTCGGTGTCGTTGCCGAGCCCGCCGGATCGGCCGTCGATCGCCGTCGAGCCGTCGACGCTGCAGATCATCGTCACCATCACCCACGGCCGCCGGCCGATCGGCAGACGTCGTTCGTCGGTGTAGTAGTCGTCGATGGTGACGTCGCCGTTCGGTTCCGGGTAGAGACGGCGCAGCGTAGGGCTCACATCAGCGATGTTGGCACGGTCCGCTCGGCGCCGTGGCATGCGCTGCGTGTGGACAACCCACCGTTCATCCACACCCTCGTTACCGGAAATTCACATGGTTGTCCTCTTTCTACCCACAGGGCAGTCCACCTAGGTTGTGAACTCGTGCCGGCTGCGGTGCGACACACGGACGAGGCAGTCATCCTTGGCGGGGTGATGGTTGGGGCCTGCGCCCTGAACCTGCGATGTCGCACCGCCTGGCCGACCAGGACCACTGCGTCGGTCCTGGTCGAGGCCATCTTTTCCGCGGCGTGCTCGATTCCATTGACAGTCAGATAATTACGGTGGTGTAATTCAGATCCCAGTCGCCACCTCCACAACTTGTGGGGTGCGATGGGTCGAACGGGGGACGAACACCACAAGATGTTGTGTTTCGCCGCCTGCCGGGTTCACTTATACAAGATCGTCCAGTATCGCTCGAAAGGCTCTGCCACATGTCTCTGGCTCCGGAACGATTGACCATCGGTCTCCGTCGACTCTTCACCTCCCCCGGAGTCGATCCGTACGACGAGGTGGTGTGGGAGCGGCGTGACGCGCGCATCACCAACTGGAAGGACGGTGCGGTCGCGTTCGAGCAGCTTGGTGTCGAATTCCCCGTCTCGTGGTCGTTCAACGCCACGAACATCGTGGCCCAGAAGTACTTCAGGGGATCCCTCGGCACACCCGAGCGGGAGCACTCGCTGCGCCAGGTGATCGATCGCGTCGTCGACACGATCACCACGTGGGGGCGTGAGGGGGGCTATTTCGCCGACGACGCCGAGGCCGAGGCCTTCGGTGCCGAACTGAAGTACATCCTCGTCACCCAACGGGCGGCGTTCAACAGCCCGGTGTGGTTCAACATCGGGGTGAAGGGCGTGCCTCAGCAGGCCAGCGCCTGCTTCATCCTCGCCGTCGACGACAAGATGTCGTCGATCCTCAACTGGTATCGCGAGGAAGGCATCATCTTCAAGGGCGGCTCCGGTGCCGGCGTCAACCTCTCCCGGATCCGTTCCAGCGTCGAGCTGCTCGAAGGTGGCGGCACGGCGTCGGGTCCGGTGAGCTTCATGCGCGGCGCCGACGCGTCGGCGGGCACGATCAAGTCGGGGGGCAAGACGCGACGCGCGGCGAAGATGGTCATCCTCGACGTCGACCACCCCGACATCGAAGAGTTCGTGTGGTGCAAGGTCAAGGAAGAGCGCAAGGCACGAGTGCTGCGAGACGCCGGGTTCGACATGGACCTCGACGGGTCCGACTCGTACTCGATCCAGTACCAGAACGCGAACAACTCGGTGCGGGTCACCGACGAGTTCATGCAGGCAGTCCGCGACGATGCTGATTGGGGATTGGTCGCTGTCACCACCGGCGAGGTGGTGCGCCGCGTTCGTGCTCGCGACCTGTGGCGACAGATCGCCGAAGCGGCGTGGGACTGCGCCGATCCGGGCATCCAGTTCGACACCACGATCAACACGTGGCACACCGCCCACACGACTGGCCGCATCAATGGCAGCAACCCGTGCTCGGAGTACATGCACCTCGACAACTCGGCGTGCAACCTGGCGTCGATCAACCTGCTCAAGTACCTCGACGACGCCGGCTTCTTCGATGTCGATGCGTACAAGCACACCGTCGAGATCGTGTTCACGGCGCAGGAGATCCTCGTCGGCCGGGCCGACTACCCCACGCCCGAGATCGGTGAGACGAGCCGTCAGTTCCGCCAGCTCGGCCTCGGCTACGCCAACCTCGGCGCCTTGTTGATGGCGCTCGGGCATCCCTACGACTCGGCCGACGGGCGTGCCTGGGCGGCGGCTCTGACGTCGCTGATGACCGGTCACGCATACGCCACGAGCGCTCGCACCGCCAGCCGGATGGGTCCGTTCGCCGGCTACGCCGACAACGAGGAGCACATGCTCCGCGTGCTGCGCATGCACCGCGACGCGGCCTACCAACTCGACGCTTCCGACGTCGTACCTACCGAGCTGCTCGCTTCAGGCCAGGAGGCGTGGGACGTGGCTGTCCGCGATGGCGAAGAGTTCGGCGTCCGCAACAGCCAGGCCAGCGTCCTGGCGCCCACCGGCACCATCGGTCTGATGATGGACTGCGACACGACGGGCATCGAGCCCGATCTCGGCCTGGTCAAGATGAAGAAGCTCGTCGGTGGCGGCACGATGTCGATCGTCAACCGCACGGTGCCGCGGGCGCTCGCCCGGCTCGGCTATCAGCCGGCCCAGGTCGCCGACATCATCGCCTACATCGACGAGCACAAGTCGATCGTCGGTGCCCCCCACCTCGCTGCCGAACACCTCCCCGTGTTCGCCTGCTCCATGGGCGACAACACGATCCACTACGAGGGCCACGTGCGGATGATGGGCGCGGTGCAGCCGTTCCTCAGCGGGGCCATCTCGAAGACGGTGAACATGCCCGAGGAGGCCACCGTCGAGGAGGTGGAGGCGTTGCACGAGCTGTCGTGGGAGCTCGGCCTGAAGGCGGTCGCCATCTATCGCGACAACTGCAAGGTCGGTCAGCCGCTGTCGACCGCCAAGAAGGAGCCTGCCGCCACGGCACCCGAAGTCGTGACCGAGATCGTCGAGAAGGTGGTCGAGGTGGAGAAGATCGTCAACAGGCCGGTGCGCCGCAAGCTGCCCCGCAGCCGGCGCAGCCGTACGTTCGAGTTCCGCGTCGCCGACTGCAAGGGCTTCGCCACGATCGGCGAGTACGACAACGGCCAGCCGGGCGAGATCTTCCTCACGGTGTCGAAGCAGGGTTCGACGATGTCGGGCATCATGGATGCGTTCGCCAAGAGCATCTCCTACGGCCTGCAGTACGGCGTCCCGCTGCGCGCCTTCGTCGAGGCGTTCACGAACATGCGCTTCGAGCCGGCGGGCATGACCGACGATCCCGACATCCGCTTCGCCACGTCGGTGATGGACTACCTGTTCCGCCGCCTCGCCCTCGAGTACCTCAGCTACGACGAGCGCGCCGAGCTCGGCATCTTCTCCGTCGACGAACGTCTGCAGCCCACGTTGCCGGGCGTCGAGGAGACGGTCACCGAGACGGCGGCGGGCACCGAGTTCGTGCCCGACCCGAAGTCGGTGCCCTCGGCGAACGAGCTCGTCGAGCAGCTCGAACAGGGTGTACTGCCGATGACGCCGGAGGACAACACCGACGCCCGGGGTGTCGTGCGTCCCACCGACGCTTCGGCGGCACCAGCCCCCGAGGTCGTCACGAGTGACGCCCCGCTGTGCATGCAGTGCGGCGTGCAGATGATCCGCGCGGGCAGCTGCCACGCCTGCCCCAGCTGCGGTAGCACCAGCGGCTGCAGCTGACACGACCCTCGTCGCGCAGTCCGGGTTCATCGGCTCTGCTCAGCAGGCGGCGCGAGCGGAGGGACGATCAGATGAGCGTTCGTGGGGCGGCTGTCGTGGCGTCGCCGGTGTTCGGGGTGCCGCTGGGCTCGATGAGGAGGACGTTCGCCTCGGCGCGGGCCCTTGGGCGATGCGGGGTGCCGGCGGGGACGACGTAGAGCTCGCCGGGTCCGAGCGTGACGGTGCCGTCGGGGAGATCGATGTCGAGTCTCCCCTGGAGGACCAGGAAGAAGTCGTCGGTGTCGTCGTGGTGGTGCCAGGTGAACGCACCGTTCGCCTTCACCACGGCGATGTCGTGGCCGTTGAAGACGGCGACGGTGTGCGGCGACCAGGTGGCATCGAACTGGGCGAGCTTGGCGGTGAGGTTGATTGCGGTCGACATGGTGCTCCAGGGTTGGTGAGATGGCGCGGTCAGCGGGGCGCGGCGATGACGGCGCCGACGATGCGCCAGCGAGCAGTTCGACGAAACGCTCGAGCGCACGGGTGGTCTCGGCCTGATCGCCGGTGGCGACGAGATCGAGGAGAAGGCCGCGGATCACGGCGAGCCCGAGCCTGGCGAGTGCCGGATCGTGGTCATCGTCGCCGCCTGTGGGGCGCAGCCAGGCGTGCACGGCGTGGGGCAGCAGCAGGTCGAACGGCGCCTCCCCGTTTGCGCCGCGCGAGTAGCTCTCGAAGAACAGTCTCTCGAGGGCGCGCATCGCGGGATCGCTGAGTTGTGCCCAGACCTGCGTCACTCGATCCGACGCGCTCCCGTCGAGTGTTGCGATGCGCTGCGCCTGTCGGGCTTCGACCTCGCGGACGACCGCCAGGAGCAGCTCTTCCCGCGTCCCGAAGTGGTGTAGCAGCATGCGGTGGCTGGTCCCGACGTCGGTGGCGATGTCGCGCAGCGATCGGTTTCCCACGCCGCGCGCTGCGACCGAGTCGATCACGGCAGCGAGCAGCTCGTCACGTCGGGCGACGTCACGTGGTCGTGACATGCGCTTCCGAACGCGACTTGAGACCAGCTGCCTCCATCGCTAGGTAGCGACGCGTCCGCCGGCGCATCAGTCGGCCGACGAGGACGCCGAGCGCGCCCGTGTGCTCGATGATCTGCTCGACGTGGGTGGTAACGGAGTCGATCCGTTCCAGCTGGTGCCTCGCAGTAGTGCGCGCCCCGACCGACCTGGACGTCCACGTCCACGAACGCCCAGGCTCGACGGCGGTGACCTCCCAGACGAGCACCGGCAGCCGGGGTTGCTTGATCCGGACGCGACTGCCGATCGCGAGGACAGGGCCCGAGACCACAGTCAGGTCGGTGACCGATGCGGTCCACTCCGGCCATCGTTCCACGTCGCTGAACACGTCCCAGACCCGCTCGACGGGGGCCGAGATGATGCAGTCGTCTTCAACAATCATGTACCAAACGGTACGTGAATAGTCGGTGAGCTGCAAGGGGTTCACGCGTGCCGAGCGTCACGCTCTCGACGTTCGTCAGCCTCTTGACGAGCAGGTACCCATATCTGAAATATTAGAGAGTACTCTCTACTATCGGTGACAGTGCCTCGCCGACGATCCCGACCCACAAGGAGATCCACCATGTACAAGTCAGCGGTTCGCTGGATGATCCGGCGCAACATTGCCAAGCTCAACGACGGGCAGCTGCGGCCGGTGCTGTCGATGTTCGCCGCCGACGCCGAGCTGTGCTTCCCCGGTGTCAACACCTGGAGCTGCCAGTTCCGACCTGCTGTCACCGGGCGGCGCGCCTTCGCCTCGCACCGTGGCCGCGACGAGATCGAGGCGTTCCTGGTGCGCTACACGCACCATCGCATTCAGATGTCGATCGAAGACATCCTCGTCAGCGGGCCGCCGTGGAACACCCGTGTCGCGGTCCGCGCTCATGTGTGGGCCGCCGGCGCCGACGGGGGTGACGTCTACGACAACCGGGCGGTGCTGATGATCAACGTCCGCTGGGGCGCCATCCGGCGCCAGGAGGACTACGAGGACACGGAACGGGCGGCATTGTTCGACCGATACAACGAGCTCGGGGTCCCCCGATCGTCGCCGGCCGGGCAGTGCTCGAGCAGCCGCCCGAGACAGTCCAGGGCGAGCACGGCCACGCCGAGCGGAGCGTCGACATGAGCACCACTCCACCGTTGCCCCGCATCGACGAGCACACCGCGATCATCGCGGCGAGCGTCGACGAGACCTGGCAGGCGCTGACGGACTCGGTCGCCGACACGTTCACTGGCGGGCGTGCTGCGCTCTACGCACGCCTCGTCGGCTGTGCCGACACCGCCGCGTCGCCGCCGCCGATCGTCGAAGGCTCGACCATCCCGGGCTTCATCGTCAGCCAATTGGTGCCCGGGCGGACTCTCGAGCTCACGGGCCGCCACCGGTTCTCCGCGTACCGGCTCGCGCTGCGCCTGGAGCCGGCCGGACCGGGGCGCACACGCCTGTCGGCGGAGACGTGCGCCCAGTTCCCGGGACTGACCGGCGGCCTCTACCGACTACTCGTGATCGGTACCCGCTTCCATGTCCTGGCGGTGCGGCGGATCCTCGCTGGTGTCGCCCGCCGCGTGCCTCCGCGATCCTCGCTCGGCGGCCGCTCGGGCGTCGTGCTGACGACGAGATCCCGACAGCGGTGACAGTGTTCTACGAGGCGCTGCAGGAGCAGGATGTGAACAAGCTCGTGTACGCACTCGATCGCGACTTCACGGCGAGCGCGAGCGCCGGCATGCCGCTGGGGGTCTGCGGCGTGCACGAGGGAGCGTCGGCCTGTGTCAGTGACCTGTGGGCCGTCGTGCACCAGTCGTACGACGTCGCTCCCATGCCGTCGGAGATGTGGAGTGGACCTGACGGGGCGGTCGTCGTCCACGGCTGGTACAACGGCACGATCCGGCGAACGCACACCCCGATGCGGGCCGAGTTCGTGCACCTGCTGCGCCTGGAGCAGCGATTTGCTGGTCGAACTGCGCCAGATCACGGACACCGTTGCGTGGGGCGCGCCCTGATGGGCCGTGCTGCCCAGTTCAGCGAGGACCAGATCCTCGCTGCGGCGACCCGTCACGTCGCCCATGACGGCCCGCGTGCGTCGGTCGCCGCGCTGGCCCGCCTGCTCAATGCGCCGTCCGGATCGATCTACTACCGCTTCGCCAACCGGGACCGGCTGGTCGCCGAGGTCTGGCTGCGGGCGGTGCGCGACTTCCAACGCGGGTTCCTCGCCGCGCTCGACCAGCCCGAACTCGACGACGCGGCGTTCGCCGCCGCCACGCACGTACCCCGTTGGTGCGCGGCGTCACTCGACCAGGCGATCGTGCTGCACCGGTACCGCCTCGACGACCTCGTCGACGTCTGGCCCGTTCTGCTCGTGCCCGACCGCGCCGCGCTCAACAAGGATCTCGGTGCAGCACTGCGACGCCACGCCCGCCTGCGATACGGATCGGCGACCGGCGCGGCGCTCGAACGGACGACGTTCGCGCTCGTCAACCTACCCGGCGGCTCGGTGCGACGCGTTCCTCGATCGCCGCCGGCCGCCGCCGGCGTGGGCGACCGAAGCGATCGGCGTCGCCAGCCTGGCCGTCCTGTCCGCACCACGAGCAGATCACCAGCCCCCAGCATCACCGAGGAAGGACATCGTTCGATGACCACCACCGCTCCAGCTCCGAGGTCTGGCCGGCCAGCAAGTAGGTCGAGGGACGCATGACCCACTCCTGTTTGCCCATCGCTTCACGACGCCCTCCGTTCCGGAGGATCGAGGTGCAGGGCTCTCGGGAGCGCCCAGCCCGACGTCGCCCGGCAGCGAGCCTTCGGGCGGATCCTCACCGAACTCCAACGTCGACACGAGACGCGGCCCCACCGGGCACACACTGCGAACGACGCGTGGCCTGAGCGTCAGTGACCCGATGTGCCCCCGCAAAGCGGCGCAGCTTCGAGTTCCCGAACGCCTCCACGTAGAACCGAAGCCGGTTCAGGCGATTGCTTCCCGTAGCGCAGCGCTGGCGAGAAGCCGAGTCGAGTCGAGCGCCGGCAGCGGTGACTCGTCGGTCCGTACGAGCAGCGGGATCTCGGTGCACACGAGGGCCACGGCGTCGCACCCGCGCTCCGCGAGGCGGCCGATGACGTCGAGGTAGGCGCGCCGGGACTCGTCGGTGAACACGCCATCGACGAGCTCGGCGAAGATGATCCGGTCCACGGTGTCGAAGTCGGCCGGCTCGGGAATCAGCGCCTCGATCCCCACCGTGGAGAAGGCGTCGCCGTACAGCGGTCCACCCATCGTGAACCGGGTGCCGAGCACTCCCACCCGGCCGTACCCGCGCGCCGCCGCCTCGGCGGCGACGACGGTGGCGATGTGCAGCCACGGGATCGGGGTCTGTGCCTGCACCTGGTTCCAGGCCAGATGGGCGGAGTTGTCGGGGCAGATGGCGAAGTCGGCGCCGGCGACCGCCAGGAGGCGTGTCGACTCGAGGATGATGGCGGCGACCTCCTCGTAGTCGCCGCGGTCGAATGCCGGCATCCAGGCGGCGAGCGGGATCGAGTCCATCGTGATCCGCGGGTGGTCGTTCTTGCCGACGAGATCGAGCGCGTCGCGGCAGATCTGCTGGTAACAGAGGGCGGCGCCCTCGGCGCTGCAGGCGACGATGCCGATGTGCTTCGTGGGTCGAGCCTACGCACGCGGTCGTCGCTGGCGCGTGGCACGATCTGACGATGTCAGGCGAACACGACGTGTACACGCACGGCCATTCCGATGCCGTGCTGCGCTCGCACCGGTGGCGGACGGCGGAGAACTCCGCTGCCTACCTGCTCCCGCACCTCGCGTCCGGCCAGCGCCTGCTCGATGTCGGCTGCGGACCGGGCACTCTCACGGTCGACCTCGCCCGGCGCGTCGCGCCCGCCGAGGTGATCGGCATCGACGTCTCCGCCGACGTGGTCAAGGAGGCCGCAGCGACAGCGTCGGCGGCAGCCGTTGCCAACGTGACGTTTCGCGCCGGCGACTTCCGTGACGCCGGGTTCGAGCCGGGCTCGTTCGACGTCGTGCACGCCCATCAGGTGCTCCAGCACCTGCGTGACCCGGTCGGTGCCCTCCGAGACATGAGCACGCTTGCCGGTCCAGACGGGTTGGTGGCTGTTCGCGACAGTGACTACTCGGCGTTCACGTGGGCGCCGAAGGACGGTGCGCTCGACCGATGGCTGGATGTCTACCTCGCCGTTGCCCGCCGCAACGGTGCCGAGCCCGACGCCGGTCGCTGGCTGCGGCGCTGGGCGTTCGAGGCGGGACTCTCCGACGTCCGCTACACGACGTCGACGTGGACCTACGCCACCGACGACGACATCGCCTGGTGGTCGGACCTGTGGGCGCAGCGCACGGAGTCGTCGGCACTCGCCGAGCAGGCTGTCGCCTACGGCATCAGCACTGCCGCCGAGTTGGCCGACATCGCTGCTGGTTGGCGCCGGTGGGGGCAGCAGGAGGCATCCGTGTTCATCGTCGTCCACGGTGAGGTCATCGCTGGTAGCGGCGCTCAGCAATCGTCAGCGGTGTAGGTCTCGCCGGCGAGGAACGTGTTGCCCGGAATCCGGCAGATCACGGGATCACGATTCTCGCCCTTGATGAATCCGGCGGAGTCGATCGGATCGGCTGGATCGTCGGGGACGGCGATCTCGAAGTGGAGGTGCTCCCCGCTCGCCTGCCCGACATCGCCCTCGATGCCGAGGAACGTGCCCACACTCACGTGGTCGCCCTCGGAGAGGCTGTTGGGTACGGAGCCGGTGGCGAAGTGGGTGTACTTCGACCACTCTCCGCCGGAGTGGCTGATCCACACGTAGTTGTTGCTGCTCGTCGGCTCCGCATTGTCGTCGACGATCTTCTCGATCGTGCCCGACCGGGCAGCAACGATCAGGTAGACCGGGAAACCACCGACGCCGTGCATGTCGATGCGTTCCTGCGGTGAATGGGTGAGCCGATCGCCGCTGACGGCCACCCGCGTGCCATCGGCGTAGGCAATGCGGTACACACCGTCGGAGCGCATCCGGCCGCTCAACCGGTCGAACCTCTCTCCGGCGCCGAGGATGCCAGGCGAGTTCTGGTGCCAGAACTGGCTGCCGGCGCCGGTGAGCCCGCCGCCAGTGCCGTAGAGGACGTCGACCGCACCGATGTCGCCGATGCCAGCAACGCTCTCACCGGAGAGTCCGACGACGAGGTCGCTGCGGCCGTCGCGGTCGAAGTCGCCGTTGGCCAAGGCGTCGCCGAACCGATCGAGGACTTCGTTGCCACCGGCGACGTTCGGCTGGTCCTGGTGCCAGAACTCGTCGCCGGCGTCGTCGAGCCCCGCCGCTCCTGTGCCGTACAGCACGTTGACAGTGCCCACCTCGCGCTCGCCGGCGACGCTGTCCCAGGGAGCACCGACGGCGAGGTCGTCGCCGCCGGCTGCGTCGAAGTTGCCCGCAGTGAGCGCGGTCCCGAATCGGTCGTTGGGCTCGTCGTCGCCGGCGATGCCGGTCGTGCCCTGCGACCACTGCTGATCTCCCGCTGCGTCGAGGCCGCCAGCCGATCCGTAGAGCACGTTGACGACACCGGTGTTGTGCACTCCCTCCCGGTCTTCCCCTGGCACCCCGATTCCCAGATCGTCACGGCCGTCCTTGTCGAAGTCGCCGGAGGCGAGCGTGAAGCCGAATCGATCATGCGCCTCGCCCGAACCCGAGATGCCCGTCGAGTTCTGCGACCACGCCTGGTCGCCGGCAGCGGTGAGCCCCGCCGCCGAGCCATAGATCACGTTGACCGCGCCCGCGTCGGTCGTGTCGTCGAGGTTCTCGGCGGGCACGCCAACGGCGAGATCATCGAAGCGATCTCCGTCGAAGTCGCCGGTGGTGACGGCGGTGCCGAACAGGTCGCGCGGCTCGGCGGCGCCGGCGATGCCGGTGGAGTTCTGGGTCCACGTCTGATCGCCTGTGGCCGACAGCCCGCGGCGCCGCCGTACAGCACGGTGACAGCGCCTTCCATCTTCGCACCGTCGGCCGAGCCGACCTTCTCCGCGGGAACGCCCACGGCGAGGTCATCGAAGCCGTCGGCGTCGAAGTCGCCGGTGGTGACCGAGGAGCCGAACCGGTCGCGCGATTCAGTCGACCCTCCGACGCCCGCCGAGTCCTGTGACCAGCGCTGATCGCCGACGGCCACGAGTCCGACGTGTGACCCGTAGATCACGTTCACCGAGCCGCCGTCGGTGGCATCGCTGTCCTCGCCCAGCACGCCAGCGGCGAGGTCGTCGAAGCGATCACCGTTGAAGTCACCACAGGCGATGGCCTCTCCGAACCGGTCGCCGGCGCCGGCTGTGCCTTCGATGTTCGGTGAGTCCTGGTGCCATACCTGGTTTCCGTCGGCGGACAGGCCGTTGGCTCCGCCGTAGAGCACGTTCACGGCGCCGGCGTCGGCTTCTCCGCCGACCCCTTCGCCGGGCACTCCAATCGCCTCGTCGTCGAATCCGTCGGCATCGAAGTCGCACCCTTCGGTTTCGAGCGGTGTCGCCGCTACGTACGGGTTCGTCGAGGTGGGCACTGCGGCGAAGGCGAGGAGCACGGTGACCCCTGCGATCGTGTGAGCGAGCCCCCGACAGGTCTGGTCGTTCATGTCGTGCCTCCTGCTCGCACGACGCACGGGGTCGGCCGCGAGATACGGTGAACGTCATGCGCGTGCTCGGTGTCCACCATGTCTCGGTCAACGTGAACGGACGTCCCCACTGCGCTTGCGTTCTACGTCGACGTGCTCGGACTCACGCCGCGCACCGACCGGCCCGACTTCGGGTTCGGAGGTGCCTGGCTCGACGTCGGTCCTCAGCAGATCCACCTCATCGAGGCTCCGCCACCTGATGATCGGGGCCAGCACGTGGCATTGCGGGTGGACGACCTCGACGGCGTCGTGTCCGAGTTGCGTCATCTCGACATCGAGGTCAGCGAGCCGATGCCCGTCGGTACCGGCCGCCAGTCGTTCCTCCACGACCCGTCGGGCAACCTCGTCGAACTGCACCAGCCGGCTCCAGCGTGACCCCCGCCCGTCGATTGGGCGCCGTCACACCCATCCGCTAGAACCGACCCGTGGCCATCGCGTGTGTGTACTGCGGCGGCGCGCACGATGGCGCGGCCGACGTCCGCGCGTGCTGGCAGCGCCAGCAGTCCGGTGAGGCCGGCGATCGAGACACGTCGGCGGCCGAGTCGCGCCGGCCCGCTGCCGTGCCCGCTGTGCCGGAGACCTCCGCTGCCGGTCACGTTCTCGATCCTGGGCGCGACTGCCGGACCCGACGAGCTCGGCCGTCATCTCGTCGTCGCCGACCGCAGCTCCGAGATTCCGCACCCGTGGCACGAGGCTCCGGTCGTGCGTGTCGACGAGCATTCGCTCGCCGATCCCGAGCCGTTGCTGGCCGTGCTCCGCGCCGCGGCGTTCGAACGGCAACGGCTCGTCATCGAGTACGCCGCGGCCGGCACGTCGTTCCCGTCACGTCGCGACGAGCGACCGCTGCACGAGCTGGGGCCGCGATTCACGTTCACCGCCGACGAGCTCGACCATCTCGTCTTCGCCAACGCGATCGATGCGCGTGACGCTGCCGGAGCCGCGGTGGGCGATGCTCGACCGGGCCCTCGCCCTCGGTGCCCGGCCGACGCTCGACAGCGACGGCGACGTCGTGCTCGCCGACGGCACGGCCGTGTGGCTCGACGGCGGACCGATCAGTTTCCACGGCCCGATCGGCGGACTCGGCGTGGTGCCCGCACTTGCGGTCGAGCACGGCTCGCTGCGACCACCGCGCCGCAACAGCTGCGACGCCGACCTGGCGCCCGACCAACTCGACGCAGTCGCTCACCCCGGTGGCGCGGCACGGATCATCGCGCCGGCCGGCTCGGGGAAGACCCGTGTGCTCACCGAACGTGCTCGCCACCTCCTCACCAACTGGGAGCTCCCCACGACGGCCGTCAGCCTCGTGGCCTTCAACAAGCGGGCTCAGGGTGAGATGGTCGAGCGCACCACCGACCTTCCTGGTCTGCAGGTGCGCACGCTCAACGCCATCGCCCTGGCCATCGTCAACGGCACTCCGCCGTTCGCAGCACAGCCCATCAGATGGCGCACGATCGCCGAGCCCGAGGTTCGAGCGATCCTGGGACGGCTGGTGCAGTTCCCCCGCAAGCGCAACGCCGACCCGATCGCACCCTGGATCGAGGCGCTCGAGCGCGGTGCGTCTCGGCTTGCGCCATCCGTCTCGCGTCGAGTCCGACTACGACGGTGACGTGAGTGGGCTCACCGAGGTGTGGCCTCGTTTCCGCGCTGCCCTCGAACGGGAGGGGTCGGTCGACTTCGACGATCAGGTCTACCGCGCCCTCGAGGTGCTCGTCTCCCAGCCGGAAGCCCGGTACGCCGCCCAACGTGCGTCGAGAATGCTGCTCGTCGACGAGTTCCAGGATCTCACGCCTGCCCACCTGCTGCTCGTGCGGCTGCTGTCGGCGCCGGCGGGCAATGTGTTCGGCGTCGGCGACGACGACCAGACGATCTATGGCTACAACGGCGCCGATCCGACGTCATTGATCGACTTCGCCGCGCTTTTCCCAGGCGCCGGCGACCATCCCCTCACCGTCAACTATCGCTGCCCTGCGGGTGTCGTCGGATCGGCCGATCGCCTGCTGCGGCACAACCGGCGCCGTGTCCCCAAGATCATCCGCGCTGGCACGGATGATCCCGCCGACGTCGTCGTGAGGCCCGACGAAGACGCCGTGGCGGCGACGGTCGATGTCGTCTGCGAGGCCGTCGCGGCTGGTGCCGCTCCTTGTGATGTCGCCGTGCTGACCAGGGTCAACTCGCTACTGGCACCGGTGCAGGCGGCGCTCGCTGGGCGAGGGCTCGCCATGAGTGGCGGCGTCGGCACCGAGTTCCTCGCGCGAACCTCGGTGCGGGCGGTGCTCGCCTGGCTGCGGCTGGCCACCGCCCCGCAGGGGCGACGGTTCGCAGCCGACGACCTGCGCGAGGCGCTGCGGCGACCGTCGCGACCTCTGCACCCGCGCATCACCGAGTGGGTCGCCGAGCAGGAGAACGTCGATGCCTTGCGGCGCCTGGCGGCGCGAGTGACGAACGAGCGTGACTCGCAACGGCTCGCCGAGTTCACCGACGACGTCGCTCGCCTGCAGGCGCTAGCCGAAGCTGGCGCCGACACGGAAGCGCTCGTGCGCACGCTTGTCGACGACGTCGGGCTCGGCGGATCCGTCGCCACACTCGACGCCAAGCGGCACGGCATGAACCGTCCGGCGCAGGGTGACGACCTGCTCGCGCTCGCTCAACTCGGTCGTCTGCAACCCGATCCTCGTGGGTTCGAGGCCTGGTTGGTCTCGATGCTCGCCACGCCCCGCACCGACGGCGGCGTCGTGCTCGCCACCGTCCATCGAGTCAAAGGCCAGGAGTGGCCGGTCGTGGTCGTTCACGCAGCGGGTGCCGATCAGTTTCCTCACCGTCTCGCCGACGACGTGGAGGAGGAGCGCCGACTGTTCCATGTGGCGATCACCCGCACGTCTCGATCGGTCACCGTCGTCACGGGCAGCCGCCCGAGCCGGTTCGTCGCCGAGCTGTCCACCGAGCCGCCCGATGTCCTGCCGGTCGAGAGCACGCCGTCGAGCCGCGTCGACGTCGTCAGCGTCGCGACGCGGCGTCAGCGACGATCCGTTCGTCGACCGCGAGACTGTTGCTGTCGGCGCCGGCATCGTGGTGGTCGACGGCGGCCGGGACTGGACGGTCGAGTCGATCGATGCCGACGGCGCCGTCGCACGCCAGGGTGAGGCCACCCGCCGGTTCGTTGTCGGGGCGAAGATCACGACGTCGGGACGCCAGCGGGGAAGGCTCGCCGTCCTCGCCGACGGCGACCCGCACCACGGCCAGATGGCGACCGTATTCGACGAGCTGCGCAGCATGCGCGAGCGACTTCGCGATGGCAAACCTGCCTACGTGGTGTTCGACGACAAGACTCTTGCTGCCATCGCCAGAGCCCTGCCCGACACGCTCGACGACCTCGCCGGCGTCAAGGGGGTGGGTCCGGCCAAGCTCGAGCAGTATGGCGACGATGTCCTCGGCGTCATTGCCGCCGTGGTCGACGGCAGCGGTCAAGCCCGCGCCTGAGTCCGCGTTCTGCCGTCGTGTGACGGCAGAACGCGGACCATGTCGCCGCGTCCGCCGGTGCGCCGGGGGGACGACGAGCCGTGATCACGGCGCTCACGATCTTCATCAAACCGACGTTGTGTGACCGTACGGTTTCCGGCGCGTGAAACGTCTGTCGAATGTGACGAAACACACCGCAACCGACTCGGCCGACGCGGAAGCGCACGATTGGCCGCCTAGAGTCTCCGCTGTGGCGGCTGTGGGCAGCTCACCTCGAACCGAGGCCAACGTGGCGCGGCCGGATGCACGCGATGACCTTCTTCGCCTGCTTCCCGGCGGGGATCATGCTCATCGTCGTCGCCGACGGTGCTGCCGGCCGGACCGCGGCCAGCATCTACTTCGGCAGCCTGCTGGCCGTCTTCGGGACGTCTGCCGCCTACCACCGTCTCGCCCACACGCCGCGGGCGCGGATGATCATGCAGCGGCTCGACCACTCGATGATCTTTCTGCTCATCGCCGGGACGTACGTGCCCATCTGCCTCGTCGCCCTGCCGGCTCGATGGGGGATCCCGATCCTCTGCGTCGTCGGTGGCCTCGGCGCGATCGGCATGGCGATGAAGCTCAGCGGAAAACGCCGCCTGCACATGTACGCCTCGTCGCTCTACCTGATCATGGGGTGGGTCGGCAGTGGCTGCAGCGCCCGCTCTCGTCGACCACCTCAGCGCGATCCAGCTCGGCCTCGTCGTGGCCGGCGGACTCGCGTACACCGTCGGATTTCCGATCCTGATGCTGCGCCGGCCCGACCCGTGGCCGCGGACGTTCGGGTACCACGAGATCTGGCACACCTTCACGATCGTCGCCGCCGTGCTGCACTTCGCGGCGATCACCGCAGTCGTGCGATGACGGGCGCGAACGCCTCCGCTGTCGCGTACTACGAAGTAGCTGACTCCCCACCGGTCGCGGGCGGCCGTCAACTGGGCGGCGATCTCGTCGTGGGTACCGAAGGCGAGGAATGGCGTGTCCAGGGCGTCGTCGGCGGTCAGGCCCTCGACCTCGTCGGCAGACGTCAGCGGCGACGACGTCGTCGTCGGTGACTCGACGCCTGGACGAGGATCGTTGAGCTCGAGCTGCCTTCGGCGGCGTCTGCACGACGAGCGCTGCGTCGAGCGAGTGGTCCATGTGGCCCGATGACGGTGCCGTCGGCAGGTCCTGCCGAGCCGGTGAACCGACGATGTCGGCGTGCTGGGCGGCGTGGGTGAGCAGCGCCGTGCCGCTGCCTCCAGAGTGGGCTGGGCGTCGCAGGGCGCTGTGCAGGGAGAAGTACTCGTCGTCGCGATCGACCGTCTCGCCGTCGAGCAAGGCGCGCAGCACCTCGGTGAACGCGGCGAGCCGTCCTTTGCGCACCCCCGGTGGCTCGAGGGGAATGCCGGCGGCGGCGAACTCGGCCGGTGTGTGCCCGGCGCCGAGACCGATCTCCATGCGACCGCCGGACAGATGGTCGAGCGTTGCGATCTCGCGAGCGAGCATCAGCGGATGGTGTAGGCAGCAGTTGAGCACGAACGTGCTCAACCTGACGCGATTCGTCGCCACCGCCGCGGCGGCAAGTGTCAGCAGCGGGCTCCAGTCGCTACCGACATGATCGGCGACGAGCACCGTGTCGAAACCGAGTGCCTCGGCGCCGGCGGCCGTCGTTCCGACCGTGCCCAGGTCGTCGGCGCGCGAGCTGCAGACCGAAGCGGAACGGACGCATTGGTGGGCTTTGTCAGGCGGGAGCGGCCACTTGCCACGTGCCGCGTGAGCGCAGCAGCTCGGCGAGGTCGCCCGGACCCTGGCGCTGCGCTGCCGCGGCGAGCTGGGCGGAGATGGCCGTTGCGTATTCCTGCCGATCGACCTGGCGGAAGATGCCGAACGGCGTCGGCGAGTGATCGTCGTTGCTGAGCCGGGCGAGGGCGAAGGCGAGCGACGGGTCACGCCGCTCCGCGTCGTGCACTACGAGCGCATCCTCGCCAACCTGGGCGACGTCGACGATGCGCAACTGACCGTCGGAGCCCATCGTGACACCGTGTTGACCTTCGGCGCCGAAGCGGATCGGCTTGCCGTGCTCGAGGTTGATCATGTTCTCGTCGCGGTTCTGCCGCCTGATCACGCCGCTGAACTGCCCGTCGTTGAACACGTTGCAGTTCTGGTAGATCTCGACGAACGACGCCCCGCGGTGATCGTGGGCGGCGCGGAAGACGTCCATCATGTGCTTGCGGTCGAGGTCGTGGGTGCGGGCGACGAACGAGGCTTCCGCTCCGAGGGCGACGCTGAGCGGGTTGAACGGCGGGTCGATCGAACCGAGCTGGGGTCGACTTCGTCACCTTGCCCAGCTCGGAGGTTGGTGAATACTGCCCCTTCGTGAGTCCGTAGATGCGGTTGTTGAACAGCAGGATCGTGAGGTTCACGTTGCGGCGGAGGGCGTGGATCAGGTGGTTGCCGCCGATCGACAGCCCGTCGCCGTCGCCCGTGATCACCCACACGTCGAGGTCGGGACGAGCGATGGCAAGTCCCGTGGCGATCGCCGGAGCGCGACCGTGGATGCCGTGGAAACCGTACGTGTTCATGTAGTACGGGAAGCGGCTGCTGCAACCGATGCCGGAGACGAACACCGTGTTGTGGCGTTCGATGCCAAGCTCGGGCATGAGCTGCTGGACCGCTTGGAGGATGCCGTAGTCACCGCACCCGGGACACCAGCGCACCTCCTGGTCGCTGGCCCAGTCCTTCTTGCTGGTGAGGTGCACCTCGGTGTCACTCACTGGCCGCCTCCTTGAGGGCGATGTCGATGGCGTCCTCGATCTCCCGTGCCGCGAACGGCAGTCCCTGCACCTTTGTGATCGCCAAGGCGTCGACGAGGTACTCGGCGCGGACGATGCGCGTGAGCTGACCCAGGTTGAGCTCGGGCACGATGACCTTGCGGAACGAGCGCAGGATGTCGCCGAGATCGTTGGGCAGCGGGTTGAGATGGGTGAGGTGCACCCACGCCACCTTGTTGCCGTCGCGGCGCCGGCGCTGCAGGGCGGCGTCGATCGCAGCCCATGTGGATCCCCATCCGAGTACGCACACGTCGGCATCGGGATCGCCTCGCACCTCGGTGGGCGGTAGCTCGTCGGCGATGCGGGCCACCTTCGCGGCGCGCAGCTTCACCATCAGCTCGTGGTTCTCGGGCTCGTAGGAGATGTTTCCGGTGACGTCCTCTTTCTCCAGCCCGCCGATGCGGTGCATCACACCGGGTGTGCCGGGGATGGCCCACGGTCGGGCGAGCGTCGCCGGGTCGCGCAAGTAGGCGTGGAAGACGGCGGTGCCGTCATCGTCGACGGCGTTCGGCTCGGTGGTGAACGGCACACGGATGTCGGGCAGCTCGGAGATGTCGGGCAGGCGCCATGGCTCGGAGCCGTTGGCGAGGAACCCGTCGGAGAGGAGGATCACTGGCGTGCGGTACTTCGAGCGCGATGCGGACGGCTTCGATGGCAGCGAAGAAGCAGTTGGTGGGGGAGTAGGCGGCGACGATCGGCAGGGGAGCCTCGCCGTGACGTCCGAACATGGCGATGTTAGGTCGGCGGCCTCTGTCTTCGTGGGCAAGCCGGTGGATGGGCCGCCGCGCTGGATGTCGACGAGCAGCAGCGGCAACTCGACGGAGATGGCGAGCGACGTTGTCTCGCTCTTCAGGGCGACGCCGGGACCACTCGTCGTGGTGACACCGAGGTGGCCGGCGAAAGCGGCGCCGAGCGCCATGCCGACAGCGGCGATCTCGTCCTCGGCCTGCACCGTGCGAACCCCGAACTGCTTGTGGCGCGAGAGTTCGTGCAGGATGTCGGACGCCGGCGTGATCGGGTACGAACCGAGCGTCACAGGTAGTGCTGCAAGCTGGCCGGCGGCGACGATACCCCAGGCGAGGGCGGTGTTGCCGGTGACGCTGGTGTACTCGCCCGGCGGGAGCGGGCCGGGCGCACCTCATAGCGGTGGCCGACGGCCTCGGTGGTCTCGCCGAAGTTGTAGCCGGCGAGAAACGCCTCACGGTTGGCGGCCTCGACCAGCTCGCTGCCGCCGAAGCTTGTCCTTGATCCAGCCAGCGTCGGTCCGAGGGCCGCGTGTACATCCACGACACCAGTCCGAGCGCGAAGAAGTTCTTCGACCGTTCGGCGTCGCGGGGCTTCACGCCGAGGGGTGCGGTGGCCTCCTTGGTGAGCGAGGTCATCGGCACGTGGATCAGCCGATAGGTGTCGAGACTGCCGTCCTCGAGCGGGTTGGTCGGATGTAGCCTGCCTTCTCCAGGTTGCGCTCGTCGAACGCGTCCTCGTTGACGATCAGCGTGCCGCCCCGTTCGAGCCGGTCCAATTCGGCCATGAGCGCCGCCGGGTTCATCGCCACGAGCACGTTCGGCTGGTCGCCCGGGAGTGGTGATCTCGTGGTCGGAGATGTGCACCTGGAACGCCGAGACACCGTGGACCGTGCCCGCCGGAGCACGGATCTCGGCGGGGTAGTCGGGGAGCGTGGAGAGGTCGTTGCCATAGGCGGCGCTGACCGACGTGAACCGGTCACCCGTGAGCTGCATGCCGTCGCCCGAATCGCCGGCAAAGCGGACGACCAGCCGGTGGAGGAGTTCCGCCTGCCCGGTGTCCCGACTCCGCCTGCTGCGTATCAGTCATGGGTTCCCCCCTGTACAAAGGCGACTTCGTCGTCGTCTCCGCCATCCACCGTAGCCCCATGCGGGCGGAAAATCCGGGGACGCGACCGCGTCGACCGGGCACACTCTCACCATGTTGTTCGACGCGGTCTGTGCCGGGTGTCGGAGCAGGTCGCGGCCACGTCGAAGCGAGCGAGAAGATCGGCCCGCCTGGCTGCCGTGCTTGCGGTCCGCCGCCATCGACGAGATGAGGTCGTCGTCGGGCTCCTCACCGGGCACCGTCCGCCAGGGCCGCATCGGTGTCGGCTGGGCGACGTTGCGTGATGGCCGCAGGCGAGCGCCGTGCCGACGCTGACGGTGGGCGACGTCGACCGGGCGATCGACGTGTTCGCCGTCACCGCCGGCAGCGGCTCGGCGGCGGCACGGCGCGCTGCTGGAGCGCGTCTTCGCCCAGGCGACGCGATCGAGCAGGAGTTCCTCGTCAGCGTTCTCGGCGGCGAACTCCGCCAGGGCGCATCGGAGGGCGTCTCTGAGCGCCATCGCCGCGGCCGCCGAGGTGCCCGTCGCCGACGTCCGCCGGGGGGCGATGATGTCCGGCGACCTCGGCGTGACCGCCGAGGTCGCACTCGTCGACGGGACGGCAGGGCTCGTGCGAGCATGACCCTCACGCCGCTGCGGGCCGTGCAGCCGATGCTCGCCTCGCCGGCCAGCCGATGTCGCAGACGCGCTCGGCGCCACTGGGGAGGCATCGGTGGAGTGGAAGCTCGACGGCGCCCGCGTGCAGGCACACCGGCGGGGCGACGAGGTGCGCCTGTTCACCCGCAACCTGAACGACGTCACCGATCGCCTCGGTGGTGTCGTCGATGTCGTCCGCGCGCTGCCCGGCGGTGATCTCGTGCTCGACGGGGAGGTGCTCGGCGTCGACGACACAGGCACTCCCCGGCCGTTCCAGGACACGATGGGGGACTTCGGCTCGGACGGCATCGCCGGCCGCGGCATCGCTCTCAAGGCCTTCTTCTTCGACGTGCTGCACGCAGGGACCGACACGGTGGTCGACGAGCCGCTTGCCGTGCGCCGGGAGCTGCTCACCGAGCTCGTGCCGGTGTCCTCACGGCTGCCGGGCATCGTCACCGCCGATGCGGGTGCAGCGCGAGCAGTTCCTGCAGAGGCTGTCGACGCCGGCCACGAGGGCGTGATGGTCAAGGCGCTCGACTCGGTGTACGACGCCGGCCGGCGCGGGCGGCTCATGGCGCAAGGTCAAGCCGGTGCACACGTTCGATCTGGTGGTGCTCGCCGCCGAATGGGGCCACGGACGCCGCGCGGATGGCTGTCGCAACCTCCATCTCGGCGCACGGGGGAGCTGATGGCGGGTTCGTGATGGTGGGCAAGACGTTCAAGGGTCTCACCGACGATCTGCTGCGGTGGCAGACCGAGGCGCTGCAGGCGATCGCCGTCGGGACCGAGGGGTACACCGTGCACGTCCGGCCGGAGATGGTCGTCGAGATCGCCCTCGACGGCGTGCAGCGCTCGACCCGGTACCCCGGTGGCGTCGCCCTGCGCTTCGCCCGCGTCCGCCGCTACCGGCCCGACAAGGCGGCGAGCGATGCCGACACGATCGAGGCGGTGCAACGGCTGGCGGTCCGCACTCGATGACCGCAGGGTGCACGCGTTGAGCTGGGTGAGCCGGCGAAGCGAAGCGGAGGCGGCGACTCCAAACCGGGGGCGCTAGCGTGCACCGCCGGCATGGCGACGCTTCGATTCAGCTTCGGCACGATGGGCTCGGGGAAGAGCACGCTCGCCCTCCAGATCCACCACAACCTCTCGAGCCGCCAGCTGCTACGGCCTCGTCCTCACCTGTCTCGATCGTGAGGGTCACCAGGTGACCAGCCGTCTCGGCGTCGCCGCTCCGGCCATCGACGTCGCTCCCGACCTCGACCTCCATGCCCTCGCCCTCAGTCACTGGCCGATCCACTACATGGTGTGCGACGAGGTGCAGTTCTACGCACCCGTGCAGTGCGACCAGTTCGCTCGCGTCGTCGACGAGCTCGACGTCGACGTGTACGCGTTCGGTCTGCTCACCGACTTCCGCGGGTTGCTCTTCGAGGGAACGAAGCGGATGCTCGAGATCGCCGACGAGCGCGTCGCCCTGCAGGTCGAGGCCCGCTGCTGGTGCGGCGCCCGGGCCACGCACAACGCCCGCGTCGTCAACGGCGACGTCGTGCACGAAGGTGACGTGGTGATGGTGGGCGATACCTCGGATCCCGACGGCCCCACGTTGTTCGGCGATGCCGTGTATTACGAGCTCCTCTGCCGCCGTCACTATGCCAATGGTGACCTCGGTCATTGAGTCTCTCGATTCCGATCGATTCGCTGGCAGCACACTCGGTCGCCGGCGTGGCAGGCAGGGTCGGGGGCTGCGTCGGTGGGCTTCGGGGACGGTCGCCGTGGCCGCCGTGCTGGCGATCTCGGCGTGTGGACCGGTCGAGCCGAGCGTCGAGTTCGACCACTCGACGTTCGAGGGCTTCGACGTCATCTCGTATGTGCCACCCGATCCGGTCGGCCTGGTGTACCTCTTCCACGGCACGCTCGGCAGCGCCCAGTTCGCCGAGAAGGTCGAGACCGTCGACACGCTGAACGAGCTCATCGATCGCGGCTACGGCTTCGTCTCGACGGACAGCACGCAACGCACCGGCAACAGGCGCTGGAACGTGTTCGACCCGTCGTTGCAGTCGAACCCGGACCTCGCTCGCCTGACTCGGCTGCAGGACCATCTCGTCGACACGACGCCGCTCGACGAGGACACGCCCCTGCTCGGCATCGGCATGTCCAACGGCGCCCGCTTCGTCAGCCTGTGGGGCCAGACCTGGTCAGACACCGGCTATCCGGTTTCGGCAATCGCCATGTACATGGGCACGATCGCTCCGCCCGTCACATCGGGCGGCGGTCTGTCGGTGCCCACCTACTTCGTCACCGCCGAGAACGACTTCACCTCGCCACCGCAGCCGATCATCGACGACCGCGACGAGACGGCGGCGCTCGGAACGCCGACCGCACTACGCATCGCCCAGGAACAGTCGTTGAGTTGGACCCGATTCGTTCGCATACCCGGCGTCGATCGCGACGAGGCGGACTCGATCGTCGAGGCGCTCGTCGCCACGGGCGCATGGAACTCGGCGGGTGTACGCCAAGTCTCGATCGAACAGGCGGTCGACCTGTCGTCTCAGGCGCAACTCCCGGCGTCGGTCGGCCCACAGCGAGCGGAGATCCTCAATCAGTGCGCCGTCGTCCTCGCCGTTCACCAGATGCGGGGAGACGTCAAGGTCCCTGTCGCCGACTTCTTCGACGAACACGTCTAACTGGAGCTCCGACTCGCAAGCAAGTCGCTCGTCTCCGCCTGCCGAGCTCGCCGCCTCCGCTTCGCTTCGGCGTCTCACCCAGCTCGTGGTGGTGGACACCTCTGGGCCCGGCTCCGACTCGCGGAGCAAGTCGCTCGTTCCTTAGACTCGCCCCGGGAGTTCTTCGGATGCCCCATCGGGCACACGGGTGCGGCGAATGGGCAGACCCGCCCGGGACCGTGGATGCTGACGTCGTCGTGGTTCTAGATTCACGTCGTGCCCGAGAGGTTGCGGCTGCGACGCGCCGCCAGCAAGCGCGTGGTGCGCACATCGCCATCGCACGTCGACTCTGCGCCTCGCTCGGCGCGCGTGCCACCCGCCGTGAACTTCGCCGCCGGCAATCGAGCCGCCACCGTCTTCATCCAGCGGGAGAGCCGGGGCGACGCGCTGTCCTGGTTGCGGCGGCTCCTGACGGGCGCCCCAGGCGGAGCGGCGGAAATGGCGCGGGCGGCTGCTCGGCTGAGCGGGTGGTCGGCCGACCGCCAGACGCACCTCATCAGCCAGATGCGTGGCGACGTCGACCGGTTCGAAGCTGCGCTCGCCAGGGCCAACCTGCTCAACAACGCCGACGCCGGCCGGGTGGTCGGCATCCTCGAGGGCGCCCGAACCAACGCAGCGCTCGGGAATCGCCTCGTTGACCTGTTCGATCACTCGGCCGAAGCGGTGATGGGACTCGTCGTCGCGGCGAACATGCCCGAGGATCGTTTGCGGGCAGTGCTCGAGACGAGAGTGGGCAGCTTCATCGCCATTGGCACGGTCTTGCGGCGCAACCCTCCCGGCGGCACGCCGGCGCTGCTCCTACCGGCACGTGGTCGTCTGGCCCAGTTCGAGGCCGAGTTCGCCGACCCGAAGAAGGCCGGCGTCACCGCGTCGACGCCAGCCCGCGAGACGCGGATCGAGGCGATCCTCACCCCACCTGCGGTGGCCCATGCCCGTGCCGCCGCTGCCGCCGCCGGCTTGCCCCCGCCGGCGTTCATCCCTGCGGGTTACTACGCCGACCTCATCGTCGCCCTCCACGGCGCGATGCTCGACTCCTGGCGGTGGGCGAACCCGATGGACAAGCGCAAGTCTCTCGACACCAGCGCCGGAGGGCACATCGAGGGCATCGCCACCGAGGCCAAGACTCGTGTCGACGCCCTCTTCGGCGACTACGGGTCGAAACCGGCCCCCTCCCTCACGTTCGCGGCCGGCAACCTCGAAGACCGCGGCACGATCGTCGGTTCCGCCTTCGACATGGCCCGTTGGTTCGTGAACGAGGGCAGCGGTACAGAGCCCGCCATCAACGCCGCCAAGGAGGCCCATCACGCTTTCGAGGACCCGGCAGCGGCACAGGTGATCGAGAAACGCGTGATCGACCACTATTCCGGCCGTACGGCTCCCGCCACCGCCGCCGACCGAGCAGCGGTGGCGCGGATTGGGGATGGCCACGGCGGAACGCACGCGGCGGCTGTTGATCATCGATCGCATGTGGCCGGGAGTGCAGACGCGGGGCACGGTGTCGGTCGCCGCTCGCGAGGGAGCCACCAAGCGCGAGACGCGTGGCATCTACTGGGGGTTGTTCAAGACGATGATCCACGAGTACCTGCACACCACTGAGAACGCCACCTACAAGACGTGGTATCGAGGGCTGAAGGACTCGCATCACCAGACGACGTTCCAGGAGGGCTTCACCGACCTCTTCACATTGCAGACGTGGCGCTCGTTGTACCCCAACGAGGTCGCTGCCAACCGACCGTTCCGCCAGCGCATCCAGGGGGCCAGCGACCCCGACCTCGACATGGGAGCAGTTGGCGGCGCGCCAGGCCACTACGCCCAGCTGGCCGAGGCGCAGCAGATCGAGCAGGAGATCGGTATCGCCAACATGCGGGCGGCGTACTTCCGCGGCGACACGGCGGTGCTGGGTGGAGGAAAGCTGCCGCGATGACCGTGGAAGCGCTCGTCGATGCGTTGGCCGGCAAGTTCGACCGGTGGTGGTGGACGGCCGGGCTCACACCGGAAGTCGTCGGCGCCGCGCTCGGTGCGGAGCTGACCACCGGATCGGCACAACTGCGCGGTCATCCGTTGCGGCAGACCGTGGTGAAGGTGGCCGACCAGCCGTACCCGGTGCGGTTCCGCTGGGAGGTCGACGGCGAGCTGGCACTGGTGGAGCTCAGCGCGCCAAACGCCGCCCCGTCGTGGGCGTCCGTCATCGAGGCGCTCGGCGAACCGGACGCGATCCTCGAGCACGGCCGTGGGCCGATGCCCGGCAGCGACCAGCGATGTCACTTGGATCGCGGACTCACGGTGTTCGACGGCGCCGGGCTCGGTTACGAAGCAGTGTGGCTGTACCCGCCGATGACCGCCGATGAGTATCCACAGCGCACCGGAGCCTTCGAACCGACCCAACGGATGAGGTAACACCCATGGCACGACACGACCACGACGAACGGACGGCCGCCGCACGCCGGCCGCGTGTGCAACGTCAGGACGACGAAGGGTCGACACATCCGCTGCTCGACCTCCAACAGCAGGCTGGCAACGCCGCCGTTGCCCAGTTGGTCGAAGCCCAGCGGCACACACTCAATCCGGAGGAAGAGGCCGGGCGGTAGTGCGGCAGCACATGGCAAACTTCGCCTGATGCGGCACTAGGTCCAGGCGCACGGCATGCGCTTGATGCCGTTGATGAACATGCTCTGCAGATAGGCGGGTTCGCCGGTGATGCGGAGGTTGGGCAGACGCCGCCGGATCTCGTCGAACATGACACGTGATCTCCCGCCGGGCGAGGTTGGCGCCGAGGCAGAAGTGCGGACCGCCCGCTCCGAACCCCACCTGCTGTGGCTGAATCGCGCGGGTGACATCGAACGTGTACGGGTCGTCGTAGGCACGCTCGTCGCGATTGGCCGAGGAGTAGAACATCACCACCTTGTCGCCGGCCTTCAATTCGTGCCCACCGAGAATGGTGTCCTCCGTCGCCGTGCGGCGGAAGTGGATGACAGGCGTCGCCCAGCGCACGATCTCCTCGACAGCGGTCTTCGTGTGGGTCTCGAAGTCGTTGAACCAGGTCTCACGCTGCGCCGGGAAGTCGGTCAGCGCCTTCATGCCGTGAGAGATCGCATTGCGGGTCGTCTCGTTGCCGGCCACGACGAGGAGAATGAAGAACGAGCCGAACTCCTGCGCGGTGAGCTGCTCGCCGTCGACCTCGGCGGACATCAGGATCGACGTGATGTCGTCGCGAGGGTTGGCGCGACGGTCCTCTCCCATCGCCTGGGCGTAGGCGAAGATCTCGAGCGCGGCGGTGATCAGGTCGTTGTAGTCCATCCCGAAGTCGGGGTCGCCGACGCCGAGGATCACGTTCGTCCAGTGGAACACCTTCTCCGTGTCCTCCAGCGGAACGCCCATCATGTCGCAGATGATCTCCAGTGGCAGCGGAGCGGCGATCTCCTCGACGAAGTCGCACTGCCCATCGGGATGCCGATCGAGGAGACGGTCGACGATGGCCGTTGCTCGCGTGCCGACGGCCTCGTTGACCCTCGCCACCGCGGTCGGCGTGAAGCCCTTCGAAACAAGCGAGCGCAGGCGAAAGTGGCGCGGGTCGTCCATGTTGATGATCGAGCCGAAGAACTCGTTCAGCTCCTGGTTCATGTCGGCGATGTTCGATCCCTGGCCGGAGCAGAACAGTGTCGGGTTGCGACTCACGGTCCAGACGTCGTCGTGGCGCATCACCGCGTAGTAGCCGGGGCCCGGCTCGAGCGGGCTGTTCTCGAAGGCGCGCTCTTCGTAGAACGGGAGGCCGGGTGTGTCGCGCAGGGTGCGGAAGGCGCCCTCTCGATACGGGCGGGGTGCGGTCCAGAAGTTCTCGAAGTCGGACAGGTCGATCTCGTCCAGCGGCACTGTGTCGGGAAGGGGCGTGACCATCTGCGTAGCGTAGGTCGGGACATTTGGGGAACTCGCAGTCGGCCTGCCAACCCGGATTGGTTACCGGCTGGTAGGTGGACCTATCGTGAACCCATGACCGAAGCCGTGATCGTCGCCACCGCTCGCAGCCCGATCGGGCGCGCAGGAAAGGGTTCGCTCGTCGACCTGCGACCCGATGACATGTCGGCCCAGATCGTGAAAGCGCTCCTGGCCAAGGTGCCCGTCGTGCAGACCGGAGACATCGAGGACCTCATCATGGGCAACGGCCAACCTGCCGGCGAGGCGGGTTTCAACCTGGGCCGTATCGTGGCGCTGCTCGCCGGTCTCGACGACGTCCCCGGTGTCACGGTGAACCGCTACTGCTCGTCCAGCCTGCAAACGATCCGCATGGCCGCTCACGCGATCAGGGCTGGCGAGGGCGACTGCTTCATCGCCGCCGGCGTCGAAGCCGTGAGCCGGTACGGCTACGGCGCCGCCGACACGGCTCCCAATCCGCTGTTCAAGGAGGCGGGGGCGCGCACGCAGCTGCGTGCCCAGGGTGGACAGCCACCGTGGACGCCGCCGACTGGCCTTCCCGACGCCTATGTCGCCATGGGCCAGACCGCCGAGAACGTTGTCGAGGCGGAGGGTGTCACTCGGGAGGAGATGGACGAGTGGGGCAAGCGCAGCCAGGATCGTGCCGTCGCGGCCGTGGAGAACGGGTTCTTCGCCGACGAGATCACCCCGCTCACGTTGCCCGACGGAACCGTCGTCTCGAAGGACGATGGGCCGCGGGCCGGCACCACGCTCGAGAAGTTGGCCTCGCTCTCGCCCGTCTTCCGACCCGACGGCAAAGTCACCGCAGGCAACGCTTGCCCACTCAACGACGGCGCCGCGGCGGTACTCGTGATGAGCGACACCAAGGCCGCCGAGCTCGGCCTCACGCCACTCGCCCGCATCGTCTCCTCTGGTGTCACCGGGCTCAATCCGGAGATCATGGGTCTCGGGCCGATCGAGGCCAGCCGCCAGGCGCTGGCCCGGGCGGACATGACGATCGAGGACATCGATCTCGTCGAGATCAACGAGGCTTTCGCCGCGCAAGTGCTGCCGTCGGCGAAGCACCTCAAGATCGACTACGACAAGCTCAACATCAACGGCGGCGCGATCGCCCTCGGTCACCCGTTCGGGATGACGGGCGCCCGCATCATGACCACGCTGATCCACAACCTGCAGACCGAGGACAAGCAGTTCGGTCTGGAGACGATGTGTGTCGGTGGCGGTCAGGGCATGGCGATGATCATCGAGCGCATGAGCTGAAGCTCGCGGACTCGCTCGTCTACCCGGCTCGCCGCCCGACGGTCAGCGGCTGGGGTGCCGGTCGGCACGGACGCGGATCATCGACGGCTCGTTCAAGTTCTGCCACGCCCGGACGACGTACGTGCCCGTGCCGTTGGCGATCTCGGCGAGCGCCCAGCTGCAGCTCGAATCGCGCAGGCCGGTGCCGAGCCCTCGCAGCCCGCGCACATCGAGGCCGGCTGATTCGGCTTCGGCTTGCCACAGGCGGACGAGGCCCTGCCGTAGTGCCGGATCCTCCACGAGGTCGCCACCGTGGAGACACAGTTCGACGGAGCCGATGGTGACAGGTTCGAGATTGAGCATGGGCACGATCTGCCCACCCAGCTCGTCGTCGAAGACCACTTGCACTTGCCCCGTCGGCATCGGATCGGCGCCGATGAAGCCGTACCGCACGAGTGGGAAGCCGTCGTCGCCTTCGCACGACCACCGCACTCGATCACCGGGCAGGTAGGTCATCTCGTCGACAACTCCTCCACCACGGCATCGGACAATGCCGACCACCCCGCTCGAGCCTCGCTCGCCCAATCGTCGAAGGCGAGGTCGGTGAGCGCCACCAGCGCTCCGCCGGCTTCGGGATCCACCCACATCATCGTTCCTGCGCCGCCGAAATGGCCGAACGTTGCGGGACTGTTGGTGTGCCCAGTCCAATGCGGAGACTTTTCCCCTCGGATCTCCATCCCCAGTCCCCACGGGCACGGATCGAATCGACCCATTCCTGGAACGATACCGGCCAACTTGGGATAGTGGGGCGTGGTGGCGAGGGTTGCCGTGGCGGCGGTGATCAACCGTGGTCGTTGCAGTTCGGCGAGGAACGAAGCGAGGTCGTCGACGGTGCTCCACATCGCGTGCGCCGGCGAGCCGCGCAGTTCCGTGCCGGTCATGCCGAGCGGCCCGAGCACTCCTTCGGTGAGGTACTCGTCGAACGTCGATCCGCTCGCTGCGGCCAGCGCGTCGGCGGCCATCTCGATGCCGGTGTTGGAATAGATGCGGCGCTTCTCCGGCCGCGAGATCGGTTCCGCACCCTCGAAGGGGTACCCGCCCGCGTGGGCGAGCAGATGCTCGAGCGTGCAACCAGGTTGGCCAACGGGCTGCTCGAGGCGCAGGGTGCCTTCCTCGACGGCGATCAGCACCGCCCACGAACTGACCACCTTGGCCAGCGAGGCGAGACGAAACTCGTGAGATGTCAGGGCCGACCGAGTCGAGCACCTGCCCCTCGGCGTCGATGATCGCCGCGGCAACGGTGGGCACCGGCCACGAGCTGGTGAGGTCGAGAGCACCCACCTGAAGGCTCAGTGGATGACAGTGGTGATCAGCTCGGCGACCCGGAAGGCGAGGTCGACACTTTGCCGGGCGTTGAGGCGCGGATCGCACACGGTCTCGTAGCGATGGTCGAGCTCGTCCTCGGACAACGCCTCCGCCCCTCCGAGGCACTCGGTGACGTCGTCGCCGGTGAGCTCGACGTGGATGCCACCGGGCCAGGTGCCCTCCGCTCGGTGGGCGCGGACGAACCCAGCGATCTCGCCGAGGATGTCGTCGAAGTGCCGGGTCTTGCGACCGTTCGGCGTACTGAACGTGTTGGCATGCATCGGGTCGCAGGTCCACACGACCGGATGACCGGAGTCGGCGACGGCGCGGAGGAGCGGACGGAGTCCCTCTTCGACGGTCGCGGCGCCCATGCGCGTGATCAACGTGAGCCTGCCCGGGATGCGGTCGGGGTTGAGCGCTTCGCACAGGTCGAGCACGTAGTCGGCCGGGGTACCCGGCCCGATCTTGCAGCCGACCGGGTTGCCGACACCGCGCAAGAACTCGACGTGAGCGCCGTCGAGGGTGCGCGTCCGCTCGCCGATCCACAGCATGTGCGCCGAGCAGTCGTACCAGCTGCCTGTGAGCGAGTCCTGCCGCGTGAGCGCCTCCTCGTAGCCGAGGAGGAGCGCTTCATGGCTGGTGAAGATATCGACGGTGTTGAGGTTGGGGTTCGACTCGGTGTCGATGCCGCAGGCGCGCATGAACCGCATCGCCCGATCGATCTCCGTCGCCATGCGCTGGTAACGGCGTCCCTCGGGGCTGACGGCGACGAACTCCTGGGTCCACATGTGCACCCGGTTGAGATCGGCGAAACCGCCCTTGGTGAATGCCCGCAGCAGGTTGAGCGTCGACGCCGACTGGTGGTACGCCTGCACCAAACGTTCCGGGTTGGGGATCCGTGCCTCGGGATTGGGAGCGGGGTCGTTGACGATGTGACCGCGGAACGAGGGGATGTCGTCGTCGCCGACACGTTCGGTGGCTTGGGAACGGGGCTTGGCGAACTGCCCCGCCATCCGGCCCACCTTGACGACCGGAACGCCCATCGAATACGTGAGGATGACCGCCATCTGGAGAATCACGCGCAGCTTCTCACGGATGCTCGTGGCGGAGAAGTCCTCGAAGCTCTCGGCGCAATCACCCGCCTGGAGCAGGAACGCCTCGCCGTTGGCGACGAGGCCGAGCGACTGCTGGAGCGAGCGCGCTTCGCCGGCGAACACGAGCGGTGGCAACGCCTCGATCTGCTTCAGGGCGAGATCGAGCCGCGCCGAGTCGGGCCACTCGGGCTGCTGGTTGGCGTGCCGCGCCTGCCACGAGGCGGGGCTCCATGCCGTGGTCATGGCAACAGGCTACAGATCGCACTCATCACGGGAACTGCTGATGGGTCGAGGGCGCGACGGTGCCCGCCGGATGGACCGGCGGGCACCGTCGACAAGCTTGGTTGCGAATCGAGTTACAGCAGCTCAGACAGCGAGGATGCGCTCGGCGTCGTCACGCAGTCCGGCGACGGCGCGACTGACGAGGCGGCGGGCCGCCTCGGCGGTGACACCAAGGCTCTCGCCGACTTCACGGAAGCTCTTGCGCTCGCCGTCGACGAGGCCGAAACGGGCCTCGACGGCGAACCGAGCCCGATCGTCGAGCGTGGAGAGCAGCTCGTCGAGCAGGTCGCTGTCGACCAACGTCATGACGTGGTCTTCAGGTGTGCCTTCTCCGTTGGCCATGAGGTCGCCGAGCGTGGCGTCGCCGTCGTCGCCAACGGTCTTGTCGAGCGACACCGGCGTGGTGAGCCGGTGGAGCTCGGCGTTGGTTTGATCGAGGGTTTCGCCATCGCCAGACGCCTGGCGCAGCGCGGCCCGCAGGCTCGCCGAGCGGTCGCCCGGGATGCGGATCAGGCTGGCCTTCTGGTCGAGCGCCCGGCCGATGGCCTGGCGGATCCAGAACGTGGCGTATGTGGAGAACTTGAAGCCGCGCCGCCAGTCGAACTTGTCGACGGCATGCTCGAGACCCAGGTTTCCTTCCTGGATCAGGTCGAGCAGGTCCATGCCCTGGGGGAGGGGGTAGCGACGAGCGATGCTCACCACGAGACGGAGGTTCGACCGGATGAACCGGTCCTTGGCGTCGGCGGCGGAAGCCACCGCGGCCTTCAGATCGGCACCCTTTTTACCGGCGTCGAGCTGCTCCTGGGCCTCGCGGCCGGCTTCGATGATGCGCGAGAGCTCGCGCTCGTCTTCTGCGGTGAGAAGCGGCACTTTGCCGATATCGTTCAGGTAGAGACCGATGGAATCATTCATGATGAGTTGTACAACCGTTCGTGTGTCGATTTTCTTCCGGTCGCAAGGGGTTTCACCAGTCACATGCAGGTAGGAAGCGCGTCACCAGGCCGGGATGGCAATGCACATCTGGGGGGTCATATAGAGTTCGGAGCGCCCGCCTGGTAGGGATGCGAAAAATCGCGGTCCGCCCGAGGGTGGACGGGAAGACCATCGTATCAATCGTGTCAAGGCGCGAGCTCGATCGTGCCTGCTTGACCGCGTGTTTTCCCACGTAGACTGGCCGATTGTGCGCCGCGATCGACAGGCTCCAAACGATCTCCGTGCGATCGCCAGGGTCGGGCTGTTCGGCGGTACGTTCGACCCACCGCACGTCGGCCATCTGGTCACCGCCGTCAACGTGCGGCATGCACTGTCTCTCGACGTAGTGGTGTTGATGGTGGCCAGTGTTCCCTGGCAGAAGGAAGGGACACGCGAGATCACTCCTGCGCTCGACCGTCTCGCCATGGTCGAAGCGGCGGTTGCCGATGTCACCGGACTCGTACCCGGTCGGCTCGAGATCGATACGGGTGGCAACAGCTACACGGCCGACACGTTGAAGCTGCTGGCGGGTGAGTACCCGGATGCCGAGCTCTTCACGATCGTCGGCGACGACGCGGCTGCCACGCTCGCCACCTGGGAACGGTACGACGAAGTGGTGGCCCAATCGACGCTCGTCGTCGTCGATCGCCCCGGTGATCCGGTGCAGCTCGACGACGCAGTCGACTGGATCCATGTCGAGGTTCCCCGCCTCGAGGTGTCGAGCACCGATCTCCGTGCCCGATCCGCCGACGGCCGTCCGCTCGACTACCTCGTCACGGAGCCCGTGCTCGAGGTGATCGCCGCCCGTGGCCTGTACCGCGACGAGTCCGGTCGGGGTCGACCGGCGTGACAGCGAGAGCAGACCGGCGACGACAGGTCACTCGGCGAGCACTTCTGGCGACGTTGCTGGCGTTCGCCACCGTGGTCGCCGCCGGAGTCGTCGGGGCCACCGCCTTGTACCGACTCGACCGACGGTAAAAACGCGGCCGGGCCAGCACGACCGGTGCGCAGCCTCCCGTCCACGCCGAACCTGCTCGTGGGCGTGGTGGACGAGCATGGCGAGCTGGCCTCGGTCGCGGTGTTCACCAACGCGCCGGGCCGAGTGGGAGGCAGCATCGTCAGCATCCCCACGAACGCAGCGATGACAGCCGATGGCCAGCAGGTGTCGCTGGCGTCGCAGTTCGACGGGAAGACCGATTCGTTGAACACCGCCGCAGGAGCGGTGCTCGGCGTGTCCTTCGACAATGTGATGGTCGTCGACGAGAAGGAACTCGCCCGACTGTTGCCCGACGTCGGCGAGCTCGAGGTCGATCTTCCCGCAGATGTCGTCGACGGTGTTGGCGTCAGCGGCAGGATCCAATTCCCGCAAGGCGAGCGGACGATGACCCGGGAAGACGCCGCGGCAGCGCTCGCCGCGCGGGTCGACGACGACGTGACCGGCGCAAATCCACCCACCGTGGACGAGAACGACGTCGCCGTCTGGCGCGGTGTCGTCGACGGCATCGGCGACGGTGTGCAGGGAACGGTCGAGTTGCCGGAGTCGGCGCGTCCGGCGACGGCGAAGGTGTTGAGGTCGCTCTATGGCGGCGCCGTGAAGGCGAGAGGCCTGCGTGTTCACCGGATCCAGGGCGACGAGCATCTCGTCGGCGTCGATCGGTCCGACGTGCTGATCGTGTTCGGGCAAATCTCGCCGCGGCAGGTCGCTGCGCCGGCGGCGTCGATCAACATCCGCCTCGTCGCCCGCTTCCCAGCCGGATCGATCAAGGACGGCACGGTCGCGGACGTGGCAGCGACGGCCATCGATCGCTTGATCGTGGTGCAGACGAACGTGGTGTCCGTCTCCACCGGCGAGGGCGACGCGCCCGCCGTCACCCGTCTCGAGGTCGTCACGACCGGCAACGAGCAGCTCGCCGAAGACGTCGGCACGCAACTGTTCGGGGATGCCACGGTCGTATCGACGGATTACGAGCTGCGGGGGGTCGATCTGATCGTGACCCTTGGCGAGAGTTTTCTGCGTGAGCTCGACAAGATCGGCCAAACTGGGGACTGACCACCATGCCGAGTCCTACCGATGCAGAAGCTTTGACCGTCGCCCTCACCGCAGCGCGAGCGGCTGACGAGAAGCACGGCGTCGACATCGTGGTCCTCCAAGTCGGCGACGTCCTGGCCATCACCGAGTACTTCGTGATCGCCAGCGCCTCCAACCGGCGCCTCGTGCGGACGCTCGTCGACGACATCGCGGAACGGGTGCGCATCGACACCGGTCGCTCGCCGCGTCGCACCGAAGGGGCCGGCGAGCAGCAATGGGTGCTGGTCGACTACGGCGATGTCGTCGTCCACGTCTTCCTCGACGAGATCCGCGAGTTCTACGACATCGAGCGGCTCTACCGAGATGTGCCCGCCATCGCCTGGGACGGTGAACGGGCGAACGACCGCTGAGTCGGTGAGGTCGGCGTCCTACGGTTGAGGTGATGTCGCACCCGCCTCGTTTCGACGACGACGATCCGTTCCTCGCCAGGCTGCGCGAGATCTGCCTCGCCCTGCCGGAGGCACAAGAGAAGCTCTCCCACGGTCACCCCAACTTCTTCACGAAGAAGGTGTTCGCCGTGTTCGGCGGCGTGGTCAAGGGGGATCACTACGCCGACGATTTCGCCCAGTCGGTGCTCTTCGTCCCCGAGTCCGACGAGCGGCATGCCCTTCTCGAGGACAAGCGCTTCTTCGTGCCCGCCTACTACGGCCCGTCCGGGTGGATCGGCCTCAACTTCCGGGCAGCCGAGCCGGACTGGAAGGAGGTCGCCGAACTGGTCGAGGACTCATACCGCAACACCGCTCCGAAGCGCCTCGTGACCCAACTCGACGCCGCTGAGGCGCGTTGATTCACCTCCCTCGGTTGATATCGTTCGAGAACCGATCGGGGCTGTAGCTCAGTTGGCAGAGCGCTTCCATGGCATGGAAGAGGTCAGGGGTTCAATTCCCCTCAGCTCCACTCCGAAACCCCAGCGCTCTTTGGCGTCAGGCCGGACTTCGAGGCAAAGTGCGTGCTCGTCGTCCGCACCGGAACCAGGATTTACGTGCGCGACGTTGTCATCATCCTGTAATGTGCCGATCGGCACTGGATCCGTCCAACGTCCGGTGTCACGCCCCGGCACTCCGTCTAGCCCACGCCGTGCCGGGGCACTGATTGTGACACGGGTACAGGTGGAATGTGCGTCGCCTCCACCGTGCCTCAGGAATGCCGCCGTGGTAGAGACTCGGGCTGTTCGCTCGCTACCATCTGCGCAGCCCGGCTGTGCCGGCTCGGGCACACGAAACCTCGCCGCAATGTCCTCTTCGAACGTCCAGTGCCGTCTTCGCCTCCGGGCACGGGCCGCGATCCTTGGTGTTGTCGCCTGCGTCGGCATCGTCACGTTCGCCGGCCACGCCAGTGCCGCCACCACTGTCTATTACGACGACGCCGGCCCCGACGCCGCCTCGATCGGCATCGTCGGTGACTCGACCCTCTCGGGCGTTCGTTGGTACGACACCTACGGCGACCTCGAGCGGTACAACTTCGTGTTCGACGCCGAATCGTGCCGGCGCACGATCGAGACGTCGTGCTGGAGTCGGGAGGATTACCGCGCCGAGAACGCGTACGGGGCGCTGCAACGACTCTCGGGCGAGTGGGGCGACGTGCTGTTCGTCATGATGGGTTACAACGACTCGCGCTACATGTTCGACGATGCCGTCGACTCGGTCGTCGCCGAAGCTCGTAGCCAGGACATCCCTCACGTCGTCTGGCTCTCGCTGCGGACGTCCGGCGTGAGTTACGAGGAGCCGATGCACCAGGCGAACGGAAACTCGTACCGTGAGTCGAATCGCGATCTGTACCAGAAGGCGGATGAGTACGACGGATACCTGCAGATCGCCGACTGGTCGTCGTACTCGGCGGGCCACGACGAGTGGTTCGAGTACGACGGCGTGCACCTCACCATCGACGGTGTGCGGGCGATCACGACGTTCCTCGCCAACACGGCAGACAAGGTTCTCGCCGGGCAGGACGTGACTCCGGCGAATCCGCTGTGGGTGACGCTCGAGACGGGCGACTCGGGGAACACGATCGCAGAGGCTCAGGAGGCGCTGCTCGACGCCGGCGTGAACTCCGTCGGCGGCGCTGATGGCGTGTACGGCCAGCAGACGGCGGCCGCAGTCTCGGAGTTCCAGGAGGAGCAGGGACTGACGGTCAACGGCGCGGTCGACGCCCAGACGGCAGCGGCACTCGGACTTCACGAACTGGCCGAGTCGGAGAAGCCGGCCGAACCGGTGCAAGAGCCGGCGGCGACGACTCCGGCAGAACCCGAGGTGGCCGTCGAGGCGCCGGCGGGCGTGCAAGTTGCTTCCGTGGACACGAGCACCGTCGACGACTCGGGCGGTTCTCGATCGACCGCGCTGCTCGCCGTGATCCCCGTGGCGCTGCTCGCACTCGCCGTATTCAACGGGCGCCGACGGGGGCAACGGCTGGCCAGTCGAGGACCTCAGCGGCGAACGGCGCCGGGGGGCCAGCGCCACCCGCAGCCGGCTCAGCAGCGGCGTCTCGCCGCGGTGCCGGAGCCGGGTGGCGTGCCGTCGCAGCGCAAGCGGCAGCACCCGCCGGAACGACGCGCCGCGGTCGCTCCGGTGAGTCGACGTCCGGCTCTGCTGCCGTCCCCGGTGCACGAACCGACCGCGCTCGAGCGGGCTCTTCCGATGAGGATGCCCTACGACTACGAGCAGGAAGAGGCGCTCGCCCACTGAGCGCCACGTGGACGGCGTTGTCACGTGTTCTGACCGTGCACATCGGCGCCCGCACGAGCGGGTCCAACGCTCTCCGCCAGCTGGGACGGGCACTGCCGAGTACACGCCGGACGCTGCGGTCACCGACGCGGTCGGCAACACGGATCATCACGACGACGTTCGCCCAGAGCGGCGTTCGACTCTGAGCGAGCGATCGAGCGACGCGAGAGGACCCCAGGGTTACTCCCTGGGGTCCTCTGGCGAATGCTCATGGCATTGTCGGTCAGCGTGGGTGCGTGTCACCCGCCAGTGCGGCGTGCCCATTGGGCCCTGGCGGCAACGTCCTTCGCCAGTTGCTCGAGGTGACGGTCGCTGCCGTAGGACACCTGCTGGCGGCGGGCGACGGTGGGGATCGTGTACACACCGGTGGCCGGGCGACGCTCGACGTTGGGGATCTTGTACACACCGACAGCCTGGCGACGCTCGACGCTGCGGAAGATCTCGCCGGCCCTCAGCTCGAGGTGACGGTCACTGCCGTGAGCAGCCTGCTGCTGCTCGGCGCGGAAGACCTCGGCAGCCTTCAGCTCGAGATGGCGGTCGCTACCCTGAGCGGCGGCGACGGCCCGAGCGGTTGGCGACTGCGTTGGCGCATCGCTCGATTCGTTGCCGCATGCGGCGAGTGTGCCGACGGTGGCGACGAGCGCCAGGCCGGCAATGGTGTTACGGACAAGCCGCGCTCGGCGACTTCCGACGGTCGTGTTCATGATGTACTCCTTGGTGGTGTTGTCCGGGCCATCGGCCCGGTCGTGTTGTTGCGGGGATCTCTTGCCTGCGTGGTCCGCAGGCATTCGGCGGGATGGGCGAGCGGTCCGTGTCGGGGGAGGCCCTCACGGACCACTCGCATCCCGCCCGACGGGCGCCGTCAGACGGCGGCGATACGGGGAGGAACCTGTCGGTTCACGCTGCTCGGCTCGGGCGCAATGCGACCAAGGATGTGCAGCAGGCGGATCCGGCGGTGCGGTCGCATTGCTACGGCCAGCCTGTGTTCCGCCGCCTCCTGCTCCCGGTGACGCATGTCGTGTCGAACGAGCTCGTAGAGGTATGGGTTGTAGAAGTTCATCGTCTTCGCTCCTGTTCCGGCTGCGCCTTGCAGCAGGTGATCTGTACGCATCGTGCGGGAAATCGGCGCGGGCAGTTCGGCCGTTGGAGCGCTTGCGAACGGGACATTTGTCCACGTCGCACGTGTGCGGACACCGGGGCGCTACGGTTCGGCGGTGGCCGTGGGCGTCTTCGACGGGCTCACACAAGACGATCGCAGAACGCTTCGTGATCTCGGTGTGGTGCGTCGCCATCAACGCGGCGCGTACGTGATCCTCGAGGGCGACCGCAGCGACCACGTGCTCGTGCTGCTCGAAGGACGGCTGAAGATCGTGCGCACGAACGACGATGGTCGCGAGTCGCTCGTCGCTGTCCGCACTGCGGGTGAGCTCGTGGGCGAGCTCAATGCGCTGGCTGGCTCCGACGCCCCGAGGGCGGCGTCGGTCATCGCCCTCGACGATGTCACCGTGCAGTCGATCCCGGCCGCCGAGTTCCTGTCCTTCGTGTCTTCCCGGCCGCAGGTCAGCTTCAGCCTCATGCGATCGCTCGCCGTGCGCTTACGCGAAGCCACGGCGCGCCACTCGGATGCGGCCGGCTACGACTCGCTTCATCGCGTCGCCCGTGTGCTCGTGGAGCAAGCCGAGCGCGACGGTCTAGCGGTTGACGGCGGGTTGCTGGTGGGAGATGGTCTGAGTCAGAGCGATCTCGCCGGCCTCGTCGCCGCCTCTCCGAAGTCGGTCGGACGAGCCCTGAGCACGCTGCGGTCGCGAGGACTGATCACCACCGCCCGCCGTTCGATCGTGGTCGTCGACATCGAGGCCCTCCGACGTTTTGCCGGATGAGCCCGGTCGGCGGTTTGCTCTGCGGGTGATCCGTGATCACGTGCAGCGGGATGGCAAAGTCGTCCCGTGCCGACATGGCTCGAGGCCCATCCGGCGGACAGGGCGGTTGTCGACTTGGTCACCGCTCGGGCAGCGCAGCCGCTCCGAATTGGACCTTCTGCGCCACGGGCGGCACCGGTACGGTGGCAATCCCGGCACGAAAGGCTGAGCGAGATGCCCCTGTTCATCTGCGAGACGTGTGGGACCCAGCACGACGAGACACCCACGCCACCGAGCGAATGCGCCATCTGCACCGACGAACGGCAGTACGTCGGGTGGAACGGTCAGACGTGGACCACCCACGAAGCATTGGGCGACAAGTACCAACAGCGGATCGAGGACGACGACGGCCTGCTCGGCATCGGGATGTCGCCCGGCTTCGGGATCGACCAGCGCGCCTTCCACCTCCGTACCGACGGCGGAAACATCCTGTGGGAGTGCGTCAGCCTGGTGACCGAGGAAGGAGTCAGCGCGCTCCAACTGCGCGGCGGTGTCGACGTGATCGCCATCTCCCATCCCCACTTCTACTCGTCGATGGTCGAATGGAGTGAGGCTTTGGGCGACGTCCCGATCCTCGTTCACGAGGCCGACCGGGAGTGGGTGCTTCGCTCCTCGCCGCGGGTCGCGTTCTGGAGCGGCGACGTGAATTCGTTGTCCGACGACGTGACGCTGATCAGGTGTGGCGGTCATTTCCCGGGCAGTACGGGGATCCACTGGCAGGGCGGTGCCGATGGAGCCGGCGTGTTGCTGCCCGGCGACGCCGTACAGGTCGTCGCCGATCGGCGCCACGCCACGTTCATGTACAGCTATCCGAACTTCATCCCGATGCGCACGAGCGATGTGCGGAGCATGCGCGAGCGGCTCGAGGGTTACGCGTTCGAGAACGTGTACGGCTACACGTGGGGTCGGAACATCATCGGCGACGCACGCGCCGCAGTCGACGAGTCGTTCGATCGATATCTCGCCGCCGTCGCGGCGTGATCAGCGGTCGTCGGCATACGTGGGGTTGGCAACGGCAAGCTTGTCGGCCACGGTGAGTCGCATCGCTTCCACCACATCGTCCCATCGATCGTCGAGCTCGCCGGCGCGGATCGCGGCGACGAGCTCGGTGTCGGATGCGACGCCCAGATCCGCCAGACGCGCGGCGTGAGCACAGGCGGGCGTCGAGCCCGCGGCGAGCTCGCGCTCGACCATCGCCAGCACCCGTGCGGCAACGCGGGCGTGGAACTGGACGCGACCCTCGGTGCTCGACATGACGTCGTTCTCGAGAAACTCGCGGACCGCCTCGACGAGCTCGGCCGCCGTCGGCGCGTCGTGGAACTCGTCGGTGCTCACGTCAGCAATTCGAGCACGTCGTGCTCGACCTCACACACCCGCCGACCGATGGCAGCGAGCTCCACGGAACGCACCTGACCCGTGAGGTGCGTGTTGGCCTGGGCCTGGCAGATGATGCCCCACCTGATCGTGCCGAGCAGCTCCCACCACCGCAGGGCCTCTCGATCGACACCCTCGCCCACTACCGCTTCGTATGCGCCGACCAGATCGTCGACGGAGCCGAAACCGCCGACGCGGGGACGGCCGCCGAAGCGCCACGCACGGACGCAGATCCAGCCGAGATCCTCGAGCGGGTCGCCGAGGTGGGCGAGCTCCCAGTCGAGGACCGCACGCAGGCCGTCGGGGCCGACGACGATGTTGCCGTTGCGAAAGTCGCCGTGCACCACCGTGCGCCGACCGCGTTCTTGCCGGTGCTGCTCGAGCCACCGATAGCCGAGCTCGAAGACGGGGAGCGGCCGCGCGGACGCGTCGAGGGCGTCGCGGATCGTGGACAGCTGGTCGACCTCGACGAGCGCAGGCACGGCGGCAACCTCGATGGAGTGAATTCGCGCCAGAGCGTCACCGCATTGCCCGGCGAGCACAGAACGTGCGTGGCGATACTCCTCGTCGCGGAGGATCCGCCGGGCGAGCGTCTCGCCGCTGATGCGTTCCACGATCATCCAGTTGGGGCCAAGTGGCGTGTCCGGCTCATCGGCACTGGATGTCACGACGGAGGGGATCGGGACAGCGGCGGCCTTGGCGGCACGCACGACAGCCACCTCGACGTCCATCCCTGTGACCTTCACCGATCGGGGGACGTCGCGTTGGAGGATCAACGGGCGGTCGTCGGCGTCGAACGACCAGGTCTCCCGCGACGCCCCACCGGAGAGCCGGCGGAGCCCGGCGACCGTTGCGCCGAGCACCGTTTCGAGATCTGCCTGCAGGTCGCCCAAGTCGCCCTACTCGATCGGGATCAGTGGCCGGCCGCCGGCGTCGAGTTGGTGGAGGTACTCGCTGATGCCGCTGCCGGTGCGACCTTCGTATGTCCAGCGGGCGAGGCCTTCGTTGACGATCGTCGCCCGGTCACCGCGACGGTGAGGCACGCCGTAGACGCGGAGGACGTCGGCGTGCAGCTCGTGGACACGATCGAGTTTGTCGGTGGCGCGGACGATCGTCGCAATGTGGGTGAGACCGTCGTCGGCGAGCTCGGTCGTCACGTCCCATTCGCGGATCGATGCGGCACGCCCGTCGCGCCACACCCAGCCTCGGTGCAGGTCGCCGGCATCGGTGCCGATGCGGATCCCGCCGAAATGCGTGTCGTCGTCGATGTTGATCGAGAACCAGCGCCACATTTGCGGTCCGCCCCAACGTCGCGGTCCCCAAGACTTGTCGCGATTGCCCCGTGCGCGGCTCGGATCGATATCCCAGCGCTCACCCTCGCAAGTGATCGATCCCGACCAGCGGCCAGCCTGTTCGAAGTGTCCCTTGCCGACGGTCGAGGACGTCGACGAGGCGGCGCCCGACTTCGCCGAGGATCCTTGTCCGTCGGCGCCGATCGCCGGGATCAGCGACTCGAACGTGAGGTCGAGCTCGAGGCGGGCATCGTGCCGATCGTTCGTGTCCAGGTCGACAACTCGCGCATCCGCTTCGGTGGTGATCCTCCACGTCCGCATCGGCTCGATGCGCTCGTAGCGGACGCCGTCGACATGCAGGTCGCTGTCGGTCATCGTGTGCTGCTCGCGGATGCCGTGCACGAGCGCGATCCGGTTGCCCGGGAGCCACACGGACATCCCGGCGTCGATCGTGCCCTCGTTCGGCCTGACGCCAATGCGGGAGAACATCCCCGCGTCGACGACGGGGTCGTAGCAGTTGAAGTAGTACGACTCGCTCCATGCCGAGTCGCTCTCGACATCGTGGGCAAAGTCGTGGCTCGCATCGAGCAGAGGCATCGGCCCCCTTTCGTCGACCGCAACCGTAGAGAACAGACGTGATTGCCGACGAGGTCGAGCGCGTGCGCGTGGTATCTCACCGCGGTGACGAGGTTTCGATTGTTGCGCCGAGGACGCTGTGCGAGAGTGGACCCACGCCGTCCGGGCGGATGGCTTAGAAGGGAGCGAAGATGTATCTCTTCGCGCGGTACTCGCAGTGTCAATCCCGGATCGTTCCGTGCCGGACTAGCAGCGGCCGTCGAGGGCGGCACCAAGGCATCGGAGATCATCGGATCACCAGTCTTCGTGTGGACCTCGATATTTTCGCCGACCACCGGAACTGTCATGTGGTCGACGCGGGTTGACAATCTCGAGGAACTGCTCACAGCCGGCGACGCGTTGGCGGCCGACGACGGTTTTGACGAGTGGTCGAAGGACAGCGACGCGTTGTTCTCGGGGCCGTTCAGCGATGTCGTCTCGCAGGTGATCCACGGTGAGCCGACAGGCCCACCCGCGCCGTTCATCTCTGTCGTCAGCGCCACGTGTGCCAATGGTGCGCTCAGCGAGGGAATGGGAATCGGCGTGGAGATCGCCGAGATGGCGACGAGTCTGACGAGCAGCCCAACGATGTTCATAGCGCCCCTGTTCGGTGAGTACGGCGCAGTCGGCTGGATCAGCGGCTCCGCCGACCTCGCCACGCTGGAGGCCGACAACGCAATCCTGTCGGCGGACTCGGAGTGGTTGAAGCTCGTCGATAGGGCGGGTCACGCCTTTGCACCCGGCGTGACGGGCACGTTGATGCGCCGGCTCGCCTGACCAGCGCAGAACCACTCGCCCACGACGCGCCGACACTCCCTACTGTGAGTTCCATGACGGTGCGATGGTTGACCGCGTTCATCGATCGGCCAGGGGAGAACTTCGACGAAACGGTTCGCTTCTGGGCGAGCGTGACCGGGTCGTCGATGTCGCCGACGCGTGGCGAACACGACGAGTTCGCCACGCTGATCCCGCCGGATGGCGACGCCTACCTCCGCGTGCAGCGCGTCGCCGAAGGGCCGGGTGGCAGCCATCTCGACGTCCACGTCGACGACATCGCCAGCTCGACCGCGGCGTGCGACCGACCTCGGGGCACACGTGCGGACTGAGCTCGACGACGTCACCGTCTTCAGCTCCCCGGGTGGGATCGCGTTCTGCGTCGTCGCCCATCGCGGAGAGGGCACGCGGCCGAGCCCCGTGGTGGTCGGCGATGCGCCCCGATCGCTGGCCGACCAGCTCTGCCTCGACCTCGCTCCTGATCGCTACGACGAAGACTGCGCCTTCTGGGCGGCGTTCACAGGGTGGGATTACCGGAATGCCCGCTTGAAGGAGTTCTCGTATCTGGAGCGACCGGACGAAATCCCACTGCGCCTCTTGTTCCAGCGAGCGGACGAGCCGACTCACGTCGCGGCGGCACACCTGGACATTGCCTGCGACAGCGTCGAGATGACCGCCGACGCCCACGAGACGATCGGTGCCACGGTGTTCCACCGCTACGAGTACTGGACGACGATGCTCGACCCCGCAGGGCTGCCGTACTGCCTGACGTCGCGCAACCCAGATTCCGGTGTGCTCCCGCCGCCGGACTGACAGCGGTCGAAAACGGGTTCAAAGACTGAGAATCCTTCGAACTGTCAGCGTGTAGCATATAGAACAAGTGTTGCTTCTCGGTTATCATTGGTGTGCATGACATCCGATCTCGACAGCCGTATCGCCGCTCTCGGTGACGCCGCCGCCGGTGTGCGTGAGGCGATGCTGCACGTCGAGGTGGGGCATTGTGATGTCGGTCAGTTGGCGGGGTTGAAGCAGATCGCCAACACGCTGCGCGGTCTCAGTGATGTCCTCAAGACCGATGTCGCCGTGCGTGCCGATGAGTTGCGTCAGGTGGATGTGAACGATGTCGTCGACACGACGTTGAACCCCGACGGCCGCAGCTAGTCCGCAGGAGGAATTGGTCGAGAAGGACCGCGGTGCGGTGCTCGACAATCTGGCGCGGGATGGATGAGGCGACCCGCTCCGGTGAGCTCTCCGCCGCCTACGCCGATGTGGTCGCCAAAGCACTCGCGAAGTTGGCGGTGGATGTGCGGGCCGAGTTCTACCGCCGTCACCCCGACTTGGACACGATCGCCGCCACCCGCAGTGTGCATGGCTTCCGGTTGTATGTGACCCATCTGGTCGAGTTGTTGCTCGAGGATCTCGGTGTGCAGCGGGCGGAACGGCAGCGTCATCAACGGCGGGCGAAGATCTTCACCGAGTTGGAGACGGGGTTGTGGGGGTTGTCGGGCCGGTGGGATCCGTTGACCGGCCAGACGTTGAACACAGCGATCACCGCTGAGGTGAACGCCATCTACCACGCCCGCCGCGGCGACAACACCGATCTACGCACACGGGAGCAGATCACCGCCGACGCCATCACCAACCTGATCTGCAACACCCCCGTCTCCAACCGCACCCAGGTTGCCGGGGTGACAGCCATCGTCCTCTGCGACGACACGACCGCGACCAGCGGACCCCACGAGCGGTCGGTGCACGAATACGCCGACGGCACCCCGATCGCCTTCCACACCCTCGCCGCAGGTGCTCGACGACCCGACCACCAGCATCGTCGAAGCCGACGTCAACGAACACGGCGTCGTCGAACAGCTGGGTGACGCCGTGCTGAACCACGGCCGCAACAAGCGGTTCGCCACCCCGGAGCAGAAGCTCGCCCTGCGCGCGATGCATCGCACCTGTCTGTTCCCCGGCTGCGACATGCCCTTCGACCGCTGCGAACAACACCACCTGGTCGAATACCAGCACCACGGCCGTACTGATCTGATCGATCTCGGCCCCGTCTGCTGCCGCCATCACCACCAATTCCACGCCCACAACTGGAAACTCCGCCTCGATCGAGACACCCGCCAACTGACGATCACCTACCCCGACGGCACACGACGAACCCACCCCCTCACCGGACTCACCCCACCCAACAACGACCCACCCGCAACCGAGACCAGCGCCGCCGGGCACCGACCCACCAGGCGCCAGCCCGCCGGCAACCGACGAACCAGCACCGCCGGCAAACAGCAACGCCCCACCACCCCCGACGACGAGAACCGACCGCGCCCGGTGACGCCGCATGAACCCGAGTCATGCGGTCCACCGGCGCGTGCGAATCCTCACACCGGCTGCTCCAGGCAACGGGCGACGAGGGCCGCGCGGCACGCGCCGTCCTCTAGCCGAGTGCGAGCATCGCCTCGGCGACCTCGTCGGCCGCCGCGTCGGGGATCGCAGTGGCGGCTTCGTCGAGGATGAGCAGCCGCGCCCCGGGGATCTCGCGCGCGATCGCCTCGCCGTTGCCGACGGGGAAGAACGGGTCGCGGCGGCCATGGACGACGAGTGTGGGGACCTCGATCCGGGGCAGGCGCTCGCGCCAGCGGGGTTTGCAGTCGAGCTTGGAGAACACCATGCCCATCTGGTTGGCCATCTGGACCGGGGGTGTGGTGCCGGGCGTGCGGTCCCAGATGCGCGCGGCGATGGCGCGTGCGGCGACGGGGTCGTCGCCGAGGATCTCCGCGCCGGCGGCGGCGAACTCCGCCACCGCCTCGCGGTCGGTCCAGTCGGGCATCGGATGCGCGAACAGCCGGCTCATCGTCGCCTGGTCATGGTCGGGGAGATCATCGTCGGGCGGGCCGGGCGCGACGGCGCGGGTGCCGGCCAGGGTGAGCGCCGAGAACGCGCTCGGATGGTCGAGTGCGGCTACCTGGGCGACCATCCCGCCGACGCCGATCCCGGCGAGGTGGGCGGGTCCGCCGCCGAGGGCGTCGGCAAGGGCCGCCGCGTCGGCGGCGAGGTCGCGCAGGGTGTAGGCGGGCGCCTCGGGGTCCGTCGTCGTCGACTCGCCGCTATCGCGCAGGTCGTAGCGCACCACGCGGCGCCCGCCGGCGGCGAGGCGCTCGCACAGCGCGTCGGGCCAGGAGAGCATCGTCGTCCCGCCCGCGAGCAGGACGAGTGGTGCGTCGTCGTCACCGAAGGACTCGATGCCCAGGGCGACCTCATTGGCGTTGACGGTGGTCATCGGATCACCGTAAGCGGAGCTAGTCGAGCAGAGCGTCAACCGCGTCGGCGAACACGGTCGTGTGGTGGTCCACGTCTGACGTCGTGTGCTGTGGCGAGAAGAGCGCCATGTTGTGGAACGGAGTGAGGAGGACGCCTCGGTTGAGTGCCCAGAGGTGCATGAACGCGTCGAGCTCAGGGGCGACGGCCGCCGCCGCCGTGGCTCCGTCCTTCGGTGGGGGAGAGAACCAGTACTCAGCCCGCGAGCCCAGCTGTTGGACATGCCAGGGAAGCCCGTGACGGTCGATCGTCGCTCGCACCCCGGCAGTCCACTCCGTGGCGAGTGGGATGGTCCGGGCGAAGTCATCCTCGGTCAGGCAGGTGGACAGTGTCGCCCTGACTGCGGCGAGGGCGAGCGCGTTTCCCGTCAACGTTCCGCCGATACCGCTGACGTCGACTTCTGGCGCAGCCATCACGGTCGCCAGCCGGTCGGCGATGTCCGAGGTCATGCCGTACGCGGCGACGGGCATCCCGCCACCGATCGGCTTACCGATGACGAGGAGATCCGGCTCCAGCTGCCACGCTGCGGTCGCCCCACCCGGCCCCACGCAGATCGTGTGCGTCTCGTCGATGACGAGGAGCGTGCCGTGGTTTCGGGTCACGGCACGCAGCGCATCGTGGAAGCCGGCCTCGGGGAGCACGATCCCGATGTTGGTGAGCGCCGGTTCGGCGAGGACACACGCCACGTCCCCGGCCGCGAGCGTGGCATCGAGCGCATCGATGTCGTTGAACGGCACGACCACGGTGGTCAGAGCCGGGTCGCCCGGTGGGCCGATGTGGCCGGGCCGGCTCATCGTGGTGCCGTCGGCGCCGCGGATGACGAGTGTCTCGTCGACGGAGCCGTGGTAGCACCAGTCGAACACGGCGATCTTCGGCCGTCCGGTGATCTCGCGGGCGATGCGCAGCACGAACCGGTTCGCGTCCGACGCGGTCATCGCCATCTGCCAGATCGGCAGACCGAAGCGAGCGCTGAGCTCGCCCGCTACCCAGGCGGCGTCGGCCGACGGCAGCATCGTGGTGATGCCTTCGAGCGCCTGGCGGTGCAACGCATCGGCGATCGCCGGCAGGGCGTGACCGGTCATCGCGCCGGTGTCGCCGAGGCAGAAGTCGATGTACTCGTGCCCGTCGACATCGACGAGACGTGCTCCCGAGGCATGCTCGACGAACACGGGGTGGGGTCCCGGCCAGCACGTCATCCACGCCATGGGCACCCCGCAGAGCAGGTGCGCCCGCGCTTCCTCCGCCAGCTCAGCCGAGCGCGGATGTGTCTCGACGAACCGTTCCTTCTCGTCGTGCAAGAGGCGCTCGACGGTGGCTGGATCGATCATCGCCGGAGGCTACAGCCCGGCTCACGCGGGGCAGTCAGGACGTCAGTGGCCGTGAGTGTGACCAGTTGCAGGCGGCTTCAGACCGGTTCGAGGCGGGCGGCGACCGACTTGTGCCACGGCGTTCCTGCCCACGGATCGCGATCCTCGCTCGCGGTGAGCTCGTTCGGCGCGACCCCCGTCACCACTCGTCCGTCGTCGTCGGGATGATCGAGGCCGAGACCGTTGGGGAGTGACAGGTGCCCGGGCTGCATCGCGTCGTCGATCGCCACGGTCACGTGTGCCGTCGCCCGCTTGGTGGTCAGCCGGCCGGCGGATCCATCGGCGAGGCCGAGTCGCGTCGCGTCGGCGGGGCTGATGCGCAGCGCGCCCTCGCCGTCGCGCTTGCGCCAGCTCGGGTCGCGAATGATCGTGTTGGCGGTGAACGAGCGCCGCTCGCCGGCGGAGAGCATGAACGGCCACTCGGGATCGGCTCCGGGCGGCATCTCGTCGTGCATCGCAGCGAGCTCCTCGAGCAGCTCGGGGATCACGAGGTTGGCCTTCCCGTCGGCGGTACGGACCCGGCGCCAGCTGTCATCCGGCTCGTCCTCCGTGAACACGACGCCGGACGGGCTGGCGAGGATCGCATCGAAGAGCCGGTCGGCAGCCCCGGGTCCGTCGCCGAAGCCGGCGCGGCGCACACCGTCGGGATTGCTCATCACGCATCGCTGCGCCGCTCCCCACAGCACCGCAGCGGCGGCGGCGCCGTCGGGAAGGGTCGGGCCGAGCGTCCGATAGAGCACGAGCGGCGCCATCGCGGCCAGCGCCGGGTCGGCCATCATCGCCTCCAGGAATGCGATTCCGAAGGCCTCACGGCTCTCGCCCGCGGCATCGCGGCAGCGGCTGCAGTTGCTCGGCGGGAAGGAGGTCCGCCGCCTCCACGAGGCGAGCGTGGATCTCCGGTTCGGGCAGGGGTCCGTCGGGCGCCGCCACCACGGGCCGGCGAAGGTGGAACACATTGCGAGGGAAGTCGAAGTTGAAGAACGTCGCCTCGTACTTCTCGAATTGCGTCGGAGCAGGCAGCACGTAGTCGGCCAGCCGTGCCGTCTCCGTCATGGCGACGTCGATCACGACGACGAACTCGAGAGCGTCCAACGCCTCCCGCATCCGTTGCGAGTCGGCCAACGAGTGGGCGGGGTTCGCCGACTCCACCACCATCGCCCGGAACCGATCAGGGTGATCGGTGAGGATCTCGTCGGCGATCACGTTGCACGGGACGAGACCGGCGATGATCCGCTCGCCGAGCACCGGAGTGCGGGGCGCCTCACCCGTGCGACCCTCGCGCGGCGAGCCGGCCAGCGAGACGAGCGACGATGGGATGTACTGCGCGCCGGGACGGGCGAAGTTGCCCGTGAGCAGCCAAACGAGCTTCTCCAGATAGCTGACGAGTGTCGAGTGACGGTTCATCTGGATCCCGAGATCCTCGAACACGGCGACGCTGCTGGCGGCGGCAAGGCGGCGCACGGCGGCCCGCACCAGCTGCTCGTCGACGCCGCTGATGTCACACCACGCGGCGATCGGGATGTCCGCCAGCGCAGCGGACGCTTCCTCGAAACCGACCGTGTTCTCTGCAAGCCACACGCGGTCGGCGAGGCCCTCGTCGAGAACGATCGCCGCCATCGCGGCGACCAACCACGCGTCGCGCCCGGCTTCACCTGGAGGTGGAAGTCGGCCAGTTCCGCGGTCTCGGTGCGGCGGGGATCGATCACGATCATCGCTCGCTCCGGGTCGCGGGCGATCTCCTTCAACGTCGTGCGCGCCCGTGGGAAGCTGTGCGACATCCACGGGTTCTTGCCGACGAACAGCGCAACCTCGGCGTGCTCGAAATCGGCGCGCACGATGCCGCCGAGCATCTTGCCGTTCACCCAGAACTCGCCGGTCTTCTCCTGCGCCAGTGCGTTCGAGCGGTACTTGCCCCCGAACGCCCGCATCATCGCTCCGCTGTAAGCGCCGCCGAGATGATTGCCCTGTCCGCCGCCGCCGTAGTAGAAGATCGTCTCGCCGCCGTGCTCGTCGCCGATCGCCTGCAGTCGAGCGGCGACCTCGGCGATCGCCGTGTCCCAGTCGACCTCCTCGTAGGTGCCGTCGGCGCGCACGCCGGAGCGGGTGGAGGATTCGCTCGACGCGGCCGTTCTGGTAGTGGTCGAGGCGCAGCGCCTTCTCGCAGGTGTAGCCCTGCGAGGCGGGGTGCGCCTTGTCGCCGCGGATCCGCTCGAACCGGCGGCCATCGTCGCCGAGCCGCACCTCGATGCCGCAGTTGCACTCGCAGAGGATGCACGCCGTCTGCTTCCAGTCGGCGACGGCCGACCCTGTGAGTTCCGTCATGCAACGCACTGTACGCGGCACCGTTCCGTCGTGCAACTGACTAGGCTGTGACGCATGAACCGCACGGACACCAGCGATTGGCCGTGCACCATCGCCCGCAGCGCCAACCTCCTCGGCGACGCCTGGAACCTGCTCGTCATCCGCGATGCGTGCCTCGGCGTGCGTCGCTTCGAGGACTTCCAACGGTCGCTCGGCATCGGCCGCAACATCCTCACGTCCCGGCTCAACACCCTCGTCGACGAAGGGCTCCTCCGCCGCGAGGAGTACCAGCGGCACCCCGTGCGATACGAATACCGGCTCACCGAGATGGGTCGCGAGGTGTATCCCATCCTGGCGGCGATGGCCGCTTGGGGAGACCGCTGGCTCGTCGGTCCGGAGGGTTCGCCGTTGCAGTTGCACCACACGACGTGCAATCACGACATGCACGCCGTCGTCGTCTGCAGCGAGTGCGATCAAGCCCTTCGACGTCCGCCAGGTCCGCGCCCGCCGTGGCCCCGGCTTCCCGGCACCGGCCTGATCTTCAGCGTTCACTTGCCGGTCGGCTCACTCGCCGGACGGTTTGGCGGGCACGGTGATGGCGTCGACGTTGATGGCGAAGGGGACGTCGGTGGCCGGATGGGCCGGTGCCGTCGCCGCGTCGGGCATCGACTCGAGTTGCGGGAGGGACGGCAACGTCGCCGTCGTGTAATCGACCGTCGGCGGTGCCGTCTCGGCGTCGACCGCCCATTGGGCGATGTTCAACGCGCCGTTCGACCAGTCGCCCGAACCCTCGCCCTCACACGGGGCGAGGGTCTCGATGTCGGCCGGCGCCGAGGTGGTGAAGTCGTTGTCGGAGAAGCAGTTGTCGAAGGTCGCCGGATCGTCGCCCACTGCGCCGACGGCGAGGTCGCCCTGCCCGCTGTTCTCGACCACGTTGCCAACGACGCGGTTCTCCTTGGCGTTCCAGAGGATCGTCCCGGGGAGATCGGTCGCCGGCGGCTCTTCGCGCGACTCGGCGCACGGCGTGTCCCATTCCTCCGGCTCCGGGAGGTCGTCGACGGGGGCATCCTCGGGGAACAGGACCAGGCCGATGCCGGTCTTGTCGTGGTCCCACACGCGGTTGCGCTCGATGACGTTGCGTACGCCGCCGGGCACGAGGATCCCGTTGTTCATGGCGGTGATGGCAACGTCGATGGCGGGCGTGTCGTCCTGGTTGTTGTCGTAGACGAGGTTGCCGACGATCGTGCTCTCCCGCTCCGGGTAGCACAGCTCGTAGCTGCCGCTGTTGGGAACGATCCCGGCTCGATTGCGTCGGAACGTGGAGTTGACGATGAGCAGGTTGCCCCCGGCGTTGGTGCCGGAGTAGCCGAGCCCGTTGTGCTCGGACGTCACGTCGTCGATTACGGCGTCGCACGGATAGCACTGGCCGATGTAGAAGCCGGCGTCGGGACTTCCCGCCGCGTAGGAGTGTTCGATCTGACCCTTCGTCGAGTCGAAGGCGTAGATGCCGTAGTCGCCGTTGCGCACGGCAGTGAGGTAGGAGCCCCGGTACCCGGTGACGCCGGTCCAGAAGACTCCGTTGGTGGTGTAGTTCTGGGTGGTGAGGTTCTCGACGGCGACACCGGTGGCGCCGAGCACCCGGATCCCGTTGTCGAGCTCGAACCCACCGTCGAGGATCACGCCACTGCGATCGAGACCGCGGATCGTGAGGTTGTCGGTGGTGACGTTGACAGCCTCGCGGTAGGTGCCGGGACTGATCAGGATCAGATCGCCGGGAGCGGCGGCGTCGACGGCGGCCTGGATCGTGGAGTGCTCGGCGGGCACTTCCAGAACACGCTCGGCTTCGGCGTCCACCGTGGTGGTGGGGGCCACGGCGGGCGGCGGTGCGGAAGCTTCAGTGGTCGATTCTGTCGCCGGAGGCTGCGTCGACGGCGCGGTGGACGCCTCGGGGGCCGTCGTCGGCTTCGTCGCATCATTGACGTCCTCGCCGCAGGCCGCGACGAGGAGGATCGAGGCGACCGCCGCAACCACCGCGAGTGTCCGCTTCACGTCCGCCTCACGCGCCGCCGACGAGCTCGGCGTCGGCCGCAACTCGCGGACGCGTGAACTGCATCACTCCATCGTCGATCGGCGATCGGACCAGCATCTCCCTGTCGCGCTTGTAGTTCTGCGGATGCACCCACGGGGCGCCGTCGCCTTGCTTCGGCAAACGGTGGAGCATTCGCTGCATGTATCCCGACGAGAAGGCGTCGACGAATGGACGTGCTGCCATCGTCCGGTCGATTCGCCGCAGGCGGGGGGTGCACGTCGTCGTCCCCGTCTCGCTCATGTGGTTGAGCAGCCGGCACACGTACTGCGAGGTGAGGTCGGCACGCAACGTCCAGGATGCATTGATGTAGCCGAACGTGGAGGCCAGGTTGGGCACATCGGAGTAGCCGACGCCCTTGTAGGTGAACGTGGAGGCGAAGTCGACCGGTTCTTCGTCGACGAAGAAGTCCATCTCGCCCAACGTGACGAGCTGCAGCCCCGTGGCGGTGATGATGATGTCGGCGTCGAGATGCGCACCCGATTCGAGCTCGATCCCGGTCTCCGTGAAGGACACGACGCGATCCGTGACCACCGACGCGCGGCCGTCACGAATGGCATCGAAGAGGTCGCCGTTGGGCAGTAGGCAGAGTCGTTGGTCCCACGGCCCGTACGTCGGCGTGAAATGGGTGTCGACGTCGAAGTCGGGGCCGACCTGCTTGCGCACCAGCTTGAGGAGCTGCTCCTTCATCTTCTCCGGCTGGGTCCGTGACCGCTTGTAGATCATCTGCTGGAGGGCGACGTTTTTCTTCCCGCGTGATGTTGTAGGCGACCCGGTCGGGGAGCACGCGGAGCAGTGTGTTGGCGATGACGTCCTCGTCGGGGCGGGAGACGACGTACGTCGGAGATCGCTGCAGCATGGTGACCTGCGCCGCGGTCGCAGCCATCGCCGGAACCAGGGTCATCGCCGTTGCACCCGATCCGATGACCACGACGTTCTTGCCGGCGTAGTCCAGGTCTTCCGGCCACTCTTGCGGGTGAACGATCTTGCCGTGGAAGCGCTCGCGCCCGGGGAACTCGGGCGTGTACCCCTGCTTGTAGCTGTAATAGCCGGAGCAAACGAACAGGAAGTTGCACGTGATCGTGGTCGACTCGCCCGTATCTGCGCGATCGACATGGACCGTCCACCGTGCCGCGTGGCTCGACCACTCAGCGGTCCTGGCGAGGTGGTTGAAGCGAATGCGGCGATCGATGCCGTACTCGGCAACGGTCTCACGCAGATACTCCATGATCGACGGTCCGTCGGCGATCGCCTTCGACGCCTTCCACGGCTTGAACCCGAAGCCGAGCGTGTGCATGTCGCTGTCCGAACGGACACCGGGGTAGCGGAACAGGTCCCACGTTCCACCGAGGTCGGCACGTCCCTCGAGGATGGCGTACGAGCGCGCCGGGCACATCGTTTGCAGGTAGTACGCGGCATCGATCCCGGAGATTCCGGCGCCGATGACCAGGACGTCGACGTGCTCGCTCAAGACGTGTTACCCCTTCACTTCGATCGAGATCGTGTTCCGCTTGAAGCTACTCCCGGTAGTGGCTGATCGTAGAGTTGTCGCACTGGCCACTGGAGAGGACGCGATGACCGACACCACCGATCCGTCCACCCTTCGCCGACGCCGCCACGACGTCGTTGTGACGCATCTCGAATCGGAGAACGCGCACGACTTCGACACGACAATCGGCACGTTCTCCCATCCTCGTTACGAGCTGGTTCCCACGGGGCAGGTGTTCGACGGCGAGATCGAGGTGCGCCAGTACTTCGCCGCGAACGCGCACCGCCTTCCCGGACCTGCGCAACGAGGTGCACGCGATTCACCACGCCGATGATGCCGCCATCGTCGAGTTCGATCTCGTCGGCACTCATCAGGGGCCACTGCTGGGATTCGCCCCGACGGGAAGATCGTTCCGCTGCCGGATGGCGGCGTTCTTCCTGTTCGACGGCGACCGCATCGTGTGCGAGCGCGTCTACTACGACCTCGCCACGATGATGCGCCAGCTAGGACTGGCTTGAACTCTCGTGCCTGATGGCGAGAAAGTCGCTCGTCTCGCCTCCCAAGCTCGCCGCCTCCACTTCAGGCGACTCACCCAGCTCACGTGTTTACGTGCCTACCTATACGCGTCACGCCGCTCCGGCTTCTGACGGATCGTCAGAAACCTGCTACACCAGCACCATGAAGTTCTGGTGCGCGACGGCCTGGATGGATCCGAGAGAGCTGCTCGGCATCGCCACGATCCTCGACGACTCCGGCTACCACGGTCTCATGGTGTCCGACCACCTCGTCTATCCCCGCGATCTGGTCAGCGCCTATCCGTACTCGGCGAAGGGAGATGGCGCTCCGCCGTTCGGGCCGACCGAGGTGTGGCCCGATCCGTGGGTGCAGATCGCGGCGATGGCTGCGGTGACCCGTCAGATCCAGTTCACGACGAACATCTATGTCGCCCCGATGCGACCCATCCTCAGCCTCGCCAAGGAGGTCGGAACCGCATCGGTGCTGTCTGGAGGCCGGGTTGCACTCGGCGCCGGCGCGGGGTGGATGCGCGAAGAGTTCGACCTCCAGGGGCAGGACTTCGGCAACCGGGGCAAGCGCCTCGACGAGATGATCGTGGCCTTGCGCGAGCTGTGGAAGGGCGGGTGGGTCGAGTTCCACGGCGAGTACTACGACCTGCCTCCGTTGACGATGGAACCGCATCCGGCCGACCCGGTTCCGATCTACGTCGGTGGCCACTCCGACGCAGCGTTGCGGCGGGCCGCTCGGCTCGGCGACGGCTGGATCGGCAACGCCTACCCGTGGGAGCAGGCCGCTCACTACGTCGGTCGGCTGCAGGGCTTTCTCGCCGAGTACGGGCGCGCCGACGACGACTTCGAGATCATCTGCGGCGTGCTCGCCATGCCCGAGCCGGAGCTGTTCCAGCGAGCGCAGCGCGAGCTCGGCATCACGGGCATGCTCTGCCGGCCGTGGGCCCTGGATACGAACATCACGAGGGCCGATCAGGAGGGTGCCGCGCTGCCAGCCGAGGCGTACCGCGAGTCGATCGAGCGCTTCGCCGCCGACATCGTCAAGCCCTGCCAGACGTAGCAGTGGGAGTGGTCGGGCATCGCCGCTCGGCTCGCCCGCGGAGATGGCAAGCTCGCGCCCGATGACTGACGACTGGGATGACGTGGTGGCCGATCTGGCGGCGCGTCGCGACGTCGCCGGTCGGATGGGCGGACCCGAACGCATCACCCGCCAGCACGAGCGCGGCAAGCTCGACGTGCGGGCGCGAATCGAGGCGCTGTTCGATCCAGGCTCGTTCGACGAGATCGGTCGCCTCGCCGGCGAACTGCCGGCAGACGCGGTGGTCACGGGAGTTGGCTCGATCGACGGCGTTGCCGTTGCGGTGGCTGCGGAGGACTTCACCGTTGCCGGCGGCTCGATCGGTCAAGTGAACACGGCGAAGCGGCATCGAGTCGTGACGCTCGCCGTCCAGGAACGGATGCCGCTCGTGATGCTGCTCGACGGCGCGGGTCACCGACCTCCGTTGCCCGACGACGCGGTCTCCGTTCGCCGGCCGAACGACCTCCAAGCGCTCGCCGAGGCTCGGTTCCGCATCCCGATGGCCTGCGGCGTGCTCGGCCCGGCGGCGGGCCACAGCGCGCTCGCTGCGCCGATGAGCGACTTCACGGTGATGACGCCGGCGGCGGCGATCTTCACGGCAGGACCGCCACTCGTGAAGGCGAGCCTCGGCGAGGACGTCGATGCCGCATCGCTCGGTGGACCGGATGTCGCCCTCACCAGCGGTGTCATCCACAACGGCGGCACGTGATGATCTCGATGCGCTCGCCCAGATCCGACGATGGCTGTCGTACCTCACCCGAATGATTGAGAGAGACTCCGCCGACGCCGAACCGCGGGAGGTTCCCGAGGTCATGTCGATCGTCCCCCGCTCGGGACGTCAGCCGTACGACATGCGCCGGGTGATCGAGGTCGTCGTCGACGACGGGTCGTGGTTCGAGATCCAGTCGCGCTACGGCACGTCGCTGCTCACCGGCCTCGCCCGCCTCGGTGGACGCAGCGTGGCCGTCGTCGCTAACCAACCACTCAGCCTCGGTGGCGCGATCGACGCGTCGGCGGGCGACAAAGGCGAGCAGTTCATCACGTTCGCCGATGCGTTCGGCCTCCCGCTCGTGTTCCTCACCGACAATCCGGGGGTGATGGCGGGCACGGCTGCGGAGCGCTCGGGCGTGCTGACCAGAGCCGGCCGGATGTTCGTCGCCCAGCAGCGAGCGAGGGTGCCGAAACTGCAGGTGACACTGCGCAAGGCGTACGGGTTCGGCAGCACCGTGATGGCGATGAACCCGTTCAGTGGCCAGACGTTGAATGCCGCCTTCCCCGGCGTGACGTTCGGGGCGATGCCGACGCGCGGCGCGGACGAGGCCACTCGTGCCGACGAGGCTCGACGGGCGGCGATGCTGCAAGCCGAGCTGGAGTCCGGCTATCGATCGGCCGCCGGGGCCACGCTCGATGACCTCATCGCACCCGCGGAGCTGCGCAATGTGCTCCTCGCCGGGCTCCGCCGCGCTGCCGGGCGACTGCCGAACTGACCGGACTACTGTGCACGCCGAACAGGGGGAATTCGACGGATGGACGTGGGAGTCGCGCTACCGCAGATGGTCGACGGCCTCAACCGTGCGGACGTGGTGGAATGGTGCCGGCGCATCGACGCCGGGCCGTTCTCCAGTGTGTCGGCGGGGGAGCGGATCACCTATCGCAACCTCGAGGGTCTCACCTTGCTCGCCGCAGCAGCAGCTCTCACCGAGCGCGTTCGCGTGTTCCTCAACGTCGCTGTTCTGCCCTGGCACGCACCGGCACTGATCGCCAAACAGATCGCCACGCTCGATGTGCTGTCGGGCGGTCGCCTCGACGTCGCCCTCGGCATCGGCGGCCGGGAGCAGGATTACCGGGCTCTCAGGTCGCCGTTCACCGATCGCCATCAGCGACTCGACGACGCCGTGATCGAGTTGCGACGGCTGTGGCGCGGGGACGATGTTCGCGACGCCGGCGTGGTCGGTCCGGCGCCGATCCAACGGCCGAGCCCACCACTGCTCGCCTCGGCATTGGGTCCCAAGGCTCTCGCCCGCGCCGCCCGCTGGGCCGACGGCATCAGCGCCCACGCTCTGTTCAGCGACGCCGACGACTCGAGCCGGTTGTTCCGTGCCGCCGAGAACGCATGGGTCACTGCCGGGCGGCGGGATCGCCCCCGCTTCGTCACCGGCTCGTTCGTCGCACTCGGCGACGGTGCCGAGGACGCACTCCGCGCCTACGCCTATCACTACCTCGAGGTGATGTCTCCGGACTGGGCTCGATCCGTGGCGTCCGAGCTCACCGTGTTCACGCCGACGCGTCTCCGTGAGGTGCTCGACGCTCACGCCGGGATCGGGTGCGACGAGTTCATCGTCATCCCCGCCACTCGTGATCTTGCGATGCTCGACGACCTCGTCGACGTCGTCGCGTCCTGACGATCTTCGCTTCCTGACGGGTCGTCAGATCTCGCTACGGTGTCGGCGTGCACGAGGGGGTCGAGGTCGATCGAGTCGGCGACGGGGTCGTCGTGCGGCCTCGTTTCGATTCGGTTGCGCGATCATTCGATTCGATCACCGACGAGCAGTGGGCGGCGGCGTTCGAGCGCCCGGTGCGCGGCACGATCGAGGCCATCGGTGCCGCCTTCAACGAGGGCGTGAAACGGATCGTCGTTGTCTTGCCAACGCTCGGGATGAGCGGGGGAGCGCAGTACGCCCACGTCGCCGCTCCGGCAGAAGCACTGCGCGTCCTGGTGAAGGCGGCGGCGCGAGGTTGGGGCTCGGCGGGCGTGACGATCAACGCCGTGGCATTGAGCCCTCACGGGTACGTCGACCAGCCCGACGTCATCGGGCCGCAAACACTCGCCCCGCCGGCTCTCGCCACGAATGACCCGACAGCCGTGATCGAGTTCCTGTGCAGCGATGCCGCGCGGGACGTCACCGGCCAGACCGTGGTCGTCGACGGTGGGCTGTTGATGTGACGGGCGAGCTGTCCGGTCGAACCGCCGTCGTCACCGGTGCGGGACAGGGAGTCGGAGAGGGCATCGCCCGCGTGCTCGCCGCCCGCGGTGCCAATGTCGTGGTTGCGGCGAGGCGAGCGGAGACGGGCGAGCCCGTCGCCGAATCGATCCGGGCTGCCGGTGGCGTGGCGCTGTGCATCCCCACCGACGTCAGCAGACGGAGCGACGTCGATGCATGTGTTGCCGCCGCGGTCGATCGCTTCGGCAGTCTCGAGATCATGGTGCACAACGCGTTTCGCGGAGCCAAGCCGCACCGTCTCGAGGCGCTCGACCTCGAGGAGCATTGGACGCCGATGAGCGAGACGGCAGTGTGGGCCGTGCTGCACTGCGGCCAGGCCGCCTGGCCGCATCTGGCGGAGGCAGCGCGGCGGGGGAGGTTCATCGTGTTGACCTCTCCCTCCGGTGTCGAAGGCAGCGAGACGATGCCCCTCTACTCGGCGGTGAAGGCCGCCGAACGGGCGATGATCAAGAGCCTCGCCCGCGAGTGGGGGCCCGCCGGAGTGACCGTGAACGGGATCGCCCCCGTCGCAGCCAGTCCCGCCCTCGCCGCCGCGTTCGAGCGCAACCCGCAACTGCGGGCTGCTGTCGAGGCGCGGACGCCATTGCGCCGCATCGGCGATCTCACCGACGACATCGGTGGTGTCGCCGCGTTCCTCGCCGGCGACGACGCCGGCTACATCACGGGCCAGACCATCGTCTGCGACGGCGGCTCGTTCCTCGGGCTTTGAAAGGCTGAGCATGACCGACACGACACTCACCGACCAGCGGATCCTCGTCACCGGCGCCACGGGATGGGTCGCCGGGCCACTGGCGACAAGCCTCGCCGCCGATGGCAACGAGGTGTATGGCGCGGCCCGTTTCGCCGACCCGGCCACGCGCAAACCGCTCGAGGACGCCGGCGTCACGACGGTCGCCATCGACCTCGGCGATCGCTCCTTCGACGAGGTGCCCGACGATCTCGACCTCGTCCTCCACTTTGCGGTCGCCAAGGTCCCCAGCTTCGACAAGGCGTTGCAGGTCAACGGCGAAGCGACCGCCGATCTCATGGAGGCATGCGCCAACCGCAGCGACCGGCTGCGTGCCTTCCTCCATTGCTCGTCGACTGCCGTCTACGAGCCGAACGGTCACGAACGGTTGAAAGAGACCGATCCGCTCGGCGACAACCACCGGCCGCAGGTCGGCTTGGAGACCTACTCGATCTCGAAGATCGCGTCAGAGCTGTTCGCCAAGTACCAGGGTCGCCGCCTCGGTCTCCCGACAGTGATCGCCCGTCTCAACGTTCCCTACGGCGACACGTACGGTTGGCCGCTGATGCACGTGCTGATGATGGAACACGGGATGGACGTGCCGGTGCACATCGACGCGCCGACGAGCTTCACGCCGATCCATGCCGACGACATCCACGCCAGCCTTCCGTACATCCTCGAGCTCGCTTCGACGCCGGCGACGACGGTCAACTGGGGAGGCAACGAGGTGGTCTCGGTGGAGGAGTGGTGCGAATACCTCGGCGAGCTCACCGGGTTGTCGCCGAAGTTCGCACCGACCGACGCCACGATCGGATCGGTCATCCCTGATCTGGCTGTGCTCGACGCCACCGGCTTCCGGCCCGCCGTCGGCTGGCGTGACGGCATGCGCCGCCTCGTCCAGACGGCGCGACCCGACCTCGTTCGATCGTGATCGCTCACGGTGGATTCAGCGGTTGTCGTCCTCGTCGTCGTCGCTGTCGAAGCTGAGGCCGATGAGCTTCTCGATGTGGGCGACACGGCCCTGCAGATCGGCCACCTCAGCGGTGAGCCTCGCCACCTCTCCGTCCAAGGCGGACACGTTCGACGGCTGAGGCGTTGCGGATGCGGCGGTCACCGTCACATCGTCCTCGATGACCTCCTCCTCGGCAGCTCCGCCCGACAACCGATGTGCCCAGCGTGGATCCCCGCCATCGCGGCGCGGGGGAAGTCGACCGGCAAGGGGCTCGGGATTCCCGCGGCGAGTGTGTCGAGCACCTCTCCGACGCGGATCGGACGATTGCCGAGGAACTGCCGGCCGAGCCGGAGGCCGATGTCGGCCGCGGTCTGCGACCCGCCGAGGACGAGCGTGGCGAGCACGGCGACCTCGTCGCCTCCGAGTCGCCAGCGGTCTGACGCCGTGTGGCGGTAGCGGATCTCCGTCTCATCGTCGGTGGGAGCGACCGAGCGCACGAGCCCCATCGACATGAGTGACACGAGTGCCGTTTCGACGGTTCGGTCGTCGTACGCCACGACCGGCTTGCGACCGTCGGTCTGGTTGCATGCCAGCCGCAACGAGTTCACGGTCAGCGGGTACCGGTCGGGAGCGACCGACTCGGCCTCCATCAGGCTTGCCAGCACCCTCGCTTCTTCGGTGGTCAACGCCATGTCGCCAGTCTTGCCGCCCGTGGCGGCGTCAGGCAGCGACTGCGCTCTCGCGAACCGTGACCTCGACGTGCGGGCGCGGCTGCCAGTGGGCCGTCACGGCGAGTCCCTGCGGCCGGGCGAAGACGATGACGGCGATCACCGTGCCCAGCATTGTGAGGGCTCCACCGCCGATGAGGGTCCAGCGCGCCCCGAACTGTTCTGCCACCCAGCCGAGCAGCGGAGCACCGACGGGAGTGCCGCCCATGAAGATCGCCATGTAAAGGGCCATGACACGTCCTCGCATCTGCGGCGCTACCGACATTTGGACGAACGTGTTGGCGGCGATGACGACCGTCATCGAAGCGACGCCGCACAACGGCAGCAGGAGGGCGAAGGAGAGGTACGACGGCATCAGTCCGGCGACGACCTCGGCGGCGCCGAAGCTGATCGCGGCGAGGATCACCAGCCGCTGGCGGGAGGACGCCCGCCGTGCGGCGAGGAGTGATCCGGCGAGCGAGCCGATGGCGAGGATCGAGCCGAGCAGGCCGTACTCGCCGGCACCCTTCCCGTAGACGTCGGTGGCCATCAGCGCCGTGGTCATCTGGAAGTTGAGGCCGAACGTCCCGGTGCAGAAGATCACTGCCATCACCAGCATGAGATCCGGCCTCGACCTCACGTAGGCGATGCCCTCGCGCAGCTGTCCACGCGACCGGGCGATCGGCTCGGTCGGCCGGAGGTCGCTCTGCCGCATCCGCGTGAGCGAGCCGATGACCGCCACGTAGCTGACAGCGTTGAGCAGGATCACCCATCCGGTCGCCGTGCGCCCGGAGCCAAAGAGGGCGATCAGGCCGCCAGCCACAGCCGGTCCGATCATTCTCGCCAGATTGAACGAGGCCGAGTTGATCGCCACGGCATTGGCGAGGCGACCGTCATCGACCATCTCGTTGACGAACGACTGGCGGATCGGTGCGTCGAACGCGGCGCCCGTGCCGAACACGAACGCGATCACGTACACGTGCCATGTGGTGACCCACCCGGTGATGGCCAGCAGCGCCAGCACAGCAGCGGTGATCGCCATCGCCGACTGCGTGACGATCAGGGAATTGCGCTTCGGATAGCGATCGGCGATCACGCCGGCGAACGGCGAGAACAGCAACATCGGGAGGAACTGGAGGCCCGTGGTGATGCCGAGCGCGCCAGCGCTCGCCAGCGTGAGCACCAACCAGTCCTGAGCGACGCGTTGCATCCAGGTGCCGGTGTTGGACACCAACGAGCCGGTGGCGAAGAGTCGGTAGTTGCGGATGCTGAGTGCGTCGAACGTCGCTCTCACGTCGACGCCACGACTTCGAGCAGTGGCGCGACCTCACGCAGCAGCTCGAGCTGTTCGGGGGTGAGCTCGCCGAGGCGGTGGGCCAGCCACGCGTCGCGCCGGCGGCGATCGTCCTCGAGGACAGTCCGCGCCGTGTCGGTGAGGTGGATCAGCACCTGGCGCCCATCGGTGTCGTGCGGGCGGCGCTCGACGAGGCCGGCGTCGACGAGGTTGTTGACGATCCGCGTCATCGACGGTGAAGAGATCTTCTCGTGCTCGGCGAGCTCGCCGATCGAACGATCTCCACAGCGACTGAGCGTGCCGAGCACGGCGAGCTGGTTCAGCGTGAGATCTTCGCTGTTGCGTTCGCGACGGAGGCGCCGGGCGAGCCGCATCACACTCGTGCGCAACGAGCTGGCGAGCTGTGCATCGAGGGTGGCTACCGCTTGTGGCATACCAATAGCCTAGCTACGTAGCTTTGCTATCGAAACTCGATTTTGACGCGCCCGGTCGAGGAAACGAGCGACTTGGTCGCCGGTCGGGCGCGAGGAGTCAGATCACAACATTGACCATGCGACCTGGGACGACGATCACCTTCTTCGGTGTCGCCCCGTCGATGGCGTTGATCACCCGCGCGTCTGCGAGGGCAGCCGCCTCGACGCTCCCCTGATCGGCGTCGACGGCGACGGTGATGTGGCCTCTGACCTTGCCGTTGACCTGCACCGGCAGCTCGACCGTGTCGTCGACCAGCCAGGCCTCGTCGGCCGTGGGGAAGGGCTCGTACGTGAGCGTGTCGTGATGGCCGAGCTTGCGCCACAGCTCCTCGCCGAGGTGCGGCGCGAATGGAGCCAGCATCAGCACGAATGGCTCGGCGGCAGCGCGCGGTGTCGCACCCAGCTTGGTGATGTGGTTGTTGAGCTCGATCAGCTTGGCGATAGCCGTGTTCATGCGCAGGCCATCGAGGTCGTTGCGGACACTGTGAATCGTGCGGTGGAGTGCTCTCGACGTGCTGTCGTCGAGCGGCTCGTCGACGACGTGCACCTCGCCCGTGTCCTCGTCGACGATCGCACGCCACACCCGTTGCAGGAAGCGGAACATGCCGATGACGTCGCGCGGCTCCCACGGGCGCGATGCGTCGAGCGGGCCGGTTGCCATCTCGTACAGGCGAAGCGTGTCGGCGCTGTACTGGTCGCAGAACTCGTCGGGGGCGATGCTGTTCTTGCGGCTCTTGCCCATCGCCCCCCACTCGCGGCGAACGGGCCTTCCCTCGAACGTGAACGTGCCGTCGTCATGTTCGACCACACCTTCAGCGTCGACCCAGATCTCGCGATCGTCCTTGTATGCCGCGGCGAGCACGTAGCCCTGGTTGAACAGGCGCGTGTAGGGCTCCTTCGACGACAGGTAGCCGAGGTCGTAGAGCACCTTGTGCCAGAAGCGCGCGTAGAGCAGATGGAGCACACCGTGCTCGACGCCACCTACGTACAGGTCGACCCCGCCGGGGTGATCGGGACGCACGTCGGTGCGCGGCCCCATCCAGTAGCGCTCGACGTCAGGGTCGACGAACGCGTTCTCGTTGGTGGGATCGCAGTAACGCAACTCATACCAGCACGACCCCGCCCACTGCGGCATCACGTTGGTGTCCCGGCGGTAGCGCTTGGGCCCGTCGCCGAGATCGAGCTCGACGTCGACCCACCACTCGAGGCGGTCGAGCGGGCTCTCCGGATCGGAGAACTCGTCATCGGGGTCGAACGTCCGCGGTGCGAAGCTGTCGGTCTCGGGCAGCTCGACGGGCAGCATCTCGTCGGGGACGGCGTGAGGTTGGCCGGCCTGGTCGTAGACGATGGGGAACGGCTCGCCCCAGTAGCGCTGCCGGCTGAACAGCCAGTCGCGGAGACGGTATGTCACGGTCGCTTCACCGCGGTCGTTCGCTTCGAGCCACTCGTTCGTCAGACGAATGCCCTCGGACACCGAGGAGATGCCGTTGAGGTCGAGACCCTCGGTTGCCGAGTTGACGTACGGCGCGTCACCGACGAAGGCGACGGGCCAGCGCGACGTGTCGAGCGTCGGCTCGATCCCGTGCTCGGCGAACCATTCGTCGGGTGGCTGCTGGATGGCGGGAATATCGAGCCCGTACTCGTGGGCGAACTCGAAGTCGCGCTGGTCGCCACACGGGACGGCCATGATCGCGCCGGTGCCGTACCCCATCAGCACGTAGTCGGCGATCCAGATGGGGATGTCCTGCCCGGTCGCCGGGTTCACTGCATACGAACCGGTGAAGACGCCGGTCTTGACCCGCTTGTCGTCCTGGCGGTCGACGTCTTTCGTCGCCTCGGCGCGGCGCCTGTAGTCGAGCACGGCCTCGGAGTGGTCACTGATCGTCAGGTCGGGCACCATCGGGTGCTCCGGGGCGAGCACCATGAACGACGCGCCGAACAGGGTGTCCTGACGCGTTGTGAACACGCGGACATCGCCGTGCTCGGTGGCGAAATCGATATATGCACCGTGCGATTTGCCGATCCAGTTGCGTTGCATCGTCTTGAGCGCGTCGGTCCAATCGAGCAGGTCGAGATCGTCGATGAGCCGATCGGCGTATTCGGTGATGCGCATCATCCACTGGCGCATGTTGCGCTTGAACACGGGGAAGTTGCCCCGGTCGCTACGGCCGTCCGCGGTGACTTCTTCGTTGGCGACGACCGTTCCCAGCCCGGGGCACCAGTTGACAGGTGCTTCGGAACGTACGCGAGGCGGTGGGAATTGATCAGGTCGTGCTGCTCGGCCGTCGAGAGATCCGACCATGGCCGGCCGTCGGGCGTCGGGCGATCGCCGGACATGTAGAGCGCGACCAGCTCGTCGATGGGGCGCGCCGTCCCCCGGCCTTCGTCGGCGTCCCGGTCGTACCAGGCGTTGAAGATCTGGTTGAAGATCCACTGCGTCCAGCGGTAGTACGCCGGATCCGTGGTCTCGATGCTGCGTCGCCGGTCGTGGCTCAGACCGAGGCGACGAAGCTGGATGCGATACGTGGCGACGTTCTGGTCGGTCGTGATCTTCGGATGCTGGCCCGTCTCCACCGCATACTGCTCTGCGGGAAGCCCGAACGCGTCGAATCCCATCGAGTACAGCACGTTGTGCCCGGTCATTCGCTTGTAGCGGGTGTACACGTCCGTGCCGATATAGCCGAGCGGGTGTCCGACATGCAGTCCGGCGCCGGACGGGTAGGGGAACATGTCGAGGACGAACAGCCGCTCGCGACCGGCCAGCTTCTCCGGATCGGCCAGCGGACCGGACGGGTTGGGTACCTCGAAGGTGCCGTGCTCGTCCCACCAGTCCTGCCAGCGCGCTTCGATCTCGCCGGCCCGTGATGCGTCGTACCGATGGGCGTGTTCCGACTGTTCGGTGGAGGTCGATCCTTCTGCCATAGGGAACTCCCAGCCTACGAGCCATGGGATCGACGCACGTCAGAGAATCGTTAGGTCTCGCTTGCTTGAGAAAGTGAGCGCTCGCTATGTTTCTCTCGTGGCCACCCAGCACGATCGTCGAACCGAGACGCGGCGACGGCTGCTGGAAGCGGCGGCCGAGCTCTTCGCCGCCCGTGGCGTCGCCGCCGCAACGGTCGACGCCATCGCCGAGCGAGCGGGACGCACCGTTGGCGGCGCTCTACAACCATTTCACGAGCAAGGAAGATCTGTTGTTCGCGGTCGTCGACGAATGGTTGGGTGGCGTTTCCACGGTCGCCACGGCCGAGCTGGCCGGCGCCGCGTCGACGGACGAGCGGCTGGCGGCGATGTGGCACGCCGTCACCCGCCCCGCCGCCGGTGATGGCCGCTGGATCGGGCTCGAGCACGAGCTGTGGAGCTATGCCACGCGCCATCCTCAAGTCCGCCGGCGGCTGCGCTGTCGCTACCAGCAGGCCTGGGCCGACATCGAAGCCACGGCCGACACGTGGCCCGATCTCGCCTCGCTCCGCGGCCGGGGTGCCGAAATGATGGGGCTGCTCGCCGGCCTCTCGATGATGCAAGAGATCGATCCTCCGTCAGTCACCGACGACGTCGCAATCCGTGCCATGCGGACACTCGTCGGTGCGACAGCACTTCAGGAAGGAACGTCCGCATGACCGTCGCCGAACGCGAAGGAGGCATCGACCTGCTTGCCGCCACGTGGGGTCGCGGCGTGCCCCACGACCAGTTCGACTGGCTCCGGCGCGAGGCGCCGGTCTACTGGCACCCCGAGCCGGCTGGGTCCGGGTTCTGGGCGCTGACGAAGCACGACGACGTCAGGAGGGTCAGCCGCGACGCGGCGACGTTCTCGTCGGAGCTGGGCGGCACGTTCATCCCCGACCAGGACGAGGAGGTGCTCGCTCAGTTGCGCCTCACGATCCTCAACATGGACGAGCCGAAGCACAGTCACTACCGACGCATCGTCGCCAAGGGCTTCACGCCGCGCGTGATCCGCAACCTCGTGGAGGAGATCGACCGCCGCGCCGTCGCCGTGGTCGACGACATCGTCGAGCGCGGTGAGTGCGAGTTCGTCAGTGACGTCGCCGCCAAGGTTCCGATTCAGACGATCTGCGCCATGATCGGCCTCGACGACGATCACTCGGATCGGATGGTCGAGCTGTCGAACGTGCTCATCGGATCGTTCGACGACCCCGACTACCAGCACGACCCGGGAGCCTCGGAGCTGGCGGCGATGGAGATCTACGCGTTGTGCGATCACGTTGCCGCGGCGCGCCGGCGCGAACCCCGCGACGACATCATGACCGCGCTCGTGAGCGCCGAGGTCGACGGACATCGTCTCGATGACATGGAGCTCAACCTCTTCTTCGTCACCCTCGTGGTCGCCGGCAACGAGACGACGCGGAACCTGATCAACCACTCGATGCTGGCGTTGATCGATCATCCCGACCAGGCGCAGCGGTTGCGTGACGATCCCGCACTGTGGGATGCAGGCATCGAGGAGATGCTGCGGTTCGGTAGCTCGATCCACAACTTCCGCCGCACCACCACGCACGACACCGAGATCCGTGGCGTGCCCATCGCAGCAGGTGAGAAGGTCGTGATGTACTACGCCTCGGCGAATCGTGACGAGGACGTATTCGTCGATCCCCACCGCTTCGACGTCGGTCGGTCTCCGAACGACCACGTCACGTTCGGGGGCGGCGGCGTGCACTACTGCCTCGGCGCCAGTCTGGCGAAGGCGCAGATCCGGGCGACGATGCGAGAGGTCGTCGAGCGGATGGGCGCGGTCGAGCTTGCTGGGCCCGTGCGCCGTCTGCACTCCGACTTCGTCAACGGCGTGAAGACGATGCCGATCCGCTTCACGCCGTCCTGACCACGCTCGCACGCGTGAAGACCTGGAACCTCCGCGATCCGTACCTGTGCCGCGAACGGGCTGGCGGTCGCGCAGTCGGTCGCGCTGGTCGGGTCGGCGTCCTGCTCGCCCGCGTACGCCGGTCCGCCGGTGCACTGGCTGGTGAGCACCCGCAGCCGCAGGTGGGTGGCCACCGTCGGCGTGATCTGGAACGTACGCAGGTTCAGGTCCGGCGCGAACGGCCGGAACGCGCCGGCGGGGAACGCGTCCGGCGGCGCTGGTGAGCACCCGGCGGTAGCCGGCGTCCTGCGTGCAGTCGGCCACCGACGGCCAGTGCACGCGAGGATCTGCGAACGACCGCAGCGCGCTGAACGCTGTTCTGCGCGAGCGGGTCGGCGTCACCCGGCGATCGGCGGGCGGCAGCATCGCGCTGACGTTGATCCGGCTTACCAGCTGCGGCCGGTCACCGGCCAGGTCGACCGTGAGCTGCCGGCCGGCGACGCCGTCGAGCGAGGCCCAGTTGGTCGCCTCGGTGTCGTCGGCGAGCTGGTCCAGGTTGACGCCGTCGCCGGAGACGACCGCGCCCGAGGCGGCCGAGGCCAGGTTGCGCGGCAGGTTCAGCCGGAGCTCCTGGCTGCGGCCGGGCTGGAACAGCGTGGTGAACTTGCGGTGCCCGAAGCCCGGCGCCGACGGCGACGAACGTAGAACTTCCTGTCCGGCACGATCTCGAAGGTGTCCGGCAGCGCCGTCTCCGGGTCGGTGTCGGCGACCGGGGTCGCCCGCGCCTCGTAGTCGCCGACGTAGAGCCGGACGACGGCGCCGGTCGACGTCGCCCAGCGGCGCGCAGCGTGACCGTGGCGTTGTCCGCGTACGGCGAGGCGAAGCTCGGCGTCGGGTCGGTGTCGGCCGGACCGCTGACGGCGTCGACGCCCATGCCCGACTCGGCGAACGCGTTCCACATGATGTCCTGGTTGGCGCCGCCGAAGCGGACCAGGTCAGCGGCGAGCATGTTGTCGCGCATGTCGAGCATGCTGAACTGGCTGGCCGCCTGCAGCAGGAACGAGTCGAAGACCAGCTGCACCCAGCGCCGGTTGCCGGGGCAGTCGTTCGGCGTTGACCCGGCCCTCGGCGCAGGCGCGCCTGCAGCGCCGGCGTGCCCGGCGCCGTACCGCTGTGACGAAGGCCGACGCGGATGCGCATGTTCGTCGCGCTCCAGATCTCGCCGTCGGCGTGCACCCGCGGCCCGACCACGGTCGTAGCCCACGTCGGAGTAGTTCAGCGGGCTGCGGCTCATGTCGTAGTTGCGGATGCCGTTGCGCAGTGTTGCCGGTGACGTAGCCGCCGGTGATGAACGGCGTCTCGCCCGGCGGCGCGGAACCCGTACTCGATCAGGTACTCCGCGGCGAGCATGTCGCCCCACGACTCGCCCATCGCGCCGCCCTGGAACGAGCCGATGCCGGAGTCCGGCCCGGCGATCATCCGGTTGGTGATCGCGTGGCGTGTACTCGTGGCCGATCACCGTCATGTCGTAGTCGCCGTCGACGCACGGCGGGTAGGCGCCGCCGGCGATCGGCTGCCACAGGAACATGTTGGTGGTCGGCGGCAGGCCGTCGCGGGGGGTGCCCTGGTTGGCGTTGTTGCGGCTGCCGCTGAGCGCGCCGGCCTGCGCGCGGCCCTGCTCGGCGTCGCCGCCGAGGCCGTCCGGGCCGAGGTTGACCGCCTGCAGGTTCCAGGTCGCCTCGGTGAAGCCGAGGTGGAAGGCCCAGTCGTGCATGCGGTTGTGCATCGCGAACAGGTTCGCGATCGCGGCGTCGGCGTCGTTGCGCTGCGCCGACGTGAACACCGTCGGGTTGCAGCGGGCCTGCTGCCACTGGTCGGTGAACGGGTAGATGTACTCGCGGCTCGGGCTCGGCGTCGCCGGGACGACCGGCGTGCCCGCCGCCCCAGTTGACCACGTTGTTGGCCGAGTTGCCGCGCGACGTGAACGTCGGCGCGCCGGTGGCGAGGTCGACGTCCCACGCCTGGCCGCTGACCGGGTCGCAGCACCGCCCGCTCGCAGCCGGGGGCCGCGGTCGGGCACCAGATCTCCCGCGGGTCGCGGCCGGCGCCGGCGGCGGCGGCCGGGGTGGCCGGGAAGACGGCCCAGCGCGGGGTTGTCGGAGTCGAAGTCGACGAGGTCCTCGCGGACCAGGACCTCGCCGGTGCGCGCGTCCACGATAGGTCGGCGGAACGCGGTGGTCGCCCCGCGGCGCTCAGCGTGACCTCGTACGCGGCCCGCGGGCCCGTCAGCGGCGTCGGCACCGCGACCGACGCACGGCTGTGCGAGCGGGAACCTGGGCGGGCGTCAGCCCGGCGTCGCTTGGTCGCGACCGCGAGCGCGTCGGCGCGCGGCCAGCGTCGCCGTTGGCCGGCGCACTGGTGTCTCGGGACAGCGAGGAGCTGACGTGCACCACGGTGCCGTTCTTGACCAGCACCGCGACCTGCCCGTCGCGGCCGGCCGGCAGGCCGCCGAAGCGCTGGCGCATCACCACGACGGCGCCGGCGCCGATCGGCCGGACGAGCAGTGGCTCCATGCCGGCCACGGCATCGGCGTCCAAGCCGAACAGTTCGGTGCTGTTGGTCAGGTACTGCCGGGCGGCAGTCTCCGGATCGGCGGCTAAGCGTGTGGCGAGGCCGCCGGGGACCGGGCCGAGGGCGTGTGGGGTGCCGAGCGCGTTCCACCGGACGCGGGTGCCGGTCTGCCTCGCTGCGGCGCGCTGGTCCGCGGTCGGTGCGGCGACACCGTCGCGGTTGTCTGTGTCACGCGGGTCATGACCCTCCGCCGAGGAATCGAAGCCGGCTGCGGTGTCGGTGGCGGCAACCGGCTCCGGCGCCGCCCGTGCGCCGCTCAGCGCCGGCGGCACGAGCGCGACAACGGCAAGGATGCCGAAGGTCGCCTTCTTGGCCTGTCGTAGCGTGCGTGTCGACCGTCGTTTCGCCATGGCGACCCCCAAGATCTAGAGCGCTCACTGCCGGACACGTCCGCGGGCGGCTCGCAGTGCTTCGACTGGGTCCGGCGGTAACCGTCTACTTTCCCGATCGGGAGTTGTCAAGCGTGTAGCGATTCGCGGAACGGACCCACGCTGACGGATAGCGTCGCGAGCATGACGTCCGCGCCATCGGTCTTGTCCACCGTCGAACGACTCGAACGAGCGGCCGACTCGGGGACCGGCGTGCGTTTCGTTGGGGCCTCCGTGGCCGGGCCCGACGGGCCCGTGTACGTGCCCTGGCGGCAGATCCACGACGAGGCGCGCGTCGTCGGCGCCGCGCTGCAGGCGAGAGGACTGATGCCTGGAGACCACGTCGCCGTGCTCGGACCGACCAGCCGTGGATTGATCACGGCGGTCCGCGGATGCTGGATGGCGGGCATCGCCTCGATGGTCCTCCCGCTGCCGATGCGGATGGGATCGCTCGAGGAGTTCGTCGAGTCACGCGCGCCCGCATCCGCCACGGAGACGCCAAGCTCGTCTTGATCGACGACGCTCTCGCCGCGTTCTACGAGGCGGCGCCCGGTGATCCGCCGATCGTTCCACTCGGCGCCGTGTTGCCCGGCGCCACCGGGCTGCCTGCGGGTGATTCCCTGGAGACGCCGCCGCACGACCCCGAGCGGCTGGTCATCCTGCAGTACACGAGCGGCTCGACGAGCGAGCCGAAAGGCGTCATGATCCCCGATCGCGTGCTGTCGGCGAACGTCGACGCCTGCACGCAAGCCGCCGTGCTTGCCCCCGGCGAGGTGATGCTCTCGTGGCTGCCGCTGTACCACGACATGGGGCTCGTCGGGTTCCTCGCTATCCCGATGACGAAAGGCGTCGACCTGGTGCAAGCGGCTCCGCAGGACTTCCTCGCCCATCCAGGGAACTGGATGCAGTGGATCTCCGACTATCGGGCGACGGCGACCGCTGGGCCGAACTTCGCCTGGGTGCTGGCGACGCGGGCGCTGAAGCGGATGACCGGCATCGACCTCTCCTCGCTCACGCTCGCCCTCAGCGGCGCGGAGCCCGTCGATCCCAACGCAGTCGAGGCATTCGTCGCCGCCGCCGAACCGTTCGGCTTCAAGGCGTCGGGTGTCTTCCCCGCCTTCGGGATGGCCGAGGTGGCGATAGCCGGCTCGTTCCCGCGGCGAGGACAGGGTCTCGTCTGTGACACGGTCGATCGCGAGGTCCTTGAACGCAACCGGGTGGCAAAGCCCATCGACGTCGCCGATCCCGACGAGCTCGAGCTCGTCGCACGCCGGTTGCCGCTGCTCGGCACCCCGGTGCCGGGCCTGGAGATGAAGATCGTCGATCCCGACACCTACGACGAGCTGACCGAGCGCCACGTCGGCGAGCTGCTGATCCGTGGCACGTCGGTCACACCCGGCTACTACAAGCGCCCAGACGCCACTTCCGCACTGTTCCGCGACGACTGGCTGTGTACTGGCGACCTCGGCTACATGCTCGACGGACAGCTCGTGCTGTGCGGCCGGATCAAGGACGTGATCATCGTCGGGGGTCGCAACGTCTTCCCGGAGGACATCGAGCGTGCTGTCGGGGTGCTCGACGGCGTCCGCGCCGGCAACGTCATCGCCTTCGGCATGGAGGGATACAAGGGCAAGGAGAGCGTCGTCGTGGTCGCCGAGGTGCGTACCGATGATCCCGCTGGCGTGCGGCATGCGATCCATCACCGGACGCTGGAGGTCTGCGGGCTCCCACCGCGCGACGTGATGCTCGTCGAGCCCGGCACGCTCCCGAAGACGTCGTCGGGAAAGCTACAGCGGGCCAAGTGCCGGGAGGACTACCTCAACGAGGCCCTCGCCCTCGTCAGCCTCCCTGGTTGAGGTCGTCGACGATCTGCTGCCAGGCCGGGTCGTCGGGGTTGCCCAACGGGTAGGGCTGAACACGATTGACGACATCGCCATAGCGCCGGCGCAGCTCACCGGCGATCGTGCTCGGCTCGCCGACCACCGCGATCGTGGCGAGGAGCTCGTCGTCGATGGCGGCGCCCATCTCCTGCCACTGTCCTGCCTTCGACATCCGGTTGAGCTCGGTTTGGAGATCGCCCCAGCCGTGCAGCTCGAGCACCGGACGGTACGCAGGGGTGGATGCGTAGAACGCGATCTGCTGCCGAGCAGCGTCGGCGACCTGCTTCGTGCGCGCCTCGTCGGAACCTGTCACGACCATCACCGGCGTGGCGATCTCGATGTCGCCCATTGATGCGCCCGACTTCGAGCGCCCGCGTTGCAGGGCGGGGATGCTCACCTCGCGGATGTAGCGCTCGGACGTGAAGGGGTGCGAGAAGAACCCGTCACATACCTCGCCCGCCGTCTCCGTCATCAGCTCGCCGACGCCGGCGAGGAAAACCTTGGGCACGCCGACGCCGTCGAGTTCGCGCGCTGCTGGGCTGAAGAACGGCGTCATCAACGTGTGCGTGTAGAACTCGCCGCGGAACTGCAACGGTTCGCCCTCCAGCCAGCACGCCCAGATCGCTCGCATCGCCAGCACGAACTCGCGCATGCGCGCAGCAGGGTGGCTCCAGGGCATCGAGAAACGTTTGGTGATGTGCGGCTTGATCTGGCTGCCGAGGCCGAGCACGAGACGACCGCCGGAGTACGCCTGCAGCGCCCACGCCTGCCCGGCGACGGTCATCGGGTTGCGGGCGAACGCCACGGTGATCGCCGTCCCGAGCTCGATCGAGGTGGAGTGCTCCGCGGCTAGTGCTAACGGCATCATCGCATCGTTCGACGTCTCGGCCGTGAAGGCGCCGGCGTAGCCCCGCGCCTCGAGATCAGCGATCTGGCCGGGTACGTCGCGGAGGGAGGCGGTGAGCATCGAGTCGACCTTCATCGCCTCGAACGTACTCGTGCGTGTCAGCTGCCCTTGCCCTGATCGCGCAGGAACCGTTCGATCTCCCCGGCGAGCTCGTCGCCGCTCGGCAAGTCGGCCTGCCGCAGCCTGTCGCCACCGGCGGCCTCCGGCTCGTCGTCGGCGTCGTAGAGCCGCTCGAGCTGCTCGATCATCCCTTGGTGCTCGTCATTGGCCTGCACGAGCTGGTCGATGCGCTGCCGCTGGGCGAGTGCCTCCTGACGCATCTCGGTGCCGTCGATGACGACATCGGCATGGTCACGGAGACCGTCGATGAGGGCCACGGAAGCGGCCGGATACGCCATCGACGACACGTAGTGCGGCACCTGGGCCCAGAGCGTGAACGCCGGGATCTCCCGATCGTGGAGAGCTCGTTCGAGGACGGCGGCCATGCCTGCCGGCAGGTCGATGGTGGTCCGCGTCGTGGGCAGCCGGTCACGGATGGTCGCCGACGGTGTCGTCGCCGAGAGGCGAGTCGGGCGTGTGTGCGGCACGGCGTAGGGATAGGCGCCGAGGCCGACCATCTTGGAGATCCCGAGATCCTTGGCCAGTGTGCCGATCGTCGCCGACGAACTGGTGCCAGCGCATGTCGGGCTCGGGACCGGCGAGGAGCACCACGTCGTGCCCACCGCGATCGCGTCCCACGCTGATCGAGATCGACGACCAGCGCAGTGACGTGTTCACCCCGTCGCGCAGCTCGAGCACGGGACGGCGGGCGCGGAAGTCGATGTAGGCGTCGTCGTCGAACTCGACCAGCGGCGATACGTCGGACTCATCGGCGAGCGCCTGCATCGTCGCTGCGCCAACCTCGCTGGCGTCGATCCAGCCGGTGAGCATGACCAGCATCGTGGGCTGGTGCAGCTCCGGGACATCGGCGACGAATCGGTGATCGGTCATGGGTCCACCGTGGGCGCGGACCTGCGCTCACTCATCGCAGCGCCTCCAGACGAGCCGCCGCCATGCCGGCAGCGGCATCGACCTGCTGTGCGAGCGGGGCGAGCGACTCGGGGTCGCGTTCGCCGAGGGCACCTCCGACGTAACGGGCGTACACACCTTCCATGATGCAGGCGAGCTTCCAGAATGCGAACGCGACGTAGAAATCGAGCTCGGACAGATCGCGCCCGGAACGGTCCGCGTAGTGGGCAGACACCTGGTCGCGGCCCCAGAATCCTGGCGCAGTCGTCGCCCGTCCGGACCACGCCGACGCCTCGTCCTCCGGGCCGGACCAGTAGGCGAGCAGCATCCCGACGTCGGCGAGCGGATCACCGATGGTGCAGATCTCCCAGTCGAGCACCGCCACCACCTCCCCGTCCGTGTCCACCATGCAGTTGTCGAGCCGGTAGTCGCCGTGGACGATCGTGGCACTCTGCTGGCGAGGAATGCGTGCTGCGAGCGCGTCGTGGAGCTCGTCGATCAGGGGCACGTCGCGGGTGTGCTGGGCAGTGACCTGGCCGTGCCAGCGCTTCAGCTGGCGGGCGATGTAGCCGTCATGACGGCCGAGGGAGTCGAGCCCAACCTCGGCGATGTCGACGGCGTGGATCGCGGCGAGCGTGTCGACGAGGGATTCGCTGGCGTGGGCGCGTGCCGATTCGGTGAGCTCCCGTTCGGCCGCGTCTCGATCGCGGATGACAAGCCCGTCGACGAAGGCCATCACATAGAAGGGGGCGTCGTTGACAGCCGGGTCGTCGCAGAATCCCAGCGCCGCCGGGACGGGCACGGCGGACTCGGCGAGGCTGGAGATGATGCGGTGCTCGCGGCCCATGTCGTGGGCGCTGGCGAGGCGGTGGGCGAGCGGTGGCCGGCGCACGACGACGTGGGTCCCGCCGGCACCCGTCACCGAGTAGGTGAGGTTGGAATGGCCGCCGGCGATCGGCTCGAAGGTGAACGGCGCCGCAGCACCGGGGATCGTGGTGGCCAGCCACGCCGAGACCTTGTCCACGTCGATCCCGGGCACGTCGCTCATGCAGGCGAGGGTAGCCACCACGGGCCGCGGCGGTGCTGGTCAGTGAGCCACGGACGTCGGTTGTGGGCGCCGGTAGGGTGACTTTCATGGCCTCCATTGCTGTCACCGATGCCACGTTCGAGACCGACGTCATCGAGAAGTCGAAGTCCACTCCCGTCGTCGTCGACCTGTGGGCGAGCTGGTGTGGGCCGTGCAAGCAGCTCGGTCCCATCCTGGAAAAGGTCGTCGATGCCACGGACGGCAAGGTGGTCCTCGCCAAGGTCGACGTCGACGCCAACCCGGGCATCAGCCAAGCGTTCCGCGTGCAGTCGATCCCGGCGGTCTACGCCATCAAAGACGGCCAGCCGGTCGACGGCTTCATGGGCTCCTACCCCGAGCACTTCGTGCAGGAGTTCGTCGACAAGCTGCTGCCGAGCGCCGAGGAGACGCGCATTGCCGATCTCATCGCCGCCGGCGACGAGGCGAGCCTGCGCACCGCCCTCGAGGAGGAGCCCGGTAACGAGGACGTCATCGCCCCGCTGGCCGAGCTGCTCGTGGAGAAGGGCGACACCGACGAGGCCCTGGCGCTGCTCGAGCGGGTGCCCGAGACCGAGCGTACGCGCAAGATCGCCGCGGCCGCCCGCGTCGGTGTCGAGCCGCCGGACGACGACTACGACCAGCAGCTCGACGAGTTGCTCGACCAGGTGAAGGACGACGACGACGCACGGCAGAAGTTCGTCGATCTCCTCGAGTTGATGGGACCCTCGGATCCGCGCACGGCGCACTACCGCAAACAGTTGACGGCGCGCCTGTTCTGAGGCGGGTTTCTTCGCGACCGGGCGGCACCTCGATTCGTCTCGTCCCCCGGTAACGTTCCCGTACCGACTTCCTCCAGCTGTCGCGTGGCGCGCTGCGCCCGTGCTGTCGAGGAGGTCCCGAATGCTCGGCCAACCGCCGGACGATCACGATTTCACCGAGCTGCGCCGGCCCGACCGGCGGCGGCCATCCGTTGCCTGGCTGCGCGAGTGGGTGATGTGGTTCGGCCCGGCCCGACTGATCGCGACGTCGATAGCGATCGCCGGTGTGGCGTTCGCCGGGTGGTGGCTGGTCAGGTCGCCGGCGCCGCCCACCGAATCGCTGCTGCCGATGGCCAGCGCGCCCACGGTCTCCATTCCTGCTGCGCCGCCCTCGACGCTCGGCGAGGTCACCGTCCATGTCGCCGGTTCAGTGCGACGCCCGGGCGTCTATCGCCTCCCGTCGGGCAGTCGCGTCGTCGACGCCATCGACCGGGCTGGCGGGGCACGGCGCGGGTCCGACTCGGGGGCACTCAACCTCGCTGCGGCTCTCGCCGACGGAAGCCGCATCTACGTGCCCCGCCACGGCGAGCACGTCGCCCTCGACAGTGCGAGCGATCCCTCGGCCGGGAGTTCGGCGGCAACCGTGTCCGCACCACCCGCACCCGTGGCGATCAACGATGCCAGCACAGCGGAGCTGGAGACGCTGCCCGGGATCGGTCCCACCACGGCGGCCGCGATCGTCGAATATCGCACGGCGAACGGGCCGTTCGCCACGGTCGACGACCTCGAGTCGGTACCCGGCATCGGGCCGGCGAAGCTCGACGCCGTACGCGATCTGGTGACGTTGTGACGGCGTCGCGACGACGGATCAGAGGAGCTCTTTGCCGAACACCCAGCCGGCCGTGCCGAGCGCAGCGCAGACGCCGACGAGCACACCCAGCGACGCCCAGAGGTAGTGGCGCCAGAAGTCACCCCAGTCGGCCATCGGGAACCGCGTCGCCCTCCGAGAGCACACAAATCCGACGAGCAACCAGAACAGCACGCTTCCGGCGACGGCGATCGGGTACGTCGACGAGTCGGCGAGCGGCGCCCCGACAACGAGGAGCACGGGAGCAGCGAACGTCCCGCCGATCAGTCCCGCGACGCCCGTGGCGGTGGAGTCGCCGATCCGGATCACGGCGAGCGCCGACAGGCCGATCACGAGAGGTGGGATGAGCGCCACGAAGGGTCCCCACGCACGGATTCGGCTGCGGTACCAGCGTGGTCCGTCGGACACGGAGCGACGCGACGAGTCGGGACTCGAAGCGGGTTCGCGCGGGGGAGTGGGATCCTCGAGACGGCGCGAGGCCGCTCGCGGATCGTCGAGATCCTCCAATGAACTCAATGCACGTCCGATCGGCACACCCTACGCGACGTTTTCGAAATCGGGTGGTCAATCCTTCGACGACACCGATGCCGTCACGCTCGCTGTTCTCGCCGCCGTCGCCGCCGCAGCCAGCTCTCAACCGGCGCGGGTGTTCGTCCTCGCCGTGGCGCTCGCGAGCGCCGTGATTCGACGGCGGAGCCGTGGCTCAATGACGTTTCGGGCGGTTGTGTTCGTGCTGCTCGCCGCGGCGTCGATGGCACGCAGCACTGCCGCTTGGCACGACCTCGAGCCCGATCAACTCGGGCCGTTCGAGGGCCACGCCACCGTCATGGGCGACGCGCAGCCATACGGTGCCGCCACGCGTATCGTCGTCGAGCTCGACGGCGAGCGATTCGAGATCTGGGCGTTCGGGCGGGGAGCACGCACCCGCCTCCACCAGTGGCAGGGTGGCGACCGCATTCTCGTCAGCGGCACGCGGCGGGAGCTGGCCGACGATCGAGCCCGTCGGGTGGCGTCGCAGCACGTGGTGGGGCGCTTCGATCTCGAGTGGGCCGCCGATCGCGACGCAGGCACGGCACTGGCCCGCGGGGTCAATCGAATTCGTAGCCGGATCGAGACCGCGGCCGCCAACCTGCCGGCGCCCGACGGCGCGCTCTTCCGCGGTCTCGTGATCGGTGACGATCGCGATCAGCCAGTCGAGATGGTCGAGCGGTTCAGGGCGAGCGGGCTCTCCCATCTCACCGCCGTGTCGGGGCAGAACGTCGCCTTTGTGCTCGCCGCGGCCGGCCCCCTGTTGCGCACCCTGTCGCCATGGGCGCGGTGGGCGGCGACGTGTGCCCTGATCGGCTGGTTTGCCGTGCTGACGCGACTCGAGCCGTCGATTCTGCGCGCCGGTGTGATGGCCGGATTCACAGCCACGGCGTTCGTCGTCGGTCGTCCGCAGCGTTCGCTGCGCACCCTTGCGGTCACCGTCATCGTGCTCGTGCTCGTCGACCCGCTGCTCGTGTGGTCGGTCGGCTTCTGGCTGTCAGCGGGCGCTACCGCGGGCGTGGTGACGGCGGGCCCGTGGCTGGCCCGCCGGTTGTCGGTCGCCGGACCGTTCGCCATGCCGCTCGGCGTCACACTCGGTGCCCAGCTCGGCGTTGCCCTGCCGAGTCTGCTCGTGTTCGACCGGCTGCCGCTGGTGAGCGTTCCTGCCAACCTGCTGGCCGTGCCAGCTGCCGGGTTCGTGATGCTGTACGGCCTGCCTGCTGCGCTCGTCGCCGCGGCCGTTCCCGGCGCCGGCAGCGTGCTCATGGCGCCGGCGGGGCTCTGCGTCCGCTGGGTCGACACGGTGGCCGTGGTGGCGAGCGCCGCAGAGCCGCCTCCACCGATCGCCGCAGCGGGCTGGGTCGTGATCGCTGCCGCCATCGCGGTCGCAATCGCCCGATGGCGTGGAGACGGTGCCGGCGATCGGCCACAATCATCCCGATGAGTGTGCACCTCTTCACCGGCAGCGACGAGTCGGTGCTGCGGTCGACCGTCTCCGACAAGGTGCGCGAGCTCGTCGGCGACGGCGATCGATCGTTGATGGTCGACGAGTTCGACGACGACGACTACGAGCTGGCCGACGTCGTCGCCTCGGCAAGCACCCCGCCGTTCCTCACCGAGTTCCGTGTGGTGGTGGCGCGAGACGTGGGCAGGTTCACCTCCGATGCCCTGGGGCCACTCGTCAGCTACCTCGGGACGCCCAGCGAGACGACCCATTTGGTGCTGGTGAGCGGCGGCGGACGCCAGGTGAAGGCGCTCACCGACGCCGTCAAGACAGCCGGCGGCGTGCAGGTCAACACGACACCTCCGAATCGAGCCCGCGATCGGCAGGACTGGCTGCTGCGTCGGGCGGGGGAGCGCGGTCTCGTCCTGAGCGACGACGCGGTCACCTACATCACCGAGCTCCTCGGCGAGGAGGTGGGCCGGGTCGACGGCGTTCTTGATGTCCTGCTCGGCGTGTACGGCGAAGGAGCGACGATCGACCGTCCGGACGCGGAACCGTTCGTCGGTGAGGCGGGCGACATCCCTCCGTGGGACTTCACCGACGCCATCGACGCGGGCAACACCACCAAGGCGCTCACCTTGCTCGCCCGGATGACGGGCGCCGGTCGTCACCCGCTGCAGATCATGGCGATCCTGCTCAACCACTATTCCAGGCTGGCCCGTCTCGACGGCGTCGATGCACGCAGCGAGGCCGATGCGGCGGCGGCGATGGGTATCAAGCCCGGGTTTCCGGCGAGGAAGGCGTTGCAGCTCTACCGCAGGCTCGGCAGCACGAAGGTGCGTCGAGCGATCGATCTGCTCGCCACAGCCGATCTCGACCTTCGCGGCGCCCGCGAGCTACCTGACGATGTCGTGATGGATGTGCTCGTCGCCCGCCTGTCGCGACTCGCCGCCTGAGCAGAGGCCGCTCGATCGGACGCCGAACGCGACACGACCCGGGCAGGCCCGGGTCGAGTGGAACGGCGGGGCCGTCGAGATCCGCCGGGTCAGCTGTCGGCGTTGACCTTCTTCATCAGGCGGCTCTTGCGGCGAGCGGCCTGATTGGGATGGATGACACCCTTGGCGGCCGCCATGTCGATCCGCTTCACGGCTAGACGCACGTCGTCATCGTTGGTGTTCTCGCCGATCGAGTTGACGGCGTTCTTGACGCGGGTCTTCAGCTCGCTGCGCACCGCCTTGTTGCGGTCGGCGCGCTTGGCGTTGGTGAGAATCCGCTTCTTCTGACTCTTGATGTTGGCCACGGAGCAACCTCAGGGAACGATCTCGTGCCGACGATGGTCGACAGCCCCGAAATGCTACCGGCGCCACCCGGGCCGCCCCAACTACCTGCCTATAGCATCGAACGAGCCATGGATCTCGACCGTATCCGCAACTTCTCGATCATCGCCCACATCGATCACGGCAAATCCACCTTGTCGGACCGGATCCTCGAGATCACCGGAGCGGTCGATACGCGGCAGATGCGCGAGCAGTACCTCGACACGATGGATCTCGAGCGGGAGCGGGGCATCACGATCAAGGCGCAGAACGTGCGCGTCGAGTGGAAGGGTCATGTCTTCCACCTCATCGACACGCCCGGCCATGTCGACTTCGGCTACGAGGTGAGCCGTTCGTTGGCCGCCTGCGAGGGCGTCGTGCTCGTCGTCGACGCCGCCCAGGGCATCGAGGCGCAAACATTGGCCAACTGCTACCTGGCCCTCGAGCACGACCTCGAGATCGTTGCCGCGCTGAACAAGATCGACCTTCCCGCCGCCGATCCCGACCGTTACGCGACAGAGATCGAGAACGTGCTCGGCATCCCCGCAGACGAGATCCTGCGCCTCTCCGCCAAGACCGGCGAGGGGGTGTCGCAGCTGCTCGACGCCGTGGTCGACAGGATTCCTGCGCCGCAGGGTCAGCACGACGCACCGCTGCGAGCACTCATCTTCGACAGCCAGTTCGACCAGTACCGCGGTGTCGTGTCGAGTGTGCGTGTCGTCGACGGGCGGCTCACGGCGGGATCCAAGCTCACGTTCATGCAGGCGGGCGGGCAGCACGAGGCGATCGAGATCGGTGGGCGACGGCCGGTGCCCACACCGGTTCCCGAGCTCGGCCCGGGCGAGGTGGGGTACCTGATCGCCGGCATCAAGGATGTCGGCGAGGCGCGTTCGGGCGAGACGGTGACGACGGCCGTGGGCGGTGCAACGGAGCCGCTGGAGGGCTACCGCGATCCGAAGCCGATGGTGTTCTCCGGGCTGTTCCCGATCGACGGCGACGACTTCGAGGATCTCCGCGACTCGCTGGAAAAGCTGAAGCTCAACGACTCGTCGATCACCTACACGCCGGAGTCATCCGGTGCCCTCGGCTTCGGGTTCCGCTGCGGGTTCCTCGGGCTGTTGCACATGGAGATCGTCAAGGAACGGCTCGAGCGGGAGTTCGATCAGGCGCTGATCGCCACTGCTCCCAGTGTGGAGTACCGCGTCCACCGCACCGACGGTGAGGTGATACTCGTCGACAATCCGGCCGAGTTGCCCCCCATACAGTCGGTTGCGTTCGTCGAGGAGCCGTACTTCAGGGTGAGCATCATCACTCCCACCGACTACACGGGCACGTTGATGGACCTGTGTCAGAACCGCCGCGGCGAGATGCAGAAGATCGAGTACCTGTCGCCCGAACGGGTCGAGCTGCACTACGAGATCCCCCTCGCCGAGGTCGTCGTCGACTTCTTCGATCAGTTGAAGAGCCGCAGCCAGGGATACGCCAGCCTCGACTACGAGCCATCGGGCTACCGCCGTTCCGACCTCGTCAAGGTCGATCTCCTGCTCAACGCCATCGTCGCCGACGCCTTCTCCACGATCGTCCATCGCGACAAGGCCTACGACTATGGCAAGCGGATGACCGAGAAGCTGAAGGAACTGATCCCCCGGCAGATGTTCGACGTCCCGATCCAAGCCGCCATCGGCGGCAAGATCATCGCCCGCGAAACGGTGAAGGCAAAGCGCAAGGATGTTCTCGCCAAGTGCTACGGCGGCGACATCACCCGCAAGCGCAAACTGCTCGAGAAGCAAAAAGAGGGCAAGAAGAAGATGAAGTCGATCGGCCGCGTCGAAGTTCCCGGCGACGTCTTCATCTCGGCCCTCAAACTTGATGACTGAGATGGCAATTCCGGTTGTTGCGCCCAACGACGCGATGCGCACACCGCGAGCGTTCCGGGCGCTGCAGTACCGCAATGCCCGCATCTTCTTCGCCGGGATGCTCGTCTCGACCGTCGGCACCTGGCTGCAGCTCACGGCAATGTCGTTGCTCGTCTACCGGATCACGGGGCGCTCCACCGACGTCGGAGTGACCGTCGCCTTCCAGTTCCTACCGATGCTGCTGTTGGGCGCATGGGCGGGCGCCGTCGCCGACCGCCGCGACAAGCGCACGCTGGCTCTGCTGACACAGTCGGGTCTGGCACTGCAGGCGATCGTCCTCGGAGTGATCGATCTCGCCGGTCACGCCAACCTCCCGGTCGTCTACGGCATGTCGCTCGTGCTGGGAGTTGTGAACGCGTTCGACAACCCGGCTCGCCGCGGCCTCGTCGTCGAGCTCGTCGATCCGTCGTTGATCGCCAACGCGACGTCGTTGAACACAGCGGTGATGACCGGGGCGCGCATCTTCGGCCCCGCCCTCGCCGCTCTCCTCGTCAACACCATCGGGACCGGCTGGTGCTTCCTCATCAACGGTCTGTCGTTCGGTGCGGTGCTCGCCTCCCTGCTGCGGATCCGCACCGACGAGATGTTCCCGTCAAAGCTGCGTGACCGTGCGCCTGGCGCAGTGCGTGAGGCGGTGCGCTTCATCATGTCGCGGCGCGAACTGATCGTGGTGTTCGTCGTGCTGATCCTCGTCAGCACCTTCGCCTTCAACTATGCGGTGTCCTTGCCGAAGCTCGCCGACGAGCGGTGGGGTGGCGAGGACGGGTTCGGCTGGGTGCTGGCCGTGATGAGCATCGGCTCGCTCAGCGGCTCGCTGCTCACCGCCCGCTTCGATCGAGTGACGATGCGCTGGTTCCTCATGATGACGCTGCTGCTCGGCGCGTCGGGGCTACTCCTGTCATGGGCGCCCGACCTCTGGGTCGCCTTCATCTGGGCGATCCCCGTCGGCCTCGGCGGGGCCGGCTTCATCACCGTCTGTCAACGCCCTCACCCAACAGGAGAGCCCGTCCGACATGCGCGGGCGCCTGCTCGCCTTCACCGCAGTTGCCTTCCTCGGGTCGACCCCGATCGGTGGTCCGATCACGGGCATCATCGGTGACGCCGTCGGTGCCGAGTGGTCGCTCGCCTACGGCAGCATCGTCGCTCTGCTCGCCGTGGCGTGGGCCGCCGTCATCGGCAGGCGCGCGAGACCCGCAGGTGGTTGGGGGTGAGGAGGTAGGCGACGCGGGTGTTGCGAGCCTTCGTCTCCAACTCCACCCAGCGCGCCAGTCGTCCCGTACGGACTCGTCGATCGTGACCGTTCCCCACACATCGAGGGCTCTGATCGCGGTGGCGAGGCCCGTCGCAGGACGGCCGGCGGTGGCGATCACGCGATCCAGATCGGGAGGCATCGACTTCCCGATGTAGGCGACGAGGCCCGGGTCGATGGTGAGCAGCCGGCGCGCAGCGCGTCGCCGAAGCGGTCATCGAGGGCGTCGAGCTCGGCCGCTTCGTCCGGCGGGCATGAGGTCGACCGCCGCCAGTAGCTTCTCACCACGACGGGGCTGTGGGATCGGCCTGCCGAACTCGGTGCGAAGACGCCACCGCTCGTTGCCCGACATGCATCGATCCTCTCCGAAGCGGCGCACGTTGGGACTGTCCTCGGGAAAGACGAACTCCACTCCGGTCCGCTGGAACTCGGTGAGCATGATGTAGTTGAAGTCGTCGACACCGACGCCCCAGAAGGACGAGATCACGATCGGCCCTTCGTCGGGGAGCTGGCGCAGGTTTGATCGCATCTGGTCGAGCAGCGGCTCGCCGACGCCCGACTCGAATGCCGTGGCGGGCCAGTAGTCGCGGTGCGTGCTCGGCTGGATGGCGACGAGGGCGAGGACGGCGATGCTCGGCGTACGCGGTCACCGGACGCATCACGGTGCGCCGAGACGCGGTTGGAGGACCATGTCACGCCGCCGGCGACAGCTGTCGTGAGGAACACGCCGATCGGCCACATCCAGAAGTAGTTCTGGGGAAGGGCACCTGTCCGTATGCTCGGGAGGCGGGTCGCCGACAACCATGCCGCACCGAGAGCGACGAAGCCCGTCAGCGCCATCGCGGCGAGTGCGTCGTGGCTGCGACGGCGAGCGACGACGAACGTCGCCCCCGCGGCCGCCGCCCAGGCGACGATGGCTGCGAGCGCCCAGAGCGTGGCGATCGTCGGCCGGTTGAACAAGCCGTCGTGGAGGTAGTGCTGGATCCCGCCCGGCGTCCAGAACGGCGGCACGAGCACCGACTCGGCGACGATGCGGGCGCCCGTCGCGCGTCCCCAGGCCATCGCTGTCGGCGACACCGAAGACGCGGCCGAGGTTGCCGGTACCGAACATCTGGTCCCACACCGTCTGCGCCCAGCACAGCACGAGCACGACCGCGGTGACGGCAGTCGCCCGCCGCCACCGTGTATCCGTGAGGCCGTCGCGGCTGAGCCAGATCGCTGCGGCGACGGCGGCCGCTGCGATCACGGCCACGAGGTAGACGTAGCTGAAGTGCGTCTGCACGAGGACGCTCGACACGAAGGCCGCCCACGGCATCGCCCACCACACGCCGGCGGCAAGGATCGCGGCGAGCCAGAGGAGGCACCAGAACGGGAGCAGCAGCGCCGTCTGCTGGCGCGTGTCGACGAGGAACGTGCTGCCCATCGCCGCTTCGAGGACGACAGTCGCCAGCATCGCCCCGACGACGCCGATCGTTCCCAGCACGCGTCGCGCCGCCAGCCACACGCCCACCACAGAGGCGATGTTGATCAGTCCGGCGCCGAGGATCGCGCCCCAGTAGGGCGACAGCTTCGTGAACGGCGCGAGGAGGTCGAGTTGCAGCGGTCCGAGGTTGTTCACTGTCGCCGCTGTGCCCGCCGTGCCGGAGGAGAAGGCGCCGACGTACGGATGATGAGCGGTGAGTACGTCACGTGAGCGGGCGACGAAGTAGCCGGCATCGCCTACGAGGATGGTGCCGTCGTGCCAGGCGCGGATCATGGCGATGACGATCGGCGCGATCGCAACGACCAGCGGCCGTCCAGGGCACCCACCGTGAAGGTTGCTCGTCGTGCGCTTCGCGTGGTTCCGTCACGACGAGCGAGCCGCGTCGATTGCGTCGAGGCCCCGGCATGACATCGCCGCGACGGTACCAAACGCCCCGCTCAGGGCTCAGGTCAGTGTCGTCCAGATCTGCTGGCAGTCGGTAGCCTGAAGTGCCAACCATGCTCGACGAACGAAAGACAGCGATTCTCAGCGCCGTCGTGCACGAGTACATCGCAACGGCGCAACCGGTGGGCTCGACCCACATCGCGGGCGCGCCTGGAGTGAATGTCTCGTCCGCCACCGTTCGCAACGACATGGCGGTGCTGGAGCAGGAGGGCTTCCTCGTCCAACCGCACACGTCGGCGGGCCGGGTGCCCACCGACAAGGGGTACCGCTTCTTCGTCGACCACCTCACTGCGCCCGGCCGGCTCGACGACATCGCCGCCCAGCAGGTCGGCGACTTCTTCATGACGGCCCATGGCCGGCTCGAGGAGATGCTGCACAGCACGTCCAACTTGCTGTCGTCGCTCACCAACTATGCGTCCGTAGTGGTCGGTCCCAAGTCCGAGGCTGTCGCCGTGCGGAGCGTGCAACTCGTCGGGGTGTCCTCGAACCTCGCCACGATCGTCGTCGTGCTGAGCAACGGTGGCGTCGAGAGCGAGACGGTGGCGCTCGGCGAAGACGTCAGCGACGACCAACTCGCCACTGCGTCGGCTCGCCTCAACAGCGAGCTCGCCGGATCGCCGCTGTCCACCGCCGCTGCGCCCGCGCCCACCGGCGACCCCGTCGTCGATCGTCTGTGCACAGAGGCCCTGACGGCGATTCGCGCCGTGAGCTCCGACGACCACGTGTACATGGGCGGCACCTCCGCCGTAGCCGCCGCGTTCGACGCTGTCGAGGTGGTGCGCGAGGTGCTGCACACCCTCGAGCAGCAGTTCATCGTGGTGTCGCTCGTCAGCGACATCGTGCAGCGGGGGATGTCGGTCGCGATCGGCGTGGAACACGGTGTCGAGCCGTTGTCGGCGTGTTCCGTCGTGGTGTCGCCGGTCGTCGTCGAAGGTTTGCATGTCGGCTCTGTCGGGCTACTCGGCCCGACGCGCATGAACTATCCGCAGGCACTCGCCACGGTCGACGTGGTGAGTCAGCAACTCGGGCGTCGTCTCGAGGAGTCCTGAGAGGATCACGTGGACTACTACGAACTGCTCGGCGTGTCTCGCACGGCCAGTGCCGACGAACTGAAGCGCGCGTACCGCAAGAAGGCCCGCGAGCTTCATCCCGACACGAACCCTGACCCCACGGCGGCCGAGCGGTTCAAGGAGCTGGCTCGCGCCTACCAGGTGCTCTCCGACGCCGACCAGCGGGCGCGCTACGACCAATTCGGTGAGGCGGGCGTCAGCGGCGCCGGTGCCGGCGGTGCCGGCGACCCGTTCGGCGGCGGTCTCAACGATCTGTTCGATGCCTTCTTCGGTGGCCGCAGCCCGTTCGGCGGTGGCGGAGGACCGCGCCGGCCGAACGGCCCTCCGCGAGGTCAGGACATCGAGGTCGTGGCCGACATCGAGTTCGAACGAGCCGTGTTCGGTGGAACGGTGCCGGTCACGTTGAAGCTGCCTCAGCGGTGCACCGACTGTGGTGGGAGTGGCGCCGGCGAGGGTACCCGTCCCGTCACCTGCTCCGAGTGCAACGGCAGCGGGCAGGTGCAGCGGGTCCGGCAGAGTCTGCTCGGGCAGATGGTCACGTCCAGCCCATGCCCGCGATGCGGTGGCCTCGGTGAGGTGATCACCTCGCCCTGCCCGTCATGCCGCGGTGAGGGACGCATCACCGCCGACAAGACGTACCAGGTCGACGTGCCCGCCGGTGTCGACTCCGGGTCCACCCTCCGCCTCGGTGGGAGGGGAGCAGCCGGGCCGCGAGGCGGTCACTCCGGAGATCTCTACGTGCACATCCGCGTCGCACCGCACGAGCGTTTCCGGCGCGACGGGGACGACCTCGTCGTCACGGTGCCGATCACGTTCGCTCAGGCGGCGCTCGGCGCCACCGTCCCCCTCCCGACGCTCGACGGCGACGAGACACTCGCCGTCACGCCCGGCACGCAGCCAGGCAAGGAGACGGTGCTCCGTCATCGTGGCGTGCCACGACTGCAGGGGAGAGGTCGCGGCGACCTGCGGGCGATCATCACGATCGACGTGCCGACGACGTTGTCCGAAGCAGACGCGGAGCTGCTCCGCCGCTACGCCGAGCAGCGTGGCGAAGAGGTCGCGCCGCCCGACAAGGGCCTCTTCTCGAAGATCAAATCGGCCTTCACGTGAATCCGGTGCTGCGGCGGTCCGTCGCGCACCTCCTCGTCGCCGACGTCGCAGCTCCCGTGCTCGAGGACCACTCCGCCCATCATCTGTTGCGTGTCCTCCGCGCTCGCGACGGCGACACGATCACGGTCACCGACGGTGCCGGTCGGTGGCGCGCCTGCCGTGTCGCCGGCCACGCGATCGAGCCGGTCGACGAGGTCGCACACGAAGACCCGCCCGCCGTCCGACTCACGCTCGGTGTGGTCGTGCCCAAATCGGAGCGTGCCGAGTGGCTCGTGCAAAAGGCGACGGAGATCGGCATCGACCGCATCGTGCTGCTCGAGAGCCGCCGTTCGGTCGTGAGATGGAGCGACGAGCGGGCAGCGAAGTCTGTCGACCGCCTGCGCCGGGTCGCCGCCGAAGCCGCGCAGCAGAGCCGGAGGGTGTACGTGCCGGAGATCGAGAGCCCGATCCCCGTTGCCGAGCTCCTCGCCGCCGAGGACGTCGCACTCGCCGAACCCGGCGCCAACGAGCTCGGCGCTGACGACCACACGGTGGCGATCGGACCCGAAGGAGGCTGGGATCCCGAGGAGCTGGCCGGTGCCCGACGCACCGTGGATCTCGGCGACACGGTGCTGCGCGTCGAGACGGCGGCGCTCGTCGCGGCCACCTTGATGGCCGCCCACCGCAGGGCGGCGCGGTGAGCACCGCCGCTCCGCCGTTCGGCGTGTACGTGCACATCCCGTTCTGCGCATCGAAATGCGACTACTGCGCCTTCGCCACGTGGACCGACCGTCATCACCTCGTACGTCGCTACCTCGAGGCGCTGCGGGCGGAGATCGCCGGCGAGGTCGCTGCGGGTCTGCCGGCGGCCACGAGCGTCTTCGTCGGCGGGGGTACGCCGACGCTCGTCGAGGGCGCCGATCTTGCCGCCGTGATCGAGTCCATTCCCGTCGCGGGCGGTGCCGAGGTCACCGTCGAGTGCAACCCCGACGACGTCACACCAGCGCTGTTCGCCTCGTACCGGGCGGCGGGCGTCACGCGCGTGAGCATCGGCGTCCAGTCGATGGTCGACCACGTGCTCGGTTCGCTCGGGCGCCGGCACGACCCGGACAACGTCGTCGCCGCTGTCGACGCGGCCCGCACAGCAAGCTTCCCCACGTTCAACGTCGACGTCATCTACGGCGCCGCGGGTGAATCGTTGGCCGACTGGCGGCGGACGCTCGAGGCCGTGGTGCGGCTCGAGCCGCCACACGTCTCGGCGTACGCGCTCACCGTGGAGAGCGGTACGCCGCTCGCCGCCGACCGCTCGCGTCACCCCGATGACGACGACCAGGCCGACAAATACGAGCTTGCCGACGCCGTGCTCACGGCGGCCGGGCTGGAGAACTACGAGGTGTCGAACTGGTCGCTCCCGGGCCACGAGTGCCGGCACAACCAGCTGTACTGGCGCCAGCAGAACTACCGCGGTTTCGGCTGCGCCGCTCACTCGCACGCGGACGGCCGTCGGTGGTGGAACGTGCGCACGCCGGAGCGCTACATCGAAGCGGTCGAGCGCGGTGCGTCCACCGAAGCCGCGGGCGAGTCCCTCGACGACGAGACGCGACGGATGGAGGGGCTGCAGCTGACGTTGCGCACCACCGACGGAGTCCCCGTGGAGGCACTCGACGTCGAGGGGCTCGACGGCCTTGTCGAGGCAGCCGGCGACCGCTGGGTGTTGACCCGTTCCGGACGTTTGTTGGCCAACGAGATCTCCACCCGATTGCGCTGATCGAGACCGTGAGGCACCCCCGAATCGAGTGGCGGGCCACGGCTCGGCTGGTACAGTGCACTGCCCTGAGGGCGCGTAGCTCAGTTGGTTAGAGCGCTACCATGACACGGTAGAGGTCCCGGGTTCGAGTCCCGTCGTGCCCACCAGGAACATCCCCTGGGCTGCTCGTGTTCAATCGTGTGATCATTCCTGTCGACGGCTCCGAGCGCGCATGGCGGGCCGCCCGGGTCGGATCCGCCTTGGCTCGCCAGTGCGCCGCCGAGCTGGAGTTGCTGCAGATCGTCGAGACCGACGCCGACACGGAGTCTGCGCAGATCGCGGTCAGCGGCCGGGCAGCCGCCGTCGATCTGCACGACCTCGATCCGATCGTCACGGTTCTGCCCGTCGAGGCGAGCGTGGCGAACACGATCGCCGCCTACGCCGCTTCCGCGCTCGGCTCGATCATTGTCCTGAGCACCTCGGGACGAGGCCGCGTCGAGGCGCTCGTCGGCAGCGTTGCGGAGGAACTGCTGAGCGAGATGTTCGGTCCGCTCGTCGTCGTCGGCCCGCACGCCTCGGTCGATCAGGTCGATCTACGCGGGTGCCTGCTGGTGCCGGTCGACGGCTCGGACAATGCCGAGACGGTGCTCGGACTTGCCGCGGCGTGGGGTATCGGTCTCGAGGCTCGCCCGTGGATCGTGGCCGTCATCCCGCCCGAGCGCGATCGCCCGAGCGGCCTTCTCGACAGCACCTACCCGGCGAGCGTCGCTCGGCGTCTGGCGCGGCGGTCGCACCATCCCGTCGACTTCGAGGTGCTCCACGACGCACATCCGGGCCGGGCGATCGGTCGCTTCGCCGGCGACATCGGGGCGTCGCTGATCGTGGCGAGCACCCACGGCCGCGCCGGGCTGGCCCGTTTCGCCATCGGCAGTCGGGCGATGAGCATCGTGCGTCACGCGCCGTGTCCCGTCGTACTGTCCCGCCCGCCGCATCTGCTCCGCGTGAGTGAGCGTGCGTTGACGGCGGAGCCGCTGAAGCCAGTGCCGACTGCGCCGCCGATCTGGCGAACGCCGGCCCCTCCCTTCTCTGCGCCGCTCGAGCGAAGCTCGTCGATGGTGGTTGCGACTGTGGCCGACCTGGCCTCACGGTTGGGGGTCGACCCGGCCTCGATCGAGGTAGCTGATGCACGCGCCGTGACGTGGCCGGACAACAGTCTCGGCTGTCCGCAGCCGGGGATGATGTACGTGCAGCGTCCGGTGGAGGGCGCCCTCGTCGTGCTCACCCACCAGGGACGCCACTACGAGTACCACGGCGGCAACCCGCTCAGGCTGTGCGACCGCCCGCATCCACCCGTCGGCGGCTGACGGCAGCGACTAACGACCGCAAACGCGAGGCAGCCCCACCCACCTGGCGGTGAGTGGGGCTGCCGTGTTCTACGGGTTCGGAAGCACCCTTACGGGAACTTCTTCAGCACCGTGATAGGCGTCTTGACGACGGTGGTGCCGACGACGAGGTCGCTGTCCATCCGCGTGGTCAGCAGACCTGGCCCCTTCTGCATGCCCTTCACCGTGAGCTCGTAGGAAGCCGATCCGCCAGGAATCGGGATCACTGCTCGTGACGACGAGATCCTCGGTCGGCAGACCGGTGATCGTGCCGCCACCCGAGCCGTCCTCGCTCTCGGCGCCGACGACGAGCGGCTGACTGGCTGGATCGCCGGGCAACGCGGCCGGGTCGTAGGCGTAGCTGATGTCCTCCACACCGTTGACGCCGAGCCACACCTGGAAGTGACGGTTCGACGTGGTGCCGAACACGTTCACCTGCCATTCGATGACGATCCAATCGTTGACACCGTCGGTGAGCACCGTGGCGTAGATACCAGGTGCACCCGTGCCGTCGAGGTCGGTCCAGAACGGAGCCAGGACACCATTGGGCCTCGCCGGGTTGGGGATCTCCGGGTCGCAACAGTTGTTGTCCTCCGAGGAGCCGCCGCCGGCGACGATGTAGCCGTTGGAGTCGACACCGAGGCTGGTGTACGTCTTGCCGGCGAAGTTGAACCCCGGCACGTTGAAGTTGAGGATGTCCTCGTCACCGACTGCGATCGGCGTCACGCCGAATGCCGACAGCGGGATGTAACCGGCGGGCGACGCTCCTGGGGCGATCGACGGGATGCCGACGACCGCTGCGCTGAGCTCTTCACCCAGCAGCTCGGCACCGCGCCCACCGTCGGTGACGTCGGCACCGTCGGCGGCCGTGATCTCGAGCGGATGGTTGACCCTGCTCCGCAAGTCGACCGTGGTCGGCTCGAAGGCATTGTTCACGGCGGTGACCTCGCAGGTGGTCGTCTGATCCTTGCGGATCTCTTCGTCAGCGCACGATCTGCGTGAGCGACACCTCACCCTGCGAGGGCACGAAGGCCACAGGCAGATGCAGCGTCGGGTTGACCGGGTTCTTCGGCACCAGGCGGATCTCGCCGAACTGCTGCTCACCGATCGGACCGTCGGAATCGATGGCGATGTGCAGGTCGACCGAGGCACCCGCAGCCACGTTGATGTTCTGCGGGTTGACCGGAGATCGTGCTGCCGGCTGGGGCGTCGTCTCGATGCGAGTAGTAGCGCCGCTTGTTGGTGGTGTTCTTCGCCGTCCGGACGGTCTCCAGGTGTCCCGGCATCACCGGGGCGTCGATCGACGGGATGTTGAGGTGCACCGCGGTGAGCGGGCTGTTCCCCAGGGCCGCCATGTCGGCAGCCGTCTCGTCGAAGGTCAGCCCGGGCGTATCGGCGACGTTGAGGTCGACGCGGCCGGCGCCGAAGTCGAACGGATCAGCCGGCGTGCTGAGGTCTTCCTTGACGACGTCGGTGATGGACGTGGTCATCATCGCCGACCGGACCTGGCCAGGTGTCCACGTCGGGTGGAGTGCCCGCAGCAGGATCGCCGACCCGGCGATGTGCGGCGACGACATCGACGTACCGGCGATGGCTTGGAACATCTCGCCTGGTGGGCCCTCGAGGATGCTTTCACGGAACGGCGTGTGACCGGCGAGGATCTGCACACCAGGAGCGGTGATGTCGGGCTTGATGACGAATCCACCGGGGCCCCGCGAGGAGAAGGCGGCCATGACGTCGCCCTGGCCGTTGGCCTTTGTTCCGGCCGTGAACGTCGCCGTGGCACCCGGGTTGGCGGTCATGAAGGCGACGAAGGCCGTGCCGTCGGCGAGGTGCACCGTCGGCAGCCAGTGGTTGTCGGTCTCGACGTCGGCTTGCGCCGGGTTGTACAGGACCATCCCGACCGCTCCGCCTTGCAGGACGTTGAAGCCCTTCTCGACGCGGGCGTTGACGCCACGCTGACAGGCGACGATCTTGCCCGTGAATGTGCCGGGCGCGGCCGGCGCGTCGCACAGCGCACGGCTGTACGGGGCTGCCGACGACAGCACGATCGGGGCAGGACCTGCGCCGGCTGTGATCGAGGCGCCATCCGCCTCGAAGGTTGTCGCGGTTCCGGTGACCGTGAGGTGCGAGCGGAATTCGCGGGTCTGCGTCGAGGCGGCGACCGAAGTCGTCCACGGCGACAGGTGGTTGGCAGTCCCGGCGCCGGGACCGTCGTTGCCCGCCGAGGCGGACACGAACACACCCGCGGCGTACGCATCGAGGAAGGCGAGCTCGGTGGGATCTGTGGCGGGCTCGGTTCCACCGGAGATCGAGAAGTTGATCACCTTCACGCCGTCGAGGATCGCCTGCTGCACTGCAGCAGAGGTGTCGGAGTCGAAGCAGCCTTGGATACCGCACACCTTGTACACCGAGACCCATGCGCCAGGGGCGATGCCGTTGACGGGACCACGCTCGACGCCGAGCACGGGCGCCGAAGCGACCGGGTTGCCCGCCGACGTAGAACCGGTGTGGGTGCCGTGGCCGTTGCTGTCGCGAGCGGTGTGGAACGGCTCGGCAGCGGCGCGGCCGGGGTCGGACAGGTAGGTGGTGAGGAATGGCGCACCACCGATGAGCTTCTTGCTGCAGACGAACGGGTCGTTCGCCGGCGTCAGCGGATTGTCACCGAAGTTGCACGTGCGCGGTGTGCCGTCGGCCTTTGGCGGCGGGGTGCCGAGGTTGCCGTTGTCGGCGAACGACGGGTGCTCCGGCCAGGCGCCGGTGTCGAGCACACCGAAGATGACGCCCTTGCCCGCGTTCGGCTTGCCGCCGAGCTGCGAGTACAGGCTCGTGGCGCCGATGAAGTCGGGGCTGGAGTCCGTCAGCAGCTTCTGCTTGACGTCTTGCTGCACGGCGACCACGTCGGGCAGCGTCAGCACGGCGGCGATCTTGTTGGCCGGAACCGTCGCCGCGACGCCTCCGTAGACGACCCGCAACGAGTTCACGACCTTGGCGGCCGGAACACGCTTGCTGAGCGCGCTGACGAAGGACTTCTCAATGCCGGCGACGTGGCTGGTGTAGCGGGACTCGGCCGGCGACTTACCTGTCAGCGCCTTGCCCGTGACCGACGGGCTCGTGGCGGCCAGCCCGGTGACCGTTCCGCCGTACGTGGCGATCGAGTCGTAGTCGAGCTTGATCATCACGTTGACCGGGGTCGCATCCGTGCGCCCCAGCAACGAGCGGTCGGTCTTGGCCAGCGCACTCGTTGGCGCCTTGGTCCCCTGGGCCCGACTGGACACCGAGAGTGGCGTCGCAGTGAGGTCGTCCGGACTGACCGGCTTTGCGTCGGCAACGTTGCCGACAGTGAGCGACAAGAGCAGGATCGTGGCGACCCCACCCAGCCGAATCGAACGTCGCGTCATGGTTCCCTCCAAACAATTCGCGAGCATCGAGCCGGGCTTCCCGGCCCGGCGCGGAGGTCGACCATAGCAAATCGTGCGGGATCGAATGACCAGAACGATGATATTTTTCAGCGCGGCTCGCGAGGGAGGCCGAGCACCCGCTCAGCGAGGATATTTCGCATGATGTTCGAGGTGCCGCCCATGATCGTGTACCCCGGTGCGTATGCCAGGCCCTGGGTGAACGGATCCCACAATGCGGCCTCCGGACCGAGCACCCGCGCCACGAACTGGGCCACTCGCCACTCATGTTCGGTGCCGAAGCACTTCGCCGCGGCGGAGAAGCCGGCGGGCGCCTGGCGAAGCACCTCACGGATCACGAGAATGCGGCCGAGTCGGTACCCCGTCTCGATGGTGGCGATCTCCTGCCGCACTACGGGGTCGTCGAGCCGGTCGGCGGCACGCAGACGCTCCAGCGCCGTCTCGTACAACGCGTAGTTGGAGACGAGCCGGTCGATCCCGCCCCGCTCGTGCTCGAGTTGGCGCATGGTTTGCTTGAACGCCGCTCCTTCGACGCCGACGAGGTTGCCCGCGGGGACTCTGGCATCGGTGAAGAAGACTTCGCAGAAGTGCCGATTGGTCGTCATGTCGGTGATCGGCCGGACCTCGATGCCGGGCGTGTCCATCGGAACGACGATCTCGGAGATCCCCTCGTGCGGTGGCCCGTCGCTGCTCGTGCGGCAGATCACGTAGCAGTAGTCGGCTACGGCGCCGAAGCTCGTCCAGATCTTCTGCCCGTTGAGCACCCACGTGTCGCCGTCACGCGTCGCCGTGGTGCGCAACGCGGCGAGATCGCTGCCGGCACCGGGCTCGCTCATTCCGATGCACCACGTCGTCTCCCCGGACAGGATCTGAGGAAGGAACTCCGACTGCTGGTCGGGCCGGCCGTAGGCGATCAGCGACGGCCCCATTTGGCGGTCGGCGAACCAGACGGCGGCGATCGGCGCCCCGGCCTTGATCATCTCCTCGCCGACGATCAGTCGATCGATCGGCGGGCGGCCACCTCCGCCGTACTCGGCGGGCCAGGTCATCCCGATCCAGCCGTGTTCGGCGAGCTCCTTGGCGAACTCCTTCGAATAGCCGTTGATCCACGAGTCGTTCGAACGTCCAAAGCGGGCGACGGCATCGGCGGCGACGTCGCGAGCTTCGGCACGCAGCTCGATCTGCTCGGCGGACCAGGAGAACTCCACCGACCGATCATGGCAGGACGGGCGGCGAGGTCGCCAGCATCCTGCGGGCAACGGTCGAGTGAGCCCGTCCGCCAGGAAGTCGGCGCCCGCTGGCCGCCGTCGGTACGCTGCATCGAGTGCCCGAGAACTCTGCCCCGATCATCTACACCCGCACCGACGAGGCGCCGCTGCTCGCGACCTACTCGTTGTTGCCGATCATCCAGGCCTACGCCGGGGTCGCCGGAGTGCCCGTCGAGTCCCGCGACATCTCACTTGCCGGGCGCATCCTCGCCTCGTTCCCAGAGCATTTGGCCGACGAGCAGCGCATCGGCAACGCCCTCGGCGAGCTCGGCGAGCTCGTCGAGGAGCCGGAGGCGAACGTCATCAAGCTCCCCAACATCTCGGCATCGACCCCTCAGCTCAAGGCGGCGATCGCCGAGCTGCAGTCGTTGGGGTACGCCGTTCCCGGCTATCCCGACGACCCGGAGACCGACGAGGAGCGCGACGTGCGGGCGCGCTACGACAAGATAAAGGGGTCGGCGGTCAACCCGATGCTGCGCCAGGGCAACTCCGACCGGCGGGCACCGCACTCGGTGAAGCAGTACGCACGCGCTCATCCCCACTCGATGGGCGCCTGGACCTCTCATTCGCGCACGAACGTGGCTACCATGACCGCCGACGATTTCCGCTCGAACGAGCGCTCCGTGGTCATCGAGACCGACGGCCAGCTGCGCATCGAGCACGTCGCAGCCGACGGCACGGCCACTCGCCTGTTGGAGGGCGTGCCCGTGCTCGCCGATGAGGTGGTCGACGCGACAGTGATGCGAGTCGCTGCCCTGCGCGAGTTTGTCGCTGCCCAGATCGCCCGCGCCAAGGCCGACGGGGTGCTGTTCTCCGTGCACCTCAAGGCGACGATGATGAAGGTCTCCGACCCGATCATCTTCGGCCACGTCGTCCGCGCGTTCCTCCCTGCGGTTTTCGAGGAGTTCGGTGAGGTTCTCGCCGCGGCCGACATCAGTCCCAACGAGGGTCTCGGCCACCTGCTGTCGGCATCGGCCGAGCTCCCTGAGGGGGCGGCGATCGCCGCCGCCGTCGAGGCCGGGCTCGCCGCCGGGCCGCGCCTGGCGATGGTCAATTCCAGCCGAGGGATCACCAACCTGCACGTGCCCTCCGATGTGATCGTCGACGCCTCGATGCCGGCGATGATCCGCACGTCGGGACACATGTGGGGTCCTGACGGCGAGGAGGACGACACGCTTGCGGTGATCCCGGACAGCTCCTACGCCCCTATCTACCAGGCGGTGATCGACGACTGCCGGGCGAACGGCGCCTTCGACCCGGCGACGATGGGCTCGGTCCCGAACGTCGGCCTGATGGCGCAAGCCGCCGAGGAGTACGGCTCGCACGACAAGACCTTCGAGATTCCCAGCGACGGCACCGTCCGCGTGGTCGATGCCATCGGGAACGTCGCTACTCGAGCACGAGGTGTCCGCTGGTGACATCTGGCGGGCCTGCCAGACCAAGGACATCGCCATCCGCGATTGGGTCAAGCTCGCCGTCTCCCGCGCCCGGGCGTCGGGTGCGCCGGCAGTGTTCTGGCTCGACGCGACTCGGGCCCACGACGCGAATGTGATCGCCAAGGTCGAGGCGTATCTCGCCGATCTCGACACGGAAGGCCTCGACATCAGCATCCTCCCTCCGAAGGAGGCGATGGCGTTGTCGCTCGAGCGGATCCGCCGCGGCGAGGACACCATCTCGGTCACCGGCAACGTGCTGCGCGACTACCTCACCGACCTTTTCCCGATCATGGAGCTCGGTACCAGCGCCAAGATGCTGTCGATCGTCCCGCTGCTGAACGGCGGTGGCTTGTTCGAGACCGGTGCGGGCGGCTCTGCTCCCAAGCACGTGCAGCAACTCGTCGCCGAGAACTATCTCCGCTGGGACAGCCTCGGCGAGTTCCTCGCCCTGGCGTCGAGCTTCGAACACTTCGCCGCCACCACCGGGAATGCCCGTGCCCAGGTCCTCGCCGACACACTCGATCGGGCGACGGGGACTTTTCTCGAAGAGAACAAGTCGCCTGCGCGTCGCGTCGGCGGAATCGACAACCGCGGCAGCCACTTCTACCTGGCCCTGTACTGGGCCCAGGAGCTCGCCGCCCAGTCCGACGACCCGGATCTCGCCGCGGCGTTCGCCGGTCTCGCCAAGACGCTGGCCGGCAGCGAGGAACAGATCGCCGGCGAACTGCTCGCAGTGCAGGGCTCACCGGTCGACCTCGGCGGCTACTACCGTCCTGACCCGCAGAAGGCCGAAGCGGCGATGCGCCCCTCGGCGACGCTCAACAAGGCGCTCGCCCAGCTCGACTCGTCCAGCTAGCTAGCTAGCGCTCGCTGAGCTGATCTCTCGGAGCTTCGACTCGCGAGCAAGTCGCTCGTCTTCGCCTCCCGAGCTCGCCGCCTCCGCTTCGCTTTGGCGACTCACCCAGCTTCAGCGCTCGCTGAGCTTGACGTAGTCGCGCTCGTCGTTGCCCGCGTACCACTGGCGCGGGCGGGAGATCTTCTGGTCGGAGTCGGCGAGCAGCTCCTGCCAGTGAGCCAGCCAGCCCGACGTGCGGGGGATGGCGAACAGCACGGTGAACATGTCGACGGGGAAACCCATCGCCTGGTAGATGAGTCCCGAATAGAAGTCGACGTTCGGGTACAGCTTGCGATCGACGAAGTACGCGTCGCCGAGCGCCGCCTCCTCGAGCTTGAGGGCGATGTCGAGCAACGGGTTCTTCCCCGTCACCTCGAACACGTCGTACGCGGTCTGCTTGATGATGCGGGCTCGCGGGTCGTAGTTCTTGTACACCCGATGGCCGAAGCCCATCAGCCGCCCCTTGCCCGACTTCACGTCCTCGATGAAGGCGGGCACGTTGTCGATCGAGCCGATCTCGGAGAGCATCCGCACGACGGCCTCGTTGGCGCCGCCATGGAGCGGTCCGTACAGGGCCGACGCCGCTGCAGCCGCCGCCGAGTATGGATCGGCGTTGCTCGACGCCACGACGCGCATCGCCGTGGTTCCGCAGTTCTGCTCGTGATCGGCGTGGAGGATGAACAGCACGTCCATTGCCCGCTCGAGGATGGGATCGACCTCGTACTCGCCGATCTTCCACATCATGTTGAGGAAGTTGGCCGGGTAGCTGAGCTCGTTGTCGGGCAGGAAGAACGGCAGCCCTGCCGAGAACCGGTAGCACATCGCCGCCACCGTCGGTGTCTTGGCGATGAGTCGCAGGATCGACTTGTGCCGGCTGGACTCGTCCCGGATCAACTTGGCGGAGTCGTAGAACGTGCCGAGCGCGGCGATCGCCGACACGAACATCCCCATCGGGTGGGCGTCGTAGTGGAACCCGTCGACGAACCGCTTGCGCATGTTCTCGTGGATGAACGTGTGATGCGTGATCTCGTGGTGCCACTTCTCGTACTCCGACTTCGTCGGCAGATCACCGTGGACGAGGAGATAGGCGACCTCGAGGTAGTTCGACTGCTCGGCGAGTTGCTCGATCGGGTAGCCGCGGTAGCGAAGGATGCCGGCATCACCGTCGAGGTAGGTGATGGACGACTTGCACGCCGCAGTGGACAAGAAGGCGGGGTCGTACATGTAGAGGTTGGGGTCGAGCTCACGGAGTGCCGACGACGGGAAGACCCCATCGGTGATCGGCACGGTGACGGTCTTGCCAGTGCGATCGTCGGTGATGGTGATGGTGTCAGGCACGTTGCTTCCCTTCATGGCGGGTGAGAGAACGACCGGTGGGAGCTTCTCCGCCGTAACGATAGTGGTCTCTAGAAAGGCGGTGACCATCTGCCTCTACAGCGGCGTGTTGCCGTGCTTGCGGGCGGCCAGCACCTCGCGCTTGTCGGCCAGTACGTCGAGCGCGGCGGCGATCTCGCGCCGGGTCTCGGCGGGCTCGATCACGGCGTCGACATACCCCCGCTCGGCGGCGATGTACGGGTTGAGCAGCCGTTCGGCGTACTCCGACTCGTACTCGGCGCGTTCCTCGTCTGTGGCCCGACGCTGCAGGATCGCGGCTGCCTGGCCCGCTCCCATCACGGCCAGCTCCGCCCACGGCCAGGCGAGGCAGAGGTCGTTGCCCATCGTCTTCGAGTCCATCACGATGAAGGCGCCGCCGTAGCTCTTGCGGAGGATGACGCAGATGCGAGGCACGGTCGCCCGTGCATAGGCGAACACGAGCTGCGCTCCGTGACGGATCATGCCCCGCCATTCGAGATCCTTTCCTGGGTAGAAACCGGGCGTGTCGACGAGGGTGAGGATCGGCAGGTTGAAGGCGTCGCAGAACGCAACGAAGCGAGCGGCCTTCTGTGAGGCGGGGATGTCGAGCGTGCCCGCCAGTGAGATCGGCTGGTTGGCGACGATGCCGACCGGTCGTCCGCCGACGGTGGCGAACGCCGTCACGACGTTCGGTGCCCAGCGGGCGCGGATCTCGAGCAACGAGTCCACGTCGACGACGGCGGCGGCAAGCTCGCGGACGTCGTAGCCGCCGGTCGAGGACGCCGGGACGAGCTCGCCAGCCTCCGGGCAGAGTCGGTCGGCCGGATCGGTGCTCGGCCGCAGCGGCGGCTCCTCGTCGTTGCTCGCCGGAAGGTAGGCGAGCAACTCCTCGGTGGCGACGACGGCGGCGTCCATGTCGGCGACGACGACGCTGGCGACACCGGTCGTCGTGGCGTGGCTGGCCGGCCCGCCGAGCTCGGCAGTGGTCACGACCACACCGGTGAACTCCTCGACCATCACCGGGCCTTGCATGAACGTGTAGCTGCGCTCGGTCATCACGACGTGGTCGGCGAGCCCCATCATCAATGCAGGACCCGAGACGGCAGGTCCGTCGACGATGACGACTGTGGGGACCACGCCGGAGCACTGGGCGAGCGCCCGGGCAAGTCGCCCCCACGAATGGAGTGCGGCGAAACCCTCGCGGATGTCGGCGCCCGGCGAGGCGAGCGCCATCACGAGGGGGATGCGGGCCGCCACGGCGGCGTGGGCGGCGACCTCGAGCACCGCAGACGCGTCGGATCCGAGCGGCACACCTTGAAACCCGGACGCCGTCTCGCCGAACGCCTCGGCCCACACGACCGGTCTCCCGCCCAGCTGTCGGATCTCGGCAGTGGCAGGGCCAGGTACGCCCGCGTGCAGGCGCAGCGTTGCGGATACCGCTTCGACGTTGCCGGTGTCGTGGGCGGCAGTCGCGGACATGCCGTCAGGCTAGGCGGGGCGGCCGAGCGGACACGCGGCCGTACCGACGTGCACGCCAGGCTGCTGGGGGGCGCGACTGGGCAGCAGCTCGCGGAGCACGTCGAGCACGGCGCGGGTGGGTGCGTTCGCCGCAGGGCGACGGCGGGTCGTCCAGGCGACGACGCGTTGGGGCAGATCGGTTACCGCGATCGTGTGAGTGTCGGTGGTGCGCCCCACTGCGGTTGCGGGCACCACGGCAGGACCGTAGGCGTCGTCGGCGAGTGCGGCGAGGAGACGGACTCCGTCGATCTCGGCCTGAGCGATGAGATGGGTGTTGTGAGCCGCCGCGGCGCGGTCGAGAACTCGGCGCAGGGCAGTGCCCTTGGGCGGCAACAGAAGGGGGACGTGGGCAAGCTCCGTGATCGACATCGTGTCGCGACGAGCGAGGGGATGGGTGCGGTGCACGAGGAGGAGCAGGTCCTCGGCGAACAGCGGCTCGATGAGCAGTTCCGGGTCGTCGACGGGAAGGTGGACGATCGCCGCGTCGAGGCGACCGTCGAGCAGGTTGGGGATGAGTGACGTCGTGCTGCCCTCATGCACGATCGGGTGCACATTCGGATGGGCGTATTCCACGGCGCCGAGCAGGGGCGGCATCAGCCAACGTGCAGTGGTTCCGATCGACCCGATGCGGGCCTCACCGGCGACGTCGTGCAGCGAGGCAACGTCGGCCGTGATGTCGTCGAGCTCGCGCATGATGCGTCGGGCGCGCTCGACCACGCGAGCGCCCTCGTTCGTGAGGTCGCCGGACGCTCGATCGACGAGGGCTACGCCGAGCTCGTGCTCGAGCTTCGAGACGCGGCTGGAGATGTTCGACTGCACCGTGAACAGGGCTCGAGCCGCGGCGGAGAAGCTGCCGTGGTCGGCGATGGCGACGAGCGCGGAGAGCTGACGGACATCCATCTCGAAAAACGATACTCACTATCGTGATCTTCTACTTGTCAGATCACGACATCCACGTGCATACTTTCACAAGAGATCGCAGTGGATCCACCCCCAAGGATCCACTCGAGAGAACCCACCACGGTTGGTCCCCCCACCGGCCGAGGGTTCAGGTTGAGAGGCCCCGCTTCCCCCAAGCGGGGTCTTTCCCGTTTTCAGCTCCTCCTGTGGCGGTCGTCAGGGTGGCGTACGGTTGGTGCATGACAGGGGCTGCGTTTTTCGACCTCGACCGGACGCTGCTGGGCAAGGCCTCGGGGCAGGTCTTCTCCGACGCGATGCGAGTCGCCGGTCTGATTCCGCGCCGCATGCCCGGCGAGCGGCTCCTCTACGGGCTGTTCAACGCAGTGGGGGAGAACCTGCCGTCGATGGCGCTCGCTCGCCAAGCCGTCGTCATCGCCCGGGGTAAGTCGCAGGAGGTCTTCGATGCCGTCGCCGACGCCGCGGCCGGGCCGCTCGTCGAGATGGTCCAGCCCTTCGCCCTCGCCTTGATCGAGGAGCACCGGGCCGCCGGACGCCCGGTGGTGCTGGCCACGACGACGCCGTATCACCTCATCAAGCCGTTCGCCGACAAGCTCGGACTCGATGACGTGATCGCCACTCGTTACGGCGTCGATGACGCCGGGCTGTTCAGCGGCGCGCTCGATGGGCCGTTCGTGTGGTCGGCGGGCAAGCTGCAGGCTGTCCGCGACTGGGCGGAGAAGTTCGACGTCGATCTGTCGCACAGCTACGCCTACTCCGACAGCGTGTACGACGCTCCGCTCCTCGGCGCCGTCGGTCATCCGGTTGCGGTCAATCCGGATCCACGGCTGCAGGTCATGGCGAGGGCTCGACGGTGGCCGGTGATGCATCTCGACGTACCCTCCGGTGTGAGCAAGATTCCGTTCCTCGGCATCGAGGTGCAGAAGCTCGGGTTGCAGTTCGCCCGCCCGGAGTTCTACCCGTATGTCCGCTTCGATATCGCCGGCGTGGAGAACATCCCGAAGAAGGGCGCGGTGATCCTCGTCGCCAACCACCGCAGCTACTTCGATCCGATGGCGATGTCGCTCGCCATCGCCAAGTCGGGGCGCACCGCTCGCTTCCTCGGCAAGAAGGAGGTGTTCGACATCCCCATCGTCGGGCAGCTGGCGAAAGCAGTCGGTGGGATCCGCGTTGACCGGGCGAGCGGGTCGAGCGAGCCACTCGAAGCGGCGGCGGCCGCTCTCGCAGGTGGGGAGATGGTGGCGCTGATGCCGCAGGGCACGATTCCCCGCGGGCCGGCCTTCTTCGACCCAGTGCTGAGGGGTCGGTACGGCGCGGCGCGGCTCGCCAAGCTGTCGCACGCACCTGTCATCCCGCTCGCGATGTGGGGCACCGAGAAGGTCTGGCCCCGGTCCAGCCGGTTGCCCAACATGCTCAACGTCACCGACCCGCCGAAGGTTCGCATCCGCGTCGGCGAACCGGTGGAGCTGGTGTACCGCTCGCTGAAGACGGACACAGAGCGGATCATGCAGGCCATCGCCGACCTCCTTCCACCGGAGGCCCAGGAGGAGTATGAGCCCACCGACGAGGAACTGCGGCGCACGTACCCGCCGGGCTACAAGGGCAACCCGACCGGCGAGACCGACCGCCGGCCGGGCACCGACACCTGATCGCTGCCTGTCAGGGCGCCGGCTGCCAGTCGGGCATGCCCTCGGCGAACTCCATTTCCAGAAGCCGGTGCATGTTGGCGCCGCCTCGGCTCATCACCCACAGGTCGTGGAAGCCGCTGCTCGGACGGTCGCTGCCGAACACGATGCTCGTGCCACTCGGCGAGAACGCGGGCCCGATGTCGAAGAACGGTCCGGAGGTGAGGGAGCGTTCGTCGGATCCGTCCGGTCGGATCGACACGATCTGTGACGTGTGGGCGAAGTCGCGCTCGAAGACGAGCCGGTGACCTCCCGGTGACCAGGCGACCTGGTGGTCGTAGCCCTCGCCGTGGGTGATGCCCCGCACCGTGTGGGTGGACAGGTCGAGGATGTGGATGTTGCCGACGTCCCCCTGCTCGTACCCGCGGGTGAACGCGATCTTCGTGCCGTCCGGCGACCACGCCGGCTCGAAGTCGAGTGGCGCGCCACGGGTGATCCGCTGCTGGTCGCCGCCGTCGGAGGTGCGCAGTGTGAACAGGTCGAAGTTCGTGTGGTAGATCAGCCGCTTCCCCGACGGGCTCCAAGCCGGATCACGGGCGTCGATTCCCGTGGTGAGTCGACGCTGATCGGTACCGTCGGCGTCCATCACCCACACTGCTCCTGGACCGAACGGCGCCGGCGTCCGCCAGAAGGCGATGCGGTTGCCCCCCGGCCCCCACGCCGGCCCGAACTCGTTCAGCCCGTCGGACGACGTCAACTGGTCGACCCCGCTGCCTTTCGGTCCGACGGTGTACAAATCCGTCTGCGTGTGATCGCCGGCCGGCGTCTCTCGTTCGAACACGATCAACCCGTCGGTGCCGGGGAACGCGGCAGCGGCCAGGGGCGCCGGGCCCGATCCGGCGGTGGCGAGGACGACCGCCGCCAGCGCACCGAGGCGTCGCGTCAACGTTCCCCTGACCATGGCGTCACCCCTTGATGTCAGTCGCCGATCTCCCCGTCGATCTGTTCGCGGAGAAGATCGAGATGACCGCAGTGTCGCGCATACTCCTCGATCATGTGGACGAGCATCCAGCGCACGGAATGGTGTGGTTCGCGTCCCGCCGGTTGGATGTCGTCGAGCGACCACGAGGCCAGGTTCGTGCGGCCGATGTCGATCTCTGCGCGCCAGGCGCCGAGGGCGTCTGCGAGCGTGGCGTCGTCGCCGGGATGTAGATCGGCGTCGTCGTCCTCGCTGTAGTCGTAGATGTAGTCGATGTCCTCGCCGAAGCGGCGCCGGAACCAGGCCCGCTCGACCTCGCCCATGTGACGGACGAGACCGAGCACGGTCAGATCACTCGGCGGGCAGTTACGCAGCCGCGCCTCGTCGTCGGAGAGCCCTTCCGCTTTGCGCAGGAACACCGTGCGGTAGTAGTCGAGGAACTCGACCAGCGTGGTTCGCTCGTCGACGTCGGGGCGCGGGTCAGGCGGACGTGGTGTGGTCGGCGCGGACACGACAGGTCACGATACGCGAAGGTGCCGCGTGCCCGCCCGCCGTTCCCTCAGCTGGCCAGGTTCTGGGCGACGAAGTCCCAGTTGACGAGCTTGTCGAGGAAGTTGGCGATGTAGTCGGGACGGGCGTTGCGCCAATCGATGTAGTAGGCGTGCTCCCACACGTCGATCGTGAGGAGCGCGTTGACGCCGTGCTTCAGCGGGAGATCGGCGTTGGCGGTCTTCTGCACCTTGAGTCCGCCGTCGTCGACGAGCCATGCCCAGCCGGAACCGAACTGCGTCTTTGCCGCTGTCGAGAACTCGTCGGAGAACGCGGAATACGAACCGAACGCCGAGTTGATCTGCTCACCGAGATCTCCACCCGGCTCACCGCCGCCGCTCGGGGACAAGCAGTTCCAGTAGAAGGTGTGGTTCCACACCTGGGCGGCGTTGTTGAACACGCCATCACCGACGTCCTTGGCGGCGATGATCTCTTCGAGCGATGCATCGGCGAGCTCGGTGCCCTCGATCAGGCCGTTGAGATTGGTGACGTACGTCTGGTGGTGCTTGCCGTAGTGGTAATCAATCGTCTCCTTCGACAGACCACGTGACTCCAGCGCGTCGGGTGCGAATGGCAGGGCGGGAAGTTCAATCGTCATTGCGTGCACTTTCTCTCGTGGGCTGGTTCGTGATACCCAGTCTGGTGGTCGGGAACACCTGTGTTCTATCGAAACCGTTGCCGACTGGCGAACATCGTGACGTTCACACGCCGAACCGCGGGCCGTCGAATCGATCGAACGTCGTGAACTCCTCGACCGTATGGCGAGTGAGCTTGGTGGCCCGGTGCTCGGGATGACCGAGGAACACCGTGGCGGCGAGGGCGTGGTGCTCGGGAAGGCCGAGCACCGGCCCGGCGACCGGCTCCGCTCGAGACAGGAACGTGGTCATCACTCCGCCGAGGCCGCGCAGGTGGGCGGCAAGCAGCAGGCTCCAGCAGAAGGGGTAGATCGACGCTCCGCCAGTGATCGGCGGTCGCTGCAACGTTCCGTCCATCATGGCGATGTCGTTGAGATCGGCTGCCACGGCGAGCACGACGGGGATCGACTCGATGTGGTTGAGGAGCTCGTTGTCGGCGTGCTCGCTGCGCCCGGGCTGAGGCTGGCCGTCGATGGGGTTGAATGGCGTGCGTCCGGTTGCCCTGACTGCGATGTAGTCGTTCCACACCGCTTGCATCAGGTCGCCCAGTTCGCGCCGGGTGGCCGGATCGCGAACAACGGCGACGCGCCACGGTTGACGGTTGCCGCCGCTCGGGGCGAACCGGGCGTCGTCGAGGATCTGATGGACCACGGCGTCGTCGACCGGAGCGTCGGTGAACCGGCGAACGGCGCCGGTGGTCCGCAACAGTGCGGCGGGATCACTCATCGGGATACCTCGGTGTCAGCAGCCGCGACCGTCAGTCGGACCCGGCCGCGACCTTCTGGCGGACGATGTTCAGCGCCGACCCCGCCTTGAACCATTCGACCTGCTCATCGCTGAAGGTGTGATTGGCTTCGAAGTCGACCGTCGTGCCGTCGGGCTTGACGATCTGGCAGTGCACGGGTTTGCCCGGCACCGGCGGAAGGGCGAGCACGTTGATCGTGTCGTCCTCACCGATCTCGTCGTACGTCGCCGGATCGGCGAACGTGAGTGGCACGAGACCCTGCTTCTTCGCGTTCGTCTCGTGGATGCGGGCGAAGCTACGGGCGAAGATCACCAGTGCGCCGCGGAAGCGGGGCTCCATCGCTGCGTGCTCACGCGACGAACCTTCGCCGTAGTTGCGGTCGCCGATCGCCACCCAGTTGATGCCTGCCTCGTGGTAACGCTTGGCGATCTCGGGGTACGGCCGTGTTTCGCCGTCGGTGCGGTCCTTGCCCGTGCCCGCTTCGCCCGTGAACGCGTTCACCGCGCCGAGGAACAAGTTGCCGGAGATGTTCTCCAGATGACCGCGGAACTTGAGCCACGGCCCGGCCGCGGAGATGTGATCAGTGGTGCACTTGCCCTGCGCCTTCATCAGCACCGGCAGCTCGGTGTAGTCCTCGCCGTTCCACGCCCGGAATGGTTCCAGTAGCTGCAACCGGTCGCTCGTCGGGCTGACCACCACCTCGACCGACGAGCCATCGTCGGGCGGAGCAGTGAACGTGTCCTCGCCTGGGTCGTAGCCACGATCGGGGAGCACCTCGCCGACGGGTGCGTCGAGCCTGACCTCGGACCCATCGGGCGCGCTCAGCGTGTCGGTCGTGGGATCGAAGTCGAGCCGCCCGGCGAGGGCGAGTGCCATCACCGTGTCGGGCGACGTGACGAAGCTCAACGTATTTGCGGATCCGTCGTTGCGCTTGGGGAAGTTGCGGTTGTACGAGTTGACGATCGTGTTGGGGTGGCCGGTGATCGACGCTGGCCGCGACCACTGGCCGATGCACGGGCCGCACGCGTTGGCGAGCACCGTGGCGCCAACCGCCTCGAGATCGGCGAGTAGTCCGTCACGCTCGATCGTGGCGCGGATCTGCTCGGAGCCTGGGGTGACCAGCAGCTCGGTCTTCGCCGTGAGGCCCTTGGCCGATGCCTGCCGGGCGATCGAAGCGGCCCGCGTGATGTCCTCGTACGACGAGTTGGTGCACGACCCGATCAACGCCGCCGAGATCTCCAGCGGCCAGCCGTTCTCACCCGCGGCCGCGCCGACGGCCTCGCCCACCCGGTGGGCCCGGTCGGGGGAGTGCGGCCCGTTGATCATCGGCTTCAGCTCGTCGAGGTCGATCTCGATCACCTCGTCGTAGGTCGCGCCGTCGTCGGGGCGGAGGTGCTCGGCGACGCGGTCGGCGGCGTCGGCGATCGCCTCGCGGCCCGTGGCCTTGAGGTAGGCGGCCATGTTGGCGTCGTACGGGAAGTGCGACGTGGTGGCACCGATCTCGGCACCCATGTTGCAAATCGTTCCCTTGCCGGTGGCGGAGATGGAGTCGGCGCCGGGACCGTGGTATTCGATGATGGCGCCCGTCCCACCCTCCACGGTGAGGATGCGGGCGACCTCGAGGATGACGTCCTTCGGACTCGACCAGCCGGACAGGGTGCCGGTCAGGCGAACGCCGATGACCTTCGGCCAGCGGACATTGAACGGGAAGCCCGTCATCACGTCGACGGCATCGGCACCACCGACGCCGATGGCGATCATGCCGAGTCCGCCGGCGTTCGGGGTGTGGCTGTCGGTGCCGATCATCATCCCGCCCGGGAAGGCGTAGTTCTCCAGCACGACCTGATGGATGATGCCGCTCCCGGGACCCCAGAACCCGATGCCGTACCTGGCCGACACCGAACGGAGGAAGTCGTACACCTCCTGGTTCGTGTCGATGGCTACGCCCAGGTCGATCTGGGCGCCGACCTTGGCCTGGATGAGGTGGTCACAATGCACCGTGGACGGCACCGCCGCCTCGTTGAGGCCGGCGGTCATGAACTGCAGCAGCGCCATCTGCGCGGTGGCGTCCTGCATCGCCACACGATCGGGGTGGAAGTCGGCGTAGGACTGGCCCCGCTCCATCTCCTGGTTGGCGGGATCGGAGAGGTGGTTGACGAGGATCTTCTCCGTGAGCGTGAGCGGGCGACCCAGTCGCTCCCGGCCAAGGGCGACGCGTTCGGGAAGTGAGCCATAGACCTGCTCGACGAGTTCGATCGGAGTGCTGGCGGTAACGGCCATGTATGCGTTCCCTTCGCTGGCCAGGCGACTTGCGCCGGCGACTGATGTATACAACTATAATACAAGTGATGGAGACAGCCAACGCGTGGGTCGGCATCGACCATGTGCAACTGGCAATGCCTGTTGGTGCCGAGGAGGTCGCTCGCGACTTCTATGTTCGCGTACTCGGACTCGTCGAAGTTCCGAAGCCGGCAGCACTGCTGCCGCGGGGCGGGTGTTGGTTCGAGGCCGGTGCGGTGCGAGTGCACCTGGGCACTGAAGACGACTTCCGGCCGGCCCGAAAAGCGCACCCAGCCCTGCTGCGACGCGATCTCCGTGATTTCATCGAGGAGTCGGACCTCGACGCCACGTGGGCGGACGAGATCCCCGGGATCATCCGCTGCCACGTCGCCGATCCGTTCGGCAACCGGATCGAGCTCGTCGAGGCGATCGAAGAGCCACGATGAGGCGGATCCGGTACCAGGAGATCGCCGAAGCGTTGCGTCCGCGAGTCGCTGCGGCGGGTGCCGGCGCACTGCTGCCGAGTGAGGCCGAGCTCTCCAAGGAGTTCGGTGTCAGCCGTGTGACGGTTCGTCGGGCGCTGGAGACGATGCGCGATGAGGGTCTCGTCGCCGCCCGCCAAGGATTCGGCTGGTTCGTCGCCACCGAACCGGTACGCCAGCAACTGCAACACCTCGGCACCATCGAAGCGCAGCTCGAACGCGCCGGTCACCGTCCAGAGCGACAGGTCCTCGAGTTCGCCTTCGTCCCGACGCCGGCGAGAGTGCGCGAGGTGTTGGATGTCGACCAGGTACTGCGCGTCAAACGGCTGAACACATCCGACGGTGAGCCGTTCGCGGTGGTGACCGTCTGGTGCCCTGGCGATCTGGCGCAGTCGTTGTCGCGACGGGATGTCGAGCAGACACCGTTCTACGAGTTGCTCGGACTCGATCTGCGCGGTGCGACGCAGACGATCGGTGCGGATGCCGCCGATGCCACCACCGCTTCGCTGCTCGATGTGCCGGTTGGGGCTCCGCTGTTGCGCTGCCGGCGCGTGACGACGAGGGCGAGCGGCGAGGCGGTGTTGCTGAGTGAGCACGTCTTCCCCGCTCACCGCACCGAGTTCGTGGTGGACCTGCCCCAAGCCGAGCCCAGCACGACGCCGGTTGGCCTCCGCCTCGTCGAGTAGTGCGCTGACGTGCATCAGACGGCTTTGATTTCGGTGCCGTCGGGTCGTTGGGTGTGCCAGTGGCCGGTGGTGTCTTGCCAGGTGGTGTAGCCGGTTTGTTTGAAGCGGTTGTGGTGGCCGCATTTGATGTGTCCGTTGGCTGGGGGCGGTGGGTCCGCGGGTGAGCCAGGTGGTGTCGTGGTCGATTTGGGCGTGTTTGGTGAGGACCCCGCAGCCGGGGTGTAAACATCGCCAGTATTGGAGTTGGGCAGCGATGCGGGAGGAGCCGCGGAACAGCCGGCAGCGGCGCCCGAGGTCGATGACGACCCCGGCGGTGTCGGTGATGACCCGGCGTAGCTGGCCGATGACGAGGGCGGCGGCCATGTCGGCGGGGGCGATGGGGTCACCGTTGGTGTCGTGGCAGCGGCGGGCGCGGTAGCTGGCGGGGTCGATCGGGGTGATGGCGGCGCCGAGGGCGCGGGCGGCGAGGTGTTCGGCGGTGTCGAGATCGACGAACAGCCCGACGACCGGTTCGGGTGCTTTGGCGTCAGGATGCGCCGAGGCGGCGCGGACGAAGATGGCGTACAGCGCATCAGCACGCCGCTGCTCGTCAGTCCGCGGCAGATCCGCTTTCGATGCCAGTTGGCCGTGTTCGCCGCGGGCGGCGTCCCAGTCCGCAGCGGTCTCGGCGGCGTAGAAGCGTTGAAACACTTCTTTGATGAATCGTCCCTGCACTGAGGCGAACTGGCCGTCGAGATGGGTCATCCCGTCGCGGTCGGTGACACAGGCACCGTTGCGCAGGTAGTGACGTAACGCTTCGTCCTGATCGGCGCCGTCCATGTCAGCCAGATTCAGCCAGTGGTCACAGACCTTGCGGAAGTCCTCGTACTCCAGCGACTGGGCATCCTCCACCAACAATTCTTCGGACCCGGCGAAGTGCACCCCGGCCCGCGGATGGTTGGCCAACTTGGCGAGCAACGCCGTCTGGGCCAGCCCGATCCGTCCCGCCTGGTATTCGTCGGCGCACCGTTTGTGGGCACGGACCAGCAGCGTGATGTCGCGTTGGATGCGGGCTTGGGCGTTGGACCATCGCGCCGACGCCTTCACCCAACCGCGCGACAGCCTTGTGTCCATCCACCGCATAGCCACCCGATCGGTCAGCCCGATCGACGATCTCGGTCAACACAGCGTCGGTGCGACGCCGGGCGACCTCCACCAACTGCAGCACGATCGTCAGCTCCCTGGCCGGCAACCCGTCAAGGCTCAACTGCCCGGATCGGATCAGGGACACGACCGTGTCGGCGGACACGGTGACGCCGCCGATCTCGACGGTGACGCCGGGCTCGGTGAGCACCAAACCCTCCGATCGCGGTGGACGTCTCGCCCATGTGAACCAGTCAACCAGACGGGTGTGACATACCAAACACACGCGCGAACTGTCAGCGGCGATCTCGCCAAGTGCTAGTTCGAAGACGATGCCCGGACGATCGAGTCGGATGACCCTGCACTGATGCCTCAGCGGATCCGTCTTCGGCGCTCGAAGGGCTGGCGCAAGCCGGAGGGCGCGGTCGTCGTGGCTCGTCCGAGCAAGTGGGGTAATCCGTGGCGCGTCGGCGATCCGCATCCGATGACCGGTCGGACGATGTCAGTGGCCGACACGGTCGATCTGTACCGAGCGGCGCTCGAACGGCGGGATCTCGAGTTCTGTACGGAGGGCTTCGAGGATGAGCTTCGCGGCCGCGACCTTGCCTGCTGGTGTCCGCTCGACCAGCCATGCCACGGTGACGTGCTGCTCGACGTAGTGAACCGTTCGGCGCAGCGGTCCTAGTGCCGTGCCAGCCAACGTTCGCCCCGTTGGAAGCGGGGTACCGATCAGGCAGATCTGTGTCAGCTCGGAGTCACCATGGCCTTATGGCGGGGTTGATAGAGACCTACCTCGCCCCCTCCCGGGAGTCGGATCTTGGTCACGGAACCCCAGCGGGCCTCCTCGACCTGCGACAGCTGCACGCCCTTCTCCGCGAGCGCGCTCGTTTCGGCAACCAAGTCATCGCACATGAAGTACAGCTCCGACGCAGGCGCCTCGGCAGGGTGAACCGCGGCTTCCGCTGGCGGCAGACCGAAGATCAACCACCCGCCTCCCGCGTCGACGTGATCGAAGCAGAGCACGTCGGAGAGAAAGGCGCGATCGGCATCGGCGTCGCGGCTGAACAGCACGAAGTGCGATCCAAAGATCATCCGCACATATTGCCCGACCTGGTGCGGATCCGGCACCCCCAACGTCGCCTGACGCGGCACTAGCGCACGTGGCGAGTTACCACCCGTCCCAATGGGCAATCTCTGACAGCGGCTGTCGTGCTGCTCGCTTGAAGTCGGTGCCTTTCGTGTAGGCGATGGGGAAGAGACCGCCCTGGCTGACCTTCTCGTACGGGATCCCGAGCAGATCGGCCACCTGGCGCTCGCCGTCGTTCATGAGATGGATGGTGGTCCAGGCCGAGCCGAGACCCCGCTCGCGCAACGCCAGCATGAAGCTCCACACCGCGGGGAGTAGCGATCCCCACACGCTCGCTGACCACATGACCGGCACATTGTCGAGGCGGCCGTTGATGCACGGAATCAACAGCCACGGAGCGCGATGAAAGTTGTCGGCCAGATAGGTCGCCGAGGCTTTCACAGCCGTCTGACGATCGCCGCGGGTGTCGCCCTCCGCATAATCGGCCGGCGGTGCGGCGGCGTACTGGGCGAAGTTGGTTGCGTAGACGTCGGCGATCGCCTTCTTCTTGTCGGCGTCCTGGACGAACACCCAGTGCCATCCCTGCCGGTTTCCGCCGGTCGGCGCCTGCAGCGCGATCTCCAGGCACTCCTCGACGGTCGCCCGCTCGACGGGCCTCTCGAAGTCGAGTCGCTTGCGAACAGAGCGGGTCGTCGTGAGGAGCTCGTCGGCCGACAGGTTGAGCTGCATCGGCTCATCGTGACAGAGCGGGATCGTTCGCGATGTAATCGGTGGGCGAGACTGTTGCGATGACCGACACCTCGAGCACCGACAGTGGACGTGTGACGATCTCGATCGTCGACGGTGTCGCCGACGTGCGCCTCAACCGCGCCGACAAGCGCAATGCACTCGACAACGCAATGTTCGTGGCCGTCGCCGCTGCGGGGGAACGCCTGAAGACAGAACCCGGGCCTGCGCGCGGTCGTCCTGTCCGGCGAAGGTGAGTCGTTCTGTGCGGGGCTCGACTTCTCGTCGTTCCAGGCGATGGCCGACAAGCCAGGTGGTGACGACGAGGACGATGCATCGCGCACGAGCGACGTGCACCGCGATCGACGAGGGCCGCATCACGCACCTCGGTCAGCAGATCTGCTGGGTCTGGCAGGAAGTCCCGGTCCCGGTGATCGCCGCGGTGCACGGCCATGCGTTCGGTGGCGGGTTCCAGCTCGCGCTCGCCGCCGACATCCGCATCGCCCATCCCGACACGAAGTGGGCGCTGCGCGAGCTCCACTGGGGACTGACCCCGGACATGACCGGCACCATGACGCTCCTCCGCCTCGTGCGTCCCGACATCGCCAAGGAGCTGACCTTCACCGCCCGCGTCCTCGATGGAAGAGAGGCGGCGGAGCTGGGGCTCGTCACTCGACTCAGCGACACTCCCGCGACGACGCGCTGGCCCTCGCCGCAGAGATCGCGGGCCGCAGCCCGGGGGCGATCCGACGGTGCCAAGGCATTGCTCAACCGCCTGATCAACGACGGTGCCGCGGCGCAGTTTGCCGCCGAACGACGACACGATCTTCGCGCAGATCGGCTCACCCAACCAGGTCGAGGCGGTCATGGCGAACTTCGAGAAGCGTCCGCCAAAGTTCACGGACTGACTGCAAACCGCCGGAGCGCCGTCGGACCGGCCGCTGTCACACCCTGCTGTCAACGTGGATGGCATGACCACCACCCCTCAGTCCACCACGCATCCGTCGGCGTTCCGTCCGAGTCAACGGTCGCGCCCGTCAACCCCGGTCGACGACGAGTTCCTCGAGCTCGCCGACGATGCCGAGCTCACGGCCGACGACGTCCGTGTCCTCAAGCGGCTCGCCGATGCCGGCCTGGTGCCGCCGTTCAACGCACCTTTCCGTTGCCTGATCGCCGCCCGCCGTAGCCTGATCACGTGCGTCAGCGGCCGGCGATCCCCACCATCGACGAACTGCGCGCACTCGCTGCCGGCGCAGGTGTCGATCGGCTCGGTGTGGCTCCGGCGGACGTGCTCGAGCGAACGCGGGCCAACCTGCTCGAGCGCCGCGCGGCTGGTCTCCATGCCGGCATGGCGTTCACCTACCGCAACCCGGAGCGCTCGACCGATCCCCACCGCGTGCTGCCCTCGGCGCGGTCGATCATCGTCGGTGCCCGCTCGTACCTCGCCGACGCGGAACCGTCCGCCCCGACGCCGACCTCGGCGCGTGTCGCGCGGTACGCGTGGGCCGATCACTACGGCGAACTGCGAGCTGGTTTGCAGGTGCTCGCCGCCCGCTTGAAGGCCAGCGGCGAGAAGGCAGTGGTCCTGGCCGACGACAACGCCATCGTCGACCGGGAAGTCGCCTATCGGGCGGGCATCGGGTGGTACGGCAAGAACGCCAACCTTCTGCGTCTCCGGTGCGGGCAGCTTCTTCGTGCTCGGGTGCATCGTCACCAGCGCCGAGTTCGCCGCCGCCGAACCCGTCGCCGACGGGTGCGGCTCGTGCCGGCGCTGTCTCGACGCCTGCCCCACGGGCGCGATCGTCGCCGACGGCGTCATCGACGCCAACCGGTGCCTCGCCTGGATCCTGCAACGCCCCGGCTCGATCCCGATCGAGTACCGCGCGGCCATCGGCGACCGGATCTACGGCTGTGACGATTGCCAAACAGCGTGTCCTCCGAGTGTCCGTCTCGGACGCCGGCATCGTCGCCGGCTCGCCGCACCCGAGGCGTGGGTCGATGCCCTCGATCTCCTCGAGACCGACGACGAGACGCTGCTGGAGCGGCACGGGCGGTGGTACATCGCCGATCGAGACCCACGTTGGTTGCGACGCAACGCGCTCGTCGTTCTCGGCAACACGGCCGCCGCATCGAACGAGTCGGTGCCTGGCGATCCTCCACCGCTACTGCAACAGTGACGACCCGATCCTCGCCGAGACAGCGGCGTGGGCTGTGTCGATGATCACCAGCGCGCCGCGGCGCAGCTCACCACTAGCGTCTGCGGCGCGTGAAACACCTGCTCGTCACGAACGACTTCCCGCCCAAGATCGGCGGCATCCAGTCGTTGCTGTGGGAATGGTGGCGCCGACTTCCGCCCGAGTCGTTCGCCGTCCTCACCAGCCCGTATCAGGGCGCCAAGGAGTTCGATGCCGCGCAGCCGTTCCGCGTCGAACGCATCCGCGAGCCGGTGCTGCTGCCGCACCCGCTGATGACTCGCCGCGTCAATCAGCTCGCCGCCGAGTTCGGCGCCGAGCTCGTCGTTCTCGACCCGGCGGTGCCGCTCGGTCTGATCGGACCGAACCTCGCCCTTCCGTACGACGTCGTGCTCCACGGCGCCGAGGTCACCGTGCCCGGACGCTTGCCAGGGTCGAAGCAGGCGCTGGGGTGGGTGCTGCGCCACGCCCGCCACATCGTCGCGGCGGGCGGCTATCCGGCAGCCGAGGCGGAGCTCGCCGCCGGACGCCAGCTGCCGATCACGGTTGTGCCGCCCGGCGTCGACGTCGAACGTTTCCGCCCCCTCGCCGATGACGAGCGGCGCGCGGCTCGCGCGTCATTTCGACTTCGACAGTGACGCTGAGGTGATCGTCGGCGTGTCCCGGCTGGTGCCGCGGAAGGGTTTCGACAGCGTGATCCGCGCTGTCGCCGAGCTCGCCCCGTCGCGACCGAACCTCGTCTTCGCCCTCGCCGGCTCGGGGCGCGATCGCGATCGTCTGGAGAACCTTGCCCGGGAGCTGGGCGCGCCGGTTCGCTTCCTCGGACGCGTGCCCAACGACGACCTGCCCCGCCTCTACGGCTGCGCCGATCTGTCCACCATGCTGTGTCGCAACCGATGGGCAGGTCTCGAGCAGGAGGGCTTCGGCATCGTGTTCGTCGAGGCTGCGGCATGCGGCGTGCCGCAAGTGGCGGGCGAATCGGGTGGCGCTGCCGAGGCGGTGGAGCACGACGTGACAGGGCTCGTCGTCGACGACCCCAACGACGTGGCAGCGGTCGCCGAGGCGTACCGATCGTTGCTCGACGATCCGCAACGGCGGGCGGAGATGGCCCGCGCCTCGCGGCTTCGAGCGGAGACCGAGTTCGCCTACGACGTCCTCGCTGCCCGTCTGGGAGGCGTCGCTGGGCGTGGCCGATCCCGGTGACACGGTTGGCAGACTGGCGGGCGCATGAGTGACCACGAGTCGGTGGACGCCACCACATCGAGCGATGACGTGTCGTCGGCGGGACCGCCCGCCTCGACGATGCGCTTCGGAACGGTGGTGGTGCAGGCCGACCTGATCGGCACCGTGGTGTTCGGCGTCACGGCCGCCTACGCAGCCATTTCGTTCTCGACGTTCGCCCAGTGGGTCGGCGCCGTGACGGCGCTCGTGCTGTTCGCCATCGGGGTGTTCAGCTTTCTCTGGGCCTACTACAACGCTGTGCAGCGCAGCCGTCACGAAGAGATCTCGGTGACGCAGCTCTATCTCCTTGCCGGCTCACCGACGCCGTCCTGGGTGAAGCGTCGGATGTGGTCGGCCCTGTTCGCCCAGATCGCGATCGCCGCCATCACCACGATCTCGCCCGGCCCGACGGACCCGACGGCAACCCCGGCTCCTCGCTGGCGGTCGGCTTTCTCGTGCCGATGTTCGGCATCGGGCTGAACGGCCTGTGGGCGGCGTTCCACGGCCGCTTCCCGCCTCGTCAGCGAAAGGCGATGACGACAACCGACGCTGCGATCGACCAGAATGCTGACCATGGCTGAGACGGCATCTGAGTCCATCACCATCGACGCCACGCCGGAGCGGGTGTGGGAGATCGCCGCCGACGTCGAGCGCTATCCCGACTGGGCACGTGATGTGAAAGACGTGATCATCCGTGCGCGTGACGGCGAAGGACGGCCCAGCGAGGTCGAGTTCCGGGCGTCGGCGCTCGGCCGGAGCACTCATTACACGCTCTCCTACGACTACATCGACGCACCCCGCGTGCTCGCCTGGTCGATGGTGAGCGGAGACATCCAGCGGTCGATCGACGGTGCGTACCACTTCAGCGCCACCGACGACAACCGCACCGAGGTCCGGTACGACCTCGCCATCGAGCTCGTCGTTCCGCTCCCGGGCTTCGTCAAGCGGCGGGCGGAGGTCCGCATCCTCAACACGGTCAAAGAGCTGAAGACCCGCGCCGAGAGCTCGTGACGTGACCGACGACGTCGGTGCGGCCGGCACGTTGATGATCGGCATCGACGTCGGCGGGACGAAGTCACTCGGGGTCCTCGTCGATGCTGCGGGTGAGATCCTGCACATGACCCGCCGTCCTACCCGCCGCGATGCCGAAGGGCTCGTCAACGTCATCGCCGAGATCGTCGACGAGCTGGAGCGCGAGGCGGCGCCCGTTCCATCCACCCCTCACCGTCGGCGTCGGCCTGCCCGGACTGATCGACCGCGCCAGGCCGGATGCACGCAACCCCACACCTCGCCGATCCGCAAGGATCGGCGCCGCTCGACGTCCGCGACCTCCTCGAAGCCCGCTTGCAACGGCCGATCGTCGTCGACAACGACGCCACCTTCGCCACGTATGCGGAATGGAAGCTCGGAGCCGGCCGCGGGGTGAGCAGCGATGATCCTCATCACGCTGGGGACCGGCATCGGCGGCGGGCCATCGTCGACGGGCGCCTGCTGCGCGGCGAGCACGGCTTCGCCGGTGAGTTCGGCCACATGATGATCGATCCCGACGGACCGGAATGTCCGTGCGGCCGGCGTGGATGCTGGGAGCGCTACGCGTCGGGCCAGGGTCTGCGTCTCCTCGCCCAACGAGCGGCCGCGGCTGGCAAGCTGGGGCGCGTGCTCGACGAGGTCGACGGCGACGTCGACGCGGTCACCGGTGAGGCGATCGAGGCCGCTGCCCGCGACGGCGATGCCGAGGCGCAAGCGGTGCTGGAGGACTTCGCCGACTGGCTCGGCATCGGATTGAGCAATCTCACGAACGCCTTCGATCCGGCAGCGTTCGTGCTCGGCGGCGGGCTCGCCAGCACCGAGGACGTGCTGGGAGAGCCGATCCGCCGGCGGTTCGCCGAGCATCTGTACGCCTCCTTGCGCCGGCCACAGCCCGACGTGCGCTTCGCCGAGCTCGGCTTCGCCGCCGGCGCGCTCGGCGCTGCCATACGCGGCGCGCTCGGCTGAATCGGCCGCGTGCTCCCGGCTGTATGGTCCCGCCGGTGAGTGAGACGCGCGAGTTCCGCCAGTCGCGATTCGTGACACCGCCAGGCGCCTGCGAACTGCTCCTCGTACGTCACGGAGAGTCGGCGCCGTACGTCGAGGGAACGTTGCACCCGATGGTGGACGGTCAGGGCGACCCGCCGCTCCACGCGGCGGGCATCGAACAGGCAGAGCTCGTCGCCGATCGGCTGGTCTCCACAGGAGAACGGATCGACGCGATCTACGTCACCACGATGCGCCGCACGCAGGAGACAGCGGCGCCCCTGGCCTCGCGGCTCGCACTGCAGCCGATCGTCGAGCCGTTGCTCAGGGAGGTGCACCTCGGCGAGTGGGAGGGTGGTGAGTTCCGCCAGCGCGTCGCCGAAGGAGATCCGATCTCGCGGCAGCTGATGGCCGAGCAACGGTGGGACGTCATCCCTGGCGCAGAGCCGATCGACGCCTTCGCCAACCGGGTACGCACCGGCATCGATGTCATCGCCGACGCCCATCCTGACGAGGTCGTCGTCGTCGTGACCCACGGCGGCGTCATCGGCCAAGTGGTGGCGCTCGCCACCGGCGCCGCGCCGCTCGCCTTCAGTGGCGCCGACAACGCCTCGATCACCCACGTGGTTGCCGCCGCGGGGCGATGGTTCGTCCGCTGCTTCAACGACACCTCGCACCTCAGCTCGACGTTCACGACCGCGGCCGAACCGCTCATCTGAAGCGAGGAGTCTCACGACGACCGGGTGAACGCGTACGAGTAGGTCACCGGCTGGTTGAGGGTCCCGTCTCCACATCGTGCGGCCTGCGGCGCCGAGGTCGTCTGTGTGCCGGTGATTCGCGTCGGGATCCCATCGGCGTCGCGTAGCAGAGACGGTGAGCGTGATCCGCACGTCATCGGTGATGGAGACTCGCGGCTTCTTCGGGCACGGCTCGGAGACCGTGGTGCGGAGCGTGAGCCGGTTCGTTCCGCCACGCCACGTCGTGTTGAAGAACTCCGGCGAGCGGATCGTGCAGTCACCGGAATTGCAGCGGGTGATGAACGTCGCGTCGAACTCGTTCGCCGTACCGACGGGGATGTTGTCATTGCCTTTCGTCACCGTGGACACCACGTGGTAGGTGCCTTGCCACGACTGCGCAGCGGTCTCGGCTGGCGATGCGGTGGTCGTCGTCGGGATCGTGGAAGGGACCACAGTGGTTCACGACGACGGTGGTGGGTGCCGCTGTCGGCACGGGGGTCGGGGCCGACAATCGTTCCGCCTGGCTGTTCCTCTGACGCGAGCTCCGATGCCGGAGCCGAGATGAGCTGCCCGCCAGCGCCAGGTATCGGCCGCCACGACGGTCACTGCCTGCGAGTCGGCGCCGCCTGTTTCGTCGCCCCCGCGACTGAGCAGAGACAGCACCACCACCGACCACGACCGCCACCGCAGTCGCGCTCGTCGCGACGACGGGCCACTGCCGCGGCAAGCGTGGACGGCGCAGTCGTCGCGGTCGTCGCGGCTGCTGCTCCGAGCGTTGCTTGTCCGACCTGGTGCCGGGGCCCCGATACCGGCCGGACCCGAGCTTTCGCTCGGGCGCAATCATCGAGGAGCGGCGCGGCCGTCTACGAGTGACGTTCGCCGGTGTTTCGCCCATTGTCTGCCCACTTTCCGCCGCGGGGCAAATCCCGTCCGCCCCGAGATCACGCATGCTAGTCGGCGACACGCGCGCCCGTGTGGAAGGTCGGATCATCCCGGCCGCAGAGCTGATCGCCGCCCGGCGAACGCTCCTAGGGTGCGGTCATGCCTGACATCGTGTCTGCGTCGACGTTCGCCGCCCACGGCGAGCTTCCCGATTGGCGGTACCTACTCAATCGCATCGAGGCGTCGTTTCGACTCGGGACGTTCGACGCAGCCGGACGTTCGCCGCCGACATCGCCTCCGCCGCCGATGCCGCCGGCCACCATCCCGACATCGACCTGCGCTATCCCGACATGGTCCACGTGGCCCTCACCACTCACGCCGCCCACGGGGTGACGGACCGCGACCTCGCCCTGGCGGCCACGATCTCGGGCCTCGCCACCAAAGCCGGGCGCGCAGCAGCGAGCCGGTCGCCAGCCAAGCCGTCGAAGTGGCGATCGACGCGATGGACATCGACGCCGTGCGCCCGTTCTGGAAAGCCGTCCTCGGCTACGTCGACGGAGTCGCGCTCGAGCTCTGGTCAGGTGGTCGACCTCGTCGATCCGGCGCGCATCGGACCGGCCTTCTGGTTCCAGCAGATGGACGAGCCACGCGCCGAGCGCAACCGTTTCCACATCGACGTCGACGTGTCGCACGAGGTCGCCGAAGAACGAATCGCCGCGGCGCTTGCGGCCGGCGGCACGATGGTCACTGATCAGTTCGCCAAGGCGTGGTGGGTTCTGGCCGATGTCGAGGGCAACGAAGCCTGCGTCTGCACCTGGCAGGACCGCGACTGACGTCAGTGCGCCGTCTCGGCGAAGCGCACCCGCGATTCCTCGATCTCGCGCCACGCGTCTGCCTTGCCGCCCATCCCCATCGTCGACGAATGCTTGTCGGGCTCGAGCGCCTTGTACACCTCGAAGAAGTGCTGGATCTCAGCGATCAGTTGGGGGGTGAGGTCGTCGATGTCGTCGACGCCCTGCCAGCGCGGCTCACGTGGCGGAACGCAGATCAGCTTGGCGTCCTCGCCTGCCTCGTCGGTCATGTAGAGGACGCCCACGGGTCGTGCTTCCACCCAGACACCGGGATAGACGGGGTCCTCGAGCAGCACGAGGGCGTCGAGCGGATCGCCGTCGCCACCGAGCGAGTCGGGCACGAACCCGTAGTCGGCGGGATACGTCGTGGCGGTGAAGAGCCGGCGGTCGAGGAAGATGCGGCCGTGCTCGTGGTCGATCTCGTACTTGTTGCGGCTGCCGCGGGGGATCTCGATGACGACGTGGATGCAACCCTCAGCAGGCAATTTTGACACAGCGTTCATCATCGCACAGGCCCAGGCACCATGGCCCTTGGTAGCGTCGCGACATGGAATTCCGGCGCATCAGCAATTTGCCTCCATACGTGTTCACGGTCATCAACAACCTGAAGATCGAGGCACGTCGCGCCGGTGCAGATGTCATCGACCTCGGATTCGGCAACCCCGACATCCCCTCGCCCGACATCGCCGTGCAGAAGCTCTGCGAGGCGGCCCAACTCCCACGCAACCACCGTTACTCGCTCAGCCGGGGACTGCCCAAGCTGCGCGAAGCGATCGCCGGGTACTACGCCAAGACGTGGGACGTCGACGTCGACCCCGAGCTGGAGATCACCAACACGATCGGTTCGAAGGAGGGCTTCAGCCATCTGATGTGGGTGCTGCTCGAACGTGGCGACGCGGCGATCGTCCCCAGCCCGAGCTATCCGATCCACATCTACGGCCCGTTGTTCGCCGGCGCCGACCTGCGCCAGGTGCCGATGCGCAGCCTCGCCGATGCCGAAGAACGGACGAACTTCAACGCCGACTTCATGGCCAGCCTCAGTGCTGCATACGAGATCGGCTGGCCGAAGCCACGGGTGCTCGTCATCTCGTTCCCGCACAATCCCACGGGTGCCACGGTCGACCTCGCCTTCATGCAGGAGATCGTCGACTTCTGCCGTGAGCGGCAGATGATCGTCGTGCACGACTTCGCCTATGCCGACATCGGATTCGACGGGCATCGCCCACCCAGCATCCTCCAGGCCGAAGGGGCCAAGGAGTGTGCCGTCGAGCTCTACTCGATGACGAAGAGCTTCTCGATGGCCGGCTGGCGTTGTGCGTTCCTCCTCGGCAACGCCGAAGTCGTCCAGGCGCTCGTCAAATTGAAGAGCTACCTCGACTACGGCATGTTCCAGCCCGTGCAGATCGCCGCCACGGTCACCATCAACGAGGCCTCCGAGTTCCCTCACCAGGTGCGGGCGACGTACGAGCGCCGGTGCGAGGCGCTGCTCGACGGGCTCGATCGGATGGGCTGGCACGTTCCCAAACCCGGTGGGTCGATGTTCGTCTGGGCGCCCATTCCCGAGCCCTACAGCGAGCTCGATTCGGTCGAGTTCTGCTCACTGATGGTGCGTGAATGCGACGTTGCGTTGTCGCCCGGCGTCGGTTTCGGGCCCGGCGGTGAGGGGTTTGTCCGGTTCGCCCTCATCGAGAACGAGATGCGCATCGCCCAAGGCGTGCGCAATCTCCGGCGCGGGCTCACCAAGCTGGGTTGACCTGTGCTCACCGTGGTGGTGCGGGTCTGGCTACCCGATCGACCGGGCGCGCTCGGGCAGGTCGCCAGTCGCATCGGCGCGGTGCGCGGTGACGTCGTCGGGCTGGAGATCCTCGAGCGGGGCGCCGGTCGGGCGATCGACGAGCTCGTCGTCCAGCTCCCGTCCGACGACGTGATCCCGTTGCTCGTCAACGAGATAGGGGCCGTTGACGGTGTGTCGGTGGAGTCCGTGCGAGCCGTCGACGGCGACAGGGTCGACCCCGGTCTGGCCGCACTCTCCCTGGGAGCAGCGGTTGCCGAGGCGGACGAGGAGCGGCGTCTCGCAGTGTTGCTCGACGGCCTGCAGCGTGTCGGCGACGCCGCCTGGGCGGTCGCCGAGCAGAAGGGACTCGTGATCAGTGAGGTGGGTGACGCTCCCGACGCGCCATGGCTGCTGGCATTCATGGCGGGCAGCGGGCACCTCGACGGATCGGCCACCGACTCGCCTTCCGACATCCTTCTGGCGCGGCTGCCGAACTCGTCGATGACGATCGCCGCGGGTCGTGACGGGCGGCCGTTTCACGAGAGCGAACGGGTGCGGATGGCGTTGCTCGCTCGCATCGCCGACTCGATGATCCGCGTCTAGCACGAACGTCCGTTTGCAGGGTATCCGCGTTCGTGTTGCGCGAATGTGCTAATGCGCGCCATGCTCTATGGCCTCAACTGCGCCGTGCGAAGGAGATCAGCGTGGCGATCGGGCCCAGGTCATACGGCGACGCCACAACACGGTATCGCGCGGCGACCTTCGCTGGGCGCGTCCCGCTCGATCGATTACGGACGCTTAGAACAGTTCGGCACCGTCCATTCCGCTGCCGTGCCGGGCCGGCGACGCCGCTCCAGCCGCTGGATGCGCCGCGGCCTGGTGCTGGCCATCTGCGCTGCGCTGGTGGTGGGCGCCGGCTGGTGGTGGTACAGCTCGCCGTCACTCGGTATCTCCGGGCTCGAGGACGGAATGCGCATCTCCAGTCAGCAGCTCACCGAGGCGCCGTTCGAGATCGAGGCGAGCGGTGTCGCCGGAGAGATCCGGCTCAGCGTCGACGGCAAGCAGCGGGCGCTCACCGAGATCGGGGACTCGCTCGTCTGGAAGGCGCCCGCCCTGCCCGAAGGGCGCCACGAGCTCACGATCACTGCCGCCCGGCGCATGGCTGGTTCGACGTCGACCACTGTCGAGTTCGTCGTCGACGACACGCCGCCCAAGGTGAGGTTGACGGATACGGGTCCGGCGCCGATCGCCGACAAGTACACGCTCTCGGGACGCACGGAGCCGCAGAGCTCGTTGCGCCTCGGTGGCATGGCCACGACGGCCGGCGCCAACGGTGCATTCTCCGTCGACTTCGAGCATCCGCCGATCGGCACTCTCGTCGTAACCGATCCGGCGGGCAACGTGACACGCCAGCGTCTGGTCACGCCGGTGCGCTATCCCGGAGCAACGAGCGTTCACGTGACCTCGTCGGCGTGGGCGGATCCTGTCATCAAAGGACAGGTCATGTCGCTGATCAAGAAGGGCAACATCGACACCGTCGAGCTCGACTTGAAGGACGAGCGAGGCGTCGTCGGCTACGACTCGACCGTGCCCCTCGCCGAGGAGATCGGGGCCGTGAAGGCGGACTACGTGCTCGACGATGCTGTGGCCGAGTTGCACGAGCTGGGGGTGAGGGTCGTCGGGCGGATCGTCGCGTTCCGCGACCCGATGCTGGCCGAAGCGGCGTGGGCGAAGGGCGACAGCGACTGGGTGATCCAGACGCCCGATGGCCAACGGTTCCCGGCCTACGGGGGCGGGTTCGTGAACTATGCCAACGCAGGAGTGCGTCGCTACAACCTCGACATCGCCGTCGAGGCATCGAAGTCGGGGATCGACGAGATCATGTGGGACTACATGCGCCGGCCGGAAGGGTCGCCCGACGACATGGTGGTGCCTGGCCGCGGAGAGAAGCCGTCGAGCGACTTCATCGTGGCGTTCCTTGCGGCCGGCCACCCGCAGTTGCGCGCCGCAGGGGTGATGCAGACCGTCGCCGTGTTCGGCATCGCCGTCGACCGGGGCGACTCCATCGCCCAGGACGTCCCGGCGATGGCTCGCCACGTGGACGCGATCAGCCCGATGCTCTACCCGTCGCATTGGAATGCTGGGGAGTACGGGATCGCCAACCCCGACCGGCAGCCATACGACATCGTCCACGAGGCGATGACGCTGTTCGCCATCGCCGTCCGCGGCTCCGACACGCCAGTGGCGCCGTGGATCCAGGACTTCGATTCGACGATGCCGTACGGGCCCGAAGAGGTCGCTCTCCAGATCGCCGCTGCCAAGAAGGCTGGTGCCGAGGGTGTCCACATCTGGAATCCAGACGTCCAGTACAGCCTCGGCGAGATCACGCCGAAAACCGGCGAGAACCCGTAGCCGATCTCGTCAGGCCCGCGCCCAGTCGCGCGACCGATCCACCGCCCGCGTCCACGTCGCGTGCATCGCCTCGGCGACCGTCCTGTCTGCGCTCGGCTCGAACGAGGCGTCGAGCGTCCACCGCTCGGCGATCGCGTCGAGGTTCGGCCAGATGCCCTCGGCGAGCCCGGCGAGGAACGCCGCGCCGAGTGCCGTCGTTTCCTGGTCGGCCGGCCGGCGCACCGCCACTCCCAGCTGATCGGACTGCAACTGGAGGAGCAGATCCATCGCCGAGGCGCCGCCGTCGACACGGAGATCCGCCAGCGATACGCCGCTGGCGCTCGTCATCGCGTCGACGACGTCGCGCACCTGGAAAGCGATCGACTCGACGACCGCCCGGGCGAGGTGAGCGCGGGTCGTGCCGCGAGTGATGCCGATGACGGTGCCGCGGGCGTAGGGATCCCACCACGGTGAGCCGAGCCCGGTGAACGCCGGCACGATCACGACGCCGTCGCTGCTGTCGACGCTTTCAGCGAGCGGGCCGATGTCCGCGGCGTTGTCGATGACGCCGAGACCGTCGCGGAGCCACTGGATGGCTGCGCCCGTCACGAACACGGCCCCTTCGAGGGCGTAGGCGATCTCACCGGTGGCGAGCTCCCACGCAACGCTGGTGAGCATTCCCTGAGCGGGTTCGGGCACCTCGGGTCCGACATTGAGCAGCACGAAACTTCCCGTGCCGTAGGTGTTCTTCGCCATGCCTGGTTGGAAGCAGGCCTGACCGAAGAGAGCCGCCTGCTGATCGCCGGCAATGCCGCTCACGGGCAGACCCGCGGGCACTCCGCAGCGGTCGGATGTCTCGCCGAAGCGGCCGCTGGACGGCTTCACCTCGGGCAGGTGATCGAGGGGTACGCCGAACAGGTCGCAGAGCTCTTGATCCCATTCACGCCGGCGGATGTCGTAGAGCATCGTGCGGCTGGCGTTGGTCGGATCCGTGGCATAGACCGCACCGCCGGTGAGGTTCCACAGGATCCACGCGTCGATCGTGCCGAGAGCGAGCGACTCGGCGATCTTCACGCCGCCGTGGCGGAGCAACCATTCGATCTTGGTGCTGCTGAAGTACGGATCGAGCACCAGCCCGGTTCGTTCTCGCACGAGGTCGAGGGCGCCCTGGGCCTGCAGTTCCTCGCACCGTTCGGCCGTGCGCCGGTCTTGCCACACGATCGCGCGGCGGTGCGGCGCGCCCGTCGTCCGGTCCCACGCAACCACCGTCTCGCGCTGGTTCGTGATGCCGATCGCACCGACGTTGTTCCGCCCGACAGCTTCGATCACCTCGTTGAGCGTCTCCTTGGCGGCCTCCCAGATCTCGGTCGCGTCGTGCTCCACCCATCCCGGCTGCGGGTAGTGCTGGGTGAACTCGCGGTAGGCGGCGACGGCAGGGCGATCGTCGACGAACACAGCCCGCGAGCGGACTCCTGTCGTGCCTGCGTCGATGGCGATCACACACTGAGACACGAGACGACACCATAGAGGGCCGCCGGCAGACGGGGCCGAGTGCTCGTTCTACGACTCAGGCCGAGTGGCTGTCGGTGATCGACTTCTCCATCGAGTCGTCGTCGTCGTGCTCACGGGAGTCGACCCACAGCGAGGCGCCGATCGCCGTGCCGAGCACGACCCCGATGACGATGAGGGACAGATACGTGGGCGGGTGCCATTCGACCGGCTTTCCGACCAGCAGCATCTTCACACCGACGTAGGCGAGGATGATGCCGAGGCCGAGGTTGAGGTAGCGGAACTTGCCGGCCATCCCGCCGAGCAGGAAGAACAACGACCGCAGGCCGAGGATGGCGAACACGTTGGAGCTGAAGACGATGAACTTCTCGCGGCTCACGGCGAGAATCGCCGGCACCGAGTCGACGGCGAACACGACGTCGGTCGCCTCGATGAGCACGAGCACGGCGAACAGCGGCGTGGCCACCCGCTTGGCGTTCTCCTTCGTGAACAGCCGCTGCCCGTCATAGCGGTCGGTCGTCGGCACCAGCCGGCGTACCGCGCGCATCGCGATGTTGCGGTTGTAATCGACCTGCGCTGTCTCGTCGTGACGGGCGATCTTCCACGCTGTGTACAGGAGGAACACGCCGAAGATGTACAGGACGAACTCGAAGCGCTCGATCAGCGCTGTGCCGGCGACGATGAACCCCGCCCGCAGCACGAGCGCTCCGAAGATTCCCCAGAAGAGGACGCGGAACTGGTACTGGCGGGGAACGGCGAAGAAGCTGAAGATCACCGCCCACACGAACACGTTGTCGATCGACAACGACTTCTCGATGAGGAACCCGGACAGGTACTCGCCGGCAGCCTGGCTTTGTTCGCCGCTCGATCCGAGCAGATAGATCACTCCGGTGAAGGCGAGGCCGATGGAGATCCACACCGCGGACTCGATCGACGCTTCCTTGATCGTGATCACGTGCGCCGTACGGTGCACGAGGAGCAGGTCGATGATGACGAGCGCGGCGATGAACCCGATGAGAGCGAACCAGTGCCACACCTCGACGTCGAGATGGGCGAACTGGTCTCGGGTGGAAGCGCTGTCAGCGGCAATCGTGCCGATGGCGGTGGCGAGCATGGTCCTCTCCGGCTGATGAACTGATGATCAGCCGAAAGTCTCTCCAACCCGCGAGGGCCACGGCGCCCGGGCCATGAGGCCGTGATGACGATCACCGTGCGAGGGATACTCCCCTTCGACGGCGTTGAGGTTAGCGGCGTTTCTTGGCTCGTGGGCGATTCGACGGCCCTGTTGTCGTGCGTCGCGTCGGTGCCGGTCTGCCGCGGGAATCCTCCGTCGGGGTCTCCGGCGTGGAGACACCGGCGCGGGGCGTGCGCATCTCCTTCAGCGTCTTGCGCTGGTAACCGAGCTTGGCGAGGACGTAGCCGAGCCCGAGGTACAGCGGGCCGCTGGCCAGCACGCCGCCGATCAGACCCACCACGTTCTGATCGCGAAACAACACGAGGAATATGACGGTGATGATCGCCGCGTAGATCAGCCACTCGCGAGCGAGCCGCTGCCACGGCACGGTGCGTGATGAGTCCCAGGCCATCGCCGGTCACGGTACCGGCGCTCGGTCCGTGGCGATGCTTTACGATCGCAAACGTGCGCGTCGGACTCTTGACTGGCGGAGGAGACTGCCCGGGGCTCAATGCCGTCATCCGGGCCATCGTCCGCAAGGCGGAGCGGATCTACGGCGACGAGCTGATCGGTTTCTTCGACGCTTGGGACGGCGTACGCACGAGGCGGACGTTGCCGCTCTCGGTGGAGAAGATGCGTGGGTACCTCCCGCGCGGCGGCACGCTGCTGGGGACTCGTCGGGGCAGTCCGTTCGACAGCGAGGGCGGCGTCGACGAGGTCCGCGGCACGTTCGATGCGATGGGACTCGACGCGCTCATCGTGATCGGGGGCAACGGATCGCTCACGGTGGCCCACCGGCTGTACGAGGAGTTCGGCCTGCCGATCGTCGGGGTGCCGAAGACGATCGACAACGACATCGAGGGCACCGACCAGACCTTCGGCTTCAACACGGCCGTGCAGATCGCCACCGACGCCATCGACCGGTTGCACACCACCGCCGAGAGCCACGACCGCGTGTTGATCGTGGAAGTCATGGGACGCCACACGGGTTGGATCGCTACCCACGCCGGTATCGCCGGTGGTGCGACGGCCGTCCTCATCCCGGAGATCCCGTTCCGGCTCGACGACGTGTGCCAGAAACTCATCCGCCGCCACGAGCGGGGTCGATTCGCCTCGATCGTCGTTGTCGCCGAGGGGGCGGAGCCCGCCGAGGACAGCCTGGAGATGCCCGACCCGGAGTACGACCAGTTCGGCCACGTACGGCTCGGTGGCATCAGCCATGCGGTGGCGCGGTACATCGGCGACCACACCGGGTTCGAGACCCGTGTCGTGCAGCTCGGCTACGTGCAGCGTGGGGGCACGCCCACCGCGTTCGATCGAGTGCTCTCCACTCGGTACGGCGTCGCCGCGATCGACGCAGTGCACGAGCGAGCCTGGGGTGACATGGTCGTTCTGCGCGGTACGGACATCACGCGTGCGTCGTTGTCCGTCTGCGTCGGTAAGGCACGTCCCGTCGACCGCGCTCTCTACGAGGACGTCGCCGAGCTCTTCTTCGCCTAGCAGCTGCCAGACGTGCCCGACAACACGAGCTGGGTGAGACGCCAAAGCGGAGCGGAGGCGGCGAGCTCGGGAGGCGGAGACGAGCGACTTGCTCGCGAGTCGAAGCTCCGGCCGAGGTGTCCACCACCGCGAGCTGGGTGAGCTGCCAAAGCGGAGCGGAGGTGGCGAGCTCGGAGGCGGAGACGAGCGACTTGCTCGCGAGTCGAAGCTCCGGCCCGAGGCGTCACCACCGCGAGCTGGGTGAGCTGCCGAAAGCGGAGCGGAGGCGGCGAGCTCGGAGGCGGAGACGAGCGACTTGCTCGCGAGTCGAAGCTCCGAGAATTCAGTTGGACGGCACGGCCGGGTACGACGGCTGCGCCGAGCCGAGCAGGTTGGCGTAGTCGTAGATGCTCAACGCCGTGGTGACCGGGTTGCCGCGGCTGTCCGGCCACGCCTGGTTGACACCGTCGACGCGGATCCGGACCCGGTCGACACCACTGAGCTCCGATGCGGTCGTCACGATCTGGGCGATGGCGAGGATCTGGTCCTCGCCCGACAGATCGCTGATCTGCGACGTCAGGTCGATCGAGAGGGTCTCGCCTGCGGGACGAGGCGCGGACGCCAGCCCCAGGCCCGACGGCAGCGCTGTGCTCAATCCCCGGTCGAGCTCGTCGGGCGTCGGTCCGGCGAAGAGTGCCTCCAGCGCCTCCTGAGGGGTGCTCGGCACGGCCCGAGCGACAGAGCGCAGCACTGCCGGGTCGCCGTCCTGCCGCGCGTCGAGGAGAAAGATGCGGCTGGTCTCTGCGGTGTTGCCGATGTTTGCGGGCGCCGCTTCCAAGTTGCCGCGAGCCTCCTGGGGGATCGGGCGCGGGTGGTCGTCCACCGAGACCGAGCACCCGGCTGCGACGACGGCGATGAAGCCCGCTGCGAGGAGGGTCGCGCCGCGCCTCATTCAATGGCCTCCGTGACGTCGGAGATGTCCGGCAGGGACGGGGTCTCGGAGAGGACCTCCGTGGCCATCAACTCGATCACGAACCGGGCGCCCGCCTCGCCGTCGAGCCGGTCCTCCACCCATACCCGCCCACCGTGAAGCCGGACGTGCTCATCGACGAGGGACAGACCGAGGCCGGCGCCCTCGCTGCCGGCCCTTCGTCCGGCTGCGCCGGTACCACGGGAGAAGCGCTCGAAGACACGCTCGCGCTCGTCCTCGGGAACGCCGGGGCCGGTGTCCTCGACGGCGATGGCGATGTGCGACAACGCCTCGTCTTCGCCGTTCACTTCGGTGATCGTGACGGTCGGCTCGCCGCCGCCGTACGCACGAGCGTTGTCGATCAGGTTGGCGATGACGCGGGCGAGCCGGCGTCGATCGCCCTCGATGAAGGCGCCCTCGGCGCGGGGCGAGACCGTGACCGGCGTCTCCGGGAGGCTGCTCACTGCCACGGCCTGACGGACGAACTCGGCGGCGTGCAACTCCTCGAGGTGGAGTCGCACCGCTCCGGCATCGAAGCGGCTGATCTCGAGCAGATCCTCGACGAGACCCTGGAACCGATCGATGTCGCTCGTGAGGAGGTCGAGCGCCGCCTGGGCCCGCTCGGGCATGTCGGCTCGCCTCGCCTGGATCACCTCGATCGACGCGGAGAGAGTCATCAGGGGGGAGCGCAGCTCGTGGCTGACGTCGGACGCGAACCGCGCATCGCGCTCGACACGCCGCTGCAGGCCCGCCGCCATCTCGTTGAACGCGTTGGCGAGCACGCTCAGGTCGGGATCGTCAGTCGCGGCGAGGCGGGTGTCGAGGCGCCCACCGGCGATCGCCTTCGCCGCCTGCGCCGCGGCCGCGACCGGACGCACGGCGCGATTCGAGGCGAACACACCGAGCACGGAGCCGAGCAGAGTCGTCGTGACGGCGGCGAACGTCAGCGACAGGCCGACGTTGGACAGGGTGTTGTCTGCGTCCTCGAGGCTGAAGAACTCGTAGTACGCGGCGGTGACGCCTTCCATCTCGAGGGGGATGCCGACGACGATGTACGGCTCGCCCTCGATCCTGCGCACCATGCGGGCCGGCGTGCCTTCCGAGACGAGGCGCACGAGCTCGTCGGGCAGTTGCGCCTCGGTGAAGCCGCTGTCACCGGAGGTGTAACCGCCCCGATACTGCACGACGGCTCGCTGGATTCCCTGGTTGTCGAGCTCTTGCATGGCGGCCTGCCGCGCTCTGCGGTGAGCCGCGCAGCTCCTGCTGCACGATCCGCGCGTCTCGATAGCCGGTGTCGATCGCCGTGTCGTCACGTTGCGACAGCAAGTTCGAGCGCACGAGTCCGAACGTCGTGATGGCCAGCACGGCGGACAGTCCCATCGATCCGAGCGTGAAGATGAGGAGGATGCGGTTACGCAGGCCGAGCGAGCGCGGTCGGGCGAACCGGAACCGTCTTCGGCGTGCCACGATCGGTTCGTCGTCGCCGGCGACCATCGGCCCTGTGGCGACGGCATCACTCACGGTTGCAGTCGATAACCCAATCCGCGAACGGTCACCACGTGCCGCGGGTTCGCAGGGTCATTCTCGATCTTCGTCCGCAGGCGCCGGACGTGGACGTCGACCAGCCGGCCATCGCCGAAGTAGTCGTATCCCCAGACCTTGTCGAGGAGCGCCTCGCGGCTGAACACCTTGCCCGGGTTTTCGGCGAGCTCGCAGAGCAGGCGGAACTCGGTCTTCGTGAGGTGGACCTCGGTGCCGTTGCGGGTGACCTGACCCTCTTCCGGGATCAGCTCGAGATCGCCGAACACGAGGTGGGCGTGGCCCTTGCTCGACGGGCGGATACGGCGAAGCAGGGCGCGGATCCGCGCCGACAGCTCCTTCGGGGCGAACGGTTTGGTGAGGTAATCGTCGGCGCCTGCCTCGAGCCCGGCCACGATGTCGTGGGTGTCGTTGCGAGCGGTCACCATCACGATCGGAACGTCGCTCGTGCGCCGCAGCGTGCGACACAACTCGAATCCGTCGATGCCCGGCAACATGATGTCGATCAGGACGACGTCGGGCGCCTCGGCTTGGAACAGATTGACGGCGGCCTCGCCGCTGTCGGCCTCCTGCACCGTCCAGCCCTCGTCCTCGAGGGCCAGGCGCACCGCGGCGCGGATGCGCTCATCGTCCTCTACGGCCAAAATTCGCGTTCCCACACCGTTCATGATGCCTGATCGGCGGCCATGTTCGGTGACGCGTCACGATTGCCGTGTTTGACGAGCTGCCGCAGGGCTCGTCGAAGATCCCCGGCGCAGCGGCGCAGATCTGCAGCGGGCCGGCCAGGCGCGGCGTCGATCGACGACGTGGCACACCCCGCTTCACGGGCGATCAGCTCGCCCGCCGCAACGTCCCAGACGTTGATCCCGATCTCGTAGTAGCCATCCACGCGGCCCGCCGCGACATAACACAGGTCGAGTGCTGCCGACCCTCCGCGGCGGATGTCGCGGATGTCGCCGATGACGTCCGCGAGACGAGCCGGGCCTGCTCGACGCGCATCTCGCGGCACGTAGCCAAAGCCCGTCGCGACGAGCGCCAGGCGAAGCGTCGGCGATCTACGACGCCCGTATCGATGTCCCGTTGAGCGTCGCGCCCTGCCCGCGCCCAGCGGTGAACAGTTCAGCGGTGGCCGGGGCATACACGGCGCCGGCGAGCACGCCGTCGTCATCGGCGACCGCCACCGAGGTCGCCCACATCGGATGGCCGTACACGTAGTTGGTCGTGCCGTCGATCGGGTCGAGATACCAGACGTGTAGCCCGTCGTGCCGGTAGCGGCTGCGCCCTCCTCGCCGAGGATCGAGTCGCCGGGCCGGAGCTCGTGGATCCGCTCGACGAGCAACGCCTCGGCGGCGCGGTCGTGTTCGGTGACGAGATCGGTAGGACACGACTTGGTCGAGATGAGCATCGTCCGATCTCGGCTCGGGTATCGCCAGCGTCCCGGCTTCGACGCTCAGGTCGGCGGCGAACCGGCGCAGGTCGGCGCCGGTCACCGACGGCGGATGGCCGGCATCGACCCGGTCCTGGAACTCCCGCCATTCGCCCTGCGCCCGCAGTACGAGCACGGCGACGATGCTCATGCCAGCGGCGGCGACATCGCCCCGATGAGGACGCCGAGGCCGAGTGGGACGCCGCAGTCGCCTTCGCACTGCACCGAGACCAGCCCGTAGCCGATCAGACCGCCGGCAAGGCCGCCGATGAGCACGACGACGAAGGCGAGCGCCCTGGCCGCCGGGGACGGCAGGGCCGACATCGGCGCGGGTTCGTGCACGGGCGCCACCCTACCGGTGCCGTAGGCTCGGAACCCGTGCGTGTAGTCGTGGTGGTGCCGACGTACAACGAGGCGGAGAATGTGTCTGACCTGGTGCGGGGCATCCGTGCGGCACTGCCTGTGGGCGGCATCATCGTCGTCGACGACGCCAGTCCCGACGGCACTGCGGACCTCGCCGAGGCGCTCGTCGACGAGGTCGGCGACCTTCACGTTGTTCGTCGTCAGGGCAAAGCTGGGATCGGTTCCGCCTATCGGCAAGGCTTCAGGCGGGCGATGGAAAGTGGATGCGACGTCGTCGTGCAGATGGACGCCGACTTCTCCCACGACCCGGCGATGATCCCCGCCCTGGTCGCCAACGTCGAGCATGGCGCCGATCTGGCGATCGGTTCTCGCTATGTGCCTGGGGCGCGCACGCTCGACTGGCCGCGCGAGCCGGCGTGTGCTCTCCCGCTGGGGCAACCGGTACGCCGCCGGGGTGCTCGGTCTCGCCGTCAACGACGCCACGGAGGGTTCCGCGCCTATTCCGCCGACGCCTTGCGACGGATCGACTATGCGACGGTTCAGGCCGAGGGGTACGCGTTCCAAGTGGAGATGACCCACCGGCTCATCGGTGTCGACGGACGCATCGTCGAGTTCCCGATCACCTTCGTCGACCGCGCGGGCGGGAACATCGAAGATGTCGAAGCGAATCGTCGGCGAGGCGTTCATGCTCGTGCTGCGCCTTTGGGTCGCCGACCGTCGCGGGGCCGCGGCGGCGCCGCCGATCGCACGGCGGATGATCGGGTGCGACGTACCAAACGTGCGTACGATCCTGCATGTCGACATGGACGCGTTCTACGTGTCCGTCGAGCTGCGCCGCCGTCCCGAGCTACGCGGCCGACCGGTCGTAGTCGGTGGGAGTGGCCGCCGTGGCGTGGTCGCCGCTGCGTCCTACGAGGCGCGTCGGTACGGCGTCCACTCGGCGATGCCGTCGGCGATCGCCAAGCGGCGCTGCCCGGACGCCGTGTTCCTCGACGGCGATCACGCCCACTACGGCGAGGTGAGCCGGCAAGTGCACGAGATCCTCCAGCGTTACACGCCGGTCATCGAGCCGCTCGCGCTCGACGAGGCGTTCCTCGACGTCACCGGCGCGCTGGCCCTGCATGGCGACGGTCCGACGATCGCCACCGCGCTCCGCACCGACTGTCGACGACGAGCTCGGCCTCACATGCTCGGTCGGCGTGGCGCCGAACAAGTTCCTCGCCAAGCTGGCGTCGGTGGAGGCGAAGCCGGTCGCCACCGCCGCTGGCGTGCGCCCCGGCGCGGGCGTCGTGGTCGTGCGGCCAGGGGAGGAGCAGTCGTTCGTGCGACCGCTCCCCGTCGAACGCCTCTGGGGTGTCGGCCCGGTCACGCTGCAGCGACTGCACACGATCGGCATCCGCCGAGTCGCCGATCTCGCCGCCGTCGACATCGTCGCCCTCCGCGCCTCGCTCGGTCACACACCAAGCCGATCATCTCAGCGGCTCTCGCCGATGGACGCGACGACCGGCCGGTGGAGAGCGACCGGATCGTGAAATCGATCGGTCACGAGGAGACGTTCTCCGCCGACCTGTTCGACATCGACGACATCCACCGCGAGCTCGTGCGACTCGCCGATTCGGTGGCGTCCCGGCTGCGGCGCAACGGGCTCGGCGCCCGAACGGTCACCCTCAAGGCCCGCTACGCCGACTTCGAGACGATGACCCGCTCGGTGACGGTGGCAGAGCCCGTGACGAGTGCGAACGGCCTCCTCGAGCTCGTCGACCCGCTCGCCGCCCGCCTCGACCGATCACGGGGGGTGCGTCTGCTGGGCATCAGCGGCTCGAAGCTCGGGCCCCCCTCACCGTCAGCTGCAATTCGGCAGCGTCGTCGCCGGGATCCGATGCCGATGACGCCTCTCGTGCCGTCGATGACGTGCGGCGACGGTTCGGCTTTGACGCGATTCGACCGGCCGGGTCATTGTCGCGACGCGTTGAGGACATGCCGTAAACCTGCGACAATGGAAGGAGCCAGAGGAGTGGCCATGCCCCTATCCGAAGACGAACAACGGATCCTCCGTCAAATCGAGCAAGAGCTCCGTCGCGACCCCGATTTCTCGCGTCGCGGCTACCGGGTGTCCCGTCGTCGTCTCGTCCTCTTGGCGCTGGCGCTCCTCGCCGGCCTCACCGTCACCATCCTGGCTCTCTCGGTCAGCTTCTGGCTGGCATTCGCCGGATTCGTCGCCGTGCTCGTCGCCGCCGTGCTGCTGGAGAAGGAGATCCGCATCGTCGGACGGGAGAAGCTCGGGTCGCTCCCCGTCAGTGCCTGGCTCGGCGCCGGTCACCGGCCGCGCCATCGCAGCGCCCAGGTCGAAGACGAGGACTCAGCTTCGACTCGCGAGCAAGTCTCGTCTCGCCTGCCGAGCTCGCCGCCTCCGCTTCGCGCGCTCACCCAGCTCGGCTCGGACCCTCGGCGGCTTCGACTGGCGAGCAAGTCGCTCGTCTGCCGTCAGTCAGTCGCGCAGGGTGAGGTAGCGCCAGATGCGCTGGGGGACGGGGAGGAGCATCCCGGTGTGGCGGACGATCTCGTTGTACCAGCCCTCGCACACCACCCCGGCGTCGTCGCGGACACCTTCCGGCGGCCCGTACAGGGTGCGGTTGACCATCCCCGCCAGGGAACGGATCTCCGTCGACGCCCCGGGCACGGCTCGGGCGGCGTTGACCGCAAACTCGGTGGGGGTTCGGGAGCGATCGACCCCCATCCCGGTCGAGCCGATCAGATGCTGCACCCGCACCCAGATGTCGGCGACCGCCGTGTGCGGATCGTGGTGCCACCGGGCCCGACGGCGGCGGCGCAGCAGTGCCGGAAGCGCCGCGACGATGCCGAGCACGGCGAGGACGGCGAACAGGATCACCGCCGTGGTGATGCTGCCGCCTCCGGAGCCGCCGGCGACGGCAGGCACGCTGCTCGCCGAGGACGGCTGGCCGTCGCCCGCCGAGCCTCCACGAGGTAGACGAGGGTCGGTGACCGGTGGAAGCGGGACCTGGACCCGGGGCCGAACCCGTGGGCTCGCCGAGGGTGGTGGACGTGGTCGGACCGCCCGGCCCCGGCTCGGCCTGCTCGGGCCTCACGCCGGTGTACTGCTCGGTGCCCGGCGCGCCCCGGCCCGGCGTCGGCTCGAACGGAACCCAGCCGAGCCCGTCGAACCAGACCTCCGGCCAGGCGTGGGCGTTGCGGCCGGCGACCGAGTACTGGCCTTCCTCGCCGAGCGTGCCCGGCGTATAGCCGACGGCGACCCGGGCCGGCATCCCGAGGTGGCGAGCCATCGCCGCGAACGTGCCGGCGAACTGCTCGCAGTACCCGGTGCGACGCTCGAGAAAGTCCTCCATCGCCCGGTTGCCGTGCCCCTGCTTCACGTCGAGGCTGTACTGGAACCGACTGCGGAAGTAGTTCTGCAGGCCCAACGCTCGCTCGTAGTCGTTGGAGGCATCGGCCGTGACCTCGTCGGCGAGGTTCACCGCGAGCTCGGGCAGGTCGTCGGGCAGCTCGACGTACGAGTCGTCGGGCGGGTTGATCGCCTCGGTCGCCGCCAGCTGGGCCGGCGTGAACCGCGGTGCCGCCGACACCACCTCGAAGGTCGCACCCCGCTCGTAGCCGTCGCGGTCGGTGAGCAGCGTGGCCGCGTCCTCGCTCCAGCGAAGGCCGCTTCCGCCGATCGCTCTGGCCCCGATCGGTTCGGCCGCCGCGGGCACGAGACGGCCGGCGAGGGACTCGATCTCGATCGTCTGGCGGATCTGCTCGGACCCCGGCGCTGGTGCGCCGAGCTGGTCGTTCGCTTCGACCACCTCTCGCTCGGGCAGCCGCCACGATCCGACCGTCGAACTCGGACAACGTGGTGAGACGCCAGTAGGCGTCTCGGTGGCGGTGACGCGGAACAGCTCCTCGTCGGACTGGTTGACGAGGCGGGACTTGATGTCGACCAGCGGTGAGCCGATACGGGTCACACGTCACCGCGACACTGGGTCGTACCACGCCTCGCTGTCGGCGCCAGGCAGCGACGGACCGAGTGCGCCGGCGATGCCGGCAGCCATGATCCCGAACGGCACGGCACCCATCGCGACGCGGACGAGGGGCGGAGCGGCGCGCCCGACGAGCGTGCGCGGCGGCCGCACCTGATGGGCGCGGAGTGCGGCGATCGCCACGACGCCGCTGAGCACCATGAGCATCGCGGGAACCCACTGGTCACGACCTGCACCGAGCGCGCCGACGACCACGAACAGGACGCCGCCCGGCACCAATGCCTCGAAGCGAGTGCGCGCCCGGAAGGCGAACACGTCCGACAGCAGGACCGCCAGGCCGATGCCGATCACCGACAGGGTGGACCACCCGTCGGTGTAGTCGACGGGCGCCACCGCCGTGCGGAATTCGTCGCGTGCGAAGCGGATGTCGCTGCCGAGCGCCTCCCACGTGTCGCCTGTGGGGAGGCCCATCGACATCGTGTCGGGATGGCACAGCACGCAGACCAGCCAGATCATGGTGAGGATCTGCAACGGCAGGGCGATGGCGAGATGCACTCGGCGCAGCACCAACGACAGCCCGTGGCCGACGATGACGACCACGAACAGGTCGCCGATGAACGAGCGGTCGGAGAACACCCGCACGAACCCGTAGGCGACCGTCGCCGAGTAGAGCGCCAGGGCGGCCGTGGCAGCGATGCGGCTGGCGAGACGGCCGTCGGTGGGCGTGTTCATGCCATCGCTCCGACGGGGGCAGGCGATTCGACGGTCGGGGCGCTGACAGCGCGGCCGACGAGTCGTTCCCATGCCTGCTGGAACGTTGCCGCGTCGCTGGCGGCGACGTCCCAGCGATAAGCGCATGTGTTCACCCGTGAGCACACCGATGACGGTGATGCCCGGCTCGAGCAGCGGCCCGAGTGGCCCGCCACGCGGGGCTCTCACGATCGGGTGCGATGACGACGACGAGACCGAGCCCGTCTCCCGGATCGCGCTCGATGAGCGGCGTTCGCCCGCGCTCTACGGGTTCGACTCGGGCGAGGTAGTCGAGTGCATGGAGCGCCGCCTGTGGACCGCGGAGGTCGATCGTCGTCGCCGGACACGAAACGGGTGGTGAGTCCGGCCTGGTCGGCACTGACGAGCACGCTGGCGGCCGCGGTGATGCCTGCCTCGTACCGATCGCGGTCGGCGTGTCCCACGGAGTCGAGCACGACGACACACCTCGTGAGGCCCTTCTGCTCGAACTGCTTGACCTTGAACTCTTCGCCCCGCGCCGAGGCCTTCCAGTGGATCGTGCGGATGTCGTCGCCGGCGATGTAGTTGCGCAGCCCGCGGAAGTCGTCGACACCGAGCCGGCGAGCCTGGATGGCGAGGTGGCGGCCGAGCGGTCCCGCGGCCGATGGATGGCATCTCGATCGGGATCGCCCGTGGCGCGACCGCAATCTCGACCGCCTCGGCGAGCTCGCGGCGATATTGGGCAAGTCCGAGGACGTCGCGCCGTACCGCCGTGAGCGGGCCGATCTGGACGACTCCCCGCCGGTCGGTGGGTACCGAGTAGGCGACGATCGACTGGTCGTCGAGACGCCCGATGCCGAGTCGGGCCTGGTTGTACGTGCCGACCGGTTCGATGAGCTCCAGCGCCGGCGACCACCGGGCCGTGGGTGTGATGCGCACCGTCATGCGCGCTGGGTCGCCGACCACGAGCACCTCGGCACTGGCCAGGCGCTCGGCTGCGACGCGTGGCTTGAGGATGTTGACGGCGACGATCGCCACGATCGCCACGATGGCGAGCCCGGTGGCCATCACGTAGAGCTCGCGGCACGGCGAAGACTCGCGCCACGATGAACGAGACCGCGGCCCCGATCAGGGCGAGCCAGCCCTGGCGAGTGGGCACGGCTAGAGGCGCCCCATAGGCCCTGACCGGCACCGGCACGGTGTCGAGCATCTCGTTGCATCACGTCGGCGGCGGAGAATCGCGGCGCCGTGTGCCGAGTGCAGCATGAGCCGATGGGAGAGCGCGGCAACGGCGACCGACTTGACGTCGTCGGGGCTCACGTAGTTGCGGCCGCTGGCGGCGGCGTGTCGCACGGGCCGCGGCGGCGAGCTGCAACGTGGCCCGCGGCGACAGTCCGAGCTCGACGGCACCATGGTGGCGGCTCGCCTCGGTGAGCTCGATGAGGTAGTGCTTGATCGGCGGCGCGATGTGGACGCGGCGGACCGCATCGATCATCGCCCAGCAGCTCCTCGTGGGAGACCACCGGCTTGAGCTTCTCCAGCGTGTCGATCGATCCGCGGCCGTCGAGGATCTCGAGCTGCGCGGCGCGGTCGGGATACCCGATCGACAGCTTCAGCGTGAAGCGGTCGAGCTGACTCTCCGGCAGGCGGTACGTGCCGTCCTGCTCGATCGGGTTCTGCGTGGCGATGACCATGAACGGCGGGTGGCAGCTCGTACTGCGTGCCGTCGGCCGTGACCTGACGTTCTTCCATCGCCTCGAGCAGCGCCGACTGCGTCTTCGGGGAGGCGCGGTTGATCTCGTCGGCGAGGACGATGTTGGCGAAGATCGGGCCCGGCTGGAAATGGAATGCCTCGTCGGAGCGTTGGTAGATGCTGACACCGACGATGTCACTCGGCAGCAGGTCGGGTGTGAACTGCACACGGTTCCAGGTGCAGTCGACCGACGCCGCGATCGCCTTGGCAAGGCTGGTCTTGCCCACGCCAGGCACGTCCTCGATGAGCAGATGGCCTTCCGCCAACAACGCCGTGATCGCTCGCTTGTACCACGTCGTCCTTGCCCCGGAGGACTTGTGACACGTTGGCGACGATCGCATCGAAGAGCTGTGCGAAACGTGAGCCCTGCGTGCCCGTCCGGTCGGCAGGACGACCTTCGACGGACCCCTCCGTGCTTGTTCTCACGCGGTTGAGACTAACGCCACCTCCCCGCACATTTACCCGCGTTCCCGCGCGCGGACGGGCGGTGGCGTTGACTACGGTCGCTCAACGTGGACGACTGGGTGATCGCCGTCGACATCGGCGCCGAGCGGCTGAGCGCCGGCGTCGTTGGAGCGCACGGTGAGATCATCCTCCGCGACCGTGTGACCACGCCGAACCGGGACATCTGGTCGGCGCTGGAGCGACTGATCCGGCGCGTCGTTGCCGCCCGGCCTTCCGACATGCCGCGGCCATTGCGCTGCGGCGTCACGTGCGACGGCCCCATCGACCGCCCGGCGGGTCTCGTCTCGCCGCTGACGATGCCTTCGTGGGACGGCTTCGACCTTCGCGGCAAGCTGGAAGAGCTGACCGGCCTCGACGTCGTGCTGGAGACGCGGGGCAATGGACGCGCGTTGGCCGAGCGGTGGGTGGGCGGCCACGCCCTTCCTGACGCCGACAACCTCCTCGTCGTCATCGCCTCCGAATCGGTCGACGGTGGGATCATCGCCGACGGGAAGCTCGTGCGCGGTCGCCTCGGCAACGCCGGCAACATCGGCCACGTCACCGTCGAGCCCGATGGCCTGCAATGCCTCTGCGGCGCCCGGGGCTGCCTTGCCGCTTACGTGTCGTCGACCGCACTGGAGGCAGAGACGAACCGGCCTGTGCGCCGTGTGCCGGAATCGATCATCGAGCGCACAGGCATCATGATCGGTCGGGCGATCTCATCGACGGCGGCGGCGTTCGACACACGGCTCGCTCTCGTCGGCGGATCTGTGCCGGCAGCGTTCGGGCAGAGTGCGATCGAGGCCATCGAGCGCGAGGTGCACAACCGCAGCAAGCTCGCCCACCTCGACGGCTTGCGCGTCGGCATGGTCACCCTCGGCCTCGGAGGCACGCTCCTGGCCGCAGCCGCTGCGGCGCTCGACACGGTCTCGGCCGGCTGACACACCGCCGGATATCGTCGGCGGCCATGGCCCGATTGGTGCTCACGACGGTGTTGGCCGTAGGGCGACGGCCGTCGTTGTGGGCGACGGGGGTGCGGCAGTGGTGGCGGCTGACACCGCGCGGGTGGTGGCGCAGATGGCCCTTCGTGCCGCTCCCCGATCGCCACTACCTGCAGTTCCGCTTGCAGACGCAGTACGGCAACGTGGCACGGCCCAAGCGGGCGACGTGGTGAACTATCTCACGTGGTGCCGCCAGATGAGATCGGCCGCCAGGCCGAGGTGAGGGCCTAGGACGGGGACCATGTCGGGAGCGCTCGTTCTCAATGCCTCATACGAGCCCCTCGGCATCGTTGCCGTGCGCCGCGCAGTGTGCTTGGTCCTCGCCGAGAAGGCCGACATCCTCGCCCACGACCGCATCCCCGTGTGCTCGGTCACCCGTTCTGTGCCGCGTCCGCTCGTCGTGCGCCTGCGCTACATGGTGAAGGTGCCCTTCCGGCGCCACCTCGCCCTGTCGCGCCGTGCGGTCTTCGCCCGCGACGACCATCGTTGCCAGTACTGCGGTCAGCCCGCTGACTCGATCGATCACGTGTTGCCCCGTTCGCGTGGCGGTGAGCACATCTGGGAGAACGTGGCCGCGGCATGCCGTCTCTGCAACACCCACAAGCGGGATCGCACGCCGGAGGAGGCGGGCATGCGGCTCGCCCGTCCGTGCGTCGCCCCTCGTTCCACCGGATGGGTGTCGGTGTCGGCCAGCCGCGTCCCCGACGCTTGGAAGCCGTTCCTCACGACCTACTCGTCGCTCGCATCGTGACAGTGCGCCGGTTCACCGGCTCGGCAGTCGAGTTCCACGGGCGCTCGATCGTTGGGCTCGCCGGTGTCGAGCTGTGGTCGTTCACGGTAGAGCGGCCGGCGATCGTCCTCGGTCCACGGCAAACGTCGGAGGTGTTGGACGTCGATGCCTGTCGGGCGGCCGGTGTCGAGATCGCCACCCGGCAGAGCGGTGGGGGATTGGTGCTGCTCGAGCCGGGCGCCGTGGAGTGGGTCGACATCGTCGTGCCACCGACGTCGCCATGGTGGACCGATGACGTGCTCGAAGCCCTGGTGCGGTGCGGCCAGGTCTGGCATGACGCCGTCTCGGCGGGGGGCGCCGGCGGGCGTCTCGGTGTTTACGAGGGCCGCCTCCGCCGCGACGCGCTGTCCGATCTGATCTGCTTCGCGGGGCTCGGCGCCGGTGAGATCACCGATGCTGCGGGCGGCAAGCTGGTCGGGCTCAGCCAGCGCCGCACCCGGGACGGGGCCCGCGTGCAGGGCGTCATCCATCGCCGCTGGAATCCGGATCTGCTCCACAGCCTGCTCGCTCCTGGCGGACCGAGCCTGGCGGACGTCCGTTCCATCCGCGTGGCCACACTCGACTCGACCGTGGGCCCCATGGCGTCCGCTGACCTGGCCGACGCCCTCCATTCCGCCCTGTCCGCGGCTGTCACCGCTCCCCAGCCCCGGCCGTTCGCGCCCTAAGGCGATACGCGTCCCAGGGCGACCTGCATCGGTCGGCACGCCGAACCGGCGGAGGCGAACCTCGGTCCGCGTTCGGCCTGATCGTTCCGGCGAACACGCGGACCGAACCGCATGCCACCGTCTCGGTCCGCGTGCCGCCTGAGGCCGCGTTCTGCAAGGTCAGAGCGTGGGGGAGGTGGCAAAGCGGTGAGGCGGGGAACGAGATGGAGCGCGTGTGGGGCAGATAGGGGGAGAATGGTTGACATTGGGGGGACGTGGGGCCATCATGGGCGATGCAGGGGAGCGGTCGTCCCGGGTTCCACTGCACGCAGGCAGGCCGGGACCCTCACGCGAAAGGCCACGAGGGCGCACCGTGTTCGTCGGTACTCACGAGCGGCAGCTGGACGACAAGGGTCGTCTCGCCCTGCCCGCAGCGTTCCGGACCGACCTGCAGGGCAGTTGCTACCTGTCTCTCGGCGAGGACCGTTGTGTCACGATCTTCGCTCCTGCCGCCTTCGAGTCGATGGCCAACGACATGATCGAACAGGCGCGGCGAGGGGAGATCACGCAGAACCGTCTCCGTGCCGTTGCCGGCTCCGCCGCACTCGTGTCGATCGACAAGCAGGGACGAATCACCGTCGACGAGCGGCTGCGCGAGTACGCCCAGATCGGTACGTCGAGCAAGGTCGTCGTGAGTGGCCGGTTCGACCGCGCCGAGATCTGGAGTGACGTGCTGCACACGTCGATCACCGAGGCCGGCCAGGGCGAGATGGCGTCGCCGTCCGGGTTCGGTGCGTCGGGGATCGGCCAGTGATGGCAGCCGCCGAGTTCACTCACCAGCCGGTGATGCGCGACGAGCTCGTCGCCGTCTTCTCCGCCGTGCCGGCAGGCGTCGTTGTCGACGCCACGCTCGGCGGCGGCGGACACAGTGAGGCCTTGCTCGACGCCCGGGACGACATGTCGATCCTGGGCATCGACCGCGATCCCGAAGCGCTCGCAGCCGCGACGACCAGGCTCGAGCGCTTCGGTGATCGCGTGCACCTCAGTCCATCGCCGCTTCGACGAGTTCGACGCTGCGCTCGCCGACGCCGACGTCAGCGACATCAGTGGCGCACTCTTCGACCTCGGTGTCTCGTCGCCGCAGCTCGATCACGCCGACCGGGGATTCAGCTACCGCAACGACGGGCCGCTCGACATGCGCATGGACACGACGGCGGACTTCAGCGCTGCCGACGTCGTGAACGGCTACGACGAGGGCCAGCTGGCGGCGTGATCCGACGCTACGGCGACGAGCGGTACGCCCGGCGCATCGCCGCGGCGATCATCGCCGCCCGGCCGATCGCGACCACCGGCGAGCTGGCATCGGTCGTCGCGGGAGCGATTCCCGCTCCCGCCCGCCGCCGCGGGGGTCATCCGGCGAAGCGCACCTTCCAGGCGATCCGCATCGAGGTCAACGCCGAGCTCGATGCATTGCCCGACGCGTTCGACGCGGCGATCGACGCGTCCGTACCCGGCGGTCGCGTCGCCGTCCTCACGTACCACTCCGGCGAGGATCGGATCGTCAAGGAGCGGTTCCGTGCCGCGTCTGGCGTGTGCGAGTGCCCGCCCGGTCTGCCGTGCGCGTGCGGCGCCGTGGAGAAGGTCCGCGTCGTCCGCGGCATCGCTCGCCGCCCATCGGAGGCCGAGGTGTCGGCGAACCGCCGCGCCGCGTCAGCTCGCCTGCGGGTGGTCGAACGGACTACGTCGAAACCGAGAAAGCCGAGGACTGACATGGCCGCTCTACCGCTCCGATCGGTCGGTGCGCCGCGGCGTGTCCGCCCTGGATCGCCGCGCAGCGCACCGCAGGCCCGGCCGTCGGGGCACGTGCCGCGCCGCTCGCGCAGCGAGACGACCGAACTCCGCTTGGTGCCCCGCCGCCGGCGGGCAGCTGGTCTGGTGGTGTTCTTCGCCGTCGTTGCCGTCGCGCTGATGTTGGGTGCGGCGGTGTTCCACACCCAACTGTCCGAGCGGCAGCTCGAGATCGACCGCCTCGAGCAGCAGGTGTCGGAGGCGAACGCGAGGTTCGAAGTGCTCCGCGGCCAGCGCGCAGAGTTGCGATCCCCGGGTCGCCTGTGGGCCGAGGCCTATCGCCTCGGCATGCACCCTGCGCCGAGTAGCGACTTCGTCGCTGTCGACAAGTGGGCGCTCGCCCGCACGATCGCGTCGGTCGGGATCATCGACGACTCGCGCACGGGATCGTCGGTGAAAGATCCGCTCGACCAGTTCCGCACCGTGAAGGAAGTGGCGTCGGATACGCCATGACCTCCCACCCCCTGCACGATCCACGGAGACGGCGTCACGGGCCCACCCGTGGGCGAGGACATCACGCCGCCCGAGAGCCGCGCCCGCCCATGGCACGGCGTGGAGAGGCTGAGGGTGAACCGTCGCCCGAGGCGCGTCAGGGCCGGAGGCAGCGTGGCCGGACCGATGACGGCGGTGGTCGCCGTCCGAGCGCTCGTCGCGCACCGTCGCGACGTTCGTCAAGCGAGCAGCTGCGCCAGGCGCCCTCCGACCCGACGCGTCGATCGCGGACCGGCAAATCGTCACCGCTGGCGAAGAAGCGTCACGTCCAGCCGCTCGATGAGCGTCGCGCCGAGCGGCAGAAGGCGCGGCGAGCGTCGAACGCGGCACCGGGCGCGCGGAAGGTCGAGAAGCGTCGGATCAAGGCGGCCAAACCGCCGGCACCGCCGCGCTTCCACGCGGGAATGCCGCGACGGCGGCTGCTGGCGTCACTGATCGCCCTCCTCATCGTGCTCACGGCGCTGCTCGTACGCGTTGGCCAGCTGCAGACCACCGAAGCGGCGGATCTGCGCAATGCCGGTGCCGGCCAGTGGACGAGCGACGAGACGATCGCCGCCCGGCGAGGCAGCATCTTCGACCGTCACGGCGACGAGATGGCGATGTCTGTTCCGGCCCGCACGATCACTGTGAACCCGAAGCAGGTCGAGGACGAGGGCGGGACGGCGCGCGTCCTGGCTGGCATCCTCGGCCTCGACAAGACGGAGCGGAACGAGCTCGTCGACGTGCTGAACGACAAGACGCGAGGTTTTGCCTACGTCGCTCGGCAGGTCGACCCGACGTACGCCGACCAGATCGATGGCCTCGGCCTGGTCGGCGTCTACACGCAGCGTGAGGACCGCCGCATCAAACCCGGCGGCGTAACCGGGATCAGCGTCACCGGCCTCACGGACATCGACGGCAACGGCATCGCCGGCCTCGAATCGCAGTACAACGATCTGCTCAGTGGTGTCGGCGGTGAGACCCGCCGCCAGATGGCGCCGGGCGGCCGTTCCATCCCGGGCTCCGAGCAGGTCATCGCGCAAGCAGTCCCCGGCGATGACATCGTGTTGACGATCGACCGGTCGGTCCAGTTCGCCGCCGAGCAGGGGCTGCTCCAGCGTGTCGCCGAGATCAACGCCAAAGGTGGCAGCCTCATGGTGATGGACACCAACACCGGCGAGCTGCTGGCGATGGCGTCGGTCCGACGCGCCGACGAGGGCGGGTACGAGGTGACGTCGGGCAACTTCGCCGCCGTCGACGCCTACGAGCCAGGGTCCGTGGCCAAGATCATCACCATCGCCGCCGGCCTCAACGAGGGAGCCGTCAAGCCGACCAGCACGTTCGAGGTGCCGATGAGCAAGTGGTACCACCAGAACGATCCGAAGCCGATCTCCGATGCCACCGGACACGGGCCAGTGCTCAGCGTGCATGACATCCTCGTCGTGTCCTCGAACATCGGCACGATCACCGTTTCGGAGCAGATCGGTGCGGAGAAGCAGGTCGAGTACATGCGCGCCTTCGGTCTCGGCGAGAAGACCGCGCTCGACTTCCCTGGCGAGAACCCGGGCATCCTCAAGGACGCAGACGACCTATTGGGTCTCGAACGCCAGACGATCGCCTACGGCCAGGGCTTCTCGTCCACATCCGCCCAGCTCGTGTCGGTGATGAACACGTTGGCGAACGGCGGCCTGTACGTCGCACCGAAGCTCGTTCGGGCGACGGTCGGTCCCGACGGGGCGATCACTGACGCACCGCCGTCGGACACTCATCGCGTCGTCTCCGAGAAGGTCGCCGACCAGATGACGGTGATGATGAAGGATGTCGTCTGCCGGGGCACCGCCAAGCGCGGCCAGGTCGCCGGGATGTCGATCGCCGGAAAGACCGGAACCGGCCTCAAAGCGCAGGCCAACGGCACCTACCTGAATGACAAGGGAGAGCGCGTCTACTACGCGAGCTTCGTCGGGTTCTTCCCGGCAGAGAAGCCGGAAGTGACGATGCTCGTGTCGATCGACGAGCCGCCTGCGGGCAGCAGCGAGCGTTTCGGCGGCAGCGCCGCCGCACCCGTGTTCGCCCAGCTGGCGCCGTCGATCATGCACGAGCTGGCGATACGGCCCCCAGCCAACTCGACCGGATGCGAGGACAGTGCGTCGTGACGGTGCGGGCTTCGACAGCTGCCGATCTGGTGGCGGCGCTCGGCGATCGGGCGCGCGCCGAGCTCGTCGGTGACCCCGACCGTCCCGTCGACGTCATCACCCACGACTCCCGAGAGGCGGGTCCTGGCGTGGCGTTCGCCTGCATTCGCGGGCAGCGCGCGGATGGCCACGACTTCGCCCCGGCGGCAGTCGCCGCCGGAACTCGTGTGCTCGTCGTCGACCATCTGCTCCAGCGGCTCGGCGATGAGGTCACCCAGATCGTCGTCGACGACGTTCGCGCCACGCTGGGGTGGATGGCAGCGGCGGTCAGCGGAAACCCCAGTGCCGCGCTGACCACCGTCGGCGTCACCGGCACGAATGGGAAGACGACGACGGTGGCACTGCTCGCCGCGATCTTCGAGGCTGTGGGCCGGCCGGCCGGGGTGATCGGAACGCTGTCGGGCACGCGCACCACACCCGAGGCGCCGGAACTGCAGCGGCGGCTCGCCGAGTTCGTCGCCGCCGGCATGCAGACCGCCGTGATGGAGGTCTCGTCGCACGCACTCGAACTCTCCCGGGTGAACGGGACGGCATTCGCCGCTGGCGTGTTCACCAACCTCGGTGAGGACCATCTCGACCTGCACGGGTCGATGGAGGCGTACTTCCGCGCCAAGGCGAAGCTGTTCCAGCCTGGCGCAGCCGCCCTCGGCGTGATCAACCGCGACGACCGCTACGGCCAACTTCTGATCGATGCGTCGGAGATCCCCGTCCTCGGCTACGGGCTCTCCGAGGCATCGGACGTCACCGTGACCGCGGCATCGATCGAGCTGACGTGGCGGGGTGAGCGGCTGCGTGTGCCGCTCGGCGGTCACTTCAACGTGTCCAACGTGCTCGCTGCGGCGACGACGGCGAACGCCCTCGGCGTCCCGTTCGAGGCGATCGTCACCGGTCTCGCCGATGTGCCGCCCATCGCCGGGCGCTTCGAGCGCGTCGCCGTTCCCGGTTCGGCTGCAGGCGTCGACGTGATCGTCGACTACGCCCACACGCCCGACGGGCTCGAATCGGTGCTGACCTCGGCCCGGCGGATGGCCAGCGGGGGCAACGTGATCGTGGTCTTCGGGTGCGGCGGCGACCGCGACCGCAGCAAGCGTCCGCACATGGGAGCCGTTGCCGCCGGCCTCGCCGACGTGACCGTGATCACGTCCGATAATCCTCGCTCCGAGGACCCACTGGCCATCATTGATGACATCGTGTCGGGCGTGAATTTTCCGGACCGCCCAGCCCTGGTGATCGAGCCCGACCGGCGAGCCGCCATCTTCGAGGCCATCGACCGCGCCCGTCCCGGCGACCTCGTGGTCGTCGCCGGCAAGGGTCACGAGACGACGCAGACGATCGGTGAGCAGTCGATTCCGTTCGACGACCGAGAGGTCGCCGGCGAAGCGCTCGCGGCGCGGAACGGGGCTCCCTCGTGATCTCGGTTCTGATGGCTGGGGCGACGGCCATGTTCCTCGGATGGTTGGGTACTCGGTTCCTGATCAGCTTCTTCCGAGAGCGAGGTCGCGGCCAGCCGATCCTCGGCAAGGAGGACCTCGGCCCGGAGCACCACATGGCCAAGGCGGGCACGCCGACGATGGGCGGGTTGGCGATCGTCATCGCCGCATTCATCGGCTGGCTGGTTGCCCACACCCGGGAAGGCCTCGTGTTCTCCCGCCAGGCGCTGATCGTGTGGGCGGGTGTGTTGGCGATGGCCTTCATGGGCTTCCTCGACGACTACATCAAGGTCAAGAAGGGACACAACCGGGGCATCTTCTGGAAGCGGAAGAACTACATCACGATGCTGATGTCGTTCGCGTTGGCGTGGTGGCTGGTGAGTGCCACCGACATCTCCGAGACGATCTCTTTCACCCGCGCCGGATCTCCCGGGTGGGACGTGCCGACATGGGTCTGGGTGCTGTGGGCGGGGTCGATCATCTGGGCCACGACCAACGCCGTCAACGTCACCGACGGGCTCGACGGCCTCGCCGGAGGCTCTGCGTTGATGGGCTTCGGCGCGTTCATGTTCATCGGCTACCTCGTGTTCCGCCGCCCAGAGATCTACGCCGACGTCGTCAACCCGCTCGACATGACGGTGCTCGCCGCGGCATTCGCCGGGGCCTGCGGGGGATTCCTCTGGTACAACGCCGCGCCGGCGCGCATCTTCATGGGCGATGTCGGCGCGCTCGGCATCGGTGCCGCGCTCGCCTTTCTCGCGCTCACCCTCGACGTCCACCTGCTGCTGCTGCTGATCTGCTTCATCAACGTGATGGAAGCCGGGTCGGTGGCGCTCCAGATGGCGGTGTTCAAGGCGTCGGGACGGCGCCGGCGGCTGCTGCGGATGTCGCCGATCCACCATCACTTCGAGTTGCTCGGCTGGCCGGAGACGACGGTGATCATCCGCTTCTGGCTCCTCGCCGCGGTGAGCGTGGCCGCTGCGCTCGGCATCTTCATGGCCGACTACACGCGCCTCGTCGAGGACTTCGATCTGGGATTGATGAAGTAGTGGAGCGGGTCCTCGTGTTCGGCTTGGGTGTCACCGGGTGGTCGACCGCGCGAGCGCTCGTCCGCCGCGGCGTCGACGTCGTCGTCGCCGATGACAGCGGTAACGACACACACCGGGCAACGGCGAACCAGATCGGGGCACAGTACGTCCACCTACCTGCTGATCTCCTCCCGTTCCTCGACACGTTCGACGTCGTGGTCCCCGCCCCGGGTGTACCGGAGACACATGTCGTGATCACCACGGCACTGTCGCGCCGCGTTCCGGTGCGGGGCGAGATCGAGCTCGCCTACCGGTACGAGCAGGAACGCCGGGATGGCCCACGGCCGATGCTGGCTGTCACCGGCACCGACGGGAAGACGACCACCACACTGCTCACCGAGGCGATTCTGCGCGCCGCCGGGCATCGCCCGATCGCCGCTGGTAACACCGAGACACCACTGGTCGAGGCGATCGACAGCAACGCCGTCGACGTGTTCGTCGTCGAGTGCACCAGCTTCCGTCTCGCCTGGACGGAGACGTTCCGCGCCGACGCCGCGGTGTGGCTCAACCTGGCTCCGGATCATCTCAACTGGCACTCGTCGATGGAGACGTACGAGGCCGCCAAGGCGAGGATGTTCGCCCTGCAGCGGCACGACGACGTCGCCATCGGGTTCGCCGACGACCCGGTCGTGACGAAGCACCTGCGTGCCGCGCCGGGGCGACAGATCACGTTCGGGTTGCGTTCCGGCGATTACTACTCCGACGGCACTTCGCTCGTGGGGCCCGGCGGGGTGATCTGCCCACTCGACACGATGGGACGACGTCTTCCCCACGACATCACGAACGCGCTCGCTGCGTCGGCACTCGTGCTCGAGACCGGTCTCGCTGACAGCGGTGCCATCGCCGAGGGCGTCCGTCATTTCGAGGGTCCGCCTCACCGACTGCAGCTCGTCGGCGAGCGCGAGGGGGTGTCGTGGTACGACGACTCGAAAGCGACGACGCCGCACGCTGCGTCGGTGGCGCTCGCCGCGTTCGAGAGCGTGGTGCTCATCGCCGGCGGACTCAACAAGGGCCTCGACCTGTCGCCGATGGCCGACGAGGCACATCGCGTCCGGCATGTCGTCGCTATCGGGCGTGACGCCGCCGACATCGACGCCGTGTTCGCCGGGAAGGCACCCGTCGAGCGGGCCACGTCGATGGCGGCCGCCGTCGAGGCGGCAGCCGCCCGGGCTACACGCGGCGACGCAGTGCTGCTGTCGCCCGGCTGCGCCAGCTTCGACTGGTACAGCGGGTACGAGGCGCGCGGCGACGATTTCCGATCACTGGTAGCTGCACATCTGGCAAAGGACGGGACACGATGAACACCACTGCGGCCAGCTTGCAAGAACGTCGCCGGCAAGCGCTCGCGCGACTCGAGGCGGGGCGACGCAACCGTCCCAGCCGCCCGTGGCGGATCGACGAAGCGGAGCGGGTGGGTCCGCCGACGACGTCGTTCTACGTGATTGCCGTCGTGTTGACCGTCTTCGTGATGCTCGGCCTGGTGATGGTCCTGTCCGCGTCGGCGACCTCGCTGGTGCACGACGGGAAGAGCCCCTACTACTACTTCGTCAACCAGCTGCTGTGGGCGTGCACGGGCGTGGTGGCGATCTACATGATGCTCCGCATCCCCTACAACTTCTGGCGACGATTGAGCATCCCGCTGCTCATCGTCGGGATGGCAGGGATGGCGTTGCCGTTCGTGTCGGGCGTCGGTCTCGAGGTCAACGGCGCCCGGGCCTGGATCAAGATCGGCCCGTTCAGCATGCAGCCCGCCGAGTTCCTCAAGCTGGCCGTGGTGATCGCCGTCGCCGACCTGCTCACCCGTCGCAGTGACCAGGTCGCCTACAGCCGCCGGGTCCTCGTTCCCATCGGCGTGCTCGCTGCCGCTGGAGCCGGCGCCTGCCTCGTCCAGGAGGACCTCGGCACAGCGATCGTGCTGTCCTCGATCGTCGTCGCGATCGCTTTCATCGGTGGCGTGCCGGTGATCCCGCTCACCGGTCTGGCACTCTCGGCGGCGAGTTTCGCCGCGCTGTTCGTCCTCACCAGCGAGCGGCGGCTCGCCCGGTTCACTGCGTTCACTGACATCAAGGGCAACAAGGACTACCTCGCCTACCAGACCTGGCAGGGCTATCTGAGCATTGCCAACGGCGGGGTCTTCGGCTCGGGCATCGGCGAGGGGAAGGGCAAGCTCGGCTACCTGCCGCTCGCCCACAGCGACTTCATCTTCGCCGTCATCGCCGACGAGCTCGGGCTGATCGGCGCGATCGCGGTGCTCGGCGGCTTCGGGTTGCTCGTCTGGTTCGGGATCCAGACGGCACTCGCTGCTCGCGATCGGTTCGGCATGCTGCTCGCCGGCGGCATCTCCGTGTGGTTCGCCGTGCAGACGGTCGTCAACGTCGGCGGCGTGACGGGGCTGATGCCGGTGACCGGTCTCACGCTGCCGTTCTTCAGCGCCGGCGGCACCTCGCTGCTGGTGTCCATGATCGCCGCGGGGTTGCTGCTCAACGTGGCCCGCCGCGCACACTGAGACCTGTGGGCCGAGGACCAGACCAGGCAACGGACGACGATCGGGCATTTGCCGTCGTCGCCGGCGGCGGCACCGCCGGTCACGTGTTGCCGGCCCTCGCCATCGCCGAGGCGCTCGTCGACAGCGGACACGCGCAGCGCGAGATCCACTACTTCGGCGCGCAGCGGGGCATCGAGACGAAGCTCGTGCCGCCGACGGGCTTCCCGCATCGCTTCTTCGATGTCGTCGGTCTGCAGCGCTCAGTGAGCCGATCGAACATCGGCTTTGCTCCGAAGATGATGCGCGCCGTACGCGCGGCGCGACGGCGGATGGTGGAGATCCGACCACGCGTTGTGGTGTCGGTAGGCGGCTACGCCAGCTTGCCGGCGACGCTCGCTGCCCGCTCGTTGCGGATTCCCGTGGTCGTCGTGAGCTACGACAGACGCCCCGGTCGAGCGAGTACGACGGCGGCGAAGTCGGCGGCGGCATGCGCCGTCGCCTTTCCCGACAGCCGGCTCCCTCGCGCCGAGCTCACCGGCGCTCCAGTGCGGCGTGCCGTGCTCGCCGTCGACCGCGTCGGTGGCCGGCATGCAGCACGGAGCGCGCTCGGCATCGATGACGACCGCTTCCTGGTCGCCGTCACCGGTGGCTCGCTCGGCTCGGCCGCCGTGAACGCAGCGATCGCCGACTACGTGGAGAAACATCGCGACGACACCGACCTCGCCGTGCGCCACATCGTCGGTGAGCGGTTCGTCGACGGGGCGGGTACTGCCCGTGACGGGAAGGACGGCATCCGCTACGACGTCATCGGGTTCGATGGCGACCTGCCGATCACCTACACCGCTGCCGACCTGCTCGTCGGACGCGGTGGGGCGAGCACGGTGGCCGAGGTCGCGGTCACCGGGATCCCAGCGATCCTCGTCCCGTGGTCGGGTGCGGCGGAGGACCATCAGACGCAGAACGTGCGCTGGCTCGCCGACGCGGGCGCCGCCGTTCTCGTCCCGGACGCGGAGGCGACGCGGCTCGGCGAGGAGATCGATGCCCTGCGTCGCGACCCGTCCGGGCGGGCTGCGATGAGTGCCACCGCGCGCCGTCTCGGCAACGTGCACAGGTCCGGCGCATTGCCTGCGTTGATCGAGCGTGTGGCCCTACCCTGAGTGACGTGGTGACCGCCTCCTCGCCGTCGGCACAGGCCGTGCCTGTGGCTCCGCTCGACCTGTCGGTGCCGTTGCGCCTGCACGTCGTCGGTGTCGGCGGGCCGGGTATGAGCGCCATCGCCATCGCCCTCGCCGAGATGGGACATCACGTCTCGGGAAGCGACCTGCGCGAGCAGCCGGTGCTCGACCGTGTCCGCGCAGCCGGCGTCGCCGTGACGATCGGCCACGATCCCGCCGTCGTCGCCGGTTGCGACGCCGTCACCGCGTCGTCGGCCATCCCGGCCCACAACATCGAGCTCACGGCCGCCGCCGAGGCAGGGATCACCGTGCTCCGCCGGGCGGGAATCCTGGCATCGATCTGCGCCCAGGCGAAGTCGCTGGCCGTCGCCGGAACCCACGGCAAGACGACGACGACGTCGATGTTGATGCTGATCCTCGCCGACGCAGGTCTGCGACCGAGCTTCGTCGTCGGTGGCGACGTCACGGACATGGGCACCGGCGCCCAGTGGACGGGCGGTGAATGGTTGGTCGTCGAGGCGGACGAGAGCGACGGCACCCATCTCGAGCTCCCGTTGCACGGGACGATCCTCACCAACATCGATGTCGACCATCTCGACCAGTACGGGACGTTCGACGGCATCGTCGACGCGTTCGAGCGCTACGTCGCCCAGGTGCGCGGACCGCGCGTGCTCTGTGCCGACGACGAGCAGTGCCGGGCGATCGGCGCCACTGATCCTGAGATCACGACATACGGGTTCCACGGCGACGCCCACTATCGGGTGATCGATGCCGTCGCCGAGCCCGGTGGGTTCACGTTCACGCTGGAACAGCACGGTCAACGGTTGGGTGAGATTGCGCTGCCGTTGCGGGGCCGCCACAACGTGACGAACGCGGCCGGCGCAGCTGCGATGGCGCTCACCATCGGAGTGCCGTGGGAAGCCGTGCAGTCGGCGCTAGGCCGGTTCGGAGGTGTGGCGCGCCGCTTCGACATACGCGGCGTCGACGACGGTGTCACGTTCGTCGACGACTACGCCCATCTGCCGGCCGAGATCGCTGCGGTGCTCAACGCGGCCCGTGGAAGTGGCGACGGATGGAAGCGCGTGATCGCGGTGTTCCAGCCGAACCGCTATCACCGCATCGCCGAGATGTGGCGCGAGTACGCCGACGCGTTCGTCGACGCCGACGTGGTCGTGATCACCGATGTCTACGCCTCGGGCACGACGCCGATCCCAGGCGTCACCGGCAAGCTGATCGTCAACGCCGTGCTCGACGCCCATCCGCGGGCACGAGTCGTCTGGCTGCCGCGCCGGGAAGACGTGATCTGGTTCGTCGCCCAGGAGGTCCGGTCTGGCGACGTCTGCATCTCGATGGGCTGCGGCGATGTGGCACTGCTGCCTGACGAAGTCCTGCTCGCCCGTCGCGGCGGCGCGGAGCAGCCGTGACGCAGACGATGCCCGACGCCGTCGATCTCGCCGCTCACCGCCTCGGCGCGCTGGCGACGCGCGACGAGCCGTTGGCGCCGTACACCACCTATCGGGTGGGTGGGCCCGCAGCGTTGTTCGCCCGCCCGACGTCGACGGACGACCTCCTGCTCATCGGGGATGCCCGGCGAGAGTCTGGACTCCCGCTGCTGGTCGTCGGTCGCGGTTCGAACATGCTCGTCGACGACAGTGGGTTCCGGGGCATCGCCGTATCGCTCGCCGACATGGCGTCGGACATCGATCTGGGCGAGCCTGTCGTCTCGGCGCCGCACGTGGTCACGGCCGGCGGTGCCGTGTCGCTGCCAGTGCTGGCAAGACGAACTGCAGCGGCGGGAATCACAGGGTTCGAATGGGCGGTCGGCATCCCCGGATCGATCGGTGGTGCCGTACACATGAATGCCGGGGGGCACGGCTCGGACATGGATGCGGTGCTCATCGACGTCGAGATGCTGTCCCTCGACACCCAGTCGGCCGCCTCGTGCACGTGGGCACGCGAGCGCCTGGGGCTCCATTTCCGTGGCTCGTTGCTGGGACCGCTCGACATCGTGCTCTCAGTACGGCTGTCGCTGGCCCCGGGGGACGCGGTCGAAGCCGCGGCGCGGGTCGCCGAGATCGTCCGCTGGCGACGGGAGCACCAGCCGGGTGGGCAGAACTGCGGGTCAGTGTTCGTCAACCCGGTACCACACCTGGTCAGTGCGGGAGCGCTGATCGACGGCCTCGGGCTGCGCGGCTTCCGGATCGGCACCGCCGAGGTCTCGCCGAAGCACGCCAACTTCATCCAGGCCGACGACGGCGGCTCTGCCGCTGATGTGCGCGCGGTGATGGAAGCCGTCCGCTCCCGGGTTGCCGAGGCGACCGGGTACCAGCTGCGGTCGGAAGTCCGTCTCATCGGCTTCGAGGATGCGGGCTGATGGCCGACGAACCGCGGCCCACTCCCGACGACCGCCCGAGCGAGGCCGTGCTCGACGAGCTGCTGCGCGCGTTCGCTGCCGACGACCCGTCGGCTGGCGCCGAGATCGATCTCGACAGCCCCGAGGTCGCCGCGTTGCTCAGCGGCGAGCTCAGCCGGCCGACTCCCAGCGCAGAACCAGAACCTCAACTGGAGGGCGAGGCTTCGTCGCTCGACGGTGACCCGAGCCTGGGCGTCGAGGGCGAAAAAGTGCCCGAGCCGGACGAGGCGGCGCCGCCGGCGCCCGAACCGGTGTCGCCCGAGCCGGAACAGTCGCACGCCATCCCGCCCGAGCCGATCGACCCCTTGCTGCGCGAGGAGGCCGAGCGCCAAGCGGCGACGCAGGCCTCCCAGAACGGGGACGGCGGTGGCGATTCGCCCGATGGCCGGCGCGTGATCCAGATCTCGGCGGACGACGAGCTTCCCGACGCCGTGTACCTCGAGGGTGACCTCGAAAAGGACGAAGCAGCCCGCGCTTCGACGGTCTTCATCGACGACGGCGCAGCCGACGTCGGCGAGATCGTCGGGTCCGCGGAGGCGGCGCGAGCCACGGGCATCGAGCCCAAGCTGCGCGAGCGGCGGCTCGCCGTTCGTCGCGCCGAGGGGCGCAAGCGCCTGCGCTGGGTGGTGTTGGCGGTCGTGTTGCTGCTGATCGTGGTGGCGGGCCTGGCGGTGCTCGGCTCATCCATCTTCTCGATCAAGGACGTCACCGTCTCCGGTGCGGTGAACTCGCGTGGCGAGGCCCTCGACGTGATCGTCGCCGACCTCGACGGAGAGGCCGTGCTTCGTGTCGACACCGACGACTACGAGCGACGGATCGAGCAGATCCCTTGGGTGAAGCGGGCGCGGGTGACGACAAAGTTCCCCAGCTCGGCGCGGATCGAGATCGCCGAGCGCCAGCCGGTGGCCACCTTCCAGGGCGGAGATGGCAGGTATCGCGTGATCGACGAGCAGGGCCGAGTGCTCAATGTGATGCCCGGCCAGCCCGTCGAATACCTGCTGGTCACGACGGACAGCCCGCCGAACACAGCGGCAGGCGAGTACGCGCCCAACGGCTTCGCCTCCGCCGGGTTGCTCGCCCGGGTGCTCACCCCGACCATGCGAAAGCTCGTCGATTCGATCGTCGTCGCCGCCGATGGAAGCGATGTTCGACTGCTCCTCGAAGGTGGCACCGAGGTGGTTCTCGGTGACGGCGAGCGGCTTGTCGACAAGCTGGTTCGGCTGGAGACCGTGATCAGCAACGATCCGCTGAACCTGCCCACTCGCATTGACGTGTCCACCGAGGAGGTCACCATCACACCGTGATTGATAGCGTGGGTGAACGCCTTGTTGAGAGTTCGTGATGGAATGCCCGATTCGAGCGCTCTGACGTGCGAACATGGTGGTAACGAGGTAGCCCGCGGGAATGTCGTGCCACCTCCAGATGAACGAAGAGTGTGATGACATCGACAACCGCCAAACAATCCGCACCCCCCGAACGGGCCAGGAGGTATCTGTGATGGCAGGTTCGCCCCAGAACTATCTCGCTGTCATCAAGGTGATCGGCGTCGGTGGAGGTGGTGTCAACGCGATCAACCGGATGATCGACGCCGGCCTCAAGGGTGTGGAGTTCATCGCCGTCAACACCGATGCGCAGGCGCTGCTGATGAGCGACGCCGACGTGAAGCTCGACATCGGTCGCGACCTCACCCGTGGGCTCGGCGCGGGCAGCGACCCGGAAGTCGGCAAGAACGCGGCCGAGTCGCACCACGAAGAGATCGACGAGGTCCTCAAGGGCGCCGACATGGTGTTCATCACCGCCGGCGAGGGCGGTGGCACGGGCACCGGCGCCGCACCTGTGATTGCTGAGATCTCCCGTGCCGCGGGAGCGCTCACGATCGGTGTCGTCACGCGACCGTTCACGTTCGAAGGTCGTCGGCGGGCTGTGCAGGCCGACAACGGCGTGCAGCGCCTCAAGGAGAAGGTCGACACGCTGATCGTTATCCCCAACGACCGTCTGCTGTCCGTCGCCAACGAGAAGACCAGCGTTCTCAACGCGTTCAAGATGGCCGACGAGGTGCTGCTCCAGGGCGTTTCCGGCATCACGAACCTGATCACCACTCCCGGCCTCATCAACACCGACTTCGCCGACGTGAAGATGATCCTCTCCCAGGCCGGGTCGGCGCTGATGGGTATCGGTCAGGCCAGCGGCGACGACCGCGCCGTGTCCGCCGCCAAAGCGGCGATCTCGAGCCCACTGCTCGAGGCCGCGATCGACGGCGCCCGCGGAATCGTGCTCAACATCACCGGCCCGTCGAGCATGGGCCTGTTCGAGATGAACGCTGCCGCCGAGATCATCCACGGCGTCGCCCATCCAGAGGCGAACATCATCTTCGGCACGGTGATCGACGACGAGAAGGGCGACGAGGTGCAGGTCACAGTGATCGCCGCCGGGTTCGATCGAGTCGATGACGCGTCGTCGCTGCACGGCCTCGGTGACAGCGACTCGCGCATCGCCGAGCTGTTCGGCGAGGACGCGGCGTCCGACCCGCTCGCCGATGACGGCGACGACGACTTCGACGTCCCGTCGTTCCTGAAGTAGAGGTCGACCCTCCAGCGCGACGAGAGGTTGAACCATGGCCCTGGCGACTCGGATGACGACGCGGGCCGACGGAGATTTCAACCTCGATCGCGTCCCCGCTGAACAGGTCGAGAGGCAGCGGCGCGCTGTCGTCGACCTTCCCTGGACGATGAGCCGGGAGATGCACGGCACCGACGTCGTGCGCGTCGAGGAGCCTGGTGGCGGCGACGGCGACGTCGGTGACATCCTCATCACCTCGGTCGAAGGAGCGGTGCTCGGCGTCTGGACGGGCGACTGCGCGCCCGTGGCCCTCGTGGGCGCCGCGGGCTCGTTCGCCGTGGTCCACGCCGGCTGGCGGGGATTGGCGGCGGGCGTGCTCGACAACGCCGTGAGCGCGTTCGACAGCGAACGCGTCGTCAGCGCCATGCTCGGTCCCTGCATCCATCCGTGTTGCTACGAGTTCGGCGAGGACGATGCCACCGCCGTGGCTGCCGGGAGTGGCGTCGAGGTGAGCGATGTCCTCGGCGTGACACGGTGGGACACGGTCGCCCTCGACGTCCCAGCGGCGGTGACCCGAGCGTGCGAGCGGCACGGAATGCTCGTGCACGACGTCGGCATCTGCACCGGTTGCGACGAGCGGTTCTTCTCCCACCGACGCCGGAGCGAAACGGGACGCCACGTGTTTGCCGCGTGGCGCTGGCCGACATGACGGACCTGCCCACGGCAGATGAGGTCAGGCGGCGGCTCGCCGCGCTGGAGACACGGCTCGCGGCGCAGAGCCGCAACGTGGTCTCGATCGTCGCCGTTACGAAGGCGTTTCCCCCCGAGTTGCTGCGCGTCGCCGCTGACGCGGGCTGCGCCGCGATCGGGGAGAACTACGCCCAGGAGCTGCTTGCGAAGGTGCCCACTCTCGATGGACTGGTGACGCGTCCGGAAGTGCACTTCATCGGCCGGCTGCAGTCGAACAAGGTGAGATCGCTCGTCGGCGTCGTCGACGTGTGGGACAGCCTCGACCGGCCCTCGGTGGTCGACGAGGTCGCCAAGCGCGCCCCGGGCGCACGCGTGCTCCTCCAGGTCAACGCCACAGGCGAACCGGGCAAGGGCGGCTGTCCCATCGACGATGTGGCCAGCCTCGTCGAGCGGGCCACTGGTGCGGGGCTGCGCGTCGACGGGTTGATGACCGTCGGTCCGACGGAAGGGGGTCCGCAAGCGGCTCGGCCGGGGTTCGCCGCTGTGCGCCGTCTCGTCGACGAGCTCGGACTCCGGGAGTGTTCGATGGGCATGACCGCCGACCTCGACGTGGCGCTCGAAGAGGGCACGACGCAGATCCGCGTCGGGTCGTTGTTGTTCGGTGACCGACCGCCCTGAGCAGGCCTGTCCGCTTGCGTGGGACAGCTGTGGGGTAGCCTGCTGAGAAGGAGGAGAGTGGATGTCGCTGTGGAAAAAGACCATGGACTATCTCGGTCTTGGTCCAGATGATGCCTACGACGAGTACGACGACGTCGACGAGTACGACGATCGTCCGCAGCGTGCATCAGCGCGCTCCTGAATCCCGTGCTCCGCGGGCGACGCCCGACGAAGCCGACGTGCGACCGGCCCCTCGTCCGAGCTTCCCGTCACGTGACTTCGACGCCTCGCAGCGTCGCTCTCCTCAGCAGACGGAAGAACCCATAGTCAACGTCCGGGGCGGCTCGCGCGGAGGTGCGTCTGCGAGCAACGGACGTCCAAGCGGAGCATCGTCGGCGTTGTCGGTGAGTCACGGCGAGCCGTACACCGTGCGACCTCGACGCTTCGACCAAGCGCAGGAACTAGCCGACAAGTTCAAAGAGGGCTTGCCGGTGATCATGAACCTCGAGGGCACCGAACGCGAGGTCTCGCGGCGGCTGATCGACTTCGCCAGTGGGATTTGCTACGCCCTCGACGGCTCGATGGAGAAGGTCGCCACCGGCGTGTACCTGCTCAAGCCTCCGCTCGTGCGTGCCCGCCAGGACGGCTACGACTACGACTGAATCTCGGAGCTTCGACTCGCGAGCAAGTCGCTCGTCTCCGCCTGCCGAGCTCGCCGCCTCCGCTTCGCTTTGGCGTCTCACCCAGCTCTCGCATCGGGTGGCTGCGACACGCTCGGGCCGGTCGGAGCTTGCCGCACTGCGCACTCGTCACCTGGCGCGGTCGTGCGTTAGCCACGGGGAAGGGCACCGTCTCGCCGGAAGGTGTCAGGGCTATCGTGGTCGGCCATGGATATGAGCCCTCAACGCGTCCGCGGCATCACCTTCAGCACGGTCAAGAAGGGCTACGACATCACCGAGGTGAACACGTTCGTCTCCGAGGTGGCAACGGCGCTCGAGGTATCGCAGAACGAGACGGCAGCGATGGAAGCCCGCGCCCGGGCGGCGGTCGCCCGGCTCCAGGAGCTCTCCACTGGGGCGTCGGGTGAGTCCGCCGACGGTGCGACGGCCAAGGCATCGGTCTCCGCGTCCGTCGACGAAGCGGAGACGATCAGTCGGGCCCTGCTCCTGGCCCAGCGCACCGCCGACGTCACCGTTGCCGACGCGCAGGCAGAGGCGGAACGGCTGCTGAGCGCGGCGCGCGACGACGCTGCATCCTCGCTCGATCAGGCCCGCAGCATGGCCGACCAGCTCGTGTCCGACGGCCGCGACGAAGCACGCCAGGCGTACGAACAGGAACGGCTGCAGGTCGAGGCCGAGGTCCAGTCGCTGATGGCGCGGCGCGACTTCCTCGAATCCGACGTCACCCATCTCGAGGAGTACGTCGCCGAGCAGCGCTCGCGGATTCGTGAGGCAGCCATATCGCTCACCGACATCGTCGACCGGGTGCCGGGTGGTCTCGGCGAGACGCGGCCGCCGTTGCTGTCAGCAGCTCACGAGGACGACACCACCCCCACCGTCGACCCCGGTGCGGCCAGTGACGAGCCGTCGGACTCCGACGAGCCGGTCGTGGGTGATGCGCTCGGCGATGCGGTCGAGCACGCCGACGACGACACCGGCGAGCTGTATCTCCCTGGGGCCGCGGCAGGCCGGCGCCGAGGAGGCGGAGGACGATAGCGACGATGAGAACGACGGCGATGATGACGACACCGATCCCGGCAGCGGGGAGCGGTCCGAAGCGACGCTCGACTTCGGGTTGACCGACGGCGACGACAGCGTCGCCGCCTGAGAACCGGTCGTGACGTACCCGCGGGTCCGACCGCAACCAGATCTTCCCCGGCTCGAAGAGCAGATCCTCGAGCGGTGGAAGCAGGAGGAAACGTTCGAGGCGTCGATCGCCCAGCGCGAGAAGGATCCCGACGCTCGTGAGTTCGTGTTCTACGACGGCCCGCCGTTCGCCAACGGGCTGCCCCACTACGGCCACCTGCTCACCGGGTTCGTGAAGGACGCCGTTCCCCGCTACCGGACGATGCGCGGCGACATCGTCCATCGCCGCTTCGGGTGGGACTGCCACGGCCTGCCTGCCGAGGTGGCCACGGAGAAGGAGCTGGGCATCTCCGGGCACCCCGAGATCACGGCGTTCGGGATCGACAAGTTCAACGACGCGTGCCGCACCAGCGTGCTCCAGTACACGCGCGAGTGGGAGGACTACGTCACCCGCCAGGCGCGCTGGGTCGATTTCGAGAACGACTACAAGACGCTCGACCTCACCTACATGGAGAGCGTCATGTGGGCGTTCAAGACGTTGTGGGACAAGGGCCTCGTGTACGAGGGATACCGGGTGCTCGCCTACTGCTGGCGGTGCGAGACACCGTTGTCGAACACCGAAACACGGATGGACGACGTCTACCAGGACCGACAGGATCCGGCGATCACGGTGTGGTTCGAGGACGACCACGGTGATCGGCTGCTCGCCTGGACGACCACGCCGTGGACGCTGCCGTCGAACCTCGCCCTCGCCGTGGGGCCCGACATCCCCTATGCCGTGATGGAGGAGAACGGCCAGCGGTACATCCTCGCCGAAGCGCGCCTCGACGCCTACGAGCAGCAGTTCGCCAACGCCACGCGAGTCGGCACGATCGGTGGGTCCGAGCTGATCGGCCGCCGTTACCGTCCGATGTTCGACTACTTCGCCGACGCTGCCAACGCCTTTCAGGTGCTCGGCGGCGACTTCGTCTCCACCGACGAGGGCACGGGGATCGTCCACATGGCACCCGGCTTCGGCGAGGACGACCAGAACGCCTGCGATGCCGTCGGCATCCCGACGATCTGCCCCATGGATCAACACGGCCAGTTCACCCCCGCTGTCAGCGACTGGTCCGGCCAGCACGTCTTCGACGCCAACGCCGGGATCATCAGCCACCTCAAGGAGCGAGGCGTCGTCGCACGGCACGACTCGTACAACCACTCGTACCCGCATTGCTGGCGCTGCGCCAAGCCGCTCGTCTACCGGGCGATCTCGTCGTGGTTCGTGAACGTCACGGCCTTCCGCGACCGGATGGTCGAGCTCAACCAGGAGATCACCTGGGTGCCCGAACACGTGAAGGACGGCAGCTTCGGAAAGTGGCTGGAGAACGCTCGCGATTGGTCGATCAGCCGCAACCGATTCTGGGGCTCGCCGATCCCGGTTTGGGTGAGTGACGACCCCGACTATCCGCGGGTCGACGTCTACGGCTCGATCGCCGACCTCGAGAACGACTTCGGCGTCACGGTGTCCGATCTGCACCGCCCGATGATCGACGAGCTCGTCCGGCCGAACCCCGACGATCCGACGGGCAAGTCGTCGATGCGGCGCGTCACCGAGGTGCTCGACTGCTGGTTCGAGTCGGGTTCGATGCCCTTTGCCCAGGTGCACTACCCGTTCGAGAACGCCGAGTGGTTCGAATCGCACTACCCGGGTGACTTCATCGTCGAGTACCTGGCGCAGACGCGAGGCTGGTTCTACACGCTGCACGTGCTCGCTACCGCGCTGTTCGACCGGCCGGCGTTCCTCAACTGCGTCTCCCACGGGATCGTCCTCGGTGACGACGGGCTGAAGATGTCGAAGAGCCTGAACAACTATCCCGACCCGGTTCGGGTGTTCGACACGTACGGCGCCGACGCCATGCGGTGGTACCTGCTGTCGTCGACGATCCTGCGTGGCAACGATCTCGTCGTCACCGAGCCCGGCATCCGTGACACGGTCCGCCACGTCATCCTGCCGTTGTGGAATGCGTGGTACTTCCAGACGCTCTACGCCAACGCGGCCAACACCCACGGCACGATCCGCACCGACTCGAGCAACGTGCTCGACCGCTACGTGCTGGCCAAGACGGGCAGCCTCGTCAGCGACGTCGCCGATGCAATGGACCGCTACGACCTGTTTGCCGCAACCGGCACGATTCGCTCGTTCCTCGACACGCTGACGAACTGGTACATCCGCCGCAGCCGGCAACGGTTCTGGGATGGCGACCAGGACGCCATCGACACACTGCACACCGCCCTCGACGCGTTGATCCGTGTCGCCGCGCCGCTGCTGCCATTGGTCACCGAGGCCATCTACGAGGGCCTCCATCAGCCTGCGCGCGAGACCACCCCGCCCAGTGTGCACCTCGCCGACTGGCCAGACGCGGCGGTGTATCCGGCCGACGACGAGCTCGTCGCAGCGATGGACGAGGTGCGCGACGTGTGCTCGTCGACCCTGTCGATCCGCAAGGCCAACCAGCGGCGGGTGCGCCTGCCGCTTGCCAAGCTGACCGTGGCCACGCCTACGGCCGGGCGCTTGGCCGACTTCCGCGATGTGATCGCCGACGAGGTGAACGTACGCGAGGTGGAGCTCACCGAAGACGTCGCAGCTGTGGCGTCGCCGGTGCTGCAGCTCGTTCCCGCGGCGCTCGGACCCCGCCTGGGCGGCGCCACGCAGGACGTCATCAAGGCGGTGCGTGCCGGCGACTGGTCGATCGACGGTGGCGTGGTCACCGCCGGTGGCCACCAGCTGGACGAGGGCGAGTACACGCTGGCGATGGCGTCGACGTCCGGCGAGGGCGCGAGCGCCGAGCTCAGTGGCGGTCAAGGCGTGCTGCTCCTCGACCTCGACGTGACGCCCGAGCTCGAACGGGAAGGCGTGGCGCGCGACCTGATCCGGCTCGTCCAGCAGGCCCGTCGAGACGCCGATCTCGAGGTGTCCGACCGGATCGCCCTCGCGGTGAGAGCCAACGACGCATGGATCGACGCCCTCGAGGCGCATCGCGAGCTCGTGCTCGGGGAGACGCTCGCCACGTCGCTCGAGGCTGTCAGAGCCGACACGCAGGAACCCCAGATCACCGTTTCTGCCGCGTGATCCATCCGCCAATCGGCATCTCGATGAGCTATGGGGTGGGTATCGCCGAGGCTCGGCGCTAAAGTCCCCCGATCCAGCGACAAGGAGCGCGTCCAATGGCCGCACGGAGCACCTCGAAGAAGTCCCCGGCAAAGAAGGCGCCGGCGACGAAGAAATCCGCCTCCAGCGGGTCCACCAACGCCACGAAGCGGACCTCGGCGTCGAAGACGGCAGCGACGAAGTCGCCTCCGGCGAAGTCGACCTCGTCGACGAAGAAGAGCTCAACCCCCACACAGGACGTCGAACGTCAAGGAGTCCAACACGATGACGACCCACGCAGTCGAATATCCCGCCCCCCGGGGAACGACGAAGGACGGCATCACGTACACGAAGGACTTCACCGTGAAGTTCCTCACGCAGCAGAAGGCGGCGCTGCTCACCGAGCGCGATCGCCTACTCGGTCAGGCCACCCGTCTCGAAGACGAGGCGAAGGCGCTGATCGAAGACGGCGAGATGGGCGACGTGCAGTTCGACGACGAGAGCGGCGAGGGCGACACGATGGTCGTCGAGCGGGAGCACGACCTGGCGATGTCGGCGGAGGCGCGGCAGACGGTGCTCGAGATCGACGCCGCGCTGGAGCGCCTGGCAACGGGCACCTACGGCTATTCGATCGTGTCCGGGCTGCCGATCCCCGAGGCTCGTCTCGAGGCGATCCCGTGGGCCACGGTCCTCGTCGAGGAGAAGGTCGGCGGCATCGGCCGTCGCTGACGAGCTCGATCCGGGTCGATGAACCTCCTGGCCCGCCCTCCGCGCGGGCCATTGGTCGTCGCCGCCGTGGTCGTCGTCGCTCGACCAGCTCACCAAGCACTGGGCGCTGAACGAGCTCTCCGACGGTCACACGATCCATCTCTTCTGGACGCTGCAGCTCAACCTCGCCTTCAACACGGGCATGGCGTTCTCCAAGGGTGACGGTCTCGGGCCCTACATCGGTGTGATCGCCATCGTCGTCGTCGCCGTCATGCTGGTGTCGCTCGGCCGGACGAACAGCCGCTGGAACATGGTGGCCATCGGCCTCGTGGTCGGCGGCGCGATCGGGAACATCCTCGACCGCCTGTTCCGCGGCGAGGGCTGGTTCCGCGGGGCGGTCGTCGATTTCATCGATCCGCAATGGTTCCCGATCTTCAACGTCGCCGACATCGCGCGTGACGGTCGGTGGCTTCATGCTCGTCATCGGACACCTGGTCGCATCGCGCGCACGAGGAGACGGCCGAGCCCGTGAGCGCGACCGATCGGTTCGACTGATGATCTCCGAGACCCTGCCCGCCGCACTCGACGGTGAGCGACTCGACCGGGTCGTCGCGTTCATGACCGGCTCCAGTCGGGCGGTGGCGGCGCGTCTCGTCGACGGAGGCGCCGTGCGACGTCGACGGCGTCGCCATCACGAGCGGCAAACAGCGCGTCCACGAAGGACAGGTGGTCACCGTTGACATGTCGGCGATCGCGGCCGACCCGGGACCGCAACCCGATCCGGCGGTGGCCTTCGGAGTCGTCTACGAGGACGAGTCGATCATCGTCGTCGACAAGCCGGCCGGACTCGTGGTGCATCCCGGGAGCGGCAATCGCGCCGGAACCCTCGTCAACGGGCTGCTCGCCCGATATCCCGATGTGGCAGGGGTTGGGGAGGGAGACCGCCCTGGCATCGTCCACCGCCTCGACGCCGGCTCGTCCGGGCTGCTCGTCGTGGCGCGAACGTCCGATGCGCACGAGGCACTGTCCGCGCAGTTCCGCACGCACCGCGCTGGGCGGCGGTACCGAGCGATGGTGTGGGGCCACCCGACCGCTTCCGTCGGCGTGATCGAAGCGCCGATCGGCCGCAGCCCGCGCGATCCGTTGCGCCGCGCCGTGGTCGCCGACGGAAAACCGTCGCGCACTCACTACCGGGTGCTTGCCGAGCTGCGCCGGGCCGGCCGACGTCGCCGAGCTCGACTGCACCCTCGACACCGGGCGTACCCACCAGATCCGGGTCCATCTGGCGTCGGTCGGCCACCCTCTCCTCGGCGACACGCTCTACGGCGCGGGGCGCCCGGTGTTCGGCCTGGTCCGCCCCTACCTCCATGCCCAGGAACTCACGATCGAACACCCCACGACGGGTGACCGGATGACCTGGACCAGCGATCTTCCCGACGATCTGCGCGAGTTCCGACGCCAGTTCAGGAGCGACGAGTAGCGCAACGCCAATGGCGGGAGTGCTCTCATCTCCCTTTAGCGGCTAGTCCTCCATCGACGACGGCCAGGGCGCGCGACCCCGGGCAGCGTCGGCGATCGACTGGAGGGTGTACGTGTCGAGGTGGCGACGCATGTGCTCACCGGCCAGGTTCCAGATGGCGAGGAGCACGCACTGGCCCTCGTGATCGCAGGCGCCGTCCTGGTGAGGCTGGCCGAAGTCGCCGAGCGTGATCGGACCGTCGACGGCCGACACGATCTCGGAGAGGTTGATCTCCTTGGGCGGACGGGCGAGCACGTATCCGCCGCCGACGCCACGCTTGGAACGGACGAGACCGGCTCCTTTGAGAGCGAGAAGGATCTGCTCGAGGTACGGCTGGGGGAGTCCAGTTCGTTCGGCGATGTCGCGCACGGACGTGGGAACCGCAGCACCGCTCTCGTCGAGGTGGAGCGCCAGCGAGAGCAACGCCCTACACGCATAGTCACCACGGGTCGAGACGCGCACACGGTCATGGTAGGGGGCAAGACCGGCGGGAAGGGAATGACCTTGATGTGGTGTGTCGCCCGGAAAGGTGATGAACTGTTTCCTCGGTGGAGCCCACTCCGATCATTCCCGACTATGCGGGCGCAAACGTGCGAGGCATCGTGCCCGCCTTGCTCGGCCCTGGAGCAGTGGGCAACCAACCTGCCGCCATGGATGCCGGCGGTGCTCGCCGACGCACGTCAGATCGTGCTGCTCGTGCTCGACGGGCTCGGCTGGGAACAGCTGATGGACCACAAGGCACTGATGCCGACACTCGGCGCCCTCTCGGGAACGTCGATCACCACCGTCGCTCCGACGACGACTGCCACCGCATTGACCTCGATCTCCACCGGTCTCACGCCCGGCGAACACGGGCTGATCGGATATCGCATCGCTCTCCACACCGAGGTGCTGAACCTGCTGCGGTGGACCTCCGGTGGCGGTGACCGTCGCCACGCTCATCCGCCACGTGACCTGCAACCCTTCACCCCGTTCCTCGGGCGGGACGTGCCCGTCATCTCCCAGGCTGAGCTCGAACGTACGGCGTTCACCGAAGCCCATCTCCGCGGCTCCAAGCCCGCCGGGTATCGCTCGCCGTCGGCGATCGCTCCCGAGGTCGCCCACCAGCTGCTCGCCGGCGAGGACGTCGTGTACGCGTACTACGGCGGCATCGACAAGACCGCTCACGAGCGTGGGTTCGGCGCCTACTACGACGCGGAGTTGAGATTCGCCGACCATCTCGTCGCCGCCGTGCTCGACGTGTTGCCAGCGGGCGCAGCCCTCCTCGTCACTGCCGACCACGGTCAGGTTCACGTCGGCGAGAACATCCTCTACCCCTCCGACGATCTGCTGCGCAGTGTCGCCCTGCAGTCGGGTGAGGGCAGGTTCCGCTGGCTGCACGCGAAGCCCGGCGCAGCCCGCGAGTTGCTCCACACCGCCACCGACGAGTTCGGCGACGTCGCCTGGGTGGTGACGAGAGAGCAGACGATCGACGAAGGCTGGTTCGGACCCGTCGTGTCGCCTCCGGTCGCCGCCCGCCTCGGCGACGTGGCGCTCGTGGCACACGAGCAGATCAGCTTCTGGGAGGGCACCGACACGGGCCCGTTCGAGCTGGTGTGCCGTCATGGATCCCTCACAGCGGCCGAGGTCTTCGTTCCACTTCTCGCCTTTCTGTCCGAACCGTGACCCAGGCGGTACGGTCGGTGGCATGACCGACGAAGGTACGAATGAGCCGACCGAGCCCGCCGCGTCCGACACGGCGGAGGCGGAGGACGTGCAGGTCGAGCGAGGCGAACTGGTCACCGGGAGCGACAGCGAGAGCGAGATCTCCGAGACGGTTACCGAGCCGGCGAAGGTGATGCGGATCGGGTCGATGGTGAAACAGCTGCTCGAGGAGGTGCGTCTGGCGCCACTCGACGAGGCGAGCCGGGAGCGGCTCGCCGAGGTGTACGAGCGGTCGGTGGTCGAGTTGTCACGAGGCCCTGTCACCAGATCTGCGCGAGGAGTTGCAGATGCTCACGCTGCCGTTCAACGACCACGACAGTGGCCCACCCAGTGACGCCGAGCTGAGGGTCGCCAAGGCGCAGCTCGTGGGCTGGCTCGAAGGGTTGTTCCACGGGATCCAGGCGACCCTGTTCGCGCAACAGCTTGCTGCCCGGCAACAACTGGAACAGATGCGGCAGCTGCCTGGCGGCCCGCCGCGGCCCGGACAGCCGATGATTCCCGGTCAACCTGGCCAGCAAGAGGACCGGCCGGGCACATACCTGTGATCGAGGGTTTCCCGCACGGCCGGCGCGGGTAGGGTCGCGAGTTACACACTTGTCATTCGCCCCGGGAGGCTGACTGGGTGGGCGACTCATTCACACACCTTCATGTTCACACCGAGTTCTCGATGCTCGACGGGGCTGCCCGTCTCGACGAGCTCGTCGCCAAGGCGGCTGCCGACGGACAACCGGCGCTCGGCATCACCGACCACGGGAACATGTACGGGGTCCTCGACTTCTACCGCGAGTGCAACCGGCAAGGCATCAAGCCGGTCATCGGCACCGAGGCATACCTCGCCCACGAGTCGCGCGCCGAGCGACCGACGCGACGAGGACGCATCGACGACTCCGGCGGTGACGTCGAAGGCGGCAAGAAGCTCTACTACCACCTCACCCTGCTGGCCGAGAACAACACCGGGTACCGCAACCTGCTGCAGCTCTCCAGCCTTGCGTTCCTCGAGGGCTACTACTACAAGCCACGGATGGACTGGGAGCTGCTCGATCGCTTCAGCGACGGTCTGATCGCCACCACCGGCTGCCTCGGCGGCCACGTTCTCCAGCACCTGTTGCGTGACGACGAGAAAGGTGCGCTGGCCGCCGCCGGTCGTCTGCAGGACATCTTCGGTGCGGACAGCCTGTTCGTCGAGCTACAAGACCACGGTCTCGCCGCGCAGAAGCGCACCAATCCGAAGCTGCTCGAGATCGCCAAGCGGATCGGCGCCCCCCTGCTGGCGACCAACGACTCGCACTACACCCATCGCGAAGACCACGAGAGCCACGACGCACTGCTCTGCGTGCAGACCGGTGCCCTGCTGTCCGACCCCGACAGGTTCAAGTTCGAGGGCCACGAGCACTACCTCAAGTCCGCCGACGAGATGCGATATCTCTTCGCCGAGCTGCCCGAGGCGTGCGACAACACGTTGTGGATCGCCGAACGGGCGGACGTCGAGATCGAGTTCGGCGAGGCGCTGCTCCCCAACTTCCCGATCCCCGAAGGATTCACCGACGACAGCGCGTACCTCAGTCATCTCACATGGGAGGGCGCTGGGGAGCGATGGGGCGCTGAGCTGCCGCAGGCCGCCGTCGAGCGAATCGCCTACGAGCTGAAGGTCATCGGCGACATGGGGTTCGCCTCGTACTTCCTCATCACGTGGGACCTCATCAAGCACGCCCGCGACGGAGGCATCCGCGTGGGTCCCGGTCGAGGCTCTGCCGCCGGCTGTGCCGTCGCCTATTGCCTGCGCATCACCGACCTCGACCCGATCAAGTACGACCTGCTGTTCGAGCGGTTCCTCAATCCGAGCCGGATCTCGATGCCCGACATCGACATGGACTTCGACTCCCGCTACCGCGACGAGATGATCCGCTATGCCGCCGAGCGGTACGGCCGCGACCACGTCGCCCAGATCATCACGTTCGGCACGATCAAAGCCCGCAACGCCGTTCGCGACGCAGCGCGGGTGCTCGGGTATCCGTACGGCCTCGGCGACAAGATCGCCAAGTCGATGCCGCCACTGGTGATGGGTCGCGACACACCGCTCAAGTACTGCTTCGAGGAGAGCCCCAAGTACATCGACGGCTACAAGGCCGCAGCTGAACTGCGTGCCCTCTACGACACCGACCCCGACGTGAAGCGCGTCGTCGACGTCGCCAAGGGGCTCGAAGGGTTGAAGCGTTCCGACGGCATCCACGCCGCGGCCGTGGTGATCACCAAGGAACCGCTCACCGAGTACCTCCCCGTCCAGCGCAAGCCGGAGAGCGGTCAAGATCCTGCCCAGGCGCCGGTCGTGACCCAGTTCGAAATGCACGGCGTCGAGGAGCTCGGTCTGCTGAAGATGGACTTCCTCGGGTTGCGCAACCTCGACGTGATCTCCGACTGCGTGCCCATGATCCGCGAACGGCACGATCCCGAGTTCGACATCGACTCCGTCGACCTCGCCGACGAGGCCACGCTCGAGCTGCTCCAGAAGGGCGCCGGCATCGGCATCTTCCAGCTCGAGGGTGGTCCGATGCGGGCGCTGATGCGCTCTCTCGCTCCCACCAGCTTCGACGATGTCGCCGCCCTCGTCGCCCTCTACCGGCCAGGGCCGATGGCGGCCAACATGCACAACGACTACGCCGACCGGAAGAACGGCCGCAAGCCGATCACCTACCTCCACCCGGATCTGGAGGAAGTGCTCGGTGACACATACGGCCTGATGATCTACCAAGAGTCGGTGATGCGCGTCGCCCAGAAGGTCGCCGGCTACTCCCTCGCCGAAGCCGACAACCTTCGCAAGGCCTGTGGGAAGAAGATCCGGGAACTGATCGCCAAGGAGCGAGAGAAGTTCGTGGCGGGGTGCGAGGCGACCGGCTACGGCCGCGACCTTGGCACCTCGCTGTTCAACATCATCGAGCCGTTCGCCGACTACGCGTTCAACAAGAGCCATGCGTTCGGCTACGGCCTCGTCGCCTACCACACCGCCTTCCTCAAGGCCCACTATCCCGGTGGAGTACTTCGCCTGTCTCCTCACGAGCGTGAAGAGCACCTTGGAGAAGGCGGCGGTGTACATCTCCGAATGCCGCTCGATGGGCATCCGCGTGCTCACCCCTGACGTCAACCGGTCACGCACCGACTTCGTGGCGCTGTCGCCGGGCGAGGTTCCCGACGACGTGACGCTGCCGCCGGGCAGTCCGGGCGCAATCGCATTCGGATTGTCCGCGGTGCGCAACGTCGGCGAGGCACTCGTCGAGCTGTTGCTCGCCGAGCGCGACGAGAACGGACCGTTCGTCGACTTCTACGACTTCGCCGAGCGAGTCCCCGAGCACGTGCTCAACAAGCGCACCGTCGAGTCATTGATCAAGTCGGGAGCGTTCGACAACCTCGGGCACACGAGGCGGGGCCTGATGATGGTGTTCGAGCAGGTGATCGACAGCACCCTGGCCAGGCGCCGCGAGCGCGACCAGGGCGTGATGAGCCTCTTCGGCGACTGGAACGAGCAGTCGGTCGCCGAGGCAGGCTTCAATGAACGAGTCGCCATCCCGACCGTCGAGTTCGACAAGTCCGACCGCTTGCGGGCGGAGAAGGAAATGCTCGGGCTCTACGTGTCCGATCATCCGCTGTTCGGCGTCGAGGCGGCGCTGCGACGCCGCTGCGAACACTCCGTCACGCAGCTCGCTGAGCTCGAGGATCGGGCGATGGTGAGCGTCGGCGGTGTCGTCACGGGCATGGCCAGGAAGTACACGCGCAAGGGCGACCAGATGGCCACGTTCGTGCTCGAGGATCTCGAAGGGGCGATCGAGGTCACGGTGTTCCCCCGCACCCTCGCCGAGGAGGGCCACAAGCTCACCGACGATGCAATCGTGATCGTCAAGGGTCGCGTCGATCGTCGTGACGACGCTCGCGTCAGCGTGAACTGTCAGACGATCCAGGTGGTCACCGGACTCGAGGCGGCTGCCGCGCCGATCCGGTTGCGGCTCGGCTCGCACGTGCTCGATGACGGCCGCATCGCCACGTTGAAATCGATCCTCGCCGAACATCCCGGCGGGTCGGCAGTGTTGATCGAGCTCGGCCCGGGCAAGGTGCTGCGCCTCGGCGATGACTATCTCGTCGACGTCGACCGGGCAGTCGGCGAGCTCCGCGTCGCTTTCGGGCACGACGCGGTGTCGTTGTAGGCCACCACTGCGGTTGTTGTTCAGGGTGCCGTGGTGCCGGTCATCGAGTCGTCGGTCATCGAGTCGTCGGTCATCGAGTCGTCGGTCATCGAGTCGTCGGTCATCGAGTCGTCGGTCATGGAATCGTCGGTCGACGTGCCTGCCGGCGGCGGCTGCGTCGCCGGCGCGGGCTGGTCGTCATCGTCACCGCACGCAGCGAGCAGCAGCCCGCCTGCAGCGAGGACGGCGACGAGCGAACGGTGGGTGAACTGCATTCGGGGAGCCATGGATCCACCGTGACAGCGCGATGTGATCAACCACGAACGATCCGGGGAACGTTCGAGAAACACGAGGCGTGTACCGGTTGGGTCGATCGGCCGAAACGATGGCACAATAGAGAGTCCTGGCCGGTGCTCCATTAGTCGATCTCGGGAGAGGGGATATGGCACTTCAGGTCGTCACCAACGACGCTTCGGCGTTGACCGACGCCGATCTCGACGAACTCACCACGATTGATGGGGCGTTCGACATCGGCGTGCTCTCGAAGGCCAAAGAGGAGTGGGTGCTCGTCACCACCGCTCGGATCGACGACAAGTTGCACGGATTCGGGTTCTCCACGCTCGAACGCATCGGGGGCACGCCATGCGTGCTGATCGGGCTGATGAGTGTTCGCCGCTCGGCGAAGCGGGAGACCGTGCTCCGCGGCCTGATGAACGAGGCCTACCACCGGGCGCTGATGGCGTTCCCCGACGAAGACGTGGTCGTCGGATCGCGATTCGTGAGCGCCGATGCGCTCGGCGCCTTCAGGGAGCTCGTCGATGTCACTCCCAGTCCGGGCTCCAACGCCGTCGGCGAAGAACGCGGCATGGGGTCGCCGCCTGGCGAAGCGATTCAACGTCGACGCCGACTACGACGCGCGAAGCTTCACCGTCAAGAAGGGTGGCCAGGACGGCTTCATCGATCACGAGCTGGTCAAGCCCGACGACGTCGACCCAGATGTCAGGGCGCTGTTCGACGACGTGAAGGCCGAGGCCGGCGGCGTGAAGATCGTCTACGGATGGGTGATGGCCGAGGAGCTCGTCAAGCTGGGTGCCCGCACCTAACGAGGTACACATGAGCGAGTTCGCCGACGTCGTCCGCCGTCGGCGGATGACGCGGTCGTTTCGACCGGATCCCGTCGATGCCGAGCTCATCGCCGGGCTCGTCGATCTCGGCTCACGCGCTCCCGAGCGCGGGAAAGTCGCAGGGTTGGCACCTGATCGTGCTCCAGGGCGTCGAGACCACCGCGTTCTGGGACATCACGCTCCCGACCGTGCGTCGTCGCTCGTTCCGCTGGAAGCGCCTGCTCGATGCGCCTGTGATCGCCCTTCCTCTCGCCGACCCGCAGGCGTACATCGAGCGCTACGCCGAGCCTGACAAGGCCGCAACGAGGCTGGGCACGGGCCGCGATCAGTGGCCGGTGCCGTATTGGACCATCGACGCATCGATGTCGGTGATGACGATGCTGCTGGCAGCGGAGGACGCAGGGCTCGGCGCCCTGTTCTTCGGCGTGTTCCGGGGCGAACGAGAGCTCCGCCAAGCGCTGCGCATCCCTCCGGGGATGGAGTTGCTCGGCGCGATCGCCCTCGGGTGGCCAGCCGGTCCAGACGACACGCCAGGGACGCTGGCGAAGACAGCCGGGACGACAGGCGAGGTGCGGCGTGCTTTTGCCCCCGGTCACAGCAGTTCTCGGCCGCGTCGCCGCCCCGACGAGATCATCCACCGGCGCGTCTGGCGCGGATGACGTTCTTGGTCGGAGCTACGACTCGCGAGCAAGTCGCTCGTCTCCGCCTGCCGAGCTCGCCGCCTCCGCTGTCGCTTTGGCGGCTCACCCAGCTCATGGGCTACGACTCCTCGGGCACGCTTCGACTCGCGAGCAAGTCGCTCGTCTCCGCCTGCCGAGCTCGCCGCCTCCGCTGTCGCTTTGGCGGCTCACCCAGCTCATGGGTTACGACTCCTCGGGCACGCTTCGACTCTCGAGCGACTCGCTCGTCAGTTGGGCACGAAGCTCTTCCGGCGAGTCCGCCGGGAGCTGGCATGCTGCGTTTTGGCACACGTACGCCTTGCCGACCTGACGGTCGAACCACAGCGGTGAGTCGTAAGGCTCACCCCAGGCGATCACCGTGTTGGGTCGCCACGTGTCACGGACGATGTCCATGAACTCCGGCTCGCCGCCCGGCACGACGATCTCGGTGATGCCCGTCTTGCGCAGATCGATCGCAGCGAGCGTGTAGCCGAATGCCGTCGGGCTCTGACTGGCGAGCGGACCGACGAGCTGCAGGATGCGGTCCGCCTGGTTCGCATAGCGCATCTCGGCCGTCAACGCGGCGAGTCGGTACAACGCCACAGCGGCGGTGGAGTTGGCTGACGGCGTGGCGCCGTCGATGAGGTCTTTCTGGCGGGCGATCAGCGGTGTCCCGTCGGTGGGGCCCGCGTCGGGCACTGTGAACAGACCGCCCTCGTCGACGTCCCAGTAGTGGTCGAGCAGCGTGTCGGCGATCGCCCGTGCCTCGTCGATCCACCGCGCTTCGCCGGTCGCGTCGGCGAGCTGGATGAACGCCTCGGCGAGCGCGGCGAGATCGGCGGCGACAGCGCCATGACGCGCCCGGGGCTCGCCCTCCGCATGCCAGCTGCGGTACCAGCGCCCGTCCTGTCCGCGCAGCTCGCGGAGGAGGAACTCTGCTGTCTCCCGCGCGGCGTCGATCCACTCTGGCCGCCTGAGCACGACACCGGCCTCGGCGAGGGCGGTGACAGCGAGAGCGTTCCACTCGGTGACGACCTTGTCGTCGAGGCCCGGGCGCGGTCGCCTGGCGCGCACGCGTCGAAGAGCGCCTGACGCGCTTGGTCGATGTCGTCGGGTCGCTCGAAGCGGCCCCGAGCGTGCAGACGGTTGGGGATCGAACGGCCCTCGAAGTTCCCCTCCGGCGGTGATTCCGAACCACTCGCACGTGGCCGTGGCTGCGTCGCCGACCACCGCCTGCACCTCCTCGGGTGTCCACGTGTAGAAGGCGCCTTCCTCGCTGTGGCCGTGATGCATCGAGCGAGTCGGCGTCCTCCGCAGAGAAGAAGCCGCCGTCGGGATGGCGGAGATCGCGGCACAGGTAGTCGACGGTCTCGGCGATCAGCGCGATCCATCGTTCCTGGCCGAACACCTGATAGCCGTGCACGTAGGCGCGGATCAGCTGTGCCTGGTCGTACAGCATCTTCTCGAAGTGGGGGACGAGCCAACGCTCGTCGACCGAGTACCGGCTGAAACCACCGCCGATGTGGTCGTACATCCCGCCCGAAGCCATCGCGTCGAGCGTGTTCGTCACGACGAGGCGGAGGGAGTCGCTTGGAGCGTGGGCGTTGCCGCGGAGCAAGATCTCGAGCTGTGTCGTCGCCGGGAACTTGGGTGCTGGCCCGAAACCGCCCCATTCCTTGTCGAACGCGTTGGCAAGTCCCTGCAAGGCAGCGTTGATCGGGCCGTAACCCGGCAGCTCGGATTGTGGCGTGAGCGACTCGCTGCGTCGCACGGCATTCGTCAGTGCCTCGGTGTTCTTCGTCAGCTCGTCGCGCCGGTTCGTCCACGCATCGCTGACGGCAGCGAGCAGCTGCAGGAACTGCGGCTTCGGGAAGTACGTGCCGCCGTAGAACGGCTTGCCGTCGGGGGTGGTGAACACGGTCATCGGCCAGCCGCCACGTCCCGACATCGCCTGGATCGCCTCCATGTAGATGGCGTCGACGTCGGGGCGCTCCTCCCGATCGACCTTGACGTTGACGAAGCGGGCATTCATCGTCCGCCGCCACTTCGCCGTCTTCGAACGACTCGTGGGCCATGACGTGGCACCAATGGCACGACGAGTACCCGACCGAGACGAGCACCGGCACGTCGCGCTCGGCGGCGGCGGCGAACGCCTCTGGGCCCCATGCGTACCAGTCCACCGGGTTGTCGCGATGCTGACGGAGGTACGGGGAGATCTCGCCGGCGAGTCGGTTACATGCTGCCCTGCCGACCCTATCCGGAGGCTGGCTCACTCGTGTGGTGGGAGGCCGTCGGCCGCGAGCAGGCGGTCGAGGGCGACCACCCATGCCTCGTAGTACGGAGTCGTCGTCGGAAGCTCGGCGATGGCGGCGATCAGGTGCGGACGGAAGGTCTCCCAGTCACGCCCGGATGCCTCGGAGGTACGCCGCGGCGAGCCCGAAGGCGCGGCTCTCCCAGGGGGCGTCGAAGGCCAGCTCGCCGTTGCGCCGGGGAATGCTGTCCGGAGGTGGTCGGGGCGCTCAGCGGGCGACGCCGATCATGTGGTCGCGGGTGACGAGTCTCGGACGAGCTCATCCTCGCTCGTGCCCATCGACATCGTCCGGCGGGAGCGGGAAGGACCATGTAGCGGACCTCCGCGCTCGAGTCCCAGACGCGCACCTCGACGTCGTCGGGCACGCGTCGTGCCGAACTCGCCGAGCACGACCCGCGGCTCGCGCACCATTCGCGAGCGGTAGGCGAAGCTCTTGTACCAGCGTGGGGGAGTCCGAGCACCGGCCACGGGTAGCACGAGCACAGCGTGCAGACGACGACGTTGTGGACGTCGGCGAGTGTTCTCCAGCACGACGAGGTGCTCGCCCTCGGCGCCGCCGAAACCCGAGCTCGCCGACGGCACTGGTTCCGTCGGCCAGCAGCCGCGCCCGGTAGTCGGGGTCGAGCCAGGCCCGGGCGACGACGCGGGCGCCGTTCATCGGGCCTAGATCGTGCTCGTAGGTCTCGACGATGGCGTCGACCACATCAGATGTGATCAGCCCCCGCTCGACGAGCAGTGCCTCGATCGCCTCGACGCGCTGCTTCGGCACGGCGACCTTCGGCGCCGGGTGATGGTGGCCATGCGAATCGGTCATTCGAGGTATCGCTCCCAGAGGTCGACATAGAGCCAGCCAGGCTCGGCGTCGCCGCCCCAGAGGTCAGCCATCGAGAAGCGAACCGTGTAGGTGGCCTCGGGGGGCTCGTCGGCTGCTGGCGTGGGGCCATCCTCCCGGCGTTCGCGTCACCGTGCCGGTGGCGCCGCGGACGTAGCGCGGGCAGCGGTGGTGTCCGGGCGGCGCCATCCGCTTCACGGTGACTCGGTCGCCGACGGCGAAGCGCATCGGCACGTCGTCGCCGCTCGGCTCGGCGGGGCCTGACGAGCGCCGCGACCAGCCCGCGTGCGCAGATCAGGGTTGGTGTCGTCGGCGTGCTCACGGCGGTGGGTCGCCGGAAGCGGCGCGGGCGTCGATCTCGGCGGCGGTGAGCGTGCCGGCGCGCGATCGAGCCCCGCCTCGACAGAGCGCGCCCAGCGCTCGTAGTAGCTGGAAGCGAGGTACGTCAGCCGGGTCGATCTCCTCGATGCCGGGACGGATCGACCCCGAGCGCAGGCCAGCGGCGCCGCGGTGGCGATCATCAGTGCGAACGTGCGGCCCTCCCAGGGCTCGTGGAACACCGGCTCGTCGGCCTCGATCGCCACCGGCGCCGAATCCGTGCATGCCCCCCATGTCGTGAACTCCGTCCACGACCTCACGATCGATGTCAGACACCCATGGCGTGGTAGCCGCCGTCGACGTGGATGATCTCGCCGGTCGTGGCCGGGAACCAGTCGCTGAGCAGGGCGACGCACGAGCGCGGCCACCGGGTCTGAGGACGTCACGTCCCAGCCCAGGGGCGCCCGCTCGTCCCAGACGTCCTCGAACAGGGCGAACCCGGGGATGCTCTTGGCGGCCATCGTCTTCACCGGTCCGGCGGCGATCAGGTTGCAGCGGATTCCCTGCGGTCCGAGCTCCTTTGCGAGGTAGCGGTTGACGCTCTGCAACGCCGACTTGGCGACGCCCATCCAGTTGTACGCCGGCCACGCCTGGCGGTTGTCGAAGTCGAGGCCGACGAACGCGCCGCCTCCGGTCATCAACGGGACGAAGGATTCGGCCAGCACTTTCAGCGAGTACGCGGATACGTGCACGGCGACGGCCACGTCGTCCCAGGTGGCGCCCATGAAGTCGTCACCGAGACACGCCGCCGGGGCAAACCCGATCGAGTGGAGCACGCCATCGACGCGGCCCCACTTCTCGGTCAGCTCGTCACGCACCGCGGCGCCATGTTCGGGGATCCGTCACGTCGAGCTCGTACACGTCGATCTCGCCGCCGGCGACAGTCGGTGAGCTTGCGTGCCGTGCGTCGGGTGAGGCTCAGTGCCCGACCGGCGCCGGTGAGCACGATCTCGGCGCCTTCCTCGAGGGCGATCCGGGCCACGCCGAATGCCAGCGAGGCATCGGTGAGCACCCCGGTGACCACGATCTTCTTGCCGTCGAGTAGTCCCATGGCGCCGGACGCTAGCCTCGGCCGTCCGAGGGGGGGTGGTCGAACGCCCGCCATCGCTGGTTTCCCGTGTCCGGTCGCCAGATGCAAGGCTGACGTGATGCGCATCGGCATCTTCGGAGGGACGGGGCCCGCGGGGAGCGGACTTGCGGCCCGTCTGGCCAGCATCGGGTACGAGACGGTGATCGGGTCACGATCGAAGTACCGGGCGATGGAGGCCCGTGACGAGCTGGTGAGCGTGTATCCCGAACTGGCGGACCAGCTCTCGTATCGGCGACAACGACGCCGCCGCCGAGTGCGATCTCGTCGTGATCGCCACCCCGTGGGACTCGGCGGCGACGACAGCCCACGACCACGGCAAGCGAGCTGCGCGGCAAGGTTGTGGTGAGCATGGCCAACGCCCTCGTCCGGGTCGGTACCGAGTTCCAGCCACTCGTGCCGCCTCGCGGGCAGCGTCGCGGCGCACGTCCAGGCCGCCGTGCCGGAGTGCCACGTCGTCGCCGCATTCCACCACCTGCCGGCCAAGGAGCTCGGTCATGTCGGTGAACCGATCGACTCCGACGTGCTGATCTGCGGCGACGATCCCAGCGCTGATCGCGACGGTGAGCGAGATCGTGTCGAACATCCCGGGCTGCCGGCCGCTCGATGCCGGCGAGCTGAGCAACGCGACGGCCATCGAGGCGTTCACGGCCGTGCTGCTCCAGCTCAACGTGCGCTACCGGACGCGGGTCGCCCCCAAGCTGACGGGAATCAAAGGCGATCCGCGCGCGGTTGACCGATGACGATGCGCCTGTACGACACCGCCCGGCGAGCGATCGTGCCGTTCGAGCCGGGTCCCGAAGTGTTGATGTACACGTGCGGCATCACTCCCTACGACGCCACCCACCTCGGTCACGCGGCCGACGTACATCGCCTTCGACGTGTTGCAGCGTCATCTCATCGACCGCGGCCATCGGGTCACCTGCGTGCGCAACGTCACCGACGTCGACGACCCGCTGTTCGCCAAGGCACGCGAGCTGGGCATCCACTATCTCGATCTCGCCGCCGGCGAAGAAGCGCGCTTCGAGCGAGACATGGAGGCGCTCAACGCACTCCCCGTCTCATCGTCGCCTCGCGCATCGTCGGCGATCTCTGACATCCGCGGGTTCATCGGCATGGTGCTCGACCGCGGCTTCGCCTACCAGGCGGGCGGCTCGGTCTACTTCGACGTCAGCAGGTTCGACGCGTTCGGGAGCCTGAGCAACCTGTCCGAAGCAGAGATGCTCGAGCTCGCCGCACGGCGGGGCGGCAACATCGAGGATCCGCACAAGCGCCATCCACTCGACTTCGTGTTGTGGCATCCTTCGGCCGCCGACGAGCCGGCGTGGGACACGCTGTGGGGGCCGGGACGGCCTGGTTGGCACATCGAGTGCAGCGCTCTCGCCCTACGCGAGCTGGGTACGACGATCGATCTGCACGGTGGAGGCGCCGACCTGATCTTTCCCCATCACGAGTGCGAGCTGGCGCAGTCCGAGGCGGCCACCGGCGAGCCGTTCGTCCGTCATTGGATGCACACGGCGCTGATCTCGAAAGACGGGGAGAAGATGTCGAAGAGCCTCGGCAACCTCGTGTTCGTCGACGAGTTGCGTTCCAAGTGGCACCCGATGGCGATTCGCCTGGCGCTCGTCGAGCACCACTACCGCGTCGAGTGGGAGTGGGACGACGAACTGATGCCACGAGCGTCGGCGCGCCTCGATCGCTGGCGTGCGACGCGTCGCCGGCTCACAGTCAGCCGAACTGCTCGAGGCCGTTCGGGCGACTCTGGGCGATGACCTCGACACGCCGAATGCCGTGGCGGCGATCGACGCCGCGGTCGGGCGCGGGGAGTCTGTGGCGCAAGCGGCAGCTTTGTTGGGCGTTGATCTGCATTCGGACTGAATGTTTCGATTGCGTCCATGAGCGGGCGTGACGCGACCTCTGGACCTCTTTGATTCACACAGAGTTCACGACAGCGCGTGCTTCTCTGGTCGCGTCGTGCGCGTACGATGACGGACGTGGCGAAGACAAAGGGAGCCGGCAAGCTGCAGGAGCGCACACGCGGTGCGCTCTGGCCAGTCGCGCGCCGGCTCTGGAAGTTCGAACTCGAGGGCTATGACCGCCTGCCCGAGAAGGGCCCGGCAATCCTCTGCCCGAACCACATCTCGTTCCTCGATTCGGCGTTCCTGATGCTCACCGTTCCGCGCAACATCTCGTTCGTCGGCAAGGCGGAGTACATGGACTCGTGGAAGACGAAGTACGTCTTCCCCGCCTTCGGCATGATCCCGATCGATCGTGGCGGCGGCGCGAGGTCGAAGATCGCCCTCGATGCAGCAGAGGACGTGCTCGAGCGAGGAGAGCTGTTCGGGATCTTCCCGGAGGGCACGCGCAGCCGCGACGGACGTCTCCACAAAGGCCGTTCGGGAGCCGCCCGCCTGGCGATGCGTGCCGGCTGCCCGATCTTTCCGGTCGGCATCGTCGGGACCGACCTCATCCAGCCACCGGACGCGAAGGCGCCGAAGCTGTTCAAGAGCGCCACGATCAAGATCGGTCGGGCCGTGCGACCGGAGCGATATGCGGATCGCGCCGAGAAGCACCTCGCCTGGCGGTCGATGACCGACGAGGTGATGTTCGAGATCCGCGAGCTCACGGGCCAGGAGTACGTCAACAGGTACGCCGGCAAGACGGATGACAACGAGCCGGTCGTGCCGTCCCGTCCGGCGCATGTCGCCGATCCCGAGTCGCCTGCCGACGCAGTCGACGGCGACGCTGCGGCCACCGTCGACGAGCGCCTCGTCCCGCTGGCGGGCTGACCAGTCCACCGCGGCGCCAACCCAATTCACCCAGGTCGGCAGCGGGCACCCGGCCGTAGAATCGGCCGTGCATGTCCATCAACATCTCGCTCCCTGACGGATCGGTTCGCTCGTTCGACGACGAGGCGATCACGCCCGCTGACGTCGCCGCGTCCATCGGTAGCGGCCTGCGCAAGGCAGCCATCGCGGCGACCGTGAACGGCAACGAGGTCGACCTCACCGTCCCGCTCTCCGACGGCGACCGGGTGGCGCTGATCACAGTGGACTCGGAGGCCGGACGTCACGTGCTGCGCCACTCGACGGCGCACGTGATGGCGCAGGCCGTGACGCAGCTGTTCCCGGGTGCCAAGTTCTCGATCGGACCCGCTATCGAGAACGGTTTCTACTACGACTTCGAGCTCCCCAACGGCCAGACGTTCAGCGACGACGACCTCGAGGTCATCGAGGAGCGGATGCGCGCCATCGTCAAGGCCAACCAGCCGTTCGAGCGCGCCGAGCTGTCGGCCGACGATGCGTTGAAGTTGTTCGCCGACCAGCCATACAAGATCGAGATCATCGAGCGCGTCAGGCATCTCGATGTGACGCCGAGCGAGGATCCAGCTGTCGACACCAGCGACGAGGGCGAGGTGTCCGCCGACGGGTCGATCAGCATCTACCGCAACAGTGAGGAATTCGTCGACCTCTGCCGCGGACCGCACGTGCCGTCCACCGGTCGGCTCGGTCACTTCAAGCTGCAGAAGGTCGCCGGCGCCTACTGGCGGGGCAACGAGAAGGGCCCGATGCTGCAGCGCATCTACGGCACCGCGTGGGAGTCGAAGCAGGCGCTCGGCGAGCACCTGGAACGGCTCGTCGAGGCGGAGAAGCGCGACCACCGGCGCCTCGCCAACGAGCTCGACCTGCTCAGCTTCCCGTCCGAGATCGGCGGCGGTCTCGCCGTGTGGCACCCGAAAGGTGCGATCGTCCGCAAGGTCATGGAGGACTACAGCCGGTGGCGCCACGAGCACGGCGGCTACGAGTTCGTGTACACGCCCCACCTCACGAAGAGCCAGCTGTTCGAGACGAGTGGTCACCTCGACTGGTACGCCGAGGGCATGTATCCGCCGATGGAGATGGACAACGGCACCTACTACATGAAGCCGATGAACTGCCCGATGCACTGCCTGATCTACCGCAGCCGGCAGCGCAGCTACAAGGAGCTGCCACTGCGGCTGTTCGAGCTGGGCACGGTCTACCGGTACGAACGCGCCGGAACACTGCACGGGCTGATGCGGATCCGCGGCTTCACGCAGGACGACTCGCACATCTACTGCACGCCCGACCAAGCCGCCGACGAGATCGCCTCCCTGCTCGACTTCGTGCTGTCGGTGCTGCGTGCGTTCGGGTTCCGCGACTTCACGTTCAACCTCTCCACGAAGGATCCGAAGAAGTACGTCGGCAGCGACGAGAGCTGGGACGACGCCACCGAGCGCGCTGCGCACCGCCCTCGACCGGCACGGCCTCGAGTACGTCGTGAAGGAGGGCGACGCGGCGTTCTACGGCCCGAAGATCGACATCGACGTGCGCGACGCGATCGGACGGATTTGGCAGCTGTCGACGATCCAGTACGACTTCAACCACCCCGAGCGCTTCCAGCTCGAATACGTGGGTGCCGACAACAACCGCCACCGCCCGATCATGTTGCACCGCGCCCTGTTCGGGTCGATCGAGCGATTCTTCGGGGTGCTCCTCGAGCACTACGCCGGCGCGCTGCCCACCTGGCTCTCGCCGACCCAGGTGCGTGTCCTGCCGGTAGCAGCGGCGCACGAGGAGTACGCCGACGTCGTAGCCGGTCGGTTGCGCAGGGCGGGTGCGCGCACTCGACGTCGTCCACGCCAACGACGCACTCGGCAAGCGGATCCGGGCGGCCAAGCTGGAGAAGTTGCCGTACATCCTCGTAGTCGGCGACGACGATCTCGCCGACCAGACGGTCGGAGTCAACCCTCGCGGGGGCGACGTCGAGCGAGGGGTGCCCGTCGACGTGTTCATCTCCCGACTCGTCGATGAGCTCGCCGCAGCCGAATCCGACGCGCGTACGGCCTGAACGGAGCGAGGCCGTGCTGGAGCGGATCTGGAATGGATGGCGGGCGTCGTACGTCCAGTCCGGCGGCGTGCCCGAGGGAGCTGGCGACGAGTCGGGTGCTGAGGAACCGGGAAATGGCAAGCCGGGCAGCGTGTTCAGCCGGATCCTCGCCTCCGGCCTGTCCGACGACGAGACGTACATCGTCAACCGGGGCACGCACGTCTTCGTGATCTGCAACCGATTCCCGTATTCCGTCGGTCATCTCCTCGTGCTCCCGTACCGGGAAGTCGGCGAGCTCGAAAACCTCTCCGCCGACGAGGCCACCGAGCTCTGGGACACGGTTCGCGATGCCGTCACCACACTCAAGGCCGTCTACCGGCCGGAAGGCATCAACGTCGGGATCAACCTCGGCAAGCCTGCGGGCGGCTCCGTCAGCGACCATCTCCACGTGCACGTCGTGCCGCGGTGGACGGGGGATTCCAACTTCATGACTGCCACGGCCAACACGCGCACGCTCCCCGAGGCCCTCGACGTCACGGCCGCCCGGATCAGAGCAGCCTGGTCATAGCCTTGCGAGAGATGTCCGAGCTCGATCCAAACGCCGGCGACGACGGTGATCACGCCACCGACGACGATCATCGCGACACCCTGCCCGACGATCTGAATGCCGAGGCATTCGCCGGCGCGTACCGGTTCCCCGACAACAGTCGCCGTCGGATCGCGGGTGCGATCTACATCGTGCTCGCCATCGGCATCCTCATCGCGTCCTACGCCTTCGACGACGCGGCGATCGTCAACGCAGGCTGGCGCTGGGCGGCACTCGCCCTGGCCGTGGTCGGCATCTTCTCCCTCGTGACCGGGGTGCGCATGCACATCGACGAGCGGGCAGCGCTCGTGTCCGCCCATCAGGCCGTTGGGTTCCCCGTCGGCCACGCGTCCGCACAGCAGGTGTGGCGCGGCTTGCGCAGCCGGCCGACGTGGCGCGTGCTCGCCTATTCGGCGGAGGATCCGCCCCGCCGCCGGGGCCTCGTTCTCGTCGATGCGGTCGACGGATCGGTGATCGAGGCCCTCGTCGAGGACAATCCCGACGCCGAACCAGGCTGACCTGCGACACCCTGCGAGCCGCGATGCGTCGCGGGGTTTCAAGGCGCACTCAGGCGGCGGCACTCGCCCATCGTGCCCGTGCTCGGAGGGACGACGCAGGACGCCCGACGGCCCGGGCTGGCACACGCCGGCGTGTACCTTGCCCGGGCCATCGGTCGCAGTCACCGTAGGATCGCAGTGAACTGCAGGTCCGCACCAGCGGTCACCTGGACGTTGAACGAGTCGACCTCGACGTCTTCGCTGATGTGCTCTTCGAAACGGGGGAATTGACTGACGACCTCGTCCTCGATGTAGTCCTCGGCGAACTCAACCAGGCCAAGGCTGACCACTTCGACCCACCAGTCGTAGTCGGCGTCGACATCGAGGTTCCTCAACACGATGTCAGCCACCGGACGACCGCTCGAGTTCAATCCGGCGCTCGCCCGAAGCTCGAAGTCGATGTCGACTTCGGGGTCAGGGCCGAAGACGTTCGCGGCGAGATCGAGGTCGACGCCGACGATCCGCGACGCGTACGCGTCTCGCCTCCACCGAGCGACCGTAGGAATGTCCCCAGTACAACTCGTTCGGGTGGGTGGCGTCTCCAACGGCGCTCTCGATGAACTGCTCCAGGTGCCGTTTCGAGTACACGAGGGTGATCATCCACGAGCCGTCACTCTGCTGTTCGACGTCGAATGGCGGGTCGTACTCGAAAGCTCGCCAGAAGGAGGATGCGCGAAGGTCGTCGTGCGAGAAGACGACTCTCGTGCTCGCGCTGTCGGCACCGAGCCACCGGCAGCTGCTCGTCCCGAAATAGCGGCGATACGCGGTCTTCCCGTCGACGAGCAGCGAAACGGCCTTGAGGCACCAGTCATCGTCACTCTGATTTTCGATGGTGACGCCGTTGAGGTCGCCGAGCTCGCCGATCCGGCTGACGCTCAGGTCGTAGTCGTGGACATCGCCCCGTTCGAAATCGTTGCGACCGTGATCGAGCCAGGTCGATTCAGCCGATGTGGTCGGGTAGGGCCCGTTGACAGCCACGCGGACGTGGTAGTCGTCCGTGCCGGCGTCGGAGACATCGGCGGTCTCCAGTCGCACTTGAACTCGCGACACGTCGATGGCCCTGCCGTCGCGTGCATACGCACAATTTGAGCTCGTCGTGCTCGACCCATACGAGTTGCTCGCCAACAGTCGGTAGCAGTAGCGGGCGTCCGGCGTGAGCCCCGTGTGGCTCGTCGTCACGTAGTGGGCGGTGCCCGTACTCGAGCCGGATCGCACCGTCGTCCATCCCGACGACAGCTGGCGTTGCAACGCCCAGCTCGTCGCGCCGGACGGAATGCGCAGCTGGAACGTGAACGCGGCTGCCCGGGATTCGTGCCCGTCGTCACCCGCGACGTGATCTGCAAGGTTCCCGTCGATGGAGGTGATGTTTCCGGATCGGGTTCAGGATCGACGCACGGGAAGTCCTCTGGTGGGCAGTTCGGTTCGGCGTGCGTCGATGAGGCGGGAAAGCCGGCGACGAGGCCAAGCGGCACGAGGAGCGTTGCAGCAAGTGCCGCGCGGGCCGCAGGGCGTCGCCTCCGTGGTCGGATTGCTCGGTGGTTTGGTGATGTTGTGTGCATGGTGTGCTCCGTCTCTGATTGCGTGAGAGGGTTTTCGAGGAACAGGACGTGACGGAGATGTGCCGCGCCCTGGCACATCGCTCGTCACGGGCGATATCGCAGGATGTCCGTCCGTCCTCCGTCGACGTCCGCCAAGCGGAGGGCGGACAGCTCGTAGACCGAACGGTTGATGGTCGTCCATCGGCTCCACCTACTGCGATCGGTTGTGGAGAACGACACCATCCACCGGCCACTACTCGTGGTCAGCACATCAGTCGTGTCGTCTCCGTTGAACTGCCCGAATGCCAGTGAGGTCAGGGAGGCGGACGAGTTCTGCATCTCGGTCCACAGCGTCCATCGCTCACGTGACGGGTTGGAGTACGAGACATTCCATGTCCCGGAGCTGCCGCGGTACAGCACGTCGTCCGTGCCATCGCCGTCGAAGTCGGCCACCCGGAGGTTCGAGACCGGGATTGCTGACGTCTTCATCGACTGCCAGGCCCCTCGGGCTGACCAGGCCACCTGCAGTTGACCTCCGCTGGATCGCATCACGTCGGCAATGCCATCGCCATCGAAGTCTCCGGCGCGTAGCGCCCACACCGGATCACTCTTGACGCTGACCAGGTTCCACGGGTCGGTGGCGCCGCCGGAGATCTCCCAGCGACCGGACATGGACCGGAGGGCGTCATCGCGGCCGTCGCCGTCAAAATCTCCGAAGAGCAACGACGCTGTGGTCTCGGGCCTGATCGCCAGCCGTTGCCACTCTCCGCGTGCCGAGGCGGAGGCGTACCAGCGGCCCGCAGAGGCCCGGAACGCATCATCGCTCCCGTCGCCGTCAACATCGGCGAATGCGACCGAGGCGAGTGAGACGGCCGAGATCCTCCAGTCCGCCCATGTGGAGTTACCGCCTCGCGACACGACCCAATGACTGGTGCCCGTTTCGAGGAAGCGGCTTCGGGCCGTGTTCCAGAAGTTCGTGAGATACGAGCTGGCGGGCGGTGCGGTGTGGAAGTAGTCGTCGTGATTGCAGTCGAACAGGCGACCGAAGGAGCTGTTGGGCGTGCACGGGTAGGTCAGCGGCGGTGCCTCCGGCGAGTCGGCGTAGCACATCACGTCGTACTCGTCGGTGCAGTGCCAGTTGCCGCTGCTGTGCGGTGCCGAAAGCTGCACCGCACCGAAGGTGTGCATCAACTCGTGGGCGGCCGTGCCGGCGTTCCACCCGCAGGTCGCTTTGGCTACCGCGAACGTCGGTCCGAAGTTCGCCCGGTTCGATGGCCCCGCCTGGTCATCGGTCGGCACCCCCGCATATCCGCAACCGCCGGGGTTCGCCGTATCGAGAAACACGAGGTACTTGCGATCGCTGCGGTTGAATCCGAGCGGTTTGAGCCCGGCGCCGACGCCACTGCCGACGGGGATGGTGGCGCGGGCGACGACGAGGTTGCATGCACTGTCGGTCACGAATCGGACCCGGCGAATACCGCGTGTTCCGAGTGCGCTGTCGGCGAAGATCTCATCGACATCGGCCGCCCACTGGCGAAACGAGTCGCGAAACTCGTCATACCGGTCGGCCGCGTTGCGATAGCGGACGTAGATCACCTGCACCCGAGGACCATCGGTGCCGGATCCGAAGCAGAACACCGGCGTAGGACCGCCCGTGCCCGTGAAATCGAGTGGGGCCACGTGTCCGGTTGCTGCGAGACCGGGCATCGGACCGTCGGGGCCGTGGCTGCAATCCCGAGTGCCGATCATCCGGTAGCCGTGGGGGCAACTCGGGTCGCGCTCGAGCTCGTGTTCGAAACCGCGGGGAGGTTTCCGAACGGTTTGCCCTGCCGGATCGGGATCATCCGGGTGTGCGTGCGCGCTCGCCGACTGTGCGGTGGAGACCACCGCCACGGTTGCCGCTACGGCGAATGCCACCACGCATCGCACGGCGCGCCGCAGTGCGAGCCGATTCTTTCGTTCAACGTTCGTTCTGTTGTTCACGAGTCGTCTCCTTCTCGATCTCGGGTCACGTACCAGGGGGCGTGACCCTCGTGTGCCGCCGGGCGGCACAGCACGAAACACCTGGTGTTGACCGCTGCGCCGGCCAGCGGTACGGTCCGCCGAGGTGGCATCGGTCGCGCCGCAGAAGCGGCTCGTAGGCCGGGCTCGGGAGCTCGCCCTGATCGACGAAGCCGTGACGCGAGCGGCTGACGGGCGCGGCCAGCTCGTCGTGATCACCGGTGAAGCAGGTGTTGGTAAGACACGACTCGCCGAGGAGATCGTTGACCTTCTACGACTTCGTGGTCTGCCCGTCGGGTGGGGCCGACGCTGGCCAGGGGACTCGGTACCACTCTTGTGGCCATGGCCGATCCTGCTCGAGCAGCTCTGTGGTGTGGACGCGTCCCGCGCAACTCCTGGGTGACCTCCGGGTACGAGATGACGGCGATCCGTTCGCTCGTGCCCGCGTTACGGCGAGTCACCTGCGCGCCACGATCCGCAACGTTCCGGCCGTGGTCGTCATCGATGACGCACACGTCGCCGGGACCGGTGCGGTCGACCTCGCACGTCAACTCGTTCACGGTCCCGAAGAGGTCGCGTTGCTCGTCGTCGTGACGTGCCGCCCGTGTTCCGCAGAGGATCAACCCGCAGCGACGAAGGTGTTCGCCGACCTGGAGCACGATGGGCGGCAGATCCGACTGGGACGCTTCTCGCTCGCCGAGACCGTCGAGTTCCTCGATCTCCGCGGACACGGCGCGATCGATGTCGACTTGGTGGGCGCCATTCATCGGCTCACCGGCGGGTTGGCGAGGTCGTTGATGCATCTGGAGACGCTGGCGACTGCGGCAGGCTCTGCGGATGGCACGGGTGACCTCGACACCGCGTTGTTCGAGTTCGTCGCCGAGTTGATGCGCCACGCCGAACCACAGGCGGCGGTCGTGTTGGCCAGGGCTGCCATCCTTGGTCGTTCTCCGTCGCTCCATGAGACCGCCGCGGTAGCGGGTTCGCCCACCACGGTCGTGCTCACCACGCTTCGAGACGCGCAGCGAGACGGGCTTGTCACCATCGACGACAACGGTGGCGGGTTCTCCTTCACTCACGAGCTCGTGCACCGGGCGGTCACCGCACACCTCGATTCGGTTCACGAGCTCGATGCTCATGCATGCGCGGCGGCCGTTGTCGGCCGCGCCGGCGACGGCGATGCCGAACACGCCGCTCGTTACGCGCACCACGCGCTCCATGCCGCGCCGCGCTCGGAGGAGGACGCGGTGCTTGCCGTCGACGCCTGCCGTGAAGCAGCCGTGGCGCTGGTGCGAGAAGCCGCGCCGGCACAGGCGCTCGCATTGCTCGAGCGAGCGGTGGGCGTCGCCGACCAGTGGGGGCTGGTCAGCAGTCGTTCATCCCTCCTCGTCGAGTGGGGCGACGTGACCCTGCAATGCGGACGCCTCGGCGATCGCGCGGTCACTCTTCCGACGTGCTACGACCGCTGCCGAGGCTGACGGTAACGTCGTCGATCTCGCCCGAGCTGCGCTCGGCCTCGGGGGGATCTGGCTCAACGAGCACCGCACGCTCGCCGAACGGGAGTCGGTCCGCGCGCTCCAACGCAAGGCGCTGGCAAGGCTTCCCGAGGACGAGTCGGCCCTCCGCTGCCGGCTCACCGTACGTCTGGCGGCCGAAGCGGTGTATCCCGACGGACCACTGGAGGACCTCGCGACGGCAGTGGATGCGGCTCGAGCGCTCGGCGACCCACGGGTGCTCGCCGAGGCGTTGTCGTTGTGGCACCACGCCATCTTCGTGCCGCGCCACATGCGCTCGCGTCTCGCCGCTGCGGAGGAGTTGGTGACGGTCGCCTCGGCGACCCGTGACGGTTTGCTCACGCTGATGGGGCTCTGCTGGAGGACCGTCGACCTCTTTCACCTCGCCGACCACCGGGCCGAGCGCGCTCTCGCCGAGCTGCACGCGCGCGCAGATGAGCTCGATTGCGCAGGGCTCCGCTACGTGGCGCGCGTCCTCGACGTGATGTTGCTCGTCCGCGCAGGACTACTCGACGACGCAGAAGCTGAGGCGATGGCGTGCTTCGAGCTCGGCATCGCGGTGGGCGACGCGGACGCGATGGGCTACTTGAGCGGTCAGTTGTTGGCGATCCGGTGGCTGCAGGCACGCGAGGTGGAGCTGCTCGCGCCGGTCGAAGATCTCGCCTCGTCCCCGAGCCTCGTGAACGACGAGTTCGCCTTTCGCGCAACTGCGGCGTTCCTCGCCGCTCGCGCCGGCGATGCGGAGCGCGCTCGGTACTGGCTCCACCGTGTCGGCATCGGTCAGCTCGCCTCGCTTTCGCAGTCGAGCACGTGGCTGGCAGGCATGTTCGCTCTGGTCGAGGCGGCGCTGATCATCGGCGACGCAGAGGTCGCCGACGAGGTCGGAGGTCTGCTCGAGCCGTACGCCGACCTCACGATCATGCCGTCCCTGGCTGTCGTCGATCTTGGCTCCGTGCGTCGTCCAATCGGGCTCGCCGCGCTCGTCGCGGGCAACGTCGACGCGGCGATCGATCATCTCGGCGCGGCGGTCAGTGCGAATCGCCGTCTCGGGAACAGACCGTTGACCGCCGTCACGCAGGCGGAGCTCGGGGGTCTCCTTGGTCGGCGACGTCGACCGGGAGACCGGGAACAGGCGATCGACCTGCTCGAGGAAGCGCTCTCTACGGCTCTCGCCGCAGGTATGGAGATACGAGCCGCGGCGATGGAGGTCGACCTCGCCTCGCTGCGCGGAATGTCCGCGATCGCGCCAGCCGCCCGTCGCGGAGTGATCAGCCGCCACGGCAACCATTGGGTGGTTGGCCTGGACGAACTCGAGGCGGTGGTCGGAGACCTGCTCGGGATGCGGTACCTCGCCGAACTCGTGAGCCGTCCGGGCGTCGACATTGCTGCCCTGCGGCTCGCAGGTGGCGACGACGACGTGATTGCTGCGCTCGACACCGCGCCCCAGGACGTCCTCGATGAGTCGACCCGCGCGGCGTTGCTGCGTCGCGTCGAGGAACTCCGCACGGACATCGCCGACGCCGGCAGGAAGGGCGATCAGAGACGTCGGGAACGGGCGCAGGTCGAGCTCGACTCGCTGCTCGAGGCCGTGCGTGGCGCGACGGGGCTGCGCGGCCGATCGCGCACGTTCGCCGACCCTGCGGAGCGTGCCGCGGACTGCCGTGCGGAAAGCGATCAAACGTGCGATTGACGAGCTCGGAGCTACTGAACCGGCAATCGCCCGCCATTTCCGATCATCAATCTCGACGGGTGTCACGTGCCGCTACGACCCGCACTCCGATGCGCTCATCTCCTGGATTGTCGAGCGAGGGATCTAGGACTCCAGATCCGTCGGCGGAGCGCAGGCGTTCATGTCGTTGTCACCGGCGAACCGCTGCAACTTCTCGCTGATCGGGATGCCGTCGACAGCGGTTTCGCTGAACGCGACGTTGTCACCGCCCGGAGCCGATCGCTGTAGTTGCGGCGGTCCTGCAAGTACGTGCGGTAGTCGTCGATCCAGAGCGGCACGATGTCAGCGCCCTTCGGGTCAGTCGGTGGAACGACTTCGAGATCGTCGATCATGCTCGTCGAGGATGTCCGTTGCCTGATCGACGATCGCCCGCCTTCTCGGTGAGCAGGGCTGGGGTCGTCGTCTCGATGCGGCGGAGATCGATCAGGGCGATGCGCTCGGCACTGGCGTCGGCGCAAATCGACTGCGCTCGCTCCGCCCATGCGCGTCACCGATGCGGTTCACGGACTCTTTCGAGGCGAAGAACAGCGCCCAGATCCAGAACACGGCGAACCCGACGCACATCAGCGTCAGCAGCGCCCGCACCCGACCGGACGGTGTTCGTTGCTCGGCGGCGCCGCGTCGACATCGAGACAACGCTACGGGCAGCGGAAGCGAGTCGGAGAAATCTGGTCCGGTGACATGAGAATCAGTGGATAGAACCACGAAGTGGACTCAGAGCAAACGCGGCGGTTCGAGCGCGCCCGGCGGGGCGGTCGGCATGGTCGGTCATGGTGCGCCTCCATCCGCGCCCGTTCACTGTCGCGGTGGCGGGCGCAGCCGTGTTCGCCCTGGCGACGGTCGCGTCGAGCTGGCCGTGCGGTGGGTGATCGACGAGGTGATCGTGCCCCGTTTCGACGAGGGGTCGGTGTCGACTAGCACCGTGGTCACGGGCATCTCGTTCATCATCTGCATCGGCGTGGTGCGGGCGACGGGTGTCGTCGTTCGTCGCGTGTTCGCCACGAAGGCGATGTGGATGATCGCTCAGACGCTGAGCAGTCGGGTGGTCGATCGCTTCGTCGCCCAGCCCGTGTCCTGGTACGCACGCCGGCCCGACGGGGATCTCGTTGCCCGTGCCGGCGTCGACTCCGATGCTGCGGTGAGCGTGATGGCGCCGATCCCGTTCGCCACCGGGACGGTCGTGCTGCTCGTCGTGTCGACGGCGTGGATGATGGCCACCGATGTCGTGCCTCGGGCTCCTCGCTGTCTCCGTGTTTCCCGTGCTCGTCGGGATGAACATGGTCTACGAGCGGCGCGTCGCCAAGTACTACGACGCCGCACAGGACCATCTCGGTGTGTTCTCTGCGGGCGTGCACGAGAGCTTCGAAGGGGTTCAGCTGATCAAGGCGTATGGAGCGGAGTCGCGGGAGACGGAGCGGCTGTCGGCTGTGGCCGGTTCGTTGCGTGACGCACGGGTCAACGCGGTGCGCATCCGCGGCACATTCGAGGCGTTGCTCGAGGTCGATGCCGTCGCTGACCAGCGTCGGGCTCGTGCTGGTCGGGGCGGTGCGCGTGCGAGACCGACGCGATCTCGATCGGCGATCTCTCCAGCTTCATCTACCTGTTCACCCTGCTCGTCTTCCCGTTGCGGATCATCGGCTACGCGCTGGCGGAGCTGCCCCACTCGATGGCCGGCTGGAACCGTATCCAGGCCCTGCTCGACGAACCGATCGAGCCGACCCGGCGTGCGACGATCGAACAGGCACCGCCGGGTCTGCCGTTGCCTCGAGCACGTCACGTTCGCCTACGAGGATGTCGTCGACCGCCGGTCGAACGTGCTGCGCAACGTGTCGTTCTCGATGTCCGAGCAGGCTCGATGACGGCGGTCGTCGGCGCAACCGGGGCGGGCAAGAGCACGTTGGTCGAGATCGTCGCCGGGCTGCTCGCCCCGACGCCGTGGACAGGTGAGCGTGGTTCCCGGCACGACGGCGATGGTGTTCCAGGAGGCCTTCCTACTCGCCGGGACCGTGCGCCAGAACCTGGCCATGGCGGGATCTTCGAGGACGACGAGATGTGGCGGGCGTTGCGATGCCGCGTCGGCCGACGACTTCGTGCGCGCCCTACCGGCCGGGCTCGACACCATCGTCGGCGAACGCGGGGTGAGCCTCAGTGGCGGGCCAGAGACAGCGAGTCGCCTTGGCACGCGCGCTGCTGCGCCGTCCGGCACTGCTGATCCTGGACGACACGACCTCGGCGCTCGACCCCACCACCGAGGCGAGGTGCTCGGCAATCTGCGCTCCGCCACGACCGGAACGGCGACGTTGATGGTCGCATCGCGGCCGTCGACGATCGCCCTCGCCGACGACGTCGTGTTCCTCCACGGCGGCACCGTGGCCGGCCACGGCACCCACGACCAGCTGATGGCGACGAATGCGGCCTATCGCCGCCTCGGTCGAAGCGTTCGAGACCGACCGTGCCGCCGGAGAGAGGCCGATGTCGGGAAGGCAACCGACGGGGACGATCGATGGCTGACACGTTGATCGACGCCGAGGCCGTCAGGCATCGTCGAGGCCGACGCATCTGCCGGCGGTGCAAGCCATCCGCCGCGGGTTGCGGAGGCACCGGTCCTGCGCCAGGGCCTCGGACTCACCTGGATGTTCGCCGCCATGGGTGCAGGTGGGCGGGTGGTGGTTCCGATCCTGATCCAGCAGTCGATCGACCGCGGAATCGTCGGTCGCCGACGAGGTGCGCGTCGGGTTCGTCGCCGTGTGCGCCCTGTTCGGCGCGATCGCCGTGCTGATCGCCGGCTGGGCCAGCCGGATGGCCGTGATTCGGCTCGGAATGCGCAGCGAGCAGGCGCTATACGACCTGCGCGCCCGGCTTGATCGGGCACATCCACCGCATCAGCCTCGCCGACCACAACGAGGAGCGACGCGGCGCACTCGTCGCCCGCGTCACCAGCGACATCGAGACGCTCACCCAGTTCTTCCAATGGGGAGGGCTGGCCTGGCTGCTCAACGGCACGCTCGTCGTCGTCGTCGCGATCGTGATGCTCGTGTACAACTGGCTGCTCGCCATCGTCGCCTTCACCGTCACGATCCCCCTCGTGATCGTGCTGCGCCTGGTGCAGCGACGTCTGATCTCCGCCTACGACGAGGGTCGCCGCCGCAACTCCGACATGCTCTCGTCGGTGACCGAACTCGTCACCGGTGCCGAGACACTGCGTTCGTACGGCGCATCGGAGTACGCCGGCGAGCTCAGCCGCGACGCCGTCGGCGAGAGAGCTCGGGCGAACATCCGCGCCGGTGTCATCGGAGCCTTCCTGTTTCCCAGCGGCGAGCTGTTCGCCGTGCTCACAGTGTCGGCGGTGCTGGCAGTCGGCGTCGCCCTCGGCCCGGCGAGCGGCATCACCGCCGGAGCGATGGTGGGTTTCGTGTTCCTCACCTATCGCTTCCTCGAGCCGATCGCCGAGTTCACCGAGGTGCTCGACCAGACGCAGACGGCGGTCGCCGGTTTGCGTCGGGTGATCAGCGTGCTCGACATGCCGATCGGTCCGCCCCCACCAGCTGATCCGCTGCCCCTCCCGTCGGGCCGGCTCGGCATCGAGGTCGTCGACGTCACGTTCTCCTACCCGTACGCGCGGTGACGGTCCCGAGGCCGACGAGCCGGTGCTGCACGACATCCACCTGCACATCCCGGCAGGACAGCAGGTCGCCCTCGTCGGTGCGACCGGTTCGGGCAAGACGACGCTCGGTCGTCTCATCGCCCGTTTCGCCGACCCGTCGAGCGGGGAGATCCGCATCGGCGGTGTTCCTGTGAACCACGTCGACAACGCCGAACTGCGCGAACGCCTCGTGGTCGTGTCGCAGGAGCCGTTCCTGTTCGACGACACGATCGCCCTCAACATCGGGTTCGGCCGGCCGGGGACATCGCTTCCGGACATCGACTCCATCGTCGTCGAACTCGACCTGGCCGATTGGGTGGCATCTCTACCGGATGCCCTCGACACGCGGGTGGGGGAGCGAGGCGACCAGCTATCGGCGGGCGAGCGGCAACTCGTCGCGCTGCTCCGTGCCGGCATCGCCGATCCGGACGTGCTCGTGCTCGACGAGGCGACATCGTCGGTCGACGCGCTCACCGAGGTACGCATCACCCACGCCCTGGAACGCCTCGCTGCGGGCCGAACGACGATCTCGATCGCCCACCGGCTGTCCACGGCCGCTCGCGCCGACCGTGTGATCGTCCTCGACCATGGTCGCGTCGTGCAGGATGGCAGCCATGCCGAGCTGCTGCGCGATCCGGATGGCGCGTACCGCGGTCTCTACGACTCGTGGGTGGCCTCCACGACCGTCGCGCCGTCATGACGGCTCGTTCTGCGGCGTCACGACTCGGCGGTCTCCGCCCGTCAATCGAGGTCGAGCCCGAATGGCAACGGACCGTCGACGCCGGCGATGCGGCAGTCGACGTCGTCGGCGCTCAGTTCGCGTCGCACTGTGAACTCACGCGTCTCGCCGGGATCGACGTCGTCCACCTCGTGGGCCACCGAACGCAGCGTCCGTGACGAGCCCGGCCGGTCGAACTCGAGACGCACGGTGAAGTCGGCACGCTCGTCGTCGAGGTTGCTGATCCTCCCCACGAACGTCGCCGCTGCGCCGTCCGTCGTGCACTGGACGACCTCGGTCGTGTGCCGCGCCGGGTTCTGGTAGGCGTCGACGGCGCGGTAGACGACAACGGTGAACCACACGCCGACGGCACTGAGAGCGAGCGACGCGCCACCGGCGACGGCGCCGATCGTGGCGAACGTGTGTGCCGTGCCTTCGCCGGCTCGGCGGCGGACGCTGAGACCGGTGGCGAGCGCGGCGATCCCGAGTCCGATACCGACGACGAACAACAGTGGGAGCCACGCCAACGTGACGGCCACCATCCCCAGCACCAGGGCGGCCGTGCCACCACGGCCCGCGGTGCTGCTCGGGCCACCACCCATCGGCGCCGATCCGTCGTCCACGTAGCGCCGTCCGTTCATCGCCACGTCCCGCGTCCAGGCGACACCGTTGTGGTAGCGGTGCTCGAAACGGCCCTCCGGATCGGGATACCAGCCCGGCTGAACCCCTCCTTGGTCGGACACGTCGTAACCGTACTGTGGGGCCATGCCCGACGACCTGACCGTCTCCAACTCGTCGTCCGCGGATCCGGACGCGATCCGCCGCTTCGCGTTCCAGGTGGCGACGATCAAGTCAGGAGCCAACACCGCGGCGATGATGCATCTCGGCGACCGGCTCGGTCTCTACAGGGCCCTCGCCGAGCTCGGTGAACCGGCGACGTCGGCCGAGCTTGCCGAGGCCACCGGCCTCGTCGAACGCTGGGTGCGGGAATGGCTCTACAGCCAGGGCGCGGCCCACCTCGTGGAGACCGACGGCGAGCGGTTCTGGCTCGCACCCGCACGCGGTGCCGGTGCTCGTCGACGACGAGCACGAGATGTACCTCGCCGGAATGTTCCACCATCTGCCCCAGACGATGCAGCGGCTGGAGGCACTGCCCGAAAGCTTCCGCACCGGGCTCGGCCACAACTACGACAGCCATGGTCCCGAGTTGGCTGTTGGCATCGAGCGCAGCTTCGAACCGTGGATGCGCAACCACCTCCTCGCCGACGTGTTGACGCAGCTCGACGGCGTGAGTGCTCGGCTCGTGGCCGGCGCGCAGGTCGCCGACGTCGGCTGCGGCGCCGGTGGGGCCGTGCTGATGCTCGCCGAAGCGTTCCCGGCGACCCACGTGGTTGGGTACGACATCTCCCAGCACGCCCTCGACCGGGCCCGCGAGCGGCAGATCGAGCGCGGTCTCGACAACGTCGAGTTCCTCGACGCTCGCGCCTCGCCGGTTCCCACTGATGCATCGTTCGACCTCGTCACCGACGTTCGACTGCCTCCACGACATGACCGACCCGGGAGGCATGATGCGGACGGTGCGGGAGGCCCTCGTCGACGACGGAACGTGGCTCGTCGCCGATGTGAAGGCGTACGACACGTTCGCCGAGAACGTCGAGCGCAACCCGATGGCGGCGATGATGTACGGCGACAGCGTGCTCGGCTGCATGGCGTCGGCGTTGTCCGAACCCGGCGGCGCGGGCCTCGGCACGCTCGGACTGTCGGCACGGAGGGCCGAGGCGATGACGCGTGAGGCCGGGTTCACCCGCTTCCGCCGTCTCGACGTCGACCACCCGGTGAACGCCTTCTACGAGATAAGGCCGTAACTCTGAATGCCGCACATCTGCGCATCTCTTGCTCCCTGTTTATCTCCAGGCTCTGAGCACGTCTCGCGCCTCCTCGATGGAGGCGACGATGCGGCCGGCGTCCTCGATCGCGCCTTGGACGAAGAGGTTGACGCCCGTCGACTCGCCGCGCATGCCGCGGATGTCGGTGAGGAGCCCGACGATGCCCTTCTTCGACGGATCCGACTGCATCAGCGCATGGAACATCCCGATCTCGCACGCGGTGCCGTCGTCCACCGACGGGCCGTCGAGGATCGCGAGCATGGCGTCGGCGCGCTCGATCCCCGGTCGGTCCTTCGCGAAGATCCACGCCGCGGTGACGTCGACGCCCGTCGCGAGCTCGTGCTCGTGAGGGACGAAGACCTCGAAGCCGTCGGCACGCAGCGCGGCGGCGCACTCGTCGATGAACGAGCGCTCGTACGGCGTGAAGAGCGGACCGGCGAAGTAGATCTTCAGGGCGCCGACGCTACAGAGCTGCAGACTGCTTTCAAGCAGGTGCAACAGTCGCAATACGGGTAGAGCCACGCGTCCCCGCCACGTCACCAACTGACCGTCCGCGTCATGCCCGATCTGGTGCTCCCTCGTTCGCCATCAACGCCTGATGCACCGCACACCGCTCAACACTCATCAGGTGTAACGATCAGGGGTACAGCGCAAAGACCGCCCTTCTACGAGATCCGCCCTTAGGCGTCGTGGCCGTGCCGATGGTGTAGGTCGGGCACGTGCGGATGGGCGTGAATGACCGCGCCATGGGAATGCGAGTGCTGGTGACGTCCCGTGAAGCCGCTTGCATGAGCGTGCTCGTGATGGGCATCGGTGTGCGCGTGCTCATGGTCGTGGTCGATCGCTAGGTGACGATGTTCGTGTTCGTGATCACTGTGCATCACGAACGTCACTCCGACGGCTGCGATGAGAAGTGAGACGACCTCGCTCCCAGTCGCCTCGTCGCCGAGGATGGTCCACGCGGCGAGCGCGCCGACGAACGGAGCGGTGGCGAAGACGAGCTGAGCGCGTGCGGCGCCGAGGTCTCGGGCTCCGGCGACCCACAGCGTGATCGACACGCCGTAGCCGATCGCTCCGACGAACAGTGCGGCCGCCGTGGCCGACAACGGGGGAGCTCCGTCGAGAGTGAGTCCGATGGCGAGGTTGGCACCACCGGCGATCGTGCCTTTGGCGAACGTGATGTGGGCGGGCGCGAGCTGATCGAGGGCGGCGGTGACGCTGTTGTCGATCGCCCAGCAGAAGCAGGCGGCACCGATGAACACAGCACCCCAGCGGAGGTCCGGGTCACCGGACCAGCCGAGCAGCAAACTGGCGGCGACGACCATGGCCGTGCCAACGCCGATCCGCCGACCGATGTGTTCCTTGAACACGAGGCTGGCAACGATGATCGTGAACACGAGCTCCAGATTGAGCAGCAGTGAAGCGGTTGCGGCCGACACGCGACCGAGTCCGACGGCGAGTAGCACTGGGCCGATTGCGCCGCCCACGACGACGGCGGTGGCAAGCCGCCCGCCGCCGCGGCGCACGGCCGTGGCCGCCGGCGGGTTGCGGACGACCAGCGGAGCGACGGCCAGCGCCGCACCCAGGTAGAGCAGCCCAGCGAGTGTGAACGCGCCGACGTCATCGACAAGGCGCGAAGCGGCGGGCGCGGAGAGACCGAACAAGACGGCCGCAAGCGCACACCGCAGGACGCCGCGAGAACTCATCGGGTCCGCGCTCGATCATCGTTGAACGCATTCACCACGCATCAGTCTGCCAAGTCTCCTCGGTTCACAGCTCGGGAGCTGATCGCCGAGACACGCACAATGGGCGCTCGATTGGTGCGCAGCGCTGCCCGTGCGGTGATCGGCGCGAGGTGTGCGGGTGGCGGGAGCATCCGTAGCATCTGGCCCGATGACGCTTTCCCCCGGGCGATACCGCGCGATCACGATTGCGGCGCTCATCGCCCTGTGCGTGATCGTCGTCACCGGCGCCGCGGTACGGCTCACGGGGAGCGGGCTCGGATGCGACGACTGGCCGCAGTGCAACAGTCAACGGCTTGTCGACGTCTCGTCGAAGCACGCCGCCATCGAGCAGGTGAACCGCATGTTCACAGGCCTGGTCGCCATCGCCGTGATCGCTGCCGTCCTCGGGGCCCGCACGCTCGAACGACAACGGCGCGATCTCACGTACCTCTCCTGGGGGCTCGTCTTCGGGGTCCTCGCGCAGATCGTGCTCGGCGGCATCACTGTGCTCGTCGATCTCCACCCGGTGGCCGTCCAGGGCCACTTCCTCCTCTCGATGCTGCTCGTCGGCAACGCGGTGCTCCTCGTCCATCGCACGGGTGTGGACGAGGACGAGCCGATCCTGCGCGGCGCTTTGACGTGGCACCGCCTCGTGCTGACCGGTTTCACGGCACTCGCCCTCGTCACGGGCACGATCGTCACAGGAGCGGGACCGCACGCCGGTGACGAGGATGTACAGCGCTTCGGTATCGACATCAGCAGCGCAGCACGGATACACAGCCTGACGGTGCTCATCACGATCGCCGTCGCCGCCGTGCTCGGTCTTCGGCTGCGCCAGGCACGCGCCGACGACAGCACACTGGGACTGGTGTCGGCGTGGGTGTTCGTCGGGATCGTCCAGGGCGCGATCGGCTACGTGCAGTACTTCAACGACATCCCCGAGTTACTCGTTGCGGCCCACGTCACGGCCGCCACCGCGCTCTGGGTACTGACCGTGTTCCTCCTCCTGCAACGAGTGACGGTGGCGCAGGCGGATACGAGATCGTCCCGTACCCACGCCGCAACGATCTAGTCTGTCTCGAACGTTCGGGGCCGGTCGAGCTCACACAGCCGAACGTCAGGGCTGCATGGACCGTTCGACAAGGGGGAGACTGCACGTGCCACGGGTACTGCGGAGAGCGATGATCGTCCTGATCGGGCTGGCGGCGATGTGGTCGTTCGCGGGAGGGGGATCCGCTGCTGCCCAGGACGAGACCGTGTACACGATCAACGTCAACGTCCGCGACCGCAGCGAGGAGGGCAATCCCGCGATTCCCGGGGTGGCGATCAAGATCGCCGACGCCAGTGGCGCCGAAGTGGGATCGGGCGAGACCGATGCGGAGGGGCGCGTTTCGTTCGAAGTCACCGGCCGGCAGGACTACACGGTGACGCTCGACACCGACACACTTCCCGACGGCAAGGAACTCGAAGACGGCGAGAACGTGCGACTCATCACGGGCAGCTCGTTGACCTCGAGCAGCAAGACGGTCAACTACTTCACGGGGGAACGTCGCGGCGGGGGAGTGGGGTTCTGGGAGAAGTTCGCCCAGCGCCTGGTCGACGGCACACGCTTCGGCCTGCTCATCGCCATCACGTCCGTGGGACTGTCGCTGATCTTCGGCACCACCGGCCTCACCAACTTCGCACACGGAGAGATGGTCACCTTCGGCGCTCTCGCAGCGTTTCTCTTCAACGTGACGGGGCTCGCGTTCCTCGCCTGGCTCCCGCTTGGTCGACAGTGACGGGAGGTTCCCGATGTGGCTGGCGACCGTGCTCGCCGTGCTCGTCGGCGGTGCTCTCGGTCTCGCGTTGAATGGCGGCATCTTCGGTCCGCTGCGCCGCCGTGGCTACGGTCTCGTCACCCAGATGGTTATCTCCGTCGGTTTGTCGATCGCCATGAAGAACCTGTTTCTTCATCGTTTCGGCGCTCGCCGCCGGCCGTACGACGCCTGGTCGAACCAGACCGCGTGGGACTGGGGACCGGTGGCGATCACTCCTCGCGATTTCTGGGTGGCGATCGCCTCATTCATCGTGCTGGTGACGGTGGCGTTGCTCCTGCAGAGGACACGACTGGGCAAGGCAACCCGAGCGGTGAGCGACAATGCCAACCTCGCCTCCGCGACCGGCATCAACAGCGAGCGGATCATTCGGCTCGTGTGGTTCATCGGCGGTGCCCTCGCCGCCCTCGGCGGTGTCTTCAGCGGCCTCGACGAGCAGGTCAGCTTCGAGACCGGTGCATCGTTGCTGTTCGTGATGTTCGCCGGGATCACCCTCGGTGGGCTTGGGATCGGCGTTCGGCGCCCTCCTCGGTGGATTCCTCGTCGGCCTGTTCGTCGAGCTCTCCACCCTGTCGTCATGGGTGCCACCGGAGCTCAAGACGGCGCCGGCATTGCTGGTGCTGATCCTCGTGCTGTTGATACGGCCGCAAGGAATCCTCGGCAGACCGGAACGAGTGGGCTGAGAGGGGCGAATCATGGACTGGAACTCGATCCTCAACAACACCGTGCAAGCGCTGATCGGCATCAACGCCGTGTACTTCGCGCTCGCCGCCATCGGGCTCAACGTGCAGTTCGGTTTCGCCGGACTGCTCAACTTCGGCCAGGTGGGATTCATGGCCTGCGGTGCGTACGGGCTCGGCATGACGGCGCACTACTTCGAGATCAACTTCTGGTGGGGCCTCGCCGTCGGAACGGCCTACACGATCGGACTTGCCCTCCTGCTCGGCATCCCCACCCTGCGCCTCCGCGCCGACTACCTGGCCATCGTCACCATCGCCGCTGCCGAGATCGTGCGTCTCTTCGTGCGGTCACGTCGCTTCACCTGGCTCTTCGCCGGCTCCGACGGGATCCAGGACTTCTCCGGTTCGTACCGGGACATCGGCCGCGACGTGTTCGAACCGGCCGAGCCGTGGCGCTTACCCTTGGTCGGACGGATCCGCTTCGGTAGCACCGAGGGGCGTTTCGATCCATTCGTCTTCTCCGGTCGCACCATGTGGACGCTGCTCATCGGATGGATCCTCGTCGGACTGTGTGGGCTCTTCGTCTTCTTGCTCATGCGCAGTCCCTGGGGCCGTGTGATCAAGGGCATCCGCGAGGATGAGACCGCCGTGGTGAGCCTCGGCAAGAACGTCTACGCCTACAAGATGTCCGCGCTCGATCATCGGCGGACTGATGGGCATGCTCTCCGGCATGATCCTCGCCCTCGACCGCGGGTCGGTGCAACCCGACAACTACAGCCGTGATGTCACCTTCTACATCCTCACCGCGCTCGTGCTGGGTGGGTTGGCGTCGGTCACGGGCTCGGTCGTGGGACCGATGGTGTTCTGGGCGCTCTTCAGCTTCACCGACGGTGTGCTGCGCGATCTCACCGACGACGGGCCACTGAAGATCTTCGGCGTCCAGGTGATGAGCTCCACCGAGGTGGGGCCGACCAGGCTGATGCTCGTCGGCGTGCTGCTGATGGTGTTGATGGTATTCAGACCGCAGGGTCTGTTCGGAAGCAAGAAGGAGATGTCGTTCGATGTCCGCCACTGATTCGCCTTCACCAGACGTGCCAACGGCGGACGTGCTCATCCGCAAGGCCCACGCTGAGCTCGCTGGCCGTCGAGCCTCGCCCCGGCGTTCCCAAGCCCGACCCGATCCTCGTCTCCGACAGCGTGCGTCGTCAGTTCGGCGGCGTGGTCGCCGTCGACGTCGACCACCTCGAGGTGCAGCGGCACTCGATCACAGCCTTGATCGGTCCCAACGGGGCGGGAAAGACCACGTTCTTCAACCTGATGACGGCATTCGACAGGCCGCAATCGGGCAACTGGAACTTCGACGGTCACGAGATGCGTGGCGTCAAATCGCACCAGACCGCGGCTCGCGGCATGGTGCGCACGTTCCAGCTCACGAAGTCGCTGGCAAAGATGAGCGTCATCGACAACATGAAGCTCGGCGCCAGCGATCAGCGCGGGGAGCGTTGGTACAACGGGCTTGATCGCCCCACTGTGGCGCAAGCAGGAGAAGGAGATCGAGGAAAGGGCGGACGAGATCCTCGCCCGCTTCCGCCTCGACCACATGCGCGACGAGTACGCCGGCGCGCTGTCAGGCGGTCAGCGCAAGCTGCTCGAGATGGCCAGAGCCCTGATGACCGACCCGACGCTGATCATGCTCGACGAGCCGATGGCGGGTGTGAACCCGGCGTTGAAGCAGGTGCTCAACGCCCACATCCAGACCTTGCGCGACGAGGGCATGACGGTGCTGTTCGTCGAGCACGACATGGACATGGTTCACGACATCTCCGATTGGGTGGTGGTGATGGCGGAAGGTCGGGTGATCTCGGAGGGCACTCCCGACCAGATCTCCTCGGATCCGGCGGTGATCGACGCTTACCTGGGCACCCACCAGGGCCAGTCGCTCCTCGACGAGGAGCTGGAAGCCGAAGGAAGGCTCGACGATGTCGAATAGCAACGGGGCGATCCTCGAGGCGCGGGAGGTCGTCGCCGGCTACCTGCCCGGGGTGAACATCCTCAACGGTCTCAACCTCACGGTCGGTCCGGGAGAGTTCGTCGGCATCATCGGTCCCAACGGCGCCGGCAAGTCGACGCTGCTCAAGGCAGTGCTCGGGCAGTGCAAGGTGCGCGGCGGTGAGATCGAGATGAACGGCGAGGACATCCTCGGCCACGCCGCTCACGAGCTGGTCGCCCATGGCCTCGGATACGTACCGCAGACGAACAACGTGTTCCCCACCCTCTCCGTACGGGAGAACCTGGAGATGGGCGTCTTCCTCCGTCCGAAGACCTTCCGGGCGCGCTACAACCACGTCACCGAGCTGTTCCCGCGCCTGCGCGAGCGCGCCGACATCAAGGCCGGGTCGCTGTCCGGTGGTGAGCGGCAGATGGTGGCGATGAGCCGGGCGCTGATGATGGAGCCTCACCTGCTCCTGCTCGACGAGCCGTCGGCCGGGCTCGCCCCGGCGTTGCAGGACAACGTGTTCGTGCAGTGCCGGCACATCAACAAGACCGGCGTGGCGATCCTCATGGTCGAGCAGAACGCCCGCCGCTGCCTGCAAGTGTGCGACAGGGCGTACGTGCTGGACCAGGGCCGCAACGCCTATACCGGCACGGGCCGCGAGCTGCTCCACGATCCGAACGTGATCGAGCTGTACCTCGGCACCCTCGCCAAGGCCAGCGGGCGGCTGAGTCCGCCGTCCAGTGGTCCGGGAGATCCGACGCGCGAAGCGGCCCCCGGGTCTCCCGGGGGCCGTTCCGCTGTTCGTCGTCAGTTGACGATGTCTGGGGTCACTTCCCGGCGTCGAAGTTCTCGCCGAGGGCGTTGCCCATGTTGCCATCGACGCCGTAGACGGCCTTCGACGTCGGGCCGATACCACGCTCGTTCATCGTGCGCAGAATGCGGCTGCCTTCGTCGAAGGTGATCAGCAGGACGGCGTCAGGATCGGCGTCAGCGACCTCACCGACCTCGGAGTCGAAGCTGGCCGCCTTCGGGTCGTAGATGGTCTTGCCGAGGACCTCGACACCAGCCTCGTTGAGCACGCCTTCAGCGACGTCGGCGAGGCCCGTACCGTAGGCATCGTCGAGGGCCAGGATGAAGACAGACGAGTTGCCGTCGTCGACGATCTGGTTGCCGATCACGGCGCCCTGCAGGACGTCCGGCGGTGCGTTGCGGAAGTACAGCGCATCGTCGTCGTACGTGCTCAGCTGGTCGGACGTGTTGGCCGGGCTGAACTGCACCACGCCGGCGTTGGAGATCTTGTCGATCACCGTCAGCGTCACGGACGACGAGGCGGCGCCGATGATCGCATCGACGTTCTCCTGAAGCAGCCGGTCGACGGTCTCGCTGGCGATGTCGGTCGATGTGTCGCCCGAGTCGCCGACGCTGATCTCGACGTCTTTGCCGAGCGCGCCGCCGGCCTCGTTGATGTCAGCAACGGCCATGTCAACACCGGCGAACTCCGGTGGTCCGAGGAAGGCGAGCGAACCCGTCTCCGGCAGGATCGTGCCGAACTTCAGCGCGCCGTCACCCTTGCGAGTGGCCGAAGTCTTCTGCAGGTCGACGATGTCCTCCTGCGGTAGCTCGGCGGTGATGAACTCGGTGAGCGAGTTGTCGATTCGGTTGTCGGCGCCGAAGTGGAGCATGCCGTAGCTGGCCACCGACGGGTCGCCGTTGCCGCTCATCTCCATCGGGCCGGAGAAACCGTCGTAGTCGGGGTCGCCCCCGCCTTCGATGATCGTCTTGCAGGCGGCGAAGTCGGTGCACTTCTCGCCTCCCTTGGTGACGCCCACGATCTCGTCGGCCATCTTCGCACCGTCGGTGCCGGCGACCTCGGCGGCGAGCGCGATCGTGATGACCGCGTCGTAGCTCTCGGCGCCGTAGTTGTAGTCGATGAGCGCGTCGTTGCCGGCGGCTTGCCACGACTCGTTGAGCCGGTTCTTGAAGTCCTCGCCAAGATCGACCAGCGGGGTGGTGCCCTTCATGCCTTCCAGCGCCCCAGGCGCCGCTTCCGCCGTCGTGCCCGTGCCGGTGCCCGCCGTCGTCGTGCCGCTTGCGCTGCAGTTGTTCCGGGTGCTGCCGTCGTGCCCGACCGCTCCGGTGGTGTCAGACGCACCGGCGGCGGTGGTGTCGGACGGCGGCGCACCACCTCCAGTGGTGTCCGTGCCCCCGTCGTCATCATCGACCGCACGCGGCGGCGATGAACGCGACTCCGACCAGCAGTGCACCAACGCGTTGTACGCGTGATCTCCGCATTCTGTTGTCTCCTCCCCCTTGTCACAAGCGGACGGCGAACCTGCCATCCGCACCATGGGTGACGACAGGCTACGCAATCGGTTGGTTCCGCACAACAACTACCGTCGGTCCGGATGGAGCAACGCGAGGCGTTCGAGGTGCTGCAGCTTTCCGTCGACGCCACGGCCGACGACGTGCGCATGGCGCGGCGTCGCCTGGCAAAAGACCTGCATCCGGACCATGGAGGGGACGCCGATCGGATGCGCGAGCTGAACCTGGCGACCGCGGCCGCGCTCGAAGCGATCGGGGACCGGGCGGGTCCTGGCCGCGACCCTGTCGCCCCCGCCCCGCCACCCGAGCCTGCGCCTACACCACCGGCGAGAGGACCCCGCTGGGTGGTGGAGGACGTGCCATCGTTCGTCGTCGAGGCGCTGCCCGTCGTGACGTTCGAGCTCCTCTCATCGGTCGCGCCACAGCTCGGCCGAGTGCTCGACGAGGATCCGCCCTACGTGCTCGAGGTGGCGATGCGACATCCCGCGCCGTGCTGGTGCCGGCTGGAAGTCCTCCCTGATGCGGGGGCCAGCACCGTGAACCTGTACGTGGGTGCATTCGGCGTCGGCGACCCCCCGACGGTGGAGGCTGTCCGTGACGTGTGGATCGTGGCGATCAACGAGGCCGAGTGGCCGCTGCCTTCGTGAGGCGGTCGCCGATCGCGTGGCCAAGGCCCTCCGCTGGCGGCCGGACGGCAACGACCACTGCCCGGTTCTCGGCGTCGGCCTGACGCAATCTGGCGTAGAGGGTGCGGGCGTACTCGACCAGGTCCGCTTCGTGCAGGGCCACGGCGTCGACGCCGTCGCGGCGGAGGTCTGCGACGCGAGCCGCCGCGGAGGCGAGATCATCGACGAGCTCCACATGCGCCCGCGGCGCGTAGTGGGAGGGGAGCATTCCACTCGCTCGAGCGGGCCCACTGCGCGGAGGCGAGGTCGCCGACGAGCGCCTCGATGTCCTCGCTGGATATGCCGCCTGGGCGGAGGATCTGGGGCGGATCGACCGTGCAGTCGACGATCGTGCTCTCGACGCCGACCGGGCTCTCGCCACCGTCGAGGATCGCGTCGCGCGCGGGATCGAGCAAGCCGGCGAGGTCGTCGAGCACGTGTGCCGCTCGGGTCGGGCTGACCTGGCCGAAGCGGTTGGCCGACGGTGCGACGACACCTCCACCGAACGACTCGAGCATCGCTGTCGTGAGTGGGTGGGCGGGCACACGCACGGCTACGGTGTGGCGTCCGCCGGTGACGACATCGAGTACTCGATGGCCGCGGTCGAGCAGCAACGTGAGCGGTCCCGGCCAGCATGCGTCTGCCAGCAGCGCGGCGACTGCCGGGACGTCGTCGACCCACCCTGTGAGGTGCTCGAACGAGGCGACGTGGACGATCAACGGATGGTCGTGGGGTCGGCCTTTCACGCTGAAGACGCGTCCGACGGCATCCTCGTTCTCGGCGTCGGCGGCGAGCCCGTAGACAGTTTCGGTCGGCATCGCCACCAGCCCTCCTGCAGCGATCAGGCGCGCCGCTGCGGCCGGATCATGGATGACTGGCGGTGTACACGCGTCGATCCCGCCACCCTAAGTGGGACTGTCGACCTGCGCGGAGAGGTAGGCGGTGATCTCGGCGAGCAGCTCGGACTTCGCCTCGACCGGGAGGAACGAGGCGGTGACGGCGGCGCTGCTGAGGGCGGCGATCCCGGTCTCGTCGAGGTCGAGCAGCTTGGCGGCGATCTCGTACTCGCGGTTGAGGGTGGTCCCGAACATCGGGGGATCGTCGGTGTTGATCGTGACCGTCACGCCTGCCTCCACCATCTGCCGGAGCGGATGCGCGTCGAGGTGGTCCACAGCCCGAGTCGCCACGTTCGATGTCGGGCAGACCTCGAGGGGGATGCCCCGCTCGGCGAGGTGGGCGAGCAGCGCCGCGTCCTGCGTCGACGACGTCCCGTGGCCGATTCGGACGGCGCCGAGCTCGCGGAGGGCGTCCCACACGGTGCCCGGTCCGGTCGTCTCGCCGGCGTGGGGCACGCTCGGTAGGCCCGCTGCCCGGGCGCGGTCGAAGACGTCCTTGAACTGGGGACGAGGGACACCGATCTCCGGCCCGCCGAGACCGAAGGCGACCAGGGCATCGGGACCGTGGTCGACGGCGATGCGGACCGTCTCTTCCGCGGCGGGCAGGCCCAGCTCGCCGGGAATGTCGAAGATCCAGCGCAGAGTGACCGTGTGGTCGCGCTCGGCCGCCACGCGGCCGTCCTCGATCGCTTCGACGAACGCCTCGACGGGGATGCCACGGGACGTCGACGAGTACGGCGTGACGGTCAATTCGGCGTAGCGGATGTTCTGCGCCGCCATCTCCCTGGCGATCTCGTAGGTGATGAGACGCACGTCCTCCGGGCCGCGGATGAGGTCGACCACGCTCAGGTAGAGCTCGACGAAATGGGCGAAGTCGCGGAACGTGAAGTACTCGGCGAGTCGGGCGGGATCGGCGGGCACCCGACTGTCTGGATGGCGGGCGGCGAGCTCGGCAACGATGCGCGGCGACACGGACCCCACGTGATGCACGTGCAACTCCGCCTTGGGGAGCCCGGCGATGAACGCGGCGTACGGCGACGAGCCCGTCTCGATCGGCGACATCCCGTCAGTTTCGCTCTCCCCACGGCAACTCGCCCTTCCATTTCGTGACCACGGTCAGCCCACGGGCGGGATCGACGGGATCGGTAGCCTGTGCCTCCGTGCGAATGCTTCACCCCGACCCGGGCCACGACCTCACGTACAACGACGTGTTCATGGTGCCGAGCCTCTCCGAGGTGGCGTCGCGGCTCGATGTCGACCTGTCGACACCCGACGGGCTGGGTACCCACATCCCAGTGGTCGTCTCCAACATGACCGCCGTGGCAGGCCGACGCATGGCCGAGACGGTCGCTCGGCGCGGTGGCCTCACGGTTCTTCCGCAGGACATCCCCCTCGACGTGATCGCATCGGTGGTCGACTACGTGAAGTCGCGCCACCCGGTGTACGAGACGCCCATCACGCTGTCGCCGCACGACACGATCGGCGATGCCGTCAACCTCGTGCACAAGCGAGCGCACGGCGCCGTAGTCGTCGTCGACGACGACGAGCGACCGATCGGACTGTTCGCCGAAGCCGACGCCGCCGGTTTCGACCGCTTCACGCAGCTCCACGCGGTGATGAGTCGAGAGTTCGACACAGTCGTCGACGGCACCGAATCGGCGGCGATCTTCGAGCAGCTCTCCCACCAACGCAACGCCACCGCACCCGTGGTCGACAACGACGGTCGCCTCCTCGGGGTGATGACACGGCGAGGCGCGCTGCGGTCGACGATCTACAAACCGGCCGTTGATCGCAACGGCGCGCTGATGCTCGCCGTCGCCGTGGGAATCAACGGCGAGCCCGCCGATCGGGCGAAGCGGCTCGCCGAGCTCGGTGTCGATGTTCTCGTCATCGACACCGCCCACGGACACCAGACACGAATGCTCGCCGCCGTCGAGGCAGTGCGCAGCCAGGCGTCGGGCGTCCCGATCGTCGCCGGCAACGTCGTCACGGCCGGTGGAACGCGACAGCTCCTCGACGCCGGCGCCGACATCGTGAAGGTCGGTGTCGGGCCGGGAGCGATGTGCACCACGCGGATGATGACGGGCGTCGGCAGGCCGCAGTTCTCCGCCGTGGTGGAATGCTCGGACGAAGCGCGGCGCACCGGCCAGCACATCTGGGCGGACGGCGGCGTTCGGTTCCCTCGCGACGTCGCCCTGGCTCTGGCGGGCGGCGCCGCCAACGTGATGTTCGGGTCGTGGCTAGCCGGCACGTACGAGTCCGCTGCGGACACGTTGCGCGACCCGGAGGGGCGGCTCTACAAGGAGAGCTTCGGCATGGCGTCGAACCGGGCGGTCAAGAACCGCACCCGCACCGAATCCGACCTCACCCGGGCTACGAAGGAGTTGTTCGAGGAGGGCATCAGCACCTCGCGGATGTACCTCGACGCCGAGCGGCCGGGCGTCGAGGACATCATCGATCAGATCGTCGCCGGGCTCCGCTCGTCGTGCACATACGCCGGTGCGGCGACGATCGAGCGAGTTCCACGACCGTGCTGTCGTCGGCGTGCAGAGCCACGCCGGCTACGACGAAGGGCGTCCTGTGGGGACGTCCTGGTGACGGGTGCGGCACGATGTTGATCGTTGCCATCGACGGCCCGGCGGGAGCGGGGAAGAGCACTGTCGGCAGGGCACTGGCGAAGCGTCTCGGGCTCGAGTACCTCGACACGGGGGCGATGTACCGGGGCGTCACGTTGGCCGCGCTCAACCGCGGCATCGACGTGCACGACGACGAAGCGGTGGCGGCGATCCTGCCCACCCTCGACCTGGTGGTGGACGACAGGATCGTGCTCGTCGACGGCGACGACGCGACGAGCGAGATTCGCGGACGGGAGGTCACGGCCGCGGTCAGCGTGGTCGCTGCCAACAGCGCGGTGCGCGCCGAGCTCGTCGCCCGCCAGCGGCAGTGGGCGGGCGACCACGGTGGCGGAGTGATCGAGGGTCGCGACATCGGATCGGTGGTGTTCCCCGATGCCGCGCTGAAGCTGTACATCACCGCCTCACCACGCGTCCGGGCGCAACGCCGGGTGGGCGACATCGGCGGGGACGTCGTCGAGGTCGAGTCGTCGATCATCGAGCGCGATCGCCTCGACTCGTCCCGCGCCGACAGCCCGCTCCGCGAACCACAGGGCGCAACGCTGATCGACACGAGTGATCGTCCCGTCGACGACATCGTCGACGAGATCGTCGAGATGCTGCCACCACACGACCAAGGGGGAGGCCGTGAGTAACGTCAAGTCCCACCTCGCCGGGCGCGGATTCGCCGGGCGTGTGCTCTACGGCTTCGCGCGAGCGTTAGTCGCCGGATTCACCCGTGTCTACGTCCGCTTGCGAGCGGACGGTCGCGAGCACATCCCCCGCAGACGGGGCATACGTCGTGGCTCCGGTCCACCGCTCGTACGTCGACACCGGCGGGGTCGCTGTGCTCACCCGGCGCCGGCTGCGGTTCATGGGCAAGGACACGTTGTGGCAGAAGCGCTGGAAGGGCTGGCTCATCTCCGCGCTCGGCGCGTTCCCCGTCACACGCGGCACGGCTGATCGCGAAGCGTTGCGGCGCTGCATCGAGGTGCTCGAAGGCGGCGAGCCGCTCGTGCTCTACCCGGAAGGCGAACGCAAGACCGGTCCCGTGGTGCAACCCCTGTTCGACGGCGCCGCGTACGTCGCCGCTCGAGCTGGTGTGCCCATCGTGCCGGTCGGCATCGCCGGCACCGAACGGGTGATGCCGAAGGGAGCCAAGTTCCTCCATCCGGCGAAGGTGCACATCGTGATCGGCAAGCCGATCGTCGTGCCACCCTCGGACTCCGGCACCGTGAGCCGCGCGGCCGTCCGCAAGACCACCTCCGAACTGCACACTGCGCTGCAGGATCTGTTCGACGAGGCGTGGAGACGCCTCGAGGCACGTGGTGTCGCCCGCCCCGACGAGATGTGACAGGAGCTCCGTCGAGATCAGACGCCGCTGAAGTAGGCGCCCAGCGCGTCGCGGAGCCAGACCGGGTCGAGGGTGCCGCACAACTCGCGGGCGGAGTGCATCGACAGCTGAGGCACACCGACGTCGACGGTGGCGATGCCGAGGCGGGTAGCGCTGATCGGACCGATCGTCGAGCCACACGGCATGTTGTTGCGGGACACGAAGACTTGTGTGTCACAGCCAGCGGAGTGACAGGCGCGGGTGAACAGCTGTGCTGTGTCGGCGGATGTCGCGTATCGCTGGTTGGAGTTGATCTTGATCACGGGTCCGGCGTTGATCGTCGGGAAGTGAGCCGGATCGTGGCGTTCCGGGTAGTTCGGGTGCACGGCGTGAGCGCCGTCGGCGGAGATGCACGACGACGATGCGGCGAGCCGGCGGCGATCGTCGACGTCACCACCGGCGGCGGCGACGAGCCGGTCGAGCACCGCTTCGAGAAGGGGTCCACCGGCGCCGGTCGTGCTCGACGAGCCCACCTCCTCGTGGTCGAAGAGAGCGATGACGGCGGTGTGGTCGATGCCGGCTTCGGCGGCGACGAGTGCGGTGACCGCCGCCCAGCAGGACACCTGGTTGTCGATCCGCCCACTCGCCAACAGCTCTCGCTCGCTGCCCAGTAGCGCGGACCGCTGGACGTCGTAGAGGCACAGCTCCCACCACGCGGGAGTCTCGGTGCCGGCGCGCGCCGCCAACCACCGGGCGAAGCCGTCCGTCGTGGCATCGCCGAGACCCCACACCGGAGCGAGGTGAGCCTGGGGGTCGAGCACGAGCCCCTTCTCGTTGACGCCGCGGTCGAGATGGATCGCCAACTGGGGGACACGCGCGACCGGATCGCCGACGTCGACCAACGCGTTCGTACCATCCGCGAACACGACCCGACCGGCGATGCTGAGGTCGCGATCGAGCCACGAGTTGTTGAGGATGCCCCCGTAGACCTCGACGGCGAGTTGACGCCACCCACCGACGCCCGCCGAATCAGGGCGCGGCTTGACGTGGAGCACCGGTGAATCGGTGTGCGCACCAACGAGGCGGAAGTGCGTGGGCAGGACGCTCGGCTGGCGCCAGGCGACGAGCGCACCACCGCGCTCGACGTAACCGGCAGGCGGGGCGTCGTCCCACCGCACGTTCTCGTCGAGCCGGACGAATCCCGCCGCGTCGAGCAGGCCGGCAGCCGACGCGACGGCGTGCCACGGCGAGGGCGACCCGTCGAGGTAGTTCTGCAGATCTGCCAGTGCGGTGTCCATCGATGAACTAGATAAGCACCTATGACTCGCCGCACGAAGATCGTTGCCACGCTCGGACCGGCGAGCGAGTCGACTCCGACAGTGCTGCGACAACTGATTCACGGCGGGTGTCGATGTCGATGCGCCTCAACTTGTCAGCCACGGTCCCATCGAGGAGCACCTCGGGCGCCTCTGCGCTGCGTGCGTCAGGATCGCCGCCGAGATGGGTCGGGCTGTGGCCGTGCTGGCCGACCTGCCTGGCCCGAAGATCCGTGCCGGGACGCTGCCCGGATGGCGGGCCTGCTGCTCGCCGCCGGCGACCGGATCGTCACGCTCGTCGGCGGCGATGGACCGTCCGATGCGAGGAACGATCACGGTCGACTACGAGCCGCCTGCTCGAGGATCTCGCCGTCGGGTGACCGAGTGATCGTCGGTGATGGGGCGATCACGCTCGAGGTCGACGAGCCGTCGATGTACCGCAGGGCGCCGTCGCCGAGCGTTCGTTCCGGTGGCATCCATCCAGAGGCAGGCCCGGCGTCCATCTCGCCTGCGAGGGTCTCCAGCTCTCGGCGCCGACGGCGCACGACCTCGAGCTCGCCGAGGCCGCCGCCGCGGCCGAGGTCGACTACGTCGCCGTGTCGTTCGTCCGGCGTCGACGCCGATGTGGATGCAGTGCGCGCCGTCGTCGGCAACTCGAGCTCGGCTCGTCGCCAAGATCGAGACCCGTGCAGCGCTCGCCGATCTGCCCGCCGATCATCGATGCGGCCGACGCCGTGATGGTGGCCCGCGGCGACCTCGGCATCGACTTCCCGTTGGAGGAAGTGCCCCAGCCTCCAGAAGCGCATCATCCGTCAGCTGCGTGGAATGGGGCGTCCCGGTGATCACGGCGACGCAGATGCTGGAATCGATGATCGACTCGCCCGGCGCCCACCCGGGCCGAGGTGAGTGATGTCGCCAATGCCGTGTTCGATGGCACCGATGCGCTGATGCTGTCGGGCGAGACGGCGATCGGGCACGATCCGGTGAACGTCGTCACCACGATGGCTCGCATCGCCGAGAACGCCGAGCGCGAGGCGAACTACGAACGATGGGCGGAACGCCTCGCCCGCGTCGAACGGCGAGCGTGCCCAGCCGATGCCGGCAGCGCACGGCGGCGGCAATGAGCCATGCCGCCTGGCAGGCGGCCCGTGACGTCGACGTCGCAGCGATCCTGTGCTGTACACGGTCTGGGCGTACGGTGAGGGCAATGGCTCGGTTCCGCCCAGGAGGCGCTGACTGGTCGGGCTCTCCCCGGATCCCCGTAGCCGTCAATGCGATGCAGCTCACCTGGGGCGTCGATCCCGGTCCGCGTCGATCGTGTACGAATCGACTGACGAGATGATCGCTGTCGCTATCGAGCGCACCGCTCGCCGCGCGGCCTCGTCCGGCGGCGGCGATCTCGTCATCGGTGCTGGCCGGTGCTCCTGGCGGGGCCGCCTGACTGGTCGGCCGACGTACTGCGCATCGTGCTCAGGTGCCCGAGGCATGACGGCGAGAACGGGCACCGCCACCGTGAAGACCGATGGCGTGTGGTCCGAGACGGCGGGCGACCCGGCGATCCCCGCTGGCCGTGTTGATCCACGGTTCGATGGATCGATCGGCCGGCATGCTCAAGTTGTCGCGGCGTCTCGACGACACCTATCACGTGCTGCGCTACGACCGTCGCGGCTACGGACGCAGCCGGCCGCATCCCGGGTCCGTTCGGGATGGACCAGCACGTTGCCGATCTGGCAACGCTCCTCGATGGACAGCGGGCGGTGTTGATCGGGCACAGCTACGGCGGCAACGTCGCCCTTGCTCATGCGGCTCGCTCGCCCGAGATGGTACGGGCCGTCGTCGTGTACGAGACGCCGATGTCGTGGCTCGACTGGTGGCCGTCGACGACGGCCGGCGGATCGGCGCTGACGACCCACGACCCCGCCGACGCCGCGGAGCGGTTCATGCGCCGGCTCATCGGCGATCAGCGCTGGGAGCGGCTTCCGCAGCGCACTCGCACGGCCCGTCGCGACGAAGGGCACGCGATGATCGACGAGCTCACCGATCTCCAGCTCCCGCGCGCCGTGGACCCCGGAGCAGATCTCCGCGCCGCTGTTGGTCCTCCGCGGCGAGCGCGGCGCCGAACACCATCGCAAGGGGTCAGACGTCTTGGCGGCGACGGTCGGCGGACGCCGAGTTGGTGGAGATCGAGGACGCCGCTCACTTCGGGCCGAACACACAACCCGACGCGGTGGCCGACGTGATCAAGGAGTTCGTCACCAGGCGAGCGGAGTCCTGAGTCCACCGCAGCTCGCGTGCCACAATCGAGGCCATGAGTGATCAACCCGTCGGTTTCAGCCCGGGATTGCCGTCGACCGTGCTCCCGTTGCCCGATCGGGCTGCCGCCGACGCGCTCGCCGCGGCGGCCTCTGCAAGCGAGTCGGACCGCCGCCGGCTCGTCGCCGATGTCGCTGCCCGCTGGCCACGATTCCTCGACGCGTGGGCGACCCTTGGCGACCTCGGACGCGACCCGGTGGAGCGCTACGCGTACTACCGCGTCGGCTATCACCGCGGGCTCGATGCGCTTCCGCGCCGCCGGCTGGCGTGGATCGGGCTACGTGCGCTGGTCCGAGGCCTCCAATCGTGGCTTCTTCGCGCGCCTTGCGCGGTCTCCGTGACAGCGCCGTCGCGATCGGGGAGAGCGACGAGGCGGAGCGATGCTCGACGTTCCTCATCCAGCTCGATCCCCAGGGCCCGTGGGGTCCGTCGCCGGCGCCGTCTTGACGGGTGGCGCCGGCCGCAGGATGGGCGGCCGGAAGCCGTTCGTCGAGTACCGGGGAGAGGCGCTCGGGAGTCGCGTCGCCGCAGCGTTGCGCGACGCCGGGTGCGCTCCGGTGGTCGCCGTTGGCGGTCCCCGGGAGGATCTGGCGGCCCTCGGCCTCGACGTGATCGACGATCGCTGGCCGGGGGAGGGTCCGCTCGGCGCGGTCGTGACGGCAGGGTCGATCCTGCTCGACAGCGCCACGCCGGCGATGGTCGTCGCCGCCTGCGACCTCGGCCGGCTCGACGCATCGAGTGTCTCCCGTCTCCTCGCGGTCGACCCGGCGGCCGATCTCGTCGTCGCCCGAGCGGCGCGACGCCACCCCAGCCTGATGCGATGCTCGCCGGCCGCGCTGGAGGCCGCGACCGTGCTGTTCAGTCGCGGCGAGCGGCGCCTGATGCGGCTCGTCGAGGAGGACTCGATCACCGTTGTCGACTGCGACCTCGACGAAGACGTCCTCGTCAACGTGAATTCGCCCGGCGACCTGGAACGCTGAGTGGCGAGCGCCGTCGCCGGTTCCAACCCGTGCGCGGGCGAGCGGACCGCTAGGTTACGAGCCATGGCGATCGAGGAGATCACGGTCGAGGAGCTCGACGCACGGCTCGCTGAAGGCGGGCGTTTGATCGACGTCCGCGAGCCCGACGAGTACGAGGCAGGCCACGTTCCCGGCGCAGTGCTGATTCCGTTGGGCACGGTCCCCGACAACCTCGACGCCTTTGGCGGTGACGGTGACACGTTCGTCATCTGCAAGTCCGGCGGCCGCAGCATGCGAGCGTGCGAGTACCTCGACGAGCAGGGCATCTCCGCGATCAACGTGGTCGGGGGTACAGGCGCCTGGGCGGCGTCAGGTCGCGACCTCGAGCTGTGACCGGCCCCGACGGTGCGATGGATCGACCGCGACGACGACTTCGTCGCGCTCGTCGATGTCCTCGTCGGGGAGCCTCGGTACGCGCTCGACACCGAGTTCCACCGCGAGCGGACCTTCTTCCCCCAACTGGCGCTCGTGCAGTTCGCGACGACCGACGACATCGCTCTCGTCGACCCGCTCGCCGTCGACGTCACCGAGCTGCGTCGCCTGTTCGAGAGCGAGGCGATCGCCGTCGTGCACGCTGCGCAGCAGGACATCGACGTGCTCACCCACTCCGTCGGGGCGATCCCGGTCGGCTGTACGACACGCAGCTGGCCGCTGGCTTCATCGGCTACGGCACGCCGTCGCTCTCGGCGTTGGTCGAGGGCGAGCTGGGCGTCAAGCTCACCAAGGGCGACCGCCTCACCGACTGGATGCGCCGGCCGCTCACGTCGGCGCAGTGCGCGTACGCGGCGGCCGACGTCGTTCACCTGCTCGAGTTACACGACAAGCTCGCCGCAGCGACCGAACGCTTCGGTCGCAGCGACTGGGTCGCTGAAGCGTGCGAAGAGCTGCGTACACGGCCGGCGTCCGGCACCACGCCGGATGACGCCTGGATGCGGCTCAAGGATGCTCGCTCGCTGCGTCCTCGTGCCCGGGCCGTGGCCCAAGCGGTTGCAGCCTGGCGGGAGCGGCGGGCGATGGAAGTCGATCTACCCGTGCGCCAGGTGCTGCCCGATCTGGCCGTGCTCGGAGTGGCTCAGCGGCAGCCGAGCAACCTCGACGAGCTGTCGCAGGCGCGTGGCATCGATTCCCGCCACGTTCCGGGCGCACGGCTGACGCCTTGCTCGAGGCGGTAGCTGCCGGGCGCGACGTCGGCGCCGCCCGACGTTCCACGCGGAGAGAGCGATCTCGACCGCTCGTTGCGCCCTGCGATCACGCTGGTGTCGGCGTGGGTCAGTCAGGTCGCCCGCGACGAGCGGATCGATACGGCGATGCTCGCCACGCGGGCCGACATCACGGCGTTGCTCGCCGATCGCCCCGACGCCCGGCTGGCCCACGGTTGGCGCGCCGAGCTGATCGGGGAGGCGATCAAACGGCTGGTCACCGGACACGCCGGGCTCACCTTCGACAAGTCGGGACGTCTCCGCCTGATGGACGTCGCCGAAGACGACGCTGCCGTCTGACCTGGTCAGCGCCGGCACCCGATGACCTGCGGCATTGGCCGCCGAAGCGAGCCCGAGCGTCGTGGTGGTCTTGCCGACACGGCCCTTTTGGTTGAGGATGGCCGCTGTCCGGCCGGTGAGGGAGGTCACACGGCATTCGTGCCACGTGCGTCACGAATCCGCAGGTAAACGGGCCGTACGGCCGGTAGAGTGGGCGGCAATGTCAGTTCTCTAACTCTTGGGAGCCCTATCGTGAAGAAGGGTCGTCATCGCCGTTTCGAAGAAGCGCGCAAGTTGAAACAGTCCGGTCCAGGGGCGTTCGACCTGGGCTTCGGTGATCGGTCACGTCCGTCCGAAGATGATGACGAGTACGCCGCCCTCGGCGGAGAAGTACGGCGTCACGTTTGATGACGACGACACCGATCAGGACGACCGAGCAGGCTGACGAACTGCCGGGTGGGGGAGCGACACCCACTCGGACTCATCGAGCAGATCCACCATTCGGTCGTAGATCCGCTCGCCCACGAGTTCGATGATCTCGTCGCGCGCCGACTGAGGTACACAGGCCGGTCGCCGACGAACGCCTCCGGTGCCTCGGTGCACCACCAGGCGAACTCCTTGCCGCCCTCGCCCCAGTCGCGGCGCTTCCAGTCGCGTAGACGGGAGATCACGTGCCCGTTCTCGTCGGTGGCGTGCTCCAGCCGGAGTGGCAACTGCCAGCACACGTTCGGCTTCCAGTCCAGCGGCCGTTCTCCGGCCGCGAGCGCCCCGATGTGGAGCGCACACCCGCGCCACCGGCAAACCCGGGGCGGTTGAGGAAGATGCACGCGTCGTCGACGAGGCGGCTGACCGACACGTGCTCCTCCTCGGAGCCGCCGTCGGACGCCGGAGCGAGAAACCCGTCCTCGACGGCCTCCTGGTGGAACTGCATCATGGTCCGGCGTGAGTCGCACGAAGGCGCGTACCACAGTGGCGACGTCGTCGTCGTCGACGAAGTGGGCTCCGTAGCTGCAGCACCCCTCCTCGAGCTCGGCGGCAGGAGCGTCGAGGATCCCCTGGCAGCCCTCACCCCAGATGCAGCGATAGTTCGAACGGAGGAAGGTGGCGTCGAACAGCCACGTGCGCTGCTCGTCGGGATCCTCGAAGCTGATCCATTGGCGCGGGTCGTCATCCATCGTCGCCGGCGATCCTATGGGCGAATCGGGACAGGACAGCCAGCGATGGTGGAGGCTGTTTCCCCCACGGGCGTCGGAACCGCCTACCGGTAGGCTCAACCAGCGTATGGCCCATCCGACATCGCCGCCGACCGTGCCCCAGACGGCCGATCAACTCCGCGACACGTTCCGCGACTTCTTCGCCGCTCGCGATCACACGGTGGTGCCGTCGGCGAGTCTGATCCCGCACGACCCGACGGTGCTGTTCACCGTCGCCGGGATGGTGCCGTTCAAGCCGTATTTCGTCGGCGACGAGGTGCCCCCGTTCAAGCGGGCGACCGATGCGCAGAAGTGCGTGCGCGCCGGGGGGAAGCACAACGACCTCGACGACGTCGGTCGCACCGCCCGCCACCTGGTGTTCTTCGAGATGCTCGGCAACTGGAGCTTCGGCGACTACTTCAAGGCTGACGCGATCCCCTGGGCATGGGAGTTCACCACCGAGGTGCTCGGTTTCGACGGCGACCGCATCTGGATCACGGTCCACGAGAGCGACGACGAGGCGGAGCAGATCTGGCACGACGCCGTCGGCATCCCGATGGAGCGGATCCAGCGGCTCGGCGACAAGGACAACTTCTGGCAGATGGGCGACACGGGACCCTGCGGCCCGTGCAGCGAGCTCCACCTCGACCGTGGCCCCAGCTTCGGGGCCGACGGCGGCCCGCTGGCCGATCCCAAGGGCGAACGGTTCATGGAGTTCTGGAACCTCGTCTTCATGCAGTACAACCAGGACGCACCGGCAACCGCACGCCGTTGCCGAAGAAGAACATCGATACGGGCGCCGGTCTCGAGCGGCTGCTGTGCCTGCTGCAGGGGGTGGAAGGCGTCTGGGAGACCGATCTGATGCGGCCGCTCATCGACGAAGCGGGTATGCTCACCGGTCGCACCTACACGCCGGGCGACTACGACGATCGCGACAGCTTCGCCATCCGTGTCCTCGCCGAGCACGCCCGGTCCTCGGCGATGCTCGTCGGCGACGGCGTGTTCCCCAGCAACGAGGCTCGGGGTTACGTGCTGCGACGGATCATCCGCCGCGCGGTGCGCTACGCCTACCTGCTCGGCACCGACAAGCTGGTCATGCCGTCGCCTCACCGACCTCGCCATCGACATCATGGGCAACGCCTATCCCGACGTCGCCAAGCAACGCGACTTCATCACCGGCGTGATCAGCAACGAGGAGGATCGGTTCCGCCACACGCTGCGCAACGGGTTGCCGATGCTCGACGACGAGTTGGCGCGGGCTCCGACGGTCTGTCCGGCAACCGCCGCGTTCACGCTCCACGACACGTTCGGCTTTCCCCTCGAGCTCACCCAGGAGATCGCCGCCGAGCGGGGGACTGATGTCGACCTCGGCGGGCTTCGAGCACGAGATGTCGTTGCAGCGCCAGCGGGCGAAGGCGGCCCGCCACACCGACAGCGGCGACGCCCGGAGTCGACGACTACCGCGAGATCGTCGAGCAGTTCGGCGTCACCGATTTCACCGGGTACACGAACACCGAGGGCGATGCCCGCGTGCTCGCCGTGCTCGACGCCGACGACGGCACCGTCGAGATCTTTCTCGACCGCACGCCGTTCTATGCGATAAGCGGCGGTCAGGTCGGCGACACGGGCACGATCAGCACCGATACCGGCCGCGCCGAGGTGATCGACACGACCTTCGCCCTGCCCAACCTGCGCCGCCACGTGGCGCGCATCACCGAGGGCATCCTCAGCCCTGGTCAGACCGGCGACGGCGAGCATCGATGTCGCTCGGCGCGACGCGATCCGGCGCAACCACACGGGCACGCACATCGTCCACCACGCCCTGCGGACGGTGCTCGGCGAGCACGTCAAGCAGGCCGGATCGCGAGGTCGGTCCCGACCGCTTGCGCTTCGACTTCTCGCACTACGAGCCGGTCAGCGACGAGCAGATCGCCGAGATCGAGCGCATCGCCAATGCGGAGACACTGGCGAACACGCCGGTCCGGGCGTTCGAGACGACGAAGGACGAGGCCGAGGCGCTCGGCGCGCTCGGCGTTCTTCGGCGACAAGTACGGCGACATGGTCCGCGTGCTCGAAGCGGGACGCTCGATCGAGCTCTGCGGCGGCACGCACGTGCGGGCGACCGGCGACATCGGCACGATCAAGATCGTCAGTGAGTCGTCGATCGGATCCAACCTGCGCCGCATCGAGGCCGTCACCGGATCCAACAGCGTCGCCCTTCTGCAGCGCGACGAACAGGTTCTGGCGGAGACGGCGCGGCTCGTCGGGACTGCGCACCGACGACGTGCTCGCCGGCGTCCAGCGCAAGCTCGACGAGGTGAAGACGCTGCAGGACGAGGTGAAGACGCTGCCGCGCCCAGGTGTCGCAGGGCCGGGCCGGCGAATTGCCGCGGCCGCTGACCGACGGCATCGGTGATCGCTCGTGTCGACGGGCTCGCGCCGAGCTGAACTCCGCCAACTTCGCGATCGCCATCCGCGAACAGCCGGGCATGGACATCGCGGCCTCGTCGGTGAGACACCGACCGGCGGCGTGTCGTTGGTCGCCGCCGTGCGGCCGGCCGCCGGCATCGCTCGCCGCCGATCTGATCCGTGACGCCGCCAGGGCTGTCGGCGGCGGCGGAGGCGGAAAGGGCGACATCGCCACCGCCGGAGGCAAGAACCCCGCCGGCATCGACGAACGCGCTCGCCGCGATCAGTGACGCGGTCGCCGCTGTCACGAGCTGAATGCGCGCGCTCGGCATCGATCTCGGATCGAACGGATCGGGGTCGCCGTCAGCGACACCACCGGCACGGTCGCGTCGCCGCTGTGTGTCGTCGCCCGCAGCCGATCCCGCCGACCACGACCACCGACGGCTGGCGGCCCTCGTGCGAGAGCACGAGGTCGAGCTCGTGGTGGTCGGCCTTCCACTGTCGCTCGACGGCGGCGTCGGTCCGGCGGCCCGACGTGCCATCGACGAGACGTCGCAGATCGGTAACGTCGTCGGCGTGCCGGTCGAGACGTACGACGAGCGGTTCACCACGGTGAGCGCCGAGCGCAGCCTTCTCGAAGGGGTCGTGCGGGGCGAGGACCGGCGCCGGGTCGTCGACAAGGTGGCGGCGGCGATCATGCTGCAGGCGTTGCTCGACTCTCGTCGCGGCGAGCGTCGGCGGATGAGCATCGCCTCGACGACATCTCGTCGCGAGGTCGACGTCGCCGATCCCGAGGTCATCGACTGGCGTCCCGATCCCTGGGACGACCCGGAGGTGATCGGTGTCGTCGAGCCGATTCGGCGGCAGACCCGGCTCTCAAGTGGATGGCGTACGTCGCCCTGTGCCTGACGATCGTCGCCATCCTCATCGCCGGCGGCGTCGGGCTGTGGTACATCAACGAGATCAACCCGGGCGTCACGGAAGACGCCGAGCCAAAGGCGTTCACCATCCGTCGTCGCGACACGATGGAAACGATCAGCGAGCGACTCGCCGCGGAGGGCATCATCGAGAACCCCGGCCTGTTCCGCTGGTACGTCGACCATCACGGTGGGCTCGAGCTGACGCCCGGGTACTACGAGATGCGTCCTGGAGACCACATGGGCAACATCGTCGGCCGCTTCCGCACACCGCCGTCGCAGACCTACAGCGAAGTCACCTTCCCCGAGGGCTTCACCGTCGCCCAGATCGCCGCGCCGCCTGGCCAGGACGACGCTCCGCGGATGACAGTGCGAGGTTTCCACGAGGCGGTGCTCGGCGACGAGCGGATCGCTCCGCTCCTGCGGCCCCCCGGTCAGGCATCGCTGGAGGGCTTGCTGTTCCCCGACACCTACGAGGTGTCCAACAGCGAGAACGAGACACAGGTCATCCTGCGAATGCTCGCCCTGATGGAGCGTGTCGCCAGCCAGGAAGGGATCGACGAAGGCGCCACCCGGCTCGGTCGCACTCCGTACGAGGTGCTCACGGTCGCCTCGATGATCGAACGTGAGGCGAAGGTGGCCGAGGATCGGCCGAAGATCGCCCGGGTCATCTACAACCGTCTCGCACGAGGGATGCCTCTGCAGATCGACGCCACGCTCTACTACCAGCAGGATCCGAACGCCGTTCGACGTGTTGCGCGACATCGACACGCCGTACAACACCTACTGCACACCGGACTGCCGCCGACGCCGATCGCCAACCCCGGCCGCGACTCGATCCGCGCTGCGCTCAACCCGGCGCCTGATCCGGCGACCGGCGACCCATCTGTGTGCGAGCTCCGCGAGGTCGCGGCGAGCAGCGGGCACACCCCCGAGCCGTGCATCTACCTGTTCTACGTCCTGGCCGACGAGGACGGACGCCACGCCTTCGCCGCGACGGAGTGGCAGCACCAGGCCAACATCGACAGGCAATTGCCGCCGGGGTGCTGTGAGGGTTGCCGCCCTCATCGGCTCTCCGGTCGCCCACAGCCTCTCACCTGCCATTCACAACGCCGCGTTCGCCGCCGCTGGTCTCGAGTGGACACTACGTCGCCTTCGACGTCGCGCCCGGCAGGCGGCCGCACTCGCCCTTCAGGCGATGCGCACGCTCGGCATCGGTGGCCTGTCCGTCACGACGCCGCACAAAGAAGAGGTCGCCGCCGCCGTTGACCAGCTGGCTCCGTCGGCGGTCGGCGTTGCGTAGCGTCAACACCGTCGTCGTCGAAACGAGCGGGACCCTGGCCGGCCATTCGACCGACGGAGACGGCTTCGTCGAAGCCTTGGCTGCGGACGGCGTGAAGGTGGGTGGGCGACGCGGGTGTGCATGCTCGGCGCTGGCGCTGCGGCGCGCAGCGTCATCGACGCCCTCGGATCGCGCCGGCGCCGCCGAGCATCAGCGTCGTCAACCGGACCGAGCGACGCGCTGTCGACGCCGTCGCGCTCGTCGAGCGATTGCACGCGTCGGCACGCGCGTCGACATCGAGGAGCGCCGACATCGTGGTCAACGCGACATCGGTCGGCATGGGGACGTCCCAACTGCCCGCTGATCCCGGCCTGCTGCGGCCCGAGCAGGTGGTCGCCGACCTCGTCTACCACCCGCTCCGCACGTCTTGGTTGCAGCGCCGCCGCTGCTGCGGGTGCAGGACGGTCGACGGGCTGGGCATGCTCGTCCACCAGGCCGTCCTGCAACAGGCGCTGTGGACGGGGCGGCGGCCGAACCCGAACATGCTGCGCGCCGCCGCCGAGGCGGAGCTCGCCCGCCGTCGCCTGACCGTCGGTGGTGGAGCAGCGGCTGGTGGAGCAGTGGCCGGTAGTCCTCGTCCCCCGATGCTGCGCTTCCTGACCGCTGGAGAGTCGCACGGGCAGGCGCTCGTCGTGATCGTCGAGGGTCTGCCGGCCGGGCTCCAGCTCACCGTCGAGGGGATCGGCGACGAGATGGCGCGCCGCCGGCTCGGGCTACGGGCGTGGGCCCCGCCAGCGCTTCGAAGTCGACGAGCTCGTGCTGCTCGGCGGTGTTCGCCACGGACGCACGATCGGCTCGCCACTGGCGATCGAGATCAAGAACACCGAGTGGTTCCGCAGCGACAAGTGGCACGCCGAGATGTCGCCCGCGCCGGGGCAGCACGGAGGCTCCGCTCACCGCTCCGCGGCCCGGCCACGCCGACCTGGCGGGCATGCAGAAGTACGGGTTCACCGATGCTCGCGATGTCCTCGAGCGGGCGAGCGCCCGGGAGACCGCGGCGCGGCGTCGCCGCCGGCGTCGGTGGCGAAGGCGCTGCTGGCCCCGCTCGGTGTGTCGATCCTCTCCCACATCATTCGCATGGGCGCGGCGACGGTCGATGCGGCCACACCCCGGCCCGGACGCCGACCGATCTCGATGCCGTCGATGCGTCGGCCGTGCGCTGCTTCGACAGCGCCGCCGGAGGCGGCGATGATCGACGAGATCAGGGCGGCCGGCAAGGAGGGCGACTCCCTGGGTGGCGTCGCCGAGGTGCTCGCTTACGGCGTTCCGGTCGGACTGGGCAGCCACGTCCACTGGGATCGCAAGCTCGACGCGCTCATCGCCCAGGCGGTGATGAGCATTCAGGCCGTGAAAGGCGTCGAGATCGGCGAGGGTTTCGACGTCGCTACGCGGCGGGGGAGCGATGCCCACGACCCGATCGTGTGGGACGCCTCTGCCGAGGAGTACCGCCGCACCTCCGCACTCGCCGGCGGCATCGAGGGTGGCATCTCCACCGGCGAGCTACTCGTCGTGCGGGCGGCGATGAAGCCACTGGCCACGCTCAACCGGCCGACCCTGGAAACCGTCGACACGGCAACCAAGGAGGCGACGGTCTCGTTCAAGGAGCGCACCGACGTCACGGCGGTACCGGCGATGGGGGTCGTCGCCGAGACGATGGTCGCCCTCGTCCTCGCCACCGAGGCACAGCGCAAGTTCGGTGGTGACACGGTGGACGAGTTCGTGCGCAACGCCGAGGCGTTCACGGCGACCTTGTCGCGACGCGGGGCCGTGAGCGACGTGGAGTGGTCGGGTGACGAGCACGATGGCTCGCCCCGGCACCTGGTCCTGGTCGGATTGATGGGCGTCGGCAAGTCGACCGATTGGACGGGCGCTCGCCGAGCGTCTCGGGCGACAACTCGTGGACACCGATGCCACGATCCTCGGGCGCACCGGCCGCACGGTGAGGGAGATCTTCCGCGACGACGGCGAGGCGGCGTTTCGCGCGCTTGGAGACGGATGTGCTCCAGGAGTCGCTGCGAGCCGAGCAGCCGACGGTGATCGCTGCCGCCGGCGGCGTCGTGCTCGACCCCGTCAACCGCGAAGATGCTGCTCGATGCCGACGCTACGCGTCGTGTGGCTCGTCGCGTCACCGGAGCTGCTCGTCGACCGGGTCACGTCCGGTGCCCATCGTCCGTCTGCTCGACGACGATCCCGCTGAGCACACTGGCCGCGGATGCGTCAGGAACGCGAGGCGCTGTACCGAGAGGTCGCCGATGCGGTGGTGTCGGTCGACCACCGCTCCGTGAACGAGATCGTGGAAGCGATCCTGCGGTGAGAGAGATCACCGTGCCGAACTCGGAGAGCGGTCGTACCCCGTCGTCGTCGGCGCCGGTGGGCGCAGCCGGCTCGCCGAGCTCCTCCCGTCTACGGCGCAGCGAGTGGCCGTGGTGACCCAGGCCGGGATCCCCCTCGACATCGATCCCGGTCGCCCGGCGACGCGCCTCGAGGTGGGGGACGGCGAGGCGGCCAAGACGCTCGCCACGGTCGAGGACCTCTGCCGCGGCTTCGCCCGTATCGGCCTGACGCGAAACGACGCCATCGTCGCCGTCGGCGGAGGGATGGTCACCGACGTCGCCGGCTTCGCCGCGTCGACGTGGCATCGAGGCGTGCCTGTCGTCCACGTCTCGACGACGCTGCTCGGCATGGTCGACGCCGCCATCGGCGGCAAGACGGGTGTGAACCTTCCCGAAGGCAAGAACCTCGTCGGCGCGTTCTGGCAGCCCCACGCCGTCATCTGCGATCTCGACGCTCTGCGCACGTTGCCAGATCGCGAGTTGCGCTGCGGGTACGGCGAGATGGCCAAATACCACTTCCTCACCGGCGACGACCTCGACGGCCTCGACCTGGAGTCACGCGTCGCCCGCTGCGTCGAGATCAAGGCCGAGGTCGTGGCGAGCGATGAGCGAGAGGGTGGCCGGCGGGCGCTGCTCAACTACGGGCACACGCTCGCCCACGCGCTGGAGACGGCGACGGACCATGTCATCGCCCACGGCGAGGCGGTGGCGATCGGACTCGTCTTCGCCGCCCGCCTGGCGCGACGGCTCGGTCGCATCGACACACCTCGCGTCGACTACCACCGGCACGTCGTCGACGAGGTCTACGGCCTGCACGAGCGCGATGCCCGATGGCCTCGATCACGGTGATCTGCTCACCCTGATGGGGCGTGACAAGAAGGCGCTCGACGGACTGACGTTCGTGCTCGACGGTCCGTCAGGTGTCGAGGTCGTCAACGACGTCGACCCGGAGCAGGTGCTGGAAACACTCGCTGAGCAGGGATGATCGATCCGCCGCGGGCGTACGATCGTCATGTTCGAGCGCTCGTCCTCCGCCTCCTGCAGTGCTCGCCGCTGAAAACGTCAGTTCTGTGACGATGCCGCGACGAAGGGTGCGTCGCGGTGGGCCGAGGGCCTACGGTGGCTCCCCGTGACGCCCAGCCTCCTGCTACTCCATGGTCCGAACCTGAACCTGCTCGGCGAACGCGAGCCGGAGGTTTATGGCCCGGAGACCCTCGACGACTACGTCGCTGCGGTCCGCGAGGTGGCAGCTGCGGCTGGGGTCAACGTCGAGGATTACCAGTCCAACCACGAGGGCGATCTCGTCGACACGATCCACCAGGCCCGCGGCCAGCACGTGGCGATCATCATCAACCCCGGCGCGTTCACGCACTATGCGTGGAGCCTCCACGACGCGCTCGCCGCGTTCGACGGTCCGATCATCGAAGTGCACATCTCCAACCCCAACGCTCGCGAGCCGTGGCGGCACACCAGCGTCGTCGCACCGGTCGCCACCGGCACGATCGCCGGGCTCGGACGTCTCGGCTACGAGCTCGCCACGCGGGCGGCACTGGAGTCGCTGTGAGAGCAGACCTGCCCAACATCGACGCTTCGTCGACCGCGTCGATGCCGTACGCGCCCAGCTGGAGATGCTCGGCCACCAGGCGATGCTCGTGCGCAACCACAGCAACCTCGCCTGGCTGACGGGTTTCACCGGATCCAACGGCTGGGCCGTGGTCACCTCGGATCGTCTCATCCTTGCCACCGACGGGCGGTACCTCGAGCGTGCCCGAGAGGAGCTGCAGAAGGCGAACGTCGATGCTCAGATCCTCGTCGGTCAAGACGGCGCGCTGGCCATCCGCCAGCACCTCGTCGATGTCACCGCCGGCTACGCGGCCGTCGCCGCCGAGGCGAACCACCTCAGCCACGGGCAGTGGACCGAGCTGTCGGCGGAGATCGGACTGACACCCGACGGTGGTGTGATCGAGGAACTGCGCAGGCTCGAAGGACGCCGGCGAGCTGGCCCGCATCGAGCTCGCCGCCGACATCGCCACCGCGGCGCTCACCGCGGTGGCGCCGATGCTCGCCGACGAGCCGACCGAGGCCGACGTCCGCGACGAGCTCGACTACCGCATGCGCCGTCTCGGCGCAGACGGGCCGAGCTACGACACCATCGTGGCGAGCGGGCCGGAGCACGGTGCCCGCCCGCACCACCTCCCCGCGCCGCGGATGATCGTCGAGGGCGACCTCGTGATCATCGACGTCGGCGCACTCGTCGACGGCTATCACTCCGACATGACACGCACCTTCGTGATCGGCGAGCCGACGGACGAGCAGCTCGACAAGTACCGCGCGGTCCTCGATGCCCAGCTCGCGGGACTCGCCGCGATCGGGGGCGGACGCAAGGCGGTGAAGGTCGACGACGCTTGCCGCGGCAAGCTCACCGACGAGGGACTGGGCGAGTGGTTCGTGCACGGCACCGGTCACGGCGTCGGCCTCGACATCCACGAGGACCCGTTCCTGATGTCCGTTTCGACCGCCGAGCTCGCGGTCGGGGACGTAGTGACGGTCGAGCCAGGGGTCTATCGTTCTGGGTTCGGTGGCATCCGTATCGAAGACCTGGTGACGGTCACCAGTGACGGGTTCCGCAACCTCACGAGCTTCCCGAAGGACGACCCATGCCTGCCATCACGACCAACGACCTGAAGAACGGGATCACGCTCAACCTCGACAACGGCCTGTTCCAGGTGGTCGACTTCCAGCACGTGAAGCCGGGCAAGGGTGGGGCGTTCGTGCGGACGAAGTTGCGCAACGTGCGCACCGGAGCAGTGCTCGACCGGACGTTCAATGCCGGCGTCAAGGTCGACCAGGCGATCGTCAACAAGCAGGACATGCAGTTCCTGTATCGAGACGGCGACGACTACGTGTTCATGAACACGTCCACGTACGAGCAGCTCCAAGTCGCGCCGGGGGCGCTCGGCGAGGCGTCCGGGTACCTCGTCGAACAGGCGGTGGCGCAGATCGCCCTGTACGAAGGCGAGATCATCAGTGTCGAGATCCCCGCCTCGGTGGAGCTCGCCGTCGCGCGACACCGAGCCGGGTGTGCAGGGCGACCGCGTCTCCGGTGCCCGCAAGCCCGCCACTCTGGAGACCGGCAAGGTGCTCCAGGTGCCGCTGTTCGTCGAGGTCGGCGACCGCGTCAAGGTCGACACCCGCAGCGGCGAGTACCTCACCCGCGTGTGATGTGTCTCCGGTGCTCGACTCGCGAGCAAGTCGCTCGTCTCGCCTGCCGAGCTCGCCCCTCCCTGTCCACCCCCGCCCTCCGCCCCCCGTGGCTACGCCACGGGACCCGCTCCGCTTCGGCGGCTCACCCTGCTCGAGGTCGGTGAGATGATGAACCGGCGGCCCGACGCGCGTTCCGACGCGCGCGAGCGCGCCTTGTACCTGCTGTACGAGGCGGCGTCGAAGCGGATCGACCCGATCGACGTCCTCGACGTGCAGCTGATCGAGCCCGATCCGTTGACGGTGCTGCTCGTGCGCGGCGTATCGGAGCGGATGACGGAGCTCGACGACCGCATCCGCCAGCGCGCCACGGGGTGGACCTTGGAGCGGATGCCCGTCCTCGATCTGAACGTCCTCCGTCTTGGTCTGTTCGAGCTCATCGCCCGGCCTGACGTGCCGATCGCCGTCGCGATCGACGAGGCGGTGGAGCTGGCGAAGCGATATTCCACCGACGACAGTGGCCGCTTCGTCAACGGAGTGCTGGCGGCATTGGCCCGTGACGTCCGTCCGGAGGCGCCAGCGGAATGACCGCCGCCGAGGCGGTGGCGTCACGGCGGTCGGCCGTGGCGTTCAGTCGCCTCCGCCGACGCGTGGCCGAGATCGACGTCTGGTGGTGGCCGTTGATCGCGATGCTCGTGATCTGGACGGCCTACTTCACGCACGAGTCGATCGAGATCCACAACGGCCTCGGCACGTCGAGCTACGACCTCGGCCTCTACGACCAGGGCGTGTGGCTGCTGTCCCGATTCCACTCGCCGTTCGTCACGCTGATGGGCCGCAACCTGTTCGGCGACCACACGTCGTTCGTGATGGTGCTGTTCGTGCCGATCTACTGGATCGCCCCGTCCGTCGGCTCCCTGCTGCTCGTGCAGTCAGCGGTGATCGCGGCGGGCGCGGTGCCGATCTTCCTCTATGCCCGCCAACGATTGGAGTCGGGGTGGATCGCGCTGATCTTCGGGGGCGCGTACCTCCTCCACCCGGCCGTCGGATGGACGAACCTCGAGAACTTCCACCCAGACTCGTTCCTCGGTTTCTTCGTGGGCATGGCGATCTGGGCCGCGCTCTCCCGCCGGTGGCGGACGTACGCCGTCTTCGTGGTGCTGTCGCTGCTGGTCAAGGAGGACGTCTCCCTCGTGATCGTGCCGCTCGGCGTGTGGGTGGCACTCCGCCGCGACCGTCGCATCGGGCTGATCACGATCCTCGGCTCGCTCGGGTTCATGCTCGTCGCGATGTTCGCCATCATGCGCGCTCTGATCGGCGTGCCCACGCGCAACACATGGCGCATCCCGTTCGGCGGGGTGTCCGGGCTCGTCACCACCGCGATCAACCGTCCCGGCGAGCTGTTCGAGTACCTCCGCACCGAGAACCGCCCCTGGTACCTGTGGCAGATGATCTTCCCTGCGGCGTGGGCATCGGTGCGGCGGCCGGCCATCGCCGCGATCAGCGTCGTCGTCCTCGCCGCCAACGTCGTGTCGGTGTACTGGTACCAACACCAGGTGGAGTTCCACTACTCGCTGATCGCCGTGCCGGCACTGACGCTGGGCGCGGTGTACGGCGTTGCCGCATTGGGTGACCGGCGTCCGCATGATCACGATATTGGCGATCGTGGCGACGTCGGTCTGGGCGTCGATCCTCTGGGGTCCGCTTCCGTGGTCTCGCCGTCAGCTCACGTATTGGCCGCCGTCACACCCGAGCGCCGTCGCCGCAGCGCGCGATCCTCGACGACATCCCCTCCGACGCAGCACTCTCGGTGCACTATCGCCTGGCGCCCCACCTGTCTCATCGCACCGTCGTCTACCAGTTCCCCAACCCGTTCCGGATCCTCCTCTACGGACCGGACGCGAGCAAAGAGGGCACTCGTCTCGAGGAGCGTTCCGAGGCGGTGGAGTACGTTGCCCTTCCGTCGCAACGTACCGCTGACGAGGAGCGGGATTGGGATGAGATCGCCTCCGCCTTCGAGCTCGTCGAGGGGAACGACTACTGGGAGCTCTACCGCCGCACCGGTCCCTTGCCGCCGGCCGCACCGCGCTGATCAGTGTCCGCCCAGCAAGGGCGCCATCACGCGAGCGAGGACGCTGTTGCGTCGTGTCAGGCGTTCCTCGTGGTCGGCAAGCGTCATCGCCCGCCAGCCCGATGTTGATGCCCAACCAGCGCAGTGGCTCCGGCTCCCATTGCCGCGAACGGTGGTCGACCCAGGGGAGGGCGACGAGGTCTGACTGGCGACCGGTGATGAGATCGGCGAGCGTGCGACCGGCGAGATTGCTCGTGCTGACGCCGTCGCCCACGTAGCCACCCGCCCACGCCATCCCGGATGACTTGTCGTACCCCACCGAGGCGCACCAGTCCCGCGGGATGGCGAGCGGGCCGCCCCACGCGTGCGTGAAGCGGGCGGAGGTGAGCACGGGGAACAGATCGACGAGCGTGCGACGGAGAGCGCCGAACACCCTCGGGGAGCGGTCGAAGCCCTCGCGCACGGCGGAGCCGAAGTGGTACGGGGCGCCGCGACCGCCGAAGGCGATACGTCCGTCGACGGTGCGCTGCCCGTAGATGATGAGGTGGCGCAGGTCGTTGAACGTCTCCCGTTCGGCCAGACCGATCGTGTCCCAGATGTCGTCGGGCAGCGGCTCGGTCGCCACCATCAAGGAGTAGACGGGCACGACAGCGCGCCGCTGACCGGGCAGTCGCGGCGTGAACCCCTCCGTGGCGCGGACGACGACGTCGGCGCGAACCGACCCGTGCGGCGTGATCACCCGTCGCGGCTCGATCGCGGTGACGGGCGTCTGCTCGTACACAGGCGTACCGCCGGCCTCGACGGCATCGGCGAGACCGCGCACCAGGCGGGCCGGATGGATGACGGCGCAGTGAGGGGTGTACAGCGCGCCGAGCTGTCCTCTCGTTCGCACACGGGCCGCGGCCTGCTGTTCCGAGAGCAGGGCGAGGTCCTCCTCAGTCGAGCCGAACTCGCGCGCTTCGGCGACCTCGGCTCTCGCCCGTGCCAGCTGTGGCACCGTGCGGGCGGCGCTGACCGTGCCACCTTTGGTGAATCCGCAGTCGATGCCCTCCGCCGCGACGACGGCTCCGACCTCGTCGATCGACGCCCGCATCGCCGACTGCATCGCCAGCGCGGCGGGTCGACCGGCCGACACTGCGAGCGATGCCGTGGAGCGGGGGAACAGCGCAGAGCACCATCCACCGTTTCGACCCGACGCACCGAAGCCGGCGACCTCCGCCTCGAGCACGACGACGCGCAGGTCGGGCTGGGCCCGGGCGAGGTAGTACGCGGTCCACAGGCCAGTGAACCCGGCACCAACGATGGCGACGTCGGCGTCGCGGTCGCCGGGGAGAGCGGCCCGCGGCGCCCAGTCGTCCCCAGCGGTTTCGTGCCACATCGAGAGATGCCGGTAGGCAGCGTCGTCGACGTTCAGCGCACACCCCAGGAGTACGTCTCCTTGCGGATCTGCAAGTAGACGAACGTCTCGGTGGAGCGCACGCCGGGAATCGAACGGATTCTCCGGGAGAGAAGATCGAGCAACTGGTCGTCGCTCTCGGCGATCACCTCCGCGAGTACGTCGAAGCTGCCGGCTGTGACGACGACGTAGGAGACCTCATCCATGTCGGCGAGGTGATCGGCGATCGGGCGGAGATCGCCGTCAGCGTTGATCCCCACCATCGCTTGGCGTCCGAAGCCGAGCTCCGCCGGGTCGGCGACGGCGACGATCTGCATCGTGCCCTGCTCCAGCAGACGGTGCACCCGCTGGCGCACGGCCGCCTCGGACAGACCGACCTCCTTGCCGATCGCGGCGTAGGCGCGGCGGCCGTCCTGCTGGAGCTGGGCGATGATCTGCTTGGACGTCTCGTCGAGAGGGGGGGACGTCGCCTCGCCGCTTCGTCTCCGCCATCAGCCGCCTCCCAACGTGGCGGCGATGTCGCCGGACGATTCGCCCGAACGCTTGAGCACCAAGCCGACGGCTAGCAGGCTGATCACCGTGATCGCCATCAACACAACGGCGCCAACGCCGATGAACGGGCGCATCGTGCTGGCGCGCTGGCTGAACACGAACACCGGATAGGTGGTGGTGCCGCGGGTGGCGATGGCCGACGAGATGATCGTGTTGTCGAGGCACAGCGTGAACGACAGCAGCGCGCCGGCGATGAGCGCCGACGAGATGAGCGGCAACGTGATCTGGCGGAAGGCACGACTGGGAGTGGCGCCGAGATCGCGCGGCCGCCTCCTCGAGTGATTCGTCGAGACCCACGAGACGGGCGCGGACGATGAGCGTGACGACGGCGGAGGCGTACAGCGACTGACCGACCCAGAGGCGGATAAAACCGGGGTTGATCCCGAGGAACTCGTTCTCGAACGGCCCGCCGACGAAGGTCATCCACGTACGCAGCGACAGCGCGTCCATGATCTCGGGGGTGACCATCACGAGCAGGATCACGCCGATGAACGGCACTGTCCACCAACCGCCCCGGCGGGCGAGCGCCACACCGGCGAAGGCGCCGAGCACGACGGCGATGATCGTGGCTCCGAGTGCGGCGAAGAAGGCGTTGCGGATGACGTCGCCGAAGGCCTTGTTGTTGAAGAGGTCCGCGTACCAGTCGGTGGCGATGCCGGTTGCGACGACGGCGATGGTGAAGGCAACCGGGGCGGCGAGGCGCGCAGCAAGCGGCGGCAGGGGCCGGCCGGCGGCGCGTAACGCCGCCGGCACGGCGACGCCGACGATCATCGAACAGCGGCGAACACGAGGAGCGTGATGATCGTCGGGCCGCCTTCGAACACGTTGCTCCACCACTGGGTGCTCGGCGACCCGGTCCAGATGTTGAAGTTCCCGCCCCCGTTGAAGGAGTGCAACACGACGAATCCGATGGGGAAGAACAAGAACACGAGCACCAGCACGGTGAACACGGCGAGCGCGACGCGCAGCGGTTCGGGGCGGCGGAGCGGCGACGCGTCGTCATCCCGGCTCCACGGCGAGCGAGGACAGCCCCACGGCGCCACCTGACGACCAGACGGAACACCCACACGAGCACCGCGGCGACGAGCAGCGTCACGAGCACGGCACCGATCATCATCACCGCCATCGCCGACGCCAGCGCCCAGTCGCTGCCTTCGTTGGCGGTGCTGTCGATCATCGCCCCGATCATGTTGCCCTTGGCACCACCGAGCACCGCGGCGGTGACGAAGTCACCGCACATCGGGATGTAGGTGAGCATCACGCCGGCAGCAATGCCCGGGAGCAGCGAGTGGCAGTGTGACCTGGGTGAACGTGTGCCACCGTCCGGCGCCGAGATCCTTGCTCGCCTCGCGCATCGCGTCCTCGATGCGATCGAGGGCGACGTACAGGGGCAGGATCATGAAGCCGAGGTAGTTGTACACGAGCGCCAGCTGCACGGCGCTCCGCGTCTCGAGAATGTCGATCGGCGCGCCGAGGATGCCCCAGTCCTGCAACGTGTCGGACACCCACCCGTTCCTCGCCAGCGGGATGCGCCAGGCGACGGTGCGGATGAGGAAGCTGGTGAAGCTGGGCACGACGACGAGGGCGAGGAGGATCGCCCGCCACCGCTCGCGGACCTTGAAGGCGATGAAGTAGGCGACCGGGAACCCGATGAGCGTGCACAGCGCCGTCGCCAGCAGCGCGGTGCGGATCGTGTTCTTGAAGGTCTGGAAGAACGTGTCGGAGAATGCCCGCCGGTAGTTCTCCAGGTTGAGGTTGCTGGTGTCGACCGGGACCGGTGTCTGGGTGATGTCGGCGATGCCGAACGAGTACCAAACGATGAGGCCGATCGGGATGATGAAGAACAGCAGGTACCACACGATCGACGGCGCGGCGACGACGAAACCCGGCGTCCGCAGGCGCCGCCTGCGGCCGGGTTCCGACGTCGTCGTCGCCGAGGTCACGCCGGGCTCAGCCTCCGGCCTTGGCCTTCACTGCGTTGAGGATCTGCGTGAGTCGACCCTGCGACGTGTTCAGCTCCTGGGTGTCCATCGTCTGCACCTGTTCGTCGTCGAAGAAGATCATGTCGCCGCGCTCGAGGTCCGGGGCGTACTTGCGCGATCAGACCGGGCATGTCGCGCAGGCCGCTGTTGTAGCCGTGGTAGACGAGGTCCTGGATCGACACCTCGGGGATCAGGATCCAGTTGATCCAGGCGTGGGCGGCCTCGGGGTTCGGCGCACCCTTGGCGATGCAGTAGTTGTCCATCCACAGTTCGGTGTCGGGCGCACCCAGGCCCCACTTCCACGCCTCCGGGTCGTCGCCGCCGTCTGCGATGGCGGTGAAGGCCGCACGAGCGTCGCCGTTCCACGCCATCGACAGGGCGTAGGCACCTTCACCGAGCTTCGTCGACGGGTAGCTGTCGAACGCCTTGATGTGCTCGGCGAACTCGTCGACCAGGAACGTCTCGCAGGCGTCGAGCTCGGCCGCGTCCTCGGTGTTCCAGTCGATGCCGTTGGCCCAGAAGTACATGGCGGCGACGTTGGCGGGCGTGTCGAGCATCGACATGTTGCCGCTCGCCGGGCCCTGGGCGGCGGCGATGAAGTCGTTCCAGGTCTTGATCTCCTCGGTGACCACCCGTGGTGTCGTAGATCCACCCGGTGGAACCCCAGTCCTTGCAGACGCTGTACTCGTTGCCGGGATCCCACGCCTGGCCGAGGTAGTTCGGATCGACGTTGACGATGTTGGGCAGCTTCGCCTTGTCGAACTTCTCGAGCAGGTCGAGGTCGACCATCTGCGGGATGTACGGACCGGTCGGCACGACGATGTCGTAGCCGCCGGCACCGGCCGCGGCGCGGAGCTTGCTGATCAGGTCCTCGTTGCTGTCGTAGTAGTCGACGGTCATCGTCACGCCGAGCGCCGACTCGGCGAGTGCGCCGACGATCTCCGGGTCGTTGTACTCACCCCAGGTGTACATCGACAGATCGCCGCTCGCCTTGTTGATCACCTCGCTGTACTCGCCGGCGGGCGCCGTCGTGCCGCCCGTCGCCGGCCAGTGCCGGTGGTGCCCGGTCCGGCGGTGGTGCCCGGTCCGGCGGTGGTGCCGGGCGGTTCCGTGCCGGCGCCCGTCTGACCGGCTGTCGTCGACGTGGCATCGTCGTCGTCGCCACAGGCGGCGAGGATCAGCCCCAGCCCGCCGGCCGCGCCACCCATGCTCAGGAAACTGCGCCGGCTCAGTGTTCGCCGGAACGACGGTGGTGCGACGATGCGGATGTGGTTCTTCGGTGCTGCCATGTGCTGTTCCTCCCCTCTTGTGTGAGTCATGGTCGCCGTCTCTTCGTCGAGCTCGCTGGCGAGGACGACGTCGGCTTGCTGGGCCGAGAACACGTAGACGTCCTCGGGCGCTCCACCGGCACCAGGCCGGATCGCCGGGGGCCATGCGGGTCGCCGCCGCGCGGGGCGTGAGCACGAGCACGTCGCGCAACGGTGTGCGGATCACGTACTGCAGCACGTCGCCGAAGTGGGCGACGCTGCCGACGGTGCCGTGGAGCACGTTGGTCGTCGTGCCGGGATCCTCGGCGAGCGAGCGTGAAGCACTCGGGCCGCACCGCGGCCAGCGCCGGCTGGCCGAGGGTGAGCTGCTCTTCGGGGTCGGTCGCCTCGAACACGGTGCCGTCGTCGGCGATCACGCCCTTGTCGCTGGCCGTGCCCTGCCAGAAGTTGTTGCGACCGATGAACCCGGCGACGAACGCCGTCGTCGGGCGTTCGTAGACCGTCTCCGGATCGCCGAGCTGCTCGACGTGGCCGTCGAGCATGATGGCGATGCGGTCGCTCATGCTCATCGCCTCTTCCTGGTCGTGGGTGACGAAGACGAACGTGATCCCGAGCTCGGTCTGCAGCAGCTTGAGCTCGATCTGCATCTCCTCGCGCAGCTTGCGGTCGAGGGCGCCGAGCGGTTCGTCGAGGAGGAGCACGCTCGGCCGGTTGACCAGCGCCCGGGCGACGGCGACGCGTTGCTGCTGGCCGCCGCTGAGCTGGCGCGGCCGCCGGTCGGCCAGCTTGGTCATCTTCACCATCGCCGAGCGCGTCGGTGACCCGGCGCGCGATGTCCGCCTTGGGCACCTTCTTCTGGCGCAGGCCGTAGGCGACGTTCTCGGCGACGGTCATGTGGGGGAAGAGGGCGTAGTGCTGGAACACGGTGTTGACGTCGCGCTTGTACGGCGGTACACCCTGCACGAACTTGCCGGAGATGCGGATCACGCCCTCGTCGGGCTGCTCGAAGCCGGCCAGCATGCGCAGCGTCGTGGTCTTGCCACAACCGGACGGACCGAGCAGCGACAGGAACTCGCCGGGCTGGACGGTGAGATCGAGTCTCGTCGACGGCGACGACCGGGCCGAAGCGCTTGGTGACGCCGGCGAGCTCGACCGCTCCGCGCTCCGCGGTCTGCGTCATCATCCTGACCGTGCTGCTCTGTCACGCTCGCCCTCCCACGCTGTCCATCGGCAGCCTCTTGCCCCGAACCCAAGTCTCGCGCACGGCGACGTCGCCGATTTCCCGTCCGTTCATCGTCGGTGATGTCCTCGTCCAGAACGCAGAAGTCAGCGGGGCTGCCCACGGCGAGCGTTCCCGCCGTGTCGTCGAATGCCTGGTAGGCGTGCCGGCCGTGTAGGCGTGCAGCGCGTCGGCGATCGGGATGCGCTCCTCTGGCAGCCAGCCGTGCTCCGGTTCGCCGGACAGCGTTGCGGCGGCTGACGGCGACGGACGAGGCCGTCGAGCGGCCGCAGCGACGTCACCGGCCAGTCGGAGCCGAAGCTCAGCTCGAGCCCACCGAGCGCGGCAAGCGGTGCGCGATCGGGATACATCAGCGAGCTGCGTGTGGGACCGAGCCGGGGAATGGTCAGCTCGACCATCGTCTCGTCGAGGCATGCCCAGAGCGGCTCGAAGTTGGCGATCACGCCGAGTGCGGCGAACCGTGGCCGGTCGGCTGGATCGACGAGCTGCGTGTGGGCGATCACCGGCCGCCGGTCCCGATGACCGTTCATCCGCGATGGCGTGCTCGATGGCATCGAGCGCCATGCGCACCCCACCGTCACCGATGGCGTGGATGTGGATCTGGAAGCCGTCGGCGTCGAACGCTCTGACCGCTTCGGCGAGGCCTTCCGGGCTCCAGTTGGGGAGCCCGCAGCTGTGCGCCGCGTCCTCGTACGGCTCGAGAAGGAAACCAGTGCCTCCTTCGATCACACCGTCGGCGAAGAACTTGACCGTGCGGGCGGTGAGCGTGCCAGCGGCCGCGGGCTCGACTGAGCAGCGTGGCACGCCCGTCGGTGAACGACTCGCGCTGGCGTTGCCACGAACGCGGTTCGGCTCGCCAGGCCAGGTTCACCGGCGTCGTGAGGAGACCCGCCCGTGCGCCGCTGACGTACGTGTCGAAATCGTCGGCGTCGACGGCGGCGTCCTGCGCCCACACGATGCCCGGCTCGGGCCAAGGACGACATCCCGGCGCGCAGACCCTCCAGACGCGTGGCCCTGTCGACGGGTGGCATGTGCCGCTCGATCAGGTCGATTGCGCCCCACTCGAGCATCGTGCCTGTAGGTGAACCGTCGCCGTGACGCACGATCGTGCCGCCGTCAGGGTCGGCGGTGTGGGTGTCGACGCCCGCTCGGCGGAGCGCCTCGGAATTGACCCAGATCATGTGATGGTCGTTCGAATGGAGGACGACGGGTCGATCGGCGCACGCCTGGTCCAAGACGGTGGCGTCACCGATTCCGCCTGGCAGCATGGCTGGGTTGTAGCCGGCTCCCCGGATCCACTCCTCGTCAGGGTGATCGTTCGCCCACGTTCGTACTGCCTCGAGCGTCGTGGCGATGTCCGACAGACCGAAGACGTTGAGCGTCACCTGCTCGATGCCACCCCAGAGCGGATGGACGTGCCCATCGCGGAACCCCGGGATGGCGATCCCACCGTCGAGATCGAGCACGGTGTCTCGTGCACTCGCCTCATCGAGCGCTTCGTCTCCGAGCGCGACAACCACACCGTTGTCGAAGGCCATCGCCGAGGCTCTGCCGCTCCCTGTCACGATGACGAGCCGTTGCGCACGAGGGTCGCCACTGCTCGTGACACTGTCACGCCGAGACGGTGGTCGGCAAGGAGATCGTCGTGAATCACGAGATGCGGACGCGAGCGAAATAGTCGTGCGGTGGACAAGCAAGCGCGCCGTTTCCGTCGATACCCGCGGCCGTGGTCAGAGCTTCAGCCAGGCCTGCTGCAGCACGTCGCGGAGGATGCTCTCGATCTCGTCGAAGTGCGACTGATCGCAGATCAGCGGCGGGGCGAGCTGCACCACCGGGATCGCCGCGGTCGTCTGAACGGCAGTAGAGCCCGGCGTCGAACGAGTGCGGTGACAGGAAGCCGCGCAGCAGCTGCTCCGACTCGTCGTCGTCGAACGTCTCCTTGGTGTCCTTGTCCTTGACCAGCTCGATGCCGAAGAAGAAGCCGTCGCCGCGCACGTCACCGACGATCGGCAGGTCGAGCAGACCTTGAGCGTGCCCGCAACCCGGGCTCGTTCGTGAGGACATGGTCGAACACGTCCTCCGACTTCGAAGACGTCGAGGCGGCGAGGGCGACCGCCGCTGCGACGGGATGTCCGCCGAACGTGTAGCCGTGGAGGAACGTCTCCCCGCGGGTGATGAACGGTTCGGCGAGCCGGTCGGAAGCGATCATCGCACCGAGTGGTGCATAGCCGGCGGTGAGGCCCTTGGCGCAGGTGATGATGTCGGGCTGGTAGCCGTAGCGATCGGCGGCGAACATGTGCCCGAGACGACCGAAGGCGCAGATGACTTCGTCGGACACGAGGAGGACGTCGTATTCGTCACAGATCTCGCGCACGCGCTGGAAGTATCCGGGCGGCGGCGGGAAGCATCCACCGGCGTTCTGGACCGGCTCGAGGAACACGGCGGCAACCGTTTCCGGACCCTCGTTCTCGATGGCGACGGCAATCTGGTCGGCCGCCCACCGTCCGAACGCCTCTGGGTCGTCGCCGTGAACGGGCGCCCGGTAGATGTTCGTGTTGGGTACGTGGTTGGTGCTCGGCACGAGTGGCTCGAACGGCGTCTTGATCTGCGGCAGTCCGGTGATCGACAGCGCGCCGTGCGTCGTGCCGTGATAGGCGATGGCGCGGCTGATGACCTTGTGCTTCATCGGCCGGCCGGTGAGCTTGAAGTACTGCTTGGCCAACTTCCACGCCGATTCCACCGCCTCGCCACCGCCGGAGGTGAGGAAGACCTTGTTGAGGTCGCCCGGCGCATGCTCGGCGAGTCGTGCGGCGAGCTCGATGGCCCGCGGGTGCACGTATCCCCACAGCGGGAAGAACTCGAGCTCGAGGGCTTGTTCGGTCATCACCGCAGCAAGGTCGCTCCGCCCGTGGCCGAGCTGCGACGTGAACAGTCCGGACAGTCCGTCGAGATACCGGCGACCGTCGCTGTCGAAGATGTACGGGCCCTCGCCCCGGGTGATCACCGGTATCGGGGTCTCGGGACCGAAGCCGGCCATCGACGTGAAGTGCATCCAGAGGTGACGGTCGGCCGCCTGACGCAGGGTGGAGGTCGAGAAGCCGGTGGCCATGACACCAGTGTGCCCGGTGCGTTGACGATACACAAGTGAATTCGTCGGGGATATCCGAAATTGCGAGCGGACACACTGACATCAGGCCGAATTTGCAACGAAATTCGTTGCAAACTGCGAAATCCGATGACGTACGTCCGATCCCACCTCCCGGCGCCAACGGTCGTGTACGGTTACCGAGACCGTGAAGTGGGTCCTGTGAGGCCCGTACGGAAGGATGAGATGCAGGAGTTCCCCGCGGGGGCCAAACAGGTGCTGGGCGCCGATGACGTGCGCCGGGCGACGACCCGGATGGCACACGAGATCATCGAGCGCAACCGTGGTCTCGACGGCGTGGCGTGATCGGGCTCCAACGGGGCGGTGTGTGGTTGGCTGAAGCGATCGCCGCTGGGATCGGTGCCATCGACCCCGTGCCTCCGTCCCGGTCGGCACGATCGACGTCGTCGCTGTACCGAGACGACATCGGCATGCGACCGGTGAGCCCGGCAGCGGTCAGCGACCTCCCGGTGAAGCTCGACGGCGTCGACGGTCATCCTCGTCGACGACGTGCTCTACACCGGTCGCACCGTGCGTGCCGCCCTCGACGCGCTGCACGAATACGGTCGGCCACGTGCCGTGCAACTCGCGGTGATGGTCGATCGCGGGCATCGCGAGCTGCCGATCAGGCCCGACTTCGTCGGCAAGAACCTGCCGACGAGCGGCGAGGAGGACGTGCTCGTCCGTCCTGACGGGGTGGTCATCGCCACCGAAGGAGCGAATCGATGAAGCATCTCCTCACGATCGGTGAGCTCTCCACCGAAGACATCCATCGGCTCCTCGACCTCACCGATCACATGACCGAGGTCAACCAACGACCCAATCCGAAGGTGCCGGCGTTGCGCGGCAAGACGGTGTGCAACCTGTTCTTCGAGGACTCGACGCGAACCCGGTTGAGCTTCGAGACGGCCACCAAGCGGCTGTCCGGCGACGTGATGACGTTCACCGTGAAGGAGTCGTCCGTCAACAAGGGCGAGAGCCTCCGTGACACCGTGGAGACGATCGCCGCTATGGGCGTCGACGCGTTCGTCGTTCGTCACCGCAGCAGTGGCGCACCGGCGCAGATGCGGCGGTGGACGACCGCCAGCGTGATCAATGCCGGCGACGGCTGGCACGCTCATCCCACGCAGGCGCTGCTCGATGCGTACACGATTCGCACGGCGCTCGGGCGCACGGGTGGCTTCGACGGCCTGCGCATCGCCGTGGTCGGCGACATCAAGCACAGTCGGGGTCGCCAGGAGCGGGGTCGAGATCTTCCACGCCCTCGGCGCCGAGGTCATGCTGGTCGCCCCGGCCACGCTCCTGCCTCCCGTGGCGCCGGCGCCGTCACACAGGACTTCGACGAAATCGTCGGCCAGGTCGATGTCGTCTACCTGCTCCGCATGCAACGAGAGCGGATCGGCGAGGCCTGATGCCCGACCTCGCCGAGTACACGGCACGGTTCGGGCTGACACCGGCGCGGGCGGCGAGGTTGAGCAAGCACGCCCTGGTGATGCATCCCGGGCCGATGAATCGCGGCGTCGAGATCGCCGTCGACCCTGCCGAGCTGCCCGGCGCCGTGATCACCCAGCAGGTCGCCAACGGCGTCGCCGTCGGATGGCCGTTCTGTTCGACGTACTGAGCTCGAGCACCGACCCCAGGGAGGAGGCGTGACCGACCTGCTCGATCGCCGGCGGACGAGTGCTCGACCAGAGCGGCGAACGGCGGGCGGACGTCCGCATCACGGACGGCCGGGTCGCCGAGGTCGGCGAATCGCTCGACAACGGCGAGGCGACCGTGCTCGATGCCGCCGGCTGCATCGTGAGCCCCGGCTTCGTCGATCTCCACACCCATCTCCGCGAGCCCGGCAAGGAAGAGGCGGAGACGATCGAGACCGGCAGTCGTGCGGCGGCTCTGGGCGGGTTCACGGCGATCGTGGCGATGCCCAACACGTCGCCACCGCACGACTCGCGGTCGGTCGTCGACTTCGTGCGGCGGCAAGGCGTTCTGGCCGCCTTGTGCGAGGTGTTACCGGCCGGTTGCATCACGGTTGGCCGCCTCGGTCAGGCGCTGGCGCCGTATGCCGAGCTCGCCGCTGCCGGTGTGCGCATCTTCACCGACGACGGCACCGGCGTGCAGGATCCGCTGCTGATGCGGCGGGCGCTCGAGTACGCCGGCGGCCTCGGCGTCACCCTCGCCCAGCACTGTGAGGTCGCCCGGCTCACAGAAGGTGCCGTGATGCACGAAGGCGAATGCTGCAGCACGATGGGCGTGCCTGGCTGGCCGGCGATCGCCGAAGAGCTGATGGTGCACCGCGACATCGAGCTCGTGCGACTCACTGGCGTCGGGATGCACTTCCTCCACCTGTCGACAGCGCAGGAGTGTCGAGCTCGTCCGGCAGGCGAAGGCAGATGGCCTGCCGGTCACGGCTGAGGTGACACCGCACCACCTCAGCCTCACCGAGGAAGCCCTGCTCGGCTTCGACGCGACATACAAGGTCAACCCGCCACTGCGCACGAAGGTCGACATCGACGCACTCAAGGCGGGGCTCGCCGACGGCACGATCGATGCCATCGCCACCGACCATGCGCCGCATCTGCCGGAGGACAAGGAGCGCCCGCTCGATCAGGCACCGCCGGGCATGCTCGGGCTGGAGACGGCACTCGGCGTCGCTCTGGCCAACCTCGACATGCCCTTGGCGGAGGTGGTTGCCGCGCTGAGTTGGCAGCCGGCGGCGATCGCCGGCGTCGACGACCGGCACGGCCGTCCGATCGTGGTCGGCGAACCGGCCAACATCGCCGTCTTCGATCCGGCTGTCACGTGGCAGGTGCGGCCGGGCGCGCTCGCCAGCAAGGCGCGGAACACGCCCTACGTCGGCTGCGATCTACGCGGTCGCGTCCGCCACACCATCTTCGCCGGTGCCGCAGTGGTGATCGACGGGAGCGCCCAACGATGACCGTCCGGTGCGGCGATCTGGGCGCGGTTGGTCCCAGTGGTCGATCTGGGCGTGACCACTTCCAGCAGGTGGCACGAATGACACCCGGAATCGGAACGATGCGGGTGGATGAGTATGCTGCGATGTGCATGATTATGCAAGACGGTGCGATATGACGATCACCGAGGCGGCGCTCGTGCTCGCCGACGGCAGTGTCTTCGAGGGCGAGGCGATCGGCGCCGTATCGCCTGGCGGCGTCGCCGCCGGCGAGGTCGTGTTCAACACGGTGATGGCCGGCTACCAGGAGGTCATCACCGATCCGAGCTACGCCGGGCAGATCATCACCTTCACGTACCCGCACATCGGCAACTACGGCGTGAACGCCACCGACGACGAGTCGCGGCGGCCGTTCTGCCGGGGTGTGATCGTCCGCGAGCTCGCCCGCAGGCACAGCAACCATCGTGCCGAGGGCTCGCTCGACTCGCTGCTCACACGCCACGGCGTGCCCGGCATCGCCGGGATCGACACGCGCCGCTTGACGCGCCTCATCCGCGACACGGGATCGATGCCCGGCGCGTTCGGCACTGCATCCGAGTCCGAGCTGCGGGCTGCAGCCCGGCTCCGAGCCCGGCACCGACGGTGTCGATCTCGTCACCACGGTGACCACCGCCGAGCCCTACACGGTGGATGCAGTGAACGGTTCCCCGCTGCACGTCGTCGCCTACGACTTCGGTATGAAGCGCAACATCGCTCGCCAGCTCGCCCACTTCGCCACCGTCGAGGTCGTGCCGGCGGCGACGCCTGCCGACGACGTCCTGGCGCGCAATCCCGACGGCGTCTTCTTGTCGAACGGACCTGGTGATCCGGCGACGGTGCCCTACGCCGTGGAGGCGATCGGGCAGCTCCTCGGGCGGCGTCCCGGTGTTCGGGATCTGCCTCGGCCATCAGCTGCTCGGTCTTGCCATCGGGGCGGGGACGGTGAAGCTGCCGTTCGGCCACCACGGCGGCAACCACCCGGTGAAGAACCTCGTCAGTGGCGCGATCGAGATCACCAGTCAGAACCACAACTTCGCCGTCGACGCCGGCACCCTCGCCGGACGAGCGGAGATGACCCATGTCAACCTCAACGACGGCGTGTGCGAAGGCCTGCGCGTCGGTGGCGAGCGGGCGTTCAGCGTGCAGCACCATCCCGAGGCCAGTCCCGGCCCCCACGACAGCCGGTACCTGTTCGAGCAGTTCGTGGCGATGATGGAGGTCGGGCTGATGCCGCGACGCAGCGACATCGAGTCGATACTCATCATCGGGTCGGGCCCGATCGTGATCGGGCAGGCGTGCGAGTTCGACTACTCCGGCACGCAGGCGTGCCGCGTGTTGGGCGATGACGGGTACCGCGTGATCCTCGCCAACTCGAACCCGGCCACCATCATGACCGACCCGGACTTCGCCGATCGCACGTACATCGAACCGCTGACATGGGAGTACCTCGCCAAGATCATCGAGCGCGAGCAGCCCGACGCGGTGCTCCCCACGCTCGGCGGCCAGACCGGGTTGAACGTGGCGATGGAGCTGTACGACCACAAGTTGATCGGCGTCGACGGAACGCCGGAGATGATCGGTGCGAACGCGACGGCGATCGCCACCGCCGAGGATCGCGACCAGTTCAAGCGGGCGATGCTCGAGATCGGCCTCGATGTGCCACCGTCGGCGATCGCCCACGACATGGACGAGGCGCGGGCGCTGGTCGGCGATATCGGGCTGCCGGTCATCGTGCGCCCGGCGTACATCCTCGGCGGCACCGGGACGGGCATCGCCGAGTCGCTCGCCGAGTTCGAACACGTCGCAGCAAACGGGCTGGCCGCGAGCCCGATCAGCGAGATCCTGATCGAGAAATCGATCGTCGGGTGGAAGGAGTACGAGCTCGAGGTGATGCGCGATCGCGCCGACAACTGCGTCATCATCTGCTCGATCGAGAACCTCGACCCGATGGGTGTGCACACCGGCGACTCGATCACCGTCGCCCCGGCGCAGACACTGAGCGACGTCGAGTACCAGCAGATGCGCGACGCGGCGTTCGCCTGCATCCGTCGCATCGGCGTCGAGACCGGAGGCTCCAACGTCCAGTTCGCCGTCGATCCGGCGACGGGGCATCAGGTCATCATCGAGATGAATCCGCGGGTGTCACGATCATCCGCGCTGGCATCGAAGGCCACCGGCTTCCCGATCGCCAAGATCGCCGCCAAGCTCGCCGTGGGGTACACGCTCGACGAGATTCCCAACGACATCACCAAGGCCACGCCGGCCAGCTTCGAACCGACCATCGACTACGTGGTGACGAAGATTCCGCGGTGGGCGTTCGAGAAGCTGCCCGGCACGAGTGGACGCCTCGGCACGCAGATGCAATCGGTCGGTGAGGCGATGGCGATCGGACGCACCTTCGCCGAGAGTCTGCAGAAGGGACTCCGCTCCCTCGAGCACGGTCGGCTCGGGCTGAACTGCGACAGTGGCGAGCTCGCCCTTGCGGAGATGGACGACGACGAGCTCCTGGCTGCGGCCGCGGTACCGACCGCCGATCGCATCTTCCAGGTCGGAGAGCTGCTGCGGCGGGGTGTCCCGATCGACACGATCCACGACAGGACGTGGATCGACCCGTGGTTCCTCGACCAGATGGCGATGATCACCGAAGAACGGGCACACCTGGCAACCACCGGCGGACCCGCCGGGCTGAGCACGGCGCAGTGGCGTCGAGCGAAGAGACTCGGTTTCTCGGACGGCCAGCTCGCCTACCTGTGGGAGACGGGCGAGGCAGAGGTGCGCAAAGCTCGCGAGGCCGCGGGGGTGATGCCCACGTACAAGACGGTCGACACGTGCGCTGCCGAGTTCGCCGCCGAGACGCCGTACCACTACTCCACATACGAGGACGAGAGCGAGGTGCGCCCCTCCGACCGGCCGCGGGTGATCATCCTCGGATCCGGTCCCAATCGGATCGGGCAGGGGATCGAGTTCGACTACTGCTGCGTTCACGCCAGCTTCGCTCTCCGTGCGGCCGGATACGAGACGGTGATGATCAATTGCAACCCCGAGACGGTGTCGACCGACTACGACACGTCCGACCGCCTCTACTTCGAGCCGCTCACCCACGAGGACGTGATGAACGTCATCGCCGCCGAGACAGCCGCCGCCGGGGGAGTGGAGCCGAGAGTCATCGTTGCCTTGGGCGGTCAGACGCCGCTCAAGTTGGCTGCGCAGATCCCCGTCCGTCTCGTGGCCGGCACCGCTCCGGAGTCGATCGACATCGCAGAAGATCGAGAGAAGTGGAACACGCTGTGTGGCGAGCTGAGCATCCCTCAGCCGCCGGGCGGCACGGCCGTCGACCTCGACGAAGCGGTTGCAATCGTCGACGAGATCGGCTTCCCGGTCCTTGTTCGGCCCAGCTACGTGCTCGGCGGTCGGGCGATGCAGATCGTGCACGATCACGACCAGCTCCGCGCCGCGATGTCAGAGCTGAGCGATGCCGGCTCGCTGGGACGGGAGGGCGGACTGTCCGCTGAGCGCCCCGTGCTCATCGATCGGTTCCTCGCCGACGCCATCGAAGTCGACGTGGACACGATCCGCGATCACACCGGTGAGGTCGTCATCGGTGGCGTCATGGAGCATGTGGAGGAGGCCGGCGTCCATTCCGGAGACTCGGCGTGTGCCATCCCGCCACCGACGTTGCTGCCGTGGGTGATCGAGGTGATCGAGTCTACGCGTCGGCGATCGCCGATCGGCTCGACGTGCGGGGGCTGATCAACGTCCAATTCGCCGTCGCTGGCACGACTGCCTACGTGATCGAGGCCAACCCTCGCGCCAGCCGCACGGTGCCCTTCGTCGCCAAGGCAACGGGTGTGCCGCTGGCCAAGATCGCGACGCGGGTGATGCTCGGAGCGACGCTGGCCGAACTGCGCGACGAGGGACTGCTCACCCCGTCACTCCTCGATCGGGCCAACTCCAGCATCGTCGCCGTCAAGGAAGCAGTGCTGCCCTTCAGCCGCTTCCCGGAGGTCGACCCGGCGCTTGGTCCGGAGATGCGCTCCACCGGTGAGGTGATGGGGATCGACTCCTCGTTCGGCATGGCGTTCCACAAAGCCGAGCTCGCCGCCGGGACCGTGCTGCCCCAGAACGGGATGGTGTTCCTGTCACTCGCCGATCGCGACAAGCCGGCGGGGATCGTCGTCGCCAAGCGGCTGCGCGAGCAGGGGATGGGTCTCGTCGCGACGGAAGGAACGGCGCGGTACCTCGCCCGCTTCGGGCACTTCGTCGACCGGGTCGTCGGCAAGGTCAGCGAGGGTGCGTCGGACAACGCCGTCGAGTTGCTCGAATCCGGCGAGGTCACGTTCGTGATCAACACGCCGGAGGGCTCGGGAGGCTTCAGCGACGGCGCCCAAATCCGCAAAGCGGCGACTGTCAATCGCGTGAGCACGGTCACCACGGTCGCCGCTGCCCTGGCGGCCGTGCAGGGCGTCGCCGAGGCCAGCGGACAGGAGCTGTCGGTGATGTCGCTCCAGGAACATCACCGGCGATGACCGTCTCGATCGGGTCGGTGACGCTGGCGAACCCGATCATGACGGCATCGGGGACCGCCGGATACGGCACCGAACTGGCCGCTTACTTCGATCTCTCGGCGCTGGGTGCGGTGGTGGTGAAGTCGCTCGCCGCGTTCGACTGGCCGGGTAACCCGGCGCCGCGGCTGCATCCCACTGCGCTCGGCATGCTCAACGCCGTCGGGCTCCAGGGTCGGCAATTCGCCGCCGGGCCTGGACCAGTTCTACATCTGCTTCGACCGATTGCGTATTGCTTACACCGTACGGCTCAAGAAGGGTACCGAGCCCGGCGACCTCATCACCGCCCTCAGCCAGGTGACCGCCGGCCAGCGGGTCACTGTCCTGACTGGATACGACCAGACGGACCTGTGATGACCACTAGCTCCGCACCCGGGTCGCGTTCACTGGTCACTCGGCTCCGGCATCGCCTCCCGGTACGCGTACGTCATTACTGGAAGCTGCTGGCCACCTGCGTGGCCGCGGTCGTGGCACTGGTCCTGATCGCCGGCAACGTTCAGATCACACCGATCGTCACCAGCCGCGCCTATGCCCAGCGCGACGAGGTGGTCACGAACATCGAGGGCATGGTCGACCTGTTCGACGCCTCAGTCGCCCACAGCGTCACGATCACCTACGCCGAAGCCGACTACCAGCGCATGCTCGACGAGTACATGGCCACCGGTGAGAAGGCGTACGTACATGTCGACGCCACCATCGACGGCACACTGATCCGCGATGTCGGCATCCGACTCAAGGGCAATTCCTCGCTGTCCGGCCTAACCCACAATGGACAGACAAGGTCCTTGTTCGAAGGTGGTCCCGGCGGTCCCGGCGGTCCCGGTGGTTCCGGCGGCGGCGGGCGACCCGGCGGGCTCGGTGGTTTCGGCACCGCAAGTCTCGACAGTTCCAAGCCCGAGGATCTGCCTTGGCTCATCAGCTTCGACGAGTTCGTCGAAGGCCGCCGGTACCAGGGCCACAGCGAGGTCGCGGTGCGCATCGCCGGTATGGGCGGCAGCAGCACGGTAGTCAACGAGGCACTTTCCCTGGCCGTACTAGACACTGCCGGACAAGCCGCGCAGCGCTACGCCTACGCCGGGTTCCAGGTCAACGGCCGACCCGTCAGGGCCCGACTCCTGGTCGAACACCCCGATGAGAACTTCGCCGACCGCCTCGGCAACGGCGTGCTCTACAAGTCGCTGAGCACCGGCCAGTTCACCTATCAGGGAGAGGACCCGACCGCGTACGAGGACGACTTCAAGCAGATCAACAACAAGGGCAGCTACGACCTGAAGCCTGTCATTGACCTTGTGAAGTGGGTCCATGAGGCATCCGACGCGGACTTCGACGCTCACCTGGCCGACTACGTCGACGTCGACTCGTTCGCTGCCTACACCGCGCTGCAGAACCTGCTGCTCAACTTCGACGACATGTCCGGACCGGGGAAGAACTACTACCTCTGGTACGACCTCGACACCAAGAAGTTCAAGGTGATCAGCTGGGACCATAACCTGACCTTCAGCGGCAGCGCCACCACCGGCCCGCACGACTCCATCTCCATGGGCGGTAGGGGCGGCTTTCCGGGAGGTGGTGCTGGCGGGGACTTCCAACCGCCGGAGGGCATGGAACTGCCGGAGGGGTTCACGCCGCCGGAAGGGTTCACGCCACCCGAGGGTGCCGGACCAGTCGGAGGTGGCGGCGGGCTGATGAGCGGCAACAAGCTCAAGGAGAGATTCCTGGCATCGGACGCCTTCAAGAAGGCGTACGAGGATGCCTACCGCGACCTCTACCGCAAGATCTACGCCAACAATGCCGCCGAGAAGGCCCTTGACCAGATCAGCGCAGCACTGGACACCGTGGCAGGACACGACGCTACAGCCGTCAAGACCGACATCGACAGGCTACGCGCTCTGGTTCAGCAACGCGCCGCCTCGCTAGCCGAGGACGAAGTGGTGAACCCCTGACGAGTCCGGTCATCGGCCAAGACGTGCCTGGGTGGCGAGTTTTGTCGGTGGAAACGCTCGCCAGTAGGTTTGTCGTCGTTGCAGGTTCAATCTGCCGCTCAGACGGTGGCGATCACGTCGAGGAACCACTCGCGACTCGTTGGCACCGTTGCGAACTTGGTTTCGCCCTTGCAGAAGGTACTGCCCTTGGAGGTCACGCCGACCTGATAGTGCAAGCCGTTTACAGCTTGACCAGCGGCCCACCCGAGTCGCCGTGGCAGCCCAGTTGCCGGGGCGCCGAGGTGTTGGGCGGGGAGGGGTCTCAATGGCCGTTTCGCGGCAGTTAGGTCACAGCATTGCTGCTGGACAACGAGCTCGCCCTCCCCGCGACTGACAGGGTAACTGCGGTCTGGCCGTGCTGTCAGCCTGGCCTGAGCGTCCAAGTGCCGGTCAGGGCGGTCAGGCCGAGGGTGAGCAGCCGGCGCAGGTTGAGCGCGGCGGCGCGGGTGTGGATCCACCAGTTGTTCGTAGTCACTCCGCGGTAGGGCAGGCGGCGGCAGCGTCCGCGTACGCCGACGAGCCAGGCGATGGACCGTTCCACCATGGGCCGGTGCTGGCGGTAGGTGTTGCGCAGGTCGGTGTCGGTGTCCCACGCTGTACGGGCGGCGCGCAGGGCATCGTCGTGCGGGTGTAACTGCAGCGACCGGCCGGTCCTAGACGTGGTGCAGCGTTCCCGCAGCGGGCAGATCACGCCGAAAGTCACGCTGCGTTTGTGTGATGCGGCGCGTGTGGCCGCCGGGGCAGGTGACCTGGCCGTTCGTGGCGGGTGGTTGTCATCGCGCGCATTTGGCGCCACCGCCGCCGGACAGACAACGCTCGCCGTTGGACCAGAGAACATGTCTGCTGGACTTTTTACTCAACGGTGCCCCCAGCGTGCCGCGGCGCAACTACCGTTGGAAGCATGTCAGGGGAGTGGTCGGCCGCGCACTGAATCGGACTGTCTCGAACACGCGGGGCCACTGAGGTAGATCTACTGACGCACGAGCCGACATCGCCCGCATGGCGTACGAGTACCTCGTCAAGGAGGCGGCGCCGGTCGGGCTAACCCATGGGCAAGATTGCCCATGCGCGACAAGCCGCCACGTTGCAAGCCTGTACCGCTTGGTCGGGCTTTGTTGACGAGCGCTTAACCGGATTATCGACCCCGTCGAAAGGATGATTGAGAATGGGCAAGATCAAAGATGCGCGCGAGGCGGTCGAAGCCGAACTGGCCTTTGACCCGCTCGTTGACGCGACGGACATCGACGTGAAGATCGTGGGTCCCGGGGAGGTAGCCCTCACCGGCACCGTTCCGAGCTACCCCCAGTACCGTGAGGCGGCCGAGGCGACGCAGCGCCTCGCCGGCGTGACGGACGTGCACAACCACTTGGCGGTCGTGCTGCCGGCGGGCAACTACCGGGACGATGCGATACTGGCCGCCGCGGCGAACAACGCGCTCGCAATGAACGTCACCGTGCCGGACAGTGTCGAAGCGACCGCACACGACGGCAACCTCCGACTGACCGGCACCGTAGGATACGGAACTCAACGTACGGCGGCCGAGATGACTGTCGCCGGGCTCACCGGCGTTCGCAACATCAAGAACCACATCGACATCGCCTACGACGCGGACCCCATCGACGTCACGCTTTTCGTTCAGGACGCCCTTGACCGCTACGCGTTGATCCCCGACGACAGCGACGTGATGGTCAGTACCGAAGGTCACGGGGTGACGCTCCAGGGCCACGTTCGCACATGGGCCGAGCATGACGCCGCGATCCGCGCCGCGTGGATGGCCAGCGGGGTCTTCGACGTCCGAGACAGACTCGTCGTTACCGGATAGGTAGCTGCCTATTTCAACGATGCCGGCCGTGGCAGTGCGGTGGGCATCGTTGTCTGTTGATTTCGGGTAGCTTTAAGCCTTGCGTTGAGTGTGGCTTCACAGCATTGGCTGGCCGGTCTCGAAGAGGCGGCGTTGGCGCGGGTCCGGGCCGCGCGCCCTGGGGCGGGAGGTGCGTGGGCGCATGCCGCCGAGACCGGCCGGTGGCCGACCTCGACCGTCGCCGGTCATCCGATTGCGGGGCTGGTGTTGGATATCGACGCCACGATCATGGAGCGCCACTCCGACAAGGAACTCGCGTCGAAGACGTGGAAGACCTACGGCTACCACCCGTTGCTGTGCTTCTTATGCGGACGTCGGCAGCACCATGCCGAGCAGCGGATTATGCCGTGTTCGGTGCTGAAGTCGTTGCGCTGCAAGGCTTCTGCTGTTGTAAGCGCGACATAATCCGGACTGCCGGAATGGGCTCAGAGGGCGTCGAGGAAGGCGAGGACTGAGTCGCCGGGTTGGTAGCGGCCGGCGTGGTGTCCGGTGGCACGGTGCGGTCGAGCGCTCGTTGTTTGATGGTCATGTCGGCGTGCCGGTAGATCTGCGTGGTCTCGGCTCGTTCGTGGCCGAGCCAGAGCGCGATGACGGCAACGTCCACCTCGGCGTGGAGCAGTTGCATGGCCGCGGTGTGGCGCAGCACATGGGGCGTGACGGCTTTCAGGCCGGCGGTGGCGTCGTGCTTCGTGACGAACCGTTCCACCGCGTCGCGACTGAGCCGGGCACCGGTGCGGGCCGGGAAGAGCGGCTCGTCGGGTTCATCGCCGCGACGTTCGTCGAGCCAGTGCTTGAGCACTGCCACGGTCGGTTTGTCCAGTGGGGTGCTGCGGTGCTCTCGGCCCTTGCCGAGGCAACTCACGTGGGCGCCGCCACCGGGGTGCAGATCGGCTCGGTTGAGGTTCACCAGTTCCGATACGCGCAGGCCGGTGCGGACGGCGAGCAGGAGCAGGGCATGGTCGCGCCGGCCGGCCGGGGTGAGCCGGTCCGGCCCGGACAGACGAGCCTCGATCTCGGCGGTGGTGAGATAGGCGATGAGGGCCTTGTCGAAGCTTCTGGGTGGGATCGCCAGCACCCGTTGGATGAGCGCGGCCTGCTCGGGGTGGCGCAGGGCGGCGAACTTGAACAGGGAGTGGATAGCGGCGAGGCTGCGTTGCGGGTGCGCACGCTGTTGCCCCGCTCGCGCTGCAGGTGATCCAGGAACGCTGCGAGGAGGGCGCGTCCAGATCGGACAAGTCGAGTGTGGACGGCGCTTCGTGAGCCGCCGCTGGGCGAAAGGTCAGCAGCAGCCGCATGGCGTCGCGGTAGGCCGCGACCGTGTGAGGGCTGGCGCCGCGCTGGCGGGCCAGACGATCGGTGACTCGATCGTGATGGTCGTACCACCGATTGCGCGGAGTGCATCGTGTGATCTGCGCGACAGTCGCTTGACGTGAGCAGGAATCGAAACTGATACTTGATAACAGAAATGATGAAGCTATCAACGACCCGCACAGACAAGGAGAATGCCATGACCGCCACGGAATCCGTTGTCATCATCCGTTTCGCCCAGTCGAGTCAGGCGTATCAAGCGCTCAGCGACCTGCGCGGGCTGGGTGAGAGCCTGACCAGCGTGGGGGTGCGCAGCGCCGCGCTGGTGGAGCGCAGGCCGGACGGGACCCTGCGCGTTCCGGAACAGGGTGACGCCATCATCGGTGCCGGTGTCGTCGCCGGTGGGCTGATCGGCACACTCGTCGGTGTGCTGGGTGGCCCGCTGGGCGTGCTGCTCGGCTTCGGCACCGGAGCGCTGGTCGGTGGACTGTTCGACATCGATCGGGCGACCAGTGTGGACGGTGCGCTGGCGCGACTGTCCGCCCAGGTCCCGCCGGGCAGCACCGCTCTGATCGTCGAGGCGGAAGAGACCACCCCGGAGCCGCTCGACCAGCTCGCCGCCCGCTTCAACGCGACCATCGAGCGGCGGCCGGCCGCCCAGGTCGCCGCGGAGGTGGAGGCCGCCGCGGCCGCCGCCGAGGCGGCACAGAAGGAAGCCAACCGCGTGCTGCGCGAGCGCAAGCGGGCCGAAATCACGGCGACGATCGAAGAGAAGGTCGACGCGGTCAAGGAGAAGCTGCGCCTCGGCTGATCCCCGAGCACAACAACGTTCCTCGACCGCCGTTGGACCGGCGAACGGGCCAGCGGCGGCCGAGGGCGTCGACTTCTGGGCGTAGGAGGGAACCCGATGACAACGCTGACGCCGCGCAGCGGCCTGGAAAGGATGCGTTGGCCGGACGAGGTGCGCGCTCTGGTCGAGGCCGCGGACATCGCTGGGTGCGACGCCATCGAGGGCACGGCCACGCCCCGCCTCGACCGGGTGCTGGTTGGTGTGTCGAACGCGGCGAACTATTCGACACTGTGGCTGGCGACCGCCGCTGCGGCGGCGGTCGTCGGCGGCGGTCGAGGGCGACGGGCCGCCTGTCAGGGAGTACTGGCGATCGCGCTGACCTCGACGGTGACGAACCTGATCCTGAAACCCCTGGCGCGCCGGAAGCGACCCGCCAGGTCGGCCGGCCGGCCCGGGCCCGACTCGCGCCGGGTACGGCGCCCGGTCTCCCCGTCGTTCCCCTCGGGTCATGCGGCGTCCGCGTTCGCGTTCGCTTCCGCGATGGGGCAGGCAGCGCCCGGCGCCCGGCTGCCGCTTCGGGTGGCCGCCGCCGCCGTCGCCTATTCGCGGGTACACACGGGTGTGCACTACCCGTCCGATGTCGCCATCGGCGCGGTCATCGGCGACCTGTGCGGGTGGGCCGTTGGCCGGCTGGTCGGCCGGGTGGCCCGGAGCCGAGGTGATCGCGATGCCGGACATCAATAGCCGGTTGCCCGCCGACGGGGTGGTGCTGGTGATGAATCCGCGCTCCGGTGGCGGGAAGGTGGCGCGGTTTCGTCTCGTGGAGCGGGCCACGGCGGCAGGCGCTCGGGTCAGGCTGACGGGCCCGAACGAGGATGCGGCGGCGTTGGCAAGGGCTGCCATCGCCGACGGAGCCGGCGTTCTCGGCGTCGCCGGCGGCGACGGAACAGTTTCGGCGGTCGCCGCGGTGGCCGCCCAGGCGCAACTGCCGCTGGTGGTGATTCCCGCGGGTACCCGCAACCATTTCGCCCGGGATCTGGGCCTGGACATCAGAAATCCGGCGTCGGCGCTGAGTGCGTTACGCGCCGGAGGTCTGGCACGGGTCGACCTGGGACGGGTCGGCTCGCGAGTGTTCGTCAACAACGTCTCGTTGGGCGCCTACGCGGACGCCCTGTTGACACCGGGGTACCGGGACGCGAAGGTGCACACGTTCATGGAGATCGCACCCGCGTACCTCAGCGGCGAGCACCGGGTCAACGCCACAGTGGACACACCCGACGGCCCCGTCGACTGCCCCCAGATGGTCCTGGTGTCCAACAACCCGTACCACGTGTCGACCGTGCGCCACTTCGGGTACCGTTTCGCCCTCGACACCGGTCAGCTCGGTGCCATCGTCCTCAAGCGCCCTGCCGGGGCACCACCACCGGACCTGCTCCCGCGCCTTCGCCGCGAACTGGCCCGGCAGGGCCATGCGGGGCCGCCCGGTGAAGG
>CAWHLC010000014.1:0-30000 GCA_963830025.1 uncultured Acidimicrobiia bacterium
GTCCTGGTGTCAGCCACTGGCTCGACCATGTGCTGCCCGGCCTGCTCGACCACCGGTGCCACCGTCGTCGCCAGCATCTGGGGGCGCACGCTGGACGAGTTCGCCGAGGCGGCGCGGTTGCTCGCCGGTGCGCCGGACGGCGTCGTGGCCGTCGAGGTCAACTTGTCCTGCCCCAACCTCGAGGGTCGGGGCGGGATCTTCGCCCACGATCCCGTGATGTCGTCCGAGGTGGTCGCGGCGACGGCCGCATGTGGCCGTCCCCGGTGGGCAAAGCTCAGCGCCAACACCGACCGCATCGTCGAGATCGCAGCGGCGACGCACGCTGCCGGAGCGGAGGCGGTGACGTGCATCAACACGATGCTCGGCATGGCCTACGACCGGGAATCGGGTGAGCCCGTGCTCGGCGCCGGAGGCGGTGGCCGCGGGCCCGCCATCCATCCGATCGCCGTTCGTGCGGTGCACGACGTGCAGGCCGCACTGCCCGCCCTGCCGATCGTCGGCGTGGGCGGGGTCACCAGCGGATGGGACGCCACGGAGCTGATGCTGGCCGGCGCGGTCGCCGTGCAGGTGGGGACGGCGACGTTCGCCGATCCCCGCGCTCCGCTCGAGGTGTTGCGGGCTCTCTGACGTCAATTGCCGGACGGGGCCGCGTCGGGGGCGAGCTGGCGGAAGAGCCCGACGCCATGGACGAGCAGCGCGAAACCCGTGCGTCCGTGGTCCGCAACGTACTTCTCGAGGGTCTCGACGGTAACGGTTCCGTCGGCGTCGAGGGCGACGAATTCGAAGCGTGGGTCGCCGACGTACTGGACCATGTTGCGATCCATGGCGATCACGTACACCGCGTTTCTGGCGAGCTGGCGGCGTCCGATCGGGATCTCCACGGAGCGCGTGTGGCTGCTGTGACACTGCCCGATTTTTCGAGGCCGAGCTTCAAGCCGAAGCCGATCCACCATGTTGGCCAGTTGTGGTCGCGGAACAGCACGCTGCTGCGATCGCTGGGGAGATCCTCCTCCAACGCAGGAAGCAGCGCCTCGATGTGCTCGGACTCTTGGCGAAGGGGGATGTCCGCCCGGAGCGCGGACACGCTGTTGACCCCGGCGAGCACAACGGTCACAGCCAGTGCGGCCGCAGCGACACGCGGACCGAGAGCGGATCGCCGTTCGGCGGGCAGCACCACGGCGATCGCCCAGACGACGACCAACCACGACAGCATTGCCAGCAGCCATGCCCAGAAGAGCCGGTATGCGTAGACGGTGTCGGACGTCCTCGCCACGGAGAGGACTCCCGTGACCCATGCCAGCGTGAGCGTCATGATGTACCGCCGTCCGGCGGGAGGTCCCTTGCGCCACAGCACGACCGCCGCGACAACGATGATTGGCAGCGTGATCGGAATGACGGTGTGGTGCATCGCGTCGAGCTCGAAGCCCGACAGCTTTTGAGATCCTGACAGCCACGGCGGCCATAACGAGAACTGCGCGAACGCCACTTGCAGTCCGTCGACGATCGAATGCAAGGCGGTGGGCGGGTTCCGGAAGTAGCGGTAGACCTCGGTCATGTTGCCCGGTTCGTTGCTCAGCTCGTCGACGATCGGCGCGGTCCAGAGGGCGGCAAGGACGACCACGCTGACGGCGGCCTTCAATCCGAGATCGCGAAGCGAGACGGGTGACAGCGGTGGTTGCTGGCGACGGATTCTTCCGGTGGCGGGCGCAGCGAGAGCACGATCAGCCAACCGATCCCCCAGACGAGCAGCGGGACCGCCAGGGGCAGATAGCCGACATGGGTCTGGACCAAGAACGTGGCAACGAACACGGCCGCAGGAAGGGCCCACGTGCTGCCACACGTCATCGCCCAGGTGAGGAACAGCATCAGCCCGAACGGAAGCACCGTGACGAACGGGTTCCACGGGTCGCGCACCCACATCCCCCCGAGCGCCCACAGGAGGAGGGCGCAGCCGACGACGGCGGCCACGCAGACCACAGCGCCACCACGCCGTCGGGCGATCAGCACGATGCCGGCGAGGGCGAGCCCGTTGACGAGAAGGGCGCCGACCATCAGGGCGAGTGAGGAATCGCTGAGCAGCCGGTAGGGAACGACGAAGATGTAGTACATCGTCGGTCCGAGGTGCGACCATCCGTCGCGGGAGTAGGGGCCGACGAGCACAGGATCGCTCCCGAGGTCGTGGATCTTCAGCTCCTGCTGGGCGAGATCGCCTGCCGGCCGGTACTCGCCGATCAGCGCCAACAGGCCCACCGCCGAAGCCATGAGTGGGACCAACGCGAGTGCGACCAGCGTGAAGCGACCTCCCCGATCACGACTCTGTCGTGACCCGTCCTCGTCGATCGTCTCCGGGCCACGCGCTCGCGGACATCCGTGTCGTCGACGGCCACCATCGGCTAGTCGGGAATCTGGATCGAGAGCACTCTCGGACGATAGCGCCGGGGGTCGGCGACCGCCTCCGCCCACCGACCCGCGTTCTGTGAGATCACCACGATCGCCCCGCCGTCGGTGTCGGTCCACGGAAGGAGAATCGGCTGATACGTGGCCGTGTGGGACTCGGGATTGACACCCCGCGGGACCAATGGTTCGTACACCTCGTCGTACACCGTGGTCCACGGTCCCCATGGATTGTCGGCAACGTCGAGCACGATCCGGTCGCCCCAGAACTCGTCGGCCTTGACGACCGAGACCCAACGACCGTCGAGCAGCCTCGGCTGCATCGTGTTCGACGTGTAGAAGCGTTCGGAGATCGGTGCGGCGTCCTCGGCGTCCGGCGACCAGCCGCTGCCCGTGTAGTACTCAGGCTCACGGCCGAACAATCCGTTCGGAACCCGAGCGACGTACTCACGAGTGCCGCTGAACGGCCCTTCGTCCCATCCACCCTCCATGGCCAGGTTGAGCATGTTGGAGTTGCCGAAGAGGTAGCTGTACTCGTCGTCGGACTCGACGACCGATCCGTATTGCGGCTCGACGCCGTCGTTGGGGGCGTGGTCGAAGTAGAGACGGGCAAGGGTGGTGGGGTCGTACACGCCGAGCCACGTCGCCACTGGATGGCGCAAGATGCCGTTGTTCAGGCCCGGGTTTGGATCCTGCTGCATCTCCGACCAGAACAGATAGAGGTTTCCATCGCGACCGAGTCCGCCGCCCAAGGGCCACATGAAGTGCCCTCCGTCGATGTCCTTGCCCGGCTCGAACGAGCGGGGTACGGCAAGCGTGCCGCGGTGGATCATCTGGAAGCAGTTCTTGTCCTGCAGGAGCGCAGCGTTCTCGAGATAGACGGCATCACCTGCACCGACCTCGATGGTCGTCGACTTGCCCGTGTAGTCCAAGAATGCGTCGTTGAACAGCCACAGGTATCGATCACTACCAAGTGCGGTGATGTGAGGGTTGTCGATGGCGAGGCTCGGCCCGATTCGCTCTCGGAAGAACTTGTCGTACGCGTCGGCGGAGTTGTCCTCGATGCATCCAACCTCGGCACCGACGAGCCCGTTGCCGATGGGGCGAGCGTTCACGACTGGGTCGTCGATGTCGCGTTCGGGAGGGAGGCTCTGGGGGACTTCGATCTGCAGCGTGGAACCCGTGGGATCCGCCTCGCCTGGCTGGGCGCCGTTGGGGTCGTCAACCTGACCGCGAGCTGCCAGGGCGATCGTCGCTCCGGTGAGACCGCCGATGCAGCACAAAGTGCCGAAGATGCGACGCGTGCGCCGCGAGGTTCGGCGGGACATGTGAGCGGACCTCCCGGTGTTCCTCGTCGCCGCGTCGCCCCGAAGCGGCAGGTTGTCGTAATTCCCGAAATTATGGCAGGCGCGTGCCGTGCGCGGAGAGCGCCCCGTGGTCGCATTTGTCACCACGATCGGCCCTGACCTGGGAGTGTCCCCAAATGGGCGGCTGCGGCGCGCTACCGTTTGGACATGGCAACACCTCCGCAGTTGACACCCGAGCAGCGAGCAGCTGCACTTGCAAAGGCAGCGGAAGCTCGCGGAGCTCGCGCTCGAGATCAAGCAGCGCCTCAAGATGGGGTCGATCACGCTGGCCGATGCACTCGCGTCTCGACGACAAGAACATCGGCAAGCTCAAGGTCGTGTCGTTGCTCGAATCGCTTCCCGGTGTGGGCAAGATCAAGGCCCGACGCATCATGGAAGGGATCGGCATCGCCGACAACCGGCGTGTGCAAGGCCTTGGTGCGCAACAGCGCCAGGCACTTCTCAACGAGCTCGGTACCTCGGGCGCCGCGTAAGTGGCCGAGCCGAGCGGCGAAGCCACCTTTCAGGCGGATCTCTCGGCGTTCGTCCGCAGCCGTTGATCATCGTCGTCTCCGGTCCTGGCGGCGTCGGTAAAGGCACCATCGTCGACGAAGTCGTCCGACGCGACCCGACACTGTGGCTGAGTCGGTCGTGGACGACGCGTGCCCAACGGGAGGGTGAGCCCGACGATGCATATGTGTTCACCACGTCGTCGGAGTTCGAGCGTCGCATCGAGAACGGTGGGTTCCTCGAGTGGACCGAGTTCCTGGGCAACTACTACGGCACGCCGATCCCCGAGCTCCCTGCCGGTGACGACCGTGACATCGTGCTCGAAATCGAGCTCGACGGTGCCCGCCAGGTCAAAGCGCAGTTCCCCGAGGCGCTGCTCATCTTCGTGCTCCCGCCGTCGCGCGACGAGCAGGAACGGCGGCTGCGCGGGCGCGGTGACCCCGACGACAAGGTGCTCGCCCGCCTGCGCAAGGCGGAAATCGAGGAACCGGTCGGACGGTCGATCGCCGATCACGTCGTGATCAACGACGAGCTCGAGTCGACGGTGGCGGAGTTGATGTCCATCATCGATTCCGCTCGGTGCCGGTAGGCTGCTTGCCTTATGGAGCGATCGCACGACACGATGATGAACCCCTCGATCGAGGAGCTCCTCGACCGCGTCGATTCCAAGTTCAGCCTGGTCACGCTGGGCGCACGTCGTGCCCGCAACATCAACGCCTACTTCAACCAGCTCGGTGAGGGTCTCGGCCACATGATCCCGCCGCAGGTGTCGTCGGTCGCCCGCAAGCCGCTGTCGATCGCGTTCGAGGAGATCGCCGCGGACAAGATCGAGTGGGCCGAGCCGAAACCTCCGGCGCCCGCGGCCGGCGACGACGTGCTCGCCGACGTCGCGGACGACGTCGAGGGTGACTGATCCTTCCTCGTCACTGAACGGCCGCCGAGTCCTCCTCGGCGTCACGGGGGGCATCGCTGCCTACAAGGCAGTCGAAGTGGCCCGCCGGTTGGTCGATGCAGGAGCGCATGTCGTCCCGGTGATGACGGCGGACGCGGAGAAGTTCATCGGACGCACCACCCTGAGTGCGCTGTGCAGCGAGCCGGTGCACACGAGCTTGTTCGACGACGCCAACCCGATCCCACACACCCGCCTCGGGCAGACCGCAGACCTGATCGTCGTCGCCCCGGCTACGGCGCGGATCATCGCCGCCTATTGCGCCGGGCTCTCCACCGACCTGCTCACCAACACGCTGCTGGCGACGCGTGCGCCCGTGCTGATCGCGCCGGCGATGCACACCGAGATGTGGGAGCACCCGGCCGTCGTCGACAACATCGCCACGCTGCGCCGGCGCGGTGTTCACATCGTCGGCCCCGACGAGGGGCGTCTCGCCGGTGGCGACTCGGGTGCGGGTCGGCTCGCCGACCCGATCGAGATCGTCGAGGCGGCGCGGCAGATCCTGCTCCACGGCCCCGCAGCCGAGCGGCTCGACGGCCTCCATGTCGTCGTCACCGCGGGAGGCACACGAGAGCCGATCGACGCTGTGCGCGTCATCGCCAATCGATCGTCCGGCAAGCAGGGTCATGCCATTGCCGCCGAGGCGGTGGCTCGCGGCGCACGGGTGACACTCATCACCACCGTCGACCTCGATGTGCCGCCATCGACCGTGGTCGCCCGCGTCGACACTGCTGCCGAGATGGAAGCTGCCGTGCATCGTGCTGCCGCCTCCGCCGACGTCGTGATCATGTCGGCGGCAGTTGCCGACTTCCGGCCGGCGAAACCGGCCGACGGCAAGCTGAAGAAGCAGGACGGGCCGCCCGAGATCGTGCTCGAGCCGACACCTGACATCCTCGCTGGGCTGGGGGAGATGAAGCCGGGCGGACAGACCCTGGTCGGCTTCGCTGCCGAGACCGACGACCTCCTTGCCAATGCCGAGTCGAAGCTCATCGCCAAGAATCTCGATCTCATCGTGGCGAACGACGTGAGCGCACCGTCGGTAGGCTTTGCGCACGACACCAACGCAGTGACGTTGGTCCGTCGTGGCGGGCAGTCGACTAACGTCGCGCTCGGCTTCGAAACGCGACATCGCGCGTGCGGTACTCGACGCCATCGTGGACATCCGTCGCCAAAACCCGGATACTTGATCCCTCTTCGTACACACACCTGCTGGAGAAATTTCGTGGCCCGTTGGACATTCACTTCTGAGAGCGTGACCGAAGGTCATCCCGACAAGATGGCTGACCAGATCAGCGACGCGGTGCTCGACGCCATCCTCACGGATGATCCCGACGGTCGCGTGGCGTGTGAGACGCTCCTCACCACCGGTTTGTGTGTGATCGCCGGCGAGGTGAGCACCACGGCCTACGTCGACATTCCCAAGCTCGCCAGGGAGACGATCAACGAGATCGGCTACGACAACGCGCTCTACGGGTTCGACGGCAAGACCTGTGGCGTGATCGTCTCGATCGACGAGCAGAGTCCCGACATCGCCCAGGGCGTGAACGCCTCCGAGGAATTGCGCGGTGGTGCCAGCGGGGAAGACCAGATCAACGCTCAGGGTGCCGGCGACCAGGGGATGATGTTCGGCTACGCCTGCAACGAGACCGACGACCTGCTTCCGCTGCCGATCTGGACCGCCCACCGCTTGGCGGAGCGGCTCGCCGAGGTGCGCAAGTCCGGCCAGCTCCCGTACCTGCGGCCCGACGGCAAGACCCAGGTCACGTTCGAGTACGAGGACGGCAAGCCGGTCGCCCTCAAGGCCGTCCTCATCTCCACCCAGCACCAGGACGGCGTCGATCGCGATTCGGTGATCCGCCCCGACCTGATCGAGCAGGTGATCCGCCCGACGGTTCCCGAGCAGTTCGCCGACGACGACTACTCGGTGTACGTCAACCCCACCGGCACGTTCGTGCTCGGCGGGCCCCACGCCGACGCGGGTCTCACCGGTCGCAAGATCATCGTCGACACGTACGGCGGCATGGGTCGTCACGGTGGTGGCGCGTTCAGCGGCAAGGACCCCAGCAAGGTCGACCGCTCCGCGGCATATGCGGCCCGGTGGGTCGCCAAGCACGTCGTCGCGTCCGGCGCCGCCGAGCGCTGCGAGGTCCAGGTCGCCTACGCCATCGGCATGGCGCAGCCGGTGAGCATCCTCGTCGAGACGTTCGGCACGAGCCAGATGGATCCCGAGGCGATCACGAAGGCAGTCCGCGACGTCTTCGACCTGCGGCCCCGAGCCATCGTCACCGACCTCGATCTGAAGCGGCCGATCTACCGCAAGACTGCGGCGTACGGACACTTCGGCCGTCCGCTGCCGGAGTTCACGTGGGAGCACACGAGCCGCCTCGACGCGTTCAAGTCCGCCATCGGCGGATAGTCGAGGTGGTGCGCGCGCCGAGCGCCACCCTCGCACGCTCCTCACACCGTTTCACGTCGGTGCCGATCCAGTGATCGCTCGCGTCCTGCCGGACGTCACTGGATTGGACAAGGTGTTCGACTATCTCGTGCCTGACGACTGGCCAGTCGGTGCCGCGGTTGGCGACCGGGTGCGAGTGCAGTTGCACGGACGGCGCGTCGGGGGATGGATCCTCGAGCTCGTCGATCACGGTGAGCTGCCGGCCGAGCAGCTCAAGCCATTGATCAAGTACACGGGTCGTGGTCCCGACGCCGAGGTGATCTCGCTCGCTCGGTGGGCGCAGCGGCGCTGGGCCGCCCGCGGTCTGCGGCCGTTCCTTGTCGCCGCGTCACCGCCCCGCGCGGTGCGCACGCTGCCCGCCACAGCGCGTCGCGACACGGACGGCGCGGAGCGCGCAGCGCTGGCAGCCGTTGCCCTTCCGAGCGGCGGCGGCGTCGTGCGGGTCGGGCCGCGAGAGCCGCCCGATGCAGTGATCGAGGCGGCGATGCGGCGCGGATGCGTGCTCGTCGTGATGCCGTCCGTCGAGTCCGCGCTCAGGTGCGCCGACCGGATGCGCACGCGCGGCGCCACCGTCGCCGTCGTGCCGGAACACTGGGCACAGGCGGCATCCGGGGTCGACGTCGTGATCGGAACCCGCATCGCCGCATGGGCGCGGATCGCCGATCTCGGCGCGATCGTCGTGTTCGACGAGCACGACGAAGCCCACCAGGAGGAGCGCTCTCCCACGTGGCACGCTCGCGACGTTGCGATCGAGCGGGGGAACCGAAGCGGTGTGGACGTCTTCCTCGTCTCGCCGGTGCCATCCGTCGTTGCACTGCACTGGGCCGGGACGCGGGTCGTCTCACCGACGATCGCCGACTCGCGGGCGGCGTGGCCGATCGTCGACATCGTCGACCGCAGCCGCGACGAGCCATGGAAGACGTCGCTCGTCACGCCCCGGCTCATCGGCGCGTTGCGCGACGACGACCGCACGGTGGTCTGTGTTCACAACATCACGGGACGAGCCCGCGTTCTTGCCTGCAGGTCGTGCCGTTCGCTGCAACGCTGTGAGCGGTGCGAGGCAGCAGTTGGGCTCGACGACGAGCGGCAGTTCACCTGCGCCCGTTGCGGCTTCCGCCGCCCCGCCGTCTGTCAGGTCTGTGCCGGCACCGGATTCGCCAACCTCCGCCCCGGTGTCACTCGGCTTCGTGAGGAGCTCGAGGCGGCGGCGGGACGAACCGTCGTCAGCGTCACCGCCGCCGACGCCGGCACCCCGGCAGCAGCCGGCGTGTATGTCGGAACCGAAGCGGTGCTGCATCGCATCCGGCGCGCCGACGTCGTCGCCTACCTCGACTTCGACACGGAGCTGCTCGCACCCCGTTACCGCACCGCGGAGCAAGCACTCGGTTTGCTCGCCCGCGGGGCGCGGATCGTGGGCGACCGATCCGACGGAGGTCGCCTTCTGGTGCAGACGTTCATCCCCCGGCACGAGGTTCTCCAAGCGGTGCTGCACGCTGATCCTGGTCGGGTCGCGACCGTCGAGATCGCCCGGCGGGAGGCGCTGCGACTGCCTCCGTTCTCAGCGCTGGCACGGGTGAGCGGGGCGGGTTCCGACGAGTTCGTCGCGGCGATCGCCGCCAACCCGGACACATCGGTCGGGCCGGCGCCCGCCGGAGCGGGATGGCTGGTCCGCGCTGCTGACCACGAGTCGCTCAGCACCATGCTGCTCGGTGCCGTCCGACCGGCGGGGTCACGCCTGCGGATCGAGGTCGACCCGTCCCGGGTCTGAGCGGCGGCCGACCGGCCGCCTCCCGATCTCGCTCAAAGCTCGCCGGGCAAGAGCTCGAGCTGCTCGTCCACATCCGCCCAACGGATGGGCGAGGAGAGCAGCTCGGCACAGTCGACGCGCAGCCAATCGGCGAGCTCCTTGCGGTGGATCAGTATCAGTCCTCGCGCCGCATCGCTGTCGCCGATCTCGACGGCGTCGACGATCTCGTGGTGACCCGCCGCCAGCCCGTTCGAGATGTGCTCTGGGATGCGCAGCTGAGGAACGCTGCTCAGCTGCACGACCGCGGTCCACACGACGTTGAACACGTCGTCGTGGGTTGCCTCGCCGAGCGCGTAGTCGAACTGGAAGAACGCATTACGCGTTTCCACACCTGAGTTCGGGTCGAAGCGATCGGCGGCGGCGCGCAGGGTGGCGATGTCACGCTCGCGGTGACGGGCGGCGGCCATCGCGGCGCCGGCCGGCTCCAGCCCGGCGAGGGCGTCGAGGATCGAGTGATAGGTGGCCTGTCGGTGCTGGAGCACCATCGCCAGCGCACTCGCCAGCACGGCGATGTCGGGTTGGCGCCGGACGAGCCCGCCACCAGGTCCTGCCCGCGTCTCCGTCGCACCGAGAAACGTGAGCAGACGCGTGGCTTCACGCAGCGTGGAGCGCGACACGGCGTACTCGGACAGCATCGCTGCCTCAGAGCCGATCGACGCTCCGGGTCCGAGTTCCTGGTCGTCGACGTCACGCATGATGCGCCGAGCAATATGTCGAGCGGTTCTACCCCAACCCGCCATTCACGTTAAGTCTACTTGACGCCGGTTGCCGTGTTGCCCGACCCACGGACACGGAGGACGCGGTACCCCTTCGACGAGTGAATGCGATCCACCGGATGCCCGGCTGCATGCAGCCAGCGGTGGAACGAGTCGGCGCCGAGGTTCTTCTGCATGACGAGGAATGCCTCTCCACGGGGAGTGAGACGGGCAAGCCAGGTGCTGACCAGCTCGTGGAGCGCCTTCTTGCCCACGCGGATCGGCGGATTCGACCAGATCACGTCATAGTGCTGGTCGGCGGCCAACTCCTCGGGGCCGTGGACGCTGAGGTTGTTCAGCCCGAGGCGGGCGGCATTCGTGGTGCACAGTTGCCGTGCCCGCTCGTTGACGTCGACGGCGACGACCTGCAGGCGCGGGGCGCGGATCGCCATCGAGAGGGCGATGGGGCCTGCGCCACAGCCGAGATCGAGGCCGATCCCTTCTGCGGGCGCCGCCGGGACGGCGCGAAGGAGCACCGCCGTCCCCAGGTCGAGCCGTCCGTAGCTGAAGACACCGCGGTCGGTTTCCATCTCGAACTGCGCACCGGGCACATCGACCGACACGGTTCGCGGGCTCGACGGGGCCACCGGATCGTCGAAGTAGTGCGCCATGGCGACGGATAGCCTGACACGCATGAGCTACCGGATCCGCACGTTCGGCGACCCCGTCCTCAAGGCTGAGGCGGCACCGGTCACCGAGATCGACGGCAAGGTGGCGCGCTTGGTCGACGACATGTTCGACACGCTGTACACGTCGAGCAACGGCATTGCCATCGCCGCCCCGCAGGTGGGCGTGCGGAAACAGATCTTCGTGTGGGACATCGACGAGCAGCCACTGGTCGTCGTCAACCCGGAGATCGTCGAGTCGAGCGGCGAGTGGGTCTACGACGAGGGCTGCTTGTCGATTCCCGACCTGTACGTGGAGATGGTGCGACCGAAGCAGGTGCTGATGCGAGGGATCGATCTCGACGGCAACACGATCGAGATCGAGGCCGACGAGCTCGAGGCGCGCTTGTTCCAGCACGAGATCGACCACCTCCATGGTGTGCTCATGTTCGATCGGATGACGCCCGATCAGCGCAAGGATGCGATGGCGGAGTACCGCCGCCTCAGCGACGCACCGGCCGCGCCGCAGGATCGCCGGCGGCTGCGGCTGCGCTGACCGTGCGCCTGGTCTTTCTGGGCACGCCGGAGATGGCCGTGCGCCCGCTGCGGGCGTTGTACGCCGCCGGACACGACATCGCCCTCGTCGTCACGCGTGCCGACGCTCGCCGGGGGAGAGGCTCGGCGACGACGCCCAGTCCTGTGAAGGCGGCTGCCGTGGAGCTGGGACTGGACGTGACGCACGACATCGACGACGTCATCCACGCCGACGCCGAGCTCGGCGTGGTGGTGGCATACGGGCGGATCATCAAGCCGCACATCCTCGAGGCGGTGCCGATGGTCAACATTCACTTCTCGTTGCTGCCGCGGTGGCGAGGTGCAGCACCCGTCGAACGTGCCCTGCTCGCCGGCGACGAGGAGACCGGTGTCTGCCTCATGGCGGTCGAGGAGGGCCTCGACACGGGTGGCGTGTACTCGCGCGCGACCGTGCCGATGGGACCGACGTCGACAGCGGCCGAACTGCGCGAGGAGCTGGTCACGATCGGTACTCGCCTGCTCGTCGAGGCGCTCGAGAGCGGGCTCGGCGAGCCGGAGCCCCAGGTCGGTGAGGTGACGTACGCCGAGAAGATCTCGGCCGGTGAGCGACGAGCTCGACTGGTTACGGCCTGCCGTTGAGCTCGACCGGATCGTCCGCGTCGGCGACGCGTACACGTGGTTCCGCGGTGACCGGCTGAAGGTCCACACCGCGACGCTCGAAACGAGCATCGTCGGTGCACCGGGCGAGCTCGTCGACGGTGCGATTGCCGCCGCCGGCGGAGGGCTCCGGCCGTCCGATGTGCAACCTGCCGGAAAATCGACGATGAGGTGGCACGACTTCCTCAACGGGATCCGTCCGCGCGGGGACGAGCGATTCGGGCCTGACACCGCGCCGAGTACGGTCGGCGTCGATGAGTGACGACGCTCCACTCCAGGCGAAGGTGCTCACCGTGAGCGACGGCGTTGCCCATGGCACGCGCGAAGACGTCAGCGGGCGGGCCCTCGTGACCCAGCTCACCGATGCCGCGTTCGACGTGGTCGAACACCGCGTCACGGCCGACGGCGCCGATGCCGTGTCTGTGGCGCTGGCGGCGATGAGCGACGGATTCGCCGGCCTGATCGTCACCACCGGGGGCACCGGATTCGCGCCCCGCGATCAGACACCGGAAGGAACGCGTGACGTGATCGAACGCGAAGCACCGGGGCTGGCCGAGGCGATGCGGCTCGTGAGCCCGCTCGGGCGGCTCTCTCGCGGCATCGCCGGCGTGGCCGGCCAGCTCGATCGTGTGCAACCTTCCCGGGTCGAGCAAGGGATGCGTCGAGCAGCTCGGCGCGATTCTCGACGTTCTGCCCCACGCCCTGCGCCTCCTCGCCGACGAACCGACGAGTCATTAGCTCCTAACGACGGCCTTTCAGCCGCCGCAGGGCTATAGCCTCGGCCGTCGTGTTGCGTCTGGTCCTGCCGAAGGGGTCGCTCGAGCGAGCGACGATGGAGCTCTTCGAGGCTGCCGATCTCACGGTCGTGCGATCGTCGTCGGTGGAGTACAGAGCGACCATCGCCGATCCTCGCGTCGACGAGGTGCGCATCCTCCGCCCCCAAGAGATCCCGATGTACGTCGCCGAGGGGTTGTTCGATCTCGGGATCACGGGACGGGACTGGGTGGAGGAGACTGCCAGTGACGTGGTGTCGCTCGGGGAACTGAGGTACTCCAAAGCCACGTCCGATCCGGTGCGGGTCGTCGTCGCCGTCGGCGGCGACTCTCCCTACGAGAAGGTGGAGGATCTGCCCAAGGGCGTCCGTGTCTCCTCGGAATACCCGCAGCTGACGAGCCGTTTCTTCGCCGAACGCGGCATTCAAGCCGACGTGCGTCTCTCCTACGGCGCGAGCGAGGCGAAGATCCCCGACATCGCCGACGCCGTCGTCGACATCACCGAGACCGGCAGGGCGCTGCGTGCCGCCGGTCTGCGCATCATCGACACCATCCTCATCTCGTACACGGAGGCGGTGGCGAACAAGGCGTCGTTCGACGACCCGGCCAAGCGACATGCGATGACGCAGCTGATGACGTTGCTCCGCGGCGCGCTCGACGCCCGCGGCAAAGTGCTGCTCAAGCTGAACGTGGCTGAGGAGCGCCTCGACGCAGTTCTCGCCGTGCTGCCGTCGATGAAATCGCCGACGATCGGCAAGCTCGCCAACGGTGGTTTCGCCGTCGAGAGCGTCGTCGAGAAGACGCAGATCAACATCGTCATCCCCGGCCTTGCGCGATGCCGGTGCGACCGACTTGCTCGAGCTGCCGATCAGCAAGATCGTGTCGTGACGAGCCAGCGGGTCGTGATCGGCGAGGTGCTCGAGTTCGACGAAGCGTCGTGGTCTCGGCGCCGTGCGCTCCGATGGTGGTGATCGCTATCCGTTCCACTGCGTGGAGATCGCCGACGGCACGCGCTCGATCGGCGACGGCGCGCTGGTGGCCTTCGTGGTGTTCCCCAAGCTCGGCGAGTGCGAGGCCGTCGCGGTCACTGCCCGTGCGTGAGCTGTCCGAGTTCGAGACCGAACTCGAACGGGTGGTGGCGATGCTCGCTCCGGGCGAGGTGGTGAGTTACGGCGACATTGCTCACGACGCCGGACGACCGGGCGCAGCGCGGGCAGCCGGGTCGTTCATGGCTCATTCCGGCGGAGGACTGCCGTGGTGGCGCGTGGTCTACGGGGACGGCCGGCTGCCACCGGTGAACGAGGCGGAACAGTCGGCACGGCTGCGCGCCGAAGGTGTGTTGGTACGCAAGGGGCGGGTGATCGAGAGCCCGGCAGGACGGTTCAGGAAGTAGCGCCGCCGTCGGGAGACGGTTCACCCGGGTCGGACCCGGACGGTCCGTCGTCGGCCGGGGCGGAGCCGTCGTCGGCGACCGCCGCCCCGTCGTGCGTCGAGGCTGCACCCTCCTCGTGGACGAAGGCCTCGGTGCGTCGCTTGACCTCGACGAAGGCCATCTGGATGTTGGCGAGTGCAGCGCGCAGCACGTCGGTCTCCGAGCCGAGCCGCTCGCCGAGCGTGTCGACGAGTGCCCGCACGCCGTCGATGGCGAGTTGCGAGGAGGCCAGATCGGGGGGCTCCGTCGACAGGTGGATGGCGGCCAGTTCGTAGAGACCCATCACGTGGTTGGTGACGACGACCTCGGCGGGAACGTCGGCGAGGCGGCGCCGGGCATCGTCGAGCGCCTCGCGGGCGGCGTCGACGTCGGTGCTTTCGTCGCTCACCTGCGCTACCCTACCGATCACAACTGAGGCGAAGTGGAGGCAACTCCCACCCGGCCACTGCAGGTGCGTCCGGGTCGACGGCATCAAGCCAGCTTCATCGGCGCTCTGTGTTCCGATGTGTGGTTTGCTCCGCCAGCGTGGCACCGGCCTTCGTGTCGGTGCCGACTTCGCGTCGAGCACTGAACCACATAACGGGAGGAAAACCCTTTGCACAGGAGCGATCGGTCATAGCACCGCGACAAATCGACCAACACCGCATCAATGATCGGATCCGTGCCCGCGAGATCCGGCTGATCGGACCCGATGGCGACCAGTTGGGCATCAAGCCGGTGCCCGACGCGCTACGCATGGCGCGGGGTCTCGATCTCGACCTCGTCGAGGTGGCACCGCAGGCGAACCCGCCGGTTTGCCGGATCATGGACTACGGGAAGTTCCGCTACGAGGAAGCCCAGAAGGCCAAGGAGTCACGCAAGAAACAGACGAACGTCACGGTGAAGGAGGTGAAGTTCCGCCCGAAGATCGGACGGGGCGACTTCGACACCAAGGTGCGCAAGTTGAACGAGTTCATCCACGACGGACACAAGGTCAAGGTCACACTCCAGTTCCGTGGTCGTGAGATGGCGCACCCCGAGCTCGGCACGAAGATCCTCGATTCCGTGCTCGACGTGGTGGGCGACATCGTCAAGGTCGAATCGCAAGCCCGCCTCGAAGGTCGCAACATGTCGATGGTCTTGTCGCCCGACAGGAAGGCGATCGATGCCATCGAGAAGGCGAAGCACGAAGCGGAGGAGGCAGCGGCAACAGCCACCGATCAACCGAACGAAGTGCCCGCTCCCTCGGAGCCGGCCGATGTGCAGCCCAACGATGAGCCCGCTCCGTCAGAGCTGGCCGATGTGCAGCCGAACGATGAGCCCGCTCCGTCAGAGCCGGCCGATACGCAGCCGACCGGCGATTCGTCCCAAGAGCCGGCGGCGGAGCAACACCCAGCCGAGGACGAACCAGCAAGGTAGATGACATGCCCAAGATGAAGACCTCCAAGACCGCAGCGAAGCGGTTCAAGACCACCGGTGGCGGCAAGCTCCAGCGGGAACAGGCGATGCGTCAGCACCTGTTCGAGAAGAAGCCGTCCACGCGGACCCGCCGGCTCGCCGGCAACGTCGACGTCCACCCCGGCGACAAGAAGAAGATCAAGCGACTGCTGGCCGAGCGCTGAGCTCACCGCGACCAAGCACGAAAGGAGAAGACCAATGGCACGCGTGAAGCGCGGCGTCGCCGCCAAGAAACGGCACAAGAAGGTACTCGGACAGGCAAAGGGCTACTACGGCAACAAGAGCCGCTCGTTCCGCGCCGCCAACGAACAGGTGATGCGGAGCGGTAACTACGCCTTCCGCGACCGGCGGGCGAAGAAGGGCGAGTTCCGTCGCCTGTGGATCCAGCGCATCAATGCGGCATGCCGGCAGAACGACCTCTCCTACAGCCGGTTCATCGCCGGTCTCAACGCTGCCGGAGTCGAAGTCGACCGTAAGATCCTCGCCGACCTCGCCGTCCACGACGCCGCTGCGTTCGCCACCCTGGTCGACGTCGCCAAGGCGGCGCTCTGAGCAACAGCGCCATGCGGCGCGCGAGGCCACGGTGAGCGACACACCGCTGCGCTTCGACAACCCCCAGATCCAGCGACTGCGGCGCCTCATCGGGCGCCGCAGTGCGCGTGCCGACGCCGGCGCGTTCGCCGTTGAGGGGCCGATGCTGATCGCGGAGGCGATCCGGGCCGGATGGACGGTCGAAGCGGTGTACGTGCCCGAGGGTGTCGATGCCGATCAGCTCGGGATCGACGGGATCGCCGAGATCGACGTGCGTCATCTCGGCGCCTGGCGTTCTCAAACGGCTGGCGTCCACGGACACTCCGCAGCCTGCCATCGCCGTCGTCGCCCAACCCTCGCTGCTCACGGGCGTGCTCGACAGAGCGTCGCGGATCGTCATCGCCGACCGGGTTGGTGATCCAGGCAATCTCGGCACCATCATGCGCTCCGCCGAGGCGGCGGGGTTCGACGCACTCGTGGTCACACCGGGCACGGTCGATCCGTTCAACACGAAGGTGGTGCGGGCATCCGCCGGCGCGCTCTTCCACGTCCCGGTGGTGAGCGCCACTCTGGCCGCCGTCCGCACCGCCGGGCTTACCGTCGTCGGCAGCTCATCTCACCAGGGCACCCCGCACACGCAGTTCGAGTGGCCGGCGCGGCTGGCGATCGTCGCCGGCAACGAGGCCCACGGGATCACCGACGACGCCGCGGTGGATGTGTGGGTGCGCATCGAGCACGAAGGTCGGGCGGAGAGCCTCAACGTCGCAATGGCGACCACGCTGCTCTGCTTCGAATCGGTGCGGCACACGTCCGGAGGATGAGTGGAGTCGCAACGAGCTTTGGCTGCGGAGAAGCGGCGCCGTAGCATGTCCTCCGTGCTGACGCAGCGATTTCCGTGCCCCGGGTGAGACCGGGGATCGGCGACGTCACACGATCGCGCCAGCCCAACTCGAGTCCGCCCGGGGAACCGTTGACGAACCCCGACGAAAGGGACTCTCATGATCGATGAGATCGCTGCGGCCCGCGACGCCGCATTGAAGGAAATCGCCGCCGCCGACACGCTCGTCGCGCTCGCTGCGCTCGAACCACAGATCGTCGGCAAGAAGGGCTCACTCGGCCGCATTCGCTCCGCCCTCGGCTCGCTCGACTCGGTCGAGGCGAAGAAGGCCGCCGGGCAGACGCTGAACGAAGCGACCGCCGTCGTGGCGGCCGCGATCGACACGCGTCGCCGCCGAGTTGATCGCGGCCGAGGAGAGCGTTGCCGTGGCGAGCGAGCGCCTCGATCTCACCGAGGTGACCAAACGCCCAGGCCGTGGTCAGGCGCACCTCGTCACGCAGGCGTGGGAGCGTCTGGAGGACGTGTTCATCGGGCTCGGCTATCGCAGTCGCCGAAGGGCCGGAGGTCGAGACCGTGTGGCACAACTTCGATGCGTTGAACATCCCCGAGTCGCACCCGGCACGCAACGAGTTCGACACGCTGTTCGTCGATCACGTACCGCCCGGCGGTGCGACCCGGTGCGACGTTGCTCCGGGCCCACACCTCTCCGGTGCAGATCCGGACGATGCTCGCCGAGAAGCCGCCCATCTACATCGTCGCCCCGGGCCGCGTGTTCCGCCGCGACACACCCGATGCGACGCACATGCCCGTCTTCCACCAGATCGAGGGGCTCGTCGTCGATCGCGACATCTCGATGGCCGATCTCGCCGGCACCATCGAAGCGTTCACGAAGGCCTTCTTCGGCGAAGGCTTCACGTCGCGGCTACGCCCCAACTACTTCCCGTTCACCGAGCCGTCGGCGGAGTTCGACATCCGCTCCCCGAACGGCCAATGGCTCGAGCTCGGCGGGTGCGGAATGGTGCACCCCAACGTGCTCCGCGCCGGAGGCATCGATCCCGAGGAGTGGAGTGGGTTCGCGTTCGGGTTCGGCATCGACCGGATGGCGAAAGAGCGCCACAACGTCGGCGACCTGCGCGAGATGTTCGCCGACGACCTGCGCTTCATCTCCCAGTTCTGAACCCATCGGACACTGAGACTCAACGATGAAACTTCTTCTTTCCTGGCTCAACGACTACGTGTCGTTGCCTGACGATCCCGATGTCATCGCCGAGACGCTGAACGAGCTCGGTCTCGTGGTCGACAGCGTCAGCGCGTCGGCGACACCGTGTCGGGTGTCGTCACGGCGCGCGTCCTCCGCCTCGAGCAGCATCCCGATGCCGCCAAGGTGCAGCGCGTCTACGTCGACACCGGTGACGGCGTCGAGCACCACGTGTGGTGCGGCGCGTTCAACATGGCAGTTGGCGACATCGTGCCGCTCGCTACGCCCGGCACGACGATGCCCGACGGGCGGACCATCGAGCGTCGCGGCATCCTCGGCATCGATTCCGAGGGCATGCTGTGCTCGACGCGGGAGCTCGGCCTCGGTGACGACCACAGCGGCATCGCCGTGCTCCCTGCGGACCTGCCCCTCGGCGTTGCCGTACGGCGAGGCGCTCGGCATCGAACCCGACGTGCTGTTCGACCTCGATGTCGAGCGCAACCGTCCGGATGCGCTCGGCTATGTCGGCGTCGCCCGCGATCTGGCCGCCTATCTCCACGTGCCGTTCACGCCGCCCGAGCCGACACTGGAGTCGTTGGGTGAGCCTTCGGGCGACGAGCTCGTCGCACCGGTGACGATCGTCGACGGCGATCGATGTGGGCGTTTCACGTCCACGGTGCTCTCCGGCATACGTCGTGGGGCCGTCGGCTCCGTGGATGCAACGCCGGTTGACCACGGCAGGGATGCGACCGATCAGCAACGTCGTCGACGTGAGCAACTACGTGATGCTCGAGCTCAACCAGCCGAACCACGCCTACGATCTGGAGACGCTGACAGGGGGTGGGGACGAGCCCGGATTCCGCATCCGTGTGGCCGGCGACGGCGAGACCATCACCACGCTCGATGGCACCGAACGCATACTCACACCGGCACGATCTGCTCATCTGCGACGCCACCGATCGCCCCATCGGCATCGCCGGGATCATGGGCGGACTCAACACCGAGATCACCGACGCCACAACCACGGTCGTGCTCGAGATCGCCTGGTTCCAGCCCACCGGGATCAGCCAGTCGGTGGTCAGGTTGGCGCTCCGGTCGGAGGCTTCGGCGCGGTTCGAGCGCGGCGTCGACCCCTACTCGATCGACCGTGCCGTCGCCCGCTTCGTGGAGTTGCTCCGTGAGACGTCCCCTGACGTGCGTCGTCCACCGCGGTGCGGCCGACGCTCGCGGCGTGTCGATGCCTGCCGAGGTACGAAGCACCGAGGTGAGGATGCAGATGGTCAACCGCATCCTCGGCACATCGTTGGCGCCGATGACCTTCCCGGTCCTGCTCGACCGCATCGGGTACACCGTCTCCGGTTCCGGCGACGACGTGGACCGTTGCGTTGCCGACGTGGCGGCCGGACTCTGGCGAGGAGATCGACGTCATCGAGGAGATCGCCCGCCAGTACGGCTACCACCGGCTCGGCAAACGCGTGCCGCGACCGGCCACCCACGGCCATCTCAGCGTCGCTCAGCAGCGTCGTCGAGAGCTGCGCCGGGTACTTCTCGGCCTTGGCCTCTCGGAGGCGATGCCGAACCCGTTCCTCGCTCCTGGCACGCTGGCGCGACGCGGGTCTCGACGGTGACGTGTTGCGCATCGCCAACCCCCTGGTGGTCGAGGAGAGCGTGCTGCGCACGTCCCTGCGACCCGGGTTGCTCCGGGCGATCGCCTTCAACGAATCACACCGGTGGTACGGAGCACGGCTGTTCGAGATCGGCCACGTCTACATGCCTGCCGAGGGAGAGTTGCCGCACGAGCACGAAGCGCTCGGCGTCGCGATCGCCGGAGCCGATGCCACCGCGGCGGTCGAGGTGTGGGACGAGATCGCCGCGTCGCTCGGCTTCGGCGCACGGGTCGACCAGTCGCGAGTCCCCGGTGGTCTCCATGCCGACGCGTTCGCAACGCTCACTGCTGGGCGAGACGACGTCGGTGTCGTCGGTGAGGTGGCGCCCGGCGTGCTTCGCGCCTTCGACATCTCCGAGCGCGTCGCGGTGCTCGAGCTCAACCTCACGGTGCTCCTCGCCCGCGAGTGCCGAAGGTGCCGCAGTGGAAGCCGACCAGCCGGTTCCCGTCGAGCGACCTCGACGTCGCCTTCACCGTGCCCGAGGACGTGCCCGCCGATCGCGTGGAGAAGGCGATCCGGCAGGGCGCCGGCAAGCTCCTCGTCGATGTCGGTCTGTTCGACGTGTATCGCGGCGACTCACTGGGCGACGGCAGACGCAGCCTCGCCTACCGCCTGCGGCTGCAGTCCGACGAGCGCAGCCTCACCGACCAGGACATTGCCGAGGTGCAGCGCAACGTCATCGCTGCGGCCGAGAAGCAGGGTGCCCAACTCCGATCCTGACCGGCGCAATGAGAGCTGAGAAGTCGGCGCGGCCTCCGCTCTCTCGTTGATGTCTCATTACGGGTGTCAGCCCGATGACGAGGCGAGCTCGGTGCGGATCGATGCCGCCGCCGACTCGAGATCGTCGCGGTCGACCGACGTTGCCGCGTTGGCGAAATCGAGGTCGCGCACTCCGTCGATCGGCACGACATGCAGATGCAGGTGGGGGACTTCGAGGCCGGCGATCATCAAGCCGATCCGCTCCGGGTCGAAGGCGCGTTGCTGTGCCGAGCCGATTCGCTGGGCGACGTCGAACAGGTGGTCGCGGAGCTCGCGCGGCGCGTCGATCCAGTGGTCGATCTCCTCCCGCGGCACGACGAGGACATGGCCGCGACGAAGTGGGTTGATCGACATGAACGCCACGCAATGGTCGTCGTCGTAGACAAAGGTGCCAGGGATCTCGCCATCGATGATGCGCGTGAAGATCGTCGCCATGCCGAAGCAACGTACGACGTGGCGACGGGTGGCTAATCTGGCAGCAGGAGGAAGGTCCGGCTCGGGGGCCTCGGCAAGCCAGGCGAGGCGTCCCGGTTGACGGCTCGAGCACGCGTCGCCAGAGGCTGTCGGGTTCACTGCTGAACAGGTCGTCGTCGGCGGCGTCGAGAACCAGCCAACCGCCGGCCGACGATCTCCAGGTCGAGTTGGCCCGGTCCCCAGCCGGAGTATCCCTGGAACACGCGAATGTCGACGGCGGCCGTCACGAGCGCCGGATCGGAGGACAGGTCGATGGACGCCAGGTTGTCGGTGATCGCCACTTGGTGCTCATCGTCAGCGTCGAGCTCGCCCTGCCGGCGGGCGAGCGCGATGAGTGCTTCGGTCTCGACCGGGCCGCCCTCGTACAGGCAACCGGGCGACGCCAGCCGGTCGTTCCATCGATCGAGCACGTCGGGGAGCTCGATGCCGCTGGGGCGGTTGAGCACCACGCCGACCGCTCCCTCGTCGTCGTGCTCGATCATGTAGACGACGGTGCGGTCGAAGTTGGGGTCGTCGAGAGGCGGCGTAGCAACGAGCAACCGCCCCTTCGTGTAACCGAGCCCTGGAATCATCTCGGCCCAGTCTGCCCGTCGTCGGTGCCTTTGCGACCGTCATCTCCGCTCGCATTGATATGCGTTTGTCTGTATATTCATGCCATGATCTCAGTGGCGATCATCGGGGCGTCGGGCTACACGGGCGCCGAGCTGCTGCGCATCGCCGCGCAACATCCCGACTTCGACGTGGTGTATGCGACCGGCGACTCGCAGGCGGGCCTCGCGGCCGCGGCGGTGTATCCGTCACTGTCACTGGCGTATCCGCAGCTCACCTTCGAGACCTTCGACATCGACCGCGCCGCACAGGCTGACCTGGTGTTCCTCGGATTGCCGCACGAGGCGAGCATGGCGATGGCGCCCCAGCTCGTGGGTCGGGCGAAGTGCGTTGTCGACCTGTCGGCTGCCTACCGGCTGCAGCGACGCGGGTCACTATCCGACGTACTACGGCTTCGATCACGATCAGCCGGAGCTGCTTGCCGAGGCGATCTACGGCCTGCCCGAGCTCCATCGCACGGAGCTCGCCGGTGCCCGGCTCGTCGCCACGCCGGGCTGTTACGTGACCACTGCCACGCTCGCCCTGGCACCACTCGTGCGAGGGAAGCTGATCGAGCCACACGGAGTGATCGTCGACGCCGCCAGCGGCGTGTCCGGCGCGGGGCGGAAAGCCTCGAATGACAATCTGTTCTGCACCGTCGACGAGAACTTCACCGCGTACGGGCTGCTCGACCACCGGCACACACCGGAGATCGAGCAGGAGGTCGGCGCCCAAGTGCTGTTCACGCCTCATCTGGCGCCGATGAACCGGGGCATCCTCGCCACGTGTTACGCCCGCCCAACAGGAGCGACGTCGACGGCGTCCCTGCTCGACGCGCTCACCGAGTTCTACCGCGACGAGCCGTTCGTCGCCGTGACCGCCAACTCCCCGTCGACGAAGGCGACCCTCGGCTCCAACGCGGTGCACATCACCGCTCGATACGACGAGCGGACGGGCTACGTCGTGGTGCTCGCTGCTCTCGACAATCTCACCAAGGGAGCGAGCGGGGGAGCGATACAGGCTGCCAACGTCGCTCTCGGCCTGTCCGAGACGGCCGGGCTCGCCACAGTAGGGCTGATGCCGTGACGGCCGCCGAGCAGATGATCGAGCCGGCGCACCTGAAGGCGGCGACGCTGGTCGAGGCGTTGCCGTACATCCGTCGATTCGCCGGCAAGGTGGTCGTGGTCAAGTACGGAGGCAACGCCCTCGCTGGGACGTCCGCCCACGACGCCCTCGCCCTGTTCGCCGAGGACATCGTGCTGATGCGGCTCGTCGGCATGCGGCCGGTCGTGGTCCACGGCGGTGGTCCGCAGATCTCCGCCCTGATGTCGAGGCTGGGCAAGCAGGCCGTGTTCCGCGACGGCCTGCGCGTCACCGATGCCGAGACGGTCGACATCGCCCGAATGGTGTTGATCGGCCAGGTGAACCCGCAACTCGTCGCCGCCATCAACATCCACGGCAACTATGCGGTCGGTGTGAGCGGGGAGGACGCCGGGCTGATCAAGGCCGTCGCCGCGCGACCCGGCGCTCGGGTTCGTCGGCGACGTGAAGAGGATCAATCCGGAGCTGATCAACGGCCTGATGGAGGACGAGTTCGTGCCGGTGATCGCCACGGTCGGCACCGACGACCGCGGGCAGCCGTACAACATCAACGCCGACACCGTTGCCGGCGCGATCGCCGAGGCCGTCGGCGCCGAGAAGCTGGTCTACCTCACCGACATCGAGGGGCTGCGGCGCAGGCGTCGACGACCCAGCCAGCCTCATCAGGCAGACCACAGCGACGGAGCTGGAGGCGCTCACTGCAGATGGCACGGTGGCCGGGGGGATGATCCCGAAGGCGACGAGCTGCGTGAACGCCGTGCGCAACGGTGTCCGCCGCGCCCACATCCTCGACGGAAGGATCCCGCACGTGCTGCTGCTCGAGATCTTCACCGATTCCGGTATCGGCACGATGGTCGTCGGCGACGACGAGGAGGTTGCATCGTGAGTATCCACACGTTCGACACCCACGGGCCGCGAGGCGTGTCCGTTCATGCCGGTGTTCGGTCCGCCGCAGGATCATGTTCGCCGCGAGGTGCAGGGACGGAGTTGTGGGACGTCGGACGGGAAGCGGTATCTCGACTTCCTCGGCGGGCTGGCGGTCGTCAGCCTGGGGCATGCCCATCCCGCGGTGTCCGCCGCGGTCGCCGCCCAGGCCGGCACCCTGTGGCACGTCAGCAACCTCTTCGCCAACCCGGTCGCCACCGCCGCCGCCGAACGAATCACCGACCTGCTGCTCGAGGTCACGGGACAGCGGGGCCAGGTGTTCTTCACCAACTCTGGCGCCGAGGCCAACGAATGTGCGATCAAGCTGGCTCGCAAGCACGGCGGTCGTGGACGCCACGCTGTCGTGAGCACGTTCGGGAGCTTCCACGGACGCACACTGGCGACGCTGGCAGCGACCGGACAGCCGACCAAGCACGAGCCGTTCCAGCCGATGCCGGAAGGGTTCCGTCACGTGGCATGGAACGACACCGCGGCGGCTACGGCCGCCGTGGTCGCCGACGTCGCTGCCGTGCTCGTCGAGCCGATCCAGGGAGAGGGTGGCGTCAATCCCGGCCGATCCCGAGTTCCTCGCGCGGGTTGCGCCGCAGTGCGACGAGACCGGCGCGCTGCTGATCCTCGACGAGGTGCAGACCGGGTTCGGGCGCACGGGGCGCTGGTTCGGGTTCGAGCACGCCGACATCGTTCCCGATGTCGTCACCCTGGCGAAGGGGATGGGCAACGGCATGCCGGTCGGGGCGTGCTGGGCGCGAGCCGATGTCGCTGCCGCCTTCGAACCGGGCGACCACGGGAGCACGTACTCCGGTGGTGCGCTGGCCACGTCTGCCGTCGTGGCGGTCATCGACGAGATGCGTCGCATCGACGCACCGCGGCTCGCCGAGGTGCCAGGGTCGCGCGTCTCGCCGAAGCCTCGAGGAGATTCCCGCTGTCACTTCGGTGTCCGGGGGAGTGGCCTGCTGCTCGCCGCCGAGCTCGACGGTCGCGATGCCCGCGAGGTCTGCAGTCGTTTGCTCGCTGCCGGGCTCGTCGACCAACGCCGTCACGCCGACCGCGTTGCGCTTCGCGCCGCCGCTCACCGTGAGCGACGACGAGATCGACGAGGCGGTCGCCGTCGCGACGATCTGCTCGGCGACGTCGGTGATGCCTGACATGAGCCGTCACCTGCTCGAGGTGATCGACCTTACAGGCGACGAGATGCGCCAGATGCTCGACCTCGCGGCCGCTCCGGCGACCGTCGGCCGGCACGCCTCTCGCCGGAAAGGGCGTCGCGCTGGTGTTCGAGAAGCCGTCGAACCGTACCCGGCAATCGATGGAGATGGCGGTCGTCCAACTGGGCGGTCATCCGGTCTACACGCGGGGGGAGGAGGTCGGGTTCGACACCCGGGAGCCGGCGGAGGACGTGGTGCGCATCATCGCCGGCTACCACGCCCTGATCGCCGCCCGCGTGTTCGATCACCGGTGCTCGAACGGATGGTGGCGGTGAGCGACGTTCCGATCGTCAACCTCCTGTCCGACTGTTCACATCCGATGCAGGCGCTCGCCGATGCGCTCACCATGCAACAGGCGCTCGGCGAGGTCGCTGGGCGGGTCGTGGCCTGGATCGGCGACTACAACAACGTCGCCCGATCGCTGGGTGAGATCGTCGTCTCCTCGGCGGCAAAGTGCGCTATCGTCTGCCCGCCCGGGTACGGCCCCGGCGAGGAGCGAGGTCGAGCGACTCGGATCTGCTCGCCGGCCGTGCGGGAGCGCCTCCGGCGCCACGACCACTCGATGCCGTCGCCGGAGCGCACGCGGTGCACACCGACACGTGGGTCTCGATGGGCCAGGAGGACCGACGCGGACGCCCGGCAGGCGGGCGTTCGAGGGATTACACCGTCGACGAGCGCGTTGATGGCCGCCGGCCGACCCGAAGGCGGTGTTCATGCACTGCATGCCCGCCTACCGCGGCATCGAGGTGACTCTGACGTGTTCGACGGACCCCAGAGCGTGGTGATCGCCCAGGGCCACAACCGCCTCCACGCCGCGCGTGGCGGCTCGGCTTCCTCACCACCGACGCAAGGCAGTTGGTAGACAATGGCTAGCAAGGTGCAGCGGCAGCAGGCGATCGGACGGATCATCGCCCGCCGCGAGGTCGAGCAACCAGGCGCAGCTCGTCGACCTGCTCGCCGACGAGGGGATCAGCGCCACGCAGGCCACGGTGTCGCGCGACCTCGACGATCTGGGAGCGGTCAAGGTGCGCGTTCCCGGCGGGAGCACCGTGTACGCCGTCCCCGAGTTCGCGCCCGACCGGCTGGCGCCGATCGATCAGCTGCGGCGGGTGATGGGTGAATGGGTGGCGGAGGTGTCGCACTCCGCCAACCTGGTGATCGTGCGCACACCACCTGGTTGCGCCCACGTCGTCGCCTCGGCACTCGATCGGAGCGGATTCGAGGGCCTGCTCGGCACCGTCGCCGGCGACGACACACTGCTCTGCGTCGCCGACGAGTCCACGACCGGAGCTGCGCTGTCGCCGCCGGCTCGCCGCACTCGCCGGGCGGGGAGCGAGCCGATGACTGATCGCCACCACCGGCAGGACGCTGTGGCACGGCCGTTTCGCAGGCGGACCGGCGGAGAGCCTGATGGCGTTCACGGCGAGCCTGGCCTTCGACAGCGTCCTGTGGCCCGACGACATCGCCGGGTCGCGTGCCCACGTTCGCGGCCTCGCTCGCACCGGCGTGATCACCGACGCCGAGGCCGCCAGCGTGCTCGCGCGCTGGACCAGGTCGCCGAGCGAGCTCGGTGACGGGCAGTTCGAGTTCGTCGACAGCGACGAGGACATCCACACGGCCGTCGAACGCCGGGTCACGGAGCTGGCGGGAGCGGCGGGTGCCAAGCTGCACACGGCCCGCAGCCGCAACGATCAGGTGGCGACGGACCTCCGCCTGTGGTGCAAGCGGCGCTGCTCGACGATCGCCGGCCAGATCGTTGGGGCTGCAGGAGGTGCTCGCCGACCGCGCCGACAAGGCGGGCGGGCACCTACCTGCCCGGTTATACCCACCTCCAGCGAGCGCAGCCAGTACTGCTCGGCCATCACCTTCTCGCCCACGGCTGGGCGCTCGGGCGCGACGTCGACCGCCTGCTCGATGCCGTCGACCGGCTCGACGTGTCGCCGCTCGGCGCCGGTGCGCTGGCCGGATCGTCGCTTGCCGATCGATCCGGAGGCACTGCCGACGACCTCGGCTTCGCCCGGCCTTCGACAACTCGCTCGATGCGGTCAGCGACCGGGACTTCGTCGCCGAGGCGATCTTCGACCTCACGCTCGTCGGTCTCCACCTCGCCCGGATCGGCGAGGAATGGGTGCTGTGGACGAGCTGACGAGTTCGGCTTCGTCCGGCTCGACGACGCCTATTCGACCGGGTCGTCGATGTTGCCGCAGAAGAAGAACCCCGACATCGCCGAGCTGGCTCGGGGCAAGGCGGGCCGGTCTGATCGGCAACCTCACCGGGTCTGCTGGCGACATTGAAGGGACTCCCGCTCGCCTACAACCGCGATCTGCAGGAGGACAAGGAGCCGCTGTTCGACTCGGTCGACGCAGGTGTCGCCTGGCGCATCGCGGCGCTCGGCGGGGATGATCGCCACGGCGACGTTCGATCCGCGAGCGCATGCAGGCGGCGGCTGACGTGGAGACAATCGCGGCGACCGACCTTGCCGAGTGGTTGGTGCGTGCCGGCATGCCGTTCCGCGATGCCCACGCCGTCGTCGGTGCGCTCGTTCGCCGACATCTCGACGGCGAGGGCACGCTGCGTGATCTCGTCGCCGCCGATCCGAGTACTCGGCGCCGAGGCGGCGGCGCTCGTCGCCCCCGGCGTCGGCGTTCGCAACCGGACGTCTCCCGGAGCCGCCGGTCCGGCCGCGTTCGCCCGCCAACGGCGTGCGTACGCCACGATGATCCGCCGCGAACGCGAGCGCCTCTCCGGATGGCGGGTGCGGTGCGTCTCGGCCGCGGCTTCTTCGCCCGCGACGCGCTCGTCGTGGCGCCCGACCTCCTCGGCACCGTGATCCGTGTCGGACCCGTGGCGGGCCGCATCACGGAGGTGGAGGCGTACCGGCGTGACGATCCGGCAAGTCACTCGTTCCGCGGACCGACACCGCGTAACACGTCGATGTTCGCGGCCTCCGGCGACGCTCTACGTCTACATCTCGTACGGGATCCACTGGTGCGCCAACGTGGTGACCGGCGATCCAGCGGATGGTCAGGCCGTGCTGCTGCGTGCCGTGGAGATCATCGAGGGTCGAGGAGCTCGTAGCCGCAGCGCCGACGCCCAACGCTCGCGACGGGAGTGGGCGAATGGCCCGGGCAAGCTGTGCCAGGCGTTCGGCATCGACCTCTCGTTCGACGGACTCGACCTCTCCGCCGACAAGCGGATGTGGATCGAACCCGGTTCTCCTGTCAACGACCCGGACATCACGACCCGCATCGGCATCACCGTCGCCGTCGACCAGCCCTGGCGCTGGGTCGTCGCGCGACGGGCCCGCGCTACCGCGAGCTGGCAGGTTCGAGATGTGCGTGGTCGAAGCTCCGTGTCCACCACCACGAGCTGGGTGAGCAGCGGAGCGGAGGCGGCGGCAGGCGAAGACGAGCGACTTGCTCGCGAGTCGAAGCGTCCAGAGACTTAGCCGAGCCAGTGCATCCAGTAGCCGTGTGGGTGGCACGTCGCCAGGTGGCGCACGGAGCGTCGCCCGCTGCGCCACGTCACCAGGGTCAAGGTGGACAGCTGGCGCCGCTGCGGGTCGTCGAGCAGATCGTCGACGGGTAGCTCGGGGACGAGTTCTGGAGACTCCAGGAAGAGCCACGACAGATCGTCCGCCGCGCCGAGCCGCTCGAGCTCGGCGAGGTAGGCGCGCCGGCCATCGGAGTCGAAGTAGTTGAGCACCCACGAGTTCGTCACCACCGGGTGCCCGTTCGATCCGGCGTCGGCCACGGCGCGGCGAGGTCGTCGATGGCGTCGCCACGCCGAACCTCTGGCGGATCCTGACGGGCGATGCCGATCGCTCCGTGGAGCCGTCGGAACCGATCGTGCTGATCGGGCCATACGCACGCTTCCAGCCAGCGGGCCTGGACGTCGTCCATCACGTCGATCGGCTCGCGGTCGAGGCCGAGCGCTCCGGTGGAGGCGGGGATCGTCGCCGGCACGGGGTACGTCGCCACGGGTCCCACACTCGATCGCCACGACGCTCGGGTCGCCAAGTTCACCGCCCGGCTCGTAGCGGTAGCCGTACGACGCCCACAGCAGGTTGAGCCCGGCGGATGCCCCGACGTCGAGATGGCTGATCGGCCCGGCGTCTGCTGCGACGAGGGCGAAGGCAGGTACGAACAGCGCGGCAGCGTCCGACCTCGTTGGTTTGCGTCGAGCGCGTCGGACAGGACCTCGATCAACTCGTCCTCGTGCTCGCTGCAGAACGCGCGGAGAGCAAGCGTCAGATCGTCGGTGTCGGCGTTGGACCGAGGTGACGACGGTGAGGTTCGGGTACCACGCGGCGAGCGGTGCCGTCCGGTTCGGCGAGGACGAGGAGGTGCACCGCGGCGAGGAACAGCACCGGCAGTCGTTGCTCGGGCGGCGGATGGAGCAGCAGCCCGAGCAGGGCGTCGTCTTCGGCGACGATGCGCGACATCGCCGCGTAGAGCGGGGCGCGGGATTCGGCACCCTCCGCCTGGCGGCGAAAGCGTTCGGCGAGCTCCTCGACGTCACCGCCCATATCCGGACGATACGCACTGTGCGGCGTAGCAGTTCACACCAGCGGGCTGCCGACGATCGGGAGGTGGCGATGGCGAAGGTCCATGACATCATGGGTGATCGCCATGGACCTGATCGCCGATCTCGAAGCGCGTGGCCTCGTGCACGTCGCGACCGATCTCGACGCGCTCGCGGGCGCGCCTGGCGGAGGGACCGATGGCGCTCTACTACGGCTGCGACCCGACCGCCGACAGCCTCCACATCGGCAATCTGATCGGCCTCGTCACCCTGCGCCGCTTCCAGGCACACGGGCACACGGCGATCGCTCTGGCCGGGGGTGCCACGGGAATGGTCGGCGATCCCAGTGGACGCTCGGACGAGCGCAACCTCCTCGACGACGAGACGCTTGAGCCGCAACGTTGCAGCGATCAAGCAGGAGATCAGCCGCATCGTCGATCTCGACGGAGAGCGGGGCGAACTCGTCGACAACCGCGATTGGACGGCACCGATCTCATACCTCGAGTTCCTCCGCGA
>CAWHLC010000014.1:35000-110833 GCA_963830025.1 uncultured Acidimicrobiia bacterium
AATGCTGGAAGGTCACGGGGATCGGTTAGCTCTTCGGAGCGAAGCTGTGAACCCAAGCCCCAGTGAATGGCGGCCGTAACTATAACGGTCCTAAGGTAGCGAAATTCCTTGTCGGGTAAGTTCCGACCTGCACGAATGGCGTAACGACTTCCCCACTGTCTCAACCATAGACCCGGCGAAATTGAAGTACGAGTAAAGATGCTCGTTAGCTGCGGAAGGACGGAAAGACCCCGTGGACCTTTACTACAACTTGGTGTTGAGTTTTGACCTGCATTGTGTAGGATAGGTGGGAGGCTTGGAAGCATTGGCGCTAGCCAGTGTGGAGCCAACGTTGAAATACCACCCTGTGTATGTCGGAGCTCTAACTTCGGTCCGTTATCCGGATCGAGGACAGCGCCAGGCGGGTAGTTTGACTGGGGCGGTCGCCTCCTAAACTGTAACGGAGGCGCCCAAAGGTTCCCTCAGGCTGGTTGGCAATCAGCCGTCGAGTGCAATGACACAAGGGAGCTTGACTGCGAGACCAACAAGTCAAGCAGGTGCGAAAGCAGGGCATAGTGACCCGGCCATTGCGTGTGGAAGCGTGGTCGCTCAACGGATAAAAGGTACCCCGGGGATAACAGGCTAATCTTTCCCAAGAGTCCATATCGACGGAAAGGTTTGGCACCTCGATGTCGGCTCATCGCATCCTGGGGCTGAAGCAGGTCCCAAGGGTTGGGCTGTTCGCCCATTAAAGCGGTACGCGAGCTGGGTTCAGAACGTCGTGAGACAGTTCGGTCCCTATCCTCCGCAGCCGAAGGAGTGTTGAGGAAGGCTGTCCCTAGTACGAGAGGACCGGGACGGACGTAGCTCTGGTGTGTCTGTTGTCCTGCCAAGGGCATTGCAGATTAGCCACCTACGGAAGGGATAACCGCTGAAGGCATCTAAGTGGGAAACCCGTTCCAAGATGAGCACTCCCATGCGGTCAACGCAGTAAGGCCCGTGACAAGACCATCACGTTGATAGGCCGGAGGTGTACGCACGGCAACGTGTTCAGCCGACCGGTACTAATCGGCCGAGGGCTTGGTTTGAAAAATAGCTCGTGCTTGCTCTGGAGTCCTTGAGTGCGACCACTCATTGACAACTGATTTCGGTGGCCATAGCGACAGGGTCACACCCGTTCCCATTCCGAACACGGTAGTTAAGCCTGTCAGCGCCGATGGTACTTGGGGGTAGACCCCCTGGGAGAGTAGGACGCCGCCGATCTTCTCAACGAAGAGCGCCCTTCACGGGGCGCTCTTCGTCGTTTTCGACCCGTAGGCTGGTGAATCGTGCCTGACGACCGTGGACCTCGACGCCCGCGCAGCGGTGGCCAACGTCCATCCGGTCGACCCGCTTCGGGCAGGTCCGGCAGGTCGCAAGCCGTCCGGTCCCGGCCGCCGCCGGCCCGGCGACGACCGTGACTCGAGCACACGTGGTCGCGGTCGCCCGCCCGCCCGCGACGGGCGTCGCCCGCGCGCAGGACCGCCCCGAGCAACGCCGCCAGCGTCCCGAGCCCACTACCGAGGCTGAACGTCGCGCCGCCCAGGTGCGCGTCCGCCGCGGTCCGCGGCCGGAGAAGGACCCCGACGCGGAACGCCGCAAGATCGAGGAGCGCACGCTCGACCAGTGGATCGACGAAGGCTCCGTGCGGGCGGAGGCGCAAGCCGCGTCCCGCCGTGCGTCGTCGCCGGGCCGGCCGTCGCGTCCGCGCCGCAAGCCGGTCGACACCGACACCGCCGCCACCATCGACGAGATGGTCGGGCGCCCAGCGCGCCGCCCGTCTCAAGGAACGTTTGGCGTCGGCGGCCGAAGCACTCGAACGCAACAGGCTCGACGACGCGCAGCGCATGATCCGCCCGCTCGTCGACGAGCTGCCCCAGGTGGCCGCGGTTCGACGCCTGGCGGGGCTCACCGCCTACCGCCTCGGCCGGTGGAGGCGTGCGGTCGACGAGCTCGAAGCAGCGCAACAGCTGGATCCGAGCGTCGAACATCTGCCGGTGCTTGCCGACGCCAACCGCGCCCTCAAACGCTGGTCGCGCGTCGAGGCGATCTGGGCGGAGATCCGCGCCGAGTCACCATCGCACGAGGTGATGGCCGAGGGCCGCATCGTCGCCGCTGGTGCTGCGGCCGATCGCGGCGATTTCAGCGGTGCGATCCGCATCATGGAGCCGGCCACTCGCCGGCCCAAGCGCGTCCGAGAGCACCACCTCCGCCAGTGGTACGTGATCGGCGATCTCCACGACCGGGCAGGTGACCCGATTTCCGCCGCCCGCTACTTCGAGCTCGTCGCCGTTCACGACGCCGACTTCGCCGACGTGCGACACCGGCTCGACGCCCTCGGGCGCTGAGTCACCCGGTGCTCGCCGGAATCGACCCGTCCCCGTGTCCGTGACAGGCCCCGTGTAGGGTCGACATGGTGTCAGGCCAGCATTTTCGCGCCGGCGTGGTGATCGCCGTGACCCGCGACGACGGCGCCGTGATGGCGTTCGAACGGCGCGACGTTCCCGGCGCGTGGCAGCTCCCCCAGGGCGGACTCGAGCGCGGAGAAGAACCCATCGACGCCGCCTGGCGAGAGCTCGCCGAGGAGACAGGTCTCGACCGCACAGAGGTCGCTCTCGTCGGCGAGCACGCCGACTGGGTCGTCTACGAGTACCCCGATCACATCCGCGACACCGGTCCGCGTCGCGGGCAGGCGCAGCGATGGTTCTGGTTCACGGTCATCCGTCCCGACGTCGTCGCCCGTCCCGACGGCGACGAGTTCACCGCGTGGCAATGGGTCGAGCGCGCCTGGCTTGTCGACAACGTGGTCGAATTCCGCCGCGACGGCTACGCCCGCGTCCTCGTCGTGCGAGCGCGCTGGTGAACCGTGAGTGACGACCTCTTCAGCTCGGCGGCCGACGAGCAACTGCCGTGCCCAGGCACCACTCGCTGCGCGGCTGCGCCCGCGTACCATCGACGACGTCGTCGGGCAGGACCATCTCGTCGGCCCCGGTCGCCCGCTCCGCAGCCTTGTGGAGAAGGACCGACTCACGTCCGTGCTCTTCTGGGGCCCGCCCGGCACGGGCAAGACCACACTGGCGCTCGCCGTCGCCGGCAGCACCGCCCGCGCCTTCGAGCAGATGTCGGCCGTCACGGCCGGTGTCAAGGACGTGCGCGACGTGATTGGCCGTGCCCGTCAACGACTCGGCGAGCACGGACAGGGCACGATCCTCTTCCTCGACGAGATCCACCGCTTCTCCAAGTCGCAGCAGGACGCGCTGCTGCCGGCGGTGGAGGACGGCACGCTCGTGCTCATCGGAGCCACCACGGAGAACCCGTTCTTCGAGGTCAACCCGCCGCTGCGCAGCCGGTCGACGCTCTTCCGCCTCGATCCACTCCATCGTGACGCCCTCGCCGTGCTCGTCGAGCGGGGCCTCACCGCGGAGGGCGTCTCCGCCGATCCCGACGCGATCGATCTGTTGCTCGATCGGTCTGCGGGCGACGGACGTCAGGTGCTCACGTCGCTGGAGGTTGCAGCCGCCCTTGCCGACTCCCCCCACATCACCATCGCCCACGTCGAAGCTGCGCTCTCGACCAGTGCCCTCCGTTACGGCCGCGACGATCACTACGACGTGATCAGCGCCTTCATCAAGTCGCTGCGCGGATCCGATGCCGACGCTGCTGTGTATTGGTTGGCGCGAATGCTCGAGGCGGGAGAGGACGCCCGGTTCATCGCCCGCCGCATGGTCATCCTCGCCAGCGAGGACATCGGCATGGCCGATCCCACCGCGTTGCTCGTCGCCGTGGCTGCTGCCCATGCGGTCGAACATGTCGGGCTCCCGGAGGCGCAGCTCAACCTCTCCCAAGCGGCGATACACCTGGCCACCGCGCCGAAGAGCAACCGCGTCGCGCTCGCCATCTGGGAGGCGCGCAGCGACATCCAGGCGGGCTCGGTCGGCGAAGTTCCGGGCCACCTGCGCGACTCCAGCTACGCCAGCGCGAAGAAGATCGGCCACGGCTCCGGCTACATATACCCTCATGATGACGAACGTGGCTGGGTCGACCAGCAATACCTGCCAGAGTCTTTGGTAGGGCGACGCTGGTACCGGCCGAGCCACCACGGACACGAGCAGGAGATCGAGAAGCGGATGGAACGGTGAGTGCTGGTGACGTGGTCCTCGTGGCGGCGATCGTCCTGCTGGCGCTCGCGTTCGCCGCGGTCACACTCGTTCTCGTCAAGCTCGTCGACACGTTCCGCTCCGTGCAACACGACGTCGCCGCGCTCCATGAGCAGACGGGTCCGCTGCTCGAGCGTCTCGAGCGCGCCACCGCCGGCGCGCGAGCAAACGATCTCCGAGGCACGCGCCGATCTCGAGCGCTTCGATCACGTCCTCGGTTCGGCGGAAGCGATCGGCGGGGCCGTTCGGGGCTCGTCGCGCGTGGCGCGCACCGCCCTGTCCGCTCCGGCGATCAAGGCGGCCGGCATCGCCACTGGCACGAGCCGTGTCGTGCGGCGTCTCCGCAACCAACCCCGCTCGTTACCGAGAGGTGGCACGTCGCGATGATGAAACGAGTCACGTGGTTCCTCACGGGCGCCGCCGCCGGTGCGGCAGGACTGGGCTACGCCAAGAAGAAGGTGAAGCGCACCGCATCCCAGCTGGCTCCGGCCAAGGTCGCCCGGTCCAGCATCGGTGCCGTGCGTCGCCGTGGCCGCGACGTCGTCGACGCCGTCCGCGAAGGTCGGCACGCGATGGTCGATCGGGAGGACGAGCTGAAAGCGCGTCCGCGACGGCCGCCTGCGCAGCCTCGAGGGCGAGATCGGGCCCGACGAGGAGCTTCTCGTCGATGGTCAGCGTGTCGAGCCCGGCCGGGTCGTCGTGATCCGCCGCAGACCCGTGACGCTGCCGATGACAGGCGGGAGCCCGTGAACGAAGCGCTCATCGCCGATCTGCGTCGGGCGCTCACGCCCGACCGCGTTCACACGGCGCCCACCGAGCTGTCGCTCTACCGCCACGATGCCTCCTCGATGGAAGGAGCCACGTCGGTCGTCTGCTTCCCGACGTCCACCGATGAGGTTCGCGACTGCGTGCTGCTGGCGGTACGCCACGGCGTGCCGTTCGTGCCCCGCGGCTCGGGTACCGGGCTCTCCGGCGGCGCGGTTCCGCTCGACGGGGCCGTCGTGATCGTCACGACGAAGATGAACCGCGTCCTCTCGGTCGACTCGCACAATCGCCAGGCCTGGGTGGAGCCCGGTGTGCTCAACCTCGATCTCACCCGGTCCGTCGCCAGTCATGGGCTGCATTTCGCGCCCGACCCGAGCAGCCAGCAGACCTGCTCGATCGGCGGCAACGTCGCCAACAACAGCGGAGGGCCACACTGCCTCGCCGACGGCGTCACGTCGGCGCACATCCTCGCCGCCGAGGTCGTCCTGCCCGACGGCACGGTGACCGTGCTCGGCGGTGAGGACCCCGAGCCCGTCGGCTACGACCTGCGCGGCGCCTTCGTCGGCAGCGAGGGAATGTGCGGCATCGCCACACAGATCTGCGTCCGTCTCACGCCCGACCCGCCGTCCGTGCGCACGATGCTGCTCGACTACGCCGACGTGCGAGATGGCGCGGAGACCGTGAGCGCCATCATCGCCGCCGGGCTGGTACCAGCGGCGGTCGAGATGATGGATCAGCTGTGTCTCCGTGCGGTCGAGGCCTACATCCACGCCGGGCTCCCCGTCGACTCGGCCGCCGCCTTGCTCGTCGAGCTCGTCGGCGAGCCCAACGGCGTCGAGCGTGACGTCTCCCTCGTCACCGAGGTCGCCCGTCGCCACCGGGTGGGCACCATTCGCATCGCCGCGGACGAGGCCGAGCGGGCACTCCTGTGGAAGGGGCGCAAGTCGGCGTTCGGCGCGATCGCCCGGATCAAACCGAACTACTACCTGCACGACACCGTCGTTCCGCGTCGCGCCCTCCCCGATGTACTCGACCAGGTGTACGAGATTGCGGCCAGGCACGAGCTGCTCGTGCTCAACGTGTTCCATGCGGGCGACGGCAACCTCCATCCGCTGCTCGTGTTCGACGCCCGCGAGCCCGGAGTGATGGAGCGTGTCCACGCCGCAGGCACCGAGATCGTCACCGCCTCGGTCGCGCGCCGGCGGCGTGCTTTCCGGCGAACACGGCATCGGTCTCGAGAAGCGGGATCTGATGCCGCTGATGTTCGACGAGGTGTCGCTGCGGGCGCAGGCGGCTCTGCGCGCCGCGTTCGATCCGATCGGGCTGGCCAACCCGCACAAGGTGTTGCCGTCTCCCGCCAGTTGCGGCGACTTGCAGGCGGTGCCCGAGGGCGCATGGATCTGAGCAGTTTCGCTGCCGAGGTCGGCGACAGCGATCCGGTGACGATCGCCGGCAGGGCGACACGCGGGGGAGCGGTCGACGGCGTCCGCGATGTCACGGCCCCAGCTGGGATCGACTGGATCGAGCCTGCGGAGATGACCGTCTGCTGCGGGGCGGCGACGCCCGTGGCCGAGCTCGACGAAGCGCTGTTCGCCCACGGCCAGTGTGTGGCGATGCCACCGACGGGAACGGTCGGCGGGGTGCTGGCGACCGCGGCCAACGGGATCCGCCGGCTCGGGTACGGGCCGGTTCGCGACACCCTGCTGCAAGCGCGCTACGTGTCGTCATCGGGCGAGGTGGTGACGGCGGGTGGGCCCACCGTGAAGAACGTCAGCGGATTCGATCTGTGCCGCCTCCTCGTCGGATCGTGGGGCACGCTCGGGTTCCTCGGCGACGTCATTCTGCGTACACGGCCACGTGCCCGCGACGAGCAATGGTTCACGCTCGACCACGACCCCGTCGACGAGCCTGGCGCCATCCTCACCAGGCTCTACCGTCCCACGTCGGTGCTGTGGAATGGCTCGAGGTTTTGGATCCTGCTCGAAGGGGACGAGCGCGACATCATGGCGCAGGCAGCGAGGTTGGGGCTCGAGCCGGCGGACAAGCCGCCACTGCCGGCCGGCGGACGCTGGTCGTTGCCGCCGTCGCAGCTCACCACAGTGCGCGGTGAGTTCGTCGCCGAGGTCGGGGTGGGCGTGGTCCACCACGCCGAGCCTGCTCCTGCTCGCACCGTTGACCCGGTGGTCGGCGCGCTGACACAGCGCATCAAGCAACAGTTCGATCCCTCCGGACGCCTCAACCCGGGGCTGTCGGTGCTCGCCCCGCGGGTCGTGTCGGTGTGACCTGAGGAGCAAACGGCGCCTAGAGGAGGCGGCGGATGATCGACTCCTTCCACCGCTTGTACGGCGGGTAGGCGATCGACGGATCGGGCTTCGTCGGCTTGACGAGCACCGACTTCCTGTGGCTGAACGTGTCGAACCCGGATCGTCCGTGGTAGGCGCCGATGCCGCTCTCACCGACGCCTCCGAAAGGCAGCTCGCTGACTCCGACATGCATCATGACGTGGTTGATCGTGGCGCCGCCGGATGACGTGCGCTCGACGACGCGCTCGGCGGTGGGCTGGTGCTCGGAGAACACGTACAGGGCAAGAGGCTTGGGCCGCGCGTTGACGAAGCGGATCGCCTCGTCGAGATCGTCGACGGCGATGACGGGAAGGATCGGTCCGAAGATCTCGCCGGCCATCACGGCCGAGTCGGGTCGCACGCCTGCGAGCACCGTGGGGGCGATGTAATGATCGTCGCGCTTGAAGTCGCCCCCGGTGACGACGGCCTCGTATCCCTCGCCGTCGAGCAGGTCGACGAGCCGGTCGAAATGGCGGTCGTTGACGATCCGGCCATAGTCGGGGGAGCTGTGCGGATCGTTGCCGTAGAAGTCGTGGATGCAGCGGAGCAGGTCGCCCAACAGCTGATCCTCGGCGTCGCGGTGGACCAGCACGTAATCGGGCGCGACGCAGGTCTGGCCGGCATTGGTGAACTTGCCCCACGTGAGGCGCCTCGCCGTCGCCTCGAGGTTGGCGTCGGCGGCGACGATCGCCGGGCTCTTGCCCCCTAGCTCGAGCGTGACGGGCGTAAGGTGCTCGGCGGCGGCGCGCATCACGATGCGGCCGACGGATCCGTTGCCCGTGTAGAGGATGTGGTCGAACCGCTCCTGGAGCAGCGCCGTCGTCTCGGCGACGCCGCCCTCGACCACGGTGACGATCCGTTCGTCGAGATACTGGGGCAAGGTCTCGGCGAGGAACCGGGACGTTGCCGCGGCGACCTCGGAGGGCTTGACCACCACCGTGTTCCCGGCCGCGAGTGCTGCGGCAAGCGGGGCCAGTGTGAGCTGCACGGGATAGTTCCAGGCGCCGATGACCATCACGACACCCTTCGGCTCGGGGCTGACGAAGGCGGATCCGGGGCGCATCGTCAGCTGCAGCCGAACACGCTCCTGGCGCGTCCACTGATCGAGGTTGCTGTCGAGATGGGCGATCTCGGTGGACGTGAAGCCGGTCTCCGTCATGTACGCCTCGATCGGAGATTTGCCCAGATCGGCGTGGAGCGCAGCGGCGATGTCGGCCTCCCGCTCGCTGAGGAATCGCCGCAGCTGGCGCAGCTGTGCGTGTCGAGTGCCGAGATCGAGGTTGGCGCCCGCCTCGAAGCCCTCGCGCAGTCGCTGGACCACGCCGGGGATGTCATCGATCGCCGTCATGGTGTGGAGCATAGAGGGCACGCCGCTAGCGGGAGCCTGACCGGAGACAACGAAAACGGCTGCCGACGGCCGCCCGCTCGGCTCTGCCGACACCCGCCGTCCGGCTCTGTGACCAGTGCCATGCCGCTGGTCACAGAGCCGAGACGATCAGTCGGGTACACCGGGTCGGGTAAAGACCCCGCCGCGCGACCCGGTGCAGCGCCGCCACGGAGGGCGGAGCCCGACCAATCATGACGGTGCTGTGGCCACCGGAGTCCGGTGGCCACAGCGAAGAGCGAGCGCCTCGCGCTCGCCATGAATCAGCAGCGCACTCTGGAGAGCGTGAAGTCCTCGACAGTGGTGCCGCCCGGCGTGACGGCGGTCTGTCGGGTCTTCGGCTTCCATCCGTCCTTGGCGACGATCATCGTCAACGGGTTGTTGCTCTCGTCGAACCAGTGGGCATACGTGCCGTCGGTTTCCGTCTCCAGGGTGGTTTCCTGTGACGCCGAATCGATTTGCACGGTGGCACCGGCGATGGGAGCAGTAGTCCCGTTGCAGGCCGTTCCGTTGATGGTGCCCATGAGTTTGCCCCAGCTGTCCGGCGGGGTCACGTTCATGGTCACGCCCACCGGGGCGACGACATCGGGAGTGTTCTCCTTGATGCCGACACCGGCCGTGTAGGCGCCGGGCTGGGCGACATCACCGTTCATCGTGACGGTGACCGTCACGCTCTCGCCCGGGGCGAGCGTTGCCGAGGTGGTGTCGATGCTCAGCCACGGAACATCCGTCGCGACGCCGCACTCCTCGAAGCCGGGGAGGACCTCCGCGGCAGCGATTGGTGCGAACAGGCCGATCGATCCGCCGATGCGGTAGTGACCACAGCCGCCACCTGTGCGGTAGGTGCTGTTGTTCGCCGCGGGCAGATCGGTCCACGAGTCGGTGCCGGGGTCGTAGGCCCACCCCTCGTTGGTGATTGCGTCGGCGGCGATGCCGCCGGTCAGCAGGAGCTGGCCGTTGGCCGCGGCCGACGCCATCCCCCACACGTCGGTGGGAACGTCCGCCCGCGGACTCCAGGTATCGCTACCCGGGTCGTAGGCGTAGGTGTGAGCGGACGCGGCCTGGGCGGTACCGCCGGCGCAGATGACCTGGCCGTCGAGTCCACCGCAGGCGACGTGGGACGTGGGCTCCGGATAGTCGGCGAGCGAGGTCCATGTGTCGCTGGCCGGGTCGTAGCTGCGCACGTCGGTCATGCCGCAGGCGTCCTGACAGCCTCCGACGAGGTACAGCGTCCCGTCGAGAACGGCACGTCCACCGGCGGCGGCGGCCACCGGGGCATCCGCTGCGGGCGTCCATGTGTCGCTGGCCGGGTCGTAGACGACAGTGCTGGCGAGCGGCGTGCCGCCCGGATCCCAGCCACCATTGAGGATGAACTTGCCGTCGATGAACGCCCCCACCGGGTTCTCACGCCCTTCGGGGATGTCGGCGATCGGCGACCACTCCTGCGTAGCCGGATCGTACGTGTAGCTGTTCGGGATGATCTCGTTCCCGTCGAAGCCACCCATCGAGTAGACGATGCCGTCGAGCGTGTCGACTGCGTTGTCCATGATGTCGGTGGGGAAGTCGGTGATGTCGGTCCACGGCGGTGCCGAGGGTGCGACCTTCGCCGGCTTGGCGGCCTGCTGTCTCACGACGCCTTGGGCGACGTGCGACAGTGGCGAGAAGTCACCACTGATCCGGCGCACCTTGGCACCGCGACTTCCGATGAGCTCGCTCTCGGTGGTCGTGGTGCCGTCGGCACGGAGGATCTCGAACGAGCCGCTGCGCTCGGAGAACTCGAGATCTGCCGAACCGGTGCCGTCGTTCGTGACCGTGAACTCCTGACTCGTCTCCTCACCCATGGCTACGGTTGCCTCGAGCTCGGACGGCTCGACGACGAGATGGCCGGCGGCGAGCTTGAAACCGAGGCGACGGACGCCGTGGTTCTTCACGTTCACGCTGGCGGTGCTCGACGAGTAGTTCGGTGCCGAGGCAGTGAAGTCGCGAGGACCGGTCAGCGAGGAGAACAGCCAGTAGAAGCCGTCGGGGATGCCGGTGTCGTTCGGTGTGGCGACGGTCCTGCCGGTATCTGCTGGATTGTCGTCGCTCGCAACGGTGGCGCCGTTGATCGGATCGTCGTCGTTGAGGTCACGCACGTGACCGAGGACGAGCCCACCATTGGTTGGTTCGCACGTGACCGTGCTTCCGATGAGGACGTTGTCGACCTCCCACCACCAGGCGTACTCGGCGTTGTAGTAGTGGAAGCGGGCCTGCACGTCGGGCTGGCCGGCAGCCGACGGGATCGGGATCTCCAACACACCCCTCGTGTCGGCGTCCTGGCTGACGAGAGTGGTCCACGTCGCGCCTCCGTCGATGCTGAGATCGACGTCTGCCTTGTCGGTGTCAGGGCTCCCCTCGGAATCGCTGACGATGTCGTTGTAGTCCTGATTGATGCGCAGCACCGGAGCGGTGACGCCAGTCAGGTCGACGACGGGGCTGACGAGGGACGTGTCCTGCTCGCCGCCTGGGCCGTACGCATCGCTGTCGACGACAGCGAAGCCACCGTTACCACCGGTGAGGTTGCCGCGTCCGCCGGGATCGTCGAACGTCCAGACCTGACCTTCGCCGAGGTTGTCGACGACGGACCAGCCCTCCGGCGTGTCCGTGGTGTCGAACGTCTCGAACTCGCCGTCCGAGGCGTACAGGTATCCCGGTGCGCCCGTGCAGTCGTCCGGCGACACGGGCACGGCCACGTTGTGCGTCAGCGTTCCGCCACCGATCGTGACGTCGGATTCGACGTCCTCGTAGCCCGGATACTGCGGCTCGACGAGCAGCGTGTGGGTGGTATTGGTGGGCAGGCGGAGGAAGTAGCGCCCGTTCTGCGGGTTCGTGTAGTCGAACACTTGCGGCGCGCCGACGACGGAGACCTTGGCGTAGAGCGCCCACCCCTGGCCGGAGCCGTCAGTGACGTGTCCGTCGATGCGCACGCTCGGCACGGCCTCCATGGCGATGTCGTGCGTGACCGTCTGGTCGGTGAGGACCGTTGCCGTGGCGGCGTAGTTGGCGTAGCCGAACTTGGTCGCAGTCACGTCGTAGTCGCCGGATGACAGCCGCAGCGAATACGTGCCGTCCGGTGCGCTCGTGACGTTGCGCGTGATCGGACCGGTGAACGTCAGCGCAGCGCCACCGATGGGATCACCCGAGGCGGAGTCGGTGACGGTACCGGCGAGCGTGCCGGTGTCGCCGACCGGCGAATCGTTCACCAGCGCAAGTGCGTCGAGCCGTCCTTCGCCGAACACGTTGTTGTCGGCGTCGGTTCCACCGCACTGATCATTCGGATTGTCGACGGCACTTCCGTCGAGGAGCGCCTTGGTGCCATCGACGTCACCGAGCAGCGCTGGTGCTGCCGACCACGCCAGGGCGATCGCACCGGCGACGTGCGGCGTCGCCATCGATGTGCCGTTGAACGAGGCGTATCCGTCTCCGGGGACCGAGGAGCGAACGTTGACACCGGGAGCCGAAACATTGGGCTTGGTCTCACCGTCCTGGCCGGCGCCGCGGCTGGAGAAGTCCGCAATCGTGTTGTTGATGTCGTAGGCCCCGACGGAGTAGTTGATGATCCGGCTTCCAGGTGAGCCGCTGGTCTCGCAGCTCGGGCCGATGTTGCCGTTGGCCCATGCGCCGAAGATGCCAGATGCCGTCCACGCGAGGCTGATGTCCTCCATGAACGGGTCGTTCGACGGGGCAGTGCTGCCCCACGAGTTGTTGATGATGTTGGGACGCTTGCTGGCGTCAGGGTTGTCGCCGTTGAGATCGGTTGGCTCGAGCATCCATTGGCCGGATTCGACCAGTGCCGTGTCGCTCGGGCAGCAGCCATTGGCCGCGATCCACCTCGCGCCGGGCGCGACGCCGATCTGGTTGCCGGCTCCGTCGTCGCCGACCATGGTGCCCATGGTGTGCGAGCCGTGGCCGTTGAGGTCGCACGGCGCGTCGTCGCAATTGCCGGCAGCGTCGAACCAGTTGTAGTTGTGGTCGAACGTGCCGTCTCCGTTGTTGCCGCGGTATTGGTTCACCAGTGCCGGATGGTCGTACTGCGCGCCGGTGTCGATGCTCGCCACCGTGACACCCTCGCCAGTGACGCCGAACTCCGACCAGACATCGTCGGCGTTGATGTTGGCAATGCCCCACTCGACCGCATCCGGCTCGTGTTCGTCCGTGCCGGGCGTCGTCTTCGGGATGTCGTACGTGATCGGGCTGTACAAGCCCTGCACCTCGGGCCGCGCCGCCATTTCAAGTGCGAGACCGGGAGAGCCGCCTTTGACGTAAATCGCGTTGGTCGCCCAGAACGCCTTGTACGACGCTCCAGCGGCCTTGAGCGCTGAGCGGACCTGGCGCTGGCTCGTGTTCGCTGTCGCCCGCAAGGCCCCGGCGACTGCCGTGCCCCGCTCATTCCAGTTGGCGACATTGGACGCACTGTTGAGATCGGCACGTGCTGAGAAGCGGATCCAGAACGACGCCTCGCCCTTCGACTCGAGGGTTTGGGCGAGGTCAGCCTGGATTTTCTCTGACGGATCGTCTCCGGCCGCTTGGCTCGTACCGTCCCGTGTTACCACGGTGAGGAGAGCGAGACTCACCAGCGCAAGCCAACATACAAGGGTATGCGGCAGGCGCGATGATCGGTGTTGCTCGAAGATCATCGGACATTCCCTTCATTAGGGTCTGCCCATTGTCACCTCACGTGACAGTAGCAATATGTCTTCCTTTGCGATAGCACTTCTTGTGCAAATGGCTGGAAACGTCCGCGACCAGGACATTTGGACCCGCACGATCGCCGCGCGATGTACCCGACTGAGGCAGTACCGTCATCGCTGTGCCCACCCCTCTGAAGCTCGGACTCGATCCCGAGGAGCTCTCGACGTGCGTCGGTTGCGGACTCTGTCTTCCGCATTGTCCGACCTTCCGCGTGACGGGAGAGGAGGGCTACTCGCCACGCGGGAGGATCGACGCGATGCGTTCGGTGGAGTGGCGCGGCGGTGACATCGACGACACATTTGTGGAGTTCATGTCGACCTGTGTGCAGTGTCGCGGCTGCGAACCGGCGTGTCCCAGCGGCGTGCCCTTCGGCCACCTCATGGAGGACACCAAGTCCAGCATGGACACGGTAAATCGGGGCGTGACACCCGCCCTCCGACGGGGTCTCGGGGTCCTCGCTCACCACCGCACGCTGCTCGCTGGTAGCCGCTTGCTGGCGATCGCCCAGCGGGTCAGGGTCGTGCCGAAGCGGCTCGGCCTTCCCCGTCTCCCGATACGCCGCGGTACTTCCCTGCGTGCGACAGGTGACGACGTCTGGTTGTTCACCGGGTGCGTGATGGACGCGTGGATGCGCCATACTCACCGCGCCACCGGAGCGTTGATCGGCGCCATCGGATGTACCTACGCGATTCCCGACCGTGGTGGCGCATGTTGTGGTGCCCTTCACGTTCACGCCGGTCTGCACAGCGATGCCGTCGAACGGGCGCGGGCAACCATGGCGTCCATGCCTGGGACGGCGCCGATCGTCGTGAATTCGGCAGGTTGTGGGGCGGCGATGAAAGACTACGCACGACTTTGTGCCACCGACGAGTCGGAATCCTTTGCAACACGTGTGGTCGATATCCATGAATGGTTGATATCGAAGCTAGATCATCTTCCTGCACCTGCCGCGGAACGACAGACGGTCATCGTGCAGGATCCCTGCCACCTGCGCCACGTTCAGCGAACGCACGGCGCGGTGCACACCGTCCTCGATCGAGTTGCCAATGTCGTCGAGCTCGACGACGACGGATTGTGCTGCGGCGCGGGCGGCGCCTATTCGGCGTTGCAGCCCGAGCTCAGCGGTCTCATTCGAGCCCGCAAGACCGCGGCCATCCTGCGCGCCGCCGAGATGTCGGGCGCAACGATCGTCGCCAGTGCCAACCCAGGCTGTGTGATGCACCTCGCCAGTGCCGAAGAGCTGGCTCTCGCTGGAGTCTGTGTCCGTCACCCTGTCGACATCGTCGCCTCTGCGCTCGGGTTGGTGCCCGCATGACCCGCGAGTCGGAGATCGCCGATCGTCTCGACGCGATCGTCGCCGATCTCGACGAGCTCGCCTTCGATCGCCTGCAGGAGGCGGTCGCTGGCGGTGCGACCCGCCGGCCGGAAGGGGACAAGACGCTCGCCCAGGCGCGGCGCGCGGTCGAACGAGCGGTGCGGCTGCTTCAGGATGTCGACGGCGGCGAGCCGGATGCCACCTGACCGGACTCGTCGCAGCGGTGTGCTCAGGGAACGATGACGTACCGGTTGAGCAGGTCGATCATCGCCCGCAGGTCGCCATACCCGTGCTTGGCGAAGGCGAATCCGATCCTCGGCAGATCGAGTTGATCGTGGTCGCGACGCTCTATGTCGAACGGCTCGATGAGCTTGATGCGTCCCGATGAGATGAGGTGACCAAACCGGTTGTTGAGCTCCTCGAGCTGCTCGTCGGTGGGTGCTTGGCGAAGTCGCATCACGAGGTGGTCGCCGACATAGCGGATCGACTGGTAGTTGGCGTAGAAGCGGCGAATCTCGCCGCACGCGGCTTCCGCTGACGAGGTGACGGTGTAGAGGCCCGTGTCCGAGGCCGACACCAGGCCACGACTGACGAGTTGTTTCTCGACGAACTCGTGGACCGACTCCCAGTACGGGTCACCGGGCGTGTCGAGGAAGACGATCGGCACCGGCAGGCCCTTGCCGGTCTGCGTCAACGTGAGCAGCTCGAACGTCTCGTCGAGCGTGCCGAACCCGCCTGGCAGGCAGATGAACGCCTGGCTCTCCTTGACGAGCATCAGCTTGCGGGTGAAGAAGTACTTCATGCTGACGTACTTCTCGTCGCCGGCGATCACCGGGTTGGCCCCTTGTTCGAACGGGAGGCGGATCGACACGCCGATGCTGTGCTCGACGCCGGCACCTTCCATCGCCGCCTGCATGATTCCCGGGCCGGCGCCCGTGATCACCATCCACCCCTCGCTGGCCAGCTGAGCAGCGATGTCGTGAGCCTGCTGGTACAGCGGATCGTCGGGTCGCGTCCGGGCGGAGCCGAACACCGTCACCTTCGGCGCATCGCGGTACGGGGCGAAGACGGCGAACGCCTCGCGCATCTCGGTGACTGCAGCAGCGGCGATCTTCAGGTCGAGCGTCGCCGGTCCGTCACCGATCAACCCGAGCGCGCTCTGGACGAGCTCGTCGGCAAAACGGAAACTTCCGGAAACACCGATCTCCCTCGCGGCGTCACGCACCTGATCGACGAGTGAGGCTGGTAGACCGCTAGTCATGACCACTGCATCGTACGGGCTGGGCGAGCGCAGGCGTGGCGACGTCGCGTTGTACGGCACGGTGCTCGGGCTCGTCGCGACGGGCGCCGGCCTGGCGGCTGCCGAGCTGGTCGCCGGTCTGTTGCGAGGCACCAAGTCGCCAGTGATCGCCGTCGGCGAGGAGTTCATCGACCGCTCCCCGCCGTGGTTGACCGAGTGGGCGAAAGAGCAGTTCGGCACGGCGGACAAGGACGTGCTCATCAGCGGGGCGTTCATCACGATCGTGTTGATCGGCATCGCTATCGGCGTCGCCGCCGTGCGTGGGATGCAACGGCTTGCCGTCGCCGCAACACTGGTCACCGGGGCGATCGGTGCATGGGCGGTCTCCCAACGACCCTCGTACTCCTTCTCCAAGTTGTTGCCGACGATCGCCGGCACCGCCACTTCGCTCGCCGTGCTGTGGTGGTTCTCCCGGATCAGCTCCGGTCCTGACTCGGACGAAATGGCTTCCGACGACGCCGGTGGGGCGGATGACACGCATCCGATGGTGGTCGCCGTCGACCGGCGGGCGTTCTTCACGGGCGCGGTCGCGATGGGATCGACGGCGGTGATCGCGGCGGGTGCCGGACGGGTGATGCAGTCTCGGTTCACGATCACCTCTGAACGTAACGATCTCGTGCTTCCCAAGGGTGATCGGGCGCCCGAGCGGCTGCCCGCCGATGTCGACCTCGACGTCGTCGGGATCACGCCGTTCCAGGTTTCCAACGACGACTTCTATCGCATCGACACCGCCCTCGGACGCGTGCCCCAGGTGCAGGCGAAGACGTGGGAGCTGCACGTGACAGGCATGGTCGACCAGGAGGTGACGATCCCCTTCGACGAGCTCTTGGCGATGCCCACCATCGAGCGCTTCGTCACCCTGTCGTGCGTGTCGAACCCGGTGGGCGGTCCCTATGCCGGCAACACGCGGTGGTTGGGCACCTTGCTGGCACCCGTGCTCGAGCGAGCAGGGGTGCAGCGCGGGGCGGAGCAGCTCGTGAGCAGGTCGGTCGACGGTTGGACGGCCGGCTCACCGATCGAGCAGATCCTCGACGGCCGCGACGCGATGCTGGCGTACGGCATGAACGGCGAGCCGCTCCCGGCGGAGCACGGCTACCCGGTGCGGCTCGTGGTCCCTGGACTCTATGGCTACGTGTCGGCCACTAAGTGGGTGACCGAGCTCGAGGTCACGACGTGGGATGCGTTCGACGCCTACTGGGTGCCGCGTGGATGGTCGGAGATCGCCCCGTTCAAGATGACGACGCGCATCGACACACCGCGTGATCGGAGCGAACGCCGCCACGGCGTCGTCCCCATCGGCGGGCTGGCCTGGTACCCGCACGTCGGCATCAGCAAGGTTCAGGTGTCGATCGACGGAGGGGAGTGGCGCGACGCCGATCTCGGTGGTGCGCCGAGCACCGACACGTGGCGGCAATGGGTGTACCGCTGGGACGCCGACCAGGGCGCCCACGAGATTCGCGCCCGTGCCATCGACGCCAACGGCGCGGAACAGATCGAAGAGGTCGCTCCCGTCGCCCCCAACGGGGCGAGCGGCTACCACACGATCATCGTCAACATCACGTCTTGAGTCGGAGCGGCGACTCGCGAGCAAGTCGCTCGTCTGCGCCTGCCGAGCTCGCCACCTCCGCTTCGCTTTGGCGTCTCACCGAGCTCATGGGCTCGCACACCTCGGGCCGGAGCTGCGACTCGCGGCTACAGCTCTGCCGCTTTGGTCGTGAGGGCGTCGATGAGCTCGTCGAAGCTCTTCTGGAAGCTGCTGACGCCTTCCCGCTCCAGATGGTCGGCGACGTCGTCCATGTCGACTCCGACGTGGGCGAGCGCCGCCCATACCCGTTCTGCTTCGTCGAGGTCGCGGTCGATCGTGCGGCTCAGCGTGCCGTGGTCGGCGAACGCGTCGATTGTCTCCTCCGGCAGCGTGTTGACAGTGAACGGACCGATGAGATTGTCGACGTACACGGTGTCGGGGTAGGCCGGGTTCTTGGTGGACGTGCTCGCCCACAGCGGACGCTGCACACGTGCGCCCCGGGCGGCGAGTGCCTCCCAGCGGTCACCGCTGAACGCGCGCGACGAAGGCCTGGTAGGCGAGTTTGCCCTGGGCGATGGCTGCCTTTCCCCGGAGTGCCAGTGCCTCGCTCGACCCGATCGCGTCGAGACGGCGGTCGACTTCGGTGTCGACACGGGAGATGAAGAAGCTGGCGACGCTTGCCACGCGGGAGAGATCGACCGTCTCGTCTTCCCCATATCGCTCGAGCCCGGCGATATACGCATCCATGACCTGCTGATACCGATCGAGGCTGAAGATCAACGTGACGTTGATGCTTCGCCCCTCGGAGATCATCTGCTCGATGGCGGGGACGCCCGCCTCGGTGGCGGGGATCTTGACGAACAGGTTGGGTCGGGCGATGCGCTGGTGCAGATCGCGCGCCGAGTCGATCGTTCCCTGCGTGTCGTCGGCGAGGCCGGGGTCGACCTCGACGCTGACGAAACCGTCCGCTCCGTCGCTGGCGTCGTAAACACCGGCGAGCACGTCGCAGGCACCGTTGATGTCGGCGAGGACCATCTCCCAGTAGTCGTCGATCACAGGATGCTCGTCGGCGGCGAGCTGTCGGAACTGCTCGTCGTAGTCGGCCGAGCCGGCGATCGCTTTCTGGAAGATCGTCGGGTTCGACGTGAGTCCGCGCACGCCGCGGCTCACGAGATCGGCCAGCTGCCCACTCGTCAGGTAGCCGCGCTTCAGGTTGTCGAGCCAGGGGCTCTGGCCGTATTCCTCGAACAATGCGATGAGACGGTCCATCAGACCTCCTTGTCGGAGTTGTCGTCGACATGGGCGATGTCGGCGAGCATCGTTGTCACCCGATCGACGACGTGATCGGGATTGATGCCCAGCTTGCGGAGCACGATGTCGCCAGGGGCACTGACGCCGAAGCGGTCGATTCCGATCGACTCGTCGGCGTAGCGCTCCCATCCGAACGTCGTCGCCGCTTCGACGGACAGGACGGGGGCCACGATCGGGAACAGCGAGTCGTAGTACTCGGCGTCCTGCCGGTCGAAGCGATCCCAGCTGGGAAGGCTGACGACGCGGGCTCGGATCTGGCGGCCGGCGAGCGTCTCGGCGGCGTCGACGCACACCGCCACCTCGCTACCGGTGGCGACGAGGACGATGTCGGGCGCACTGTCCGTGTCGCGCACGATTCCGGCGCCTCGCTCGACGGCGCTGCCGTCGGTGCACACGGGAACGGCCTGCCGGGTGAGGACCAGCGCGGTGGGGCCGTCGTGCTCGACGGCGATGCGCCACGCTTCTACTGTCTCGTTGGCGTCGGCGGGGCGGATCACTTGGAGATGTGGGATCGCCCGCAAGGCAGCGAGTTGTTCGACGGGCTGATGTGTCGGCCCGTCCTCTCCGACCCCGACGGAATCGTGGGTGAAGACGAAGACCACCTTCGCTCCCGACAAGGCGCTGAGGCGGATGCTCGGGCGCATGTAGTCGGAGAACACGAAGAAGGTGCCTCCGATCGGGAGCACCCCACCGTGTCGACCCATGCCGACCATCGAGGCACCCATCGCGTGCTCCCGAACGCCGTAGTAGAGCTGTGCACCGCCGGGGAACTTCGCCGACTGTGGGTCGGCGCCGGTGAGTTTCACGCCGGTGTTGCCGGTGAGATCGGCGGATCCGGCGATCAGTCCGGGGAGCTTCGGTGCGGTGGCGACGACGGCGGCGTTGATCGCCTTGCGTGTGGGCTCGCTGGCGCCTTGGTCATAGGTGGGCAGCAGGTCGAGCCAACCTTCCTCCGTGCCACCGGACCACGCCGCATCCCATCGGCGGCGAACGTTCCCGTCCGTCGCATCAAGGCGGGTCGTCCACGCCTCACGGGCTTCGGCCCCACGTTCGGCAGCGACCGCGCGGTAGGCCTCCACAAGGTCCGGCGGCGACCAGAACGGCTCGTCGGGAATGCCGAGCACCTCTTTCGTGCGGGTCACGTCCTCGGCTGTGAACGGGTTGCCGTGTGCTTCGTGGTCGTCGGTGTGGTCGGGAGACGGGTATCCGATGTGCGATCGCAGCACGAGCAGGCTCGGCTTGTCCGTCACCTCCTTGGCCGCCAGCAGCGCCGCCTCGAGGGTGTCGCATTCGTTGGCCGTTTCTCCCAGCTCGACGACATCCCAGCCGTAGGCACGGAACCGCGCACCGACATCGTCGCTCACGGCGAGATCGGTCGAGCCGTCGATGGTGATGTGGTTGTCGTCGAACACGCAGATCAATCGGCCGAGGGCGAGGTGGCCAGCCAGCGATGCCGCCTCGTGACTGATGCCTTCCATGAAGCAGCCGTCGCCGGCGATGACGTAGGTGTAGTGGTCGACGAGGTCGCTCCCGAACCGGTCGCGCAGGAGGCGTTCGGCGACGGCCATGCCGACGGAATTGCCGAAGCCCTGCCCGAGCGGGCCGGTCGTGACCTCCACCCCGTCGGTGAGTTCCGACTCCGGGTGGCCCGGCGTCCGCGATTCCCAGCTGCGGAAGGCCTTGATGTCATCGAGATCGAGTGCCGTCCCGGTGAGGTAGAGCATCGAGTACTGCAGGATCGAGGCGTGTCCGTTGGACAGGACGAAGCGGTCGCGATCGGGCCAAACGGGATCGGCCGGGTCGAACTTCATCACCCGGCTGAACAGCACATGAGCGAGTGGGGCGAGGGCCATGGCGGTTCCCTGGTGCCCGCTCTTGGCGTGCAGCGGCGCGTCCATCGCAAACCCGCGGATGAGAGCGATCGCCTGCGCTTCCTGGTCCGGGGTGAGTGTGGTTGCCATCGTGCGTGGACCTTACTTTCAGGCTGCGGGGGGCAGGAGGGTGAACGGGACGATGTGCCACGGGCCACGATCGACCCGGCAATGGGCGTACACGGTGCCGTAGTCATCGAACTCGAGCTCGCCTCGGACGAGCCGGTAGGTGAACTTGCCGGACTCGACGGTGAACGGGCTGACGTTGCGGGCGACCTCTTCGTCGGCCTCGTCGAGGCCACGCCGGAACACGACTTCGAAGACTCCGTCACCGGCCTCGGCGGGTGCGCAATAGATCAAGCCGATCAAATGCGGTGTCACCGTGACGGGTACCGGCGACGGGGCTGCCATCGAGAACATCACCCCGGTGAGGTCGATCCTCGTGGAGGGGCCTGGTGCCGGCCGCATCTCGAAGTTCTCCGTGAACAGCGCTGACACGATGTGCATACCGGCAACGGTACCCAGATCAATGCCAGAGGAGCCGCGGAGGTCACGGCGCTAACGCCCCGCTAGCACGGTGCGGGGACGATTCGGCCGACCCAGTCGTCGAAGTCGAGGGAGACCACCGTGGCCATCGCGCCTCACCAGCTACGTCCGTCGTCGTGGCCCGCCCGCCGCATCAGCGCGGCGGCTGTCCGCGATGGCGGTCGAGACGCGCCCGCACCCGGTCGCGCCTTTCCTGCCTGGCACTTCGCCATGGTCAACGACTCGTCCCGCAACGAGGCGATCGAACGCTCGATCGCGTCGCTCGATCTCGTCGGTCGCACGGTCGTCGAGATCGGCGCTGGCAGCGGACTCGTCGCCCTGCTGTTCGCCAAGCACGGGGCGGCACGTGTCGTGACCTGCGAGATGAGCCCCAGTCTCGCCGCGGCCGCGCGACGCATCATCGGGAACACTGCGTACGCCGACAGGATCACCGTCGTCGACGGCTCGTCCCGTACGTGCATCGAGCGTGGGCTGCTGCCTCGCTCACCCGACGTCATCTTCACCGAGACACTCGACTGCGGTGTCGTCGGCGAAGGGTTCTGGGAGATCGAGCGTGACATTGCAGAAGCTCGCCGGACCGGAGACCGCCGTGCTGCCCGGCGAGGTGCGGCAGTTCGCATCGCTCGTCGAATCGCCCGAACATGGCGGATCTGAATCGCGCCGGGATCATTTGCGACTTCGATCTGCGACCGCTCAACGCCTATGCCACCGAGACGTACTTCCCGGTGCACGCCGAGCTTCATCACCACCGACTGTTGAGCGCACCGCAGCAGGTTCGGACCTACCGCTACGTCGACTCGTGCAACGACCACGCCGGCCTCCCTGTGTGTGCGGGTACGTCCGGCACCGTCCACGGCGCGCTCAGCTGGTTCGTCGCCGATTTCGGCGTGTCGACGGTGTCGAACCAGCCTCGCCGCGGAAGCCACTGGCATCAGGCCTTCCATCCCCTGCCGGAGCCGATCCGCATCGAGCGCGGCGTGCGTACTTCCCTTCGGATCGACGACCACGGACGAGCTCATGTGGAACGACACGGTTGAGGACGAGGTCTCAGGGGGACGGCTGCGCAACGCGTCGTCGTCGTGCTGCGCTACTCCACCCGGGTCGAACGGTTGGCGGCTGCCCAGGGCCACCACAGTGCACGGCCCGACGAGCTCGCATCGTGCAGCTGAGCAGCGGGGGAGCGGGTGACCGCGACGGGCACCCTCGTCGCTAGGCCCTCGCCTCGGCGCGGATGAGCCGGATGCCCTTCAGACGGACCCTCGCCAGGCGGCACAGCGTGAGCGCACGGATGACCCACCAGCCCGGATCGATCTCGAACCATCGATGGCTGAGCTTCGCCGACGTCGGAGCGGCGTGATGGTTGTTGTGTAGTCCCTCGCCCGCGGTGAGGAAGGCGAGCCACTGGAGGTTGCCGGCGTTGTTGTCGTACGGCCGGCGTCCGAAGTGGTGGCCGATCGCGTTCACGGCCGCCGACCCGCCGAGGTACAGGTTGACGTGCACGAAGGCGGCGACCAGGCCGACCACCGGTCCGAAGACCAGGACCAGGGCGGCCACCCCGATGCCGAGCCCGATCAGGGCATGGTCGTAGAACCAGCGGTCGAGGCGGTCGGGCTTGAGGTCCTTGGCAAAGCGCTCGACCGTCCTCACGTTCTGCGCTTCGCGCCGGTACATCGCCACGTTCATCAGCTGCACCCGCACCCAGCCGTTCAGAACGGGGGAGTGCGGGTCGCCTTCGACATCGGTGAACGCGTGGTGCTTGCGGTGTACCGCCACCCACTGGCGGGGGCGGATGCCCGTGGTCACCCACACGAGGAAACGGAACACCTGGTTCACCGGTGTGCTCACGGTGAGTGCTCGGTGGGCGAGGGCCCTGATGGAGGTAGACGGTGGTGGCGATGTTGGCCAGCGTCGTCAGTACGAACCCGATCCCGATCGCGAAAAGGATGGTGCGCAACACACGGAAGCAGTTTAGCACTGACTACCTACCGGTAGGTAGGGAGCATTCCGGCAGGGGTAGACTGCCTGCAATGCCCGCCGCGATGTCGTCCGACGCCCCTGCCGCCGACGTCGGGCCGCAGATAGCGGGCCCCTCGACGCGGGAGCAGATCATCGAGGCGGCAATCACGCTGTTCGCCGCTCACGGGTACGACGGGACGTCATTGAACGACATCGCCGCCGAGGTGGGCATTCGCCGGCCGAGCTTGCTTCACCACTTCCCCTCGAAGGAAGCGTTGTACAGCGAGGTGTTCGAGCAACTCCTCTCCGACTGGGTCGCCCGCCTCGCCGATGCGTGGTCGGCGCCCGAGCGGGGATGGGACAAGGTCGAGCTCGTGCTGCGCGGCGGGGTTCGACTACTTCGCCGAGAACCACGACTACGTGTCCCTCGTTCGGCGGGCGGCGATCGACGGCGGCATTCACCTCGCCATCGACCTGTCCGCCGTTCTCCGGCCGATGTTCGACCTTGCCGTCAGTTACTTCGAGCGGGAGATGGCGGCTGGTACGTTCCGCCGCCACGATCCGAGTCAGTTGCTCCTCACCGGGTACGGCGCGCTGCTCAGCTACTTCTCCGACGCACCGTTCATCGAAGGGTTGATCGACGTCGACCCGTTGAGTGCTCCCGCCCTCGCCCACCGCCGCGATCACATCATCGAGTTCTTCCGAGCCGCCCTTCTACAGTGACGCACGCATGAGCCGTGCAGAGCAGTACGAGGAGCTGGCGCCCGAAGTGCGGGCCAGGTGGATGAAGTTCGCCCGACCGGGCGACGACGTGTTTCCCAGCCTGCTCGGCTTGCTGGTCGAGGACGTGCGCGTCGACTACTGCCGCATGCGGATGCCGTTCCGAACCGATCTTCGGCAAGGTTCGGGGCTCGTTCACGGCGGTGCGCTCGCCTCGTTGCTCGACGCCGTGCTCGTCCCCGCGGTTGGTGCGGTCCTTCCGCGCAAGGCGCTCTTCTCGACGGTCGATCTCCACGTCCAGTTCCTCGGCGCGCTGCAGGGAGACGACGCAGTGGCCGAGGGCTGGGTGACCAAGCGTGGTCGCACGGTCACGTTCGGCGAGAGCGTGGCGATGGCGGGGAGCACGGGCAAACCGATTGCCCGGGCGATCCTCACGTACAACATCGTGGCCGGGTCTGACGCGCGCTGAGAGACGGGATCGAAACCGCGCGCACCACTACGTTGGCAGCGATGACGCCGCGAACGCTCTCGGAGTCCGCCTCGAAGGACTTGCTGCGGGCGGCAGGTGTCCCGGTCGGTCCTGAACTGGTCGTGTCGACGCCCGACGAAGCGGCATCGGCGGCGGAATCACTCGGTTTCCCGGTCGTCGCCAAGCTGTGCGGCGACACCATCGCCCACAAGACCGAGCGAGGGCTCGTGCGCCTCCGTCTTGGCGACGCCGAGACGGTGCGTGCCGCGGCGGCGGACCTGCTCGGTGCGGCGACGCCGGAGGATGGCGCGGTCGGGATCCTCGTCGCGCCGATGGTGGGACGGCAGCCGAGAGCTGATCGCCGGCGTCTTGCGCGACGAGCAGTTCGGCCCGACCGTGATGCTCGGAGTGGGCGGAGTGCTCGCTGAGGCGATCGCCGACGTCGTGTTCCGCCCGGCGCCCGTCGATCGGTCGGGTGCCGAGGCGATGGTCGACCAGCTGCGGGCGCAGACGCTGCTCGGCGAGTTCCGCGGAGAGGCCGCGGTCGATCGGGGCGCGCTCGTCGACACGCTGGTCGGCCTCGGGCGGCTGGCCCACGAGCGCGCCGACATTGCCAGCATCGACGTCAATCCGTTGATCGTCGGCACCGACGGACGGCCGCTCGCCGTCGACGCACTTGTCGAGCTGGACGATGCGGGTGACAGCTCGGCGCGTTCTGCGCCGCAGCGCGGACGTCCGAGCGACGAGTCCTTCCGGGCGTTGTTCGAGCCGCGCGGCGTCGCGGTCGCCGGTGCCTCCACACATCCCGGGAAGTTCGGTTTCGTGTCGCTGCACAACCTGCTCGCCAACGGATACGAGGGTGCGGTCTACGGCACCAACCTCAAAGGTGAGACGGTTCTCGGCATCGACACGGTGCGCGACCTGGCTGATCTTCCCGACGGCGCGGTCGATCTCGTCTTTGTCTGCACGCCGGCGGCGACGAACCCCGACGTGCTCCGCGTCTGCGCGGCGAAGGGGATCAAAGCGGCGTTCCTCACGTCGGCTGGTTACGGCGAGGCGGGCGACGAGGGCGTCCGCGCCCAGGCCGAACTGGTGACGCTCGCCGATGAGTTGGGCGTGATGATCGTCGGGCCGAATGGGCAGGGCGTCGTGAGCACACCGGCCAACCTGTGCGCCCAGATCGTGGCGCCCTACCCGCCATCCGGGAGCATCGCGATCGCCAGCCAGAGCGGCAACTTCGTGTCGAGCTTCATGAACTATGCGAGGCAGACCGGTGTCGGAGTCTCCCGAGCCGTATCCGCCGGCAACGCCGCCGCAGTCACCGTGGCTGACTTCCTCGACTACTTCGCCGACGACCCGGCCTCATCCGTCGGACTCGCCTATCTCGAGGGGATCTCCGACGGCCGGATTCTGATGGATCGGCTGGCCGGGGCGTCGGCCAGAAAGCCACTCGTCGTGCTGAAGGGTGGCACGACCGCCGGCGGAGCGAGAGCGGCAGCGAGCCACACGGGCGCGCTGGCGTCGAACGACGAGGTGTTCGACGGGGAGTGCCGTGCCGCTGGGATCTCCCGTGCGGCGAGCGTCGAAGAGGCGTTCGAGGCGGCGGCGACCTTTGCCACGCAACCATTGCCGGCCGGTCCCAACGTCGCCGTCCTCACCACCGCCGGCGGCTGGGGCGTCGTCACGGCCGACTCGATCACGGCCGACCCCGATCTGGTGCTGATGGCGATGCCCGAGGACCTCCGGAACGCGATCGACGGCAAGCTGCCGCCGCGCTGGAGCCGCAACAATCCGATCGACTGCGCGGGCGGAGAGACGCGGGACACGATCCCGGAGGTGATGGAGCTCATCGTCCGCCACCCCCACGTCGATGCCGTGGTCTACCTCGGCCTTGGCATCCAGTCGAACCAGGCGCGGATGATGCGCGAAGGCCGCTTCTACCCCGACCACGGTCTGGAACGGATCGTCGACTACCACGAACGGCAGGACCAGCGGTTCGCCGAGGCCGCACATGAGCTGAGCACGAGCAGCGGCAAGCCGATCCTGGTCGCCACCGAACTGGCCATCGCCGATCCCGACAACGCCGGACCGGCGGCGGTTCGGCGCACTGGCCGGCTCTGCTATCCGAGCGGGCCGCGCGCGGTCACAGCCCTCGCCCATCTTCTGCGGTACGCCACGTATCGCCGACGACACCGATGACGTTCCGCCGCCGCGTCCTCCCGCTGCTCATCCTCGTGCTTGTCGCTGCCGTTCCGGCCGTGGCGTTGGTCGGCGTGTGGCGGTTCGCCGATGCTCGTGACGTCGAACCCGAGCCATTGCCGCTCCTCCCGACGGAGGTGCCGTCGTCGCCTCCTGCGACTCCCTTGCCGACGGGCATGCTTTCGTTTCGCCGCCTCCCCGCCGTGCTGGCGCGGGATCTCAACCTGGACGAGTTCCGCGCCGCCGTCACCGGATTCGGCGAGTCACTCGGCGACAACTCGTGTGTCGCCGTCAGCCTCGACGGAATCGACGCCGGAGCGCGAAACAGCGCCCAACCATTGCTCCCGGCGAGCGCACAGAAGCTGCTCGTCGCCAGCGTGGCACTCGATCGTCTCGGTCGGGAGCACCGCTTCACGACCGACGTGCGGGGCGTGGTCGGCGCCGATGGCGTGGTGGCCGGCGACCTGTTCCTCGTCGGTGGAGGCGACCCGTTGCTCACGAGCGACGAGTTCCCGGTGGAGAGCGACGTCGAGCCGGTCTTCAACGAGACATCCCTGGACCTCCTCGCCGATCGGGTCGTCGATGCGGGGGTCACCGCTGTCCAGGGCGACGTCGTCGGTGACGGCGCGCGGTACGACGACGAGTTCTATGCACCGACGTGGGTGGATGCTGACCGTGGGCAGGAGGCGGGACCCGTCGACGCCCTCCTCGTCAACGACGCGCGGGTCACGGGTGATCCGGTGCGTGGAGCAGACCCCAGCGAGGCGGCGGCACGAGAGTTCCGCCGCCTCCTCACCGATCGCGGTGTGCTCGTCACGGGTGGCTCCGGCTCGGGCCGAGTCACCAGGCGAGCGCCCGTCATCGCCCAGGTCAGGTCGGCGCGGCTGCCCGCAATCATCGCCGAGATGCTCACGAACAGCGACAACAACACCGCCGAGATGCTGCTCAAAGAGCTCGCTCGGGAGAAGACGGGCAGGCCAGGCACACGGGAGGCGGGGATCGAGGTGATTCTCGCCACGCTGGCCTCGCGGGGCGTGGATGTCTCCGGGGTGCAGCTCGCCGATGCGTCCGGGCTGAGCACCGAGAACCGTCTGACCTGCGCCGTGCTGCTCGCCGTGCTCGCCCGCGACCGGCCTGACGGCGTGCTCGGACGTGGCCTCGCGGTCGCCGCCGAGTCCGGCACCCTCAGCGACGTCTTCGTCGGCTCGCCCGTCGCCGGCCGGCTCCGGGGCAAGACCGGCACCCTGCAGAACGCCCCGTTCAACGCTGACCCGCCAGCGGTGAAGTCGCTGGCCGGCTACCTGCCTGTCGAGGGAGGAGAGGCGATCGAGTTCGCCCTCGTCCTCAACGGCCCGACGATCAACGACCAGACCGAGTACCGCCCGGTGTGGGACGCTCTGGCGACCGTGCTGAGCACATATCCGGCCGGACCTGGTGTGCCTGAGCTCGGCCCGCTTCGGTCAGGCTGACGCACATGGCTGATCTGTCGGCATTTCCCATGTTCCCGCTCGGCACGGCGATCCTGCCCAGCGCGGCCGTGCCGTTGCACGTGTTCGAGCCGCGGTATCGCCAACTCGTGGTCGACTGCCTCGCCGCCGCCGACGACCCGCCCGTCTTTGGCTCCACACTGATCGAGCGGGGGAGTGAGGTTGGCGGTGGCGATCAGCGAGCGGGGCTCGGCGTCGTCGCCGAGATGCACCAGATCGACGTCTTCGAGGACGGGCGTTACCACTTCGTCGCCGTCGGCGTGAGTCGTTTGCGGATCCTGCGATGGCTCGAGGACGACCCGTACCCGCGCGCCGAGGTCGAGGTGTGGCACGACCCGGACTCGACCGACGACGATCTCGCTGCCCTCGTCGACCCCGCTCGCCGACGTGTCGGCGAGGTTCTCGCCCTGGCGGCGCAGCTCGGTGCCCTCGTGCCGAGTGGCGACGTGCGCACCAGCGATGTGCCGGCTCTGGCCTCGTACCAGCTGGGCGTGCTCGCCCCACTCGGCCCGGCGGACCGTTATCGACTTCTCGCCGCACCCAGCGTGCGGCACCGTTTCAGCATCCTCGACGAGGTGCTCGACGACGCCGAGTCGATGTTGCGCTTCCGGCTCGGCTGACCGGGCGGACCGACGTGCTAGAAACGGGAGCCGTGGATCCGACAACGTCGAGCACATCGAACCCCGCGGCGTCGAGTCAGGAGAGCTCCAACGGGGCAGATCTCGGCGAGATCGTCGATTACGTCACCGCGTACGCCAAGCAGGAGACGATCGGCCCGCTGAAAGGTGCCGGCCGCTGGTTGGCATTCGGGACGGCGTCCGCCTTCGTGCTCGGCATCGGTCTCATGCTGGTGCTGCTCGGCCTGCTCCGCCTCCTCCAGACCGAATGGGAATGGTCGGCGAGCGGATCGTGGTCGTGGATCGCCTACCTTGTGGTGGCCGTCGTCTGCATCATCGTCCTCGCCGTGACGCTCAGCCGGATCAAGCGCGACCAACTCAACAAGGACCCGTTCTGATGGCCAAGAAGTCCCCTGCCGCGACGCAGGATCGAATCACCCGTGACGACCTCGAGGCCAAGTTCCGTGGACTGCAAGAGGGTGTGCAGAGCTCTGTCGAGGACAAGAAGCGCACGATTCTCACCGTGGCCGCGGCGAGCGGCGTCGTGCTGCTCGTCCTCTTCTTCCTGCTCGGTCGTCGCAGCGGCAACAAGAAGAAGACCGTCGTCGAGATCCGGCGGCTCTGACCGTGGCTCGCGCTGTTCGTCGCCGCCCGTCGATGATGTCGCCGATGCTCTACGCCGGTCGGGCGGCGGTGAACCGAGGATTCCTCGGCGGCTCGCCGGGATGGCGCGCGTTCGGCGTCGCCTACTTCGGTTTCAAGTTCGTGCGCCGGGCGTTCGGCAAGACGCCAGAGGTCGTCGCCGTCGACGAGCTCAAGCGGGGGCAGACGATCAGCATCACCGCCATCGACCCGAAGACGCTGCGCCGCGGTTCGTGATCCGGAGGTCCAGGTGAAGGTGATCCTTCGCAACCCTCGACGTGAGGTCGAGATCGATGGTGCTCGCACGGTGAATCGACTGCTCGACGAGCTGGACCTCGTCCGTGAATCACACCTCGTGATCCGCAACGGCACGCTCGTGCCCGGTGACGAGCGACTCGCCGCCGAGGACGTGGTCGAGGTTCGCCCCGTCATCTCCGGGGGTGGCACGTGAGCGAGCGGAGCGAGCTCACCATCATCGCGCCCCACTGCTCGCCGCCGTGCGGCGAGCTTCTCACCGATGCTCGGCGGCGCCGCGTGCGGTCAAGTTGTCGTCGGTCGATCGCGAGGCACCGATGAGCAAGTGCCGGGTGTGTCGCGGGCCGGCGGTGATCGATCTGCCCCGCCACAATGCCCACTTCTGCGCCGAGCACCTGCAGCAACTGTGCCGCCGGCAGGTGGAGAAGGCGATCGCCGACTTCGACATGGTTCGCCCAGACGACCGCATCCTCGTGGCGGTGAGCGGGGGCAAGGACTCGCTCGCCGTGTGGGATCTCCTCCTCGAGCTCGGCTACCAGGCCGACGGGCTGTACGTCGGTCTCGGCATCGGCGAGTACAGCGACGCGAGTGGGCACCACGCTCGTTCGTTTGCCGCCGAGCGCGGACTCCCGCTGCACACGATCGATCTGCGCGACGAGTTCGGCTACGACATCCCCACCGCATCCAGAGCGACGAGGCGAGTGCCGTGCTCTTCGTGCGGTCTGTCGAAGCGGCACCTCTTCGACAAGGCTGCTCTCGACGGCGGCTATGACGTCGTGGCCACCGGTCACAACCTGGACGACGAGGCCGCCGTGCTGTTCGGCAACACGCTCCGTTGGGATGTCGACTACCTCGCCCGGCAGCTACCGGTGCTTCCTGCCCGGGCGGGGTTCCCCAAGAAGGTCAAGCCCCTGGTGCGGCTCACCGAACGCGAGACCGCGGCGTGGTGTGTCGTGCGAGGCATCGACTACCTGGTCGAGGAGTGTCCGATGGCGGCGGGCAACCGTCATCTCGGGTACAAGGCGACGCTCAACGCCATCGAGAGCCGCTCGCCGGGGACGAAGGCGGCGTTCTACCTGAACTTCATCGAGAAGATGGCGCCGATCCTCGCCGGACACGCCGACGCCGACGCCGTCGGCCTCTCGCCGTGCGTCGAATGCGGGGCGCCGACGACCGGCACCGTGTGCGCCTTCTGTCGCCTCGTCAGCACCGCCTCCCGCCACGAGCCGGTCGCCGTCGAGCTCGTGGTCGGCGGCAGGCGCCGGTGACGACGCTGTTCCGTGAGGGCGAGCGGGCGCTCCTGCTCGACTCCAAGCGTCGCCGCTACCTCCTCACGCTGAGTGCAGAGGGCGAGTTCCACAGTCACGCCGGGTACGTGGCTCACGCCGACATTCTCGGTAAGCCGGAAGGGTCGTGGGTCACGTCGACGCGGGGTGCCGAGTACACGGTGCTACGACCGACGCTCGAGGACTTCGTGGTGGAGATGCCTCGCGGGGCGCAGGTGATCTATCCCAAGGATCTGGCACCGATCTGCATGTTGGCCGACATCGGTCCCGGCGTGCGGGTGTTCGAGACCGGCGTCGGGTCGGGCGCGCTGTCGATGACGATGCTGCGGTGGGGCGCCGAGATCGTCGGCTACGAGTTGCGCGAGGACTTCGCCCGGCGGGCGATGGCGAACGTGTCCAGCTTCGTCGGGGAGGATGCGCTCTCCCGCTACACGGTGCGGATCGCCGACAGCTACGAGGGGATCGACGCCGCCGACGCGGGGACCGATGGTTTCGATCGGGTCGTCCTCGACCTTCCCGAGCCCTGGAGCGTCGTGCCCCACGCCGAGCAGGTGCTCGTTCCCGGCGGGATCCTCGTCGCCTACACGCCGTCGATCCTGCAAGCGGTGCGTGTGCGAGAGCAGTTGACCGGTCGGTGGATCGATGCGCGCACGCTGGAGGTGCTTCACCGGGGCTGGTACATCAAGGATCAGGCAGTGCGACCCGACCATCGCATGGTGGCGCACACCGCGTTTCTCACCGTGGCTCGATGGCTGGGCGCCGGTCGTCGCCGGCCGGGTTCGAGCGAGACGTCGCCCGAGGCGTGAGCGGCTGGTGGCTCAGGGCTCGATGTAGATGCACTCGCCGGGGCACTCCTCGGCGCTCTCGATGACCGCATCGAGTTGCCCATCAGGAATGTCGGCGAGCCCGTCGGCGCCCTGCGGGTTGCCTTTCGCAGTGGCGTAGATCTTGTCGCCTTCCTTCACGTAGGCGAGACCATCGTCGAGCAGGGCGAAGACGTCAGGCGCGATCTCTTCGCAGAGTCCGTCGCCGGTGCACAGATCCTGGTCGATCCAGACCTTCATGAGTGATGCCTTCCTGGGAACGCGAATGTGTCGCCTTCGACTTTACACGGTCTGCGTCGTAGAAACGATCTTCCGTCCGTCACGTCACCAGCTGACGTCGCCGCAGCCCTCGTGCGAGGCGGGCTCGACCTGGAACGTGGCGTGGCTGATCCCGTGGTCGCGTCCGATCACGAGTCGTGCCTGGTCGAGCACGGCATGGTGGTCCGCACCGTCGATGATGACGATGTGCGCCGAGAGGGCATCCATCCCCGACGTCAGCGTCCACACATGGAGGTCGTGGACGTCGGTCACGGTCGGGAGCGCGAGCAGGTCGCCCTCGACACGCCCGAGGTCGATCGTCGGTGGTGCCGACTGGACGAGGATGCGCACCGCCTGACCACCGAGACGCCACGTCCGGGGCAGGATCCACAGGCCGATGGCGGCGCCGACGATGGGGTCGATCCAGGTCCAGCCGGTCGCCCGGACGGCGATGGCGGCAGCGATCACGCCCACTGACCCGAGCGTGTCGGCGACGACTTCGAGGTACGCCCCTTCGACGTTGAGACTCTCCTTGGCGCCTTCTCGCAGGAGACCGAAGACGACGAGGTTGACGGCGAGACCGATGGCGGCGACGACGAGCATCTGCAACTCGGCGACCTCGGCGTCACCGGCGAGGCGGCGGACGGCTTCGATCAGCACGTACACGGCGATGCCGAACAGGAGCAGGGAGTTGACGAAGGCGGCGAGGATCTCCAGGCGATAGAGCCCGAACGTGTGCCGGTTCGGTGCGGCGTCGCCGGAGGTCGCCCGCCGGTGACGGTCGGCCACCGTGATCGCCGCCAGGGCCATGCCGAGCCCGAGCACGTCGGTGAGCATGTGGCCGGCATCGGACACAAGGGCGAGCGAGTTGGACACGTAGCCGCCGACGGCCTCGACCACGAAGAACGAGGCGATCAGTACGAATGAGATCGTCAACCGTGCGCTTGTAGCGACCGCCGGCGCTGAGCAGGTCGGCCCCGTGCACATGCGAGTGGGCGTGCTTGCCGTCACCGCTGTGGTCGTGTTCGTGGCGGGCGGACACAGGTCAGGCGGGCTCGGGCTCGTGATGGCGGACGTGCTCGATCGTGAGGTCGAGCAGGGCGCGGACATGGGCGTCGTCGAGGCGGTAGATGACGGTCCGCCCGTCGCGGCGGCTGCGGACGGCACCGGCAGTGCGGAGAAGGCGCAGCGCGTGAGAGACCGACGTCTCGCTGATCTCGCAGGCTGCGGCGAGGTCACCCACGCGAAGCTCGCCTGCGAGCAGCAACGAATGGAGGATCCGCGCTCGTGACGGTTCGCCGAGGAGCTTGAACACCTCGGCCGACGCGCCCTGCCTCGTCGTGGTCGATGATGCGTCGCGAGATGTTCTCGAGATCACCCGACAGTAGTGACATATGAACAAGTGTGCAGGTATCTGCATCTCGACGCAAGCACGTGACGAAGATGACAACGAGTGGTCACAAGCTGCGTGTAGCGTCGCTCTCAACAGGGGGAGGAGGAGTAACCGATGCCCGAGACCAACGACGAGCTCTCAGTCGAGGCCCAAGTCGCGCGGTTGCAGGCCGAGATCGCGGTGCTCCGTGAACGTCTTGCAGACTCGCCCCGTCGGGTGCACGCGCTCGAAGAGCGCCTGTTGGAAACGAAGGGACAGCTGGCGCAAGCCGTCTCGCAGAACGAGAAGCTGAGCTACACCTTGCGTGAGGCGCGCGACCACATTGCTTCGCTGCGCGACGAAGTCGACAAGCTCACCCAACCGCCGTCGGCGTACGGCGTCGTCGTCGGCAAGAACGAAGACGGCACCGTCGACGTGCTCACCAGCGGCCGCAAGATGAAGGTCGCGCTGCATCCCGAGATCGACCACGAGACACTCGACCGTGGCGCCGAGGTCGTACTCAACGAGAGCTTCAACGTGATCGCCGCCCGCGAGCCGGAAGGCACGGGTGAGGTCGTCACGGTCAAGGAAGTGCTCGAGGACGGCGTGCGGGCGCTGGTCGTCGGTCACGCCGACGAAGAGCGCATCTGCGAGCTCGCCGACGTGATCCGCGGCACCCACCTGCGGGCGGGCGACACGATGCGGCTCGACGTGCGCGCCAACCTCCTCCTCGAGAAGCTGCCCCGGCCCGAGGTCGAGGACCTGCTCCTCGAAGAGGTGCCGGACATCTCCTACACCGATATCGGTGGACTCGACTACCAGATCGAGCAGATCGCCGACGCCGTCGAATTGCCGTTCCTCCATCAGGAACTGTTCGCCGAGCATCGCCTTCCCGCGCCGAAAGGCATCCTCCTCTACGGTCCGCCGGGTTGCGGTAAGACGCTCATCGCCAAAGCGGTCGCCAACAGCCTCGCCAAGAAGGTGGCGTCGAAGGCCGGCAACGAGAAGGGGCGTAGCTACTTCATCAACATCAAGGGGCCCGAGCTGCTGAACAAGTACGTGGGCGAGACCGAGCGGCAGATCCGTCTCGTCTTCCAGCGGGCGCGTGAGAAGAGCGAGGAGGGGTGGCCGGTCATCGTGTTCTTCGACGAGATGGACTCGATGTTCCGTACCCGAGGGTCGGGCATCTCGTCCGACATGGAGTCGACGATCGTGCCCCAGCTGCTTGCCGAGATCGACGGCGTCGAAGGGTTGCGCAACGTCATCGTGATCGGTGCCACGAACCGGGAAGACCTGATCGATCCGGCGATCCTGCGCCCCGGTCGGCTCGACGTGAAGATCAAGATCGAGCGGCCCGACAAGGAGGCTGCGTCGCACATCTTCTCCCGCTACCTCACCACGGAGATCCCGATCGCCGCCGACGAGGGGGTACCGGAGATGATCTCGGCGACGGTCGACGAGATGTACCGCGACGACGACGCCAATCGGTTCCTCGAGGTCACCTATCAGAACGGCGACAAGGAGATCCTGTATTACAAGGACTTCGCGTCGGGGGCGATGATCGAGAACATCGTCCGCCGGGCGAAGAAGCTGGCGATCAAGCGGGTCATCGACGGGGGAGCGCGAGGCGTTTCCACCGCCGACCTCCACGCGGCGATCAAGCAGGAGTACAAGGAGCACGAGGACCTGCCCAACACCACCAACCCCGACGACTGGGCGAAGATCTCGGGCAAGAAGGGCGAGCGAATCGTGTTCATCCGCACCCTCGTGTCGGAGACGAGGGACACCGACCCCACCGGTGGCCGCGCCATCGAGCGCGTGGCGACGGGCCAGTATCTCTAGGTCGATCGCGCCCGCCGCCCAGGTGTGACGACGCGGCGACGATCAGTGCAGAGCGGGTTGTACCGGTCCTGGCGGAGGTAGCGTCACCTACATGGCAGTGCCGAAGATCTGCGGCATCGAGACGGAGTACGGCATCGTCGTTCGCGGGGCCGAGAGCAATCCGGTCACTGCGTCGTCGCAGCTGATCAACGCGTACGTGGCGGCCACCGCGGCGCGACGGGGCGGAGCGGTCGGATGGGACTTCGAAGACGAGCATCCCGCCACCGATGCCCGTGGCTTCACGATCGACACGTCGATGGCACCGGAGGTGGAGACGACGCTGGTCAATGCGGTGCTCACCAACGGAGCGCGGTACTACGTCGACCACGCCCATCCCGAGATCTCCACGCCCGAGGTCGCCACCGCCTACGACGCGGTGCGCTTCGACCGCGCCGCCGAGGAGATCGTGCGAGCGAGCATGGACCACGCCCGCACGTTGTTGCGTGACGGCGCCGAGATCGTCGTCTACAAGAACAACTCCGACGGCAAAGGCAACAGCTACGGGTGTCACGAGAACTACCTGCTCTCGCGGCTCACGCCGTTCGGTCAGATCGTCCGTCAGATCACGCCCCACTTCGTCACCCGACAGGTCTTCGCCGGCAGCGGCAAGGTGGGCTGCGAGCTCGCCGATCTCGACACGTCCAGCGTGCCCTTCCAGCTCAGCCAGCGGGCCGACTTCTTCGAGGAGGAGGTCGGGCTGGAGACCACGATCAAGCGGCCGATCGTGAACACGCGCGACGAGCCGCACTGCGACGCAAAGAAGTACCGGCGCCTCCACGTCATCGTCGGCGATGCCAACATGAGCGAGGTCGCCACCTACCTCAAGGTCGGCACGACAGCGATCGTGCTGGCGATGATCGAAGACGACGCGCTCGGTGACGAATGGCAGCTCGAACGACCTGTCGACGCCATTCGCCGGGTCAGCCACGATCCGACCCTGCGCACCACGATCACCCGTGCGGACGGCACTCGGGCAACCGCACTCGAGGTCCAGTGGGGGCTGCTCGAACGAGCGCGCAAGTACGAGCTGAGCCACGGCCTCGCGGCCGTCGGGGAGGCAGTCGGGGCCGACGTCCTCAACCGCTGGGAGCGCACGCTCGTCAACCTCGAGCACGATCCCGACAAGGTCGCCGACACCGTCGACTGGGTCGCCAAGCAGCGACTCGTCGAGGGATACCGCGACCGGCACGACCTGCAGCCGGGCGACGCGCGGCTCAAGGCGATCGACCTCCAGTACCACGACCTGCGCCTCGATCGCTGCCTCGCCCGCCGCGCCGGTCTGGAGACGCTCGTCGATGACGCCGAAGTCACGGCCGCGATCACCGAGCCGCCCACCGACACGAGGGCGTACTTCCGCGGTCGGTGCCTCGCCAAATATGCCGCCAACATCGTCGCGGCGAACTGGGACTCGATGGTCTTCGACCTCGGCGACGAGCCACTTCGCCGTGTTCCCATGATGGAACCGTCCCGCGGTTCCGCTGAACATGTCGCTAACTTGATCGACACGAGCGATACCGCTGCCGAGCTGCTCGAACGACTCGGTTCGTGAGCCCGCAACGGCGGCGATGCCCGTCGGAAAGGAGTTGACCGCGATGGCAGAACGCACCCAGAAGTCGAAGCAGTCGCCGTCTCGCGCCGAGAAGGTGGAGGAAGTCGCCGAGGCTCCCGCCGTTTCCGAGAGCGGTGAGAAGCTGAAGGCGGAGCTCGACGATCTCCTCGACGAGATCGACGACGTCCTCGAGACGAACGCCGAAGACTTCGTGAAGTCGTACGTGCAAAAGGGCGGGCAGTAACGACGATGGGGATGCCCATGTTCCCCCCGACCAACGATCCAGGCACGAACTTTCCCGAACTGCTCAAGCGGATCGGGCTGCGCCCTACCGACACGTTCAACGGGTCGGCCGAAGGCATGACGCCGCACGCCACGACGTGTGTCGCCATGCGTTTCGAAGAGGGCGTCATCATCGCCGGTGATCGTCGGGCAACATCGGGCAACCTCATCAGCCACCGCACGATGGACAAGGTCGTCGAAGCCGATCGATACAGCGGTGTGGCGATTGCCGGTGCCGCCGGTCCGGCGATGGAGATGGTGCGCCTCTTCCAACTCCAACTCGAGCACTACGAGAAGGTCGAAGGGGTCACACTCAGCCTCGAGGGCAAGGCGAACCAGCTCTCGATGATGCTGCGCGGCAACCTCCAGGCCGCCTTTGCCGGCCTCGCCGTCGTTCCGATCTTCGCCGGGTACGACCAGCGCCGAACGGTCGGCCGCTTGTGGGCGTACGACGTGACGGGAGGTCGGTACGAGGAGCGCGAGTACGTCGCCGTCGGATCGGGCAGCTTGCATGCGGGCACGGTGATCAAGGTCGGCTACCGCGACTCGCTCGATCGCGCCGCAGCCGTGAAACTCGTGTCGAAGGCGCTGTGGGAGGCGGCCGACGCCGACAGCGCCACCGGCGGGCCCGACTCGTTGCGTGGCATCTACCCGATCGTCGCCACGATCACGTCCGAGGGATACCAGTCGGTGGGCGACGACGAGCTCGCCGAGACGTTCGCCGCCATCGCCGAAGAGGTGCGTACACGATGACGATGCCGTTCTACGTCGCGCCCGAGCAGGTGATGAAGGATCGCGCCGACTATGCGCGCAAGGGCATCGCCCGCGGACGAGCGCTGGTGGCGATCCGCTACGCCGACGGCATCGCCATCGTCGCCGAGAACGCGTCGTCCACACTGCGGAAGATCAGCGAGATCTACGACCGCATCGGGTTCGCCGGTGTCGGCCGCTACAACGAGTTCGACCAGCTGCGCGTCGCCGGCGTGCGCGCCGCCGACCTCAAGGGCTTCCAGTACAGCCGCGACGACGTCGACGCGCGCAGCCTCGCCAACCTCTACGCCCAGCACCTCGGCCAGGTGTTCACGCACGAGATGAAGCCGATGGAGGTGGCGATCCTCGTCGCCGAGGTCGGGTTCACGCCCGACGGCGACCAGATGTTCCACATCATGTACGACGGCACCGTCGTCGACGAGCGCGACTACACGGCGCTCGGCGGGGATGCCGATGCCATCGCTGAGCGACTCGCCGCCGGATGGCGAGAAGGCCTCACGCAGGACGACGCGATCCAGCTCGGCGCCCAGGCGCTGGGCGGTCCCGACCGTACGCTCACCAACGATGAGCTCGAAGCGGCCGTGCTCGAGCGGGGCAACGGACGGCGTTGCTTCCGTCGTCTCGACGTCTGACGTCTCTGGGGCTCGACTCGCGAGCAAGTCGCTCGTCGTGAGCGGTCGTGCGCTGGTGACGGCTCGACCGATTTCTTCGCTTCCTTCCAATCTGACAGAGTGTCAGAAATCGTCGAGCGGCAACGTGGTCGCTCCGAACGGGAGGATCCTCGATGACCGGAATCTGCGATGGCCGTGTCGTGATCGTCACCGGTGCGGGCCGCGGGTTGGGCGCCGAGCACGCCCTCGAATTCGCCCGCCAGGGGGCAAAGGTCGTGGTCAACGACGTCGGAGCGGCTCTCGATGGCAAGGGCGCACGACACCACGCCGGCAGACGAGGTGGTCGCCACGATTCGAGAAATGGGTGGCGAGGCGATCAGCCAACAACGACGACGTGAGCGACTTCGACGGTGCTGGCCGGTTGATCGCCGCGGCGATCGAGACCTTCGGACGGCTCGACGTCCTCGTCAACAACGCCGGCATCGTCCGCGACCGGATGTTCGCCAACATGAGCGTCGAGGAGTGGGATGCGGTGGTCCGAGTCCACTTCCGCGGGCACTTCTGTCCGGCCCGTCACGCCGCTGCGTACTGGCGCGACCAGAGCAAGGCTGGTGAGCCCGTCGAGGCGCGGATCATCAACACGTCGTCAGGCGCGGGCCTGATGGGAAGCGTGGGGCAGAGCAACTACGTCGCCGCCAAAGCCGGAATCGCCGGGCTGACCGTGATCCAGGCCGCTGAACTCTCGCGCTACGGCGTCACCGCCAACGCGATCGCGCCATCGGCGCGGACGCGGATGACGGAAGGGGCGTTCGCCGAGATGATGGCGCCGGTCAGCGACGGCTTCGACGCCATGGCGCCGGAGAACGTCTCACCGCTCGTGGTGTGGCTGGGCTCGGCCGACTCGGCGGGCGTATCGGGCCGGGTGTTCGAGGTGGAAGGCGGCTCGATCAGCGTGTGCGACGGATGGCAGCACGGCACGCCGATCGACAAAGGCGCCCGCTGGGATCCGGCCGAGGTCGGCGACACTGTTCGCCAACTCATCGCCGAGGCGCCGGCGCCCGCGCCCGTGTACGGCCTGGGCTGATCCGCCACTCACGTGCCGATGCGCGGAGTCAGCGGTCGAGCGCGGCGAGCAGGTTGAGTCGGGGTGTCCTTCGGTGAGATCTTCGGCCACGCCTGCTCGATCTTGCCGTTCTCGCCGACGAGGAACGCCGAACGCTGAATGCCCATGTATTTGCGTCCGTACATCGACTTCTCCGTCCAGACGCCGTAGTCCTCGGCGGTGGCGTGCTCGGGATCGGACAGCAGCGTGAAGCCGAGCGAGTACTTGTCGTCGAACTTCTTCAACTTCGCCGGCTTGTCGGGGCTGACACCGATGACGACCGTGTCGCCGATGTCGCCGGCGATGTCGCGAAGCCCACACGCCTGGGTCGTGCATCCGGGGGTGTCGGCCTTGGGATAGAAGTACACGAGCACCCGGCGGCCCTTGAGCGACGACAGCGACACCTTCTCGTCGTTCTGATCGGCAAGCGTGAATGCGGGAGCGCGGTCTCCAACGTCGGGCATGCCGGCGAGCCTACGCTGTGACCGGTGGCTGCAATCGACCTGAATTGCGACATGGGAGAGTCGTTCGGAATCTGGCGGCTCGGTGACGACGAGGCGATGCTCGACGTGGTCACGAGCGCCAACATCGCCTGCGGATTCCATGCCGGAGACGCCTCCACGATGCGCCGCACGTGCCAGCTCGGCCGCCGAGCGCAAGGTCGCCATCGGCGCCCAGGTCGGTTATCCCGACATCGCCGGCTTCGGGCGCCGCTTCGTCGACATGCACCCCGACGATCTGCGCGACGCAGTGCTGTACCAGCTGGGTGCGCTGGACGGCTTCGCGCAGATCGCCGGCGGCGAGGTCGCCTATGTGAAGCCGCACGGAGCGCTCTACCACGCATGCATCACGCATCCGCACCAGGCCGAGGCGGTGGTCACAGCGGTGGTGGAGTACGACCCGACGCTGTCGGTGCTCGGCGCGCCTGGCTCGGCGCTGCTCGCTGCCGCCGCCGATGCCGACCTCGAGGCGGTGCCGGAGGCGTTCGTGGATCGTGCCTATCGTGCCGACGGCCGGCTCGTCGACCGGCGGGAGCCCGATTCGGTGATCATCGATCCCGTCGAGGTCGCCGAGCGGGCGATGCGACTTGCCACCGACGGCGAGATCGATGCCATCGACGGATCGGTGGTCGCCGTCCAGGCGCGTTCGTTGTGCGTGCACGGCGACACGCCGGGCGCCGTCGCGCTAGCGAGTGCCGTACGCGATGCGCTCACCGGAGCAGGTGTGCGACTGGCTTCCTTCGCCGCATGACACCGGCGCAACCGGCACGGATCCTGCCCTACGGCCCGACCGCGGCGCTCGCCGAGTTCGCGCCCGGCACGACGGCGACGGTGATCACACGGTGGGCGGAGCGCGTCGCCGGGCTGGACGGGGTGGACGAGGTCGTGCCGGCGGCGCGCACCGTGCTCGTTGTCGGCTCAGCCGTTGGTGCGGCCGCCCTCTCCGAGATCGGGGTCGAGCCCACCGAGCAGCGCGTCGAGACGGACGTGGTCGACATCCGTGTCCGCTACGACGGTGACGACCTCGGCGAGGTGGCGCGGCTCACCGGTCTGTCCATCGACGACGTCGTCGCGGCACACTCGACACCGATCTACCGCTGCGCGTTCTGCGGCTTCGCGCCCGGCTTCTCGTACCTCGAGGGCCTCGACGCGCGGCTCGTCCTCCCGCGTCGCGAGTCGCCGCGGGTCCGGGTGCCGGCCGGCGCGGTGGCGATCGCCGACCGCTACAGCGCGGTGTATCCAAGCTCGTCGCCCGGCGGCTGGCATCTGCTCGGTCGCACAGACCTGACGATGTTCGACCTGGAGGAGGACACCCCGGCGAGGGTGCCGCCCGGCACGCAGGTGCGTTTCGTGCCGCGATGATCGAGATCGTCGATCCAGGTTGGGCGACGACGGTGCAGGATCTCGGACGCCCCGGCCATGCCGCCACCGGTGTGCCGAGGTCGGGTGCGTGCGACCCGGGTGGCCTGGCCCTCGCCAACCGGCTCGTCGGCAACCCACCGGACGCGGCGGCCCTGGAGACGGCTGGCGGCGTGCGCGTGCGTGCAGGTTCCGACGTCATCGCCGTAGGCGGCGACTACGGTCCCGTCGCCGTGCGCGCCGGCGACGAGTGGTTGGTGCCACACGACCCCGACCGGCGCTGGACCTACGTTGCGGTGCGAGGCGGCCTCGTGCTCGACCTCGTGCTCGGCTCGGCAAGCCACGACACGCTGTCGGGCATCGGACCTCCGGTCGTCGGGAAAGGTACGACGTACCGGATCGGGCCCGATCCAGGTGGACCGATGCTCGTCGATCACGGCGTGCGATCGCGGCTCCGTCCTCCTCGCCTGCGCATCTGGCCCGGCCCCCGCACCGACTGGTTCAGCGGCGATGTCGTCGCTGAGTTGTGTGCGGCGGAGTGGACGATTGCCGTGGGTAGCCGCGTCGGTGCCCGCCTCTCCGGTCAACCGATCGAACGACGTGCCAACGGCGAGCTGCCGAGTGAAGGTCTGATCACGGGCGCCATCCAGGTGCCGCCCGACGGACAGCCGGTCGTGATGCTCGCTGACCATCCGACGACGGGCGGGTATCCGGTCGCGGCCGTCGTCGATCCTCGCGATGTGTCGGCCGTGGCCCAGGCGCCTGACGGAGCGGTCATCACCTTCGTTCGGGCATGACCGTCGCGTTGGTCGACATGTGGCATAGATTCGACTCATGGACCGCCGTATCTACGGGTTGGAGAACGAGTACGGAGTCACGTGCACACTCCGCGGCCAACGGCGCTTGAGCCCCGATGAGGTCGCCCGCTATCTGTTCCGGCGAGTTGTCAGCTGGGGTCGGAGCTCCAACGTCTTCCTTCAGAACGGCGCACGTCTCTATCTCGACGTCGGCTCGCATCCCGAGTACGCCACGCCCGAGTGCGACTCCCTCTACGACGTGGTCGTCCATGACAAGGCGGGCGAACGGATCGTGGAGAGCCTCGTCGCCTCCGCCGAGCAACGGCTCGCCGAGGAGAGCATCCGCGGCACGATCTACCTCTTCAAGAACAACACCGACTCCGCCGGCAACAGCTACGGCTGCCACGAGAACTACCTCACGCGTCGCTCCGACGAGCTCGGCCACTACAGCGAGGTGCTGATCCCGTTCCTCGTCACCCGGCAGATCTACGCGGGTGCCGGCAAGGTGCTGCAAACAGCGCGAGGCGCCACCTACTCACTCGCCCAGCGCGCGGAGCACATCTGGGAGGGCGTGAGCTCTGCCACCACCCGCAGCCGGCCGATCATCAACACCCGCGACGAGCCCCACGCCGACGCCGAGCAGTACCGCCGGCTGCATGTGATCGTCGGCGACTCGAACATGAGCGAGTACACGACGTTCCTCAAGATCGGGTCCACTGCGTGCATGCTGCGGATGCTCGAGGATCCGACGACGGTGCTACGCGACATGACGTTGGAGAACCCGATCCGGGCGATTCGCGACATCAGTCACGACATCACGTGCCGGCGCACCGTTCGGCTGCTCAACGGTCGGGACCTGAGCGCCCTCGACATCCAGCGCGAGTACCTCGATCGGGCGCTGCGATACGCCGACACCCGAGGATTTCCGCCACTCGAGCAGCGTGCCCTGGAAATGTGGGAGCACTGCATGACGGGACTCGAGAACGACCCGCTCAAGCTCGATCGAGAGGTCGACTGGGTGATCAAGTACAAGCTGATCGAGGCCTTTCGCGGCCGTCACGGCCTCAGCCTCGGCGACCCTCGCGTCCAGTTGCTCGACCTCCAGTACCACGATGTCTCACGCCATCGCAGCCCGTTCTACAAGCTGCAGGGGAGGGGGATGGTCGAGCGCGTGTGCACCGATGCGGACATCGAGACCGCGATCGACGTGCCGCCGCAGACCACAAGGGCACGGCTGCGCGGTGAGTTCGTCCGTCGGGCGAAGGAGCGCAAGCGCGACTACACGGTGGATTGGGTGCACCTCAAACTCAACGATCAGGCGCAGAGAACGGTCCTGGTCAAGGACCCGTTCCGAAGCCGCGACGAGCGAGTCGAGAAACTGATCGAGTCACTGTGACTGGCACCGCCCCCCGGGTACCGTAGGACGAGCGTGAAAAACGAAGAACGAGAAGGTCTCGAAGAGCTCGCCCGCTGGCGTGCCTCGCTCTCCGGATCCGGCTCCAACCCGAACGGCGACGGCGGTACCTCTCGCAACGAACACGTGGCGGAAGCCCGCGCCGGGGTCACCGGCGATGACGGCGCGCCTGATCTCGCCGAGGACGCGATCGTCGACGGGCATCACACCGACTCCGACGTCCCGGTCGGCGAGACCGACACCGCGCCCGGCGGTGCTGCCACGGCCAGCACCGGTACCAGCGACGCTCCCGAACACCTCGCCGGTGACACGGCGGAGACGGTCACCGTCGAGGGACATGGCGACGGGACCGATGCGGGCGAGGACAAGGACACGACGGCGCCGACGTCGTCGAAGTCGGCGAGGACGAGGACGACGAGGAGGAGTCGAAACGGTCGCCGGGTCGCGTCCTCTTCGACTGGATCGTCGTGGTCGGCGTCGCCCTGCTGGTGGCGCTCGTCATTCGTACGTTCGTGCTCGCCCACTTCGTCGTCGACGGCACCTCGATGATCAATACGCTCCACGACGGCGATCGCGTGTTCGTCAACAAGCTGTCGTACCGGCTCCACGACCCCAACCGCGGCGACGTCGTGGTTCTGCACCAGCGCGAGGGCGCCGAACAGCGCGACCTGATCAAACGCGTGATCGCCCTTCCCGGGGAGGAGATCGAGGTGCGCAGCTGCCAGGTGCTGATCGACGGCCGCCAGCTCGAGGAGCCCTACCTCGATCCGGAGGTTGTGCAGCCGGGCAACTGTGGCGGTGACTATCCGCCGACCGAGATCGACGAGAACCATGTCTTCGTGATGGGCGACAACCGGGGCGGATCGCAGGACAGTCGCGATCTAGGGCCGATCGACGAGGACGAACTGGTGGGGCGCGCATTCGTGGTGTTCTGGCCGCGCGGCCACTGGCAGTGGCTCTAGCCGCCCAATTGAGCTGGGTGAGACGCCGAAGCGGAGCGGAGGTGGCGAGCTCGGAGGTGGAGACGAGCGACTTGTTCGCGAGTCGGAGCTCCGGCCCGAGGTGTCCACCACCACGGCTGGGTGAGACGCCAAAGCGAAGCGGAGGCGGCGAGCTCGGCAGGCGAGACGAGCGACTTGCTCGCGAGTCGAGCTCCGTGATTACAGCTCGCCGATCTCCTGGCGGTACACGTCGACCATGACGTCGACATGGTCGCTGTAGACCGCATCGAGGCCCATCCGCAACGCCGGACGCAGTTGGTGCTCGAACTGCATGTTCCAGCCGAAGGCGAGCACGTCGAAGCGGTGGAAGAGCGTCGCCAGCCCTCCCGTCCAGTCGGTCTGGGGCATGTTGACGGTGTCGATCGTCGCCTCGCGAAGCCGGGCGGCGTGACGTTCCGGCCCTCCTTCGAGCCGGTTGAGCCGCGTCGAGTGGACGAGCCTCACCGTCGGATAGCTGGACCTCAGCTCGGTCAGGACGGAGAGGTCGGGATGGCACATCCACGTCCGCGATGGGGCCGACGCATCGCGGTCCAGGGCCGCCTTGATCACCGGGTCGGCCGCCTGCGGGTCCTTGAGGTCGAGGGAGAGGTGATACTCGATCCCGCTGGCGTCGTACAGGTCGTCGAGCGAAGGAATGTGCGCCGGGAGCTGTGCGCGGTCGAACGTGGTGATCGAGCGGCGTCTCGGCCGCCGGCCGATGAGCCCGTCGTGGTCGAGCACCGGAACGCCGTCGCGCGTCAGCCAGACGTCACTCTCGAGCCCGGTGGCTCCGAGTCGCAGCCCGAGCGCGAACGCTTCCAGGGTGTTCTCCGGGGCGTGGGCGCGGGCGCCGCGATGGGCGAACATGATGGGCCGGTCCAGCGCCGACGGGAGCCGCTGTTGCACGACACCCGATGATGACACCCTTCTAGACTGCGCCGCGTGTTCAATCTGTCTGGCAGCGAGATCGTCGTCATCTTGCTGCTGGCTCTCGTCGTGCTCGGTCCGGAGAAGCTGCCCGACGCAATCCGGCGTTTCGGTCGAACGTACGGCGAGTTGAAGCGGATGAGCTCGTCGTTCCAGGAGGAGATGCGCTCGACGATCGAGGAGCCGATGCGGGAGATGCGGGAGACGGCCAACTTGCTGCGCGATCAGGCCGACTTCACCCGCTACACCGACGAGAAGCCGACGTCGGGCAACCCGATGGAGGCCGGGGTCGCCACCACGGCGGTGCAGACGGCCGATGTCGACGACGATGACGAGCCGGCAGTCGCCGCCGAATTCGACGACGTCGACGACGAGTTCGACCACGAGTTCGACGACATCGAGGACGACGAGTTCGACGACGAGGACATGACGACGACGACGCCATCTCCGGCCGGAACGACGCCGATGCCGAGGACGAGTTCGACGACGAGTTCGACGAGGAGCCGACACTGCTCGGTGACTCCGACGACGAGGGCGACGAGGCGGCCACGGGCGAGGATGCCGCCGACGACAACGCAAGCGAACGGGACGACGGCGGGCACAGCTTGGCATGAGGCGTCCCTTCCGTCGGGCGTCCGCGTCCGACCGCACTCCCGACGCGACCATGTCGCTCACCGACCACCTGCAGGAGCTGCGGTTCCGCATCATCCGCTGCGCGCTCGCCGTGGTGATCGCCGCCCTCGTGATCATCATCTTCTACGACCAGGTGCTCGACTTCCTTCTCGAGCCGTACGAGAAGCTCTGCAATCGTCGCCCTGACCTGTGCACCGAAGGTGCGGTCTTGAACATCTTCGATCCGCTCGAAGGACTGACCACCCGCCTGCGAGTAGGCACCTATGGCGGGTTGATCGTGGCCTTGCCGGTGATCCTCTGGCAGATCTGGCGGTTCGTCGTGCCCGCTCTCCACGCCAAGGAGAAGAAGTACGCGATCCCGTTCATCATCAGCTCGGTTCTGCTCTTCCTCCTCGGCGCGACGATCGCCTACCTCACGCTGGAGAAGGCACTCGAGTTCCTCGTCTCGTGGGCCGGCGAAGGAGTGCAGCCAACGCTCGGCGTCGCGCAGTACATCCGCCTCGTCGGGCTGATGATGGCCGCCTTCGGCATCGGGTTCGAGGTGCCGGTGCTGCTCGTGTTCCTGCAACTCGTCGGCGTCCTCACGCCGCAGACGTTGATACGCGGATGGCGATACGCGATCGTGGCGATCTTCGTGCTCGCCGCCGTGATCACTCCGTCGGGCGATCCGATCTCGCTGATCGCGCTCGCCGGTCCGCTGATCGTCCTGTACGTCTTGTCCGTGCTCGTCGGGTGGCTGTTCCAGCGGGCACACCGAAGAGCGAGCCGCACGTGACCATTGCCGCCGACCTGCTGTCCCGCTACGACTTCGAACTCGATCGCTTCCAGCTCGACGCGATCGAGGCCGTCGAGGCTGACCGCCACGTCGTCGTCGCCGCGCCCACGGGTAGCGGCAAGACCGTCGTCGCCGAGTACGCCATCGAGCGTTCGAGACGCGCTGGGAGGCGAAGCTTCTACACGGCACCGATGAAGGCGTTGTCGAACCAGAAGTACCGCGACCTCGTCGACGTGTACGGCGCCGACGAGGTCGGTTTGCTCACCGGCGACAACGTGGTCAACGCCGACGCGCCAGTCGTCGTGATGACCACCGAAGTGCTGCGCAACATGATCTACGCCCGCGCCGACGCCTTGCGCGAGCTCGGCACCGTCGTGCTCGACGAGGTGCACTTCCTCCAGGACGCCTATCGGGGACCGGTGTGGGAGGAGGTGATGATCCACGCCCCGGAGGCCGTACGACTGGTCTGTCTCTCGGCGACGATCAGCAACGCCGCCGAACTGGCCGACTGGATCGAGACCGTGCGAGGACCGACCGTCTCGATCGTCGAGACGAAGCGCCCAGTGTCGCTCACGAGTCGCTACCTCGTCGGCGATCGCACCCACGACCGGCTCCACCTCCTGCCGATCTTCGTCAATGGTCAGGCGAATCCCGCCGCCGCCAAGCTCGACTCGCAGGCCGAGCGCTGGAGCGGAGGACGGCGGCGCAGCAACGACCGCAGCATCGCCCCGCGCCGCAAGCTGTACACGCCGGGTCGTGTGGAGACCGTCGACCTGCTCCACTCGAACGAGATGCTGCCGGCGATCTACTTCATCTTCAGCCGCAACCAGTGCGCCGAAGCGGCCCGCGCCTGCTTCGAGGCTGGTGTGCGGTTCACCGACGCCGACGAGCGGCAACGCATCAGCGACATCGTCGATTCCCGGCTCGGCCAGCTGGGTCGCGCCGACCTCGACGTGCTCGGGTACGGCGCGTTCGTCGCCCAGCTCGAGGCCGGAATCGCCGCCCACCACGCCGGGATGGTGCCGCCGTTCAAGGAGGTGGTCGAACGCTGCTTCGTCGAAGGCCTGGTGAAGGTCGTGTTCGCCACTGAGACGCTGGCGGTCGGCATCAACATGCCGGCACGCACCGTGGTGATCGAGAAGCTCACGAAGTTCACCGGTGACCACCACGAGTTCCTCACGCCTGGCGACTACACGCAGCTCACCGGGCGCGCCGGTCGGCGCGGGCTCGACGACGCCGGCCAGGCCCTCGTGCTGTGGAGCCCGTTCGTACGGTTCGAGCAGGTGGCGACGCTCGCCGCCTCACGAATGTTCCATCTCCGGTCGGTCTTCCGACCGACCTACAACATGGTGACGAACCTCGTCGGCTCGTATCGTCCCGACGAAGCACGCCACCTGCTGTCGTTGTCGTTCGCCCAGTACCAGGCCGACCGCGACGTGGTACGGATCGAGGCCCGCCTCGATCGCAAGCGTGTCGAGTTGACCGCGCTCGAGGCGCGGGCGGAGAGCCCGTTCGGCGACATCTGGGCGTACCGCTCGCGCGCCGATCGCACGGGGGAGTACCAGCAACGACGTGGAGGAGGCGCTCGCCCGCCTTCGTCCGGGCCAGATCATCTGGGTCAACCAGGGCAAGTACGCCGGTCCTGCGGTCGTCGCTGCGACGGCGAGTCGAGCGAAGGGGATCAAGGTGTCGGTGGTGACCGCGCAGGCGGCTCTCCTCCACCTCACCGCGACGAACTTCACGGATCCGCCCGACGTCATCGCGTCGATCACGTTGCCCGACGGGTACGCGCCGCAGCGACCGCAGTACCGGCGCGATGTCGCTCGCCGGCTGTCGGCCACAGATCTTCGCCGCCCGGCGCGCGAAGCACCCGCGGCATACCGACGAGCCCGTCGATCCGATCGAGACAGATCCCGAGCTGCGCCAGCGACTGCGGTTTGCAGGACAGGCGGAGCGAACGCGGCGGGAGATCGCCAACCTCTCGACGCGCCTCGGGGAGCGCACGTCGTCGCTTGCTCTCGAGTTCGATCGTGTGCTCGCGGTGCTCGACGAGTACGGCTACGTCGAATCTGGGCGATCGAGGATGGCGGTTGGTCGCTCACCGACGCCGGGTCGGTGCTCGCCCGCATCTTCCACGAGAGCGAGCTGCTCGTCTCCGAGTGCCTCCGCGCCGGGCTCCTCGACGGGCTCGCTGCGGCGGAACTGGCAGCACTCGTGTCCGTGTTCGTGTACGAGCACCGCAGCCCGGACGACCCGCCCGCGCCGTGGTTTCCGTCGGCCGCAGTCAAGACGAAGTGGCGTCAGATCGAACGGATCAGCGTCGAGCTCGCCAACCGGGAGCGGCAGGCCAATCTCGCCGTACACCGTGCGCCCGATCCGACGTTCATCGCCCTCGCCTACGCCTGGGTCGCCGGCGAGGGCTTCGCCGAGGTGGTCGGTGAGGAGGAGCTCAGCGGCGGCGATTTCGTCCGCACGATGAAGCAGCTGATCGACCTGCTCCGCCAGCTGGGTCAGGTCGCCCCGTCGTCCGCCCTGCGCCGGGCAGCGCGTCAGGCCGTGGACGCGGCGTTCCGCGACGTGGTCGCCGATGCGTCCGTGGCAGGTGAGTAGATGGTGATCTCGAAGGGCGAGCCATGGGGCGCGGAGATCGTCCGGCCGGGCGACGTTCCGGTCGCCAGCTCGGATGCGGCGCTTGCCTCGTACGTTGCTGACGCGGGGCCACGGCGAGTACGCGCTGTCCGGTGGCGACGTCTACGCCTCGCTCGGTCGCCCGCGCCCGGACGCGGCGCGGGCGCAGCGGCTCCCGATGGACATGCTCCGAGTCGACACCGACCGCGAGCATTTCGTGGCGGTTGCCCACGTCGTAGCTCGCAAGCGGTTCTGGCGTGGACGTATCGTCGGGGCGTTCAACGTCGGTCGCCTCGGCGCCTGGGATGTCGCACCGGCTGCGCATCCCAACGACGGAAGGTTCGAGCTGATCGAAGTCGACGAAGCGATGACGTGGCGAGATCGCCTGTCCGCCCGCCGGCGTCTGCCGAGCGGAGGGCACATGCCCCACCCGTCGATCCGGCTCCGCCACGCGAGGGAGGCGACGTGGACGTTCGACGAGCCTGTGCGATGCGTCGCGGACGGGATCGACGTGGAACGATCACCTCGCTGACCGTGTCGATCGAGCCCGACGCCTTCGAGCTGATCGTCTGACCGAGACCTACGGAAGGAGCCCCGATGCGCGCATGGATCCTGGATGAGTCGCCCGGCGAGTACCGCCTGGGCGAGATCGACCCGCCCGAGCTCGACGCCGACGACGTACGAGTGAAGGTTGTTGCCAGTGCCCTCAACCACATGGACCTGTGGGTGTCGAAGGGGATGCCCAAGCCACCGCTCCCACACGTGCCCGGATGCGACGTCGCAGGGGTGGTCGACGCCGTCGGTGAGGGCGTCAGCGGGCTCTCCGCCGGCGACGAAGTGGTGATCAATCCGGCCGTGTCGCCGGTGGCGGACATCGTGCAGTACGGCATCGACAGTCCGATGGGACCGGGCTTCGCGATCTACGGCGAGCACCGGTGGGGTGGGCACGCCGAGTTCGCAGTCGCCCCATCGCGCAACGTGCTCCCTCGTCCGGCATCTCGGTCCTGGGAGGAATCCGCCGCGTATCCGCTGGCGACGCTCACTGCGTACCGCATGTTGCGCCGCGCCCGCGTGCAGGCGGGCGACACGGTGCTGGTCGTCGGTGTGGGATCAGGCGTGTCGTGTGCCGCCCTCGCCCTGGCGCGCTTCCTCGGCGCCCGCGTGGTCGCCACCAGCCGCAGCGCGGCCAAACGTGACGAGGCACTGGCGATGGGCGCCCACGCAGTCGTCGACTCGACCGCCGAGCGATGGGATGTACAAGCCGACGTCGTGGTCGAGAGCGTCGGTCCGGCGACCTGGGAGCAGTCCGTACGTTCGCTCAAGCCGGGTGGCCGGCTCGTCGTGTGCGGCGGCACGTCCGGGCCGACGGTAGAGGTCAGCCTGCCCCGGTTGTTCTTCAAGCAGTACGAGATCATCGGCTCGTCGATGGGGAGCTACATCGAGTTCGCCGAGCTCACTTCGTTGGTCGACCAGGGTCTCGATGTTCGAGTCGACACGGTGCTCGACGTCACCGAGTACCCGGCCGCGCTGGAACGGCTGGCGGCCGGGGAGCAACTCGGCAAGATCGTGTTGCGGCACTCCTGGTAGTGGGGCCGAACGGTCCGCCGCCGCCCCAGTGCGGCCTCTTACGATGTTGACCCGATGAGTCTGTACGTGCCCGAGGAGTTCACGGCCGAGGAGGCCGACGTCCTGCGGCGCTACTTCACGAACCTCGATGGCCCGGTGTTCGCCCTGGTGAACCTTCCCGAAGTGGTGAAGGGGGCGTTGTTCGCCAGATACAGCCGTAGCCCGAAGAGCTTGCGCCGGCTGTTCCTCGATGAGTTCGTCGGCGATCTCGACATCTCCGGCGACCACACCGTCGACGCAACAGTCGGTCTCGAGCGGGCGGAGCAGCTCTACGAGCGGGTGTTCTTCGAGTACGGCGACGACTCGGTCGCCCAGCTCGGCGGTGTGCATCTCGCCTGCGAGCAGGCGTCGAACCTGCTGACCAAGGTGCTCGAGTGGGGTCGGCTGATGAGCTACCTCGAGCAGAGCACCCGCTACATCGCCTACGACGCCCGCCTCGGGGGTCGCTACCGCTACTTCCGCGACGGCGCCATTCTCGCCAGCCGTTACGGCACGAGGTACGTCGGCGACATGGATCGCATCTTCGACGACTACAGCCAGGGGATCGAGCTGGTCACCGAGCACGTGCGGGCGACGATTCCGCGCAATCCCGCCGACAGCGACTTCGTCTACCGGTTGGCCACACGGGCGAAAGCGCTCGACGCCGTACGCGGGATCCTGCCCGCAGCGTCGTTGTCGAACGTCGGGATCTACGGAGTCGGGTCAGGCGTTCGAGGCTCTGCTGCTGCGGATGCGCGCCCATCCGCTGCCCGAGGCGCGCGACTACGCCGAGCTGATGCTCCACGAGCTGCGCAAGGTGATCCCGAGTTTCCTCCGCCGCGTCGACCTGCCCGACCGTGGCGGTCGCTGGAGCCAGTACTTCGACGACACCCGCACGACCACGGCCGCCGAGGTGGCCCGACTCGACCGCTGGAATCGAGCCTGGCGACCACCGACGAGGTGACACTCGTCGACTTCGACCCGGATGCCGAGGACAAGCTCCTCGCAGCGATCTGCTACCCGCACATCAACCTGTCCGAGCACCAGCTGCTCGACCGCGTGCGCAGCATGGGCAGCGACGACAAGGTCGCCATCCTGCGCGACTACGTCGGCGATCGCTCCAACCGGCGGCATCGGCCGGGCCGAGCGTTCGAGCGCACCAGGTACCGCTTCGACGTGCTGTCCGACTACGGCGCGTTCCGTGACCTCCAGCGTCACCGGATGCTCACCATCGAGTGGCAGCGACTCACGCCCTACCACGGCGTCTCCCGTCCGGCGTTGATCGACGAGGCCGGCGCACGGCGTCGTGTTCGACGACGCGCTGGATCGGTCGGCCGCTGCTCTACGACGACACTCGTCGGTGAATTTCCCGAGCAGGCGGCGTACGCGGTGTGCGATGGCGTACCGCTTGCGCTACGTGATGCAGTTCAACGCCCGCGAGGCGATCCACATGCTCGAGCTGCGCTCGCAGCCGCAGGGCCACCCGGCCTATCGCCGGATCGCGCTGGAGATGCACCGCCTGATCGCCGACGAAGGCCGGGCATCGAGCCATCGCAGCAGCGATGTCGCACATGACGGTCGAGGCTCCCGGAGCTCGAACGACTCGAGTCGGAGCGTCGCGCCGAGGCCATCGTACCGCGCGACCCTGATCACGGACGATATGTTCTGTGACGCTTGTCACGGGGTGAGTGTCAGATGCGGCGGGAACGTGCCTCTATGCTCCGGCCCGCGACCGCCTACATTCACCGACCGAGAGTGGGGTGCCATGGCCGACGACGACGGCGAAAAGCCGATCGACGAAGAACCCGAAGAGGCAGAGCTCGACGAGGAAGAGCTCGACGAGGACGCCCTCGCGGAGGTAGAGCTCGACGACGAGATTGCCGACGGACGCCGTCGGAGTTCGAGGCCGAGGACCGAAGACGACAACGCCGATGACGACGATGACGAGGATGAAGAGGAGGACGACGAGGACGCCGCACCTCGCACCCGTCGCCGCGCCACCGACGAGGAGGATGAGGACGACGAGGATCTTCTCTCACCCGACGACGTCGAGGCGGACCTCGACCGCATCCTGAAGGATCGCATGGTCGCCTCCGACGAGGACGACGACGACGAAGAAGACGAGGACGAAGGGCTCGACGACACAGCGGAGCGGGGCGAGGGTACCGGCCGGCTCCAGCCCAAGCGCGCCGATGAGCAGCTCTGCAGCTCCTGTTTCCTGCTCGTGCGGGCGACCGCTCCGTCGTGCCCGGTCGGCGACGACGAGTGCCCGATCTTCTCGTCGTGAGCGGAGCCGCGGCGACGCCCGGGCGCGGCCGTCGATCTGGCCGTCTATCCTCCCGATCGGTCTCGCCGTCGAGATGTCGCGCGTTGTGCGGCGTCGCGTCGGCGACGACGCACAACGCCAGCTCGCCGACAGCGTCGCCGTCGGCGCGCGCCGTCGGCGACAGCTCGCCGTGCAGGTCGAGCACCGCCGGGTGCGGCGCAGCCTCGTCGACGACCGTCATCGGCGACCCGACCCCCAGCTGGCGGCAGCTCCTACGGTCGTCACGCCGCTCCGCGTGATCGAGGACGCCAAGCCGAACGGCAACACTGCTGCCGACCCGACCGAGCTCCCCATCGACGAGTACGAGAGCCTCGCCGCCAGCCAAGTGGTCGCCCGCCTGACCGCGCTCGACGCCCCGAGACTGGCACTCGTCGAGCGATTCGAACGGGCCAACCGGCGTCGCCGCTCCGTGCTGGGCAAGATCGAGCAGCTCCAACGGGCGTGACATGTTCGACCCAACCGTGCGTCCGGCGGTGGCGGACGATCGAGCGAGCTGGCCCTGCTCGAGGGAGAGGCCCGCGCCGCGCTCGCCGAGGCACGTGGCGGGAGCCCGATGGCTCATGCTCCACCCGCCCGTCGGTGACGGATGGGCGCGATCTCCTCGAACGTCCGATGTGGTTGCCTTCGTCGCCGATCTCGATGGCCTCGTCGTCGGCACGCTCGTTGCCGTGTTCGAGGACGACGAGACGATCCGTGTCGCCGGCGTCTACGTCCATCCGGAGGCCCGCGAGTGCGGCTTCGGCGACGCGCTGATGGAGGCGGCGACGGCCGCCGGCACGGAAGCGGCAGCATGCGCATCGAGGGCGAGGCGCTTCCCGGTGACCGCGAGACGAAGAACCTGTACGAACGGGCGGGTATCACCGCCCGCCTGATCATCGTGTCGGCGCCGCTCAGCGACTGAGTTCATGGCGCTGTCGCCTCCGCGGTTCGGCGACTCACCACGTCTATAGCGTCCCTTCCACTGCGGCTTGCGCTTCTCGATGAACGCGGTGAGTCCTTCGCTCGTGTCCTCGGAGTTGAGCACCGCCGCCGAATGCCTCGTCGGTCGAGCTTGCGCAGCGTGGCGTCGTCGTGGTCGTTGGCTGCCTTCACGATGCTCGAGGCTGGCCCAGACAGCGAGCGGTGCCGCTTCGGTGATCTTGCCCGCGAGCTCGAGCGCTGCCTCCTTCGCCGTGCCGTCGTCGACGAGACGGGTGACGAGACCGAGCTCGTAGGCCCGTTCGGCGGGGATGGGCTCGCCGGTGAGGATCGCTTCCAACGCAGGGCCGCGCCCGATGGCCCAGGGCAGTCGATACAGCCCGCCGGCGCCGGCGATGAGGTTGCGCTTCACCTCGGCGAGGCCGAAGGCGGACCGCCGGGTAGCGACGATCAGATCGGCGGCGAGGGCGATCTCGCAGCCACCGGCGGTGGCCAGCCCGTCGATCGCGGCGATCACCGGCTTGCGGCGCTGGCGGTAGGCGAAGCCACCGAAACCGCCCCGCTTGGTGACGGAGGTCGGCCGCCTGGCCGCTGTTGATCGCCTTGAGGTCTGCGCCGGCGCGAGAACACCGGACGCTCCTGACCCTCGGTGTTGGCGCACAGCACAGCCACCCAGACGTCGTCGTCGGCCTCGAGCTGGTCGATCGCGGCTTCCAAGCCCTGGGCAACCTCGCCGTTGACAGCGTTGCGCGCCTCGGGTCGGTTCAGCGTGATGATGGCGATGCGGCCTTCGGTGGTCGTAGAGGACCTTGTCGGACATGGCGCCGATGGTAGGTGGCCCTGCCGGCCGCTTCCCAACTCTGTCGTGCTCGCAGACTCAGCCGACCTGGGTGTCCTTGGGGCCCTTCGGCGGTCGCTTGGTCGGGCGGGTGGGACGCAACGGCTTCGGCGTGGGCACTCCGGTCGGCACCTCGATGCCGAACTGGGCGGCGATCTGCGGCAGCAGCGGAGCGAGTCGCGTCACGGTCGACTTCAGTTCATCCGACACCGGCGTGGGAACGTCCTTCGGCTGAACCTGGGCGCGGATCGGGGAGAAGGCTGCCGCTTCAAGCACCGCCGCCCACCGATCGGCGCCATCGTCGGGCAGCAGCGACGCGTTCGTTGCATCGGCCAGGCGGCCGGCGAGCTCGGACGGGAACGGCACACCCGCCTTCGGCGGTTGAGACGACAGCCGCAGAGCGCGGATCACGCGTCCGACGTCGAGCGCAGCAGCGACATCGGTGAGCCACAGGCCGAGCTCCTCCTCCTGCTTGGAGGCGAGTGCCGCCTTCATCTCAGTGGCGAGGTCACGCGTGGATTCGTCGCGCGGCGACGATCGGGTCGTCGGACGAGGCGACGACGCTGCGCAGGTCGCGGAGGTCGAGATGTTCCATCTGGCGTCTCGCTGCCTCGGCCCGGTCGAGCCAGTCGGCGACGCGCAGGCGGGGGAGCAGGCCCTCGGCCATCGAGAGCACGGAGTCCTCCGGCATCTGCGGCTTGCCCTCGGCCTTCAGCATGGCGTTGTCGTCGCGCAGCCGCTGGCGCACGGCGGGCATGCCTTGGAGTACGAGCTCGGCGATCGAGCGCTGCGCCTCGGGCAGATCGCTCAACACCTCGTTGCGACGGGTCTTGCCCGGGCGGAGGCGTTTCGGCTTCGGTCGCTTTGGAACTTCCGGCGGCGGCGTGAACTCGCGGCGCCGACCTCGAGGCTCGCGCCGTTCGCCTCCTCTGCTCTCACCACCACCGCCACCACCACCAGCAGGACTGCGTTCGCGCCGTTCGCCTCGTGGGCGGTCGTCGCCGTGCCGGCCGTCCCGCCGGTCACCGGATCGGTCGTCGCGACGCGGACGGCGGCGGTCGCTACGGTCGTCGCTCCGTTTGGCGCGCTGCTGCGTGACGGGTTCGAACTCGGTCTCAGCGGGCAGCAGCTCGAGCAGCTCGCGGCCTGGCTTGTCTTTAGGCGGCACGATGGAGAGGATCGAGATGCCCTCGACGCCATACTCCGCCTCGACCTTCAACTGGTCGCCAACCGACACCCCGCCGGGCAGGAGCGAGCCGTCGAGCACGCCGCGAGGCTCGCGTGCCCCGGCTGCCCGCCAGGTCCAAGAGCCATCGTCCCGAGCGCTCGTGAGCTCGATGTCAATGCGGTTGGGCATGACCGCTCACCGTAGTTGGTGGTGCCCGTTCGGCTCCACCGGACTAATGGCGGCCGTACGCCTTTCGGTGCGATGCCTGAATGACGGTACGGTCGGGGCGTGCCGGTGTACACGTTGGGCTCGCAAGAGCCATCGATCCACTCCGATGCATACATCCATCCCGACGCCGTCATCATCGGGTCGGTGACCATCGGTGCCGAGAGCACGGTATGGCCAGGGGCGGTCCTTCGTGGTGACGACGGGGAGATTCGCGTCGGTGAGCGCACCAGCATCCAGGACGGATCGGTGTTGCACACGACGCCCGTCGACCCCACCGTGGTGGGGAACGATTGTGTGATCGGCCACCTCGTCCACCTCGAAGGGTGCACGATCGAGGACAGGGCGATGGTGGGCAACATGGCAATGGTGTTGCACCGATCGGTCATCCATTCAGGAGCTGTCGTGGCGGCGAACTCGGTGGTGCTCTACGACGTCGACGTGCCGAGCGGCGCCCTTGCCGCCGGGTCACCGGCGGTGATCAAGCCAGGCAAGGCTCGCCTCGCCGACATCGACCACGCCGTGCTCACGTACGTCGAACGCGGTCGCCGATTTGGACGGCTTCTCCGGCGGATCGACTGATGCTGGCGCTCGTCGTGACGGTGCCGGCGAGCGAGGTGGAGCTGGCAGCCGATGCCTTGTGGAACCTCGGTGTCGCCGCCGTCGAGGAGCGAGCACACGACGCAGATGCGGCGATGTTGGAGTTGTGGACGTCGCTCGGGGAGGATGTCGAGGCAGTGACCTCCGCCGCTGACGCCTTTCCGGAACGATGGAAGTGGCGACTGATTCCGGTCGATCCGGCGGTCGTCGATACGTGGCGGCAGCATGCCGTTCCGACGTGGGTTGCCGACGACCTCGTCGTCGTGCCCGCGTGGCACGGCTTGGCCGCCCAACCGGCGACGACGAACGTGACGCGGATCGTCCTCGACCCGGGAGCGGCGTTCGGGCTCGGTGATCATCCGACGACCGTGGCCTCGCTTCGTGCTCTCCGTCGCGTGCAATGGCCGGGCGCCACCGTGCTCGACGTCGGCTGTGGCAGCGGCGTGTTGGGCATCGCGGCGGCCCTGGCCGGCGCTTCACAGGTGCGCGCCGTCGACGTGTCGCTCGCCGCCATCGACGCCACCGAGGCCAACGTGGCGCGCAACCGTGTCGATCATCTCGTCGAGGTCGACACGACGCCAGTCGCTGCCCTCGATGGTCCCTACGACATCGTTCTGGCGAACATCCTTGCGCCGACTCTGATCCAGCTATCGGCCGAGCTGCGCCGGCTCGTGGCGCCCGGCGGTGTGCTGATCGTCAGTGGGATCCTCGCCGAACGCGCCCAGCATGTGCTCGACGCGCTGGCACCGATGACGGCGACCGACCGCGTCACGAAGGACGGCTGGGCGGCGGTGACACTGCGCCACTGACCGTGAGCAGCCCGGCCGCCTGCTCGTATGTGGGGATCGACGGCACGGCACCGGCAACCGTGGTGGCGAGTGCACCCGCTGCTGCGGCGAGGCGTACGGCATCGTCGACCGACTCGCCCCGGGCCAGCCGGCTGGCGAGCATGCCGCAGAACGCATCGCCCGCCCCCGTCGTGTCGACCGGCATCACGGTGAACGCCTCCACGTGACGCATGCCGTCGCCATCGATGATCGACGCCCCGCGCGCTCCGAGCGTTGTGATGACCGTTCCGACACCCCGTTCGAGCAGAGCGCCAGCACCGCCGAGCATCTGCACCTCGTGGGCATTCGGTACGACGATGTCCGTGAGGTCGAGCAGCTCGTCGGGAAGCGTCGCCGCTGGTGCCGGGTTGAGCACCGTCCGGGCACCGTTCTCGCGAGCAGCGCGCATCGCCGCGGTCACTTCGCGTATCGGCACCTCGAGTTGGGCGAGGACGACGGCGGCACGTGGGACGTGGTCGACTGTCACGAGGGCGTTGGCGCCCGGCACGACGACGATGCTGTTCTCGCCCCGCGCCGACACGGTGATGAGCGCCCGTCCAGTCGGCGCGTCCACTCGCTGCACGCAACGGTGATCGATCTCGTGCTCGACCAGCACGCGCTCGAGCAGGTCGCCGGCAGCGTCTGTACCGAGCGCGCCGATCATCGCTGTTCGAGAACCGGCACGGGCAGCTGCCACTGCCTGGTTGAGTCCTTTGCCGCCGGCGTGCTCGGCGTACCCGTTCCCGAGCAGCGTTTCTCCCGGAGCCGGATGGCGGGGGACGTGGACCACCAGATCGAGGTTGGCGCTCCCGACGACGCAGACGTCAAGAGTCATCGGCGCGTGTTTCACGCGACTGTCATGCCGAGTTCGTCACCGGGCGCCGTGCCCGCCGAGTGCTGCGCGTTGTTCAGCCGGCGCCCGGGCGCGGACCCCGATCGGCGCGATCAGGCGGTAGCCGGCGGAATGGCGCTCGTCCTCGCTTTCGCCACCCCACAGCCCGTACTCGTGGTTGTCACGGGCGAAGTCGCGGCAATCGCCGGAGACGGAACAGCCACCGCAGACCGCACGAGCGTTGGCCTCGCGACGGTCTCGGGCTTGCGGGCGCTCGGCAGGGGCGGGGAAGAAGAGGTGCGTCAGGCCCTTGCAGGCGGCGTCGTGCATCCAACCGTCATTCTCGGCGACGAGACGCACCGGTTCTGCCACGTCCATCGAGACCCCCTTGTCGATTTGGCGAGACCATGTCGACTGTAGGGCCAAAGTAATCGGTCAGTCAATTGTACTGTCCAAATAGTGACGGATGCCACGCGAGAAGCGGTCGATGTCCTCCGGAGTGGTGTCCCAAGCCGTCATCCAGCGGACCTGATCGATGCTCGCATCCCAGTCCCAGAAGAACGACCACTGCCGCAGCGGTTCGATGACGGAGTGGGGGAGACGGGGGAACAGGGCGTTCACCGCGGGAGGGCCGTCGTAGGTGACTCCGCCGATGTCAGCGGTTGCCCGGTACAGAGCTTGGGCTGATTCGTTGGAGTGGCAGGCGAGCGAGATCCAGAGATCGTCCTCGAGCAGGGCGAGGAACTGGGCAGCGATGAAGCGCATCTTCGAGGCCAGTTGGTTGACCTGCTTGCGGAGATGGCCGGCACGCTCCGCGTATTCGGGCGTGAGGAACACCACCGCCTCCGCGCCGAGGAGTCCGTTCTTCGTGCCACCGAACGTGAGCACGTCGACGCCAGCCTCGACGGTGAACGAGCGCAGCGCGTCGCGTGTGCCGCCGAGTGCCGCGGTGGCGTTGGCGAGACGGGCACCGTCGAGGTGCACGCGTAGCCCCATGTCATGGGCCGCGGCGCACAGCGCGGAGACCTCGTCGGGGGAGTAGAGCGTGCCGAGCTCAGTGCTCTGCGTGATCGAGAGGACGCCAGGAGGAGCGTGGTGGATTTCGGCCGCCATCCAGCGCAGCGAGTCGAGCTGTTCCGGGACGAGCTTCCCGTCCGGGCAGGGAAGGTCGATCAGTTTGGTTCCGAGAATGCGTTCCGCAGCGCCGGTCTCGTCGACGTTGATGTGTGCTCCGGCGGCGCATACGACGGCCTCGACACGATGGAGCAATGTCGAGAGGGCGAGGATGTTCGACCCGGTGCCGTTCATCGTGAGCAGGGTGACCGAATCGGGACCGAACAGCTCCTTGAACGCGGCCTCCGCGGCGCGCGTCCAGTCGTCGTCTCCGTAGGCAAGCGCGTGACCGACGTTTGCCTCGGCGATCGCATCGAGCACGCGGGGGTGCACACCGGCGGCGTTGTCACTGGCAAACGAGCGGAGTGGGGCGTCGGGGATCACGTGATCAGTATGGACGTGACCGTCGCCACCGGCGAAGGCGGTAGCGTCCACCGCTGCCAATTGCCTCCGATTCTGGAACATACGTTCCAAGGGCACTATCGTGCCGACGAATGGAGATGGCGCAACGGATTCGTGAGGCAGGTGGCACGCTCACCAGTGCCGAGCGTCGCGTCGCCGAGGTGTTGCTCGCTCGACCACAGCTCATCGGCTTCGGTACCGTCGCCGATCTTGCCGGAGCAGCGGGTACCGGGGCAGCGACGGTCATCCGTCTCGCCACCAAGCTCGGTTTCACCGGCTTCAGCGACCTGCAGGCGTCTGTCCAACACGACCTCGCCCGCCAGTTGCGCCCCGCCGCTGAGCGGATCCGCGAGCGGGGCGCCGACAACCCGCTCGAGCAGCACCGCGCCACCGAGGTGGGGAACGTCACGGCCACACTCGACGCCGTCGAGCCGGCAGCGTGGAAGGCGGTCGTCGGGCTGCTGGCCGACCTCGACCGGCGGATCCTCGTCGTCGCCGGCGACGCGGCGACGGGAGTCGCACTTCAGTTCGTCACCGACCTGTTCTCGTTGCGGCCGAACGTTTGCGCCGTCAGCGGCAACGAGATCGAGGTGCGCCGCGAACTCGCCTTCGCCCCCAAAGGCACCGTGGTCCTCGCCATCGACCTTCGTCGCTACGACCGCTGGGTGCTCGACTTCGTCACCGCCGCCGCCGAGCGCAAACTGACCATCGTCACCCTGACCGACAGCGTCCTGTCGCCGCTGGCCCAGCGGGCGACGCACACGTTCGTCACGGCAGCGGAATCGGTAAGCCCGTTCGACAGTCACGTCGGAACGCTCGCCTTGCTCAACCTGCTCGTGGCGAGCGTGGCCGATGCGGTGCGGTCCACCGCCTCCGAACGCCTCGACTGCGCCGAGCAGGCGTGGGCCAGGACGGGCGCCCTCACCGACGGTTGATCACCGTAGTTTACAGCGCGGCGTCGCTGTGGGAGAGATTGCTCTCGTAGGCCTCCAACGGCGCGCAGGAGCACACGAGGTTGCGATCGCCATAGGCGGCGTCGATGCGACCCACGGGCGGGAAGTACTTGGAGACGCGGACGCTCTCCAGCGGATAGGCACCGAGTGCCCGCGGGTAGGCGCGGTCCCAATCGCCGAGCAATGCCTCGGCGGTGTGCGGCGCGTTGCGCAACGGGCTGTCCTCCAGCGCCCACTCGCCGTTGGCCACCCGCTCGATCTCGGCGCGGATGGCGATCATCGCCTCGCAGAAGCGGTCCAGCTCGGCCAGGTTCTCGCTCTCGGTGGGCTCGATCATCAGCGTGCCCGCCACGGGGAAGCTCATCGTGGGTGCGTGGAAGCCGAAGTCCATGAGCCGCTTGGCGACGTCGTCGACCGTGACACCAGTGGCCTTCGTGATCGGCCGCAGGTCGACGATGCACTCGTGGGCGACCCGCCCCTTGGCACCCGTGTAAAGCACGGGAAAATGCTCGTCGAGGCGCTTGGCCACATAGTTCGCCGAGGCGATGGCCACCTGCGTGGCGCGAGTGAGGCCGGGCCCGCCCATCAGCTTGAGATACACCCACGGGATCGGCAGGATCCCTGCCGATCCGTAGTTGGCCGCCGACACGGCGCCAACCGGCGAGTCGCCGTCGAGGGGATCGCCGGGGAGAAACTCGGCGAGGTGGGCGCGCACGCCGATCGGACCAACGCCGGGGCCGCCGCCGCCATGGGGGATGCAGAATGTCTTGTGCAGGTTGAGGTGACTGACGTCGGCGCCGAACTTGCCGGGTTGGGCGAGGCCGACGAGGGCGTTGAGATTGGCACCGTCGACGTACACCTGGCCGCCGGCCTCGTGCACCTTGGCGCAGATCTCGCCGATCGCCGTCTCGAACACGCCATGCGTCGACGGGTACGTCAGCATGATCGCGGCGATGCGCTCGCCCGCCGCGGCGAGCTTGGCGTCGAGGTCGACGACGTCGACGTTTCCCTCGTCGTCGCAGGCGACGACGATCACGTCGAGGCCAGCCATCACCGCGCTGGCGGCGTTGGTGCCGTGGGCACTCGACGGGATGAGGCACACGGTGCGGTCGTAGTCGCCGCGCGATCGGTGGTAGGCGTGGATCGCCATCAGCCCCGCGAACTCCCCCTGGCTGCCCGCGTTCGGTTGCACGCTCACGGCGTCGTAGCCGGTGATGGCAGCCAGCATCGACTCCAGCTCGTGGATCATGGCGAGGTATCCGGTGATGTTCTCGGCGGGGGAGTAGGGGTGGACGTCGGCGAACTCGGGCCACGTGATCGGGATCATCTCGGCCGTGGCGTTGAGCTTCATCGTGCACGATCCGAGGGGGATCATCGTGCGATCGAGGGCGAGGTCCTTGTCAGCGAGCCGGCGCACGTAGCGGAGCATCTCGTGCTCGCTGTGGTATCGGTGGAACACTGCCTGGGGGAGCAGCTCGCCGGTGCGCGTCAGCTCGGCAAGTAGTCCCGATTCGGTGGTGAAGTCGGCGGGCTCTACGCCTCCGTTCGCTTCGAGGAGTGCCGCGACCACGGCGTCGACCGAGCGCTCCGTGGTGGTTTCGTCGAAGGACATGCTCACGCTCTGATCGTCGACGCGGCGGATGTCGTAACCAGCAGCGGCGGCCGACTCTACGAGGTGATCAGCATCGACCCCGACGACCGTGACGGTGTCGAACCACGTGTCATGGGCCAGCTTCAAACCACCGGCGCGCAGCCGCGCTGCGGCGGTGCTGGCATGGGCGTGAACACGGTGGGCGATCTCGGCGAGGCCCGCCGGGCCGTGCCACACGGCGTAGAACGAGGCGATGTTGGCGAGCAGCACCTGCGCCGTGCAGATGTTCGAGGTCGCCTTCTCGCGGCGAATGTGTTGTTCGCGGGTCTGCAGGGCGAGACGCAACGCAGGGTGGCCGCCGGTGTCGGTGCTCACGCCGACGAGCCGTCCGGGCAGCGAGCGCGCTGCCTGCTGGTGACACGCCATGAACGCCGCGTGAGGACCGCCGAATCCCATCGGCACGCCGAACCGCTGGGCGGAGCCGACGGCGATGTCGGCACCCATTTCGCCGGGGGATCTCGTCAGCACGCAGGCGAGGGGATCGGTGGTCACCACGGCGAGGGCGCCCCGCTCGTGAACGGCGGCGATGGCCGCGGACCAGTCGACGACCGCGCCAGTCGACGTGGGGAGCGAGAACAGGGCACCGAACACCGTGTCGTCGAGATCGTCAACGTCGTCGATGTCGCCGAGAACCACCTCGATGCCAACGGGTTCGGCACGGGTGCGGAGCACGGCGAGCGTCTGGGGATGCACGTCGTGGTGAACGAAGAACCGACGGCGTGCTCCGGGAGCCAGACGCCGGCACATCGCCATCGCCTCGGCGCAGGCGGTGGCCTCGTCGAGTAGTGACGCGTTCGCCACCTCGAGTCCCGTGAGCTCCTCGATCAGCGTCTGGAAGTTGAGCAACGCCTCCAGCCGGCCCTGGCTGATCTCCGGTTGATAGGGCGTGTAGGCGGTGTACCAGGCCGGGTTCTCGAGCACGTTGCGAGCGATCACGCTGGGCGTGATCGTGCCGTGGTACCCCATCCCGATGAGGCTCGTGCGGGCGCGATTCTGGTGGGCAAGCTCGGCGAGCTCGTCGAGGACCGACTTCTCCGAGCGCGGCTCAGGAAGCGAGAGCGGGTCTGCCTGGCGAATCGAGTCGGGCACGGTCTCGGCGATGAGCTCGTCGAGCGATCCGACACCGATGGTTTGCAGCATCGTCTCCAGCTCGTCGTCGGACGGACCGATGTGACGGCTGACGAAGTGTGCATCGGCTCTCGAGGTGGGGGACATCAGGGCGCTCCGATCCGCGGCGTTCTGGATCCCCCGCTGTCATCGATGCCTGAGAGTTTTCGCCCCGAAGAGCCTTCCCCGTCGGCGAGCCGGCGGACCGGCTACTTTCCAGCGTTGCCTCGACCGAGCGGTCCGTGAGCCTGAGAGATTCCGGGGTGGTTGCTCCTTCGGCGTCGTCGTCGGCGTTGACGGCGACTCTCCCGACCGGTGTCAGCGGCAAACGTCATCATACCCGGGCCCTCACGACGTACCGGGAACCACTCGCCGTTCTTTCGACGAGACCATGGTCGACGAGGCGGCGGCGCAACTCGGCCGGCTCGGCGATCTCTGCCAGCACGGCCGTGAGAGACAGCTCGCTGTGCACGGTCCCGGGACCGACGAACTCGACAACGTGTTCGAGCAGTGCGCCGAGCTCGTCGTCGTGCTTCGGGTAACGAGCGATTCGTCCGTTGTCGAGGTAGCCGTCCAGCTCCCGGGGAACGTGCAGCGGGCCTGCAGCGAGCTCGCGCAGCACGGTCGCCAGCGCCGGAGGCCGGCGCTCGGCGATCCTCGTCCTGCCGGCGTCGGTCGTCGCCAGGCCGGCATCCACGAGGGAGGCGAGCAGTCCGAGCACGGTCCGCGGTTCGCCACCGACAGCATCGAGAAGCTCGCGGTCGGTGCATCCGTCTCGTCCGACGCGATGGAGGAACTCGAGCACGGACGCCATCTCCGGTGTCAGCAGACGAGCCACGAGACCGGATGCGATCATGATCTCACCGACGGGGAGCGGATCGCGAGCGACCGAGCTGGCTGAATACGCGGACACCGGTCGTGCGCGCAGGCTCTCCAGTGTGACGACGGCATGCTGGGCGCGGTGGTACGGCACGAGGAGATGGTCGTGGTGGAACCCGGCGAGGATGTTGGCCGGCAGTCCCGCCTCGGCGAGCGCGGGAGCGATTGCGGCCGTGAGGCCGACCAGGTCGAGGTCGGTCTCGACTGCGATCGTCAGCCATGCCCATGCGCCGTCGTCGTCGGACTCGACCAGTGTGACGCCCTCTGGTTCGGTGATCACCGCCGCGGCGGCGATCCGTCGATCCGGATCGTCGCTCTTCTCGAACCGGAAACGGCCGGGCCGTACGGTCACCTCGAGCCCGCGCAGCACCGTGGAGACATCGGGGAGCGTCATGGATCGAGTATGGCCCTGCCGCCGGCGGCTGGCTGTCCGGGACCAGAATGGCGCCGTGGAGCCCCCCGCCTTCCAGGTGATCTTCTCCGTGCTCGCCCTGGTCGCCGTCGGCGGATCGGTACTGCTCGCCCTCACCCGCCTGACGGCGGGAACATTTGCGATTGCCGGGCGAGCGTGGAATGCATTCCGTCCGTGGCTCGTGCCACTCGCCTGGGTGGTGGCGGCGGTGGCGACGGCGGGCAGCCTCTACTTCAGTGAGATCGCCAACTACGAGCCGTGCAGGTGGTGCTGGTTCCAGCGCATTGCGATGTACCCGCTGTCGGTGATCGTGCTCGTCGGTTGGGTCCGGCGGGACCGCGGCATCCACTGGTACGTGGTGCCGCTCAGCCTGATCGGAGCGGCCTTCTCGACGTACCACTACTACATCGAGTGGAACCCCGAATCGGACACCTGCGGTTTTCCCGTGCCATGCACGTTCGTGTGGTTTCGCCGGTTCGGGTTCGTGAGCCTGCCGTTCATGGCGCTGTGCGGATTCGTGTCGATCACGATCCTCATGCTGCTCGCCAGCCGGGGGAACCGGACCCCGACTTCGAGCTGACGTCGTTGTCCAGATGGTCGGCGACGCTGTTCGCCGACCTGCGCCGCATCCACCACGTCAGCCCGGCAAGCGCCGCGACGAAGAGGACGATAACGAAGACGTTGCGACGGCCGTGGCTCGGGCTGCGAGTGCCCAGACCAGGCACGTGCTCGCGCGTCCAGTCGACGGCAGAATCGGGAAGACGCTCCTCAGCGGTGGTGACGAGGTCACGGGCTAGTTCCATGCTCTTGCTGACGGCATCGGTCATCGTGTCGCCGACGTGGGACGCCAACTCGCCGGCCTGTTTCGGCAGTGTCGTCGTGTTCATGGATTCGTTCCTTTCGGCAGCATCGGTTGCACCAGGCGAAGTTCTACCCGCCGAGCGCGGCGGTCAATCACATCACTCGGTCATACCGTAGGCCCCGACATCGCCGGTTCGACCGGTCGCTGTCTCGATCGCCGCGTCGAGCTCGCCGAGGAAGGTGTCGATGAGCCCCTCGTGCACCGCCATGACGGTGCAGTGCAGCGACGGCGGCGGCCGCTGGCGGTCGACGTACCAACCGCGTGTCCGCAGCTCGTCCGCTACGGCGAACACGTCGCACTGGCCCGCTTCCGAGGAGGCGAACGTGACAAGTGTCGTGTCGGGCCGGGCAAGGAGGGTGAGCGAGTCGCGGGCATCGATCCCGTCGGCGAACGCCAGTGCCGCATTGCGGGCGGACTCGGTGAGACGCAGGTATCCGTCGTCGCCGAGGTACTGCATCACGGCCCAGGCCGCGGCCATCGCCCCGCCGCCCTTGGAGCCGAGGATCCCCGACGATCCGTACAGGCCGCCCAGCCAGTTGTCGGTGGCGAACGTCTGGTACTCGCGCAGCGTCCGGTTGCGGTGGATGAGGACGGAGGCGCCCTTGGTCGTGTAGGCGTACTTGTGCAGATCGACGGAGATGCTCGTGACCCCGTCGACACGGAAGTTCCACGGCGGGACCTCCGTGCCGAGGCGCGCGAGGTAGGGGAGCACGACGCCACCCATGCAGGCGTCGACGTGGCAACTGATGTCGCGTGAGGCGGCGAGGGCGGCAATCTCGGGGATCGGATCGATGACACCTTGCGGGTACTGGGGCGCCGAGCCGACAAGCAGCACCGTGTCGTCGTCGACGCGCTCCGCCATCGCCTCGGTGTCAGCGCGCCAGTTCTCGCCGACGGGCACGCGCCGACTTTCCAGACCGAAGTAGTAGCACCCCTTCTCGAACGCCGCATGGGCGCTCGTAGGGAGGACGACGTTCGGTCGCTCGATGCCGTGTTCGCGGCGCCCACGCTCGCGGGCAGCCTTCACGGCGAGGAGGATGCTCTCCGTTCCTCCGGTCGTCATGAAGCCCGCCGCGTCGGCGCCGCCGTCGGTCCAGCCGCGGACGACGTCGACGACCTCTTGTTGGATGCGACGGAGGCTTGGGAAGGCACCGACGTTGAGGGCGTTGTCGGACCCGAACCTGGCGTACGCCGCATCGCCGAGCGCCATCACGTCGTGGCCAGGGAAATAGGCCAGGCTGAACACCCGTCCGTCCTTCCACGCGACATCATCCCGCTTCAACTGATCGAGGTCGGCGAGGACGTCGTCGGCCTGTCGGCCGTGGCTGGGCAAAACCATCGGCGGTCACTGTAGAGGTGGTTCTAGTGTCGCCGCGATGAGCACCTCTGAGAGCAAGACGATCGGCATCTTCCTCTTCGACGACGTCGAGGAGCTCGACGCCGTGGGTCCATGGGAAGTGCTCTCCTTCTGGACACGCACGTGGCCCGACGACGGCTGGCGCGTTGTCACGTTCTCCCTCGACGGCGCGCCGGTCACGGCAGCGAAGGGTCTGCGCATGATCCCCGACGGAAGCGTCGACGACTTCGATGCGTTCGACGTCGTGCTCCATCCGGGAGGGATGGGCACTCGGCCGTTGCTCGCCGACGAGAAGCACCTCGACCGGGTGCGCGGATGGGCTCGAGACGCCGAGCTCACCACATCGGTGTGTACGGGCTCGCTGGTGTATGCCGCTGCCGGGCTCCTCCGCAACCGTCCGGCGACCACATACTGGGGAGCCGTCGGGCTCCTGGCCGAGCTCGATCCCTCGATCGAGGTTCGAGAGCACGACCGCTTCGTCGACGACGGCGACGTGATCACCTCGTCCGGGGTGTCGGCAGGCATCGACATGGCCCTCTACCTGGTGAAGCGCCTCGTCGGGGAGGAACGCGCCAAGGCGACTCGGCGGGGCATCCAGTACGACCCCGAGCCTCCCGTCTGATCCGACCCGGATCGGCGAATCAGCCCTCGCTAGGCGGTGGTCTCGACGGCGCCCGACTTGGCCCGAGCACGCTCGTCGGCCGTCGACGTTGCGCACACCTCGAGCTCCATTCCGTCGGGGTCACGGAAGAACAGCGACCACTCGTCGCCGAGCATCTGGATCTCTCCGATATCCGCCCCCGCGGCGGTGAGTCGCTCTCGTGCCGATTCGAGCGCGTCGAGCGACTCGACGGCGATCGCGAAGTGGTCGATCGCACCACGGGCACCGGGAGTGCGCCGCTCACCGATGATCGTCTCGGCCGGTGACTCGAAGATGTTGAGTGCCGCTCCTCCTCCCATCGTCACGACCGCCATCCTCGGATGGCCATCCTCCTCCGCCATCTCGAACACCTTCTTGCCGCCGAACACGTCGCCGTAGAAGGCCACCAGCCGGTCGAGATCGGGCGTGACGATGGCAACATGGTTGAAGCCGATGGAGAACGTCATGTGTGCATCCTTGCAGGCAGCGTCGAAGCCCCCGGGGCAAACATCCGGGGGCTTCGACGGGGTGATCGCGTGCTGACGGGGCAGTGGCCTCGCCTCGCGCCTCGGCCATTCAGCAGCGATCAACCTCCTTCACGATCGGGTACGGGTTCACGGCAGACCCTCCGCGTGGGTGCACTTCGAAGTGGAGATGCGGTCCGGCGCTGTTGCCGGTGGTACCGACGAATCCGATCACTTGACCGGCACTCACGCGGGTACCCACGTTGATCCCGCGGGCGAAGCGGCTGAGGTGGGCATAGAAGAAGTAGGTGCCATCGGCGCGGGTGAGCTTGATCGCATTGCCCGCCAGCGAGCCTCGCTGATCGCGGTACTTCGTGGTGATCGTGCCGTCGTTGACGGCGTAGATCGTGCGACCGGCGCTGGCGATGATGTCGACGCCGAGATGCTGGCGTCCACCCCCGCGGGGAGCGAGCCACGAGTCGCCGAACCAGCACGGCGGGGCGACCGGGAAGCGGCTGATGTGCACCGGCGTCGTGAGCGGTGGGGGAGCGGGCATCGGATGCAGACCGAGTGCGTTCGCGGTCGCCTGGTCGACCTTGCCACTCACCGGGATACCGCGCATCCGCTGGAACCGGATGATGGCGCCCGTGGTGGCGGCGCCGAAGCTGCCGTCGGCGCCACCGGCGAAGCTGATGCCGGCGCGGATGAGGGCTCGCTGCAGGGCGACAACGCGAGCACTCCTCTCCCCGTAGGAGGGGTAGCCGGGTTGCGTGACACCGGGGTGCTGCTGTCCGAGGCCCAGTGCTTTCGCCGTGGCATCGTCGACGACGCCGGTCACGGCGATGCCATTGACTCGTTGGAAGAGACGCAACGCCGAGGCGGTGGCCGGGCCGAACACCCCGTCGGCGCCGCCGAGCAGCACCAGGCCTGTACGCATCAGTGCTTGCTGCAGTTCCTTCACCTTCGGACCGATCGAGCCCTGGCGGAGCCCCGCGTACGGCGAGGATCCCGGCGACGGTGTGCCGCCTCCGCTGATGAGACCGAGCGCACGCGCTGTCGCCTCGCTGACGACCCCGGTCACCGACAGGCCACGACGAGACTGGAACTGACGCAGGGCGGATGCCGTGGCGGGGCCGAAGCGCCCATCAGCGCCGCCGAGGACGAAGATGCCGTTGCGGATGAGCGCCTGTTGCGTGCGGCGCACGTACTCACCGTGGGCGCCGAGCCGCAGTCCGACGTAGCCCTTCGCTGGCGGGTTCGCCGGTGGGCGCGGATTGGACGGGGGGCGCGGATTCGACGGGGAGCGCCGCCGTTGCCGGTCAGCTTGACGCCCATGATGCGGGCGGTCGCTGCGTCGACGACGCCAGTGACGGGCAGACGGTTGACGATCTGGTACGCCTTCACGGCGGCCGTCGTGCCCGGGCCGTAGACGCCGTCGATGCCACCGCGGAGGTATCCACCGGCGCGGACAATGGCGCGCTGCACGGCGCGCACGAGCGGGCCACGATCGCCTTGGCGCAGTCCGGAGGACGGGGAGGGGGAGGGCGACGGGGCGGGACTCCCGCCCGTGAGGCCGAGGGCCCGTGAGGTAATCGGGCCGACGATCCCGGTCGGAGAAATGCCGTGGGAGCGCTGGAATGACTTCACGGCAAGCTCGGTGCTAGGACCGAAGATCCCGTCGATGCCGCCGGCGAGGCGGAATCCGGCGCGGACGAGCGCGCGTTGCAGTTCCTTGATCTCGACCCCGCGCATGCCGCGATGCAGACCACCACCCGACCCGGTCGAGGGGAGAGAGATGGTGCTCTGCAGGCCGAGGGCACTCGCCGTGGGCGCGTCGATGAATCCGTGCGGATTGAGGCCGTTGATGCGCTGGAAGGCCTTCACCGCTGCAAGCGTCCGCAGTCCGTAGATCCCGTCAGCCCCGCCGAGGATCTTCACGCCGTGGCGGATGAGCGCGTTCTGCACCTCACGGACGGCTCGCCCCCTCATCCCGACGTGGAGTCCCACGATGCTGGTGGTCTCCGCCGACGCAGAGCTCGGCGCCACGACACTGACAAGTGCTCCGCCTGCGAACATCGACAAGCAGCCGGCAAGCGACATGGCCACGCCGGCGCGGCGGAGCTTCTGGCGCATCGAGGCGCTGATTGCGATCCGAGGAATGTTCACGAAGATGACTTCGAACCGAGATCGCACCGACTGAAGCGACCCCCTGCAGGATTTCTCCCGTCACGATGAGATCAGACACGTCATCCCAGGTCAGCGAGGAGACCGGGAGGGGAGTCCACGAGGTGGTGATTCGGGCCGTGATGAAGCGAAAGTGACATAACGGAGATTATGGGCGCACACGGCGCCCATGAATCTCCCGCAGCGGCCTCAGGCGGCTCGGACTTCACGTCGGCGCACACGGCGCCCATGAATCTCCCGCAGCGGCCTCGGGCGGCTCGGACTTCGTCGGGCTCACGCGGCGCCCACTGGCTGCTCGACACCTCGCGTCGGCTGCAGGTCGCGACATCTCGTGCCGCTCCGGACGGCCGCTTCGTGACAACGTCCGCACGTGAGGAGGCCGTGCGCGCAACGCGCCCTCGACCATTGCCCCTTCAAGAGCCGAACTCCCGCACCCTCATCACGGCGCGGATTACGTCATGACGTAATTAGGGGTGAGATGTTGGTGCGGACGATGGGGAGAGCTCGCGGTTGCGGAGGGGGCGGGCGGCGTCGAGGAGCCAGGTGAGGATGTCCTTGAGGTCGGTGGCGCTTGGTTTGGGGCCGGCGGCGGCGAGGTCTCGGTCGGCGTCGTCGACTGCACATGCCAGGACGTAGAGGTCGTCGTGCAGGTCGTCGAGCGTCGCTCTGGCGATCACCAGCTCGCCTTCGTTGAGCTCGAGCTCGTGGGCGCGCTGGCTGGCGACCCAGTTCCACTGGCGGCAGCGCTGGGAACAGAAGCGACGGGGGCGACCCGGACCGGTCCGCTCCCCCAGCACTCGCCGGCACCATCCGCAACGACGTGTTTCCGTCATGACGAAATACTATGTCGCGGCTCCGTAGGCTTCGGTGGATCAACGACTGGGTGTCAGTCCCAGGTGCCGGTGGTCATGTGTTCGATTCCGCCCGTCCACCGGCCCGTGCGGATCCGTTGCCGGTCGAGGAGGTGCCAGCGGTGGATGGTGTACTCCCCCGTCTGCGTGTCCCGCACGACAGCGTCGTCGAGGCGTCCGTCGGTGTCGGCATCGACCACGACGAAGTCGTCCATCGCACGGTCGAACGCCCCGCGCCGGACAGGAGCCGCCTGGTTGCGCACCCAGTTCTGGAGAAGCCACTCGCCGCTCTTGGTGTTCCACAACAGCGATTCGTCGAGCTCGCCGTCGGAGTCGAAGTCGCCGACGAAGATCTGCGTCCAGCCGGGACCCCAGCGACCGCTCGACTTCTCGTACGGGTTCAACGCGGTGAATCGCTTGAGCTTCCAGAGCTGGGTGTTCACGTCCCAGAGGAGGAGCTCGTCGACGCGGCCGTTGCCGTTCAGGTCAGCGGCCATCAGCCGGTCGTAGGTTGTGCTGAACCCACCCGTGACACGGCGGCGGACGGTGAACCCCTCCCAGCGCTGCACCTGCCACCGTCCGGTCGCGCGGCGGTAGAGGAACAGCTCGTTGACACGCCCGTCGGCGTTGAAATCGCCGGGCACGACCATGTCGTAGCGGCCGGTCCACGTGCCCGATCCGCGGAAGTACGACTTCGATCCGGAGAACGCGCGCACGGCCCATCGGCCGCTGGACGGGTTCCACAGGATGACGTCGTCCTGACGACCGTCGCCGTCCCAGTCGCCGGCGACGACGTCGGGCCACGCGTGATCCCACGATGACGCCCGTGTTCTCGTCACCCCGAGGTTCACGAAGCGTCTCACGCTCCATTTCGCATCGTTCGTGTTGGTCGACAGGATCGAGTTGAGCTTCGGTCCGATCTCCGGTGTCGCGCCCCACCACGACACGTTGCCACTGGCGCCATTGACGGTCAGGTCGATGTGGACGTGGTCGTGATGGCCGATCCCGCACTCCCGCATGTCCGACCACCAGTCGGTTCCGCGATCACCGTCGGCATCCCAGCAACGGTCGTCGAACAGGATCTGCTGCACGCCGAGACGGCGTGCTCGGGCGTTCTGGTTGCCCGCCTCGTCCGGCGCCAGCAGCCAGCGGATGATGGCGCGGCCACGGGCAGTGTTGTACCCGCCGTAGCCGTTCGAGCCGACCATGATGTCCATGGCACGTCCCTGGGAATGGTTGCTCCAGCACGTGCTGAAGAAGTTCGGCCGCTGGACGGGATCGACGATCGTGCCGTTGCAGTCGGGATCGTTCTCGAAATCCCACCGCTCGCGGCAGGAGTACATCGATCCCGCCGATCCTCCGAAGCGCGAGGTGAGCTCGTTGAACGTCCACATCGTGCCTGCGCCGATGCTGCCTGCGCAGATCTCGGACGCCTTGCCCTTCTTGCGCAATTCGTCGTAGCGGAAGTCGTCGATCGGCGTGGTCGCTGCGATCGCTGGCGCATCGGGTCGGGCGGGGACCGCCGCCTCCTGGTCGGCCAGCTCGCTGTCGGAGATGGGGACGGCGATGTCGCGCTGCTCGCCACCCGCTCCGTCGTCGGGCACGGCGAAGGCCGAGCTTTCCGGCACGATGAGTGCAGCAGAGGACGCCGCGACGAAGACCAGTAGTCCGCCGAGCATGTGGGGGCCACGCATGACGGGCACTCACCATAGCGGACTCGTCTGCGCCCGGTCAGGAGATCGAGCGACGGTCGCCGCGACCACCGAACGTCGCCATGCAGCGCGGTTACGCTCGCGGCGATGCGGAATCACGTGCGGTGCGTCGTGGCCGCGGCGGTGCTCCTCGTCGCCGGCGGAGTGTTCGTGCCCGGCGGTGCGGCACAGGCTGCGAGCTGTCGCATCGATCACACATTGCGGCACAAGCAATGGGGTGACCAGGTGCTCTGCCTCGAGCGAGCGTTGTGGCAGCGGGGTTACCTGAACACCAACATCGATATCTACTTCGGCACGTTCACGCAGGATGCGGTTGCGGACTTCAAGGCCGATCACGGTCTCTCTCACGACGGCGTCGTCGGCAGGTCGACGGCGCAGGCGCTCGGGATCTGGGCGTCGCGCGCCGTTCCCCCCCACCATCCGATCGCCAGCCGGCTCGTGGGCCGCACCGTCAATGGACTGGCGATCCGCGCCTATCGCTACGGCAACGGGAGGGGAAAGGTCGCCGTCGCCATGGGCCAGATCCACGGCAACGAGCCTGGCGGAGCGATGATCGCCGCCTACCTCCGCAATCACGGTTCGATCCCCGGTGTCGACCTGTGGGTGCTCGACACCGTCAACCCGGATGGGTGGCGGCGCCAGATGCGCACGAACCTGCACGGCGTCGATATCAACCGTAACTTCGCTGCAGGAAACTGGGTGTATTCGGGCAAGGGAACCAACCAGTACAGCGGGCCGTTCGCCGCTTCCGAGCCGGAGACCCAGGCGACGCAGCGCTTCTTGCGGGACGTGCACCCTCGGGTGATGATCGTGTGGCACCAGGTCGGCCGCCACGTCGACGACAACCAGTCCGTGGCGAACCGTCCGTTGCTGAAGCAGTACGCCGCGTTGGTGAACTTTCCGATCCGGACGACGTCCTCGTGCCGGCGCTGCGGCGGCACGGCGACGGCGTTCGTCAACAACCGTCTCAACGGCACGGCGTTCACCGTGGAGATGCCCGCAACGTTCAGCTACAAGGAGGCTCGCCGGCACGGCAACGTGTTCCTCCAGATCGCCGCGGCGTCGTGAGCGAGCCGGCTCAGCCGGCGAGCGACACCTCCACCGGGATCGCGTTGAGCGCGACGGTCCCCGACAGCGGGTCGATCACCGACTCGTCGGTGAGGAGGTTGGAGTTGACACCGGCGTGCTCGTTGGCGATCGAGAGCCGAGTCCCCGGCTTACCGTGACCCCACCCGTGGGGAAGGCTCACGACGCCGGGTCGCATGCGGTCGGTGAGCTCCACGACGGCCTCGATCTCGCCGACCTTCGAGGCGACCCGTGCGAGCGACCCGTCGGAGAGCCCGAATCGGACGGCATCATCGGGATGGACGAGCAGGGTGCACCGCGGCTTGCCCTTCACGAGGACACGAACGTTGTGCATCCACGAGTTGTTCGAGCGGAGGTGGCGGCGTCCGACGAGCAGCGTGTCGGGTCGCGGCTCGTCCAGTGTCGCCCGCAGGCGGTCGAGGTCGGCGACCACGGGGTCAGCCATCAGCTCGATGCGGCCTGACTTCGTGCGCAATACCTCTGGGAGCCGCGGTTGCAGCGGCCCGAGGTCGATGCCGTGTACCGAATCGCGGACTGTGGCGAGCGTGAGGCCGTTGGGGTCGGCGCCGAAGCCGTCGCCGTAGGCGCCGGTACGCAACATGGCGTCGAGCATTCGCTCGGCAGGACGAACCTCGTCGATCAGCGCCAGGAGCTCGTCGGGGCGACGGTCGGCCAGGCCGGAATCGGCGGCGACGGCGCGTTCGAGGATGGCCAGCACAAGAGCGTCGGCGATGGTGGCGACGTCCGCGTCGGGTCCGTCACCGCGGAGGATCGAAAGGAGATGGAGGAAGATGTCGGCCTCGTCCATGCCCTCCGGGTCAGGCGGCAGGGCCGGCGGTGAGTAGCGGGCGACGTTGCGCACCTGGAGAGTTGTGAAACCGACGTCGTAGTGACCGTTGCGTGCCCCGTCTGCCGGGGGCAGCACGACGTGGGCGAGGCGGCTCGTCTCGTTGAGTGACGGGTCCACGGAGACGAGCAGGTCGAGGGAGGCAAGCCCTGTCTCGATCCGGTCTCCGTTCGGCGCCGACAGCACAGGATTTCCGGCGATCACGAACATCGCCTTGATCTGGCCGTCGCCCGGTGTTTCGATTTCGTCGGCGAGCGTCGCCGTCGGTAGCTCACCGTTCGCCTCGGGGAGGCCCTTGACGCGACTCGTCCATCGCCCGGTGGTGAAACCTCGACCGCCCGGCGCGGCGGCCTGTCGCTGGTGCGGTGCGAGGGGGAACATCGCCCCGCCCGGCTCGTCGAGATTGCCGGTGCAA